>NZ_CP179897.1:0-4679171 GCF_047456095.1 Enterobacter sp. BNK-14
TTGGTAATGAAGCCTCGACGAAGCATCAGTTTCAGGTCTCCAACCCGAAACTGGCGGCGAAGCAGGGCCTGCAGAAAATGAAAGCGCTGGCAGATGCCGGGTTTCCACAGGCGGTGATCCCGCCGCAGGAACGGCCGAACGTGGCGGTGCTGCGCCAGCTCGGCTTTACCGGGAGTGATGAGCAGGTGGTCGAAAAAGCGGGCACGCAAACGCCACATCTGCTCTCGGCGGCGAGCTCCGCCTCCTCTATGTGGGTGGCGAACGCGGCGACCGTCGCACCGTCAGCCGATACGCTGGATGGCAAAGTCCATCTGACGGTGGCTAACCTGAACAACAAATTCCACCGCGCCACCGAAGCGGAAACCACCGAGCGCGTGCTGCGCGCTATTTTCAACCATGACGCCCATTTTGAGGTGCATCAGGCTCTGCCGCAGGTGGCGATGTTCGGCGACGAAGGCGCGGCCAACCATAACCGTCTCGGAGGCGACTATGGCGAGCCTGGCGTACAGGTGTTTATCTACGGGCGCGAGGAGGGCGGCCATTCTGCCCCCGTTCGCTATCCTGCCCGCCAGACGCTGGCCGCCAGCCAGGCGGTCGCTCGCCTGAACCAGGTCAATCCTTCACAGGTGATTTTTGCCCAGCAGAACCCGCAGGTGATTGACCAGGGCGTGTTCCATAACGACGTGATTGCCGTTTCCAACCGTCAGGTGCTGTTCTGCCATGAGCAGGCGTTTGCGCATCAGGAGAAACTGCTCGCGACACTGCGCGAACGCGTACCCGGCTTTATGCCCATTCAGGTGCCCACGCAGGCCGTCAGCGTGCAGGACGCGGTTGAAACGTATCTGTTCAACAGCCAGCTGCTGAGCCGCGATGACGGCAGCATGATGCTGGTGCTACCGCAGGAGTCACAGGATCATAAAGGCGTCTGGCAATACCTGACGCAACTGGTTAAGGCCGATAACCCCATTGACGAACTGCGCGTGTTTGATCTGCGTGAAAGCATGGCTAACGGCGGCGGTCCTGCCTGCCTGCGTCTGCGCGTGGTATTAACGCCGAATGAAATGCAGGCCGTTAACCCGGCAGTCATGATGAACGAAGCGCTGTTTACCACCCTTAATGACTGGGTGGATCGCTACTATCGCGACCGGTTAACGCAGGCGGATCTGATTGACCCGCAGCTTCTGCGTGAAGGGCGCGAGGCGCTGGACGCGTTGACATCAATCCTGCAACTGGGATCGGTTTATCCGTTCCAGCGCTAAAGGAGTGGGTATGGAAAATTTACTGGCGCTGACCCTGGCCGATGAAACGCCGGAACAGAAAGAGGGGGACGGCCCCTCATTCCGCTGGCGGTGGCTGGGGCGCGGGGTGCTTGAGTTGACGCCGACTACCGACAGCGAGCTGTCGCTGCTGCTCTCAACGGGCATTCACGGCAATGAAACGGCGCCCGTTGAGATTGTCGATTTGCTACTGCGTGCGTTATATCGCGGAGATATCACCCTTACGTGTCGCTTACTGGTGGTGCTGGGCAATCCGCCTGCGCTGGCGCAAAATAAACGCTACCTGGTGAGTGACATTAACCGCATGTTTGGCGGTCGCTGGTCGCAGTTTCCGCAAAGTGAAGAAACGGCAAGGGCCGCGTGGCTTGAGAATGTCGTGACCGCGTTTTTCTCCACGGCGGGGCCAGTGCGCTGGCATCTTGATCTCCATACCGCGATCCGCGCGTCTTACCATGTGCGCTTTGGCGTGTTACCGCAGCGGAATCAGCCCTGGGATGAAGCGTTTCTACGCTGGCTGGGGGACGCCGGGCTGGAGGCGCTGGTCTTTCATCAGTCGCCGGGCGGAACGTTTACCCATTTTACCTGCGAACATTTTGCTGCCCTGGCCTGTACGCTGGAACTGGGAAAAGCGCTTCCTTTCGGTGAGAACGATCTGACGCGTTTTGCTCCCACGCATCTCGCGCTACGGGCTCTGCTCGGGGGCGAGGCTCCCGACCATGAGCATCCGCCCGTTGAACGGTATCGCGTCGTACAGCAGATCACCCGCCGCAGCAATGCTTTCCAGCTTCATATGGCCGCGCACACCCTGAACTTCACGCCGTTTCGCAAAGGAGCGCTGCTGGCGGAAGATGGGGAAGAACGTTACGAAGTGCAGAAAACAACGGAATATGTGTTGTTCCCTAACCCTACCGTCGCGTTTGGCCTGCGAGCGGGTCTGATGCTGGAAAAAATATCATGAACCTTTCCCCTCTCATCATCCGGGAGGGGAAAATAAAAACGTTTCTTAACGTTTAAAGCGCTGGTCCTTGTTTTGCGGAATATTCCTGGTGAATTGCTTTATTATTCATCTTCACTTCGCTATACTTTTTCGAAATCGCTTTAAATTCATCGTTTTGAATATTTTTTGTTGCAACTCTCCACGCTTTATCCTTATTTCCTCCACATTTGGCGAAAAATTGTTTTTTACACTTTCATTGTTTTACTGTTGCTCTGACTAATTGACGATAAACCCCGTAAAGTTAATCTCGTCAACACGGCATAGCGCCGAAGAATAACTGAAAGAAAGGAAATAAATTATGCGTAAGTTTACTGCACTGTTTGTTGCTTCTACCCTGGCTCTGGGCGCTACCAGCATGGCGTTCGCCGCAGATACCGCAACCACGACTGCCGCACCGGCCGAAGGCAAAATGATGATGCATCATAAAGGCCCGGGTATGCACAACGAGATGATGATGTTTAAGGGGCTCAACCTGACGGATGCGCAGAAGCAGCAGATCCGCGACATCATGAAAAGCCAGCGCGACCAGATGAAGCGTCCTCCGCTGGAAGAGCGCCGCGCAATGCATGACATCATTGCCAGCGACACCTTCGATAAGGCGAAAGCCGAAGCGCAGATCGACAAAATGGCCGAGCAGCATAAAGCCCGCATGCTGGCCCACATGGAAACCCAGAACAAGATCTACAACATTCTGACCCCGGAACAGAAAAAACAGTTTAATGCCAATTTTGAGAAGCGTCTGACAGAACGTCCGGCGATGGAAGGTAAAATGCCAGCACCGACCGAATAATCGGTTCAACATCTTAAGACCGCCGGGATCCTGTCCACAAAAGCGCAACCGCTGTGGACAGGACCGGCGGTTTTTCTTTCCTGCCCTCTTGTCTGCCGCTGCCAGCGCGGTATTCTCCTGTAGTCGCTTCAGAGAATGTTTGTAGAGTCATGGCGTTAGCAATTTTATTGACGTTCCGCTAAGGCCTGCCCGCTTTGCTGCCGATACTGTGTCTGTGAATACCTAACGATAACAAACAAGACTGCAAGGGTAGCGATATCCTTGCCCTGGCACGGGTTGTGCCATTCAGGAGTGGTGATGGAGTTCTTTGATATCCGTAAAATGCCGGTCAGCCTCTGGCGTAATGGTGCTGGCGAAACGCGAGAAATTTGTTGTATCCCTCCCGCAACGCGCGATTTTTGCTGGCGAGCCAGTATTGCGACGATCGCCAGCAACGGCGAATTCTCCGCTTTTCCCGGAGTTGACCGGGTCATTACCTTGCTGGAGGGCGGGGAGGTGACGCTGGATGCCGGACAGGCGTTCCGCCATACTCTTAAACCGCATCAACCTTACCATTTTGCCGGCGATTTGCCGGTAAAGGCATTGCTTTCCGATGGCAGGATGGCGATGGACTTCAACATCATGACCCGGCGTGACTGCTGCAAGGCGAAAGTGCGCGTTGCCGACCGTACCTTTACTACGTTTGGCTCGCGTGGCGGCGTGGTGTTTGTGCTAAGCGGGGCGTGGCAGCTGGGTGATAAACTGCTGACGGCCGATCAGGGCGCCAGCTGGGAGGAGGGGACCCATACTCTGCGTTTGCTGGAGTCTCAGGGTACCCTGCTGTTCAGTGAAATTAACTGGCTGCCGGGTCACTGAGCATAATGACCTCAAACTTGCCGGTTAAGACGGGCTTGCAGAGGATTTTATAGCCATCCTGATCGAACCCGGCGGGGGTGCGTAACAGGGTTGCCGCGTCGCTTAAATCATCGACAGCCCCCAGCCAGAGCCAGTTATTGACGATGTGATACTGCGTCATCGTTTCACCCACTTCTTTTAGCGCCACGGCGCCCTCCCACGGCCAGCAGTTGATGCTGATGGCCGCAAGACCGCTCAGGAGGCGGGCGTGATGCGCCTCAACGCTCTCTTTGCCGCAGCAGGCGCCTGCGCAGCGCTTCAGCGCGGAGCGAAAACAGGCGCGGCCACGCGTGGTGCCTTCTAAACCTAAAAGGCTGTAGCAAAGCTGTAGCTCGTCGGCCAGTGTTTGCAGAGCCTGAAGGGCCGCGCGTTTGTTGGCAAATAATCCAAAAAGGTTTGGCGCATGAGAAAAATCGACGTCGCGGGCGTAAACCACCTGCGGCTTACCGTCGCTGATCTGCAGGGAACAAAGCTGACGGTTGCGGCGCAGGCGCTTATTAAAGAGCGGTTGTTGCTCTTTTATCAGCCGGGCCTCCAGCAACAGCGCACCCATTTCTCCCGCCGTCTGAAACCAGGTGATACGCCGCGACTGGCGCAGCATGGCGGCCTCATCCGGGGTACGCAGGTGGGATAACACCCGGCTGCGAATATTGACGCTTTTGCCGATATAAAGCGGCAAGGTGTCGCTTTCACCGTGAAAAATGTACACGCCAGGCTGTTTTGGCAGCGCCTCAAGCCAGGGGCGAAGGTGCTCGGGATATTCGTAGATAGCCGCCGCTTCAAACTCAAGACGCGGGGCGGATTGACGCCTGCTCACATATTACTCCGTATACTGTTCAGGTATACAGTGTAGCAGGTGCGCAGTGGTTAAAAAAGAGCCGGGTAGCGGCTACGCCTTACGCGGCCACATCGTGCGGTCTGTTGCCCTCACCCTAACCCTCTCCCACGGGAGAGGGCGCAAACACTAAAAACGGCAACGGGGTTGCCGTTTTGCTTTTATTTCCAGAAGTCGTCAAACACCGTAATCGGCGTGTGGCGCTTGTGTTCGGTTTTCAGATACCAGCTTTCAATGATCTTCGCGGTACCTTCATCCAGCTGTTTGCCTTCCAGATAATCATCAATATTGTCATAGGTGACGCCAAGGGCCGCTTCATCCGGCAGGGAAGGGCGATCGTCTTCCAGATCCGCCGTCGGTGCCTTTTTATACAAGTGCTCAGGACAGCCCAGCGCGGCAAGCAGCTGTTTACCCTGACGCTTGTTCAGACGGAAAATCGGGTTAATGTCGGTGCCGCCATCGCCATATTTGGTGAAGAAACCGGTGATGGCTTCTGCCGCATGGTCGGTGCCGACAACCACGCCTTTGGTCATTCCGGCGATGCTGTACTGGGCTTTCATACGCTCGCGAGCTTTCTCGTTGCCGCGAACAAAATCGCTCAGCTCAATGCCCGCTTCGCGCAGTGCCTGCTCGCTTGCCAGCACCGCCCCTTTAATATTGACGGTGAGTACGCGATCGGGCTGGATGAACGCGATGGCATCCTGGCAATCCTGTTCATCGGCCTGCACGCCATAGGGAAGACGCACGGCGATAAACTGCAATTTCTCATCGCCCGTTTCTTCGCGAAGCTCTGAAATCGCCATCTGACAGAGTTTACCGGTCAGGGTGGAGTCCTGCCCGCCGCTGATGCCCAGCACCAGGGATTTCAGGAAAGCGTTCTTTCTTAAGTACGATTTTAAAAAATCCACGCTACGGCGGATCTCTTCATGTGCATCTACCGCGGGCTTCGCGCCCAGTGCCTGAATAATCTCGTGTTGCAGAGCCATCACGCCCTCCATATGCAGAACATAAACAGAATGTGTTAACTGTTAAAACTAACCCTTTGGACGAGAAACGACAAGGATCACAGTTTCGAGTGCGCTAATTTGCGCCGATTTAGCAGGTTATCGTTGTTTTATTAGAATTTTCCGAAATTCGTCTGGCGTAATTCACAAAGTTGAACAATAGTACTTTTTATTCCATGCTTAGTTAACACGCTGATAAACAAGAGGACGGAATATGAACAAGAACGTAGCAGGAATTCTTAGCGCAGCGGCAGTACTGACGATGCTGGCAGGGTGTACGGCTTACGATCGCACCAAGGATCAGTTTACACAGCCCGTGGTTAAAGACGTTAAAAAAGGGATGACCCGTTCGCAGGTCGCTGCGATCGCCGGTAAACCTTCTTCTGAAGTGACAATGATTCATGCGAAAGGGACCTGCCAGACCTATATCCTGGGTCAACGTGATGGTAAGGCAGAGACCTACTTTGTCGCCCTGGATGACACTGGTCATGTTATTAACTCCGGTTATCAGACCTGTGCTGAATACGACACCGATCCCCAGGCTCCAAAGGCTCAGTAACCCAGCTTGTCTGAAGATGTTAACGAACCGGCCCATGGGCCGGTTTTTTTGTGTATACGTAAATCTTATTTCTTTGCGCGAATTATTTGCCCGAAATGTGAAGGTAGTCAACAAGCCAGGTCAATGAGAGACAATTTCAACCTGTTCAGAATTATCCCCTGTCTGTACCATTGCGTATACTCACTCCAACGACAAACAACAGTATGCAAACTACCTGTCTGCCGGGACAGCAAGTCGAGTGATAGCGCGATGGCAGGTAGACCTACAAGAGGGAAATTACGATGGAAAAGAAACATATCTACCTGTTCTGCTCAGCGGGCATGTCAACCTCACTGCTGGTGTCAAAGATGCGTGCGCAGGCTGAAAAGTATGAAGTCCCTGTGGTGATTGAAGCGTTTCCAGAAACGCTGGCGGGCGAGAAAGGCCAGAAAGCCGATGTTGTTTTACTGGGGCCGCAAATCGCCTATATGTTGCCCGAAATACAACGACTGTTACCCAACAAACCGGTCGAAGTGATCGACTCGGGGCTGTATGGCAAGATTGATGGTTTAGGTGTTCTGAAAGCTGCTGTGGCAGCCATTAAAAAAGCTGCTAATTAATTTTTATTTTTCCCGTCAAAGAGTTATTTCACACACAATACGCCGTAACACGAGTTACGGCATTTAAGGGTATTTACCTATGAGTAAAGTCATCGCTTCACTTGAAAAGGTACTCCTTCCTTTTGCTGTTAAAATAGGAAAGCAGCCTCACGTTAATGCCATTAAAAACGGCTTTATTAAATTAATGCCGTTGACGCTGGCCGGGGCCATGTTCGTTTTAATTAACAACGTTTTTCTGAGCTTTGGTGAAGGTTCCTTCTTTTATTCATTAGGCATTCGGTTAGACGCTTCCACAATTGAAACCCTTAATGGTTTTAAAGCCATCGGCGGCAACGTATATAACGGTACGTTAGGTATTATGTCGCTGATGGCGCCTTTCTTTATTGGCATGGCACTGGCAGAAGAGCGAAAAGTGGATCCGCTGGCTGCCGGGTTATTATCCGTTGCTGCATTTATGACCGTCACGCCTTACAGCGTAGGGGAGGCGTATGCCGTCGGCGCCAACTGGTTGGGTGGGGCGAACATCATCTCCGGTATTGTTATCGGTCTGGTGGTGGCGGAAATGTTCACCTTTATTATTCGTCGCAACTGGGTTATCCGCTTGCCGGATAGCGTACCGACGTCCGTTTCTCGTTCATTTTCCGCGTTGATTCCGGGCTTTA
Source organism: Enterobacter sp. BNK-14 (assembly GCF_047456095.1). Lineage (NCBI taxonomy): Bacteria > Pseudomonadati > Pseudomonadota > Gammaproteobacteria > Enterobacterales > Enterobacteriaceae > Enterobacter > Enterobacter sp. BNK-14. The sequence continues at coordinate 7,618 of NZ_CP179897.1, forward strand.
TTATTCTCTCCATTATGGGGATTATTGCCTGGGCGCTCTCTCACTGGGGCACGAACTTCCACCAGATCATCATGGATTCTATCTCCACGCCGCTGGCGTCGATGGGTGGTGTGGTCGGTTGGGCGTATGTGATTTTCACCTCTCTGCTGTGGTTCTTCGGCGTACATGGTTCACTGGCACTGGCTGCGCTGGATAGCGGAATTATGACCCCGTGGGCACTGGAAAACGTGGCACTTTACCAGCAGTACGGCTCCGTTGACGCGGCGCTGGCGGCAGGTAAAACCTTCCATGTGTGGGCGAAGCCGATGCTTGACTCCTATATCTTCCTGGGTGGTACCGGGGCGACCTTGGGTCTGATCATCGCGGTCTTTATTGTCTCTCGTCGTGCTGACTATCGTCAGGTAGCTAAACTGGCGCTGCCATCAGGTATCTTCCAGATTAACGAACCGATTCTGTTTGGCCTGCCAATCATCATGAACCCGGTCATGTTCATTCCGTTCATCCTGGTTCAACCACTGCTGGCAGCCATCACCCTGACGGCTTACTACATGGGCATTATTCCGCCGGTGACCAACATTGCACCGTGGACCATGCCAGCGGGGCTGGGCGCGTTCTTCAATACCAACGGTAGCGTCGCGGCCTTCCTGCTGGCGATATTCAACCTCGGGATTGCGACCCTGCTCTACATGCCATTCGTGGCGATTGCGAACAAAGCTGCCACCATCATTGATGAAGAAGAGAGCGAAGAGGACATTGCCCTCTCACTGAAATTCTAAGATTGACCGACGCGGGGAAACCCGCGTCAGCCACAAGGAGCTTAAACATGTTAGATTTGGATAGTATCGTCGCAGACGACGCCGCAGAGAACGATCTTGAAGAAGTGGTGATGGGGCTTATCATCAACTCCGGGCAGGCCCGCAGCCTGGCGTATGCCGCACTGAAGCAGGCCAAGCAGGGTGATTTTGCCGCCGCGAAAACCATGATGGAACAGTCCCGTACCGCGCTGAACGAAGCGCACCTGGTGCAGACAAAGCTTATTGAAAGCGATCAGGGTGAAGGAAAGATGAAGGTCAGCCTGGTGCTGGTACACGCGCAGGATCACCTGATGACCTCCATGCTGGCGCGCGAGCTGGTGGCGGAGTTGATTGAGCTTCACGAGAAAATGCACTAAGTCGGATGTTGCAGCAGGAGGTCAGCACGATGGAAATTAAAACCGCACTTGAACAGCAGCTGTTTAATGGCAAAAATTTTCACGTGGTTATCTACAACAAGACGGAGAGCGCCAGTGGTCTGCACCAGCATGACTACTACGAGTTCACGATTGTCCTGACCGGCCGCTACTACCAGGAGATCAACGGTAAGCGCGTCCTGCTTGAGCGAGGGGATTTTGTCTTCCTGCCGATGGGGTCCTATCACCAGAGCTTTTACGAATTCGGTGCAACCCGCATTCTGAATGTCGGCGTCAGCAGGCGCTTCTTTGAAAAGCACTATCTGCCGCTGGTACCGTTCTGCTTTGTGGCGTCTCAGGTTTATCGCGTGAAAAACGAGTTCATGACCTGGATTGAAACGGTTATTGCCTCGCTTAACTTCCGTGAAAATGAATTTGACGAGTTTATTGAAACGGTGACTTTCTATGTGATGAACCGGCTGCGTCATCATCGTGAAGAGCAGCAGGTGACGGATGATATACCACAGTGGCTGCGCAGCACTGTTGAACTGATGCACGATAAAGCCCAGTTCAGTGACAATGCGCTGGAGAATATGGTTTCCCTGTCGGGAAAATCCCAGGAATATCTGACCCGCGCGACGCAGCGGTATTATCGTAAAACACCTGTGCAAATTATTAATGACATTCGCATTAACTTTGCCAAAAAACAGCTGGAAATTACTAACTACTCGGTCACCGATATTGCTTACGAATCGGGATACAGTAGCCCCAGCCTGTTTATTAAAACGTTTAAGAAATTAACGTCATTCACCCCGAACAGTTACCGCAAAAGTTTGACGGTAATGAATTAACTTTCGGCGGTTTTATCCGCCACGAATATTGCTTTAATGGCTTGCCCAAATAGCGGGAAGAGTACGCTATACCTTGCAGGCGATTAACCTGATACGCAAAGGGAGATATTATGCAAAAGAAATTAAAAGTCGTAACCATTGGTGGCGGCAGCAGCTATACCCCGGAATTACTTGAAGGTTTTCTGAAACGTTATCATGAATTACCGGTCAGCGAATTATGGCTGGTGGACGTGGAGGAAGGTCAGGAGAAGCTGAATATTATTTTCGACCTGTGCCAACGCATGGTTGAGAAAGCGGGCGTACCTCTGACCGTGCATAAAACGCTGGATCGTCGACTGGCGCTGAAAGATGCAGATTTCGTAACCACCCAGCTGCGCGTTGGCCAGTTGAAAGCGCGTGAACTGGACGAGCGTATTCCGTTGAGCCACGGTTATCTCGGTCAGGAAACTAACGGTGCCGGTGGCCTGTTCAAAGGCCTGCGTACCATTCCGGTTATTTTCGACATCGTTAAAGACGTGGAGGAAATCTGTCCAGACGCGTGGGTGATTAACTTCACTAACCCGGCAGGGATGGTGACCGAAGCGGTCTATCGTCATACCGGTTTCAGGCGCTTTATTGGCGTCTGTAATATTCCAGTCGGCATGAAAATGTTTATCCGTGACGTGCTGGAACTGACCGATAATGACGCTCTCTCTATCGATCTGTTCGGTTTGAACCATATGGTGTTCATTAAAGATGTCATCGTGAACGGAACATCGCGTTTTGCTGAACTGCTGGACGGGGTCGCCTCGGGTCGTCTGACCGCTGCGTCTGTGAAAAACATCTTTGACCTGCCGTTCAGCGAAGGGCTGATCCGCTCGTTGAATCTACTGCCGTGCTCCTACCTGCTTTATTACTTCAAGCAGAAAGAGATGCTGGCCATCGAAATGGGCGAGTATTACAAGGGGGGCGCGCGGGCGCAAATCGTTCAGAAAGTTGAGAAGCAGCTGTTCGACTTGTATAAAGATCCGAACCTGAACGTCAAGCCGAAAGAGCTTGAGCAGCGCGGCGGGGCCTATTATTCCGATGCGGCGTGTGAAGTGATCAACGCCATCTACAACGACAAGCAAGCGGAACACTATGTTAACGTGCCGCACCACGGCCACATCGACAATATCCCGGCTGACTGGGCCGTTGAGATGACCTGCATTCTGGGACGCGATGGTGCTAAACCGCATCCGCGCATTACTCATTTTGATGACAAAGTTATGGGTCTGATCCACACCATTAAAGGCTTTGAAGTGGCGGCAAGTCAGGCGGCGCTGAGCGGCGAGCTGAATGACGTGCTTCTGGCACTGAACCTCAGCCCGCTGGTGCATTCCGACCGCGATGCGGAGCAGCTTGCAGCAGAGATGATCCTGGCGCATGAAAAATGGTTGCCGAACTTTGCCGCCACGATCGAGAAGCTGAAGTTCAAACACCACTGAGAGGACGCACAATGGAAAACCTGCTGATCGTTAATGCTGATGATTTTGGCCTCTCGAAAGGTCAGAACTACGGCATTATTGAAGCCTGTCGCCGGGGGGTTGTGACATCCACTACGGCACTGGTTAATGGTGAAGCGGTTGAACACGCGGCGCAGCTAAGCCGCGACGTACCTGAGCTGGGCGTCGGGATGCATTTTGTGCTGACGCTAGGTATGCCGCTTACGCCAATGCCGGGCCTGACCCGTGACGGACAGTTAGGGAAATGGATTTGGGAACAGGCGGAGCAGGACGCTCTGCCGCTGGAAGAGATTGCCCGCGAGCTGGACTGTCAGTTCAACCGCTTTGCTGATCTGTTTGGTGATCTGCCAACACACATCGACAGCCACCACCACGTGCATATGATCCCGACAATTTTCCCGATCGTTGCGGCGTTTGCCCAACGCAAAGGCGTAGCGATGCGCGTGGATCGTGAGGTGCAAGGGTTGCCGGACAGTGCGGTGACAACCACCGCAGGGTTCAGCAGCGCGTTTTACGGCGAGGCGATCGACGAAGCGCTGTTCCTGAAGGTGCTGGATGATTCTGCAGCCCGGGGAGAAAAGTCACTGGAGGTCATGGCGCACCCCGCATTTGTCGATAATATCGTGCGCAAGAGCGCGTACTGCTGGCCGCGCCTGGCGGAGCTGGATGTGCTGACGTCGCCGTCGCTGAAATACGCGATTGCCGAACGTGGGTATCGGTTGGGGACATTCCGGGATCTGTGAGAAGTGCCGGGGGGCGGCTTCGCCTTACCCGGCCTACGAACGACCTGCAAACTGTTGTAGGCCGGGTAAGCGCAAGCGCCACCCGGCTTTTTTTACGCCGGGATCTGGTCAATCTTGCTGCTGCGTGACCAGACGCGGTGCGCGGCGAGCAGGTCAAACAGCTTCGTCATAAAGGCGTCATCCACGTTATCGCCCTCGACAATGCCGTCCTCACCTTGCTCGGCAACCTTCAGTTGGGATTTAAACTGACGCGCATCGCCGGACAACGCGATCGGTTTCAGGTGCTTATAAGCTTCCAGCAGGTAATAGACGGCGTCACCGTTGGTCAACAGGCTGGCAATATCCCCGCACGGCACAATCACCGCATCGACGGTCAGCGAGGGTGCCCCGGCAAAGGTCGCAGCCACCGGCAGCACGGAACCGTCATCAGCCGTCACTTCACCCATTCGGGAATAAAGCAGTTTGGCGTGTACGCCCTGGGTTTTCAGCGCCTGCATAATGCCCAGTACGTCACTGGCCCGGGTTTTATCGTTCAGCAGGATGGCGACCACGCGGCCTTTAATTGAGCCACCTGGCACCGCATACAGACTCAGCGACGGATCTTTCTTCACGCCGTTGACCTCTTTTGGCGGAGCAAGGTTGCGCTGCTCGTCGGTGAGGGTAATACCCAGGTTATCCGCCACGCTCTGGGCGAGCTGAATATCAATGTGCGCAAGCTGATCGACCACGCGCTCGCGGATGTAGGTGCGCACCACCTTACTTAACTCGAAGCTAAAGCCGCCGATGATGTGCTGCTGCTCAATCGGCGTCTGGCTGTTCCAGAACAGGCGAGGATGGGCGTAATACTCGCCGAAGGAAGGGCTGCGCTCGCGAATTTTGTTGCCATCGATACGCTCCTGGTACGACTCAAAACCTCCGCGTTTCGGGCCTGGCGGTGTTTCGCGCGGCCAGTTATCGTTGATCGAGTTAGGCTCGTAGTTAGCCGGATTGGTATCAATATCCTGACGATGCATCCCGTCGCGCTGGAAATTGTGGTACGGGCAGGTCGGACGGTTAATTGGAATTTCGTGGAAGTTCGGCCCGCCAAGGCGGCTGATCTGCGTATCGGTGTACGAGAACAAACGTCCCTGTAAGAGCGGATCGTTGGTGAAATCCAGTCCCGGCACGATATGCCCCGGGTGGAACGCGGCCTGCTCGTTCTCGGCAAAGAAATTATCCGGGTTGCGGTTGAGCACCATTTTCCCCACCAGTTGAACCGGCACCAGCTCCTCGGGGATCAATTTGGTCGGGTCAAGAAGGTCGAAATCAAACTTAAATTCGTCCTCTTCCGGAATGAGCTGCAGGCCCAGTTCATATTCAGGGAAATCTCCGGCTTCAATGGACTCCCACAGCTCACGACGATGGAAGTCTGGATCGCGCCCGGTCAGCTTCTGCGCCTCATCCCACACCAGCGAGGCTTTGCCCGCCACCGGCTTCCAGTGGAACCGGACGAACGTGGCTTTTCCTTCCGCGTTAATCATACGGAAGGTGTGAATACCAAACCCCTCCATCGTGCGATAGCTGCGCGGAATACCCCGGTCAGACATCGCCCACATCACGTTGTGTAACGTTTCAGGTTGCAGAGAGATATAGTCCCAGAAGGTGTCGTGCGCGCTTTGTCCCTGCGGTATGGCCCAGTGGGGCTCCGGTTTTACCGCATGGACAAAGTCAGGAAATTTATGCGCATCCTGAATGAAAAACACCGGGGTGTTATTGCCCACCAGATCAAAAATACCCTCTTCGGTATAAAACTTGGTGGCGAAACCGCGAATATCACGCACCGTGTCTGCTGAACCCGCGCCCCCCTGGACGGTGGAGAATCGGACAAACACCGGGGTAATTTTATCCGGGTCGGAGAGGAAATCTGCTTTGGTGATCGCTTTCAGGCTCTTGTACGGCTGGAAGTAGCCATGCGCAGCCGAGCCGCGCGCGTGAACGATACGTTCCGGAATTCGCTCGTGGTCGAAATGGGTAATTTTTTCCCGCAGGATAAAGTCTTCCAGCAGGGTGGGGCCGCGCGAGCCGGCGCGAAGAGAGTTTTGATCGTCAGCAATGCGCACGCCCTGATTGGTCGTGAGTGCAAAACCTTCACCACCTTTACGGTGTGGCTCAAGCGATTTCAGCTTCTCGTTCCCGGTGTCCGGCGATTTCATGCTTCCCGGTGCGGTAGGCTGTTCGCCGGGGGCGGAAGGGCCTGGCGAGGGGCGGTGAGAGCCGTCAGCAGGGGCGAGAGAGTCCATACCCGGTTGAGATTCTTCAGTGCCATGAATCGGTGATTGATGTGTATTATCTTTGTTCGACATTGCACGCTTCTCCTTTATCCATTGCTAAAAACCCTATTAAGGATAGAACAATGTCGTGAGATAGCTCGCGAACTAAGAGTTTTCACATGCCGCCATTAACGAAAGGAGCCCTCTCAGCCATTCGGAGCGCGACGGAAGGGAGCAGAATCGGCTATCATAGAATTTTCCTGCTTCAAGAATTTGCTTTAGTGAACCCGTCGCTTATGAAACCTCTTCGTCAACAAAACCGCCAGGTTATTAGCTATGTGCCCCGCGTGGAACCCGCGCCGCCTGACCATGCCCTGAAAGTGGAGGGTTTTCGTGATGTCTGGCAGCTTCGTGGTAAATATGTGGCGTTTGTCCTGATGGGGGAGCATTTCCGTCGATCGCCGACGTTTTCCGTGCCGGAGTCTGCCCAGCGATGGGCGGTGCAAATCCGCCAGGATGAAGAGGTTGAAGAATAACAGCCATAAAAAAACCGCCTGATGGCGGTTTTTTTTATTTCCCGGCGATTACCGGTGCGCCAGTTCGGCGTCGTCTTCACTTTCCAGAATGGCTTTGTCGGTCTGCTTCAGCCACTGGCTGGTCAGTGTACCGGCGGTCATGGAGCCGCTCACGTTCAGCGCGGTACGACCCATGTCGATCAGCGGTTCAACGGAGATCAGCAGCGCGACCAGCGTCACTGGCAGACCCAGTGCAGGCAGCACAATCAGCGCAGCGAAGGTTGCGCCGCCACCAACACCGGCAACACCGGCGGAACTGATGGTCACAATGCCGACCAGCGTGGCGATCCAGACCGGATCCAGAGGGTTGATACCCACGGTCGGGGCAACCATCACCGCCAGCATCGCCGGGTAGAGACCCGCACAGCCGTTCTGGCCGATGGTGGCACCAAAGGACGCAGAGAAGCTGGCGATAGATTCTGGCACGCCCAGGCGACGGGTCTGCGCTTCAACGTTCAGAGGAATAGACGCGGCGCTGGAGCGGCTGGTGAAGGCAAAGGTCAGTACCGGCCAGACTTTGCGGAAGTATTTCAGCGGGCTGACGCCGTTCACGCCCAGCAGGATACCGTGCACCACGAACATGATGCCCAGGCCCAGATAAGAGGCGACGACAAAACTGCCCAGCTTAATGATGTCCTGCAGGTTAGAGCCCGCAACCACTTTGGTCATCAGCGCCAGCACGCCGTATGGCGTCAGCTGCATGACCAGACGCACCAGCTTCATCACCCAGCTTTGCAGGGTATCAATCGCCGTCAGCACACGCTCGCCTTTCGGCGCATCGTCTTTCAGCAGCTTCAGTGCGGCCACACCGAGGAATGCCGCGAAGATCACCACGCTGATGATGGACGTTGGGCTGGCGCCGGTCAGGTCAGCAAACGGGTTCTTCGGAATGAAGGAGAGCACCATCTGCGGAACCGTCAGATCGGCCACTTTACCCACGTAGTTGGTTTGAATCGCGGTCAGGCGTGCTGTTTCAGCCGTGCCCTGCACCAGACCTTCGGCCGTCAGGCCAAACAGGTTGGTTACCAGCACACCCACCAGCGCGGCGATCAGCGTGGTAAACAGCAGGGTACCAATGGTCAGAAAACTGATTTTACCCAGTTGAGTGGCGTTATGCAGGCGGGCAACGGCACTCAGAATAGAGGCGAACACCAGCGGCATCACGATCATCTGCAGCAGCTGGACATAGCCGTTGCCGACAATGTTGAACCACTGAATAGAGTCTTTCAGAACTGGATTATCGGAGCCATAAATCGCCTGCAACGCCAGACCAAATACGACACCCATGGCCAGACCAACCAGCACTTTTTTCGCCAGGCTCCACTGTTTGTGGCGCGTCTGCGCGAGAAGCAATAGCAATACAACGAACACAACAACGTTCGCGATGAGTGGAAAATTCATCCCCGTTCTCCTGATTTATTATGGGATCGGTTTTTCCCGATCCTGTTGGCGGAAGGTTAGCAGAAGTGTGATGTCGCGCTTATATCCAAATGGAATGGTTTATGACAAACGGAATGATTTTGTTGGTTTACTGTTCAATCTGGTGATGAATAAAGCGATTGAACTGAAATTGCAGCGAATTGATCATCTGCGAAGACCAGCGCACTGCACTGTTTTCGGGCAATGTCTGTGGCATCCAGACGGCGTAAGCGAAGAGCGCCATGCACAATACGCGCTCAAGCTGGTTCCCTTTCTGTGGCGCAAGGATGGGAAAACGAAAGCGCCAGCGACACGGCCAGAGAAGTGGAACGCCAGCGGGCGTCAGCATATCTGCAAGAATATGGCTTAAGTAGCCGAGCACCATCCCCTGAATGGCATCAGCAGGGACGATCCAGCTTTCGGGCACTTTTAAATAAAAAAGGGTAAGCAGCCCAAAAACGGCCAGCAGGCTGTGCGTAAACCCCCGGTGGCCGAACGCGCGGGCGATGGGTTTCGATACCCACTTCAGGCGTTGTCCAAGAAATGATTTGGGATGATCAATATCGGGCAGCAGACAGGTCAATACGGCGGAAGGGACAATATGCCACCAGTCCCCCTGTGCGAGCACGGGAGTGAGTTCAGCGTTTTTGGCAAATACTGCGCACGCTATGGAAAAAAGGAGGTGGCCTTCCGCCGTCATGATAAAACCCACGAAACTGTCAATTCATACAGTATAGGGTTTTTATACAGTAGGCGGAAGAGGTGACGGTGTAACTGTTTGTCACAAATGGAGCATGTTGTTAGCCGCCCTTAAGGTGATGCGCCGTGAGTTCTGTCAGCGAATTAAGCTTCACATCGGCAAGGGCAAAACGGGGATCGTGGCGGCCTTCCTCTGCCGGAACCACAATGGAGCGCATACGTGCGGCTTTGGACGCGATCATGCCGTTAACGGAATCTTCCAGCGCGACACAGGTAAGCGGATCAAGACCCAGCTTAGCGGCACAGTCCATATAGACCTGCGGGTGCGGTTTGCTGTAGGGCAATTTTTCAGCTGACGCCAGGGCGTCAAAACTGTCGCGCAGCTCAAACATAATGAGCACTTTTTCCAGCATATGCAGCGGTGAAGCGGAGGCCAGGCCCACCTTCAGCCCCTGAGCCTTACACAACGCGACCGCTTCACGCACGCCAGGCAATAGCGGCTTGTTCTCCTCCACCAGCGCGATGGCGCGGCTGATAATGCGCGCGGTGACTTCGTCGCGATCTGGGCCACTCCACGGCTGGTGGGCGTACCAGAGGTCTACGACCATATCAATGCGCAGGCCCAGCGTGTCGGGAAGTTCATTACGGCGGCTGATATCAACGCCCAGGCTGGCCATCACGTCCAGCTCGGCGCGATCCCACAACGGCTCGGAATCAATCAGTAATCCATCCATGTCAAAAATAGCGGCAAGTATCTGGCGCGGTGTCGACATCACAACGTCTCCTTATCCAGGGTGTTCGACAGACGATAAGTGCTAAGCACACTTAGCAATTTAGCATATTGCTTTCAAAGATCGGGCGAAAATGCTGTCCAGCAGGTAGACTTAGCCACAAATAACGCGTCTTTATGAAGAGGAACTGATGACGTATCAACAAGCTGGACGCATTGCTGTCTTAAAACGTATTGCTGGCTGGGTGATTTTTATTCCCGCCGTCATCTCTACGCTGATTTCTGTGCTCAAATTTATGTACGATCACAGCGAAAAACAGCCAGGCATAAATGCCGTCATGCTTGATTTTGCGCATGTCATGATTGAGATGATGCGGTTCAACACCCCGTTCCTGAATGTTTTCTGGTTCAACTCGCCAACGCCGGATTTTCACCAGCAGCTTAATATTGGGTTCTGGGTCATCTATGCGTTGATTTTTATTGCCATGGCGTTACAGGCATCCGGCGCGCGAATGAGTCGCCAGACCCGTTTTCTGCGCGAAGGCGTTGAGGATCAGTTAATTCTGGAACAGGCGAAAGGCCCGGAAGGAATGAGCCGGGAGCAGATTGAATCCCGCATTGTGGTACCGCGTCACACCATTTTCCTGCAAATTTTCCCGCTCTATATTCTCCCCATTATCATCATTGTGGCGGGATACTTCTTCTTCTCTCTGCTGGGTTTTCTCTGACAGATGAGGGTGGCGGCACGGCCACCCGATTTGTCCCTATGCCGCAAGTACGCGTTCAAGCGCACGCTGGGCGTTGACCAGATGCTGCCCGCCAAAAAGGATAGCGCGGTTCATCAGCGTATAAAGCTGATACACAGGTTGGCGCTCGAGAAAATCGGACGGCAGAGGGGAGACTGACTGATAGCCATCATATATTTGCGGGGGCTGCTCTGGATGCAGGGGCAGCATGGCCAGATCGCACTCTCTGTCACCCCAGTAGCAGGCCGGGTCGAAGATATAGGGGCCGTTGGGACCCAGCGCGCAGTTGTCGGACCATAAATCGCCGTGCAGCAGAGATGCCTGCGGCTGATGGGAGGCCAGGCGCTGTTGTACATGCTCAACGATGGCATCAATATTGCCAAATTCCAGCCCTTTTTCGGCGGCCAGTTCAAGCTGCCATCCGATGCGCTGTTCGGCAAAAAACGTCGACCACCGACGCTGCCAGGCGTTGGGCTGTGGGGTAGTGGAAAGATCGTTGTCAAAATCGAGCCCAAACTGGGGCTGATCGCTCCACTGGTGAAGTCGCGCGAGCTGTTGCCCGAGAATGAAGGCGTTATGGGCATCCAGCGGGCGGGGAGGGAGATAGTCCATGACCAGGAAACTGTAGTCCCGGTCGCTGCCCAGAGCCAGCACCTGCGGTACTGTCACCGTTTTACTGCGAGACAACAGTTCCAGCTGGTCGGCTTCAGCGGTGAATATCGGGAGCAGTTCTCGCTCATCACACTTCACGAAAAGATCGCGTCCTGCGTAGCGTAAATGCCACGCGGCGTGGATCTCTCCGCCTGGCAGTTCGTTACGCAGTTCAATTTCACCTTCACCCAGTTGCTCACTTAAAAGATGACTGATAGCCTGCCACATGTTGACTCTCCCATGTTGTCTGCCAGATCATAAAGTTAGCGCATAATTGCGGTAAAAAAATACGAACTAACGCACACCTGAGCGGTTTAAATTCATGCAGCGCACTTATTGTTCTTTTTTGTGCCAGCTTTCCCACGTTTCCACGGTGATGTCGGCGGGCTTGTCGGTCACACTTTCCACCAGGCTGGCGGCCAGGGCGTGAACGTCTTCTTCACTCAGGGCCGCGATCAAACCAAATGTCAGCGTGCCTAAATCATGAATATGGCCGTCATCGTCCGTCAGCGTGAGCAGAAAATTCGCGCGAGTAAAGGCGTTATTGAGCTCGTTCAGCTCGGTCAGTGACGCTTCACGAAGATTGATGGTTGCGACATAGCGGGTGATATCACCACTGCTCATAATTCACCTCGTTGTTATTCTGAAAGTTTTTTTAGCATAGTCGATATGCCATATTTGGCGACTTTAAGGTAAATTCCCCTTCGATTGGGAAGGGGAATAGAGGTCAGTCTTTTGAAAGGTAATCGACGATTTTCTGCGTATCGGCAAGCGAACACAGCCGCGTCCCCTGATTAATGGTGGCGGCACTCCCCGCCGCGACGCCATAACGCGTCATTTCCAGAAGAGAAGCACCCTGCGCCAGTTTTAGCGCCATCGCGCCGACCATGCTGTCGCCCGCACCCACGGTACTCTGGCTTTTCATGGGCGGCGGCACAACCTGCACAAAGCCCGTCTTGTCGACAGCCAGTGCCCCCTGAGGACCGAGAGAGACGACCACGCGGTGCGCTTTGCCGCTGCGAACCAGTTCTTCTGCGGCGGTACGCACGTCATCAGGCTGGTTAAGTTCGCGATTCACAAGCGCGCTAAGCTCTTTCTGGTTAGGTTTAACGAGTTCAAGATGCCCGGGGACTAACGCTGCCTGCAGGGCTTCACCTGAGCTGTCGACGATGCAGCGGATACCACGCTGAAGCACTGCCTTAACCAGCGCCGTCAGCTTTTCCGTTTTGACGCCTGGCGGTAGACTACCGCTGATAACCAGCAGTGAGCCGCTTTCAATGGTCAGTACCTTCTCTTCAAGTTGACGAAACTCATCATCGCTCAGTCTGGCGCCCGGCATCACGAAACGATACTGCTCCCCGCTGGATTCGACGTGGACATGCAGATTCTGCCGGGTCCAGTCCTGAGCCGCTACGGTGTCTACGGCAACCTGTTCATCCGCCAGCAAAGAGACCAGATGTTCCCCCGTGGCACCCCCGGCAGGGAATATGGCGGTGGCTTTACCGCCAAGATGGGTAATTGCGCGCGCCACGTTAATGCCGCCGCCGCCCGGCTCAAACACAGGGGCGCTACAGCGTAGTTTACCTTCAGGGTAAATGTGCGGGGTGATAGTCGCGGAGTCGAGGGAAGGGGAGAGTGTCAGCGTATAAATAGAAGCCATCATAACCTCCTTTTAGTATGGGTTCTTTTAAGCCTGGCACCGATCGACAGGAAGGCAATGTAAATAACAGTATGATTTTAAAAATGAATGCTTAAACAAGCGTGATAAAAGATATATAAAATAAAACGCGCTTTGGGATCGTTCTTATTCAAAAAATGAAATAAGAAAATATTGCTATGTTATTTGCGCCTTTTTATAATTTGTTACCTTTCTCTGGACGCCTTGTCATTGATCCTCAAGAAAGTTTCCGAGACCGTGGTGGTCTCTTTTTTTGTTGTACGGACTCCTTAAATAAAATGAAGCTTTTGAAGACAGTACCCGCAGCACTGATGCTGGCGGGTGGCGTATTTGCATCACTGAATGCAACCGCCGATGACACCGTTTTTACTGTCATGGACGATCCCTCCACTGCCAAAAAACCCTTCGAAGGTAATCTGAATGCCGGGTATCTCGCGCAATCAGGTAACACAAAAAGCTCTTCTCTGACGGCGGACAGCACCCTGACCTGGTACGGTAATACCACAGCATGGTCGCTGTGGGGGAATGCCAGCAACACGTCCGCTAACGATGAACGCTCTTCCGAGAAATATGCGGTAGGTGGACGTAGCCGTTACAACATGACCGACTATGACTACATATTCGGTCAGGCAAGCTGGTTAACCGACCGTTATAATGGCTATCGCCAGCGTGATGTATTCACGACGGGTTATGGTCGTCAGTTCCTGAATGGGCCTGTACACAGCTTCCGTTTTGAATTCGGTCCTGGTGTTCGCTACGACGAGTACACCAACGGCGAAGATGAAACCCAGCCGCTGGGTTATGCGTCAGGTACCTACGCATGGCAGATGACCGATAACACCAAATTCACTCAGGGTGTGTCTGTGTTTGGTGCCGAGGATACGACGCTGAACTCTGAAAGTGCCCTAAACGTGGCTATCAATGAACACTTCGGTTTGAAAGTGGCCTACAACGTGACCTGGAACTCTTCACCACCAGCAAGCGCGCCTGAACATACCGATCGCAGAACCACCGTTTCACTGGGTTATAGAATGTAATCATGGCGGGCCGAAAATATCGGCCCGTTTCTCATCTCTGCCAGACGTCCCTTCTGATTCTCTAACCCCAAATCATTGCCGCCCAACGAAGTAGCAGCATCGCGCCGCAGATGGCAATCAGCACCAGCACCATTTTCCAGTGTTTTACGGCAAATCGTTTTGTTGGCATAACCTAATCCTTGTCCGTTGATACGCATAGTCTATCAAACGGGGCCGAAATATGCCCCTTCCCGGAAGCAATCGGGTTATGCCGGTATGGGGTTCAGCTCAGAACCAGTGGAATCGATCGGCGAGAATCAACAATAAACCGGTTGCTGACAGGATATTTAATATCACTACCGTTCTACTGGATACGTTCATGGTAAGCACCTGTGGATTTTAAAGGCCTGTTCAAAGTTAGCTCAGCATCGGCGAAATGCGAGGGCCAGAGAGACGCAATCTGCAAATATCTGCAACATGCCAGTCCTTCATTGTGGCAGCAGAGGGTGCAATCCCCTTGCTGTTAGTGTTAACATTAAGTCCCTTGCCGTAAACCCGCATTTATCTGAATTCGGCAGGTGCAGGATAACGAACCAATTTGACGATTGTTGGTCAGATGTTTCGTAATCTACTGTTTAATCACGATTATTTTCTTTGTATATGCTCTTATGTGTGGGGCATCACTGCAAATAAGGATATAAAATGCCTGTAATTACTCTTCCTGATGGCAGCCAACGCCATTTCGACCGCGCTGTTAGCCCAATGGATGTTGCCCTGGATATCGGTCCTGGCCTCGCGAAAGCGACCATCGCCGGCCGTGTGAACGGTGAGCTGGTTGATGCGTCCGATCTGATTGAAAACGATGCGACGCTTGCAATCATCACCGCGAAAGACGAAGAAGGTCTGGAGATCATTCGTCACTCCTGTGCGCACCTGTTAGGTCATGCTATCAAGCAGCTGTGGCCAAACACCAAAATGGCGATTGGTCCGGTTATCGACAACGGTTTCTACTATGACGTTGACCTTGACCACACCCTGACCCAGGAAGATATCGACGCGCTCGAAAAACGTATGCACGAGCTCGCCGAAACGAACTATGACGTCATCAAGAAGAAAGTCAGCTGGCACGAAGCGCGTGAAACCTTCGTCAAGCGTGGCGAGAGCTATAAAGTCTCTATTCTTGACGAGAACATCTCTCATGATGACAAGCCAGGCTTGTACCATCACGAAGAATACATCGACATGTGCCGTGGACCGCACGTGCCGAATATGCGTTTCTGTCATCACTTTAAACTGATGAAGATCGCAGGCGCCTACTGGCGTGGCGACAGCAACAACAAAATGTTGCAGCGTATTTATGGTACCGCATGGGCCGATAAAAAAGCCCTGAACGCCTATCTGCAGCGCCTGGAAGAAGCGGCGAAGCGTGACCACCGTAAAATCGGTAAACAGCTTGACCTGTATCACATGCAGGAAGAAGCGCCGGGTATGGTATTCTGGCATAACGACGGCTGGACCATCTTCCGTGAACTGGAAACGTTCGTACGCTCCAAGCTGAAAGAGTACCAGTACCAGGAAGTAAAAGGCCCGTTCATGATGGACCGTGTGCTGTGGGAAAAAACCGGCCACTGGGACAACTACAAAGATGCGATGTTCACCACCTCGTCCGAGAACCGTGAATACTGCATTAAGCCAATGAACTGCCCGGGCCACGTTCAGATCTTCAACCAGGGTCTGAAATCCTACCGTGACCTGCCGCTGCGTATGGCGGAGTTCGGTAGCTGCCACCGTAACGAGCCATCAGGTGCGCTTCACGGTCTGATGCGTGTTCGTGGCTTTACTCAGGATGATGCGCATATCTTCTGTACTGAAGATCAGGTTCGTGATGAAGTTAACGCCTGTATTCGTATGGTCTACGATATGTACAGCACCTTTGGCTTTGAGAAGATCGTGGTCAAACTCTCAACGCGTCCGGAAAAACGTATCGGTAGCGATGAGACATGGGATCGCGCAGAAGCGGATCTCGCCGTGGCGCTGGAAGAGAACGGTATTCCGTTCGAATACCAGCTGGGCGAGGGCGCATTCTACGGTCCGAAAATTGAATTTACCCTGTATGACTGTCTCGACAGAGCTTGGCAGTGCGGTACTGTACAGCTGGACTTCTCCCTGCCGCAGCGTTTAAGCGCCTCTTATGTTGGCGAAGACAACGAACGTCAGGTACCGGTTATGATTCACCGTGCAATCCTCGGTTCACTGGAGCGCTTCATCGGCATCCTGACCGAAGAGTTCGCGGGCTTCTTCCCAACCTGGCTTGCGCCAGTGCAGGTAGTGGTGATGAACATTACCGATTCTCAGGCAGATTACGTTAAAGAATTGACGCAGAAACTACAAAATGCGGGCATTCGCGTAAAAGCAGACTTGAGAAATGAGAAGATTGGCTTTAAAATCCGCGAGCACACTTTACGTCGTGTCCCGTATATGTTGGTCTGTGGTGATAAAGAGGTGGAAGCAGGCAAAGTTGCCGTTCGCACCCGCCGTGGTAAAGACCTGGGCAGCCTGGACGTAAGTGAAGTGATTGAGAAGCTGCAACAAGAGATTCGCAGCCGCAGTCTTCAACAACTGGAGGAATAAGGTATTAAAGGCGGAAAACGAGTTCAAACGGCACGTCCGAATCGTATCAATGGCGAGATTCGCGCCCAGGAAGTTCGCTTAACAGGTCTGGAAGGCGAGCAGCTGGGGATTGTGAGTCTGAGAGAAGCAATCGAAAAGGCTGAAGAAGCTGGAGTAGATTTAGTTGAAATCAGCCCTAACGCCGAACCGCCAGTTTGTCGTATCATGGACTACGGCAAGTTCCTTTATGAAAAGAGTAAGTCTTCTAAGGAACAGAAGAAGAAGCAAAAAGTTATCCAGGTTAAGGAAATCAAATTCCGTCCTGGTACCGACGATGGCGATTATCAGGTAAAACTCCGCAGCCTGATTCGCTTTCTGGAAGATGGCGATAAGGCCAAGATCACACTGCGTTTCCGCGGTCGTGAAATGGCCCACCAACAGATCGGTATGGAAGTGCTTAACCGCGTCCGTGAAGATCTGAGTGAACTGGCAGTAGTCGAATCCTTCCCTACGAAGATCGAAGGCCGCCAGATGATCATGGTGCTCGCTCCTAAGAAGAAACAGTAAGGCCTTCAAGCAGCAAAATCTGTGGAGCCTTCGGGTTTCATAGGTTTTGTTCGCCTATGTTTCGTTTATTTAACAATGCGAAGTGGAAGTTATTAAAATGCCAAAAATTAAGACCGTACGCGGTGCTGCTAAGCGCTTCAAAAAAACCGGTAAAGGTGGTTTTAAGCACAAGCACGCTAACCTGCGTCACATTCTGACTAAGAAAGCTACCAAGCGTAAACGTCACCTGCGTCCAAAAGCCATGGTTTCTAAAGGCGATCTGGGCCTGGTAATCGCGTGCCTGCCGTACGCATAAGTCGTTAACGTTTAACTTTTTTAACTTAGAATAGATACAGGAGAGCACACATGGCTCGCGTAAAACGTGGTGTAATTGCACGTGCACGTCACAAGAAAATTTTGAAACAAGCTAAAGGCTACTACGGTGCGCGTTCACGCGTATACCGCGTTGCCTTCCAGGCTGTTATCAAAGCAGGTCAGTACGCTTACCGTGACCGTCGTCAGCGTAAGCGTCAGTTCCGTCAACTGTGGATTGCGCGTATCAACGCAGCAGCACGTCAGAACGGTATTTCTTACAGCAAATTCATCAACGGCCTGAAAAAAGCCTCTGTTGAAATCGACCGTAAGATCCTGGCTGACATCGCAGTATTCGACAAAGTAGCGTTCACCGCTCTGGTCGAAAAAGCGAAAGCAGCACTGGCATAAGCCAGTTGAGAGAGGGGGCTTTGCCTCCTCTTTTCATTTAACACCATCAGAAGATTGACATTTATCCGTGCAGGCTTTTCAATAAGTTCTCAACGGTTTTTACCCAACAAGGTAACGCAAGCATGAATGCTGCTATTTTCCGCTTCTTCTTTTACTTTAGCACCTGACTCCAGGAGGCTAGCGCGTGAAAGATGAAACGAAAAACAGCGCCAGATAAGCCTCCCGATGGAGGCTTTTTTTGTATCTGAATTTGAGAGAATAACTCCACCAAATCGGTGTCTGCACCGACATAATGAGGAAAATCATGTCACATCTCGCAGAGCTGGTTGCCAGTGCAACAGCCGCCATTAATCAGGCCTCAGATGTTGCCGCGTTAGACAATGTCCGCGTCGAATATCTTGGGAAGAAAGGGCACCTGACCCTTCAAATGACAACCCTGCGTGAACTGCCGCCAGAAGAACGCCCGGCAGCGGGTGCGGTGATTAACGAAGCTAAAGAGCAGGTGCAGCAGGCACTGAACGCGCGTAAAGCCGAACTGGAAAGCGCGGTGCTGAATGCGCGCCTGGCCGCAGAGACGATCGACGTTTCTCTGCCGGGTCGCCGTATCGAAAACGGGGGGCTGCATCCGGTTACCCGTACCATCGATCGCATTGAAAGTTTCTTCGGTGAGCTCGGCTTTACCGTGGCGACTGGCCCGGAAATTGAAGATGATTATCACAACTTCGATGCCCTGAATATTCCTGGCCATCATCCGGCACGCGCTGACCACGACACTTTCTGGTTTGACGCCACGCGTCTGCTGCGTACCCAGACCTCTGGCGTACAGATCCGTACCATGAAGGATCAGGAACCGCCAATCCGCATCATCGCGCCGGGTCGCGTCTATCGTAACGATTACGATCAGACCCATACCCCAATGTTCCACCAGATGGAAGGTCTGATTGTTGATAAAAACATCAGCTTCACCAACCTGAAGGGCACTTTGCACGATTTCCTGAACAACTTCTTCGAGGAAGACCTGCAGGTTCGTTTCCGTCCATCCTACTTCCCGTTCACTGAACCGTCTGCGGAAGTTGACGTGATGGGCAAAAACGGCAAATGGCTGGAAGTGCTGGGTTGCGGCATGGTGCATCCAAATGTACTGCGCAACGTCGGTATCGATCCGGAAGTGTACTCCGGCTTTGCCTTCGGTATGGGCATGGAGCGTCTGACCATGCTGCGTTACGGTGTGACCGATTTACGTGCATTCTTCGAAAACGATCTGCGTTTCCTCAAACAGTTTAAATAAGGGCAGGACAGAACAATGAAATTCAGTGAACTGTGGTTACGCGAATGGGTCAATACCACGCTGGACAGCGACGCGCTGTCTGACCAGATCACCATGGCGGGCCTGGAAGTTGACGGCGTTGAGCCGGTTTCCGGTGCCTTCACCGGCGTCGTGGTCGGTGAAGTGGTCGAGTGCGGCCAGCATCCGAACGCCGACAAACTGCGCGTGACAAAAGTGAATGTCGGCGGCGACCGCCTGCTGGACATCGTTTGCGGTGCGCCAAACTGCCGTCAGGGCCTGAAAGTCGCCGTGGCAACCGTGGGTGCGGTACTGCCGGGTGATTTCAAAATTAAAGCGGCTAAACTGCGCGGTGAGCCTTCTGAAGGTATGCTGTGCTCCTTCTCCGAGCTGGGTATTTCCGACGATCACAACGGCATCATTGAGCTGCCGCTGGATGCGCCAATTGGCACCGATATCCGCGAATACCTGAAGCTTGATGACAACACCATCGAGATCAGCGTTACGCCAAACCGCGCTGATTGCTTAGGTATCATCGGCGTGGCGCGCGACGTGGCCGTGCTGAACCAGACCGAACTGAACGCCCCGGAGATCGTACCGGTAGAAGCGACCATCAGTGACGTACTGCCTATTCAGGTTGACGCCGCGGATGCTTGCCCACGCTACCTCGGCCGCGTGGTAAAAGGCATCAACGTGAAAGCGCCAACACCACTGTGGATGAAAGAGAAACTGCGCCGCTGCGGCATTCGCTCTATCGACGCGGTGGTTGACGTCACCAACTACGTTCTGCTGGAACTGGGTCAGCCAATGCATGCGTTCGATAAAGATCGTATCGAAGGCGGTATTGTTGTCCGTATGGCAAAAGAGGGCGAAACCCTGGTTCTGCTTGATGGCACCGAAGCGAAGCTGAACGCGGATACGCTGGTGATTGCTGACCACAGCAAAGCGCTGGCGATGGGCGGTATCTTCGGTGGCGAACACTCTGGAGTAAATGACGAAACGCAAAACGTCCTGCTGGAATGCGCCTTCTTCAGCCCGCTCTCTATCACCGGTCGCGCACGCCGTCATGGCCTGCACACCGATGCGTCTCACCGCTACGAGCGTGGCGTTGACCCTGCGCTGCAGTACAAAGCGATGGAGCGAGCGACTCGCCTGCTGATCGACATCTGCGGCGGTGAAGCCGGTCCGGTTATCGATGTCACTCACGAAGCGACGCTGCCGAAACGCGCAACCATTACCCTGCGCCGCAGCAAGCTCGATCGCCTGATTGGTCATCATGTTGCCGATGCCCAGGTGACCGACATTCTGACGCGTCTGGGCTGTGAAGTGACCGAAGGTCAGGACGAGTGGAAAGCCGTTGCGCCATCCTGGCGTTTTGACATGGAAATCGAAGAAGATCTGGTGGAAGAAGTGGCCCGCGTATACGGCTACAACAACATCCCGGACGAGCCCGTTCAGGCCGGTCTGGTGATGGGTACCCATCGTGAAGCCGACCTGTCCCTGAAGCGTGTGAAAACCATGCTTAACGACAAAGGCTACCAGGAAGTGATCACCTACAGCTTTGTTGATCCTAAGCTGCAGCAACTGATCCACCCGGGCGAGGAGGCGTTGATCCTGCCAAGCCCAATCTCCAGCGAAATGTCCGCAATGCGTCTGTCCCTGTGGACCGGGCTGCTGGGCACTATCGTTTACAACCAGAATCGCCAGCAAAACCGCGTGCGAATTTTCGAAAGCGGTTTGCGCTTTGTACCGGATAATCAGGCAAATTTAGGCATCCGTCAGGATCTCATGCTGGCTGGTGCTATCAGTGGCAACCGTTATGAAGAGCACTGGGACCTGGCAAAAGGTACGGTTGATTTCTACGATATGAAAGGCGATCTGGAAGCCATTCTGGATCTGACCGGTAAATTATCTGAAATTGAATTCCGTGCAGAAGCGATTCCAGCCCTGCATCCGGGCCAGAGTGCGGCGATCTATTTAGACGGCAAACGCATTGGTTTCATTGGTGTTGTTCATCCTGAGCTGGAGCGTAAGCTGGACCTGAACGGCCGTACCATCGTGTTTGAGCTGGAGTGGAGCCCGGTTGCAGACCGCGTCATTCCTCAGGCGCAGGACGTCTCCCGCTTCCCGGCGAACCGCCGTGATATCGCGGTTGTGGTCGCGGAAAACGTTCCCGCAGCAGATATTTTGGCCGAATGTAAGAAAGTTGGCGTAAATCAGGTAGTTGGCGTAAACTTATTTGACGTGTACCGCGGCAAGGGCGTAGCAGAAGGTTTCAAGAGCCTCGCTATCAGCCTTATCCTTCAGGATACCAGCCGTACACTCGAAGAAGAGGAGATTGCCGCTACCGTCGCCAAATGTGTAGAGGCATTAAAAGAGCGATTCCAGGCATCATTGAGGGATTGAACCTATGGCGCTTACAAAAGCTGAAATGTCAGAATATCTGTTTGATAAGCTTGGGCTTAGCAAACGGGATGCCAAAGAGCTGGTAGAGCTGTTTTTCGAAGAGATCCGTCGTGCTCTGGAAAATGGTGAGCAGGTAAAACTCTCCGGTTTTGGCAATTTTGATTTGCGAGACAAAAACCAACGTCCGGGCCGTAACCCGAAGACGGGGGAAGATATTCCCATTACAGCCCGCCGCGTGGTGACCTTCAGACCCGGCCAGAAGTTAAAAAGCCGTGTCGAAAACGCAACGCCCAAAGCAGAGTAATATGAACTAACCAAAAAGGCCGCCCACGCGGCCTTTTTTCTTTGCGCTCTCTGGCAAACCGACCGTAAAATCAAAGACATCACACGCTAATAAAACCACGCTCATGCTTGATTATGCTCATCGCCAACACCGTTCCGACCGACGTCGCCTGCTATTGCTGGCGCTGTTGCTGATTGTCGCCGCGGGTATCAGCCTCTGCGCGGGCGACAGCTGGATTGGGCCCGAACGCTGGCTGGGGCCTGACGGGCAACTCTTCGTCTGGCAAATTCGTCTGCCGCGCACCGTGGCGGTGATGCTGGTCGGTGCTGCACTGGCGCTGTCAGGTACCGTTATGCAGGCGCTGTTTGAAAACCCGCTGGCGGAACCCGGGCTGCTCGGGGTGTCGAACGGTGCAGGCGTCGGGCTGATTGCGGCGGTAATGCTGGGCGGAGGAGAACTCTCCGGATGGAGTATTAGCCTCAGCGCCATTTTCGGCGCATTACTGATCACCATCATCCTGCTTCGCTTTGCCAGACGCCACTTGTCGACCAGCCGCCTGCTGCTTGCCGGGGTTGCGCTGGGGATCATCTGCAGCGCGCTAATGACCTGGGCGGTATACTTCTCGACCTCCTTTGACTTGCGTCAGCTGATGTACTGGATGATGGGCGGCTTTGGTGGCGTTGACTGGCATCAGGGCTGGCTGATGGCACTTCTGGTGCCTGGAATTGTATGGGCAGCCCTGCAGGCGCAGCCGCTGAACATGCTCGCGCTGGGGGAGATCTCAGCACGTCAGCTCGGCATGCCGATGGCGTTCTGGCGTAACGTGCTGGTCATTGCCATCGGTTGGCTGGTGGGCGTGAGCGTGGCGCTGGCGGGAGCGATTGGTTTTATCGGGTTGGTTATCCCGCATATGCTGCGTCTGTGTGGCTTCACGGACCATCGAACCTTGCTTCCGGCTTCGGCCGTGGCCGGAGCCGTCACGCTGCTGGTGGCTGATATCATCGCTCGTCTTGCCCTGACAGCCGCGGAGTTACCGATTGGTGTGGTAACCGCCACGCTGGGCGCGCCAGTCTTTATCTGGCTACTATTAAAATCCGGACGTTAAAAAACGACCCATAAGACAACCTGAGGGAATGCTATGCAGACTGATATCCTGAATACCGAAGTGACGACCATTGATGGCGAGAAAACCACGCTGGAAAGCTACAAAGGCAACGTGTTGCTTATCGTCAACGTGGCGTCCAAATGCGGCCTGACGCCACAGTACGAACAGCTGGAGAACATTCAGAAAGCCTGGGAGAAAGACGGTTTCACCGTGCTGGGCTTCCCGTGCAACCAGTTCCTGGGCCAGGAGCCGGGCAGCGAAGAAGAGATCAAAACCTTCTGCAGCACCACCTATGGCGTAACGTTCCCGATGTTCAGCAAAATTGATGTTAACGGCGAAGATCGCCATCCGCTGTACGCGAAGCTGATTGCTGCCGCGCCGAAGGCCGTTGCGCCTGAGGGCAGTGGTTTTTACGAGCGTATGGCCAGCAAAGGCCGCGCGCCGCTCTATCCGGACGATATTCTGTGGAACTTCGAAAAATTCCTGATCGGTCGCGACGGCCAGGTCGTTCAGCGCTTCTCGCCGGATATGACGCCTGAGGATCCGATTGTCATGGAATCGATCAAGCTGGCGCTGGCAAAATAATGTCACTGCTGATGCAGCTCACGGACGTCGCCGAGAAGGGGCGTCTGGAGCCGATGACCGGCGCTATCAATGCGGGGGAAATCCTGCATCTGGTTGGGCCAAACGGCGCGGGAAAAAGCACGCTGCTGGCGCGGATGGCAGGGCTGACCACCGGGCCCGGGCAGATCACACTGCTGGAACATCCTCTTGCTGACTGGTCTCCCGGCTCGCTGGCCCACCGGCGCAGCTATCTGGTGCAGCAGCAGGTGCCGCCGTTTGCGATGCCGGTCTGGCATTATCTGATGCTGCATTTGCACGACAAACATAATACGGCACTGCTTACGGAGGTGGCGGCGGCGTTAGGACTGGAAGATAAACTGCCCCGCCATGCCAGCCAGCTTTCCGGCGGTGAATGGCAGCGAGTGCGTCTGGCGGCGGTCATTCTGCAGATCCACCCCGCAGGCAACCCTCACGGGCGGATGTTGCTCCTGGACGAACCCATGAGTGGTCTGGATGTCGCCCAGCAGGCGGCGCTGGATTCGCTGTTAAGCGCGTTGAGCCGGAAAGGTATTGCCGTGGTGATGAGCAGCCACGACCTTAACCATACGTTGCGCCATGCCCATCGGGTGTGGCTACTGTCGCGCGGCAGGATGATTGCCAGCGGCGCGCGGGACCAGGTTCTTACGCCGCCACATCTGGCACGTGCCTATAACATGTCGTTCCGCAGGCTGGATATCGAGGGACATAAGATGCTGATTTCTACGGGGCAGGAGTAACCGTTTCTTGCCTGTTAACGCACTTGCGCGCTAAATTACCGAAAGAACAATAAAAGCAGAGGATTCGTCTGAAAATGCGATTCTGGTTTATCCTGGTGGCGGCACTCTTTCTTGCGGGATGCAGCAGCCATCGTGCACCGCCGCCTAATCCGCGGCTTTCAGATTCTATCACCGTCATTGCCAGTCTGAACGACCAGCTGAGCAACTGGCGCGGGACGCCTTATCGCTACGGCGGTATGAGTCGCGGCGGGGTGGACTGCTCTGGTTTTGTGCTGATGACGTTTCGTGACAAGTTTGATTTACAGCTTCCGCGCGAAACGCGCAAGCAGGCTGAAATTGGGACTGAAATTGATAAAGACGATCTGCTGCCGGGAGACCTGGTCTTTTTCAAAACCGGTTCGGGAGAAAGTGGCCTGCATGTCGGCATTTATGACACGGACAACCAGTTTATTCATGCCTCAACAAGCCGTGGTGTGATGCGCTCTTCTCTGGATAATGTTTACTGGCGTAAAAATTTCTGGCAGGCACGACGTATTTAATCTGCCCGAACACGTCTCACTGCCGGCAGGGTAACTATTAAATCATGCCGGTTTTTCTTGAATAAGCTGATTAAAGTTAAATTTACCTAAAATTAGCGTCATCCTTATGTGTCTGTTTTATCTAAAACTGGCTATTACTCTGTAACCAGGATAAGATTATTTTAGATTCAGGGATAAATCTGAAAATTAATACGGAACTAATGAAATTAAACTTATTAAAATCAAGACAGTGGAATTGTGTCGGCAATTGCTCCAGGATGTCCTCTCTCATCTTTAATGCGGGGCGAGTGCAATGATGATTACGCTAGATAATGCATACCAGTCTGAACTGATGCTTTTGCCAGCACGTAATAGTGCTGGCGAGCTTAAAGGTTTAGAGGTTCTGGTTAACTTTACTGGCGTCGGCACCGATGTGAGGATCCCTACTGAGCTCGTTATCCCCCGGCTTTCCGCGGCAGAAGAGTTAGCGCTGTTTAACGAAAAACTGCAATTGCTTGATACCTGTAAACTGTTTTTTATTCAGCATCAGTTAATTGCATGGATCAATATTACACCGGCTATTGTTGAATTTTTATTAAGTAATGGGAATGCTGTTTCAATTCTTGAGCGGTATCCTTTTCTTGAGTTTACTGTTAATGAGAATTATCCAGGTTTAAATAACGGAAAGGATGATCTGCAACTGGCGAGAATGGCGATCCATTTCCCGCTGGTCCTCGCAAACTTTGGTGCAGGCGCAGCATCGCTCAAAGCTGTCTATGATGGATTATTTAAACGGGTCATTCTCGATAAAGGTTTCATCCAGCAGCGGGCTTCAGAGCTCTCTTTCGAACCTTTTATGCGCGCTATCCTCTG
Source organism: Enterobacter sp. BNK-14 (assembly GCF_047456095.1). Lineage (NCBI taxonomy): Bacteria > Pseudomonadati > Pseudomonadota > Gammaproteobacteria > Enterobacterales > Enterobacteriaceae > Enterobacter > Enterobacter sp. BNK-14. The sequence goes on from NZ_CP179897.1 coordinate 33,316, forward strand.
GCAAATAACGCCGCACTGCCAGTCGGTGATCGTCTCAGGTATTGACGACCACGGTCTGCTGCAACGCGTCTTGTCCTTCAATTTTGGCGCCATGCAGGGCACGCTGTGGCCCGCTGTCCCCGCGGAGCACGTCACGACGCTGGTTCAGTAGCGATAACCCTGTCTTTCGCCCGTGTTTAAGTTCGGGCAAACCCTCTACACTAAAAGCAGGAGGACTTATGACCCTGTCTTTTACTGCTCACTGGCATGACGAGTTGCCTGGCTTTTACACCGCACTCAAACCCACACCGTTACACAATTCACGTCTTATCTGGCACAACGACCGGCTGGCCGATGAACTGGCCGTTCCGCCTGAGATGTTTAAGCCTTCCGGGGGCGCGGGCGTCTGGGGAGGCGAAACGCTTCTTCCCGGTATGCAACCCCTTGCCCAGGTCTATAGCGGCCACCAGTTTGGCGTCTGGGCGGGACAGCTGGGCGACGGCAGGGGGATCCTGCTGGGCGAACAACAGCTTTCCAACGGAGAGACGGTTGACTGGCATCTGAAAGGTGCAGGTCTTACCCCTTATTCTCGGATGGGCGATGGCCGCGCAGTATTACGTTCAACAATACGTGAATGCCTGGCATCTGAAGCCATGCATGCTCTGGGGATCCCCACCACGCGCGCGCTGTCGATTGTCACCAGCGACACGCCGGTTATGCGCGAAACGGTAGAAAAAGGGGCGATGCTGATGCGTATCGCACAAAGCCATCTGCGCTTTGGCCATTTTGAGCACTTTTACTATCGTCGTGAGACGGACAAGGTTCGTCAGCTCGCGGACTACGCTATTCGCCGCCATTGGGCGCATTTGCAGGATGAGGCTGATAAATACGTTCTCTGGTTCCGGGACGTGGTCGCCCGTACCGCCAGGATGATTGCTCGCTGGCAAACGGTGGGCTTTGCCCATGGGGTAATGAACACTGACAATATGTCGCTCCTCGGGCTGACCTTTGATTATGGGCCGTTTGGTTTTCTGGATGATTATCAGCCGGGGTATATCTGCAACCACTCTGACTATCAGGGACGTTACAGTTTTGACAACCAGCCAGCGGTTGGGCTATGGAACCTGCAGCGGTTTGCGCAAACATTGTCGCCGTTTATGGATGTCGATGCCCTGAATGATGCACTCGACAGCTATCAGGACGTTTTGCTGCGGGAATATGGCACGCTGATGCGCAACAAGCTGGGGCTGATGACCCAGGAGAAAGGGGATAACGAGATCCTGAACGATCTGTTTGCACTGATGGCGCGTGAGGGGAGTGATTATACCCTCACTTTCCGGATGCTGGGCCAGACGGAGCAGCACAGTGCTGCCTCGCCGCTGCGCGACGAGTTTATTGACAGGCAGGCCTTTGACGACTGGTTTGCACGTTACCGCTCCCGCTTGCAGCAGGAACAGGTCGATGACGCCGCCCGTCAGACGCAGATGAACGCGACGAATCCCGCGATGGTGTTGCGCAACTGGCTGGCGCAGCGGGCGATTGAACAGGCAGAGCAGGGAGAGTATGACGAGTTGCACCGTCTGCACCTGGCGTTGCGCACGCCGTTTGCCGACCGGGATGATGACTATATCAGCCGCCCGCCAGACTGGGGCAAACGGCTGGAAGTGAGTTGCTCAAGTTAAACATTTCTGGCCGGGTAGCGGCTTCGCCTTACCCGGCCAGAAACTCACTGTGCCACCCAGCCGCCATCCATATTCCACGCGGCGCCGCGAACGTTAACGGCGCTGTCGCTGCATAAAAACAGCGCCAGTTCGCCCAACTGCTCCGGGGTGACAAATTCACCTGAAGGCTGCTTTTCCCCGAGAAGCTGGTCTTGCGCCAGTTCCGGCGGGACGCCATCCGCGATGCGCTTATCGATTTGCTGTTGTACCAGCGGGGTCAGCACCCACCCCGGGCAGAGGGCATTGGCGGTCACGCCGGTGCGTGCGGTTTCCAGCGCCAGGGATTTGGTAAAGCCCACCACGCCATGCTTGGCGGCAACGTAGGCGGACTTCTCTTTCGACGCAACCAGCCCGTGAACGGAGGCGATATTAATGATGCGTCCCCAGTTTTGTTCACGCATGGCGGGCAACGCCAGCCGGCTGGTGTGAAACACCGCAGAAAGGTTAATGGCGATAATGTCGTTCCATTTCTCCACCGGGAAGGTCTCCACCGGAGCCACATGCTGTATCCCGGCATTGTTAACAAGAATATCCACGCCGCCAAACTGCGATTCGGCGTAGCGCATCATGGCTTCAATCTGCAACACGTCACGCAGGTCGGCATCGTGGTAGCCCGGCTTTTTGCCCAGTTGTGCAATTTCTTCTCGCGCTGATCCGCTGTCACCGAAACCGTTGAGAATCAACTGCGCCCCTGATTTCGCCAGCACGCGAGCGATACCCAGGCCAATGCCGCTTGTCGAGCCGGTCACCAGGGCGATTTTACCGTTCAGATTCATTTTTCTCTCCTTACACAATGCCGGTCAGATAGAACACGGCAATGACAAAAAGCACTGCCAGGCTTTTAATGATAGTGATAGCGAAAATGCCGCCGTAGGCCTGACGATGGCTCAGGCCGGTGATGGCCAGCAAGGTAATCACCGCCCCGTTATGGGGAAGCGTATCCATCCCGCCGCTTGCCATTGACGCCACGCGGTGCAACACCTCAAGCGGGATATTGGCCGCGTGGGCGGCAGCAACAAAGGTGTCCGCCATGGCCGCAAGGGCAATACTCATTCCGCCGGACGCTGAGCCGGTGATCCCGGCGAGAACGGTCACGCTGATGGCTTCGTTCAGCAACGGGTTCGGGATGGCAGACAGCGCTTTAGATAACACCAGAAAACCGGGCAGGGCGGCGATAACCGCGCCGAAACCGTATTCGGAGGCGGTATTCATCGCCGCGAGGATAGCGCCGCTCACCGCCGTTCGGCTGCCTTCTGCCAGACGTCCCCGGATATTGCGAAAACCAAAAATCAACACCAGCACAATACCGGAGAGCAGCGCCGCCTCCACGGCCCAGATGGCGGTGATCTTGCTCACCTCGGTCACAATCGGTTTCGCCAGTCCTGGCAGGGTAAGCTCATGACTCGTACCGTACCAGCCGGGGATCCAGCGGGTAAACAGCAGGTTCAGTATGCCCACGACCAGCAGCGGGGAGAGAGCAATCAGCGGATGCGGGAGATGAATATTGTCCGGCGTTTCAGGTTCGTTTTTCAGGTCCGTGCCATAACCTTCATTGTTATTGATCGCCTTACGCCGCTGCCGCTCCAGCCAGAGCAGGCCAAAGAAGATAATAAACAGAGAGCCGATAAGACCCAGCCACGGGGCCGCCCAGGCGTTAGTGCCAAAGAAGCTGGTGGGAATAATGTTCTGGATTTGCGGCGTGCCGGGCAGGGCGTCCATGGTAAACGAGAACGCCCCCAGCGCCACGGTAGCGGGGATTAACCGTTTAGGGATGCCGCTCTGGCGGAACAGTTCGGCGGCAAACGGGTACACCGCAAATGCCACCACGAACAGCGACACGCCGCCGTAGGTTAACAGCGCACACACCAGGACTATCACGGGGATAGCGTGCCGACGACCGAGGATCTGGATCGCGGCGGCAACGATGGATCGTGAAAAACCGGAAAGCTCAATCAGCTTGCCAAACACCGCCCCCAGCAGGAACACCGGGAAATAGAGTTTAACGAAGCCGACCATCTTTTCCATAAACAGGCCAGTAAACGTCGGGCCGACGGCACCCGGATCGGTCAGCAGCACGGCACCAAGCGCCGCAATCGGCGCAAACAAAATCACGCTGTATCCGCGGTAGGCCGCCAGCATCAGTAATCCCAGCGCCGCCAGGGCTATTAACACACTCATTACGACTCCTCACTTTAATTATTATTCGGGTACCAACGAGAGGTTTAACGCTCAACGGTCAGGGCAATGCCTTGTCCGCCGCCAACGCACAGGGTGGCAAGTCCCTTTGTTACTCCCCGGCGCTGCATTTCATGGAGCAGGGTCACCAGGATGCGACAGCCGGATGCGCCAATCGGATGGCCCAGGGCGATGGCGCCACCGTTAACGTTGACGTTCTGTTCATCCCAGCCAAGCTCTTTGCCCACCGCCAGTGCCTGTGCGGCAAAGGCTTCGTTGGCTTCAATGAGATCGACGTCGTCGAGCGTCCAGCCCGCCCGCGCCAGCGCCGTCCGACAGGCGCTGACCGGGCCGATGCCCATCATCGACGGATCAACGCCCGTCACGGCGTAACTCACAATGTGGCCAAGGACAGGTAACCCGCTTTCCCGCGCCTTTTCCTCGCTCATCAGCAGTACCGCGGCGGCCCCATCGTTAAGGGTGGAGGCGTTCCCCGCCGTGACCGTGCCCTCGTCATGCAAAAATGCGGGGCGGAGCTGTGCAAGCTGCCCGGCGGTGGTTTCCGGGCGTGGCTGTTCATCATGGCGGACAATCTGTGGCGCACGTTTGCCCTGTTTCACCGTCACTGGCGCTATTTCGGCGTCAAACCGACCAGTCTCAATGGCGGACGCTGCCTTTTGCTGTGACCGGAAGGCGAAGGCATCCTGTTGCTCGCGGGAAATGCCGTACTCACGGGCGACGTTTTCCGCAGTGATGCCCATGTGGTAATCGTTGAAGGCGTCCCACAGGCCGTCGGTGATCATGCTGTCCTGCAGGCCCGTATGCCCAAAACGCAGCCCTGAACGTGCGCCATCCAGCAGATACGGGGCGTTACTCATGCTCTCCTGGCCGCCAGCGATAACCACGTCTGCGTCACCGCAGCGGATTGCCTGGACGGCGAGCTGTACCGCTTTCAACCCCGCGCCGCACACCAGATTGACCGTTGTCGCCGGGGTGCTGACGGGTAATCCGGCAGTGATGGCCGTCTGGCGGGCGGGGTTTTGCCCGCACCCGGCCGTCAGCACCTGACCGAAAACCAGTTCGTCTATTTGCTCTGGGTGAAGGCCGCTGCTCTCCAGCAGACGCTGTACCGTGACGGCACCCAGCTCAACGGCTGAAAGGGGCGAGAGCGATCCGCGAAAACTGCCAATGGGGGTTCGCGTTGCCCCGACAATCATGACCTTTTTCATGTTGAGTCCTCAGTTGAAGCGCATCTCGCGAACGTCGTCCGCCACAATGATTTTTCCGGCCGTTTTACGGACAATCTCGTCGATACCGACACCCGGGGCGTATTCCCGCAGGATGAACGCGCCGTCCGCTATCTCCAGCAACGCGAGATCGGTCAGGACCCGACGGATGCAGCCCACACCGGTGAGCGGCAGCGTGCAGCGCGGCAGCAGTTTGGAGTCACCGTTTTTTGCAGCGTGGGTCATCACCACAATGATGTTCTGCGCCCCGGCAACGAGATCCATCGCGCCACCCATCCCTTTCACCATCTTTCCGGGGATCATCCACGAGGCAATGTTACCCTCGACATCGACTTCAAATGCGCCCAGCACGGTCAGATCCACATGGCCGCCGCGGATCATGGCAAACGACTGGGCCGAGTCGAAAATGGCCGCGCCGGTCCGCGCAGTGACCGTCTGTTTACCGGCGTTGATCATGTCGGCATCAAGGCTCTGCTCATCGGGAAAAGCCCCCATTCCGAGCAGACCGTTTTCCGACTGCAGCATCACGTCCATTTCCGGGGGAATATAATTCGCCACCAGCGTAGGGATGCCGATCCCCAGGTTGACGTAATACCCGTCGCGCAGTTCGCGGGCGACGCGCATCGCCATCTGTTCTCGGGTTAACATCGTCAGACTCCTTGCGCGCGCAGCGTGCGCTGTTCAATGCGTTTTTCAAACTGGCCGACAATCAGCCTGTCGACGTAAATTCCCGGCGTATGAATAGCCGACGGAGGCAGTTCACCCGGCGGAACAATCTCTTCCACCTCCACAACCGTGATTCGGCCCGCCGTTGCCATCAGTGGATTAAAATTTTGCGCGGTATGGCGATAGATAACGTTGCCGTACCAGTCCGCTTTCCAGCCCTTAACCAGCGCGAAATCACCGGTAATGGCCTCTTCAAGAATGTAATTTTTACCGCCAAACTGGCGCACATCTTTGCCCGCTGCCACGGGGGTGCCATAACCGGTAGCCGTATAAAACGCCGGAATACCGGCCCCACCCGCGCGGACCTTTTCTGCAAGCGTCCCCTGCGGAGTAAGTTCGATTGCCAGTTCCCCGCTCAGTACCTGCTGCTCAAACAGCGCGTTCTCGCCGACGTAAGACGCCACCACTTTGCGAACCTGGCGCGTTTCGAGCAGTATCCCCAGACCGAAACCATCCACGCCGCAGTTGTTTGACACGACCGTCAGATCTTTCACCTGACGGCGTCGAACCTCTGCAATCAGGTTCTCAGGAATACCGCACAGCCCGAAGCCGCCCGCCAGCAAGGTCATGCCGTCCGTCAGCCCATCCAGCGCCTGCGCATAGCTGCTGACGCGCTTATCCAGTCCTGCCATAGTCATCCCTCCCGTTAACCGTGCCGGTATCATTAGGGGTGGCGACTCATTTGTTAATTTTGAATTTGTGACCCACTCATTTGGATTTCTTATTAATTTCCTGTTAACTAAATTTTTTCAATTAGTTAACAGGATGAAAGATGAGAATGAGTGTCAAACAGTTACGCGCGTTTTTAGCGGTAGCTCACACTCTCAATTTCGCGCACGCCAGCGAACGCTTAAATCTTTCCCAGCCAGCGCTGAGCCTGACGATTAAAAGCCTGGAAGATGCGCTCGGTGGGCCGCTGTTGCAGCGGAGCACGCGCAAGGTTGCCCTCACGCAGGAGGGAGAAACATTTCTGCCGATGGCGCGGCAGCTGCTGGCCGACTGGGATAACGTGGAAGAGGCAATGCACCAGTGCTTTACGCTCCAGCGCGGCAAAATCTCGGTCGCGGCGATGCCGTCGTTTGCCGCCAACGTTTTACCGGAAGTGCTGAAAGCGTTTCGCGATCGCCATGCCGGGGTCAACGTCACCGTGCATGATGTCATCAACGAGCAGGTGATTGAGATGGTGCGGGAAGGGCGGGTTGAGATGGGGATTGCCTTTGAGCCGGCACCCACGCATAACCTGCTGTTTACGCCGCTGGGCCTGGACAGGTTTGTCGCCATTGTGCCGAAAGATTCCGCGCTTGCGGGAAAAAAACGCCTGGCATGGGAGGAGTTGCTGACGCTGGATTTCATCACCCTGCAGCGCCCTTCGGCGGTACGTCTGATGATGGAGGAGGAGCTGGCGCGGAGCGGCAGAAAGCTGGACGTGGCGCTGGAGAGTCATCAACTGGTGACGGTAGGGCGCATGGTCGCCAGCGGGCTGGGTGGCAGCGCCGTGCCGGCGCTCTGCGAGGCGCAGATGGCTTCCCTGGGCGCGGTCTGTATTCCGCTGGATAACCCGCCCATTGAAAAGTGCATCGGGGTGATCCATCCCGGGCACACGCAGCTCTCTAAAGCGGCGCATGCCCTGCTGGAAACGCTGAAGGACTTTTATCACCCCGCTCAGGGAGCGAGGAACACCTGCGGCACGGCATGAGCCGGATGGCTGCCGACCAGCACCTGCGCGCCATACCAGCGCGCCAGCGTCCCGGCCTGCAAAACGTCCTCCGGTGTCCCCCGGGAGACCAGCCTCCCGTTATGCAGCAGCAGGATACAATCCGCCCACAGTGCCGCCAGATTAAGATCGTGCAGAACCACGCAGACGTGGAGATGCCCCCGACGGGTCAGGGTTTTCATCAGGCGCAGCAGATGTTGCTGGTGGAAGAGATCCAGTGCGGAGGTCGGTTCATCAAGAAACAGCCAGCCGCGTGGGGCGCCGTCGCACCAGAGTTGGGCCAGTGCCCGAGCGAGCTGGATCCGTTGCTGCTCGCCTCCGGAGAGTGCCGAATAGCGTCTGCCCGCCAGGGGTAAACAGCCTGTGATCGCCATGACCTCCTCAACCACTGACGCCTCAGGGGAGCGCGTCCAGGGGGCGCGTCCCATACCGACCACGGTTTCCACCGGCCAGTCGAATCCGGGCTGCGTATTTTGACGCATCACTGCCCGGTAGCGGGCGAGGGTCTCCGTTGGCCAGTCCGCAAGCGGCGTGCCTGCCAGATTGCACCGCCCGCTTGCGGGTGTGAGATAGCCGGTCAGCAGCCGTAATAATGTCGATTTCCCGGCACCGTTAGGGCCAATCAACGCGACCAGCTCACCCTGAGATAAGGTCAGTGATACATCGTCGATCAGCGTCCGTTGCCCGGCGTGAAAGACCAGGTTTTCCGCACAATAGCGTTCAGCCATGCGCACCTCCACGACGAAAGATAAGCCACAGGAACCACGGCGCACCGAGAAGGCTGGTCAACAACCCGACGGGCATTTCCGCCGGGGTGACCAGAGTGCGCGCCAGCGTATCGGCAGCCAGCAGCAGTAACGCTCCGGCCAGCACCGAGCCGGGGATCGCGGCCCGGTGGTCGGCCCCCAGCCACATACGCATCAGGTGTGGGACCACGAGGCCAACAAAGCCAATCACGCCGCTGATGGCCACCGCCGCAGCCACCAGCAGGGCGCTGCACAGCAGCAGGATCCGCTGTACCCGGGCAACATCCACCCCGAGATAGTGCGCCTCTTCATCACCCAGCTGCAGCAAATTGAGTGGACCAGCCAGCCGCCAGATAATCAGAACCGCAGGCACCATCAGCGAGGTCACCGCAAGCAGGGTGGACCACTGCGCCTGCCCGAGGCTGCCCATTCCCCAGAGCGAAAGCTGGCGAAGCTGCGCATCGTTGCTAAGCCAGGAAAGGAGACCGACGGCCGCGCCGCACAGGGCGTTGATGGCGATCCCCACCAGCAGTAAACGGGACAGGGAACCGTGATGCTGCTGGCTGAGCAGGAAGATCACAACGGTTGCTGCCAGCGCGCCGAGGAATGCCGCAACCATCGGGGCGTAAAGCATCATCAGGGCCGGCAACGTGACAGGAATAACCACCCACAGCGCGACCGCCAGCGCCGCGCCGCTGCTGATCCCAAGCAAACCCGGGTCTGCCAGCGGGTTGCGGAACAGTCCCTGCATCACGCACCCGGCCAGCGCCAGCGCGCCGCCAATCACTAGCGCCAGCAGCACGCGGGGCAGGCGAATGGTCAGCCAGATCTGACGCATCGACTCATCGCTGCCGTTCCACAGCAGGCTGACCGGCAGAGGCAATGCCCCAAAGCCTGTTGCCGTAAGGGTCATGATGCTCAGAATTGCGGCCAGCATCCACAGCGACAGTGCGATCCGCCGGGACATCAGGGCAGTTGCTCCGCTTTAGCACGCAACTGCCGGATGGCTTCCGGCGTGCGCACGCTGAAACCCAGCAGCGCCATGTCATCAATCGCCAGCAGCTGTTTGTGCCGTCCCGCCGGGGTTTGCCCCAGTCCGGGCAGCTTCCACAGATTCGCCTCGCCACCCAGCGCGTTCACGCCGTCCTGCGAAATCACCACCAGGTCGGGCTGGCTGGCAATAATCCCTTCCTGCGACAGCGGCTGATACCGTGTGAAACCCTGCATCGCGTTCTGCAACCCGGCGGCACGAATGGCGGCATCGGCGCCGGTTTGCTGTCCGGCGGCCATGGCGGTCATTCCCCCGTGGTTGAGGATAAACAGCACCCGTTTGTTGAGCGGTTCTGCGGGCAGAGCCGCCACCGCCTGACGTAGCGAGCGGCGCAGGCTCTCTCCCTGCGCTTCACGGTGGGTGGCCTCGGCAATAATGCGGATCTTTTCGTCAATGACGCTCAGATCGTTGCGGCCAGGAACGGTAATCACCCTGACGTGACTGCGTTCAACCTGCTTTAGCGCCAGAGACGGCTGCGCCTTGTCGCTGGCCAGCACCAGCGTGGGACGCATGGACAAAATCCCTTCGGCGTTAAGCTGGCGCAAATAGCCCACATCGGGGAGCGCGTTCGCTGCCTGCGGCCACTGGCTGGTACTGTCGCGTGCGACCAGCGAAGAGTCCGCGCCAAGCGCATAGACAATCTCCGTGACGTCGCCGCCAAGGGTGACAATTTTCTCCTGCGCGGCGGCAAACGCCACCAGCGGCAGGGCGCTCAGCAGGGCAAACCACGTCTTCATGCGGCCAGCCCTTTTGGCGTCAGGGCATCAATCTGGCTACGCCACTGGCTCTGCTCCGGGTCGCCTTCCGTACGCTGACCATAGAGTTGGGCAATTTGCGTGCCGTCTGCGGCAAACAGTTCCAGGCTAGTGACGTGACCGTCTGCAGTCGGTTTGCGCGTGACCCAGCTCTCCGCAATCGTCTCCTCCAGCAGATGCAGGGTAAAGGTGGGGTTAAAGATGTTCAGCCAGCCTTTCATCGGCACGACTTTCTCCACCGCGCCGGTGAAGATCTGCACGCAGCCGCGGTTACCCACGAAGATCATGATTTCGTTGCCGTGCTGGCGCGCGGTTTCCAGCAGCAGTGCCAGCGCGTTGTTTTCAACCTGGCAGGCGAGGTCGTCGCCCACCAGGCGAAATGCCTGCTGGCGGCTGAGGTTGTGGCGTTTCAGCAGGCCGAAGAACTGGTGCACGTCAGTCATCGCACGCCACGCTTTGTCCACGAGGGCGGCATCTGCATTTTCGGCATACAGCGGGGTCTCGGCAACCTTCAGCTCAAGCGGCGGGTTATCGGCAAAGATAAAGCGAGTCAACACGTCAGCCCAGGCGGCGAGGTCGGTGTTGTCCGTGGTGTAAACTTTCAGTACGGCATCACCCTGATGATCGAAAAACTGAATGCTCTGCCGCTCGCCGCGTGCGGTGGTTTCGCTGAGGTGAAACGCGCTAGCCCACTGGTTGAGGAACAGGCGCAGATCCAGTCCGCGCGGGTTCAACACCAGCCCGGCGTGGCCGTTCAGGTGCTGCTGGGTGAAGCTGCCTGCCTGCTCGTGAACGGCATAGTCGTTGCGGCAGATGCATTTTGTTTCCCCTACGGCTTCAAGCGCGCCTAAGATCTCGCGAATTTCACCGCGCAGTCGCCAGGCATCATGGCCCACGCGCGCAAAGGTCAGTTCTGCTTCACTGAGGTTCATTAACCCTGCAATATCGCGCGCATACTTACCCGGGTTTTCTTCTTTTAGCGCCAGCCAGCGCGTGTAGTGATCCATTGTCTTTTCCTTCTGAATAGTTTCCCCGCGGGGAATTACCACTGATAACTCACAAAAATCTTGCCGTTACGACCGTCCTGCGGAATACCCTGAGGAGACCAGTACTCCTTGTCGAAGGCGTTACCCAGCACCAGCGTGGTGGTGATGCCCTTGAGCTGCTCCTGGCCCTTATAGCTGATGTAGATGTCGTTGACCGCATAGCCCGGCTGTTTGCTGTAACTGCTGCTGACATGGGTTGAACGATCGACAAAGGTGCCGATCCAGCCCACGGAGAAGCCGCTTTGCGCCACCGGAATATCCAGCCTGCTGGTGACGGTGTCCGGGTTGATGCTGGAGATGTACTCGCCGGTATCGGTATCTTTTCCGCGCGTGCGGTTATAGGCCAGATCGAGGTTAAACAGGTCGGCCGAGTATTTTGCCATCACGTCCCAGCCCCAGATTTTGGCGTTCGGAACGTTGTACGACATGGTGGTCGCCGCGGCAAAATTGACGGTGGTGGAGATGTAATCTTTGGCTTTGGTATCGAAATAGCTGGCCTTGAACTCCAGCCCGTCGTTGGCGAGCATCAGGTCGTCAAAGCGCAGGCCAAAACCAAACTCCTGCGTTTCGTTGGTTTCCGGGCGCAGGTTCGGGTTAGGCACCCAGTAGTTAGTGTAGAAACTGCCGATGGAAAAGTGTTTGGCGTCGTTATACATCTCGCCCATGGTCGGGGCGCGGAAGGCCTGAGCGTAAGAGCCAAACAGCATCAGCCAGTCGGTAGGGCTGACGGTTAACCCGGCGCGGGAGGACCACTTGTCGGCATCCACGTCGTCGTAGCCCTCGCTGCTACCCCGATAGTTGTCATAGCGCGTGCCGCCCAGCAGGGTCACGGGCAGATCGCGCAGGGTGATTTCATCCTGCAGCCAGCCGGAGCTAAAGTCGATTTTCGCCTCCGGGAAGCCGGTGGTGGTGCCACCCGGACGTTGTTCCTGACGATAATATTCCCCGCCGTAGGTCAAAAGGTGAGAGGCAAAGGTGTCGCCGAACAGGCGGGTACGGTTTTCTACTTTGCCGCCTTTGGTAGTCTGCTTGCGGAACTCACCGGTGCTGTCGATGTTCTGGGCATTTATGCGCGCCTCTGACCAGTAAACTTTTGCATCGGCGTTCAGCCAGTCGTTCCCTTCCGGCGCCAGACGGTAACCCAGCTGTGCATCACGTTGGATGGTGGAGCGGTCGGTGATGGGGTTGCTGCTGGTGGCATCGGGGGTTTGCGGGTTTTTCGGCTCCTGCGCGGCGTTGTTGTAGTAGCGCAGGGAGCCGCTTAACGTCTGAGCCGGGTCGATTTTCCAGCTGCCTTTCGCCAACATGTTATTAATGGATTCGTCGTTTGGGGCACGCTTGCCGTCGCTCTGGCGGATATCGCCGCGGTCACGGCTGGACCATGACACCAGACCGTCAAGCGTATCGGTGCGGCCATAGGCGCTGGCCCCCATCCCGAGGCTATGATCGCCCGTCGCACCGGTACCAAACACGCGGTAACCGCTGTTTTTGCCCGGTTCCAGGAGATCGCTGGCGTCAACGGTGTCATAGGAAATCACGCCACCCAGCGCACCGCTGCCGTAGAGCAGCGCCGACGGACCGCGCACAACTTCGATACGTTTTATCAGCGCCGGGTCGAGGAACGTGCTGTTGAGGTGTCCGGTGTCGGTACCCTGACGCACGCCGTCAACCAGCACCAGCACGCCGCGTCGGTCATAACCGCGCAGATTAACGTCCTGACCGTTGGTGCGGCCGGTGCCGTCCAGCGTCAGGCCTGGCACGTTACGCAGCAGATCGGCGGCAGAGCTGGCGGTCTGTTTTTCCGGGGCAGCGGCGTCAATCACGCTCACCATCATTGGGGCTTCGAAGGCGCTACGGGCGTTGCCGGTCGCGGTGACGGTTATTTCATCTGCGGCAGCAAACGCGACGCCCGGCAGGATACTGACAATCGCCAGCGCCAGAAGTGACGGGCGTAAACATGCGGTATGCAGGTGTGGCATAGCAACTCTCCATAAAGAATCGAAAGCGCTGGCTGCCTGGGGATCACCTGGGTGGCTGGCGAATGTTTTGGTTTATTTTGTGAGGATCAATTTTCCGGCATTCGTCTGGCGCAGCAGGTAGTGCTGGCCGGCATGCTCGATAATCACCCGCCCCTCATCACCCAGCAGGCTTTTGCTGTCGATGCGACGATCGGTGGAGGCAGGGGCGGGCGCTGTGTGTGTTTTTGCTGGCGTTGCCGCGCGGTTATCCGTAGGTGACATAATGTTTATAAATAACAATCAATGTAACAATGATAATCATTATCAATAAACTGCAATTTCACGGCAAGCGTTTTTGTGAAAATAATGTGACGGGATCAAATTTTGGGGGAAGGTGCGGTCTGATGCCCTCACCCCGACCCTCTCCCACAGGGAGAGGGAGAAGGGCACGAACCGTAGGCCGGGTAAGCGCAGCGCCACCCGGCGGGGGTCAGAAGCGCGTATCTATCGCAGACGCCAGCTTTTCCAGCAGCAGTTCGCTGTCTTCCCAGCTCAGGCACGGATCGGTGATTGACTGGCCGTACACCATCTGCTGTCCGGCAACGATTTTCTGCGTGCCTTCCTTGATAAAGCTTTCGGCCATAATACCCGCGATGGCGGTTGAACCGCTGCGGATCTGCTGGCAAATTTCATCGCAAACGTCCAGCTGGCGGCGGTGCTGCTTCTGGCAGTTACCGTGGCTAAAGTCCACCACCAGATGTTCCGGCAGATCGAATTCGGCCAGTGTTTCGCACGCGGCGGCGATATCGTCGGCATGGTAATTGGGTTTCTTCCCGCCACGCATAATGATGTGCCCGTAAGGGTTACCGCTGGTCTGGTAGATAGTCATATGACCACTTTTATCCGGCGACAGGAACATGTGGCTGGCACGCGAGGCGCGGATCGCGTCAACAGCGATACGGGTGTTGCCATCGGTCCCGTTTTTAAAGCCGACCGGACAGGAGAGGGCGGAGGCCATCTCGCGGTGGATCTGGCTTTCAGTGGTGCGTGCGCCGATCGCGCCCCAGCTGATCAAATCGGCAATAAATTGCCCGGTCACCATATCGAGAAATTCAGTCGCCGTCGGGACGCCCAGCTCGTTGACCTGGAGCAGCAGCTTGCGTGCCAGTTCGATACCGTGATTCACACGATAGCTGCCGTTGAGATCGGGATCGGAAATCAGCCCTTTCCAGCCCACCACGGTACGCGGTTTTTCAAAGTAGGTGCGCATCACAATTTCAAGGCGATGCTGATACTTATCCCGCAGTCCCTGAAGGCGTTTGGCATAATCCAGTGCTGCATCCAAATCGTGGATAGAGCAAGGGCCAATCACGACCAGAAGACGCTTGTCTTCACCGTTCAGGATTTTTTCAATACGTCGGCGGGAGGCCGTAACATGTTCCGCAACCGCGGCGGAAACGGGGTGCCGCTGAGCCAGTTCAGCCGGAGTGACCAGGCTGTCAATGCGCGCCGTGCGGAGTTCGTCGGTTTTATTCATGATTTGTCTCAGAAAATTTTTGCTTCATCGGCAGACTACCGGGAAGTGATGGGCATCACATTAAACCAATCCCTGCTGATTTCAAGTTCGGGGCGATACCGCCCCGTTGTTGCAGAGGATGATACCCGAATCTGAGTTAATGTACTAGCATATTAGTACATGCGACGATTAAGTCCCATGATGTCGAGAATTTTGGTGGCGATCTCTTCTACCGAATAGTTAGTGCTGTTCAGCCACGGGATCTGGTTTTTGCGGTACAGCGCTTCCACTTCGGAGACCTCCATGCGGCACTGGCGCATGGAGGCGTAGCGGCTGTTCTCGCGGCGCTCTTCGCGGATCGCGGCCAGACGCTCCGGGTTAATCGTTAGTCCGAACAGTTTGTGCTGCAGCGGCTTGAGCGCAGCAGGCAGCACCAGGTTATCCATGTCGTCGGCAATAAAGGGGTAGTTGGCGGCGCGAATGCCGAACTGCATCGCCAGATAGAGGCTGGTCGGCGTTTTACCGCAACGCGACACGCCAAGTAAAATCACCTGTGCCTGGTCGAGATTGCGCAGAGAAATACCATCATCATGCGCCAGGGTGTAGTCGATGGCGGCAATACGCGCATCGTATTTGGTCAGGTTGCCAGGGTTCAGCCCATGGGTACGGTGGGCGATAGGCGTCGGGTCAAGCTTCAGCTCGCTCTGGAGCGGGGCCACCAGCGCCTGGACGATATCCTGGCAGAAGCCCTCGCTTTGCAAAATGATGTGGCGAATTTCGGGGATAACGATGGAGTAGAACACCAGCGGACGGACGCCGGTCTGCTGGTAGATGGCGTCGATCTGGTCCTTCACCGCTTTGGCGCGGCTCTCATTTTCCACGAACGGCAGCGTGATGCTGTTAATCGATACGGGGAACTGCGACATGACCGCGTGGCCCAGCACCTCGGCGGTGATCGCCGTACCATCAGAAATATAAAAAACGTGACGATCGACAGCATTATCCATTTTACCCACCCTGAATATCATACGTAATTGTCTGAAAGCATAAATTAAAAAAGTAATTTACACAGCAAAGAACTTATCCTAATTATGAATGAAACACTGTTTTTGATTTTCCTGAAAAGTGGATTTCATTTTTCAAATAGCGACTTTATTTTTGTGGTTAACGGCTGAATATAGAGGAATCATCGGGTTAATCGCTGGTGGGAAACTATCCGAAAAGTTGAAAATTTAAATTGCTTACACGATTCACCGTTTTTTTAGCGCAAATAAATATGCCAGTATAAATACGTAGTCAGGTGTTACTTACTCCGATCAAATATCACAAAAGGATTGTTTCGATGTCCAACAATGGCTCGTCACCGCTGGTGCTTTGGTATAACCAACTCGGCATGAATGATGTAGACAGAGTTGGGGGCAAAAATGCCTCCCTGGGTGAAATGATTACAAATCTGTCCGGTATGGGTGTTTCCGTACCAAACGGGTTTGCCACAACCGCCGATGCGTTTAACCTGTTTTTAGACCAGAGCGGTGTAAACCAGCGCATTTACGACCTGCTGGATAAAACGGATATTGATGATGTGACCGAGCTTGCTAAAGCCGGGGCGCAGATCCGCCAGTGGATCATCGACACACCTTTCCAGCCGGAACTGGAAAAAGCCATTCACGATGCTTACAACCAGCTCTCCGCTGACGATGCGCAGGCATCTTTTGCCGTGCGTTCTTCCGCAACCGCAGAAGACATGCCGGACGCGTCGTTCGCCGGGCAGCAGGAAACCTTCCTGAACGTTCAGGGCTATGATGCGGTGCTGGTGGCCGTGAAGCACGTATTTGCTTCCCTGTTCAACGACCGCGCCATCTCCTATCGCGTGCACCAGGGCTACGACCATCGCGGCGTCGCGCTCTCCGCTGGCGTCCAGCGCATGGTGCGTTCAGACGTAGGCTCATCCGGCGTGATGTTCTCCATCGATACCGAATCGGGTTTCGACCAGGTGGTGTTCATCACCTCTGCATGGGGTCTGGGTGAGATGGTGGTGCAGGGCGCGGTGAACCCTGACGAATTTTATGTACACAAGCCTATGCTTGCCGCGGGTCGCCCGGCGGTGGTGCGCCGCACCATGGGCTCGAAAAAAATCCGCATGATCTATGCTCCAACCCAGGAGCATGGCAAGCAGGTTAAGATTGAAGATGTGCCGCAGGAGCAGCGCGACCGCTTCTCCCTGACCGACGCCGAAGTGCAGGAACTGGCGAAGCAGGCGGTGCAGATTGAAAAACACTACGGCCGTCCGATGGATATCGAATGGGCGAAAGACGGGAACACCGGCAAGCTGTTTATCGTCCAGGCGCGTCCGGAGACCGTCCGTTCTCGCGGTCAGGTGATGGAGCGTTATACGCTGCACGCCCAGGGCAAAATTGTGGCGGAAGGTCGCGCGATTGGTCACCGCATCGGTGCCGGTCCGGTAAAAGTGATCCACGACATCAGCGAGATGAACCGTATTGAGCCAGGCGACGTACTGGTGACCGACATGACCGACCCGGACTGGGAACCGATCATGAAGAAAGCGGCGGCCATCGTCACCAACCGTGGCGGCCGTACCTGCCATGCGGCGATCATTGCCCGCGAACTGGGTATTCCTGCGGTTGTCGGCTGCGGTGACGCAACCGAACGCATGAAGGACGGACAGAACGTAACCGTCTCCTGTGCCGAAGGCGATACGGGCTACGTGTATGCCGATATCCTCGACTTCAGCGTGAAAAGCTCCAGCGTGGATACCATGCCGGATCTGCCGCTGAAAATTATGATGAACGTCGGTAACCCGGACCGTGCGTTTGACTTCGCCTGCCTGCCGAACGAAGGCGTTGGCCTGGCGCGTCTGGAATTTATCATCAACCGCATGATCGGCGTGCACCCGCGTGCGCTGCTGGAGTTTGACGACCAGGACGCGAAACTGCAGAACGAAATCCGCGAGATGATGAAAGGCTACGACTCGCCGAAAGAGTTCTACGTTGGCCGTCTGACCGAAGGGATCGCCACGCTGGGCGCGGCGTTCTACCCGAAACGCGTGATCGTCCGTCTGTCTGACTTTAAGTCAAACGAATACGCTAACCTGGTCGGCGGTGAGCGCTACGAGCCGGAAGAAGAGAACCCAATGCTGGGCTTCCGCGGCGCCGGACGCTACGTGTCCGACAGCTTCCGCGACTGCTTCGCGCTGGAGTGTGAAGCGGTGAAACGCGTGCGCAACGACATGGGGCTGACCAACGTCGAAATCATGATCCCGTTCGTGCGTACGGTGGATCAGGCGAAAGCGGTAGTGGACGAGCTGGCGCGTCAGGGGCTCAAGCGCGGTGAAAACGGACTGAAGATCATCATGATGTGTGAGATCCCGTCCAACGCCCTGCTGGCCGAGCAGTTCCTCGAGCACTTTGACGGCTTCTCTATCGGCTCGAACGACATGACGCAGCTGACGCTGGGTCTGGACCGTGACTCCGGCGTGGTCTCTGAGCTGTTCGATGAGCGTAACGAGGCGGTGAAAGCGCTGCTCTCCATGTCCATCCGTGCGGCGAAGAAACAGGGTAAATACGTCGGGATTTGTGGTCAGGGTCCTTCTGACCATGAAGACTTTGCCGCCTGGCTGATGGAGGAGGGGATTGATAGCCTGTCCCTGAACCCGGACACCGTGGTGCAAACCTGGCTGAGCCTGGCGGAACTGAACAAGTAACGCCAGCATGACCCGAAAAGGCGAGGATATTATTCCTCGCCTTTTTTATTTCATTTCATATTTGCTCCCCATCACAAATAAAGTAAAAAACCAAATATCATAATTTGTCTGTTAATTTAGACAATTGTTAGCGCGCAAAGCGTTGCTAATACTTGAGCCTTACTGCGCATTTCTCTTCAGAAGATGCGCAACTGGTTGAAATACGTTTTAACCTGATAAAAAGGCAAATAACAATGACACTTTCCTCTGTATTGCGTACCAAAGATAAAATAGGTTATGGCTTAGGTGATATGGCCAGCGCGCTGGTCTGGCAAACGGCAACGTTATTTCTTGCTTACTTCTATACGGATGTTTTTGGTTTACCCGCGGCCATTATGGGAACCATGTTTTTAGTGGTGCGCGTGGTTGATGCGTTTGTCGACCCGTGCATTGGCGCACTGGTTGACCGCACCCAGACGCGTCATGGTCGTTTCCGTCCCTGGCTGCTGTGGTTTGCCATTCCTTTTGGCGTGAGCTGCCTTATCACCTTCTATGTACCGGACGTCGGGCCGACGGCTAAAATCGTTTATGCCTGCCTGACCTACGCTATCCTGAGCCTGATTTACTCCGCGATTAACGTGCCTTACTGCGCCATGCCGGGCGCACTCACGCTGGACCCGCGCGAGCGTCACTCCCTGCAGTCATGGCGCTTTGGTCTGTCATTTATTGGCGGGTTGATTGTGACGGTTATCGCCTTGCCGCTGGTCTCACTGCTGGGCCAGGGCAACGTGCAGAAAGGCTATTTCTATGCCATGAGCCTGATGGGGCTGCTGGGCATTGTGCTGTTCTTCTGCTGCTTCCTGATGACCCGCGAGCGGTATTCTCCGCGCAATGATACCTCCGGCTCCATGCTCACCGATTTAAAACTGCTGGGCCGCAACAGCCAGTGGCGTATTGTGTTCCTGTTTAATATTTTGCTGCTGACCGCGGTGGTAACGCGCGGCTCCGCCACGATGTATTACGTGAACTACGTGCTGTTGCGCCCGGATTTGGTATTTGCCTTTATTGTTTCCGGAATGGTGGCCTCCTTAAGCGGCGCATTATTATCTGAACGGCTGCTGGGTAAATTTGACCGCGTTCGTGCTTACCAGTGGACGATTATTTCCTTCGTCATTTTCGGCGCGCTGATTTTCTTCCTGCCGCCTTCGCAGGTCTGGCTGATCTTCGGCCTTAACATTGTCTTTAGCTTTATTCAAAACCTCACCACGCCGCTCCAGTGGACCATGTTCTCTGATGTGGTCGACTACGAAGAGCATCGCAGCGGCCGTCGCCTGGACGGGCTGGTCTTCTCCACCGCGCTGTTTGCCATCAAATTTGGCCTGGCGCTCGGCGGGGCGGTGGTGGGCTGGGTACTGGGCATGGTGGATTATGCGCCGGGCCAGGCAGCCCAGACGCCGCACGTGCTGTCGACCATTAACGCGCTTTTCACCCTTATCCCATGCGCGCTGTTCCTCTGCATGGTGGCGCTACTTTCCATCTACAAGCTTAACAGCCGGCTGGTGGATTCCATCGCCCGTGAGCTGGCCAGCAAACGTGAGGTCAGACCCGAAGCGGAGCAGCTCAGCCCGGCAACCCCTTCCGCACTACAGGAGTAAAACATGACAGCTATCTATAAGGACGCGGGACGTCCCGTGCACGAGCGCGTCGCCGATTTACTGGCGCGTATGACCCCGGAAGAGAAGTTCGCCCAGATGCATGCCTACTGGCTGATCCTCGACGAAAACGGTAACCACCGCGAGCGAAGCGATCTGAGCGACGAATTCGCCGGTGTGAGCGAGCAGGCGTCGCTCGGGGAACGGCTAAAACTGGGCGTCGGGCAGATCACCCGCCCGCTGGGCACCCATATTGTTGACGCAAAAACCGGCGTGCGCGCGGCGAACCGCCTGCAACGTATGATGATGGAAGAGACCCGTCTCGGCATTCCGGCGCTGTTCCACGAGGAGTGCCTGGTAGGACTGCTGTGCAAAGACGCAACGCTGTTCCCGTCCTCGCTGAATTACGGTTCCACCTGGAACCCTGAACTTGTGCAGCGTGCAGCAGAGCAGATTGGCAAAGAGGCGCGCTCTGTGGGCTGCCAGCAGGGGCTGGCCCCGGTACTGGACGTTTCCCGCGACGTGCGCTGGGGCCGCACCGAAGAGACCTTCGGGGAAGATCCGTGGCTGGTGGGGGTGATGGCGACGGCATACGTCAAAGGGTTGCAGAGCGACAAGCGCGATCTGCTGGCGACGCTTAAGCATTACGTGGGTCACTCGTTCAGCGAAGGGGCGCGCAACCATGCTCCGGTCCACCTGGGCTTTAGCGAGCTGAACGACACCTTCCTGCTGCCGTTTGAAATGGCGGTCAAGCTGGCCAATGCCGGTTCGGTGATGCCCGCCTATCATGACATTGATAATCAGCCGGGACACAGTGACAGCTTCCTGTTGACCACCGTGTTGCGTGAGCAGTGGGGTTTCGACGGCATCATTGTCGCGGATTATGGCGGCGTCAGCCTGCTGCATCAGCACCATGGCATTTCCCACGATGAGGCGGAATCGGCCGCACTGGCATTTAACGCCGGGCTTGATGTTGAACTGCCGAAAGATGACTGCGCACGACACCTCGCAGAGGCCGTTGAGCGTGGGCTGATTTCCATGGCCAAAGTCGATGAAATCGTGGGGCGCGTGCTGACCGAAAAATTCCGCCTGGGACTGTTTGAACACCCGTATGCCGACGAAAACGGGATCGATCTGCAAAACGAAGCAACCCGCCAGGTCGCGCGGGACGTGGCGAAGCAATCTGTCACGCTTCTGGAAAACAACGGCATTTTGCCCCTCGGTGGAAAACCGCGCGTGGCGCTGGTGGGCCCGACCGCAGACGATCCGCTGGCCCTGCTCAGCGGCTACAGTTTCCCGGTTCACCTGATTATCAGCGATATGGTGGAGGAGACTTCGCAGGTGACGACTCCGCGCGCGGCGCTGGAACATTACCTGGGCGCAGCGAACGTGCGCTACGCCAAAGGGTGTCACATTATCGAAAAACGCATGGCGGGTGCACCTGTCTTCCCTGGCGACAGCGGCGGTAAACCGATGCAGCAGTCACCGGTGTCGCAGAGCACCGCCTTGATCCCCGAGGCGGTAAACGCTGCGCAGCAGAGTGATGTGGTGGTGGCCTGCGTCGGCGACCTCGCCGGGCTGTTCCAGAGCGGCACGGTAGGGGAAGGCTCCGATACCGACTCGCTAAACCTGCCCGGCGTGCAGCAACAGCTACTGGACGCGCTGGTGGCAACCGGAAAACCGGTCATCGTTGTCATGACCGGCGGGCGTCCCTACAACCTGCAGGGTCTGGAAGACAAGGTCGCGGCGCTGATGATGGCCTGGGCGCCGGGACAGGAAGGGGGATGGGCGATTGCGGACGTGCTAACCGGTCGCGCCGAGCCGCAGGGGCGCCTGGTGGTGAGCGTGCCGAAAAGCGCCGGCGCGATGCCGTACTACTACAATCACAAGCTGAAAAGCGGCGGGACGCCGTTCGCGTTCCACTTCGGTGCACGTTATCCGTTTGGTTTCGGTCTCGGCTGGACGCAGTTTAGCTGGGGAGCCGCGAAGGTAGCGGCATCGAGCGTGCCAGTCGACGGCGAGGTGGTCATCAGTCTGGATGTCACCAATAACGGCGAACGCAGCGGCAGCGAAGTGGTGCAGGTTTACGTCAGGGATAAGGTCGCCACGCAGGTACGACCGCTCCAGGAGCTGAAGGCCTTCCAGCGCGTCACGCTCTCGCCGGGGGAGACCGCCACGCTGACCTTTACGCTGCCGGTGGAGATGTTTAACTTCACCCGTCGTGATGGCAAGCGCATTGTTGAGCCGGGTGAGTTTGAACTGCAGATTGGCGCATCGTCGGCGGACATCCGTGAGGTCGTGACGGTCAACGTCACCGGGGAGACGCGGGTTGTGCCCGCTGAATGGCGGATGCTCAGTACCTGTGAAGTGACACGCGCGTAGTCAGGATAAAAAAAAGCCCATCGTGGGAGATGGGCAAAAAGGACACTTGCCCACTTTAAGGGCAACATCCAAAGCTAAGAAGTCTGTAATGGCGGTGCTTACAATGAATCCTTAGAAACCTCGGGGTTTAGTGATGAGCGCACAGTTTGCACACTTAATGCACACAGACAAGAAAGGCTACTTTTGGAAGAAGCGTTACGATAAGAGAATGATTGAAATCGTATTGCATACCAAAACGCAGGGGTTAGCCACGCCCATAGCAGCAGCGTTAACAATTCGACTCATGGAACTTGAAGCGCTTGCTGCTCCTTTCCAATCCATGCGGGAAACGCTGAAAGACTACAGAGACAATCTAATCAAACTAAGCACTCTTGTAGCCCTGTTAATAATAAAACGCATGAGCAGGGTTTACAGTTTATTTAATGGCATTCGCAGGGGATGGAAATGAATAAGAGTATTTTGGTATTATTAATGGCTATGTCTACAGCAGCTACAGCTTCTGATTTCTGCCGCGTCGTTACTTTTAATGACTGGACCGTAAGTAATGCTAAGGGTGTAAGTAAGGAGGATTTGCATAAAAACACATCCGCTGAAATTTTCATGAAAACAAATGGCAAGCTTTTCTATGAGCCAATTAACCCTGTAGACCATACAATGTTAATGGGAATCACTTATCTGGGAGCTATGCCTGACTCTCATATTATTAACACTGTGGATTCTAGTAACTCTAATACATTCACCTTTGAGCCTCATACCAATAGCTTCTACGAAGCTGATGTATTTATACCTAATGAAGAGCAACGTGAGAAAGGATTTGTTTCTAGTGCCCAGATAATCAAAGGTAGTTATAAGGGCTGCTCTGATAAACAGAAAATGCGCTTACGTGCTGACTTTGATAAGTTCATCAAAGACTTTCCTTATGTTGTTGAGGATTAAGATGAAGCATTTCATTATTGCCGCCACACTACTTGCTTCCTTGGGTGCTAACGCTTCTGCTTTTGTCTGTAAGGATATGAACGGGAAAAAAGCCACTATTGAAAATGGCGTTGCCAAGCAGGGGGAATTTATGGGGTATGCAGGCAAGCACTACTATCACTCTGGAACCGCTGAGGATGGTAGTAGCATCTTTACCTTTGATGAACAGAACAGGCTCTATGTTCACTGGGTAAATGATGGTTTAACTATTGTCACTGTATTTAGTCCTGTTATGCCTAAAATTAATGAATTTGAATGTAGGGAACTTTCTAGACAATGAAAGAACAGAGGTTCAATGAGATTCTGGAGCCTCCATTTTTCGTGGCTTTTTGTGTTTGCCACACAATCAGAAACAATTTGCGTACAGTGTAGGTTATTGATATTTAAAGGGAGTAACGAGGGTAGCGCTTTTCTCTGTTCACACAGTTTGCACACTTTAGCTCTACATAGAACCGTAAGTTACTAAAAAAAAAGCCCATCGTGGGAGATGGGCAAAGACTACACACAGCAATTCGTTGTTTCACTCAGGGGATTTCCATGCTTATAAATCAAGGTGTTGATCTATAACCGTGAGCTAATAGTAGGCATGTGCGCTTTTAGCGTCGATCAGATTCGTCTCAATAGTTAAAGAGAAGTAAAGATTTCTTGAGGTTTATAGCAGACTTACTGTTGAAAGGGCGGGTCTGACCAGTGTACAACGAATAAATACTTTAGCAGCGTTTAAGTATTATGGGGAAGAATGTAGGCCGGGTAAGCGTTAGCGCCACCCGGCAACAAAACTTAATGCGTGTTCTTCTCTTCCAGCTCTTCCAGTTCGCCCAGAATCACGTCCGGGTCAGTTTCCGGCGGTGGAATTTCATGCACCCAGGCGGAGAACAGACGCCAGGTCACGGCGAGCAGTACCGGGCCAATAAACAGGCCAATCATTCCGAAGGCAATCAACCCACCGATCACCCCGGAGAGGATCAGAATCAGCGGCAGGTCTGCGCCCATGCGGATGAGGATGGGACGAATCACGTTATCCATGGTGCCGACCACGCAACTCCACACCAGCAGAACCGTTCCCCACGTGGTGTCACCTGTCCAGTAAAGCCAGATAATGCTGGGAACCAGCACCAGTAAGGGGCCCAGTTGCGCAAGACAGGTCATCAGCATGACAACGGTAAAGACGGTCGCGTACGGGACGCCGGAAATCGCCAGGCCGATACCGCCCAGCACCGCCTGCACCAGGGCCGTTACCACCACGCCAAGCGCCACGGCGCGCACGGCCTGTGCCGCCAGCAGCACGGCGGCATCGCCGCGTTTGCCCGCCAGTCGGGTGGCAAAGTGACGTACGCCTAACGCCACCTGCTCACCGCGCCAGTAGAGCAGGGCGCTGAACAGCAGCATCAGAGTACAGTGCATCATAAAGCGACCAATATGGGCCGCCTGACCCACAAACCAGGTGGTGGTGGTGCCAATATACGGACGCACTTTCGCCATCAGCGCGCTGCCGCCCATCTCCAGCAGGCTGTGCCAGCCGCTATAGAGTTTGGCACCCACAACAGGGATGCTGTTCAGCCAGGCGAGATCCGGCAGCGTCAAATCGCCACTGGTAACGGCACGAATCACCGGACCACTGGAGTCCACCAGGCTATTAACCAGCAAGGCAATCGGAATAATAAACAGCAGGAACAACAGTAGCGTCATCACCAGTACGGCGAGACCGCGACGGCCGAACAGCAGTTTCTGCAAACGCAGCAGCAAAGGCCAGGTAGCCACCACAACGGTTCCGGCCCAGGCGAAGCCGAGAATAAAGGGTTGAACGATCCACAAGCAGGCAATAATCATGAGGGCCAGGAACAGCACCGACAGCAAAATTTGCGCAACATCCCTGGGCTGGCGAACATTGACCATAAATAAAACTTTCCTTAAAAGAACGCCAGTATGGCTGGCGGGAACGGAAAACCGCGTCTCTCTAATCATTAATGATCTCAGCGGTTTTTGACAGGCGGATTTTGCCCGTAATTCTACGAAGCACATAAGAAAAAAATGTGATAAAACTTTCCAGACACAACGCAAACGATTTCACATTACTCTAATTAGGGTCGACAGTAATGATCCCACAGATTTCTCAGGCACCTGGCGTCGTTCAACTGGTGCTTAATTTTTTGCAGGCACTGGAGCAACAGGGTTTTACAGGTGATACCGCCACGAACTATGCCGACAGGCTGACGATGGCCACCGATAACAGTATCTACCAGCTTCTTCCCGATGCCGTCGTTTTCCCTCGTTCAACCGCCGACGTAGCGCTGATTGCCCGGCTGGCCACGCAAGAGCGGTTCGCCTCTCTGGTCTTTACGCCGCGTGGCGGCGGCACCGGGACCAATGGTCAGGCGCTGAACCAGGGCATTATTATTGACATGTCGCGCTATATGAACCGCATCATTGAGATCAATCCTGAAGAGGGATGGGTGCGGGTTGAAGCGGGCGTCATCAAAGATCAGCTAAATCAGTATCTCAAGCCTTACGGTTACTTCTTCGCGCCGGAACTCTCCACCAGTAACCGTGCGACCCTTGGGGGCATGATCAATACCGATGCGTCCGGTCAGGGGTCGCTGGTCTACGGAAAAACCTCCGATCACGTGCTGGGCGTGCGTGCGGTTCTGCTGGGTGGCGATATTCTTGATACCCAGCCGATGCCGGTCGAACTGGCGGAAACGCTGGGTAAAGACAACACCACCATCGGGCGTGTTTATCGCACGGTGCTGGAGCGCTGTCGTGACAACCGCCAGCTGATCCTCGATAAATTCCCCAAACTGAACCGCTTCTTAACGGGCTACGACTTGCGTCACGTCTTTAACGACGATCTGACGCAGTTCGATTTAACCCGGGTGTTGACCGGCTCTGAAGGCACGCTGGCGTTTATCACTGAGGCACGGCTGGATATCACCCGTTTACCGAAGGTGCGTCGCCTGGTGAACGTCAAATATGACTCCTTCGACTCCGCGCTGCGTAATGCACCGTTTATGGTTGAGGCGCAGGCGCTGTCGGTAGAAACCGTCGACTCTAAAGTGCTGAATCTGGCGCGGGAGGACATTGTCTGGCACTCCGTGCGGGAGCTGATTACCGACGTGCCGGATAAAGAGATGCTGGGTCTCAATATCGTGGAGTTTGCTGGCGATGACGCGGAATTGATTGAGAGCCAGGTGACGACGCTCTGCCAGCGTCTGGATGATCTAATTGCGCAGGGTGAAGGCGGCGTGATTGGCTGGCAGCTCTGTAACGATCTGGCCGGTATTGAGCGTATCTATGCGATGCGCAAAAAAGCCGTGGGCCTGCTCGGTAATGCAAAAGGCGCAGCGAAGCCGATTCCGTTTGCCGAAGACACCTGCGTGCCGCCTGAGCATCTGGCGGATTATATCGTTGAGTTTCGCGCGTTGCTGGACAGCCACGGCCTGAGCTACGGCATGTTCGGCCACGTCGATGCCGGGGTGCTGCACGTGCGCCCGGCGCTGGACATGTGCGACCCGCAGCAGGAGATCCTGATGAAGCAGATCTCTGACGATGTGGTGGCCTTGACCGCCAAATATGGCGGTCTGCTGTGGGGGGAGCACGGGAAAGGGTTCCGCGCGGAATACAGCCCGGCCTTCTTCGGCGAACAGCTCTATGCGGAATTACGCAAAGTCAAAGCGGCCTTCGACCCGCATAACCGCCTCAATCCCGGAAAGATCTGCCCGCCTGAAGGCGTGGATGCGCCAATGCGCCAGGTTGATGCCGTCAAGCGCGGGACTTACGACAGGCAGATCCCAATTGCGGTACGAGCCTCCTGGCGCGGCGCGTTGGAGTGCAACGGCAATGGCCTGTGCTTTAACTTCGATGTGAAAAGCCCGATGTGTCCGTCGATGAAAATCACCAGCAACCGTATCCATTCTCCGAAAGGGCGGGCGACCCTGGTGCGCGAATGGCTGCGCCTGCTGGCCGATCGCGGCGTTGATCCGCTCAGGCTGGAGCAGCAGATACCGGAAAAACGGACCAGCCTGCGCTCGCTGATTGAGCGCACCCGCAATAGCTGGCATGCCAGTAAGGGCGAGTATGATTTCTCCCATGAGGTGAAAGAGGCGATGTCCGGCTGTCTGGCCTGTAAAGCCTGCTCGACGCAATGCCCGATTAAGATCGATGTGCCCGAGTTCCGCTCGCGCTTCCTGCAGCTCTACCACACGCGCTATCTGCGCCCGGTGCGAGACCATCTGGTGGCAACCGTGGAAAGTTACGCACCGCTGATGGCGCGCGCGCCTAAGACCTTTAACTTCTTTATCAACCAGCCGCTGGTGCGCAAGCTCTCCGAAAAGCATATCGGTATGGTCGATCTGCCGCTGCTGTCGGTGCCATCTCTGCAGCGCCAGCTTGTCGGGCATCGCTCGGCAAACATGACCCTGGAACAGCTTGAGGCGCTCACCCCCGAGCAAAAAGCGAATGTCGTGCTGGTGGTGCAGGATCCGTTCACCAGCTACTACGACGCCCAGGTGGTCGCGGACTTCATCCGCCTGACCGAAAAACTGGGGTATCAGCCCGTGGTTCTGCCGTTCTCGCCCAACGGCAAGGCGCAGCACATTAAAGGCTTCCTGACGCGTTTTGCGAAGACCGCGCGGAAAACCGCTGACTTCTTAAACCGTGTGGCGCAACTGGGTATACCCATGGTCGGCGTCGATCCGGCGCTGGTGCTTTGCTATCGCGATGAATATAAACAGACGCTGGGTGATAAGCGCGGCGAATTCCACGTCATGCTGGTGCATGAGTGGCTGCCGTCAGCCCTGGAAGCGCGCGCGGTTCAGGATGTCAGCGGTGAACCGTGGTATCTGTTCGGCCACTGCACGGAAGTGACGGCGCTGCCCGGCGCCCCGGCGCAGTGGGCATCCATTTTTGCCCGGTTCGGGGCGAAGCTGGAGAGCGTTAACGTGGGCTGCTGTGGGATGGCCGGTACTTACGGTCATGAAGTGAAAAACCACGCCAACTCGCTCGGCATCTATGAGCTGTCCTGGCACCAGGCCATGCAGCGTTTGCCGCGAAACCGCTGTCTGGCGACGGGCTACTCCTGCCGCAGCCAGGTGAAACGGGTAGAAGGTAACGGCGTACGCCACCCATTACAGGCTTTACTGGAGATAATTGGATGATCTGGAAACGTGCCGTCACGCTGCAGGCGCTGAATGCCATGGGCGAGGGGAATATGGTGGGGCTGCTGGATATCCAGTTTACCCGCATTGGCGACGATGATATTGAGGCCACAATGCCTGTCGATCATCGGACTCATCAGCCGTTTGGTTTATTGCACGGCGGTGCGTCCGTCGTGCTGGCCGAAACGCTGGGCTCGGTTGCAGGGTATCTCTGCACCGAAGGTGAGCAAAAGGTGGTCGGGCTTGAGGTGAATGCCAACCACATTCGCTCAGTGCGCAGCGGACGCGTACGGGGTATTTGCCGCGCGCTCCATGCCGGCAGCCGTCACCAGGTGTGGCAGATTGATATCCTCGATGAGCAGGATCGCCTCTGCTGCTCGTCGCGTCTGACGACGGCGGTCGTGTAAAGTTTTCAGATGAATTGCCTTTGGTCAAAAACTAGCCAGCAGGTTGTGATATACTGGTCAGGATTTGTACATAAGCGAGGACATCATGGATACTGAAATAACCCCAACACAGCTGGCAATTGAATATTTACGTCGCGATAAGAGCAACCTGTCTCCGGCGCAGTACCTGAAAAAGCTGAAACAGCTTGAGCTGGAATTTACAGATTTGCTGGCGCTCTCTTCGAATGAACTGAAAGAAGAGATCTACTTTGCCTGGCGGTTGGGCGTTCACGTCCATTGAGTGAGTGTTGTTGAAAAGGCCGCAATTGCGGCCTTTTTTGTGCCTGACATTCAGTATCTGGCAGGAAGTTTGTTGATTTTAAGGAGACGGCCTTCTTCCATTTCGATAAACCCGCCGGTTTTTAAATCGGCCAGAATGCGCATGACCCCGCTTCGGGAGAGCTGGGTTTTCTCCCTGATATACCTTTCCGCCGTCACGCTGCCGCGATAGCTCTCATCTTCCTCCATCAGCTTTATGAGCTGCTGGCGAATCATCTCATACGCCGTCGGTGCCCCCTGAGGCATCACGTTGTTATAAAGACGGCTATAAACAAACATGAGCTGTTTTGAAAGCAGCCCCCACAAGGACTTTTCTTTGATGATGTCATTAACCCGCTCGGCGGTGAGCGTGCCTATCAGGCAAGGGCTTACGGTCTTGAGGTAGTCATTAAAATAAATGTCGGTCAGATTAGCGAGGCCGAAGAGGGCGGGGCTGCGGGCCGTGGAGAGCATCATATCGTCGCTTCTTCTGTAGATAGCGACCGTCCCCTCAAGAATTAAATAGCACATTCCCTGACCATCGATCTGAAGGTCAAGCCGTTCGCCGCGAGCGGTTTGTCGTGTCGTACAATCAGGCAGTAAGTGAGAAATAAGCTCTTGCGCGTAGGGGGAGCCACGTTGAGGCGTTTCTGGAAGGGACATGGTCGCTGCTAACCTTTAAATAAACCTGGCTAAGTATAGCGTCTATCGTCTCTGGCGGCACGGTGGCGGTCAATATTTTCGTGGCAGATGATGAATGTCGAGCAACACGCCACGCTCCATGGTGATGTACTTCCCGGTGCGCAGTTCCGAGAGGATACGCATAATTCCGCTGCGCGAAAGATAGGTCCGGCTTTTGATGTAGGCTGCCGCCGTCGTATTTAACCGGATTGCGTCGGGTTCCTGCATCAGTTCTACAAGCTGGAAGCGGATAATATCGTAGGCCGACATTTGCGATATTTGCGCGCAATGTTCGTAGACCCGCGAGGCGGTATAAATAAGCAGCTTAGAAAAGTGCTCCCATAAATTATGTTGCGACACAATTTGATTGAAGCTCTCCAGCGGCACGCGGGCGATCTCTGCGGTCTCCAGCGCCCGGACATACAGGTGCTCAGAGGAAAACTGACTGCTGACACCGAGAATAAAAGGGGTAGATTCAGAGTTTAAAACAATGCCGTCGCCGCGCCGATGAAGCGCCACGCTCCCCTGGAGAAGCAGAAAGCATTGCCGAATATCATCTTTATAATAATGTACCGTTTCGCCACGGCCGATGATCATTCTGTTGGCCACAGGCAAAACATGTTTAATCAGCGTGTCTATATGGGCGAACGGTTTTAAATCCAGAACTGAGGACTGGTGATTATTCAGTTGGGTGGTTAAACGCGTATTCATAAGATACCTCACAGCGACGCTTTGTATGATCAATTTTTGATCTGCGAAGGGAATTATCTTAAAAATGAAGAACTCAGGGAATATTCCCCGCAGGTCTAAAAGTAGACCGGGGGATCTCAGGAGTCTAACGTTCTGAATCACAGGAGAAAGTGTGTCGGGTCTACAATTAGACTCGCTCACTATTCGATAATTTTCTGCGGTGATAAATGTTGTTTTTTCGTTAAATCACAGTCTACAGCTAGACCATCAAAAAGTTGTTTTCAGGAAAATGATTATATAAATTTTATCCAGTCAGTCAGAAAGACCTTATGCCATCGATTGGGAAATAAAAGAATGTTAACTGGTTCTTTTATCGGCTTTCTGCTACGTGAATTTCAATAATAAATAAAGTTATCCAGTAAACAGGAACATGATGATTATGAAAAAGAATATTATTTTAGCAATGGTAGCGGCAGGTTCCGCCTTAATGATGGGCAATGCCTTTGCGGCTGCGGGCACCGTAAACTTTAATGGCAACATCCTGGATTCAGCCTGCGATGTTGCGGTGGCCTCTCAAAACCAGGTGGTGGTATTAGGTGATTATTATAAAACAGAATTTCCAACCACCGGTTCAAGAACGGCGGCAACGAAATTCAATATTATTCTGAAGAATTGTCCGGTAACCGTGACCAGTGCCAAAGTCCGTTTTGACGGCACGCCCGATATGACCAATACGGATCTGCTGGCGATTGATACGTCCGTCGCCGGTGCCGCAACCGGGGTTGCCATCAATTTGATGACTGCTGATAAAGCTGACCTGCCGCTGCATAGCAGCAATAGCTACAGCTATTCGTTAAGCAGCAGTGCTGACAATACGTTGGATTTCTATGCGCAGTATATTTCAACGGCGGCAGCGGTAACATCCGGTCCTGCAAACTCCGTCGCTAACTTCTCTGTTGTTTATAACTAATTACTCAGCAGCAAAAAGTCCGCTCCGCAAGGTGTTGTCTGGGGGCAGTCATTGCCCCCTTGTATCAAGAGGTTCAAAATGAATGTTATTAGCAAAGCCCTGCTGAGCGCGGCTGTTATTATGGCGTCGCTGTCACAGGCTTCTGCCGGGGTTATTATTGGCGGTACCCGCGTTATTTTTGATGGTGGAAAAAAAGAGGCCTCCATCAGCATCAATAATGCGGATGAAGCCCCTTACTTAATCCAGTCCTGGATTGAGATGCCAGAAGGTAATGCTAATAAAGCGCCTTTTATCATCACCCCACCGCTCTACAGGCTTAACGGTGGTCAGCAGAATATTGAACGTATTTTGATTACCGGCTCGTTGCCGCAAGATAAGGAAAGTCTGT
The DNA here is from genome assembly GCF_047456095.1 of Enterobacter sp. BNK-14. NCBI lineage: Bacteria > Pseudomonadati > Pseudomonadota > Gammaproteobacteria > Enterobacterales > Enterobacteriaceae > Enterobacter > Enterobacter sp. BNK-14. The sequence continues at coordinate 65,245 of NZ_CP179897.1, forward strand.
TCTGGCTGAACATTAAAGCGATACCGTCAGCCACGAAACAGGTTAATTCATTGCAGATTGCCGTGAAGACACGCATCAAGCTTATTTATCGTCCGGAAAAGCTGAAGGCGTCAACGCCGGAGGAACAGGTAAATAAATTAACCTGGTCCCGCAGCGGAAATAAAATCCAGGTCTCTAATCCTACACCCTATGTCATTAACTTTAATGACATAAACGTCGGGGGTAAAAAACTGGAGGAGGCCTCATGGGTGGCGCCGGGCGCAGTGGCTGCATTTAGCTTACCGCCCGGCATTTCTGGCAATCAGATCCAGTTCAGCGTGATTAACGATTATGGCAGCCCGGGAATAAGACACCAGGCCAGTTTTTAATAGTTGAAAAACGGGCGCTCTCATTAGTGGGTCAGGTTTATGATGATGGCAACGAAAAATATAAAAATGCAACCCGCGCGTCTGGCTGTTTATATCACCTTCGCGCTGACGCATGCTGTATCTGTGGCGCATGCCCGGGAAACCTTTAACGCCGAGCTGGTGGAGCTGGATAATCCCGGGATGGCAAAAGCCGATTTATCTGCGTTTGAATCCGGTTCGCAGGCACCAGGGAAATACCATGTTGATATCATTCTTGACGACCAGCTTATTGAGACGGGCGATATTGATTTTATTGCAGTAAACGATGAGAAGGGAAATGACAGCCTGCTGCCTTGTCTGAGTATTGCACAGCTAAAAAGCTGGGGCGTCAAAACCGCACTGTTCCCCGGCCTGACGAGCGAAACGACATCCTGTGTCAACCTGCAGGCAATCCCGCATGCCAGTACCGATTTTCAGTTCGGCGCGCAGCGGCTGGTCATCAGTATTCCTCAGGCCGCGATCGATCTGCCTGCACGAGGGTATGTTTCCCCGGAACAATGGGATGAAGGGATCACCGCCGCGATGCTCAACTACAGCCTGAGCGGGGCGAACAGCCGGGCAAAACAGGCCGGCATTAAGAACAGTAACAGTCAATATGCCAACTTACGCCCGGGCATTAACGTTGGGCCGTGGCGGCTGCGCAACTACACCACCTGGTCGCGGGATGAGACGGGCCAGGACACGTGGGATACCGTCTACACCTACGCACAGCGGGCCATTATCCCGCTCAACGCACAGCTCACCCTGGGCGATAGCGCCGCGCCCGCAGACGTGTTCGACAGTATGCCGTTTCGCGGCGGACAACTGGCTTCCGACGACGACATGCTGCCGGATTCGCTGAAAGGCTATGCACCCGTAGTTCGCGGTATCGCGCGGACCAATGCCCAGGTGGTGGTGCGGCAAAATGGCTATCAGATTTATCAGACCTATGTTGCGCCTGGTGCATTTGAAATTACGGATATGTACCCCACGGGCGGCGCGGGCGATCTGGATGTCACCATTAAGGAAGCTGACGGCAGTGAGCAACATTTCACTCTACCGTATGCCTCTTTGCCGGTATTACAACGCGAGGGGCGCCTGAAATATGCGCTGACCGGGGGCCAGTACCGCTCTTATAACCATAACGTTGATAAGACGCCGTTTGGGCAAATCACCGGGATCTATGGTCTTTCGCGGGGCGTCACGCTCTACGGTGGGTTGCAGGCGTCGAGCAAATACCAGTCTGTCGCAGCCGGGCTCGGGAAAAACATGGGCGATTTGGGTGCGATTTCTGCGGACGTGACCCAGGCCTGGTCCACCCCGCAGGACGGCAAAAAATCCAACGGGCAATCCTGGCGCGCGCGTTACAGCAAGAACTTTGTGGGGACCGGGACCCAGTTTTCGATTGCAGGCTACCGCTACTCGACCCGCGGTTACTACGGCATGCAGGAGATCCTCGATTCCTGGGGTGACAGCACTGCGCTTCAGGACCGGCGTCGCAACCGGGCCGAACTGACGATGAGCCAGACGTTGGGCAACAATCTGGGTTCGCTGACCCTGAGCGCGGCCCGTGAAGACTACTGGAATTCGGGTAAAACGATGGCGTCACACAGCCTGGGTTACAACAACTACTGGCACAACATCAGTTACGGACTGACCTGGACTTACAGTAAAAACGGCAGTGCGGGTTCTTATGATGGTAATAAACGATACGACAGCGATCGGCTCCTGGCTTTCAACGTCAGTATTCCCCTTGAGAAATTTTTGCCGCAAACCTGGGCTAACTATGGCGTGAGCGCCAGTCAGCATAACGGCACCACACACAACATCGGTCTGAACGGGGTGGCGCTGGAAAACCATGCGCTGAACTGGAACGTGCAGCAGGGGTACGGGTCGGATGGCGTGGGCTACACGGGCAACCTGAATGGTGATTATAAAGGAACCTACGCTGAACTGACGGCGGGCTACAGCTATGACAAAAACAGCGAGCGCCTTAACTATGGCCTGCAGGGAGGCGTTCTCGCTCACCGGGAAGGGATCACCTTCTCACAGCCTCTCGGTGAGACCAATGTGCTGGTTAGCGCCCCGGGTGCGCACGATGTTGATATCCGTAATCAGGCGGGGGTCAAAACGGATTACCGGGGCTATACGGTGGTCAGTAATCTCTCCGTTTACCGTAAAAATGAGATCGCCCTTGCTCCGGAAAGTATGCCGGATGATGTTGAGCTGGAGATTAATACCCGCACAGTGACCCCGACGCGTGGCGCGATCGTGGTGGCTGATTATCAGGCGAAGGTGGGGCGCCGTGTGTTGTTTAATTTAACGCATAACGGCCAATTTGTTCCCTTCGGGGCAATGGCGAGCCTGAACGGTGTGGATAACAGCAGCGTTATTGTTGGCGATAAAGGACAGGTCTATCTCACCGGTCTGGATGCACGGGGAACGGTCGTTGTGACCTGGGGGACGGAAAGCGACCGGCAATGCCGCGCACCGTTCGTCCTCCCTCCGCCATCATCGGCAGGCGGAATTACCGAACTCAACGTCAATTGTCTTTAGGGTTTTTTAAAATGCGCTTAATTACGATGATATGTCTGCTGTGTATCGCAGCAGGCTGGAGCAGTGCCCATGCAGGCACCTGCACGACGATTACGCCCCAGGAATCTACGTTGTCCATCGGCACCATTACGGTGCAGCGCGATGTGGCCGTTGGTACCGTTTTATTTTCGCGTAATGCGTCAATCACCAGCGCCTATTTAACGGGATGCACGAGTCCGGTAATGCTGGGATTTAGCATGCGATATCTGAATGCAACCCAGAGCGCTTTCGGAAATCACGTCTATGACACAAACGTAAGTGGAATTGGTATTCGTTTTTCATCTGGGGGATATTTTGAAAATCCGACCAATACCTTTTCCTATACCGCGCAGGCCAGCTATGTCGAATGGTGGGGCGGTAAAATAGAACTTATCGTGACCGGACCGGTCGCGTCAGGTTCACTCACGCCGGGAGTACTGGGCGTGGTGATGCTGCAGGGGAGCGATGGCATTTACCGTGATGCTCTGACGACCACGCTGCTGGGGGGAACGGTTAACGTGCTGGCCTGCAGCATCACCACCCCGCAGCTGACGTTCCCTATCGGCGATATTTCTGCGGCGACGTTTGGCTCGACGGTGGGCACCACACCGGCGGGCGCCCGGAATACGCAAAATCTTGGACTTAACTGCGATCCTGGCGCCAACGTGAATGTTTCGATCAGCGGTATTCAGAACCCGGACGTTGCGACGACGAGCGTGCTGGCACTTACGGGGCAAGGGAATACCGGCACGGCGAAAGGGGTTGGCGTTCAGTTGCTCTATAACGGCACGCCGCTGGCGTTAAATACGCGCCTGCCGTTAACCGTTGCCGCGGGCGGTCAGCAGACATTTCCGTTAACGGCGCGTTATTACCAGACAAAAACGACGGTTGAGCCCGGCACGGCCAATGCCTCTGCGACCTTAAATTTGACGTATCAGTGATGGATAAAGCGATGAATATTTTGCGCACGGCCGCGCTCGCCGCCACAGTAATAAGCAGCAATATCTTTGCGGCGGACAGCGTTAATGTCAGCGTTACCGGCAATATTATTGCAGCTCCGTGTATATTTAATGGAGGGAATGCCAGTCTGAATATTAATCTTGGCAATATACAGGCATCAAATATGGCTACGCCGGGATCTTCATCCGATCCTATGCCCTTTAACCTGTTATTTACCCAGTGCCCGACGGGGACGCGCAGCGTGGCGGTCTCCTTTACCGGCACTCCCGATCCGGATGCGGGAGAGGATTATTACATGAACAGCGGTTCGGCCACGCACGTTGCGATTGCGATGAGTGAGGCCGCGACAGGCGTGCTGAAAGGAACGGGTGCAAGCCTCACTCAACCTGTTTCAGCAGACAGAACGGCAACGATAGCCATGCTGGCATCGGTCAGATCCTTCACCGGCGGTGCGACGCCGGGGAGCATCAGTGCCGTCGTGGTCATGACGATGCAGTACAACTGATATGCTGAATATTGTGATTAAAGAGACCGACGCATTTTTCAGAGCGGGATTGCAGTGTTTTCTTGAGGATTTCTTCTTTCATAATTTCAAACATCTGCTTCACTTTGACGGCGAACTTTCTCATGAAAATGTCAGTGCCGCCGATATTATTTTTCTCTCTTTATGTCAGGGGGAAACCCTGACCTGTTATCCCGAATTACAGGCGCGGAAAAAAGGAATTGTGGTTGGGCTGGTGGATGATGAACACCGTTTCTCTACATATCCGTCCTGTTTTCAGGATATGATTTTTATCTCCCGCCGCGCTTCGCTGGACAGGATCACCGAGGCGCTGTTTATCGCATGGTACCGCACACAGCTCTCAAGCTTTCACTGGAGGAAGAGAAGCTGCAGCGAATGCCAGCATAAAATATTATCGCCACAGCAAATTCGCGTTATGGTGAATTTTTATAGAGGATTATCGGTAGGGCAGATCGCGAATAAGCTTAAAACAAGTGATAAAACTATTTTTACCCATAAATATTTGCTGATGCAAAAATTCAACCTGCGCAGTGATTTTGAGCTGGTGGCCTTGATTCACAGGATGGTGGAGAAGAATACCCCTGGAAACCGGTTGCGAGACTATCTGACTCACCATCATGGTTAACCAGTATTCCCAATATCATACCAGGGGCGCAATAGTGTCATTCATTATCGCGCCCCTGTTTCTGCGAATTACAAAACCGTTAAGCCTCTTTTCCTTACACGTTCACGGCATTGATCAACCGCGTTTTCATCGTCTGGTAAGACGATGCCGCAAAATCCTCCGCCCAGCGCTGGTCCTCAATGGCTTCCAGCGTTACCGCGCAGTACTTGGTTTCCGGCGTTTTAGAGACAGGGTCAAGGTTGTCCTGCGTTAACTCGTTGCAGGCGCCAATCCACCACTGGTAGGTCATATAGACCGCACCGGCGTTGATACGCTCACTGATGCTGGCGCGGGTGATGACCTTGCCCCTGCGTGAACGAACCCACACCAGCTGGCCGTCACGGATGCCCAGCTTATCCGCATCGGCTGGATGCATCTGTACCCGGCCAGGTTCGTCGGCCAGGCTTTGCAGCGCGGCGCAGTTCCCGGTCATTGATCGGCACGAATAATGTCCCACTTCACGCACCGTGCAGAGCACAAGAGGGTAGTCATCATCAGGGGTTTCTGCCGGTGCGCGCCACGGTGCAGCAAAGAGCTGCCCCTTGCCGGTTGGGGTGTCGAACTGATTGTCTTTGTACAGGTATGGCGTTCCCGGATGATCCAGCGTCGGGCACGGCCATTGCACGTGGCCCATTTCGCCCATTTTTTCATAGGTCACGCCATAGAAAAGAGGGCACAACGCGCGCATCTCGTCCCAGATCTGCTGGTTATCGTCGTAGTGCATCGGATAGCCCATTTCGGTGGCGAGCAGGCTGATGATCTCCCAGTCACGCTTAACGTTGCCGCTGGCCTGAATGGCCTGGCCAAAACGCTGGAACCCCCGGTCGGCACAGGTAAAGACGCCGCCGTGTTCCCCCCAGGAGGTGGCAGGGAGCAGCACGTCAGCCACTTCCGCCGTTTTGGTCATAAAGATGTCCTGAACCACGACAAAATCGAGAGCGTCAAAACCGCTGCGGACCAGGCCGAGATCGGCTTCCGTCTGGAGCGGATCTTCCCCCATGATGTAATAGGCTTTGACCTTGCCTTCCAGCGCCAGGTGAGGCACTTCGGTAATGCGCGTCCCGACGCGATCGTCCATCTTGTTGACGTCAATTCCCCAGGCATCGGCGAACTTCTGTCTGACGGCGGGATCGGTCACATCCTGATAGCCGGGGAACATATTCGGCAGCACGCCCATGTCACAGGCACCCTGAACATTGTTTTGTCCACGCACGGGACCGACGCCGACGGCAGGACGGCCGAGGTTGCCGGTCAGCAACGCCAGGCTGGAAAGTCCTTTAACCACATCCACAGCCTGACCAAACTGGGTCACGCCCATTCCCCACATCACGGTGGCGGAAGGGGCCGCCGCGAACGTACGCATTGCCTGACGAACGTCACTGGCGGGAATGCCGGTGAGGTGTTCAACCCGCTCTGGGGCATACTCTTTGACCGTCTGCCGATAGGCTTCAAGCCCTTCAGTAAAGCGTGCGACGTAGTTTTTGTCGTACAGCTCCTCTTCCAGCAGCACATAGCCAAAAGCGTTGACCAGCGCCATGTTACTGCCGTTTTTCAACTGCAGATGCTGGTCGGCAATGCGTGCCGTTTCGATGCGGCGCGGATCGCAGACGATGATTTTTGCACCGTTTTCCCGGGCTTTCAGCACGCGACGGGCGACGATAGGGTGGGAGTCTGCGCAGTTGTAGCCAAATACCAGCAGACATTTTGAGTTTTCAATATCGTTGATTGAATTACTCATTGCGCCGTTGCCAAGTGTCTCCTGTAAACCGGCCACGGAAGGGCCGTGACAAACGCGCGCGCAGCAGTCTACGTTGTTCGTGTTCAACACCGCACGGGCAAATTTTTGCATCACGTAGTTGGTTTCATTACCGGTGCCGCGTGATGAACCGGTGGTCATGATCGCGCGCGGACCGAATTGCGCTTTGATACTGCTGAGCTTGTGGGCGGTGTAGCGGATAGCCTCTTCCCATGTCACGGGGGTGAATGCCTCTCCCTTACGATAACGGATCATCGGTTGGGTCAGGCGGGGAGTGAGCAGACGGGTGTCGTTGAGGAAGTCCCAGCCGTAAAATCCTTTCAGGCACAAGGTCCCCTGGTTTGTGACCCCCTCTGCCGCTTCGGCGCGGAGGATACGGTTATTTTCAACAACAAGGTTTAATTTGCAGCCTGCACCACAGTAAGGGCAGACGCTGGCGATTTTTTTCATCAATAACAGACCTGTTAATAAATGAAGCAAAATGACTGGTAAGCCCAGTCCCGTAAAAGGGATTAAGCAGAAACCATGCCATCTTTAAAGTGCTTGTTTTACAGGGTGTTATGAGGGCGGGGGCGTGTCATCGTCAAATGTTCGTCAGTTTTGACGATGACACGAGAGCAGCGGCTGGGAATTAAAGGTCGTCCATGGTGTAACCCACGACGATTTCAAGCGTCTTACGAATAACATCCGCCTGAACAACATCATGGGTGGCTTCCAGCGTCTGGATGAGCCACAGAATGATGGCTTTATTTGACAGATGGCCTTCGGAAGCCAGAACACAGCGTACTGCAGTAGAAAAAACAGCGGACTCTTCAGCAAAACGATCGCCTGCGTGACGGAAATACTCCGACAGCGCGCTTTCTAAAAAAGCAGAATGGTATTCGGGTTGAAGCTGAATATTTTGTCTCATTTGTTCTCACCGTAGCTGTTAAATTGCAGTCAATGTATTTTTTTGGGATCGGACGGTTTTCCATTTCCAAATAACGGCACTACATTGTCTCGGTTATCATTGAGAGGTCCCTCTCTTGTTATTCGTCCTTGCGCGGTTCTGCGACGTTTTAATGGGAAGCTGTTTGAGCCAATTTCGGCAATCACCTTCGCCAGTGTCTCCCGCCGCCGGGGATCCTTTTCATGTACTTTCATATCCCGCAGACGCTGTACAAGAGCCTCAGTGGTGATCGGACCGTGCTCTTTCAACAGAGAAAGAACGGCTTCCCCAATCAACTGGTCAGTCAGCTTATCTGCGTCACTGCTATTCATAACCTTACCGTTCGAAGAGCAGACCAAGCAGCATGTGATAGTGCTCTTCCTCTTCAGGGCCATCGGCTTTTTCGAGGCGGCTTAACAGCTTGGTACAGAGCGATTTGCGATTAAGGTTTCGCCCGTCGCTCAGGATTTCAACCACAACTTGTCCCAGCGTTTCCTGTTGAGTGGGAAGCGCGGCTTTTTCGAAGTACTGTGCGATCGCTGCTGCGGAATCTGCGACGTAACCTTTCTGCTGCATGTTTCGCTCCTGTAAAATTTTGTAATCAGTAACGTTACATTTAAGGTATACACAATTTCCAAATCTGTACATAAAAAATGTACAGATTTTTAATGAAATCAGGATATATTTTATAAATTCTTTATTTTTCAATTTGTTGTGTGTTGTTCATGAAACGGTAGCGTTACAGAATATATTGTACAAATTGACGAGCCACTGTTAAGTTGTACAGCGCCCCATAAATGCACCATTAACGGTCGTAAATGATTGAGATGTAAATTATTTGTCAGGCAATTAATGTGCTATAAAAAGAAGTCTCCCCACATGTTTTTGTGGTCAAACCCTAACCCCCCAGGACTCGCATGCTTACAACCATCATTTACCGCAGTCACATCTGCGAGGACGTGCCAGTGAAAGCGCTGGAAAATATGGTCGCTGCTGCAAATAGTAAAAACCGGCAATCCAGCGTCACGGGGATCTTGCTGTTCAACGGCACACATTTTTTTCAATTGCTTGAAGGGCCTGCGGAAAACGTAACGTCCATCTACGAACAGATCTGCTCTGACACGCGCCACCATAATGTGGTCGAGCTGATGCGCGATCACGGGCCTTCACGGCGTTTCGGTAAAGCGGGTATGGAACTCTTTGATTTGCGCCAGTACGACAGGGAAGAGGTGCTCCAGCAGGTGCTTGATAAAGGCACAACCCGCTACCAGCTGACCTACAACGACCGTGCGCTGCAGTTTTTCCGCACCTTTGTCGAGGCCACAGAGAAAGCCAACTATTTTGAGCTGCCGCCTGCGGATTCCTGGGATTTCGTCCCGGAAGAAACGCGCTTATCTGCGCAGCCTGAAGTCGTGGCAAAAGGGGCGGACTGTAGCTTTGCGTTTCAGCCTATCGTCGATCCTTTCATGCAGCAGGTTGTCTCCTGGGAAGCGCTTCTGCGCACTCCATCCGGTGACTCACCGGGAGCGTATTTCGCCAATCGCACGCGTGAAGAAGTGCATGCTTCTGATTTGCAAAGCAAACAGGTGGCTCTCTCCATGGCCAGCGCGCTGGGGTTACAGGATCAGACTTTATCCATCAACCTGCTGCCTATGACGCTGGTCAACGTGCCCAATGCCGTGGACTTTCTGCTCACCGCTATTGATGCAAATGGCTTTGTGCCGGAGCAAATTGTGGTGGAGTTTACCGAAAGTGAAGCCATTTCCCGTTTCGATGAGTTTACGCATTCGGTCAGACAGCTAAAAAGTGCGGGTATCAGCGTAACCATCGATCACTTCGGTGCCGGTTTTGCCGGGTTGCAGCTCCTGGCGCAATTCCAGCCGGACAGAATTAAGATTAATCGCGATCTGGTCGCGAACGTGCATAAAAGTGGCCCACGCCAGGCCATTATTCAGGCGATAATCAAATGCTGTGCCTCACTGGAAATACAATTTTGCGCGGTGGGCGTGGAGAAGGCGGAAGAGTGGATGTGGCTGGAGTCTGCGGGCATTTCTCAGTTCCAGGGGCATCTTTTTGCCAGCCCCCGACACGGCGGTATCCCGGCTATCGCATGGCCAGAGAAAAAATACGATTTCTGACGAAGCTGTACAAAAACCTGCAGACTTGACTGTACGGCAGGCAAGATTTGTACAACAATGTATTAACAGCTGGATGGCCTTGCAGGCCATTCACCCGTGCAAAATGAGGTCTGAATTCTACAAATGGGTTGTACAATCTGATAAGGTTGGTGTAGTTAGGTATGGAAGTTCTGAGCGTGAGGGAGTTAATGGCCTATTACAGTATCGGCGAAGTGGCCGAACGATGCGGTATCAACCCCGTTACGCTGCGTGCCTGGCAGCGCCGTTATGGATTGTTGAAGCCGCAGCGCAGCGAAGGGGGTCATCGTCAGTTTGACGACGAAGATATCCTGCGTATCGAAGAGATCAAGCGCCTGATGAAAAGCGGCGTTTCGGTCGGAAAAGTAAAATCCTTGCTGGAAAATAAGGAAGTGATGACTCAGGGTAACTGGGCTTCTTTCCAGGAAGAGATGATGACCGTTCTGCGTTACGCCAGCCCGGCAAAGCTGCGCGCCAAAATCGGTGAATTCCGCCGCGATCACGCGATGGATGCGCTGATCGATAACATCATTTCACCCGTCCGTCAGCGAATGAATCAGGATCAAAACACCGTACGCCATATGGCGAGTCTGTTTGACGGTGTCCTGATTGAATTTGCGATTGCAAGCCTCGCGGAATCGCGCAAGAAAGCGGGTAAAGACGCACTGCTGATTGGCTGGGAATGCGATGACCGTACACATCTTTGGCTTGAAGCCGCGCGTTTAGCCCAGAAAGGCTGGCATATTGACGTGCTGGCGGAACCCATTGATTCGCCGCGTCCTGAACTGTTCCCCGGGCAAAAAATCTTCGTCTGGACGGGAACATCGCCAACGCCCCGTCAACAGGAACAGCTCGATCACTGGCGTGAGCAGGGATTTAGCGTTTCATTTCACCACTGATTATCTGAGGCCTTGCGGCCTTTTTTTTTGTTTTTTCTCCTTTCCAGAGCAAAAGCTATCTTAAAAATAGGCATTTCCGATGCATATTTTACGTCCTCGTTTTGCGCTTTCTCGCTGATTAAATAAGCCATTATTTTTCAAAGTATTGAACAATTACATCCATCCCGCCCGCATCTTCAGACAGGGTCTATGCTTAATAAAAGTAGACAAAAAGGGCGGTTTAGCCGAATGCCCCTGCTGACAGAGGGTTGAAGTGATAATCGTTATCACTAACATGGTGTTATGCCCTGATGGCTAATCAGATGAGGTGGACCTATGGAACTGCATTCAGAAACCTTCAATCCTGCCGATTTTGCCTGGCGTGGTTTGACGCTCACGCCTGCGGCGGCAGCGCATATCCACGAGCTGGTGGCGAAAAAGCCCGAGATCCTCGGCGTACGTTTAGGCGTTAAGCAGACCGGCTGCGCGGGCTTTGGCTACGTGCTGGATACTGTCACCGAACCCGAAAAAGATGATCTGGTCTTTGAAACCGACGGTGCGAAGCTGTACGTCGCGCTGCAGGCCATGCCGTTTATCGACGGCACGGAAGTGGATTATGTACGGGAAGGTTTAAACCAGTTATTCAAATTTCATAACCCGAAAGCCCAGAACGAATGCGGCTGCGGCGAAAGCTTTGGGGTATAGGCGGTACTATGTCTCGTAATACTGAAGCAACGAGTGATGTAAATACCTGGAGCGGCGGGCACCTTAATTATAAAGAAGGGTTCTTCACGCAGCTGCAGACCGATGAGCTGGCGAAAGGCATCAACGAAGATGTCGTGCGCGCCATCTCGGCCAAACGCAACGAACCCGAGTGGATGCTGGAATTCCGCCTGAGCGCTTACCGTGCCTGGCTGGAGATGGAAGAACCGCACTGGCTGAAAGCCCATTATGACAAGCTGAATTATCAGGATTACAGCTACTACTCTGCGCCATCCTGCGGCAGCTGCGATGATACGTGTGCTTCGCAGCCCGGTGCAGTACAGCAGACCGGTGCGGAGAACAGCTTCCTCAGTAAAGAGGTGGAAGAGGCGTTCAATCAGCTCGGCGTCCCCGTGCGCGAGGGGAAAGAGGTCGCCGTAGACGCTATTTTTGACTCCGTTTCGGTGGCGACCACCTATCGTGAAAAGCTGGCGGAGCAGGGGATTATTTTCTGCTCCTTTGGCGAAGCGATTCATGATCATCCCGAGCTGGTGAAAAAGTACATCGGCACCGTGGTACCGAGTAACGATAATTTCTTCGCCGCGCTCAACGCGGCGGTGGCGTCGGACGGGACCTTTATCTACGTGCCGAAAGGCGTGCGCTGTCCGATGGAGCTCTCCACCTATTTCCGCATTAACGCCGAAAAAACCGGCCAGTTCGAACGCACTATTCTGGTGGCGGATGAAGGCAGCTACGTCAGCTATATCGAAGGGTGCTCCGCCCCGGTGCGCGACAGCTATCAGCTGCACGCGGCGGTCGTTGAAGTCATTATTCACAAAGACGCTGAGGTCAAATACTCAACGGTGCAGAACTGGTTCCCCGGCGACGGCAATACCGGTGGGATCCTGAACTTCGTCACCAAGCGTGCGCTGTGTGAAGGTGAAAACAGCAAAATGTCCTGGACGCAGTCGGAAACCGGCTCAGCCATTACCTGGAAGTACCCGAGCTGTATTCTGCGCGGGGATAACTCCATCGGTGAGTTTTATTCTGTGGCGCTGACCAGCGGTCATCAGCAGGCCGATACCGGCACCAAGATGATCCACATCGGTAAAAACACCAAATCAACCATCATCTCGAAAGGGATCTCCGCCGGGCACAGCCAGAACAGCTATCGCGGGCTGGTGAAAATCATGCCAACGGCGACCAACGCCCGTAACTTCACCCAGTGTGACTCGATGCTTATCGGGGCCGACTGCGGAGCGCATACCTTCCCGTACGTCGAGTGCCGTAATAATTCAGCACAGCTGGAACATGAGGCGACGACGTCGCGTATTGGGGAAGATCAGCTCTTCTACTGCCTGCAGCGCGGAATCAGTGAAGAAGATGCCATTTCGATGATTGTGAACGGCTTCTGTAAGGACGTGTTCTCTGAACTGCCGCTGGAATTCGCCGTTGAAGCACAAAAACTCCTCGCCATCAGTCTTGAACACAGCGTCGGTTAAGGGAAAGCACATGTTACGTATTAAAGATTTACAGGTTAGCGTGGAAGATAAAGCGATCCTGCGTGGCCTCAATTTTGACGTCAAGCCGGGTGAAGTTCACGCCATCATGGGGCCTAACGGCTCCGGGAAAAGTACGCTTTCAGCGACGCTTGCGGGACGTGAAGATTACGAAGTGACGCACGGCTCGGTCGAATTTAACGGCAAAGATCTGCTGGAGATGTCGCCGGAAGATCGCGCGGGTGAAGGTATCTTCATGGCCTTCCAGTATCCGGTCGAAATTCCGGGCGTCAGCAACCAGTTCTTCCTTCAGACGGCGCTGAATGCGGTGCGCAAGTACCGCGGACTGGAGGCCCTGGATCGCTTCGACTTCCAGGATCTGATGGAAGAGAAGATCAAACTGCTGAAAATGCCGGAAGACCTGCTGACCCGTTCGGTCAACGTTGGTTTTTCCGGTGGCGAGAAAAAGCGTAACGATATTCTGCAGATGGCGGTGCTGGAGCCACAGCTGTGCATTCTGGATGAGACCGACTCTGGTCTGGATATCGACGCCCTGAAGATTGTCGCTGACGGGGTGAACGCCCTGCGTGACGGCAAGCGTTCGTTCATTATCGTCACTCACTACCAGCGTATTCTCGACTACATCAAGCCGGATTACGTCCACGTGCTTTACCAGGGACGCATTGTGAAATCCGGTGATTTCACGCTGGTTAAACAACTGGAGGAGCAGGGTTATGGCTGGCTTACCGAACAGCAGTAATGCACTCCAGCAGTGGCACCGGCTGTTCGAGGCGCAGGGGAATCGCTCTGAGCTGGCGCAGCAGCACCTGCAGCAGATGCTGCGCCTCGGCCTGCCGACGCGTAAACATGAAAACTGGAAATATACCCCGCTCGATGGCCTGCTGAGCGGCGAGTTTGTGGCGCGTCCGGCGGCGATCGGTCCGGAGCGACGAGATGCCCTGGCGCTGACCGTGGATGCGGTACGGCTGGTCTTTGTCGACGGCGTTTATCACCCTGAACTGAGCGATGACACCCGGGAGAGCGGTTACGGGATTGTGATTAACGACGAACGCCAGAGTCTGGGCGCCCCGGTTCAGCCGGAGGTTTTCCTGCATTTGACCGAGAGCCTCGCCCGCAGCGTGACGCATATCCAGGTTAAGCGTAACCAGCGTCCGGCCAGGCCGTTGCTTCTGATGCATATCACCCAGGGCGTAGAGGGCGATGAAATCAACACCGCCCACTATCGCCACCATCTTGAACTGGCCGAAGGGGCCGACGCGACGGTGATTGAGCATTACGTGAGTCTCAATGACACCCGCCACTTTACCGGGTCACGTCTGACGATGAGCGTTGCCGCCAATGCGCAGCTCCACCACATTAAGCTGGCGTTTGAGAACCCCCAGAGCCACCACTTCGCGCATAACGATATCCTGCTGGGACCGGATGCCGCGGCGTACAGCCACAGCTTCCTGCTCGGCGGTGCGGTGCTGCGCCATAACACCAGTACCCAGCTTAACGGTGAAAATACCACGCTGCGTATCAACAGCCTGGCGATGCCGGTCAAATCAGAAGTGTGCGATACGCGCACGTGGCTTGAGCACAACAAAGGTTACTGCAACAGCCGCCAGCTGCACAAAACCATCGTCAGCGATAAAGGACGCGCGGTATTTAATGGTCTGATTAACGTCGCGCAACACGCCATCAAGACTGACGGGCAGATGACCAACAACAATCTCCTGCTGGGACGCCTGGCGGAGGTCGACACTAAGCCGCAGCTGGAGATTTACGCCGACGACGTAAAATGCAGCCACGGCGCCACGGTCGGGCGGATCGACGACGAACAGATGTTCTACCTGCGTTCCCGCGGTATCGACCAGCAGGCGGCGCAGAAAATGATTATCTATGCCTTTGCGGCGGAGCTTACGGAAGCGCTGCATGATGGCGTACTGAAGCAGCAGGTGTTGGCCCGTATTGGTCAGCGTCTGCCCGGAGGCGAAGCATGAGTTTTCCCGTAGAGAAAGTACGGGCAGATTTCCCGGTTCTGACCCGTGAAGTGAACGGTCTGCCGCTGGCTTATCTCGACAGCGCGGCCAGCGCGCAGAAACCGAATCAGGTGGTGGATGCGGAAGCCGAGTTCTACCGCCACGGTTATGCAGCAGTACATCGGGGGATCCATACCCTGAGCGCGGAAGCCACCCAGCGCATGGAGAACGTGCGCACGCAGGTGGCTGCCTTCCTCAATGCGCGATCGCCGGAAGAGCTGGTGTTTGTGCGCGGCACCACCGAGGGGATTAACCTCGTCGCTAACAGTTGGGGTAACGCTCAGGTCCATGCCGGGGATAACATCATCATTACCCAGATGGAGCACCATGCCAACATCGTACCGTGGCAAATGCTGTGTGAGCGCGTTGGCGCGCAATTACGCGTCATCCCGTTGAACCTCGACGGAACGTTACAGCTTGAGCAGCTTGACGCCTTGCTGGACGATAAAACGCGGCTCGTGGCGGTCACCCAGGTCTCTAACGTTCTGGGTACTGAAAACCCGGTTGCGGAGATTGTCGATAAGGCCCATCAGGCCGGGGCGAAAGTGCTGATTGACGGTGCACAGGCGGTAATGCACCACGCGGTGGATGTCCAGGCGCTGGACTGCGACTTCTACGTGTTCTCTGGACACAAGCTTTATGGCCCAACCGGTATCGGCGTGCTGTATGTGAAAGAGGACATCCTGCAGGCGATGCCGCCGTGGGAGGGGGGCGGGTCAATGATCGCTACCGTTAGCCTCTCGGAAGGGACCACCTACGCCCGTGCGCCGTGGCGTTTTGAGGCGGGCACGCCCAACACCGGCGGGATCATCGGGCTGGGGGCGGCGGTGTCTTACGTTTCCGGAATTGGCCTTGATGCCATTCACGAGTACGAACAGCTGCTGATGCATTACGCGCTGCAGGAGCTGGCCAGCGTGCCGGACCTGACCTTGTACGGGCCGGCTGACCGACAGGGTGTGATTGCCTTTAATCTGGGACAACACCACGCCTATGACGTGGGCAGCTTCCTCGACAATTACGGCGTGGCCGTGCGCACCGGGCACCACTGCGCCATGCCGCTCATGGCCTTTTACCAGGTTCCGGCAATGTGCCGCGCATCGCTGGTGATGTATAACACAATGGAAGAGGTCGACAGGCTGGTGGCGGGGCTAAAACGCATTCACCAGTTGCTGGGCTGACAAAGAGGCGAACGATGGCAGAACTGCCGGATAAAGAGAAATTGCTGCGCAACTTTGGGCGTTGCGCAAACTGGGAAGAGAAATACCTCTACATCATTGAGCTGGGGCAGCGTCTGCCGCCGCTTAGTGAAGAGGCGCATACCCCGGAGAACAGTATTCAGGGCTGTCAAAGCCAGGTGTGGATTGTGATGGCGCAGTCTGACGATGGCACGATAACCCTGCAGGGTGACAGCGATGCGGCAATAGTAAAAGGGCTGATTGCGGTGGTCTTTATTCTTTATCACCAGATGTCAGCGCAGGATATTGTCGCCTTCGATGTCCGCCCGTGGTTTGAAAAAATGGCCCTCACCCAACACCTCACCCCGTCTCGTTCCCAGGGACTGGAAGCGATGATTCGCGCCATTCGCGCCAAAGCGGCAATCCTTAGCTAGACTTACAGAACAGCATTCATTCTGTTTCGCGAGGTGGTTCCCGCCTCGCTGGTTTTTCAGCTTTCTGGCATTCTGCCAGTGAATAAGGAATCTCAGCATGAAGCGCGCGTCTCTCATAACTCTATTACTCCTCAGTTCGCTCGGTACACTTAATTCGGCCCGCGCGATGGACTATCCGTTGCCGCCCGCAGGCAGTCGACTGATTGGGCAAAATCAAACCTACACCATACAGGAAGGGGATAATAAGCTGCAGACCATCGCCCGCCGGTTTAATACCGCGGCGCAGGTGATCCTCGAAACGAACAATACGATTGCGCCGGTAAACCCTGCACCGGGAACCGTTATCACGATCCCGTCGCAGATGCTGCTACCCGACACGCCGCGCGAGGGTATTGTTGTGAACCTCGCTGAGCTGCGGCTTTACTATTTCCCGCCGGGAGAGAACATTGTCCAAGTTTTCCCACTTGGCATCGGGCAACTGGGGCTGGAAACACCGGTGAGCACGACCCGCGTCAGTCAAAAAATCCCGAACCCAACCTGGACGCCGACGGCCGGTATCAGAGCCCGTTCGCTGGCGCAGGGAATTAAACTGCCTCCTGTGGTTCCCGCAGGGCCAAATAACCCGCTGGGACGCTATGCCCTGCGTTTGGGTATTGGTAATGGGGAATATCTTATCCACGGAACCAGTGCGCCAGACAGCGTTGGCTTGCGCGTCAGTTCCGGCTGTATGCGAATGAACGCCCCGGATATTAAAGCCCTTTTCGAACAGGTACGGGTTGGTACCCGGGTACAAATCATCAATGAGCCAGTGAAATTCGCGGTCGAGCCGGATGGTAAACGCTATATTGAGGTCCATCGTCCGCTGGCGCAGGTGGAAGGTGAAAACCCACAGATTTCGCCCATTACGCACTCCGCCGACTTTGCGACCTTTGTTTCACAGTCCGGAAGCGATAAGGCGCTGATCGATAAAGCCCTGGCGCGCCGTGCGGGGATCCCGGTTATGGTTTCTGCGGGAAGCGGCCCGTCGGCCAGTAACAGCGTATTGTCAGTGCAGAACAGTCGTGTGTCCGCGGCGGTAGCGGAAGAGGCAGGGGAGAAGATGACGCAGTAGAGCCGTTTGACGCAGGCAAAAAAAATGGCGCACAATGTGCGCCATTTTATTAACAGGTACTATTACTTACGGTATTTAGTAGCCTGGTTGTCCAGACGCTGGTTAGCGCGAGCTGCGTCGTCTTTAGCAGCCTGAACGTCGGAACGCATTGCGTTCACGTCGTTGCTCAGCTGGTCAACTTTAGCGTTCAGAGTCTGAACGTCAGAAGACAGCTGATCGATTTTAGCGTTGCTGGAGCAACCAGCCAGCAGAGTAGAACCCAGGATTACCGCGCCCAGTACCAGTTTAGTACGATTCATTATTAATACCCTCTAGATTGAGTTAATCTCCATGTAGCGTTACAAGTATTACACAAAGTTTTTTGGGTTGAGAATATTTTTTTGATGGGAATACGCCTATTTTTGATCGTTCGCTCAAAGAAGCATCGAATCGGCCCTTTTTGAGTAAAAAGCTATGTAAAAAAAGGCATTTTTCATCGGATTCATCTTAGATAATTCGCAATTAAATAGAAAAACCCGATTTGCTTTTTGAATGAGTTTGGCTAATGACTGGAATAAAAAAAGCGCCCATTGGGCGCTTTTTATCAAAATTAATTCGTTCGTGAATTATTACAGCACGTGAACGGATGCAGTATTGGTCGTTCCGCTTGGTACCAGCGCACCAGAAACCATAACCACAACGTCGCCTTTCTGTGCCAGACCGCTTTCCAGAGCCATGGCTTTACCCTGAATGTAGAAATCGTCAGTAGAGGCAATCTCTTTAACCAGGTGTGCAACGACGCCTTTGCTCAGCACCAGCTGACGCGCGGTGGTTTCGTTGGTGGTCAGGGCCAGGATAGTGGCATCCGGGAAGTATTTACGCACTGCACGCGCAGATTTACCGCCCTGGGTCGCAACCACAATCAGTGGCGCTTCCAGTTTCTCAGCAGTTTCTACCGCACCGCGGCAAACGGCTTCGGTGATGCGCAGCTTGCGGCTGTCGTTATTGAAGTCCAGACGGCTGGTCATCACGCGGTCAGTACGTTCACAGATGGTGGCCATAATGCCAACCGCTTCCAGAGGATATTTCCCTTTTGCGGATTCGCCGGACAGCATAACAGCATCGGTACCGTCGAGGATGGCGTTAGCCACGTCGCCTGCTTCAGCGCGGGTTGGGCGTGGGTTTTTGATCATAGAGTCCAGCATCTGCGTAGCGGTAATAACCACTTTACGCGCGCGAACACATTTTTCGATCATCATCTTCTGCGCGAAGATCACTTCTTCAACCGGGATTTCAACGCCCAGGTCGCCACGTGCAACCATGATGCCGTCAGACGCTTCGAGGATTTCGTCGAAGTTGTTCAGGCCTTCCTGGTTTTCGATTTTGGAGATGATCTGGATCTTCTCGCCGCCGTGCGCTTTCAGGTGCTCGCGAATTTCGACCACGTCAGAACGCTTACGGATGAAGGACGCTGCAACGAAGTCAACGCCTTGTTCGCAGCCGAAGATCAGGTCTTGCTTGTCTTTTTCAGCCAGTGCTGGCAGCGCGATAGAAACGCCCGGCAGGTTAACGCCTTTGTTTTCGCCCAGGTCGCCGTTGTTCAGCACTTTACAGATAACCTTGTTACCTTCAATCGCGGTCACTTCCATACCGATCAGACCATCGTCGACCAGGACGGTGTTACCGACGGACAGATCGCTGGTGAAGCCTTCATAGGTGACCGCAACGATTTCGCTGTTCCCCACAACGGATTTGTCCGTGGTGAAGGTGAACGTCTGGCCTGCTTTCAGAGAGACGTCGTTGCCGCCTTCCAGTTTGATGGTACGGATTTCCGGACCTTTGGTGTCGAGCAGGATAGCAGCTTTTTTACCGGTTTTGCTCATCACGTTGCGCAAGTTCTGGATACGCTGACCGTGTTCTGCATAGTCACCGTGAGAGAAGTTCAGACGCATCACGTTCATGCCGGCGTCCAGCATTTTGCTCAGCATCTCTTCGGATTCGGTTTTCGGGCCGATAGTACAAACAATTTTCGTCTTTTTCATGACAGTCTTAGTCTTTAAGTTGGGAAGGATATGGAAATCTCGCTCCGGGGGCGCACCGCCGCAGAGTCAAACCTGTGTTGCAAAAGAGTATATGACACGCACTAAGGATAGGAGACATCAAATGAGCGTGCAGAAGAAAGTGTGCCTGAGTGACAGCCCAACGAAGGAGAGGAGAAGTTGTACGTTGTTTTTTGTATTCCAAGCGCTGAAACCATTCACCAAGGATTTGGCGCGCATTATACGCTGATTTTAAGATAAAAGGAAAATGGAAACGGTGTTTCAGAAATAATCAATGCCGTTTTACATAATATTGTTATCAACGCGTTAAGCCATGATGACAACTTATCGCGGCAGGTGATTGACCTGCCGCATTTTGCTTATTTTTGCAGCGCCTGACTGAGGTCGGCGATGAGGTCTTTAGGATCTTCAATCCCCACCGACAGGCGAATCAGCTGTGGCACAATACCGTTTGCCAGCCGTTGCGCCAGCGGAATCGAGGCGTGCGTCATGCTGTAAGGCTGGCTCACAAGACTCTCCACGCCGCCCAGGCTTTCCGCAAGGGTGAACAACGTCAGGTTGTGAATCACCTCTGTGGCGCGTTGCGCATCACCTTTCACCACGACAGAAATCATCCCGCCGGGCAGCGCCATCTGCGTGCGGGCAACCTGATATTGCGGGTGCGACTCCAGTCCGGGATAAAAGACCCGTTCAACCAGCGGATGCTGTTCCAGCCATTGCGCAATCGCCAGCGCGTTGCTGCTGTGTCTCTCTATGCGCAGCGAAAGGGTACGAATACCGCGCAGGGTCAGGAAGCTGCTAAACGGGTCCAGTACGCCGCCGACCGCGTTCTGCAGGTAGCCAAGCCTGTCCGCCAGCGCCGGATTATCGCCCACCACCGCCAGCCCGGCCACCACGTCAGAGTGGCCGTTAAGGTATTTGGTTGCTGAGTGCACCACGATGTCGAAACCCGACGCCAGCGGACGGTGAATGACCGGCGATGCGAAGGTGTTATCCGCCACGCTGATAACGTTATGACGACGGGCGATGTCAGCGATAGCCGCTAAATCCGCCAGCTTCAGCAGAGGGTTGGTAGGTGTTTCAACCCAGATCATGCGGGTGTCCGGGCGAATAGCCGCCTCAAGCCCGGCTAAATCGTCCGGCTTAACCCAGCTGACCTGCAGACCGGTGCTGCGTTTGCGGACATTTTCAATCAGGCGATATGTGCCGCCGTAGACGTCATCAATGGCGACAATATGGCTGTCTTTATCCAGCAGTTCAAGCACGGTGGAGATGGCGGCAAGACCGGATGCAAAGGCGTAGCCGCGCGTTCCGCCTTCCAGTTCGGCGATGGCGGTTTCGAGCGCATGGCGCGTCGGATTGCCGCTGCGGGAATACTCATAGCCGGTATGCTCCCCGGGAGAGGGTTGCGCAAACGTCGAGGTGGCGTAAATCGGCGGCATAACGGCGCCATGCTGATCATTGAACGCGCCGCTGTGGACGCTCAGGGTTGCCAGGTTTTTCATCATCTGTTCCTTATGGCTGAAGACGGTTGCGCCACGCGGTCAGCACGTCGCTGCGCGTAATCAAACCGAGAAAACGGTCGTTGTCATTAATGACGGCCACCAGACCGCGGTCGAAGATGGCGTGCAGGGCGCTTTCCGGGGCGCGTTTATCGAGAAATTCCACCTGACGCGTCATGGCCTCTGTCACGGGAAGGGCGAAGCGGTCAGCTTCACCGCCGATATGCCGCAACAGATCCCACTCGTCGATAATGCCGACGACCTGACCGTTTTCCAGTACCGGCAGCTGGGAGATGTCGTACAGGCGCATGCGCGCCAGAACGGTGGAGAGCGTGTCATCCGGGGCGGCGGTGACGGTAGCGCCTTCATCGTGGCGCAGGGCAATGTAGTCAGAGAGATCGCCTGCCTGAGGGCGCGTGATGAGCCCCTGCTGGCGCATCCAGTCGTCGTTGAACATCTTCGAGAGATATTTATTGCCGCTGTCGCAGGCGAAGGTCACCACGCGTTTCGGCGTGGCTTGCGCCTGGCAATATTTCAGCGCCGCCGCCAGCAGGGTGCCGCTGGAAGAGCCCGCCAGAATGCCTTCCGTTTTCAGCAGTTCACGCGCGGTGGCAAACGCTTCGCGGTCGGTAATGCGCCAGGCGCGGTTTACGCTTTCAATGTGGGCCAGCGGCGGAATAAAGTCCTCGCCAATGCCCTCAACCAGCCAGGCGCCCGCATCGTGGTAGCGACCGGTCTCGACCTGATCGGCGAGCACAGACCCGGCCGGGTCGGCCAGCACAAACTCCGTATGCGGAGAATGCTCGGCAAACCACGCCTGCAGGCCGCCCAGCGTGCCGCCTGAGCCGACGCCGACCACGATGGTGTCAATTCTGCCGTCAAGCTGCTCATACAGTTCCGGTGCCGTGGTAGTGCGATGTGCCAGCGGGTTAGCGTCGTTATTGAACTGGTCGATATAAAACGCGCCCGGCAGTTCATCGGCCAGGCGCTGGGCGTAATCCTGGTAATAGGCCGGATGCCCCTTATTGACGTCGGAACGGGTCAGTATCACCTGGGCACCCAGCGCGCGCAGGTGGAAAATCTTCTCGCGGCTCATTTTGTCCGGCACCACCAGGATAAGCGTATAGCCTTTCTGGGCGGCGATCAGCGCCAGCCCGAGGCCGGTATTCCCCGCCGTTGCTTCAATAATCGTGCCACCCGGCCGTAGCTGGCCGGTACGCTCCGCGTCGTTAATCATCGATAACGCCACGCGATCTTTAATGGAGCCGCCGGGGTTTTGGTTCTCCAGCTTCAGAAACAGCGAGCAGGGACCGGTATCAAGCTTGTGCAGCTGGATCAGCGGTGTCCGGCCAATCAGTTCGGTGACGGAGTGGTAAATCGTCATGAGGTTTTCCTTTCTGGGTGTCATGACGGGATGATAGGGCGGTGAAATTTTCGCAATAAAGAACACTTCACTGCTTTTTATAACAGACGGGAATATCAGTGCTGTTTTTGGATGTCAGGACAGCAAGACGTAAAGTTGTCTGGAAGTGAGGATGGCTATCTCGGCATAAAATGCTGCAATAATGACCGTTTTTTTCGCATATCAGTTAAGCGTTATGCGTCTGGCAGATAATCATTGCTGAAATCAATCTAAATACTTCCCGCCGTGTAGCGTCGTTGTTTATTACTGAAAGTTATAACACATGCTTTTTTGTTCATTTAAAAACTGATAACGCCTGTTTACTATCGTTTGGACATCCATACTTCTAAACCGCCATTGGCGGATCGGATAATGAATTAGAATGATTGTACTCAGAAATATTTCGAAGGTTTTTGACAACGGTAAGGCGGCGCTCACAGCCGTTGATAACGTCAATTTGACGATTGAGCAGGGACAGGTTTACGGCATTATCGGCTACAGCGGCGCCGGGAAAAGCACGCTGATTCGTCTGCTGAATGGTCTGGAGAAACCCAGCGCTGGCAGCGTCACGATTAACGGGCAGGACATCTCCGCCGCAAAAGGTGAAGCCCTGCGTCAGGCACGCCTGAAAATCAGTATGGTGTTCCAGCACTTCAACCTGCTGTGGTCGCGCACGGTAAGTGAGAATATCGCGTTCTCCATGCAGATCGCCGGTGTGCCAAAAGCCAGAATCAAGGCTCGCGTGGCGGAACTGGTGGCGCTGGTTGGGCTGAAAGGGCGTGAGAATGCCTACCCGTCACAGCTGAGCGGCGGACAAAAACAGCGCGTGGGGATTGCGCGCGCGCTGGCCAATAACCCGGACGTTTTGCTGTGTGATGAAGCCACGTCCGCACTCGACCCGCAGACCACCGATCAGATCCTCGATCTGCTGCTGGATATCAACCGTCGTTTCAAGCTGACCATCGTGATGATCACCCACGAAATGCATGTGGTGCGCAAGATCTGCGACCGCGTGGCGGTGATGGAAAACGGTAAGGTAGTGGAAGAGGGGGATGTGCTGAGTGTATTCACCCATCCGCAGCAGCCGATTACGCAGCAGTTTGTCCGCCAGGTAAGTCAGTACGCCGAGGAAGAAACCTTCAATACCGAACTGGCAAACGATCTGGAAGGCACGGTCATCCGTCTGACCTTTACCGGCCACAGCACGCACAAGCCGGTCGTGGGTGAGCTGACCCTGCGCTACGGTCTGCCGTTTAATATCCTGCACGGGAAAATGACGCAAACCGCCCACGGCGTTTTCGGCCAGCTCTGGGTCCACGTCGTGGCATCTGATGAACAACTGAACAATATCCTCGCCGACCTGAAGCACAGCGATATTGAAGGCGAGGTCATTAAACATGGCTGAGAATCTCTTCCCGCACCTCAAATGGGATCAGCTCTGGGCGGCGACGCAGGAGACGCTGTACATGACCGCGCTTTCCGGGGTGGCGACCTTTGTGCTGGGGATCGTGCTGGGCCTGGCGCTGTTCTTAACCGCGCGCGGCGGGCTGTTTCAAAACCGCACGGTCTACAGCGTGATTTCGATTGTGGTAAACGTGTTTCGCTCAATACCGTTCATCATTCTGATTGTCCTGTTGATCCCGTTCACCAAGACCATCGTCGGTACCATTCTTGGTGCCAACGCGGCGCTGCCGGCCCTGATTGTGGGGGCCGCGCCGTTCTACGCACGCCTGGTGGAGATTGCCCTGCGCGAAGTGGACAAAGGGGTAATCGAAGCAACGCGCTCTATGGGCGCACGACTGAGCACGCTCGTGTTTCGGGTTTTACTGCCGGAATCATCACCTGCACTGGTATCAGGGATAACGGTAACGCTGATTGCGCTGGTGAGTTACAGCGCCATGGCGGGGGTGATTGGCGCCGGCGGTTTGGGAAATCTGGCTTATCTGGAAGGATTCCAGCGCAACCATGGTGACGTCACGCTGGTGGCAACGGTGACCATT
This sequence comes from Enterobacter sp. BNK-14, assembly GCF_047456095.1. Taxonomy (NCBI): domain Bacteria; kingdom Pseudomonadati; phylum Pseudomonadota; class Gammaproteobacteria; order Enterobacterales; family Enterobacteriaceae; genus Enterobacter; species Enterobacter sp. BNK-14. The sequence continues at coordinate 89,976 of NZ_CP179897.1, forward strand.
CTGATCATCGTTTTCATTATCCAGTTCTGCGGCGACGCTATGACTTCTCTGTTAGATAAACGCTAATAAATACACACAGGAACCACATCATGAAAAAAACGCTGACACTGATCGCCGCAGCCACCCTGAGCGCCCTGAGCTTCGCCTCCTGGGCGGATACGCTGACTGTGGGCGCATCCAACACGCCGCACGCCGAAATTCTGGAGCAGGCCAAGCCGATTCTGGCGAAGCAGGGGATTGACCTGGAGATTAAACCGTTCCAGGACTACATTCTGCCCAACACCGCGCTGGCGGGTCATGACATTGACGCCAACTATTTCCAGCATATTCCTTACCTGAACAGCGTGCTGAAAGATCACGCGGGCGATAAGGATTACGATTTTGTCAGTGCGGGTGCTATCCACATTGAGCCAATCGGTATCTACTCCAAAAAGTACAAGTCGCTGAAGGACCTGCCGGAAGGCGGTAAGATCATTATGCGTGATGCCGTTTCCGAAGAAGGCCGTATTCTCTCCATCTTTGAAAAAGAGGGCGTGATCAAGCTGAAGCCTGGCATCGACAAAGTGACGGCGCGTATCAGCGACATCGTTGAGAACCCGAAGAAGCTGCAGTTCACGCCTAACGTCGAAGCCTCTCTGCTGCCGCAGATGTACAACAACGATGAAGGCGCTGCGGTCGTGATTAACGCCAACTATGCGATTGACGCCGGTCTGGACCCGGTGCACGACCCGATTGCGGTAGAGAGCGGTGAAAATAACCCGTACGCCAACATCATTACCGTGCATCGCGGTGACGAGAAGAAGAAGGACATCGTCGCACTGGTGAACGTGCTGCACTCCAAAGAGATTCAGGACTGGATCCGCACCAAATACAAAGGTGCTGTGATTCCGGTTAATAACTAATTAGCTGATTTTACAGATGAAGCCCGGCGAGATCCTCGCCGGGCTTCTTTTTTGTATCCGGCAGGAGAATCATTTAAGCTCAACGTTTAAAAGGCAACGGAGTGATGACGATGGGTAACGTGACCAAAGATGAAGCGCTGTACCAGGAGATGTGCCGGGTGGTCGGTAAGGTGGTGCTTGAGATGCGTGATTTAGGGCAGGAGCCGAAGCATATTGTCATTGCGGGTGTGCTGCGCACGGCGCTGGCGAACCAGCGCATCAAGCGCAGCGAATTGACAACCGAAGCGATGGAGACAGTGGTTAAAGCGCTGGCCGGGTGATGCGCCCGCGTTTCGCGCGTTTCTCAGATCCCGCATATCAACAGTCGTTATTGTTATTTCCCCTCCATTGTTAATGGGTGTTTTACTGAACGCAGGTGAAGCAAGAGGGGCAAGACGATGAAAAAATGGATCAGCACGTTACGGCGGTTTTTTGCCACCCGACCTGTGAATGCGGAGAACAGCGCGCAACGTGTTCTTGAGTCAATACTGCCTGCCGCCAGCCTGTACGGCGTGGACGTTGCTAACATAGACCCGGAGTGGTTCCATGATAAAACGTCACGCTGAACTGCGCCGCACGCGCGAAATGTACTGGAATGAGCTGTGCGTTACGTCTGTAAAGCCGCAATGAGGAGAAAAGTACGCGGTGAATCATTCGGTTAATTAACCCGTTGTTTGTTACCTATAGGTCCTTTCATTAATGGAGATAATGATGAAACGGACCACGTTAACCACGGCTCTTTCAGCCCCTGCGTTACTTCTCGCCATGCATGCGGCACATGCTGCGCCACAGGCTCATGTCGTCTGCGGCTACTCCCATACCCTTGGCGATGATGCCATTATGATGTTTGGCAGGCCCAACGAGGCCATGCTGCATGACTTCTTCGGCAACACGCACACCGATGCCAGCTCGAGCCGGGAAACCCTGCGCACGCTGGAAGAAACCTCCTGCGATAACAAAGCGGATAGCTCGGCATACTGGGCACCTTCGCTGCGGCTGCCTGATGGCACTATCGTAAAACCCGCGTATCAAAAAACCTATTATCAGGCCTCGAATGTGGAAACCTGGCCGCTGCAGCCTTTCCCGGCGGGGCTATCACTGCTGGCGGGGGATCACCATGGATCTGCGCCTAACCCGCATATCACGTTCTTGTGTGCAAACGGCAAGGGTTACACGACAAAAACAGGCGAAGTGTGCGGGTTACGCAAGGCGGGAGACGCCGTGCAGTTTAATATCGGTATCCAGTTTCCCAACTGCTGGGATGGCGTGAACCTCAAGCCCGCTCACGGCGTTGCTAATGCGACATACGATACGAAAGGGCAATGCCCTACCGCGTTTCCGGTGAAAATTCCCACCGTGAACATGAACATCGCTTATGTGCTTCCGACAATTTCATCTCTCGATACCAGCAAAGCACAGCTTTCTCTCGACCCCATTATGCACGGCGACGAACGCGAAGAACGCTGGGGAAGTCTCTACACCGCGCATGCTGATTTCATGAATGGCTGGACGGAAGAGGGGGCGCGCTTTATGACCGAGCTGTGTATGAATCGCGGGCTGGACTGTGGCACGACCGTGCCATATGCCTATTCAAAAGCGCAGGCAAACGTCTGGCTAAGCAGCCTTGAGCCGGGGCTCTCCCAGCCTCAGCCGCAGGCTTTGCTGGTGCAGGATAACTGGCAGAACGGAGGCCGAACGCAAAACAGTGAAACCCTCTCACTGGTGAAGTTTACGATCCCGCCGCTGCCAGCGGGACAGGATCCTTCTCTGTTTAAATATCGCGTTCGCATATACGGCGGTAAGGTAGAAACTGACGGCGCCGATCAGATCTTCTTCTATCCGGCCAGCAACGACTGGGATCCTGCGACGGTGAGCTGGGCTGACCGCCCGGCCTGCAGCTATCGATCCGATGCGGTGCTGTATCTCAACCACTCGCGCGAGTACAGAATGGTGGATGTCGACAAAGCCGTGCGCAATGCGCTGGCGGAAGGGAAAACCGAAATATCGTGGTATATCGGCGGCGACCGCCAGGGGAACCATTACCAGTTTGAACCGGCTTCTTCGGCGCAAAGCCTTGTACTGATGCTGACGGGGTTTAAAAAGACGCCTGAACTGTAGCTCTCCGTTGAGTGCCAAAAAAAAGCACCGGCTGACCGGTGCTTTTTATCAGATCTTGCAGGCATCACCGCAGTCGTCGTCGGCGACAATCGCCTGTGCTTTTTTGTCCGCGTCATCCAGACGTTCCGCGTTGCGTTCTTCCGCTTCATCCAGTCCGTTAAAAACCAGGTTATCGAGATCAATTTCCATGTTGCACCTGCTATGTTCAGTTATTGATACGGGCACAGTATAGGGCAAAAAAAGCCAGCAATGTACCACGCAGCACATAAGGATAATCCCTGCCATACTCAGTGCTTTATCACTGAGGAGCGCTCATGATTACACTCTGTAAAACCTGCGGTACCTCCTACGATGCACAGCCGGAAAGATGCCCGATTTGCGAGGATGAACGGCAGTATGTCCCGGCCAGCGGCCAGGCGTGGATCGAGTATGAGACGGTAACGGCCACGCACGCGAATAAATGGCAGCAGCTGGAGCCGCAGTTGTACAGCATCAAAACGGTACCGTCTTTTGCGATTAACCAGCGCGCGTTGCTGCTGCGTACCCCACACGGCAATATTTTGTGGGACTGCATCGCCAACCTTGACCCGGCCACCCACGCTATCATCACCGCGCTCGGCGGCCTCCGCGCCATTGCGATTTCCCATCCGCACTATTACACCACCATGCAGGAGTGGGCCGCGGCGTTTGATGCGCCGGTCTATCTGCACGCCAGCGATCGCGAGTGGGTGATGCGCGCCAGTCCGGCGATTGTTTACTGGGAGGGCGATGCGCTGGAGATCGTGCCATCGGTTACTTTGCTGCGTCTCGGCGGTCATTTCGCAGGCGGCACGGTGCTGCACTGGCAGGAAGGCGAGGGCGTTTTGCTGGCGGGGGATATTCTGCAGGTCACCCCCGGGAAGGATGCGGTGTCGTTTATGTGGAGCTACCCGAATATGCTTCCGTTGCCTGCCCGCAAGGTTGAGGAGGTCACCCGGCGCCTGGTGGGCAAATCTTTCGCCCGTCTTCACGGCGCGTTCGAAGGGCAGAACATTCCGGCGAATGCCGACGCTATCGTACAGCGGTCGGGCCAGAAATATATTGCTTGTCTGAAGTGAAGCGCGATGGGTAAACTTTACGAGTGTGATCGCGATCATACCTAAACTAAAACAGATAAAAGAGAAATTGCTATGCAACATATCATTGAAGGTTTTCTCAGCTTTCAAAAAGAGATTTTCCCGCAACGTAAAGAGCTCTTTCGCAGTTTAGCGTCCAGCCAGAATCCCAAAGCGCTGTTCATCTCATGCTCCGACAGCCGTCTGGTCCCGGAACTGGTTACTCAGCAAGAGCCGGGACAACTCTTTGTCATTCGTAATGCTGGTAATATTGTGCCGCCGTTCGGGCCTGAGCCTGGCGGTGTCTCCGCCACTATCGAATACGCGGTTGTGGCGCTGGGCGTGACGGATATCGTCATCTGCGGCCACTCCAACTGTGGCGCGATGAAGGCGATTGCCGATAACGCGAACCTGGAGCCGATGCCTGCTGTTTCACACTGGCTGCGCTATTCCGATGCGGCCAAAGCCGTGGTTGAGAAGAAAACCTGGGATAAGCCGCTCGATAAAGTGAATGCGATGGTGCAGGAGAACGTGTTTGCGCAACTGAGCAACATTAAGACTCACCCGTCCGTTGCGGTCGGGCTGCGTAACAACTCCCTTCGCCTGCACGGCTGGGTCTATGACATTGAAAGCGGCGAAATTCGTGCCCTGGATAAAGCGACGAAAACCTTTGTCTCGCTGTCTGAAAACCCGGACGTCTTCTTCGAGTAATATCGCGTTGCAGGGCATGGAAGCCCTGTCAGTTCTCTACGTACGGTAATCGACGCCGTAAACCTGTGGCCGGTTTTTCAGCCGCCCTGGCCATCGCCTCTGCAATCTCTGCACACTCCGCCAGCCCCTGAACAAAGGGATGATCGTGCATCAGCCACGGTATCGCGCCAAACGCGATGCGCCCGCGAACCGTTTCAGGCGCATTTAGCGTGTAATCTTCACCGACATCGGGTATCTCATCGCCGGTCGTTTCCAGCGCTCTGCGCAGTGAGGGGAAAGGCAGATCTTTGGTTTTGAGCGGCTTTTGCCCGCGTGCATCGATGAAAACGTCAAAGCGGTAAACGGTCTCTTTTGTGGACACCACCGTGCGGTCGCTGCCAACATCCAGCGTATAGTCGTCGCCCAGGGCCGCCACGCTGATGATGCCAGCCTCGCGAAGCGCAAGCAGTCTGCGGATAGACTGCGGAGGGATCGCCGCATAGTTGTCGATAAACACGCGGGCCAGCCCGTTTTTGAAGCGCTCTCTGTCCTGATCGCTAAGATGGGGAACAATCTCCTGAACGACCTCATGCAGCCGAAGGACGGTATAGCGCCAGGCGACGGTGCGCCGTTCGCGTTTGTTCCGTTCAACTTCATTGAGGTTCTCTTCCGCCCAGCTAAACGGACCGTGCTGTTGACGATCCTCAAACCAGGCGTCACGCAGGCTGTCGGCGTTGTGGCGTTGCAGAGAAATTTTCTCGCACCATGCCGGGTCGGCACGTTGAAGCTCTTTCACCATCAGGGCAAAAATGCGGTCAAGCAGGCCATCCGATCCTTTGGCTATCTCGCCTTCAACCACGGATGCGGTTAAAACGGACAGCGGTTCGTAAGGGATAGGGCAGTAAAAATCGGCTTCCGGCAGAATGCCTGTCCGCGACATCAGCGTAATGTTTAACGCTCCACTGCCTTCGTCCAGGATGAATTTACCGTCACGGAACTCACCGTGCTGCATCACCACCGCCATCGCCGCATCCAGACCGCTTAACGATGTTCCCATAATGCCAACGCGGCAAGGGGGAATGCGGGCGTCCATCAGACCGGACCACGGGCTTGGGAAGAATGTGCGCGTGGCTTCGTCCTCGTCTGGCCAGACGTGACCGGTGGCGATAACCGCAAGGTCAAAGCGTTCAGGAAAGACGTTGCCATTGACGGAAAGCGTGACGCCGGTTGAGGAGGGAATGACGTCGGTAACTGCGGCGGATTCATGGATGTTAACCTCGAACCCCTGCTTTTTAGCTTCTTTGACGATGGTTCGAAAGCTGTCGCGAAAATATTCACCCAGCAGGATCCGGGGCAGGAACTGCCGATCGTGGAGCGTGGTTTTATCTACCTTAAAACGCGCCAGGTGCGCTTCACTCTGTCCCTTCAGCCAGTCGAGGTAGGTCATAAAAATGGGCGGGATTTCAATGCTCGCAATGTTCGCCAGCATCAGGCGAGAATTATCGTCGTCGTTATAAGGCATGCCCACGCCAGCGTCATCGGCCTGTTCAAAGACGGAAACTGAGAGCGGGGTGCTGTTTTTAAGCAGATGATAAAAGGTGTAAATCCCTGTGGGGCCGGAGCCGATAATGGCGATACTCTTCATCAACGCGCTTCCTGTATTTTTTCCATAAGAAAAGCGTAGCAGGAGAATAATGATGAAAATAAGGGATTAAGAAAAATCAGGATATCTGAAGAGGATTTGCACCATTTCAGGACTGAAATGGTGCGTCCGAGTGGACTCGAACCACCGACCCCCACCATGTCAAGGTGGTGCTCTAACCAACTGAGCTACGGACGCAGAATGGTGCGTTCAATTGGACTCGAACCAACGACCCCCACCATGTCAAGGTGGTGCTCTAACCAACTGAGCTATGAACGCAACGTGTTGTCGGTGACAACGGGGACGAATATTAGCGGCACAGCATCAAGGTGGCAAGAGGGAAAATGCATTTTTCTCTCTGATTTCACGCGATTGCTTCATTACCGCGCAAAGTGAAGAGAAAGTAGCCGCCAGCAGACGGCTACTGCGTATTTAACGCGCAGCGCGTTGCAAAATCACGGTTGATGGCTGGCGCTGCAGGAAGCGCATGCGCATCATCATCATGATCGCGGCTGACGTCAGACCAATGATAAAGCCCATCCAGAACCCGGCGGGTCCCATGCGGTCAACCACCAGATCGGTCAGGGCCAGGATGTAGCCGCACGGCAGTCCCAGTACCCAGTAGGCGATGAAGGTGATAAAGAAGATGGAGCGCGTATCTTTGTATCCGCGAAGCACGCCGCTGCCAATCACCTGGATAGAGTCTGAAATCTGGTACACCGCGGCGAGCAGCATCAGGTGCGAGGCCAGTGCCACCACTTCCGGGTTGTCGTTATAGAGCAGGGCAATTTGCTCGCGTAATGCAACGGTAAAGAGCGCCGTACAGACCGCCATGCAGACACCGACGCCCAGCCCGGTCCGTGCGGCCGTTTGCGCATCCAGCGTCGAGCCCTGGCCCAGGCGGAAGCCGACGCGAATCGTCACCGCCGCCGCCAGCGACATCGGCAGAACGAACATCAGGGAGCTGAAGTTGAGCGCAATCTGGTGCCCGGCCACGTTAACGATCCCCAGTGGGGAGACCAGCAGGGCGACGACGGCAAAGAGCGTCACTTCAAAAAACAGGGCCAGCGCAATCGGCAAGCCTAACTGCATCAGGCGCGTCATGATGCTCCAGTCCGGCGTACTGAATGTTTTCTCATTACGAATATCGCGCATAGAGCGGGCGTGTTTCACAAAGGTAAGCATACAGAAGAACATCACCCAATAAACCGCGGCGGTTGCCACGCCGCAGCCGACGCCGCCCAGCTCTGGCATCCCGAAATGACCGTAAATAAAGATATAGTTCACCGGAATATTCACCAGCAGGCCGATAAAGCCCATCACCATCCCGGGCTTGGTTTTCGCCAGGCCTTCGCACTGGTTACGCGCCACCTGGAAGAAGAGGTAGCCCGGTGCCCCCCAGAGCAGGGCACGCAGATAGCCCACGGCTTTGTCAGCCAGTGCCGGGTCAATGTTATCCATCGCGCGAATGATATGACCGGCGTTCCAGAGCACGACCATAATCAGCACGGAGACAAATCCGGCCAGCCAGAACCCCTGGCGGACCTGATGGGCAATGCGTTCGCGACGTCCCGAACCATTAAGTTGAGCAATAACCGGCGTCAGCGCGAGCAGCAGACCATGGCCGAACAGGATGGCCGGAAGCCAGATTGATGTACCGATGGCGACGGCCGCCATATCAGTGGCGCTATAGCCACCTGCCATGACGGTATCCACAAATCCCATTGCGGTCTGGGCCACTTGCGCGATGATCACTGGTATCGCCAGTGCCAATAACTGCCGCGCTTCATTCATGTACTTCTGCACGTGAACACCTTTATTTTGTAGTTATAAGAGAGACTAAAAAAGCCGCCGTAACGGGCAGCAAGAAGAAAATGCGGGGGGTGCCAGCTATTGTAGCGGGCTTTAGCTATTTATCTAGTGAAAAAATCGCCAGAAAATGCGCTCCGCTGGCAACCTCTTTTTCCAACTGTTATTGTGGTGGGATTAAACGGTGTAACCACCGTCCGGAGAAAACAGGAGTTGTAAGCATGTTTACTGGTATTGTGCAGGGCACTGCCAAAGTGGTGTCCATTGATGAAAAACCTAATTTTCGTACGCATGTTGTAGAGCTGCCGGAATATATGCTTGATGGCATCGAAACCGGCGCCTCGATTGCTCATAACGGCTGCTGTCTGACCGTCACCGAAATTAATGGCAACAAGATCAGCTTTGATTTAATGAAAGAGACCCTGCGTATTACTAATCTGGGCGAGCTGGCTGTAGGTGATACCGTCAACGTTGAGCGTGCGGCGAAGTTCAGTGATGAGATTGGCGGCCATCTGATGTCGGGGCACATCATGACCACGGCTGAAGTGGCGAAAATCGTGACATCGGAAAATAACCGTCAAATCTGGTTCAAAATGCAGGATCCGTCATTAATGAAATACATCCTCTATAAAGGATTTATTGGCATTGATGGGATTAGCCTGACGGTTGGAGAAGTGACGGCAACGCGTTTTTGCGTGCATTTAATTCCTGAAACGCTGCAACGCACCACGCTGGGTTCGAAAAAACTCGGGCATCGCGTGAATATCGAAATCGATCCGCAAACCCAGGCGGTAGTGGATACGGTTGAGCGCGTGCTGGCGGCAAAAGAAGCGGCAATAATAACGAGCACAGAAGACGAATAAAAAATAACCCCGGGTAACCGGGGTTATTTTTTTAGCGGGCGACCCGCAAGCCGTGCTCAATCCCTCGGCTGAAAACAACCTGCCAGAGCTGAATATCTCGCGCGCGAAACGCCCCCGCGCAGGCATTCAGATAATAGCTAAACATCCGCTTGAATCGTTCAGAGTAGTTGTCCGCAATCTCCGGCCAGGCTTCCTGAAAACGTGCATGCCATGCCATCAATGTGGTGTCGTAATCCGCGCCAAAGTTATGCCAGTCTTCCATCACGAAATGGGACTCGCTGGCGTTGGCAATCTGGCGCACGGACGGTAAACAGCCATTCGGGAAGATGTATTTGTTGATCCACGGGTCGACGTTGTTGTCGGTGCGCTTAGACCCGATGGTGTGCAGCAGGAAAATGCCGTCTGGTTTCAAATTGCGATCCACGACGTCAAAATAGGTGTCGTAGTTTTTCGGGCCAACATGTTCGAACATACCCACGGAGACAATACGATCAAACTGTTCGTTCAGGTCACGGTAATCCTGCAGCCGGATGTCAACATCAAGACCCTGGCAGCGTTCTCGCGCCAGCTTTTGCTGTTCTGCTGAAATCGTGACGCCGACGACGCTGACGCCATAGTGCTTCGCCATAAAATACGCCAGCCCACCCCAGCCGCAGCCGATATCCAGCACACGCATTCCGGGCTCAAGCTGCAGTTTCTCGCTAATCAGACGCAGCTTGGCCTGTTGCGCCTCTTCAAGCGTCGATGCCTCTTTCCAGTAGGCGCAGGAATATTGCATGAAGGGGTCCAGCATACGGCTGAACAGGTCGTTGCCAAGGTCGTAGTGCTCTTTGCCGACGATCCAGGCGCGTTTTTTACTTTGCAGGTTAAACAGGCGGGCTGAGGCGACGCGCAGGGTGTCTTTCAGATGGCGAGGGAGTTGATTTTCCAGACCAGCACGCAAAACGCGGGTGAAAAATATATCCAGCCGTTCGCATTCCCACCAGCCATCCATATAACTTTCTCCCAGGCCTAACGATCCCTCTCGTAACACGCGTTTAAAAAAGTCGGGATGTTTAACCTGAGGATCGGATGGCGATGATCCATTAATCGTGATGCCTGCTCGACCTAACAGTTCACTGACGATCCGGGACCAGTTATCGTCCGGAACGCTGACTTCTTCTATACACGATGAACTCATAGCTTCTCCATCACCCTACTGTGATCAGAACCTTCAAACAGCGTAGACGCTTTTTTTGGTTTGTGAGAAATCTCACGGTATATACCGCGAGGCTAGTATCCGACGTAGAACAGAGGAAGGGAGATAACCCTTGCCGAAATGCCTTCCATGGTAAAACGGGAGCACTCCGGCTCCCGTTAACACTTAATATTTATCGTATTTAATCGAACCAAATTTAGTATAGGCCGCAAAATTTGGTGATTCAATAGAAAATTGTTAGCAACCTAATCACCGAAAAGTTACATAATTTTTGCAGTAATTACGCATGTGACGTTTCTGCCTGCGCGCGGTTATCCTGCGCACGCTGCGCGGCTGCCTGCATACGATAGCCCATGCCGGCCAGCGCAACGGTAACCAGCATCACGCTGGTGGTGGTCAGGAGCGGTGTGGCAATCAGCGCCGAGACCACCAGACTGGCCAGGAAGCACAGCCCCAGTTGCAGCGTATTCTGAAGTGCGGCCGCACGGCCTGTCGCCTGCGGGAAGGGACGAAGCGCCTGCGCCACAACGATAGGGTATATCGCGCCGTTCGCGATGGCCATTACGCAGAATGGAATCAAAATTTCAGCCAGACCGACGCCGGGAATAAAGCCGACGGCCCAGGTCCCGATAACGCTCAACGCATACAGCACCAGCAACCACGGCAGCATCTGCTGGCCTTCCCATTTTTGCAGCGCCGCGCGACAGCCGTACCCGCCAACCAGGAACGCGATGGTCTGCGGAACATAGCTCAGACCGATGGCCGCCGGGCTGTAGCCCATATCGTGCAGAATAAAGGGTGAACCGGTCAGCCATGCGAAGAAGCTCGCCGAGCAGGCAGCATAAATCAGCACATTACCGCGATACGCTTTGGCGCTCAGCAGGGAGGCAAAGGTAATTGGGCTGGCGTCGGCATGCGCCTCTTTTTTATGCGCGGGCTTAAGGGCAAACGCCGGCAGCATCAGTACCAGCGTGATGGCAAACAGCGTGGCAAAGATGGCCTGCCAGTCGAAATGCGCGAGGATCCAGCTACCCAGCAGCGGGGCGAGGGCAGGGGAAAGCCCCACCAGCGGCATAATGGTCGCGAAAATTCGGTTTGTACGGTTCGCCGGATAGTAGTCGGTGACCAGCGCCTGCCAGGTGACGGCTGCGGCGCAGACGCCGACTGCCTGAATAAACCGCAGTACCAGCAGCCAGGTGGCGTCGCGAACCCATAGCATCCCCAGACAGCCCACGGCAAAAATGGCCAGACCCAGCAACAGTACCGGCTTGCGGCCAAAGCGATCCGAGAGCGGTCCCCAGAGCAGCTGCGCGAAGGCAAAACCGGCGAGGAACAAACTCAGGCTGGCGCTGATCGCGGCGGCAGGGGTTTGCAGATCTTCCTGCATGGCGGCGAAAGCCGGCAGGTACATATCGGTGGCTAAAAAGCCCAGCACGCTTAAGCCGCCGAGCCAGACTAAAAAACCTTTCCTGGGTTGCATTATTTTCTTCTCCTGAGGAGGCAGGTGTACATTGGCGCAGAGTGTAGGGAGTGCAAAGCGGCTTGTGAAACGCTAATATTTGGCGGGTGCATTCAAATTTTTTGCAGGCAGAAAATGTGGTCAGATTATTCTCTTGAAGTGGTCGATGCTGTCGCGCGTAACGGCAGCTTTAGCGGAGCAGCGCAGGAACTGCACCGCGTCCCGTCGGCAATCAGCTATACGGTGCGTCAGCTAGAAGAGTGGCTGGCCGTTCCGCTGTTCGAACGGCGACATCGTGATGTGGAATTAACGCCTGCCGGGGCGTGGTTTTTGAAAGAAGGGCGTTCTGTTATCAAAAAAATGCAGATCACCCGCGAACAGTGTCAGCAGATCGCTAACGGCTGGCGGGGGCATCTTTCCATCGCGGTCGATAATATCGTGAAGCCGGAACGCACCCGGCAAATGATCGTCGATTTCTATCGTCATTTTTCTGACGTTGAGTTGCGTGTTTCGCAGGAAGTGTTCAACGGCGTGTGGGACGCGCTGTCGGACGGCAGGGTAGAAATGGCGATTGGGGCGACGCAGGCGATTCCGGTTGGGGGACGCTATGCCTTTCGCGATATGGGGATGCTGAGCTGGAAATGCGTAGTGGCACGCGATCATCCCCTGGCGGCCATGGAGGGGCCGTTAAGCGACGATACCCTGCGTAACTGGCCGTCGCTGGTGCTGGAGGACACCTCCCGCTCGCTGCCCAAGCGTATCACCTGGCTGCTGGATAACCAGCGTCGCGTGGTCGCCCCGGACTGGGAATCGTCGGCGACCTGCCTCAGTGCAGGGCTGTGCGTCGCGATGGTGCCCGTTCATTTTGCGCGCCCGCGAATCGACACCGGCGAGTGGGTTGAACTGACGCTGGAGAATCCGTTCCCGGATGCGGCTTGCTGTCTGACCTGGCAACAAAATGATGTTTCACCTGCTATGGCCTGGCTGCTGGATTATCTGGGGGACAGCGAAACGCTTAACCGGGAATGGTTACGGGAGCCAGTGTGACTGGCTCCGTAAAGCGATTAACGACGGTAGTCGCGGAACGGACCATCCGCAACGGAACGGCGTTCGATGAGGCGCGGGTGGACTTCAATGGACTGCGACTCTTCACGTTTGTTGACGATCCTGTCGAGCAGCATGTTGAAGGCCGTTTCACCCAGCGAATCTTTCGGCTGGTGAATGGTGGTCAGCGCAGGGGTAAAGAAGCGCGCGTTGCGCACGTTGTCATAGCCGATCACGGAAATGTCCTGCGGGACGCGCAGACCCAGCTCATCGGCCGCACAGAGCGCGCCCATCGCCATGATGTCGCCCCCGCAGAAAACGGCGGTAGGACGATGTTGCTGGGAGACAATCTGCTGCATCGCGCGGTAGCCTGATTCCGGCTCAAAGTCACCCTGTACGATCCAGTTTTCTGGCACGGTGATCAGCGCTTCTTCCATCGCTTTCATAAAGCCAGCCAGACGACCTGCGCCGGTGTTACGCTCAAGCGGACCCGGGATCACGCCAATCTCACGATGACCGCGTTCGATCAAATAACGGCCCGCCATATAGCCGCCTTCAAAAGCGTTGTCGATAACGGAATCCGTGAAATCCGCACGGGCTTCACCCCAGTCCATCACCACCATCGGGATATGCCGATACTCTTCAAGCATCGACAGTACGGATTCCGGGTACTCGGAACACATCACCAGCAGGCCATCCACGCGCTTCTGCGCCATCATGGAGAGATAGGCTCGCTGTTTTTCAATGCTGTTCCACGCGTTGCCCAGAATCAGGGTATAGCCTTTCTGGAAGCAGTTTTTCTCTACCGCTTCAATGATCTCAGCAAAATAGGCCGCTTCGCTGCTGGTCGCCAGCAGACCAATCGATTTGGTGTGATTCACCTTGAGGCTGCGCGCAACCGCACTTGGCGAGTAGTGCAGCTCTTTGATCGCTGCCCAGACGGCGTTGCGCGTCTCTTCCGCCACAAAGCGGGTTTTGTTAATTACATGTGATACGGTTGTAGTGGAAACGTTTGCGCGTTTTGCTACGTCTTTAATTGTTGCCATTAAATGTCACTCCAGACCATATCCTAAACTCCTGAAATACTTGAAGGTAAACGTTTGCCTTCTCTCACCCTTATCACGCAATTTTAGATTGCGGTACGCCAGGAAAACGACACGGGACGTCAGGAGGGGGTCAATGGCCGGTACGCTAATAAATTTAGCGTGGAATTTTGTCCTATCTTGATGAAAAGGGGAAGAGGTAAAGTGGTTATCAGCTTAAATCCGGGAAGATTTTTGACGTAAACTGTGCAAAAATGAGCAAGCTCACTTTTCGTGGGGGGATTAAAAGGAGAAAAATTGATGAGTTCCGATCTGAAGTTTTCGCTGTTCACCACCATCATTGTGCTGGCGCTGATTGTGGCGGCTGGCCTGACGGCTGCGCTGCACTGATTTACGCGGAGGGAGAATCTTCTCCCTCCCGGTTTACCGGATTGTTACTTCTCAGGCAAAAATCTTTTGCCATTTTGTTAACTTCTCATTTTTTGTGATTGATGTCATGCTTTCCGCTTCTTTGTTCTGTGTCACGACATGACACGGCATCCGGAGTTGACGCATGAAAATCAATTTTCCCCTGCTTGCCCTGGCGATTGGCGCTTTTGGGATTGGCACCACCGAATTCTCCCCGATGGGGTTACTGCCTGTTATCGCCCGGGGCGTGGATGTCTCGATCCCTGCGGCCGGGATGTTAATCAGCGCTTATGCCATCGGCGTGATGGTGGGGGCGCCGCTGATGACGCTACTGCTTTCACACCGCGCGCGCCGTAATGCGCTGATTTTCCTGATGGCGATTTTCACCCTGGGCAACGTGCTCTCTGCCATTTCACCTGACTACACCACCCTGATGCTGTCGCGCATTTTGACCAGCCTGAACCATGGCGCGTTCTTTGGGTTGGGCTCGGTCGTGGCCGCAAGCGTGGTGCCGAAACATAAGCAGGCAAGCGCCGTGGCGACCATGTTTATGGGGCTGACGATTGCCAACATTGGCGGCGTACCGGCTGCGACCTGGCTGGGTGAAGCGATCGGCTGGCGTATGTCATTCCTGGCAACCGCCGGGCTGGGCGTGGTGGCGATGGTGGCCTTGTTCTTCTCCCTGCCGAAAGGCAGCGCGGGTGAACGTCCGGACGTGCGCAAAGAGCTGTCGGTACTGGTGCGCCCGCAGGTGCTTTCTGCACTGCTGACCACCGTGCTGGGGGCCGGGGCGATGTTTACGCTCTATACCTACATTTCACCGGTGCTGCACGATATCACCCATGCAACCCCGATCTTTATTACCGCGATGCTGGTATTGATTGGCGTAGGGTTCTCAATGGGTAACTACCTTGGCGGGAAATTTGCTGACCGTTCAGTGACCGGAACGTTGAAAGGCTTTTTAACCTTGCTGATTGCCATCATGATCGCGATTCCGTGGCTGGCGCGTAACGAGTTTGGCGCGGCCATCGCGATGGTTGTCTGGGGCGCAGCCACCTTCGCCGTGGTGCCGCCGCTGCAGATGCGCGTGATGCGTGTCGCCCACGAGGCGCCGGGACTCTCTTCTTCGGTGAATATCGGTGCGTTTAACCTGGGGAACGCCCTGGGTGCTGCGGCGGGCGGCGCCGTCATTTCTGGCGGTCTGGGATACAGCTTTGTGCCGGTGATGGGGGCGATTATTGCCGCTCTCGGCCTGCTGCTGGTGATGATGTCCGGCCGAAAACAGCCAGAAGCCGTTTGCACGGCGGAATAATAAAAATAACGCAGAAGGGGGACCCCTTCTGCGTCTCTCTTACGCGGCGAAGTTCTTCGCGACGAAGTCCCAGTTGACCAGTGCCCAGAAGTGCTCCAGGTAGTTCGGGCGCGCGTTACGGTAATCAATGTAGTAAGCGTGCTCCCACACGTCCACGGTCATCAGCGGCGTAGCGCTGGTGGTCAGCGGGGTGCCTGCATTAGAGGTGGACACGATTGCCAGTTTGCCATCCGCTTCTTTTACCAGCCACGTCCAGCCAGAGCCGAAGTTCTTGATGGCGGCATCCGTAAACTTCGCTTTGAAATCGGCGAAGCTGCCAAAGGCGGCGTTAATCGCGGAAGCCAGTTCACCGGCAGGTTCACCACCGGCATTGGGTGCCAGGCAGTGCCAGTAGAAGGTGTGGTTCCACACCTGAGCCGCGTTGTTAAATACGCCACCCTCTGAGCTACGGACGATCTCTTCCAGCGTTTTGCCTTCGAAATCGGTGCCTTTGATCAGATTGTTCAGGTTGGTGACATACGTCTGGTGATGTTTGCCGTAATGGTATTCCAGGGTTTCCGCAGAAATGTGCGGTGCCAGGGCGTCTTTTGCATACGGTAGTGCAGGTAATTCGAACGACATTGCTTCTCTCCTTATTGTATTTAGCGTTGCCAATAACCACACAGACAACAAGGACAGGATAGCAAATTGAAAGGGTATGCAAAAGAGGAACTTACCCTGCCACGGATGCGGCAGGGCAGGGGTTAGCGAATAGTTTTCGGCGTCATCACGCGACGTGCGCCGACGTAGTGACGTACCCAGTAGTCTTCACTCAGGGAGGTGATCTGAATATCCTGGCCGCTGCGCGGTGACTGGATAAATTTCCCGTTGCCGACATAGACACCCACATGGTCAGCCGTGCCGCGGCCTTGCGTGCGGAAGAAGACCAGATCGCCGTTTTCCAGCTCACCACGGCTCACCGGAGAGGCGTCGCGCAGGTGGTACATCTCATTAGCGGTACGCGGAATGCGGAACTTAACCAGATCTTTATAGGCGTAATAGACCAGGCCGCTACAGTCGAAGCCGGTTCGTGGCGAACTGCCACCCCAGCGATAAGGTTTGCCAATTTGCCCCATCAGTTTATTCATCGCGGTTTTTTGCGCTTTCTGTACACGGACTTTATGTACTTCCGCGATTTTCGTGACTTTGGTGCATTTCGCTTTGTGGCCTTTACGCGTAATGCATTTTTCAGTGACGAGGTTAGCAGCGGTCAGCGAAGTTTTACTTTTGGTGGTGTGGGCAGTGCGGGAAGATTTTGTTTTGGTCTTGCTGGAAGCGGTTTGTGTCGTCTTGGTGGTCGTCTTTTTCTTTTCGTTCTTTGTGGTGGTTTTTTTCTTACGTTCTGTGGCTTTTACCAGATGGCTTTTTTGTACAGCAGAATGCCGCGCCTGCTGAGAGGCGTTTGCCACTGGCGTGAGAGTGAGTGATGTAAACAGTAAAGCACAGAGCGTGATCGAGATTTTTGTTATCCGCGCCACTGGGCAGTCCCCTGATAAATGCAGGTCATCAATAATACCCGCGAGTGATTTACAAAGCCCGTCGATTCTAATCCATAAAAACCCGAGAAGTTAATAGCATTTTTCAATCTAAAAACCTGTTTCGTTAGCAAGTGCAAAAAAATTCATCGTTCTGTCGCACAATTGTTCACTCCCTAAGCAAAACCCTGACTGCCGCAGGGTTAAACACCATTTGCAATGCAACTTTTGTAGAGTCGCGGTAAAATGTATAAACGTGACGAAAATGTTATTTTCCGATGCCAGCCTGACCCGCTACAATGTCAGACTATTGCCGTAACAGAAGTTAAAGGAAGCAAGACATGAGCACCACTATTGAAAAAATCCAGCGCCAGATCGCTGAAAACCCGATTCTGCTGTATATGAAAGGTTCTCCGAAGCTGCCAAGCTGCGGCTTCTCCGCGCAAGCGGTTCAGGCGCTCTCAGCCTGTGGTGAGCGTTTTGCTTACGTTGATATCCTGCAGAACCCGGACATCCGTGCTGAGCTGCCAAAATACGCTAACTGGCCAACCTTCCCGCAGCTGTGGGTAGACGGTGAGCTGGTAGGCGGCTGCGATATCCTGATTGAAATGTATCAGCGCGGTGAACTGCAGCAGCTGATCAAAGAAACCGCGGCGAAGTACAAAACCGAAGAGCCGGACGCAGAGTAAGTTTGCTGCGCAAATAAAAAAGCGACCTGTTAAGGTCGCTTTTTTTATTCTTCGCTGTCACCTGTCGGCAGTGGCCAGCCGCCCAGACGCTTCCAGCGGTTGACGATCTCACAGAACAGCTCTGCGGTGCGCTCCGTGTCATACAGAGCCGAGTGCGCCTGCGTGCCGTCAAATTCAATACCCGCCGTAATACAGGCTTTTGATAACACCGTTTGCCCCAGCGCCAGACCGCTCAGTGCTGCCGTGTCGAAGGTCACAAACGGGTGGAAAGGGTTGCGTTTGAGCGAGGCGCGCTCCGCTGCGGCCATGGTAAAGGTGTGATCGAAGGTGGCGTTATGCGCCACCATGATGGCGCGGCTGCAGTTACTCTCTTTCATGCCTTTACGCACCATTTTAAAAATGGCGTGCAGCGCATCATATTCGCTTACCGCACCGCGCAGTGGGTTATGCGGATCGATACCGTTGAAGGCCAGTGCTTCCGGCTGTAAGTTTGCCCCTTCGAAAGGTTCAACGTGGAAATGCAGCGTGGTGTCTGGTGTAAGCCAGCCCTGTTCATCCATCTTCAGCGTGATGGCGGCAATTTCGAGCAGCGCATCGGTTTTAGCGTTAAATCCGGCTGTTTCTACATCAATGACAACGGGATAAAAACCACGAAAACGGTCGCACAGACCGCTAAATTGAGCGTTATCGGACATCAGGGTCTCTTACAAGGGGAAAAAGCAGAGCGCATTATGGCAAATTTTGCGGGGTGATGCAGTAAAACTACGGGCGCATATTGCGCCCTGAGGGATCAGTTGCCCAGACCACGACCGGCATCTTTGGCTTCAATCAGCTCGATTTTGTAACCGTCCGGATCTTCCACAAATGCAATCACAGTGGTGCCGCCTTTAACCGGACCCGCTTCACGGGTGACGTTACCGCCGTTGCGGCGGATGCGTTCGCACGCTTCGGCTGCGTTGTCCACTTCCAGCGCGATATGGCCGTAGGCGTTGCCCAGGTCATAGCTGTCCACGCCCCAGTTATAGGTCAGCTCAATCACCGCTTCATCCGTTTCCGGGCCGTAACCCACGAACGCCAGCGAGTATTTGTATTCCGGGTTTTCGCTGGTGCGCAGCAGTTTCATGCCCAGTACGTTAGTGTAGAAATCAATAGAACGTTGCAGATCGCCAACGCGCAGCATGGTGTGAAGTAGGCGCATAATTTCCTCATTAACCAATGGATTTGAATATTTTTTTGAACAGAAACGATGTTTTAGTATAGCGGCGAAGTGTCGCCGCTATCAATGAACAATGGTGAGATTAGAGAGAAGGGTAGTCGGTGTAACCTTCAGCGCCGCCGCCGTAGAAGCTTTCAGGACGCTGCGGGTTCAGAGCGGCTTTCTGTTGCAGGCGGGCGACCAGGTCCGGGTTGGCGATATAGTCGCGGCCAAACGCAACGGCATCGATCAGCCCTTTGCCGATCAGGTCTTCCGCTTTCTCTGGCGTGTAGGCACCCGCACCGATGATCACCCCGTGGAAGCGCTCACGCACTTTCTGACGGAAGGCTTCCGTATAAGGTTTACCGCCGGCCCAGTCTGGCTCAGACATGTGCAGATAGGCGATACCGCGTTTTGCCAGCTCTTCAATCAGATAGAGCGCATCCGCTTCTTCGTTCGGGCCGTTGTCGACGTTCTGGAAAGAACCGATCGGGGAGACGCGAATGCCGATACGATCCGGGCTCCACTCCTGGCATACGGCATCAACCACTTCCAGCACCAGACGGGCGCGGTTCTCGACGCTGCCGCCATACTGGTCGGTACGCTGGTTAGATGACGGTGACAGGAACTGGTGCAGCAGGTAACCGTGCGCGGAGTGCAGCTCAATCAAATCAAAACCTGCTTCACGGGCGTTGGCCACGGCCTGACGGAAATCGTTCACGATACCCGGGATCTCATCCAGCTCCAGGGCGCGCGGCGTTGAGGTATCGACGCGGATCGCGTTACCGTTTTCATCACGCAGCGAGGTGCGGGTGTTAGCATTCAGGGCAGAGGCTGAAACCGGTGCCTGGCCGCCAGGCTGAATGCTGCTGTGGGAGATACGCCCGGTGTGCCACAGCTGGACGGCAATGCGTCCCTCTTCAGCATGCACGCCCGCTGTAATTTTCTGCCATGCGGCGATCTGTTCCGGGCTGTGCAGCCCCGGCGCACCCGCATAACCTTTAGCCTGAGCAGAAATCTGCGTAGCTTCGGTGATGATCAGGCCGGAACTGGCGCGCTGACGATAGTATTCACCCATCAGTGGGGTGGGGATGTCACCCGGCTCAATGCTGCGCAGACGGGTAAGCGGAGCCATGAACACGCGGTTTGGCGCGGTAACGGCACCCACTTTTAAGGGGGTAAATAATTTTTCAGCTGACATAAAGACTCCTGAGTAGACCAGTCGACTAGTAATAAGATAAATAAAAACGCCTGTTAAATGCCAGGCGCAGTAATTGTGTTTTTCACATGTGCCAGCGCGCTTTCCAGCGGCACGGCACTGCGCGAAATCTTGGCCTGCAGGTTAGCGCCTAACCATAGCGCGTATAACACCTGCGCCTGAGTCAGAGGCTCACCCGAAAAGGCCAGCGTTTTTTCATTGCGGCCTTTTTCCAGCGCCTGGGCCAGCAGGGCGATAACACCGCTGGCACCTTTATCCATCGCCGCGCGCATATCTTCGGAGAGATCGCACACTTCGGCAGACAGTTTTACCGTCAGGCATCCGCTGATAATGCCCTGCTGACAGAACTGATTCAGCGTTTCCTGATAGTAGTTAAGAACACGATCCCGATAGTTACCTTCACCCGTGGCGAAGTGGGTCGCGAGACGCTGATGGTAGCCCGCATAGTGCCGCTCCAGCATCGCCACGCCAAACACCTCTTTGGACCGGAAGTAGTGATAAAACGACCCCTTCGGTACCTCAGCGGTTTTTAATAGCTCGCTTAACCCCATGCCGGTGAAACCGCGATGCATGCAAAGCCGCTCGCCAGTCGCCAGTAGATGTTCGCGGGTATCGTGTTCAGTATTTCTGCTCATGGCCTCACTCTAATAGACCGTTCGGTCTAATGCAAGCCTGTTTACTGCCGACAACCATTCAGAATATCCAGCTGCTGTTGATAAACCTTTGATTTAATGTCCATCATACCCAGCACCGTTGAGAATAAATTGTCCTGCGAAACCGCATTTTTTGCCGCATAGTCGCGTAAGCACTGCGCGTTGATGCCAAAGTTTTTTGCATAATCCGGCGATAGCCAGAACATAAACGGGATGTGCGTTTGTTGCTCGGGTGCCAGCATGTATGGCGTACCGTGCAGGTAAATACCGCTTTCACCCAGCGATTCACCGTGGTCTGACAAATAAATCAGGGCGGTGTTCATGTTCGCCTGACGGGCTTTCAGTGCGTCAATGGTTTTGCTGACCATGCTGTCGGTATACAGGATGGTGTTGTCATAGGTGTTCATCAGCGCCTGATGATCGCAATCCTGAATTTCGTTCGTGTCGCAGGTTGGGGTGAATTTACGGAAATTGTCCGGGTAACGGCGATAGTACGCCGGACCGTGGCTGCCCATCAGGTGGATAACCAGCACCGTATCTTGCTTCACGCCATCCAGCACGTTGTCCAGACGGTAGAAGTTCACATCGTCAATACAGGATTTGTCTTTGCAGAACTGATCCAGATTCCACTGCGTCATGTCGGTATGAGGCACGCGATCGCAGGCGCCTTTACAGCCGCCGTCGTTATCGCGCCACAGCAGGTTGACGCCCGCGTGCCTGAGCACGTCAAGCAGCCCTTCCTGATGCCGAGCCAGGTCGGCATCGTATTTGCTGCGCGTCATGCCGGAGAACATGCAGGGAACGGAAACCGCGGTTTCGGTGCCACATGAAGAGGCCTGCGGGAAGTTAATCATGTCTTGCTTTTTCAGCTCGGGGTTGGTTTCGCGCCCGTAACCGTTCAGGGAGTAGTTTGCCGCGCGAGAGGCTTCGCCGACGACAAGCACCAGAACGGTTTTCTTTTGCTGACCCGCAATCAGCGAGCCTTTATGCGCATCTTCGCCAATGCGCACCAGCGTTTGATCGCCGGCAAACCAGCGCATTTTGCTGTACTTCACCACGGCGCTGACATAGTTCGCCGGGGTAACCATTTTGACGATGCTTTTGTTATTGCGGAACAGCGACGCGTAATCTTTATAAAACAGTGCGGCAATCAGGATGATCACCAGCAGAGCGCCCAGCATCGCGGCTACGCGCGTCAGCAGCGCGTACCACCATTTTCCGGTACGAATTCGGGTGAGAGCCAGCACCACGGAGGGCACGAGGCCAGCAACAACAATCCACAGAATCATCTGCGGGGTCACCAGGGCGGTGGCTTCCTGAGAGTTGGTTTCGAACACGTTGACGATCATGTTCTGATCGATGACCGCGCCGTAGGTATACATAAAATAGGTTGCCGCAGCGCAACCGACAGTTAAAACGATCAGCAGCGGCTTACGGATGTACGGGATATTGAGCAGGCTAAAAACAATTACCCAGCCACAAAACAGCACCACCGGCACGGACGCGGCAAAGAGAATGTCGTGCAGATGAGAAGGGGCAATAATGGCCCAGCTGCGCTGGATAAACAGCCCGTTCAGCAGAGTAAAAAAGAGTGCACAGCCCAGAGTAAATTTAATATCGTTACATTGTAACTTTTTGATTAACTGCATCGATCGAAAAACCTGTTCTTATGATGATGGGCTGAGTATAGAGAGGGAAGATTAGTGAAACCTTAATGCCACAAAACTGTGGTAAAGCCCTTGCACCTGACGCGTTTAGCGTCTTCACTGTAGGTGAGAGTGGTCATGCGGAGGTCAGTGTGGCAGAGCAACTGGAGTTTTTCCCCATCCAGAGCCCGTGCCGGGGTATTTGTCAGGTAGATGAACGCGGATATTGCCGCGGGTGCATGCGCACCCGTGACGAGCGCTTTAACTGGCAAAACTTCAGCGACACGCAAAAACAGGAGGTGCTCCGGCTATGCCGGCAGCGACTTCTGCGCAAAATCCGCGCAAACAAAGCCGCTGAGACCGAAG
Source organism: Enterobacter sp. BNK-14 (assembly GCF_047456095.1). Lineage (NCBI taxonomy): Bacteria > Pseudomonadati > Pseudomonadota > Gammaproteobacteria > Enterobacterales > Enterobacteriaceae > Enterobacter > Enterobacter sp. BNK-14. The sequence continues at coordinate 112,879 of NZ_CP179897.1, forward strand.
AACCTCAGCAACCTTCACTGTTTTAACACGGTAATTGCGTATACTCATGACATCACGTCCTTGAGGAAAATGTTATGGTTCAGCGAATTACCCTTGCCCCCCAGGGGCCAGAATTCTCCCGTTTTGTGATGGGCTACTGGCGCCTGATGGACTGGAATATGTCCCCCCTCCAGCTGGCGAGCTTTATTGAAGAGCATATCGATTTAGGGGTCACGACCGTCGATCATGCGGATATTTACGGTGGCTACCTGTGTGAAGCTGCATTCGGCGAGGCGCTCAAGCTTGTTCCGGCACTCCGCGACCGCATGGAGATCGTCACGAAGTGTGGGATTGCCACCACGGCAAAACCTGAGCACGCCCTCGGCCATTACATCACCGACAGCGCGCATATCATCAAGAGCGCTGAGCAGTCGCTGGTCAATCTGGCGACGGATCGCATCGACCTGCTGCTGATTCACCGCCCAGACCCGCTGATGGACGCCGATGAGGTGGCGGAAGCGTTCCTGCATCTGCATCAGAGTGGGAAAGTGCGTCACTTCGGCGTCTCAAACTTTACCCCGGCACAGTTTGCACTGCTTCAGTCTCGCCTGCCGTTTACCCTGGCCACTAACCAGGTGGAAATTTCCCCTGTCCATCAGCCGCTGCTGCTGGACGGTACGCTCGACCAACTGCAACAGCTGCGCATTCGCCCGATGGCCTGGTCCTGCCTGGGAGGCGGTCGCCTGTTTAATGATGAGGCGTTCCAGCCGCTGCGCAATGAACTGGAAACCATCGCCCGTGAGCTGAACGCGGAGAGCATTGAACAGGTGGTGTATGCGTGGATCCTGCGTCTGCCGTCAAAACCGCTGCCGATTATTGGCTCCGGAAAAATCGAACGCGTTCGTTCCGCACTGGCCGCGGAAGAGCTGGAAATGACACGTCAGCAGTGGTTCCGGATCCGCAAAGCCGCGCTGGGTTACGACGTGCCTTAAACCGCCATAATCTGACTTTCCGGTGAAATCTTTGCCTCTGGTATACACTTAAGGGGCAAAAAATAACCCGCGGAGGTCATATGAAGCGTTTTGCTCTGGCATTGGTCACGCTGGTTGTTTGCGCAGGAGCGCAGGCAGCCAGCGACGAAGTGGAAATGAATCTCGTCACCTCTCAGGGTGTGGGTCAGTCTATCGGGACGGTGAAAATCACTGAGACCGACAAGGGGCTGGAATTCGCGCCCAATCTCAAAGCACTCCCGCCCGGCGAACACGGCTTTCATGTTCATGCCAAAGGAAGCTGCCAGCCTGCCATGAAAGAGGGTAAACCGTCCGCGGCGGAAGCCGCCGGGGGGCATCTCGATCCGCAACATTCAGGCAAACATGAAGGGCCAGACGGTATGGGGCACCTTGGCGATCTGCCAGTGCTGGTGGTGAACAATGACGGTAAAGCCACCGATCCGGTCATGGCCCCGCGCCTGAAAAAACTGGATGAAGTAAAAGGCAAAGCGCTGATGATCCACGTGGGCGGCGATAACATGTCCGATCAGCCTAAACCGCTTGGCGGCGGCGGGGCACGTTATGCCTGCGGCGTGATCTGATCCCCAATGGTGCCCGGTGGGGGAGCCTGTTCCAGCTGCGACAGCGAGCAGTGCAGGCGCCAGATGATTGAGGCTAAATCACGGGCTGCGGGAAGATGGTGATGCGCGAGGGTATCGCAGATCCGTTGCAGTTCAGCCAGCGTGACCTCCAGAGGCCGCTGCTGGACACCGCGCTCACTCATCACGTCGCGTAGCAGGGAAATGCAAACATCGCGCACCTGCGACAGCGGGTCGGACCGCGTTTCCCATGCGCGAAGCTGCCAGACCACATGCGAACAGTTCAACAGCACCACGCCCCAGCGCAGCAGCCAGCGGCGGGAAAGCGCGTCATGGCTGTTATTGAGCTGGCTGACATGGTGATACACCAGCGATTCATACTCGCTTTCACGCAGATGCGGTTTGCGGCTGAGCTGGTCGACAAACCCTCTGCGTAATTCCCTGATATGTCGTCGGCTCTTACGTGCATCAGAGCCGGGACGCAATACCGCAAATGCGAGCCATGCCAGCCCCACGCCCAGGATCTTTGCCAGGTTATCATTGAGAAAATCGGCGTAATCATACACCGGCGGATTCGTCACGGAGATAAACGAGCCCATAAAGACAATCAGCTGGCCCCACAGGCCCGCCAGTTTCGGCATTTGCAGCTTGAGGAGTTGCATCGTCGTTAACAGCGGAAACAGGAACAGCAGGAACTGCCAGAGATCGCTTATCTGCACCATCAGGCCAAACTTCACGGCGAAACTGAACAATGACAGGAGTACCAGCGTGCGCAGCAGTAGCGTAAGAGAGTTAAACGGCGAGGCCGCGACGGAGTAAAGCACGCAGCTGATGGCGGCAAGCGTCAGGGCCGCGGCACCGGATTCCCACTGCGTGGTGATGCTCCACGCCCCAACCAGCGTCAGCGCACAAAAAGTGCGAAAACCACTCCACAGTGCTTCCAGATAATCGGTATGCCGGGCGAGAGCCGGGCTGCCGGGAACATTAAATTCCGTTACCGGCGTGGCATTCTCGACGGCGTTAATCCAGCGGCTACTGCGCAGATATAACCGGCAAAAGTAATTCAGGCGCTGCCAGAATGCGCGATGGCGATAATCATACTCATCCGTCGGGGCGAGCGGGGCGATGATCTTCGCGACGGTGTAAATATCCGCGTCAGGACGCGCAAGCGTCGCGAGCAGCGTCTCAATGACGGCGCGGGTATTTTCAGGGGGCGTTGGCCAGTTGAGCAGCATCCGGCGCAGGCTGGAGATGGCGCTGGTCATACGCAGCTGCTGGTGCAGCAAATAGTTGAGCAGCGTGTTCTGACGACGAAAACGGTAATGACTCCAGAAAGCCTGTATGCGCAACAGGTTCATGGTCAGGATCTGCCCGATAACCTTTTCATGCGCGAGACGGATGTCATCACTGGTATCCGGTTGCCACAGCAGGCTTGCATGTTCCAGCAACCGGGTATGCATGGTCTTCAGCGCGGTAATCAGCGTCGTACCGTCGGAGGTGCTGGGCAGGATCATCATCATAAACCCGCCGCTGAGGATCCCGACAATCACCTCACAGACGCGCGCCTGTGCAATATCCCACAGTTCGGTGGTATCGAGCACATTGACGACCGGGAAGGCAATGATGGCCGCGGTATAGCCCGCTAACTGGAAAGCGTAGGCCACGTTATTGGTAAAATGGGCGCAGGCCCAGGTACAACATCCCAGCCACGCCGCCATGCTCAGCAGGAATAGCCACGGATCGTTCAGCGTATGCCCCGCGATAATTAACGCCGCGGTGGCGCCTAACAGACTCCCTGCGATGCGCCCAAGGCTTTTGCTGATCACTCCGCCAACGGTAGGGAAACTCACCACCGCGGCTGAGGTCATCGCCCAGTAGGGTTGGTCAAGATTCAGGTAATAGGCGACCGTCAGCGCCAGACACATGGCGATGCCATTACGCAGCGCGTAGCGCCACTGAGGACGCGTCGCTTTCATCCACGGCGTGTTTTGCCAGGAGAGCGCCTGCAGCTTCATTAACGGCTTCCGATGGAGACGGTGCAGGTGGTGCCGGATACCAGCGTGATGCCCTCGGGTAAACGGTCAAACTCCACGCGCACAGGCACACGTTGAGCCAGGCGCACCCAGGGGACGTTCGGCTTTATGTCCGGTACGAGGCCGGAATCCGTTTCAACGCTTTGATCGTAAATGGCGCGACCGATGCTGGAGACGTGACCCTGTAACGTTTGCGAACCGCTGTAAAGGGTAATGGCCGCAGGTGAACCCTCGCGAATGTGGCGAAGCTTGGTCTCTTCAAAATAGCCCACCACGTAGAAGGAGTGGCTGTCGACAAGGGCAAAAACAGGCTGGCCGGTGGTGGCGTAGTTACCCACCCGGGCAGAGAGGTTAGTCACCCATCCATCTACAGGTGCGGTAATCACGGTTTGGGTCAGTTCCCACTGTGCCTGCTTAAGCGTCGCCTGGGCTACGTTGACGCTTGCCTGCATGGCCTTGACGTTAAGGTTGGCGGTATCCAAATCTTCCGCTGAGATGTAGTTTTGAGATAAGTGACGGCGGCGATTGGCTTCGTTATTGGCCTTCGCCAGGTCTGACTGGGCTTTCGCCAGCTGCGCCTGGGCATTCAGAACGGCAATATGGTAGGGGGTATCGTCGATACGGAACAGTTCCTCTCCCTTTTTAACATACTGGTTATCCTTCACCAGGAGCGTGGTAATACTTCCCGACACCTGCGGGGTGATGCTGACCTGCTCGGCGCGAACTTTGCCGTCACGCGTCCAGGGGGACTGCATATAAAAATTCCAGAGCCACCAGCCGGCGATCAGCGCGAGGACCAGGACAAACAGGGTGGAAAAGTACTTCAGCGTTTTCAGAGGCATATTCACCACACGGTCAAAACAGCAAGGCCCAGACTGACACAGAGGGCGAACAGGGAGAGATCCATCAACATGGGATGCCAGATTTCGCCGGAATACATCCAGTCGCGAAGCAGGCGGTGCGCAACGAGCCAGAGGATAAAGCCCACCAGCACGGCTTTAAACAGGGGAGGAAAGTAGACTGACGCACCGAAGATCAGGTCCTGGAGGGGTAAACCCTCTGAGCGATGAAAAAAGGTCACAAGCAGAGATCCTTTGCAGTGAACAGAATGCCGCGTTGGCTTGTCTGAGTATAAAGAAGCATCAGAATTCAGTGTAAGTCATACTTTTGAGTTAGATGAATGCAGTATTGCATTTGTTTTGCCAATACAAATGCTGCACACTATTCTAAAATCAGTATAATAACTTAGCAAGCTAATTATAAGGAGATGAAATTGGAATCGCCATTAGGTTCTGATCTGGCAAGGTTGGTACGCGTCTGGCGTGCTCTGATTGACCATCGCCTGAAACCTCTGGAATTGACACAGACGCATTGGGTCACGCTGCACAACATTCATCAGTTGCCGCCTGACCAGTCGCAAATTCAACTGGCAAAAGCGATAGGTATTGAGCAACCGTCGCTGGTGCGTACGCTTGATCAACTGGAAGAGAAGGGGCTGATCTCCCGGCAAACCTGCGCCAGCGATCGTCGCGCCAAGCGGATTAAACTCACCGAGAAAGCAGCGCCCATTATTACCGAAATGGAAGCTGTGATTACCAAAACGCGCGGTGAAATCCTTTCAGGCGTTTCACCGGCGGAGCTGGAAATGCTCATCAGCCTCATTGCTCGCCTTGAGCAGAACATCCACGAGCTGCAGTCTCGCGACTGACCAGACAACAAGGCCTTGCATCTGCAAGGCCTTTTTCCTACCTAAAGACAACGACGCGGTTTCGGCCAGTCTCTTTCGCTTCATACATCGCTTTATCGGCGCTTTCCACGCACTCTTCTGCGGTCACGGACGATGATGTTGCCGTAAACACACCCATGCTGATGGTAATGGGCTCCGGTAGCTGACCTTCGCTGGTGGTTTTATCAAAGCTGCTCAGCTTCAGCCGTATGCGTTCCGCCACCTGGCATGCTGCGTCTGAAGGGGTATTTGCCAGCATCAGGACAAACTCTTCACCACCGATACGCGCCGCGATGTCCTGCGGGCGCACGGAATCCACCAGCAGATTGGCGACAAACTGTAAGACTTTATCCCCCTGCAGGTGACCGTAGTTGTCGTTGATGCGCTTGAAGCGATCGAGATCGCTGACGATAACCGAAACAGGGCGGCTGGATTTTGCGACAGCCAGCGCCTGATTTAACGATTCATAAAAATAGCTGCGGTTATACAGGCGCGTAAGCGGATCGCGAATCGAATTCTGATACGACTGTTGATACTTTGAATGCGATTCACGGTACAAGCTGAAGACATCGCAGAGCAGAACAAAAATAATCAGCAGCGTGGCGACGGTTTCAAATAACCGGGCGCGATACCACGATATGTCTTCGGCATGCCCACCCAATAACAGCATTAAGAGCGTGACGATATAGCAGACACAAAGAAAATTACCGGTCACCCAGAACAGATTACGTACGCGCGTCATAAACATCAGCGTTGCTAATGTCACCACCCAGAGGACAATTAAAGAAATATTAATGCTGTGGCTCCAGAGAACCATAAACTGACGCGTTTCATTATCAACTAGATCGAGGGATAAAAAATCAAAATGGCTGGAATACATCCACGCCACCATCACGCCACCGGCAGTAAAAAGAAATGTCGTGCTGACGATAGCGATATGCGTCAGCCGCGAAAGGGGCTGATTACGCAGGGGAAACAGCAGGGCCGAAGCGATGAACAGGACCGCCATGATGAGATGGCGGAACATATAGTAGATCATCGCATCGTTATAGTTCACGACGTTGAACTGGTAGAGATCCAGCCAGGCGGGAAAACTGGACAGCGTTCCAACCATCAGCAATGCCGAACCGGCAAAGGCAAAAGCGATGGCAACCAGATACAGACGCCTCTTATCACACCAGTATTTCATTGCCATAAAACAGGCAATAAACAGGTGAAATACCAGTAGAAAAATGGTGAGCGTAGGGAACAACAGCGGCGAAAAGGAAGGAACCCATTCAACCAGTGTTGAAAATAAACCCTGTAATATTCCGATGACAACAACACAACCGAAACAGAACGAGAGATAACGACCTTTTACAGTAAGACTATTCGCAAGCATATAAATTTTTTTAAATAATTAAAAATGAATGAACAGGAGGTAATAGCGAAGAGTCTAATCAATTGAAACAATAATTACTTTGCGCAGAAACAATATACGATGGGGTAAGTAATGGGCGGGTGAATATATTTTGTAAATATATTCATGAAAATGATATATATTGTAAAGGGATGTGGCCTGATAGCCACATCCCGTTTTAATTAACGTGGGGAAACGGTCACCTGGCTTCCGTTGCTTGCCAGCACGACACGCTGACCAGCAGAGAAACGGGTATTCCCCTGTTTCTGAACAACCATAATGGTGCTGCCGTCGTCTTTACGAATTTCCAGCTCAACACCCTGCGTTTTGTTCATTGCACCCTGAACGCCCTGGCCTGCAACACCACCCGCCACAGCGCCCGCAGCGGTCGCCAGAGAACGGCCTGTACCGCCGCCAACGGTATTCCCGAGGAAACCACCCAGAACAGCACCGCCGATTGCGCCCATAACGTTGTTGTCATCGCCACCCTGAATTTGTACAGGACGGGCGTTAACAACGGTACCGTAAGTCACGCTCTGAACCTGTTTTGCTTCAGAAGCGCTGTAAACGTCGCCAGACAGTGAGCTGTCATTCACACAGCCAGCCAGGGTTAAACCAATCAGCGAAACGCCCAGTACACGTACAATCATTTGAATCTCCTGTTCACCAAAAACGCCCAATTGGAGGCATCCGTTATGGCTAAATTATATGGCATAAGGGGCCATAGTTCATATCTTTGCACTAACAATAAGAAAATTGTACTTGAATTTGACTTAACGAGACATAAACAGGTTCTGCTCATGTCACCCGCATGACATTGTTAAAAAATATTATCGCTGGATGGCAAAGCCGTGCTGTTTATGGTTGAGTGGATAACCTTAGCCCACGCAACGTAAGGAAAGCGCATGAAATCGGGTCGCTACATTGGTGTGATGTCGGGCACCAGTCTGGATGGGGTAGATGTCGTTCTGGCCGCCATTGATGAACGTATGGTCGCTCAGCAGGCGAGCCTGACCTGGCCCATTCCCATTTCACTGAAAGAGGATATTCTGAGTATCTGTCAGGGGCAGCAATTGACGCTCTCTCAGCTAGGGCAACTTGACGTCCGCCTGGGAGCACTGTTTGCTGATGCGGTACAGGCGTTAATGCAAAAAGAAAATCTTCGACCGCAGGATGTGGTTGCCATCGGATGCCATGGTCAGACCGTCTGGCATGAGCCGGTTGGTGATGCGCCGCATACGATGCAAATCGGTGATAACAACCAGATTGTGGCGAAGACGGGCGTCACGGTCGTCGGCGATTTCCGTCGTCGCGATATTGCGCTTGGCGGCCAGGGGGCACCGCTGGTGCCGGCGTTCCATCAGGCGCTACTGGCACACCCTTCAGAACGCCGGATGGTGCTGAATATCGGCGGAATTGCCAACGTGTCAATGCTCATTCCCGGGCAGCCTGTCCGCGGCTACGATACCGGTCCAGGTAATATGTTAATGGATGCCTGGATCTGGCGGCAGTGCGGGCAACCCTATGATAAAAACGCCGAGTGGGCGAGCGAGGGTAAAGTGATTCTCCCGCTGTTGCAGTCGATGCTCAGCGATCCCTACTTTGCTTTACCGGCGCCGAAAAGCACGGGGCGTGAATACTTCAACGTTGGCTGGCTTGAACGTCAGCTGGCGCCATTCCCGGCACTGGCTCCGCAGGATGTGCAGACGACGCTTGCCGAATTAACGGCGGTGTCGATCTCTGAGCAGGTACTTCTCAGCGGCGGATGCGAACGTCTGCTGGTGTGCGGCGGTGGAAGCCGAAATCCGCTGGTGATGGCGCGTCTGGCCGCGTTACTGCCGGGTACGGAAGTGACCACGACAGACGAGGCGGGTATCAGTGGGGATGATATGGAAGCGCTGGCTTTCGCCTGGCTTGCCTGGCGCACCATCGCCGGGCTTCCGGGTAATTTACCGTCGGTGACCGGCGCGCGCGAGGCCAGCGTCCTCGGGGCGATTTACCCGGCAAATCCTCGTCATAATCAGAGTTAACTGAAATTCAGCGCGGCGTCTCGTCGTTAGAATGGAATGAAACAGGAGGGCAGCCATGCCCTCCAGGACCAGGAAAGTCTTCGGAATACGCCCATGAAAAAAATTCTTCTTATTGTCGCGCCTTTATTGCTGTCAGGATGCAGCGTCTACAACCAGTTCCTTGAGCGTATGCAGACCGATACGCTGGAGTATCACTGCGATGAAAAACCGCTGACCGTGAAGCTGAATAATCCACGTCAGGAAGCCAGTTTTGTTTATGACAATAAACTGCTGACCCTCAAGCAGGGCATGTCGGCCTCCGGGGCACGTTATTCCGACGGTATCTACGTCTTCTGGTCGAAAGGGGATAGCGCCACGGTCTACAAACGCGACCGCATCGTGCTGAACAATTGCCAGCTTGAAAATCCGAAGCGTTGAGATTTTTACAGGGGCGGCGCACAATAGCGCCACCCAATCTCAACGTCAGCTAACGCCATGTCAGATAACGACGAACTGCAGCAAATTGCGCATCTGCGCCGTGAATACACCAAAGGCGGCCTGCGTCGCCAGGATCTTCCCGCTGAACCCCTCGTGCTTTTTGAACGCTGGCTGAAACAGGCCTGTGAAGCGAAACTGGCCGACCCAACGGCCATGGTTGTCGCAACGGTAGATGAAAACGGTCAACCGTATCAGCGCATCGTCCTGCTCAAGCATTATGATGAGAAAGGGCTGGTGTTTTATACCAACCTCGGCAGCCGCAAAGCGCACCATTTAGAAAACAATCCGCGCATCAGCCTGCTGTTCCCATGGCACATGCTGGAACGTCAGGTCATGGTCACCGGCAAAGCGGAACGTCTCTCGACCCTTGAGGTGGTGAAATATTTCCACAGCCGTCCGCGTGACAGCCAGATTGGTGCCTGGGTTTCAAAACAGTCCAGCCGAATCTCTGCACGCGGTGTCCTGGAGAGCAAGTTCCTGGAACTGAAACAGAAGTTCCAGCAGGGGGAAATCCCACTGCCAAGCTTCTGGGGCGGCTTCCGCATCCCGATTGAGCAGATTGAGTTCTGGCAGGGCGGTGAACATCGCCTGCACGACCGCTTTTTATACCAGCGCGAGAACGGCGGCTGGAAAATCGACAGACTGGCACCGTAATCCCCGAAATTTGTTGATTTAAGCGCTAGCGCACACCGCGCTTGCGCTTTATTCTATGGTCCTTTCGCATCAGGCGAAAAGTCGTGTACCGGCAAAGGTGCAGTCGTTTATACATGGAGAATTTGATGGCAAGCAGTAACTTGATTAAACAATTGCAAGAGCGGGGCCTCGTGGCCCAGGTGACGGACGAGGAAGCGTTAGCAGAGCGACTGGCGCAAGGCCCGATCGCGCTCTATTGCGGCTTCGATCCCACCGCTGACAGCTTGCATTTGGGGCATCTTGTTCCATTGTTATGCCTGAAACGCTTCCAGATGGCGGGCCATAAGCCTGTTGCTCTGGTGGGTGGTGCAACCGGTCTGATTGGTGACCCAAGCTTTAAAGCCGCTGAGCGTAAACTGAATACCGAAGATACCGTGCAGGAGTGGGTGGATAAGATCCGCAAACAGGTTGCACCGTTCCTTGACTTCAACTGCGGCGATAACGCTGCCATTGCTGCCAACAACTATGACTGGTTTGGCAGCATGAACGTGCTGACCTTCCTGCGTGATATTGGCAAGCACTTCTCTGTTAACCAGATGATTAACAAAGAAGCGGTGAAGCAGCGCCTGAACCGTGACGATCAGGGTATCTCCTTTACCGAGTTCTCCTATAACCTGCTGCAGGGCTATGACTTTGCTTGCCTGAACAAACTGCATGGCGTTTCCCTGCAGATTGGTGGTTCTGACCAGTGGGGTAACATCACGTCCGGTATCGACCTGACCCGTCGCCTGCACCAGAACCAGGTCTTCGGCCTGACGGTTCCACTGATCACCAAAGCAGATGGCACCAAATTCGGTAAAACGGAAGGCGGCGCGGTGTGGCTGGATCCGAAGAAAACCAGTCCGTACAAATTCTACCAGTTCTGGATCAACACGGCGGACGCCGATGTTTACCGCTTCCTGAGTTCTTCACCTTCATGGATATTGCAGACATCAACGCGCTGGAAGAAGAAGACAAAAACAGCGGTAAAGCACCGCGTGCACAGTATGTGCTGGCCGATGAAGTGACCAAACTGGTTCACGGTGAAGAAGGTCTGGCGGCGGCGAAACGCATTACGGCAAGCCTGTTCAACGGTACGCTGAGCGATCTGAGCGAAGCGGACTTCGAACAGCTGGCGCAGGACGGTGTGCCGATGGTTGAGATGGAAAAAGGGGCTGACCTGATGCAGGCGCTGGTGGACTCCGAGCTGCAGCCGTCTCGCGGACAGGCGCGTAAAACCATCGCGTCTAACGCGATCACCATCAACGGTGAGAAACAGGCTGACCCGGAATACACCTTCGTTGACGGCGACCGTCTGTATGGACGCTACACGCTGCTGCGCCGCGGTAAGAAAAATTACTGCCTTGTTTGCTGGAAATAATTAACAGTCTCCAGGGGCGTGGGAAACCACGCCCTTTTTGTTTTTTCAGGGTTTGGTAAGAAAAAGATGAAGAACATCCTCGCCATTCAGTCCCACGTTGTTTTTGGCCATGCGGGCAACAGTGCAGCGGAATTCCCGATGCGCCGCCTCGGTGCTAACGTCTGGCCCCTCAACACCGTGCAGTTTTCCAACCACACGCAGTATGGTAAATGGGCCGGCTGCGTGATGCCGCCCTCGCACCTCACCGAGGTGGTTCAGGGCATTGCGGATATTGACCAGCTCAAACGCTGTGACGCCGTTCTGAGCGGTTATCTGGGCTCAGCCGAGCAGGGGGAGCACATCCTTGGCATTGTGCGTCAGGTGAAAGCAGCGAACCCGGCGGCAAAATACTTCTGCGACCCCGTCATGGGACACCCGGAGAAAGGCTGTATCGTAGCGCCCGGTGTTGCAGAGTTTCACGTTCGCCATGCGCTGCCTGCCAGCGATATCATTGCGCCAAACCTTATTGAGCTGGAGATCCTCTGTGAGCACCCGGTTAACAGCGTAGAAGAGGCGGTAAGCGCGTCTCGCGAGCTGATAGCCCAGGGGCCAGAGATTGTACTGGTAAAACATCTCGCCCGCGCCGGGCTGAGCCAGTCGCGTTTTGAGATGCTGCTGGTGACGAAAGATGACGCCTGGCATATTAGCCGTCCGCTGGTGGATTTTAGCCTGCGTCAGCCAGTGGGAGTGGGGGATGTGACCAGCGGTCTACTGCTGGTGAAACTGCTGCAGGGTGCAACGGTCAGAGACGCGCTTGAGCATGTGACTGCGGCGGTGTACGAAATCATGATTGCGACGAAAGAGATGCAGGAATATGAACTTCAGGTAGTCGCGGCACAGGATCGTATTGCGAAGCCGGAGCACTATTTCAGCGCCACCCGGCTTTAAACGATGCCGGGTGGCGCTGCGCTTACCCGGCCTACAAAATCCGTAGGCCCGTGCAAGCGAAGCGCCGCCGGGCGATATTAGCTAAGACCTTCCGCTTTCAGCGCCGCAGCCACCGCAGGACGCTCCGCCATACGGGTCATATACGATGTAATATGGTCTAACCCTTCCATATTGAGCTTAACCGCCCGTGCCCAGCGCAGCACGGTAAACAGATAGGCATCGGCAATCGTGAAACGGGAACCACAAATCCACTGATCGTCTTTCAGCGACGCGTTTACATACTGCAGCTTTTTCTCAAGAAGCGCGCGCAGGGTCGGTTTGTACTCTTCCGGCGTATCCGGGCGGAACAGGGGAGTAAAGCCTTTATGTAACTCGGTAGCGATATAGTTTAACCACTCCAGGGTCTTATAGCGTGCAATGCTGCCGGTGGGGGCAAGAAGCTGGCGATCCGGTACGTTGTCCGCCAGGAATTGCATGATGGCAACGCCTTCTGTCAGCAGAGTTCCGTCATCCAGCAACAGCGCTGGAACTTGTCCCTTCGGGTTAATGGCAAGGAAATCATCGCCATTCTCCAGACGCTTTTTCATCAGATCAACGCCATCGAGCGTGAAATCTTTGCCGCTCTCGCGCAGGGTGATATGGGAAGCAAGAGAGCACGCGCCCGGTTTGTAGAACAGTTTCATCGGTAACTCCTTTTTGCTGAGGTTTCAGCTATGTTAGTGCGCTAACAGGCAAAAAAAAAGCCGCTAATGCATTAGCGGCTTCTCAACAGTCGTTTCTCAATAATCTTACGCAGTCGCGGTTTCGCTTGCCTTGGCCGTCTTGTCGTCGTCCTGAGTCATACGATTCAGTTTCGGCGCGGTCAGCAGCATCAGAACTGCAATCACCGCTGTCGCGATACCAATCTGCATGAACACGGTGCCGTAGACATTCAGGGAGACCAGTGGGTCAGTGACGTTTTCCGGCACGGCCATCAGGTTCGCAATCTTACCTGCGATAATTGCTGCACCGGCAGTGGTCAGGAACCAGCTACCCATAATGAAGCCCATCAGACGCTGTGGAACCAGCTGTGCCACCATCGCCAGGCCCAGACCGGAGATCATCAGTTCGCCGATAGACTGCAGCGCATAGCTCAGAATCAGCCAGTTTACGGAGACGATACCAGCGTCGGTCGCAAATTTCGTACCCAGCGGCAGCACCAGGAACGCACCGGAGCACAGCACCATACCAATCGCAAACTTGTGCGGCATTGGCAGACGGTCGCCCATCTTGTTATAGATAGCTGCCAGAATCGGGCTGCCAATCATAATCCAGAACGGGTTCAGCGCCTGATACTGCTCCGGCTCGAACGCGATACCCAGGATAGAGTGCTCAACGTTACGAATGGCGAAGAAGTTCAGAGAGGTTGGCATCTGGCTGTACAGTACGAAGAAGATAATCGCTTCCAGCATCAGAATGAAGGCTACAATCATCTTACGGCGCGCAGCACCCTGCATCGCGAACGCTTCTTTCGCGAAGATAACCACGATACCCAGCGCAACCACGCCCAGCACCGCACGTGCGATACCCTGGTTGTGCAGCAGCCAGGTGGCGATTGCCGCCAGAATCACAACGCCCACGATGGTCGCCAGCAGTTTGCCTATATGGACGGGTTCGAAATCGGGTTTTGAACCGTAGTCTTTGACCCAGTTGCGGCAGAACAAGAAGTTCACTACGGTGATCAGCATGCCCACGAAGCTCAGCGCAAACGCCACGCTCCAGCCGAATTTAGCGGCCAGCCATGGTGTTGCCAGCATGGAGAAGAATGAACCGATGTTGATGGACATGTAGTACATGGTGAATGCACCGTCCAGACGTGGGTCATCTTTGCTGTAACAGGTAGAGAGCAGGGAAGACGGGTTCGCTTTAAACAATCCGTTACCGACAGCAATGGTCGCCATACCCATATACACCACTGCGGCGTCATGGCCAGACCATGCGACCAGCCCATAGCCAATCGCCAGAACAATGGCGCCCAGCATGATGACACGTTTGGTGCCGAGAACTTTATCACCCAGCCAGCCGCCGATAGCAACCAGGCCGTATACGAGGGCACTGAAGGAGGAGAACAGCGTGATGGAATCGGCTTCGGACATACCCAGCTGTTTTACCAGGTAAACCGCCATGATCCCTTGCAGGCCGTAGTAACCAAAACGCTCCCATAACTCGATAGAGAAGATGAGATAAAACGCTTTCGGTTGTTTAAAAGCGTTAAGACTCACGCTTTCATCTGTTGGTTTATTGTTTGCAGTCGACACATATACCTCTTTTTTTACATCCCATATTAACGGGGGTGTTCATAGCGTGATGGCCGTAGTCCATCCGCCTTATAGTTATATTGGGAGGAGAAACGGCGGGTAATGTTCACTATCCTGACCCGTCTGGCAATACGTTTGTAATAATCTGTTACATTTATCTGGGGTGGTATAATCGTCGGTTCATGCAAATGTTATTCAGCGTTAAATTTCATACGGTGAGTAAAGGTAGTTTTTTCAACTGGTATTCCCCCTCTCCGATCGGCTTTTGGCGATATGTTCTGCTATTTGCCGTTTGTGGCAGTGATATAGCCCATATTCTGAAAAATAGCTGGTCTTATCTTCCGGTTCTGATCGGTTATATCTTGTCTGGCAAAGGCTTTGGGATGATTTTGACAACAAAAAATCAACATGAAGTTATCAGAGTGATCGCGATCACAGATGTATAGAAATTTTTGGCTATGAAAAAAGTATTAACCTGTTTGAGCGTTAACGCGCCGAACAAGTGATAAGTCAGCAGGGGCAAGAGGCGGATGATTTATGGTCAGGAGAGGGACGTTTGGAAGGCCTTCTCCTGATGTGGGATTGCGATTGTTCAGACCAGCAATTCAGGGATAAACTTTTTCTTTGTATTCACAGAGGTCTTCAATAATGCAGGAGCCGCAACGAGGTTTACGGGCGATGCAGGTATAACGGCCGTGCAAAATCAGCCAGTGATGGCAGTCAACCTTGAATTCGGCGGGCACCACTTTTAAGAGCTTCTCTTCAACCTGCTCAACGTTTTTACCGGGGGCGAAGTTGGTGCGGTTAGAAACTCGGAAGATATGCGTATCCACGGCGATCGTCGGCCAGCCGAACGCCGTATTAAGCACCACGTTCGCGGTTTTGCGTCCTACACCCGGCAACGCTTCCAGCGCTGCGCGGTCTTCCGGCACCTCACCGCCGTGCTGTTCCAGCAAGATCCGGCAGGTTTTAATCACATTCTCTGCTTTGCTGTTAAACAATCCGATGGTTTTGATATAAGACTTCACGCCTTCCACGCCGAGCTCCAGCATCGCTTTTGGCGTGTTAGCGACCGGATAGAGCAGGGCGGTCGCTTTATTGACGCTCACATCGGTAGCCTGTGCAGAGAGCAACACGGCGATCAGCAGCTCAAACGGGGAGGTAAAATTCAGCTCCGTCGTCGGATGCGGGTTCTCGTCCCGCAGACGGGTCAGGATCGCAATGCGCTTTTCTTTATTCATGAGGCCTTCTCGGGTATCCCTTCCTGGACGCTACGCTCTGCTGCGCGGCGCTTACGTTTTTCATCAATCAGGTATTTTACTGCCAGCATCATGCCAAGGCCAATAAACGCGCCAGGTGGCAGCATCGCCAGCAGGAATGGCGTATCGGTATGGAACACCTCGATACGTAGCGATTTGGCCCAGCCGCCCAGCAGCGCATCGGCACCGTCAAACAGCGTCCCGTTGCCGAGGATCTCGCGCAGTGAGCCGAGCACGAACATCGCACCGGTCGCACCCATACCAATCGAAAAACCATCCAGCGCCGACATGGCCGGACTGTTTTTCACGGCGAAGGCTTCCGCACGGCCGACCACAATACAGTTAGTCACGATCAGAGGGATAAAAATTCCGAGCGACTGATACAGACCGAAGGCGTAGGCGTTAATCAGCATCTGGACGATACTGACCACCGACGCAATGATCATAACGTAAATCGGAATACGGATTTCCGACGGGGTCCAGCGGCGCAGGGCGGAGATGGAAAGGTTTGTCAGGGTCAGCACCAGCGTCGTTGCCAGACCGAGACCGAGCGCATTGGTGGCCGTTGACGTCACGGCCAGCAGTGGGCACATCCCCAGCAGCTGAACCAGCGCGGAGTTGTTCTTCCACAGTCCCTGGACAATAACCTCTTTAACCTGGTTCATGATCACTCTCCACAGGCCGGAAGATTGTTGATTTGCGCGGGTAGCGTTTCAGCATACAGCCCGGCCCGTTTTACGGCGTTCACCACCGCGCGCGGCGTGATGGTCGCGCCCGTGAACTGGTCAAACTCGCCGCCGTCTTTTTTCACCGCAAACGCGGTGTCATCTTCACCATGGATCACTTTACCGGCAAAGTGCAAAATCCAGTCGCTCAGACGGGTTTCAATTTTATCGCCCAGACCCGGCGTTTCATGATGTTGCGTCACGCGGGTGCCCAGTATGGTGCCGGAGAAATCGCTGCCGACGAGCAGCTGAATGGCGCCGGAATAGCCGTCGGGCGCCGTCGCCTCCATTACCGCGCCGACCGGTTTATCCCCTTTGCGGGCGATAAACAGGCGGTGTGGGCCTTTTCCAAGCTGCGGCGCGTCTACCACGAAGCAGCTCTTTTGCAGGTCATTATCGTAAAAATCCGACGGGATCACCTGATCGAACAGCGCTTTTTGCTGCTTCACCGCCTGTTCATCAATGGTCGATTTGGTCAGCTCATTCACCAGCGCCGTCATTCCGGTGAGTACGGCGGCGAAAACGGCCAGCGTGACGCCATGTTTTTGCATTGTTTTCAGCATCGCGACACCCTTAACGATGGCCGTACACGCGCGGGCGCGTGTAATAGTCGATGAGTGGAACGGTGATGTTGGCGAGCAGGACGGCAAACGCCACCCCGTCCGGATAACCGCCAAAGCTACGGATGAGCCAGACCAGCAGTCCTGCCAGCGCACCGAAGATTAAGCGGCCACGGTTAGTCGTAGACGCCGTCACCGGATCGGTCAGGATAAAGAACGCGCCCAGCATCGTTGCACCGGAGAGCAAATGCATCTGCGGGCTGGCCAGCGACTCAGGGGAGAAGACCCAGCCAAGGGTGGCACAAACCGCCAGCGTCACGAGGAAGCTGACCGGAATATGCCAGCGGATGGCCTTCTGCTGCAGCAGGAACAGGCCACCCAGCAGATACGCCAGGTTAACCCACTGCCAGCCTGCGCCCGCGAGCATACCGCTGTAGATGGCGGATTTCATGATTTGCTCGACGCTGTGCCCGGCATGCAGGGACGTTTTGAACGTATCGAGCGGCGTCGCCTGGCTGATGCCGTCCACGCCCATACGCAGCGCGTTCATATCCGCGCCGAGCGCCGTATGGCCGGTAAAGATCACGTGCAGGGCATCCATAAAGCCTGGCACCGTGGCGGCAATGTCATGCGGTGGCAGCCAACTGGTCATCTGTACCGGGAAGGAGATCAGCAGCACCACATAGCCGATCATCGCCGGGTTAAACGGGTTATGGCCGAGCCCGCCATACAGCTGTTTGGCAATAATCACGGCAAAAACGGTACCGAGGACGACCATCCACCACGGGGCAAACGGCGGAATACTGATGGCCAGCAGCAGGCCGGTCAGCAGCGCGGAGTTGTCGGCAATAATGCGGGAGACCGTCATCTTGCGAAGCTTCAGCACCAGCGCCTCTGCCGCTACGGCGCTGATACAGCCCAGGGCTATCTGGAACAGGGTTCCCCAGCCGAAAAACCAGCACTGAACGGCAATGCCCGGCAGCGCGGCCAGGCAAACCAGCATCATAATACGCGATGTCTGACGCTGATTATGGGTGTAAGGGGAACTTGCGATTCTGAAAACCATTTAATCCTCGTTAACGGCTTGCTGTGCGGCTTTCTTCGCCTGAACGCGCGCAATCGCGGCAGCGACGGCGGCCTTGCGCGGGTCATCGTTAGCGGCCTGCGGCTGCTCTTCCTGCTGCGCTGCTTTACGCGCTTTGGCGCGGGCTATCGCCGCTTCAACGGCAGCTTTACGCGGGTCAACCGGTGCTTCTGGTTCTGCTGCAGGTGCCTGCTGCGCCGCTTTACGCGCTTTGGCGCGGGCAATCGCGGCTTCAACAGCGGCTTTACGCGGATCAACCGGTGCTTCTGGTTCTGCTGCAGGTGCCTGCTGCGCTGCTTGACGCGCTTTGGCGCGGGCAATCGTGGCTTCAACAGCGGCTTTACGCGGATCGACCGCGTCCTGTTCAACCATCACCTGCTGATCCCCGGCCTTACGGGCTTTGGCACGGGCAATCGCCGCCTCGACAGCGGCTTTGCGTGGATCGACCTCCCCATCCGGTTGCGCTGTTTGCGCTTTTTCTGCCTGACGTGCGCGAGCCGCAGCCTTGCGTGCTTCACGCGCGGCGATGGCTTCACTGTTGTCAGGCTTCTCACCTGCAGGGATCACCACCGTCTGGGCAGCATTGGCTTTTTTCTCGCGAACGCGTGCCAGGGCGGCGTTAATTGCATCCTGATCTTTTTCGCCAGGCTGGACGGCGGCCTGCTTATGACGCTCCTGACGGGCCGCTTTTTCACGTTCCAGCCGCGCCTGACGTGCTTCAAAGCGCGCTTTGGCTTCTGCTGCACGTTTTTCTTCCATGGAGATGGCATAAATTTCGGCCTTCTCCTGGCGGAAGTATTGCACCAGCGGAATATTGCTTGGGCAGACCCAGGCGCAGGCGCCGCATTCGATGCAGTCGGCCAGGTTATGTGCTTTGGCTTTATCGTGTAGCTGGCCTTTGCTGTACCAGTAAAGCTGCTGCGGGAGCAGATCCGCCGGACAGGCATCGGCACAGGCGCTACAGCGGATGCAGCCTTTCTCTTCCTGCACTTCGCCCATCTCGGTGGAAGAGGGAGCAAGCAGGCAGTTCGTGATTTTGACTACCGGGACATCCAGCCATGGCAGGGTAAAGCCCATCAGAGGGCCACCCATGATCACCATCTGATCGGTACCCGGGCAGAATTCAGCCTGCTCCAGCAAATGACGCACCGGCGTACCGAGGCGCGCCCAGACGTTACCCGGACGGGAGACCGATTCGCCAGTCAGCGTCACGACTCGTTCGGTTAACGGCTCGCCGTCAATTACCGCACGTTTCACGGCATAAGCTGTGCCGACGTTTTGCATCAGCACGCCGATATCCGAAGAACGTCCGCCATGCGGCACTTGCTTCCCGGTGAGGATTTGCGTCAGCTGTTTTGCGCCGCCAGACGGGTACTTGGTTGGAATAACGCGCAGGGCGATATCATGGCTACCCGCCAGCACGGCGCGCAGCATGGAGATAGCCTGCGGTTTATTGTCTTCGATGCCAATCAGCACTTCTCGCGGCTGCAAAATATGCGCGAGGATACGGATGCCTTCCACTACCTGAGCGGCGCAATCCTGCATCAGACGATCGTCGGCGGTGATATACGGCTCGCACTCTGCGGCATTGATAATCAGCGTCTGGATTTTATCGCTACCGCCGCGCAGCTTGACGCCGGTAGGGAAGCCCGCGCCGCCCAGCCCGGCAACGCCGAACTGGTGAATGCGCTCGATAAGCGCTTCGCGGCTCTGGCTGCGGTAGTCGCTCCAGCCGTCACGTTCGATCCAGCGATCTTCGCCGTCGGCTTCAATGATCACGCTCAGCTCTGAAAGTGCCGACGGATGCGCCACCGTATGAGGGGCAATCGCGATCACTTTACCGGACGTTGGGGCGTGTACAGGCAGCATACGTCCGCGACCAAAGGTCAGCGGCTGACCGCGAAGGACGGTATCACCTTCTTTTACGCACAGCTCACCTTCCGCGCCGATATGCTGCTTGAGCGGCATGACGTAACGCGTCGCCAGCGGAATCTGGCGCAGCGGCGTGCCGTTAGACTGGGTTTTCATCTCCGGCGGATGAATACCGCCGTCAAAGTCCCAGATCTTCTCTTTTCTGAAAGCAGAAAATAACTTAAGCATGTTGTTCCACAGGAATGTTGCGAACCGGAATGGTTTGAAGATCCCACTTCCAGCTTTCGGTAGTCGCTTCAACCGGGCGCAGCGTAATACATTGCGTCGGGCAGGGGGCTACGCAGAGGTTACAGCCGGTGCACAGATCCGCCACGACGGTGTGCATGGCGCGGGTGGCACCAACAATGGCGTCAACCGGGCAGGCCTGAATACATTTAGTGCAGCCGATGCAATTTGCCTCGTCGATCACGGCGAGGGCGCGGACCGGCTCCTGCACATCCGCATCGCCATCAACGGGCTGTGGGTCAACGTTAAGCAGGGCCGCAATTTTCAGCATCACCGCTTCGCCGCCGGGCGCACAGCGGTTAATTTTCTCACCCTGAATGCCCACCGCTTCAGCGTAAGGGCGACAGCCAGGGTAGCCGCATTGCCCACACTGGCTTTGCGGCAGAAGCTCATCAATTTTTTCTACAACGGGATCGTCCTCTACCGCGAAACGGCGGGAGGCGTAACCGAGGATAAGGCCAAACGCTAACCCCAGGACGCTAATAGAGGCGATGGCAATCCAGATAGCATTCATTACAACTTCACCAGACCACTGAAGCCCATAAAGGCCAGAGACATTAAACCCGCGGTGACCAGCGCAATCGCGTTACCGCGGAAAGGCGCAGGGATATCCGCAGCGGCCAGACGTTCGCGAATCGAGGCGAACAGGACCATTACGAACGAGAAACCGACGGCGGCGGAAAAACCGTACAGCGCCGACTGCATAAAGTTATGGCCAAGGTTGATGTTCAACAGCGCCACGCCGAGTACCGCGCAGTTGGTGGTGATCAGCGGCAGGAAGATACCGAGCAGGCGATAGAGCGCCGGACTGGTTTTACGCACCACCATTTCGGTAAATTGCACAACAACGGCAATGACCAGAATAAAGGCCAGCGTACGGAGATAGATTAACCCCAGCGGGATGAGGATCCAGGTATCAATCAACCACGCGCAAATCGATGCCATCGTCATGACGAAGGTGGTTGCCAGCCCCATGCCCATCGCCGTTTCCAGCTTTTTGGAAACGCCCATAAACGGGCACAGGCCAAGGAACTTCACCAGAACGAAGTTGTTAACCAGCACAGTGCCGACAAAGAGCAGTAAGTAATCGGTCATTATTTAGCCTGAAATAAAAAAGCCGCCTATTATCGGACAAACCGGGTCAGGCGACAACAGGTTATCTGTAAGGTTATTACGGGTTCACGAAGGTGTTTTTCACCCGCGTCGACCGCTTGAAATAGGGCACCAGCAGCGCCGCGGCCAGTAACGGGAAAAGTAGCTGGCGGACCGCAAGCGCGTCAGACACCGGCGAGAACGCAAACGCCTTGACTGCCAGCAGGACTGAGATTAACAGCCAGATAATATAGTGCTTAGGCACCCCTTTGCGGCGTTTGAAGAAGGCGATGGTCAGCCACAGGGTGTAGTACCACATGCCGATCGCGAAAACGAAGGACACAAACCACATCGCAATATTAAGCACACTTTGCGACATCAGGGTCTGAATAGCGTGAGGGGTGATCAGTGCGGTAGTATAAAGCAGCAGCGCAAGCGATGCGCTTAACAAGGCAACCAGCAGCCATGCCAGTGGGGCGATTAACCAGCCTCCAATGCGTTCTCCAGGCGTTGCGGTCATGAACTCTCCCATAATCTGCGCGAAATGTTGTACAGCCAGTTTGCAGGGCGGAGAGTATATAACATTTCGCGCGGATGGCTACTTTCTTATAAAACGTAACGCCAGACAGACTTAGGCACTTCACCGACGTTGAACAAACGACCGCCGGAGACCAGCTCCGCACGGCGATGATCGGCGGCGCGATACATATTGATGATGTCCTGATTATCCGACAGGGTGTAGTTCAGGTGGTCAAACAGTTTTTCCAGGCTCTCAAGCGAATTGATCTTGCGAAATTTTAATAAATAGTCCTGAACTGTCATATTAATAAGTTTCCATATAAAAGTGAGTAATACCCGTTAAGGTAATTCGTTCGAATAATAAACGGATTAATAAAGACGTAAACAGCCCACTCAGGTAACGCGACGAAATTAGGAGTTTTCTTTGCTGAAATTCAGGCATCAGACGATGCCTGGAAGAGAAGGTTAACCGTGTTCACCTGGGCTGGCAATACGTAACTGACATAATATGTCACTCGGTATTGCAGTAACCGGTTACTTAGGTTGGGCGACTGTGACAGGCTCCGGCGGCTGGTAGTTATCAATGTGGCTGGCAACGCCGAGCAAAATGACCGATACCCCAAGAACAATCCATCCCGCTAATTCAATGATTCGATTAATAATTGATGTCATGACTCGTAATTGTACTTTATCCATAAATACAGGGCGCAAATGTTACAGCGAGGCCTCACCAACGGCAAGCGCTTTGGGAACGGTTCCCTTAAACAAAATCAGAAGGTTAATACTATGTAACGAAAACAACCGCCACAACCTGCTATTTTAAGTCATACGGCACATTATTAATCTGCGCTTATGCCAGGCTTGCCAGTGTGAAATAAGAACGTCATAAAAGAGGACGGCACTATGAGTGATAATATCCGCGTCGGTCTGATAGGTTATGGGTACGCGAGCAAAACGTTTCATGCACCTCTGATAGCCGGAACGCCCGGAATGATGCTGGCAGCAGTATCCAGTAGCGATGCTACCAAAGTCCATGCCGACTGGCCTTCCGTGCCGGTTGTCTCTGAGCCAAAACATCTCTTCAACGATCCCAATATTGATTTAATTGTCATCCCTACACCTAACGACACGCATTTCCCCCTGGCAAAAGCCGCGCTGGAAGCAGGAAAGCACGTCATTGTTGATAAACCTTTCACGGTGACGTTGTCACAGGCGCGTGAACTGGACGCGCTGGCAAAAGGCCTGGGCAGACTACTTTCCGTTTTTCATAACCGCCGTTGGGACAGCGACTTCCTGACGGTAAAAACGCTGCTCAGCGAAGGTACGTTAGGCGAGATCCTCTTTTTTGAGTCGCACTTTGACCGTTTTCGCCCGCAGGTAAGACACCGCTGGCGGGAGCAGGCCGGTCCGGGGAGCGGCATCTGGTACGATTTAGCCCCTCATCTTTTGGACCAGGCTGTCAACCTGTTTGGTCTGCCGGTGAGCATGACGGTCGATCTGGCCCAGCTCAGACCCGGGGCGCAGACGACCGATTACTTCCACGCGGTGTTAAGTTATCCGCAGCGCCGCATCGTGCTGCATGGAACGATGGTCGCGGCCGCGGAATCTGCCCGTTATATCATTCACGGCACGCGGGGAAGCTATGTGAAGTTTGGCCTCGATCCACAGGAAGACCGTCTTAAAAACGGTGAGCGTTTGCCTCAGGAAGACTGGGGCTATGATATGCGCGACGGCGTGGTCACGCGGGTTGAAGGTGAGGAACTGGTTGAGGAAACGTTGCTGACGATGCCGGGCAACTATCCGGCCTATTATGCGGCTATTCGCGATGCGTTGAACGGAACAGGAGAAAATCCGGTTCCGGCCAGCCAGGCGATTCAGATTATGGAGCTGATTGAGCTGGGTATCGAATCTGCCAAACATCGCGCCACGCTCTGTCTGGCATAGGGTTCAGATACTGTAGACCGGGTAAGGCGCAGCCGCCACCCGGCAAAAAGGCTTACGCGGTTGCCACTTTATTCCGCAGAGCCTGCTTCTCTTCCGGCGTCAGGAACGCAATTTCCAGACCGTTGATCTGCGCCTGACGGATCTGCTCGCGGCTCAGACCCGCCTGCGGTGCGGCGTTATTGTATTCGTGGATGATATCCACGCCCTGTACCGCCGGATCGTCAGTGTTCAGCGAGGCCAGCACGCCGTGTTCCAGGAAGGTTTTCAGCGGGTGCTGCGCGAGCGTTGCCACGGTGCTGGTCTGAATATTGGACGTCAGGCACGATTCAATCCCGATACGCTGTTCTGCGAGGAAATCCATCAGGGCGCGATCTTCTACCGCCTTCACGCCGTGACCGATACGCTCGGCGCCGAGCTCACGAATGGCCTGCCAGATACTTTCCGGACCTGCCGCTTCACCCGCATGAACGGTAATGTGCCAGCCGGCATCGCGTGCGCGGTTGAAGTGAGAGAGGAACAGGCTGCCCGGGAAGCCCAGTTCATCACCGGCGAGATCGACGGCAGTGATGGCATCGCGATGGGCCAGCAGCGCCTCCAGCTCCTGCAGGCAGGCCGCTTCGCCAAACGTACGGCTCATAATACCAATCAGACGGGCCTGGACATCGAAGGTTTCACAGCCCTGGCGGACGCCTTCAATCACGGCTTCCACCACGCCTGCAACGGGCAGGTTGTGGGTCATCGCCATATAGCCCGGCGAGAAGCGCAGCTCAACGTAGTGCAGGCCGTTACGGGCCGCATCTTCAATGTTCTCAAACGCCACGCGGCGGCAGGCATCCAGCGAGGCCAGCATCTTCACGCCCCAGTCGAGTTTGCTCAGGAAGCTGACGAGGTCAGGTTCATTTGAGGTGACCTGAACGTGCGGGATCAATGACTCCAGCGTTTGAGCGGGAAGCGTTAAATTGTACTGGCGGCCAAGATCGAGGATGGTTTGGGCACGAATGTTACCGTCAAGGTGACGATGAATATCAGTTAAAGGCAGGCGTGTATCAATCATGGTCGCACTCTTTTCTGGTTAAAGTGCGCCATATTATAAAAACAAAACGGGGTAAAAAGCTATTTGCGCAAGGGAATATTCCGTTGCGCAAACTGATTACACGAGCGTGTTAATCCCGGCAATGAGGCGTTTCACCCCTTGTTCCAGCTTGCTGCGCGGGCAGCCTGCGTTCAGGCGCACGAAACCGTTACCTTCGTTTCCGTAGGTATATCCCGGCATGATGGCCACTTTTTGGTGCTCAATCAGTACTTTTTGTAGCGCGCGGTCATCAATATTTAGCGGGCGCAGATCAACCCAGGCCAGATAGGTGGCCTCCGGCGGCTGCCAGTTCAGTTTCGGAAAAGCACTGTTTAATTCCTGCGCGATATACAGCAGATTTTCTTCGAGATAGTGCCTTAGGGCATCCAGCCACGGCTCTCCCTGCTGGTAGGCGGCGATATGCGCCGTTAGTGCCAGTACGGAGGGGGAAGAGAGTCCGTCCCGGCCTTTTAAGGCGCCGAGATAGCCGTTACGACTCTCTTCTTCACCTATCAGGCCGTAAGCGCCCGTCAGCGCCGGAATATTAAAGCTTTTCGAGCCGGAGGTTAGCAGCGCCCATTTGCCGCGCGCCACCTCATTCCACGGCGTGTGACGATGCGCACCCCACACCATATCCATATGAATTTCATCGCTGATGACCGCAACGTTATGGCGCGCGCACAACTCTGCCATGTGGGTCAATTCTTCGCGGGTCCAGACCTTACCGGTTGGGTTTTGCGGGCTGCACAGGAGCAGGATTCTATTTTCCGGTTTCGCCAGTGCCGCTTCCAGAGCGGCCATATTGCCCAGCCAGCCAGAAGCATGCTTTTCCATCTCAACCGGCACCACATGACGCCCATTGCCTTCAATGGCTTTGTAAAACGCATCGTATGCCGGGGTGTGCACCACCACGCCGTCGCCAGGAGCGGACCAGAGACGAATCAGCTCGGACACCATGTAGATGACGGAAGGGCCATACACGATGGTTTCGGTATCAATGTGGCTGTTAAAGCGCTGGCGGAACCAGTGCGCGACGGCGGCGAGAAATTCATCGTTTTTCCAGCGGCTGTAGCCAAACACGCCGTGGTTGATGCGCTGATGCAGCGCGTCAGTAATGCAGGGGGCGGTGGCGAAATCCATATCCGAGATGGTGAAGGGCAGCAGGTCGGGCGCGCCAAAACGGTCGGCGACGTAGTCCCACTGTGTACACCAGGTGCCGTGACGATCCACGACGGTAGAGAAATCAAACATCACGTGAGTCCTTAAAGTAAAACCCCCTCAGAGCGAGGGGGCGGGGCATCAGGCTTCTACTGTTCGCATCAGGGTTGCCAGCTCATCTTTCACCGACTGTACCTGCGGGCCGATAACCACCTGCAAATTGTGCTGATTTAACTGTACCACGCCGATCGCCCGGTTGGCTTTCAGGGCGTTGGTGTCCACTTTTGACATATCCGCCACCGACAAACGCAGGCGGGTAATGCAGTTATCCAGCGAGGTAATGTTATCCGCACCGCCCAGCGCCGCCAGAATGGCAGGGGTGTTATAGCCGGATTTGCCCACGGTTCCTGCAACCGCCTGTTCGACGCTGGTGGCTGTTTCAACATCACGGCCTGGCGTTTTCAGGTTGAAGCGGGTAATGGCGAAGCGGAAGATGCCGTAGTACACCGCAAACCAGATGGCCGCCACGACCGGTACCAGATACCACTTGGTGGAAAGACCATGCAGGATACCGAACACCACGAAGTCAATCACGTTGCCGTCGGTATTACCGATAGTGACGCCCAGCACCGCCATGACGGTAAAGCCCAGACCGGTCAGCACGGCGTGGATGAGATACAGCACCGGCGCAACAAACAGGAACAGGAATTCGATAGGCTCAGTGGTCCCGCCGACGACGCAGGCGATCACGCCGGAGATCAGCAGCCCTTTAATTTTATGGCGGTTTTCCGGACGCGCGCAGTGGTACATCGCCAGTGCCGCACCCGGCAGGCCGCCAAGGAAGGCTGGCATTTTACCCTGAGACAGGAAGCGGGTGGCGCTTTCAGAGAAGCCATGAGTGGTCGGGCAGCTCAGCTGCGCCTGGAAGATGGTCAGCGCGCCGCTCACATCGTGACCGCACACCTCCATGGTTCCGCCCGCTTCGGTGAAGCGAATCAGGGCGACCAGGATATGCTGCAGGCCAAACGGCAGCAGCAGACGCTCACCGGTACCGAAGATCATCGGACCAAAATCGCCCGCGCCGTTAATGATGCGGCCAATACCGTTGATGCCCATCGCAAAGACTGGCCAGATCAGCGGAATGATCAAACCAAACAGACCCATCACCACCAGGGTAATAATTGGTACAAAGCGGGTACCGCCGAAGAAGGCCAGGGCATCCGGCAGGCGAATATTGTGGAAGCGCTCGTGCAGCATCCAGATAATCACCCCGGCGATCACCGCGCCGAGGATCCCGGTATCAATCGACTGGATACCAATCACGCTCTGAATGTTATTGGCTTTCAGCACGGCAGCGTCGGTGGTCGGCAGAATACCTTTCGCGGTCAGCCAGAAGTTAACCGCCAGGTTCATCACTGCGTAACCCACAAAACCGGCAAACGCCGCCACACCTTTGTTCTCGCGCGCCAGACCCAGCGGGATAGCGATACAGAACATCACAGGCAGGAAGCTAAATGCGAAGGAGCCGACTTTACTCATCCAGATGAAGATCGCCTGCAGTACGGGGGTACCGAGGAACGGGATCAGGGTAATGACGTCTTTACTGCTCAGTGAGCTACCGATCCCGAGCATGATCCCACAGAACGAGAGGAGTGCCACGGGCAGCATAAAGGTTTTACCCAATTGCTGGAAAAACTCCCACAGCGATATTTTTTGTGCTGCTTTCGCCGTCATAAAACGACTCCTTTATTGTTAAAATCAGTTTATCTGCTTCAATGCTGCGAGAAGATAAAACGTTTTATCAAAGTTTAGTGCGCGCTAAATCACATTCTCAGGCTTTGACTGGTAGTATAAAGATAACGTATTGATAAAACGTTTTACCGATCTCATTTCAGGGAGTCACGCCGACACATGGCTGTAGCGAAAAAAATCACCATCAACGATGTCGCGCTGGCGGCGGGGGTCTCCGTCAGTACCGTTTCTCTGGTGCTGAGCGGAAAAGGGCGCATCTCGCCTGCCACCGGGCAGCGAGTTAACGAGGCGGTTGAACAATTAGGCTTTGTGCGTAACCGCCAGGCGTCGGCGCTGCGCGGTGGACAAAGCGGGGTGATTGGCCTGATTGTCCGGGATCTGACGTCTCCGTTTTATGCAGAATTGACCGCCGGGTTAACCGAAGCGCTTGAAGCGCAGGGGCGGATGGTCTTTCTGCTGCACGGCGGACGCGAAGCCGATCAGCTCCTTTCCCGGCTGGATATGCTGCTCAACCAGGGCGTGGACGGGGTGATCGTCGCCGGGGCGTCGGGCGTGGGTAGCGAACTGTGCGAGCGTGCCGCCGAAAAAGGCGTGCCGCTGGTCTTTGCTTCGCGCGCCAGCTACCTGGACGAAGCGGATACGCTGCGCCCGGATAACATGCAGGCCGCGCAAATGTTGACCGAGCATCTTATTCGTCGCGGTCATCAGCGCATTGCCTGGCTGGGGGGTAAAAGTTCGTCCCTGACCCGCGCCGAACGGGTCGGCGGCTACTGCGCGACGTTGATCAAATACGGTTTGCCGTTCCACAGTGAATGGGTTGTTGAATGTGAGTCCAGCCAGAAGAAAGCGGCTGAAGCGATAAATGCGCTGTTGCGAAGCAACCCGACGATCAGCGCCGTGATTTGCTACAACGATGTGATTGCTATGGGGGCCTGGTTTGGCCTGATCCGCGCCGGGCGGCAGAGCGGTGAGGGCGGGGTGGAAACTTTCTTTGGCCATCAGGTCTCGCTGGGGGCGTTCGCCGACGTCGGTGAAAACGCGCTGGATGACCTGCCGATCGTCTGGGCCACCACTCCCGCGCGGGAGATGGGTTATACGCTGGCGGACAGAATCATGCAGCGCATCGAGAATACGGATGTCCAGGCCGGGCACCAGATTGTGGCGGCGCGCCTGGTCACCGTGAAATAGACGCCTCTGCACATCGCCCGGCGGCAACGACCCCCGATCGTAGGCCGGGTAAGCGTCAGCGCCACCCGGCAATAAAAAACCCCTCATGAGAGGGGTTTTGACGTTTACTGCTGCGGTGCCGCCGGTTCGGCTGGCGCTGCGGGTTCAGCCGGTTCCGGCATCCCCAGCGTCGGCATACCAAACATGCCGACGAAGTCTTCCAGCGGCATTTTGTCGCCGTTGAGCGTAACCTGACCATTGGTGTACTGCAGGCTGGTGGAGATGGTATTGTTTTCCACCTTCGTGATGCGGAACATCTGGCCCATCGCCGCCAGGCCTTTCACCTGCTGGTTCGCCAGTTTACCGGCGTCTTCGTCGCCGTAGCCTTCCAGCTTCGCAATCTGGGTCATAAACTCGGTTGCCATATCCATCGGGATAGTCAGCTTGCTGTCGAGGGACTTCACGCTGCGATCCACTTCCTGCGCCAGCGTCTGCGGTTCACCCGTTGCGGTTGCCGGATCTTTCAGGAACAGAGACAGGTTGAAGTTGGTTTCGCCTTTGCTGTTTTTCCAGCTCAGCGGTGCAACGGTTACCACCGGCTCGCCTTTCAGCAGGATCGGCAGGTTGTTGAACAGCACCGCCATCGCCTGCTGCTGATACGCTTCCGGGTTCTGTTGCAGGGCGGTATTGGTCAGCAACGCCTGGCTCTCTTTGCTGTATTTCTGGCTAAATTCATGCCACGCCTGGCCGTCGATATTGCCGATCTTCAGCGAGAGTTTGCCGGTGCCCAGATCCTGGTTCTGTACCTTCAGGCTTTTCAGCGTGTAGTCCAGCTGGGTGTTGATGCTTTTCCCGTCTTTGGAAACGTCGGATTTGCCGTTGACGTCCATGCCTTCCAGCACAGCCATCTCTTTACCTTCAATCGCGATAGCAATCTTATCAACGGAGAGCGTCTGATCGCCGATACGCTCTTTAAAATCGGTCATACGGCTGTTGCCGTCGGCCTTCAGCTTATTGAAGGTGAGCTGAACTTTTTGGTTGTATTCGTTTACGGCGTTGACCAGGCCGCTTTCCGCTTCACCCGTCAGGGAGAAGACATTGCCATCCCGATCCGCGTCGACTTTGAAATTGCCGCCGCTGAAGGCGACTTTCTCATTCTCTTTCTCATAGTTCAGCGCTTTTAGGGCAATATCGGAACTGGTATCACCGGAGTAGCTGATGCGGGTGTTAATGTCGAAAGGGGATTCATTCTTTGCCAGGTCAAACAACGGTTTAGTGACGTCGTTATTCACCAGCACGGTGTGAACTGATGCCATGGACGGTATCAGATTAAACGATTTCAACTGTGCCAGCGGGAGCGGACCGTGGCTGACCACTTCATCC
The DNA here is from genome assembly GCF_047456095.1 of Enterobacter sp. BNK-14. Classification (NCBI taxonomy): domain Bacteria; kingdom Pseudomonadati; phylum Pseudomonadota; class Gammaproteobacteria; order Enterobacterales; family Enterobacteriaceae; genus Enterobacter; species Enterobacter sp. BNK-14. The sequence goes on from NZ_CP179897.1 coordinate 143,260, forward strand.
AGCACCACGCTCTGGCCTGGCTTCAGCCAGCCGTTTTCATTACCGGCCACTGGCTTCACCACCAGCTGCATATGGCTGGTGAACACGCCGCGCTGATAGTTCTGATAGCTCAGTTCCAGACCTGCTTCCGGCGCGCTGCGCTTAATCTCTCCATTAGCCTGTGCCACCATCTCAGCCAGACGGCCTTCCAGCTGTTTCCCGGTAAACCAGGAGGCACCCGTCCAGACCACGCCTAACGCTACAATCACTCCAACCGCTACGACCGATTTTTTCATTGCGACTATCCCTAAAATGAAACCAGGCGGTAAAAACCGCCCGGAGATATTAAGCCTGCAACTAGCTTAGCAAGAGTTGTTAAAAAATTCAGTAAGTGCTTAAAGCTTATTGAAAACGCGCGCCAGGCGACCGGTGCCGCTTACGCTAACCGGAGACTCATTCGCTGCAACGAACGCTGACTCACCGGGCTTAAGTACCAGACGCTGTTCACCTTTGTGCAGCGTGGCTTCGCCTTCGACACAGAACAGGATTGCTGCACTCTCCTGCGCAATGGTGGTTTCGGTCGGGCTCAGGTCGTGCAGGGAGAAGGCAAAATCGTCCACCGGGATCGGGAAGTCCAGCTCTGCACCTGTTTTGACAGGCTGGGTGAGCAGCTCACCTGCCGGTTTTGCCACAAACTTCACGTTGGCAACCAGCTCAGGAATATCGATATATTTCGGCGTCAGGCCCGCGCGCAGCACGTTATCGGAGTTGGCCATCACCTCCAGCGCCACGCCCTGCAGGTAGGCGTGCGGGGTTTCCGCGAACAGGAACATCGCTTCGCCCGGGTTCAGTTTCACCACGTTCAGCAGCAGGGGAGAGAACAGGCCGCTGTCGTCCGGGTAGAACGCGGAAATCAGACGGATGGTTTCCCACGGTTCACCGTGCTGGCTGTCCAGCGTCGCTTTCAGAACCGCCAGCGCGTGAGATTTCTCTTCACCCTGCATATTCAGCAGGCTGGCAAACAGCTGGCTCAGCGCGTCGGCATTCGGGTTTTCAAGGAAGTGGGCGATAGCCTTGTTAGCACCCGCGACCGGTTGCAGCAGGGAAACGATCTCGGAAAATTCGCGGAATGCGTTCATCGCCAGGAACGGGGTCAGCGCAAAGACCAGTTCCGGCTTGTGATTCGGATCTTTGTAGTTACGCTCGGCAGCATCTAACGGGATACCCGCCGCGTTCTCTTTCGCAAAGCCGATTTCAGAGGCTTTTTTGTTCGGGTGAACCTGGATGGAGAGCGGCTGGTCGGCACACAGGACTTTAAACAGGAACGGCAGTTCACCGAAGCGCTGAGCAACGTTGTCGCCCAACAGCGCGGATTTATCGGCATCGATCACGTCACGCAGGCTGCGTACCTGGCCGCTGGCGTCTGCAATTTTTGAGCTGCTCTTTGGGTGTGCCCCCATCCACAGCTCTGCCATCGGCAGGTTGTTGGGGTTAGCGATACCGTAGAGATCCGTTAACGCAGTTTTACTTCCCCAGGCGTAGTTTTGCACTGAGTTAATGAGTTTTTGCATTATCAAGCCCTGATTCAATTGTGGAATTAACTCCGGGTATTAAAGCAATAAACCACATGGAAGTAACCTGTGGATGTAAAAAGTCGTACTAGTCTCAGTTTTTGTTAAAAAATTGTGTAGGATAAGCTGACTCGCTTTTAAGCCGGGCAGCGGAACATCTGCCCTGAATAAACAGACCGAAGCAGTAAGTGAGAGAACAATGTCGAATAAACCCTTCCATTATCAGGATCCTTTCCCCCTCAGTAAGGATCAGACCGAGTATTACCTGTTAACCCGCGATCACGTCTCCGTTTCTGAGTTTGAAGGACAAGAGATCCTTAAGGTGGATCCGCAGGCGCTAACGCTGCTGGCGCAGCACGCTTTCCACGACGCCTCGTTTATGCTCCGTCCTGCGCATCAGCAGCAGGTAGCCGATATTCTGAGCGACCCGGAAGCCAGCGAGAACGATAAATACGTTGCCCTGCAGTTCCTGCGTAACTCCGATATCGCGGCGAAAGGCATTCTGCCAACCTGTCAGGACACCGGCACGGCGATTATCGTTGGTAAAAAAGGCCAGCGCGTCTGGACCGGCGGCGGTGATGAAGCGGCGCTGGCCCACGGTGTTTACAACACCTATACCGAAGATAACCTGCGCTACTCGCAAAACGCGGCGCTGGATATGTACAAAGAGGTCAACACCGGCACCAACCTGCCCGCACAGATAGATCTCTACAGCGTCGACGGTGATGAGTACAAATTCCTCTGCATCGCCAAAGGCGGCGGTTCGGCCAACAAAACCTATCTCTACCAGGAAACCAAAGCGCTGCTCACCCCGGGCAAGCTGAAGAACTACCTGGTCGAGAAAATGCGTACTCTCGGTACGGCTGCATGCCCGCCGTACCACATCGCGTTTGTGATTGGCGGTACCTCGGCTGAGAGCACGCTGAAAACCGTCAAACTGGCCTCAACCAAATACTATGACGGTCTGCCAACGGAAGGTAATGAACACGGCCAGGCATTCCGCGACGTGCAGCTTGAGCAGGAGCTACTGGAAGAAGCGCGTAACCTGGGGCTCGGCGCACAGTTTGGCGGTAAATACTTTGCTCACGACGTGCGCGTGATCCGTCTGCCGCGTCACGGTGCATCCTGCCCGGTCGGCATGGGCGTTTCCTGCTCTGCGGATCGCAACATCAAGGCGAAGATCAACCGCGAAGGCATCTGGATCGAAAAACTGGAAAACAACCCAGGCAAATACATCCCGGAAGAACTGCGTAAAGCGGGTGAGGGGGAAGCGGTTCGCGTTGACCTTAACCGTCCGATGAAAGAGATCCTGGCCCAGCTTTCTCAGTACCCGGTGTCGACTCGCCTCTCTCTGAACGGCACTATTATCGTCGGCCGTGACATTGCGCACGCGAAGCTGAAAGAGCGTCTGGATAACGGTGAAGGGCTGCCGCAGTACATTAAAGATCACCCGATCTACTACGCAGGACCGGCCAAAACGCCTGAAGGCTATGCTTCCGGCTCGTTAGGTCCTACCACGGCGGGCCGTATGGACTCCTACGTTGACCAGCTGCAGGCCAACGGCGGCAGCATGATCATGCTGGCAAAAGGCAACCGTAGCCAGCAGGTAACGGACGCATGCCATAAGCATGGCGGTTTCTACCTTGGCAGCATCGGCGGCCCGGCGGCGGTCCTTGCGCAGGGCAGTATCAAGAGCCTGGAATGCGTGGAATACCCGGAACTGGGTATGGAAGCCATCTGGAAAATTGAAGTGGAAGATTTCCCGGCGTTTATCCTGGTGGATGACAAAGGTAACGACTTCTTCAAGCAAATCCAGTCGTCCCAGTGTTCAGCGTGTGTGAAGTAAGTTAAAACCTTGTCGGGTGGCGTTAGCGCCACCCGAATCCAAAAAGAGCGCACAAAGCGCCATATCGTTTCTCAGAAGTCATCAATACTTATCTCTTAAGCATGTGAGCAATCCCGACAGTGTTATCAAGGAGAAAGTAATGACAACGGTACGCCATGAGAAAGACTCTATGGGCGCAATCGAGGTTCCGGCTGACAAGCTATGGGGTGCGCAAACCCAGCGTTCGCTGGAGCACTTCCGTATTTCGACCGAAAAAATGCCCGTCTCGCTGATTCAGGCGTTGGCACTCACCAAACGTGCAGCGGCAAAAGTAAATCAGGATTTAGGCCTGCTGGGCGCAGATAAAGCCACCGCGATCATTAATGCCGCCGACGAAGTGCTGGCCGGTAAACATCCCGACGAATTTCCCCTCGCCATCTGGCAAACCGGTTCCGGTACCCAAAGCAACATGAACATGAACGAAGTGCTGGCGAACCGGGCAAGTGAACTGCTGGGCGGCGTGCGCGGCATGGAGCGTAAGATCCACCCGAACGATGACGTTAACAAAAGCCAGAGTTCCAACGACGTCTTCCCGACGGCGATGCACGTAGCGGCGGTGATCGCGATCCGCGAGCAGCTTATTCCGCAGCTCAACGTGCTCAAAACCACGCTCAACGAGAAAGCGCAGGCCTTCCGCAACATCGTTAAAATTGGCCGTACTCACCTTCAGGACGCTACGCCACTGACGCTCGGTCAGGAGATTTCCGGCTGGGTGGCGATGCTGGAACATAACCTGAAGCATATCGAGAACAGCTTGCCCCATCTGGCGGAGCTGGCGCTCGGTGGCACGGCGGTCGGTACCGGGTTAAATACGCATCCTGAGTACGCGGTGCGCGTGGCGAAGGAGCTTGCGGCCATTACCGGCCAGCCATTCGTCACGGCGCCCAATAAATTCGAAGCGCTGGCGACCTGCGATGCGCTGGTTCACACCCATGGCGCGCTGAAAGGTCTGGCGGCTTCGCTGATGAAAATTGCCAACGACGTCCGCTGGCTGGCCTCAGGGCCGCGCTGCGGTATCGGTGAAATCAGCATTCCGGAAAACGAGCCGGGCAGCTCTATCATGCCGGGTAAAGTCAACCCGACCCAGTGCGAAGCCATGACCATGCTCTGCTGTCAGGTGATGGGCAACGACGTGGCGGTTAACCTGGGCGGCGCGTCCGGCAACTTCGAGCTGAACGTCTATCGTCCGATGGTGATTCACAACGTGCTGCAATCTGTTCGTCTGCTGGCCGACGGGATGGAGAGCTTTAACGCGCATTGTGCGGTGGGCATAGAGCCAAACCGCGAGCGCATCAGCCAGCTGCTGAATGAGTCTCTGATGCTGGTCACCGCACTCAATACCCATATCGGTTACGACAAGGCCGCCGAGATCGCCAAAAAGGCGCACAAAGAGGGGCTAACGCTGAAAGCTGCCGCTCTGGCGCTGGGTTATCTAACGGAGGCGGAATTTGACGCCTGGGTTCGCCCGGAAGCGATGGTCGGCAGTCTGAAATAATCATCCCGCCACATACAGGTGCAGCCGCGGAATAATCAGCTGTAGCGGCTGCGCCTGAGGCCGATAACGGTGCTGAACATTTTCAGCGTCGTAATTCAGCAGCTCACCAATATCCGGCACGATGGCGCCCTGATCGGCATCATAAAGCGCAATCAGCGGCGTCGGGCAGGCATATTGTACCTGTTTTTGCTGACCGGAATACCAGACGCGAGCGATAGGCTGCACCTTTACCGGACGCTTAATTTTGAGGCGCGTATCCGCCGGTAACGAGGCGATGCTGTGATACTCCTGCTCCAGACGCTCAATCCACTGTTCACGCGACCACGGTGCAACGGTACGCGGTGCCTTAAGACTTTTTTCCAGCTGCGCCAGCACCTCATCCCGGGTGAAGTTTTTAATGATGTGCTTATTCGCCCAGCCGAAGCGTAGCGTGGCAGGGTGACGCAGTACGGTCAGCGTGCGGTAGGCATTAAGGGTAATTAATCCCGGAAGCTGGCGGTGCACCCACTCAAACCGGGCGGCCGGAGCGAGGCCGGACTCTTCGGTCACTATCTTCTCAAACGTTGCTTTCAGGGCGTTGATATGCGCAATCTGGTTTTCCAGCGCCTCGCGCGTGGTGGCATCGGTTTGCAGGCAGAGCACGCCCGGCAGGCGCACCGCCGCCTTGCTGCTGCGCTGTTCCGACTGCTGCTGAATAAAAAGGTGGCGGTAGTGCTTCAGGGCCAGCTCAAGCGCGGCGCTGCCGATATGCTGCTTCACCTCAATGGCGTCGAGCGGATCGTGCTCCGCGCCTTTGGCGATATCGGGCAGGGTAAAGACGCGCGCGGCCAGCAGGCGGCAGGTTTGTAAACGCGCGGTCAGCGTTAGCAATTCGTGTTCTATTTCGCGGAACGTGCTGTTCAGCCGTTCGATGAGATCGTAGGTTGCCATAAGCACTCTCATTAGTTACAACATACTTATCATATAGCACAGCACGCCGGGTCAGGCCAGCGTGCGGTTAAGGTCAGACAGGGACGGGAAGGGCGATGTTATGGTACACCGGCCAGTTAAAGCAGAAGCGTGCGCCGCCGAGTTCGCTCTCCTCACAATGCACCGTGCCGCCCATGGCCTGCGCGATAGAGTAAACAATGGCCAGCCCCAGTCCGCACCCGCCGGTGGCGCGATCGCGGCTGGGATCGAGGCGGACAAACGGTTCAAATACGGTTTCGCGTGCTTCCGGTGCAATTCCCGGTCCATCGTCTTCAACTGTCAGGCTTGCCTGGTTACCCTGCAAATCCAGTCCAATCTGTAGCGTACTTTCGCTGTAGCGCATGGCGTTGTTCAGCAGGTTATCAAGCACGCGCTCCATCAGCCGCATATCGAGCGCGCCGTAATCGCCGGGCGTGACGCGCGTCAACAGCGTGCGTTGCGGGTTCACGCTCTGAACATCATCAATATGGGTTTGCAGCCAGGCGGGCAGATCTGGCGTACTGAGGTTCAGCTCGTTTTGTGGGCGGTCGAGGCGCGCGTAGGTGAGCAGCTCTTCAATCAGCGCTTCAAGCTGACCAATATCGCGGTTTAGTGCGAGTGACTCCGCTTCTGTCAGATTCTCGCTCATCTCCAGACGATAACGCAGGCGAACCAGTGGCGTGCGCAGCTCGTGGGCAATACCGTCGATTAGCTGTTTTTTACTGGCGATCAGGGCATTGATGTTATCGGCCATCTGGTTAAAGGCCACGCCCAGCCGTTCAAAGCTGGAACCGCTGTCGAAGTGAATGCGCTCGGTGAAATGCCCCTCGCCAAAACGCTGTGCGGCGGATTCCAGCTTCAGCATGTCCTGCCAGTGGGGACGCATCCAGATAAAGACCGGAAACGCGAGCGAAATGGCGATAAAGGCCATCAACGCCATGTCCAGCAGGCGCATCTGGTGAAGATAATAGAGATAAGGAACCGGCCCGACAGCCAGCACATAATGGCTGCGCGGAATACGCTGGATAAAGGTGTATTTCTCATCCAGCGCCACGATATCGCCATCGCGCAGGCGCTGCATTGCGGGCGGATCTAACTCGAAATCTTTTAATGGCTCGATGCGTAAATCAAATGACAGGTTCAGATCGAGTTCTTTGAGGGTGTTCGCCCAGTCGTGCGGCGGGATCTCTCTGAGTTCGCTCCGCATCAGATACAGCGAGCTTTTCATCAAATCGTCCAGCGACTGCCTGCCCGCACGTTCGGCGGTAAATTTATAGACCAGCCCGACCAGCATGGTCATGACCAGGAAGCAGACAAACAGTAAAAGATAAAACTGCACAAACAGCTTTTTCATTCCATCTCACCGGAAAAACGCGATAGGCAGAATATACATGAAAAACCTCACCTGTTTTCATGTCTGTGACGCCTCTTACATTGCATGCGCACTTCTTTTAACCTTGGCGATGAGTTTTTCCGTAACGGCCAGGCCTTCCGCAATGTGCGCATCAATCACATCCGTTCCGAAGTCCCTGATTAAGTCCAGGAGCATTTCGTAAGACTGAATCAGTTCCAGCAGGTCAAAGAGCGCTTTTAGGTCGGTACCTGAGGGGGAGGATTGCTTAAAGGTTAGCTGATTAACAATCCATTCAAGATTGGTTTTGATGGCTTCTACTTCATGGTAGCTATACATATTTCATAGGCTTAAATCCTCATTTCAAGATTTCATGGGAGGGAATGTGCGGAACAGGTGTGAGCAGGTAGCGGGGCCGGTGCGGCCTGAAGAAGAGACAATTGAACTTTAATTATGGATTAGATAGCGTGCTTAGCAAGTATTTGTTGCGCAAACGGGTAATTAAACGCGAGAAAGAGAAGGCATCGCGGTGTAATGCCTTCATTTCGAGCATGTTTGGTTAGCCGGTGAGCGTAATCAGGTTTCCCAGGCGTGCGGGGCAAACAGATAACCTTTGTTACGCACGGTTTTAATGCGGTAGGGCTCGGTGGCATTATCCTGCAACTTTTTGCGCAGGCGCGAAATCGCAACGTCGACGCTGCGGTCCATGCCGTCATAGCTCACGCCACGCAGGTTTTTCAGCAGCGCGTCACGGTCCATGATTTGCCCGGCATGCGTTGCCAGTTCCCACAGCAGGTCAAAATCGGCGGTGGAGAGGGCGATAAGCTCGCCGGAAAGCAGCACCTGGCGGTTGATCGGATCGATAGACAGCGTACCAAAACGCATCGCTTTGTGCGGCGTCAGAGAGGGGGCGGGCGATTCGCGTTCGACACTTGCGTGCTGGCGCAAATGCAGGCGCAGACGGGCAAGCAGAACGGCAGGCGGTGTGGTTTTCAGAATGTAATCGTTGGCACCCATCTCCAGCGACAGGATATGGTTCATATCGCTGTCCAGAGAGGTGAGCAACACGATAGGACCTTCCCAGCGGGCGCGCAGGTCGCGGCAGAGGGTCATGCCGTCTTTGCCAGGCAACATGATATCCAGCAGCACCAGGTCCGGGTTTTCACGGACGACCACCTCTTCGGCCCGATCGCCGCGAGGCTCAACAATGACGTCCATATCATGTTTGCCCAGATAGGCGGCGATCAACTGCCCGACTTCGGGTTCGTCTTCAACATAAACAATCTTATTCATACAACGTCTGTTTTCGTGAAAAAAGCCAACATACACCGCGGAACCTTAACCTTCCATTAATCTTTCAAAATTAACGCCGCTTCCGTTATTCTGGCTCATATTGTTATTTGATTGTTATAGGAAAAAGTATGGGGCTGGTGATCAAAGCGGCGCTGGGAGCGCTGGTGGTGTTACTGATAGGCATTCTGGCAAAAACCAAAAACTACTATATTGCCGGGCTGATCCCGTTGTTCCCGACCTTTGCGCTTATTGCCCATTATATTGTGGCGTCTGAAAGGGGAACCGAGGCGCTACGCACCACCATTGTGTTTGGTATGTGGTCTATCATCCCCTATTTTCTCTACCTGCTTTCGTTATGGTATTTCACCGGTTTTCTACGGCTTCCCCTGGCGCTGGGCGGGGCAGTGGTTTGCTGGGGGCTCAGCGCCTGGGTGTTAATTTTCTTCTGGAGCCGCTTTCACTAGCGTAACGGGCGGCCGCCGTCCACGGCAAAGGTTCTGCCGGTGACATAGCAACTGGTGAGCAGGTAATCCACAAGGTCGATCACCTCTTTCTCGCCTGGGGCTATTTTCATGAGCGACTTATTGAGCGCCTGCTGGCGATACTCCGCATCATCGTTTTCATTAAATAAAATCATCGCCGGAGCGATGGCATTCACCTTCACCTCAGGCGCGAGCTTGCGGGCGAACGAACGCGTCATGTTATCCAGCGCGGCTTTACTGGCCGCATAGGCGATGTGCTTGTCGCTGCCGCGTTCCACTACATAGTCGGTGAAGTGAATAATGTCCCCCGCAGCATGACCATGGCCACGCAGCAGATCCTGCAGGGCGTGGTTAAGCAGATAAGGGGCATTGACGTGGATCTGCAGCATCGCGGAGAGCGTTTCGCTGAGTGACGTGCCGGGTTTCTCGGCCCGCCAGGCGCTGGCGTTATGGATCACGGCGCGCAACCCCGTGGTGGTGGCTTTCACTTTCTCCGCAAAGGCCAGAATGCCCTCATCAGTGGAAAAATCGGCCTGAATACAGACGGCTCCGGCTTTGCGCAAACCCTCAATTGACGGGTATTCCGTACGGTAACTGACAATGACCGGATGGCGAAGGTTGAGAAAATGATGGGCGAGGGCGAGGCCGATACGGCGGCCTCCACCCGTGATCAGTATTGGGCGAAGCGGTGTATTTCCCATCGTATTCTCCTTTACAGTTCAACAATGGGAAAGACGAGGGCTATCCCATTAACATCCAGGTTGCCGGAACGGCAGCAACCAGTAACAGTCCGATTAAGGCCATCTCACGCCGTCTCAGCGCGTTCTCCAGCTGATGCGTGCGGCGGGCGTAGATAAACACCAGCAGACCCGGCGCATACAGCACTACCGACAGCAGCAGATGCATAGGCCCGGAAGCATACAACAACCACAGACCGTAAATACAGGCCCCGATACCCACGATATAATGCGCCGGACGCGTGGCGATTTTTAACAAATACGCGCCCACTAAGAAATAGGGTACCAGAATCATCTCTGAGGCGATGGTCAGCAGGGTGTTATAGTCTGAACCTGTGAGCCAGATCAGCACCAGACAGACCTGAACGCTAATATTGGTCAGCCAGAGAGACGCTGAAGGGGCATTATTTTGGTTTTGACGGGCAAACAGGCGTGGAAACGCTTTGTGCGTCGCGGCCAGGAACGGCACTTCAGCCGCCATGATGGTCCAGCTCAGGTACGCGCCACAGACGGAGACGATCAATCCCGCGGCAATCACAACGTCACCCCACGGGCCAAGCATTTTCACCATCAGCCCGGCCATTGACGGGTTACGCATTTCGGCCAGTTCAGGACGCGCCACCACGCCCAGCGACAGCAGCGTTACCAGCAGATACACGCCCAGCGCCGCCAGGACGGCCAGCAGCGTGGCACGGCCCACATCACGTTTGTTGCGCGCGCGGGCAGAGACCACGACTGCCCCCTCAACACCGATGAATACCCACAGGGTGATCAGCATCGTGTTTTTCACCTGCTCCCAGACCGGAACGCCCAGCGCAATGCCGCTGAAATCAAGCGTAAACACATCAAGACGAAACGCAATAAAGGCCAGTACGATAAACAGGCCGAGCGGCACCAGTTTCGCCAGCGTTGCCACCAGGTTGATGCTGGCGGCAGTCTGGACGCCGCGCAAAATCAGCCAGTGAACTACCCAGAGCAGCACCGAGGCACCGACAATTGACTGCCAGGTATTGCCGTCACCAAACAGACGCAGTTCAGGCGTATCGGTAAAGAAGCTGAGCGCTGAGAAAACGATCACCAGATAGGAGACGTTGGCGATCACCGCGCACAGCCAGTAGCCCCAGGCGGAGCAGAAGCCGATCAGCTCGCCAAATCCTTCACGCGCATAGGTGAAAATACCGCCGTCCAGATCGGGGCGAATGCGGGTGAGCAGCAGCATGGCGAACGCCAGCAGCAATATCCCGACGCCGGTAATCCCCCAGCCGATGAGTAACGCGGCGGGGCTTGCGACGGCAGCCATGTTCTGCGGTAAACTGAATACGCCCGCACCCAGCATTGAGCTTAAAACGAGTGCAGTCAGAGCACTCAGGCCAAGTTTCTTTTCCATTGGCTTCCTGTTATGAAAAGTCCCAATCCAGAATAATTATTTCGCTGCGGCGCATAAAAATGGTGGATTACACTAAGGCGCGGGATTTTACGGAGTGTCACGAAAGCATGCAATGATGTGTGGCAGAAATTCGAAAAAAGTAACAAAAAAAGGCGGCATTGCGCCGCCTTTGGTCAATGATTTTGTTACTTGTACAGATCGGCGCTGATGGTCACGTTGTTACCACGTTCCTGCCACTGGCGGGTGATATGGTAATACTTCGCCCCTTTCTTCGCCGCACGCTTCGCGACCTGGTAAGAGACTTCCGTCATGTTGCCGTAGTTGCCGGTAAACTTGATGCTGTCGAACGGCACCATCTGTGCAGCAGTGGCTTTGTTCAGCTCTTCAATTTTGGTGCCGTCTGGCAGCGTCACGGAATAGCGGCCACCTTTCGTGGATTGCGTTTCAAAGAAACGGCCCACTTCAGCGCTTGGTGCCGCAGTCGTCGCTACGCCTGGAATTTCAACTTTCTTCGCTTCTTCGCCGCCTTTCGCTATCGCCGCGCGACCCGCCTCGGAGTCAGCAGGGATGGCATCCGGGCTCTGCAGAACGCGTTTCTTCGCATCTTCTTTATAGATGAATGCGGTAATACGCTGGTTGCCGCCCTGGTTAGCATCCACCTGGCGCACGATATAGAACGAGTAGGCCCCTTTCTCTTTCGCGGCTTTGGTGATGGCATCGTTCACTTCAGGCTGGCTGCGATAGAAGCCCTGAACGGTAACGGTGTCGTACGGTTCCAGCTCAATTGCCTGATCTTTTGGCAGCTCAACGATACCGTTAATCACACGGTTTTTCGGTGCGTCTGCTTTTGGCGCATTGTCTTTATACAGCGCAATGGTTACGCGCTGGTTGCCGCTGTTGCCATAATCAGACTGGTCAACAACGTAAAACGAGGCCGCCCCGTTTTTATCAGCGGCTTTTGATGCGGCGGCGACGGCATCGCCAATAGAATTATAACGACCCACAATGACCGTATGGTCAAAAGGTTTTAACGCTGCCGCTTGCTCTGGCGTTAACTCTGTTGCGGCATTCGCAGACAGGGCGGTCGCACAGAGAAGTGCGGACGCCAGGAGTGTGTTCTTAAGCTTCATAAAAATAATCCTTCGCCTTGCGCAAACCATGTACTGGTATTGTTGTTAATTTGAGACGGCCCCGATTATGGCATTTAAAACCCGTCGCTGTCTGCGCCATTTTTCACTGCCTGTGCTCACTGAATTAACGAATTCGATAACATTTAGTGATATGTTGAAAAAACAGGCGTTTGACAAGTAAAACTGATAAAGCATATGACTTTTACAAGTTAATTTAATGTTAATAACTTGTTCTCTTATGGCGCTATATCATGTTTTTACCGCTTCGCTTGCGCTATTTATCGGTTCTGGCGATGAATTTAAGGTAAATATCACTGTCAGTGACGCCGATCGCTTATTTTTCACAGATAAAGTAAGAAATAGTGTTTTCTGGCGGTAGATCACGGGCGCTATTTTCAGTAGGTTATAGACAGTTTGTTACTGTTTTATTTTCCGGGGTTAATCATCTCTCATCGCTATGAGAATGGCGAAAATTGATACAAACCGCGGGCATTTATCGACAAACCATCATCAAAAACCGATGGAAGGGAAAACTATGCGTATTGGGGTACCAAAAGAACGGTTAGCCAATGAAACCCGCGTAGCGGCAACACCGAAAACGGTGGAGCAACTGCTTAAGCTGGGTTTTACCGTCGCGGTTGAAAGCGGCGCAGGCAAACTGGCGAGTTTCGATGACGAGGCCTTTATCCAGGCGGGTGCGGAAGTGGTGGACGGTGCTGAAGTCTGGCAGTCGCCGGTTATTCTGAAGGTTAACGCACCGGAAGAGAGTGAGATTGCGCTGCTGAATCCGGGCACCACGCTGGTGAGCTTCATCTGGCCTGCGCAAAATCCAGCGCTTATGGAGAAGCTGGCTGCACGTGGCGTGACCGTGATGGCGATGGACTCCGTGCCGCGTATTTCGCGCGCGCAGTCGCTGGATGCCTTAAGCTCCATGGCTAACATTGCGGGTTATCGCGCGATTGTGGAAGCGGCTCACGAATTTGGACGCTTCTTTACCGGTCAGATCACCGCGGCGGGGAAAGTCCCTCCGGCAAAAGTCATGGTGATTGGTGCGGGTGTGGCAGGGCTTGCCGCAATCGGTGCGGCAAACAGCCTCGGCGCTATCGTGCGCGCATTTGATACCCGTCCGGAGGTGAAGGAACAGGTCCAGAGTATGGGTGCCGAATTCCTTGAGCTGGACTTCAAGGAAGAAGCGGGCAGCGGTGACGGTTACGCGAAAGTCATGTCCGAAGCCTTTATCAAAGCCGAAATGGAACTCTTCGCCGCTCAGGCGAAAGATGTCGACATTATTGTGACCACCGCGCTGATTCCGGGTAAACCTGCGCCGAAGCTTATCACCCGTGAGATGGTGGATTCCATGAAGCCGGGCAGCGTGATTGTCGACCTGGCGGCGCAAAACGGCGGTAACTGTGAGTACACCGTTGCTAATCAGGTGACGACCACCGCCAACGGCGTGAAGGTGATCGGCTATACCGATCTGCCAGGCCGCCTGCCAACGCAGTCGTCTCAGCTGTACGGCACCAACCTGGTTAACCTGCTGAAGCTGCTGTGTAAAGAGAAAGACGGTAACGTCACCGTTGATTTCGACGATGTCGTGGTGCGTGGTGTTACCGTTGTCCGTGATGGTGAAATCACCTGGCCGGCACCGCCGATTCAGGTTTCTGCTCAGCCTCAGGCCGCGCCGAAAGCGGCGCCAGAGCCAAAAGAACCCGCTAAACCGGCGTCTCCATGGCGTAAATACGCCATCATGGCGTTGGTCATTATCCTGTTCGGTTGGCTGGCTGACGTCGCGCCGAAAGAGTTCCTCGGCCACTTTACCGTCTTCGCGCTCTCCTGCGTGGTCGGTTACTACGTGGTGTGGAACGTCTCCCACGCGTTGCACACGCCGCTGATGTCGGTGACCAACGCCATCTCCGGGATTATCGTGGTCGGGGCGTTACTGCAGATTGGTCACGGCGGCTGGATCAGCTTCCTGAGCTTTATTGCGGTGCTGATCGCCAGTATCAATATTTTCGGTGGTTTCACCGTGACTCAGCGCATGCTGAAAATGTTTCGTAAAGGCTAAGGGGTAGCATATGTCTGGAGGATTAGTCACAGCCGCATACATTGTTGCTGCAATCCTGTTTATTTTCAGTCTGGCGGGGCTTTCCAAACACGAAACGTCTCAGCAGGGGAATAACTTTGGTATCGCCGGGATGGCGATTGCGCTGATCGCCACCATCTTCGGGCCGGACACCGGCAACGTAGCGTGGATCCTGGTGGCGATGATCATCGGCGGCGCGATCGGTATTCGCCTGGCGAAACGCGTTGAAATGACCGAGATGCCGGAGCTGGTTGCTATTCTGCACAGCTTTGTGGGTCTGGCGGCCGTGCTGGTGGGCTTCAACAGCTACCTGTATCACGAACCGGGTCTGGAACCGATTCTGGTCAACATTCACCTGACCGAAGTGTTCCTCGGCATCTTTATTGGTGCGGTGACCTTCACCGGCTCAATTGTGGCGTTCGGCAAACTGCGCGGTAAGATTTCGTCTAAACCGCTGATGCTGCCAAACCGTCACAAGCTGAACCTGGCGGCGCTGGTGGTATCGTTTGTACTGATGGTCATCTTCGTGCGTACCGAAAGCGTGGGCCTGCAGGTGCTGGCATTACTGGTGATGACCCTCATCGCGCTGGCATTTGGCTGGCACCTGGTGGCGTCTATCGGTGGTGCGGATATGCCGGTGGTGGTCTCCATGCTGAACTCCTACTCCGGTTGGGCGGCGGCGGCGGCAGGCTTTATGCTGAGCAACGACCTGCTGATCGTCACCGGTGCGCTGGTGGGTTCATCTGGTGCGATCCTGTCTTACATCATGTGTAAGGCGATGAACCGTTCGTTTATCAGCGTTATCGCCGGGGGATTTGGTTCTGACGGCTCCTCTACCGGTTCTGATGAAGAAGTGGGTGAGCACCGTGAGATCAGCGCGGAAGATACCGCAGAGATGCTGAAAAACTCGCACTCGGTCATTATCACCCCGGGCTATGGCATGGCGGTGGCGCAGGCGCAGTATCCGGTCGCAGAAATTACTGAGAAGCTGCGCGCGCGTGGGATCAAGGTTCGCTTTGGTATTCACCCGGTGGCGGGACGTCTGCCAGGCCACATGAACGTGCTGCTGGCGGAAGCGAAAGTGCCTTACGACATCGTGCTGGAGATGGACGAGATCAACGATGATTTCGCCGATACCGACACCGTGCTGGTCATTGGCGCTAACGACACCGTTAACCCGGCGGCGCAGGACGATCCGCGCAGCCCAATCGCGGGTATGCCGGTTCTGGAAGTATGGAAGGCGCAGAACGTGATTGTCTTCAAACGCTCCATGAACACCGGCTATGCTGGCGTGCAGAACCCGCTGTTCTTCAAAGAGAACACCCACATGCTGTTTGGCGACGCCAAAGCCAGCGTGGATGCGATTCTGAAAGCACTGTAATTTCGCTTCACCCTGACAAACCGCTCTTCGGGGCGGTTTTCTTATTTCTGCGGTCAGCTTTTCTCCTCTGTCTATACTTTACCCTTTGTGTAAGACGAGGAGGTGTAATGCAATTTCTGTCCCGCTTCGACATCATCGCGTTGATGATGACGCCGACATTTTGGGTAGGCGTCGCCACGGTTGTCTTTGTCACGCTGCTGGTGTACTGGCTGCTGACGCGCCTGATCGCGTTCGTTAAGAAAGGGATCACCACCTGGGGCGACAAACACCCGACCACCAACCGGATGCGTTTTATCCTGAGCGATATGCTTAACAGGACGAGTCGGATCCTGCTTTTTGTCGTAGCACTTCTGTTCAGCCTGCGTTTTGTTGACTTACCCGATCATCTTTTTGGCACGGTCAGCCATGCCTGGTTCCTGGTTTTCGCGATTCAGGTGGCACTGTGGATGGATCAGGGCGTTGTGTCGTGGCTACGTCACGTCATGCTGGCACCGGGAAGTCATAAAAACCCGGTTACGCTGGTGATCACGGGGCTTATTCTCCGTGCCATTGTCTGGTCAGTGATGCTGCTGTCTATTCTTGCTAATGCGGGCGTCAACATCACTGCTCTGGTTGCCAGCCTTGGGGTGGGGGGGATTGCCATCGCTCTCGCCGTACAAACGATCCTGAGCGACGTGTTTGCCTCCCTGTCCATTGGTTTTGATAAGCCGTTTGAAATTGGTGATTTTGTGGTGTTCAACGACGTGGCGGGAACGGTAGAGCACATTGGCCTTAAAACGACCCGCATACGCAGCCTGAGCGGGGAGCAGATCGTCTGCGGCAACGCCATTTTGCTCCAGCAAACGCTCCACAACTACAAACGTATGCAGACACGTCGTATCGTCTTTACCTTTGGCGTGGCCAGCGACACGCCGCCCGATAAGCTGCGCTACGTGGGGGATATGGTCAGGCAAATCATCACCGATGTGGGTGAAACAAAATTCGATCGTGCCCATTTCCTCGGATTTGACCGCGACCGTCTGACGTTTGAAGTCGTTCATATCGTCAATACTGCGGATTACAACAAATACATGGATATCCAGCAGGAGATCAATATCCGTATTCTTGAAGGGCTGAATGCTCAGGAGATTAAGCTGGCACTGCCGAGCATGGTATTGCACGCGCCGTGGATGCAGGATGAGGCGGGTGAACAGCCGAAGCCGGTGATGGAGAGCTGAAAAAAAAGCCCGCCGGAGCGGCGGGCTGACAGGGTTATATTAATCGTCTTCCGGATCGTCCAGCTCAATCGGCGTCTGGAACTCATCTGGCTTAATGACCAGCAGGTCACAGCGTAGATGGTCGATCACCTGTTCGGCGGTATTGCCGAGGAACGCGGCAGAAATACCGGTCCGGCCAATGGTCCCCAGGACCACAATCCCGGCCTGCAAATGTTCTGCTAAATCCGGGATCACCTCTTCAGGCAGCCCTTTCTCTACGTGCGTCATGTTCTCGTCAATGCTGAACTTCTGGCGCAGCGCTTTCATGGCCAGCAAATGCTGGCCGCGAATGGCGTCGTTATAGACGCTGGGGTCAAATTCAGGCAACTCAATGGCGATATTGATTGGGGTGACTGGATAGGCGCCCACCAGATGCACTTCAGTGTGATTGACCTGGTCAGCGAGCTGGATGGTTTCCTTCACCAGCTTCTCGTTGAGTGAATTATGATAATCCTCTTCGCTGGCGAGGTTTACTGCCACCACGGCTTTCCCGCCCTCCGGCCACGGTTGGTCTTTCACCATCCAGACCGGGCAAGGGCATTTACGCAGCAAGTGCCAGTCGGTTGGGGTGAAGATCACGGATTCCAGCTTGTCGTGCTGGTGCGCCATCTTCAGCAGCAGGTCGTGTCCACCGGCAACGACTTCCTGGATAATGGCTTCAAAAGGTCGGTTATGCCAGACCACTTTGATATCAATAGGAACCCCCGCTTCAAGGTAATACTTCGCCTGTTCACGGATCCACGCGGTACGCTGACTGATGACGCCCTGACGCATAGCGGTGCGCTCGTCAGGCGACAGAAGGGTGGTCATCTCATACGAGAAGTCATAGATCGGCAAAAACGCTTTGATTTTGCCGCCAATCCGTTGATGTAGATACACAGCACGTCGTAATGCCGGCTGATCGTCCTGATTAGGATCGATAGCTACCAGCATGTTTTGATACTTGGCCATACAGGTCTCCTTACTACTGTCACCACAGTCTGTAAGTAAAAGAGTAACCTATATATCCTGAATGAAACAGAGGAGAGCTTTTGTCAGATCAATAATTCATGAAAATTTATCAGAGGAAAAGCACCGTGGTTGTCACCGCGATAAACGCAATAAACAGCAGCACCATCACCGCTATTGCAAACGTCGTGGAGTCCTGCACGTAGGTTTTTTCCTCCCCCTTCATTGGGCCGACAAGCATGATCCAGATGAAGATAAAGGTCACTGAGGCAATCACGACTGAAACGAAAAACAAACTTTCTCTCAATTCATAACCTCAACGACAACCTTTCAGGCGCTGTGTGGGGATGTGCTACGGTGAAGACGGCTTAAAGCGGAAGTGATTATACCAGACTAATAAATCATGTGAATTTATCAGTCTGGTGATCAACATGCGGAGAGTTATGCCACGTTGCGGGCATGACCGGCAAGCACGGCCAGTGCTTCACCGTTTTCGATAGTGATGTATTTACCCTTAACGGCCAGCATCCCGCTTTTCTGGAAACGACCCAGCAGACGGCTGATGGTTTCCACGGTCAGGCCCAGGTAGTTACCGATATCACCACGGGTCATGGTCAGACGGAATTCGCGCGGCGAGAAACCCCGTTCGGCGAAGCGGCGGGAGAGGTTGTAGATAAACGCGGCCAGGCGCTCTTCTGCATTCTTTTTAGAAAGCAGCAGAATCATGTCCTGATCGCCTTTGATCTCACCGCTCATCAGACGCATCATCTGCTGACGCAGGTTAGGCATCTTACCGGACAGGTCGTCCAGCGTTTCAAACGGGATTTCGCAAACCATAGAGGTTTCAAGCGCCTGAGCAAAGCTCGGGTGATGGCCTGTGCCGATGGCATCAAAGCCCACCAGGTCACCCGCCAGATGGAAGCCGGTGATCTGCTCATCACCCTGTTCGGTGATGGTATAGCTCTTGATGGTGCCAGAGCGGATAGCATAGAGCGATTTCAGTTCGTCTCCGGCTTTAAACAGCGTCTGCCCTTTCTGAATAGGCTTTTTGCGCTCGATGATATTATCAAGCTGATCGAGTTCATGCTCATTCAGGGTAAACGGGATACAGAGCTGGCTGATGCTGCAATCCTGGCAATGGATAGCACAACCGCCAGACTGAATGCGTCGTATAATTCGCTTTTCCGGGATCATAGGTTTGCTCAAGCCTTAATTGATATTGGTCAATTTTAACATCTTTTTGGTAAGTACGTAAGCCTGACAAACCATCAATAAGGACAAGAGACGGCAATGTGTCGCCATCTTCTTGAAATTCCACAGCTTGATTATGGATTTTTAGCCTAACCGGTAGAAAATTAAGCACAAAAAGCCTGGGATCTACAGCAGAAGATATCCTTCGTGACGCAGCAACCACTCCTTGCGCTGCACGCCACCGGCATAGCCGGTCAGGGTACCGTTGCGTCCGATGACGCGATGGCAGGGAACGACAATACTAACGGGATTAGAGCCATTGGCGGCCCCCACCGCACGCGCGGCGCCTGCGCGGCCCAGCTGCTCCGCGAGCTGGCCGTAATGCATGACCTGCCCGCAGGGAATGGCCCGCAGCGCCTGCCACACTTCACGCTGGAAAGGGGTGCCAGCCGTGGCGGTGGGGAGTGTATCGATGATGCTGAGATCGCCCTCGAAGTACGCCGCAAGCTTATCGCTCAGCCCACCCGGATTGGTGGCGCGGATACGTTCAAAACCTTGCGCCCGATAATGAATGTTCAGCAGCTCTTCCATGCGGTCGCTGTGCTCTTCCCATTCAACGGCGCGCAGACAAGACTGCTCGTCCGCGATCACCCACAGCGGCCCAAGCGGCGTCGCAATTTTATCTTCGAGTAATCTCAGCATCCTCATTCCTTTAGTTCAGCCTCGGGTAGATCCCCGGCCCAATCGGCAGGCCGACAAGATACCATGCCACCAGCATCACCAGCCATACCCCTAAAAAGATAAGCGGGTAGGGCAAAACCAGCGAATAGTAGGTACCCAGTTTTGCCTCGGGTTTATAGCGCTGCAGAAAGCCTAAAAACAGCGGGACAAACGGCGAAACCGGTGCAAGCGGGATCACTGACGAATCGGCGATGCGGAACAGGATCTGCGCAAACGCCGGATGGAAGCCCAGCATCATAAACATCGGCACGAAGATCGGGGCCAGAATCGACCAGATGGCGGAGCCGCTGGCGATGAACATGCACAGCAGGGACGACAATAGCGCCAGGCCGACAAACGCCGGTACGCCGCTTAACCCGGCAGCTTCCAGCGCGTCGGTCAGGCCCACGGCCATAAACTTGCCCATGTTGCTCCAGTTAAACATCGCCACAAACTGCGCCAGCGGGAACACCATGACGATAAAACCCGCCATCTCTTTCATCGGTTCGATCATCAGCTGCGGCAGATCGCCCTGACGGCGAATTTTGCCGGTGGCGATACCATAAGCGAGCGAAACGACAAAGAAGAAGAGAATGATCAGCGGCACAATACCCTGTATAAACGGCGAGGGCAGGACGGTATGTTTAACCGGATCGCGCAAAATACCGTTTTCCGGCACCACCATCAGCGCGACCATGGCGATGAATATCAGCGAGACAATACCGGCCACGCGCAGGCCGAATTTCTGCTCTTTGCTCAGCGTCTCCAGCGTTTCATCGCTACGGCCTTCCCATTTGCCCAGACGCGGCTCGATGATCTTGTCGGTAATCAGCCCGCCGACAATCGTCAGAACAATCACTGAGCTGGCCATAAAGTACCAGTTGTCGATTACGCTGACGTGCATTGCTGCGTCAATGGTTTTCGCCGCCTCCGTGCTGATGCCCGAGAGCAATACGTCAGTGGTGACAATCAGCAGGTTGGCGGTAAATCCGCAGCCCACGCCCGCAATTGCCGACAGCAGGCCCGCCACCGGGTGCCGCCCGACGGCGAGGAAGATCAACGCCCCCATTGGCGGCATGATCACCAGCGCGGCGTCGGAGGAGATATGGCTGAAGAAGGCGATAAACAGCACCATATAGCTGGCGTAACGCGCGCTGACGTGGGATGCCATCTTCACCATCAATGCAGGCAGCAAACCCACGCGCTCTGCCAGCCCGGCCCCTAATACCAGTGCCAGAATGGCGCCAAGCGGGGCGAAGCCGCTGAAGTTTTTGATGACGTTAGGTAAAAACCAGTGCAGCCCGTCAACGCTGAGCAGGTTTTTCACCGCCACCAGGCTGCCATCGGCCGGACTTCGCACGCTCACGTCAAAGGCGGAGAGCACGGCGGTGGCAACCATCAAAATGACAATCAGATAGATAAACAGCAGGAAAGGGTGTGGCACTTTATTGCCGATCCTTTCAACCCAGCCATAGAGCTTACCGGATGGGGAATGCGAAGGTATGGATGACATACTCATGGGCGTTCCTCGGGAGTGTTGTGTTGTTGTGTTGTGTTTTTTTATTTTAAAGGTGACGGTGTCACGCCCTGTGGGATCGGACACACGTACGGTTTTTCTTGTATTTGTTGTTCGAACTCTTCACGACATTTTTTTAGCAGGGCTGCATCCTGCAGCAGATTCAGTGCCGTGGCGCCCATGACTTTCCCGGCCAGCAGCATGCCTTTGTGAGCAATGGAGGTTCGCCCCTGAGCCACCAGTTGCCAGGTATGCAGCGGCGTTCCCACGGTAAAGCAGGGGCTGAAGCACTGGGCGACCGGCATTTTCCAGCTGACGTCACCCACATCCGTTGAACCCGCCAGCACGTTATCGGTAATGGCATAGGGCGCAATCTCATCCACCAGGAGTGTCTCCTGATGACGGCGGGCAAAGGCTTTACCGGCGTCTCCGCCCGTGGCGGCTATATTTTTGAGGCTGTTCTGCAGGTCGTTGGGCGTGAGCGTAGCGCGGATCTTACGGGCAAAGTCGCGCTCTTCAGCAGTCCACGCCGGCGTGCCGTAGTGTTGTAACGCCCGGTACATTGCCGCCTCAAGCGTGCGGTTCGGCAGGTAGCTGGAGCAGGCTTTATCAAAGCGACACTCCACGGTGGTTTCGGTCATCATTGCCGCGCCCTGGGCGATTTTCTCAATGCGTTCGTAGATCTGCTGCGCATCGGCCATCTCCGGGGCGCGGATCAGGTACAGCACTTCGGCCTGGGCCTGCACAACGTTGGGCGAAATCCCGCCGGTATCGGTGATGGCGTAATGGACACGTGCTTTCTCAATGATGTGTTCATTAAGGAAGTTGGTGCCGGTCGTCATCAGCGTCACGGCATCCAGCGCGCTGCGTCCCAGATGAGGGGAGTTGGCCGCATGCGCCGCCACGCCGTGAAAACGCCAGGCGGCCTGAATATTGGCCAGGGTGCTGACGTTAAACATGCCGGCAAAGGCTTCCGGGTGCCAGGTGACGGCGGCATCGACGTCATCAAACAGTCCTTCCCGCACCATAAAGGTTTTGCCGGAGCCGCCTTCTTCCCCGGGGCAGCCGTAAAAACGCACCGTTCCGCTACCGCCATGCTGTTCAAGCCAGCTTTTTACCGCCACCGCACCGGCCAGCGCCGCGGTGCCCAGGAGGTTATGCCCGCAGCCGTGACCATTCGCTCCCGGCGTGGCGGATTGCGCGGTTGCACAATGCGCCTGCTGGCTTAGCCCGGCCAGCGCATCGTATTCACCGAGCAGGGCGATAACCGGTTTCCCACTGCCGTAGCTCGCAATAAAAGCGTTTGGAATACCGCCCGCCTCGCGAGTCAACGTAAAGCCTTCGGCCTCCAGCGCGCCGGCGAGTCGTTCGGCGGACCAAAATTCTTCAAAGCGGGTTTCAGGGTGATCCCAGATGGCATCGGCTATATCGGTTAGCGTTTGACATCGCGTATCGATGGCATCGGCAATAAAAGCGTAGTTCTCCTGCATTACACACCTCGCGTCCACGGAAAATTGAGCGCAGTCCGCGCCAGCGTTTCGATGGCGATAGCCATAACCTGTTCATCGAAGTCGAATTTTTCGTTGTGATGGCCAGCGCTCAAATCCGTGCCGAATACCATATACGACGCCATGCCGCCGTTTTGCTGCACGCGGGCCATCATCAGCGTGGCGTCTTCGGAGCCGGCGGGGGCTTTGACCTTATCGATAGCGCGATCAATGCCGGAAACCTGGCTCGCCTGTTCGCGCAGATAATCAACCCAGGCCGGTGTGGGCGCGCTGGAGGTGGCGGCCCCCATCAGACGCATCTCCGCCTTCACGCCGTAGAGTGCGGCCGCCCCGGTAATGACGGCCTGCGCGCGTTCAAAGACATACTGATTTATGGCTTCGCTTTCCCCGCGGGTTTCCACTTTGATGAGCGCATTCGCGGGCACCACGTTGCGGCCGCTTCCGGCCTGCATGACCCCGACGTTGACGCGGGAAGCCCCTTCACTGTGCGGTGCGATGCTGTGTAAGGCGAGAGCGGCCTGCGCGGCGGCGAGCAGGGCGTTTCGCCCGTCCTCCGGTTTTCCGCCTGCGTGTGCGGCAACGCCCGTAAAATTCACGTCGAACTTGGTGGTCGCCATAAAGTTATCGCTGCCGCAGATCGCCGTTCCGGCAGGCACGCCGGTACCGATATGGATGGCAGTAAAATAGTCCACGCCATCCAGCGCCCCGGCGGCAACCATAGCGCGTGCGCCGCGCGTCCCTTCTTCGGCAGGCTGAAAGATGAGCCTGATGGTGCCGTTGAGCTGCGCTTCATTCTGCTTAAGCACCTGCGCCAGTCCCAGACCAATGGTGGTATGGCCGTCATGCGCGCAGGCGTGCATCATTCCCGGGTTGCAGGAGGCAAAACCGTCGCGGAACGGGCGATGGCTGTTGTCCTGCGCTTCGCTTAAATCAAGGGCATCCATGTCTACGCGAAACGCCAGGGTTGGCCCCGGGCGGCCAGTCTTAAGGGTCGCCACAATGCCGGTAAATCCGCCTTCAAACGGTGCCAGCCATTTTTCGGGTGCGCCTTGCGCACGCGCTCGGGCAAATTCTCGCGCCAGCGTTGCGTCATCGGGCAATCCCATTCGGCTTTCGGCATCCACCACATCACGCCCCATCGCCAGTTTGTACCCCAGCGAATCAAGAATTTCAGCGACTTTCGCTGCAGTTCTAAACTCTACCCAGCCGGATTCCGCAAAATGGTGAAAATCGCGACGCCACGCGCTCAGCTGCGGCGTTAATGTCTGGATGTACTGCGCCAGTGTGTCCATATCTCTTCCCGTCATCATTAAAAAATGTGAACTGCTTCACGCTGTGATAGTTTTTACTTATCACTAACCGATTTTTCACAGTTTTAACCGTTCAGGAATTACCCTCGCACATCCCTTTCCATTAAAGTAGATGACAGTTTCTTTACTCTGATAAACAACGGTTATCGGTCGGGCTATGACATTTCAGATTAAATTTCATCAAATCCGGGCGTTTGTTGAAGTCGCGCGTCAGGGCAGTATTCGCGGTGCCAGCAGGACGCTGAATCTTTCGCAGCCAGCGCTGACCAAATCGATCAAAGAGCTGGAAGAGGGTATGGCGGCACAGCTTTTTGTGCGCCGGAGTAAAGGTGTTGCCTTGACCGAGTGTGGCGAGGGCTTCTACCAGCGCGCCAGACTGATTCTGGAAGAGTTGCGTGCGGCGCAGGATGATATTCGCCAGCGGCAGGGGGAACTGGCCGGGCAGATCAATATCGGGATGGGCGCCAGCGTTTCACGCAGCCTGATGCCCGCCGTTATTACGCGCTTTCATGCACAACACTCCCAGGTCAAGGTGCGGATTATGGAAGGGCAGCTGGTGTCGATGATCAATGAATTACGCCAGGGTGAGCTGGATTTCACCATTAACACCTATTATCAGGGGCCTTACGACCATGAATTTACGTTCGAAAAGTTGTTTGAAAAACCGTTTGCGGTATTTTGCCGGGAAGGGCATCCGGCGACAGGGGCAACATCCATTAATGAACTTTTGCATTATAACTGGACAATGCCGACGCCGCGGGGAAGCTATTATAAGCAATTAGAAGATCTATTTCGCCACCGCTCGCAAATACCGCGAATTGGGGTGGTGTGTGAAACATTTTCGTCCTGTATAAGCCTGGTTGCGCAAAGTGATTTTTTAAGTATCCTGCCGCAGGAGTTGGGCTCTGACCCGCTTCTGGCGCACCGTCTCGTCATTCTGCCGGTTGTCGAATCGCTTCCAAAAGCCGCGTATTATTTAATTCAGCGACGTGATTCACGTCAGACACCTCTTGCCGAATCCTTAATTACGCAATTCAGAAGGGAAGCGAGAAAAATAGATGCAGCGGAAAATTCAAAATAAAAAAACAGAGTCTGCCCGACATCAGACAGACCCTACAGTACACACAGCAGTACGTCCTTTTGCCAGTCCTGAGTATTATTTCCATGGGGCAGGTTTATTTAGTTATAACACCTTTTCCGAAAAAAGACAGGTTGACGAGTGATTGATTTCACGAATTTTTAACGTAAATCACTTATTTTACCTTCACTGAAGTTTTAGTTAAGTCTGGTTTAAGTGCGTATCACCCTTATTATATATTCGCCGGGTAAATATATATGCCGTGAGTGGGCCGATGACGGTTATTGAGACACATGTCTGGCACAGGTATAGTACCTCCCTCAGAAGTAGCCGGAGGATCCCCATGAACCCTGACGACAAATCACTTTTTCTTGACGCCATGGAGGATGTCCAGCCCATGAAGCGCTGCTCGGATATCCACTGGCAGCCGATGAGAAACGCACGGGCGCGGCAGGAGATGGATACTGAACAGCTGGACAACTTTCTGACGCTGGGGTTTCTGGAACTCCTGCCCCTTGAAGAACCGCTGGCGTTCCAGCGCGAAGGGGTACAGCAGGGCGTTATAGAGAAGCTGCGTTCGGGGAAATACGACCGACAGGCCAGCTTAAACCTGTTGCGTCAGCCCGCCGAACGCTGCCGACAGATGCTGTATTCCTTTATCAGTCAGGCCCGTCGTGACGGATTACGTAACCTGATCATCATTCACGGGAAAGGGCGCGAACAGAATTCGCATCCCAATGTGGTGCGCAGCTATCTGGCACGCTGGTTAACTGAGTTCGAGGAAGTGCAGGCTTTCTGCGTGGCGCTGCCGCATCACGGCGGCAGCGGGGCATGTTACGTTTCACTGCGGAAATCCGATGAAGCGAAACAGGAGAACTGGGAACGGCACGCCAAGCGCAGCCGTTAAGGCGGTTTTCGCGGGCGAGGCGAGGCGATCGCCCGCCTGTGACTCAGAAGGTTTCCCAGTGACTGTCAGGCGTGGCGTTAGCCGTTGCCGGACGCAGTAGCTGCGGCGTTTTCACATTTGCCGGACGTGAGGCGACCGCGTGTTCTTTTCCGTTCAGACGAAACGCGGCCACAGCCTGACGCAGCTGTTCGGACTGATCTTCCAGTGCCGCCGCCGCCGTCGCGGACTGCTGCACCAGCGCGGCGTTTTGCTGCGTCACGCTGTCCATTTGCGAAACGGCCAGGCTCACCTGTTCAATACCGCGGCTCTGCTCATCGGAGGCCGACGAAATCTCACCCATGATATCGGTTACGCGGGTCACGGCGGCGACAATCTCCTTCATGGTCGCGCCCGCTTCGCTAACCTGCTCAGAACCGGTATTCACCCGGCTGACGGAGTTCTCGATAAGCCCTTTGATCTCTTTCGCCGCCTGTGCACTGCGGCTCGCCAGCGTACGGACTTCGCCTGCGACGACCGCAAAACCACGCCCCTGTTCCCCGGCGCGTGCGGCTTCTACCGCGGCGTTAAGCGCCAGAATATTGGTCTGGAACGCGATGCTGTCAATCACGCCAGTAATGTGGGCAATCTGCTGGGAACTGTCGGCAATTTCGGTCATGGTGCGAACCACGTTATCCACGACGTGGCCACCACGTGCTGCGGTTTCAGAGGCATTCTTCGCCAGTAACGTAGCCTGACGGGCGTTATCGGAGTTCTGTTTAACCGTCGCGGTCAGCTCTTCCATGCTGGCGGCCGTCTCTTCGAGCGAGGCGGCCTGCTCTTCGGTGCGAGCGGAAAGATCGTTGCTGCCTGCGGCAATTTCACCTGCGCCGGTGTAGATGGAGTCGGTACTGCCGCGCACGGCGCTGACGGTAGTCACCAGAGATTGTTGCATCTCATGCAGGCCTGCGGCCAGTTGACCCATTTCATTGCGGCCAGAGAGCGCGATATTCTGCGTCAGGTCGCCCCCCGCAATGGCGCGAATATGGTTCATAATGGTGTTGAGTGGTTTTAACAGCAGGTGTTGTAACCCCTGCCAGATGACCACCAGCACGGCGATAACGGCCAGGAAAATGACTGCCAGCGTCCACTGCATTTGCGTAAAGCTGCTTTGGTTCTCTTCGGTTGCCGCTTTCAGCAGCGTGTTGTTTTCGGCGCGCCAGCGGTTGTAGACCGCTTCCATATCATCCTGAGCCTGCTGAGCATCCAGATCGCCATAGGCCTGGTAGTTGTCGGCGCGAAGATACTGAATCGACAAACGCATGACCTCATGCATCTGATTCCAGGATTTTTGCATCTCGTCAGTTAACGCCGCATTCTGGCCGTTAACCTGCGGCAGTTTCTGCCACGCTTTGTTATAGGTTTCTGCTTTAGCCAGCGAGTTACTTGCGGTATCAAGCAGTTTGTTGATCGCGGCAAGGGAAGCCGGATCGCGCTGGTTTTTCAGGTAGCGGATCGCCACGCGGGTCACGGTGACGCGCGTTTTTACCAGCGTGTTTACGCTGTCGCTCAGATTTTCCTGCTGGGCATTGAGCACGCCGGAGTTCTGGAAGTTATGGCGATCGTTGCTGACGGCGGAGTAGAACAACCCTCCCGTGACAACTTGCAGCAGACAGAATATGGTGAGGGCAAAGATAATACCGGTAATCACGTGCAGATTTTTCAGCATAGCGGTCGTCCGTTAGAGAAGAGGCAGAGGTACACCAATACTATCGTCGTATAGAATTTAAACTTTAATTTAACTCGCGCTTAACGAAGGGCTCCGGTCAGGAACCTGTTGTAAATCCGGATCATTTTTATGAGGAAGGTCAACATGAGCAGCATTGATAAAAGCGGGACGTACGCGCTCGGTACGCGGACGGTTAAACGACTGGGGTACGGCGCGATGCAGCTTGCCGGACCGGGCGTATTTGGCCCTCCGAAAGATAAAAATGCCGCGCTGGAGGTGTTACGCGAAGCCGTGGCGGCGGGGGTGAATCATATCGATACCAGCGATTTTTATGGTCCCCATGTGACCAATCAGCTGATCCGCGAGGCGCTTCATCCGTACCGGGACGATCTCACTATCGTCACCAAGATCGGGGCCCGCCGCAACGATAAAGGTGCCTGGCTGCCGGCCTTTTCCGCGCAGGAGCTGACTCAGGCGGTGCATGATAACCTGCGTAATCTGCAGGTGGATGTACTGGATGTGGTGAATCTGCGGATCATGTTTAGCGCTCATGGCCCGGCAGAAGGATCGATTGCTGAACCGCTTTCCACCCTCGCAGAGTTACAGCAGCAAGGGCTGGTACGCCACATTGGTCTGAGCAATGTCACGGCCACTCAGGTTGCGGAAGCGCAGAAGATGGTGCCTGTTGTCTGCGTGCAGAACATGTACAACATAGTGAACCGCGGCGACGATGCGCTGGTGGATTTACTGGCGCAGCAGGGGATTGCCTATGTGCCGTTTTTCCCATTGGGCGGCTTTACGCCACTGCAATCCAGCGATCTGCAGGCCGTCGCGGATTCCCTTGGCGCAACCGCGATGCAGGTTGCGCTGGCATGGCTGCTGCAACGTTCCCCGAATATTCTGCTGATCCCCGGCACCTCTTCCGTGGCGCATTTGCGGCAAAATCTCGCAGCAGGAGAACTGCAACTGCCGCCTGACGCTCTGGAAACGCTGAATACGCTGGTAGGCCGATCGTTGAACTAAATCCGTTCAAACTTCAATACGTTCGGCTTCACCGCCGGAAAGCATCTTGATCCTGGCCCATAATCCGTAATACTGTATTTATATACAGTATTACGGCAGGAAAGCATTTATGGGCACTCTCTTTTCTTATCACTCTAATCAAGTCATTGAATTACCTCTCTTTCTGGAGCGCGTCGCCTGCGGCTTCCCCAGCCCGGCGCAGGATTATGTGGAGGATCGTCTCGATCTTAACCGGCTGGCGGTCAGGCACCCTAGTGCGACCTACTTTATAAAAGTGAGTGGTGACTCGATGATTGGGGCTGGGATCGGCGACGGCGATCTGCTGGTGGTCGATCGTTCGTTAAATGCCGAACATGGGGATATCGTCGTGGCGTCGGTTGCCGGTGAGTTTACGGTGAAAGAGCTACAGACCCGTCCGGTTTTGAGGTTGCTGCCGCATAATGCCCGCTATCAGCCGATTACCTTCCAGTCAGAAGAGGAGCTACAAATCTTCGGCGTTGTCACTCACACCCTCAAAACGTATAAACATGTTCGCACTGGTTGATGTGAATAGCTTTTATGCCTCCTGCGAGAGGGTGTTTCGCCCCGATCTGGAGGGCAAACCCATCGTGGTGGTCTCGAACAACGACGGCTGCATTATTTCGCTGTCGCGGGAGGCCAAACAGTTCGGCATAAAAATGGGTGAGCCCTACTTTAAATTCAAGGAGAAGGGTTATCCGGCGCGGGTGTATGTTTTTAGCTCGAACTATGCGCTGTATGCCGATCTCAGCAGCCGGGTGATGCAAACGCTGACCGATCTTGCTCCGGCAATTGAGATCTACTCGATTGATGAAGCCTTCGTGAACGTGTCGGGCGTCAGCCGCTGCATGTCGCTGGAGGTTTTTGGCCATCAGATGCGCAACCAGGTCGCTAAAAATACGGGGTTGACCGTTGGGGTCGGTATTGCCCCGACCAAAACGCTGGCGAAGCTGGCCAACTATGCGGCGAAGCGGTGGTCTGCCACCGGCGGCGTGGTCGATCTATCGGATCGCGAACGGCAGCGTAAGCTGCTGGCGAAGGTGCCGGTAGAGGAAGTGTGGGGTGTCGGGCGACGCATCACGAAAAAACTCAACGCCATGGGGATTACCACGGCGCTGGAGCTGGCGGAAGCATCCTCCTGGGTCATTCGCAAACATTTTAACGTGGTAATGGAACGCACGGCGCGCGAGCTTCGCGGTGAGCCTTGTCTTGATCTGGAAGAGTTTACCCCGACGAAGCAGCAAATTATCTGTAGTCGTTCGTTTGGACACCGTATTACGCAATACGAAGAGATGCACCAGGCCATTTGTGCCTACGCGGAGCGTGCCGCCGAAAAACTGCGCGGCGAGCATCAGTATTGCCGCTTTATCAGCGTGTTTGTGCGCACCAGCCCGCATGCCGACAACGAAATTTATTACGGCAACCAGGCCTCAGTCACCCTGATGACACCCACTAATGACACGCGCGATATCATCCGTGCTGCCACGGAGGCGCTGGGGCGTATATGGCTTGACGGGTATCGCTATATGAAAGCGGGGGTGATGCTGGCGGATTTTTTCAGCAGCGGCGTCGCCCAGCTGAATTTGTTTGATGATAACCGCCTGTGTGCCAATAGCGCAGCGCTGATGGAGATAATCGACAGCGTAAACCATTCCGGCAAAGGGAAGATATGGTTTGCCGGGCAGGGGATTGAGAAATCCTGGGCGATGAAGCGTGAGATGCTGTCACCGGCGTATACGACGCGGTACGCAGATTTGCCGGTGGCAAGGTAGGATATTGTCATAAACGATCGCCGCGTTATACTCACGGCGTTAATAAGAATGTATGACGGGGCAGGGATATGTACGAGAGCCTAAAAATGATATCAGTCGCGCTGCCCCTCATTGCGCTTTTCATCCTGTTAAGATTTGTTGTCAGACGTATTCGCCAGGCAAAGCGCCTTATTTCAGATCATAACGGGATGAAAAAGATATCTGCTAACCCCTCAATTTTTGGCGGGAATGCAGGTAAAACATGGTTTTATGATGACCAGTTTTTATATGAAGTTAAAAACAACGCCACCCGTAAGATTGCGCTGGCTACTATCATTAAAATCGGGCCGGGGAATATCGAGATAAATAGCCGACGGGTCTGGATTGTTATTTACCGTGACGGTGCTAATGAAAAGCAGGTGCAGTTTTATAACAATCTCACCCTCTGGAATCATAACTTCACGGCTTTTCTGACCGCGATAAAAAGTGCCAATCCGGACGCTGTCGTTAAAGAGCGCGCAATCCTCAATTTGTGAAAAAGGACCGCAGACCGTCACGGCCGCGCATCCGCCAGTTCATAACACAGCGCCCCAATCCGCTCCACGGCATTCAGCAGGCGGGGCGTCGGTTCGTTTGCGCAGTTTAGCCGCAAAAAGTGAGACAGCTCTGCGGCAGGGGAAAACAGCGGGCCGGGGCTGACGCCAATACCCAGCGCCAGCGCGCGACGATGTACCTCCAGCGCGTTGACCTGCAAAGGAAGTTCTACCCACAGCAAGTAACCCGCGGCGGGCGCGTTAACACGCGTGCCGGGAGGAAAACTTGCCTCGACCCGCGCCACGACAGCGTCTATTCCCTCCGCAACGCGACGCTTGAGCCGCCGCAGATGGCGATCGTAATCGCCGCTCGCCAGGACTTCGCTGGTTGCGGCTTCCAGCAGCGGAGCGCCTGCCCAGTCTCCGGCCATGCGGGCCTGTAAAACCTGCGGAAAGTAGCGTCCGGCGGCAATCCAGCCGATTCGCCAGCCGGGCGCAAGCGTTTTAGACAGGGAGCTGCAATAAATGACATTTCCACTCTGGTCGAACGCTTTACAGGCTGGGGGACGTTGTCCCTCGCCGACAAGATCGCCGTAAACATCATCTTCAATGAGAGGAATATCTGCCGCGTCAAGCAGGGCAACGAGTTCCTGCTTACGCGTGACGGGCATACTGGCGCCCAAAGGGTTTTGCACCGTAGGGGAGGCCAGAACGGCGGCCGGGCGGTGGCACCGAATGGCGTTCGTCAGCGGTTCCAGCAGCAGGCCCTCAACAGGATCGGTGGGGATCGATAAGGCCTTCAGCCCCAAATCCTCCAGCAGCAGGAGCGTACCAAAGTAGGCTGGCTGCTCAATCGCCACCACATCACCGGGCTGGCACACGGCTCGTAGCGCAAGGCGCAACGCCTGCGTCGCACCTGCGGTGATAATAAGGTCATCCGCGCTGAAACGGGCTCCCCACTGTGCAGAACGCGCGGCAATCTTGCTTCGCAAATCACGCCTTCCCGGCGGCAGGCTATAGCTTTGACCGTGCGCGTCCAGACGTCGGCCCGCGGAGTGCAACGCCCGCTGTAGCGTCTCGCCCGGCAGCCAAGCAGGATCGGGCAGGGCTGCACCCAGAGGCACCAGA
The DNA here is from genome assembly GCF_047456095.1 of Enterobacter sp. BNK-14. NCBI lineage: Bacteria > Pseudomonadati > Pseudomonadota > Gammaproteobacteria > Enterobacterales > Enterobacteriaceae > Enterobacter > Enterobacter sp. BNK-14. The sequence continues at coordinate 175,574 of NZ_CP179897.1, forward strand.
CGGGCTTCTGAACTGCTGAACAGCGACCGGGCCATAGCCGACAGGGTGACGGGAACCGGGCCTGGCGGAGAACGAGAAGGCTCCACAGGCTGCGGAAGGCTTGTCTGGTGGATGTAATAACCTGAACGCGGACGTGCAACAATCAGCCCCTCGGCCTCAAGGCAGCGCAGCGCTTCCAGCGCCGTCGGAAGACTGACATGCTCGCGTTCGGCCAGTTTACGCGCGGAGATGATCTTGTCACCGGCTCGCAACGCGCCAGACGTAATTGTAAGACGCAGCATATCCGCAATACGGCGATAGTGAGGCGAGGACGGGGATGGGGCAGACATGGTATCTGTTCAGGCTAATTTTCGATAAAACTGACTATACAGCCAATAATGCACGCCATCTATAGTGTCCGACATGTTCAGGACAAGGAGGCATTATGCACAGCGATATTTTTGATATTTCCACGTATTTCAAACGCATAAACTACACCGGCCCCGCGGCTGCCGATACGGGTACCCTGCATGCGCTTATGCGTCATCAGCTTTTTGCAATCCCGTTTGAAAATCTGGATGTACAGGCGGGGAAAATTGTCTCGCTGGCACCTGACGATATTGCCGATAAGCTGTTAACACCGGGGCGAGGCGGCTACTGCTATGAGGTGAACGGGCTGTTTGCCATGGCGCTGGAGGCGTTAGGTATTCCTTACCGTTTTGTGGCGGCACGCCCGATGTTCTACCCCGTACGGCGGCCAAAAACCCATATGGCGTTAATTGCTGAGGTGGAGAGCCGACAGTGGCTTTGCGACCTCGGGTTTGGCAGCTATGGCATTCGTGCGCCAATGGCTCTGGACACGCTTGATGTTGATATCGCACAGGATTTTGACACGTTCCGGCTTAGCTGCAGCGCTGAGGGCGAATATCTGCTTCAGGCGAAGGTGGCGGGAGAATGGGCCAGTCAATACGGCTTTGATCTCACCCCACAGGAGTGGATTGATTTCGTTCCGGCCAACTACCTTAACTCCACGCACCCGGATGCCATTTTTGTGCAGAAGCGTGTGGTGGTGCAGCATCGACCGGAGGGACGCGAGATTTTACTGGGGGATATGCTGAAAACCATTACGGCGAAGGGCACTGAAACCCGGCAGTTGGCGGAGGACGACATCCCCCGTATTCTGAAAGAGCGTTTTGCGTTGATCGCGGCGTAAAGCAGAAGGGGGCCTGTGCCCCCTGAGCCTCCCGCACCGCGGTTGAAGCATTACTTCTTCTTGTTCATCATCGCTTTTAAATCGGCAAACGGGTTAAACGTGGCGACGCCCACGTCTTTTTGCGCGTCTTCCCCGGCGACCACGGTGGTGCCGTACTGATCCGCTTCGGTGTATTTCGAATGTTCGTGATCGTGGCAAAACAGGCACAACAGCTCCCAGTTACTGCCATCTTCCGGGTTGTTGGTATGGTCGTGATCGATATGGTGAACCGTCAGTTCGCGCAGATTGGAATAGACAAACTCGCGCGAGCAGCGTCCGCATACCCAGGGATAGATTTTTAACGCTTTTTCGCGATAGCCACTTTCAAGTCTCGCGTAGTTTTTGGGGATCAGAGCCATTGCTGGTTTTACCTGTGATAAAAATAGTGTGCCAATATATCCCATCAGGCACGGTAAATGTACAGGACCTTCCTCCGCTAGAGCGAGAATGTGCCTTCAAGCGTCATCACGCAATTTCCGCCAACGCGAACCACCGCCTCTCCCGACGAGGCATCGTATCCCGCGAACAGCACGCTTGCTCGTCCCATATCAACGCCCTGACTGACGTTAAGGTTAAGCGTCGTTTTATTGCGGTGCAACGCCAGCAACGCTGTCGCAGCGGCAGTCGCGCTGCCTGTGGCAGGATCTTCTGTCATGCGGGGAGTAAACATGCGGGCCTGCACATCATGAGGTTCATCAGCATTCGTATCCAGGGTGTAGGCATAGAGGGAAACGGCGCCATCCAGCGGTAAGGTCGCGCGAAAACCCTGTAAATTCGGCACGCATCGACGAAGCGCCTCACGAGAAGCCAGCTCGGCTATCAGAAAGGGCAGACCTACCGACGCGACCACAGGCCTATGTACCTCGGTACGGATATCTTCCGTGTTCAGGGATAAGCAGGCAGCCACGCTTTCCGGGCTGACTTCAGAGCGGCACGAGAGTGCCTCAGGCACCAGGAGTTCTGCGCCAGTGACCGTATCGTTGTCGCGCAACAGGCGAACGGGCACCACACCAGCTATTTCCTCGAAGTGTAGCGTATCAGGCAGGCGCTGATGATTCATCGCGGCGTAATGGGCAAGCACGTAAGCCGTTCCAACATTCGGGTGCCCGGCGAAGGGGATCTCGCGCGAGGGCGTAAAGATTCGCACGCGTGCTGTATGGGAAGGATTGTCTGGCGGCAAAACGAACGTGGTTTCGCTGTAGCCAAATTCAACGGCGACCTGCTGCATTTGTGCTTTGTTCATGCCTTGAGCATCGAGTACGACGGCAACAGGGTTACCCAGAAACGGAGTATCAGTAAAAACATCCGCAACAACATAGCGTCTTTTCATTTTCTGTCCGATGTAAAAGTCCTGATATAGAGATGTAACGTTAAATCAAACCGATAACCAGCCGTTTTTCACCCGACGGACCTGAAAAAAATTCAATCAATTTATTTGAATCATTCCGTTAAAGAAACGCCATTTATTCTCCACAGGTAATGCGTACAGTAGGGAGAACGCAACGCATTATCAGGACACAGAATTATGAAAAAGATCGGCTTTTTATCGTTTGGTCACTGGACGCCTTCTCCGCAGTCCGGCACGCGCTCGGCAGCAGACACCCTGCTGCAGTCCATCGACCTGGCCGTAGCAGCCGAAGAGCTGGGGGCGGACGGCGCCTATTTTCGCGTGCACCACTTTGCTCGTCAGCTGAGCTCTCCGTTCCCTCTGCTGGCCGCAATTGGGGCCAAAACGAAAACCATCGAGATCGGTACCGGCGTGATTGATATGCGCTATGAAAACCCGATGTACATGGCCGAGGATGCCGGTGCGGCGGATCTGATTTCCGGCGGTCGTTTGCAGCTTGGCATCAGCCGCGGCTCCCCGGAGCAGGTCATTGATGGCTGGCGTCATTTCGGCTATGTCCCGCAGGAAGGGGAAAACGAATCAGATATGGCACGCCGTCATACCGAGGTGCTGCTTGAGGTTCTGCGCGGCGAAGGATTTGCGAAGCCGAATCCACAGCCGATGTTTCCGAATCCACCGGGGCTGCTGCGACTGGAACCCTATTCCGAAGGGCTGCGCGAGCGTATCTGGTGGGGCGCCGGTTCGAATGCGACCGCAGTATGGGCCGCTAAGCTCGGCATGAATCTGCAAAGTTCTACGCTGAAAGACGATGAAACCGGTGAGCCGTTCCATATTCAGCAGGCAAAACAGATCCGCGCGTACCGCCAGGCGTGGAAAGAGGCAGGGCATACGCGTGAGCCGCGCGTGTCGGTGAGCCGCAGTATTTTTGCCCTGATGGACGACCGTGACCGGATGTACTTCGGTGCAAGCCGCAACGACAGCGATAGCGTGGGGTATCTTGACGAGAAAACGCGCGCGATCTTCGGACGCAGCTATGCCGCGGAGCCGGACAAGCTTATCGAACAGCTGAAAAAAGACGAGGCGATTGCTGAAGCGGATACGTTATTGTTGACCGTACCGAACCAGCTCGGTGTGGATTACAATGCGCATGTGATTGAGTCCATTCTCAAACATGTCGCACCGGCAATGGGCTGGCGCGAGTAGTCGACGCGCTGGGATAAGCCCCGTCGCCGCACGTGGCGTGAATCTTCATTTGTAACTATTCGGGCGCTTATCGCGAAGACAGGAGGATCTATACATTCCTCCTGTCAGCGCTATTTCTGGCTCATATCGCTCAGCAGCACGGCGATGCTTTGTCCGCCCTCGGTCTGTTCCAGACCAATCTTCACAATGATGGTCAGCGGGACGGAGAGCAGCATACCGACGGGACCGAGCAGCCAGCCCCAGAAAATCAAAGACAAAAAGACGACCAATGTGGATAGCCCCAGCCCGCGTCCCATCATCCGTGGCTCAAGAATATTGCCGAACAGCAGGTTAATGGCCAGATATCCGGCCAGCAGAACCAGCGCATCATACAGCCCGCTGAAAACCAGCACCTGAAGGATAGGGGGGATCGCTGCCAGCACGGAACCGATGTTGGGAATGTAGTTGAGCGCGAAGGCCAGTAATCCCCAGACGAACGCGAAGCGGACGTCCAGCGCCAGCAGCATCACCCAGACGACACCACCCGTAACCAGGCTAATGGCGGTTTTCAGCACCAGATAGCGTGAGACGCTGTCCAGCGCGCGTTGAATCGCCCCCATGCCCTCAACCGGACGGACCATTATCTGCTGCAGCTTTGCCGGCAGTTGAGGCACCTCCAGCAGCATAAACACCACCGTTAAAAACAGCAGAAAAATGGAGGTCATGGCATTCGAAAGCTGCGCCAGCAGGCTGGTGACGATCGTCATGGCCGCATTGGGGTCGATATATTTAAGGAGTTCCTCAACCGAGACTTCAATACCTGCGCGTTGCAGCCAGGGTTCAAGCTGCAGCAGCGGTATCGCCAGCGACGATCGGTACTTCGGTAACGTGCGCGCCAGTTCATTCAGCGAGGTGCCGAGATAGGCAACCAGTAATACCATGGCAACAATAATCACGCTGATGAGCAGGGTAATCGCCAGCACGCGCGGGATGCGTAGCCGCGTCATGCGCCATACCAGCGGGTTAAGGATCACCGCAATAAACAGCGCCAGAATAAAGGGCACGATGATGTCGGCTGCAAATCGCACGCCCGTCAGTATGATCACCAGCATGCCCAGCATGATGACAATTTTTAACCCGTTCAGGGTAATAATGGGTTTAGCCATGGTGACTCCGAAATACGCTTTTTATTTATAATAAAGGTGAAACGCGTTGCAATAAACTAACCAAAATCAAACGGTGTGGGTAAAGAATTGCAAAGACTTTGAGTAAAATCCTGGCTTATGGTACAAATTTAGCGTGTTTAACTACCGAGGACAATTTTCATCCGCAAAGACGAGAAGCAACAACGCGGATAATTGTAATTTTATGGACAATGTGTTCAGGACGTATTCTTCAAACAACACCGCTGTATTTTCCACCTCCTTCTGCCTGGTTGCTGGTGAGCAACACTGGCGCACCGCCCTATAGTTATCTCTTCTGCCTGAGCTGGCGCTACGCGCTTAGCTGTCTGATTTAATTTCATATTTTTTTTGGTTTGCCGCATGCGGCGGGCCACGATGGATTATATTCTCAAGCAGGAGAAAAACATGTTTTACTGGATTTTACTCGCTCTGGCTATTATCGCTGAGATTACCGGCACGCTGTCGATGAAGTGGGCGAGCGTCAGCGATGGCAATACCGGTTTTATTTTAATGTTGGTGATGATTTCACTTTCCTATATTTTCCTCTCATTTGCGGTGAAAAAAATTGCGCTGGGTGTGGCGTATGCGCTGTGGGAAGGGATCGGTATTTTATTGATTACACTCTTCAGCGTCCTGATATTTGACGAAACATTAACAACAATGAAAGTCGCCGGGTTAACGACGCTGGTCGCGGGTATTGTGCTGATTAAATCAGGTACCCGTAAACCGACCAAACAGCAGAAGGAGCAGAACCATGCAACAGTTTGAATGGGTTCATGCGGCCTGGCTGGGTTTCGCCATCGTGCTGGAAATTTTCGCCAACGTTCTGCTGAAATTCTCCGACGGTTTTCGTCGTAAAGTCTATGGCCTGATGTCGATAGCCGCGGTTCTGGGGGCGTTCAGCGCCCTGTCGCAGGCGGTCAAAGGTATCGATCTTTCGGTGGCCTATGCGCTGTGGGGCGGTTTTGGTATCGCCGCCACCCTTGCCGCCGGTTGGGTACTGTTCGGCCAGCGGTTAAATAACAAAGGCTGGATAGGACTGATATTGCTGCTGGCGGGTATGGTCATGATAAAACTCGCCTGATAACCCGTTACCCCTTTTTCTCCCGCAGCCGCGCTGGCTTACTCTTGAGCCAGCGCTTCCAGCTTATCGCGAAAACCGGTGACGGATAAGGCCCGGTTATCGGCTCGCCATCGGTCTTTCGCCGCCGGAGCGGAGCTTTGAACACCAATCAATTGCCAGCCGTTATCGGTTTTCAGCATCAAGGGCGAACCACTGTCACCCGGTAATGTATCGCACTGGTGCGACAGCACGCTGGTTTGTGCCCAGCCCGTTACAACACAGTCGGTATGGGTGTAAAGCGCATCCAGATGATCGACCGGGTAGCCTGACTGCGTGACCTTACGGTCGGCGGCTTTCAGCGCGGCGGTGAGCGCCGCTTTATCTCCGTCGAATAACGGCAGTGGCGTAATGCCTGAAGGCGGGTAGCGCAGAATGATCAGGCCAAAATCCCATGACGCTGCCGCGGGCGGCACTATCCAGCCATCACCATCCGGTTTCAGTCGTTTACCCAGAGAAGGATCAACCCGGCCTTCGATGCCATGGATTTCATAGCGCCAGACACCTTTTTGCGACACAAACCGTAAGGCTACCGCTTTGTCTGGCTTTCCGTTAGGGGGCGTCAACAGGCAGTGGCCTGCCGTCAGGGCTAATTGCGGGGTGATCAACGTCGCGGTGCACAGGTTGCCGCTGGCGGTTTCCAGTTGTCCAATAGCATCCCAGGGGGCCTGTGTTGGGTCGGTGACGCGAGTACGATCGTCATGACCGAAAAAAAGCGTCTTAAGCTCTTTCGCGCTAATGGCGTCATCGCCGCCATCATCCGCCTGTGAAAATCCAGAAAAAAGACCAAACGTTCCCAGCAACAACACAACAGATTTACGCATATCACACTCTGGTGGGGGTAATTATGATTATTAAAAGTGAACCCTATGAAAATACTATAGACGGGACAGCACGAAAGTGGGAGTAAAATCAGCGTGCTACAATCAGGAAAGATAAAAATGGCTTGCGATGAGCGCGCATAAAATAAGCAGGAACAGAATGAGCTCAAACCGATAGCGTCGCAGCATACGCCCTCCGGATAAAAAAACGGCGCAGAACCTTTTCCGGTTCAGCGCCGGTTTACCAACGTGCCCCGAAGGGCACGGTTAAGCTTGTACCTTACGCAGCTGGCTGAGCAGCTGGTTTAGCAGCTTCGTGTTTTACTGCTTTTTTGTGATGCTTTTTAGCGGCCTGGGCTTTCTGCTCTACAGCAGGTTTAGCGGCTTTTTTATGGTGCTTTTTAGCGGCCTGGGCTTTCTGCTCTACAGCAGGTTTAGCGGCTTTTTTGTGGTGCTTTTTAGCGGCCTGCGCTTTCTGCTCTGCAGCAGGTTTAGCGGCTTTGTGGTGTTTTTTATGATGTACAGTTTTTGCTGGCGCAGCAGTGGTCGTTGCAGTTGGCGCAGCGGCGGCTGGTGCAGCAGTGGTTTCAGCAGCAAACGCAGCAGAAGACAGACCCATAGCAGCGGCAACAACCAGAGCTAATACTTTTTTCATGTTCATACCCTCGAATTTGGTTTTTCATTTAACCCCACTGCGGGGCCGTTGAAATAACTATATCCCTGTAAATTCGAGGTTTCCGTGAGTGATTGGTATCGGCGTGTAACCATATGTACAACGCCGGGGGGCCTCCCCGGCGTTGTTATTACAAATAGCGCGAGGTGAGATGTTCGCGGAAGTAGCGGATATTCAGATCTTCGCCCGTCGCCTGGGTGATTAATTGCGACGTGCTGAAGCGGCTGCCGTGCTGCCAGATGTTCTGACGCAGCCACTCAAACAGCGCCGAAAAATCGCCCTCGGCGATAGAGGCCTGTAGCCCCGGCAGGGCGGTTTTTGCGGCATGGAACAACTGTGCAGCATACATAGCGCCCAGCGTGTATGACGGGAAATAACCAAACCCACCGTCGGTCCAGTGGATATCCTGCATACAGCCGTTGCGATAGTTGTCTTTGGTTGATAACCCGAGCCAGGCCTGCATTTTTTCATCCCACAGGGCGGGAATATCGTCCACCTCGATCTCGCCGTTAATCAGCGCACGCTCAATTTCATAGCGCAGCACCACGTGGGCCGGGTAGCTCACTTCGTCTGCATCAACGCGGATGTAACCTGGCTTAACGCGCTGGTTCCAGGCGATAAAGTTCTCTTCGCTGAAGGCGGCCTGGCTACCAAAGCGGGCGTGAACGGCAGGGAGCAGATGCTTCAGGAAAGCCTCGCTGCGTCCCAGCTGCATTTCAAAAAACAGGCTCTGAGATTCGTGGATGGCGGTTGAACGCGCCAGCGCCACGGGTTGTCCTGCCCAGGCTCGCGGCAGGTTTTGCTCGTAGCGCGCGTGTCCGGTTTCGTGGATCACGCCAAACAGCGCGCTGAGCAGCTCGTCCTCGTCATAGCGCGTGGTGATACGCACATCTTCCGGCACGCCGCCGCAGAACGGGTGGGCACTGACGTCCAGACGACCGCCATTAAAATCGAAGCCGAGCATCTTCATGGCTTCCAGTCCGAGTTCACGCTGGGTAGCCGTCGGGAAAGGGCCTTGTGGCGGGACGAACGACCGCTGAGCCTGTTTTTCCACCACGTTCGCCAGCAGGTCCGGCAGCCAGGTTTTCATATCACCAAACAGCACGTCCAGGCGCGCGCTGGTCATGTCCGGTTCGAAAATATCCAGCAGGGCATCGTACGGGGTACAGCCTTTGGCCTCGGCGCGAAGACGGGCTTCTTCACGGCTGAGTTTGACGACGTCTTTTAGATTGGCGGAAAAACCCTGCCAGTCGTTAGCGGGACGCTGAGTACGCCAGGCGTGCTCACACTTGCTGCCCGCCAGCGATTTGGCTTCAACCAGCGATTCCGGCAGCAGGGTCGCCTGCTGGTAGTGGCGCGTCATTTCACGCAGGTTAGCCTGTTCGACGTCATTCAGATCTTCCTCTGCCGCTGCGGTCAGCCATTCGCCCACTCTTTTATCGGTAAGGAGCTGGTGCTGCAGGACGCTCATTTCCGCCAGCGCTTCCCCGCGCGCGGCACTGCCGCCGGGCGGCATCATGGTAAACATGTCCCAGCTGGCGATGGAGGAGAGATGCGAGAAGCGGGAGAGGCGCTGGAAGGTTTTCACAAGTGACTGATAGGCGGATGGATTTTGCAATTCTTATTTCCTCTTGCCAGGGATGTGTTTCAGGGAGCATACAATGAAACAGGCCAAATTCCCCAACATTTCCTCCGTGGAAACCGTCTTCCGGAAGTCCGGGAGACGGTTCTCAGTGGGCACTTATGCCTTATCACGCATAACCTGTTGCAGGATCGCCAGCGCCTGGGTGAACTGGGCATCCGGAATGGTCAACGGATAAAGGAAGCGGATCACGTTTCCGTACTGGCCGCAGATCAGTAACAGCAGGCCCCGGGAAAGTGCCTTTTGCTGAATCGCCTGCGCGATGGCGGCCGACGGTTCACGGCTCTCGGGATCAAAAAACTCTGCCGCAATCATCGATCCTCTTCCTCTAATCGCCACGAGCGCAGGGAAGGTACCCTGAATCTCCTCCAGCGTGGCGCTCAGTCGATCGCCCAGGTGACAGGCGCGCGCGCACAGTGACTCGTTGTCGATAATATTCAGCACCGCGTGCGCGGCGGCCACCGCAAGCGGATTGCCTGCATAGGTTCCCCCGAGTCCACCGGGGGCTGGTGCATCCATGATCTCAGCGCGGCCCACCACGCCGGACAGCGGCATTCCGCCAGCCAGGCTTTTGGCCATCGTCATCAGGTCAGGCTTGTCAGCGTAGTGGTCCATGGCAAACAGCTTACCGGTACGGGCGAAACCGCTCTGCACTTCATCGGCAATCATCACGATCCCGTGCTCATCACAGATGCGGCGGATGACGGCCACCAGCTCTGGCGGCGCGACGTTGAATCCGCCTTCACCCTGAATGGGTTCAAAAATAATCGCCGCTACCTGTTTCGCCTCAATATCGGCTTTGAACAGGCGCTCTATCGCCGTGATGGCATCCTGCGTCGTGATGCCGTGCAGCTCGGAGGGATAGGGTACGTGATAAACCGACCCGGGGAAGGGGCCAAATCCCAGCTTATAAGGCGCGACCTTGCCGGTTAACGCCATGGTCATATAGGTTCGGCCGTGAAAGCCTCCCCCGAAGGCAATCACGCCAGGCCTGCCGGTGTGGGCCCGGGCGATTTTAATGGCATTTTCCACCGCTTCCGCGCCCGTCGTGAAGAACGCGGTTTTAGCCGGGCCCTGTACCGGGGCCAGCTCGTTAAGTTTTTCGGCCAGGGAAACGTAACTTTCATATGGCACAATCTGGTAGGCCGTGTGGGTGAACTGGTGCAGCTGTTTTTCCACGGCGGCCACCATTTCAGGATGACGATGGCCGGTATTCAGTACCGCGATCCCGGCGGCGAAATCAATATAGTCATTGCCTTCCACGTCGGTAAGCGTAGCATTCTCCGCCGTGCGGGCAAAGAAATTACACATTACGCCTACACCGCGCGGGGTGGCCGAAAGTCTGCGCTGATGAAATTCCTGGTTACTCATGTCAGATACCCTTTTGTCGAAATGATCAAACGCCAAGACGATCGCGCAGGCTGTAATACGCCGCGCCCATCGCCGTAAATGGAATCCGCAGGCTGCGACCGCCCGGGAAGGGGTAGTGCGGGAGGTTGGCAAACGCATCAAAGCGCTCTGCGTCACCGCGCAGCAGTTCCGAAATCAGCCGTCCGGCCAGGTGCGTGCAGGTCACGCCGTGGCCGCTGTAGCCCTGCATGTAGTAGATGTTTTTATCCAGACGACCAAACTGCGGCATGCGCGACAGGGTTAGCAGGAAGTTGCCCGTCCAGCGGTAGTCGATTTTGACCCCTGCCAGCTGAGGGAAGGTTTTCAACAGCTTTGGCATCACCAGACGCTCGACATCGTCCGGATCGCGCGCGCCATAGACTACGCCACCGCCGTACAGCAGGCGGTTGTCGGCGGTGAGACGGTAGTAGTCCAGCAGGTAGTTGCAATCTTCAACACAGTAGTTATTGGGGATCAGCGTGCGGACGACCTCTTCCGGCAGCGGGGCGGTGGTCACCACCTGGGTGCCGCAGGGCATGCTGCGTTTTGCCAGTTCTGGTTCGACCTTATCGCCCAGATAGGCATTTCCGGCGACGATCACATAGCGGGCCGTCACCTGACCATGCTGCGTGCTTACCACGGCCGGGCTGGTGTGCTGAATGGCGGTCACCGGGGATTGTTCATACACCCGCCCGCCGTTAAGGCGAATGGCGTCCGCTTCGCCGATCGCCAGGTTGAGCGGATGAATATGTCCCCCGCTGCGGTCCAGCAGCGCGCCGGTATAGCGTTCGCTGTCGACTTCCCGGCGGATCGCGCTGGCATCCAGCAACTCCAGCTGCGTGTTGCCGTAGCGTTCCCAGTTGGCTTTTTGCTCTTCCAGCGTCTCCAGCTGCTTATGGTTCAGGGCAACAAACAGCCCGCCGGGACGATAGTCGCATTGGATCTGATAGCGCTGAATACGCTCCCGGATGATTTCCCCGCCTTCAAACATCATGCTCCCGAGGACTTTGGCAGCATCGGGGCCATAGTTTTTCTCAATCACGTCGATATCGCGGCTGTAGGAGTTAACCAGCTGGCCGCCGTTGCGTCCGCTGGCACCGAAGCCGATGCGCGCCCCTTCAAGGAGCACCACGTCGTAGCCCATTTCAGCGAGATGCAGTGCGGAGGAGAGGCCGGTATAGCCGCCGCCTACCACGCACACGTCACAGCTGATTGATTCGCTAAGCGTCGGGAATGGTTCGTAAGCGTTCGCGCTGGCCGCATAATAGCTGGTGGTATGTTCGGTCATGATTGAGGCTCCAGGGCAATCCAGATGGTTTTCAGTTCGGTAAATTTTTCCAGCGCGTGCAGAGACTTATCGCGGCCGTTGCCGCTCTGCTTATAGCCACCAAACGGTACGGTCATATCCCCGTCGTTATAGTTATTGACGAAGACCGAGCCTGCTTTCAGGCGACGGCTCATGCGGTGCGCGCGGGAGAGGTCGCGTGTCCATACCGCCGCGCCAAGCCCATATTCACTGTCGTTGGCCAGCGTTAAGGCTTCCTCTTCGGTTTTAAAACGGGTGACGACCAGAACAGGCCCGAAAATCTCTTCCCGGCACAGCGGGGAGGTAGGGTCGATGTCGACAAAAATGGTTGGACCTACCGCAGAAGGCCAGGATTGTGCCCGCCCGTCCAGCAGCAGCGTACCTTTCCGGGCGCCCTCGCGAATAAACGTGTGAACGGTATCGGCGTGCGCGGCGTCGATGAGCATTCCCATCGTGCTGTCGGGATCGAGCGGATCGCCCGGCTGCCAGTGGCGGGCCTGCACTTTCAGCTTTGCCAGAAAGTCATCGGCGATGCTCTCCTCAAGCAGCAGGCGGGTCCCGGCGATACACACTTGCCCCTGGTTATAAAAAATCCCGGCGGCGGTCGCGCTCACGGCCTTGTCCAGGTCCGGACAGTCGGCAAAGACAATGTTGGCGCTCTTGCCGCCAGCCTCCAGCCAGACGCGCTTCATGTTGCTTTCGCCTGCGTCCTTCAACAGCTGCTTGCCGGTACGGGTAGAGCCGGTAAACGTCAGCACCTCAACGTCCGGATGCAGGGCCAGTGCCTGGCCCGCTTCGTGGCCGTAACCGCTTATCACATTCAGCACGCCGTCCGGCAGGCCCGCCTCTTTCGCCAGCCCGGCCAGCCGAAGGGCGGTGAGGGGCGATTTTTCGGACGGTTTCAATACCACGCTATTGCCCGCGATCAGCGCCGGGCCCAGCTTCCAGCAGGCCAGCAGCAGCGGGAAGTTCCATGGGACGATGGCGGCGACAACCCCGATCGGCTCGCGCACAATCATTGCCAGCTCGTCCGGCCCCGTAGGCGCCACTTCGCCGTAGACTTTATCCGCCGCTTCGGCGTACCAACGAATGGCGCGCGCCGCGCCGGGAATATCGTCGCGCAGGCTGTGGCGGATGGGTTTACCGGTGTCCAGGGTTTCCAGTAAGGCCAGCTCTTCGCCGTGGCGTTCCATCAAATCGGCGAACTTATTGAGAACGTATTTGCGCTGCGCCGGTGACGCCTGCGACCAGTCGCCACGGTCAAATACCTCACGCGCAGCCTGAACCGCGAGGTCTACGTCCGCCTGTTTGCCCCGGGCCACATTCGCCAGCGTCTGACGGGTAGCGGGGTTGACGGTTTCAAACGTGGCCTTATCGGCGGCGTCACAATAGGCACCGTTAATAAATAACCGGGTCTCAATGGCACTGTTTTTTGCTTTATCCTGCCAGTAAGTCAGGTGCTGAAAATGCATATTCACTCCTTTCTTTCGCAATCAGATAAATAAAGGCATGGCCGTTTCAGGCAATACGAAGCCGTGAGGCATCCCGGGGATTAACCCGTAAAATGCCGACATTGATCGTTTTTATTTGCCCCGGCGTAAGTCTTTACGCCGGGGCTGAGTGGTCATCAGAACGTGGTGGGGGTGTGGGCACTGATAATGCGGCAGATGCCTGCCGAGGTATTGCTGAAGCTGTGCGGTATGCCGGTATTAATGGCATAGCTTTGCCCCGCAACCAGGTGATAAGGCTGGCCATTAATGGTCAGCACAATTTCACCTTCCAGTATCGTACCGATCTCCTCACCCTGATGTTTGATCCTCTCTCCGGTCGTGGTTCCAGGCTGGTAAGTTTCAAAAATCATCGCCAGCGTACGGTTCGGATTTCCGTTGTGAACCAGCTTCATCGAAACCCCCTGACTGCCTATTTCGATAAGGTCTTCCTGATTAATAACCACCTGCGGTTCATCAGGTTTTTCCGGTTCCGAAAAGAATTCCGAGAGCGACAGCCCATAGACTTTCAGCAGCTTCTGAAGCGTACTGATGGCAGGACTGACTTTATCCTGCTCGATGGTGCTGATGGCACTGTGTGTTAACCCAGACAGTTCGGCGGCACGCCGCTGCGAGAGACCCAGTTGCTGGCGGATCTCAGACAGACGTTTCCCTGGCGCCAGTCCGTCATCGCTCATAGTTGCATTTCCTTTACGGTAGTGGTCAAAGTCGTTGCTTCTCGGCAATGTGGCTTTGACAGGCGGTGATAAAACCTTCAAACAACATACGTGACAGGGCGTACTCGCTGCTGTTCCATTCGGGGTGCCATTGCACGCCGAGGGCAAAAGGATGGTCATGCACGCTGACCGCTTCAACCAGCCCGTCCGTCGAGCGGGCCTCCACGCGAAGCCGTGATCCTAACGTTCGTGCACCTTGCCCGTGTAACGAGTTTACCCAAAATGTGTTACAGCCTGGTATTAATTGAGACAGCAGTCCTCCCTCCTGAACCTGAACTTCATGAGACGGGGCGTATTGTAGCTCAACCGGCAGTTCAGGATCTTCCCGGTGCTCAAGCAGGTCATTCTGCTCGAACAGGCGACGATACAGCGTCCCTCCCGTCGCAACAACCAGTTCCTGCAGCCCCCGGCAGATGGCGAAAATGGGGATGCGCCTTTCGAGCGCGGCGGCAATCAGCGCCATACTCAGAAGATCACGCCCGGGATCGGCGTCAGGCTCATCGCCGTTTTCACCATAAAGGTGCGGCTGCACGTTACTTGGGCTGCCCGGCAGGTAAATCCCGTCCAGGGTTGGCAGCAGAGTGGTAAGCAACTCTGGCTCTGCCAGCGCATGCGGTAAGGCAATGGGTAAGCCCCCCGCATTGATAATGGCATTCAGGTACTTTTCTTGCAGGGTCTGGGTCTCATGACCCTTAAGCCTGTTTCTGCACATCACCACGCCAATGACTGGCTTGTTCATTATATTTTCCATGATCGCCCTCACAAAGTGGACTAAATTTAGGCCAGTTTCACCTGTAAAACGGCCTTTTCGTTCAATATTTTCTCAATCTAGCAACGGGATCTGCCTTTTGCAAACTTAATTTAACATTTGACAAACAATTTATTTGCATACAGATTCGATAGGGTGGACATTATATTTGACAGTCCTGAGCAGCGAACGCAAATCCCAATAACGGTGGTAAATCATGGAAACCAATATCGTAGAAGTTGAGAACTTTGTTCACTACACGGATGAGAGGCGGGGCAGCGCCTTTACGCAGGAGGTGAAGCGCTATTTAGAACAGTATCCGAACACCCAGTTTATTGATGTCCTCCTGACCGATTTGAACGGCTGTTTTCGCGGTAAACGTATTCCGGTTGCCGGACTGAACAAACTCGAAAAAGGCTGCTATTTCCCGGCGTCGGTGTTCGCCATGGATATTCTGGGTAACGTGGTGGAAGAAGCGGGCCTGGGGCAGGAGCTCGGCGAGCCTGACTGTGTTTGTGTGCCGGTGCCGGGCACCCTGACACCGTCCGCGGCGGACCCGGAATACATTGGTCAGGTGCAGCTCACCATGGTCGATGAAGATGGCGCTCCCTTTGACGTTGAGCCGCGGAACGTACTCAACCGGCTCTGGCAGCAGTTGCGCCAGCGCGGTCTGTTCCCCGTGGTAGCGGTAGAGCTGGAGTTCTATTTACTTGATCGGAATCGCGATGCCGAGGGCTATCTGCAGCCACCCTGCGCGCCGGGCACCGACGTGCGTAACACGCAAAGCCAGGTCTACTCGGTTGATAATCTCAACCACTTTGCTGACGTGCTGAACGATATTGATGAGCTGGCGCAGCTGCAGTTGATCCCCGCCGATGGCGCAGTGGCTGAGGCCTCGCCGGGTCAGTTTGAAATTAATCTGCACCATACGGAAAACGTGCTGGATGCCTGTGATGATGCACTGGCGCTAAAACGTCTCGTCAGGCAGATGGCAGAAAAACATAAGATGCACGCCACGTTTATGGCGAAGCCGTATGAAGAGCATGCGGGCAGCGGGATGCATATCCACATCAGTATGCAAAACAACAGAGGCGAAAACGTGTTCGCGGACGCCAGCGGCGAGGATTCCGCGCTGCTGAAACGCGCGCTGGCCGGGATGATCGATCTGATGCCAGCGTCCATGGCGCTGCTGGCACCGAACGTCAACTCGTACCGCCGTTTCCAGCCGGGAATGTATGTGCCGACGCAGGCGTCATGGGGACACAACAACCGCACGGTAGCCCTGCGTATTCCCTGCGGCGATCGCCATAACCATCGAGTCGAATACCGGGTGGCAGGGGCAGACGCGAATCCGTATCTGGTGATGGCGGCGATTTTTGCCGGCATTCTGCACGGGCTGGATAACGATTTACCGCTGCAGGAAGAGGTTGAAGGCAATGGTCTGGAGCAGGACGGACTGCCGTTCCCGATTCGTCAGAGTGATGCGCTGTGGGAGTTTATGCAAAACGATCGCCTCCGCGAGCGGCTGGGCGAGCGTTTCTGCCACGTGTATCACGCCTGCAAAAATGATGAATTACTGCAGTTTGAACGCCTGATTACCGAAACAGAAATCGAGTGGATGCTGAAAAACGCCTGATAACGCGCCCCGGTAAGGGGCCGCTTTGTTTCATCTCATACGTATCACCATACGGCCTGCGCGGAGCCTGGCCGAACTGTTCGCTGGCACGCCAGCTATCTCCCGGGAGTCGCGTTATGGAGCGCAGGCGGCACAGGGACTTTCTTAACGACACTGTGTGACGAGGTAGGAAATGATGCAGATGTTCAACTATCCGCAGGGCGAAGGGGGCCAGTCAGGCTTCCATGGTGAATGCGAGCCAGAGACGGTGCGCTGGTACGGTCGCGTTTGTTCTTCACAACTTCCCCCTTTGCTAAGCAGGTTTGCGTTAAGGTCAACGCGATTGCAAACCACGGTAAGCATGGGGGGGACGGTGTATGGCGACTAACACGTCTCTTGACGCGCCGGGCATGGCCGGCAGAACCCGACTGCGCAGTTCTCTTAAGCTCTGGCAGGTGGTGATGATGGGGCTGGCTTACCTCACCCCCATGACCGTGTTTGATACCTTCGGTATTGTGTCCGGTATCAGCAACGGCCACGTGCCCGCCTCGTATCTCCTGGCGCTGGCTGGCGTCATGTTTACCGCCATCAGCTACGGTAAACTGGTACGGCAGTTCCCGGAAGCGGGCTCCGCGTATACCTACACGCAGAAATCGATTGGACCCCACGTGGGCTTTATGGTCGGCTGGTCATCGTTGCTGGACTATCTCTTCCTGCCGATGATCAACGTGCTGCTGGCGAAGATCTACCTTTCCGCGATGTTCCCTGAGGTCCCGCCGTGGGTCTGGGTAGTGGGGTTTGTGACGATCCTGACGCTGGCGAATCTGAAGAGTGTTAACCTGGTCGCCAACTTTAATACCCTGTTTGTGCTGGTGCAGGTCGCGATTATGGTGGTGTTTGTCATCCTCGTGGTGCATGGCTTGCACAAGGGAGAAGGGGTCGGCACCGTCTGGTCGCTGCAGCCGTTTATCAGCGAGAACGCACATCTGATCCCTATTATTACCGGCGCGACCATCGTCTGCTTCTCTTTCCTCGGTTTTGATGCGGTTACCACGCTATCGGAAGAGACGCCAAACGCGGCACGGGTCATTCCCAAAGCCATTTTCCTGACCGCGCTGTACGGCGGGCTGATATTCATTATTGCCTCGTTCTTCATGCAGCTCTTTTTCCCGACCATCGCGCGTTTCAAGAACCCGGATGCCGCGCTGCCGGAAATAGCACTGTACGTGGGCGGTAAGCTCTTCCAGTCGGTGTTTTTATGTACCACCTTTGTCAATACGCTGGCTTCGGGTCTGGCCTCGCACGCCAGCGTCTCGCGGTTATTGTATGTGATGGGGCGTGACAACGTCTTTCCGGAGCGGGTGTTTGGTTATGTGCATCCGAAATGGCGTACCCCGGCCCTGAACGTCATTATGGTGGGGATAGTGGCCCTGTCGGCGCTGTACTTTGACCTGGTGACCGCAACGGCGCTGATCAACTTTGGCGCACTGGTGGCGTTTACGTTTGTTAACCTCTCGGTGTACAACCATTTCTGGCGGCGTAAGGGGCTGAACAAAACGTGGAAAGATCGTTTCCACTATCTCCTGCTGCCGCTTATTGGGGCGGTAACGGTCGGCGTGCTGTGGATAAACCTCGAAGCGACGTCCCTGACGCTTGGCCTCATCTGGGCGGCACTGGGGATCCTTTACCTGACATGGCTAACGCGCCGTTTCCGAAAACCGCCTCCGCAGTTTGAAGCCGGTAAGATAGAGCAGGCCTGGGATTCCTGAACGATAAACGGCACCAGTACGCTGGTGCCGTTTAGGTCGCTCGTGCGTCTTACCGGACATCAGCCCGCACGCTTATTATCTCAAACGTTGATGAAGACTTGCCCCCACCAGCAGTGCGGCACAAAGCATCAGGGCGATAAACCCGCCCACGCCGTTCCAGCCGTAGTGATGCCAGAACACGCCCCCCAGCGTCCCGGCGATGCTGGATCCCAGGTAATAGCTAAACAGGTACAGCGACGATGCCTGTCCTTTGGCTCTACGCGCGCGCGGGCCAATCCAGCTGCTGGCGACCGAGTGCGCGGCGAAGAACCCTGCGGAGAAGAGCAGCATCCCGGCAAAAATCAGCCACAGTGAGGAGAAGAGCGTCAGCAGCAGGCCGAGCAGCATTACCGCTGTGAAGACCAGCATGACCGGCCCGCGGCCGAAGCGTGCGGTCATCGCCCCGGCTTTCGGCGAACTCCACGTGCCGGTGAGATAAGCCACAGAAAGCAAACCGACCACGGCCTGATTCAGATGCCACGGCGAAAGCATCAGGCGATAGCCAATATAGTTAAACAACGTGACGAATGACCCCATCAGCAGGAAGCCCATCAGGAACAGGCGCGGCAACCCTTTGTCACGCCAGTGCAAACGGAAGTTAATAAACAGCGTTTTCGGGCGCAGAGAAATCGGGCGGAAATGGCGTGATTCCGGCAGGATTTTCCAGAACATCAGTGCAGATGCCAGCGCGAAACACCCGATAACCGCCAGCGCAATACGCCAGCTAAAGAAGTCCGTAAAGACCCCGCTCAGCAGACGCCCACTCATGCCGCCAATTGAATTCCCGCTGATGTACAACCCCATCGAAAAGGCAACGAAGCTCGGATGGATCTCTTCGCTGAGATAGGTCATCCCGACCGCGGCCACGCCGCTGAGCGACAGCCCGATCAGCGCGCGCATCACCAGAATGCCGTGCCAGCTGGTCATCATGGTCGAGAGCAACGTACAGACCGAGGCCAGCATCAGGGCAGTGACCATCACCGGTTTACGGCCAATGGCGTCGGACAAAGGGCCGGTAAAGAGCAGGCCAATTGCCAGCATCGCGGTTGAAATCGAGAGCGAAACGCTGCTGCTGGCGGGCGATACGCCAAACTCATGGGAGAGAACGGGGAGGATCGGCTGAACGCAGTAGAGCAGGGCAAACGTGGCCAGACCGGCCGAAAAGAGCGCCAGGGTAACGCGCATAAATTGGGGAGTACCACGTTTAATGAACTGAACCGGCTGCGATGCTACGGGTAAATCATTGATATCGCTGGCCGGAGAGATATCAATGGAGGTTGTACGGCTCACACAGTTTCCTTGCTTAAACATCCCCGTGATTTCGGGTGACGGGTATGACCACACGATCAGGGTAGGAAAATGTAAATATTCTGTCTAATATATTAATAATCTCAAATGATACTTTAAAAATATGAATATCGAACTGCGTCATCTTCGCTATTTTGTCGCCGTTGCTGAGGAGCTGCATTTTGGCCGCGCGGCGGCACGGCTGAATATCTCTCAGCCCCCGTTAAGCCAGCAGATTCAAATCCTCGAACAGCAGGTGGGCGCGCGCCTTCTGGCCCGCACCAACCGCAGCGTGAGCCTGACGGCGGCGGGTAAGCAGTTTCTGACCGACAGCCGACAAATCCTGAGCATGGTTGATGACGCCGCCGCCCGTGCAGAGCGGCTTTACCTCGGAGAAGCCGGTGAGCTGCGAATCGGGTTTACGTCGTCCGCGCCCTTTATCAGCGCCGTCTCCCAGACGCTTTCCTCATTCCGTCGCCATTTCCCGGATGTGCATATTCAGACGCGCGAAATTAATACCCGCGAGCAAATTGCACCGCTGAATGAAGGCGCACTGGATTTGGGATTGATGCGGAATACGCAGCTGCCGGACACGCTGGCGTGGCAGGTAATTCTGCATGAACCCCTGATGGCTATGATCCCCCTTGACCACCCGCTGGCCTCGCGTCCGGCGGTATCGCTGGCAGAGCTGGCAAAAGAACCCTTTGTCTTTTTTGATCCTCAGGTCGGAACGGGCCTGTATGACGACATTCTGGGACTGATGCGTCGCTACGATCTTGCTCCGGTTATCACCCAGGAGGTGGGCGAGGCGATGACCATTATTGGGCTGGTCGCCGCCGGACTGGGGGTCTCTATTCTTCCGGCCTCCTTTAAACGGGTACAACTGCGCGAAATGCGCTGGGTTCCCATCGCCGAAGAGGATGCCGTTTCCGAGATGTGGCTGGTCTGGTCAAAACATCGTGAACAGAGCCACGCCGCGCAGCGCTTCAAACAGCAGTTAATCAGCGCTTCAGGTGGGCAAAACCGGTAGGGAAAAGGGATAAAAATGTGCGGTAAATCACAGAGCTAAGTAAATATTTGACGACAGCTATGGAAGTGCTTCACCATAGCCCAAAGTTTATTTCGAAGCTCGAAAATAAGGGAGTACGAGGTGGTTGCTGATAGTCAGCCAGGGCACATTGATCAGATTAAGCAGACCAACGCTGGCGCGGTATACCGCCTGATTGATCAGCTTGGTCCGGTTTCGCGTATCGATCTTTCGCGCCTGGCACAGCTGGCACCTGCCAGTATCACCAAGATTGTCCGTGAAATGCTGGAAGCGCACCTGGTCCAGGAGACGGAAATTCAGGAGCCGGGCAGCCGTGGCCGTCCGGCGGTCGGGCTGGTGGTTGAGACGGAAGCATGGCATTACCTGTCACTGCGCATCAGTCGCGGGGAGATCTTCCTCGCGCTGCGCGATCTGAGCAGCAAACTGGTGGTGGAGGATCGGCTTGAGCTGCCGCTCAACGCGGAACAATCGCTCCTCGATGCCATTGTCTCCCATATCGATAACTTCTTTATCCGCCATCAGCAGCGGCTGGAACGCTTAACGGCAATCGCCATCACCATGCCGGGCATTATTGATACCGAAAACGGCATCGTGCACCGCATGCCGTTTTACGACGATGTTAAAGAGATGCCGCTGGGAGAGGTGCTGAAAAACCATACCGGCGTGCCGGTCTATATTCAGCATGACATCAGTGCCTGGACCATGGCGGAGGCCCTGTTTGGCGCGTCGCGCGGTGCGCGTGATGTGATTCAGGTGGTGATCGACCATAACGTTGGGGCGGGTGTCATCACCGACGGGCGTCTTCTTCACGCCGGGAGCAGCAGCCTGGTGGAAATCGGGCACACTCAGGTCGACCCGTACGGGAAGCGCTGCTACTGCGGGAACCATGGCTGCCTGGAGACTATTGCCAGTGTAGAAAGCGTGCTGGAGCTGGCGCAGGTCAGGCTCAGCCAGTCCATGAGCTCCTCGCTGCACGGCCAACCCTTAACGGTCGATTCCCTCTGCGCCGCCGCGCGTCAGGGAGATTTGCTGGCGAAGGATATTATTACCGGGGTGGGGAATAACGTTGGCCGCATCCTGGCGATTATGGTGAACCTCTTTAACCCGCAAAAAATCCTGATTGGCTCCCCGCTCAGCCAGGCGGCGGAGATCCTCTTTCCGGCGATCTCGGCCTGTATCCATCAGCAGTCGCTTCCCGCCTACAGCAAGAATATTGCGGTGGAAAGCACCCAATTCTCTAACCAGGGCACAATGGCAGGCGCGGCGCTGGTCAAAGATGCCATGTATAACGGCTCGCTGCTTATCCGCCTGTTACAGGGTTAACTCTTTTCCGCAGATGTACGAAAAATTGCGCTATCTCAAGCCGGGTAGCGCACGCATCCCGTAGACTTCCTCCACTGAATTATTTACCTGGTTTATATTTTCGAAGCATACCCAAGAGGTGGAGTGAGTCATGCTTAAGCGTTTCTTTGTTACTGGTACAGATACCTCTGTCGGCAAGACCGTCGTATCCCGCGCATTGCTGCAGGCGCTTGCAGCAAGCGGTAAACGCGTGGCAGGGTACAAACCGGTCGCAAAAGGGAGTAAAGAGACGCCAGAGGGATTGCGTAATAAAGACGCCCTGGTGCTGCAAAGCGTCTCGTCGCTGGAACTGCCTTATCAGGCGGTCAATCCCATTGCCTTAAGCGAAGAGGAGAGCAGCGTGGCGCACAGCGGTCTGATTAATTATCCCCTGCTGTCCGACGGGCTGGCGAACCTGAGCGAGAAGGTTGATCACGTGGTGGTCGAAGGGACGGGCGGCTGGCGCAGCCTGATGAATGATTTGCGTCCGCTCTCTGAGTGGGTCGTCCAGGAACAGCTTCCGGTGGTGATGGTGGTGGGTATCCAGGAAGGGTGTATCAACCATGCGCTACTGACAGCGCAGGCGATTGCCAATGACGGCCTGCCGCTGGTGGGCTGGGTGGCAAACCGTATCAACCCGGGCCTGGCGCACTACGCGGAGATCATCGACGTGCTGAGCGCCAAACTGCCTGGGCCGCTGGTGGGGGAGCTGCCTTATCTGCCTCGTGCCGAGCAGCGCGAGTTAGCGCAGTACATCGATCTCTCTGCCCTCGGCGGCGTGTTGGCCGTAGATCGAGTCGTGGCGTAACGTTCGCGACAGCACGGACGCCACCACACAGGCGACCAGTAAACCGGGCAGTAAAACATACTGTCCGGTCATTTCACAGACCATTAGCGCCGACATAATGGGCGCATGCGTGGTCGCAGCAAGTAGCGTTGCCATTCCCGCCAGTCCCAGCAATATTGCCGTCTCAGAACCCGGTAACCACAGCGCGAAAAGCTGCGCAAACAGCATCCCCGTCGCCATGCCGACAAACAGCGTGGGCGTAAACACGCCGCCCGGTGCACCCGAACCGCTGCTGGCCAGTACCGCCAGCAATTTACAGATAAACACTCCGGCAATCACCGACAGCAGCGGCGGGGCGAGCAGAAAAGCCTGAACCACGCTGTAGCCATTCCCCCATACCTTCGGCGTGAGGAGGGACAGCAGCCCGACGATCAACCCCCCCAGCGCCAGCTGCCACGGCGGCGAAAGTTTGAGACGCAGAAACAGTCCGTGGCTAAACGTCATCAGCCACATCAACAGGGGTCCGCAAAGACCTGCCAGCAGACCCATGGCGACCAGCAGGGCATAATCTGTCGCGGTCAGTATGCCGCTCAGATGGACTTCATAGAGCGTGCTGGCGCCGGGTGCCAGCACGCGCGTGGTCAGAAGCGCCACCACCGCCGCAATAACCACGGGGCCGAGTGAGGCCAGCATGAGCGTGCCAAACAGAATCTCTGCAATAAACAGGCTTCCGGCTAAGGGGGCATGATAAGCGCTGGACATCCCGGCCGCGGCGCCACAGGC
Organism: Enterobacter sp. BNK-14; assembly: GCF_047456095.1. Lineage (NCBI taxonomy): Bacteria > Pseudomonadati > Pseudomonadota > Gammaproteobacteria > Enterobacterales > Enterobacteriaceae > Enterobacter > Enterobacter sp. BNK-14. The sequence continues at coordinate 199,111 of NZ_CP179897.1, forward strand.
GATCCAGAGCTTCCATTCAGATTTGGGCGTAAAACGGCGAGCGAAAAAGGAGGCGGCGAGAGCGGCAAGCAGGATCATGGCCCCTTCGCGCCCGATGGCGCTTCCGCTGGCGACGACCAGCAGCGACGCCAGGGATTTTACAAGGCTGGCACCGTAATCAAACTGGCCGTCCCCGGTCTCCAGCGCCTCCATGTAATCGGTTGGCGCGTGAGGCCGCTGGGCGGTCAGTCGTTGCCATCCCCAGAGCAGTACCCCGGCGGCCAGCCCACCCAGCGCAGGCGTCAGCGCGCGCCGCCAGGACGAGAGCGATGCGGCGGCATTCACCAGGCTACCGCTGTCGTTGCTGAGAAGCAGCCACTCCAGCAGGTACATGCTGTGACGAAACACCGCAACGGCCAGCGCCGCCAGCACGCCGGTGACGGTGGCAATCAACAGTCGGCGAAACATCGCCCGGATGTCGGGGTAAGCATGAAGACGTTGCATGGGTCGCGATTACAGGGGAACGATACAATATTGTGGCGGGAAATCGCGGGGTTAGCAAAAGGTATGCGTGCGAAAGCGCCGGGCGAGGCCCGGCCAGAAGGGTTAACTGTCGCTATGAATATTCAGTGCCCGACGCGTACGCCCGGAACTCAGGTACTCGGCAATATAGTCCTGCGAAATCTCACCGTTGTAACGCCCGTCCTCATCCACGATCGGCATCCAGCTGGTATTGCTTTCATACAGACGTGACAACACGACGCGCAGGTTGTCTTCCGCCTTGCCGGTCATGCGGAACGGATGCAGGATGTCGGCACAGGTACCGCTGGCGTTGCGCGCTTCGCGACGTTTCACAAAGCCGAGCGGTTTTCCGTGCTCGTCGACCACGGTAATTGCGCGAATATCATTGTCGTCCATCGTGGCAAAGGCTTCAGGAAGCGGCGTAGAGCTCCGCGCCGTAATGGTCGGCTGCTGGTCGGTGACGTCTCCTGCGGAGACCAGCAGCAGCCGCTTCAGCGTCCTGTCCTGACCAACAAACGAGCCGACAAATTCATTGGCCGGTTTTGCCAGCAGTTCATCCGGGCTGGCACACTGCACGATTTTCCCCTGACGGAAGACTGCGATTCGGTCGCCGAGCTTCAGGGCTTCATCAATATCGTGGCTGACCAGCATCACCGTTTTCTTCAGCTTGCGCTGCATCTCCAGGAACTGGTTCTGGATCACCTCGCGGTTGATGGGGTCCACCGCGCCGAACGGTTCATCCATCAGCAGTACCGGAGGATCCGCCGCCAGGGCGCGGATGACGCCGATACGTTGCTGCTGGCCGCCGGACATCTCGCGCGGATAGCGGCTAAGAAACTTACGCGGATCCATTGCCACCATATCCATCAGCTCTTCGGCGCGGGTTTTGCAGCGCGCTTTATCCCAGCCCAGCATGCGCGGTACAACGGTGATGTTCTCTTCGATAGTCATGTTCGGGAACAGGCCAATCTGCTGGATCACGTAGCCAATATTGCGGCGCAGGGTCACCGTGTCCATCCCGCTGGTGTCTTCACCGTTAATGAGGATTGTTCCGCTGCTGGGTGTGATAAGGCGGTTAATCATCTTCAGTGTCGTGGTTTTCCCGCAGCCGGACGGGCCGAGCAGGACACACATTTCCCCTTCGGGGACGTTCAGGTTGACGTTATCGACGGCCTTAAAGGTCTGGCCGTGCTTCTGTGAAAAGTGTTTGGTGAGGTTTTCCAGTTTTATCATTATCGAATCCCCTTTGGAGTCAGAACCACCTGCAAACGGTGCAGCAGCCAGTCAAGCACAATAGCTAAAAGACAAATCATCAGCGCGCCCGCAATCAACATGCGAATATCACTTCCGCCAATACCATTGAGCAGCAGCAGGCCCAGGCCACCCGCGCCGATTACCGCGGCAATCGCCATCACGCCAATATTCATGACGACGGCGGTACGGATCCCACCGAAAATTACCGGCAGCGCCATCGGGATTTCCACCCAGCGCAGACGCTGCCAGAAGGTCATGCCGATGCCCCGTCCGGCTTCACGCAGCCCCGGCGGCAGGCTGTCGAGCGCCGTATGGGTGTTACGTACAATCGGCAGCAGCGAGTAGAGAAACACCGCCGTAATCGCGGGCAGGGCGCCGATACCCTGACCGATCAGCGAAAAGAGCGGGATCATCAGACCAAACAGGGCGATGGACGGAATGGTCAGCACGATGGTAGCGATGCCCAGTACTGGCGTTGCCAGCCATTTATGACGGACAATCAGAACGCCCAGCGGGACGCCGATGAGGATGGCTAAACCCACGGCCAGCGCCACCAGCCACAGGTGCTGCAGCGTCAGGGTTAACAGATAGTCCCAGTTATCCAGGATGTAGTGAACGGTATCCATAGCGCCTCCTACAGCAACTGTTTGCTACGCAGGAAATCACGGGCGACCTGCTGCGGTGACTGATGGTCGATATCCACCTTCTTGTTCAGCTCGGTGATAACGTCGTTGTTGAGCTGGGCGGAGAGGGTATTGAGCGCCTCTTCCAGACCCGGATTAGCCTCCAGCGTGTCTTTACGCACCACCGGAGTGACCGCATAGCTCGGGAAGAAGCCTTTATCATCTTCCAGCACCTTCAGGTCAAAGCCCTTCACGCGCCCGTCGGTGGTGTAAATCAGACCGGCGTCGACAAAGCCGTCGCGCACCGCGTTATAGACCAGTCCCGGGTCCATCTGACGGATCTGCGGGCGGTCCAGCGTCATGTTATAGGCGGCCTGCAGCGGCTTCATGCCGTCGCTGCGCCCGGCAAATTCCAGGTCCAGGCCCAGCAGCCAGTTTTTTTCCGGGTTGGTTTGACGGATCTGCTCAATCTTCGCCACCATCTCTGACATGGTGTTGATGTGTTCCGCCTCGGCGCGCTTGCGCTGCATGGCGAAAGCATAGGTATTGTTCATGTCAGCGGGTTTAAGCCATACCAGACCGTACTTTGCGTCCAGGCGTTTCACCGTCTCGTAAGACTCCTGCGGCGACATGCGTTTGTTGATGTGGTTAAAGATGATTAATGACGTGCCGGTGTACTCCCAGGTCATATCGATCTGTTTGTTGATCATCGCGTTACGGGAAATCACCGTGGCGATATTGGTTTGCGGCTGTACCTGGAATCCTTTCTTCTGTAAATACTGCACGGTCATGGCCGAGAGAATATGCTGCTCGGTAAAGCTTTTGGTTGCCAGGATCAGCGGGGCTGCTATTGCCTGGCTGGTGAAGAGCGCCGCGGCGCACAGCGCCGTCAGGCCGGAAAACAGTCTCATAAAAGCTCCTTGTTATTGTTATTGAGCGAGATGGGGGCTCATCACGCGACCCAGCGCCGCCAGCAGGGTGTCGAGGATCAGGGCGAACAGGGCGGTGGCCGCCGCGCCGAGGATCAGGGTCGGAAAATCGTTCAGATAGATGCCGGGGAAAATCAGCTCACCGTAGCTGCTGGCACCAATCAGGAAGGCCAGCGGCGCGGTACCGACGTTGATGGCGGTGGCGATGCGGATCCCGGAGAGCATGACGGGCCAGGCGTTGGGCAATTCAACCTGACGCAGACGCTGCCATTTGGTCATCCCGATCCCGTTTGCGGCTTCAAGTAACGAGGCCGGAACGGAACACAGTCCCGCGTAGGTATTGCGCACAATGGGCAGCAGCGAGGCAAGAAACAGCGCGATGATGGCGGGCGTATCGCCGATGCCAATCACCACCATCGCCAGGGCCAGCACGGCCAGCGGTGGCAGCGTGTTACCCACGTTGAAAATTTGCATCACATATTCGGCGATACCCCGCGCGGCCGGGCGGCTCAGCAGGATACCGGCCGGAATACCGACCAGCAGGGCAAAAAACATCGACGAGAAAACCAGGATCATGTGCTGTTGCCCGAGATAAATCAGGTCAACCTGACGCGCCTTGATTGTCTCAAGTCCGATCCCCCAGATGAGAAGGGCAAGAACCATGATAATCGCGCCAACAAACAGCAGCGAACGTTTGAGTAATGAGTGCATTGCGGTGTGTCTCCCTGTGCGCATGCGTTATAGCAACCACCGGTTGCCTGTTGTTATGCCATGTTTCGGCAGGGGTAATTGACCTATAGCAAGCGTTTGGGAAGGGTTCCAGCGAAGGGGGAAAATCAGTAACCCTATGAAAAGCGTGACAACCTTAAGTCAGGCCTTATGGCGTAAGGGCTGAATATGGCGCAGGCAGAATAGTCCTAAAGCGCAGCCCATAAAGTGACAGGGTCACGTATCGCGATGTTCCTGTCACCCTGCCTGAGAGCTTTATCTGCTGAGTAGGGGGCGTACACGGCGAACACGCACTGAGATACTGATAATCGATACGGTCGCGACAACGGAGAGCATCAACCCGAGCGCCAGCATGGCGTTGAAGCCAACCCATCTGAAGAGCAGTAACCCGGCGATACCCCCGGTAATGAACGAGAAAAGGGTGGTTAAGTGGGTTTTCAACTGACTTTTTTGTGCCGCGGTATCTTTGGAGTAATCCCTGCGAAGCATGGCAACCGTGACGGAGGCCAGGGAAATTCCCGCGTCCGTCAGCGTGCCGGTAATGTGCGTCGATCTCACCCGTCCGCCGGAAAGCTGTGTGGAGGTTGAATTATGAATGCCCATCAGACAGCACAGGAAAATAATTATCTCGCGGTTGCTGGTGAGCGCATGGAAATACATCTCGTAGAGAGATACGCCGGTTAATAATATCCCTTCGACAAAAAGGATTTGGCAAAAAACCAGCCTGACATTATGGATAATGCCCCATATCACGATAAGACGCGCAAGGATTGCACCCGCCACAAAGGAGAGAATAATCGAGCCAAAGAAAATGATATCGCTCAGATCGGTGGAGGAGACTTCGCTGGATAATTGTGAGGTGTTGCCGGTCATATGAGAGGGGAAAAAGCCAAAGGCCCCAAGGGCAATGGCGTTGAGCAAACCTGCTGAGGTCGCCAGCCAGAGAGCAAGCCGGCGATCCTCCTGGTGCGTTCGTTCTTTCTTGAGTTTAATCAGCAAGAATACCTCCGGGGTGAGCTTTGCCTGAATAATCAGGCTAGCAAAGCGTGTCGACGGGCTGTCCAGGATATTGCTTAATTATTATTCCCTCTGGCGACGTTGAGGGTTTAGTAATTAAATAAAATATCCTTACGAAAAGTATTCCAAACTGAAACCTCACGCTACGCCGTTATTTCCATGAGGCGCTTTCGCGGAGGCGTGAAAGCATAAACGTCAACGCAGCTGCACAAAGCAGCACTATGCCGCTCAGGGCAAACGTGCTCTGCCAGCCGAGGCGATCAAACACCATACCGCCCGCCGTTGAACCCAGTGCAATGGCGAGCTGGATCACCGCGACCATTAACCCTCCGCCCGCTTCGGCATCCTCCGGTAGCGTTCGGGCGACCCACGCCCACCAGCCCGTCGGTGCTGCCGTCGCCAGCATTCCCCACAAGCCTGACAGCAGGGCAACAATCCACACGTTATGCCCGGTCAAAATCAACGCGCCAGCGATGGCGGCCATCAGCAGTGGAATCGCTATTAACGTCAGGTAAAACGCCGCGTTCAGAACCAGAGTAACGAGAAGGGTGCCAACAAATCCGGCAATGCCGATGGCGAGCAAAATCAGCGATAGCCCGGAGGCGCTGACGTGCGTGACGGTCTCGAGAAATGGGCGCACATAGGTAAACAGCGCAAACTGTCCCATAAAGAACAGGCTGCAGGCTATCAGACCGACGGATACGACAGGCTGGCGAAATAGCCGAAAGACGCCTTCACCTGACGCACCGTTTTTACGCCCGCTCATATTTGGCAGGCTAACGTACTGCCACAGGAATGCGGCGATTGCCACGGGCACCAGACAAAGGAAGGCACCGCGCCAGCCAATGGTTGCACCCAGGTAGCTGCCTAGCGGGGCGGCCACGACCGTTGCCAGCGCGTTACCACCGTTGAAAATAGCCAGCGCGCGCGTGACCTGATGATGGGGAACCAGGCGAATAGCCGTTGCCGCCGACATGGACCAGAACCCGCCGATGGCGATGCCGATCAGCGCGCGACCGGTCATATACGTCTGATAGTTCTGGGCGAAGGCAATAATGAGCCCCGAGAGCGCCATCAGTATCGTCATGCCCAGCAGAAGGTGTTTACGATTCATATTCCCGGCAAGCCGGGAGAGGAAGAGGCTGGTCAGTACCGCCAGCGCGCCGGAGATAGCAATGCCCTGGCCTGCAAGCCCCTCCGTCACGCCTAAATCTGCGGCAAGCGGGGTGAGCAGGCTCACGGGCATAAATTCCGAGGCAATCAGGACGAATACGCAAAGGGTCATGGCAAAAATGCCTCCCCAGTACGCATGTTCCTCATGCTGTGAAGTGGTGTGGTTTAATGTGGACATCGTCTGATTTCGCGAAGAGAGCCGCCCGTCGAAACGGGCAGCAGGGAGGTTTATTTCAGGCTGTTTTTAAAGAATTGTTCAAACTGAGCGAATGGGATCTTCCCGGCAGCATTGTCGTAGAGATCGACATGGTTGGCGCCCGGGACAATCACCAGTTCTTTCTGCTTGCTGCCGACCGCGTTAAACGCATCTTCGGCGAAATAACGGGAGTGCGCCTTTTCGCCGGTCACGATAAGCGTCGGGATAGCGATCTCTCCGGCATAGCTCAGCAGCGGCATGTTCATGAACGAGAGCGGCATAGTTGCCGTCCATGCGCCGGTTGAGTTGACGGAACGCGCGTGGAAGCCACGCGGCATGCGGTAGTAGTCATAAAACTCTTTCAGCACCGGATTCGGGTTGGCGGGCAAGGCTTCTGGCAGAATACGTTCTGACGCGGTCACTTTGCCGTTCTCGTCAACATAAATGTCATGGCCGCCCTGTGCAAAGGTGCCGTTCCCGGCATCCTTCCAGCGCTGTTCATTCAGGTACTGCAGCACAGCATGGCGATCTGCCGAAGAATAACGATCTTTGCCGTCGCCTACGCCGTGACCCATCGCCCGGCTCATGTCATACATTACGCTGGTGGCGACAGCTTTGATGCGCGTATCCATGGATGCCGCATTCAGCGCCATACCGCCCCAGCCGCAGATCCCAAGGATGCCAATGCGGTTACGGTCGACCTCTTTCTGCACGCCCAGGAAATCAACCGCGGCGCTAAAGTCTTCGGTGTTGACGTCCGGTGACGCGACGTTGCGCGGCTGGCCGCCACTTTCGCCCGTCCAGGAAGGGTCGAACGCCAGGGTTACAAACCCCTTTTCCGCCAGGGTCTGCGCGTAGAGACCGCTGGACTGTTCTTTGACCGCGCCAAATGGCCCGCTGACGGCAATCGCTGCCAGCTTACGGTCGCCACGGTTTTTAGGAAGATAGAGATCGCCTACCAGGGTAATACCGTAACGGTTCTGGAAGGAGACCTTACGGTGGTCAACCCGGTCACTTTTGGCAAAGGTTTTGTCCCAGGCTGTAACCATCGAGACGGGGGCGTTAGGATTGGTGGCTTCTGCATAACTCATGGTTGTCACTCCACTTAATGATGCGCATAGCAGCATCGCAACAGACAGTTTTTGGGTGAATGTTTTCATGTATCGATACCCTGCGGTGTTGTGTTGCGGCCATTATAGTTAGCAGAATGAGTGCTGATTAGAGGCCATAATCTGCTAGAATTAATATCAAATTGTTATGAATTGCGGGGCGTAATGGCGAAGCGAGAAAACTACAATGAGCTGTATCTGTTTATGCAGGTGGTGCGGGAGGGAAGTTTCACCGCGGCTGCGCAGCGGCTTGGGCTGGCGCAATCCGGGGTGAGCCGCTCGGTGCGCGAGCTGGAGGAGCGGTTGGGCGTCCAGCTTCTCGTTCGCACCACGCGTAAGCTGTCGTTAACCCACGCCGGAGAGCAGCTCTATCAGACAGCCGAATCCGCGTTCGATGCACTTGATTCGGGTCTGGCGACCCTCGCACATTATCGTCAGACACCGTCCGGCACGGTGCGCATTAACGCCAGTCAGCATGCCATCGACAAATGCCTGCTGCCAAAGCTCGCCATTTTTAAACAGCGTTACCCGGATATCAGGCTGGAACTCATAAATGAAAGCCGCTTCGTCGACATCATCACCGAGCGGTTTGATGCGGGTGTCAGGCTGGGAGCTGAGGTCAGTCAGGGAATGATTGCGGTGCGCATCACGCCCGATATGGAAATGGCCGTAGTGGCTGCACCGGGGCACTTCAGGCGTTATGGTTTTCCCCAGACGCCAGCTGATTTAGTGGCGCATCCCTGTATTGCCTATCAGTTTGCTGATGGAAGTGATTATCAGTGGGAACTGGTCGAGGACGGGAAAAAAATCACCCATCGGCCAGAAGGGCAGTGGGCATTGTCAGACAGCTATATGGAAGCCCAAGCCGCCCGTCTTGGGCTTGGGCTGGCTTATGTTCCACTTGAGCTGGTGGCTGATGATCTTGAAAAAGGAACGCTTATCCGCGTATTGCAGCGCTATAGCCTGCGCATGGACGGGCTGTATCTTTATTATCCCCACCGCAACGTGTCGCCGGCTTTGAGGGCCGTTATTGATACGCTGAAAATGTAATTTCTGTGAACGTGTTTTTCTTCGACATGTGAACTGCAGGCCCCTGCTTGCTTAAGTCAGGAAAAAAACTTAGGCTAACGTCAAGATCTGCTTGCTCAACAAAGGCTTAAAAATGGAAAAAATAATCCCGGAATATACGGCTGTTGATTTATCCCGTTGGGCAAGAAAGGAGCATTTTGAGGTATTTCAGGGGTTTGCTCAATCGACGTTTAACCAGACTGTGTTGGTCGATATTACCGTGCTGCTAAGCCATATTAAAAACGTTGGCTGGAAGTTTTATCCGACGATTATTTTTCTCGTTGCTAAAATCGTTAACCGTCACCCAGAATTCCGTATGGCCATGAAGGACAATGAGCTTGTCATATGGAATGAAATTCATCCAAATTATACGATTTTCCATAATGAAACAGAGACCTTTTCATCATTATGGAGTCATTACGATGGCGATATACAGCACTTTCAGAAAACCTATTCTGAAGACATGGCTCGCTATGGCGATAAACTTGCGTATTGGCCAAAAGAAGAATCCAGGGAAAATATCTTTTTTATATCCGGCATTCCGTGGGTAAGTTTTACGAGCTTCAGCGTTAGCGTGGCTAATATGAAAAACTTTTTTGCCCCTATGTTTACGCTTGGAAAATATTACGAGCAAGAGGGCAGGGTATTATTACCTCTCGCCGTTCAGGTACATCATTCTGTCTGCGATGGTTTCCATGTGGCAAGGTTTTTTAATGAGTTACAAGAGGTCTGCGATGCGTTACCACAGCAGACCGGGCAACAGGAATGATGATGTGGCCATCAGGCCGCTTTAACCGCCCTGATTTTTTTACTGTCAGCTGCACCTGACTCGGTTTTATCGTCAGCAGGGGTATCAAGAGCCGGGAGCTTACTGGTTCGCAAAATATGCTGCACGGCATCTTTCTGCTCGGCGAGATACAGGCCAAGATCTTCAGCCTGCGTTTCATCCATCTGCATTCCGCTTTGCAAAAGCCAGTCGGTAAACGCCTCTGCCATATCAAGCAGTTTGTCGTGAGCGTCAGCCTCTTTCTTACTGGCAAATGTCATTTTCTCTTCACCTTTTCTTACGACAACATATTTTGTTTCAACAGCCATCATGCACCTCTCATACTGTATTTATGTACAGTATAACAGGGGCCGGAAAAAGTTGCAGCAAAATGTGCGTTACGTGTGCGCCTGCTGGGTTTCACGGCAGGCCACACTGCGCCGCCATGCGCCTGGAGCCTGGCCATATTGCCGTTTAAAACTGCGGTTGAAGGATTGCTGAGAGTCAAAACCCAACGCGATCGCCACGTTCAGAATCGGTTCGTCGCTGTGGGTTAAGCGCTCCACGGATTTTTGCAGCTTTTGCGCGCGAATGTACCCGGCGAGAGGGTAGCCCGTATGTTCTTTAAACAGTCGCTGAAGGTGCCATTTCGAATAGCCGGAGCGCCTGGCGACGGACTCAATATCCAGACGGCTATCAAGGTTGTTGTCAATCCAGTCGAGTAAATCATGCATAAATGCGCCCGTGTTCATCGGGTTACCTCCACGCAGCCTGTTAAATGGTATCTTTATCTGTTGCATTTAAAGGTGGCGCGTTTTTGCAGTAATTGCAAGTTTTATTGTTGCATTTAAATCCTTACCTGAAACGGGCCTTTTTAACATCCGATCGAATAGCACATAAAGTGCAACAATTATTCTTGCACTTAGTTAAGCGCCTTCCTACAATCGCCGCGAATAGTGTATTCGCAACTGTTACAGTTTTGTGGCGATGAACGACACAAATGGCCTTAAGCCAGCCCGGACAAAGGAAGTGGCGCGGTGCCTCCTGCCGCGTCTTGCCCGGCGGCTACAATTACCGGAATAAAAATAATGAGCCTGCAAAAAACCTGGGGAAACGAACCTCTGCATGCGCTGGGAGCGATATTGCTCTCCCTGTTGCTTGTCGGATGTGATAACAGCGCCGCGCAAAATGCTGCACCCCCTGCGCCCGCCGTCAATGCTGCTGATGTGGTTGTGAAATCCATTAGTCAGTGGGATAGCTTTAACGGCCGGATCGAAGCCGTGGAGAGCGTTCAGCTTCGTCCCCGCGTCTCTGGCTATATCGACAAAGTGAATTTCACCGACGGCCAGGAGGTGAAAAAGGGTGAGGTGCTGTTCACGATTGATGACAGAACCTATCGTGCCGCGCTGGAGCAGGCGCAGGCGACGCTGGAGAGAGCCAAAACGCAGGCCAGCCTGGCACGAAGCGAGGCTAACCGTACCGATAAACTCATCAATACCAACCTGGTATCCCGTGAAGAGTGGGAGCAGCGCCGTGCGGCCGCCATTCAGGCGCAGGCCGATATTCGCGCCGCGCAGGCTGCGGTAGACGCCGCTCAGCTTAACCTCGATTTCACGAAAGTAACGGCACCGATTGATGGCCGCGCCAGCCGCGCGTTGATCACCAGCGGTAATCTGGTCACGGCGGGCGACAGCGCCAGCGTGCTGACAACGCTGGTCTCGCAGAAGACGGTGTACGTCTACTTTGACGTGGATGAGTCAACCTACCTCCACTATCAAAACCTCGCCCGCAGCGGGCAGGGGGCGTCCAGCAATCACACTGCACTACCGGTTGAAATTGGCCTGGCGGGTGAGGAAGGGTATCCCCATCAGGGCAAAGTGGATTTCCTGGATAATCAGCTGGCGCCGAGTACCGGTACGATCCGTATGCGCGCGCTGCTGGATAACGCGCAGCGTCAGTTCACGCCGGGTCTCTTCGCTCGCGTTCGCCTGCCGGGCAGCGCTGAATTCCAGGCCACGCTTATTGACGACAAAGCGGTGCTGACCGATCAGGATCGCAAATATGTTTATATCGTGGATAAAGAGGGCAAAGCACAGCGACGCGATATTACGCCAGGGCGCCTGGCGGACGGCTTACGCATCGTGCAGCAGGGGCTGAAACCCGGCGATAAAGTCATCGTCGATGGTTTACAAAAAGTGTTTATGCCGGGTATGCCGGTTAACGCGAAAACCGTCGCCATGACCGCCAGCACCGCCCTCAACTGATCATCTGACCTGAGAATCCTACCCATGGACTTTTCCCGCTTTTTTATCGACAGGCCGATTTTCGCTGCCGTCCTGTCGATTCTGATTTTTATCACAGGATTAATCGCCATCCCGCTGTTGCCGGTGAGCGAATACCCTGATGTCGTACCACCAAGCGTGCAGGTGCGCGCGGAGTACCCGGGCGCCAACCCGAAAGTGATTGCTGAGACCGTGGCGACGCCGCTGGAAGAGGCGATCAACGGCGTTGAGAACATGATGTACATGAAATCCGTCGCGGGTTCTGATGGCGTGCTGGTGACGACCGTCACTTTCCGTCCGGGAACCGACCCGGATCAGGCGCAGGTTCAGGTACAAAACCGCGTGGCGCAGGCCGAGGCGCGTCTGCCGGAGGATGTGCGCCGTCTGGGCATCACGACGCAGAAACAGTCTCCTACGCTGACCCTGGTGGTGCATCTGTTTTCGCCTGGCGGTAAATACGACTCTCTGTATATGCGCAACTACGCCACGCTGAAAGTGAAGGACGAACTGGCGCGTCTGCCCGGTGTCGGCCAGATCCAGATTTTTGGCTCAGGCGAATACGCGATGCGCGTCTGGCTGGATCCCAATAAAGTAGCGGCGCGCGGGCTGACCGCCTCGGATGTCGTCACGGCGATGCAGGAGCAAAACGTGCAGGTGTCGGCCGGGCAACTGGGCGCCGAGCCGCTGCCGAAGGAGAGCGATTTCCTGATCTCCATTAACGCCCAGGGGCGTCTGCATACCGAAGAAGAGTTTGGCAATATCATTCTCAAAACGTCTCAGGACGGGTCGCTGGTACGCCTGCGCGACGTGGCGCGTATTGAAATGGGATCGGGCAGCTATGCGTTGCGTTCGCAGCTTAACAATAAAGACGCGGTCGGGATCGGTATCTTCCAGTCTCCTGGCGCAAACGCCATCGATCTGTCTAACGCGGTGCGCGCTAAAATGGCGGAACTGTCCACCCGTTTCCCGGAAGATATGAAGTGGGCGGCACCTTACGATCCGACGGTATTCGTGCGCGATTCCATCCGTGCGGTGGTGCAAACGCTGCTGGAAGCGGTAGTGCTGGTCGTACTGGTAGTGATCCTCTTCCTGCAAACCTGGCGTGCGTCGATCATTCCGCTGATCGCGGTGCCGGTTTCGGTCGTGGGGACGTTCAGCGTTCTCTACCTGCTGGGCTTTTCGCTTAATACCCTGAGTTTGTTCGGGCTGGTATTGGCTATCGGTATCGTGGTGGATGATGCCATCGTGGTGGTGGAAAACGTCGAGCGAAATATCGAAGAGGGGCTTGCTCCGCTTGCGGCGGCGCATCAGGCGATGCGTGAAGTGTCCGGGCCGATTATCGCGATTGCGCTGGTATTGTGCGCGGTGTTTGTGCCGATGGCGTTCCTTTCTGGCGTCACCGGCCAGTTCTACAAACAGTTTGCGGTAACGATTGCCATTTCGACGGTGATCTCCGCTATCAACTCGCTGACGCTCTCGCCAGCGCTGGCTGCTCTGCTGTTAAAACCGCACGGCGCACCGAAAGATTTCCCGACCCGGCTTATCGATCGTCTGTTCGGCTGGATTTTCCGACCGTTTAACCGCTTTTTCCATCGTAGCTCGACTGGCTATCAGGGGCTGGTGGGTAAAACGCTCGGCCGACGTGGCGCGGTGTTTGTGGTGTATCTGCTGCTGCTGTGTGCCGCAGGCGTCATGTTTAAAGCGGTTCCCGGTGGCTTTATTCCGACACAGGATAAGCTGTACCTGATTGGTGGCGTGAAAATGCCCGAAGGCTCGTCGCTGGCGCGTACTGATGCGGTGATCCGCAAAATGAGCGAAATCGGGATGAATACCGAAGGCGTGGACTATGCGGTTGCTTTCCCGGGTCTGAATGCGCTGCAGTTCACCAATACGCCGAACACCGGGACGGTCTTCTTTGGCCTGAAGCCGTTCGACCAGCGTAAACACAGTGCTGCGGAAATTAACGCTGAAATCAACGCGAAAATTGCGCAAATCCAGCAGGGCTTTGGCTTCTCCATTCTGCCGCCGCCGATTTTGGGACTGGGGCAGGGGTCGGGCTATTCCCTGTACATTCAGGATCGTGCCGGTCTTGGCTATGGCGCATTGCAGAGCGCGGTGAATACCATGTCCGGTGCGATTATGCAGACGCCGGGGATGCATTTCCCGATCTCGACCTACCAGGCCAACGTTCCACAGCTGGACGTGCAGGTTGACCGTGACAAGGCGAAAGCGCAGGGCGTGTCGCTGACCGATCTGTTCGGTACGCTGCAAACCTATCTGGGCTCGTCTTATGTGAATGACTTCAACCAGTTCGGGCGTACCTGGCGTGTAATGGCGCAGGCCGACGGACCGTACCGCGAGAGCGTGGAGGATATTGCGAACTTACGTACCCGTAATAATCAGGGGGAAATGGTGCCGATTGGCAGTATGGTTAAGATCAGCACCACCTACGGGCCGGATCCGGTGATCCGCTACAATGGCTACCCGGCGGCTGACCTGATTGGCGATGCCGACCCGCGCGTACTCTCCTCCGCCCAGGCGATGACGCAGCTGGAAGGTATGTCGAAGCAGATATTGCCGAACGGAATGAATATTGAATGGACGGATCTGAGCTTCCAGCAGGCGACACAAGGTAATACGGCGCTGATCGTCTTCCCGGTCGCGGTGCTGCTGGCCTTCCTGGTGCTGGCGGCACTGTATGAAAGCTGGACGCTGCCGCTGGCGGTGATCCTTATCGTGCCGATGACAATGTTGTCCGCGCTGTTTGGCGTCTGGCTGACCGGTGGCGATAACAATGTGTTCGTGCAGGTAGGGCTGGTGGTACTGATGGGGCTGGCGTGTAAAAACGCGATTCTTATTGTGGAGTTTGCCCGCGAGCTGGAAATTCAGGGCAAAGGTATCATGGAAGCCGCGCTGGAGGCCTGCCGCCTGCGTTTACGCCCGATTGTGATGACCTCCATTGCCTTCATCGCCGGAACCATTCCGCTGATCCTTGGCCACGGCGCAGGCGCAGAAGTGCGCGGTGTCACCGGGATTACGGTCTTCTCCGGGATGCTGGGCGTCACGTTGTTTGGTCTGTTCCTGACGCCGGTGTTTTACGTGACGCTGCGTAAATTCGTTACGCGTGGTAAAGAGGAAAGGGAGGTTCTGCCTGCATAGGGATGTTGCAGAAAACAAAAAAGCGCCTTCACAGTAAGGCGCTTTTTTTTCACATCAGATCAACCGTTAAAACGTTTCTTTATACTGGGCCATAAGCTCAGGTACCGGATCGCAGCCGCTGCTATCGGCTTTTTTGACCTCTTCCAGCGCGCTTGCCACGGTGTGTCGGGCTAATACCGCCAGCGAAGCCTGCTCAGCTTCTTCGGATACCGATTTAAAGTACCAGCAGGCGTTAGCGCTGACCACACAGCGAGCCGGTACGTCAGGACGCGACGCCCACAACTTTTTATCTTCAGTGACCGAAAGGTAGATGTCACGCAGGGTGATCTCTTCCGGCGGGCGCCCAAGATGAATGGAGCCGTTGCGGCCAAGCGTGGAGACGATAATTCCGTCACGCGTAAGGGGAACCATCAATTTGCGGATAAAGCTCGGGTTGGCTTCCAGGCCGTAGGCCAGAACGCCACTCGTCGAACGTTTACCTAATTGCTCCGCCATCGCTACGCTGAGGACCATCTGCAAAGCTGTCGGGAAGCGGTAATCTAACATTTCTCTGTCCTGGGTCGCGGTGAATCTTGTTCTTTTTGGCACCGCAGAGGTGAATAAGCAATAAACAACAATATAACAAACAGGGTAATTTTTTTGAAGCAATCTGCGGCATTTGCGATCAAACACCCTGTTCTGTTTTAGCTAAACGTGCGGTTCGGGAAGGCAGCCGTCACCAGGAGGCCACCTTCTGCGGACGCACTCAGGGCTGTACTTCACGGCATTTTCAATCAGATTGTCTATCAGCGATATCAAACTTTGCCTGACGCCGCTAATCCGGATGTTCTCCTCGGCGAAGAATTCCAGTTCAATTCTGCGCGCTGAGGCTAACGGTTCCAGCTCGGCCATTCGCTCCGGTATGAGCGACGTTAGCGGCACGGACTCCTTCGCGGCGTCAATGCGCGCCTCACTATGCTGCGGTACGGCTTTTAAGGGGGAGAGATCGTCAGATGTGCGTAAAATGCGGAGCGCTGGCGCTGACCGGCAGTTGGGGCTCCAGCAAGTATATGCAAACGTATTACGGCGTGAGCGATGCCCAGTCGGCGGCATCGGGGTTTGCCCGACATGACGCCGGCGCAGGGATTTACGCCTGGTCGATGGATCTTGACTGGAACCACAAGCTCACCGCCCGCTGGAGCGTGCTTGCCGCAGCGGGCGTAACGCAGTTGACGGGAGAGGCAGGCGATAACCCGATTGTGCAACGAAAAACGTCACCCACGGGGAGTTTGAAAGTGACGTATCTTATCTCATTAATACCTGAAACAGCTGAACAAAGATATATATTGTCGCTGCCACTTGTATCGTCCGTAACCCCCATCTGAAATAGCGCCATTCATGGCGTTCTCTGGCATCAGCTGCTTCAATAGCGGGGTCAGAACATTTTCTTTTCCTGGCCCTGAATGCACTGATTATCCACAAGATGAGAAGAAAGATGACGATGGTTTTCTCAAGGATTGGATTACCCACAAAATGTGACTCCGTCCTGCCCGCGGTTACAAGCAGGATGGATGAACTACCTTCACATAGCAACCACTAAATGTAGGGGTAATATTCATTTTCGCTCTGGTGGATTTGCAGTGATTCCGTCACGAGATGTTTTACTCGTAAAATTCGACTTATATTTTGCCAAGCAAAATATTCAACATCCGGCGCAACGGTTCTGCCGCCCCCCATAATAGCTGATCGCCCACCGTCAGAACCGAGTAAATAGGGTCATTATTCAGGGACATTTTTTTGTAACGGCCAACGCTAACTTGCAGCGAACCGCTGATGTAAGCTGGGGTCAATCGACTGACACTTTCATCCTTGTTATTGGGTACGTAGTTAACCCAGGGGTGGGAATGCGTTACTAAGCTTGCGAATTCTTTTTCGCTGACTTCACGCTTGAGCTTCAGGGTGATGGCAGCACTATGGCACCGGATCACGCCGACACGAATACACAAACCGTTTACCGGGATTGTACCTGGAGAAAGCCCAAGAATCTTGTTCGTTTCTGCCTCACCTTTCCACTCTTCGCGGCTATTCCCATCGCCTAAATCGCTATCAATCCATGGAATGATGCTGCCCATAAGAGGTACGCCGAAATTCTGGATGGGCATGTCAGCACTGTTAATAAGCTCACTAACTTTATTGACTAAAGGAAGCACCGATCCTGATGACATGAGTTCATCTGAGGATAAATGCTGACTGATATATGCGCTTTGAGCGATTAATTCTCTAACATATTTAGCCCCTGCACCTGATGCAGACTGATACGTCATTACGCTCATCCATTCGATTAAGTCAGCCTTTATCAGTCCAGCAAGCCCCATAAGACTCAGGGTGATGGAGCAGTTGCCACCAACAAAAAGTTTAATTCCTTCTTTGATTGCACGATCAATATTAGAACGATTGACGGGGTCGAGAATAATACAGGCTTTCTCATCCATCCGTAACGCTGAGGCCGCATCAATCCAGTAGCCTTTCCAGCCATGATCAATCAAATCAGGATATATTGCTTTAGTATAATCACCGCCCTGACAGGTTATAATGATATCCATTTCGGACAGGGCATTGATTGAATTAGCATCTTTTAGCGTATAGCCGACGCCACCAATGACAGGACCGGCGACACCTGCACTTGAAGTACTGTAAAAATGCACAGAAATACCGTCGAAGTCGTTCTCTTCGACCATTCGCTGTAACAAAACAGAACCTACCATTCCTCGCCAACCGACGATGCCAACCTGCTTCATTTGCTTAACCTTTGTAATGTTATGATATTGTTAACTTGTGTTCGGGGGACGTTATATCGCATCTAAAGTTGAAGGTCATTACGTATGGCATCAGATTTAATCATTATTAAAATGTTTCATACGGCATCAGTGATTTTTATAGCTAAATCAGACAAAAAATTCACATTCACCGGGTATTAAATAAATAATCATGGGCTGGCGCGTCATACATAAGTAATGAGCGTTAAGCATTTAGAACAATTGCGGACATACGAGCCACACATATTACGTCGCTTTCATTAAGGGCTAAGAAGGGCTCTGAATGGTTAAGGTTGAGGAAATAAAAATGAGGAATTCACCTGCCTGGATGAAGAGGTTTATCTGTTATCTTTTTTTAAAAATCCGCTTCCGGCACAAGCAAGACCGCAAGCGGACAATCTCAACACCTCATCACATCCCTTAGCGATACAGCGTCTTTTCCGCAACAGGGATAACCAGCGCGGATCGCCAGTCCGCCAGCGTCAGCTGCGCAAGCCTGCCCAGCGCGGTGTAAAACGGATGACCCGCATTGTCGACAAATACCGACAGGAAGCGGGTACTCCACGGCAGCAGGTGCCACGCCAGGAGCTGGTCGCACTCCGAATCGCGGCCATTCTCAATCAGCCACGCCGCCAGCAGCAGCAGGGTACCGAAATGATCTTCCGGTTCGTTCTGCTGCATCTCAAAAGCGATGCCGTTTTCACGCATCCACTGGCGCAGCGCAAGGGTTGAGTCACCAAACAGCACGGATTCGCGATCCAGCCATACGGAACCCCACGGCGGCGCGGGCAGGGCATAAGGGCCAATAAACAACCGTTGCCAGGCGTCCGTCAGCGGCTCATCGGAAGACGTGGCAAAGGTATCGGCAACGGGCTGCAGCGTTTCCGGAGACAGGGGCCAGTCCTGAACCCATTCGCCAGCGATAAGAGCCTGTACTAAGGGCGCAGTCTGCTCGCTGTCAGGAGCGAAATAAAACAGCGCGCCCAGCACCCGGGCGCTGAACGCGAACGATTCACGCTGTAAGACGTCTTTCATTAAACCTTCCTTGCTTGCGCGGGGCACGCCCGCGCGACTGTGTTAATCAGTAATACACACCATAGAATAAACCACGGCCATCCGTTTCACCCCTTATACCTTCTCAATCTGTACCAGGTTGGTGTGCTGCGGGTTGCCCTTGGCCAGCGGAGACGGGCGATGGGTCGTCAGGGTGTTGATGCAGGAGCCGTGGTCGATACGATCGCCATTCATATTGGCGTCATGCCAGGCGCCCTGGCCCATGGCACTCACGCCGGGCATGATGCGAGGCGTGACTTTCGCTTCAATTCTCACCTCACCGCGATCGTTAAACACGCGCACCGTATCGCCGTTCTTAATGCCGCGTTTTTCGGCATCGAGAGGATTAAGCCAGACCTCCTGGCGGCAGGCCGCTTTCAGCACGTCAACGTTACCGTAGCTAGAGTGGGTACGGGCTTTGAAATGGAAGCCAAACAGCTGCAGAGGATACTGCGCGCGCGCGGGGGCATCCCAACCGTCAAATGTTGAGGCATAGACGGGAAGAGGGCTGATGGTTTCGTCTTTTGCCAGTTCCCAGGTCGCTGCAATTTCAGCCAGCTTACTCGAGTAAATTTCAATCTTACCCGATGGCGTTTTCAGCGGATTGGCTTCCGGGTTTTCGCGGAACTTTTTATACGCCACAAAGTGTCCGTTCGGATCTTTGCGCTTATAAATGCCCATTTTCTTCAGCTCATCATAGGACGGCAGTTGAGGGTCTTTTTCGAGCATTTTGGCATACAGATACTGCAGCCATTGCGCTTGCGTCCGTCCTTCGGTGAATTTCTGATGGATATCCGGCCCAAGACGTTTCGCCACTTCACTCATGATCCAGTAGATGGGCTTGCGTTCAAACTTCGGTGCGGTGACGGGCTGGAGAAAAATCAGGTAACCCATGTTCCCGGCGTAATCGTTAGGAATAATATCTTCCTGCTCGACGGTCATTAAATCCGGCAACACGATATCGGCATACTTCGCTGACGACGTCATGAAATTATCGATGACGACAATCATTTCGCACTTGCTCTCATCCTGCAGGATATCGTGGGTTTTATTGATATCGGAGTGCTGGTTGATGATGGTATTACCCGCGTAGTTCCAGATGAACTTAATCGGCACATCCAGCTTATCTTTACCGCGCACCCCGTCGCGCAGGGCAGTCATTTCCGGTCCGCGGGCGATGGCGTCCGTCCAGCTAAAGCAGGAGATCTGCGTTTTGACCGGGTTTTCCGGCAGCGGCATCCGTTCGATGGTGATGGTGTACGTCGACTCACGCGCGCCGCTGTTACCGCCGTTGATCCCTACGTTGCCGGTCAGGATCGGCAGCATCGCGATGGCGCGGGACGTCAATTCGCCGTTCGCCTGACGCTGTGGACCCCAGCCCTGGCAGATATAGGCTGGCTTCGCAGAACCGATTTCCCGGGCAAGCTTAACGATGCGATTGGCCGGTATGCCCGTAATGCGCGAGGCCCACTCCGGGGTTTTCGCCGTTCCGTCATCGCCCTGGCCGAGAATATACGCTTTGTAGTGCGCGTTAGCCGGCGCGCCTTCCGGCAGCGTTTTTTCGTCGTAGCCGACGCAGTACTTGTCGAGGAAAGACTGGTCGACCAGATTTTCGTTAATCATTACCCATGCCAGACCGGCCACCAGCGCGGCATCGGTCCCTGGACGAATCGGGATCCATTCATCTTCACGTCCGGCTGCCGTGTCGGTATAGCGCGGATCGATGACAATCATACGCGCGTTGGACCGCTCGCGAGCCTGCTCAAGATAATAGGTAATCCCGCCCCCGCTCATGCGCGTTTCCGCCGGGTTGTTGCCGAACATCACCACCAGTTTGGTGTTTTCGATATCCGAGGTGCTGTTACCGTCATTGCTGCCGTAGGTGTAAGGCATTGCACAGGCGATTTGCGCCGTGCTGTAGGTGCCGTAGTGGCTCAGGAAACCGCCGTAGCAGTTCATCAGGCGCGCCACCAGCGACGCGTAAGGGGAGGAGCGGGTAATATTGCCGCCGACAATCCCGGAGGAGTAGTTGATGTACACCGCTTCATTGCCGTATCTGGCGACCACGTCTTTCAGGCTGGCGGTGATGGTGTTGAGCGCTTCATCCCAGCTGATACGCTCGAACTTGCCTTCACCGCGTTTGCCCACGCGCTTCATCGGGTAGTTCAGACGGTCAGGGTGGTTGATGCGACGGCGAATAGAACGTCCGCGCAGGCAGGCGCGAACCTGGTGATTGCCGTAGATATCCTCGCCGGTGTTATCCGTTTCGACCCAGTACACCTCATCGTCGCGGACGTGCAGACGCAATGCGCAGCGGCTGCCACAGTTAACCGAGCAGGCGCCCCAGACGACTTTATCGTCAGCAGGTTTCGTGGCGCTTTGCACTGCGGCGGCAACGCGTTTCACGCCAAAAGGCAATGAGACGCTACCGGCGGCGAACGCCAGCGATCCTATCGCCGTAGATTTCACGAGTGTTCGACGGCTAATCCCGCCGTGATGTTCGATATCGGACATGGCTCACCCCACCAATGTAATTGCGTATTATTTTTCCCGAAATGATAACCGGGCTAATGGTGGGGTGAGTGTTACTGATTTAGGGGTAGTAAATATTAATCCTTATCAAATCAAAGGGGATTGAGGGGAAATTACTGCGGTTCAGTTGGCGCATTATCCTGACTGGCGGATGCCGCTCCGCTCCCTGTGCGGGTGTACAGAATTTTAAAGGTGTCGTTGGCACAATGGCCTACCACCTGTGCGTCCGGCTGATCGGCCTGATCGTTCGGCACAATGTTCAGCGTGAATCCTGACTCCGGCACGCCGTTGTTGATGATCTTCTGCTGAATATCGCTTTTCACGCGCTCGCAGGAATCGGGTGCCGCCAGGGCGGCCGTTGAAGCACTCATTAACAGCAGGGCGGTAATCCAGGGTAACCGTTTCATCTGTCGCTCCTTTTCTCTGTGTGTAGACATTAATTTTAGCAGGCTTCGTGTAAACAACTGTATTTGCTAATATGATTGGGAATAATCTCTCTGTACGGTAATCAATGTGAAGAAATATGCAGCGATAACGCTCCTGGCAGCCACTCTCGTGGGGTGTGACAACAACTCCGCACCGCTGTCGTTTACGCCGGAGATGGCGAGTTTCTCGAACGAATTTGATTTTGACCCCCTGCGCGGCCCGGTTAAAGACTTTACCCAGACGCTGTTCAACGAGAAGGGCGAAGTGTCTAAACGGGTGACGGGCACCGTGTCGACAGAAGGGTGTTTCGATACGCTGGAACTGCACGACCTGGAGGCCAACACCGGCGTGGCGCTGGTGCTGGATGCGAATTACTACATTGATGCCGAAACCCAGCAGCGCAAAGTGAAGCTGCAGGGGAAATGCCAGCTGGCCGAACTGCCGTCAGCCGGGGTGACGTGGGATACCGACGATAACGGTTTCGTGGTGGCGGCGCACGGCAAAGAGATGGAAGTGAAATACCGCTATGATGCCGATGGTTACCCGTTGGGCAAAACCACCGTCTCCGGGGATCAGCATCTGTCTGTCCAGTCGACACCGTCTAAAGACGTACGCAAAAGGATGGATTACTCGGCAGTGAGTTTGTTAAACGACAAGCCGCTGGGTAACGTGAAGCAGAGCTGCGACTACGATCGACACAACAATCCGGTGAGCTGCGATCTGATCATCACCGATGACAGCGTCAAGCCCGCCGTTGAGCGCAAGTACACCATCAAAAACACGATTGAATACTACTGAGCAATGTATTGATATTATTGCACAATGTAGGCCGGGTAAGCGCAGCGCCACCCGGCAAGAAAGACGGCGCAATTGTTGATGACAGGGGGTATCATCAAACTCACTGCGCGGTTGGTTTCAGCAGGCTGGCGCCTGAGGGTTTATGCCCGGCCAGGTGCTGATGCTGGAAGATGCACATGCGGATGGTATTGCGGTATTCACCGTTGATAAAGAACTCGTGAATCAGCTCGCCTTCCACCATAAAGCCCAGCTTGCGGTAGATATGGATCGCTTTCTCGTTCTCTTTGTCCACAATCAGGTACAGCTTGTAGAGATTCAGAACGTTGAATCCGTAATCCATCGCCAGCTTCGCCGCGCGTGAGGCCAGGCCTTTCCCCTGGTGCTCAGGCGAAATGATGATCTGGAACTCTGCCCGACGGTGAACGTGGTTGATTTCAACCAGCTCCACCAGCCCGGCTTTTTCGCCGCCACACTCCACCACAAAACGACGTTCGCTCTGATCGTGAATGTGTTTGTCGTACAGATCCGACAGCTCGACAAAGGCCTCGTAAGGCTCTTCGAACCAGTAGCGCATCACGCTGGCGTTGTTGTCGAGCTGATGGACAAAGCGCAGGTCTTCACGCTCCAGCGGACGGAGCTTAACGTCACACGAAGCCGACATTATGGGGCTACCGTACGGCCAGTGCGGCGGTCCAGGCAGCGCAGGGTGTTAGGCTCCCAGTAGGCATTGACGTTTGCACTTTGCTGACACTTATCGCGTGCGTCAAAAGCGACATCTTCTTTATCCCACTCTTTTTCAGCACGTTTGTTGACCTTCTGACGAAGGCTACGGGTGTCATTCCATTGTTCTTTGTCCATGGCGGCGTTCTGGCGGCTTTGCGCGCTGTCACCAGACTCAATAATGAGTTTGCTGGTTTCGGCTGTCGCAGAGGCGGCAAAAGCGAACGATGACAGCGCCAGCAGGGCTGTCAGACAAAGGCGTTTGCTTAATGTTGTCATAGCGTTTCCTTTTAAATGGGTGCAGATAATCAAGTAACCCCTTACAGATTCTACACCAAAGAGAAAAGACGGCATACCCGCAGCGCAGGTATGGAAAAGTTAACGCCATCATCGGGTATGATGTTTAAATAAATCCTCACCTGAAGTGAAATATGCTCAAAACCACGCTGCTTTTTTTGGCCACCGCGCTCTGCGAAATCATCGGTTGCTTCCTGCCCTGGCTCTGGCTGAAGAAGGGAGGTAGCGCATTATTGCTAATCCCGGCGGGCGTCGCGCTGGCCCTGTTTGTCTGGCTCTTAACGCTGCATCCGGCAGCAAGTGGGCGCGTCTACGCGGCCTACGGCGGTGTATATGTCTGTACCGCGCTACTGTGGTTACGCGTGGTGGACGGCGTCAGGCTTAGCGCATATGACTGGGCCGGCGCGCTAATTGCCCTGTGCGGGATGCTGATTATCGTGGCGGGATGGGGGCGGGCCTGAGCCCCCGGTTTTGTGATCGCCAGCTGATTTTATGATCATTATACTTGTATGGTAGTATTGCAATTGAGTAAATTTCCGACATCACAACGAACGATGTAAGGAAAGGAATTATGAAGATTGTCGCGGCTGACGTGTTTGTTACCTGCCCGGGGCGGAACTTTGTCACCCTTAAAATCACCACCGATGACGGGATTGTCGGCCTCGGTGACGCTACGCTGAACGGACGCGAGCTTTCCGTCGCTTCGTACCTGAAGGATCACCTCTGCCCGCAGTTAATTGGCCGCGATGCGCACCGTATCGAAGATATCTGGCAATTCTTCTATAAAGGCGCCTACTGGCGTCGCGGACCGGTCACTATGTCGGCCATCTCCGCCGTGGATATGGCGCTGTGGGACATCAAAGCCAAAGCGGCCAATATGCCGCTCTACCAGCTGCTGGGCGGCGCCTCCCGTGAAGGCGTCATGGTCTACTGCCACACGACCGGTCACACCATTGACGACGTGCTGGAAGATTACGCGCGTCATAAAGAGATGGGCTTCAAGGCGATCCGCGTGCAGTGCGGTGTGCCGGGTATGAAAACTACCTACGGCATGTCGAAAGGAAAAGGGCTGGCCTACGAGCCTGCCACCAAAGGCGACTGGCCGGAAGAGCAGCTCTGGTCGACCGAGAAATACCTCGATTTCACACCCAAACTGTTCGACGCGGTGCGCAGTAAATTTGGCTTCAATGAACACCTCCTGCACGATATGCACCACCGTCTGACGCCCATTGAGGCGGCGCGCTTCGGTAAGAGCATCGAAGACTTCCGCATGTTCTGGATGGAAGATCCCACGCCTGCCGAAAACCAGGCCTGCTTCCGTCTTATTCGCCAGCACACCGTCACGCCCATTGCGGTGGGCGAGGTGTTTAACAGCATCTGGGACTGCAAGCAGCTTATCGAAGAGCAGCTTATCGACTATATCCGCACCACAATCACGCATGCGGGCGGCATCACCGGCATGCGTCGCATCGCTGACTTTGCGTCGCTCTACCAGGTGCGTACCGGTTCGCACGGCCCGTCGGATCTGTCGCCGGTGTGTCATGCCGCCGCGCTGCATTTTGACCTGTGGGTACCGAACTTTGGCGTGCAGGAATATATGGGCTATTCCGAACAAATGCTCGACGTCTTCCCGCACAGCTGGCGCTTTGATAACGGCTATATGCACCCGGGTGACAAGCCAGGGCTGGGCATTGAGTTTGACGAGAAGCTGGCGGCGAAATATCCGTACGATCCGGCGTACCTGCCGGTGGCACGTCTTGAAGACGGTACGCTGTGGAACTGGTAAACGAGGAGCGAACGATGAAAAGCATAGTCATTCAACAGCCGAACCAGCTGGTCATTGAAGCGCGTCCACGCCCGCAGCCAGGCGCAGGCGAAGTGCGCGTCAAAATCACACTCGCCGGGATCTGCGGTTCGGACAGCCACATTTATCGCGGCCATAACCCGTTTGCGAAGTATCCGCGCGTGATTGGCCACGAGTTTTTTGGCGTGATCGATGCCGTTGGCGAGGGCGTGGATCCGTCCCGGTCAGGAGAACGGGTGTCGGTTGACCCGGTGATCAGCTGCGGACACTGCTACCCGTGCTCCGTCGGGAAACCAAACGTCTGCACCTCGCTGGTGGTGCTGGGCGTTCACCGCGACGGCGGTTTCAGCGAATATGCAACGGTACCCGCAAAAAATGCCTGGCGCATCCCGGATGCGATCCCGGATAAACACGCCGTCATGGTTGAGCCATTTACCATTGCCGCCAACGTGACGGGACAGGCCAACCCTGGTGAACAGGACGTGGCGCTGATCTACGGCGCAGGCCCGATGGGGCTGGTCACCGTGCAGGCGCTGAAGGGCGTCTATAAGGTGAAACAGGTGATTGTGGTTGACCGCATAGACGAACGCCTGGCAATGGCCCAGCGCAGCGGCGCGGACTGGGTCTTTAATAACGGCGAGCAGTCGTTGCAGGCCGCGCTGGACGAAAAAGGCATCAAACCGACGTTAATCATTGATGCCGCCTGTCATCCGTCCATTTTACAGGAAGCGATAACCCTGGCCTCGCCGGCGGCGCGCATCGTGCTGATGGGCTTCTCCAGCGAACCGAGCCAGATTGTTCAGCAGGGCATCACCGGCAAAGAGCTGGCGATTTTCTCCTCGCGCCTGAACGCCAATAAATTCCCGGTCGTCATCGACTGGCTGACAAAAGGACTGATCGACCCGGAAAAACTGATCACCCATACCTTTGACTATCACCATGTAACAGACGCCATTGAACTGTTTGAGAAAGACCAGAGGCAGTGCTGCAAGGTCCTGCTCACGTTCAACCCAGAATAATTCACGCGGTGAAGAGCCCGCGAAGACGGGCTCTATGTGGTACGCATCTTACCTTTCAGAGATAGCCATTATGACGCAAGCACAACCTCAAAGAACCACCTCCGATCTGGTGAAAGCCGCCGTTTCAGGCTGGCTGGGCACCGCGCTGGAGTTCATGGATTTCCAGCTCTACTCGCTGGGTGCCGCCCTGGTATTTCATGAAATCTTCTTCCCGGAACAGTCCGCTGCGATGGCACTGATCCTGGCGATGGGAACCTACGGTGCAGGCTATATCGCGCGTATCGTCGGCGCCTTTATTTTTGGTCGCATGGGCGACAGCATTGGCCGTAAAAAGGTACTGTTTATCACCATCACCATGATGGGGATCTGCACCACGCTGATTGGCGTGCTGCCCACCTATGCACAGATCGGGATTTTCGCGCCCGTACTGCTGGTGACGCTGCGCATCATTCAGGGACTCGGGGCAGGGGCAGAGATCTCCGGGGCCGGGACCATGCTGGCGGAGTACGCACCGAAAGGTAAACGCGGCATCATCTCCTCGCTGGTGGCGATGGGGACTAACTGCGGGACGCTGAGCGCGACCGCTATCTGGGCCGTTATGTTCTTTGCCCTCGACCGCGAACAGCTGCTCGCCTGGGGCTGGCGCGTGCCGTTCCTCGCCAGCGTCGTGGTGATGATCTTTGCCATCTGGCTGCGTATGAACCTTAAGGAAAGCCCGGTCTTTGAGAAAGTGAACGATGCTCAAACCGCGCAGCCGGACACATCGTTAGGTGCCATGGTGAAAAGTAAATCTTTCTGGCTGGCGACCGGTCTGCGTTTCGGTCAGGCGGGCAATTCGGGTCTGATTCAGACGTTTCTGGCCGGTTATCTGGTCCAGACGTTGCTGTTCGATAAAGCCATTCCCACCGACGCGCTGATGATAAGCTCCATTCTTGGGTTTATCTCTATCCCGCTGCTGGGCTGGCTGTCCGATAAAGTGGGACGCCGTCTGTTGTACATTATCCTTAATATTTCCGCCATTATTCTGGCCTACCCGATGCTGTCGATCATCGTCGATAAAAGCTATGCGCCGGGAACCATTATGCTCTCGATCATCGTTATCCATAATTTCGCGGTACTGGGGCTGTTTGCGCTGGAAAATATCACCATGGCGGAGATGTTTGGCTCGCGAAATCGCTTTACCCGGATGGCTA
Organism: Enterobacter sp. BNK-14; assembly: GCF_047456095.1. Lineage (NCBI taxonomy): Bacteria > Pseudomonadati > Pseudomonadota > Gammaproteobacteria > Enterobacterales > Enterobacteriaceae > Enterobacter > Enterobacter sp. BNK-14. The sequence goes on from NZ_CP179897.1 coordinate 226,554, forward strand.
TCTCCAAAGAGGCGGGCGGTCTGGTGGCAGTGGGGTTTGGTCCGGTGCTGGCGGGGATCTTCTGTAACATGACCGGTTCCTGGTGGCCGATTGTGGCCATGCTGGTGGCTTACTCTGTGATTGGTCTGGTCTCGGCCTGCCTGATGCCCGAAGTGCGGGATCGTGATTTGAGCGCAGCGGAAGATGCTGCGGAGGCCACGCCAAAAGAGCCTGTGGCCTACGGCACGGTATCGTCACGGCGGTAATGGTACACAGCCTGCGTGACTTGTCACACAACTTTGTCTTTGTGTCACACCACCTGAACAAAAGTTAATATAAATCAAAATCTCAAATGGCAGTATCAGTATGGTGGATGGCAGAGATTTTTTACCCCAACTGCCATTCTAGTTGGTGTAGTCAGCAGGCGCTGCCGCTTTATAACAAGCGGCAGCGATCCACAGCTTTCTAATTAACGAGTCTTAATCATGGAAAACACGTTATTACAGGCCAAAGCGACGCTGCCTCAGTACAATCGCGACAGCCTTAAAGCACGCATTGTTCATTTAGGATTTGGCGCCTTTCACCGCGCGCATCAGGCGGTGTATGCCGACATCCTCGCGTCTGATTATGGCAGCGACTGGGGCTACTGTGAGGTCAACCTGATTGGCGGCGAGCAGCAGATTGCCGACCTGAAGGCGCAGGATAACCTCTATACCGTAGCGGAGATGTCCGCCGATGCGTGGACATCCCGCGTGGTGGGCGTGGTCAAAAAGGCCCTGCATGCGCAGGTTGACGGGCTGGAGACCGTACTGGCAGCGATGTGCGAACCGCAGGTGGCGATTGTTTCACTGACCATTACCGAGAAGGGCTACTGTCACTCTCCCGCAACCGGGCAACTGATGCTCGATCATCCATTCATCGCCGCCGACCTGCAAAACCCGCATCAGCCGACGTCCGCGCCGGGTGTGGTGGTGGAAGCGCTGGCGCGTCGCAAAGCGGCGGGGTTACCGGCTTTTAGCGTGATGTCCTGCGACAACATGCCGGAAAACGGTCATGTGATGCGCAACGTAACCTGCTCCTATGCCCGGGCGGTAGACGGCGAGCTGGCGGACTGGATCGAGGCTAACGTCACGTTCCCGTCAACCATGGTGGATCGCATCGTACCTGCGGTCACGCCTGATACGCTGGATAAAATCGAACAGCTCACTGGCGTGCGTGATCCGGCGGGCGTGGCCTGTGAACCCTTCCGCCAGTGGGTGATCGAAGATAACTTTGTGGCGGGGCGTCCTGCGTGGGAAAAAGCCGGGGCCGAGCTGGTATCAGACGTCATTCCGTTTGAAGAGATGAAGCTGCGCATGCTTAACGGCAGCCACTCCTTCCTGGCTTACCTGGGGTATCTGGCCGGTTATCAGCATATCAACGACTGCATGGAAGATGAGAATTACCGCGTTGCGGCTCACGCGCTGATGCTCCACGAGCAGGCGCCGACCCTGAAGGTGAAAGGCGTCGATTTAGGACATTACGCCGATCTGCTGATTGCCCGCTACAGCAACCCGGCTCTGCGTCATCGCACCTGGCAAATCGCGATGGACGGCAGCCAGAAGCTCCCGCAACGCATGTTAGATTCCGTGCGCTGGCATCTGGTGCATCAGAAACCTTTCCCCCTGCTGGCGCTGGGCGTGGCGGGCTGGATGCGCTATGTCGGCGGAGTGGATGAGCAGGGTAATGCCATCGAGGTGAGCGATCCGCAGCTGGCGGTGATTCAGGCGGCAGTGAAGGGAAGTGCTGAAGGGGAAAGCCGCGTGCGTGCGCTGCTCGGCATTGAGTCTATCTTTGGCAAAGAATTACCGCGTGAGACGGTCTTTGTTGATGCGGTGATGACCGCGTACCAGTCTTTGGTGCAAAAGGGCGCGAAAGCTACCGTGGCGCAGTACGCGTCTCAACGGTAATTCAGTACATGCCGCCGTGCGCGGCGGCATGTCAGCGCACAACTTAGTGCATACCCAGACGAATCAGCTCAATCGGCTCGAACTTACCTTCGCATCCTTCCACTTCCACCGTTTTGCTGCGGCGCACCTGCGCGGCATCCAGCCCGTCGCTGTGGATCGCTTTAATCACGCCAGTTTTGCCTGTGCCGCTAATCATCACGCGGCTGCCAGTGGTAATTGCATTGCGGTTACGGTCGTATGTCATCATGGTATTTTCTCCTCTCTAACTTATCCGTTACGGCGGTATTTCAGGTTTCACCGTCCACGGGGCATATAAATACGCCTGTCTGCAAGTGATGTTTTTGTTTTTGATCAAAGTCACACTTTTTTCTTAATGACATGAGGTGCTGACGGTTCGCGACAGCAATTTACAAAGCAGACCGTTATTTTCATTTATTGATAGTTTCAACATGGAAGCGTTTAGGATTGGTTTATATTCCTGCTGCCATTCTGGGTACAGGAAATAACCCTTTCATCGGAATAAGGAGTCAGGCTTATGTATAAGAACATTTTGATGCCTGTAGATGTGTTTGAAATGGATTTGAGCGACAAAGCGGTTCGCCACGCGGCAAACCTTGCAAAGGCAGAGGGGGCATCAATTACCCTGGTCAACATTCTGCCTGCCAGCAGTCGGTCTCTGCTGCGCGGGTTCAATGCCGATATCAAAAAGTTTGAAGAGTATATGACCGCGGAATCCGCGAAGAAAATGAACGAATTAAAAAGACTGTTTGATATTGCCCCAGAGAATATTCACAGCATGGTTCGTTTTGGCAACGTTCGCGATGAAATTATCAAACTGAGCAAGGAGGGGAAATACGATGCGATTGTCATCGGGTCGAAAAACCCGAGCATCACCACCCATCTGCTGGGATCGAATGCGGAATCCATTCTGCGCTACGCCACGATTCCGGTGTTAGTCGTTCGCTAAACCCAACGCCGCGCCCAACAGGGTGCGGCAAATATTACTCTTCGCTAAACCACTCGCTGTTTTCCTGACGAATAAGCTGCACGGATTCGCTGATTTCCTGCAAATGCAGCGTCATCGCTTTTTCCACGCCGTCCGGGTCGCGTTTTTCCAGCGCGCTGAAAATATCGTGATGCTGTCTGAGCAGCATTTCCGGCGGGGAGACGTGATCGAGGCTCATATAACGCACGCGGTCGATGGTGGCCTTGATGTTCTCAATGGTATCCCAGGCCAACTGACAATCCGCTATTTGTGCCAGTTTCTGGTGGAATTCATCATCGAGCTGGAAGAAATCGTTGAGCTGTTTACGGTCGATCGCTATACGCTGCTGATGCAGGTTCTGCTCCAGCAGGTAACACTGGTTATCATTGATAAGCGTTGCCGCCCGGCGAGCGACCGCGCATTCAATGGCCTGGCGAACGAAACAGCCGTTACGCACCTGAGAAAGTGAAATTTTGTTTACGTAGCTGCCGCGCTGCGGGCGGATCTGAATCAGGCCGTTTTCAGCAAGCTTAATGAACGCTTCACGCACCGGCTGACGGGAGACGTCAAAACGCACCGAGACCTCTTTTTCAGAAAGCGGCGTTCCCGGCGGAATCAGGCAATGGACAATATCACGTCGCAAAATGCGATAGATTTGCTGGTTTACGGGCTGGGTGGGATTGAGTTGCGATTCAGCGGCCATGAGTTGTCATTTCTCAGAGAGTTAGCCTGAACATACTACCATTCTTTTCGGACCCGAAACAGACCCGGCCCGCAGGCCGGGTGGGGCTTATTTAGCCACGATGGACGCTAAGTCCGGCAAAACTCTGGGTGACTGGCATCATTTCCACGGTATTGATGTTGACGTGCTTAGGCAGCGTCGCCACCCACCAGACCGCTTCAGTGACATCTTCCGGCGTCAGCGCGTTAGCATTTTCGTAGGTTTTATCCGCTTTCGCATCGTCACCCTTGAAGCGCACGTTGGAGAATTCGGTGCCGCCCACCAGACCCGGCTCGATATCGGTAACGCGAATGGCGGTGCCGTGCAGATCGGTGCGCAGGTTCAGGCTGAACTGACGGACAAACGCTTTGGTCGCACCATAGACGTTGCCGCCCGCGTAAGGCCAGCTCCCGGCGGTAGAACCAATATTGATAATGTGACCGCGATTACGCTCAACCATGCCCGGCAACACCGCGCGAGTCATATAGACCAGCCCTTTGTTGTTGGTGTCGATCATGTTTTCCCAGTCTTCAACGCTGGCTTTGTGCGCGGGCTCCATGCCCAGCGCCAGTCCGGCGTTGTTGACCAGCAGATCAATGGCGCGCCACTCGGCAGGCAGGTTAGCAATCATCTCTTCAATGGCTGCGCGGTTGCGCACGTCCAGCTGTGCGGTCAGGATGCTGTCACCTAATTCGTCTTTCAGCTCCTGCAGGCGCTCCTGACGACGGCCCGTTGCAATCACCTTGTGCCCGTTGGCGACGAAGCGACGCGTGATGCATTCACCAAAACCCGCCGTTGCCCCGGTAACTAAAATAATCATCTCACTGTTCCTCAACGCTTTTTGTGTTGTACTAACATAGCACGGCCGCAGAGGGTGCGTTAAGGCAACATTTGTATGACAGCATTGCAGGTGATGGCGGCCTGGCCTACTCTGGGAAGATATCCGTTCTGAGGAGTGAAAGATGACGGCCACGAATCCTTTTTTTGAAATCAGTCTGTTGCCTTACCAGGCGCCCCATTTTGATCAGATTAACGACAGTCACTATCGTCCGGCGTTTGATGAAGCGCTGCGTCAGAAGCGGGCGGACATTGATGCGATTGCCTCGCAAACCGCCGCGCCAGACTTCAATAATACCGTGCTGGCGCTGGAGAAAAGCGGCGTTATGCTCTCGCGCGTCAGCAGCGTCTTTTTCGCCATGACCTCTGCGCATACCAATCCGTACCTGCAAGAGTTAGAGGAGCAGTTTTCCACTGAACTTGCCGCGCTGGCGAATGACATCTGGCTGAATGACACACTTTTCGCCCGCGTTGAGAGCGTCTGGCAAGATCGCGGCGCGCTGGATGCCGAGTCCCGTCGGCTGGTCGAGGAGACGTACCAGCGGTTTATTCTGGCCGGTGCGCGTCTGAATGAGACAGAAAAAGCCGAGCTGAAGGCGCTGAACACCGAGGCAGCCTCCCTGACCAGCCAGTTTAACCAGCGTCTGCTTTCCGCCGATAAAGCGGGTGGGCTGGTGGTGGATTATGCGCATCAGCTTGAGGGGCTCAGTGCAGAAGAGATCGCCGCCGCCGCGCAGGCGGCCGCGGAAAAAGGGCTTAACGACCGCTGGCTGATCTCGCTGCTGAATACGACTCAACAACCTGCGCTCTCTGCGCTGCGCAATCGGCAGACGCGTGAAAACCTGTTCAACGCAGGCTGGACGCGTACCCAGAAAGGGGATGAAAACGATACCCGCGCGCTGATCCTGCGTCTGACGGCGCTCCGTGCGCGTCAGGCTCGCCTGCTGGGCTTTAAGGATTACGCCAGCTGGAGTATTGCCGACCAGATGGCGAAAACCCCCGACGCCGCGCTGGCCTTTATGCGCGGCATTGTGCCTGCCGCCCGTGCCCGAGCGGAGCGCGAACAGGCCGATATTCAGAAAGTGATTGATGACGAGCAGGGCGGTTTCACCGTGCAGGCCTGGGACTGGGCCTTTTATGCCGAGCGCGTGCGCCAGGCGAAATATGCGCTTGATGAGTCGCAGATCCGGCCCTACTTTGCGCTCAATACCGTGTTGCACGACGGCGTGTTCTGGGCGGCCAGCCAGCTGTTCGGTATCCGCTTCGTGGAACGCTTCGATATTCCGGTTTATCATCCGGACGTTCGCGTATGGGAAATTTTCGACCATACCGGTGAAGGGATGGCGCTGTTTTACGGCGACTTCTTTGCCCGCGATTCCAAGCAGGGCGGAGCCTGGATGGGCAATTTCGTTGAACAATCTTTTGAGTTTTCTGCCCGCCCGGTTATCTACAATGTCTGTAACTACCCAAAACCGGGTAACGTGGGCACCGCGTTACTCTCCTGGGACGACGTAATTACCCTGTTCCACGAGTTTGGGCATACCCTGCACGGTCTGTTTGCCAGCCAGCGCTTCGCCACGCTGTCCGGTACCAATACGCCGCGTGATTTCGTTGAATTTCCGTCGCAGATCAATGAACACTGGGCCAGCCATCCTCAGGTATTTACCCGCTACGCCCGTCACTACGAAACCGGTGAACCGATGCCGGACGCGCTGCGGGAAAGCATGCTCAACGCGACCCATTTCAACAAGGGTTATGACATGACGGAGCTGCTGGGTGCGGCATTGCTGGACATGAACTGGCACGCCATCAGTGAAGCCGTATCTGACGTCGAAGCCTTTGAAACGGCTGCGTTGAAAAAAGAGGGACTGGACCTGCCCGCGGTCCCTCCGCGTTATCGCAGCAGCTATTTTGCCCATATTTTCGGCGGCGGTTACGCGGCGGGCTATTACGCCTACCTGTGGACGCAAATGCTGGCGGACGATGGCTATCAATGGTTTGTCGAGCAGGGCGGGTTGACGCGCGAAAATGGACAGAAATTCCGCGAGGCGATTTTGTCGCGCGGGAACAGCACTGATTTAGCTGAACTTTACCGGAGCTGGCGCGGGCACGATCCGAGGATTGAACCGATGCTGGAGAATCGTGGGTTAAGTGAATAGTGTCCATTTGGGCTGAAAAAAAGAACCGGGCGTGAAGCCCGGTTTTTTATACCCTTTAATCAGCGATATTTTAGCATGCTTTTGAAAGATAACCGGTGAAATTGAACGCGCCGATAAAAGGATTTTTTATTAATAGAGACAAAGCTCTACATTCGAGAACTGTTAATAATTTGATCTGGGTTGTAAGAAATAAAATCTTCTTTCAAATGTCTTTTTTAATTCTAAATTTTTGCCCTTTTATGCCGATAAATGAGGATAACAAAAAAATCGACGTTATAGCAGTTAAGAAGGCGAAAGATGACCCTACCTCTGACCACTCCTGGCTTTACGGATGCTGAGCATTCTAAGAGGCTGATAAATAAAACCTTTACCTATGTTGTAACGTTGCTGATCGCTATTTTTGCGGCGGCAATAATTTCTTTGTTGATAATAAAAAATAATGTTAATGAAATCAGCGATTCGCATGATGATTTCTTACTAAGAAAAGCGTTAGATACCCGACAGGAGAGCATCCGTAGCCATTTGAAAGACTATGCGGAGTGGGGGGATGCCTACAAACATCTTCATCAGAATGTTGACATGCACTGGGCATGGGATAAGCAGAATCTTGGCAAGTCTCTGTATGATAACTTTGGCTATGAGGGGGTGTTTGTTCTCTCTCCGGAAGGCGCCACGCGCTACAGCGTGATTTCCGGGAAACGGATACCTGAAGATCTGGAGCGTTGGTTGGGTCAATCCACAAAAGACCGTTTACTCAGTGAACTGAGCAGAAAAAAGGGATTGCCGGTGTCTATGCTAACGCTTATCGACGGCATACCGGCCATTGTTTCTGCTGAATGGATAACAACGGGTGATGATTCGAGTGTGCAACCGTTACCGGGCAGGCCTTCAGTCATGGTGTTTGTCGACAAATTAACGGCTAAAAAACTCCTTGCGATTGGGCATGATGCCGCCATCAAAAATGTTCGCATTTCACCCAATGAAGTTAATAATCAGACGTCATTGACCATAAGCACGCCAAATGGTGATGTGCATATTTTATGGGACAGTGAAAATCCTGGCCAGGCGCTGATCGTTTATTTCCTGCCATTACTCATTCTTTCCGTACTGCTGACAATATCGATGACGGTGATCCTTATGCGTCATATTATGCACAAGGCGAGAATTCATGACGAAAATGCCTTTCTCCTTGAGCAGGCACGATTGAATCTTATCACCAGTGAAAAACGATTCAGGGATGTCAGTGAAACAACCAGCGACTGGTTCTGGGAAACTGACTTATCGTTAAAGATTACATGGCTATCAGGTCGTTTCTCAACGGTAACGGGATATGAACATAGTCAATGGATAGGCCGCAGGCTGGATGAGCTCTTTCCGTCGACAAGTCACTTACTTCATGATCGTGTCCGCCACCGGGAATTAACTGGACGCTTCGAATTTAAGAATTGCCCTTATATTAACTATCAGCAATCCACGTCCTACTGCACGCTTCTGGCTAAATTTTCTTCTCAGCCTGATGGTTCGGTGGTTTTACGGGGCGCGGCAACAGATGTCTCTCTGGAAGTGGAAGCAACTAAACGTGTGGAATTTCTGTCACGGCATGATGAATTAACGGGGCTTCCAAACCGGTATCATATTAAGGAGTTTCTGGCGGGCCGGTTAGCGAATGAAGGCGTCAATAATTATCCCTTTGCAATGATTTGCCTGGATCTGGACAAGTTCAAACCCGTCAATGACATTTTTGGGCATTCCACCGGCGACGCTCTGCTTGGCGAAGTCGCCTTACGTCTTAAAAGCTGTATTCGGAGCGGTGATTTTGTTGCACGGCAGGGCGGGGATGAATTTATGCTGCTCCTCGGTAACACCAGCCAGACAGACCAGATTGAAGAGGTGTGCCAGCGCATCGTGTCAGAACTCAACCGTCCTTTCACCATTGATGGCAATGATGTGACAATAGGGGTAAGCATGGGGATTGCACTGGCCCCACAAGACGGCAACAGCGCAAACGATCTTCTGCGCTATGCTGACATTGCGCTTTACCAGGCAAAACAATCCGGGAGAAACCGATGGGTCTATTATCGCCAGGATATGTCGGAAAAGCTGACCGAACGCAGAAAACTCGAACTGGAGCTGAAGACCGCCATTCGCGAAGACCAACTCTATCTGGTTTATCAACCGCGTTATAACCTCCGATATTCGAAAACAGATGCCGTCGAAGCGCTGGTCCGGTGGCAACACCCGGATCGAGGAACCATGATGCCCGATCAGTTTATCCCGTTGGCTGAAGAAACAGGGCTGATTATTAGCCTCAGCAACTGGGTCATTCGTAAAGCGTGTACGGAGGCCAAAGATCAATTGCCAGGGTTATCGGTATCAGTCAACATTTCGGCTATTGAATTCCAGGCGAGCGATCTGGCTGAAAGAGTAAAAGAAATTCTTCACGAAACGGGACTTGAACCCACCAGGCTGGAAATAGAAGTGACTGAAAATGTCACGCTTTCCGATCCAGAAAAAACGTTGCACACCATGAAAGCCCTCAAAAAAATGGGCGTACGGATTCTGATCGATGATTTCGGTACCGGCTATGCCTCTCTGAGCTATCTTCGAAAGTTTCAGTTTGATGGGCTAAAGCTCGATAAAAGCTTTATTTTTACCTTAGCGGATTCGCCACAGAACCAATCGGTAGTCGAGAAGATAATCGATTTGGGTAAAGCCTATTCCATGGAAGTGACCGCTGAAGGAGTGGAGACCAGCGAACAGCTGGCTTTTCTTAAAAAAAATAAGTGTGATGAAGTTCAGGGATATTTACTTGGTAAACCCGCTGCCATTGCCGATCTCAATTTAAACGCCAACCTGGTGAATACATAAACGCGTTTTTGCATCTTCCGCGCCCCCTGGGACAGGGAAGCGTCAGCGAAAAAAAAACCGGGCTTTTCGCCCGGTTTTTTATCTTACGACCAGCACAGGGCATTTTGCGTGGCGCACCACTGCCGCCGCATTTGAACCTAACAGATACGTTGATATGTCAGGCTTATGGGAGGCGATGATGATCAGGTCGGCGCCGATCGTGTCCGCGAGTTTTAGGATCTGATCTTTTGGCGATCCCGTAACGGCGTGCGTCTGCACCTTTTCTGGCGGAATTTTAAATTGCTTAACGATTTCATCCAGTTTTTCTAAAGCCGCATGCTGGAACTCTTTTAGCTTCGGCATCTCCACGGAGTAGGCCAGGCCTAAAGATGAATAATAAGGTAGCGAAGGAATGACCGTAAGAAAATGGACTTTAGCTGTGTTAAGTGCGGTATGAGCCTGAACGAAAGGAATCACCATATGCGTCAGGCTATCTTCGGAAATATCAATTGGAACCAAAATTGAATTGTACATTTGTCCCTCCTGAGTGTTTTTTACACAATTCAGGTTAGACCGTTAATTCCAGGAAAACAGAGAGCAGGTTGTCATAACGGAGACAAATTTCGGTTCTGTGATAGCTATACAGGCGAACGTTCCCGGCATGGGGTCAATGACGCGATCTGCACGACAATCCGTACCTGCAACGCGACGTATCAAACCGCGCAATGCCGGGTATACTACGTTTTAATTTTTTCAGGCGACCCTTTGTAAAGGCAGGCAGTATGTCTCTTCGTTCGCTACGGGCGTTATGCCTGACCAGTTTTTTCATTGCGGATGTCCGCGATGGCCTCGGCCCTTTTCTCGGTATTTTTCTCACCGAACGTCACTGGACGCCCGATGATATTGGTATTCTGATGACGGCGGGCGGGCTGGCGGGTTTACTGGCCACGCTCCCGGCGGGATTCATCACCGACACCTCCCGAAACAAACGCGCTGTACTCGCGCTGCTTTGCCTGTTGATCACCCTGAGCACGCTTCTGCTCTGGTTTAGCCAGCAGAGCGGCGTTGTCGCCGTTTCACAAATTATCACCGGCATCTGTGCGGCGTTTGTGGGGCCATTGATCACCGGAATTACCTTAGGGCTGACCGGCCAGAGTGGGTTCAGCGCGCAGATGGGCAAAAATGAGGCGTTTAATCATGCGGGCAATTTTATGACCGCACTGATGGCTGGCGGCATTGCCTGGTACTGGGGCGTCGGCGGAATTTTCCTGCTGATGACCTGTACGACGTTGCTAACGTTGTGTGCGCTGCTTGCCATTCGCAATAAGGATATCGACAACAATGCCGCGCGCGGGTTGTCCTCTCCAGCGAACCTGCCTGTTCCGGGCTTTGCGGTGCTGATTAAAAACCGGGCGCTGTTTGTTACCGGACTGACGCTGCTCCTGTTTCATCTGGCGAACGCTGCGCTGTTACCGATGCTCAGCATGAGGGTTGCGGCGGCACCCGCCTCAATCAACCCCGGCTTGTATGCAGCGGGCACTGTCATTATTTCTCAGGCCGTGATGATCCCCGTCGCCATTTGGGTCGCACGGAGAATAGAACACTACGGCTACTGGAGATTAATTATGCTGGCGCTGCTGGTGATGCCGGTGCGTGCGGCGCTGGCGGCGTCCACGGACGCGCCGTTGATGATGATCCCGGTGCAAATTCTCGACGGGCTGGCCGCAGGCATCCTAGGCGTCGTGGTACCGTCGTTTATTGTTGTGCTGTTGCGAGGGAGCGGGCACGTCAATGCCGGGCAGAGCGTGGTGATGTTGATGCAGGGCGTTGGGGCATCGATGAGCCCGGCGTTAACCGGCACGATAGCCGGGCATTACTCCTTTGCGACGGCATTCAGCGTGCTGAGCGCGATTGCGCTGGTGGCCGTCCTGCTCTGGTGGCGCGTTGCTCACCGAACCTGGGAAACAGACAGTACGCCGGGTGGGGCATAGCCGCCACCCGGCGTCATACTTATGCCAGCTCGTTAGGGCAGGCTTCGCCTTTTTCCAGCTGCTGCAGGTTGCCCAGCGTGGTTTCTGAAATGCTGATCAGCGCTTCAGCCGTCAGAAACGCCTGGTGACCGGTAAACAGGACGTTATGACAGGCAGACAGGCGGCGGAACACGTCGTCCTGAATCACATCGTTGGACTTGTCTTCAAAGAACAGATCGCGTTCGTTCTCATACACGTCCATCCCGAGCGCGCCAATTTTCTGGGTTTTCAGCGCTTCGATAGCGGCCTGAGAGTCAACCAGGCCACCACGGCTGGTGTTGATGATCATCACGCCGTCCTTCATCTGGTCAAACGCCGCCTGGTTCAGCAGGTGATAGTTTTCCGGCGTCAGCGGGCAGTGCAGGGAGATCACATCAGACTGCGAGAACAGGGTCGGCAGGTCAACATATTCCACGCCCATCTCCAGCGCCGCGGCGCTTGGATACGGATCAAACGCCAGCAGACGCATGCCAAAGCCTTTGAGGATCCGCAGGGCAGCGACGCCAATTTTCCCGGTCCCGATCACCCCTGCGGTTTTACCGTACATGGTAAAGCCGGTCAGCCCCTCCAGCGAGAAGTTGGCATCACGGGTGCGCTGATAAGCGCGGTGAATACGACGGTTGAGCGACATCATCATGCCAATCGCATGTTCCGCGACGGCTTCCGGGGAGTAGGCCGGAACGCGCACCACCTTCAGCCCCAGCTCTTTCGCCGCATCGAGATCCACGTTGTTAAAGCCTGCACAGCGCAGGGCGATATACTTCACTCCCTGTTTTTTCAACTCTTCCAGCACCGGACGACTGCCGTCATCGTTAACAAAAATGCAGACGCCTTCACAGCCGTGCGCCGTTTTGGCGGTTTTTTCGGACAGCAGAAAGTCGAAAAATTCAAGCTCAAACCCGTAAGCTTCGTTAACATGTTGCAGATACTTTTTGTCGTACTGCTTTGTGCTATATACCGCGAGTTTCATAAGACTTTCTCCAGTGATTTTGCATTCACGTTAGCATGATTAAAATTATCTTACAATTTCTAAAATATTATTGAATTCAATAAGTTCTATGAATTATTCTAGAGCATCTATCCTTAAAAATGGCATTTCCTTCAACTGACTGGCTAAACATGCGACAATGAAAGGCATCGTCGGCTTAATTCTTTCGCTAAATCAGGATATTAACTGCCCATGAAGGGTAAATACAAAGCCGCACTTGCGCTTTTACTGCTGTTCATCTTATTGCCGCTGACGCTGCTGATGACGCTCGCTCAGTGGGTACCGACGCTTGCAGGGATCTGGCTTCCCGTCGGGACGCGTATCGCTTTCGAAGAGAGTCCTAAAATGACTCGTCATGCGCTGGTGATCCCCGATCTCCGCTATCTGGTTGAAGAGTGCGAAATTGCTCGCATTGAGAACGTGACGCTGTCACATCCGAGCCGCTGGCAGCTGGATATCGGCGCGCTGGATCTTAACGCCGTCTGCCTCAGCAAAATTCCCCAATCCGCGCCGTCGACCGTTGCCCCCAAAACGCTGGCGCAGTGGCAGGCGGTATTACCGAATACCTGGCTGACCATTCACCGTCTCACCCTCTCGCCCTGGCAGCAGTGGCAGGGTGAGCTGAAGGCCTCGCTGACCCCGTCCAGCCAGGAGATAGCCTATAAAGGCGAGCGGGTGAGCATTCAAGGAACGCTTCGCGGCCAGACGCTTTCGGTCAGCCAGTTCGATGTTCAGCTACCCGATCAGCCGCAGCCCATCAAACTGGTGGGGGAGTTCACTCTGCCGCTGGTGCCGGATGGCGTGCCGGTAAAAGGCCACGCGGTGGCGACCTTAAACGTGCCACAACTGACGTCTCTCGTCGATGCCGATCTGGACTGGGAAGACAACCGTGGACAACTGGTGGTGATGGCGCGAGACAACCCTGATCCACTGCTCGATCTGCCGTGGCAAGTTACGACGGAACAGCTGAACATCAGTGACGGGCGCTGGAACTGGGATCTGTCCGGTATGCCGCTGAGCGGACGCGTTTCGCTTCGCGCCGATAACTGGCAGCAGGGGCTTGAGAAAGCCACCCTGACCGGGCGTTTGAACGTGCTTACCCATGGTGATGCGGGGAAAGGCAACGCGGTACTCAATATTGGGCCCGGCAGGCTCAGTATGGAAAACAGCGATATGCCGCTGCATCTGAGCGGTGAGGCGAAGCAAAACGACCTCATTCTTTATGCCAAACTGCCGGCAACACTGACTGGCAGCCTATATGAACCGCAACTCGCCTTTGAACCGGGCGCACTGCTTCGCTCGCGCGGGCGCATCATTGACTCGCTTGATATCGATGAAATCCGCTGGCCGCTGGCAGGTGTGAAGCTGACGCAGAAGGGCGTGGACGGGCGGTTACAGGCTATCCTGCGTGCCCATGAAAACGAGATGGGCGATTTTGAACTGCATCTGGACGGGCAGGCGAACGACTTTTTACCCGACAGCGGTCTCTGGCAGTGGCGCTACTGGGGAAAAGGGAGTTTTACGCCGATGCATGCCCGCTGGGATGTCGCCGGGAAAGGCGAGTGGCGTGACAAACTCATTGAGCTCACGGCGCTCTCCACCGGTTTTGACAAGCTCCAGTATGGAACCATGGAGGTCAGCACGCCGCGTCTGGTGCTGGATCAACCCGTGCGCTGGTTCCGTGACGCCGAAAAGCCGACGTTCAGCGGCGCGCTGGCGCTCAATGCCGGGCAAACCCGTTTCTCCGGTGGCAGCACGCTGCCACCGTCGGTGCTGACCTTTAGCGTCGACGGCACCGATCCGACGGTGTTCCAGTTTAAGGGCGACCTCCATGCAGAGAAAATCGGCCCGGTACAGGTGAATGGTCGCTGGGATGGTGAACGTCTGCGCGGGCAGGCCTGGTGGCCGAAACAGTCGCTCACCGTGTTCCAGCCTCTGATCCCTCCGGACTGGAAAATGACGCTGCGTGACGGGGAACTCTATGCGCAGGTGGCTTTCTCGGCGGCGGCCGATCAGGGCTTTGAGGCGGGGGGGCACGGCGTGCTGAAAGCCGGTAGCGCCTGGATGCCGGATAACCAGATCAACGGTGTCGATTTTGTGCTGCCGTTCCGCTTCAGCAAGGGGACCTGGTCCCTGGGCACGCGCGGCCCGGTTACGTTGCGTATTGGCGAAGTGGAAAACCTGGTGACCGCGCGCAATATTACCGCCGATCTACAGGGGGATTATCCCTGGACGGAGGACAATCCGCTGCTGCTTACCAACGTGAAAGTGGAAACCCTCGGCGGGAAGATTACGATGCAGCAGTTGCGGATGCCGCAGCACGATCCGGCGCTGCTTCGCGTGGACAATATCTCGTCAAGTGAACTGATCGGCGCCGTCAATCCTAAACAGTTTGCCATGTCAGGCCCGGTAAGCGGGGCGCTGCCATTCTGGCTGGACAATGAAAAATGGATCATTAAAGATGGCTGGCTGACCAACCCTGGCCCAATGACGCTGCGTATCGACAAAGATACGGCGGATGCCATCGTGAAAGATAATATGGTTGCGGGTGCCGCGATCAACTGGCTCCGCTATATGGAAATTTCTCGTTCGTGGACAAGAATCAATTTAGATAACCTGGGTGAATTAACCATGCAGGCGACCATCAAGGGAACCAGCCGTGTGGATGGCAAAAGCAGCTCCGTCAACCTGAACTATACCCATGACGAGAATGTCTTTACCCTCTGGCGCAGCCTGCGTTTTGGAGACAACCTGCAAACCTGGTTTGAGCAACACGCGGCGATACCCGGTCTCCGTAGTTCGACTGGCAAGGAAAGTGAGGAACAACAATGAAAAAGATGGCTGGTGTACTCACCGTTGCCGTTGCTGCGCTACTGACCGGCTGTACGCCGCGTATTGAAGTCGCTGCGCCGAAAGAGCCGATTACCATCAATATGAATGTCAAAATCGAACACGAGATCCACATTAAGGTCGATAAAGACGTTGAAACCCTGCTGAAATCGCGCAGCGATCTGTTCTGAGGATGCCATGAAACGTTTAGCTCTGATTCTACTGGCTCTGGGGATGAATGCGCAGGCGGCTGCGCTGACCTTAAATGATGCCCGGGCGCAGGGGCGCGTGGGGGAAACACTCAGCGGGTATATTGCCCCGATCCAACAAGATGCTGAAACGCTGGCGCTGGTAAACCGTATTAACGCGGCGCGCACCGAGAGCTATCAGAAGCTGGCCGACAGCAATAATTTACCGGTCGATGAAGTGGCGAAAATGGCGGGGCAAAAACTGGTTGCCCGCGCGCAGCCGGGCGAATACGTGAAGGGAATTAACGGCAAATGGCTGAAAAAATAGCTAGCGGTGGCGCTTGCGGTATTCGCCGGGCGAGACGCCAAAACGCTGCTTAAAGGCCGTTGAAAAATGGCTATGGTCGGTGAACCCCCAGCTGTAGCCAATTCCCGCCAGCTTTTCATCATCCCCGGCAGAGCGCAGCACCTGCGCACAGAGATCCAGCCGACGGTTTTTAATGTACTGCGCGACCACCAGCCCCTTCTCGGCAAACATGCGGTAGAGGCTGCGCACGGACATCCCGCTCTCGGCGGCAATCCACTCCGGGCGCAGAGAGTCAGACTGAATATGATCGTCAATCAGCGCCACGACATGCTGGAACTGGCGTTCCTTGCGCGGCTGAATCACGTCGCGTTGCTGAAACGCGGGGCGCAGCAGGCAGACCATGGCTTCGAGCGCGGCTTCGCTCTCCCGGTCACTCAGGTCGGCGTTGTTCATGCTTTCCATCAGCAGGCGATGGCTCAGCTGTACCGTTGGCAGCGAGCGTGAGAGGGCGAGCGCGCAGCTAATCTCATGGAAACGACACTGTTGCTCAATAATCTGGCGGGGTACCAGCAGCGAAATCTGGCGGGATTTTTCCTGCCAGTTGATTGAGCAGGGCCGGGAGGCGTCAAGCAGCGTGATATCGCCTGTTCGGAGCACAGCGCGACGGTCATCCTGTTCAATTTCCGCACTGCCCTCAAGCTGGAAGACGGTATAGAACCAGGCATCATTACTCTGTTTGATCTCCTGACGGGAGCGGAACAGATTTACGCCGCCGGCGGTGACGGTGCTGAGCTTCAGGCTGCGCGCATAGCTGGTCTCCAGTTCGCCGACGAATTTTCCCCCGGTGGGCTGTGCATTAAAACGCCCGCACACCTGGTTAATCTGCGCCAGCCACTGCTGATACTGTTCCTGCTCGCTTGCACACGCCATCGTTTCTCTCACTGCATCGTCAATGTTTTCGCATTGTTGCATTTATGTTGCGTTTTGTCAGAGCTCTGGGCTGACTATAGGAAAGAACACTCATCGGGAACAGCGATATAAGGTGGAATTATCACGATTTGCGGCACCTGTCACAGGTGGCAAAGCGAATGTCACAGAGACAAAAGCGAGAATGCGAAACCCCTCTTAGACTGGATGAACACCCTGCGAATAATAACGAAGGAGTATCCTATGTCTGAATCTCAGGTGGCTATTCAGCCTGCCGTGCAGCAGTTTTTAGACCGACATCATGGCCTGTGGATTGAAGGGCGTCAGGCCGCGTCGGACAGCGAAAAGCGGCTCAACGTCTATAACCCGGCCACGGGCGAGGTGATTGCCTCGACGGCCGATGCCAGCGTCGATGACGTTGACCGTGCCGTCATGTCCGGCTGGCGTGCTTTTGTTGCCCGCAGCTGGGCCGGAAAATTACCGGCGGAGCGCGAGCGGATCCTGCTCCGTTTCGCCGATCTGGTTGAACAGCACAGCGAGGAGTTGGCCCAGCTTGAAACGCTGGAGCAGGGGAAATCGATTAACATTTCCCGTCTCTTTGAAGTGGGTTGTACCCTGAACTGGATGCGCTATACCGCCGGGCTGACCACCAAAATTGCAGGCAAAACCCTCGACCTTTCTATTCCCCTGCCACAGGGGGCGCGTTATCAGGCATGGACACGTAAAGAGCCGGTTGGCGTGGTGGCCGGGATTGTGCCCTGGAACTTCCCGCTGATGATTGGGATGTGGAAAGTGATGCCTGCGCTGGCGGCGGGGTGCTCGATTGTCATCAAGCCATCAGAAACCACGCCGCTGACCATGCTGCGCGTGGCGGAACTGGCCAGTGAAGCGGGCATTCCGGACGGGGTATTCAACGTGGTGACCGGGAGCGGCGCGGTGTGCGGCGCAGCGCTGACCTCGCATCCGCATATTGCAAAGGTGAGCTTTACCGGCTCAACGGCGACGGGCAAGCAAATTGCCCGCGCGGCGGCAGATACCCTGACAGGCGTGACCCTGGAACTGGGTGGCAAAAACCCGGCTATCGTACTCAAAGATGCGGACCCGGCGTGGGTGATCGAAGGCCTGATGACCGGGAGCTTCCTGAACCAGGGGCAGGTGTGTGCGGCGAGTTCCCGTATCTACATTGAAGCGCCGCTGTTTGACACGCTGGTCAGCGGCTTCGAACAGGCGGTGAAATCCCTGAGCGTCGGGCCGGGCATGTCCCCGGAAGCATTTATCAACCCGCTGGTGTCGCGTGCGCATTGTGACAAGGTGCAGACTTTCCTCGATGAAGCGCAATCTCGCCACGCAGAGCTGATTGTCGGTAACCGTGGCCCGGAAGGGAAAGGCTATTACGTTTCGCCGACGCTGGTGGTCAACCCGGATGCCGCGCTGCGCTTAACCCGCGAAGAGGTGTTTGGCCCGGTGGTCAATCTGGTGCGCGTTGCCGATGGTGAAGAGGCGCTTCAGCTGGCAAACGACACCGAATATGGCCTGACCGCCAGCGTCTGGACGCAGAATATCAGCAAGGCGCTGGAGTACACCGACAGGCTGCAGGCGGGCACCGTCTGGGTAAACAGCCATACGCTGATCGACGCCAACCTGCCGTTCGGCGGCATGAAGCAGTCTGGCACCGGTCGCGACTTTGGCCCGGACTGGCTGGACGGATGGTGTGAGACGAAGTCGGTTTGCGTGCGGTATTAAGAAACAAGCCGGGTGGCGGCTACGCCTTACCCGGCCTACTTTCTCTGGTTTTGTAGGCCGGGTAAGCGCAGCGCCACCCGGCATTATTCAAAGCGACCACCGATCCCGTCCGGCCTCTTTCGCCCGATAAAGCGCCGCATCGGCGCGGGCGATTATTTCGGTGCCGGCTAACCCCTCCGTCATGCCGGCAATCCCCATGCTCACGGTCACATGGTCGCTGACCGTCGAGGCGCCATGCGGTATGGCCTCCGTGCGCAGCCCGTCCTGAATACGCATGGCAACCTTTTCTGCGATGTTTAGCGGGCAATTGAAAAGGATCACCACAAACTCCTCGCCGCCGTAACGTGATACGACGTCGTCCGGCGTTCGTACCGACTGCTTCAGCACCCGCGCCACGCGCGTCAGGCAGTCATCACCCGCCTGGTGGCCGTAGGTGTCGTTGTAGCGTTTGAAATAGTCGATATCCAGCATAATCAGCGAGAAAGGTTTCTTCTGCTCAACCGCGTTTTCCAGCACCACCTCCATTCTCCGGCGGTTGGCGGTTTTGGTTAGCGGATCCTGATGCGCCAGCGCATCCAGCCGTGAGATCAGCAGTTGATTTTGCTGATTACGACGCCAGGCTTCATCAAACCAGCTCAACAGGATAAAACGCCCGCAGATCAGGATCAGGGTAAACACGCTCCAGATGATGACAAAGTGAAGGTTGAGGCCATCGTTGAGTATCCAGCTTGCGACCGGCAGGGTGATCCAGAGCGGAAGCACAAAGGCGAGTAATCCCTCAGGGTAAAAGTAGAGCGCCGTTAACCCTGCGAGTAACAAAATTACGCACAGCGGCCAGACGTGGGGCAGCAGCAAATAGGTAATAAACAAAAAACAGGATACCGACCAGATGGCGCTACAGATAAAGAGCACCACGCTGATACCCGCAATACGCCGCCAGGCCATCAGGATCAACGCGGCAGAGAGGATAATAATGCCGAGCATCGAGGCATCGACCAGGGTCGTCAGTTGCGGTATATGAGGATAAAGCGGATCGCTGGCCTTAAGCAGGACGTGTCGCAGCAGGATCATCACGGCGAAGCTGACGTTGACGAACGCCAGCCAGGGCAGGTTCATCGCCAGCCCATGCATGACCATCGCGTGGCGCGTCGGCCAGGTAGCGCGTTCCAGTGTCGGTTTTTTTCTTTTTTCCATAAAGCCCTTTCCCGTCCGGGGGATAAATCATGCAGGTGAGATATCTGTAACTATAAGCAAGCATGGACGATCCTCAAACGGCAGGGCAAAAAAAACCGGGCGATTGCCCGGCGGTGGGTTATTTTTCGTCTTTTTTCTTTCCGAGCGTTGGCGTCTCGTCGAAGAAGTTCCACGGTTTAAGCAGGGCATGCACCCATTCCGTTGGCATGATCGGCCACTCTTCAGCACGGGCGACATGGGTCGTGCCGGTGGTCATCCAGACTACGTCATCCTGATCGTTAAGCGACTCGTTATCTTTGCTGTACTGTCCCAGTCCCGTGTCGTGGATGGAGCGGTTAGGGAATTTACCTTCCGGATAGAGTTCATCCGGGTGGTAACGGGTCACCCACAGCTGTTTATCCATAAAGCTCAGGCGATGGTAGATCCACTCATCCGGGGCAAATTTCGCGCCGGTTGCCACCGGATGGGTGCCGCCCGCGTAGGGAATAATCTGATACGAGACCGGGTTGCCCATGCGGTTCTCTTTACGGGTGTTGCTCAGCAGGCGAATAGTGCCCGGGTCAAATTTCTGTGCCGCCTGCTGTTCGGTATCAATGTCGTACTGATTGACCTGCATGGTACTGGTGCGCGGGCCACCGGCGGTATTGGGTTTCACTTCCGGATCCATCGCCACCAGCTTGTTGTTAATACCATCGACATCCATATCAAGACGGAAGTTATAGATGTGCTGGTGCGTGGTGCCGACAATGTTGTGGTCAATCAACGTGCCGTAACGGGTATCGTCTTTGGCGGTGGCGTCATGCATGGTTTTGGCCTGAACGCCTTTCACGGCTTCGATACCCGTCGCGCCAGCATCAATGCCGAGGGTGCCGTTCTCATGGAATACCCAGTCGAAGATGTAATCGTAGTTACCGACGGTACTCACCCAGCGCACCACCAGTTCACGGCGCTCGGCGCTGACGTTTGGCTGACCCATCTCCTGATGCTTGTATTCCGGCCCCGCATAGCGTTCGAAAATGGCGATTGCGCGCGGGATCTCCATCGGCGCGCCGGTATAGTCCGGGATGGTTTCATTGAGCATCACGGCGTTGGATGGCACGTCTTTACCCCGCACCAGCGGCGAGGTCAGGGTGCCCATGCCGTAGTCGCCGGAGTCGAGATAGGCTTTAAAGTACCAGCCCACGTCCGGATCGCCGTAAGGGACAATCATGCCGCCGAGCGACCCCTGATACATCACCTGACGTTTCTTGCCGTTGTCGTTATACGTGACGGTTGAGATCATCGGGCCCACGCGCGAGTCCAGGCTCAGATGGAAATCCCAGTTCTGCCAGTGCACTCTGTCGCCGGTTATGGTGTAGTTCTTGCCTTCCGGTTCAATAATGTCGAGTGGTTTTTTCGGTGTCTCTATGCGGTCGCGGCCATCATAGGGACGCGGGGTCAGGGGAACCGGGATAACGGCACCTTCTTCAATCTTCTGGATCTTCTTCTGCTCAAGGTCGACCACCGCCACCAGGTTTTCAATCGGATGTGCCCAGTAGTTGCCGTCGCCGACATCCAGATAGCTCACCACTTTCAGCAAACGGTCTTCCTGCTTAAGGCCATCTTTACCGTCGAAATAGCCGACGGTCAGCGGCGTGGTAATCACTTTTTTCGGGTCGGTTATGCCGTGCTTTTTAAGCACCTCAGCAAATTCAGTACTGTCGTTAATGATCTGCTGAACCGCGGTGAAATCATCCAACAGCACCATGCCGTGCGCGTCTTTGACCGGTTCCCAGCGCAGAATTTTTTTATCCTTCAGATCCACCAGGCTCTCGATGACATGCTTTCCGTCGAGCATGACGATCTTCGCCTGGCGAGGGGCATCGACTGCCGTACCGTTGAGCACATAGTCCCACACTTTGGCTTTCTCTGGCTCCGCAAGGGCGATCTGGGTAAAGCGGGTATTCGGTTTAAAATCCGCAGAGGCTTTAACAATCTCTACGGCTTGCTTAATTTCGTCTGCCGTGAGCGCATTTAACGGGTGAGGACTTTTTTCAACCTGGAAGGTCTGATCGAGACCGGACTGGAAAACATCGTTGATGAACGTCTCTGAGATAAAGGCCTTGTTGCCTTTCATCACCACCGGCACCTCAAGCGTGAGGGTTTTACCGTTGACGATAGCGGTTTTTGCGCCCGGTTTGACCTTCACAAAGGCGCCGTCTTTCGCAATGGTGAACATCTGTGCGTAATCGTCCCACTGCACGTCTGCGCCGAAGTCCTGCAGCGTTTTGTCCATCGGGACCATATGCGCCTCGCTGCCGTGGGCGAAAACAGGGGATTGCCAGGCGCAACACAGCGCAACGGCCATGGCCAGTGCCGTTCTACGGGCAGAAAAAGAAGAATTGCTTCCCATCGTAGACCTCATCTTGTTGTGTTTATTGTGTTGTGTCAGCCTTATCCTGACAGACGCCTGAGAAAAGCGTTTGCCTGCATCTGCCAGGTTATTTGTTGCACTTGCCAGGTTAAAAAAAGAGCGGGACGGTGTCACACCCGGCAGGTCGTCGTAGGCCGGGTAAGCATCGCGCCACCCGGCAGGGAAGGCGGTGAAGGTAAGGTGTTAGAATTCACCCCGCTGGCGCGCCACCAGCGTCAGGATGGAGTAGAGCGCAACGGCCTGCTGGTGCTGGTTGAAAATCTCAACCGCCCACTCCACCACGCCCGTCGGTTTTTCTTCCGCGGTGCGCTGCTTCTTCAGCGTTTTGCGTTTGCAGGTGAGGCGCACCTGAATGGTGTCGCCCGGTTTGACCGGCTCGATAAAGCGCAGGTTTTCCATACCGTAGTTGGCAATCACCGGTCCGACCCCCGCATCGACGAACAGTCCCGCTGCGGCGGAGATCAGGAAGTAACCGTGAACCACCCGTTCGCCAAAGATCGACTCTGCCGCACCAATCTTGTCCATATGGGCGTAGAAGTGATCCCCGCTCAGACAGGCAAAGTTCACAATATCCGCTTCCGTCAGGGTGCGACGCGGCGTCAGCAGGCTATCGCCCGGCTGCAGCTCCTCAAAGTATTTGCGGAACGGATGCACGCGATCTTCTTGCACGGTTGCGCCGCGCACCCACTGCTTGCCAATGGCCGCCAGCATGGTCGGACTGCCCTGAATCGCCGTGCGCTGCAGGTAGTGCTTCACCGCGCGCAGGCCGCCCAGTTCCTCACCGCCGCCCGCGCGACCCGGACCGCCGTGCACCAGCTGCGGCAGCGGGGAGCCGTGGCCGGTGGACTCTTTGGATGATTCCTCGTTGAGGATCTGAATACGACCGTGGGCACGTGCCGCACCGGCAATGAACTGGCGGGCAAGGGCTAAATCAGCGGTAACCAGCGTTCCTGCGAGGCTGCCGCCGCCCGCGCGGGCAAGCGCCATCGCGTGCTCTGTGTGGCGATACGGCATCAGCGTCGCTACCGGGCCGAAAGCTTCAGTTGAGTGCACCGCAGGGGTTTCGTCCGGCTGCGGACAGAACAACAGGGTCGGTGGGAAGAACGCGCCCGCGGCTTGTAAATCCGCTTTGCCACCCAGACGGATCTGGCATCCCGCCGTAACCAACTGGTCCACTTTCTCCTGCACGTCGGCGCGCTGTTCGGCATTCACCAGCGCGCCCATCTTCACCCCGTCCTGCGCCGGATCACCCACCACCACTTTTTCCAGCCGGGCAATCAGCGCCTGGCTGACGGCATCAATCTGATTCTGGGGGACGATGATACGGCGGATAGCGGTACATTTTTGTCCGGCTTTGGCGGTCATCTCGCGAACGACTTCCCGGATAAACAGGGCAAACTCCGGCTGCTCCGCCGTGACGTCTTCACCCAGCACGCAGCAGTTCAGGGAGTCGGCCTCCATGGTGAACGGTATCGCGTTCGCCACAATATTCGGGTGAACGCGCAGGCTTTGCCCGGTACTGGCGGAGCCGGTAAAAGTCACCACGTCCTGGCTGTCGAGATGGTCAAGCAGGTCTCCCGCGCTGCCGCAAATCAGGCTAATGGCGCCGTCCGGCACCAGTCCGCTGTCCACGATAGATTTCACCATCGCCTGTGTCACCTGCGCGGTGGCGGTGGCCGGTTTAATGATGGCGGGCATCCCGGCAAGCCAGGTCGGCGCCAGCTTTTCCAGCATCCCCCAGCAGGGGAAGTTAAAGGCGTTGATATGTACCGCCACGCCGGATTTCGAGGTCAGAACGTGGCGAGCGGCAAAACCGCCTTCTTTTGACAGCGGGATCAACTCATCTTCCGGCCACAGCGTGTCATCCGGCAGCTCCCGGCTGCCCAGGCTTGCGTAAGTAAAGAGAGTGCCGATCCCGCCTTCAATATCCACCCAGCTGTCCGCTTTCGTCGCCCCGGTCTGGGCGGAGAGGGCATAGAACGTCTCTTTTTCGCTAAGCAGGTGTTTCGCTACCGCTTTCAGCATGGCTGCACGTTCAATAAAGGTCATCTTATGAAGCGCTTCGCCACCGCGCTCAATCGCATAGCGACGAGCGGCCGCCATATCCACCCCTTCGCTGGTGACTTCCCACAATGCTTCGCCGCTGATGGCGTGATGAATGGCGCGTTCACGGCCCCGGCCAGACTGCCAGGTACCGGACAAGAAGCTGGCTAACTGCTGCATCGCTTATCTCCAAATGTTACGTAATTTCACCATTAATAGTTTAATTATGAATCATAAAAAGCAAGCTGAGATTTTAATGAATTGTTAATGCTGTGATCTGGCCTGATGAATTGCAGTCCGTCAGACCGCTTTCTGCAAGGGCAGTAGCAAAAGCCTTGCGAGCACCATCACAAAACAAGGAAACAATTCTTGGGGTTATATTTAACCTTTGTGTAACTTTTAAAAAACAAAGTGATTCATCATTTCGCTTTAATTTGCAAACTAACGAATCATAAAGGTGATGACGTGACGCAAGAACAACGGTTTGAGCAGCGCATAGCGCAGGAGACGGCGATTGAGCCTCAGGACTGGATGCCTGACGCCTACCGTAAAACGTTGATCCGCCAGATTGGTCAGCATGCGCATTCCGAAATCGTCGGCATGCTGCCGGAAGGTAACTGGATCACCCGCGCACCCACGCTGCGCCGAAAAGCGATTCTGCTGGCGAAAGTACAGGATGAAGCCGGACACGGACTTTACCTCTACAGCGCGGCAGAAACGCTGGGCTGCGCACGGGAAGACATCTACCAGAAGATGCTCGACGGCAAGATGAAGTACTCCTCCATTTTTAACTATCCCACCCTGAGCTGGGCCGACATCGGTGTCATCGGCTGGCTGGTGGACGGGGCTGCCATCGTCAATCAGGTGGCGCTGTGCCGCACCTCTTACGGTCCGTATGCCCGGGCGATGGTGAAAATCTGCAAAGAAGAGAGCTTCCACCAGCGTCAGGGCTTTGAAGCCTGCATGGCGCTGGCCCAGGGAAGTGAGGCGCAGCGCCAGATGCTGCAGGACGCCATCAATCGCTTCTGGTGGCCTGCGCTGATGATGTTCGGGCCGAACGACGATAACTCGCCAAACAGCGCCCGCAGCCTGGCCTGGAAAATCAAACGCTTCGGAAACGACGAGCTGCGTCAGCGTTTTGTCGACAACACGGTGCCGCAGGTGGCGATGCTGGGCATGACGGTGCCGGATCCCGACCTGCGTTTTGATGAAGAGAGCGGTCACTACCGCTTCGGCGAAATCGACTGGCAGGAATTTGAAGAGGTGATTAACGGGCGCGGTATCTGCAACCACGAACGACTGGCCGCGAAACGTAAAGCCTGGGAAGACGGGGCGTGGGTGCGGGAAGCCGCCCTGGCCCACGCAGAAAAACAACGCGCCCGTCAGGCCGCATAAGAGGAAATAATCATGAGCAATGTCTACTGGCCGCTGTACGAAGTGTTCGTACGCAGCAAACAAGGGTTGTCCCACCGTCACGTGGGCAGCCTGCATGCCGCCGACGATCGCATGGCGCTGGAAAATGCGCGCGATGCTTACACTCGTCGCAGTGAAGGATGTTCTATCTGGGTGGTGAAGGCGAGCGAGATTATTGCCTCCCAGCCGGAAGAGAGCGGCGAATTTTTCGATCCGGCGGAAAGCAAGGTTTACCGCCATCCGACGTTCTACACCATCCCCGATGGCATCGAGCACATGTGAGGCGAAGGATGAAAACAGTCACAGCCTATGCCCTGCGTCTGGGCGACAACGGTCTGGTGCTCTCCCAGCGTCTGGGGGCCTGGTGCGGCCACGCGCCGGAGCTGGAGATCGATCTCGCGCTGGCCAATATCGGTCTTGATCTGCTGGGCCAGGCGCGCAATTTCCTGGCCTACGCCGCTGAATGTGAAGGTGAGGGCGACGAAGATACCCTGGCGTTTGGGCGCGACGAGCGCCAGTTCCGCAATGTCCTGCTGGTGGAGCAACCCAACGGCAATTTCGCCGACACGATTGCCCGTCAGTACCTGATGGATGCCTGGAACGTGGCGCTGTATGAGCGCCTGACCCGCAGCACTGACGGCCAGCTTGCCGCCATCGCCGCCAAAGCGATCAAAGAGGCGCGCTACCACCTGCGTTTTAGCCGCGGCTGGCTGGTACGCCTGGGCGACGGGACCGAAACGTCCGCACAAAAAATGCAGCAGGCCATCGATAACCTGTGGCGCTTTACGGCAGAGCTGTTTGACGCCGATGACGTTGAGCTGGCGCTGATACATTCCGGCGTGGCGGTGGACCCACGCACCCTGCGCCAGCCGTGGGAAAGCGAAGTGTATGCCGGTCTTAAAGAAGCCAGCCTGAGCGTACCCGACGAGGTGGCGTACCGCAGCGGGGGTAAGAAGGGGCTGCATACCGAACATCTGGGGCCGATGCTGGCAGAAATGCAGTATCTCCAGCGCGCGTATCCCGGTCAGCAGTGGTAAAGGAGAAGGCTATGCAACGTCTCGTCGACATCGCACCGGCGCAAATCCCGCAGATCTGGTCGCTGTTAAGCCAGATCCCGGACCCGGAAGTGCCGGTATTAACCATCACCGACTTAGGCATGGTGCGCAGCGTCAAGGCACAGGGGGAAGGCTGGGTGATTGGCTTCACGCCAACCTATTCGGGCTGCCCGGCAACGGAACACCTGCTGGGGGCGATCCGCGACGTGATGACCGCGCATGGCTTTACCCCGGTGCACATTGTGCTCCAGCTTGACCCTGCCTGGACCACCGACTGGATGACCGCCGACGCGCGCGAACGCCTGCGGGCTTACGGCATCAGCCCGCCCGTGGGGCATAGCTGCCACGCGCACGCACCTTTGGAGGTGAGCTGCCCGCGCTGCGCCAGTACCGACACCGCGCTAATCAGTGAATTTGGTTCGACGGCCTGCAAAGCGCTTTACCGCTGCAACACCTGCCGCGAACCCTTCGACTATTTCAAATGCATTTGAGGCTGCCATGACAACGTTTCATTCATTAACAGTGGCAAAAGTGGAACCCGAAACCCGCGACGCGGTGACCATCACGTTTGCGGTGCCGCAGGCGCTGCAGGAAGCCTACCGCTTTCGCCCCGGACAGCACCTGACGCTGAAAACGAAGCTGGGCGGGGACGAGCTGCGCCGCTGTTACTCCATCTGCCGGAGTACCGCGCCGGGTGAGATCAGCGTGGCGGTCAAAGCCATCGAAGGCGGGCGTTTTTCCCGCTATGCCCGGGATGAGATCAAAGCAGGCATGGCGCTGGAGGTGATGGTTCCGCAGGGGCAATTTGGCTATCAGCCGCAGGCCGAACGTGAAGGCCACTACCTGGCGATAGCCGCAGGCTCCGGCATCACCCCGATGCTGGCGATCCTCTCCGCCACGCTGGCCACCGAACCGAACAGCCATTTCACTCTGATTTACGGCAACCGCAGCAGTCAGAGCATGATGTTCCGCCAGGCGCTGGCGGACCTGAAAGATAAATATCCGCAGCGGCTGCAGCTGGTCTCCATCTTCAGCCAGGAGCGGCTGGACAGCGATCTGCTGTATGGCCGCATCGACGGGGAAAAGCTGCAGGCGCTGGCGAAAACCCTGATCAACTTCCGTCAGTACGACGACGCGTTTATCTGCGGCCCGTCGTCGATGATGGACGAGGCCGAAGCCGCGCTGAAGGCGCTGGGGATGCCGGAAAAATCCATTCATCTTGAACGCTTTAATACGCCGGGGACCGCCGTGAAACGCACGGTAAACGTGCAGGCGGAAGGGCAGAAAGTGACCGTGCGACAGGACGGGCGCGACCGCGAAATTACCCTGACGGCAGACGACGAAAGCATCCTCGATGCTGCCCTGCGTCAGGGGGCGGACCTGCCTTATGCCTGCAAAGGCGGCGTGTGCGCGACCTGTAAATGCAAAGTGCTGCGCGGGAAGGTGGACATGGCGACCAACTACAGTCTGGAGCCGGACGAGCTGGCCGCCGGGTATGTGCTGAGCTGTCAGTCACTGCCGCTCACCGCCGACGTGATCGTCGACTTTGACGCAAAGGGGATGGCATGAGCGAACTGACTGTTACCCGTCATGGCCGCGTGCTGCAGCTGACGCTGAACCGTCCGGCGGCGCGTAATGCCCTGAATAACGCCCTGTTGACGCAATTAGCCGACGCGCTGGAAAGCGCTGCGGTTGATGCCGACATCTCGGCCTGTGTGATCTACGGCAACGAACGCTGCTTTGCCGCCGGGGCCGATCTCAACGAAATGGCAGAGAAAGACCTGCCAGCCACCCTGAACGATATCCGCCCGCAACTGTGGGCGCGCATTAACGCGTTTAACAAACCGCTGATCGCCGCCGTCAACGGTTTCGCGCTGGGCGCCGGATGTGAACTTGCGCTGCTGTGCGACGTGGTGATTGCCGGGGATAACGCACGATTTGGCCTGCCGGAAATCACCCTCGGCATTATGCCGGGGGCGGGCGGTACCCAGCGACTGATCCGCAGCGTCGGTAAATCCCTTGCCAGCAAAATGGTGCTGACCGGAGAGAGCATTACTGCGCAGCAGGCGATGAGCACCGGGCTGGTCAGCGATGTCTTCCCGGCATCCCTGACGCTGGAGTATGCCCTGAAGCAGGCGGCAGTGATGGCGCGCCATTCCCCGCTGGCGCTGCAGGCGGCGAAACAGGCGCTTCGTCAGTCTCAGGAGGTGCCTCTGCAGGCTGGCCTGATGCAGGAGCGTCAGCTTTTTACGCTGCTCTCTGCCACCGAAGACCGCCGGGAAGGTATCGACGCTTTCTTGCAAAAACGCACCCCCGACTTTAAAGGACGCTAATTGTGGAATGTATTCTCAGTCAAGTAGAACAGGGCGTAATGACCATTACGCTGAACCGTCCGGAGCGTCTGAACAGCTTTAATGACGTGATGCATCAGCAGCTTGCAGAATGCCTGAAACAGGCCGAGCGCGATGACACCATCCGCTGCCTGCTGATCACCGGCGCAGGGCGCGGTTTTTGCGCCGGGCAGGATTTGAACGACCGCAACGTCGACCCCAACGGCCCGGCACCGGACCTGGGGATGTCGGTTGAAACCTTCTATAACCCCCTGGTACGCCGCCTGGCAAAACTGCCGAAGCCGGTCATTTGTGCAGTCAACGGCGTAGCGGCCGGCGCGGGCGCCACGCTGGCGCTCGGCTGCGACATGGTGATTGCCGCCCGTTCTGCCAACTTTGTGATGGCCTTCAGCAAGCTCGGCTTAGTGCCGGACTGCGGCGGCACCTGGCTGCTGCCACGCGTGGCCGGACGTGCCCGCGCCATGGGACTGGCGCTGCTCGGCGATAAACTCAGCGCCGAACAGGCGCAGGCGTGGGGAATGATCTGGCAGGTGGTGGATGACGACCAGCTCTCCACTACCGCGCAGCAGATGGCGCTGCACTTTGCGTCTCAGCCAACCTTTGGGCTGGGGCTGATCAAGCAGGCCATTAACGCCGCGGAAACCAACACCCTGGATGCCCAGCTTGACCTGGAGCGCGACTATCAACGTCTGGCCGGTCGCAGCGACGACTACCGCGAAGGCGTCAGCGCTTTCCTGGCGAAGCGCACGCCGAACTTTACGGGGAAATAAGATGCTGAACATACGCACGGTCGCCGTGATTGGCAGCGGCACGATGGGCGCGGGCATTGCCGAAGTTGCCGCCAGCCACGGCCATCAGGTTCTGCTTTATGACATCGCCGAAGATGCGATTTCACGCGCCATCGACGGGATTCGCCAGCGTCTGGCTTCCCGGGTAACGCGCGGAAAGCTCTCCGCCGATGCCAGCGCCCAGATCCTGGCCCGACTGCTTCCGGTGACGGATATCACCGCGCTTTCCGCGGCCGAACTGGTGATTGAAGCGGCCTCCGAACGGCTGGAGGTGAAAAAGGCGTTGTTTGCGCAGCTGGCGGAGATCTGTCCGCCCCAGACGCTGCTGACCAGCAACACATCGTCCATTTCCGTCACGGCGATTGCGGCAGACGTGAATCATCCGGAGCGCGTGGCGGGGCTGCACTTCTTTAACCCCGCGCCGGTGATGAAGCTGGTGGAGGTGGTCAGCGGGCTGGCGACCTCTGCGGAAGTGGCAGACGCGCTGTGCGAACTGGCGCTGAACTGGGGTAAACAACCCGTTCGCTGCCAGTCAACGCCTGGGTTCATCGTCAACCGCGTCGCGCGCCCGTTTTATTCCGAAGCCTGGCGTGCGCTGGAAGAGCAGGTCGCCCCACCGGAGGTGATTGACGCTGCGCTGCGCGAGGGCGGCGGTTTTCCGATGGGGCCGCTGGAGCTGACCGACCTGATTGGTCAGGACGTCAACTTTGCGGTGACCTGCTCGGTGTTTAACGCCTTCTGGCAGGAGCGTCGTTTCCTGCCTTCGCTGGTGCAGCAGGAGCTGGTGCTGGCCGGAAGGCTGGGTAAAAAGAGCGGAAAAGGGGTTTACGAGTGGCAGGGGGAGAAACCCGTCGTGCAGTGGGTTGAGACCGTAAATGACAGCTACAGCCCGATGCGCGTGGAAAAAATACGTGACGGTGTCACAGAAATTGATGATGTGTATCTGGTTGAAACGCAGGGGGAAACCGCTCAGGCACTGGCGCTGCGCCTCAACGGCCCGGTAGTGGTGGTAGACCGTATTGAGCGTGACGTGGCGGTGATTGCGGCGGCCGCCAGCAACCCGCACACCGCGACGCAAAACGCCATCCGCTACCTGCAACAGCAGGGTCTCCGGGTGGTGCAAATTGCCGATTATCCCGGCCTGCTGGTCTGGCGCACGCTGGCAATGATTGCTAACGAAGCGCTGGATGCCCTGCAAAAGGGGGTCGCCAGCGAGAAGGACATCGACACCGCCATGCGTCTGGGCGTGAACTACCCGAGCGGCCCGATCGCCTGGGGCGAGCGTCTGGGCTGGCAGCGCCTGTTGACCCTGCTTGAGAACCTGCAACGACATTACGGCGAAGAACGTTATCGCCCCTGTTCACTGCTGCGCCAGCGGGCGCTTCTGGAGAGTAGCTATGAGTCATAACGCCTGGCATAACGCCCGCACGATGTACGAAAAGGACGCCTGCGCGCAGGCGATGGGGATGGACATTGTCGATATGGACGAGGGCTACGCGGTGGTGACCATGACCATCACCCCGCAGATGCTCAACGGCCACAAAACCTGTCACGGCGGCCAACTTTTTTCGCTGGCAGACACCGCCTTTGCCTACGCCTGCAACAGCCAGGGGCTGGCGGCGGTGGCCTCCGGCTGCTCGATCGATTTTCTGCGTCCGGGCTTTGCCGGAGATAAGCTCACCGCCACCGCGCGGGTGATGCATCAGGGCAAACTGACCGGCGTGTACGACATTGAAATTCAGAACCAGCAACAGAAAACCGTCGCCCTGTTCCGCGGAAAATCACACCGCATCGGCGGCACTGTCACAGGAGAGGCCTGATGCGTGACGCATTTATTTGTGATGGCGTTCGAACGCCAGTGGGTCGCTACGGCGGCGCGCTTTCTGCCGTGCGAACGGACGATCTCGGTGCCGTACCGCTGCGTGCGCTGCTGGACCGCTACCCGCAGCTCGACCTGGAACGAATTGATGATGTTATTTTCGGGTGCGCCAACCAGGCGGGGGAAGATAACCGCAACGTGGCGCGAATGTCGGCGCTGCTGGCCGGATTGCCGCAGACGGTATCCGGAACCACCATTAACCGCCTGTGCGGCTCGGGTCTGGACGCAATAGGCTTCGCTGCTCGCGCTATTAAAGCAGGTGATGGCGACCTGCTGATGGCGGGCGGCGTCGAGTCCATGTCGCGCGCACCGTTTGTGATGGGGAAAGCCACCGCCGCGTTTCAGCGCCAGGCGGAGATCTTTGATACCACCATCGGCTGGCGATTTGTGAATCCGCTCATGCATCAGCAATTCGGAACTGACAGTATGCCGGAAACGGCAGAGAATGTAGCCGAATTGTTAAATATCAGCCGTGCCGATCAGGACGCGTTCGCGCTGCGTAGCCAGCAACGAACCGCTCTGGCGCAACAGAACGGCATTCTGGCGCAGGAAATCGTGCCGGTACGGGTACCGGGTAAAAAAGGGACGGTCACCGAATTCAGCGTGGATGAACATCCGCGCGCAGAGACCACGCTCGAACAGCTTTCCGGGCTGAAAACGCCGTTCCGTAAGAACGGGGTGGTGACGGCGGGGAATGCGTCCGGCGTCAACGACGGCGCGGCGGCGTTAATCATCGCCAGCGAGAAAATGGCGCTGGCGCAGGGATTAATCCCCCGCACGCGGATCGTGGCGATGGTAACGGCAGGCGTGGAGCCACGTTTAATGGGGCTCGGACCGGTGCCTGCCACCCGCCGGGTGCTGGAGCGTGCCGGTCTCAGCATCAACGATATGGACGTCATCGAACTCAACGAAGCCTTCGCCGCGCAGGCGCTGGGCGTGCTGCGTCAGCTGGGTTTGCCGGATGATGCCGCGCACGTTAACCCGAACGGCGGCGCGATTGCGCTGGGCCATCCGCTGGGAATGAGCGGGGCCAGACTGGCGCTGGCCGCGAGTAATGAATTGCATCGACGCAACGGGCGCTACGCGCTCTGTACGATGTGCATCGGTGTGGGTCAGGGCATTGCCATGATCCTTGAGCGTGTTTGATCAAATTTCACTGTGAGCACCCTACAATGACAAATACAACAAAGCTTGATCCGATTGAAACAGCCTCCCTTGACGAGTTACAGGCGCTGCAGACTGAGCGTCTGAAATGGACGCTGCATCACGCCTACAACAACGTGCCGATGTACAAACGCAAGTTTGACGCCGCGGGCGTTCACCCTGACGATTTCAACGAGCTGGCGGATATCCGCAAATTCCCGTGCACCACCAAGCAGGACCTGCGGGATAACTATCCGTTTGATACGTTTGCCGTGCCGATGGAGCAGGTGGTGCGCATTCACGCATCGTCCGGTACCACCGGCAAACCGACCGTTGTCGGCTACACGCAGGGCGACATTGACAACTGGGCCAACCTGGTGGCCCGTTCCCTGCGCGCCGCGGGCGGTAGTGCGAAGGACAAAATTCACGTGGCGTATGGCTATGGTCTGTTTACCGGCGGGCTGGGCGCACATTACGGTGCCGAGCGCTTAGGGGCGACGGTGATCCCGATGTCCGGCGGCCAGACGGAGAAACAGGCGCAGCTGATCCGTGATTTCCAGCCGGACATGATCATGGTGACGCCATCCTATTGCCTCAACCTGATTGAGGAGCTGGAACGTCAGATGGGCGGCGATGCCAGCACCTGTTCCCTGCGCGTGGGGGTATTCGGCGCCGAGCCGTGGACACAGGCCATGCGCCGTGAAATCGAAAAACGCCTGGGGATTACGGCGCTGGACATTTACGGCCTCTCCGAAGTGATGGGGCCGGGTGTGGCGATGGAGTGTATTGAAACCGCCGACGGTCCGACCATCTGGGAAGATCATTTCTATCCGGAGATCGTCAACCCGAACGACGGCACGCCGCTGAACGACGGCGAGCAGGGCGAACTGCTGTTCACCACGCTCACTAAAGAGGCGCTGCCGGTGATCCGCTACCGCACCCGCGACCTGACGCGTCTGCTGCCCGGCACCGCCCGTACCATGCGCCGCATGGACCGGATCAGCGGTCGCAGCGACGATATGCTGATCATCCGCGGCGTCAACGTCTTCCCGTCACAGCTGGAAGAGGAGATTGTGAAGTTTGAACATCTCTCACCCCACTACCAGCTGGAGGTGAACCGTCGCGGACATCTTGATTCACTTTCCGTGAAGGTGGAGCTGAAAGAGAGCAGCTTAACGCTGACCCACGAGCAGCGTTGCCAGGTGTGCCACCAGCTGCGTCATCGCATTAAATCGATGGTGGGGATTTCCACCGATGTGATGATAGTCAACTGCGGCAGCATCCCGCGTTCAGAGGGCAAGGCCTGTCGGGTGTTTGATTTGCGTAAAGTCGCGGCCAACGGTTGAGTTTCCCACAAGTCAGCCCTCTCCCCTTGGGAGAGGGTTAGGGTGAGGGGAATATGCTATGATTCATCCAGACCAAAAATAACAACAGAATGAATCACATGAATAAACTCGATGCCTTTATCCAGCACGCGGTTAGCTCGGTTCCCGTTAGCGGAACGTCGCTTATCTCCTCATTATACGGTGACGCGCTTTCACATCGCGGCGGCGAGATTTGGCTTGGCAGCCTCGCCGCCTTACTGGAAGGCATGGGGTTTGGCGAGCGCTTCGTGCGCACCGCGCTGTTTCGCCTCAACAAAGAGGGCTGGCTGGACGTCTCGCGCATCGGGCGTCGCAGCTTTTACCGCCTGAGCGATAAAGGGCTGCGCCTGACCCGTCGCGCGGAGAATAAGATTTACCGCGCCGAACTGCCCGCCTGGGACGGAAAATGGCTGTTACTGCTCTCCGAAGGGCTGGACAAAACCACCCTTGCCGACGTCAAAAAGCAGCTGATTTGGCAGGGGTTTGGCACGCTGGCGCCGAGCCTGATGGCCTCGCCGTCGCAGCATCTGGCGGATGTACAATCTCTGCTTCACGATGCTGGCGTGGCGGAGAACGTCATTTTCTTTGAGGCCCACTCGCCGCTGGCGCTCTCCCGCGCGGCGCTGCGTTCACGGGTAGAAGAGTGCTGGCAGCTAACCGAGCAAAACGCGATGTATGAGTCGTTTATTACTTCGTTCCGGCCGCTTCTGCCGCTGTTAAAAGAGGCCGCGCCGGAGGAGCTTACGCCGGAACGGTGCTTCCAGATCCAGCTGCTGCTGATTCACTTTTATCGTCGTGTGGTGCTAAAAGACCCGCTGTTGCCGGAGGAGTTACTGCCTGCGCACTGGGCGGGACAAAGCGCCCGACAGCTCTGCATCAATATCTATCAGCGTGTTGCACCGGGGGCGCTGGCGTTTGTCAGCGAGAAGGGGGAAACCTCCGTCGGCGAACTGCCCGTGCCCGGCACGCTCTACTATCAACGCTTTGGTGGTCTTTCAAGCGCATAAGGAGTGAAGATGCCTGTTTATCAAATTGACGGTCTGACGCCGGTGGTGCCTGACGAGAGCTACGTCCACCCAACGGCGGTGCTGATTGGGGACGTGATTCTGGGTAAAGGCGTTTATGTCGGCCCTAACGCCAGCCTGCGCGGTGATTTTGGCCGCATTGTGGTGAAAGATGGCGCCAACATTCAGGATAACTGCGTCATGCACGGCTTCCCGGAGCAGGACACGGTGGTGGAGGAGGACGGGCATATCGGCCACAGTGCCATTCTCCACGGGTGCGTGATCCGCCGTAACGCGCTGGTGGGCATGAACGCGGTGGTAATGGATGGGGCGGTCATCGGTGAAAACAGCATCGTCGGAGCGGCGGCGTTCGTGAAGGCGAAAGCGGAGATGCCCGCTAACCATTTGATTATCGGCAGTCCGGCCAAAGCGATCCGCGAGCTGAGTGAGCAGGAACTGGCCTGGAAGCAGCAGGGCACGCGGGAGTATCAGGTGCTGGTAGAGCGCTGCAAGCTGACGATGCACCAGGTCGAGCCGCTGCGCGAGGTTGAGCCTGACCGGAAGCGACTGACGTTTGATGAGAATTTAAGGCCGAAGTCGGCGGTGTAGGGGGGAGGTCCGCTTTGTGCCAGAAGCGGGCATTGCTAACATCAATATAAATTGTTCTATGGGGCGCATGTCATTTGCAGTATATAAAGAAGAAATTAAAAGACTGTCAAATAAAAAGCCCCTCTACAGGGGCTGAGTTTTTACTGTTTACCACGTTTAGTCATCTCATCTGCTAACTGTGAAGACCAATAATGTTGATTCTTCGCATCTAATATGAAGTGTAGCGCTCTCGCGCACTGTATCTGAGCAGACTCATAAGCATGGATATTACCAACTGAAGTAGGAACTAAGTGGGTTTCAGGTGTGTAGTATTGGTAGATGCTCGTTTGTGAAGGATGAACATATTCGCTAAGTATGTCATACGTCAGTTCAAAATCGCTTTCTCTCCCCTTAGTCTGTTTCATCTCATCTTCATAGAGATCGCGTAAAGCATTCATCACATGCTGACTGACAGCAAGTAGGTTTTCAAAACGATGCTTAGTCTCTTCAGTAAACATGTAGTCGTTAGGGTCAAATACTCCTTTCTGAATCTTTTCTTGCTCTGACTTTTTAAATCGGGAACTGTTCGTAAAGCCCAGGATGACATCGAGAGCTTTATCTACACTTTCGCGGCCGCTTTGGTTCGTCAGGATCTTCTCCACTTTCTTGTTTAAGAGTCGTGAGAAAGCATGTGTTTCAATCATCCCCCGGCTAACGACACAAGCGGTTTGGTATCGTTCGTTTTCGAGGAGGAGAAGCGCATCATCAAAGATATCTATCTGCCTGTTCATTAGCAAATTTGCATAGTTAGCGAGATACAACCCCTGATCAGGATTATGCATCTTTCCGACAACTACACCGTTAACCTTGTTCAGCGCAGCTCTGGCGGCTTTTGCCTCGTTTAGGCTCTGCTCTATAAGTTCTTTAAACATGCTGTGTTTCCTTACAGGATAATGTGTCTCAACAAGTAATCATTCCAGCTTTTGCCAGCTTCTTGATCTGTTCTTTTTATAGCAAGGTATTATGCTGAAGAGAGGGGCACCAATCACTAGGATCTTCTCCCAACGATAAGTATAAACCCACCGATGCTGTAATTATCCCGCTTAATTAAACAAACCACTTTTGGTATTCACTGTAGCCCAATGTGACCTGCCCCTTGTTATTGATACGCAACCACGTTAGCAAAACCCCCACCTGCTTGCTAGACCACTCGAACGTCCGCTTCTCGCTCATAGCGGACATCGGCCTGCAAACGTCCGTTTCGTGCCAAAAGCGCGTATTGCAAAGTCTGCATTGCATTCACCGGAAAGGTACAATGCAGACGATTAGATTACCTCTGCCAGTCACGGAAAAGCTCCAAATGAGGCCTGGCTGAGGAGCTGTTGACCTTCTATTTCAGCTTCTGCCTCAGATCGATATAGACATCAGTCAGCTTTGCGACATTGGCTTCATCCATGGAGAGTTCTGAGAAGTCAACAAACCAGTTTCCAGTACTGTGCTTATTGATAACAAATAGCTTTTTACCGTTCAAAAATCGATACTCAACATCGTAGTCTTTATGGGTCCACGAGAGATTATCCGGAATAGTGAATTTTGCCGGCTGCGCAGGATTTTGCGGATCCCATTTTAAAAAGCCAGTGTACATGGTTATCCAGCTTTCGAGGCTGTCCTTCGTAACATATCCGAAGTGACTCGACATATCCCCACCGTAGTATATAGCCATTACTGCATATTCGCCTTTATCGTCAAGGCGAAGAATTCCATCAAAACCATCTTTGTACTGCGGTTCATTGACCAGCATCACTTCAACACCGGTTTTGTACTGTGTCCAGGTATAATAAAAAGCCGGCTTCCCGGGCGTTGAACAGCCCGCCGTAAGTAACACAAATATAAGCCCTAAAATTCTAATCATCATTATTCCCTATTTAATAAAAACCATGTCTTTATCACAGTAAAAAAATATATTTAATTTCCTTCGCTGAGGTAAAACGAGGGAGAAATGCCGCATGGGTACTTAATAGCGAACAGACCATTAAGCCTGAGTGCATAAAACCGCCGTTTCAGGTCTTCCTGACTTACGTCACAGCTTTGGAATACTGGAAGGACATTTTTCCAGCTCTGACGGCAGTTCCAGTGCAGCCAGTCCCACGCAATTTGTACAACTGCCACTTAATCACTCCTTATCAGGATTGTTTTGATCCCGCTGCATCGACAGCTTCGATTTATCTTGTGATAGTCCGCAAAGCTGTAAATGGGTAGCCAGGTGAAAGCAAAGGCCCTGTTTTCACCCTGCATACATACACATCTATGTTATATCGGCAAAAAAACGACTTGCATGAGCGGTTGTTTGAGCTAAATGTGACGCTTCACTAATCAGAAGAAAGCCGTCAGGTTCTCGCTCACAGCGGCTTATATCAAATGGATGTATGACAGGCTGGCTTAGCCAGATTTAGGGCAACAAGAAGGTGAACACGTCAATGTCGAGTCCCTGTACGAAAGATTTTGGCACAGTGGTAGAGGGGAGTTCAGGGGCGTTATCGTTTGGACTGGTACCGTGCCTGGTCATGGCTGGGGTCTTCACCAGTCTGTCACGAAAACAGGCATACCGTACTAGCTTATGTTAGCGGCAGCCCTGGTTGCTACGGTGGGATTCTTCTTGTGCATTTTTAGCATGGCGAGAGTCATTAACGACGTCGTGTCAACCAATATGGTGAGACGTTTGCCGCTTTCCATGGGGCGCTATTGTAGTGACGATGCGGGCCTGTGGGTATCTGTACCGCAGGGGGTAGAACTCTGGGTAAGTGTCTATGACTCAGGCTGGACGGTCTTACACAAAAATGCAGTCAAGTTCCTTGAGACTACACCTGACCCTTCCGTGGCCCTTGAATCCTTTGCTGACTTAACGAGCCCCACAAGCTGGAGTGGCAGCCTTGCAAACATATGGCAGGCACGAGCTGACGCTTTCGGTGAACTCATCCACCACCCGCGGGCTGACATTTCAGACGCTGCAAGAGACATCCATGAGCGCTTAATGCTTATGATTGAGCGTCAACGGGATCGGGAACAGCAGGAAGATCGTAAAGGCGAACAGCGATTTGAGTGAAGACATTTAATCGGTCTCGGCTGAGCGACACGGCGTATCACGCTTCAGAATCATATGTTTAAAAGAATGTGGTGTTTTCCATCAGCCCTGGTTCGGGTAAACGGCGAGGTAGCCGCAGTTCGCCAGCAGTGCCTCGCCAGATATCCTGATGCAAAGACCCTTTATGACGCTGTCGGTAGCCCGGGAGCTAGTTTTTTGTCGCTTCCCGACTCGGCTGAAACAGCTTCGCTCGTCTCTGCGGCAGCGTTGATTTGTGCCCGAAATGCTTCCAGCCTCTCCGTCGGACATTTCATATCAAATCGTAAACGGTGTGAAGGATCGCTGAACTTAGATGCTGAAACTTGGGCGTCCCGTTAGGCTCAATATATCAGGGTTGGGCGATGCGCATGTCTACCGACAAAATCTGCGGTACAAGCTGTTTGATTGTTGGCAAGGGAAGGGCAAAGCTTGTGCAGGGGATATGTCATTGATGTTTGCGCTTGAGAACTGTCGTCCGCTTGGTACCAGAAACCGACGTTTATTTAGCACTTTGCTGAATTTTTCCATCCTCTCTGTATCTCGTACCATACAGAATCGTTATGGCGTTATATAGTCAGTTTATCAACATCTGAAGCTCTGGTATTTCGAATGGGTTGAAGGTCCATTATCAGTTAGGCGTTGGGCTTTTAAGTAGAAAGGTTGGTGATGATGAGCGTAAGCGAGTTCTGCCAAATGTCGATTGAAGGGATCATCAGTACGATGGCGTTTATTGCCGAACAGATGCAACAGCGCATGTAGCAAAAGGGCATGATAATAGCGCAGAATGTAGTGATGCTGAAAAAATAGTACTTCTCACGTTTCCCCTGTGGAGTATGACACCCCCCAAAATCTCACTGCAAAACGCATAGCATAAAAAATCCGCCCTGCAATGAGAACGTAATAAGCACCTACTAATTTCAGTAGTCACAAAAGTTGAAATAATATGTGGATTAGAATAAGAATAAGTTTACTCTGTAGTCATTGTTTCGAGCAGCGTGGTGAAGTTTATCTGCTTGGGATTTTTAATTAACTCTGGTTTGAGATTTCTCTTCTCACAAGGATATGATTGTGGCAAAGCCTAAAACTCCTTCTAAACTGATTAAAGGTAATATATTTGAATATTACGTACCTAAAATACGCGGGGCAAAACCAAGGCCTAAGCAGATTATTAACAAAAAAGATCCAACTAAAAAGATTTATGATAAAAGCAAACCAGCTAGTTTTTTAAAAAATTCTTTTACGAAGACGACAAGAATCCCATTCGGAAGTGGCGCAAAAAAAAATCTTTCAGCGCATTACCCGGCACTACCCCTACCACAAATTGTACATGCCGCGCTTGAGTGTGGGTATGGTCGTACAGGAATGTGGTCATCTCATCTTCTTCTAAATCATAACGAGTCACTTGAACTGGCGTCTTACTTACTTAAAAGATTACTAATGGTGGCTTCATGTATCAAAGTAGGTAAAAACGATGCTTATTTCACGCAGGAGTTTTATTCAAAAATAGAACCTTCAGAAAAAGTTGCAATCTCATTTATAGCAGGTGGTATAGGTAGTTTCATTGCTGCATACCATTGGCTTGCTGCTGCGGGTGAAAAAATCAATGTTATGTTGCATACCAGTATTTATACTAAAGGATTGCATCCCTCTATATTAGCAAACCCTTTCACTACTAAAAAATCACCCGACTATCTTATTGAGTCTGATACCGGAGAATGGCATATATTTGAAAGTAAAGGTGGCACGGATGCTGGGCGTAATAAAAGGATTCAGGAAGGTTTACTGCAGCTTGGTGCTATAACACATCTGGCATGGGCTTCACCTACTTTGACTTTAAAACAGGTGCAAACCAATGTATGTACGCACACGTCCATTGATGCTGGCCGTCCTTTGAAGGTGCTTGCCTATGATCCCCCGGGTGAGTATACCGAAGAAGGGAAAAACATCATTCTTGATGAAGCCGTTTGCAAGCTGCTGAAAATCGTTGAAAGTTTAGATCAATTCCATGTGCTCGGGACAGAGATGAGAACAGAAGATGACTGGGAATGGAAGACTGTGCCGCAGATAAAAAACTTAATAGTGGCTCTGCCATCTCAATATTTCGATCTTGAAGAGGAGCTTAGAACACGGCTTGGATTATATTTTATCGCTACTGAAATTATTGATAAATATAAGAGGGGAGCACAGTGGTCGGTAGAGTTCATCATAAAAAATATCGGTAAGAAAATTTCATCCTACGAATTTAAATATAAAGGTAACGCTATAGTGGAGAAATTTTTGAACTTTATTTCAGAACTTAATGAAGTTGATGAATCCACCTCCTTTATTTTACGTTGTCGTCAGCATCTGAAACTTGATGAAATACTTAATGAATTCAATTCTTTATTTGAGAAAGTTATCATTAAATCGGCTTTACCGAAATCGCACCGAAATGGAATTAAAGGATCTGATGCTTTGACCTCAAGCGGAATGTTAATCAGAGAAGTTAATAAAGTAGATTAATATATTCAGATATAAACGAGGATGGGTATCAATTCCTATGACTAAGCTTCTTTCCTGCTAAAAGAGCATCAGTATGCTCCACGAAGCCGAAGCCGAAGCCGAAGCCGAAGCCGAAGCCGAAGCCGAAGCCGAAGCCGAAGCCGAAGCCGAAGCCGAAGCCG
This sequence comes from Enterobacter sp. BNK-14, assembly GCF_047456095.1. Taxonomy (NCBI): domain Bacteria; kingdom Pseudomonadati; phylum Pseudomonadota; class Gammaproteobacteria; order Enterobacterales; family Enterobacteriaceae; genus Enterobacter; species Enterobacter sp. BNK-14. The sequence goes on from NZ_CP179897.1 coordinate 268,062, forward strand.
AAGCCGAAGCCGTGAACGCTTCCGCAAGCATACATTTTTATACTTCCCGCTCTATATCGGCTGCAAGAAATCTGGGGCACGGAGGCCATTGAGATGAAGTGACTTAAGTCGACAGAAGCGGAAACGCCCGACTCATAAAGATGCTTGCCAAAGCCATGCTGGATAAGTGAGCGCTTCAGTTAGTACTTGGGCGAAACTACGTTGACAGGCCAGAAGCAAGAAGCCGAGATGATGAAGTGTGATGCGGCCGATCTTTCGCGACGTCGCTGCAGTAGGGTTACGAGTTTGTCCCTACCGGACTGACTCTACGCATTCAAGAGCTGGTAATTGAACACAGACGCCTCGGTTATCGGCGCATTTGGGAGCGACCGCGTCGGCGACCTTCGTGCAATCACATGAGGTATATCTCATTCTTGATTCTGGCGGGCCAAATGAGCCTTGCCGCAAAAAACTGAGAACGGCTGACACAGTTTGACAGCGGGTTGTGATTAACTCATTAGCTGACCGTCATACGTATAAAATATTACTCAATTCTCAGCGAAAACTGCCGTTAATAATCATATGGATTGAAAGGAACAGAAACAATGAAGCAACTATGGGAAAAACTGGAAGTCATTCTGCAAGACCGCGACCCTGAGGTATTAATAGATCTTGCACCTCCGGCCACAGATGAAGAAATCGTCGCGTTAGAGCAGGCCCTGAGTGTAATCTTGCCAGCCGATTTTGTAGCCTTCATGAAAATTCACAATGGTCAGCGTGGTATGAGCCATGGATTATTTGATGATTGCGAATTCTTATCCACTTCACGCATTTTGCAGGAGTGGCGTGTCTGGAAAGATTTACTTGATGGTGGCGATTTTGATGGAGCTGAGTCGTGTCCGCAAAGTGGTATTCGTTCGGAATGGTGGAATCCCTCCTGGATCCCGTTTACTTACAATGGAGCGGGCGATCATCTTTGTCTTGACCTTGCCCCGACTGACGCTGGGATTCGCGGGCAGATTATCACGCTCTGGCATGATGATGGGGAGCGTAGAAAACAAGCGGACAGTTTCAGTGATTGGCTCAGACAGTATGTAGAGCAAATGTAGGCTTTTTTGCAATTGATTCGATTAGCCAGGAGGGTAAATGGATTTAACATATGAAGACTTAAAACAACAGCGCCTGCAAAAACTCTTCCACGATTTCCAGCAGCAAGTGTTGTCACAAATTATTGGGCCTTTTGGGCTTTCAACGGCCATGTTTGAGGATCGCAATGGCGGCAATGTAACGACGATGCATAATTTCGAGCGTGAAGAGTCGGATTTCATCGCTGATAAAGACATGTCCAGTCATGCGAAATCGCGTGAGGATTACCAGCGCAAAGAATATGAAAGTAAAGATTTTACAAAAAAAAGCGTGAAACTCCGGGCCGGTGGTATTGATGGTTATACGGGAAAAACGACCAACGCGGCGGATATGGATCTCGACCATGTCACTTCACTAAATACATTGTCCAAAAATAAGAAAGTGCATCTTGCTCTTGAAACCGGGAAAGGCGTTGAAAAAGTCGTCAAAATGGCCAATTCCGACGAAAACCTGGTAACCACACATAAGTCGATTAACCGTTCAAAAGGCGCTGCTGAACTCGATACTTTTGCAGAAAAAAATGGTGAAAGATTTGAGCTGGACCCAGAACGAGTAGCAGCAGCGAAGAAACAATCTAAGGACCATATTTCGACAACGCTTAACTCGGCGCTAATGAAAAAACAAAGCGCAGAGTTGTTGCAGACAGGCGGCCAACAAGCGTTGCAGATGGGGCTCAGACAAGCTCTTGGGCTATTGCTCACTGAACTGGTAAATGGCTTGTTTAACGAGTTCAAAGTGCTTATTCAACATGGTGTTGAAGTGGGAAAAACATTGTTTGAGGAGGTCCGACAGCGCTTAATGCGCGTAGTTGCTTCCGTGACCAAAAAAATTCCCGATGCGCTGGGACAAATGTTCCAGGGTGGAGTGAGTGGATTCATGAGTAATTTACTCACCTTCTTGCTTAATAATTTTCTCTCTACCGCAAAGCGTTTCGTGACCATGATTCGGGAAGGGCTGTTGGGACTTTTCCGGGCATTTAAAATGATTTTCTTCCCACCGGCACATATGACGGCACAGCAAGCGTTACAGGAAGGACTGAAAATGCTCACTGCTGTCATCGTGACTTCGGTCGGTATGTTGTTGAACGAAAGCATCGCGACGTTTATGGCGACTGTACCGTTTCTGAAACCTTTTGCAGATATGTTAACCCCAGTTCTCATAGGCATTGCCACCGGATTGCTTTCTGCCTTTCTCTCGTATCAGATTGATACGTTTTTTGATCGCTCCCGTTTTACGTTAAGCGAAAAATTCATGGATGAGATGCTCGCAGACGGTATACGTCGTGAAGCGTTTGCCAGTGAGCTGGTGACACTTTCAGAACGTTCGCTGGGTAATATTGAAAATTACGCGACTGCTATAACCCAGTATCAAGCTATTGGGGAAAACCTGGCTACTGCAACGATTTCGACTAAAGCAACACTGGCATGTCTTGAGAGAACTACTGCCGAGACAGCTGTGCAAGTGGCGCGGAGTACTGCTGCAATTGTGTTTATTAATGAAAGCCAGGCCGAAATTGATGACTTTCTAAAAAATATTTGAGAACAGTAAGATGAGTTTGTTAAACAAGCAGGAACTTCAGGTTATCCAGGCGTTTTCGTCCGCAGATTTACCGGAACGTGTCTTTCGCGACAGCAACATTAAAGAATTGATTAGCAGTATGACGGAGGAGCAGCAAACGGTTCAGAAGAGCGCGAAGGATCTTGACCGCCTGCGCAGGGAACAGAGGGACGGAAACTTTATAACTAACTGGTGGAATGATCGCGACGATTTGTTACAGGATGCGCAGATTGATCTCAATAAAGCCATTGGTCGCCTGACGCAAAAATCTTCTCAGTTATTGATTGTCAATACGGCGCTATCCAAGCTACTGAACGAGCAACAACAGATTTTATTGAATCAGCAAAACATTCTGGAAGGCCAAACACGCTCCCTTGCTGAACAAAATGAACAAATCCTGAAACAACAGGTGCTACTGGAAGAACAGCAAAAAGAGATTAATAAGGCCAACCAGGGATTAATGGATGCAAAAGGGGTAACGCAAGATCAGGCTAAGCAGCTAATTGGCTGCGTAAAAAGGGTGACAGAGGCGGAAAACAAAATTGGCGAGGCAAACGCCACCTTGCTGGCAGAACTTGAACAGCGTATTGCTAACTTTTCTTCTGATCTTGCGCAAAAATTGCAAAGTGGCCTTGATGACCAGGTAGGACGGCATAGCATGCTCGAACAGACAATGGTGGACAATCAGGCTGTTCAAAAGAGTTTCGTTGAGAAGATGCAGCAATCCTTGTTGCAGGAACAGCAGTTGTCTCATCAGCAACTGCTCGGCGAGCTTGAGCGAAACCGGATGGATTTAGTTAATTCGGTTAAATCAACCGTAAACCAGTGTGATGCGCTCCAGCATGAAATATCCGTTGTTGTGGCGCAACAAGCTGATAGGCAAACAGGCATTGATCATGCTATTGCTGAGTTACAGGTGAATTTTCTCAAATCCCGATTTCGTCATCGCTTTGTACTGACGGTGATGGGTTGCATTGTTGGGCTTTCTGTCGGTTGGCAAATTGCGCAGCACTTTATGATCTTCTGATTGTGTTAAACCGCATCTGCATAATGGATGCGGTTTGGACTGACCGCACACAGAAAACAATTCCTGTCCTCACGACGAAGCATTTTCGATGTCCTCCGGACTGATTTCCCAGAGACGCTCGGTGCATATAACTTGTACAAGGTTCTGTCAGCTGCGATGCAGCCGTGATTTCGCTGGCTTAAAGCCACGTTCCGAAACGCCTTTGACTATGCCATACGCCACAATCGGCCGCCGGGAGCAACACATTTATGGCGAACGGATGCTTATTGGATCATTATCTGCTTCGTTAGCTCCTTCTGAAGTTGGCGGAACCCAGCCTGAGCTTCTGATTGCCTATGTTAGTTAAGGAGTCTGGCCCGTATTTCTTTATTCGGCGTAAGGGGGATATGGGATCGTGTTGCAATGCTGGATACGGAATGACAGCGTTCAACAACCGGTATGACTACTTCGATTTTAAACGCATAGGGTTAATACTGAGCACTCATAGGCATCTTTCTTAAAGCCAACTTAACGACTCCGGAGTCGTCTCTCATACCTGTGACGATTCAAATATTCTGTTGCAGTTCACTTTCTGATAGGATTAATCTGAATATTTTCCACTGGGACAGGGATATGAAAAAAACATTGATTGCAACATTAGTAAGCATAACGATGTTAACCGGGTGTGGGCCTAAAGAGTTAACTCCAGAGCAAAAGCAGGAAGTGGCGGCACTTAAGGCTGAGCTGTCCCAAACGGAGGGAGAAATCTCTGCAGCGAAACATATTGATCAACAATTTTCAGGTGGACTGATCAAGAATTTAATCACCGCAAGATTGGAAGTTTTAGGAACGAATAAGGCTCTTTTAGAACAGCGTATAAATGCAATTGAGTCAGGAGCCAAAATTGACGTCGTTGTTTCAGGTGTCAAGCCAGACCCTGAACTTGCTGCTTCTATTAAAGCTGAAATGGAGGACCTGGCAGTAAAAATAAACGAAGCAAAAACAGATGCCAGCCAGTACAGTGGTGGTTTAATACAGGTCTTAAAACTGTCAACGGTTGCTACTGAAGAGCAAAGCATGGCGATGTTGCAGCAAAAATATCTCACGGCTAAATATGGGCTTGCTGAAGTTAAGCTTGCACCGGTTCAGGATAATGTTGCAACCGCCAGCAGTAAGAAGGACACAACCGCTGAAACAAGACATGAACAGCCCCCTCTGCTGCCACCAGCTGATGGTCCGTTCGGACTCGAGGCTGGCCTGACTCAAAAGAATATCGAAGATATGATCGGGGCAAAGCTAAAACCACTTCCTGACAGCGTAAATCTCTATACTTCCGATAAGTTACCGAAGTCCAACGCTGATTTTGAAATGTATGGTTTGTTGATCTCGCCTAAAGCAGGCTTATGCCAAATCAGAGCTGTCGGTAAAAACATTGATACTGATAGTTATGGGCTTGCCTTGAAATCTCGCTTTGAAGAGTTGAGTAGCTCGTTAAGCTCGCTTTATGGAAAGGCTGAAACCACAGACCTTTTACTGTCAGGTTCTATCTGGAAAGAACCTCAGGACTGGATGATGGGGCTTAACAAAAAGGAACGATTCCTTTCAGCTACCTGGAAGGGAACGCAGGAAACGCCGCTGAAAAATAACATTGGTGCTATTTCTATTGAAGCAAGAGCGAACAGTTCTGCGCAGTGGTATGTTTACCTTCAGTATACATTTACAAATGATGATGTTTGCCAGGCTGAGATCGATGGGGCTAAAAAAAGCTCTCTATAATTTTTCTTAATCAGGCCCCTTCGCAAGGGGCTTTTACTATTTCACTATAAGGGCTCAACATATGTTATATGATGCTGACCTGCTCACTGTTAATTAATACGTTGTGATCTTTAGTATTTCTTCTTCAGAAACGTGAGGGCATCCCTATAAAGACGCGTTGTTCTGAAATCACCCTCTATAAATGACGAAGGAAATCTCGGAGCAAGGCTAAGTCAGGCCGATAGCGGCGAATTAGTATAGAGCCAGATAATAACGCATCACTTTTTTCGAGATGTTATTTCGATCTTACTGGCGATAGGTGTCTCTGTACCGGCCTCAGCAATTCATCGTTGGTCTGCGGAACATCTCGTTATAGTGATGTCGCGTCAAACGACGAACAACGGTGATGTTTCTTCTTGATATAGCATACTGAAAATGACGTTACTGAACGCCCCACAGACATATTTGATGACAAAGACAGTTAGCTACGCATCCTGCTCTAAGACCACTATAAATTCCAGTCTACGCGGTCTGATAAAACCTTGCACTCCAAATGCTGTAAGCTGCCACAATGGTTTGCCATCCACCTCATCAACCGTTTCCAGCGTGCAACCCATTTCATCAAGCAAGAGGGTTAATTCTTTTGAGTCGGGCTCCAGTAAACGATCCACCTTACTATGCCCCATATAAGACCACTCGCCATTCTTTTCTTTAAAATAGAGGAATGGGCTACATTCCTTTTGCACTTTCTCAAGACGGGTGAAGTAGTTTCGGTACTCATTATCGCCAGAAACGAACAATAGATTATCCAGAGGTCCATTGACCTCTCTGCGCGCAAAGATGGCGCGAATTAATGTGGAGGAATTGCCACGCGAGGGATTTAAAAAACCGCCCTGCGACAGTCCCTTTTCGCCCGGTTTCAGGAATTTATAACGCTTCTGTATGTCCCTGAACGCATAGTTTTCACCGACGGTAAATGCCATTGCTCTTCTCCTGAAAAAATCTATCTAAAAAATAATTAACGACCAAAAAGTTGAAAACTTTATCCAATAGTAGAAAAAATCGCGACTTCATGCTGTTTATAGTTTGTCGGGAATTGCAAGCATGCCTGTAATCCATACCATTCGCTTATTAGATAATTTCCGGAGAATAGTTCAGATATCCTCCAAGGCCAATGTACGCTCTTCGCTCATAGCGGCCATATGAAATGGAGGCATGACAGGATTGTTTAGCAGCAGGAAGAGGACGTTTGGGCATCTGTGACCTGCTCCCGGTTAATTATCTCATGCCGTTGTTAGTACAACTCTCCTGCAGTTGAGACACATGCTAACTTCCGCTATTCGCTCAAAGCAGACCTGAAGACCAGCTAGCCTGGCCTCTGCGAGCCAACAGCAGACGTTAAGCGTTAGTTGACGGATCATACTCCCACTGCGATTCGTCACTGTAAATCGTACCATCATCATCCATTACTTGGGCATTAAGGTGTCTTGCAATCCGCAACATCTTTCTATACAGGTAGATACGTTAGCGAATGCTGATAAGCATCATCTGATGCTCAGGCTTATGAACCATGTTTATGTCGTTGATATGATTTTCAGAGCCAAGATTACTGGACAAAAGCACCAATACACCGCGTTAAATACGGCAGATACCCCGACTGCAGACGAGCTTCTGACAAAGATGTTTGAATGCACTAAATGGTATATTCAACACGTCGGTATAATAATGAACACGTCTGATCTTTCTGAAATCGTTAAATTTCGTTTCGTCGATGGTGGGTATGGTGAAATGAAGGCAGGAGATATGCTCAATCATGTCCTTTTTCACGGTTCATATCATCGCGGCGCGGTGGGCTGGATGCTTTCAGAAACGGGAATAGCCCCTCCTAAGGATGTATTAACCGTTTTCCTGAGGGATCATCATCACGAGTGATTCAACCTGAAGGTTAACCAGATTTCACGCCGAACCGTTTCTCTTTTAAGGATGCCAGTATGACCAATTTTCATCAATTTACCGCCACCAGCCTGGATGGCCGTCTTATCTCAATGGACGACTATGCGGGTAAGGTGGTTTTGGTCGTGAATACTGCCAGCCAGTGTGGCTTCACGCCGCAATACGCGGGCCTTGAAGCGCTCTACACGAAATACGCCGGTCAAGGGTTAGTGGTGCTTGGCTTTCCCTGTAACCAGTTTGGTAAGCAGGAGCCCGGCGGCGCCGATGAAATCTCGAAGACTTGTTACATTAACTACGGCGTAAGTTTCCCCATGTTCGAGAAAGTTGAGGTAAACGGTGGCGCAGCGCACCCGGTGTTTCGTTATCTGAAAAAGGAATTGCCTGGCGTGCTGGGAGGACGGATCAAATGGAATTTCACGAAGTTCCTGATCGGACGCGATGGGATACCCCTCAAGCGTTTTGCACCGATGACGACGCCCGAGAAAATGGAGGATGCAATTCTTGAGGCACTGGGGAGGTGAGCGCTTTGGTAGTGATTTAGCGTGCATGATGAACGACGACATCGCAGTTATTATCCTTGCGCCATAAAAAGGTTCATTGGAAGCATCGGGTTGTGTGAAAAATTGGTAGTTGAAACATGACCAGTCAATACAGAAAAATAGATCACTATTTCTGATGCTTAAATGGACTGAAAGGTAAGAAGTGATCGTGTCTGAAACAATAAAGAAAATTGTTATAGTGGCATTTGTGGTGAACATGGCCGCAGGATGTGCGCCGTTGCATCCTTCTGGATGCCATAAGACCACGGCAACGGGCAGTTGCAGTTCAGGGCGCTGGGACGATCAGGATGAGTGGGGCGCGCAAGCGCGGGCAATCAGGGCGGCAATAAATGCCAAACTGGATGAGCCGCAAAACTGGAAAGGGAAAAAATGCAGGCTGCATATTGAATTTGCTCAGGATGGCACGCCTTTAAACATATCCACCAGCAACGGCAATAAAGCCTATTGTGAAGCGATAAAATCAGCAGCCCATAAAGCCAAATTCCCGGCATTCAACAATCCGGAAGTCTACAGAGATTTTCAAAAATCCGGTTTCGATATGCGCGGGTAACATGCTAACCGCCCTTTGTAAGGTAGCGTCACTCTGAGCTAACACTCACTATGTCGGCCCCGGTTCCACTTTTACACACAGATACCGGTTCTTCTGATACCTGTGTGCAACGTGTTCATACCTGATGTTCAGGGATCCGGGCGATAACTTTTATTTCAAAATCAAATCCCGCCAGCCAGGTAACGCCCACGGCTGTCCAGTTCGGATACGGTGGCTTAGGGAAAAGCGTTTGTTTCACCTGCATAATGGCTGGAAATTGATTCTCCGGATCGGTATGAAAGGTTGTCACATCAACAAGATCGGCAAACGTACATCCTGCAGCGTCAAGCGTGGCCTTGAGATTATCGAAGGCACGCTCTACCTGCATTGCAAAGTCGGGTTCGGGTGTACCGTCTTCCCGGCTACCCACCTGTCCGGAAACAAACAGTAAATCACCAGAGCGGATCGCTGCAGAATAACCGTGCTGCTCATACAGCGCGTGGCGATTTGCAGGGAAAACGGGTTTCGGTTGGTTCATAACGGATCCTTTCTTTGGACAGGGACAGTGGATGCGCGGCATAAATAAATGAATTAAGATACGCGGCGTATGTCAACTTAATCACACATACGCCGCGTATGTCAAACGACTTGCGTGGTGTAGATTGCAAGGAGTTCTTATGGCAGCCAAACGCCGCGCCGAAACGATGGAAGAAACCCGCACTAAATTGATTGCGGCTGCACGTAAAGCCTTTGCCGAAAAAGGGTTTGCCGCAGCCTCGATGGATGATTTAACCGCCAGCGTGGGCCTGACGCGCGGGGCCCTGTATCATAATTTTGGCGATAAAAAGGGGTTACTTGCCGCTGTCGTTACCCAGATTGATTCTGAAATGGCGCAAAGCGCCAAAAGTGCAGCGGCGCATGTGAAGGATGACCAGCAAAAGCTTCTGGCAGAAGGGATAGCCTATATCGAAATGGCGCTGGATGAAGAAGTCCGTCGCATCGTTCTGCTTGATGGTCCGGCTTTTCTTGGGGACCCGGGAAAATGGCCGAGCCAGAATAACTGCCTCGGCGCTACGCGTAAGAGCCTTTCCGACCTGATTGAACGCGGCTTAATCGAACCGGTAGATGTTGATGCCACCGCCTGGCTGTTAAACGGTGCCGCACTGAATGCCGCCCAGTGGGTGGCCGCCAGCGAAGATCCGCAGCAGGCATTACCAAAAGCGATTCAGGTTTTTACCCTGCTGGTAAATGGCCTGGTGAAGGGCGTCATACCTCCCGAAGCCACGGCGTAATCGTTAATCCCGTAAGCAAGCCCTCCGGGCTGAGCAGGCGGGTGACGGTTTGCCCCCATGGTTCTGTGCGGTTTGCCACCAGCAACCGATAGCCTTTTTCAGTCAAAATACGGGTAGCCGAGTCCAGGTCCTGAACCTCGTACTCAACCCATCCTTGCGGTATCGGGTGCTCAGCGGGCCATTGTTCTTCTCCAAAGCAGGACATTGCCGCCTGTGTAAGCGGCCAGACGGCGAAATGCTTCACGCCTTTCAACTGGCCCACTTCTGCGAGCAGATAATCACTGTTCCCCTCCATCGGCTTAAGCGGAAGGCCGAGTGTATGGATATAAAACGCGGCGCTGGACGCTGTGTCCCGTGAAATAGGCCCGAACCCAGCGACAAATAAAACATCAATTCCCGGTAAAGCTTGCGGCATATCCCCTCCTGTATGACGTAACACTTACGCTGAATTTATCTTACGACCAGTTGAAATACGACTCTCAATTCTGGCATCGCTTTCACCGAGTCTACACGTTCCCGACGGGTTTAAATTTCAGTGCGATGACGTGCGTTTCAACGTGAGTTTTACTCAACCTCAGTTTTGGACTCATCACACTATACTTACGACCTGAAACCGAAGGGGGCGCACGAGGATGGTATGCCTGGCTAGAACTTATCCAGATCCCGCATGGATTTATCACACCCACGGATGGTCTGAGTCAGCGTTTGAAAAATCCCTGTCTCTCTTAAAATTACCTGTCCGCGCGGAGCGGCAGATGCGATGTTTTCAACACGCTAGCAGCGTTTTGTTTCATAAATACCGTGGCTTATCGGCTTTTCAGAATGGTATAACGTCCTGCGGCAATCGGGTTGCCGCCAGCTGACCACATTCACAAAGGTGTATATGAAACAAATTACGTTCAGTGACCTGCAGCAACAAAGCGAGCAGGCTGCCAATTCTCCTCGCTTACGCGCGCACCGCAATTTACATCCCGAACTGAGCGACCCGGTACAACGCCTGGCTATCGCGATGGAGCCAGGTACCTATGTTCGCCCTCATCGCCACCCGCACACGTTTGAACTGCTGACGGCTCTGAGCGGTCGCTTTCTGGTGTTGAATTTTGATGACAGCGGTAACGTGACCCAGCGCGTGGTGTTAGGTGAAGACTGCAAAGTGCTGGAGATGGATGCCGGTACCTGGCATGCCGTGCTGTCGCTGGATAAAGGCGGCGTCATTTTTGAGGTGAAACACGGCGGCTATCAGCCTGTTCCGGAGCACGATACCGCTCCATGGTCACCGGCTGAGAACGCGCCCGGTAGTGCGGAGCTGATGAAATGGTACGCTCAGGCACAGGTGGGTGATGGAGGTTTTACCCTGTAATTTTCTCTACTTTTCCCGACGCGCGGAAAGGCACGCCGGGATAGAGAGAGACGCTCCCGCCAACTCAACTGACCGTATTAAAATGCCAGTCGCCGGCAGTCGACAGCATCACGAACGGGCCGGCCAGCGTGCTGTTGTGATGCGCAATGATGTCAGTGGCGGATAAATGTGCGTTATCCATTGTGGTATGCGCATCTGAAATCAATATCGTCCTGAAGCCCAGCTCCGGCGCGGCCCGGCAGGTGGTGTCGACACAAAATTCGGTTTTCATCCCGGCAATGACCAGCTGTTTGATGCCTCTCTGATTAAGTTCACGCAGCAATTCGGTATCCCGAAAACAGCTGGGATGGCGCTTGGTGAAAACAACATCCTGCTCCTTCACGTCCAGCTCGGGTATCAGCTGCGTCAACGGCCCCTGCGCTGAAAAGGGCGAGTCGTCTGGTCCAACATGGCGGGCAAAAAAGACGGGTACCTGAGCGTGGCGCGCGTTGGCTATTAACAAACGGATATTTGCCAGAACGGCATCGGCGGAACAGGGTGAGACCGGGCCCCGGAAGAGGCCCTGCTGCATGTCGATAATTAAGAGAGCATTGTCAGAAATCATTTTCTTTCTCCATTCAGAGGGCGGTGAACGGAGAGGTATTTCCCCGTCCAGTTAGGCGGGGATTGAGGTTCTGTTTGTCAGTCGTTTGCTACAGATACGCTCATGCCGCCGAAGGTGCCGGTGGTGGTGAGGGTGGTTGTTGGCTGAACTGACTGATACATGGAATGACCTTTGTTTATTCATTCCGCTATATGCGGAATGAGCACGTTAGTTATAGCGTTGCTTAACGCATTGCTTCAAGACACCAACTTGAGTAGGGGTACGATGCAGCGGCAGGAAGCTGTCAGCAAAGGCTCGTAACCTGCTGTGCACGCCTTTGCTGACTGAATAGCCGGGATTATTTAAGGCCCTCTAGTCCCTTCAGGAACTCCTCCACCAGCTCAGGCGTCGCCGTGTCTGCCTGGTAAAGAATATCGAGTTTGACGTTCTTCAAACCGCAGAAGCCGAAAATGCCCTCGACTATTTGAGTCTGAATCGCCGTCGAATAACCATGTTTATCGAAACCGTTAAGATCGCTGCCAGCAGTCGCAATAAGGCGAACGGGAACGTCGCGCAAATTGCCCACAATCCGGCCGTCTTCTGCCACTTTATACGCCCAGTTCAGCGTCAGAACGCGATCAAACCAGCCTTTCAACAGACCGGGAACGGACCACCAGTACACCGGGAAAACGAATACCAGCATATCCGCCCGCTCGACCCGCTGCTGCTCGCGCAGAATATCTTCAGGAAGGGCGCTCGGATCGCCGTGGTACAAATCAAGATCGGCGCGGGACATGGCCGGGTTAAACCCTTCGGCATGCAGATCGGCCATCTCCACCTGCGTACCCTGTTCACGCAGTTTCCCGGCAATGCGGGCGGCCAGCGAATGGGATAACGAATTGTCGACAGGGTGAGCCGTCACGATCAGTGCATTATTAATGGCATGTGTAGCAGACATAGCGACCTCGAATGGGTGAGAAGTGACGTTTATATTACTATTGGTAACTTAGCTGTCAATCCGCACCCAACGATCATTTTGTGCTATTCACGTAGGTCTCCAGCACCCCGGTGATGGCGCCGCTGAGGGTATCTTCCGCAACATTTCGGGCGAGCACGCCGTTACACGCGGCGGTGCTGAGCGCGTCCGCCGCACCAATGATGGCCGTCAGTACCGCTTCTCCCTGAACGCCTTTCAGGACGACAAAAGGGGAAAGCGCGGTACGCAGGCAGTCGGCGCATTCGGCAACGCACGCCTCACGAAACGACTGCAACGCGCGAGAGCCGGACAGCGCCGCGGCGATGGGCCCGGTTTCGGGCCCGGCGGTCATGGCGCAATCAATATAGGCGGCGCTGAAAAAGCGGATCGTCTTGTCCAGCGTTTTGCTGTCTACAGCCAGCGTCTCACGGAATTTTGCTAACTGCCGATCGCTATAATCCTGATACAAGGCCATCAGCAACCCTTCACGATCGCCAAAATGGTCGTAGGGGATAGGCTTGGTCACGTTGGCCCGCTCCGCCAGGTAACCCAACGTCAGTGCCTCCGTGCCTTGCTGGCGGACAATTCCGCGCGCCACTTCCAGCAGCTGTACGCGGCGATCCTCTTTTCTTAAGCGCTTAACAACCATGCTTTCCTCGGAACAGTTATCTACTTAGGGTAGTTTACACGTTTTCTGCCGGGGACTGCACGCGCTGTTCCGCAGGGCGGATCCGGAACCAGATCGCATACATCGCAGGCAGGAACACCAGCGTAATGGCCGTACCGCCTAAGGTTCCGCCAATCAACGTGTAAGCCAGGGTTCCCCAGAATACCGAATGCGTCAGAGGAATAAACGCCAGCACGGCGGCAAGTGCCGTCAGCAGTACGGGCCGGGCTCGCTGAACCGTCGCCTCGACCACCGCGTGGAACGGATCGAGACCGTCCTTCTGGTTATGATCGATTTGCCCAATCAGGATCAGCGTATTGCGCATAAGAATGCCTGAAAGGGCGATCAACCCCACCAGCGCGTTGATGCCAAACGGCTGATTGAAAATCAACAGGGTCGGCACCACGCCAATCAGCCCCAGCGGCGCGGTAAGGAACACCATCACCATCGCCGAGAGCGAACGCACCTGCAGAATGATGATCAGCAGCGTCAGCGCAATCATGATCGGGAACAGCGGAATCATTGCCTGCGTGGCTTTGCCCGATTCCTCAATCGAACCGGCCATCTCAATGCGGTATCCGGCCGGTAGCGTATCTATAATCGGCTGGAGCTGTTTCATGATGGCGACCGATACATCCGGTGGCTGAAGATTGTCGGCGATATCACCCCGCACGGTAATGGTCGGAGTGCGGTCGCGGCGGCGCAAAATCGGGTCTTCCATACCGATCTCAATCTTGCCAATTTGAGACAGCGGAACGCGCTGCCCCGCATTGCCGACGAGGGTAAAACCCTCAATTTTTGCCGGGTCGAGACGGATATCCCCCGCGGCGCGCCCCATGACCTCTACCGAGCGAATATCTTCCCGCACGGCAGTAATTGGCACGCCTGAGAGCAAGAACTGAAGCTGCTCAGCCACGGCACTGGACGTTAATCCGGTGGCCTGCAGACGGTTTTGATCGAGGGTGAAATGCAATACCGGAACGCGTGATCCCCAGTCGGTATTGACGGTACGCATCATCGGGCTTGCCTGTAGCACGCCTTTCACCTTGTCTGCGATATCGCGTAAGGTACCGACATCCGGCCCGGAAACGCGCCAGGCAACCGGGAAGGGCGAGTACGGGCCAAAGACCAGCTGCGTCACCCGCACGCGGGCGCCAGGCGCCAGGCCGCTGGCGACAGCCTCCCTGAGCCTGAACTTGAGCGCTTCGCGTGACGTCTCGCTGTCCGTCAGGATCACGATTTTTGCAAAAGACGGGTCAGGTAATTCGGGGGCCATCGCCAGGTAAAAGCGGGGCGATCCCTGGCCAATATAGGCCGTCACGATGTTGGCCTCAGGCTGCTGGCTCAACCATGCTTCTATTTTTGCGGTTGCGGCACGGGTCTGTTCGATTGAGGTGCCATAGGGCATCTGCACTTCAACCAGCACTTCTGGGCGATCGGATGTCGGGAAAAATTGTTTTTTTACCAGTCCCATGCCGAATATGGCGAGGATGAAAATAGCGACCACGGCACCGGCCACCCGCCATTTTCCGGCGATAACGCGGCTCAGCATCCGGCGAAAATGGTTATAACGCGGCGTGTCATAGATGGCGGCATGGCCTCCTTCCACTTTGGGAATGGCCGGGAGGATCTTCACCCCAAGATAGGGGGTAAACACCACGGCGACAAACCACGATGCAATCAGGGCGAGGCCGACAATCCAGAACATATTGCTGGTGTATTCCCCGGCGGTTGACTGGGCAAAACCGTTTGGCATAAAGCCAATTGCCGTCACCAGCGTACCCGCCAGCATTGGCGCGGCGGTATGGCTCCAGGCGTAGGCGGAGGCTTTGACCCGGTCGTAACCTTCCTCCATTTTGACCACCATCATTTCGATGGCGATAATGGCATCATCAACCAGTAAGCCGAGGGCAAGGATCAGGGAGCCCAGCGTGACGCGGTCAAAGTTTATCCCCGCGGCTTCCATCACCACGAAGACCACCGCCAGCGTCAACGGTACCGCCGCTGCAACCACCACCCCCACGCGCCAGCCCATGCTGACAAAACAGACCACCATGACCACCAGCAGGGCGACGAAGAATTTGATCATAAACTCATCCACCGCCGAGCTGATGTTCACTGACTGGTCGGTGACTTTGCTCAGGGTCATGCCCAGCGGCAGACTCGCGTTTATTTTTGCCGTTTCGGCATCCAGCGCTTTACCCAGCGCCAGACCATTCCAGCCCTCACGCATGACGATACCCAGCAGAAGGGCGGGTTCATGCTGGTTACGTATCAGCATCGTAGGGGGATCTTCATAGCCCCGTTCAACCGTCGCTACATCGGACAGCCTGAGCGTTTTGCCCTGAGCCACAACGGGTGTATCGCGGATCTTCTGCAACTCATCAAACGCGCCGTCGAGGCGGATAAACATCTGGGCGCCCCGGGTCTCAATAGAGCCCGCTGCTTTTAACGCGTTCTGATTGTTAAGGGCGTTGAAAATATCCTGCGGCGAAAGACCCAACGTAGCCAGTCGGTCATGAGAGAAAGCGATGTATATCCGCTCCGCCTGTTCGCCGATAATGTTCACTTTCTTCACGCCGGGTACGTGCAAAAGTTGCTGGCGCATGGCTTCGGCATCACGTACCAGCTGCCGCTGGGGTTCACCTTTCGCTTTCAGGGCAAAAAGGGCAAAGGTGACATCGGCAAATTCGTCATTGATCATCGGGCCGATCGTCCCGGCAGGGAGGTTCAGGGATTCG
Organism: Enterobacter sp. BNK-14; assembly: GCF_047456095.1. Taxonomy (NCBI): domain Bacteria; kingdom Pseudomonadati; phylum Pseudomonadota; class Gammaproteobacteria; order Enterobacterales; family Enterobacteriaceae; genus Enterobacter; species Enterobacter sp. BNK-14. Next base: position 284,166 of record NZ_CP179897.1, read on the forward strand.
TCTCCCAGCTTTTTCCGCGCCTGATAGAACGCCTCCTGCACCTCTGCGGGGGGTGTTTTGTCTTGCAACGATAAGGTGATAAACGCCATGCCGGGGCGGGTATAGGTTTCCGTCCGGTCATACCATTTGAGCTCCTGCAGGCGTTTTTCCAGCGGTTCGGCGACCTGATCCTGCATCTCCTGCGCGGTTGCGCCGGGCCAGACGGATATCACCGTCATTTGCTTCACCGTAAAAGGGGGATCTTCCGCGCGGCCAAGCCCAAAAAAGGCGTAGATACCGGCAATCGTCACAAGGACGATCAGAAACAGGGTGATGGAGCGCTCGCGCACGGCAAGCGCTGACAGGTTGAAGCGACTTCCGCTCATGGCGTGTTCTCCGCCAGCGCGGCATTGCGTTGTTCTGCAAGCCTGACGATTTCACCCTCGTGCAAAAGGTGTGCGCCCAGCGCCACAATCTTCTCGCCTGGCTTCACGCTGCCCGTGACCTGCGCGGCATCTTCACCCACGCTCAGCACCTTCACCGGCGTCCAGGTAACCTTTGCCGGCCTGGCGGAAATGCGCCAGACACCGGGGCCTTTGCCAGCATCGTAGAGTGAGGCGAGCGGAACCTGCATGACCTGACGTTCCGCTTTTGGGTCCTGAACGTTCAGCGTGACGGTTGCCCCCAGCGGCGCGTTTGCCAGGTCACCATTCAGCACGTAGCGGGCTTCATAGGTGCGGGTTGTGGCATCGGCTGAATCAGACAGCAGGCGCAGCGTTGCGCTGACCGGGTGTTTTTCATTGCCATAAAGTGTGGCCAGTGCAGGGCTGCCAACGGCAGGGCGCAAGGTCTCGGGGAACTGCACGAGCGCTTCACGTTGTCCCGCCCTGGCGAGTCGGATCACCACTTGCCCGGCACTCACCACCTGACCTGGCTCGGCGAGGGTTTCCATCACTACCCCGTCTGAATCCGCCAGCAGTACGGCATAGCCCGTTGCGTTTTGCGCCACGTTGGCCTGCGCCCGGGCTGCGCTGAGTTCCGCTCTGGCGGAATCGGCGGCGGCTTTGATCTGATCATACTCCGAGGCGGACACGGCGCCGGACGCCACAAGACCGCGATAACGCGCCTCATCGCTGGACGCTTTTCTCGCACGCGCCTGGGCAGCATCCACCGTGCGCTGCTGTGCCTGGGCCTGTAATTTCAGGTCAACCGGATCGAGGCGCAGTAACGGCTGACCCTGTCTGACGGTTTGCCCGGTATCGACGAGTCGCTCAAGGATTTTCCCCTGAACCCTGAAACCCAAATCACTTTGCGTTCTCGCCACCACCACGCCGGTAAAGGCGTGAGCAGTATTGTTCGCAAGCTCGATGGCGGCGGATCTGACAAGCGGTGGCTTTGTGCGCGGATCGTCACTCGCGGAATTATCGCCGCACGCCACGAGGACAAACGGCAGAAGGCTAACGGCAAGGCGGGCTGTATTGAGCCTGAGCATGGGAAACCCTTATAGAAGTAACAGGACAGTTTCCGCATTCTCAGACTAGTGACCAATAAAGTCAATGGTCACTCATCAGGGGGCCAGGCTTCTTAATACCAGCGAAGAGAGAAGCACCGCCGCAGTGGGGGCCGTTTCGAGGTTGTATTGCAGCTGTATGGGATTGATATAAGGGCACATCACCATGTGGATAGCCTGCGTGACCTCATCCAGCGGCGTTTTTCTTTCGAATTCACCCGCCTGCCTGCCTTCAATAATGATGCTCTCAATCAGCTTCATCAGGCCGTCTGTATACCTTTCAGTAGACGGCCATTTGTCCCGTGCGGCGACGGCGGCAATGTCGTAAAGCTTCCGATCGTGGAAAAACAGCTCGCTTCCGGCCTCGGTAAGCGCTTTGAACAGACGGCGTAATTTTTCGCTGGCTGACGGCGCATCCTCGATGGCAGAAAGCACCGCCGCCATGATCAGCTCCAGGCGGTTAGCGCAGATCACCTCGCCAATAGCCTGTTTGGAATCGAAAAACTTATAAATGTAGGACTTAGAGAAACCGATGGATTTCGCGAGTTCGGCGACGGTGGTTTTTTCATAGCCGTAATGCCCGAAGTGCTCAAAAGCCGCTTCGACGATTTGCTCTCTGACAGAATGGTCAAGTGGACCACGTATTGATGGGGCGTTCATATTTTTAGTCATTATTTAAGCTTAGCGTGACAGGCCAGGATTGACAACGAGTGACCATTTTGTCATTTGGTTACTGTTGTTTCCTCATGAGTTCAAACGGGAAGACCCACCCGGTGGGGTAAGTGTATCACTGTTTTTCGCGCATTAAGGCAGCATTGTGTCGATGAATTTTAAGCGGGTTTAACCAACATTCACGCTACCGTTTTTTTAGCCAGTCGAGAAAAAACTGGCTAAACGCCGTGACCTGAAGCGGCTGCAGTTTACGCTGCGGGTAAACAAACTGTAGCCCGACATCTTTGCGGTCGTATCGGCTAAAACCGGTAAAACTGTCAGCAAACAGGACGGTGAGTCTTCCGGCCTCAACATCGTCCTTCACATCCCACCAGGATTTCCCCGCAATGCCAGCGCCGCTGAGCGCCCACTGACGAAGCAATGCCCCGTCGTCGCACACCATGGCTGGCTCTACGCGAACGACACTTTCCTCGCCATCTTTTTCAAAGCGCCATTCGTTCATCACCACGCCCTGAGACTCAAGTGCAAGGCATCGGTGATGGGCTAACTCCGCAAATGTGGCGGGGACGCCGCGGTTGCTAAGATACGCCGCAGAGGCCACCAGCACCCGATGATTTGGGCGGATGTTTCTGACGACCAGGCTGCTGTCCGGCAGGTTACCGAAACGCACGCTCATATCCAGCCGGTTAGCGACCAGATCTTCAACATGTTCTCTTAACGCGATGAAAAATTTCACGTCAGGATGGTGTCGGGAAAATTCCACCACGGCGGGGCTAAGATACTGTCTGCCAAAATCCGAGGGGGCAGAAAGGCGAATATTGCCGCTGAGGACGCCCTCTTTTTGCGTCAGGAGCGACTCGGCATGGCGCATCTCTTCCAGCACGCGCAGCGCGGCATGATAAAACTCTTCTCCGGCACGGGTCAGCGTGATGGATCGCGTTGAACGGTGAAACAGGCGAGTCTGGTAACGTTCTTCAATCGCCTTCAGTCTGGCCGTCATGGTCGCAGGAGAGAGCGACAGCCGTCGTCCGGCGGCGGAAAGTCCCCTGGCCTCGGCCACTTCAACCAGCAATGCCATATCTTCAAGCTTGCCCATTATTCATATTTTCCGAAAAGTGCATCAGTTTTCAGTGTGATTATCAAAATGAAATACCGCCTGTAAAGTGATTTCATCCAAACCATAAGGGATGAAAACATGAACCGTTCCTCACTTTTTGACCGTTACCGGTTGGGTCAGCAGGACCTGAAAAACCGTATCGTTATGGCGCCAATGACCCGCGCGCGTTCCCTTCAGCCAGGCAATATTCCCTCGTCGCTGATGGCGGAATACTACCGGCAGCGGGCCAGCGCGGGTTTAATCATCACCGAAGCCACCCAGATCTCCCCGCAGGGCCAGGGATACTCCTGGACTCCCGGCATCCATTCGCCGGAGCAGGTTTCAGGATGGCAACTCACGACGGGGGCCGTGCATCAGGCGGGCGGGGTGATTTTTTCTCAGCTCTGGCACGTCGGGCGAATGTCGCACGCCAGTTTTCATCAGGATGGTCTGCCCGTGGCCCCGTCAGCGCTGGCACCGGACGCGAAAGTGTGGGTGGTGAACGAAAAGGGCGAAGGCCAAATGGTTGACTGCCCGCAGCCAAGAACGCTGACGCGCAAAGACATTCACGGCATCATCGCGGACTATCGCCAGGCGGCACTGAATGCCGTCCAGGCCGGCTTTGATGGCGTGGAAGTTCACGGCGGAAACGGCTATTTGATTGACCAGTTCCTGCGTCAAACCTCCAATAAACGCACGGACGAGTATGGCGGCACGCTTGCTAACCGGATCCGCTTTGCCCAGGAGGTCTTGAACGCGATTGCGGAGGCCATTGGGCCCGAGCGTACGGGCATCCGCCTTTCGCCGTTTATTACCCAGCGGGGGATGAATGACCCGCAGGTGATCGATGCCATCCTCGCTCTGGCGGCCTGGTGCGAACAACACGGGATAGCATTCATCCACCTGGCGGAAGCCGACTGGGACGACGCGCCGCAGGTACCCGACACTTTCCGTCAATCCCTGCGCGAGACGTTTAGCGGAACCCTTATCGTCGCGGGCAACTATGACCTTAACAAAGCCGAACAAATACTTACGGCTGGCTATGCCGATTTAATTGCCTTCGGAAGGCCATTTATTGCCAACCCGGATTTACCTCACCGGCTGGCGCACAAGTTGCCGCTGGCCCAGGTGCGCGATCCCGCCACGCTGTTTGGTGGCAGTGCGACGGGATATACCGATTATCCCACCTTGCCGTTATCCTGATAAATTATCGAGAGAAAATAATGAACTATTCGACCTGTTTTCGTTCTGCCTTATTGCCGCTTATTTTTATCGGTCTGTCGGGCGCTGCTTATTCGGCGCAGGAGGAGTGGGTGAAACCACAGCAGCTGATTGTCGATAAAAGCCTGCCGCAGGCGCAATTAGCCGCGAATGAGGCTGCAGCCAGAAAATATGCAACGTTCTGGAATACGGGGACGCCGTCTCTGGCGCGTGAAGCGCTTGCAGTTAACTTTATTGATAAAACGCCGCCGGAAGGGCGTAAGCAGGGACCCGAGGGCGCTATTTTAGCCTCCCGGGCATTTCGTACTGCCGTACCTGATTTGCGCTGTGACGTTGAGCAGATGGTTATTTCCGGTAATCGTGTGGTCTCCCATTTACATTTTCACGGCACGTTTACCGGAACATTTGGCGAGCTAAAAGGAAAGGGGCAGAAAATAGATTTTATCGCCACGGATATCTATGAAATTAATGACGGTAAAATTGTGGTTAACTGGCATATTGAGGACAACCTGACGCTGATGAAACAGCTGGGCGCACTGTAAATTCATCACTCCGGGGGCGCCCCGGAGTGATGCGAAAATCCTATAACCCCAGATCGCTCAGCGAGGGGTGATCGTCCGGGCGTCTGCCCTGCGGCCAGTGGAACAGTCGCTCAGATTCTTTTATTGGCATATCGTTCACGCAGGCAAAACGACGCTTCATCAACCCGTCCGCTTCAAACTCCCAGTTTTCATTGCCGTAGGAACGGTACCAGTTGCCGGAATCATCATGCCATTCATAAGCATAGCGCACCGCGATCCGGTTATCCGTAAATGCCCAGAGCTCCTTAATCAGGCGGTAACCCAGCTCTTTTTTCCACTTCCGTTCCAGAAACGCCTGCGCTTCTTCACGGTTGGTGGCGAATTCTGCGCGGTTGCGCCATTGGGTATCCAGCGAATAGGCCAGCGCGACTTTTGCCGGGTCGCGACTGTTCCAGCCGTCTTCGGCGAGTCTGACTTTTTCGATGGCGCTTTCACGGGTGAAGGGCGGTAAAGGAGGGCGTGTATTCATGGCGATTACCTCAGTGTGATATTATGTAGACAGATCTGTCTACTTGCGTTAATCTATGCCTGAAAAATAACGTTGTCAACATCCCTTTTTGAGGCTGCCGAAAAATGAAAACAGAACCCGCAAGCAACGAGACAAAAATCAGCGTCAGGGATAAAATATTACATACCGCTCACGATCTCTTTTATTCCACGGGCTTCAAGGCAACGGGCGTGGATACGTTGATTAAAGAGGCGAAAGTGACCAAGGTAACTTTCTATCGCCACTTTCCGAGTAAAAGTTTATTGATTCTCGCCTATTTGAACTATCGGCATGAAATATGGATGAACTGGTTTGAAGCCTCATTGCGGCGTAATCTCAACGCCGGTCAGACATCGTCAGAGGCATTATCTGCCACGCTTTACGAATGGTTTGTTTCACCCGAGTTTCACGGCTGCGCGTTTATTAACGCCAGTGCTGAGGCGAAGTCTGAAGATATTGAAAGTGAAATAAAGGCGATATGCCGTGACCATAAACTCGAAACAAAGAAAATGATTACGTCGCTGACGAAGGTCACTGATGAGCGCGTGATCAACGAAATCATGTTGCTTATTGACGGCGCCATTATTCATGCGCAAATGGGCGTGGAGACGGATGCTGTCCTCCACTCGTTATCACGCGGTCTGGAACAGTTAATGGAAAAATAAGCTTTTCCGGGGGGCTTAACGGCTGTAAACACCCGCACCCCAGTAACCGGTACGGGGGCGGGTCTGTTCTTTCCAGCCTGATGCGAGCAGTTCTTTCGCAATATACCGGTTGATAATTCCGTGTCCCATCAGCAGGACGGGTGCGTCGGCATCCTTCGCTGCCTTCATCAGGATCCCCGCCGCCTTAGCGGCACGGATTTTTGCGACGCTAACCGATCTATAAAATATTTTTATGCGCGCTTATTCTGTGGGAATGCGCTGGGCATAACCATTCAGGGTAAAGGAAACGGAAAATGAGAACACAGAAGCGATGTCTGGGGTGCGTGGCTATTGTGGTTGATGACTACGATCGTGCAATTGAATACTACACCGACAAGCTGGGGTTTACCCTTGTCGAGGACACGCCGCAGCAGGATAAACGCTGGGTCGTCGTCACGCCAAATCCGGAAAGCGACTGCAATATTCTGCTGGCACGAGCTTCTAATGAGAGGCAGGAAGCCTTTATCGGCAATCAATGCGGTGGCCGTGTTTTCCTGTTCCTTCAGACGGATGATTTTTGGCGCGATTACCATGCCATGAAAGAAAAAGGCGTTCATTTCTGTGAAGCACCTCGTGAGGAAGAGTACGGTACGGTGGTGGTGTTTGAAGATCTCTACGGCAACCGCTGGGACCTCTTTCAAAAGGCCCAGGGCTGAATCGCACCAGAATATTGGTCACTCCCGCTGCGCCAGAGAAAGCGCGCTGGCGCTGGCGGGATCGAACAGTGACAGGCTCTCTATCTGATTGAGTAAAATCACCTTTCGGAATGACATAGCGCTGCGGGGTTCGGAGTCGAGCGTAATGTCATGCTCCGCATACCACTTGCTGTAATTATTCTCGATGCGCAAATTCATTGTCTTCTCGTCTCTGTACCCGCTTAACATCGGTATTAGCACAATATTGGCCGTGTTTTCGTATTCCAGCGTCGCGGTGTGGATCATGCCGATATATATCCGCCGCGACCGAAGCGTCACCTGCGCCAGCTCGCCTTGCTCCATACACTGATAGAGCAGTTGTTCAATACCGCTCGACTGGGCAAGCCGTTTGTAGAGCTTTTTCCGGCTTTCACCGTCCAGCCTGGCGCTGCCTGCCCAGTTGGAGCGATAGAGGCAAAACAGGATGGCAAACGCCAGCATCACGACCACAGGCGCCTGAATGCCTAAAAAACTCCAGTTCATAAAGTCGATTTGCCAGTCGGTATATTTCGGTGAGGCAAAGTGAAAGGCGTTATTGGCGGCAGAAAGGGCGAGAAGCAGGAGCCAAAGCAGTCCCGTGGCAACCACGCCCTGGAGCACGAAAATACAGCCATAAAGCGCAACAAGGAAATAGACGTCCCAGCCGAAAGAGCGCTTGATTTTAAAGCGCGTCGACAGATCGCGACTGGTGTACCAGTACCCGCACACCATCAGCACCATAAATATCGCCGTTCCCATATCAGGCCCTCTTCAGCGCGTTGACGTGCCGCAGAAAATCCTGCCGTACCTCATTGCTTTTGTAGTTCACCGATGCATTCCCGTCCTGGTCGATGATGATGCGGTCACCATCCTCCACGGCTTCGATGATCTCCTGCTGACTCATCACCTGCAGCAAGGATTCAGGGCTTGAGAAAAATGAGAAAAAGAAACGTCTCACGTCAGGCATCCTTATGAATTTAAAAGAATAAGCCTGGAAGAAGATTGGGAGATTTGCCTTAAGTTTAAACTGAAAAAACAAAGCCGGGTGGCGGCTACGCCTTACCCGGCCTACAAAAGACAGTTTTTGGTCTGACATTAACTTATTGATATATTTGAAATATTAAAAATAGATATGCACAAACTTGGACAAATAACGTTAATTGTGTAAGTTTTAATTATGCGATTACGCCACGTTGTTTACAGCCAGGATGTGACCCATGAGCACTTTGCCCTCTGTCGTGAGTCGGTTTGTTGAGTACTACAGCGCACTGGATAGCCAGCCGCCCTCCGCACTGGTCGGGCTTTATCATTCGGATGCCACGCTAATCGATCCGTTCGGCGAGCACGACGGTATCTTTGCGCTTCAGCGCTATTTCACCCATCTGCTGGCGAATGTCGAAAACTGCCGTTTTACCATTGATCCACCGCTGTGCAGTGAAAACCGCTTTGTTGTGACCTGGGTGATGCACTGGTCGCACCCGCGCATCGCCGGAGGGGACCCGCTCGAACTGCCGGGCTGTTCGGTGGTGGACACGGAAAAGGGTCTTATCACGCGTCAGCGCGACTACTACGATGCGGGAGAGATGATCTACGAACATCTTCCGCTGCTGGGCTGGGCGGTACGCGGCGTGAAGCGGAGGGTGAAATCATGAAAACGGTACTGATCACCGGCGCAAGCTCGGGTATTGGCGCCGGGCTGGCGACCTCCTTCGCTGCGGAGGGGTACCACGTGATTGCCTGTGGGCGGGATCCTGCGCGCCTTGAAGCCTTGCATCAGACCTGCCCCAATCTCACGGTTCGCCTGTTCGATATGACAGACAGGGACGCCTGTCGCCAGGCGCTGAGCGGCGTTTACGCCGATCTGGTTATTCTCTGCGCCGGTACCTGCGAGTACCTCGATCGGGGCGTAGTGGACGCGGCGCTGGTGGAGCGGGTTATGAACACCAATTTCCTCGGCCCGGTGAACTGTCTTGCCGCGTTGCAGCCGCAGCTGGCTGCCGGCAACCGCGTGGTGCTGGTGAGTTCGATGGCCCACTGGCTTCCGTTCCCGCGGGCAGAAGCCTACGGCGCGTCTAAAGCCGCGCTGAGCTGGTTTGCGGACAGTCTGCGCCTGGACTGGGAGCCCAAAGGGATTGCCGTCACGGTGATCTCCCCAGGCTTTGTCGATACCCCCCTGACGCGCAAAAACGATTTCGCCATGCCGGGCAGGGTGAGCGTTGACGAGGCGGTCAAGGCGATCCGTTCCGGACTGGCGAAAGGGAAAATGCACATCGCGTTTCCCACCCGGTTCGGCTTCATTTTGCGGCTGCTCTCCAGGCTACCCGCGTTTTTGCAGCGCACACTGCTGCGCAGGATGGTACGTTCATGAAGATTGCGATTATCGGCAGCGGAATTGCCGGGCTGACCTGCGCCTGGCGGCTGGCCGGTCACCATCAGGTGACCCTGTTTGAAGCGGGAGCCACGCCTGGCGGCCATACCGCAACGGTAGATGTCTCGACGCCACAGGGCAACTGGGCGATTGATACCGGCTTTATCGTCTACAACGACCGGACCTATCCGCGCTTTATGGGCCTGCTCAGCGAGCTCGGCATCAGCGGGCAAAAAACGCAGATGAGCTTTTCGGTGCACAACCCCCAGACGGGGCTGGAGTACAACGGACACACCCTGACATCGCTGTTTGCCCAGCGCCGAAATCTGGTGAATCCGGCATTCTGGCGTCTGCTCGGAGAGATCGTCCGCTTTAATCGGCTGGCAAAACAGGCGCTGGAAGGGGACGTGGATCCGCACGCTACGCTGGAGACGTTTCTTCAACAGCATGGCTTCACGCCGTTTTTTGCGCGCCACTACATTCTGCCGATGGGCGCCGCCATCTGGTCGTCGTCGTTGCAGGAGATGAAGCGTTTCCCGCTGCCGCTCTTCCTGCGCTTTTTTAATCATCATGGTCTGCTGGATATTACCCATCGTCCGCAGTGGTACGTGGTACCGGGCGGCTCGCGGGAGTACATCCGCGCCATGCTGGAAAAGCTGGGCGACCGCCTGACGTTACGCCTGAACGCGCCGGTGCAGCGTGTCAGCCGCCACAAAGACGGGGTCACGCTTCAGCTCGAAAACGCCAGCCATACCTTCGATCAGGTGATTTTTGCCTGCCACTCCGCCGAGGCGCTGGCCATGCTTGAGGCGCCGACGCCAGCAGAGCGCGAGGTGCTGGGGGATATCGGCTGGCAGCGCAACGAGGTAATTTTGCACAGCGATCCGCGCTGGCTGCCGGTACGCAAGCGCGCGTGGGCCAGCTGGAACTACCGCCTGAGCGAGCATGAGCAGGCCAGCGCCTGCGTCACCTACAACATGAACATTCTGCAAGGGCTGCCAGAGGGGAGCCCTCTGTTCTGCGTCACCCTGAACCCGGAAACGCCGGTGGATGAACGCTTCGTGTTACAGCGCTTTGTTTATGAACATCCGCTATTTAACCCGCAAAGCTGGCGGGCGCAGGCGCGTCGCGGTGAGATCAACGGTCACCAGCGAAGCTGGTTCTGCGGGGCTTACTGGTACAACGGTTTTCACGAGGATGGCGTGCGCAGCGCGCTGGACGTGGTCAACGCGATCGCGGCCGGAGAGGGGAACTAAGATGAACAGCTGCCTCTATCACGGCGTATTACGCCACCGCCGCCTCCAGCCGAAAACCCACGAATTTCGCTACAGCGTCTTTATGGCCTGGCTGGATCTGGATGAACTGCCGCTGCTGGCTGACGTCGGCGTACGGCGCAATCGCTTCGCCGCCGCCGCGTTTTATGACACGGACTATCCGCTGGGTACGCCGCTCAAAGAGAACGTCCTGAACACGCTGGAGGGGCTCACCGGAGAACGTCCCGGCGGACGAGTCATGCTCCTGACGCAGCTGCGCTATTTCGGGTTTCATTTCAATCCGGTCAACTTTTACTACTGCTATGACGAGAAGGGGACGTTGGGCTGGGTGCTGGCGGAGGTCCGCAACACGCCGTGGAACGAGCGGCATTACTATGCCGTCAACGGACAGGACGCGCAGCCGACGGAAAAAGCGTTTCACGTTTCCCCCTTCAACCCAATGGACATGATCTACCACTGGCGCTTCAACAACCCGGATAACACCTTGCATATGCACATTGAAAATCATCAGGACGCGAAGGTGTTTGACGCCACGCTGGCGCTACGCCGGGAGCCTCTGACGCGTCCGGCACTGCGTGCGTTACTGCTGCGCATTCCACTGATGACCCTGAAAACCGTTTTCGCTATTTACTGGCAGGCGCTGAGGCTGTGGCTCAAGCGCGTGCCGCTGCATAACCATCCCGTCAGCAGGAGTGAACGCTCATGACCGATCCCGTCTTTGCGCTAGAACCCGATATCCCGCGCAACGTCCGCATTGCGCGTTGGCTGCTTTTCCGTCTGTTAAGCGGTATTCGTGGCGGCTCGCTCACGCTGCGTGAAGGGGCACAGACATTCCATTTTGGCGAGACATCCTCCGCGCTGCACGCCGACATTCAGATCCTCGCGCCCGGCGTCTACTGGCGCGTCTTAACGGGCGGGAGCCTTGCCGCCGCAGAAGCCTGGATGGATGGCGAATGGGAAACCACGCAACTCACGCCGCTTCTGGAAATCCTGGCCCTTAATGGCGAGGTGCTTGGCCGTCTGGAGAAAGGGTTCCGGCTGCTCGGTAGACCGCTGGAGCGGCTGCGCCACTGGACGCGGCGCAATTCCCGGGCCCAGGCGCGTGAAAATATTGCCGCGCATTACGACCTGGGCAATACCTTTTATTCACATTTTCTGGATAAGGAGCTGCTTTACTCCAGCGCCCTGTTTACTGCGGATGAGCAGGATCTCACGGCGGCGCAGCAGGCCAAAATGGCGCGTCTGTGCGAACAGCTGGCGCTGTGTGAGTCCGATCACCTGCTGGAAATCGGTACCGGCTGGGGGGCGATGGCGGAATACGCGGCACGTCACTACGGCTGTCGGGTAACCACCACCACGCTGTCGCAGGAGCAGTATATCTGGGCAACCGAGCGGATCGCCCGCGCCGGGTTGCAGGACCGCGTTGAGGTTCTGCTTTGTGATTATCGCGACCTCACCGGGCAGTACGACAAGCTGGTCTCGATAGAGATGATTGAAGCCGTCGGGCAACGCTATCTGCCCGTGTTCTTCCGAACCTGTCAGGCGCGGCTGCGCCCGGGTGGCCGGATGGCGATTCAGGCCATTACCATTCAGGACCAGCGCTACCGCGACTACAGCAAAAGCGTCGATTTTATCCAGCGCTACATTTTCCCCGGCGGCTTCCTGCCGAGCATCACAGCGATGAATGAGCTGATGACGCGCCATACCGATTTTGTGGTCCGTAACCTCTTTGACATGGGGCCAGACTATGCCCGCACGCTGGCCCACTGGCGGCAGCGCTTTGTTCATGCCTGGCAGGAGATTGAAAAGCTCGGCTTCGACGAACGGTTCCGCCGTATGTGGCTGTACTACTTTGGCTACTGCGAAGCCGGGTTTAACGCCCGCACCATCAGCGTGGTGCAACTGACCGCCGAACGCGTATGAGACGTTATCTTCAGGTCTTTCTGCTGGCCGTCGGGTTCGATCTTTACTGGGCGCTGGTGGTGATCTTTCGTGAGCAGGGCCTGATTATCTGGCTTGCGCTGGCGGTGCTCGCCTGCCTGTTTTTGCCGCCGGTATACCGCCTTTACGCCATCGGTCTGGCGGCAGCGGGCAGCGTACTGGATGCGCTCTGGGCGTTGACGGGGCTGATTGCCTTCACCGGCGAGTCCCTGATGCCGCTATGGATGGTGGCATTGTGGCTGATGTTCGCCACCGTCTGGACACAGCTTGCGCGCACGACCACGTTACCCGGCTGGCTGCTGACGCTGCTGGCCGCCGTGGGAGGGCCGGTGGCGTACCTGATTGGCGAGCGGCTGGGTGCTATCACCTTTCAGGAGCCGACCTTTATCGTCGTCAGCTGGATGGTGCCGGGCTGGCTGGTATTAATGTTGTTTTTCCACCTGCTGATGGGGAGACAAAAATGAGAGCAGCGGTTTTCCTCCTTTGGCTGACGATGGTGATCCCTGCGGCCCACGCCGCCGACTGGCTGGCCTGGCGTAAGGTGGGTGACGCCACGCTCACCTGGGGCCCGTTTACGGTTTATACCTCCCAGCTGCGCACGCCGGACGGTCGCTACCGCGCGGCGGATCAGGATCAGGCGTTGATTATCACCTACGCGCGCGACATTGAACGTGATGAACTGGTGGAGGCCACGCGCGATCAGTGGCAGGCGCAGGGGATTTTGCAGCGGGAGCCGCAAAGCGAAGGCTGGTTACAGATGCTTCGTTCGCTGTGGCCGGATGTCCGGCCGGGCTCACAGCTGGCGTTTGTCCTCGATGATAAGCAGGGACAGTTCTGGTACCGCGCGTCAGCAACGCAGAAAAGCTTTATTCCACTTGGCCCGCGCCAGTCAGAAGCATTCAGCACGCGCTTTCTGGCCATCTGGCTCGATCCCCGCACGCAATATCCTGAACTGCGTCAGCAGTTACTTGGAGGACAAAAATGAAACGTTTCCTGATGATGGTGCTGGCATTGACCATGCTGCTGGCAGGCTGTAGCACAGAGGTGGCCGAGTATCGCCAGCAGCAGCCACGGCTTGATATCTTCGACTACTTCCAGGGGAAAACCGAAGCGTGGGGCATGGTGCAGGATCGCAGCGGTAAACAGATCCGCCGCTTTCACGTGGAGATTGCCGGGGATGTTATCGGCGATACGCTGACGCTCAATGAGCACTTCGTGTATGACGATGGCGAGAAGCAACAGCGGGTATGGCACATCCGCAGGCTGGGGAACGATCGCTACGAGGGAACGGCGGGGGATATCGAAGGGGTCGCTACGGGGCAGGCGGCAGGTAACGCCTTTAACTGGCATTACAGCATGAAGGTCAAAGCCAACGGCAGTAGCTGGCTACTGAAGTTTGACGACTGGATGTACCTTCAGGATGAGACCCATCTGTTTAATAAAACCGAGATGAAGAAATTTGGCGTCACCGTCGCCACGGTGACGCTGTTCTTTACCCGGAAGACGTGAGTCTAGTCGCGGGCGCTGTAGATTTTGCTGCTCGAGTAGATGAAATACAGCGCAATCCCCAGGCAGATAACCGCGCCCAGACGGCTCGGCGAAAAGGGAATAGCGGGATTACCCAACCAGCCAAAGTTATCTATCAACATGCTCATGGTGAGCTGGCCGAATATCACCGCCACCGTGGCGACGGCGGTGCCGATGCGCTGTACGGCAAGCACCATAATCACGATATAGGGCACGCCAAACATCGCGCCGAGGAGCTGCCATTTGGGTACGTCCAGCAGCGTGACCGCATGCTTAGGCTCAAAGAAAAATATGAGCAGGGCGGTCACCAGTGCGCCGACGGAAAAGGTCAGAAACGCGCTTTTGAATACCCCCACGCTGCTGCCGAGCTGTCCGTTAATCGCGGCCTGAATGCTCAGCGTAGCGCCGCCGCAAACGGCGAGAAGAATCATAATCAGTGTCATACGTTACCCCTGTGCGACCAGAACCAGTGCCGCAATGATGAACCCCAGTGCAATAATGCGCTTCGCATTTATCTTTCTGTGCGGCGAGCCCAGCAGACCGTAGTGGTCAATGATCAGGCTTTTAAAGACCTGACCGGCCAAAATCCCAATCATGGTCATTGCGATGCCGATGGCGGGTGTCGCAACGGTCAGGATGACCACGTACACCGGGCCGAGCACGCCGCCGAGCAACTGCCAGCCGGGCTGGGCAAAAAACGAGGGGCTGTTACGCGGGCTAAAAAACAGCATCAGTAAAAACGTCAGCGCGGCACCGACCCCAAAAATGCTGAACGTGGCCCATAAGTCGCCCACTTCGCCCCCCAGTGGCCCCAGTAACCCCGCCTCGATGGAGAGACCCATCCCTCCGGCTATCACCAGTAAAATCAACACAAACTGCATAACGCTTCCTCCGTTTTAAGGCGAAGAAGATTACGTCGGTCGTCCAGTGAGAAAAATGCCATAATGCAGGAAACACCTTTGCAGGAAATGCATTAATGTTCGATGCCAGTAATATCAACGTCCGCGCGCTGCTGATCTTTATTGAGGTCTATGAAGCGCAGAATTTCTCCGTCGTCGCGCGGCGGCAGGGGATATCAGCCTCACAGATATCGCGCGTTATTCACCAGCTTGAGGATGCCCTCGGTCAGCAGCTGTTCTACCGCAATACGCGCGCGGTGATCCCCACCGAAAGTGGTCATCTGTTTATCCGCTATGCCCGGGCGATGGTCGAAAACGTCGAAGAGGCGCGGCGTGAGCTGGATGAACGTTCGTCGGAACCATCCGGCACAATTCGCATTAATGGGCCGGTATTTTTTGGGCAGAGGCATGTTGCGCCAGGCCTGGCGGAGCTGACCGAGCGTTATCCGCGGTTAAACATTGAGCTCACGCTGACCGATGACTTTATCGACCCGCACCGGGATGCGGCCGATCTTATCTTTCGCATTGGCATGTTGACGGACTCGACGTTCCACGCCCGCATTTTTGGTCAGCAGCGTTACCACCTTGCCGCGTCGCCCGCGTATCTGCGCAAACACGGTGTGCCGGACGATCCGGCCACGCTGAGCGATCATCAATGTCTGGTCTATCGCGGTTCGTCCGGGCCTAACCGCTGGCTGGTGCGTCGCGAGGGGGAGAACTGGATACACTATCCGGTGGTGGCGCGGATGACATCCAATAATGCGGAGTCGTTGCTCACTGCCGCGCTTGGCGGGATGGGGATCGTCCTGTTTCCGGACTGGCTGATTGGCGACAGGCTCCAGCGGGGAGAGCTTGTCGCACTTCTGCCGGAAATGGCGTGTGCGATCAACACGGAGCCGCTGAACATTGCGGCGATCTATCCACATGCACGTCATCCGCCCCTGAACGTCAGGGCGGTGATTGATTATTACGTCGAACGCTTTGGTACGCCGCCGTACTGGCAAACGTAAAGGATCACGCGCCGAGCTCTTTGCGGATAATCTCTGCGCCTGCGCTGAGGGCTCGCAGCTTACCGTTTGCGACGTGACGGGAAAGGGGGGCCATACCGCAGTTGGTCGAAGGGTAAAGCTTGTCGGCATCGACAAACTGCAGCGCTTTACGCAGGGTATCGGCGACTTCCTCCGGCGTTTCAACGGTGTTCGTTGCCACATCAATCGCGCCAACCATCACTTTTTTACCGCGGATCAGCGCCAGCAGATCCATCGGCACGCGGGAGTTGTGGCACTCCAGAGAGATAATGTCGATGTTCGAGGTCTGCAGCTTAGGGAAAGCCTCTTCGTACTGGCGCCACTCAGAGCCGAGCGTTTTTTTCCAGTCGGTATTGGCTTTGATGCCGTAGCCATAGCAGATATGGACCGCAGTTTCGCACTTCAGCCCTTCAATGGCGCGTTCCAGCGCGGCGATGCCCCAGTCGTTGACCTCGTCAAAAAAGACGTTAAATGCCGGTTCGTCGAACTGGATAATATCCACGCCTGCAGCCTCTAGCTCCCGCGCTTCCTGATTGAGGATTTTGGCGAATTCCCAGGCCAGCTTTTCGCGGCTTTTATAGTGCGCGTCGTAAAGGGTGTCGATCATGGTCATCGGTCCGGGGAGGGCCCATTTGATCGGCTTATCCGTGAGCTGGCGCAGGTACTTTGCATCGTCGACGAATACCGGTTTCTGACGTGCCACAGCAGAAACCACGGTCGGCACGCTGGCGTCATAACGGTTACGAATGCGTACCGTCTGGCGGTTTTCAAAATCCACGCCGCTCAGGTGTTCGATAAAGGTGGTGACGAAGTGCTGGCGGGTCTGTTCGCCGTCGCTGACAATGTCGATTCCCGCACGGATCTGCTCATCCAGTGACAAACGCAGCGCATCCTGTTTTCCTGCCAGTAATTCCTGATCCTCTAATTTCCACGGAGACCACAGCGTTTCAGGTTGTGCAAGCCAGGTCGGCTTAGGCAGGCTGCCAGCCGTAGACGTCGGGAGCAATGTTTTCATAATAAAAGACCTATTTTGATGAATTAAAGCGTGTAGTTATCAGACCACTGCTCAAGAATGTGTTTATAAGGCTTAATAAAGTATTCTTCGGTGAATCGACCCTGTTCAATCGCCAGACGGCTTCGTTCTTCACGGTCATAAACAATTTTGGTGAATGAGTGATCCTGCTGGTTCAGATCCGGTCGGAAGCACAGTCCCGCCGACGAGTTGGCGTTATAAATTTCCGGGCGATAGATTTTCTGAAACGTTTCCATCGTGCTGATGGTGGCGATCAGTTCAAGATTGCTGTAATCATTCAGCAAATCACCGGTATAAAAGAACGCAAAAGGCGCCACGCTGTTTTCTGGCATGAAATAGCGCACCTTCAGGCCCATTTTGGCAAAGTACAGTTCCGTTAATGACTCGCCATCCGGCTGATACTCAATGCCAAGTACAGGATGCTGGTTGCCGGTGCGGCGGTAGGTGTCTTTGCTGGAAACGCTGAGGCAGATCACCGGTCCTTTTCTGAAGTTCTCTTTGTATTCCGGCGAACTCACAAAATGGCGGAATATGTTGCCGTGCAATTCACCAAACTTTTCCGGAACGCTGAAGTGCTGTTGGTTCTTGTTATGTTCCAGCAGCAGAACGCTGAAATCATAATCCCGCACGTAAGACGAAAAGTTATTGCCGACAATCCCCGGGATACGCAGGTTGTTTTTCTTGTCGACGATGGTGGTTTGCAATATCTCAATGGCCGGGAACGGCTTATCCGCACCAATGTTCAGATCGACAGAGATAATTTCAAGCTCAACCGCGTAGCGATCGGCGTTGGGGTTATCCCAGCGCGCCAGTGCGTTGAAGCGGTTATTGATCATCACCAGGGTATTGCGCAGGTTTTCCTGACGCTTTTCTCCGCGCGCCAGGTTGGCAAAGTTGGTGGTGGTACGCGTATTTTCTGACGGGTTGTAATTCTCATCGAAGCAACTGCGCTTAAGGGTATAGGTGAAAGCTTTGCTCATTGTCGTTATGCATCCTAAGTTCATGTTGCTAAGAAGTTACCGATGCATAATTTATGCCTGACCCCGCGGCGCAGGGGAAGTGACTTAATTTCACTGCAACATGAGCGAAGTTCATGAAGCGTGATACTCGCGTGTCGCTGCCTTCTTGCCGGGTGGCGCTGCGCTTACCCGGCCTACGGTGCAGCGTCGTATATGTGCTTTGCCGTTGCCGTTAACCCGCTGTAGAGGATTGGCTTTTTTTTATTTCTGTTCAATTCCCGCTATAATCCCCAAAATTTCCAACCGGTTTAGAAACGATCATGACAAAACTCACCTTACAAGAGCAGATGCTGAAAGCGGGCCTCGTTAGCAGCAAGAAAGCGGCGAAAGTGCAGCGTACGGCAAAGAAATCACGCGTTCAGGCTCGTGAGGCGCGCGAAGCAGTAGAAGAGAATAAAAAAGCGCAGATCGAGCGTGACAAGCAGCTCAGCGAACAGCAGAAGCAGGCCGTGCTGGCAAAAGAGTTTAAAGCACAGGTGAAGCAGCTGATTGAGATGAACCGCATCACCGTGGCGAAAGGCAATATCACCTTTAACTTCACTGACGGTAATCTGATCAAAAAACTCGACGTCGACAAGCAAACCCAGACTCAGCTGATCAACGGCCGTCTGGCGATTGCCCGTCTGGTGATTAACGCCAGCGGCGACTGTGAATACGCGATTATCCCGGCAGTCGTGGCCGATAAAATTGCCCAGCGTGATGCCGACTGCATTGTGTTAAACAGCGCGCTCAGTCAGGAAGAGCAGGATGAAGACGATCCCTACGCGGACTTCAAAATCCCTGACGATTTGATGTGGTAAACCGCCGTCAGAACGGGGCGGTGTGACGGGCAGTAACCGGCTCGCCGCTCACCGGATGAATAAAATTCAGCTCGCAGGCATGCAGCATCAGCCGGGGCGTAATTTCCGCCCCCGGCGCGTCAAGACCGCCATACAGATCGCAGCCCAGAATCGGGTGCCCCAGCTGCTGGCAATGAATACGCAGCTGATGGGTTCGCCCGGTTTCCGGGGTAAGCGTCACCCGCGTTAACGGCACTCCCGTTCCCTGATAAAAACGTTCCACCACCCGATAGCGGGAGCGGGCGGGTTTACCGTTAATGGCGCAGATTGACATCAGCGGGAACAGCGCCGGATCTTTGGCAATCGGGGCATCTATCACGCCCTCATCGTTTTCCAGATGTCCGCAAAGCAGGGCGCTGTAAACTTTCTCCACGCTGCGCTGGCTGAACTGCTGGCAGAGCGCCGCATTGATCGCTTTATTACGCGCAATCACCATCAGCCCGGACGTGCCGAAATCGAGACGATGTACCAGCGTGCAGCCCGGGAACGTCTGAACCAGACGATAATGGACAGAATCAAGGTTTTGCGGATTTTTCCCCGAGAGGCTGAGCAGACCGGAAGGCTTATTGATCAGCAGCAGATGTTCATCCTGCCAGAGGATCTCGATGTCGTCATGACACGGTGGGGCAATAAAAGAATCAATAATCGCAGACATCAGGCCGCCCGGCTGGAGAGTGGGAGCGGATGATAACGAAATGTGCAGAAAAGAAAAACCCTCCCACCGGGCGGTGAGAGGGGGAAATCTTAGGCGGCAACCAGGCTGTCGATCGCGGCTTTCGCGTCGGTCTGCGCTTTCGTCGCCACTTCAGGACCGTAAGCGATGCCTTCCGCGAACACGAAGTTCACGTCAGTGATGCCGATGAAGCCCAGGAACAGGCTCAGGTACGGCGCAACCAGGTCGGTTGGGGTGTCTTTATGGATACCGCCGCGGCTGGTCAGTACGATCGCACGCTTGCCTTTCACCAGACCTTCAGGGCCGTTTTCAGTGTAACGGAAGGTTACGCCAGCACGCGCCACCAGGTCGAAGTAGTTCTTCAGCTGAGTAGGGATGTTGAAGTTGTACATTGGGGCGTTAATCACGATAACGTCGTGCGCCTGCAGCTCAGCAATCAGTTCGTCGGACAGGGCCAGGGCTTCCTGCTGACGCGGGCTCAGCGGAGCATCGCTCGGACGCAGCGCGCCAACCAGTTCACCGTCCAGCACAGGAATAGGGTTTGCCGCCAGGTCGCGCACGGTGATTTCGTCAGCGGAATGCTGTTCACGCCACTGTTCAACGAAATAATCAGACAGCTGACCAGACTGAGAGTACCCTGCCAGAATACTGGATTTCAACACTAATACTTTGCTCATGGGTGATTCCTGTTTTTGCATTTGATTGAAGGGGGTTGCCCCGTTGCTTGTTGACACTCTATTCACAATCCTGCCACAGAGATAGCGCAATATATCGAAGTCTATGTTCGAATTTTTTGAATAAGGCGCAGAAAGCGTCAATGTGGTACTCTATAGCAATCATTAAAAAGAGATTTTACCCGGCAGAGCACTGCCCATTAACGCTATGACAGAACACCAAAAAATCACCTTCCCGATGCTCCTTCAAAGGCTTGATGCCCTGATGCTGCGCGATAAACAGCGGTTTGCGCGTCGTCTGCACGGCGTGAAGAAGGTTAAAAATCCTGATGCACAACAGGCCATTTATCAGGAGATGGCGAAAGAGATTGAACAGGCAGCAGGGAAAGTTGTGCTGCGCGAAGCTGCACGTCCGGCAATTACCTACCCGGAAAACCTGCCTGTCAGTCAGAAAAAACAGGACATCCTGGAAGCCGTGCGCGACCACCAGGTAGTAATTGTCGCAGGGGAAACCGGTTCGGGGAAAACCACTCAGCTGCCGAAAATCTGCATGGAGCTGGGGCGCGGGGTGAAAGGTCTGATTGGCCACACCCAGCCGCGTCGTCTGGCGGCGCGTACCGTGGCGAACCGTATTGCCGAAGAGCTGCAAACCGAGCCGGGTGGCTGCATCGGTTACAAGGTGCGATTCAGCGACCACGTCAGCGATAACACCATGGTCAAGCTGATGACTGACGGTATCCTGCTGGCGGAAATCCAGCAGGATCGCCTGCTGATGCAGTACGACACCATCATCATCGACGAAGCGCACGAGCGCAGCCTGAACATTGACTTCCTGCTCGGTTACCTGAAAGAACTGCTGCCGCGTCGTCCGGATCTGAAAATCATCATCACCTCCGCGACCATCGACCCGGAGCGCTTCTCGAAGCATTTCAACAATGCGCCGATAATTGAAGTGTCAGGACGCACGTACCCGGTGGAAGTGCGCTATCGCCCGATTGTCGAAGAGGCGGATGATACCGAGCGCGACCAGCTCCAGGCCATCTTCGACGCTGTCGACGAACTGGGCAACGAAAGTGCGGGCGACATTCTGATCTTTATGAGCGGCGAGCGCGAAATTCGCGACACCGCCGATGCGCTCAGCAAGCGCGATCTGCGTCATACGGAGATCCTGCCCCTGTACGCGCGCCTGTCGAACAGCGAGCAGAACCGCGTGTTCCAGCCGCACGGCGGACGCCGCATTGTGCTGGCGACCAACGTGGCGGAAACCTCGCTGACCGTACCGGGGATCAAATACGTGATCGACCCGGGCACGGCGCGTATCAGCCGCTACAGCTACCGCACCAAGGTGCAACGCCTGCCAATAGAGCCGGTTTCTCAGGCGTCGGCCAACCAGCGTAAAGGCCGCTGCGGTCGTGTGTCGGAAGGGATCTGTATTCGTCTCTATTCCGAAGACGATTTCCTGTCGCGCCCGGAGTTTACCGACCCGGAAATTCTGCGTACCAACCTGGCGTCCGTTATCCTGCAGATGACCGCCCTGGGGCTGGGCGACATCGCGGCGTTCCCGTTCGTGGAAGCGCCGGACAAACGCAACATTCAGGACGGTGTCCGCCTGCTGGAAGAGTTGGGGGCCATTACCACCGACGAGCAGGCTACGGTCTATAAACTGACGCCGTTGGGTCGTCAGCTCAGCCAGTTGCCGGTCGACCCGCGTCTGGCGCGCATGGTGCTGGAAGCCCAGAAGCACGGCTGCGTGCGCGAGGCGATGATTATCACCTCTGCGCTCTCCATTCAGGATCCGCGCGAGCGTCCGATGGATAAACAGCAGGCGTCAGATGAAAAACACCGTCGCTTCCACGACAAAGAGTCCGATTTCCTCGCCTTCGTGAACCTGTGGAACTATCTCGGCGAGCAGCAGAAAGCGCTCTCCTCGAACCAGTTCCGCCGCCAGTGCCGCGTGGATTTCCTCAACTACCTGCGCGTGCGCGAGTGGCAGGATATCTACACCCAGCTGCGCCAGGTGGTGAAAGAGCTGGGCATTCCGGTGAACAGTGAGCCGGCGGAGTACCGTGAAATTCATATCGCGCTGCTGACCGGCCTGCTGTCCCACATTGGGATGAAGGACGCAGAGAAGCAGGAGTATACCGGCGCGCGCAATGCCCGTTTCTCCATCTTCCCCGGTTCCGGCTTATTCAAGAAGCCGCCGAAGTGGACCATGGTGGCCGAGCTGGTGGAAACCAGCCGCCTGTGGGGACGCATTGCCGCGCGGATCGACCCGGAATGGGTTGAGCCAGTCGCGCAGCATCTGCTGAAACGCTCATACAGTGAACCACACTGGGAGCGTGCGCAGGGGGCAGTGATGGCGACCGAGAAGGTGACCGTTTATGGCCTGCCGGTGGTGGCCGCGCGTAAGGTCAACTACAGCCAGATTGACCCGGCGCTCAGCCGCGAGCTGTTTATCCGCCACGCGCTGGTGGAGGGCGACTGGCAGACGCGCCATGCGTTCTTCCGCGAAAACCTGAAGCTGCGCGCCGAAGTGGAAGAGCTTGAGCATAAATCCCGCCGTCGCGACATCCTGGTAGACGACGAGGCGCTGTTCGAATTCTACGATCAGCGCATCAGTCACGATGTGATTTCCGCCCGCCACTTTGACAGCTGGTGGAAGAAGGCCAGTAAAGAGACGCCGGACCTGCTCAATTTTGAAAAGAGCATGTTGATTAAAGAGGGGGCGGAGTCGGTCAGCAAGCTCGACTACCCGAACTTCTGGCATCAGGGCAATCTCAAGCTGCGTCTGACCTATCAGTTTGAACCGGGGGCCGATGCGGACGGCGTGACCGTCCACATTCCGCTGCCGCTGTTAAACCAGGTCGACGAGAGCGGGTTTGAATGGCAGATCCCCGGCCTGCGCCGCGAGCTGGTCATTGCGCTGATTAAATCGCTGCCGAAACCGGTGCGGCGTAATTTTGTGCCTGCGCCGAACTACGCGGAAGCGTTTTTGGGCCGCGTCACGCCGCTGGAGCTGCCGCTGCTGGACGCGCTGGAGCGAGAATTCCGCCGCATGACAGGCACCACCATTGACCGCGAAGACTGGAACTGGGAACAGGTACCCGATCACCTGAAAATCAGTTTCCGCGTGGTGGATGATAAAAACAAAAAGCTGCTGGAAGGGCGTTCCCTGAGCGAGCTAAAAGAGGCGCTGAAAGGGAAAGTCCAGGAGACGCTCTCTGCGGTGGCGGACGACGGTATCGAGCAGAGCGGGCTGCATATCTGGAGTTTTGGTCAGCTTCCGGAAAGCTACGAGCAAAAACGCGGTAACTATAAGGTGAAAGCCTGGCCAGCGCTGGTGGACGAGCGCGACAGCGTGGCGATCAAGCTGTTTGATAACCCGCAGGAACAGCAGCAGATGATGTGGCGCGGGCTGCGTCGCCTGCTGCTGCTGAACATTCCGTCGCCGATCAAGTACCTGCACGAGAAGTTGCCGAACAAGGCCAAGCTGGGTCTGTACTTTAACCCGTACGGCAAAGTGCTGGATCTGATTGACGACTGCATCTCCTGCGGCGTGGACAAATTGATCCACGAGGCGGGCGGTCCGGTCTGGACGGAAGAGGGCTTTGCTCAGCTTCATGAAAAGGTCCGCGCGGAGCTTAACGACACCGTGGTGGAGATTGCCAAACAGGTCGAGCAGATCCTCACCGCCGTGTTCAACATCAACAAGCGCCTGAAGGGGCGCGTGGATATGACCATGGCGCTGGGGCTGTCGGACGTGAAGGCGCAGATGGCGGGGCTGGTGTATCGTGGCTTTGTCACCGGCAACGGCTTCAACCGTCTCGGCGATACGCTGCGCTATCTGCAGGCAATTGAAAAACGTCTGGAGAAAATGGCCATCGACCCGCACCGCGATCGCGCGCAGATGTTGAAAGTGGAAAGCGTGCAGCAGGCGTGGCAGCAGTGGCTAAACAAGCTGCCGCCGGCGCGCCGCGACGATGAAGACGTGCAGGCGATCCGCTGGATGATCGAGGAGCTACGCGTCAGCTTCTTTGCCCAGCAGCTCGGTACGCCGTATCCGATTTCGGATAAGCGTATCCTGCAGGCGATGGAGCAGATCTCTGGCTAAAAGCCTTGCCCGATTTTCTCCCTCTCCCTGTGGGAGAGGGTCGGGGTGAGGGCATCAGCCCGCACAATTTTCACCCGTTCACAATCGCCAGCGTAAACCCATCCCATCCCTTAACCCCCACCGTTTGCAGCGCGGTGGCGGTTAAGCGCGGGTTATCTCCAGTCATCTCGATAAAACGCCGCACGCCCTGCACGCGCGCGTCGTCGCTTTGCCCGTTAACGACTTCACCCTCGCGTACCACGTTATCGCCGATAATTACCGTACCGGGACGGGAATAGTGCAACGCCCACTCCAGATAGCCGGGATTGTTCGGCTTATCGGCATCAATAAAGATCAGGTCGAACGGCGTAACGTCACCAAAATTTTCGAGCGAGCTCAGCGCCGGGCCTTCAATCAGTTCAATGCGATCGTTCAGCCCCGCGAGGTGAATATTCTGACGCGCAACGTCGGCATGACTCGGGTCGGCCTCGAGCGTAATCAGCTTTCCGTCCGGCGGCAGGGCGCGCGCCATCCAGATTGAGCTATAGGCACCCAGCGTCCCGATCTCGAGAATGCGTCTTGCCTGCGTCATGCGCACGAACAGCGCCAGCAGCTGCCCCTGATTGGCCGCCACGTCGTGTTCGGGCAGCCCGGCGCGCTTGTTGTTTTCCAGGATCTGACTCAGTACGTCATCGTCAGGGATCAGCGAAGAAATCATGAAATTATCTACTGCAGACCACTGTTGTTGCATAGATTGACTCCTTGGGAAGGATTGCCGGGTGGCGGCTACGCCTTACCCGGCCTACGGGTGCGAAATGTAGACCCGGTAAGCGACGCGCCACCGGGCAGGCTTTCAGGCACTGCCCCAGCCGCCGCCCAGCGCCCTGTACAAATCGATCTGCGCCAGCAGCAGGTTATTTTTCACCTGCACGACGCTGGTCTGGACCGAGAACAGCGTGCGCTGCGCATCCAGTACGTCCAGATAGGATGAATAGCCGTTGCGATAGCGGTTCTGCGCAATGCGCAGCGTCTCCTGGGCCACATCCTGCTGGGCGAGTAGCTCCGTCAGCTGTTCCTGATAGCGCGTAATGGCGTCAAGGCTGTTGTTCACTTCCGCAAACGCGTTACGCACGGTTTTTTCATAGGCGTACAGCGCCTGGTTACGCTGGGACTGGGAAATATCCACCTGCGCATTCAGCGCCTGGCGGTTCAGCAGCGGGGCAAGAATACTGCCCCCGGCGCTCCAGAGCTGAAGCGGATTGTCCAGCAGGCCAGAAAGGGTACGATCCTGAATCGATCCGGTGGCGGTCAGGTTGATCGATGGCAGCAGGCTGGCGCGCGACGCGGCAAGGGAGGCATCCGCCGCCACCAGCTGGCGTTCAGCCTGAACGATATCCGGCCGACGGTTCAGAAGCGTGGAAGGCAGCTGAGACGGCAGCTTCAGCGGCGTTAGCCTTGCAAAGCTTTCGCTGCGCGCTACCGCGCCGGGATTGCTTCCCAGCAGCAGGCTAAGCGCATTTTCCTGCTGCGCAATCTGATGCTGTAACACGGGCACCTGCGCCCGCGTTGAACGTAATTCGGAGTCAGACTGCATCAGCTCCAGGCGCGAACTGTAGCCGGTTTCAAACTGACGTTTCGCGAGGTTAAACGCCTCTTCGCGGGACTTCAGCGTGGCTTCAGTCACGCGCAGCTGTTCGTCAAGTGAGAGCAGGGTGACGTACCCGGAAGCCACGGACGAGGCGACGGTCAAATCCGCGGCGGCAGCGGCGGCTTTTTGCGCCTCCAGCGACGCCTGAGCGGCATTCGCCGTGCTGCGGTTGACGCCCCAGATATCAACGTCGTAGCTCGCCGTCAGGCTGCCTCTGTACACCGTACCGTAGACGGGCAACCCGGTCGCAGCGGATTGCGAACGGGCGCGCGTCCCCGTGACGCCCGCGTCAAGCGAGGGAAACAGGCTTCCATCGGCCGCAAAGACCCGCGCCTGATACTCGTTTATCCGTTCGCGGGCGATCAACACGTCACTGTTATTCTTAAGCGCCTGGTCCACATAGCGGTTCAGGTGGTTGTCATGAAAGTTACGCCACCAGAGCTGTTCCGTCGGGCTGGCTGGCCCCGAGGTGGCCCGCCATTGCGCAGGAATGTGCAGCGTGGGCTGCGCCGGTTTGACGTCGACGGACTGGCATCCGGCCAGCATCACCGCCACGACCAGTCCGGCAATAGGACGCAGGATCATGGTTTCGCCTCCCGCGTATCAATTGTTACCTGCACCGACATGCCCGGACGCAGCAGGGCGGATTCCTCTGGCTTACCGAGTACCTCAATGCGCACCGGAATTCGCTGGGCAATTTTGACAAAGTTCCCGGTGGCGTTATCCGGCGTGATCGCGCTGAATTCCACGCCGGTTGCGGGAGAGATGCTCTCCACGCGGCCCTGATACGCTTTGTCGTTCAGGGCATCGACGGTGAATTTCACCGGCTGACCGACGCGCAGCTCCGCGAGCTGGGTCTCTTTGATATTGGCAATAACCCATTGCTGGGGGGGCACAAGGGTGGTGAGATGGGTCCCGGCGGTCACATACGCCCCAAGACGCACGGCAATCTGCCCCAGCTGGCCATCACGTGGGGCCACAATGCGGGTGTTTTCCAGATCGATCTGCGCCAGCTCCAGCGCCGCTTTGGCGTTCTCAACGTCCGCCTCCAGCGCCCCGCGATTGACAATCACCGTCTGCAGATCCTGACGCGACATCTCAAGCGTTGCTTTCGCCTGGTCGATATCGGCGCTGCCCTGAGCCGCGCTTGCCAGGGCGGCATCGCGTTCGCGAACGGAAAGTGACCCATCCGCCGTCAGATCCTTCACGCGCTTCAAATCCGCCTGGGTTTTCAGGCTCTGGGCGCGGGCATTTTTCAGCGCGGCTTCATTTTTGGCAATCGTCGCTTCGGCGCTTTTACGCTGCTGCAGGTTATTATTCAGGGCGGCAATTTTCATCGCCAGCTGCGCCTCGGCCTGATGCACCCGCTGACGGTAGATGCGGTCATCAATCTGCAGCAGCAGATCGCCTTTTTTGACCTGCACAAAGTCCTGAACCTTCACCTCTGTGATATAGCCATTCACCTGCGGGCTGATAAACGTCGTTTGCCCCCGCACGTAGGCGTTGTCGGTAAACTGCACGTGTCGGGTAAAGGGCGGTAACTGCCAGGCGTAAAGGATCACCAGCACGCCGACAAGACCGATGGCAGCGGCGGTGAAAACGGAAACAATGCGCACATTTTTGCGGGTGTTGGCCTGCTCTTTGGTGGCATCCTGCTGACTCATAAATTCTCCAGAACTCTTTCAATTACTTGTTGCCGGTGGCGTTCTTCAGCGCCATACGGGCAGTGATGCGCAGACGCAGCAAGCGCCATAAAATCCAGACCAGCGTGGCGGCAGCGATGCTTGCCGTCAGAATATAAGTATCGTTGTAAGCCAGAATGTTTGCCTCAAGGGCGGTGACGCTTTGTAGTTGGGTAATTGCCTGAGTCCCCAACAGCGAACTGTCACCGATCAGGCTTTTATACATCTGGGTATAAAGCTGAATGCGCTCGTTGACCAGCGGGTTGAGCGTGGTGAGCTGGTCTGCCAGCAGGCTGGAGTGGTACTTCTCACGCCAGGTCTGGAAAGTACCGAGGATCGCCGACCCGAGCAGACCGCCGAGGTTCTGGCTCATGCCAAACATGACCGAGAAGCTGACCAGATTACGCGGGTCGGCGATCACTCCGCCAATGGCGGCCAGCATGGCCGGGGCGAGGAAGAAAGCGCTGCCGAAGCCAAGCAGGAACTGGCTGACCATCAGCTGGTCCGGGCGGGTCAGGTTATTGGACTGGCTGTCCAGCAGCGAGGCAATGATCATCAGCGCCAGGGAGGTGATAATCGGCCACGCCAGTTTTGTGGGCTTGATGGTGAGACAGCTGGTGACGATCCCGCAGACGATCCCGGCGAAAATGGACCACGCCAGATGGGTCATCTGCTCATTCTGTAATCCCACATACTGTAACCAGCCAATCACCCCGGTATTTTGCTCCGCCAGCACGATGCGGATCAGCAGCATAATCAGTCCCAGACGGACGATGCTGCCGCTCGACAGCCAGCGGGTATTCAGCAGCGGGTTAGTGCGGTTATGTTCAAAGACGATGGCGGACACAATCAGCACCAGCGATAACGCCAGCGACCAGCCGATCCACGGCGCTTCAAACCACCAGTCCAGACGTCCCAGCGACAGCACCGCGCACAGCAAGGCCATGCCCGGCGCCAGCAGAAAGAAGGTGACAAAGTCTTTCTTCTCAAAGACCTTGCGTCGGTCGCCCGGCGGCAGCTTCAGCGCGATCACGCAGGCCAGGGAGATCAGCGCCAGCCCCAGTTCAAAGAAATACAATCCGCGCCACTCGTCCAGCTGGAGCAGTTCAGTCGAAAACAGCCGCGCCAGCGGAATGGCGAGTGACGAGCCGGTAATGCCGATGGTCAGCGCCTTCAGGCGATGTTTCGCCGGCCAGGCCTGGATCTGGTAGTAAATCCCCAGCGAGCTGAGCGCGGCGGCCACCATCCCGTGCGCGGCGCGCACCATCAGCGCTGAGCTGAGATCGTTAACAAACAGATGAAA
The DNA here is from genome assembly GCF_047456095.1 of Enterobacter sp. BNK-14. Taxonomy (NCBI): domain Bacteria; kingdom Pseudomonadati; phylum Pseudomonadota; class Gammaproteobacteria; order Enterobacterales; family Enterobacteriaceae; genus Enterobacter; species Enterobacter sp. BNK-14. Next base: position 313,088 of record NZ_CP179897.1, read on the forward strand.
AAAGGTGACCAGCACATACAGCACCAGAAACCCTTCGGTGAAGGCGCGCAGACCGTACTGCTGGCGGAATTTGACCAGCAGCAGGTTGATGGAGATGTTGGTCATCACATAGACCGCGGGCAGCCAGGCGATTTCCGTTGACCAGGCGCCGAAGGTGCCCTGCAGGTTTTGCAGATTGGCGGTCACCACCGCATTACCCAGCGCCCCCGTCAGGCACACCAGCAGGCCCACGACGCCGTAGGCAATCCGTTTGGGCGTGCTGTGTTCAGGTGTGGAAGGCGACCCCAGCAGAGCGGGTTTCTCATGTGGCTGCCACTCGCGAGGAGCATAAGGATCGCGTTCGGGCAGGCGCATAACGTTGTTTACCTTAGAAATAATGGAAAAATATGTCGACTGGCGATTCTACGTCTGCCGCAAATGATAATTCAAGTGAATATGATTTACGCATGTTAATCAAATGTTGAGAGGGCGCTTGAACAAAAAGAGCGGCCCGGGAAGGGCCGCCGAACGTTCAGATCTGGTCAGGTTGTGCCTGGACCGCGGGCGTTCGTTTCACGCGGCTGGCGCAGAAAATGGCAATCAGTGAGATAGCAACCGTCACGGCCAGATACCAGGCCACGGGCACCCAATCGCCGTCGTATTTTGCCAGCAGTCCAGTGGCAATCAGCGGGGCGGTCCCGCCTGCCAGCGCGGCACCTAACTGATAACCGAGCGTAATACCGGTGTAGCGTACGTTTGCGCTGAAGATCTCAGAGCAGAGTGTGCCGAGTACCGCCGTTACCGGAGCCCACAACACGCCAAAGGCGATGACCGTCGCGAGCACAATGCCCCACGTCGTGCCCGTATTGAGCAGCATAAACCATGGCACGATAAACAAACCGAGTATGAAGACGCTCGTGGCATACATGCGTTGCCGGCCAATTTTATCCGAGAGCAACCCCATTAATGGGATCATGATCGTGGCGACCAGGGCTCCCAGCGTCACGGCTTCCAGCGCCTGTGATTTCTGATAGGTGAGCGTGGTGGTGGCATAGCTCACCACGAAGGTTGAGAAAATATAGAATGGGGCGGTTTCCACGACCTTCAGCCCGGCGGCAATCAGCACTTCGCGCCAGTGATGCTTCAGCGTATCGCGGAGTGGGGCTTTCGCTACCTGACCAGACGCTTTCACCTTTTGAAAATCAGGCGTTTCATCAATATCTTTTCGGATCCACAGGCCGAGCAATACCAGTACCGAGCTCAGCAGGAACGGGATCCGCCAGCCCCAGGAGAGAAAATCCTCTTCACTGAACAGGGTCATCAGCGAAACAATAAAGGTCGCCATCAGCATGCCGATGGTCACGCCCGCCTGCGGAATGCTGCCGAAGAACCCTTTGCGTTTTTCTGGCGCGTATTCATAGGCCAGCAACAGCGCGCCGCCCCATTCACCGCCGATCCCCATCCCCTGAATGATACGCATCAGGATCAGCAGCGCGGGAGCCCACATGCCAATCATCTCATACGTCGGCAGCAGGCCAATCATGACGGTTGCACCGCCCATCAACGAGAGGGTCAGGACAAGGGTCTTTTTACGTCCGATACGGTCACCGATATGGGCAAAAAGTACCCCGCCAATGGGGCGAATAAAAAAGGTTAAGGAGAAGGAGAGATAAGAGAGAATGAGTCCGATCACCGGATCGACCATCGGGAAGAAGATCTTATTAAAGACCAGCGCGGCCGCCGTACCGTAGAGAAAATAGTCAAACCATTCAATGGCGCTCCCGGTAAGGCTGGCGATTAATACCTTCTTATTTTTTCGTAATACCGTCGTCGTACTTTCATGTTCTGTCATGACCTGAAACCTCGCCACGTTGATGATGTAAGAGGTGTCACCTGGCGCGCTTCAGGTGCAACCTGTGATGATGCAAAAGGTTGTCAAATTGTTAAGCAACTTAGGGTTGGATGTTGTATTTAGCAAGCGCAGGGGGGATAAAACTGGTCAGATCACGGTGAAATAAGCAGCGTTGGGTGCTTTTTCATGACGCCTGTACAATACAATGTTTTGTAGGGCTGAAAATCAAAAGCATAATAGGCAGGTGCAACCCGATGATTTTTGGATGTTTCTGGTTATTTCAGAAAAATGATAAATTCGGTGATTCAACAACGCGAGGAGTTCACCATGGTTCAGCCCCATTTCCCCGTCCTGCCGGACGCTACGCTTACGGCCATCAATACTGTCGGTGAATGGCTGGCGCAGGACGATCTCCGCGGCACGTCTCAAACCCCGGATGTTGATGGGGTGATTCTGGCAGGAAACGCGGTGATCACGACCATTGAAGCAGCCTGCCGAATTGCCGAAGAAAAGCAGGTTCCGCTGCTGATTAGCGGCGGTATCGGCCACTCGACAACGTTTTTGTATGATGCGATCCGTCACCACCCCCGTTATCACCCACTGCCGGTGTCCGGGCGGGCGGAAGCGAGCATTCTTGCCGACATTGCGCGGGAGTTCTGGCAGATCCCCGAGTCGCGCCTGTGGGTTGAAGATCGCTCCACTAACTGCGGAGAAAACGCCCGATTTAGCTGGAACATGCTGAAACAGCACCAGCGAACAAGCGGACGAATGCTGGTGGTTCAGGATCCGACGATGCAGCGCCGTACGATGGCGACATTCGCCCGCGTTTGCCGCGATGAGCCCGTTTCTCCGCAGTGGATTAGCCACCCGGGAATGACGCCAATACTGCAAAACGGCAAAAACGGCGTGGTATTTAGCGAGGGTAACGCAGGGCTGTGGGCCGTTAAGCGTTACCTTTCGCTGGTGATGGGGGAACTGCCGCGTCTGTATGACGATGAGAACGGCTATGGCCCGGCCGGGCGGGATTTTATCGCGCATGTCGAATTCCCTGAGGCTGTCACCGAAGCCTGGAAACAGCTTCAGCAGGATCCGGTCCTGAAGGTGGCGCGTAAAATCATCTGAGCACGGGGCAATCCCCTCGCCCCTTTGGGGAGAGGGTCAGGGTGAGGGGGAATTTCACAGCGCGGCGAATTTATCCAGCGTACGCACCAGCTGCGTCACGAAACCATACTCGTTGTCATACCACGCGACGGCCTTCACCAGTTGCAGGTCTCCCGCTTCCGACACCTCCGTCTGTGTGGCGTCGAATACCGAACCGTAGTGCGAACCAATCACGTCTGACGACACAATTTCATCATCGGTATACCCGAACGATTTATTCCCCTGTGTCGCCTTTTTCAGCGCAGCGTTGATCTCCTCAACGGTAACTTTCTTGCCAAGAATGGCGACCAGCTCGGTGACGGAGCCGGTTTTTACCGGCACGCGCTGCGCGTGGCCTTTCAGCTTGCCGCTGAGCGCAGGGATCACCAGGCCGATGGCTTTTGCCGCACCGGTCGTGTGCGGAATAATGTTCTCAGCTGCTGCCCGCGAGGCGCGTAGATCTTTCCCGCGCGGTCCATCCACCAGCGCCTGGGTGCCGGTATAGGCATGGATGGTGGTCATGGTGCCCACTTTTATTTCAAACGCATCGTGCAGGGCTTTTGCCAGCGGGGCCAGGCAGTTGGTGGTGCAGGATGCGACGGAAATAATGGTGTCACTGGCGTTAATCGTGTCGTCATTCACGCTATAGACGATGGTTTTCATGTCACCTGCAGGTGCCGAAATCAGCACTTTTTTCGCACCTGCGTCCAGATGTGCCCGGGATTTCTCTTCAGAGGTGTAGAAGCCGGTGCACTCCACGACAATATCCACCCCCGCCGTTTTCCATGGAATATGCTTTGCCTCTTTCTCCGCGTATACCGCAATGGTCTTACCGTCGACGATCAGCGCATCTTCAGTGAAATCTACGCTCCACGGGAAGCCACCGTAGTTGGAATCATGTCTGAGCAGGTAAGCCAGCACTTTCGGGGAGGTGAGGTCGTTGATGGCGACGACAGTATTACTGTCCTGAGTTTCAAGAAGGCGGCGCAGAACAAGGCGTCCAATGCGTCCGAATCCGTTAATGCCAATTTTACTCATTGTGTTCTCCTGTGAACATGTCGATAAGACAGTTTGAACTCATCCAGGCTTAGACCATCACGGACAGGGCGGCAATTGAAGATACTTCATCCGCAGGGAAGTGACTGAAAAGTCATACAGAAAAGTTAATGAATTTTTAAGGAAAGGAGATTATGTTGGCGCAGTGACTGTTTTTTTTCAGGAAATCCCATGCGTACTAAATATTCAAGCCTGCAGATTGCGATTCACTGGCTGGTGTTTTTGTTAGTTGTCGTCGCCTACTGCGCGATGGAGTTTAGAGGCTTTTTCCCGCGTACCGATCGCCCGGTGATAAACATGATCCACGTCTCCTGCGGGATCTCGGTGCTGGTGCTGATGGTGGCGAGATTGCTCATCCGCCTTAAATATCCCGCACCGCCTATTCAGCCGAAACCCAAAGCGATGATCACCGGTATGTCGCACCTTGGGCATCTCATCGTCTATCTGCTGTTTATTGCGCTGCCGCTGATTGGCATTGTGATGATGTATAACCGCGGAAACGACTGGTTTGCCTTTGGCCTGCTGATGCCGCATGCGGCGGAAGGGAATTTTGATCGGGTGGATATGCTGAAGGAGTGGCACGAGACGCTCGCCAATCTCGGCTATTTCTTGATTGGTCTGCACGCGGCGGCGGCGCTAATGCATCACTATTTCTGGAAAGACAATACGCTGCTGCGCATGATGCCGAAAAAGCGTCAGTAGTCTTTTCGCCCGGCGGCGCTTCGCTTGCACGGGCCTACAAACGGCTCAAACTCGTAGGCCGGGTAAGCGCAGCGCCACCCGGCTTGTTTTTTAACGCAGCAGAGCACGCTCTTCAGCCGTTAACGCCAGCGTCTGCGTTGTCCCGGTCTCTGATGATTTCACCGCCGCTTCCAGCACAGCCATGACCGCTAACGCCTCGACAGGGTGAACGGGATGGGGGATTTCCCCGCGCAGCGCATCACGCACGTGGATGTAATACTGGCGCTGGTCGCCTTTCGGTGTGGCAAGGGTCTGCGTAGCACCGTCTGCCCCGAAGAACACCATGCTGTCGCTGTCTTCTCCCCAGATTTCGCTGCCGGGGATCACACCCGCAAGCAGTTGTGCTTCCTGCTGATCGATTCTGGCCTTCACCACGCTGCCTTTATCCCCGTGAACGGTAAAGCGCGCCGTCCCGCCAGCGACCAGCATGCTGGCGTGCAGAATAACCTTGTGCGCCGGGTAATTTAAAACCACGTGCGCCCAGTCGTCGATCTCCGCACCCTCGCGCAGCGTCGCGATATTCCCCTGAACCCACTCAGGCAGGCCAAACAGCTGTAGCGTCTGGTCGATCAGGTGCGGCCCCAGGTCAAACCACAGACCGCTCCCGGGAACGTTCTGCTCGCGCCAGCGCACGCGGACTTCCGGACGGAAGCGATCAATATGCGACTCCAGGTGCTTGACCTTGCCGAGCGTGCCTTGCGCAATAATCTGTTTAATGCCGAGGAAATCGCTGTCCCAGCGGCGGTTATGAAAAACAGAGAGCAGGAGCTGTTTTTCATCCGCCAGCGCGATCAGGTCGCGGGCTTCCTTCATGTCGAGGGTAAAAGGCTTATCCACGACGACATGTTTCCCGGCGTTCAGGGCCAGCGTAGCCAGCGGGGCGTGAGTGGCGTTAGGCGAGGCAATCACCACCACGTCGATATCAGGATGCTGAATAGCCTCTTCCGGTGTCGCGACCACAAGCACATCCGGAAGATCGCGTTTTACCTTCTCTTCATCACGGGAAGAGACCACCGCCAGCCTAAGCCCGTCCACGGACTGGATCAGCGGAGCATGGAAGGTTTTACCCACAAATCCATACCCGATCAGCGCAATGTTGATTGTTTGAACTTTACTCATGACCTTCTCCACGTTATTGCGCGCATACGGTGACCTGTAATGCGCCAGGGTCCCCAAGCTCAGGCCAGGGACGATCTAAAAAGAGTTGATGAATGTCGGATAACCCCGAAACCAGATACGGTTCACAGCGGTTAACTTTCAGATGGTCGGCCACGATCCAGTGTTCATGGCTTGCGGCGAGCATCGCACGTTTCACCTCAGCATCGGCCTCTTTACCGGCACTCAGACCGAGTTCGGCATGAATGGCGCACGCCCCAAGAATGGCGATATCTGCCCGATAGCGGGAGAGCAACAACAACGTGGCGCTTCCGGCAAACAGGCGCTGTTTCGGGTCCCATTTCCCGCCGAGCAGGATCAGATCAATGTCTTCCCGGTCGCTAAAATGCTGGGCGATGTCCAGCGAAGTGGTGATCACGGTGTGAGGCCCCTGAAGAAAGGTCGCGACGGCCATCACCGTGCTGCCGGCATCCAGAAAGAGGGTGGAACCGGCTGGAACCGCCTGCGCGACCTGTTTCCCCAGGCGTTGCTTGGTTTCAGGCAGCAGCGTGTTGCGGCCCTGACGATTCATGGCGGAAAGATTAAGGGCGATAGCGCCACCGTGGTTCTTCTGGGCCAGCCCCTGATTTTCCAGGTCGGTGAGATCCCGACGGATGGTATCTGCTGAAACCTGCAGCTTTTCTGCCAGCTCAGTAATGCTGGCCTGACCTTGATCGCTCAAAATATCAAGGACATAACGTTGACGTGCGGTCTTGTGCATGGCTGCACTCCTGCAAAATGTCGCAATAATTCGCATAATACAGCATTTTTGCGCAGAGGGAAGCAGGGGAATGGGGTAAGCGGTCGGGAGGTGCAGTCATTCCGGTAGGTGATTATTACATTTGTATTAAGCAGATATCATTAAGCCGTTTTGAATGTTAACCACAGTGTTATTGTTATGTTTTATTTAATGATTTGGGTTATGTAACCATTATAATACCATTGTATAGAATAAAACTCTGTAAATAAGATTTATAGTAGCTATTAATCTCTTACTTTAGTTTTTTAATGGATTTTTATTTTGGTGCGAGGTCGGTAATGACTTAAATTGACACTTCTTTGAAAATCTTTGTGTCTGACGCTCTTCGAAATTAACGCAAAAATGTACAGAGAGCAGATTAGGAATTTTCCTTAAATAACAGAGGGTTTATATGTTTCATTTGAAATGCCCTTTTTATGGTTTTGTCCAGAAACCCCATCTTTTTTCTTATTTGTAACACCACATTAACATTGTGGGTGTAGTGGCCTATACCACATTTTGTTATGCTGCAAATCAGTTTAAGAAATAAGTAAATTCTTAATTAAAATAAGACGACGGACTTTCTCACTTCCAATGGAAATGGGTATGGGGGAGTTTTACCTGAAATTCAGTGAGGACGCTAAAGAAGATATTTGTCTAATTATCTATACCTCTTTTTGGGTAATTGCCTGAGTTTGGCTCAGAGTCAGGGAGATAAAAATGACGATATTGCGAAAGCCTATGTTACGCCGATTTACAACAGCACTGGCATTAATTTCATTCGCCATAAATACGGCTTATGCCAATAGTCACCAGGCAGGGATTGCCGCAGTGGCAAAGACGACCTTAAAAGAAAGTATTCTTTTTGCTATCGATCGCGATCCCTCAATTAGTCAGCAGGCCGCGCAATTAGGTATTGGTCAGGCGCAAATAGATGAAGCGCGTAGCGGCTGGATGCCACAAATCGCGTTGAACGGGAGCACGGGTCATAGCCAGACCACCGATTCCAGCGGATCGCTGAAGAATTCTGCGGCCTGGGGGATTAGCCTGACCCAGCTGCTGTACGATTTCGGGAAAACCAATAACAGCATCAGCCAGTCTTCCGCCCAGCGCGATAGTTACCGCTACCAGCTGATGAGTACGCTCTCTGATGTGGCGGAGAAAACGGCACTCAGCTACGTGGAAGTTAAACGCTATTCCGATCTGCTCCAGGCGGCACAGGACAACGTTCAGGCGCTTAAAAATGTTGAGCAACTGGCAAAACTGCGTGCGGATGCAGGGGTGAGCTCCACTTCCGATGAACTGCAGACACGCACGCGTATTGCTGGCATGCAGGCAACGGTCGCGCAGTATAACGCCGCCTTAAACAGCGCCCGCGCAAGGCTTGCGGTCTTAACCGGGATGCAGGCTGACGCTTATTCGCCTGTGCCTGCGAACCTCGCCGTTGAGCCTGATTCGCTTAACCGCATTGATTACTCCTTGATACCCACGGTGTTAGCGGCGCAGAACCGGGAGCGTTCGGCCCAGTACGGCGTGGAAACGGCGAAGTCCCAGCACTGGCCGACCTTAAGCCTGAAGGGGGGGCGTACCCGTTATGAGTCGGACAACCGTTCTTACTGGGACGACCAGATCCAGCTCAATATTGATGCACCGCTTTATCAGGGCGGCGCGGTCTCCGCACGTGTGCGTCAGGCAGAAGGCGCACGGGCTATGGCCTCTTCTATGGTTGATCAGGCGCGCTTCGATGTTCTGCAAAAAGCCTCCGTTGCGCAGGCTGACTGGACCGGTGCACGGGGAAGAATGGAAGCCGGTAAGCTGCAGCTGGAAAATGCACTGCGTGCCCGTGATGTTTATAAAAATGAATACACCCTGAGCAAGCGGAGCATTAATGATTTGCTTAGCGTTGAGCAGGATGTCTGGCAGGCCACGTCGGCAAAAATAATCGCTGAGTATGATGGGTGGAGTTCGGCAATTAATTATGCTTCCGCGGTTGATAATTTAATGTCGCTTATTGGAATAGAGAAAAACGCTGCCGCAAAATTACCCGATTTGAGTTAAAAAAAGACGCGCATAGCTGCGCAAAATAAGACTGAAAATAATGGGTGTTTTTTCCCAGGGATAGCTACATCCATCTGGTGGACATATCCACAGGAATCCGCACACCTGCAAGGAGAAGAATATGAGTAACGTAAAGGTTGTTGATGTCATCATTCGCAAAACGGCAGAAAAAACGAAATTAACCGGAGACGGAAATCTCTCGGTATCCATTTCATCGCCGAGTGTGATTGAAATCCAGGGCTCAGCTCAGGATGTGGTGCGTTATGTCCGCCAGGGTAAAGACCTTCTCATTTATATGAAAGATGGCAGCGTTATTCGCTGTAATAACTATTTTGTCGAAGATCCTGAAACCCATCATCAGTCAGAGCTGGTATTCAACGATCATCAGGAACTGACGCATATTTCTTTTGCCGATGCCGGGGAAGCGTCTGGCGCTGCTGTCACTGAGTTAACCGCCCAGGCCACACCCATTAGCAGCATTGAACCTTTCCTTGAGCAGGAAAGTGTCCTGAGCGATGCGCCGTGGGGCTGGATTGCGGGTGCTGCCTTAGGCGGTGGCGCCATCGGGGCGCTGCTGGCCAACGGTGGTGACGGCGAAACGAAAACGAAAGTCATTGATAATACCAAAGAAGTGGAAAGTGCCACGCCGACCTTTTTGCTGTCGGACAAGGTGGGTGACAAGCAGGGTGTGCTGAGCGCGAACGCGATCACGGACGATAACACCCCGACCTTTAGCGGTAGCGGCCAACCGGGCGCGACCATTCAGATCAAAGACAGCAGCGGAAGCACCATTGCCAGCGCGATGGTGGGTAAAGACGGCACCTGGACGGTGAAACTCCCGACCCAGTCTGACGGAGAGCATACGTGGTCGGTCGTGCAGATCGACGGCAGCAAAACCACCTCTGCAGGCAGCATCACGGTAACCGTCTCCACGGCCGAGGCCTCCATTACGCTGGCGACAACGGCGGGTGACAACGTGATAAACGCCAGCGAGCAGTCTGCCGGTTTTACGCTGTCCGGCAGCAGCCAGCATCTGGCGAAGGGAACCGACGTTTCCGTGACGCTGAACGGTAAAACCTACACGGCGGAAGTGGGGGCCAACGGCGCGTGGAGCGTAAAAGTGCCAGCGGCAGACGCGCAGGCACTGGGCGATGGCACCTGGACGGTCAACGTCAGCGGCAAAGACGCGGCGGGGAATACCGTGAGCGGAAGCCAGACGATTGGCGTGGATACTGCTGCGCCAACGCTCTCTGTCGATACGCTCGCGCAGGACAATATCATCAATGCCGCCGAGCACAACCAGCCGCTGACGCTGACCGGTAAAACCAACGCGGAAGCCGGACAAATTGTGACGGTAACGCTGAATGGCAAAAACTATAACGCCACGGTGGGCAACGATGGCACCTGGTCCGTCACGCTTGCCGCCAGCGAGGTGCAGGCTCTCAGTGAGGGCAACCACACCCTGACGGTGAACGTCAGTGACAAAGCGGGTAACGGTACATCAGCGACGGCAGATTTCTCGGTTCATACTGCGGCGCCGGTCATTACCATTCACACCGTGGCGGGCGATGATATTCTCAATACCAGCGAGCAGGGCCAGGCACAGATTATCTCCGGCCAGGCGAGCGGTGCCGCCGCAGGCGATGTGGTGACCGTGACCGTGGGCGGTAAGACCTTCACCGGCGTGGTGCTGGCAGACGGCAGCTGGAGCGTAGGCGTCCCGGCGTCCGTTGTGGGTGCGCTGGGAGAAGGCCACCACACCCTTTCGGTGTCCGTGACCAATGCGGCAGGCAACACCAGCAGCGCCACGCACGGCATCACGCTGAGCGGCAACCCGCCGGAATTCACGATTGACGCCATCAGCCAGGATAACGTGCTGAATGCCCAGGAGGCGATGCAGCCGCTGAGCCTGTCCGGCACCAGCAATCTGCCTGACGGCAGCGCCATCACCGTCACGCTGAATAACGTGAATTATCCGGCCACCGTCGAAAACGGTATCTGGTCCATCCAGGTGCCGGTTTCCGACGTGTTGAATCTGGCGAACACGCTTTACACCGTTACCGTTAGCGGCACCGACAGCGTGGGCAACAGCGGTTCTGCCGAAGCGAATCTGCTGGTGGATACCGTGCTGCCGCAGGTCATTATCAACACCTTTGCAGGCGACAACCTGGTCAATAACGCCGAAGCGGGCGTGGATCAAACCCTCAGCGGTCGCGTTACCGGCGCGGCGGCGGGCGATACGGTGTCTGTTACCGTGGGCGGTAAGAGCTACAGCGCCACGGTAGGCAGCGATCTCACCTGGAGCGTCACCATTCCGTCGGCGGATCTTCAGGCGTTCGGCGATGGTGATTTAGCCTTCACCGCATCGGTAACCAACGGGCACGGTAATACCGGCACCGGCGAGCGTGATATCAACATTAACGCTCAGTTGCCGGGTCTGCGCGTGAACACCATTTCCGGCGATGACGTGATCAACGCCATCGAACAGCAGCACGATCTGACCGTCACCGGTGCCAGCACCCATCTGGCTGCGGGCACACAGATTGTCGTTACCATCAATAACGTCGAGTACGTCACCGCGGTTAACGCCAGCGGCAACTGGCAGATTGGCGTTCCGGCGGCGGATCTCCAGGCCTGGACGGCGGGCGAGGTGACGGTCAACGTCAGCGCGAAAGATGCCTGGAACAACACCGTTTCGGCAGAACACCCGATTGAACTCGACCTCAACGCCGTGGCGGTCACCATTGATACCGTCTCCAGCGATGACATGCTCAACGCGACAGAAAAAGGCAGCGATTTAACCCTGTCCGGCCAGACGCAGGGCGTGGAAGCGGGGCAGACCGTGGTGGTGAAATTTGCCGACCAGACCTTCACCGCCCAGGTGCAGCAGGATGGCTCCTGGAGCCTGACCGTACCGGCCAGCGCGATGGACACGTTGATCGACGGTCGCGCACAGGTGAGCGTCAGCGTCACCAACATCAACGGTAACAGTGCCGACGCGTCGCGCGTGGTCACGGTGGATACCCTGCCGCCAGCGATTACCCTCGATAACCTGACCGCGGATAACATCATTAATGCGGCCGAAGCGCAGCAGGATTTAGTTTTAAGCGGCAGCAGCACGGCAGAATCGGGCCAGACGGTCACCGTAACGCTGAACGGCAAAACGTACCAGACCACGGTCCAGACGGACGGTACCTGGCAGTTGAGCGTTCCGGCGGCTGACGTTGGCGCTCTGGCCGACGGTATCGTGACCGTGACGGCCAGCGTGAGCGACGTGGCGGGTAACACCAGCAGCGCCGATCGCGTCGGTCTGGTAGACGCAACCGTGCCGCAGGTGACCATCAACGACTTTGTCACCGCCACCAACACCATTAATCAGCTTGCCCATTCTCAGGCGCAGATCCTGAGCGGCTCCGTGACCGGCGCGGCAGCGGGCGACCGGGTGACCATCACCATCAACAATGTGGATTACACCACCGTGGTGGATGCGGCGGGCAACTGGAGCCTCGGTCTGCCAGCGTCCGTGGTGCAGGGGCTGGCCGACGGTACCTGGACCATCGACGTCTCCGTGACCGACAGGTCCGGTAATACCGGAAGCAGTTCGCTGGATGTGGTGGTGAATACCGTGACGCCGGTCATCGGTATTAATACCCTGGCAGCAGATGACGTGATCAATGCGACCGAGAAAGGTCAGGATCTGCAACTCTCCGGTACCAGCAACCAGCCGGAAGGAACCCGTATCACCGTCACCCTGAACGGCATCGACTACACGGCTATTGCCGATGCCAGCGGTAACTGGAGCGTCACCGTACCGGCGACGGCGGTAGGTGCGCTGGGCGAAGCGCATTACACCGTGACGGCGAACGTGACCGACAGCGTGGGCAACAGCGCCTCTGCAAGTCACGATGTGCTGGTGGACAGTTCGCTGCCGGTTGTGACGATCAATACCCTGGCGGGCGATAATATCGTTAACGCAGCGGAGGTTGCGGCAGGGCAAACCCTGACCGGTAAAGTGACTCACGCGGCGCCAGGTGACACTGTCACGATTATCCTTGGCGGCCAGACATACACGGCCACCGTGCAGGACGATCTCACCTGGAGCCTGCCGTTAAGCGAGGGCCAGTTAACCGCGCTCGGCAATGGCGATTTGACGCTGTCAGCCAGCGTCACCAACGCCCACGGTAATACCGGCTCATCCTCTCTGGACTTCACCATCGACGCCCAGCTTCCTGGACTGCGTATTGACACCGTGGCGGGCGATGACGTGATTAACATCATCGAACACGGTCAAAACCTGATTGTGTCCGGCTCCAGCACCGATCTGGTCGCGGGCAGCACCGTCACGGTAACCATTAACGGCAGCAACTATTTCGCCACCGTGCTGGCGGACGGCACCTGGAAGGCGGCGATCCCGGCCGCGGATGTGTCGCAGTGGGCGGACGGTTCGCTCGATATCAAGGCAAGCGCACAGGATACCTCCGGCAACCCGGTGAATATTGGCACCGTTGTGGATGTCGATCTCGCGCCTGTCGCCATCACTATCAGCAACGTGACCGACGATAATGTGCTGAACGCGGCGGAAAAAGGTCAGGATCTGCTGCTTTCCGGCACCACCTCCAATGTGGAAGCGGGTCAGACCGTGACCATTACCTTTGCGGGTAAAACCTGGACCACGACCGTGGACGCCAACGGCGACTGGACGTATACCGTACCGGCAGCCGATCTGAGCGGCCTGAAAGACGGCGACGCCAGCGTGCAGGTTAACGTCACCAACGCGAACGGCAACGCGGCATCGTCCGCGCAGGAATTCAGCGTCGATACCACTGCGCCAACGGTCAGCATCAACACCATCAGCAATGACAATATGCTCAACGCGGCTGAGGCGGGGCAGGATTTGACCCTGAGCGGCTCCACCACGGCCGAAGCCGGCCAGACGGTGACGGTCTCGTTCAACGGCAAGCAGTACACCGCGCAGGTGCAGGCGGACGGCAGCTGGACACTCAACGTGCCGGCGGCGGATCTGGCAGGCATCAGCGACGGTAACGCCACGGTCACGGCATCGGTTTCCGATAAAGCCGGTAACCCGACAAGCGCGGATGCCTCCGTTCTGGTGGATACCACCGTGCCACAGATTAGCTTCAACATCGTCGCGGGCGATGACATCGTGAACATTGCTGAGCACGGTCAGGCGCTGATCGTCTCCGGTAAGGTGACGGGCGCGCAGGCGGGCGATGTCATCACGGTGACCCTGAACGGGAAAGACTACACCGCAATGCTGGATGCGTCCGGGAGCTGGAGCGTGGGCGTTCCGGCAACGGACGTGGGCACGCTGGTGAACGGCAACCAGACGATCGCGGCGACACTCACCGATAAAGCGGGTAACAGCACCACCGCAACGCATGACGTTGAGGTCTCCCTGACCGCGCCGGTGATTGCCATCAATACCCTGGCGGTTGACGACGTGATCAACGCGGCCGAAAAAGGCCAGGATCTGCTGGTTTCCGGCAGCAGTAACCAGCCGGACGGCACCACCATTACGGTGACCCTGAACGGCATCAGTTACACCGCCATCACGGACACCAGCGGCAACTGGAGCGTCACCGTACCGGCGGCAAACGTCTCGGCGCTGGGCGAAGCGAGCTACGCCGTGACGGCAAACGTGACCGACGCGGCAGGTAACAGCGCGAGTACCAGCCACAGCGTTGTGGTCGACAGCGCGCTCCCGGTGGTGACCATTAATCCTGTCGCCACGGATGATGTGATTAATGCGGCAGAGGTCGCCGCAGGCCAGACCCTGAGCGGGAAAGTGAGCGGGGCAGTTAGCGGTGACACTGTCACTATTTCCATCGGTGGCAACATCTACACCGCCACGGTACAGGACGACCTGAGCTGGTCGGTCAACGTACCGTCCACGGTCTTAACCGCCATCGGTAACGGCGATCTGACGGTGTCCGCCAGCGTCACCAACGGCCATGGCAATACCGGCACCGGCGAGCGCGACATCACCATCGATGCCAGCCTGCCCGGTCTGCGCGTCGATACCGTCGCGGGCGACGATGTGATTAACAGCATCGAACATGCGCAAAATCTGATTATCACCGGGTCAAGCGATGGCCTGGCAGCCGGTTCGGCACTCACGGTAACCGTCAACGGAAAAACCTACGCGGCAACCGTGCTGGCAGACGGCACCTGGGCGGCGGCGATCCCGGCGGCAGACGTTAGCGCGCTGGGCGCAGGCACGGTCACCGTAACGGTTAACGGCCAGAGCACGGCGGGCACGCCGGTCACCATCAGCCACGACGTGAAGGTAGATTTGGCCGCAGTCGCCATCAGCATTAACCCGATTGCCACCGACGACGTGATTAACGCGACGGAAAAAGGCGCGGACCTGGTCCTGTCCGGTTCCACCACCAATGTGGAAGCTAACCAGACCGTCACCATCACCTTCGGCGGCAAGTCGTACACCGCGACTGTCGATGCCAGCGGCAACTGGACGACCACCGTACCGTCTGCCGATTTGGGCAGCCTGAAAGACGGCGACGCCAGCGTACAGGTGAGCGTGACCAACGTGAACGGCAACAGCGCGTCAGCTGGCCGTGAGTACAGCGTGGACGCGACGGCGCCGACGGTCTCGATTGACATCATCAGCGACAACAACATCATCAATGCGGCCGAAGCGCAGCAGGATCTGGTCATTAATGGCGTGACCAACGCCGAAGCGGGCCAGACGGTGACGGTCACGCTGAACGGTAAAGACTACACCACCACCGTAGCGGCAAACGGCAGCTGGAGCGTAACCGTGCCGTCTGCGGATCTGGGCGCGATTGCTGACGGTAACTACACCGTCAGCGCCGCCGTCGCGGATAAAGCGGGCAACCCGGCCTCCGCCGATCGCGACGTGCTGGTTGATACCACCGTTCCACAGCTGACCATCCACACCGTATCCGACGACGATGTGATCAACAGCGCCGAACATGCGCAGGCGCTGATTGTCACCGGTTCTGTGTCCGGCGCGGCGGCGGGTGATGTGGTCACCGTGACGATCAACAATAAATCATACACAGCCACTCTGGATGCCTCCGGCAACTGGAGCGTGGGCGTACCGGCGGCGGATGTGACCGCGTTGACCGCGGGAGATTACACCATCACCGCGGCGCTGACCGATAAAGCGGGCAACAGTAACAGCACCACACACAGCGTGGAGGTAAACCTGAGCGCGCCGGTGCTGACCATTGACACCGTTTCCGGTGACGATGTGATCAACAGTTCAGAGAAAACCCAGGATCTGACGATCTCCGGTACGGCTTCCGGCCTGGCGGCAGGCGCGGCGGTGACCGTGATGCTCAACGGCAAAGCGTACGGCGCAACGGTGGACGCTAACGGTAAATGGACGACCACGGTTCCGGCGGATCAGGTTGGTCAACTGGGTGAAGCGCTTTACACCGTTACCGCGTCAGCAACGGACGGCGTTGGCAACAGCACCGGTACCTCTCATACCGTGAATGTCGAGTCCGTTCTGCCGGGTGTCATTATCAACACCGTGGCGGGCGATGACGTCATTAACGCGGCTGAACTGGCGGCAGGCCAGAGCATCAGCGGCTCGGTAGTCAATGCCGAAGCAGGCAACACGGTTACCGTGACTCTCGGAGGCAAAACGTATACCGCGACGGTCCAGAGCGATCTCACCTGGTCCGTTAACGTGACGCAAGCCGAACTGACAGCGCTGGGCAACGGCGAGTTGACCGTATCTGCCAGCGTAACCAACGGCGTGGGTAACAGCGGCTCCGCTGAGCGCGATATCACTATCGACGCTAACCTGCCTGGGCTGCGCGTCGATACCGTCGCGGGCGACGATGTGATCAACAGCATCGAACATAATCAAAACCTGATTATTACGGGTACAAGCGACGGGCTGACGGCGGGCACGGCGCTGACCGTCACCGTGAACAATAAAACCTACCCGGCGACCGTCCTGGCTGACGGCACCTGGAGTGCGGCGATCCCGGCGGCGGACGTGGGTGCCCTGGCGGCAGGCACGGTGACCGTTACCGTGGCAGGCCAGAACGGTGCGGGTAATCCGGTTTCCATTGATCACGATGTGACGGTGGACCTGGCGACCGTTGCCATCAGCATTGATGCCATCGCTTCAGACGATGTGATTAACGCGGCCGAGAAGGGCGCGGATCTGGTGCTCTCCGGCACCACCTCGAACGTGGAAGCAAACCAGACCGTCACCATTACCTTTGGCGGCAAGAATTATACCGCCACGGTGGATGCTGAGGGTAAATGGACCGCCACGGTGCCAGCGGGCGATCTGGCAGGTCTGAAAGACGGCGACGCCAGCGTACAGGTGAGCGTCACTAACGTGAACGGCAACAGCGCGTCGGCGGGCCGCGAGTACAGCGTGGACGCCACTGCGCCGTCCGTGACCATCAACACGATCGCGGGTGACGACATTCTCAATGCGGCCGAAGCGAAGAGTGACCTGATCGTGTCCGGCACCAGCACCGCCGAGGCGGGCCAGACGGTGACCGTAAGCCTGAACGGTAAAGACTACACCGCAACCGTCAGCGCGGACGGCAACTGGACGCTGAACGTTCCGGCGGCGGATGTTGCGGCGCTTGGCGACGGCAGCGTGACCGTGACCGCGAGCGTGAGCGACAAAGCGGGTAACCCTGCTTCCGTTGACCATAACCTGACGGTAGATATCACCGTGCCAGCGGTCACCATCAACACCGTGGCGGGCGACGACGTGATTAACATCGCGGAGCACGCTCAGGCGCAGATTATCAGCGGTTCCGCCACCGGGGCGGCAGCGGGCGATAAGGTCACCGTCACCCTCGGCGGCCAGACGTACACCACGGTGCTGGACGCGGCGGGCAACTGGAGCGTGGGCGTACCGGCGAGCGTGATTTCCGGCCTTAGCGACGGCACCGTAACCGTCACGGCGTCAGTCACCGATGCCGCAGGCAATACCGGCACCGGCAGCCATAACGTGACCGTCGATACCGGCCTGCCGTCGGTCGGCTTCAACACCCTCAGCGGCGACAACGTGCTGAACGCGGTGGAGAAAGGCCAGGACCTGAGCGTCAGCGGCACCAGCGCCAACCTGGCAGAAGGCACCGTGGTCACCGTGACCCTGAACGGCAAGCAGTACACCGCCACCACGGCGGCGGACGGCAGCTGGAGCCTGACGGTTCCGGCGGCAGATCTGGCGGGTCTCGGTCAGGCCAACTACACCCTGAGCGCGACGGCGACCAACGGCGTGGGCAACAGCGTCAGCAACACCGCGAACCTGCTGGTGGATACTGCGCTGCCGACCGTCACCATCAACACCGTGGCGGGCGATAACGTTATTAACGCGGCGGAAGTGGCGGCCGGGCAAACCCTGAGCGGTACCGTGGCGAATGCCGAAGCGGGTAACACCGTGACCATCACCCTTGGCGGCAATACCTACACCGCGACGGTACAGAACGATCTGAGCTGGTCCGTAAACGTACCGTCTGACGTGCTGACCGCGCTGGGCAACGGCAGCCTGAGCGTGACGGCGACCGTGACCAACGGCCACGGCAACACCGGTTCCGGCGAACGCGAAATCGTTATAGACGCTAACCTGCCGGGCCTGCGCGTCGATACCGTCGCGGGCGACGACGTGGTCAACAGCATCGAACATGCGCAAAACCTGATCGTCACCGGATCCAGCGACGGACTGGCGGCGGGCACGGCGCTGACCGTCACCGTTAACGGCAAAGATTATGCGGCTACGGTGCTGGCGGACGGCACCTGGAGCGCGGCGATCCCGTCTGCCGACGTGAGCGCGTGGCCGGAAGGCAGCGTGAAAATCAGCGTCACCGGCGACAGCGCGGCGGGTAACACGATTAGCATCAGCCACGACGTGACGGTGGATCTGTCGACCGTTGCCATCAGCATCAACGCCATCGCCACCGACGACGTGATCAATGCGGCGGAGAAAGGGGCAGATCTGGTGCTGTCCGGTGCGACCACCAACGTGGAAGCCGGGCAGACCGTGACCCTGAGCCTGAACGGCAAGATCTACACCACTACCGTTGATGACAGCGGCAACTGGACGTATACCGTACCGTCCGCGGATCTGGCACACCTTAAGGACGGCGACGCCAGCGTGCAGGTGAGCGTCACTAACGTTAACGGCAACAGCGCCTCGGCGGGCCGCGAGTACAGCGTGGACGCCACCGCGCCGTCCGTGACCATCAACACGATCGCGGGTGACGACATTCTCAATGCGGCCGAAGCGAGGAGCGATCTGACCGTGTCCGGCACCAGCACCGCCGAGGCGGGCCAGACGGTGACCGTTAGCCTGAACGGTAAAGACTACACCGCAACCGTCAGCGCGGACGGCAGCTGGACGCTGAACGTTCCGGCGGCGGATGTTGCGGCGCTCGGCGACGGCAGCGTGACCGTGACCGCGTCCGTGAGCGACAAAGCGGGTAACCCTGCTTCCGTTGACCATAACCTGACGGTAGATATCACCGTGCCAGCGGTCACCATCAACACCGTGGCGGGCGACGACGTGATTAACATCGCGGAGCACGCTCAGGCGCAGATTATCAGCGGTTCCGCCACCGGGGCGGCAGCGGGCGATAAGGTCACCGTTACCCTCGGCGGCCAGACGTACATCACCGTGCTGGACGCGGCGGGCAACTGGAGCGTGGGCGTACCGGCGAGCGTGATTTCCGGCCTCAGCGACGGCACCGTAACCGTCACGGCGTCAGTCACCGATGCCGCAGGCAATACCGGCACCGGCAGCCATAACGTGGCCGTCGATACCGGCCTGCCGTCGGTCGGCTTCAACACCCTCAGCGGCGACAACGTGCTGAACGCGGTGGAGAAAGGCCAGGACCTGAGCGTCGGCGGCACCAGCGCCAACCTGGCAGAAGGTACCGTGGTCACCGTGACCCTGAACGGCAAGCAGTACACCGCCACCACGGCGGCGGACGGCAGCTGGAGCCTGACCGTTCCGGCGGCAGATCTGGCGGGTCTCGGTCAGGCCAATTACACCCTGAGCGCGACGGCGACCAACGGCGTGGGCAACAGCGTCAGCAACACCGCGAACCTGCTGGTGGATACCGCGCTGCCAACGGTCACTATCAACACCGTGGCGGGCGATAACATTATTAACGCGGCGGAAGTGGCTTCAGGCCAGACCATCAGCGGCAGCGTGACGAACGCGGAGGCGGGCAATATCGTTACCGTGACCCTTGGCGGCAACAGCTACACCGCGACGGTGCAGAACGATCTGACCTGGTCCGTGAACGTGCCGGAGTCTGTTCTGACGGCGCTGGGCAACGGCGATTTGACGGTGTCAGCGACCGTGACCAACGGTCATGGCAATACCGGGGCGGGCGAGCGCGAAATCGTTATAGACGCTAACCTGCCGGGCCTGCGCGTTGATACCGTCGCGGGTGACGACGTGATCAACAGCATCGAACACGGTCAGAACCTGATCGTCACCGGTTCCAGCGACGGGCTGGCGGTGGGAACCACGCTTACCGTGACCGTCAACGGCAAAACGTACGCCGCCTCCGTGCTGGCAGACGGTACCTGGAGCGCGGCAATCCCGGCGGCAGACGTGGGTGCGCTGGCAGCAGGCACGGTCACCATTACCGTGGCAGGCCAAAGCACCGCGGGTAACCCGGTCTCCATCAGCCACGATGTGAACGTGGATCTGGCCGCGGTCGCCATCAGCATTGATGCGATTGCTACCGACGACGTGATTAACGCGGCGGAGAAAGGTGTGGATCTGGTGCTTTCAGGCAGCACGTCGAACGTTGAGGAAAACCAGACCGTTACCATCACCTTCGCCGGGAAGACGTACACCGCGAAAGTGGATGCCGACGGCAACTGGACGGCTACCGTGCCTTCCGCAGATCTGGCGGGCCTCAAAGACGGCGATGCCAGCGTGCAGGTGAGCGTGACTAACGTGAACGGCAACAGCGCCTCTGCGGGTCGCGAGTACAGCGTGGATGCCACCGCGCCAGCCGTCACCATTGATACGGTCGCGGGCGATAACGTGATCAACGCCAGCGAAGCGTCCGCAGGCGTGGCTATCTCCGGTACCACCACCGCGGAAGCCGGGCAGACGGTTACCGTGACGTTGGGCGGTAAGAGCTACACCGTGCAGGTGCAGCAGGGCGGTATCTGGAGCGTCAACGTGCCGGGCACCGATCTCTCCGCACTGGCGGATAACGGCTATACCGTGCAGGTCAGCGTGAGCGACGCGGCGGGTAACCCGGGCAGCGCGGGTAAAGCGATTACGCTTGATACCACGCCACCGACCGTCAGCGTTAACGTTGTGGCGGGCGATGACGTGATCAACAGCGTGGAACACGGACAGGCGCAGATCGTCAGCGGCACGGCAACCGGCGCGAACGTCGGGGATAAAGTGGTCATTACGCTGGGTTCGAACCAGTACACCACCACCGTTGACGCCAGCGGCAACTGGAGCGTGGGCGTGCCGGCCAGCGTGATTTCCGCGCTGAGCGACGGCACAGTGACGCTGAGCGCAACCATTACCGACAGCGCGGGCAACAGCAGCACCCAGACGCACGACGTGGTGGTCAACACCGCCTCCGTGGCGTTGACGGTAAATACCCTCAGCGGCGATGACGTTATCAACGCGGCAGAAGCGGGTAACGCGCTGGTGATTAATGGCTCCAGCGCCCAGTTTGCCAGCGGTACGCAGGTGACCGTGACCCTGAACGGCAAGACCTACACCGCCACGATTCAGAGCGACGGCACCTGGACGACTACCGTCCCGGCCGCCGACGTAGGCGCACTGGCCGATGGCGCACGCTATCAGGTGTCTGTTTCGGCGCAGGACAGCGCGGGTAACAGCGCCTCGGCAACGCACGATATCAGCGTAGATACCACCGCGCCGGTGGTAAGCATTGCGACGCTGTCGGGTGACGATGTGCTGAACGCGGCAGAAGCGCAGCAGCCGCTGACGGTTCACGGTGCCTCCAGCGCCGAGGCCGGCCAGACCGTTACCGTGACGCTGGGCGGCAAAACCTATACCGCTACCGTGGCCAACGACGGCACCTGGACGCTGGACGTACCCGCGGCGGATCTGGCCGCGCTGAGCCAGGGGGCGCTGACGTTGACCGCCTCGGTCAACGACAAAGCCGGGAACAGCGGTCAGACGACGCACACCTTAACGGTGGATACCGTCGCGCCGACCGTGACCATCAGCACCGTGGCCGATGACGACATCGTTAACAATGCCGAGCAGCTGGCGGGCCAGACCATCAGCGGTACCACCACGGCGGAACAGGGCCAGACGGTGACCGTCTCCTTCAATGGGCACAGCTATCAGGCCACCGTCGGGGCAGACGGATCGTGGTCGGTCTTCGTGCCGGGCCGTGACTTCCTCGGCCTGAGTGACGGGCAGTACGCGATTACCGCCACGGTGAGTGATAAAGCGGGTAACCCTGGCAGCGCAACGCACGACGTAACGCTGAACGGTGACGTCCCAGCTATCACCATCAACACCTTTGCGGAAGATGACATTGTCAGCGCCGCCGAACACGGCACGCCGCTGGTCATCAGCGGCACCACCGACGCGCCTGCGGGCCAGACGGTGACCATCACGCTGAACGGTAAAACCTACACGGCGACCGTTCAGAATGACGGCACCTGGCGCTATACGGTCGGAAGCGCAGACGTGACCGCGCTGGCGGACGGCGGTTCGTACGTCATTAACGCGCAGGTCAGCAACACCATCGGCAACAGCGGCAGCGATAACCACAGCGTCACCGTGGATCTCACCGCGCCGTCGATGGGCATCAGCATTGATTCTCTGCAAAACGACACTGGCCTGAGCGCGAGTGATTTCATCACCAACGACGC
Source organism: Enterobacter sp. BNK-14 (assembly GCF_047456095.1). Classification (NCBI taxonomy): domain Bacteria; kingdom Pseudomonadati; phylum Pseudomonadota; class Gammaproteobacteria; order Enterobacterales; family Enterobacteriaceae; genus Enterobacter; species Enterobacter sp. BNK-14. Next base: position 335,692 of record NZ_CP179897.1, read on the forward strand.
TCAGGTCGTTGTCAACGGCTCGCTGACCGCGCAGCTCGGCAATAACGAGAAGGCGCAGATCAGCCTCGACGGTGGGGCAACCTGGATTGACCTGACCGTGACCGGCACCACATGGCGTTATACGGACGGCCGCACCCTGACCGACGGGACCTATCAGTATCAGGTGCGGGTGATTGATAACGCGGGCAACGTGGGGTCAACGGACAGCCAGGACGTGGTCATTGATCTGACGAAACCGGCGGCAACGACCATTACCGTGGATTCCGTTTCCCAGGATACCGGCCTGTCCGACAGTGACTTCATCACCAGCGACAACCAGATCAGCCTGAAAGGGACGCTCGGCGCGGCGCTGGGCAGCGGTGACCACGCGCAGATCAGCCTCGACGGCGGTCTGACCTGGACCGACGTCAGCGTCAGCGGGCTGAGCTGGACGTATGTCGATGGCCGCACGCTGGCCGACGGAGATTACAACTACCAGCTGCGCGTAATTGACGACGCGGGGAATATCAGCGCCACCACCAGCCAGGTAGTGACCATTGATACCGTCGCGCCGGACGCCAGCAAAACCATCGCCATCGACCGCATCAGCGACGATACCGGCCTGAGCAGCAGCGACTTTATCACCAACGATACGTCCCTGACGCTGCACGGCTCGCTCGGCGCGACGCTGGCTGACGGCGAGTACGCCCAGATCAGCATCGACGGCGGCGTCACCTGGCAGAACGTGATTGTGACCGGCAACAGCTGGTACTACGTCGACAGCCGCACGCTCGGGAACCAGACCTATGACTACTACGTTCGCGTGGTGGATGCGGCGGGCAACGTGGGGGCCAGCGCTCATCAGCAGGTGACCGTTGATACGGTCGCCCCGGATGCGGCGATTACGGTGACCGTGGATAACATTACCGTCGACACCGGGTTTGACAACAATGACTTCCTGACCAGTTCGACCTCGTACACGTTGCACGGCACGCTTGGCGCAGAGCTGGGGGCGGGTGAGTTCGTTCAGGTGAGCATGGATGGCGGCACCACCTGGGTGTATGCCACCGTGAGCGGGACCCAGTGGAGCTACAGTGATACGCGTACCCTGACCGACGGTAGCCATAACTACCAGGTGCGGGTGATTGACCAGGCGGGTAACGTCGGGGCAACCACCTCGCAGGCGGTGACGGTGGATACTCAGGCGCCGCAGTATGGCATCACCATCGACAGCATCAGCGAAGATACCGGTCAGTCCGGGAGTGATTTCATCACTATGGACACCACGCTGACCATTAACGGCTCGCTGGGCAACGCGCTGGCAAACGACGAGCGCGTGCAGATAAGCCTCGACGGCGGGAATACCTGGTCTGACGCCACGGTCACCAACCAGCGCTGGAGCTACACCGATACCCGCGATCTGGCGGACGGCGATTACACCTACCAGGTGCGGATCATCGACCAGGCGGGTAACGTGGGCTCTACCGCGTCGCAGGTGGTGACAGTGGATACCACGCCGCCAGACACGGTGGGAACGGTCGTGAGCTATACCGACGTTGAAGGGGAACGTACGGGCACCTTTGGCAGCTCGGTCGCCACTGACGATAACTCACCGGTGATCAACGGGACGCTCAACCGCGCCCCGGACGACGGCGAGATCGTCCAGCTTTACCGCGATGGCGTCTTGCTCGGCCAGGTGACCATGAACGGCAGCGCAAGCTGGTCCTTCCAGGATAACGGCCTGAGCGATGGCAATCACACCTACATTGTGCGTGTCACCGACAAGGCCGGTAACTATACGGAATCGGACGGCTTTGTGCTGAGCGTGGATACCAGCATACCGACCACCACGGCGGCGATTACCGCGCAGACCACGTCAGATACCACGCCGATCGTCAGCGGGACCGTCTCCGCCGATCTGGTGAACGGTGAGTATCTGGTGGTGACGGTGAACGGGAAAACCTACACCTCCCAGACGGGCGGTGCGGTGGTGGTCGATCCGGATCACAACACCTGGTATCTGCAGATCCCGGACAGCGATGCACTGAACGTCGCGAGCTACAGCGTGACGGCGCAGGTGAAGAGCAGCGCGGGTAACGGCAATACCACCGGGACGACCACCGGCAGTCTGGTGATTGACACCACCACGGTGAATACCGACTGGGCAACCACGGCGGGGAACAGCAACAACTCCACCATGACCCTTGGCATGAACAGCAGCGGTCTGTGGAATATCATTGCGAACGGCCAGTCTTACTCCAGCAGCGATAGCTCGACCTATGCCGGAAATACGCTGACCAACACCCGTAATTACTACGTGGTGAGCCAGACCGCCGCTGACTTTGACCGTAACGGCACGCAGGACATTTTCGCCACGGAGAACACCTACGCGGGATCCACGCAGGTGATGTGGACCTACGATGGTAGCACCTATAACGCCAGCCAGCTGGGAATGGGCACTACCATCTGGTACGGCGGCGTGATTGCGTACGACAAAACCGGTGATGGTTATCTGGATCTGGCCTACGGCGATGCGGGTGCAGACTCCATTACGTACCTGATCAACAACAACGGGGTACTGTCGCCGGACGGCACCAACGGCGGCGCAGGTTTCTGGGGACAATTCACCACCATGCGTGAAATCTCCGGCGTTGACCTGAACAACGACGGCACGGTGGATATTGTTCAGCACACCAACCGCAGCGGCGCGTACTCGTTAACCGTAATCAACAACAACGGCAACGGCACGCTCTCTATCGGCCAGAACCTGACCAACGTGTTTGTGGTCAACGCCGCGAACACCACCACGGCGGCGTCCATGACGTGGGCAGACTTCAACGGCGATGGCTACATGGATCTGTACCTGGGCAGCAGCTACAACAACAACGGCGGGGTGATCTACTACAACGACGGCACCGGGAAGCTCTCAACCACCAAGAGCGCGGTGGAAGCCTCTAACGCGTCGGCGGGGTATCTGTCGGTGGCGGTGGACTGGAACGGCGACGGGCAGATGGACATCATCAAGCTCAGCACCTACGGCGCGTCACAAACGGCGACCCTGTTCACCAACAACGGGTACGGTTCCACCTGGACCTCCAGCCAGCTGGCATCCGGTATCGCCTACGCTACCGGCGTGGCCGCGGTGGACTACAACTGGGACGGCGCGAAGGATCTGCTGGTGTCTCAGCAGAACGGCAAGGTGGTGCTGGTTCAGAACAGCAAAACCATTGCGGACGGCACCGCGATGCATCTGCACATTGTCGATAGCGAGGGTATCAACGCTTACTACGGCAACACGGTCAACCTGTATAACGCCGCAGGCGTGCTGGTGGCCTCGCAGATCATCAACGCCCAGTCCGGTATCGGGTCGAACGATACCTCTGCGCTGGTGAGCTTCTACGGTCTGGATCCGAATGAAACCTACTCGGCAGAGATTGTGAAGATCACCAACGGTGTGTCGGATAACGTCACCTGGAGCGGTCTGGACGCGGGCAACGGCAAAGAGGGCTACGTCCTGACGGCCGAAGCGGCGACCGGCGGCCACAGCGGGACAATCACCGGGACCGGGTATAACGACACCTTCATTGCAGAAGATGGCACCTATACCTACAACGGCTCCGGCGGCTGGAATACCCATTCCGACTACGACACCTGGAGCAACACCGGTGGGATGGACGTGGTGGATTACCGCAATGCGACCTCCGGCGTGACCGTTGACCTGCGCCTTTCAACCGCACAGGACACTGGCTTTGGTACCACACGGCTGTTGAATATTGAAGGCATTAACGGTTCGGACTTCGACGATGTTATCACCGGCAACAGCGCTGATAACCGGTTCGAAGGCCGCGGCGGGAATGACACCTTCAACATCGGCAGCGGCGGTCACGATACGTTGCTCTACAAGCTGATCAACGCGTCGGATGCCACGGGCGGTAACGGTCACGATGTGGTGAACGGCTTTACCGTCGGCACCTGGGAAGGGACGGCGGACACGGACCGTATTGACCTGCGCGATCTGCTCTCAGACAGCGGCTATACCGGCACGGGCTCAGCGAGCTATGTGAACGGCGTGGCGACGCTGGACAGTAGCGCGGGCAATATCACCGATTACATCCGCGTGGTGCAAAACGGCAGCAATACCGAGATCCAGGTTGACCTGGACGGTACCGGCGGCCAGTTCTCGCCAACCACTCTGGTGACGCTGAACGGCGTGCAGACGGATCTGGCGACGCTGCTGGCTAATCATCAACTGTTAATTGCGTAAAACCCTGCCGCGGGGAGCGATCCCCGCGGCCTTTTGGCATTTCTATACACGAATAGCGTTAACCCGGAGATTATGAAGACACATCCACAGTACGAACCCTGGCTGCAGGGCATGCTGATCATCGCGAAGCACTATCGGCTGGACTTTTCCGCGGAACATGTTCGGGTCACGATTAACCATGAAAGTCAGTCTCCGCGCCAGCTGGTGCTGGAGGAGATGGCGCGCCAGCTAGGGCTGGGGATGCGTGTAGTGGCGGCGGAAGCGGTCTCTCTCGATCCGTGGCGTTTACCGCTGCTGGCGGAGTTCACCGGCGGACAAATCGCAGTGATTACCCGCATGGACAACGAAGGCAACGTCAGCCTGCAGTTTAGCGGAGACGGTGGCCTGGAGACGACGCTGACGCTGGAAGCGCTCGGGACACGGTTAAAAACCCTGCTGGTGCTGCGCCCGCTGGAGTCCACACCGGATGCCCGCGTGGACGATTACATTAAACCGTATGAGAAAAACTGGTTCTGGCAGCTGGCGCTGAAAGACTGGCGACGCTACAGCGACATTATGCTGGTGGCGCTGGTGGCTAACGTACTGGCTCTCTCTGGCATGGTCTTTTCCATGCAGGTGTACGACAGGGTAGTACCGTCGCAATCAGAAGCCACGCTGTGGGTGCTGTTTGGCGGCGTCATGATTGCCATTGTCTTCGAATTCGTCATGCGCATGCTGCGCGTGCATATATCTGACGTGGTGGGGAAACGCGCCGACCTGCGCATTTCAGAGCGTGTGTTTGCCCACGCGCTGCGGATTAAAAATGGCGCACGCTCCAAATCAACAGGTTCGTTTATTGCGCAGATCCGCGAGCTGGAGTCGGTGCGTGAACTCATCACCTCCACCACCATTGCGGCGATCTCCGATCTGCCGTTCTTCCTGCTGTTCGTCTTTATTCTGTGGATGATCGGCGGCCCGCTGGTGCTGGTGGTGCTTCTCGCCGTGCCGCTGTTGCTGATTCCGGGCCTGCTGGTGCAGCGTCCGCTGGGCAAACTCTCCAGCGAGGGGATGCGCGAATCCGCGATCCGTAACGCCACGCTGGTGGAGGCGGTACAGGGCATTGAGGACATCAAGCTGATGCGCGCCGAACAGCGTTTCCAGAACCAGTGGAATAACACCAACGATGTCGCCGCCAGCGTCGGCATGAAGCAGCGCTGGCTGACGGGCCTGCTGCTGACCTGGACCCAGGAAGTGCAGTCTATCGTCTATGCGGTAGTCCTGCTGGTGGGCTGTTATCTGGTGATCAGCGGGGATATGACCACCGGTGCGCTGGTAGGAACCTCGATTCTGGCGTCGCGCACCATCGCGCCGCTGTCGCAGATCTCAGGCGTGCTCTCCCGCTGGCAGTCGGCAAAAGTGGCCCGTAAGGGGCTGGACGACCTGATGCAGCGACCGATTGACGATCCGCAGCACGGGAAGAAGGTGCATAAAGCCCATCTGCGCGGCGACTACGTTCTGGAGGACGTCGGGTTTTACTACGATGAAGAAGAGAAACTCAGCGTGCTTAACATCAGCAAGCTACAGATCCGTGCCGGGGAGCGCGTGGCGGTGCTTGGCCGAAATGGCTCCGGCAAAAGCACGCTGCTGCAACTTCTGGCGGGCATGCAGGAGCCGCAGCAGGGCAGCATCCTGCTGGACGATATCGCGCTTAACCATCTGGACCCGGCCGATCTGCGTCGCGACATGCAGTTGCTCAGCCAGCAGGCGCGGCTGTTCTTTGGCTCCGTGCGGGACAATATCCTGATGGGTAACCCACTGGCGACTGACGAAGAAATTCATCAGGCGCTGGTGAACAGCGGCGCGCTGGAGTTTGTGCGCAAGCAGAAAATGGGGCTGAACACCCTTATCAATGAAGGCGGCACGGGGCTGTCCGGCGGGCAGCGTCAGGCGCTGCTGCTGGCGCGCGCGCTGATCACTTCTCCGACGATTCTGCTGCTGGATGAGCCTACCGCCTGGCTGGATGAAGTGAGCGAGAAGCAGTTTATTCAGCATCTTCACCAGTGGCTGGGCAAGCGCCGGACGCTGGTGGTGGCCACCCACCGTCTGCCAATTCTGGACCTGGTTGACCGCATCATTGTGCTGGAAAACGGCAAGGTGGTGATGGACGGCCCGCGCGACGCGATCCTGCATCAGCACGGTATGGCGACGCCAAAAGCCGCGCAGCGCACCGTGACCATGAAAGCGGCGGCGGTTGCAGAGGAGGGTGTGGCATGAATGATTTAACCCGTTTTAATAGCCGTCTGAAAGAGCCACGCCTGCCGAGGTCGTCGCTGGTGGCATGGGCGCTGTTCGCCCTGCTGGCGGTATTTCTCGCCTGGGCGAGCCTGTTCGAGCTTGATGAAGTCACCACCGGCAGCGGCAAGGTGATTCCGTCTTCGCATGAGCAGGTGATTCAGTCCCTGGAAGGGGGCATTATTCACAGCCTGATGGTGCGCGAAGGCGACATTGTCGAACGCGGTCAGCAGCTTGCGCAGTTAGACCGGACAAAAACCGAGTCCAGCGTGCTGGAGAGTGAGTCCCGTCTGAATGCCGCGCTGGCAACGGCGGCGCGCCTGAAGGCCGAGGTCAACGACACGGCGCTGATTTTTCCCGAAGAACTGGATGACGACGTTGAACTGGTCAAACAAGAGACGGCGCTCTATCAGTCCCGTCGCGAAAGCCTGGAAAAAGGGCTGGCCGGCCTGCGTCAGGGGGCTGAACTGGTGCAGCGTGAACTGTCGTTAACCCGTCCGCTGGTGACCCAGGGGGCGGCCAGCAAGGTGGAGGTGTTACGTCTTGAGCGTCAAAAAAATGAGCTTGAGAATAAAATCACCGAGATGAAAAACCAGTATTACGTTCGCGCCCGTGAAGAACTGGCAAAAGCCAACGCGGAAATTGAAGCTCAGCGTTCGGTGATGAAAGGACGTGAGGATTCCCTGACCCGGCTGACCTTCAATGCGCCGGTGCGTGGCATCGTGAAGGATATTGACGTGACGACCGTGGGAGGCGTTATTCCGCCGAATGGCAAGCTGATGAGCCTGGTGCCGCTGGACGATCAGATGGTGGTTGAGGCAAAAATCTCCCCGCGCGACGTGGCATTTATCCATCCCGGCCAGAAAGCGCTGGTAAAAGTGACGGCCTATGACTACTCCATTTACGGTGGGCTGGAAGGGGAAGTGACCATGATTTCACCGGATACTTTGCAGGATGAGGTGAAAAGGGATGTTTACTACTACCGCGTTTATATCCGCACCGACAGTAACCATCTGACCAATAAGCAAGGTAAGGAATTTCCGGTCTTTCCGGGGATGATTGCGACGGTGGATATCAAAACCGGCAGTAAAACCATTCTTGATTATCTGTTGAAGCCGCTCAACAAAGCGAAAGAAGCGCTGCGGGAGAGATAAGGGCAGGGCGTTCGGGGAACCGAACGCCATTTTTATTATACCGTTAATGTGACGTTGTTGGGGTGGCGTCGTTCTTTCGGTACCACGTTAATGTAATGGGTGACATACGCGAAATAGAGTCCGGCATAGTTTTCGACCAGTTCGAGAAAAGCCGGATACACCGACAGGCGACCGTCACCGCGATCTTTCAGATATCCTGCCTCTTGCGCTGTTTTGATAATCCGGTTGACGTGGATCCGCGAAACAAAGAATTCTTTCGCGAGCGTGCTGGCTGAATAATCAATAACTGCACCATGAGCAGATTTGTTTTTTATGGCCTGCAGATAAAGATAAAGCATAATCATGCGTCCGCCATCTTTATCGATAAATAATCCTACCTCGGGTAACACTTTCCTGAAGGTTAATCCCCGGAAGAGATATTCCGCTGCGCGGCGGAAAAAATTATTTCTCAATGTGTCATTATCCAGCAGGTTTACATCAATATTAAACGTCGGATAAAGAATGCTGACGGGCAAAAATGCACCGGACATATAGCGTTTAAGTTCACTCAATCCTTTTTCGGTCGGGGCTATTCGTGTTTTACGACGGTCATCCGTACAGCGCCAGGTCCTGATGCGTCCCGTGGTTCTGAGAAGAGTAATGATCGCAATCACACTATTAGGGCTGGCTATTTTATAGCGGGAGCATAGCTCTTTAATCTCAGATACTGACTCGGCCTGATTGCCAAATATAAAACAACACATAGCGAGAATAATGTTGAACCGCGCTTCCTGAAGCATTGTCTTGTAGAACAAAGGTTGTTTTTTATAGATGGTGTCATTAATTGTGTAGTGCTCTAATATTGCCTCACCAAATCGTGGGTTGCTCTTTATAACATCCCGTCGATGTAGCAAGGCCCTGGATGAGATGTGATTATCCATAGCATTTTTCTCGTGTTTGATGAACCGATAGATGAAGTATCCAGTCTTCTTTTTCGGAATTTTCATTATACCTGAGAAACAGTGTTTTGCCGTCGTTATTTGAAAAGAAAGATATATTTACATTTGTCGACAGAAGAGAGAGTGATTAACGCAAAGATGTTCCGTTGCGGAACGTTGATAACAGTATCTTAACCTGATGGCGTACTGTAAAATTATTCTATACACCAGCTGTATTACATATTCCGTATTCATAATAAGAATGGCGATTTTGTGCCCAGGAGCAGGTTATGACCCACAAAATTTCTCACAGAAATGTTGCTCGCGACGATCGGCGGTTTGTCATCTCAACCTGCGGTTTTACCTTCCAGGGGTATGCTTTGCTCCTGAAAAAGTACGGCATAGACGCTTCGCATATCCACTTTGAGGGAGATGATGTCTGCCAACGGGATAGGGAAAATATCCTTAATAATCAACATGCTCACATTGTTGTATTTCCGGGTAAAGGGATTGTCACTCTGCTGGAAAGTCTGACGCGACTGGCATCCGTTTTGAATGCATTGCCTGTTATCCGATGCGTGACCCTTTATAGTGATATACCTGACAGCTGGTTATATCGCACTCTGGGTAGCCTTTTACATAACAGCCATCAATTATCACTGATTCGGATCGCCAGCGTTTCTGATGTCATCAACTGCTTCCACACCCATAATAAGGGGTTTAAAGACCACTCGCGATTATTACGCGATCACTGTCTGGGGTATTCTCCGCAGGAAAATCTGAAATGGCTAACAAGAAGAGAAATTGACGTTTTATTAAATTTCTACCGCGGTATGTCCGTAAAAGATCTGTGCGAAAAGCTAGGGCTTTCTAATAAAACGGTTTATACCCATCGTAAGGAAGGTGTGCAGAAGTTACATTATATTAAACGATGGTTAAACGATCCGCATAACTTCAAAGCGGAAAGAAGTCACAAAAACCATCGTCTTAAAGCAGAATTCACGGATAAAGAAGCAGATATTTTTAATGCTCTGGTGAAAAGGGAAATCTTCCCGGCCTACCAGATCATTACCGATCGCGACAAAAAAGGGGTGGGCTTTGAGATACTGATCCGCTGGAATAAAAACGGCAAAATAGTCAAGCCAGCCTTTTTTCTTAATGACATTTCAAATCACGAGATATGGTTAAAAATAACGGCCCTGGTGATCCACGCTGCCGTGTCCGGGATTAATAAATATAATGGGAAATTCTATTTTTCAGTCAATATTCCGCCTCGTCTCGCTTCCGGGAAAGCGTTGCCGGAGATGGCCCGGAAAGCCATCGGCATGTTGCTCAAACCCCAGTGGGCGGAAAAGCTTGTCTTTGAATTTGCAGAAGATATCGATGTGACCAAAGACAAGAAGATCCCTGAAACCATGCGGCATCTGCGTAATACCGGGTGCAGACTGTTTCTGGATGACTGCTTCTCTAACCATCACACCATGTTTCCTGTCAGGCAGGTGCATTTTGACGGGTTGAAACTGGACCGCGACATCGTCGAGCATTTTGTGGCGAACGACAACGATTATAATCTGATTAAAGCGATTCAGATATACAGCGACATGACCGGAACGGACTGCATTGCTGAAGGGGTGGACAGTGAAGAGAAATTTGAAAAATTAGTCGAACTGGGCGTGAAAAACTTTCAGGGATATTATCTCTCACGGGCTGTGAAGGAGGAGGAATTAGATCGCATGGTAAGACAGTTTAGCTAAAAAATAAAGCCCCGAAGGGCCTTGATTATTTACGACCCAGTAGCAGGCCGAGAACAATACCGACGGCACCGGCGGCGATAAGGCCGGTTAGCGGGTTATTTCTGACCGCTTCTGTTACATCAGAAACCGCATCGCTGGCCTGCGCGGCATATTTTTTAGCCGCGCCTTTTACCTGGTGCTTTGGTGAATCGACGAATTCACCAAACTGCTGCTGTGCAGAACCTGCAATTTCATCGAGCTTATTTTTTGCTTTATCTTCAGCAAACTGGGTGTTTTTATCAGTACCGAAATCAGACATCTTTGCCTCCTTGTGTTGATAATTAAAGGATAGCCGCTCTTTGCAGATATGAGAGACGAAAGGTTAATTTCGGCACCTGGCAGGGCTGTTTTCGGATATATCTCTGTGCGAAAGGACTCGCACAGAGAGACGCTGTTATTCGGCAAAACTCAGCAGCGCGTCGCCATCAAGGCGATAGCGCACCCATTCAGACTGCGGCAGCGCGCCAATGCTCAGGTAAAAATCAATGGCGGGCTGGTTCCAGTCCAGAACGCTCCATTCCAGGCGACCACACTGCCGCTTTACCGCGAGTTGCGCGATATGTTTCAGTAACGCTCTTCCCGCGCCTTTACCGCGATACTCCGGGGAAACGTACAGGTCTTCCATATAGATCCCGTTGCGTCCGAGCCAGGTTGAATAGCTGGTGAAGAACACGGCATAGCCGATGATGTCGCCTTCATACTCAGCGATCAACGCTTCGGTGTTACTTCCCGCGCCAAAGAGCGTTTCACGGATCTCCTCTGGCGTGGTAACCACTTCTTCCGGCGCTTTTTCATAGACTGCCAGCTCGTAGATCATGGCGTAAATGGCCGCGGCATCTTCGGGACGGGCCTGACGAAGGATAATGCTCATTGTTATTCCTGCTTTTTGTCTGTTTCGCGATTGATGGCGTTAAGCATACGGAGTATTGTCCGAAGAATTAAGTGCAATGAAATCAACAAATGATGAATATTATGCATCCGGCTTTACGACGTCTTGATTTAAACCTGCTGCCCGTTTTCGACGCGATTTACCGCCATCGTTCTGTTCGTCTGGCAGCCGATGAGCTGGCGATGAGCACATCGGCACTGAGCCATGCGCTTTCGCGTCTGCGCGCGACGCTGAACGATCCGCTCTTTTTCCGGGAAGGGCATCGTATGTCCCCCAGCGTGTATGCTGCTCAGCTCGCACCTTCCATCGCTTCCGCACTGTCATTTCTGAATCATGAGCTGACCCCGCAGCCGGAGTTTGACGCCCCCAGCAGTACCGAGGGCTTACACATTGCGATTACGGATTTTACCGCGCTTTGCGTTTTTCCGACCCTGATGCACACCTTGCAGCATGCTGCCCCTGGTTTGCGTTTTGAATTGCGTTATTTGCCCCACAGCCCGGCGCTGACGGAGCTATTAGCCGGGGAAGTGGATCTGGCGCTCGGGTTCAGTACCTCGGAGGATATTCGTCATCCGGAACTGGAGGAGATAGGCTGGTTCGAAGATGAGTATGTGGTCATCAGTAACGCCAGCCGGACACGGCTGACGCTGGAGGATTATCTCGCGGCCCGACATCTGGTGGTCACGCCCTGGAATGAGAAACAAGGGGTTCTGGATCTGCGGCTTGAGCAGTTGGGCTATACCCGGCACATAGCGATCAAAACGCCGTCGATGCTCAGCGCCCCGTTTATCGTTGCACAAAGCGATCTGCTGATGGCAATCCCGCGGTTTGCGGCTGAGAAGCTGGTCGCGGCTGCGGATCTCAGGATATTTGCTTTACCGTTTTCAATCCGCGCGTTTGAAGTGAAAATTTACTCGCATAAACGCAGCGGCCAGCGGGGTGCGACCCGCTGGCTTAAGGAGGAGCTGCATAAACTGGCGCAGGCGGTAAGACGTTCAGCCGATGGCGGGGGAAGTCATTCGTCTTAATTTAACGGCAGATAGATATCCGTTTGCAGCGCATGTTCCGGCACCTCGTGGACAAAATTGATGTTGGAGATCGTATCCAGCGAGCCAGTGTGACGCCCGACAGCGTATCGTCCTTGCCTGCGCGGTCGGGCAGGATCCTGACCGATCTTGCGATTTTTATTTGTAACAGGGTTTCGCAGGATTTGATTAGGAATGAGAGAGGCGTTCTTGATATTGACATGACCCTGTTTCGGAAAGAATGTTAGTCGCTGGTATGCCGTTCTGACGTCAATTATCGAACGGCATCCAGTAATTTTCTGCGAAAGTGTTTTATGGAATGCTTTGCAAATCCCTTTCAATATCACGACGGCGTCCGTTGTCAGCGATTTCGCGCCCTGGGCGAGCCGGTGCTTTCAGTGCTTTGGTTAGAAAACGCCTGGCTTCATCCGTTCTTTTCTCTTTTAGAAGGTAATCGCCGTAGAAATAGTTAGGGTCTATACCGTCAGGGTTGATGGCCAGCGCTTTTTTCAACATTTCATCAGCTTTGTCTTTATCACCAAAACCGATCGGCCAGCCGGGAACCTGATAATAAAGAGCCCCCAGGCTTGTCCAGGCTGATCCCTGAAGCGCGTTAGGTTCAATTTCAATCGCTTTCTCCAGGTTAGTGCGGGCTTGTTTAACAAGGCTCAATGCTCCCAGACCACCTTTTGCGCCAGCCCAGCTGCTATCAATGATTGCAGACCAAATTAACAGTGGTGCGCTTGTGTTGTTTTTCATCTGACTTGCCTGATGCGCTTTCTGACTAAGTGAACTAAAGCAGTTCTCTTTTTTGGCTTCCAGAGTTTGATACTGGCACACAGACCAATCGTGTTGTAATTCCTCGAGGGGGGTGTCCGCCAGTGCTACAGTCGGAACTGCTGCAACAAGAAATAGAGCATACAGTTTTCTCATTTGTGTTCTCCTTTTAACGATTTTCTGGCGAATTCCTGAATGACAGGTAATTTTTTTGCTAATGCTCCGTCGACGACGTGAGGAAACCAGGCATTAATTTTGACGAACAGACGCTCCATAATTCCAAAGCGATACCGTTTCTGCTCCGTTTCAAGAAGCCGTGCAAGCTGGGATGCGACATAAATCGGCGAATCGTTGTTATTACCGAGTTTTTGGTTAAGGGCGTAAACCTGTTCGCTGTTGAGCGTGGTTTTTGTTGCGCGTGGAGCGGCATACAAAACGGTAATACCGCTTCCCTGCAATTCCCGACCAAGTGCTTCGGAAAAACGGTGTGTCGCAGCCTTGGTTGCGCTGTATACACTCCACGCCGGATGCCCTATTTCCCCAAAAATTGAACCAATATTAAGCACGATGCCAGGTCTGTTCATTTTATCCAGCAAGGCCCGGGTCAGAAGGGCAGGAATCTCGATATTGGTTCGGATCTGTTCACGAATATCGTCGAATGATTGCTGTTCAAGCAATGCAAAGCGACTGCTTCCTGCGTTATTGATGAGAATGTCCAACCCACCATTCTGAGACAGGCTGTTCGCCAGCCCTAATATCTCTTCGTCGGAATAGCTGCGCATTAGGGCGATATTGTGTCGCTCCGGGTGAGGAATGGCATTCTTTAAAAGCGACATTGCCTTTTCATTACGCCCTACGAGATAGAGTCTCGCGCCTTTATGCGCCAGCTCTCGCGCCAGCGCCTGACCGATTCCTCCGCTGGCACCGGTGAGCAGAACGGTTTTATTAAGCAGATTCATGGGCGTTATCTCCCAGTTGGTCAAGCATCTGTCCGTAGAGATGATAAATACGACGAGCCGTGTGGATGATGGCCTCCTGATCGCTCTTGTCAGTGATTGAATCCATGAGGGACGCAAAGAATTGCAGATGGCCCTGATCGAGTTCTCCGTGAGAACGCAGGTAGGTGGTTGCCTGCTCAGGCAGCCCCAGAGTATTTTCCAGCTGAGCCGCAACAGCTGTTGCAATTGACACACTAGTGCCTTCCAGCACGAGCACCATGCCAAATATGCTCATCGGATTTACCCGCTCAATTCGGTAGTAGAGGTAAGCGATCATCATTTCGATGGGCAGGCCCGGCATACCATTTCTTACCGCCTCAGAATTCCCCCCACATGCGCGAATATCATTGAGGATCCACTCCTGATGCCCATATTCCTCATCAATATATTCAGCGATTGCGCCACGTACGGCTTCGTGAGAGGCAGGAAGGCAGCTGCCAGCACACATTAGTAGCGGGACGGTATGACTGACGTGATAATAAGCCTGTGTCAAAAACGCGATATACATCTCCGCCGAGATATCGCCTGTCTGGCAACGCGCAATAACAGGTGAATTAAGTAAACGTTGACGTTCTACAGCGGTCTGATTCTGTAATTCCTGATAAAAGCTCATGCGTCTTCCTCCTGGCTGCAGGTGAGAATAATATGTTTCAGGGACTGCCAGATGGCGCTTCGTTTAGGGCGACCATTTGCGGTAATCATTTCGGCAGAAGATATTTCGGACGTAAACAGCAATCGGTGAAATTGCGCGTAGTCTGGAAGATGCGCGGAGATACGCATTAACTGTTGACGCGCCAGCTCCTTTTGTCCTTCAAAAGCATCAACAAGCGCAACGTTACGTGTTAAACCATCACCAAAAATGACTACACGGCGCACAGCAGGGCATGCCATCGCTTCTGCTTCAGGCCATTCTGGAGAAAAATTGCGACCGTATGCGTTTATCTGAACGTTTTTTAAACGGCCAATAATATGAATAAATCCATCATCATCAACGCTTGCAAGGTCGCCAGTAGGAACCGTTGTATTTTGTGATTCCTCCCCGAGATACCCCAGGGCATTGGCTGGACTCGTTACGTGTAGTTGCTGTAAGGGATCAACGGTAACGTTTATACCTGGCAGAGGTTTGCCAACGCTGCTCTTTTTGGAAGAACCAGGCAAATTAAGAGCGACAACAGAACCGCACTCTGATAACCCATAGCCTTCAAAAACGGGTAAGCCTGCATTTGCTGCCAGTTCCATTAACGGCGTCGGAATTTTCCCGCCACCCACGGCAACAAACCGCAGAGAACGTGTACTTTCAGGTGCCACCTGATGCAGATGGACTAACACCCGTAATATTTCAGGTACAAGAACCAGGCTTTCAGGTTGCCATGTCACTAAGGCCTGTAAAAAACGTTTGGGGTTAAATTGACTTGAACCCTCAAAGCCTGTCTGGGCCGTGGGTAATATCACTGTTTCTGCACCCATTAATAATGGGATATAGATTCCGCACAAATTCTCGAGCAGAATGCTGAGCGGCAGGCTGACAAGATGTTTCTCCGGTGCGATTGGACGCAGAGCGGTAGCGAGTGTTTGCGCGGTCCATAACATTCCCTTCTGACTGAGGCACACGCCTTTAGGTTCACCGGTGGTTCCCGAGGTAAAGGTAATCTTGGATGTTCCCACAGGCAACGACGTTGGGGCAGTTAACTGTCTAACCTGCAGCTTACCGAATGGGAAATCATGTCTGTGCCATCCAGACATACTCTCACCACCAATTTGCGCATCAATCGACGCTGAAGCACGCACCCATTCTTTTTGCGTTTCCGAGAAAAAGGGAGGAATGGGTACAATGACGATCCCGACAGATATACAGGCAAGATCGATAATGGCCCACTCCGGACTATTATCAAGCTCAAGCGCCAGCCTTCTAATCCCCAGGGCGTGGAGCAACGATGCGGCGTTTACGACTGCCTCTAAATATTGCTTCCAGCTCCATAACGTTGTTTCACCCCTAAGAGCAGTTTGATCAGGGTATTGAAGAGCTTGCTGTTTCAGTGCGTTAAGAAACATGATGTTCTCCCGACAGATTAGTCCATGGAGCCTCGGGTAAAGTGTTTATTAACTTCATCAATAGACTGCCCTGAGTTAGCGCAGAATGACCGCCAGCCAGTTCACCGGCCATAATTTGTGGGTCATATTGATAGTATTTTCCCCATTCATGTGCATCATTCCCAAGGCGAGCGGGATTGGCCGGCATGATGAGGATGGGATTCAAATTAAGTCGATGAAAGGTATTGCGAATTTTTTTCGTACCGGTAAACACGATCCATGAAAATTGATACTCAGTAAGGACCTGGCAGAGCGCTGCAAACATGATTCGTGCACTTGCACCATCCCTCGCTGCAAAATTTCCAATTTCGACAATTGCGGCGCGAGAAACAGATTGCGACAGCCGTGACGAAAGCGTTACCTCAATGGGGCTATCGAGATATTTTTCCAGATAAAGAGATCCCTGAGAGGCGATATGTACGCCACTGGCAGCCTTAAGTTCACCATTTGCATCATAAAGGCCAATAAGCCATGGCATGCAACGGGAAATCGAAGCCTGATAAACCTGCTGATAGTTTTCACGGATTAACGCTGAAATATCATTCTGTTCGTGTTCACCGTGAAGCCATTTAAGAGTGTAGGGGGGCATTATTCGCATCATGAGACCTCTCATATGAGTCTCTTCAATATGAGCGATTAATATTATGACAACCTTAAGAAAGGTTTTTTTCTTATGTTGTAAGTCGTGAATGAAATTAAGGTATTCTTAAGAATAAACAACACATACTGGCGTATACTCGAAAAAAAGGATTGAGCAATGAACAGAAATTACGCCAGCAGTCAGATCGCATTGCACTGGCTTGTATTTGCAGCCATTATTATCGCCTATGCAGCTATGGAGTTAAAAGGGCTGGCGGTTAAGGGTAGCCCGATCCGTGTAACTATGGCGATAGTGCACTATACTGCGGGCTTTAGCGTTATGTTGCTAATGATTATCCGGGTTGTCCTGAAAATGACACATCGCGACCCTGAAATTATACCACCACCACCACGCTGGCAAATTGTGGCGTCAAAAATAATACACGGATTGTTGTATTTAATGTTTCTCCTGTTACCGTTGCTGGGGATTGCATCGCTTTACTTTGGGCAGATTGAATGGTCCTTTTTTGGAATAAAAATGCCTATAGCCACCTATCTTAATACAGATGCACAGCATACCCTCAAAGAAGTGCATGAGTTTATTGCAAATGCCGGGTATTTTCTTGTCGGTTTCCATGCTCTGGCCGCATTATTTCATCATTACTTCGTTCGTGATAACACGCTGGTGAGAATGTTGCCGATAATACATCGACATAAATAAGTTTTAAGAACGCCTTGTTGTGGTAGTTATTTCGCATACCGAGGAGCACTCATCCTGATTCGTCATTTGTCATAATATTGTCTTTTACCCATATCGCATAAACCCATGCAATAACCCTATAAAACTTCATGTTTACAGAAAGTTGATTTCATTGATACCATACCCCCCTATAGTATCAGGAGGGCGTATGCCGCATTCACCCGAAGATAAAAAACGTATTCTTACTCGCGTCCGTCGCATTCGGGGCCAGGTCGATGCCCTTGAACGCGCACTGGAGTCGGGCGATCCCTGTCTGGCTATCCTGCAGCAAATTGCCGCCGTGCGCGGTGCTGCCAATGGCCTGATGGGCGAAATGGTAGAAATTCATCTCAAAGATGAGCTGGTGACGGGAGAGACAACGCCGGATCAGCGAGCCGTGCGCATGGCAGAAGTCGGCCATTTGCTGCGCTCTTATCTAAAATAAACCCACACACCTGACAAAAAGGGAAGACCTATGAAATCTCGCGCTGCTGTTGCATTTGGCCCCGGCCAGCCGCTGAAAATCGTTGAAATCGACGTCGCACCACCGAAAAAAGGCGAAGTGCTGATCAAAATTACCCATACCGGCGTTTGCCATACCGATGCGTTCACGCTGTCCGGCGACGATCCGGAAGGTGTTTTCCCGGCGGTACTGGGACACGAAGGCGGCGGGATCGTGGTGGAGGTGGGCGAGGGCGTGACCAGCCTGAAGCCTGGCGATCACGTTATCCCGCTGTACACGGCGGAATGCGGCGAGTGTAAGTTCTGTAAATCCGGCAAGACCAACCTCTGCCAGGCTGTTCGCGCCACGCAGGGCAAAGGGCTGATGCCGGACGGGACGACCCGTTTCTCTTATAACGGCGAGCCGATTTACCACTACATGGGCACCAGCACCTTCAGCGAGTATACCGTTTGCGCGGAGATCTCTCTGGCGAAGGTGAACCCGCAGGCGCCGCTGGATAAAGTCTGCCTGCTGGGCTGCGGCGTGACTACCGGCATTGGCGCGGTCCATAACACGGCAAAAGTCAAAGAGGGCGATACCGTGGCGGTGTTCGGTCTCGGCGGCATTGGTCTGGCGGTGATTCAGGGCGCGGTGCAGGCGAAGGCCGGGCGTATTATTGCGGTCGACACTAACCCGGAGAAATTCAAACTGGCGGGTGAAATGGGCGCGACCGATTTCGTTAACCCGAAAGATCACGAAAAACCGATTCAGGATGTCATTGTTGAGATGACCGACGGCGGCGTGGACTTCAGCTTTGAGTGTATCGGCAACGTTAACGTCATGCGTTCCGCGCTGGAATGCTGCCACAAAGGCTGGGGCGAGAGCATCATTATTGGTGTGGCCGGCGCGGGTCAGGAGATTAAAACCCGTCCATTCCAGCTGGTCACCGGACGCGTGTGGCGCGGCTCCGCGTTTGGCGGCGTGAAGGGCCGTACCCAGCTTCCGGGGATGGTTGAAGATGCTATGGTCGGTAAGATTCAGCTCGATCCGTTCATTACTCACCGTTTGCCGCTGGAGCAGATCAACGAAGCGTTTGATCTGATGCACGACGGAAAATCTATCCGTACGGTTATTCATTTCGGCGACAAGTAACTCTTCTGCCAGCGGTTTTTAGCCGCTGGCATTTCTTTAATAATCTTCTCTAAAGTGTGACCAGTGCGGCGTTTTTAGCCGTAATCTAAATCTCTGCCGTGCCGATGACTATCTAACAGGCGTGTTTTTACGCATCTTACCTATAAGAGAGTCGACGGTCATGGACAACACTACTTCGATGCAGGCGCAGCGTAAGCTGGGCTTCTTGCATCACATCAGGCTGGTTCCGCTGTTTTCCTCCATTCTCGGTGGCATTATTTTGCTGTTTGCCTTGAGCTCGGGTCTGGCGGGATATTTCCTGCTGCAGGCCGATAACGATCTGCAGGATGTCACATCAGAGATTCAGGTGCGTATGGGGCTGTCGAACAGCTCAAACCATCTGCGCACCGCGCGTATCAATCTGATCCACGCCGGCGCGGCAAGCCGTATCGCAGAGATGGATGCGATGAAGCAGAACATCAGCGAGGCGGAAACGCGTATCAAGCAGTCCCAGGATAGCTTTAACGCGTATATGAATCGCTCCGTGCGTACCGCTGAAGACGAAGCGCTGGATGCTGACCTTAAAGCGCGCTACGACGCCTATATCGTGGGCATGCAGCCGATGGTCAAATTTGCCAAAAACGGCATGTTCGAAGCTATCATCAACCACGAAAATGAAACCGCGCGCCCGCTGGATGACGCTTACAATGCCGTGCTGCTGAAGGCGATTAAGATCCGCACCGACCGTGCCAATGCGCTAACGGCGCAGGCGCACAGCCGCACGCAGCTGGGGCTGATGTTTATGGTGGGCGCGTTTGTGCTGGCGCTGGTATTGACCGCGATGACCTTCGTTGTGCTGCGCCGCACGGTCATTCATCCGCTACAGCGTGCTGCGAAACGTATCGAGAATATTGCAAAAGGTGACCTGACGATGCCGGACGATGTGGCCGGACGCAGCGAAATTGGCCGTCTGACGCGCGATCTGCAAACCATGCAGCACTCCCTCGAAACAACGGTTGGCACCGTGCGTCAGGGCGCGGAGGAGATCTATCGCGGAACCAGCGAGATTTCTGCCGGTAATACTGACCTCTCTTCGCGCACCGAGCAGCAGGCCGCGGCCATTGAGCAGACCGCCGCGAGCATGGAACAGTTAACCGCCACGGTGAAACAGAACGCAGATAACGCGCATCATGCCAGCAAGCTGGCGGAAGATGCCTCCGGAAAAGCCAGCCGTGGCGGCCAGATGGTCTCCGGCGTGGTCAAAACGATGGGCAACATCTCCAGCAGTTCGAAGAAGATCTCTGAGATTACCGCCGTGATTAACAGCATTGCTTTCCAGACCAATATTCTGGCACTGAACGCGGCGGTAGAAGCGGCGCGCGCGGGTGAACAGGGGCGTGGATTTGCGGTGGTAGCCAGTGAAGTGCGTACGCTGGCAAGCCGTAGCGCCAACGCGGCAAAAGAGATCGAAAGCCTGATCAATGAGTCGGTTTCCCTTATCGATCAGGGGTCGGGTGAGGTGGTGGCTGCGGGTAACACCATGAATGAAATCGTCGACGCGGTTAAGCGCGTGACCGACATCATGCTGGAAATTGCCGCCGCATCGGATGAGCAGAGCCGCGGTATTGTGCAGGTCAGCCAGGCGATTTCGGAGATGGATAAAGTGACCCAGCAGAACGCCTCGCTGGTGGAAGAAGCATCCGCAGCCGCGGCATCCCTGGAAGAACAGGGCGCACGTCTGACCGAGGCTGTGGGGGCGTTTCGTTTAAGCGGCGCGAAGCCTGGCCGCGCGGTGACGTCTGTGCCAGTGGCGAAGAACGCGCCGTTGCGCCCGGCGGCGACGGTTTCCGGAGATAACTGGGAGACGTTCTGAGTCGCCAGCAGTGTCGGGGGGCGCTTCGCTTACCCGACCTACAAAATCGACCTACAAAAAAAGGGACCCTTCGGTCCCTTTTTTACAGCTTATTTCTTATCAGGTAACGCGTATGCGATAACGTAATCACCGCGATCCGGTGACTGGCGAGCGCCCCCGGCGTTAATGATGATGTACTGTTTACCGGTTTTCGGTGAGACGTAAGTCATCGGGCCGGACTGGCTGCCAACCGGCAGTCGGTCTTTCCAGATCTCTTTCCCGGTGGCGGTATCAAACGCACGCAGGTAGAAATCCTGAGTACCGGCGAAGAACAGCAGGCCGGACTGGGTTGAGAGCGACGCGCCCAGCGTTGGCATCCCGATTGGGATAGGCATGTGCATGCGAATGCCCAGAGGGCCGGTGTCTTCCACCGTACCGACAGGCACCTGCCACACCAGTTTGCCGGATTTCAGATCGACCGCGGACATGGTGCCGAACGGCGGTTTCTGGCACGGAATGCCAAGCGGTGACAGGAAACGTTCACGCATTGCGCCGAACGGCGTGCCGTCCATCGGGACGATGCCCATCTCAATGCCGCTGGCGTCTTTCGCCACGTTAGCGCGCGGCACCATGTAGTTTGCCAGTCCGAGGCGCATATCGTTGACGAACATCAGGCTGTTGTTCGGGTCAACCGAGACGCTGCCCCAGTTCATTCCACCCAGCGAGCCAGGGAACTGCAGGGAACGGTCAAGACCCGGCGGGGTGAAGACACCCTGATGACGCATCTCTTTAAACTGAATACGGCACAGCAGCAGGTCGACAGGCGTCGCGCCCCACATGTCGGATTCAGTCAGCGTCTGGTTGCCAATCATCGGCATGCCGACGGAATACGGCTGGGTGGGTGAGTAGCGTTCACCTTCAACGTTACCAGCCGGTACCGGACGCTCTTCTACCTTCGCGACCGGCTTACCGGTTTCGCGGTTGAGCATAAAGATCATGCCCTGCTTGCTGGTCTGCACCAGTACAGGCGTGGTGCCGCCTTTGCCGTCAGGCAGGTCATACAGCAGCGGCTGGGAAGGCAGGTCGAAGTCCCACAGATCGTGGTGGGTGGTCTGGAAATGCCAGCGCACCTGGCCGGTGGTGGCATCAACGGCGACGATAGAAGAGCTGTATTTATCGTCCAGCGCGGTACGCTCACCCGCCCAGAAATCCGGGGTGGCGTTGCCGGTTGGCAGATAAATCAGGTTCAGTTTGGCGTCGTAAGACATGGCCGACCAGACATTTGGCGTACCGCGGGTGTAGGTCTGTCCTTCCGGCGGCAGGCCGGTCAGGTTCGGGTTACCCGGATCCCACGCCCAGGCCAGCTTACCGGTGTGAACGTCATACGCACGTACCACGCCCGGGGGTTCGCCGGTGGAGAAGTTATCCGCGACGCGACCGCCGACGACGACCACGTTCCCGGCGACCAGCGGCGTGGAGGTCTGCTGATAATATCCCGGCTTGATCTCACCCATACCGATGCTCAGATCCACGGTGCCGTGTTCGCCAAAATCTTCGCAGACCTTGCCGTTATCCGCATTGATGGCAATCAGGCGGGCATCGGTGGTCGGCAGGAACAGACGGCGAGGGCATGCGGCAGGCTGCGCGGTTTCCTGTGACGTTGTCACGTTCTGGTGGTCTTCAAAATAGCCCAGACCGCGGCAGCGCTGCCAGTTAGGCGCGGTGGCTTTAGAATCGTAGCGCCATTTTTCTTTCCCGGAGTCCACGTCCAGCGCCAGCACTTTACTGTACGGGGTACAAACGTACAGCGTATCGCCAATCTGTAAAGGCGTGTTCTGGTCTTCCGCGCCAGAGCCGTTGCTCTGTGGAATATCGCCGGTATGGGCAACCCAGGCGACTTTCAGTTCGCTGACGTTTTGCTTGTTAATTTGATCCAGTGCGGCGAAGCGGTCACCGTGTGTGGTGTTGCCCCAGTGCGCCCAGTTCTTTTGCTGCTCACCGGGTGCGACGGGTTTAACCGGAACGGGTTCATTCGCCGCCACGAGAGTCTGGGGCTTAAACATCCAGCCAAGGCTAACCAGCATCGCCACGGCCAGGACCGCCGCAACGCCAAAAGCAGGCGCCTTGTTGGGGGAATTGTGGTTTGCTCCACGCAGGTAAGGCCAGACGATGGCACAAAGGAAAGCCAGTACGGCGAAGGTAAACAGGCGGGAGAAGAGCGGCCAGAAATCCCAGCCCGCATCGCTTACCGCCCAGACCAGCGAGGCAATAAACGCGATGCTGTAAAGGACAATCCCGCTGGTGCGATTGAGGAAAATCAGGATCGCGGCAATCACCATTACCACGCCCATTATCAGGAAGTAACAACTTCCGCCCACGGTGGCGAGCTTAAACCCCAGCCCGCCGACGGCCAGACCGATGAGCAACATCAGTCCGGCAAGAAGCCACTGCAGGATACGCGGTATCCCACGTGGCGCGCTGCCAAATGCCATTTCTGTCTCCTTAGATCCCGCCGCTATGCCGGGTGTACCAGTTGGGTAATAAAATCGGCGGGAATAATGATTAACACGGGTGAATTCATCTTTATCAAAAGATTTGCGAACCATTTGGTGAATTCGTGGCTATGATAAAACTGTTAAATTGTTTTACGCAATTGTTAATGAATCATTCCGCATTATTTGATTAGCGCACAGGACAGATCCCTCGCCCCGTTGGGGAGAGGGTTAGGGTGAAGGGAAGAATTCACACCGGCATGGATTTACGGATGGCGCTCAGCAGCGTCTGCGCACCCGTTGAGAGCGGCGTGTCTACGCGGGTTAAAATGCCGATAGGTTCACCGGCACCCGGGGCGGTCACCGGCAGAGCGGTCAGGGTTCCCTGACGCAAATCGTCTTTTACCGCACCGGAGGGAACGAACCAGACGTAGTCATAATCGAGGGTGAGCTGGCGTGACAGCGAGGCCGACAGCGTTTCGATACACCCTGAGGGTAGCGTACATCCCTGCATTTGCAGCAAGTTTTCGGCGGCCTGGCGCGGGACGGTGCCTTTCGGGCAGACCACCACGGGCCATTCCATGACGCGGCTTAACGTCACGGTATCCTGCAGTAAAGGATGGTCGGGACGCACCACCAGCTTCAGGGATTCCAGAAACAGCAGTTCGTAATTGAGACCGCCCATCAGTTCAGGGTCGGACATACGACCGATACCCAGATCCAGTTCCCCCGATTTGAGCCCGGCGAGCAGCATGGTGTTATTCATGGTGGCAACCTGAATCGTGGTATGCCGTTGCTGCTTGTGGAATTGACCAATCACGGGCGGCAAAATGCCCAGCGCCGCGGTAGGCAAGGCACCCACACGTACCACGTCACTGGTGTGCTCTTCTTTTCTGTGCAGGGACTGGCCTGCGGTGTTGAGCGCATCCAGCACCTTAACGGCGTGCGTCAGGAATTGTTCGCCCACAAGGGTAAGCTGTGCGCCCAACCGACCGCGATCGAAAAGACGGGCGCCGGTGAGCTGTTCCAGCTCGTTAAGGGTTTTTGAGAGCGCAGGCTGGCTCAGATTAAGGGTTTCAGCCGCTCGCCCCAGCGTTCCCTGTTGAGCGACGGCCACAAATGTATGCAAATGGCGCAAGCGTATGCGCTGACTGAACAGACCATTTTTTTCCATAGGCGATGTTAAAAACAGAGCGATGCGGGTGACAAGTTAAGTTGTTTAATTTTGATAACCTGATAGCAAAATATTTTTAACATTTGATCTGTTTGAGTTACAACATGTTTTTCAGGAGGGGCTGCAGGCGAACGTCCTTGTTCATTTATTGCTCATTGCTGAGGGGTTACATCAGTAACCCATTAGATCACGCCATCCCCGCCGTCAGAACACCACACCTGACCGGACGTATAGGAACACGCATCCGAGGCCAGCGTGACGTACAGCGGAGCAATTTCTACCGGCTGACCCGGACGCCCCAGTGGCGTATCGCCGCCAAACTCCTTCACTTTTTCCATTGGCTGACCGCCGCTTGACTGCAGCACCGTCCAGTACGGTCCAGGCGCCACCGCGTTGACGCGAATGCCTTTTGGACCCAGCTGTTTGGCTAAGGATTTCGTAAATACGGCCAGACAGGCTTTCGTCTGGGCGTAGTCCAGCAGCACGGGGCTGGGCTTCACTGCCTGAACCGAGGAGGTGTTAATGATAACGGACGACGCCTTCAGATGGCGCAGCGCCGCCTTGGTGATCCAGAAGGGGGCATAAACGTTGGTTTTAAACGTCGCGTCAAAGTCTTCTGTGGTGAGCTCTTCCAGGGATTCCCGGTACTGCTGACGACCCGCGTTATTGATCAGAATATCCAGGCCACCCAGCTTCGAGACGGCTTCCTCGACCAGATTCTGACAGAAGGTTTCATCCCGGATATCCCCCGGCAGCGCGATGGCTTTGCGTCCTTCCGCTTTGATCAGCGCGATCACCTCTGCGGCGTCTTTTTCCTCTTCAGGTAAATAGTTGATGGCAACGTCAGCCCCTTCACGGGCATAGGCGATAGCCACCGCGCGACCTATCCCGGAGTCACCCCCGGTGATCAGCGCTTTTTTGCCGGTAAGGCGGCCATGCCCTTTGTAGCTTTTTTCCCCATGATCGGGTACAGGTTGCATCTCTGATGCCAGTCCCGGCGGCGTTTGCGGCTGTTCCGGGAACGGGGGTTGCGGGTAAGCGTTCGTACGTTGTGTAGTATCACTCATAGCTGACTCCTTAAGCCAAGGGGTGAGATTTGATGGATAGTTGCAGCGTTAACGCTTCGCTGAATTATTTCTGCAAACGATCAACACGGACGACGGCAGGAGATGATTTTTTATCAAGCGAACCGTTGATACTGATCATCTGGTCGGGTTTTACCGTTCTGCCGTCGAAGACTGCTTGGGGAATAATAACGTCGATTTTTCCGGTTTTATCCTGGAATACAAACTTATCGCCGCTACCATCAATAAGATTACCGCGTAATGAAATTGTCGCACCGTCATGCATTTGTTTTGCCTGATCGATGGTCATAATACGCGCATCATCCGTTCCACGATATCCGCTATCCAGCGCGTGAGGCGGGGGCGGCGCGTCACCTTTTTGTAACCCGCCGTTATTATCTGCCCATGCTGATGGAACCAAAAATATCAAAAAAGCGGAAATAAGTGATAATTTCATCTGATATCCTTCATTTTTGGGTGTCTTGACTTATTAAGTATTGTTGCTATTCCTTTATGTGGCAAATGTGATAAGTCTTAAAAACAATCTCTTTTGAAATCAAAACACTCTTAAAATAAGCGAAACGGTGACGACAACCATGAAGCGTGAAAATGAAAAGTTACCCGGGATAGATGAGAGTTATCGCTTGCTCAGGTTTGAATATGCATTTCGCCAGGTGGGTTTTGTGCTGCTTTTAGGTATTATCATCGCAGCGATGGCCGGTCTGTTTTCCAGCGGCATGGTGAGCGACACGTCCAGGACCAATTCTGCTAAATCTCTGACCATTCACTATGAACGTTTTGGCCGTCGGGAGACCGAGTCAAGGATGCAATTTACGTTTCCGGTGAAAACGGCGGGTCACTTCACGCTCAGCATCACCAGCGAGCGCAGCGACGTTTACGAACCCGGCAGCGTCTGGCCGCAGCCGGACAGAATGTATAGCCGTGGGAAAACCCTTTATTTCGTCTATGACACGCTCCAGAAGTCAGACAGGTTCTCCGTGTTGTACTTCACGACCCCGATCCGGGCCGGTAAGTGGAATACTGTCATCCGCGCAAACAACGAGCCGGAGATCACCGTCTGGCAATTTATTTACCCGTAGGAGGCTGATATGGATATGGTCTTTCGTGCGCTGGCGATTTATCTGTTTCTCGTGGTGGTATTTAAAGTGGCGGGGCGACGCGCGCTGCTACAGATGACCAGCTTTGACCTTATTCTACTGTTAATTATTAGTGAAGCCACGCAGCAGGCGCTTCTGGGGCAGGACTTTTCTGTCACCGGGGCGATGATAACGATTACCACGCTGGTGGTAGTGGATATTCTCTTTGGGTTGATGAAGAAATATTTTTCCCCGGTGGAAAATATTCTGGATG
Source organism: Enterobacter sp. BNK-14 (assembly GCF_047456095.1). Classification (NCBI taxonomy): domain Bacteria; kingdom Pseudomonadati; phylum Pseudomonadota; class Gammaproteobacteria; order Enterobacterales; family Enterobacteriaceae; genus Enterobacter; species Enterobacter sp. BNK-14. The sequence continues at coordinate 362,694 of NZ_CP179897.1, forward strand.
GTAATCCCGTCATTCTGGTAGAGAATGGCGTGCCGTTAGCGGATAAACTCAAAAAAGTCGACGTATCCTGTGATGATATTCTGGTGTCAGCGCGTCAGAATAATGGCATTACAAAAATGAGTGAAATCAAATATGCCATATTCGAACGTAATGGGCATATTTCAATCATTCCTTTTGAGAAATAAGAGGCGGCAAAATGAGCAATCTTTTTCACGACGATCATTATACCGTAAGTGAATTAACGAAAAAGCTGGCGAGTAAATTAACCGATGCCGGGCTGCGCTTAACCACGGCGGAATCCTGTACGGGGGGAAAGCTCTCGGTCGCGTTGTGCGCAGAAGAGAACACCGCCGATTTTTATGATGTCGGGCTGGTGGTGTTCAGCGATGAAGCAAAAGCGCGGATCCTCGGCGTGCGCTTCTGAAACGCTGGCGCGCTATACCGCCGTCAGCGAACCGACGGTGGGCGAGATGGCCGCCAGTATCCGCGATATGGCCCAGGCGGATATCAGCATTGCCATCAGCGGATACGCAGGCCCTGAAGGGGGCGACGATGGGACGGCGGCAGGGACGGTCTGCTTTGGCTGGAATATTTGCGGCGAGACGAAAACCCGCACCGTTCTTTTCTCCGGTGACTGTCAGGACGTGGTGGAAAAAGCGGTGCATTTTGCGCTGGCTGAACTGGTAACAACCTTGTCGGACGACAATATCGGGTAAATTCACGTGGAGGTTGTATGGCTGTCATAGTGATTACTGGCGGGACGGCGGGCGTGGGAAAAGCCACGGCACTGCACTTTGCAAAGGCGGGCTACGATGTGGGACTTATCGCCCGCGATGAAGCCAGCCTGCACTCCACTCAGGAGGAATTAAAGCGCTTTGGGGTCAATGCCCACGCGGTGCAGGCGGACGTCGCCGACAGTCAGGCGGTGGTGGATGCGGCTAACGAGATTGAGTATCGCCTTGGGGCGATTGACGTGTGGGTTAACAATGCCATGGGCGCCGTGCTGGCACCGTTTCGCACCCTTACGCCGGATGAGTTTCGTCGTGTGACTGACGTGACCTACCTCGGCTTTGTCAACGGCACTCGCGCCGCGCTGGAGCTGATGGTGCCCCGCGACAGAGGCGTGATTATCCAGGTGGGATCCGCGCTGGCCTACCGTTCCATTCCTTTGCAGTCCGCTTACTGTGGCGCCAAAGCGGCGATCCGCGGCTTCACCGATGCGGTGCGTACCGAACTGATGCATGAAAACAGCCGGGTTCAGCTTTCGATGGTTCAGATGCCGGGGCTTAACACGCCGCAGTTCGAATGGGCGAGGAATAAGTTCGCCTGGGCGATGCGCCCGGTGCCACCGGTTTTTGAGCCCGAAGTCGCCGCCCGCGCCATCTTTAAGGTTGCACAAAAACCGGTACGGGAACTGTGGGTGGGAAGCAGCACGATTCAGTCGATCGTCGGGCAATTTCTTTTCCCGGGTTTACTTGACCGGCTGATGGTTAAAAAAGCCTGGGAAGGTCAGATGACCGACGATCTGAACGCACCGGATCGCCGGGACTATCTTGACCAGCCGGTTAATGATCTGCACAAAATCCATGGCCGTTTTACAGACGAGGCGAAGAACCGAGCCCCGGCTGTCACCTCCGGTATGCCTGGCAAGGTGGCACTGGGCGCCCTCGCGGTGGCGGGGATTATGCTGACCCGCCTGATAATTCGAGGGAGAAGATAATCAGCGCAGCGCGCTACGGTGGGTCCAGAACCAGCGGTAACCGTAGCCGCCAAGAGTGAGCTCGACGGTTTTGCCGCACACCAGCGCGTCGTCGTAGCGTTTGTCCGAGAGACAGGCAGTCCAGGTGGCATTGCGGATCCCTTTTGCGGCGAACTTCACCGGCTGGTCGCTGAAGTTGACGAAGGTCAGGATGCTGCGTTCATCGGTCTCGTAATACAGCCCCAGCACCGCGTCATGATCGAGGGTAATGAGACGAAAGGGCGCAACGGCAATTTCGGGGAACTCTGAGCGGGTATTGGCAATATCCATGATTCGGTGCAGAAGCGAGTTGCGGTGAAGCAGCGAATCAGCGACGTTGATTTTCTGATAGCGATACGGGCCGCGATCGATGATGGGGGCAATAAATTTTTCCGGATTGGCCGCGGAAAAACCGCCCCCCGCCGATCCGGCCCACTGCATCGGCGTACGAACGGCGTAACGCTCTCCAGTTCCAGGTCGTCGCCCATGCCGATCTCATCCCCGTAGCGCATCACCGGGACACCCGGCAAGGAAAAGAGCACGGCGTGACAGAACGCCAGTCGCTTGTGATCGCCATTCAGCATCGGCGCCAGGCGGCGGCGGATCCCGCGCTGATAGACGTTCATCTCTTCGTCAGGGGCGAAGGTATCAAGGACAAACTGCTTATCTTTCTGACTAATGCCCTCCAGATCCAGCTCGTCATGATTGCGCAGCCAGTTGGCAAAACAGCATGAGTCGGGCGGGACGATCATCTTTTTCACCGCATTACGCAGCGGACGGGCGCTTTTCCTCGCCAGGCTGACGTAGAAATACTTATTGAGCCAGAAATTGAGCACCAGATTCAGGCGATCGTTCTTGCCGAAGTAGTCTTTATACGTCTTGACGTCGACGTCGACTTCACCCAGCAGGATAGCGTCTGGATTACGTTGCTCAATAAGACGGCGCATATGCTCCAGGATCCACAGCCCTTTTTTTTCGTCACCGTTTCCTGCCTGTCTGGTGAGGTGGGTGGCGGCATCCAGGCGAAAGCCCGACACCCCCAGCTTAAGCCAGAACAGAATGATGTTCTCAATCTCTTTAAGTACCGCAGGCGAGGTCAGGTTCAGATCCGGCTCATGGCGATAAAACATATGCCGGTAGTACTGTCCCGCCTCGTCGTCCCAGCTCCAGACGCTCTTTTCCACGCCGGGAAACATTGGGGGCGTGTCGTCATCGTCGTTGTCCGACCAGAGGTAGTAATCACGATAGGGGGATGCCGGGTTTCGGCGGGCCTGCTGGAACCACGGATGCGCGTCTGAGGTATGCTGGATCAGCAGCTCAATTATGACCTGCATGCCCAGCTCCCGGGCCTGTTCGATAAAGGCGATGATATCGGCCAGTTTACCGAAGCGCGGATCCACCTGCAGATGGTCGCTAACGTCGTAGCCTTCGTCCAGAAAGGGGGTGAGGTAAAATGGGGTGATCCAGATAACCGTCGCGCCCATGCGGCGGATATAACGCAGCTTGGCCGCAATTCCGGCGATGTCTCCACAACCATCGCCGTTCATATCATAAAACAGTGCGGTATCAATTTGATAAATAATGGCCCGTGTATGCCAGTCTGTCATAGCGTTCCTCAGTGATAGCCTTCAGTATCCGACACTTTGCCCCGGAAGACGTAGTAGCTCCAGGCGGTGTACACCAGAATCACCGGAATGATCAGCAGGGTGCCGACCAGCATAAACAGCTGGCTGGCGGGCGGTGCCGCGGCTTCCCACAGGGTGATATGGGGCGGAATAATGTTTGGCCACAGGCTGATACCCAGGCCGCTAAAACCGAGGAAGATCAGCCCCAGCGTGAGCAGGAACGGACGCGAGTGGCTGGCCGGGTTGCGGGTCAACCGCCAGATCAGCACCGTAAACAGCCCTACCAGCAGGGGAACCGGCAGGAACCAGAAGAAGTTGGGCAAGGTAAACCAGCGGTCGGCCACGTACTGCCAGCCAAGCGGCGTCCAGACGCTGACCACCGCAATAACCACCACCAGTGCCAGCAGCACGTGGCGCGTCAGCTCGCGCATGCGGTTTTGCAGTGCGCCTTCGCTTTTCATTATGAGCCAGGTGGTCCCCAGCAGCGTATAGGCAACGACCAGCCCGATGCCACAGAAAAGATTGAAGGGCGTCAGCCAGTCAAGCGCAGAGCCGACAAAGCGCCGGCCTTCCACGTCAAAGCCATTGATCACTGCCCCTACGACGATCCCCTGGCTGAAGGTGGCGAGCAAGGACCCGCCTGCGAAGGAGTAGTCCCAGAATTTGCGGTGTGAGGGCGTAGCTTTAAAACGGAACTCAAAGGCGACGCCGCGAAAGATGAGGCCGATGAGCATGGCGGTGAGGGGGATGGTCAACGCATCAATAATCACCGCGTAGGCCAGCGGAAACGCGCCGAACAATCCCGCGCCGCCGAGTACCAGCCAGGTTTCGTTACCGTCCCACACCGGGGCCACGCTATTAACCATCACATCGCGTTCCCTGGCATCGCCCACGAAGTTGAACAGCAGACCGATGCCCAAATCAAAGCCATCCATAATGATGTACATCAGCGTGGCAAAGACGATGATGGCAAACCAGATAACAGCGATATCAACGCCCATCAGATTCTCTCCTGTTCTGAAACGGACTCCGCGGCAGACAGCGGACGGGCGGGAGTGCCCGACGTGTTTGACGTCAGCGTATCGACGGGCTGCGGACCTTTCTTAATCAACCTGATGAGGTAAACATACCCCACGCCGAACACCGACGAGTAAACAACGAAGAAGGCCAGCAAGCTGATGCTCATTTGCAGAGCACTGTGCAGGGAGACCGCATCAATCGTGCGCAGATAACCGTAGACCACCCACGGTTGACGGCCCACTTCGGTGGTCACCCAGCCGGCGAGCAACGCCAGCAGACCCGCTGGCCCCATGCAGAGCGCAAACCAGTGGAACGGACGCGAGTGGAAAAGCCGGTGACGGTAGCGTAGCCAGAGGCTGAGCAGACCGAGGGTAATCATCAGCAGCCCCATCCCGACCATGATGCGGAACGACCAGAAAACGATGGTCGAGTTTGGGCGATCTTCTTTCGGGAAATCTTTCAGGGCCGGAACCTGTTTATCCAGGCTATGTGTCAGGATCAGGCTGCCGAGCGCGGGGATCTCGAGGCCGTATTTGGTGCGTTCCTCCTCCATATCCGGCAGGCCAAACAGCAGCAGTGGGGTGGCCTCGCCGGGCGGATTTTCCCAGTGTCCCTCAATGGCGGCGATTTTGGCGGGCTGATGCTCAAGCGTGTTCAGGCCGTGCATATCGCCCACAACAGCCTGGATGGGGGCGACCAGTAGCGCCATCCACATGGCCATCGAGAACATGGTCCGGATGGCGGGCGTATCGTTACCGCGCAGCAGGTGCCAGGCACTCGACGCGCCGACAAACAGCGCGCTGCTCAGAAACGCGGCAATAGCCATATGAATCAGGCGATAAGGGAAGGAGGGGTTAAAGACGATTGCCAGCCAGTCTTGCGGAATGACCTGTCCGTTCTCGATGGTGAACCCCTGCGGCGTATGCATCCAGCTGTTGGAGGCGAGGATCCAGAAGGTCGACATTAAGGTGCCGAGCGCGACCATGCAGGTGGAAAAGAAGTGCAGGCCCGGGCCAACCTTATTCCAGCCGAACATCATTACACCCAGGAAACCGGCTTCCAGGAAGAAAGCGGTTAAGACTTCATAGGTGAGGAGTGGACCGGTGATACTGCCCGCGAACTGTGAGAATCCGCTCCAGTTGGTGCCAAACTGGTACGCCATGACCAATCCGGAAACGACCCCCATACCGAAGTTAACGGCAAATATCTTGAGCCAGAAATGGTACAACGATCGCCAGACGTCGTTTTTGGTGCGCAGCCACATGCCCTCCAGCACAACCAGATAGCTGGCGAGGCCGATGGTGATCGCAGGAAAAAGGATATGAAACGAGACGGTAAAAGCGAACTGAATTCTGGCCAGATGGAACGCGTCGAGTTCGAACATGGTCCGTACCTCTGAAACGATGGGGCACGAGAATTGCCGGGCAGTTTATGGCTGCCCGGCAAAACCGATTACGGTTTAGTCTTACCGGCACCCAGCTCGGCACCGGTCAGCGGGTCGGAATGTGGATCGGACTTCGTACGGGCAGACATCGCCTTGACCAGGGTTGCCTGTTCGGTTGTGAGCGTGACGCTTGCGCTGCCATCGCCGCCGTCAACCGCAGGCTGGGGGGACTCAACGTAATCGAAATGTTTATCGCTGTTCCAGCTTCCGCGAACCTCTCCACCTTCAGACATATTGTAGTACTTGTTGGTGAATTCCTCGATTGGCGGCAATTTTCCCGGCGGGAAATTATTACGGATAGACTGCAGCGCCTTCTCAAAGGAGAGCTGATGCGCCGCCTCGCGCGTCATCAGAAACGCCAGGGCATCCTTTACGCCGGGATCGTCGGTCACGTTGATCAGCCGTTCATAGATGATTTTCGCTCTGGCCTCTGCTGCCACGTTTGAGCGCAGGTCCGCCGTTGGCTCGCCGATGGTGTCCACGTAGGCCGCCGTCCAGGGCACGCCCGCAGAGTTAGTGAGCGGGGTGCCACCACCGTAGAGCAGGGAGGTAATATGGCTGTCATTGCCGTTTTCGGTCATGGACCGATACAGCTCGGCCTCGTTTTCCACCCCTTCCGCCAGCGCGCCTTTCGCGCCTTTATTCAGCATGCCCACCAGGGTACCGATGATTTCGAGGTGGCTTAACTCCTCGGTCGCGATATCCATCAGCATATCTTTACGGCCCGGATCGTCATCGCTCAATCCTTGCGTAAAGTACCGGCAGGCGGCAGCCAGTTCGCCCTGCGGCCCACCGAACTGTTCCAGTAAAAGATTGGCGAGGCCTGGGTTCGGTTCAGCAACGCGAACCGTGTATTGCAGCTGTTTAACGTGTCGGAACATGGCGATTCTCCCTGATTATTTTTTTGCTTCGACGCCCGATGCGTCTGAACGCAGCAGGAACTGTTCCGTGGTCTGCGGAATATGACGAATCAACCAGTCGGCCATTTCGCGCTCTTCGGCGAGGATCGTTTCAATAGCGGGTATCGAGGCGGTATCGCCCGCTTTTTTCGCCGCCGCGAGCAGGGAGGTATAGCAGGCGATTTCAAACTGTTCGAAAACATAGCCGCTGATCGACCCCTTAACGATCTCATCAGACGGGAACATGCCGCCGATGGACTGCCCCAGCGCCGCCATTTTGCTCATCGAGTCTTTTAAAACTGAACGAGAAATATCATTCCGGTCGAGGATTTCTTCCAGCAAGGTTATTTGCCGTTTTGTCTCATTAATATGCTGCTCAATTCTGGCGCGAACATCAGGATAATTATCAATACGGCTGGCCATGGATTCCAGCATAGATTCGGCTTGCTTTTCCATCGCATGGGCATCGCGTAGCCAGTCATGGTAGTGTTCTACGTGATTCATCATTGTATCCTCATTAGGGTTCGCTTATTTAGTCTCACTTTCAGCAGCCTGATCGGCACGCGCGGCACTGTAGCCAGACAAATGGCCGACAATATTAGCGTAGATGCTGATGATAATGACCCATAGTACGCTGCTCTTCCACCATATTACGGAAGGGATAGCGAGAATGAACCATATTATAGCTGCCGTTAAATGGCACCGTTTAATTGTCCTGGGACTGATGCTCATTTTATTTAACCTGTGTTATAGCGTCATTTTTGCGCTTTTTGGTTAATATTCCCTACGGCCAGATCGGTGAGTTTAAGGTCGGTCTCTTTTTCTTCTTCCAGTGTTTCTGCAAGAAGCTTAACGGCTTTTTTATAGCCAAGCTGCTCTGCCAGGGTGGCAAGGGTACCGTAGCTGGCAATTTCGTAATGCTCCACTTTTTGGGCTGCGGCAATTAACGCGGCATCACGCACTTCATTTTTTTCCGTGCTTTCGATGACTTCGTTCGCCTCTTCAATTAAGCCTTCCATTGCCACGCATTTCATGCGCTTGAGCTTGATACCGTCTTCCTGCTCGATAATCTGATCGATGCGTTCGATCTGACCCTGCGTCTCCTCGAGGTGTGCGGTAAAGGCGGCGCTCAGTTTCTCACTGGACGCGGCACGCGCAAGCTTGCTTAATGCCCGGGTAAGTTGCTTTTCCGCACTGTAGGTATCAGAGAGAAGATGAATAAATACGTCCTCTATACTTTTCATATTCATAATTATTACGCTCCGGTAAAGGGTAAAAAAAGAATGATTACTGCGAGCTTTTCAGCCCGCAGCATACTCTCGGGTTTTATAAAAGAGTATTAAATTAAATCAGGAGTTATCAGATTTACGGCCTCCGCCGTGACTATTCTGTCCTCCTTTCTTACCCGCTTCTGATGCGCGTTGTGGATCGTTTTTAAAGTTCCCACCGCTATGCTGGCCACCTTTACGTCCAGCTTCTGATGCTTTTTCACGGTCTTGCGCGAAATTACCGGAACCACCACGATGCTCTGCCATATTAAACCTCATATTCATATATTGGTTATGTCAGTACGATACGAATATATTCCGTATCACTCGTCGTTCGAGTAATAACTCTAGTCGCTGTGTGCTATTCGTCAAATGCGCTTTGCTATTTGCGGTATCGTTATTTTGAAATAATGACGGCTTTACGCTTCGCTTACCTGGAAAATATGAAGGGGTGGGAAGGACTTGTAAACGAAGGGTGGGATTAGTCCTAAGTTTTCACTAAAAATTTGAAAGCTGAGGGTAAATAATAATGGCGCACCGAATGCGATTAATTTGTCGTCAGGAAGGGCTGTGCAGGCGACGGTAGCACACGGTTTGACCACTGTCGTCTTAAGATCACAAATCAGAAATTCTTCCCCCCGGAAGGAACGGGTTTCTCTACACTCCAGGTAATATTCACTGGAGGCATGACATCATGGCGAACACCATCACGGCTGATGATATTCGGGAACATTTTTCGCAGGCTATGTCGGCGATGTACCAGCAGGAAGTTCCGCAGTACGGCACGTTGCTCGAACTGGTCGCGGACGTAAACCTGGCGGTTCTGGAAAATAACCCGCTATTACATGAACAACTGGCGAACGCCGATGAACTTGCCCGTCTGAACGTGGAGCGCCACGGCGCGATCCGCGTCGGCACGGCGCAAGAGCTTTCCACCCTGCGTCGTATGTTTGCCATTATGGGCATGTATCCGGTCAGCTATTACGATCTCTCTCAGGCGGGGGTGCCGGTTCACTCAACGGCGTTTCGTCCGGTAGATGATGCGGCGCTGTACCGGAATCCGTTTCGTATCTTTACCTCACTGCTGCGCCTTGAGCTGATAGAAAACGTCCCGCTACGCGAGCGCGCGGCGGAGATCCTTGCTCAGCGGAACATTTTTACCCCGCGCTGTCTGGCACTTCTCGATCTCTGGGAATCAGAAGGGCAGTTTACTGACGTCCAGGCGCGTGAGTTTGTTCAGGAAGCGCTGGAAACCTTCCGCTGGCACCGCCATGCGACGGTCGATCAGGAAACTTATCTGGCACTGCATAACGAACATCGCCTGATTGCGGATGTGGTCTGCTTCCCGGGGTGCCATATTAACCACCTCACGCCGCGCACGCTGGATATTGACCGGGTGCAGGAGCTGATGCCGAAGTATGGTATTGAGCCCAAAATTCTGATCGAAGGGCCGCCGCGTCGTGACGTGCCCGTGTTATTGCGTCAAACCAGCTTCAAGGCGCTCGAAGAGCCGGTGCTGTTTGCCGGTGAACATAAGGGCACCCACACCGCCCGCTTCGGTGAAATAGAACAGCGCGGCGTGGCGCTGACGCCGAAAGGCCGTGAACTGTACGATAGCCTGCTGGCTAAGGCCGGTACCGGCAAAGATAACCTGACGCACCAGCTTCATTTGCGTGAGATTTTCAGCGCCTTCCCGGACAGCGAGCTGTTAATGCGCCGCCAGGAACTGGCTTATTTCCGCTACCGTCTGACGCCCGCCGGGGAAGCCCATCGTCATGCGTTCCGTCCCGGCGACGATCCGCAGCCGCTGATTGAGCGCGGGTGGGTCGTTGCCCAGCCGATTACCTACGAAGATTTTCTTCCGGTCAGCGCCGCCGGGATTTTCCAGTCCAATCTCGGGAATGAAACTCAGGCGCGCAGTCACGGTAATGCCAGCCGCGACGCGTTTGAAGCCGCGCTCGGCTGCCCGGTGTATGACGAATTCTCCCTCTATGAGGAGGCTGAAACGCGCAGCAAACAGCGTTGCGGTTTGCTCTGAAACCGTTACTCTGCAGGGGTGTGATGGAAAAAATAAGGTCGTTATGCAAAATCCTTCCGCCCCTGTGGTTGAAACGCGCCAGGGCGCACTGACTGGTTTAACCGATGAAAATGTCCACCGCTGGTGCGGTATTCCCTATGCTGCACCGCCAGTGGGTGACTGGCGCTGGCGCTCACCGCGTCCACCAGAACGCTGGGATGGCGTTCGCGATGCCACTGCCTTTTCGGCCTCAAGCTGGCAAAGCAGTGAATATTGTCAGGAGCTGGGCGGGGGCGATCCCGGCCAGTTCTCTGAAGACTGTCTCTATCTGAATGTCTGGTCCCCCGTCGACCGCCCGGGATCGCTTCCGGTGATGGTCTGGCTGCACGGGGGCGGGTTTACGATTGGTGCCGGTGGCTTGCCTCCGTATCACGGCAAATCGCTGGCCGCGCGCGGTGTGGTTGTGGTCACGATTAACTACCGTCTCGGCCATCTCGGCTTTTTCGCCCATCCCGCGCTGGAGGGGGAAGAAGAGCGGGTAGTGCATAATTTTGCTCTGCTTGATCAGATTGCCGCGCTTGAATGGGTGCGGGAGAATATCACCGCGTTTGGGGGCGATCCGCATAACGTGACCCTGTTTGGTGAGTCCGCTGGCGCCCGCAGCGTACTGTCGTTGCTGGCCTCGCCGCTGGCGGAAGGGCTGTTCCACAAGGCGATAGTCCAGAGTGGATATACCTTGCCCGACACGCCGCGCCAGCAGGCGCTGCAAAAAGGGGAAGCACTGGCCGCCCATTTTGGGCTGGAAAACGCGACGGCAGAGCAGTTGCGCGCGATCCCGCCTGAGTCATTCTGGCCGCTGACCGCGCCACTCAACATCGCCCCGGCGCCGATCGTCGGGGATTGCGTCCTGCCGGAGGCCATGCTGGATGTCTTTTTCGCTGCCCGCCAGCACCCTGTGCCGGTGATGATAGGTTCTAACAGCGATGAAGCCAGCGTCATGGCGGTGTTTGGCATCGATCTCGCCGGGCAAATCCAGAAGCTTCGCCGGGAGCGTCGTTTTGGGCTGGGGCTCATCAAGCTGCTTTATCCGGGTGTGAAAGGCGACGAAGAGCTGGGCAGACAGGTGTGTCGCGATATGGCGTTTACCACCATGGGCTATGTCGTGATGCAGGCGCAGCAGCGTGTCGGCGGGCTTTGCTGGCGTTACTGGTTTGACTATGTCGCTGAAGCGGAGCATGCCACCTATATCAACGGCGCGTGGCATGGCAATGAAGTGCCCTACGTGTTCGATACCCTCGGCCAGGTGGAGCCTTCACGTCAGTATGTCAACGAACGGGATTTACAGTTTGCTGCCAGGGTAGCCGATTACTGGGTAAGCTTTGCGCGCGATGCCGGAACGCATGATAGCCTGTCGGGGCCGACGCACTGGCCCGCGTGCCGTAAAGGGCGGGACGTGCTGCTACGTATCGGTGTGAATAAACATGCAGATTTCCGGCTTGAAAACCGCTTTATGCGCGCGCGCATGAGCCTCTTTAAACGGGTGATGAAGCACCACGTCAGCCTCGATTAAGTAAACAGGCGCGAAACGCCGCCAGACCATTTTCTTCGTCAGGCGTTTCGCGCAGCACCAGCCGGTAGCTCGCGCCGGTTTTTACGCTTGTCTCATAGGGCCGCATCAGCCTTCCGGCACCCACATCTTCTGCCACCAGCGTTTCGTCGGCAATGGCGACGCCCAGCCCCTGAATGGCGGCGGTAATGGCGAGATCCATCGTATCGAAGTGTTGATTTTTGTGCATAACAAACCCGGGACCTTCCTGCTTCGCCAGCCACAGTGACCAGTCGGTCTTATCCCGCGTCGGGTGAAGGAACGTCAGTGAACCCAGCGTTGTACCTGCCCGCACCGGGCTGATGACCGGCGTGAGCGCCTCTTCGAACAGCAGATCGCCTGCGCTCATATGCGTGCCAAACACAATGGCCGCGTCGTAAGATTCGGTTTTGAAATTGACGTTATGATCGGTGGTGGTCGTCAGCGCGATCTGCAGATCCGGATGCGCGTGCTCCACCTCCAGCAGGCGCGGTACCAGCCAGCGCATGGCGCAGGTAGGGGCCTTAAGCCGGATCACGGTATGCTGGCTACGGGCCTGGTCGGCCACGGTCAGCAGCTGTTCGAAAGTGGATTGCAGCTCCGGAAGCAGGGCGCTGCCCTGCGGTGAGAGGCGCAGCCCGCGGGCGTGGCGCTCAAACAGCGGAAAGCCAAACCACGCCTCAAGGGAGGCGATCTTACGGCTCACGGCCCCCTGGGTCAGACACAGCTCTGCGGCGGCATGGGTAAGATTCAGATGACGCGCGGTGACTAAAAATGCGTCGATGGCGTTAAGGGGGAGCGAACGGCGAGACATTGAAACACCTCAGCTATGCATTTTTCTCATGGCTATTATGACAACAATTCGATTGTCCCGGCAACGCACTTGTTGTTTGAATAGTTATGCAATGTCCATGAGAAGGGAAAGAGGATGACTTTACGAACGCCGGTACAAACGCGCTCCAAACTGCCAGATGTGGGGACCACCATTTTTACCGTTATCGGCCAGCTTTCGGCACAGCATAACGCCATTAACCTTTCTCAGGGCGCACCGAATTTTTCCTGTGACCCGAAACTGATTGCAGGCGTCACCCGAGCGATGGCGTCAGGGCATAACCAGTACGCGGCGATGACCGGCCTGCAGCCGCTGAAAGAACGCATTGCCGATAAAATTGCCACGCTCTACGGCACGCAGTATGACCCTGCCAGCGAGGTGCTGGTGACCGCCAGCGCCAGCGAAGGGCTCTATTCAGCGATAAGCGGTCTCGTGCACCCCGGTGATGAGGTGATCTACTTTGAACCGTCCTTTGACAGCTACGCGCCGATTGTCCGTCTGCAGGGGGCTACCCCGATTGCTATCAAACTCACGGTGCCGGATTTTACCGTCAACTGGGATGAGGTGCGTGCCGCGATCACCCCGCGCACGCGCATGATCATCATTAACACGCCGCACAACCCGAGCGGTCAGGTCTTCTGTGCCAATGACCTGCAACAGCTGGCGGCGCTGACGCGCCAGACCGACATCATTATTTTGTCTGACGAAGTGTACGAACACGTGGTTTTTGACGGTGAACCGCATCATGGAATGGCCACGCACCCGCAGCTGGCGGAGCGCAGCGTGATTATTTCATCTTTCGGAAAAACCTATCACGTCACCGGCTGGCGCGTAGGGTATTGTGTCGCCCCGGCGGTACTGATGGATGAGATTTGTAAAGTCCATCAATTTTTAATGTTCTCTGCCGATACGCCAATGCAGCACGCCTTTGCGGAGCATATGGTCGATCCGCAAACCTGGCTCTCGCTGTCGGCGTTTTACCAGCGTAAGCGCGATCTGCTGCACGGTCTGCTGGCCGATTCGCCGTTTACCCTGCTACCGAGCGCCGGGTCGTTCTTCATGCTGGCGGATTACAGCGCGTTCAGCGATGAGCGCGACAGCGAGCTGGTGAAACGGCTGATCGTGGAGTACGGCGTTGCCACCATTCCGCTGTCGGCGTTTTATGCGGACGGTACGGATAATAAATTGATTCGTCTCTCTTTTGCGAAAGATGAGGCGACGTTACGGGCAGGTGCCCAGGCCCTGTGTCGGGTTAAATCACGCTGAGGAGTATAAGATGAAATTACGCGCGTTAGTCGTCGGCATGGGATTGCTGTGTACCTTTTCTTCCTTCGCGGCGACCGAGCTGCGTTATGGTCTGGAAGCGGAATATCCGCCGTTTGAAAGCCGTAATGCCTCAGGCGAACTGGAAGGGTTTGACGTTGAGCTGGGGAATGCCATTTGCAAAGCGGCAGCGCTGAAGTGCAGCTGGGTGGAAACCTCGTTTGACGCGCTGATCCCGGGCCTGGTGGCGAAGAAATTCGACGCCATTAATTCGGCGATGAATATCACCGAGCAGCGCCGCAAGAGCATTGATTTTACCCAGCCGATTTACCGCATTCCGTCGCAGCTGGTCGGCAAGGCCGGTACGGCGGTAGAAGCGACCCCAGAAGGGCTCAAGGGGAAAACCATTGGCGTGCTGCAGGGCTCAATTCAGGAAACCTATGCGAAAGAGCACTGGGAAAAGCAGGGTGTCACCGTGGTGTCTTATAAAGATCAGAATATGGCCTGGGGCGACCTGCTTAATGGCCGTATCGACGCCTCGCTGGTGATGTCCGCGGCCGGGCAGGCAGGTTTCCTCAGCAAGCCGCAGGGGAAAGGGTTTGGCTTCATCGGCAAACCGGTGTCTGACGACACTATCCTCGGGAGTGGGATCGGTTTTGGGTTGCGTAAAGGTGACGAGGCCACCAAAAAGCAGCTTGATGCCGCGATTGATAAAGTGCGTGCCGACGGCACGATCGCTAAACTCGCTGATAAGTACTTTCCGGGTATCGATGTCAGCGTAAAATAACCGCCTCATTAGCCCCGGTGACTGATGTCGCACCGGGGCATTTTTCTACACATTTTCCAGGCTTTCTTTACACCACTTTCGGGCCGTTCTGGTCGACAGAAAATATTTCTCACTTTGTTCATATAATCACCGGGCAACAATTGGATTCTTAACCATTTTTGTTTAGGCTGTGCGTTCTTTCTTGCCGTCATTTCGCCGAGCGCGAAACACATTCACACGACCATAAGGACGTTTTTCCAGGCATGAATCGCAGACGTTTTCTAAAAGGCTCGCTGGCAGTGGCAGCCCTGAGCGGCACCTCTGGCCTTGCTTCCCTGTTTTCCAAAGCGGCATACGCTGCTGACTCTGACATCGCTGACGGTCAGAGCCGTCGTTTTGACTTCTCCGTACTGCAATCCTTGGCGCATGACCTGGCGAAAACCCCGTGGGGTGGTGCGCCACGTCCGCTGCCGGACACGCTGGCGACCATGACGCCGCAGGCGTACAACGCCATCCGTTACGATGAGAAGCAGTCTCTGTGGAACAACATTGAAGGGCGTCAGCTGGACGTGCAGTTCTTCCATATGGGAATGGGGTTCCGCCGCCGCGTGCGGATGTTCTCGCTGGACCAGTCGACCTCTATGGCGCGTGAGATCCACTTCCGACCGGAGTTGTTCAGCTACGGTGAAACCGGTGTGGATACCAAACAGCTGGAAGGGCAAAGCGATCTTGGCTTTGCAGGCTTCCGCGCCTTTAAGGCGCCGGAACTGGCGCGTCGCGATATCGTCTCTTTCCTCGGCGCAAGCTATTTCCGTGCGGTTGACGATACCTACCAGTACGGCCTTTCCGCGCGCGGTCTGGCGGTAGATACCTTTACTGACACGCCGGAAGAGTTCCCGGACTTCACCTCCTTCTGGTTTGAAACCGTTAAGCCAGGTGACACCACGTTTACCGTCTATACGCTGCTGGACAGCCCGAGCATTACCGGTGCCTATAAGTTCGTGATCCACTGCGAGAAGAGCCAGGTGATCATGGAGGTGGAAAACCACCTCTATGCGCGTAAAGACATTAAACAGCTCGGCATCGCGCCGATGACCAGTATGTTCAGCTGCGGCAATAACGAACGACGCATGTGCGACACCATCCACCCGCAAATCCATGACTCAGACCGTCTGGCGATGTGGCGCGGCAACGGAGAGTGGATCTGCCGTCCGCTGAACAATCCGCAGAAGCTGCAGTTCAACGCCTATATGGACAAAAACCCTAAAGGGTTTGGTCTGCTGCAGCTGGATCGTGATTTCTCGCACTATCAGGACGTGATGGGCTGGTATAACAAGCGTCCAAGCCTGTGGGTAGAACCGCGCAACGACTGGGGTAAAGGCTCGGTTGGTCTGATGGAGATCCCGACCACCGGTGAAACGCTGGATAACGTTGTCTGCTTCTGGCAGCCGGAGAAAACGGTGAAAGCGGGCGACGAGCTGGACTTTAAATATCGCCTGTACTGGAGCGCAATGCCGCCGGTGCGTTCCCCGCTGGCTAATGTTTTCGCCACCCGCACCGGCATGGGCGGTTTCCCGGAAGGCTGGGCGCCAGGTGAAAATTACCCGAAAGTGTGGGCGCGCCGCTTTGCTATCGACTTTGTCGGTGGCGACCTGAAGGCCGCTGCGCCAAAAGGCATCGAGCCGGTGATTACTCTCTCCAGCGGTGAGGCGAAGCAGGTTGAGATCCTGTACGTAGAACCGTTTGACGGTTATCGCATTCTGTTTGACTGGTACCCAACCTCAGATTCGACCGAGCCGGTAGATATGCGCCTGTTCCTGCGCTGTCAGGGGGATGCCATCAGTGAAACCTGGCTGTATCAGTATTTCCCACCAGCGCCGGATAAACGTCACTACGTTGATGACCGGATAATGCGTTAATCCTTGTGGGATTGTGCCGGGTGGCGCTAACGCTTACCCGGCCTACAAATGCGTCCAGAGTAGGCCGGGTAAGGCGCAGCCGCCACCCGGCAATTGAGGGGCACCATGTCTGCAGAAATTATCCCAGTTACCCAGAATATCGAGCTTCGCGCCGTCGAAGAGCGCTATACCGCCGATCTCCATCACCTCGTCGTCAAAAACAAAACCTGGCTGCAAACCGCCTTTGACTGGGCGCAGCACGTGGGCGCGGAAGAGGATACCCGCCGTAATGTGCTAAGTAACCAGATGCTGCACCAGCGCGGCTACGCCAAAATGTTTTTGATCTTCCGGGATGATGCGCTGGTCGGCGTGCTGTCGTTTAATTCGATAGAGCCTGCCAACAAAGCGGGTTATATCGGTTACTGGCTGGACGAGGCGCATCAGGGGAAGGGGATCCTCTCTCAGTCATTGCAGGCGTTTATGCGCTATTACGCTGAGCGCGGCGAGATCCGCCGTTTTGTGATTAAGTGCCGGGTGGCGAATCAGAGCAGCAACAACGTTGCCCGGCGCAACGGTTTTACGCTGGAAGGGTGCCTGCGGGAAGCGGAATACCTGAATGGCCGCTTTGACGATGTGAACATCTACGGAAAAATTTTTACCCTATAACGCCCCCAGCAGCGGTGTGCGGGTGATGCGCTGGTCGCCGTTAATCACCTTTTCGCCACGCAGGTGAATGCTCTCACCCGAAAAGGCTTCAATGACCGCATCGTCGGTGATTTCAACCCGATGCTCGATCAACACATCGCCGCTGATCCGGGCGCGTCCCTGAATCACCACTTTATCGTCAAGCATGATCGGCCCCCCGCGCAGCCATGCCTGACCGCCGATCAGGACGTGGTGCTTAATGACGCAGTTGCCTTCCACGACGGCATTTTCCGCCACCTGTGAACTGTAGCGCACGGTGGGGATGGCGTCGTCGTCGAAACCGGCAATCAGACGGGCGTTACCGTATACCTTTGCGCAGTCGCACACCCAGACGTTATTGAGATCGTTCCCTTCGAGGATCGCACTGTCGAATACCTCAGCGCGGTGTTCAATAAACGCATTGTTCACCATCGCTTCGCCGTAGATCTGTGCCTGATGCACAACGCGCGACCGGCTTACCGTCGCTTTGTCATAGATTTGCAGGATCTGGTCGTGGTCCGGCGTCAGTCCTTTGGCGGCGATGATGACGCTGTTATGCAGGATGCGCGCGTCGCCGAAGATGTGGCACTCGCCCCGCACGCAGGAGTGCTGAATGGTGACGTTGTCACTTATCCGCGCGCCGTGACTGACTTCGGCGCCGTCCAGCCAGCAGTGACCGCTGATGCGGGCGTCATGGCTGACGGTACAGGGCAGGGTCAGGCGCGCGTGATCCGACACGGTAGCACCGGCGAACACCACGCTGTTCTCGTCATAGATCCAGCAATCCCCATTCTGTGACAGGGCGCGCGCGTCATCAATCCAGCCACCTTTCGTACCGGCCGTGACATCGTTAAAATCTGCCGTGGCGATGATCTGCCGTAAGGTTGTCGTGTGGGTTGTTTCGCCGCTTTTCCATTGCCAGAGGCGGGTTTCATCGCTGAGCCGATACTTTTTCATCGTGTTATCCCTGATAAGCGTCTTCACTAAACGTAGCAAACTTTTGGTTTTTCGTTGTGCTGGCTTCCGTTGCGGAAACCCCTTAAAATGGCATTTAAAATACATTTTAAAAATTAAAATTAATGGATAAACTCAATCCCTCACAGAAAGTGCTTAACTTGCCCGCTGGGTATTTTGGCATGGTGCTTGGCATCATTGGCATGGGTTTCGCCTGGCGATACGCCAGCACGCTCTGGCCGGTGACACGGTGGCCGGGTGATGCGCTGGTGGTCCTTGCCGTTACGTGCTGGTTTTTGCTGACGGTGGCCTTTATCATCCGCGCGATCCGTTTCCCGCGCAGCGTGCTGGCAGAGATGAGGCATCCGGTGATGAGTAGCTTTGTCAGCCTTTTTCCGGCGACGACGATGCTGGTCGCCATCGGTTTTGTGCCCTGGTGCCGCCCGATTTCAGTCGTGCTTTTTGGCGTGGGGGTGGTGACACAGCTGTCTTATTCCGCCTGGCAAAGCGCGGGACTCTGGCGCGGCAACCATCCGCAAGAAGCCACGACGCCGGGTTTATATCTGCCAACCGTGGCGAATAATTTTATTAGCGCCATGGCGTGCGGCGCCCTGGGGTTTAACGACGCCGGTTTCGTGTTCCTGGGGGCGGGTGTCTTCTCCTGGCTCAGCCTGGAGCCGGTTATACTTCAGCGCCTTCGCAGTGCCGGAGAACTTCCGACCGCGCAGCGCACCTCTTTGGGGATTCAGCTTGCGCCCGCGCTGGTGGCCTGTAGCGCCTGGTTTAGCGTTAACGGCGGTGAAGCCGACACCTTTGCCAAAATGTTGTTCGGTTATGGCCTGTTGCAACTGCTGTTTATGCTGCGTCTGTTGCCCTGGTACGTATCCCAGCCGTTTAATGCTTCTTTCTGGAGTTTCTCCTTTGGTATATCCGCACTGGCAACCACCGGGCTGCATCTGGGGCACAGCAGCCCGTCGGGCTTTTTCCACGTGATTGCCGTACCGCTTTTTATCTTCACCAACGTCATCATTGGGATCCTGTTGGTCCGTACTTTTATTCTACTGCTTCAGGGCAAACTTCTGCTGCGCACTGAAAAAGCACTGCTTATGCAATCTGAGGAAAAATAATGTCCGTCGATGAAAATTACTTCACAGAGAAATATGGTTTAACCCGTACACACTCAGAGGTGGTGTACAGCGCGGGGATCGTGAAACCGGGTAAAACCCTGGATCTGGGCTGTGGCAATGGCCGTAACAGCCTTTATCTGGCGGCCAACGGGTACGAGGTCACTGCCTGGGATAAAAATCCGATGAGCATCGATAATATCGAGCGCATCAAAGCGGCAGAAGGCATTGAGAATCTTCACTCAGCCATCAAGGATCTCAACAACCTGAGCATTGACGGCGAGTATGACTTTATTCTGTCTACCGTGGTGCTGATGTTCCTGGAGGCAAAAACCATTCCGGGTCTTATCGCCAATATGCAGCGTTGCACCAAACCTGGCGGTTATAACCTGATCGTTGCTGCGATGGACACGGCGGATTATCCGTGCACCGTCGGCTTCCCGTTTGCGTTTAAAAGCGGTGAACTGAGCAACTACTATGAAGGCTGGGAGTTGCTCAAATACAACGAAGAGGTTGGCGAACTGCACCGCACCGATGAACACGGCAACCGCATCAAGCTGCGCTTTGCTACGATGCTGGCGCGCAAGCCTGCTTAACGCGCGGCCAGCAGGCAGAGTTGCAGGGCAGTGTGGTAAGACGCCTCGAACGACGACAGCGGCAAGAATTCAAACTTCGAATGGAAGTTATGCGCGCCGGTGAAGAAGTTCGGGGTGAGCAACCCTTTTGCCGAGAGCGCTGCGCCGTCTGTACCGCCGCGCATCGGCGTCGGTTTTGGGGTGATACCCAGTGATTCCATCGCCGCAAACATTAGATCGATGGCACGCCTGTCTTCGCCAATCGCATTGCTGATATTGCTGTAAGTCTCTTCAATGCGATAGTCCACTTTTGCCGTCGGATACCGGGCGGCGATCCGGGCGGCGACATCAGCAATCTGCTGCTTGCGGGAAGCAAAGTTGTCCTTGTCAAAGTCCCGAATATTGGCCTTCAGAACGGCCTCGTTCTGCCCGGCCTGAATGCCGTTAAACCAGATGTAGCCTTCACGGCCCTCCGTGCACTCTGGCGTTTGCTGGCGGTCAAACTGGTTGATAAAGTCGGTCGCCATTAATAACGGGTTTACCAGCACCCCTTTAGCAGACATCGGGTGCGCCGTTACGCCGGTAAAGCGGATCTCAGCGGCTGCCGCATTAAAATTCTCATAGACAATCTCCCCCAGCTCGCAGCAGTCGATGGTCCAGGCAAAGTCGACATCGAAGCGTTTCAGATCTAACGCTTTTGCCCCCTTAAGGCCAGTCTCTTCGTCGGGGACAAACGCGACCACAATGTCGCCATGTTTATGCTCAGCGGTCAGGTTTTCCAGCACGGTCATGACCACGGTCACCGCTGCTTTATTATCTGCGCCTAATACGCTGGTACCGTCGCTGAAAATAATCTCTTCATTCGGGTAAGACAGAATTTCCGGATGCTCACTTACCCGTAGCCAGATCCCTTTCTCTTTATTCAGACAGAGATCTTCACCGGTAAACGTTAATATTTGTGGATGAATATCCGGCGATAATCCCACGTCCACGGTATCAATGTGAGTAATAAATCCAATGCGCGGTCCGCCGGGTACATTACCTTTTTTAACCGCCGTTACCGTGGCGAATTCGTCGATCACAATGTCATCTAATCCCAGCTGTGCCAGCTCCTGCGCCAGCTCTCGTGCCATCTCGTGCTGCCCCGGTGTTGAGGGTAAGGTTTTGACGCTGGGATCGCTCTGACTGGTGATGGCGAGATAACGGAAAAAGCGATGTGTTAATTGTCTGGAAAGCGGCGTGCCCATAGTGTTTTCTTCCTTATTTATTTTTCGGGTGTTTGCCACATCACTTTAATGTTATTTATGAAATGGCAAAAGAATTAATTAGCCGTCGAATTAAAAAGACAGGAATAAATGATGACAAGCAAACGCACAACATTAATGCTGGCACTTGCTGCGCTTACGGTCAGTTCCTCCGTTGCCGCGAAAACGCTGGTGTATTGCTCCGAAGGGTCACCGGAAAACTTTAATCCTCAGTTATATACCTCAGGCACCAGCGTGGATGCCAGCGCCGTACCGGTCTATAACCGGCTGGTCGATTTCAAACCCGGCACCACAGAACTGGTGCCGAGCCTGGCAGAGCGCTGGGAGGTGAGCGATGACGGTAAGGTTTACACCTTCCATCTGCGCCAGGGCGTGAAATTTCAGAGCAATAAATCCTTCACGCCGACCCGGGACTTTAACGCCGATGACGTGATCTTCTCGTTTATGCGCCAGAAAGACGTCAATCATCCTTATCACAACGTCTCTAACGGCAGCTACTCCAACTTTGAAAGCCTGGAGTTTGGCAGCCTGATAACCGCCATTGATAAAGTCGATGACCACACCGTGCGCTTTACCCTGGCACACCCGGAAGCGCCGTTTGTCGCCGATCTGGCCTGGTATTTTGCCTCGATTCTCTCTGCCGAGTATGCCGATGCGATGCTGAAAGCAGGCACGCCGGAGAAGGTGGATATGGAGCCGATCGGCACCGGGCCGTTTAAGCTGGCGCAGTATCAAAAAGATTCCCGCATCCTGTTCACGGCGTTTGCCGACTACTGGCAGGGCAAATCAAAGCTGGACCGGCTGGTGTTTACCATCACGCCGGATGCCTCCGTACGTTTTGCCAAAATTGAAAAGAACGAGTGTCAGGTAATGCCGTTCCCGAACCCGGCGGACCTGCCGCGCATGAAAGCCAATAAAAATATTAACCTGATGAACAAGGCCGGGTTGAATACCGGTTTCCTGGCGTTTAATACGCAAAAACCGCCGCTGGATAATGTGAACGTCCGCCGGGCGCTGGCGATGGCCATCAATAAGCCCGCCATTATCGACGCGGTGTTCCACGGCACCGGAACCGTCGCGAAAAATCTGTTACCGCCCGGCGTCTGGAGCGCCAACAGCGAGCTAAAGGATTACGCGTACGATCCTGAAAAAGCAAAAGCGTTGCTGAAAGAGGCGGGTCTTGCTAACGGCGTGAGCATTGACCTGTGGGCGATGCCGGTGCAGCGGCCCTATAACCCGAATGCGAAACGTATGGCCGAGATGATTCAGGCTGACTGGGCGAAAATCGGCGTACAAACCCACATTGTCACTTACGAATGGGGAGAATACCTCAAGCGGGTGAAGGGCGGGGAGCATCAGGCTGCGCTGATGGGCTGGACGACCGCAACGGGCGATCCTGACAACTTCTTTGGTCCGCTGTTTACCTGTACGTCGGCAAATGGCGGATCCAATTCGGCGAAATGGTGCTATAAACCGTTTGATAACCTCATCGCCGAAGCAAAATCGATAACCGATCACGATAAACGTGTGGCGCTGTATCAAGAGGCCCAGCAGATGATGCATGACCAGATGCCAGCGGTCATGATTGCCCACTCAACGATTTTCGAGCCGGTGCGCAAGGAGGTGAAAGGCTACGAAATCGATCCGTTTGGCAAACATATCTTCTGGCAGGTGGATATCAATCCGTAATTTTTCGCTGCCCGGTATGAAGCCGGGCCTTCTTTTTGCAATTTGTGCTACTTACATCATTTTTTGTCACAACAAACCCGCCTGACTTTTGCTATAACTTCAAATGCATACTTGCAGATAACATGGAAAACTATCATGCGTACTCAAACTTTTTTTAAAGTTGCAGTGCTTACTGGTTTATTGGCTCTGGCAGGCTGTTCTTCAAAAGTCGCCGCCCCCGAACAATATTCAGGCTTTTTAAAAGATTACTCCGGCTTGCAACAGACGACATCTGCGACGGGCAAACCGACGCTGCGCTGGGTCGATCCTAATTATAACGAAGCGAATTACGACAGTATTATCTGGACGCCGATTACCTATTACCCTACGCCTAAACCGACCACTCAGATTGGGCAGAAAACCCTTGATGAGCTGTTGAACTACACCAATACCAAAATGAAAACGGCTATTGGTACTCGTAAGCCTATAGTGGCGACACCAGGTAAACATAGCCTGATTTTCCGGGGTGCCATTACAGGGGTGAGTTCGCAGAAAGAAGGCCTGCAGTTCTACGAAGTGGTGCCTGTCGCGCTGGTGGTGGCGGGGACGCAGATGGCAACCGGCCATCGCACCATGGATACCCATCTCTACTTTGAAGGTGAGCTGATCGACGCAGCCACCAACAAACCGGTGATGAAGGTTGTTCGTAAGGGCGAAGGTAAAGAGCTGAGCAATGAAAATACGCCAATGACCTTTGCGACGCTGAAGCAGGTTGTGGATGATATGGCGACAGATGCCACCATGTTTGATGTGCATAAAACAGCAAAATAAATCATGCACGGCCTGCAGATTGCAGGCCGTTTTTTTACGCCGTCCGTAAACGCCTGAACCAGGTTTCGGGTTTAGTGAACATCACCATATTCCCACCCAGAA
Organism: Enterobacter sp. BNK-14; assembly: GCF_047456095.1. Taxonomy (NCBI): domain Bacteria; kingdom Pseudomonadati; phylum Pseudomonadota; class Gammaproteobacteria; order Enterobacterales; family Enterobacteriaceae; genus Enterobacter; species Enterobacter sp. BNK-14. The sequence continues at coordinate 386,252 of NZ_CP179897.1, forward strand.
TCAGCAGTAAACCGACGATCCCGTTGAGATGCCAGACGTAGCCTTCATACACCGTTGAGATGGAGAGCGCCACCAGCGGGAAGAGTAGCGTGCTGTACGCCGCTTTCCCGGGGCCAATACGCCCGACCAGCGTGAAGTAAGCGCCGAAAGCAATCACCGAACCAAACAGAGCCAGATAGAGCAGTGCGCCGATGTAGGTTACCGTCCATTCCGGGGTAAAGCTGTCCCCTCTGAAGAGGGCGATGCAGCCCATCACCAGCGTACCGTAAAGCATCGCCCAGGCGTTGGTGGTCATGGTTTCCAGGCCTCTGCGCTGATGGCGCATGCTGATCATGTTGCCCAGCGAGAAACCATAGGTTCCAAGCGCAGAAAGGCCAATGCCCGTCAGAAGCGATACGCTCCAGCCGCTGGCAAGCAGATCGTCCCAGAAAAGGGTAATAATCCCGACCAGACCCAATGCCGCCGCCGTCCAGAAACGCGCGGGCGGGCGCTGACCAAAGAAAATAAAGCTATTAATGGCGTTATAGAGCACCGCCATGGAGAAGATGACGGATTCCAGCCCGGTATTGATGTGCGCGGCCGCGGTATAAAAGCACCAGAAGTTAAAGCAGAAAACGCAGCATCCCTGAAGCATGCAAAAAAGGTGATCCCGTAGCGCCAGCTTACGCAGTCGACGCAGGGCAAGTAACACCACCATCATCGTGGCGCTGGCCACGGCGAAACGCCAGAAAATCGACACCGGGGCCGCCACGGGACCTTGCTGCAGGAAAATGGCAATCCAGGTGGTTCCCCAGATGACCACGACCAGTCCGTATAATAATGCGTTCATATCATTTCTCTTCTCAAACCACGAAAGCCCGCAGTATGGCGCTGAAATACGCCGTGGGCTTTCACCGGCTTGCGGCAGACTTGCAAAATCTTGCGCTTTTTTCTCTCCGGGGGACTGGCAACGGGGAACAACAATTCTTAGACTGACAGTTCGATCACTCACGCGCTAACGGTTATGTCTCACGCTTACGATACCTTTGAAACGCTTAGTCAGCAGAATGCCGTCCTGCGGGAGACGGTCTCGCTGAACTCGGGTATTCAACTGGCGGCGTGGTACAACAAGCACGATACGATAACGGTTAAAAGCAATCATCACACCCTGAGCCTGTACGTGGCCGACGGTTATGAGAGCTATCAAAAAACGCCGGGCGGCTGGAAGAACGGCGGGGGACCGGACCGTTTCTGCCTGATGCCGAAAGAGAGTGAATCGACGTGGGATATCCGTGATGACCTGTCGTTTGTCCATCTCTACTGCACCGATGAACACCTGCGCGACGTGGGCGAAAAAATCTGGGATAAGCGGCCGCTGTCGCTGACGCTGGACGAACGCATTTTTGGCAGTGACCCGAAGATCACCGCGCTGTATCGCCAGTTTTTACTTGGCTGCGACTGGCAGCAGCAGGCCAATCAGCTCACCCTGAGTACAGCATCCACGTTGCTGATGACCCATCTGCTGCAAAACTACTCCAACGTTCAGTGGAAGCTGCCGGTCGTCACCGGCGGGTTATCGCCTTTCGTTCTGCGCAACGTGCTGGCCTTCATAGAAGAGCATCTTGGCCAGCCGTTAACCCTGGCCGAGCTGGCGGCGCAGGCAGCCCTCAGCGAATACCATTTTGCCCGCATGTTCCGCCAGTCGACGGGACTGGCACCGCATCAGTACGTGATGCAGCGACGCATGGAAAAAGCAAAAAACCTGGTGCAGCATAGCGCAATGCCACTAACGGACATCGCGCTGGCCTGCGGATTTAACTCCGCCAGCCACTTCAGTAACCGTTTTCGCAGCGTGATGGGTATGACGCCGTCCCAGCTGCGCGCGGCGAGCGCGTGAAAACAGGGCATAGCATATCCCGCCCAGCACCAGCCCCCAGAATGCCGAACCGATGCCCAGAAGGGTGACTCCGCTCGCGGTCATCAGAAACGTGACGATGGCTGCGTCACGTTCGGCTTCATGATTCAGGGCCTGAAATAAACTCCCGCTGAGGGTTCCAAGCAACGCCAGCCCCGCCAGGGTCTGGATCCAGCTCAGCGGCAGTGCAGCCATGATCCCGGTAATAGACCCGCCGAAAACTCCAGCCAGCAGATAAAACCCACCGGCTGCAATGGCCGCCAGCCAGCGTTTAGTCGTATCCGGGTGGGCATCAGCGCTTTGACAGATGGCGGCGGTAATGGCCGCGATGCAGATGGAGAAGACGCCAAAGGGTGAAAGCAGCAGCGCCAGGCCACCGGTAACGATGATGAGCGGTGAGACCGCCAGCGAGTAGCCGGAGGCTTTCATCGTGGCGAAGCCCGGCGCATTCTGCGAGGCCATGGTCACCAGGAAGAAGGGCAAACCGATACTCACCAGGCTGGTAAAAGTAAAGTCGGGGGCAATAAACTCAGGCATCACAACGGAGAGGCTGACTTTATCGGTGGCAACGTCACCACTTATCCATGCCACGAGACCACCTGCCAGCAGCGTAACCACGATGGCATAGCGCGGCGCCAGCGCTTTTGCCAGCAGCCACGCGGCAATCATGCTCCCGCACAGCAGAAAGTGGCCGTCAAGATGTGCAAACGCGTGCAGGCCAAACTGCAGAAGCACGCCTGCCAGCATGGCGGCCGCGAGCGAATGGGGGATCAGCGTCATGAGACGAGCGAAAAGCCCCGTAATACCGCAGAGTAAAATAAGCGCGTTAGCGAAGATAAACACACCGATAGTTTCAGACAGCGTCACCCCCTGCAGGCTGGTGGCGAGCAGGGCGGCCCCGGGGGTTGACCAGGCCGTCAGTACCGGCGCTTTAAACCACCAGGAGAGCGCCAGCGTGCTGACCCCCATCCCAATCCCCAGCGCGGTCATCCAGCCCGCGATTTGCTGCGCGCTGGCACCTGCCGCGGCGGCGGCTTGCCAGATAATGGCGGCCGAACTGGCATAACCCACCAGGACGGCGACAAATCCAGCCAGTGTGACTGGAATAAGATGAGAGGAAGGGCGCATGGCAACTCCGTTGTGCGTTATAACGTCCGTATTACGGTAGCACTGTGCGTTATAGCGTACAAGTGGTATGATCATCGGCACCAGGAGGGAACATGGACATCACACAACATCTTGCAGCAACACTGAAAACACTGCGTCAGGCCCGCGGCTGGAGCCTGTCAAAGCTGGCGGACGAGGCCGGCGTGTCGAAAGCGATGCTCGGCCAAATTGAGCGCAATGAATCCAGCCCGACGGTATCGACCCTGTGGAAAATCGCCACCGGGCTGAACGTTCCGTTTTCCGCGTTCATCACGCCAGAGGCAGACAGGCAGGCTGTGTTTGATCCCCAGCAGCAGGCGATGGTCGTCAAACCGCTCTTTCCGTGGGATGAGACCCTGAGGTTCGATCATTTCTCTATTACGCTGGCGGCGGGTGCCCTGAGCGAATCCACGCCCCATGAGGCGGGCGTGATTGAACATGTGGTGGTCATTAGCGGAGATCTGGAGATGAAAATCGACGGCGAATGGCAGACGGTTTATGCCGACTCGGGCGTCCGTTTTGCCGGTGATAAACCGCATGCCTACCGCAACAGCAGCGACCGGCCGGTGCATTTTCACTCTCTGATCCATTATCCCCGCTGAGGCTACGCAAAACTGTTTCGCTGTCGTAGACTTCTGACTACAATAGCCGCCATTTTGACCATAACGGATAACGACGAAGTATGCGCCTGCAATCCCATCATCTTGAACTTTTAAGCCCGGCCCGTGACGCCGCCATTGCCCGCGAAGCGATCCTTCACGGCGCGGACGCCGTCTACATTGGCGGCCCTGGCTTTGGTGCCCGCCATAACGCCAGCAACAGCCTGCGCGATATTGCCGACCTGGTGCCGTTCGCCCACCGTTTCGGGGCGAAAGTGTTCGTGACCCTGAACACCATTCTTCATGATGATGAGCTGGAGCCTGCGCAACGACTGATCGCCGATCTCTATCAGACCGGCGTCGATGCCCTGATTGTTCAGGACATGGGGGTTCTGGAGCTGGATATTCCGCCGATTGAACTGCACGCCAGTACCCAGTGTGATATCCGCACGGTGGAGAAGGCGAAGTTCCTCTCCGACGTCGGCTTTTCGCAGATCGTTCTGGCCCGTGAGCTGAACCTGAATCAGATCCGTGATATCCACCAGGCGACAGACGCGACGATCGAGTTCTTTATCCACGGCGCGCTGTGCGTGGCCTATTCCGGTCAGTGCAACATTTCCCACGCCCAGACGGGCCGTAGCGCCAACCGTGGCGACTGTTCGCAGGCCTGCCGTCTGCCGTATACCCTGAAAGACGATCAGGGCCGCGTAGTGGCGTTCGAAAAACACCTCCTCTCCATGAAGGATAACGATCAGACCGCCAACCTGGGCGCGCTGATTGATGCGGGCGTCCGTTCCTTCAAGATTGAAGGGCGTTATAAAGACATGAGCTACGTGAAGAACATCACCGCGCACTACCGTCAGATGCTGGACGCCATCATCGAAGACCGCGGCGATCTGGCGCGCGCGTCGGCAGGTCGTACCGAGCATTTCTTTATTCCGTCGACGGACAAAACCTTCCACCGCGGCAGCACGGACTATTTCGTGAACGCCCGTAAAGGCGATATCGGCGCATTCGACTCTCCGAAGTTCATCGGTTTACCGGTCGGTGAAGTGCTGAAGGTGGCGAAAGATCATCTTGATGTTGAAGTGACGGAGCCGCTGGCGAATGGCGATGGCCTGAACGTGATGATTAAGCGTGAAGTGGTGGGTTTCAGGGCTAATACGGTCGAAAAAACCGGTGAAAATCGCTATCGCGTATGGCCGAATGAAATGCCTGCCGATCTCTACAAGGCGCGTCCGAACGCGCCACTTAACCGTAACCTCGATCATAACTGGCAGCAGGCGCTGCTGAAAACCTCCAGCGAGCGTCGTATCGCGGTGGATATCGAGCTTGGCGGCTGGGAAGAACAGCTGATTCTGACCATGACCTGTGAAGACGGTATCAGCGTGACGCATACGCTGGATGGCCTGTTCGAGGTGGCAAACAACGCGGAAAAAGCGCTTAACAGCCTGAAGGATGGCGTAGCGAAGCTGGGACAGACGATTTACTACGCGCGCGCTATCGAGGTTAACCTGCCGGACGCGCTGTTTGTGCCGAACAGCCTGCTTAACCAGTTCCGCCGTGAAACGGCAGAGCTGCTGGATGAAGCGCGTCTGGCCCAGTATCCACGCGGTAGCCGTAAAGCGGAAGTTGTTCCGGCCCCGGTATACCCGGACACGCATTTATCTTTCCTGGCGAACGTCTACAACCATAAGGCGCGTGAATTCTATCATCGCCACGGTGTGCAGCTGATCGACGCGGCCTATGAAGCGCATGAAGAGAAGGGCGACGTGCCGGTGATGATCACCAAGCACTGTCTCCGCTTCGCCTTCAATCTGTGCCCGAAACAGGCAAAAGGCAATATTAAGAGCTGGAAAGCGACGCCCATGCAGCTGGTCAACGGTGATGAAGTCCTTACCCTGAAGTTTGACTGCCGTCCCTGCGAAATGCATGTTATTGGCAAGATGAAAAACCATATTTTCAAAATGCCGCAGCCGGGCAGCATTGTCGCTTCCGTCAGTCCTGACGATCTGATGAAAACCCTGCCAAAACGTAAGGGGAGCTAACTACCTTACGTGCGTCTCCGGTTTGCGCGATTTCTGCCACAGGTGGTGTTCGCGCAAACCCTCCGCTGACTCTTCCGCTGCGCTGCGTAATTCATCGCTGTCGGCCTCGTGCCGCAGCTGATGCCCCACATTCTTTACCCATACATATTCATGCCCTTTGTGCCCGGCTATAAGCTGCCCTGAAAACAGCGCACAAATAAGCATGACGAGAGATAACCCTTTTTTAATCATGGTTTCACCGCTGAGTGACGTTGCGGGGATAATCATGGCGATTATTTCTTAGTGTTATTATTCAATAATTCAAAGTACGGCAAAGAAAATGTCAAATAGTGTTGGCTCAGAATTGTTTTTAAGAAATATCCTAAATGCGCCTAAAGCACTGTCAACTACCACTTCTGGACCATAAACAGGCGTTTGAATTAGGGATAATCCTATATAATAGGGATTCTCTGGCTAAGGAATGAGTCTTAATAAATGAAAAAAATAATCGCGTTTGCGCTCCTCGTGGCTGCTGTGGGTGCTACGGCAGGGGTTCGCTATATCGGGAATGACGAACCAGAATATATTCAGTCCGCAGAAACCCGTGTTGGTTCATATTTAACCAGCGATTACGGGCGTGTAGCCTGCAATAGCAAACAAGTAGACGATCAGCGCTGGGAATTAGATTGCCTGCATCAGGCAAGAGGAAAAGTATTCCAGTTTGCGGTGTATCCTTCTGAAAAAGCCCCCTATGGTGTTTCGCGTTCGTTTTATCTCGAAGCGATTAATGATGAAGCAAAACAGAGCGCCGAACAGGGTCTGATGCGTTATTTGCAAATCAACACGAAGGCGAGTTAATAGAGCTGTTTAGCTTTCGTTAAGTTAATCAGTGTTAGTTTGTAAGGGATCCGCAGCCCGACCATGGAGCGTCGGGGACGTAGAGACCAAAATACAAATCTATCCATGCAAGCATTTACCGCCAGATAATGGCGGTTTTTTTTTGCCATTTCGCGTATGTGCCCCTCATCCCAGCCCTCTCCCTCAGGGAGAGGGGCGTCTGTGTCGGTATTATGTTGTGGGGATCCCTCAACGGGCAGGACCTGAACGCGAAAATTGCTTGCGGTACTGGGCCGGGGAAAGGGCAAATTGCTGACGAAAGTGGTGGCGCAACGTCGCCGCCTGTCCAAAACCGGTCTGTTCAGCGATGCTGTCGATGCTCAACCGACTGCTTTCCAGGTAATCTTTTGCTCTCAACAGACGCTCATTGATCAGCCAGCGCGACGGTGTCGTTCCCGTTGCCGCCTCGAAGCGACGAAGGAAGGTACGCTGGCTCATGCCCACCCGACGCGCCAGCGAGTCGACGCTGTGCGGTTCAACGAGATGGTTGTGCAGGAAATCAAACAGCTGTCCCAGACGCTGGCTCTCCCGTAGCTGTGCCACCGGGCGGCTCAGCTGTTGCGGCTGCGAACCATCCCGGTGGGGAGGAATAACCAGCCGACGCGCCACGCTGTTGGCGGTTTCCATGCCATAATCCCGGCGGACGACGTGTAGACAGAGATCGATGCCCGCCGCGCTACCAGCAGAAGTCAGAATATCCCCCTCGTCCTGATAGAGTACGTCTTCAATCACGTCGATGTCAGGGTAGCGGGCTTTAAGCGCCTCAATGTAGCGCCAGTGGGTTGTGGCTTTGCGCCCGTTCAACAGTCCCGTTGCGGCCAGCACAAACACACCCGAACAGATGGACAGCAGCTGGCATCCACGAGCGCTGGCCTCACGCAATGCGTCGCACAGGGCCCTGGGAACCGGCGCGTCCAGCCCCCGCCAGCCGGGAACCACGATCAGATCCGCAGACTCAAGCAGGCTCAAATCACCATCAGTCACCATGCGGATCCCGCCCGTCGCCCGCAATTCTCCGCTATCCACACCTGCCACAGCAAAGCGATACCAGGCGTCGCCCAGCTCAGGACGTGGCAGGCCAAAAATCTCAACCGCCACGCCAAACTCAAAGGTACAGAGGCCGTCATACGCCAGCACCACCACCTGAGGGCGGGAAACCTGTCTTAAGTTTGTCATCTTTTTGCTGTTTTCTGGCATAAGCAAGCGCATTCATGGGCTGAATTTGTGGATAGAGTAGTGTTAACACAAACGCCAAAGATGAGGAAGGATCATGAGCTATGTTACTGAATTTCCGGCTGCCGAGCCGCAGGAAGCCGTTACCCATTTTCTGCGTCGCCTGAGTGTCGAAACCGACTGTGCCGATGTGCATCATGCCATCGCCAGTCATGAGCAGGACTTCGTGCTGCTGCATGTGGTAGGGAGTGCGGAACAATTCGCCCGTCGTCATGTCCCCGGGGCACTGCACATGCCGTGGAGCCAGATTACTGCTGAACGCATGGCCCGGTGGCCGGACGGCACGCTGTTTGTCGTTTACTGTGCGGGGCCGCACTGTAACGGCGCGGACAGGGCTGCGCTGAAGCTGGCGCGACTCGGGTTGCCGGTCAAAATCATGCTGGGCGGGATCACCGGCTGGGAAGATGAACGCTACGCGTTTGCCAGTCAGGGATCCGTTTCCGCCCTGTGAAGATGAATTTTTTTCAACACCCGTGAAATTTTCTCGTTTGCCGGAGCCAGTGAGGTATGACATCTTTTTTGGACATTTAGACATCCAGAAGTCTAAAGATTCAAATAATGAATTATCACTGCCGGCAATTATTACCGTCAGACAGAGGAGATTTCCATGCAACGACAGCACGCCCCATACCGCGCCGATGTAGTAGGCAGTTTTTTACGTCCGGATGCCATTAAACAGGCCCGCCTGAAGTTCGCCAGCGGTGAGATAGATGCCGGACAGCTTCGCGCGGTGGAGGACGATGCCATTCGCCACGTCGTCGAGCAGCAGTGTGCGTGCGGTCTGCATGTGGTGACCGACGGTGAATTTCGCCGTGCCTGGTGGCACTTCGATTTCTTCGATGGCCTGCAGGGGGTTGAGCGTTACGATTCGCAGCAGGGTATTCAGTTCAACGGTGTACAGACCAAAGCCCACGGCGTGCGCGTCACCGGCAAGCTGGGCTTTGGCGATCATCCGATGCTGGACGATTTCCGCTATCTGAAAAGCATCAGCGGTAATGCGCAGCCGAAGATGACCATTCCCAGCCCAAGCGTCCTTCATTTCCGCGGCGGCCGCAAAGATATCGACGTGACGGTTTACCCGGACCTGAACGTCTATTTTGACGATCTGGCGACCACCTGGCGCGACGCTATCCGGGCCTTCTATGATGCAGGCTGCCGTTACCTGCAACTTGACGACACCGTCTGGGCCTACCTCTGTTCGGACGATCAGCGTCGTCAGATCCGCGAGCGCGGAGATGATGCCGATGAGCTTGCGCAGATCTACGCCCGCGTGCTGAACAAGGCGCTGGAAGGTAAACCGGACGATCTGACCATCGGGCTGCATGTCTGCCGCGGCAACTTCCGTTCAACCTGGATTTCGGAAGGGGGATACGAGCCGGTGGCGGAAGTGCTGTTCGGTACGGTGAACGTAGATGCCTTCTTCCTGGAATATGATAACGACCGCAGCGGTGATTTTGCGCCACTGCGCTTTATTCGCCCGGGCAAGCAGCAGGTGGTGCTGGGGCTGATAACCACCAAAAATGGAGAGCTGGAGAACCCGGAAGGGGTTAAAGCCCGTCTGGAAGAGGCGGCAAAATACGTGGCCAAAGAGCAGATCTGCCTCAGCCCGCAGTGCGGCTTTGCCTCGACCGAAGAGGGCAACAGCCTGAGTGAAACTCAGCAGTGGGACAAAGTCCGTCTGGTGACACAGATCGCCAGTGAAGTTTGGTAAAAACACCGCCCTAGCGCTGCATTATAAAAGTGCAGCGCTGTGCCATTCTGAGTCGTTCTCTTTACATCCCGCGTTCAATCTCCCGCCATAGCGCAATGTTCATTCTGGCATCCTTTTTGCTCCTGCTTCGCTGACACATTTTTTTCCGCGTCCATGCCGTAACGGACGTTTTTGCACAGCGTTCTTTTTCAGGAGTGAAAATATGCAGCGTCGTACCTTATTAAAAGCCTTTGCGTTATCCGCGTCCGTCGCGGCGATGGGAATGAGTTTTGGTGTGCAGGCGGCCGATACCATCAAAGTGGGGATCATGCATTCTTTGTCCGGCACGATGGCCATCTCCGAAACCCCGCTGAAAGATGTCGCGCTGATGACCATTGACGAGATCAACGCCAAAGGGGGCGTACTGGGGAAAAAACTGGAGCCGGTGGTGGTGGATCCCGCTTCAAACTGGCCGCTGTTTGCCGAGAAAGCGCGTCAGCTGCTGAGCCAGGATAAAGTCGCGGTGGTGTTTGGCTGCTGGACCTCCGTTTCGCGTAAATCGGTGCTGCCTGTCTTTGAGGAACTGAACGGCCTGCTGTTCTATCCGGTGCAGTATGAGGGTGAAGAAATGTCACCCAACGTCTTTTATACCGGTGCCGCACCGAACCAGCAGGCCATCCCGGCGGTGGAATACCTGATGAGCGAAGACGGCGGCGCGGCGAAACGCTTCTTCCTCTTGGGCACCGACTACGTCTACCCGCGCACCACCAACAAGATCCTGCGTGCGTTCCTGCATTCGAAAGGCGTTGAGGATAAGGACATCGAAGAGGTTTACACCCCATTTGGTCATAGCGACTACCAGACGATTGTCGCCAACATCAAGAAATTCTCCGCAGGCGGCAAAACTGCCGTGGTCTCGACCATCAATGGCGATTCCAACGTGCCGTTCTATAAAGAGCTGGCAAACCAGGGGCTGAAAGCAACCGACGTGCCGGTAGTGGCGTTCTCCGTCGGTGAAGAAGAGCTGCGCGGTATCGACACCAAACCGCTGGTGGGTAACCTGGCTGCGTGGAACTATTTTGAGTCCGTGGACAACCCCACTAACCAGGCCTTCGTGGCGGATTACAAAGCCTATGCGAAAGTGCACAAACTGCCGAATGCCGACACTGTCGTCACCAACGACCCAATGGAAGCCACTTACGTAGGGATCCATATGTGGGCGCAGGCGGTGGAAAAAGCGGGCACGACCGACGCAGATAAAGTGCGTGCCGCAATGGCCGGCCAATCGTTTAAAGCGCCTTCCGGCTTTACGCTCACCATGGATGCCACCAACCATCATCTTCATAAGCCAGTCATGATCGGTGAAATTGAAGGCAACGGCCAGTTCAACGTGGTGTGGCAGACGGAACAGCCGGTCCGCGCACAACCGTGGAGTCCGTTCATCGCCGGGAATGACAAAAAGCCCGACCAGCCGATGAAAACCGCCAGCAACTAAGCCATCACCTCAGGGAGACAAGCCATGAACGTCATGCGCACGATCGTCGCTCTTATATGGCTTACCGGACTGCTGCCAGGGATGGCGCAGGCATCGGATGCCGATCGTTTCGTTGCTGCCAGCCGCACCCAGCAGGCGGAATTACTGACGCAGTGGGCCGCCGCGCCGGATGCCGCCAGGCTGCCGCTGCTTCAGGCGTTGCAAAAGGAAAACCTGTATACCGACAGCCAAAAGCACGCTTTTGCGCAGCGTAATGGCGGAATGGTTCCCCTCGGTGAAGCAAAGGCGACTGAAGGGCAGACCAAAGCGGTACGGCTGACGAACCGACTGCGCGTACTTGCTGCCACGGCTATCGCTACGCATCAGCTGGTCAGTGACAGTGTCACGGAAAGGCGGGCGGCGGCCCGTCAACTGCAGCGAGATGCGCAACCTGCGATGCTCGCTTTTCTGGAAAATCGGGTAAACCGTGAAACGGATGCGGTAGCGCGTCAGACGCTGCTGCTGGCGGTGGCGAATCTCCAGCTGGCAAGCCCGCAGGCGGAGGTGCGTCGCCACGCTGCTGAACTGTTAGGCCAGTCCGACGATCCGGACGTGGTGTCCCGACTCACCCCGTATACCCAGGCGCAGACCGAGCCGGACGCCGGCGTTCGCGCCGCTGCCGAAGAGAGCCTTAACCAGATTACGCACCGCCTGATGTGGGGCGATCTGCTGGGTCAGGCGTTTATGGGGCTTTCCCTCGGTTCGGTGCTGCTGCTGGCTGCGCTGGGGCTGGCTATCACCTACGGCCTGCTGGGCGTCATCAATATGGCGCACGGTGAAATGCTGATGCTGGGCGCGTATGCCACCTGGATGGTGCAGCAGGCCATGACCAGCCTCGCGCCACAGTGGCTGGCGCTCTATCCGGTTATCGCCTTACCGGTCGCGTTCTGCCTGACGGCGGCAATCGGAATGGTGCTGGAGCGCACCGTGATCCGTCATCTGTACGGTCGTCCGCTGGAAACGCTGCTGGCAACGTGGGGCATCAGCCTGATGCTTATCCAGCTGGTGCGCATGACGTTTGGCGCCCAGAACCTGGAGGTGGCGAACCCGGCATGGCTTTCCGGCGGGGTACAGGTTTTCGCCAACCTGACGCTGCCGTGGAACCGTATTGTGGTGCTGGGTTTTGTGCTGCTGGTACTGTTCTTTACCTGGCTGATTCTGAATAAAACCCGTCTGGGGCTAAACGTGCGCGCGGTGACGCAAAACCGCAGCATGGCTGCCTGCTGTGGGGTGCCGACAGGGCGTGTCGATATGCTCGCATTCGGGCTGGGCTCCGGCATTGCCGGGTTAGGCGGCGTGGCATTATCGCAGCTGGGTAACGTCGGACCGGAGCTGGGCCAGGGATACATCATCGACTCGTTCCTGGTGGTGGTGCTCGGTGGCGTGGGCCAGCTGGCAGGGAGCGTGGCCGCGGCCTTTGGTCTGGGCATTTTCAATAAAATCCTTGAACCACAGATGGGCGCGGTGCTGGGCAAGATCGTGATTCTGGTGGCGATCGTGCTGTTTATTCAGAAGCGTCCTCAGGGGTTATTTGCGCTGAAAGGGAGGGTTATTGACTGATGAGCCAGCCGCTTACCTTAACGCTGGCGCGCAAAGCGCCACGCACAACGCAGATCGCAGGCAGCCTGCTGGTGGCGTGTCTGCTGATATTACCGTTTTTCGCCTTACTGCCTGCAACGCATCCGCTGGCGTTATCGACCTGGATGCTGACGCTGACGGGTAAGATCCTCTGCTATGCCATCGTTGCGGTGGCGCTCGATCTGGTGTGGGGCTATGCCGGTATGCTGTCTCTTGGGCACGGTATCTTTTTCGCACTCGGCGGTTATGCGATGGGCATGTATCTGATGCGCCAGGCGGCGGGTGACGGTCTGCCCGCGTTTATGTCATTTCTCTCCTGGAGTGAGCTGCCGTGGTTCTGGTGGGGCACCCAACACTTCGCCTGGGCGCTGGTGCTGATTGTCATGGTGCCGGGGCTGCTGGCGCTGGTGTTTGGCTGGTTTGCCTTCCGCTCGAAGATCAAAGGGGTCTATTTCTCGATTATGACCCAGGCGCTGACCTATGCCGGGATGTTGCTGTTCTTTCGCAACGAGACCGGTTTTGGCGGCAATAACGGTTTCACCGGCTTTACCACGCTGCTCGGATTTTCGGTGACGGAAACCTCCACGCGTATTGCACTGTTTCTGGCGACCGTACTGTTGCTGCTCCTGGCGTTGGGGACGGGATTTGCGCTGGCAAAAAGCAAATTTGGCCGAATCCTGACCGCCGTTCGTGACGCAGAAAACCGTCTGACGTTCTGTGGTTACGACCCGCGCGGGTTCAAACTGCTGGTCTGGACGCTGTCCGCGGTGCTGTGTGGCCTGGCGGGGGCGCTCTATGTCCCGCAGGTGGGCATTATCAACCCCGGTGAAATGTCGCCGACGAACTCGATAGAAGCCGCCATCTGGGTGGCGCTGGGCGGGCGCGGCACGCTGGTGGGGCCGGTGATTGGCGCGGCGCTGGTGAACGGGGCGAAGAGCTTTTTCACCGTCGCCATGCCGGAGTACTGGCAGCTGTTCCTGGGGCTGATTTTTATCGCCGTCACGCTGTTCTTACCACGCGGTGTCTACGGTCTGTTTCGTAAGGGAGAGAAATAATGCAGCCAACGGAAGGATTATTTACCCGCCAGTTGCCCGGCGACCGCTACCGTGACCAGACGGATCCGGTGCTTCAGCTTGAGGCCATTAACGTCAATTTCGACGGTTTCCAGGCGCTGACCGATCTCTCGCTGAATATCGGCGTGGGCGAGTTGCGCTGCGTGATTGGCCCCAACGGAGCCGGTAAAACCACGTTGATGGATGTGATCACCGGCAAAACGAGACCAAAAAGCGGGAGGGCTATTTACGATCAATCGATCGACCTGACCGCGCTGGAGCCTGCGGCCATAGCCCGTCAGGGGATCGGGCGAAAGTTCCAGAAACCCACGGTCTTTGAGGCGCTGACGGCGTGGGAAAACCTTGAGATCGCCATGAAAACCGATAAATCCGTCTGGGCGAGCCTGCGGGCAAAACTCAACGGTGAGCAACGCGATCGCATTGATGAGATGCTGGTTTTACTGCGTCTTGGCAACGAACGCGATCGCCGCGCCGGGCTGCTGTCGCACGGGCAAAAGCAGTTTCTGGAGATAGGTATGCTGCTGGTCCAGGATCCGCATCTGTTGCTGCTGGACGAACCCGCCGCCGGGATGACCGACGCAGAGACGGAATACACCGCCGAGTTGTTCAAAACCCTGGCGGGTAAGCACTCCCTGATGGTAGTGGAGCACGACATGGGCTTTGTCGAAACCATTGCCGACCACGTGACGGTATTGCATCAGGGGCGCGTGCTGGCCGAAGGCTCGCTTCGCGAGGTGCAGGCCAACGAGCAGGTGATTGAGGTCTATCTGGGGCGCTAAGGAGAGAAGATGTTACAGGTTAACGAACTGAATCAGTATTACGGTGGCAGCCATATCCTGCGCGGCGTCAGTTTTGAGGCCGTCACCGGAGAAGTCACCTGCCTGCTGGGGCGCAACGGCGTCGGGAAAACGACGTTGCTGAAGTGTCTGATGGGGCTGATCCCGGCGAAAACCGGGGAGGTCATCTGGCAGGGTAAGACGATCACCCACAACAAACCGCACCAGCGGGTACAGTCTGGCGTGGCGTATGTCCCGCAGGGACGCGAGATTTTTCCGCGCCTGACCGTGGAAGAAAATCTTCTGCTTGGGCTGTCGCGCTTTTCCGCCCGCGAGGCGAAGCAGGTACCGGAGGAGATCTGGCAGCTTTTCCCGGTGCTCAAAGAGATGAAGCACCGCCGCGGAGGCGATCTCTCCGGCGGACAACAGCAGCAACTGGCGATTGGCCGTGCGCTGGCAAGCCGCCCGCAGCTGCTGATTCTGGATGAACCGACGGAAGGCATTCAGCCTTCGGTGATAAAAGAGATTGGCCAGGTGATCCGCACGCTGGCGAACAGAGGCGATATGGCGATCCTGCTGGTCGAGCAGTTTTACGACTTTGCCGCCGAGCTGGCCGACAGCTATCTCCTGATGTCACGCGGCACCATTATCCAGCGTGGACGGGGGGAAAACATGGCGCAGGAGGGCGTTCGCGGGCTGGTTGCGATTTGAAATGTTATAATGTAACATTCTCATTCTTATAAAACGGAATGAGGGGGTTATTTTGGCTGCACATGCTGGTAAATGGATCATGACTCTGGGGGCGCTGCTGGTCAGCGGCCAGCTGTTAGCGCACTCGCACGGTCATCAGATGACCGAAGCGGAGCAGAAAGCGGCGAACGGCGTGTTTGAGGATAAAGACGTGAAGGACAGAGCGCTGTCTGACTGGGACGGTACCTGGCAGTCCGTTTATCCTTTCCTGCTGGATGGATCGCTGGATCCGGTCTTCAAACAGAAAGCGCAGAAGGATAAAAGCAAAACCTTCGACGAGGTGAAAGCCTATTATCGTAAAGGCTATGCGACGGACGTGGATGCCATTGGCATTGAAAATAACGTGATGGAGTTCCACAAGGGCAAAGCGGTTAGCCGTTGCCATTATAATTACAGCGGCTACAAAATTCTGACCTATGCGTCAGGCAAAAAAGGCGTTCGCTATCTGTTTGAGTGTCAGGATGCCAGCAGCACGGCGCCGAAGTTTGTGCAGTTCAGCGACCATACCATCGGGCCGAAAGCGTCCTCGCACTTCCATATTTTTATGGGCAACACCTCCCACGAGGCGCTGCTGAAAGAGATGGATAACTGGCCGACCTATTATCCGAATGAGATGTACAAAGAGCAGGTGGTAGAAGAGATGTTGCACCACTAGGTTGTTGCGTTTGCCGGGTGGCGGCTACGCCTTACCCGGCCTACAAGTTGCTACGCTACCTTGGGTGACTCACACCACGCCTTCACGTTCATCCCACGCAAAATCATCAGCCACGCAATGACGATGGCGACCATCATAATCACAAACAGCGACCAGTGCGGCAGGTTGGTCAGGATAATCCCGGTGATCATCGGGTTTGCGGCCGCGCCCAGCCAGCCCAGCGCCTGTGCGGAGAAATAGCTTGCCTTCATCCCCGGCGGGGCGATGTTGTCGATCAGCATGTATTCACCGGGTGCATAAATAATCTCACCCAGCGTAAAGATCGCGGCAGCGATACCCCAGTAAATCAGATTCTCCCCGGAGAACATAAAGCCCCCCAGCCCCAGGATAAAAAACAGCGTCGCGGCGGTCATCAGGGGGCGAATATTGCTTGCGGAAATCTTGCGCCCAAGCGCGTATTGCAGCGTCACCACCACGGCGGCGTTAACGGGCAGCACCACGGCGACGACCTTCTGCGCGAAATCGCTGTCGGCGTGGGCGGCCAGAACATACTGCGAAATGCAGCTGGCGAACGATCCGCCCACGTACGACGCGAGCAGGCCGGAGAGGGTGAACCAGAACAGGGCGCGGTCTTTCAGCAACACCGACGGCTGCCAGGGCATTTTTTCCTCGGCGGTATCCAGCGCGACGCTTTTTTGCACAAAGAAATGGATAAACGCGAGCGGCAGCGCGGCGCAAAAAGCGGCCAGCCAGAAGGGCAGCTGTAAGCTGTACATCACCAGCAGGGTGCCGATGGGCGGGCCGACCGTCCAGCCAATGTTCAGGAAGCTATAGTTGAGCGAGAAAACACGCGCTTTTTGGCTTGAGGTGAGCACGTCGGAGAACCAGGCTTTCAGCACCGTCGAAAATACGGAGTAGGCGCAGTTGATCAGGGAAAAGAACAGCACCACCAGCGTGACGTTATCCACCAGCGGGATCGCGACAAATCCGGCAATAAACGCCACGATCGCAATCAGCATGTAGCGTTTTTTATCAAACTTATCCGCCAGAATGCCAAATCCCAGGCTGAACACCACGCCGATGGTCAGCGCAATCGTCAGGGCATAACCAATATTCTCGACGCTCATGTTGTAGACGCGCGTGAGATAAATGGTCATGAAGGGCAGCGTCGCTCCCCGACCGATGGTTAACAACAATGACGATGCCAGCAGCGCTGCGGTTGAGCGCCTGAGAGATGGTTTCATATTTCTGCCCGACAGTTGCTTATGCTTTTATTAGAGGTGTGTTAACAGGATTACCATGACATAAGGGGCTTGTATAGCACCTGGTTTATCCGTAAGTGCTTCAGCTGCCTGCCAGAATTAATGATCTTCTCGCAGCGTCCTTTTTTCTGTTACCTTGAAGTGTTAACAAATTATTAATAATTCAGGGGCAGGGTATGACGCGTAAAGACGGACTGCTGGCGTTGCTGGTGGTCGTAGTATGGGGGCTCAATTTTGTCGTCATTAAGCTGGGATTGCACAATATGCCCCCGCTTATGCTGGCCGGTTTGCGTTTCATGTTAGTGGCGTTCCCGGCGATCTTTTTTGTTGCGCGTCCAAAAATCCCGTTCAAATTACTGCTGGGCTATGGCCTGACCATCAGCTTTGGCCAGTTCGCGTTTCTCTTCTGCGCCATCAAGTTTGGTATGCCTGCCGGTCTTGCCTCGCTGGTTTTGCAGGCGCAGGCGTTCTTTACCATCATTCTCGGTGCGTTCGTATTTGGCGAACGTTTGCAGGGCAAACAGCTGGCGGGGATTACGCTGGCGGTGTTTGGCGTACTGGTGCTGATTGAAGCCAGCCTGAATGGTCAGGATGTGGCGCTGCTGGGCTTTATGCTTACGCTGGCGGCGGGGCTGAGCTGGGCGTGCGGGAATATCTTCAACAAACTGATTATGCAGCACGCGGCGCGGCCGCAGGTGATGTCGCTGGTGGTCTGGAGCGCGTTAATTCCGGTCATCCCGTTTCTGGCGGCGTCGTTTATTCTGGATGGTCCGGATGTGATGCTGAGAAGCCTGGTCGATATCGATTTGACCACGATCCTTTCTCTGATTTATCTGGCCTTTGTCGCCACGATTGTGGGCTATGGGATCTGGGGTTCGCTGCTGGGGCGTTATGAAACCTGGCGCGTGGCGCCCCTGTCTCTGCTGGTGCCGGTGGTTGGGCTCGCCAGTGCGGCGCTATTGCTGGATGAAACGCTGAGCGCGCTGCAGTTGCTGGGGGCAGTGCTGATTATGGCGGGGCTGTATATCAACGTGTTTGGCCTGCGGGTACGGCGGGCGGCGCGCGTCAGAGGCTAGAGCATAAAAAAGCCCCGCAGTGGCGGGGCAAAAACGAATCAGAAGCCGTGCTGATTATAATAAGGCACGCCTAATTCGTCGGATTTGTCGCTACCAGTCCCCATGTGGTTGAAATCATAGGGTGACTGGTCATGTGCTGACGGCAAAATCATCGTGCCACGATTATTTTGCTGCGTTGCACCTGGGGTTTGCTCCGCGAAGGTCTGGCTGGAAAACAGCACCAGCAAGGCGAGGGCGGCGGAGGCGATAACTTTCATGATTTCCTCGGTTACGTCTTTTACAGGCGATGATTAACTACAGTGTTTTAACGGATACAGGTATCGGGACTCTCCGGGTACGCTGGTGATTCGGTACTTATGAGGCGGCACGTCAAAATAGTTCTTAAACGTACGCGTCAGGGTTTGCTGTGATTCAAATCCGTAACGCTCTGCCAGATAAAGGATCGGCTCATTGCTTTCTTTCAGTTTCTGGGCAATTTCCGTCAGCTTGCGACTGCGAATATATTGACCTAGTGAATGGCCGGTCTCTTTTTTGAACATCCGTTGCAGGTGCCATTTGGAGTAACCTGAACGCTCTGACACTTTTTCAAGGGAGAGCGGCGATTCCAGGTTATCTTCGATCCAGTCCAAAATGCTATGAATGGTGATAGCGTCAGTATTGCGTCTGGACATCGTCATACCTCTTTTCTGTTTACGGCAGTATTTTCTTCAGCAAAAGCTCAAGGGTTGCCACTTCATCTGCCGTTAAGTTTTTTGTTAGTTCCTGATGCAGTGTTTGTCCTACTAATTGATGACATTGCTCGCACATGGCCGCGCCATCGCAGGTGAGCTTGACCAGTACGCCGCGTTTGTCATTCGGGTTAGGGCTTCGTTCTACCCATCCTTTGCAGACGAGACGATCCAGCATGCGGGTTAACGCACCCAGATCGACAGAGAGCACCTTTTTCAGCTCAACCGGCGTGATACACACTTCGCAGCGAATGGAACACAGCACTTTGAACTGTGTTGCGGTGATATCCAGCGGTGACAGATAGTCATTGAGCAGGCGATCTTTTTTCTGGTTAACCATATGAATAAGACGACCCAGCGGAACAACGTCGTTAAAGATATCACTGGTGCTTTTCACAATGGTTGCCCTGGCAAGTAGTTTAGTCACGGCAGATATTATTGCTCAGGCAAGTATAAGTCAACTGAATGAATCGGCCGATGCCACGAATTGCTAAAACGTTTCATGAACTTTTTTTGAACGCTTTCAAATCATATAGATAACTCAGGGTTATCCTTACTTACGGAAAATAATCGTTACGTTGCGCAGATGGCTTAACGTCACACTTTCCCCCTATACTTGCGGGGATGAATATGGATAAGGACGACGATGCATTATGTTGGATTTAATTAAAGCAGTGAGTCTTGGGCTGGTGGTGCTGCTGCCGTTGGCAAACCCGTTAACGACGGTGGCGCTTTTCCTCGGGCTGGCAGGGAATATGAACAGCGCCGAGCGTAACCATCAGTCAATGATGGCTTCCGTCTATGTGTTTGCCATCATGATGGTGGCTTACTATGCGGGGCAGGTGGTGATGAACACCTTCGGGATTTCCATCCCTGGCCTGCGCATCGCCGGGGGACTCATTGTCGCCTTTATCGGTTTCCGCATGCTGTTCCCGGCGCAGAAAGCGCATGAGTCGCCGGAGGCCAAAAGCAAATCCGAAGAGCTGGAAAGCGAACCGAGTGCAAATATTGCCTTTGTGCCGCTGGCTATGCCGAGCACGGCGGGGCCGGGTACCATCGCGATGATCATCAGTTCCGCCTCTACGGTACGTGATAGCGCCACCTTCCCGGACTGGGTCCTGACGGTTGCGCCACCGCTGATATTTGCGATTATCGGGATCATTGTGTGGGGGTCACTGCGCAGTTCCGGTGCGATTATGCGCTGGGTAGGCAAGGGCGGTATCGAAGCTATTTCCCGTCTGATGGGCTTCTTACTGGTCTGTATGGGCGTGCAGTTTATTATTAACGGCGTGCTGGAGATTATTAAAACTTACCACTGAGGTGATTGCCGGGTGGCGGCTTCGCCTTACCCGGCCTGGGTTATTACAGGCTTGTAGGCCGGGAAAGCGCAGCGCCACCCGGCACAAACAAACGTCACCCGTGCTGACTCTGTTCCTCCAGCGCCACCGGCCATTTGCGGAAGATGAGCACTGACCAGATAAGCGCGACCAGGGCCGGAATAGCGCCCAGATACCCAATCGCCGACATCGAGACATGAAGGCTAATCTGATTTCCCACCAGCGCGCCCGCGCCGATGCCCAGATTAAATATCCCCGAGAACAGTGACATGGCAACGTCCGTCGCGTCCGGTGCCAGCGCCAGCACTTTTACCTGCATGCCAAGGCCGATGATCATGATCGCCACGCCCCAGAACAGGCTCAGGATCGCCAGATGGTTTTCGCTGCCCGCGGCGGGCATCAGCAACAGCAGGCAGGCGAGCAGCAGGCCAATGGCGCCGCTCACAAGCAAGGAAGCATGCTGATTACCCAGCTTGCCAAACAGCACGCTGCCGATAATGCCCGCACCGCCGAGGATGAGCAGTAACAGGGTAGCAAAATTGGCGCTAAAGCCTGCCACAACCTGAACAAACGGTTCAATGTAGCTGTATGCCGTGTAATGGGCGGTCACCACGATTACAGTAAGCAGATAGATACTCAGCAGCGCAGGGCGACGCATCAACAGCGGCAGGCTTTTCAGCGAGCCAGAGTGTTCGCTCGGCAGCGCGGGCAGCAGCTTAATCAGACACACCAGCGTAACCAGTGCCCCCATGCCGATGGCGAAGAAGGTCGTACGCCAGCCGAAGTATTGCCCCACGATACGGCCAATCGGCAGACCCAGCACCATCGCCAGCGCGGTGCCGGTGGCAATCAGGCTCAGCGCCTGGGCGCGTTTACCCGCCGGGGCCAGGCGTATAGCCAGCGACGCGGTGATTGACCAGAACACCGCATGGGCGAATGCAATGCCAATCCTGCTCATGACCAGCACCGTAAAATTCCACGCCATAAACGACAGAACATGGCTGGCGATGAACAACACGAAGAGACCGATCAGCAGTTTGCGCCGCTCCATCTGGCTGGTCAGCAGCATAAACGGCAATGACATCAGCGCCACCACCCAGGCGTAGATGGTCAACATAATGCCCACCTGAGCCGTTTCCATCTGGAAACTGTCGGCAATGTCAGACAACAGCCCAACCGGAACAAACTCTGTGGTGTTGAAAATAAACGCGGCAATGGCCAGCGTGACCACGCGTAGCCACGCAACCCTGCGGGAAACTGTGTTCGTTGTCATAGGGATGTCGGAGATTCGTTGCTGGAAAGAAGAGGAGACGATCTTAAAACGTCAAACGGCGAAAACTCAACCATTATGTGACGCAGATCTCAATATTTACCTTGTGAAAGCGGTAGCCGGGGAGGGTGTTTTCATTGAATATAAAAGAACAACACAACAAAAACAGGCGGTAAGACAATGCAGGAGATTGATTTTTATCTGGTAGATGCGTTCAGCGAAACTTCGTTTGGTGGCAATCCGGCGGCGGTTTGTCCGCTGAAAGAATGGTTACCCGATGAAACGCTACTGAAAATGGCGCAACAGCATAATCAATCGGAAACGGCCTTTTTCGTCTGCAGCAAAGGGGGCATTGAGCTACGCTGGTTTACAACGCTCACCGAAGTCAATCTCTGCGGGCATGCCACTTTGGCCGCCGCGTACGTCCTGTTTCATGAACTGGATTACCCCGACTCGCGGATCCACTTCGACACCGCATCTGGCCGCCTGACGGTCAGCCGGGAGGGAGAGTGGATGACGCTGGATTTCCCGGCGTGTCCGACACATAAAGAGACGCCACCGCCAGAGATGATCGCGGCGCTGGGTATCCGCCACTACGTTGACGCCCGTAAAGGGCGCGCGTGGGTGATCGTCCTGGAAAACCGCCAGCAGGTTGAAGCCCTTATGCCGAACCTGTCTGCGATGACACCGGGTGAGCACAAAGTTAGCGTGACGGCACCGGGCGAGGGGGAATATGACTTTGTCAGCCGCTTCTTCTCTCCGGGCGTTTCCGTCCCGGAAGATCCGGTCACCGGGTCCGCGCACACGATGCTGATCCCCTACTGGAGTGAAACACTGGGCAAAACGACCCTGTTTGCCCGTCAGGTGTCGGCGCGGGGCGGTGACGTGCGTTGTGAACTGAGAGGGGAACGGGTGCTGATGAGCGGTCAGGCGTCGTGCTACCTGAAAGGCACGGTGTATCTGCGCTAAAAACTGATAACAAGAGAGGGAGAGACAATGCAGGAAATTGATTTTTATCTGGTGGATGCCTTCAGCGACAGGGCGTTTGGCGGTAATGCGGCGGCGGTTTGCCCGCTGGAGGAGTGGCTGCCCGATGAGACGCTGCTTAAAATGGCGCAGCAGCATAATCAGTCTGAGACCGCCTTTTTTGTGCGAACCGACGACGGGTTTGAACTGCGCTGGTTTACCACGCTGCACGAAATTAACCTGTGCGGACACGCGACCCTCGCGGCGTCACACGTGATTTTTGAATATCTGGATTATCCGCATACCGAAATTCACTTTACCACGCGCTTCGTGGGCGAGCTGACGGTCAAGCGCAGCGGCGACTGGCTGACGCTGAATTTCCCTGCGTGGCCGACGGAGGCCGTCGATAATCCCCCGGCAGCGTTGTTCACCGCGCTGGGCATCACAAAGGCGAAAGAGGTACGCGCCGGACGAGACTATATCGTGGTGCTGGAGAGCCAGCAGCAGGTGGAGGCGCTCACGCCGGATATCGCGGCAATGGTTCCGCTGGGGAAAATGGTCTGCGTAACGGCGCCTGGAGAAGACTATGACTTCGTCAGCCGCTTTTTCTGCCCGGGCGAAGGGGTGCCGGAAGATCCGGTTACCGGATCCACGCACAGCATGCTGATCCCCTACTGGAGCGAAAAGCTGGGAAAAACGTCACTGAACGCACGTCAGGTGTCATATCGTGGCGGCGATCTGCGCTGTGAACTTAAGGGCGATCGCGTGTTGATCGCCGGTCAGGCCACGTTGTATCTGAAAGGCCGTATCTTTTTGCGCTAGCCGGGCAGCGCGATAAGTTAATACTATGAAGCACCATGGCAGAGCTGCGCTATTTTAAAATAAAAACAGCAAGGAGCCTGCCATGTATTCCATTACCTCTGAATCCGCTCGTCATCCGGACATCCTCACACTGATTGCAGCCCTTGACCGCTATCAGAGCGAACTCTATCCCGCAGAGAGCAATCATCTGCTCGATCTTTCAGCGCTGCCCGACGCATCGCTTATCCTGATGATCATTCGTGACCAGCAGCTTCAGGCTGTTGGCTGTGGAGCCATCGTGCTTAACGGGGATGGAACCGGTGAGATGAAACGGGTCTATATTGACCCGACCCACCGGGGACAGCATCTGGGAGAGAGGCTGCTGGCTGCTCTGGAAGATGAGGCCCTGAGCCGTCATTGCCACACGGTACGGCTGGAGACAGGGATAAAACAACACGCTGCGGTTCGTCTGTATGAACAGTGCGGGTACGAACTGCGCCCGGCATTTGCCCCCTATGTTGACGACCCGCTTAGCCTGTTTATGGAGAAGGCGCTGGTTGAAGACGTTCGTTTAGCAGCGCTATAAACGCTTCCAGCTGGCGGGTCATCGCCCCCCGTCGCCACACCAGCCAGGTGGTGAGCCAGCGCCAGTTTTCAGCCAGCGGCCAGGCCTCAATCTGATGATGTCCTGGCATACTTTCCAGCATGGAGCGCGGCATCAGCGCGATGCCCGCGCCCGCAATGACGCAGGCGAGCATGCCGTGATAGGACTCCATCTCGTGAATGCGGCCAGGCGTCGCGCCGTCTGCATGAAACCAGCTCTCCAGATGTCGGCGATATGAGCAGTTGGCGCGAAAGGCATAAACGTCGCTGCCGCTCACCTGCGTGGCGCGTGTGACCTCCGTATGCCCGGCAGGCGTGACCAGCATCATCTCTTCCCTGTAGACCGGCATCCCCTCCAGTTCCGGGTGTGACAGCGGTCCGTCAACAAAGGCGGCGCTCAGCGTTCCCTCCAGTACACCATCTATCATCGTTCCGGAAGGGCCGGTAGAGAGGGCAAACTGAATGCGCGGATAACGCTGGTTAAACTGCGCCAGCGATTCAGGGATGCGCACGGCGGCAGTGCTTTCCAGCGCGCCAAGAGCAAATAACCCCTGTGGTTCATCCCCCGCGACGACCATACGCGCTTCATCCACCAGCGCCAGAATCTGTCTGCTGTAGCGCAGGAAGTTATGCCCGGCGGGAGATAACCGCAAACGCTGGTTCTCACGAATAAACAGCTCAACGCCGAGATCGGCCTCCAGCTGGCGGATTCGTGTTGTCAGGTTCGAGGGAACGCGATGCACCTTCTGCGCCGCCTGGGTGATGCTCCCCGTCAGCGCGACGGCGTTAAACATTTCAAGCTGGGTTAAATCCATAGCATTCTCGTTTCGTGAATAAGGTGGTTAGTATTATTCATTTCTAAGAAATAGCAGAGTGAGCCACAATTAATCAACCGAAATGCGTGGAGAACATCATGACTTATTCATCTGCTACACATGCCCTGTCTGTTAATCCGGCTACGGGTGAAACGATCGCCGCGTATCCGTGGGCGACGCAGGAAGAGGTTGAACAGGCTATCGCCCGGGCTGATGCCGGTTTTCGTCAGTGGCGGAGCGAAAGCGTCGCCTGGCGGGCGCAGAAGCTGCGCGATCTCGGTGCTGCGCTGCGTCATCGTGCGGAAGAGATGGCCCGGATGATGTCCCGGGAGATGGGCAAACCGGTTCTGCAGGCGCGGGCGGAAGTGGCAAAATCTGCGGGTCTGTGTGACTGGTATGCGGAACACGGCCCGGCCATGCTGAATGCAGAGCCAACCCAGGTGGAAAACCACAACGCGGTTATTGAATACCGCCCGCTGGGGCCGATTCTGGCGGTGATGCCGTGGAACTTCCCGCTCTGGCAGGTACTGCGCGGGGCGGTGCCGATCCTGCTGGCAGGTAACAGCTATCTGCTTAAGCACGCGCCAAACGTGCTTGGCTCGGCGGATCTTATCGCACAGATTTTCGCGGATGCCGGTTTCCCGGAAGGCGTTTTTGGCTGGGTTAATGCCACCAATGACGGCGTAAGCCAGGCGATTAACGACCGTCGCATTGCGGCGGTGACCGTGACCGGCAGCGTGCGTGCCGGGGCCGCAATTGGTGCCCAGGCAGGTGCTGCGCTGAAAAAATGCGTGCTTGAGCTGGGCGGCTCTGACCCGTTCATCGTGCTCAACGACGCTGACCTGGATCTCGCCGTGAAAGCGGCGGTGGCGGGTCGCTATCAGAATACCGGGCAGGTGTGCGCGGCCGCCAAACGCTTCATTGTTGAAGAGGGTATTGTGGATATCTTTACCCAACGCTTCGTCGCGGGCGTAGCCGCCCTGAAGATGGGCACACCCGATGAAGAAGAGAACTACATTGGCCCGATGGCGCGTTTTGACCTGCGCGATGAACTGCATCAGCAGGTTCAGGCCACCCTGGCTGAGGGGGCCACGCTGCTGCTGGGCGGAGAGAAAATCAGCGGCGAGGGGAATTATTACGCGCCTACCGTGCTGGCGAACGTCACGCTGTCGATGACGGCCTTCCGCCAGGAGCTGTTTGGTCCGGTAGCGGCTATTACCGTCGCGAAAGATGCTGAGCACGCCCTGACGCTGGCAAACGACAGCGACTTTGGCCTCTCTGCTACGGTCTTCACCGCCGACGCCGCGCTTGCGGATAAATTCTCTCGCGAGCTGGAGTGCGGTGGGGTGTTTATCAATGGTTACAGCGCCAGCGATGCGCGCGTGGCCTTTGGCGGTGTGAAGAAGAGTGGTTTTGGCCGCGAGCTCTCCCATTTCGGCCTGCATGAATTCTGTAACGTGCAGACGGTGTGGAAGAACAGAGTGTAATTCGTTTGTAACGGCCCTCAATTTGAGGGCCACTGTCATTTCTCTGCAATGGTTCTGTCATTTTCGTTTCGTAGACTCGCACGCGTCTAACGTCTTGTTACTGAAGAAAATTATGAACCTAACGCAAATTTTTCGTCGTATTGCGCAGCGCTGTATCCCACGTCAATTTGGCCTGCTGACGGGGATCTTTTGTATTATTGGCCTTTTCTCCGCACTGCAACTCTCCTCATCTTTTCTGCTTAACGCCTCCCTGAAGGACGCTCAGCGCAACGAGCGGCAAAATCTGCTGGCGTATCAGCAACAGAGCAAGCTTGATCTGGCGCGGGTCTCCCTGCTGGCGGCAAGCGATCTGCTTAACCGCTCCGGCGTCTGGTTTATGCAGGATAAAGAGACCGGTTCAGAAGGAAGCTGGCACAGTCTGATGGATGAGGCGCAAGCGTCGCTGGCGGTTTCTCAGCAGGCGTGGCAAGCCTGGCGGGCACTCAATCCGCCGGAAGATGAGGCCCTGGTGAACAGCTATCAGCTTTTTTACGGTGCCATTAAAGAGCAATCGGAAGCGCTTGTCAGAAACCACACCATTGATGCCTTTTTTGCTGTCCCGGCCCAGGCGTTTCAGAGCGACTTCAACGATAACTACGCCCGTTATCAGCAGGCCAGCGAGAAGCAGGCCATGCAGGGGCGTCAGGGACTTATGACGCAGATTTCAAGGCTGCAGACGTTGTTCCTGTTTGCGCCGGTTTTACTGCTCGCCATCGCCGTTGCCGTCTGGTTCGGCATGTCCAGGTGGGTGATCACGCCGTTACGTCGACTGATTGCGCATATTAACCAGCTGGCAGCCGGAGATCTTTCCGGTACGCCGCCTGCCGTCAGGCGTTTTAATCGTGAGACGGGGCAGCTTAGCGACAGTATCGCCACCATGCAGCACGGTCTGCAGCAGCTGGTGACCCAGGTCAGCCATGCCACGACCGCAATGGTTGAAAATATCGGCTCCCTGGCGCAGGGGAATCAGAAGCTGTATCAGCAATCGGCGCGTCAGGCAAAAGAGCTGGAAGAGGTCACGACCCATATCGCGACGCTGGAAACGCATGTGGAAGGGAATACCGGCTACGCCAGACTCGCCAGCTCGCGCGCGGACGAAGCGCGTCAGGCCGCGGTAGGCGGTGACCAGATGATGTCGACCGTGAATGCGTCCATGCAGGCGATCGTCGAGCGATCTTCTGAAATGCGCGGGATCGTGGCGATGATCGACAGCGTGGCGTTTCAGACCAATATTCTGGCGTTAAACGCCGCCATTGAAGCCGCCCATGCCGGTAACCATGGACGCGGGTTTGCCGTTGTCGCCCGGGAAGTCGGCCTGCTTGCCAGAAAGAGTAGCCACTCAACGCAGACCATCCAGGAACTTATCAATCGCTCTTTGCAGGGCATTGAAGACGGATCCCGGGCGGTGAATTTAATGGAAGACAATTTGCAGCAGGTCACCGGTCTGGTCGGTAACTTAAGCAGTTTGCTGAATGAAATCTCAACCGCTACGCTCAGCCAGGGGGAGAGCATTCACCAGATGACGCGTCAGCTTCAGGCGCTGAATCAGGTTTCCCGCCAGACGGATCTGCTGGTTTCTGACGCCTCAGAGGCCTCTGAGCGACTGCAAAAGCAATCCGATCTTTTATTGCAGGCCGTTTCGCGTTTTCGTCTTAGCGCCTGACGCAATACATAAGCCTCTGTTATACTCGCAGCCCGTTTTAGCCTGAGGGCAAGGAGCAAAGAGTGGCTGCGGTCATCCATAATGAGATGCTGGACGAGATTCTGGCGCAGGTTCGTCCGTTATTGGGAAAGGGTAAGGTTGCCGACTATATTCCGGCTCTTGCCTCGGTCAGCGGGAATAAGCTGGGGATTGCGATCTGTACCATCGACGGACAGCGATACCAGGCAGGGGATGCCACTGAACGTTTTTCGATTCAGTCAATTTCGAAAGTGCTGAGCCTGGTTGCGGCGATGCGCCAGTACGAGGAAGACGAGATCTGGCAGCGTGTCGGTAAAGATCCGTCCGGCCAGCCTTTCAACTCACTGCTTCAGCTTGAAATCGAGCAGGGTAAACCGCGTAACCCTTTTATCAATGCCGGGGCGCTGGTGGTCTGCGATATGCTGCAAAGCCGTCTCAGCGCACCGCGTCAGCGAATGCTGGAGATTGTTCGTCAGCTCTCGGGCGTTGACGATCTTGCCTATGATTCGGTAGTGGCCCGCTCGGAGTTTGAGCACTCCGCCCGTAACGCGGCCATCGCCTGGCTGATGAAATCCTTCGGCAACTTTCATAACGACGTGGCGACCGTACTGCAAAACTACTTCCACTACTGTGCGTTGAAAATGAGCTGCGTTGAGCTGGCCCAGACGTTCCTGTTTCTGGCGCACCAGGGGCACGCGCCGCATCTCGATCAGGACGTCGTTTCCCCACTGCAGGCGCGGCAGGTCAACGCCCTGATGGCGACCAGCGGCATGTATCAAAACGCGGGCGAGTTTGCCTGGCGGGTTGGGCTTCCGGCCAAATCCGGCGTTGGCGGCGGAGTCGTGGCGATTGTGCCGCATGAAATGGCGATTGCCGTCTGGAGCCCGGAGCTGGATGAAACGGGAAATTCACTTGCCGGTGTGGCGGTGCTGGAGAAACTGACCCAACGTCTGGGACGTTCCGTATACTGATGTCCGATCTGGATCCGCTTTTTTCCCGCCTGGCGCGATCGACGTTTCGCTCGCGCTTTCGTTTAGGCAATAAAGAACGGCAGTACTGCTGGGACAAAGGACCCGACACCATTGACCAGCATGCTGCGGATTTCGTTAAAAAACGCCTTGCACCGGCGCAACCTGCCAACGACGGTAAACAGACGCCCATGCGCGGTCACCCGGTATTTATCGCCCAGCATGCCACGGCGACCTGCTGCCGGGGCTGTCTGGCAAAATGGCATAATATTCCCCAGGGCGTGCAACTGACTGCGCAGCAACAACATTATATCGTCAGCGTGATCCACCACTGGCTGGTGATACAGATGAACAGCCAAATTTGACGAGTTATGATCCTGTTGTAATTGTGTTATAGATGCAGGTTAAGTTAGTCCCGATCATGCTGACGACCGCAATATTTGCCATAAGCATTCATATGGAATGATATTTAATGCGTTCTGCTCTCACCGCCTTCAGGTTGTTCCAACCCGACACGCCGCTGCGTAATGCCTCGGCGATATTTATTCTCACCACTCTCTTTTATTTTGTGGGCGCGGAATTGCGGCTGGTCGAGGCCTTATCCCTGTTCTGGCCGCTGAATGGCGTTATGGCAGGGATCTTTGCCCGTTATGTGTTTCTGCATCGCCTGCATTACTACGCGGTATGTTATGTCGCGATGCTGATGTACGACGCGGTGACGACTAACTGGGGAATGGCCTCGGTGGTCATAAACCTGTCTAATATGATCTTTATCGTCGTTGTCGCCGTGCTGGTTCAGCGTGACAGACGGTTGATGAAGAAAACCCCCGATCCGCTCAACGCATTACGGCTGTTTAACTACTGCCTGATTGCTGCGCTGCTGTGTGCCTTGCTCGGTGCGTTCGGGTCCGTGGGGATAGACAGTCATACCTTCTGGCCGCTGTTTGCCGACTGGTTTAGCGAACAATTCTCCACTGGCGTACTCGTTGTGCCGTGCATACTTACCCTCGGTTTGCCGGTGCGGGAACTCAGGGTAAATCTGGAGAAACTGTTACCGATCGTCGCGCTGGTTGTTTCGGTGGCTGCCTCGGTGGTGATTGGCGGAGCGGGAAGCCTCGCATTTCCGCTGCCTGCGCTTATCTGGTGTGCGGTACGCTACTCGCTGCCTGCGACCTGCCTGCTGACGTTTATTACAGGGGCGATTGAAATCATTCTGGTCGCCAACTCCATCATAAATATCGCCGTGGCGACGCCGCTCTCGACCCCGATGATGTTTTCTGCGCGGCTGGGTATTGCCACGATGGCGATCTGCCCGGTGATGGTCTCCGTCAGCATGGCGGCGATTAATTCCCTGATCCGTCAGGTATCCCTGCGGGCGGATTATGACTTTCTGACCCACGTCTACTCGCGTTCCGGGCTTTACGAGGCGCTAAAACGCGAAGAAACGCACCGTCATCCACGTTTTCTGACCGTCATGCTGCTCGATATTGATTACTTCAAAAGCATCAATGATAACTACGGTCATGAGTGCGGCGACCGCGTGCTGGCATCCTTTGCCCGCCAGGTTCAGCAGGTCGTTGGTGAAGACGGGATGGTGGCCCGCATGGGGGGAGAGGAGTTTGCTGTGGTCGTTAATTCGGGCGATGAACAACACGGCTATGCACTGGCGGAACGTATCAGGAGTACCGTGGCCAGCCATCCTTTCACCTGGCGTCAGCAGACGCTTTATCTGACGGTCAGTATTGGCCTTGGAAGCGGAAAGGCGGAGTCATGGCAGTTGACGGAGGTCTTCAACAAGCTGATGGCCGAGGCGGACGATCATCTTTATCGTTCAAAAAAGGCGGGTCGAAATCGTACCAGCGCCCGGCTGGCGGATGAGCAACTTGCCGCCAGTGCCGGGAGTGAAACTGAGCTGCGTTAATCGTTATAAGGCATTGACGTGAATTAGATAGCGGCTTAACAGGATATTCGCACACTGACAATGTCTCTGTTTAAGCTACGCTTTGAGTAACGCTTTACGTCAGGAGACATTATGAAAGCACCTGCAACACCTGAAAATGAAACAGACCGACTTCACTCGCTGCGCGAATCGGGTCTGCTTGAGATCGACAGTTCCCCGGCGTTTGACCGCTTAACGCGCCTGGCGAAACGCTTTTTCCAGGTGCCACTGGCGATGGTCAATCTTATTGATGAGCACTCGCTGATCGTGAAATCGGCGGATGGACAGGCACCCGGTTCCGTTCCGCGTAACATATCTTTCTGTGGCCATACGATCCTCGCTGAAGCTCCGCTGGTGGTAGGGGATATGCGTCAGGATGACCGGTTCGCGGATAACCCGCTGGTGGCCGGTGAGCCCGGCGTGCGTTTTTACGCGGGCTTCCCGCTGCGCTTACGAGACGGCGCAAGCGTTGGCTCGCTTTGCCTGATTGATTACGCTCCTCGCGAGTTTTCAGCGGCCGATCTCGCCGTACTGGGTGACCTGGGCGCGCTGGCTGAGGATGAGTTTGCCGCCATCAGCGCGGCGACCACGGATGAGTTAACCGGGTTATTCAACCGACGCGGCTTTAATCAGCTTGTGCGGTTCACGCTTTCCATTGCCCGACGCCGTGCTGAGCCGTTGACGCTCGGATGGCTGGATCTGGATCGGTTCAAGGAGATTAACGATCGTTACGGGCATGAGGAGGGGGATAAGGCGCTTAAAGTCATGGCGCAACTGATGCGTACCTCTTTCCGTGAAGCGGATCTGCTGGTTCGTTTCGGTGGCGATGAGTTTGCGGTGCTGTTTGCCGACACGGATGAGCAGGGGGCGTGGATTGCCATGCAGTATCTCGCCGAGCAGGTCGAAAACTACAATGCGCGCAAGTTACACCCATGGTCGCTGAAGTTCTCCTGGGGGCTGAGTGAATTTGATCACAACAGTAACGACCTGCAAAAGTGGCTCAACGATGCCGATGCAAAAATGTATGCCATGAAGCAGCAGCGGCAGCGCGGGCGGTGATATAACAAAAGCGTATGACTGACCCGATTGCGTTAAGAAAATGTTAAATGCAAAGTGTGGGTATTCAACGTAAGGACAAACAATGAATACCTCACTGCATATCCAAAACTTCACCCGTGACGACATTCTCACTCATCTTGATGCGCTGGCCGGGATCCTCGAAAACTGCGTGAGCGGCGGCGCATCCGTCAGCTTCATGTTGCCGTTTAGCCTCGAGAAGGCCCGTTCATTCTGGCTCGGTATTGCTGAAAGCGTAGGGCGCCATGAGCGCGTTGTACTTGCCAGCGTTGATCCCCAGCTGGGGGTTATCGGAACGGTGCAACTGATTACCGACCAGCCAGAGAATCAACCTCATCGTGCCGATGTGGCAAAACTTCTGGTACATGAAAAAGCGCGTCGCAAAGGGGCCGCGATGGCGCTGATGGAAGCGCTTGAGGCTGAAGCCCGCGCCAGAAATATTTCGGTTCTGGTACTCGATACCTCCACCGGCAGCGGCGCTGAGACGTTTTATCAGCGTGCCGGCTGGCAAAAGGTCGGTGAGATCCCGCGCTACGCCCTGATGCCGGACGGTGCCATGACGGCGACGTCCGTGTTCTACAAATTCTTATAATTTTCGTCACAACCACGCCGTGAATTGATCGAAACAGGGTTCCTGGTCGGAAAGTTTTGATAAGTTATCGTACCAATCTTATCAGGCTGTATGACTAATCATAAAAGGAACCCATTGTGAACACGCTTAACCGTCGTGATTTTCCCGGTGCTCAATACCCTGAACGCATCATCCAGTTTGGTGAAGGCAACTTCCTGCGTGCGTTTGTCGACTGGCAAATTGACCTGCTAAATGAACATACCGATCTCAATGCCGGTGTGGTTATCGTTCGCCCCATTCAGAGTGCTTTCCCGCCCTCGCTGAGCACCCAGGATGGCCTCTATACCACCATCATTCGCGGCCTGAATGAGCAGGGCGAAACGGTAAGTGAGAGCCGTCTTATCCGCTCGGTTAACCGGGAGATCGACGTCTACAGCCAGTATGATGCGTTCCTGAAACTGGCCCACAACCCCGATATGCGTTTTGTCTTCTCGAACACCACCGAGGCCGGGATCGGCTATCACGCGGGTGACAAATTCGACGATGCGCCTGCCGTGAGCTATCCGGCGAAACTGACGCGCCTGCTGTTTGAGCGCTTCAGCCACTTCAATGGTGCGACCGATAAGGGCTGGATCATCATTCCGTGTGAGCTGATAGACTACAACGGAGACGCCTTGCGTGAACTGGTCTTGCGTTATGCGCAGGAGTGGGCGCTGCCTGCCGCTTTCATCCAGTGGCTAAATGAAGCAAACCATTTCTGCTCAACGCTGGTTGACCGTATCGTGACCGGTTACCCGCGCGATGAAGCGGCCGCGCTGGAAGCTGAGCTGGGATATCACGATGCGTTCCTGGATACCGCAGAACACTTCTACCTATTTGTTATTCAGGGGCCTGCATTCCTTGCCCGAGAACTGCGTCTGGATAAGTATCCGCTTAATGTGCTGATTGTGGATGACATCAAACCCTATAAAGAACGTAAAGTCGCCATCCTGAATGGTGCGCATACGGCACTGGTGCCGGTAGCGTTCCTGGCGGGGCTGGATACGGTCGGTGAGGCGATGAATGATGCCGATATCTGTGCCTTCGTCGAAAAAGCGATTTATCAGGAAATTATTCCGGTCCTCGATCTGCCACGTGATGAACTGGAATCGTTCGCCAGCGCGGTAACAGGGCGTTTTCGGAACCCTTACATCAGACACCAGTTGCTCTCGATTGCGCTCAACGGCATGACTAAATACCGCACCCGCATTCTGCCGCAATTGCTGGCCGGGCAGAAGGTCAGGGGGCAGTTACCATCCCGTCTGACGTTTGCGTTAGCGGCCCTGATTGCGTTTTATCGCGCGGAGCGTAACGGGGAGGGCTATCCGGTACAGGATGATGCGTACTGGCTGGAATGCTATCAGCAGTTATGGGCGCGGCACCGCGATAATCAGATAAGTACCCGTGAACTGGTGCAGGCTGTGTTGAGCGAGAGAGAGCACTGGGAGCTGGACCTGACGCAGGTGAACGGCCTGGTGGACCAGGTGACGCTGGATCTTGATGCCATTCTGCTGAAGGGAATGCGCGCAGCGGTGAAACCACTTTGCTAATCACGTCACCCGGCTGCGGCCGGGTTTAAATAGAATCTATTTTAGTTACAACATACTATTGACTCCGTTTTTAAAAAAGAGAATCAGCACCGTGCATGTTTCGCTTTGTAGATGGGAAAATGCAATGTCCCGTTAACATGCTTGCAACCGTGAGGGGGATCACGTTTAATAGCCACGCTCTTTTCTTGCCTGAAACTCACTATGATTGTTCGTCCTAAACAGCACTGGCTACAACTGATTTTTGTCTGGCACGGTTCGGTACTTCCCAAAATCTATACCCGACTGCTGCTCAACTTCCTGCTTTCTATCGCCGTGATCCTGATGCTGCCGTGGTACACCTCGCTGGGCATCAAATTTACCGTCGCGCCCTTCAGCATTCTCGGCGTGGCGATTGCTATCTTTCTGGGTTTCAGAAACAACGCCTGTTATTCACGTTACGTCGAGGCTCGACTGCTCTGGGGGCAGTTGATGATAGCGGCACGCTCGCTGTTTCGCGAGGTAAAAAACACCTTGCCTGACGATAAATATTTGGGTGAGTTTGTCCGCCTGCAGATTGCCTTTGCCAACTGCCTGCGTATGACCTTGCGCCGGGAACTGAACGCTGAAGAACTCGCTCGTTATCTTGCTGCGGATGATTTACGGCACGTGATGGCTGCCAACTCGCCGGCCAACCGTATTCTACTGATCATGGGGGAGTGGCTTGCCGTGCGGCGGCGTAACGGTCAGCTTTCGGACATTCTTTTCCATAGCCTGAACAACCGCTTGAACGACATGTCCATCGTCCTTTCCGGCTGCGAGCGTATCGCGACGACGCCAGTGCCGTTTGCCTATACGCTGATTTTGCACCGCACGGTGTATCTGTTCTGCATCATGCTGCCGTTCGCGCTGGTTGTGGACCTGCATTACATGACACCGTTTGTCTCCGCGCTGATCTCTTACACCTTTATCTCGCTGGATACCCTGGCAGAAGAGCTGGAAGATCCATTTGGTACGGAAGATAACGACCTGCCGCTGGACGCCATCTGCAACAATATGGAACGCGATCTGCTGCAGATGAACGATGAAGAGAACATTCCGGAAAGGCTGATGCCAGATAAGCATTATCAGCTGACCTGACGGGCGTTCCACTCGTCGCGGGTGATCTCCCACAGTTCGGAGTCAAGCATACCGCTGACGTAGGCTTTCTTTTCCGTTCTGACAAGCCGCATGCCGCTGCTGTCTGAAATACGACGTGAGCGGCTGTTGGCGGCGGCCTTCGGCGCACGCAACACCGCTTTGTTCAGCGTATTGAACCAGTAATCCGTCGCCGCAATGCTCGCCTCCCGCATATAGCCTTTACCCTGAAACTCCGGTGCAAGCCAGAATCCGCGGTTGTTATCTTCAATATCGTACAGGCAGATAATACCCATGAGTTCATCCGGTACTTCGCGACGCCGGATGCTCCAGAACCAGGCAATCCCTTTTGCCATATCGGGCAGCGCCACGTTGTTAACATAATTTTCCGCACCGTTATCCGGGTAAGGCCAGGGCACCGAAGAGACCATATAACGCACGATCTCCCAGCGCGGATAGAGCTTCTGTATCTGGACAGCATCTTCGGCAACCAGCGGTTTTAACAGTAAGCGTTCAGTCGTGAGCGTAGGTATTGTCATCCGCGGATCTCCGTATTTAAGCGTTATGTTTTTGTTTGGGTTCTGTTATCTTGCCGGGTGGCGCTGCGCTTACCCGGCCTACATTTTCCTAAATATCAATAAATTGCACATTTCATTGTAGGCCCTGCAAGCGTAGCGCCGCTGGGCGAAACACACAAAACGCACAGGCGTATTTTTCTGGGCTTATCCAATATTACACTGCTTAGAAATGATGATTAATTTATATTGCGAGGAACACATGTCAGTTACGGTAAGACCGCTACGCGAAGATGATTATTCTCAATGGCGACCGCTGTGGGATGGCTATACCCATTTCTATGAGTGCTATCTAGAGGAATCCGTTACCGCATCAACCTGGGAGAGGGCGCTCTCAGCGCAATCGTCGATGTTCTGCCGCGTGGTAGAGAAGGACGAAAAAGTGATCGGTTTCGCAATGTGTATTCTGCACGAAGGAACCTGGTCAACAGCGCCCATTTGCTACCTGGAAGATCTGTTTGTTGATGCTGCTGAACGCGGCGCGGGGGCGGGCAAAGCGCTTATAGA
Organism: Enterobacter sp. BNK-14; assembly: GCF_047456095.1. NCBI lineage: Bacteria > Pseudomonadati > Pseudomonadota > Gammaproteobacteria > Enterobacterales > Enterobacteriaceae > Enterobacter > Enterobacter sp. BNK-14. The sequence goes on from NZ_CP179897.1 coordinate 422,508, forward strand.
TGCCCTGATTGCAGAAGGTAAGCGTGAAGGGTGGTCAAAACTGTACTGGGTCACCCGGGAGAATAACCCGGCGCGTAAACTCTACGATCAATACGGTGAGGCCGACGATTACGTTCGCTATCGCCTTTCCCTTTAAGGCTAAAACGCCTGTGTTTGTATCACACTGTATCTGTTTTCCTGATACATACACAGGCTTGCAATAAACCCGCTTTCGCACATATCCGCTATACATTGAGGTGTTGTTATATCCCCGTGAATTGAACTCAATCGGAGACACCAAATATGTTCAGCAAACTCGCTTACTCGACCCTTGCTCTGACCGTTTCTCTTGGCACCGTGATGTCCTGTCAGGCCGAAGTCACCGGCACCAGCTTCACGGCAGCCTTTGACCACCCGCAGCAAATTAACGCCGGCGACCTTAACGTCGGGTATGTCGACATCGGCCCGAAAGACGGTCAACCGGTCATTTTATTACACGGCTGGCCCTACGATATTCACAGCTATGCTGAAGTCGCTCCCGCACTCGCGGCAAAAGGTTACCGTGTCATTGTGCCTTCTCTGCGCGGCTACGGCACCACTCGCTTCCTGTCAGCTAAAACCCCGCGCAACGGCCAGCCGTCTGCGATGGCGAAAGATATTGTTAATCTGATGGACGCCCTGAATATTAAACAGGCCGTATTTGCAGGCTACGACTGGGGTGCCCGCACCGCGGACATCGTTGCGGCGCTGTGGCCAGAACGCGTTAAGTCACTCGTTTCGGTGAGTGGGTATCTCATCAGCAGCCAACAGATTGGCAAACAACCGTTGCCGCCAAAAGCAGAGCAGCAGTGGTGGTATCAGTTTTACTTCGCCACCGAGCGCGGTGCGGAAGGCTACGCTAAAAACACGCATGACTTCGCCCGTTTGATCTGGTCGCAGGCCTCACCGGACTGGAAATTTAGCGATGCAACCTTCAACGCCAGCGCCAAATCGCTCGATAATCCGGATCACGTCGCGGTGACGCTCAGCAATTACCGCTGGCGCTTAGGGCTGGAAAAAGGTGAGCGCAAATACGACAGCTACGAACAAAAACTGGCCGCGCTGCCGAATATCACCGTACCAACGATCACCATCGAAGGCGGAAATAACGGGGCACCGCATCCGGCACCACAGGCCTACGCGGGTAAATTTACCGGTAAGTATGAACACCGCACCTTTGGGGCGACAGTGGGTCACAATCCACCTCAGGAAGATCCGCAGGATTTCGTTAACGCTGTGGTCGACGCAGATAAACTCTGAAATGTGCTATTTTCAATACGTTACCCTTCAGTCTGGAGATTTCGGTGGAGCATATTGACCATATCCTTGTCGTCGATGACGACAGGGATATTCGTGAACTGATTGTCGACTATCTCGTTAAGTCCGGTTATCGCGCCTCCGGCGCGGCCAACGGCAAGGAGATGCGCGCCGTGCTGGATAAACAGCATATCGACCTGGTGGTGCTGGACGTCATGATGCCCGGCGATGACGGTCTTACGCTGTGTCGGCAACTGCGTGTCGGCAAACATAAAGATCTGCCTATCCTGATGCTGACGGCGCGTAATGAGGAGACGGACAGGATCCTGGGGCTGGAGATGGGCGCGGATGATTACGTTGTGAAGCCTTTTGTTGCGCGCGAATTGCTGGCGCGAATCAAAGCGATTTTACGCCGTTTTCGTACAATGCCGCCCAATTTACAGGTAACAGAAGCAGGGCGACTGGTGACGTTTGGTGAATGGGAGCTCGATACCGTTGCCCGCCACCTGATAGACCCGGAAGGGGTGATTGTGGCGCTCAGCGGGGCGGAGTATCGCCTGCTGCGCGTTTTCCTCGATCATCCTCAGCGCGTGTTGACTCGCGATCAACTGCTCAACCTGACGCAGGGGCGCGACGCCGAACTGTTTGAACGTTCTATCGATCTGCTGGTCAGCCGGGTACGTCAACGCCTGAATGAAGATGCGCGTACACCCGCCTATATTAAAACCGTGCGCAGCGAGGGCTATGTGTTTACCATGCCGGTCACGATCAAAGAGGCGAACGAATGAGGTTCTGGCCACGCTCACTGTTGGCCCGTTTGCTGATCATTGTGCTTCCCGGCCTGTTGCTGGCCAACGCCCTGAGCCTGACGCTGGTCATGATAGAACGAATGCACAGCGCCCGCACGGTGATGCTCGGTAACCTGGAATACGATGTCGCGACCAGCGTGGCCATTTTAGACCGCTTGCCGGCCACTGAACGGGCGGCCTGGCTGCCGCGCCTTGAGCGGGGTAACTATCGTTATATCCTCGGTCCGGGTGAGCCGGGCAACGCACCGACGGATATGCGTTCCCGGGATGCCATCCGTACCCTAAAAGCGACACTGGCAGCACAATACCCGCTCAGCTTTACGGCTGTTCCTGGCGCCATTTCACATATCCAGGCGCATCTTACGTTACACGACGGCGCGCCGTTGACCATTGATCTGATCCCGCGCATGCCACCGGTCGCCAGCTGGCTGCCCGTTGTTCTCATCCTGCAACTGTTGCTGCTCGCGGCCTGCTCCTGGTTTGCCGTGCGGCAGGTAGTGCGGCCTTTTTCACAGTTTACCCGCGCGGTTGACGCCCTGGATCCGGCGGCCAATACGCCAATGACCGAGAAAGGGCCGCTTGAGGTACAACGGGCTGCCCATGCCTTCAACGCCATGCAGGCACGTATTCAGTCTTATCTCCGGGAACGTGCGCAGATTCTGGCCTCCATTTCGCACGATCTCCAGACGCCGATTACCCGCATGAAGCTGCGGGTCGAAATGGCGGAACACCCTGAACTGCGCGACAAGCTCATGGATGACCTTGATAATATGTCGCGTCTGGTGCGCGAGGGAATTGCCTATGCCCGGTCATCAGAATCACTGGAAGAGACATCGCTGAAGCTGGAACTTAATGCCTGGATAAACAGCATCGCCTGTGATTATCAGGACATCGGTAAAAACGTGCAATTTCAGGCGGGCGAATCCCGTTTGCCGATTGTCACGCGTCCGCAGGCGCTTCGCCGGGTGATGACCAACCTGCTGGATAACGCCCTGAAATTTGGCGAGCGCGCCAACATTGTCATTGATGATTCATCCGCCAGTGAGGTGGTGATCCACATTATTGATGGCGGCCCGGGAATACCCGATGCCGAACTGGAGGCCGTATTGCAGCCGTTTTATCGGGTTGAAACATCGCGCAACCGTGATACCGGTGGAACCGGACTGGGTCTGGCAATTGCTGCGCAACTGACCGCACAGCTGGACGGCAAGCTGAAGCTGGTGAACCGCGCCGAGGGCGGGCTGGATGTCTCCGTTACGCTCCCACGACGTTAATTGTATGGCTTTGTATCTGCCTTCCGGGAAGATACAGAGCCAGACAAAACCCGCGCTTTTACACATATCCTGAACACATCCGCACGATGAAATAGCCTCACTGCAGCGTCGCAGGACTTGTATCGTGAGGTCTCTATGTTTTTGATAATTGCTTTTCTGGGCGGGATGATAAGCCTGCTCAGTCCATGTACGCTCCCGGTTATTCCCCTCCTGTTTGCCGGTTTTCAGGGGCAAAGACGACATATTATGGCACTGCTCGCGGGGATGATCGTGATGTTCACCCTGGTTGCGATGGTTGTCACCGTCGCCAGCGAGTGGATAGCTGAAGCCACCGTCGTTGGACGCTGGATCGCGCTTATCATTCTGGCTACGGCCGCGCTGGCGTTAATTTTTCCCTCCTTTGCCCAGCGAATTGCCGGGCCAGCAGTCAGCGCGGGAAACGTCCTGAACACCCGAAGCGGACAAACACGCGGCATGGCATCTGCTTTTCTGGCCGGGCTGGCGGTCGGGTTGCTCTGGTCCCCCTGCGCAGGTCCCATTCTGGGGGCGATATTCAGCCTTAATATTGCGGGACATTCAGCCATCGCGACAGGGGCGTTACTTGCCGCCTACGGCAGTGGATGCGCGTTAATGCTGGGTTTACTCGTTCTCGGAGGCCGCACGCTGATGGCACCACTGAGAGCAAAATCGGCGCTGATGGCGAAGCTTCGCCAGGGGGCTGGCGTGGTGATGTTAGCGGCTGTCGTCTTTAACGCGACCGGAATGACGTCTGTTCTGAAAGGCGCAAATGGGGTGGCGGACCGTCTTGAAACCACGCTGCTGAATCTGGCAAAACCCGCTACACAAGCGGTGAAGCTCCAGCCGGTGGTGATGACCGAGCCGAGTAGCCAGCTGCCGTCGTTGAGCGGTGGAACAGGGTGGATAAACGGTGACCCTGTCACGTCTGAATCGCTGCGCGGGAAGGTGGTCCTGATTGATTTCTGGACCTGGGACTGCATTAATTGCCAGCATACGCTTCCGCATGTGCGCGACTGGGCCACAAAGTATCAGTCGGAAGGTCTGGTCGTGATTGGGGTTCATACCCCGGAATATCCGTGGGAGAAACCGATTTCGTCGGTAAAAAATGCGGTGAATAAATGGCAGCTGCCGTATCGGGTTGTGACGGATAATAATTACCAAATCTGGAATGCTTTCGGCAACCAGTACTGGCCAGCGCATTATTACTTTGATGCTAAAGGGCAGCTGCGCTACACCTCCTTTGGGGAGGGAAATTACGATAAACAGGAACAGGTGATTCAACAGCTGCTGAAAGAAGCCCGTTCCTGATTACCGCCTCAGGGTTGACGCTGAGCAACCATAAACAACCGAGGAAAAGCCAGCAGTATCTGCCCGTTTTCCTGGAGCGGATACTGCTCTTCCAGTAGTTCATGGTAGCGTTTCAGGAAACGTTTCTGTTCGTGCTCGTTCAGTTCCTGGAGCCATGGGCGTAACCCGGTGGCGCTGACCCAGTCAATGATGGCCTGATGCGAGCGCATTTTATGGAAATAGGTCGTCCGCCAGATATCCACCTCACACCCGGCTTCGGACAAAATGTCATAGTAGGCATGGACCCCAGGCAGCGGTTCTCTACCGCGGTCAGGATAGTCTTGCTCCAGGGCCACTTCGCGCATGGCTACGTGAGTAGGCTCAAGCCAGTTGTCCGGCATCTGGATCGCCAGGACGCCATTAAGCGCGAGGAGAGAAACAAGGTGAGGCAGAAGATCGTAATGGTCTGGAACCCATTGCAATGAGGCATTGGCATAAATCAAATTCAGCGCCTGGTCCGGCTTATACTGGCGGATATCGGACTCAACAAAGCGGCAGCCCGGCAGCGCACTGCGCGCCTCTTCCAGCATGGCAGGCGAGTTATCGACCCCGGTAATCTGTGCGTTCGGCCAGCGATGGCGCAACAGCGCCGTGCTGTTTCCCGGACCACAGCCCAAATCGGCGAGGGTGGCGACGTCATCCAGTGGGATTCTGGCGAGTAGCTCAGCGGCAGGACGCGTGCGTTCAGCACCGTATTGCAGATAAAGAGAAGGGTTCCAGTCGGCCATCTTTAGATCTCCTTTTTGCGTGTACCAGCAAGGATAGCACAGGCCGGCACCTGCACCGGGACAGGTGCCGCAACAAGGTCAGATTACAGAATGCCTTTCAGTGCAACATGATAGAGCAGCATGATGGTTTTCCCGTCAACAATCATGCCCGTTTCAATGCCCCGCAAAGCGTCCTCAAAGGGGAGCTCCAGCACGTCGATATCCTCACCCTCCGCTTTGATACCGCCGCCTGCGCTGGTTTTATCCTTTGGCTGATATTCGGCAAGGTAGAAGTAGAGTTTCTCCGTAACGGAACCCGGGCTCATATAGGCTTCAAAGATTTTCTGCACGCTCGACACCTTAAACCCGGTCTCTTCTTCCGCTTCTGCCTTTATTCGGCTCTCTGGATCCATATTGTCGAGCAGGCCCGCAGCAGCCTCGATCAGATCACCCTGATGACCATTGATAAAGACCGGGAAACGGAACTGGCGAGTCAGAATCACCGTTTTTTTATCACGGTTGTAGAGCAGAATAGTCGCGCCATTCCCCCGGTCATAGACTTCACGTGTTTGTCGCTGCCATTCGCCATCGCGTCGTTGATGGTCAAAGGTATATTTTTTGAGTAAGTACCAGTTATCTGACAATATTTCATCGTTAATGATGCGCACATCTGCACGTTTCGATTGCACGTTTTGTCCTCCTTACGTAGAGTAACGATCAATAACAGCATTAACGTGCAGTTTCAAGATTTATCATGCAATATCAGGAATCCAGAATGCTCACCAGTCAGCGAAAACAATTGATACTAGAGAAGCTCGGCGCCGAAGGCCAGGTCCAGTCTAAAGCGCTCAGCATTCTCTTTGATGTCTCTGAGGACACCATCCGGCGTGATTTACGCGAGCTGGCGGCAGAAGGGCGTTTACAGCGTGTTCACGGCGGTGCGCTGCCGTCGTCTTCCGCTATTGTACCTTTTGCAGAGCGTCAGTCCGTTAAAATGGATGCCAAAAGAAAGGTAGCGCAGAAGGGCGCGCAGCTGATTTCTTCGGGCCAGGTAGTGATCATTGACGGTGGAACGACCACCTCTGAACTGATTACTTTCTTACCGCCTGATTTGCGTATTACCGTGGTGACGCACAGTCCGAGCATTGCTCTGGGGCTGGTTAATCATCCCGCTATTGAAGTGATTCTGATTGGCGGCCGTTTGTATAAACACTCGATTGTTGCAGTCGGCGCGGCGGCCATCGAAGGTATCGAAAACATTCATGCCGATCTGTTCTTTATGGGCGTGACCGGGATCCATCCGGAAGCAGGGTTGACCACGGGCGATTTCGAAGAGGCGTGCATCAAACGTGCATTTTCCGGCAGAGCGGCCGAGACGGTTGTTCTGGCTTCACCGGAAAAAATCAATACGGCGTCATCGTTTGTGATTGGGGACGTATCCTTAGCGAATACCCTTGTCGTCGAAGACGATACCGATCGTGGCTGGGTGCATACGCTATCCGAAAAAGGGGTATCGGTCGTACTGGCTTCCTCATGAGCCAGTCAGATGACTGACTGGCACGGTCATCGTTAAGCCTGAGGAATGCTCTCCAGCGTAGTATAAATCGTGAGGCCAAGTTCCCTGGCCACTTCAATGTCCATATCCGCCCCCTTAGACGCACCGGCAATCCGATAAATCGCATCGCATTTTGCGATGAGCCGGTGAGCTACGGGGTAAAGCATTGATTCTGCGATGTCATCTCCCAACGATGTCGAGCCCACGGCCTTCGCCAGCGGCAGAGCCAGCCATTCGCCAATGACCGGAACGTGACCACGCTGGTATACGGCTAATGCGGCGTTTTCGAGACGCGCAAGATTCTCATCAATGCGCGCCTGAAGGCCATCGGTGCCGCTTCGATAGGGGCCGGCAATTAAAATGAGCTGTTGTGTCATAGATACCTCTGTCAGTGTGATTGCATGAAGTTGCACGTTTGCAGACAATATCTTACGAGATTACCGCCGCGTTATGAAATGTTTTCGTGCATTATCGTGCAAAATCATGCATGACAAAGCATGTAATCACTTAGGCAGAAGGGCTATTGCAACGAAGCCGAACGCCTCCGTCCAACGAACATCCAACGCAGGTAATCGTATAGCCAGTTAAACAGCATTGTGTATGGCAGGAAAAACAGCACCAGTCCAATCTCAACGAAAAATGCCTCAGTGAGGGGTAAATCCAGCATAACCATCGCAACGGGGATTAAGGTGATGATCAGTCCTGTTTCAAAACCCACCGCATGGATAGCACGAACAAGGAAGGTTCGTTGAAAGCGGTATTTTTTCTGCAGCGAGTCAAAGAGTTTATTAAAAACAAAATTCCATGCCGTCGCGGTCAGTGCAGATATCACGGACAGCGAGCCAGACTGAAGTATCGAAACGTTCATCAACCAGGCAAGCGACAGCGCGATGATAACGTTAGCTATGACTTCAAAAATGACAGCATGGAAGATTCGTTCTTTAACGCTTTTATTTAATTCAATTTCCATTTGCTCAGGGCTGCGTTTTCCAAAAGCCGAAGTATATCAGGCATCGTTCAACTTTTTCTAAACACGCAGGATTGAAACTCTGAGCAAAAGCGGAAGGCACTGTGAGATGGTCAACGGAGACGCTTTCAGAGACTATCAGCATTCAGGACAATGACAGCCACGAAACGCCAGATTTCGCCTTACCTAATGCAAGTGCGCATAATGTATATTATGTTAAATACAATATTGAGACACTCCAGGTCTCCATACCTTCTGTGATATCTTCCTTAGTCCATAAAAATGCATCTCTCCATGCGCATCATCCCAGGCGCGCTATCCTCGCCCCCGCGTCGTCAATATGTGCGCGTAACGCCACCATGCATGGCGTAAAACTGGCAGAGAAACGGTCGCAATTGCTGGCCAAAGCATAAAAACGCTCAGCCAGTTCCAGCGCCTCGTGCCAGGTATCTCCCTCTATCACCTCAGGAAGCGATGCCGGACGAAGCGTATTCACCATTCCGCCACCTGACTTAGGTGCAAATCCCATGGGCAGCATGTCATAGGCTGGCGCAAGATGGTAAGGTCGGCCATGCGCGCTGATGAACGACAGATTACCGTGGTGCATGTCGGTATTGCCAATCAGCATGCCAAACGCCCAAAGCCGTGCCGTAGCGGCCACCGCATCAGGGTGAACGCAGCCCTGCTTTACCAGCTCATTAACCAGCACGGGCCATGTCTCTCTCGCCCGGCCGACAAATTCCGCTTCCAGCGCTCGTAAAGAAAAGAGACCATTGCGACCAAGCGCGCCTGTGCGATCGAAGCGCGGGATTTCGAGGAAGCGCTGTCCGCCAAAATCAAACACCTCTGTTTCGACGCCGAGCACCTTTAATGCAACGTGTTCCGCCAGCAACAGATCCCGCCAGCGTTCGCTAATAGGGTTATCGTCCGGCGCCGTGAATTTCACGATGACGTGACCTCGTTCTGTATAGGTGCAAAATTTGGGTTGTTCACCACCAGCGGAGGAACCCGGCACCTCTCCGGAGCTAACGGCCAGCGCCAGCGCCGGGTATGCCGTGGGCCGATCCACGGCTACAGGCGACGGCATCTCCACAAAATGGTTCCGCGCCTGTTCACCTATTAACAGATTCCCCACCGCATCGTGTCCGTGTGCCAGCAATGCCCTGATAACATCCGAATCACTCCAGCTCTCTGGATTTGCCGGCAGGCCCAGTTCGAATGAAAATCGGGAGGCATACGCGCGGCCAAGATATCCCTGGGGCCGCATGTCAAACAGCCACCACGGCAACCCGTCGCTATGGAGGCAAATACCGTCCGTTTGCTCCATTACAAATCCGTCTGGATAAACCGGAACGAGTCTGCCCAGCGGTTTAACCTGGCCCTCTTCCGTTATGCGGTAAATGGGGGCCGAACTGAACCCCCGACGCGTATCGCGTAGCACATAGTGAATAGATGGACCGGAGCCGATCCGAACAACCTCATCGCCAAGTGCTTTAATCGCCCTGGAGATGGTTGGCTGGCTAATACCCATAATATCAATTAGTTGTCTTACCGATATTGGGCCTTGCCTCAGCAGTTGTCGTAACGTTTCGGATCGGTTTATCATCGTAGTGAATCGCTTTATGAATAGCATATTGAATAGCTAACTTATCAGGTATTGGGCCCCCTGTCATCTTCGCGAACGATTGTCGCTGAGTTATGCCTGCGCAACCAAATCAACTTGTAAGCCGCAGGAATGATAAACAGCGATAACAGCGGCGCTGTGATCATCCCGCCGATCATGGGCGCCGCTATCCGGCTCATGACTTCCGAACCGGCACCAGTCCCCCAAAGTATTGGCAGCAGGCCCGCAATGATCACCGCGACGGTCATGGCCTTTGGCCGCACACGGAGCACGGCACCATGATATAGTGCTTCATCAAGCCCTTGTTCTGTGAACGTTTCCCGACGGGACAGTTCCGGTTGCGCTTCAATGGCATGACGTAAATACATCAGCATAACGACCCCAAATTCCGCTGCGACCCCGGCCAGGGCGATAAATCCGGTTCCGGTTGCGACTGACATATGGAAACCCTGCCAGTAGAGAAACCATATTCCACCGACCAGGGCGAACGGCAGACTCATCAGGATCAGCATTGCTTCATCCACGCGACGAAACGCCAGGTAAAGTAAAATGAAGATGATCATCACCGTCATCGGTACCATCAGTTTCAGCTTCTTATTGGCATGTTCGAGAAGCTCAAATTGTCCGGAGAAAGACACGCTGGTACCTGGCATCAGCTTCACGTTCTGACTGATGGCCGTCTTAATGTCGTTCACCACCGATACCATATCCCTGCCCCGTGCATCGATGTAAATCCAGCTGGCTGGCCGGGCATTCTCCGTTTTCAACATCGTGGGGCCGGAAACAACCTTAATATCAGCCACATCGCCCAGCGTGATCTGCTGTTTCATCGGCGTCAGGATAGGCATCTGTTTTAACGCATTCGGGCTGCTCCGGTAGTCCTGAGGATAACGAATATTGATCGGGTAGCGGGCGACGCCTTCCACCGTTTCACCTACCGTTGCGCCGCCAATGGCCGAAGAGACAAACAGCTGCACATCGCCCACCGTCATTCCGTAGCGGGCGGCTTTTTCCCGGTTAATATCCACATCAATGTAACGCCCGCCCTCCAGGCGTTCCGCCAGAGCAGACACCACGCCGGGCACCGTTTTGGCGACCGCCTCGATGCGCTGCGCCGTGGTGTCGATATCAGACAGAACGGTACCGGACACTTTGATACCTATCGGGCTTTTGATCCCGGTGGAGAGCATATCAATGCGGTTACGAATAGGCGGAACCCACAGGTTAGCCAGGCCAGGCAAACGAACGGTGTTATCCAGTTCGTCAATAATCTTGTCAATCGTCATGCCGGGCCGCCACTGATCCTCTGGTTTGAGCTGAATCGTGGTTTCCACCATTTCAAGCGGTGCGGAATCCGTTGCCGTTTCTGCCTTACCTGTCTTGCCGAAAACAGACGCCACTTCAGGCACCGTTTTGATGAGTTTGTCCGTGGTTTGCAGGAGCGCCGCCGCTTCTGCCGGAGACACACCGGGCAAGGTCGAGGGCATATACAGCAGGTCGCCTTCGTTGATCTTCGGTAAAAACTCACCGCCCACCTGGCTCAGCGGCCAGATAACCGTGAAGATAGATAAGGCTGCAACCAACAGGGTGGCTTTTGGCCAGTGGAGAACCCTGATCAGCAGCGGATGATAGGCGTTAATCAGCAGCCGGTTCAGCGGGTTACTGTTCTCTGCGGGGATTTTTCCGCGGATCCAGAAGCCCATCAGGATGGGGATAACGATGATGGCGAGCATGGCCGCCCCCGCCATGGAGTACGTTTTCGTGAAGGCCAGTGGACCAAACAGTCGCCCTTCCTGTCCCTCAAGGGTAAAGATGGGAATAAACGATAAGGTGATGATCAGCAGGCTGATAAACAGTGCGGGCCCCACTTCCACAGAGGCATTGGTGATCACCTTCCAGCGGGTGGCGTTGTCGATCTGCTCTTCCGGATGCTGATGATCCCACTCTTCCAGCCGTTTGTGCGCGTTTTCAATCATCACAATGGCCGCATCCACCATCGCACCGACGGCAATGGCAATGCCCCCCAGCGACATGATGTTGGCGTTCAGTCCCTGAAAATGCATCACAATAAAGGCAATACACAGGCCGAGCGGCAGAGAGACAATCGCCACCAGCGCAGAGCGGACATGCCAGAGGAACAGCGCACAGACGATGGCCACCACGATAAATTCTTCAATCAGCTTGCCGCTCAGGTTATCGATAGCTCTGTCGATTAACTGGCTGCGATCGTAGGTCGTCACAATCTCGACGCCTTCCGGCAGGCTGGCCTTCAGCGTCTCCAGCTTATCCTTCACCGCCGTAATGACTTCACGCGCATTTTTGCCCGAGCGCAGGATCACCACGCCACCCGCCACTTCCCCCTGCCCGTTCAGCTCAGCAATACCGCGGCGCATTTCCGGCCCCGTTTGTACGCGAGCAACATCGCGCAGGTAAATCGGGACACCGTTCTCACTGGTTTTCAGCACGATATTATTGAAATCGTCTATCGTCTGTAGATAGCCGCTGGCCCGGACCATATACTCTGCTTCCGCCATTTCAACCGACGATCCCCCTGCTTCCTGGTTCGACGACGCAAGGGCCTGCTTAACCTCCGGCAGGCTTATGCCGTACTGGGCCAGTTTTAACGGATTGACCTGGATCTGATACTGCTTAACCACACCGCCAACCGATGCCACTTCAGCCACGTTGGGGATGGTTTTTAACTCAAATTTCAGGAACCAGTCCTGCAAAGAGCGCAATTCTGCGAGATCGTGCTTACCGGAACGATCGACCAGCGCATATTCAAATATCCAGCCCACCCCCGTGGCATCCGGGCCAATTTCTGAACTCACGCCAGCAGGCAGTTTGCCCTGAACCTGGTTCAGGTACTCCAGTACGCGCGACCGGGCCCAGTACAAATCAGTACCGTCTTCAAAAATGACATACACATACGAATCACCAAACTGAGAAAAACCGCGCACGGTTTTGGCACCCGGTACCGACAGCATGGTGGTAGTGAGCGGATAGGTCACCTGATTTTCAACTATCTGCGGGGCCTGGCCAGGATAGCTGGTTTTGATAATCACCTGAACGTCAGACAGGTCGGGCAAGGCATCGACCGGTGTGTTGATGATGGTCCATGCGCCCCAGATGCTAAGAAACAGCGCCCCCATCATCACCAGGAAACGGTTGGCGACGGACCGCCGGATAATCCATTCAATCATCATCGTCCCCTTAATGACCTGAATGCGTGTTGTCTGCTGTTTCAGCGTGACGCATGCGCTCCAGCGCGCCGGTAATATTGGCCTCGGAGTCAATCAGGAACAGACCGCTAACCACCACCGTCTCCCTTTCGTTGAGGCCTGAACCAATACCGGACTGCTGCTGAGATTCATGCAGAACGTGGATCGGTTTCGGCACAAAATGCCCCTCTTCATCGACGGTAATCACGCGCTGTTCCTTGCCGGTATCAATAACGGCCTGGGACGGGATCAACAGCATCTCCGGACTTTGCGTATTCAGTTTGAGATACGCATTCATGCCCGGTTTCAGACGCTCGTCTTTGTTGGAGACCTGCAGGCGCACCTGCAGCGTACGGGTGCTGGGATCCACGCTCGGCAGAAGGTTCCATTTTTCAACCGGGAAGGATTTATCAGGGTAAGCGGGTACTGAAATCTCAAACTGCGACGTGTCTTTCAGCAGATAAGCAATAGACTCAGGGACCGCCGCGCCGATCCAGACCGGATCCATCCCCTGAATTTGAGCGACCACCTTATCTTTTGAAATATTCATGCCGGTGCGCAGGTCAAACGCCGTGATAACCCCGTCAATGGGAGCCTTGATGGTAAATCGGGTCTGGATAGTTCGGGTCGCCCTTAGCTTCTGAATATCTTCATCCGGCATCCCGGCCAGCCGAAGACGTTCAAGTACGCCTTTGATTTGCACAGGCGTTCCACCGGTACCGGATAACAGCAAAAACTCACTCTGCGCCTCTACCCAGTCCGGAATGGTGATATCAATCAGCGGCGTGCCTTTCCTGACATGGTCGCCGATCGTCAACGGGTATACTTTCTCAACGAAACCTTCCGCGCGCGCCTGCACAATAACAAACTGATAGTCGTTATAACTGACATTGGCTGGGATCGTCTGGCTATAATTCAGCGTTCCGCGGGTGACTTTTTGCGTTTTTAACCCCAGGTTCTGGACCTGCGTGGGGTCAATGCGTATTCCGGCACCGCTTTTATCATCATTTTCATCCGCATATTTTGGCACCAGATCCATATCCATAAACGGTGATTTGCCAGGTTTATCGAATTTAACGTCTGGCTTCATCGGGTCATACCAGAAAAGTACCTTTCTTTCAGAAACCTGATTTTCTGGTTTTGCAGAGGCGTGAATATGCTGCCATGCCGTGACGGATATCAGCCCTCCTGCAATAAGGCTGCTGACTATCATGGCAGCGTATTTTATTTTTAAAGATGCCATGCTACTTCTCGCTATTTAATGCTCTTCAGTAAAGAGATATTGCCCTGCTGGACAAACGAAAAATCAACGTGGCTACCGACTTTCAGGGCCGAAATACTCTCGTCAGCCTGAAGAAAGGTGAAGCGCATCGTCATCGCGGGCCAGCCCACCGCCGGGATAGCATCATGGGCAATAGTGACTTTTTTACTCGTGAGATCAATATCCTTGATAATGCCGGTCCCCTTAATAATCTGCTCTGAGGTTCCGTCACTGGCAACATTCATTCCTGCGTGCTGATGAACCTCGGCCTGAAGGCTGGCAGAAAACATTACGGCGATCGCACCGAGTACAACGGTTTTAAGTGAATTACGCATTTTTACTTTCCTGTTTAATTAAATGAATTTATTCGACCCAACCGCCACCCAGTGCGGTGAAGAGCGTTATTTCATTCACCTGACGGGCATAAATAAGGTCGAGAAGAGTTTGCTGCGTGGAGAACAGAGAACGTTCTGCATCAAGCACTTCGATATAGCTCACCGCACCGCTGGAATATAACCCTCTGGCACGTTGCAGGGTGATATTTAGCGAATCAAGATACCGCTGCTGGGCATTAATTTGCTGGTTAATACTTTCCCGCAGCGCGAGCGCGTCAGCAACCTGTTTAAAGGCGGACTGAATTTTTTGTTCGTAATTCACAACCGACTGCTGCTGGCGAATTTCAGCCAGCTTCAGGTTGGCTTTATTTCTGCCTGCATTAAACAGGGGGATATCAATTTTAGGGATAAAATTCCACATCCCACTGCCCGTTGTGAAAAGGCTGGAGAGTTCCGTGCTGCCCGTTGAAAGTCCGCTGGTCAGTGAAATGGACGGGAAAAAGGCAGCACGTGCCGCACCGATATTCGCATCGGCCGCTTTAAGCTGATACTCCGCCTCCATAATATCCGGGCGCTGCAGCAGTATCGCTGATGAAAGATGAGGCGGCAGCCTGACCGGCGCAATATCGCTGGCGTTCATGCCGCTGTTGCCCGGCAGTGCGCGATACGTTCCGAGGACCAGCTGCAGGGCATTATTGGCCTGCGCCAACTCACCCTCTCTTTTGGCTATCTCTGCCTGAGTGCTTTCAATCTGCCCCCGGGCCTGCTCCAGCGCCAGGACGTTTGTACTGCCGGTCACCAGCTGTTGCTCAACGAACGCGTAAGATTGCTGGTAATTCTTCAGCGTCTCCTGCGCAATACGGCGTTGTTTATTGGCCAGCTGCTGGTTGAAATAGCTCTGCGACACGTTAGAGATGAGCAGAATATGCACCGCACGACGGGCTTCTTCGCTGGCAAAAAAGTTTTGTCTGTCAGCCTCGCTCATGTTCCTGAGCTTGCCGAAGAAATCGAGTTCATAGCTTACTGCAAGACCTGCGTCGTACTGCTGCGAGGCAGGTTTGTCACTTTTCAGACTGCCGCTATAGGTGATACCCGAGGAGGCATTCAGCTGAGGATAACGATCCGCATCCGTCACCGTGAACTGCGCCCGGGCTTCCTCAACCTTCAGGGCGGCCATTTTTAAATCGCGGTTGTTTTCCAGGGCTTCGCTGATCAGCCCAACGACCTGGGGGTCGACAAAAAAGTGACGCCAGCCGGTATCCTGATACCCCGCCACCGCAGGTGTCAGGCCATTTCGGGATAACGAAAACTGCTGGGGCACCGGTGACGCGGGTCGCTGGTACTCAGGCGCCAGCGAGACGCAGCCTGTCAGGAAAAATACCGTACTGATGCTAAGTCGTTTTAACAGGAACATAATGGTTCAAATGAAGTCCAGAGTATTTTTAGGGTCACTCTACTGAACGCATCCTGTTTGACGGGTGACAGGATAATGACAATGTTGTCATTTTTAACGTAAGTCATTGTTAACGGCCGCGAGCACAATAGAATGTCGTCAGCAGCCAGTCAGGGGAGCAAGATGAAGATACTGATCGTCGAAGACGAAATGAAAACCGGTGAATACCTCAGCAAGGGACTGACTGAAGCGGGGTTTATCGTCGACCACGCTGACAATGGCCTCAACGGTTACCATCTCGCCATGACTGCGGAATACGATCTGCTGGTTCTGGATATTATGCTTCCCGACGTGAACGGCTGGGATATTGTCCGCATGCTGCGTTCGGCCGGGAAAGGAATGCCCATACTGCTCCTCACGGCGCTCGGCACCATTGAACACCGGGTCAAAGGGCTTGAGCTGGGTGCGGATGATTATCTGATTAAGCCTTTTGCCTTTGCTGAACTTCTCGCCCGGGTAAGAACGCTGCTGAGGCGCGGAAATACGGTGATTGCGGAAAGCCAGCTTCAGGTGGCTGACCTGACGGTTGACCTCGTGTCGAGAAAAGTGAGCCGGGCGGGGAATCGCATCCTGTTAACCAGTAAGGAGTTCAGCCTGCTGGAGTTTTTCCTTCGTCATCAGGGAGAAGTGCTGCCCCGCTCCCTGATTGCCTCTCAGGTGTGGGACATGAACTTTGACAGCGATACGAACGCCATTGATGTGGCGGTAAAACGGCTTCGGGCAAAAATCGATAACGATTATGAACACAAGCTGATCCAGACGGTGCGCGGTGTGGGCTATATGCTGGAGGCGCCGGATGCGCATTAAGCCTTTCCGGCGCCCTTTTTCGCTGGCTCTTCGGCTGACCTTTTTTATCAGTCTCTCCACGATCCTGGCGTTTTTCGCCTTCACGTGGTTTATGGTGCATTCCGTTGAAAATCATTTTGCTGAGCAGGACATCAGCGATCTGCAGCAAATCAGCATCGCGATGCACCGTATCCTACAGTCACCTGCCGAACCCGAGCGGAAGAAAATCAGTAAACTCAACGAGTCGATCGCCAGTTACCGCAACGTTGCCGTTCTGCTTGTGGATCCGCAGGGAAATACCCTGTTCAGCTCGGCACACGGGGCAGCATTACGCCCTGCGATGAATACACCGGATTTTAACGTGCACCGTCGCACCCAGGATGTCTTTCTGTGGACGGTGGAGGACTCTTCTGCTTCCATGCACGCGGGGCCCGACATGAAAATGGACACGTACCGGATTATCGCCTCGTCAGGCACGGCGACATTGCAGGGCAAATCGCAGGACTACGTGATGCTGATTGGCCTCTCCATTAATTTTCATCTGCACTACCTGGATGCCCTGAAGAAGAATCTCTTCGCGATTGCCGCGGCAATCAGTCTGCTGATTATTGTTGTCATTCGTATTGCGGTACGCCAGGGCCATCTGCCTCTGCGTAACGTCAGCACCGCCATTAAAAATATCACCTCAGAGAATCTCGACGCGCGACTTGAACCGTCCCGCGTGCCCGTTGAGCTGGAACAGCTGGTGATCTCTTTCAACCATATGATTGAAAAAATAGAAGATGTCTTTACCCGCCAGGCCAATTTTTCCGCCGATATCGCGCATGAGATCAGAACACCTGTTACCAATCTGGTGACGCAAACGGAAATTGCGCTGAGCCAGAACCGTTCTCAGAAGGAGTTGGAAGATGTGCTGTATTCCAGCCTTGAAGAGTACAACCGAATGACCCGGATGGTCAGCGACATGCTGTTCCTGGCGCAGGCGGATAATAATCAGCTCATCCCGGACCGGGCGATCTTTGATTTGCGCGCTGAAGTCATGAAAGTGTTCGATTTCTTCGAAGCCTGGGCGGAAGAACGTAACGTCACGCTGAAATTTAACGGAATGCCCTGCCTGACAGAAGGCGATCCGCAGATGTTCAGAAGGGCGATTAACAATCTGTTATCCAATGCCCTGCGCTATACGCCGGAAGGAAAAGCGGTGACCGTCTCACTCCGAGAGCAGGAAAACAATGTTGAACTGGTGGTTGCCAACCCCGGCGTGCCGATCCCGGAAGAACATCTGCCAAGGCTGTTTGACCGATTTTACCGGGTGGATCCATCAAGACAGCGTAAAGGCGAAGGCAGCGGCATCGGCCTTGCCATCGTGAAATCCATCGTCAGCGCCCATCACGGAAAAATCCGTGTGGAATCCGATGCGGTATCGACGCGCTTTATACTTTCCGTGCCGAAGAAAACCGTTTAATCGGTCAGCGAACCGGCCGACACACTTCCAGCACCTTCTCCCTGAGCCACCGGTGCGCGGGATCCTTTTCCATGCGCGGATGCCACATCTGTGAGACGGTAATGCTCCGGGTTTTAAACGGCAGTTCAAAGACGTGTACGCGTTCTGACATGGGCTGATTGAGCAAATACAGCGCCGGGACCATGGCAATCAGATCGGAGGCCAACGCCACGGATAACGCCGTCGGGAAACCGGGCACAACGCTGGCGACGTTACGTTTCATCCCGCGCTCCGCCAGCGCGTCATCGACAAACCCGTGTAACGATCCGTCGGGCGAGGCCACCACATGCCCCCAGGAGATATAATCCTGCAGGCTAACTGACGGGCGCGAAGCCAGTGGATGCCCCTGGCGCACTGCGCCAACAAACCTGTCCTGAAACAGCCGTTGCAGACGTATTTCAGGACCCATATTGCTCTGCACGCCGATTTCCAGATCGACAAGCCCCTCTCGCAGATAGCGCGATGTTTTTTCAGGTTTCGGGGAGAAACGGATACAAACGTCGGGGGCAACACTCGCGACTGCGGCAATAAGCAGTGGCCCAAACGCCACCACAAAACCGTCGTTGGCTCTGATGGTGAACAGGCGCGCCAGATTCTCGACCTTCAGCGTATCGCTGGAGGGCTGGAGCACCGCCCTCGCCTCGTGTACGGCGTTGCGGGCGCGATCCCGTGTGGCTTCCGCCCAGGGGGTCAGCACCATCTGACGACCCGCCCGAACCAGAATAGGATCGCCGGTGACCTCCCGCAGCCTGCTCAGGGTTCGGCTCATGGCGGAGGTGCTCAGGTTTAAGCGTCGCGCCGCGCCCGCCACGCTGGCTTCGGCCAGCAGGACATCGAGCGCGACAAGCAGATTAAAGTCAGGATCGGTCACGAGGAATCCTCAGATAAGGCGTTATATGCAACGTTTAAGTGCAAATGCTGCGTCTTCCGCCCTGTATACCTGATGATTATAGTTTCGTCATTACTATTCTTATCTGGAGTAACGACGATGACGCTATTTTCAAACCTGCCCGGCGATGAAGGTTTATCCGGGCATGAGCGCGCCCGGGTCCTGGCCGCCGTGATGACCACCACGCTGATGGGGGTCTTTGACGGAACGATGATCAACATCGCGCTCCCCTCCATGGCAAGCGCAATGCAGGTTCCTGCCAATGTTGCTGTCTGGTTCGCCAACGGTTATTTGCTGTCAGCGGCCATGACCCTCGCCATCTTTGCCGCGCTGGCGGCGCGCGTGGGCTATCGCCCGGTGTTTCTGGCCGGGCTTGCTACCTTTACGCTTACCTCTCTCGGCTGCGCGCTGGCGAAGACCCCGGATGTGCTGATCGGAATGCGTATTCTGCAGGGCATCGGCGGCGCGGCCACCCTGAGCATCGCCCCGGCAATCCTGCGATCCGTTTTCCCCGGCAGACTGCTTGGCCGCGTTCTGGGGCTGCACGCCCTGCTTATCGCCTCCAGCACGGCGATAGCCCCGGTGCTGGG
Organism: Enterobacter sp. BNK-14; assembly: GCF_047456095.1. Classification (NCBI taxonomy): domain Bacteria; kingdom Pseudomonadati; phylum Pseudomonadota; class Gammaproteobacteria; order Enterobacterales; family Enterobacteriaceae; genus Enterobacter; species Enterobacter sp. BNK-14. The sequence continues at coordinate 442,123 of NZ_CP179897.1, forward strand.
CGGAACGATTCTGAACGCGCTGAGCTGGCAATGGCTGTTCGCCATTAACCTTATTCCAGGCTGCATCGCCCTGCTGCTGGCATGGCACGCTTTACCGAAGGAATCAGCGGGTGATAAATCCTCCTTTGATGCGCCAGGCGCGGTGCTCTCCGCAACATTTCTGGGAGCCACGATCATGACGGCCAACAGTCTTCAGCGCGTCACGCAGCACATTAATCACGAAGCCATCGGCTGGGGACTTCTCGCGCTGATGAGCGCCCTCGCCTTTATCTGGCGGATTCGGCGGGCAAGTCACCCTTTATTTCCGCCCGTCATATTCCAAAACGGACGCTTTACCCTCGCTGCGCTAACCTCGCTGGCCTCGTTTGTGAGCCAGGGCATCACCTTTGTCGCGCTGCCGTTCCTGTTTCAGAGCGTGTATGGCTACAGTCCGGTGGTTTCTGCGCTGCTCTTTACCCCGTGGCCGATAGGTATTGTGCTGATTGCGCCGCACGCGGGGCGTTGGGCTGATACGATTTCCGCGCCGCTGATTTCGACCCTCGGGCTGATGATATTTGTCGGTGGGTTGGTTCTGCTGGCGACCCTGCCTGAAAGCCCATCCGTATGGAACATCTGCCTACGCAGCCTGGTTTGCGGGATAGGGTTTGGCTGCTTCCAGAGCCCCAATAACCGGGAAATGCTCGCTAACGTGGCGCGGGACTATGCCAGCTATGCCTCCGGCGTGTTGTCTATCGTCAGGACATTCGGCCAGTGTCTCGGCGCCGCTACGGTGGGCGTGCTGCTGGCGGCAACAACCGGCCAAACCCTTGATGACCGGATCGTGCATGTTGCGCTGTGGATCGCAGTCATAGCCTCCACAGGATCGGTTTTGTTTAGCCTGAGCAGGCTACGCCCTGCGGTTCGGGCATCCGCCTGATTCTGTGCAGCGCCTGACGGCGCTGCATGTTTATAACGCCTACGCTGAAGGTCGTTCGTTCCAGGCATCAGTATACTGAATATTTCCGTCCAGAATTTTCCATGTGATTTTTGCATATCGCAAAGATACATTTTCCATGTGACCGGTACCGGGGCAATCTCTTGTATCGTGCATTATTGGCGTTATAGAAATGACTTTCACACCTTCCATAAGGATGTTGAAATATTCCACTTCCTGACCCGCATTATTGATGTGATAGAACTTTAATTCAGCACTTTGAAGCGTCTGACCAGTTGCAACAGCTTTGTATAGATAGGGTGAAGATGAATCAATTGATTTTGTTAAACTGAAAGCGGAGTGTTGCCTTGTACCTGTGAGTTTACCTGTTGCTCCATCTGTTGGTATGCTCAAGTTATGGATCAGATCTCTAAGCTCTATGCTTCCTTCACGGTTTGCAACATCAGAACCGCCACGGATCATTGCTCCGCCGTCGTCTTTCAAAAAGAGGTGAACTGGTACAGCCATTTCTCAAACTCCTTGTGCTAATTAATCTCTTGTTCCATTGGCTATGAGGTTAATGACAGGCATGATCGCTACACCATCTGCATAGAACAGATCAGAATTAGTGAATGAATAAACCTTACCCGTGATTTTTACATTTACCGTGTTTCCATAAGCTGAAGCTGTAACATTGCTTGTATTGGCTTCCAGGAATGGTGATCGGTCTTCAAGGTCTTTCATAATGTTTCCGCTGTTATCTTTATCTAAATAGAAGCGGTAAACATCTGACACGGTCGCTCCTCCATCATCATACTTTGTTATGTACAGTGTGACGGTCTCAGATAGCTTCTGTTTGCTGACAAAGCTATCGTGAGGAGGTGCATTGAAATAGTACTGGTATGTCAAAAACCCACAAACAACGAGTAATAGAGTCGTTGTGAGTAAGCAATGAAGCCGTTTAATAACCGGATTTCTTCGCATATTCAATTCCTTGCTTTATCCAGAACTGATCATGAGGATCATCCCCATAAGGGGGTTTTTGATACCAGTGACCCCATTTATTTTTGGATGTTTTAGCCCTTTCCTGCGCCCATCCTGCACCCATCAATAATATTTCTGATGGTATCCCGGCGGCATATCCAGCCGAACCATAATTGAAGTTACCAAAGTTTGCCAGGTCAGGGTGTCCTTGCTTGTAATCCCACGGCCCCTTATTTCTCACTTTTTGATAAAACCAAATATAGGTTGTAGGGATAGCCATATCCCTGCTCATACCATGCGCTCTTGCAATCCTCATGTTTGCCAATACAAGAGCGATGCCTTCTTTTGGTAACAAAGGTATAACAGCCATATTAACCCTCAACTCTCCATGGTTATATGGCCGATTATCATACACTTCGCGATAGTAAAACAGATCTCTGTTTCCAGAGAAACGACGGGAAAACATCTATTTAAGATATTGATCGCATTTAAAATCAAAGAAACTTAGGTTAAATGGAGTTTTGGTTTAGTAACACTAGATAAAGGTATGGTTTGTAAGGTCCGTATCCGCCTGATTTTATGCAGCGCCTTACGGCGCTGCACGTTTATTTACTCCAGCGCCAGCAGCGCAAAGCTCGCCAGCCAGTGCCCGCCGCTGTAGTGGCTGCCGACAACATGCTCTACGCTTGCCATCAGGTGTTTCGCCACGGAATCACGCAGCGCCTGCTGCGCCGGATGGTTTGCGGGAAGCGCTTTTGCGATATGCTTCATACACCAGGCGCGGCTCAGGTTTAACCCGTCCAGATGGGCAATTTTCGGGTCGGTACGGTCACTCACTTGCGCCGGGCTCATCAGGGCTGCAACGGCGCCCACCTCCGGCAGAAACGCGTCGAACCAGGCCGGGAAGTCATCTGCCACCTTGCTCATCAGCAACGCTTCTGTCAGCGCACCGGAAATATACTCATCACCGCCGGGCTCGTAGTGCGCCGGGTAGCGCGTGTCGGCGAGATAAAACCGTTCCGCTGATGCCAGAATAGCCTGCTCAAGCCCGCTGTCACTCACTGTACGCGCATAGTCGAGTGCCAGCGCCAGAGCAAACGCCGTGTTGTAATGCGTCCCGACGCGGATCGGATAGGTGAGCTTGCCGAGGTAATCCACCAGACGATTGCGAATATCCTGCGTTAACGGTTCAAGCGTCTGATACCAGCCTGCGGCGTGCGGCAGCGAAGACTGTTTCAGTTCCTGGGCCAGCGCCAGCAGCCAGCCGTAGCCATACGGGCGCTCAAACGAGGCGCGGAACGGCGCAGTAAAATAGGCCAGTTCCTTAGCCACGTTCTCTTCGGTCAGGTGCTCGTCGAATAGCGCGACGATTTCATCCCGGCACGGCAATTCGGGATAGAGACGCACGCAGCGCAGCAGCAACCAGTAGCCGTGCACGGCCGAGTGCCAGTCAAAACAGCCGTAGAAAATCGGGTGCAGTTCGCGAGGCGGCAGAACATCACCATCATCATTCAGCAGGTGCATGATGTGGTTCGGGTATTCCTGGCACAAATAGGTTAAAGGCATTCGGGCAAACGCGTCAGCCTGTTGTTGCGTTAATTCCATAACCACTCCTTAGCGAAAAACGAGGAAATACATTAAGAACACGTTCACCACCAGCAAGGTTAACGCGGTCGGGATCTGGATCTTGATCACCTGATATTTGTCTTTCAGCTCCAGCAGCGCGGCGGGCACGATATTGAAGTTCGCGGCCATCGGCGTCATCAGCGTGCCGCAATACCCTGCGTACATGCCAATCGCCAGCAGCGGCGCCGGGTTACCGTGATGCACGTTAATCAGGAACGGTAAGGCGATACCGGCACTCAATACCGGGAAAGCGGCAAAGGCGTTACCCATGATCATGGTAAACAGCGCCATCCCCACGCAGTAAATCACCACCAGCATGAAGCGGTTATCCGGGTTCACAAACAGGCTCACTACCTTTTGCACGGAGTCACCGGTATTGGCCGCCACGAATACCCCACCCAGCATGGCCAGCATCTGCGGCAGGATCACCGCCCAGCCGATGGTATCGACAAGACGGCGAGACTGGCGAATCGCGTGCAGCGGCGTGCCCTTCGTCAGCCACCAGCCGGTGAGGATCGCCGCGACGCAGGCCACGCACAGCGCCGCAAGGGTGAGCTGTTTCTGGTCGAGAAGATAAACGCCGCCAATCGACACGCCCTTCAGGAACAGCGTCCCGATAACCGTCACCACGGGGATCATCAGCGCGGGCAGGAACAGCCAGTTTTTGAGCCGGTTTGACGAGGCAACCCGTTCCTCGTCAGAGGCCATTTTGTAGTGCCCCTTTCCGACGAGACCAAAGCCCGCCAGCAGCGCGATAACAATAACGCTGCCGCCGATGATCCGGTACGCCAGCGATTTGCCGAGCTCCTGAACCATCAGATCACCGAACAGGAAAATCCCACCAAATAAAAACCAGAAAAGCGCGGTGGTGAAACGCTTCGGATTCGCACGATCGCGCAGGGTCATGACCACCAGCAACATTACGACGAAGCCAATCAGGTAGTACACGCGGTTAATGGTGATAAGCGTCATCATTGCGCGGCCCCCTGCGTTGCCTGCTCTGCACGCCAGGCCATCACGTCACGACGGATACTGGCATCCAGGCGCAGCAGGCGTGTCATATGAATAATCAATGCCGCAATGGCCGTCGGAATGGCCCACAGGCCGATATGCAGCGGTTCAATCCCCTGAATGCCGTTCTCTTTCAGGAACGCGTCAATCAGCAGCACTGCACCAAAGGCGATAAAAATGTCTTCCCCAAAGAAGACCGCGATATTGTCACACGCGGCGGCATGGGCTTTGATTTTGTCGCGGATATGCTGCGGCAGTTCACCATACTCGTTCAGAGCGGCCCCTTCCGCCATCGGCGCCAGCAGCGGGCGTACCGTCTGGGCATGCCCGCCCAGCGACATCAACCCTAACGCGGCCGTGCCTTCACGGGCGACAAAGTAGAGCATCAAAATACGCGCCGAGGTAGCGCTGGCGATCTTCGCGACCCAGGCCTGGGCGCGCTCTTTTAGCCCGTAATATTCCAGCAGACCAATGACCGGCAGGATCAGAATGAAGGTCGCGAGCGATCGGCTATTGACGAACTTCTCGCCAAAGGTCTCAAGCAGCATGCCGAGATCCATACCGACCAGCAGACCCGTAGCCAGCCCCGCGACCACGACCACCAGTAGCGGGTTGAAGCGCAAAGCAAAACCAATAACCACGATCGGTATCCCGATCAGCGGCAACAGCGTAGAACCGTCCATAACGTTTACCCTATCGAAAGTGAGCGTTGCGCGCCGACGGCTATTTTTTTAATTTGCGGCGAGCGATGTTGTGTTTTCGTCAGGCTTTGCAAAACCTGCGCTAAAAAGCTATATCTGAACCTCAAAAACATGTAAACAATTTATCAATAAAATGTTCTTATTTTATCGATGGGTTTACATTTCTGACTAAGGAACGTTATGACCTCAGAAAAGCATGCTTCACCCCATCACGACGACATCAACGATGGCCGGATCGTCTCGTCCCGCCATCTGGTGTCCGAGCGCTGCGCGGAACTGTCAGAGCTGGAATACGCGCTGATCATGACCAGCAACGCGTTCAACAAATGGATGGTGCGCTGCATGACGGCTGCCGGCGAGCCCGATATGGGCGCCTTTGATGTCTCACTTCTGCACCATGTGAACCACCGCGACCGCAAGAAAAAGCTGGCTGATATCTGTTTTGTTCTCAACGTGGAAGATACGCATGTGGTGACTTATGCCCTGAAAAAGCTGGTTAAAGCAGGCTACGTGACAAGTGAGAAAGCGGGTAAAGAGCTCTTTTTCTCCACCACGGAGGAAGGGAAAGCGTTATGTATGAAATACCGCGACGTGCGGGAGGCGTGTCTGATCGCGATACATGCGGAGAGCGGCATTGCCGGAAAATCCATTGGCGAAACCGCGCAGCTGTTACGCACGATTTCCTCCCTGTACGACACCGCCGCCAGGGCGGCGGCATCACTGTAAACTCAGGGCCGTCGGAAAAGAGTAATGCTGCGTCCGGCCAGCTCGAATTCTACCGCTTCGGTGATCGCCTTCCCGGTCACGGCGTCATCGGCTGTAGACAGCTCCAGCACCCATCCCCCTTCACCAAACTGTGGGATCTGGAATGCCACGCTGCCTTCAAACGGGTTGAACAGCATGAGCACATCGTGCCAGATCCCCTCTTCCTGTTTGAGATCGGGCCTGCTGATGGACACCCCGAGCGTCGAGCCCTCATCCCACTGCTCTGCCTGCTGCGGACCGCCGCCGGCGTTAAACCAGCGGATCTCCAGCCCGTCGCGCCAGCTTTCACGACGCAATAACGGTTGCGCGGCACGAAGCGCAATCAAACGTCGGGTAAACTCGCGCAGCGCAGCGTCGTTCTCGGAGAGTCCTTTCCAGTCGATCCACGAGATCTCACTGTCCTGGCAGTAGCCGTTGTTGTTGCCCTTCTGCGTGCGGCCAAACTCATCGCCGGCCAGCAGCATTGGCGTACCATGGGAAAACAGCAGCGTGGTCAGGAAATTACGCTTCTGCCTTTCGCGGGTAGCAATAATATCCGGGTTCTCCGTCGGCCCTTCTTCGCCATAGTTGTATGAACGGTTATCGTTATGGCCATCATTATTTTCTTCCCCGTTGTCGGCGTTATGCTTCTCGTTGTACGACACCAGGTCATTCAGCGTAAAGCCGTCATGGGCGGTGATGAAATTAACGCTGGCCCAGGGGCGACGCCCGCGCAGATCGTACAAGTCACCGGATCCCAGCAGACGGGCGGCAAAGTCGTTAGAGACGTTGTCCCCCTTCCAGTACTCGCGCACGGTGTCTCGGTATTTGTCGTTCCATTCACCCCAGCCTGGCGGAAAACCGCCCACCTGATAGCCGCCGGGGCCGATATCCCAGGGTTCACCAATCAGCTTCAGTCGGGATAAAACCGGATCCTGGGTCATGGCGTCGAAAAAGCCGCCGCGCGGATCAAACCCTTCCGGTTCGCGGCCCAGTATCGTTCCCAGGTCGAAACGGAAACCGTCAATATGCATCGACTCCGCCCAGTAGCGCAGCGAATCCATCACCATCTGCAGCACACGCGGGTGAGAGGTATTGACCGTGTTCCCCGTTCCGGTGTCGTTGATGTAATACCGGTGCTGGTCAGGCAGCGTGCGGTAATAGCTGTAGTTATCAATGCCTTTAAACGAGAGCGTGGGGCCAAGCTCATTGCCTTCCGCCGTGTGGTTATACACCACGTCGAGAATCACTTCGATGCCCGCATCATGATAAGCGCGCACCATATCGCGAAAGCCCTGTATCCCCGCCGGGCCGAAGTAGCGCGACGCCGGCGCAAAAAAGCCCAGCGTGTTATAGCCCCAGAAGTTTTTCAGACCGCGGTCGAGAAGATGTTGATCGTCCGGGAACCAGTGAACCGGGAGCAGCTCCACCGAGGTGATGCCGAGGCTTTTGATGTAGTCCACGGAGGCTTTATGCCCCATTCCCTCAAAGGTGCCCCGCAGTTCGGGAGGAATTGCCGGGTTCATCTGGGTAAACCCTTTTACGTGGCTTTCATACACCACGGTGTTCGGCCAGGGGATAGTGGGTCGGTTAGTGTCCTGCCAGTCACAGGCGTTCGGGTCGATAACCTTACATTTTGGCGTGAACGGGGCGCTGTCACGGGTATCAAAGCTCAAATCTAATTCGTCATGCCCCAGCGCATAGCCGAAATGGGCCTCGTTCCAGTCGATATCACCCACCAGTTCGCGGGCATAGGGGTCGATAAGCAGTTTATGCGGGTTGAAGCGATGACCGTTTTCCGGGTCATAGGGGCCGTAGACGCGATAGCCGTAAAGCGTACCGGGCTTCAGATCCGGCACATAGCCGTGCCAGACTTCGTGGGTATATTCAGGAAGCTCCAGCCGGGCGATTTCCGTTTTCCCGGAGGGGTCAAACAGACAGAGCTCCACCCGCTCAGCGTGAGCGGAGAACAGCGCGAAGTTGACCCCCTTCCCGTCATAGTTTGCACCCAACTGCTGGCCATGACCGGCCCGAATTTCAAACGTTGTATCCTTTGCCATTTTCGTTCTCCACGATTATTCGCAGGTAAGCAGAACCAGTACACATCCCTTTTCTGACGTTAAATCCAGCGTCTCTTGCAGCATGCGGCTTTCACCGCTGAACAGATCCCGATAGCGTTTTCCTGCCAGCGCCTCGGGTATCGCCACCGTGGTATTGCCCCACAGCGTGCGGTTATCGGTGACGCCAAAAACCAGTCGCGGCACGGCAACAATCAGCACCTCGCCGTCTTTCACTCGCGCATAGACAATCAGATGCTCCTCCCGCTCGCCGGACACTTTAAGCGGCAGCCAGTCGCCATAGCGAAACAGCCCGGGATAGTGTGGCCGCAGACGCAGGAGCGTAGCGGTGACAAACTGCTTCACCCTTCCGTCCTGCCAGCACGCCGGGTTTTCAAACATACCGGCATTCGCCACGCTGAGGTTTTGCACCAGCGTCGGAAAGTCCGGCTCGCGGCGGTTATCCGGATCGACAAGGCTAACGTTTAGCACCTCGCTGCCCTGATAGATATCCGGCACGCCGGGCGCCGTCAGCTTAATCACCGTCTGGCTGAGGCTGTTCATCAGTCCGGCGCGGATAAAGGGCCGCATGGACTCGCTGAAATCATGCAGAAACAGCGTGTTGTCAGGTGAAAGCAGGTGTCGGGCATAGCTCAGCACCACGCTCTCATAGCTCTCGTTGCTGTCGATCCAGTCGGTGCGCTGTTTCGCCTCGCGCAGCGCTTTTTCGAGGAAACCGATAAAACGCGCCTCCAGCGAGGCAAGCCCGTCGGCGTCGTCCGGCGACAGCGTGGCGGGCCAGACGCCTGCCAGCGCCTGATAGATCATCCAGGTGTCGGCGGCGTTTGGCGCGGTACCGTCATTGAGAAACCGCACCTGGGTCTGGTTCATCTGGCGCCAGCGGGCCAGATTTTCGCCCCACTGTTCCGGGGCTTCCGTCAGGGTGTAAAGCCGCGCCCGGGCATCTTCCCCGCGCTTGGTATCGTGCGTGGAGGTGCCCAGCAGCGCATCGGGCTGACGGGCCAGACGAATGCGCATCTCCTGATGAAAGCGGGATAGCGAGAACGCTCGCGGCGTCGGGTCGGCGCCCACTTCATTAAGCGCCAGCTCCAGGTTATGACGAAAGAACAGCGTGTCTTCAACGGACTTCGCCATCAGCGGCCCGGTCAACTGCTGAAAGCGGGTTCTGAAAAGCGCGGCGGACTCGCGGCACTCTTCCGGCAAGTCGCCGGTAAGAATGCGGACTATCAGGCCCAGGGCGGCTTCGGATGTCTCGACGCTGGCGACCACGCGGTTAAGCAGCGCGACATCTGGCGGGGTTAACCCCTCCCGGGTGCCGTAGGTGCGGTACACCGGAAAGGCGATAAGCAGCTCGCGTAACGCGTGGCGAATATCATCGCGCTGCAGCGCAACGTCATTGCGGCGGGCCAGATCGTCAGCAAGGTTAAGCAGCGTGATGAATTCACCCTCAAAATTACGATCGGTCATCAGGCCTTTCGCATCGCGCAGTTCCGCGTGGCGATCGACCGTTACCCCCAGCGTCTCGTCGTGAATTTTTTCCAGACGCGACAGGTTATCGTCGTCGACCAGCACTTCCGCCAGCGAAGCGATAAATTCGTACCCGGTAGTCCCGGAGACGGGCCACTCGGCGGGAAGCTGTTCTCCTTTAGCGAGAATTTTCTCGACCGTGATATAACAGTCCGGTCCGGTTGCCTGCCGCAGGCGCTGCAGATAGCCCAGCGGATCGGCCAGACCGTCGATATGGTCGATCCGCAGACCGTCCACCACACCCGCGTGAACCAGTTCAAGGATGAGGCGATGCGTATCGTCGAATACCGCGTCATCTTCAACCCGCACGCCCACCAGACCGGTAATCTCAAAGAAACGTCGCCACGAAAGCTGTTTCGGCGCTTCCCGCCAGGACATCAATCGCCAGCTTTGTGCTTCATGCAGTTCCGCAAGGCTCTTATCCTCGCTGAACGTGCCCGGGTTGAGCGGATATGCGGTGTCGTAATAGATCAGAGCGGCTTTTTTTGTGACAGGGTCACGTTTTAAAGTAATGGCCCCCTTCTCCAGCTCCGCCTCAAAGGTGTCCCCGAGAAACGGCAGCGTCAGCGGGCGAGACCCGTCGATATCGAAATAGCGGAAATAGCGGCTCTGCTGTCCGTACTCAATCACGTCCCGCCACCAGGTGTTTTCCAGAGAAGTCGACATATGGTTAGGAACAATATCCAGAATCAGCCCCATGCCGGCCTGCTTCAGCGCCGCGGACATGCGGTCAAAACCTTCGCGTCCGCCGATCGCAGGGTCTATTTCATTCGGGTTGGTGACGTCATAGCCGTGCGTGGAATCCGTTGTGGCAGTAAACACCGGGGAGGCATAAAGGTGGCTGATGCCGAGGTCTTTCAGATAGGGTACCAGCCCGACAACGCGATCGAAGGTCATGCCATTACGGAACTGTATACGGTACGTGGCGGAAGGGATCATAACGATGCTTCTCCATCAGCAAAGCGAACGACAATACTGTTCGGCGGCAAAATGTCGGTTACCTCCGGCCAGGCGAAGCGCGTCTCCCCCGGGAGAGCGGGCGGTTTGACAGATTTATTGCCGATATTGAGCGCCAGCGAAAGCGTTCCGGACGGGAAGCGCCAGCTTACGGCCACCATACCGGGTGCCGTCCCGATCACCTTGCCCTCGACGCGACTTCCCTCATGCAGAAGCGGAACGATATAACGATGACGCAGCGTAAGCAGATGGCGCGTGAAGCGGAGCCACGTTTTGCCGTCGTCGGTGGCAATTTTATTCCAGTCAAGCTTTGAGCGGACAAAGGTGTTCACGTCATTCGGGTCCGGGACAGCGTCATCGTGCCCGGCATGGCCAGTAAACTCTTTTGCGCGCCCTTCCCGCACCGAGTCGGCCAGATCGCCGTGAAAATCGGTGAAGAACAGGAACGGATGTGATTCACCAAACTCCTCGCCCATAAACAGCAGCGGGATATGGGGGGAAAGCAGTAGTGCAGCAAGCAGCACACGGGTTTTATTGGCACCTGCGAGGGTGATAAGCCGCTCACCATGGGCGCGATTCCCGGTCTGATCGTGGTTCTGAATAAAATCAACGAAGAACTGCGGTGGCTGCGTGTGACACTCCACCCCGCGGGACTGGCCGGTTTGCAGCGAAACCTCGCCCTGGTAGACAAACCCTTCTGCCAGCGCCCGGGCGAATTTTTTCTCTGGTTCAAACGCAAAATCCTGGTAGTACGCGTGCGTCTCACCGGTGGCAAACACGTGAGCCGCGTTGTGGAAATCATCATTCCACTCAGCGGTAAACAGCGGCGTATTGCCGTGCTCATCACGCGGATGCAGGAAAATGACGTTGCGGCTGTCTTCCGTGGTCAGGTGAACATGACGGTTCGGGATCGCCTCACGGATCTTCTCTGCAATTTCCTGGAGAATATGCGTCTTCGAGCTGTCTTTAATCTGGTCGATGGCATCAAAACGCAGGCCGTCCAGGCGGTACTCGGTCAGCCAGTAGAGCGGCGCATCGGTAATGTAATGTCTTACCGGCTCGCGCTCGTAGGCGATTCCGTTGCCCCAGGGCGTCATCCGCTCTGCATCGAAAAAGGCAGGCGACAGCAACGGGAGATAGTTGCCTTCCGGGCCGAAGTGGTTGAGTACGATATCCAGCACCACGGAAAGCCCAAGACCGTGCGCGGCATCGATTAACGCGTGGAAATCCTCTGGCGTACCGTATGCGGCGTGCGGAGCATAAAGCAACACACCGTCGTATCCCCAGCCGCGGGATCCGCCAAACTGAGACACGGGCATAACTTCAAGCTGGGTAATACCCAGTTCTGCCAGGTAAGGGAGTTTTTCAATCGCGGCCCGGAAGGTCCCCTCCGGGGTAAACGTGCCAATGTGCAGTTCATAGATAACCGTCTCTTCCCACGGCCGCCCTGACCAGTCCCGGTTAACCGGCTGATAACGTCGGGGATCGATAACGATGGAGGGGCCGTTAACGTCTCTCGCCTGTGCGCGAGACGCGGGATCGGGCACCGTCATGCCGTCCTGCAGGACAAACTGATACTCTGTGCCGTGCGTAACGCCCGGAACGTCTGCCTGAAACCAACCGTTACCCACTGCCGTCATCGGCACGTCGGTGACGGCCAGACGTAGCGTAAGCGCTTTCTGTCCTTCTGCCCAGACGCGAAAACGTACAACGTCATCGGAAATAAACTCAGCACCCCACTGCTTTTGAAATGTCCTGAATTCCATTCATTGTCCTCGAATGACCCACATTTTACGCGGAACGAAGTACAAGCTTAGTTCAGGATTAAAAGTATGTTGGCTCAGCGGATTTAACCGCTTCGTCTATTCTTTATGAACTCACTCACTACCGGGAATACTATGCAGATTCGAAAAGGATTAAATACCGACCTCGTACGCCTCGAATGTTGTGACTTCTCTTTCACCGTTAACCACATTGCACGAGAGCCTTTTCTCCATTGTGATTTGCATATTGAAGCTATCGCCGAGCCCTGGATAAAAACCTACGAGCTCGATATCCAGACACTTGAAAATCATTGTGTTAACCCGGACGCCATATTTCTTGTTGCAGAAACGGACGAGGGTGAAATAGCCGGCTTTATTACTGCATCAATTGGCTGGAATAAGTTTATCTCGGTGGATTACATAGCCGTAGATCGTACAAAACGCAGAACCGGCGCAGCACAAAAACTGATGGCCGCCGCGCACGTGTGGGCGCGAAGCGTAAACGCGCCCGGACTGCGGCTGGAAACCCAAAATGTGAACGTCTCGGCCTGTCTGTTTTACCGAAACTACGGTTTCACCCTGGGCGGATACGACCGTTATCTGTACAACGCTTTACCGGAAAAAGACGAAGTTGCCCTGTTCTGGTATTACATGCTGGTGTAGAGGAAACTCGCTGCTCTAAGGCCGCTATGAGTAAGATGAGCACTTTCAAAGGAGACGCGTATGCTTACCATGAAAAAACTTGCTCTTTCCACGCTGATGTCCAGTTCACTGCTTTTCTACCCTGTGCTGCAGGCTTCGGCAGAAACGCCCCAGCACGTCGTTAAACAACCGGCGGGCGGTTACCGCGTGCAGGTCGGCGATGTCATTGTCACGTCTTTTACCGACGGAACCGTCGCGCAGGATCTGCATAAGCTGCTGCGCCGGACAACGCCGCAAAAGATTGATGCGCTGCTCGCGAAAAATTTCCAGACCAACCCGGCCGAGGTCTCCATTAACGCGTTCCTGATTGCGATCCCCGGACATAAAATTCTGGTGGATACCGGCTCGGGCCAGCTCTTTGGTCCTGATGCGGGTGGACGCCTGGTTGAAAGCCTCGCCACGCAAGGGGTTAAACCCGAGGACATTACTGAAGTCCTGCTGACCCACGCCCACTCCGATCACGCGGGCGGTCTGGTCAAAGACGGCAAGGTGGTATTCAGCAACGCACGCGTTTTCGTTGGCAAACCCGACGTCGACTTTTTCTTTAACGACGATAATCAAAAGAAAACCGGCTACGGCAAGAACTACTTTGACGTCGCGCAGAAGACCTTAAAGCCCTATCTTGACGCCGGTAAAGTGGTGCCTTTTAGCGGCACGGCTGAGATTCTTCCGGGGCTGACCGGCACGGTTCATCCCGGCCATACGCCGGGTTCAGCCTTCTACACGCTGACAAGCAAAGGCGAGAAGATCACCTTTGTCGGCGACATCATTCATGCCGGGGCGGTCCAGTTCCCGCAGCCTGGTGTGACCATCACCTACGATGAAGATCAGAACAAAGCGGCAAGCGTGCGCGAACAGGCGTTTGCGGACTTTGTGAAAAACAGAGACCTGATTGCCGCGCCCCATCTGCCGTTCCCGGGTATCGGCTATGTCACCAAAGGTGAAAACGGTGGCTATGCCTGGGTTCCCGTTACCTATACCAACCGGGACGCCAGCAGCGTGAAATAAGCGGATGACGCCGTCAGGTGTGCTCGAGGGTCACCAGAAATTTTTTAAGCACTTCTGAGCGAATAATTCGGTGGCACACCAGCGTCAGTTCGCTTTCCCTGAGACGGTCGAGAATGTCCACGTAAACGACATTCTCGACACTCACTGCCTTTGCTGACGCAGGCAGCAACGCCAGACCAAATCCCGCGGAGACCAGGCTTATCACCGTGGGAACATCCGTCGCATTCTGCACTACGTCCGGCTGGAAACCCGCCCCGCTACAGACGTCATAAAAGTACTGCTCCAGCCCCATGCCCTCCGGATCGCGAAGCGAGATCCATTTTTCATCCTTCACTGACGCGAGCGTCAGAGCGGAAGAGTCGGCCAGAGGATGCTGGCGATACAGCGCCAGCACCGTTTTTTCTGAGGTGAACGGCCGGCTTTGCAGATCGTCAGGCAGCGATGGCAGCGGTGCCCGAATAATCGCCACATCCAGCTGGTTACTTTGCACGGCGGCATAGAGCGTCTGCACATTGCCCGTCATCAAAGACATGGTTATCGCCGGCCAGCGGCTGTGCATCTGGCGCAGTGCAGCGGGCAGCTTACCGTCGAACATCGCACTCGACACGCATCCCAGGTTTAACACCCCCTGCTCGCCTCTCGCCGTTTGCCTGGCGTCCAGTACCGCCTGCTCAGTCAGGGAGATGGCGAGCCTGGCCTTCACCAGAAACGCGTCGCCCGCGGGCGTCAGGGTTAAGCGACGGTTCGCCCGGCTAAAGAGCGTGACGCCTAAACGTTCTTCCAGCGCCTTTATCTGCTGGCTCAGCGCCGGTTGCGCCATGTTTAAACGCTCGGCGGCCCGGTGCATGTGGAGTTCTTCGGCAACGACAATGAAATGGCGCATCTGACGAAACTGCACGGGAGACTTCCTTTTTTGATAATAAATTTATTATCAATTTAGCAGTAATGATGCAATTGATGCTATGGGTCATTGTCGTAAAAATGGAGGTATTCAACCGAGGGAGGAAAATATGGAAAACTCAGTCAACGATCTCAGAAGTGCCATCGCCTTACTGCAGCGCCACGAAGGCCAGTATATTGAAACCGATCATCCCGTCGATCCTAATGCAGAGCTGGCAGGTGTGTATCGTCATATTGGCGCGGGCGGTACGGTAAAACGCCCGACCCGCACGGGGCCGGCCATGATGTTCAACAGCGTGAAGGGCTATCCGGGCTCGCGCATTCTGGTGGGCATGCACGCCAGCCGTGAACGCGCGGCACTTTTGTTAGGCTGTGCGCCTTCTGAACTGGCAAAACATGTCGGTCAGGCGGTGAAAAAACCGGTCGCACCCGTTGTCGTCCCGGCCTCGCAGGCCCCTTGTCAGGAGCAGGTCTTCTACGCTGACGATCCGGACTTCGATCTGCGCAAACTGCTGCCAGCACCAACCAATACGCCGATTGATGCAGGCCCGTTCTTCTGCCTGGGACTGGTGCTGGCAAGCGATCCGGAGGACAGCTCGCTGACGGATGTCACCATCCACCGCCTTTGCGTGCAGGAGCGCGATGAGCTATCCATGTTCCTGGCCGCCGGTCGCCATATTGAAGTCTTTCGCAAAAAAGCGGAAGCGGCCGGAAAACCGCTGCCGGTGACGATCAACATGGGGCTCGATCCCGCTATCTATATCGGCGCGTGTTTTGAGGCCCCCACCACACCGTTTGGTTACAATGAGCTGGGCGTCGCCGGGGCGTTGCGCCAGCAGCCGGTCGAGCTGGTACAGGGCGTGGCGGTAAAAGAGAAAGCCATCGCGCGGGCGGAAATTATCATTGAAGGCGAACTGCTTCCCGGCGTGCGCGTAAGAGAAGATCAGCATACCAACACCGGCCACGCGATGCCGGAATTCCCGGGCTACTGCGGTGAGGCGAACCCGTCTCTGCCCGTGATCAAAGTAAAAGCGGTGACCATGCGCCATCAGGCTATCCTGCAAACGCTGGTGGGCCCCGGAGAAGAACATACCACCCTGGCCGGTTTGCCGACGGAGGCCAGCATCCGCAATGCGGTTGAGGAGGCGATTCCGGGCTTCCTGCAAAACGTCTATGCGCATACCGCGGGTGGCGGTAAATTCCTGGGTATTTTGCAGGTGAAAAAACGCCAGCCGTCAGATGAAGGACGCCAGGGCCAGGCAGCACTTATCGCGTTAGCCACCTATTCGGAGCTGAAAAACATTATCCTTGTCGATGAAGACGTGGATATTTTCGACAGCGACGACATCCTGTGGGCGATGACCACCCGTATGCAGGGCGATGTCAGCATCACGAATATTCCGGGGATCCGCGGTCACCAGCTGGATCCGTCTCAGTCGCCGGATTACAGCAACTCAATTCGCGGAAACGGCATCTCCTGCAAGACCATCTTTGATTGCACGGTGCCGTGGGCGCTGAAGGATCGCTTCGAGCGCGCGCCGTTTATGGAGGTTGATCCGACACCGTGGGCACCTGAACTGTTTAAAGACAAAAAGTAAACGAACGTTCCTCTTTCTTCACCCCTCGGGGGTGAAGAATTTCACGCTTAAATTGCCGCTTCCCCTGCTTTCTTGTACCCTTTCACCGGTAACTCCACCCCCACAAAAATTGAGACATCCGGACACCTATGACTGCACACATTTCTAACGATCCTTTGCATGGCGTCACGCTGGAGATGATGGTCAACGCCCTGGTGGCGAAATATGGCTGGAGCGAGTTGGGTGACCGCATCAAAATTAACTGTTTCAGAAAAGACCCCAGCGTTAAATCGAGCCTGAAATTTCTGCGCCGTACCCCGTGGGCACGCGCGGAGGTCGAAGCCCTGTATCTGGATTCCCTCCACGACGAGGGACATAAAGAACAGGAGGCACCCGCCTTTAATCCCTGGGCTAACAGTCGGATTATCAAGAGCTAATACGCAAATGACGCGACACGTAAAACGGATCGGTGCGCTGGCTGGCTGCGCACTTTTACTTGTAAGCTGCTCCTCAAAACCACCAAAATCATTAGTTACCCCGCTCCCCACCGTCAGCAAACCGACCCAACAGGCAAACGAGCCGATGCGCGGGATCTGGCTTGCGACCGTCTCTCGCCTCGACTGGCCACCGGTGGCCTCGGTGAATGGCACCAGCGCTGACCAGCGCATCGCAATGCAAAAGCAGGCGCTTATCGCCAAGCTCGATAACCTTAAACACCTTGGGATTAACACGGTGTTTTTCCAGGTAAAGCCGGACAGCACGGCACTCTGGTCATCAAAAATATTACCGTGGTCAGATATGCTGACGGGCAACATCGGCGAATATCCGGGATACGATCCGCTTCAGTTTATGCTGGATGAAGCGCACAAGCGCGGTATGAAAGTCCATGCCTGGTTCAACCCGTACCGCGTGTCGACCAACACGAAGCCGTCAACCATCGCTGCCCTGAACCGGACGGCGTATCAGACCCCGTCCAGCGTCTATGTCCAGCACCCGGAGTGGGTACGCGTCTCGGGCGATCGCTTCGTGCTCGATCCCGGCATTCCGGAAGTGCGCGACTGGATAACCCGTGTCGTCACGGAAGTCGTGGCGAACTACCCGATAGACGGCGTGCAGTTTGATGATTACTTTTATGCCGAATCACCGGGATCCGCGCTGAATGATTCTCAGACTTACCGGCAGTACGGACAGGGATTTGCCTCTAAGGCCGACTGGCGAAGACACAACACGCATCAGCTGATCGTTCAGGTTTCCCGCGCGATAAAACAAACCAAACCCGACGTTGAGTTTGGCGTCAGCCCGGCTGGCGTGTGGCGTAACCGCTCCTTTGACCCGGCAGGCTCCGACACCCGGGGTGCCGCCGCCTACGATGAATCCTACGCCGATACGCGTCAGTGGGTGCAGCAGGGCCTGCTGGACTACATCGCCCCGCAGATTTACTGGCCCTTCTCCCGGGATGCCGCGCGCTATGACGTACTGACCAAATGGTGGGCCGACGTCGTGAAGCCGACCCACACGCGTCTGTACATCGGCATCGCGTTCTACAAAGTGGGCGAACCGTCGAAAAATGAGCCGGACTGGACGGTTCAGGGCGGCGTGCCGGAACTGAAAAAACAGCTCGATCTCAATGATTCGCTGCCCAACGTCAACGGCACCATCCTGTTCCGGGAAGACTACCTGAACAAGCCGCAGACGCAGCAGGCGGTCAACTATCTCAAAGGACGCTGGGGTAGCTAACCGGAAGACCGGGCAGAAACGTCCTGTTTCTGCCTGCGTTCTTTACGGCTTCGGCCCGAACATCGCTTCAAGCTGCTGCGCGTCCGGCATCCCGACAACCTGCTGCAGCTCATTTTCCGCGTTCATATAGTATATGGCCGGGGTGGCGTTGGCCCCCAGACTGTCCATCAGCGCCTGGTGTTTCTGCAGGATCGCTACCGTTTCGCGAGACCCTTCCCCCTCAGGTTTCGGTAACTTTTTGCCACCGGAGAGCTCGTATTCGCGCCAGGCCGAGACCGGATCTTTCGCATTCAGGATCGCGGCAGCGTTACGTCCGCTGTTAGGGTTAAGAAACGCCACCAGCAGCGTATTCAGCTGGACCTTGCCCGCCTTGACCCACGGCTGCGCCTCTGACCAGAACTGCTTGCAGTACGGACAGAACGGATCGGCGAAGACGAAGACTTTGCGCGGCGCGTTATCCGCCCCTTCCTTCAGGGGATGCGCCGCGTTGAGCGTCTTCCACATTTCGCGTCCCATCGGGGCATAGATCTCTTTCTGGAAATACCCCTCGCTGAGGTTTTTCCCTTTGTCATCGTACAGATAGCCCGAAATCACGTGCTTGCCGTCCGGGGTTAAAAAGAGCGTCACCCCCATGTCCTGATATTGCCCCAGCCAGGCCGGCGCGCCGCCGGGAGCATCCAGCTTCTTGATGATTGTAATGTTCTGCTGCTCGCTGAAGTGCTTAACCACATCCGGTATAGCGTCAGCCGCCTGAACCAGCCCTGAGGTCGCCAGTGCCGAAAGTAACAGTAATTTTTTCATATCCCTCTCCGGTTTATCGGGGGCATCACGCCCCCTTCAGGTTAGCGGTTTTTCAGCGCGTCGCTGACGATTTCATCGAACTGTTCAAAAGGCACCCAGCCGGGCAGCAATCCCTCACCAATCAGCGTGGCGGGCGTACCCTGAATGCCCATTTTTTCCGCGACAAGCAGGCTGCGCTTGATCGTCATCAGACTCTCCTCATCAGGCGTGGTAACGCTGACCCCTGCCCGTTTCTGCGCTTCCTGAATGCTGGCGTCATCGTGGTACCCCTTTTTAGCCATCAGGGTATTGTTCAGTTTCATAAACTCCCCGGGATCCTGACGCCAGAGCGTGAGCGCATCGCGCGCCGCGGTCAGCGAACTTTCCGAGCGGTAAGGTAAAAACTTAAACACCACGGCGACATCGGGATGTTTTTCTACGATCTTCTCCAGATAGGGGTCGAATTTCTTGCAGTACGGGCAGTTGTAGTCGGTAAACACCACCAGGGTGAGCTTCGGATTTTTCGCGCCGATACGCGGGGAATTCGGATCGTTAAACAGAAAATCTGCGATCATCTTCTGCGCACGTTGCTCCTGATCTGGCGTCAGCGGCTGAGCGGCCATCGCCTGAGCCGAGGCCAGCAGGAGCATCAGCGTGATAAGGAATTTTTTCATAATACGTTTAGCCTTTTGCGTTGTTCAGGGTGGTGACCAGGGTGCGTTTATCCAGCAGCGGCGAGAGGATTTCGCCCTCCGGCAGACCAGGGCCATATACCGCATTAAACGGAATAGCGTAGCGGTTTCGCTTCGCCAGAAAATCCGCGATAAAGACGGACGGCTGGCTCCAGTCACTGCGCAGCGCCACTACGTCCGGCTGACTCAGCGCGGCAATGATGTCTGGCTGATTCAGGACCCGATGCTCGTTAACTTTGCAGGTCACACACCAGTCCGCCGAAATATCCACAAACACCCGTTTCCCCTGAGAAAGCGCCTGCTGGATGGCGTCTTCACTCAGTGGCTGCCACGGGATGGTCTCAGCGATATGTTGCGCCGGAGCGTCCGGCGGCGAGGTAAACACTCCGCGCAGCTGATACCCGCCAAACGCCGACAGCGCGATGACCACGATCCAGAACAACGGCGAGGAGGTTTGCCCCTTCAACGCGAACAGCACCAGCGCGACAACAATCAGCACCAGCACCACGATCTGACTCACCATTGCCCCCAGATGCAGGCTCAGCAGCGTCACCAGCCAGAGGCTGGAGGCCAGCATCATCAGGCCCAGGATCGCTTTAAGCGTGTTCATCCAGCGGCCAGGCTTCGGCAGCAGCATGGCCGTTTTGGGCACCAGGGCGACAAACAGCCACGGCAGGCTCATGCCCACGCCGAGCATCAGGAAGATGAGCCACAGGGCGTGCAGCGGCGCGCCAAGGGCAAAGGCAACTGCGGTACCGAGGAACGGTGCGGAGCACGGCGTGGCTAGCAGCGTAGCAAACATCCCTTCGCAGAAACTGCCGCCAAGCCCCGCCCCGCCTGCCGTAGCCAGTCGCCCGGTAGCGGCAGAAGGCAGCAGCATCTCAAACGTTCCAAACAGGTTCAGCGCAAAGAGGAAGGTCACGGTAACCATCAGCCCGATAAACCACGGGTTCTGGAACTGAATGCCCCAGCCCAGGGACGCCCCGGCCAGCTTCAGCCCGGTCACCATGGCGGCCAGCAGCATAAAGGAGGTGAGGATCCCGGCGCTGGTTGCCAGGAAGCGCAGCCTGATGACGCGTCTGTCCGAACCCGCCTGCAGAATACTGTTAAGCTTCATTCCCATCACCGGCAGCACGCACGGCATCAGGTTGAGGATCAGCCCGCCCAGCAGGGCAAAGAGCACCATTTTGCCCGTCCCGCCTGGGGCGGAAGGCTCGGCGGGCGTAGCGCCAACGGTCATCGTGGTTTGCTGTGCGTCACTGCCATTGGTCAGTACAAATGACAGCCTCTTTCCTTCCAGCGACGTGGGCTTATCGCCCCATTCGTCGGTGACGGGCACCGTGACCCGAAGCGTATTGCCATCGTGCTTAATGGCCGGCTCGCCGGGCAGAATATCCCCCTCCAGCGGGTCAAAGTAGATCCCCGGATTATCCCATTTCCCGTCGGTCGTTCCCGTCACCACCAGGTTGCCGTCAGAGAGCCAGGCGGACAGATCGGCGGAAACGCCAGACGTGCCCGGCACGGCCTGCATCGCGCGGTCAAAGGCGTGACGGAAACCGTCATCCACCGGCTGTGTAAAATCGAGGTGCAGCGGGTAGTCCGTCATCAGACAAACGTTACTGCACGTGGAGAGCGTGAGCGTGCCGTCGAGCGTGTCGCCCTTCACGCCGTCGAGCACGATGGGGATCGTGACCTTATCGTGATAGCCCTGCGTGGTCATACCGGAGATATCGAATCGCGACGGTACCGGCCAGGACCAGCTATCCGTAACGCCCTGCGGCCAGGTGATTTTTGGCGCGACGCCACCCTCGCCCGGCGACCGCCAGTAGGTTTTCCAGCCGGGCTTTAGCTCAACGGTGAGCAGGCCTTTAATGTGCGTTTGTTCCCTTTCCGCCTGAAAGCGGATGCGGGCGTGATCGTTTTGTGGGGAGACCAGCCAGCCGGTGTCCGCCGCATGGACAATGCCGATGCAGGACAGCCACAGGAAGACGAATCCCCTGAAGAGGTTAACCATGTTTTACTCCGTGAACAGTGAAAAATTATCGTGTGATGACGATGATTTTCATTCACGGAAAACGCAGTTTTTAAGGTGTATTCGGGGAGGCGGTGCCTGAACGGGCTGTTCCACGGGCGCAAATGCCCGCCCTTGCGTAAACAGCTGCAGCAGCGCGAAGAAGATAATAATGGCCGGTAGCGCGCCGTCGAAGAACAGCGGCTGCGCGCAAAGCAGGGAGTGCGCACCTAGCTGACAGGGCGATGGCCCTGACTCCCCGGTGTTGCTTTGCGACGGGGCATCTGCACTCAGGGCGATCTGCGGCTCCAGTCCCTGTAAAAAATGGTTGAGCATGACCGCACGCTGCACGAGGCAAAGCGCCATCGCGAGACAGGTAACGATCAAAAGCCATTTTCCGAGGAGCTGACGGTTGCGCATAACATTCCAGAGTAACAAGACGCCCCGATCATAAACGATAGTGATGAATCTACAAGTACCGGAAGTGTAAGGTTTTGTCTGAGGCCGCTATTCGTCCGTCAGGGCATCATAGATATCCCGCAACCGCGTGCGCAGAAACAGCACCGCCTTATGCTTGCGGGATAACAGCGCCTCGTTCGCTGGCCCCCGTCTCCTCTGCCAGCATTTTAATGCTGTAGCCGTGAAGCTCGGTCTTTTCAAACACCTCGCGCTGCGGCGGCGGCAGTTCAGACAGGGCCTGCCCCAGCTCTTCCCACAGCAGCGTTTTGAGATACTCCTCTTCCGGCGTCTGCGGGACACCGAACAGGGTTTCGGCCAGCTCGTCCTCCGGGAAGCCCTCCTCCTCTTCATCCGTAAAATAGCCGGAGAGCGACACCTCGCGTTTCTTACGCGCCCGGTCGGTCATCTCGTTACGCGCCGCGCGGAACAGCCAGGCGGCGACGTTTTCGACCGGCTGCTCCACCTTCATCAGCTGATAGGTCACTTCCTGCAAAATGTCGTCGGCGTCGTCGCGCACGGATGTTCGCCCGCGAATAAAGGCCTTCAGCCGGGCGCGGCAGGCGTTGAGCGCCGACATCAACAGGGATCCGCCCACCTCTCCGGCTTTCATCTCGCTCACTCTGCGTCCGGCGCTTTTGGCGTAGCGTCATCGCGCTTATCGTTACGATGACCGTGCCAGCCGCAGTGGCCGCGCCCGTGGCGACCAAAGCCTTCGCGTCGCTGCTGAATAAACGCCTCGCGCTGCTCGGGCGTCATGTTCATCCAGCGCTCGTGCATCCGGCGGTGCGCGCCAAACATTCCTGGACGGAAACCTAACCCGCCAAACAGAATGCGGCTCAGCACCAGAATGCCCAGCGCCTGCCAGAAACCAATGGCTTTCACGCCAAGGATTGCCGGGAGCAAGGCGTTCCACAGGGACATCACCAGCAGGCCGAGCACGATGAAAATCACCGCGCCGATGACTAAGCCCTTGCCCATACGATGACGACCGAATCCGCGCCCGTGACCTCTGCCGTGCAGTTCAAAATCTCTCATGGTGTTTACCTCGTTTACAGTAACTGATTATGGCTTGTGATGAGGTAGACGGATGAGAGAGGGAAATATTGCTGAGGGGAATGAAATAATTTTTACGGATGCGCAATCGCAGCGAGTGCCCGGCGGCGCTAACGCTTGCACGGGCCTACAGATGTCGTAGGCCGGGTAAGCGTCAGCGCCACCCGGCAGATTCAAAGAATTACGCCTGCACCGGCAACCTAAAACTCGAAATACTCCGTGAAAGCTGCTGCGCCTGCTCTTCCAGCGAGGCAGCCGCCGCAGCGGACTGCTGCACCAGCGCGGCGTTCTGCTGGGTCACGCCGTCCATTTCGGTCACCGCCTGCCCGACCTGGCTGATCCCACGGCTCTGCTCTTCCGAAGCCACGGAGATCTGCTCCATCAGCGTATTCACTTTGTTCACCGATGAAATAATCGAGTCAATCACCTCGCCCGAGCGGTTGACCAGCTCCGCACCGTTTTTCACGCTGGAAACCGACTGCGCAATCAGGCTTTCAATGTCTTTGGCCGCCACCGCGCTTTTCTGTGCGAGGGTTCGCACTTCACTGGCCACTACCGCAAAACCGCGGCCCTGCGTACCGGCGCGCGCCGCTTCCACCGCTGCGTTCAGCGCCAGAATGTTGGTCTGGAAGGCAATGCTGTTAATCACGCTGGTAATGTCTTCGATGCGCTTCGAATTCGCCGCGATGGTATTCATCGTGTCGATCACCTCGCGGGTCACCGCTTCGCCGGTATGGGCATTGTGCACCGCATCCTGCACCAGTTTTCCGGCCTGATACACGTTATCGGTATTGTTCGCCACCGTCGCGCTCAGCTCTTCCATGCTTGCCGCCGTCTGGGTCAACGCGGAAGCCTGCTGCTCGGTACGTGATGCGAGGTCGATATTGCCGGAGGCAATCTCCTGCGCCGCGTGCGTCACGGTGTGGCTCGCATCGCGCACCTGAGCAATAGTGGCCAGCAGTGCCTGACGCATCTGCTCCATCGAGCCCATCAGGTGGTCGATTTCATTATGCGAACTCCCCTTCACCGGCACCGGAATGTCGAGCTTGCCCGCGGCGATCTGGCTGCAGTGCTCGCGCGCCAGGTTGACCGGCGCAAAGACGAAGCGCTTCATGAAGAGGCTGACGGCAACAATCACCAGCACAAACAGGCAGGCGATAACGGCAATCATCACCAGGCCGGAGACGAAATTACTGCTCGCGTCTTCGTTCAGGCTTTTGGCGTATTTCTGGTGGACGGAAAGGACCTGGTCGAGAACGATTTCGTACTGGCGGTCGAGGCGGGAAACTTCCGGGATCAGCGCGTTAAATTTAGCAACATCTTGTGCCTCAGCGGCATCGATCAGCGGCGCCAGCCCCTGGTTGCGGTAGTTTTGCCAGGCATCCTGATAGGCACTCACCTGAGGCGCTTCATCCGTGAGTCGCGGCGAAGCCATAAAGGCCGCAAAGGCGTGGTCCGCTTTGGTCAGCGCCTCTTTTACTGTAGCAAGCTTCGCCGCCCCGTCTGCCGAGTTGCCCGCTTCCACCATCTTCACATACTCCATCACGCGAACGCGCAGCGTACGGCTATGGTTGATGGGGTCAATAATCGACAGCACAACCTGGATCTCTTTGTTGACGTTATCCAGGGAATTATTACTTTTAATGATGAGGCCAACGCTGGTGACGGTGCTGACCACAAAGAACAAAAGCAGTGAGAACAGGACAATCAGGGATGACTTTTTCAACGACATAAACCAATACCTCAAGGAGAATTATTCCTTATGGTTATCGGCGCATCCAAAACTTAAATTAATTAAAGTTATTGATGTATCGAACGAGGCTATACCGCTGACTTATAGCGCCGCTGCAGGGTGGCATTGAGCTTGCGCTGCAACGGCTGCGGCGTCTCCCCTTCGATCAATTTGCCAATCAGATCAAAGCAATGCCACGCCAGCTGGCGATTGTCCTGGCGAATGGTATCCACCGGGATCGTCAGCGAATCGTAGAGATAGTGATCGTCAAAGCTGGCTAATCTGATATCACTTTGCATCAGGTTATGTTGACCCATATAGCGCAGTACCCCTTCCAGCAGCCCGCAGGCGGCGGTGAACAGGGCTTTCGGTGGGCGCCCCAGACGGGCGCAGAGTTCGGCGAACATTTCGTAGCCGGAGCTAGGGTGGTAGTTGCCGTGAATGATCCACTCGGGGCGCAGTTCCACACCGGCCGCTCGCAGACCTTGCTTAAACCCTTCCAGACGGTCGCGCGTCGGAGAAAGGCGCGGCTGTCCGCCCAGAAAATAGAATTCATCCGGATGCTGGCGGGCAATATCCGCCACCAGTTCCGTCGTTGGGGTGACGGAATCGGTGATCACCAGCGGCAACGTGCTGTCGTTCATATGGCGGTCAAAAAGCACCACGGGCAGCTGCTCGCTGAGTTTCAGGTAGTCCGCATCATTAAGCATGCTGGAGGCGACAATCAGTCCGTCGACCTGACGCGCCACCATGTTGTTGACGACCACCGTCTCCTGCCCCGGATTTTCATCGCTACAGGAGATCAGCAGCTGGACGCCCGCCTCGCGGCACAGCGTTTCCAGCTCGTGAGAAAAGACGGCAAAGCCGTAGTTGGTGATCTCCGGCACCACCAGACCAATGGTGTGGCTACGGTTATCGCGCAGTGACCGGGCGTGAATGCTGGGCTGATAGTGGTGCTCTTTCGCAATCGCCAGCACGCGTTCACGCGTCTCTTCCGCCACGCGAAGCTCTTTGCTGCGCCCGTTCAGGACCAGGCTGGCGGTGGCTTTTGACACACCCGCCAGCTCCGCGATGTCTTTAATGGTGACGCGTTTTGTTTTTCTCACAACGACTTAGATCCGGCTGCCAAAACCCTCATTCTATCATGCAGGCGCGCAGCGACCAGTAGCGTAATGTGATATCGGACGCACCTTCGAAGCGCACCCAGGCCGGATGGTCAGGAAAATAGCGGCTGCTCATCACCCCTTCGCCATGATTGATGAAAATTTCAACGCTGGAGCGGTCGCACAGGACGCGTAAATGGTGGACGTCCCCCTGCCAGTAGCGGGTCAACGTCTCACCGGTTTTCAGGCTTGCGCGTTCCAGCCGCACGCCCTGCTCATCAACCGTGAGGCGCAGCGCGCCCGCAAAATCGACGTTCACCTGCGAGGCGCTTAACTCAAACTCCAGTCGCGCGGCATCCAGAACGGGAGCATCGCTGGCACGTCCCTGCCAGTGCTGCTCCTCTTCACGCAGCGCCGCCAGCTCACGCACCGGAGTCTGCCAGAGCTTGCCGTCGCGATACTGCAATTCGCGCGGGCAGGTCATCTGGTGCATCCAGCCGTGCGACCGCGTCGGCTGAAGCATCTCTTCCCCGTCCGGTACGCCCATCCAGCCAATCAGAATGCGTCGTCCATCTTCCGCCAGCGTCGTTTGCGGGGCGTAAAACTCAAAGCCCGCGTCAAGCTCGTGCAGCTCGCCGTGCGCAAACGTGCCGCGTTCATAGCTAAACGCCCCACTCATCCAGGCGGCCGGATAGGTGTTGAGATAGCGATACGGCTCGCGCGCCAGCCCCTGCGGACAGCAAATCAACACGTGCGTACCGTCGAGCGCGAACAGGTCCGGGCACTCCCACATATAACCTGCGTCCTTCAGGCCGTTGACCCCGTGACCAGCGATTTCACCGCAGGAAGCCCAGGCATGTAAATCAGCGGATTTAAACAGCAGCACTTTGCCGCGCTTTTGCAGATCCTGCGCGCCCAGCACCATGTACCACAGCCCGTCGTGTTGCCACACTTTCGGGTCACGCACATGACCGGTGTAGCCCTCCGGCAGCGCCAGCACCGGCCCCTGCTTTTTAAAGGTGCCGTCCGGCTGTTCCTCGGCCAGGCACTGCCAGGCGGTACGGCTGCCGTCATCGAACTTCACGTTGCCGGTATAGCACAGCGTCAGCACGCCCTGGTTATCCACGGCGCTACCGGAGTAGCAGCCGTTGCGGTCATACTCTTCGTCGGGCATCAGCGCCAGCGGCTCATGCTGCCAGTGGACCAGGTCCGCAGAACTCCAGTGCCCCCAGCATTTAAAACGATGCTCACAGTCCAGCGGATTCCACTGATAGAACAGATGGTAGCGACCGGCAAACCAGATAAACCCGTTGGGATCGTTCATCAGCCCCGTCACCGGCGCGGCGTGCCATTGCGGATAATGGCTGTCAGCCTGCGCGCGCGGCTGCCCTTTCATAACGGCCTGCAGAATCGCAGGCCAGCGGGAAGGTAACGTCATTATTCAGAGTCCGTTTTATATTTCAGCAGCAGCGAGACGGTAAACGCCACGCCGAAGGCAATCACCATGCCGATAATATAGTTGAGCAGCGAGCTGGCCTGCACGATGGCCATACCCGGAATGGCGGTCAACCCGACGGCAGTCATGTAGACATGCACAGAGACCACCCAGGCGCCCCCCACCGCGCCACCAATCAACGCGGCAATAAACGGCTTAACGAAACGCAGGTTGATACCAAAAATAGCCGCCTCGGTGATGCCCAGCATCGCAGAGAACGCCGACGGTAACGTAATGGCTTTGATTTTGGCATCGTTGGTTTTGAACCACACCGCCAGACAGGCTCCGCCCTGCGCCACGTTCGCCATGGCCCAGATCGGCAGCAGGAAGTTCACGCCAATCGACGGGTTGCCCAGCAGCCCCGCTTCAATCGCGTGGAAGCTGTGGTGAATACCGGTGATCACAATCACCGAATACAGTCCGCCAAACAGCAGCCCGGCCAGCCAGCCCGCGTGGGCGATAAGCGTGCTCAGGATAAAGGAGATACCATCCCCTAAGGCGCGTCCCGCCGGACCAATAATCAGCAAGGCGATAAAGCCAGAGATCACAACGGTGAGGAACGGCGTCAGGATCAGGTCCAGCGCATCCGGAATCACGCGGCGCAGGTTTTTCTCCACGATGCTCATAAACCAGACGGCCAGCAGCACCGGAAATACCGTGCCCTGGTAGCCAATCATCGCGATCTCCAGGCCGAAGAAGTTCATGGTGTGGAAACCGGACGCCACGCCCCAGGCGTTAGTCAGCGCCGGGTGGGTCAGGATGCCGCCCAGCGTCGCGCCCAGGTACGGGTTACCGCCAAACTCCCGCGCGGCGGTAAAGCCGATCAGGATCGGCAGAATAATAAACGCCGCCGAACTGCACATGTCCAGCATGATATAGATAGCGTTGTCCGCATTGACCCAGCCGTAGGTTTTCACCATGCCGAGCAGGCCCATCAGCAGGCCGGACGCCACAATAGCAGGAATAATCGGCACAAAGATATTGGAGAGCAGACGCGCAATGCGCTGGAACGGGTTCAGCTTGCGCGCCGCCAGGTCCGCCGCCTCAGACTTGCTAGACTCGCTAATCCCCGCCGCCTGAATAAACGCGGCGTAGACTTTATTCACCACGCCCGTACCAAAAATCACCTGCATCTGCCCGGCGTTACGGAAACAGCCTTTAACGCCGTCGACCTTGCCGATCGCCTGCTGATCGGCCAGCGCGTCATCAACCAGCACCAGACGAAGACGCGTTGCGCAGTGCGCCGCGCTGGCGATATTTTCCTTGCCACCCAGCAGCGGAATAAGCTCGCGGGCGATTTGATTAAAATCCATAGATACCTCTGCCTGACTTCTTTTTTATGATGTGCGAAACGCCCCCGCCAGGCGGGAGCGTGATGGGTTAAAACCAGGTTTCCATCTGGACCCCAAAGTTCCATTCCCCGCCGGCGTTGAAACCGCTGCTGCCAAAGGCATCATCGCTGGCGTAATTATCCAGTTTGCTGCTCCAGTCCATCCAGGTGGCGAACAGGCGAAGCTCCGGACGGCTGAAGAAATCGCCGATTTTGCTCGCTTTTAACGTCGGAGCAAAGGTCAGCTTGTAGAAACTGCCGTTGACGGCGTTTCGGTCTTTATAACCTTCCGGGTTTAAGTCCATGTACTGATAGCTTCCCTCAAACGCCAGCGCGAAATTCTGGGTCACCTCTTTAATCAGGCGGGTGTTGAGCGTGACCCACTCATAGCTGTCGCCTTTGACGTAGCGATCTTTACTGCTCTGCGCCAGGACGGCAGGCGCAATGCTCCAGCCACCGCCAATTGGCGTGACACCGTAACTTGCAAAGCGCCAGGTATCTGCCTCGGACAGCAGTGCGCCATCGGAGCCGATGCTTTTCACTTCCGCCCCCAGCCCGTGACCATACAGCAGCGCGGTTTTGGCCGTCCCCTCCCGCAGGCCGTAGAAGCTCTCGTTGTGCAAGCCCACCATGGCATGAACGCCCGTGTTGGCGGCATCCGTTTTGATGAGATCGTCGTTCGCGTCTTTACGATCGTCATTATCTTTAGCCCGCAGGCCGCTCACCATCAGCTGGAGCGGCCCGGCGAAGTGGTTCATGCTGAGGATATAGTTCTGAACGTTATTGTCGGTCTGCTCCACGCTGCCGAAGTTGCGGCCATAGAGGGAGAAGTTACTGCGCAGCGAATCGTTCCATTTCACGTCGTAGACGCCACCACCGGTACCGGCCAGGAACACCACGTCGGAATCCAGCCAGTGAATATCAAAGTTATCGCGGTCGAAGCGTTTACCTGCCCAGAAGGTACTGCCCTTCAGCGCGCCGGTGAAATCAGGGAGATTGCCCAGCTCCGCAAAGGCCTGACGAATATTGAGATCGCTGGTATCAGCTGACCAGTCGTTATAGGTTCTCTGGCCGTCGGCCAGCATCGCTTTAAAGCGCGTCGTCGCCCCGTTATCCAGGGTCTGTTTGTGCTCCAGGTTCAGCTCAACGTAGGTGTCGGCTTCATTACCCAGACGCCCTACTGCACCACCGGTTTCGCCGGCTGGGGTCAGATACGGACCGCTTTTGCTGCTGGAGGCCGCGTCATTCATCAGCAGGCCGGAACGAGCGTAGCCGTGGAACTCAAACCCGCTGCTTTGATCCGCTTTCTTCTCCAGCGCAGTGGTGCGCTGCGCCACCGCCTGGGTTGTTGACTGCGTCTGCTGCTGCGCGGCAACGAGCTGCTGCGTTTTTTGTTCTGCTTCCGTGGCGCGTTTCTCCGCCCTCTGCGCGCGCGTCTCTGCGTCCTGAAGGCGTTGTTCCATTGCGGCAAGCCGCGCTTCGATACTTGTCATATCCGTTTGGGCAAAAACAGAGGTACTTCCGGCCAGCATGCCTATCATCACGGCAAGTCTGCGTTTTTTATACATTTTGTCGCATCCCTCAAAGAAGTCATTAAACGTGCTAAATTGCTAAACCGGTTTAGGTTGCTGATACTAAACTGGTGAATTTTGGATCGGCAATCTTTTTTGCTAAACCGTTTTAGTAAGTGTGATCGGGGCGACAATTCAGGCCGTCGACCGACGGCCTGTGATAGGAGATATTACAGCTCGTGCTGCCAGGGCAAGGCGGTCATCGCCCCTTTCGCGGTGGTGGCTAGCGCGCCGCAGCGCTGGGCTAAGGCGATGGCGGGAACCAGTTCAAGACCGGCGGCCAGCCCGTAGAGCAGTCCGGCGACGAAGGCATCCCCCGCGCCGGTGGTATCGACACACTTAACCGGGGTTGCCGGATAGTGGTTCACGGTGCCTTCATGCCAGGCAATAACGCCCTCTTTACCCTGCGTGACGAGCACCCGCCGCGCCGGACAGCGGCGCATGAGTGCAGCCAGACCGGCGTGCACCTGCTCCTCGCCGGTTAAAAATGCCAGTTCCTCGACGGAGAGTTTCACCACATCAGCACGTTGCAGCGCCTCTTCAAGGCTGCGACGAAGTGCGGTTTCATCCGGCCAGAGATCCGGGCGTATATTGGGGTCAAAACTGACGTAACCGCCCGCCTTCCTGATGGCATCCATCGCCTGAAAGGCCGCACTGCGGCTGGGTTCAGCGCTTAGCGCGATGGAGCAGACGTGCAGCCATTCACCCTTGCTGAAGGTAGGCAGATCGGCAGGTTCCAGAAACAGATCGGCGCTCGGGCGCACCATAAAGGTAAACGAACGTTCGCCCTGTTCGTCGAGATCGACCACCACCGTTGAGGTGCGGTGTGCCGGGTCAAGGCGCATCCACTGCACATCGACCCGCTCGTCAGCCAGTGTGTGAGCCATAAAGCGCCCGAAAGGATCGTCTCCAACTCTGCCGATAAACGCGCTACGCCCCCCCAGGCGGGCAATACCGACCGCAACGTTTGCCGGGGCGCCACCCGGACATTGCAGCAATCTTCCTTCTCCATCAGGCAGCAGATCCACCACCGCATCACCCAGTACCCAGATTTTTTCCATGTGAACCTCGAAGCTAAACTATGTTAAACCGTTTTAGCTATTTAAGCACAGGCAGGACGACGGGGAAATAACGCGAGTGGAAAATTGCCTTAACGCACCAGGTGCGGCCAGTGAATATCACCGACGCCGTTAAGCAGCGGGCGGGCAAACAGGAAGCCCTGGAAGCGGCGGATCCCGGCAGATTCGAGCCAGCACCACTCCTCTATTTTCTCGATACCTTCCGCCACCAGGGTGATTTCGAGATCGGAGCAGCAGCTGATAATCGAGCGTACAATCGCCTGTTTCGGACCGCTCAGGTGAATATCGCTGATAATCTCCCGGTCAATCTTAATTTTATCCGGCTGGAAGCGCGTCAGCAGAGAGAGACCGGCATAGCCGGAACCAAAATCATCAATCGCCATGCCAACCCCCTCACCGCGAAGTTGTTTAATGGCGCTGTTGAACTGATTCAGTCCGGATATCATCTCGTTTTCAGTGATTTCCAGCACCACCTGCTCTGGCTGAAGCCCGTGTTTTTTAATCTCACCGACCAGAAATTCCACTGCGCCAGGGACATTCACCAGCGACATCGGCAACAGGTTGACCGCAATTTTGTGGCTGCCAATCCCCAGCTTTTCCGCCAGCGCAAAGGCATAGGCTTTCGTCTGGAGATCGACCTGATAGAGGGTGTCCGGGTCAAGGGCGCGGAAGAACTGCTCCGGACTGCCGCCGTCATTGCTGCGGATAAGGGCTTCAAGGGAGCTGATCTTGCCTTCCGAAGGCTCAACAATCGGTTGAAGCGCAAATTGACAGGTTTGCGCGGCAATCAGGCCCAGAGACTCGCCAAAGGGTAAGGTTTCGGGTTCGAGCGCCCACTTTGCCGGATCGTAACGTCCACCCGACGGGTTCGGACGCTTATCTGTAATAAACGTCTGAATAAATTTGAATACGCGGTCATCGGAGGCCAGGTAACTGTCGAGTTTGCTGTAACGCAGCACCGATTGCAGCACCTCTTTCGGCGACTGCGTCTGCAGATCGAACAGCAGCATCCCGACGTTTTCAAATCGTCTGCGCGGGCCATAATCCCGCATCAGTTCAACCACTCCGCTGTGCCGCTTGTCATCACGGATTTTATTGAACAGCCTGACCACGCCCTCTTCGGAACCTTCAAGAATTTGCAGTACGTCATCCCCTTTAGAGAGGAGCACACCGGTTATATTCAGCTTCGCGTTACGGCGTCTGGCGCGCTCCACCACCTCCCGGAGTTCGGTTGACGGGTGGGATAAATTCAACTGGCTTCGGTAAATGAGAGTCGTCAGCACAAAACGGGTTCCGATGAGAGAGGTGCCTTGAAGGTATTATTTAACATACTTAATCATTGCGACCTAACATATTCACACAACAGAAGAACGTTACTTTTTCTCATCCCCGATTCGGCTGTTAATCCTCTCCTCCATGTAGCCGTAGAACGGGTTTGAGGTGACCCGCATAAGCGCCTCTTTCCCGACACTCAATACAGAGGTTTCCCCCCAGAGCGCTATCGTCCCCAGGCTAATGCCGTAGCGGTTTTTCACGTCAGGCTCCCGGCCATAGAGATCGTCATTCGGCGGGAACGGCACCGCAACGTGCGACAGGGAATAGACATCCTGCGGCCAGGACTGCCCAAGCGGCACGACCGTCTCGTGAGTGCTTCCTGCCGGGGTGATTTTCGCTACCGTTGAGAAACTGTGTTCATTCGCATTGGTAATAACCGTGACAGTGTAACGTCGTTCAACAGTAGGCAGCAGCGCTGAGGTGGCCGTCCAGGACGAGGGCTTGAACAGCGGACGGAAGCTCGCCGCCTGGTTGATATCAAATACCACCAGCTCGCTGCCATTTGCCGGAAGCTGATCAAACAAGCCGCTCACCACCGCGCGGGTGCTGACGGTGGAATCCATCACCGACTGGAATGCCAAAACCGGCGGCAGCGTTGCCAGCCTGTTTTCCCGCGCCTCCCGGCCAATCTGCTCCTGCAGCGCCTTCGTCAACAGCCACGACTGGCGGGCGGCGTTCACCGGGAACGAGTTGTATTTATACGGGTTATATTCCGGGGAAATATTCAGCCACGCCGCTTTGGCAAACGCCGGGAGCAGCGCCGGTAACCCGGCGAAACCGGCGAATCGCGCGAATGCCGTCACGCCGATCATCGGCGACAGCAGCACCAGCTGCTGCGGTTTACGCAGCGATGGCGCGTCAAGTGCATCGAGGGCATATTTCATCGCCAGCGCCCCGCCGTTGGAGTAGCCCACCAGATGCAGGGGCACATTTTCTCCCGCCAGACGCGTCGCTTCCCGAACGGCAAGGCGCGTCGCCGCCAGCCACATCTCCCAGTCAACGTCCGTCAGCGCGCCAGGCGCGGTGCCGTGTCCGGGCAGGCGCGGAACCACGGCCACAAAGCCGTGGGCCTGATAATTCTGAGCAAGATGTCTGACGCTATAGGGTGAATCCGTCAGTCCATGAAGCAACACCACCGCGCCGCGCGGCTTTCCGGCTGGCATGAGTACAAAAGAGCGGTTGGCATCCGGTGAAAACTGACCCGGCCAGACCAGGCTCTGGCGGTAATAGCGGTTTAGCGGAGTTTGTTCCTCATGCTCTGTTTTTGCCGTCACCGCGGTATTAAGATCGGCGAAAATGGCATTTTCGCGGGCAACATACCCGGCAAAGTCGGCGCCATCGAGCTCGCGTACGGACATCTCATCTGCCCGCCAGGTATGCCAGAGATGCAGTTCAGGCCCCTGCTGCGAGAGATAGACCCGCACTGCCAACAGGACGACCAGTACGATCCCCACCACCATCGCTATTTTCTTAACAAGCACCATCAGATGCTCGCTGACTCGCCAGGGCCAATTCGCCATGCCGGGATCCCTTTCATGTCTACTGTGTTTCTATCTTATCAAAAATGTGAACGGGCTGACGTATTCACCAAATTCATACGTGCAGATTCTGTCACTGCACCAAAAGTGAACTACGCTGCACAAATGTTGATCATCCGTTAACTAAATATTGCATGAAGTTTACAGCAGAGCAGGCATTCCCTCGCCTGTGTTCCTGGCACGCGTCATGCATTGTTAACGAGGTAACACAAGATCGGCTTTTGACAGCGTGTTAACAGCGAGGCGGTATGACGACGAAACCTGAGATGTTGAGCCGTATCGAAACGATGTTTAGCCAGTTCACGCCCAGCGAAAAACGGGTCGGAAGCTGGTTGCTTGCCCACGCCGCGCAGATACCGTTTGAAACGGCTGAAAGCGTCGGTCAGGCGAGCGGGACGAGCGGGATCACCGTGGGACGCTTTCTGCGCAAGCTGGGCTACCGCAACCTGGAGGATGTCAAAAAGAGCCTGCGCGATCCGTATCAGCCCTGGGGTATGAACGAACGTCTGGACTCCTGGCAACAGCAGCGCCCCCTGCCCAACCGCCTTCAGCACGCCCTTTCGCTGGAAGTGGACGCCATCACGCAGGTGTATCAGCTCGCGCAAACGGACGTCTTCCGCCAGGTCGTACACAACCTGGCCCATGCGGATGCGGTGTTTGTGCTGGGGATCCAGTCCACCCGCGGGATCGCCAACGCCTTCTTCAGCCACCTTGAGTACCTGCGCCCGCGCGTGAGCTATTCGGAGGGGGCATCCGGAAGCTGGGTGGAATCCCTCAACTCGGGGTTTTCGCACCCTTATGTCGTGCTGACCGATACGCGCGCCTACTCCGCGATGGCCCGCCAGTACTGCCGCGTCGCGAGCGAAAAAGGCATTCCGCTGGCCTTAATCACCGACATCTGGTGTCCGTGGGCGCGGGATTATCCGATGGACTTACTGCAGGTGAAAACCGATACCGGTCATTTCTGGGATTCACTTGCCCCCGTGAGCTGTTTGTTCAACCTGCTGCTGTCGGGCGTGGTGGAAGCGTTGGGTGATGCGCTCCCGGCACGTCTGGCGGTAAACCGGCAATTACAACAAGAGTTTGGTCAATTCGAACGCTAAAGGAGCGGAGCTATGCCCGAAGAGAGTGAACTGATTGATGTGGCGAAGACATTTCCCACGCTGCATATCGATCTGAAGTACGCCACTGCCGACAACATCACCGGTCGCCCGATCTACCAAGAGGCGCTGTGCCTGCTGCATACCGACGCCGCCACCGCGCTGGCAAAAGCCATCAGCATTGCCACGCTGGCCGGGCTGAAGCTGGTGGTGTACGACGCCTACCGACCGCAGCAGGCGCAGGCCCAGCTGTGGGATGCCTGCCCGAACCCGGAGTATGTGGTCGACGTGGCGATTGGCTCCAATCACAGTCGCGGCACGGCCATCGACGTCACGCTGATGGACGAACACAATACCGTGCTGGATATGGGCGCCGGTTTTGACGAAATGCACGACCGCTCGCATCCGTATCACCCTTCCGTACCGCCGCACGCCCAGCGCAACCGTCTGCTGCTGAATGCCATCATGTTCGGTGGCGGTTTTGTCGGTATCAGCAGCGAATGGTGGCACTTTGAACTGCCGAACGCCGCCAGCTACCCTCTGCTTGATGACCGTTTTGCCTGTTTTCCCCTGACGCACACCCCTCTTTAAACCTGGAGCACTGCCATGAAAACATCGCTTCTCACGACCCTGATCGCCGCCACGCTGGTAATGAACGCTCCGCTGGCGCTGGCTGCCGTCCCGAAAGACATGCTGGTGATTGGTAAAGCCGCCGACCCGCAAACGCTCGACCCTGCCATCACCATTGATAACAACGACTGGACCGTCACCTATCCGTCCTATCAGCGTCTGGTCAAGTACAAGCCAGGCTCTACCGAGGTGGAGGGCGATCTCTCGACAGGCTGGAAAGCGTCCGACGACCAGAAAGAGTGGACCTTTACCCTGGCGGATAACGCGAAATTCTCCGACGGCACGCCGGTCACCGCCGAAGCGGTAAAACGCTCTTTTGAACGCCTGCTGAAGCTCGGCCAGGGACCGTCTGAAGCCTTCCCGAAAGATCTGAAAATTGATGCGGTAGATGACCATACGGTGAAATTCACCCTCAGCCAGCCGTTTGCCCCCTTCCTTTACACGCTGGCAAATGACGGGGCATCCATCATTAACCCGACAGTGCTGAAGGCAAATGCCGCGGACGATGCGCGCGGTTTCCTGGCGCAAAACACCGCCGGTTCCGGGCCGTTTATGCTCAAAAGCTGGCAGAAAGGCCAGCAGCTGGTGCTGGTGCCTAACCCACACTGGCAGGGTGAAAAACCGCACTTTAAGCGTGTATCGGTAAAAATTATCGGAGAGAGCGCCTCCCGCCGATTGCAGCTTTCCCGCGGCGATCTGGACATTGCCGACTCCCTGCCGGTCGATCAGCTCTCGGCTCTGAAGCAGGAAGGAAAAGTCGCCGTCGCGGAATACCCGTCCCTGCGCGTGACCTATCTCTACCTCAACAACAGCAAAGCGCCGCTCAATCAGGTGGATTTACGTCGAGCCATTTCATGGGCGACGGACTACCAGGGCATGGTGAAGGGCATTCTGAGCGGCAACGGCAAGCAGATGCGCGGCCCGATCCCGGAAGGCATGTGGGGCTTTGACGCCACGGCAATGCAGTACAGCTATGATGAGGCCAAAGCGAAAGCGGCCCTGGAGAAGGTCAAAGACAAGCCCGCCAGCCTGACCTTCCTTTACTCGGATAACGATCCGAACTGGGAGCCTATCGCCCTCTCAACCCAGGCCAGCCTCGGCAAGATCGGCATTAACGTCAAGCTTGAGAAACTGGCGAACGCCACCATGCGCGACCGCGTCGGTAAAGGCGATTACGACATTGCGATCGGTAACTGGAGCCCGGACTTTGCCGACCCCTATATGTTCATGAACTACTGGTTCGAATCAGACAAAAAAGGGCTGCCGGGCAACCGTTCATTCTATGAAAACAAAGAGGTCGACTCGCTGCTGCAGGCCGCGCTGAAAACCACCGATCAGGCAGAACGCACCAAAGATTACCAGCAGGCGCAAAAAGTGGTGATTGACGAGGCGGCCTACGTTTATCTGTTCCAGAAGAACTATCAGCTGGCGATGAACAAAGAGGTTAAAGGCTTCACCTTTAATCCGATGCTTGAGCAGGTGTTCAACATCGCCACCATGAGTAAATAACGAATTCGCCGGGGGAAAGTGTATGACGTTCTGGAGCATCGTGCGCCAGCGCTGCTGGGGATTACTCCTGGTGGTGGCCGGTGTCTGTATCATTACCTTTATTATTTCACACATGATCCCCGGCGATCCGGCCCGTCTGCTGGCCGGAGACCGTGCCAGCGACGACATCGTGCAAAACATCCGCCAGCAATTGGGGCTGGATCAGCCGCTGTATATCCAGTTTGGTCGCTACGTCGATGCTCTCGCCCATGGCGATCTCGGCACGTCCATTCGTACCGGACGTCCGGTTGCACAAGACCTGAAGGCCTTTTTCCCTGCCACGCTGGAGCTGGCCTTTTGCTCCCTGCTACTGGCGCTGGTCATCGGCGTGCCGTTGGGGATTTTGTCGGCGGTCTATCGCAACCGCTGGCTGGATCATCTGGTGCGATTAATGGCGATGACTGGCATTTCCACACCAGCCTTCTGGCTCGGTCTGGGCGTTATTGTGCTTTTCTACGGGCACCTGCAGATCCTGCCGGGCGGCGGCAGACTGGACGACTGGCTCGATCCGCCGACGCACGTCACCGGGTTTTACCTGCTGGATGCCCTGCTGGAGGGCAACGTCGAGGTCTTTCTCAATGCGCTTCAGCATCTGATTTTACCCTCGCTGACGCTGGCGTTTGTTCACCTGGGCATCGTGGCGCGTCAGGTGCGTTCCGCGATGCTGGAGCAGCTTAGCGAGGACTACATCCGCACGGCGCGCGCCAGCGGCCTGCCTGGCTGGTATATCGTCCTGCGTTACGCTCTGCCCAATGCGATGATCCCGTCGATTACCGTGCTCGGGCTGGCGCTGGGCGATCTGCTGTACGGTGCAGTACTGACCGAAACCGTCTTTGCCTGGCCGGGGATGGGTGCCTGGGTGGTGACGTCCATTCAGGCGCTCGATTTCCCTGCCGTGATGGGCTTCGCTGTCGTCGTCTCTCTGGCCTACGTATTGGTGAATCTGGTGGTCGATCTGCTTTATCTGTGGATTGACCCACGAATTGGGCGCGGAGGTGCCGAATGATGTTAACGCAGGAAACGCCCGTCCCGGTTAAAACTGCCAGACAACGTATCAACTGGGCAAAACTGTTCTGGATGCTGCGTCAAAGCCCACTCACGATAGTTGGCGGCGTGATTATGATTGCGATGCTCCTGGTGATGGTGACCTCACCGTGGATTGTGCCGCATGACCCGAACGCGCTGGATCTGACCGCCCGTCTGCAGGCACCGTCCGCACAACACTGGTTTGGTACCGATGAAGTGGGACGCGATCTGTTCAGCCGCGTCCTGGCAGGCAGCCAGCAGTCGATCGCCGCCGGGCTGGCGGTGGTGGTGATTGCAGGCGGCATTGGCTCGCTGCTGGGCTGTTTGTCCGGCGTACTGGGTGGGCGCGGTGACGCCATCATCATGCGGGTGATGGACATCATGCTCTCTATACCCTCTCTGGTGCTGACCATGGCGCTGGCTGCCGCGCTCGGCCCGAGCCTGTTTAACGCCATGCTGGCGATCGCCATTGTCCGCATTCCGTTTTACGTCCGTCTGGCGCGCGGCCAGACGCTGGTGGTCCGCCAGTTTACCTACGTGCAGGCCGCCCGCACGTTTGGCGCATCGCGCTGGCATTTGATCCGCTGGCATATTCTGCGTAATGCCCTGCCGCCGCTGATTGTGCAGGCTTCGCTGGACATTGGTAGCGCTATTCTGATGGCCGCG
Source organism: Enterobacter sp. BNK-14 (assembly GCF_047456095.1). Taxonomy (NCBI): domain Bacteria; kingdom Pseudomonadati; phylum Pseudomonadota; class Gammaproteobacteria; order Enterobacterales; family Enterobacteriaceae; genus Enterobacter; species Enterobacter sp. BNK-14. Next base: position 481,499 of record NZ_CP179897.1, read on the forward strand.
ACGCTGGGGTTTATTGGTCTGGGTGCACAGCAGCCGACCGCCGAATGGGGGGCGATGGTGGCCGTTGGCCGTAACTACGTTCTCGACCAGTGGTGGTATTGCGCCTTTCCCGGTGCGGCCATTTTGATTACCGCCGTGGGTTTTAACCTGTTCGGTGACGGTATCCGCGACCTGCTGGATCCAAAGTCAGGAGGGAAACAGTCATGACCGAATCGGTATTACGCATTGAAGACCTGCACCTGAGCTTCCCGATTTTTCGCGGTGAGGTCCACGCGCTGAATAACGTCTCGCTGGAGATCAAAAGGGGTGAGATCGTCGGCGTGGTGGGCGAATCGGGATCGGGGAAATCCGTGACCGCAATGCTCGCCATGCGGCTGCTGCCGGAAGGCAGTTACCGGATCCATCAGGGCCAGGTGATGCTACTGGGTGAAAATGTCCTCGCGGCATCTGAGAAACAGCTCCGCCAGTGGCGCGGCGCCAGAGTGGCGATGATTTTTCAGGAGCCGATGACCGCCCTCAATCCGACGCGACAGATTGGCAAACAGATGGTGGAGGTGATCCGCCAGCATCGACCACTTTCCCGGCGGGAGGCGCAACAAAAGGCGATTACCCTGCTGGAAGAGATGCAAATCCCGGACGCGCACCAGGTGATGGCGCGTTATCCGTTCGAACTCTCCGGCGGCATGCGCCAGCGGGTGATGATCGCCCTTGCCTTCTCCTGCGAGCCGGAGCTGATCATTGCCGACGAACCGACCACCGCACTGGACGTTACCGTCCAGCTGCAGGTACTGCGCTTGCTGAAGCATAAGGCGCGGGCCAGCGGCACCTCTGTGCTGTTTATCAGCCATGATATGGCCGTGGTATCCCAGCTCTGCGACAGAATGTATGTGATGTATGCCGGTAGCGTGATAGAGAGCGGCGCCACGCAAACGCTGATCCATGCCCCTGTTCATCCCTACTCCATTGGCCTGCTGAAGTGTGCGCCGGAGAACGGTCAGCCGCGCGATCTGCTCCCGGCCATCCCCGGCACCGTCCCCAACCTCAGCCAGCTTCCGCAGGGATGCGCATTCCGCGACCGCTGCTTTGCCGCCGGGGCGAAATGCAGCGAAACTCCGCGCTTACACCCCCATGGCGCAGAAGGTCAACAGGCCGCCTGCTGGTATCCGCAACAGGAGAAACCCCATGTCTGATGTGCTGCTGGAACTGGATAGCGTGCACGTAAACTTTGCGGCACGTAAAAACTGGCTGGGCCGCGTCACCGAGCAGGTGCATGCGCTCAACGGACTCGATCTGCAGATCCGCCGGGGAGAAACGCTGGGCATTGTCGGGGAATCCGGCTGCGGTAAAAGCACGCTGGCCCAGCTGCTGATGGGCATGCTTAAGCCCAGCACTGGGGCATACCAGCGGGTAAACCACGCGGGCGGCATGCAGATGGTGTTTCAGGACCCGCTCTCGTCGCTCGATCCGCGCTTGCCGGTCTGGGGCATCATCACCGAGCCGGTGTGGGTGCAAAAACGCAGCCCCGAACGGGAACGCCGACAGATGGCGGAAAACCTGGCGTTGCAGGTTGGCATTCGTCCGGAATATCTCGACCGGCTACCGCACGCCTTTTCCGGTGGCCAACGCCAGCGCATCGCCATCGCCCGGGCTCTCTCGTCCGATCCGGACATCATCGTGCTCGACGAACCGACCAGCGCGCTGGATATCTCCGTGCAGGCGCAAATCCTCAATCTGCTGGTGACCCTGCAACAGCAGCGTAATCTGACTTATGTGTTAATTTCGCATAACGTCTCGGTGGTCCGACACATGAGTGACCGCGTGGCGGTAATGTACCTCGGGCAGATTGTGGAGCTGGGCAGCGCCGCCCAGGTGCTGGGGGAACCGCGCCATCCTTATACCCGTCTGTTGCTCGATTCGGTTCCCCGCACCGGTGAACCGCTGGATGAAACGCTGGCGTTACGCAAAACGGAGCTTCCCGGAAACCGTCATCTGCCCAAAGGCTGCTTTTTCCGCGACCGTTGCCCGCTGGCCACGCAGGGGTGTGAAGATCCCCAGGCTTTACAGCCCTCTCACGAGGGCCGTCACGTTCGCTGCTGGCGCAACCTGGGTTAGATTTGCGCCATCCCGCCGTCCACAAACAGCTCGGTGGCGTTAATAAAGCTGGCCGCATCGGAGGCCAGGAACGCCACCGCTTTCCCTACTTCACCCGGCGCGCCTAAACGTCCGAGCGGGACCTGCGCGGCCAGCGCATCGTACAGCCCCTGACGGTGTTCTTCCGGCACCAAATCACCGAGACCCGGGGTTTTGATTGGGCCCGGACTCACCACGTTGACGCGGATCCCGCGGCCCTGCAAATCCAGCGCCCAGGAGCGGGCAAAGTTGCGAACGGCGGCCTTACTGGCGCTGTAGACGCTAAAGTTTGCCGTCCCCTTAATGGAGACCGTCGAGCCGGTCAGAATAATCGACGATCCGGCGGATAAGAGCGGCAGCGCCTTCTGCACCGTAAAGAGCACGCCGCGGACGTTAGTACCGAAAATACGGTCAAACTGCTCTTCGGTGATCGCGCCCAGCGGCAGCATATCACCGCCCCCCGCATTGGCGAACAGGATATCGAGACGGCCTTCCTCTTTTGCAATCCGGGCATAAACCTCATCCAGATCGCCGAGTTTAGAGACATCCGCACGAATGCCCACTGCCGTTGAAGCAATTTCAGCCACCGCCGCGTCCAGCTCGGCCTGACGACGTCCGGTGATGTACACCTTCGCCCCCTGAGCCGCCAGCTCCTGCGCCGTGGCAAGACCAATACCAGTGCTGCCCCCGGTTACCAGTGCAATTTTTCCTGAAAGAGTCGTGTTCATGTCATTTACCTTTTGTTGGGTTTGATTTGCGCGCTTTCGCTCGCGTTGAACAAACTTTAGCCCTTGCAGCATTAATGAAAAATAGGCAAAAATGAAAATGACTATTCACATACAGAAATAATCAGAGGGCCTGATGGACCAGTTAATGGCAATGCGTGCCTTTACGCGGGTGGTGGAATCCGGCAGTTTTACGCGCGCGGCGGATTCGCTGAATATGCCGATAGCCACCCTGAGCAAGCTGGTGAAATCTCTCGAAACGCATCTTGAGATCCGCCTCCTGCACCGCACCACCCGCCGGGTCGTCACCACGCCTGAGGGGGCGGAATACTATGAAAAAGCACTCAGGGTGCTGATTGATATCGAAGATATTGACACCTCTTTTCGCGTTTCTCGCGCGACGCCAAAGGGGCATCTGCGCGTCGACATCGGCGGCTCCACCGCCCGCGACGTGCTCATCCCCCTGCTACCAGATTTCATGCAGCGCTACCCGGATATCCGGATCGATCTTGGGGTGGCCGACCGGCCCGTAGACTTAATCAGCGGTAACGTAGACTGTGTTATTCGCGGCGGCCCGCTGAACGACTCAACACTTATTGCCCGACATCTCGGCAATGCTGAAATGGTTACCTGCGCGACGCCGGGTTATCTGAAGAATCATGGCGTCCCGGCCTATCCGCAGGAGCTGCGCAACGGCCACAAATTGATAAGCTATCTCTCTCCGGTCACCGGGCGGGCCTTTCCGTTTCGCTTCAGACAGGATGGCGAGGCGCTGGAAATCAGCATTCCACACTATCTCGGCGTTAATGAAAGCAATGCCCATCTCGCGGCTGCCGCGGCGGGACTTGGGATTGTTCAGACTTTTGAGTATTCGGCAAAGCACTATTTGCAGACGGGAACATTGACGGCAATCCTGAGCGACTGGCGCCCTGCGGCCTATCCGTTTCATGTGGTTTACCCCCAAAACCGGCATTTAACGCACCGCCTGAAGGTATTTATTGCCTGGCTGGCGGAGGTATTCCCCGCCGCGCTGAAGGGATAGCCGGGCGCGAACCCGGCTGGGGCTTAGTTGAGTTTGTAATCGAGCGTGATGTCGGCTTTCAGCAGCTGCGACACCGGGCAGCCTGCTTTCGCTTTCTGAATGATGCCGTCAAACTGCTGAGGTGCGATGCCGGGAACAGTCACCTTGCTTTTCAGCGCAACCTTTGTGATGGCAAAACCGCCGTCGGTTTTATCCAGCGAGACGTCTGCAGTGGTATCAATGGAATCGGCGGTATAGCCCGCCTCGCCCAGCATCAGCGAAAGCGCCATCGAGAAACAGGCGGCGTGTGCCGCGCCAATCAGCTCCTCAGGGTTGGTCCCCTTTTCACCCTCAAAGCGGGTGTTAAAGCCATAAGGCTGCTGATTGAGAACGCCGCTCTCGGTAGAAACCGTTCCTTTCCCGCGTTTAATGTCGCCAGACCAGTGTGCTGAACCGTGCTTATGAATAGTCATTCTTGCTCTCCTTTTGGCTTACAAAGGGTTAAGTATAGAAGGCTACTCAGATTCTGCGGCGAAGACAGAAGAGTCTTAGCCACTGAACACATGTTGCGCCAGTGCATCAAGGAATGCGCGCAGTGCGGCAGGTTGATATTCCCGGGACTGGTAAATGCCATGGATGGCAAGCGGTTTCGGCTCCAGCACGCTCAGAACCGGCACCAGTAATCCCTGCGCCAGCGCGTCAGATGCCTCACGCTCCGGCAACATGGCGATACCGCAGTGGTTAATCGCGGCGTCCATCAACAGCGATGAGATGCTGGCGCTCAGGTTGCCGCTGACGGCCACGCTCAGGCTTTCACCTTCCGGCGTAAGAAAATGCCAGGACTGCCCGGCGAAAAAGCTGTAGTGCAGGCAATTATGCTGCGCTAAATCTTCGGGACTGACGGGCGTTCCGTGCTGAGCAAGATAGTCCGGCGAGGCGCAAAGGACTGAACGACACTCCCCGAGTCGGCGGGCGATCATGCCCGGTTCGGGGGTGTCGGTAATGCGCACGGCGACATCAATACGCTCCCCTACCAGGCTCACCGGGTGGTTGTTCACATCCAGCTCGATGCGCAGCTGCGGGTAGCGCGCGAGCAGCCCGGGGAGCACCGGCGCAATCAGGTGCATGGCGGTAAAGTGTGCACAGGCGACCCGCAGCGTGCCTGACGGCAAATCTTTCTCCGACTGGCCCTCAATCTCCTGCGAGAGCTGCGAAAGCGTCCGCGTTTTCTGCAACACTTTTTCGCCGGCTGCCGTCAGCGTCAGCTTGCGCGTGGAGCGGTTAACCAGCCGTGTTCCCGCCCACTTTTCCATTTGTTCCAGGTAGCGGCTCACCATCGGGCGCGAGATCCCCAATGCGCGGGCCGCCGCGCTCAAACTTCCCAGCTCGCATATCCGGTTGTAGACCTGAGCGGCGATAACGCGATCCATATACGCTCCATTTGCTCGATTTATGAAACTAAGCATGTCTTGTTTCAGGAATTCTGGCAAATACAAATATCCGTACAATAGAGACTTTCCTGAACCACAGAGACATGATGATGAAGCTTACTCGCCTTGCACTGCTTTGCGCCCTTTTCACACCGGCTGTTTTTGCCGCGCCGTTGACCATTGACACGTATAACCCGCAGGAAAAAGGCATTTTCGCGGTCTCTTCCACACTGGTCTCTGGCCCGAAAGAAGCCGTTCTTTTTGACGCTCAGTTCAGCGTGAAAGATGGCGAAGCGCTGGTGGAGAAAATTCGCCGCAGCGGTAAAACGCTGAACAAGATTGTGATCACTTCCGGCGATCCGGATTTCTATTTTGGTCTGCAACCGCTGGTAAAAGCCTTCCCGAATGCCAAAGTGGTGGCCACGCAGCAGGTGGTTGACCATATTAAGGCCACCAAAGACGCCAAACTCGCCTTCTGGGGCCCGCAGATGAAAGACGGCGCGCCAACGACGCTGGTCGTTCCGCAGGTGCTCGCCTCAACCACGTTTATGGTTGACGGGGAAAAGATCGACATTGAACAACCAGACAGTTACGCGGCTTACGTGTGGATCCCGTCTGCGAAAACGATCCTCGGTGGCACCGGTGTCTCCTGGGGTATTCACGTCTGGACGGCAGATACCCAGACGCCTGCTCGCCGCCAGCAGTGGCAGCAAACCCTGGACAATATGGCTGCGCACAAACCTGAACGCGTGATCCCGGGTCACTATCTTGGGACTCCGCCTGCCGGAACGAGCGCGATTGATTTTACGCGTGGCTACCTGCAGCATTTTGAACAGGCTTTATCCGCACACAAAGACTCCGCGGGCGTTATCGGCGCGATGAAAAAACAGTACCCGGATCTTGCCGAAGAGAGCTCCCTGGAATTAAGCGCCAAAGTAAATACCGGCGAAATGAAGTGGTAAGTTAAAAACGGCTCCTGCTATATTTCCCCCATAGCAGGAGCACCGCCCAAATATCCTCGTTGCCCAACGTCAATTTATCCCCACGTTTTAAAAGTGCATAAAAGCATGCACTTATGACATTTTCGTTTCTAAGATGAATCTTAGCCACAACGGGTAAAATATTTGCCATTCTGTTTATGAATTACATTTTTTGCGAGCCGTACCATTAAACAGACAACGACACGGAGGCAGCATGTTTACTTATTACCCGGCTAATACTGCAGCAGCACAACCTGAACTCGTTAACGCGATTGCGCAGGGTCTTCACGCCGAACACGGTGCTGTGACTGAAGATGACATTTTGATGGAACTGACCAGGTGGGTGGAATCCACGGATAATGACATCCTCAGTGACATCTACCAGCAGACCATTAACTACGTCGTCAGCGGGCGAAACGCACCTTTGTAAAAACCTGCTAAGCTGGATCTGCAACCTAAGGGGTTACATTTCGTTTGCGTAAGCAATCTGGTCCTTAAAACTATCAACAGGATTGAGGAGTTAACATGAAATCGAACCGTCAGGCACGCCACATTCTGGGACTGAACTACAAGCTTTCTAATCAGCGTAAAGTGGTGATTGAAGGCGACCACGAAACGCAAGTCACTCACGCCACCGGCAGAAAACGCCACGCGGGCAAGTAAGTTCCAGACTGAGACAGAGAACACCATCGGCAAAACCGATGGTGTTTTTGTTTATGTGTTGCGGTAATTAATATTCAGCTCCTTTATAATACCGCCCGACCGCACCCCATCGCACAGGCCAGAAAGATGACAAACAGCAGTGTCAGGGACGGATCTTCAAAAAAAGAGTGAGTGACATGGACAACAAACTGAAAAAACATCGTTCCTTATATATCCCTTATGCCGGACCGGTTTTACTCGAATTCCCCCTGCTCAACAAAGGTAGCGCCTTCAGCATGGAAGAGCGCAGCAGCTTCAACCTGCTGGGTTTACTGCCCGAAGTGGTTGAAACCATCGAAGAACAGGCAGAGCGCGCGTGGATCCAGTATCAGGGCTTCAAAACCGAAATCGACAAGCACATCTACCTGCGCAACATTCAGGACACCAATGAAACCCTCTTTTACCGCCTGGTGCAGAACCATCTGGAAGAGATGATGCCGGTGATCTATACCCCGACCGTGGGTGCTGCCTGCGAGCGTTTCTCTGAGATCTACCGTCGCTCCCGCGGGGTATTCATTTCTTACCAGAACCGTCACAACATGGACGATATTCTGCAGAACGTGCCTAACCACAACATCAAAGTCATTGTGGTCACTGACGGCGAGCGCATTTTGGGTCTGGGTGACCAGGGCATCGGCGGAATGGGTATTCCGATCGGTAAGCTGTCACTGTACACCGCCTGTGGCGGCATCAGCCCGGCGTATACCCTGCCGGTAGTGCTGGATGTGGGTACAAATAACCAGCAGCTGTTGAACGATCCCCTGTATATGGGCTGGCGTCATCCGCGTATTACCGACGAAGAGTACTACCAGTTTGTCGACGATTTCATCCAGGCCGTGAAACACCGCTGGCCGGACGTGCTGCTGCAGTTCGAAGACTTTGCGCAGAAGAACGCGATGCCGCTTCTGAACCGCTATCGCGATGAGATCTGCTCCTTTAACGACGATATCCAGGGCACCGCAGCCGTGACCGTGGGTACGCTTATCGCCGCCAGCCGCGCAGCCGGCAGCCAGCTGAGCTACCAGAAAATCGTCTTCCTCGGGGCAGGCTCCGCAGGATGCGGTATCGCCGAACAGATTATTGCCCAGACGCAGCGTGAAGGCCTGAGTGAAGAGCTGGCCCGCTCCCGCGTGTTTATGGTTGACCGTTTCGGCCTGCTGACAGACGGTATGCCGAACCTGCTGCCGTTCCAGACCAAACTGGTGCAGAAACGCGAGAACCTGAAAAACTGGGATACTGACAACGAAGTCCTCTCCCTGCTGGACGTGGTGCGCAACGTGAAGCCGGATATTCTGATCGGCGTTTCCGGACAAACCGGCCTCTTCACGGAAGAGATTATTCGTGAGATGCACAAGCACTGCGAGCGCCCTATCGTGATGCCGCTTTCCAACCCGACCTCCCGCGTAGAAGCGACGCCGCAGGACATCATCGCCTGGACCGAAGGTAACGCGCTGGTTGCGACCGGCAGCCCGTTCGATCCGGTGGTATGGAAGGATAAAACCTATCCGATTGCCCAGTGCAACAACTCCTATATCTTCCCGGGTATTGGTCTGGGCGTGATCGCCTCCGGCGCGTCTCGCATTACCGATGAGATGCTGATGTCCGCGAGCGAAACCCTCGCGGGCCACTCGCCGCTGGTCAATGATGGTGAAGGGCTGGTACTGCCTGAGCTGAAGGACATCCACAAGGTGTCGCGCGCTATCGCGTTTGCGGTAGGTAAAATGGCGCAGCAGCAGGGCGTGGCGGTGAAAACCTCTGCCGACGCGCTGCAGCAGGCTATTGACGATAACTTCTGGAAGCCTGAATACCGCAGCTATCGCCGTACCTCGATTTAATTCGCTCCGACCGTTCCCTCTCCCCGTGGGAGAGGGTTAGGGTGAGGGCATCAGACCGCACCATCGAATCCCACTAGCCAAACCCCCTTTCCCCCGCTACACTCCTTTCATCCATTAACTTACTGAATATATAAGGAGGCCAATTATGCTGTACTGTGAAATTTTCAATGTTTCACATACATTTGGTGATCGCACCCGCTCAAGCGTTATCGGTATCGTGCTGCGATAACTTCTGCTTGAGCGAAGACACCAACCCCTGAAATCCCTTCTCTCGGGCTTACTGAGTTATCGTCAGCGATGTTTGACGAGGCATAAACATGCCTGTAACTCTTGGGTAAGCAACAATGAGCACTTTACTCACTGCACAATCTTTACGTGTTGATACGGCGTTTGGCACGCTCTTCGACTCCCTTTCTTTTGCGCTGAAAAAAGGCGACCGCATTGGCCTGCTGGGCGATAACGGCTGCGGAAAAAGTACGCTTTTAAAGGTGCTGGACGGCACAGACTCCCCCGCCGCCGGTACGGTAGCGCTGGCCGGGCACTGCCTGATGGCGCGCGTTGAGCAACATCTTCCGGACGCTATTTTCCCGCTGACCATGCTGGATGCCGTACTCGCACAGCTGCCTTTAGCTGAGCGCGATAGCCTGCGCTGGAAAGCCGAAACGCTGCTGGCCGGCATGGGCTTTACCCCGCAGGATATGACGCTGCGCTCCGCCACGCTGAGCGGCGGGCAACACACCCGGCTGCTGCTGGCGCGGGCGTTGATTCACGAGCCGGATCTGCTCCTGCTGGATGAACCCAGTAACCACCTCGATTTGCCGACCATGCTCTGGCTGGAACATTTTTTACAGAACTGGTCAGGCAGCTTCGTGCTGGTCTCGCACGACCGACAGTTGCTGGATGCCGTCACAAACGGCAGCTGGATCCTGCGCGATAAAACGCTGCACTACTTTGCCCTTCCCTGCACGGCCGCACGCAAGGCGCTTGAAGCAAAAGATGAAAGCGACGCGCAGCGCCACAAGGCGGAGCAAAAGGAGATCGACCGCGTGACCGCCAGCGCGAAGCGGCTGGCGACCTGGGGCAAGGTTTACGATAACGAAGACCTGGCCCGGAAAGCCAAACAGATGGAAAAACAGGTCGAACGGCTGAAGGAGAGCCAGACGGCGCTTACGGCTGGCAGCCAGTGGACGTTAACCCTGCGCGGCGATGCGCTTCGCGCCGACCGACTGCTGGAGATAGAAAACCTCGGCGTGCCGCCTGCGCCGGGGCTTTCTGAGCTGTTTAACATCGACATCGCGCGTCTGAAAAGCGGCGATCGCGTAGCGATTGTGGGTCGTAATGGCTGCGGAAAATCGTCCCTGATGAAGCTTATCTGGCGCTGTTTTAGTGATGAGCAGAGCGATACGGGGCTGAAACTTCATCCACGCGTGTCAGCTGGCTATTACGATCAGACGCTGAACCAGCTGCCGGATGACGCCACGCTGTTTGACGCGCTGGAGCCGTTCGCGCCCGACCCGCAACACAGAAAAATGGCGCTCATCAGCGCCGGATTTCCGTGGGCGCGTCACGGACAAAACGTCAGTACGCTCAGCGGTGGCGAACGCTCTCGACTGCTGTTTGTCGGCCTGACGCTTGCCCGCTATAGCCTGCTGATGCTCGATGAGCCGACCAACCATCTCGACATGGAGGGCAGAGAGGCGCTGGCGCAAACCCTGCAGCAGTTTGAGGGCGGCGTCCTGCTGGTCAGCCACGACCGTCAGTTAATTAGCCAAAGCTGCAACCGTTTCTGGTTAATTGAAGAGGGAAAGCTGAGCGAATGGCATGATGCAGAAGCGGTATTCGAGCGGCTGCGTGAAAGCGCGGGACTGGTAACATCCCCAGCTCCCGTCGACGCCACGACCATGCCTGTATCCCCCTCTGACGATCTGCTTGAACGGCTTGTCGCGCTGGAAACATTGCTGGAAGACGATCTGGCGCGTAAGCCAAAGCATCAGAAACCACAGCTGCAGGCTCAATGGCGTAAAGAAATTAAGGAGATAGAAGCACAGCTGTAACACTGCGCCCGGCGAGCCTCTCGTCGGGCCAGTATTTTCCCCCTTAATTATTAGAGGAACATCCTTTTCTTAATCTGAAATCACCTTAAATGATGACATTATGTTGCGGGCACCTTGCATTACAGCGCTTAAGCATTAATCCTTGAGGAGTATTACACCTGCTATGCAGATACTCATCATGAACAAGGAGATATACATGAAGGCTGCTGTTGTTACTCAGGATCATCAGGTTAACGTTACCGAAAAAACCTTGCGCCCGCTCAAGCACGGGGAAGCCCTGTTGAAGATGGAATGCTGTGGCGTATGCCATACCGATCTTCACGTAAAGAACGGTGACTTTGGCGATAAAACCGGGGTGATCCTGGGCCATGAAGGGATTGGCGTCGTCAAAGAAATCGGCCCTGGCGTGACGTCGCTGAAGGTCGGCGATCGCGCAAGCGTAGCCTGGTTCTTTGAGGGCTGTGGTCACTGTGAATACTGTAATACCGGCAACGAAACCCTGTGCCGCGATGTAAAAAATGCCGGTTACTCCGTTGATGGCGGCATGGCGGAAGAGTGCATCGTCACCGCCGACTACGCGGTAAAAGTACCGGATGGCCTGGATTCTGCTGCCGCCAGCAGCATCACCTGCGCAGGTGTCACCACTTACAAAGCGGTGAAGATCTCAGGTATTAAACCGGGCCAGTGGATTGCCATTTATGGTCTGGGTGGACTGGGCAACCTTGCGCTGCAGTATGCTAAAAACGTCTTTAACGCCAAAGTCATCGCGCTGGATGTTAATGACGAACAGCTGAAGCTTGCCGCCAGCATGGGTGCGGATTTGACCATCAACTCCCGCAGTGAAGATGCCGCTAAAATTGTGCAGGAAAAAACCGGCGGCGCACATGCTGCTGTCGTCACTGCCGTCGCAAAAGCGGCCTTCAACTCCGCGGTGGATGCCGTGCGCGCCGGTGGTCGCGTGGTCGCGGTTGGTCTGCCACCGGAAGCGATGAGCCTGGATATTCCGCGCCTGGTGCTGGACGGCATTCAGGTGGTGGGTTCACTGGTTGGTACCCGTCAGGATCTGCAGGAAGCGTTCCAGTTTGCGGCGGAAGGTAAAGTGGTACCGAAGGTGACAATGCGTCCAATCGAAGATATCAACGCCATCTTCAAAGAGATGGAACAGGGTCAGATCCGTGGCCGTATGGTGATTGATTTACGCTCATAAGCGCTCATCATTTATCACCGCTCCCGAAAGGGAGCGGTTTTTATACAGCCGTACGAGCCTTAACGTGTGACTGTCTTGTCCGCAGATATCCGTACAACAGCAATGCGCTCATGGCCGAGAACGAGAGTATTGCCGCTGGTAGCGTGACGTAACGCCAGCTAAAGCCAAGGGTAATCATCATCCCGCCAAAGTACGCGCCAATCGCACTGCCGAGATTAAATGCCATCTGCCCCCCTGCCGCCCCCAGCATCTCACCGCCCTTCGCATTTTGCAGAAGCAGGATTTGCAGCGGCGCAGAGAGCGCAAACAGCCCGGCACAGCAGATAAAGCCCATGACCAGCGAGGCCGTTTTCTGTTCGCCAGTGGCAAAAAGCAGCAGCAGTGAGGCGACAATCACCATATCGGTGGTGGCGGCAATGCGCAGCGGGCTAAAGCGACCAGAGAGTTTACCGCTTAACAGATTGCCCAACACCATCCCAAGACCCATCAGCATCATGATGGCGGTCATCACCCCTTCCGAAAAACCGGAGACGTTAACCATAAAGGGCTTAACGAAGCTGAACCACGCAAACACACCGGCGTTACCAAACATAGTGGCGGCAAAAATCAGCCACGGTTCTGGTCTTTTCAGAAACTGGAACTGCTCGGTCAATTTGATTTCTGATCTGTCATGGAGGTGTGGCACCCAAAGGATAACCGACAGGATCACCAGCGCATCGAACACGGCAATCAGGAAAAAGGTATAGCGCCAGCTAAATGCGTGCCCCAGCCAGGTACCCAGCGGGACACCGACCAGGTTAGCCACGGTCATACCGGCGATCATCCCGGCCACGGCAACCGTTACCTTCCCCGGTGGTGCTATTTTAGAGAGGATAATCGCCCCGACGCCAAAAATGGCCCCGTGCGGAAAACCAGAAATTAAACGCCCCAGCGCCAGCCAGAAATAGGACGTGGAGAAAGTAAACAGCGCATTGCCGACAGCGCACATTGCCACCAGGAACAACAGCGTGGTTTTTAACGAGAACTTGCCCGAAAAGAGCGCCACAATCGGGGCACCAATCACCACGCCGAAAGCATAAAACGAAATCATATTCCCGGCCGAGGGAATAGAAATGCCGGTATCGTGCGCCAGTTCGGTGAGCACACCCATAATGCCAAATTCAGCCATCCCCAGGCCAAACGTGCCAAGCGCCAACGAAAAAATTGTCTTTTTCATACCACGACCACAGGTTAAAAACTCGCGACGGGCATTATTGAACAAACTTGTATGGTGAGCCAGTTCAAATCAGCTGGCTGACACGTTAATCCATTAATTCAGGTGGATTACACTTCATAGTGCGGCCTCGCTTTTTCCCGCGCCGGACAACCTGAGGATGACAATCATGGGAAGCAAGAAGAAAACCAGTGTCGCTGTTGATGTCGAAAAAAATGCCCCGCTGAAAACCAAAGAGTACGAAAAAGAGCTTCGCCGCCTCCACGTTGAACTGGTGAAGCTCCAGCAGTGGGTCGTCGCCAAAGGGTTAAAAGTGTGTATTGTTTTTGAAGGGCGCGATGGCGCCGGTAAAGGCGGCACCATAAAAGCGATCACCGAGCGCGTCAGCCCGCGCGTTTTCCGCGTTGTTGCCCTTCCCGCACCCACCGAGAAAGAGAAAACCCAGCTCTATTTTCAGCGTTATGTTCCCCATCTGCCCGCTGCCGGGGAGATCGTGATATTCGACCGAAGCTGGTACAACCGCGCGGGCGTCGAGCGGGTCATGGGGTTCTGCACGCCGGAACAGGTGGAGAAGTTTCTCGACGGTACGCCGGTGATGGAAAAAGCGATGGTTGATGCCGGGATTATTCTGCTGAAGTACTGGCTCGAGGTGACACCTAAAGAGCAGGAGCGCCGTTTACGTGACCGTATTAACGACGGTCGTAAAATATGGAAGCTCTCACCGATGGATATTAAATCGTTTAACCTGTGGGATGAATATACCGTAGCGCGCGATGCCATGTTTGCGGCAACCGATACCGCCTGGGCACCGTGGTATGTGGCCCGTTCAGAAGATAAAAAACGCGTGCGGCTGAATATTATTTCGCATCTCCTGACGCAGATCCCGTATAAAGAAATTCACGTTGAAAAGGTGGAATTACCGAAACGTAAAATTGGCAAAGTGAAACCGACGAAATACCCGTTCCGTTATGTGGAGGAGCGGTTCTAAGATTACTGGAAGACGGCTCGCAGAATGTAGATTACCAGGGGAAAAGGTATTGTTTTTTGTTGGCTGCGGTTGATAATGGCCGCACCAACAAAGGAGATACGAATGAAACACACAGTTGACCACACCCTCTCGCGAAGCATTAAACCAACAGTACCGTCGAGCCATACCTCACCAGACTCCGTTGCGCCGTGTCAGTCATCAGATGCGGATCGTTCATTCATTCACTCAATGAATGAGTTTGTGGAAAAACATGGAACTATTACTGATGATGAGTTTTTCAGGGTGCTTTAATGCTGAGACAATTTAATGTTTACCGGAATACCTCTACAGCAACCAGGGATAAGCTGCCTTACTATATGCTCATTCAGGATGATTATTATGATGATCTTGCCACGCGCGTAATTGTGCCACTTGCGAGAGTGAATAAATTACCGTTATGGCAGAGTCAGCTGGCACCAGCCGTAAATATCGATTTTGAAACGTTTCTAATTTATTCACCCATGATAACCAACCTTAACAACAATAAAATTAACCCCAAAGATTTTGTTTGTAATTTACGTAACACACGTCATGATGTTATAGCCGCAATTGATCGTTTATTGACTAATACATGACGCCAGTCGGCCAGGCATTTGCCCTGCTCGCGCAAGCGCAGCGCCGCCGGGCAAAGCCGACGGCGCAGGTCTTACTTCATCCCTTCCGTACTTTCCTGTTTCGCTTCCAGTCGTTCCACATCGCGATACCAGCGCGGGTGATGTTTCTGCGCCCAGCGACGACTCACCTTCCCTTCAATCATTCCTTTAATCGACCCCTTCACCCAGAACGCCATATACATATGGATCAAAATGGCATGGATCAGAATAATGGCTGAGGTGGCGTGGATCAGCAGCGCGTAGCGCACCACCTGAATCGGGAAATACGAGGCAAAATACGGACGCCAGATAATGACGCCCGTCACCAGCAGCACAAAAATCATGCTCATGATGGTCCAGAACATCATCTTTTGTCCGGCATTATATTTGCCTACTTTCGCCACTTTATGCTCGTTGCCCTTCAGCACTTCGACAATTCCTTTTAGCCACGGAATGTCCTGCTTATCCGGGATATTGTGATGGACGAAGCGCACGAACATAAACATCAGCACCACGAAAATCAGCACGCCGAAGAACGGGTGCAGAATGCGTCCCATCTGCGGGGTGCCGAAAGTTTCCGTCAGCCACTGGAGCGTAGGAAAGAAGAACGAGATGCCGGAGACCGCCACCAGGAAGAAGCAAATGACCACCGTCCAGTGACAGGCGCGGTCGACAAACTTCGTGCGCACGATCATTTTCGACTTACTCATGATGCTCCTCCTCGTCGTCATCCACCTCTTTATTTGGCCCGATACCAATGTAGTGATAAATCAGCCCGGCAAAGGTGGCGATAAAGCCCGCTGCAGAGAGCGGTTTGAGCGCCCCTTTCCACAGGTTGATTGAGGTGTCGATCGCCGGATCTTTCGGCAGATTGTGATACAGCTCCGGCTGGTCGTTATGGTGTAGCACGTACATAACGTGCGTACCGCCCACGCCCTGCGGGTTATAAATACCCGCCTTGTCGTAGCCGCGCGCTTTGAGTTTGTCCACCCGCGCCTGCGCCACATCAAGCATCTCTTTCCTGGTGCCGAAGTGAATCGCCCCGGTCGGACAGGTTTTCACGCAGGCAGGCTCCTGCCCGACGCTCACGCGGTCCACGCACAGTGTGCATTTATAGACCCGGTTATCCTCTTTATTGAGGCGCGGAATATTAAACGGACAGCCCGCGATGCAGTACCCACAGCCGATGCAGTTGTCCTGCTGGAAGTCGACGATCCCATTGGCATACTGAATAATCGCCCCCGCGGACGGGCACGCCTTCAGACAGCCCGGATCCTCACAGTGCATGCAGCCGTCTTTACGGATTAACCACTCCAGCTTGCCGTTCTGCTCGGTCTCGCTAAAGCGCATCACCGTCCAGGATTTGGCGCTCAGATCCGCCGGATTATCGTAGACCCCGACGCAGTGCCCCACCTCGTCGCGGATATCATTCCACTCCGAACAGGCCACCTGGCAGGCTTTACAGCCCACGCAGGAAGAGACATCGATAAGCTTAGCGACTTCTGCCTTATAGTCCCGCGCACGAGGCGCGGGGGTTATCGGGTTGGTCGCGGAGCGTTTAATAATGTCTTGTGTTTCCATCGCCATTTAATCGCTCCTTACGCTTTCTCGATGTTGACCAGAAACGCTTTGTACTCCGGCGTTTGCGAGTTGGAATCGCCAACGTTTGGCGTCAGGGTATTGGCGATGTAGCCTTTCTGCGCCACCCCTTCAAAGCCCCAGTGCAGCGGAATACCGACCGTTTCCACCTGCTGACCATGAACGTTCAGGCTCTGCAGACGACGGGTCACCACCGCCACCGCGCGGATAAAGCCACGCTTGCTGCTCACCTTCACGCGGTCACCGTTGGCAATCCCCTTCGCTTTCGCCAGCGTTTCGCTTATCTCCACAAACTGTTCCGGCTGGGCGATGGCGTTAAGCCGCGCGTGCTTGGTCCAGGTGTGGAAATGCTCGGTCAGGCGATAGGTTGTACCCACATACGGGAATTTGTCCTTTTTGCCTAAGCGCAATACGTCGTCTTCATAGATCCGCACCACCGGGCTGGAGACCACGTTCGGGTGCAGCGGGTTAGTGCCGAGCGGCGTTTCCATCGGCTCGTAGTGTTCCGGGAATGGCCCTTCTGCCAGCTTGTTGAGCGCAAACAGGCGACCCAGCCCTTCCGGCTGCATGATAAACGGCCCGGTTTTGCTGCCCGGCGCGGCGGTGTTGTAGTCCGGGATATCATTCCCTGCCCACTTCGAGCCGTTCCACTGGATCAGCATGCGTTTTGGATCCCACGGCTTGCCGTTCACGTCGGCGGAGGCGCGGTTATACAGCACGCGGCGGTTCAGCGGCCACGCCCAGGCCCAGCCCAGCGTATTGCCCAGCCCGGACGGGTCGGCGTTATCGCGGTTCGCCATCTGGTTACCCTGCTCCGTCCAGCTGCCGGTGTAGATCCAGCAGGAAGATGCCGTGGTACCGTCATCACGCAACAGCGCGAAGCTGTTCAGCAGCTGGCCTTTTTTCGCCACCAGGCTACCGTTGGCATCATAAATATCCGCCAGCGCAACGCCGTTGTTCTCTTTCGCCACTTCTTCTGACTCTGGACGATCCGGCTGCT
The DNA here is from genome assembly GCF_047456095.1 of Enterobacter sp. BNK-14. NCBI lineage: Bacteria > Pseudomonadati > Pseudomonadota > Gammaproteobacteria > Enterobacterales > Enterobacteriaceae > Enterobacter > Enterobacter sp. BNK-14. Next base: position 499,015 of record NZ_CP179897.1, read on the forward strand.
TATAGTTCCAGCGCATTTTCAGCAGCGGCTCAGCGCCTTTACCGCCCTCGGTGCGATACATTTCGCGCAGACGATGGTAAATCCCGGCCAGGATCTCACCGTCATTCCGCGCTTCACCCGGCGCCTCCTGGCCTTTCCAGTGCCACTGCAGCCAGCGACCGGAGTTGGCAATGGAGCCATCTTCTTCCGCAAAGCAGGTGGACGGCAGGCGGAACACCTCGGTCTGAATCGACGCCGGATAGACATCGTTCGCTTCACCGTGGTTCTGCCAGAAGGTCGAGGTTTCGGTCACCAGCGGGTCGATGACGACCATGTACTTCAGCTTGCTCAGGCTGCGAACGACTTTGTTCTTGTCCGGGAAGGACGCTACCGGGTTAAAGCCCTGGCAGATATACCCCGTGACGTTCCCCTTATCCATCATATTGAAATACTTAATGACGTCGTACGCCTGGTCCCACTTCGGCAGCCACTCGAAGCCCCAGTCGTTCTCCTTCTGCGCCGCGTCGCCGTAGAAGGATTTCATCAGGCTGACGTAGAACTTCGGATAGTTGCTCCAGTAGTTCACCTGATCCGGCAGCGTCGCTTTTGGCGTGTTGGCCTCAAGATACGTTTGCAGATTTGCCTGCTTTTCCGACGGCAGCGTCAGGTAACCCGGCAGGCTGGTGGAGAGCAGGCCGAGGTCGGTGAGCCCCTGAATATTGGAGTGACCGCGCAGCGCATTCACGCCGCCCCCTGCCATCCCCATGTTGCCGAGCAGCAGCTGGATCATTGCCATGGTGCGGATGTTCTGCGCACCCACGGTGTGCTGCGTCCAGCCCAGCGCATACAGGAAGGTCGTTGTTCTGTCTGCCGCACTGGTGGAGGCCAGCACTTCGCACACTTTCAGGAAGTCCGCTTTCGGCGTACCGCAGATGTTCTCCACCACGTCCGGCGTATAGCGGGAAACATGCTGCTTCAGCAGGTTCCACACGCAGCGCGGGTGCGTCAGTGTTTCATCGCGCATCGCATAGCCGTTTTCGTCGAACTGATAGTTCCACGAGGACTTGTCGTACTGACGTTTTTCCGCGTCATAGCCGCTGAACAGCCCGTCGTCGAAGGCAAAGTCATCCCGCACCAGCAGGTTTGCGTTGGTGTAGTGCTTAACGTATTCCGCGTTAATTTTGTTGTTTTCGATCAGGTACAGCAGTACCCCGGACAGGAACGTAATGTCCGTACCGGAGCGGATCGGCGCATAGATATCGGCCACCGAAGCCGTGCGCGTAAAGCGCGGATCGACGACGATCAGCGTCGCATCGTTGTTGTTTTTCGCTTCCATCGCCCAGCGGAATCCCACCGGATGGGCTTCAGCGGCGTTACCGCCCATTACCACCACGACGTTAGCGTTTTTGATATCAACCCAGTGGTTGGTCATCGCACCGCGACCAAATGTTGGAGCAAGACTTGCTACCGTTGGTCCGTGTCAGACGCGCGCCTGGTTATCAACCGCCAGCATGCCGAGAGAGCGCACAAATTTTTGCGTCAGCATGCCGGTTTCATTACTGGCCGCAGAGGCACATAACATACCGGTGGAAAGCCAGCGGTTGACCGTCACCCCCTCTGCATTCTTTTCAACAAAGTTGGCGTCGCGGTCGGCTTTCATTAATTTTGCAATACGGGAGAAGGCCTCATCCCAGGAAATACGCTGCCATTTGTCCGAACCTGGCGCACGGTATTCCGGATAACGCAGGCGGTTTTCGCTGTGAACGTAGTCCAGCAGACCCGCGCCTTTCGGGCATAATGCCCCACGGCTCACAGGATGATCCGGGTCCCCTTCAATATGATAAATCGCTTCTCTGGCGTTCTTCGCGCCATCACCCAGGCTGTACATCAAAAGCCCACAACCCACGGAGCAGTATGTGCAGGTGTTACGGATCTCTTTCGCGCGCAGCAGTTTATAGTTGCGTGCCTGAGCCAGCGCCATTTTAGGAGCGAATCCCAGCATAGCGGCTGTTGTTCCTGCCATACCGCCCGCGCAGATTTTAAAAAATTGTCTGCGGCTGACGTCCATTGTTGTCCTCGTGTTCAAATAAGACTTCGCGCCGCAAACTAACAGCAAAACCCCTTTTTTTTTTGCGTCAAATCAAGGTCGCGTGACTTCGCCCTCTTAATGGTCACCGCTCGCGCCTTCAAATAATCCTTTAGGGTTAAACACATGCGAGAATAATTCGCAACAGCGTCAGGATTAATGCTATATCTTTTTCCTTTGATTTTTTTAGCGATGAAGACGTAATGGACAGAAAGAGAGCAACGCTTATCGGGCTGGCAGCGATTCTGTTGTGGAGCACAATGGTGGGCCTGATTCGTAGCGTGAGTGAGGGGCTGGGGCCCGTCGGCGGTGCGGCGATGATATACACCCTCAGCGGATTATTGTGTCTGGTAACGGTAGGATTTCCTGACATTAAACGCTTTTCACCCAGGTATCTTATTGCCGGCAGCGTACTGTTTGTCAGTTACGAAATTTGTCTTGCCCTGTCGTTAGGCTATGCCGCCACGCGAGCGCAGGCCATTGAAGTGGGAATGGTCAATTATCTCTGGCCGAGCCTGACGATCGTCTTTGCTATTTTGTTCAACGGACAAAAATCAACGCTGTGGGTTATCCCCGGCTTAATCCTCGCACTGCTCGGTGTATGTTGGGTATTAGGGGGTGAGCAAGGATTACACCCTGATGAAATAATGCGCAATATTGTATCGAATCCACTCAGCTATACGCTGGCTTTTGCCGGGGCATTTATCTGGGCCGCCTACTGTACGGTAACCCGTAAATTTGCTAACGGGCAAAACGGCATTACCCTGTTTGTTTTGCTGACGGCCCTGAGCCTGTGGGTGAAATATGCGCTGAGCGATCAGCCGGAAATGGTCTTCACTGTTCCGGTTGTCGTGAAACTCGTTATGTGTGGTGTGGCGCTAGGGTTAGGTTATGCCGCCTGGAATATTGGCATTTTGCACGGTAACGTCACGGTGCTGGCCGCCGTATCCTATTTTACTCCCGTACTCTCTGCCGCGCTTGCCGCCGCGCTGCTGAGTTCCCCCTCTCTTTCTCGTTCTGGCAAGGCGCGCTGATGGTCTGCGTCGGGTCATTGCTTTGCTGGTACGCCACCAAAAAATAATTCCGGGTCAGCTGTCGGGTAATATTCATCCCGACAGCAAAAAAATTAACATAAATTTAATATTTGGGCGCGCGTTTAACTTCTGTTTATATTACCCTCTTTTCGTAAATTTGCGTCTCTTAATATTGACACAAACTGACACCGCTATGTGATTAATTGCCGTCAAATACTCACAATATTAATAGCACAAAGTGCAATAGTATGTTTCTGTGTGTTTCTGTCTAAGCAACGGAATTTCCGTGCAATTAAGGGCGCAAGGCCGCCCTTTTCGGTTAAATACACTCTGCCACCCCAACCAAAAGAACGGCATTACCGATAATTAACATATTTTATAACAACCCAATGAAACTATATTGACGGAAATAAACCCCACCCAAAATTGATTAAATACTCATCACTTCAGGCTATTTTTAGGCCATTTATCCGATCTCGATCACACTAAATGAAATTATTATTAATATTTTGAAACTTATTATTGAAAGAGGACTACAAGATTTTTAAAAATAACGTGCCATTGACGAGCAGCCTCGTTTAAAACTCGTTCAAAGTGGCTCAGGAAATACCTAAGAAAATTATAAGGAATATTTAAGATGAAACTTAAATTAGTTGCAGTGGCAGTGACTTCCATGTTGGCAGCAGGCGTTGTAAACGCGGCTGAAGTTTATAACAAAGACGGTAACAAGCTGGATCTGTACGGTAAAGTAACAGGTCTGCACTATTTCTCTGATGACGCTGGCAACGACGGCGACAAAACTTACGTTCGTCTGGGCTTCAAAGGTGAAACTCAGATCAACGATCAGCTGACCGGTTACGGCCAGTGGGAATATGAGTTCAAAGGCAACCGTTCTGAATCCCAGGGCACTGACGGCAGCAAAACGCGTCTGGCCTTCGCAGGTCTGAAATTCAACGAATTCGGTTCTTTCGACTACGGTCGTAACTACGGTGTTGCTTACGACATCGGCGCATGGACTGACGTTCTGCCAGAGTTCGGTGGTGATACCTGGACGCAGACTGATGGCTTTATGACTGGCCGTACGACTGGCGTTGCAACCTACCGTAACACCGACTTCTTCGGTCTGGTTGACGGTCTGAACTTCGCTGCTCAGTACCAGGGTAAAAACGATGACCGTAACATCACCGAAGCGAACGGTGACGGCTGGGGTCTGTCTTCTACCTATGAAATGGACGGCTTCGCTGTCGGTGCCACCTACGCGAAATCTGACCGTACTGACCGTCAGGTTGCTGCAGGTCGCGTAGCCAATACCGTTAACGCTGGCGGTGAAAACGCAGAAGTTTGGGCTGCTGGTCTGAAATACGATGCGAACAACATCTACCTGGCAACCACCTACTCTGAAACCCGCAACATGACCAACTTCGGTGACGGTTATATCGCGAACAGAGCTCAGAACTTCGAAGTTGTTGCTCAGTATCAGTTCGACTTCGGTCTGCGTCCATCCATCGCTTACCTGAAATCCAAAGGTAAAGATCTGGGTTCATACGGCGACCAGGATCTGGTTGAATACGTTGACGTTGGCGCGAGCTACTACTTCAACAAAAACATGTCTACCTATGTTGATTACAAAATCAACCTGGTTGACGACAACAGCTTCACCAAAGCAACTGGCGTTGCTACCGACAACATCGTTGCTGTCGGCCTGACCTACCAGTTCTAAGATTTGTCACGCTAAAAAGCCAGCCCATGTGGCTGGCTTTTTTTATACGGATTTCTGGCGTCAAAAAGGAGAACGCCATGCACCTGTTCAAAGGACGCTGCTTATGCGGAATGAGTCAGTTCAGCGTGAGCCTCAACCATTTTGATGTATATGCCTGTCACTGTACGCAATGCCAGAAGTGGTCAGGCGGCATTGCCATGTATCTTGAGACGCAGGGCGAGCCGCTTGTGGAGCAAGATTCCATTGCTCCTTCTCATTTCGCCTCATCCGCACGCGGAGAACGCTGGTTTTGTCCAGGCTGCGGCTGCCCGCTGTGGTTCAAACTGACCGCAACGGCGCGCTATTTTATTCCCTGGACGCTGCTTGAGATGAGCGAAGATGAACGACGCCGGCTGGTACTTGCAGCAGAAATCTATACTGAAACCCAACCCGCGTTTTTTGGCCTGACCGGGCAATACGCACGCTACAGCGGTTCGGAAATTGAAGCACGAGATGAACACTGCCTGCTAACGCCCTAAACTGCTGCCCGGCCAGCCTGCACACCAGGCTTGTTTACTGCTTTGGCACCTTCGCCAGGCTAAACCACATTCCTGCCGCCAGCAGCAACAGCATGCCCCCCGCACTCCCCAGCGCCACGCTGTGGGAGGTAATAAACGCACTTTTCGCCGCCTCCGTCACCGAAACCGCCAGTGCTGGCGTGAGATCCTGCGCCACCTTCATCGCCTCGCCGATGGATGACGAGGCTTTGTCGACGAGAGACGCATTCAGCCCCTGCGGCAAATCAATCGACGCAGAGAAACTGCGGGTCAGCAGCAGACCAAAGATAGCGATCCCAAGCCCGGCCCCCAGTTCATAAGACATGGTTTCAATCGCCCCGGCAGCGGCGGCCTTTTCTTTCGGCGCGGCGGCCATGATTGCAGAGGTCGAGGCCAGCAGCGCGCTGGCGGCGCTGAAGCCCAACAGCACCATCAGGCTCCACGCCTGCCACTGCTGCGTGCTGAAATCGAGCATCGAGAGGCCAATGAAACTGACCGCGCTGAGCCCCATGCCACCCGCAGCGACAATGCGTAGCCCCAGACGCCCCACCAGTACTCCGGCGATCGGCCCGCTAAACCCGCTCGCCACCATGACCGGAAGCATAAACATGCCGGCTTCGAATGGCGTAAAGCCGTGAACGAATTGCAATTCCTGCGCCATCAGCAGCTCAAAGCCCACCAGCGCGATCATCGCCGTCATCGCCATCACCACACCGCTGAGAATGATGCGGTGACAAAACAGGCGCATGTCGATCATTGGCACGCGGGCGCGCAGTTGAATACGCACGAAAATCAACAGCATCACAGCCCCGGTAAGCAACGTACAGGCTACCAGCCACGGCGACAGCACGCCTTTCAACGCGGTTTTGGCGCTGTAGACCAGCAGCAGGATCGCCACAATCAGCATGATGGCATGGCTGATATTCAGCGGCTGCTCAGGACGCCCCTGTTGGCGGGGTACAAAACGCGCGGCCAGCGACACCACCACCAGCACGATCGGGACGTTGATTAAAAACACCGATCCCCAGTAGAAATGCTCAAGCAGGATACCGCCAATCAGCGGACCAAATGCCGCCCCACCTGAACCCACGGCCGCCCAGACGCCAAGCGCGATATTACGATCCCGCGCGTCGGTAAACAGCGTGCGGATCCCGGCCAGCGTGGCCGGAATGATCATTGCCGCACCGATTGCAAGCGAGGCGCGCGCCGCAATCAGCCACCCGGCTGACGGCGCAAAAGCTGCCGCCAGGGACGACACCCCGAACAGCATGCTGCCGATCATTAACAATCGTTTAAACCCCATGCGGTCACCGAGTGCGCCCATCGGCAGCACCATACCCGCCATCACCAGCGAGTAGATGTCGATAATCCACAGTAATTCGTTACCGCTGGCGCCCAGCGTCATGCTCAATGTCGGCGCCGCCACGTGCAGCACCGTCGCGTCGATCGCGACCGGGATATAAACCAGCACGATAATCACTAACGCTAACCACTGACGAAACATAAATTTCCTTTTCATTTTAAACATGGACACATGTCCAGGATGCGATCCTACGTAAAGTTGAACGAGTGTCCAGCTTTTTGTTACACTCGTTTCATTCCCATTGAGAGTGAGTAAACATGCGATATCTGAGCAAGGATGAACGGCGGGAAGCAATCTTACAGGCCGCCATGCGCGTGGCGCTCGCCGAGGGGCTGGCGGCGATGACGGTGCGGCGCATTGCGACTGAAGCGGGCGTCGCTACCGGGCAGGTGCATCACCACTTTGCCTCCGGCGGTGAGTTGAAATCGCTGGCATTCGTTCGCCTGATCCGCGAACTATTAGATGCCGACGTAGCGGATGAACGTGCCACCTGGCGGGAACGGTTGCACAGCATGCTCGGCAGCGACGACGGTAAGTTTGAGCCTTATATCCGACTGTGGCGGGAAGCGCAAATTCTCGCCAGCCGGGATCCCGAGATCAAAGCGGCTTATGTCCTGACCATGGAGATGTGGCATCACGAGACGGTGGTTATTATCCGTGCCGGGGCGGAAGCAAGGGCATTCACACTCACCGATCGGGCGGAAAATATTGCCTGGCGTTTGATAGGGCTGGTTTGCGGCCTGGATGGGATCACCGTATTAAATATGCCGGAAATGGACGATGCGGCGCTAAATAAACATCTCGACAAACTTATCACGCTGGAATTGTTTTAATACTCCTTCCGGAGTATTAATTCCCGCAACACTTACAATTGGTAACATATTAAGCGCTCCGCAATTTCCATTCTCACCTCAGGGGCGCGCTTTTTTATCTATCCTTTCAGATGTATCCCAAAACATCCAATAAATCCAACAGCAAATTCTCACTCATCTTTTTGTTTTTACTTCTTTTTTTCTTTCCATTAAGGTAAGCAAGAGGGCGCTATGTCGCAACAAAGTGAAAAGAATAATCCGCATCTGTTGAGTAACTGGAAACCTGAAAACGCGCAATTCTGGGAGAATAAAGGAAAACATATCGCACGAAGAAATCTATGGATTTCTGTGGCTTGCCTGCTATTAGCGTTTTGCGTCTGGATGTTATTTAGCGCCATCGCCGTCAACCTGAATAAAGTCGGATTTAATTTCACCACCGATCAGCTTTTTATGCTAACAGCATTACCTTCTCTCTCCGGTGCGATATTGCGCGTCCCCTACTCGTTTATGGTACCGATATTCGGTGGTCGTTACTGGACGGTATTGAGTACCGTCATCCTGATTATCCCCTGCGTGTGGCTGGGAATTGCCATTCAAAACCCCGCGACGCCGTACTGGATCTTTATCATCATCGCCCTGCTCTGCGGATTTGCTGGCGCTAACTTCGCATCGAGCATGGGCAACATCAGCTTTTTCTTCCCGAAATCCAGACAGGGCAGCGCGCTGGGCATCAACGGCGGGCTGGGCAACCTGGGCGTCAGCGTGATGCAGCTGGTTGCGCCGCTGGTCATTTTCCTCCCGATGTTCACCTTCCTCGGGGTGCACGGCGTGCCACAGGAGGATGGCTCGACGATGTGGCTGGCAAACGCGGCCTGGATCTGGGCCCCCCTCCTGCTGCTGGCAACCATTGCGGCGTTTTTTGGCATGAACGATATTGCCAGTTCAAAGGCCTCCATCGCCAGCCAGCTTCCGGTCCTGAAACGCTTTCACCTCTGGCTGCTAAGCCTGCTCTATCTGGCGACCTTCGGCTCGTTTATCGGTTTCTCGGCGGGCTTTGCCATGCTGTCGAAAACCCAGTTTCCGGACGTGAACATCCTGCACCTTGCCTTCTTTGGTCCCCTGATCGGCGCGCTGGCCCGCTCGGCGGGCGGGATGATCTCCGACAAACTGGGCGGCGTGCGGGTGACGCTGATGAACTTCGTCTTTATGGCGATTTTTAGCGCCCTGATTTTCCTGACGCTTCCGGGCTCCGGTTCAGGCAGTTTCTTCGCCTTCTATCTGGTGTTTATGGGGCTGTTCCTCACTGCCGGACTGGGCAGCGGCTCCACCTTCCAGATGATCGCGATTATTTTCCGCCAAATCACCCTCGACCGCGTCAAAAAGCAGGGCGGCACTGACGAGCAGGCGCAGCATGAAGCGGTGACCGAAACAGCGGCCGCGCTGGGCTTTATCTCTGCCATCGGCGCCGTGGGCGGCTTCTTCATTCCCAAAGCGTTTGGCACCTCGCTGGCGATGACCGGATCGCCGGTCGGGGCCATGAAAGTGTTCCTCGTGTTTTACATCGTCTGTGTCCTTGTCACCTGGCTGGTGTACGGCCGCAAATCGTCACAAAAATAATAACGACCTCTTTGCCGGAGCGGGATGCCCCCCCTCCGGCCATGCTATCGAAGCAGGAGAAATGTCATGAGCAAACTGTTGGACCGCTTTCGTTACTTCAAAACCAAAGGCGACAGTTTCGCCGATGGGCACGGGCAAGTGTATCACACCAACCGCGACTGGGAGGACAGCTATCGTCAGCGCTGGCAGTTCGACAAGATTGTGCGCTCCACCCACGGCGTGAACTGTACCGGCTCCTGTAGCTGGAAGATTTATGTCAAAAATGGCCTGGTGACCTGGGAAACCCAGCAAACCGACTATCCTCGCACCCGCCCTGACCTGCCCAACCACGAACCGCGCGGCTGCCCGCGTGGCGCAAGCTATTCCTGGTATCTCTACAGCGCCAACCGACTCAAATACCCGCTGGTGCGCCGCAGGTTAATTGAACTCTGGCGAGAAGCGCTGGCGCAGCATACCGATCCGGTGCTGGCCTGGGATGCCATTCAGAACGATCCGCAGAAAGCGCAGAGCTACAGGAAAGCGCGCGGAAAAGGCGGTTTTATCCGCTCAAACTGGAAAGAGCTGAACCAGCTGATTGCCGCCGCCAACGTCTGGACCATCAAAAATTATGGCCCCGATCGCGTCGCCGGTTTTTCCCCTATCCCGGCGATGTCGATGGTCTCTTACGCCGCCGGGACCCGCTATCTCTCGCTGCTGGGCGGCACCTGCCTGAGCTTTTACGACTGGTACTGCGATCTGCCTCCGGCCTCCCCAATGACCTGGGGTGAGCAGACCGATGTGCCGGAATCAGCAGACTGGTATAACTCCAGCTACATCATTGCCTGGGGCTCGAACGTGCCGCAGACGCGTACCCCGGACGCCCACTTTTTCACTGAGGTGCGCTACAAAGGCACCAAAACCGTCGCCATTACGCCGGACTTCTCGGAAGTCGCGAAGCTGAGCGACCAGTGGCTGGCGCCTAAACAGGGCACCGACAGCGCTCTCGCCATGGCAATGGGCCATGTGATCCTTAAAGAGTTCCACCTCGATAACCCGAGCGACTACTTCCTCAACTACTGCCGCCGCTACACCGACATGCCGATGCTGGTCCTGCTGGACGAACAGGCCGATGGTCGCGTCGTACCGGGGCGGATGCTGCGGGCCTCAGACCTTGTCGACGGGCTGGGTGAAGCCAATAATCCTGAATGGAAAACGGTCGCCTTTGATATTGCCGGGAACCTGGTAGTGCCAAACGGTTCCATCGGCTTCCGCTGGGGAGAAAAAGGCAAATGGAACCTGGAGCCCCGGTCGGCAGGCCATGAAAGCGAGCTGACCCTCTCCCTGCTGATTACGCACGATAGCGTCGCAGATGTCGCCTTCCCCTACTTTGGCGGTAATGAGAACCCGCATTTTCGCAGCGTGAAGCAGGAGCCGGTGCTGACGCGCCGCGTGCCGAGCAAAACCCTGACGCTCGCCGACGGTCGCGAGAAACGGGTGGTCATCGTTTACGATCTGGTGCTGGCGAACTACGGCCTCGATCGTGGTCTGCAGGACAGTAACGCTGCAGACAGCTATGACCAGATAAAAGCCTACACTCCCGCATGGGGAGAGCAGATCACCGGCGTACCCGCGTATCTGATTGAAAAAATCGCCCGCGAGTTTGCCGACACGGCGCACAAAACGCACGGGCGGTCGATGATTATCCTCGGTGCCGGGGTGAATCACTGGTACCACATGGACATGAACTACCGCGGGATGATCAACATGCTGGTCTTCTGCGGCTGCGTCGGGCAGAGCGGTGGCGGCTGGTCGCACTATGTGGGCCAGGAGAAACTGCGTCCGCAAACCGGCTGGCTGCCGCTGGCCTTTGCGCTGGACTGGAACCGCCCGCCACGTCAGATGAACAGCACGTCATTCTTTTACAACCACGCCAGCCAGTGGCGCTATGAGAAGCTGACTGCGCAGGAGCTCCTCTCCCCGCTGGCGGATGCCACCCAATTCACCGGGCACCTGATCGACTTCAACGTTCGCGCCGAGCGCATGGGCTGGTTGCCCTCGGCGCCGCAGCTCAACCTGAACCCGTTGCACATTAAGGCACGTGCCGATGCGGCGGGCATGACGCCGCAGGACTACACCGTTCAGGGGCTAAAATCGGGTGACGTTCGCTTCGCCTGCGAGCAACCCGATAACGGCAAGAACCACCCGCGTAACCTGTTTGTCTGGCGCTCTAACCTTCTTGGCTCGTCCGGGAAAGGTCACGAGTACATGCTGAAATACCTGCTCGGCACCGAGAGCGGCATTCAGGGTGAAGATTTGGGTTCCACAGACGACGTGAAGCCTGAAGAGGTCGAATGGCAAACCGCTGCCATCGAGGGCAAGCTCGATCTGCTGGTGACGCTCGACTTCCGCATGTCCAGCACCTGTCTGTTCTCCGATATCGTCCTGCCGACTGCCACCTGGTACGAAAAAGACGACATGAATACCTCGGACATGCACCCGTTTATTCACCCGCTCTCCGCCGCCGTCGATCCGGCGTGGGAATCGCGCAGCGACTGGGAGATCTACAAAGGCATCGCCAGGGTCTTCTCCGAGGTGTGCGTCGGTCACCTGGGCACCGAAACCGACGTGGTTCTGCAACCGTTGCAGCACGACTCTCCGGCGGAACTCTCTCAGCCGTTTGATATCCAGGACTGGCGCAAAGGTGAATGCGATTTGATCCCCGGCAAAACCGCGCCAAACATTGCGGTCGTTGAGCGAAACTACCCGGAAACTTACGAGCGCTTTACGTCTCTTGGCCCCCTGATGGACAAGCTCGGTAACGGCGGAAAAGGCATATCGTGGAATACCCAGAACGAGGTCGATTTCCTCGGCAAGCTCAATTACGTCAAGCCCGACGGCCCGGCAAAAGGTCGTCCGCGGATTGAAACCGCCATTGACGCTTCAGAGGTGATCCTCGCCCTCGCGCCGGAAACCAACGGTCAGGTGGCGGTTAAGGCCTGGCAAGCGCTTGGGGAGTTGACCGGACGTGACCACACGCATCTGGCGCTGAACAAAGAAGACGAGAAAATTCGCTTCCGCGACATCCAGGCGCAGCCGCGCAAAATCATCTCCAGCCCAACCTGGTCCGGTCTTGAGAGCGAGCATGTCTCCTATAACGCGGGTTATACCAACGTTCATGAGCTAATCCCCTGGCGCACCCTTTCCGGTCGTCAGCAGTTGTATCAGGATCACCCGTGGATGCGTGCTTTCGGGGAGAGTCTGGTGGCCTACCGTCCGCCGATTGATACCCGTAGCGTGAGCCATATGCGCGAGATCCCGCCGAACGGCTTCCCGGAAAAAGCGCTTAACTTCCTGACGCCGCATCAGAAATGGGGCATTCACTCCACCTACAGCGAAAACCTCCTGATGCAGACCCTGTCGCGCGGCGGGCCGATTGTCTGGATAAGCGAAACCGACGCGCGTGAGCTGGGCATTGAGGACAACGACTGGATCGAAGCCTTTAACGCTAACGGCGCCCTCACCGCCCGCGCGGTAGTCAGCCAGCGCGTGCCGCCGGGCATGACCATGATGTACCACGCTCAGGAGCGCATTCTGAACATTCCGGGCTCTGAAGTGACCGGCCGGCGCGGGGGGATCCACAACTCCGTTACCCGCGTCTGCCCGAAACCGACGCACATGATCGGCGGCTATGCGCAGCTGGCGTACAGCTTTAACTATTACGGCACCGTCGGCTCGAACCGCGACGAATTCATCATGATCCGCAAAATGAAAAATATTAACTGGCTGGATGGCGAAGGTCGGGATCAGGTACAGGAGACGAAAAAATGAAAATACGCTCACAGGTTGGCATGGTTCTGAATCTCGATAAATGCATCGGCTGCCACACCTGCTCGGTCACCTGTAAGAACGTCTGGACCGGGCGTGAAGGCATGGAATATGCGTGGTTCAACAACGTCGAAACCAAGCCGGGCATTGGCTATCCAAAAAACTGGGAAGACCAGGATGAGTGGCAAGGCGGCTGGATCCGAGGGATCCACGGCAAACTGACCCCGCGTCTCGGCGGCAAAATGGGCGTTCTGTCGAAAATTTTCGCTAACCCTGTTCTGCCGCAAATTGACGATTACTATGAACCCTTCACCTTTGATTATCAGGACCTGCATCGCGCCCCGGAGGGCGATCATCTCCCTACAGCCCGCCCTCGCTCGCTGATTGACGGCAAGCGGATGGATAAAATCGTCTGGGGGCCTAACTGGGAGGAGCTGCTGGGCGGTGAGTTCGAAAAGCGCGCCCGCGACCGCAACTTTCAGAAGATCCAGAAGGAGATGTACGGCCAGTTTGAAAATACCTTCATGATGTACCTGCCGCGCCTGTGCGAGCATTGTCTGAACCCGAGCTGCGTCGCCACCTGCCCGAGCGGTGCCATCTACAAGCGCGAAGAGGACGGCATTGTGCTGATCGATCAGGACAAGTGCCGCGGCTGGCGTTTGTGCATCAGCGGTTGCCCGTACAAGAAAATCTACTTCAACTGGAAGAGCGGTAAATCCGAGAAATGCATCTTCTGCTACCCACGCATTGAGTCCGGCCAGCCGACCGTTTGCTCAGAAACCTGCGTCGGGCGCATTCGCTATCTCGGCGTGCTGCTGTACGACGCGGACCGCATTGAAGAAGCGGCCAGCACCGAGCACGAAACCGATCTGTACGAACGTCAGTGCGACGTGTTCTTGAACCCGCACGATCCGGCGGTCATCGAAGAAGCGCTGAAACAGGGCATTCCGGCGAACGTCATTGAGGCAGCGCAAAAATCGCCTGTTTATAAAATGGCGATGGACTGGAAGCTGGCTCTGCCGCTGCACCCGGAATACCGCACCCTGCCGATGGTCTGGTACGTGCCACCGCTGTCACCGATTCAGTCCTACGCGGATGCCGGCGGCCTGCCGCAGAGTGATGGCGTACTGCCTGCTGTCGAAAGCCTGCGCATCCCGGTGCAGTATCTGGCAAATATGCTTAGCGCAGGTGACCCAGGCCCGGTGCTGCGTGCTCTGAAACGTATGATGGCGATGCGCCACTACAAACGCTCCCAGACCGTGGAAGGCGTGACCGATACTCGCGCCATCGAAGAAGTCGGCCTGACCGAAGCGCAGGTTGAGGAGATGTACCGCTATCTGGCTATTGCGAATTACGAAGATCGCTTCGTGATCCCCACCAGCCACCGTGAAATGGCGCGCGACGCGTTCCCGGAGAAAAACGGCTGCGGCTTCACCTTTGGTGACGGTTGCCACGGCTCCGACACCAAATTCAACCTCTTCAACAGCAGCCGCATCGATGCCATCAACATTACCGAGGTGCGCGAACATGGGGAGGGAGAATAATGCAGATCCTCAAGATCGTCGCGCTGCTGATTGAGTATCCCGATGACACGCTGTGGGAGAACCGTGATGAAGCGCTCTCGTTGATTGCGCAGGACGCGCCCATGCTGCTGCCGTTTGCTCGACAGCACCTGAGCGCCCCGCTGCTGGATAAACAGGCCGAGTGGTGTGAAGTGTTCGAACGCGGGCGCGCGACCTCGCTGCTGCTGTTCGAGCACGTTCACGCCGAATCCCGCGATCGCGGCCAGGCGATGGTTGACCTGATGAGTCAGTATGAAAAAGCGGGCCTGGTGCTGGACTGCCGTGAACTACCGGATTACCTGCCGCTCTATCTGGAATATCTCAGCATCGTAACCGACGACGAAGCGCGTGAGGGATTGCAGAACGTCGCGCCAATCCTCGCCCTGGTTGGCGGTCGTCTGAAACAGCGCGGCGTGGCGCATTATCAGCTGTTTGACGCCCTGCTCGCCCTCGCCGGAAGCCGCCTTTCAAGTGACAGTGTCACTCAACAGGTGTCAGGCGAGAAACGCGACGACACCCGCCAGGCGCTGGATGCCGTGTGGGAAGAGGAACAGGTGAAGTTTATCGAAGACAACGCCACATCGTGCGACAGCTCGCCGATGCAGCACTATCAACGACGCTTTAGCCAGGACGTCGCGCCGCAGTACGTGGACGTCAGTGCCGGAGGCCCAAAATGACACATTACCTGAACGTGTTTTTCTATGACATTTACCCCTACATCTGCGCCACCGTTTTTTTCCTCGGCAGCTGGCTGCGTTACGACTACGGGCAGTACACCTGGCGCGCCTCGTCGAGCCAGATGCTCAGCAAACGCGGTATGAACTGGGCTTCTAACCTGTTTCACATCGGGATCCTGGGGATTTTCTTCGGCCACCTGTTCGGCATGTTAACCCCGCACTGGATGTATGCCTGGTTTTTGCCCGTCGCGGTTAAACAGCAGTTGGCTATGATTGCGGGCGGGATTTGCGGCGTGCTGACACTCATCGGTGGGTCAATGCTGCTGATCCGCCGCCTGTTCAACCAGCGCGTGCGTGCAACGTCCACCACGCCGGATATCATCATCATGAGTATCCTGCTGATCCAGTGCATTCTTGGGCTGTCGACCATTCCGTTCTCCGCTCAGTATCCGGACGGAAGCGAGATGATGAAGCTGGTCGGCTGGGCACAGGGGATCGTGACGTTTAAGGGCGGCTCGTCGGAGATGTTAAGCGGCGTAGCACCGATCTTCCGCGTACATCTGGTGCTGGGAATGACGATCTTCCTTATCTTCCCGTTCACCCGCCTGGTCCACGTCTGGAGCGCGCCGTTTGAGTATTTTACCCGGCGGTATCAGGTGGTGAGATCGCGCCGCTGAGTGTGTCGGGTGGCGGCTACGCCTTACCCGCCCTACGTTCGAGCCCTTGCAGGCCCGGTAAGGCGTAGCCGCCACCGGGCTATAAGGTCAGAACGGAGTGCTTCCGCTTATGATTGAAACAACTAACATCAGAACTAAAACCGCAATGATGAGACTAAAAGCCAGTAACGCCGCATGAAAAGCGATCGTGGCCCCGGAAAAAAAGAGTGCCCCACTCACGGTCCATTTGTTCTCTTTACGCAGACCACTAATGAAAGCAAGTCCAAGGGACAAGAAAGACAACACTATTCCGCTGGCGATCAGTAACCGGTCGATATCTACTGGTTTCTTTTTCGTCTCAACGATCGGCTGCTCTCCTTTTAAACCAGCCATTATTCCTTTTTTTACTGCCGAAACCTTTTCAGCCACAACAACTTCAAGTGCTGTCGACTTTGAAGAAAACGGACCGAGGGTGAACTGAGCTAAGGAGAGAAGCAGCGCAATAACACCGAGCAACATTCCCACAGAACTAAATTTATTCCGAATCAAGATTTCCATATCAGTATGCCTTTTATGTTGTCGGGTGGCGGCTGCGCCTCACCCGACCTACGTTCGAACCCATGTAGGCCCGGTAAGGCGTAGCCGCCACCGGGCTATTTTCCTGCCTGCGGATGCGTATCAAACCCCGCCATCACCGCCGTCAATTCTGCTAGTGTAAAGCCGTGCTTCGGATCGTCAACCCCAAGACCAAACCGCGACTGCATCAGCTGATACAGCGCCTCTGCATCCGGCAAATGGATCTGCTCCTCCACATGGCCATTCTGCCAGTGGGTGAAGTTGAAGTTGGTCAGCGTCAGCTTACCGCCGTCCGGCAGATGGCGGCACATCAACAGATGATGGCGGAAATGCGATTGCGGCCAGTGCGCCGACCAGAAGTTCCCCATAACATAATCACTGAAATATTGCGTCGTCAGGTCAAAGTGATACATCGACTGCCAGTGTTCATGATGGCGGAACTGCAGCACCCAGTCGTTCCCCTCGCTCAGCAGACGATACTGCCCGTGCGGCGTTTCCTGTTCTTCGTTAGCCAGCAGACGAATCGGCGCCGTCAGCGTCTGGCCGCCAAACCCAACGTCTGCAATCCAGCGTTCACCGGAAAGCTCGACCAGCAGCAGGCGGTGCGTACGCGGCGGCATCTGCGACGGATTCGCCAGGACCACGCGCCCGAGCACGCTGCGCACCGTAAACCCGACGTCACGCAAAACTCGCTCAAACAGACCGTTTTGCTCAAAGCAATATCCCCCGCGGCGCGCGATCACCAGTTTGTCCTCCAGACATTGATCTTCAAGATGAATTTCGCGCGGCAGGACGACATCAATATTTTCGAATGGAATGGCGCAGTTGTGGTGTAAATGCAGCGCGCGCAGGGTTTCGATATCTACCCGTGTGGGTTGCGTCCAGCCGATACGCGCGAAAT
Source organism: Enterobacter sp. BNK-14 (assembly GCF_047456095.1). Classification (NCBI taxonomy): domain Bacteria; kingdom Pseudomonadati; phylum Pseudomonadota; class Gammaproteobacteria; order Enterobacterales; family Enterobacteriaceae; genus Enterobacter; species Enterobacter sp. BNK-14. The sequence continues at coordinate 516,338 of NZ_CP179897.1, forward strand.
AGCCAGTCAGAAATGGGGACATGCATCAGTTTCCTTTGATTGTGATGTTCTGTTTATAAACTAATTTTGCGCATTCATTTTGATTTACGTGCTTTTTCGCCATACTCATCGTGTAGATGAGGAGATCCTATGAGCCACTTTCGCCCTGTTGAATTACGGCATGCCAGCCGCCTGCTGAACCACGGTCCTACCGTACTGATTACCAGTCGGGACGAATCTCTCGACAGACGCAACGTGATGGCCGCCGCATGGTCAATGCCCGTGGAGTTTGAACCGCCGCGCATCGCTATCGTGGTGGACAAAAGTACCTGGTCGCGCGAGCTGATTGAGCGCAGCGGGAAGTTTGGGATTGTCATTCCCGGAGTAGCGGCGGCCAACTGGACTTACGCGGTCGGCAGCGTCAGCGGGCGCGACGAGGACAAATTCAACTGCTACGGCATTCCGGTCGTAAACGGCCCTGAACTCGGCCTGCCGGTTATCGAAGAAAAATGTCTGGCGTGGATGGAGTGTCGGTTATTACCCGTTACCTCCGCGGCGGAAAAATATGACACATTGTTTGGCGAAGTGGTTTCGGCGGCAGCAGATGAGCGCGCGTTCGTCGCCGGACGCTGGCAGTTTGACGGGGATAAACTGAATACGCTGCATCATCTTGGGGCCGGGACGTTTGTGACGAGCGGGAAGATGGTGAAGGCTCTGGATTGAATTCATCAATGTCATTGCATTAAATTATAATAATTTTCTATGACATTTTATGTTTATCATAATCCTGTAAATCGGAGGATATTTCTGGAGTTGCTGCGGATGCAAACTCTTATTGAGGAAATATCAATGTCATGGAATAAAGAAGGCGCAATCTCCTATGCGAAATCGCACGCACAACCGAAGAGCACGGGTTATTGTGCTCACTACGTCACCGAAGCAATCAGAATGGGTGGGAGATTAAAGATTCCCAATACGCGTCTGGCAAAAGATATGGGACGGACATTGGTCAATGCGGGTTTCCGCTTAGTGTATGATCAACCCCACGCCGGAGACGTAGCCGTTATTCAGAATATTGTTGGTCACGATAGCGGGCACGTTTGCATATACGATGGTCAGCAGTGGATTAGCGATTTCATACAACGCACCCTGTATCCAGGGCAAGCATACCGTACTATGCAACCCCATTATGAACTGTTCAGGCACGACTAATGAAAATACTCTTCTTTGTTCTTTTCGCCCTGTCTCCTTTCGCGGTCGCAGAGAGCATCTCTGCACCGGAACAGGCTGCGCTTAAATTCAATCAGTGGTATATCGCGCAGTTAAATCAGAATAAACCGCCAGTACTGAATCCCGACATCATGAATGATTACGTTACCTCAGGAACAATTGCAGCAATTAAAAAAATGTACTCAGGCGACAGCAACGAAAAAGATATGCCCGATGCGGATATGTTCATCAAGTCTCAGGATTGGGACGAAGACTGGAATCAGATCACCGTCTTGCATTCTGAGTTTGATGCGGTTTGCACAAACGTTTATATCGCGTTTGGTAAAAAACAAGATCACGTTGTGGCAGATTGTCTCGTTCAGGAGAAAGGTAAATGGAAAATCCGATCGGCAACGCTGATTAAGTAAAAGATGATACAAGGAAAAGACACATGGTAGCCCAGGGACTACCATGTGCACTTCATTAACTCTTCGCGCGCTTCGAAATAATCTCATCCGCAACATTCCGCGGTGCTTCCGCAAAATGATGGAACTCCATCGTATACGTCGCGCGTCCCTGGGACATCGAGCGTAATGTCGTGGCGTAGCCAAACATCTCGGCCAGCGGCACGTCAGCGCGGATAATCTGGCTGCCGTACTGCTCTTCCATGCCCTGCACCATGCCGCGTCGGGAGGAGAGATCGCCCATGATGTTACCGGCGTACTCTTCCGGTGTTTCCACCTCCACGTGCATGATCGGCTCAAGAATCACCGGATCCGCCCTGCGAGCGCCCTCTTTGAAACCAAGGATTGCCGCCATGCGGAACGCCATCTCAGACGAGTCGACATCGTGGTACGAGCCAAACGTCAGCGTCGCTTTAACATCGACAACCGGATAGCCCGCCAGCACACCGCTGTTCATCGCCTCCCGCAGCCCTTTCTCAACGGACGGGATATACTCGCGTGGCACCACGCCGCCCTTTGTCGCATCCTCAAACGTAAAGCCACTGCCAGGTTCTGTCGGCTCCAGGCTCAGGACAACATGGCCGTACTGCCCTTTACCACCGGACTGACGGACAAACTTACCTTCGATATCCTTCACCGCCTTACGCAGGGTTTCACGGTAGGTCACCTGTGGACGACCAATGTTCGCCTCGACGCCAAACTCACGCTTCATACGGTCGACGATAATCTCCAGGTGTAACTCACCCATTCCGGAAATAATGGTCTGACCGGACTCTTCGTCAGTATGCAGACGGAACGACGGATCTTCCGCTGCCAGACGCTGCAGCGCGATCCCCATTTTCTCCTGATCGCCTTTGGTTTTCGGTTCGATCGCCAGCGAGATAACCGGATCCGGGAACTCCATGCGTTCAAGCGTGATGACGGCGTTCGGGTCGGTCAGCGTATCACCGGTGGTCACGTCTTTCAGCCCAACGCAGGCCGCGATGTCCCCGGCGCGCAGTTCATCCACCTCGTGACGGTCGTTGGCGTGCATCAGCACGATACGCCCGATGCGCTCTTTTTTTCCTTTCACCGGGTTATAGACCGCATCACCTTTACGCAGCACGCCAGAGTAAACGCGGATAAAGGTCAGTTGCCCGACATACGGGTCGCTCATCAGCTTGAATGCCAGGGCGGAGAACGGCTCATCATCGCTCGGATGACGCTCCGCGTGCTGCCCTTTTTCATCCACACCATCAATGGCCGGCACGTCCAGCGGGGACGGCATCAGCTCAATCACCGCATCAAGCATGCGCTGCACGCCTTTGTTTTTGAACGCGCTGCCGCACAGCATCGGTTGGATTTCGCCAGAAATGGTGCGGATACGCAGGCCTTTAATCATGTCCGCTTCCGTCAGATCTCCCGTTTCAAGGTACTTATCCATCAGCTCATCGCTGGCTTCCGCCGCGGCTGAGACCATTTTTTCCCGCCATTCCTGGGCGGTACTGACGAGATCATCCGGCACGGGTGCATAGGTAAACACCATGCCCTGAGTGGCATCGTCCCACAAAATGGTGCGCATCTTGATGAGATCCACCACGCCAGTGAAGTGCTCTTCCGCGCCAACCGGAATCACAATCGGCACCGGGTTGGCCTTCAGGCGTTCCTGCATCATCCGCACCACGCGGAAGAAATCGGCCCCCGGACGGTCCATTTTGTTAACAAACGCAATGCGAGGAACTTTGTATTTGTTCGCCTGACGCCAGACGGTTTCCGACTGTGGCTGCACGCCACCCACGGAGTCATACACCATGACCGCGCCGTCGAGCACGCGCATGGAACGTTCGACCTCAATGGTGAAATCCACGTGCCCCGGGGTGTCGATGATGTTGATCCGGTGCGGTTCAAACCCTCTGTCCATGCCTGGCCAGAAGCAGCTGACCGCCGCGGAGGTAATCGTGATCCCGCGCTCTTGCTCCTGCGCCATCCAGTCAGTGGTTGCCGCGCCATCGTGTACTTCACCCAGCTTATGGCTCATCCCGGTATAAAACAGGATGCGCTCAGTGGTGGTTGTTTTACCGGCATCGATATGCGCGGAGATACCGATGTTGCGATAACGTTCGAGAGGGATGGGTCGGGGCATACTATTTCCTTAAGTCTTTCTGACTTGTCTGTGACGACCGGGATGGTCGTGTATTCGTTCGTTTGCTATAATAGTCCTATTGTACGAGTATTATCGAACTATTTTTTACGGGTTGACCTATTGTTGATATAGCTCAATCTGACGCCATACGCAGGAAAACGATGATCCCAAACCACCCTGAAACAGAACAAATACTGCTGGAAAATGTGCTGTTTGCCCTCGGCAACCCGCTCCGGCTGTCAATTATCCGCCGACTTGCCGACGGCGGCGAACTCAGCTGTAACGCGCTGCGCCCGGAAGATGTGGTGAAATCCACCATGACCCACCACTGGCGCGTATTGCGGGACAGCGGCGTCATCTGGCAGCGTCCGCAGGGACGAGAAAACATGATTTCTTTGCGAAGAGACGACCTGGATACCCGTTTTCCAGGGTTGATGGAGATACTTTTGCAGGCTAAATGATAAGAGTACGTCTGGTTTAATGCCCCTTAAAGTTTTTAAGGGGCACACGGACAGCGAAGGGATTTATCTTACGTGCATACGATATTCAATCATCCCGCTTTTTTTCGCAATCCAGTCGTACAATCGTTGCGCGCGATAATTGGCTTCATGCGTATGCCAGTAAAGATGGCTGGCGTGATGTTTTCTTGCTTCTCTCTGCACATATTCTATTAACTGTTTGCCCGTGTGTTTGCCCCTTGCTGCATCGCTGACATATAAATCTTCGAGGTAGCAATAATCGCTCTCGGACCAGGTCGAACGGTGAAAAAGATAATGCGCAAACCCCACCACCTCTCCATTGCATAGTGCCACTACGCAGAATACTGGCTCAACGGGGCTGAAAAATCGTTGCCAGGTTCGTTCTGTCACTGCCCCGGATAGATCGACGTTGTAAAATTCCTGATATTTTCTCCATAGTGGCATCCAGCTTTCAAAATCACGTTCTTTAACTGCCTCAATGGTCACGCTCGTATTATTCATATTGCCTCTGTGCTTATCCCGTATTTGTTTCAGGAAGAGTGTATTCGCTGAATGGCCCGTTTTGCCCCGCCAATTCTCATCACAAAGGCAGACCAATTTTTCATCCTGCTGCATGCAATATTGCTTTAGAATCAAGGGACACAGAGGGAAACGTGGACAACATAATGTTTAAGCACGCGCAGCTTGAAACGGTTAAGGCATGGATTTCCGACCCTGCAAACGGTTCACTACCGCTTCATGAAAGGATCCAGAGAGCGATACGCACATTGATACTTGAAGGGACCTTATCGCACGGTAAGGCGCTTCCTGCTTCACGTGCGCTGGCTACCTCATTGAATGTTTCGCGGGATACGGTTGAAGCAGCCTATTCCAGCCTGCATGCAGAAGGTTTTATTGAGCGGCAAACAGGCAGAGGGAGCTTCGTCTCTTCCAGCGCCCGGTTTTTAAAACCTCGTTCCCGACAGCATCCGCCAACCGCGGAAACACGAAAAGCAAAACTTAGCGCCCGTGGAAAGGTCATCTATGAAAGTGGCGGGATCCGCGAGTTTTCTTCGCCACGTCCGCTGGCGCCCGGTATCCCCGAAACCCGCCTGTTCCCCATTCCAACCTGGGAGCGTCTTCAGCGGCAGGTCCTGAAGGAATATCAGCACAAAATACTGGAGCAAAGTCCACCGCAGGGCATGGAGCGCTTACGGCGGGCCATCGCGGAATATGTCAATCTTGAGCGCGGGACACGTGCGAGTGCAGAACAGGTGATCGTTCTGACAAGTTCTCAACAGGCGCTAGCGCTCTGTTCACACGTGCTGCTGGACAACGGGGAGAGTATTGTCATTGAAGATCCCACCTATCAAGGGGCACACAAAGCGTTTAAGGCTGCCGGACTGCACCCTGTCCCGGTTCCTCTTGATGAAAAAGGCATATCCGTTGGCGCACTTAATTCGCTAACCGAACCTGCCAGAGCTATCTACCTTACCCCTTCTCATCAGTATCCAACCGGGGTGACACTCTCTCTTGACCGACGACTGGCCGTCATTGACTGGGCAAACCGTCACGCCGCCTGGATCATTGAGGATGACTATGACAGTGAGTTTCACTATGAAGGAAAGCCTATGGCCTGCCTTCAGGGGCTGGATGCTTACAACCGGACAATTTATATCGGCACGTTCACCAAGTCGCTGTTCCCCGGGCTACGTATTGCGTACATGATCGTCCCCTCAGAACTGACCGAGCCCTTTACCATGGCCAGGACATTAATGGACGGCCATACCGCATCAATCACTCAACTGACGCTGGCTAAATTTTTGGAGGGGGGCCATTTTGGTGCCTATATTCGCAAGATGAGGAACGTTTATGTTGCTCGTCGCGACAAACTGGCCAGCCTGATGGACGAGTATCTTTCTGATTATGTTGTGTACGCAACGCCAGCGGGTGGCATGCAGATGCCTTGCCACCTGAGGCACGGGTTATCCGAGAAGGATATTGCCGCCGCGGCCCGTCGCGCTGATATTGATATATTAGGACTTACCGGCTTATATGCAGGCAGCCCGGTATCCACCGGTTTTTTAATGGGATTTGCCGCTTACACCGAAAGGGAAATAGAAGACGCGGTAAAAAAGCTGGCCGCAATTTTCCGGTCATGTTGTTATCTCTCGCCACTGTAGATACTCGACAGCAGCCCTGGTGGCCTGCGGACTATGCGCCGTACCGCAGGCCCTCACCGCATGGTGAGGGCAGGATGCTCCCTTAGTGCTGGACGCCCGAGCGGTCAGTAAGCTCGTCGGCGGAGAGAATATCCGCTCGCGATGCCACGCTCTTGCGGCGGGCGTACCTGTCCGGCTGGCCTTCCGGGCGCGTTTTGAAGCGTCGGTGGAGCCACATATACTGCTCCGGTGCCATCAGCACGGCTCGCTCGATAGCCCTGTTCATCTGCGTTGCAACCGTCTCTTTGTCAGCACCCTGCAACGACGCGCTGATATCCTCAAGAATAATCAGTTCGTAACCGGTTCCGTCCGCCCTGCGACGCGGCACGAACGGAATCACGGCGGGCTGAGCGCTTTTTACCAGCATATAGCTTCCTGCCGTAGTTGCGGCATCCGGGACAGCAAAGAAGGGTGCAAACACGCTGTTAGCCTTGCCATAGTCGTGATCCGGGGCGTACCACAGAATCTCATTCTGCTTCAGGGCGCGGATCATGCCTTTTAAATCATGACGGTCCAGCATGGTTTTATTAGAACGCAGACGCCCGCGCGTCTGAAGCCAGTCCAGCAACGCATTATTATTCGGACGATAAACCCCAATCCCCGGGTTGAGCATGCCAAAAATCCGCGCGCCCAGTTCAAGGGTGAGAAAATGCATGCCAACCAGCACCACGCCCTTTCCTTGCGCCCTGGCCTGCTCCATATGCTCATACCCGCACACGGTAAAGCATTTACGCACCCGCCACTCGGGCCAGAACCACGCCATGCCGGTTTCAATTACCCCCATCCCCACGGATTCAAAGTTACGCTGCAGCAAGGCTTCACGCTCCTCTGCTTTCATCTGCGGGAAGCATAGCTCAAGGTTGCGGCGGGCAATCGCCACGCGGCGAGAGAGAAGGCGCATAGCCAGCCGCCCGAGGCGATGTCCAATTCTGAATAACAGCGGATAAGGCAGTAGCATAATGAGCCATAGCGCGGCGATGCCTGTCCAGCTTAGCCAGTATCGAGGATGGAAAAAGGCAGGTGAAAACCGGGGTAATTTTGTCATGAGAAAATTATCCTTTAACGTTGCTGTCCTTAATTGATTCTGTTGTCGATCTTTCCTAAGGATTTATAAAATGTCAGTCAGGAACGTAAAGTGTACCGGATAAGATTAAACTTATTTTTATCGTTTTTTGCGGAAAGAAGGCTGGAGAGGCAGACAAAGCCGGGTAAGACGAAGCGGCCACCCGGCATAAAACTTACATTGAATATCCCGGTTTCTTAATCAGGTCATCCATCTTCGGGGCGATCTCGGTATCCCAGACCTTGGCTTTCCAGTCTGCTTCCTGAACTTCATTCAGCGCTACCGAAATGGAACGGTCTTTACTGTTAAGATGGCGCGTAATCACTTCGGCAATATCGGCCGCCAGCGCGGTTTTTTGTTCGTCATTGAGATCGCGGGGAAAGTATTTGATATCTACGTGTGGCATATGCAGGTTTCCTGTTGTGGTTGAGCGCTTCACGTTATCAGATAATAGTATTTGCCTTTAACACCTTGTGCAGTTCTGGCAGCTGACAGACGGTATCGGCGATCGCCGTAAATTTCGGGGTATTGGCAGCAAACCAGTCGTGACGAGCCCCCCAGGTGCGCGCCACGGCAATATACACATCCAGCAGCGTCAGTCGTTCTCCCAATGCAAACGGCGCGGCTTTAAGCTGACTTTCGAACCATAAATAGAGGGATTTCCGGTACGCAATGCAGTTTTTCTGCAACTGTTCCGGTGCGTCGGGCGCCCAGCGTTCGGGATAATCTGCAAACGTAAAAGTGGGATAGACGTTAGCCACAAACCAGATAAGCAAACGCTGAAACTGCTGGCGTTCGACCTGCCCCACGGGCGGCGCAAGATCGGGACAGCGGTCGAGTACCATCAGGGCAATCGCCGCCGTTTCGGTCATGATGGCGCCATTTTCCAGCGCCAGCGTGGGCACCTGACACAGCGGATTGAGCTTTTGCAGCAACTCACGCTGCGGACCAGGCTGGTCAAACCCGTCCACGTTCACAAACTGATAAGGGATATCGGCCAGGGTCAGCATCACTTCACTGATTGTCGAGCCCCAGCCGGGTACGCCATAAAGTTTCATCATGTTGCCCCCTCAGGGATGAAAACCCTAAGTGTAGAGCACCATTAGTAGGTTATCCCAGGCGGGTTGACCTCCGACTGCGTGACCGCTTCGCCCTGTTCACCCCAGCGCGCCAGCACCTTCTGGTACTCACCCCGCGCAATCGCCCCGTCCAGCGCGGCCTGCAGGGCGTACACCAGCCCATTCCCCTTTTTCGTGGTCGTGGCGACAAAGGCTTTCTTTGGGCCTAACCCCACGACGCGCGTTTTTCCGGTGAGCGCCGCTTTCCAGGACGAAACCGACTGCGGACCAAATAACACATCCGCCCGGCCAGACTGAATATAGAGATTGCCCGAGGCATCGTCGTGGAGATAGACCGGCAGCGCAGGTTCGCGTCCCGCCTTTTTGTTCTCCTCGTTCCAGCCCAGCAGGATGCGCTCCTGATTGGTCCCCGAGCCGACAATCACCTTTTTCCCGGCCAGATCTTCCGGGCTTTTGATCGACTGAATCTCGCTGGTGGATTTCACCGAGAACGCCAGCGAATCGACGCGGTAGGTCGCAAAATCAAACTTCTCTTTACGCTGTTCGGTCACCGCAATGTTCACCAGCGCCACGTCGTAGCGTCCGGAGGCGATCCCCAGCGGCCAGTCTTCCCACGCCGTCGGTATCAGCTTCAGCTTGAGCCCCAGGCTACCCGCCAGCAGGCGGGCGATATCCGGATCGCTGCCGATGCGCGTGCGATTGTCGCTGGCCAGCAGCGCCAGCGGTGGAGAGTTCAGCATGGAAACGGCAACCGTAAGCGTTCCCGGCTCAACAAACCTGTAGTTTGCGGGGATCTTCGCCACCGCCTGCCGATCCACCGTCACCGGCAGCGGCTGCTCGTTGGCCTGCACATCAATCCCGGCGTGGCTCACCGTCGTGAAGAACAACCCAACCAGACATCCATATTTCATCTGCGCTCCTTACAGCACTTTAGAGAGGAACTGGCGCGTTCGCGGGTGCGACGGACGGTTTAAAACGTCGTCGCTGTTGCCCTGCTCCACAATTTTCCCGTCGACCATAAATACCACCTGATCCGCCACTTCCCGGGCAAATCCGATCTCATGCGTGACCACCACCAGCGTGGTGCCAGAGCGGGCCAGCTTTTTGATGACGTCCAGGACTTCCCCCACCAGCTCCGGATCCAGCGCCGAGGTAGGCTCGTCAAACAGCATTACGCGCGGACGCAGCGCCAGCGCACGGGCAATGGCAATGCGCTGCTGCTGGCCGCCGGAGAGATGGCGGGACCAGGCGTCCGCTTTATCCCTCAGCCCCACCACATCCAGCAGGCTATATGCCCTTTCCACCGCCTCTTTCCTGCTGAGCTTTTTATGCGCGATGGGCGCCTCAATCAGATTTTCCAGCACCGTGAGATGCGGAAAGAGATTGAAGTTCTGAAACACGTAGCCCACGTTGACGCGCTGCTTGAGGATCTCGTTCTCTTTCAGTTCGTAAAGCCTGTCACCCTGACGACGGTAGCCAATGTAGTCCCCGTCGATCTGGATGAAGCCTTCGTCGACGCGCTCCAGGTGGTTAATGGTGCGTAGCAGCGTCGATTTACCCGAGCCGGACGGTCCGAGGATCACCGTTACGGAGCCCGGCGGGATCTCAAGCGTGACGTTGTCGAGCGCTTTATGGCGGCCAAAATATTTGCTGACGCCGGTAATTGAAATATGTCCTTCAGGAGAGGCTTGCATGGACGGGCTCCTGTGCAGGCGTGGTGGTGACAGCGCGGCTACGACGGGTGGCGCTGTTCTGGTTCACGGCGGAGCGGCGTTCGCTGCGGGCGAGCCCGCGCTCAACACCATACTGGATAGCGGACAGAACGGTGGTGATCGCCAGGTACCACGCGGCACCGACCATCAGCAGCGGGATCACCTCCTGCGTGCGGTTGTAGATCATCTGGATGGTATAGAACAGCTCCGGCATCGCCAGGACATACACCATCGCCGTACCCTTGGCGAGACTGATAATTTCATTGAACCCCGACGGCAATATGGTACGCAGCGCCTGGGGCAGAATGATCCGCACCGTGCGACGCCATGCGGGCAGGCCGAGCGCGGCGGCGGCCTCATACTGGCCGTGATCGACCCCGAGGAATCCGCCACGAATGATCTCGGCGGTATAGGCACTCTGAACGAGGGTTAACCCCACCACCGCGGTAGAAAATTGCCCGAGCACGTTGATGGTTTCAAAACTGCCCCAGGTGATGCGGGTGAACGGTACGCCGATCGAGAGCGTGTCGTAGAGATAGGAGAAGTTGTAGAGGATGATCAGCACGACTATGAGCGGCAGCGAGCGGAACAACCAGATGTATCCCCACGCCAGGCTGCTTAACAGCCAGGAGGAAGAGAGTCTCGCCAGGGCCAGCAGGCCGCCAATCACCACGCTCAGCGCAGTGCCGATCAGGGTCAGCAGCAGGGTCTGCCCGACACCTGCGAGGATCACCGGGTCAAAGAACCAGCGGGCAAACACCGCCCACTCCCAGCGCGGGTTAAAGGCCACGGACTGGATCACAACGGCCAGGATAAACAGGGCCACCACGGCGCCGACGGTCCGCAGCGGATAACGCGCCGGGACCACCTTAATGGTTTCAACGTTGCTCATCGTCGTTCCTCATGCGGTTTTACTGAACGCTTCGCGTACCAGCGTTTTGGTGAAACGCAGCCGACCGTCAAACGGCGGCTGGCTGTACTCTTCCGGGTCACGGGTGAGATCGAACTGCGGCTGGTATCCCTGGCTGAGATAGAGCCGCACCGCTTCCGGTTGACGAAAACCGGTCGTCAGGTAGATCTGGCTGTAACCCGCCAGCACCGCCCTGCGCTCCAGTTCCTGCACCACGCGGGCAGCAAGCCCCTGCTGACGCAGGGATTTGTCCGTCCAGATGCGTTTAATTTCGGCGGTCCGTTCATCAAAGGGTTTGTACGCACCGGTGGCGATAATCTTCTCGTCACGTTCCAGCACGATAAACAGCCCCTGTGGCGCCAAATACCACGCCGTGAGCTCAACTTCCGCGTCCTTAGAGAAGTAGTCGCCGTAGCGGGCGGCATATTCACCGAACAGTCCCTCGATAATCGGCTGCAGTTCGGCATCTTCCGGCGAAACATCACGAAATTGTTCACGCATAGCGCCTCCTTAATCTCCCAGACCTGCCGGGTTTACCTCGGAATGAGCAATGCGCTCAACCCCTTCTCCCCAGCGGTTTAGTACTTTGTCGTAATCGCCGTTTTTGATTACGCCATTAAGCGCGGTTTGCACCGGCTCGACCAGGCCGCTGCCTTTTCTCAGCGTGACCGCGATATGCGCCGCTTTCGGCCAGCCGCCGTCCACGCTGCCGACGAGTTTGGTTTTGCCGTTGAGCGCCGCTTTCCACGCGCCAATCACGTTCGGGCCAAAGTAGGCATCCGCGCGCCCGGACTGCAGCGCCAGCGTTTGCGCCGCATCGTCTTTGGTGTAGATCGGAGTAAAGGGTTTTAGCCCCTTCTTGAGGTTCTCGGCATTCCATGCCAGCAGAATGGCTTCCTGATTGGTACCGGAGCCCACAATAATCCTGAGCCCGGCGATGTCCTCTGCTTTTTTAAGCGAGGTAATCGGGCTGGTCGATTTCACGTAGAAACCGAGGGAGTCCTTACGGTAGGTGGCGAAATCAAACTTCTCTTTGCGCGCTTTGGTGACGGTAATATTGCTGATGGCGGCATCGTATTTTCCGGACGCCACGCCCAGCGGCCAGTCTTCCCACGAGGTCGGCACCACGTTCAGCTCCAGCCCGAGGCTGTCAGCCACCAGGCGAGCGACGTCGACCTCGCTTCCCAACAGCGTTTTGTTGTCATCGGAGAAAACCGTGAGCGGCGGTTGATTCAGCCCCGCCACCGCCACGGTAAATTTCCCGGGTACGGCAAAGCGATAATCCTTCGGTAGCTGCGCCACCGCATCACCGTTTTTGACGGTGTTGATCGGCGTTTTATTGGCCTCAATACTCACGCCAGTGCCGTTAATCGTGACATTCTCTGCCCGGACGACAGGGGTAAAGGCCAGCGCGAGCGCCAGAATAAGCGATGTTTTCTGCATAGCGGTGTTCTCTTTTATTGTTGTGTGAACGTGTTTTTCGGTTGATCCAGACCTAAGCTGTCGCGCAACGTGGTGCCGGGATAGTCGGTACGGAACAGGCCGCGGGCCTGCAAAACGGGCACTACCTGGTCAACAAAGCGCGGGAAGGTATCCGGCGTGCCGCCCTGAATGATGAAGCCGTCTGCGGCATAGCCTTCAAACCAGGCCTGAAGGCCGTCTGCAACCTCTTCCGGCGTGCCGGAAAAACGCGGGCGCGGCGACGCGGCTTCCAGCGCCACCTGACGCAGGGTTAAGTTGCGTTCGCGGGCGTTACGCTTAATTTCATCGGTGGTGCTGCGGAAGCTGTTTTTCCCTAAATCGCCGATATCCGGGAACGGCTCGTCGAGCGGGTACTGACTAAAATCGTGATGCTCAAAATAACGTCCGAGGTAATTAAGGGCATCGTTAATCGACACCAGCGCCGCCGTAGTCTGGTACTGGTTTTCCACGTCTTCGGCATCGTTGCCAACGATGACGCTGACGCCCTGGAAAATATGCAAATCTGACGCGCGCCGACCGTTCGTTTCCAGCTGCTGCTTCACGTCGCGATAAAACGCTTTTGCTTCTTCGAAGGTGTCATGGTGGGTAAAAATGGCGTCGGCATGTTTTGCCGCCAGTTTTTTCCCGTCATCCGACGCACCGGCCTGAAAGACAACCGGACGTCCTTGCGGCGTGCGACCAATATTGAGCGGCCCGGCGACCTGGAAGAAATCCCCGTGATGATTCAGAGTGTGCAGTTTAGCCGGGTCAAAAAACTGACCGCTCTCTTTATTACGGATAAAGGCATCCTCTTCCCAGGAATTCCACAGCCCTTTCACCACGTCGAGATACTCATCGGCAATGCGATAGCGCAGCGCATGTTCCGGGTGTTTTTCGCGGGAAAAGTTCTTCGCTGAACCTTCCAGCGGCGAAGTCACCACGTTCCAGCCCGCACGTCCGTTGCTCAGGTGGTCGAGGCTGGCGAACTGCCGTGCCGTGGTAAAGGGCTCGCTGTAGGAGGTGGAGAAGGTTCCCACCAGCCCCAGTCGCGAGGTAATACTTGCCAGCGCGGATAACACCGTTAAGGGCTCAAACCGGTTTAAAAAATGCGGGATCGATTTTTCGTTAATATAAAGACCGTCGGCAACGAATAAGAAATCGAGTTTGCCCTCTTCCGCTTTTAATGCCGTCTCTTTAACGAAATCAAAATTGATACTGGCATCCGCGACGGCCGCCGGATGACGCCAGGCGGACATATTTCCGGATGCGCCATGCAAAATGGTCCCGAGCCGCAGTTGACGATGTGCAGACATATTTACCTCATGATTAATCAGACGTGTTGCAGGGCGTGTTCCGCAAGCTGGGCAAAATAGCGGGCAGCGGGTTCAATTAAGGCTTCATCCGGATTAAATGCCGGGTGGTGTAAACCAAACGGACTGTTGCTGCCGATGCTGACAAACGCGCCGGGCACAGACTGGAGATAGACTGCGAAATCTTCTCCGCCCATATGTAGCTCGGCGTGATGGGTTTCATACCCCGCTTCACGGGCGACCGAGGTGGCGAAATCGGCCCAGCGTTGGTCATTGACCAGCGCAGTGGGCCCGGCAAACCAGGTGATATCAATCTGCGCGCTAAAGGCACTGGCAAAACCGGCCGCAATTTCCCCCACGCGGGCCTTCACGTTCTGCTGCACTTCCGTGCGGTGAGTGCGTAGCGTACCTTCCAGCTCAACGCTTTCCGGCAGCACGTTCCAGGTGTTGCCCCCGGCGATGCGCGTCACGCTCAGCACCACCGAATCCAGCGTATTCACATTGCGGCTGGCGACGCTTTGCAGCGCGGTCACCAGCTGGCTGGCCAGGAGAATAGCGTCGTTGCCTTCATGCGGGCGCGCGGCGTGCGCGCCTTTACCGGTAATGCGGATCGCGAAGCGGTCGACGTTGGCATAGAACGGCCCGCCACGGGTCGCGAACTTCCCCACCGGCAGGCCGGGCTCGTTGTGCATCCCAAAAATCGCGCTGACATCCCGCAGGGCACCGGCCCGCACCATGCTCTTCGCCCCCCCAAAGTTCTCTTCGGCTGGCTGAAACAGGATCCGCACCCGCCCCTTAAGCGAGGCTTCCCGCGCTTTCAGTTTTAACGCTGCACCGAGGATCACGCTGGTATGGATATCGTGTCCGCAGGCATGCATCACGCCGGGCTGCTGCGAGCTAAACGGCACGCCGCTGCGCTCCTCAATGGGCAGGGCATCAATGTCTGCCCGCAGCGCGATCAGTTTGTTACCGGTCCCGATCTCCGCCACCACACCGGTCGGCAGGTCGTAAGGCAGCGGCGTGATGCCCGCGGCTGACAGCCACCGGCGCAGGCGCGCCGTCGTTTCCACTTCCTGGCCGGACAGCTCCGGGTTCTGATGCAGCTCGCGACGCCAGGCAATCAGTTGTTCACCAAAGCTCATACGGTAACCTCCCTGTTCAGACGCGCCTCGGCCAGCAAACGCAGGGACTGCACGCGCGTTGCCCCCTCCGCAATCGGCGTGTCGATGATAAATTCGTCGATCCCCCACTGCGCGTGTAGCGCGTTCAGCTGTTCCAGCACCGACTCCGCCGTCCCCGCCAGCAGCGACTGGGCGCGACGGGCGATGCGCACCGGCTCACTCCCGGCCTGACGCGCAAAGGCATAGGCCTGATCCTCGCTGGCGACGGTCACGCGCTGGCCGTTTGCCAGCTCAACACCCCACACTTCGACCTTCTGCGCCAGGGCTTCGGCCTCAACCTGGGTCGGTGCGATAATCGCCTGCACCGCCACTATCACCTCCCGCGCGCTGTTCTTACGCCAGGTCGAAACCACCTCGCGTAACAGTTCCGGGTCTCCGTTCAGATGCGCGGCAAAGACAAAGTGCCAGTCGAGTGATGCGGCGAGCAGCGCGCTTTCCGTGCTGGCGCCCAGCAGAAAACCCTGTGCAGGTACCGGCGGCTGCGGCGTGGCGCGAACGGCTTCCTCCGCTGAGTGGTTTTCAGGGCGGATCCAGCGATCGAGCTGGGCCAGCTGTTCGGCAAAGCTGCCCTTTTCCTGCTGATCCAGCCCCAGCTGCAGCGCGCGGGTCGAGAGCGGTAATCCCCCAGGCGCTTTTCCGACACCAAGATCCACGCGGCCGGGCGCCAGCGCGGCCAGCACGTTGAAATTCTCGGCGACTTTATAAGGGCTGTAGTGCTGGAGCATGACGCCCCCGGAACCGACCCGGATGCGCGTTGTTTGCCCGAGGATCCAGGCAATCAGCAGCTCCGGCGAGGGACTGGCAAGCTGAGGGGTATTGTGGTGTTCGGCAATCCAGAAGCGGTGATAGCCCAGATTTTCTGCCTGCTGCGCCAGCGCTAACGTACGCGCCAGTGCATCGGCAGCCGTTTCGTTTTCAGCGATGGGGCTTTTGTCCAGAATGCTGATTCGCCATGACATGTTGCGTTCTCGTTTGACTTAACATGTCGACATTATTAAAGGCGTATTTCACCACTGAGAAACAATTAATTTACATTTAGTTTTCTGGAAATCAGATATACAGCGCCCTGCTAGGGATGAGTTTTCAGCGAAGCAATCAGCGCATCCGCCTCCTGGCGATGGGTGATGCGAACAAACTGAATGTGGGCGTATTGCGGGTTTTTCATATCAGCGTCGTAACGCTCGCGGTTAATGCGCCAGGTTTTAAGGGTCCAGATGATGATGGATTCCCGGCTGAAAAATGAGCGGCGGAAGCTTTCGCAGTTTCCGGTGCCAGGCCACAGTTCCTGTTGGTGCCATGCGCGTTTAAACGCGCGCGTCACCGCCTGCCAGAGCGTACGGACAAAACCGCAGTCCACCCACACGACCAGATCAACCTCACGCCATTTCACCGGGCGCGTGCGGTTGTAGTTGCCATCAAGCACCCAGCCGGGTGTGGCAGCGAGCGTATTTTCCAGCGTCTCCAGTAGCTCCTCATCGGGCGTTCCCTTCCACTCAGAACGCCAGTAGAGCCTGTCCATCTCAATATAAGGGAGCGACAGTTCCGTCGCGATGCGCCGGGCAAGCGTACTCTTTCCGCTCCCGCTGGTACCGATAATATTGATTTTCACCGTTCCGCCTGGCCATGCTGAAGAAAACATTTCGGATCATATCGTTTTATTTTTGTTAATGAAATGCCCGTGACGCGCTGCCGCATTGCGCGCTACCTCAACGTAATTATTAAGGATTTCTGATGATTAAAGCAGCACTTCACTATTAGTTCTGTCTAAAAACTCGCCACGATTCAGCGTGTTGTAATCCTCATCTGCTCTGACCACACGATTTCCTTCGACCTGCATCACTTTCGACACGGTTATATTTTGCGTCGCTTATGAATTGCAGGTAGGATGCCTCGCCATGTTTCGCCTTATCCATACGCAGAATGACTGGGAAGGCGACATGTGTTTGCGCAGAAGCAATCGTTTGTATCGCTCTCTGCCAGGCAGGACTATCACGATAATGGTTCAGACAGGCAAACAGGTAACTCAATGAAAACAAGCAATAAAAGCGCAGCCGATCATCACGCTGCTAAACGTCGCTGGTTGAACTCCCACGAAGAGGGCTACCACAAAGCGATGGGCAACCGTCAGGTGCAAATGATCGCCATCGGCGGCGCTATCGGAACAGGTCTGTTTTTAGGTGCTGGTGCGCGTCTGCAAATGGCTGGCCCGGCTCTCGCCCTGGTGTATCTGGTGTGCGGGATCTTCTCTTTCTTCATTCTTCGCGCACTGGGTGAACTGGTGCTGCATCGTCCGTCCAGTGGGAGTTTTGTTTCCTACGCCCGTGAATTCCTCGGTGAAAAAGCGGCCTACGTGGCAGGCTGGATGTACTTCGTCAACTGGGCGATGACCGGTATCGTCGATATCACCGCCGTTGCGCTCTACATGCACTACTGGGGCGCGTTCGGTGACGTGCCGCAGTGGGTCTTTGCCCTTGGTGCGCTGGCGATTGTCGGCACCATGAACATGATCGGCGTGAAGTGGTTCGCCGAAATGGAGTTCTGGTTTGCGCTGGTAAAAGTGCTGGCGATTGTGATTTTCCTGGTCGTCGGGACCGTGTTCCTCGGCAGCGGTAAGCCGCTGGATGGCAATGCCACCGGCTTCCACCTGATAACCGATAACGGCGGTTTCTTCCCGCACGGTCTGCTGCCTGCGCTGGTTCTGGTTCAGGGCGTCGTGTTTGCCTTTGCCTCTATCGAACTGGTCGGTACCGCAGCGGGTGAATGTAAAGATCCGCAGACCATGGTGCCGAAAGCCATTAACAGCGTGATCTGGCGTATCGGTCTGTTCTACGTTGGCTCCGTGGTGCTGCTGGTTCTGCTGCTGCCGTGGAATGCCTATCAGGCTGGTCAGAGCCCGTTTGTCACCTTCTTCTCTAAGCTCGGCGTGCCTTACGTTGGCAGCATCATGAACATCGTGGTACTGACGGCGGCACTCTCCAGCCTCAACTCCGGCCTTTACTCTACCGGTCGTATCCTGCGCTCTATGTCGATGGGCGGTTCTGCGCCGAAGTTCATGTCGAAGATGAGCAAGCAGCACGTACCGTATGCCGGTATTCTGGCGACCCTGGTGGTGTATGTCTTCGGTGTATTCCTGAACTATCTGGTGCCGTCTCAGGTTTTCGAGATCGTTCTGAACGTGGCCGCACTTGGGATTATCGCCTCCTGGGCCTTTATCGTGGTTTGCCAGATGCGACTGCGTAAAGCCATTAAAGAAGGCAAAGCCGCTGACGTCAGCTTTAAGCTGCCGGGCGCACCGGTGACCTCATGGCTCACCCTGCTCTTCCTGTTTAGCGTGCTGGTACTGATGGCGTTCGACTACCCGAACGGTACCTATACCATCGCCACCATTCCGCTGCTGGCCGTATTGCTGATCGCAGGCTGGTTCGGCGTACGTAAACGCGTTCACGAAATTCACAGCACCGCGCCGGTTCATCCTGATGATGAAAAACACGACGCACCGCTGGTGGAAGAGACCTCGCGTTAATAAAAAAGCCGGGTGGCGGCTTCGCCTTACCCGGCCTATATCTTATCGTTTTTGTAGGCCCGGTAAGCGCAGCGCCACCGGGCAATTCCCACATTAGAGTGCAATACGAATCACATCGTCAGGCTGAGTGGCTTCCTGCTGGCGAGTGGATTTTTGTTTCACCGTCACGTACAGGATTTTGCCATCGGCAGACAGCGCCAGGCTATTCGGGTAGACAGGCGTGTCGAAGGTTTTTGTCACCTTATAAGACTTCGCGTCAATCACGCTCACTTTACCGGCTTCACGGTGCGTCACGTAGGCTTCATTGCGAGCCGGGTTAAACAGAACCGCCAGTGATTCAGGCGCCGCAATTTTCTCAATCACGCTGCCGTCTTTCAGGCTCACCACCAGCACTTCCGGCTGTTTTGAGTCGGTCAGGAAGGCACGCTGACCGGCGGTGTCCAGGCTCAAATTCAGGTAGAAGTGTTCTTTGCCGTCGTCCTGCACTTTTTTGCGGCTGAGGATGGTGTTGGTGGCGGTATCAATGGTGACCAGCTCGCCGTCCGCATTCGTTGTATACAGGCGTTTCGCCCTGGCATCAAGCGCCAGCCCGGTGCTGTAGGTACCCGTATTTGCGATGGTTCCTTTCAGCTTCAGCGTGGCGCCATCCACCACCCAAATCACGCTCTCTTTGCCCACCCCGGTGATGTAAATCGTGTTGCTCGCGTCATCCGCCACCAGCTGTCGCGGCTGCAGCGGTTTCACCGTTTCGCTGCGCTGGCGACTATCGAGCACCAGACGCCCTTTCACGTCGCCCGTTTTCGCATCAATGGCCGTCACCGCACCGTTGATCGTGTTACCCAACCACAGGGTTTGCGTCGCGCCGTCGAGGGTTGCACCAAAAGGTTTGAGATCGCTATGAATGGCCTGCGTGACCTCCAGCGTGGCAGGATCAAGACGATAGATAATCCCACCCTTGTCAGTTTTACGGCTTTGCGACGTCGCAACCCACAGCGCATTCTCCTGCTGGCTGACCGCCATTTCATAGGCACCTTTACCCACTGCTTTACGCAGCATCTCTTCGGCGGCATGCACCTGGAAGGTTCCGGCAAACAGTAAAGCGGCAGACAGCAGAGAGGTGCTCAGTCGCGGTGAGCACAGATGGCGTAAAGACATAACAATTCCTTTTTTGAAAAATGGGAGTACGGCTGACATCGCTTCCGGCTGGCAACGTCATGGCGTCGCCGTTATGATAATGAGAATAGTAATCATTAATGAGTTAAAAGTGGAGTTTTTCTTTCCCTTCTCGCCTTTCATTAACGCAATGTGCGGTTATAGTTTTCAAAACATTTACAAAACCTTTAACATGTATGGACATGTTCCATTTGGTTCGTTTACACACCACAACCGGTTTTACTCATGAAAATCATTTCTGCCCGTAAGGCATCTCTCCCGCTGCTGCTGGTCCCCGTTGTTTTTGTGCCGCTTAGTGCGATCGGCGCAGAGGAACAAACCATGATCGTCAGCGCCACGCCGCAAACCGTATCAGAACTTGATACCCCGGCGGCGGTCAGCGTCGTGAATGGCGATGATATGCGTCATGCCACGCCACGCATTAACCTCTCTGAATCGCTTGGCAGCGTTCCCGGGCTGCAAATCCAGAACCGGCAGAACTATGCCCAGGATCTCCAGCTTTCAGTGCGTGGGTTTGGTGCCCGATCAACGTTTGGCGTGCGCGGCATTCGCATGTATGTCGACGGTATCCCTGCCACCATGCCGGACGGACAGGGCCAGACGTCTAACATCGATCTCTCCAGCATTGACAGCGTTGAAGTGCTGCGTGGCCCCTTCTCTGCCCTGTACGGTAACGCCTCTGGCGGCGTGATTAACATGACTACCCAGACCGGGCAGCAGCCACCGACCCTTGAGGCGAGCAGCTATTATGGCAGTTACGGTACATGGCGCTATGGAATGAAAGCCACCGGCGCCATGGGGGACGGAACGCATGCGGGAGACGTGGATTACACGGTTTCGACTACCCGCTTCACCACCAAAGGCTTCCGCGACCACAGCGGCGCGCGGAAGAATCTGGCTAACGCCAAACTGGGTGTACGCATTGACGACGCCAGCAAGCTGACGCTGATTTTCAACAGCGTGGACATGAAAGCCAACGATCCGGGCGGGCTGAGCTATCAGGAGTGGCAAAACAACCCACGTCAGTCTCCGCGCGGCGATCAGTACAACACGCGCAAGACCATCAAGCAGACCCAGGCCGGGCTGCGCTATGACCGCCAGCTTAGCGCTCAGGACGATCTGAGCGTGATGATGTATGCCGGTGAGCGTGAAATGACGCAGTATCAGTCGATTCCGTATCAGCCGCAGCTGCGACCTTCTCACTCCGGCGGCGTGATTGATATGCAGCGCCACTATCAGGGCGTTGATACCCGCTGGACGCACCGTGGTGAGCTGCTGGTGCCGGTCACCTTCACCACCGGTCTGAACTATGAAAACATGAGCGAAGATCGTCGCGGGTACGAAAACTTCGTGATGAACAACGGCGTGCCGGATTACGGCGTTAAAGGCGATAAGCGTCGTGATGAACGCAATCTGATGTGGAACGTCGATCCTTATCTGCAAACCAGCTGGCAGTTAACGCAGAAACTTTCCGTCGACGCGGGCGTGCGTTACAGCTCGGTCTGGTTCGATTCCAACGACCACTACGTTACGCCTGGGAACGGCGATGACAGCGGTGACGCGAGCTATCACAAATGGCTCCCGGCAGGCTCGGTGAAATATGCGGTGACGGACGCGTGGAACCTCTATGCGGCCGCAGGACGTGGATTCGAAACGCCGACCATCAACGAACTTTCTTATCGCGCCGATAATCAGGGCGGCCTGAACATCGGCCTGAAACCTTCCACGAACAACACCTATGAAGTGGGCAGCAAAACCCGCATCGGTAATGGTCTGCTGACGGCAGCGCTGTTCCGCACAGACACAGATGATGAGATCGTGGTAGATGCCAGCGCTGGCGGTCGTACAAGCTATAAAAATGCCGGGAAAACTCGCCGTCAGGGGGTAGAAGTCTCTCTCGATCAGCAGTTTGCTGAGAACTGGAAACTGAAAATGGCGTGGACGTACCTGGACGCCACCTACCGCACCAACGTCTGCGGCGATGCCGACTGTAATGGCAACCGTATGCCGGGCATTGCCCGCAATATGGGCTTCGCGTCGTTTGGCTGGCAGCCAGAAGAAGGCTGGTACGCGGGTTCTGACGTGCGCTATATGAGCGACATCATGGCTGATGACGAAAACACGGCGAAAGCGCCGTCGTACACGGTGGTTGGGCTCAATACCGGGTATAAATTTAACTATGGCAACTGGGGGATGGACGTCTTTGGCCGCGTAGATAACCTGTTCGACAAAGAGTATGTCGGCTCCGTTATTGTTAACGAATCGAACGGGCGTTATTACGAGCCCGCACCTGGACGTAACTACGGTGTTGGTCTGTCGGTCTCTTATCGCTTCGAGTGAGAAAAAAAGTAAAGTTTATTTTATAAATGAAATAATGCTCCTGATGGCAATAAGCCATCAGGAGTTATTCACCAGATAAATAATTAGGTGCGGGATATAGTCGCTCTGCTAAATAATCTCTTAGTTAAAATATTGTCGCTGTAAAAGCGTATTCGCTTCATCAATCAACTTATCAATCGCCTTCTGGCTGGCATCAACATCTCTTCTCTCAAGGGCTGAAAGCAGCTCGTCATAGTGATAAGTCGACACTTTGATGTCATCAAGCTCACGGTGAAGATAGTTAATACACGGGCCGATGCGCACCCATAGCTGTTCAATCAACGCATTCAGCGTCGGCATTTCGGCATACTGATAAAGCGTAAACCGGAAGACACGATTCGCATGGAGCGCCTGCTGGACGTTCCCGTTGCGCATGGCCTCATGAAATACGTCCGACAATTTGCGCAACGTCTCCAGCTTTTGCTCAGACATATTCTGACAGGCTGCGGCGACTGCCATGGGCTCAAGCTGTTTGCGAATGGCGTTAATTTCGTTATAACGATCCAGCGTGACCTCTGGCACCAGAAAGGCCTGCGCGGGCGTAGCGTGTAACGCCCCTGCCGACACCAGACGCAGCAGCGCTTCGCGGACCGGCGTAATACTGGTTCCCAATTTATCGGCAATCTCTTTCGTAATCAGCCGTGCGCCAGGTTTGAGGGAGCCTGTAATTAATGCTCCTTTCAAACTGAGTTCAACTTGCATGGTAAGACTGATCCTTTGGGCTTTTTCTAAGTGATCCAAATCAAGCATGTTCAATTCCTGTAGCTAAAACTTAATGCTATTTTTAAGCGTCGGTTTAATAAAACGACGCTGCTTCGATATATCCTGTATCGTCATGCCTGGTGGTGGGAAGTACGTAAAAACAGCAAAAAAAGCAAACTGTGATTTTTTATCGGCTTCGGGCTCATCCGGGATGAAGGCGCGAAAAACCATGTCCGTTAATTAAAGACAATATATCGTATCTTCACAAATAAATATGGCGGGAAACCCCGCCATCATGCTTTTTATTTATTGTCACCCGCGACGCGAATCACGACTTTGCCGAAATTTCGACCTTCCAGCAGGCCAATAAGCGCCTCGGGCGCGTTCTCCAGCCCATCCGTGACCTGTTCACGATAATGAATTTTACCTTCCTGCACCCAGCGCCCCATCTCGTCCTGGAACGCCTTAATGTGGTGGCCATAGTCCTGAGCGATAATGAACCCCTGCATCCGAATACGTTTCTTCAGAATGGTGCCCATCAGCAGCGGCAAGCGATCCGGTCCTTCAGGCAAGCCCGTCGCATTGTAGCCACTCACCAGGCCGCAAACCGGCACGCGCGCAGAGGTATTCAGTAGCGGCAGTACGGCGTCAAAGACTTTCCCCCCGACGTTTTCATAATAGACATCAATCCCTTTCGGGCAGGCGTGCTTCAGCTGGTCAGCAAAATCCGCCGCGTGGTGATCGAGACACTGATCAAACCCAAGAACATCAACGGCATGACGGCACTTTTCTGCCCCACCGGCAACGCCCACTACCCGGCAACCTTTGATTTTGCCAATCTGCCCAACGGTGGCGCCAACCGGACCTGTCGCCGCAGCGACCACCAGCGTTTCACCCGCTTTCGGTTGTCCGATATCCAGTAACCCCATATAGGCGGTAAAACCAGGCATACCCAGAATACCCAGCGACCAGGAAGGATGAGACGGATTGTCGCCCAGCTTGACCAGGCCGCTGCCATCCGAAAGTTCATATTCCTGCCAGCCGCTGTAGCCCAGCACCCATTCACCGGGTTTGAAATCGGGATGGTTTGACTGCTCAACGCGGCTGACCGTTCCCCCAACCATTACGGCACCCACCTCTACCGGAGGGGAATAGGATGGCGCATCGCTCATGCGACCCCGCATATACGGATCCAGCGACAGCCAGACGGTACGAAGCAACAGCTGCCCCTCAACGGGCGTGGGAACAGGTTGTGTTTCCAGACGAAAATTTTCCGCGACCGGCGCGCCCTGTGGACGAGAAGCCAGCACCCAGCGGCGATTTTGCGAAACAGCGTGATTCATCAGGATCTCCTTCTGCTACAAATGTCATTACAGCCTGGCTCATGAACGGCGTTATCGCTTCCTTTACGAGCCCGACTGGTTAAGCCGTACAACCAGATAGACACAGCTTTCATTCGTTTCGTTGATGAAACGGCAGTCATTTGGCGGCCCAAGTTCAAGACAGTCACCGGCCTGCATCTCGTGGCGTGTGTCGCCTTCCTGAAACACCAGCTCGCCGGACTGCAGCCAGATGAGCTGACGAGCCAGCGCGTAAGACGATGCGGGCATCGGCACATCGCTCCCGGCAGGCAGTTCTACCTGAACAAGGTCGATGGGCAGATCGGTACGGGGAGAAACATGACGGCGGAGATAGTGCGTTTGCGGGTCGCGCCAGACAGGCTGATTGGCAAGGCGCAGGAGTTTACCTTCCTGCATCTCCGCGCGTGCAATCAGCGTGGACATGCTGATGCCAAACGCGCCGGACAGGCGGGCAAGAAGAGTCGCTGTCGGGCTGCTGTCTCCGCGCTCAATTTTGTGGATCATCGCGCGCGAGACCCCTGCCCGGTCAGCCAGCTCGCTCAGGGACCATCCGCGGGACTCGCGTTCAAGACGAATTCTTGCACTAATTCGTTGATTCATTGTGTCTGTTATTGTGTTCATGACGTCATACTATAGTGTATGAATGGCATTTCAATGGGGTTCTGATAACAAAAAATAGGGCTTATGGCGTAGCGCCCGGACGATGCAGTTGTGTAATATCGTATCTACAACGTAATACTATAGTGAACAACACACAGAGGGAACATCATGATCGTTCGTCATGCCTGCAAAGAAGACTGCGCTGCGATAGGAGAGATCTATAACCACGCGGTGCTGCACACTGCCGCGATCTGGAACGATAAAACCGTCGATACCAATAACCGTATCGCGTGGTTTGAGGCTCGTACACTTGCAGGCTATCCGGTTCTGGTGAGCGAGGAAAATGGTGTGATTACCGGATACGCCTCTTTCGGTGACTGGCGAGCCTTTGATGGTTTCCGCCATACGGTAGAACATTCGGTCTATGTCCATCCGGATCATCAGGGCAAGGGGATTGGCCGCACGTTGATGAAAGCGCTGATTAACGAGGCCCGCACCCTCGGTAAACATGTGATGGTGGCCGGTATTGAAGCGCAAAATCAGGCCTCCATTCACCTTCATGAAACCCTCGGTTTCGTGACTACCGGACAAATGCCGCAGGTGGGAACCAAGTTTGGCCGGTGGCTGGACTTAATCTTTATGCAGCTGCAGCTTGACGAGCGCAGCGACCCGGACGCTATTCCATGAATCAATCACTGACGCTGGCATTTCTGGTGGCGGCGGGGATCGGTCTGGTGGTACAGAATACCTTGATGGTGCGCATCACCCAATCCTCCTCCACCATTCTGATCGCGATGCTGCTCAACTCGCTGGTCGGCATCGTGCTGTTTGTCAGCATTCTGCTGCTGAAACAGGGCGTCGCCGGGTTTAGCGAGCTGGCCGCAACGGTGCGCTGGTGGACGCTTATTCCGGGACTGCTGGGTTCGTTTTTCGTCTTTGCCAGTATCAGCGGATATCAGAACGTTGGCGCAGCGACCACCATCGCCGTACTGGTGGCCAGCCAGCTGATCGGTGGGCTGGTGATGGACGTTCTGAGAAGCCATGGCGTTCCACTCCGCGCCCTGGCAGGCCCGGTGTGCGGTGCGGTGATGCTGGTTGTCGGGGCCTGGCTGGTCGCACGACGCCAGTTTTGAGGCTACAGAATCGTGCCGCCTTTGGTCAGCTGTTCCTGCCGCGCGTCCATTTCTTCTTTATGCTGCTTACCGTGATGCGAAATCGCGGTACGCAGACGCTGCTGCTGGGTATAGCGTTCTTCCCGGCTGAGCTCGGCATCATCGCTCAGTTTAATCAGCAGTTCGTTCATATGGGCAATCACGCTCTCGTCGATGGCGGCATCCACGCGGGCGATCA
The DNA here is from genome assembly GCF_047456095.1 of Enterobacter sp. BNK-14. Classification (NCBI taxonomy): domain Bacteria; kingdom Pseudomonadati; phylum Pseudomonadota; class Gammaproteobacteria; order Enterobacterales; family Enterobacteriaceae; genus Enterobacter; species Enterobacter sp. BNK-14. The sequence goes on from NZ_CP179897.1 coordinate 542,596, forward strand.
CGTCGTTTAAATGTGACATTGTCACTCCTCCTCACGTGCCCGGTGGCGCTACGCTTACCGGGCCTACGGGTGCAAAATGTAGGCCGGGTAAGGGGTAGCCGCCACCCGGCAATAAAATGCTTAGTTCAGCTTCGCTTTTGAAAAATCACTGCCCATCAGGCTCACGCTGTACCCGGTCACGTTGCTGCGGGTCGCATAGAACGTTTTGCCGTTTGCCAGTGCGATCCACGGCGCCTGCTGGTAGAAAATCTCCTGCGCCTGGCCATAGAGCTTCGCACGCTCAGCCGGATTGCTGGTCAGCTTCGCTTTTTGTACCAGGGAATCATAATCTTTATCGCACCAGCGTGCGGCATTTGACCCGGTTTTAATGCTGTTGCAGCCCAGCAGCACATCGGCAAAGTTGTCCGGGTCACCGTTATCGGACATCCAGCCAAACAGTGCGGAATCATGTTCGCCTTTACGCATTCCGGAGAGATATTCGCCCCACTCGTAAGAGACGATTTTTGCCTTTACGCCCACCTTCGCCCAGTCGCTCTGGATCATCTCCGCAATGCGACGCGAGTTTGGGTTATACGGACGCTGAACCGGCATTGACCATAGCGTAACGTCTGCGCCCTTCTCCAGCCCGGCCTGCTTCAGCAGCGCTTTCGCTTTTTCCGGATCGTAGCTGTAATCCTTCAGCTCGTTATTAAAGCCCATCATATTGGGTGGGATCGGCGATTTTGCCACCGTCCCCGACCCCATAAAGACCGCGTTAACGATAGCCTTCTTGTCGGTCGCGTAGTTCAGCGCCTGGCGCACCAGCACGTTATCAAACGGTTTTTTCTCGGTGTTAAACGCCAGATAGCCGACGTTCAGCGCATCAACCGAGTGCAGCGTCAGGTCTTTGTTCTTCTTAATCACCTCAAACTGCACCGGAGACGGCGCGGGTATAATCTGGCATTCGTTGGTCTGCAGTTTCGCCAGACGCGTCTCCACATTTGGCGTGATGGAGAAGATCAGATGTTTGGTCGGCACCTCGCCATCCCAGTAGTTCGGATTAGCGACGTAGCGGATCAGTGAATCCACTTTGTACTGCTGCAGCACATAAGGACCGGTACCGATCGGCCAGGTGTCCACGTTTTCAGGCGTACCTTTTTTCAGCATCGCATCGGCGTATTCTGCGGAGAGAATCGAGGCAAAATCCATCCCCCAGTCGGCCAGGAACGCGGCGTTGGGTTCACTCAGGGTGAACTGAACGTGGTAATCGTCGACTTTTTTGACGTCCTGAATCAGCTTATCAAGACCCACGTCGTTAAAGTATTCATAGTTACCCTGGGACACGTTGTGGTACGGATGCTTAGGGTCTTTCTGACGCATAACTGAGAAAATAACGTCATCGGCGTTAAAGTCGCGGGTCGGCTTGAAGTATTTGTTGCTGTTGAACTTCACCCCTTTGCGCAGGGTAAAGGTATAGGTCTTACCGTCCGGTGAAATCGTCCAGGATTCCGCCAGCGACGGAACCGGCGTGTTTTTCACCGGGTCGAAATTGATCAGGCGGTTGTACAGTACCTGAGAACTGGCGACAAAAGAGGGGCCGGAACTGGCGATTTGCGGGTTGAACGACTCGGGTGATGCTTCAGAACAGTAAATTAAGGTGTCGTTGTTTGCCGCCCACGCGGCACCGGCTGGTAAAAGCGCGCTCAGCGCAAGGGCGAGCAGTGTTTTCCCTGTAGACATGGTTATAACCCTGACAGTTTTATTATATAGGACAGTAATAACAGCACAGCCGTTATGACCTGGCAAATAACGAAACACTATCAGGTTATTCTAAAGCCGCGTTTTTTGCTGGTTTTACGGTCAGCATCCGAAAAGATGATTTGCCTTAAGTGCCATTATCCGTCAAGCACAACCGTCACTTTCTATGCCGCAAGAAATCGGCCCTTTTAGCGTCTCTTCCTCCGTTTGTTTTCTTCCTCGTTTCGTTAAAGTAACGGCGTGAAGAAGTATATGGGATCAAATCGTGGCTAAAACTCTTTTACGCAGCGGTAACCTGGATGATTTTCAGGCCGTGGGCGGCGGCGGACAAGCCGTTTTTGAATCAGCGTTACAAATTCGGGAAGCGCTCCGGTTGCGCAAACAACAGGCTATCGTTGACTGTCTGGCGATTCCGCAGGTCAACGACAGCGGCGACCGCGTGGACTGGTACTCCCCGGTGGAGGGAAACGTCACCAGCTGGAAAGCGGCTGATGAGGACGACCGCTATCGCGCCCTGCGCTATCTGGAAAACACCCTTGCGAGCGTAGAGTCGTTAAGCAAGAAATGCCTTCAGTCGCCGAAAACAGCGCAACAGCTCTTCGGCTCGCTGCTGTCGAAAGCATTTCAGTTCCCTGGGGAAAATTTCGTTTTTCTCGTCGACGGAAAACCGATCCTGTGCTTCTGGGGTTTTGTGAACCTGAATGAAAATGCGCGTGACGATGTCCTCGACTGCCTGCGTGAATCGCTGATCCCTGAGCCCGCCCCCGTTGTGATTGAAGATCCTGAACCCGAGCCCGAGCGGGTGCCCGAACCGGCCATCACCTTTGAAAAAGCTGACGAGCCGCTGATTGCCCCGGTCGCCGCGATACGGATTACGCCGGAAGACCTGTATGCGCCCGAGCCCGCACCGGTTGTTGCGCAACCTGCGCCTGAAGCCGCGCCTGTCGTCATCACGAAGAAGCGTCGCGTTCCCCTTTGGACGCTGCCGGTCGCGGCGGTGATCGTTGCCGCTATTGCCGCCCCGCTGATGTGGCCAAAACCGGCCCCTTCTGCAGAGCCCCCGCCTGCGCCGGTCCCTGAGCCCGTGGCTATCGCCCCAAAACCGATCAAAGCCGTTGAGCCACTGGCGATGAATTTACCCCTGCATCAGGCTGAGGTGGTGGCGAGCAAAGAAAAAGAGCCTGAACCCGCTCCCGTGGTGATTGTCGCGATCCCGAAAGATGCCATGGTGATGGAGGCCGGTCAGGTGAAAGCCGGATCGACACGCTTCCTGAACGGTACCTGGCGCGCGATTCTCGACGTGAAAGACCCGGTCACCGGCAAGCCACCGTCAATGCGCTATCAAATCCAGAACAATAAAGGTTTCGCCCGCATAGTCCATGGCGACAATATTGTCTGCCGCGCGGAGATCTTCTCCGGGCTACACAGCAATGGTGAGCTGATGATCAAGAGTCGCGGCACGGCCCGCTGCACCGACGGTTCCCGCTACCCGATGCCGGAAGTCGCCTGTAAAGCCGGCACCAGCGATATCGCAGAATGTCGCGCCCGTTATGATGCCAACACCGTCGTCCCCCTGACGTTCAAGAAAGCAGGTGCCTGATCCTATGCTGGTAAATCTTTGCGACTATAAACAAAGCGTTACGCTTATTGCCAACAGCGGCGTGCAATTCCTCGATTTCGGGCTGACGCCGCAGGACACCGCCAGCCACGGGCGCTTCGTACGTAAGACCGCCAACGGCCCTCTTTTACGCCTCGATTTCGATCTGGTTAACGGTCGCTATACCGTGCCGGGAACGCACGGCGGCCAGCCTGAAGTGGTTAAACCGGAAACGACTATCCCGCTGCAGCAGTCCCTTGCGGTGCTGGACGGCGTCTGGCTTCCTGTCCCGTTCCTGCGCTTCAACCCGCCGCGCACCTTTGTGGAGGGGCCGGATAACTGGGCCCGCGTGCAGGTCCGCAAGCTCGACACCCCCGACACCGCAGGCAATACGCACCGCGTGACCCTCGCCCTCGACAGCCAGATTGCGGAACATGCCACCTCCGCGCTGTCGCCGGTTGAAAACGATATTCTGAACGGCACCCGTTTCGCGCTGGCATGGCGCGATAGCGAGGTTGAAAGCTTCCTCGACCAGACCTGGATTGACGGCTGGCTGCGTGAAGCATTTACCCAGTATGCTGACGGCGTTGAAAATCGTTCTGAACGTGACCTGCATCAGGCGATGCGCAGCTTTGAATATCAGGCTCACTGGCTTAACCTGCTGACCATGCTCGGTGAACAGCTCACCGTGCCGGAAGTGAAATTTGTTACCCATACCCTCAGTACGCCAGCGATTCCGGTCGACCTGATCCTCGACGTCGGTAACACTCACACCTGCGGCGTCATTATTGAAGACCACGGCGATGCGAACGATGGACTGCGGCAGACCGCCGAGTTACAGGTTCGTTCATTGAGCGAGCCGCAATTCCTCAATGAGCCTCTGTTTACCAGCCGTCTCGAGTTTTCCGAAGCACGCTTTGGCAAACAGCACTTCTCGGTTGAAAGTGGCCGCGAAGATGCGTTTGTCTGGCCGTCGATCGTTCGCGTGGGTGATGAAGCCCGCAAGCTGGCGATGCAGCGTCTGGGAACCGAAGGGAACAGCGGCATCTCCAGCCCGCGTCGCTATTTGTGGGATGAAACACCGGTGGTGCAGGACTGGCGCTTTAGTCAGATGAACGGCAAAACCCAGCGTGAGCCGCTTGCCACGGCGTTCCCGCTGATGAACCTGATGAACGATGACGGTGAACCGCTGTTTACGTTACCGCAGGACGAGCGACTGCCGGTCTTCTCGCCGCAGTACAGCCGCAGCACCCTGATGACGCATATGCTGTGCGAGCTGCTGGCGCAGGCGCTGGGTCAGATCAACAGCGTCGCCACCCGCCTGCGTCTGGGCTTCCCTGCCTCGCCACGCCAGCTGCGCACCCTGATCCTGACCCTGCCCTCGGCAATGCCAAAGCAGGAGCGCGAGATTTTCCGTCGCCGCATGTTCGAAGCCATCGCCATCGTCTGGAAAGCGATGGGCTGGCACCCGCAGGATGAGGATTTTGCCACCCGCAAACAGCAGGAAAAAAGCGTGGTGCCGGTCCCTGAAATCCAGATGGAGTGGGATGAGGCCAGCTGTGGTCAACTGGTCTGGCTGTATAACGAAGCGATCTCCCATTTTGGCGGCCAGACGGAAGCCTTCTTTGCCTCCCTCGCCCGCACGGATCGTGAGCCTGAGCCGGGTGTGCAGCCCGGCCGCGCATTGCGCGTCGCGTCTATCGACATCGGTGGCGGCACCACGGATATGGCGATCACCCATTATCAACTGGATGACGGCTCCGGTAATAACGTCAAAATCACGCCGCAGCTGCTGTTCCGCGAAGGGTTTAAAGTGGCGGGCGATGATACCCTTCTGGACGTGATTCAGCGCTACGTGCTGCCCGCCCTGCAAACGCAGCTGCAGAAATCCGGGATTGCGGACGCCTCGCTGCTCATGGCGTCGCTGTTCGGCGACTCCGGGCGTATTGATACCCAGGCCGTGCTGCGCCAGCAAACGGCGCTACAGCTCTTTATGCCGATTGGCCACGCCATTCTTGCGGCGTGGGAATCCAGTGACGTTGACGATCCGCTGGCTGGCCTGCATGCCACCTTTGGCGATCTTCTGCCGCAGAAACCAACCCGCAACGTCATGAATTATCTGCAGCAGGCGATTGATCATGCCCTGCCTGCGGGCTCAGAAGCGTTCGACCTGTTCGCCGTACCGCTGCACGTCAATTTCCGCGAGATGCAGGATGCGATGCTGGCCGGTCAGTTTACGCTGACCTCTCCGCTTCACGCAGTCTGTGAAGCGATTTCCCACTACAGCTGCGATATTCTGCTGATTACCGGTCGCCCTGGCTGCCTGCCAGGCGTTCAGGCGCTGATCCGTCACCTGCAGCCGGTGCCGGTCAATCGCATCGTCTGGCTGGATAAATACCAGGTACATGAGTGGTATCCGTTCAGTCAGCAGGGGCGCATTGGTAACCCTAAATCAACCGCCGCCGTGGGTGCCATGCTGTGCAGCCTGGCGCTCGACCTGCGTCTGCCGCGCTTCAACTTTAAAGCCGCGGACATTGGCGCGTATTCTACCGTGCGTTATCTCGGCGTGCTGGATAACACCGTTAATACCCTGCGTGAGGAAAACGTCTGGTATCAGGATATCGACCTCGATAAGCCGGGCGCAAAACTCGACGCACGCCTGCACTTCCCGCTACGCGGCAACGTCACCCTCGGCTTCCGCCAGCTGGCGAACGCACGCTGGCCTGCCACGCCGCTTTATACGCTCAGCATCAATTCGGCTGAACTGGCGAAAGCGATTGCCGGTGACGGCGTGCTGAACGTGCGGCTTAAGCTCTGCGGCGGCAGCAAGCAGGAAGGTCCTGAGTCCTTTGAACTGAGCGATGCCTGGCTACAGGACGGCACACCGGTAGCGCCTGACGCCTTAACCTTCAAACTGAATACTCTGGCCGATCGCCGACACAGCGGCAGCCACTACTGGATCGACAGCGGGAGCGTATACCTGAAATGACAGCGACGACCACCACCACTCAGGCGTTAATCGGGTGGATTAATGAGACGCGCATGAATGCCCCTGTTCTGGACAACGATGCTGACGCCCTGCTTGCCCGCATCAACGCGGCGCAGGCGCGAGAGCAGGCTATTGAACGTGCCCTGACCCGCCAGAGCAGCATTGGACTTTACGGTCATTCGCAGAGCGCAAAAGCACACCTGCTGCTGTCGCTGTGCGGCAGCGGTAATGGACGGCTAAACGTTACGCCAGGCCAGCGCACCTTTGACTATTTTTCGCATATCAATCCGGGTCATGCCCTGACCAACATGGCCGTCCGCTTTACCCGGGAAAACCGGGAGGTGGTTGATGAGGCGTTTCCGCTACGTCTGAGTCTGATCACCGAGGCCGAGCTGGTACAGCTGTTTATTGCCCGCACGACGCTGCATCCGCAAATGCGCGCAGTGGATAAGGCGGTCATTGAGACCCGTCTTGAGAAATGGCGTGGCCTGCGTCAGCCGCAGGGCGTACCGGGTATCACGGCGCAGGAAGTGGGTGCCATCGCCCGCTTCTGGCAGTGCACAATACCCGCTGCGAAACAGCAAATTGATGATGCCCTGTGGTATGAGCTTGCCCAACTGGTGCCTTCACTTGATCTCAGCACCCGGGCAAGCGTCTGGTCGCTGCTGTGGGGTGAGCAACAGGAATTCACCCAACAGTGGCTGAAGCTCGCCCATGTTCTGCATCAGACCAGCCATGCCAGCGAGCTTGCTGCTCCGCTGAGTCTGCTGGTAGATAGCTTTGGCTTGCCGGGTGAAGGGTTCCTGACGCATGGCACCTTAACCCAGCAGGACGCACAGGAGACGCTGCTGCATCCGCTGAATAACGGCGACATGCTCAACGCCATCAGCCTCCCGGTTGACGTGCTGGCCTTCCTGACCCGCGAGCTGGTCCTGCCGGTTGAGAGTGGTGCGCTGGATAACGTTGATATCATTGATATTCCGGTCTTTGAAGACAGCAGTGCCGATCCGTTAGCGCAGGCAAAATGTCAGTGGTTGCTCGACCATTACCGCCAGCAGCTACAGCCTGACGTGCTGGTTATCTGCAATGCGACAGCGCAGCACGAGCAGACGGCCAAAAAAGCAAAAGTGTTAATGAGCTGGGTCAAAGAGACGCAGCCTGCTGAAGAGTCTGCCCTGCCGGGGCTGGTGTGGGCGATTACCCCGCATGACGCCCGCTTTACCACCCGCCAGAATCTTGATGAAGCCGTACAGCATCTGCTCGGTAAACCGGGTTTACGCTGGGGCACGCTGCAGGCGCTGGATAGCCACAGCATGCAGCGCGTCATTGAGTGGTTGTCTCAGGCCACGCTCCCTGCACAGCGGCAGAAGCGCCTTGGAACGCTGAAAAGCTTGCTTCGCCAGGAGCTTTCGGCGCTGATGCGCAGCTATCTCGCCCCGCTGGTTGAGGAACCGGCTACCCGACGCGCACAGGCCGAAAACATGGTGCGCACCCTGCAAAGCAGTGCCGCCCGTCACGGCGAGCTGCTTGAAGGATTGATGCCGCCGATGAAAGCGTTTGAAACACTGCTCGCCGTCCAGCAACCGCGCGAGGAGCAGGTCAATGGGCTGTTTACGGATACCATTGATCTGTTTACCGATAACGCCCAGGAAAGTGCAGGTCAGTTCCAGATGAAGGACAAGGCGCGTCTGGCACACAGAGTATGGATAAATCATCTGCGTCAGTGGAGCCGTAATGAGGCCACGGCCGCCCGTCTCGGTCTGGAACCCGCAGTATTACAGCAAATCGCGGATGTTCTGGTGGTCACCAGCTACCGGCTTAATCTGGCGCAACAGCTTCAGCGTATTGTCGAAGCGGATAAGAGCAGCGCCGCGCAACTGCACGCCGTGATGGGCAATTTCGTTGGCTGGCTGGGGTATGACCAAACGCCTTCAGCAGAGCGTCCGGCAAGCCGCATCCGCAAGGGACAGGCTATCTTCGTTACGCCTGTCGTCAGCAGCGCCGTGCCACGTCTGACGCGTCTGGCGGAACAGCCAGTCCATGCGGCCACCGCGTACGTTTACGACTGGCTGGTTGCCCTCTATAGCCGGGCGATAGAGAACATTGATTACCAGCATCCGCATGATATTCAACCTGACGCACGTCAGGCATTACGGGCTTTAATCATGTAGTTGCCATTCTTGCCGGGTGGCGCTGCGCTTACCCGGCCTATATTCCGCCATAATATCAATACCTTGCACAATTCATCGTAGGCCCGTGCAAGCGTCGCGCCGCCGGGCGAAACTTTTGCGCACATCACTCCGTCATACACCCGGCTAACGTCTGAGCCAGTGCTGACGGATTTTCCCACGACATAGAATGCCCCGCCGCAGGGATAATTTTTACCTCAACGCCTTTCTGCTTCAGATTATCAACATCGTCGTCAGGCAGAGAATGTTCGCCGAAGATCAGCGTCACCGGGCACGAGAGCGACAGGAATTGCGTTTCCCATACCGGCATTACACCCTCAACCAGGCTCTTTGCTCCGCGCCAGACTGCATACGGCGCATTGCTTTGCAGACACCCCGCCCACGCTGAGGTTTCTGCGCTGAGCATGGCGTCATAACCCTGTTCCAGAAACTGCTGTTCGGTTTGCGCCGCAATCGAGCGGCTGAACATCCCACCACCCGCGTGAAAATTAGGTTCCGACACCATCAGTCCTTTAACACGCGTTCCCAGCATTGCCGCCGTTTCAATCGCGATACTGCCGCCCATGCTGTGGCCGTATAACCAGAAGGCATCCAATTCAAGATGGTCAATCAGCTCTGCCACCACGCGGGCCTGGTCAGTGGTGTGATAGCTGTAATGCTCGGGTTTATCGCTGTAACCGCTGCCGGGCAAATCAATGAGAATGGCCCGGCGTGCGCCAAACTGAAGGTCACGGACAACGCGGGGATATTCATAGGAAGAGGCACACCCCAGCCCGTGGATGAAGACCACGGGCTCGCCTGAGCCGGGCAAATCATGCCAGCGCACGGTGCAACCCGCCTGCTGCGAGTAAAAACTGTTCATAAGCACTCCTTTTACGATGCACTGTGTATTTATACAGTTATCGAATCAGGAATGCCATGTTCATCTGGAAAAAGTGGAAGCGTGCTTCAGAAAAGCGAGATCAGGAGCGCAACGGGGAAGCTCATCGGCCAGGTCGACCCCACCAGAAACGCGCTGAGCAGGCGGATGCGTTTGCGATCTTTTGAAAGGAACCAGGTAATTAATGCACAGATGGAAGCCATCACTGCGTAAAAAACCAACATCTTTTGATACAACGTCATTCTGTATACCAGAGCCGAAAAAATAACCGCACGCAATATGCGTCATATGTTGATACAGATCAAGTTTTTTCGTTACAGAATAACCACTTAAATATTATGGCTAATAACAATGGAGTAGCTTGCTTAACACGCAGGGCGAAGAAGGAGAATGCCCGGCCGCGCAAGCGGCCAGGCAGGATGGCTTAGTGTTTGATCATCACATGCCGGACGACCGTATAATCCTCAAGCCCGTACACCGACATATCTTTGCCGTAGCCGGATAACTTCATGCCGCCGTGCGGCATTTCGCTCACCAGCATAAAGTGGGTATTCACCCAGGTACAGCCGTACTGCAACCGCGCACTCAGACGATGAGCACGGCCCACGTCTTTGGTCCAGACCGATGACGCCAGGCCATACTGTGAATCATTCGCCCAGGCCAGCACCTGCGCTTCATCGTCAAATTCAGTGACGCTCACCACCGGCCCAAACACTTCGCGCTGAACAATGGCATCGTCCTGTTTTGCCCCCGCCAGCAGGGTCGGCTGGAAGTAGTAGCCAGCCCCCTCCTTTTTGCTTCCGCCCGTCACAACGCTGATATGACCGAGCGCTTTCGCCTGATCGACAGCCTGACAGACGCGTGAAAGGTGAGCGGCCGAGCTGAGCGGCCCCAGTTCAGTAGCGGCATCTTCCGGCGCCCCCATTTTGAGGCTGGCGACCGCAGCACCCAGCTTTTCAACCAGCGCAGGATATATGCCTTTCTGGGCATAAATGCGGCAGGCCGCCGTACAGTCCTGCCCGGCATTGTAGAAACCAAACGTTCGCACCCCTTCGACAACCGCGTCCAGGTCAGCATCATCAAAAACGATTACCGGAGCCTTACCGCCCAGCTCCATGTGGGTGCGCTTAATGGAGGACGCCGTATGGCCGATGATATGCTCGCCGGTGGCAATTGAACCGGTCAGCGACACCATGCGGACTTTGTCATGCCCGGTGAGCGGATCGCCAACCGTCTTACCGCGACCAAATAACACGTTCACGACGCCTGCCGGGAAGATATCTTTCGCCAGCTCTCCCAGTTTTAACGCCGTCAGCGGCGTGATTTCAGAGGGTTTTATCACCACGCAGTTACCGGCAGCCAGCGCGGGTGCCAGCTTCCATGCTGCCATCATCAGCGGGTAGTTCCACGGCGCAATCGATGCAACTACCCCCACCGGATCACGGCGGATCATCGAGGTGTGCCCCTCAAGGTATTCACCTGCGGCCAGACCGTTCAGGCAGCGGGCCGCCCCGGCGAAGAAACGAAACACGTCGACCACCGCCGGAATTTCATCCCCCAGAGCACAGTGGAGCGGCTTCCCGCAGTTGAGCGATTCAAGCCTGGCAAATTCTTCACCCTGCACCTCAATGGCGTCAGCCAGTTTCAGCAGACATTCCGCACGCGCTTTGGGCGTGGTCTGCCCCCAGTCGATAAAAGCCCGATCGGCGGCCTGAACAGCCGCGTCAACTTGCGCGACAGAGGCTTCAGCAATCTCCAGCAGTACTTCTCCGGTGGCCGGGTTATATACCGGCTGCTTTTCGCCTTGTCCGGCGACCAGTTCACCCTTTATCAGCAGATGTGTTTGCATAGCATTGTCCTGTTCAAATCAATGTTATTTCCCGCTGCCGGCGATGTTCTCGCCATCGCGGGTTAGCCACCAGGCACCCAGAATGGGGAAAGTTGTCACCAGCATGACCAACAGTGCAACAACGTTGGTGACCGGCACGTCGCGAGGACGGCCGAGCTGATTGAGCAACCACAGCGGTAACGTGCGCTCGTGTCCCGCCGTAAAGGTTGTGACGATGATTTCGTCAAACGACAGGGCAAAGGCCAGCATTCCGCCCGCCAGAAGTGCTGAACCCAGATTGGGCAACACCACATAGCGGAAGGTTTGCCACCCGTCGGCCCCGAGATCCATTGACGCCTCCACCAGACTCCAGGAGGTGCGTCTGAACCGGGCAATGACGTTGTTGAACACCACCACCACGCAGAATGTGGCGTGCCCGACAACGATGGTGAAAAAACCCGGTTCAAGGTTGATCGTTTTAAATGCGGTCAGCAGCGCCAGACCGGTAATGATTCCCGGTAAGGCAATGGGCAACAGCAGCAACAGTGAAATGGCGTTTTTGCCAAAAAAGTCGCTTCGCCACAGTGCCGCTGCAGCAAGCGTGCCAAGCACCAGGGCAATGGCGGTGGAGAGCGCGGCAATCTGAAGTGACAACGTCACGGATTCAATGATATCGCCACGCCCCGCCGCCACGCTAAACCACTTGAGCGTCAGCCCCTGCGGCGGGAAGCTGAAGGCAGCATCTTCAGTGTTAAAGGCGTAGATCGCGATAATCAGCAGCGGGAAGTGCAGGAAGATGACGCCTCCCCATGCCGCCACTTTCAGGAACAACGGTGCGCGTTCAGAGTGCATCGAATGCTCCCAGACGTTTCACGAACGCCAGATAAAGCGAAATTAGCACAATGGGAACCAGCGTAAACGCAGCCGCCATGGGCATATTGCCGATAGCGCCCTGCTGAGCGTAGACCATGTTACCGATGAAATAGCCCGGCGGCCCCACCAGCTGCGGGACGATGAAATCCCCCAGCGTCAGGGAAAAGGTAAATATCGAACCCGCGGCAATTCCCGGGATCGCCAGCGGCAATACAACATAGCGAAAGGTCTGGCGGGGGCGCGCGCCGAGGTCGGCTGAAGCCTGCAGTAACGACGCTGGCAGACGTTCCAGCGCGGCCTGCACGGGCAGGATCATAAACGGCAGCCAGATATAGACAAAGACCAGAAAGCGCCCCAGCCCGGAGGTGGATAACGTGTTACCGCCTATCGCCGGGAGCGTAAGAAGTGAGGTGAGGATCGGCTCCAGCCCCATATGACTGAGAAACCATTGCGCCACACCATCCTTCGCCAGCAACAACGTCCAGGCGTAGGCTTTGACAATGTAGCTCGCCCACATCGGCAGCATCACGGCGATATAGAAGAACGCTTTCCACTTGCCGCGGGTGTAACGCGCCATATACCAGGCCATCGGGAATGCCAGAATGGCGCTGGCCAACGTGACCGCGACCGCCATCGTTAAGGTGCGCAGGATGATGTCGTAGTTTGCCGGATTGAAGAGCGCCTGAATATTCGCCAGCGTCAGGTCCGGCGTGACCGCCATGGTGAAGTCGTCAAAGGTGTAAAACCCCTGCCACAGCAGGGTCAGCAGCGATCCGAGATAGACGATGCCAAACCACATCAGCGGGGCAAGCAGCAGCAGGAACAGGCCGAGCGACGGCTTACGCCAGAACAGTGCCGTCATGCGGCTCAAGCGGCCGTGCGGTGCGGGAGGATGAGCGACACTCATATCCATTTCACCTTTCCTCATGCAGGCGAATCATCGCCTCGCGTGACCACGAGGCCATCACCGCCTGCCCCGGCGCAATGCCGCTCAGCAGCGAGACATCGCTGAGGTTGGCCTGGCTGACCAGCAGTTTGGCCCCCTCGGCAAGCTTCAGCTCCAGGCGCGTGGCGGCTCCCTGATACTGAACGGCCTGCACGATACCCTGAACCTGAACCTCGCCGCCCTCGTTCAGGCGAATATGTTCCGGGCGCAGGGAATAGATACCTTCCATGCCGCAAATTTTCTGCGCAAGCGCTGCATCAAAGACGTTGGACGTGCCCACAAAACCGGCGACAAACGGCGTGCGCGGACGCATATAGAGATCGCGCGGGGTATCCACCTGCTCGATGCGGCCGTTATTGAATACCGCCACCCGGTCCGACATGGAGAGCGCTTCGCCCTGATCGTGGGTGACGAAAATAAAGGTAATGCCGAGTTCCTGCTGAAGTTTCTTCAGCTCGAATTGCATCTGTTCGCGCAGTTTGAGATCGAGCGCGCCCAGCGGTTCGTCCAGCAGCAGGACGCGCGGTTCATTGACCAGCGCCCGGGCGATGGCGACACGCTGGCGCTGGCCGCCGGAAAGTTGCGAAGGTTTGCGGGCGATGGCAAAGCTCAGCCCCACTTTTTCCAGGGCATCACGCGCCTGGGCATGGCGTTTCTTCTTGTCGACGCCTTTCACCATCAGCCCGTAGGCGACATTATCGAGGATCGACATATGCGGGAACAGCGCATAATCCTGAAAGACGGTATTTACATCCCGCTCCCATGGCGGTAGCGCGCTCGCCTCTTTGCCGAAAATAGAAATCGTGCCGCCTGACAGCTGTTCAAAACCCGCTATCAGGCGCAGGCAGGTAGTTTTGCCGGAGCCCGAAGGCCCCAGCATGGAGAAAAACTCCCCGTCGCGAATGGCAATGGTCACCCCGTCCACCGCCCGCACATCGCCATACAGCCGGGAAACATTGTTAAATTCTACTGCGTACGTCATGTTCTGCTCCCGGGCGATTATCGTCCACCCATGATGGCGATGTAATCCTGCGTCCAGCGGCTGTACGGCACGAACTTGCCACCTTGAGCAGTCGGGGTTTTCCAGAACAGGATTTTGTCGAACTCGTTATAACCGTTTGTTTCACAACCTTTATCACCCAGCAGCGTACTGGCTTTACACCCTTCAGGCACGACGGGCAGTGAGCCAAACCATGCCGCCAGATCGCCCTGCACTTTTGGCGTCAGCGACCAGTTCATCCATTTGTAGGCGCACATCGGATGTTTTGCCTGGGCGTGGAGCATGGTGGTATCCGCCCAGCCGGTTACCCCTTCTTTCGGGAAGACGGTGGCGATGGGCTGGTTCTCAGCCTTCAGCGCATTTGCCTGATATGGCCAGGCGCTGGAAGCCACAACGCCTTCATTTTTGAAGTCGCTCATCTGGACGGTGGTGTCATGCCAGTAGCGGTGGATCAGGGCATGCTGGTCGCGAAGCACTTTCAGCACCGCGGCATATTGTTCTTCGGTGAGCTGGTAGGGATCGCTGATGCCCAGCTGTGGCTGGGTGGCTTTGACGAACAGCGCCGCATCGGCGATATAAATTGGCCCGTCATATGCCTGCACGCGACCCTGATTGGTTTTACCGTCCGGCAGATCCTGTTTGGTAAAGACCACACTCCAGCTGTCCGGTGGCGTCGGGAAGGTTTTGGTGTTGTACATCAGCAGGTTTGGCCCCCACTGATAGGGCGTACCGTAGACCTTGCCGCCGACGTTAAACCATTCCCCCTTCACAATGCGCGTGTCGAGGGTTTTCCAGTTTGGGATGAGTTCGGGATTTATCGGCTGAACGCGTTTGCCCATGATCAGGCGAAGCGATGCATCGCCTGACGCGGTGACCAGATCGTATCCCCCTTTCGCCATCAGGCTGACCATTTCATCTGACGTGGCCGCCGTTTTCACGTTAACGGCACAACCGGTCTCTTTTTCAAACTGGGTGACCCAGTCATAGTTTTTATCGGTCTGCCCACGCTCGATATAGCCCGGCCAGGCAATAATATCCAGACGACCTTCCCCGTCACCCATCGCCTTAGGTGGTTCTGCGGCGTGCGCTGTCATGATAGTCATGCCGAGCGCGCACAGGCTGCTGCGGGCAAATTTTTTGCTCATAAGAATTACTCCTGTCGCAATGAAATTTAGCGGCAGCCGTGCCGTAAAAATATCTCCCTTATTAAACGTAGACCGCGCAATTGCGCCGCACCGTTTGGCTTCAGGAAATTTCATCAAGGTGTGACCGAGGGCGCATTCCCCGTTAACTGGATTATAGACAAGGGGTTAGCGGCGCGAGGCAGTATGCAGATTTCCTATGACCGGGCACCGCGAAATATTCGTAGCGCCGTCATCAGGATAAGAAATGTTTATTTAAATAAGGGGAAAAAGATTATTTCAACATCGTGCTAATTAATTTTCCTAACTGAATCACCGCCTGCTCTTCTCGCTCTCCCCACGCCCAGGAGGTATTAAAACGGAAGAACGGTGTCCATGTGTCAGAAGTGGAAAACATTTTTCCTGGCGCAATGCTGATATGGTGCGTTAAGGCCTTTTCACTCAGCAGCCCGGCATCCAGCAGTGCCGGAAGCTCCAGCCATAAAAAGTAGCCGCTGTCGTTATGGTGAATTTTGACCCCGGCGGGCATATGGCGCAGCAGTGACTGCCAGGCTTGCTGTTTTCGCTCAGCGAGCGTTCGTCGCAGGCGGCGAAGATGGGCGTCGTAGCGTTTAGTCGCCAGGTAGTCCACCAGCGCAAGCTGCATAGGGGAGCTGGTCGATAACGTGCTCATCAGTTGCAACTGCTGAATGCGTCGCGCATGTTTTCCGGCCGCCACCCAGCCGATACGAAATCCCGCCACCAGACATTTTGAAAAAGAGGAGCAGTGAAGCGTCATGTCGTCACGATCCCAGGCTTTTGCCGGAAGCGGTTTTTCGCGGCCGAAATAGAGCTCGCTGTATACATCGTCCTCAATCAGGGTGACGTTATGCTTCGTCAGGAGGGCGACCAGACGGGCTTTTTTCTCTGCACTTAGCGTAAAACCAAGCGGATTCTGGCCGTTGGTCATCAGCCAGCAGGCTTTTACCGGATAGTCATTCAGCGCCTGTTCAAGGGCGTTCAGGTCTATCCCCTCTCGGACGTCCGTGGCGACCGACAACGCTTTGAGCTTCAGGCGTTCCAGCGCCTGCAGCGCGCCATAAAAGCAGGGGTTTTCGACAATCACCCAGTCGCCAGGCTCCGTCACCGCCTGCAAACTCAGGTTCAGCGCTTCGAGCGCGCCTGCGGTAATGACAATTTCGTCCGGCGAGATGTTCATCCCCTGCTGCGCATAGCGGCGCGCAATGGCGTGGCGGAGTTCAGCGTTACCCGGCGGCAGGTTTTCAATCACGCTCATCGCAGTCGCCGTTTTGCTGACGTTAGCCAGCGAGCGGTTGAGCTGCTGAAGCGGGAAAAGCCGGGGATCGGGAAAGGCGGATGCGAAAGGAACGACAGACGGATCGCGGCTGGCCTGAAGGACATCGAAGATATAGGTGTTGATATCCACCGCTTCGTCACGCATCACCTGGGCAGGCGGCACAGGCTGGTGCGTGGTCGGGCGCGAGGCAACGTAATAGCCCGATTGTGGCCTGGCGACAATGCGTCCCTGACTTTCCAGCATCTGATACGCGTGGCCAACAGTCATGAAACTCATGCCGCTGCTCGCCACCTGCTCTCGCAGGGAAGGCAGTTTATCGCCCGGCAGCCATACGCCAAGCTCAATTTGCGAGATAATTTGTTGCGCCAGACGCTGGTATTTTTTCATCAGATTCTCCTTATTGCCGACAGTGTATATCAGCAGGAGAAAAAGAGAAGATTTTGCTAACTGTTATGAAAAACCGGGTAGATTACTTACGGTACTCGGTGGTGTGATTCATCGCGGAACGCGCAGCAGCGAGGTGGTCGAGCGTGATCATCGACGATTTGCAAAAAATGCATTTTGCGCCGAATGGGTTTTTCTCAGACACATCAAAGACTGAAGTGCGGTACTGCGAGCCATGACAGCATGGGCAGCGGAAATGGATATAAGAAGTCATAGGATTCTCCTGTTAACGTAAAAACGTAAATTACTAATGGGCCGATTGGGCAATATTGGTTTTAAACAAAACGAATCGGAATGTAGATAAAGACCCAAGAGAGGCTGCGGAGAGGCACAACGTGATGAGAACTGCTTTATAAAACTACGTCAGATATTTTTTTGGACTCAAAACCAGAAATCCATTAACGCATGTTGCTGACGGCAAAGCAAGCGGATTGATGCGTAAAATGCATAAAAATAAATTTTTTATTCACCCATGCTGAGCACAGCGTTACATATAGACAAAATCAATCCTACAAGAAAGACTTATAAATCAATTAAATATAAATTTTTTGCATGACATTTTATGCCTAAAAATCTTATCAGTTCGGGAGTATTACCCTTCTTACAGATACAAACTGTTAATGAAAAAAGGAGTATAAAATGGCAATTCCGGCATACCTATGGCTTAAAGATGACGGCGGTGCAGATATTAGGGGCGCTGTTGATGTACAGGGACGCGAGGGCAGTATCGAGGTGTTGGGATTCGGTCATGGGCTACATTTGCCAACAGATAACATGACGGGAAAAATTACTGGCACGCGTATCCATTCAGCGCTTGTCTTTGAGAAAGAATTTGACAGTTCAAGTCCATATCTCTACAAAGCCGTCGCAAAAGGTCAGACTCTAAAAAGTGCCGAATTCAAATGGTATAAGATCAACGATGCTGGACAGGAAGTTGAATACTTCAATATGTTTTTGGAAGACGTTAAAGTCGTATCCATATCTCCACTCATGCATGATATCAAAAACCCAGCAACAGAGAGACATAACCATCTAGAAAGTATCGCATTGCGTTACGAAAAAATAACCTGGAAGCACTGTGACGGGAACATTATTTTTTGTGACGAGTGGAAAGACAGATGATTCGCTGCACTTTTCATTTGAATGGCAATCAGCTTTCTACATTGAGCTGTCCCGGTTTAGGATTTTTCCCCGCGTTTTCTGGAAATGCGGGTTATAACAGAAATAATCCTGATGCCGTTGCAACTGCGGAAGTAGGCCCCTTACCTCCGGGACTCTATTATATTGTTACACGTCCACGAGGCGGGCTTGGTACCCACTGGCATGACGCAATAAAAGGTTTAGAGAGTGGATCTAATCGTGATTTTTGGTTTGCCCTCTACCGCCACGATAATCGCATTGATGATAGAACGTTCATCAATAACGTTGAGCGTGGATCTTTCCGCTTACATCCTGCTGGTCAGTCTGGAATTAGTAATGGATGTATAACCTTACCTAACCACTCTCATTACAGAATACTCATGCATGGGTTACTCGCTTCAGGTACGGTAAACGTTACTGCTGGATTAAATGCGCTTGGAACAATACAGGTATATTGATGAATGCAATAAAGCATGCCCTTACCTGGGTCGTACAAACATTGATGTTGTTAGTTATTTACTCTCTTTTATGTTACTTCCTGCCGGATGTATTCCTGTATCATCTCTACACGAGGCATTTTGGTTTTGTCACTGAGCTTGAATGGAGTGAAAGCTATACACTATTTCTGTTCATTGTTTCATTTTTGTTCAATGCCATACTGATTTATCTTTGGGCATTAAGAAAGTAAACCTCTTGCTGGGCGGAAATATTGCCGCCCAGAAATAATTTCAGCAAAGGCAAGTAAGCAAACTGTTATAGGTAAATACACCCGGTCTGTTTCTGCCCCCCAGAGCTGACGCGGCTTAGAATGGCATCGACATAATTACATCGCGGAGTTTTGCATGTTTGGTTTGGATGCTTTTCACCTTGCGCGGATACAGTTTGCCTTTACCGTATCCTTTCACATTATTTTCCCGGCAATCACCATCGGCCTGGCAAGCTATCTTGCCGTGCTCGAAGGATTATGGCTGAAAACAAAAAATCCGGTCTGGCGCTCGCTTTACCATTTCTGGTCGAAGATTTTTGCCGTTAACTTTGGCATGGGCGTAGTCTCCGGCCTGGTCATGGCCTACCAGTTTGGCACCAACTGGAGCGGCTTTTCACAGTTTGCGGGCAGTATTACCGGCCCACTCCTGACCTACGAAGTGCTTACCGCCTTCTTCCTTGAGGCCGGTTTCCTCGGCGTGATGCTGTTCGGCTGGAAGAAAGTCGGACCGGGACTGCACTTCTTCTCCACCTGCATGGTGGCGCTGGGGACTATTATCTCCACCTTCTGGATCCTCTCTTCGAATAGCTGGATGCAGACCCCGCAGGGCTATGAGATTGTCAACGGCCAGGTGGTGCCGGTGGACTGGTTCGCTGTGGTGTTCAACCCCTCCTTCCCTTACCGCCTGCTGCATATGTCGATCGCCGCGTTCCTCAGTAGCGCCCTGTTTGTTGGTGCATCCGCAGCATGGCATTTGCTGCGCGGGAATAATAATCCTGCCATACGGGCAATGTTTTCAATGGCACTGTGGATGACGCTGATTGTCGCTCCCCTCCAGGCTATGGTTGGTGATATGCATGGGTTGAATACTTTAAAGCATCAACCCGCCAAAATTGCCGCCATTGAGGGCCACTGGGAAAACCCACCGGGTGAGCCGACCCCGTTGCTGCTGTTTGGCTGGCCTGACATGGAGCAAGAGCGCACCCGCTTTGGTCTGGAGATCCCGGCGCTGGGAAGTCTTATCCTGACGCACAGCCTGGATAAACAGGTCCCAGCCCTTAAGGAGTTCCCGAAAGAAGATCGCCCAAACTCGACCATCGTCTTCTGGTCATTCCGCATCATGGCGGGCTTAGGCATGCTGATGTTGCTGCTTGGGGTGATGGCGCTCTGGTTGCGCTACAAAAAGCGCGTTTATTCATCCCGCCCGTTCCTGTGGTTTGCCCTGTTAATGGGCCCATCCGGCCTGATTGCGATTCTGGCAGGCTGGGTCACCACCGAAGTGGGCCGCCAGCCGTGGGTGGTCTATGGACTCCAGCGAACGAAGGATGCGGTATCAGCCCACGGCGATCTGCATATGAGCGTGAGTTTGCTGGCCTTCTTCGTCGTCTACACCTCGGTGTTCGGCGTCGGCTACAGCTATATGGTTCGCCTCATCAAAAAAGGCCCGCAGCCACACGAATCTTTCGCCACCGCGTCCGATGGACGTCCTGCGCGCCCGCTTTCAGCCGTCACTACTGAACATAAGGAGCAGCCGTAATGGGTATCGATCTTTCCATTATCTGGTTTGTGATCATCGTCTTTGCCACGCTGATGTATATCGTCATGGACGGCTTTGATCTGGGGATCGGGATGTTGTTCCCCGCAACGCCAAACGCTGACGATCGTGATGTGATGGTCAACAGCGTCGCGCCGGTATGGGACGGCAATGAGACCTGGCTGGTGCTTGGCGGCGCCGCCCTGTTCGGCGCATTCCCGCTGGCGTATGCGGTGATCGTTGATGCCCTCACCATTCCGCTGACATTAATGCTGATCGGACTTATTTTCCGCGGGGTGGCATTCGAGTTTCGTTTTAAAGCCACGCCCGCCCACCGCCCCTTCTGGGATAAAGCGTTTATTGGCGGTTCCATTCTGGCAACGTTTACCCAGGGCGTGACGGTGGGCGCCGTCATTAACGGTTTTACCGTGACAGGCCGAACGTATACGGGTGGTCCGTTTGACTGGTTTACCGCATTTAACCTGTTCTGCGGTGCGGGTCTGATGGTGGCCTACGCGTTGCTGGGATCGACGTGGCTGGTAATGAAAAGCGAAAATGCGCTGCAGCAAAGGATGCGGGCGTTATCCAAAACGTTACTGATTATCCTGCTGGCATTTATTGCGGCGATCAGCCTCTGGACGCCGCTTGCCCACCCGGCCATTGCCGCACGCTGGTTTACGCTGCCGAATCTGTTTTATCTGCTGCCGGTTCCTGCGCTGGTCGTGATTTTTAGCCTGTATCAGTGGCGCTGCCTGAATAATCCTGACAACCATAACCGTCCGTTTATCCTGACGTTAGGGCTGATATTCCTTGGTTTTAGCGGGCTTGGGATCAGCATCTGGCCGCATATTATTCCGCCATCCATCACCTTGTGGCAGGCCGCTGCGCCAACGCAAAGCCAGGGCTTTATGCTGGTGGGTGCACTGTTGATCATCCCCGTCATTCTGGTCTACACCTTCTGGAGTTACTACGTATTTCGCGGCAAAGTTCAGCATGGGGAGGGTTATCACTGATGCAACAACCGGTCTGGAAAAGAGTGTTGTGGCTGGCCATTATCTGGGGCGGCAGCGTACTGGCGCTGGCTGCGGTCAGTATGCTCTTTCGCATATTGATGACGGCAGCCGGGTTTAAATCTCATTAATCGTCATTCCGGGCAACCGCTGCGTTGCCCGGCTCTCCCCGCACTTTCAGATAAACCCCATTAACGCACGTCAGCGTATCGTTACACTGGTAAAAGATTCACAGTATTTATTATTTGAGAACAAAAATGAAAAAGCTCATTGCGTTAAGTGTTATCAGTCTTGTCCTGACCGGCTGCGTTAATCCGGGCAAAGCGTCCGTTCAGCCAGAGCAACTGAAGAACCATCGTTTTGTACTGGAAAATGTGGATGGCAAAGCCGTGAAGGGCATGACAACACCACCTGAGATCAGTTTTAACGCGCTGCCCGCTCTGAACCTGGTAGATAACATCAGCGTGTCTGGCACGATGTGTAACCGCTTCAACGGACAGGGGAAATTGTCCGAAGGTGAGCTGACAGTGAAAACGCTGGCAATGACGCGCAAACTCTGTACTGAACCGCAGCTTAACGAACTGGATCACACCCTCGGCGACATGCTGCGCAAAGGGGCGCAGGTCGACCTGACGGAAGACCAGTTAACGCTGGCGACCGCCGACAAAACGCTGATGTTTAAACGTGTTGACTGATCAGTAATTACCGCAGCTTCCAACGGCAAGCGACTGTTCACTGCAGCGTTTGCCGTTTGGCAACGCGCACATCCCAATAGCTGAACCATCAAGCTGGCGGGCAACCGACAGCGAGCCGCCAATCATGGCACAGTTGGCTTGTCCTGAGCTGGACATTGACGCTCTCATTCCCGGCGCTACGTGAGCCGCCGTCGCCTGCTGAACAGGCTCACTGCTACATGCCGACAATAATAATGCGGCACACCCAATCAAAAATGCTGAACGCATGCTCTCTCCCCCGTAAATAATGCGAAACCTATGCATAATAGGCATCACCTCCCGTGTCGTCGAGAGCGGATGTGCGTATTTATGCGCTACTGAAACAATTTCTCGCAATTTTTTTGCCCTTTAGTTGATCTACTCATTGATGATGAGAATATGGAAGACACAAAAGCGAAAATCGTAAACCCCCCTGTTTGCTAGACTAAAGAGATAATATTCAAGGCTTGTCGTCTTATGACAGGCCCTCTTTTTTGCGCAATGTAAGGGTGTCGTCCTATGCAAACTATTGACGGTAATGGTGCAGTTGCCTCAGTCGCGTTTCGCACCAGCGAAGTTATCGCCATCTACCCGATTACGCCAAGCTCGACCATGGCGGAACAGGCGGATGCCTGGGCGGGAAACGGGGTAAAAAACGTCTGGGGTGATGTCCCGAGAGTGGTTGAAATGCAGTCTGAAGCGGGAGCGATCGCTACGGTTCATGGTGCGCTGCAGTCAGGCGCGCTCTCCACGTCGTTTACCTCCTCACAGGGATTGTTGTTGATGATCCCGACGCTGTACAAACTCGCCGGCCAGCTGACCCCCTTCGTCCTGCACGTCGCCGCACGTACCGTTGCGACCCATGCGCTCTCCATCTTTGGCGATCACTCCGACGTGATGGCCGTGCGTCAGACAGGCTGCGCCATGCTCTGCGCCAGCAGCGTTCAGGAAGCACAAGATTTTGCGTTGATTTCGCATATCGCCACGCTTAAAAGCCGCGTTCCGTTTATCCACTTCTTTGATGGTTTCCGCACGTCTCACGAAATCAACAAAATCGTCCCGCTGGCGGACGATACGATCCTTACTCTTTTGCCGCAGGCGGAAATCGACGCGCATCGCGCCCGTGCCCTTAACCCGGAACACCCGGTAATTCGCGGGACATCAGCCAATCCGGACACCTATTTCCAGTCCCGTGAAGCCACGAATCCGTGGTACAACGCGGTTTATGACCACGTCGAGCAGGCAATGAATGATTTTGCCGCCGCGACCGGGCGCACGTACAAGCCGTTCGAATACTACGGCCATCCGCAGGCTGAACGCGTGATTGTGCTAATGGGTTCCGCCATCGGCACCTGTGAAGAGGTGGTTGACGAGCTGCTGACACGTGGAGAAAAGGTCGGCGTACTTAAAGTGCGTCTGTATCGCCCGTTCTCGGCCAAACATCTGCTCTCTGCCCTGCCGGAAAGCGCGCGTACGGTGGCGGTGCTCGACCGAACCAAAGAACCTGGGGCGCACGCTGAACCGCTTTACCTGGACGTCATGACCGCCCTGGCAGAAGCCTTTAATCAGGGCGAGCGTGAAACACTTCCGCGGGTGATCGGCGGTCGCTATGGCTTATCCTCCAAAGAGTTCGGGCCGGATTGCGTGC
The DNA here is from genome assembly GCF_047456095.1 of Enterobacter sp. BNK-14. Classification (NCBI taxonomy): domain Bacteria; kingdom Pseudomonadati; phylum Pseudomonadota; class Gammaproteobacteria; order Enterobacterales; family Enterobacteriaceae; genus Enterobacter; species Enterobacter sp. BNK-14. The sequence goes on from NZ_CP179897.1 coordinate 566,269, forward strand.
TGGCGGTATTTAATGAACTGCGGGAAGCAAAACCCAAACCGCGCTTCACGGTGGGTATCTATGATGATGTCACGAACCTGTCCCTGCCGTTGCCGGAAAATACTCTGCCTTCAACCGCCAAACTTGAAGCACTGTTTTACGGCCTGGGCAGCGATGGCAGCGTCTCGGCGACCAAAAATAACATCAAGATCATCGGTAACTCGACCCCGTGGTACGCACAAGGCTACTTCGTTTACGACTCCAAAAAAGCGGGTGGCCTGACCGTTTCCCACCTGCGCGTCAGCGAGCACCCTATCCGCTCGGCCTACCTGATTTCTCAGGCCGACTTTGTTGGCTGCCACCAGCTGCAGTTTATCGACAAATACCAGATGGCGGAGCGCCTGAAGCCAGGCGGTATTTTCCTCCTCAATACGCCGTACAGCGCGGATGAGGTCTGGGCGCGTCTGCCGCAGGAAGTACAGACGGTCCTGAACCAGAAAAAAGCCCGATTCTATGTGGTCAACGCGGCAAAAATTGCCCGCGAATGTGGCCTGGCTGCACGTATCAATACCGTGATGCAGATGGCCTTCTTCCATCTGACCCAAATCCTGCCGGGCGACAGCGCACTGGTAGAGTTGCAGGGCGCGATCGCCAAAAGCTACAGCAGCAAGGGACAGGAGCTGGTAGAACGTAACTGGCAGGCGCTGGCGCTGGCGCGTGAGTCGCTGTCCGAGGTGCCGCTGCAGCCGGTGAATGACGCCAGTCCGAACCGTCCTCCGGTGGTCTCTGATGCGGCGCCTGATTTCGTTAAGACCGTAACGGCAGCCATGCTGGCCGGGCTGGGTGACGCCCTGCCCGTCTCCGCGCTGCCGCCGGATGGAACCTGGCCGATGGGAACCACGCGCTGGGAAAAGCGCAATATCGCCGAAGAAATCCCGATCTGGAAAGAAGAGCTGTGCACTCAGTGCAACCACTGCGTCGCGGCCTGCCCGCACTCGGCCATTCGTGCCAAGGTCGTGTCACCGGAAGCGATGGAGGACGCACCGGCCAGCCTGCACTCGCTGGATGTAAAATCCCGCGATATGCGCGGACAGAAATACGTTCTCCAGGTCGCGCCGGAAGATTGCACCGGCTGTAACCTCTGCGTTGAGGTCTGCCCGGCGAAAGACAGGCAGAACCCGGACATTAAAGCAATCAACATGATGTCGCGCCTGGAGCACGTTGAAGAAGAGAAAGAGAACTATGACTTCTTCCTGAATCTGCCGGAAATCGATCGCAGCAAACTGGAACGGATTGATATTCGGACTTCGCAGCTCATCACGCCGCTGTTCGAATACTCTGGTGCCTGTTCCGGCTGCGGTGAAACGCCGTATATCAAACTGCTTACTCAGTTGTACGGCGACCGAATGTTGATTGCTAACGCCACCGGCTGCTCGTCCATCTACGGCGGTAATTTGCCCTCTACGCCTTATACCACCGATGAAAAGGGTCGCGGTCCGGCCTGGGCAAACTCGCTGTTTGAGGATAACGCCGAGTTTGGCCTGGGCTTCCGCCTCACCGTCGATCAACACCGCGCGCGAGTGATGCGCTTGCTGGAGCAGTTCGCCGGGCAAATTCCTGCCGAACTGAATGCCGCGCTTCACGCCGAAGCGACACCCGACGTGCGTCGCGAGCAGGTGGCAGCGTTGCGTCACGCCCTTCAGGGGGTCGCGGGTGCAGAGCAGTTGCTGACCGACGCTGACGCGCTGGTCGAAAAATCCATCTGGTTGATTGGCGGCGACGGCTGGGCTTACGACATCGGCTTTGGCGGGCTGGATCACGTCCTGAGCCTCACCGAAAACGTCAACATCCTGGTGCTGGATACGCAGTGTTATTCCAATACGGGTGGGCAGGCGTCGAAAGCCACACCGCTGGGCGCCGTAACGAAATTTGGTGAACACGGTAAGCGCAAAGCACGCAAGGATCTCGGCGTGAGTATGATGATGTACGGCCACGTTTACGTCGCGCAAATCTCGCTCGGCGCGCAGCTTAACCAGACGGTGAAAGCGATTCAGGAAGCAGAAGCCTATCCCGGCCCATCGCTGATCATTGCCTACAGCCCGTGCGAAGAGCATGGCTACGATCTGGCGCTCAGCCACGATCAGATGCGTCAACTGACGGCGACCGGCTTCTGGCCGCTGTACCGGTTCGATCCACGCCGTGCGGACGAGGGGAAATTACCGCTGGCGCTGGATTCGCGTCCGCCGTCAGATGCGCTGGCAGAGACGCTGATGCAGGAGCAGCGCTTCCGTCGCCTCAATGCGCAACAGCCTGAGGTGGCGGAACAACTCTGGAAAGACGCCGCTGCCGATCTGCAAAAACGGTATGACTTCCTGGCACAGCTGGCCGGGAAAGCCGAAAAATCAGCCAGCGACTAACGCCACTGCCCGGCTCGTCCGGGCATTTTTTTGTCATAAAAAAAGCCCGATGCTTTCACATCGGGCTAATCCAGATAATCAATGAATATCGTTCTAGTTACCTAAATAACATTCATGTGAATTATGGATAAATAATCTTAAAGGCATATAACGACGCAAAGACTACCTGAACTGGCGACTCATTAAAAATTTTTATTTGTTATGGTATAACCTTAATTATTCACCAAACAAATGATCATTACCGTGGTTTAATTCAGTTTAGATTTAACTCAATTCGTAACAATTATATTTTATTACTCTTCTGCGGAGTGTTTTAGCATGAGACCACTTTCTTATTTGGAAAGTTCAACAGGTAATTAAATAAAAACAACCGCAAAGGAATACTAAAATGCAAAGAAAAGTACTGGCTCTGATGATTCCGGCTCTGTTAATGGCTGGCGCAGCACATGCGGCAGAAATTTATAATAAAGATGGCAACAAATTAGACCTGTACGGAAAAGTAGACGGCCTGCACTACTTCTCTGATGACACCTCTAAAGATGGCGACCAAACCTACATGCGTCTGGGTTTCAAGGGTGAGACGCAGATCAATGACATGATGACCGGCTACGCCCAGTGGGAGTACAACATTCAGGCTAATAACACTGAAGGGTCTGATAACCAGTCCTGGACGCGTCTGGCCTTCGCCGGTGTAAAAGTGGGTGATTACGGCTCGTTCGATTATGGCCGTAACTATGGCGTGCTGTACGACGTGGAAGGCTGGACCGATATGCTCCCTGAATTCGGCGGCGACTCTTACACCAATGCGGATAATTTTATGACTGGCCGTGCGAACGGCGTCGCAACCTATCGTAACACCGACTTCTACGGTCTGGTGCCGGGTCTGAACTTTGCGCTGCAGTATCAGGGCAAAAATGAAGATGCCAGCAACAACCAGGAAGGCACCAATAATGGCCGCGACACGCGTCATGAGAACGGTGACGGCTTCGGTATTTCGACCACCTACGACCTTGGCATGGGCATCAGCGCCGGTGCTGCGTACACCTCTTCTGACCGTACCAACGACCAGGTGACGAATACCACTGCGGGCGGTGATAAAGCAGATGCCTGGACGGCAGGCCTGAAATATGACGCCAATAATATCTATCTGGCGGCGATGTATTCTGAAACCCGCAACATGACCCCGTATGGTGATAATACCGACGCCGTGGCGAACAAAACCCAGAACTTTGAAGTGACTGCGCAGTACCAGTTCGATTTCGGTCTGCGTCCGGCCATTTCTTATTTGCAGTCTAAAGGTAAAGACCTGGCCAACGGTCAGGGCGATCAGGACCTGGTTAAATATGCGGATGTAGGCGCTACCTACTATTTCAACAAGAACATGTCCACCTACGTTGATTACAAAATCAACCTGCTGGATGAAGATGATAACTTCTACAAAGACAACGGCATCAGCACCGATGATGTCGTCGCGTTAGGTCTGGTTTACCAGTTCTGATGATCAGAGCCCGCAAAATGCGGGCTTTTTTTTGAATGCCATCACAAATGGTAGCTTCAGAAAGGTTTTGGTTGAGGCTAAGTTGAGAGAAAGCAGGTTAGACTGCGCAGATAGCCCTTTCTTCATTAAGGACAACTGCGTTGTTTGCTCGTCTATCCTTAACCGTACTGACTCTTTTAGCCTGTTTGTGGATGGCGTTGATTTTTGATTTCCGCGATATTGTCGGACATCTCGGTGCGTTGTTGACCCGACTGGAAGGCGGTTAATCCTGCCCATGCAGTAATTAGCTTTTATGGGTCTCTCTTTTGCGAAACGAGAGATAACCAAACACCCCACTTTCGCCGTCCTTCGGATGGTTTACACCGTCCATTACCGTCACTTCGGGGAAATCAAACGGCGAGACATTTTCAATACAGGACACATTTACGCCGTATTCATTAGGGTTAGAGCGACGCTGATGGAACGTATATATTCCGCAGACTGAGCAAAAGAAATGCCGCGCCGTCCCGGTGTGAAAACGGTACTCCGTCAGCTTATCCTCGCCTTTGGTTACGGTAATTCCCGATAACGGAGCAGAAACCGCGACTGCGCCCCGCATACGACAAAAAGAGCAGCTGCAGCGCCGCGCGGTGTTAAAGCCATCAGTGAGTTCAACCGTAAAGGCTACCGCGCCACAATGGCACTGCGCATGACGTACTTCAGCCATCGTTATACCCCTTTTCTCACCAGCTGGGCGGCTTTAACGAAAACCTCATCTTCGACACCATCGCCTTTCTGCCTGCCCAGCCTGACCAGTTCATCCACTATGCTGTCGCGATCGATCGGTCTCTGTGCGGAAACCAGTCCAATAACAGCGGCACCGATCGCCAGCCCCACTAATCCTGTTTGTTCGTCTTTGTTCTTCATCTTCATGCTCCTGATACAACAAACAAGCGTAGCAGGATTTTAAAAACGCGGCGTCAGACCGTATTTGGGCGTTTTGATATTTGCCGCCCAAATCTTGATATCATTTTGCAGGAGTAGCGTGAAATCGGATTTTAGATAGGTCACCAGGCTATTGACGCTGTTCGCATCCACCACGGAGAAATGGTCTATTCTGTTCTGTCCAACCTGAACACAGCGATATTTTGCGGCCAGCACTTTGCCATTCACATTAAGCTGCTGGTTATTATCATCGCAACGGCCTTCAGTGATGTACGACACCACCAGATTTGCGGATTTACGCTCAGGCTGGAATATACTCACCATGACAGGAAAACCGTCCGAGGTCTGCGTCATGTCATAGAGAACGGCATTTTTTATATACCAGGTATTATATTCCCGCTCCTGAAACGCTGACCAGCCAGGCGCAGAGAAAAACACCAGTGCTGCCAGTGCAATAGATTTTCTATTCATGGGATGCTGTCGTCCGTGTTGTTGCACGTATTATTCAGATTGTGCAAAAAACAGCAACCCACCAGGAATTGGCCTACTACTTTTGGCAGTAGGCCCGTTTCACGTTATTCAGATGCGTTCTCACCCGTCGCTGTCAGCCCGACACGCTGACCATATGAGAGCTCTAAGGTATTTCCGTCAGGATCGGCAAAGAATACGTAATACCCGACGGGATCACCCAGATCCTCCGGTGCTTTACGTAATACCCCTTCCTCAGTGGCCATCGCCGTTTTTCTGTCAATTTCTTCACGCGTAGCGCAGGCAATCCCAAGGTGGCCAAAATTCCCCAGCGGCGTATCGGTCACGTTGTCTGCCTGCACCAGAACCAGCGCAAAAGGACGGGTGTGGTCAGTCAACCATGCCACTTTTCGGGCATCAGGAAGACCGGGTTCACGCGAATGAATAACATCCATCCCGGCGTATCGGCGATAGAACGTGATGCTTTTTTCCAGGTCCCTGACCATAAACGCAACATGCGTGAAGCCTACATCGATGTCTTTCATTTTAAGTTGTTACTCCTGTATCAACATGTCGAAGACATCTTAAAAGCTCAAGTTAACTTGAGGTCAACGGGAATGTGTGCGGTCCTGATAACGCTCAATAAGGGGTAAAAGGAGAGAAATAAAACAGCGCCATCATGGCTGAGAGACTCACCACAACACTGATCCAAAACCAGGTTTTGAACGGCTGCTTTTGCGTTTTATGGCGAAAGAGTTGTTGACCCAAAATCGCGCCAGGCCACCCTCCCACAACACCGTACAGGAGTAACGTAGTTTCCGGCACCCTGCGCATCCCTTTCCGTGCTGCCGTTTTATCGGCGCCATAAATGGCCATTGTCAGCACATTGATCAGCAGGAACCACACGGCAAAGGAAGACGAGGAGAAAAAGCTGCCGATCGCAGCGACAAGCAGGAGCAAAAAACAAAAACGATTGAGCGTCATAGGAACAGTCACTGGATTGGCGGGCGGATCTGGAAAGCCATTATACGCTATCTTAAGATAGTGTCAGGTTAAGGTGATTATTCCGTAAAACATGCTGGCATTCGTCGCAGCAATCCGTACCATACACGGCACACTTTCGCAGGCTGGTTTTCACTGCAGGCGCGAACCCGTCTTTTATTACCCGTCGGATGGGCACACAAATGCGCAGAGGGTGTTTGAAAGCATGCTATCCCGCTGGTGCCCATTTGAGGTTTGAGTTAAGAATAAATGCAAGCTAATCAAGAAATTAACAAGAAAGAGCAATACAACCTGAACAAACTGCAAAAGCGTCTGCGCCGTAACGTGGGCGAAGCCATTGCAGACTTCAACATGATTGAAGAAGGCGACCGCATCATGGTTTGCCTGTCAGGCGGTAAAGACAGCTACACCATGCTGGAGATCCTGCGCAATCTTCAGCAAAGCGCGCCGGTTAATTTTTCGCTGGTAGCGGTCAACCTTGACCAGAAACAGCCGGGTTTTCCGGAACACATCCTGCCGGAATACCTTGAAAACCTGGGCGTTGAGTACAAGATCGTCGAAGAAAATACCTACGGCATAGTGAAAGAGAAGATCCCGGAAGGGAAAACGACCTGCTCGCTTTGCTCCCGTCTGCGCCGTGGCATTCTCTATCGTACCGCGACGGAACTGGGTGCGACCAAAATTGCGCTGGGCCATCACCGCGATGATATCCTGCAGACGCTGTTCCTGAATATGTTCTACGGTGGCAAGATGAAAGGCATGCCGCCTAAACTGATGAGCGATGACGGCAAGCACATTGTGATCCGCCCTCTTGCCTACTGCCGCGAAAAAGACATTGAGCGTTTTTCACAGGCGAAAGGGTTCCCGATCATTCCATGTAACCTGTGCGGCTCTCAGCCAAACCTGCAGCGTCAGGTGATTGGCGACATGCTGCGCGACTGGGACAAACGTTACCCGGGTCGCATCGAAACCATGTTCAGCGCGATGCAAAACGTAGTCCCTTCACACCTCGCTGACGTTGAGCTCTTCGACTTCAAAGGCATCAACCATGATTCAGAGGTGGTGAATGGCGGTGACCTGGCATTTGACCGGGAAGAGATCCCCATGCAGCCTGCGGGCTGGCAGCCGGAAGACGATGATAACCAACTGGACGAACTGCGTCTGAACGTGCTGGAAGTGAAGTAATCGGTTAGCGTCTCAGAAAGAACTTCTGAGACGCTTTATGCCTTATTTCAGTAGACGTACGCGGCAGGTTTTACCTTTAATCTTGCCATTTTGCAGCTGCTTCCATGCCTTATGGGCAACTGCCTGACGCACGGCCACATAAACATGCGCCGGATGAACCGCAATCTTACCGATATCCGCCCCTTCCAGACCGATATCGCCGGTTAATGCCCCTAACACATCACCCGGACGCATCTTGGCTTTTTTGCCGCCATCAATACACAGCGTCGCCATTTCGGCCTCCAGCGGCACGAGTTTAACGCTGCCCGGTGCATTCACCCAGTTCAGCGTGATCTGCAGCATTTCAGCGAGAATATTGGCGCGCTGCGCCTCTTCCGGCGCACAGAAGCTGATGGCAAGACCGCTGTTTCCTGCACGTGCGGTACGGCCAATACGGTGGACGTGGACTTCGGGATCCCATGCCAGCTCAAAGTTCACTACCAGCTCAAGGGATTTGATATCCAGACCGCGCGCCGCCACGTCGGTCGCCACCAGAACACGGGCGCTACCGTTGGCGAAACGCACCAGGGTCTGATCGCGATCGCGCTGTTCCAGATCGCCATGCAAAGATAAGGCGCTCTGCCCCGCCGCATTCAGCGCATCACACACCGCCTGACAGTCTTTTTTAGTATTACAAAACACCACGCACGACGCAGGCTGATGCTGGCTCAGCAATTTCTGCAGGAGCGGGATTTTTCCCTGCTGTGAGGTTTCAAAGAACTGCTGTTCGATGGCCGGGAGCGCGTCGACGCTGTCTATCTCGATAGTGAGCGGATTTTTCTGCACGCGACCGCTGATTGCGGCGATGGCTTCAGGCCAGGTCGCAGAGAATAGCAACGTCTGGCGATCGTCCGGCGCGAAGCGGATCACTTCATCAATGGCATCACTGAAGCCCATATCCAGCATTCTGTCCGCCTCATCCATCACCAGCGTGCTTAATGCATCCAGCGAAACGGTGCCTTTTTGCAGGTGATCAAGCAGGCGGCCAGGCGTCGCGACAATAATGTGTGGCGCATGCTGGAGCGAATCACGCTGTGCGCCGAACGGCTGTCCACCACAGAGCGTCAGGATCTTGGTATTGGGCATAAAGCGCGCCAGGCGACGCAGTTCACCCGCGACCTGGTCTGCCAGCTCGCGGGTCGGGCACAATATCAGCGACTGAGTCTGGAACAGCGACGCGTCAATATGCTGCAGCAGACCAAGACCGAATGCGGCCGTTTTCCCACTGCCGGTTTTCGCCTGCACGCGTACGTCGCGGCCCTCAAGGATAGCGGGCAGCGCGGCCGCCTGAACAGGCGTCATCGTGAGATATCCCAACTCGTTGAGGTTGTCGAGTTGGGCGGCAGGCAGAACATTCAGGGTAGAAAAAGCGGTCACAGTAGTCTCTCGTGGTGATCTTTACGGTCAGATGGCGCGTATCCTCGCAGATCTCAGGGTTCGATGCGACAATTTAATCGGTTCTTCATCCGGCGGCGGATCGGGCATCGGCTGCGGACGCGGTATGGGATCGGGCATCGGCACGGGATCGGTGGGAACAGGATCGGACTGACGCGATTGTTGCACGAGCAGAGCGAGTAAAATGCTCATCTTTCCCTCCAGGCTTGGTTGTCGTCCCTTTTAGGGTAGACGCTGAGAAACAGGAGGCAAAAAAAAGCCGACTATTAAAGTCGGCGTCGTACGAATCAATTGTGCTATGCAGTAATTCAAAAAAAGGAAGTAAGACAATATGGAGCGCAACGCCCATCGCTTGACGTTGCATTCACCTGCGGGAGTAATATTGCACCTTGCCGGGCTGATGTTTATTGACTTCGCTCAATTAAAAGAGCGTTTTAATCTCTGCAAAAGGGCAAAAAAACGTAAATTTACAGCCATTTACTACGATGCAACCACCATGCAACACCACCAATCAAAACAACTAACATGACGCAAAACGCGGTGAAGCCGTAATGGTAAGCACCACCGGGGATCCCCCCCAGATTGACGCCAAACAGCCCTGTCAGGAAGGTACTGGGTAAGAAGACCATCGCCATCAGAGACATCGTATAGGTTCTTCTCGCCAGCGACTCCTGCATCACCTGAGCAATTTCATCCGCCATCACCGCCGTTCGCGCGATACAGGAGTCGATCTCATCAAGTCCCCTGCCGAGTCTGTCCGCTATGTCCTGCATTCTGCGGCGCTGATCGTCATTCATCCAGTTGAGTCTTTCGCTGGCCAGACGGGCATACACATCCCGCTGCGGTGTCATATAGCGACGCATCACGATCAATTGCTTACGCAATAACGCCAGAAAGCCGCGCGGCGGGATCTGTTGATCGAGCAGGTTATCTTCCAGGTCGATGATTTTATCGTGCAGCTCTTCAATAAACTCGCTCGCATGATCGGTCAGGGCGTCACAGACGTCCACCAGCCAGCTACCGCAGTCGACCGGTCCGGTTCCCTCTTTGAGATCGTTCACAATGTCGTCCAGCGCCAGGACCTTCCGCTGGCGGGTGGACACAATCAGCCCGTCGTCCATATAGACGCGCATCGCCACCAGTTGATCGGGACGTTCATCCGTACTGCCGTTTATGCAGCGCAGGGTGATAAGCGTTCCGTCACCCATTCTGCTCACACGTGGGCGCAGGCTTTCTCCTGCCAGGGCGTCGCGCACGTTGTTGGGCAACAACGGGGTCGTGGCCAGCCAGTCAGCACTTTCCGGATGGGTATAGTTGAGATGTAGCCAGCAGGGATGCTCTTTATCTATGACATCATTATCTTCCAGCGGCCTGGCACCGCCGCGACCGTCCAGCACCCACGCAAAAACTGCGTCAGGAACGTTAAGTTCTGATCCTTTAATGCTCTCCACTGCGCCTCCCCCCTGTTTAGCTCTTTCGATGTCAGTCTAGCTTCCGTCGGGGGTTAAGCAACAACTATGTCTCGCATGGCGCTGAAATCGTTCAGGAATTGTACATACTGTGTTTCAGGAGAAGAAAAGCCTGGCATGCCAGGCTTTGAAGTGCTGTCAGAGCGAGTGCTCGGGCCGCTGGAGGAAAGGTGCAGGGCCGGTCAACGATGACGGCGAGTGTCCCTGCTCAAGCCTGAAATTGCGTGTCCGCGTTTGCAGTTCAATCACCTGATTACGCAGGACATCAGAGGAACCATTGAGTTCCTCCGCCATCGCGACGTTACTTTGCGTGACCCGCTCCAGTTCAGACAGCGCCAGGGTGATCTGGTAAATGCCTTTCTCCTGCTCAGCGGTCGAGGTAGAAATCTCATCCATCAACCGGCTGACATTGCCGGAACCGGTCACGATTTCATGCATATTCTTTTCCGCTTCCGACACGACGCTGGCACCCTGGGTAACATTACTGCTGGTGACGTCAATCAGCGTCTTGATGTTTTTCGCGGCCTCCGCACTGCGGTGTGCCAGGTTTCTCACCTCTTCCGCGACGACGGAGAACCCTTTGCCGTGATCGCCCGCCCGCGCCGCCTCAACCGCCGCGTTAAGCGCCAGGATATTTGTCTGGAATGCAATCCCGTCGATTAGGGAGATAATTTCCGTCATCTGCTGCGCGCACTCGGTTATGGATTGCATATTGCTGGCAACCTGCTCCATCAGCTCTCCTCCCTTACGCGCCTGCAATGTCGCGACGTTTGCCTGCTCGCTCGCCAGACGGGTGTTATCGGCATTGTTTCGGGTGCTTGCCGCCATCTGCTCCATACTGGCAGCGGTTTGCACCAGAGAGGCAGACTGCTGCTCGGTTTTCACCGAGAGCTGAGCGCTACGGGCAGAGAGTTGATCCGACAAGGTCATGGCGTTTTGAGATGACGCCCTGATCTCACGTACCAGCGTCGCAATGTTACTGGAAAGACTATTAATTCCGGGGATTAATCGTCCCGCGCAGTTATTGCCAAACTCAGGGATTGAAACACCAAGATTACCTGCGGTCACTTCTTCAATACTTTTTTTCACAGTATTGATCGGCGTCACAAGAAACTTCGTCATATAACTCCAGAGCAAAAACAGCGCAACGAAATTAACCAGATTAATCGAAATGAAGAGAGAGAAATTGCTGGAAAATAGAGCAACGATACCTGCATTTACCAAAAAAAGGCATAACAGGAACCAGGCAATGAAGGTCCTGACACTAATATTTCTTAGCATGATTTTACCCACAACTTATATTTTGGTCGGCATTAAGACTTATAGCATTCACTTTTACGTTTGTCCTCACCTAACGCGCTGGTTTCTCGTTTCGCCGTTACGCACCCAATATTTAGCTTAAGTCAGGTAAAAAAAGCGTATTAGTAAAAATGTGCTGCGCCGAATGCTGTGATACTGGTTCACAACCACGTTAAGCGATACCATCACCTGCGACGAGACGATTCGTTCGTCCACGTATTTAAGGCGCTTTGCTAGTGATAGTGGTCTATGTTTAGCAATGCTTAATAAGTTAAAAACGAGAATATATTTTATATTCCCGGTGAGTATAGAGTTGTTATATGACTGGTCATTTTTCACGATAAATAACTAATATGGTTTGAATGCGCATTTTCGTTGCCCGATAAAAATGTGCCGGCAGGCGAAATCGGTAACCCTCTCAGGCGTGGGATTGCATAATGCTCAATATATCGTGGGACCCTGTGTTGATTGCTGTCTCTTATCTGGTGGCGTTTATCGCCTCCTTTGTAGCTCTGGACAGCGCCGGGAAAATTCCCCTTTCCAGCCGAAAAGCGGCTTTGTTCTGGCGGATTGCCGGAGGCGTAACGCTGGGCATTGGGATCTGGTCAATGCATTTCATCGGCATGCTGTCGATGCAAATGCCCATGATGATGAGCTACGACCTCTGGATAACCCTGGCCTCACTTGGTGCGGCGGTTATAGCCTCCACAACGGCCATTAATATTGCCGTTACGGGCAAACACCTCTCCCTGTTTAGACTGACAGTCGCCACGATCATTCTCAGCGCTGGCGTGGTCTCGATGCACTATATCGGTATGGCCGCATTGATGCTGGAGGGAAGCATCCTCTGGGATCAGCGGATTGTCGGTTTGTCCGTGGTAATTGCGGTTGTCGCCTCCGGTGTGGCGTTGTGGCTGGCTTTTCGTCTCCGGGATAAGCACAAAGGGGTCTTTGTAAATCGCATTCTCGCGGCCTTAGTGATGGGTGCCGCCATCTGCGCAATGCATTATACGGGCATGAGTGCCGCGCATTTCCATGAGATGGCACGCACGCTTCCCGGCGGGATCGGCGAGCTGGGATTATCCATATGGGTTTCCGTCACCACACTCTCACTTCTTGGCGTGATGTTAATTATTTCGCTAATCGATTCGCACTGGCGCACCACCCGGCTGACGGACAATTTGCGACAACTCAATCGCCAGCTGGAGCTTCAGGCTCGCTTCGATGCCCTCACCGGGCTCGCAAACCATCATCAGATGGATATCCGAATGCAGGACTGTCTTCGCAGCGCCTTGCTGAGCAAGAGACAGTTTGCCGTGATCTTCCTGAATGTCGATCACTTCAAACGCGTGAATGATACCTGGGGCCACAGCGTGGGTGATGAGTTACTAATCACTATTGCCCAGCGCATTACGTCCCGGCTTACCCGTGAGATGACGCTGGCCAGACTGGGCGGGGATGCTTTTATCCTGCTGGTTCCCGAATGTGATGATGAAAAGCTTAATACCCTGCTCACCACCCTCCTCGCGGATATGCGCCGCCCGCTTTCACTCTGCGGTCACACGCTGAACACCACCATCAGCGCGGGGGTCAGCCTCTATCCGAAAGATGGCGAAACGCTACATGAACTGAAGTTTAAGGCTGATGCAGCCTTACAACATATTAAAGAGGATGGACGTAACGGCTGGGCAATTTACCGTCCGGAGATGTCAACAACAGTGCCGGCACAACCGGGTTTTCTTCAGGCGCTTTCTCAGGCCCTGGAACGCGATCAGTTTGAGCTCTGGTATCAGCCAACCTGGCACGCGGAAGATAAGACGATCCACGGTTTTGAAGCACTTCTCCGCTGGCGTCATCCGGAGCAAGGCGTTTTGCTGCCGGGACTGTTTTTACCCACGCTGGAACAAACGGGTTTGATTATTCCGGTTGGCAACTGGGCGATTGAGGCCGCGTGTCGGCAGCTTCATTTCTGGACGGAACAGGGTTTCAGTCAGTGGACATTGTCGCTCAATTTATCCCCCGTTCAGTTCGAACAGCCGGATATCTTTCACATCGTCTCGTCGATGCTGGAAAAATATAATCTGTCTCCCTCCCGGCTGATTCTGGAGGTAACAGAGAGTACCGCGCTTAAAAATCTCGACCGCAGTATCGAGCTCCTGAACGCCTTTAACCATGCGGGTGTCACCGTCTCTATTGATGATTTTGGTACTGGCTATTCTAACCTGCTGATGTTAAGCGTTCTCCCGGCAAAAGAGCTAAAAATTGATAAGAGTTTTGTCACCTCTATGCTGGAAAACGAGAAAAGCCGTAAGCTGGTGGAAACCATTATTAATATCGCCCGGACCATGGAGATGAATGTCGTTGCTGAGGGCATTGAAACGGACGAACAGCAGGCGATACTGACCAGCCTTGGCTGTGACTATCTGCAGGGGTTCCTTTTCTCCCGCCCATTGCCTGCGGAACAGGTTCCGTGGCTGCTGCTACAGAAAAACTCAGATAAACAAATTATACCCATGAGTAAAATTCATACGGATCCCGCATTTATTTCACAAAAAAATCATGCCTGACAGGATTGAATAGCGTATGTTTCAGAGGAGTGGACGCGAGTTAATCTGACGTGATTGTCAGGCATAACATGCCGATGAACAGGAAATGCCTATGTCGCAAAATGGTTTTGATGCGCTGAATGCAATTAAAACGCCCGTGTGGCTCATATCTCCTGTTTCAGAACAGATCATTTTTGCCAATGTGGCCGCAACACAGCTGATGGGTAATAAAACACTGGATGGCTTGCGTAAAGGCACCTGTTCCGCAAGTGCGCAAAGCGTGTTGTCGATGTATGTTCCTGAACTGAAAAACGATCACGATATTGTCGAGATCTGGACGATTAGCCGTGCCGGGCAAGATACACCGTTAAGCTGCCGCCTCTCTCTCTCCCACTTCACGCCTTATGGCGATGTTATCGTTTTTGAAGGGATTTCTTCTCAGGCCCCATCAGGCCTGAAAGCCAGCCGTTCCACAACCTATCAGCGTAAAAAACAGGGTTTTTACGCCCGTTTTTTCCTGACCAACAGTGCGCCAATGCTGTTAATCGACCCAGCTCGCGACGGGCAAATTGTCGATGCAAACCTGGCCGCGCTCAGCTTTTATGGCTATTCGCATGATGAAATGTGCAATAAACACACCTGGGAGATAAATACCCTGGGGAGAGGTGTCATGCCCATTATGACGGAGATTGCCGCACTGCCCGGCGGACATAAGCCGTTTAATTTTGTTCACCGTCTTGCCGATGGCACCACCCGCCATGTCCAGACCTACGCGGGGCCCATTGAGATTTACGGTGACAAACTGATGCTGTGCATCATCCATGATATCACCGAACAAAAAAGGCTCGAGCTGGAGCTGGAAAATGCGGCGTTACGTGACTCAATGACAGGCTTACTTAACCGACGCCAGTTCTACAATATTATCGATCAAACCAACCTGAGCCACCTTTCCGCGCAACAGCAATTTAGCCTGCTGCTGGTGGATACCGATCATTTTAAAAACATCAACGACCTCTTCGGCCATCTGAAAGGTGATGAGGTGCTTATCGCCCTTTCCCGCACGCTGGAAGCCTGCAGCAGGCAAGATGACCTCGTGTTTCGCTGGGGAGGGGAAGAGTTTGTCATCCTCCTGCCGCGCACCTCTCTCGACACTGCCATGAAGATTGCCGAATCCGTCCGTGCGGCGGTAACCCGTATCACCATACCCGGATTACCCCGTTTTACCGTCAGCATTGGTGTGGCAAGGCATGAACCGGAAGAGAGTATTGATGAGCTGTTTAAACGCGTAGACGACGCGCTCTATCGCGCCAAAAACGATGGACGTAATAAAGTCCTTGCGGCATGAGACTGGAGTATACGGGAAAGCGTCGTTACAATGCCCCACTTAAGTAAATCACTGACAGGTGGGTAGTCGCTACAATGGGAAAGACTGAAATAATACTCACCTTAATCATTTTCATCCTTATTATATTTGGCTTGTGGTTTATTTTTAGCGGTGAGATCTGGTATTTCGTTGAATATCTGGAAAATACCCTGTACCCGACCTTCGATGCGCTGTAGTGCAATAATTCATTTGCTTATATCGCCCGTGCTCTGACGGGCTTTTTTATTTCCGGCAATTGAGCCATACCAGGCTATATCTTAATCATCTCTAAAAATAAAGGTGAGGAAAGATGAGCAAGAAAATCCTGATGTTGGTGGGCGATTACGCCGAAGATTATGAAACCATGGTCCCGTTTCAGGCATTACAGATGATTGGTCATCAGGTGGATGCCGTTTGCCCCGACAAACCGAAGGGGGACTACATCATGACGGCAATCCATGACTTCGACGGTGCCCAGACCTACAGCGAAAAGCCCGGCCACCGTTTTGTCCTCAATGCTGATTTTTCCGCCGCACGGGAGCAGGATTATGACGCACTGCTTATCCCGGGCGGCAGAGCGCCAGAATATTTGCGGTTAAATGACGATGTGCTCAAGCTGGTGCAGGCATTTGACGCGGCACGTAAGCCAATCGCCGCCGTGTGCCATGGTCCGCAACTGCTTGCTGCTGCCGGCATACTAAAAGGCCGAACCTGCAGCGCCTACCCGGCGTGTGCGCCTGAAGTGCGTCTTAGCGGTGGACACTACGCCAGTATCGGCATCGACCAGGCACATGTAGACGGTAATCTGGTCACCGCCCCCGCCTGGCCCGCTCATCCACAGTGGCTGGCGAAGTTTAGCGCTTTGCTGGAGTAACAGGGGTGCTGCCCATTCAGCGGCACGCGCGGGCATAAGTAAAAACTGGCGCCAGAATGCGCCAGTTTTTAGTGCGACAAGGTTATTCTCTCCCGTCAGTGCTTCTCAATATACATCGTCCGGCTATACGCCACGTCTTCCGGGTTATTAATAGGATAGCCTTTCACCCACGGCTTAATCAGGCGGCCATTGGTGTACTGATAAATCGGCGCGATAGGCGCTTTCTCCGTGAGGATTTTTTCCGCCATGTTGTAGTCCGTATTGCGCGCTTTCGCGGTGGTTTCCAGCGTCGCCTGGTGGATAATTTTATCGTAGGCCAGGTCGTTGAAACGCGAGATGTTACCGCTGTGGGTTGAGGTTAGCAGTGAAAGGAAGGTCGATGGCTCGTTGTAATCGCCCACCCAGGAGGCGCGGATCACATCAAAGTTACCGGTATTACGGCTGTCAATGTACGTTTTCCACTCCTGGTTTTGCAGTTTGACATCCACACCGAGATTTTTCTTCCACATGGACGCCACCGCGATGGCAATCTTCTGATGATTTTCTGAAGTATTGTACAGCAGGGTCAGCTTCAGCGGACGCTGAGGGCCATACCCTGCAGCCTGCAGCAAGGTTTTCGCCTGGGCGTTCAGCTCCTGCTGCGACATCTGTTCAAATGGCGAGGCCTCCGGGGTGAACCCGGCCGTCACGTCAGGCGTGAAGTGCCATGCGGGCTTCTCTCCCGTGCCTAACACTTTTTCCGCCATAATGCGGCGATCGATGGTCATGCTCAGCGCCAGGCGAACGCGGGAATCGGCCGTTGGGCCCTTTTGCGTATTGAACGCATAGTAATACGTGCCCAGCTGAGGCGGTGTGTAAACCTGGCCCGGAATATCCTTCAGGAGCTTCTGATACATGTTTTTTGGGAACGATTCGGTAATATCAATATCACCCGCCAGATAACGTTTGGTGGCCGATGATTCCTGGTTAATCGGTACGAAGGTGACCTTTTGCAGGACGGTTTTTGCATTGTCCCAGTAGTGGGTATTGGGGACGACAACCAGTTTTTCATTCACCACGCGGTCATTCAGGACATAGGCACCATTGCCGACCAGAGATCCCGGACGGGTCCACTCTTTACCCCTTTCTACGTTGGCTTTTTGCACCGGGTAGAAGGCAAAGTTAGCCGTCAGATTACTGAACCACGGCAGCGGTTTGTCCAACTGGACGCGTAATGTTCTGGCATCGACCGCCGTTACGCCAAGCGTATCGGGTGCCGCTTTTCCATCAATAATGGCCTGCGCGTTGTTGATACCCGCCAGGGCAGCAAACCAGGCAAACGGAGAGGTCGTTTTCGGATCAACCAGACGCTGCCAGCTGTAGACAAAATCCTGGGCGGTGACAGGCGAACCGTCGGACCACTTCGCGTTATCGCGAAGGGTAAATGTCCAGATGCGGTTATCGTTGCTCTGCCAGCGCGTTGCCACTCCCGGCGTCAACTCCCCTTTCTCATTCTGATTCACCAGACCTTCGAAGAGATCGCGAATCACCTGAATCTCTGGCAGCCCCACCGCTTTTGCCGGATCGAGTGAAGCCGGTTCGTCTTTAATGTGTCTGACCAGCTCCTGTTTTTGCGCCAGTGCCGTACCCTGTGGCACATCCGCAGCGAAAGAGAGTGAAGAGAGTCCGCACAGGCACAGTGCGGCAAAAAGACGCGAAACAGGATGCTTCATAAGATCCCCTTTAATGAATTCAGGTAACAAGCAGATGCGTAATTATTTGTTTCGACAAAAAGAAATGCAAATAACTTACTCCCGAATAGTGATTTAAGGCAATTCTCAACCATTTCGGAAACTATTTGATTAACCGCGTGTTTTGCACAACACTGCGAGTAGTGATCTTTTTATCAGGATTTCGTATGACAACCACCCGACCGAGAGCGGAACGCGGCGCCTTTCCGCCGGGCGCTGAGCAATATGGCCGCTCATTTTTAGGCGCATCGTTGATCTGGTTCCCCGCCCCCGATGCCGACCGCGACAGCGGCTTGATTCTTGCCGGCACGCACGGTGACGAAAACTCCTCCATCGTGACGCTTTCATGCGCGCTGCGGACACTAACGCCCTCATTAAGGCGTCATCACGTGATTCTGGCGGTTAACCCGGACGGCTGTCAGCTCGGTCTACGCGCCAATGCGAGAGGCGTGGACTTAAATCGTAATTTCCCGGCAGCAAACTGGCGCGCCGGAGAAACCGTTTATCGCTGGAACAGCTCCGCCGAGGAGCGTGATGTGGTTCTGCTGACGGGAGATAAACCGGGCTCGGAGCCTGAAACCCAGGCGCTGTGCCAGCTCATCCATAAGATCCACCCTGCATGGATTGTCTCTTTCCACGATCCGCTGGCGTGTATTGAAGATCCGCGTCACTCCGAGCTGGGCGCCTGGCTGGCGGAAGCATTTGCCCTGCCACTCGTTACCAGCGTCGGCTATGAAACGCCAGGATCATTCGGTAGCTGGTGCGCCGATTTGAGCCTGCCCTGCATTACCGCTGAATTCCCGGCGATCTCGGCCGACGAAGCCAGCGAAAAGTACTTAAAAGCCATGATGGAGCTTTTACGCTGGCAGCCTCAGAGATGAAGCACGCCGCCGGTAAAATCAAGCGCGGGTGACACATCAACCGCCAGCCACGTCGGGCCATCCAGATCGGCGAAACGGACCTGATTAACCAGCGGTAGCGCCGCGCCGATCGCCCGGGACGTGCAGAGCATGCAGCCCAGCATCAGCGCAAATCCCTGCGCCCGGGCCTCTTCCGCCAGGGCCAGCGCCTCTGTCAGGCCGCCGGTCTTGTCGAGCTTAATATTGACCATCTCATAGCGCCCCTGAAGGTCGCTCAAACGTTCCCGGGTATGGCAGCTTTCATCCGCGCAGACGGGCAATGGATGGATAAAATTATTCAGCGCCGCATCATCTTCTGCTGGCAGAGGCTGCTCCAGCATGGCGACCCCCAGGTCGGCCAGCAGCTGACATCGTGCGGCCAGCCCTTCCGGGTGCCAGGATTCGTTGGCGTCAACAATGAGCGTGGCGGCGGGAACCGCTGAGCGAATAGCGACCATTCGCTCGCTGATCAGGCGATCGTCGAGTTTCACTTTCAATAGCGTTGCACCGGCGTCATAGAGCGCTTTTGCGCTGGCGGCCATCTGTTCCGGCTCACCGATTACCACCGTTTGCGCGGTAACCACCGATTCCGGCAGCACCACGCCCAGCAATGACGTCAGCGATGTTTGCTGTTTTGCCGCTTCCAGGTTCCAGAGCGCACAATCAATGGCGTTGCGCGCGGCCCCGGCGGGTAAACGGTGCTGGAGCGCCTCGCGAGAAAGTCCGGTTTGCAGGTCCGGAACCAGCGTCATGATATGCGCCATGACCGACGCGAGGCTTTCCCCATAGCGTGGATAAGGCGTGCATTCACCCACGCCTTTAAAACCGTCCTCTTCGATTTCAACGACCACCACGCAGGCTTCGCTTCGGCTGCCGCGAGAGATCACAAACGGGGTATGCAATGGCCAGGCTTCTTCATAGACCTTAACGCTTCTCATCACTGACTCCTTGCGGCCCGGAAAGGCGAAAAAATTGGTTTGCCGTGTTATCTGCTGATGGCATACACTAGCCCCGACGTTAACTATATGTAAACAGGAAGATATCTATGTCACAACTCGTTCATTTCCAGGGCAACCCGGTTGCTGTTGCAGGTTCCATTCCGCAGGCTGGCAGCAAAGCGCAGGCTTTTACTCTGGTGGCTAAAGATCTGTCTGACGTCACACTGGCTCAGTTTGCGGGTAAACGCAAAGTGCTGAACATTTTCCCAAGCATTGATACCGGCGTTTGCGCTGCCTCCGTGCGTAAATTCAACCAGCTGGCCACCGAAATGGACAACACCGTTGTGCTGTGCATTTCCGCTGACCTGCCGTTCGCCCAGTCCCGCTTCTGCGGCGCTGAAGGCCTGAGCAACGTTATCACCCTCTCCACCCTGCGTAGCCCGGATTTCCTCGAAAAATACGGTGTTAGCATCGCGGAAGGTCCACTGAAAGGTCTGGCAGCACGCGCTGTACTGGTTATTGATGAAAACGACACTGTCCTTTTCAGCGAACTGGTTAACGAAATTACGACCGAGCCGGATTACACCGCCGCACTGGACACGCTTAAAGCATAACAGTGACTTAGCAATTTATACTGCGTTTTCAAAACCTCGCGATGGCGGGGTTTTTTATTACCCACAAGCTGAATCGTTAAAGCATAAATATGATAACTTCACAGTATTTATGCAATTCAATATCAGCAACTCAACAATAACGCGATCTTTCCCACATAATACTGGTTAATATTTATCATCTTCGCCCTCAGTGAAGCCCATCACATTTCCCTTTACGTCAAAACATTAGATTTGCTTACGAAATCAAATAATCGTTTCAGCAAAAAGGGATCAAAATGAAAATAAAACTGGCTTTAACGCTCCTTGCGGTAATGGTTTCGGGTCACGCCGCCGCAAAAACCTGGGTGCTGACCAGCGCTGAAAGCAGCGTAGAAAAAGGAAACTGGAAGATTTCCAGCGATGAGCTGAAAATTAACAACCAAACGTTCAGCATTGAGCAGAAAGTGTTGCACGGCGGAAAGCAGGAAGGCAGTAAAGTTATCATTATCAGCAGTAAAAACGGTCTGACAATTACCCTCAGCCCGACGCGTGGAATGAATCTTCTGCATGTGGAAGGTTTTGGTACCCGACTGGGGTGGAATTCTCCCGTTAAAGAGGTCGTTAACCCGGCGTATATAAATCTGGAAAGCAGAAACGGCCTCGGCTGGCTGGAAGGATTCAATGAGATGATGGTCCGCTGTGGTTATGAGTGGACGGGACACCCGGTCACGGCTGACGGCCAGATTTATACGCTTCACGGCAAGGCCGGTAATACCCCGGCTTCTCAGGTCGAAGTTGACGTTGCGGATACCGCCCCGTATGAAATTCGTATTCGCGGGTTAATCAAAGAGAGCACGTTTAAAAAAGCGGATCTGCAAACCATGACCGAACTGCGTTACGTTCCAGGAACTAACCAGTTCAGCCTGCATGATGTCCTGACAAACCATGCCGATTACCCTCATGACTATCAAATCATCTATCACAGTAACTTCGGGACGCCGATCCTCGAAGAAGGCGCACGCTTCCTTGCTCCGGCGGTAAGCGTGAGCCCCTTCAACGATTACGCTAAAGCGGGCGTAGACAACTGGCAAACCTATGCCGGGCCGACAAAAGGCTTTGATGAGATGGTCTTTAACATCAAACCGCTTGCGGACAACAACCACGAAACCCTCGCGGCGGTGGTCAACAAAGCCGGCGATAAAGGCGCGTCAATTCAGTTTGATACACGCCAGCTACCCGTGCTGACCTTATGGAAAAATACCGATACGCCAAAACAGGGGTACGTTACGGGGATTGAGCCGGGTACGAGCTACGCCTACCCCGTGACCATAGAACGTGAGCAGAAACGGGTTAAGCAATTACAGCCTGGAGCCAGCGCGCAGTTTGATCTCACCTATACCCTGCTTCATAGCCCACAACAGGTGAAAGAGGTTGAAAACAGGATTGCGGCCATTCAGGGAGAGACAAAAACAGAAATCGTGACCACACCGCTGGCGAAGGAATAAACATTAAAAAAGCCTCTTTACAGAGGCTTTTTGCTATTCGTCACCTTTCTTATGATTCAAACCATACTCACGCAGCTTATTCGCAATCGCGGTATGCGATACGCCAAGCCGTTTTGCCAGTTTGCGAGTACTTGGATAGCTGCGATAAAGCTGCGTCAGGACGGAGCGTTCAAAGCGACTGGTAATATCATCCAGCGACCCTTCCATCGCCTCTTCACCTACCGATACCGTTCCGGCGTCGTAATCAGGCAGCAGAATATCCTGCGGACGTAGTTCATACCCTTCAAGCTGGGTAAGTGCACGATAAACGGCATTTTTAAGCTGACGGATGTTGCCCGGCCAACCGTAGCGCATTAACACCGTGCCGAGATCGGCAGAAAGCTTCGGACGCGGGACGCCCTGCTCGTCGGCAAAGCGGGCGACAAACAGTTCCGTTAACGGCATGATGTCCTGCGGACAATCGCGCAGCGGTGGAATGTTCAGCGTAAGGACGTTAAGGCGGTAATAGAGATCCTCGCGGAATATCCCCTTTTGCACCAGTTCCACCAGGTTTTTCTGGGTGGCACAGATGACGCGCACGTCCACATGCACCTCATGATCTTCACCAACGCGGCGGAAGGTTCCGTCGTTCAGGAAACGCAGCAGTTTGGCCTGCATGCGCGGCGACATTTCACCGATCTCATCCAGCAGCACGGAGCCGCCGTTAGCCTGCTCGAAGAACCCTTTCTTGCCTTCCGGCGCATGTCCAAACAGTTCGCTTTCGACAGCATCTTCCGGGATAGAGGCGCAATTAAGTGCCAGATACGGTTTTGCCGCACGCGGGCTTGCCAGATGCACAGCGTGAGCCAGCAGATCTTTCCCGGTACCGGTATCGCCAGTAATCAGCAGCGGCGCGGTCAGACTGGCGAGCTTGCGCGCCTGGTCAACCACATGACGCATTTTCGGGCTGACGGCAATAATCTGGCTGAATGCGCCGACATCCTGGCTGGAGAGGTTTTGCAGCTGGCGGCCCATACGTAAAGTCGAGCGCAGCATGATCACGGCACCGGTCAGTACGCGAGTGTCGCTTTCCCCTTTCAGATAAACCGGTGTGATCTCCATCAGGAAATTCTGCCCGTTTATCACTACATGCTCGCTATGGGTATTCTGCGGGTTGCTGTCCAGCCAGCGCTGGAAGTTAAAACCCGGGACCAGCTGTGCGGCATGTTGATTGCTGAGCTTCTCCTGGCTCTGTGCAAATAGCTGACAGCTTGCGTGGTTAACGCGCTCGACTTTACTTTTCAGATCCAGAGAGAGGAACGGTTCAGGCATGGCTTCCAGCAGCGCGCTCAGTGCCAGGTGCTCACGCTCGGAGGGCATCCAGGGGATAGTGCGTACATCCGTAACGCCAGCGATACGACGGATTTCCGCCATCAGACTGCTAAAGGTATTGAATTCAATTTCGGCAAAATTGAGGTAAATTCGCCCGACAGGATCGATCTCAATGCCACGTAAATCAATGCTACGTAAAACAAGAAGATCGAGTAACTCGCGGGTCAGACCGAGACGGTCTTCACAGAAGACTTCAAGACGCATGGGAAATTCACCGTTTTAAGCCAGTAACGTTAAAATGATATGTCAGAACACGGTGAACCGGAAGATGGCTGTCAACAAATATTGACAGCCAGCACGATAAGTGAACAAAACCTCACGGAGCAGGTTTTTTATTGAGCGTCTCTTTAAGCTGGCCAATCAGTTCGCGCCGAAAATCCCCCAGCCGTGGCTTATCGCCATCGATCCACGGCAGCGGTCGGCACACTTCCATCGCCTTGATACCCAGACGCGCCGTCAGTAAGCCCGCGCCAATACCCTGCGCAGCGCGAGCCGAAAGACGCGCAGCCAGATCCTGCGACATCCAGTCCATGCCCACTTCACGCACCAGTTCGCTCGCACCAGCAAAGGCGATATTGAGTAACACCAGCTTGAACAGTCTGAGTCGACTGTAGTAACCCAGCTCGATACCGTAGAGATGAGCGATACGGTTAATCAAACGCAGGTTACGCCAGGCGATAAACGCCATATCCACCAGCGCCAGCGGGCTGACGGCAATCATCAGCGTGGACTCTGCCGCAGAACGGCTAATCTCGCGTCGCGCCTGGGCATCCAGTACCGGCTGAACCATATGGGAATAGAGCGTTACCACTTCCCGGTCATTCTGCGTTTCATGGATGGCGGCATACCAGCGCTGAAGCGCCGGATGCGACTGATCGATACCGGCCTGGCTGGCCAGTTTCTCACAAAACGCGCGGCCTTTGCCGGTTCCGTGGCTGTGGAGGAGATCCCGCGCTTCATCACGCTCATGCGCGCGCTGTCGCAGACGCCAGAGACGTCGCCACTCCGTCGCAACAGACCCCACGCCCGCGCCAACAATCAGCGCACCTGCGGCACATCCGCCCAGTGCGACCCAGTCCTGCGTTTGCCAGGCGTTCATCGCCCACTGGACGCCCTGCCCGACCACGCTGACGCCGAACAGTGCCAGACCGGCGGTGACCATCCTGCGCCACACACTGCGTTTTGGACGCAAAGCGGCCTCCACGACCGCCTCTGCTGGCCCCTCCTCAACCGCGGGATCGTCCGGCAGTGCCGGGGCAAAGTTCTCTGCCTGCGTACCGCTGAACGTCTGCGCCGTTTTAAACGCTTCGCGATCCGCCTGCTCAAGCGTTCCGGTAAAATCTATGCGTGGTTTTAACGGTTCCGTCATCGCAATTTATCTCCAATCAAAAACTCCAGCGCCGCATCCAGACGGATGTGTGGTAACGGCCGATCGACGCTCATCGCCTGAGGGCGGAAGGCTTCAAACTGGAAACCCTGGCTCTGCCAGAAGGCCTGGCCCGGCAGCCTGGCAGGCACTTCGCCCGGATAGACCGTAAGCGGCTCACCGTCGCTGAGGCGATTCCCGCGCAATGCCGGTATTTTCTCGCCGTTGAGATCAATCAGCCCGCTCTGCGTCGCCTGGACGGAGGCCAGCCCAAGACAATCCATGCTAATCCCTTCAAACGCGGCATTTTGCCACGCATCCTGCACCAGCTGCTGCAGCAGAGAAACCATGTTGGCATGCTGATCGACCGTCACGTGATCGGCTTTCGTGGCCGCGAACAGCAGCTTATCGATCACCGGCGAGAAAAGACGACGGAATAGCGTCCGCTGCCCGTAGTGAAAACTCTGCATCAGCTGGGTCAGCGCGAGGCGCATATCGTTAAATGCCTGCGGCCCGCTGTTAAGCGGCTGCAGGCAATCTACCAGCACAATCTGGCGGTCGAAACGCAAGAAGTGGTTTTTATAAAATCCTTTGACCACTTTTTCGCAGTAGTAATTGTACCGCTCGCGCAGCATCCCGGCGTTCGTGTGTTTACCGGCCTGGGCCAGCTTCGATTCACCGGCGCCGTCCACATCTGGCCAGGGGAAGAACTGCAGCGCAGGCGCTCCAGCTAAGTCCCCCGGCAAGACAAAACGACCCGGCTGGATGAAGTGCAGCCCTTCCTGTTTGCACTGATGAAGATAGTCCGTCCAGGCCTCGGCAATCGCCGCCAGACGGTTTTCATCCGCTGGTGCCAGCGGATCCAGGCCTTCACACAGCGCTCGCCATTTCGTTGACCACGCAGCGCGTTCTCCCTGCAGCAACCCTGTCATCTGACGGGACCAGCTGAGGTAGTCCTGTGCCAGCATCGGCAAATCGAGCAGCCATTCGCCCGGGTAATCGACGATTTCCAGATACAGGGTGGAGGTATCCTTGAAGTGGCGCATCAGGGATTCATTTGAGCGGAAACGCAGCGCAAGGCGAATTTCACTCACGCCTCGCGTCGGCGTCGGCCACGCGGGCGGATCCCCGTAAAGTTGTGCCAGCCCTTCGTCATAGGTAAAACGAGGAATACCAAAATCGCGCTGAGGGACGCGCTTAACGCCCAGCAGACGCTCTTCTCTTACGGCGCTGAGCAACGGCAGGCGCGCTCCGGCGTGCAGGCTCAGGAGCTGGTTCACCATCGCCGTTATGAATGCCGTCTTGCCGCTGCGGCTTAGCCCGGTGACGGCCAGGCGCAGATGTCGGTCAACGCCACGGTTCACCAGTGAATTGAGTTCGTTCTTAAGTCGCTTCATCGCCATCCTTCATTGCCCGGAAGCCTGGAATGCATGGCTTCAGAATACAATAAATGGGGGCAGATCGTTGATTATCAATTCTTATTTATTGCTATTGCCGTTTTCTCTCCAGTAAGATGAGCGGCATTGCTGTCAGTCCGGAGTGAGTAAGGTGTATGTCACCCACCATCTATGATATCGCACGGGTTGCGGGCGTATCGAAATCAACCGTATCCCGCGTTCTGAATAAACAAACGAATATATCCCCCGAAGCACGTGACAAAGTGCTGAAGGCGATAGACGAATTAAATTATCAGCCCAACAAACTGGCCCGCGCACTGACCTCTTCTGGCTTTGATGCCATTATGGTTATTTCGACCCGCTCGACCAAAACCACAGCCGGTAACCCTTTTTTCTCTGATGTTCTTCATGCGATTACAACAAAAGCGGAAGAAGAAGGTTTTGACGTTATTTTGCAAACATCCAAAAGCAGCGAAGACGATCTGCTGAAATGTGTGAGCAAAATAAAGCAGAAGATGATCAAAGGCGTCATCATGCTGAGTTCACCGGCAAATGAATCTTTTTTCAGCACGCTGGATGCGTATGGCGTACCCGTCGTCGTCATTGGCAAAGTGGAAGGTGATTATCAGAATATCTATTCCGTCGATACGGATAATTTTAATGACAGCGCCACGCTGACGGATAATTTCATTAAAAATGGGCGACGGAAAATTGCCTGTCTGCATGCACCGCTTGATTACCACGTTTCAATTGATCGTCTGGCGGGCTATAAAGCCAGTCTGGCAAAACATAATATTGCTATTCATTACGACTGGATCATGGATGGTGGTTATACCCACGAGAGTGCACTCGCTGCGGCGATTACATTATTATCCTCGCCAGTTCCTCCTGATGCGGTATTCGCCACCGACAGCATGAAGTTGCTAAGCCTCTATCGTGCTGCGGATGAGTTAAATCTGATGATCCCTGAGCAGGTCGTGATAGCCGGATACAGCGACCCGATGCTCTCTCTCATTCTCACGCCAGCGCCAGGTGGGTTTGATATCCCTACTCGCAAGCTGGGTGAAGAGAGTTGCAATCTGCTCTTCAGGCGCATTGGTGGTCAACCTGCCCCGCAAAAAGTGCTTGTCGACACCCACTTCGTGTTAGCGGCTTCTCTGCGCTAAAACCAGGGGCGGATCGCCCCTGGTAAGTGATGTATCAGAACGCGTAATTCACACCTACGCCCGCATAGTGGAAGCGGTCGCTCTCGCCCTCATCGTGGTTTTCCCATTCATACGCATATTCCAGCGTCATGGATAAACCGTTGTTGAAGTCATAGGCATACAGCATACCCAGGCGGTTGAAATCATGCCCTTCACGCGACGGATCGTCCTGCCAGTCCCAGTTTGACCAGCGGTCAAGACCCAAGCGGGTGTAAGGCGTTAAGGTTGTCTGGCCCAACGAAACAGGCAGATAGGCGCGAATTTCCTGCGTGGAAAACTCGCCGTTATTACGTGAGCTGTCCATATTGAAACCGCGCTCTAAATAGTAATTTACTTTTGCGGAGACGGTTTCATTGATAGTCCAGGTAAAGCCCGTTTCGGTCTCAACACGGCTGTCAGCATAACCGGTTTTTTCCAGATCGTTAGCAAACTGATACATAGCAAGCCAGCCACTAAAGCGCCAGTCATCGGTTAATTTAATATCCCAGTCTGGCTGTACTTTGTAGCGCTGCATATTTGCGCTGCCGTCTTTGGCACCGTGCTCATCTTTAAAGTGATAACCATAATTACGGAAGCCGCCGGTCAGACCAAAAGTAAAATCATCGGTTCCAATAAAGCGATAGCGTAATTCAAATTCCGGACGGTCAAAATAGGTTCCGCGCGTCATGCTGCTGTAATCAACGGGCCCTTCCTGATACATCGCCAGAGAAATTGTCCAGGCATCCCAGGTCGCATTAAACCACACGGAAGGTTCATATAATCCATCTTTATCGTCGCCCTGACCTTCGACGTTTTCAATTTCATACATGGCCCCGATATTAAATTCCCACTTTTTCGCAGTTTCTGCCGCTTGCGCACAGCTAACCCCTGCGCACAGAACGAGCGCAGCACTTTTTAGTAGAGTACTCATGAGATATTCCCTTTCTAATTAACCAACAAAAAAACCGGAAATTTGCATTTCCGGCAAACACCTTTCTTATCTAATAGCCGCTTCTGTATCAGCGTCGAAGAAATGGCACTTATTCATATCGAACTGGATGCCAATATTATCTCCGGCGACGTAGTCATTCGCTGCACCTGCACGGACAACCAGTTCATGCCCCCCTACGGTGGCATAAAGCATAAATTCAGCGCCGGTCAGTTCAGCCACGCTGACTTTCGCCGTGATGTCTTCTCCGCTGCTCTGCAGGGTAAGAATGTCTTCCGGACGGATACCGAAGACGACCGCTTTACGCTGGTAACCTTGCGCATTCAGTTCGGCCAGCTTGTCTTCAGGGATCTCCAGACGCAACGTTTCCGTGACGAAATAACGATCGTCGATAGCGCCCCGAATGAAGTTCATCGCCGGTGAGCCAATGAACCCTGCGACAAACATATTGGCCGGCTCGTTGTACACCTGCTTCGGCGCCCCGACCTGCTGAATGATGCCGTCTTTTAAGATCACGATGCGGGTGGCCATCGTCATGGCTTCCGTCTGGTCGTGCGTAACATAAATCATGGTGGTATTAAGCTTCTGGTGCAGCTTGCTGATTTCAGCACGCATCTGCACGCGAAGCTTGGCATCAAGGTTGGACAGCGGTTCATCCATCAGGAAGACACCGGCTTCACGCACGATCGCCCGGCCTAACGCCACGCGCTGGCGCTGACCACCGGACAGTGCGCCAGGCTTACGCTTGAGATAATCACGTAACCCCAAAATCTGCGCCGCCCAGTTAACACGCTCCTCAATCACCGCAGGCGCTATTTTTTGCATTTTCAGGCCAAACGCCATGTTGTCGTAGACCGTCATATGCGGGTAAAGCGCGTAGTTCTGGAAGACCATCGCGATATCGCGAGATTTAGCGGGGACATCATTCATGCAGACCCCGTCAATGATCAGCTCACCGGCGCTGATCTCCTCCAGCCCGGCAATCATGCGCAGGGTCGTGGATTTACCACATCCCGATGGACCAACGAACACAATGAATTCTTTGTCTTCTATTTCGAGGTTGAAATCTTTAACCACATGGACCTGGTTATCGTAGATTTTCTGAATATGTTTTAGAGACAGTTGAGCCATAATTTATTCCTTATCAATACGCCGGGTTGCCCAGAATTCAGTCAGGCATGTCCAGGTCAGTTCCTGCGTTGAATGAAGTTGTAGTCCTGCATGGTTAAGGCCAGGCCCAATCCCTACCGACAACATCCCTGCGGCGTTGATTGCCTGAACGCCCGCAGCGGCATCTTCAATGCCGATAGCCTCTTCAGGACGTACGTCCAGACCGGCACAGGCGGCGAGGAAGATTTCCGGGTCTGGCTTTGAGCGGTGAATGCGGGAAGCATCCGCGCAAAAATCAAATGCCTGATGAATGCCCAGCGCGTGCAAAATCCCCGGAGCATTGAGCGATACGGACGCGAGCCCAATTTTGACTTTCGCTGCACGGATATCCGCCAGCACGTCTCGAATCCCCGGAAGCAGCGAATCCTGCGTCAGCGATGCCAGCGACTGGACATAACGCGCGTTTTTTTTCGTCGCAAGCGCAAGGCACTGCTCATCGCTAAACATCCCCTCTTTTCCGCCATGCTTCAGAATGCGCAGAAGAGAATCCATACGGCTTATTCCCTTCAGCTGTTCGTTAAAGACTTCGTCGAAGGTGATGCCAATTTCCTCCGCCACGGCTCGCCAGGCCAGAAAGTGGAGATGTGCGGTATCGGTGATCACACCGTCCAGATCGAATACAACAGCCTTAAGCGCCATGGTGCCCCTCCGTGGTAGCGGTCCCATCTTTAGATGCAAGAAAGTCCTTACGGGTGATAACTTTTCGCGCCGACACATGTAGCGTTTTGCCCCACAGCGTTAGCGTGGCAGGTGCCGTCGTTTCAATGGTTAACACCTCGTTTTCATAGGTGAAATGCAGGGTTGCGTTGCGCCACCGCAGTGGGAATGCCAGTTTCTGCCAATGAGCAGGCAGTTTCGGCGCAAGATGCAGTTCCCCTTCGATAATTTGTAGGCCAGCAAACCCCTGAACCGCGCCAGACCAGATCGCACCGGTGGCCGCAGCATGTATCCCTTCATCACTGCTGTGCGGATCGTCACCCAAATCAATGCCGATGCCATCACGCCAGAAGGCATAGGCCCCCTGCGTGTCACCGCAGCGCGCGAGAACAATCCCGTGAATGGCTTTGCTCAATGACGAATCATGGATCGTGCGTGGCTCATAGAACGCCAGATTGGCGGCACACTGCTGCGGCGTAAACCGTTCCGGCAGCAGGTAGTTAAGCATCACCACATCGGCCTGCTTCAGGATCTGCATCTCGTTCACTTCCGCACGGGAATAATCGAGCAGAATCGTCTGCTTACCCGCTTTGGCTTTATAGCGGGTCAGATCAATGGCAGGTTTTGACATAAAGGAGTCATCCTGTGGGATCACACCCTCTGCATCGGCCTCTGGCAGCCATAAGCGCGCCAGGAACTGCGTGGCATTCTCCGTAAAACGCGCATCTTCACGCCCAAACATCGCCATAAACTGACGGGCACAGGCAACGTTGTGCCAGGCCAGATAGTTGGTGTAGGCATTGTTATTCACATGCTCGGTGTATTCGTCCGGCCCTATTACGTCATGGATTTCGAGACGACCATTGATTTCCGTTGCGCGTCCCATCCAGAACGAGGCGGTTTCCATCAGCAGCGTCAGACCCTCATTACGCATAAAGGCATCATCATGTGTCGCCTGCCAGTAAGCGACGACGGCCCAGGCGATATCTGCCACGATGTGATGCTCAGCAAGCGCGGAGGCCACCTTCTGGCGTATCCCGGTACGGATGTTGATAGCGGCAAACTCTGGCGTTTCTTCCTCCCCACTCGCCGCGCTTTCCCATGGGAACAACGCGCCGGGCCAGCCGTTACGACGGGCTTTCTCCCGGGCGCCAGCGAGATTAAGCCAGCGATAACGCAGCAGGCTGCGGGCAATCTGCGGGCGAGTAAAGAGATGGAAAGGCAGCAAGAATATTTCGGTATCCCAGAATACGTGGCCTTTATACCCCTTTCCCGTCAGCCCTTTCGCGGCGATACTGCTTCGCTCGTTATGGGCAGGCGTCATCGTGGTCAGGTGCCAGACCGCATAATCCAGCGCCATCTGATCCTGAGGTTCCGCAGACGTCACTTCCACACGAGCGTCACGCCAGACGGCTTTCCAGGCATACGCTGAACTTTCCAGCAAGGCGTCGTAGCCTCTTGCTGCGCAAACTTTGAGATCGGCCAGCGCGTTGCGAGCGAAAGACTCCTGCGAAAGCGCTTTGTCACAGCGGTGGGTTACCCAGACAATTTTTTCAAGCGTGACAGTGTCACCCTGCGCAATCGTCAGGGAATGGTGCACGTTAAGACGACGATTTTTGGCGGTAAAACAGCTGTCGCTCTTCGTTGAGAGCTGACAAAACGCCGAAACGACGACGTCTGACGCCCGGTCCTGCGTTTCATACACGCCCTGCATGTAGTGCTGGTCAAAGACTCTGACCGAGATTTCATCCAGATGCTGTCTGCCGCTGTTCGTTTGCGTTGCATCAATACCGGTTTTCAGCACGGCCTGCGAAGCAGCATCAAGCGGTGTGATCGAAAGCTGCATGGCCACCAGAGGCAACTGGTCCAGCGACACAAAACGACGGCTTTCCAGCCGATAACGGTTTCCGTCGGGCGAACGCCAGACAACGCGACGATGCAGCTCGCCGTTGGCAAAGGCCAGCTCGCGCTGCCACTCCAGAATCTCCCCTGCAAGGAGGGTGAAATTGACGCCATCCAGCTCAACATCAATGCCAGTGATATCGGGCAGATTGACGAGCTCGGTGGTTTCGTTGCGTCCCGCACGATGATACAGACCCGCAAGGTACATGCCTCTGGTTTGCAGGGTGTAATCTTCTTCATGCGCAGCGCGAATGCCCATGTAGCCATTGCCGCAGGCCATAACAGAGGCGTATTTATTCAGGCTGTGAGGACAAAAGCCCGGATCGGTTAAGACAGACACGTTCAGCATAATGTCACGCATTCCCCTGTTTCTGCTGATTCATAAAGCGCGGCGACAAGCTGCTGAATAACCAGGCCCTGTTCTGCATCCGCGATCATGACGGGTTCTCCCTGCACATGGCGTACGAAGGCATCCATACTGCGTAAATGTCGCTGGTCATCAGCCTCTTCACGCTGCGCGAGGGTGACTAACGCCCCGGCTTCGTCGTTATAGATGTGCGCCGGGAACAGCGTTGCTCCCGCTTTTTCGCCGCAGAAAGCGACATTCATGATGGACTGCTCGCGGATGTTAAGCGCAAAGGAGGTGTCCAGACGCAGAATGCCGCCGTTACAGAATTCAATCGTGCCAAACAGGGCATCCTCAACGGTGTATTGCGTAGGATCCCACTCGCCAAACTGGCCGGTGCTTTTGCGGTTTCCCAGCCTCTGAAAGCTGTGCGCGGTCACACGCTTTACCGCAGGGAAACCCAGGACATACATGGCGGCATCAAGCATATGAATGCCGATATCAATCAGCGGTCCGCCACCCTGTAATGATTTGTTGGTAAACACGCCCCACCCCGGCACACCGCACCGCCTCACAGCCTGCGCCGATGTGAAGTAAACTTCACCGAGCGTGCCATTCATTACCGCCTCTCGCAGTTGCTGGGTATCCAGGGCAAAGCGGTGGTGAAAATCATAGGCCAGCACTTTGCCTGCTTTACGCGCCGCGATGCGCATCTGGTCGGCCTGTTGCGGCGTCATCGCCGGGGGTTTTTCACACATCACATGACACCCCGCTTCGAGGGCAGCCATGACATGTTCAAAATGGAACCGGTTAGGCGAGCAGACGCTCACCACGTCCGGCTTCACCGTTTGCAACATCTCGTGAGCGTCCTGCCATGCCGATGGAATAGCATAACGTTCCGCGAACGCCTGTGCCTGCTCAAGGCGGCTGTCCATGACAGCCACCATGTGAACATCACTGCGCGTGGCGTAATACGAGGCATGCACTTTGTCCGCGACCTGCCCGGCGCCAATAATGGCGACGCGCAGAGGCGAAGGTGTAGAAGCACTCATCACGCTCGTCATCCTTAGCATTCACGCAAATAAGTGAGTGAGTCCTGATAAGCCTGAGCCGGATTGTCGGCGCGAACGCGGCACTCATACACCACATAACCCTGGTAGTTATCGGCACGCAGCTGATCGAACAGGCTGGCGAAATCGAGGCTGCCGCTGCCCGGTTGATAGCGGTGGTTATCAGCAATATGCACATGCCCCAGCAGATCGCGGTTCTGATGCAGCGCATCCGTCAGCGAGTCTTCTTCAATGTTCATATGATAGAAATCACCGATGATCTGCACGTGCTTGAGATCGTTCTCTTCGATATAACGACGCGCGTCTGCCAGGGTATTGATCATATGATCCTGGTAGCGGTTCAGCGGTTCCAGGTAGACGGTCGTACCGGTGCGTGCAGCAACCTCATCCAGCCAGCGCAGCGACGCGCTTACCGCTTTGCGGTCGCCGTCCAGGCTGCGTGGGGAGGTCATTGGCGGCAAACGGAAGGTAAACATTCCCCAGGCCGCAGGCACGATAATGCCCTTTCCACCCACTTCAGCCAGGGCTTGCAGAATGCGTTCGATCTGCTGCAGCCCGTTGAGACGACGCTCTTCGATAAAGTCACCGATCCAGCCATCGTATCCGCCACATGCCGTCGTCACCGGCAGACCCGTGGCTTTGATAGCCGCTTTCACTTCGTCGAGGTTTTCGACCAGCAGTTTGCCGTCAATTTCGTAGCCATCAAAACCCATCGCTTTGATGTACTCGAACTTTTCCATGATGTTAGT
The DNA here is from genome assembly GCF_047456095.1 of Enterobacter sp. BNK-14. Classification (NCBI taxonomy): domain Bacteria; kingdom Pseudomonadati; phylum Pseudomonadota; class Gammaproteobacteria; order Enterobacterales; family Enterobacteriaceae; genus Enterobacter; species Enterobacter sp. BNK-14. The sequence continues at coordinate 600,553 of NZ_CP179897.1, forward strand.
TGGGAAAAAGGCCTGGTTTTGTGTTGCGATTTTCATGATTTGCTGTCCTTAGCTTAAAAAGTGACGCCCATTTTGATACTGAGTTCCGGATGCTGATCGACATACTTCATGTAGCTTTCCGGGCTGGTGGTGAAGGTCACGACCGGGTCAATCAGATCGTCACAGTTGAGATAACCGTTCATCAGCAATTCCCAGCAGGTCTCTTCGATACGCTTGCGGCTCCAGCGCGGGTAGTCTGGGTTGGGTTCGCTGCAGGCGCGGGAGAAAACAATCTTCGCGTTATTGAAGTGTGCTTCGCGGCCGAGGTTGAAACCCGCGGCAAATGGTTTAGCGAACGCAACGTAGGAGATGGTGCCGCCGTAGGCAAGTCCACGCAGCGCAGACTGCAGCGCATCCGCAAAACCGCTGGTCTCGATGATCACGTCCGCGCCCTGCTTGCCGGTCAGCTTTTTAATTTCCAGACCCACATCGGTACCGATTGGGTTCAGACAGTGATCTGCGCCATGACGGCGAGCGATCTCACAGCGGTGCTCGATAGGATCGACACCGATGACCACTGACGCACCGGCTTTTTTTGCCAGCTGAATGGCAATCTGTCCAATGGCACCCAGACCGACCACCACCACAAAGTCGCCTACACGGACATTGGCATCACGCACGCCGCTCATGGCGAACTGCGCCGGATCGTAGCAAACAGCGTTTTTCCAGGATGCGCCCTGCGGCATTTTGCGCAGCTTGTAGTTGTTAACCGCATTGACAATGACCGTCTCCTGCAGCGGACCATAGCAACAGACGCTGTCGCCTGGCCGGTATTCCGTTACGTCAGCACCGCATTCAATAATGTCGCCGACGATCATATTCCCCAGCTGGAACTTACCGAATTCGATTCCGCGCGCAGCGCCCTCTTCACGCGGCGTAAACATCTGCCACTCCGCGTTGAACTCTTCATCAATAAACGGGCTTGCCGCACGGAAATCCACAACTTCGGTACCGTGTTTTGGTGCACCAAAACGGGCACGAATTTTCACTTCATGTGCTTCCACAGCACGATCTTCATATTCCACGAGCGCCGCCACGCGAGGCGCTGTCGCAACTAACTTTTTCATAACTTGCTCCTGATAAAAAATTGGCCGCCTTAGCCCTTAACGCCACCGGCGGTCAAACCACTTTTAATAAAACGTTCAGAAAGTGCATACATGATGACCACCGGAAGCGCCGTCACCAGCGATGCCGCCATCATGCGACCCCAGATATAATCTGGTGTGCTAAAGAGCGTGTTCAGCCCGACCGGCAGCGTAAAGTTGCTGGCGCTGGACAGGAAAATGGAGGCAAACAGGTAGTCGTTCCATGCCACCATGAAGCAGTAAACAAACACCGACACGAGTCCGGAAATCGCCAGCGGCACGGTAATGCGGAAGATAATTTGCAGGCGGTTCAGGCCATCCATCATCGCGGCCTCTTCTATTTCGTCCGGGATGGTGTCGAAATAGCTGCGCAGCATGAATACCGCCGTAGGCAATGTCTGGGTCACCATGGTGATGATCAGCGCCAGTTCCGTGTCATAAATGCCGAGCGCGGTGATGATCTTGAACAGCGGCACCACCAGCAAAATCCCGGAGAACATATAGACGGTGTAGAAGCTCGCATTGATCGTCGTGCGTCCTTTAAAACGCAGTTTCGACAAGGCGTAAGCCCCCAGCGTGCCAAGGAACACCGCAACCACCGACGAGGTCAGCGATACCACCATGCTGTTGCGGAAGTAATCCACAAACGGGAAGATCAGCGGGTTAAAGATGTCGACATAATGCTGAAGCGTCCACGCCTGCGGCAAAATAGTCGGGTGCAGCGATATAGCCTCTTTCGCGCTCTTAAACGACGTCATCAGCATCACGAAGAACGGGAACAGCGTGATGATCAGAAATACCGCCAGCCCCAGATAAAAACCAATACGGCTAAGTACGCGTTTATTTGTTGCCATTGAGGTTTACCCTTTTTCTGGTCAGCAGAATCACAGCGAAGATGATCACAAACAGCACCACAGAAATTGCTGCTGCTTTACCCAAGTCATTGAATGCGAATGCGGTTTTATAGAGATAGACGCCTAAAATATCGACCTTCGTGGTCAGCAGGTAGACATCCGCAAACATGTAGAACATCCAGATGGTTCGCAGCGTCACCACCGTTGCCAGCACTGGCATGATGGCGGGCAACGTCACGATACGAAAACGCTGCCAGGCGTTAGCCCCGTCCATCTCTGCGGCTTCGTACAACGATTTGTCGATGGTCTGCAAAATCGCCAGGAATGAAATGAAGGCGTACGGGAAGTAGCGCCAGATGGCGAACAGCACGACCAACACAAAGCTACTGCCGGGGTTGTCGAACCACAGCGGTGCCTGGTCATAAAGATGCAGCAGATCAACGCCCAGATAGTTCACAATGCCGTAGCCGTTGTTGAACATATATTTCCAGGCAAACACCAGGGAAATAGACGGCGTCACGTAGGATAAAATCACCAGTGAACGTGCCGTTTTGCGCATCCGAAATTCGCGATTAAAGAAGATCGCCACGGCCAGCCCCAGCCCGGTGCTGCCCATCACCACCAGCGCCGTATACCAGAACGTCATCCACAGCGAGTGCCAGAATGCCGCATCACTGAGGATGCGAATATAATTGTCCAGCCCAACAAACACAGCGCTAATGCGCGGGTTAAGCGGCAGTCGTAAGAAACTGATTTCAATATTGGAAATCATTGGCCAGGCCACCAGGCCCCCCAGCAAAATCAGGCTGGGGGCCAACAGCAGCATGGCGAAAGGCATATCTGATCGACCAGAAAACAACGTCTTCATAATTTCCTTCCGCAAAGCGCTCCTATCGTTGTGAAATCAGGTCAGCCAGTCGCTTCTGGCTATTGCTGAGCGTAGCGCTGAGATCTTGTTTACCCACCGTGACGTTATGCACCATGGAACTGATAATGCCGGACCCGGTGACATCGCCCATGCGGGTAAAGTTCTTGTCGCCCACAGCGCCAAACACCTGCACATTTGGGAACTGAGCAATCAGCTCATAAGGCAGTTGCCCAAACGCTTTAATGACCTCGTTGTTTTTCCAGGTATCCGTACCTACCACCAGCTTGTTCACCGGCAGCGCCGCACCAGGAGACATCATGACCCAGTCGGTTGCGTTTTGAGCCTGCTCCATCCACGTCACAAACTTTTCAGCCGCCTGCGTTTCACCTTCAGATTGCCCCGTGGTGATCGTCAGCGATGTGATCATGCCGTAGACTGCAGAGGTCTTTTCGGTAGGGACTACGAAGCCAAGATTGGCAGGGTTTCCATCATGGAATACCGCAGGCAGGATGTAGGTGGAATAAACCGCCATCGGTGCGGAACCGTTCATGAAGGCATCTTTGATCTCCATGACGTCGTTCGAGCCCGGCATGGTGGTCGCGGCCAGCGCTTTATAAAAAGAGAGCGCTTTCGCCATCACAGGGGTATCGATTTCGACGTTCCCGTTGGCATCAAAAACGTTCGCACCGCCGGAAAGTGCAAACTGGGAGAATGCCTGCTCGGTCATGACGCTTTCCGCGGTAGGCAGCGCAATGCCGTAATGTTTTTTGGCCGGGTCGTTTAGTTTCTCACTGGCCTTCAGCAGTTGTTCCCAGTTGTGAGGCTCCTCAATACCCGCAGCAGCCAGCACATCTTTGTGATACCAGACGCCGGACAGCCAGGCACTCATTGGCACGCCCGTCCAGGCGGTACCGTCTTCGGTACGGACTACGCGCAGGATCCCGTCATAGAAGGTGTTTTCGCCTACCGCTTTAATGGCTTCGCCTATCGCTTTGCGATCCAGCAGCTGTTCCTTATCCATGACTTTTGCGTAATCATGGCTGACTTCAATCACCTCAGGCAGCGCCCCGGTTCTCGCGAGCGTAATCACCTTGGTGTTGTAGGCGTCTTCTTCCACAGGCACCTGTTTCACCGTGATGCCAGGGTTCTCTTTTTCAAATTTCTCGATCAGTTTCGTAATAACCGCCTGACGCTCCTGCTCTACTGAAGAGTGCATAAACTCAATGGTCACAGCAGACGTTTTATCATCCTTACAGCCTGATAACAGGGCGCACGAAACCAGTGCTGATAACAGCACAATTTTAGGCATTTTCATTTAAGGGTCCTTTTTTAGTTTTCTTTAATCCACATAACCTGCCATGGATTGAGGGTCAGTTCCGTACCGTCAATAGCCTGTCCTGATAGCAATTCCACACCGGAAAGTACTTTCTCGTAAACGGTATGAACGTTATGACTAAAATTAAATAGCGCGGTAATTCTTTCACCATTATCAGCCACGCGAACAATTTTAAGAATCTGTTCATCAAGTGATTCAAACATTGCCTGAGCATCAGGATGAAATGCGCGTTCTCCACGACGAATAGCAATAAACTCGCTTAAACGGGAATAGATTTTATGGCGAATGCTTTGTTTATTATTGAGCTCAAGGTCAACCTGACCGGCGGTGTATTTCTTGCGGTTTATCGCGCGGTTATAGCCGAGGCGTTCAACGCCTTCATAATCGTTACGCGAGCCAAGAATGCTTTGAATATATACGGCAGGTACACCCGGGAAACTCAGCAGTACAGCATGCGCCAGAATAAACCGCGCAATACGTTCATCATCCGGGCTGTCTTGCGAGCTTAATGCGTCCAGATAGGTCACATTGATTTCGTAAGGACTGCGCGTTCCGTCAGGATTATTTTTCCAGTTAACCAGCGCCCCTTCCTGCTGAAGTTTTTCAACCAGTGACAGTATTTCTGACTCCGGAAGAATGCCGCGTAACGGGTTCAGGCCGATACCGTCATGAGACGCCAGGAAGTTGAACCAGGTCGTTTTTGTTGAAGGCAGCGCCAGCGAACCCGCCCACTGGCAAAGTGCTTTTACATCCTGACGATGAACAGCATGCAGCACCAGCGGTGGCAAGGAGAACTGATAGACCATCTGGGCTTCATTTTCACCATCACCGAAGTACGAGATATTGTCTTTATGCGGGACGTTTGTCTCGGTAATGATCACCGTGCCGGGTGCCACAGCGTCGGTAATCGCACGGAAAAGCTGGATAAGGCAGTGTGTCTGCTCAAGATGGATGCTGCTGGTTCCTGGAATCTTCCACATAAACCCAACGGCGTCGAGGCGAATGTAACGCGCCCCTTCCGCCAGGTAATGGAGCAGTACGTCAACCATCGCAATCAGTACCTGAGGCGAGGCGAAGTTGAGATCGATCTGGTCATCACTGAACGTGGTCCAAAGATGACGCACGCTTCCATCATGCAGCTTAAATGGCGTCAGCAGCGGTAATGCACGAGGCCGCGTCACGGCAGATAAATCAGTTTCAGGATCGACAGAAATAAAGAAATCGTCAAAGCCCGGCTTCTGCGCAAGATAATTAGCAAACCATTCACTTTTTGCTGACATATGGTTGCACACGAAGTCAAACATTAAGCTGGCAGACTGTTTTAATTCAGCAACATCCTGCCAGCTTCCGGTTTCAGGCGCGACGCTGTGGTAATCAATAACGGAAAATCCGTCATCAGAGGACCACGGATAAAAAGGTAAAAGATGGACATGGGAAAACGTGCGGGCAAGCCATTCATTATAAAAGCGGGTAAACACCGGCAACGCTTTCTCCCCTTTCGCGGAGAACTGATCGGCGTAAGTAATCAGGACAACATCTTTTTCATCCCAGCCTGATTTGCGCTTTTCTGTAATATCAATAGCGGCTTGCTCAAGCTTTGATAATAACACGTCTAAATGTGCGTCAGAAAATGATTCACCGTAGATATGATTGATAAGTTTTTTAATTTTTGCGTTCACTTTATTTTCCATGGTAGCGGTCCCACGAAGGGCAATCTACTCCCATGAAAAATATCTGTCAACGAAGCGGGAGGCTGAAAAACGCAATTCCAAAGCGGGTCTGCTCAGTATTGTGAGCTGCCGCAAAGAAAGCACATTAAAGGGAGGGAAATGTTTGAGACGGCGCCAGCCCTTCTCTGGGAAAGTAGGGGCTGACGCGCGTGTGAATTAGCGGGATAAGTAACGGCGCGATAGCCGTTTTGCCACTTTTTGCAGCATTGGTTCGAGCGCTACGGCCAGCAACATTCTGACCGGCTTACGGGCAACAGATTTGATCGCCCAACCCGCCACACCTGCCGGGCCGTAACGTAATGCCGTCATCAGAACCAGCTTACCTGCGATATTCAGGCCGGGTTTTACCTTATGACCGGCCTGTTGCCAGTTTTGCTTCATATAAATTCTCTCTTAAAGCTGACGAAAACGACTTCTCAGCGTAAAGGTATCCGACGTGACATAACGTTCCATTTCACGTAACCGCTTCTCCCCTGCGGCCAGTTGCTCGTCAACCGCGTTCAGAAGATCGTTACTGGTTGGCGCACTTTCTGCGGCCAGTTCTCCGTCGGGCATGGGATCAAGGACAAATGACAGAACGATGTATGCCACGAACGTGATAAACGCCAGACCGAAGAAAATAGACAGTACCGTCACCACACGAACCAGTTTTACCGGAACGTCAAGATAGTGTGCCAGCCCGGCACAAACGCCACGCACCATCCCCTGCTGTGGGATTCGCCACAACTTTTTGTTCAGATTCAGTCCGGTCATTAACGATCCCTCCAGTTTGGATGTTCTGCATCCAGGATCGCTTCCAGCGCCTGAATGCGGTCACGCATCTTATTCGCCTGTTCGGTAAGCTGCGCAAGACGTTGCTGTTCACTCTGGGAAAGATCGCCTTGTGAAGAACGGTTGCTGTAGTGCAGCCATAGCCAAATCGGCAAAACAAACAGCACGAAAATCGTCAGGGGAATGGCCAGAAAAAGCGCGCTCATGTGTACTCCTTGTCTTAGGATGCATAGCGGCACGCTCAGGTGCCGCAACAGTATTATTGGTTATCTTGCTTCATTTTGGCTTTCAATGCCGCCAGCTGCTCGCTGATTTCATCGTCCGCTTTCAGGTCGGCAAACTGTTGATCCAGTGACTTTTGCTTCCCGATGCTGTGGCTTTCTGCTTCCGCTTCCATCTGATCGATGCGACGCTCGAAGGACTCAAATCGCGCCATGGCCTCATCCAGCTTGCCGCTGTCCAGCTGACGACGTACGTCGCGGGAAGAGCTTGCCGCCTGATGACGCAGCGACAGCGCCTGCTGACGTGCGCGGGTTTCGCTCAGTTTATTTTCGAGCTCACCAATCTCTTTTTTCATGCGGGTGAGCGTGTCATCCACCAGCGTCACTTCATGCTCAAGCGTCGCGACCATGTCCGTCAGCTTCTGTTTTTCAATCAGCGCCGCACGAGCCAGATCTTCTTTATCTTTACGCAGGGCGAGTTCCGCTTTTTCCTGCCATTCATTGAGCTGGGCGGTAGCCTGCTCAATCCGGCGCGTTAACTGTTTTTTCTCAGCAAGCGCGCGAGCAGAGGTAGAACGCACTTCAACCAGCGTGTCTTCCATCTCCTGAATCATCAGACGCACCAGCTTTTGCGGGTCTTCCGCCTTTTCCAGCAGTGAGTTGATGTTGGCGTTCACGATGTCGGCAAAACGAGAAAAAATACCCATAATAAAAATCCTCTTATTTCTGTGGTCGGGCAATGCCCTGCTGTTGAGATAATACAATTCCCGTGCCAGTTTTTTATCCTATTGATTTTGCTTGATGTGTTTGATTTATACGCAATGAAGAACTATGCTGACCTGGTGAATATCGCTAAGGAGTGGTTAATTTCATCATGGCTGGATACAAAGACAATTTACTCGGGGAAGCAAACAGCTTTCTGGAGGTGCTGGAACAGGTGTCCCGCCTTGCACCGCTCAACAAGCCGGTGCTGATTATCGGCGAGCGCGGCACGGGTAAGGAACTGATTGCCAACCGCCTGCACTATTTATCCGGACGCTGGGACGGCCCCTTTATCTCGTTAAACTGCGCGGCGCTAAATGAAAACCTGCTCGATACAGAGCTTTTCGGCCACGAAGCAGGCGCCTTTACCGGCGCCCAGAAGCGCCATCCGGGACGGTTTGAGCGCGCCGACGGCGGTACGCTGTTTCTTGATGAACTCGCCACCGCGCCCATGCTGGTGCAGGAAAAACTGCTGCGCGTCATTGAGTATGGCGAACTGGAGCGCGTCGGCGGTAGCCAGCCGCTGCAGGTTAACGTGCGTCTGGTGTGCGCCACCAACGCCAATCTGCCGGAGAGGGTCGCGGAGGAGAAATTCAGAGCCGATCTGCTCGACCGCCTGGCCTTTGACGTTGTTCAGCTTCCCCCCCTGCGCGAGCGAAGAAGTGACATTATGCTGCTCGCAGACCAGTTTGCGATTCAGATGTGCCGCGAGCTCGGCCTGCCTCTGTTCTCCGGCTTCAGCGATTATGCAAAGGAGACACTACTGGCCTATCACTGGCCGGGAAATATTCGCGAACTGAAAAACGTCGTGGAGCGCTCTGTCTACCGCCACGGCAGCAGCGAGGCGGAACTGGATAACATCATTATCGATCCTTTTCAGCGTCATGCGCCGCCGGTCACCGCCCCCTCATCGTCTGACCACGCCCCCGCCCTCCCTCTTGATTTACGTCAGTTCCAGCACGACCAGGAACAAGAATTGCTGGAGCAAAGCCTGAAGACGGCGAAATATAACCAGAAACGGGCGGCTGAACTCCTGGGTCTGACCTACCATCAGTTACGGGCATTGCTCAAAAAGCATCAAATGCGCTGACAATATCGGCACTTACCCGCAGACATTTTTACGAAGCAGGCGTAAGTGCGATACACTTTGCAGATCGAACCTAAAAACCTTAAAAATTATGCGTCTGGTTTTATCGTCCTTTTTTGCACTCGGTCTGTTCAGCAGCATGGCTTTTGCCGCGCCGGGGCAGACTTCGCAGCCTGACATCCGTGACAGTGGCTTCGTCTATTGCGTGAGCGGCCAGGTGGATACCTTCAACCCGCAAAAAGCGGGCAGCGGCCTGATTGTCGATACGCTTGCCGCGCAATTGTATGACCGTCTGCTTGATGTCGACCCGTACACCTACCGTCTGGTCCCTGAGCTTGCGGAAAGCTGGGAAGTGCTGGACAACGGTGCAACCTACCGCTTCCACCTGCGCAATGATGTCGCGTTTCAGCGCACGCCGTGGTTTACCCCCACGCGCAAGCTGAATGCGGACGATGTGGTCTTTACCTTCCAGCGGATCTTTAATCGCAATCATCCGTGGCATAACGTCAACGGGGATCATTTCCCTTACTTCGACAGTCTGCAGTTTGCCGACACGGTTAAGAGCGTGCGTAAGCTGGATAACCGAACGGTTGAATTTACGCTAACGCGCCCGGATGCCTCCTTCCTCTGGCATCTGGCGACCCACTATGCGTCCGTCATGTCTGCTGAATATGCGTCGCAGCTTGCGAAAAAAGATCGCCAGGAGTTGCTCGATCGCCAGCCGGTGGGCACCGGTCCGTTCCAGTTGGCGGAATACCGTGCGGGGCAATATATACGCCTGCAGCGTCATGAACATTTCTGGCGCGGCACGCCGCTTATGCCGCAGGTGGTGGTTGACCTCGGCTCTGGCGGAACAGGACGTCTCTCAAAACTGCTCACCGGGGAATGTGACGTGCTCGCCTGGCCTGCCGCCAGCCAGCTCACTATTTTGCGTGACGATCCGCGTCTGCGTCTGACGCTACGCCCGGGAATGAACATCGCTTATCTGGCCTTTAACACGGATAAGCCGCCGTTGAACAACCCTGCCGTCCGTCATGCCCTGGCGCTGGCGATTAACAACCAGCGTCTGATGCAGTCGATCTACTACGGCACGGCGGAAACCGCGGCCTCTATTTTACCGCGCGCCTCGTGGGCCTACGACGGTGAAGCTAAAATTACGGAATACAATCCGGCAAAAGCACGCGAACAACTGAAAGCGCTGGGCGCGGAAAACCTCACCCTCCAGCTTTGGGTGCCGACCAGTTCCCAGGCGTGGAACCCGAGCCCGCTGAAAACGGCCGAACTGTTGCAGGCAGATATGGCACAGGTGGGCGTCAAGGTGATCATCGTGCCGGTTGAAGGCCGTTTCCAGGAGGCGCGCCTGATGGACATGAATCACGATCTCACGCTGACCGGCTGGGCTACCGACAGTAACGACCCGGACAGTTTTTTCCGGCCGCTGCTGAGCTGTGCGGCGATCAACTCGCAGACCAACTACGCTCACTGGTGTAACCGGGAGTTTGACGCCGTGCTGCAAAAAGCGCTCTCTTCCCAACAGCTGGCCTCACGCATCGATGCTTATGATGAAGCGCAGAAAATCCTCGCCGAGGAGTTGCCCGTGCTGCCGCTGGCCTCTTCCCTGCGTCTCCAGGCCTATCGCTATGATATTAAAGGTCTGGTGCTGAGTCCGTTCGGCAATGCCTCGTTCGCGGGCGTCTCACGCGAAAAAGAACAAGAGGTGAAAAAACCATGATTATTTTTACCTTGCGCCGACTCCTGCTGCTGCTGGTGACGCTCTTTCTGCTGACCTTTGTCGGTTTCAGCCTGAGCTATTTTACGCCGCACGCCCCGCTTCAGGGCTCATCGTTGTGGGATGCCTGGCTGTTCTGGTTTAACGGTCTGCTGCACTGGGATTTCGGGGTGTCCAGCATCAACGGGCAGCTTATCTCCGACCAGTTGAAAGAGGTTTTTCCGGCCACGATGGAGCTGTGCATTCTGGCCTTCGGTTTTGCCCTAATGGTGGGGATCCCCGTGGGTATGCTGGCCGGGATCTATCGCAACAAATGGCAGGATAAGTTCATCAGCGCCCTCGCCCTGTTAGGCTTCTCCATCCCGGTATTCTGGCTGGCGCTGCTGTTAACGCTCTTCTTCTCACTGACGATGGGCTGGCTACCAGTCTCGGGCCGCTTCGACCTGCTCTACACGGTGAAAACGGTGACGGGTTTTGCCATTATTGACGCCTGGCTGTCCGATTCAGTGTGGCGTCATGAGATGATCGTCAGCGCCGTGCGCCATATGGTGTTGCCGGTACTGACGCTGGCCGTCGCCCCGACCACGGAAGTAATTCGCCTGATGCGCCTGAGCACCATCGAGGTGTTTGACCAGAACTATGTCAAAGCCGCCGCCACGCGGGGTTTGTCACGCCTGACCATCCTGCGCCGCAACGTTCTCCATAACGCGCTACCGCCGGTGATTCCGCGTCTGGGGCTGCAGTTCTCCACCATGCTCACTCTGGCGATGATCACCGAGATGGTCTTTAGCTGGCCCGGGCTGGGACGGTGGATGATCAACGCGATTCGCCAGCAGGACTACGCCGCTATTTCAGCGGGTGTGATGGTGATTGGTTCGCTGGTGATTATTGTTAACGTGTTGTCCGATATTTTGGGTGCGATGGCTAACCCGTTGAAGCATAAGGAATGGTATGCCTTACGATAACGTATACAGTGAAAAGCGCACACCCGGTGCGCTGCGTACCGTGTGGCGTAAGTTCTATGGTGACACCACGGCGATGATCGGCCTTTATGGCTGCGCCGGGCTGGTATTACTCTGCCTCTTTGGCTCGTGGTTTGCCCCGTATGGCATTGACCAGCAGTTCCTCGGCTATCAGCTTCTGCCGCCTTCCTGGTCACGCTACGGCGAAGTCTCTTTCTTCCTCGGCACTGACGACCTCGGACGTGACGTATTGAGTCGCCTGTTAAGCGGCGCTGCCCCGACGGTGGGTGGCGCATTTGTGGTCACGCTTGCGGCGACAGTCTGTGGACTGGCGCTCGGTATTTTTGCGGGATCCACGCATGGCCTGCGTTCGGCGGTACTGAACCACATTCTGGACACCCTGCTGTCGATTCCGTCTCTGCTGCTGGCGATCATTGTGGTTGCTTTTGCCGGACCGCATCTGTCGCATGCAATGTTTGCCGTCTGGCTGGCAATCCTGCCCCGCATCGTGCGCTCGGTTTACAGCATGGTGCATGACGAGCTGGAGAAAGAGTATGTCGTCGCCGCCCGTCTGGACGGCGCGACCACCTTCAACATCTTGTGGTTTGCCGTGCTGCCGAATATCGCCGCCGGGCTGGTCACCGAGATCACCCGTGCGCTGTCGATGGCGATTCTCGATATTGCTGCGCTCGGCTTCCTCGACCTTGGCGCCCAGTTGCCGTCACCTGAATGGGGCGCAATGCTGGGTGACGCGCTGGAGTTAATCTACGTGGCGCCGTGGACAGTCATGCTGCCGGGGGCGGCGATTATGGTGAGCGTGTTGCTGATCAACCTGCTGGGCGACGGTATTCGCCGTGCAATTAACGCGGGGGTGCAATAATGCCGCTTCTAGATATCCGCAACCTCACCATCGAATTCAAAACCGGTGAAGGCTGGGTTAAGGCCGTCGATCGCATCAGTATCACGCTTGCTGAGGGTGAAATCCGCGGGCTGGTGGGGGAATCTGGCTCAGGGAAAAGCCTGATCGCCAAAGCTATCTGCGGCGTGGCGAAAGACAACTGGCGCGTGACCGCCGACCGTATGCGCTTCGACGACATTGACCTGCTGCGCCTCTCCCCGCGCGAGCGGCGTAAGCTGGTTGGCCACAACGTCTCGATGATCTTCCAGGAACCGCAATCCTGTCTCGATCCGTCCGAGCGCGTGGGTAAACAGCTCATGCAGAACATCCCCGGCTGGACCTATAAAGGCCGCTGGTGGCAGCGTTTCGGCTGGCGTAAACGTCGCGCCATCGAACTGTTGCACCGCGTCGGGATCAAAGATCATAAAGACGCGATGCGCAGCTTCCCGTATGAGCTTACCGACGGTGAATGTCAGAAAGTGATGATTGCTATCGCGCTGGCTAATCAGCCGCGCTTGCTGATTGCGGATGAACCCACTAACGCGATGGAGCCGACCACGCAGGCGCAAATTTTCCGCCTGCTGTCACGTCTGAACCAGAACAACAACACCACCATTTTGCTGATCAGCCATGACCTGCAGATGTTAAGCAAATGGGCGGACAAAATTGATGTGATGTACTGCGGGCAAACGGTCGAAACCGCCCCCAGCGAAGACCTGATCAACGCCCCGCATCATCCGTATACGCAGGCGCTTATCCGGGCTATTCCTGATTTTGGCAGTGCCATGCCGCACAAGAGCCGCCTGAATACCTTGCCAGGGGCGATTCCGCTGCTGGAATCCTTGCCGATAGGCTGCCGTCTTGGGCCTCGTTGCCCGTATGCTCAGCGTAAATGTATTGAGACACCACGCCTGACCGGCGCCAAAAATCATCTTTACGCCTGTCATTTCCCGCTGAACATGGAGAGAGAGTGAAATGGTCGAAACCTTACTGGAAGTCCGCAACCTGAGTAAGACCTTTCGCTATCGTACGGGGCTGTTTCATCGTCAGACTGTCGAGGCGGTAAAGCCGCTAAGTTTTACCCTGCGTGAAAAACAGACGCTGGCGATTATTGGCGAAAACGGTTCCGGGAAATCGACGCTGGCGAAGATGCTTGCCGGCATGGTAGAGCCTACCGCTGGAGAAGTGTTGATTGACGATCATCCTCTGGCGTTTGGGGATTACTCTTTCCGCAGCCAGCGTATCCGCATGATCTTCCAGGATCCGTCAACCTCGCTCAATCCCCGCCAGCGTATTTCGCAGATTCTGGATTTTCCTCTGCGTTTGAACACCGAGCTGGAGCCCGAGGCGCGACGAAAGCGCGTCTTTGAAACCCTGCGCATGGTGGGACTGTTACCGGATCACGAAAGCTACTATCCGCACATGCTGGCCCCCGGCCAGAAACAGCGCCTCGGTCTGGCGCGCGCGTTGATTTTGCGCCCGAAGGTAATCATTGCCGACGAAGCGCTTGCCTCGCTGGATATGTCGATGCGTTCGCAACTGATTAACCTGATGCTGGAGTTGCAGGAAAAACAGGGTATCTCCTATATCTACGTTACCCAACATCTCGGAATGATGAAGCACATCAGCGACCAGGTGATGGTGATGCACCAGGGGGAAGTTGTCGAACGTGGCAGCACAGCGGATGTCATGGCCTCTCCGCTTCATGAGCTGACGAAACGACTGATTGCCGGTCATTTCGGTGAAGCGCTGACCGCCGATGCGTGGAGAAAGGACCGCTAAGCACAACGGTAACCCCCCCGCTAAATCAAGGATTAAATAACCTGCGTACGTTATTTAATCCTTTTAATTTTCGTCTCCATCCTTGCTCCATATTTTACGCAATATCCATCAACAGTTCTTCTCCAGAATATCAGGACATTACGGAGGAGAAAAAATGATCACCGCCACTTATGTTCTAAAATACACAGAGTATCTCATCAGAAAATGCCGTTCATTTTTAATGACGGACCTGCACTTCCATACTGTGAGGCTCAAGAGAACAACCGGGAAAACCCCTGACATTAAATCACCCTCGACGTTGAGTGAAAAAATATGCCATCGTCTGGTCTATGACCATACTAACGTCTATACAATGCTTGCCGATAAACTCGCCGTTCGGGAATACGTTTCTTCCAGAACTACGCGCGTGAAAACGGTGCCCTTACTTGGTGTTTATACCAAGGCATCGCAAATTGATTTTTCAGTACTTCCTGACAAATTCGTCCTTAAGTGCAACCATGACAGTGGTAGCACAATAGTATGTACCGACAAAGCGCACTTTAATGACAGGGAAGCCTGTAAAAAACTGAGCCTCGCGTTAAAGAAAAATCTGTACTACACCACACGCGAATGGCAGTACAAAAACATTACGCCGAGTATACTTTGCGAGCCATTTGTCGATCTCTTCGACGATGCTGACAGGAATACAACGCCCGAAATGTTGAGGATCCATTGCTTTCATGGCGTTGCCCACTATGTTGAAGCGGATTTTACGGATGATAACGGGAAAGGGTTTATCAACGTTTATGACAGGCACTGGAACTTACAACCTTTCCAGATGGAATATCCGAATACTTCAGCAGATCCTGGCGAACCGCTTTTATTCCGAGAAGCATTGTTGGCCTCCCAGGAGATGGCGCAGGGAATTGATTACTGCCGCGTTGATCTTATGCTAAAAAAAGATGAAATCTATTTCAGTGAAATAACCCTAAGCCCGAGACGCGGTAAACTGACGATTACCCCACAGGAATGGGATGCTAAGCTAGGACAAATATGGCATTTATCGCCAGCAAGCACATTTAATCTGCCGCTGAAACTCACGGGTCGGGCCAGGTGAGTTTAAATATTGAGTGGTTTTGCTTTGATAAGGTATAAGTGACATCGCCACCATGGGCCAGCATGATGGCTTTTACCACCGATAAGCCTAAACCACACCCTTCGGGATTCAATGCCCTGGCGCCATTATCCCGCTGAAAAGGCTGAAATAAAAAATCGTGGAAGGCCTCAGGGATGCCCGGTCCGCCATCCTGAATAAGAATATAATTGCCTTTATCAGACACGCCATTTTTGACAATGAGCGTCCGCGAGGTTGAATAGTGTAATGCGTTGTCAAATAGAACGGCCAGACACTGGTTGATACGCAACGGATCGAACACACAACGCTGCTCCCTCAACGCTGTCTTTATCGTAAACTGATTACGTTTAAATTCGGGCATGAACGTATCAAGCGCGTCCTGTATTGTCCCGTTGAGATCCGTTCTGGATTTAGACAACGTATAACCCGCCCCACCGTCAGAGCTGACAACCCGTAGATCTTCAATCAGGCGGGTTAACCCTTCGGTCTGCCTGAGAAGATTATTAAAAAGCACCGGATCCGGTTCAAAAACGCCGTCTACCAGACCCTGAAGCCGCCCGCGTAAAATCGTGACCGGGGTTCTGAGTTCATGGGCAATGGCGGCATTCCAGGATTTACGCTGCATATCCAGCGTCTGCAGTTTTTCCGCCATTTCATTGAAATCCATGACCAGGTGATTGATCTCTCCCAGCCTGGAACTGGCACAATAAGCCCGGGCATCCAGTTGGCCCTGCGAAATTTTTTTCAGGCTGGACGCGACCGCGTTTAGCGGGGTGAGTATCCGCGAGGAAAGTTTGATCGTTAAAAAAACCGCGAATATCAGACTGATTGTTGTTGCTGTCCCGATCCACACCCAGTCCCACAGGGTCATCTGCTCGTCTTCCCCCGCCGCAGCGCCGCCGGGGAGGTGATCCAGAATAAAGGAGTAAAAAAACCAGGAGCCCAGTATGGAAATGGCAATGATCGTAAACGTCAGCAACATCATGTACGTTAAGATCTGACGACTCAGGACAGACTCTCTGTTCATTTTTTCTCCCCAAGCCGGTAACCCATGCCCCTGATGCTCTCAGGGACGCCGTAAAGCCCCGCGAGCTCAAGTTTTTTACGCAGCTTGCTCATATGGCTATCTACTGTTCTGTCGAGGGTATCACCTTCCGGAAGACATGCGTTGAGTAACTCTTCGCGGGAGCAGACCTTTCGCGGATATCTGACCAGATACGTAAGAAGCTTAAATTCCGTCGTCGTTAACACCGGGGAGATCACTTCAGGTCCCACGGTAACCTCAACGTAGAAATCATCCGGATAGACCGTAATAAAAGGCGTCCTGATAGGCGCGGCCCCCGCCTGCTGAATAGCGGGTTTGGTTCTGCGCAGCACCGCTTCAACCCGCGCGACAACTTCAGAAGGGTTAAAAGGCTTGATAACGTAATCATCTGCGCCAAGCCTCAGCCCCATGAGTTTATCTACGTCCTGATCGAGGGCAGAAACCATAATGACGGGCACGGAACTTTCCTGACGAAGCGTCGTGAGGACGCTCCAGCCGTCGCATACGGGCAGATGAATGTCCAGCAAGATGAGATCCGGTTTATGAAGGCGATTAAGCGCTATCGCCTGCTCGCCCTGTCTGGCCCTCAGCGTTTTCATCCCTGAACGCTCTAAGTAACTCATCAGTATTTCAGCAATGTCGTCTTCATCTTCAACAACAAGGATTAGAGTATTTTTGTTCATTTTATCTCCGCGGGTGAAATCCCTTTGAGCACGCTATCAGATATCTTTAGCACAATAAGACACAGCCTCCGGGAAAAAGTGCCGTAGCCATGAAAATTTCCAGCACTAATTTAAATGTCCGGCCATGCCTCCACACAGCCTACACATTCAGTCAATAAAGACTCGACAATGCCTGGCCAGAATAGTTATTCGGGCAGAACCCTTCTTTCATAGAACGGTGAGAATTAACCCTGTCGCTTTAAGGCTTTATGAATCTGGCTGAGATAATGAACATGGAATTTTCGAAATATTTCTCTACTAAGAAAATCGGTATATATACGCTGTTCCTGCTGCTGTCGTGGGGATTACTTTATACCTGGCTGGTGTTGATGCATAAAATGGATGAAAAAGTTGCCGCGACGCTGCCCTCCTCTCCCATTATTTATGGTTGCATCGCTTTGTCGGTTGTCTCTTTGATAATACAAAACAAAGCAGGTGCATTCATTGAATTACTTGTCATCGCCTTCTGGCTAATGGTGATTTTTATATATCTCATAATTACGTTCACTGTGCTGCTGAACGCTACGCCAGATTTCGACGATTTGGTGTTTTACTACGAGTGTTATTTAATTCTTTTTTTCTGCGGTTCGCCGTTGTACCTCATTATGAGAATGATTTGAACAACCGCACGGTTGCGCTCCACACTCTCTCCATAAAACTGCCATTTCCGCTAAACAGGCGAGTTGTAGACTTCCTGCCAACCCTTATTGCTCAAAATACACTCACTTAAAGAGTCTGAAACCTGTTACCCAGAATGAATAACCTTAATAACAATCGTCGTTCTCCAGATACAGCTGGCGTTATGTACTCACTTAAAAAACTCGCGGTACGTCACCGGAAAAAACTGGTTGTGACTTTTTTCCTTGTCGTGGCTGAAAACGTGATGTTTTTACTGTATCCCGTTCTGGCAGGCATCGCGATTAATGCCATTCTTGCGGGTAAGACACTTAACGCCGCACTGTACGGACTGATGGTGCTCTGTATGTGGATCATAGGTGCGACAAGACGGAGTGTTGATACACGAACGTTTGCTCGTATTTATGCCGGGCTTGCGGTCTCCGTTGTGCTTTCACAGCGGAAATACCAGCTTAACCATTCGGCTATCGCCGCCAGGGTCACACTCTCGCGCGAGTATGTGGATTTCTTTGAAATGCACTTGCCCCTGCTTATTACCTCGCTGAGTTCTCTCTTTGGTGCGGCAATCATGCTGTTATTTATCGAATTCTGGGCCGGCATCATGTGCTGTGCAATCGTCATCATTCTGATGGGATTTGTCTCGGAATATGCCCGTAAAAATGAATGGTTATTCATGCGCCTGAATAATCGTCTTGAGAAAGAAGTTGATTATGTTCATAAGGCAGGCACCGCCACCCTTCACCGCCATTACGTCACGCTTGCACGTTTACGCATTGCGTTATCGGACCGGGAGGCGTGGGGCTATTTATGGGTGGGTATACTCGTTGCCCTGCTTTTTACGCTGACCATTATCTGGATGACGCAATCGGCTGGCATCACCGCCGGACATATTTATTCCGTGATGACATACATGTGGATGTTCGCGACAAGTCTCGATGACGCCCCGCAGCTTCTTGAGAAATTTTCTCAGCTCAGGGATATCGGTAAACGCGTATCAGCCGATGACGAAATTCACGTATCTGGACGTTAATTTAATGCCTCATTTTTTTATTGAACGCCCCGTATTCGCCTGGGTAGTGGCGCTTTTTATTGTCCTAACGGGTGTCCTGTCTATACCCCGGTTGCCGGTTGCGCAGTATCCGGCGGTGGCACCGCCGGGGATCATTATTTCTGTCACTTATCCGGGGGCCAGCCCCGATATCATGAATACGTCCGTGGTGTCGCTCATCGAGCGTGAAATATCGGGCGTGGATAATTTGCTCTATTTCGAATCATCCAGCGACACAACCGGTTCTGCATCTATTACCGTGACCTTTAAGCCCGGCACAGACATTAAGCTGGCACAGATGGATCTTCAGAACCAGATCAAGATTGTAGAGCCACGTTTGCCGCAGGCGGTCAGGCAAAATGGCATCAACGTCGAGGCGGCCAATTCCGGATTTTTAATGATGGTGGGGTTGAAGTCCACAACCGGCAAATTTGAAGAGGCGGATTT
This sequence comes from Enterobacter sp. BNK-14, assembly GCF_047456095.1. Taxonomy (NCBI): domain Bacteria; kingdom Pseudomonadati; phylum Pseudomonadota; class Gammaproteobacteria; order Enterobacterales; family Enterobacteriaceae; genus Enterobacter; species Enterobacter sp. BNK-14. The sequence continues at coordinate 619,689 of NZ_CP179897.1, forward strand.
AAGCGATTATTTTGCCCGCAACGTCAGCGACGAACTACGCCGTGTGCCGGGAGTCGGAAAAGTCCAGCTGTTTGGTGGCGAAAAAGCGCTGCGCATCTGGCTGGATCCCATGCAGCTGCACAGTTACGGGTTTTCGGTGAGCGATGTTCTTACCGCTGTAGGTCAGCAAAATGCCCTTGTTTCGCCGGGGAAAACGGGAGACGAACCGGCAACTGCAGGACAAGGCGTAACCTATCCCATCACAGTGAAAGGGCAACTCACTTCTGTAGAGGCTTTCAGAAACATTACCCTTAAAGCAGATGCGTCTGGCGCAAGGCTGAAACTGTCCGACGTTGCGCGGATTGAGTCTGGCCTGCAAAGTTACGCTTTCGGTATCCGCGAAAATGGGGTGCCGGCAACAGCTGCGGCAATCCAGTTGTCGCCAGGCGCCAATGCGATGAGCACGGCGTCAGGCGTACGTGCACGTATCGACGAACTTTCTCAGGTGTTGCCGGAAGGAATGGCGTTTACGGTTCCCTTCGATACCGCACCGTTTGTAAAGCTGTCCATCATGAAGGTGGTGCAAACCTTTGTGGAAGCGATGGTCCTTGTCTTTCTCGTTATGCTGCTGTTTTTACATAAGATACGCTGTACGCTTATCCCCGCGATTGTGGCCCCCGTCGCGCTGCTGGGCACCTTCACAGTGATGCTATTGAGTGGATACTCGATCAATATTCTGACCATGTTCGGCATGGTGCTGGCGATAGGGATTATCGTGGATGACGCCATTGTGGTCGTGGAGAACGTTGAACGGCTGATGGAAGAAAAAAAACTTTCTCCGCACGACGCTACCCGGGAGGCCATGGCCGAAATCACCCCGGCAATTATCGGGATCACGCTGGTACTTACCGCTGTCTTTATACCCATGGGTTTTGCTGAAGGGTCCGTAGGCATTATTTATCGACAATTTTGTATTTCCATGGCGGTATCCATACTGTTGTCGGCATTTCTTGCCCTCACGCTGACTCCCGCGCTTTGTGCGACGTTGCTTAAGCCCCACAGCGCGCAAAAACACGGTGGCGGCAGGTTCGCGGTAGGCTTTAACGCCCGTTTTCATACCCTGACGACATGGTACGAATCCGGCCTGGGTGCGGTTCTGAAACGAACCGGCCGAATGCTGCTTCTGTATGTTGCGCTTTGTGCTGCGCTATTTTTTGGATTGTCTTCGCTGCCCTCATCCTTTCTGCCGGACGAAGATCAGGGCTATTTTATGTCCTCTATTCAGCTTCCCTCTGATGCCACAATGCAGCGCACCCTGAAAGTAGTAAAAACATTTGAACAGGAAATTGCGACCCGACCGGATATTGAAAGCAACATTATGATCCTGGGTTTTGGGTTTTCAGGATCAGGACCGAATTCGGCCATGGCATTCACCACGCTGAAGGACTGGAAAGAAAGGCACGGCTCTACAGCCGAGGATGAAGCCGACCATATGCAGGCCAGTATGGCAAACGTCTCTGATGCCGTAACGATGAGCCTGCTCCCGCCTGCCATTTCGGATATGGGCACATCATCGGGCTTCACCTGGTACGTGCAGGACAGAGCGGGACTGGGCTACGAGGCGTTAAAGCAGGCGGCCGATGCGCTGGTGCTGAAAGCGAATCAACGTCCTGAACTGAGTGGCGTGTATATCGACGGCCTGCCGGAAGGCACTAGCCTGGCGCTTCAGATTGACCGGGAAAAAGCGGAAGCTCTGGGCGTCTCATTTGATGAAATCAACCAGACGCTCTCCGTTACCATGGGTTCAAACTACGTTAATGACTACACGAACAATGGGCGTGTTCAGCAGGTGATTATCCAGGCCGATGCGCCTTACCGAATGCAACCTGAGCAGATCCTGAAATTATCCGTTAAAAACCGCCAGGGGCAGAGGGTGCCAGTGTCAACGTTTGCGACGCTCTCCTGGAACGTTGCACCGCAACAACTAACGCGTTATCAGGGGTATTCTGCTATCCGCATTACCGGCAGTGCGGCCACAGGTGAATCCAGCGGTACCGCAATGAAAGTTATGGAGAATTTGTCCAGGGATTTACCTCAGGGCTTGGCGGGAGAATGGGCCGGGAGCTCATTGCAGGAAATAAAATCCCAGTCGCAGCTCCCGGGTCTGATCGCCCTGTCGATTCTGGTGGTGTTTATGGTGCTCGCTGCCCTGTATGAGAGCTGGTCAATACCTTTTGCCGTCATGCTGGTGGTGCCATTGGGACTGATCGGTGCAGTCATGGCCGTGTCTGTTGCCGGCATGACGAATGATGTTTTCTTCAAGGTCGGCCTTATCACCCTGATAGGCCTGTCTGCCAAGAACGCCATATTGATTGTGGAGTTTGCCAGACAGTTGCATCGTGAAGGGAACCCTCTGGTGGCGGCAACGATACAGGCCGCAAGCCAGCGCCTGCGCCCTATTCTGATGACATCGTTAGCCTTTACGTTGGGAGTGGTTCCCTTAATGCTGGCCAGTGGCGCAAGTGACAGCACACAACACGCCATCGGCACCGGCGTCTTTGGCGGCATGATTAGCGGTACGCTTCTCGCGATCTTCTTCGTCCCGGTTTTCTTTATTGTCATCGCGCGTTTTATAGAAAGCGCCAGGAAAGGGTCACTATCGTGAGGGATCGCGCATCCACGCTGGTTGGATGAGGCGAAGCTGCTGCCGGGTGATATACTGGACGAATGCTGAAATTTTGAACCCACGCCTCACCTTCTGGGGCATTCGTCTTTGGCGATCGGCGAGAAATATCGTGACACAAGGGGCTGTGAGTGGGCTATAATTTCGAGCTAATTTCGAATGATTTTGAAATACTGCCTGTAACGCTATGAATTACAAGGCAAAATAAGCAATGAATATAAGGATTAAAGCTATGGGTTTTCTTTCCGGTAAGCGCATTCTGGTGACTGGCGTTGCCAGCAAACTGTCCATCGCATACGGCATCGCACAGGCAATGCATCGTGAAGGCGCTGAGCTGGCGTTCACCTACCAGAACGACAAGCTGAAAGGCCGTGTTGAAGAGTTTGCCGCGCAGCTGGGTTCCAGCATCGTTCTGGAATGTGACGTTGCACAAGATGAAAGCATCGATGGCATGTTTGCTGAGCTGGCAAAAGCATGGCCGAAATTCGACGGTTTCGTTCACTCCATCGGCTTCGCGCCTGGCGACCAGTTGGACGGTGACTATGTGAACGCGGTTACCCGTGATGGCTTTAAAATCGCTCACGACATCAGCTCCTACAGCTTCGTTGCGATGGCTAAATCTTGCCGCGCGATGCTGAACCCAGGCGCAGCGCTGCTGACCCTGTCCTACCTGGGCGCGGAACGTGCTATCCCTAACTACAACGTGATGGGTCTGGCTAAAGCGTCTCTGGAAGCCAACGTACGCTATATGGCGAACGCAATGGGTCCTGAAGGTGTGCGTGTTAACGCCATCTCCGCGGGTCCTATCCGCACCCTTGCGGCATCCGGCATCAAAGATTTCCGTAAAATGCTGGCACACTGCGAAGCGGTTACCCCGATTCGTCGTACTGTTACCATTGAGGATGTGGGTAACTCTGCTGCATTCCTGTGCTCTGACCTGTCCGCAGGTATCTCCGGCGAAGTGGTTCACGTTGACGGCGGCTTCAACATCGCTGCAATGAACGAGCTGGAAATTAAATAAGCTCAGACTCTCTTCCCGCACGGGAAGAGAGTTTTCCCCGCACCATCCCCTCGTTATTCCGTTCTGCTATTTGTTATCACCTAACAATATTTTTCCCTTTATCTGCGTTACGCCAGGATATTGATCGCCATTTTGAGATCAAGGAACGCCCATGGAACAACGCCGTTTTTCCGGCAAAGGCCACTGGTATCACGAAACCCAGTCAAACCACGCGCAGTCGGATGCGCTGCCCCTGGTGCCCGAAGCCGCTAACGTTGACGATCGTTTTTTGCTCGATTTAGCCCTGCCCGATGAGATTGTCGCCGCCTGTACCGGCTGGCTTGCCCCTGCCAGAGCCTTATGCCATCAGCTGTTTCCCCTCTCACTTCCCGTCAATCGTCTGCGAACGCTCAGCGCCTATGACCGGTTAAGTACCGCGTTGACGGTTGCGCAGGCCTGTGGCGTTCAGCGGCTATGCAACCATTACGCCGCCCTTCTTGCGCCGCTGCCGGGTCCTGACTCCTCCCGCGAAAGTAACCGGCGGCTGGCGCAAATCACGCAGTATGCCCGTCAGCTCGCCAGCTCACCGGATGTCATTGACGACAAGGCGCGAAACCAGCTTGATGAGGTGGGTCTCTCCATCTATGACATTGTGGTGATTAACCAGATCATCGGCTTTATCGGTTTTCAGGCGCGCGTGGTGGCGGTCTTTCAGGCTCTGCTTGGCCATCCCGTTCGCTGGTTGCCGGGCCATCATATTCAGCCGCACGCTCTGCCAGCGTGCGCCGGTGCGTGGGTGACGCTTCTTCCCGTAGTCGAGCTTCGCTATGCGAGTGCGCATCAGCTTGAGTCCCTCTCCCGCTGGCAGGCAGAACCTGCGCTTGAGGCGCTGACACCCGTCCTGTGCCATGAACCGACCTTGCTCGACCTGACGGGAGAGATCCTGATAAACAGCCGGGAAGAGAGTGCGCTTTCCCCGCCGTCGCTTTTGGCAGCAGTCGACTTGCTGACACGCTCGCCGGACCGCTTTAGTGCCGCGCAGTTTACCCCACTCATGGAAGAAGGACTGACTGTCGCCCAGGCGATCAACCGCCTGTCTCAAAGCGCGTTTGAGGGCTGGCTTAATCGACTAAAAGTCGCGGCTGGCAAAGCGGAATAACCACACGCATTCCCCAAAGACCGCTTGCTGTAGAAGTGAGAATCGCGTAAAACTGTCAGCCGCTCAATGGCTACGAAAATAGAACATTATGTTTCAGGACAACCCGCTGCTAGCGCAGCTTAAACAGCAACTGCATTCCCAGACGCCGCGTGCAGAAGGGGTCGTGAAAGCCACGGAAAAGGGCTTTGGCTTCCTTGAAGTTGACGCGCAGAAAAGCTACTTCATTCCGCCACCGCAGATGAAGAAAGTGATGCATGGCGATCGCGTCATGGCCGTCATTCATACAGAGAAGGAACGTGAATCCGCTGAGCCGGAAGAACTGATTGAACCGTTCCTGACCCGCTTTGTCGGTAAGGTTCAGCGAAAAGACGATCGTCTTTCTATCGTGCCGGATCATCCCCTGTTGAAAGATGCCATTCCCTGCCGGGCCGCCCGCGGCGTTGAGCATGATTTTAAAGAAGGTGACTGGGCCGTAGCAGAAATGCGCCGTCATCCTCTGAAAGGCGACCGTGGTTTCTATGCAGAACTGACGCAGTTCATTACCTTTGGCGATGACCATTTCGTCCCGTGGTGGGTCACGCTGGCGCGCCATAATCTTGAAAAAGAAGCGCCGAACGGCGTAGCGACTGAAATGCAGGACGAAGGTTTGACGCGCCGCGATCTCACTGCGCTGGAATTTGTCACCATCGACAGCGCCAGCACAGAAGATATGGACGATGCGCTCTACGCTGAAGAGAGCGCCGATGGCAAACTGCATCTGACCGTCGCCATTGCCGATCCTACCGCCTGGATTGCACAAGGCAGTAAACTGGACGAAACGGCCAAAATCCGTGCGTTTACCAACTACCTGCCAGGCTTTAACATCCCGATGCTGCCGCGCGAACTGTCAGACGATCTCTGCTCGCTGCGCCCAAATGAAGTGCGCCCGGCTCTCGCCTGCCGCATGACCATCGCCGCGGATGGGACGATTGAAGACGATATCGAATTCTTTGCCGCCACCATCGAATCCAAAGCCAAGCTGGCCTATGACAATGTCTCTGACTGGCTGGAAAACACCGGCAGCTGGAAACCTGAATCCGATGCCATTGCGGCGCAGATTCGTCTGCTGCACCGTATTTGCCTGAAGCGTGGCGAATGGCGTACAACCCACGCCCTGGTGTTCAAAGATCGTCCGGACTACCGTTTTGTTCTCGGTGAGAAAGGCGAAGTGCTGGATATCGTGGCCGAGCCGCGACGCATTGCTAACCGCATCGTCGAAGAAGCGATGATTTCCGCCAACATTTGCGCCGCACGCGTGCTGCGCGACAAGCTGGGCTTTGGTATTTACAACGTTCACACCGGATTCGATCCGGCCAATACCGAAGCGCTGGCGGCCCTGCTGAAGAATCACGATGTGCATGTTGATCCGGAAGAAGTCCTGACGCTGCCAGGATTCTGCAAGCTTCGCCGCGAGCTGGACGCACAGCCATCCGGTTTCCTTGATAGCCGTATTCGCCGCTTCCAGTCCTTCGCTGAAATCAGCACCGAACCAGGCCCGCACTTCGGCCTCGGTCTGGAAGCTTACGCCACCTGGACATCCCCAATTCGTAAATATGGCGACATGGTTAACCACCGTCTGCTGAAAGCGATTATCAAAGGCGAAACGATTGCACGCCCTCAGGACGACACGACCGTGCAGATGGCAGAGCGTCGCCGTCTGAACCGCATGGCGGAACGTGACGTTGGAGACTGGCTGTACGCGCGTTTCCTGCAGGATAAGGCCGGAACCGACACCCGCTTCGCTGCGGAGATTATTGATATCAGCCGTGGCGGGATGCGTGTCCGTCTGGTGGATAACGGTGCTGTCGCCTTTATCCCTGCCCCATTCCTGCATGCCGTTCGTGACGAACTGGTCTGTAGCCAGGAAAGTGGCACCGTGCAGATTAAAGGTGAAACAGTTTACAAAGTCACTGAGGTGATTGACGTAACTATCGCTGAAGTCCGCATGGAAACCCGCAGTATTATCGCGCGACCAGCTGTCTGATAACCCGCTAAATTGTCGGCCATTTCCGTTCGGAAAGGCCGACAATTTTTCTTTTTAACCCGCACCACAAATTCATCATTTTTTCTGACTATTTTCCGATTCCCCCCGCCCAAAATGGCCATAATTATCTACAGTAAAAGAGTGCCGTCATATTCGGTCACCTGAATAGCTGGATGCTCAGTATTCTTTTTTGGCAGACTCGTTTTATTATAAGAAAGTAGGGAAAAAACAATACGTTCACTTCGGTTTTACCGCTGTTTCACAACGGAAAAGTCGACTGCAAATGAATAATTTGTGCGCTAATGAGTAGCAGCGGGAGAAATCATGATCGACGATCTTGAGCAGAATTTGCTGTTTCGTTACATGGGTACTCACAGTCCGTGGTGGCGATTGTCGGCAGACAGCAACGCTCTGCACCTTGCCGCCAGCGAAAATGCCGATGCGACTCAGGTGGTGACGCTGGACGATGAACAAGCCACGTTGATCCGCCAGTTAACGGTAATTACCTCCAGCATTTCAATGAACCTCTCCCTGTATGGCGAAGAGGTTCCCGTGCATCTTGTCGGCCGCAAAATCACCCGAAACGAGTGGGCCGGCACGGCATCGGCCTGGAACGATACCCCCTCCGTAGCACGCGATCTCGCTCAAGGACTCTCCTTCGCGGAACAGGTGGTTTCGGAAGCGAATTCCGTCATTGTGATTCTCGATCAGCACGGCAATATTCAGCGTTTTAATCGCCTGAGCGAAGAGTATACCGGTCTGAAAGAGCAGGAAGTGATCGGTCAGAACGTGTTCAAATTGTTTATGAGTCGCAGCGAGGCGGCAGCCTCGAAGCGAAATATTACCGGTTTCTTCCGTAACGGCAGCTCCTACGAAGTCGAACGCTGGATCAAGACGCGGAAAGGACAACGCTTGTTTCTGTTCAGAAACAAATTCGTTCACAGCGGCAGCGGTAAAAACGAAATATTTCTTATTTGCTCCGGCACCGACATTACCGAGGAACGTCGGGCGCAGGAGCGCCTGCGCGTGCTGGCCAATACCGATACCATCACCGGTTTACCCAACCGCAATGCCATCCACGAACAGATCTCAGACGCCATCAACCATCGGGGCGAAACGCAGGTTGGCGTGGTGTATCTTGACCTGGATAACTTCAAAAAGGTCAACGATGCCTACGGGCATATGTTTGGCGATCAGCTCTTACAGGCGGTTGCACTCGCCATTCTGAGTTGCCTTGACGAGGGGCAGGTTCTGGCCCGGCTCGGCGGCGATGAGTTTATCGTGATGGCCACGAATACGTCTCAGGGCTCGCTGGAAGCGATGGCGTCGCGCATTCTGACCCGCCTGCGCCAGCCGTTCAGAATCGGGCTGATTGAGATATATACCGGCTGTTCTTTGGGGATCGCCCTCGCGCCGCAGCACGGGAACGATCGGGAAAGTGTGATTCGCAATGCCGATACGGCCATGTACACCGCCAAGGAAAATGGCAGGGGTAAGTTCTGCGTCTTCTCCCCTGAAATGAACCAGCGCGTATTTGAGTATCTTTGGCTGGACACCAATCTGCGTAAAGCGCTGGATAACGATCAGCTTCTGATTCACTACCAGCCTAAAATGACCTGGCGCGGTGAGGTTAGAAGTCTTGAGGCGCTGGTCCGCTGGCAGTCGCCGGAGCGCGGCTTGATCCCACCGCTGGAATTTATCTCTTATGCCGAAGAGTCCGGTTTGATTGTGCCGCTGGGGCGCTGGGTGATGCTCGACGTGGTTCGTCAGGTGGCGAAATGGCGTGACAAGGGGATTAACCTGCGCGTGGCCGTGAACGTCTCTGCACGTCAGCTTGCCGACCAGACGATTTTCAGCGATTTAAAGCAGGCGCTTAAGGATCTGCATTTTGAGTACTGCCCTATCGACGTCGAGTTAACAGAGAGCTGTCTCATCGAAAACGAAGAGCTGGCGCTTTCGGTGATCCAGCAATTCAGCCGACTCGGGGCACAAATACATCTGGATGACTTTGGTACGGGCTACTCTTCCCTTTCCCAGCTGGCGCGTTTTCCTATTGACGCCATTAAACTCGATCAATCTTTTGTCAGAGATATTCATAAGCAGTCCATCTCTCAGTCTCTGGTACGCGCCATTGTCGCAGTGGCACAGGCCCTGAATCTTCAGGTGATCGCCGAGGGTGTGGAGAATGCAAAAGAAGACGCCTTTCTGACTAAGAATGGCGTCAACGAACGGCAGGGTTTCCTTTTTGCTAAGCCGATGCCCGCTGCCGCATTCGAGCGATGGCTAAAACGCTATCAGGCGCGACAACAGCGCTAGCTGGCCTTGCGTAAGCCCGCCGCATGATGGCGGTTTTGCAGCATCACCAGACGCTCCATGTAGGCGATATCTTTTGGCTCAAGGCAGAATGCGGCATCGACCCAGTCTTCGGTAATATCCATCAGCTCACTGCGTGGCAACTGCAGAACGCGCGTACGAGCACGCAGCATGGCTCTTACGCCGTTCAGTTTTGGCCGCAATGTGTCGATGAAGGTCCTGACCGAGACGTAGCTTTGCCCGGTTTCATACAGCACATCCACCAGCCCGTGCTGCTCGTACCATTCTGCCGTGTGGGACTCCCCTTTGTAGATGAGCTCCTCCGCCAGCTTCATGCCTGAACGTCGTGCGACCAGAGAATACCCCCCCATCCCCGGGAACAGATTAAAGGCAATTTCCGGGAAACCTAACCGGGCATCACGCTGAGCCAGGACAAAATGGTGCGCCAGCGCTGCCTCAAATCCGCCGCCTAATGCGCTGCCTTCGACCATTGCCAGCGTGATGGCCCCCGTATCAAACCCTCTTGATGCCGCATGGACGCAATCAACACAGGCGCGGGCATAGGCCCGTAACGCTTCACGCCGCCCGTTCTGAATGCACTCGACGAAGAACTGCAAGTCCCCTCCCACGTTGTACATTTCAGGAACAAGCGAGCCGGTAACCCAAAAATCGACCGCAAAACCCGACTGACGGACCAGCCAGGAAAGGTTCATGATCTCCTCAATTAAGGCATGGTTGAAGCAAGGACGCGGCTGAGCCCGCAGCATCATCCAGACGGTGCGTCGCTCCGCCTCGTAATACCCTGAGAGCTGCGTGAAACGTTCAGTATCGGTAAACAGTGTACAGGTAGGCTGATTGATAACTGTCATAGTCCAATTCCTCATATAAAAAAGCGCCTTGCGCGCAGTTTTAGACTAATCCACCGATTAAGCCTGCTATATGAGGGGGAATAAATTTATCACTTTCATTTATGTAATTTCGTTATCGCATTTTTTCCCTTCTCTTTTGACCCCATTTTCTGCATCATTGAAATTATTCACTTTTCGCTCCCGGGGAGAGATTATGTCTACTATTGATCCACAAGCTGTAGCACAACGTATTGATACCGTGCTGGATATTCTGGTGGCGGGTGATTATCACTCTGCGATCCGTAATCTCGAGATCCTGAAGTCTGAACTTCTTGCTCAGAATGGCGCTGACAACGCCCCCGAAAACAAACAGCCAAAAGCGCCGTGGGAAGTTTAATCCCACCGTTTCCGACCTCGTTTCGCTTTATTAAATGGATGCTATGAATTCCCGACAACAACTCATTTTGCAGATGGTCATCGATCAGGGGCGTGTAAGCGTGGTCGATCTCGCTAAAACCACCGGCGTCTCCGAAGTCACCATTCGTCAGGATCTTAATCTGCTGGAAAAACAGAGTTACCTGCGCCGTGCGCATGGTTATGCCGTGCCGCTGGACAGCGACGACGTTGAGACGCGCATGATGAATAACTACGCGCTTAAACGTGAACTGGCTGAGTTTGCCGCATCACTGGTAAACCCTGGCGAGACGGTCTTTATTGAAAACGGCAGCAGCAACGCCCTTCTGGCACGGACGCTCGCGGAACAAAAAGACGTGACTATCATCACTGTCAGCAGCTATATCGCCCATTTACTCAAAGAGACGCGCTGTGAGGTCATTTTGCTGGGTGGCATTTACCAAAAGAAAAGTGAAAGCATGGTGGGCCCGCTGACCCGGCAATATGTTCAGCAGGTGCATTTCAGTAAGGCCTTTATCGGCATTGACGGCTGGCAGCCGGAAACAGGTTTCACCGGCCGGGATATGATGCGCACTGACGTGGTGAATGCCGTACTGGAAAAAGAGTGTGAAGCCATTGTGCTCACTGACAGTTCCAAATTTGGCGCCGTCCATCCTTACACAATGGGTCCCGTCTCACGCTTCAGTCGCGTCATTACCGACGAACGGTTAAGTGACGAGCATCGTAATAAGCTGGAAGAAGACGGTCTGATTGTCGATATTATTAAAACGTCCGCCTGAGTCCATTTCGCGCCCGTCATTCGGGCGCCTGCATATCCCTTCGTCTGAGACGATTCCTAACCCCCCTTTAAGAGTTTTTACCTGTTTAACCCGCATTAAAGTCGTAAAATTAATGTTAGCGATATAACAGGAAGTGACTATCACTTGCGTGATTACGTAACGCCTGCGCGACCAGCTTTCACGGAAAAAAGAATTAGGTATTCGTTTTGTCTATACTTAACGTGTACCTCTTTCCGTGAATCGATAATTCAGGAGAAAGTATTATGACCTTAACCAGCAAAAAATTAGCCGCCGCTGTTCTGGCAATCACTGTAGCAATGTCCCTGAGCGCATGCTCTAACTGGTCTAAACGTGACCGTAACACCGCCATTGGTGCCGGTGCAGGTGCACTCGGTGGTGCAGTCTTAACAGATGGTAGCACGCTGGGTACATTGGGTGGCGCTGCTGTCGGTGGTATTATCGGTCACCAGGTTGGCAAATAATTATTCTATAAGCCTTCCCGACATCGCGATTTAGCGTCGCATTTCAGGTCTGACTTACGCACGTATATATCACGAGCCACGGCATTTGCCGTGGCTCATTTATTTTAACCGCCTGCCAGTTTGACTTTCATGCCTTTTGCTTCAAGCAGCGATTTAATTAAATCGCGTTTATCACCCTGAATTTCGATAATGCCGTCTTTCACGGCCCCACCGCAGCCACATTTCTTTTTCAACTCAGCCGCCAGTTTTGTTAGTTCAGCATCATCCTGGTCAATTCCTGAGATAAGGCAAACCCCTTTCCCTTTTCGTCCACTGGTTTGACGCTGGATACGCACAATACCGTCGCCCTTCGGACGTTCCACTTTGGTTTTCGGCTCATCTATGCGCCCACTCTCCGTTGAGTAGACCAGACGACTGTTGGAATCGGTCATTACGCCCCCTTTTTCAGTGATGCGTTGATTGCCTTAAGCGTCTCTGCCGGGTTAGCTGACTGCGTTACTGGCCGCCCGATAACCATATAATCCACACCAGCAGCCAGCGCCTGCTCAGGCGTCATAATACGGCGCTGATCGCCTACGTCGCTGCCTGCCGGACGAATACCCGGCGTGACCAGTTTAAAATCTTTGCCCAGTTCTGATTTGAAGCGGACCGCTTCCTGTGCGGAGCAGACGACGCCATCTAAACCGCAGTTCTGCGTCAGACGCGCAAGACGCTCGGCATGTTCGGCAGGTGACAATGTCACGCCAAGATCGCGTAAATCACTTTCGTCCATACTGGTCAATACGGTCACCGCAATCAGCAATGGCGCATCTTTCCCGAACGGCAGGAGGGCTTCACGGGCGGCAGTCATCATTCTCGCCCCGCCCGACGCATGGACGTTGACCATCCATACACCCAGCTCTGCGGCGGCGGCAACGGCGTGCGCCGTGGTATTCGGGATGTCATGGAACTTGAGATCGAGGAAGACATCGAAACCACGCTGCTGCAGATCGCGGACGATTTGCGGTCCAAACAGCGTGAACATCTCTTTACCAACTTTCAGGCGGCAATCGCGAGGATCGATACCGTCGACAAAGGCCAGTGCAGCGTCACGCTTATTGTAATCAAGCGCGACAACAACAGGAGAATCCGTAATAACGCGGGAAGTGGAGGAAGTAACAGACGTCATGACCAGCCCTTTTCGTCTATGGGCGCGCAGCGGCGCGGAACAGATAAACGGCCAGCATTCTACCTGCCGCCGCCGCAAATTGACAGAATCCATTTGCGCCCCTGCCAGGCTGGCACACCGCACGGTGTTAAGGAAGGGGTAAAAACCATCAGTATGTTGTAACTAAAATGGGGTGTTTTAAAAAATTACTGGCCGTCAAGACCACGGATTGGCTTGATGGTGGACCAGGCCCGGCAGGAGGGACAATGCCAGTAAAGCGTATACGCGGTAAAACCACACTTCTGGCAACGGTAGCGCGGTTTACTCCGCACCTGCTCGCCGACCATGTCGCGCAGCACCATCAGGCTCTCTTTGGCTCGCCCTTCTTCTGCGTCGTTCAGGTGGTAATCCATCAGCTTATGGAATACCCGCATCGTCGGATGACGCTGTAGCTGACGGGTAATATACACCTGTGCGGTGTCGGTCCCTTCGTACTGCTCAACCACGTCTGAGAGCATCAGCTCTGCGGTTGCGCCGGTATTCTCTTCCACGCAACGGCGCAGGAATGCTACCCACTCTTCCTGCTTGCCCAGCTGTTGATAGCAGGTTTGCAGCATCTCCAGCGTTTCACTGACCAGCTCTTTGTCCTGGTCAATCACCCGGAGCAGGCTTTCAACGGCTTTGGCGTAATCGCCACTCGCCATAAAAACGCGTCCCATCATGATAGAGATACGCGCGCTATTGCGATCTGCTGCTGCACCTTTCTTCAGCAACGCCATGGCTTTGTCCATGTCGTCGTTGCCCATCTGCTGAAGGGCAAGTTCACAGTAGAAATGGGCTATCTCAACACGCTGCTTATCTTTACCCAGCTTCACCAGCCGCTCGGCAGTATCAATGGCTTTTTGCCATTCGCTGGTGGCCTGATAAATTTGCAGTAATTGCTGCAACGCACCGATACGGAAATCCGTTTCATCAATCAGCTGCGAGAACATATCTTCAGCGCGGTCGTACAGCCCGGCAGCCATGTAATCGCGCCCCAGCTGCTGGACCGCGAGGAGACGTTGATCGTAGGTCAGCGAGGCGCTTTCCATAAGGGTCTGGTGGATACGGATGGCACGGTCAACCTCGCCACGCGAGCGGAACAGGTTACCGAGCGTGAGATGGGCTTCGACGGTCCCCGTATCCTCTTTCAGCATATCGAGGAACAGGTCTACCGCTTTGTCCTGCTGATTACTCAGGAGGAAGTTCACCCCCGCAACGTAGTCGCGAGAGAGACGGTTAGCCTCATCCTGCTTTGTTTGTTGCGCACTTCTGCGGCCCATATACCAGCCATAGGCAGCGGCTACAGGCAAAAGCAGAAACAACAACTCCAGCATCGTCGATTATTCCTTTACGACCGGCACACCAGAGCTTTCCGGAATGTCGGACGCAGGCGCAATGTTATGCTCAAGTCGTTTAATTTTACGTTCAGCGCGTGCAAGAGAAACACGGACTTTCAGCCAGAACAGACCGCAAACCAGCCAGCCAATGGCAAAGCCTGCGGCAAACAAGACCGCAAGCAGACTTGATACGCGATACTCGCCCTGCGCCAGCAGATAGTTAAACGTCACCTGTTGATCGTTTTGTGCACCCAATGTGACTGAAATGACAAAAATCGCCAATACCAGTAAGAAAATGAGTAAATATTTCACATTACTTCCCGTTATGTGGTTCAAGCGAATAAAGTGTGTTCAACTTACCGCAATCAGCCTTATAAACTACCATTTTAGCGACGGGCGCGAAACGGAAAAAGTGACGCACACGTCATGGATTTATGGGCGAAATGCGCAATATCAACCGTCAGGCGTCGCTTTGCTCCCTTTCGGCGATTTCTTCTTTCTCTTCAGGCGGTGGCGTAAGCGGGCCACAGAGTCGTTCTGCAAGCCAGGTTGCCAGCGTCACCAGCAGCCATGAGATCAGCGTAGCGACCACCAGGTCCCGTGGCCAGTGCATCCCCAGCAGCAAGCGGCTGCCCATCACTCCCGTTGCCCAGATCAGTAATATCCCGATGGTAACCGTTCGACGTCGTGGCCAAAGCAGCCCAACAGCCAACAGCGCCCAGCTGGCCGCAAACATCGTGTGGCCGGAAGGAAACGCGAAGCCCGTCTCTTTTTGCCAGTGTTTACGCAAGAACTTCGGAATATCCTGCTGTTCCGTAAGCTGTTCTTTCACCAGCGCACCGCGATCTTTACGCTTTAAATTGTAGAACTCATCTACCGGAATATGGTGTGTTTTTTCCAGCCAGACGACAAACGGTCGTGGCTCCTGAACATGGTCTTTCACCCAGGACTTAACGCCCTGACCAATAACAATCGCACCACCCAGGATAGCAAAGAGCATCAGCGCCGCGCGCAGACGAAAACGCAGGCACCACAGGAACCAGCCACAGAGAATGATATGGGTGATAATTCCCCACGGTTGCGTGACCGTCTCCGTTACCCAGTACAACGTTTTCAGCCACGTGGCATTATGCCCGGGCTGCCACATCCAGCCGGAGACCCATACGGTCAAAGGCATAATCAGTAAAATGGCCGCGCCTGCTGCCGTACGTCTGGCGATTGAAAGCATGTCTTCTCCTTTTACGCTAAGCCTCACAATCATAACTGAAATTCATCCGATGGGTGGAGATGTCGGATCGTGCGTTTAACGTTCATATAGCATGGTGCCCATTAGGCGAACGTGCTGAGCTTGTGGCAAAATGAACAGATACAGAAAGTAAAACAGGCGCAAGACACGAAACGTGTCAGCCTACTCTGGAGAATCACATGCAGCTTAAACGTGTGGCAGAAGCCAAACTGCCAACCCCATGGGGCGATTTCCTGATGGTGGGGTTTGAAGAACTGGCAACCGGACAGGATCATGTTGCGCTGGTCTACGGCGATATTTCAGGGCAGACGCCGGTGCTGTCCCGCGTCCATTCGGAGTGTCTGACCGGCGATGCGTTGTTCAGCCTGCGCTGTGATTGCGGTTTCCAGCTGGAAGCTGCCCTTTCTCATATTGCCGAAGAAGGCCGCGGTGTGTTGCTCTATCACCGTCAGGAAGGTCGTAATATTGGCCTGCTGAATAAAATCCGCGCATACGCGCTGCAGGACCAGGGCTACGATACGGTAGAAGCCAACCATCAGCTCGGTTTTGCCGCCGATGAACGTGACTTCACTCTGTGTGCGGACATGTTCAAGCTGCTGGGCGTCGACGAGGTTCGTCTGCTGACGAACAACCCGAAAAAAGTGGAAATCCTCACCGAAGCGGGAATCAACATTGTCGAACGTGTGCCGCTGATTGTTGGCCGCAACCCGAAAAATGCCCACTATCTTGATACTAAAGCCGCCAAGATGGGCCATCTGCTGAAAGAGTGAAAGTAAAAAGCCCGGCATAAGCGCCGGGCTTTTTTATCAATCGAGCATCTTACGAATCACATAGTGTAAAATGCCGTCGTTCTGGTAGTAGGTCAATTCGGTTGCCGTATCAATACGGCACCGGCAGTCCAGTACCTCCGTCTTCCCGTCAGCTCGCGTCAGCTTCACCGGCACCGTTTTACCCGGCTGCAGGTTTTGCAGACCACTAATATCAATCTGCTCTTCTCCGGTCAGCCCCAGCGTTTTACGGGTTACGCCCTGCGGGAACTCAAGCGGCAGGATCCCCATGCCGATGAGGTTCGAGCGGTGAATACGTTCAAACGATTCGGCGATCACCACACGAACGCCCAGCAGCCGCGGCCCTTTCGCCGCCCAGTCACGGCTGGAACCGGAACCGTACTCTTTCCCGGCAATCACCGCCAGCGGCGTACCTTCCTGTTGATATTTCACGGCTGCATCGTAAATCGACACGACGTCCGTCCCCGGCAGATGGCGCGTCATCCCCCCTTCCACCCCCGGAACCATTTCATTACGAATGCGAATGTTGGCAAACGTGCCCCGCATCATGACTTCATGGTTACCGCGGCGCGAACCGTAGGAGTTAAAATCGCGGCGCTCCACTCCCCGGCTTTGCAAATAACGGCCCGCCGGGCTATCGGCTTTGATACTCCCCGCCGGAGAGATATGGTCAGTGGTGACAGAATCCCCCAGCATGGCCAGGATGCGCGCCCCATGAATATCTTTAAGCGGCGCAGGCTCGGCGAGCATCTCATCAAAGAACGGAGACAGACGAATATAGGTCGAGTCATCCTGCCAGTCATAGGTGTCCGACCCCACGACATTGATGGTTTTCCATTCCGGCGTGCCTTCGAAGACCTCCGCATACTCTTTGCGGAACATTTCTGTAGAGACCTTTTCAACGGCCATCGCAATTTCACGCGAGGACGGCCAGATATCTTTCAGGTAGACGGGATCGTTCTTGCGATCGTGACCAATCGGATCGGTCACCAGGTTAATGTTCATGTTCCCGGCCAGCGCATAGGCCACCACCAGGGGCGGCGAAGCAAGCCAGTTGGTTTTGACCAGTGGATGAATACGCCCTTCAAAGTTACGGTTGCCGGAAAGAACGGCGCCTACCGTCAAATCGCCCTGCTTGATCGCCGTTTCAATGGGCTCAGGCAGCGGACCGGAGTTACCAATGCAGGTCGTACAGCCATACCCCACGAGGTTAAAGCCCAGCTCATCAAGATAAGGCGTCAGCTTAGCCTGCGCCAGGTAATCCGAAACCACTTTGGAGCCCGGCGCCAGCGAGGCTTTGACCCACGGTTGAGGTTTCAGACCCAGTTCAACCGCTTTTTTCGCCAGCAGACCGGCCGCCATTAAAACACTGGGGTTTGAGGTGTTGGTACAGGAGGTGATGGCGGCAATCACAACCGCCCCGTCCGGAAGTTGATATTGATGGCCGTTCAACACATAGTCGATGGGACGATGGTCTTTTTTCGCCACGTTGACTTCCAGCTCATTGCTGGCGGCAAAGGCTTTCGGCACGTCTGTCAACGCGACGCGATCCTGCGGACGTTTTGGCCCGGCTAGGCTTGCCTCAACGCTGCCCATATCAAGCTCAAGCGTACTGGTAAATACCGGTTCATCGCCCGGATTGCGCCACATGCCCTGCGCTTTGGTATAGGCCTCTACCAGCGCCACCTGCTCTTCGCTGCGTCCGCTCAGACGCATGTACTCCAGCGTGACGTCATCAATTGGGAAAAAGCCACAGGTTGCGCCATATTCTGGTGCCATGTTGGCAATGGTCGCCCGGTCAGCCAGGGGCAGCGAATCCAGCCCGTCCCCGTAGAACTCAACAAATTTACCCACCACCCCATGCTTACGCAGCATCTGGGTAACGGTGAGTACCAAATCGGTCGCGGTAATGCCTTCTGAAAGTTTTCCTGTCAGCTTAAAGCCCACGACATCCGGAATCAGCATGGAGACCGGCTGACCGAGCATGGCGGCTTCCGCTTCGATTCCGCCGACACCCCAGCCCAGCACGCCGAGGCCGTTAATCATGGTGGTGTGGGAATCTGTACCCACCAGCGTATCCGGATAAGCCACCCACTCTTTGTCCTGTAATTCGCTCCAGACGGCTTTACCGAGATACTCAAGGTTAACCTGGTGGCAAATACCCGTGCCCGGTGGAACCACGCTAAAGCGGCTGAATGCCTGCTGGCCCCACTTCAGGAAAACATAACGTTCGTGGTTACGCTCCATCTCCAGACGGACGTTCTCGCCAAAGGCATCGTCATCACCGAAATGGTCAACGGTCACGGAGTGGTCAATCACGAGGTCAACGGGGGAAAGCGGGTTCACTTTGGCCGTATCGCCGCCGAGGCGTTTAACCGCCTCGCGCATCGCGGCGAGATCCACCACGGCAGGTACGCCGGTAAAGTCCTGCATCAGGACCCTTGCCGGGCGGTAGGCGATTTCTCTGTCGGCATGGGCATGCTTCAGCCACCCCGCCAGCGCCTGGATATCATCGAGCGTGACGGAATCACCGTCTTGCCAGCGCAAGAGGTTTTCCATCAGAACTTTCAAGGACTTGGGTAAACGCGAAATGTCCCCAAGCGTTCTGGCAGCCAGCGGCAGGCTATAGTAATGCCAGGTTTTATTTTCTGCCTGTAATGTGTCCTTACTGGCTTCGCGTAGGGTTAACGACATAAGCTCCTCCTTAATTACAGAGATGTCCTGACAATCATCAGGGCCGTAATTAAAGATAACACAAAGATGTCGTAACGTTTTGATAACAACCCGAATTGATAAATTTAGGAATGGTCCAGAGGACGTCAAAACAAAAAACCCCGCCGCAGCGAGGTTTTATCATTTAGCGGATGGCCAGCCAGATGAGCTGACTCCAGAACAGGATCGACAGGGTAAACACGCCAATCCATGACCAGTATTTGTGAGACGTCATGTTATTCATCATAGGGACACCAGGCATTATTTATTAAACATTCCGAGGCAGGTCCTCAGTGCGATATTGCTGATGTGTATTTATTAAAGAGTACAAAGGTGCATAGTCGTTATTCAGACCCAATGCATCATTACGCAAAAAACTAGATTATTGTTTTTTGGGTTCGTCTTCCGCGAACACATCAATAAAGGCTTGCTGCTGCGGCGTCAGTTTCCAGGATGCAGGCACAACTGTCGCAGGAGCCTTACGTCCTTTGTGGACAGTGTCATGACGCTGACACATCTGTTTTACCGTTTCTGTACGTACCGTCACTGCCATATTCAACCCCAATATTTCCAGGCCAGGAGAGCAACCATCAGCCAGAACAGGGCGGAGACGAGAAAGACCGCCAGCCAGGCTTTACGCTTGAGCGCAGGATCCCTTTGCGGTTCTTCACTTCCTGAAGGCATTGCTAACCTCATACAATCGATATCGCTTATCATTTAGGACCAAACAATTGGTACAATTAATCATCTGTTGAGATAAATCCTAAAGAAACTTTAGCCGAAAAGCCAGTGAATTTACGCATCCGGAGGTATGAAATATTCATTCTTTTGACCACAAATAAATATTTGAAAAGAAAAATTTGCGTAGCCGTTAATTAGTTTCTATTTTTGTCGCCAATTCACGACATTAAAACCATACAAAATAAAAGGATAATGACAATATATGGCAGGGAGAGCGCAGATGATGATAATTCTAATTTAGCTTTAAGGCGGTATTTCGGTATCTTTCCGTTAGGGAAAGATACCGGGTGTGATTATTTTGCGGGGAGTTTGATGTCTTTAAACATCTCTTCAATATCTTCATTTGAGCGTAATGCAACGGCGGTATCCACCACGTCACGCGTTAAATGCGGGGCAAAGCGCTGAATAAAATCATACATATAGCTACGCAGGAAGGTACTGCGACGGAAGCCAATTTTTGTGGTGCTGTGGCTGAAAATATCGTGTGCATCAAGACGTACCAGATCAGGGTCTGACACCGGGTCGACCGCCATGCTGGCAATAACGCCCACGCCCAGACCAAGCCGTACGTAAGTCTTGATGACATCGGCATCGGTAGCGGTAAAGACAATGCGTGGGGTTAACCCGGCACGGTTAAAGGCGGTATCAAGCTGGAACGTCCGGTAAAGCCAAACGTATAAGTGACTAACGGATATTGCGCCAGCTCTTCAATCGTCACCGACCCTTTCCCCGCCAGCGGGTGATCGGGAGTCACTACGATCGATCGGTTCCAGTGATAGCACGGAAGCATTACCAGATCGTCATACAGGTGGAGCGCTTCCGTCGCGATGGCAAAATCGGCATTCCCCTTCGACACCGCTTCAGCGATTTGCGTCGGTGACCCCTGATGCATATGCAAAGAGACGCGCGGATAACGCTCGATAAAGCCCTTAATGACGCCAGGTAATGCATAGCGCGCCTGGGTGTGCGTGGTGGCAATATACAGCGAGCCTTTATCTGGCCAGGTATGTTCTCCTGCAACAGATTTAATCGCATCGACTTTGGAGAGGACTTCACGCGCAATGCGAATAATTTCCTGCCCCGCTGGCGTCACCTGCGTAAGGTGCTTACCGCTACGGGCGAAAATCTGAATACCTAATTCATCCTCCAGCATGCGAACCTGCTTGCTGATGCCCGGTTGCGAGGTATATAGCCCCTCGGCAGTAGAAGAGACATTAAGGTTGTGATTCACCACCTCAACGATATAACGAAGCTGCTGTAATTTCATGCCAGACCATCCGATTTAGCGCACGCGGTCAATCGCTTAAGACGATTTGATAATAAGAAATGGGTTAACTATAACCACTATATCATTTATAGCCTGACTGTATAGTACGGAACAAAAAATAATAATAAGGTAATAAAAAAGGGCCGGAAGTCCGGCCCTTTCACAGGTAAGTGACGGTCAGGCAAGCTTATTTCTTGCCTTCAACCCATTTGCCATCGACAAAGAAGGCGGACCAGCCGGTCGCTTTGCCCTCTTTCTCTGCCGCCACGTACTGCTGCTTCGTTTTACGGCTAAAGCGAACCACCGTCTTATTGCCTTCAGGATCCTGCTGTGGCGCATCGGCCAGGTAACGCAGTTTTTCTGGCAGACGGTCACGGAAGCGGTGCAGTTCTTCTACCAGCGGCGCACGTGTTTCACGCGATTTCGGGAAGGTATTGGCCGCCAGGAAGACACCCGCAGCACCATCACGCAGCACGAAGTACGCGTCGGATTTTTCACACGGCAGCTCTGGCAACGGAACCGGATCTTCCTTCGGCGGAGCCACTTCACCGTTACGCAGAATTTTGCGCGTGTTTTTACACTCGTCGTTGGTGCACGCCATGTACTTCCCGAAACGCCCCATTTTCAGGTGCATTTCAGAGCCACACTTCTCGCACTCCACAATCGGGCCGTCATAGCCTTTAATGCGGAATTCACCTTCCTCAATCTCATACCCGTCACACGTTGGGTTATTACCGCAGACGTGCAGCTTACGTTTAGGATCGATCAGGTAGCTGTCCATCGCCGTGCCGCATTTTTTGCAGCGGCGTTTAGCACGCAGAGCGTTGGTTTCCGCATCCTCACCTTCCAGCACGTTGAGAACTTCGTTCTCCGGCACCAGGTTGATGGTGGTTTTGCAGCGCTCTTTTGGCGACAGCGCATAGCCGGAACAGCCAAGGAAGACGCCCGTGGTTGCCGTACGAATACCCATCTTGCGGCCGCAGGTTGGGCAGTCGATGCTGGTCAGAACCATCTGGTTAGGCAGCATGCCGCCCTCTTCAGGATCTTTCTCCGCTTTTTCAAGCTGGTTGGTAAAATCGCTGAAGAAGCTGTCGAGAACCTTCTTCCACTCCGCCTTATGGCTGGCAACCTCGTCGAGGCTGTCTTCCATTTGCGCGGTGAAATCGTAGTTCATCAACTCGCGGAAATTAGCTTCCAGACGGTCGGTGACGATCTCACCCATTTTTTCCGCATAGAAACGACGGTTTTCAACTCGAACGTAGCCGCGATCCTGGATCGTCGAGATGATTGACGCGTAGGTCGATGGACGACCAATACCGCGTTTTTCCAGCTCTTTCACCAGCGACGCTTCACTAAAGCGCGCAGGCGGCTTGGTGAAGTGCTGAGCAGGAACGAGATCAACCAGAGAGAGCTCATCTCCCTTGTTCACCGCTGGCAGCGTACGGTCTTCATCACCTTTACGCAGCGCAGGCATGACTTTTGTCCAGCCGTCGAAACGCAGGATACGACCGCGCGCTTTGAGACGGAAGTCGCCCGCACCGACGGTCAGCGTCGTGGAGTCATACTTCGCAGGCGTCATCTGACAGGCGACAAACTGACGCCAGATCAGCTGATACAGCTTCTGGGCGTCGGCTTCCATATCTTTCAGCGACTCGGCTAACACAGAGACATCAGAAGGACGAATCGCTTCGTGCGCTTCCTGAGAGTTCTCTTTGCTGGCGAATTGATTGGCGCTTTCCGGCAGGTATTTTTTACCGAAGTTATCACTGATATAACCGCGTACCATGTTTACCGCATCCTGGCTCAGATTCGTTGAGTCAGTACGCATGTAGGTGATGTAACCCGCTTCATACAAGCGCTGGGCCATCATCATGGTTTTCTTCACGCCATAGCCAAGGCGCGTACTCGCCGCCTGTTGCAGGGTAGACGTGATAAACGGCGCGCCAGGTTTACTGCTGGTCGGTTTATCTTCACGTTCCAGCACCTGATAGCGTGCTTTTTCCAGCAACGCGACGGCAGCCATGGTCTGGTCACGGTTTTCAGGACGGAAAGGCTTATCGTTCTGATGGCTCACCTGCAGTGGCAGAGCGTCACCGCCCGGCGTGGTCACATTGGCGTCAATTTCCCAGAATTCTTCCGGCACGAAGGCTTTAATTTCGCGTTCACGCTCAACGACAAGACGCACGGCGACGGATTGCACACGTCCTGCGGACAGGCCACGGGCAATCTTTTTCCACAGCAGTGGAGAGACCATATAGCCTACAACGCGGTCCATAAAGCGACGCGCCTGCTGGGCGTTGACACGGTCGATGTTCAGCTCGCCAGGCTTCTCAAACGCCTGACGAATCGCATTTTTTGTAATTTCGTTAAACACTACGCGACTGTAGCGTTTGTCATCGCCCCCGATCACTTCCCGCAGGTGCCATGCAATGGCTTCCCCTTCGCGGTCAAGGTCGGTTGCGAGATAAATGTGGTCTGCTTTTTCAGCCAGCTGCTTCAGCTCGTTAACGACTTTCTCTTTTCCGGGCAGCACTTCGTATTGTGCATCCCAGTTGTGCCATGGGTTAACACCCATGCGGTTGACAAGCGCGCTACGTTCATCCTTTTTAGGCTTTTTAGCCCCTTTGGTGGAGGTAGAGTCTGCGCTCTTTTTGCTGGCTGAGCCACTGGTCGGCAAATCGCGGATATGACCCACGCTGGACTTAACCACGTAGTCATTACCCAGATACTTATTGATCGTTTTGGCTTTTGCCGGGGACTCAACGATGACGAGAGCTTTACCCATATTCACCTTTACCTAATTTAATTCTTCCAGGAATACGCCGCACGTTGATTTCCCTTCCGCTGACGACGAGCCAATGATATTGCGGCTGCGTCAGGAGATATCAACCCCTTTGTCCTACCGGGTGTCTGAGGAAAGACGCCCAGGTGATTGAGTTATCGGGTATTTTTCTCACACCTCGTATAATTCGTGACGAGTTCCCGGTCGAATGTCAAGCAATTCTGTTGCCAGAATGACGAAAGCGCACACTCTACCTGATAAAATTCGTTACGCAACTTTATTAGCATGCAAAAGCAAATCCCGCCAACCTGCCCCCTGTATCTTATCCCCTCACAATACAGGGAAAATTTGCCCCCAAAGCGGCCCCGGCGTAGACTATTGTCACTGTTTAAGGAGTGGATTATGCAGAATACGACCCAACCTATTGACCGAGCCTCTCTGCTTATCGAAGCAAATAAGCTTATCCGTGACCATGAAGATACCCTGGCGGGCATTGAAGCCACCGGTGTAGAGCAGCGTAATGGCGTGCTGGTTTTCAGCGGCGAATACTTCCTTGACGAACAGGGATTACCCACCCCAAAAAGCACCGCTGTGTTTAATATGTTTAAATACCTGGCGCATACGCTTTCTGAAAAATATCACCTGGTCGATTAATGCAAAACGCGAGGCATATGCCTCGCGTTTTTGCTTACAGCAGCGGTTTTTGTCCGCGCTGTAGCCAGCGAAGCAGCAGGCGATCTGCGCTTTCCGCTGCACTGTTGGTAAAGCGGTCCATCAGGCGCTTACGCTGGGTGAACCGCACGCCTATCAGCTCCCTTCCGTCCATCAGGTTGAGCAGCAGATCGTCGCTGGTTCCCACTTCATCAACCAGCCCTTTTTCCTGCGCCTGAATACCGTACCAGTGTTCGCCTGTCGCGACCTGCTCAATATCCAGCGTTGGGCGCATACGGTGTACGAAATCTTTAAACAGGTGGTGCGTTTCGTTGAGATCCTCACGGAATTTTTGGCGCCCTTCTTCCGTATTTTCCCCCAGCAGCGTCAGGGTACGTTTGTACTGACCCGCCGTGTGCAGTTCGATATCAATCTCTTTATTCTTCAGAAAACGGTTAAAGTTTGGGATCTGTGCGACCACGCCGATAGAGCCAATGATGGAGAACGGTGCCGCAACAATTTTGTCCGCCACGCAGGCCATCATATAGCCACCACTTGCCGCGACTTTATCTACCGCCACGGTAAGCGGGATCTGCTTTTCTCGCAGACGCTGTAGCTGAGAAGCGGCCAGTCCGTAGCCGTGCACAACGCCGCCTGGGCTTTCAAGACGCACCACCACTTGATCCTGCGGAGTGGCCACGGCCAGAACGGCAGTCACCTCTTCCCGTAGCGAAGCGACTTCATGCGCATCCATACTGCCTTTAAAATCGAGTACATAGACGCGAGGCTTCGCGTCAGACTGTGGCGTTGCAAGCTTAGCTTTCGCCTTTGCGGCTTTGGCTTCCTGCTTGTGCTTTTTCTTCTGGGCCTTCAGCCATGCCTTCTGTTGATGGCTATCAAGCAGTGAGAGGGACATGTCTTCCTGCATCTCTTTGTACTGCTCGCTCAGACGGGTAATGCGTAACTCCCCACGCTGACGTTTGCGCTGCGTGAGATTGACAATCAGAACGGCAACGACCGCAATGGCAATCACCACCGTCGCGATTTTAGCCAAAAACAACCCATATTGAGAAAGTAATTCCACGCGTTCCACCTTGATTTAACCACGAATCTTTCACGGCAGTGTACAACAGCCCTGCCTTTGCGTCTCGCCCGTGACATTACCTGTGCGAGCCATCTTCAGGAATCCCCGCCCGGCGGTTTAAATATTTGCAAATTGTTAATTTTACAGTAATACGTCCTGTAGACTGATTGAATTCTCACGCTAATTCGGGCATAAAGCCGAAAAGTCATTATGAAGGCGCCATTGAGTCACCGTGCGCCTGAGGAGTCACCGTGCACTATCAACCGCAAAAAAACCTGCTGCAGAACCGGATCATTCTTGTCACCGGTGCCAGCGCGGGTATTGGTCGCGAAGCGGCCCTGACGTATGCTGAATATGGCGCGAGCGTTATTCTGATCGGTCGCAACGAAGAAAAACTCAAAGGTGTCGCTCAGGAAATTGAAGCGGCAGGTGGCATACCGGCCCCCTGGTATACTCTTGATTTACTGACCTGTACGCCAGCGGTATGTCAGGAATTAGCCCAACGTATCAGCACCCATTATCCACGTCTGGACGGTGTGCTGCATAACGCCGGGTTGTTAGGCGAAGTTCGTCCAATGGATGAGCAGGATCCTGATATCTGGCAGCAGGTCATGCAGGTTAACGTCAATGGCACCTTTTTCCTCACCCAGGCCTTACTTCCTTTATTACTCAAATCCGAGTCAGGCTCTCTGGTCTTTACCTCTTCCAGCGTAGGCCGTGAGGGGCGCGCAAACTGGGGGGCATATGCTGTCTCTAAATTTGCGACCGAAGGTATGATGCAGGTGCTGGCGGAGGAATATCAGAGCCGCCATCTGCGCGTAAACTGCATTAATCCGGGCGGAACACGCACCAAAATGCGCGCCAGCGCGTTCCCGACAGAAGATCCGCAGAAGCTGAAAACCCCGGCCGATATTATGCCACTCTATCTCTGGCTAATGGGCGACGACAGCCGTCGCAAAACCGGAATGACTTTTGATGCCCAACCGGGCCGTAAACCGGGGATTTCGCAATGAGTGAAGAACGTCACCAGCAGCGCCAGCAGCGTCTGAAAGAACAGGTTGATGCGCGCATTGCGTCAGCCCAGGACGAGCGAGGGATCGTCATCGTATTTACCGGCAACGGCAAAGGCAAAACCACCGCCGCGTTCGGCACCGCCACCCGCGCCGTCGGACACGGGCAAAAAGTGGGCGTAATCCAGTTTATCAAAGGCGAATGGCCCAATGGGGAGCGCAATTTGCTGGAACCTCACGGCGTTGAGTTTCAGGTGATGGCAACCGGTTTTACGTGGGACACGCAGAACCGGGAAACCGACACCGCAGCCTGCCTTGCTGTCTGGGAGCACGCCAAAAGAATGCTGGCCGATCCGACGCTCAATATGGTGCTACTGGACGAGATCACCTATATGGTCGCCTACGACTACCTGCCGCTGAATGCCGTGCTGGATGCACTGAAAAACCGCCCTGCACATCAGACGGTAATCGTCACGGGTCGTGGGTGTCATCGGGATATTCTGGAACTGGCAGATACCGTCAGCGAGCTGCGTCCGGTCAAGCATGCATTTGATGCAGGTATCAAAGCGCAGCCTGGGATTGATTACTAAAGAAAAAAGCCCGGTGCGTTCACCGGGCTTTTAGATTAACCGTTGTTATTGCGGCTGCCAGAGCGACGGTTGCTGCTGTTCACCTGGCTATGGCGTTTCACCGCACGACGGATCTGGTTCGCCTTCATACGACGACGATCTTTCTCCACCGCCACTTTTGAGGTGGTTTCCGGCGTGAGCCCCACCAGCTCGCGCAGGTAGTTGGTCTGGGTCAGATCCAGTTCGGTATAGCCGCCACGCGGCAGACCTTTTGGCAGCAGAATGTCGCCGTAACGAACGCGAATCAGGCGGCTGACCTGAACCCCTACCGCTTCCCACAGACGACGCACCTCGCGGTTACGCCCCTCTGTCAGGGTGACGTTGTACCACTGGTTAATCCCTTCACCACCGGTAAATTTGATGGTTTTGAATGCTGCAGGACCGTCTTCCAGCTGAACACCACGCGACAGGTCGCGCAGTTTATTTTCATCAACCTGGCCGAAGACACGCACGGCATATTCACGTTCCACTTCACGGCTTGGGTGCATCAGACGGTTTGCCAGCTCACCGTCGGTGGTAAACAGCAGCAGGCCGCAGGTGTTAACGTCCAGACGACCCACGGCAATCCAGCGCGCACCTCGCAGTTTAGGCAGACGGTCAAACACCGTCGGGCGACCTTCCGGGTCGTTGCGGGTACACAGCTCGCCTTCCGGCTTATAGTAAGCCAGCACGCGGCAAATCTGTTCAGCAGACTCTTTCACGGAGATAAGATGACCGTCGATGCGGATCTTAAGCCCCGGTACGATTTCTACGCGGTCACCCAGCGTGGCGATTTTACCGTCCACACTCACGCGGCCCGCTTCAATAATGGCTTCGATTTCACGGCGCGAACCGTGGCCGGCGCGCGCCAGCACTTTCTGTAACTTCTCGCTCATTGAGCTTCCTCAGGTGTCGCCTTCACAGGCGTCGAATCAGGTCAAAAGAGGGCCTGGCCCTGCTTTGATGGCCGCGTAGTATATCTGCTTACACCTCTACAAGAAAGGCTTAACATCGCCCACGCCTTCACGAATCACTTCTGGCGCATCTTCGGTTAAGTCGACCACGGTGGTCGGTTGCTGACCAAGATAGCCGCCGTGAATAATCAGCTCAACCACCTTCTCCAGACGATCTTTGATCTCTTCCGGGTCGGACTCGGTAAACTCACTTCCCGGCAGCATCAGCGAAGTCGAGAGCATCGGTTCGCCGAGGGTTTCCAGCAGTGCCTGCGCAATCGGGTTGGACGGCACGCGCATCCCGATGGTTTTCCGTTTTTCCTGCAACAGGCGGCGCGGAACCTCTTTCGTCCCTTTCAGGATGAAGGTGTAGTTACCCGGCGTGTTGTTTTTAATCAGGCGAAACGCCACGTTATCAACATACGCATAGGTCGACAGCTCAGAGAGATCGCGACACATCAGCGTAAAGTTATGGCCGTCCGGAAGCTGGCGAATACGGCAGATACGCTCCATCGCCCCTTTGTCTTCAATTTTGCAGCCAAGCGCGTAGCCAGAATCGGTCGGGTAAACAATCACGCCGCCTTTGCGGACGATCTCCACGGCCTGATTGATCAGACGTGGCTGCGGGTTATCCGGATGAATATAGAAAAACTGACTCATACTTCCCTCTCTTCAATTTGCTGCGGCTGTTCCCAGAGCTGCCAGACCGGCTCAACGCCTGCCGGTAACCAAAGCTTGCGCCCCAGTTCAATCCACGCGCAGGGCTGATGGAAATCAGAGCCCTGCGACCCTGTCAGGCCGAACTGGCGAGCATAAGTCGCAAGCTGCGCACGCTCATTGGGTGCCTGCTGACACTGGGCGACTTCCATCGCCTCGCCACCGCATTCAGCAAAGTGTGCCAGCAGTCTTTTCAGCCATTTAGCAGAAAGATTATACCGCCCCGGATGGGCCAGCACGGCCTTACCGCCAGAATGATGAATCACATCAATAGCTTGTTTTATTGTACACCACTGTGGCGGAACGTATCCGGTTTTCCCGCGCGCCAGATACTTTTTAAAAACATCCGCCATGGTCGTTGCCTTGCCCGCTTCAACCAGAAAACGGGCGAAATGACCGCGCGTGACTGCCCCACCGTTCGCGAGCGCTTGTGCCCCTTCCAGCGCGCCCGGAATATGCGCCTTTTCCAGACGCTCGCCGATCATCTCCGCTCGCTGGTTGCGGCGCGTTTTTTGTTCTTGCAAAAACGTTACAAGTGCCGGATGTTCTATATCGATGTTCAGACCAACGATATGAATTTCATGGTTTTCCCAGACGGTTGAGATCTCAACCCCGGCGACCAGATTCAGCGCCAGCCCGCTGCGGGCAATCTCAGCGCGCGCTGCCGGAATGGCATCAGTGGTATCGTGATCGGTTATCGCCAGCGTGCCGACGCGCATCTCAACCGCGCGATGAACCAGGGCTTCGGGTGTCAGCAGACCATCAGAAGCCTGCGTATGGCTGTGTAAATCATAAATAATTGCGTAGGTGGTATCGCTCAAAGCACTTCCCATAACAGGTTGGAGACATCCGAAACCGCCATGATACCGACTTAACGCGAAATTCTGAAATCAAGGGTTGACAACTCGCCACCGAACTAGTTAACTAGTACGCAAGTTCACACGAGAAAGGTATCTGAAAATGACAGCACATTTCACTCTGCACGGTTGGTGGCGCACTTCCTGATTTTCGGGCAGTGTCACGCGTCTGCGAAATGCAAACAGATACCCAGCCCGCTACCCAGCGGGCTTTTTTTTGAACAGAATAAATGAGAACAACAACATGCAAACAGCCAAACCCCATCTCGACCTGCTGACCTGCGAGGCGGCCTATCGCCACAACCCGACCGCGCTGTTTCATCAGGTGTGCGGCGCACGTCCGGCAACGCTGCTGCTGGAGTCTGCAGATATAGACAGCAAGGACGATCTCAAAAGCCTGTTGCTGGTCGACAGCGCGCTGCGCATTACCGCGTTAGGTGACACTGTCACCATCAAGGCACTTTCTGACAATGGCGCATCGCTGCTGCCGCTGCTCGATGCTGCCCTGCCTGCGGGCATCGAGAATAAACGTCACCCGGACCAGCGAATTCTGCATTTTCCTCCGGTAAGCCAGCTGCTGGACGAAGATGCCCGCCTCTGCTCGCTGTCCGTTTTCGACGCCTTCCGCCTGCTGCAAAATCTGGTCACCGTGCCGGAAGATGAGCGTGAAGCGATGTTCTTCGGCGGGCTGTTTGCATATGACCTGGTCGCCGGGTTTGAAGATTTGCCGGAAACCGAGCAGGGTAACCGCTGCCCGGATTACTGCTTCTATCTGGCCGAGACCCTGCTGGTGATCGACCATCAGAAAAAATACACCCGCATCCAGGCCAGCCTGTTCACACCGTCCGCGGCTGAGAAAGAGCGCCTCGAAAATCGCATCGCTCAACTCCAGCAGCAAATGACGGAGGCGCCCCCTGCGCTGCCGGTACATCGCGTCGAGCAGATGACGTGTGAGGTTAACCAGACCGACGATCAGTACGGGGCCGTGGTTCGCCAGATGCAAAAAGCGATTCGCGCCGGGGAAATTTTCCAGGTAGTGCCTTCCCGTCGTTTCTCTCTGCCCTGCCCGTCGCCGCTGGCAGCGTACGATGTGCTGAAAAAGAGTAACCCGAGCCCTTACATGTTCTTTATGCAGGACAATGATTTCACTCTGTTTGGTGCGTCACCGGAAAGCTCCCTGAAATACGACGCTACAAGCCGCCAGATTGAGATCTACCCAATTGCAGGCACCCGCCCCCGCGGCCGTCGTGCCGACGGTTCACTGGATCGCGATCTCGACAGCCGCATCGAACTGGAAATGCGTACTGACCACAAAGAGCTCTCCGAGCATCTGATGCTGGTTGACCTGGCGCGTAACGACCTTGCGCGTATTTGCACGCCGGGTAGCCGCTACGTGGCCGATCTGACCAAAGTCGACCGTTATTCCTTCGTCATGCATCTGGTCTCACGCGTGGTGGGTGAACTGCGCAGCGACCTCGATGTGCTGCACGCCTACCGGGCCTGCATGAACATGGGCACCCTGAGCGGCGCGCCGAAAGTGCGTGCGATGCAGTTGATTGCCGCCGCCGAAGGTCGTCGTCGCGGCAGCTACGGCGGCGCGGTGGGTTACTTCACCGCCCACGGCGATCTCGATACCTGCATCGTGATCCGCTCTGCCTACGTTGAAGACGGAATTGCCACCGTCCAGGCCGGCGCCGGGATTGTTCTCGACTCTGTTCCGCAGTCTGAAGCTGACGAAACCCGCAGTAAGGCTCGCGCGGTATTGCGCGCCATTGCTACCGCACATCATGCACAGGAGATTTTCTGATGGCTGACATTCTGCTGCTCGATAATATCGACTCCTTTACCTATAACCTGGCAGATCAGCTGCGTGCGAATGGCCATAACGTCGTTATTTACCGCAACCACGTACCGGCGCAGACCCTGATTGACCGTCTGGCGACCATGCAAAACCCGGTGCTGATGCTCTCCCCGGGTCCGGGCGCGCCAAGCGAAGCAGGCTGTATGCCGGAGCTGCTGACCCGCATGCGCGGCAAGCTCCCGATTATCGGCATCTGCCTCGGTCACCAGGCGATCGTTGAAGCCTACGGCGGCTATGTCGGCCAGGCGGGCGAGATCCTGCACGGTAAAGCCTCCAGCATTGAACATGACGGCCAGGCGATGTTTGCCGGGTTACCGAATCCACTTCCGGTTGCGCGCTATCACTCGCTGGTCGGGAGTAATATTCCCGCCGGGCTGACGATTAATGCCTCGTTTGAAGGGATGGTGATGGCGGTACGTCACGACGCGGATCGCGTCTGCGGCATGCAGTTCCACCCGGAATCGATCCTGACATCACACGGTGCTCGTCTGCTGGAGCAGACCCTCGACTGGGCGCTACAGAAGCTGGAGCAGACCAATACCCTGCAACCGATTCTGGAGAAACTGTACCAGGCGCAGACCCTTAGCCAGCAGGAGAGCCACCAGCTCTTCTCCGCTGTAGTGCGTGGCGAGCTGAAGCCTGAACAGCTGGCCGCGGCGCTGGTGAGCATGAAAGTGCGCGGCGAAAGCCCGCAGGAGATTGCCGGTGCCGCTACGGCCCTGCTGGAAAATGCCGCCCCGTTCCCGCGCCCGGACTATCCGTTCGCCGATATCGTGGGTACCGGTGGCGACGGCAGCAACAGTATCAATATTTCGACTGCCAGCGCCTTTGTGGCGGCGGCATGCGGGATGAAGGTGGCGAAACACGGTAATCGCAGCGTTTCCAGTCGGTCTGGCTCCTCCGATCTGCTGGCCGCATTCGGTATTAACCTCGACATGAATGCCGAACGTTCCCGCGAAGCGCTGGATGACCTGGGCGTCTGCTTCCTGTTCGCGCCGAAGTACCACACCGGTTTCCGCCATGCGATGCCAGTGCGCCAGCAGCTTAAAACCCGCACGCTCTTTAACGTGCTCGGTCCGCTGATTAACCCGGCCCATCCGCCGCTGGCATTGATTGGCGTATACAGCCCTGAGCTGGTCCTGCCGATTGCCGAGACGCTGCGCGTCCTGGGTTACCAGCGTGCCGCCGTGGTACACAGCGGCGGTATGGATGAAGTTTCTCTCCATGCACCGACGCTTGTAGCCGAGCTGAACAACGGCGAAGTGCTTAGCTATCAGCTGGAGGCGTCTGATTTCGGCTTAACACCCTATCATCAGGACGCGCTGGCGGGCGGCACGCCAGAAGAAAACCGTGACATTCTGACGCGCTTACTACAAGGTAAAGGTGAGGCCGCGCATGAGGCCGCCGTGGCAGCCAACGTCGCCATGCTGATGCGTTTGCACGGTGAGGAAGACCTGAAGGCTAACGCCCAAAAAGTTCTGGATGTACTGCGCTCCGGTGCAGCTTACGATCGCGTTACCGCACTTGCGGCAAGAGGGTAAAGAATGCAGACCGTTTTAGCGAAAATCGTTGCCGATAAGGCCATCTGGGTGGAAGCCCGCAAAGCAGAGCAGCCGCTTGCCAGTTTCCAGAATGATGTTGTTCCCAGCAGCCGTCGTTTCTATGACGCCCTGCAGGGCGCACGCACCGCCTTTATTCTGGAGTGCAAAAAGGCCTCTCCGTCAAAAGGCGTTATTCGTGACGATTTCGACCCGGCGCGTATCGCCGGTATTTATAAGCATCATGCGTCAGCCATCTCCGTGCTGACGGATGAGAAATATTTCCAGGGCAGCTTCGATTTTCTGCCCATCGTCAGCGGCATCGCGCCGCAGCCGATCCTGTGCAAAGACTTTATTATCGACCCGTATCAGATCTGGCTTGCGCGATTTTACCAGGCTGACGCCTGCCTGCTGATGCTCTCGGTACTTGACGACGAGCAGTATCGCCAGCTGTCTGCCGTAGCGCACAGTCTGAACATGGGCGTGCTGACCGAAGTAAGTAATGAAGAAGAACTGGAGCGCGCTATCGCGCTGGAAGCCAAAGTGGTCGGCATTAACAACCGCGATCTTCGCGACCTGTCGATTGACCTGAACCGTACGCGCCAGCTTGCGCCGCGTCTGGGTTCTGGCGTCACGGTAATCAGCGAATCCGGCATTAACAGCTACGCTCAGGTGCGCGAGCTGAGCCACTTCGCCAACGGTTTCCTGATTGGTTCCGCCATGATGGAACATGACGACCTTAACGCCGCGGTTCGTCGCGTCCTGCTCGGTGAAAACAAAGTGTGTGGCTTAACTCGCGAACAGGATGCCCTGGCCGCGTATGACGCGGGGGCCATTTACGGCGGCCTGATCTTTATTGACGCCTCGCCTCGTGCCGTCAGTGAGGAACAGGCGCGCAATGTGATCGCAGCAGCGCCACTTAGCTATGTGGGCGTGTTCCGTAATGCGGATATCGCAGACGTCGTGGCAAAAGCCGAAACGTTATCCCTGAGTGCGGTGCAACTGCATGGCGATGAGGATCAAGCCTACATCGATAAGCTGCGTGCAGACCTCGCCCCTCAGGTGCAGATCTGGAAAGCGCAAAGCGTGGGTACCACCCTGCCCGCACGTAATCTGAATCATGTTGATAAATATGTGCTCGATAACGGCCAGGGCGGTACGGGTCAGCGTTTTGACTGGTCACTGCTAAATGGCGAAAAGCTGGACAACGTCCTGCTGGCGGGTGGATTAAGCCCGGATAACTGCGTGGAAGCCGCCAAAGCGGGCTGCGCAGGCCTCGATTTCAATTCAGGCGTAGAGTCACAACCGGGTATTAAAGATGCCAGCAAACTGGCCTCGGTTTTTAACACTCTGCGTGCATATTAAGGAAGAGAAGATGACGACATTACTTAACCCGTATTTTGGTGAGTTCGGCGGGATGTACGTCCCGCAAATCCTGATGCCCGCCCTGCGCCAGCTGGAAGAGGCGTTCGTCAGTGCGCAGAAAGATCCGGCATTTCAGGCGGAATTTACCGACCTGCTGAAAAACTATGCGGGCCGTCCGACAGCGCTGACGAAATGTCGCAACCTGACCGAAGGCACAAACACGACGTTGTATCTCAAGCGTGAGGATCTGCTGCACGGTGGCGCACATAAAACTAACCAGGTTCTCGGCCAGGCGCTGCTCGCGAAGCGTATGGGGAAAACCGAAATTATTGCTGAAACCGGTGCAGGGCAGCACGGCGTAGCCTCTGCGCTCGCCAGCGCCCTGCTGGGTCTGAAATGTCGCATTTACATGGGTGCGAAAGACGTTGAGCGTCAGTCTCCGAACGTGTTCCGTATGCGCCTGATGGGGGCGGAAGTGATCCCGGTGCACAGCGGCTCCGCGACGCTGAAAGATGCCTGTAACGAAGCGCTGCGCGACTGGTCTGGCAGCTACGAAACCGCGCACTACATGCTCGGTACCGCGGCGGGTCCGCACCCGTTCCCGACCATCGTGCGCGAATTCCAGCGCATGATCGGTGAAGAGACCAAAGCGCAAATCCTTGAAAAAGAAGGTCGTCTGCCGGATGCGGTGATCGCCTGCGTCGGCGGCGGGTCTAACGCCATCGGCATGTTTGCTGATTTCATCGACGACACCCGCGTGGGTTTGATTGGCGTCGAGCCTGCCGGTCACGGCATTGAATCGGGTGAGCATGGCGCACCGTTGAAGCATGGCCGCGTGGGGATCTACTTCGGTATGAAATCGCCGATGATGCAAACCGAGGAAGGCCAGATTGAAGAGTCCTACTCTATCTCTGCGGGCCTGGATTTCCCGTCCGTTGGACCCCAGCATGCGTATCTGAACAGCACGGGTCGGGCGGATTACGTTTCTATTACCGATGACGAAGCGCTGGAAGCCTTCAAAACGCTGTGCCGCAGCGAAGGGATTATCCCGGCGCTGGAGTCTTCCCACGCCCTGGCGCACGCGCTGAAAATGATGAAAGAGAACCCGGAAAAAGAGCAACTGCTGGTCGTTAACCTTTCCGGTCGCGGTGACAAAGACATCTTCACCGTTCACGATATTCTGAAAGCACGAGGGGAAATCTGATGGAACGCTACGATAATGCATTTGCCGAACTGAAATCCCGCCAGGAAGGCGCGTTCGTTCCCTTCGTTACGCTGGGCGACCCTGGCCCGGAGCAGTCGCTGAAGATTATCGATGCCCTGATTGAAGCGGGTGCTGACGCGCTGGAGTTGGGTATTCCGTTCTCTGACCCGCTGGCGGATGGCCCGACCATCCAGAACGCCACTCTGCGCGCGTTTGCCGCAGGCGTGACGCCCACTCAGTGCTTCGAGATGCTGGCGGCGATCCGCCAGAAGCATCCGACGATCCCGATTGGCCTGCTGATGTACGCCAACCTGGTGTTTAACCGTGGTATTGATGAGTTTTACGCCGAGTGCGCGCGCGTGGGTGTCGACTCCGTTCTGGTGGCAGACGTACCGGTAGAAGAGTCTGCGCCGTTCCGTCAGGCGGCGATGCGCCATAACGTGGCACCTATCTTCATCTGCCCGCCAAACGCCGATGATGAACTGCTGCGCCAGATTGCCTCCTATGGTCGCGGGTATACCTACCTGCTCTCCCGTGCGGGTGTAACCGGCGCGGAGAACAAAGCGGCGTTGCCTCTGCATCATCTGGTCGAAAAGCTGGCCGAGTACCATGCCGCGCCTCCGCTGCAGGGCTTTGGGATTTCATCTCCCGACCAGGTCACGGCGGCGATTGACGCTAACGCAGCCGGTGCAATCTCAGGCTCCGCTATCGTTAAAATCATTGAGAAGAACGTGGACAAGCCAGAGCAAATGCTGGCTGAGCTGAAAACCTTTGTCAGCGCAATGAAAGCAGCAACGCGCAAAGCGTAATCTCTCCACCGTCTGGCTTCGCCGCCAGACGGTGTTTCTTTAGCGCCGCCATTCTGGGCACTGCCACGCACATTCGCCTGCTTTTATCGCCTGGAACGAATTTGAAAATAAAGTTACTGACCGCAACAAAATAGCTCGGTGCGGCTTAGGATTCAGGTCGTGGACTTGCCTGTACCGGATATGCCATTATATGATTTGGTTAAATCTTTGTATTTACCTCCTGAATGAGGTAAATACAAAATGGCATACGATTCAGGCGATAAGCGGTGGTGTACTTGGATTATTTATTAACATTCATAGAAAGCAATCCGGCTCTGGCCATTGGATTTAATCTTATTTTGCTGGTCATCTCCGGTTTCTTTGCGCACCTGATGTGCAAATTCCTGCTCATAAAAATCGTTCGTAAGGTCTTCTTTTCCAGCCATAAACAGGATGTCCCGCTGGAAAAAGATCGTCGTATTGCCGAGAAGCTGTCGAATTTCATTCCGGTTATTATCGTTTATTACGTCCTGCAGTTTATGCCCAATATGCCGGCATCGCTGGTGACGACAATAAATACCATCTGTGGGATTTTATTCTTTATTTTTCTGTCGGTTTTCTTCAATGAGATGCTGGATATTGTCAACAGCTCTTATTTACGCAAGACGAAGCGTAAAAATCACTCTATCAAAGGCTATATTCAGATAGGGAAAATATTTATCCACATCATCGCTGCGATCATGATCCTTGCCGTCATGTCGAATAAATCCCCCGCGATCATTATTTCCAGCCTCGGGGCCGTAGCAGCCGTACTGATGTTAGTCTTTCAGCACACCCTGCTTTCGCTCGTGGCCAATATCCAGCTTTCGTCAAATGATGTCCTGCAGTTGGGGGACTGGATTGAAATGCCCGATAAGAACCTGAGTGGCGAAGTGACCGACATAGCGCTGCACACTATTACCATCCGTAACTGGGATAACACAATCTCGCGTATCCCGACCAAAAACTTCCTGACCGAAACGTATACCAACTGGCAGGCCATGTTTTCGTCAGGGGCGCGCCGGATTATGCGCAGCACCACTATCGATCAGCACTCTGTTAAATTCCTCACTCAGGAAACGCTGGCCCCGATGCTGGCCCTGCGCGGCACGAATGAACCGCTGGCAAAGCTCATCGACGGGCGTGATCCCATGGGCGTACCGGACAGTTGGTTTATGGATAATGGCCTGACAAATTTAACGCTTTTTCGGCATTACCTGATGGCATGGCTCGCCGATCGGCCTGATATTATCAAAGATATGTATATTGTCGTGCGAACGCTAAAGCCTACGCCGTCGGGTATTCCCCTGGAAATTTATTGTTTTACCTCATCCGTACTGTGGATGGAGTATGAAAATACCCAGTCAGCGATATTTGAATACATCACTGCTGTCGCCGGTCAATTCTCGCTCCGCTTATATCAGCATCCGGCTGGTCATGATTTCTGGCGTTTATCACAGGAATACAGCCTTCGGGACCGCATCCCGCCTCCGGGTGAAGGATAATTGTCTCTGAAAACAGGTCGGCAAAACAGAATAACAATTTTCCTGGAGCCATAAAAAAACCCGCACTCGGCGGGTTTTTTGTTATCAGTGAAGCTTAACTGCTCAGACTCGCGTCTTCATCGCTATCGTAAGGGTCATAGATAACAGGCGCGACTTACAGCGGAGAAACATTACCCGCTGCCGGGCCTTTAGCGCCATTTTCAATGGTGAAGGACACTTTCTGGCCTTCATCAAGCGATTTGAAGCTGTCGCTCTGAATAGCAGAGAAATGTACGAATACATCTTTGCTGCCGTCGTCAGGCGTGATAAAGCCAAAACCTTTATCAGCGTTAAACCATTTTACTAAACCAGTCATTTTATTAGACATAGATAATTCCTTATTTTTTGAGCCACTAAGCGCGGCGATGATGGCCTGTATTTAAAGAGTAACTTATTTGGCACTTAGGAGGAGGCTCACGAAGAAGAGTATCTATTGATAACACCTGAACTGAGGACTGCTTTACTAAACTGCTTTTATAAGGTCTGTATTCCAAACCGATGACGCTATTTAGGCACAGAAAATTTTTTTAAGCAAAGTTTTTATTTTTTATTATAACCGCTTAAACACCCGGACGGCTGAATGGCTATGGAAATTAAGGCGCTGGAGCAGCGTATTCACGCCCTGTTTAGCCAGAGCATACTGCCCCTTGTCCCGCCAGGATGCCCTTGACCTACCCGTACTGCTGTTAACTTAATGCATACTCGAGCAGGACGGATTACGTGCATGTCATCCCTGACAATGCTACACAATGAAGATTAATCGCTCACTAAATAAATATCGCATATTCTGTTGATGCCCCATTCGATTCAGGAGAGTCAGCAGCTCAAAATCACAGTCAAGATCATACTTTTGCATGATCTGTCGCTTGTGGGCACTGACTGTTTTGGCATTGATACTTAACACCTTCGCAATCTGTTTCGTATCTTGTCCATGGAAAAACCCAACAGCAATTTTCATTTGTTGTGGCGACAACACTCTACACGCGCAGTCTAAACAGCTAAAGGCATACTCCCCTTTTCGCGACACGGTAAGACTCTTAGCAGCAAAATGAATTTTGTCTGTGATCGCTTTGATAGAATCGTCACGAGCAATAAAAACACTGTTCTTGACACACAACGGTAGTCTTGCGAACCGAGGATTTTTTTTCTCCGGATAGATGCCTATCAATAAACTTTTTTTCTTCCTTTTTTTGA
Organism: Enterobacter sp. BNK-14; assembly: GCF_047456095.1. Classification (NCBI taxonomy): domain Bacteria; kingdom Pseudomonadati; phylum Pseudomonadota; class Gammaproteobacteria; order Enterobacterales; family Enterobacteriaceae; genus Enterobacter; species Enterobacter sp. BNK-14. The sequence goes on from NZ_CP179897.1 coordinate 658,844, forward strand.
GAACCTGATGACAAATAACCGTTTCGCCTACCGAAAAATTCATAACAATAACGTCAACGTCATGAACTGTCGTTGCATCCAGTTTATCACTAACAATGAAATCCGTTTCTGCAAGGGAGAAAATTTGCTGAAGAAGTTTAAGCAGCCCAAACCGAAAGAATAAGTCCTTATCGTTAATCACAACATTCATCATAAAATCATCCCACTACCAATGGTAAGGTATAGTGATGCTCTGGCCACAAATAACCCTGTAAATGCGTTGCGCCACACTCAATGGCTATATTGTAGTGCTCGATAGTTTCTATTCCTTCAATAAGGATATTGTTAGTTAACAGACTAGAACAGTAAACAAAGGAACGCAATAAGCTCGGATTTTCTAACTGCTGCCAGAAAAAATTTTTATCCACTTTAACCCCATCAAATGCAAAAATAAAAGATGATAGCACCCGTAATAGTGCTGGTGTGAGATCGTCAATCCATACTTCAAATCCATTCGAATGAATAAGATGAAGATTGCTCATCAACGCCATGCGTTCAAAACCATTAAGCTTATCAAGATTAGCAGGATCCTGAAGTTCAATGATGATGTTTTTATTTAAAGAACTTAATATAAAATGAATTGCCGTTACGTTGCACAGCATTGAAACAGGCAGGTTTATATAATATTTTTCATTATCATCAAGTTGATTCAAAATGGTAAGTTGTTTTTCCAGAAGAGTAATGTGCGCTGGAATATCCAGCGCACTGAAATAAATCTCGTTGTCCACTGAGCTTTTGAGCTGGCTTAAGACCTCATAGCCTAAAATGTTTAGCTGCCTAACGGAAAAAATTGGCTGAAAGCGAAGAGCACTAATCATAAAAAACCTTACATCAGCATGCCACGTCTTATTCTGGAATAAAACACCAGATCACACTTGTGATTAAAACAAGCACAATCATTAATTTTAGGAAAATCGTCCCGTAATAATAGGAATAAAAAATAGATCACCCATTGTATTTAAACCCCATATCGCATAAGAAGCGCTAAAAGATCGTGACGCGCCCCTTTACAAGCTTCTCATGCGGTTATGAAGTGTTGATATGGTGCGACTAAACTTGGCTACCAGACAGGAAGAACTGATAACTATTGATAGACAAACGTTGCCGTCACGACTGAACTAATAGTGCCAGGTGTAGCCCCGCCGCTCACGGAATAAGCGCGTGCCTGCATATTATAAGAATATGCATTGCTGGAAATATTCCCCGCATAGGACTTGCCGTCACCCATTGGTTCCCCACTTTGCATTTGCAGTTGGACTGAAACGTTGGTTGCTGTGCCAGTACTAAGATACAGATCTGCCGGCCGTGCAGGATCCGCCGCTCCGTGCATGGTCATTATTGCTTTAGTGGTCCCTGCCGGGCAGGAGGTAAGGTTAATCGTAAAGGGTACCCAGGTACTGGACGCGCCCGCAGCCTGTAGCGATGACGCCTGGATATTTTGCCCTAAATCTATCGCCTTTGTGACGCTATCGCTGCTGATTTGGCAAGGGGAGGCAATAATATTTCCCGTAATATTCAGTGTGACGGGATCAGCGGCATGCGCCAGCATGCTTAAAGAGAAACAACCAATCGCCAGGGTTTTTAAATAATGTTTTTTCATGAGTCGCTCTTCTTTCTTATTGATACGTTAAATTCAGGGTTGCTGATGCATTAGCCGTACCTGTTGATACTGTTGTTCTTGTCTGGTAATAACGCGCCGTCAGCGGGAACGTTTCCTGTCCACCCGAGGATGTCTTGAGAACAATTCGGTTATTCAGCATCAGTGGCGCACCGTTATAGACAATTTGCACACCCACACCTTTTGCCACCCCTGCCCCCCCCTGTCCGGTTAGAGCCAAAACGCTGCTATCGCTTATATCGGGATTCTGGGTACCTGAAAGGCTGACGTTAATATTTGCACCTACATCACAATTTAATCCCAGATTCTGTGTGTTCTGAGCAACCGCTGGGGTAGTTCCGACTGTGCTTCCAAAAGAAGAAACAGGTACATCTCCAATAGGAAACGTTAAATTTGGCGTGCTTATAGAACATGCCACTACCGTTACAGTGCCTGATATATATAGGGGTATAACTCCAGAATTGACACCCGCCATAAAATTAGTAGAGCCATATTCAGGGCGATAGTAAGCTATTTGTTGATTAATATAACCTGAGGTCGCTAATGCGGCCGTTTTTACAAATTGTATATAGGGCTGATAGGTCCAGGTACGGGTTGGAGGTCCCGATGACCACCCTTCGCTTGTGAAAGTGGTACCCGCAAGCATAGGCTTATCATACTGACCGGCGTAAAATCCACCGAGGAGCCCCATGGAGATACCAATACCGTTTAGTGACGTGTTAAAGACCGCATTACCATTATAGGACCCTGCAGTATTTAAAACAGAAACAATTCCATTCGCAACGCCTGTTCCGCCAGGGTCGACACATGTCGCAACATCCTGTTGAACTCCATAAATTAGGCCACTGACCGCCGAGTTAGAAGGCGCATCCCGCTGAACAATCACATTGCCAAAGTTAAGGGTTGCAGAAGAAATTAAATTGCTACAACCCGCATAGCTATAACCCGACGCGAGCGTCAGAAATATAAATAATATTCTGAATGATAATTTCATATTCATACCATTACTGAGATGTAAATTCATACTGATAATTAATCCAGTATAAAATTTTATTGTGCGTTAAATTTATCTACAGATCGCATTAAGGGACGCAATCCCATTTTTTGGCGCAGTCTCAGGAATATTGACTCTCGCCCGGCATTGCTGTGATGTTTCATCGCCCCATTTCACGCTCAGGTCTGCGCTACCTTGTAAACCCGTTAAATAAACCTGTCCCTGATCCCCGACTATTGCACCCTGTTCACTGTTTCCTGCAGAGCTCACGATGGCACCGAAAGGTACGGGTTCCCCGTTTGTCTGTTTCAGAGTTAATAATGCGCGCATTCCCACACTCGCCACATAGTCGGCCCGAACAATTGCGCCTCGGGTTGGAATAACGGTTTTGGTTGTCAGGTCCAGTTCGACGTCATCTGGCATAGAATCAGGAGATAGCGTCACGTCATTTTTGCGGAAAGGAGTGACGTTACTGACAGCGGTATAACCTCGCCAGTCCGTTTTCGCCCCGCTTTGGTTCTGAACGCCTACGCCTTTGGCGCCCGGAGCTTTAATCAGTACGTTAGTTTCTCCCAGCGGCTGGGAGAGCGTCACCCCATCAGCATGAGCCAGAATACCGCCCTGTAAGCCGTAGTTGAGGCGATCGCTATTACGGTCATAACCGTAACCCGCGGTGACTTCACCATATGTCCCTTTATAATCGGCATTCATTGTGCCGCTATAGCCGACATTATCCGTGCCATAACCTTGCTGAACGCTCCAGTTAAGCGCGTTGTTCTCCAGCGCCACACCGTTGAGACCCACGGTATGCGTTGTGCCACTCATCTTACTGGCGTTCATGCCGTAGTTTGCCCATGTCCCCGGGAGGAACTTCTCTAACGGAATACTGATGTTTAGTGCAATCTGCTGATCTTTATCGTATCGCGTTTGCTCGCTGTAGCCATCCGCTGCGCCATTTTTGCTGTAGGTGTAAGTGATACCGTAGTTAACACCATTCCAGGAGTTGTTATAGCCTGCACTGATGGATTGCATCGTTTTGCCTGACGTCCAGTAATCCTCACGCACCGCCCCCAGCGTCAGTGAGCCGAAGTCAGCACCGAGTGTCTGGTTCATCGTCAACTCCATACGGTTACGGCGGCGGTCAATCAGTGCGTAATTGTTGCTATACGAATCCAGCACTTCCTGCATCCCATAATAACCGCTGGTCGAATAGCGATAGCCGGCAATAGCAAAGTTAGTCCCGGTCTCAGCGAAGTTCTTACTGAAGCGCCCTCGCCAGGACTGACCGCTGGTTTTTGCTTCATCCTGCGGTTTTGACCAGGCCTGGGTCACGTCTACAGACACCGCGCCCAGGTCGCCCATATTTTTGCCAAGTCCAGTTGCGAGAGACTGATACTTGCTCGATTCCTGGAGACCGCCATACAGGGTGAAGCCTTTTGGCAAACCATAGATGGCTGTCATCTGTGAAAAGGGTGTCTTTTCTACGCTGTTGTCATAGGAACGGTACTGACCACCGGTAATAGCATATTTCAAACGGCCTTCACGCTGGAGCACTGGCAGTGACGCAAAAGGTACGGTGAAATGCTGCTCGCTACCATCAGCTTCTTTAACGGTGACATAAAGATCACCCGCTCCGCCAGTTGAGTACATATCCGTAATTTCGAAGGCACCCGGTGCGACATAACTCTGATAAATAACATAACCATTCTGTCGAATGACCACCTGCGCATTAGTACGGGCTATGCCACGTACCACCGGTGCATATCCTTTTAATGAATCGGGCAACATATCGTCATCTGACGCAAGTTGAGCCCCCCGGAACGGGATACTGTCAAAAACATCAGCAGGCGCGGAGCTATCACCCGCAGTGAGCTGTGCTTTTAACGAAATAATATCGCGTTGAGCATAGGTATAAACGGTATCCCATTTATCCTGACCGTTGCTGTCACGGTTCCAGGTTGTATAGTTGCGCAGGCGCCATGGTCCAATATTAATACCCGGACGTAGGTTGGCATATTGAGTATTGTCATTTGAACTGTTACTGCCACGCCCCCGATTACTGGCACCGCTCAGACTGTAGTTAAGCAACATGGCCGTTATCCCTTCGTCCCATTTATCGGGAGAAACATAGCCTCTCGCCTGCGGTATCAAAGCCGCCTGCGGAATACTGACAAGTAGTCTCTGAGTACTGAATTGAAAATCAGTGGAAGCCTGTGGGATGGCTGCCAAATTGGCGCATTTTGAATCTGGTGAAAGATCGGGGAAGAGTTCCGTCTTCACACCCCAACTTTTCAATAACTCCGCGCTGATACAGGGCTGTAACGTAGCATCCCCATCTTTATCTTTTACGGCTATAAATTCTATATCACGGGTATCAACGAGCTGTTCATCGAGCACGATATCAACGTGATAGGTCCCCGGTGCCTGCGCACCAGATTCATAAGCGGTAAGATCGATTTTACCGCCCGTGGGGTTATCAAGCTCCAGCAATTCAGGGTTAAAATAGTCGCGGGCGCTGGCAAACGGAATGAAACCATTTAAAGCGACCGCGATCAAGATTGCCAGCCTGGCAGGTTTTAAACAAACATTACTACTTATCATCACCGGTTACCTGTGAATCCATTAATTTTGCGGTCGTTATTTTTAAATGTTTGCGTTATGTTTTTTACCCGGGCCGCCATAATCATTAATAATGGTAAAGGTCATAGCACCGCCGTGAACACCCTGAGGTAAATTAAAGCGAGCGCTTGAACCAGGCATAACAAAAGTCACATCATCAAGTTTCTTACCGTTGACGGTAACTTCGTTAAAGTTCATCACATAATTTGTTGGATTGGTGACCTGAAGTTGATTACCCGCAACGGACCAGGTTAATTTATCCGCTACTTCTTCGGGGGCAGTACCTTTTAATGCAGCGGGTCGATAAATTAACTTAATACGAGTTTTAATGGCAATTTGTAGCGTATTGTCTTTACGCGGCGCGGATGGAATAGATTTAATGTTTAGCCAGTACAGGCTCTCTTTATCCTGAGGCAATGCACCGGCCATGATAATGCGTTCAACGTTTTGTTGGCCGTGATCGAGACGATATAGCGGAGGTGTAATAACAAAAGGAGCTTTCTCAGCGCCACCGTTCAATGTCTCAATCCAGGACTGAATAAGATAAGGCGTATTGTCAGGATTATTTACGCTGAGGGTTGCTTCTTTTTTATTGCCATCATAAATTACACGCGTGCCTCCAATAACAACGCCTGCATTTGCTGCAGTGAAACCAGCACTCATTATAGTCAGGGCAATTAAAGATTTACTAAGGAAATTCATTTTATACCTCTAAAAACAGGGACCGGGTTGCCCCGGACCCTTAGTTAATTCCCGGCAGGAAATTAGTTGTAGATTACAGAGAAGTTAGCTACAGAGTTTGCCGGACCAGCGGTTACTGATGCTGCTGTTGATTTATACTGAGCGTAGAAATCCAGGTTGTTGTCGGCAGTGCTTACCAGTGGGTAACGGTAAGCGGTATCACCATGCAGTGGCAGCTGAGCTTTATCTGCAGTCATCAGATTGATTGCAACGTTTGTTGCAGCACCTGCGACAGAACTGTCGATTGCCAGCAGTGTTGAGTCGGTCGTTTCTGGTGTACCATCAAAACGCACATGTGCAGAAGTAACAGCTACAGGGCAGTTTTGCAGTACGATGGTGAATTTCTTCGCAGCAGTCACATCACCAGCAGCGGTGAATTCAGACTTGTTGTAAGAACCCAGAGCAACAGTCTGGTTCTGAGAAGCAACAGAAACATCACAAGCTGCATCCAGAATTTCACCAGTGAAGTTAACAGTGCCGGCGGCAGCAAAAGCATTTGCAGCAGAGAGTGTTGCAACAGTGGCAAAAGCAACTGCGATAATAGACTTTTTCATTTACTAATTCCTTGAGAATAAAATTATTTACCTGCAAGCCACTACGAGAAATAAATCATTATTCTCGTGAGCACCCCGACAGTTTTTCCTTACTTCAAATTGAAGTGCAGGCAGCTGAAATCATTTAATCGCCAATACTAACTTGGTGCAGAAAAATGATAACCACATAGTTCATAACACTGTGAGAAAATGGGGCCGCCTTGCTGGGGCTAAATTTAGATAATTCTTAAACCCTTTTCAAACTTTATCGAGACCAACTATAGACTCAAACATTAACAACATTTAAACATTTATTTTGATTAAAGGAAAAACCATGATTAACAACCATTTGCATTAGTTTTAATTTCAATTCAACTTAAAAATCATCGCTACAATAAAGTCCATGCGTTTAAATATGAAATGTATGTTAAAAAACCAGTCTACTTATGGATTACATACCAGTGTAATTCTTAGATCATTAGCCTGATAATTATCTCTTACACGTATTTCTTTATTTATATGTATGGAGTTTACCATGAAGGCTAAGTTTACAATTGAGCCCCCCGCGCCGGTTACATCAACGACCGAGTTGAAGCCAGTTACTCGTATCCAACGTATAATCGATATCGTGGCCCCCTACGCAGAAGATTTTTCAGTATCAAAAGGCGAGGTTTTACGTTACAGCTATAATAACAAGCGTGTTTGCTATCTACTTCATGAAGGTCATACCACTCTTTATCGCCGTGGAGATGGGATGGTCCTTAATTCCGAACAAGCGCCGTTCATTATGGGCGTAAGTAACATGAAAGCCCGCCAGGAACATCTTTACGGAAGGGCAACCAGCGATGTTAAATTGAGCCGTATCCCCTCAGAACGTTTCATTCTCCTGATAGAAAGAGAAAACTTGTGGGAAGATTTGTGCTACTTCATCCTCTACACGGCAGGCAGGGTTTATCAGCATTGCACCATGATTTCGCAGCTATCTGCGTACGAAATCATAAGGTTTCATCTGGTTGAATTAATGCAGGAGCCAGAAAGGTTGCGGCTAAATACGACAGCTGCAACTTATATTCTTAATCGAAGCTATCTTTCCCGCAGCGGAACCATGCGTATTCTCTCGAAACTGAAGGAAGCAGGTTGTATCACCTTAAACCGAGGAATTCTTATTAAAATAAATAATTTACCGCAAAAATACTAGACTTCGATCTGTTGTGCTATCCTTAAAAAAATAGTGTTGCGTTGTTCCCCTTCGACTTTGTAATCTACGACTCAGCATTTTATATTCAGGATCAAGAAATGAGCACTCGCGACAATGCTTCTACGCCACTTTCAATACCCTCCCTTTACGCAGGTGAGTTGGTTGAAAAACTTTTACCCCATACACCTGTTAAAAGTTACCCTGCGCGGCGAACATTATACATTTCGAGTAATAACGCAAATTTTTGCTATATCATTGCAGAGGGAAAAGTTGAATTATGTCGGGAAGATAGCATTGTCATTGCCATTGGTAAGGCCCCGTTAGTTTTAGGGTTAGGCAGCATTACCAATATGTATGAAGGTATGTTTATCAGAACACTGACAACATGCAAAATCGGTATGCTTTCTGCACAAGAAGCGCTCGGTCTGATTGAAAAGGAAGATCTATGGCGCCCACTGGCAAATCATATGCTTATTATTGCTGCAAAGTTATATACAGTGGGCATGCAACTCTCGGCCCCTACAACGTATGAAATAATCTGTTCTCAACTGCACGAACTAATGAGTGAAGATGAGTCTGTACGTGGATCCATAACCGCTGAAAGATATATTCGTAACAAAACACCGCTGTCACGCAGTGGTGTAATGAAAATCCTTTCCTCATTAAAGTCAGGTGGTTACATAAATATTGAGCAGGGCAAGCTTATTAGTATAGGTGTTTTACCCAAAAAGTATTAATAAAAAAAACGTAATAAATAATGCTTTCTTTATATAATCCCCTATCTCGCAAGCCTCCCTGGTGCTCAGGTTGTCAGTAACACTTGTGATAACATCCCCCTGGCGAGTTCCCACCTGGATTTCTGGTGCAAGGCTGAAGTCTGATGTGGAAAGGTAACGCACCCTCACTAAATAGCTCAATATGCTTAAAATTCATGCCTATAGCGCACAAAGTGAAATAGATTTTCGTTCGAAGCCACTTATCATAGGTATTTTGAATGAAAGTGGTGGTGTTAATGTCTGTGCTCAAAAGCTTTTTCTTCTTTCTTTTCGCGTCAGCAGCCTGCTCCTTGCCCGTACTTTGTCTGTGGGCGGATATCTCTTTATTTAATCTGGATATACCGGAGATATCGCTGACCGAAATTGTGCAGGAATCGGTTTTAGTGAGCATCGTATTTATTCACTTCCTCCTGGCGAAGAAATGGGAATTCATGCGCTATTGCAACATCCTGATCGGCGGCTTTTTCCTCTCCATGCTGATTCGCGAACTGGATGCATTTTTTGATCTTCTGACTCATGGAAGTTGGGTGTGGTTTGCACTACTTTCCGCCATTTGCGCTTTGCTTTATCCCGTTATCCATTTCCGACTTACTCTTACGCAACTGACCCACTATACCCGTACCCCGTGGTACGGCATGATGCTCAGTGGTCTGCTGGCAGTCCTGGTTTTCTCCAGGCTGTTTGGAATGCACGAATTATGGTACGCGATACTCGATCAAAGCTACGTCAGGGTGGTCAAGAATGTCGTGGAGGAAGGTAGCGAATCATTCGGGTATATGCTCTGCCTTATCGCATCTGCAGGGTACTACTGCTCTTTCCGTTCCCTCTCCCGCCAGAAATGATTCGGGCATTCGAACAGGTGTTAAACGAAGCTCCGGTGTGTAAAACCGGAAGCCTCGTTTTGGCTACGCAAGCTTTGCCAGCGCCTCGCCGATGCTTTTTGCTCCACCGTAGAGATCGTGGCCGCTGATAATGTGCTCAGTGCTGTCAACCGTAACCAACAGCAGCGGAACCCCGCTGAAACCTTTTTGATTCATAAGACGCTTTACGTCAGCGATCCTGTCGTCCGTCAGGCTGCGAAGCGCGTTATCGGCATCAAGCCGGCCGGCAAAGTCATTAGGGTTGAGGTCAACGTTATTTTCCCGAGCCCAGGCGATGCCGATCTCTTCCACCACATCACTTTGCGCGGTATCACGCCCCAGTACATAGCGGGCATGTTGCAGTGCACGAAGCAGCCCTGCCTCTGCCGCCGGGCTGATTTCATGAAAAGCCGTAAGTGCCCGGTTCATAAACGTCGAATCAAAGCGCGCACCTGAGCTCAGGAGCTGGTGATAGCTCTCACTGAATGGCTGACCGGTCAGCGAAGCGATACGCCGATCGTTTGTCCACGCATATTCTGCCCATTGGGCGGTGATGTGCCGGGCACCCTCATCACAAAAAAGACCGCTGGGCATTAACGTGAGTTTTTCGATGTAATGCTGTGCCAGATAATTCAGGGCGGGCGAGCTGGCATAACACCAGCCGCAAAGTGGGTCAAAAAAATACTGTAGATTGTCAATGCGCATGTGGTATGCCCTGGGAATGATTAGCCCTCATCATAATGAGATTCCTCAATGCGAAAAACAGCCCTCCAGTAAATTCAGTGTTTCATAGAGCGTACGAATGGACAGTATGTCTCTGCCCGAATGACCCCATCAGGCCAGGTCATTGGCGTCCGGTTTCTGCGCACGGTGGATCTTGTCACGGATCTTATCGACTGATGCTTTGATGTCAGCAATGATGTCGGCGTCCATCCCCAGGGTATCCACAATACAGCGCGTGATAGTGCTGGTCTCGCTTTTCAGCTCCTCCCCCTTCTCCGTCAGGTGGATAAGCACTTCGCGCTCATCCTTCGGATTACGTGTCCGGGTGATCAACCCCGCAGTCTCCAGCCGCTTCAGTAAAGGGGTCAACGTGCTGGACTCAAGAAAAAGAATTCCACTCAGTTCCTTCACTGTTCGCCCATCCTGATTCCACAAGGTAACCATCACCAGATACTGGGGATAGGTCAGGCCAAGCTTATCAAGCATGGGACGATAGAGCTGAGTAAAAGCATGTCCCGCAGAGTAAAGAGAAAAACAGAGCATACCGTGCACATCTGGCAGGGAATCCTCGGAATTAGTGTGTTTAGTCATATGTCCTCCAGTCCCCTTAAAATAATTTGCATACGATTTAATTGCAAGCGATTGACAAAGGCAAAAAGGGCTGCCACATTCATTTACACACAAACAAATCGCACACAAACAAATAACACAACACATAACAGGAGTACAAAATGACAACTTTCATCACCAAAGACGGAACAGGCATTTTTTACAAAGACTGGGGTTCAGGTCAGCCTATCCTCTTCGCTCACGGATGGCCGTTATCGTCTGATGCCTGGGATCAGCAAATGCTGTTTTTCAGCCAGAATGGTTTCCGGGTCATCGCGCATGACCGTCGCAGCCATGGGCGTTCAGACCAGACTTTCCACGGCAACAATATGGATCAGTATGCGGACGATCTCGCTGAGCTGATTGAGTCGCTGGATCTGAAGGATCTGATTTTAGTGGGTCACTCCACAGGGGGCGGCGAAGTTGCACATTATATCGGCCGTCATGGTACCTCACGCGTGGCTAAAGTCGTTCTGGTCGGCGCAGTCCCTCCTCTTATGCTCCGGACGGATGCCAACCCAGACGGTACTTCGATTGAGGTGTTTGATGCTATCCGCGAAGGCACGGCCAAAAACCGCTCACAGTTTTACTTTGACCTGACAATTCCGTTCTATGGCTTTAACCGTGACCATGTCCCCACCAATGACGGGTTACGGGAAAACTTCCGCAGAATTGGCCTGCAGGGCGGCATTAAAGGGCAATATGACTGCATCCATGAGTTCTCTGAAGTCGATTACACACGCGACCTGCAGCAGATTGATCGCCCTACGCTGATTATTCATGGCGACGATGACCAGATTGTCCCCATTAAGGCATCCGCACACCGCGCCGCTGAGATCGTTGCGAATGCGACGCTGACGATATATGCCGGCGGTTCACATGGACTGGCGGAGACAGAGGCCGATCGCTTTAACGCTGACGTACTGGCCTTTATTCGCGGCTAACCAGGTGGCCTGTTTCAGACAGGCCACAATCCCCCCTACGCATACCCTTTAAACTGTATTGAAAAGAGGAATGATCATGTCCAAATTTGCTGCCTCCCTTGCCGTTGCCGCCGTTCTGCTGTCTGCCAGCGCAATCGCCGAAACCGCTAAGCCGACCGTTGTCCTGGTTCATGGTGCCTTTGCCGACTCTTCTAGCTGGAATGGCGTTACCCGGATCCTGCAAAAGGATGGATACAATGTCGTTGCTGCCGCGAATCCGCTGCGCAGTGTTTCGGGTGATGCGGCTTACGTCTCTTCTGTGGTGAACAACATTAAGGGGCCGGTCGTCCTTGTCGGGCATTCCTATGGTGGCCAGGTTATTACGAACGCGGCCCGTGATACAAACAATGTCAAATCGCTGGTTTATGTCGCCGCATTTGCTCCGGACGCGGGTGAAGCCGCGGCCGACCTGGCAGGGAAATTCCCTGGCGGCACGCTTGGTCAGGCGCTTGCCACCCCCGTGAAGCTGGCTGATGGTAGCGTCGATCTCTCCATCGATCGGGTGAAGTTCCACCAGCAATTCGCGCATGACGTTTCAGCTGAAGAGGCGGCGCTGATGGCCGCAGGGCAAAGACCGATTACCGAAGCGGCTTTAACTGAAAAATCGGGTGCACCAGCCTGGAAAAAACTGCCCTCTTACTTCATTTACGGTGACGGCGACAAGAATATCCCCGCCCAGGGTTTGCGATTCATGGCTGAACGCGCGGGATCAAAACACACCGTTGTGATTAAAGGCGCATCCCATGTCGTGATGGTTTCACATCCCCAGGATGTCGCCACACTTATCGAGGAAGCGGCGAAGTAAACATCACTCTCCCGCCCCGAAAGCCACCCCTCGCCTGAGGGGTGGCCATATCCGTAATGCCCAGGTTTTAATCCCGCGCAGAGTACAACGTATATTGGGTTCATCCTTCCCCCGTCTCACCAAAACGTAGCGAAATATCCACGCCTTCAGTAACAAGGTCCGGCAGCATAGGGGGGCAATGCGCAGGGTTCCACTCAGCGCATCACCATTATCTGCGGTCCGCCGCTGCAACGGCGCTCAAGCCTTCGTGGCTATTACCCATGAACTTTAACGACGACTTTCCCCTTTGCATGCCCGCGAGCCAGATAGGTGAAGGCGTCGCTCGTTTCGGCAAAGGGGTAAACCTTGTCGATTACGGGCTTGATGAGTTCAGCGTCCATGAGTTCACCGATTTGGCTGAGCTGGCTGCCATCAGGGCGAACAAAGAGAAACGAATAGGTCAAACCTCGCTTTTTTGACAGCCGCATGATTTTGCGGCTCATCAGCCCTAATACGAAACGCAGGAAAACATTTAGGTGTCGTTCCCGCGCGAAAGCAGCATCTAACGGCCCGATCAGGGAAATAATTTTCCCTCCCGGCTTAAGGATTTGCGTGGATTTCTCAATCGCATCACCTCTGATAGTACCGAGGACAATATCGTAGCCGCTCAGCACTTTTTCGAATTCCTGCTTTCTATAGTCAACGACGTCATCTGCACCAAGGCGGCTCACCCAGTCAATGTTGGCTGCGCTGGTGGTCGTCCCAACCGTTGCGCCAAAGTGTTTCGCCAGCTGAATAGCAAAACTGCCGATTCCACCGGATCCGGCAGGGATAAATACTTTCTGCCCCGCTCGCAGCATCGCGCGTTCTGTCAGCGCTTGCCAGGAGGTGAGACTGACCATAGGAAGTGACGCGGCCTGTACGAAATCCAGACTGGCGGGTTTTAACGCCGCAAGGCTTTCTGGCACCCGGACAAATTCGGCCAGCGACCCCGTTCCCCTGTCAAAAATACTGGCGAAAATCTCGTCGCCTGCCTTGAATCGCGTCACGCGACGTCCTGTGGCAACGACAACGCCGGACACATCACTGCCCAAGGTCGCGGGGAGACTGAAATGCAGAACGCGTTTGAACATGCCGGTCGGGATCATGTTATCGATTGGGTTCAGACCTACTGCATACACTTTGACCAGAATTTCATCATCACCGGGGGACGGAAAATCGACGTCATCGATCCCCAGTCCCGGGGATTTACCATAGCGTTTAAACGTAAACGCTTTCATCGTCTTCTTATTCATTTGTCTTTTACTCTGCCGGGTTTGCCTGTGGCATGTTTCTTAACAACGCTGTTGCTGAGTGAAAAAACGATACTCAGTCCTATGCCGAATCCCCCGTGACTACACTTTGTAGCGCTCTGCCACGTTAGCCTGGTTGATGTCCGCAAGCAGAGCCTGACGCGTCCTCTCCAGGTCATCCCAGTGGGCAGCGTGTTGTAAAGGAGGGATGGTGACGAGTTCGCGACGGTCAAAGCCCGCCAGGGCTGCGTCAACTAACTGATCCACTTCCATCATCTCGGGCGCCTTACTGATATCAATACCGGCACGTTCCCAGATTTCAGTGTAAGTGCCGGCCGGAAGTACCGCCTGGACGTAAACGCCTGCGGAGGACAGCTCAAGATGCAATCCCTGCGACAAGAAAAGCACGAAGGCTTTGGTTGCACCGTAAATCGACATGCCAAATTCCGGGGCGAGCCCAACGACTGAACTGATATTGACGATCGCACCTTCTCCGGCGTTGACAAACCTTGGTGCCGCGGCACTGGCAAGTCTCGTCAGCGCGGTGACATTCAGGGCGATAAGACGCTCAATTGCCTCGGACGTCTGGCCGATAAAATGGCCCGACTGTGCGATGCCGGCGTTATTGATCAGCACCCCTATTTTTTCGTCTTCACGAAGACGCGTTTCCACCGTCGCTAACTCCGCTGCCTGAGTGAGATCGGCAGGCAGGACATCTACAGAAACGCCCTTCTCCTGTCTCAGACGTTCGGCAAGTGCGTCTAATTTTGTTTTATCCCGGGCAACCAGAATCAGGTCATGTCCACGGCTTGCAAACCTTTCCGCATAAACAGCACCAATACCCGTCGATGCGCCTGTAATGAGAACTGAAGTTTTCGTCATGTGTGATCTTCTTTATCAAATGTTAAACACAATCTGCACCGTTCGATGCAGGTAAATCCGGGAGATATCCGGCTCTCTTTGCTGATCTCAGCCAGACTGACAGAGCGTGCCTTTCTCTGCGAAGCGCTGTCGGAGATACGGATTTAATGATGATGATCATAATCTATAAAGTCAACTGGTTTGATTATGGTCATCATCAATGTATAATTGAGCCTTGTTTTATAGGGGGTGGGCAGCATGAAAGTGTCAAAAGAGCAGGTCCGGGAGAACCGGATGCGCATAGTTGAAACGGCATCCGAACTTTTTCGTGAACGCGGCTATGACGGCGTGGGCGTGGCGGAGCTGATGTCTGCTGCGGGTTTAACCCACGGCGGGTTTTATAAGCACTTTGGTTCGAAGGCCGACCTGATGTCAGAGGCCATGAATTGCGGGTTTGTGCATGCCGCGGAAAACCTGGCGGGTGTAGATCGAGACAAATTCATTGAATATTACCTCTCCCGGCAGCATCGCGATGATATGGCCGGAGGTTGCGTGATGTCTGCCCTGGGCACGGACACCGCACGCCAGTCTGAGTCCATCAAAGAGACATTTGCAGCCGGGGTTGAACGTCAGCTGGCAATGTTAAGCGACGAAAATGTCTCACGTGCTGACCTGATAAACACCTTTGCACATCTTGTCGGGGCTCTGGTGTTGTCCCGTGCCTGCCCGGATAATTCCGCGCTGGCTGACGAAATTCTGGATGTCTGCCGCTCTCGCATTCTGAGTAAGGCTCCGCGAAAGGAATGAATATTTTGCAGCCGGGGGTGTGATTGCCAGGAAATAACCGGAAGATTTAATGACGGAGGTCATAAAAAAAGACGCTATCCCGGAGAGTAGGTTTGGAGAGGTTTTAGAGTAAGCCAAAAAGTTATATATTCCGGCCCGTTAAATCCAAATACACCTTCTGAGTTCAGAGGCTTACTCATGTCATGGCAATACTTCAAACAGACTTATTTAGTTAAGTTCTGGTCACCTGTTCCGGCCGTTATCGCGGCAGGCATTCTCTCTACTTATTATTTCGGCATTACCGGTACCTTCTGGGCCGTGACCGGCGAGTTTACCCGCTGGGGTGGTCAACTTCTGCAACTCGCTGGCGTGCATGCCGAAGAGTGGGGCTACTTTAAACTCATTCACCTTGACGGTACTCCGCTTACCCGCATCGACGGAATGATGATCATCGGGATGTTCGGCGGCTGTTTCGCAGCGGCGCTGTGGGCAAATAACGTCAAGTTGCGCATGCCCAAAAGCCGCATCCGCATTATGCAGGCGGTCGTCGGCGGGATTATTGCCGGATTTGGTGCTCGCCTGGCGATGGGCTGTAACCTTGCCGCGTTCTTCACGGGTATTCCGCAATTCTCACTGCATGCCTGGTTCTTTGCCGTCGCCACCGCAATTGGCTCTTACTTCGGTGCAAAATTCACCCTGCTGCCGCTGTTCCGTATTCCGGTAAAAATGACCAAAGTTAGCGCGGCGTCGCCGCTGACCCAGAAGCCGGACCAGGCGAAACGCCGTTTTCGCCTCGGTATGCTTGTCTTTTTTGCCATGATCGCGTGGGCAATCTGCACAGCGCTGAATCAACCGAAACTCGGCCTGGCGATGTTGTTTGGCGTAGGGTTTGGTCTGCTGATCGAACGCGCGCAGATCTGCTTTACCTCTGCGTTTCGCGATATGTGGATCACCGGACGAACCATGATGGCAAAAGCGATCATTGCCGGTATGGCGGTGAGTGCCATCGGCATTTTCAGCTATGTACAACTCGGTGTTGAACCGAAAATCATGTGGGCCGGTCCTAACGCGGTGATTGGTGGCCTGCTGTTTGGCTTCGGAATTGTGCTGGCAGGCGGGTGTGAAACCGGCTGGATGTATCGCGCCGTCGAAGGCCAGGTGCATTACTGGTGGGTCGGCCTTGGTAATGTCATTGGTTCAACCATTCTGGCGTACTACTGGGATGATGTCTCACCTGTACTCGCAACAAACTGGGATAAGGTCAATCTGTTGAGCACCTTCGGTCCGCTCGGCGGCCTGCTGGTAACCTATGCCTTGCTGCTGGTCGCTTTTTTACTGGTTGTCGCGCAGGAGAAACGCTTCTTCCGTCGCACCACCGCTAAACCTGAAACGCAGGAGAACGCTGCATGAAAGAGATCGTGCCTGATTATCGACTGGATATGATCGGCGAACCTTGCCCTTATCCGGCAGTGGCTACCCTTGAAGCGCTACCGCAGCTCAAAAAAGGGGAAATTCTGGAGGTGGTGAGCGACTGCCCGCAATCCATTAACAACATTCCGCTGGATGCTAAAAACCATGGCTACACGGTGCTGGATATTCAGCAGGACGGGCCAACAATCCGCTATTTGATTCAAAAATGAACGTTCAGGCCTCGTCAGAGGCCTTTATCGCATTGAATTATAAGACCTCTTGATCGAGGGCAAAGCCGCCGCATCTGACTTAAGTAAAATCTCACATCCATTTTGAAGGAGGTTTTCGCAGTTTGATGTATTTACGAGCTTTACTGGTTTTCGCCTTATTGATTCCCTTTCACGTGCTGTCCATGAATTACTCTTCCACCTTCCTGCGCCTTAACTGTCCGGAAAGAGGACTTGTCGAGGTTATTCTGCACGTTTACGACCATACGCAGGAACGCTGGCGAGATCATTTTGAAACCGGGGCGGGGCACAAGCGCGCGGGTGACACGGAAATTATCCCGTTTGCCAACGGTGATATTCTGTTCCATTCGGTGTCCAGCGATGCATTCAGCTATTTATATGATGGGGAAACGCGCCTCAGGCACTGCCTTAAGCTGGACGAACGACCGGTTTATCCGTCGTTTTAAGAGTGCGATGCAAACTGGCCACCGCGTGGCCAGTTTAACCGGGGGATTAGAAACGATACCCCGCAGAGAACATAAACACCCACGGGTCCAGTCTCGTGTTGATGCTTTGCTGGTCACCGTTATGCTTGAAGCGTACGTCCGTATCAATGTCCATGTACCAGACTGAGGCGTTGATCAGCCAGTCACGGTTAATCAGGTAATCCAGCCCCACCTGTCCCGCCATACCCCATGAATCTTTCAGGCTGAGGTCAGTCAGACCGGCCTCTTTACCGGTATCGTTAAATTTCTCATCGAAGAAGGTGGTGTAGTTTACACCGGCGCCAATATACGGACGTACCTTGCTGCTGGCATCGCCAAAGTACCATTGCGCCATCAGCGTTGGCGGTAAATGGTGTACGGTGGCAATATCACCAGTTGCCCCCAGACCGACGCGATGACGGAACGGCGTTGCCGCCAGAAGCTCGACACCAATGTTATCCGTCGCCATATAAGTGAACGTTAAGCCTAACTGGGTGTTATTACTGACGTTAAAACCGCCCATACCCAGCACGTTATCAGAGCCCTCAGTTGGGCGAACCGTGGCCGAACCGGCACGAATAAAGAATTCACCTGCTTCGTGCGCGTACGCGCCGCCAGAGAGACTGCTTAATACAAGGGCTGCCACCGCTAATTTTTTCATATCCGCTCCATCGTTGTGGTTTTAATCGCGGGTGAGAATATACTCACAAATGAGTAATAAGTGATCTGCCACAGATCACATTAAAACCAGTAAGTTAACATTCATTGATCTGGGTTAATTTTTTGTGGCGCTTTGAAAGGCAGTAAGTTGTTTCCATGTCAATTTTTGGCATTTCACAGTTACAAAATTTTCTCTTTTCCCCCTCTTGCTCTTCCTCAGGCGGCTGGCTAATTTATCGCTCTCACAAATTGATTTGATGCGTTCTTTTTTGCAGGTGTGCCATGAGTGAAGTTAACCCGTGCATGACGTGCGGAGCCTGTTGTGCGTATTTTCGAGTCTCTTTCTACTGGGCCGAGGCCAGCGATGGCGGCGGTACCGTTCCGGTTCATCTCACTGAGCCGTTGACCCCTTTTCTGCGCTGTATGCGCGGCACGAACCAAAAACAAGCCCGCTGCGTCGCGCTACAGGGTGAACCCGGGGTCTCAACCCGGTGTTCCATCTATGAGGATCGCCCCAGCCCCTGCCGGGAATTTGCTATGTCGGGGGAAGATGGGCAGGTCAACGACGCCTGTAATCGCGCCCGCGCACGGGTCGGATTACCGCCGCTTTACAAAGATATGCTTTTCCATACAAGCCTTGATGCTGCCACAGCAGGTGCATCCGGTGTACAATTGCCGGCTAATTAACACCTGCAATACTCAAGGAGAGTGCATGTCTATCACGGCGAAGTCTGTCTACCGTGACACGGGAAACTTTTTCCGCAATCAGTTCATAACTTTTTTACTGATCGCGTTGCTTTGCGCCTTTATCACTGTGGTGCTGGGCCATGCCTTCTCACCGAGTGATGAACAGATTGCCAGCCTGAGCCAGGGTGACAATCTGGCAGGAAGCGTCGGGTTGTTTGAACTGGTGCAAAACATGACGCCAGAGCAGCAGCAAATCCTGCTGCGGGCTTCAGCCGCATCGACGTTCTCTGGTCTCATTGGTAATGCGATTCTGGCGGGCGGCGTTCTCCTGATGATTCAGCTGGTGTCAGCGGGCCATCGGGTCAGTGCCTTACGCGCGATTGGCGCCAGTGCTCCCGTTTTGCCGAAGCTGTTTATCCTGATCTTCTTAACCACCCTGCTGGTGCAGATGGGGATTATGCTGGTCGTGGTACCGGGCGTGTTGCTGGCTATCGTGCTCTCTTTTGCCCCGATCATGATCGTGCAGGACAAAATGGGGATTTTTACCGCAATGCGCAGCAGCATCAGGCTCGCATGGGCGAATATGCGCCTGGTGGCCCCTGCCGTGATCGGCTGGCTGCTTGCGAAAACGCTTCTGCTCCTGTTTGCGCCAAATTTTGCGGTTTTAACACCTAATGTTGGCGCGGTAGTCGCGAATACGCTGAGCAACCTGATTTCAGCGGTACTGCTGGTCTATCTGTTCCGCCTGTATATGTTAATTCGTCAGTAATCCTGATGCCGGGAGCATGACCCGCTTCCCGGCTCAACAGAGAGATGGAATCACAGAATGAAGCAGTTTCTTGATTTTTTACCGCTCGTGGTCTTTTTCGCGTTTTATAAGCTGTATGACATCTATGCTGCGACCACTGCGCTGATTATCGCGACCGCGGTTGTGCTGATCTACAGCTGGGTACGTTACCGTAAAGTTGAAAAAATGGCGCTGGTCACGTTCGTGCTGGTCGCTGTTTTCGGCGGGCTGACCCTGTTCTTCCACAATGATGAATTCATCAAGTGGAAGGTCACGGTGATATACGCGCTGTTTGCAGGCGCATTGTTAATCAGCCAGTGGGTTATGAAAAAACCGCTTATCCAGCGCATGCTGGGTAAAGAGCTGACGCTGCCGCAGCAGGTCTGGTCCCGACTGAATATCGCCTGGGCGGTGTTCTTTATTCTTTGCGGTCTTGCCAATATCTACATTGCCTTCTGGTTGCCGCAAAACATTTGGGTCAACTTTAAGGTCTTCGGCCTGACCGCCCTGACGCTGATTTTCACCCTGCTCAGCGGCGTTTACATCTATCGCCATATGCCGCAGGACGATAAGCACTAACTGCTGGTTGACCAGAACGTGTTCGACAGGCGTTCTGGTCTATTCTCTCCGCTGTGAAATCATAGTAGCATCCCGCCTGAAGTCTTCCGTTACGAGTTAAAACAATGACAACAACTAACGCCCCTCAGGGCGAACTGGTTTTACGCACACTGGCAATGCCCGCTGACACCAATGCCAATGGCGATATTTTTGGCGGCTGGCTGATGTCGCAAATGGATATGGGCGGCGCAATTCTGGCAAAAGAGATAGCTCATGGACGCGTGGTAACCGTGAGGGTCGATGGGATGACCTTCCTGCGCCCGGTGGCGGTAGGTGACGTGGTGTGCTGTTACGCGCGCTGCGTCAAACGCGGCAATACCTCCATCTCTATCAACATTGAAGTCTGGGTGAAGAAGGTCTCTTCAGAACCGATTGGACAGCGCTATAAAGCTACTGAAGCACTGTTTATTTATGTGGCAGTGGATAGCGAGGGTAAACCTCGTCAGCTTCCGCAGGCCTGATTATCTGACAAAAAAGCCTCCATCCGGAGGCTTTTTTTATTCCATCTGCGCCCCGCCGTTCAGGCGGAAGACAATGTTCACGATCAGTCCGCTACCCGGTTTACCGGCTTCGTAGCGCCATCTGCGCATCGCCGATTTCACTTCGCGTTCAAACATATTAGAAGGCTGAGCGGACAAGATTTGCACGTTATCAACGCGGCCATCTGCGGTAACGTCAAATTTCACCCGCACGCGGCCTTCAATACGTAAAGCCTGCGCTCGCGCCGGATACTGAGGCTGGTTTCGGCTCAGTGCTCGCGGGCCCGCTGGCGCGGCAACCGTTGGTTTTGGCGCCGGTGCGGAGTTGTTCATTACCGGACGTGAAGGTGCGGCATTCTCAACCGTCTGGGTCGCGCGTGGCTCAACCGGACGTTCTTCGCGTTTCGGACGCTCCTCGACCTTCTTCACCGGCTTTGGCTTCGGCTTAGGTTTGGGCTTCGGTTCAGGTTTATGGATCACCACCGGGGCTTCCTTCGGTGGCGCCGGAACAGGCTCGGGCTCTGGCTCCGGTTCAGCAACCGGCTGTGGCGGTGGCGGTGGCGGTGCGACCTGCGGCGGCTCGAGATCCGCAGGCGATACCATGGTCACCGAAATCGGCTGCGCGGGTGCGGGCATTTCAATAACCTGATGAACCGAGGTATAGAGCAAACCCGCCACGACAGCACCGTGAATCACGACGGAGAGCAGCGTCGGCCAGGGAAAGCGGCGAGGTAAATCAAGGGTCATCGAAGTCATAGTCATCAACGTTAAAAAATCGAACCCTGATTTTAAATGCAAATAGCAATCATATTCAATAAGACACTTTGTTCTGGCGCAATTTAAGCGTCAATGTGGCCAAAAAAGGGGCATTCAGATCAGGGTATTAACATTGTTTTTATCTTTACATTGCAGTCAGTTGCCCTTTCACATAACGTAACTGACACTTTAAAACGCTTAAGGAGCTTCACCGTGCTTTACGTGATTTACTCTGAAGATGTCGCTGATTCACTTGAGAAACGCCAGTCTGTCCGCCCTGCTCACCTGGCACGCTTACAGCTGCTACAGGATGAAGGTCGTTTGGTGACCGCTGGCCCAATGCCTGCTGTCGACAGCAACGACCCGGGTGCAGCCGGTTTTTCTGGCTCCACGGTTATTGCAGAGTTTGAATCTCTGGAAGCGGCGCAGGCCTGGGCTGACGCAGACCCGTACGTTGCGGCGGGCGTGTATGCGAAGGTGACGGTGCGACCGTATAAGAAAGTGTTCTGATATAACTAAGGCTCCCTCAGGAGCTTTTAAAATCGCTTCAACAAGATGAATTAAAAGGATTTATTTTATCTAGCGTCCACATATTGACCACATCGATATCTATAGCCCCGCACAAGCGGGGCTTATACTTTGAATTGGTAAAAGTAGGATTGACATATTTAGCAAGCAATGCTTACTATTTTGGAATTCTGTGTAAGCAATGAACTAACATTCCGTTCCGTCAAATAAATTAGCTGAAATGATAACATTTAAAGGAACTTATATTTTTTGAGGTAAATAAGGCATAACCAATATGTATGCCTTTCAATATTAGTCTCAATAAAAATCAGTGGTTATTAATGAATGACCTTCATTATATAACCCCCCCTGAACGAAAATCATTTTCTTCGCCTGCATAAATCTGAAGATGTGCAGCCTCAAATATTTTTTTATTTAGCTCCAAAGTTTGCTCCTTGCTTATTTCCTCCGGCCATGGCTCGTGTTTTTTGAAATTTAAAATAATGCCGAACATGGGTGATATTGGATAATAAAACTCAAGATCATATATTTCCTCTTGAGAATTTCGAGATGGTGAGTGAATATTTATTACTGGCTGATCTCCAGTTATGAACTTTATGTCTGGGTGTGCTTTTATAAAATTTAAATTCATTTTTTGCAGATAGGCAAATGCGTAAGTGAGTTCATCAACCGTACTGTATATTATGAAGGGTGTGACATTATCAAAATTAAAGTTAGCGTTTAAATTCTCTAACTCCTCCTCTGCCTTTGCCTTATCGAAAGGTATATTATATTGTATTGCTAAATTATTGACAAAATCAACTGAACGTTTCAATTTTTCCAAATCATCATTTATGTTCGAAAAAGTGCTGTTAAGGCTTTCTCTCATCGCCTTTGTTCGAACATACTGCATCATTAAGAAAAAAATAAAGTCGTTTCTATCTTTATCAATACAATAAAAATCTACATTTTCACGTAAGAGTTGATCAAGGAACTTTTGCCCAATGTTTTCATACCGTGATTGCTTCGTTTCACCTAGCTGCCGACGTTCGTCAGTAAAATGCTGAGGAGTATACTGACTTGTTGATTTAGCGGTTTCTAATCTTTCATTTAAGTTGATAGCTTCCACATCGCGAAGTACAGAATATGGGTCAAAGTCATTTAATGCTTTATATTTTGTAGTCGAGAGAATGAAAACCATCATTTTCTCAACCTCAGTCAGCAATTTAAATTCATAGAAATAATTTTGCTGTGCAACTCCCATAAGCCCAGATCGAAAAGTTCTTTTTGATTTTTTGTCAATTACAGATAGTTGCGGGTCACTTGTCTTAGTGTCAGCCCAAGCTTTTAAATACTTCCTGAATACATAATGCTGACGCCTTGTTACTTGCATTCTCTCTTTCACACTAACAACCTTAAACCTTTCAAATTAATGTTGAACACAAACTTTCTAATATAGATTTACTAGTTATCGGCAACTTCATAGAAAAAATTAAGCCCTATTTAAGGGCTTAAATTAGTCACTGCCAGTGAATTTGTTGCTGTCCGGATGATGTTGGGTGCGGTGTAGCTGGTACTACTACCCCCGGCGATACGATAAAACGCTCGACCGTCTCGGTGGTCACAAATGTCGCGCTGCAATTGATGTTTGTGCACTGATGATACCGCTCTTTCGTCGTCTCAGTAAAATAGCGACTTGTGCGGGCGTGAGCGGCGAAATGGCATTTTGGACAGTGAAACATGGCGAGCACCTCATTTATTTTTCGATGCGTTAATTTTACTCATTTTATCATTATATAACAAACACTTAAAAACAAGTCACTGCGTTAATTCTTCGCTTTCGTACTCCACGTCCGAAACCTTAACCTCAAGGTCTAAGCCCGTCGTGTAGCCGCTCCCGTTGAGGTTATGCACCACCCGGCTGATTATCCACGCCTGCTCGTCTATAACGCGCTTAAACCCTTTCACCGCGATTGGCGTTTCAGGAAATAAATCTGCCCGGCCAATCGCCAGCGAGATTGAAAACTCCGCAACGCCGCGCTGCAGCTTGTCCCACTTCGCCTGAGCGGCGCGTATGGCCTGCGCCTTAGTCGCGTAGATGGTCGTCAGCTCCAGCACGTTATCAGCCTCACCGGCCATGTACTCACCCTCGCGCGCCTCCTGCTCTTTTTTGGCTTTAGTCTTTGCCGGGGCTTTTGTCGCTTTCGGGTGCTGCAGCGCGCGGAGGTGCTTCTCTTTGGGCTTACGCTTGAGCTTCACCTTTTGCTTTTGCGGCTTCGGGTCTTTGGTGTGCAGCCATTTTGCCGACACGCCGGTGTAGGCTTCCCGGTCAGCAATGGCAAACTGATGACGATCGCCGTCCCCGCGCTCAAGCGTCATCTGCGGAATGGGCTTCCCGCTGGCAGTCTTACCGCTCCCCGCTTTCAGGAATAACAGTTTCCCTGCTTTTACCGAAACCGCCGCCCCGTTCCGGTCTGCCAGGCGGGACAGAAACACCGCGTCGGATTCCTGCGACTGGTCAATGTGAGGCACTGTGACGGCTTTCAGCGTGTCGGCCACGCTGGCCGTCAGCTTATTGCGTGCCGCAATCGTCTCGACAATTTGCCCGAGCGTGGTGTCATGCCATGACTGTTCCCGGCGCGAGTTCAGCGACCCGCGAAAATCAGCGCTTCGCCCCCGGATGGTCAGCGTATCAGGCGCGCCCCTGTGCTCGATTTCGTCGACCGTGAACGTCCCTTTTTTTATCAGCGCGGAATCCTGCCAGCCTAACCACAGCGTCAACGTTGCGCCGCGCGGTGGCATTGCTATCTGGCCGTCGGTGTCATCGAGCTCGATATCGAGCTGGTCGGCCTCGAATCCGCGATTGTCGGTCATGGTCAGACTGATAAGACGGTCACTAAAATCCTGGGTGATATCGTCGTTATCCAGCTTGAGCATAAACGCCGGGGCTATCTTCGCCCCGGCCTGAATATTCATACCCGTAATCATCCCGCCAGCCCTCCCAGCCAGTCACCGGCAGACGTGACCAGATTGTCGGCCTGCGTTTTCAGGTCGCCATAAATGGCCGCCAGCGACTTATCGACCCTCTTAAGAGAAAGGCTAAACTCGATTTTTCTCGCCGCGCCGTCGCTGAATAGCTCGGTGTGCGTGTGCGTCACTTTGTCGATGACATACATGCCGTGGATCATGCCCGTTCCGTCAATCAGCGGCCACGCGCGCCCCTCGTCTGCCATCAGCTCGATGGCGGTCAGTGAAAGACGCCCGCCGGTAATTTCGGGATAAAGCACGCCCGACAGCGTGCGCGTGGTTTCACCTTCCCCGAGATACTGGTAAGCCGGTGGCTTGCCGATACGGTCGTTTGACGCCCAGCGGTAATCCTTCGAATATTGCATGGACTGATAGGGCAGCGTGCGGCGCTCAAACACAAACAAACCTAAAACCATTAACATGCTTTATCCCCTTGAGTCATGACGCATACTTGAGCGCTGACGCGCACGGTTTTCACGGTCAAGTTTATCGACAGCCTCACGCAGCTGACGGTCGAGGTCGCTGCCCGGCGCGATGCCACCATTCAGGTTGATGTTATATTCTGGCTTGCTCTGGTCGACGTAAGTCATACCAGTCGGCGCCGTTACCGGCTGATATGCCTGATAACCGCCATATGTTGAGGTTGTCGGAATATAAGATTCATTTTGCGAGCCGGTGGCGGCATTGGCTTTTGCTGCCTTATGGTCAAGGTCGGTCGATTCTTTATTGATAACCCCGAGCTTTTCCAGCAGCCAGTTAACGCCGGTACGCAATGTATTAAAGCTTTTGAGCGGTAACATCAGCGCGTCGGCCAGCATCTTACCGAACATCACACCCGCATTTTTGCAGCTGTCGAGCGTCTCCTGCGTCGACTTAACCGGTGCGATCAGGTCTTTAAACCACTGCCACGCAGCTTTAAGTTTTTCACCCAGCCATTCAAAAACCGGCTTTAACGGTTCGAATAACTCCACTACAGGGGCAAAAGCCTGCTTTATCCCCTCCATTACGCCTGAGAAAAATGCGCTTATTGGTTCCCAGTATTTGCGAATAAGCAGCGCACCGGCGACGATGGCAACGCCAATAGCCACAATCGGCCAGGTAAGCGCCCCGAGCACGGTCATGATGGCACCGCCCACCGCAGAGAAAACAGTCCCTAGCAGTGATGCACCGGCAATCAAAATATTAATGCCGGTAATGACCGGCCAGGCGACCAGACCAATTGCCCCGAGGATGCCAATAATTGCCAGTGCGCCGCCTGCTATGATGCCGATGGTTGACGCAAGTGTTTTGTTATTGGTGATCCAGCCGTCGAGCTTTAACACATATTTCGTGGCGGTTTTAGTGAGCTCACGCAGTGAGCCCTCCTGCTGGTCAAACAGGTCAGTACCAACGGCCTCATAAGCTGACTGAAATTCTTTAAAGTCGCCGCCGAGGTTGTCCTGCATGATTTTGACCAGCTCAGCGGTTTTGCCGTCCGAGGCTTTAAACGCCGCCGTGAGCTGGTCGAGCTTACCGCTTGAGGCCGCGGTCATCAGTACCGCCGCCGCCGAGCTGGCTTCCTCACCAAAGATGGTTTTCATGTATTCGCCGCGCTGGCTTGTTCCGAGATTGTTTTTCTCAAAACTGCGCTGCATTTCTTTCAGAATGGCAAATATCGGGCGCGTGTTGCCCTTGCTGTCAGACGTTTTAACGCCGAGCTCTTTGATGGCCTCGTATGCCTTGCCGGTCGGAGCCTGCAGGCGACTCAGGACGGCACGGCTGCCGGTCCCCGCCATCGAGCCGGTGATTTTGGCGTCATGGAGTGCGCCGACCATTGCGGCGGTCTGCTCGATACTGACCCCGGCATTTTTTGCCACCGGCGCAGCATACGTCAGCGCGTCGCTCAGCCCGTCAAAGTCAGCGGCCGTTTTGTTCATCGTCATCGACAGCACGTCGCCGATGTGTGCGATCTGGTCGTTTGACATCTGAAACGCGGATTTCATCCCTGTCAGCAGCGCGGCGTTTTCTTCCATCGAGCGACGGTTAGACAGCGCCATATTCAGCGTGACCGGCGTCGCCGCCTGAATCGCTGCGGCATCATCGCCGCTTTTCGCAATGATAATCTGCGCGCTCGCCGCATCGTCTGCAGACGCAGCGGTATTGTCCCCGAGCTGGCGCGCCTGTTTGCGCAGCGCCTCCATTTCGGGCGACTGTTTTTCGACCCCGAGCACGGCCTGCAGCTCAGAGTTTTTCTGTGCAAAGTTATAACCGGGCGTGAGTAATTTTACTCCGGCCATCGTTCCCGCCGTGGCGATACCGACGCCCGCCGCGCCTGCCGCTGCAGCGCCTCCGGCAAGGGATTTACCGGCCTGATAACGCTCTTTAATGCGACTCAGTCGCGCCTGCTGTTGACTGACCCGCGCCAGTGCCCCGCGCTGCCGGTTGAGCTGCGCGGTCGTCTCACTGATGCTGGTTTTCAGGCGGCGCTCATCCGCCGACAGAGTTCTGGTGGTTATGCCAGCCTGCGCGAGCGCCGTGCGCTGGCGCTGCACCGACTGCCTGAGGCTGTTGTATTTGAGCTGCAGGTCAGCGGCGGATTTCTTTGCCGCCTCCATCGCCCGCGCCTGCGCTTTAGTGGGGTTTTCCGTGTTCTTAAACTGGACGGCCAGCGCGGCGGCTTCCTGTTTCGCCTTGTTAAGCGACTGGCCGGTCACGGCAAGCTGTGCGCTCGCTTTCCTGAATCCGTCAATCCGGGACGCCTGCGCATTCAGATCGCGCAGGCTGTTCTGAGAAGTGCGGATATCGCCAGCAAGGGTCTTGCTGGCATTCTGGATAGCTTTAAGCGGTCGGCTTGCCCGGTCGACTGCGTTCAGCAGTACCTCAATCCTGACGTTATTGCTCATGGTGGTGTCCGCTTCGCTGCAGCGCTTTTTCGCGCCATGTGATGAGCTCGGTCACGCTTAGGGAATTCAGCTCTGATGGCGGCCAGTGAAATATCACCGCGATATCCGCCATCAGGTCATCGACCGAAAGGTTATCCGGGAAGGTCAGCGAGCCGAAGATGGCGACAAAAAACCGACCACCTTACCGGCGAACAAAATCAGGTCTGACGCTTCCAGACGCATGACCTCATGCTCGGTCAGCGCCGGGTACGTCATACGCGGCAGCACCTTAATCAGCGCATCGACGTCCGAGTTTGCCAGCGACGCCAGACTCACGCCGCGCAGGGTTCCCGCGTTGGGTTTAGTGACGGTCACCTGTTCGATTTTCTGCTCACCGCGCATGACGGGATTATCGAGGATCACAATGTTTAAGTTTTCGGTTTCGGTGGTGGCAGTTTCGTTAATGTTTTCCATGATGTTGCTCTCTTTGAACGTGAGTAAGTGACCGGCCAGCCTGGCTGACCGGTTAAGGGGTTACAGGCCAATCGCCCGGCGGTGCTCAGCGAGACGGTCGACGCCGTCGACTTTCATCACCATGTTGACGACGTCAATCTCAATGACCTCTTTGCCGTCAATCGTGAGCTGGTAGTACGAGCACTCGGTCGCGATTTTGGTCGTGCCGCTTTCGCCCTGTTTGTTTTCGCCGCCGTCGTACTCCTTATGACGGCCACGCATGACCACCTCAACGGCAGAAATAGCGCCGGTGTCATCGCGCTGGAATGAGCCGGTGAAGCGCAGCGGCACGCTATCCGCCCCCGGTGACGCGTACTGCGCCCACAGCTCAACGTCAGGCAGGCCGCCCAGCGTCCACTCAAGTGACAGCGCGTCATCGTCGAGGCCGAGGTCAATCGACACCGAGCCCGGCATCCCGCCGCCGCGATATTTCTCAAGTTTTCGGGTCAGCTTTGGCAAGGTGACGGATTCAACGACGCCCATGTAGCTGAGACCGTCGTTAAACATGTTCAGGTATTTCAGTTTGCGTGGTAACGCCATGCTCTGAGCTCCTTAGCTGTTGACCGAGTCTGACAGGTCTGCCAGATAGGTATCGGTGATGCGCTGGCGCAGGGTCAGGTTTTCCAGCGGCGGGACGGGGGTGTAGTCGTAATCGATATACAGCTTCCCGGCTTTCAGGGTTTCCACGGTGTTTGACTCCGGGTCGTACCAGCAGGAGCCGTCAACGATATAGCCGTTATTTTTCAGCTCGCGGAATTTGGCATTGATACCGGCGACGATGTCGCGGATGAGCGTTGCGGAAACGGGCTTATCCATCGCCCACGCGTGCGCCTCAGCCATCGTGTCGGCCAGCACCTGCGCCGTGCGGGTGTAATTTTCAAACACGAATAACGGGTCATCTGAGCAGGTGCGGTTGCCCCAGAATTTAAAACCGTCGTTACGGATGAGCGTTGTCACCCCGGCCTGATTCAGCAGGTTGGCGTCGGTAGCCTGCTCCTGCAAATCCCATGACACCGAGGCGCTGACGCCGGTGACGCCATTCACGCCGACGTTAGAGAGCGTTTTGTGCCAGCCGGTTTCCTGGTCGATTTTGGCGCGCAGGCCGAGCGCGCGGGCGGTCGCCCATGCAATATCGGTTTCGTTCGCCGTGGTGTCCCATGCCAGAAAATCAGGGTGAATGACCATCAGCTCGCGCTGGCTGAAGTTTTCCCGATAGGCGATCGCCTCGGAAATGGTCTTGCAACCCCACGCGCTCACGTAGCCGAACGCGCGCAGGCTCTGACAGGTCGACGCAAGCGCGGTCGCCACTTCCTGCGTATCCAGTCCCGGCACGCCGAGAATGCGCGGCTTAACGCCGGTGACGGTTTTCGCCGTTAACAGCGCTTTCAGCCCGGTGTATTTGCCGTTTTCGTCGGTCGTGCCGATGATGTTGGAAATGGTTTCTTTCTGCGCCGCTTCCGGGTCTTCCGGGTCGTCGATACCTTCGGGAACGCGCACCACCACAATGACCGGCTTGCACTGGTCGGCGATGGCCTGCAGGGATTTTGACAGCGTGCCTTTTTTACCGGCTTTACCGATAGCTGTTTGCACACTGGTAATCAGCACCGGCTCGTTAAGTGGAAACGTCTTTTCGTCAGCATCGCTGGCCGTGCAGACCATGCCGATGATGGCCGTCGAGACGGTGGAAATGGTGCGCGTGCCATCGTTAATCTCAATGACCTCGACGCCGTGATGATAGTCGCCCATCTGTTTAACTCCGTGGTTAAGGGGTGCGACTATTTTCTGTTGTGTGCTGCACGGGTGCGATGCAATGCCGTTGGTGGGGGAATGAAACAACAAACAAAAGCCCTCCGGGTGGAGGGCTCAGGTCAGACTGGTTTTTCAGGCCATTCTATTGATGGCGCCGCGCTGATATCGAGTCGGTTTAACATCACGCGGTAACGCTTCCAGCGGGTGAGCAATTCAGCCTCTTCCCCGGTGTCAATCCCGAGCTCGTATGCATCCTGCAGCGGCGTGATTCTGGCGTTAGCCTCAGCCATCAGTGCAGTCCGGGTTTCTTCAGCCAGTGCAATGAGCGCATCAGGCGTGGGCTCCGGCGGGTCGACTAAAATGGGGTTTCCGGCCTCGTCAGCAGCAATCACTTTGCCCGTGGATTGCCCCTCACGCAGCGAAAAGTATGATTCTTCACTGATTTCCACGGCATCAGCAGGAGTGGATTTATTCACCTCGTCGCAATAAAAACCCAGCGTTGTTTTCGAAAAATAATAATTCATCTTTTATCTTCCTAATAACCAATTGCAAACCAGCATAACTGGCGATCTGTTGCGGCAGTATTTGACAGGGAATATTGTGATGCCGATTTAATAAATCCCGTCATTGAGTTTTCGCCAGCCGTTCGCTCGATGTTGTTTGATACCGTCAGCGATGCGCAACCAGTCGGAAACGAAACCGGGAAACTTAATGTTCGCGTGGTTGCCCCGCTAACGCTCTCAATCCCCCACTGAAATATCATTCCCGTGTTGGAATCTTTAAACCATCCGCGCGACCCTCTCGATGCGGTATTGACCTTCTGGAAAGTGCTGTTAGCCAGCGACTTGGTATAAAAACGGTTATCGAAATTCTCATAGCTACCCGGCTTAATCTGGCCTCTCGCCTCCACATGCCCGCCACGGGTATCGACAAAGACCGTGACGCCCTCACTGCCGGTGAGGGTGCAATAGAATCCGATACCGTTCCATGATTTCAGCATCAGGTTATTACTGGAAAAACCTGCGCTATCCTCGCCCTGATAAATCCCCGTTGCGTTCCTGATTTTCACGCCTTCAGAGAAAGCGACCTCTTTCAGGAAAGTGCCCCCCTTTGACGCTGAAACGGCATCGACTTCATCAGCCGTGGGCGGGTTATTTGAATCGTAAAGCTTAATCCAGCCCTGCCACTGGCCGTTAATTTTTGTCCGGTGGCGCAGGGGCTCTTCCGGGCTACCTGCACGCCAGCCAATCTGTCGACCAGTATTCTGGTCGTACTGGCAATGAATCAGCTCAGAGGCCTTATTCGCAACCGGGCCATGAACACCCTCGGCGCTCATTCTGAAAAAACCATTAAAATTGATATTATTAGCATCAGTCAGACTGACACCTGCCACCGCACCCACACCAAAGTCACCGACCTGTAAGACTCGCCCGTCGGTGGTATCTGTGCGGGAGGTGGTCGCATCTTTTTTAGCCGCCGTGCCCGCATCATCCAGATTCGAGGTTTTCAGGCTGATATCTTTGGTGCCGTCAAAATCCACACCTGCAATTTTTCGCGCGGTGGCGAGTTTATTTGCGGCTTCCGCTGTACCCTTAACTGGTAACGCGCCGACATCGTCAGCTGTGGGCTTATACCCCTCATGGTAGATAGCCTTGTCGTCATACTTCAGCTCGCCCGT
This sequence comes from Enterobacter sp. BNK-14, assembly GCF_047456095.1. Classification (NCBI taxonomy): domain Bacteria; kingdom Pseudomonadati; phylum Pseudomonadota; class Gammaproteobacteria; order Enterobacterales; family Enterobacteriaceae; genus Enterobacter; species Enterobacter sp. BNK-14. Next base: position 690,704 of record NZ_CP179897.1, read on the forward strand.
ATGCTTCAGTTGCAGAAACTTATTCGACGCACCGTTAGCGATATACACATCAGAGTTACCCACCCCAAACGACACGCTGCCAATAGAGGTTTTAATTCCAAACCCACCTGTCAGCCAGCCGCCCGCAAGCGGTAAACGGCTATTTGCATTATCGTTAGCCGCTTTAACCGCTTTTGGCGTCGCTGCGACGCTCTCAGACGCGCTGTCTACCGCGCTACTGAGCTGGACGATACCCTTTTGCGTCGTGGTGGCGTCCTGAGCCGTATATTTCCCCTTAGCAAGGTCATACGCCGCCTTTACCGCTTTCGGCGTTGCTGCGACGCTCTCAGACGTGCTGTCGGTCGCACTGCTTAACTGCGTGAAACCCTTTGCTGTGAGCGTGGCGTCAGGGTGCCGGCGGGACTGCTCATGCTCCGCGAGCTTGTCGTCAACGTAGTCCTGCGTTGCCATTACCATTGAGGTGTCGATGGTCAGCTCGACTGATTCGATGTCGCTTACCATGATGACCATACGCACGGTCTGCGCACGGCCTGACCCCTCTGCCAGCGCTGGCTTGTAGCTTTCGGCCATGTTACCGACCGCAATCAGCGTGCCGGTATCATCATAAAGCCCCATTTCACGCATCCAGAAACCGCCGGTCTCCGGCGGGATAAGTAGCTCCGCCACGACATAATTTTTGTTTTTATTGTCCTGGCTGATTTTGTTCAGCGCGTGACGCCAGACCTCTTTGACGAGCTTTGTCTGGTTCGGGTCAGGCACCGGCAGCGTGCCGCCACCGTCGCCGATGGCCATCGCCGTAAAATTCACTTTTTTACCGTTAGGGACGGTCGCTGCGGCCAGCTTAACTGCACCGGCTTTGGTGATGACCGTTTTGTATTTCACTGTCATTGTTCTCTCACTTATCCGGGATAAACCGTGATGATGTCGCCGTCATAGGTCAGGGCTCCGGTGTAGAGGTTGCCGGGAATGTCCTGAATGATAGTCAGGCCGATAAGGTGGCGGCTGGCTGGTTTGGCATCCGCGATGAGCCGCTCCATCTCGTAATACATTTCCTCTGTGATGCCGGTCTCTAACACACCGATATCGAGGCGAAACGTGCCGGGCGGGTCGTTGGTTTCCCACCACTCGGACACGTTAATCAGGTAGCCGAGCGGCTCCACCACACGACGCACCGCGCCAATCGTCCCCTTGTGCGCGTGGATAAACCACGCCGCGCGGATCACTTCCCGTTTTGTGGCCTCCGGCCAGTTCTCGTCCCAGCGGTCAACGGAAAACGCCCACGCCAGCCACGGCAGCAGATTTGCCGGGCAGTCGTCAGGACTCCAGAGGCGACGCAGCGGAACGGGGGTATTTTCAATCTCAGCGCAGGCGCGCGCCGCCGCCACCTCAAGCGGTGACGAGCCCACCGGCAGCAGGCGGGTATCATTCATCATTGCCCCCGATCGTCACGCTGTACTCGCTGCACCATGACGCCTGCGTGTCATCGAGCACGATGTCGGCCACCGGTTCGGCCAGCTCGACACGCTGAACGCCTTCGACGTGGAGCGCGGCATAAATAGCCGATTTGCGGATATCGCGCCCGAGCCGGTGCTGCGCGGTGATATACGCCTGCAGCTTTGCTTTCGCAGCACTGAGCACCGGCTCACTTTCGGGACCGGGGTAAAGGTAAAGCGACGCGGTGATTTTATAGTCGACTATGTTCGCCGACTGCACGGTCACACGGTCTGCAACCGGCCTGACGTCCTCATCGTTGAGCGCGTTGCGCACGATAGCGAGCAGCTCGTCAGACGCCACGCCGTTATTTTCGCGGGACAGCACCGTCACCGTGACACACGCAGGCGCGGGACTGATAACCGAAATATCGGCGACCCGCCCGTCAGCGCTGCGGCCATGAAACTGATATGCGCCGGTAGAGCCTGCGGTACTCAGCCCCTCAAAGGCCTGTTGAATGCGCAGCCGGTAGTCGGTATCCGACTCCATCACGGCTGGCGTCGGCGGTAACGTCGTGTCGTCTGCAGGGGTGATGACAAGGCGCTCGACGTTGTAATTTCCGCCTATCTGGTCGAGGTCAGCACCGGCGGCATAGGCCAGCATGACCGCGCGCGCGGACTCGTTGACGCGCTGTCGCCAGATGACTTCCCGGTAGGCGTTTTCCTCCAGCAGCTTGACCAGCGGCTCAGACTCAAGCGACAGCGTGCGCGCGATCGCGTCCTGCTGGTCTTCCGGGTAGAGCGAGACGAGCGTCGCTTTTCGCTCGCTCAGGATGGTTTCATAGTCCAGTTCTTCCACGACGTCAGGCGCGGCGAGCTGGTTAAGGTCAACAATTGCCATAGCGTTTAACTCAGTGGAATGGTGAGAGAAAAAGACTGGCCGCCGGTGGAGCGCGTGCCGGTGATATCGACATACAGGCCGCCGTCGGTCTCCGACCGTTCAAAGGTGATGGTCGTGAGGCTGACGCGGGGCTCCCACTTCTGGATCGCGGAATAGCACGCGGCCATAATCTGCAGGCGCAGCGCCGGGGTCTGCGGCTGGTCAATCATTTGCGACAGAAGCGAGCCGTATTCACGGCGCATGACGCGCGAGCCAACCGGCGTGACCAGAATGTCGCGCACGCTTTGCCGGATATGCTCTACCTCAGAGATACTGAGGCCGGTCTGGCTGTTCATTCCCAGATAACGCACCGTCATTGCGTCCCCTTAGTCCAGCTTCCGCCGCTCTGTACGTTGCCGTGCGCGTGGTTATCCACCTGCACGCCGTTTGATTTCAGTGTCCCGCCGGTGTGCTCGATGTCCCCGCTCATCTTCCCGCCGTTCTTCACTTCGAGCGTGCCGGTTGTCAGCTTGTTGGTGCACACCACCTCCGGCGTATCGAGCGTGATGTGGCTCGACGCTTTCACCAGCACCACCGGCACGGTGGCCGTAATGGACTCAGACGCGGTGACGTCTGCGGTTTTGATGCCTGACACGGTGAGCGCGCCGTTTTCGGGCTCATACTCGATAACCGCCCCGTCAGGAAAGGAAACATGAAGCGCATCAGGGGAGGCAGACGGCGCGGGATGGTCATCCGATAAAATGCCGGGCAGCACAAACGCAGTATCGAGTTCGCCGCCGATCGCCAGCAAAAGCACCTGCTCGCCAACGGATGGAGCCCACCATACGCGCGAGCGACCGGCGCGGCAGGTCAACCAGTTAAGCCAGGTGGTTTCCATGCCGCCGGTCTGGACACGACAAAGCCCCTCGTCGTGGTCGACGTCTGTCACAATGCCGGTGCGGATAAGGTTGCGGATCGCGCGTGCGATTTCCTGCAGAGAATTTAAATTATTCATGGGTAAAGGATGCCGCCGGGCAAGGTCTGCGACAATCGAGGTAGGTTTTGTGGTGGATGTAACAACAACTGAATTTTTCACTACAAATTTTGGCAAATGTCTATCTGACTTAAATTATTTGCGACATAATGTAATATGTGAAGGTCATTTGAGAACACCTAATTGTTACGATGGACTTTAACCAATTATATATTCAGCAGGTAGCAATGAATAAAGCAGAGCATTATAAGGAAGTGTACGCTTATTTTGGATTAGCCATGTTCCGTGCACAATGTGTGGAACAATCAATAATACAACTGCTTATTTTTTTAGTGTTTTTTAAAGAAAACGCAACAAAATTTTCGTCAATAGAAAAGTGGGAGTTGGATTTTGATAATTTCGATAAAACCTTATCAAAAAAAACCATGGGACATCTTTTTGGCGCATTAAAGGAATTAGGGGTACTAAATGAAGTGATTGAAAGCACACTATCAAAAGCTTTGACCAAAAGAAACTGGTTAGCGCATGGTTATTTTGTAGATCGCGCTATTGAGTTTTTAAACAAAAGCGGTCGAAATCAAATGATAGGCGAGCTTGAAGAGATTATAGAATTATTTAACTTAGCCGAGAACCTTCTCCAGCCGATCTCGAAAAGACTTGAATTGCAGTATGGCTTAACTGATGATAAGTTAAAAGTAATGAGAAAAGAACTTTATCCATCTGAAACTGATGATATATAAAAATAAAATTAGGCACTGCTCACAACCCTATTGATAATAAATGTCATTTCATAGATGTTGAAGAACAGCACCAGTCCATCTCATGAGAAACCTGAAATATCTTGTTCAAGCTCTTTAACAGATGTGTTTATTTTATACTTAAACATTCTTTCTATTGACGCTGCACTCAATCCTTTTGCTTTTTCCTTTCCTATCCATAATGAAACAATCTCTCTTTGCTGTTCGATAGATAACTCATCAAAATTTGGGATGTATTTATGTGAGCTTTTTTCTCCTCGTCGCCATTCATAGTATGTTTTAATCAATGATTTTGGTTTAATTTCTGAATTTAGTTCAAAACGTTTCACCAGGTTAGCAATAGTATGATTTACGACCCTAAGCTGAGCTGTAGTAGAAATCTGAGAGAAATAAGCAACCCACCCCATTCTCTTGCCATTAAAAATACATCCAGTAATGCGTAGATTAAGCTTCCACTGGCAATATGCTAACGCTTTTTCTTTTTCTTTCTTACTTTCAGCCCTAACGAGAGCATGTCTATAGGCAGTAAATATCTTTGCCAGAGATGATTCAAATCTTAATATGCTATCCCTTTTGATACTGATACCCTGATCGCTAATCTCATATCCCAAGAAATTGAAAGGATCACTTAGCATGCCTACTACAGATTTAGATCCTTCTTCTCCGAGCGGATGAGGTGAGAGACCAACTTTTGTCAATTTATTGATAATTAAATTGGCTACATCAGATGCTCGCCCGATAGGGCTAAGCACTAAAATATCATCTACGTATCGTTTATACCATATATCTTTGATACCTTCGATCTCAGCATCTATCTTTTGCAATGCGATTTCCGCTAAAATATTTGAGATCGATAAACCTTGAGGAACCCCTATTGAACACGCCAGGCTTCCTTTACTGCCTCTTGACTCATTAACTGTAGGGGTAGAAATAGCCTTATTAATTAGCTGACGAAATTCTGGCTTTCTAATTTTCTGCTTAATTGACGCTATTATTAAACCATGTGGTATTGATGGGTAAAAGTTTTTAAGATCAATCTTAGCAAACTCGTAATATTTACCAGATTTCACAGCACTATCTAGTGACTCAATTACTACCTGAGGTAGCGATAGTTTTGCATCAGGATATACTTTAACTAAAGCATCGCATAGAGCTCGTAATGTTATACGATCCCGTACAGTAGGGATTGATATTTGTCTAGGGAAAGAATGAGCACCTTTAGAAATCAACTTTTCCTTATAGGCAGTAAATTTATAACTGCAATTAAAAACCTTTTTGGATATTAGAGCTACTTCTTTAGCGCATTCCTTTTCAAAGGAACTTGGTCTAACCCTATCGATACCGATAGCACCAGTCTCTTTAATTTTATCAAAATATAAAGATCTTAGGTATTTTTCACTAAAACATTTCTTAAAGGCCCGAGCCGCACTGCTCATAAAGACTCCATCCAATTAATAGAGGGGCAAGATACACTAAAAATAATATCATATATTTAACTATGCAAACAATGTATACATGTGCAAACTCTTTCCAGTCAGGCTTGCGAGTGCTTAAACTTCTAAAGTTCTTCACTCGAAAAACCTTATCATCCATATCGCTATGATTATCTACCTCGTTAAGTAACTCATCATATTTAACTATATCTTCATCTTCTACCTTTCCTCTGGTATAGATTAGATTATAAAGATTTTGTAATGCCAAATAATTACTACGCATATTAATTGCACGGCCGCGAAAATTTCTGTTTGCAACGGATAATGACACACCAAGCAAAGCAATGGATAAAATGGCACTAAATATATCTGTATTACTTCCTAACAAAGTAGGGAAACGTATAACAACAACCGCCAGTGCCGCACCTAGCACTGCATACCAAACGAGAATAAACTGTGAATGCGAATCCATCCATTCCAAGCGATGGTATGCATGAATTCTTGCTTTATAAGTAAACCAAACTTTATCTAACATGAGATAACTCCATTTAAATGAAGAGAGAGGCAGGAAGGTTTGGATACTTTGAACATCCCGTAGGATCATGAGTCAAACTCAACAGCTAACGCTGTTCTTTATCAGAGCCGCCCTTACCTGAGGTAAGAGGAAATGCCTGCCTCTCTCAGCTTTTTATATACCATGCCACTACCTATGAATCAACTTAAAATCAAAAACAAATATGGCAATCACGGCATAAAACATTATATAAAATATTTTATTTTTTATAGTAGTCCTCATCCAATTTTTTTTAAAATGGAGTACTCAATTGAACGTAAATCCTCCCTACAAAATCCTAATAGCTGTCGCTCCGAGTAGCGCATAACCTGAGCGCGAGGGCTTGGCCGGTCTTTGAGACCGTACTGATGGACACGCGCAATTCGCTGCACTTTGCCGGTAAACTCCACCACTGCACTGCTTTCACTGCCAGTGGCTTTCATGTACCGGCTCGTGCGGAGTTTCTGGAACATAGCCCGCTTAATCCGCCCGGTCTTAGCCCTGAGCGGCTGACGCTTTCGCGCCTGATACGGCGAGCCGTCCGGGGCTTTCTGCAGCTTGATGCGTTGCTGTTGCGACTTGCGCAGCTCCTTTGCTATTTCACCGGCCAGCTTCCGACGCGCTTCAGGTGACAGGGCAGCGATCAGACCATTGAGCCTGTCGTCAAAGGGCTTAAATTCATTCATCCCATTTGCTCACCAGTTCGCCGTTAATATAGAGCTCTTTTGGCCGGGTAACGGGCTCCGGCAGCGGCGGCTCAGGGGCATAGCTCACGTGCAGCGCGCCGTTTTCCTCTTTAATGATGGTGCGCTCGGTGAGGTGCAGGCTGATACTGATATCGACGCTGTCCCCGTCGTTCAAATCCATCTGGAAACGGTAGCCCTTTTTGCGGTCGTCATCGAGCGTGCAGATATCCGGCTGGTTCTCCCTGAGCCATGCGGCCACCGGCACGAAAATCAAATCAGGGTCGCCCACAAAGTCACACACGATCACATTCAGGGTATAAATTTTCTCGTGGGACAGGGAAGCCGCGAGCCGCGCATCGATATTCCCCTCGTCGGCAAAAATGCGCATCATCTCGGGATTGGTTTTAAGCTGCGGTACGGCGTCAGTTAACGCCTTGCGCAGGCTGATTGCTTTCTTCATCGAGTTTATCCTGACAGTCTTTGATGGTTTCAACCTGTAGCGCGCAGGCGGCGAGCGCGTGCTCAAGCCTGCGGATATCTGCACTCAGGTCGCCATTAGTGACCGGATCGCTTTCCGGCATCGGGCAATAGCTCACCTTCGGGCAGGCGCTGTAAACAATGACCGGCGGAGGCGCAACCGGCGCGGGTGTGCAGCCTGCGCACAACATCAGGCAGCTTGTCGCTATACCAGCGGCGTAACGTTTCATTCTCATTTATCAGCCTCGTGGTGGTTTCTTCCCGTCTCACGGCCATTGCACCGGCGGCGATTAACTCACCGCGTAAAGTGACCTGCGCGGTTTCGTTTTTCCTGGCAATTCCCTGCGAAACGGAAAGCTGATTTTTCAGCATTCCGATCACGTTGTTCTGTTCACCTGCGACCTTGTTTGCCCGTTCAAAGGAGCGGATCAGGTTGCCGTTTTCATGACGCTGCCAGAGCACAATCGCCATCAGCGCGGCCAGTAAAAACAACATCACTTTCATTGAATCCCCCTGATGCAGTAGGCACGCTCGCGCGCGCGGCGATTTTCCAGCCCGGTGCTGACTTTGCCATTCACATAAACCCAGCGGGTGAGCTGGTCGCACGCCTGCCACCATTGATGACGCTTGATGTACGAAACCAGCGTTGAGCGGCAGGCCGCGCCGGTTCCCACGTTGAATGAGAAGCTGACCAGCGCGTCGTAAACGTGCTGCGGCATTTCTACCGGCGCGCAGACCGCGAGACGTTTCTCGACGTTCATCACATCTGCGACAAGGTTCGCCGCAGCCTGACGCTCGGTGATGTCCCCTTTCGGGACGACGCCTGCAGTGTGGCCGATGCCTGACGTCCACACTCCCGCGCTGCACTGGTAAGGCGTCAGGCGACAACCTTCGAGGTCAGCAATCAGCGCCAGCCCCTCGGGCGAGGTGTTAAGCAGTCGAAAGTCAGGCATCAGCGCCGCCAGCGCCAGCACTGCGGCCACACTGCAACGTTTAACGATTAATTTCACGAATAGCCCCCTTATCGAGTCCGAGTGACGTCAGATAGAGATAGGTTTTGCGCTTAAACCAGTAGTTCGTCAGCGCGGTAAAAATGGCGCATCCGCCGCCCACGTAAAGCGCCATCTTTTCGGGTGAAATTGCCCCGAGATACGCCAGCGCAACGGCCAGCCAGTAGGCGATAAACGTGGTGATTTTTTCCATGCTCAGTCCCATAGATTCACCGTTTCGGTTCTGGCCGCGCTGTCGGTCTCGGGCAGCTCAATTGCCGTGCCGTGCGGCAGAATGACGCCGAGCTCAGACAGGCCGGGGTTAGCCTCCAGCACGGTTTCGACTACGCCCTCAGTTCGCCCGTAATAACGGGCGCAAATCGCGTCGAGGGTGTCGCCCTGCAGCGCATACGCTTTCATCAGATTTGCCCCACAATACAGCGCGCTTTGTCCTGGATACGCGCCACTGACCAGCGCATATCCCGCCACATCTCATCGATAGTGCTGTCGATGCTGTAGGCCTTTTTGTCACCTTTGGCGGTCGCATCCACGCCGCGAAAGCGCTCGTAAAGCGTTGCCGTCGCCATGGCACACACGGCGTTGAAATAGTGGAAAACGCGCACGCTCTCGCCGTCGAGCTGGTCGGTCGGGACATCCGCCAGCGTGGCGTGACCGGCTTCGAGCTGACGCTCGCGCCATTCGCTCAGCTCCGCGTTCGTTTCCGCGATGGCGGTCTTAATCGCCCGGCGCAGGCGCACGGGGGAAACGGTCTGTTCTAACCGCATTTCCTCCCGCACGCGCTTCGGATCCACGTCAGGAAAAAATGGGGTGTTTTTGATTACCGGCTCACTCACGCCCGGTGGCGGTATCACCACGCCCGGCACATCCTGCGGCTCTTTTTTTGGCTCAATAATCAGCGTCGTCATGACAACCTCGGGTAATAGGTGGGCGGTGGACGCCGTTCGCAGTCAGGGTAAGGAATACCCGCATTGAACGGCGTGCCGCCCGGCTCGGGGAGCGCTCGGTTAACCTGCGGCTTTTACCGCCTTTGGTGGACGCCCGTGCCGTGCCGCCGGTTTAGCGGCAGGTTTGCGCGTGCGCGGTTTAGTCTTTTGGGTTTTCGGGGCGGGTTCAGGTTTTGGCCTGAGCTGGCGCACTAACTGCTCGATATCCTTTTTCACCCCGATAGTGCTTTCTAACTGGATCGCACGCTGCAGGTGCGCCAGCGCCTCGGGTAATTGCTTCGCCTCACGCAGCACGTAGCCGGTGATTTTGTGCAGCTTCGCACGCACGATATCGGGCATATCCGCGCGCTCCGTCAGCGCAATGGTGTCGAGCAGGTTTGCCAGTTCGACCGGCTGTTTTGCAGCGAGCAGGCGCTGCGCGGCGAGCGTGACCTCTTCGGCCAGCAGGCACGGCGTCGGACGGCGACCGACCGGCATGGTGAGGCCGTAGGTCATGGCGTAACGGGCTATCTCCAGCGCCCCGGCGATATCGTCAGCATCGAGACGCCACAGCATGACCGTCATGACGATGTCATCCTGCGCCCCTTTACCACTGTCGAGGACGCCAGCCACCCACGGCAGATAGAACGGCAGCAGCTCGCGTTTTTTCGCGGCTTTACGCTCTTTTGAACTGATTTGTTTCAGCGTGCGGTTGTCTGCGGCCAGCTTAACGAGCATCTGCTCATAGGCAGTTGCATTACGCAGCGGGACTGCAGCCCGCTGCGCAGTTTCAGAGGCCGAGACCCGCATCATGTGACGCGCTGCGGGACTCGTCATGGCTTACTCTCCGCTTTCCGGTGCTGCAGGTGCGGTGAAGTCACCGAGCGTGATATTTTCAATCAGACACCCGGCGGCGTAAGCCTCGACCACATAGTCGATATTCATTGACTCGTAGTTTTCGACGCGGTCTTTTTTCGGTTCTTCGATGATGGCGCGGCGGTGTGCGTCATCCATGAAGTAAATCGACAGGTTGTCGAGGCGCGTCACCATCAGGGCATTAGCCGGGAAATACGGCACGCGCACGGCTGGCAGGTTGCCGATTCGCTTCTGGCTGATGATGATGTCAGCGGCCAGCGACTCGGTGTTTGCCTGCTCCTGATTAACGATAGGGAAATATTTATCCGCCATCAGCTTACGCCCGGTGATGACAACCAGCTCCGGGTCGTCCTGATAAATCTCGTCAATCAGATTGCCGGTGGCATCCATGACCAGCGCGTCGAGGTTCGCATAGTCGCCGTTTTTACCCACGCGGATCACTTCAGAAATCACCGCCCCTTCCTCGTCGGTGATTTTGGACATCACGCGCGCTGGCGCTTCATTGCGGTACTTCTGCAGCCAGCCGGTCGCCACGTCTTGCAGCATCGGATTCTTTTTGCGGTCGGACGTCGCCGCGCGCTCGATGCCGTTGAATCCGGCCATGATGAAATCGAGCGACTGGCGCTTGATAATCGCGTCACGAATGCGGGTCTGGAAGTCCTGGAATCGCGCCCACAGGTCGAGCTGTTTGTAGCGGATATGGAAGTCAAAGTTAATCTGCGCGCACTCGTATTTATTGGATTCCAGCGCCGTGAAATCAGCGGTCTTACGTTCATCATCACCGGCAGTGTCGGCAGTGCTGGCAATCGTACCGTTAACGCCCACCCCGACCTTTTCGCCTTTCAGCTCGTCGACCGGCACGATGTTGATTTTGTTCAGAAACGCGGATGACATCTGCAGCGTGGTCATCAGGGTTTGCGTGACCGACGGCTCGACGGTGAATTTCTTCGCCACGTCATCGGCGGAAACGCCGTTCAACTCCGCAACGCGGGACAGGTAGGCATTGAATTTGAAGCGGGTATCTTTACGCATGGTTATTCCTGTTCGGGTAATAGGTATCTGGCCGGGCTGCACGCCCGGCGGGTTATCAGCAGTTGGTCAGCAGCTCGTCGCCGGTACCGCCTTTTGAAAGCTCGCGGCGCGGCTGGCGCTGGCTTTCGGTGCAGTCGAGGGAGCTTTTCAGTGAGGTAAACGCCTGCGCGTTTTCATCGACTTTGCTGGTCACGTCCTGCTTAAGCTGCGCAAAAGCGGTCTCCAGCTCGGTGATGCGCTGGTCGGTGGCAGTGAGGTTGGTTTGCACCAGCTCGGTGACGGTGGTGACAGCCTCATGCACATCGGCGAGACGTGCATCATCGCTGACCTGTTTGCGGCTGAAGATGGCCTTAACCTTGTCGGTCAGGCTGTTGAGCATGGTGTCGGGAACGTCCTCAAATTCCAGTTCAGCCAGTGAGGCGACAGAAAAAACGTCGTCTGGCTGGTCTTTTTTACCGGCGAGCGGGTTCTGCGTGGCGCGGCTGCAGAATTCGAGGTATTCCGTGCCGAGGCTTGCCGGGTCATCGGTGACGGCAAGGCCAACGAGGTAACATTTACCGCTGTTGGCAAAGTTCGGGCGGATCTCCATCGAGGTGTAAACCTTCTGACCGGCTTTCACCATGCTGACCAGCTCGTCGAGCGGCTGAATTTTGCCAAACAGCGCTTTTTTGCCATCGAGCGCAGATCCATCGCTGATAATCTCCGCCTTAAGCTCGGTCACATCGCCATAACGTTTAAACTGGCTGTCAGGCATCAACCCCCGGATATGTTCGAGGTTAATGCGGCAGCCGTAGACGCGCGGGTCGAACATGTCGGCCATATCCTGAATATCATCGCCGCTGATGACGCGGCCGTCGCAGGTGTCACCCTCGACGCCGATGCGAAACCATTTAGAAACTTTCTTTGCCATTGTTCAGGTGTCCTGATGTTGGGTTTTCGGGTCGGGGTTAGTTTCCCGACTCTGACCCGTATCAGCCACCGCTTACGATCTGATTAGATCTGACACAACAGGCACTTAGCGCGAATACCCCCCTATTTCCTTAGCCTTGCCACGTCACACCAAAAACGAGGCAAGCATGACCTTTTCAACTGATCTTTCACTGTTAAATGACCCGCGACGACAGGCGCGGCTGTTGTACTGGCAGGGGTTCGCCGTACCGCAAATCTGCGACATGCTGCAGCTCAAGCGCCCGACCGTGCAGAGCTGGAAACAGCGGGATGGATGGGAAGAAACCGCGCCGATTAACCGCGTGGAATCGACATTAGAGGCGCGGCTTATCCAGCTCTACGCTAAGCCAGACCTGACCGCGCATGACTTCAAAGTCGCGGATTTTTTGTCGCGCCAGATGGAGCGGCTCGCGCGCATTAACCGCTACGGCCAGACCGGAAACGAGGTGGATTTAAACCCCAATATCGCCAGCCGTAATAAAGGGGATCGCAAAAAGCCGAAACGCAATTTCTTCAGTGATGAAGCGATTGAAAAGCTGGAAGAGATTTTCTTCGACCAGTCGTTTGACTATCAGCTCCGCTGGCATAAAGCGGGATTAGAGCACCGCATCCGCCACATCCTGAAATCCCGCCAGATTGGCGCGACGTTCTACTTTGCGCGCGAGTCACTCCTGCGCGCGCTTAAGACCGGGCAAAACCAGATATTTTTGTCGGCCAGTAAAACGCAGGCTTACGTGTTCCGTAAGTACATCATCGCCTTTGCCCGTCTGGTTGATGTCGATCTGTCAGGCGACCCGATCGTCATTGGCAACAATGGCGCTGAGCTGATTTTTCTCGGGACCAATTCCAACACTGCGCAGAGTCACAACGGGGATTTGTACGTCGATGAAATTTTCTGGATACCCAATTTCCAGAAGCTGCGCAAAGTCGCCTCGGGCATGGCCTCGCAGTCGCACCTGCGCACCACCTATTTTTCGACCCCGTCGACGCTGGCGCACGGCGCTTACCCGTTCTGGTCAGGCGAGCTGTTTAACCGTGGCCGCAGCAACCGCTACGAACGTGTCGACATCGATATCAGTCATCAGGCGCTTGCCGGTGGAATGCTGTGCGGTGATGGACAATGGCGGCAGATTGTCACCATTGAGGACGCGCTCGCCGGTGGCTGCACCCTGTTTAACCTCAACCAGCTTAAGCAGGAAAACAGCGCGGATGACTTCCGTAACCTGTTTATGTGCGAGTTTGTCGACGATAAGGCGTCGGTATTCCCGTTCGAGGAGCTGCAGCGCTGCATGGTCGATGCGATGGAAGAATGGGAGGACTTCGAGCCGTTCGCCGACCGTCCGTTTAACTGGCGACCGGTCTGGATTGGCTATGACCCGTCACACACCGGCGACAGCGCCGGGTGCGCGGTACTAGCTCCGCCGCTGGTTGCCGGTGGCAAGTTCCGCATCCTTGAGCGTCACCAGTGGAAAGGCATGGACTTTGCCGCGCAGGCCGAGGCCATCCGGGCGCTGACCGAGAAATACACCGTCGACTATATCGGCATTGATGCGACAGGCATCGGCCAGGGTGTCTATCAGCTCGTGCGCTCATTCTTCCCGGCAGCGCGTGCCATCCGCTACACGCCGGAAATGAAAACCGCGATGGTGCTGAAAGCAAAAGACACCATCAGGCGCGGGTGTCTGGAATATGACGCCGGTGCAACCGACATCACTCAATCATTTATGGCTATCCGCAAAACCATGACCAGCAGTGGCCGCAGCGCCACCTATGAAGCCAGCCGCAGTGAGGAAGCCAGCCACGCGGATATCGCGTGGGCGACCATGCACGCCCTGTTAAACGAGCCGCTTTCAGCCGGTAGCGGTATGCAATCAAGCTCAATTCTGGACATTAACTAAGATGAAAAAACGTCAAAAGAAACAGACAAAGCAGACCAACATGACCGCCAGCGCACCGCAGAAAATCGAGGCGTTCACCTTTGGCGAACCGTCACCCGTTCTGGATCGCCGCGACATACTCGACTATGTCGAGTGCATCAATAACGGAAAATGGTACGAGCCGCCGGTCAACTTCTCCGGGCTGGCGAAAAGCCTGCGCGCCGCCGTGCACCACAGCTCTCCGATTTACGTAAAGCGCAACATCCTGACGAGTACCTATATCCCGCACCCGTTGCTGTCACGTCAGGATTTCAGCCGCCTTGTGCTCGATTATCTGGTCTTTGCCAACGGCTATCTCGAAAAGCGCATGAGCGTCACCGGCCAGCTCCTGAAGTTGGAAACCTCACCGGCCAAATATACCCGCCGTGGCGTCGAGGATGGCGTTTACTGGTACGTGTCTGACTTCACACACCCGCACCAGTTTGCGCCCGGCTCGGTATGTCATTTGCTGGAGCCCGATATCAATCAGGAGCTCTACGGGATGCCCGAATACCTGAGCGCGCTCAATTCAGCCTGGCTGAATGAATCCGCCACGCTGTTTCGTCGCAAGTATTACCAGAACGGCGCGCACGCGGGTTACATCATGTACGTGACCGACGCGGCGCAGAGCAGCACTGACGTTGAGTCGCTGCGCTCCGCGATGCGGGATTCGAAAGGGCTCGGGAATTTCAAAAACCTTTTCTTCTATGCCCCGAACGGAAAACCGGACGGCATCAAGATCGTGCCGCTGAGTGAAGTCGCTACAAAGGATGATTTTTTTAACATCAAGAAGGTGAGCGCCGCCGACCTGCTCGACGCGCATCGCGTGCCGTTCCAGCTCATGGGCGGCAAGCCTGAAAATCTCGGCTCGATGGGCGATATCGAGAAGGTGGCGCGGGTGTTTGTGCGTAATGAGCTGACGCCGCTGCAGGAGCGTTTCAAAGAGATTAATGATTGGTTAGAAATGGAGGTGATCCGCTTTAAGGATTACGGCATCGAGACCGACTAAACTCCGCCCAAAATGCCGCCTCAGGGCGGCATCACCTCAGAGCGAGCCAGACGCCGCACACGTGACGCAACTGCGCCAAGACCTCATAAGCCGACCGCACCCAACAACGCGCCACCACGACGCACGCAGACGCGTAAAATAAATCCTGTCACCACGCCCGGCGCGCAGTGCTATCCCCGCCTCGCCTGCCCGCTTGATGTATCTCTTTTCATGCAGGTGCAACGGGAGAGCCGACCCGCGCCAGCGCTGGCGCTAAATGCTATTAATAAATATCCTAATCGCATGCAATCTAATGCACCTGATTCATGCGCAGCTATCTTTGACACTAACAGTGAAAAGCTGGCCCCAAAAAGGCCAGCTAAAACTCATTATTCCCCGCTACTTTCTGCTTTGAGATCATCATCAACTTGTTGCTGTATAAATCCGATGGTGCTCATTTTATTATTTTTTCCATGCAAAAAATCAGCCTGAGCCTTTAGGACTTTTTGGATTTCTTTTTGTATCGAATCGAAGAAGACATTCAATTCACGCCCGTCATCATCACGCGATACCTTAAATGTTGAGTCCGAGCCCAAGAGACCTACAGTATGAGAACTATCAATGTTGCGGAGGAACTTGATCCCGATTTGCAAAGGAAGTTGAGGGTGCATATTTTTCTGCTCGTAAATTGTAAGCCTAATCCCCATACACCAGTAGCCATCATCGCCAAGATGTGTTGCGCCGAAAGGGCTGTATGTTGAATTGACCTTTTCCTCACCCACTAAAGGTATCAACCTGAATGCGGGTGAGCTGTGGTCTATCCCCAAATATGATAGATATTGTGCAACTAGCCAGCCTGAAAAACTAATTGCATCCTCCCTTACAGATGAATATTCAGACCTAAAGTTTTTGTATGCCGCGCATAGTTCATCGAATTTTGACATCATTACACCTTTAAATGCTCATAAATTACATACTAATTAATGACTTATAAAGTCATGCTCTTGTCAGCCTGAGCTAATCCTATATCTAAATAATTCGTCCCGTAAATGCAAAATGTCAAAGCGAGCAATTTTTTTGCAGATATCTGATTAATAACGTTGTTCAACACCACCGGCACTGAAAGCAAGTTTCAGCACCGGTGGCGTTGCTATCGTTGGTGTACTGTTAAGGGCTGCGTAGAGAATGCGCACTTCCCCATTCGGGGACGGCGTGGGACACATTTCAACTTCATAACGTTCAGGTAATTTCACCTCCCGCGCCTGCAGTTCTGCTATGCGCTTCTCTGCTTCATCAGCCTTAACAACGTGCACATGGCCGTGTCCTGGGTCTTGTGTGCTACCGAATGCCATCGGATGGATGTAATAAGTTTTCATAAAGCCCACTCCTTTTTAGTTGAATTTCCCGGCCACTCATCAGCAACCGGATATCTGAATTTTTTATCGCCATAAATCACCATTGCCCCACGAGTCAGCGCATCGAGCTCCCACCGTTCCGGGGAAATGCCCTCCTGAGCTAAATCGAAACGAATTTTTGCGACGCGATCCCTTTCGGGTTTTGTCATCCTGGCTGATGGCGCTTGCTCGCTGGTTTTGAGCGGCGCATTGCTTCTTTGCTGCCGATTTTTGCGCGGTGCGCCAGCTTTTAACGCCCTGTTAAGCACCTTCACGACGTCCGGCTCATTCCAGCCGATAACCCCGCGCTCAATCAGATTTAACACCGCTGCGGCTTGCTCAGACGGTGTGGGTGTCATAACTGGATCGCCAGCGGCGGTGAGCTTTCCACAGTTATTGACAGGACTCCGAGGCGCGGCAGAGCCGCTTTTTAAGGTCAAAGGCTCAACGGCCAAAACCTTTGGAACGATTCGCCATTCGGCTGTACGGGTTACATGGACACGGTCAGCCCCGAGATGAGGGGCATAAATCCCGACCACCCTCTCGATATCTTCCTCGTACTCGTTGACCTCATCCGTCACCTTACGGGCGACCCTGACGGCCTGAGCATCACGCGGCATGTTTGCCCCACCCTGCGCGATGATGTACCGCTCAAAATCCCCTTCATCTGCAGCAGCACGCGCGGCCTCGACCCTGTCGTCAAATTCGCTCGCGATACTCACTCCGCGCGGCAGCTTGCGCAGTTCGCGGTAAGCGCCCATCGTCGGGAGGCCAATCGGTTTAAACTGCGGGATGCGCCATGTAGACGCCCATGCGGTGACGGCTGCGGCCGTATCTTTCAGGGGCTTGCCGGTGTCGTGGTCGAGCTGGCCGTCAAGTGCGTAGCCGTCGATATTTTTGGCAATGTATTTAGCGATATAACCCGCCGCGCCGCCCTGATTAAGATGACGGGACTCAAAGCGCTGTTTTGCCGCGCCCTTTTCGTGTCCGTCCTCTTTGAGGGCATAACGACGCATGATTTCGTTGATGGCTTTACGCTGACAGGGTTTGCAAAACAGCATCATGTGCCAGTGTGGCGTGCCGTCGTGGTGCGGTTCGACAACGCGCATCCCGTACACTTCCAAATCGTTATCCTTGAAAGCGGTACGCATCAGGCTCCAGATTCGGCAGAGATAGCGCTGGCCGTCTTTTGGCGTAAATGCGGTGTCGTTCCAGCCGTGATTGAGCTGCACTGTTTTGCTTTCGCCTTTGCCGACCTGTCGGGTCGGATGGTATTTCGAGGGTGTGGTCAGGGTGATAAACATCCCCACATCACCGGCGCTGGCCGCGTAGCGCTCAATCCCGGCGATGGTATTCATCAGATCCATACGACGTATTTCAGGGTTAGAAATACTCCCCATAACCTTGCTGATGAGGTCGATACGTTCACCGGTGACTTTGTTTTCCAGCTCGCAGGATTTGAGGTATTCGAGATTAGCCAGGCGGCGCGTGTGAACATCGCGGATCGCTATTTTGCTTGCGTAAGGTGAACGGTCTTTGTTGACCTCACCTGCTGCGATGAGCAGCGCCTCGCGCCAGCGCATCCTCTGCGCCTTGAGCTGGTTAACCCACCACTCATCCTTGATCAGACGTGAAATAGCGGAAAATGCCATGCGGATCGTCATCTGACCCTTACGGTATTTTTTCCAGTACATCGGGGTGATGTTAAATGCGCGAGCAACCCCGGCCACTTGCCCGTATAGGTGCGACTGAGCTTCATCGGTGAAAAGTGTCTCTTTCCCGCCGTGAGCATCCCCCCAGGCGTCGCTTAACTCCTCGTATTTGCTCCAGAGCTGAGAGGCAATTCTGGCCGCAAATTTCCTGAGCTCTTTGTCATTCATATCTGGTAAGCGCGCATACTGGTCGCGCTCGGACAGAAAACCAATCGAGGCGGATTCATTCATCCCGCACAGCTCATTAACACGCTCAAGACGCGGCAGCAGCTTGCGCTCAAACGTGTTTTTAAGGAAATACAGCCCACCCAAAGGGCTCTTTTTACGGCGGATGAAGTTATAACGCGATGTATACAGCGTTTGCAGGAAAAACGGCAGACGGCCAATACGGTTTAAAACACCTTGCACCTGACGGAGTTCGGCACGTGTAAGGGGTCTGTCGCGGCCAATAGCCTTTTCGTTGACGTTATTCCAGGGATAAGCACCAACGAATGAATCACTGGTGCCCTTCAAAAATGGTGGTGGTGGCGAGGGGGCAATACGCCCCCGAGATTCGATGGACATACTATTTAAAGGCGTCCAGACATTGCTTCCCCATGCGTTCAATCCGAGCTTCCAGAGCTGTGAAGCCAGTAAGATCGCTGGTCAAAAGATCATGCAATACCAGGCCTGAGATAAGCTTAGGGATAGTTGGGTAGTAACCCACAACGTCCAGCCATTCCTTACCTTCATTCTTCCCGGATGTAGTGGTCTTTTTTTCCTGCAAAATGAATTGATAGCGGTCACTGGTGATGACGTATTGGTTATTAATCTCGATGCGTATGCTCATTCTGGCTTCCTTTTAAAAGTGGTTTGCCTGCTCAATCGAAAATTGAGTTGTGCAAATTTGCCGACTCTTGACCTAATAACTCGATAATCTCGGTACGATTGAGCTCAGACTTGCTGATATGCGCGATAAGCCCGTCAAATCGAGATGAGAATCGTGTCACGAGGTCGCGCTGTGCTTCGTTTACTGCCTGCTCCAGAAGAGCGGAAAACATGCCACTTGGAGCTGTATTTTGTTTTTGCATTTGCCTATCTCCGGACAAAGGGAGTCCCCACGCTGTAAGGCGCGTAATAAAACGAATCCAGATTAATTAATGTAAATACTGCTCAGGTTTTACCGAGGTTAAAATGGTTGGTGCGTACTCAAATAGGCTAAACAGTTCTCGCAAAGCGCGGAAAAGTTTGTCGCGCCAATAACAGCCCTCTTCATTCAAACGCCAGTGCGGCATCATAAATTCCTGCTCGGTCAGTCCCGCATGAAGAAACAGTGTTCGCCTTTGGCTAACGGTTAGGCGACTGATGAAAGTTGCTTTCGACACGCCAAGTTGGCGGTGCCGGGCGAATGCATTTCTCAATTCATCAAGCGCACAAACAAGACGCTCACGATCGGCTTCAGCCATTTCCTCTAAGCGCATCACAGAGTGACGCTGTTTTAATTGAGCGTGGAAACAAACCGTAAGACGCTCCCGCTCCATCATCTGATTGTAAAAATCACAAGTGTCCTGCCAGCGAGGCTGAGCCAGATACTTGCAGACCAGACCGCGGAGCGCTGTTGGTTGTTTCTGGATCACATCAAGTGTCATTACTGTCATAACCACAGCCCTCTCTTTTTGACCAAGCGACGAAGCTTCTCGATTACACCCGTCTTACGGGTTCGGATGATGATGCCCTTGCGTCCGCGACCGTGTGTGATAGTGAAGTTGATTGGATTAGGGCTTTCTCTTCGAAGCAGCTGTGCGATACAGCGAGGTTCATTCTTCATACTGGCTCCCCTAATCCGAGCCACATCAACCAACCATCTCTAATTTCCTTCGGGCGGCTGTCATAGGCCATCTTCATGCCCTTGTTCCACGCTGGCAGATAAACCCAATATTCCCCTGCGCGCCCACTCGTTGACTGTGGATCAGTCATCTCGACTACAGGCAGCTTGCCCTTCTCAATCATGCCTTTAACGGCTGCAGGTGTTTTACCAATAAGGCGCGCGAATTCCTGGTATGGAACTGCGTCGCTCACACTATCAATGACCCTATTCATTTGTGAGTATTCCTCGTTAGTGTTTTAATTGCTCCTAATGGCTATTAATTGCCATATTGGAGCCATTGGTTTGCGATAACGAATTTAAGATTACTCCGTTATCGTTTTTCTATCAATAGTGGAGTGTTAATTACGATGATACCCGTAAATGAAAAGCTAGCGATCATGCGTGAGTCAGAACGTATGAATAGGAAGGAATTCAGTGACTTAACAGGCGTTCCATACAGCTCTCTTTCGAGTTACGAAAAGGGTGTAAAAGATATGGGCATACAGGCGGTGATGAAGATTTTGAATCATCCTCAGTTCAAAAAATACACGATGTGGTTCATGACAGAGACGATATCACCTGAAGCTGGGCAGATTGCACCGGCTCTCGCGCACTTTGGGCAGCAGACAACAACGTCACCCCACTCAGACCAGAAAACTGGCTAACCATTTACGGCGTTTTTTTGTGCAATAAATGCACAGTGAGTTTTTGCTATCTAAATCAGGAAATTGAAGTACGCAGTAACATCATCGGGAGGCTTTATGTCTGTTAAAAAGCTCGATGATGGTCGATATGAAGTGGACATTAGACCGGCTGGGCGTAACGGAAAACGCATCCGTCGGAAGTTCGACAAGAAAAGCGAGGCGATGGCTTTTGAAAAGCATACTCAATATAACCATCACTCAAAGGAATGGCTTTCAAAACCCACGGACAAACGCCAACTGTCAGAACTGAAAGAGTTATGGTGGAAGCTGAAAGGTAAACACGAGGAACACGGTCAATCGTATCTAAGGAAAATTGAGCGTTTCGAAACGATGACCGGTAACCCATGCGCTTTCCAGATCACCAAGAGCCTGATAACGCAATATTGTGCTCAACGCCGGGCTGAAGGTATTAAGCCAACTACCATCAACCGCGACCTGATTACATTAGGTGGGATGTTTACTACCCTGATTGAGTCAGAAATGTATAACGGCGAGCATCCGTTTAGGGGGTTCAAAAAACTGAAAGAGCAGACTGCCGAAACAGGCTATCTCACTCTTGAGGAAATTGACGCCTTACTGGCAGCGCTATCAGGAGATAATCGTAAAATTGCCGTCTTGTGTCTGAGTACCGGGGCAAGATGGGGTGAGGCTGCAAGGCTAAAAGCGGAGAACGTGATTCATAACCGGGTGTCTTTCGTTAAGACGAAAACCAACACACCGCGCACGGTCCCGATCTCTGATGACGTTGCAGCTTACGTAGTCGGCAAAGCACGAGGCTTTCTGTTTCCTGATGCCAGTTATGCTGAATTCAGGCGAATCCTCAAAGAAGTTAAGCCCGACTTACCGGCGGGGCAAGCAACACATGCGTTACGACACTCTTTCGCCACGCACTTTATGATTAACGGGGGCAACATCATCACACTGCAGAGGATCTTAGGTCATACGAAGATAGCGCAGACGATGGTCTATGCGCACTTCGCTCCTCAGTACCTGCAGGATGCGATTTCGCTTAACCCGTTGAAGGGTGCAAATGGTTGTCAGAATGTCCACAATGTGTCCACACCCTAGCCGCTTTTTATGGCTTTTGACTGCTAGTAGTAAAACGTGAAGCCTTGTCTGGCGCGGCTTCCCAGCTACGCCAGACATTAAAAAGGCTCCCTCAGGAGCCTTTCTTCACATCAATGCAGTGACGCTAACCGCGCCGCAAATCCGACAAACAGCAGCCCTATCAGCCCGTTCCCCAGCTTTGCCAGTTTCTTTTTGGTTTTCAAATAACGCGTGACAAACGCACCGGAGAAGATCAGGAAGCTCATATACATAAAGCTAATCAACTCAAGCGTGGTGGCGAGGATCAGAAAAGAGGTCCCGGTATTTTGTGCATTCACGTCAATAAACTGCACAAAGAACGAAACGTAGAACAGAATCGCTTTTGGATTCGTCAGGCTCAGTACCAGGGCACGTTTCATGATCATACTGGCAGGTTCAGTTCCGCTCTCATGAGCATGATTCTGACGGTTAATCACCGACCAGAGCATTTTGCCGCCCAGCCAGAGTAAATAGAAAGCACCCAGATAGCGTACGATATTAAACAGTACAGGCGTGGTCTGGATTAAAGCCGCGACACCGGCCCAGGCGAGAAACATCAGAACCGCATCGCCGATAAACACACCTGTGGCGGCAAGATATCCTTTTTTAACGCCGTGACCGATCCCGGTCTTCAGCACAAACAGGGTATTCGGGCCCGGCACCAGCACAATAAAAAATGCGCCAACAACATACGTCCAGAAATTCAGTACGCCAAACTCCGCAAACACCTCTCCCTCCTTTTGCTAAACATCACCGGAATATCGCAGCAATAACGATATTCTCTAAATAAGACACTATAAAATCAGCGGGCACCTTGCGGTGCCCTCAGGGTTTTCAGATATCCTGGACGGCGAACAGCAACGCGTTGCGGTGCCTGTTCAATCCACATTTTCTGATGGCGTGGATACGCATATTGCGGCGGGATTGTGCTTCCAGCCAACGAGCCTTACGACGACTCACCTGTCGCAACATGCGCCAGCGCCCTACTTCTGTTCTACTGCGCTTCATGTCTACAACTCTTTCTCAAACAGAGCCGCCATTATAAACCCAACCCGGCAGCAAACCAGCGCTTTTACCTGGCGTTTTTATTTGCCAGATGAATCCTGATGCGTACACTCATAACAATACGCTTTCAAAAGGATTTTTTAACCATGACAACCTTCTACACCGTGGTGAGTTGGCTGGTCATTTTGGGATACTGGCTGTTAATCGCGGGTGTGACATTACGCATCCTGATGAAGCGCAGAGCCGTACCCTCTGCCATGGCCTGGCTTCTGATCATTTACATCCTCCCGCTGGTGGGAATTATTGCCTATCTCTCTTTCGGTGAGCTTCATCTGGGTAAACGCCGGGCCGAGCGGGCGCGTGCCATGTGGCCTTCCACCGCGAAGTGGCTTAACGATCTTAAAGCCTGCAAACATATCTTTGCCGAGGAGAACAGCAGCGTAGCCTCCTCGCTGTTTAAGCTCTGCGAACGGCGTCAGGGGATTGGCGGCGTTAAGGGGAACCAGCTCCAGCTTCTGACCTCCTCCGATGACGTGATGCAGGCGTTGATCCGCGATATCCAGCTTGCTCGCCATAACATTGAGATGGTGTTCTATATCTGGCAGCCCGGCGGCATGGCCGACCAGGTCGCTGAATCCCTGATGGCGGCCGCGCGTCGGGGGATCCACTGCCGTCTGATGCTGGACTCCGCAGGCAGCGTGGCGTTTTTCCGCAGCCCTTGGGCAGGCATGATGCGTAATGCCGGTATCGAAGTGGTTGAGGCGCTAAAGGTAAATCTCCTGCGCGTCTTTCTGCGCCGGATGGACCTACGCCAGCACCGTAAAATGATCATGATTGATAATTATATTGCCTATACCGGCAGTATGAACATGGTTGACCCGCGCTTCTTTAAACAGGACTCCGGCGTCGGGCAATGGGTGGATCTGATGGCACGAATGGAGGGGCCGATTGCCACCTCGATGGGTATCGTTTACTCCTGCGACTGGGAGATAGAGACCGGCAAGCGTATTCTGCCCCCACCGCCAGATGGCAACATCATGCCGTTTGAAGAGGCCAGCGGTCATACTATTCATACCATTGCCTCCGGGCCTGGCTTCCCGGAAGACTTAATTCATCAGGCGCTGCTGACGGCTACCTACTCAGCGCGTGAATATTTGATCATGACGACGCCCTACTTCGTCCCCAGCGATGACCTGCTGCACGCGATCTGTACCGCAGCGCAGCGCGGTGTCGATGTGAGTATCATTTTGCCCCGCAAAAATGACTCGCTTCTGGTGGGCTGGGCCAGCCGCGCCTTCTTTAGCGAACTGCTGGCCGCCGGGGTGAAAATATACCAGTTTGAAGGCGGGCTGCTGCACACCAAGAGCGTGCTTGTCGACGGCGAATTAAGCCTGGTGGGCACGGTAAACCTCGATATGCGCAGCCTGTGGCTGAACTTTGAAATCACCCTGGTGATTGATGACGCCGGATTTGGCGGTGACCTGGCGGCGGTGCAGGATGATTATATCTCCCGCTCGCGGCTGCTGGATGCCAGGCTGTGGGTAAAACGCCCGCTGTGGCAGAGAATAGCTGAACGACTGTTTTACTTCTTTAGTCCGTTGCTGTAAAACGTGCCCAACGATGTTAAACAGGTAGTCATCATGGAAATGGATCTGAACAATCGCCTGACCGAAGACGAAACGCTCGAGCAGGCCTATGACATTTTTCTCGAACTGGCGGTTGATAACCTCGATCCCGCGGACGTGATCCTCTTTAATCTGCAGTTCGAAGAGCGCGGCGGTGCCGAATTGTTCGACCCTGCAGAAGACTGGGCTGAACATGTGGATTTCGACCTGAATCCTGACTTCTTTGCCGAAGTGGTGATTGGGCTGGCTGATGAAGATGGTGGGGAAATTAACGACATTTTCGCTCGCGTCCTGCTCTGCCGGGAGAAAGACCACAAGCTGTGCCACATTCTCTGGCGCGAATAATAAAAAAGGCTGCGATGGCAGCCTTTTTTATTTACTACGGTAACTCGCTCCCACAGCGGTTGCAAAACCGCGCGCTCTGCTCATGTTCGCCCTGATGACAGCGCGGACATTTACGCTGCGCTTTGTGGCTTTGAAATGCACTGCTCATGTGCGTGGTAATTAACCCCGTCGGGATAGCAATCACCGAATACCCAATCAGAATGAGCACAGATGCCACTATGCGCCCCAGCGGCGTATGGGGTGTGATATCACCGTACCCCACGGTCGTCACGGTCACGATGGCCCAGTAGACGGAGGCGTTGAGCGTTGTGAAGCCGTATTTGGGCCCTTCTATCAAATACATCAGCGCGCCGAAAACAATCATCACAATGGCAATAAACGAGTAAAACAGAATAAGCTGATGTCGTGCGCTAACGATGGCACTCCAGAATACGCGCAGCGACGGCATAAAACGCAGCAATTTAAGAATTCGCAATACGCGAATCACGCGCATGGCGCGCCAGGCGAAAACATAGTTGAGACTGATTTCTGGCCATAGCCACATGACATAGAGCGGCAGGATCGTCGCTAAATCGATAAAACCCCAGAAGCTGAATACGTACTTTGCCGGATTGGGCCAGCAAACGACCCGCAGAATATACTCAGCGGTAAAGACCAGGGTGATCGCCAGTTCAAGCCAGACAAAGGCATGCCATTCATCAAAAGTCAGGTGATATTGTGTCCCGACACCGGATTCAATAAAGATGACAATGACGCTAAGTAACGCAAACAGCGCGCAGAGTCCCTCAAAACGGCGTCCCGATACCGTTTCTGGATCGAATAAAAGATGATAGAGCCGTCGACGGGCTGAAGTGAATAAACGCGACACGGTAACCTCGCAATAAATAAGGGCTGACATCATGTCAGCCCTTGCGATTATAACGGGTCTACTTTAAGGCAGGAAACCGCATGTCGGAAACTGCCTTCCAGAACCGGTCGTGTTTTCGCACATTCCGGCCCGGCCATCGGGCAGCGCGTACGGAACACGCAACCTGACGGCGGATTAATCGGTGAAGGCAATTCTCCTTCCAGAAGCTGGATCGTTTTATTTTTCTCCAGATCGGGATCGGGGATGGGTACTGCAGACATCAGTGCTTTGGTGTAAGGGTGCAGCGGATTGTGGTACACCTCATCATACGTGCCCAGCTCCACGGCATGACCCAGATACATCACCAGCACGCGGTCAGAAATGTGTTTTACGACGGCCAGATCGTGCGCAATGAAGATCAGCGACAGCCCCATCTCACGCTGCAGTTTCTGCAGCAGGTTTACCACCTGCGCCTGAATGGAAACGTCCAGCGCGGAAACTGGCTCATCACAGATAATCAGCTTCGGCTCAAGGATCAGCGCACGCGCAATACCAATTCGCTGACACTGACCGCCGGAGAATTCGTGCGGATAACGGTTAATGAGGTTAGGCAACAGCCCCACTTTCAGCATCATCGCCTTTACGCGATCACGGACTTCCTGACGCGGCATCTTAGGATGATAGGTGCGCAGCGGCTCGGCAATAATCTCTCCGATGGTCATACGCGGGTTAAGTGATGCCAGCGGATCCTGGAAAATCATCTGGATGTCGCTTCGCACGTCGCGCCACTCGTCGGGCTTCATCCCCAGCAGGTCTTTACCCAGCCACGCCACTTTTCCGTCGGTAGCTTTGACCAGGCCGATAATGGCACGTGCGAAAGTGGATTTCCCACAGCCGGACTCGCCCACGACCCCCAGGGTCTCCCCCTCGTACAGACGCAGGGTGACGCCATCGACCGCTTTTAGGGTTTTCGGCGGCTGCCAGAACCACTGTTTACCGTCCTTAATGTCGAAATGCACTTTAAGGTCAGCGATTTCGAGCAGCACATTGCGTTTTTCATCTAATGCGTTCATACCAGCTCCTCCTGCGGCTTAAAGCAGGCGCGCAGACGGCCTGGTGCAAATGCTTCCAGCGGCGGTGCGCTGTTGCAGATTTCCATCGCATGCGGACAGCGCGGCTGGAACGGACAGCCTTTTGGCAGACGCAGCAGGTTTGGCGGGTTACCCGGAATGGTGAGCAGGGATTCCCCTTCCGCATCAAGCCGCGGCACCGCGTTCAGCAGGCCAATGGAGTATGGATGGGCAGGCTGATAGAACACGTCCCGCGCTTTGCCGTATTCCATCGTACGACCGGCATACATCACCAGCACTTTGTCACAGATACCGGCAACAACACCCAGATCGTGGGTAATCATGATAATCGCCGTGTTGAACTCACGCTTAAGCTCGTTCAGCAGGGTCATGATTTGCGCCTGAACGGTAACGTCCAGTGCGGTAGTCGGTTCATCGGCAATCAGCAGTTTTGGCCGGCACAGCAGCGCCATAGCAATCATCACGCGCTGACGCATACCGCCGGAGAATTCGTGCGGGAACATGCGCATGCGCTTACGCGCTTCCGGCATTTTTACCGCATCCAGCATTTTGACGGATTCCTCAAACGCTTCCGCTTTCCCCAGACCTTTATGCAGCATCAGGACTTCCATCAGCTGCTCACCGACGCGCATATACGGGTTCAGCGAGGTCATCGGGTCCTGGAAAATCATCGAGATCTGCTCGGCACGCAGCTTGTTCAGCTCGTGCTCCGGCAGGTTGAGGATTTCGCGACCATTGAATTTTGCGGAACCGCCAATCACACCGTTAGATGCCAGCAGGCCCATCAACGCAAAGGCGGTCTGGGATTTTCCGGAGCCTGATTCACCGACAATCCCCAGCGTTTCACCCGCGCTCAGGTTGAAGTTGAGATCGTTGACGGCGGTAACATCCCCGTCAGGGGTTTTAAAGGTCACACGGAGGTCTTTTACGTCCAGCAGAAGATTGCTCTGCTGTTGCGCCTGTGGCGCAGTGGCCGTTTCAATAATTGTCATGACGGCGCTCCTTAACGGTCTTTCGGGTCGAGGGCATCACGCAGGCCATCGCCGATAAAGTTGAAACAAAACAGTGTGACCACCAGGAAACCCGCCGGGTAGAGCAACAGCCACGGTGATACTTCCATCGAGTTTGCACCATCGCTCAACAGCGCGCCCCAGCTGCTCAGTGGTTCCTGCGTACCCAGCCCCAGGAAGCTGAGGAAGGATTCAAACAGGATCATGCTTGGCACCAGCAGTGAGGCATAGACCACAACCACCCCCAGCACGTTAGGAACAATATGGCGAACCACGATATTTCGGGTAGATACGCCACCAACCTGCGCGGCTTCGATAAATTCTTTACGTTTCAGGCTCAGCGTCTGGCCGCGTACGATACGCGCCATATCCAGCCAGGAAACCATCCCGATGGCCACGAAAATCAACAGAATGTTCTGGCCGAAGAAGGTCACCAGCAGAATGACGAAGAACATAAACGGGAAGGAGTTCAGGATTTCCAGCAAACGCATCATCACTGAGTCCACTTTGCCGCCAAGGTAGCCGGAAAGTGAGCCGTAGAGCGTACCCAGAATTACCGCCACCAGCGCGGCGGCGATACCGACCATCAACGAGATACGCCCCCCAATCGCGACGCGCACCAGCAGATCACGGCCGGATGAGTCGGTCCCGAAATAGTGACCGGATTCCATATCCGGCGCGCTGGACATCATGCCCCAGTCCGTATCGAAATAGGTAAATTGCGACAGCATCGGTGCCAGGGTCACAAACAGCGCGATGATCACCAGAACCACCAGACTGGCGACGGCGGCACGGTTGTGCATAAAGCGACGGCGTGCATCCTGCCAGAGACTACGACCTTCCACTTCCAGTTTTTCACTGAAGTTTTCCAGCGCCTCGCTGTTTTTCTTACTCAACATCATGGCGTGCTCCAGTTAGTAACGGATTTTCGGGTCGATGACGGCATACAGCACATCAACGATCGCGTTAAAGAGAATGGTGAGCGCACCAACGAGGATCGTCAGGCTCAGTACCAGCGAATAGTCGCGGTTGAGCGCGCCGTTAACGAACAGCTGACCAATGCCCGGCAGGCCGTAGATGGTTTCGATAACCATCGAGCCCGTGATGATCCCAACGAATGCAGGCCCCATATAGGAGAGCACCGGCAGCAGCGCCGGCTTGAGCGCATGGCGGAAGATAATCCGGTGCATCGGCAGCCCTTTCGCGCGCGCGGTGCGGATGAAGTTCGAATGCAGCACTTCGATCATAGAACCACGGGTGATACGCGCGATACTGGCGATATAGGCCAGAGATAATGCCACCATTGGCAAAATCATGAACTTCAGCGCCCCGCCGTTCCAGCCGCCGCCAGGCAGCCACTTCAGCGTAATGGCAAATATCATCACCAGTAATGGCGCGACAACGAAGCTGGGTATCACTACCCCGGTCATTGCCACCCCCATTACGGCATAATCCCATTTGGTATTTTGTCTGAGCGCGGCGATAACGCCTGCGGTGACCCCGAGAACGACGGCCAGAATGAATGCCGCAGCACCCAGTTTTGCCGAAACCGGGAAGCTGGAGGCCACCAGGTCGTTTACGGAATAGTCTTTATATTTAAATGACGGTCCAAAATCACCGTGCGCCAGCTGCTTCAAATAATTGAAGTATTGGGTAGTGATGGGATCGTTTAAGTGATACTTCGCCTCGATATTCGCCATAACTTCCGGCGGCAGCGTACGTTCACCGGTAAATGGACTTCCCGGTGCGAGACGCATCATAAAGAAGGAAATCGTAATTAGAATAAATAACGTTGGTATCGCTTCTAGACAGCGACGCAGGATAAATTTCAACATTGCCCGTACCTTCTGGCGTGTGCCTGATGAATGTTACAAAGTAGACACAGTGGGGCAAGCCAGGCTCACCCCACGTATTGCCATTAATGCTTGATAATATAAAGATTCTTAACGGAAATATTATCCAACGGGTCTTTACCGGTATAACCCCCTACCCACGGTTTCACCAGACGGGCGTTAACGTAGTAGTAAACCGGTACGATTGCAGAGTCTTTATCGAGCTGCTCTTCAGATTTCGCGTACAATTCTGCGCGTTGCGCATCGTCAGACACTTTCAGCGTATCAGCGATGATCTTGTCGAACGCCGGGCTCTTATAGTGCGCAGTGTTGTTTGAACTGTCGCTGAGCATCGTGTTCAGGAAGGAGGTCGGTTCGTTATAGTCCGCACACCAGCCTGCACGCGCCACGTCGAAGGTCCCCTGATGACGCGTATCGAGGAAGGTTTTCCACTCCTGGTTTTCCAGCTTAACGTTGACGCCCAGGTTTTTCTTCCAGATAGACGCGACGGCGATAGCCAGTTTTTTATGCAGATCTGACGTGTTGTACAGCAGGTTAAACGTTAATGGCTTATCGGCAGTGTAGCCCGCTTCAGCCAGCAGCTTTTTCGCTTCTTCGTTACGTTTTTCCTGAGACCACTTGAACCATTCAGGCTCAACCAGTTTCATTCCATCGGTATAAGGAGGGGTGTAGCTATACGCCGGGAGATCGCCCTGGTTTTTCACTTTGTTCACGATAATATCGCGATCCAGTGCCAGCTTCAGCGCAGTACGAACGCGTACGTCGGTGAACGGTGCTTTCTGGTTGTTGATTTCGTAGTAATAAGTGCACAGGTATGGGTCGACGTGAACTTCTTTCGGGATCTCTTTTTTCAGCTTCTGGAACAGTTCAATCGGCATGTTGTTATAGGTCATGTCGATTTCACCGCTACGGTAGCGGTTAACATCCGTTACTTCAGAAGAGATTGGCAGGTAGGTGACCTGATTAATCACGGTCTTCGCGTTATCCCAGTATTGCGGGTTACGCTCCAGGACCATACGTTCGTTGACCACCCAGTCTTTCAGCTTATAGGCACCGTTGGTCACGATATTGGCAGGTTGCGTCCATTTTTCACCAAATTTTTCCACAGCGGATTTTGGTACCGGGGAAACGGATGGGTGAACCAGCAACTTATAGAAGTACGGAACAGGTTCGCTCAACGTCACTTCAAAGGTATTGGCATCGATCGCTTTCACGCCCAGGTCGGTGACCGGCTTTTTACCGGCGATGATGTCATCGATATTGGCGATGTGGCCATATTGCAGATAGCTCGCATACGGAGAGGCGGTATTTGGATTCGCCAGGCGCTGCCAGCTATACACGAAATCTTCGGCGGTAACCGGCGTACCGTCGGACCATTTGGCATCTTTACGCAGATGGAAGGTCCAGACTTTAAAATCTTTATTTTCCCACTTTTCTGCCACACCCGGTGCCGGGTGGCCGTCAACGTCAGTCACCAGAAGACCTTCGAACAGGTCACGGTTAACGTTTGACTCAGGAACACCTTCAATTTTGTGCGGGTCAAGAGACTGAACTTCCGCACCGTTGTTACGCACCAGCGTCTGTTTCTCCGCCAGTTGTACTCCTGCAGGAACGTCCGCAGCCATTGCAGCATTGCCCGCGATTAGCGCAGTTAAAATCCCCGCCGCTACCAGATTTTTTTTTGTGATGATGGACATTGTGTTGGTACTCCACTCATTATAATTACTGGCTTTCGCCAGCTGTCTATTCCCCTGTTGGGGCCTGTACAGCGCAGGAGTTTTTTTTGCTGCTGTCAGGTTCTTCTTTTACTACTTGCTATCACCGACTTTTTTTATTACTGACTGCTCGTATGGCCGTCTTGCGTCGATTCTTCACAGGCCTCCCCTGTTTGAGACCTGAGCTGGATATCTGAGAAGAGAGCTATATGAAAATAATTCTCATCTGATTGTTTTATGCTGCAAAATAATAGGCCGGAAAGTATCAAATGGCGTAAACGCGCGCCAATACATTTTGCAAATTTGTTAAGCAATTCTCTTTTACGAAGTACGTCGTATCGTTGGGGGCAGCCCTGCCAGACATCGAAAGCCGGTAAAAACACCGGGTATTCAATAAGGTAGAGAAAACTTCCTCTACTCGCGCGTCGCTGCGCTACTTTTGAGTGATTTTGTACAAAAATTTAACAACTGATCATTATTTAGCACATTCCTCTAAGGGAAAGTTGAAATTACTAATAACATTTCGGTTATCTCTCAGCAAGCCCCAGAGTATCGTGTGAGTAAAATAACAGAGCGTTCGAAGATTTTCTGTGCAGGCGGGATTGTGCGAAATTCATAACTCTTTGAAATAAAAGAGATGAACATTATTAGTAGAATTTATTATGATATGTGAGCATTTCAACTTTAGTTATATGATTTGCTGATATTCACGTAAAAAAAACGGAGCCGTAGCTCCGTTCTTTCATTCGAAATATTAGTGTAGCAAGCCGGGGAAAATGCTTTTAATACCGGTGACAATGAATTCGATCCCTAACGCCATCAACAACAACCCCATAATACGGGTGATGACGTTAATCCCCGTCTGTCCCAGCAAGCGAACCAGCCAGGGCGCCATACGAAATACCCCCCAGCAGCAGAGCGCGAAAACAGCAATGGCGACAGAAAAACCAATCAGGTGCATGAGGCTATGGTAACGCGTACCCCAGACAATGGTCGAACTGATAGCACCGGGACCGGCCATGAGCGGTAAAGCCAGTGGCACCACGCCGATACTTTCGCGTATCGCGGTTTCTGACTTCTCCTGCTTGTTCTGTTTATCCTCGCCCAGCTTACCGCTGATCATCGACATGGCGATGGTCACCACCAGGATCCCACCCGCAATGCGGAAGGAGTCGATGGAGATACCGAAGACCTGGAGAATGGCATCCCCCAGGAAAAGCGAGGTGAGCAAGATGATCGCCACAGACAGGTTAGCGGTGAGATTGGTTTTGTTCCGGGCCGCCGCCGTCTGGTAACTGGTCATACTAATAAAGACAGGAATGATACCCACCGGGTTAACCAGGGCAAACAAACCGATAAAAAATTTGAAATACGTTGGAAAATCAAAGAGCGTTTGGATCACGTTTTGCTCCGCCTTTGCACATGCCCGGGACTGACAACGTTGTCATGAAAAATCGCGCTGAAGATACGCTTTTTATTAGCATACTTCACCAGAAATCTGTGCCAAAACGTTAGCATTTCAGAATGTTAAACATATGTTGAATCATTGATGCCACCACTTCCAATAGTTACTTAATTAATTAACAGTGGAAAAATATCCATGAAATAACCCTGCTGAAAGGTATCAGCTTGGGGAGAAATTGACGCAGATCATGATTTCCGTACTCAGAAGTGAGTAATCTTGATTACGCCCCCCAGGAAGGTCACCTGTCAAAAAGGGATGATGCTAAGGTAAGGCTCTTTTAGTAAATTAGTGTGCTGGAGCATAAAGTAACCCATTGTTTTACTTTATGTAACGCAAGTCGTATTGGCACTGTCTATACTGTCTGACGTATCGAGCGCTGGTTTACTAAAAGAGTTTAAACATTATCAGGAGAGCATTATGGCTGTTACTAATATCGCTGAACTGAACGCCCTCGTCGAGCGCGTTAAAAAAGCCCAGCGTGAATATGCCAATTTCACCCAAGAACAGGTTGATAAAATCTTCCGCGCTGCCGCTCTGGCTGCTGCAGATGCTCGAATCCCTCTCGCTAAAATGGCCGTTGCCGAATCTGGCATGGGTATCGTTGAAGATAAAGTGATCAAAAACCACTTTGCTTCAGAGTATATCTACAACGCCTATAAAGATGAGAAAACCTGTGGCGTGCTGTCTGAAGACGACACCTTCGGCACGATCACCATCGCTGAACCTATCGGTATTATCTGCGGTATTGTTCCAACGACTAACCCAACTTCAACGGCTATCTTCAAATCTCTGATCAGCCTGAAGACCCGTAACGCAATTATCTTCTCTCCACATCCACGTGCAAAAGATGCGACCAACAAGGCAGCAGATATCGTTCTGCAGGCTGCGATTGCCGCAGGCGCACCAAAAGATCTGATTGGCTGGATCGACCAACCTTCCGTTGAGCTGTCCAACGCACTGATGCACCATCCTGACATTAACCTGATCCTGGCGACCGGTGGTCCTGGCATGGTTAAAGCTGCATACAGCTCCGGTAAACCTGCCATCGGTGTTGGCGCGGGTAACACCCCTGTTGTTATCGACGAAACTGCTGATATCAAACGTGCCGTTGCTTCTGTACTGATGTCTAAAACCTTCGATAACGGCGTTATCTGTGCATCTGAACAGTCTGTTGTTGTGGTTGATTCCGTATACGACGCTGTACGCGAGCGTTTCGCCAGCCACGGCGGCTACCTGCTGCAGGGTAAAGAGTTGAAAGCGGTTCAGGACATCATTCTGAAAAATGGCGCACTGAACGCCGCTATCGTAGGTCAACCCGCCTATAAAATTGCTGAACTCGCAGGCTTTACCGTTCCGGCAACCACCAAGATCCTGATCGGTGAAGTAAAAGTTGTCGACGAAAGCGAGCCGTTTGCTCACGAAAAACTGTCTCCTACGCTTGCCATGTACCGTGCGAAAGATTTTGAAGACGCGGTAGAGAAAGCCGAGAAACTGGTTGCCATGGGCGGTATCGGTCACACCTCTTGCCTGTACACCGACCAGGATAACCAGCCTGAACGTGTTGCTCACTTCGGTCAGATGATGAAAACTGCCCGTATCTTGATTAACACCCCTGCTTCTCAGGGTGGTATCGGTGACCTGTACAACTTCAAACTCGCACCTTCCCTGACTCTGGGTTGTGGTTCCTGGGGTGGTAACTCCATCTCTGAAAACGTTGGTCCAAAACACCTGATCAACAAGAAAACCGTTGCTAAGCGAGCTGAAAACATGTTGTGGCACAAACTTCCGAAATCTATCTACTTCCGCCGTGGCTCTCTGCCAATCGCGCTGGATGAAGTGATTACTGATGGCCACAAACGTGCGCTCATCGTGACTGACCGTTTCCTGTTCAACAACGGCTACGCTGACCAGATCACCTCTGTTCTGAAAGCGTCTGGCGTTGAAACTGAAGTGTTCTTTGAAGTTGAAGCTGACCCAACCCTGAGCGTGGTGCGTAAAGGTGCTGAACTGGCGAACTCCTTCAAACCAGATGTGATTATCGCTCTGGGTGGTGGTTCCCCAATGGACGCCGCGAAAATTATGTGGGTTATGTACGAACATCCAGAAACCCACTTCGAAGAACTGGCGCTACGCTTTATGGACATCCGTAAACGTATCTACAAGTTCCCGAAAATGGGCGTGAAAGCGAAAATGATCGCCGTCACCACCACTTCCGGTACGGGTTCAGAAGTTACGCCATTTGCAGTAGTAACTGACGATGCAACCGGTCAGAAATACCCACTGGCTGACTACGCACTGACCCCAGATATGGCTATCGTTGATGCCAACCTGGTTATGGAAATGCCGAAATCACTGTGTGCCTTCGGTGGTCTGGATGCCGTGACTCACGCTCTGGAAGCTTACGTTTCTGTTCTGGCATCTGAGTTCTCTGACGGTCAGGCTCTGCAGGCACTGAAACTGCTGAAAGAAAACCTGCCAGCGTCTTACAACGAAGGTTCTAAGAACCCTGTAGCGCGCGAACGTGTCCACAGTGCAGCCACTATCGCCGGTATCGCGTTTGCGAACGCCTTCCTGGGTGTTTGCCACTCTATGGCGCACAAACTGGGTTCACAGTTCCACATTCCTCACGGTCTGGCGAACGCCCTGTTGATCAGCAACGTTATCCGTTATAACGCCAACGACAACCCAACCAAGCAGACGGCTTTCAGCCAGTACGACCGTCCGCAAGCGCGCCGTCGTTATGCTGAAATCGCTGACCACCTTGGTCTGAGCGCACCGGGCGACCGCACTGCTGCGAAGATTGAGAAACTGCTGGCATGGCTGGAAAGCCTGAAAGCTGAACTGGGTATTCCTAAATCTATCCGTGAAGCAGGCGTTCAGGAAGCTGACTTCCTCGCTCACGTAGACAAGCTGTCTGAAGATGCATTCGATGACCAGTGTACTGGTGCTAACCCGCGCTACCCACTGATCTCCGAGCTGAAACAGATTCTGCTGGATACCTACTACGGTCGTGAGTTCAAAGAAGGTGACGTTGCTGCTGTGAAAACAGAAGCACCTGTCATTAAAGCTGACAAGAAAGCGAAGAAAAGCGCTTAACTGACAGCCTGATGAAAAAAACCCGCCTTCCAGGCGGGTTTTTTTATGTCTGAATAACAAAGAGGTTATTTTCTGTTGTCGTGCTGAATCGCCGTCAGAGAGCCGACTGACAGCGCTTCTTTATAATGCTTACGACAGACCGAGACATAACGTTCATTGCCGCCTATCACCACCTGCTCCCCATCTGCATAAGGTTTTCCGGCCTGATCGAGTCGAAGCACCATGCTGGCTTTACGTCCGCAGAAGCAGATAGTTTTCAGTTCCACGAGCTTATCTGACCAGGCGAGCAGATACTGGCTCCCGGCAAACAGCTCCCCGCGAAAGTCCGTACGCAGTCCGTAGCACAGAACGGGAATATCCAGCTCATCCACCACTTCGGAGAGCGCATGAACCTGTTCACGCGTCAGGAACTGGCTCTCATCAACCAGAACGCAATGAATAGGCTCTGACGCATGCGCAGCGCGGATGTCATTCAGCAGGTCAGTTTGCGGGTTAAACAATCTGGCTGGCGAAGACAGGCCTATTCTTGAACTCACCTTCCCCGCACCGAAGCGGTCGTCGATTTCAGCGGTATAAACAACGGTACGCATCCCTCGTTCCTGGTAATTGTATGAGGATTGCAGCAGTGCGGTAGATTTGCCGGCATTCATTGCCGAATAGTAGAAATAAAGCTGTGCCATTGGCCGTAAAACCCTAATCAATGTGTAATATTACCGATGATTCATTGTACCATATTTTGTCTGGTCTTCCGCGACAGGCCGCACAGAAGATGCCTTGCTGAAAGGTGTAAAACAGCTACTTCTGGCGAAAATAATCCGTTAAAACAGAGAGTAAAGATAAGCTCATTTGTGAATATGTTATAGGGTGAGCCAAACATAACACTTCTTTTTATAGTGGCATCAGCGTTCATTAAAATTCACTATTTATTAACTATTCCTGCCTTAACACCCCAGCCTGGAACTAATACAAAAGGCTGATATTTATCCGCCGAAACTATAATTCCTGCGGTAAATGTCACAAAAAAAAGATGCAATCGGCGGGGTTAAGCAGGTTAACGTGATAACAAGCGACACACAGTCGAAGAGGAAATTTAAGTTAGCGTAATTAATAATAGCGGCTTTATTTAGTATTTTTTGAATTCCTTACATTCCTGGCTATTGCACAACTGAATTTATGGCTCTATTATTAGGACAACAAACCACCCCCCATTATAAGTTTGAGATTACTACAATGAGCGAAGCACTTAAAATTCTGAACAACATCCGTACTCTTCGTGCGCAGGCAAGAGAATGTACCCTTGAAACGCTCGAAGAAATGCTGGAAAAATTAGAAGTTGTAGTTAATGAACGTCGCGAAGAAGAAAGCGCTGCTGCTGCTGAAATCGAAGAGCGTACTCGTAAACTGCAGCAATATCGTGAAATGCTGATTGCTGATGGTATCGATCCAAATGAATTGCTGAACAGCATGGCTGCAGCTAAAACCGGTACCAAAGCAAAACGCGCTGCGCGTCCTGCTAAATATAGCTACGTTGATGAGAACGGCGAAACTAAAACCTGGACTGGCCAGGGCCGCACTCCTGCTGTAATCAAGAAAGCTATGGATGAGCAAGGTAAACAGCTTGATGACTTCCTGATCAAGGATTAATCACGCCGAATTCAGAAAAATCCCGCTTCTGGCGGGATTTTTTTTGGCCGCAATTTATTGCAAACATCCTCTTACACAACGTCATAAAGCTTTATTCATCGATATAGCTATGCTTACAATCAGGCACCCCGGGGCGTTTTATGGGCATAAAAAAACCGGTGGGCAACGCCACACCGGTTTCAGACATTTACACCGGGGGGTTATTTCTTAATACCCATACTCTCATTGAGCCAGGCTTTAAATTCTTCACCCAGTGAATTGTGGCGAATGCCATATTCAACGAAAGCCTGCATATAACCGAGCTTATTACCGCAGTCATGGCTCTTACCTTTCATATGGTAAGCCTCAACGGTCTCTTTCTCGATCAGCATATCGATAGCATCCGTCAGCTGGATTTCATCCCCTGCGCCTGGAGGCGTTTTCGCCAGCAGAGGCCAGATTTCAGCACTCAGGACATAGCGCCCCACAACCGCCAGATTAGAAGGCGCTACGTCGGCTTTAGGCTTCTCTACAACGCCAACCATGGGTACGCTTTCGCCTGGTTCAAGGTTAACGCCTTTGCAGTCAACCACGCCGTAAGCCGTCACGTCATCAACAGGCTCAACCATGATCTGGCTGCTACCCGTTTCATCGAAACGCTTGATCATCTCTGCCAGGTTGTCCTGGGAAAGATCGGATTCGTATTCATCCAGAATAACGTCAGGCAGAATAACCGCTACCGGCTCATCACCGACAACCGGGTGTGCACACATCACCGCGTGACCCAGGCCTTTAGCCAGCCCCTGACGCACCTGCATAATGGTGACGTGCGGAGGGCAAATAGACTGAACTTCTTCTAACAGCTGACGCTTAACACGTTTTTCCAGCATGGCTTCGAGTTCAAAACTTGTATCGAAGTGGTTTTCGATAGAGTTTTTTGATGAATGCGTAACCAGCACAATTTCAGTGATGCCGGCTGCAATACACTCATTGACGACATACTGAATTAATGGCTTATCAACCAGAGGCAACATCTCTTTAGGAATCGCCTTAGTTGCTGGTAACATCCTGGTCCCCAATCCCGCTACCGGGATGACGGCCTTTCTGACTTTCGAATTTAGGGCAGCCATTCAAATTCTCCTGATTTGTTCAAGTTTTGAACTTTTATGCAATAAATAACGCGTTGAGTATATCAGCCTCGCCCTACAGTCCGGGTCTGAAAAGAACGCGTTGCCGATCAATTAGGACAAATACGCATGATTCTGGGCTGCGATAGTAGCACTCCCGAGAAAACAGAGGTAAAGCAATCTTAAAATTACGCTCCAGTTGCTTATTCCGTGGACAACATTAAGCGTAGCCTTCCCCCAGCCCCCCAAATTTGGCACTGCCATGAGGAACAACGGTGGCTAATTTGATTAAGATACGCCGTACCCAGTGTTCCAAGCGGTACACCGTTACTCACCTGAATATGGTGTTCGCCCGTATTCAGTGACGCATTCAGACCTGCTGAAACGAGGATAAGATTTTTTAAACCGCTATGGTAATAACCCACCAGCAGCGGGAACTGTCCCGGTAAATTGGCCTGACGAAAAAGCTGGTTTACTTGTTTGAGTAAACTGCCTAACTCAGGAAGCCGTTGTCCCTGATGCGATAACTGTTCCTGCAATAAACCGTTAAATAGCGCACGAAGTAACAACGCGGCTAATACGCCATTATCCCCTGCACGGGTTACGTCCAGAGAATAAAACGCGAGATCAGAGTCAGACAGTGGCGCAATATCCAGCACCAGCCCAGGCTGGTCAGCCGCCACCAGCTGGCGATAATTTACGCGGCAGTGTGAAATAGTCTGCTGAACGGGTGGCTGAAGTTTCTGCAACAGTTTGGCTGCTGCAGGCGGATCACTTACCAGCGCGTCCCAGTCCTGGAAAAGACGTTCCTCTTCCTCAACGCGGGAATTAAACATATTCGGATAGAGGCACGCTAATACCGTTTCACGTAACCGGTTCAGATCTTTAACGGGTTTAAGCAGGATATCCTGGACGCCAAGGCGCAATGCTTTGGCGATATCCGCCATGTTTTCTGTCGCAGAGATCACCAGAATGGGCATCTGGTCACCCTCGTTACGCAGATGTTCAACCAGTTTCAGTCCGTTCATGCGCGGCATCGCGATATCGCAAATCATCAGATCGGGCGTAATGCTGGTCATTTTTTCCAGCGCGTCGATGCCATCTTCAGCCAGTAACGTGTTTGCGCCCAGTGAGGATAACCATGAATCCAGTAGCGATCGGAAAACGGGCTCGTCTTCAACAATCAAAATGTGTT
The DNA here is from genome assembly GCF_047456095.1 of Enterobacter sp. BNK-14. Classification (NCBI taxonomy): domain Bacteria; kingdom Pseudomonadati; phylum Pseudomonadota; class Gammaproteobacteria; order Enterobacterales; family Enterobacteriaceae; genus Enterobacter; species Enterobacter sp. BNK-14. The sequence continues at coordinate 730,347 of NZ_CP179897.1, forward strand.
TTCCGGCCAATGGCTGCGTCATGGTTCCTCCCCTGGCTGATAGTTACTAAATAGTGGCATGCTATCGGTACTATCGCCTGTCAGATTTTGCTGAAGTAGTCAAAAAAAGGTGCTTAACGTGCTGTTCGCACAAATGGCAGCAACTCGTCTATTTTCTTTTCGACGGCTAATGAGCCCGCTGCGATGGCGGCCTCAGCCCGATGGAAATCAAGGGTAGAGATTTGTGGACAGTATGGCTGAATAAGAATATCCGGAGGATCGCCAGCCATACGGTTACGTTTAAGGCGATTCTCAAGAACCTGAATAGAGGTGGTCATGATTTCCATCGCCGTCGGTGCGGCGACCGAGCGTCGTGCGGCCAGACGCCCAATCCTTCCACGCAAACGCGCGTGCCAGGCAAGCTTCTCGCCTTCGCCATCTTCGCTCTGGAGATTGACCGGCATAAGGTCTTGCTGCATCAGGTGAGCATCGTGCTGCAAATCCACGGCAATAACGATATCGGCCCCCATGGCACGCGTCAGAGAGATGGGAACAGGATTAACGACGCCACCATCGACAAGCCAATAACCGTTATGGGGGACAGGTGCCATAAGCCCGGGAATGCTGCATGAGGCACGCACCGCAAGGTGAATATCTCCTTCGGTCAGCCAGAGTTCGCGTCCGGTGCTGAGATTCGTCGCGACGGCGCCGAAAGGCATCTGACAATCCGTGAAGTCCTGAAGAGGCATAACCTGGCGGAACTGGTTAAAGACGCGTTCGCCGCGCAACAGTCCACCGCGTTGCCAGGAGAGATCCATCAGGCGAAGCACGTCCCAGTAGCTGAAGGAACGTACCCAGGTTTCGAGTTCCGGGAGTTTGCCGCACGCATACGCGGAGCCGACAAGCGATCCTATGGAACATCCCGCAACGATATCGACGTCAACGCCCATCTTGTTTAAGGCATTAATCACGCCGATGTGGGACCATCCCCGGGCTGCACCTGAGCCCAGCGCCAGTCCAATTTTAACCTTTCTCATTAGCCCTGTTTTACTTCCCCTGGATTCCTGACATAGCGTCAACGCAACAGCTCAGTTAACATAGTGCTACCCGAGGCGTTTAACGCCCTTATTTTTTATTCCAGGAAGAGAATCGTGTCTCAACTCTGCCCCTGTGGTAGCGCTCTGGAGTATAGCCTATGTTGCCAGCGATATCTTTCTGGCAATCAGGTTGCACCGGACCCGTCACACCTCATGCGTTCACGGTATACTGCTTTTGTGATCAAAGACGCAGACTACCTGATAAAAACCTGGCACCCATCCTGCCACGCCGCCGACTTCAGACAAGAGATCGAAGCCGGGTTTACGCATACCCAATGGCTAGGACTTACCGTCTTTGAATCGTCACCCGGCAGTCACGACGACGAAGGCTTTGTCAGCTTTGTCGCCCGCTTTACCGAGAACAATAAACCTGGCGCCATTATCGAGCGTTCCCGGTTCTTAAAGGAAAGCGGGCAATGGTATTATATTGACGGTACGCGCCCACAGTTTGGTCGTAACGATCCCTGCCCTTGTGGTTCAGGTAAAAAATTTAAAAAGTGTTGCGGGCAGTAACGCCTGACAACCCAGACTTCGCAAATACAAACAGGATTTCCCGGCGATGCAATCATTACAACGTAAAGTTCTGCGCACTATCTGTCCCGATCAAAAAGGGCTGATCGCACGAATTACCAACATTTGCTACAAACATGAACTGAATATCGTGCAGAACAACGAGTTCGTTGACCACCGTACCGGTCGTTTCTTCATGCGAACCGAACTGGAAGGTATTTTCAACGACACCACCCTGCTTGCCGATTTGGACAGCGCGCTGCCGGAAGGTTCGGTGCGCGAGCTGAATCCAGCGGGCCGTCGCCGCGTTGTGATTCTGGTGACGAAAGAAGCTCACTGCCTGGGCGATCTGCTAATGAAAGCCAATTACGGCGGTCTGGATGTTGAAATCGCCGCGGTTATCGGCAACCACGAGACCCTGCGCACGCTGGTTGAACGGTTTGATATTCCGTTTGAACTGGTGAGCCATGAAGGCCATACCCGTGAAGAGCATGACAACCTGATGGCTGAAGCCATTGAAGCGCATAATCCGGACTACGTGGTGCTGGCGAAATATATGCGCGTGCTGACGCCCTCTTTCGTGGCGCGTTTCCCGAACAAGATCATCAACATTCACCACTCATTCCTGCCAGCCTTCATTGGTGCCCGCCCTTACCATCAGGCGTACGAGCGCGGCGTGAAGATCATCGGCGCGACCGCGCACTACGTGAATGACAATCTGGACGAAGGCCCAATCATCATGCAGGACGTCATTCACGTGGATCACACCTACACGGCTGAAGACATGATGCGCGCAGGCCGCGACGTTGAGAAGAATGTGTTAAGCCGTGCGCTGTATCAGGTGCTGGCACAGCGTGTCTTTGTCTACGGTAACAGAACGATTATTCTTTAATCGACAATGAAATGAACTGGTTAGCTTTCCAGCTTTGCGTGTAAAAATCAGGCAACCAGTTTATTTTTATTGTGGTAACGCTTTACAGGGGCGTGTCATTTGATATGATGCGCCCCGCTTCCAGCAGGAAGCGGGCCAGTAAATAGCATTACCCCGTGGTGGGGTTCCCGAGCGGCCAAAGGGAGCAGACTGTAAATCTGCCGTCATCGACTTCGAAGGTTCGAATCCTTCCCCCACCACCATCTCTCAGCATTACCTCAAAATGTGAATTACCCCTGGTGGGGTTCCCGAGCGGCCAAAGGGAGCAGACTGTAAATCTGCCGTCATCGACTTCGAAGGTTCGAATCCTTCCCCCACCATCATCATTTCCAAACACCTCTGAATTATCTGCTCGCACTCGATGTCATGCATTTCCGTTATGGGGAAGGATAAGAAGCTTCGACTAAGCCGTTGTAGGCCGGGTAAGGCGCAGGCGACAGGCAGCTACATCGGTGGCAATCGTCGCTTCACCGGCGAACTCTTCACAATCGACGTATTACACTGCGCATGTTCCGCCAGCCCGTCCAGCAACACATCCAGTTGCTCTATCGAGCGCACCACCAGCCTGATCACGAAGCAATCTTCCCCGGTCACTTTGTCGCTCTCAATACACTCCGGCATCGCCTGAATGTACTTATCGACTTTATGCAGCAACCCAGGCAGCGGCCGCACGCGCACCAGCGCCTGCAGCGTATATCCCAACGCCGCCAGATTCACCCGCGCACGATATCCTTGAATCACACCGCGTTCTTCCAGCCTTTTCAGCCGTTCCGCCGTGCTGGGTGAGGTCAAACCGATACGGCCACTGAGCACCTTCAGCGACATGCGCGCATCTTCAACCAGGCAGGTTAATATGTGTCTGTCGATCTCATCGAGAAGGTTTTCCATCGATTTTGCCTCATTTTAAAAAGTCATCACTCTCTTTCACCTTATATCACCCCTGTAAAACCCGACAGCGATTTTCGACAATAAGGTCATTAAATCAGGAGGTGGATAATGCGTGATTTCCATAAAGGCGTCTGGCAAATGAGCCTGGCGATGTTAATTTCCGGCTCTATCGGTGCGTTTGTTTTACTCTCCGGTCTGCCCGTCACGGAAGTGGTCTTCTGGCGCTGTCTTATTGGGGCCATAACACTTTTTATTTTTATCCGGGTCAGTCAAAAGCCCTTTAGTCCCCTCAGCCGCACCACGCTGATGCTGGCGATTCTCGGGGGTGTGGCATTAGTTGTGAACTGGCTACTGCTTTTCGCCGCTTACGAACGTATCTCTATTGGCCTGTCTACCGTGGTATATAACACCCAGCCGTTTATGCTGGTATTGATGGGGATGTTTTTAGGTGAGCGCGTCAGCCTGGTAAAATGGGGCTGGCTGTTCCTCGCCTTTGGCGGAGTGGTGATATTGCTCTCCAGCGAGCTGACCGGAGCCCATAACAGTAAATGGCTCGCAGGGGTTGGTCTGGCCATGGCCGCGGCCTTCTTCTATGCGCTGACGGCAATCATTGCGCGCAAACTCAAAACAATCGCCCCACAGCATATCGCTTTTATCCAGGTGCTGACCGGCGTGGTGATGCTGCTGCCTTTTGCCAGTCAGCCGTCGCTCTCCGGTGATTTTCCCTGGCCGATCTTGCTGACGCTGGGCATCGTCCATACCGGTATTATGTATCAACTGCTGTATAGCGCGATCCAGAAACTGCCAACGCCGGTGACCGGCTCCCTGTCGTTTATCTATCCGGTGGTGGCAATTATTGTAGATAATCTGGTGTTCGGACACGCATTGAACCTGACGCAGCTGGCGGGTGGCGCGTTAATCCTGTTTGCCGCAGCGGGCAACAACCTGGGCTGGGGCGAAAAAAAACCCCGCGAGTGCGGGGTTGGTATTAAAACGGTGAATTAGCGACGGGCACGCACAATCTGATACTTGCGCGTCAGGTATTCCACCGGCGCGCTCCAGATGTGTACCAGACGGGAGAACGGGAACAGCACAAACAGCGTCATCCCCAGCACCAGGTGAACGCGGAAGATAAACGCCACGCCATCCAGGTGTTCGGACGCGCCACCGTGGAAGGTCACCACGGACTGCGCCCAGCCGACCAGCTTCATCATTTCACTGCCGTCCATATGTTGCGCCGAGAACGGAATGGTCAGCAGACCCAGCGCGCATTGCACCACCAGCAGGGAAAGGATCAGGATGTCCGCCGCGGTGGTCGTTGCCCGCACACGCGGGCTGAACAGACGACGTTTCAGCAACAGCAGGCCCCCGACGAGGGTCATCACGCCGCAGGCACCGCCCGCGATCATCGCCATCTTCTGCTTCACCTCAATCGGCAGCCACGCTTCGTACATCCAGTGCGGGGTCAGCATCCCGAGGAAGTGCCCGGCAAAAATCCCGAGGATCCCGATATGAAACAGGTTAGACGCGACGTGCATCCCCTTACGATCCAGCATCTGGCTGGAGGCAGCACGCCAGGTGTACTGGCCGTAGTCATAACGCAGCCAGCTTCCCACCAGGAACACGGTGCCCGCGATATACGGGTAAATGTCAAAGAAGAACATATTCAGGAAGTGCATTAGTGCCGTCCTCCGTTAGAGATATCCAAATATTGCGGAGCGACCGCCCCGGCAAAACGACGCTGGTGAGCGGAGATTTCAGACTCGCCGCAGCTCTGGTCAGCAAAGAATTTCACCTGCTCTTCCTCCCAGACCGCATCCAGCGCTTGCGGGGTATCATCGCGGGCTTCATCCGCGATTTTCTCCGCCACTTTTTCACTGTCGACTGCGGCGTTTGCCAGCTTCATCAGCAGGTCGAACAGCACCGCATAGCGGCTCTCACGCTGCTGAAGACGCGCGCTGAGCAACGCCAGGATCGGCGCGATGTCCTGCAGACCGCCCAGCGCCTCGTCTTTCGGCAGTTGAGCCAGATACTCCAGGTACAGCGGCAGATGGTCCGGCAGCTCGCGGCTGTCGAGCATCAGGCCGTGCTGCTCGTACTGAGCCATCAGGTCCACCATCGCCTGACCCCGGTCGCGGGATTCACCATGAACGTGTTCGAACAGCAGTAACGACGTTGCACGGCCACGGTCAAACAGCTGGCTGTAGTCCGCCTGCGCGTCGAGCAGATCGCGCGCTAACAGGTCGCGGAGGAAAACGCCCAGCGTCTGGGCATCCTCTTTATCCAGGTTTTCAGATGACGCGAGTGCATCAAAAAGCTCCTGCTGATGCTGCGCAAGCGCAGCATCCGGATACTCGAGCAGACGCGAAACAATGACGAGTTCAATCATTGGTGCGGCTCCGTTTTGCTGGTCACATCCATGGCGTCGATGCGGCGGCTGTTAAACAGGTTGAATTTGCTGTCTGACCCATGGCAACCGTCGCCAAAACTAAAGCCACAGCCATTTTTCTCCGGGAAGGCCTCGCGAGCTAGTTCACGGTGGCTGCTCGGCACCACAAAACGGTCTTCATAGTTGGCAATTGCCAGGTAGCGGTACATCTCCTGGGCCTGTGCTTCAGTCAGACCGACCTCGTCCAGCGCGCGGGTATCGTTAACGCCATCAACGGTTTCCGCACGCTTAAAGTGACGCATCGCCAGCATACGTTTCAGCGCCAGCAGTACCGGTTGGGTATCCCCTGCGGTCAGCAGGTTTGCCAGATACTGAACCGGGATACGCAGGCTCTCGACGTCCGGCAGAATGCCGTTGCTGCCCAGCTCGCCTGCATCGGCAGCAGACTGGATTGGCGACAGCGGCGGCACGTACCAGACCATCGGCAGCGTGCGGTATTCCGGATGAAGCGGCAGAGCCAGCTTCCAGTCCATCGCCATTTTATACACCGGCGACTGTTGCGCCGCGTCGATAACGCTCTGTGGAATACCGTCCTTCAGCGCCTGCTCAATGACTTTCGGATCGTTCGGGTCAAGGAACACGTCAAGCTGACGCTGATACAGATCTTTCTCGTTCTCAGTGCTCGCGGCATTTTCAATCGCGTCTGCGTCATACAGCAGCACGCCGAGGTAGCGGATACGGCCTACGCAGCTTTCGGAGCAGACGGTTGGCATACCTGCTTCGATACGCGGGTAGCAGAAGATGCACTTCTCTGATTTCCCGCTCTTCCAGTTGAAGTAGATTTTTTTGTACGGGCAGCCGGTGATGCACATACGCCAGCCGCGGCATTTGTCCTGGTCGATCAGAACGATGCCGTCCTCTTCACGCTTGTAGATGGCGCCGCTTGGGCAGGTCGCCACGCACGCCGGGTTCAGGCAGTGCTCGCAAAGGCGCGGCAGATACATCATGAAGGTGTTTTCGAACTGGCCGTACATCGCCTTCTGCATGTTCTCGAAGTTCTGGTCTTTGGCGCGTTTTTCGAACTCGCCGCCCAGAATCTCCTCCCAGTTTGGACCGCTGGTAATTTTGTCCATGCGCTTGCCGGTGATCAGCGAGCGAGGACGCGCGATCGGCTGGTGTTTGCTTTCTGGCGCGTTGTGCAGGTTCTGGTAGTCATAGTCAAACGGCTCGTAGTAATCCTCAATGCCCGGCAGATGCGGGTTAGCGAAGATTTTCCCCAGAAGCATCGCGCGGTTACCCATGCGCGGCTGCAGCTTGCCGTTGATTTTACGGATCCAACCGCCCTTCCACTTCTCCTGGTTTTCCCAGTCGGTCGGGAAGCCGGTACCCGGCTTGCTTTCCACGTTGTTGAACCAGGCGTACTCCATACCTTCACGGCTGGTCCAGACGTTTTTACAGGTGACCGAGCAGGTGTGACAGCCGATGCATTTATCCAGATTCAGCACCATGCCGACTTGTGAACGAATTTTCATTTTACGCTCTCCTGTACCTGGTCATTACCTTCGCCGTCTAACCAGTTAATGTTCTTCATCTTACGTACCACCACGAACTCATCGCGGTTCGATCCTACGGTGCCGTAGTAGTTAAAGCCGTAGGCCAGCTGCGCATAGCCCCCGATCATATGGGTCGGCTTCGGCGTAATACGGGTCACGGAGTTGTGGATCCCGCCGCGCTGTTCGGTGATTTCTGACCCCGGCAGGTTAACGATACGTTCCTGCGCGTGGTACATCATGGTCATCCCGGCCGGTACGCGCTGGCTCACCACCGCACGTGCCGTCAGGGCACCGTTGCTGTTAAACACCTCGATCCAGTCGTTATCTTCAATACCCAGATCTTTGGCATCCGTCTCGCTCATCCAGACAATCGGACCGCCGCGCGAAAGCGTCAGCATCAGCAGGTTGTCGCTATAGGTCGAGTGGATCCCCCACTTCTGGTGCGGCGTCAGGAAGTTCAGCGCCTTTTCAGGGTTACCGTTGGATTTCGCGCCCATAACTGCGGTGACGGAGCGGGTGTCGATTGGCGGACGGTACACCAGCAGGCTTTCACCGAAGTCACGCATCCACTGGTGATCCTGATACAGGGACTGACGACCGGACAGCGTGCGCCATGGGATCAACTCGTGAACGTTGGTGTAACCGGCGTTATAGGAGACATGCTCATCTTCAAGTCCTGACCAGGTCGGGCTAGAGATAATCTTGCGCGGCTGGGCCTGAATATCGCGGAAGCGGATTTTCTCTTCCTCTTTATTCGTTGCCAGATGCGTGTGGTCACGACCGGTAAACTCGCTCAGCGCTGCCCACGCCTTCACCGCCACATGGCCGTTGGTTTCCGGCGCCAGGGTCAGGATCATCTCTGCGGCATCAATCGCCGTGTTCAGCATTGGCTGGCCTTTCGCCGGGCCGTCCGCTTTGGTGTAATTGAGCTTACGCAGCAGATCCATTTCGCTCTGGGTATTCCAGGCAATCCCTTTCCCGCCGTTACCGATTTTCTCCATCAGCGGACCGATAGAGGTAAATCGCTCGTACGTCGCCGGGTAATCACGCTCCACCGGAATGATGTGCGGCGCGGTCACGCCCGGGATCAGGTCACATTCGCCTTTTTTCCAGTCTTTGACGTCCAGCGGCTGCGCCAGCTCGGCCGCAGAGTCGTGCTGGATTGGCAGCGTCACCACGTCGGTCTCTTTGCCCAGATGCCCGACGCACACTTCAGAGAATTTCTTCGCGATATCTTTGTAGATATCCCAGTCGCTTTTCGACTCCCACGCCGGGTCAACCGCGGCAGACAGTGGATGAATAAACGGATGCATATCCGAGGTATTCATATCGTCTTTTTCGTACCAGGTCGCGGTTGGCAGCACGATATCGGAATACAGGCAGGTACTGGACAGACGGAAGTCGAGGGTCACCACCAGATCCAGCTTGCCGTCCAGACCGTTGTCTTTCCATTCCACCTCTTCCGGCTTCACGCCACCCTGCCTGCCGAGATCTTTCCCCTGGATACCGTTCTCGGTACCGAGCAGGTATTTCAGCATGTACTCGTGACCTTTACCGGACGAGCCCAGCAGGTTGGAGCGCCAGATGAACAGGTTACGCGGATGGTTTTTGCCGTTCTCTGGCTGTTCAGCCGCGAAACGGATTGAGCCGTCTTTCAGGGACTTAACGGTGTAATCCACCGGTGACATTCCTGCTTTTTTCGCCTCTTCCGCGATGCGCAGCGGGTTAGTACCCAGCTGCGGCGCAGACGGCAGCCAGCCCATGCGCTCAGCACGGACGTTGAAGTCAATCAGGTGGCCACTGTAGCGGGATTTATCCGCCATTGGCGACAGCAATTCCTGCGCGGTAACCGTCTCGTAGCGCCACTGGCTGGAGTGGTTATAGAAGTACGAGGTACTGTTCATGTGACGTGCAGGACGCTGCCAGTCAAGGGCAAACGCCAGCGGCTGCCAGCCGGTCTGCGGACGCAGTTTTTCCTGGCCTACGTAGTGGGCCCAACCGCCGCCGCTCTGACCGACACAGCCGCAGAAGATCAGCATGTTGATCAGGCCACGATAGTTCATATCCAGGTGATACCAGTGGTTCAGACCCGCGCCGACGATGATCATTGAGCGACCGTGCGTCTTATCCGCGTTTTCTGCAAATTCACGGGCGATACGGGTAATCTGTGCGCGAGGAACGCCGGTGATCTGCTCCGCCCATGCCGGGGTGTAGGCTTTTACGTCGTCATAGCTGGTTGCGCAGTTTTCATCATTCAGACCCCGTTCCAGACCGTAGTTCGCCATGGTCAAATCGTAAACGGTAGTGACGAGCGCCGTTGAGCCATCAGCCAGCTGCAGGCGTTTAACCGGCAGTTTATGCATCAGAACATTTTTCAGTTCAACCTTGTTGAAATGCTCTGATCCTTCGCCTCCAAAGTACGGGAAGCCGACCTCGGCGATCTCGTCCTGGCTGCCCAGCATGCTGAGACGCAGTTCCGTCTCTTCACCGGTGGTACCGTTACGCTGTTCGAGGTTCCACTTGCCCTTCTCACCCCAGCGGAAGCCGATAGAGCCGTTAGGTGCCACCAGCTCGCCGTTGCTGTTATACGCAACGGTTTTCCATTCAGGGTTATTTTCCTGGCCCAGCGCGTCCACCAGATCGGCGGCGCGCAGCGTACGGCCAGCGGCGTAGTAACCGTCACGCTCTTCCAGCATCACCAGCATCGGCATGTCGGTGTAGCGACGTACATAGTCGGTGAAATACTGGCTTGGTTTATCGAGGTGGAATTCGCGCAGCATAACGTGGCCCATCGCCATCGCCATCGCGGCGTCGGTACCCTGTTTCGGTGCCAGCCACAGGTCACACAGTTTGGCAATTTCCGCGTAGTCCGGGGTGATCGCAACGGTTTTGGTCCCTTTGTAGCGGACTTCGGTAAAGAAGTGCGCGTCCGGGGTACGGGTCTGCGGAACGTTAGAGCCCCAGGCGATGAGGTAGCTTGAGTTGTACCAGTCAGCAGATTCCGGCACGTCGGTTTGCTCGCCCCATGTCTGCGGAGACGCAGGCGGCAGGTCGCAGTACCAGTCGTAGAAGCTCAGACAGGTGCCGCCGATCAGTGACAGATAGCGCGCGCCGGAGGCGTAAGAGACCATCGACATCGCCGGGATCGGCGAGAAGCCTGCCACGCGGTCAGGGCCGTAGGTTTTGACAGTGTAGACGTTAGAGGCGGCAATCAGCTCGTTCACCTCTTTCCAGGAGGAACGAACAAAGCCACCGCGGCCGCGAGCCTGCTTAAAGCTTTTCGCTTTATCCGCATCTTCGATGATGGACGCCCAGGCATCAACCGGATCGCTGTGCTGCACTTTCGCTTCACGCCACATTTTCATCAGACGCTTACGCATCAACGGGTATTTCAGACGGTTAGCGCTATAGAGATACCAGGAGTAGCTGGCGCCACGCGGGCAGCCGCGCGGTTCGTGGTTCGGCATATCCGGGCGGGTGCGCGGATAGTCGGTCTGCTGCATTTCCCAGGTCACCAGACCGTTTTTAACGAAAATCTTCCAGCTACATGAGCCAGTGCAGTTTACGCCGTGGGTAGAACGGACAACTTTGTCATGCTGCCAGCGTTGACGGTAACCGTCTTCCCAGTCCCGGTTGGTATCCAGAACCTGGCCGTGCCCATCGGCAAAAGTTTCACCCTTCTGTTTGAAGTAGCGAAACCGGTCCAAAAATTTGCTCATCGGGTATCTCCTGTGTGGAGCCTGTGGCTCTCTAAATCGACATTGCTGATTTGCAGCGAAGGTAACGCTCTGAAAGAGGAGGAGAATTGATAACGATCAAGGCGACGAGGGACTTTCAGGGGTGGGGTTAGGCCAAATACCACCAAAGTGGTAGATTTTAAAAATTCATAATAATATGATTTTTAATGACATTTTCATTTCGTCGTACAATAACCACGGCAAAATTTAACATCTCAGGTATTAAGGGGTAGACCTCCCTGCAAGGCGACGGCGATCACAGTGTTACCGGTGCGCTTCTGTGCAAACCCACCAGTATGTTGTAACTACTTCCAGATCAAAAAAAACGCGGCCCCAAGGCCGCGCAAACGGATAATCACACTTACTTATTTTTCTTGGTATTACGGCCATATACCAGCCACGTAATCACAACGCAGGCGATATAGAACACAAGAAACACTTTCATCGCACCCGCCGGGGAACCGGTCAGGTCAAGCGAAATACCGAACGCTTTCGGGATAAAGAAGCCGCCAATGGCGCCGATGGCAGAGATAAAGCCCAGCGCAGCAGCGGTATCCGTCGCCGCTTCACGCATCGCCTGCTCTTCGCTTCCACCCTGCGCTTTCACGCGATCCATCGTCAGCTTACGGAAGATCACGGAGATCATCTGGAAGGTGGACGCACTCCCCAAACCGGCCGTCAGGAACAGCACCATAAACACGCCGAAGAAGGCGATGAAGTTTCCGCCCTGTCCGTCCGCTGGCAGCGTCAGGAACAGCAACGCACAGAAGACAGCCATCACGACAAAGTTCACCAGCGTCACGCGGGTACCGCCCAGACGGTCAGAAACCATGCCGCCCAGTGAGCGAGCCAGCGCGCCAATAAATGGACCAAAGAAGGCGAATTGCAGGATCTGCACGTCCGGGAACTGGGTTTTCGACAGCATGGCGAAACCGGCAGAGAAACCGATAAACGACCCGAAGGTGGCCAGATACAGCAGCGCCATCACCCAAAGGTGTCCACGTTTCAGCACCGGCAGCTGTTCACTCAGTGACGCCTTCGACGCAGACAGATCGTTCATAAAGAACCACGCTGCCAGGGTGAAGACCACCAGGAACGGCACCCAAATCCAGGCGGCGTTCTGCAGGTAGAGGGAAGAACCATCCGCCTGTTCAACGCCACCGCCACCAAAGGCAGCAAAAATGGACACCGAGATCGCCAGCGGCGCGATCAGCTGCATCACGCTCACGCCCATGTTGCCCAGACCACCGTTAATGCCCAGCGCGCCACCCTGTTTCGCTTTCGGGAAGAAGAAGCTGATGTTCGCCATACTGGAGGCGAAGTTCGCACCCGCAAAACCGCACAGCAGGGAGATGATCACGAACACGCTAAACGGCGTGGACGTATCCTGCACCGCGAAGCCGAGCCACACGCAAGGCACGATCATGATCCCGGTACTGAATGCCGTCCAGCGACGGCCACCAAAGACCGGCACCATAAAGGCGTAAGGAACGCGCAGCAGCGCGCCAGACAGTGACGGCAACGCGGTCAGCATAAACAGCTGATCGGTTGTGAACGTAAACCCAACTTTTGGCAGATTTACCGCCACTGCACTAAACAACATCCATACGCAAAACGCTAATAACAGACACGGAACGGAAATCCACAGATTCCGGCTTGCTACACGATGGCCGCGCTGTTGCCAGAACGCCGGATCCTCTGGACGCCAGTCTGTAATAACGGCACCATTTTCCCTTTCGGGAGCGGATGAGTGACTCATAGACACCTCTGATTCTCGAATGATGCTGCAAACATTAGGGTTTTAGAGCGGCGGTAAGTTGATATAAATCAAAGGAAAAGTGCGAGGATTTGCGGCACGAAAAAAGGTCTTATCCTTAGTGAGTAGGCAAATCAGGTCAAAAAGACGTTGTTTTTCACGGCGCTGACGCGTCCCTGCTCCCCCTACCCTCAGATGCATACTCCACTGGCAATTTAGGAGTAATCATTTATAGGTATGGGTATACTCCAGGGTATGCACCAGAATAGCGCCATTCCTGCAAGCAGGCCACGTCAGGAGCCCGGCAACTCTATGTTAAAAAGATGTTTATCACCACTGACACTCGTCAATCAGTTAGCCCTGATCGTTTTGCTGTCCACCGCACTCGGCGTGACCGGCATGGCGATTTCCGGCTGGCTGGTACAAGGGGTACAGGGTAATGCGCATGCCATCAATGAGGCAGGCTCACTACGCATGCAGAGTTACCGTCTGCTGGCGTCGGTGCCTCTGACGCAGGACGACCAGCCTCTCATTGATGAAATGGAGCGCACGGCTTTCAGCCCTGAACTGGAAAATGCAGCCATCCGCGCCGGTCAGCAATCCCAGCTTAAAGCCCTTCAGGGCTACTGGCACACCCAACTGGAACCCGGACTGAAACAGGCGCAAAGCCCTGAGACGGTCGCGCAGGACGTGGCGGGTTTTGTCTCACGCATTGATGCCCTGGTCTCCTCTTTTGACCAAACCACTGAATTACGCATCGATCGGGTGGTGATGGTACACCGTGCCATGGCGATGTTTATGGGCCTGCTGCTGATCTTCACCATTATCTGGCTTCGCGCGCGGCTGCTGAATCCGTGGAAACAACTGCTGGCCATGGCCCGGGCGGTTACCGCCCGGGATTTTACCCAGCGCACGCACATCAGCGGACGCAACGAAATGGCGATGCTCGGCCAGGCGCTCAACACCATGTCGGCAGAGCTGTCCGAAAGCTACGCGGTGCTTGAGCAGCGCGTACAGGAAAAAACGGCCGGGCTGGAGCAGAAAAACGAAATCCTCTCTTTCCTGTGGCAGGCCAACCGCCGGCTGCACATGCAGGTGCCGCTCTGTGAACGCCTCTCCCCGGTGCTGAATGGCCTGCAAAATCTGACCCTGCTGCATGACCTGGAACTGCGAGTTTACGACGTGGAAGATGAAGATAATCATCAGGAGTTTACCTGTCAGTCCGACATGTCCTGTGATGATAAAGGCTGTCATTTATGCCCTCGCGGCCTGCCGCCGTCGACCACTGGCGGCACGACGCTGAAATGGCGACTAACGGACAGCCATACCCAGTACGGTATTCTGCTGGCGACCCTGCCCGCCGGGCGTCACCTGAGCCACGATCAGCAACAGCTGGTTGATACGCTGGTTGAACAGCTAACGGCCACGCTGGCGCTCGACAGGCATCAGGAAAAACAGCAGCAGCTGATCGTTATGGAAGAACGCGCCACCATCGCCCGCGAGCTGCATGACTCAATCGCCCAATCGCTCTCCTGTATGAAAATGCAGGTAAGCTGCCTGCAGATGCAGGATGCGCAGATGCCGGACAGTAATAAACAGCTGCTCAGCCAGATACGCAACGAGCTGAATACGTCCTGGGTACAGCTGCGTGAGCTGCTGACCACCTTCCGCCTGCAGCTGACCGAGCCGGGCCTGCGTCCGGCGCTGGAAGCCAGCTGTCAGGAGTTTAGCGCCCGGCTGGGGTTCCCGGTGAAGCTGGATTACCAGCTGCCGCCGCGGTTTGTCCCGTCACATCAGGCTATTCATCTACTGCAGATCGCCCGTGAAGCACTCAGCAACGTGCTTAAACACGCGGAAGCGACGGCGGTCACGGTCACCGTCAGCCAGCACGCTAACCAGGTCAGACTCACGGTTCACGACAACGGCCGCGGCGTGCCGGAAAATGCCGAGCGCACGAACCACTATGGTTTAATCATTATGCGAGACCGCGCCCAAAGCCTGCGCGGTGATTGTCAGGTTCGCCGGAGAGAGACGGGTGGCACGGAAGTCGTGGTCACCTTTATTCCCGAAAAACCGCTTACAACTTCTCAAGGAGAAACCCATGACTAATCAGGAACCGGCATCCATCCTGTTGATCGACGACCATCCGATGCTGCGTACTGGCGTAAAACAGCTGGTCAGCATGGCACCTGATATTACCGTGGTTGGCGAAGCCAGCAACGGGGAACAGGGCATTGAGCTCGCCGAGTCCCTCGATCCCGATCTGATCCTGCTCGATCTGAACATGCCCGGCATGAACGGCCTGGAGACCCTCGACAAGCTGCGGGAAAAATCGCTTTCCGGACGCATCGTCGTCTTTAGCGTCTCGAACCATGAAGAAGATGTGGTCACGGCGCTGAAGCGCGGCGCGGATGGTTATCTGCTGAAAGATATGGAGCCGGAAGATCTGCTTAAAGCACTGCAGCAGGCTGCGGCCGGCGAGATGGTGCTGAGTGAAGCCCTGACGCCGGTGCTGGCCGCCAGCCTGAGGGCCAACCGCGCCACGTCTGACCGTGACGTCAGCCAGTTAACACCGCGCGAACGCGATATTCTCAAACTAATCGCCCAGGGGCTGCCGAATAAAATGATCGCCCGCCGTCTGGATATCACCGAAAGCACGGTCAAAGTGCATGTGAAGCATATGCTGAAGAAAATGAAGTTAAAATCCCGCGTTGAGGCCGCCGTGTGGGTACATCAGGAACGCATTTTTTAAGGATTACTCATCCGGCAGCAGCTTCCAGCGCGGGTCGTCGTCAGGTATAGCGATCAGCGGCTGCACCACCGCAAGCGTGATCTCATTGGACGAGACGCGCTGGCCCTTCTCATCTTCCACTACCGCCGAAAGATGCCAGCGGTTTGTCGCGCCTTCTGCCTCATTCCAGGCAGGCATAATCACGCTCCAGCCGTCGCTGCTGTTACCCTTTCCGGGCGACGTCAGGCTCAGTGCCTGGGTATCGCCCTGCCAGTGGATCTGACGGATGCCGTGCGTGCTACGAATCTGTAGCTTCAGCATGACGGTTTCCCCCCCTTTCAGATCCCACGGCGGCGTTGCCAGCCAGACGGACAGCGTTTTACGCTGGCGGAACTCCATAATCGGAAGGCTGTTGCGCTCGGGGGAATCATAGCGGCTGCCACGCAGAGAACGCGTGGCCGCAACTTCACTGGCGGAGAGTTGCTTTACCAGCGGCACGCCAAAGCGGTAGTTAAGCTTCAGGCCGAGGTTATTCTGGCTTTCGCCGCTTTCACCCTGCTTATGCGCGGCGGTCAACGTGACCAGCGGAACCGGGGTATAGTTAAGCCCAAGATTGACCGCCACCGGGTTGTGATAGCCGGTTCCGCTGTTGAAGAGATCAACGTTGTCGCCAAAATACTGCTCGACGCTGACGCTGGTGTTCAGGTGATGAAACCACGGCAGCCAGGCTTTGGCGGTGACATCATATCCCCGCGCCATTCGCTGTTCCTGAACATCAGACCTGTCGCGCCATCCGGCAAACGGCTGGTAATAGTTCGCTGACAGGCGCAGATTCTCCCCCCACACCTCGGCGCCCAGTCCGGCACGCTGCAGGTTTTCGTCCAGCAGATTATCGTAGAAGGTGTTATAGCCCAGCAGCCATTTTCCGGCGACCCAGCGCTGGCCGATTCCGGCGTTACTGACCAGGCCATCCGTCTGCTGCGTCAGGCCAATCTGGCTCCAGCTCAGGTAACGGTTGTTATCATTCCAGGGGATAAACCAGCTCCCGCTGCTGCCGTTAAATTTGCCCGCGTTATCGACCAGTAAATTGACGCTGGCGTTCCCCCAGGGCGACAGCCAGGACTCAATCTGCTGGTTCACTTCGCCGCTCACCGCGTCGCGCACCTGACCAAAGGCAAACTGACGCGCCTGCTCGCCCGTTGTCAGGCCGTTGTCGGTCATACTGGCTTCACCAAAGGCTTTCGCCATTTCGGCCAGGTGCTTTTCCCCTTCCCCTGAGGGAGCAGCCATACCCAGGTCGGGCAGATTATCCCCGTTATTATCAAAAGGATTTTGTGCCTGCTGGATAAAGGAACGCGGCGCACCGTGAACGGCTCCGGCCGTAAGAAGGGGGAGTAAGAGCAGAAAACGAATGCGGGACGATACAACCATCAACGTCGTAAAAAAGAACCTGTGTTTATGGATAAACTCTTATTATGTTAACGCGATAAGCCTGGAAATGCAGTTCTGGCGGAAATTTCAGGATTATCCTGAAACTGATTGTCGGGTGGCGGCTCCGCCACCCGACGCCCTTACACCATTATCCAAACAGTCCTTTCAACTCCGAAACGCAGGAGCCACAGTTCGTGCCGCACCGTAACGTTGCCCCCAGCGCGGCGACGCTTTCACACCCTCCGGCTATCGCCTCCCGAATCGCATTTTCTCCGACGCTGAAGCAGCTACAGATAATGCGTCCCGGATCCACCGTCTCCTCCACACCCTGCCCGTTCAGCAGCGCATGACGCTCTGCAGGCGTCGTGGGGGGGAGCGAAAAGCAGCGTCAATGATCGGGTGTACCAGCTCCGGTAACGTGGTGCCTTCCCAGAAGCCGAGCATCAGCTGACCTTCATGCCAGGCCAGCACGCTACTGCGTTCGCCGGTTTGAGCAACCTGTAACTGCCAGCCCCGGCTGCTGGCGTAGTTCATGACCCACGACAGCAACGGTTTATCTCCTGATACCGTCAGATGCGAGGCTTTACGCCACCAGTGAACCCAGGATGGTAACGCCGGCTGTTCGTGGGTATAGAGCACCCCTTGCCAGACGGGCAGCCAGGGCATGATCCGAACGGCGGTTTGTTTGCTCTCCGGCTGGCCAGACGCCGGATCGCAGCGCCCTTCCACCAGCGCATTCACCTTTCCCTGACGGGCAAACACGGCGTTCCAGTGCATCGGGGCAAACGCCTCGCCTTGCCGGATGCCGCGGTTGACTCGCACTCTGGCGACCATCACGCCGCGCGGCGAACTGATCCGCGCCAGCTGGCCATCACACAACGAGAACCGCACGGCATCGCTGGCGCAGACCTCAACAAACGGCTCCGCGATATGCTGCATCAGCCGGGACATATACCCCGTCCGGGTCATGGTGTGCCATTGATCGCGGATGCGTCCGGTATTGAGGATCACCGGGTACAGCGTGCTGACCGCCGCACCGTGCTGGACCGGATCGACCGGCACCAGGTTTCGACGCGGAAAATCCCCCGTTGACCACTGATACGGCTCCAGCCGCTCCCACGCTTCGCGGGTAAGTTCAGCCAGGTCATGCAGGTTCAATGCCCGCGTGCCGTCATTTTCAAAGGCCGTCAGCGCCGCGTGCTCGCAAAAAATCTCGTGCGGATGTTGCCAGGCAAAGGCATCGCCGTGCCCCAGCCGTTTTGCAATCTGCGCGACGATCCACCAGTCCGGTTTTGCCTCTCCCGGGGCAGGCAGAAAGGCGCGCTGGCGCGAAATACGCCGCTCGGAATTGGTCACAGTGCCGTCCTTCTCCCCCCAGGCCAGCGCCGGAAAACGGATATGGGCGAACCGGCTGGTGTCGGTATCGTTCATGACCTCAGAAACAATCACCAGCGGGCAGCCTGCCAGCGCCTGACATACGGCGTGACTGTCCGGCAGCGAGACCGCTGGGTTGGTGCCCATGATCCACACCGCCTTCACTTCGCCACGGGCAATGGCATCGAACAGTTCAACCGCCATCAGGCCTGGCGTCTGCGCCAGCCTTTCCGTTCCCCAGAAACGCGCCACCCGCGAAAGGTCGTCCGGCTCAAAGCTCATGTGCGCCGCCAGCTGATTTGCCAGCCCGCCCACTTCTCGTCCGCCCATGGCGTTTGGCTGTCCGGTCAGCGAAAACGGACCGCAGCCCGGGCGGTTGAATTTTCCGCTGGCAAGATGGACGTTGATGATGGCGTTACACTTGTCGCTACCGCTCGATGACTGATTGATCCCCATGGTGTAGAGCGTGATCGCGCGTGGCGCGGTGACAAACCAGTCATAAAACACACCAATATCCTGCACAGGAAGGTCGCAAAACGCCGCCACGCGGGCCATCGGCCACGCGTCGGTTCCCTGGATCACATTGAGCAACCCCACAAACAGCCCCGCATCGCTGCCGGGTTTTAGCGCCAGATGCAGGTCAGCGATATCACAGGTAGCCGTTTCACGCGGGTCAATCACCACCACCTTCATCTGCGGATTGGTTTGCTTTGCCTGCACCAGCCGCTGGTACAGAACAGGGTGCGTCCAGGCGGCATTCGAGCCCACCAGTACCACCAGATCGCTGTTCTCCACGTCCTCGTAACTGCACGGCACCACGTCCTCACCGAAGGCACGTTTATAACCCACCACCGCTGACGACATGCAGAGCCGGGAGTTGGTATCAATGTTCGCCGCCCCGATAAACCCCTTCATCAGCTTGTTAGCGGCGTAGTAATCCTCGGTTAACAGCTGGCCGGACGCGTAGAACGCCACCGCCTGCGGCCCCCATGTGTCGATAATGAGCTGGAGCCGTTCACCTGCCGCCTCCAGTGCCTGCGTCCAGTCCACCTCATTACCGTCAAGGACCGGGCGCAAAAGCCGCCCCTGTAAATCGGTTGTCTCCCCCAGGGCGGCCCCTTTCACGCACAGGCGACCAAAATTCGCCGGATGGGTTTCATCTCCCCGAACGCTGACCACGCCGCCTTCCACGCGGGCGACCACGCCGCAGCCCACCCCGCAGTAGGGGCATGTTGTCCGGGTTTCTGTCATGAAGCCTCCGCACGCATGACCAGGGCATCGTTACCGACCCACACTTTGCCGTTTTCAATTTTCACCGGCCAGGCGCGTACCGCAGGCTCACCATTTTCAACCTGACAGCCATCGCGCAGACGAATGCGCTGTTTATAAAGCGGAGAGATCACCACCGGCTCCCCCGCCGCATCGCCAAGAATGCCGCGAGAAAGCACGTTCGCACGGCTTCCTGGCTCCAGGTCGTCGAGGGCATAAACGGTTTTGCCAAAGCGGAACAGCGCAATCGCATTGTGACCAAGACGCGCGCCAATGCCCGCCTGTTCGGGGATATCCTCGATACCGCAGATTTCCTGCCAGCGTTTGCCTTGCTCTGCGGCAGTGTCGTTCACAGCGGTGCGGAACAGCGCCAGACGGTTGGGATCGTTGAGCGTGGTCTGCCATTCGCACTGGTAGGTTTCTACCACCCGGGCCATCTCCTGCTCCAGTTCGTCGGCAATACCCAGACTGTCCTCGAGGATCACCTCGCGCAGATAGTCGAGGCCGCCTTCCAGGTTGTCCATCCAGGTGCTGGTGCGCTGCAGGCGATCCGCCGTGCGGATGTAGAACATCAGGAACCGGTCAACGGTACGGATCAGCGTTTCATCGTCCAGATCGCTGGCGAAAAGATCCGCATGGCGCGGCTTCATGCCGCCGTTGCCGCACAGGTAGAGGTTCCAGCCTTTATCGGTGGCAATGACGCCCACGTCTTTGCTCTGCGCCTCGGCACACTCGCGGGTACAGCCGGAAACCGCCATTTTGATTTTGTGCGGCGCGCGCAGGCCTTTGTAACGGTGCTCCAGTTTGACCGCGAGGCCGGTGGAGTCCTGCACGCCATAGCGGCACCAGGTCGACCCAACGCAGGATTTCACCGTGCGCAGAGATTTCCCGTAAGCGTGGCCGGTCTCAAATCCGGCTTCCACCAGCGCCTGCCAGATCTCCGGTAGCTGTTCCAGAGTGGCGCCAAAGAGGTCAATACGCTGCCCGCCAGTGATTTTGCTGTAAAGGCTATAGCGCTTTGCAATCTGGCCGATGGCGATCAGCCCGTCGGCGGTCACTTCCCCGGCGGGCATACGCGGCACGATGGAATAGGTTCCGTCCTTCTGAATATTGGCAAAGTAACGGTCGTTGGTGTCCTGCAGCGGCAGATGCGTCGGTTTAAGCAGATACTCGTTCCAGCAGGAAGCCAGCACGGACCCGACCAGCGGCTTACAGATTTCGCACCCGTGTCCCTGACCGTAGCGGCTGATGAGCTGGTCAAAGGTGCGGATATGGTTGACGCGCACCAGGTGGTAAATTTCCTGGCGTGACCAGGGGAAGTGTTCACAGATATCCTTTTTCACCTCCACGCCCTGTTCAGCAAGCTGAAACTCCATCACCTGCTTCACCAGCGCACTACAGCCCCCGCAACCGGTCGCCGCTTTAGTGCACTGTTTGATGGCACCGATATCCGTTGCGCCCGCGCTCACGGCCTGGCAAATATCGCCCTTGCTGACGTTATGACACGAACAGATCTGCGCACTTTCCGGCAGCGCCGCCACGCCCAGCGCTTTTGGCGCGCTGCCTGAGGATGCGGGTAATATCAGGGTTTCCGGCGCTTTCGGCAGGCTGATTCCATTGAGCATCATCTGCACCAGCGTGGCGTATTCGCTGGCGTCCCCCACCAGCACGCCGCCGAGCAGCGTTTTGCTGTCGTGGCTGACCACGATTTTCTTGTAGATTTGCTGCGGGCCGTGCGTCCACTGGTAGCTCAGCGCCCCCGGCGTGCGCCCGTGAGCGTCGCCAAACGACGCCACATCCACGCCCAGCAGCTTGAGTTTGGTGCTCATATCCGCGCCGGTGAAGGTTTTATCCTCCCCTGCCAGCGCGGCGGCGGCCACGCGTGCCATCTGGTAGCCCGGGGCAACCAGTCCAAAGATTTTCCCTTCCCACAACGCGCATTCGCCAATGGCAAACACGTCATGGTCGGAAGTCTGGCAGCCATCGTCAATGCAGATCCCGCCGCGCTCGCCGATAGCCAGCCCGCTGCTGCGCGCCAGCGCGTCCTGCGGACGGATACCGGCAGAAAAGACCACCAGGTCCGTTTCCAGCGCTTCGCCATCGGCAAAGCGCAGCACCAGCCCGTCATCCGTCGACGCAATTTCCGTGGTGGCTTTAGCGGTGTGAACGCCCACGCCCAGCGCCTCGATTTTCTTGCGCAGCATCGACGCGCCGTCGTTATCGAGCTGAACCGCCATCAGATTGGGCGCAAACTCCACCACGTGAGTATCGAGCCCGAGTTGTTTCAGGGCGTTTGCTGCCTCCAGCCCCAGCAGCCCGCCGCCGATGACGACCCCGCGACGCGCACCCGCCGCATGGGCCGCAATGTTGTCGAGATCGTCGAGCGTGCGGTAGACAAAACAGCCCGGCAGATCGTTACCCGGTACCGGCGGGACAAACGGGTATGAGCCGGTCGCCAGCACCAGTTTATCCCAGTGCGTTTCATGCCCACTGGCGGTACGCACCACGCGCGCGTCGCGGTCAATGGCGACAATCTGCTGCGACAGGCGCAGCTCAATGTCGTTATCAGCAAAAAAGTCCCCTGCCACCAGCGAGAGCGAATCCGCACTGCGGCCGCCAAAATACTCGGACAGATGCACCCGGTCATAGGCGGCATAGCGCTCTTCACCAAAGACCACGATCTGATACTGCTGATGTAAGTTGCGGTTAACGCAATCTTCGAGAAAATGATGGCCGACCATACCGTGCCCAACCACCACCAGAGTAGGTTTTGTCATAGCGTTCTGTCCTGCAACCTGCGGTTGCGTAGTGAATCGATCGAACAGCCAGTCCGCGTGTGCGGGCGCAGCCGTTGCCAGTAAATCGGTAAATGTCGCCGCGTGGCGGCAATCTCCCATCAGCAGCACGCCAGCCAGCGTCCCCTGATGGATCAGTAAGCGACGATAGTGACGCGTCAGCGGATCCCATGAACGCCAGACCACGTCGCCCTCCTGCTCCGCCGCGCGACCCAGGCTGAACAGCTCCACGCCGGTCACCTTGAGGCGCACACCGTTGTCGGTGAGGGTAAACGGCGCAGTGGTGTCGCCCGCCAGCCGTGCGGTGAGGATATCGGCCTGCGCCAGACAGGGGGCGACCAGGCCAAACGTCTGGCCATCAATTTCGCAGCACTCGCCAATGGCATAGATGTCCGGCGCGGAGGTCTGCATCTGGTGATTCACCACAATCCCGCGCGCGCAATGAAGGCCGCTGGCCTTTGCCAGGCCAATGTTGGGCTGCACGCCGGTCGCCAGCACCACGCGCGTCGCAGCAAGACTGCGTCCATTGAGCAACGTCACGGTATTGTCGTTAATCGCCGAGATGCCGGAGGCAAGCTCACAGCGCACGCCCCGTTCCGCCAGCGCCTCCTCCAGCAGCGCGCCAGCCTGTTGATCCAGCTGTTGTTCCATCAGCCACGGACCGCGATGAACGAGCGTGACGTTGTCACCTGAGCGTGCCAGTGCTGCCGCAGTCTCAACCCCAAGCACGCCGCCCCCCAGCACCACCGCCGGACCGGAAACTGCCTGAATGGCGCAGGTATCCTCCAGGGTGCGGAACGTGAACACCTGAGGCGCATCACCGCCGGGGATCGGCGGAACAAAAGGCGTTGAACCGGTGGCAAATACCAGGGCATCCCAGCCTAGCGTGCGGGTGGCGGTTCGCACTTCCCGTGAGACCACGTCCACGGCAAGCGCCCTTTCGCCCCGCAGCACCGTAACGCCACGTACCCGGTACCAGTCCTCATCCTGAAGACAGATATCCGCTGCCGCTTTCTCGCCCCCCAGCACCGGCGAAAGCTGAATGCGGTTATAGGCATGCTCAGGCTCATCACCGACGACGGTGATAGCAAAACGACCCGAGGCCCGCCCGGTTAGCCCGTCAATCAGCCGGGTGGCCGCCATTCCATTCCCGATAATGACCAGTCGCATCAAAGCCCCCTCGTTACGCCGCTTTCGGCTGTTTTTCGTAGAGGAAATGGAGGATCTGCTGACGCATGTGGTGGTAGCGGCTGTCGTCCGCCAGCTGAACCCGGTTGCGCGGACGCGGCAGATCAACGCGCAGGATCTCTCCGACGGTCGCCGCCGGACCGTTGGTCATCATCAGCACGCGATCGGAAAGCAGTACTGCCTCATCTACGTCGTGGGTGATCAGCACGATAGTGGTGTTCAATGCCTGCTGGATCTGCATCACCGAGTCCTGCAGATGGGCTCGCGTCAGCGCATCCAGCGCGCCGAACGGTTCATCCATCAGCAGCACTTTTGGCTTCATCGCCAGCGCGCGGGCGATGCCCACGCGCTGCTTCATGCCGCCGGAGATCTCCCCCGGGCGCTTATGCAAGGCATGCCCCATCTGCACGCGGTCGAGGTTGTGCTCGATCCACGCTTTACGCTCAGCCTTGCTCATGGTGTGACGGAACACCTGATCCACCGCCAGGGCGACGTTGTCAAAGCAGGTGAGCCATGGCAGCAGGGAATGGTTCTGAAACACCACCGCGCGCTCGGGGCCCGGCCCGGCAATTTCGCGGTTGTCGCAGATAAGCCCACCTTCCGTCGGCAGCGTAATGCCGGCAATAAGGTTCAGCAGCGTCGATTTGCCGCAGCCGGAGTGGCCGATCAAACTGACGGTTTCGCCCTCGTGAATATCAAACGAAACGTTTTGCAGCGCCAGAAACTCGCCGCAGGCAGTAGAAAAGCGCTGGCTCACGCCCTGGACCTGAATTAATGGTTTCATCTTCGCTCCTTATTTTTCCTGCCAGCTAAAGCGACGGGCAATCAGCATCAGCCCCTGCTCCAGCAGCAACCCGACCACGCCAATAATGACGATGGCGATGAGAATGTTTTCGACGTTGAGGTTGTTCCACTCGTTCCAGATCCAGAAGCCGATGCCTAAGCCTCCGGTGAGCATCTCGGCGGCGACAATCACCAGCCAGGCAATACCGATGGAGAGGCGTACCCCGGTCAGCACCGCAGGCAGCACGGCAGGAAAGAGAATGCGGCGCATGATGGTCCACTCAGAGAGTTGCAGTACCCGGGCGACGTTGAGGTAGTCCTGTGGAATACGGCGCACCCCTTCCGCGGTGTTGATGACCATCGGCCAGATGGAGCAGATAAAAATGGTCCAGCTTGATGCTGGCTCCGCTTTCTGGAACAGCAGCAGGCCGATGGGCAGCCAGGCCAGCGGGCTAACCGGCCGCAGGAGGGCAATTAGCGGGTTGAACATGCGCGAGAAAAAGGTGAAGCGGCCAATCAGAAAGCCCAGCGGAATCCCCGCCAGCGCTGCCAGACCAAAGCCGATGGCGACGCGCTGCAGTGACGCAAGCACGTTCCAGCCTATGCCCATATCGTTTGGCCCGTCGCGATAAAACGGATCGGCGAACAGGGTTATGGCCGAGTCGAGCGTGCTGAGCGGCGTCGGGAAGCCTTTGCTGTTTATCGCCGCCAGTTGCCAGAGCACCACCAGCAGCCCCAGCCCCAGAAACGCCGGAATGACGCGCTGTAAAACATCATTCATTCGACGCGCCAACGCAGGCGTACGACGACGAACCTGTAACGGTGGCAGGACAATCACCTCCCCGCTCTCAGGCTTCTCTTGTGGTTTTGTGTTTTGCAGATGCGGCATAATCAGGCCCCTTTACGGTGAATGGCAAAACGGTTGGCGTACCCTTCCGGATCGGTTCCGTTCCAGACGGTACCGTCCATCAGCGTGCTGCTGCGATACGGTGATGAGGGTGTCGAGAGTCCGCCGACGGCGGTGGCAGCATCCTGCCAGACCGCGGTCTGGTTAATGCGCTGCGCAATACCCACGTAATCCGGCGCGGCTTTAAGCAAGCCCCAGCGGCGGAACTGGGTTAAGAACCACATGCCGTCGGAGAGGTACGGATAACTGACGGCACCCTCGTTGAAGAAACGGATCGGGTGCGCGTCCTGCCAGCGCTGCCCCAGGCCGTTGTCGTATTCCCCGAGCATTCGCCCGGTGAGATACTGTTCTTTGCAGTTGAGCCACGCCCGTCGCGAGAGGATCTGCGCGGTTTCACGTTTGTTTTCCGGGGACGCCTCAATCCAGCGCGCGGCTTCCATCACGGCGCTCACCAGCGCCCGGGCGGTGTGCGGATTTTTCTCCACCCAGTCGCGACGCGTGCCGAGAATTTTTTCAGGATGATCTGCCCAGATGGACTGCGACGTGGCAGCGGTGAAGCCAATGCGGTCGTTAATCGCCCTCGCGTTCCACGGCTCACCGACGCAAAAGCCCACCATGTTGCCAATGCGCATGTTCATCACCATCTGCGGCGGCGGCACCACCACCGTGCGCACGTCATCGAAGGGGTTAATGCCTGCGCTCGCCAGCCAGTAGTAAAGCCACATGGCGTGCGTTCCGGTCGGGAAGGTGTGCGCGAAAGTGTAAGTGCCAGGCGCCTGCTGCCCGACCAGCGTTTTCAGCCCGTCAAGATCGCGAACCCCCTTCTCCGCCAGATCGCTGGACAGCGTAATGGCCTGACCGTTCTGGTTAAGCGTCATCAGGTTTGCCATCTGCTGCGGCTTGCCTGCAATACCCAGTTCAAGCCCGTACAGCAGACCGTAAAGAATGTGCGCGGCGTCCAGCTCCCCCGCCACCAGCTTGTCGCGTACCGCTGCCCAGCTCGCCTCTTTGGTGGGGACGATGGTGATACCGTATTTTTTATCAAAGCCTTTCAGGGCTGCGATAACCACCGGCGCACAGTCGGTCAGCGGGATAAACCCGATACGTACCGTCTCCTGCTCCGGTTTATCCGAGCCTGCCGCCCAGGCAGCCTGCATGACACCCGGTAATAACACTGCGCCACTCGCCAGCATGCTGGCCTGCAAAAACCGCCGTCTCGACAAATCCGCCATGACCACTCCTGAAAAAAAGCCAAAAAAAAGCGCCCACAGTGCCGAAGCACCGCTGGACGCCTTTATCCCGAAGACTGATGCACCGCCGTTGGCGCACCGTCAAAAATGGTTAATTCAATAATGCAAAGTCAATGCCAGGTTTGAACACCCTGTTTCAGGGCCGAAAGCCGGGTTTTGCTCGCCATTACGCACCCCAATCAGGCACAACATGCCCACTGATTGTGCAGCTACTCCTTTGGGGTTATCTGCCACACGCTTTTCACCGTAAGCAGCGCCCGGGCGATATCCACCATGCGCTGATTCTTGTCCATCGCCATTTTGCGCAGCGTTGTCCAGGCCTGCTCCTCACTCATATTCTGGTGGGTCATCAGCACGCTTTTTGCTTTATCAATGGTTTTTCGCTCCTCAAGCGTATCGCGCAGCGACGCAAGCTGACGGGAGAGCTGCTCAATCTCGCGCGCCTGCTGGCGAACCAGAGGCAGCAGGGGTTTATCCGGGTAATGCGCCAGCGGGTCCTCCAGTTCATCTGCAGGATGCAGATAGACCTCGTCACGCTGAATCCGCTCATCCACCGCGACCATCAGATCGGCGATGATTGTCTCCTCCAGCGCGCGCAGATGCTCCAGCCGCGCCGTCTGCAGCGCAAACCACGCCAGCGCGGTATGGCCATTATCCGCGGCAGGCTGGCGGGTACAGGCCACGCGCCGGAGTTGCTCCGTCTCACGGTCGGGCTGGCAGTTGAGGGAGAAAGTGGCCTGAACGTCAGCCTGACTGTGGGAGAGGAAGATCTCAAAGCAGGCTTGCTGCCCGTCAATGCGATCTACCAGTCTCTGGCGGGTAACGTCATCAAAAAAACCCTGCGTGAAGCCTATCGCCCCCAGGGCCCGCTCTTGTCCCGCCAGCTCTTTGCCCTGCATCAGGCTGTAAAGGGCGACAAACCGGCCCGCGATTTGCGGATCGTCAATGCTGTCATTGAGTTGCGGCACGATACTGAGCAGATGGCGAAGCATGCGGGAGTAATGTTCCATGGCCTGCGGGGCCGTCAGGGTTTGTTGACTCACCCCGTCACGCAGCGCGGGAAGTGTGTCCAGCGTATGCAGTGCATTACCGATACGTTCGCAGACGGCGCTCCCCGGGAGGAGGGACTGCTTGCCAAGTATCGTATTCAGCGCAGCAAGATTTTCGTCTACCAGCGCCCGGCTGGCTTTGCATTCAGGCGCGTAGAGCTTACCCTGTGAACAGAGCCAGACGTTGGATGCCCCGCGCTCGCACTGTAGCATATGGACCAGTTGGCTAATGCCGTGCACCAGCACGTTCAGCTCTGCCAGCTTGCTGAGCTGCTCCCGGCGCATCAGCCTCGCGCGCTGAAGCCATTCGGTTGCACCTGGCGAAATGCCAGCCATTAATGTCATGCTTACTCTCCCGGACAGCGAAACTCCGGAGAACTAAGCAATATTCGTGCCTTTATAAGAACAGGAGTCAACATGCAGAAGATTGTGATCGTCGCCAACGGGGCGGCCTACGGCAGCGAATCTCTTTTTAACAGCCTGCGTCTGGCCATTGCGCTACGTGAAAAAGAGAGCGACCTGGCATTACAGATTTTTTTAATGTCGGATGCCGTCACCGCCGGGCTGAAGGGCCAAAAGCCGGCAGAAGGCTATAACATTCAGCAGATGCTGGAGATCCTGACCGCGCAAAATGTGCCGGTGAAACTGTGCAAGACCTGTACCGACGGACGCGGGATTACCACTCTGCCGCTGATAGAGGGCGTAGAAATCGGGACGCTGGTTGAGCTGGCCGAATGGACGCTGACCGCAGATAAAGTATTAACTTTTTAATAATAATCCCGTAAAAATATTATTTTCTTATGGACGCGGTTTCAGCATCAAGTTTACCTGCGGGGTTGCCGATAGGCATGGAAACAACACAGCAGGTATTTCACTTATGTTCAGATCGATTCGCGCACGTATTATCGCCACGACGACAGGTTGCCTTGTCGTCGCCCTTCTTCTCAATACCGTTATTAACTTCCAGGTCACGCGCCAGGATAACCAGCAGTCACAGCGCGATATATTGACCAGTACCAGCGCCAGCCACAACATGGCGATTGCCGACTGGGCCAAAAGCAAAATGACGGTGATTACCTCCGCACAAAGCGTCGCGCTGGCTGACGACCCGGTTCCGGTGTTTAAACAACTGGCGCAGGCGGGGGGATTCACTAACGTCTATGTGGGTTATGCGAGCAAGACGGCGAAGTTTTCTGAACCTGCGGGTGTCCCGGCGGATTATGATCCGACCATTCGTCCCTGGTATCAGCAGGTGGTGAGCACGGACGGCCCGGTAGTGACCGCACCCTATGTTGATGCCGGTACCGGAAAGCTGGTGGTGACGTTTGCTGTACCGGTGAAAGAAAATGGCGTCCTGAAAGCGGTGGTGGCGGGCGATGTCGCCATGGATAGCGTCGTGGCAAACGTGCGCGGCATCCACCCAACACCCGCCAGCAGCGGGCTGCTCCTGAACAGTGACGGTACCGTGATTGCCGCCAACGATCCGGCTTTGACCCTGAAGCCGTTTGCCGAGACGATCAAAGGGATCGACTTTGCGGCGCTGAAGCGCGGTAATCCGGTCGACGGAACCCTGAATGATGTAGACAAAACCTTCATTGCCTCAGCCGTGCCGGGCACAAACTGGCTGCTGGTCGTCGCGCTCGACAACAGCGATGCCACCTCCGGCATGCGTTCCCTGCTGAAATCGTCGGCGATTTCGCTGGTGATCCTGGCACTCCTGAGCGGCGCCATTGTTCACGTCCTGATTGCCCGTCTGCTGAAACGCTTGTCTGACATTCGTGATGCGATGCATAACATTGCCAACGGGACCAACGATCTGTCCCAGCGTTTGCCGGACAGCGGCAATGATGAAGTGGCGCAAATTGCGCAGGCCTTTAATGCCTTCAGCGACAAGCTTTCCGTCGTGATGGTACAACTCCGTGACGCCAGCGCGTCGGTGAAAAATGCCGCGCAGGAAATTGCGGCTGGCAACCAGGATCTTTCCGGGCGTACCGAGCAGGCGGCGTCCAGCCTTCGCGAGACCGCCAGCGCGGTGGAGCAGATCACCGCCTCCGTCACGCAATCGAATGAATCGGCAGCGGAAGCGAACGATCAGGCAAGCAAAGCGTCTGCGGCTGCCGCGCGCGGTGGTGAAGTGGTTTCTCAGGCCATCAGCACGATGCAGTCCATCGAAGTGGCGTCCGCAAAAATTGGTGATATCACCAGCGTCATCGACGGTATCGCCTTCCAGACCAACATTCTGGCGCTGAACGCCTCCGTCGAGGCGGCGCGTGCCGGTGAGCAGGGCCGCGGATTTGCCGTGGTAGCCGGGGAAGTGCGTAACCTCGCCAGTCGTAGCGCCCAGGCGGCGAAAGAGATCAAATCCCTGATTGATTCCACCACCGATAGCGTGGCGACTGGTTCGCGCTATGTGCATCTGGCCGGTGAAAGCATGGATGAGATCCGCTCCAGCATCGGCAGCGTCTCCGGCATCATGCGCGAAATCTCCATCGCCACCAGCGAACAGATGAAAGGCATCCATGAGATTAACCATGCGGTGACCCATCTCGACAGAATGGTGCAGCAGAACGCCGAGCTGGTGGTGCAGTCCGCCGCCGCCGCAGGAGCCCTGCAGAGCCAGGCGGGCGACCTTGCTGAAACGGCCGGCCATTTCCGCATTTAATGTTCCTCCGGCGCGCGTTTCGCGGGTAAAACGCGCGCCAGCCTAACTTTTGAGGAATTTTGTCATTTTTGTTTAATCGTTATGCCATTTTTTGATCAAAATCAGCATCCCGACTCTCCCCCTTTGGTGTTATGCAACGAGTGAATTGTGAACAACATCACGCTCGGATATGGCTGCAGGGAGAGCGTTGTTTAAGACTACGGGGTAAAAAATGGCACTGGTAAAAACAAGTTTGAAACTGTTCGGCGGGGATACGGTAGTGGTGCGTTGCTCAGAACGCTGCCGCATACATCTCATGAGTTCAAAAGCGCAAAAGCAATCCCAGGCGGATATTCTGACCGTGCAGGATGATAAAGCGTGGCTTACCGTGCCGTATACCGGCACATGGGATGTGCTGATCGACAGCCACAGTCAGTCGCTGGAGCATTCCGTCAGCTACGTGGCAGCATAAGAGTAAACGCCCGGCCAGCCGGGCGTATTATCAGGCAAAACCCGGTCGCAGCGTGCTGTTGACAGGGTTCCCTTCCAGCAGCGCCCTCACCTTTACCACCAGCTCATTCAGACAATCGTCCTTCATGCCGAGGCGGGTCAGCTCCTGATCGAGGGAGAAGAGATACTGCGCGTTGGTGCCCAGCGGCCCGCTGGCGGCGGCAATTAACGGGGCGATGACCTGCGTGCGGGTATCCGCTTCATACAGCGGATGGCGTGGATCCATAATAAACACCAGCGCATTGACGGTACGTCCATCGTCAAGCTCCAGCTTGCACCAGCTCGGCATATAGCAGCCGGTGATCATCTCGCGCTTCCAGAGCAGCGTCAGCTCCTCTTCGAGCGTGGCATCCGGGAGGCGATACGCCACGCCCGTGGTGCGTCCGCCCTCTTTCAGTGCAAGCATGCGACCAGGCTGACACGCACTGCCGCGTCCGGCCGTCAGGCGCAGACAAAATGCGCGGTGCCAGCCAGGCAGCGTTCCCGTTGCCGATTCGACAAATTCCAGAGCCGGGTTCCACATCAGCGAACCGTAGCCAAAAATCCATACCGGGCCATCATCCGGGCGGCAGGCAAGCGTGGCAGCAAGCGACGCCGCACGTTGTTCAGCTGACCAGAGAAGCGATTCCTCAATAGCACCAAATGCCGTCTTACAATCTGCCTTAATTAAGAAATCACGCGTTAACACTTTACACCTCCGCCACTGCATGCTTCCTTGCGACATCTGTAATGCGCCTTCCCGGCATTTTTTCTCTGGTCATTTTGCCAGCAGTGAAATAACGATAAGCAATTAGCGGACCAGTTGCAATACAACGGAAGTTCAACCGCCTGAAAAGTCAAAATGAAGGCAGCGAATTATTTCACGGCTATTTCTTTTTATGCCATTTATCATCGTCTCCTTTCTCGTAGTCATGTTTAACTGCGGCCCAGGCGACCTTATGCGCCGTCTCTTCCCGGCTGGCATCATCCCGGCGATCGTCTTTATCTTTGTACTGATCCCAGGCGCTGTTAAACGCTTCCTTGTAGATATCCTGCGCGTGTTCAGGCAGGACATTTTTCACGTTATCAGGTAATTCGCGTTTCGTTTTGTAGGGCATCACTAACCTCTCTTTTCGGTAAAGAGATAAGTGTGGACGACGATATGCCATGGTGCCACCCAACAATAATTAATGAGTAAATTAAAATTATAATTCGTTGTTATTTAATGTTTATTTATGAGAGATATGGCATTATAGACTTCAAAGAAGAAAAACATCACAAAGGGTAAAATTAAGTAAAAAATATAAGGTATTTAACAGATTTCTGTTAATTTAATCTCCTTAAAATCTATCTATAATTACAAGCACCTGCATTGATGGAGAAGCACATGACAGCAACACACGAGGCGGTAAAGACCCGCCACAAGGAGACGTCACTCATTTTCCCGGTTCTGGCACTGGCTGTGCTGCTCTTCTGGGGAAGCAGTCAGTCACTGCCAATGGTGGTTGGTATCAATATTCTTGCCCTGGTCGGTATTTTAACCAGCGCATTTAGCGTCGTTCGCCATGCGGACGTATTAGCCCACCGTCTGGGCGAGCCGTACGGTTCGTTAATTCTCAGTCTTTCCGTTGTTATTCTCGAAGTCAGCCTGATTTCCGCGCTTATGGCGACCGGCGATGCTGCCCCGACGCTGATGCGCGATACCCTCTACTCCATCATTATGATTGTGACAGGCGGCCTGGTGGGCTTCTCGCTGTTACTGGGCGGGCGTAAATTTGCGACCCAGTACATGAACCTGTTTGGTATTAAACAGTACCTGATTGCCCTCTTCCCGCTGGCAATTATCGTGCTGGTCTTCCCGATGGCGCTGCCAGGTGCAAACTTCTCCACCGGTCAGGCGCTGCTGGTCGCGCTGATTTCCGCAGCCATGTACGGCGTGTTCCTGCTGATTCAGACCAAAACGCACCAGAGCCTGTTTGTATACGAACATGAAGATGACGGCGACGACGATGACCCGCACCACGGTAAGCCGTCAGCACACAGCAGTGTGTGGCACACGGTTTGGCTGATCGTGCATCTGATTGCGGTCATTGCGGTCACCAAAATGAATGCCAACCCGCTGGAGACGCTGTTGACCGAGCTGAACGCCCCGGTGGCCTTTACCGGTTTCCTGGTGGCGCTGCTGATCCTGTCCCCTGAAGGACTGGGGGCGCTGAAAGCGGTGTTGAACAATCAGGTGCAGCGTGCAATGAACCTGTTCTTCGGCTCCGTGTTGGCGACCATATCACTCACCGTACCGGTGGTGACCCTGATTGCCTTTATGACGGGGAACGAACTGCAGTTTGCGCTGGGCGCGCCGGAGATGATTGTGATGGTGGCCTCGCTGCTGCTGTGCCAGATCTCCTTCTCCACCGGACGCACCAACGTGCTGAACGGCGCGGCACATATGGCGCTGTTTGTGGCGTACCTGATGACGATATTTGCCTAGCCTCTTTGCCCAGCGGCGCTTCGCTTGCAGTGCCTACAGGTTTTGTAGGCCGGGTGAGCGCAGCGCCACCCGGCAATATGTCCTATAAAAAAACCCGCCGAAGCGGGTTTTTTTATTAGTTGCTGGTATCCAGCTCGTCGAAGTTCTTCACCAGATCGTCAATCGCTTTGATCTGCTTCAGGAACGGCTCCAGCTTATCCAGCGGCAGTGCGGAAGGACCATCGCATTTCGCGTTAGCCGGATCCGGGTGCGCTTCAATGAACAGACCCGCCAGACCCGTTGCCATACCGGCGCGCGCCAGCTCGGTTACCTGCGCACGACGACCGCCAGACGCGGCACCAAATGGGTCACGGCACTGCAGGGCGTGAGTCACGTCGAAGATCACCGGAGACTGGTTAGAGACGTTCTTCATCACGCTGAAGCCCAGCATATCCACGACCAGGTTGTCATAACCGAAGTTTGCACCACGGTCGCACAGGATAACCTTGTCATTGCCGCCTTCGATAAACTTGTCGACAATGTTCCCCATCTGGCCAGGGCTCACGAACTGTGGTTTTTTCACGTTGATGACCGCGCCGGTTTTCGCCATCGCTTCCACCAGGTCCGTCTGACGGGCCAGGAATGCCGGAAGCTGGATCACGTCTACCACGTCCGCTACAGGCTGTGCCTGCCAGGACTCATGCACGTCGGTGATCACTTTCACGCCAAACGTCTGTTTCAGCTCCTGGAAAATCTTCATGCCCTCTTCCAGGCCAGGGCCACGGTAAGAGTGAATAGAGGAGCGGTTGGCTTTGTCAAAAGAGGCCTTAAACACGTACGGGATGCCCAGCTTCTGGGTCACGGTCACGTAGTGCTCGCAGATACGCATGGCGAGATCGCGGGATTCCAGCACGTTCATACCGCCAAACAGCACGAACGGCAGGTCGTTTGCTACCTTGATATCACCAATGCTAACCACTTTTTGTTTCATAGGATCGCCTTATTCAGGTGTGAATCGGAATTAAGATTAATGCAGTGTAATTTGTTTGTGCGAGATCGCGTTGATCTGCGCGCGAATCATTTCGCTAATCGGATCTTCCGGGCACTGCTCAACGAAATAGCTCAGATCGTTCAGCGCAACGTGTTCGCAGTCGAGCTGGGCATAGATAAGCCCGCGGTCGCGAATTTCGTAGGGATCTTCCGGATTAAACTGCAGCAGCACTTCGCTGGCACGCAAGGCAAGCTCCATCTGACGCTCTTCCATCAGCGCTGATTTCAGCGTATCCAGCAGCTTGCGGATCACTTCGGCGTTATCGGCCTCGTCGAGATCTTCGTTAAAGAGCTCGGCGACCGGGCTGATGTTGCCTTTCAGCCAGACGTCCAGCGTATGCTCATCCAGCGTATCGCCGTTAAACGGATTAATGAGCCACATCTCGCCGTCCAGCCACTCCGCCCGCAGGATCATCTGCGTCGGGAAAATGACCGGCACCAGTGGAATATCCAGACGGTGCGCGACCCACAGCAAAATAGAACCCAGCGCAACGGCGCTGCCCTGACGATTTTTTAAGACCTGGTCCAGCCATAATGCGTCAGACAGGCGATACACGCCACGCGTGTCGCAGAAACCCCATTCGCCGTAGAAAAGCTCAAGCAGCTTCTCTAATTGCCAGTCCTGCGGGCGCGCCTGATTGATCTCTTCACGCGCCAGGCTGACCAGATTCTCCAGTTCATCGTAAACGTACTGCGACGTAAAATCGTCGCGTATCATCTCCGAAATCAGGATCATGCCATCGCAAAGCGGCACTTTATTAAATTCGAAATCGGCTAAGGACTTCATGACTTACCCCAGTAACGCCCGAACGTACAGCTACCCCCGGGCGCGATAAAACTCAAAACAATGTAGATGATAACGCCAAACCGCCTTTCAGTCAGCCTTACGCCTTTATCAGTAAATGGCAGATAGCCTTGCTTCACGCCCACTGGCCTAGCGTCAACCGTTCATTACCGCCGTAGTCGCGGCAGGTTTCCACTGCGGTATAACCCGCTTGCGTAAACAGCGCACGTACGGCTTCCCCCTGCGTCCAGCCATGTTCCACCAGCAGCCAGCCGCCGGGAAGTAAATGTTGCCGTGACGTTGTCACTATGTGATCAAGATCGGCTAACCCTGCGTTAGCCGCAACCAGCGCCGTCAATGGCTCGAAACGAACATCGCCCTGCGCAAGGTGCGGGTCGTGTTCGTCAATATACGGCGGGTTACTGACGATCATCTCGAACGAGCGAGTCTCCAGCGCGCTAAACCAGCTGCTTTGCAGCACGGTCACGTTAGTCAGCCCGAGACGCGCCACGTTACGCTGCGCCAGGGTCACCGCGTCAGGCATCACATCCACTGCCGTCACATCGCAATCCGGACGCTCGCTGGCAAGCGCCAGCGCAATAGCACCCGTTCCTGTTCCGAGATCGAGAATGCGGCTGGCCGCAGCCGGCAAACGCGCCAGCGCCTGCTCCACCAGACATTCGGTATCCGGGCGCGGAATCAGCGTTGCCGCTGAGACATAAAGCGGGAGCGACCAGAACTCACGTTCACCGACAAGATGCGCCACCGGCTCACCGTTTTTACGGCGGGCAAGCAGCGTAGCGAGCTGCGCTTGCTGCTCAGCGGTCAGTGGCGTCTCACCGAATGCCAGCAGATACGTACGGGCTTTACCCGTTACATGCTCCAGCAAAATTTCGGCGTCGCGTTTTGGGCTTTCGCTTGCGGAAAGCTCACCGGCGGCCTCACGTAACCAGCGCTGAAAATCCATTATTCCTGCTCGGACAGCGCCGCCAGCTGGTCGGCCTGGTATTCCTGCACGATAGGCTCAATCAGCATATCCAGCTTCCCTTCCATCACCTCGTCCAGACGGTAAAGCGTCAGGTTAATGCGGTGGTCGGTCACGCGGCCCTGCGGGAAGTTGTAGGTACGGTTACGGTCGCTGCGATCGCCGCTGCCCAGCAGGTTACGACGCGTCGATGCTTCCGCCTGCTGGCGTTTCGCCATTTCGGCCGCGTGGATACGCGCACCCAGCACGGACAAGGCTTTGGCTTTGTTTTTATGCTGCGAACGCTCGTCCTGACACTCCACCACAATACCGGTTGGCAGGTGAGTAATACGGATAGCGGAATCGGTGGTGTTAACGTGCTGGCCGCCCGCACCAGAGGAGCGGAAAGTGTCGATGCGCAGGTCCGCCGGGTTGATGTCCGGCAGTTCCGCTTCCGGCAGCTCTGGCATCACCGCCACTGTACAGGCAGAGGTATGAATACGCCCCTGAGATTCCGTAGCAGGCACGCGCTGCACGCGATGACCGCCAGATTCAAACTTCAGACGACCATACACGCCGTCGCCGCTGATCTTGGCGATAACCTCTTTATAGCCACCATGCTCGCCGTCGTTAGCGCTCATGATTTCCACGCGCCAGCGACGCGATTCAGCGTAGCGGCTGTACATGCGGAACAGATCCCCGGCAAACAGCGCCGCTTCATCACCGCCGGTACCGGCGCGGACTTCCACAAACGCGTTACGCTCGTCGTCCGGATCTTTTGGCAGCAGCAGCACCTGAAGCTGTTGCTCCATCTCTTCAGAACGCGCTTTCGCATCCTGTAACTCTTCCTGCGCCATCTCGCGCATTTCAGGATCGTCGAGCATCATCTGCGCGGTTTCGATGTCTTCCTGAACCTGTCGCCAGTCGGTAAAGCATTTAGAAACATCACTTAACTGCGCGTACTCACGCGAGAGTGCGCGAAAACGTTCCTGGTCCGCAATGGTCCCGGCATCCCCGAGCAGCGCCTGGACTTCTTCATGGCGCTCGTGCAGAGCTTCCAGTTTAGCGACGATAGAAGGCTTCATAGGCGTAAGTGCACCTTGTCTTAGAAAATGGGTATAGGGCGCTATTCCAGCCCGAGGCTGTTGCGCAGAATAGTCAGGCGTTCATCATCCCCGTCACGGGCAGCCTGTTGAAGAGATTTGGTTGGTGCATGGATCAGGCGGTTGGTCAGTTTCCACGCCAGATCCTGCATAATAGCCTGTGCGTCGCCGCCCTGTTCAAGGGCCGCTAACGCTTTGGCAGTCAGGTCATCACGCACCTGCTCCGCCTGCCCGCGATACTCGCGGATGGTCTCGCTGACGCTTTGCGCGCGCAGCCAGGCCATAAACTCGCTGGTTTCCTGCTCAACAATGGTTTCCGCCTGTACCGCCGCCGCTTTACGCTGAGCGAGGTTGTGCGAAATGATGCTTTGCAGGTCGTCAACGCTGTAAAGATAGGCGTTCGCCAGTTTACCGACTTCCGGTTCAACATCACGCGGGACGGCGATATCCACCAACAGCATCGGCTGATTTCGACGCGACTTCAGCGCGCGCTCCACCATCCCTTTACCGATGATTGGCAGGGGGCTGGCGGTAGAACTGATAATAATGTCCGCCTCTTTCAGACGTTCATCGATGTCGCTCAGCGCAACCACTTCTGCGCCCACCTCATCCGCCAAAACCTGCGCACGTTCGCGGGTGCGGTTCGCGATAATCATCTTTTTCACTTTATGCTCGCGCAGATGGCGCGCCACAAGTTCGATGGTTTCGCCCGCGCCCACCAGCATCACGGTGACGGTGGAAAGGGACTCAAAGATTTGACGTGCAAGGGTGCAGGCTGCGAAAGCAACAGAAACCGCACTGGCACCAATGTCGGTTTCGGTTCGCACACGCTTCGCCACGGAGAACGACTTCTGGAACATACGCTCCAGTTCACTGGCCTTCAAATGCCCTTTTTGCGAATCCGCAAAGGCTTTTTTCACCTGACCGAGAATCTGCGGCTCGCCCAGCACCAGTGAATCCAGACCGCTGGCGACGCGCATCAGATGGCTTACCGCATCATTATCCTGATGCCAGTACAGGCTATTACGCAGCTCGTCTTCGTTGAGATTGTGGTAGTCACATAACCAGCGGATCAGCGCTTCATGCAGGTTATCCTGCTCTTCCACGCTTAAATACAGCTCGGTACGGTTGCACGTCGAGAGCACCACGCCCCCTTGCACCATCGGTTGGGCAAGCAGGCTGTCCAGCGCCAGGTCAAGCGTATCCGGCGAAAACGTAACGCGTTCTCGCAGCGAAACCGGGGCCGTTTTGTGGTTAATACCGAGTGCTAATAGGGTCATGTTGAGCGGGAGTAGTACCAGCGTTAATAAGGTTAGCAGGACGCATCATACAGGATGCGCGAGATCAATAAAAGAGACCGCCTCCTTTCGGAGTAATAGCTTACGCATTGCTTTGAGATAATTTGAACGTAGACGGTGGGACTGCGGGACGCTAGCATTAACAGTTATAACTGCAACGTATCTCAAGGATTTGCCCTCATTATGACCCGACTGATTCGCCTGCTGCCTCTGGCGGCACTGGTTCTGACCGCATGTACTGTCACCCAACCAAAAGGCCCGGGCAAAAGCCCTGATTCACCGCAGTGGCGTCAGCACCAGCAGGACGTCCGCAATTTGAGCCAGTATCAGACCCGCGGCGCCTTCGCCTATCTCTCTGATGAACAAAAAGTGTATGCGCGTTTCTTCTGGCAGCAAACCGGGCAGGACAACTATCGCCTGCTGCTGCTGAACCCGCTCGGCAGCACCGAACTGGAGCTTATCGCCAAACCGGGCGAAGCGCAGATCACCGACAATAAAGGCCAGCACTACACCGCGACCGATGCCGAAGAGATGATTGGCAAGCTGACCGGGATGCCGATCCCGCTGAACAGCCTGCGCCAGTGGATCCTCGGCCTGCCGGGTGACGCCACCGACTACACCCTGGACGATCAATACCGTCTGAGCCAGGTCAACTACACCCAGAATGGCAAAACCTGGAAAGTGGTATACAACGACTATGACAGCAAGAGTAAACCATCGCTGCCATCAAATATGGAGCTGACACAGGGCAGCCAGCGCATCAAGCTCAAAATGGATAACTGGATCGTTAAATGATGACCCACTGGCCTTCTCCGGCAAAACTGAACCTGTTTTTATATATCACCGGTCAGCGTGCTGACGGCTACCATACCCTGCAAACGCTGTTTCAGTTTATTGACTATGGTGACACGATCGCCATTGAGCCGCGTCAGGACGGGCAGATTTGTCTCCTGACACCGGTCGAAGGCGTGGCGCATGAAGACAACCTGATTGTGCGTGCCGCGCGCCTGCTGATGAAAGCGGCGGCGGAGTCGGGGCGGCTGCCCGCGGGAAGCGGTGCGGACATCAGTATAGAGAAGCGCCTGCCGATGGGCGGCGGTCTGGGCGGCGGCTCATCTAACGCCGCCACGGTGCTGGTTGCCCTGAATCACCTCTGGGGCAGCGGGCTGTCGCAGGACGAACTGGCCGCCCTGGGCTTGACACTGGGCGCGGATGTTCCGGTGTTTGTTCGCGGTCATGCGGCCTTTGCCGAGGGCGTGGGGGAAATCCTCTCCCCGGTCAACCCGCCTGAAAAATGGTATCTGGTTGCTCACCCCGGCGTGAGCATTCCGACCCCGGTCATCTTTAAAGATCCTGACCTGAAAAGAAATACCCCGATTCGGTCAATAGAAACGTTATTAAATTGTGAATTCAGCAACGATTGCGAGGATATCGCAAGAAAACGTTTTCGCGAGGTTGATGCGGTGCTTTCCTGGCTGTTAGAATACGCGCCGTCGCGCCTGACTGGTACAGGGGCCTGTGTCTTTGCTGAATTTGACACCGAATCCGCCGCTCGTCAGGTGCTTGAGCAAGCGCCGGATTGGCTGCATGGTTTTGTAGCGCGTGGGATGAACATCTCCCCCCTACAGCAGGCCATTCTGGCGCAGACTGAGTTTCGGTGACAACGTCACCCTGTTCCAGACGTTGCATCGCGCTCTTTAATACACCGCCTGGATAGCCTTCGCCTGGCCCGCACAGTTTGCGGCGAACGCTATCCACCACTGGACGCATGCCTGAGGTTCTTCTCGTGCCTGATATGAAGCTTTTTGCTGGTAACGCCACCCCGGAACTAGCACAACGTATTGCCAACCGCCTGTACACTTCCCTCGGCGACGCCGCTGTAGGTCGCTTTAGCGACGGCGAAGTCAGCGTACAAATTAACGAAAATGTACGCGGTGGTGATATTTTCATCATCCAGTCCACCTGTGCTCCAACGAATGACAACCTGATGGAACTGGTT
Source organism: Enterobacter sp. BNK-14 (assembly GCF_047456095.1). Classification (NCBI taxonomy): domain Bacteria; kingdom Pseudomonadati; phylum Pseudomonadota; class Gammaproteobacteria; order Enterobacterales; family Enterobacteriaceae; genus Enterobacter; species Enterobacter sp. BNK-14. Next base: position 770,759 of record NZ_CP179897.1, read on the forward strand.
GTTATGGTCGACGCCCTGCGTCGCGCTTCCGCAGGCCGTATCACTGCTGTAATCCCTTACTTCGGCTATGCCCGTCAGGACCGTCGCGTCCGTTCCGCACGTGTGCCAATTACCGCTAAAGTCGTTGCTGATTTCCTCTCCAGCGTCGGCGTTGACCGCGTACTGACCGTTGACCTGCACGCAGAGCAGATCCAGGGCTTCTTCGACGTCCCGGTTGATAACGTATTCGGCAGCCCAATCCTGCTGGAAGACATGCTGCAGCTGAACCTGGACAACCCGATCGTGGTTTCTCCGGACATCGGCGGCGTGGTACGTGCCCGTGCTATCGCTAAGCTGCTGAACGATACCGACATGGCGATCATCGACAAACGTCGTCCACGCGCTAACGTTTCTCAGGTGATGCACATCATCGGTGACGTTGCTGGCCGCGACTGCGTGCTGGTTGACGATATGATCGATACCGGTGGCACGCTGTGTAAAGCCGCTGAAGCGCTGAAAGAACGTGGTGCGAAACGCGTATTTGCTTACGCAACTCACCCAATCTTCTCCGGTAATGCGGTAAACAACCTGCGTAACTCCGTCATTGACGAAGTTGTGGTATGCGATACCATCCCACTGAGCGACGAGATCAAGGCACTGCCAAACGTGCGTACCTTGACCCTGTCCGGGATGCTGGCCGAAGCGATTCGTCGTATCAGCAACGAAGAATCCATCTCTGCAATGTTCGAACACTAATCGAACACGGCCGAAAAACCCGCTGCGGCGGGTTTTTTTGTCTTTAGGTTTTATTTGTATGATTAATGCCTCCTTCACCTGCCATTCATATGACAGATGATGCGCACTCGGATGATAGATAATTGTGAAAAACGTAGCCTCCTCACATGTTCTGCCCTTTCGCGCCCTCATCGACGCTTGCTGGAAAGAGAAGTACACCTCGTCACGTTTTGTCCGTGACCTGATTGCCGGGATCACCGTCGGCATTATCGCCATACCGCTGGCGATGGCGCTGGCGATTGGTAGCGGCGTTGCACCACAGTACGGCCTCTACACCTCGGCCGTTGCCGGGATTGTCATCGCCCTGACCGGTGGTTCACGCTTCAGCGTCTCTGGCCCGACCGCCGCTTTTGTGGTGATCCTCTACCCGGTTTCGCAACAGTTTGGTCTTGCAGGCCTGCTGGTTGCCACCCTGATGTCAGGCCTGTTTTTGATTCTCTTTGGCCTGGCCCGCTTTGGCCGCCTGATTGAGTACATTCCCGTTTCCGTCACGCTCGGGTTCACCTCAGGGATCGGGATCACCATCGGAACCATGCAGATCAAAGATTTTCTCGGTCTGCAGATGCCTCACGTACCGGAACATTATCTGCAAAAAGTAGGCGCGCTGTTTATGGCACTGCCTACGGCCAACCTGGGCGACGCTGCCATCGGGATTGTGACGCTGGGTACGCTGATCGTCTGGCCTCGTTTAGGGATTCGTCTGCCGGGTCACCTTCCCGCGCTGCTGCTGGGTTGCGCAGTAATGGCAATCGTCAATATGTTCGGTGGTCATGTCGCGACGATCGGCTCGCAGTTCCACTATGTGCTGGCGGACGGTTCTCAGGGTAGCGGCATTCCGCAACTGTTACCGCAACTGGTACTGCCGTGGGACATGCCTGGCTCCAGCTTTACCTTAAGCTGGGATTCCCTGCGCGCCTTGCTTCCCGCCGCATTCTCTATGGCAATGCTGGGGGCCATTGAATCTCTGCTCTGCGCCGTCGTGCTCGACGGCATGACCGGCACCAAACATAAAGCCAACAGCGAACTGGTCGGTCAGGGGTTAGGCAATCTCATCGCCCCGTTCTTTGGCGGTATTACCGCAACGGCAGCCATCGCCCGTTCAGCGGCGAACGTGCGCGCGGGAGCAACCTCCCCCGTTTCGGCGGTTATCCACTCCGTGCTGGTGATCCTCGCTCTGCTGATCCTTGCCCCCCTGCTCTCCTGGCTGCCGCTTTCCGCTATGGCCGCGCTGCTGCTGATGGTGGCCTGGAACATGAGTGAGGCGCATAAGGTGGTCAACCTGCTGCGTCGTGCACCAAAAGACGACATCATCGTAATGTTGATCTGTATGTCGCTGACGGTGCTGTTCGATATGGTTATCGCCATCAGCGTCGGGATCGTGCTGGCTTCCCTGCTGTTTATGCGCCGCATTGCACAGATGACGCGCCTTTCGCCGGTCAACGTAGAGGTGCCTGATGATGTGCTGGTGCTGCGCGTAATTGGCCCGCTGTTCTTCGCCGCGGCGGAAGGCCTGTTCAGCGAACTGGAAACTCGTATCGCGGGCAAACGGATTGTGGTATTGAAATGGGATGCCGTACCGGTGCTGGATGCCGGGGGCCTGGACGCCTTCCAGCGCTTCGTACAACGTCTGCCGGAAGGCTGCGAGCTGCGGGTGAGTAACCTGGAATTCCAGCCGCTGCGCACCATGGCGCGCGCGGGCGTACAGCCGATCCCTGGCCGACTCTCTTTCTACCCTAACCGGGAAGCGGCGTTAGCGGATCTGTGATTCACCTGATGCGGAGAAACGTCTCTGCATCATTATCCCGATGGCCTGCTGGAGCCATGCAAGCACAGCAGGCGACATCCATGTTCCTTTCATCAGCTGCGGCTCCTGCTGCATGGCCGCGCGAAACTTTTGCTGGGTTTCCGGGTTTGTTCCCGCATACGACTGGAATAACGCCAGCCAGTTTTCAGCCAGCTTTTGCGCCTCCTCACAGGCAGGATCGATACTTTTCCGCTGCGCCTGATGCAGTTTCGCCACCAGCGGCGGCCACTCCATCATGCGGTCAAAGTAGTGTGCCCTGGTAAAGGCCATCTCTTCGGCGGTGAGATACTTCTCCCATATGTTGAGCTTAGATTCAGCAAACGCCCGGGTAATGTACTCCGTCATCTCCGGCGTGATGCCAGTCTGCGCCTGCATTTGCGGCTCAACGCTGTGCATTTCGTTCAGCCGGGTAAGAAACTCCGGCTTGCCCGCCGTGTCCTGCTCCAGGCGTTCCATCCAGCGCGTCGCCAGCTCCATGGCTCGCGCATCCGTAACGGGGATATGTTGCTCCAGAAGTATGTTGGCCTCTGTAACCAGCCCTGACCAGATAGCCGTCAGTGCCTCCTTCTGCACCGCAAACGGCAGCTGCTGTAACTCTTCTTTGCTAAACCAGCGATCGTACATATTCATTAACTCCAGCGTCTGTAGCCAGGATTCCAGATCCGGCGTCGCATCGTCGCGAAGCCCGGTGCGCAGTTCCACCAGCCGGTCGCGCAGCGTATGTATGCTGCAAAGCTGTTTATCCAACAGCGTGATTTGCGCATCGAGTAACTCGGTTAACGACAGCGACGCCTGTTCCAGAAAATCCCTGATTTCAGCAAGTTCCAGCCCCGCTTTTGCCAGCGTCTGGATCATGTGCAGACGCTGGACATCTGCCAGGTTGTAAAGCCGGTAACCTGCCGCACTTCTGGCAGAAGGCAGCAACAACCCTGTTTGCTCATAGTGATGCAATGTCCGCACGGTGATCCCGGCCCGTTTCGCAAGCTCACCCACCTGAATCAACATAATTGCTCCTTTTTACTTTGCCAGTGCACCCACTCTGGAGCCTTACGTTACGTGAGGGTCAATACTCCATGCAAAAAAAACGACTCCCTCGGGAGTCGTTCGGTGTTCTTTATCAGGTGCTAGCTGTGCTTGTGCTGATCCCTGCGACAACGTTTATCATAATGGCGCACCCACCAGTATTTATCGCAGACTTCCTCATGTCCGCTCACGCGCGCCCCGGCAAGCCACAATACTGCACCGAGGAAAATGCTCAGTACCGCGCCATGCGCGAAGTATTGCGGGAGATCAAGCTGCGGCAATTGGTTTAAAATTGAATAACCCACGCCGACAACCATCACGAACAGCCCCAACCCCATCAGCACGTTACCGAGTAACGAAGCGTTTTTGCGTTTCATGTGTCACCTCCGGAACTTTGGGTTGTCAGGGGAAAAGCCCCTAATCCTTGTGTGTAAAGTATAGACAACGCCCCTTTTATGAGTTGCGTGAATGATCACATTTACGGATAACTCCCAAACAAAAGTTTACAAATAAGGCGTTGAACAGCTTAAAATTCTAATTGTTCAGATGAGTAATTATTCGACTTTCGCCGTGACGATTGCAGAATTTTGTCAAGCGGCGCGCCAGACAGTAAACTACGCGCCAGATCTGGAACCCATTAGGAATTGAATCGTGACGATTAAACTGATTGTCGGCCTCGCCAACCCGGGCGCAGAATATGCGGCCACTCGCCACAATGCCGGGGCATGGTATGTTGATCTGCTGGCCGAGCGGTTGCGTGCTCCCCTGCGCGAAGAACCTAAATTCTTCGGCTATACCTCACGTATCAACCTTGCTGGCGCAGATGTGCGCCTGCTGGTACCCACCACCTTTATGAACCTGAGCGGTAAAGCCGTGGCGGCAATGGCAACGTTTTATCGCATCAATCCGGATGAAATTCTGGTGGCTCACGATGAGCTGGACCTCCCACCCGGCGTGGCAAAATTCAAACTGGGCGGCGGGCACGGGGGCCATAACGGTCTGAAAGATATTATCAGCAAGCTGGGCAATAACCCGAATTTCCACCGTTTGCGCGTAGGAATCGGCCATCCGGGCGATAAAAACAAAGTTGTTGGTTTTGTGTTAGGTAAGCCCCCGGTTTCTGAGCAGAAACTGATTGACGAGGCGGTAGACGAAGCGGTGCGATGCACTGAAATCTGGCTGAAAGATGGCTTAACCAAAGCGACAAACCGCCTGCACGCTTTCAAAGCGCAATAATCCGCCCGATACGGCTTTTTTACCGCGCGTGATGCGGGTTACGTGTATAATAGGCAGAGTTATTTACTTTTCATCAATCGGTTATCGTTAACGGATTGATTATCAAGATATTAAGGTGATTTAGAAATGGGATTCAAATGCGGTATCGTCGGTCTGCCAAACGTGGGCAAATCCACCCTGTTTAACGCGCTTACCAAAGCGGGTATCGAAGCGGCGAACTTCCCGTTCTGTACCATCGAACCGAACACCGGGGTTGTGCCAATGCCCGACCCGCGTCTGGATCAGCTCGCGGAGATCGTGAAGCCACAGCGCATTCTGCCGACCACCATGGAGTTCGTTGACATCGCGGGCCTGGTAAAAGGCGCCTCCAAAGGTGAAGGTCTGGGTAACCAGTTCCTGACCAACATTCGTGAAACCGAAGCGATCGGCCACGTTGTGCGCTGCTTCGAGAACGACAACATCATCCACGTCAACAACAAAGTGGATCCGGCTGACGACATCGACGTCATCAACACCGAGCTGGCGCTCTCTGACCTCGACACCTGCGAACGCGCGATTCACCGCGTACAGAAGAAAGCGAAAGGCGGCGATAAAGACGCGAAAGCGGAACTGGCTGCGCTGGAAAAATGTCTGCCACAGCTGGAAAACGCGGGCATGCTGCGCGCGCTGAAAAACCTGACGGAAGAAGACAAGGCGGCGATCAAATACCTGAGCTTCCTGACCCTGAAGCCAACCATGTACATCGCCAACGTTAACGAAGACGGCTTCGAGAACAACCCGTACCTGGACAAAGTGCGTGAGATCGCCGCGGCGGAAGGTTCTGTCGTTGTGGCGGTATGCGCTGCCGTTGAATCTGACATCGCCGAGCTGGACGACGCTGACCGTGAAGAGTTCATGGCCGAGCTGGGTCTGGAAGAGCCGGGTCTGAACCGCGTAATTCGCGCAGGCTATGAGCTGCTGAACCTGCAGACCTACTTCACCGCTGGCGTGAAAGAAGTGCGTGCGTGGACGATTCCTGTTGGTGCAACTGCGCCTCAGGCGGCCGGGAAGATCCACACCGACTTCGAGAAAGGCTTTATTCGTGCGCAGACTATCGCGTTTGAAGACTTCATCACCTACAAGGGTGAGCAAGGCGCGAAAGAAGCAGGCAAGATGCGTGCGGAAGGGAAAGATTACATCGTTAAAGATGGCGATGTGATGAACTTCCTGTTTAACGTTTGATTTGTTTTGAATGAAGAAAATCCACGCTTTGGCGTGGATTTTTTTATTCGAGGGTTAAAACACATTTTCCAGGAGTCATGTTTTCATGCTGGGTTCAAATGGAATGATCTTAACAGTCGCAAGCTTTAACGCCTGAAAAGGATCCTCGCGCAAGCGCTCCTCAAGAGAGGCAAGACTCTCAGATTTAGCAAGAATGACGCCACCGTTTCTTGGGATCCATTTACATTATAAGGCCCAAGTTCCATCATAGACCTTATAATGTTAGCTCTTGATTGAAAAGATCAAAATTTACTTAAAAAAAATCAGGTCCGTAATTTCACATAATTATCAAAAAACTCAGAAAACGAAGCGTTTAAAGTGTTTGTTTCTTTTCTGGAAAACAGATCATAATTAATAACTCGACCAAAAGTTTTGCCGCCACAGTCTATACACCAACAAACTTCGTCATCTTTGAAATAGATAACTGCATAGTTTTCAGGAAGGGAGAACTCAGTCCGGCAATAATTTGTATCATAAAAAACAGCACCTCCGGATTCTTCGAGTGCATTGTTATCAACTACTCCTGAGATCTCCTCTCCAATTACACCGCCGCCGCCAACCAAATGTAAGAACTCTTTAAAATCAAGTGGGAGTTTAATACCCAGATTATTTTCAAGTATGTCAATCTGCTCTAGATCAACCGGGCCTAACCAAAACACCTCGTCTGTAGCATTCTTATCTAAATGCTCAATTGCAGTTTTGATAGTCATCTTTTACACCCTATTAAAAATCCAATGATCTCAACTTCCAATACGCGCTTCTAAATCTGTTGTACTGCCTATCAAGTTCAGGAGTATTTCTAAAACTCCCACCATTCTCAATTAATCCATGCAATTGCTTATGATACAGCTTATGCGTTGATGAAAGAATTTCCACCATCGGTCCAGGCTCTTGTCCAAGAACATGATGGAGGTTAACTTGTTTTCCATCCGTGCCAATCGGAGCATAGCCATTCTTCATCAAATCAACATTTGTCCAACCATCCTTAACTTTCGCTTTGATTGAAGGATGAACTGACGGATGAACCGACTTAGGGACACCTGGATGTATATCAACAGTATTTTTATAGACTGTACGTCCCAGAATGGTTCCAGGCTTATATTTACCTGAGGATGAACACCTACTCAACCCCCACGGATCCACCCCAGCGCATTCGGCGCATACTGGTAAAGGTTTATCCCCCCCGCCAGCCCTATCGGGTCCTGCTGCGTAAACCGCCCGCAGTCCGGGTCGTAATACCGGAACAGACTGTAGTGCAGCCCTGTCTCACGGTCCAGGTATTGCCCCTGCATGCGCAGGTTCTGAGAATATCCTGATACCTGCGTCTCACTTTCCCGCAGCAGCTTGCCCCAGGCGCTGTTCACCCCTTCCCAGCGCACCTGCCCTTCGATATCCGTCATCCGCTCCGGCGTACCGTTGGGCTGGCAGTGGAACCAGAAGATCTCCGGGGCATCAACGCCATCGACACGCGCCAGCGGATCGTAACTGTCCTGATCGCTGTAGACGTAGGTCAGCGGCACGTCCCCGTTCACCTCCTGCAGCAGGCGGAACCCCTCCCAGACGAACCGGGTAGTGACCGGCTTGCCGGTTGGCTGTCCGCCCAACATCTGGCGTCGCGGTGACGGGCGCTGGGCATTGCCAGTGTATACATCCCGGCGATGCAGTCGACCAAGACAGTCGTACTCCCTACGGGTGGTCAGCGCCCTCTGCATGCAGAAGGAAAAAATTACACTGTTAAAGATGGCGACATACTGAACTTCCTGAATAACGTTTGAATAGTTTCAGTTGTGTCTTGAGACTCTCTTTACTTCATAGCATTTACTAATAACCCACGCCATATCTTGATTTTCTCTTGAAAGTTCAATTAAAGTATTTATAGCGAAATCTGAAGGCGAGTAATTCATTCCGCCATAAATGCAATCTTTTCAGAATTATTATCTAACTATTCTTTATGCATTTTCATTATACATCCCTCCTTTTTAGACCCACTTATAAAAGATGTACAAAGAAGATTATTATTTCATTTAGAAAAAAGGGATTAATCCGATTTTTTATCTCGCATACTAAATAAGGCAGTCATCTATAATAAATTTAAATATCACTACTGGACAATATGGCTTCCGTTCCATGGATGGATAACTCATATATGTAATGTACGATTTATTACCATCAGAGATTAAGATTCCATTCAATATATATCCCACAATCAAAGGATCTTTCATTTGATTGCACTGTTATCTCTCCCCATTCATAAGTCCATTTTGTTCCATATGGAGGCTTATTTATCTTTCCCATATTGTTTCTGGAAAATTTATTTTGAACCCATTCTGTCAATCGTCTTTCTTCCTCTTCTAGATTTTTTAACGATGCCCTCTTATCCCAATCTTTGAGTGATTGATAAAAATCTCCGTCTTTACTTGTAAGAAAAAGAGATGGATTAAATGAGAAAATTGCTGGTCTGAACTCTACGATAAAATTCTGCCCTTCCCATTCAATATCATTTTTCGAAAAATAAAATTTACCTATCTTAGTAAATTGCGGATGGGTTTTGTAAAACTCAGATGAAGTAAATATTTCAAAAGAACTAAGTTCAATAGGATAATCATCAATTTTAACATTCCCATTTTTTACATTAAATGTCATCTTTTTCATATATCTATAACCTTACCAGGAATTAATTTACCTCTTGCTTCTTCAGGTATGTAAAACTGCATCCCCCCCCCCTTTCCGAACTGAGGATTCGCCGTTGCACGACCACTAGCAACAAATATATCCTCAGATACATAATATGCCCTAACTTTGGTTCGTACAGGGAAATCTGGGTTAAGTTTCACTTGTAACGCCTCATGATATCCTAATGAATCACCTTTATATTGCCTAACTGTAGGATGAGTTACGGTATATGCAGGTAACTGATCACCATTTGGATGCAATGCATAGAGGATCGTTCCTTTTTTAAGCGTTCTGTTCGAGTAACTATCAATACCTTTATAATCTTTATTAAGAGGTCCTTGCCACTGAGTCGCTTCTTTAGAAGGATCCTTACATTTACGACTCAACCCCCACGGATCCACCCCCCCCAGAGCATTCGGCGCATACTGGTAAAGGTTTATCCCCCCCGCCAGCCCTATCGGGTCCTGCTGCGTAAACCGTCCGCAGTCCGGGTCATAATACCGGAACAGATTGTAGTGCAGCCCTGTCTCACGGTCCAGGTATTGCCCCTGCATACGCAGGTTCTGAGAATATCCTGATATCTGCGTTTCGCTTTCCCGCAGCAGCTTGCCCCATGCGCTGTTCACTCCTTCCCAGCGCACCTGCCCTTCGATATCCGTCATCCGCTCCGGCGTGCCGTTGGGCTGACAGTGGAACCAGAAGATTTCCGGGGCATCCACGCCGTCGATACGCGCCAGCGGATCGTAGCTGTCCTGATCGCTGTAGACGTAGGTCAGCGGCACATCCCCGTGCACTTCCTGCAGCAGGCGGAACCCCTCCCAGACAAAACGGGTAGTGACCGGCTTGCCGGTTGGCTGCCCGCCCAGCATCTGGCGACGCGTTTTGCTGATCCGTCGTCCGAGCGGATCGTAGCGAAAGTTGACCTGCGTCTGCGGTTTGTTGCGATCCCGCGGCTGGCTGATGACCTCCGTCAGGCGGTGCTCGCCGTCGTATCGGTAGTGCCAGCGGGTCTGGCCGTTATCCTTCTCCACGGTGCGGCCGTGAATGTCATAACGCCAGCGAATGCCGTTCAGATGCGTCAGGCGGTTATGCGTGACCTTCTCAGCAGAGTCTTCCAGCGGGTTACCGGCGGCATCCCAGCGCCACTGCTCCTGTCCGGGCAGCGAGCCGTCCTGAACCAGCAGGCGCCCGGCGCTGTCATACTGCCAGCGGTACCAGCTGAACGGATTATCGTCCCGCTCTTCCCGCACCAGATTATTGCGGTCGTCATAATCCCAGCGGCGGGACCAGCGGCGCGGCGACGGGCGGTGAGCATTGCCGGTAAAGACGTCCCGGCGATGCAGTCGTCCAAGGCGGTCGTACTCGCTGCGGGTGGTCAGCAGCCCCTGGGTGCGCCTGGTTTCACGGTGGAGTTCGTCGCGGGCAAAGTCGGAGACCGACAGCTTATTGAGAACAAGGTGAGCAAGGCAAGAAAGAATCAGGCAAGATGCGTGAGAAAGAGAAAGATTACATCGTTAAAGATGGCGATGTGATGAACTTCCTGTTTAACGTCTGATTTGTTTTGAATGAAGAAAATCCACGCTTTAGCGTGGATTTTTTGGCGAGGTTAAAACACATTTTCTAATAGTTCTGTTTCATGCTGGGTTCAAAGGGAATGATTTCAACAGTCGCTAGCTTTAACGCCTGAAAAGGATCCTCGCGCAAGCGCTCTTCAAGAGAGGCAAGACTTTCACACTTAGCGAGAATGACCCCACCGTTTCTTGGGATCCGTCTACCGGATGCCAGGAAAATCCCCTCTGAATACCCCTTTTTTAGCCACTCAACATGAGCATGTATCGCTGCGTCAATCTCTTCGAGTGGTTTGATATAGGTTAAAATGACAATGTAAACCGTGCTCATCCTTTGCCTCTTAGCTCTGTTTTAAACCGCTTGTTGGAACTGCTTATGCAGCCCTCTTTTGCCACCGGTTATTGTTATCATTTTTTGGTGCTTTTGATGTTAATACGCAGGGCCCGATATAGACAGCGCGTTACGCTTCATATCCCAGGAATAAAACCAATCATGCCAGCCGTTTTGCTTTTCCGCATAGCTACAGACCACAACCACTTGCTTTGACAGGTTGAAAGTTAAGTAATAGAAAGCTGCGCCTTCAGGAGGTGCTGACCAAAATAGTTTTTCACCCTGCGCATTGAAGATGGTCAAAACGGTTGGTAGTGGCTTTGAGTCGCTTAACGCAAAGACTAACTGGCGTGTCGAGTCGACCATTGCATAGTCTATAAATGGCATACTAATCAGTATGTTACTTTCGCCACATATCCATTGAAGCCGGTCATTTTCTTTAATACAAATGAGATTTTCAATCATTAGTAAATCTCTACTTTTAAAGTTTGAACTGTTTCAAATCACCGTCAAAAAGCCCCACAAGATATACCCGGTATCGGGCTGGCTGCACTTCTTTATACGTTAATACAGTGGAAAACTCTTTTAAACACTTTGAACATGAGTTTTTCGAAACATCTAATTGGCTTTCATCATAGCTATATTTCTTATTTTCACTAACAAGCTTTACACCTCTCATTTTCTTAACCAAAAAGCATTTTACCTCTTCAGAGAGCGTGTCAAACTCATATGAGTTTACGACAGAGTAGACTATTACGCCCTCGCATTCAGGGCATGCTATTTTTGCGCCGTAATCTATAAAGTCATTATCAATACCATCCAGCACTAATATCTTCTTCTTCAGTCGATTAGTTAATTTCATTTTTATTGAGCCTTTAAGTTATTAATAGAAAAAGTAAGGCAAGAAGAAAATGCGGGATTTTATTAATTAATAACATTATTTATGTCAAACATTCCATTTGATATAAAAACCACAATCGAAGCTTTTTTCATTAGACTGTACAACAATACTTCCCCATTCATGCGCCCATTGAAATCCATATGGGGGATTGGTAATTTTAAGCTTAGGCTTTGAGGTTATTTCACTCTCAACCCATGATGTCAAACGCTGCTGCTCATCCGATAAATTACTCTGACTTGCCCTTTTACCCCAATCATTTAGCGTTTTATAAAAACTTCCATCCTTACTAGTAAGGAATAATGATGGGGTAAAAGAAAATGCTGAAGGCCTTAGTTCCAAAATGAAAATTTGACCTTTCCATTTAACATTATCGATAGCGAAATAAAAAGAACCTATTTTGTCAATGGCGAGAAGAACTTGTAAAATGCGGAATTTTTAAAAGTATCAACATCTTTTAATTCGATTGGGTAGTTGTTAATTGCTACAAATCCAGTATGAACATCAAGTTCCATTTCTAACATATCTAAACAACCTTGCCTGGAAGTGACTACGTTATATTCCAAACTATATATATCCCATGATTAAATGACTTTGTCTCATATGAGACTGAAACCCGCCCCCACTCAAAGTTCCACCTAATGATGTCTGTTTCCGTGGTATCAGGCGTGTCCAGGTTTAGTGATTCTTTCAGCCAATCAGACAAACTTTTCACTGATTCATTTAGCATGCGAATATTAGTTCGAGCGTTCCAATCATTTAATGCGTTATAGTATTGACTGTTTTTATCAACAAGATGAAGCATAAAAGGAAAACCATAGCACACTGTGCGTATAGTAACTTGAAATTCTTTGTCGAAAAACGCTACTGAGTCAACAAGGTAGTGATTAGGCATGGTTTTCTTTATAGCTTTGTACTTAACTAATTCGTAGTATAAATCACATTTACAAAAGCCTTCTTTAGTATCAATTTCCAAAGGCAAACCATCAAAATTTAGTTCACCTGTAATCGGTTTAAATTTTAATTCAATCATGTTGCCCTGTTCTACTTTTGAATGCCTAACACGAGATTGTAACTAAATCAACTACAACATGATGGCATCCATATAAAGAAGCATTTCCGCGTACAGATTACACGTGTTATATGCAAGGCTCACACTGCATTTTCCACTACGCAACTAAAATACACCTGCATCAATTATTGCATTACGCCACACCGTTATAACCATTTCAATCTAATCTACATGACAATAAATCCTTATTGCCAATGGTGTAATAAATCAATCCACATTTCTTTTTCTCCAGAGATAACTTTAATGTTATCCCTATTTTCTTTTACATACTGCATGTACGTTTCATAAATGGCTCTTATAGTCACGGTTTTTTCAGAGCGAGAACCTTCAATCAGAGTCATTAGTTTTTCTAAATAAATTAATGAATCCACTCTTTCGTTGAAAAAAACCTTGAGGTAATCGAGCACTTCATTATATGAATCGTAATTCATTATTCCTCCGGAAGAATATCAATTTTATCGAAAATAATTGTCCGTTTTTCTGCATGCATTTGTTCTACGCCCCCCTTTCCGTATTGCGGATAAGCATGCGTAAATTGTTGTAATGGTGCACCAATTTCATCTCCAAACATTCTTGGATGCCTCACTTGTGGAGTACCATTTTCGTAAAGTTGCAATGTATCAAACGTTCCTCTAATCCTTGCATCACTCCAAGAGACATCCGCTGGTAACGTCGGATCAACTTTATCGGGACCTTTTATCTGAAACGCATCACGAGCCGCTTTACCCGTTTCAAATTTTTCGAATCCAAAATACGTTACGGGCGCTTTTTTTGTTTCGAGAAGACCAGGAGCCCATTTATCTAAACTGCCATCGTCATTCAAGTATCGAACATAACGATAAGCAGTTGAAGGCATTGTAGCGCTTGGTCCCGCTGGACCGACATAGAAATCAGGTTTTGTTTTACCGCTACACTCACGGCTCAACCCCCACGGATCCACCCACCCCAGCGCATTCGGCGCATACTGGTAAAGGTTTATCCCCCCGCCAGCCCTATCGGGTCCTGCTGCGTAAACTTTCCGCAGTCCGGGTCATAATACCGGAACAGATTGTAGTGCAGCCCTGACGGGATGTAGTGGTAGCGGGTCAGCCCTCCCACCGTAGTGCAGACGACCGACTGTCATCTCCCGCTCCGGGCGAAGGTATGAGTATTGATATCCAGCTCTGCTGCGACAAACTTGTGGCTATTCTTCTCCAGCATGCATTGTTGTAATACTATTTGGCAAGACGATCATAAAAACTTGTGAATTTATTAAAGGTGTTAATGAGCTGCTGTTGTATGTAAACTAGCAGGGGAAGCACTCTTCCCCTGATGATCAAATATTTATCAGAACATTGTCGACAAGCTCAAAGCCTGAAACCCCCATAGTTGTGTAATTAGGATATTCAGCAACAGACAAACGCCTGATTTCCTCTTCCCCATCATATAAACCACCAGCATAATTAAATATTTTTAATTGTTTTTTTTCTTCTGTGAGATTAGCATGCCCTATAATTTTCCAAATGCCTTTGCTAATATTTTGGTTGCCAGTGAAAATAACCTTCATCTCTTTGCCAAATTTTTCAAAAGATAGAGGTGTTAGTGAACTGTTCTCTTCAAACTCCTCTGTTTCCTGTATTGATAAAATGCAGAAACCTATTGCTTGCTTAAACTTTTGCTTTGGAGCAAAAACAACCTGGCAAAGCGCATACTTCCCATTACTCATCGGAATGACAAAGATGTCACCCTCTTTATATTTTACTTTCATAAGCCATTCCCTTTCAGAATTGATAACGCATCTTTCAATACTTCCCCACCCCAATCCCTACTATGACCTGCAATATCATATTTGCTAGCGTTTGGGTTATTAGGGCTATAGGATCTAATTTTATTGAGGAGATTTGTGAAAGAATTTGTTGACTTAGCTCCACCATTAAGATCCATAATCCTTTGTTCCAAAAACTTAGCTTCCGCTTTGGTCAAATTATTATCAAATATGGTCAACTGTTCCAAATGTGATTTACCCGGTGTATTCGCATGGCTATTCAAACGTGCTGGAGCATCCCCACGTCCTACATAGATAATGTTCTTTCCATCGTGTAGCACATACAACCCTTGACCATTTACTGGATCATAATGTTTGCCCGTACCTCCAGCCCTTCGAGTGGATGGTAACCCCTTACAAGGTGTAAGACCTAAAGGATCTGTCCAAACTATAGGATTAGGAGCATAGCTGTAAAGATTTAACCCGCCATTTAACCCTATTGGGTCCTGCTGCGTAAACCTTCCGCAGTCCGGGTCGTAATACCGGAACAGATTGTAGTGCAGCCCTGTCTCACGATCCAGGTATTGCCCCTGCATACGCAGGTTCTGAGAATATCCTGATACCTGCGTTTCGCTTTCCCGCAGCAGCTTGCCCCAGGCGCTGTTCACTCCTTCCCAGCGCACCTGCCCTTCGATATCCGTCATCCGCTCCGGCGTGCCGTTGGGCTGACAGTGGAACCAGAAGATTTCCGGGGCATCCACGCCGTCGATACGCGCCAGCGGATCGTAGCTGTCCTGATCGCTGTAGACGTAGGTCAGCGGCACATCCCCGTGCACTTCCTGCAGCAGGCGGAACCCCTCCCAGACAAAACGGGTAGTGACCGGCTTGCCGGTTGGCTGCCCGCCCAGCATCTGGCGACGCGTTTTGCTGATCCGTCGTCCGAGCGGATCGTAGCGGAAGTTGACCTGCGTCTGCGGTTTGTTGCGATCCCGCGGCTGGCTGATGACCTCCGTCAGGCGCTGCTCGCCGTCGTAGCGGTAGTGCCACCGGGTCTGGCCGTTATCCTTCTCCACGGTGCGGCCGTGAATGTCATAACGCCAGCGAATGCCGTTCAGCTGCGTCAGGCGGTTATGCGTGACCTTCTCAGCAGAGCCTTCCAGCGGGTTGCCAGCGGCATCCCAGCGCCACTGCTCCTGTCCGGGCAGGGAGCCGTCCTGAACCAGCAGGCGCCCAGCGCTGTCATACTGCCAGCGGTACCAGCTGAACGGATTATCGTCCCGCTCTTCCCGCACCAGGTTATTGCGGTAATCGTAATCCCAGCGGCGAGACCAGCGGCGCGGCGACGGGCGTTGGGCATTGCCAGTGAAGACATCCCGGCGATGCAGTCGACCGAGACGGTCGTACTCGCTGCGGGTGGTCAGCAGCCCCTGAGTACGGCTGGTCTCCCGGTGGAGTTCGTCGCGGGTAAAATCAGAGACCGACAGCTTATCGAGGGCAATGCCGAGCAGATGCCCGCTGCCGTAGTAGAACTGTTTCAGCTCGCGGCCATCGGGCAGCGTGACGGAGGTGCGGTTGCCCAGCGCGTCATACTCCCACGCCAGCTCGCCGTGTTCGCCCGCCTCGCGCGTCACGCGACCGAGCGCGTCATAGTCAAAGGCAAGCTCCTGCTCGGCCTCGGTGGTCCATGCGTCG
The DNA here is from genome assembly GCF_047456095.1 of Enterobacter sp. BNK-14. Lineage (NCBI taxonomy): Bacteria > Pseudomonadati > Pseudomonadota > Gammaproteobacteria > Enterobacterales > Enterobacteriaceae > Enterobacter > Enterobacter sp. BNK-14. The sequence continues at coordinate 786,834 of NZ_CP179897.1, forward strand.
GCTGAAAGCGCCGGATGCAGCCCGATCCGGCTTAATAGCCCGGATGGTGTGTAATGATAGCGGGTCTGGCCTTCCGGCGTGGTGCGGGCGACCAGCTGGCCGCTTGCACTCCAGGCGAAGGCGTGGGTGATCGCCTCAGGATGACCGGCGGCAAAGGTGCGCGCTATCGTGCGCCCGCAGGCGTCGTAGCGATACTGCGAGGCCACGCCATCAAGCCCTGTCTCTTCCAGAAGAAGCGAGTCCGCGCCCCAGCGGAACTGATACGCTTCACCGTTTTCGTTTTCCAGGGCAACCAGACGCCCGCGGCTGTCCCAGCGGCGGCGCACCTCTTCCCCCTGAGTATTGCGGGTGGCGGTTAAGCGCCCTGCGTCATCGTATCTGAACTCGCTTTCTTTCCCGTCAGCGCCCGCATGCTTCACCGGCAGGCCGCGCTCGTTCCATGCAAGTGACTCCGTCCAGCCTTCCGGACGATCGAGCTGCACCGGACGTCCTGCCGCGTCGTAGCGATAGCGCGTCTCTTCGCCGTCGGCGCCAGTCTCGGCCACCAGCCAGCCGAGCGGATGATAACGGTAGCGGGTAATGCGCCCGGAACAGTCCGTCGCACGTACCATCTGCCCGGCGTCGTTATACTCCTGGTAGCGGCTGTTTCCGGCGGCATCGACCTCCTCAATAACCTGACCAAACTCATCCCGGTGCAGGAGCGTGGTCTGCCCCATCGGGTCGACCACGCGCTTCAGGCCGTGATGTTCGTCGTACCAGAAACGGGTCGCGCTGCCGTCGGCTTCGATAATGGCCGCCGGAAGCGCGCGGTGCTCCAGCCAGGTGGTGGTACGGGTATTGCCGTCGGCGTCGATCTCCTGCACCCGGTTGCCCATTTCGTCGTAGACGAAGGTGACAGCATTGCCGAGGGGATCGACGCGACGGGTCAGAAGTTCGTTGTCATCCCACTCGTAGCGCCAGGTTTCACCACGCTCGTCAACGTAGCGGACAATCAGATTTTGCGCGTTCCAGTAGTGCTTACGCGTCTGACCATCGTAGTGCTCGACGGTCGTCAGCCCGGCGGCTAAATCATAGCTAAAGCGGCACCCGTCGCCGGTGCTGGTGCGGTTTTCCACCACCCGCCAGTGGTCGAATTTTTGCCAGCGGTATTCACTTTCCAGCCCACCAGGCAGGCGGTGCCAGACCATCAGGCCACGGTCGTTATAGCGGTATTCACGCGTCACCACGCCGGAGGCATCCGTCGCGCTCGCCAGCTGGGCGCACGCATCGTAGCGCCACTGCATCAGCGGCCAGGAACGGTTGCCGTCGAAATGGCTGGCTGCGGTAACGCGCTGCGGGAAACGTTCATCTTCGTAGCGCAGGGTGACGTCGATTGCCCGCGGCTCGTCGTGAAGGCCGACCAGCCTGCCGTGCTCGTCCCACTCCGTCAGCAGCGCGTTGCCGTATTCGTCGCTGAGGGAGGCGAGACGCAGGATAGATGGATTCGCCCGGGTCGGTTTATACAGACGCCATACCGCACCGTCATCATCGGCGATCGCGACGTCGCCGCTCTCATTGCGGCGGATAATAATGCCTTCGCTGATGCTGTAAAACGCGCGGTCGACAGGCGGCAGCTCGAAGCTCAGCTCACGCCCGGTTTCGTCGAACCAGGTGGCGTTGTTTTCTTCCAGCGTCAGATAGCTGTCAAAGGTGGTTGCCCAGCCCAGCCCGAACAGCCCTTCGCGGGTAGTCAGGCTGTTATAGCTGCGCTGCCAGCGAAGCGGGAAACGCCCTGGCAGCGAGAAATCGAGCTCATCGTCGTCATTCAGTACCTTTACGCCGGTGGCGGCGTGAACCGGGTGCGAGGAGCCGAACACGGCATTCACGGCCATATCGGCCAGCATCCCGCCGCCAGCCGCCGCCAGCGCGCAGGGCATATTTTTCAGAATCTTGCCCGGACGCCCGCGCAGCAGGGAGAGCGCAATCATCCCCAGCGCCAGTCCCGGCGTTTTACCGCTTTTGATATCGCGAACCGTGAGCGTGTCGCCGCCAATGATCACGTTCGGTGAGACGTCGTCGGAAACCGTGCCTTCACAGGTGGTGCGATCTTTCGCGCGCACCGCAGGCTGTCCGTTGATAAAGACGCTTTTGGAGCCTTCCGCCAGATACTGCGGCCCGGAGTGTTTTTCGCACGCCACCTTGTCTTCTTCCAGCGGCGAGGTCCCCGCCGCGGCAGAGGCCACGCTCGGCTGCCACATTTCGCTGCCAAATTGTCCGGCGGCGGAAAGGAGCATGCCCGCGTAGTCGGCAAAACTGCCCGGCGACTGTGGTTCAGGGGAAGGGGTATCCGCAGGCGTCAGCGTTCCGGCCGCGCGCGCGGCGGGGATCGCATTCGTCAGAACGTTATTCGAACCGGTGGTAATTTTGCCCGCAGGCGACGGAGGGAAAAGCGCATTGCCCAACCCTTCCGCGGCATTGCTGATATCGTCAGTGATCCCTGCCACGTTCGCCAGCACGCCGCCGATAATCCCGCTTAACAGACAGCTGGATCCAATTGCCGCCACGCCTGCTGCCGCGGCCCCCGCCCCCAGCAGTGGTGCCGCTACGGTTGCAGCAGCGCCTACCGCCGCGCCGATCACCGCATAGGCGGCACCTTCCGCCACAATGCTGGTGATGTCAGCAAAAATGCTGGAGTGAATAATCTCGTCGCCCTTACGGGCCGCGTTGTTATCGCTCATGCCTTACACATTCCGGTTGTCGTTTAGCGTCAGACTTTGCTTAAGCGCGCTCCAGCGCACCTCGTCCTCTTCGGTGAATGCTCTGAGTGCCGAGAGGGTAAAAATCATCAATACCGGTTTGCCCGGCGTCTGTACGGCCAGCTGTTTTTGCCACAGGCGCTGCCCGTTACGGTCGAAGGTGGTCTCAACTTCCAGCCCGTTAATTTTTCCGTCAGGGCCGGCTTTTACATTCCGGAATTCGCTCTGGGCAATTTCGCCCATCTGAGGACGCAGCACATCCCACTGGCGGTGAAACTCTTGTTCGTAGTCGCTGCCGTCCGGGATGACGCCGCGGCTGACCACCACGGATAATCCGCTTTCGTCATCGCGAATAATATTCATACTGTTATCCTGCCAGGCAGCAGGATAAAGGGAAAACGAACCTTCCTGGAGGGTGTATTTCATAAGTGAACTCGGGATGGTTAATATTGTGAGAAACAAGAAGGCCAATCCATGCTGGCCCTTTGGGCTGGCTGTTTTATTATTTACGCCATTAACCTGACTGTTCGACTAAAACCTGGCTGCCTTTGCTGACAACCAGTTTCGCGGGTGCATACGTCACGGTATAAACGATTTCGCCATTCTTGTACGTTGAGCCGATTATTTTACCTGCGGAGTCGCGCAACGTTTTTCCCCTTAAGGAGATCGTGCTGTTATCGCTTTTGCGCACGCCGAGATAAACCATCTGGGCACATTCGCTCTCGAAATGGCCACACTTGTTTATCAAAGAAATAGCGAATTTTTCGGTTTCCAGTTTTCTGGATTCAGCGTGATGATCCGAATCGGCTTTATGTAATGTATAACGCAGCGGAGCATAATCATTGCCATGTTGAGGAGGCGTTACTAAACGCCATTCCATTTCATTTCCCTTTATTTGGAGAGCAGCCTGCCCACCTACACCGCCAAGCGATGAATTGAACTCAACAGTGGCACGATTGCCAGCAATCGTACCGCTAAGATTACGCTCATCATCCTCGGGGCAATCAATGCGGTTTCCTCTCCGGGAGATATAGCAATAAGAGCCGGTGATACGGTTGCCTGACCGAGCTAACTGCAGGGTTAACGTCGAGTCGCTCCCGAACTCGCCTGCCCATACCCCGTCAAAGGCGAGTCCTGATTGGCTGTTCGATGCAAACTGCAGCGTATTGAATCTGGAGGCCCATTGCTGAATATCGGTATTAATCACCTGGCTATTATCAGATGACCGATATTGAATAACGTCCGACTCCGGAACCACCCAGGCCGCAAAGATTTTGCCGTCAGGATTGATGACCAGCGCTGACGCATTCTCCAGGTAGAGATCCTTTAGCCAGCCTTCAACAAACAATCCGCCACCTGTGGTGGTATGCGGTTCACCAAAGACATCAAAGTTATCAATAAAGGTCTGGTAATGATTTCCCAGCGTCTTCCTGAGACTGTCTGTCACTTCGCTGTCGTTAACGATGCGGCTAACCGTTTCGAGCTTATTGTATTGCGTTAATTCAAGCGCCGATGACGTTTCAACGACGCCTGTCAATAAAGCGGTCAACAATGCGACTGCCAAATATTTTTTGGTCATAAATCACTCTGAAGTACCATTTTCGTAATTCATGGTTATTTTCACAACCTGACTGTCTATAACCTTAAAAGAGAGCAATTTCTTACCCAATTCATAGGAAATCCACTTCTCCCCGGAATCATTTTCGAACTGACCATCGCCGTAGGCATTGTTCAGATCTCTGATTGTTGAACCCACATGAATGCCACGCGGCGTTAAAATATCTGAGGCAGTCAGCGTAATCTGGGACACGATATAATCGTCAACGCTTCTTTCTGCTTTATCCCACCAGAGGTTGGAACTGAATATTTCTAACCCAGCCTTTTGATGCTGGTAGAATTTATAGTTTGTTCCGTCAAAAGGAACTTCACCGACAAAATGGCCTTCAAGCGGCACGTCAATTTTACGGGCAATATCAGGAGTCCATCTGTCGCCCAATGCGACAGGCTGGTCTTTAATCTGCACAGAAAAATCCCGTTTTGTCAGAACGGAAGGCATCACCTGAGCCAAAACCACATTGCTGCTCAGACAGGTAAACATCAAGGCTGAAAAAAGAAATGTCGGAGTGTGTTTTTTCATATTAATTGTCATTCAATGAATATTTATTGCGCTTCTCACCGCTGGAAACACCGCCAGGACATGGGAGCTGTGTTTCTTATTCGGCGCTTATGACGACAGAATCCAGACAGTCAGGTTTTTTCACGGTGAAACTGAAGCTCACCTTTTGTCCATTAATGTCTTTTGGCGCGGTATAACTGGTCACTTCATTCTCAGAGCGGCCTTGCGGATAGTCAGTGAGCACCAGTTGCGGAAAGTGCATTTTAACGGTATCAAGCGTTATGCATTGACCTGACGGTGAAAAATTCAGTAAAGGCGCCATGTCGCCGTTATCTTTGCTTAAACGTAAACCAATTTCGGTAATGCTCGTTCCATCATCCAGTTTGAAATCGTCAGCATTGTAGAAATTGATATATTCATTTTGTTTAGTGATCTTAAATGACAACGGCGCAATGCGATAAGCACCGCACCGGCCTTACTCATCTTTTGGCGTAAACTTCGCCTGCACAGCCGCATCAATATCCCCTTTATGCCCCGATCCCGGTGCCGTAGTGCCCGGCTTGGTTCCCGAGGTATTCAGGTGCAGCTTACCGCCCGTGGTGATATAACCATCCCCTTCCACAAAGAAGTTAAACTCTTTACCGATCAGGTTAATCTTGCCGTTAGCATTCAGCTCAATGGCGCTTTCCCCTGAGACCAGCCGCAGCTTCGTCCCGGAAGCAATGACGTACTGCTCCACCGCCGCATCCAGCTTGCCTTTGCCGGTCAGGATCTCAGTCCCACCTTTGACAGCCTGGGTCTGGTTCGCTTCCACACGATGCAGTTCATTTTTCTTAACGTAATGGCTGCGCTCGCCGCCGACGCTGTGCGTTTCATCGTTTTTAACGCTGGTGTCCATGTTGCGCTCGGCCTGGATCCATACCTGCTCTGCACCCGCCTTGTCCTCAAAGCGCAGGGCGTTGGCGTTGTCCACGGAGCCGTCTTTCGTGCGGCTCATAAACCCCATCTGCGTCGCCGCCGCCGGCAGCGCCCACGGCGGCATGCTCGCGTCGTTGTACACGCGACCGGTAATAATCGGCCGGTCCGGGTCGCCGTTGATAAAATCCACCACCACCTCGTCGCCGACGCGCGGGATTTGCACCCCACCGTACCCCTGGCCCGCCCACGCGCTCGACACGCGCACCCAGCAGGAGCTGGTGTCATCCCCCTTCGCCAGACGGTCCCAGTGGAACTTCACCTTCACCCGGCCGTATTTGTCGGTCCAGATACTCTCGCCGTTCGGGCCCACCACCTTCGCCGTCTGCGGGCCGTAGGTGCGCGGCCACGCCGTGCTCTGCGCCGGGCGATAAGAGACCGACGCCGGGATGACCGTGAAATCGGTCCTGTGAACAGTTTCACCTTCGCCGCTGGCGTAACGGTTCTCCTCAAAGTGATACCCCGCCGCCGTCACCAGATACTCGCCGTTATCGCTGAAGAACGGCGCGTTGGTCAGGGTGAAGGTGTGGCCCGGCGCAATCCCCGCCGCCGTGGCGGTGGCCTGAATCTGCTGGTGCTCAACCTGCCAGCGCTCCTGGCGAATGCGGGCGTAAAACTCCGCATGCCCGGTCTCCACAAAGCGTCCCGGCCAGTCGTAGACGTCAATGCTGCCCGGCTTCGGCGACGCCGGGTTCTGCTGGGCCTGGAACAGCCACGCGTTCGGCTTGCGGAAGTCATAGTCGTCGAGGCTGTAAATCCCCGGCGTCACGCTGTCCTCAAGCGCCCACTGGCTGATGCCCTCTTCGTCCGTACTGCCGCCGGACGGCGTCTGGTGGTAAGGAATGACCTCATAGCCGCTGAACGGCTGATGCTGGGTGGCGGCGTCGGTGAGCACCAGGGTGTGCTTGTCGGCCTCGTGGCTGAAGTGATAAGCAATCCCTTCCAGCTCCATCAGGCGGCTGATGAAGTCCAGGCTCGACTCCTGATACTGCACGCAGTAGTCCCACACCCGGTAACTGCCGGTGAGTTTATCCTCCACGTTGACCTGATGTTCAGCCAGCAGGGTTTTCACAATCTGCGGCACCGTCTGGCCCTGGAAAATACGCAGGTTACGGTCGCGCTTCATCGGCCACAGGTCCGGCTCCACCGTCAGCTGGTACACCGCATAGCGAGTGCCCGTCAGCTCAACGGCGCTGACCGCCACGCGCGTGACTTTGCCGTTGATGTAGCGGGAGGAGAGCAGGTTCTGCGTCGGAATGGTCACCGTGACCGGCTGGCCGAGCAATTTGCTGCGGTCAATGCGTGCATCCGTGCCGAGCAGGGTCAGCGTCAGGGCGAACGACTCGGACATCGCCTCGCGGCCGGAAAGTTTCCAGAAGAGCAGCCCCTCGACCGGGAGCTGGACTGTAATTCGGTTGAGCATAATCTGTATTCCGTAATGGTTTATGCTAAATAAAAAGTGTTAACAAAGAGGAGATTTATGACCAGAAGTTTTAGGAGATGCGCAAATCACCGTCAGCTTAATTTCGATACCGCTTTTGCCTTTTCAGATATTCATTATCTTGTTCATGTGGAAGGATCACCTTTAACCCATCAGCCATCTGCGAAGCGATGTAGTTTACATTTGACAGATGCCGGGCAAGCTCTTCATCAGTCGTTTCAAACTCTTTTGCAGCCATAGCGCCTAAATTTAAAGTATGAAGCTTACTTTTATCTTTTTCCTTTCCTGCCAGGAGATCCCTGACATAAGCCACTTGATTTTCAGCAACGTTATATACAGAAAAAGAAGGATGAATAGACCGTCGCTCCTGAATCGCGGCGAGGGCATTTTCAATATAGTCCATCCCTGTACAGCTTTGTTTATTCATGCCACCCCTTTAACTGCCATTTCAAGGAAGTTATCCTTTGAAGGTCAAGTATTACGCCCCTTTCCGTATGGATATATCCACAGGGAGTAGATCTTAAGAAACTCTGAGAATATAAATAAAATACTATTTAGACAGACGTTCGAGACACCCGCGAGATTCAACAACAGCGGAAAAAGGGTTACCGAACACCGGAAGGAGATCGGGCGGAAAACTTCCTGGCAGAGCGCCAGTTTGCTCGCGACAGGCTTACCTGTCAGAAAGCACCATGCCGAGGCAAAAAGCGACACCAGCAACAGAAGATCGAAAATAAAGAACAGCAGCAGAACGCTATGCCCATCACCAGACAGCCCGTTTCCTGTCAAACCGAAGGAGGAGATATCGGATACAAAGGGCACTCTGCCATGACGCACGGACTGCGCGCAGTAAAGTGCAACAGCCAGCGCATCCATTGTTCCCCAGAAAATGAAAAGCCGCTTTTTAATACTCATTATTGCTCAGGAAACGCACTGTTTAACGTCATCACTTATTCACCGGCGCAGGAGGCCATTTACCGCCATGCTGAATAAGCGCGTCTTTAATTTCAGTGAGTTTTTGATATTCGTCGCTGCCCTCTTTCGCCCGGTTCAGATACCGCTGCAGCTGATTAGCCATTGTCCAGCCATTATCCGCCTTGATCTCTGCGTTGGCACCACGCTCCAGCAGAAGCATGACATGATCGTAAGAGTGAAAATCGAGCGCAGCGATCAGCAACGTATTACCCAGTGAATTGGTAATATTGATATCCGCGCCTTCATCAAGCATCGCCTGCAGGGTATCGGTGTTTTTTGCTTCGAGGGTTTCGAAGAGAATTGGCTCTCCAAACGTTTTATCCCTGGCATCCGGCGATAATCCGCCCTCCAGCATCGCCTTTATCCAGACTCCACTGTCCGCTTTCAGCACATATTCGGCCGGACTGCTCTCTCCCTTAGGCCTTGGCTGCAGCGGATCTGCCCCCGCTTTGACCAGCGCGGTAATAATTTTTAACTGCTCGGGTGTTTTCTTATCGTTAATTGAGTTCATCACCGCCCAAAACAGCAGCGTCATGTCCTCTTTACCGGGTGTATTAAGGTCCGTTTGCGAAGCTAACTGAGTCACCTCATTCACTTCACCGGCTTCAATGGCACGCGCTAAGGTGAGCTGCTGTCCGCTGAAGTAGTTGTCTGGTTTTAAATCCATATTTTGCTTGCACCCCTGAACCATAAACATTAAACAAAGCGCTATCCAGCCTGTAATCAATGATTTCACGCGCGGCTCCCGATGATTGCGATGTCTTCATCCTTCTGTTGCTCAATACACTTAATCGCCTGATCGATACCATGGCGATCCAGAGCACCTCCCGTTCCACCCGGGAGGTCGTGTGCAATTCCAGCAGCGTTCGGCATGACGGCAGAAAGTTCTTCTTTGGCTATCAGTGCCGGTATGTGTCCTTTTACCGTTTTGAAATCTTCCCAAAGGTTAACTTCCTGAATTTTTGTCAGCAGTTCACCTTCAACACGGTAGGCCTGAATATTTTCCGTACTGCCCAGCAGGCTGCCGCCGTATTTCTCCACGGTACCCGGATGCAGACCGGCCGCGTTGAAGGTCCATCCCGGCATACCGCTGGCCATCGCGGTAGCAGAGGCTAATCCGCCCCCCAGAGAGTGACCCGCAATGTCCACTTGTTGACCGGATTTAGAGAGCTGTTCGCCGAGCCCCACCGCTCTTTTGTAATAATCTGACGCCATGCCGAGCCCCTGGGCACCGTTATTTTTCCAGTCAGCCATGTTTTTCATGGGGAAGAACTCGGGCTGCCGCGATCCTCTGAACACGAGCGTTGGATTCATATCGCGACCAAAAACCTCGGGATCGGGTTGATATACGCGGGCCAGAAAATCAGGCGAGGCGGTATTGTCGAATAGTACTTTGCGGTTTAGCCCAAGCTTCTTGAGCGCGGCGGCATCATTACTAATATCCGTCCACCCCTCCGGCACGCCCGGCGTCGTTTCCAGCGGGTTTACGGTCTTATAAACATTTTCCGCAAGCTTCGCTTTCTCCACGGCAATGTTATTCGCCGCTAACCGCTTAGCCGCGATCTGCGCATCCGGGTAGAGACTGTTGCTGCCCTTCGCAATCAGGTCCTTACGAGCCTGCCAGCGTTCGGCTTTGGTCATATTCTGCAGCTGCGCCGCATAGGTTTTACCGTCTTTACCAGGCGTTGGCTGGTCAGGCACCTGCGCCGCTTTGGATTTCACCACCTGAGTTGGCAGCTCCGTTGGCGCAGGGCGGGAACCATAGGTGCGAACCATCGTTTCGTAACGATCGACGATAGTGCTTACCGGGTACCAGCCCAGCCCGGTGAGCGAGGCGGCCTGAAGCCGCCCTTTGGCATTGATGTAAAAAATTTCCGTTACCGATGACCAGCTGCGAAAACTTTCGTCAATCGCAACGATTCTGCCCATATCAAGATCCTGCGCGATCAGCTTGCGCGTATCGCGCCCGGACTGATAGGGATTCGCACCGGTGATGGTTCGCAGCAAATCGTAGCGCGTGAACAGCGAGCGCAGCGAATTGTCGGGCACCGACATAATCCACTGCCCGGCGACGGACGGGCGGATAATTTTCGCAAAAAGCGCCGGCGAGACGTTCTCGCTGAAAAGATAGACAAACTTAATGTTATACATTCGCTCCGTCCTGTTCCCTGTTCCTGACTGACTTACGGATTCACCAGCCAGGTGCCCGGCTTGGCAATATCCAGCGTCTGGCTGCGCGTTCTCCCGTTGCCCTGCAGTTCAATCTTCGCCTCACCGGCGGGCAGCTTGAGCGATGCATAGCCGTTGGTCGCCGGACGCAGCGCTTTTGTCTCGCCGTTCACTTTCAGCGTTTCGCCGTCCTGAATACGGATATAGACCAGCGCAACAGGGCTCTCGACAGGCGGTGGCGTTTGTTGTGCGGTCGCCTGCTCGCTCACCTTCTCCGTTTCTGGCTTAACATCTGGCGCGTTCGCGGCGGTTTCCGTTGGACGCGTCTCTGCGGGTGCCTGCTCTGGCGCATCCTTGCCACCGCTGAACAACATCGCTCCGGCGACCACACCCACCAGCACGCCTGCGGCAACCATGCCCGGGATTTTGTAACGACGCCAGTCGAGTGCTGAAGCCGGCTTTTCCTCTTCCACCGGTACCAGCATGGTGCCCGGTTTTTTCGCCGTCAGCACATCGTTTATGCCCGCAACCGGCATCTCGATCAGCGCGGCGAATTCGTCGATAGACTGAGGACGGTCTTCCATGTGCAGCGCCAGCGCGCGGTCGATGGCCTGCAGCAGCGGGATGGAATAGCCCTGCGGCATAATTTCCACCAGTGGCTTGCAGGTATCCTGAATAGAACGCACCACGCTCACCGGCGGCGGAGAACCCACGATCAGGGTGCGCAGCACGGCGCCAAGGGCGTAAATATCCGTCCACGGGCCCTGCTCGCTTTCGTTGTCGTCGGTGTACTGCTCGATCGGTGCAAAACCCGGTCGCAGCATGGTTTCCGTTTCGTCAGAAAGGTTACCGATGGTGCGGCGCGCGGAGCCGAAATCAAGCAGTACCGGCAGGCCGTTATCCTGGATCTGGATGTTATCCAGCGAGATATCACGGTGCAGATAGCCTTCGTCGTGGATGGTCTTGATGGCGCCAAACAGCATCGGCAGCGTGCGGCGGATCCAGGCCTCGTTGATCAGCTCCGGTTTTTCTTCGCGCAGGCGCGAAAGCGTGGTGCCGCTGTAAAACAGCGTTCCCATGTAGGCCGTGTCGTTTTGCACCCAGAAACGCAGGACATGCAGCAGGTTCGGGTGGTTAAAGCGCGCCAGCAGACGGGCTTCCTGAATGAAGCTGTTCAGGCCTGCGGAAAACGCTTTGCCAAAGCGCTCGCTGCGCAGCACCAGGGTCATGTCGTCGCCGCGCACGGCGAGCGAGGAAGGCATAAATTCTTTGATAGCGATAGTGCGTTCGAGCTGGTGATCCCACGCGCGATAAACGATGCCAAAACCGCCGCCGCCGATCACCTCTTTGATTTCAAACTCGTTGAAGCGGTACCCGACCGGGAGCGCGTTTGGGACAGTCCGATTGTTATCATTATCCGTCATCTTTTACAGTTCTCTTGATGATTATTACGCGGCAAACTGACAGTGAAACTCGCCCTGCTCGCAGGTGACATGCAGACGTCGGTACTGCTCGTCGCTGCGGCTGGCGGTAAGTAAGATCTGGCTCATCTGAGGCAGCAGGGTGTTGGTCAAAATAGCATCTACCATGCGGCCACCAGACTCCACCTCGGTACAGCGCTGAACAATCTGTTCCACCACGCTGTCGTCAAACTCAGAAATGATATTGTGATTCTCTTCCAGACGACGCTGAATGCGCTTGAGCTGCAGGCGAACAATCTGCCCCAGCATCGCGTCGCTGAGCGGGTAATACGGCACCACCAGCAGGCGGCCCAGCAGCGCAGGCGGAAACACCTCCAGCAGAGGCTGGCGCAGCGCGCCGCTTAAGGCGTCCGGTTCCGGCATCAGTTCCGGATCGGCACACATAGCGCTGATCAGGTCAGTGCCAACGTTGGACGTCAGAATAATAATGGTGTTGCGGAAATCGATGTGGCGTCCCTCACCGTCCTCCATCCAGCCTTTGTCAAAGACCTGGAAGAAGATTTCGTGGACGTCCGGGTGCGCTTTTTCAATTTCATCCAGCAGCACTACGCTATACGGACGGCGGCGCACGGCCTCGGTTAACACACCGCCTTCACCATACCCGACGTAGCCCGGCGGCGCACCTTTTAAGGTGGAAACGGTGTGCGCTTCCTGGAACTCACTCATGTTGATGGTGATAACGTTCTGCTCGCCGCCGTACAGCGATTCCGCAAGCGCCAGCGCGGTTTCCGTTTTACCGACGCCGGACGGGCCGCAAAGCATAAAGACGCCCACCGGTTTGTTGGGATCGTCGAGTTTTGCCCGCGAGGTTTTCACGCGACGGGCAATGAGATCCAGACCGTGACGCTGGCCGATAACACGCTGGTTAAGCGTGTCGGCGAGATTCAGCACCGCGTCGATCTCGTTTTTCACCATCCGCCCCAGCGGGATCCCGGTCCAGTCGGAAACCACTGCGGCAACCACGTTTTCATCTACCGCCGCAAACAGCAGCGGCTCATCGCCCTGCAACGTTTTCAGCGCCTGCTGCTGTTCCGCCAGCTGGCTGTGCAGCCCGGCGGACTCCTCCTCGCCCGAGGCAAACAGCGCGGCGCGCAGGCGGATAATTTCCTGCACCAGACTGCGCTCCTCTTCCCAGCGCTGGGTCAGGGCTTCACGTTTGGTTTCATACGCATCACGTTCTGTGATTAACGCCGTTACGCGCTCATAAACGCCTGCACCAACGCGCGCTTCGCGTTCGGCTATCTCAATCTCCACGTCCAGCGCGGCAAGATGGCGCAGGCAATCTTCCAGTTGCGCCGGTGGCGCGCTCTGGCTGACCGCCACGCGGGCACAGGCGGTGTCGAGCAGCGCAACGGCTTTATCCGGCAGCTGACGCGCCGGGATATAGCGATGCGACAGCTTCACCGCCGCGCTGACCGCTTCGTCGAGCAGCAGCACCTGGTGGTGAGTCTCCAGCGGAGATACGGTACTGCGCAGCATCAGAATGGCTTTCGTTTCGTCCGGCTCGTGAACCTGCACCGTCTGGAAACGACGGGTCAGCGCCGGATCTTTCTCGATGTACTTTTTGTATTCCGCCCAGGTGGTGGCGCCGATGGTACGCAGCTGTCCGCGCGCCAGAGCGGGCTTCAACAGGTTCGCCGCATCGCCGGTCCCCTGCTGGCCGCCAGCGCCAATCAGGGTGTGGATCTCATCAATAAACAGAATAATCGGCGTGGCGCTGGACTGAACCTCGTTGATCAACGCCTGCAGACGGGCTTCAAACTCGCCCTTCATGCCTGCGCCAGCCTGCAGCATGCCGATATCCAGCAGCCACAGCTGAATATTTTGCAGCGGCTCCGGCACGTCGCCATCGGCGATACGCAGCGCCAGCCCTTCCACCACCGCCGTTTTCCCGACCCCGGCCTCACCGGTCAGCAGCGGGTTGTTCTGGCGGCGACGCATCAGGATATCGACCATCTGGCGGATCTCTTCATCACGCCCGACTACCGGGTCAATCTTCCCTTCGCGGGCGCGGGCGGTGAGATCCTGGCCGTACTGAGCCAGCGTACCCTGCGCTGCCGGTACCGCACCCGCTGGCGCCTCGACGGTGGCCGCAGCCTGCTGCGTCTCTTTGCTGTTGGCGCAAACCGTATCGAACTGCTCGATCAGCACCTCGACGTTAAGACGGGTGAACTGCGCCGAAATGCTTTTCAGCACGTTTGCCAGGTTCCAGGTTTTGAGCAGGCCGATCAACAAATGGCCGCCACGTATGCGGCTGACGCCAAACTTCAGCGAGCCATAGACCCAGGCGCGCTCTACGGCGCTGTCGATATGTTCGGAGAGATCGGAAACGGAACTCGCGCCGCGCGGCAGCGCATCCAGCGCGGCCACGATATCGCGCGTCAGTTGCTGTTCGTCGAGGGCAAAGTGGCGGATGACCTGCTGCAAATCGCCATCCTGCTGTTGCATCAGTTGATGCAGCCAGTGCACCAGCTCAACATAGGGGTTACCGCGCAGCTTGCAGAAGGCAGTCGCGCTTTCCAGCGAGGTAAATAACAGCGTATCCAGTTTGCCGAAGAGCACGGCACGGCTAATTTCTGACATGTTAGTTTCCATTAACAATGATTCGGTATACGGAAGGATTACCGCTCTGCGCGATAGACCAGATCGCCACGCGGGACAGGCTGCGGCTGAAGGCCCAGCCAGGTGTTGTAGCCTAATTGCCCATTGCTGCCGAGCGAAGTACCCTGCACCGCGTCTTCATGCAGGATCACCCGCGTTTCCCATTCAAACTCCACCCCAATGTACTGGCGCACCCAGTCGCGCAGTTCGGTGACCCACGCTTCGCCAGGTAAAAACCGGTTGTACTCTTCAGCGCTCAGCGGGCCGATTTCAATACGAAACTTATGCTGTACGTCGCGGACGGCGACGCCAAGAAAGGCGGACTCCCCCATGCGCGGCATACGGCGACCTTCCCCCAGCTGTGCCTGCTCACGCGTGGAGAGCGGCATCCACTGCGGCACGTTGCTTACCAGCCTGACCGGGGCGTTAAAATAGTTGCGCAGGATCTTCTCCAGCCCCTCCGGATCCCGACTGTGACGGGTCAGATGCCCGGCGTGGGTAAAGCGGGCATGGGCGCTCAGGCTGCCTTTATTCATCTGGCCCGGCTGTCCCATGCCAATCAGCGAGGCCAGGTAGCCCTCAAAGCGTTTGTTGTCAGCGCGATCAAGGGAGACGGCAGGCTGCGCATCCGCCCAGGCGCGGTAAAACAGCAGCGTCAGACGATGATGAAACAGATCGACAAACGCGCTCAGGCTGGTGTCCTGATGATGATGAATACGCTCGCGGGCATATTCGGTCATGTGAACCGGCAGCGGGCCGTTCGGACCAAACAGCCCGAAGCTGAGGATAGACACCTCATGCAGCCCGCTCTCTTCCCGCAGGCTGACCTCGGCCAGCGTCGACGGCGCAAAGCTCATCGACGGCTGCTGGCCGATGCGCAGCGGCTCAAATTTCGGTAGCGGCGCGCGTCCCAGCGGGTAGCGCTCGCCGCCCTGAGCATCAATACGCCTTAACAGCTGAAACAGATCGTAGCGCCAGGGCGTTTGACGGACCCCGTGCCAGAACGTCTCCGGCAGCTTCGTCAGGCGATGCACGCGCAGCGGTGCAGTGGCAGCGTCACTCATACCAGCGCCCTTTTACCCATTCTCGGTGCCCAGTAGCCGATCTCGCCGCGCTGCTGACTCTTCAGGGTGAACTCAGTAAAACTGTTGATGGATACCAGCCGGGCAAACAGGCGTTCCAGCACGCTGCCGAAAAGCCACGGGCTGGCACCGGAAAACGCCCGCTCGTCTACGGTCAGGGTAATGCCGATTCCGCGGGCGAAAACGACCGGACCGGGTTCAGGCACGCGGCGGTGAACCGGCTCCAGCACGCAGTGGCGAACCCCCTCCACCTGACGCGCCACGGCCGTTTCGGCCAGGTTGGCATACAGCCCTAACAGCTGACGAAGCGCGGCAGCCCCCTCTTCATTCTCGCTGTCCATCAGGCTGAGGTAGTTCATCTGCAGCTGGCTGATAAGCCGCCAGGTGCTGAACCCTTCTGCCAGCGCCGGACGCGGTGGCGTCGGGCCTTTACGCAGGGTCAACGATTTCACCGGCATGGAGTCGGCCATGATGAACTGCCCAAGCTCCTGCTGTAGCATCAGCGGCAGGTCGCGGCTGGTGCAGAGCACCTCGGCAGAGATGTAGCGCAGGTTTTCCTGCCACGGGGCGTGCTGTTCATCCACCAGCGAAACAAACACCTCTGAACCGATATAGCCGGTACGGGTGCCGTAGCGCTGGGCATGCTCAGAGAGCACGCGCTGTTCCCGGCGCAGGGAAAAATAGGCCCCGTAGTTGCCCGCGTCCCCGCTCCAGGTGCTCCAGAAAGGACGAAACGTCTGGTCGTCACGCTGACCGTCCGCGCTGCCGAAGATTTTATTCACCGCGTAAATTTCATAATCCAGCGGGCGGATGTTATCGACCACCAGATGGTATTCGTGCTGGCCTTCATTCAGCTTTTGACGTGCCGCCACCTTCGGGAACAGGTTGATGACCGGCGTGCAGTGCAGCGCCAGATGGCTGGCATCCACCACGCGCTCCAGCTGTTCATCAGATTTATCCAGCAGGATGAAGATATCGAAGGCTTTTTCGCCTTCACAGCGCTGGATCAGCGTGCTCAGGCCGCTCAGGCTGATAAAGCGGAAACGGGCTGGAAACGCGAAATACTCCTGCAGCAGACGATAACCGTCAAAGTTGCGCAGATCGTCCGGGAGCAGTGCCTGATCCGCGGCAAAGCCCTCCTGACACAGGGCATCCGACGCCAGCAGCTGTCGCTGAGGTTGCGGGCTGACCGTCTGGCAGACGATCCCGGCGTGATGTTCCATCACCAGCTCCAGCAGCTTCAGCGCTTCAATGTCCGGGCCGCTGAGGAAAAACGTCAGCTGGTCGAAATTCAGATGGCCGAGGTTTTGCGGGCCGTCGCAGGCAATGCGGATCCGCAACGCGCTGTTGATTCCCCGCTGGCTTAACCCCAGTTGTGCCAGCGGCAGGTCAGCAGGCACGCCGCCCAGCTCCACATTGTCAATTTTCAGCGGCAGCAGATTAACCTCGTGCGCCGTAGTATAGCTGCAGGTTACGCCGGTCTTTTTCAGCGCCAGGCTGTCCATCATGGTGCCGCGCGGCACAATAAAGCCATTGCTCAGGTCGCCCCGGCTGCTGTCGGGCTCGATTTGCGCAATCGCCATTGATGGGGTTGGCGCGAGGTAATTCGGGGCGATCATCTCCAGCAGACGCTGGGAGAAACGCGGAAACTCGGCATCCATTTTCATCTGCACGCGGGAGGTCAGAAAAGCGAAACCTTCCATCAGGCGTTCCGTGTACGGGTCCGCCACTTCAATGCCGCGCATGCCCAGTCGTCCGGCGACTTTTGGGTAGCGCTCGGCAAACTCGGCCCCCATTTCACGCAGGTAGGCCAGCTCACGGTTGTAGTATTCGAGCAGTTTACTTTCCATGATTACCCCGCATCTTTCAGTTCAAAATGGCCGTTTTCCAGATCGACATCGGTGCGAAACAGAAACTCCAGCGGGTACGGCACACACCATAAACGCCCTTTTATCTCAATGGAGAGCACGTTGTGCAGATCCAGCGAGGAGGTATCCGACACGCAGCGCACCTGCAATCCCTGCGGCAAAATGCGCGGTTCAAAATTGATGATGGCCTCGGTGAGCTTGCGCTGAATATCGTGCCATTCGATATCTGACATTCGCTTACCTGCGAGCGGCGCGACGCCGAAGTTGATCACCGAGCGGCTCACCTGCGGCAAGGCGCTCAGATCGCCGGAGGCATCATGGTTGATGGTATTAAACAGCCACTGCAAATCCCGCAGGACATTGCGACGCAGCGCAGCGTGGGTGATCAGATTACTGTTGGCTGGCTCACGCTTTTTTTCCGGGTCGTTATCCGTAAGGCGATCCAGCAGCGAGGGCTGCATTTTGTCGCGCGCCCCCACCTTATCCTGCTTGCTGCGGGCCTGCCAGCCACTGCGCAGCAGATCGCCTTCGCCAGCGGGATTACTCATCGGCTCCGTCCGTCGCAAACGTCACGAGGCTTAACGACAGCAGCGGGCTTTCGCTTTGCTCGCTCAGCCAGGCTTTTTGACCCAGCCCTTCATACAGCGTGCCGCTCTCATCAAGCGGATGCCACTCGGTAGTGCGCCCCAGTTTGACCACATCCGGGGCATCAGCCGCAAAAGGATAGCGCGCCGGGATCTGGCACACCTGCTCGGTACCGTCGGTAAGACGGACCAGCGCATGACGCCAGACCAGATCGGTCACGCTGGCGGGCGCCTGGAAACGGATCTCCGCAATAGCGTTAAACGGCAGCCAGAAATAGCGTCCGTTAACAAGGGTTTCGCACACCGGACCAAGACGGGCATCACCGTCCATCAGCCAGTCAAACGCCTGCGTCTCCTCGTTTTCAAGGATGATGTGTCCCGCCGTTGCCTGCGCCTGTTCAAGGGCTTCCAGACGCAACGCCTGGGCACGCTCGCCCTCTTCGTTAAGCGCGGCGGCAAGCGTGGTCAGCCACGGCCACTGAGTTTCAGGCATGGCCGGACGGGCCTGGCCCGCCATCACCTGCGCACGCTGCAGCTCACCCTGAATGGCCTGCTCCAGCAGTGTGACGGTCGGCTTCGCCTGAGGCTTCAGCGCCAGCCAGCTTTTCAGCTGGGTCAGCGCCCGGGTCCAGTTGCCGCTGAGGGTTAAAAACTGCACGAACGCTGCGCGAAGGTCGGCATCTGCCGGACGGGCTTTGATCCCGGCTTCCAGACGCGCCAGCGCGTCATTGAGCGTTTCACCCGCCAGCTGTTGATAGAGCGTATTCATAACCATTCCTTAATTCGCCGCGCGCCATGCGCCCACGGCCGGATCGCGCAGCTGAGGGCGCAGGGTATCAATCAGAACGATATTCAGTGAGGTGCCGGGTGCGACCCAGGCGCTCCAGGTTTTCTTCACCGCCGCGATACGCGCCTGCAGCTTTGCATCATCGCTGGCGGTTTCACGGGAAATCTCTACTGCCACCGTGCCGTTACTTTTCCAGCCGTTGAGCGCGTTATCGTAAGGCAGGATCATCCAGCTCTGGTCGCTGTTTGGGGTGCTGAACACCATGCGCTCTTTGTTGACGGAGGTGATCAGCGCGTTTTCCGGGTCAGCGTTTTGATTCAGCCCCATGACCGGGAAGCCATGAATGTACGTCACAGCCATCTCTTTTTGCCCGCCGTTGCGGGACTGGGAGATCACGGTGTGACCGCTGAGCCAGCTGCCATTGCCGCAGCGGGTGGTATCAGAATCCGGAATAAAGAGCGCCGGTGCGGACGCGCCGCCTTCCCAGAAGGTGCGCAGGTGACAGCCGTCCTGGAGGGTAAACTCCTGCCACGGCGTGCGGTCAGCAGCAACCGTATGGGTTGCAACGTTTTGATCCGGCGGCATTAACGCGCCGCTGGCAGTGGTCGTCGTCACGGCTGGCGTCGCCTGCTGCTGTTTCACCACCAGCGCCCACTCCTGCGCTTTGGCGGCGGTTCCTTGCGCCAGCGTCGTTCCCGCCGGATCGTTGAGCGTCCAGCTGAGCGTGTTCACTTTGCTGCACTGGTGTTCCAGCAGTGACCCAAGACGTGGCACGAAGTTTTCCAGCACAGAGACATCCTTCTTGCCGTTCGCCACGATGCGCAGTGCCACCTCCGGCTTACACCAGCTTTGCGGGGTGTTGTCTTTGATGTTGTCGATCCAGATATCCAGCTTCTGCGCAGGAGACTGCACGATGCGGAAATTCTCAGCCTGCGCGGTGGAGGTCACCGCCAGAAGTGCCAAACCCGATAGCCAAAGTTTCATATCGTTCCTTGTGTGTCTAATCAGTTCCGCAGGGAAGAAATTGTGCTGCATCAGAGAGGGTATGCAGCAAAGTGGTGTCCTGAGGGTTGCCCATCCATACCGCCAGGGCGGTGTAGTTATCCTGCGCATTTCCCTCCTGCTCGCCATTCTTTTGAATGATTTGGTTCATTAAGGTCAGCCATTCCTGGGGCGTATTGACCATATGCAGCGATTGCTTCATTTGCTCTTCGCTGACGCCGTGCCAGAACCCGTCGGTGCAGAGCAGGAATGCATCGCCGTCTTCGACCTGCACGACATCGCTGTAGCTCGCTTCCGGCCCACCGTTTTCAATCCCCAGCGCCAGATAGAGCAGATTACTGTTCAGGTTGTCGGTCTGGTGCCCGGCATCTTTCATCTGCTGCACCAGGCTGTGGTCGGTGGTGACATGCCACAGCCATCCCCGGCGAAACAGATACAGACGGCTGTCTCCGGCATGCGCCCAGTAGGCCAGGCCATAATCACGGTCAATAAACAGGCTGACCAGCGTCGTGCCCATCCGGCGATAATCCTGAACGGCCTGCTGTTCGCTGAGAATGGTGCGATTCGCGGTCTGCACATAATCACGGATATGCTGCGCGTTAAGGTGTTTGTCGCCATCGAAGCGGGAAATAATACTGTTGCGGGCCAGTTCAGCGGCCACCTCACCGCCCGGCAGGCCAGCGATGCCGTCACAGACGACAAAGCAGGCTGAACGTTCCCCTATGGTTTCTCCCGTCTGATCCTGGTTGCTGGCGCGCGTCCCCTGGCGGGAGAGAGAAGCCGTTGCGATATTCATTTGTCTTCCGATCCGCTCTGTGAGTCTTTGTACTGATTCACCTCCATGTCATACGCATGAAGGAAGGCTTCGCCGAACAGGGTGTGGAAGTCATCCTCAATCTCGCCCGCCGTTTCGCCATAGCTGCGAACAAAATAGTCCCACAGGGCGGCTTTACGGCTGCCCGGCAGCGCCAGACGCGAGGTCATGCCGTTTTGCTTCGCCTGCTCTTCCAGCTGTTCCGGATTGAAGGACTGCAGCATCGCGGCAATAATGGCGCGGATGCCGGAGATCATGCCCAACTGGTGCGCCTGCAGATCGATCAGCGCATCGCGCACGGATTTCGTTGGCGGCATAAAGCCCGGCATCGGGGTGCCAAACATCTGGATCAGAACCGTTTTCCCGGTCGGCAACAGCTTGAACGGGTTGTTGGCATCGTCCAGCACCATGGTCATATCGGCTTTTACGCCGCGTTTAAGAATAGAGCGTGAGGAGAGCAGCGCCACGGTGCCCTGAGAGAACATGCCGAGGATCTGCCCCAGCTGACGCATATTTTCCCGGTCAAACTGCGGGACAGGCTGCATTTCGCTCAGCCCCATCCCTTCCAGCAGTGCCTGCAGCAGTTCCCCCTGCAACACATCGCCCTTCTCTCCAGTGTTCGCGGTAGCAGATGGCGAGGCAGCGTTATTAACCGGATCGATACGCAGTCGGCCCTTAGGGGTCTGAGCGCTGCTGCGCGCAACGGCCTGCGGCGTAGGCATCGTGAAACCTGCGTAATCTGGTCTCACCGGCTCCTCTTCTGCACGCGGCGTTTCCTGCGGCTCAGGGGCAAAAAGCGGGGAACCGGCAAGGACGTCTTCCTCCTGCTCAGGCTCAGGCGCTGGCTTTTCGTCAGTGATGTCATCCGGATGGGTTAACGGCGCCCCGCCCATCAGCCCGAGCGGGTCATCATTGCGTGCAGCCGGCGCGCTGGCCTTGCCACCAAATAGCGCCAGCGGATCGAGTTCATCTACCGCCTCTTCTTTAGGGGCGGGTTGAGTCTCAACAGGTGGCACCAGCGTGGAAGGCGTCACGTCGTCGAAAATGCTCTCTTTTTTGAACAGCGTTTCTTCGCCGAACAGCGTGTCCGGGTCGACATTCTTACGCTCAAGCGTGGGATCGCTGTCGTTGAACATCGCCAGCGGATCTTCAGAATTACGCTCCGGCGCCGCAGGCTGAGAGAACGGATCCTGTGAAGCCGCTGACTGCGGTTTTGCACGGTTGCTGGAGATGCTGTCGGAGATGGAAAACTCCTGCATCAGGCTATCCCAGATTTCCGACGGCACGGCAGTTGGTTCCGCTTTACCGCGTGGCGCAGGGTTCGCAGGCTTCGGTTGCGATGCTGGCGCTGGCGCGGCTGTCGGATGCGCCTGCTGCTGCATGCTGGCGGCCATGCGGCTCACCGGCTGCGTGTCGTGGATAAGTTCGGCCACTTCGATACGGTAGTCATCAATACCGAGAATGTCGCCATCCTGCAGTTCAACCTGACGCCCCCGCTCCAGCGGAATATCATTTAATACCACGCGGGTGACGCTGCCACGGTTAGTGACGCGACATTCACCATTGGCGTCAACGTGAACAATGGCCTGCAGGCGCGAGATGGTGCGGTCATTGTCCGGCAACACCAGATTGTTATCCGTACCGCGCCCAATGGTGCCGCCCGGGGCATAAAAATCACAGCTGCTCTGCGGCGGCTGATGACCGGGTTTCGTAGAAATAATCGTGAATCGCATGGCGTATTCCTGCTGGTATGATTAGCGCTCAAACGCTGCCGCTCTCGGGGGTGAGAACGGCGGCGTTTGAGAAATTGAATATCAAAACTATTTAATGAAGGTGATAAAATATAATCCAACAATGAGCCATAGAGTGAATATTAATGCCTGTAGCTTATAACGACGATGTAACTTTAGTATCCAGCCAATTCTTTCTTCAGGTAACGACTGCACATATTTATAAGCTTCTTCCTGAACAAGCCTTTCACGCGTAAATTTCATTTTAATGCCTTTATAAAGGCGAACGAACCAGATTATTTTTTGATAATTAGCCAGCGAACCAAAAAAAGAAGCATAGTCGGTTACAAGATCCAGATCATATCCTTTGCGCCGATAGTCTGAAAGTAACTGATTATAATCAGCCTCGTGTTTTTTGAAATAACGAGAACTGAGCAGATCCATAATTATAACAATCAACAATAAAACCACGATAAGAAATAATAGTAAATTCTCTATATTCACCATATTTTATCCATCATATACTCAGTCGCTCCGCCCGCTATCTCACCACCAACGTATCCACCTGCAGCTGCCCCGACAATGGAGCAGGCGAGCAGTCCTACGCCCCCCGTCGCAACACCAAGCGCAACGCATACACCAGCACCTGCCATGGCTCCGTATTTACCACCGTAAATACCCCCTGCCAGGCTTGCACCAAAGCTGCTGTATTTTTTCACAGCAACTTTAGAGCAACTCTGCTCTCGTCCCGCGGTGCAGGCATTGTAAACTTCATTAGTGGTATTTGCACCTGCAAAACCTATTGCAAGCCACCCTCCCGCTTTAAGAAAACGAGCGGCCTTAGAGGCATTATCGATATATGTTGAATAACCACGAATAGAAGCGACTCCGGCTGTACTCCATTCATGTACAATGGATCTGCTTGACAAGCCTAATGCATGCTTCAATTCGTTATAGGGTTTCATCTTTAAGGTCAGACGAGACAATTTGTTTAATAAACCATCCAACTCAGAAAAGAGGCGCTGACGCTCAACAAAAAACTGTTGGCTTATCAATGTCCCTTGTGCTCTGTACTGATTCTGGTAAGCCAACTCAATGGATTTAAGTTTTTTTTCTATTTCACTAAAATATTTTTCGCCTGCATCAGCAACGACACCAAGGGACTTATCCATAAAATTAGTGACTGCAGCTATAGTACTAAAATGTTGGTTAAAGAAATTCGCTTCTCCAGAGTTAAGATCGGCCAGAGCACCATTGACTTTCTTTTTAGCAAGCTGTAATTGCTTAAGTTGCACAGAATTATTACTTCCCGGCACATCTAGAATCAACATCTGCCCAGGCTTTGACCACTGCGCATCACTATTAACCTGCATGAAATAACGTGCAGCATCACTATTTGGATTATTGAATAAAAGCCTTGCCTGGAAATCCAGGGTTCCGGGTTGCTGAACAATACAATATCCCGGATTAACTAATGATTGACTAGCCATATTCATTCCCATTGATTTTCACAAATAAGCACTCGCATTCAAATAAAAATGGAGGTGAACCAGCATCCAAACGTTGATGTTTTCTTAAAAAACGGCAACGTTTAAAAACTCTCCTACTCTGTTTTGGCTAGCGATAACTCACCTTTGGCATTTACACTGAGAATAAAGCGAGCCGCATAGCGAAGTTCCGTATTATGAGTTCTCGCCTTCAATACCACATCATATTCCCCTGACTGCCAGTCCACTTTATCCCAGCGAAGACACTCTTCAGAGTTTAAAATGTGGGTGGAAGGAAATGTTCCTGGAGAGAAAGCAATTTCCCATTTGTTACCTACACGTCGAGATATAGAAGGTTCGTAAACTAACACAGGCTCACTTAGCCTCATGTCATTCGAAATCCCAAAACAGGGTACATTTTTTTCCACCTTAACAGTTAAACTTTGAAACTGAGCAGGATGGGATATGCAGGCGCTACATGATAATACAATGGGTATAACCGTTAACGCTCTTTCCATCGCAAAAACACGCCGAATAGTGAACCAATCATAATGGCCGGGGAAAACTCCCCGGCCACATGCGCAATTACGCTTCTTTGTTCTCTTTGATGTTCCAGCCAGCGCTGCTTTCAGCACCTTTACCACCGGCAGTGGTCTGCTCCCAGTACTGCTGTTTCACTTTCGCAGCCTGGAACGCGTAGGTCACACCAACGGTATCGCCGTTGTCTGCACCGGTGTACTGAACAGAAGTCACGAGCACATCTTCCAGCGTGATGCGGGTATATTCCACCTGCTGACCACCGGCTTTACAGACGGACAGTTCAACTTTGGTCAGGTGTTTACCGCTGGCGCAGTGTTTCAGGATTGCAGTGGTGGATTTGTCGATCAGAGCGTTAACGTGCAGATCGTTAAAGTTTACTTTACCGGCACCGCCGCCACCGCCAACGCTCATATTACCCGGCTGGGAAGCGCCCCAGGAGAAGGAGGTAATATCAGTCCAGCCGGTGTGGTTAGAATCTTTAGATTCGCCCGTAACACCCTCGACCTTCAGAAACATATCAATAGCCATAATATCTACTCTTCGTGGATGAACAATATTGCTTTCGAAAAAGCACTTATATGGCAAACAGGAAAGCATGGGGCTGAATAAAACCGTCCATATTTTACCTCTGCCTCATATCAAATGACCCGTGTCATTTGACAGTCTTACATTCCCCCTGAATAAATGGAAAGAATGTGAAGTCTTTACTACTGCGGGTTATCCTGAAGCCAGGTGCGGTCAGGATTGCCGATAATTAATTGAGGTACAAGTTTATTAAGTTCGTCGCTATGATAAAGACGTAGACAGTTTAACGTTACGCCTTTGACATCGGGTTTTCGCTCCGAGTGAAAGCCGTTAATTTTATTTTTATATTTCCCAATAATGGCATTCACTTTGTCAATACCGTTTTCAGCATCAAACGGCACCCACTCAATAAATGCACTCGCACTGCGGGCCGCATCGATAGAAAACTGGCTGT
Organism: Enterobacter sp. BNK-14; assembly: GCF_047456095.1. Classification (NCBI taxonomy): domain Bacteria; kingdom Pseudomonadati; phylum Pseudomonadota; class Gammaproteobacteria; order Enterobacterales; family Enterobacteriaceae; genus Enterobacter; species Enterobacter sp. BNK-14. The sequence goes on from NZ_CP179897.1 coordinate 812,200, forward strand.
TCTTATCTGCCACCTGTGCAAGACAGCGCGCCAGGACCAAATCTTTTACCACCTGTCGGTATGTTTGCTGCTGATAAAAATCAACGTATGGGTTATCACTGCGAGCAGGAAAACAGAAGGCAGCGAACAAAAGAAATACTGCTTTTAGATATCTGAAAACGATTATTTTAATTCCCAAAACCAGATTTCCTGACAGTAAGGAAAACAATCTGAGTTACATATAAACGAATTATTGCTCAGAGGCTCAATGAGGTCGATATGGCCACCGCCATAACCATCAATTCTATTGAAAAACACGACACCTTTTCTGCCCAACATTGAGCGGGCACCTGCCTCACGGTCAGTAAAAATTTCAGCCTTCCCAAAAACATGTGATTTATATAGTTGATCAGCAAGTAATTTTGCGCCAGGTTCAATTGTCTTTCCCTTATAGGGTCCCGCCTTTATGGGTAAACGCCCTGTAAATTCAACATTACATTTTAATAAGGCCAGACTCATTCGTACTGCACAGGTATTCTCGTAAGCAGGCTGCTGCTTGATAATCGTCGGATAGTCGTAGCCAATTTCAGAGAAGACCTGTTCACCCGAGGCAAACCCCGCGCGCGTGTGATTAGAAGAGTAATGCTGACGTTTCAGTTGTTCGTATAATGGTCTCATTTATTACTCTCCTTTCGTACAAGGACGTAATTCTTTCATGCCGTCAATGATGATTTTTGAAGCGCGCTCCGCGCCTTGCTGTTTCGATAAGTTTGCAAAACGCGAATAAAGAAATTCATGGAGAGTATTTGGCAAAAAAGGTTTGCCCTTGCACCATGCAGTGCCCTCAGACGCGTCGACTACGCCGAGAAGATACATATTAGCCTTTATGCGTTCACGTTCATTTGTTTTCGATAACCAGGCTTTAGCGAAGCGATCGGCGCTTAAATTTAAATCGTATCCCGTTAACAAGGACGGATCGCGTTGAAAGTTTGAAGTATCATCCTGAGGTAATGCTTCGGCCTGAGGATATTTATAATTTCCTGTTTCCGCGCTTGCCAGAGTAGAAGCTGCCAGCAAACTGGTTACGATTAATAAAGTTTTTATCATCGGATATCCTTATTCATTGACAGCAATTAACTGAAATGAGGCTTTTAGCTAGCCGGCCCCTTCGGGCCGGCTAGTCATCATCACGCGTCTTTCGTCTTCAGCGACGGCAGTTTAGAAACCAGACGCAGGGAAACGGTCAGGCCTTCCAGCTGGTAGTGTGGACGCAGGAAGAACTTCGCGGCGTAGTAACCCGGGTTGTCTTCAATCTCCTGCACCTGCACTTCCGCAGCCGCCAGCGGTTTACGGGACTTGGTTTCCTGAGAGGAGTTCGCCGGGTCACCGTCCACGTAGTTCATTACCCAGTCGTTCAGCCAGCGTTCCATCTCTTCGCGCTCGCGGAAGGAGCCGATTTTGTCGCGCACGATGCACTTCAGATAGTGGGCAAAGCGGCAGCAGGCGAACAGGTACGGCAGACGAGAGGCCAGACGCGCATTAGCGGTGGCATCCGGATCGTGGTACTCGGCCGGTTTTTGCAGAGATTGCGCGCCAATGAAGGCAGCAAAGTCGGAGTTTTTCCGGTGAACCAGCGGCATGAAGCCGTTTTTCGCCAGCTCGGCTTCGCGGCGGTCGCTGATGGCGATCTCGGTCGGGCATTTCATGTCCACGCCGCCGTCATCGCTTGGGAAAGTGTGGCACGGCAGGTTTTCGACTGCCCCACCGGACTCCACGCCGCGAATCGAGGTGCACCAGCCGTACTCTTTGAAGGAGCGGTTGATGTTGGCCGCCATCGCATAGGCGGCGTTCGCCCACGAATAGCTGTTGTGGTTTGCGCCGTCGGTCTGCTCTTCAAAATCAAAGCTGTCGACCGGGTTAGTGCGGATGCCATACGGCAGGCGCGACAGGAAGCGCGGCATCACCAGCCCCAGGTAACGGGCATCTTCAGATTCACGCAGTGAACGCCAGGCCGCGTATTCGGTATTCTGGAAGATTTTGGTCAGGTCGCGCGGGTTAGCCAGCTCCTGCCAGGACTCCATCTGCATCACGCCCGGTGCGGTACCGGTGATGAACGGACAGTGTGCCGCAGAGCCGATGCGCGCCATTTCGCCCAGCAGCTCAACGTCCTGCGGGCTGTGGTCGAAGTAGTAGTCGCCCACGATGCAGCCAAACGGCTCGCCGCCAAACTGACCATACTCCTGCTCGTAGATTTTCTTGAAGATCGGGCTCTGGTCCCAGCCCACGCCCTTGAAGCGCTTCAGGGTACGGCCCAGCTCCTGCTTGGAGATGCTCATAAAGCGGATCTTCAGCATCTCGTCAGTTTCGGTGTTGTTCACCAGGTAGCTCAGACCGCGCCAGGCGCTCTCCAGCTTCTGAAACTCTTCGTGGTGAATGATCTGGTTCACCTGCTGAGAGAGCTGTTCGTCGATACCGGCAATCAGGTTCTGAATGGTGCGATAGGTATCGTTAGAGAAGGTAACGGTATTCTCCAGCGCCTGCTGTGCCAGGGTCTTGACCGCGCTTTCAACGGCAGAACGCGCCTGATCGGTTTTCGGGCGGAACTCTTTGTTCAGCAGCGCGCTGAATTCATCCTGGCTGAAGGCCTGACCCGCCTGCTGCTCATGTTGTTGAGTCTGGTTGCTCATCGATTATTCCTCGCTACCTTTCGCACTGTCGTCATTTTTCGGCAACTGGCTCAGAGATTTGAGCAGCGTCGGATCCTGCAGAATTTTTGCGATCAGCTCTTCCGCGCCGTTTTTGCCGTCCATGTAGGTCAGCAGGTTGGAGAGCTGAGTACGTGCTTCCAGCAGCTTGTTCAGCGGCTCCACCTTGCGGGCCACCGCGTCCGGCAGGAAGTCGTCCATGCTGTCGAAGGTCAGATCGACGTTGAGCTTACCTTCGCCGGTAAGGGTATTATCCACCTGGAACGCCACGCGCGGCTTCAGCGCCTTCATGCGTTCGTCAAAGTTGTCGATGTCGATTTCAAGGAATTTGCGATCGTCGACCGCCGGCAGGTTTTCCACCGGTTTACCGACCAGATCGGCCATGACGCCCATCACAAACGGCAGCTGAATCTTACGTTCTGCACCGTAGATCTCTACGTCGTACTCGATCTGCACGCGGGGGGCACGGTTACGTGCGATGAATTTCTGCCCACTGTTACTCATTGCCATGATGTTCTCCATCAAAGATGCGCGGTGAAGGTGAAACGGCAGGCTCCATGCCTGTCGTCATAATGCCTGGACGCGTTATTCGCGGCGTCCAAAGATGTTTTCCAGTTGGTTAACGCCGTCTGGCGCCAGGTCGCGAATAATGTCCATAAAGTTAAGTTCTGACAGCCGCTGCACCCGTTCAATCATCAGCGGTGCGGGGTGGCTCGGTTCGTACTGCGCAAAATACTGTTTTGCTTTTTCAAGCATCAGCTGCGCATCGGCACGGCTGGTGACCTGCACGCTGCGCCAGTCGGTAACCGGCTGAGCGGGTTGCGTTGCCGCAGGTTGATGATCGGCTTGCGGTTCAGCCTGCGCCTCACGGCCCGGCAACAGCTTGCTGATGTCGGTCACCTGACAGGCACTGGCGACCAGTCCTGTGGTCTTCAGCAGTTGCTCCATCTCGGGTACACCGCTTTCACCGAGATATCCGGTAAGCATCGCGCGGATGGCCAGCAACCGCTCGTTAATCACGACTACCGCGGCAGTCCCTGGCTGGTCGCCGCGGGCCAGTTCGTCAATCAATCTTGGACGGCCCCCCGGATAGTCCGGGCATTCAGTTTTACTGCCGTCCAGCAGTGCCTGGGCGTCCCGCAGCGAAATTTCATCGCCGTTTGAACGCAGCAGCGAGGCGTTGCGTACCGCAATGGTGAGTTCAGATTTATCGCTCAGCCCCGCCAGGGCATTAATCCGATAGAACGGGTCGGTTTCGCCATACTCCTCCAGAAGCGGATAGAGCGGCTCCCAGTAGCGCGCGAGCGCCTCCTGCACCAGCAGCAGCCCGTCTGCGTAGCCTGCCAGCCCGCGGCGGCGTGTCCACGCATGGGTTAGCGCCAGCATCACGCGCAAATCTTTCGTGCGCGCCAGCAGGCTGGTGGCGTATTTTTCTACCGTGTTCCAGTCAGCAGGCTCTGCCGGGATAATGGTGTCGCCAAACTGCTGTTCCGCTTTCCCCTGGCTTGCCTGGTTCATCACCTGGAAGTCAGCGTCGTATTCCAGATTGTCGCCACAGGGTTTATCCGGGCTTATGGGCGCGAGAAATTCTTCGATATTCATGAGATCCCTGCTTATTCAAACATGGGCGGATAAAGACCGTGACGTCCCGGGCGGGCGCCCCCTGCCGGGTCGAACAGCAGGGTGAAAAGCTGCCCGGTAAAGTTGCCGCTGTGGACATGGGTGTACAGCGGGTAACCGTCGCAGCGGTTGGTCCACCAGTAGCTGGTCTGACGCAGCGGGTCAAAACACTCTGCCGCCTGCGGCCAGCCCAGCGTGCTCTGACCGTCCTCGTCATAGCCAATCACGTCAAGGATGTCGGAACGCTTTTGCGGCTCGACGGGCTGCGGAGCCGGAATGGACATCAGCATCTCATCCAGCTGCGAGGCGGAAAAACTGTTGCGCACCGCGTGCAGTCCCAGACGACCAATCTGCTGATACCAGCTTTCCGCCTGGCTGAGCAGGCTGGTTGACCACTCTGACGGGGCGAAGCTCAGCTGGATGCACACCGGGTATTGTCGGCCAACGCTGTCCCGACCGGGCAGCAGGCAGCCCATCTGGATCATCTGGCTGCCCAGCATTGGGGGGACAACAAAATTCCACACCGGCGCTTTGGTGAACGGGCGTTCTCCGCTACGCTGCTCTTCCTGCTGCCAGGCAAGCAGGCCAACCTGAAACCAGTGCGACCACTGGCGCTGTAAGGTGTCAGGAAAGCGGCGCTGCAGGAAATCTCCGGCGCTGGGTAATTTGCCATACCAGCTGTAGCGGTTCATCGCAGGGGTATTCGTCATACGGCTGTCCTTGCGGTTATGGGCATGAGAAACGGGGTAGCTGGAACGGATTGCGAATGCTGTTTGGTGCAAACTCCAGCGTGACCTGATGTCCGTCGACGTTGAAGGTGGCCTGACGGCTCAGGCTACCTGCGCCCGGGCTGGTGCTCGCTTTGTCGAAAAAGCGGTTGAGTGCCCAGGCGCCGTTGGTCACCAGCGTCGCCGTGCTGCCGTTAGCCAGCCCCAACTGCATGCGGACCTGGTTGGTACCGCCCGGCCCCGGCCAGTTCATGATTTGAACGGCTTGCGGACCGTGGCTGTAGCGCAGCAGCTGGCCGTCAACGTCCAGCGTCAGGTTCAGGATGGTGTTATCCATTCGCACGGTGCGTACCGTGACCTTGAAAGACGGCGTGGTGGCACCATTCGCAAAGAAGGCGTCGCGAATCGACTGGGCCTGCTGGAACGGTCTCAGCAGCCCTTCACTTCCCGGCAGCGTTTTACCGTCGATGCCCGGCATAAAGCGCCAGTTTGCCTGGGTGGTATCGACTTTATTGGTCAGGTTGTCGCGAAAGAAGGTGTCCATCAGCCCGGTACCAGGCGCAAACATGCGGGCGAGGTCGTCTGGGGTGACTTCCGTGCTGGCGCTACGCACCAGCGGATAACGCCCGGCAATGGCCTGGCGGCAGAACCCGCCCACTTCGACATTAATCCGCTTACGCACGTTCTCCAGATCGCGGCGCTGGGTATCGCTGCTGGCACCCACCGCCATATTGCTGAACATGGTCTGCAGCCCACCCGGCAGACGACCGGCGCTGGCCTGCAGACGGCTGATCGCCTCGCCGCCCGGCGCTGGCATGCCGCTGTTGGCGGCATCCTGTACGGCGGTCAGGTAACGATAAAGCTCATCCACCTGCTTAAGAAAATCATCAAAGACGATGGTCTTGCCCCCCTTCTCCAGCGGCTGAGCCAGCTCAATCATCGGGGCGTAGTGGTCCGTCACCAGCTGTTCCGGGGCCTGGGTAACGGCAGCGGCCTGCGTCGGGGCAGTGTCATTATTGCTGAACAGCGCTTCCAGCGTGCGGGTGGCACGGTTGCTCTGCGCCTGCGCTTTACCGGCGTCTTCCGGGGCTGGCGTATCGCGCGGCAGCGTCAGCACCTGGCTCAGGTTCTGCACCAGACGGCGCAGGGGTGAGTTTGCGCCTGAGAGCAGACGCGCTGTGTTGATGCGCTGGGAAAGATCGGCGCTGTTGTTAAGCTGAATGTCGGCGAGAAAGCGATCCCAGGTAGCGATAAAGTCGCGCATGTAGAGCTGACGCACGGCGTTGTCAATCTGCTGTTTATCCTCCTGCGCCGTCGCGGCGCCCAACACCCAGGCGTCGTCTTCATGCAGTGCGGTGGTCACGCTGTCGATCTGGCTGTTAAAGCTTTTCCAGTAACCGTCTGGCGTATAAAGACCCGGCACGCCGTCGCTTACCGACTTGCCGCTTTTGCGTGAAAACACCAGCTCGCTCTGCGGTCCGCCCAGGTCGGAAAGGGAGACCGGCTTAAGGTTTTCATCATGCTCCAGCAGACGCTTAAGACGACCATACACGCGAGTGGATAACGGCTGCTGATTGATCAGCGCGCGTTCACGCGCCACCAGGGACGCGTCCTGCGCGTACGGCGAAGCCTGAATTTTCGGCTCCAGCAACTGCGTCAGGTGCCATTCAAGCTGTTGCAGCTGCGCTTTCGTCACGTTCTGCGGCAGGTTACGCTGCAGATTGAGCATCACCCATGAATGCAGGAATTTACCGTCGTAGTGCTTCGGCTGGTAAAGCATCTGATAGGCTTTCAGCGCTTCATAGCTGTACTCCACGTCGCTGCCATTATCGTTGCGAAGCCAGGTGGTGATGTGCATGGCGACCGCTGGCAACAGCAGCTGATCCAGCGCTTTCTGGTACAGAGACTGAGAGGCATCGCTGACGTCATCTCCGCGGTAGAGCCCCATGCGACGGGAAACCGGCGGATCGTTTACATCAAACGCATCGCTTTTTGGCAGATCAACCAGACCATTCATCAGCGGCAGCAGATCGAACAGATCGCGCTGCGGCTGGTTCTGCAAGGCTTTGCTCTGCTGATCCAGCAGCGGCACCTTCGCATCCACCTCTTCCAGATAGGCCTTATTTTTGGCATAGCTGGTCAGCCACAGTCCGCCGAGTATCACCAGCAGGGCCAGCAGCGCCGCATAGCCGGACCAGATCACCGCCCGGTTACGCAGTTCCCACCAGCGGTTTTCTCCGGCAATGCCGGCTTCCTGGAAAATGACGTTTTGCAGCAGGTTTTTAATAAAGAAGCTTTGGCCTTTCGCCCCAGGGATCGGCGCGTCTTTACTTACCGAATCCCAGTTATCACTCTCTCCCCCTTCCGGCAGAGAGAGCGCACGGTTCAGTTCGCCCATGACGCGGTCAAACGGCATCCCTTCCTGGGTGCCGCTGGCAAAGTAGATCCCACGCGGAGAGAACTCGGTTTCAAAGTTGGAGCGGGCGAAGACCGTGCTCAGGTAATCCGCCAGCAGGGGACGCAATGCGGCGAACTCCTGCGGGAAGAGATACGCTTCGGCACGGGTTTTCGCGTCATGCTCTTTCAGCATGGTTTCCGGCAGCCCGGCATCGAGGCGCTGCTGCAAGAGCGAGAACTCTTGCTGGAAGTTGCCCATCAGGTCGTAATCGGCGTGTTTAGTCTGCTCCCACGGCAGCGTAAAGCCCCAAATCTGGTCCCGCTGCGCTTTGTCGTAGTCGGCAAACCACGCACGGAAGCCTTTGAGCAGGTCAGCTTTGGTGACCATCACGTAAACCGGGAAGCGGATACCCAGCTGCTCATGCAGCTCAGAAAGACGCTGGCGCAGATTCACCGCCTGCTGGCGTGACGCCTCGGCAGACTGGGTGAGCAGATCAGAGATGCTGATGGTGACAATGACGCCGTTGATCGGCTGACGACGACGGTACTTACGCAGTAACCCCATGAACTGCAGCCATTCACCGGCGTCCTGCACCTGCTCGCTTTCTTGCGTGGTATAGCGGCCCGCCGTGTCGAGCAGCACAGCCTCGTTGGTGAACCACCAGTCGCAGTTGCGCGTACCGCCGATACCGCGCAGCGCGGTCTTACCGAAACGGTCAGCCAGCGGGAATTGCAGTCCGGAGTTAACCAGCGCCGTGGTTTTACCGGAGCCCGGTGCGCCAATAATCACGTACCACGGCAGTTGATACAGGTATTGCGTGCTGAAGCGTTGCGTCCACTGGGCGCCCTGTCCTGCTTTACTGAAGTGCGCTTTTTTGAGCATCTGCGCGGCTTCATCGAAACGGCTGGCGAGGATTTGCTCCTCGCTGTTCAGGCGTTTCTGCGGATCCGCCGCTTCCGGGCTGGTGGTGTTCTCGTTGAGCTTGTCCATCAGCTTGCGGTTCAGCCAGGCGTTATAAAGACGCGGCAGAATGTGTCCCTGCGCCCAGAGCAGATAGACCACAGCAATACTGATAATGCGGTTCTGTTCAGATTCCAGGGGTCGGGTATCCACAATGGACAACAGCGGACCAATCATCCAGATCACCGCCGCAAGCGCGGTTACGCCCAGGAAGCTCCACAGAATGCGGTTGGTCAGAATGGAAAGAAGTGTAGTCAGCATCCTTAGTTTCCTTGCGGCAATCCGTTCAGCTCAGCCTGAGTGTTTTCAGGCGACACCAGCAGAGTAATTTCCACACGGCGGTTACGGGCGCGGTTTTCCGGCGTCGTGTTCGGTGCTACCGGGTTAATCTCACCCCGCCCTTCCGCTTTCACGCGGTCTGGCTGAGAGAGGCTTCCCTGCAGCATTTTCTGTACCGAGCGGGCGCGTTCCAGAGAAAGCTCATAGTTGGAAGCGAAGCGCGCGCTGCGGATTGGAACGTTGTCGCTGTAACCCACCACCAGAATTTTGCCGCTGACGTTGTTCATCGCCTGCGCAATGCGGTTAATAACCGGTTCATAACGGTCACGCACCACCGTCGAGGCGGAGGCAAACAGCCCGTCTCCTTTCAGGATAACGACGCTGCGATCCGCTTCATCTTTTACCGCGACCAGACCTGCCTCGATTTCAGGCTTCAGGAAGCCGCGCAGGTTTAGCACAGCGGGCAACTGACGGGCCGGTTGCTGAATCGTGGTTTCCGGCAGCTGGGACTGATAAATCTTCGCCAGGACCGGACTGGTGTTATCGCCAAGACGCCAGTTAAGGACGATATAAAACAGGCAGGCGATAAACCCGGCCAGCGCCACGCAGGCCCATAGGGGAACCATCGGCCGCCACAGCTTACGCAGCACCGGGCGATCTTCCGGGTGGGGAGACAGCGGTGGCGGATAGCTGCCCCGCACGCCGCGAATCATCTGCCACAGCCGCTGCTTGATGGTCTCAAGCTGGGTGCGACCATTGTCCAGCACACGGTAACGCCCTTCGAAACCGAGCAGCAGGCAGTAGTTGATCATCTCCAGCAGCAGGATATGTTCGCGCGGGTTCTGCGACAGACGCGCCAGCAGCTGGAAAAACTTCTCGCCGCCCCAGGTTTCGTTATGGAACGTCACCAGCAGGCCATTGCTTGACCAGACGCCGCTGCTGCCCCAGGGGGTAAGCGCAGCGGCCTCATCCAGCGCCGTGCAAAGGCAGTAACGCGCCCCGACGATCACTTCGTAGGGTAGCCCCGCCTGCTGACAGCGGACTTCAAAACGGCGAATCTCATCGATCAGGCGCTGGCGTAACGCCACCTGATCGTCATGTGAAACCGAATGACGGATCTGCGGAATCGCATTGAGCAGCGGATTAGCGGCCGCCACCAGCTGATTGTTGCTACTGGCTCCGGTAAACGCGGCATCACTGCCGGTATCCTGTCGTTCCTGCATATTAAGCGCTCGCTTTATTATTCTGTCGGGCTACGGATGGCCCAAAACTCCATATCCAGCCCCGGGAACTCCCCTGCCAGGTGCAGGGCGAAGGCGCCGGACTTATCCATCTCGTGCCACAGCTCGCTGCCCTTCTCCAGCTCGAAATAGCTGTAGCCTGCATGCCACGGGATCTGCGGCGGCGCGACCGGCATGGCGCGCAGCATAATGCCCGGCAGCTGAAGCTGGACCAGATCGCGGATTTTCGACACCGGCGCGATTTTCATCTGCGCAGGGAAATGGGTTTGCAGGTGTTCGCCGGGCACATTCGCTTTGACGGCCAGCACGAAGCCAAACTCGCGTACCATGCTGGTTTCAGGAACGGTGGCAATGTTAAGACCATGCGAGCGCTCGTTAAGCGGCAGCTGAATAGCGTGGTCTTCCATCACCAGCGACAGCCCCTGACGCAGCATCAGCATCAGCTTACTGAAGCAGTTCGCCAGATCGTCGTGATCGTAGACCGGCAGCACGCTCTCCGTGGTCCGTTGCGGGGTCCAGGTGGCGAGCTCGGACGCAAACGGCAGCCAGCTGCGCCAGAGGGTTTCCGGGTGCAGCAGCGGCAGCGTTTTTAAATGCGAAACCTCGCCAAGATGACGGTTCACCAGCGACAGTAACGTAAATTCAATCAGTTCCGAGGTGTTAAAACGGCCAGGCTGGCGCAGACGGCCGCCGATCTGCTGGCTGCGCTGCACCAGTAAGCCGTGCAGATCGTTAATCATGCTGTAGATCTGCGGACTGTTATTGGCGTTCAGCATCGGCGGGATGTAGCTGTTATCGAGCCGGACGTGGTTGTCGTGGCGTTTTTCAGTGACAAACGCCACGCCGATTGCGGTCCATTCTGCCGTGAGATCTTTTTCCAGCATCAGCGTCAGGCGCAGGCGGCCAAACTGTACGGTGGCATCCCCCACCGACATGGCGTTATCGTCTTCGACCTCTTGCTCGAACGCGATGAAGCGCGCCAGCGAGGCCGGCTCTTCGCTAAAGATCACCTCTTCCCGCTCGCCACGACGTACCGGCAGCGCGAGCACCACCTTTTCGTTGGTGAGATTGTCAGGGATTTTAAGCGGCACAGGACCATTGCGTCCGTTGCGCACCTGGAAGAAGGTCCCGTCTGGCAGAAGCCCACTGCAGTAGCTCAGGGCAATGCATCCCTGACGAAGCATCGCTTCGTCGAGTTCAACATCAAGAAAGCCCCAAAGATAGGAACGCTGCAACGCACCCCATTCACGAACGTGGTTGAGCAGATAACTTTCAGTCCGCTGAAAATGGTGTGGACGCAGGAACATGCCTTCGGTCCAGACGACCTTTTCTGCTTTCGTCATGATGATGTGTTTCCTGTTGTGAAGCGCGTTACTGGCTGATGACCCGAATGCCATTTACGTCGAGAAAAACGTTGGCCTGGAGTTCATCCGCGGACCATTTCCAGAACTGGTAGATATGATTTTCGCCTGGCACAGGCAGAGGGAGAGACACGCGCCATTTTTTACCATCCAGCTTCTGATATTCCGCCATCACGCCGATGTAGCGAGCCTCGGGATCGCTCTGACCGCTGAGGGTTTTCGACAGCTGTCCCGGCATCAGGAAGAACACATCGCTGTTCAGCAGATTCGCGCCAAGGGTTGCTGACGCGTTGTTCTGCAGGGAATAGAAGTCGCTGGACATGAAATCCGCATCGGATTTCAACAACAGCACACGGACTTTAAGCGGCGCAGAATCATTGATTTGTGGATGAGCCTGAAACTGCAGATTGTAGCGGGAGGGGTCGCTGTGTGAAGACGACGTACAACCACTCACAAGGGCGAAAACCGCCGCGTAAAAGACCAACCACAGCTTATGAAAATTTTTATTATTCATAAAAATACGCCCACGAAAGCCGTTTAGTTCAGGATCCAGGTACCGTTAGCGCTGTCTTTGCAGGCTTTGCTGTTGCCATCGACATCAACGCAGGTCGCTTTTTTACGCGCCTTAGGACGAATGGCCTGTTTACGGACGGTCGCTTCATACTGGTCGGCTTTGATAACGGCACGCATCGGGACGTAACCAATCAGCTGGTCATTACCCTCATCGGCAAGCGCCATCCAGTAGTGTTCAACCTGACCCAGCACCACGTAGGTTTTTCCGGTTTCCAGCGTACGGATAACCTTTCCGCCAAAGTCAGGACGGCTCATCAGGGAAGCCGGATACATGGCACGATAAGGCTCGTTGAGCGGAGTGAATTCCGTCGGCGGCAACACGGCGTGACGGTGCGTTAAGGTGACACCGTTGACCTGACTGGTCACGATCGTGTCGTCGTTGATTGCAGGTTTCTGTGGCGCTTTACAGCCCGCCACCGCCATGACAAACAGAAGTGAAAACAGTACGCGCATTTTCATATGCTTTTCCGTAGCGATATTTCGATAATGGAGATAAGGGGATGAAATTTGACTTAGGTGCTATTGTTAAAATAGTCAGGATAATTTCGGGGTGTTACTATTTTGAGGGCATAGCTACCGCACGAACCTTTCAGAATAAGGCCCAGCGTCTTCCTGACATATTTTGACAAACGGTAAACAAGTTTACATGAGCTTCGCATCAATTCAATATTTACCGCTACGTAAGTGGCGGTTAATGAAGCAGTCGAAACATTATAGGATTTATCTGATAAAAAAACCCGACATGGCCTACTTTCACTTATTTTCACTCCACACACAGACGTAAGTTATTGTTGTAAAAATAAAAAACACAAAAGAGAACGACTTTCATTAACGCAATAAAGCTATTATCGCCACTACCATAATTAGTAGAATTCTCCTATTGGTGATGTCAAAACAATATATCGCCGATGAATTATTTGTTGCACTAACAGGGTATCTTTAATATTAACCGTACTGCCCGCTCGCAGGACGCCTATTTCACTTATGACGCGGGCGTTAATTTTACTGCTCAAAATAACTATATATTTCACGCTGTAATAATTACCGCATAAGACTTCAAAACAGCCATTAATCATTAAGCCAGAATAAACATTCAGGTCCCTATTTTAATCCTGAAGGTGCTATACCCCCTGCCAGCCGTGGCATTTCTGTTTCTCATCGACCTGAGCCTTCATTCGAAATTTTATCAGTGCTACATCCTTCCTCGCCCACCGCTATCTATCCCACCTACTGGATGATAGATATAATTTATTATTAAAATGATAAAAAAACGTTATAATTTCTTTAAATATTTAAGCCGCCCGTAAGTAACCCGCTGTAATAAATAGTATTTAAGATAAGCAATTATGTTGCGTCGCGAGCACTTCCCCACCCGGCCCTCATTGCTTTAACTTATTGCCCTTTTCAGTGGATTGGCGGGCGCATGCGCGGTATGACCGAACAAGTCAGGAGTAGGTATGAACAAGAAAAGACGCTCAGTTCCCGGTATCAGACACTATGATGGCCCTGCCGGCGGCTGGGGTGCGCTAAAAGCGACAGCCATTGCGGTACGAACCCAGATGGATACCTTTGATGCCCCCGCCACGCTGCTGCGCACCAACCAGCCTGATGGTTTTGACTGCCCGGGCTGCGCGTGGCCCGATAAAGAACACAAATCGACCTTCCAGTTTTGTGAGAACGGCGCCAAAGCGGTAACCTGGGAAGCCACCAGCAAACGCGTTACCCCCGCGTTCCTGGCGGAAAACACCGTCTCTTCTCTGCTGGCTAAATCTGACTTTGAGCTGGAAGGGTATGGTCGTCTGACGCATCCTCTGCGCTATGACCGGGCAAGCGACACGTTCAAACCGGTTGAGTGGGACGAGGCTTTTCAACGTATCGGCGAGGTGTTGCGCGAGCTTGAACCGGACCAGGTCGAGTTCTATACCTCCGGGCGAGCCTCTAATGAAGCGGCGTATCTGTTCCAGCTGTTTGCACGCGAATACGGCACCAATAACTTCCCCGACTGCTCGAATATGTGTCACGAGGCCACCAGCGTCGGTCTACCCCGCTCCATCGGGATCGGGAAAGGCACCGTCTCACTGGACGACTTCGATAACACCGAGCTGGTGATCTCCATCGGCCATAACCCCGGCACGAACCATCCGCGGATGATGGGTACGCTTCATGAGCTGGCGCGACGCAACGTGCCGATTATCGTCTTTAACCCGTTACGCGAGCGCGCCCTGGAACGTTTTGCTGACCCGCAAAGCGTCATTGAAATGGCAACCTATAGCTCAACGGACATCGCCTCGACCTACTTCCAGGTGAAGGCCGGAGGCGATGCCGCCGCGCTGAAAGGTATGGCCAAACACCTGCTGGAAATGGAGGCCGAACGCGGTAACGTGCTCGACCACACGTTTATCGCAGAACACACCCAGGGCTTTGATGACTTTGCCGCCGACATCGCGCAGACGCGCTGGGATGACATTGAGCGCGAGTCCGGGCTCAGCCAGGCTGCGCTCAAAAAGGTGGCCGAGGCCTATGCGAAATCCAACGCCACCATCATTACCTACGGGATGGGGATTACCCAGCATAATAAAGGCACGGCAAACGTCCGGCTGATCGCTGATGTGTTGCTTCTGCGCGGAAATATCGGCAAGCCCGGTGCGGGAATATGCCCTCTTCGCGGCCACTCTAACGTTCAGGGGAACCGTACCGTCGGGATTAGCGAGAAGCCCACCCCGGCCTTCCTGAACCGTCTGAAAGAGGTGTTTGGCTTTGAGCCCCCTTCTCACCATGGGCATGATGCGGTGCAGGCGACCCAGGCCATGATCGACGGTCGGGCGAAAGCGCTTATCTGCCTCGGCGGTAACTTTGCCGTCGCGATGCCCGACCACGAGAACGGCTTCCCGGCAATGGGTAACCTTGATTTGAGTGTTCACGTTGGTACTAAGCTGAACCGTACCCATCTGCTGGTGGGTAAAGAGACGTTTATTTTCCCGTGCCTTGGCCGTACCGAGCTGGATGTTCAGGCCACCGGTCGTCAGTCCATCACCGTCGAAGACTCCATGTCGATGGTGCACGCCTCGTCCGGCAAGCTCAAACCCGCCTCACCGTTACTCCGTTCAGAACCCGCCATCGTCGCCGGCATGGCGAAAGCCACCCTGCAGGAGACCCGCGTGGACTGGATGACGCTGGTTGAAGATTACGACCGTATCCGCGATCTGATCGAGCAGACCATCCCGGGCTTTGAGGACTACAATGCGCGGATCCGTATTCCGGGCGGCTTCCGTATGCCGCTTCCCCCAACGAAACGCGTCTGGCCAACGGCGACGGGAAAAGCGATGTTCTCCGTATTCGACGGCGTACACGAGAACGCCAGCGGCGAAGGCGAGCATGTTCTGCGTCTGATTACGCTGCGCAGCCACGATCAGTACAACACCACCATTTATGCTCTGGACGACCGCTACCGTGGCGTGTTTGGCCGCCGCGACGTGCTGTTTATGAACGAAGAGGATATGGCCCTGTCAGGGCTGGAACACGGCGACCGCGTGGATATCGAAACCGCCCTGCCCGGCAGCGTTCAGCGTCTGGAAGACATTACCGTAGTGGCATACCACATCGCGCGGGGTTCAGTCGGGGCTTATTACCCGGAGGCCAACGTGCTGGTGCCGCTCGATTATCTGGATAAGGACAGCGGTACACCGTCTTACAAATCCGTTCCGGTTCGCATCATCCTGCGCTCGAAAGAGATCCGCATGCTGTAAGGCTGTTCGCGAAGAGTCATCCATGGATATTAAACAGTTAAAATACTTAATTGCGCTCGACGAGACCCGCCATTTTGGTAAAGCGGCCTCGCAGTGCAACATCACCCAGCCGACCCTCTCCATGCGCATCCGCAACCTGGAAGAGGAGCTCGGTCTGGTGCTGATTGCGCGCGGGCAGCGCTTTGAGGGTTTTACGCCAGAGGGCGAACGGATCCTGGCGTGGGCGCGTGCTCTGCTTGCCGCTCACGACGGACTACAGGCGGAAGCCGCGCTGTGCAAAGGCCAGGTGGTGGGTGAATTACGCCTGGGGATGGTTCCGCTGGCGAGCGTCGATCCGATGATCTTTATCCGCCAGCTGACGCAAAAATACCCGGAGCTGACCTACAGCCTCTATTCCATGTCCTCTGCACACATTGCCGATGGCGTCAGCCGCAACCAGCTGGAGCTGGGTATTTGCTATCTCAACAGCATCGATACCAGCCTGTTTGACATTATTCAGTTGCCTGAGACGAAGATGGGCCTGCTGCATGATATTCGTCATTTCCAGCTGGACCCGACGCCGCTGACCTGGCAGGACCTGACGGATTTTCCGCTGGGGTTCCTGACAAAAGGGATGCATTACCGGGCGCATATGGAGGCCAGCTTTGCCGCCGCCGGAATCGAACCCAGATCCGTTTTCGAGAGCGACTCTACGTTCCAGATCATTCAGGCGGTTCAGAGCGGCGTTTGCTGCGCCGTGATGCCGCTGAACAACGGGCTTGAGGCGCTAAACAACCATTTCAGGATTGTCCCCATCGCCGACGCGAACATTGAGGCGCCCATCGGCCTGATAATGCGCAGGCAAAAACCCCTCTCCTCCCTGGCGCTGCGCTGTTTTACCGACGCGCAGGAGATTTATCATGCGGACAATAACGCATAAGCCTGGCGCGTGACCACGCTAAACCCGCCGATCAGCACCGCATCACAGACCGCCCGGTGCTCCGGGACGGTTACCAGCGCGTGAAGCGCATCGCGGATGGCGTTAAGCGTGTCAGGAGGTGTATGAGGCGACGTGATTAAGGGCAGGCCCGGCGTTAGCGGAGTTTGGTCAATCACCGTCAGACCCGCCAACGCTTCCGGCTCATGACGCTGCAGGAGTGCCCAGGTGACACAGTCGATAGCGGCGATATCACCCTTCCCACGTTTGACGTCAATCAGCGACTGACGGTGGCTGCCGCTGAATGATGTTTGCGAAAAGAAAGGGGCGCGGGTCACCCACGGTGCCACTTTTTTTCGCAGCGCGTGATAGCCGGACTGCGAGTCAGGAGAATTACAGACCGCCCGGCGTCCGCGAAAATCCGCCAGCGAAAGAGGCCGATCCTCCGAGCGCGTCACCAGAACGCTGCGGTAGTGGCTCCCTTCGCATCCCGCTGCCGTGTAGTGAAAACAGCCCACCACCTGCACCTCCGGGAGCTGCGTGACCAGCGGGTAGCCGCAGGTCTGGCTGAGAATCAGCGCCGGCTGCTGCCAGTGGTTCAGCAGGTCCGATTCGGGCCAGCGGGGGACACGCTCAACGTACACGCCCCGGTCGGCCAGACGTTGTTGTACCGCCAGCCAGAGCGCGCGAGTGTCGGCGCGATCCACGGCATACATGGGAAACGCCAGCAGGTTACTCATATCTTTCCTCTTGTTTTCCGGGGTGAACGGTGACCGCCACTGGCCGGGTCGAGAACTGGCGTAGCCATTCGCCATAGCCCCTGACTACAAAACCGTGGTTACGCTGCCGGTACGCCTCGCGGTTTTGGTGGTAGATCGTCTGTAACCCATACCAGGGAACGCCCGGTAAATCGTGGTGAATGGAATGGTAGTTGAGATTTAAAAACAGTACCCGCCAGAATAGCCCAGCCTCGTTAATGACGGAACGCGCCAGCGGATCGTCCGCCGCGCGATGTTCGTAAAAGGAACGGACCTTGGTCAGCGCCAGCGCCGGATAGCTTACCGCCAGCACAAACCAGACGGGTGAAAAGCCGTTATGCGTCATCCAGGTGAAAAGCGCCGCCAGAAGCACAGCGTGAACCAGCCACATCGCCATCGCCCGCCGTTGACGCTGACGAAAGGCCGCCACGGCGATCCCCAGCGTCTGCAAAATATCCAGCAGCGGTGCCAGCACTATCCGCCCGCAGAAGGTATTGCGGGCCTGGATCATGCGCTTCTGCCAGGGGGAAAAGCGCGCCCAGCTCGCCTCTGTAAAATAGTACGACTCCGGGTCATCCACCGGGATGGTCAGACTGTCGTGACGATGATGCGCCAGATGGGAATCCCGGTACAGGCCATAGGGATACCAGACCGCCAGCGGGAGCGTGCCAAACAGCTGGTTAAGCCAGGCAAAACGCGTGGGATGCCCGTGGATCAACTCATGCTGCAGGGACATGTACCAGGCGGTAAACCAGATAAGCAGCAGCGTGGCGGGCAGCAGGCCGAGCGTTTGCCAGAACGTCAGCGTGGTAAACCAGCCAGCGTAAATCGTCAGGATCAGCAGCCATGTGGGCAATTCGCTTCGCCACAGAAATCCTGATGCAAGATGGTGGATGCGATCGCGCTGTTGCGGATGCAAATAGAGAGATCTTCGTTTACCCATTCCTTCAGACGCCGTTTCGCCAGAGACACTACCCTGACGATCGGGGATAACGTCTGAAATGACAAAGAACTTAAATCGCTTTGCTTTGCCAGAAACAGAGGCCCACGCGCGGCTTGACTTATTCTGTCATAAAGGTACTTTTCAGGACATGAAGAAGATCTTAATTATCGTCCCTGACGGCGGCATGCTGTTTGAAGCCGCCGGCATCGCCGACATTCTGATGCAGGCTAACCGGCTGCACCCGGAAGGGCTTGCGCACCCCCGCTACCGCATTATTATCGCCACCACGCAGCCGCACCAGGTGATCCACGGTCAGTCCGGCCTGAATCTGCTGGCGGATTATCGTCTGCCTGAACTTGATCCGCGTGAACCGCTGGACACCATTATCATCACCGGACGCGGGATGAACGAGCAGGAGAGCACGGCGGTGGTGGACTGGCTGCACCTTGCTGCGCCGCATGCCCGGCGGATAGCCTCCATTTGCGGCGGCGCGATGCTGCTGGCCCAGAGCGGCCTGCTGGATGGTCGTCGCGCAACCACCCACTGGCGGTTGCTGGAGACCATGCAAACCCAGTATCCGGCTATCCGCGTCGAAGGCGGTCCACTGTATATTCAGGATGGTCCCGTCTGGACCTCCGGCGGCGTGAGCTCGGGGTTTGATCTCACTCTGGCGCTGGTGGAGGATGACTATGGTTTCACCCTCGCCCGCGACGTGGCGCAGGATATGGTGATGTACCTGCGCCGGCCCGGCGGTCAGCTGCAGTTTAGCCGCTATAGCCTGCAGCCGTCCGGCGCGTCTGGGCCAATAAGCGACCTGCAGGCCTGGATACTACAGAACCTCACTGCCGACCTGTGCGTAGAAAATCTGGCCGAGAAAGCGGCGATGAGCCCGCGCAATTTCACCCGGGTCTTTACCCGGGACGCAGGCGTTCCACCTGCCCGCTACGTGACCGAAGCGCGCCTGGCCGCCGCCAGACAGCTGCTTGAGCAAACCCGTGATTCCCTTGAGCGCATTGCTGAGCAAAGCGGGTTTGGCACCAGCATTAACCTGCGCCGCGTGTTTGAGAAACAGCTCCACCTTACCCCGGGCGAGTACCGCCAGCGCTTCCACTGTCGCAAGATGGCCTAATCTGATCCTTTTTTGTCGTTTACGCCAATCGGCCTGACGCCTACAGTGACTCCAGACAACAGAGATAAGGAGTGCACCATGGTTAAGGTCGGTATTAACGGTTTCGGCCGTATCGGACGTAATTTCCTGCGCGCAGCACTGGGTAACCCGGATCTTCAGATTGTGGCCATTAACGATCTGACGGACAGCAAAACCCTCGCCCACCTGCTGAAACACGATTCCCTTCTGGGTAAATTGCCCGCACCGGTTGAAGCGGCTGACGGCGCATTGCAGGTTGATGGCCAGCGGATCGTGGTGTTTAGCGAACGCGATCCGGCAAATATTCCGTGGCGTGAAGCTGGCGTGGATGTGGTAATTGAAGCCACCGGCTTCTTTACCGAGCGGGAAAAAGCTGCGGTGCACGTCACGCACGGTGGTGCAAAGCGCGTCATCATCTCCGCGCCCGGCAAGAACGACGATCTGACCGTCGTCATGGGCGTGAACCACGATCGCTATGACCCGGCTCAGCACGTTGTCGTGAGTAACGGGAGTTGTACCACGAACGGTCTGGCTCCGGCCGCGCAGGTATTGCATCAGCAGTTCGGGATTGAGCATGGCCTGATGAATACCACGCATGCCTATACCAACAGCCAGGCACTGCACGATCAGCCGGAAAAAGATCTGCGCGGTGCACGCGCGGCGGCGCTGTCGATTGTGCCCTACTCCAGCGGCGCTGCAAAAGCGCTCGGCAAAGTCATCCCCTCTCTGGATGGTAAGCTGACCGGTTATTCCCTGCGCGTGCCGGTTCCGGTGGTATCGATTGTCGATTTGACGGTCACCCTGAGCCGTAACGTGACTGCCGAAGAGGTGAATGACGCATTCCGCAGTGCGGCAGCCAGTGGGCCACTGAAAGACATTCTGGGGTATAGCGATGAACCGCTGGTTTCCAGCGATTATCAGGGCGATCCGCGCTCCTCCATTATCGACGGGCTTTCCACGCTGGTGATTGGCGGGAACATGGTGAAGATCCTGGCGTGGTATGACAACGAGTGGGGATTCTCCAACCGCCTGGTGGACCTGGCGGTGCTGATGGATAAAAAAGGGCTGTAAGCCTCAAGCCGGGTGGGATAAGCACCCACCCGGCATAAAATCACGCCGCTTTGACCTTCACGCCCATAAATACAATGACCATCGCCGTCACCAGCAGGAAACCACTTCCGGCAAACACGCCGCTGGCCCCGTTGAGGTCAAACACCACCCCGCCCCCGGCCGCGCCAGCGCTAATCGCCAGCTGAATGGACGCCACCAGCAGCCCTCCGGCACTTTCGGCTTCATCCGGAACGGTGGTGGCAAGCCAGGTTGACCAGCCTACCGGCACCAGACCGAACGCAAAGCCCCACAGCGCCACCAGTAATCCGTCCAGCATCGCCAGATGACCAAACGCCACCATCATCAGCGCGAGTATGCCCATGCCGAATGGCACGAGGGCCAGCGTCAGGCGCAGATTACGGGCCAGCAGATGCCCGGCAATGGAGGTGCCGACAAAGTTGGCAAGCCCGAAGCCCAGCAGGATCAGCGAAATGGTTTCAACATTTGCCTGTCCGACGGTTTCAAGGAACGGGCGCAGGTAGGTAAAGAAGGCGAAATGGCCGCTAAAGATCAGAATGGTCGCCAGCATGCCGCCAATCATGCCAGGACGGCGCAGCACGCGGAACAATGTGCCAAGGCTACCGCTACTCTCTGGCTTCATGGACGGCAGCACCCAGATCTGCCACAGCAGCGCCAGCATGCTCGGCAGAATGCAGAGAATAAAGACGTTGCGCCAGCCGATCAGGCTTCCCAGATAGCTCCCCAGCGGGGCCGCGACCACGGTGGCGATCGACACGCTGGAGAAGATCACCGCCAGCGCTTTCGGCACTTTGTCCGCCGGAACCAGACGCATTGTTGTGGCCGTCGACATCGCCCAGAACCCACCGATGGCAACCCC
Source organism: Enterobacter sp. BNK-14 (assembly GCF_047456095.1). Taxonomy (NCBI): domain Bacteria; kingdom Pseudomonadati; phylum Pseudomonadota; class Gammaproteobacteria; order Enterobacterales; family Enterobacteriaceae; genus Enterobacter; species Enterobacter sp. BNK-14. The sequence goes on from NZ_CP179897.1 coordinate 833,502, forward strand.
TAACAGCAGACGCCCCATCAGCAGAACGTGCAGAGTGGGCGCAAAGGCTACCAGCTGGCTGGAGATAATTTGCAGCACGGAGAAAAACATCAATACCCAGCGACGATCGATTTTCCGGGTCGCCGGGGTGATCAGCAGTCCGGTGACTAACGCCACCAGCGCAGTGGCGGTCACGGCCTGCCCGGCCATCCCCTCACTGACGCCCAGGCTCGCGGCCATCGGCGTCAGCAAACTGGCGGGCAGGAACTCCGCCGTTATCAAACCAAAAACCCCCAGCCCCAGTGAATAGACGGCTCGCCAGGCGGGTTTGGCAGGCGCGACGGCCTCTCTCGCCTCGACACATGCATTCATCTGTTGATCTCCCGTTATAAAAGTGTGACAACTGTCGCAAAAGCATAGAGGGTTCACCCTGGACGATCTATGACATATAATCTCCACTTATTGATTATTCGTCCGGAGTTACGCCATGACCGCACAGTCACCCGATTTGATCAGCGAACTTTTACGCGGCATGCGTCTGTCGGGGGTGAAATACCGCCGGATTGAAGCCAGTGCACCGTTTGGCGTCGCGTTCCATCAGGCACCGGGCAAGGCGCAGTTCCATTTTGTGAGCCACGGCAACGCCCTGCTGCGAATGGACAGCGGTGCAACCTTCGAACTGAGCAGCGGCGATGCGCTGTTTATTCCTGGCGGTAATGCCCATGCCCTGCTCTCTGACGAAAAGGCAACCATCACTCCAGTCAACGCTTTCCCCAGCGAGCCCATCTGTAGCTCGGTCTGTGCCATTACCTGTGAGCCCTGCCCGGAGAGCGAAAACACCATCATCTTTAGCGGGTGTATGGATTTTGAGCTGGGCGGCATGCAGCCGCTGATCAAAGCGATGCCGGAAGTGATGATGGTCAGCCGGTTGATGTCCACCTGGCCGGAAATTCATCCGCTACTGGCCGCGATGGAGCGCGAGTCCATGACGCGTCAGGTCGGGTTTGCCGGGATCCTCGCCCGTCTGGCTGACGTGGTGGCGGCATTGATTGTTCGGGGCTGGGTTGAAGCAGGCTGTGGTAAAGCGACGGGCTGGGTGCAGGTCTTACGCGATCCGCGTCTGAGCCGGGCCATCTACGCCATGCACCAGCAGCCGGGCCTGAACTGGAGCGTGGCGGATCTGGCGAAAGAAGCGGGCACCTCCCGCTCCGTGTTCGCTGAACGGTTTCTGGCGGCGACGGGGACGACGCCGGCAAAATATCTCAGCGAGCTCAGAATGCGACTGGCTATTCAGTATATTCGCCATGAAAATCAACCGATTGAAACCGTCGCGCTGCGGCTCGGTTACGGGTCTCTGGCGGCGTTTAGCCGGGCATTTAAGCGCATCATCGGCCATGCGCCGGGCACGCTTCGGGAAGTCAGCCAGACCCCGGAAGAGGTCTGACCGACTGACAGGACATCAGAAATAGTATTTAAAGCGCACGCGACCACCGTAGCGCTCGTCATTTTTATTGTCACCCTCTTTCGGGGATGCATTGACCCATGACGCATACGCGCCCAGATAGATGTTGAAGTTTTTCATCTTCATGACGTTCGGGATCAGGTACGAGGTATGAATAGTATGGATGTCATACTCGCCCGGGTCGGTTATCCAGCAGTCGTTTTCACACTCTGCGTCAAACGTTGAGGTATTAAACTCGTCGATTTCGTTATGGGCATAGATGTAACCCAACTCAAAATTACGCCAGAGGGCATTAATAGCTGAGGTAAAGTCGGTTTCGCCCGTCGCGTCCAGATAAGCCGTGTTGAGATTCATGACCACTCCGTTTTCCGGATCGGTTTTGAGCCCGTCCCAGGTCATCGTGAACCCGTAGCCCGTTCGCTCTGACTGATCTATCCAGCGTCCGGCGTCATCGCGATAGCCATAAGCGTTGTTGACCAGGTTGGTCTCCATAGCAACCGCGCTGGAAAACGGTCCATTCTGCCAAGAGATGACCGGGCGCACGTAGGCCACATTTTTGTCGTTCTCAAGTTCTGCACCGTGATAACGCTGGTCGACATACAAATCGCTGCCGTCTTTGAACAGGGTATTCAGCTCAAAATACCAGTTATCCAGCGTCTTGCTCATCAGGAAGTTGCCCCCGCTGTCGGTTCGCCCGCGCCCCTCCTTCAGCATATAGATATAGCCGTAGCCGTCGCTGTAGAGATCGTCTGCGGTATTCCCGGAGTATTCCACAAACGTATCCTGGTTGAGCGGGAACATGTCATAGGCCTCAAAGCGTCCGACTTTTATTTCCCAGTCATTCTCAGTGCCAAAGAAGAATACCGCATCATCCAGGTACATTTTCCCGGCGAGGTCGCCGAGCGGCTGGACGGAGAACCCGGCGAAATTACCGTTATCCATTTTACGATAACCATCAAAGCCTAATAAAATACGCCCGTTAATATCCCAGCGTTCTTTATCGCCCGGCGCCCAGTCGCTATTAGCACTTTGCTTAACAGACGTGAGGCTACCCGTTTTACTGGCGGCATCCATATTAAATTCCACATCACCGTAAAATTTAATATCACCAAACCCTGAGAGCGTCAGTTTTGGCGGAGCGGTTTTGCTCACCGGCTCTTCCGACTGCACCACAACGGCTGGCGCAGCCTGCGTCGCGGCGGCCTGCTGCTGTTTAAGCTCCTGAATTTGCGCTTCCAGTTGCGCCAGCTTTTCTTCCACGTTCATTGAGGGTTGTGCCGCCAAAAGTGCGCCGGAATAGAATGCGCTTATCAGAATTACCGTTTTCTTTAATTGCATAGAATCCATCCTGATTATAAAAGTGAATACCCAAATATCGAGCACAGCCATTTCCACCAAATACCCTCAACGGTGCTATTATGTTTTTTCACAACGTAATTATGATTTTTAACTTGTGTGATCGGCGCAGAGAAAACTTGCGGTAATGAAGAGAAGAAAGACCACCCGCTTCACACTCTTATTTCATTAGGTTTATGTATATTTTAACGTGCAATATATATGATTTTTTAAAGACATAATTCTTTTAATTTCATTTGCACAACTAATTCCTCCCGGCCGGACCGGACGGGCGAAGCGGTAAATTGTCTGGTTCTGCGCAAAATGGGATATTGAACACGCGAAGCGGTCGATATTCGTCTAAGGTTTTCAGGTGATTGATAACAGCGGTCACGCTGCTGAGCGAATACAGGAGACGAACAGATGATAAGACCTCGTACTTTACGCCCTGCTCTTTTGCACCTCGCGCTGGGAGGCGCGCTGCTCGGTGCGACGACATTGAGTTATGCTGATGAACAGCCTGCGTTCCAGAAAAATTCCCCCGATATTTTACTTGGCCCTCTCTTTAATGATGTGCAAAGTGCCAAACTGTTTCCCGATCAGAAAACCTTCGCTGATGCCGTCCCCAAAAGCGATCCGCTGATGATCCTGGCGGATTACCGGATGCAGCACACCCAGTCCAGCTTTGATCTGCGCCACTTTGTAGAGATGAACTTCACGCTGCCTGCGGAAGGCGAAAAGTATGTTCCGCCCGCAGGACAAAGTTTACGCGAGCATATTGACGATCTCTGGCCCGTACTGACGCGTACCACCGATAAAGCCAGTAATAAATGGGATTCCCTGCTGCCGTTACCGAAGCCTTACGTTGTGCCCGGCGGACGCTTCCGCGAGGTCTACTACTGGGACAGCTATTTCACCATGCTGGGTCTCGCGGAAAGCGGCCACTGGGACAAAATCAGCGATATGGTGGATAACTTCGCCTGGGAGATTGATACCTTTGGACATATCCCCAACGGCAACCGCAGCTACTACCTGAGCCGCTCCCAGCCGCCGTTCTTCTCCATGATGGTGGAACTGCTGGCGACGCACGACAGCGATGCGCTAAAGAAATATCGCCCGCAGATGGAAAAAGAGTATGCCTACTGGATGGAGGGCGTGGATTCTCTTCAGCCAGGGCAAGCTAACCAGCGTGTCGTGAAGCTGGATGACGGTTCGGTGCTCAACCGCTACTGGGATGACCGCGATACTCCGCGCCCCGAGTCCTGGCTTGACGACGTCAATACCGCCAAAAACAACCCTAACCGACCCGCGACTGAGATCTACCGTGATTTGCGCTCCGCAGCGGCCTCGGGCTGGGACTTTAGCTCCCGCTGGATGGACGATCCGCAAAAACTCGGCACGATCCGCACCACCAGCATCGTGCCCGTCGATCTGAACGCGCTGATGTTTAAAATGGAAAAACTGCTCGCGCGGGCAAGCCAGGAGGCAGGCGATAGCGCCGCGGCGAGTAAATACGAGGCGCTGGCGACCGCGCGTCAGAAAGCCATTGAGAACCACCTGTGGAATGATAAAGAGGGCTGGTATGCCGATTACGACCTCAAGAGTAAGAAGGTGCGTAATCAGCTTACCGCGGCCGCTCTCTTCCCGCTCTACGTGAAGGCGGCGTCGCAGGAGCGTGCCGATAAAGTTGCCGCGGCGACCTCCGCGCGCCTGTTGAAACCGGGCGGCATTACCACCACCACGATCAACAGCGGACAGCAGTGGGATGCCCCAAACGGCTGGGCTCCGCTGCAGTGGGTGGCGACGGAAGGGTTGCAGAATTACGGGCAGAATAAGGTGGCGATGGATGTCACCTGGCGCTTCCTGAAGAACGTGCAGCACACTTACGACCGCGAGAAGAAACTGGTGGAGAAATATGACGTATCAACAACCGGTACGGGCGGCGGCGGTGGCGAGTACCCGCTGCAGGATGGGTTCGGCTGGAGTAATGGCGTGACGCTGAAAATGCTGGATCTGGTCTGTCCAAAAGAAAAACCGTGTGACAGCGTGCCGGAAAATCAGCCTGCGGCGAATGACGAGGCGGCGCCGGTGAAAGCCTCGGCGCAGTAAGGGGGTATTGCCGGGTGGCGGCTACGCCTTACCCGGCCTGCGTTGGGTTTGCAGGCCCGGTAAGCGCAGCGCCACCGGGCAGTCAGAAGCTGTAGCTCGCCCCTAGCTGATACGTCCTGTCACGCCCAATCCAGCAGTTGGTTGCGTCGTAGCAGGTCAGCGTCTCTTTATTGGTGATGTTCTGCATACTCGCCTTAAGCGTCAGTCCCGCCAGCGAAGGCATGATTTCGCCCATCCGGTACGAGGCCGCCAGATCGTACTGCGTGGTGCCGCCCAGTTTACCCGCATCGTTAGCCGGTGAAATTTCCATCGGACCGGTGTAGCGTGCCCCAGCCCCCAGCATCAGCCCTTTCAGCGGCGTACTCTCGAAAGTGTAGTCCCCCCACAGATTGAAAGCGTTCTCCGGCACCTGAGTTGGACGTTTACCCTGGTATTTATCATCTTCGGTATTGATCGCATGGGTGTAGGCATAGTTGGCAATCAGCGTCAGGTTGTCCGTCGGACGGCTGATGGCGGAGAGCTCTGCCCCTTTGGATTCCACTTCCCCGGTCTGACGATAATTCAGGAAGCCCGGATCGGAGGTGACAACGTTTTTCTGCCGGATGTTAAACACTGAGGCGGTAAAGGTGGTGGCGTATTCAGCCAGCAGATATTTTACCCCGCCTTCCACCTGCTTGCTGGTGATCGGTTTGACGTCTTTTGCCGTGAGCGTTCCCTGCGGTGACACCGGCGCAAAACCTTCGGAATAACTGATAAACGGTGAAACACCGTTATCGAAGGCGTAAAGCGCGCCCAGACGTTTGGTGACGCGGTCCTGCGACACCCAGGCTTTATCCCCGTTTTTCAGGTAATCGGTGGTGACGGAGCGGTAATCGTCGTAGCGCAGGCTACCCAACAGATTTAAGCCACCGAATTCCACCTGATCCTGCAGGTAGTAACCGTTCTGCTGATAGCTGAGGCGATTCTTCTGGGCGGTGTAGAGCCCCAGTGCGCCTTCGCTGATTTGCGTATAGTCAGGTTCGCGCATATCCATGCCTGGCGTGGCCGATGCGTAACGATAGTGGAAATGCGAGTTCATCTTCTGATAGTCAAACCCGGCCAGCAGATGGTGCTGCCATTCACCCAGCGCAACGGTTTTCGTCACCTGGTTGTCGATGTTGAAGCTCTTAAGATCTTCATCGGTGGTGTAAGCAAAGCGGTTGAGCTGATAAACCTCACTCCCCGTTCCTGTCGCATAGACGCTGCGCTGGTGGGTATCGACGTCAAAATAGCGCGCTTTCTGGTTAAAGCCCCAGCCGCTGTCAAACTCGTGTTCAAAGCTATAGCCCAGCATCCACTGGCGCTGCTTAAACCCACTCCATTCATCTCCGGCGTAATCACGGCGATCGGCATATTTCGAGCGCAGATAAGACAGCGGGAGCGGATTTGACGGCGTCAGGCTCGGGGAGTTTTGCGCCAGCGCATCCAGCGTGAGACGGGTTTTGCTGTCGGGCTGCCAGGTGACGGACGGGGCGACCAGGTAATTTTCATACCGGGTGGTGTGCGGCTGATCGTCATTCTCCGTCGCCTTGCCCAGCAGACGGTAATTCCAGTCGCTGTCGGCTATCTGCCCCGTTGAGTCGAGATAACCCTCTTTCAGGTTGCGGTTACCGGTATTAAAACCGACCTCCGTTCGCGCTTCCCGCTGCGGTTTTTTACTTTGAATATTCACCAGCCCGCCCGGCGAACCACCGCCGTAAAGCACCGATGAAGGCCCTTTCAGGATATCGACGCTGTCAATCAACAGCGGATCGATACGAGCCTTGGTATTGCCGGTGACGTTATAGGGCAACTGCAATCCGTTATAGAACTCCTGATCGACGGTAAAGCCACGAATTTTGTATTCGCTCATGTAGGAGGTATTACCGCGCACTTCGGTTGAGACGCCCGGGGCATAGCGCAGGATTTCATTCACGGAGTTCGCATGACGCTTTTCAATTTCCGGGGCAGAAAGCGTATTGATGACCTGGGGCGTTTTACTTTCGGCAACGGCCGATTTCGTGGCGCTGTTCGTCCAGGCCGGCAGCGCGCTGCCCTGCTCTGAGCCCGTGACGACGATGGTAGATTCTTCGGCGAAAGCCTGGACCTGCAATGCCAGCGTGACGGCACCGGCCAGAGCGCATAACGTAAAACGTGAGGAGTTCATAATGTCGTCTTGTTGTTAGATGCAATACGGAACGACAATTATTATCATTTCGATTAACAAATCAAGATTCAGGCAAAAAAAACGGCCCTCCGCAGAGAGCCGCTATGTCATTTTAGGCTCGTCGCAGTAACCTGAATATGCCCAGCACAACAATGGCGCCGACGACAGCAACGAGGAAACTGTGCATGTCAAAACCACTGATGTTGCCTCCAAAGCCAAACATCGTCGCCAGCCAGCCGCCCACAACCGCACCAACAACCCCGAGAACACAGGTCAAAATGAAGCCGCCGCCATCGTTTCCCGGCATGATGAGTTTAGCGATAGCGCCAGCGATAAGACCAAAGATAATCCAGGCGATGATACCCATAGCGATGCCCTCTTTCAGGTTTAACGCATGTGCAGAAAACCTTCTGCACAGCTAACGTAAGTATAGGTCATCAGCATAAAATCATTTTCCTCTCACCGACTTATCTTGCATGCAGCAATAAAAAAAAACTCACCGGTTTGTATTAAGTTTGAGTGTGGATTGCCGATAACGCTCAGACAGTCTGTCATTAATCAAGGAGCCATCCGGCGTGAGTCATTACAGTGAGCAGTTCCTCAAGCAAAATCCGCTGGCTGTATTAGGGGTATTACGCGACCTGCAAAAAGGCGAAGTGCCGTTGCGCATCAGCTGGTCAAATAATCAGTTTATCAGCAAGATCCTTGACGTTTCGCAGGAGCGACTGATTGTTGACCTGGGCAGCCAGGAGTATGAAAACCGCGCTGCGCTAAGAGCGGAACATATTGCGGTGATGGCCGAAACCCATGGAGCTAAAGTGGAGTTTGTCCTGCCGCGACTGGAACTGAGCGAATATCAGGGACTTCCCGCTTTTGTGACCCCTCTTCCGGGCAACCTCTGGTTTGTCCAGCGTCGTGAATACTTCCGCATCAGCGCCCCGCTTCATCCTGCCTATTTTTGTAAGGCCAAAATGCCGGACAAAAAAGAGCTTCGCTTCCGTCTCTTTGACCTGTCGCTGGGCGGTATGGGCGCGTTGCTGGATTCAGCGAAACCGGACGGACTGGTAGAAGGCATGCGTTTTACCCAAATTGAGCTCGATATGGGCGGCTGGGGTCGCTTTTATTTCGATGCACAGCTGATTGCCATCAGCGAGCGCACGGTGGTGGACAGCAAAAACGAAACGATTACCACGCCGCGTCTGAGCTTCCGTTTCCTGAACGTCGGGCCAGGCGCTGAGCGCGAGCTGCAGCGTATTATCTACTCGCTGGAGCGTGAAGCACGGGAACGTGCAAATAAAGTCCTGTGAAAAAATCGGGCAGCGCAACCGCCGCCCGTTTGCGGCATTACATGGCATCCATCGCTTTCTGTACTTTCCAGATATAACGAGGCGCCTGTGGTGCCGGATGATTCTTCGCTACATGCTCGACGAACTCATCTTTGTCCATGCCGTTGATCTCGTCTATCGCCTCTTTGCGGTCAGAGGAGAAAGTTCTGAGCAGCGCCCCTGCACCGTTCACGTATGAGACCACCAGCGCGTATTGCATCACTTCCGGATCCTCGATGCCCTTCAGCACGCCATGTTCCAGAATGCTCAGATACGCGGTACCCATGGAAATGTTGCGTTCCGGGTTCTTCAGCTCGCTGGTCGACGGCTGTCCGCTCCAGCCCATGTAGCGGTAGACCTCTCTCCCCGCCGTTGAAGCCTTAAGCTGCATCAGCCCCACCGCGTTGGATTTGCTGACGAGCGTAGGATTCCCGCCAGACTCAACCGCAATAATCGCGGTGATCAGACGCGGGCTCACGCCCCAGGCCTTCCCGGCTTGTTCACTGATTGGCATCCACTGCATAGCCCGTTTCACCGGCACTTCCGGGTTCCAGGGCGGGTTTTGATAATCATGTTTTGAACTACAGCCAGCCAGCAGCACAATCAAAAAAGCAAACCATCTCAATTTCACGTCATCTATCCTTATAGCCGGTCATCGCGGTGCGCCGCCCTTGAAGCAGGCAGCGTATACGCGGCATGATATAGACAATTAGTTTCTCATTCAGCAAGGAATTGCCATGTCTCAGTTTCATCTCATCGCGCCGTCGGGCTACTGCATTAACCAGGACGCGGCACAGCGGGGCGTTCAGCGCTTACTGGAATCTGGTCATCAGGTAGAAAATCAGACAATTATCCCCCGCCGCCAGCAGCGTTTTGCCGGAACGGAAGCGCAGAGGCTGAATGATATCAATAACCTGGTGAGTCTGAAGGGTAAGGATCGCATCGTCCTTGCCGTGCGCGGCGGCTACGGGGCGAGCAGGCTGCTGGAGAGCATTGACTGGCAGGGTCTGGCGCAGCGCCAGCAGCAGGATCCGCTACTGATTTGCGGCCACAGCGATTTCACCGTCATCCAGCTAGGTCTTCTGGCCCTGCACAATGTCATCACGTTTAGCGGCCCAATGCTGGCCGGTAACTTCGGCGCGCCGGAGCTGGATGCGTTTACCGTGGAACACTTCTGGCGCGCGCTGCGTAATCCTGCCTACAGCGTGGAGTGGCAAGGCAACGGACCGCACTGGGAGTGTGAAGGTCAGCTCTGGGGCGGAAACCTGGCGATGCTGGTCTCGCTCATCGGCACGCCGTGGATGCCGGACATCGAAGACGGCATTCTGGTGCTGGAAGATATCAACGAACATCCGTTCCGCGTCGAGCGCATGCTATTGCAGCTTTATCATGCCGGTATTCTTGCGCGTCAGTCCGCGATTGTGCTGGGCAGCTTTAGCGGCGCTGCCCCCAATGACTATGATGCGGGCTACTCGCTGGAAACGATGGTCGATTTCATCCGCTCCCGGCTGGACATTCCCGTCATCACCGGGCTGGATTTCGGCCATGAGCAGCAAACCGTTACTCTTGCGCTGGGGGCGCACGCCAGGCTGAAGCATGATGATGGCGGAAGCCAGCTCACCATCAGCGGCCATCCGGTCATAAAGGGGTAAAAAATCCGTTAAACCGCCTTAATAAAACGCTGTTACCGACGTTAATATGTTAGGGTTTTAGTAACAGCGTTAACATTGAGGTGGGAGTAAGAGAACATTGGATGCCGCAGCGATAATCAGCCTTTTCATTTTGGGTTCTGTCCTTGTAACCAGCAGTATTTTATTAAGTTCATTTTCATCGCGTCTCGGCATACCTATTCTTGTTATTTTCCTTGCTATCGGCATGCTGGCTGGCATTGATGGCATCGGCGGTATCCCATTCGATAACTACCCTTTTGCCTACATGGTGAGTAACCTCGCCCTGGCGGTGATCCTGCTTGACGGCGGCATGCGTACGCAGGCGAGCTCCTTCCGCGTGGCCCTGGGGCCAGCGCTTTCACTTGCCACGGTCGGCGTGTTAATTACCTCTGGCCTCACCGGGATGATGGCTGCGTGGCTTTTTCATCTGAATATCATGGAAGGTTTGCTGATTGGCGCGATTGTCGGCTCAACCGACGCGGCAGCCGTGTTTTCCCTGCTCGGTGGAAAAGGGCTTAACGAACGTGTCGGCTCAACGCTTGAGATTGAATCCGGCAGTAACGACCCGATGGCGGTGTTCCTGACCATCACGCTGATCGAGATGATTCAGCAGCACGAGACCGGGCTGAGCTGGATGTTCGCGTGGCATATCCTGCAGCAGTTCGGCCTGGGGATACTGATAGGTCTGGCGGGGGGATACCTGTTACAGCAGATGATTAACCGCATCTCGCTCCCCTCGGGGCTGTATCCACTGCTGGCGCTGAGCGGCGGGATCCTGATTTTTGCCGTCACCACCGCTCTGGACGGCAGCGGTATTCTCGCGGTCTACCTCTGCGGATTCCTGATGGGTAACCGCCCTATCCGCAACCGTCACGCTATTTTGCAAAACTTCGACGGTCTTGCCTGGCTGGCGCAAATCGGCATGTTCCTGGTGCTGGGCCTGCTGGTTACACCCTCGGATCTGCTGCCGATTGCCATTCCGGCGCTGCTGCTGTCTGCATGGATGATCTTCTTCGCCCGTCCGCTGTCGGTGTTTGCCGGTCTGCTGCCGTTTCGCGGCTTCAACCTGCGCGAGCGTGTCTTTATCAGCTGGGTGGGCCTGCGTGGCGCGGTGCCGATCATCCTTGCCGTCTTCCCGATGATGGCCGGGCTGGATAACGCACGACTGTTCTTTAACGTGGCGTTCTTCGTGGTGCTGATTTCACTGCTGTTCCAGGGGACGTCGCTCGGATGGGCGGCGAAAAAAGCCAAAGTGGTGGTCCCGCCCGTGGGCTGGCCGGTGTCCCGCGTGGGGCTTGATATTCATCCGGAGAACCCGTGGGAACAGTTCGTCTATCAACTGAGCGCCGACAAGTGGTGCGTAGGGGCATCGCTGCGCGATTTGCACATGCCGGCCGAAACGCGGATTGCCGCGCTGTTTCGCGATAATGTCCTGCAACACCCTACCGGCAGCACCCGGCTTCGCGAAGGGGATATTTTGTGCGTGATTGGCCGCGAGCGCGATCTGCCCGCGCTGGGCAAGTTGTTCAGCCAGTCGCCTCCGGTGGCGCTGGACCAGCGTTTCTTCGGCGATTTTATTCTGGAAGCCAGCGCCAAATTTGCGGATGTGGCGCTGATTTACGGTCTGGATGAAGGTGCTGAAGACGGTGATAACCAGCAAACGCTGGGCGAAATCATCCAGCAACGACTTGGCGCTGCGCCGGTCGTCGGCGATCAGGTGGAATTTGCCGGGATGATCTGGACCGTTGCCGAAAAAGAAGATAACGCGGTGCGGAAAGTCGGTTTGCGGCCGATGGAAGAGGACGCAGAGTAGCGGGTTTATGCCGGGTGGCGGCTGCGCCTTACCCGGCATAAGAACACGTTACACCGTCACAACTGACACTCTCGGCGCCAGGGCGCACATCAATTCATACCCCACCGTTCCCGCCGCCGCGGCCACGTCATCAATTTTGACTTCATTGCCCCACAGCTCAACCGGTGAACCGATGCCCGCCTGCGGACACGGCGTGAGGTCAACCGCCAGCATATCCATTGACACGGTCCCCACCGTGCCCGTACGAACGCCGTCCACCCAGACGGGCGTACCGGTTGGTGCGATGCGCGGATAGCCGTCGGCATAACCGCCTGCCACAATACCAATTCGCTGTTCGCCCTGCGCCCGGTAGCGGCTGCCATAGCCCACCGTGTCGCCCGCCTTCAGCGTCTGCACGCCGATAATCTCACTGCGCAGGGACATCACCGGCTTCAGGCCGCTGTTGGCGATATCCTGCCATTGACCGGACGGGGATGCACCATACAGAACGATCCCCGGACGCACCCAGTTATAATGCGCTTCGGGATGCCAAAGCGTCGCCGCAGAGTTCGACAGCGAGCGCGGACAGTCCAGCCCTTCTGCCGCCTGCTCAATGCGGACCATGGCATCGGCAATGCCGTCCGGTTTTTCCGCATCGGCAAAGTGCGCCATCAGCGTCATTTCGCCCACATTTTTCAGGGCGCGCAGCTGTTGCCAGACCGTATTTACCCGCTCAGGCTGAAAGCCCAGACGGTTCATGCCGCTGTTTACCTTGAGATAGATATCCAGCGGCGCGTGGAGTTTTGCATCCTGAATCGCTTTAATCTGCCAGTTGCTGTGAACGCTGGTGGTCAGACGATACTTATCCAGCAACGGCAGATCCTCGGGGTGGAAGAACCCTTCCAGCAGCAAAATCGGCCCTTTCCAGCCGCGTTCGCGCAGCAGGATAGCCTCTTCCAGATTGAGCAACGCAAAACCGTCGGTGGCGCTGAGCGCGCTCCAGATACGGTCAATACCGTGGCCGTAGGCATTCGCTTTGACTACCGACCAGACGCGCGAACCAGGTGCTGCCCGGCGAACAATTTGCAGGTTTTCCTTCAGGGCCTGCAGATCCAGCTGAGCCAGAACAGGACGGGACATGACAACTCCTTAGTTATGCGCGCCGTGCAGATGCTGTGGACGCGATGGCGTGAACCCTGATTGATAGCGCGCCGCACTTAAATCGTCAAATGGAATGGCTGGCGTGCGCCCGGAAATCAGGTCGCTCAGCAGCTGACCGGATCCGCAGGCCATCGTCCAGCCCAGCGTGCCGTGTCCGGTATTGGTCCACAAATTTTTAAACGGCGTACGGCCAACAATCGGCGTACCGTCCGGGGTCATCGGACGCAGACCGGTCCAGAATGTCGCCTGCTCAACAAAGCCCCCGCGCGGGAACAGGTCCCCCACCACCATCTCCAGCGTTTCACGACGCGGCTGCAGGAGGTCGGTGTTGAAGCCGACAATTTCCGCCATGCCGCCCACGCGGATGCGGTTATCAAAGCGGGTAATGGCGATTTTGTAAGTTTCATCCAGGATGGTTGATACCGGGGCGCCGCTCTCTTCTTTCACCGGAATGGTCAGCGAGTAGCCCTTCAGCGGATAAACAGGAATATCGAGAATGCCTTTCAGCATGGCGGTGGAGTACGAGCCAAATGCCATCACGTAGGCATCCGCTTTGATCACCTCGTCGCCACACTTCACGCCGTAAATTTTTTCCCCTTCCGACAGCAGCTTGTCGACAGCGGTGTTAAAGCGGAATTTCACCCCCGCCTGCTCGCACATGTGCGCCAGACGCTGGGTAAAGAGCTGACAGTCGCCGGTTTCGTCATTAGGAAGACGCAGGCCGCCCGTCAGTTTATGCGCCACTTCCGCCAGGGCAGGCTCCACCTGCCCCAGCTGGCTGGCCTCCAGCAGCTGGTAAGGTACGCCGGCATCTTCCAGCACGGCGATATCGCGGGTGGCGTTTTCATACTGTTGCGCGGTGCGGAACAGCTGCAGCGTGCCGCCCTGACGGCCTTCGTACTCAATGCCGGTCGACGCGCGCAGGGTCTTAAGACAGTCACGGCTGTATTCCGCCAGGCGCACCATGCGCCCTTTGTTTTCCATGTAGTGGCGGGTATCGCAGTTGCGCAGCATCTGCCACATCCACTTCAGCTGGAACGGCGTGCCATCAAGGCTGATGGCCAGCGGCGCATGGCGCTGGAACATCCATTTGATCGCCTTCAGCGGTACGCCAGGGGCTGCCCACGGCGCCGCATACCCCGGAGAGATTTGCCCGGCATTCGCCGCACTGGTTTCAAGCGCCGGGCCGGATTCACGATCGATAACGGTAACCTCATGTCCTGCCTGACTTAAATACCAAGCGCTGGTTACGCCAACGACACCACTTCCCAGTATGACAACACGCATAGCCACTCCATAATGTGCAAAAGAACAATCTTCTAATTACAGATTGATAACCTAGTTGAAAATATTATTCAACATACGACTTTTTTATGGTGACTTGCCTCACACATCCCCCAGTATCAGGGGATGGTGCTAATTTGGGATCTCGTGCTGAGCTTTATTTTTAACCAGCATAAAATGCTGAAGGAGTCGCTTATTTTGCCGTATCAAAAACGGGAAATCGCAAAGAAAAAATTTCTTGTCGGGCACGCTTTTTAACACGTTGATCTATGCTTGAAAGGAGGCTCTCCAGACAGAGAGAGCACCCACAACGAGGGCGCGCTAATGGCTACTATTGATTCCCTGAACAAGGACAACACACGTCTGAGCGATGGACCCGACTGGACCTTCGAGCTGCTGGATGTCTACCTCGCCGAAATCGACCGGGTGGCAAAACTGTATCGCCTGGATACCTATCCCCATCAAATTGAGGTGATTACCTCTGAACAGATGATGGACGCTTACTCCAGCGTCGGGATGCCGATCAACTATCCGCACTGGTCGTTTGGTAAAAAATTCATTGAAACGGAGCGCCTGTATAAACACGGTCAGCAGGGGCTGGCGTATGAGATTGTGATTAACTCCAATCCGTGTATTGCGTATTTAATGGAAGAGAACACCATTACCATGCAGGCGCTGGTGATGGCCCACGCCTGTTACGGCCATAACTCGTTTTTCAAAAATAACTATCTCTTCCGCAGCTGGACGGATGCCAGCTCCATCGTTGATTACCTGATCTTCGCGCGTAAATACATCACCGACTGCGAAGAGCGTTATGGCGTGGATGAGGTGGAGAAACTGCTCGACTCCTGCCACGCCCTGATGAACTACGGCGTGGACCGCTACAAACGCCCGCAGAAAATCTCCCTGCAGGAGGAGAAAGCCCGACAGAAAAGCCGCGAAGAGTATCTGCAAAGCCAGGTGAACATGCTGTGGCGCACCCTGCCGAAGCGTGAGGAAGAGAAAGCCGTCGCCGAGACGCGTCGTTATCCCTCCGAGCCGCAGGAAAACCTGCTCTACTTTATGGAGAAAAACGCCCCGCTGCTGGAGCCGTGGCAGCGTGAGATCCTGCGCATCGTGCGCAAGGTCAGCCAGTATTTCTATCCTCAGAAACAGACGCAGGTGATGAACGAAGGCTGGGCGACATTCTGGCACTACACCATCCTCAACCATCTGTATGACGAGGGGAAAGTGACCGAGCGGTTCATGATGGAGTTTCTCCACAGCCATACCAACGTCGTGTTCCAGCCGCCTTACAACAGCCCGTGGTACAGCGGGATTAACCCGTATGCGCTTGGCTTTGCGATGTTCCAGGATATTAAGCGTATCTGTCAGTCGCCAACGGAAGAAGACAAGTACTGGTTCCCGGATATCGCCGGTTCAGACTGGCTTGAAACGCTGCATTTTGCGATGCGCGATTTTAAGGACGAGAGCTTTATCAGCCAGTTTATGTCGCCGAAGATCATGCGTGATTTCCGCTTCTTCACCGTGCTGGACGATGATCGTAACAACTACCTGGAGATTTCTGCGATTCATAACGAAGAGGGGTACCGCGAGATCCGCTCACGGCTCTCTTCTCAGTACAACCTGAGCAATCTTGAGCCCAATATTCAGGTCTGGAACGTCGATTTACGCGGTGACCGTTCTCTGACGCTGCGTTATATCCCGCACAACCGCGCGCCGCTGGATAAAGGACGTAAAGAGGTGCTGAAGCATGTTCACCGCCTGTGGGGCTTTGACGTGCAGCTGGAACAGCAGAATGAGGACGGCAGCGTAGAACTGCTGGAACGTTGCCCGGCGCGGTTGAATACGTTGTAATGTTTTTTGCCGGGTGGCGGCTACGCCTTACCCGGCCTACGGGTTTTGTAGGCCCGGTAAGCGAAGCGCCACCGGGCGAAAAAAAACCTCTCACTTGAGAGGTTTTTCTTTCAGCGACTCTGAATCGCTAAATCGCCCGGCAGCGTTTTTTGCATGCGATGCCAGATTTCACCGGAATCATGACCGTAGCGACGCACGGTTTCATAAACCTGATCGTGCAGCCCTTCAGTGCAGAGTTTGCTGAGCTTATGGTAGAAACCCAATGCCAGACTGCGCGCTTCGGGATTGGCAAAGTAGTGACGACCAATGCGGGTATAGAGCCCTTTCATCCCGTTAAGGATAAGACCGTAAATCGGGTTGCCGGAGGCAAACGCCAGACCGCGGAAGACGTTGTAATCGAGGGTGGCAAAGGCATCGGCATGATCTTCGACCTCGTTTGCGCTGGCCAGCACTGCAAGCGCATCTTCCGGGTGCTGACGGAAAGCGGTACGAATAAAGATCGTCGCGATGTTGGTACGCACGGAGAGCAGATTATCAATGAGCTGCGGTACGCTTTCGTGGTCGAGGCGCGCCAGCGTTTCAAGAATGTTCAGCCCCGAGGTTTCCCAGAAGTTGTTTACTTTTGTTGGCTTGCCGTGCTGGATCGTCAACCATCCATCACGCGCCAGTCGCTGAAGCACTTCACGCAGCGTGGTGCGAGTGACGCCAATCAGTTCAGAGAGTTCGCGTTCAGCCGGAAGAATGGACCCTGCAGGGAAGCGATTATTCCAGATGCTTTCAATGATGTACTCTTCCGCGAAACCCGCCGGGCTCTGCGCCTTAATGACCATAGTGAGATTTCCATTACACAGCTTTAGCAAATTGCACTCATCATACCAGAGGCATGCAGCGGCAGGTAGCGCGGTAAAGAGAGAAAAGAGGGATCGCCGTTTCATTTTTATGAAATTTACAATGCTCGCTTATCCGCCGCCGGGCCGCAATTTTGCGTATACTGATGTTTTGTTTTACGTGACGGGGAAGGACGTCTGTTGTGGAAATTTCTTTTGGGCGCGCGCTGTGGCGCAATTTTTTAGGTCAGTCTCCTGACTGGTACAAACTGATACTGCTGGTTTTCCTGGTCGTTAACCCCCTTATTTTTAGCGTGAACCCGTTTATCGCCGGATGGCTGCTGGTGGCGGAGTTTATCTTCACCCTGGCAATGGCGCTGAAATGTTACCCTCTGCTGCCTGGCGGTCTGCTGGCTTTTGAAGCAGTGGTCATCGGGATGACGTCTGCTGAGCATGTCAAAGCAGAGCTGGCGTCAAATCTGGAAGTGCTCCTGCTGCTGATATTTATGGTGGCCGGGATCTACTTTATGAAACAGCTGCTGCTGTTTATCTTCACTCGCCTGTTGCTCAGCATTCCGTCTAAAACGGTATTGTCGCTGGCGTTTTGCCTTGCTGCTGCCTTTCTTTCGGCCTTCCTGGATGCCCTGACCGTTGTTGCGGTGGTGATCAGCGTCGCCGTCGGGTTTTACGGGATTTATCACCGCGTGGCCTCGTCCCGCCCGGGCGAAGACTTGCAGGATGACAGCCACGTTGAGGCGCATAACCGTGAGGTGCTGGAGCAGTTCCGCGCGTTTCTGCGCAGTCTGATGATGCATGCTGGCGTAGGGACTGCGTTGGGCGGCGTGATGACCATGGTGGGTGAGCCGCAAAACCTGATCATCGCTAAAGCGGCTGAATGGCATTTTGGCGAGTTTTTCCTGCGTATGGCCCCCGTGAGCGTGCCTGTCCTTATCTGCGGGTTAGCAACCTGCATTCTGGTCGAAAAGTTCAGGGTATTCGGCTACGGCGCGCAACTGCCTGAGCCGGTCCGCAGTGAGCTGCATAAATTTGACGAGCAGAGCCGCAAACAGCGCACGCGGCAAGAGACGCTGCGTCTGATTGCGCAGGGTATCATTGGCGTCTGGCTTATCGTCGCGCTGGCATTGCATCTTGCAGAGGTTGGGTTGATTGGCCTCTCCGTCATTATTCTTGCGACCACCTTTAGCGGCGTAACGGATGAGCATGCTATTGGCAAAGCGTTTACGGAAGCCCTGCCATTTACCGCGCTGCTGGCCGTCTTCTTCGCGGTTGTGGCGGTGATTATCGATCAGCATCTGTTTGCCCCCATAATTACCTTTGTGCTGCAGGCTGCACCAGACGCGCAGCTTACGCTCTTCTATCTGTTCAACGGCCTCCTGTCGTCCATCTCCGATAACGTCTTTGTCGGGACGGTCTACATCAACGAAGCCAAATCCGCGATGGAAGAAGGCATTATTAACGCAGGACAGTTTGAGCTGCTGGCCGTGGCCATCAATACCGGCACTAACCTGCCGTCGGTAGCGACGCCAAATGGACAAGCCGCCTTCCTGTTCCTGCTGACCTCTGCCCTTGCGCCACTCATACGTCTTTCTTATGGAAGAATGGTCTGGATGGCGCTGCCCTATACGCTGGTACTCACAATTGTGGGATTGCTTTGCGTCAAAATTACCCTCATTCCCTGTACGCAATGGCTGATACAAGCGGGTATACTTGCGGCGCACTAAATGAGGCCTCTCGGGCAGTTCGCTGCCCGTTTGCCTTTTCGCACGATAAACATCCGATTACGTTTTATTTCGTCAGGTACAGGTGGCGCGAAAAACGAATTCGTTTACACTGCGCTTTCTAAGCATGTTCCAGGGAAATGATTATGTTGAGATTTTTAAACCAGTGCTCTCGCGGTCGCGGAGCGTGGTTGTTGATGGCCCTGACCGCCTTTGCGCTGGAAATGGTCGCGCTGTGGTTCCAGCACGTGATGGGGCTGAAACCCTGCGTGCTCTGTATCTACGAGCGCTGCGCCCTGTTTGGCATTATGGGTGCGGGCCTGGTAGGCGCCATCGCCCCGAAATCGCCGTTGCGCTACGCGGGTATTGCAATCTGGCTGTACAGCGCCTGGAAAGGAATTGAACTCTCCTGGCAGCACACCATGATGCAGCTGCATCCGTCACCGTTTATGACCTGTGATTTTGCCGCCCGCTTCCCGAGCTGGCTGCCGCTGGATAAATGGCTGCCGCAGGTGTTTGTCGCATCCGGTGACTGCTCTGTCCGTCAGTGGGAATTCCTGACGCTGGAGATGCCACAGTGGCTGGTGGGGATTTTTGTCGCCTACTTCGTCGTGGCGTTGCTGGTGCTGATTGCCCAGCCGTTCAAGCCGAAGAAACGTGATTTGTTCGGAAGGTAAAAGCAAAACGGCAACGTCAGTTTTGTAGGTCGGGTAAGCGCAGCGCCACCCGACACAACAGCGCATAATAAAAAACCCGCCTCGGCGGGTTTTTTATTATCACCGATTAGGGTGATTCATAATATGGTCTTCCCAGTCCCGCACCTCGGACTCTTTCACCGCGATGTGGCGCACCGAAATGCGCTCGCCGTGCATCGCCGCTTTCGAACCGGTCAGCAACGGATGCCAGTCTGGTAACCCTTTCCCTTCCGCCAGCAGGCGATACGCGCAGGTATGGGGCAGCCATTCAAAGGTGGGCAGATTATCACGGGTTAACTTGATGCAGTCCGGCTCGAATTCAAAGCGGCGTTCATAGTTGCGGCACTGGCAGGTTTTAATGTTCAACTGCTTGCAGGCCACGTTGGTGAAGTAGATTTCGTCCGTATCTTCATCCATCAGCTTGTGCAGGCAGCACTGCCCGCAGCCGTCGCACAATGATTCCCATTCCGCGTCAGTCATGTCGTCAAGAGTTTTGCTTTGCCAGAAAGGGATGTCGTTCATCAGGATGTCCACACGTCAAAAGAAAGCGCACCTTATAACGAGTCTGGCACGTTGTTGCAAGTTTTGCCGCCCTCTTCAGGCGGCAAGATGTGGTTACAGCACGCGGGTTTTCAGCGACAGGCCGTTAAAACCGACCTCCAGTTCATCGCCGCTGAGGAGCGGGCCAACCCCTTCAGGCGTACCGGTCAGGATCACATCGCCTGGTTTAAGGGTGAAGAAGCGGCTCATGTAGGCAATCAGCGGCACAATCTTATGGATCATGTCTGCCGTGCTGCCCTGCTGGCGGATGTCACCGTTCACCTTCAGGCTGAGCGGCGTGTTCTGTGGATCGGTGGTAAATTCACTGACCGGAATGAATCCCGAAATCGGACACGCGTTGTCAAAGCCTTTGGCTTTTTCCCACGGCTGCCCGGCCTTCTTCATTTTTCCCTGCACATCACGCAGCGTCAGATCCAGCGCGACGCCGTAGCCAGCAATCGCTTTCTGGACATGCTCTTCGGAGGCCTGGCGCAGCGTGGCGCCGATCAGCACCGCGAGCTCAACTTCGTGATGCACTGACCCCAGCCCCTGCGGCAACGCCAGCGGCTGGCGGATATCGCAAAGCGCCGTCTCTGGCTTAATAAACAGAACCGGCTCTTCTGGTGTTGCGCTGCCCATCTCCTGAATATGCTTTGCGTAGTTACTGCCCACGCAGACCACTTTGCTGACGGGATAATCCAGTAACGCACCTTGCCAGTTATGATGTTGATACATGCTCGACCCCTAATCGGTTGATGTGATGCGCCCGAAACAGCTGAGACTATTTTTTCCCGTTCGCCTCAAGGTGCTGTTTTAATAAATTCTCAGGCGGTGGTGGAAGCTGTAAATAATAGCCTTGCTCGGCTAATGCCGTTTTCACTTTATCCAGATCGGCATTGACCAGTTTCTTACGACCATCCAGCGGCAGCAGCATCGCCAGCTGTGGTCGGCCAAAGCTCTTCATTAATTCTTCAGGCACGCGTGAAAAATCGTCTTTCTTTTCGACATAAAGATAGGTCTGGTCACGGCTTGTACTTCTGTAGATCACACAAAACATGTTTTTACTCTGAATTAATGGGTGGTTGCTTGCCTCAATATACTCCTGACTATAACATGCCTGATACTCTTCGGAATATCGCAGCGAATGGTTGCGGTTAATAGCAAATTGAGTAAGGCCAGGATGTCAAACACGCCCATCGAGCTTAAAGGCAGTAGCTTCACCTTATCAGTGGTACATTTGCATGATGCAAAACCCGAGGTTATTCGTCAGGCGTTAGAAGACAAAATCGCGCAGGCTCCCGCTTTTCTGAAACACGCCCCTGTTGTTATCAACGTGAGTGGTCTTGAGGCTCCGGTTAACTGGAAACTTCTCCAGCAGGCCGTCTCCTCTACTGGCCTGCGAATTGTCGGCATCAGTGGCTGTAAAGATAGCGAGCTGAAAGCGGAAATCGACCGTGCCGGGCTGCCCCTTCTTAATGAAGGTAAAGAAAAAGCCCCGCGTGCAGCCTCTGCTGCCGTGCAGGCGCCCCCTCCAGTGGTGCAAAACGTTACTCCCGTCACAAAAACGCGAATGATTGACGTACCGGTTCGTTCCGGTCAGCGCATTTATGCACCAAACTGTGATCTGATTGTTACAAGCCACGTCAGTGCTGGCGCAGAGCTTATTGCAGATGGCAATATTCACGTTTACGGTATGATGCGTGGACGTGCGCTCGCAGGCGCAAGTGGCGATCGGGACGCGCAAATATTTTGTACTCACCTGACGGCGGAACTGGTGTCCATCGCAGGTGAATATTGGCTGAGCGACAAGATCCCAGCCGAATTTTATGGCAAAGCGGCTCGTCTGCGACTGGCAGACGACGCGTTGACCGTTCAACCGTTGAATTGATCCCTTTTTAACAAGGAATTTCTATGGCACGCATTATTGTTGTTACTTCGGGTAAAGGAGGCGTTGGCAAGACCACCTCCAGCGCGGCCATCGCTACTGGTTTGGCCCAGAAGGGAAAGAAAACCGTCGTTATCGACTTCGATATCGGCCTGCGTAACCTCGACCTGATTATGGGATGTGAGCGTCGCGTCGTGTATGACTTCGTCAACGTCATTCAGGGCGATGCCACGCTGAACCAGGCGCTGATTAAAGACAAGCGCACCGAGAACCTCTACATCCTCCCGGCCTCTCAGACGCGTGACAAAGACGCCCTGACCCGTGAAGGTGTCGAAAAGGTACTCGAGGAGCTGAGAAAAATGGAGTTCGACTTCGTTGTCTGTGACTCCCCTGCCGGCATCGAAACTGGTGCCCTGATGGCACTCTACTTTGCTGATGAAGCGATCATCACCACCAACCCTGAAGTCTCATCCGTGCGTGACTCCGACCGTATTCTCGGCATCCTCGCCTCCAAATCCCGTCGTGCGGAAAATGGCGAAGAGCCGATCAAAGAGCACCTGCTGCTGACCCGTTATAATCCGGGTCGCGTCAACAAAGGTGACATGCTGAGCATGGAAGACGTACTGGAGATCCTGCGCATTAAGCTGGTGGGCGTCATCCCGGAAGACCAGTCCGTGCTGCGCGCCTCTAACCAGGGCGAGCCCGTGATCCTTGATACGACGGCAGATGCAGGTAAAGCGTATGCTGATACTGTTGACCGTCTGCTGGGAGAAGAACGTCCTTTCCGCTTCATTGAAGAAGAGAAGAAAGGTTTCCTCAAACGCCTGTTCGGAGGATAAGTTATGGCATTACTGGACTTTTTTCTCTCGCGGAAAAAGAACACCGCCAACATCGCAAAAGAACGTCTGCAAATCATCGTTGCGGAGCGTCGTCGTAGCGACGCCGAGCCTCATTACCTGCCGCAGCTGCGTAAGGACATCCTGGAAGTGATCTGTAAGTACGTACAGATTGACCCGGAGATGGTCACGGTGCAGCTGGAGCAAAAAGACGGGGATATTTCGATTCTGGAGCTGAACGTGACGCTACCGGAAGCGGAAGAGTCGCGCCCGTAGGGTTGTGATTTTGTAGCCCCGGTAAGCGCAGCGCCACCGGGGGAATATGCCGGGTATATCGCCCGGCATATTTTTTACCGCGGATACCCTTCCAGCAGGGTATTTAGACGATCGGCCATCAATTCCCCACGCCAGCCCGCCATCAGTTCCGGCAGGCCATTCTGCGGTTTCAGCTTCCAGTGCCAGTTCAGCAGCTGGTTAATCTGACGACGCGATGCCAGCAGCTCAGCACTCAGCTTACTTTCAGTGGCGACGTTCTGCACCAGCGCTTTGATATCCTTAAACGCTTTGCGGTAACCCGGCATATCCATCAGATTCAACAGCGGTTCCGGCAGCGCATCTTCCGGCAACGCCTGCGCTTTTGCGACCAACGCCAGCAGGGTTTTACCGTGGAAACGGATCTCACTGCCCGAAAGCCCAATGCTGTCCAGCTCCCCCAGGCTACCCGGCATATAGCGCGCAACTGCCCAGAGATGTTCCTCGCGCACCACAAAGTTAACCGCCAGATCGCGCTCGCGCGCTTTGCGTAAACGCCAGTCCGCTAACAGCTGCAGGCACGCCAGCTGACGCGTACGCAGCTGCCAGGCGTTGCTGATATCACGCCAGGCGTCTTTCGGATCAACCACTTCCTGGCGACGCAGCTGCGTCATACGACACTCGTCCAGCGCGGCAGAGAGCCAACCGGAGGCCTCCGCCTCTTTCATCAGTTGTCCGGCAATCGGCAGAAGGTAAAACACGTCTGCCGCCGCATATTCCAGCTGACGTTCGGTAAGCGGGCGCGCCAGCCAGTCAGTACGGGATTCACTTTTGTCCAGCGTCAGGCCCGTATACTCCTCCACCATGGCGGCAAAGCCCCAGGAGAGCGGACGACCGCTAAAAGCCGCAAGGATCTGCGTATCGATCAGCGGCTGAGGCATGATGCCAAAGGTATTCAGAAAAACTTCCAGATCTTCACTGCCTGCGTGCAGGTATTTCGTTACTGCCGTATCCAGCAGCAGGTCACGCATCGGCGTCCAGTCGGTGATGCCTAGCGGGTCGATCAGCGAGACGTGCTTGCCGTCATACATCTGAATCAAACCCAGCTGCGGATAGTACGTCCGGGTACGGACAAACTCGGTATCCAGAGCGATGGCAGGAAAGTCGCGCGTCACTTCGCACAGCGAAGCCAGCTCGTCGTTGGTCGTGATCATCTGGTAATTCAAATCGGATTCTCTTTTGTTTGCGCCCATAAAAAACGCCGGCTTAACCGGCGTCAGGGCGATTAACGTGAAGCTCAGGCCTTATTGTCTACTTTGGCACGGGCTTCGTCACGTAATTCTCGTCGTAATATCTTCCCGACGTTGGATTTCGGCAGCTCATCGCGGAATTCCACCAGCTTCGGCACTTTATAGCCCGTCAGCTGACGACGACAGAACGTTATCAGCGCTTCCTCGGTGAGTGAAGGATCTTTTTTGACCACAAATATCTTCACCGCTTCACCGCTGCTGCCGGAAGGCACGCCCACCGCCGCAACTTCCAGCACGCCGCTGTGCTGCATGACCACGTCTTCGATTTCGTTCGGATAGACGTTGAAACCGGAGACCAGAATCATATCTTTTTTGCGATCGACGATGCGCAGGAAGCCTTCGTCATCCATCACCGCAATATCGCCGGTATGCAGCCAGCCGTCTTTAATGATTTCGTCTGTTGCATCCGGGCGTTGCCAGTAGCCCAGCATCACCTGCGGCCCTTTCACGCACAGCTCGCCCGGTTCGCCCGGCGCGACTTCGTTATCGTTGTCATCGACCAGTTTGGCCTCCGTGGAGGGAACCGGCAGGCCAATGCTTCCGCTGTGGTAGTCAATGTCATGCGGGTTGACGCTGACCAGCGGTGCGCATTCCGTCAGGCCATAACCTTCCAGCAGATACTGCCCGGTGAGTTTCACCCAGCGCTCGGCGACCGCCTGCTGAACCGGCATACCGCCTCCCGCAGAGAGGTGCAACGTTGAGAAATCCAGCTGCTGAAATTCTTTGTTGTTGAGCAGCGCGTTGAACAAGGTATTTACCCCGGTCATGGCGGTGAAGGGGTATTTTGCCAGCTCTTTCACCAGCCCCGGAATGTCTCGCGGGTTAGTGATCAGGACGTTTTGACCGCCCAGCTCGATAAACAGCAGGCAGTTCATGGTCAGCGCGAAAATGTGATACAGCGGTAGCGCCGTGATCACCAGTTCTTTGCCCGGATGCAGCAGCGGCCCGTAGGTGGCATTGACCTGTTCAAGGTTTGCCAGCATGTTGCGGTGGGTTAGCATCGCCCCTTTGGCCACGCCGGTTGTGCCACCGGTGTATTGCAGAAAAGCGAGGTC
Organism: Enterobacter sp. BNK-14; assembly: GCF_047456095.1. Taxonomy (NCBI): domain Bacteria; kingdom Pseudomonadati; phylum Pseudomonadota; class Gammaproteobacteria; order Enterobacterales; family Enterobacteriaceae; genus Enterobacter; species Enterobacter sp. BNK-14. Next base: position 858,800 of record NZ_CP179897.1, read on the forward strand.
CTCAGAGACCACTTCCGGTTTGACGTATTGCATGCGATAGCCCGCATGCAGCGCACGGCGGAAGGAGATGGCATCCGGCAGATGGTATTTTGGCACCAGGCGCTTGACGTATTTAACCACAAAGTTAACCAGCGTCCCTTTGGCGGTGGACAGCTGATCCCCCATGCGCGTCAGGATGACATGTTTAACCTGGGTTTTGTCGACCACTTTTTCCAGGGTATGGGCAAAGTTAGAAACAATAACTATCGCCACCGCACCGCTGTCATTGAGCTGGTGTTCCAGCTCGCGCGGGGTGTAAAGCGGGTTGACGTTGACGACAATCATCCCGGCACGCAGGATGCCGAACAGCGCCACCGGGTATTGCAGCAGGTTCGGCATCATCAGCGCGACGCGGTCTCCTTTTTGCAGCCCAAGCCCTTCCTGCAGATAGGCCGCAAACGCCCGGCTACGCTCCTCAAGCTTACGGAACGTCATTACCTCGCCCATATTCACAAATGCGGGCTGGTCTGCGTAACGCCTTACCGAGTGTTCAAATAATTCAACCAGGGATTGATAACGGTCAGGATTGATCTCGGCAGGAACATCTGCGGGATAACGGTTAAGCCAAACCTTTTTCAATGCATCACCTCTGAAATGAGTGTTCGTCGTCATCACAACCCCGATAATAAACAGTTTGTTAACATTATATTAACTCAGCGTACCAGTTTATTAATTGTTCAGATTTAAGGTTGCGAAGCGCGTCACTCTTTTTTTTCGTATTATCCGTAAAAAAACAGAGACAGCGGCTAAGCCGCTGTCTCTTTCCTAGCAATAACAGTAAGTTACTCAGTTACGATCGTCTGGACCTGCGCAGGACCGGGGTTATACCAGCCCCAACCCGGGTAACCATAACGATAAGGATGCGGACCCCACATCCACGGGTCAATCGGCTGAGGCGGCATGATCACCTGCTGTGCCAGACGCCAGCGTTTATACCCATTGACCTGCATGGTCATGAATTTATAAGGCGTGTTACCGATTTTACCCTGCACGGCGCCGGTTATCGGTCCGACGACGGTCACCAGTTGCCCACGGAAATCAACGGGATCGAGGAAACCACTGACATCCGCATAGATGCGTCCCCGGGAGGCCTCACCCAGTACGGGTCGCGCACCGCTGTCCAGCGGCACGGTAGCAATCTCCAGCCGGGTTTTCCCCTGCTGGTTCTGCACCTCGATCACTTTCCCGCCGAAGCGCGCTTCCTGGCCGACGTAAAGCTCAGGCGCATTCATCACCCGAACCAGATCCTGCTGGGGCGTCGGGCTACTGCCCTTGATCGCATCAGGGACGGATACGCATCCGCTCAGTGCTATGGCAACCGCGCCTGCCATAAAAAGGCGTACTACTTTAGTCTGAACCGCCATGATGCGACTCCTTTTTCTCAGTTCCTGTTACTGAGATTCACTCGCGGCCCGGAAGTTTCTTCCACGCGACGGTGTTTCGCAAATAAACCGGCTCCGCGTGTTCAACGGCAACGGTTTTTCCTGCTGCGAGCAGCTGAGTGGCAATCGGAAGCATGTCTTCCGCCGCTGGCAGCAGCATGTTGCCGTCCACCAGCGTCACGCCAGTGTCGTTCGCCATGTCTGGCCATGCCGGCCAGCCCGTCCCCACGGTCGCCCACTCGCCGGACAGTTGCTTAAGACGTTCAGTGACCGCGTCAGGTTTAAGTACCGCTTCCGTCTCTTCGCCGTGCCAGACGCCGTTCTCATCACGGGTATATTCCGCCCAGTAAACTTCCCCCATGCGGGCATCAATGGCGGCCAGCACGCGGGTGGCGCCCGTCATACGCCAGGCCCCCTGCGCCATCGTCGCAAGCGTAGAGACGCCGATCATCGGCAGGTCAGCGCCCAGCGCCAGTCCCTGAGCAATGCCAATGCCAATACGGACGCCCGTAAAGCTGCCGGGCCCGCGGCCAAAGGCCAGGGCATCAAGGTCGGTTAAGGCGGTGTTGCCCTGAGTTAAAATGTCTTTTACCAGGGGCAGAATACGTTGGGTGTGTTCCCGTGGGCACTCTTCGAAATGAGCAGAAACAGCACCATCACTCAGCAGAGCAACAGAGCAAGCCTCTGTTGCGGTATCAATAGCCAGAATTCGCATCAGTCGTCGCGCTCTCGCAAGGGTCAGTCACAAAATGGCGCGCATCTTAGCACACTCCGGGGCAAATTACTCCGCCGTTGGGTTTGCCAGAAAACGCACCGCGCGTTTTATATCCCGCGTCCGTGGCGCTGGAGGGAGGCTCGCAAGGAAGGTTGCGCCGTATGGGCGCATGACCAGCCGGTTATCGCAGATAACCAGCACGCCGCGATCGGTCACGTCGCGGATTAAGCGCCCTACCCCTTGCTTGAGCGTGATGACCGCCTCAGGCAGCTGAACCTCGTCGAACGGATCGCCTCCGCGCAGGCGGCAGTCTTCCATCCGCGCTTTCAACAGCGGGTCATCCGGGGAGGTAAACGGTAGTTTGTCGATAATGACCAGCGAGAGCGTATCGCCACGCACATCCACCCCTTCCCAGAAGCTGCTGGTGGCAACCAGCAGGGCATTACCGGCGCTGACAAACTGCTGGAGCAGTTGTCCTTTGCTGGTTTCCCCCTGCAACAGCACCGGCAGAGTCATGGTGGCACGGAACTGCTCGGCGAGGTCACGCATCATGGCGTGCGACGTGCAAAGCATAAAGCAGCGGCCGTTGTTGGCCTCAATCATGGGCTTTAGCATCGCCGCCAGATGACGCGCCGCACCCGGCTGGTTTGGCAGCGGTAAATTGCGCGGGACGCAGAGCAGCGCCTGCTTTTCATAATCAAACGGGCTTGGCAGCAGCAGCGACTCCGCCTGCTCAATGCCGAGGCGCTCGGTAAAGTGGTGCAGATCGTCATTCACCGACAGGGTTGCCGAGGTAAAGATCCAGCTTCCCGGTTTCTGCGCCATCACCTCTTTAAATTTATCGGCCACGGTCAGCGGCGTAAGCGCCAGGGTGAAGTGGCGCGAGGTGCATTCATACCAGTAGCTGTACCCTGGCTGGTTGATTTCTTTCAGCCGTTTCAACCGTCCGCGGTACAACGTGGCGCGTTCGAAGGCGGCATCCAGCAGTGCGGAGCGACCAAGCGACAGCTTCGCGACGTCATAACAGAGTTCAAGGGCATCGTCGAGCAGCAGCAGCGCGCGCTGGATGTTTTTGTCCGCCAGCAGCTCGCGCAGGTTGCCGCGATAGCCGGGTTCACCAAGCTGTAAACGGAAATCCTGCGCGCTTTGCGCCAGGCGGTCGGCACACTTCTGCAACTGCTGGGTATCTTTGAGTTCGGTCCGGTAGGCGATGGTGAAATCTTTTGCCAGGTCCTGCAGCTGGCGGCTGGAGAGCGACTGGCCAAAATACTGGCTGGCGATATCCGGAAGCTGGTGGGCTTCATCGAAGATCATGACATCCGCTTCAGGGATCAGCTCACCGAAGCCGCTGTCCTTAACCACCATATCTGCGAGGAACAGATGGTGGTTGACCACCACCACATCGGCATCCATCGCCGTTTTACGCGCTTTCACCACAAAGCAGTCTTTATACAGCGGACAGTCGCTGCCGAGGCAGTTGTCGTTGGTGCTGGTCACCAGTGGCCAGGCAGGAGAGTCTTCCGGCACGCTCGCACAGGTGCTGATATCCCCCTCTTCCGTCTGGTTGGCCCAGGCGCGAAGGATAATCACGTCGCTCAGGGTCTGAACCGGCAGATCGCCGCCCGCCAGCGCCTGCTGTTCAAGGCGCTCCAGGCAAAGGTAGTTAGAACGGCCTTTCAGCAGCGCCAGTCGGCCCTTGTATTTCAGCGCTTTCGCCACGGTGGGCAAATCACGGCTGTAGAGCTGATCCTGCAGCGCTTTTGAACCGGTGGAGATAATGACCTTCTTTTTCGCCCGCAGCGCCGGAGCGAGATACGCGTAGGTTTTCCCCGTGCCGGTACCGGCCTCGACCACCAGCGGCTGCGCCTTGTCGATAGCGTGCGCTACGGCGTGCGCCATCTGCCGCTGAGGTTCACGCGGTTTGAAGCCGGGAATCGCTTGTGCTAACTGACCTTCAGGGGAAAAATCGTCTGCCACGGTGCTCTCTCACTGTATTTTTGCACAGGGATTATGTCAGTCCCGCCTCTCCAGTGCCACCCCAAATAGTGACGACGCCAGCACAATATGGCAGTCTTGCCGCCTGATGACGAAAAATAACGAGGAAACGTTTATGACGATTAAGCGCATTGATGCCGAAGCCCGCTGGTCTGATGTGGTGATCCACAACCAGACGCTCTACTACACTGGCGTACCGGCTAACCTGGACGCGGATGCCTTCGAGCAAACGGCCAACACGCTGGCGCAAATTGATGCCGTGCTGGAAAAACAGGGCAGCGATAAATCCCGCATTCTGGATGCGACCATTTTTCTGGCCAATAAAGATGATTTTGCGGCGATGAACAAAGCCTGGGATGCATGGGTGGTGGCGGGTCACGCGCCTGTACGCTGCACTGTACAGGCCACGCTGATGAAACCGGAGTATAAGGTCGAAATTAAGATTATCGCGGCGGTTTAAGCCCGATCACTCCTCTTGATCTTCTGGATCATCATCTTCGAATCGCGCCACAATCCGCTCGCCGGAATGACTGGCGCGAATCTCCTGAGCGACGACGGTAATCGCCTGTCCGCTGCTCATTCCCTGGGACATCAGTTCCTGAATTCGCTCAACCGCTTTCTGCTGCTGTTCATGGCTCAGAGAAGGTAAACCTGCAAACATCGTCAACTCCTGCTAAATTATTCGCGCTAATTATTTCACGCTGCCCGGTAGTATGCCACACATGAACATGCGCTTCCCCACTGTATTGACGTTGCACTGGCGTGCTGACGCCGCGGAGTTCTGGTTTGCCCGCATAAGCCACCTTCCCTTTGCCATGCTGCTGCATTCTGGCCATGCGGATCACCCCTACAGCCGCTTTGATATTCTGGTTGCCGACCCGCTTAAAACGCTGACAACCAATGACCTGGCGCCGACGGATGATCCCCTGATGCAGCTTCAGCAAGCGCTCAACGCGTTGGGCTTATCCGCCACCCCAGACCCGGATCTCCCTTTTCAGGGTGGCGCGCTTGGTCTGTTTGGCTACGATTTGGGTCGCCGTTTCGAAACGCTGCCCGAGCATGCGCAGGCTGATATTTCCCTGCCAGACATGGCCGTGGGGCTGTATGACTGGGCGTTAATTGTCGATCACCAGAAAAAAACGGTTTCTCTGCTGAGCCATAGTGGCGTGCAGGCGCGACTGGCCTGGCTTGAAGCGCAACAGCCCGCCCCGGCCAAGACGTTCAGGCTGACCTCCGGCTGGCGCTCGAATATGAGCGAGACGGAATACGCTGAAAAATTCGCGCGCGTTCAGGCGTATCTGCAAAGCGGCGACTGTTATCAGGTGAACCTTGCCCAGCGTTTCCAGGCGACTTATCACGGAGATGAGTGGCAGGCGTTTTCCCGTCTTAATGCCAGCAACAAGGCGCCGTTCAGCGCATTCGTACGTCTGCCTCAGGGCGCTATCCTCAGCCTGTCGCCAGAGCGCTTTATTCATCTGGCCGAAGGGGTCATTCAAACCCGCCCGATTAAAGGCACACTACCGCGTCTGGCGGACCCCAACGCCGATCGCCAGCAGGCGGAGAAACTCGCCGCATCGCCGAAAGATCGCGCCGAGAACCTGATGATCGTCGACCTGATGCGTAACGATATTGGCCGCGTCGCCGAACCCGGCAGCGTGCGCGTGCCGGAGCTGTTTGTCGTCGAGCCTTTCCCGGCGGTACATCATCTGGTCAGCACCATTACCGCGCGCCTGCCCGCCACGCGCACCGCCTGCGATCTGCTTCGCGCCGCGTTTCCGGGCGGCTCCATCACCGGAGCCCCCAAAATTCGCGCGATGGCGATCATCGACGAACTGGAACCGCACCGCCGCAACGCCTGGTGCGGCAGTATCGGCTATATCAGCCTGTGCGGCACCATGGATACCAGCATCACCATTCGTACCCTGACGGCCTGCGACGGCAATCTGTACTGCTCTGCAGGCGGTGGCATTGTGGCGGATAGCCAGGTCGAGGCGGAATATCAGGAAACCTTTGATAAAGTTAACCGTATCCTGAAACAACTGGAGAACTAACGGTGGAGAAAGAGAACCTGACGCTGGATGATTTTCTGTCGCGCTTTCAGCTTTTGCGACCGCAGGTCAACCGCGCCACGCTGAATCAACGTCAGGCGGCGGTGCTGATCCCGGTGGTGCGCCGGGAGCAGCCGGGGCTGTTGTTGACGCAGCGCTCGCCGCATATGCGTAAACACGCCGGTCAGGTTGCTTTTCCCGGAGGCGCGGTGGACAGCACCGATGCGTCGCTGATCGCCGCCGCGCTGCGGGAAGCCCAGGAAGAAGTGGCCATCCCACCTGAGGCGGTCGAGGTGATAGGCGTGCTGCCGCCGGTCGACAGCGTGACCGGTTTTCAGGTCACGCCCGTGGTGGGGATTATCCCGCCGGGCCTGCAGTATCACGCCAGCGTCGATGAAGTGTCAGCCGTGTTTGAGATGCCGCTTGAAGAGGCGCTCCGGCTCAGCCGTTATCATCCGCTGGATATTCAGCGTCGTGGGCATGATCATCGGGTCTGGTTGTCCTGGTATCAGCATTATTTTGTCTGGGGCATGACGGCGGGGATCATTCGTGAACTGGCGCTGCAAATCGGCCTGAAACCTTGACTATACTTTACATTCCATCCTTTTTTGCAGGTTTGCGATCCGCGTCGCGCTATTAGCAAAACCCATCGTTAACCATTAGTTTAATTCATGTGAATAGTTAAGCCGAGGTCGGTGTTCCCTCTTACACTATGCGCAGTTATAACATCGTTACTGGAACCCCGGTAACCCTGTCAGGAGTGTGAAAGTGATTAGTATATTCGACATGTTTAAAGTGGGAATTGGCCCTTCGTCTTCCCATACTGTTGGGCCTATGAAGGCCGGTAAACAGTTCGTCGATGATCTGGTCGAAAAAGGATTACTGGAAAGCGTTACCCGTGTCGCCGTAGACGTTTACGGATCACTGTCATTAACGGGTAAAGGCCACCACACCGATATCGCCATTATTATGGGTCTGGCAGGCAATATGCCGGACACTGTTGATATTGATGCCATCCCGGCATTTATCCGCGACGTGGAAACGCGCGGACGCCTGCTGCTGGCTAACGGCCAGCATGAAGTGGATTTCCCGCAGGATGACGGCATGCGTTTTCGCAGCGACAACCTGCCGCTGCATGAAAACGGCATGACCATTCATACCTGGAGCGGTGAAAAAGAGATTTACAGCAAAACGTACTACTCCATCGGCGGTGGCTTCATCGTGGATGAAGAGCATTTTGGCAAAGACAGCGTTGGCGACGTCAGCGTCCCGTATCCGTTTAAGTCGGCTACCGAGATGTTGGGGTACTGCAAAGAGACCGGTCTTTCCCTGTCCGGTATGGTTATGCAGAACGAACTGGCGCTGCACAGCAAAAAAGAGATTGAAGACTATTTTGCTAACGTGTGGCAAACCATGCGCGCTTGTATTGACCGCGGGATGAACACCGAAGGCGTATTGCCTGGGCCACTGCGCGTGCCGCGTCGTGCCTCTGCCCTGCGCCGTATGCTGGTGACCACGGATAAATTCTCGAATGACCCGATGAACGTGGTCGACTGGGTAAACATGTTTGCCCTGGCGGTTAACGAAGAGAACGCCGCCGGTGGCCGCGTCGTGACGGCGCCAACCAACGGTGCCTGCGGCATCGTTCCAGCGGTACTGGCCTACTACGATCACTTTATTGAGCCTGTCACGCCCGATATCTATATCCGCTATTTCCTCGCGGCAGGGGCCATCGGCGCGCTGTACAAGATGAACGCGTCCATCTCCGGTGCGGAAGTGGGCTGTCAGGGTGAAGTGGGCGTTGCCTGCTCGATGGCTGCCGCCGGTCTGGCTGAACTGTTGGGTGCAAGCCCTGAACAGGTTTGCGTGGCGGCAGAGATTGGTATGGAGCATAACCTCGGTCTGACCTGTGACCCTGTCGCGGGCCAGGTACAGGTACCGTGCATTGAGCGTAACGCGATTGCCTCTGTCAAAGCGATCAACGCCTCACGCATGGCGATGCGCCGTACCAGCGAACCGCGCGTGTCGCTGGATAAGGTCATCGAAACCATGTACGAAACCGGCAAAGACATGAACGCGAAGTACCGTGAGACGTCGCGTGGTGGTCTGGCTATTAAGGTGCAGTGCGACTAATACTCGCTTTCGCCCATCTGCAACGGATGGGCGAATTTCCCCCCTCTTTCTCGTCTCCTTTCGCTTTCCCCACTACACTTTTACTGTTGCGTCCGGCTTTTGGGGCTGGTGGCTTATCAGGCGACCGTTCATGCAAACTGCACAAACGATCATTAAACATTACCGCCGAAAACGCGTTATCGTCTGTGTGACGGTTGCGATCCTTACGCTCATTCTGACCCTGGGCGCTCGCTTTATTTCTCAGCGCAACGTTAACCAGCAGCGGGTATTCGACTTCAGCAGCCATACCGTTCGCTCTCTGGATAATCTTCTCCTTTCGCTGGAAAAACGCCGCAGCGTGTTCCAGCAGCTGGTGGGTCAGCCCTGCCCTCAGGCACATTTGGCCCTGCGAAAACAGGCGGCCATTTTGCAAACGGTACGCTCCATTGCCCTGATTAAAGACGGTATCCTGTATTGCTCCAGTGTTTTCGGCAGCCGTAATATTCCCATCCGCGACTTTCTCCCGGAATTACCCGCCAGCACGCCGAAGCTGATTTTATCGACCGATCGGTGGCTGATGAAGGGCAGTCCGATCTTGATCCAGTGGAACCCGGTGTCCCAGGACGGGGAAGATGGCGTCATAGAGATCATTAATATTGATTTGATCACCAGAATGATACTGGAGCCCGAGCGTCCACTTATTGATGATGTGGCGTTATCCGTGGGCGATCGTTTTTTGCGCTATGGTCAACGGGTCACCGATAGCCTGACTTTCGGAAAGGCTGGCGCGCTTGTTCAGCTGTCATCCACCCACAACCCCTTCTCCATCATCGTCAGCGGGCCAGGTCCAGGAGAGCTGGCCCTGAAGACCCTGCCCGCGCAGCTTCCGTTGGGTCTTATGCTGAGCCTGCTGCTGGGCTATCTCGCCTGGCTGGCGACGGCGAACAGGATGAGTTTCACCTGGGAGATTGATATGGGCATTGCGGCCCGGGAATTCGAGCTTTTCTGCCAGCCGCTGGTGAATGCCCGTACGCAGGCGTGCGTCGGCGTTGAAATTCTGCTGCGCTGGAATAACCCGCGACAGGGGTGGATCTCCCCGGAAGTGTTTATTCCTCTGGCGGAAGAACATAATCTGATTGTCCCTCTGACACGCTATGTCCTCGCCGAAACCGTACGTCAGATAGGCTACTTTCCTTCCAGCGCCGGTTTTCACATCGGCATTAACGTCGCTGCCAGCCATTTCCGTCAGGCGGTGTTGTTACAGGACCTGAACCGCCTGTGGTTCAGCGCTAACCCCCGTCAGCAGCTGGTGATTGAATTAACGGAACGGGATGCCCTTCCGGATGCGGAATACCGTATTGTGCGCGAACTGCATCGCAAAGGGGTGAAGCTTGCCATCGACGATTTTGGTACCGGAAACAGCTCCCTCTCCTGGCTTGAAAAGCTGCACCCGGACGTACTAAAAATCGACCAGTCGTTTATCACCGCCATTGGCACCGACGCCGTGAATTCAACGGTGACGGATATCATCATTGCACTGGGTCAGCGACTCAATATCGAACTGGTGGCTGAAGGGGTCGAAACAGAGGAGCAGGCGCGATATCTGCGCCGCCATGGCGTATCGGTCCTGCAGGGATTTTACTATGCGCGGCCGATGCCGCTGAGAGACTTTCCACAATGGCTGGCGGGAAGTGCTCCCCCGCCAGCACAGCATAACGGACACATTGTGCCCTTAATGCCCCTGCGTTAAGCAGAGCTATTCTTCTTCATCGTGGACAGATTGTTCTTTAACAATACGGACCATATCAACGCGATAGTCGTTGGCTTCAACAATGGTAATGTGCAGCGGCGGCAACTCAATCACATCCCCGATACGCGGGATTTGCCCGTTCACGGCGATAACCAGACCGGCAACGGTCGCGATGTCTTCTTCATCGTTGACCACGTTTTCCACCCCGAGCGTGTGCGAGAGCGCGTGCAGGTCGGTCGTGCCTTTAACCAGCCAGCCTTCGCCGTCGGCGACGATCTCAGGCGTTTCGTCGGCATCCGGGAACTCACCGGCAATCGCTTCCAGCACGTCCAGCGGCGTGACCAGCCCCTGCACCACACCGAACTCGTTGGTGACGATAACGAAGCTGCCGCGTGCGCGTCGCAACACGCCCAGCAGGTTGATCGGATCCAGCGTTTCCGGCACGACAATCGCAGGCGATGCAGCCGCAATGGCTTCGACGTTGACACCCTCTTCCAGGGCCACCAGCATCTCTTTCGCGCGCACGACGCCGATGATCTCATCCAGCTCACCGCGACACACCGGGAACAGGCTGTGCGGTGAAGAGAGCAACTGCTGACGAATTTCATCCACGCTCAGGTTCGCATCGACCCAGCTGATTTCCCCGCGCGGGGTCATGATTCCGCGCAGCGAACGGGAAGCAAGGGAGAGCACGCCGTTGATCATGTAGCGCTCTTCTTCTACAAACGCCCCTTCCGGAACCGGCACCGGATTACGGTTTTCAGTATCAGACTGAACGTTCACCTGGCGACGACCGCCCATCAGACGCAGAATGGCATCCGCGGTACGGGCACGCAGCGGCTGATTCGACTGCTGCTTAATAAAGTTCCGGCGCGCAATCTGGTTGAACAGTTCAATCAGGATCGAGAAGCCAATTGCGGCGTACAGATAACCTTTCGGAATATGGAAGCCAAAACCTTCCGCTACCAGGCTCAGACCAATCATCAGCAGGAAGCTCAGACAGAGCACAACCACCGTCGGATGTTGGTTGACGAAACGCGTCAGCGGTTTCGACGCCAGCAGCATGACCGCCATAGCAATGACCACAGCCGCCATCATCACCGGGAGATGGTTCACCATGCCGACCGCCGTGATTACCGCATCCAGCGAGAAGACCGCATCCAGCACGACGATCTGCAGCACCACCACCCAGAAACTGGCGTAGCCCTTACCGTGTCCATCGTCGTGCTGACGGTTTTCCAGCCGCTCGTGGAGTTCCGTGGTCGCTTTAAAGAGCAGGAATATCCCCCCGATCAGCATGATTAAATCACGCCCGGAGAAGGTGTAATCCATGACGGAGAACAGCGGTTTTGTCAGCGTGACCATCCAGGAGATGACGGAAAGCAGTCCCAGTCGCATGACCAGCGCCAGCGAGAGGCCAATCAGACGCGCTTTATCACGCTGTTTTGGCGGCAGCTTATCCGCAAGGATGGCGATAAACACCAGGTTATCGATGCCGAGAACGATCTCCAGCACCACCAGCGTGAGCAATCCCACCCAGATTGACGGGTCCATTAAGAATTCCATGACAAGCTCCTGCTAAAGGAATGACGAAACGGTGCCCCACTCAACGTGGGCAAAACAGAGGAAGACAGAGTCGGTACATGGCGAGGATCGCCGGTGAAAAAGGCGCAAATTGGCCTGAAAGATGACTGACGTCGGTGACGGTCCATATAGTGGGCTGTAGCCCTATACTCCTGAACAGGTAAACGGAGGCTAAACATATCAGAGACACCAGGTTTTAAGCAAAGATTTACGTTCTTTTGCAAAAACGCAATATGACTAAATTTGTGTTGAGAATTTTCTCGATCGGGAAAGCTAAATTACGGATCTTCATCACATAAATTATTTTTTCACTGTCTAAAATAATTCGCGGAAGTCTTAGTTTTTTGAACTCTAACCCTTATCTGAATCGATTCGGTTCGCCAATACGATTCTCAGTACGTCTGCCCGGCAGGCGTATTAATGATAATAAAAGGAGGTAGCAAGTGACCATTGCTATTGTCATAGGCACACATGGTTGGGCTGCTGAGCAGCTACTCAAAACGGCAGAGATGCTGTTGGGCGAGCAGGAAAACGTCGGCTGGATCGATTTCGTTCCCGGTGAAAACGCCGAGACGCTGATTGAGAAGTACAACGCTCAACTCTCGAAGCTGGATACCAGCAAAGGCGTGCTGTTTCTCGTTGATACATGGGGCGGCAGCCCGTTCAATGCTGCCAGCCGTATTGTCGTCGATAAAGAGCATTATGAAGTCGTCGCTGGCGTTAACATTCCCATGCTGGTGGAAACCTTTATGGCGCGCGACGACAACCCGACGTTTGATGAGCTTGTCGCCCTGGCGGTTGAAACGGGCCGTGAAGGCGTGAAAGCCCTGAAAGCACAACCGGTTGAGAAACCCGCTCCCGCGGCAGCAGCACCGAAAGTGGCTACACCGGCAAAACCCATGGGTCCGAATGATTATATGGTCATCGGCCTTGCGCGTATTGATGACCGCTTAATCCACGGCCAGGTGGCAACGCGCTGGACTAAAGAGACCAACGTTCGCCGCATTATCGTCGTCAGCGACGAAGTTGCTGCCGACACCGTACGTAAAACCCTTCTGACTCAGGTTGCTCCTCCTGGCGTCACCGCGCACGTGGTGGATGTCGCCAAGATGATCCGCGTTTACAACAACCCGAAATACGCGGGTGAACGCGTAATGCTGCTGTTTACTAACCCGACTGACGTTGAGCGCATTGTTGAAGGCGGCGTGAAAATCACCTCCGTGAACATTGGGGGTATGGCGTTCCGTCAGGGCAAAACGCAGGTCAACAACGCCATTTCAGTCGATGCGAAAGATATCGAGGCATTCAACAAGCTGAATGCGCGCGGTATTGAGCTGGAAGCCCGTAAAGTTTCCACTGACCAGAAACTGAAAATGATGGATTTGATCGGTAAAGTTGGGAAATAAGCCCGCGCCGGTTTTTCACATAAAGCTTATGTAATAGGAGAAGTACAATGGAGATTACCACTCTTCAGATTGTGCTGGTGTTCGTCGTCGCATGTATTGCGGGTATGGAATCCGTACTTGATGAATTTCAGTTCCACCGTCCTCTGGTGGCCTGTACGTTGATTGGTGCCGTACTGGGTGATATGAAAACCGGTATCATCATCGGGGGTACGCTGGAAATGATCGCCCTCGGCTGGATGAACATCGGTGCTGCCGTTGCGCCAGATGCCGCGCTGGCCTCCATCATTTCGACCGTTCTGGTTATTGCCGGTCATCAGAGTATCGGTGCAGGTATCGCTCTGGCCATTCCTCTGGCCGCAGCAGGCCAGGTTCTGACCATTATCGTACGTACCATCACCGTTGCTTTCCAGCACGCGGCGGATAAGGCGGCCGAAAACGGCAACCTTACGGCACTCTCCTGGATCCACGTTTCATCCCTGTTCCTGCAGGCGATGCGTATCGCCATTCCGGCGGTTATCGTTGCGATCTCAGTCGGTACCAGTGAAGTCCAGAGCATGCTGAACGCCATTCCAGAAGTGGTCACCGGCGGTCTGAACATCGCGGGCGGTATGATCGTGGTCGTTGGTTATGCGATGGTCATTAACATGATGCGCGCAGGCTACCTGATGCCGTTCTTCTACCTCGGCTTCGTGACCGCAGCATTCACCAACTTCAACCTGGTTGCACTGGGTGTCATTGGTGCCGTCATGGCAATTCTCTACATCCAGCTCAGCCCGAAATATAACCGCGTTGCGGGTGCCCCAGCGCAGGCTGCTGGTAACAACGATCTCGATAACGAACTGGACTAACAGGTGAGCGAAATGGTTGATATGACAAAAACTACCACCGAGAAAAAACTCACTCCGGGTGATATTCGTGGCGTGTTCATCCGTTCTAACCTGTTTCAGGGTTCATGGAACTTCGAACGTATGCAGGCGCTGGGCTTCTGCTTCTCCATGGTACCGGCGATCAAGCGCCTGTACCCGGAAAATAACGAAGCACGGCGTCAGGCGATTAAGCGTCACCTGGAATTCTTCAACACCCATCCATATGTAGCCGCGCCGGTTCTGGGCGTAACGCTGGCGATGGAAGAGCAGCGTGCCAACGGCGCAGAGATTGACGATGGTGCGATCAACGGTATCAAAGTCGGTCTGATGGGTCCTCTGGCCGGTGTAGGTGACCCTATCTTCTGGGGTACGGTTCGTCCGGTCTTTGCCGCGCTGGGGGCGGGGATCGCCATGAGCGGCAGCCTGCTCGGTCCTCTGCTGTTCTTTATCCTGTTCAACGCGGTGCGACTGCTGACACGTTACTACGGCGTGGCCTACGGCTACCGCAAGGGCGTGGATATTGTTAAGGATATGGGCGGCGGCTTCCTGCAGAAACTGACCGAGGGGGCGTCAATCCTGGGCCTGTTTGTGATGGGGGCACTGGTGAACAAGTGGACGCACGTGAACATCCCGCTGGTGGTATCGACCATCACCGGCCAGGATGGTCAGACCCGCGTCACCACCGTGCAGACTATCCTGGATCAGCTGATGCCGGGCCTGGTACCGCTGCTGTTGACCTTCGCCTGTATGTGGCTGCTGCGTAAGAAGGTGAACCCGCTGTGGATCATCGTTGGCTTCTTCGTCATCGGTATCGCGGGCTACGCTGTCGGCCTGCTTGGTCTGTAAAGCAGTAACGTGAGACGCCGGGGGCTTGCCCCCGGTTTTTTATCGCTTATCCGGAGGATGAATGACTGTCACGGACATCGTACTGGTTTTATTTATTGTTGCCCTTCTGGCTTACGCTATCTATGACGAGTTCATTATGCCTCGCCGCCACGGCGAGACGCTACTGACCCTTCCCCTCTTACGCCGCGGACGCATTGATGCGTTTATCTTCGCGGGTCTGGTGGTCATTCTGATCTACAATAACGTCACCAGCCACGGTGCAATATTAACCACATGGTTATTATGTGCGCTGGCATTAATGGCGATTTACCTTTTCTGGATCCGTTCGCCAAAACTCATTTTTAAAAAACACGGATTCTTCTTCGCCAACGTATGGATAGAATATAACCGCATTAAAGAGATGAATTTATCCGAAGACGGTGTGTTAGTGATGCAATTAGAACAACGCCGCCTGCTCATCCGGGTCAAGAATATTGATGACCTTGAGAAAATCTACACATTACTCCTTAAAACTCAATAAGTTAAATTTATAGCATCGGCTATATATTACGCTATTTTCTCACCCTGAATATAGCCGTTGCTATATCTGCTATCCTCTTTTGACTTATATTCATTAACGATATTTTCACGCATAAACCTAAATGAAAATCGTTATCAAGAAAGCGAGTAAATTAAGCCTTCCTCGATGTTGTTTTATATTCTCAAAATATGTTAAGGTTGCGCCCGTCGTTGGGGAGTAGCCGATTTCCTGCACGCAGGAAATGTACGTGTCAACATACTCGTTGAAAAACGTGGCACGTACGGATCGCTTTCAGCACGCTTACGGTGCAAAAGAGATCAGGCGAGACCATAGATACATCAACTGCTGTTTACTGGGGGCAGTGATGTGTCATATGGATATCCCCGGTCTGGACGCTGTTATGAATATCTCCGCTACGATCCTTCTCGCTTTTGGCATGTCCATGGACGCTTTTGCTGCCTCCATTGGCAAGGGTGCCACGCTCCACAAACCTAAATTCTCAGAAGCACTGCGTACCGGGCTGATTTTTGGCGCCATCGAAACGCTGACACCGCTCATCGGTTGGGGTCTGGGTATGCTCGCCAGCCAGTTCGTGCTCGAGTGGAATCACTGGATCGCGTTCGTTCTGCTGGTGTTTCTCGGTGGCCGAATGGTCATCGAGGGTTTTCGCGGCGGGGATGATGAAGATGCGGAACCGCAATACCGCCATGGATTCTGGCTGCTGGTGACAACCGCTATCGCCACAAGCCTTGACGCCATGGCCGTCGGGGTGGGTCTGGCTTTCCTGCAGGTTAACATTATCGCCACTGCGCTGGCCATTGGCTGTGCAACACTGATTATGTCCACGCTGGGCATAATGGTCGGACGCTTTATCGGCCCGCTACTGGGTAAACGCGCCGAGATCTTAGGCGGTATCGTTTTGATCGGCATTGGTGCCCAGATCCTCTGGGCACACTTCGCGGGTTAAGCGTCGCGCTGCCAGACATGGATACTGAAATCTGTCTGGCAGCTAAACGTCGTCCGGGCCGCTAGCGCCGCCCAAACTTCCGGTTTTGCCCGCCACGCGAACGGCGTCATCTGCAACAGTGCTACCGCCTCCTGCCCCTCCAGATCCATTTGATACGCCACTGACTGCTCCTGCTTCAGCGTAAAACCTGCCAGCTGTTCAGAATGGGGGGCATGCAGACGCACGTCATCATAGATGAGCCCTTTCAGTTCCATCAGGTGACGCGGGCCGGGTGTGACGGTAATGACCCATCCGCCGGGTTTCACCACCCGTGCAAGCTCTTGCGCTTTACAGGGAGCATAGATGCGGATGATAGCGTCCATACTGGCATCTTCGAACGGCAACCGGTGGCTTGAAGCCACGCAGTACGTCACGCCAGCGTAGCGTTTAGCCGCCGCGCGAATGGCCACTTTCGACACGTCGAGACCGAATGTTACGGCCCCCTTCTCACGCACCACTTCCGCAAACCGCGCGGTGTAGTATCCTTCTCCACAACCGATATCCAGCATGGCGGACGCCGAATCAGGCAACATATCATCCAGCATCTGCGCAACTGTCTCCCGCAGCGGCAGATAGTGTCCGGCATCGAGAAATGCACGGCGTGCCTGCATCATCTCCGCACTATCGCCCGGATCGCGGGAGCGCTTATGCTGCACCGGCAGAAGATTCACATATCCTTCTTTCGCCATATCAAACTGATGTCCCTGCGGACAACGATAACTTTTATCTGAGCGCATCAGCGACGCATGACAAAGGGGGCAACTGAAGGACATGGCAACTCCGGGGCATAAACCAAAGGGCGAAGTGTACCGCTATTCGCCCCGCTATAAAACGGCTGGATTACCGCATGACGATAAGGTGGTCAGAACCGGCCGGGAGGCCATCAGGTTTTATATTCTCCAGGCGCAGCACGTTGCCCATGATTTCGCTGAAAACCGGCGCTGAAACCGCCCCACCGTAGTACGCCCCGTTTTGAGGCTCGTTAATCACCACGACCAGCGCAAAACGCGGATCGCTCGCAGGCGCGACGCCCGCGGTATAGGCGACATATTTATCGACATATTTGCCGCTGTCATCAATCTTCTTCGCCGTACCGGTTTTTACCGCCACGCGGTAATCACGCACCGCGGCCTTAACGCCACCGCCACCGGGTAGCGCAACGCTCTCCATCATATGCTCCACGTCATGCGCGATCTCCTCCGGCATAACGCGGTGCCCGATAACGGGGGGATCGATGCGGGTGATCGACAGGGGACGCTCCAGTCCAAATCCGCCAATCGTCGCATAGACGTGGGCAAGCTGGAGCGGCGTCACCATCAGGCCATAGCCGAAGGCAAAGGTCGCGCGGTCGAGCTGGCTCCAGTACTTACGCTGTGGCAACAGGCCCGCGCTCTCCCCCGTTAAGCCAAGACCCGTGTTCGTGCCAAAACCAAAGTTCCGGTAGGTATCAAGAAGGTGCTGTATGGGCATTGCCAGCGAGAGCCGGGAGACTCCGGTATCGCTCGATTTCTGCAGGATCCCGGTCATCGTCAGCTCCGGGTAGTAGCCCACGTCGCGAATACGGTGTCCATCAAGTGTATAAGGATGGGTGTCAATCACGCTGTCCGGCTGGACCAGCCCCTGCTGCAGCGCCGTCATCAGCACCAGCGGTTTAACGGTCGAACCGGGTTCGAACGTATCGCTAATAGCCCGGTTACGAAAATCGTTAATTGTCGCGCCTTCCCGGTTATTGGGGTTGAAGTCCGGGTAACTCGCCATGGCGAGTATTTCGCCGGTTGGGATATTGATCAATACCGATGCCCCTGACTCGGCCTTATTCCAGGCCACGGCATTATCCAGCGCGTCTTCGGTAATGGTCTGTAGCCGCTCGTCGATGCTGAGCTGAATGTTATGCGCTGGCGTGGGCGCAACTTCCGTCAGGTTTTCAACCACCCGGCCGTAGCGATCCTCCCTTACCTGTCGGACACCCGCTTTACCCGTCAGCTGAGTATTAAAGCTTTTTTCCACCCCTTCAATGCCCTGCCCGTCAATATTGGTGAAGCCAATCAGATTGGCCGCCACGTGGCCTGCCGGGTAAAAACGGCGCGATTCATCACGCAGGTTAATTCCCGGCAAATTCAGTTTATCAATCCATTTGGCCTGCGCAGGATCAACCTGACGAGCCAGGTAAATGAACCGGCCCCTGGGATTGGCGTTAATGCGCGAAGAGAGGGTATTCAGGGAGAGATGAAGCGCGCTCGCCAGCGCCTGCCAGCGATCGTCAAAACCAACGCCCCCTTTTGCGAGTACCGTTTTAGGGTCGGCCCATACGGCTCTGACGGGCACGCTGACCGCCAGAGGTCGGCCTTCACGATCCGTGATCATCCCTCGTGGAGCATCAATCGTCAGCTGACGCAGCGATCGCATATCTTCCTGCTTCACCAGGTTGTCTGGTTTGATGATTTGTAGCCAGGCAACACGACCCAGCAAAAAAGCCAGACTGCAGAAAATAGCAAAACAGAGCAGCGCAAAACGCGCTGGTGTGAAATTGCCAGCGCTCATAATTAATTTCTTTTTCACCTGAACCCCAGAGCTGTTAAACAACGCTCTGATTTAACGGGAAAAGATGCGCTGAGGGAGGCGAAACTGTGCTTCTAACCTCGCAGCTTTGCAACAAGTTGCTAACGAGACAGAGGATAGTCATATTTTGAAAGATAAGGGCATAAAAAAGCCCCGCATTGTGCGAGGCTTTATGTCTGAGATTGAAGTGCTACGCGCTTCAGTCAGCAGCGGTTCGATCAGATAGCAGTTACGTTAACTGCAGCTGGGCCTTTCTGGCCGTCCTGAATTTCGAACTCAACGTTCTGGCCTTCAGCCAGAGTTTTGAAGCCGTTACCCTGGATTGCAGAGAAGTGTACGAACACGTCTTTGCTGCCGTCAGCAGGAGTAATGAAACCAAAACCTTTAGACTCGTTGAACCACTTAACTTGACCTTTAATCTTTGCCATTTGCAAAATTCCTTAGAGTGTTTTCTTAGCCCGCAGGCATTGACTGAGATAAAACTGAGACATTACTGCATGAGGCACTAATATAAGGTTCGGCAGAGAAGCGGTATTCAACGACAACGTGTTTACTCAGGACTTCTTTACTGAAAATGCCACACATAAACAGAACTGTACCTCGTTTGACCCAAAACGTGTTATCACACACTATGTTTAATATGGCAAGCCATTTTTAAACATGTCTCGATCCGCCGCACAAATTCGAACACTGTCTGTAAGGATTTGCACAATTATGCGCGATACACACAGACAGCTTAACGCTTTTACACAGGCTCTACCGTGCTTTCGCAAGCACTGTAATCTAAGACTTTTTTAACATAGCTCAATCATTACAATGCGTCCAGCTACCGTGAAAAGAAATCTTCGGAATTGATTGAGTTAGAACAAATTGTGAAAACTTATGCTTAATTCATTGCAACGGGGGCGTATTGTTTCAGGAAAAACTCAATGTTAATAATCCGCACCGAACTGTATTAAAATGCAACAGGTAATAAGGAGGGTTATGCACCAAAATAATGAAATTTTTATGACGCTGCATCAAAACAAGGCAAGCAAAACGTTTCGATAAAAATAAAACATTTTTGAGCGTAGATACATACAGAATATATGCAACAATTCATCGCTTCGTTTATAAGGATAAATAATCGCCAGTTTTCAGTATCCTGAAAGTACTATTAACTGGTGCTAAATTATCTGCCTTACCACTTAACGCGTTTTCAGGGAGGGATTACACCTGGACTGAACCAGACCACAGTCCCTCCCGGGACACGGCAATCAGCGCTCAGCCACCAGACGGATAAAATCGTCCTGATCCTGGTTGTTTTCAGCGACAGCCTCTTTTGACTCGTCTTTCCCTTCCGGTTCGTTAGCCTCGCACAGACGACGCAGCAGCGCATTCTGACGCTTTTGCTGATCGAGCAGCGCTTCCAGCAGTTCAATCTGCTCGTTTGTACGGGAACTGGCACGGTTCACGAAAAACCAAATGACCAGACCCACCAGCAGAACAACCAAAGAGATCATCAGGGATGCTACATTCAGCAACCCTGAGTTCAGTAACTCACCCATTTCACCACCTCAATAAAAACGCCTATTTTACCACTGGTGCGAAGGAAGGAAATCACCTTAAGAAAAAATGCGTGCTACCACGGGATAAACTTATTGATTGCGCAAACGCCGCTAAAAAACTGTACATCCTGATCGCACATCACATTGATCGTCTGCGTCCATAACACCACGCACGCTATCAGTACGACAATCAGAATCACCCAGCGTATTTTTTTCACTCCACACTCCGTCTAAAGACCTGATACAACCAGGTTATCACGGTGACCTTAAACAAGGACTAACTGTACCAACATCAGGTCTTTTTCAGAATCCTGCACTTGTTTCATTACGTAAACCGTTTAGGCTAGCCTCATGATAACAACGATAAAAGAGGTAACAATGCGCGTAATCATTCGAACGATTTTAGTACTGGCGATACTCTGGATTGGACTTTTGTTAACCGGCTACGGTGTGCTTGTGGGAAGCACCGAAAATGCAGCAGGCTTAGGTATTCAGTGTAAGTACGTAACAGCACAAGGCGTAAGCACGGCGCAGTATCTCCATTCTGATAGCGGCATCATTGGTTTAACCAACTGCCCGGTACTGAGAAAGATGTCCGTAGTGGTTGATAATGGCTAACTGGCCTGGTTAACCACTGACGAAAAACGCCGCAGAAGATGCGGCGTTTTTTTATGCTAAAACGCGTTAAAAGGGATAGTCGTGATAGCCCATCTGCTCGGAAATCTTACGCGCGGCAGTGTGCAGAATAGCCACATACTCGTGCAGACGCTCTTCTGAGAAGCGCAGGGTTGGGAAAGAGATACTTAAACCCGCGATCACCACGCCAAAACGGTCAAACACCGGAACGCCGATGCAACGCAGCCCTTCTTCCTGCTCTTCGTTATCTTCGCCGTATCCTTGTTCACGCACCTTGTCGAGTACCGTTAACAGTTCATCAGTATTGGTAATGGTTCGTTCCGTACTGCGTTTATATTCCACACCATCAAGGATCTGCTTCACCTCTTCGCGATCGCGCCACGCCAGCAGAACCTTGCCAATTGCCGTGCTATAAAGCGGGTTACGGCGGCCAATGCGCGAATACATACGCAGGTTGTACATGGAGTCGATTTTATGGATGTAAACAATGCTGTCTTCATCCAGTGCACCCAGGTGGATGGTCTCTTTGGTCAGACGGGAGATCTCACGCATCTGAATGTCCGCGCTGCGGATCAAATCAACGTTTTGCAGCGCCCGGGCACCCAGTTCGAACAGCTTTAGCGTCAGAGAGTATTTTTCAGACTCTCCTTCCTGCGCTACATAACCCAGTGACTTCATGGTTTGCAAAAAGCGGTAAACGGTGCTTTTCGACATCATCACACGCTGCGACAACTCTGTAATACCAATTTCACGCTCTTCTCCGAGCGCCTGTAAGATGCCAAACACCTTCAGCACGGAAGAAACAGAATCTGGCTGTTTATCCAAATCCGCAATTGCCATTTACCACCTCATAGAGAGTGTTTTATAAAAATCAGAACCGGTTTTTATTATAAATTCCTGTGATGTTACCTGCAATCAATGCGCGTTTGTTTCGTTACAAATCTGCGACATATAACGGCGTTAACAGTGCTAAAATCGTTACCCTGAGAATAATTTCACCCTGAGCTTTTTATCCCCGATGGAAAAGAACCTTTCCGATGGTCTGCCTTTGCCCCTGCGGTACGGCGCCATTGCTACGATTATTATTGGGATCTCAATGGCCGTCCTCGATGGCGCGATTGCGAACGTTGCCCTGCCCACTATCGCCAGCGACCTGCAGGCCTCCCCGGCCAGCTCGATATGGATTGTTAACGCCTATCAGATTGCGATTGTGATTTCCCTGCTCTCCTTCTCTTTCCTCGGCGACATGTTCGGCCACCGTCGGGTCTATCAGTGCGGCCTGGTGGTGTTCACCTTTACCTCGCTGTTATGCGCCCTGTCTGACTCATTGCACACGCTGACGCTGGCGCGCATAGCGCAGGGCTTTGGCGGTGCGGCGCTGATGAGTGTAAATACGGCATTGATCCGCTTGATCTATCCGCAGCGCCACCTTGGACGCGGGATGGGGATAAACTCGTTTATTGTCGCGGTTTCCTCCGCCGCCGGACCAACAATTGCAGCAGCCATACTTTCTGTCGCCTCATGGCAATGGCTCTTTGCCATAAACGTGCCGCTGGGTATCGTGGCTATCTTCTTTGCCCTGCGTTTTCTTCCTGCTAACGGCCCCAAAAGTACCATGCCGCGTTTTGACGTCCCCAGCGCAGTGATGAATGCACTGACCTTTGGTCTGCTGATTACAGCCCTGAGCGGCTTTGCTCAGGGGCAATCCATGGCGCTTACCGGCATCGAGCTTATCGCCCTGCTGGTAACAGGATTCTTCTTTGTTCGCCGTCAGCTCGCCCTGCCCGTTCCTTTGCTGCCGGTAGATCTGCTGCGTATCCCCCTCTTTTCTCTCTCCATCTGTACGTCCATTTGCTCGTTCTGCGCTCAGATGCTGGCGCTGGTTTCTCTGCCCTTCTTTCTGCAAAGCGTGGTAGGACGTTCGGAGGTGGAGACCGGGCTGCTGCTAACGCCCTGGCCACTGGCGACGATGGTGATGGCGCCGCTGGCGGGTTACTTAATTGAACGTATCCATGCCGGTTTGTTGGGTGCGGTGGGACTGGCCGTCATGGCAACCGGCCTTTTCGCGCTGGCACTGTTACCGTCATCACCCAGCGATCTGGACATCGTCTGGCGCATGATCCTCTGTGGTGCGGGGTTCGGCCTGTTTCAGTCCCCCAATAATCACACCATCATCACCTCTGCGCCCCGTCACCGCAGTGGCGGCGCCAGCGGGATGTTGGGAACTGCGCGCCTTCTGGGGCAAAGCAGCGGCGCGGCGCTGGTTGCCCTGATGTTTAACCTTGCCGGGCAAAACGGTAACCACGTTGCGCTGCTCACCGCCGGCGCGCTTGCCACCCTCGCGGCCATCGTCAGCGGTCTGCGCGTTACCCAGCCCAGGGTTCAGGCATAAAAAAAGCCGGGCGGAGAATACGCCTGCCCGGCTTATTGTGACGCATCGCGTTACTTCAGGTATTCCCCACTGCGCAGCGCTTCAATACGTTTATCCAGCGGCGGGTGAGACATAAACAGCTCACTGAGCGACTTTGATTTACCGTTGATGCAGAAGGCCATCATGCTGTTCGCTTCCTGCGGCTCGTAGCTGGTTTTCAGGCGCTGCAGGGCAGCAATCATCTTCTCGCGTCCCACCAGTTTCGCAGAGCCGGCATCCGCGTGGAATTCACGGTGGCGCGAGAACCACATGGTGATAATACTCGCCAGAATACCGAACACCAGTTCCAGCACCATCGACACGGCGAAGTAGATCAGCGGGTTACCGTTGCTCTCTTCACCTTCATCACGGTTGCCGCCCATAAAGCCCGCCGCAATCTGCGCCAGGATACGGGAGATAAAGATAACGAAGGTGTTCACCACGCCCTGAATCAGCGTCATGGTCACCATGTCGCCGTTGGCAATATGGCTGATTTCGTGAGCGATGACCGCTTCGGCTTCGTCACGGCTCATGTTTTGCAGCAACCCGGTGCTGACAGCAACCAGCGATGCATCACGACGGGCACCCGTGGCAAACGCGTTAATATCGGGCGCATGATAAATGGCCACCTGCGGCATGGCGATCCCGGCCTGACGGGATTGCTGAGCCACCGTATTCATCAGCCACTGTTCCATATCGTTACGCGGCTGCTCAATCACCTCACCGCCGACGGATTTCAGCGCCATCCACTTTGACATCAGCAGGGAAATGAACGAGCCACCAAAACCAAACAGCAGCGCCATAATCAACAGACCCTGAACGCTGCTCGACTGAATTCCTGTCAGGCTTAGCACGAGCCCGAAAACCACCATCACCGCCAGGTTGGTGAGCAGGAAGAGCGCGATTCGCATCATAATTTTCTTTTAACCTCAGTTTAACAAAGCGCACTATGCGATTACCCACATCGTATGGGTATTGCGGCTATTTTCAAGCATCCGGAGGGCGTAAGTCACCAGAAAGACACAACTTTACACAATTGGAAATCTGCCTGACGGAAGGATGCGGAACAAAAAGAAACAGGCACAATTTCTTGTGCCTGTTGGGGGATTATTTCGCCGGAGCGGGTTGCTCAGCAGGCTTATCTTTTTCCAGATTCGCCAGGTCGAGGGCGATATGCACCGTCTCGTCCAGGTAAGGATCCGGCTCCTGGTAATCTTTTGGCAGATCGTCCAGTTTCTTGAGCAGAGGCTTACCTTCACGCTTGAAGCGGTCGTTGATACGGGCCAGACGCGTGGCATCGTCTTCGTTGTTCTCTTTCTCACGCTGGGCGTAGTTCAGAGAAACAATATTCCGTTTATCCTTCAGGGCATTGAAACGCGCAATGTCCTTCATGATGTACTGGAATTCCGGATCTTTCGCGATGCGGTCGTTATGCGCTTTCAGCAGTTCAGGGCCAAATTGCGTCATATCACCCGCTTTCACGTAGGTCGCAGCATTGATGCTGTCCCACGGTAACGCGTTATCTTCAAACTTCTCGCCAGTTTCGGTCTCTTCCGTTCCTGTCGGCATCATGATATCCGGCGTGACGCCTTTACGCTGCGTACTGCCGCCGTTGACGCGGTAGAACTTCTGAATGGTGTACTGCACTGAACCCAGCGCAGGCCATTCCGGACGCAGCATCTGATCGTAGATACGGTTCAGCGATCGATACTGCTGAACGGTGCCTTTACCAAAGGTTGGCTCACCCACGATCAGCGCACGGCCGTAGTCCTGCATTGCCGCGGCAAAGATCTCAGACGCAGACGCACTGAAGCGGTCGACCAGCACGACCAGCGGGCCTTTGTAGTAGACCACACCATCGTTGTCGGCATCTTCACGGACTTTACCGTTGTTATCACGCACCTGAACCACAGGGCCAGACGGGATGAAGAGGCCAGAGAGCGATACCGCTTCTGTCAGCGCACCACCGCCGTTGCTGCGCAGGTCAATGATGACGCTGCTGACGTTCTGTTTCTCAAGTTTCTGCAGCTGAACCTTCACATCGTCGGTCAGCCCTACGTAGAAGCCAGGGATATCCAGGACACCCACCTTCTCTTTACCCACGGTTTTCACCGACATTTTCACCGCGCGGTCTTCCAGACGGATACGCTCACGGGTCAGGGTAACGATACGGGTTTTAGTGCCTTTACCCGCTGGCAGAATTTCCAGACGAACTTTGCTGCCTTTCGGACCTTTAATCAGCGCAACCACGTCGTCAAGACGCCAGCCAATGACATCGACCATGCCTTTACCGGTTTGTCCGACCCCAACAATGCGGTCACCTACGCTGATCGCTTTGCTTTTGGAGGCCGGGCCACCCGCCACCATGGAATTGATCACGGTGTAATCATCGTCCATCTGCAGTACCGCACCGATACCTTCCAGAGACAGGCTCATTTCGGTATTGAACTGTTCGGTGTTGCGCGGGGAGAGATAGTTGGTGTGCGGATCGATTTCGTGCGCAAAGGCCGTCATTGCCAGAGAGAAGACATCCTCACTGTTGGTCTGCGCCAGACGACGAATGGCAAATTTGTAACGACGCGTCAGCGTGTCACGGATCTCTTTTTCATCTTTGCCGGTCAGCTTGAGACTCAGTTCGTCGTATTTGACCTTTCCGTCCCACAGCGCATTCAACTCGGCTTCATCTTTCGGCCACGGCGCTTTGCTGCGATCAAGATTGAAATTGTCGTTGCCGGTGAAGTCCATCGGACGTTCGAGCACTTTCAGGGCGTACTGATAGCGTTCAAAGCGGCGCTTTTGCGACAGGTTGTAGAGGTCGTAGAAAAGATCCAGCTTGCCTGACCGCAACTCATCACCCACCTCGGATTTGCGCTTAGCGAACTGCTCGACATCACTGGCGAGCAAAACGTTATGGCTGTAATCCAGCAAGTTCAGATAGCGGTCAAAGATTTTGGCCGAAAAGGCCTGATCGAGATCGAACTGACGATAGTGCGAGCGGGTGAAACGAGACGTCACGCGCTCGCTCACCGTCGCGTGCTGCGTCTCTTCCTTGAGTACCGGAATTTGATCAACACGCGTGATATCGTCCACTGCGAAAGCATGGCCTGTTATAGCAAACAGACCCGCCAGCGCGGTGAGCTTAAAAAAAGTGTTCATGCCAGGCTTGGCCTCCGTTTCAGAACAACAAGTGTTCTGCGCGTACAATCATTGACATACCAGAAGTCAGCTGTACACGAACGCCATCTTTGGTGATTTCCAGTACGGTGGCGTCCATAGCATTGTTGCCCGCTTTGACCTTCAGCGCCTGACCCACGCTCAGCGCGTTGATGTCAGAAACCGGGGTATGGCGCGGCTCTTCACGAGGCGCACGTGGGGCTTTGGCTGCTGGTTTGTCTGCACGCGGTTTGCGATCGTTATTATCGTGACGACGCGGCGCAGGGCGCGGTTTACGCTCACGACGAGGCGCTTCTTCCTGGCCGTTTGCCGCTGCGGCTTCGCGTTTTTTCGCTTGCTGTTCTGCACGTTGTGCCTGAACGCGTGCTTTGGCTTCTTCAAGCTGCTTGCGTGCGTGTTCAACGTGCTGCTCGTCCAGCTCACCACAAGGGTTGCCGTCGAGATCCACGCGAGTCGCGCCCGGTTTGATACCGTACAGGTAACGCCAGCTCGAAGTATAAAGACGTAAGGCAGAACGCAACTGAGTTTTGCTGAGGTTCATTTCCCCCTCAACGCGCGCTACCAGATCCTGAAAAATACCGACTTTCAGGGGACGAGCTTCACCTTCCGCGCTGAAGCACTGCGGGAAACGCTCGGCCAGAAATGCGATAACTTCTTTACTGCTATTCAACTTAGGTTGATTTTCCATGAAATTTCCTGATTACAACGGACGTTGCCAACAAGCGCAGGCATGAACAGGCGTCATTATAATGACGCTATCAGTAAATGCTACGTTATCCGTTGATTATCCTGCGACGCTCGCAAAGAATTTTTGATAATCGGTGCCGGCAAGGACGTTTTCCAGATTCGCCACCAGCTCGCGCAGCCCTTGCTCGTCCTCGGTTGTGAAGCGACTGAAGACGGTGCTGTCGATATCCAAAACGCCAATAATCTGATTTCTTACGACCAGCGGCAGTACGATCTCAGAATTACTGGCGGCATCACAGGCGATATGCCCGTCAAACGCATGAACATCTTCCACACGCTGTACCTGATTCTCGGCCACCGCAGTACCGCATACACCGCGCCCGACCGGAATACGCACGCAAGCCAGTTTGCCCTGGAACGGGCCAAGTACCAGCGTGTCACCTTCCAGGAGGTAAAAGCCAGCCCAGTTCACGTCAGAGAGACGTTCGAACAACAATGCGCTAGTATTTGCCAGAGTGGCTAAGAAGCTGGTCTCACCCGCCATCAATGCCTTAAAATCGCGGTTCAGATCCGCGTAGAATTCTGTTTTGTTCATTATTCAATCACTTAGTTGTCTTACAAAATTACCGCATAGCCTATTAAAATAAGCATTAAATGCGCTCATGCTCAAGATGAATCCGTTCATGAGTTAATATAACGTTCAACAATACTTATTTGTGCGCAGCTGATGGCCTTAAAAACAACCAAAATTACGCCGACAAAAAAGATAACGGTCCATACGGTAAGAGACGCTTTGCCTCGTGCACATTATCAGCGTTGCCCCCAGTGCGATACGCTTTTTATGTTGCCGAAGATGAAATCGCACCAAAGTGCCTTTTGCCCCCGATGTGACGCGAAAATTCGTGACGGCCGAGACTGGTCGTTAACCCGTCTGGCCGCCATGGCCGTCACCATGCTGCTGCTGATGCCCTTCGCCTGGACCGAGCCCCTGCTGAAGCTCTACCTGCTTGGCGTACGCATTGATGCCAACGTGCTGCAGGGGATCTGGCAGATGACCCGCCAGGGCGATCCGATTACCGCTGCCATGGTGCTGTTTTGCGCCATTGGCGCGCCACTGGTGCTGGTTGCAGCCATTGCCTATCTGTGGTTTGGCAACATCCTGGGGATGAATCTTCGCCCGGTGCTGCTGATGCTGGATAAACTCAAAGAGTGGGTGATGCTGGATATCTATCTGGTCGGTGTGGGCGTGGCATCAATTAAAGTGCAGGATTATGCTTTTCTGCAGCCGGGCGTCGGGCTTTTTGCCTTTATCTGCCTGGTGCTGCTCAGCATCCTGACGCTGATCCACCTGAACGTTGAGCAACTCTGGGAGCGTTTTTACCCTCAGCGCCCTGCCACCCGTCCGGATGAGAATCTCCGCGTCTGTCTGGGATGCCATTACACCGGGTTGCCCGATCCCCGTGGGCGCTGTCCGCGCTGCCACATACCCTTGCTGCATCGACGCAATAACAGTCTGCAAAAATGCTGGGCGGCGCTGATTGCCTCCCTGGTGTTCTTGATCCCCGCCAATATGCTGCCGATTTCCATCATTTACGTGAATGGTGCCCGTCAGGAGGATACAATCCTCTCCGGCATTATCTCCCTGGCGCACAGCAACGTTGGGGTGGCGGCCATCGTCTTTATCGCCAGTATCCTGGTTCCTTTTACCAAAGTCGTGGTGATGTTCACCCTGCTCATCAGCATTCACTTTAAGTGTGAACAAGGATTACGAACCCGAATACTGCTTCTGCGATTTGTCACCTGGATTGGCCGCTGGTCCATGTTGGATCTGTTTGTGATTTCGCTGATGATGTCGCTAATAAATCGCGACCAGTTACTTGCTTTTACTATGGGACCCGCAGCTTTTTATTTCGGCTCTGCGGTGATATTGACTATTCTTGCTGTGGAATGGCTGGATAGCCGCTTACTTTGGGATGCACATGAGTCAGGAAACCCCCGCTTCGCCGACTGAAGCGAGAATTAAAACTAAACGCCGCATTTCGCCATTCTGGTTGCTGCCTGTCATCGCCCTGATGATTGCAGGCTGGCTTATCTGGACGAGCTATGAAGATCGCGGAAGTACCGTCACCATTGATTTCCAGACCGCCGACGGCATCGTCGCCGGACGAACCCCCGTTCGTTTTCAGGGGGTTGAAGTCGGTACGGTTCAGGACATCTCACTCGGAAAAGGGCTGAACAAAATTCAGGTGCGGGTCAGCATTAAATCGGACATGCAGGACGCGCTGCGCAGCGAAACGCAGTTCTGGCTGGTCACGCCGAAGGCGTCTCTGGCGGGTGTCTCGGGGCTGGATGCGCTGGTTGGCGGTAACTACATCGGTATGATGCCAGGCAAAGGCGAACCGCAGGATCACTTTGTCGCGCTGGATACGCAGCCAAAATACCGTCTCAATAACGGCGATCTGATGATCCATCTGCAGGCGCCGGATCTCGGCTCACTGAACAGTGGCTCGCTGGTCTATTTCCGAAAAATTCCGGTGGGTCGCGTTTACGATTACGCCATCAATCCTAACAAACAGGGCGTGACCATCGATGTGCTGATCGAACGCCGATTCACCAACCTGGTGAAAAAAGGCAGCCGCTTCTGGAACGTGTCTGGCGTAGATGCCGACCTCAGCCTGAGCGGTGCTAAAGTGAAGCTGGAGAGCCTGGCCGCGCTGGTAAACGGGGCGATTGCCTTTGACTCCCCGGAGAACTCCAGCCCTGCTGCTGCCGATGATACGTTCGGGTTGTACGCTGATCTGGCGCACAGCCAGCGAGGGGTGATCGTCAAACTTGTTCTGCCCGATGCGAAAGGTCTGAAAGCCGGATCAACACCGCTGATGTATCAGGGTCTGCAGGTAGGTCAGCTCACCAAAATGACGCTCAACCCTGGCGGCTCGGTGACGGGCGAAATGACCGTAGACCCCAGCGTGGTCGATCTCCTGCGCGAGAAAACGCGTATCGAAATGCGCAGTCCGAAGCTCTCTCTTAACGATGCCAGTCTCAGCACTTTGCTGACCGGCAACACGTTTGAACTGATCCCCGGTGAAGGAAAGCCAAGCAATAACTTCGTGATCGCCCCGGCGGATAAAGCCCTGCTGCAAAAACCGGGCGTTGTGACGGTTACGCTAAATGCACCCGAAAGTTATGGTATTGAAGCCGGTCAGCCGCTGATCCTCCACGGTGTCCAGGTGGGTCAGGTTCTGGAGCGAAGGCTTTCCGAAAACGGCGTGAGCTTCTCGGTAGCGATCGATCCGCAATACAGCAACCTCGTCCATGGCGACAGTAAATTCGTGGTTAACAGCCGCGTCGATGTGAAGGTAGGCCTGGACGGCGTAGAGTTCCTTGGTGCCAGTGCCAGCGAATGGGTTAACGGCGGCATTCGCATTTTGCCGGGCGATAAAGGCCCCATCCGCGAAAATTACCCGCTGTATGCCAACCTGGACAAAGCGATTGAAAACAGCCTGAGCGATCTGCCGACGACCACGCTGACCTTGAGCGCCGAGACGCTACCGGACGTCCAGGCAGGTTCTGTTGTGCTGTATCGCAAGTTTGAAGTCGGGGAAGTGATCGCCGTTCGCCCGCGTGCGGACGCGTTTGATATCGAACTGCATATCAAGCCGGAGTATCGCAAGCTGCTGACGCCAAACAGCGTCTTCTGGGCCGAAGGCGGCGCGAAAGTTCAGCTTAACGGTAACGGGCTGACCGTGCAGGCCTCCCCGCTCTCACGCGCGCTGCGCGGCGCCATTAGCTTCGATAACCTCAGCGGTGCAGGCGCAAACCTGCGTAAGGGCGATAAGCGTATTCTCTTCCCGTCCGAAACCGCCGCGCGTGCCGTGGGTGGGCAGATTACCCTGCATGCGTTTGATGCCGGTAAGCTGGCGGAAGGCATGCCGATTCGCTACCTGGGCATTGATATCGGCCAGATCCAGAAGCTGACGCTGATCACCTCCCGCAACGAGGTACAGGCCACCGCGGTGCTCTACCCGGAATATGTGCAGACCTTCGCCCGTACCGGTTCCCGCTTCTCGGTGGTGACGCCGCAGATTTCGGCCGCAGGCGTTGAACATCTCGACACTATTCTGCAGCCCTATATCAACGTCGAACCCGGCCAGGGCAATGCACGGCGTGATTTCGAACTGCAGGAAGCCACCATCACCGATTCGCGCTACCTCGGTGGCCTGAGCATTGTGGTGGAAGTCCCGGAAGCAGGCTCACTTGGCATCGGCACGCCGGTTCTGTTCCGCGGTATTGAGGTAGGTACGGTAACGGGTCTGACGCTTGGTACGCTCTCCGATCGCGTGATGGTGGCGTTACGTATCAGCGATCGTTACCAGCACCTGGTACGAAATAACTCGGTATTCTGGCTGGCCTCTGGCTACTCACTGGACTTCGGCCTGACGGGGGGCGTGGTGAAAACCGGTACCTTCAACCAGTTCATCCGTGGCGGTATTGCGTTTGCCACCCCGCCGGGCACGCCACTGGCGCCAAAAGCGCAGTCAGGGAAACACTTCCTGCTGCTCGAAAGCGAACCGAAAGAGTGGCGTGAATGGGGAACGGCCCTGCCGCGTTAATCTGAAAGGCTCCGGTGTCAACGCGCCGGAGCCTTTATGTTACACTGCGGACCTGAACTTTTCCCTGTGGTGTGCACGTGGCTCAAAACTCCGTATTTCTTCCTGAACAATTCCTTGCGCAAATGCGCGAGGCGCTCCCCTCTCATCTGTCGTTAGATGATTTTATCGCCGCCTGCCAGCGTCCGTTACGCCGGAGCATTCGCGTCAACACGCTGAAAATCAGCGTCGATGATTTTCTGACGCTGGTTTCCCCCTACAACTGGCAGCTTACGCCGGTGCCCTGGTGTGCAGAGGGGTTTTGGATCGAGCGCGATGACGAAGATGCCGTGCCGCTGGGAAGTACCGCAGAACATCTGAGCGGTCTGTTTTATATTCAGGAAGCCAGTTCGATGCTGCCGGTTGCCGCCCTGTTCGCAGAAGGCAACGCACCTGAACGCGTGATGGACGTTGCCGCCGCGCCCGGCTCGAAAACCACACAAATTGCCGCCCGGATGGGTAATCACGGGGCGATTCTTGCCAACGAATTTTCCGCCAGCCGCGTGAAAGTCTTGCATGCCAACATCAGCCGCTGCGGTATCCAGAATGTCGCCCTGACGCATTTTGACGGACGCGTGTTTGGCGCCGCCTTGCCGGAAGCGTTCGATGCCATTCTGCTCGACGCCCCCTGCTCCGGCGAGGGGGTGGTGCGTAAAGATCCCGATGCGTTAAAGAACTGGTCTGTGGAAAGCAATCTTGAGATCGCTGCCACGCAGCGCGAACTGATCGACAGCGCCTTTCACGCCCTGCGCCCCGGCGGCACGCTGGTGTACTCCACCTGTACCCTCAACCGCGATGAAAACGAAGACGTCTGTCTGTGGTTGAAAGCGCAATACCCGGATGCCGTTGAGTTCCTGCCACTTAACGATCTGTTTGCCACGGCAGATGAGGCCGCCACGCCGGAAGGTTTCCTGCACGTGTTCCCGCAGATTTACGACTGCGAAGGGTTCTTTGTGGCTCGTCTGCGCAAAACTCAGGCGGTGGCTCCCCTGCCAGCCCCGAAATTCAAGGTCGGCAATTTCCCGTTCGCCCCGCTGAAAGGCCGCGATGCTGTGCAACTTAAAGCCGCCGCCAACAAGGTTGGGCTGATCTGGGATGAGAATCTGCACCTCTGGATGCGTGATAAAGAGATATGGCTGTTCCCGGCACCCATTGAGCCGCTTATTGGCAAAGTCCGTTTTTCACGTATCGGGATCCGCCTGGCGGAAGTGCATAATAAAGGGTACCGCTGGCAGCACGAAGCGGTCATCGCCCTGGCGGACAGCGATAACACGTTTGAACTGACGCATCAGGAAGCCGAAGAGTGGTATCGTGGTCGCGACGTTTACCCGGAAACCACCCCGTCTCAGGATGAGGTTATTGTGACGTATCAGGGCTTCCCGTTGGGTCTGGCGAAAAAGGTCGGCTCGCGGCTGAAAAATAGTTATCCGCGGGAGTTGGTCCGCGATGGCCGGTTGTTTACGGGTAACAGTCCCACCGACTAAAAAAGCGCATTTTTTTACTGGCGATTTTGCTCTCCTTGTCTACGATCAAAAATGGATGCCCATACTGGTCATACCAGATTCTGAAAACCGACCCGGAGAGCACTATGACGAAAACCAGCGTGCGTATTGGCGCTTTTGAGATCGACGACGCAGAGCTGCGCGGCGAAGCACAAGGCGATCGAACGTTAAGTATTCCCTGCAAATCCGACCCGGATTTGTGCATGCAACTCGACGCATGGGATGCGGATACCAGCGTCCCGGCGATACTTGATGGCGAACACTCTGTTCTTTACCGTGAGCATTACGATAGCAAAACCGATGCCTGGGTCATGCGCCTTGCCTGATCTAAAGAGAACCCGCCCGAAGGCGGGTTATTTATTACTGTAGCTGTGCCAGCGTGAAGTAACCGTCGAACACCGCTCCGGTATCAATATAGTGCAGGTTTTCAAAATCATACCGCCTGTCGACGGGCGTATGCCCGAACCAGAAATGATCCGCACCGCTAATCCCCTGCCCTTTGCCCACCATAAAGCCCATCAACCTGTCGCGATCCCACAGCACGCGCTGGGCGCTCACCGGTTTTTGCCAGCGGTATTCCGCGGCGGGGTAATCTGCGTGCGCAATAACATTGAGACCGTTTGCGCAGGTTATCTCGATAATATGCGGCAATTCGCGGCAGGCGTTTAGTAACGTTCGCGCCAGCGCCTGCTGCTCGCGATCAAGGCGCGTAAACCACACTCCACCATTCATCGCCCACAGCGCAGAATCATTATTGTCCAGACTATCCATTGCCATTTGCTCATGGTTACCCCGCACGGCTCTGAACCATTTCTCATTGATGAGCTGCAGTGTTTTTACGCTGTCAGGACCGCGATCGATCAAATCGCCAACGGAAATAAGCAAATCCTCATACGGATTAAAATGGCGGCGTTTCAGTTCGTCCATAAGCCACTGATAACAGCCATGTATATCGCTGACAACCCAGACGTGACGCCACATCCCACCCTCTATTCGCTGATACATAAGGCCTCCTTTAAACAGTATAGCCGCCGTATAAAAAGCAAAAGACGGGAGCGGTCCTGACAAAGTCAAACAAACGGTAAACCAACCAGAAATAAAGATCCTCACGCTATTAATCCCTTATTCCTGGCTCCTTAGAATAGAGGCAGAAAAAAACGAGGGATCTTCACGTGTCTAATACACACCTGCATAACGATGTGTTCTACCCACATCGCACAAATATAATTTCCGAGCTGGTGAACGGCGAACGTGTCCCGGGACCCATCTGGCGAAAACGCGATTATCGGCTGAAGTTCCTTTTACGTTCGCTTCTGTTCTGGTCTTCCACCCGTCGCATGCTGGAAGCCCTTTCAGGGCGTGACGATTTCGACAAACTGCTCGCCGCTCAAATTACATTGCCCAGCAAGACCCATCGGCAGTATCTGATGCGTGGCCTGACCGCGAACGATCGCGCCGACGCTATCGTTAACCATTATTACTGGATCGATAGCCTGAAAGAGCGCACCCTCGCCCAGGCGCTGACCAGCCCGCAGGAACAAACCGTTGTTCAGTTCCATGCAAAAGAGGGCGTGATCTATACGGTTAATGCATCCTCTGCCGGGAAAGCCGAGCGCGAAGGTGAGAGCACGCTGTGGCTGCGCGATAACGAGGATACGCTGCTTGCCAGCCTGACCTTTAGCGTAGCCCGCAGCAACGGACAACGCGTAATAGTAATTGGCGGGCTTCAGGGCCCCCGCCGCTGCGTGTCGCGGGACGTCATTAAACAATCCACCCGCGCCTGTCACGGCCTGTTCCCTAAACGCGTGCTGATGGAAGTTCTTTTCCAGCTGGCCTTACAGTCATCTGTTAAGGCGATTTTTGCCGTCAGCGACGAGGGACACGTTTTCCGCGCATTGCGCTATCGCCTCAGCAAAGGCCGCCATTTCCACGCCAGCTATGACGAATTCTGGGATTCTCTGGGCGGTAAAAAGGTCTCCGGCTTCTGCTGGCAACTCCCGCTGCAGATGGAACGCAAATCTCTCGACGAGATCGCGAGCAAGAAGCGTGCGGAATACCGCCGTCGTTTTGAATTGCTTGATGAAATTGAGGCGTCGGTAAAATCCCGCTTTTAAGCACGGCGCTGACTTTCCTTAATTGCTCACAAAAATTTAACAAAACAGGCAAAAAGGGCTGGACTTCCGCCTGCGGTGTTGTGATATGTTTTACGAAGTCGCACAGGATGCATCCGCTGCATAAAGATGATAAAAGGCGTAACGTATTGTCTTTCATACAGATAAAAAGAGACCGAATACGATTCCTGTATTCGGTCCAGGGAAATGGCTCTTGGGAGAGAGCCGTGCGCTAAAAGTTGGCATTAATGCAGGCTAAGTCGCCTTGCCTTTTAAGAATAGATGACGACGCCAGGTTTTCCAGTCCACAGTTAAAGCGGCCAGAAAAAAAGCGTTAAATCATCATCAAAAACAAAAAACCGCAGTGCTTTCGCGAGCATCTGCGGTTTTTTATTGGAAACCTGAACGCTAGCAGAGCTTGTCAGCGCGTTCGATAAACGGTGTCAGGCTCATCTTCTGCCCTGGGTGAGCCGGGTCATCAATCTGGATCACGCTGATGGGCTGGCCGCTGCTCTTGCCGCTGGCCACCTGCTGCTCTGCAACCTCATTCAACGGGTATTGCACCAGCGTACTCGGGTTGATCGCGTATAACGCATGGCCCGGACGACAGGTCAGCATCACCTCTTCGCGATTAAACGCCCACTTGTCTTTACCCACTTCAAAACGGCTGACGGTGATCACCTGCGGCGCGGCCAGAGCGCTCCCCGTGCAGGCCAGCAATAAGAGCGAAAGTACTGTTTTTTTCATATGTTAGTTAACCTTGTCAGAAGGGTTCCCAGGTGGCGAACAGGCTGACCGCTGCCAGAACCAGCGCTCCCAGCACCACTTCTGCCTGTGTCATCCTGATAAAAAGCTGTTGTGCCCACCCGGAATCCGGACGAAACCGTGGCACCAGAAAATACCGATTTGCCAGCGCAATTGCCACCATCAACGCCACCAGCGCACATTTGAACAATAAAAGCTGCACGTAGCCAGCCTGCCAGGGAATATGGACGCCCAGAATCAAGAGCGAATTGATCGTCCCTGTGAGCAGCACGCCCGCGACGGCATAGTGGCCTACGCGCGAGAAACGCATCATGGTGTAGATGGCCGCGTTCTGCCAGCGCCCTTTTGCCAGATGCATGCAGAACAGCAGCGGCAGTAATCCGCCGAGCCAGGTTGCGGCACATAACAGATGAACGGCATGATTGAGACGCTGCACAGCCCCCAACGGACCTTCGTTCATCGTCGCGTGGCCTACCCCTGCCAGCAGGACAAACTGCCCCATTGCGAGCAGTAGCAGCCGGGAGCCTTTCAGCGGCGCAAGCCACGCGGCAGCAACCGTAATGGAAGCCAGGATAATTTGCCACAGCCAGACGCTGCCAAACTGCGTCCCCAGTACGCCGTGCCAGACTTGCGTGTTAATCACATCTCCCCAGCCGTCGCCCATTAATCCGCCCTGAAGCATGAACATCAGAAGCGCAGCGGCCAGGCTGATTAAAGATGCCACCCGCTGCTGTAGCGCGAAACGCAGAGCCATCAGACGGTGGAGAGAGGAAGGCGCCAACCAGACGCTGTATAGCGCATTACCAAAAACGAGCATCAGCGCCGCGAAATGGATAAAGCGCAACCCAACATAGACCAGTGCCAGCATGCTATTTCACGCTAAAGTGATAGCTGCCTTTGGTTTTGTGGCCGTCGACGGAAACCACATGCCAGTCCACCTGGTAGGTTCCGGTCGCCAGCGTTTGCGCCAGCGGAACGATCAGTTGAGCCTTGTTCTTTTCGTCTCGCGTTACGGCTCCCGTTTTGACGACCTGCTTGTGCGCATCCGTCACCACCACACCGCTAAATCCCGGTTCGATACCTTCCGAAAAATTCAGCGTCAGTGACTGCGGAGCGCTCACCACGCTGTCTGCTGCCGGGCTCTGCTGTTTAAGATGCGCATGCGCCAGCACAGCGGGCGAGATAATGACTGATGCCAGAAAAACCAGCGCGCATACCGTGCGGGAAGTGGATAACCCCATCGCGATCATTCCTTTTTGTTATGTCTGTATGCTAAAGAATAACGCTGTATAATAGACGAGTCGAGGATCATCCCGCCTCCGCTTGTCATCGTCGCGCAATCGCGGTAACGTTGCCGCCGCATAAACAGGAGAAGGAAATGAAAATCAATCTGGCCGCCCTTCCTCAGGACGAGATGGATAAAGTGAATGTCGATCTCGCAGCCGCTGGCGTTGCGTTCAAAGAGCGTTACAACATGCCCATCGTAGCTGAAGTTGTGGAACGGGAACAACCCGCCCATTTGCGCGACTGGTTCCGGGAAAGATTAATTGCTCACCGTCTCGCTTCGGTCAACCTCTCTCGTCTGCCGTACGAGCCTAAAGTTAAATAAGCTTAACGAGTCGTTACACTTCCTTACGCGAAATCTGGCAGGATAAGAAAACCCTGATTAAATTAGGTGTATTCTTAAATCCCTGCGACTCAGTGTATAAGGAAGTCACGATGTCACAATGGAATATAGCGGCAGCCCAGTATGGCGGGCAGTATCACAGTGTTGATGAACACGTTACCCACCACCTACGCTTCATTGCCGAAGCGGCACAGCAGCAGTGCGATCTGCTGGTCTTCCCGGAACTCTCCTTAACCGGCTCAGGCACAACGACGTTACCTCCCCCACCGTGCGACGCACAGCTGGAACCCTTGCTTGATGCGGCACATTTTTACCAGATTAGCGTTATTGCCGGGCTTCCCCTTGAGCGGAATGGCCAGCGTCAGAAAGGTCTCGTGCTCTTTACGCCCTCTCGGCCGAGCATCGTGCGCTATCCGCAAGGCGGCGGTGCGAGCCTGGTTCCGGGGGATAAACAGCTCACCATCATTGATGCGCAGGGCGATTCCCCCAATCTCGATCCGCAGGCAACGCTGTTCACCAGCAGCCAGTCGGTAAGGGACAACCGCTGGCGGCAGTCCATCAGCACCCTGCAACGCTTTGCACACAAATATGCCATTGCGGTATTAATGGCGAACGCCAGCACCGGCAGCGCATTATGGGATGAAAAAGGCCAGTTGATCGTGCGGGCGGATAAAGGCGAGCTGCTGTTAACCGGCACGCTTAACCGACAGGGTTGGCAAGGCGATATCATTCCTTTAGGCTAAGCGTTTTAAGCTCAGGAGATTTTCATGCTGCGCGTCATTGATACCGAAACTTGCGATCTTCAGGGCGGAATTGTGGAGGTGGCCTCGGTCGACGTCGTTGACGGAAAAATAGTCAACCCGATGAGCCATCTGGTGCGGCCCGATCGCCCTATTAGCCCGCAGGCCATGGCTATCCATCGCATCACTGAATCAATGGTGGCGGATAAACCCTGGATAGAAGACATTATCCCGCACTACTATGGCAGCCCGTGGTATGTCGCCCACAATGCCAGCTTCGACCGTCGGGTTCTCCCCGACATGCCCGGGGAATGGATTTGCACCATGAAGCTGGCGCGTCGCCTGTGGCCGGGGATCAAATACAGCAATATGGCGCTGTATAAATCCCGCAAGCTCAGCGTCAGAACGCCTGAAGGGCTTCACCATCACCGCGCGCTGTATGACTGCTATATCACCGCTGCGCTGCTGATCGATATTATGAATACTTCCGGCTGGACACCGGATGATATGGCGACGATTACCGGCCGTCCTGCACTGCTGACGACGTTCACCTTCGGAAAATACCGCGGGAGAGCAGTATCGGATATTGCAGATAAAGATCCAGGCTATCTGCGCTGGCTGTATAACAACCTCGACAAGATGAGCCCGGAGCTACGCTTAACCCTGAAGCATTATCTGGGTGAAGCTTAACGTTCAGCCTGGCCTGGAAGCGTATCCTGCGCCAGGCCGATCAAAAAGGCGTATTCCAGCGCCACCCCTTCATAAGATTTAAACCGCCCCGACTTCCCTCCGTGCCCGGAGTCCATATCGGTACAGAGCAGCAGCAGGTTGTCGTCGGTTTTCAGTTCCCGCAGCTTTGCCACCCATTTCGCCGGTTCCCAGTACTGCACCTGTGAATCGTGCAAACCGGTGGTCACCAGCATGTGCGGGTAGGCTTTCGCTTCCACGTTATCGTACGGGCTGTACGCTTTCATATAGCGATAATAGGTTTCATCCTGTGGATTCCCCCACTCTTCAAACTCCCCGGTCGTGAGCGGGATAGATTCGTCGAGCATGGTGGTGACCACATCGACAAACGGTACCTGCGCAACGATGCCCTTAAAACGCTCGGGACGCTGATTGATCACAGCGCCCATCAGCATGCCGCCCGCGCTGCCGCCCATGCCAAAGCAGAGCTGCGGATCGCCATAGCCTTGTTCAATTAAGGCGTCGCAAACGTCGAGGTAATCATTGAACGTGTTTTGCTTTTTCAGGAATTTCCCGTCTTCATACCAGTGCTGGCCCAGCTCACCGCCGCCGCGAATATGAGCGATGGCAAAAACAAAGCCGCGGTCGAGCAGACTTAATCTGCTGCTGCTGAAGTCGGCATCCATGCTGGAACCATAGGAGCCGTAGCCGTAAACCAGGATAGGGTTTTTACCTTTCTGAAAATGCGCCTTGTGATACACGAGCGAAACCGGCACCTCGACACCATCGCGCGCGGTAACCCACAGGTGTTCGCTACGATAATTGTCGGATTCAAATCCCTTCACTTCTGTTTGCTTCAACACCTGGCGCTGGCCGGTATCCATATCCAGTTCGAACAGCGTATCCGGCGTGGTCATCGACGAGTAGCCATAGCGCAGCCGGGACGATTCAGGCTCAGGATTAAAACCAATCCAGGTGACGTAGGCCGGGTCGTCAAACGCGATCCCTATCACCTCGCGCGTTTTGCGGTTGATTTGCCGGATACTGGTCAACCCCCGCTGACGCTCTTCCACCACCAGCCAGTCGGTAAACAACGTGAACCCTTCGAGCATCACCTGTTCCCGCGCGGGAATAAGCACCTCCCACTTGCGCTCGTCGCGCACCTTGGTCTTATACAGGCCAAAGTTTTTTCCCTCGCGGTTTGAGCGCAGATAAAAGCTGTGCTGGAAGTGATCCAGACTGTACTCATGGTCTTTTCGGCGCGGCAGAAAGCAGAGCGGCTGGGCATCAGGCAGCTCGGCATCCAGCAGCAGCACCTCTGAGGTGGTAGCGCTGGCAAGGAAAATAATCACATAGTGGCGCGAGGACGTTTTATGCAGGCTGACATAAAACGTTTCGTCTTTCTCTTCATAGACCAGTTCGTCATCGGCGGAGTCCGTGCCTACACTGTGGCGCCACACCTGATAAGGCAGCAGCGTGGCGGCGTGCTTTTTAACGTAGTAGACCGTCTCGGAATCGTTCGCCCAGACAAAATCCGGGGAGACGTTTTCCAGCATTTCCGGATACCAGTTACCGGTATCCAGATTGCGGAATCGCAGGCCATACTGACGACGGGAGAGATAATCCTCCGCCAGCGCCATAATGGTGTTATCCGGGGAGATGGACATACCGCCCAGCGTATAAAACTCGCTGTGGGCGGCACGCTGGTTGGCATCCAGCAGAATATCCCATTCATCCCACTCGGCGCTTAATACCGACTGTCGCTGATAGATGGGATATTCACAGCCGGGCTCGTAGATATGCCGATAACGATAGCCGTTTTTGGTCCAGGGCGCGGAGATATCGCGCTGAGGAATGCGCTGCACCATTTCGTTCAGCAGCTGGTCCTGAAGCGCCTGCTGGCTGGACATGACCTTGCGACCGTAATCGTTTTCTTCATGCAGGTAGTCGAGTACCTCTGGCCGGGAACGTGAATCGTCCCGTAGCCAGTAATAGTTATCTATACGCGTATCGCCATGGGTGGTGATCGCATACGGAGTACGTCGGGCTTTCGGTGGCATGACATCATTCTTTTAAGTTTTACACCCTATAAGGTTGGCAAAACCCGCGCATGATGCAAGCGAAACATGGCTACATCAGCGATAGCTAGCCCTGTAGCGTCTGTTTTTGCTCCCGGATATCCTGCTCGATCCCCTCGCGAACATCCTGAGGAATTTTCAACGCATCGCCCAGGGCGTTGAGATAGCTGCGTTCCATAAAGTGGTCAATATCAATGGCGGCACAGCTCAGGAAATAGAGTTCCAGCGCCTCTTCCTCATTCTGCACGCTTTGCGCCAGACGCTGCGGATCGAGCGGCTGCTCAATGGCCTGCGCCACCAGCGTTCTGCCCTGCTCCTCCACGCCGGCTTCTCGCATCTGCTGCTCGATAGCCGCTCGTTCTTTATCATCAATATGCCCGTCGCTTTTTGCGGCAAACACCAGCGCAAGAATGAGCCGCTCCGTACGCAGATCCAGCGGCGAAGTATCCTCCCCAAAGTGGGGTTCATCCTGGTGCGCCGCGCGTACCCTGTCCTTGTACTTATTCCACAGCACGGTACCGGCGATAGCGCCGCCACCGGCCAGCAACGCGCCGGTACCGTACTTTGCCAGCAGCTTACGTGAGGATTTATTGGCGACCAGCAGCCCTGCCAGCCCTCCGAGCGCCCCCGGTACCAGCAGTTTGCTTAGCCCCTGGTCGCCGGAACCTGATGTTTTCTGCCCTAACATGGATTGCAGTTGATTTAACCAGCCTGACATAGTTTCCCTCACTTAACGGTTAACATTTCCACAGCGTAAGCGAGCAGGCGTCAGGAAATGTCCGTCGAGGCTAAAGAAGCGCAAATTTCTCGTCGGCCTTTTTGCCCTGCGCAAGACAGACGCAAACGTTTTCGTTTATACTGCGCGCATCTTTTTCAGGGGGAATGTTATGACTCGTTTAGGAACCGCGCTGCGACCTGCGGCGACGCGTGTGATGCTGTTAGGATCGGGCGAGCTGGGGAAAGAAGTCGCCATTGAGTGCCAGCGTTTAGGGGTAGAAGTGATTGCCGTAGACCGCTACGCCGACGCGCCCGCCATGCATGTTGCCCATCGTTCTTATGTGATTAACATGCTGGACGGAGAGGCTCTGCGGACACTCATCACGCAGGAGAAACCGGATTTTGTGGTGCCGGAGATTGAAGCTATCGCGACCGATACGCTGATCGCGCTTGAGCAGGAAGGTCAGCGCGTGGTGCCTTGCGCCAACGCAGCGAAACTGACCATGAACCGCGAGGGCATTCGCCGCCTGGCGGCAGAGGAGCTGGGGCTGCCCACTTCAAGCTACCGTTTTGCGGGCGATAAAACCGCATTCCTGCAGGCCGTCGACGAGATGGGTTACCCGTGCATCATTAAGCCGGTGATGAGCTCCTCCGGAAAAGGGCAGAGTTTTATCCGCGACAGCAGCACGCTGGACAAAGCCTGGGATTATGCGCAACAGGGTGGCCGTGCCGGAGCTGGCCGCGTGATCGTCGAGGGGGTGGTGAAGTTTGATTTCGAAATCACCCTGCTTACCGTCAGCGCCGTGGATGGCGTCCATTTCTGCGATCCGATTGGTCACCGCCAGGAGGATGGCGATTACCGCGAATCCTGGCAGCCACAGCAGATGAGCGCCCTGGCGTTGGAACGTGCCCAGGATATCGCCCGTAAAACCGTTCTGGCGTTAGGTGGTTACGGTCTGTTCGGCGTGGAGCTGTTTGTCTGCGGCGACGAGGTGATTTTCAGCGAAGTCTCCCCTCGCCCGCATGACACCGGTATGGTGACGTTGATATCGCAGGATCTCTCCGAGTTCGCCCTGCATGTTCGCGCCTTCCTTGGCCTGCCGGTTGGCGGTATTCGTCAGTACGGCCCGGCGGCCTCGGCGGTGATCCTGCAGCAGCTGACCAGTAAGAACGTGACGTTTGATAACGTCGAGGGCGCAACGGGCGCCGGGTTACAGGTACGTTTGTTCGGTAAGCCGGAGATCGACGGCACCCGTCGTCTGGGCGTGGCGTTAGCAACCGGGAATAACGTCGACGAGGCCATCGCACGCGCAAAAACGGCGGCAGCGAACGTTAAGGTAGCAGGATAAAAAAAACGGGCCGAAAGGCCCGTTTTTCATACGATAAAAAACTTATTGCTTCGCGCCTTCAACCGCTTCGCGAGCCAGTTTCGTGATGCGATCCCAGTCGCCCGCTTCCAGCGCATCCGCTGGCACCAGCCATGAACCCCCGATGCACAGCACGCTTTTCAGCGCCAGGTAGTCACGGTAGTTCGCCGGAGAGATACCGCCCGTCGGGCAGAAACGCACCTGAGAGAATGGACCTGCAATCGCCTGCAGCGCTTTGGTGCCGCCGTTGGCTTCTGCCGGGAAGAATTTGAATTCTTTCAGGCCGTAGTCCATGCCCAGCATCAGTTCAGACACGGTGCTGATACCCGGGATCAAAGGAATAGTGCCTTCGGTCGCTGCTTTCAGCAGCGGCTCGGTCAGGCCAGGGCTGATAGCGAACTGAGCTCCGGCCTCCGTGACTTCTGCCAGCTGTTGCGCGTTGAGAACAGTGCCCGCACCGATGATGGCGTCCGGCACTTCTTTGGCGATAGCGCGAATCGCATCCATCGCGCAGGCGGTACGCAGGGTCACTTCCAGAACACGAACGCCACCCGCAACCAGCGCTTTCGCCATTGGCACAGCGTGCTCCAGCTTGTTTACCACGATAACTGGCACGACAGGGCCAGTGGTCAGGATTGCTTCTGCACTTGTTTTCCAGTTTTTCATCAGAGTCTTCTCTCGCCAGATCGTTAAAATCAAGTCGTCTTAAAACGTAATACAGGTTGCGCCCTGCTCCGCACCGGAGAGTTTCTCACGCAGCGCGCTGAACATTTCGCGTCCGGTCCCCACGCGCGATGCGCCCAGGTCAGGAATATGTGGCTGACGTGCCGCCAGCTCTGCCTCATCCACCAGCAGGGTTAACTCACCTGTCTGACCGTTCACGCGGATCATGTCACCGTCGCGCACTTTCGCCAGCAAACCGCCGTCATAAGCTTCCGGCGTGACGTGGATAGCTGAAGGCACTTTGCCGGATGCACCGGAGAGGCGTCCATCGGTCACTAACGCAATTTTGAAACGGCGGTCCAATAATACACCAAGTGGTGGCATAAGTTTATGTAATTCTGGCATGCCGTTCGCTTTTGGCCCCTGATGACGCACTACCACCACACAGTCTTTATCAAGCAGACCCGCGTCAAAAGCGGGTAATACGTCGTGCTGGCTTTCAAACACCACAGCCGGCGCTTCAATAACCTGGTTCTCT
Source organism: Enterobacter sp. BNK-14 (assembly GCF_047456095.1). Lineage (NCBI taxonomy): Bacteria > Pseudomonadati > Pseudomonadota > Gammaproteobacteria > Enterobacterales > Enterobacteriaceae > Enterobacter > Enterobacter sp. BNK-14. Next base: position 903,526 of record NZ_CP179897.1, read on the forward strand.
TCCGGTACAGCAGACGTTTTCATCACCGCACGACCGAGGTTGCCGCTCAGCACTTTGGTGCCACCATGAGGAGAGAACGGATTGTCGATGGTGGCAATCACCTGCGCATCGAGAGATGCGGTCGCCCCGTCGCGCCAGTCCAGCTCGCCATTGTTCAGCCACGGCTCCTGGATATAGCGCTGCAGGCCAAAGCCTGCCACGGTGTTGACGTCTTCATGCAGCAAACCGCCTTTCAGCAGCTCGCGCATCAGCAGCGGTACGCCACCCGCAGCCTGGAAGTGGTTGATGTCCGCCGGACCGTTCGGGTAAAGACGTGCCATCAGCGGCACCACGGAAGAGATCTCAGAGAAATCATCCCAGTTGATCAGAATGCCCGCCGCGCGCGCCATGGCCACCAGGTGCATGGTATGGTTGGTCGAACCGCCGGTGGCCAGCAGAGCCACGATACCGTTGACGATCACTTTTTCGTCGACCATTTTGCCCATCGGCATCCATTCATTGCCGTTTCCGGTCAGACGCGTCACCTGACGTGCTGCGGCCTCAGTCAAGGCCTGACGCAGAGGTGCATCCGGCTGGATAAAGGACGAGCCCGGCAGCTGCATGCCCATAAATTCCACCACCATCTGGTTTGTGTTGGCCGTGCCGTAGAATGTACAGGTACCCGGCGCATGGTAGGACGCGGCTTCCGCCTCCAGCAGCGCCTGACGGTCTGCTTTTCCTTCCGCATACAGCTGGCGAATACGCACTTTTTCTTTGTTCGGCAGACCGCTTGCCATCGGGCCAGACGGCACAAAGATCGCGGGCAGATGGCCAAACGACAGCGCTGCCATCACCAGTCCCGGAACGATCTTGTCGCACACGCCCAGGTACAGTGCGCCATCAAACATGTTGTGTGACAGGCCTACTGCAGCAGACATCGCAATCACTTCGCGGCTGAGCAGCGACAGCTCCATACCATCCTGCCCCTGGGTCACACCGTCGCACATTGCCGGCACGCCACCCGCGACCTGACCTACCGCATTCACGCTGTGCAGCGCGTTACGAATGATATTGGGATAGACCTCATACGGCTGGTGGGCGGAGAGCATGTCGTTATAGGAGGTAATAATGGCGATATTGTTACGCAACATGCTTTTCAGGGAGGCTTTATCATCGGGCTGGCAGGCCGCGAAGCCGTGCGCCAGGTTACCACAGGCCAGCTGGGAGCGATGGACGGTATTGCTCTTTGCCTGTTCAATCCGGGCGAGGTAGGCCGAACGGGTCTCCTTCGAGCGCTCAATAATGCGTTGTGTTACGCGTAACAATGTCGGATTCATAAAAGCTCCTCTAATTTATCTGTCCGGGCTCAGGAGTTTACAACGTCGCTGGCAGTTGTTAACACCGCTGAAACGCTTGCCGTCCGGAGCTCTGGGGCAAAATCACTTCCGGCAGTGTAATAAAAAAAGCGCCGCGGGGAAATCCACGCGGCGCTTAAAAAAATAAAAATTGTGCCACTAGCTGTGTTAGATCATGTTACCGGTAAAATAACACTTTCGGGCTAGTGGATTATCCTACTCAAACTCGTTCCAGGAGCGGCCATCACGGGTGATCATGGCCACCGATGCAACCGGCCCCCAGGTGCCCGCCTGATACGGTTTTGGAGCATCCTGATCGGCTGCCCAGGCTTCGGTAATGGAATCGACCCATTTCCACGCCTCTTCCACTTCGTCGCGACGCACGAACAGCGCCTGGATACCACGCATGGTTTCCAGCAGCAGACGCTCATAAGCATCCGCGAGGTGCGTCTGGTTGAAGGTTTCGGAGTAGCTCAGATCCAGTTTGGTGGTCTGCAGGTTATGCTTGTGATCCAGGCCCGGCACTTTGTTGAGGATCTGGATATCTACCCCTTCGTCCGGCTGCAAACGAATGGTCAGTTTGTTCTGCGGCAGCTCCTGCCAGGACTCTTTAAACAGGTTCAGTTCCGGGTTTTTGAAGTAGACGACGACTTCGGAACATTTGGTTGGCAGACGTTTACCGGTACGCAGGTAGAACGGCACGCCCGCCCAGCGCCAGTCATCGATGTCCACGCGGATCGCCACAAAAGTCTCTGTGTTGCTGGATTTGTTCGCGCCCTCTTCTTCCAGGTAGCCCGGCACTTTTTTGCCTTGCGCAAACCCGGCAGTGTACTGGCCGCGAACGGTCTTCTCGCGCACGTTGGAGCGGTCGATGCGGCGCAGCGACTTGAGCACTTTGACTTTGGCGTCGCGAATGCTGTCTGCCGTCAGGTCAGACGGCGGTGACATGGCGATCATGCACAGAATTTGCAGGAGGTGGTTCTGGATCATGTCGCGCATCTGGCCTGCCTGGTCAAAGTAACCCCAGCGGCCTTCGATACCTACCTCTTCCGCCACGGTGATTTCCACGTGGTCGATAGTGCGGTTGTCCCAGTTATTCACAAACAGGGAGTTAGCAAAACGCAGCGCCAGCAGGTTCAGTACCGTCTCTTTACCGAGATAGTGGTCGATACGGTAAACCTGGCACTCTTCGAAGAACTCGCCCACCTGGTCGTTGATTTCACGCGAGGTTGCCAGAGAGGTACCCAGCGGCTTCTCCATCACCACGCGCGCCGGTTTGGCGTTCAGTTTAGCTTCGCCGAGACCTTTGCAGATGGCGCCGAAAGTGCTTGGCGGCATGGCGAAATAGTTAATGGTGACACGGTTTTTCTGATCCAGCATGGCGCCCAGGCGGTTAAACGCGCTGACGTCATTGACGTCCAGGTTGCAGAAATCAAGACGACCGCTCAGAGTATCCCACAAACTTTCATCAATTTTTTCCTTCATGAAAGTTTCGAGCGCCTCGCGGACGACTTTGGTATAAGCGTCCTTATCCCAGTCGGCGCGCCCTACCCCCAGGATACGGGTATCCGGATGAATTTGGCCCGCTTTCTCCAGTTGATACAGGGAAGGCAGCAATTTTCGGCGTGCAAGATCGCCTTTCGCGCCGAAAATGACCAGGTCACATGCCTGGGCTGTTTGCGTTACCGCCATGTCATTCTCCTCAGTTGGATCACCTGGTACTTCTGCCAGGTATCGTTGTAATTTTATTACAATGCACTGTACTGCTTTTACGTCATTCCCGAAACCATTAGCACTTATCGTCTCGTGCGATACGGCAATTTTTCGCCTTGCAGCCGATTAAGGGGGCATTATGACGCAACAAGCGTCGATAATTTGCGCAACAGGGTCATAGCAAAACCCGACATCGATCAAGTAATGAAAAAAAACAACAACATTATCTTGTCGACTGTTACCCTTTATGGAAGCCACAGGGGTAATATCGGCTAATCGAAAGAAGATTTCATCCATTTATGAAATCGTTTCCACCCCCACGAGCGCCCTGTTAACAATGAATATGCTTGAAAAAATCCAGTATCAACTGGAACACCTTAGCAAATCCGAGCGAAAAGTGGCTGAAGTCATTCTTGCCTCTCCCGCTCAGGCGATTCATTCAAGCATCGCCGCGCTGGCTCAGGAAGCAGGCGTTAGCGAACCGACCGTTAACCGCTTCTGCCGTAGCCTGGAAACGCGCGGCTTTCCTGATTTTAAACTGCATCTGGCACAAAGTCTGGCAAACGGCACCCCTTATGTTAATCGTAATGTGGATGAAGACGACAGCGTAGATGCCTACACGGCGAAAATTTTTGAGTCAGCTATGGCCACGCTTGACCACGTTCGTCAGTCTCTGGATATGAGTTCGGTGAACCGTGCGGTGGATTTACTTACCCAGGCCAAGCGGATCGCGTTCTTCGGACTTGGGTCGTCGGCCGCCGTGGCGCACGATGCCATGAATAAATTCTTCCGCTTCAACGTGCCGGTGATTTATTCCGATGACATTGTGCTGCAACGCATGAGCTGTATGAATTGCAGTGAAGATGACGTCGTGGTACTCATTTCGCATACTGGCCGCACCAAAAGTCAGGTGGAACTGGCGCAGCTGGCCCGTGAAAACGATGCCATGGTGATCGCCCTCACCACCGCCGGTACGCCGCTGGCACGAGAGGCGACGCTCGCCATTACGCTGGACGTCCCGGAGGATACCGATATGTATATGCCTATGGTTTCCCGTCTGGCACAGCTCACGGTTATAGACGTGCTGGCGACCGGTTTTACCTTGCGCCGGGGCGCAAAATTCAGAGATAACTTGAAGCGAGTCAAGGAAGCGCTGAAGGAATCGCGTTTTGATAAAGAATTGCTCATAAAGAGCGATGTTTCCTTAAAGTAGATAACGAAGACGTAACCAATAATTACGATGTAATGATTTACGGCATTCGGTCCACTCTTTGCTGCCTTGCGGCAGATGAAGGCCGATTCAATGTTCACGCAACACCAAAGTTGTTTCAGTCAACGGAGTATTACATGTCCAGAAGGCTTCGCAGAACCAAGATCGTTACCACCTTAGGCCCGGCTACCGACCGCGATAATAACCTTGAAAAGATTATCGCCGCGGGTGCCAACGTGGTGCGCATGAACTTCTCTCACGGTACGCCAGAAGACCATAAATTACGTGCCGACAAAGTGCGTGAGATCGCCGCTAAACTGGGCCGCCATGTCGCTATCCTCGGCGATCTGCAGGGTCCTAAAATTCGTGTCTCCACCTTCAAAGAAGGTAAAGTTTTCCTCAATATCGGCGATAAATTCCTGCTGGATGCCAACCTGGGCAAAGGCGAAGGCGATAAAGAAAAAGTCGGGATTGACTATAAAGGCCTGCCAACTGACGTGGTGCCTGGCGATATCCTGCTGCTCGACGACGGACGCGTACAGCTGAAGGTGCTCGAAGTTCAGGGGATGAAAGTGTTCACCGAAGTCACCGTCGGCGGCCCGCTCTCCAACAATAAAGGTATCAACAAACTGGGCGGCGGCCTCTCTGCGGAAGCGCTGACCGATAAAGACAAAGCGGACATCGTTACTGCGGCTCTGATCGGCGTTGACTACCTGGCAGTCTCCTTCCCACGCTGTGGCGAAGATCTGAACTATGCACGCCGTCTGGCCCGTGATGCAGGCTGTGATGCCAAAATTGTTGCCAAGGTTGAACGCGCGGAAGCCGTTTGCGATCAGGACGCCATGGACGATGTGATCCTGGCTTCTGACGTGGTGATGGTGGCCCGCGGCGATTTGGGTGTGGAAATCGGCGATCCTGAGCTGGTTGGTATCCAGAAAGCGCTGATTCGTCGCGCACGTCAACTGAACCGCGCGGTGATCACCGCGACCCAGATGATGGAATCCATGATCACCAACCCAATGCCAACCCGTGCGGAAGTGATGGACGTCGCTAACGCCGTGCTGGATGGTACCGATGCGGTAATGCTGTCTGCGGAAACCGCTGCGGGCCAATATCCTGCTGAAACCGTGGCCGCGATGGCGCGTGTCTGCCTGGGCGCAGAGAAGATCCCAAGCATCAACGTCTCTAAACACCGTCTGGACGTGCAGTTCGACAACGTGGAAGAAGCGATTGCGATGTCTGCCATGTACGCGGCAAACCATCTGAAAGGGGTTACCGCGATCATCACCATGACCGAATCAGGCCGTACCGCGCTGATGACTTCCCGTATCAGCTCCGGTCTGCCGATCTTCGCCATGTCCCGTCATGAACGTACGCTGAACCTGACGGCGCTGTACCGCGGTGTGACGCCAGTGCACTTCGACAGCACCAATGACGGCGTGGCAGCCGCGCACGATGCCGTCAATCTGCTGCGCGACAAAGGTTACCTGGTGTCCGGTGATATCGTTATCGTGACGCAGGGTGATGTGATGAGCACCATTGGCTCAACCAACACCACCCGCGTTATGACCGTTGAGTAACAACGTCTGTGTTAAAAAGCCCTCTCCAGATGGAGAGGGCTTTTTTTATTTCCTCGGATAAAGCTCTTTACGCTTATAGGGCTCCGTTTCACCCGGCTTTCGCGTTTTAAGCAGCTTCAATATCCACGTGTACTGTTCGGTATGCGGCCCCACCAGGATTTCCACCTCTTCGTTCATGCGACGCGCAATGGTGCGATCGTCAGCGGTCAGCAAATCATCCATCGGCGGACGAACCTCAATACTCAGGCGATGCGTTTTGCCGTCATAGACCGGGAACAGCGGGATCACGCGGGCGCGACACACCTTCATCAGGCGGCCAATCGCGGGAAGTGTGGCTTTGTAGGTCGCAAAGAAGTCGACAAACTCACTGTGCTCCGGTCCGTGATCCTGATCCGGCAGATAGTAGCCCCAGTATCCCTGACGTACGGACTGAATAAACGGCTTGATACCATCGTTACGCGCATGCAAACGACCGCCAAAACGACGACGTACGGTATTCCAGACAAAGTCGTAGATTTTGTTGCCCTGGTTATGGAACATGGCCGCCATCTTCTGACCCTGAGAAGCCATCAGCATCGCCGGAATGTCGACACCCCAACCGTGAGGAACGAGGAAAATCACCTTCTCGTCATTGCGACGCATTTCGTCAATGATTTCCAGCCCTTTCCAGTCAACACGGTCAACGATTTTTTCCGGCCCTTTCAGCGCCAGCTCTGCCATCATTGCCATTGCCTGCGGCGCGGTGGTATACATCGCATCGATGATAGCCTCGCGCTCGGCATCGCTTTTTTCGGGAAAACAGTAATAGAGGTTGATCTGCGCACGGCGACGCGCGCTTTTGCCTAAACGCCCGGCCAGACGGCCAATTTTCCCCAGCAGGGGATCGCGCAGCGCAGCAGGCAGCATAGCGATGCCTGCAAAGGTGTAGACCCCGAGCCAGGCGCCCCAGTTGCGCGGATGGCGAAAGGATTTTTCAAACTCAGGAATGTATTCAATATTGTTTTTTTTTGTTTCCATGCTGGTTCCAGGGTCTGGTGACGCAAAATTTTATTGATAGTGTAGCGAGGCAGTCGTCCACGCACAAAAGAAAAAGCCGGCGCATACTGACACCGGCTTTTTTCACAAAAACAGAAGGCTTAGTTTAAGCTCAGCTGCGGTATCACCTCTTTCACCTGCGCCAGGTAATCAGAACGATCTTTACCCGTCAGGCCTTCGGTGCGTGGCAGTTTCGCCGTCAGCGGGTTTACGGCCTGTTGGTTAATCCACACTTCATAGTGCAGGTGCGGGCCGGTCGAGCGTCCGGTGTTGCCGGAGAGCGCGATACGGTCGCCACGTTTCACTTTCTGTCCAGGCTTAACCAGCAGTTTACGCAGGTGCATATAGCGGGTGGTGTAGGTACGACCGTGACGCACCGCGACATAGTAGCCTGCGGCACCGCTACGTTTAGCCACGACCACTTCACCATCACCCACAGCCAGCACCGGCGTGCCCTGCGGCATGGCAAAGTCAACGCCACGGTGTGGTGCGACGCGCCCGGTAACCGGGTTCAGACGACGCGGGTTAAAGTTAGAGGAAACGCGGAACTGTTTAGCCGTCGGGAAGCGCATAAAGCCTTTCGCCAGTCCCGTACCGCTGCGATCGTAGAACTTACCGTCCTCGGCACGGATGGCGTAGTAATCTTTGCCATCAGAGCGCAGACGTACGCCCACCAGTTGGCTCTGCTCACGCTTGCCGTCGAGCATTTCGCGAGACATCAGCACGGAAAATTCATCGCCCTTCTTCAGCTTGCGGAAATCCATCTGCCACTGCATGGCTTTGATCACCGCACTGATTTCAGAGCTGGTGAGACCGGCATCACGGGCGCTGGAAACGAAGCTTCCGCCTACTGTGCCTTTCATCACGCTGTTCACCCAGTCGCCCTTCTGCATTTCACTGGTCATTTTGAAACCGTTTGCAATGCGATCGTAGGTGCGGGTTTCACGGCGGGACATCTCCCAGGTTAACCGCTGGAGATCGCCATCCGCCGTTAAGGTCCAGGAGAGCTGTTGCCCTATTTTCAGGTTACGCAGGTCTTTATCTGCAGCAGCGAGCTGACTGATATTCCCCATGTCGATACCGTACTGGTTGAGCACGCTGCTCAGCGTGTCACCGGTAGAGACAACATACTCGTGGATCCCGGCCTCGTTCTCGATTTTATCGTCCAGTTCATCCTGGGGAATCGCTTCATCTTCCTGAGCAGCCTGGTCGATAGGCTCACTGGCTTCAGGCAGTAAAGAACGGATCTCGCTCTTTTCTAGCTCGATGGTTTTGATGATAGGGGCAGAACTCGGGTGGTAAACATAGGGCCGCCAGACGGCGACCGCTAAGGTGAGTACTGTAAGCGACCCCAGCATAACGCGGTGGGGTCGAGGCAGATTGTTAAATGCCAGGGCGACAGAGCGGGCTATCTGTTGCACGTATTCACTTCCTCGTTAATCTCCTTTCAGGCAGCTCGCATACTGGTTCGCCAGTTGGCTGAGGAACTGCGAATAGCTCGCTTTGCTCAACTGGATATTCGTTCCTAGCGGGTCAAGGGTCCCCATGCGCACGGATGTCCCCCTGGCCACGGCTTCTACGACCGCTGGCCTGAACTGTGGCTCAGCAAAAACGCATGTCGCTTTTTGCTCAACCAACTGTGTTCTGATTTCATGTAAACGCTGCGCACCAGGTTGAATTTCAGGGTTGACGGTGAAGTGCCCAAGCGGGGTCAAACCATAGTGTTTTTCATAGTAGCCATAGGCGTCATGAAAAACGAAATACCCTTTTCCTTTCAACGGTGCGAGCTCATTACCTACCTGCTTATCGGTTGCGGCTAATTGTGCCTCAAAATCCTTCAGGTTGGCGTCTAGTTTGGCTCGACTTTGCGGCATAAGTTCCACTAATTTGTCGTGGATTGCAACCGCTGAAAGCCGCGCTATCTCTGGGGAAAGCCAGAGATGCATGTTGTACTCACCATGATGGTGATCTCCATCACCTTTTTCACCCTCTGCCGCGTGATGGTCATGTTCATCACCGTCGTTATCCATGCCTTTCATGAGCAACGGTTTCACGCCGGAAAGCCCGGCAATCGCAACCTGTTTATCGCCTGGAATCTGTTTGGCCGACTTCTGCATAAACGCTTCCATCTCTGGTCCAATCCAGACGACTAAGTCCGCGTTTTGTAAGCGTTTTACATCTGAAGGGCGAAGAGAATAGTCATGCTCAGACGCCCCGTCAGGCAGCAAAACCTGGGTTTCCGTCACCCCATCGGCAATGGCCGACGCGATGAATCCAAGCGGTTTAAGCGAAGCGACAACCGCCGCGTTAACATCTTGTGCGGTTGTACCCCAAAGGGCAGCGGATAATGCTGCGAAAAGAAGCGTATTTTTATGTAACATAATGCGACTAATCATCGTAGTGAATGCGTGAAATGTGATATTATAACATTCGTTGACTTCTTCAAGCTTAAATTGACATGACGACACTGGTTTCTCTCGATAATATTTCGGTCTCTTTCGGCCAGCGCCGCGTCCTCTCTGACGTGTCGCTGGATCTGAAGCCCGGCAAAATTCTGACGCTGCTTGGTCCTAATGGCGCAGGTAAATCCACGCTGGTACGGGTTGTACTGGGTCTGGTGACGCCCGATGAAGGTGTTATCACCCGCGAGGAAAAATTGCGTATCGGCTATGTGCCTCAGAAATTACATCTGGATGCCACGCTGCCTTTAACGGTGAGTCGCTTTCTGCGCCTGCGCCCCGGCACGCGGAAAGCCGATATTCTCCCGGCGCTGAAACGCGTACAGGCGGGCCACCTGATTGACGCGCCGCTGCAAAAACTTTCCGGGGGTGAGACGCAGCGCGTTTTGCTGGCGCGCGCGCTGTTGAGCAGCCCGCAACTGCTGGTGCTTGATGAGCCTACCCAGGGGGTGGACGTTAATGGTCAGGTCGCGCTTTATGATTTGATCGATCAGCTTCGCCGTGAACTGAATTGCGCCGTGCTGATGGTCTCCCACGATCTCCATCTTGTCATGGCGAAAACGGACGAAGTGCTGTGCCTTAACCATCATATTTGCTGTTCCGGCACGCCTGAAGTGGTCTCGATGCACCCGGAGTTTATCTCCATGTTTGGCCCTCGTGGCGCTGAACAGCTGGGTATTTACCGTCATCATCATAATCACCGCCATGATTTACAGGGACGAATTGTCCTGCGCCGGGGAAATGGACACTCATGATTGAACTGTTACTGCCCGGCTGGCTGGCCGGGATTATGCTTGCCTGCGCCGCGGGTCCACTCGGCTCGTTTGTGGTCTGGCGCAGAATGTCCTATTTCGGTGATACCCTCGCGCACGCCTCTTTGCTGGGCGTGGCTTTTGGTTTACTGCTGGATGTAAATCCCTTCTACGCGGTGATTGTCGTCACCCTGCTGCTTGCAGCCGGGCTGGTCTGGCTGGAGAAACGTCCGCACCTCGCCATTGATACGCTGCTTGGCATTATGGCCCACAGCGCGCTCTCGCTGGGTCTGGTGGTGGTGAGTCTGATGTCGAATATCCGCGTCGACCTGATGGCCTATCTGTTTGGCGATCTGCTTGCCGTGACGCCGGAAGATTTAATTTCCATCGCCTTCGGTGTGGTGGTGGTACTCGGTATTCTGCTCTGGCAGTGGCGTAATCTGCTGGCGATGACCGTCAGCCCTGACCTGGCCTTCGTCGACGGAGTGAAGCTGCAGCGGGTTAAGCTACTGCTGATGCTGGTGACGGCATTAACCATCGGCGTAGCGATGAAGTTCGTCGGGGCGCTGATTATTACCTCGCTGCTGATCATCCCTGCCGCCACGGCGCGCCGTTTTGCCCGCACGCCGGAGCAGATGGCCGGTGTGGCCGTGATTATCGGGATGATTGCGGTAACGGGTGGGTTAACCTTCTCGGCGTTCTATGACACGCCTGCGGGGCCGTCAGTGGTGTTGTGTGCGGCGGTGTTGTTTATTTTTAGTATGATGAAAAAACAACCAAATGCCTGAATGAACGATTGGCGCTTCCACAGAGGGTGGCGCTTCGCTTCATGTGCTGTGATCAACGCATGGCGGGACTTAAACCTCTGGAGTGCGCCCATGTTGGGTGCCAGCGTAAATAAGCACCGATAAAATTATCGGTGCTTATTTTATTACCTGGTACACGTTGCTAAATGCAATTTGGCACCTGGGACGTTTATACCGCCTTCCATATCAAGACACTTGACAATACCATCGGTATCAACTTTTTTCAGCTGTCCGTTAACATAGTCCCAATGACTCGCAATAGGTTCATATTCGCGTATATAAACTTTGCCGCTTGCTGGTGCGAAGGCATATTCTGGATATGTTTCCAGCATCAGCATCCCATTCATAGCGAAATTGAGCTCACGAATATTCTGCAATTCTGGATTAGAACCACATGGCTCCATCACCGCCTGCTGGTAAGCAATGCCAGTCATACATAATTTTCGTCCGTTACTGGTATTTTCAAGTTTATTATCCACCATTTTCCATGTTTGGGTTCCGGAAATAGCGGCATTCGCGGCGCCAGACAAAGCCGCCATCGTCAGAGCGGCAATAGATATAACCGTCATTAATTTCATTTTGTTATTCCTAAAGGGGTGATGAAATTTATTCATAGCATGGATATCGCTATAAATTCATCATAGAGGGAATAAGCGAATTATCTAAAATGATAGGTAGGATAAATTTATCCAAAATAATATGGATGATAAATCAGATGAGGTAACTAATCGGTCAGCGTCGCAGGCGAAATTTAACATCCCGCCTGCTCATCATTACGGCATTGACGGTGGCGTAATGCCGAAATGATTCCACGCCCGCACCGTCGCCATACGACCACGCGGCGTACGCTGTAAGAATCCCTGCTGGATCAGATACGGCTCCAGAACATCCTCGATAGTTTCACGCTCTTCACCGATCGCCGCCGCCAGGTTATCCAGCCCGACCGGTCCGCCAAAGAATTTATCCAGCACCGCCAGCAGCAGTTTGCGGTCCATATAGTCAAAGCCTTCGGCATCGACGTTAAGCATATCCAGCGCCTGGGCGGCAATCTCTGCCGAAATGGTGCCATCGTGCTTCACTTCGGCAAAGTCGCGCACGCGACGCAGCAGGCGGTTGGCAATACGCGGCGTACCGCGCGAACGCTTCGCCACTTCAAAAGCGCCCTCTTCGCTCATCTCCAGCCCCATATAGCGCGCGCTACGACCGACAATATGTTGCAGGTCCGGCACCTGATAAAACTCCAGACGCTGCACGATACCGAAGCGGTCGCGCAGTGGAGAGGTCAACGATCCGGCACGGGTCGTTGCGCCAATCAGGGTAAACGGCGGCAGATCGATCTTGATGGAGCGCGCAGCCGGGCCTTCACCAATCATGATATCCAGCTGGTAATCTTCCATTGCCGGATAGAGCACTTCCTCTACCACCGGAGACAGACGGTGGATTTCATCGATAAACAGTACGTCATGCGGTTCAAGGTTGGTCAGCATCGCCGCCAGATCGCCGGCTTTCTCCAGCACCGGGCCGGAGGTCGTGCGCAGGTTGACGCCCATTTCATTGGCAACGATATTCGCCAGCGTGGTTTTCCCCAACCCTGGCGGGCCAAAAATCAGCAGGTGATCGAGCGCATCGCCGCGCAGCTTTGCCGCCTGGATGAAAATCTCCATCTGGGAACGTACCTGCGGCTGGCCGATATACTCATCAAGCAGTTTCGGGCGGATCGCACGATCCACCACGTCTTCTGCCTGAAGGGTGCCTGCCGATACCAGGCGGTCTGCTTCAATCATCCTTTACCTCACAATGCAGCGCGCAGCGCTTCACGAATCAGGGTTTCACTGCTGGCATCCGGTTTGGCAATTTTGCTTACCATCCGACTGGCCTCCTGAGGTTTATAGCCCAGCGCCACCAGCGCGGCAACCGCTTCCTGCTCAGCGTCATCATCTGTTGACGGCGCCCCAGGTGACGTCAGAACCAGATCGGTGGCCGGGGTGAACAGATCGCCATGCAGACCTTTAAAGCGGTCTTTCATCTCAACAATCAGACGCTCGGCGGTTTTCTTACCAATCCCCGGGAGTTTAATCAGCGCCGCAGGATCTTCGCGCTCAACGGCATTCACGAACTGCGGAGCAGACATACCGGACAAAATCGCCAGCGCCAGCTTCGGTCCCACGCCGTTGGTTTTAATCAGCTCGCGGAACAGGGTACGTTCCTGCTTGTTGTTGAAGCCGTAAAGCAACTGAGCATCTTCACGCACCACGAACTGAGTAAAGACAATCGCCTCTTTACCCGCGTCCGGCAACTCGTAGAAGCAGGTCATTGGCATGTGGACTTCATAGCCCACGCCACCCACTTCCAGCAGCACTAACGGGGGTTGTTTTTCAATGATGATGCCTCTGAGTCTGCCTATCACGTGACGCTCCTGCGTTCTGGAAAATGTTTGACTGGCGACATAATAAAAAAAGGCTGGATGTTTATCCAGCCTGATTTCTCTTTATCGTAACCTGCCTCGCGCCAGATTGAGCCGCGATTCACTCATTTGCATCGCGTTCTGGCTGACGTGACAGTGGGTAATCGCAATGGCCAGTGCATCGGCGGCATCGGCCTGCGGGTTCGCGGGAAGCTTCAGCAAGGTACGCACCATATGCTGCACCTGGCTTTTCTCCGCGCTACCTATCCCCACCACCGTCTGCTTTACCTGACGTGCGGCATATTCGAACACCGGAAGATCCTGGTTCACGGCGGCAACAATCGCCACGCCGCGCGCCTGCCCCAGCTTTAGCGCCGAATCGGCGTTTTTTGCCATAAAGACCTGCTCAATGGCAAAAAAATCAGGCTGAAACTGGGTGATGATTTCCGACACGCCCGCATAAATCAGCTTCAGGCGCGACGGCAGATCGTCCACTTTGGTGCGAATACAGCCGCTGCCGAGGTAGGTTAGCTGGCGTCCCACCTGGCGGATAACGCCATAACCGGTGACGCGCGAGCCGGGGTCAATCCCAAGGATAATCGACATCACGCGTCTCCCGTAAACGGCTTATACGCTCTCATCAGAGAGTCGCTGCAACCTCATCAGAGATTTCACCGTTGTGATACACTTCCTGCACGTCGTCGCAGTCTTCGAGCATGTCGATCAGACGCAGCAGTTTTGGCGCAGTTTCCGCATCCATGTCCGCTTTGGTGGATGGGATCATGGAAACTTCAGCGTTGTCCGCTTTCAGACCCGCGGCTTCGAGTGCATCGCGCACGGCGCCCATCTCTTCCCACGCGGTGTAAACGTCAATTGCGCCATCATCGTAGGTCACCACGTCTTCCGCACCGGCTTCCAGGGCGGCTTCCATGATCACATCTTCGTCGCCTTTCTCGAAGGAGATGACGCCTTTTTTGCTGAACAGGTAAGAAACGGAACCGTCGGTACCCAGGTTGCCGCCGGTTTTAGTGAATGCATGGCGCACTTCCGCAACGGTACGGTTACGGTTGTCGGACAGACACTCAACCATTACGGCAGTACCGCCAGGGCCGTAACCTTCATAAATGATGGTTTCCATGTTCGCGTCTTCATCACCGCCTACACCACGTGCGATGGCACGGTTCAGGGTGTCACGCGTCATGTTGTTAGACAGCGCTTTATCCACCGCCGCGCGCAGACGCGGGTTAGAGGCCGGATCGCCGCCGCCCAGACGTGCCGCTGTCACCAGCTCACGAATGATTTTGGTAAAGATCTTACCGCGTTTGGCATCCTGTGCCGCTTTACGGTGTTTGGTGTTGGCCCACTTACTATGACCTGCCATAAAAAGTTCTCCAAAAATCGCGCCTTCTCAGGCAGCGTTAATTACAAATTCTTCAATCGCCTGCCGGTTGCTCCACGACTTGGTCAGTGCGGCGGCATCCGTCGCATCCACCCAGCGGTAGTTCAGGTGTTCGGTAAACACGATCTCCCGCTCATGGGGGAGCGCGAGACAGAACCACGATTCCGTATTGCGCTCAATGCCCGGCGCGTAGCGATGACGTAAATGGCTAAAAATTTCAAACTCCACCGTGCGCTGACAGTCCTTCAGGGTCAGTTGCTCGCGAGCAACATCAATGGTGACCTCTTCCTTTACTTCACGCGCGGCGGCCTGCTGCGCGGTTTCCCCCTCTTCCAGGCTGCCGGTAACCGACTGCCAGAAATCAGGATCGTCGCGCCGCTGCAACATTAGCACCCGCTTCGTGTCCTGGGCATAAATGACAACTAAGACAGAAACGGGAAGCTTGTATGTCATATCAGTTTTTCTCTTCCTTCTTCACCACCTCAATGCCCAGCTCAGCCAGTGCAGTCGGGTTAGCAAAGCTTGGCGCTTCGGTCATCAGACACGCTGCGGCAGTGGTTTTCGGGAAGGCAATAACATCACGAATGTTATCGGTGCCGGTCAGCAGCATGGTCAGACGGTCAAGACCGAAAGCCAGACCCGCGTGTGGCGGTGTACCGTATTTCAGGGCGTCCAGCAGGAAGCCAAATTTCTCACGCTGCTCCTGTTCGTTAATGCCCAGGATGCCGAACACGGTCTGCTGCATTTCGCCGCTGTGAATACGCACGGAACCGCCGCCCACTTCGTAGCCGTTGATCACCATGTCGTAGGCGTTTGCCACTGCATCTTCCGGAGACGCTTTCAGCTCTGCCGCCGTCATGTCTTTTGGCGAGGTGAACGGGTGGTGCATCGCGGTCAAGCCGCCTTCACCGTCGTCTTCAAACATCGGGAAGTCGATAACCCACAGCGGTGCCCATTTGGTTTCGTCGGTCAGGCTGAGGTCTTTGCCCAGCTTCAGACGCAACGCGCCCATCGCATCGGCAACCACTTTCTTGTTGTCTGCGCCGAAGAAGATCATGTCGCCATCCTGCGCGCCGGTGCGCTCAAGGATCGCTTCCACGATGTCCGCATTCAGGAACTTCGCAACCGGGCTGGTGATCCCTTCCAGACCTTTCGCACGCTCGGTTACTTTAATATAGGCCAGACCTTTCGCGCCGTAGATCTTAATGAAGTTGCCGTAGTCGTCGATCTGCTTACGGCTCAGTGCCGCACCGCCCGGTACGCGCAGGGCTGCAACACGGCCTTTCGGATCGTTAGCCGGGCCGGCGAATACCGCGAACTCAACGGATTTCACCAGGTCTGCAACATCCACCAGCTCCATCGGGTTACGCAGGTCTGGTTTGTCGGAACCGTAACGACGCTCGGCTTCGGCGAAGGTCATGATCGGGAAATCGCCCAGCTCGACGCCTTTCACGTCATTCCACAGGCTACGCACCAGCGCTTCCATCACTTCACGCACCTGCTCGGCGGTCATGAAGGAGGTTTCCACATCGATCTGGGTGAATTCTGGCTGACGGTCAGCACGCAGGTCTTCGTCGCGGAAACATTTGACGATCTGATAGTAGCGATCGAAACCGGACATCATCAGCAGCTGTTTGAACAGCTGTGGAGACTGTGGCAGCGCGTAGAATTTGCCTTTATGTACGCGGGATGGGACCAGATAATCGCGCGCACCTTCCGGTGTGGCTTTGGTCAGCATCGGGGTTTCGATATCGAGGAAACCGTGGTCATCCATAAAACGGCGCACCAGGCTGGTGATTTTCGCACGGGTTTTCAGGCGCTGGGCCATCTCCGGACGACGCAGATCCAGGTAGCGGTATTTCAGACGCGCTTCTTCCGTGTTGACGTGGTTGGAGTCCAGCGGCAGCGCTTCAGCACGGTTAATGATAACCAGATCGGACGCCAGTACTTCAATGGCACCCGTCGCCATGTCTGCGTTGACGTTTTTCTCGTCACGCGCACGCACGGTACCGGTGACCTGAATGCAGAACTCATTACGCAGCTCAGAAGCCAGCTTCAACGCATCCGCACGATCCGGGTCGAAGAACACCTGAACGATACCTTCACGGTCGCGCATATCGATGAAAATAAGGCTACCAAGATCACGACGACGGTTGACCCAACCACACAGGGTGACCTGCTGTCCGACGTGGGACTGACGCAGCTGCCCGCAATATTCTGTACGCATGAGATATCCCTTAATTAGCCGCAGGCTAAATGTCGCCTGGAATGCAGGCTACTATGTCGCAGCTTTCTGTATGTCACAACTGGATGAAAAAAGGCGGCTATTATACTGGAAATTCCGCCGGACGATAAGAGCGAACCACGGCCTGACGGTCGTTTGCTGCACTCTTATTGCGCATTCTCACAAAAATTAACAAAATTATCCGACCCATTACAGGTCATCACGTCGTATGGTGTTACGGAAGTGATTCATTTAACGGGAGTAACGATGTTAACACTGGATGCCAGCAAAACCGCGCTTGTGGTGATTGATTTACAGGAAGGGATCCTGCCCTTTGCCGGTGGCCCGCACGCTGCGGATGATGTGGTTAGCCGCGCCGCTCGTCTGGCGGAAAAATGCCGTGCCAGCGGTGCCCCTGTAGTCATGGTGCGCGTCGGCTGGTCCGCTGATTTCGCCGAGGCGTTAAAACAGCCCGTTGATGCACAGGCGCCCGCCCATGCCCTGCCGGAAAACTGGTGGACGTATCCGGTGTCGCTGGGCAAACGCGACAGCGATATCGAAGTGACCAAACGTCAATGGGGCGCATTCTACGGAACCGATCTGGAACTGCAGCTCCGCCGTCGTGGTATCGACACCCTTATCCTGTGCGGCATTTCCACCAACATCGGCGTGGAGTCTACCGCCCGTAACGCCTGGGAGCTGGGCTTTAACCTGGTCATTGCGGAAGATGCCTGCAGCGCGGCTTCCGCGGAACAGCATCAGGGCAGCATGACCCATATCTTCCCGCGTATCGGACGCGTGCGCAGCACGGACGAGATCCTCAGCGCGCTATGATGTATGTGGGGTTACCCCAGTGGTCGCACCCGAAATGGGTGCGCCTGGGCATCACCGGCCTGGAAGAATATGCCCGACACTTCAACTGTGTCGAGGGCAACACGACCCTCTACGCGCTGCCTAAAGCGGAGATTGTTGAACGCTGGCGGGAGCAAACGACCGACGATTTCCGGTTCTGTTTTAAGTTTCCGGCGACCATCTCCCACAACGCCGCGCTGCGCAACTGCGGGGATTTAACCGAAGAGTTCTTTACGCGCATGTCGCCACTGGCGAACCGGATTGGGCAATACTGGCTCCAGCTTCCCGCTACGTTCGGCCCGCGCGATCTGCCTGCCCTGTGGCAGTTTCTGGATAGCCTGCCCCGCGAGTTTACCTACGGCGTGGAGGTCAGGCATGCTGAATTTTTTGCCAAAGGTGAAGCAGAAATAGCGCTCAACCGCGGCCTGCTGGAACGTGCGGTCAACCGTGTCATTCTTGACAGTCGCCCCGTCCACAGTGCAATCCCGCACAGTGAAGCGATTGTGGATGCGCAACGCAAAAAACCGAAAGTGCCGGTCCACGCCATCGTCACCGCGCAAAACCCGATGGTCAGGTTCATCGGTAGCGACAACATGCTGCAAAATCAGGCGATGTTCGCCGTCTGGCTGCAAAAATTAGCAAAGTGGGAGCAAACCACTACGCCCTATCTCTTTTTGCACACACCGGATATTGCGCAGGCACCCGAACTGGTCGATGCTCTCTGGCAGGCCTTGCAGGCTGCGGTTCCCACCGTGGGCAACGCCCCCTCCATTCCACAACAATCTTCTCTTTTCTGATATCACCCCCTATCATAGTGAAGTGCCATCTGCCAAAAACAGGGAGTTTGTATGGTCAGCGCGCTGTATGCGGTGTTAGGTGCATTACTGCTGATTAAGTTTTCATTTAATGTTGTGCGTCTGAGAATGCAGTACCGCGTTTCTTATGGTGACGGCGGTTTTTCGGAACTGCAAAGCGCTATCCGCATTCACGGTAATGCGGTCGAATACATCCCCGTCGCCTTGATTTTACTGCTGTTTATGGAGATGAATGGCGCAGAAACCTGGATGGTTCACGTCTGTGGCCTGCTTCTGATTGCTGGCCGGCTTATGCATTATTATGGCTTTCACCACCGCTTATTCCGCTGGCGTCGTTCCGGCATGAGCGCGACCTGGTGTTCGCTTTTGCTGATGGTGCTGGCTAACCTTTGGTATATGCCGTGGGAGTTGGTTTTCTCCCTCCATTAGCGCACAATACGCCACTTTATTTTTCCCGGATTTTTACGTTATGTCAGATCGCGACACGCTTTTTTCCGCGCCTATCGCCAGCCTGGGCGACTGGACCTTCGATGAACGGGTAGCCGAAGTCTTCCCGGATATGATCCAGCGCTCTGTTCCCGGTTATTCCAATATTATCTCTATGATCGGTATGCTGGCTGAGCGCTTCGTTCAACCCGGCACGCAGGTCTATGACCTGGGCTGCTCGCTCGGCGCGGCAACGCTGTCGGTACGTCGTAACGTTCATCATGAAGATTGCCGAATCATTGCCGTCGACAACTCCCCGGCGATGGTAGAACGCTGCCGTCGCCATATTGATGCGTATAAAGCCCCTGTACCGGTGGACGTCGTCGAAGGCGATATTCGTGAGATTGAAATTCACAACGCGTCGATGGTCATCCTGAATTTTACCCTGCAGTTCCTGGTGCCTGAAGACCGTCAGCTGCTGCTGGACAAAATTTACCAGGGGCTAAATCCCGGCGGCGCGCTGGTGCTTTCCGAGAAATTCAGCTTTGAGGATGCCGACGTTGGCGAACTGCTGTTCAATATGCACCACGATTTTAAACGTGCGAACGGTTACAGCGAGCTGGAGATCAGCCAGAAGCGCAGCATGCTGGAAAACGTGATGCTGACAGACTCCGTAGAAACCCACAAAGCGCGCCTGCGCAAAGCCGGATTTGAGCATAGCGAACTGTGGTTCCAGTGCTTTAACTTTGGCTCACTGGTGGCGCTAAAAGCCGGAGATGCAGCATGATTGAGTTCAGTAATTTCTATCAGCTGATAGCTAAAAACCATCTGTCTCACTGGCTGGAAACTCTGCCCGCGCAGATTGCCGCCTGGCAGCGCGATCAGCAGCACGGCCTGTTAAAGCAGTGGTCAAATGCGGTGGAGTATCTGCCAGAGCTGACCCCGCATCGTCTGGACCTGCTTCACAGCGTCACCGCAGAAAGCGAAGCACCGCTCCCGGCCGGGCAGATCAACCGCATCGAAACGCTGATGCGTAACCTGATGCCGTGGCGCAAAGGGCCTTTCTCGCTCTACGGGGTGAACATCAACACCGAATGGCGCTCCGACTGGAAATGGGATCGCGTTCTGCCTCATCTGTCTGACCTGACCGGGCGCACTATTCTGGACGTGGGCTGCGGCAGCGGTTACCACATGTGGCGCATGATTGGCGCAGGCGCGCATCTGGCGGTCGGTATCGACCCAATGCAACTGTTCCTGTGCCAGTTTGAAGCAGTGCGTAAACTGCTGGGCAACGACCAGCGCGCCCACCTGCTGCCGCTGGGAATTGAGCAACTTCCTGCCCTGAAAGCGTTTGATACCGTGTTCTCCATGGGCGTGCTCTATCATCGTCGCTCCCCGCTTGAACATCTGTGGCAGCTTAAAGATCAGCTGGTCAGCGGCGGCGAACTGGTACTGGAAACGCTGGTGATCGAAGGTGACGAACATGCTGTTCTGGTGCCGGGCGATCGCTACGCCCAGATGCGTAACGTCTACTTTATCCCGTCCGCGCTGGCATTGAAGAACTGGCTGGAGAAGTGCGGTTTTGTGGATGTGCGGATTGCCGATGTCAGCGTGACGTCACTCGAGGAGCAGCGCCGCACCGACTGGATGATCACCGAGTCGCTGGAGCAGTTCCTTGACCCGGCCGACCACAGCAAAACCATCGAAGGCTATCCGGCGCCGATGCGTGCGGTATTGATCGCGACGAAGCCGTAACCCTTTAGCCGGGTGGCGGCTACGCCTTACCCGGCCTACGCGTCGCACGTTTTCTCCAAAATAGTTCAAGTTGCAGCAAAGCGGCAACGCAGCGAATCCCCGGGAGCTTACATCAGTAAGTGACCGGGGTGAGCGAGGCGGCCAACGCGGCTGCGGCTTGAAATATGAAGGAGAAAAAAAGGCCCCTGTTGAAATTGCAGGGGCCTGGTACAAGCAAGCATCATATTGGGCGACATGATGCGCGGTAAAAATCGGTACGTTGCTACACGTGATAGCGCTCAATCAGCGACTTCATTTCCGCAACCGACTCTCCATCTACACCGTAGCGTGAATACTCATCCGCTTCAGCATCCGTCGACATTGACAGCCCTGTATTGCGATAACGCATGGGTGAAGGTATCCATTTCCCCGCAGAGCTGTGAAGCTCTTTCACCCCGGCGTTTAAAAACCGTTCCAGATTGCCGGCACGGACTCCCGCACCCGCCATTATTATTGGAACACCGGAATGGGCTTTTAGTTCCGTAATTAATTGCAGACCTTTTTCAGCAGAAGACTGTTGCCCTGATGTCAGAACGCGCGCCACACCCAGTTCGGCAAGGGTATCAAACGCTTGCAGTGGGTTTTTGCACATATCAAACGCACGATGAAACGTCACGGCCATTCCTTTTGCGGCGTCCATCACCTGACGCATACGCGGCAGATCGACCTCACCGTCTTCATCAAGCAGGCCGGTCACCAGCCCGGGGAACCCGAGGTCACGAACAAGGGCGATATCTTCAAGCATGGCACTGAACTCACCCGACGTATAACAAAAATCACCGCCGCGAGGACGAATAATGGGGTGTACCGGAAGGGTGACGGCATTACGGGCCGACGTCAGCACGCCGTATGAGGGCGTTAACCCTCCTTCTTTCGGGGCGGCGCACAGTTCAATGCGATCGGCCCCTTTCCGTTGCGCGGTGACGGCACACTCCACGCTATAACAACAAATCTCCAGCAGCGCCATCGACTCCTCCTTAAAATCGGCTTAACGCGCCATCATGGCACGCCTCTTGTTTTGGGTCTCAGCGACGAGTCACAACTCTCAGGCTTCGCTGGCAACGATCTGCTCAATGGTCCACGGATGAAATTTCACCGTCACCTGTCCGTCAGTCACGGCCAGCGTCGGATTAGGCAGACGCTCACGCTCGCCTTTGGGCGAACTTGTCTTCACAAAAATGCCCGGCTGGCTTAATCCCTCGTCTGAGAGCAGGGCCAGCGCGCGCGCGTTCAACGTTTCCGGCTCACCCGGCAGGACGATTTCGATATGCTCCCAGCCTTCGTGCGGGTAACGTTTTTCACCAGGCCATGGCAGTTCTACAACGGTGAATTGCCAGTGCGCCACGCAGACCGGTTCATGCAGTTTGAACAGACAAATGGGACGACCATTAATCATGTTCTCAGAAAGCAACTCACCACACTGTTCAAACCCGCGACGCCAGCGCTCGGCAGTCGCGTTTTGATGGCAGCGCAAAGAGATGTGATCGGCCTCAAGCGGCGCGATATCCAGACCAAGACGGGTGGCAAGTTCTGTGAACGCCTGGGTGAAGCGCGGTAAATCTGCGGAAATATCATGCAGTTCGTCAATGGATTGCCAGTTCGCCATACGTCAGTCTCTTTTCATGTCGCAAAGCCGCTAATTTACTCTGTTGCCCTATTTCGACCAACCTCTGAATCGCGGTTTTTACGACTGCATGTTTATGCACCTCTTCTCTGGCTGGATTCTGAGCAATCTTCGGGCCCCGCAATGCTGACGGCAGAAGGCATTTGCAGTATACTCCCGCCCTAAATTCTTTAACTGGCGCGGGCGGTTGTAGGCCCGCATCAAAAACGTAAGGTATCCAGGTGAATATTCAGGCTCTTCTCTCCGAAAAAGTCAGTCAGGCACTGATTGCCGCAGGTGCGCCTGCGGATTGCGAACCACAGGTTCGTCAGTCAGCAAAAGTACAGTTTGGCGACTATCAGGCTAATGGCGTGATGGCAGTGGCTAAAAAACTGGGCATGCCGCCGCGACAGCTCGCTGAGCAGGTATTGACGCATCTGGATCTCACCGGTATCGCCAGCAAAACCGAAATCGCTGGCCCGGGCTTTATCAACATTTTCCTGGAGCCTGCATTCCTGGCAAGCCACGTTGACGCGGCGCTGAAATCAGACCGTCTGGGTGTCTCCCGACCACAAGCGCAGACGGTGGTGATCGACTACTCTGCCCCGAACGTGGCGAAAGAGATGCACGTTGGCCACCTGCGTTCCACCATCATTGGTGATGCCGCGGTGCGCACGCTTGAGTTTCTCGGTCACAAGGTAATCCGCGCAAACCACGTTGGCGACTGGGGTACCCAGTTCGGCATGCTAATTGCTTACCTGGAAAAACAGCAGCAGGAAAACGCGGGCGAAATGGCGCTGGCGGACCTGGAAGGGTTCTACCGCGAAGCGAAAAAGCATTACGACGAAGACGAAGCCTTTGCCGAGCGCGCGCGCAGCTACGTCGTCAAGCTGCAGGGCGGGGATCAATACTTCCTCGAGATGTGGCGCAAGCTGGTGGACATCACCATGTCCCAGAACCAGCTTACCTATAACCGTCTGAACGTGACCCTGACCCGTGATGATGTCATGGGTGAAAGCCTGTACAACCCAATGCTGCCGGGCATTGTGGCGGACCTGAAAGCGAAAAACCTGGCGGTTGAGAGCGAAGGTGCAACGGTCGTGTTCCTTGATGAGTACAAAAACAAGGAAGGTGAACCGATGGGCGTGATCATCCAGAAAAAGGATGGCGGCTATCTCTACACCACCACCGATATCGCCTGCGCGAAGTACCGTTACGAAACCCTGCATGCTGACCGTGTGCTGTACTACATCGACTCCCGTCAGCACCAGCACCTGATGCAGGCATGGACTATCGTGCGTAAAGCCGGTTACGTACCGGATTGCGTTCCGCTGGAACACCACATGTTCGGCATGATGCTCGGTAAAGACGGCAAGCCGTTCAAAACCCGTGCGGGTGGTACCGTGAAGCTGTCTGACCTGCTGGATGAAGCGCTGGAGCGCGCCCGTCGTCTGGTGGCAGAGAAGAACCCGGACATGCCTGCCGACGAGCTGGAAAAACTGGCTAACGCCGTCGGTATCGGCGCGGTGAAATACGCGGATCTCTCTAAAAACCGTACCACCGACTATATCTTCGACTGGGATAACATGCTGGCGTTTGAAGGCAACACGGCGCCTTACATGCAATATGCTTACACCCGCGTGCTCTCGGTGTTCCGTAAAGCGAACATTGATGAAAACGTGCTGGCGAATGCGACCGTGACCATCACGGAAGATCGTGAAGCCCAGCTGGCGGCGCGTCTGCTGCAGTTTGAAGAGACGCTGACGGTTGTCGCCCGTGACGGTACGCCGCACGTTATGTGCGCTTACCTGTACGATCTGGCGGGTCTGTTCTCCGGCTTCTACGAGCACTGCCCTATTCTGTCTGCGGAAAATGAATCGGTCCGCAACAGCCGCCTGAAGCTGGCGCAGCTGACGGCGAAGACCCTGAAGCTGGGTCTGGATACCCTGGGTATCGAAACCGTAGAGCGTATGTAATACAAAAAACCCGGCAGCTGCCGGGTTTTTTATTATCAGAAATACTTCCGCAAATACTCCGTCAGAGACAGAATCGCCATGGCCTGTCCATAGGGCATCGACGTCAGCGGGATTTGGCGATAAAACGCCAGGTCGCTGCCCATCCCCGTGCCGAACGACGTTTGCAATAACTCCCCTTCCGGCGAGATATTTTTCACGATGCCGCGAATCGCTTTTTCAGCAACGTCAGCATACGCAGGCGCAACATAGCGCTTACGCACCGCTTTCAGGATCCCGTAGGCAAACCCGGCCGTCGCGGACGCCTCCAGGTACGAGCCCGGATCGTCCAGCAGGGTATGCCACAAGCCGCTCTCGTCCTGACACTTTGCCAGCGCGGCAATTTGCGCATTCAATACCTGCACCAGATAACGGCGCACGGCGTTGTTTTCCGGCAAATCAATCAGTTCGAGGAAATCCGGAATCACGATGGTGAGCCAGCTGTTGCCCCTCGCCCAGCGGGCATGAGCAAAGTTATGGTTGCCGTCGTAACTCCAGCCGTGGAACCACAGGCCCGTCTCCCGGTCCATCAGGTTCTGCACGTGCAGCAGGAACTGATACACCGCCTCTTCAACGTACTCCGGTTTGTTGAGCAGTTTGCCGATTTTCGCCAGCGGCAACACCGTCATCATCAGCGTGTCATCCCACATCTGCTGATGATTCTCTTCCGCCAGGGTGATGTGCTGCATGCCACCGTGATCGGTGCGCGGCATCTCGGTCATCGCCCATTCCGCCCAGCTTTCCAGCCACGGCAGCCAGGCCGGGTTTTTGGTCTCTTCATAACGACAGGCCAGCGTCAGGAACGGCGACATCGTATTGACGTTTTTGGTAGTGGCACCTTCAGCAAAACGGTCAGCAAACCAGCTGTCGATAATGTCGCGCATGCCTGTGTCACCGGTCTGGCAGTAATACTGCCAGATACCGTACAAACCGACGCCGTGCGTCCATTCCCATCCGGCCCAGCCTTTGGTGTCGATCACGCGCCCGTCGTCCAGCCGCAGCAAAAACTCACCCGTCTTGTCGTGGATATTGACCAGGTTATGCGTCACCTTTTGAATCAGTGCTTTCAGCTCATCTCTGGCGATAAAGCGTTCAGGTTGACGCAATAACGGGCTATGTTTGACAGGCCAAACTTTCATCATCTTAACCTCTGTTGTATGTCGAATTCAGTACTGCACGATCCTTCAGCGAAGGTGCGGCTGGCTTATTGCGATTCAGATAACCGATGTTGTTATTACCCCACAGTGACGCATATGGCATACCGGCCAGCATCTCGACAGTGGCGCGGGCGTGCGGCGTCGCTGATTCCGGTATCGCATGACCACACGCACGCATTTTCGCGGTCTCCTCGCGCAGCGTGCTGTGGGTCTGTAAATTCAGTCTGAAGCGCAGAGAAACGAGGAATCCGCAGAACAGCACCAGGAGGGTGCCCACACTCAGGATCATCAAAATGGTATGGCTCACTTCCGCAGGCTGCACTTTCTGACCGCTGACAAAGCCGGACATCTGCATCACGATGCCCACCAGCATCACCGCACCGGCCTGAGAGGCTTTACGGGTGAGGGTCATGATGCCGGCGAAGATCCCTTCGCGGCGCTGACCGGTGATCACTTCGTCCACATCAGCGATGTAGGTATAGGTATTCCACGGCACGTAGTTGATACCGCCGCGGCCAAGACCGGCAATGGCAGAAACCAGCAGCAGCAGAGAATAGATGTCGCTCAGCCCGGCATAATAGAGGACGGCGTAAGAAAGAGAGGCCAGGCCAAACAGTACCACCACCATGCGGTAGGACGGTGCAGGACCAAAGCGAATGCACAGCGGGATCATCCCGAGCACGGCGAGAAACTGGAAGATGGCCATCGTACCGAGCAGGTTAGAGGCCATTGAGGCTTCCTGCATCAGCACAAACACCACGTAGTAGGTGAAGACCGCGTTAAATACATCCTGCGCAATGTAGCCGCCGAGATACATGCCCAGATGCTGGCGGAAAATTTTTATTCGCAGCGTAGAACTCAATTCCACGAACAGACGATTGAGGCTCTGGCCCAGCGTCAGCTTCTTCTTCTCTTCTTCAGCCCGCAGCGCCGCTTCGGACCATTCCTCACGCGGACGTTCCCAGGTAAAGCACCAGACGAAAATGAGCATCAGGGCGCACAGAACGGAGAAAACCAGGCTTGCATAGAAGAAGGAGACCGCATTGTCTTTACCGAAATGCGTGAGCAATATCCCTGGCAGAAAGGAGGCCAGAATGGCGGACATCTGCGCCATGGAAATACGCGCCCCGGAGAACTTGGTTTTCTGTTTGAAGTCATCGGTCATTTCCGGCACCAGCGTCTCGTACGGCACCAGAATCATGGTGTAGACGATATCAAACACCAGATAAGTCAGCAGGTAATACCAGAAATTCATGTCCCCCACCCACATCAGCGAGTAGCTGAACACGCACGGGATCCCCAGCAGAATAAAGAATTTACGGCGACCAAAGCGCCTTCCGAGCCAGGTCGTACCGAAGTTGTCCGTCAAAAACCCCATTAACGGACTGACAACGGCATCCAGTACCCGTGCCGCGGCAAAAATGAACGTTGCTTCAATCGGTGTGAGTCCACAGAAGGTGGTGTAAAAATACAAAAGCCAGGCCGCCGTCAGGGCGGTGGTACCCGCCCCGAGGAAATCGCCTGACCCGTATGCAAGATAATTTGCGAGTCCAATTTTACGTGTTTTCATTGCCGTCAACCCTAATCAATGTTGGGAGACTCCCTGTAAGCAAACCTCGTCCGGGAGCTTTTACACGGCTACAGTAAAGGCATCGACTTCCTGATACCTTTCTGTTTCTGCCATCACGCAGGGGGTGAATGGCAAAAATGCAAAGAGTATCGTCACGCGTGTCACTGATTTATAAAACAGCGTTTCTTTTTCATCAAAAAGTGAGGTCAGTTTTGCGAGCCAGCCATCAGTATTCCCTGATGGCTGGTGAAAAAGCGGGCAGTTAGCGGTAGTTTACAATGACAGAATTGCTCTGCACTTTTAGCGCCGGGATCAAACGTCCCCCGCCCGGCACTTCCCAGATAAAACGCAAAGGTTCAATGGCGGGCACGCCGTTGAACGCCTGCGTCGTGCCATTCTCTCCGTCGATTTCCGTACAGCGACTCTGGGAGCAGAGCCGCACCCGCAGTCCGGCTGGCGTTGGGCCAATCAGTCTGTAATTCCAGACCACCATCCCCATCAGACCGGAAACCGCTTCAGAGGGCGACAGCGGAGTAGAAGACATGGCGACACCCCGGTTGCTCAGGGTCACGCCCATGCTGCTTGCCTGCCAGGCGCCTTCCCCGGCCGCCTGTGCCGCCAGCGGGAAGAGCATAATCCAAAGCCATTTAGCCATTATTTTCCTCCAATCGTCGCCGTCATGCGGATATGACGGTTATCCGACAACTCCATATTCGACAGCACCACCAGCTGGTTCAGGCTGCGACGCAGGAAGCGCGACAGCAGCGGACGCAGCGCATGGTTGACCAGCAGCACCGGTGGCGCCCCCAGCATCTCCTGACGTGCCAGCGCCTCCTGGGTCTGCTCCAGCAGGCGATCCGCCAGACCTGGCTCCAGGCCGCCCCCGCCCTGCAGAGCCTGCAGCAGCAGACGTTCAAGCGGCGTGTCGAGGCCAATCACCTGCACTTCTCCGGTTCCCGGGAACCACTGCTGCGTGATTGCGCGCCCCAGCGCCACGCGCACCACCGCCGTCAGCTCGTGCGGATCGCTTTGCAGCGGCGCATGCTCGGCAAGGGTTTCCAGAATGGTTCGCATATCGCGGATCGGCACTTTTTCCTCGAGCAGGTTTTGCAGCACCTTGTGCAGCGTGGTTAACGTCAGCACGCCCGGGACCAGATCTTCCGTCAGCTTCGGCATCTCCTGCGTCACGCGGTCGAGAAGCTGCTGCGCTTCCTGACGACCAAACAGCTCTGCCGAGAATTGCCCAATCAGATGATTAAGATGGGTTGCCACCACGGTACTGGCTTCGACCACCGTATACCCCTGGATTTGCGCCTGCTCTTTCAGCGCACTTTCAATCCAGATGGCCGCCAGACCAAAGGCCGGATCGACGGTTTGCTCGCCCGGCAGCGTGCCTGCCGCGGTGCCAGGGTTAATGGCCAGCCAGCGCCCCGGGTAGGCATCGCCGCTGCCAATTTCGACCCCTTTCATCAGAATACGGTAGCGCGCAGGCGGCAGATCCATATTGTCACGGATGTGAACCACCGGCGGCAGGAAGCCCATATCCTGAGCGAATTTTTTACGGATACTGCGGATACGGCCAAGCAGCTCGCCATCCTGCTGAAAATCCACCATCGGGATCAGGCGATACCCCACTTCCATTCCCAGGGAATCTTCCAGCTGCACGTCGTTCCACGTCGCCTCGACGGCCTGAGTATTCTCCGGCATTTTCACCGGAACCGGATCCGCCGCCGGTTGGGTTTCACGGCCACGCATCCACCAGGCTAGGCCCAGCAGACCCGCCGTAAACAGCAGGAAGACGAGGTTTGGCATGCCCGGTACCAGACCAAGCAGACCCAGAACGGCAGCGGCCAGCAGCATTACGCGCGGGTTACTGAAGAGCTGGCCAACCATCTGCTCGCCAACGTCCTGATCGGTACTCACGCGGGTGACAATCACGCCCGCCGCCGTGGAGATGACCAGCGCCGGGATCTGCGCGACCAGACCATCACCAATAGTCAGCAGCGTGTAGCTTTCCGCCGCGTGGCCCATGTCCATGCCGTGCTGCAATACCCCCACCAGAAGGCCGCCCACTACGTTAATCACCATGATCAGAATGCCCGCGATGGCGTCACCGCGCACAAACTTACTCGCACCGTCCATGGATCCGTAGAAGTCCGCTTCCTGAGTGACTTCCGCACGGCGTTTTTTGGCTTCATCTTCCGCGATTAACCCGGCATTCAGATCGGCGTCGATCGCCATCTGCTTGCCCGGCATCCCGTCCAGCACAAAACGGGCGCCCACTTCCGCAATACGTCCGGCACCTTTGGTGATAACCATAAAGTTGATGATCACGAGGATAACGAATACCACGATACCGATAGCGAAATTACCGCCGACCAGGAAGTGGCCGAAGGCCTCCACCACTTTACCTGCTGCTGCCGCGCCGGTGTGTCCTTCCATCAGAATGATACGCGTGGACGCCACGTTCAGCGCCAGTCGCAGCAGAGTGGTAAACAGCAGAATGGTCGGGAACGCGGCAAACTCCAGGGTCCGCTGAGTGAACATCGCCACCAGCAGCACCATAATGGAGAGCGCAATATTAAACGTGAACAGCAGATCGAGGATGAATGCCGGGAGCGGCAGAACCATCATCGACAAAATTAACAGGATGAGAATCGGCCCGGCGAGGATCTGCCATTGGGTCGATTTCAGGTTGCCGGGCAGGCGCAACATTGCCACCAGATTAGCCATCAGTGTCCTTCTCGTTCATAAAATCCAGCGCGGCAGGCACCGGAAGGTTCTCAGGTTTCACAGGCCGTTGACCCCCGGCCAGACGCCAGCGTTTCAACTGCCATACCCAGGCCAGCACTTCCGCCACCGCGGCGTAGAGTTGTCCCGGGATCTGTTGTCCGATTTCCGCATGGCGGTATAAGGCACGCGCCAGCGGTGGAGCTTCCAGGATCGGCACGCGGTTTTCGGTGCCAATTTCCCGGATACGAAGTGCGATCAGCCCCGCCCCTTTCGCCACCACTTTCGGCGCGCTCATCTTATTTTCGTCGTAGCGCAAGGCAACGGAATAGTGTGTCGGGTTGGTGACGATGACATCCGCCTTCGGCACATCCTCCATCATGCGCCGACGAGCGGCAGCACGCTGCATCTGACGGATACGCCCTTTAACGTGCGGGTCACCTTCCATCTGCTTATATTCGTCACGGATATCCTGACGTGACATCCGCAGTTTCTTGAAATGGCTATAAAGCTGGAAGATAACGTCAAAACCGACCATCGGGATAATGCTGAGCACCACCAGCAGCGCGCAGAGCCCAACCAGATTCAGGGCGTTACTCATGGCAGTAAGGGGCGACTCGCTGATGAGGCGCATCATTTCGGGCCAGTGATACCAGAGGAAGAACCCGGCAGAACTGCCCATCAGCACCGATTTGAGAATAGCCTTGAGCAGCTCGGCCCCGGTCTGCGCCGAAAACATTTTCGCAATGCCCGGCAGTGGGTTCAGCTTCGAAAATTTGGGCTGCAGTGATTTTCCGCTAAACACCAGACCGCCCAGCATGACTGGAGAGACTAGCGCCACCAGCACCACGCCGGTAATTAAGGGCAGCAGCGCAACCATGGCCCCTTTTATTAACTGAATAATCTGGCTGAGGATCAGATTCGGGTCATTGACCATACTGTGGTCAAAACGTAAGCCAGTTGAGAGCATTCCCGCCAGCTTGCGGGCGAGCGACTCCCCACCCCACCAGATAATGCACACCCCTACGACAAGGATCAGCAGGGAGGTCAATTCTCGGGATCGGGGGATCTGCCCTTCCTCACGCGCTTTTTCAAGTCGGTGGGGTGTGGGGGCTTCCGTTTTGTCGTCGTTCTCTTCTGCCACAGTGCATGCTCAGCCCATTACGTCACGGTTATCTTGCCACGGGAGGTTATCGCCAATGGGTAGATAAACCCCTATAATCATGCCCTGTTAACCACTTTAACGATTAAACGCTGTAGCGAGGCCGTTTGCCGTTCAAAAAACGCACAACTCAAGTTTGGCAATCACTTTTTAATACTGATTATTTTTTAAAAGTGTTTTTAATAAAAATAAATATAAAATTTTTAAAAACTGAGTTGGCCTGTTTCATCATCAAAATACGTCTATTTTTTGATCAAAATATACTTATGGATAATATTAAATCGAAAAAATTATAATTGATTTATATCAATGATGGTTTTTCTCCAGTATTAAAATATTTTTCATGACGGTTATAATAATTAATATTAATCTTGACCCGCAATTACTTGAAGGAAATTACCCGCTATACTTCTGCACGGTGTCAATTGAGCCAAAATATTAAATTGAATACCTAACATGTTTTTAAACTCAGGAGTTTTTGCAGATGGATTTCAAAAATAACTTTATGGCTGGCGCAGTACTTGCGGCCATTTCGATGGGCAGTTTTGCTGCCGAAATGAATGCGGGGACGGTCCACTTTACGGGAGAAATTATTGAACCGAGCTGCACCATTCAGGGTGATAGCGGCACGGACAGTACGGTCCCTCTGGGGACGTACCCTAAATCTCTTTTTAAGGCGGTCGGAACTGAATCTTCCCTGACCCCGTTCTCGATTACGCTCGCAAACTGCCCGGTAAAGAGCGATGGGCTGCCGGCAGTACAACTCACCTTTAACGGTACGACGACCCTTACCAATACCTCTACGCTGCTGGATGTCAGCAAAATCACCACCACCGGTGAGACCGCCGCCACAGGTATCGGCGTCGCCGTTAGCCCGGCGGGCAAAGACACTCAACTTATCACCATGGATGGGGCAGAAGGACAGGTTTATATTCAACTGGCCACCCGTACTACCGATACCATTAAAGCCGACTTTAACGCCCGCTATAAGTCATTTGCCGCAACGGTGACCGCTGGCCCTGCCGATGCGGATATGACGGTGAATATTTTATATCGTTAATACCTGTTTATCTAATATTCAGCATGCCACTGATTAGATAATGACACGTAATGCGTCATGCTCCGATAATAGTCCGAAAGCGGACTATTATCATTATTTCAACCTGCTCCAATAAGGGTTTCCCGTGCGCACATCCCTGCTGTTTTTATTATGCCTTCCCGTCATAACAAGTTCGTTTTGTCACGCCGCGGGAATACAAATCGGCCGCACCCGCATAATTTACGATGCTGCAAAAAAGGAAGTTGCCCTGCCGCTTACGAACAGTGAAAAAGAATTGCCCTGGCTGATCCAGACCTGGACCGACACTGGCGATGGCAAAACGCGTGGGCCCTTTATTGTCACGCCCCCCCTCTTTCGTCTCGATCCTCAAAAAGAGCAAAGCCTGCGAATCACCTGGAACGGCAGCCCGTTACCGAAAGACAAAGAGTCGCTGTTTTATTTGAATGTCCGCACGGTGCCCGCAACCGCCGCAGAGGATGCCGATAAAAACGTGCTACGACTCATCTACAAAACGCGACTGAAGCTGTTCTGGCGTCCCGTGGGGCTCAACGGGACGCCAGGCGAGTCCTGCAAGAATCTGCGCTTCGTTCGCCAGGGACAGCAGCTGACGGTGATAAACGACAGTGCGTTTTACACCGTTTTTGACTCTCTCTCGCTAGGCTCGCAGAAGCTCGAAAGCGCCGATATGGTGGGGCCAGCATCACGCGTTGATATCCCTCTTCCCGACGCTGCATCGGCGAATGACGTCAGTTGGCGGTGCATTACCGATTACGGCAATGCCTCCGAAAAATACACGTTCAATCTGACCAGGGGATAAACGACAGAATGATTGCAGGACGTAATTTCTTGCCTGTTGGCGGAACCTTTCGGCTGAATTCGGTTACCCGCTGTCTGGCGAGTACCCTGATGTTAATGATTTTTTCCGCAGATGCCCGGGAGTATCTCTTTTCCCCTTCCTCACTCGAAGGGGACATGCTGATGCAGCAGGATATCGACCTCTCGCTTTTTACAAAATCGAATGCCCAGTTGCCCGGCACCTACTCTTCCGTCATCACAATCAACGATCGCAGGCTGAAGGATGCCAACATTCGCTACGTCAGCAGATCTGACGGGCGCCTGATCCCCCAATTGAGCCCCGCGATGCTGCGCGCCTGGGGCATTAATATCGACCGTTATCCTCCGTTGCTGAAGCGTCCGGCGGAGGAAACGCTCCCAGAGTCGCTGGATAACTATATTCCACAGGCGTCTGCAGAGCTTGATTTCTCAACAATGACGCTTAGGTTGAGCATCCCCCAGGCCGCGCTGGCTGATAACGGTCGCGATTTTATCGATCCCTCGCGCTGGGACGATGGTGTTCCCGTCCTGTTCAGCGATTATTCGCTGTCGGGCTCGCAAAGCAAAGAAGATCGCGAGGACAGCACAGAAAGCCGCTATCTGAATTTGCGTACCGGGGCGAACCTGGGCGGCTGGCGTCTTCGAAACTACTCAACGTGGAGCAAATCGGACGGCGATTCACAGTGGGATAACATCAACACGTTCCTGCAGCACGACATCGACGCGCTGAGAGCGCAGTTCACCGCGGGCGAGAGCAGCACGCGCGGCGAAGTGTTCGACAGCCTGCAGTATCGGGGCGTCAATCTCGCCACGGACGAAGAAATGTTGCCCTATAGCCAACGCGGCTATGCACCGGTCATTCGCGGCGTCGCCAGCTCGAATGCGGTCGTCTCGGTGCGCCAGAACGGATATCTCATCTACCAGCAGAACGTTGCCCCCGGGGCGTTTGAGATCAACGACCTTTACTCCACCACCAACAGCGGCGACCTGGAAGTGACGGTGAAAGAGGCCGACGGCACCGAACATCACTTTACTCAACCCTACTCAAGCATCGCCATTATGCAGCGCCCGGGGCACATGAAGTATGAATTGACGGCGGGCCGTTATCGCGCAGACAGCGGGAGTGACCAAAAGGAGCCCGACTTCCTTCAGGGGAGCGTCATCTACGGCGTCAACAATCTGCTGACCTGGTTTGGCGGGCTAACCCTTTCGCAAGACTATAATGCCCTCAATACGGGCGCTGGCATCGCGCTGGGGCCGCTGGGTTCGCTCTCTACAGACGTCACCGCCGCCGATACCACGCTTGACGACGGCAGCAAGCATGTCGGCCAGTCCTGGCGCGTACTCTATTCGGGGAAAATTGACGCCACCGATACCAATTTCACGCTTGGCAGTTATCGCTACTCGAGTCGCGGGTATTACAGCTTTGCTGACGCTAATCAGAAGCAGGACGGACACGATAACGATTTGCTCTTCCGCTATAACAAACGCAACCGCGTTCAGGCCAGTATCAGCCAGAACCTTGCTGGCGTCAGTCTCTATCTTAACGGCTACCAGCAGGACTACTGGGGGACGTCGAAAAAAGAACGCAGCCTGTCGTTAGGTTTTAACACCGTTCTGTCTGGGGTGAGTTATCACCTGGCATATACCTACAGTAAAACGAACGACGAGGAGGCAGACCGGATGGTCTCCTTCGGCTTTAGCGTGCCGCTAACTCGCTGGCTCCCCCGCGCGTGGAGTAGCTATAACATCAGCAACACCAAAAATGGCTACACCCGACACAATATCGGCGTCAACGGAACGCTGCTGGACGACGAACGTTTAAGCTATTCGCTGCAGCAAAGCCATTCTAATCACGATGGGGAGGATACCAGCAGCGTATATGGTACCTATCGTTCTCAATACGCCAACCTGAATGCCGGTTATTACGCCTCTTCCGGCAGCGCGGAGCAGATGAACTACGGGATCAGCGGGGCCATTGTTGCACACCCGCGCGGCGTTACGCTGGCGCAGCCGTTAGGGAGCCAGTTTGCCATTGTCAATGCCAACGGCGCCTCCGGTGTACGCTTCCAGAACCAGCAGGGTATTCAGACAGACTGGCTGGGTAACGCCGTTATCCCGTCCCTGACGCCGTATCAGGAAAATGCGATTCGTATCGACACCGCAAGCCTGCCCGAAAACGTGGAGAGCAGCGATACGTCAATCCGGGTGATCCCTTCACGTAATGCCGCCGTTGAAAGCCGGTTCGATGCGCACGTTGGTTATCGGATGCTGATCGCGTTAACCCGCCCCGGCAATCAACGCGTCCCCTTTGGCGCAATCGTCACCAGCGCGAACGCGGACCTGAGCGGCATCGTGGACGATACCAGCACGGTATACCTGGCCGGCGTCGGCGAGCCCACACAGCTCACGGTGAAATGGGGAAAAGCGCCAGACCAACAGTGCGTCGCCCATATTTTACAGCAGGCAGAGGGATACACGGAGAGCCCTAACGGTATCCGTTCAACCCGCGCGCTTTGTCAGCAGGAAACAGCTTATGCTCACTAAAATGAAAAGACGGACCCTTACGGTTTCTCTGACCAGCACGCTGATGCTGGTATCGACGGGGTCTTTCGGCGCCGTCACGGTACTCAAAAATTGTTTCGGAGCCCCACAGACGTATTCCATTGATTACCATCATGAATTTACATCGACGGAAAACGTTGCAAACAACGATTATGATATTCCGGGTCACCTGGTCGGCGCAGGTGCCGACCTGGAAGCAAACTGCACGTGCCCGGGAAACATGTTTTCGTCAAGCACCGTCTACGAAAAAACCCTGGCTGGCAGCCCCCTTAACCCCGGCACCAGCGGTACTGGCTATCTTACGGATAAAATTGATGCCCACATTACTGGCTATGCGGATGCGATTAACTCCCCGGACGGCAGCTCGCTCACCCCAATCCCGATCAATGAGTACCCGACCCCGCGGGGAAATATGCTTACCGTGCTCGAATCGAGCCTGTCCAAAACAGAAGAAGAAAGCGACGTATGCAGCAATGACTCCCGGCCTGACGGTGGTGCCGCATCGAAACGCAAGTTTCGCTGGAACGTCGTGGCCGTGCTGCTGCACATAAAAAAACCGATACTGGGTGAAGAGGTGATCCCGGCGACGCTCATCGCCCAAAACTACGCCTGCCTTTATATTGGCACCGGTGGAAGCTGCGACGCCACTCAGGCAGAACATGTCTCTGATATCTGGTTTGGCGGCACCCTTTCTGCACCGCTGAGCTGCACCATCAACGCAGGCAGCACGATTGAAGTCCAGTTTGGCAGCATCGTCAGTAAACAGTTTACCCGCAAAGGGCAACCGCCTCAGGGCTATGCCCTAAAAAGCGTCGATATTAACTACCACTGTGACGATAACGCCGTTGGTAATAATGACCGGATAAAGCTCACCCTGACGGCCGACCAGGGCATAGTGGATAGCAGTACGCCCTACATTGCTAAGCTGCTTGAAAGGGACGATCTGGGCGTGCGGGTGTACGACGAAAATAGCCAGAACGTGGCGCTGGATGGGACTTATGCATTTCCAGTAAATCTGGACGAGCAGGGAAACGGCAGCGTTAAAATACAGGCGGTTCCCGTCAGCACCACGGATGCCACGCCCGCACCGGGGAGCTTCGAAGGAAACGTCACGGTGAAGATGGATCTGCGCTAGAACAGACCCTCAGGTTACGCAGGCAACCTGAGGGTAACGGCACCAATCAGAAGCCGAGGCTGTCCAGCAGATCGTCAACCTGATCCTGGCTTGCCACCACGCCCGCTTTGCTGGCGTCGAGCTGTGGGCCATTGAGCAGGCTTTCGTTCTCGCGTTTTGGACGGGCTGCCGGTTCCGGGATGTTCTCCAGCAGAACCATCAGCAGCTGGCGTTCAATCTCCTGAATCACATCCATCATGCGCTTGATCACCTGACCCGTCAGGTCCTGGAAATCTTGCGCCATCATGATATCCAGCAGTTGGGCGTTGGTGAAGCTGGTGTGGCCCGGCACATCCCCCAGGAACTGACGGGTATCGGTCACCAGCTCACGGGCATTCGCCAGCTCGATCGGGTTCTCGAACCACTCGTCCCAGCGTTGGGTCAGCGCTTTCGCGCCTTTTTCCATCGCATCCTGATGGGGCTGCGACGCTTCAACGCTGTTCAGCGCACGTTCTGCCGCCTGGGCGGTCATCTGCACAACGTAGTCCAGACGATCTCGCGCGTCAGGAATCGCTTCCGCCGCTTCCGCAATCGCCTGATCCAGACCCAGCTCACGCAGGCTGTCACGCAGCATGCGCGTCAGACTGCCAATACGGACGATGATATCGCTCGGCGAGTGTTCTTCAACGGGTTTCATAGCAGGTTGCAACATTTCCATCACCTCACATGCCGAGTTTCTCGAAGATCTTACCGAGCTTCTCTTCCAGGGTTGCCGCGGTGAATGGCTTCACCACATAGCCGCTTGCGCCCGCCTGTGCAGCAGCAATGATGTTCTCTTTTTTCGCTTCTGCGGTGACCATCAGAACCGGCAAGGACGCCATTCCCGCATCGGCACGAATGGTTTTCAGCAGCTCCAGACCGTCCATGTTTGGCATGTTCCAGTCGGAGATAACAAAACCAAACCCACCCGCCTGCAGTTTGTTCAGCGCATCAACGCCGTCTTCTGCTTCTTCAACGTTGTTGAAGCCCAGCTCTTTCAGCAGGTTGCGCACAATGCGACGCATGGTGGAAAAGTCATCCACAACCAAAAACTTAAGCTCTTTATCCGCCATAAAATAATACTCCTGAGTCAAATACGTATTGCCTGTCCGGCACTGATTTTCGCCAGCATCTGCTGGCTTACCTGGCTAAGATCGACCACTTCGCTCACGCCACCCATATTGATGGCCTCGCGCGGCATGCCGAACACCACACAACTTGCTTCATTCTGCGCAATCGTCCAGGCGCCAGCCTGGTGCATTGCAAGCATTCCGGCGGCACCATCGTTGCCCATCCCCGTCAGGATCACCCCAACGGCGTTGCGCCCCGCATGTTTCGCCACCGAATGAAACAGCACATCCACCGACGGACGGTGCCGGTTGACCGGCGGTCCGTCATGAATTTTGATTTGATAGTTTGCACCGCTGCGCGCCAGCTCCATATGCTTATCACCCGGGGCGATATAGGCATGTCCCGGGAGCACTCGCTCGCCGTCTTCCGCCTCTTTCACGCTGATCTGACACAGCTTATTCAGGCGTTCGGCGAACGAGCGGGTAAAGCCTGGCGGCATATGCTGGGTAATCAGAATACCCGGACTTGAAAGCGGCAATGGCTGGAGTACATGACGAATTGCCTCTGTTCCTCCGGTTGACGCCCCAATCACCAGCAGTTTTTCCGAGCTGAGTAACGGGCCGGCCTTCAGGGTTGCCGGGGCGGCCATTGGCTTATGGGCCGCCAGTTTTGCCCGCGATGCGGTACGAATTTTCTCCGCGATCATCTCGCTATACGCCAGCATCCCCTCGCGAATACCGAGCTGCGGTTTGGTGACAAAATCTACCGCCCCCAGCTCCAGCGCGCGCAGGGTGATTTCCGATCCTTTCCCGGTCAGGGAGGAGACCATCACCACCGGCATCGGCCGCAGCCGCATCAATTTCTCCAGGAAATCGATGCCATCCATGCGCGGCATCTCGACATCCAGCGTGAGCACGTCGGGGTTATATTTTTTAATTAAATCCCGCGCGACCAGCGGATCGGGCGCCGTTGCTACCATCTCCATGTCGCTGTGGCTATTGATGATTTCAGTCATGATCTGACGCATCAGCGCTGAATCGTCGACAGACAATACCCTGATTTTACTCATGCTTTTTCCTTACTCAGCGCATATACCGTTTGCCCACGCAGGCTAAACTCTCGCGCGAGGTTGCTGAAGTTTTCCGAGTGCCCGGCAAACAGTAAACCGTCAGGCTTGAGCAACGGAACAAACCGACGCAGAATGTCCTGTTGCGTCGTTTTATCAAAATAGATCATGACGTTACGGCAAAAAATGGCGTCGAATGGCCCCGGCACGTTGTACTGCTTGTCCAGCAGGTTAACGGGCGCGAATTCGACGCAATTCGCCAGCTCCTGGCGTACGCGTACCAGGC
The DNA here is from genome assembly GCF_047456095.1 of Enterobacter sp. BNK-14. Classification (NCBI taxonomy): domain Bacteria; kingdom Pseudomonadati; phylum Pseudomonadota; class Gammaproteobacteria; order Enterobacterales; family Enterobacteriaceae; genus Enterobacter; species Enterobacter sp. BNK-14. Next base: position 942,598 of record NZ_CP179897.1, read on the forward strand.
CTTCATGCGGGCCTGTCCCACGCATGAAATATCGCTGCAACTGCTGCGGCGACAGCGTTTTCAGTTCGTCCTGGCGATACACGCCGTTGCGCGCCTTCTCCAGCACCTCGGTGTCGATATCGCTGGCGTAAACCTTCCAGCGCCCGGGCGCCATCCCAAGCGTGTCGGCAAGTGTGATTGCCAGCGAGTACGGTTCTTCACCGGTCGAGGCGGCCGCACTCCAGACGCGATACTCCCCGATACGACGCCGCGCGTGCTCGGCCAGTACCGGGAAGTGGTGGGCTTCGCGGAAAAAGGCCGTCAGGTTAGTGGTTAACGAGTTGATAAAAGCCTGCCACTCTGCGCTGTTCTGGTTGGCTTCGAGCATGCTCAGATAGCGACCAAAATCATCCAGCCCCAGCGTACGCAAGCGCCGCACCAGACGGTTGTAGACCATGTCCCGCTTATGATCCGCAAGCACGATCCCTGCACGCTGGTAGATTAACTGACATATCCGACGAAAATGCGCGTCGGACAGCGCGAGGCGCTGTGTCATCTGCAACAATAATGACGTTTGCCCAGGGGGCATTGGTGATGTCATAGCGCCTTCTTAATTACATTCAGGATACAACTGGCACGGCCTGCGACCGCCCGACTTCTGTTACTGCTTCAACGTGCTCTTTCACATTAAATACCGCGACCAGTCCGGTGAGACGATCCGCCTGGCTGGCCAGCTGATCGGTTGCCGCTGCCGCTTCCTCAACTAACGAGGCATTCTGTTGCGTCACCTGATCCATCTGGCTGACGGCCTGAGCTACCTGCTCAATGCCGCGACGCTGTTCGTCCGACGCAGACGCAATCTCGCCCATGATGTCGTTAACCCGCGTGACGGAGGTGACGATCTCATGCATGGTATGCGCCGCCGTATCCACCAGGGCTGAGCCTTGCTGGACGCGTGATACCGACTCTTCAATCAGGACCTTAATCTCTTTCGCCGCGTTGGCGCTGCGGCTGGCCAGGTTACGCACTTCCCCCGCCACGACCGCAAACCCACGCCCCTGCTCACCGGCGCGCGCCGCTTCTACCGCGGCATTCAGCGCCAGAATGTTGGTCTGGAACGCGATACCGTCGATCACGCTGATGATGTCACCAATCTTTTGCGAGCTGGTGGCAATCTCCTGCATGGTGCTGGCAACGTGAGAGGCCTGATCGCCCCCTTTTTTCGCCGTCATTGCCGCCTGTTTTGACAGGTCAGACGCCTGACGCGCGTTATCGGCGTTCTGGCTGACCGTCGCGGTCAGCTGCTCCATGCTGGCCGCCGTCTGCGCCAGCGAGGCCGCCTGCTGCTCGGTGCGGGAAGAGAGATCGTTGTTGCCTGCCGCAATCTCTGAGATCCCGGTGTGCATGGCATAACTGCCCTGACGCACATCGGAGACGGTTTCCCGCAGGGCACCCTGCATCGCCTTCAGGCTGGCAAAGATCGCCGAAATTTCGTTCTTACCGAACACCGCCACCGGACGCGCCAGATCGCCCTTCGCAATACTGTCGAAGTGGCTGCTGATAATCGCCAGCGGCTGCACAATCATTTTGCGTGACCAGAGCAGTGCCCCACCGGTCAGTAGCCCCGCCAGAATCACGACGACGCCAAAGATCACACCCGACATGTGATAGCTGATACGGCTGTCTTCCTCTGCACGTTGAACAGACTGGTTAATATCCTGCTGCCACGCGTTAAAGCTGCCGTCGAACGCATCCTGTGAGGCCTGCACCGGCGCGGTCATAAAGTCCGAGAGCTGGTTGTTCTCAAGCCAGGTCGCCTGGTGGTCCAGATCGCTGTACCACTGTTCAAAGTTCTTCTTCATGGCGGCTTTCAGCGCGTGCTCTTTCTCGCTGCCCGCCGCCTGCGCCGTGAAAGCGTTAAACTGTGCGCCAGCCTGTTTCAGGCTGCTTCGCGCGGTGGCCATCAGCGCTTTAATGTCATCCGGCGGATAGCTCAGCGCGGTTAAGGTGCCTGCCTTGTTCAGCGCAGTGCTTGCCTGCAACAGCACGGCACGCGTTTGTGCCAGTGCGGAGCGCTGCTGATTACTCGCCTCAACTTCCTGCAAATTCTGATAGCCATCGCGAAACGCCCAAAAAGACAACCCGTTACTGCCAACCTGCAACACACCGCAAAGGATCAGAATCAAAAACAGTGTGGTCGAGATACGAATACGATTTAACATCCACGCTCCCATCAAGCGGCAAGCAGCCGCGGTTTAATTGTCAGTCAAAATGTTTCCCAGTTTTCATCTTGTCCGGTCGGTGCAGCACGCAGGCGAGTTGCCGTCGATTCGGCGGCAGGCGCTTTATACGTGGCTTGCGCAGTGACCGTATTTCCAGCGAGTGAAGCGAGACGAAACGCCGAGACGGCCATCTTCAGACGGCTCGCCTGGTCTTCAAGTGCAGCGGCCGCGGCCGCGGACTCCTGCACCAGCGCGGCGTTTTGTTGTGTCACGCGATCCATTTCCGATACCGCCAGGGCAACCTGGTCGATACCACGACTCTGCTCATCAGATGCAGAGGCGATTTCACCCATGATGTCCGTTACGCGGGTAACAGCATTCACGATGTCATTCATGGTCTCCCCGGCGCTTTCCACCAGTACCGAGCCGGTATCCACGCGGGAGACGGAGTCTTCAATCAGGGCCTTAATCTCTTTCGCCGCGTTGGCGCTGCGGCTGGCCAGGTTGCGCACTTCCCCGGCAACCACCGCAAACCCGCGACCCTGCTCACCCGCCCTCGCCGCTTCCACGGCGGCGTTCAGCGCCAGAATATTGGTCTGGAAGGCGATGCCGTCGATGACGCTGATGATGTCGGCGATTTTCTTCGAGCTGTCGGCAATTTCGTGCATGGTTTTCACCACGCCATCCACCACGCGGCCGCCGCGCTGCGCCGTCTCGGAGGCGCTTTCAGCCAGCTGAGAGGCCTGACGGGCGTTATCGGCGTTCTGCTTCACGGTTGCGGTGAGCTGCTCCATGCTGGCAGCGGTCTCTTCCAGCGCGGACGCCTGCTGCTCGGTACGGGATGAGAGATCGTTATTCCCCATCGCAATTTCGCTGGTGCCGGTATAGATGGCATCCGTGCCGCTACGCACGTTGGCGACGGTATCGATGAGCGAACGCTGCATATGGTCAACGCTGTTAGCCAGTTCGGTAATCTCATTGCGCCCGGAAACGGCCAGCGTTTTGGTTAGATCGCCACTGGCAATTTCACGAATGTGGGCAATGACGCGACCGAGAGGATTCAGCAGGATGTGGCGAATGCCGTACCACACCGCGACCAGGACAATAACCAGCGCCAGCGCCATCGCCGCCATCTGCCATTTCGCAAAGCGGTAGTCATTCTGGCTTTCCGTAAAGGCCGAGTGATACAGATCGCCACTGGCCTTCGCATATTCCCCGAGCGCGGCGCCGAGTGCGTTTTGCATCCCCTGCGTGGGCTGTGCGAAATAGGCGTCCATGTTGCCGCTCTCCAGGAACTGGATCAGCTCCGTCAGGCCAGCAAAGTAGGCAGTGTATTTTTCATCAATATTCTGGCTAACCTGCGCCATAGCAGGCTGCGGCGCGATCTGTTTGAAGGCGGCGTAGTGTTTTGCGGCGTCAGCCAGGGTGGCGCGGGCATTTTTCAACAGATCGGTCTTCGCGCTGCTCTGCTGATTGTTAGGGTCCATCATCATGCGCGCGGACGAGCGGCTCAGGTTGATACGCGTTTGCAGCATCAGATCCCACGTCGAGGTGAGTTCACTCTGCTGCAGGCGAAGATCGTTCGAGGCGGCGAAACTGTCCTGGTTCTGTTTTAATGACGAGAAAAAAAGCCCGCCGGAGATAAGCTGAAGTAGTGCGAAAATGACCAGCACCATCATAAGCATTGTGACAACGCGGATACGGTTCAACATACAACACCTTCTCATAGATTTATTAACGGTGTTATCGGCACAGGCCACAGGAACTTTACATTTGCGAAAGGGAAAAGCGTGGACTAAAACGCGACGTCAACAATCAGCGTATCGGTGTAGGTGCCAGCGGGCGGCGTAGTCTGACTGGTCAGGACCTTCGCGGTGTAGTTGTAGGTGCGCAGTAAACCGTCGGTGCTGACCTGGGACGCGGTCGCGCTGGTCCAGCGTTCGGCACCGCTGCCGCCCCAGCGGTTGGTGGTGGCTTCTTTATAAATGTCATAACTGAGGAAGTTGCTGCCGCTCACCATACGCCGTACGTTGTTCAGGGCGTTGGCACCATTATTAATGCCAATGGTGTAGGTGCTGCCTTTAGTACAGGTCACGGCAATGGCCTGCGAGACGGTGGGGAAACTTTGCACCAGCGGCGCGCTGTTAAAGTTCACGTCCGGCGTGGTCATGGCGCTGCAGTCATTGGTGACGGTCATGTTCAGCAGAATACTGGTTGTTGCGGTTCCCGACTGGGGAGACGTACAAAGGCTTCCAAGACCGACGGCACAGACGTTGTAATTGATGCTGAAGGTCAACAGCACCTGGTAAGGCCCGGCCGTCACGTTTTGCCCGGCGACGGTGCGAAAATAGAGCGGTATGTTGTACCGCTTTGAGCCAAGCAACCCCAGCAGGGTGTTACCGCTCCAGGTATACGATTTACTTATCTGCACTTCGCTACTGCTCGCACAACCCGATAATCCACACAGCCGGGTGGGGATCACATCCGTAATACTCGTGTCGTCGGTGCGTTTCAGGTTGGCGCGGCTGTTGCCCGAAACCGACGCCGCGGTGTAATTCAACGTCACCGAATCGTTGGTCAGAACATTCAGTACCGCATCGCATGCCACCACCAGCGTACCGGTGGTCTCCACCTCCCCGGTGCCGCTAAGCGCAAACGACGTGACGCTACCAAACGAGGCATTGACCGTACTGATGGTACACGCCGCCCAGCCCCCGCAGGAGAACAGCAGCAGCATCAACAGCAGCCAGCGTTTCACGGGCCCTCCCGACACACCAGCGGACCGTAGGTTTGCAGCTTATGCTGCGGATTAGGCCCCACGTTCAGGGTCGCCGTGCAGCGCTTCCCGGCAGGCGTGATCACCTCAAGCGGATTGACGTCGCTGAGATTCTCCAGCCAGGCGATCCCGTCATAGCCCACCACCGCATTACTGCGCGAGGCTCGCCGCACCTGGCTTCCAACCGGAATCGCTTGCCCGCGCGCATCATGTAGAATGACGCTTGCCACTCTCTCCTGCTCCATCGGGAAATCCACCAGATAACCGCTGTGACGACGGATGGCAATCCGCCGCTCTGTCTCTTTCAGCCGGGTATCCGCAGGCAGATTCAGCGTATCAATCCGGTAGCTTGCCGGGTAATACGCCGACACCCCGCTGACCAGCAGGTAACCGTTGTTATTCGTTTTACCCACGGGCTGGTTCTCATAGCTGACGGGCACGTCCGGATGACCGTCGGTGCTGATCACCACAAACGCATCGTTGATTTTGTTCGCCGCAAACAGCTCTCCGTCCATCAGGACAATCGCGCCCATTGCCTCGCCCCACCAGGTCATGGTGTCTCTTTCGCCGTAGCCACCGCCCTGCAGTTCGATGTTGTTATTGCGCCAGCCCAGCGTACCCTGCTGATAATCACTGGATTTTGACTGATTTGCCCAGGCCATGTTCCAGCTAAAACCACCGTCAGAAGGCATGGAGTGGTTATAGTTAATCCGCTGCGTGCTGCCCGCATCCGGGGTGTTCTCAACGGTGACGGCAGCGCTGTCGCGTGCGCCCAGCGGCACCTGCAGCGAGAGCGCAACCGTCCAGTCCCCCCGCTGCTGGTCCCGGCTGCCGGCCAGGTAAATACTGCTTGCGCCCCACAGATTTCGGCTCCACGAGAGATTCAGCAGCTCCGTTTTTTGGCCGTCAAAGCTCTCTACGCCGATCCAGGCCGCGCCAATATTGCCGTACTGCCCCATATTAAACGTCAGGGAATACTGGTCCGTATTGCGGCTAAAGCTGGCGATGGGTTTGTCGTTTTCGTCATAGACCGTCGGCTGGTCATAAAGGGCAAGATTGCCAAAACCGCGATCGCGACGCGTGTGCTGGGTGGCCACGCTGAACTCGCTGGTATTGTACTGGTAACCCCAGTTGATTTGCCCGCCGTTGTCTCCGCGCATGCGGCTTTGTGAGTAAGAGGTGTTCACTACGCCAAACTGGCCGAGTTTGATCACCGTCCCTGCCCCGCCCAGCGCCAGCTCCTGCGCCCCTTCCGCATGGCCCTCCAGCGTCAGCCAGTCGGTCACCCCGTAGCGATACGAGCCGCTACCGGCAGCAGGACCGTAGTCAAAATTCCTGATGCCATAGTTACGGCGCAGGCTGCCGAGCGTCACGGCGCCGTCACTCAGCCCTTGTTTGAGCAAATCGCTGGTGACATAAAACGGTAGCGTGGTACTCACCTGACGGCCCAGCGCATCGGTGGTGACCAGCACCGCATCCCCGGCACCGTTGATATAGGGCAGATTGGTCAGGGTGAAGGGGCCAGGCTGAAGCTGGGTTGAGCCAGAGCGATAGCCGTTGATAAACAGATCCACCGAGGTAGGCACCGCGGCTTCACCCGAAAACTCCGGCAGCGGCCATGTCACCAGGTCCGGGCGCAGGGAGAAATCACGTCCGTAGCTAATACCGCCCATCCGCACGCTGGAGGTCCAGCTCAGGGCATTGCTGATCACGTCCCCCGCGCTCAAGGTGGTCGCGTCATCCTCACGGGTTATCAGCAGCGTCGTGTCATAGCGAACATACCCTTCCTGTTGACCGTCGTTTCCGGTGAAATTTTTCCGGGCGTAGCCGGTGGAGGAGAACGAGCCGTTCTCGTTGAAGTAGCGGAATTCATGCCAGAGCGACGCCTGACCGCCGATATGTTCCGTGTGGTTGGTATACAGATCGTAATTCAGCAGCGCCCCGCGCCCATAGTGCGGTTTGGTCTGCGCCGTTTGGGCACTGAAAGGCGTCACCCGGGCACTGATCCAGTCGCGGGGAACGGTCAGCAACAGGCGCTGTGCGGCACTGTCATACGCCACACGAACCTGACTCAGTGAGGCGAGATTCACCTCGCCGGCGGGCACATGCTCCGGGGGGAGCCCCGCGCGCAGCAAATCGGCGCTGGAGATAAAGAAAGCGCCGTTACGTTGCGTCACGGGTACCACCAGACCGGTGTCGTAGTGGTTGAGCACGAGGGCAAGCTGGAAAACCGCCTCATCATTTACCGCCTGCGCCTGAGGAGGCGGCGGTAAACTGTCGTCACCGGGATCGGCCCAGGTTGTGGTGCTGACGCAAAGCAGTAGCATCATTGCCGGCTTCAGTTGACGGGCGTCGACTGCCATTGTTCATCCCTGGCATTAATCTGCGCGCTCATCCGGTCCGGCTGACGAACGCCAGCGGGTATTGGCCAGCTGCGGGTGCTACCCGGGAGGACGTAACCCAGTAATCCCTCCGCTACGGTGCGTTTCTGTCCGCCCTGCTCCAGTGACACCTGGCTTAATCTGACGTGCACATCCCCCTGATTACGTACCTGTAATGCAGGCTGTCCTCCCTCGTGGGTCACGCGCCAGCTCAGGTTTCGGGTCTCGGCCAGGGCATGATGCGCCCCCTCTTTAAGGGTCGGGATACCCTGTCCGTAGACAAACAGCGGAATGGAATAGCGCATCTGTAATTTAAGGCCGATGGAGGGTTCGGCTTTCGCGTCGGGCTGGGGAATTTCATCAACAATAATGCGGTAGGCTTGTTCGACCCCGACAGGGACTGCGCTCTGTTTGATAAGGCGAATCAGCTGTTTATTGCCTTTCTGAATGGTGACAATGGGCGGGCTGGCGACCACGTCCTGCTGCGCGCTGTAGCGTTCGTATCCCCCTTCCTGCTTCCAGCGCACAATACGCACCTGCATCGTCGTTGCGCTGTTTCCCTGGTTCTGGATCCAAAGCTCCGTGGCGTTGGCATCTGCGGCAAGCCAGGGATCGATGGGCCAGAGCAGAATGGTGGCCGCCGCCTGCGCCTCGCCTGTGGCCGCGACGCCTGATAAAACACCCGCCAGACACAACTGCCGGAACAATGGCTTCATCGACTCTCTCCCTTTATTACCATGACAAGGTCACGGTGAGCTGATCGGTATAGGTTCCTGCCGGGCTAAAGCCGGTCAGTAGCGCCACGCCAAACAGCGGCAGCGCGATGTTATTACTGTTGGTATAGGTCACCGGTATTGCCTGGTTAACGCCAATTTCGCTGTTGGCGGCCAGCGAGCTGCTGCTGTAGAGCCGGTACGGCACCAGTTCTGTTCCTCCGGACCGCTTCATCCGACGGACGGATGAATAATTTTGACCGCCATTAATGCTCATGCTCAGCGCCACGCCAGGCGTACAGGCGATAGACAACGCCCCGTTTGGCACAAAGCTGGTACTGACTGGCGCGCTTTCCACCCCGTTATGGGTGCCAAAATCCAGCGTACCGAGAAGCCCCCCGCTACCGGTGGCCACCGCGCAACCCGGTACAATGGTCGCGCTGACCTTAAAGGACTGCGATGTCACCGCCCCCGCAGCAGGTATCAGCAACAGCCCGACGATCAGCGCGAAAAAAGGCTGCACGCTTCCCTCTGCGCGTTTGCGCAGACCTGTAAAAGGGGCCTTCATGGCAGGGCAGATCTAATAGGTCACGCTGACGTTAATCGTGTCGGTATAGGTGCCGGGTACCACCGTTACGCTGTTCCCGCCTCCGGTAATGCGGCCGTACAGGGTATAACTGTCGACCCCACCTGCCGTAGACGCGATCGGCAACGCGGTGTTATTGGCAATCACAGAGTTGAACCCGCTGTCGCTGTACAGGCTATACGCCACGCCCTGTGCCGCGTTGGCCGTATTGACCAGGTAGCGCTCAGGCGTCCCTGGCGACCCCACCACGGAGCCAGGGGCGGTGGAATGGGTATTGCCGGTTATCGCGACCGTATAGCTGGCGGTCGTACACTGGACGGTAAAGGTGTTTCCGCCGCTGGCGCCGCTCAACTGCGTCGTAAGGGTGGAAAACGTTGCGGGATGGGTACCAAAATCGAGCGTCCCGAAGTTAATACCACTTTGCGTGGGCGATCCGTTTATCAGGCAGCCGTTTGTCAGCGTCAGCGTCGCCCCGATGGTGCCGCTGCTGGTAACGGCCAGTGCCTGATGGACTACGGTCGTAGTCAGTAATGTGCCTGCACAGATCAAAAGGAGTTTTCTTTTCATTTACCACCCTCCAGAAGACGTCTCCGTTCCCTTGCAACATTTTATTTTTAACGTTCAAGATGTTAGCCCCGCTTAACGTTCCTCTGAGGGGGTTATTGAGAATTTAGTTTACGGATATCGCTTCGACCACCCGACGCAGGGTAGTCACAACCTATGTCTTATTGACAGCATTTATTTTTTAAAAACAGAAAGTTAAACCGAAATAAAAGAATATTCGGGCGCGAAGCCTGAGGATATATCCGCAAAAGTGTGATAAGCGTCACAATATATCGTCTGCACAGTAACAACAAAATTAATAAAACTTAAAAACTTGTTGTATCCCCCTACGCTTTGCGTCAATTTATGTGCCGAATAATTTCCCGCGCAGTAATAAAAAATCTATATGTATCGGCGCGGGCGACATCTAAAGCGCATAGAGGGTCTTTTTTCGTGGCAAGTGCAAACAAACTCACACTCTTCATCGTGATATTCATGCTGGCGGGTATTCTTTCAGGGGCAGCAATTCATGAATACGCATCTGCGGATGCCATTAAAGCCTGGTCGGATAATATTACCCTGCTGACCGACATCTTCCTTCGTCTGATCAAAATGGTTATTGCACCCTTGGTCTTCAGTACGCTGACCGTCGGCATTATGAAACTGGGCGAAACCTCCACCATTGGCCGCGTTGGCGGTAAAGCGATGGTGTGGTTTATCAGCTCATCGGTGCTCTCCATTCTGGTCGGACTGTTTATCGTCACGCTGGAGCATCCGGGAAGTGGTCTGAACCTGACGATCCCAACCGAGGCGGTAGATACCGGTCTGGCCGTTGGAGGCATGACGCTGAAAGCGTTTCTGTCTCACACTATTCCAACCAGTATCGCAGGCGCGATGTCGAACAATGAGATCCTGCAGATTGTAGTGTTCTCAATGTTCTTCGGTATCGGCGGTGCGTCGCTGGGGCAGAAATTCAACGCGCCGCTGGTTGCCGCGCTGGATGTGGTTTCCCATATCATGCTGAAGGTAACCGGTTACGTGATGTACGTTGCGCCGCTGGCCATCTTTGCGGCGATCTCCTCCGTCATTGCCACTCAGGGCTTAGGCATTCTGTTGAACTATGCCTCCTTTATTGGCGGTTACTATGTTGCCATCCTTCTCACCTGCCTGGTATTGCTCGCCGTGGGCTATATGGTTTTGAAAAAAGAGGTGTTTCGCCTGGTCAGCATGTTGAAAGACCCGGTACTGGTGGCGTTCACCACCAGCAGTTCTGAAGCCGCCTACCCTAAAACGCTGGAGCAACTGGAGCGTTTTGGCTGCTCACGCAATATCGCCTCTTTTGTTCTGCCAATTGGCTACTCCTTCAACCTGGTGGGGTCGATGGTGTACTGCTCGTTCGCGTCGATGTTTATCGCCCAGGCGTATAACATTCACCTGAGTTTCTCAGAGGTAACGGTACTGATGTTAACCCTGATGCTGGCGTCAAAGGGGATTGCGGGCGTACCGCGTTCGTCCCTGGTGGTGCTGGCTGCGACCATTCCAAGTTTTAATATCCCGGTAGCGGGCATTCTGCTGCTGATGGGGATTGACCACTTCCTGGATATGGGGCGTTCAGCCATTAACGTGCTGGGGAACGGGATTGCGACCGCGATGCTGTCGCAGAATGAAGGGGCGCGGGAAGCGGAAGCTGAGCTGGTAAAGCAGGAAGCGTAAGGATATGAAAGGGGTGAGGCCTGATGCCCTCACCCCGACCCTCTCCCACAGGGAGAGGGAGCAAACATAAAAAACGGCAACCGGGTTGCCGTTTTGCTTTTACCTACGCTACGTGATTCGCCGCGATATCCAGCAGCGCCATCTCTTCGCTGTTCAGCAGCTTCTCAATGTTCACCAGAATCAGCATACGCTCGCCGAGCGCACCCAGACCGGTCAGGTATTCGGTCGACAGGGTGACCGCAAACTCCGGCGCAGGGCGAATCTGGTCAGAGGTCAGAGAGAGCACGTCAGATACGCCATCCACCACGATACCCACCACGCGCTGCCCCAGGTTCAGGACGATCACCACGGTGTTGTCATTGTAGTCAACGTCGCCCTGGCTGAACTTCACGCGCAGATCGACGATGGGCACAATGACGCCGCGCAGGTTGGTGACACCTTTAATAAAAGCGGGCGTGTTAGCGATGCGGGTAACCTGATCGTAACCACGAATTTCCTGCACTTTAAGGATATCGATGCCGTACTCCTCATCGCCTAAAGTGAATACCAGGAATTCCTGTCCTGATGGCTCGCCCGCCAGTTTCGTTACATTACTCATACCGGTCATGTTTTTACCTTCTACTTAATCAGGCGGCTGTGTACGCCACACGTTGTTCACGATTTAATCCCTGAAGCGCCGACACATCGACGATCAGCGCCACGCTACCATCACCCAGAATGGTCGCAGCAGAAATACCAGGCACTTTGCGGTAGTTGCTTTCGAGGTTCTTCACCACCACCTGATGCTGACCAATCAGCTGATCAACCAGCAGCGCATAGCGACGGCCCGCACTTTGCAGGATCACAACGATGCCCTGCGTGGCCTCGGTCTTCGCGCCGTCCACTTCGAACACTTTCCACAGTTCCACCAGCGGCAGATATTCCCCGCGCACTTCGAGCACGCGCTCACCGCCCGCCAGCGGATGCAGATCTTCTTCACGTGGCTGCAGGGATTCCATCACCGCGTTCAGCGGAAGAATGAACACTTCGTCTGCCACTTTCACGGACATCCCGTCGAGGATCGCCAGCGTCAGCGGAAGCAGGATGCGAATGGTGGTGCCGGAACCCTGCTTAGACTGGATCTCAACGTGGCCGCCCATCTCCTGGATGTTACGTTTCACCACGTCCATGCCGACGCCGCGCCCGGAAACGTCAGTCACCTGCTCTGCGGTAGAGAAGCCGGGCGCGAAGATCAGCATCCCCACTTCTTCATCGGTCATGTTTTCGTTGACCGCCATGCCCTGCGAAATCGCCTTCGCCAGAATACGCTCGCGGTTAAGACCCGCGCCGTCATCGGTCACTTCGATGCAAATATTCCCGCCCTGATGTTCCGCAGAGAGAATCAAATTGCCCACCGGCGATTTTCCGGCAGCAATGCGGTTTTCCGGCAGTTCAATACCGTGGTCGAGGCTGTTACGCACGAGGTGCGTTAACGGGTCGATAATGCGCTCGATCAGGCTCTTATCCAGCTCGGTGGAGCTACCCATCAGCGTCAGTTCAATCTGTTTATTCAGTTTGCTCGCGAGATCGCGTACCAGGCGCGGGAAGCGGCTGAAGACATATTCCATCGGCATCATACGGATGGACATGACCGATTCCTGCAGATCGCGGGCGTTACGTTGTAACTGACCCATGCTGGTGATCAGATCGCCATGGGTAACCGGGTCCAGTTCATTAGAACGTTGTGCCAGCATCGACTGGGTGATCACCAGTTCGCCCACCAGGTTGATCAGCTGGTCAACCTTCTCAACGGCAACGCGAATACTGGTGGATTCGCTGGAGCGCGCGGCCGGTTTTTCACCACGTGCAGGTGCAGCAGCGTCTTTTGGCACCGCTTTCAGCGCCGGGGCCGCAGGCGCGACAGCCGGGGTCGGAGCCTGAGCGATGACGGCCACCTCTTCCTGCGCTACTGGAGCTTCCGCTTCGGCGGTTTCGGTTTCGGTTTCGAAGGCAATCTGGTCGGCTTCAATCACAAAGCACAGCACCGCCACGATATCGTCCTGACCAATCCCGTCATCAAGCGTAGCGGCGAGGCTGTCTTTGCCTTTCACGACATTGCTTAACGTCGCCAGGTTACCCAGCTCTTCTTCCAGCAGGTTAACCTCATTCTCTTTCAGGCGTGAAAGCACAACACGCAATTTGCCCGCTTGCGCAGCGGCTGGCGCGGTTTCACCGGCACCAACCGCATCGACAACGCTCAGTTTTGCAGCAGGGACAACGGCTGCTGCGACCTCACCTTTTGCTTCCAGAGCGAGCTGGCGAAGCGCATTGCAGATATATTCAAAGCTGGCGGCATCAGGCTCTGCCGAACTTTTATAGGCGTCGAGCTGTTCCTGCATAATATCTTTGGTTTCCAAAAACAGGTTGATAATGTCGGTATTGAGCTGCATCTCACCGCGTCGTGCTTCATCCAGCAGGTTTTCCATTAAATGGGTTGTTTCCTGCAGGATGGTAAATCCAAACGTTCCGGCTCCGCCCTTAATGGAATGCGCCGCACGGAAGATGGCATTGAGCTGCTCGGAGTCCGGTGCTTCGGGCACCAGGTCGAGCAAATGTTGCTCCATATCGGCCAACAATTCGTCGGCTTCATCAAAGAATGTCTGGTAAAAATCGCTAATATCCATGCTCACGCTATCACCTCGGATTGGCTGGTGGCGATGTTGGAACGGCAGCCGAAGGAACGGCCCCAGGCTGTTTTAAATCGTCCAGTGACTCATTCTGACTTTCGGCGTTTTCATGCAGGATGGCCTGCTCCGCCTGCTGGTTCAGCACTAAAAGACTGATACGACGGTTGATGGCGTCATCCGGCCCGCGGTCGGAGACGCGCATGGTTGCTGCCATGCCGACCACGCGCAGTACCTTGCCATCATCAAGCCCACCGGCCACCAGCTCGCGACGCGAGGCGTTGGCACGATCGGCAGAAAGCTCCCAGTTGCTGTATCCCTTCTCCCCACTGGCGTACGGGAAATCATCCGTGTGGCCTGACAGGCTGATTCGGTTAGGAATGCCGTTCAGCACCGGTGCAATAGCGCGCAGAATATCGCGCATGTACGGCTCAACCTCAGCGCTGCCGGTTTTAAACATCGGACGGTTCTGGCTATCAATGATCTGAATACGCAACCCTTCCTGCACCAGATCGATTTTCAGGTGCGGTCGCAACGCACGCAGTTTGGGGTCAGCCTCAATCAGCTGATCGAGATCGCCACGCAGTTTTTTCAGACGCGCCTGTTCCATCTTCCTCTTCAGCTCGTCGATGTTCGGCTCTTTTTTCACCTCACCCTTCTGCTGGGTGTAATCATCACCGCCGCCAGGAATGGGGCTGTCGCTGTTAGAGATACGCGGCCCACCGGTCACTGCCGTCGCCAGCGGCGTACGGAAATATTCGGCAATCTGGATCAGTTCTTTCGGGCTGGAGATGGAGATCAGCCACATCACCAGAAAGAACGCCATCATTGCAGTCATAAAGTCGGCGTACGCGATTTTCCACGAGCCGTGCGCGCCATGCCCACCGCCCTTGTGCTTGCGTTTTTTTACGATGACGATCGGATGGGACTGATTTTTCATGCGTCCTCAGTTGTCGTCTGTTGGTTTGGGTTTTTCACCGCGCGCACGTGTTCTTCAAGTTCGATAAACGACGGACGCTCGCTGGAGTAAAGCGTTTTACGGCCAAATTCAACCGCGATCGGCGGCGCATAACCGTTGAGGTTTGAGAGCAGCGTGATCTTCACGCACTGCATCATTTTTGTGGTTTCCGCGCTCTTCTGGCGCAGGACGCTGGCCAGCGGAGAGATAAAACCATAAGCCAGCAAAATACCGAGGAAGGTCCCTACCATCGCATGGGCAATCAGCGCGCCCAGTTCGGCCGCCGGACGATCCGCCGAGGCCAGGGCATGTACCACCCCCATCACCGCCGCAACGATACCGAAAGCCGGAAGCGAGTCACCCACCAGCGCCAGGCTGTTGGCAGGCACTTCAGATTCGCTTTCGTGGGTTTCGATCTCTTCATCCATCAGCGCTTCGATTTCGAAGGTATTCATATTGCCGCTGATGATGAGTCGCAGATAATCGACGATGAAATCCAGCATCATGGCATCAGCCAGAATGCGCGGATAGCTGGCAAAAATTTCGCTCTCTTTCGGGTTTTCAATATCCCGCTCAAGAGAGAACATCCCCTGCTGACGTGACTTCGCCATCAGGCGATAGAGCAGCGCCAGCAGATCCATATACATGCTTTTGGTATATTTCGAGCGACGGAACAGCAATGGAATGGCTTTCAACGTGCCCTTGATGGATTTGCCGTTGTTACCAACGATAAAAGCCCCTACCCCTGCGCCGCCGATGATAATAAGTTCAGCCGGTTGATAGAGTGCTCCAAGGTGCCCGCCGGTCATCATGTAACCGCCGAAAACTGTACCGAGAACTACCAGGTAACCTAATAAGATAAGCACGACATCATCCTTCCGCTAGTGACTATGGCAAGGACGTTCAGTTCGTAGCGTTTACCGTTTGAGGGGTAAAAAAAAGCAGCGGTAATGACTTACCGCTGCTGGAATCTTGCCCACACGTTCGGGTTAAACAGCTTGTTCGATCTGTTCATCCAGCAGTTGTGGAATAATATCGGCAGCATCCCGGGAAAGTTTACGTCTTTTTACTGCGCGGGATGGAGGCTGGCATAAACTACAGGCGAAGCTGCCAACAGGCTGATGAGCATGGGTAATAAAATTGCCATCGCAGCAATTGCAGCGCGACAATTCAAGCATTCCGCTCTCAACAAAACGTACCAGCGTCCATGCTCGGGTCAGTGCCAGCAGGGGGCCTTCGTCCTGCTGCGGGCATTGTTCAAGGTAAAGTTTATACGCTTTGATCACGGCGTCGACGCCGCTACACAAACCGGTTTTCAGAAGGTATTGCCAGGCGTTACAGAACATCGATGCGTGGATATTTTGCTCCCACGTCATAAACCAGTCTGTCGAAAACGGCAACATGCCTTTCGGCGGGGGACTACCACGTAACTCTTTATACAGTTTAATGAGGCGACCACGGCTCAGCTGAGTCTCGCTTTCCAGCATTTGTAAACGAGCACCCAGCGTAATCAGCTCCATGGCAAGCTGTATGTCACGCGCTTCCTGAACAATGCTTTTCTCGCTCATTGCTAGGCCCTTTTCTTACGGGCTGCGTCATCAGGCTGGCTGATTTCGTTAAGCAAGCGAGTGGAGAGAAGAATACCGGTATGGATCTGTTGCAGATCGTCAACACGGGATTCCTGCGTCAGACGCGTGATCGTCTGCGGATTGTCAAAACGGAACTGGCAAACCAGTTGATTCGTTTCGGCCAGTTTTACCATCTGCGGGAGGGTTAAACCACCCAGCATGGTTGCCATTTCTTCGTTAATACCCAGACGAAACATCGCGGACGCTTTGTCCTGACTAATTAAACGCTGCGCGAGCAGTAAATATGACAAATTGATGTCATAGATATGTTTTAGCAACTCGGATGTATGCATTGTTCCCATCCCGAATAACCAACTATTATTTTTATGCGGAAAGACCGCACCCCGTGATGTCGCCGGGAAATCACCCGGTATAAAAAGAAAAGGCTAAATGCATAGTTGAATCTAGGTTTGTATTCATCGAAACGCGCAAGAGTCGAAACGCAGTAACGTCTCTTACGTGGTTTATCATTTCTTACAAATAACTAAGATTTTTCCTAATTCGACGCAAACTCTACTCGTCAGATTTGCCACATACAATGCAGCCACCCTCAAATTTAAAAAAAATGTGATCCACGTCACACAATTTAAGTGAATATCCTCCATAAATCCATCAGTATGACTTGTAGTTTGTTCATTTTTTGCCCATTTGGCACAGTTTTGTATTCTTAATCGACGAATAGTCATGCAGAAGGGTGAAGCGAACTGGCATGTATCGTGCTTTTCCTGCCGTGAGCGCGCCCCGGAATCCTTCACAAGATGCTCATCTTAAGGAAACATTTTTCTTACCGTGAAAAAACATAGAGTTATGCAAGCCGCCCATAAAAATTGTTTCAGAGCGTGATCATTCGAAATATGTTTATAACGGGTTAAAACGATTTAACGGCAAAAGAGGGAAATTGTGTGATTTACGTTAAGTTGTTAATTTTTTTCATTTAGACGCGTTTTTCAGTTATTCTTCTTATAAGAATAATTAATGAATAATTATGATAAGCTTCACACTAATGTCGTAATCCCCTCTTGCAGATCCTGGTCATTCGCGGTAATGGTGATCACACGCTGTCTTTCAGACATCTAAGGAGTGCGACATGAGTTACTCCCATCTGCTTGTATCTGTTGCTGTTTCTCCCGAAAGCCATCTGCTTGTTTCCCGGGCCGTGTCCATCGCCAGGCCCAGCAATGCGCGCATTAGCCTCA
Organism: Enterobacter sp. BNK-14; assembly: GCF_047456095.1. Taxonomy (NCBI): domain Bacteria; kingdom Pseudomonadati; phylum Pseudomonadota; class Gammaproteobacteria; order Enterobacterales; family Enterobacteriaceae; genus Enterobacter; species Enterobacter sp. BNK-14. The sequence goes on from NZ_CP179897.1 coordinate 959,956, forward strand.
TCACGCTTGCAGCCGAACCCGAGATGTATAATCAGCTGGCAGCCCCCATGCTGGAAGATATTCGTGAGGTATTGCAGGAAGAAACACAGCAATTTCTGCGAGAGTTGGTAGAAAAGGCACAATATCCTGTTTACGAGACCGTAATTGCGACCGGTGAACTTAATGCTCATATTCTCGACATGTGTCGCAAACAGAATATTGATTTAGTAATTTGCGGGAACCATAACCACAGCTTTTTATCTCGCGCAGCTTGCGCGGCAAAATCGATTGTCGCGTCAAGCCAGGTTGATGTGCTGTTAGTGCCGCTTGGGGGGTCGTAAACCCCCCGGAGGAATATCAGGCGAGTTTAGGGAATGTTGCGATCTTTTTTTGCAGATCGCCTTCATGGCTTTGCGGCGTTATTTCGCGGAGATCCTGAATAAAACGCGCCTGCCAGTGATTAATATCGTTCTTACGGATCGTTTCCATCATCTCAGCATGGCGTGAAATGCGCTCCGTCAGCGGCATGGTCAACGCGCGGTTGAGGGCATTAGCCACGTCATCCCTATCGTAAGGGTTCACGATAAGCGCTGACGTGAGCTCATTCGCCGCCCCGGCAAACTGGGAAAGCACCAGTACCCCCGGGTCCGCCGGGTCCTGAGCCGCCACATACTCTTTTGCCACCAGGTTCATCCCGTCACGTAACGGGGTGACCAGCCCCACGTCTGCATAGCGGAAGACTTTCATCAGGATTTTGCGGTCAAAATGCTGATTCAGGTAAAAGAGCGGCGTCCAGCCAAGCTGACCATAGCGACCATTGATGCGCCCCGCTTCCGTTTCCAGCTGGTGACGAATATCCTGGTAGGCCTGAACTTCACCGCGCGACGTTGGCGCTATCTGGGTATAACGAATTTTACCGTGGTGCTGAGGGTATTTATCCAGCAGCGTTTCATAGGCCAGGAAGCGTTCCGGTAGCCCTTTGGAATAATCCAGACGCTCTACCGAGAAGATATTCTTCACATGCTTGAGTTCATTCTTCAGCTGCGCCAGCTTCGGCGGCAGCGGGCCGGAAGCCTGATCCGCAATCTCGTCGGGTTCAATCCCAATCGGATACACTTCGGTGTGGAAGGTTTTCCCCCACGCCGTATGGGTCTTGCCGCCTTTTGTCATCAGTCGCGTTTTACCTGACACCGAATCCAGGAACGCGAGGCGGTCATTTTCGGTCTGGAAGCCCAATAAATCGTAATCACACAGCCCCTCCAGCAGCGCTTCATGCGGCGGCAGTGCGGTAAAGATCTCCGGCGTCGGGAACGGTATGTGCAGGAAGAAGCCAATCCGGTTGTTTACTCCCCTTTTACGCAGCTCTCGGGCGAAGGGCAGCAGGTGGTAATCGTGGATCCATAAAATATCGTCTTCCTCTATAAGAGGCAGCAGTTTATCCGCCAGCAGCGCGTTGACGCGCGAGTAGCCTTCGAAGGATTCACGCTGGAATTTGACCAGGTCAAGACGATAATGAAACGCAGGCCACAGCACGGCGTTGGAGAATTGCGAGTAATACTCGTCATAGTCTTTCTCTTTCAGCGCAAAGGATGCCCACGTGATATTCCCACGCGTCACTTTGTTAAGCGGTTTCTCTTCTTCACTGATTTCACCACTCCAGCCAAACCACAGCCCACCAGCAGCTTTCAAGGCACCTAACACCCCTACCGCCAGGCCACCTGCACTGGATTTTTTATCATCAGGCGGTGCAATTCGGTTAGAGACGACGACTAAGCGACCCATAATGGTTTCCCCCTTTGTTTTGCGCTATTTGTTGTTGTTGCTGGTTAGCGATATCAGATATCCACTGCCAGACGGCGTCGACATTTGCCAGACGCCATTCTGCGACAGTGTTACCAGGCCCCACCTTAACGGCGATCCCTCCGGCCTGATTCACCACGCGAAATCCGGCCTCGTCGGTCAGATCATCGCCTAAAAATACCGGTATACGTCCCTTAAATGGCGGTTCCGCCATAAACGCCGCAATAGCAGCACCTTTATTAATGCCCTCAGGTTTTATCTCAACGACACACTTCCCCGGCTGCAGCGCGAGCTGCGGGTGTGCATCGGCCACGCTACGGGCAATCGCAAATATCGCTGCTTCGTGATGCGGTGCCTGCCGATAGTGCAAGGCGAATGCCATGCCTTTCGCTTCCAGTTCCGTACCCGGGAGTGACGCCAGCGCCGAGGAGAGTTCAGTGTGTAACGCCTGAATTAAGGTATCGGGGAGTGATACAACATGCAGTTGATCATGGATATCGCGGCGCTCCGCTCCGTGTACACCGGCTAGCGGAAAGTGGTAAGGACTGGCGAGCACATCCAGCTCGGCCATTGAGCGCCCTGAAATCAATGCCAATGCGCCCTCGTTCAGTCGAGAGAGCTGCTGCAAATTCTCTAACACCGTATCCGGTACGACCACGTCGTCAGGATGCGGCTGGATCCCGGCGAGCGTCCCGTCGAGGTCAAAAAAGAAAGCATATTTTCCGGGCAGTACAGGCGGTGCGGTTAACGAGTCAGCCACCCTTTTCCTCCTTACAGTTGATGAGAGGTAAACGCCTTTACCTCTTTCATAGCCATGTAAGTATAGACAGTGTGATGGGGCTCGCCATTTGACAACCGCCCCGCCAGCAAAACTGGCGAGGCGGTTCAGGGGTCAACTATGGTTATAAGTTGAGCAATAAAAAGTCAGCGTCGGGGTTACACGGTACGCTTTGCTTTTTGCTTGTAACGGTCGAATATCACCGCCGCCAGCAGGATCAGACCACGCACCACGTACTGAGAGAACGGCGAAATATTCAGCAGGTTCATGGCGTTCTCTACCGTCCCTAAAATCAGGATACCAGCCACCACATATGAGATTTTTCCGATGCCGCCCTTGAGGGAAACACCCCCTAAAACGCAGGCAGAAATGACGATCAGCTCATAACCAATCGAGGTCATTGGCTGGCCGCTGGTCATACGCGAGGCCAGAATAATCCCGGCGGCGGCAGAAACCAGTCCCGAGAGGACAAAGATAATAATCTTGGTGCGCACCACCGGCACACCGGCCAGACGTGCGGCTTCTTCATTGCCCCCGATCGCCAGAGTATTGCGGCCAAACGTGGTCCGGTTGAGCAGGAAGCCGAACAGGATCAGGCAGGCCACGGTGAGCCAGATTGGCGCAGGCAGGCCCAGCCAGTTAGCGTAACCCAGCGTAAAGAAGCGCTCGTCTTCAATCCCGACCGCTTTACCGTCGGAGATGATATAGGCCAGACCTCGCACAATTTGCATCGTCGCAAGCGTGGTTATCAGGGCGTTAATCTTCAGACGAGCAATGACAAAACCGTTCACCAGGCCGCTAAGCACGCCGAGTAACAGACCCGCCAGCACGCCAATCCACAGGCTTTCTGTCATGTTGATCACCACGGCGGTGGTCACGCCCGCACAGGCGATAACAGAGGCCACCGACAGGTCGAAATCACCGGAGGCCAGACAGAACAGCATACCGCAGGCCACCATGCCGGACATGGAAATGGCCAGGCCCAATCCTTTCATATTAATGAAAGTGGCAAAGTTAGGGACGAAGATCGCACAGGCGACGAAAAGTGCGGCAAAGACCACCAGCATGCCGTACTGATCCCAGATACGACCAAAACTAAAAGCCGACTTCGGCGCTCCGGATGTAGTAACAGAGGACATCATTAACTCCTTACTCAGGCGACTGCCTGGCTGACTTTAGGCATGGCGAGGTTCAACGCCTGTTGTTCATTCGCCTGTTCATGAAGTAATTCACCGGCGATTTCGCCTTCACGCATCACCACAATGCGGTCGGCAACGCCAAGCACCTCCGGCAGATCGCTGGAGGCGAAAAGTACCGCCACGCCGCGTTTTGCCAGTTCATAGATCACGTTATAAATCTCGTGTTTTGCGCCCACATCGATACCGCGCGTCGGCTCATCCAGCAAAATGACCTTCATGTCTTCCGACAACCAGCGGCCTAAAATGGCCTTCTGCTGGTTCCCCCCTGACAAATTCATAATCAGCTGTTCCGGGCCGGGTGTTTTAATATTCAGCGAGCGAATATGGTGGTCGGCATTGCTCGACTCCCAGCTGTCGTTTATCAGGCAACCCGCGCGAATAAACTTACGGCGGGCGGAAATATTGATGTTGTCACGCACCGAATGCACCGGAATGATCCCTTCCGCTTTGCGGTCTTCCGGACAGAGCATCATTCCTGCCCTGATTGCGTGGGCGGGTTTCTGGATATCAACCTGCTCACCGTCGATGGAGACCCGCCCTGCGGAAATGCGGGTACCCCCGAACAAGCCTTTCATTAATTCGCTGCGCCCAGCCCCTACCAGGCCAAACAGCCCGACGATCTCGCCGCTGCGGACGGATAATGAAACCGGTGTTCTCACGCCTGGCGCTTTCACGTTTTCCAGCCGCAGGCGTTCAGGGCCATACTCGCGCGGCTTCCAGTGATAGATATCGCCCAGATCGCGCCCGACCATCGCCTGAACAAGCTGGTCATGGTTAACCTGCTGCATATCGCTAAAGGTGCGCACATAGCGCCCATCTTTAAAAACGGTAATGGCATCGCTCAGGGCAAATATCTCTTCCATGCGGTGCGAGACATACAAAATGGTGCGTCCTTCCTGTCGCAACTCGCGGATCACGCGGAACAGGTTTTCGATTTCACGCTTGGAGAGCGAGCTGGTGGGTTCATCGAAAGCAATAATTTTGGCGTTGCGCGCCAGCGCCTTGGCAATTTCAACCATCTGCCACTGGCCGATGGAGAGATATTTCAGCGGCGTCTGGGGATCGACATCCAGACCAAGATGTTTAAGCTGCAGCCCCGCTTCATAATTAAGTAGCGAACGGTTCACCACGCCGCCTTTGTGCGGAAGCTGGCCTAAATAGATATTTTCCGCCACGGTCATCTCGGGAATAAGGTGCAATTCCTGATAGATAATGGCCACCCCGGCATTAAGCGCCGCCGTGGTATCGGCAAAGGCCATCTCTTCGCCGCGAATAGCCAGCGTGCCGGTTGTTGGCGCGTAGTTGCCGCTGAGGATTTTTAACAGCGTGGATTTCCCCGCTCCGTTTTCCCCCATCAGGGCGTGAACCTGTCCGGCATAGCAGTCAAAGCTGATATCGGTCAGCGCATTAACACCGGGGAACGTTTTCCCGATGCCGCGAAAAGAGAGATAGGGATGAGACTGTTGCATAACGACTCCGTGATTCCTGTAGTCTGTACGTCTGGCCCCTTACGGCGAGTAAGGGGCACAATCACAGCGTATTACTTACCGCCCAGTCCTTTTTTCGCCAGTTCCTCTTTGAAGTTGTCGCGGGTGATCAGCACCACGTCGGTCACTTCGGTAAATTTCGGCGGTTCAGCGCCTTTGGTTACCCAGTTGTAGAGCATTTCGCTGGATTTGTAGCCGTGGACATCCGGGCTTGGCAGCAGAGAACCGTAGAAGCCGGTGGCCTGCGCTTTGGAAAGCTCACTGACGGCGTCAACGCCGTTGATGCCAATTCCGATCACATCGGGCGCTTTAAAGCCCTGGCCTTCTGTCGCACGGACCCCACCCAGCACGGTGTTATCGTTCATACCGACCACCAGCCAGTGCTTCACTTCCGGGTGCTGAACCAGCATGGAGTTCGCGGCGTCAAATGCCCCTGGGATATCGTTGGATTTGGTCGGGACTTTATAGATCTGTTTCTCCGGGAAACCGGCCGCTTTCAGCGCGTCCATTGAGCCCGTCGTGCGACGACGTGCTGTGTCCAGCTCATCAGCGGTAATGGCCATGACGGCGGTCTCTTTCACATCCCAGCCGCGTTTCTGCATTTCTTTATAGAGTTCCTGACCCTGACGTTCGCCGATTTTGGTCGCCGCCATCATGACCAGCGGCACGCTGTCCATCGGTTTGCCTTTGGCATTCACGAACTGATCGTCAACGGCAATGACTTTCATGTCGTAACCGCGGGCTTTCGCCGCAATGGCGGACCCCAGTTTCGGATCCGGTGTACAGATAACAAAACCTTTTGCACCGCTGGCCGCCAGGCTGTCGATGGCGTTCAGCGTTTTCTCACCGTCGGGCACGGCGATTTTAATCACTTCAAAACCTAAATCTTTCCCGGCTTTATCTGCGAATTTCCACTCGGTCTGGAACCAGGGTTCTTCGGGCTGTTTTACCAGAAAACCGAGTTTTAAATTCTCAGCGATAGCGGATTGTGACATAACGGCAGCCAGACCGATGGCCGCCAGCGCTTTAGTAAATTTGTGCATGGTTAACTCCAGCTTTAGCATTCTTTTCTGTAGGGAATATTTGCGTGCTTCTTATTTAATCGGACTTAAAACAAGGCATTAGCGCTTACCTCGTCATAAGCGTTATTGCTGGTGATAGTTTTAGCGGGAAATTAATCATCCATAAGAGAGCCCCATCACACCGCAGAATTACAGTAATTGCGTACATAAATTCAGCGAAAAATGACATAAAAAAGGCAGGATTTGTCAGACAAATAAAAGAGGGGTGAGCAGAATTATCCATAAGATTAGCTAAGAAGTCCCCGATGCCATTAGACCGGTCACGCCGGGGCTAAGGGTTGAAAGGAACATCCTGCTTTCCATCAAAAAAACACACTCGCGCTGAAAATATATTTTCCGGCAAAAATTGATTTAGCGCAATTTTAATGAAACATCATATATGCGAAATGAATTATCTGTATTTATTGCTTTCCCAGATAATTATTCCGGCGCAATACACCCGAAACACAAACCGCAGCACTAAAAACAGACTATCTTTTTATTATCAGTAAGATAGTGAGATTTCATTTCATGGGAATCTATTTGCATATTTGTACTATATTAAATTTTGTAATGTATGGTAAAAACAGCGGGATTAAGACTTTTCTTAAATTAAAGACAACGGTATGCTTATTTATATCGAACACAGGAAGTGAATTTCGGTCAGCTTTGGCTCTGCAGAATCTCTTTTTCTGCTCTATTTCTTCGTATTTGCCTGGCGCTCAGGTTAAGCAACGGACATCACGTCCCACAGTCTATAAGGATATGAGTATGGCTACCCAAACGATGATGCAAAAACTTAACGCGCAGATGAACCTTGAGTTTTACGCCTCAAATCTGCACCTTTACCTCAGTGCGTGGTGTTCCGAGAAAAGCCTTACGGGCTCTGCCACGTTCTTTCGTTCACAGGCCCAAAGCAACGTCACCCACATGATGCGCGTCTTTAATTTCCTGAAAGCGGCGGGGGCAAACCCGGTTGTTAAAGCCCTGGAGGGGATCAACGATAATTACTCTTCTCTGGAAGAATTGTTTGAAAAGACGCTGGAAGAGTATGAACAGCGTTGCACGACGCTCAACAAGCTGGCCGATGAAGCCAGAGCGCAGCATGACATGACCACGCTGAAATTCCTGCGCGATATGGATAAAGAGCAGCAGCAGGACGGAATGCTGCTGAAAACCCTTGCGGACGAGATCCATAATGCGCAACAGGCAGGTTTGTGCCCGGAACAAACCGATCGCCACCTGCTCGACATTGTCACAGTGCAGCATCACTGACGCTTTTGACCTGCTCCCGTTCGGAGCAGGTTACCTTCCCTGCGCCAACCTTCTGCTTTTGCTGAGATTTAACAAATCAGATCTCGCTCCCAATGATTAACCACACAACATGTAATGATTTATTTAATTACATAATCATTGACGAGGGAGCAGCATGATCACCATTGAGTTTATTGTCATTCTTCTCTGCCTGCTGACGGGTACACGTTTCGGCGGCATGGGGCTTGGGTTAATCAGCGGGATTGGCCTTTTTATTTTGTGTTTTGTCTTTGGTCTCCAGCCCGGCAAGCCGCCGGTTGACGTGATGTTGACCATTCTCGCCGTGATTGGTTGTGCAGCCACCCTGCAAACTGCCGGTGGGCTCAATGTCATGATGCAATTTGCCGAACGCCTCCTGCGCAAACATCCGCAGCACATCACGCTTCTCGCCCCGTTTACCACCTGGATGCTGACCTTTCTCTGCGGTACCGGCCATGTTGTCTACACCATGTTCCCCATCATTGCGGATATCGCCCTGAAAAAAGGGATCCGACCCGAGCGCCCAATGGCCGTGGCATCGGTAGCATCGCAGATGGCAATCACGGCATCACCGGTTTCCGTCGCCGTCGTGTCGCTGGTCTCCATCCTGGCCGCCCAGCATGGGATCGGTCACGCGTGGGGGATCCTGGAAATACTCGCCGTGTCGGTTCCCGCTTCACTTTTTGGTGTCGCCATTGCTGCCCTGTGGAGTTTACGCCGCGGGAAAGATTTGTCTGACGACAGGGAGTTTCAGGAAAAACTAAAAGATCCAAAGCAGCGTGAGTTTATCTATGGCGGTACGGAGACGTTAATGAATCAACGTTTTCCGAAGCAGGCTTACTGGTCGACCTGGATTTTCTTTGCCGGTATTGCCGTGGTTGTCCTGCTCGGGGCCTTCCCCGAACTGCGCCCCGCCTTCGAGCTGAAAGGCAAAATGACGGCGCTGTCGATGAACCTGGTCATTCAGATGATGATGCTCATTGCCGGTGCCGTGATGCTGATGGCCTGCAAGGTCAATGCCTCAGCCATTTCTAACGGCGCGGTATTTAAGGCCGGTATGGTGGCGATTTTCTCGGTGTTCGGGGTGGCGTGGATGAGCGATACCTTTTTCCAGGCGCATCTCGACGAGTTAAAACTGGCGCTGGAAGGCGTGGTGAAAAGCCATCCGTGGACGTATGCCATCGTGCTTTTCCTGGTGTCGAAGCTGGTGAACAGCCAGGCGGCTGCCCTGACGGCCGTGGCGCCAATGGGGCTGATGCTGGGGATCGATCCAAAAATGCTGATCGCCTTTTTCCCGGCGTCATACGGCTATTTTGTTCTGCCGACCTATCCCAGTGATTTAGCCTGCATCGGCTTCGATCGCTCAGGAACCACCCGCATCGGCAAATTCATCATTAACCACAGCTTCATTCTGCCTGGGTTAATCGGTGTGAGCTGCGCGTGTGCGGCGAGCTACCTGCTGGTACAGACTTTCTTTTAAAGGCATCAACGGGCGACTTACGCGGTCGCCCGTGTGCAGATATTAATGCGACTCGCCCTGCGGGGTGAAGCGCAGCTCAATCAGCGCGATGGCTTTCTGGATCGCACGAAGCGTCACCGGGTCAGCGGCGGCAGGATGGCTGGTGAAATCAATGTTTCTCAGCTGCGTGGACATCTTCTCGCGGACTTCAACCGGGGCAATGACATCCAGAACATCAAGGATTTGCTTAATAACCAGCTGACAGGCAACAACGTCAGAGACCAGTTCCTGATCGGCGCTCAGGTTTTGTGACATGGGGCTTCTCCTTATTTAAAGGCCGCCATAGTATCAAAACGCAGCCCCTGACATCTCCCCTTCGTCACCAGCAGGGACAAAAAAACCCGCCGAAGCAGGTTTTTTTTATCAGAACATGGCGCCCGGCGGCACGTCTTTAAAGGTGCGGCAGTAATTGGCCCACATACTTTTGAGGATTTTGCGCAGTTTCATTGTGATGCTCCATTAACTTGTCATACAGCTTTATCGTCAATGCGCCTATAATATGACCACCATCACAAAAATCAATGTTTTTGTGATGTGCATCACAATTCAATTTACTGCAACACCTGTTAGCCAGCAAAACCGCGAACAAAATCAAAGAGAGAAGGCAGATCGTCCGGCTATTCCTGGCATTGGGCTACGTCTCTGCGGGTACGATAACGTATCTCCATCCACTCAGAGCGAACCATGAAAAGAGTCATCGTAGCCGGTACGATCCTGCTGCTCGCGGGATGCAGCGTTAACCGTCAGGCGGAAATCAGTAGCCTCGACGCGCCAAACGGCATTGTCCGCCTCGATTACGGTCAGGCCGTGCTGCAAAATGCCTGGTCTGACGAATATGTAAATAACGGCACCGCAGTGAAAGCCTGCCAGGGTATGGGGTATGCCACCGCCTCTGCCTACGGGCAACCCGTCAAAACCTGTACGCTGATAAGCGGCTCTTTGTGTCTTAACGAAAGCGTGACCATTCAGTATAAATGCATGGGTTATGCCGTTAACCCTAAGTCAAATAATCCCTGGTATTAATCCAAGCTGCCAGCGTTTGCTGGCACTTTATTTAACTAAGAACAAAAACAATTCGCATTAATATAAAACCGACAATGCGTTTTATTCCCATTCGTATTTTGAAGTAATGAATATTTATTTTACGTTTTGCAAATAATTAAATAACAAATTATAGTGTCGCTCATTGTGAACCAGTAATAATAACCCGGAGCGTCACCATGCTGAAAACTGAAATGATCGACAAGCTCAATGCGCAAATGAACCTTGAGCTCTTTTCATCCCTTCTCTACCAGCAGATGAGCGCCTGGTGCAGCTACCACAGCTTTGAAGGTGCGGCCGCGTTTCTGCGTCGCCATGCGCAGGAAGAGATGACCCACATGCAGCGCCTGTTTGATTATCTGACCGACACCGGCAGCCTGCCGCGCATTGAGACCGTGGCCTCGCCTTTTGCCGAGTATAATTCTCTCGATGAACTGTTCCGCGCCACCTACGAGCACGAACAGCTGATCACGCAGAAAATTAACGAACTGGTTCATGCGGCAATGACCAGCCAGGATTATCCAACCTTTAATTTCCTGCAATGGTATGTGGCAGAACAGCATGAAGAAGAGAAGCTGTTTAAATCCGTGCTGGATAAATTATCCCTGGTGGGTAAATCAGGTGAAGGTCTTTACTTTATTGATAAAGAACTTTCCACTCTCGATACACAGAATTAATTTCAACGCGGTGCGGGTTTCCTGCACCGCGTTAATTTACATACATCCTGCGCAGCTGGTACAGCGCCAGTCATGGGGATTGACGGCCTGATAAAAATAGCGGTAGCTGGCCGTCTCAAGCGGAATACCCACCTCGAAAAACAGGTCTGTCAGCCAGTCAACGTTTTCGATAATCCACTCATCTTCCTGTAAGCCTTGTGCAAAGGTTTCATCTTCAGGATCAATAACCGAATAGATTGCCCAGGTGCCCATATCCTTTTCACGGCGGGACTCAGGCAGCGTCAGAGGCTGGTTCTGCCAGCTTATTATCCAGTGTCCATGGCACAACAGATTGCCTCCCCGGCTCCATGCCGCCGTAAATGGATTCTCCCCCGCCATAAAAAATCCTCACATTATTTTATTATTTGCACGAGTTGTTTACGTTACGCCTGAAATTTGCGCCGTGACATTGCTCTTATGAAGTAGGCATCGCCCCATTAAGGATCACAGTACGCCAAACCTGTAAATATTTAATTACACACCTTGTAACGGTGATTTGACGAATTACGGCTTTTCCCTTACTCTGCGCCGCAGAAATTGTCGCGATTCACCATCGTTGTAGAGGAAAGCGTGAAAAACAGAACCCTGGGAAGTATTTTTATCGTCGCCGGAACGACGATTGGCGCAGGAATGCTGGCAATGCCCCTGGCTGCTGCAGGTGTGGGATTCGGGATGACGCTGCTGCTTCTTGGCACACTCTGGGCGCTGATGTGTTACACCGCGCTGCTATTGCTTGAGGTTTACCAGCACGTGCCCGCCGACACCGGTCTGGGTTCACTGGCGGCGCGCTACCTGGGACGCTACGGTCAGTGGATAACCGGCTTTAGCATGATGTTCCTGATGTACGCCCTGACTGCCGCGTATATTAGCGGGGCCGGGGAGCTCATCGCCTCCAGCGTCAATGACTGGTTTGGCTCTGACATTACCCCGGCGACGGGGGCAATCTTCTTTGCGCTCATCGGCGGCGGCGTGGTCTGCGTGGGGACCTCGCTGGTCGATCTGTTCAATCGTTTTCTCTTCAGCGCCAAAATTCTGTTTCTGATTGTCATGCTGGTCCTGCTGGCACCGCATGTGCACAAGGTTAATCTGCTGACGTTGCCGCTGGAAAAAGGGCTCGCGCTTTCCGCTATCCCGGTGATTTTCACCTCGTTTGGCTTCCACGGCAGCGTACCGAGTATTGTCAGCTATATGAACGGTGATATTCGCAAGCTGCGCCGCGTGTTTGTTATCGGCAGCGCGATCCCGCTCATCGCCTATATTTTCTGGCAACTGGTGACGCTGGGCAGCATTGACTCTTCAACCTTTATTGGACTCATGGCGCAGCACGCTGGCCTGAATGGTTTTCTGCTGGCACTTCGCGAGGTCGTCACGTCTCCTCACGTGGAGCTGGCGGTCCACCTGTTTGCCGACCTGGCGCTGGCGACCTCGTTCCTGGGCGTGGCGCTCGGCCTGTTTGATTACCTGGCCGACCTGTTCCAGCGTCGCAATACGGTTAGCGGGCGGTTGCAGACGGGGGTAATTACTTTCCTGCCGCCGCTCGCGTTTGCGCTGTTTTACCCACGCGGGTTTGTGATGGCGCTGGGTTACGCCGGCGTGGCGCTGTCGATCCTGGCACTGTTACTCCCTTCCCTGCTGGCATGGAAGAGCCGCCAGCAGCATCCTCAGCAGGGGTACCGCGTGGCGGGAGGAAAACCGCTGCTGGGCATTGTGTTTAGCTGTGGGGTGGTGATTATTCTGGTGCAGGTATTGATTGCCGCCGGCATGTTGCCGGAAGTGGGTTAAATAAAAAAAGGGGCTATCTTTAGCCCCTTTTTTATCAATGCAAACAGCAGCTCTTAAACTTCTTCCCGCTGCCGCAAGGACACGGATCGTTACGCCCGACCTTCGTGCCGTTCACAATCGGCTTCTTTGCTTCCGGCTGCTGCGGGTTATCTACCCAGTATTGATATAAACGCAGTGCCGCTGGCTGGATGCGCTCAATGCTGGCGATATAGTCTTCTTCGCTCAGTTCATCAAGCTTCTCGCTGTTCTCTTCCGTACCGTGCAGGGCAATCACCTCGAGATCGGCCTTCAGAGACTCCGGCAAGGCTGACCAGTCCGTCAACGCCACGCCGCGCATATAGCCATAGCACCACTCTTCCACCACGGTGTAGCTCTCACCGTCGACGTCGTTATATCCAAACATCGGCTCAAACTGGTCCGGGTATTCGCTCAGCCGCTCAGCAATGTCGTTCATATGCTTAAAGCAGAGATCGATAAAACGGTTCATTTCACGATCGTTTTTCCAGCGCGGAATGTATTTCTCCCCGCCCCACACGGCCACCAGCCAGGTATCTGGCTCAACGACAACAGGGCCGGAAAGCACTGCGGTAAGCATGCCGTCCAGTTCGGATACATCAATCACGGACGCATCGTCATGGCCGTAAGACATGAGAGTCTCTTCCAGCCATGCCATTTCGCTTTCATTTAATGGACCTTCCGTCATCGCGGACACTCCTGATAAAAAGGAAAAGATCCTAACACAGTTCTTACGCCGTTCCCGGCTGAAGTTTAGGTCTTTATTGCTGCAAAAGTGTGCAAATCGTGACCCTTGCACAACTTATGGGCTTTAATGTTAACGATATGTGATCTCCGCTGTAATTTCTTCTCCTGCCGCAGGGCGGCAGAACGCGGCGCTCTATACTCAAAGATGTCATAACCCCGTCAAGGGGTTAACCATTCTGGCAACGTTTTTGCTTGCTGTTCTTCGCGCGACGCTGCGCATGGAAACCTCGCCGTATCATGCAGGATGCCGTTCGTTTAGTGCATTTTGTTCTTGCCCGTGTTTTGGATTGGCTGCGCCCTGGGCGTTCAGGTTTACGCCGTGGTGCAAAAACCTCTTTGCTAAGGAACATAATAATGTCGCTGAAATTAATCAGAACTCCCCTGTCTCTTGTGTTAGCTGGTTGTCTGGTGACGGCGTTTTCCGCCCGGGCAGATATCGTGATTGGTGTCGCCGGGCCGTTTACGGGACCCAATGCCACCTATGGCGATCAGTACTGGCACGGCGCAACGCAGGCCGCTGAAGATATTAACGCTGCCGGCGGGATTAACGGTGAGAAAATCAAGCTGGTTCAGGGTGATGATGCGTGCGAGCCTAAACAGGCCGTGGCTGTCGCCAACCGCTTAGTCGACCAGGATAAAGTCAACGCCGTTGTCGGCCATTTCTGCTCCTCATCGACCATGCCCGCCTCTGAGGTGTATAGCGATGCGGGGATCATTTCCATTACCCCCGGCTCGACGAACCCGCTGATCACCGAACGCGGTATGAGCGATATGTTCCGCATGTGCGGCCGCGATGACCAGCAGGGCCAGGTTGCCAGCGACTTCATCATTGATAAGCTGAAAGCCAAACGCGTGGCGATCATTCACGATAAAGACACCTATGGGCAGGGGCTGGCAGACGCCACCAAAGCGGCACTGGCGAAACGCGGGATCAAGGATGTGATGTACGAGGGGTTATCGCGCGGTGAAAAAGACTTTAACGCGCTGGTGACGAAGATTGGCGCGCAAAAACCGGACGTGGTGTTCTTCGGTGGCTGTCACCCGGAAGCCGGTCCGCTGGTTCGCCAGATGCGTGAACAGGGCGTGCAGGCGAAATTCTTCTCCGGCGACTGCATTGTTAATGAAGAGATGGTGACGGCGGCGGGCGGTCCACAGTATACCAACGGCATTTATATGACTTTCGGTAAAGATCCTCGCCTGATCCCGGACGGTAAAGCAGTGATTGAGAAATTCCGCGCCGCTAAATTTGAACCGGAAGGTTACACCCTCTACTCCTATGCTTCCGTGCAGGCCATTGCTGCTGCGTTTAAAGCCACGGGCGGCAAGGACTCCGCCAAAGCCAGCGAGTGGCTAAAAGCGAATACGGTCGACACGGTGATGGGTAAAAAAGCCTGGGACAGCAAGGGCGATCTGAAAGTCTCCGACTACGTGGTTTACCAGTGGGACGACAAAGGAAAATATAAGGAAGTGCAGTAACGGGACGGAATCACGCTCAACGTCGGCGGGCCTGCCTGCCGGCGCGTAATAAACATCAGGCTGCACACCATGTGCAGCCTATAAAACGAGCGCGCTAAGATGAGTACATTCTTCCTGCAGCAGTTAATCAATGGCTTAACGCTGGGCTCCGTCTACGGCCTCATCGCCATCGGCTACACCATGGTGTATGGCATTATCGGGATGATCAATTTCGCCCACGGCGAAGTGTATATGATTTCCGCTTACCTCTGCGCCATTGGCCTGGCGCTACTCTCTTTCTTCGGCCTGCAGTCATTCCCCCTGCTGATACTGGGAACGCTGGTATTCACCATTGTCGTTACGGGGGTGTACGGCTGGACCATCGAGCGTATTGCTTATAAGCCGTTGCGGAATTCTACGCGCCTGGCGCCGCTTATCTCTGCCATCGGGATGTCGCTTATCCTGCAAAACTACGCGCAGCTGAGCCAGGGGCCGCGCCAGCAAGGGGTGCCAACCATGCTCGACGGCGTACTTCGTCTGCATCTGGGCGAAGGTTTTGTGCAAATAACTTATACCAAAGTATTTATCCTGGTCGCCTCGTTTGCCGGCATGCTGGTGCTGACCTGGATAATCAACCATACCCGGCTGGGGCGGATGTGCCGCGCGGTACAGCAGGACCGTAAAATGGCCTCCATTCTGGGGATCAACACCGACCGGATTATCTCCCTGGTCTTTGTCATTGGTGCGGCCATGGCGGGCCTGGCAGGTGTGCTCATCACCATGAATTACGGCACCTTTGATTTCTACGTCGGGTTTGTGATTGGCATTAAGGCGTTTACCGCAGCGGTGCTCGGCGGGATTGGCTCCCTGCCGGGCGCGATGCTCGGTGGGTTGATTCTGGGCGTCGCCGAGGCGCAATTTTCCGGCATGGTGAACTCCGATTATAAAGATGTGTTCTCGTTTGGCTTGCTGGTCTTGATCCTGATTTTTCGCCCTCAGGGTCTGCTTGGCCGCCCGATTGTCGCCAAAGTGTGAAGGAGAATACGATGACCTCTCACGGCTTTTCGCTTAAGCGCTGTATTCTGGACGCCATTTTTTCCGGCCTGATTGCGTTAATCATTTTTGGCCCGATTGCCGGCGTGGTGCTGGACGGATACAGCTTTAACTTCGCCGGGCAGCGACTCGCATGGATAGTCGGCATCGTTATGCTGGGTCGTTTTCTGCTGAGCGCTTTTTTAAGTACCGCCCCAGGTGCACGTTTTCAGGCACGTTTTGAAGCCGACAGCGCAGGTGTTTATGTCCGGCCACCGGAATACAAAAGCCGCATGCGCTGGATTATTCCCCTGGTGATTGCCGTTGCCATTTGCTTCCCGTTTGTCGCCACCAAATATGTGCTGACCGTCGCCATTCTCGGACTGATCTACGTGCTTCTCGGGCTGGGGCTGAACATCGTCGTGGGTCTGGCGGGTTTGCTGGATCTGGGGTATGTCGCTTTCTATGCGATTGGTGCGTACGGCCTGGCGCTGGGGTATCAGTATCTCGGCTTAGGCTTCTGGAGCATGCTGCCGCTGGCGGCCATTATGGCCGCTGCCGCGGGCGCCCTGCTCGGTTTTCCGGTACTGCGCATGCACGGTGACTATCTGGCCATTGTCACCCTCGGGTTCGGGGAGATCATTCGCCTGATCCTGAACAACTGGCTGACGTTCACCGGCGGGCCTAATGGCGTGTCGGCCCCTCCTCCTACCTTTTTCGGCCTTGAGTTTGGACGACGCGCAAAAGAAGGCGGCGTGCCTTTTCACGAGTTTTTCCACCTCACCTATAACCCGAACATGAAGTTTATCTTTATCTATACGGTGCTGTTTCTGGTGGTAATGCTGGTGCTCTATATCAAGCACCGCCTGACGCGGATGCCGATCGGCCGGGCGTGGGAAGCCCTGCGGGAAGACGAAATTGCCTGTCGCTCCATGGGGCTCAATCATGTGCTGGTCAAGCTGTCGGCCTTTACGCTGGGCGCATCGACTGCGGGCATCGCCGGGGTATTCTTCGCCACCTATCAGGGGTTCGTGAACCCGACATCGTTTACCTTCTTTGAATCCGCGCTGATCCTCGCCATTGTGGTACTGGGCGGCATGGGGTCTACGCTTGGCGTGGTGCTGGCCGCCTTTGTGCTGACGGTCACGCCGGAACTGCTGCGCAGTTTTGCCGAGTACCGGGTCCTGCTGTTTGGCATGCTGATGGTGGTGATGATGATCTGGCGTCCACGCGGTTTGATCCGCATTAACCGCAGCGGATTTGCCGTGCGTAAGGGCGTCGCGCCATGAACGAAACGATATTGCGCGTTGAACATCTGATGATGCACTTCGGCGGGATTAAGGCGCTAAACGACGTCAACCTGGACGTGCAGCGTGGTTCCATTACTGCCCTGATTGGGCCAAACGGGGCGGGAAAAACCACCGTATTTAACTGCCTGACAGGCTTCTACAGAGCCTCCGGCGGCAATATTTTATTTACCAGCCGCAATAAGACGACCAACGTCATTCAGGTACTCGGGCAAAAATTTCAGCCGGGTGACTGGATTAACCCCGCGCAGTTCGGGCAGCGTCTGTTCTATAAAATGTTTGGCGGAACCCACCTGGTCAACCGCGCCGGGCTGGCGCGCACCTTCCAGAATATCCGTCTGTTTCGCGAGATGTCGGTCGTGGAAAATCTGCTGGTCGCACAGCATATGCGCGTTAACCGTAATCTGCTCGCCGGGATCGTTAATTCCCCGGCCTACCGTCGGGCTGAAAGCGACGCCCTCGACAGAGCGTTCTACTGGCTGGAAGTGGTCGATCTGGTGGACTGTGCCAATCGCCTGGCGGGGGAGATGTCGTACGGTCAGCAGCGGCGCCTGGAGATTGCCCGGGCAATGTGTACCGGACCGGAGATGATCTGTCTCGACGAACCTGCCGCCGGGCTAAACCCGGTTGAAACGCATAAGCTGAGCAGCATCATTCGTTTTCTGCGGGATCATCATGACATCACGGTATTACTGATTGAGCATGACATGGGGATGGTGATGGAGATTTCGGACGATATTATCGTGCTCGACCACGGTGACGTGATTGCCAGGGGGAAACCCGCGCAGATCCAGCATGATGAAAAGGTCATTGCCGCCTATCTTGGCACGGATGAAAGCGAGGTCACCCTATGAGCGAACCGCTGCTGGCCTTCCGCGAGGTGGATGTGTTTTACGGCGTGATTCAGGCGCTGAAAGAGGTCTCACTTGAGGTGAATACAGGAGAAACCGTGGCGCTGATTGGCGCAAACGGCGCGGGTAAATCGACATTACTGATGTCCATCTTTGGCCAGCCGCGTATCCGCAACGGACAGATCCTTTATCGCGGCGAAGACATCAGCCATAAATCCACCCACTACGTCGCCTCCGGCGGCATTGCGCAGGCACCTGAAGGCAGACGTATCTTTCCGGATATGACCGTCGAAGAGAACCTGCTGATGGGGACCATCCCGATTGGCAACCAGTTTGCGGCCGAAGATATGCAAACGATGTTCGATCTGTTCCCTCGCCTGAAAGAACGGCGTAAACAGCGCGCGATGACCCTGTCCGGCGGAGAACAGCAAATGCTGGCTATCGCCCGGGCGCTGATGAGCCGTCCGACGCTGCTGTTGCTGGATGAGCCCAGCCTGGGCTTAGCCCCGATTGTGGTGAAACAGATTTTCCAGACGCTGCGCGAGCTGGCCCGCAACGGGATGACGATCTTCCTGGTGGAGCAGAATGCGCACCACGCGCTGAAGCTTTCCGATCGCGGGTATGTGATGGTTAACGGGCAGATCCGCCTGAGCGGCAGCGGCGAGGAGCTGCTGGGCAATCAGGAGGTGAGGAAGGCGTATTTGGGTGGGGTGTGACGTCGGCTTAAGCGGGTCCCAAAGGGCAAAAATAAAATTTGCTTATTAGCCCATCCCATGCCTTAATGATCGCGTTGGTTCGATACAATATTTTATATGCGGTATTTTTCCAGTCAGTCCTCTTAACCAGGCGCTATCTCTGATATCCCCTCCTTTTGAGTTCATACGTATACGTTTATACGTTCCCTATCATAACGTTGTTATTCTAAACGTCTTCAAATGGAGTATTTTATGTCATCCAGGATCTTAGGTCTGGTCAAGTGGTATAACGAAGATAAGCGCTTTGGATTTATCTCCCCTCTCGATGGAAGTAAAGATGTATTTGTTCACTTTTCTGCCTTACAGGAAGAAAGTGTCAATACGCTTTTCGAAGGCCAAAAGGTCGAATTCGCTATTATTGCCGGTAATAAAGGCCCAGCGGCAGCCAACGTAATGCTCTGCGATAAGTAATATTATCATTGCGCTACGACGACGATGAGACCTTTAGCAAGCAAACGGCCCTTTGTGGAAAAATATAAATAGAACCCCATTGGAAATTTGCGGCTTGAAAAACAACGACAAAATACAAGGTGATATATGAAAAAAGTGATCGTTTTTTTTAATGGAAAACCTTGCAAAGCTATCTCGGTACTTAAAGGGGTTACATCAATACGTGAAGCGTATCCCAACGGAGAAGAAGTCAATCTACAGATCATGTCGGCAGGTTTCCCGTCCTTAACAGGTGACCATGAGGTTATCTATGTTGCATCTGATCGGGAACTGGCCTCACAGGAAATCTTTGATGCAGCCTCTAAATATTTGTAACTATCGGATTTTACGGTTCTAATTTTAGAAAACTGTTACGCTTTACCATCATTATAATAACTATGCATCATTCTTATCGCCTGCTTTATGTAGGCTTTTTTTTATGAAGCCTACCGATACACCAGTGTTGCCTCGACTCCTGCCGTTTTTCATCATTTCACCAGCAGTAACATAATCACATTTACGTAACGGCATAAGTAAAAAGACATAGTCCAGAAAGCACTTCATGATTGAAGAGTAAAAATGGTGCGGTAGGCAGGCGGGGAAAAAATGACAATTACTAATAAGTAACATAGATTTCAAACACAAAAAAACCACCTTTCGGTGGTTTCACGACACTGCTTATTGCTTTGATTATTCTTTGTTTCCCATGGTAGCCGGAGTGGGACTTGAACCCACACAGCGCGAACGCCGAGGGATTTTAAATCCCTTGTGTCTACCGATTCCACCATCCGGCCAGGGAAGAAAGTGGAGGCGCGTTCCGGAGTCGAACCGGACTAGACGGATTTGCAATCCGCTACATAACCGCTTTGCTAACGCGCCGTAAAACTTTTCTAACTGACACCCGCTACTGCGCATGTCTTTAATCTGGAGCGGGAAACGAGACTCGAACTCGCGACCCCGACCTTGGCAAGGTCGTGCTCTACCAACTGAGCTATTCCCGCATGTCATCAAGTCAACTTCTAAACACTTGATTTCATTATCGTCCGGCTTGCTGTGCCGCCGTTCGATGCGTTGCATTCTACTGATATGACGTTATGAGTCAACGTTATTTTTTGCTTCCCTGGATCGTTTGCTGAAAATTACGGCGAAACGATCACTGATCAAGCAAATCCCCGCGCGCAGCGTTCAAATATTGCAGCATTGACCACAGCGTCAGCACTGCCGCTACCCACAGCAGACCAATTCCCGCCCACTCAACCCAGGCGTTTGGACGCCAGAGCATCCAGACCAGCGCCGCCATCTGTGCGGTCGTTTTCACTTTCCCGATCCAGGAGACCGCCACGCTGCTGCGTTTACCCAACTCCGCCATCCACTCACGCAGCGCAGAAATGATGATTTCACGGCCGATCATGGTTGCCGCAGGCAGCGTCACCCACCAGGTATGATAGTGTTCAGCCACCAGCACCATCGCGATAGCAACCATGACCTTATCCGCTACGGGATCGAGAAACGCGCCGAAGCGGGTGCTTTGATTCCAGCGACGCGCCAGATAGCCATCAAACCAGTCCGTTACCGCTGCGATAAGGAAGATCAATGCGCAGGCAAAAGGTGCCCACACAACCGGCAGATAAAACGCCAGCACGAAGAACGGAATGAGTACAACACGAAAGAGAGTGAGCAACGTAGGGATATTATATTGCATAGTGACGGTAACTATTTGTTGTCAGTAAAATTTAGCTCTATGTTGCTACAGAGCCCTCAATGTTTCAACGAGTAGTAGATCTTTTCTGCCAGCCCTTGCGAAATACCCGGCACTTTTGCAATTTCCTCCATGCTGGCGTTGAGTAATCCTTGCAATCCGCCCATATACTTCAGCAGCATCTGGCGACGTTTTGGCCCGACGCCCTCAATGGTTTCCAGAGTACTGGTATTTTTCACCTTCGCCCGTTTTTTACGGTGCCCGCTGATAGCATGGTCGTGCGATTCATCGCGAATATGCTGGATGACATGCAGCGCCGGGGAGTCTGGCGGCAGACTGAAGCCCTCACCTTCCGGTTCGAAGAACAACGTCTCCAGACCCGCCTTACGATCGGCCCCTTTCGCCACACCTAACAGCAGCGGATGGTTTTTGTCCCACTCAACGTCGAGTGATTCAAATACCGCTTTCGCCTGGCCAAGCTGGCCTTTACCACCGTCAATCAGGATCACATCCGGGATCTTGCTCTCTTCAATCGCTTTACCGTAACGACGACGCAGCACCTGATTCATGGCGGCATAGTCGTCCCCCGGCGTAATGCCGGTGATGTTATAGCGTCGATACTCGGCGCGCAGCGGGCCATTAGCATCAAACACGACGCAGGATGCTACCGTCTGCTCACCCATCGTATGGCTGATATCGAAACACTCCATACGTTTCACTTCCGGCAACTTCAGGAGCGTTGCCAGCGCGGTTAACCGCTGGCTGACCGTCGATTGCTGAGACAATTTTGTGGTCAGCGCCGTCGCCGCGTTGGTCCGCGCGAGCTTAAGATAACGCGCCCTGTCGCCGCGGGGTTTGGTTTGTACGTTGACCCGACGGCCCGCCAGCTCGGAAAGCGAATCGGCCAGCAGGGTTTTATCGTCAAGGTTGAAATCGAGCAGGATCTCCGAGGGGAGCGTGCGCATCTGGCTTCCCTGTAGATAGAACTGGCCGACAAAGGTTTCCACCACTTCCCCCAGCTCGGTACCACCAGGCACTTTGGGGAAATAGCTGCGGCTGCCGAGTACCTTGCCCTGGCGGATAAACAGCACGTGAACACAGGCCATTCCGGCGTCAAAGGAGACGCCGATAACGTCGAGATCGTCACCGGTATTCGAGACAAACTGTTTCTCGGTGACCCGGCGCACCGCCTGAATTTGGTCACGGATCCGTGCGGCCTCTTCAAACTCAAGTGCGGCGCTGGCTTTTTCCATCCGCGCGATCAGCTGGGTTAACACCTGATCGTCTTTTCCGGCTAAGAACAGGCGTACATACTCCACCTGCTGGGCATACTCATCTTCACTGACCAGCCCGGCAACACAGGGGCCCAGGCAGCGACCAATCTGGTACTGCAGACAAGGACGCGAGCGGTTACGGTAGACACTGTTTTCGCACTGACGAATCGGGAAGATTTTTTGCAGCAGTGCGAGCGTCTCCCGCACGGCATAGCCATTCGGGAAAGGACCAAAATATTCCCCCTTCGCGTGTTTTGCACCACGGTGCATCGCCAGACGCGGATGGGTATCGCCACTCAGGAAGATAAAGGGATAGGATTTATCGTCCCGCAACAGCACGTTATAGCGCGGCTGATAGAGCTTTATATAATTGTGCTCAAGCAGCAGAGCTTCGGTTTCGGTATGCGTGACGGTGACATCAATATTATGAATGAGAGAGACCAGCGCTTCAGTCTTACGGGAGGCAAGGTTGCTGCGAAAATAGCTGGAAAGGCGTTTTTTAAGGTCTTTCGCCTTCCCCACATAGATAACCGTACCGCCAGCGTCATACATCCGATAGACGCCAGGCTGGCTGGTTACCGTTTTCAGAAATGCTTTTGAATCGAACACATCACTCACTGACTTAACAACGTCTCCGCATTACATAAACCATGTCGGATGGCCAGATGAGTCAGTTCAACATCACCATGAATGTTCAGTTTACTGAACATTCGATAACGATAGCTGTTCACCGTTTTCGGGCTGAGGTTCAGCTGTTCCGAGATCTCATTTACCTTCTGACCTTTCGTGATCATCAGCATAATCTGCAATTCGCGCTCAGACAAACTGGCAAACGGGGACTCGTTTTTCTCGGGTTCGATCTGGCTCAAAGCCATCTGTTGCGCAATGTCAGAGGCGATGTAACGCTGCCCGGCAAACACGGAGCGGATGGCATTGACGACCTCCTGCGGAGCGGCACCTTTGCTCAGGTAACCGGCCGCACCCGCCTGCATCACTTTCGCAGGCAGTGGATTTTCAGTATGCACGGTCAGCATGATGACTTTGGTATCTACGAAGGTACGCGCAATTTTGCGCGTTGCCTCAAGGCCACCGATGCCGGGCATGTTCATATCCATCAGCACCACATCGGCGGAGTTTGTGCGGCACCATTTTACGGCATCTTCCCCACAGCACACCTCTCCGGCAACTTTAATCCCTTTTATATCTTCAAGAATGCGTCGTATCCCTGCGCGCACCAGTTCGTGGTCATCAACAAGAAGGACGTTGATCAAAGGAAATGTCTCCAGAATAGGGATAACGCTACTGAGTGATAATTTGGTTTATATTAACGGTTTTCCTCACAAGATTAAAACGTTAAAAAATCGGCTATTCGATTTTGCTCTCGTTTTTGGAAATTAGCCTGTACAGTCCGTGGAAAGAGAGTCCTTGCCATCAGGGCTTTTGCGCTTTTTTTTAAGCATCCGTATTCAAAAAGTTACAAAAACCTTGCTCCTTTTCCTCGGGGAAAACAGTTTTCAGATTTTTGTAACAATAATTAACGGTAAGCAAACCACTCATAAACAATTAATAGTCATACCAGGGCATCAGTCTACCGCCTGGCGGAGTTTACGCAAATAAACAGCACAGTAAAAGTACGAAAAACAACCGCTGCATTTTTTGCTACAGCTTGTGGTATACTCCGCCGCCTTGACTTTCGTCGTCGCGCTTTAGCGCCGTTTAATAATGAGGAAAATAAATGAGCACACCTGAATTTGCCACTGCGGAGAATAACCAGGAACTGGCACAGGAAGTAAACTGCCTGAAAGCACTGCTGACGCTGATGCTGCAGGCGATGGGCCAGGCTGATGCTGGTCGTGTGATCATTAAAATGGAAAAGCAAATCGCGCAGATGGAAGACCAGGCGGAATCGGCTGTATTTGCAAACACCGTTAAGCAAATTAAACAAGCGTACCGCCAGTAACAAAAAACGGCTGGATGCACTGCATTCAGCCGTCCGCTCGTCTGTCACGCAGAACGTACTCTCTAATCAGATCAGTCCCGTTGCCGCCGCGTAACAAGCAATCTGGGTTTTGTTGGGTGCATTGAATTTTTTCTGCATATTCTTCTGATGGAAGTTAACCGTATTCTCTGAAATGGAGAGAATGATCGCTATTTCCGCTGACGTCTTCCCTTCCGCAGTCCATTTCAGAATTTCCCGCTCACGCTTGCTGAATTTCATCTCTGGCGGCATCACCATCCCATCTTCAAAACGCAACAGCGTGGTTAATGCCATTTGCACCAGCATTTGCAACCGTAGTTCTATTTCTTCCTGTCTGTACGGCACATCCTGCACACTCGTACGGGAAACCGAGAGGAAACCGAGCGCGTGATTAGGCAGCATCAGACACTGCGTTATTCCCGTGCGTAAACCGTGATCCTGTGCGTTATGCCATAACTCCTGTGCATCCGCGAATAATGCGTCCGTCCAGGGAAGATGACCCTGAATGAAATTCTCCGGCTTTAAAACCGGATCAATCGCGAAATAGTTCGCGGATTGATATTGCGCCATCCACTGCTTTGGATAAGTGGTTTGCAGCGAGACCTTGGGTCGCGTAAATGGCACGGGATGGCGCACGCAGAGCGCGTAATAATCGAATTCAAGCGCCTGCGTTTGTCGCTGAAGTTCCTGATATACCTCGTCGGCACAGGTCAATTCCTGAAACCGGAGGAAGCAATCCCGTCGCCAGGTGAAAAAGTCTGAATCCTTCATACTTACTAAAAGAAGCCTCTGAAAAGATAATCATTATTATGGTGAATATAACCTAACACATAAAACTTATTTCTAACCACAAAATATCGGCAATAGCACAATTAACTTTACTATTGATAAGGCTTATCTGCGTCGGGTGGAATAAAAAAGCAGACGCCCGGGGCAACAGGGAGAATAATTTGCTCCAGAAAAGATTTCCGGAGCAAATAAGGACAAAAATGCTACTGCATGAGGAATTTTTCAAGGAACTGGCGGGTTCGCGGCTGTTGAGGATCCGCAAATAAACTTTTCGCCGGCCCCTGCTCCACAATCCGCCCCTGATCCATGAAAATGGCCCTGTCCGCCACGTCACGAGCAAAGCTCATTTCATGGGTCACGATGACCATCGTGCGCTTTTCCTGTGCCAGCTGGCGAATGGTATTCAGCACTTCGCCCACCAGCTCGGGGTCGAGCGCGGAGGTCGGTTCATCAAACAGGATCACGTCAGGGCGCATCGCCAGCGCACGCGCTATCGCCACGCGCTGCTGCTGGCCTCCTGACAGGCGGCGCGGATAGCTGGTCTCTTTACCTGCCAGCCCAACTTTAGCGAGCAGCTCGCGGGCACGCGCCGTCGCGTCCTCTTTTGGCTCACCTTTTACGATGACCGGCCCTTCAATAATGTTTTCCAGTACCGTGCGGTGCGGAAAAAGATTGAAGTTCTGGAACACAAAGCCCACATGCTGACGCAGACGGCGAATCAATCCTTTCTGCTGGCTAATGGATTTACCGGTATCAATCGTAATCTCCCCGACCCGGATGGTGCCCCCTTCCGGCTGTTCAAGCAGGTTAATACTGCGCAGCAGCGTCGTTTTTCCCGACCCGCTCGGCCCGATAATCGCCACCACTTCGCCCTGCTCCACTTCCAGATCGATCCCGTGGAGCACCGTTTGACCATGGAATTTTTTCACCAGGTTTTTAACGTCGATAGCACTCATTTTGGATCACGCTCCTGGCGGTTAAGCTGGTTTTCAAAATAGTTTTGCAGAGCAGACAACACCGTTGCCATCACCCAGTAAATCAGCGAGGCAGCCAGATACATGGTGAAGACTTCAAGGGTGCGCGAGGTAATAAGCTGCGCCTGACGGAACAATTCAGGCACCTGAATCGTTGCGGCCAGCGAGGTATCTTTGACCAGGCTGATGAAGCTGTTGCTCAGCGGCGGAAGCGCCACACGCGCAGCCTGCGGCAAAATAGCGCGACGCAATGTTTGCCACGGCGTCATCCCGATACTGGCCGCCGCTTCCCACTGACCTTTATCAATGGACGAGATTGCCGCGCGCAGGGTTTCAGAGGTATAGGCCGCCGTATTGAGCGACAGGCCAATCATCGCCGCCGGGATCGGATCCAGCTCGATACCGAATTGCGGTAAACCGTAGTAGATCATAAAGAGCTGAGCAATGAGTGGCGTACCGCGAAACACGGAGATATAGAAGCGCGCCAGCCAGCGTACCGGCAGAATGGGCGACATACGCATTAAGGCCAGCACGAAGCCCAGCACGAGGCCGAAGAACATCCCGCCAATACTCAGCTGGAGCGTAAATACCGCACCTTTCAGCAGATACGGCAGGGAATCAATAACCAGTTGTATACTTTCTTGCATTATTATTTTTCGACCTGATTTTTAGACATGAGGATGATAAGCAAACAGCGCGGGCGCCCCGCCGGTGTGCACAAATAAAATCGGCCCTTCATCCTTAAAGCGTTTCTGCGTAATGCCATCTATAAGCCCGGCCATCGCCTTACCCGTATAAACCGGATCAAGCAGTATACCCTCAAGGCGCGCCAGCAGTTTAACCGCCTCCATCCCCTCTTCATTAGGCGTGCCGTAGCCCGGCGCAAAATAGTCATCCCAGAGCAGAATATCGGCTTTTGCCTTAAGCGCCAGCTGCTCTGCCACCGCCTGCTGTAACGTGAATACTTTCGGCTTCTGATCCGCAACGCTGCGGGACACCGTCACGCCTATCAGTTCCACCTCGGGCATCAGCTGCTCCAGCCCCACCGCAAGCCCAGCGTGCGTGCCCGCACTGCCAGACGCGACAACCACGGAGGAGAGGCTCACCGCCCCCTCACACTGCTGCGCGATCTCCAGCGCACTTTCCACATAACCCAGCGCGCCCAGCGCATTCGAACCGCCGACAGGGATAACATAAGGACGGAAACCCTGCGCTTCGAGGCGCGTAGCCAGTTCGTCGAGCTGGGCAGTCGGGTCGGTCAACGCATCGACCATCTCCACCTGCACATTAAACAGATCCAGCAGCAGACGATTACCGTTGGTGAGATAATTTTCTGCCCGCGTGCCAATCGGGTTTTCCAGCAGTGCCACGCAATGGAGACCAAGCTTCGCCGCGACTGCCGCCGTCTGACGAACGTGGTTGGACTGGATTGCCCCGGCGGTGATGAGCGTGTCTGCCCCTTCACGCAGTGCATCCGCGGCCAGAAACTCCAGCTTACGCAGCTTGTTGCCCCCCATCGCCATCGGCGTCACGTCATCGCGCTTAATGAAAATATCGCGTCCTACGTAATCAGAAAATCGCGGCAGATACTCCAGCGGAGTCGGCGCGCCGATAAACTCCAGGCGGGGAAAGCGCGTTAAATTCTGTAGTGACATGGGTTCTCCGGTAACTCAGACAAAATGTGATATTTTTCATTATGCACGCAGACGCGTAAGAAATAAAAAAGGCGCTTTTAAAAGCGCCTTTTTTTCACGTCAAAGACTTATTTGGTGACGTCTGCGCCGAACCACTTCTCGGAGAGCGCCTTCAGGCTGCCGTCTTTTTGCATATCAGCAATCGCAGCGTCGATCGCTTTCACCAGGTCTTCGTTACCTTTACGGACCGCAACACCGGATTCCTGACGAGAGAACGCATCACCGGCAACCGCCAGGGTGTTGTTGGTTTTCTTCACCAGATCCAGCGCGGCCAGGCGGTCAACCAGAATGGCGTCAATACGGCCTACGCGCAGATCCTGGTATTTCGTCGGGTCATCATCATAGGTACGGATGTCCACGCCCTGAACGTTCTGGCGCAGCCACTCTTCGTAGTTCGTGCCCAGGCCGACACCCACTTTTTTGCCTTTCAGGTCGGCCGCGGTTTTGATGGTGCCTTCGTTACCTTTCTTCACCAGCGCCTGAATACCGGACACGGTGTACGGCGTGGAGAAGTCATACTTCTTCTTACGCTCGTCAGAAATGGTCACCTGGTTAATCACCACGTCAATGCGTTTGGAATCCAGCGATGCCAGCATACCGTCCCATTTGGTCGGTTTCAGGGAGGCTTTCACGCCGAGGTGTTTTGCCAGTTCTTCGGCAAATTCCACTTCAAAACCGGTCAGTTTGCCGTCGTCGCCCTGGAAGCTGAACGGAGGATAGGTTCCTTCCAGCCCAACCAGCAGCGTTCCGCGCTCTTTTACTTTGTTCAGCAGATTTTCTGCAGCGAACGTTTTCACGCTCATACCCGCAACCAGCGCCACGGCCATAACGCCCATCAACGCCTGACGACCCAGAAGTGCTAATTTCATAAATACCCCGATAGCGTAGAATTTTTACGTAGTGTAGAGAAATCGCCTGCGACGTCAAAGGCGACTGCGCTACATCTTATTCTTTTTTAATATATATCAGAAGTTGTTCCGGCGTGGCCTTTCTGCTTCATCGCACCCGGCATTTGTACCTTATATTGCGCATACTTGCGCAGCGCAATACGGTAGTTGTTGGTGCTGGTGGCAGGCAGCCACGGCTCCAGATTCTCATCCAGATAACCGGTTTTTAGCAGATCGCGAGAGATGTTGTTAACGGTCAGATGCTGTCCAAGGCGGCGCAGGCGAACCACATATTCGCGCACGGTGCCGTGGCTCATCTCCGTTTGTTCAAACAGGAATTGTTTGAAGCCGATAATGTCGAAGAAGTCGCTTTGCTCTTTGCAGTGGAGATCGCCACAGAAACGGCAAAGCGCCACCCACTCTTTCTGCTCTTCGAGCCACGCCGCTTCGTCCATCAACGTGTCGAGGCGAGAGATCGCGATTTTATTCACGATCTCGCCACGGCGAACCAGCGTGATACGATCGAGTAGTTTCTTACAGTGGGCGCAATGCGTCTGGCTGTGTTTAAAGTCTTTCAGGTAGCGGCTTAAAGGCCGTCTTTTTGATTGCTGCACCGTCATGATAACTCCTGGTTGTCAATACGTTGTGCGGCATTTTTCGGGTGAAAAAATCACCTATAACTTACCCAGCTTGGTTCGTAAGCGTTTAATGGCCTGGCTGTGCAACTGGCTAACCCGAGACTCCCCCACCTCCAGAACAGCGCCAATCTCTTTGAGATTAAGCTCTTCCTGGTAATAAAGGGTCAACACCAGCTGTTCGCGTTCAGGCAGCGCTTCAATCGCTTCCATTACGCGCTGGCGTAAATTCCCTTCCATTAAATGGTGTAACGGGTTTTCCTGCTGGTGCTCATCCGTCACCAGCTCGATGCTATCGCCATGCTCTTCGCGCCACTCGTCATAAGAGAAGAGTTGGCTATTATTGGTATCGAGCAACATCTGACGATACTCTTCAACAGCAATGCCAAGACGTTCCGCCACTTCGGTTTCCGTTGCGTTGCGTCCCAGTTCCTGTTCCAGCTGCCCCATCGCATGCGCCACTTCGCGGGCGTTGCGGCGAACACTTCGCGGCACCCAGTCACGGCTGCGCAGTTCGTCCAGCATCGCACCACGAATACGCTGAACTGCGTAAGTCGTAAATGCCGTTCCTTGCAGAGCGTCGTATCGGTCAACTGCATTCAATAACCCGATACCGCCCGCCTGTAGCAGATCGTCAAGTTCCACGCTCGCCGGCAAGCGCACCTGGAGGCGCAATGCTTCGTGACGCACCAGCGGGACATAACGCTGCCACAGCGAGTGTTTATCCATTACACCTTCAGCGGTATAGAGTGAATTCACGATAAACAGCCCTGCGTTAATTGAGTTATCGGCATGATTATCCGATTCTGCAGGGGTTTCAATTGGGTGAATAGTGGGTGAAATGAGGGGTTATTTGGGGGGTTATGCGAATAGCGCTAAATAAAAAACCCCGCCGAAGCGGGGTTTGAGCATTATCAGGCGATTAGCCCTGCAGCAGAGACAGAACCTGCTGAGGAACCTGGTTAGCTTTGGACAGCACGGAGTTACCGGCCTGCTGGATGATCTGCGCTTTAGACATATTGGACACTTCGGTCGCATAGTCGGCGTCCTGAATACGGGACTGCGCTTCAGACAGGTTGGTGGTGGTGTTGTTCAGGTTGGTTACCGCAGAACTCAGACGGTTCTGTACCGCACCCAGAGAAGAACGGAATTTATCAACAGACGCGATAGCTTTGTCCAGCAGAGCCAGTGGATCTGCAGTAGACACGCCTTTGAACTCGCCAGCTGCGTTCAGGGTAACAGTCTGCGCGTTGTTCAGCGTACCGCCTGCGCCGCCATCAGCGATAGCAGTTGCAGTCAGGGAGTAGTTTTTACCCTGAACTTCAGCATAACCTGCAGCCGCGCCAGCAGCGTCTGCGCCAACTTTAACAGCAACACCAGTCAGTGTACCTGTACCACCGTTTGCATCGGTATAGGTGATGTCAGCGGTGTTCACTTTCACGCTGCCAGTTGCATCGTCAACAGACACAGCGTAGTTGTCAGAACCAGAAGAAACCACGTAGGTCGCAGTAGATGCGCCAGCTGGAGTCTGCACGTTGTGCAGAGTCAGGCTCTTCGCGTCCACACCCAGGGTGGTAGCAACTGCGCTCAGGTCAACATCTTTCAGAGAACCGCTCGCGCCAACCTGAGTGATAGAATCGCTCAGTTTCAGTGCGTTGTTAGAAACAGAGAAGCCGTTCAGACCCAGAGTAGAAGAATCGATCTGCTGCAGGTCGATGGAGATAGTCTGGCCGTCGTTCGCACCAACCTGAATCTTCATGGAACCGTCTTTAGCCAGTACGTTCACGCCGTTGAACTGGGTCTGACCCGATACGCGGTCGATTTCAGACAGACGGGATTTGATTTCGTCCTGGATTGAAGACAGGTCAGAATCAGAGTTAGTACCGGTGGTCGCCTGAACGGTCAGTTCACGAACACGCTGCAGGTTGTTGTTGATTTCAGACAGCGCGCCTTCAGTGGTCTGCGCCAGAGAGATACCGTCGTTAGCGTTACGTGCAGCCTGAGTCAGACCTTTGATGTTAGACGTGAAGCGGTTAGCGATAGCCTGGCCCGCAGCATCATCTTTAGCGCTGTTGATACGCAGACCAGAAGACAGACGCTCGATAGAAGAAGACAGAGCAGACTGGTTCTTGTTGATGTTGTTCTGAGTGATCAGCGAGAGGCTGTTGGTATTAATGACTTGTGCCATGATTTCGATTCCTGTTGTTCATCAAATCTGTTTGGTTAGATTTGGGTTTCCACCCTTCGGCTTCATCGCCGTCAAAGGTGTTATCGTCTGGTCCAAAACAACCTTTAGATTTTTTTTCAGGATCTCGATAATTTTTTTAGCCACGGAAATACTCTTCTCTATTACCGTTATTCCCGCCATTAAAAAAAAGAAATTAACCGTAAACTTTCCCCCATTAAGGCCGATAACCCCACTATTCGTTCTACGTGTCGATAGATTAAGGAATAAATATGGCAAGTATTTCATCATTGGGGATTGGTTCGGGTCTTCAGTTAGCAGACATTCTGGATAGTCTGACCAAGGCCGAAAAAGAGCAGCTAACACCGATTTCCAAACAACAGTCATCTTATACCGCCAAGCTTAGCGCTTACGGCACGTTGAAGAGTTCACTGGAAGCGTTTCAGACCGCCAACACCGCGCTGAATAAAGCCGACTTGTTTACGGCCACCAGCACGGCGAGCAGCACCACGGCATTCAGCGCCACCACCTCCGGCAGCGCGATTGCGGGGAAATACACCATTAGCGTGTCGCAGCTGGCGCAGGCGCAAACGCTGACCACCAAAAATACCCAGGCGGATACTAAAACCGCTATCGCCACGACAGATAGCAAAATTACCTTTACCGCAGGCAACGGTAAAAAACCGGTGACGGTAGATATCAGCGCGGCCAACTCCTCGCTGACCGGCATTCGTGATGCCATTAACAAAGCGGATGCCGGTGTCACCGCCAGTATTATTAACGTCGGTAATGGTCAGTATCGTCTGTCCATCACCTCTACCGAAACCGGGGCGGACAACGCGGTCAGCATCAGCGTGAGCGGCGACAGCGCTCTGCAATCCTTTATGGGTTATAACGGCACCAGCACCGACGCCAGCAACGGGATGACGGAAAGCGTCACCGCGCAGAACGCGAAGCTGAAGGTGAACAACGTAGATATCGAAAACAGCAGCAATACCATCAGCGATGCGCTGGAAGATATCACCCTGAACCTGAACGATGTCACCACCGGCAACCAGACGCTGACGATCACCAAAGATACGTCTAAAGCGGAAACGGCAATGAAAGCCTGGGTGGATGCCTACAACACCCTTCAGGACAGCTTTGCAACATTAACCAAATATACGGCGGTGGATGCAGGTACAGATGCACAGGATGCCAGCAACGGTGCCCTGCTCGGTGACAGCACGCTGCGTACGATCCAGACCCAGCTGAAAACCATGCTGAGCAACACCGTAGGCGGCACCACCTATAAGACGCTGTCGTCACTGGGCATTACCTCAGACCCAAGCTCAGGCAAACTGGAGCTGGACAGCACGAAGGTGAAAAAAGCGCTAACTGATAACCCGACCGCCGTAAAAGATCTGGTTGTGGGCGACGGTAAAGCCACCGGTATCACCACCACCATGGCCACCAATCTGACTGACTGGCTCTCCAGCAAAGGGATTATCCAGGCGGCAAAAGATGGGGTCAGCAAAACGCTGAACAAGCTGACGGATCAATACAACTCAGTCAGCGATCGTATTGATGCTCGTGTGGCACAGTATAAAGCTCAGTTTACCCAGCTGGACGTACTGATGACCTCATTGAACAACACCAGTAGCTACCTGACGCAGCAGTTTGAAAATACGTCCAGCAACAAGTAGTAAACGCTAATCAGACCCGAGGGGGATAACATGTACGGCGCAAAAGGTACACAAGCCTACGCAAAAATAGAGGTTGAAAGCGCGGTAATGAGCGCCAGCCAGCAACAGCTGGTTATCATGCTATTTGATGGAGCCCTCAGCGCGCTGGTTCGCGCGCGTCTGTTCCTGCAAGACGGCAATATCCCGGCAAAGGGACTCGCGATTTCGAAAGCGATCAACATTATCGAGAACGGTCTGAAGGTCGGCCTGGTGGAAAGTAATGGTGATGAGCTCACACAAAACCTGATCGCCCTTTATGCCTATATGGTTCGTCGCCTCCTGCACGCCAATGTGAATAACGACGCCAGCGCCATCGAAGAGGTGGAAACATTGCTGCGCAATATCGCTGACGGGTGGAAGGAGGTTGCCGGTACCCCACAACTGATGCAGGACGCCGTCTAATGAGTAATGCACCGCAGCTCTATACCCTTTATCAGCAACTCCTTGAGCAGAGCCAGTTGATGTTGCGACTGGCCCGGCAGGGGCTATGGGATGATCTGATCATCTGTGAAACCGACTATGTTAATGCGGTGCACTCACTGGCTCGTCTCACTCAGGAAAGTGAACCTTCGATGCAGATTCAGGAGCAGCTTCGCCCGACGCTGCGGGTGATCCTGGACAACGAAGGCCAGGTAAAAACATTGCTGCAAGCCAGAATGGATGAGCTGGCGAAGCTGGTTGGGCAATCCTCCATCCAGAAAACCGTTCTCTCCACCTACGGTAATCAAGGCGGCCATGTCCTGGTTCCGCAAAGTAATAGCGATATCAGTTAGCCATTTTACTGGCGTACAAGCATTAACCGTTTCGTACGCCAGCATTTCTGCCAAACCTGCGCCATACTTGAGTCTCGCGACCTCATGGAGATGGTGCATGCGCAACCCAACACTTTTACAATGTTTTCACTGGTATTACCCTGCTGGCGGTGAATTGTGGCGCGAAGTCACGGCGTTAGCCCCTAATCTTAATGAAATCGGCATCAATATGATCTGGCTTCCCCCCGCGTATAAAGGTGCGTCCGGCGGGTATTCGGTTGGCTATGACTCATATGATCTGTTCGATCTCGGCGAATTTGACCAGAAAGGCAGTATCGCCACGAAATACGGTGACAAAGCGCAGCTGCTGGAGGCCATTGAGGCGCTGAAAAGCAATGATATCGCCGTGCTGCTGGACGTCGTGGTGAACCACAAGATGGGGGCAGACGAGAAAGAACCTGTCCGCGTTCAGCGCGTGAACGAGCAAGACCGCACGCAAATTGATGATGAAATCATTGAGTGTGAAGCCTGGACCCGCTATACCTTCCCTGCCCGTGCCGGGCAATATTCCCAATTCGTCTGGGATTACAAATGCTTCAGCGGCGTGGACCATATTGAAAACCCGGATGAAAACGGCATCTTTAAAATCGTCAACGACTACACTGGCGAAGGCTGGAACGATCAGGTTGATGATGAGATGGGTAACTTCGATTATCTGATGGGCGAGAATATTGATTTTCGCAATCACGCGGTCACCGAAGAGATCAAATACTGGGCCCGCTGGGTCATGGAACAGACGGGCTGCAACGGTTTTCGTCTGGATGCCGTCAAGCATATTCCCGCCTGGTTTTATAAAGAGTGGATTGAGCACGTCCAGGACGTCGCTGACCAGCCGCTGTTTATTGTGGCGGAATACTGGTCCCATGAGGTGGATAAGCTGCAGGCCTATATTGACCAGGTCGACGGTAAAACCATGCTCTTTGATGCTCCCCTGCAGATGAAATTCCACGAAGCGTCTCGTCAGGGACGGGATTATGACATGAGCCAGATTTTCACCGGTACGCTGGTGGAGGCGGATCCGTTCCATGCGGTCACTCTCGTCGCTAACCACGACACCCAACCTTTGCAGGCGCTGGAAGCACCGGTAGAAGCCTGGTTTAAACCGCTGGCGTATGCGTTGATCCTGCTGCGGGAAAACGGCGTGCCGAGCGTGTTTTATCCGGATCTCTTCGGGGCGAGCTATGACGATACGGGTGGAGATGGCGAGACCTACCACATCGACATGCCGGTCATTGAGCAGCTTCATGAACTGATCCTCGCCCGGCAGCGTTTTGCCCACGGCGTGCAGACCCTGTTTTTTGACCATCCTAACTGCAT
This sequence comes from Enterobacter sp. BNK-14, assembly GCF_047456095.1. Lineage (NCBI taxonomy): Bacteria > Pseudomonadati > Pseudomonadota > Gammaproteobacteria > Enterobacterales > Enterobacteriaceae > Enterobacter > Enterobacter sp. BNK-14. The sequence goes on from NZ_CP179897.1 coordinate 995,170, forward strand.
CGCCTTCAGCCGCAGCGGTACGGAAGACGATCCCGGCTGTGTGGTAGTGATGTCGAACGGCGACGACGGCGAGAAAGTGATTTGTCTTGGGGAAAATTACGGCGACAAAACGTGGCGTGATTTCCTCGGCAATCGCGAAGAAACGGTCACCACCGCGGCAGATGGCGAAGGCACCTTTACCTGTAATGGAGGGAGTGTCAGCGTTTGGGTAATAGAAGATGCGCTGTAGAAACAATGCCGGGTGGCGCTGACGCTTACCCGGCTTACGGGACGGTACTTTTGTAGGCCGGGCCAGGCGAAGCCGCCACCCGGCAACAAACGGCTACGGTAGTTTACTCTCCAGCGGGTTTTTGCTCAGGTAATCAGCACATTCCACCGTTGGGCGGTCAACCTTCTGCAGCTCCATCCCGTCATACTCAAGCGTCGCGCCATCGCGCTCCAGCGGATAGATATCCAGCTTGCGGGTAACGTTGTAGTAGCTGTCTGAACGCAGCATGATTTTACCCGGCACGGCAATCACGCGCTGCCACTGGCGGCAGTCCAGCGTATCGCCCTCTTCGGTCACCACCAGCGTGGCAATCGCTTCAGGACTGACCAGGCTACTCTGCGGTCCTTTTGACTGCCAGTATCCCGCCAGATGCGCCGGGACAGGATGCTTGATCACATCCTGATAGTTATCGACCTGTACGCACCCGGTCAGTGCCAGCAGCGCGCCAGCAATTGCTATTTTTTTCATCATCTTTCCTGCTTTCGAAGAAAAAAATATTGTGGCATTAAAGCGCTGCGGCTGCCAGCGAAGATAAAAGGCTTAAACCTGCATCCCCATCACATGAGCATACATTTTTCATAATCGACAAAGATCGTCCAAGAGCGCACCAAATAACAGATGGTTAGAGTCGTCGAAAACGTCAGTCGTCTAAGTTCACCTTAGAGCGAGTGCTGTTTTATGTCCCACCCATGCCCCACCGCCAAACTTTGCGTAGCTCCTTCCAGTTTCACGAAGCCCCGCTTTACCGCCTCGCTGACTTCCATCATGATGCCCCTGCTTCAAAATCATAAAGTTTCGGTGCGCACCTGTTTTTTCTCCCTGCCCTATACTTTCAGTCTGACATCAGGCTGGAGGTTTCTATGTGTGGACGTTTTGCACAAGCCCAAACCCGTGAAGAATACCTGGCTTACCTGGCCGACGAAGGCGATCGAGACATTGCATATGATCCTGAGCCAATTGGACGATACAACGTTGCTCCCGGTACCAAAGTTCTGCTGCTGAGCGAACGCGACGAGCATCTGCACCTCGATCCTGTGCTCTGGGGCTATGCCCCAGGATGGTGGGATAAAGCACCACTGATAAACGCCCGCGTTGAGACTGCGGCTACCAGCAGAATGTTCAAGCCTCTATGGCAACATGGCCGGGCGATCTGTTTTGCGGATGGGTGGTTTGAGTGGAAGAAGGAAGGCGACAAAAAACAGCCCTACTTCATTCACCGCGCTGACGGCCAGCCCATATTCATGGCAGCGATCGGCAGCACGCCGTTCGAGCGTGGTGATGAAGCTGAAGGTTTTCTGATTTTGACATCAGCAGCTGACAAAGGCCTGGTCGATATACATGACCGCCGACCGCTGGTTCTGTCGCCAGAAGCTGCAAGGGAATGGATGCGTCAGGACGTAGGCGGGAAAGAAGTTGAGGAAATAATTGCCGACGGCACAGTGGCCGCCGACAAGTTTATCTGGCACGCAGTGTCGCGTGCCGTTGGTAATCCAAAAAATCAGGGTGCTGAATTGATTGATAATATTCAGTGATATCCTGACAGATATTACCAGAGTTTTACGCTTCCATCTGGCTGCTTACCACCCACTGGAGACATGTCGTACACCTTATTTACACATTTTTGGATGCCGTCTTTAAGATGCTTTACCATTTTCTTGTCTGAATTATTCTGACCAAAATAATTCACAGTGGTAACGTTATTTTTCTTGTAAATTTCAGCTTCGCCATATTGCCCGGCGGAATAATTAATTTTATAACCCCAGAATTCTTCTTTATAGCGAGCTTTGATGAAAGGGTCGTAATCTGCAAAGACATCAGCAATGCATAATGCAACGCTTTTTGCATCGCTCTTAGTCGAATATACAGCGTCAGGAGTGCCATGTTTTGGAGGCTCTTGGATAATTGCACACCCAGATAAGGTAAGAACTGCTAATGCGAGAATAGGTTTTAACATATCAATTCCATTTAAGTATTTATAAGTGCATGAATAAGATACTTTATTTTAACAATAATGTCCTGCATTTATTTAACAATTAATAAATCCTGGAAGCGGGTCGTATACCGCGGCGAAAGCATTTCTCGCTTCATCTGCCACTGCTGCTGCACGCCCTGGCCTGCAAAATAGAGCGTGCCTTTTCCACCCTTGGCATTGAGCTGGTCGAGTACCTGCATCAGCTGCGCGCTGTCCTCGCGCGGTGCGTTCTCGTCGAACAGGTTCAGCTGAGCAACTCCCTGGCTGAAGAAGTCGCCGAGCATGATCCCAGCTTTCTGGTACCGGTGTCCATCCTCCCAGATAACATCCAGGCATCGGGTAGCGGCGTTGATGATATCGCGACTATCCTGCGTCGGAGTCAGCAGCTTCACGGATGCGCTGTTGCCGTAATACCGCTCGTTCAGTGCAAACGGAGACGTCTTCACGAACGCAGATATGTACCGGCAATACTGATGCTCACCGCGTAGCTTCTCGGCGCCGCGCGCGGCATAGCTGCAGATTGCCTGGCGCATCTGTTCGTATTCGGTCACGCGTTCGCCGAATGACCGGCTGCAGACGATTTCCTGCTTTGCCGGTGCAAACTCTTCCAGATCAAGACATGGCTCGCCGCGCAACTCACGGACCGTTCGCTCGAGTACCACGTTAAAGTGCTTCCTAATAATCCATGTGCTTTGTTCTGAGAGGTCCAGAGCCGTTTTAATGCCCATAGCGTTGAGCTTCTTACTGATGCGCCTGCCGACGCCCCACACATCCTCAACGGGTACCAGGGCAAGGAGTCGGCGCTGGCGATCGATATTGGACAGGTCCACTACCCCGCCCGTCTGGCGCTGCCATTTTTTGGCGGCGTGGTTTGCCAGCTTGGCGAGTGTTTTTGTCTGGGCAATGCCAACACCAACTGTAAGGTGTGTCCGCTTCAGAACGGTAGCGCGAATTTCTTTGCCGAACTCTGTAAGGTCCCGGCAGTTGCGAACGCCAGTCAGGTCGCAAAAAGCTTCATCGATACTGTAGATTTCGACGCGAGGGCTCATTTCCTCCAGCGTCGTCATTACCCGGTTCGACATGTCAGCGTAAAGCTCGTAATTGCTACTGAAGCAAACAACTCCAGCGCGCCGGAATAGGTCCTTTTGCTTGAAGAATGGCTCCCCCATTGTAATTCCAGCGGCTTTGGCCTCGGCGCTGCGTGCGATTACACAGCCATCGTTATTCGAGAGAACGACAACTGGGCGCCCTCTCAGATCTGGCCTGAACACCGTCTCGCATGATGCGTAGAACGAATTCACATCACAGAGCGCAAACATATTCAGCTCGCAGATTTAACGATGAAAGTCACGACGCCGAACACGTCGAGAGTGTCCTCGCTACCGACAATAATCGGCGAGTAAGCGCTGTTCATGGGAATCAGTTGAACGGTTGGGCGTAACTGCAGACGCTTAACAGTGAACTCTCCATCTACCGCGGCGATTACGATATCTCCATGCTCAGCTGTGCGCGAGCTATCTACCACCAGCAGATCGCCGTCGCTGATCCCGGCCTCAATCATTGAGTCGCCGGCCGCCTTAACGAAATACGTCGAACTGGGATGGGACACTAGCAACTCATTGAGATCGATGCGCTGCTCAACGTAATCAGCAGCCGGGCTGGGGAACCCGCATTGCACCAAATCGCTGAACAGCGGGATAGCAATAATTTCGCGTAATTCTGCCGGTCTGAAGAACTCCATGATGCATACCTCTGATACTGTTTTTATATACAGTAGTTTTAACCGAGATACTGATCAAGATGGCCGTTTGTTCCTGAGTGGCTACTTCCTGGCCGCTTCGTTTCTAACCCTGTAACGCTATTGGTTTTTTGGTATTTGTAAATTTCCGGAGAAAAAGTGCTGATTGCTCACTTTGAATACTACATGAAGGGATTTTCGTCTGTGTACACCCGGTGAATGGTATGGGTAACTACACCAACCAGGCGAACGTCATCCAGCGCATCTCCTTCGATGGCTTCGCCATCATCCGTGATAAGCGCGCTACCCGCCCAATAGGCGTGCTGCTGGCGGCCGCAAAACCAGATCAGCAATGTATCTCCGCGATTGAATGACAATGCTTTATCAATGACATCAAAGCCTTCCTGCGTTTCAACGATACTTGCAGAAGGAGGAAGGGATGGCTCTGCGACCGCTACAAAGAGGGCGCAAATATCTACTGTTCCTGGCATGTTCACCTCACAACAACTGTTCATATATACAGTATTATTCTTTGATGATGAAGGTCAATCGAAGCGAGTGAACGGTTTTATAAGTAGATGGAGATGCAAGAAATTCAATTATGTAAACCCGCCGAATCAGGTTGTTATCTGATTGCGATTAGAAAATCTTTCATAGGTCTACGCCGTACACTGCAAGCCATGCCGCGCGAGGCCAAGATTGTTCTTTTGGATACCGAGGCTATTATGGCGCAGAGGTTGGAGTCAGAAAGTAGATGTTAAAGAGCACCTGCTGGCGTGATTAGACATCACGCCGGTGCTCAAAGATAGGGTTGCAGTCGAAAAAGCAACGTTATTATGGGTTACTCGGTTTGACTAATAAGTGGTCTCGCTCACCAAATCTGACTTTTTTGTTTTATTTGATAGATTTCTTCCAAACGAAATTCCTTTAACCTCAACAAAGTGATAAGACACTACGCTGAAGGCTACTGCAAAAAGAACAGCAAGTGCTGATGGTGCTAAATACTCATGGTTATTAATTAATATTTTATTGAACAAAAAATAGAAAACACCATGAGACAAGTACAAAGAATAGCTAATTGCCCCCATCCATCGAAACACTTTTAAATTAAGAATTCCAAAGACAGAAGCACCATTAGACATAGATACAAATGCAATAAACAACCCAAGGCATGGGAATAATGAATATACATCCATCCCAATGTAAATACAATATAATGAAATAGAGAACCCAAAAGCAGAAACTAGACTATTTTTAAGGTAAGATCTAATAATCATGCTAAACCTTAAAGTTAGCGCCGCCAATCCACCAAAGATAAAGCTTAACAATATCCCGCCATTTATTCCCTCAAAAAAACCAATGATCATCAGAAATGACACCATCACCGCTGACAATACAAGTGCTACTGTGGCTGTTTTAATTTTTGAAAACTGACAAATCAAAGGATATAGAAAATAAAATTTCCATTCCACACCTAAAGTCCAAAACACTCCTGCCACAATTAGATAATTATCAATATGACTAGATATAGTATATGGTTTTGCCAGTCCAAATAATAGCCAAGAAAAAACAGCAGAAATATAGTCACTGTAACTTTGGTAGATTCTTGCGCCAGTTAATATGGCGACCGCGAATACAAAAATAACGACAAATATATATGCAGGAACTATTCTAAAAAAACGACCAATGTAAAATTTCTTGAAATCTATTTGCCCATCACACTTGACTGCTTTGTCAACAAAAAGAAATCCTGTAATCATGAAAAATATGATTACTCCTACACCACCAAAAGATGCAATGATATTTATGAGAGGTTGAGGGATATCTGTTAACCCCGCATGTAACGGAGCCCATCGTGCATTATAAGTAAGGTTATATGAATAGAAGCTATGATGAATCACCACCAACGCGGCCGCAACCCCCCTTAAAGGCTCTATTTTATCAAAAATTCCTGGATTGGTATTCAGGGATTTTTTAATAGACGAAGTACTTAGAGCATAAGCAATTAGCATTGCACATGCTGGTGAAAAAATAATCAAAAACAAATCAGTAGGTGTAATCGCCATGACACAAACCTTAAAATTTTTTACAGAATGATATAGGAAATCCCTCAAAAATCCACTGATCAGTTATTTTTTATGGCGATAGGGCACTTCCTTGTGCTCTTTAGTCAAATCGTGCTGGTATATGTAGCCCCAGAGAAAAGGTTTTTCCATACCTTAGTTTGCACCAATACTCTTCCAGCCCCACAGGAAAGAGTGACATTCAGGTTATGTACGCTTGCACCATCAACGGATGTGAGAAGATCAACGTTACATGGGATATTGTGAACGCCTGGCGTTGTTTTAATTACACCGCCAGAGTTTGACCCTATTGTGTTATAACCGGTTTCAATACTGCCAGAAAGCGTGATAGATCCTCCGCTTGCGAAGAATGCAGTTTGAGCACCGCTATCATTAATGCGACGGCAGTTAGACATCCTAATGGTCAGTGTTGATGCAGTTGTCTGGGCGATCCGTCCATCACCATCGCAGGTATAGTTAACTAAGTTAAGCTCTGTGCTACCAGTCATTGCCGATGTAATGTGGTTCCACCCGCGCTGACCACGCAGTTGATATACATTGACCCAGTTAGATCGCGTCACAGTACAACCTGCAATCAATCTCGCGACCTGTCCATTGTTTGTGCTTACAAAATTGCACACTACGTCTTCAATGTTCAAATTCGTAATTGTTCCACGATTTACAACAACCGCCGCGTTTGCATTATCAGGGAAAATAATATTTCCATTTTTTACGGTCAAATTGTCAACAGCAGTAGTTGTGTTATTAACACCAAACGCAATAATTGCACTCCTCGGCAACCCATCAAGAATCGCATTATGTATTACAGAACCGAAGCTACCAGCAAATCTGACCGTTTCAAGAGTTAAATTTGTAGAGTAAACATTCTTAATATGAATTTCGTCAATCTCAATACTGTAACCTGATGCACCAAAACCTCTGTCATCAATTTCTACAGTGCTGTACGCAGCCCCTGGGATTGCATAGATGTCCTCTATAGTAATGTTTTTAACCATCGTTTTCGTCAGGTTAGTATCACCCCATATGCGAAAAACAGAGTGCAGGGTGTCACCGTAGATACCTGAAACACGGAAGCGGACAAAATTACCCGTGCCATCACCCGTCATTTTCACAGCGCATAACGAGCTTTCGCAAAATAATCCGGCAACATCAATATTTGAAAAGTCCCCTGGTTCGCTAATGTTATAGTTAGCATAATCTCCGATAGTGAATGCCAACATATCATCGCCAGTTTTACCCTTAAGGTTACGAATGTAGGCATGGCGGATTGGTGGCTGGCAGTGTAGGCCGTCGCTGATAGTATCAAAATTAAGACCATCAGCCGTGAGATAGGTGATGTTACATATCAGCCAAGCATATTTGTTGGCATTAATAACTTTAATACCGCCACCAATTCTTAGGCTGCCTATTCCTTTAAGGATTGACGCCATAGATCCAAGGCCGACAACAGTCTGGTTTGCGCCATTATAGTCGATTGTGCCTGGCCCCCAAATTTCTATGAACGAGTCATTTGTAGCCGAATTTGCGTATGCGTAATTCTTAAATACCGGTACGTTTGAAGCGTTAGCAAGCTTGATTGTTACGCCTGGGCCAATCCACAAGCTGGTTCCGCTTCTAAGTACCCATGTTCTATCAGTGATATATGTACCCGGCTTCTCGAAACGAATATCCCCGCCCGCAGCAAACATAGCATCCAGACCTGAGCCAATGATGTTTGTAGTGCTTGGTTCAATACCATACATCTGAGGGGTGCGGTATTGAATGGCAGAACCGACTGTACCAGCTGGATAGACAGATCCTACCGACAATCCAACCAACCCGGCACCACTTGTAGCCGCCAGCGCAGCACGCAGAGAAGCATCCCCTACTCCGATCCACGCTCCAGGCGCAATACCACCAGTGCTGGCTGGTGTTGAATTGACCGGAACAACTTTCGGGCCTGAAGCAAACGAACCAGTCCATTTGTAATATTCGCCGTCGGCAGTGTTCAGCAGCACCTCATTTGGGTTGTTGATAGTCGCGCCGGTGGTGAAGGTCTTCCCGGTAATAATCACGTAACCATAGGCGGCCATGGCCTGCTGGGACAGATAGTTAATGCCTTCAATGGTGTAGTGTTTCACGCCTAAGCGATCAGTGTAGGTCCATCCCATCGAAGTGACGAACTCGTCAATTTTCCCTGCGTTGAACTTAAGGTCGCGAGGAGATTCACTTGGTACTGCGTCTTGAGTTGGTTGCGTAGCCATATTTATTCCATAAAAAAAACCCGGCGCGATGGCCGGGTTCGGTTGGTCGGGGATGGTTCTTATTGATAGATGGCGTCGCTGTATTCCGCGACTGTCAGAGATACCGTGTTATCGGTGTTCGGTTTGATGCTGTTAACCGTCCATAGCTGACTGTCCAGCTCCTCCACTGTCGCGATGAGATAGCGTGACGGGAGCTGCACAGTGTCTCCGTTCCATATGTTGAGCTGAATGCTGGGTATTGCTGCGGTGAATCCGTATTTCGTGTCGCTGCGGGCTGTCGCCGAATAGCGCAGCGTGGGATTACCCAGGCTGTCGGTCACCAGCACATACATCGAACCAGTAAACGTGATCGGCTCGCTGGTATCGAAGTTATTCCCGGAACGACCGGTGATGTAACCCTGCTGCTGGTTGCTGTCGTAGATGTCTGGCATCTGGATAACACTACCGACCTGGATAATGCCGTCTTCAAACACTTTTGCGTTCATCTTCACGCGTGAGTAAATCAGGCGTTTAGTTTCGCGCAGCGCGCGCTCCCGCGCCTGGTACTCGTTGCGAAAGCCGACAATCTCAAGCTTGTTCGGGTTCTCAGCTTCCTGCTCGACGATAGAGCCATTCAGGACCCGGTAGTTGATGTACGTCTTGTTGTTCGTGGTTGGGTGAACGTATGACACCTGGACGCCGTCGTAGCCGCCAGGAAGAGTAGCCTCGTACGTCATTTTGTACTCGTCCGTCTTCATGTTGGCCCGGTTGAATACGGCCGCCGGGTAATCAACCTTCTGATCACGGGTAAACGTCAGCACGCCATCGTCCCAGTACGCCACCACTGAAGCCGCATTGCAGATCGCCTGGACACGGTCGCCCAGCGAGTCATTCTCATCGTCAAACGTGTAGTCAAAGTAACCAAGGCGCTCATCAGGCAAGCTTTCAGCAATCGAGTACAGCCCATAGAGGTCAATGCTGTTTACCGGCTGTTCACCCATAATCAGCCATGTGTGCGCCACCGCATCAGCGAACGAGCGCGACGGACGCAGCGTGTAATCAACCGTCTGCGTGTCCAGGTCGTATGTGATGGTATGGCGCGTCACCAGCGCGTTATATTTGCGCTCACGGCTGCCCAGGGCATTCTCTGTCGCCCGGACTTTTACGCGCACCAGCGTGTCTGTCGGGTGAACGACGTTCGTACGGATGTTGATGCTGTGGATCTCTTCGACCTTCAGCAGGGAAGCGTCGCCGGAGTTATCCGTGCGCTGGAAGCTGACCGCGTATTTCCCGAATCCGCCTGTCGGCGTGATTTTGTCGGTGCGGTAGAAGACCTCACTCGTCGACTGGTGCGGCGTCGTCTGCCGGTACGTGAACGTCTGCTGCGTGCCAGGCACCTGGTTGTAGTCATCGTCAATTTTCCAGATGACCACTTTCCAGTTGGTCTCTTTCTTCCCGCCGAGGCTGGACTGGGTATGCAGCCACAATTGCGTTGACTCGACCGGGGAGAAGAACGGGCCGACCACCAGCGCCTCGTTATCGTTGAGGATGAACTTCGTGGTGTTGATCGTGGCATTCGCCGGAATGTCCTGCGGACCCTCCAACTGGTTCATCGTGAACGTGTACCAGCGCACCGGGTTAACCACGGCTCCGTCGTTTGTTTCAACGGCAGAGATCAGCGTACCGGAGAATGTCGCATCAGTAGTAACGTTGCCGGAGGCGGTGCTGTACGTCACGTTGATGGTGAAGGTAACCGAGTGCGGCAGAACCAGCCCCATGAAGTAATCGAACTCGGCCTGCTTCACGATTTTCATCGCTATCTGGCCGCCGGAGTACGTACCGCTGACCACGGTTGTTGCAGTAGCGCTCTCTACCGGAAAATCACTGGCCTCGTTCTGCCCTGGAACCTCTTGCCCGTCAACGTCATCAAAGCCATATCCCTCGACGATCTGGGGGATGACAACACCAGGCGGATAGAACTGGAATTCTGCACCAGCCAGAGAGCCAAGGCTTGATTCTGAGTAGCGCACGGACTCGTAATCGTATTTACCGATCCCGATACACATCCACTCAGTAACGTACTTCAGGCCGCCGTCTGTAGATGTCTGGTGTACGTATTCGAAAACCGACTCCTGAATCAGATCCGGGAACGAACGAATCTGCCCGTAAATGTCCGGCTTGGCCTTGTAAACGCGCGCGGTGTTTGTCTGACCAGTCAGACTATTGTTCGGTGAGTCGACGGAATTACCACCGCTGTTCGCGATTGCCGGCTTCGGTGCCAGGAACGAAAACACCTGACCAACCACTTTGAAGATCGGGCTGAGGATGTCGCCGACAATACCCTTCGGCTGGTCGAAAATCTGGATATGGTCCAGCTCGCTCAGTTCAAACACCAGCTCATCGTCATCGCCCAGTTTTACGCCATTGCGGACAATCAGCAGATCGCGGTGAAAGGTAGCGTCATTGGCCGCCAGCCAGTCATAAAAAAGGGTGCCGTTTGGCACCCTGTAGCGTTCTTTTGGCGTTCCCGGGAAACGCTGGAGTTCAATCAACGCCATACGAAAAATACTCCACCTTTGAAAATGCCCGCTGAATGACCAGCAACGAGTCCATGCGTACGCTTCCGTTCTCGCCGCGCGAGTGCAGCGCCTGACGGTTAAGCACCAGGCCAACATGCGCAGGTTGCGCGCCGCGGTACCCGACGAATATCCCGCCCTCGACCGGCTTATCGACCTGGCGCCAGAAAACAACATCACCCTGATAGCAGGTGAAGAAGTCCTCACCGGCTTCGTAGTCCGGTGTCTGGTGCAGTTCAATTCCGAGAACGTGCCGGTAATACAATACGCACAAGCCCCAGCAGTCGACTTTCTCGAACGAACAGGCCCGGTTAGCCCACGGCACGCCGATCACCTTCCGAACAAAATCAGAGGTACTGAAGTCCTGTATATTCGACTGGATCATAAAGGCGACCGATATTGTTGTTCAGAGGGTTTGTGACAGAAAGGGTTACCGATGCGGCATCAGCGTCTATGTCCACCGTCTTTACGTATAACTGCCAGGACTTAATCGGCACCGACACATCGCCGCTGTCGAAGATCTGCCTTGTTGCCGTGATAGCCGTCAACCTAGCAGCCCCCTTCCACTGCTTCATCAGCGCTTTGATATCCGACGACAGCCGCCCAAGCTTCACCGTCGCGTCGATAACCGGAGTACCGCTCTGCTGGCTCTCTTCGATTTCAAAACGCGCGGGCGTGTACGTCTGGCCGCCAAGCGTCTTCGGGAAGAACTGCTTGTCGACCAGGCGAACATAGCCAAAGGATGGATGGTAGAACGTGATGGTGTCGTACAGACCGCGCGTCGGGCGCTGCTGCTTATATTCCCTGAAGCTTGGCATTACGGCACCCTCGGTAGTGATTCCGGATCGCGTCCCTCCGGATAACCCGTGACAACAATATCCAGCCACGAATCCCACGGCGGCGGCAGCTCAACAATGATGTCGTCAAACTCATCGTCGGCGTTGTAGAGGTGGTTCGCAATAACGGTACCCGTCCAGGTCACCACCCCGCCGTCGATACTGGTTTGCACCGGCATCTGCGTGAAGTGAAGCTCCTGCAGCTGCAGGCCACTGCCGCCCAGATTGATATTCATCCTGAACCAGTTAAGACCCCGGTTGAGATAGTTCGGGCTGCGCAGCCATTGCTGGAACGCGCGCTCCTGGTCCAGAGTGAAGATCCATGTCAGTGACCAAGTTGCTTTCAGGTCGTCAGTAAGGCTCTGGAAGATAGCCGGCCCGACCGCTGGCTGATCGGTCTGGAACCCGGTATCTAGGGTCATGTTTTTGCTGGCCTTCTGCGCCAGTGGCAGCCAGTCGGGATAGTCGATAATTGGCATCAGCCCTGCCCCCTTGGCGTGCGCTTAACGTTCAAATTGCTGGTAATGGCTTGGCTTGCTGGTCCACCATTATTCATGTCAGCGATGAATGCATCGATGGTCCATGTACCGTCACTGCCTTGCGTAGCCTGAGTATCGACCGACGCTGAAGAGTAATTGTTGATATTCAAAATCACCCCGCCACCGCCCCCAGCAGTCATCTCCTTGTTGCTGATCACCCTGCCATTGTCGCCCGGTATCATGTACTGCTTACCGGTACTGGCCTGGTAAATCTCCGGCATGCCACCTTCGCCGACCTGGTACATACCGCCAGCCGTCACCGGTCCGCCGTTCTTACGTTTACCGAGAAGGTTAGCGCCAATAACGCCCGCAACCGCGCCGAGACCAATCGCCGCCGCCGTACCCATCGAGGCAATGGATGACAGGATAGCCGCCGGGGTCCACGCCGCAGCAGTCGTTGCCGCCGCAGCTGTGCTGGTAGCAGTCTGTGTTGCCACTGCTGCCGTCTGCACAGCCGTAACCGTGCCGATAGCCGCCGTTTGTGCCGCCTGACCCATGATGGCTGACTTAACCCACTCAATTCCCATCTGGACGAATGAGTTAACCACGCTGTTCAGGACCGTCATGCCTATACTGCGCATTGCGTCGCTGGCAGACATGCTTCCTGTTATGATTCCTGTCAGCGCGTTACTGGCTACAGAACCGAGAGAGTCGAAAGCCGCCGCCGCTGCCTGTGTGGCCGCGTTCTGCTGTGCCCACTCTTCCCACATCGCCTCGTTACGCTGATCCCGGTATTGCTGTTCGATAGCAGCGCGCGCCGCCTCAGCCTCACCTATCTTCTGCGGGTAAAGCTGGGCATATTGCTGGATATCAGCAATGTCTTTCTGGTACTGGCTATCCAGCCCGGCGGTTTTACTGGTTTTTCCCTGAATGGCGCTGAACTTATTGGAAGCCTCTGTGCGCTCCCGTTCAGCCTTTGCCTGCTCACGCAGTGCGTTGGCATTATCCCAGGCTTTCCCGGCAAGTTGCCCGGCAAGTATGAGTTGATCCTGCGTGGCGGTATTACCGAGAGACTGCTGTGCATTAAGGACAGCCTGCGCTCGCGATAACTCACCAACACTCCCAGCTGACATCTCGGCCTTCTGCCGCAACTCATCCAATTTTTGGTTAACAGTCTCCTGTACTTTAGCGTACTGCTCCGCCTCTTTCTGGGCCTCTGATTTACCGCCTTTCGCTTTGCTGCCAGTAGCCGTGCCAGTGGTTTTAATCTCGATCGGCTTTGTGTTAGCTGCAGTCTGCGAAGCTTTGGTTACAGCAGCGAGATCTCCAACCAGCATGGCAGCTTTATTGCTCAGCCCGGCCAGTGCTTTGTTTTGTGCCTCCCAGCCGTCTAGCCCAAGCCATGACCAGGTGCGCGCGCGCCGGGTAAACATCTCTGCCGTACTGTTAAGATCCGATATCTGAGCATCCGCTGATACTGCCTTCCCTACCAGCCGGTCAAGCGCAGCCGTCAGCGAGTCAATCACGGCGACCATGCCTTGACTTGCGCCGGTAGCCTGATTAACAGAGTCAATCATCGACAGGAATGAGTTAGTCAGTGCGGTATTTGCCTGGGAAAGAGTGCGCGGAAGCTTCTCGAACTCAGCATTAACCGATCCGGTTTGCTTCTGGATAGCGTTGAGAGCATCTTCTGCCGTCAGTTTCCCGTCCAGCATCAGCTGTCGAAGTTCTCCAATGCTTACACCCATCCCGGCGGCAATCTGGCGCGCCAGTTCTGGCATTTGCTCAAGGATGGAGTTAAATTCTTCAGCCCGTACAGTGCCTGATGAAATTGACTGACCGAACTGACGAAGAGCATTCGCCATTTCTTCGGAAGAGGATCCGCCGATACGCCCAATTTTTTGAAGAGTCTCGGTGAGCTGGATTATCTGGCCGTTAGTCGCGCCGGTATCGCGCAACGCCGTGCTGAGAGTCTCCCAGAGCTTTTCTGTATCCTGCAGCGAACCACCCGTTGCCGAACTGATACGCATCAGGCTCTGCATTGTCTGTGATGCCGCAGCGGCGCTGCCTGTCAGGCGTTCAATTCGCGCGTTAAGCTGACTCATGTTGTCAGCAGCAACGAGAAACGCCTTACCCCAGTCAACAATGAGTGACGCAGCAATAGCGCCGGCTACACGATTGATATTGGTCTGCAGCTCATCCATCTTTTTGGCTGCATTCGTCGCCGAGTTGCCGATTGAGTCGAGTGACTTATTGGCCTTTCCCTGCGCCTTCAGCAAGCCAGAAACATCGGCCTCGATGTCGTAATAAATCTCGCCTGCTTTTTCAGACATCAGTTTTCTCCGGGCATAAAAAAACCCGCCGTAGCGGGTCAGGTTTTTGACTTGTGCCTATGAATCTCTTCCTTGAAGAAATCAAATGTCCCTTTATTTGGGTCAATATTCTTTCTACAAGTGGTGAAGTCTTTTGAAAGTTGACTCCCATCGCCTTGTTCACTTAACGATTTTTCAGTTAATTCGATGACAGCTTGTGATGCATCAGAAAGGCAATTTACTTGTTGCTTCGCGAATTTAGTTAAAGTCCATTGGATACCATAAATGCTGGTAGGTACGCCAAAAATGATACCTAAAGCCCAGATGATAGCCTTTTGCTTAGGAGTTAGCATTTTATAACCCTGAGGAGGAAAGTTCAGATTATTCTAATCTTTCAAACACAATTAATTAACTCCTACAATTCGCAGTTCAGGTTTTTAAAAGGTTACGTTCGCGCTCAATCATTGCCTTCCATCGACGATCATCATCATCCATAACCGCGTCATACTCCTCCCTGGTGAAGCCTTTCTGGTCAGGGTATTTGGCATTAAGCATCATGGCAAATTCGGTCATAGTGAGGTTTTCAGCCTCTTCCCTGCTGATCCCGAAATGGTTTCTCGCCGCCATGATGTATTCAGTCGCATGAAATTCTGGAGTCGTTTCTTTGCTTTCGTGCTTCTGCAGTTTTCGAACCCTGGCCCGACCGATAATGCCATGCATGATGAGAGACTGGGCTATGAGGATCAGGTTTTCTGGTGGGAGCGCGCCGCGGCGCCATACGAATGTACGACGACCTGTGCGAGATGGTTCACTCCAGCCTGTTAACTCGGAAACATCTTCATCGCAGCAGGACTGAATGACATTGATGGCCGAGAGAAGCGCCTCACGCACAAAAGCGGCAGAGCCTGCAGCATCAAGAGCCCAACGTGGCACCGAGACGTCACCGAAATAGTGGGCGTAGAACTTACGCTGATGCTCTGGTATAGCGCTGTGAATTTCTCGCGCCGCCTCAAGCATCTTCGCCACGTCGTCATTAAACAGCGCATAGAACGTCCTGACGATATGGTCTGGCTCGCCAATGCGCGTCATGCTACGGAAAGACGGACGAAAGAAATATTCCCGCTCTCCAGCGCCTATCAAGCACTCGCCAATTTCTTTCAAAGGGGTCATATCGGTCTCCATAATCAGTATCAAGGGCAGCACGCCGCCCTTTGTAGTGATTACGGTTCGGCTGTCACGGTAACAGCGCAGGTATCGGTGAAGTCACCATCTGCGGTTGTGGCCGTAATGGTCGCTGTTCCGGCGGCGACGGCCGTTACCAGACCAGTTGAACTGACGGTTGCGATAGAAGCCGCCGAAGTCGTCCAGGTGATCGCCTTGTTAGTCGCATCGGTTGGCTGAACTGCACCGCTCAGCTGCTGGGTTGCGCCAACGACCAGAGATGCAGTTGCAGGGGTAACTTCAACGCCGGTGGCCGCGATGGAATCAGCGACTTCAAACACAACGGTGTCGGCGTCGTAGACCTTCCACTCTCCAGAGAAGGTGGAGATATCGTTGGTACCGAAGTCACCAGACCATGAAGTGGTGTTCATGTAGCCCTGGATATAAGTACCAGCGTTCTCACCCGCGAAGTCAAAACGCACCCACAGGTTAGGCTGGCGGCCTGCCTGAACTTCATCAAAGATATACTTCGATAGACGCCACGCGCCAATCTCGTTGTCTTTATCGGACTTGCGAAACTCTCCTTCACCGGAGATCGTCAGATCCATGTTGTTGACCAGGTTTTCCACCAGCCCTTTAGCATCATCTGCCTCGGAGTTGATGGTGTTCATCGAATAGTCGATGCCCTTGGTCGTCATAGCGCCGAGACGCTTCCACTCGGAAAGCGCGGGCACTGCGTCGGGGCAGCCAAAGGCCATGCGTAGCACAGCTACTTTCCCGATCAGCTTGCCAAAATCATTAGCACAGCCTTGCATGTGTACCTCTCAAATAAAAAAGGCCGCCTGATGGCAGCCTGATGGGTTGGTGATGGGGTTATTCGCCGTAGACGCACATGAACTGGAGCCGAAAGACCAGGCGGCCCTCTTCGGTCAAGATAGGCGCAGGCATATTGCCGAGGTTTTGAATCAGGCCAAGGCATTCGTCGGTAATGTCGTTTTGTTCGACATAATTGATGATTTCCTGAGCCTTTTCTGCTGCTGCGCGGCGCTTATCCTTGGCAGAAATGACATCCACCAGCACGTAGTGATCAGATCCGAGGTCATTTCGGATGTCGGTACCGCCATTAGGTCTGAACACTATGAATGCGTCGGTTAACTTCTTTGTGTCATCCCACGCCAACAACTGAACAATGAAGCCAGTGGTAAGCCCGGCATCAACGAAGTAGTTACGCGCGCGCTCATACATGGCTGGTGTCATACTGAAAGCTCCTTGCGCATTACGGCATCAATCTGGCTGCGGGTGTCTTCAAAGCCTTTGGTGAGGAACTCTTTCTGCGCGGTGGCGCGGCGGAAGGTTTGAGGAACATTCGGATCGTGAACGAACACAGCGTAGTTCGCGGTGTATCCCACCCGACCTGTCAGCCGAACGCCGTTGTTAATCAACTCCCGATACTGGCTATTAAGCAGCGTTGAGGTGTCGATAGGCGTATAAAGAGCAGCCTGTGAGCTGCCGATTATCATTGCTGACTGAAGCGCCCGGACAACCTTTCGCCCTTTCACGTCGTTGATGATGCGGTTGAGCCCGGCTTTCGACTGCTTAACGCCGCGCACTTTGATACCCATGGTTGTCTCCAGGCAATAAAAAACCCCGCCTGAGCGAGGTTTGATTTCATTTAAAGATGAATCAAAAAGGGAGCATTGCGCGGATTTCAGTGTGCCACTTATGAAAGGCAGGCAGGTCATCTAATAACCAGAATCCAAATCCAATCATTACAACGCCAATAATCATTTGAGCAATAACGCTGAACCAGTATTCAATAGGCTTGCTGTCTTTATGGATGTACTCCTTTCGCGTCGTCCCCTTAAATGTCTTTGTATAGACACCTCGTCGCAAAAAGATAATCGACTGAACAAACGCAAAGGGGCCGGTCAGAAAAATTCCACATACCGCAAGCCAATATTGAAATCCCATCACCAATCATTCCAGTTAACGTTTTGGGCCATTATTGCACAGGTTTATCAAACTCCCGTCAGGATGGCGTAATCATCCGCCGCTCGTTCGAACGTGTCTGCGTAACGGATAACCTGACGCACCTCATCGGCACCGGCGACAACCGGGTCGGCTTCAGTCGAAACACCAATCAGCAGGTAATCACCCGCGGCCGCCAGCGCGAACTCAGTCCAGACAGTGTTCTTAACGACGATTTCTGCACCCAAGCTGGCTAACTTCTTGCTGAGCCCGCCCTCGTAGTCACAGAGGATTTGCTCAGGTTCCGCATAGCCCAGCGGGTCGCCGTATTCGTCATTGCCTTCCAGCTTTCGCCAGATGGTCGCCGTGGCTGTGTATGACCAGTTTGCTACCGATGACATCAGCCCTCCTTCCAGCGCAGTACCTTGGCGCCGGTCGCCCGGATGCGCTCACAGTTTATATGCCACTCGCCGTCCGACTTAACGTAGCCGGTAGTCTCCCGCCCGGTGTCGGTCATCACCCAGACGCGGGTGAATGAGCGCGGCAGCCCGTGCTTAACTGATTTGTACGTCATCACTTATCCCCGCACATGCAGCCGCCCTTCCCGATCCAGATACCTGCAAACGCTGGCGCTGCGGTCGGGTCGGCAGGAATGAGAGCAGTGGCGCATCCGTATTTATCCAGACCGCGGAGCAGGTTTAACGAGCCCTTCCAGCGATCTGCTAATGACTGATAGCGGAATGATTCT
Organism: Enterobacter sp. BNK-14; assembly: GCF_047456095.1. Lineage (NCBI taxonomy): Bacteria > Pseudomonadati > Pseudomonadota > Gammaproteobacteria > Enterobacterales > Enterobacteriaceae > Enterobacter > Enterobacter sp. BNK-14. The sequence continues at coordinate 1,013,534 of NZ_CP179897.1, forward strand.
GACGCCCCGCTAGGCGCGGTGTGGCTGGATACGTACTTGTCACCCTGGCCCAGAGCCATCATGCCCAACAGGTAGGACTGGATCAGTAGCGCGGTTGCCGGTGAGTAGTGCGCATCAAGGCATTCCTGAATGCTATTGGCCTGCTCTACGAGCGCCTCTAAGATGAAATCAGGCAGCGTGATACCGACTGACTTCAGATATTCTTTGGCCTGTTCTGTGGTAATCATGCGGGCCTCTGATAAGCCCTCCGAAGAGGGCATAAAAAAACCGCCTTAGCGGCGGCTGTTATTCAGCAGGGAAAAGCTTTTCGAGCTCCCCATCAGGCAACAGCTCACCGAGCTTTTCAGCGCCCAAATTGCCTTTGAACTCAATACCCAGCTCAGTCAGACGAGCCTGGATAACCTCTTTGCGGGATTTCCCACCGGTACCGGCATCAGGCGTCGACGGGGTAAGTTCTCCGCCTGCCTCACCATTCATGAGGCGGACGTTGGACTTCAGCGCCGGGTGAAGCTCTTTCAACTCCACCACCTGCCCTACCTTCACGCCAAACCAAGGGCGCACTACTTCGTATTTAGCCATGCTGTTTCCTTACGCCAGGTTAGCGCCGTAGACAACGCCAGACAGGCCCTGATCGTCTGCGGTGATTTGCAGACCTTCAGCAGACATAATCTGGAAGTTGTAGTTAACGTTAGGCAGTGGACGCGGCAGCGCAATAACGCCCTGAGCCATGCCAACCAGTGGTGAGATCACATCGCGACGGCGGACATAAGCAATGAACTCATTCCCGGAGAGCGCGAATGTTGGTCGAATTTCCTTAACCGGTGCAAATGGCAGGACGGCTTGCAGAACGTTACCACTGATAACGCCGTTCACTACATACGGCTTAGCCAGGTTCGCCCAAATCTCATCAGATACCCACATGACATCATATGAAGAAACCTTGTTGGCGCGAGCAGTAGTACCGAAAGCTCCTTTACCGAAGAATTCAATGATCTGCTCGGTGGTGGCGGTTGTCAGATCGATGTTTGCTCCACCTGCTCCAGAGCCAAGGTTGATTTTCTTCGTATTGCGATGGTTTTTCATTCCCTGGGCTGGATAACCCTGTACCTGAATTTTCGAATCGCCAGAAAGGTAATAAGCTACACGGCGTTTATTAACCTTTTTCAGCTTAGCCATCTGAGAATCCAGCACCAGATCCACACCGACTGAATTCAGGCCTGCAGCATGACGCCAGTTTACGCCGTAGCCAGCAGTGAATACCGGAATTGGGTCACCATCATTAGCGTAATCAGTGTGATCGAAGGAGAACGGAGCCTGACCGTCGATGCTCACAGAAACATCATCAGCAATGTCGCCGACAACGTTATATAACTTTGCCGTCTTGCCAACTGAAAGCACTGTCTGGACGCCCATCAGGTCATTGATGATTTCCATGCCATCTTCCTGATCTCGTAGCTGCAGGATTTGGTTATCAATTTCAGCCCAGAAATCACGAGAGAAACCACCAGCAGCGTTACATGCCAACATTTCTGGCGTCATGTGCGCGCGGTTAACGGCAATCATAGAGTCATGTTGCGCGTTCCACATGTTGCGGTTAGCCCACAACTCATTCCAGTGAGCTCCAAGGCGAGCATTAGTCGCCAGTGTCTCTTTAGAGAAGTACATATGCGTTTATCCTTTTGTTACGCGCCAGCGGCGGCGACGGTGCCAACGCGCATACGCACGCGAATATAATCGGTGGTGCTGGCCGCGATGGTGTATTCATCCTGGCTGTAGCCGATCACTGAATCAGTGTCGGAGGTGGCAAGGGTGAACTGACCTGCAGCGCCCAGTTTGATCGGGCTGTCTTTCTTGTAAGCACCAGGCAAGCAACGTAACGCCAGCTCACGCCCTTCTTCGACGTAGTTGCCTACGGCAGAATCACCGGCAGGAATTGATTCGGTGATAGTCAGGCCCTGGTGATAACCGACATCGATGATGTACAGGCGGCCGGTTAGTGCGGTGGCCTGAGCGAATTTATCGGATGAGTTGATAGTTGCGGCGGTGCCAGGAAGCAATGCGGCGGCCGTAGTTCGGGTTTCGGTCTTGTACAGAGACTGACCGTCAATATTAACGCGACGATAACGAGGCATTATTCCGGCTCCTTATTTGAAGTATTCGGCAGCAGAAGGCGCGCCGGTTTCTTTGTGCTGCTGTGCATTATTGGTGCCCAGCGGAGCAGCTTCGCCCAGTGACTTGAACATCGCGTCCAGCGCTTCGCCTGACAGTGCGTTAGCCACGATATCGCCATGCACCTTGGCAACCGCTTCGCGCTTTGTTTTCTCTTCGGCGCGAGAGTTGGCAGTCAGGGTTTCAGCGAGCTGCTGCTGATTGGCCTGCAGTGCATCAACCTTCTCCGCGAGAGGCTTAATAGCCGCTTCCGTGTTGGTCGCAACAGCCTGGCCGATCATGCTGCCGATTTGTTCCAGTTCTTCTTTGGTTAAAGGCATGTCGCCCTCCGTATTGTGGTTTGGTGCAGGCTGTTCCTGCGGTGTGAATAGAGCTTTGAATTTGTTAGCGACGACTGCCACCCACGACTCCTGGCGCGCAACTGCGGTGCCGGTATCGTCGAAGGTGATAACGCCGCCCTCAGACTTGTAGCCAAACACCTCTGCGGTGCCCCCATTGCGTATGATTACCGCTTGCGAGTCAGTGAAGTCAGCAATCCAGGCGTATTCATCCGCTCCAGCCGCAAACTTCGCTTTGGCAGCGCGATCGAGACGCTGTTCGCGCTCCCGGTAGGATTCACCCACCAGTGCGCCCGAGTTCGCCTTAAGAGGCTGAGCCAGATCGGCGTTAACCATCAGGCCAACGCCCTGCTCCGGAGTAGCGGCTCCGACTTCGTGCAGCAGGATCGCGTCGTGGTCCATGCCGTGGATATCAGCTACCCACTCAGCACCTGTGGCGCGCTGTTGATCGTTGGGTTCAAGCTGTTCGAGGAATGCAGCAACGCTGGTATGAATTGGCGGAACGTCTTCACCGCGCTCAATGGCAGCGACACGTTCAAGAAGCTCCCTGCCACCTTCCGACTCGCTGGCACGGGCCACATCAACCCACTTTTCGAGGTAGATGCGATTACCGGACTTCTTAACGTTGCGGTTCCACGCGCCGATATGGCCTGCGTTAATCCCCTCTGGCGAGAAAGCAGACACGAACTGACCGTTAACCTGAGGGTGGCCCAGCGGCGCCAGGGTGCCTTCCAGACCCTGATAGTGGGCGTCGATTTGTTCTTGCGTATACAACCCGCCATTCATGACGACGTTCGCCGGCAGCGTGTAGCTCGGCAGCACCAGATGCTCGCGGCCGTTGTATGTTTCGCGCCGGATAGACTGGCTGTTCACCTTCGTGGTGATATTGACCTGCATAGGCATAGTTATTTCTCCGCCCAGGCGTAACCGCGCGCCTGCATCGATTTATATTCCTGTTTGAGTTTCGTGATGGTGTCCGGGTACTCCGGTTTACCGTCCGCATCCACCAGCACCGATTGCTGGCTGCATTTGCAGTTGATGGAGTTGCCATCTTTGCTGTACCAGTCACGCACTTCTTCATTGGTGTAGAGGTGGGCATGGCGCACCGCATGGGTGTGTCGGGTTGTAGGTGACAGTGCCGAGATGTGAACCAGCAGCGTTTTCAGGCCGAAGAGGTCATTCGCCTCCTGGTCTTCATCCCACTTAGCCCGGCGCAGCGCGGTAGTCACTTCAGTGCGTGCTATCCGGTTCGCCCGGCGCTTCTCGATGCCGGTCTGGTCTGTCAGGTTGCGGCCAATGTCCAGCGGATTGAGCCCGCGCCCCACACCATCAGTAAGCACACGCGCCATGTCGCGCTTAACGTCAGCTGTCAGCCCCTTCATTTCCTCAAATACACGCGCATGCACCAGTGCCATTCGTTGCTGGTACGGGTCGCTTCCGAGGATTGACGCCAGCGACTCACGCCCGGCTGCGTACACCGGTGATTGCTGGCTGAGGTTGTAGAACGACTGCCCGGTCCCTTTCTCCGAAGCCAGATCGATGTACTCGTAAAACCACAGGTTATAATCGCTACCTTCAAGCAGCACCTGATCAACCAGGTAACTGGCATCGTTCAGGATGATGGAGAGCAGCGTTGGGTTTAGCTGGTATTCGTATCTGGCGTTTACTGCGAGGGAGGAAGGTATTTTGTCGAGTGCTGATTTGTAAGCTTTGCCAATCTTATTCATCCGCCTGGCGAAGTCTTTCATTGCCCGGCGTTCCAGCGCATCGGCTCCGGTCGGATCCTGGTAGTTACGCGGAAGAATCGGTGGCTTCGCCTTCTTCGTCGCCATCCTCTTCTCCTAACGTGAATTCATCAACGTTTTCATAACCGGCAGCTGTGCGAATTTCTTCACGACTGAATGCTGTATTCTCTCCGCTGCCCTGGAACGTCTGGTTAATCTCTGCCATGGTTTTGGCATTGGCGAGCTTCTCAGTTCCAGTCTGTTCGTTGAGGTCATCCCAGATAACCGTCTTCTCGCTGACAGCATCAATGATTTTCAGGTCGATTAGCTTGTCACTGAAGTCTTCAATTTCGAATGACAGGTCACCGCGGCGTGACTGGCAGCGAGCATTCATATACTTCTGATCTTCAGTGCTAGCCCTTTCGCCAGTTTGCATCCCCACCAGAATTTTCACCGGCTCATCGACAGAAGCGGCAAAGGTTTGCAGGTTGACGTTATAGGTTGGGTCAGGATCTGAAACTGCAGACACCATCGACGTTACTTGGGCACCCTGAGTAATCAGAAGAACGTCATTACCGATGTTTAACTCTCTGGCCGCATCGTTATATCGCTCTTGAAGCTCATCAACAGATACGCCGTACAAAGAAGCAAGGTTGTTGAAATCAACGTCTTTGTCGAAATTAATGCTCTGCTTATTAGCGGCGTTCTTCAGGAATGCCTCACCTGAACCACCCTCAACCTTCTCAAGGCTGACGCAGGCGTTATAACCCGGCTCAAGGAAGCCAATGGCATCGTTAGAATAGTCACCAAGGATGAAGACGCGATCGGGATGAACGAACCGCTGATTTGTACCACCGTTTGGCAGACTCTCAACGTATTTCCATTGCTTTGGCTGCCCGTAGTCTGCCGAGTTCTCGTCAGTTACCCACTGGCTTACAGTCAGAGAACCAGCCCATGCGATCGTTAACTTTTTGAGTGACTTCCCTCGAACAACTGGCTGGTCCCACTTTCTGGAGTCATTGATGTGCAGCAGGATTCCGGCATAACGTCCAACCAGGCGGCGGCGGTCAGCTTCAGCAAAGGCTCGCCAGAGGCGCTTAGTGAATACCTTTTTGGTCTTCTTCTCCCAAGCCGTCTCATCCTTGCTCTCGTCGGCATCGTCACCCTCGATGATTTCCGGGTTCGTCTGCCAGCACTTGCCCACCAGTTTCTCAACTGCACCGTGGGCTATGCCACCACGTCGGTACAGGGCGTAGAGGTTTTCGTAAGTTACCTGCTCAGGGAAGCCATACTCGCACCACGCAGAATGGCGCTTATTGTCCAGCCCCATTGTCGGTGCCATCAGCCCCATACGGGCGCGCGCCATCCGCGCATCGTTCAACGCGTGATTGACGGCGAGAGTTAATTGGTCAGTCATGGATTGTCCGTTGGTGGATTTATGGCAATAAAAAAGGCCGCCGGGGCGACCTTAGAATAGTGTTGTTTATTAAACGCGATTGAATGATATTAAAACTACTTTATCCGGATCGCAGCCGTGATTGCTGCTAACTTGATCCATGATGCGTTTGGCGAATTCCTCAATGTTTTCATCGTCATTTTTTGGAAAGAAGCCATGCCCTTTGCCCCTCTGACCTTGCGCATTTACCATTTCATAAGAGATAAACCAATAGTCCATATTATCCTCCTGTTGTTGAGAAGATAATTATCGGCTCATTCAGAATGTTCTTTACGTCTTATCGCCTAACTCATTGCCTAAGTCTTTTGGGAATCATCATCCCGGCCATCTGGCCCTTACGCTTAATGTGACCGTCGAGGCTGTAGCGAATGCCGTCCCAGCAGTGTTCGTAACCATCAGCGAGTTTCGGCAATACCTCGCCAGTGATGCGGTCCGTTTTGTACGACCACATGCGGGCCTCACGCGCCACGTTCTTGCAACGAGGATGGATAATGATTTCGTCGAATCCGCGAAGGTGTGCGATCCCGTCCTCAACACTCCCCTGCCATTTCTCGGCGGCTGAGATGTTGAAGCCCTGCCGCTTGAGATAACTTATTGTCTCGGGTCGTGCCGAGTCGGCCTTGATGGGCCAGTCACGCGATCCGGGAATTGTGTCGTAAAGCTCTGGCATATGGTCGAGCTCAGTCTGCTGGCCGTATGCCTCGTACTCGATGTACAGCCGGTTGTGCAGGATGAAAGAGCGCACCAGCGTGTTGGGGTCTTTGGCGAAACCGAAATCAGCGCCGAAGAACAGGCGTTCAGCCTCTTTCCATAGTTGATCCGAGAACTCGGCGATCCGGTATTTTCCGGCCAACACCTGCTTATCAGAGTTTTCGAGGTAAGCCCCTTCCCACACCCATGCGTATGTTGCCGGGTCGAGTCGGCGCTCATCGTTCAGGCGCTCACCTTCAAGCACGTTGGGGAACCACGGGTTATCCGTATAGTTCATCTCGACGGTGATGCAGTCGTCGCCAGCCTCTTTGCGGAAGCGCTTATCTGTGGCGCTACCGTCGCGCTCCGGGTTCCACGTCACCCAAATCTCTGAGCCTTCTTCACGAACTGTCGGGCTCAGCTTCTGCCAGGCTATTTCGCTGACTGATTCAGCCTCATCCACCCAGCACAGCAATATGCGCGCTTTCGACTTGATGCTGTCGAGGTTATGCCTCAGGCCGCAGAAGACATAGTTAACGCTCTTGTCGATAGTGCGAATGTACTTCTCGCCGATATCAAAGTTTGCCGCAAGCCAGGGAACAGACAAGATCGCCTGCTTTACCTCCTGCATGCTCGACTCTTCCAGCGAGTTCATAAACTCACGCGCGCAGAGCACCACTCCGCTTTCACCATTCATCATTGACTGGTAAGCCTTTACGGCAGTCATCAGAGCAAAGGTGCGCGTCTTAGCGCTGCCACGACCACCATGCGAGCACCGGTAACGCTTATTCACGGCAGTGAACAGTGGCGCAAGCTTAGCGGGGATCGGCAGTTGAACGGCTTCTCTCATGCTTTCGGCTCAACGGGGAGTAGCTGGATGATTGTCGGCTGCGGAGTCATGGTTCCGTCCGGGCTGGTGTGCTCGACCTTCTGTTTGTTGCTGTACGCGTCGCCAACCTCTTTGGCGGCCTGCTCCATCAACGAGGCAGCCAGCGCCATGTTTCGCATGCTCTCTGCTTTGGTCATCATCCGGTCAAGCGCGCGGAGACGATATGCTTTGTTGGCGATCGGGATGTCGCTTAATTCGGTCTGGAAGCGCTTACGGGTTTCGTGGAATAACTCAACCCATTTCTGCGCCAGCCCCCTGCCGTTTGCTTTCGTCGGGTCGTGGGATTCGACCTGCTGACGAGTGATGCTCAGGCCAAATTCCTTTTTGACCAGCTCAACCACCTGGGATGGAGTATCGAAGCAGGCAAGAGACTGAACGATGAAGGCTTTGACCTCACCTTTCAGTGTCGCCATGGATTACCTGCCTGTCATAATCAGTCATATTGTTAGGCCAGCTTTAGCATGCATGTGCCGCATGACCTGGCTATATCGATGTGAGCCACTTCTGCTGGCGCATTGGCAGCATCAACGAGCTCTTGCACTTCTTTGCTGGCACCGTATCGACGTACGACACCAGTGAATTCTTCGACGTCGTGGCCGCGGAGTGTGAGCACTGGCTGCCCGGTCTCTTTGTTGAACTTAGGCGCGCCGAAATCATCGGTGGCCTGGGCAATGTGGTAAAGCTCATGCTCTACCAGTGCGCAGAACTCGAGGTCGCTGCATTGTGAGCAGTAATCAGCCGCCAGCGTGATGATGAACTTCGGGATTCGCCCGAACCATTCATGCATCTGCTGTTCCATTCTGGCTTTCTGCCAGCCACCGGCACGGAGCATTACCTGTTCAGCCTGTCCGAGAACGTAGCGCCCTTTCTTCGCGAACGAATCGGATGCCCACATGAAGCAGATATCCGCCTCTAACAGGTGTCCGTGGTCAGGGTTATGGATGCTTCCGGTGTCGCTAAGGATTTGGCGATTTATCCACTCATGTACTTCGTTGGCGGGTATGAGCCGGGTGTATGGCTGCCAGCTCTCGGAGTCGATGAAGTTAACTGGCGGATATGGCCTGCGCTCGTCATCGTTAGCCATGGGTTACTCCGTTGTTTGTTCTGTCTGCTCTTCCGGTACTGGCGTGAACTGCACGCGCTTCACATCGGCAGGTGCAAAGTACAGCCACTCTCCCGTCTCGGTCGCCAGCGGCACAAAGCCGTTAACCAGCTCAGGCTGACGTCGTGACATCTTGCCCGTGAAGGTTTCGCCTGTTTGAGTGGTTAGGGTGATTTGGTAGATGTCGGACATTTAGTATCTCTTTATCCGCTATAAGGGATATTGCCATTACGATGAGACCACCCATGGTGATGGCAACAAAAAAACCGCCCGTAGGCGGTTAAACATAATCTTTTAGGGCCAGCCTCAATTTTCTTTGAAAATGTTCAAGTTGTCTTTCATATACAGCCGCTTCTTTTTTCATATGCTCAGCACCATTCATGTTGGGAATACCTTGACTGTACCGATGAAACAATACTTGTAGCTTACTGGTCTGTGAATGTATTTGGCTTAAGTCTGCGCGGAGGTCGTTGAAATAAATTGAGACAAGTACATCTAAAGTTACATGCGTGTCAGGAGATACCTTTTCATCAGTGGTTTTATTGAGCTTTTCTTCACTTATGACACCTTGAATGTATCCGATCCGTGATGCATTGAAAAAAAACAACTCCTTTTCCCACTTTTTTAGACATCTAAATGTCTCTTCTCCCTTTTCACGCATTAATTTACGATGTTCTTTTTCTGCATCATGTACGACTTGGTTTTTCCATCTTTTTTCAGCAAATAGATTTGCCAAGAACGCACCACCAAGGGCACCTATAAGCCCGGTTAAGCCGGTAATTACAGCAGCCCAGGGAAACTGGTATGCCGTAGATAAAGTCTCGCTATTCATAATCCCTCCGGAGTTTTCCCGGAGATAATTTACCACGTCATTTGATGCATTGATGCTTTATATACTCCTGCAGATAGCCGACCTGCTTCGTCACTGTGACGATTCGCTCTCTGAGGGTGAAATAATCCCGTTCAGCGGAGTCAATAAGTCGGGGGCCGGAAGCATCGCCCATGCTGCTGGCGTCGGCCGTTCCGTTCGTGGGACATCTGGCGTTGACGTGCAGCCCACACTTGCCATCGCGAACACAACGCTGCAGATCATCAAGCTGCTTTTTCGCATCAGCTAAATCCTTCGTATACTTGGCATCCAGCGCAGCGACATCTCGCTGGCGCACCTGCATGTCTTTGATGGTGGCGTTAGCCAGGTTGAGATTCTTGATGGCTTTATCGCGCTGGTCTTTGTAGGTGATGGCGTTGTCGCGGTAGTGGTTCACGAGGAGCGCCAGCACGCCGATTAACACCAGCGCCAGCAGCTGTAACCAGTAACGTTTAACCAGCGCGCCAATCATGACAGGAACAGAGCCCGCTCTGCCTCCCGGCGACGTGTGAGTCCATTCAGGACTTTGCCACCAGCTTTATTCCAGCGCAGGAACTCATCGGCAGCACCAGCGTAATCACCGGCGTTGAGTTTTCGCAGGAGGGTTGATGTCGACAAAGACCGGGCGCCGAGGTTATACGTGAACGACACCAGGGCATCGAATTGCCCCTGAGTCAGACCGACTTTAACCAGGCGGGACACGTCACTTTCGTAGCTGACCAGTCCTGTCTTCAGCAGGCGTTCTGCAGTCTCCTGCTTAATCGTCATCCCGGCACGGATTGGTTTGCCGTCGACTGCCTGAGTCCATCCGTATCCGATCGTCCACACTCCGACGCTGTCCTGGTACGCGGCGAGCTTGCAGCCTTCGAACTGCTTGATCAGGGCAATGCCTTTGTCACTGGTTTGCATGGACTACTCCGTTATAACGACCTTAGCCAGGTTCCCACGTGCCAGCCACACCGCTATGCAGATGACGGAGTTCAGAAGCAGATCGCCGAGGTTAACCTGTACGTAGTGGCCGAGCAGAATGTTGAAGGCGTTGAATCCTGCGGCAAGGATGACCAGATAGGCCAGCACCGCGACACTCAGGCGATGACGCTTTCCCTCTTTACGGAAAAACATCAGCCTGACCATTATTAACAGGCAAACTATGGCGTTTGCATCCATCAGAAGAAGCTGCCATGTCATTTATCTTCCTCCCCCAGCCCCGGCATCTTCCCGCTTTTGGATTTGCGGAGAATGCGCAACAGGACTGCCACGGAAATGGAAGCAGTGACAATTGCACCGACAGCTGGCGATACTTCAATGCTGGCCGGTGGCTTCATCAGGCTTAACGGCGTGTTGATGATTCCGGCCATGATTTTCGCCATGGGCACGGAGAAGAACACGCCACTGATAAACGATATCAGCGCAAAGATAGCCTGCTTCCAGAGTTGATGGGGATCTGAGGTCAGAACGTATAGCGCCGTTCCGGCGAGTGATCCGAGCATCACTGCTGGAGTCGCCTCCGGAAACAGCGTGGCAAAGGTTACACCGACTGATGACGATGTAAGACCAACGCCTACGATAGTGAAGGTCTCAGACATATTTATTCCGTGTGTAGTTGGTTCAGGCCCTCGGGACGATTTAACAAGAAGGCATGTCGATGATGGTTCCCGGGGCCTGGAATAAAAAAAGCCAGCGACAGGCTGGCAATGTGAGGGTGTGGCAATGTAGGCTCTTCGGCCTAAGGGTCCCAGGTAGTGGGTTCTGGTGCCGGGCAAAGGAATCGAACCTCTGACGCGCAGCTTACAAGGCTGCCGTTCTGCCACTGAACTAGACCGGCGAATCTGGCGGGACAGGAAGGATTCGAACCTTCGACCATTCGGTTAACAGCCGAACGCACAACCGCTGTGCTTCTGACCCTGAAACGAAAAAGCCCCGCACGATGGCGAGGCTGTTAATTTTTTGTCGACCTACGAAGCTATGGCGACGATATCAGATTTACATGAAATATATGCGTTTCAATCCAGTTTTGCAAGACTTGAGTCTAAATTTGTCGCCTTTTGTTGTGAACGTGATCGCGTAACCTGCAACAAAGCTCCACTGTCCAGGCGCAGGAAGATGCGGCGCATCTCTACCCAGCGGTCCGTAAAGGTCTCTGACCAGTTCTTTGGTGTTACGCCAACCAGATCCGCCAGCGCCTGATATTCGTACGTATCACGCCCTGCCAGCTCTGCTTTGACGTCCTGCGCCGCCAGCCAGATAAGCTTCTTCAGTCGCTCCATCGTCTTGCCGGCCACCTTCTTCTCGCCGAGCTGCTCCCTGAACTCTGCCCATGCCCACTGGGTGATCGCCACCTGGTGCTCTAATCGGATATTCTCGCTATAGTTCCAGAGCAGCCATGCCTTCTGGTGGTCTTCCAGCGACAGGACGGCGCGGCGCCATGATGAGGTCACGAACTCAACGGGGCCAACCAGCGCGATGGATGAGCCTTTAGCGCGGGACTGGCTGCCGCTCATCGCCGGGCCGTCCGGATTAACTTTGCGTCCGGTGACCGGATCGGTGATTTTCTTCCGTCCACGGCTGCGCGCTGTCGCGGTGAATTGCGCGTTCTCGGCGAAAGCTACCAGTTGTCCTTTCGTCGCCCCGCTCAGATCTGCGGTCGCCACAATGAGCTGCTGACGTACGTATTCCAGTTGCTGACTGTTCATTGTGCGGCTCCTGCAGGATGATAGATGCGAACGAAGTTACGGAGAATGCGGTAATCGACCAGCACGGAACCCGGGCGGCGGTAAATCCGGAGGCGCTGCCAGCGCGCTCGGAGTATCTCGATCGTTTCTGGCTTCATGCTGCCTCCTGCTGTTTCAGTGCTTTGAGCTTGGCGCGGTACTCATCGCGGATCCGAATGAAGTCTTCACGGCGGTAGTTGGTCATTTCGTGGGGGCCGTTGAGCCAGTCGACGTATTCCTGGCCGTAACGAGCGACCAGACCAGCCTCGTATTGCTGAGCGACCGTCGCCTCTTTGGCGGTGTATTTGCCAGCTCCGGCATTACACGATTTGCATTGCTTATGGGCGTTACGCTCTTCAAAGCGCAGTTCAGGGTTAGCGCCGACTGTTTTGAAGTGGCCGCAGTCCCACTGGCCGCCGTGCAGATCAGGTGGATTGGTCTCACTGCAGCTGATGCATGGCAAATCGGCATCACGCGCCCGGATGTAGGCGTTAAATGCCTGCTGAGCCTGCGCCTTGTAGTAACCGGCAGGCCGCAGTTCTGCCAGTCGCTCCTTACGGCGTTTGCGCCCGGCCTTTTCGGCTTCCTTCTGCTCCTTGATGCGCTTGGCAGCTGCTTTCACCTTCTCCTTTTCACGCTCTTCCATCGCGAGGATTGTGCCGTGCTCCGGGCAGCACCAGCGGATCCGGATGTCGTGAAATTTCGGCACGAAGTATTCACCACATACTTTGCACTTACGGCGGGATGGTTTACGCATGGCTCCTCCGTGCCGCGAGACGCAGCCATTTCTGATCCACCAGGCGGGCGGTGTAGTCTTTCATTGTCGGGATGTCTGACGGCTTAACCGCAGGCTTACGCTGACGGCGCGCCGGAACGCGGAAGATTTCGTTTGTGATTACGCGAGCCATTGGGTTACCCACGGGAAGCCCTCCATTCTTGCGCCCAGGCAATGCGCTTACTGGACGCTTCGGAGAACTTCACGCCGCGGTCGGTACCAAACCAGTAAATCGCCTCGATGACATCGACCATGTAGCGCTTGCTGGATTTGGATGTGCGGACGCCGAAATAAACGCGGCCGCCGTTGATGCCCGGCGCGGACTTCTGCTCCTGGTCCTGAGTCTGATTCACCAGAACGGTGATGAGATCCTTCCACTCTTCGCGGGTAAGCTTTTCTCCGTGCCAGACTACCTGGTCAGACAGGTCTTTCAGCAGCGGCCACATCAGGCGGTTTTGCTTGTCTGTGCGGGTCTCCTCCCGGGCCTCGACCACCATCGGCGCGCGAGGGTTTACTGGCAGGGTGCGAATGTACGCTATGAGGTTGTCTTTGACGGTATCGTTAACGATGCAGTAGTGCTGCTTCATACGCCACCTCCGAGAGTGAACGCAGAATGCAGAAAATCGCAGGTGCATTTCTGCATCTGTGACAAGGTGAGGAGTTCAGATTGTGGTCGCATTTAAGTCCCCTTAAATGCGCAGAAGTCACCGCCGGGTGTTCAGACCTGCGGTGACTTAATTATGGCTGGATGATTATTGGAAATCAAAACTTTTCAATAAAATTACAACTTTAACCACAACCTCATAACGGTACGCATCTTTTACTTGCCTTACTAAGCTTATTTTGATTAGTTCGTTTACAGAGAAAGCATATTTTTAAATGTTTGATCTGCTTACTTTAAATTAAATTTAAAATGGATTTAAACTATGTCACTAAATATAATAGATTTTTTCATTCCACCTTGCACAGCTCGTATACCTCAGTCACCATGCAATGTTCCAATATCCCCACTAAATTCACTCCTGGATGCATCAAAAGTGATGTCTTATTGGGGGGCTAATGGTGAAATTGCTCATCATATAGAGCGCAACTTAGAAAACAGTGCAGAATTTAAAAATTGGCTGAAGAAAATGCCAGGTAAGACCCCTGTGGCCTTGAGTAATTATCAAAGATTGTACTCGGGCGGTAATATTAACCTAAACATTGTTAACAGTGAAATCATAACACACGGAGCGTTATTACCTCATGGTCAAGTACTGTTTCACGGTGGTCACTGGAAAAACTTCAGTTCAAATCTCAAAACAACAAGACCCCTAGCGACTACTTTTTGCCCGCAGGTTGCTATGCGTGAGGCAGAACATAGAGCAAAATCGTATGACAATGATTACATAGATTTAATCATGTTCAGACTCGACCACCCCACAACAAAAGCTTTTATATTTAAACACAAAGGCACTGCAATGGGACATGAGAAAGAGGTTTTGTTCGCAACAGGAGCTAAAATCACCATTACAAAACGTACGCCTATGAATAACCAATATCCAGCAGGTAAGTACGGACACCCAGAAAAGCGCATACAGAGCTTTCTTGTGGAAGCAACAATCAGTTGAGGTTATGCGCCTAACCACATCACACTGCTAAGTTATGTACTATGAGAGCCGAAGATTTTCGGCTCTTCACGTGTCATAAGCTAATTCAGATTCCAGCCATCGCAATAGAAAATATCCTCACTTAGATTATTATCATACCCCTACCCTCCCCCAAACCATCAATACTCGCTTCATCGCCGCGCTGTTGCGGAACTCCTTAAATATTCCGTTGGTGCAGCTGCGCGCGGTACCAGCCTGCTCTTCCGGCGTCGCCAGACGATAATTCACCGTTCGCCAGACCTTGCTCACACGCACAATCTTGCCGGTCTTCTCCAGATCGATAGCGTTCTTCGTGATGCAGTTGATGGTCATGCCGCACTCTGCGGCCACTTCCTTCGCTGTGAATGTCCGGTGCGTTTCGAGATAACGCAGAATTGCCTGTTTACCTTTCATGTCACACCATCCCGTTCGACTTGTTGCGGTTGTACTTCGCCAGCAGCAGCTGGATCGGAGTAGGCCCGTGCTCGGCAGCCGGTGCAGCAATTGCCCGGCGTACCGGCGGCACTTGCTTACCATCGGTGACACGCTTCTCCCACATGTCCAGTAGATCGCCCGCCTCGCGTGCCAGCTCACCATGAGTTAACTGGCGCTCTGTGCTGCGGTGGCGCAGTTCGACGCAGATGTGGTACATGACCGGCTGCGACCAGGGGAAATGCTCACTGGAGGTGAATTCGAACGAACGGTTACGCCAGTCCCAGTATTCGGCGATCACCTGGTCAACGTTGACGCCCAGCACCCCGCCGCTCTGTTTGCACCAGGCGACGAACTGGCCCGGCGACGGCAGGAATGGACGCTCCTGGCGGCGGGCAATGCGCATGCCGGCATCGACCTGAGACATTGAGTGGATCCCGTTTTCCTGAAACGCCAGCAGCCACTGACGGCGGAATTCGTTCAGGTCTTCCTGAGTGCGGAAGTTAGCCATGCTGGCCGGGAACGCGGCGCGCAGTTCGTTGAACAGCCCATTGAATATCTGAGCCACCTGCTCGACCGGGGCGCGTTCCTGGTACTGCTCTGGCAGGTTATGGGCCATGCGGCTCATCTGCTCGCGGTCGTGGTTACGCATCTGCTCTGCAAGAGATTTCATCGGATCACCCCGTAGGCCCAGTCAGTGTTGTTGAAATCCAGATCCGGCTTAGCGGCTGGTTTGACAGCGAACTTAGGCTTAAACAGTCCCTGATAACCGTTCGCAATACTGGTGTTGATCACGTCAACCGGATTGTGTCCGTCTTCCAGGCACTCTTTCAGCAGCTTGAATGCCTTCGTGACGGTCAGCTCAGTTTTGATCGGCTTGCCAGACTGTTTGCGGTAAGCAACCCATTCCTGCCAGGCGGTTTGGTTTAGCCAGTCAGGAACGTCAACACCGAGCGGATCAAACTTGCCCTTCCCCCTTGGGGGATTAGAGGGGGTATTAGGTTTTATATTTGTCTTTGGAAGAATGTCTTTGGTGTTCCCTGTTTTCAGGGATACCTCTCCCTGTTTTTGGGGATGGTTATCCCTGTTTTCAGGGATACCTCTCCCTGTTTTTGGGGATGGTTATCCCTGTTTTCAGGGATGGTTTGCGGGGTGATTTCGCTATCCCCGATTTCAGGGATGGTAATAACCTGCGTTACAGCTTCAGCGACCGGAAAACTGACCGGGCACTTTGCACATTTTGGCTTTGTGTAAGCCCAGCTATCCAGAAGCGTGTTAATCCCGATGTAACGTGTCTGCCCGATTCTGCGCATCTTGATGATGTTGCGATAAGCCAAGCTGAGCACAGCTTCAGAAACGTGCTTAACGGTCAGTCTGGTTTTATCTGCAATGAGGCTGTTGGTGATCCGGTCCTCTTTTTTAGACCAGCCATACGTCAGGCGAACAATAGCATTCAGTACGCGGAACTCACGCCCCGAAAGCTCTACGAAACACAGGGCATCCTGAATCTGGTTAGCAAGGCGAAGATAGCCATTTTCCAGATCGGCCATGCGATTCTCCTGCTGCGCCGGTTGTTGCGCAGGGAATTTGATTACTTTGGCGGTGTTTGACATACTTACTCCTGCAATGAGTACACACGATTTGCACGAGAAAGTCGGTTCTGTTCGCGCAGACCGGCTTTCGCCATTTCTGTAGTTTTCACATAACCCCCAACATCGAAGTGACCATGGCCATCAACGGCGCGGTCAGGTCCGGGTCCACACGGAACATCTCTACAATCCCCTCACTGAGTTCCTTAAGCTTCTGATGACGCGGGGCGTTCATCGCAACGGCCACTTTCGCCTCGCTCGTTTCCTTCTCAAGGCGAGCTAAGCGGGACATGAAACTGTCTTCTGGAAGAAGGCGGTGCCGGTACTCCAGAGGCAGGACAGCCATGATTGCGGGTGTCAGCTGGCGCACGTTCTCGCGGTACTGTTCGGAGTCGAAACGGTTATCCAGGAATCGAAACAGTTTCTGGCGGGCCCGGCTGATGTCTTCCGGAAAGCTGATGGCGTTCCCGCCCTGTTCCCGGTATTCGTTGATGATCAACGCCGAAACGACGTCCTGATTGTCCAGCGCCGACGACCATGCACGGACTGCATCGCGGATCTTTTCGTGGTCCGGCGTCGCTTTAGCTTGAGAGCGGTTTATCATCGCTCCCGGGTGTATTCCGGTATTGTGTTGATACGCAAGTGAATGCATTTGCTATTCCTGATGTTCCTGCTTCTTACTGTGAGGAAATTCGCGGTACTCGACCGCCTTAACCTCGCCAGTAGGAAGCTTGTTGATGAAAATCTGACGGCCGACCCTGATCGCTTTGCTAATTGCCGTTTGGTGGACACCAATGGCATCAGCTGCTTTTACCTGACCAACCTCGTCGACATATTCAGCGAGTGAAATTTTCATTTTTAACGTGACTCCTTACCGTTGATATAAAAACAATACCATAAGTATTAAAACATGCAATACCGGCGGTATTTTTAAATTAATAGCTCAGGTATTACTATCTGAAAATGGAAAAGAAAAAAGACATCACACCGACTCAGGCTGAGGACGCAAAGCGCCTTAAAGCCATCTATGAGGCGAAGAAGAAAGTACTCGGAGTTACCCAGCAGTCGATTGCTGACGAGCTGGATATTACTCAGGGAGCGGTAGGCCATTACCTTAACGGAAGGAATCCCCTTAACCTTCCCGTAGCTTCAGTTTTTGCTCGCCTTCTGAAAGTTAGCGTTGAGGAATTCAGTCCGACTCTGGCAAAAGAGCTTTCAGAAATGGGGCTAAACAGCGTTAATGAGCCATCAGTTCCGTATGTAATTGGATATACACCAGGTAAACGCTACCCGGTTATTAGCAGCGTACAGGCCGGATCATGGTGTGAGGCATTGGAGCCATACTCGATTAAGGATGTTGATCAGTGGCTGGAATCAGATGCTCACATTCAGGGAGATGCATTCTGGTTGCGTGTTGAAGGGGATTCAATGACTGCGCCCGCTGGCTTAAGCATACCAGAAGGCACGTTTGTTCTTTTCGATACCGGACGAGAACCAATCAATGGCAGCCTCGTTATCGCTAAATTATCTGATTCAAACGAAGCTACATTTAAGAAACTTATCATTGATGGAGGCCAAAAATACCTTAAGGGCCTTAACCCGCAGTGGCCTCTCGTTCCCATCAATGGTAATTGCAGAATTATCGGTGTTGCTATTGAGACGAAACTAAAGCTCGTTTGAGGTGTTTGCAAACAGGGGCGTTTGCGCCCTCTATTTGCACTGACCGGCGACCCTGCCCACCATTGCCTTCGTTGAATCCATCCCTCCAAAACCAGATAGCGTTTTGCTCATCAACACCACGCCATCAGGCTGTACAACCCAAGTCTCCATGGCATGCTTTCCAGGTTCAGTGGTAAGCCCTACGACTACATTTTTACTCATAGCTCGATATACTATCCCTCCACCATCAAGACCGTCATACAGTACTGTCGCATTATCGCCATCAATAACGATTGTGAACGTTCCAGAAAACGCGTCGTCAATCCGCGAATACCCTTCTCTCTCACTGTAGCTTGACCCTTTAAGATCTTTCACAGTCCAGCACGATGCGTTAGCAACCATTGGTAAAGCTAACACCGCAGCTACAAGTAACCTCATTTTCCCTCTCCAATAAAGTTCGAAACCCCATCAATACTAGCCGCTCTGCTCGCTTACAAAAAATATTTCTTCCTAGTTTTCATCAACATAATACCGTCACATCAATTATTAATACCGCCAGTATTGATTTATATTAATACCGCTAGTATTGTTTACACATCGAAACGAAACATCGACAGCTGAGCGAAGTTAGCCAACTGAGAAGTGGAGATTCGGTCAGTCGAACGGCGCGACAGTAAACCATGCGTCGGACGCCCGGCGGGCTCAGGGAGAGCGGCAATGGTGCGTAATCAAACGACCTTCATACCTCAGTCGCTTCACCGAGGCGGCTTAGTTATGACAATCGGCGGTCATCCACCGCCCTCACATTTTTTTGCAAGCGCAGAAGTCTTGTATTAACCGTTCCGTTCGCCGCGATAAGGCCAAGAGGAAATCATGGTAAACCAGCAGCAGATCAGAGAGGCCCAACGGCTCGCGTCGTTCGCGGTACTCCATCGCAATGCTCCGGCGTGGGAAGAAGCAAAGCGCCTTTACGCCGTCGCCATCGGGAGGACTCTTCACTGATGGAAACTTTATTCGCACTCGTTCTGACCGTGGCAATGACCAACGGTGACTATCAGGATGTCATTCTCTGCGTTTACGACAGCCCACAGGAATGCAGCCAGGCAGCAACAGAGCAGAAAGTAACAGCAGAATGCTGGCCAGTAGAAAGCATCCTCCGCAACGGCGAGTTCTCGGCGAAATCCATCGCGCAGCAGTAACCACCCTATTCAACCGATCGGCCTGGCATTAAGCGGGCGGCCTTCGCACGCACTTTTTAAGGAGTCTTTATGCAACCTTACGAGCGATTAACCTCTGAACGTCTGGCAAGTTTGCCAGAAGGATCCCGACTGAAACTCGGCGGCCAAATTATCAAACTTACCGGGCGCGGGTCATTCACCAACAGCGCCGGGAGAACTGAGAACATGATCGAGTATGTCGATTCCCGTGGCGTTCCCGGCAGTTTTGCAGAAAGCATCATTCTCGACTCGGCTACCGAGTACCTCAGATCTGTAATGTGTGCTTACTGCGGTGCGCGGCGCCATAAGAGCGATTGCACTGTTCAGACGGTATCGACCTACATGTCGACGTCACAAAAGCATTTCTGCACTGACAAAGGCTGTGCTGAGAGGTTCTTCCGCCAGAACCCTTCCCGCGCCAAGACATCACGGAGAACGCGATGGTGACTCAGCAAACCGGATTGCTGATGGTTGCCATGCTCTGCCTGCTGTATGACCTGCAGCCGGCAGACCTCGAATCACTGGCCCACCAGCTCGCAGAATTTGACGCAGTTAACGACCACCTCACGGAGATTAAGCATGTTGCGAGTTATTGATACCGAAACTACCAGCCTGGAAGGCAGTGTGCTGGAGATTGCCAGCGTGGATATCGTTGACGGCGTTATCTGCAACCCCATGAGCGACTTTGTGAAGCCCACTGAGGCGATCAGCTTCGAGGCTATGGCTATACACCATATCACCGAAGATATGGTCGCTGACGCCCCGTTGATTGGCGAGGTTATCGGTCGTTACCTTGGCGCGCAGGCTTACGTCGCTCACAACGCGAAGTTCGATAAATCGAAGCTACCACAAATCGACGCCCCCTGGATTTGTACCGCTAAGCTGGCACGCGCTCTTCTCCCTGATCATCCAAGCCACAGTAACCAGTACCTGCGTTACAGCCTGGGCCTGAAACCTGAACTGCCGGAAGGTCTGTATGCGCACCGTGCGCTGTATGACTGCTACGTCACTGCTGAATTGCTTCTGTACATGGGCCGCCTGGCGAAATGGACGTTTGGCGAAATGCGCGCCATTTCAAATAGCCCATCACTGATTAAGGCGATCAGGTTTGGCAAGCATAAGGGCCTGACGTTCGAAGAGATTGCGAAGGTCGACCCTGGCTATCTCCGCTGGCTGTCCAGCAACAGCGACGACGAAGACATTCTCTTCACCATTAAACACTGGCTTAAGGGGTAATTCATGGCGGTGATGACTCTCATCCTTGCCGACTCCGGGTATGGCAAGACGTACAGCATCCGCAACGTTAACCCGGAAAACGCTATTCTCGCCCGTTGTATTCGTAAGGCCCTACCGTTCCGCAATACGGGTTGGAAACTTCATGGTAAACGCCTGCCTGATAACACCATCCAGCGCGGGAACGTGGTTGATATCCGCAATGGACGGCATCTTCTTGACGTGATCCGTAACGCTGCGATGAGTGGACGAAAAATACTGATTATCGATGATTTTCAGGCCGTCATGCAGCACGAGAACATGGACCGGGCCTACGAGACTGGCTACACCAAATTTACCGAAATGGCGGAGCACGCCTGGCGCATCATCGAAGCGGCCACACAGCTACCTGATGACTTCCGCGTCTACTTCCTCGCTCACACCGAAGAGAGCGAAGGAAAAATCAGGATGAAGACCGTCGGCAAGATGCTTAACGAAAAGCTCACTCCTGAAGGCTACTTCCCTATCGTTCTGCGCATTATCAAGCGCGACGGCAAACACCTTTTCCTGTTGAAGGGCGACGACAACGACACCGTGAAATGTCCTCCAGAGCTGTTCGGTCCGGAAGTGACTGACATGGATAACGACCTGGCGGCGTTCGACAACGCAATTTCTGAATTCACTGACTTATAAGAGAGATAACGATGAACCAACCAATCAGCTTTACCTGGAACCAGAAGTCGGCAGAAGCAGCACTCAAAGCAGGATCCTCCGCTGGCATTTCTGAAACCGGCGCATACGAAGGCGTGATCACCTCCGCTGTGTATGAGTTCGGCAAGGATGGATCACAGTCGCAGGCACTTGTTCTTTCGCTCGACGCTGACGGCCAGAAAGCAAATTTCCTGCGCATCAACTTCCTCGGTCGAGACGGCAGCCAGACATTCGGTATGGGCCTGATTGCTGCAATTATGTGGGTTGCTCAGGTTAAAGACGCTCAGGCGCAACAGCGCCAGGGGCAAAGCGGTCCTGAATGGTGTCTACCAGCGCTGGAAGGTAAGCGTGTCGGCTTGTTCCTGCAAAAAGTCCTCACCACCAAAACAGATGGTAGTGACAGCTATAAGTTTGAAGTGCGCCATGTTTTCCAGCCTGGAAGTCGTCTGACCTATAAAGAGTTCACCGACAAAACGCCAGCAGAAGCGATCGCCACGCTTGAGCGCACCATGAAAGACAAAGATGACCGCAAGCCTCACGATTCATCACGCGGTGGCTGGGGTGCTCCATCACATAGCGGCGGCGGATGGGGTGGTAATCAGCAGGATCCGAATGCGGTCCCTGAGTCTCGCCTGCAGCAGGCCAACCGTCAGGTATCACAGAGCAATCAACATCCTCAGTTCGACGATGACATTCCCTTCTAAAAGGCATCGCTATGACTCACGCTCACGACGACATCAGGGTTGGC
This sequence comes from Enterobacter sp. BNK-14, assembly GCF_047456095.1. Classification (NCBI taxonomy): domain Bacteria; kingdom Pseudomonadati; phylum Pseudomonadota; class Gammaproteobacteria; order Enterobacterales; family Enterobacteriaceae; genus Enterobacter; species Enterobacter sp. BNK-14. The sequence goes on from NZ_CP179897.1 coordinate 1,035,452, forward strand.
ACACTGTGCCTTCCTTTCATTGGTAACGGCTGGCTAATGCCATGGGGTGAAGTGGTCAGCAATCCATTAAAGGCGCAGCGTCTCGCTGAGGAATATCGGGAAAGGCAGGAGGCGGCATGAGCATACCTCAAGTTGTCAGTTTCTCTGGCGGCAGAACCTCGGCATATCTCGTCCATTTAATGGAGCAAAGGAGACTGGCTGGCGAAGAGGTTCACTATGTCTACATGGACACAGGGGCAGAGCACAGAGGGACCTACGAGTTCATCAAGAAGTTGGCGCGCGAATGGTCGATTAACCTGATCTGCCTCCGTGTAAAGGTTAACCCTGAACTGGGCAAGGCAAACAGTTACTCGGTAGTACCGCTTGATGATATCGGTCCCGATCTTCAGCCATGGAAAGATGTCTGCGAAAAGTACGGCACCCCATACGTCCACGGCGCGTTCTGCACTCGGACCATGAAAATGGAAGTTTTCGAGAGATATTGCCGTGACACATTCGGCCAGTATCACACTTGGATCGGTATTCGTGCTGACGAGCAGCGCAGGCTAAAGCCTCGAGAAGGCGTTAGCTATCTGGCAGATATTAGCGATTTCGAAAAGCAGGACATTCTCGACTGGTGGAAGGATCAGCCGTTTGACCTCGGAATTCCAGAACACCTGGGTAACTGCGTTTTCTGTATCAAAAAAGGGATAAACAAGGTTGCCCTCGCCGCCCGCGACGAGCCTGAGCTCGCCGCTGAGTTCTGGAATCTTATTACCGCTCCTTCAGTAAGGGTTGTGGAACGCCGCCAGCAGGAAAACAAAATCATGTATCGCGGCAACAATTCTCTGGAGAGCGTAATCGCAATGTTCTCTGACAGTTCGCGCGAAGATATTGCAGCAACAATAAAAGGTGGCGGTGGATATGACCCTAACTCTTGCACTGAAAGCTGCGAAGCCCTGACGTGTGAAATGGATGATAACCCAGAGCCAGAGGTTGAAGAGATCGAGGAAGAAGAAAGCCAGGTTTCGATCCGCACTGGATATGGAGGAAGCCATACCCCGGCAGAACAGCGCGACCTCTGGCGCACTCCACCAGCCCTATTTGCTTCCCTTGATGCTGAGTTCTGCTTCCAGTTGGATGCCGCTGCGGCGCCGCATAACGCGTTGTGCCGGAGGTTCATCACCGCCGAGCAGAACACGCTGGAAACGCCCTGGGCTGATTATCTGAGCATTCCAGGCTACGTCTGGATGAACCCACCTTACAGCGACATTACGCCGTTCGTTAAGAAGGCTGCAACCGAGAGCGCCAATCAGATCGGCACGGTCATGCTGGTGCCGGCGGACACTTCAGTTGGCTGGTTCAAGGAAGCGATACAGACCGCCAGCGAGGTTCGCTTCATCACCGCCGGTCGGCTGGCTTTTATCAACCCGGTCACCGGTAAACCGGTCAGCGGAAATAACAAAGGCAGTATGCTTATCATCTGGCGACCTTACCCGCGCACACACTGCCACTTCGCAACTGTGGACCGGGACGAGCTGATGGCTTTCGGGGCGAAACTTCTCGCCCGCAGGGAGGCCGCATGACGCCAGAAACAGACAACGCCATCCGCACCGCCTGCCGCCGCTGCACCGAGGAAATACAGCAGGCCATGCGCAAGAAGCCAAAGCCTAACTGGAACGAAACGGTGCCTCCCATCATCAACAAACATCACAAGAAAATTGAAGCTCTGGGAGTTAGCCTCCTGGAGTTCGTCGTCAAAACTGGCCGCCTTAACGGGCGGTTTGGAGCCGAACAATGATTCGCCGACAGATAGATACATCAACCCGATTTCTGCTTGATACCGCCTTTCACCGACTTGAAATAATCCGTGATGACGGTCTCTACCGCCACCTGCGCATGAAGCAGCCCGGTACGTCCTGTTATTACTTCGACATTATCACCTGGCCGGGATATCTGACTGTCACCGGCGACATGGGTACCTGGACATTCTCCCGTATCGCGGACATGTTCGACTTTTTCGGTCCCTGGCAAGACGGTATTAACACCGGTTATTGGTCCGAAAAGCTGGAGGCTGGCGCTGGCTATTCAGCGTGTGAGCTATTGGCGAAAGAGTACGATCATGATGCTTTTTGCCGAAGCCTGAAGGAATCAATGAGCGAGTATCTGGAAGATGCCCCAGAAGACCAGCAGGAAGACGAAGACTGGGATGATGAAGACGATACTCCAGACAGTGATAAAGCCAAGGTCCGTGAGGCGGTCCGTGAATTATGCCGTAGCGATTTCAGTAATGACTGGGAAGCATATCAGGCAGTTTATAACGCTGACTGGCCCGAAAGTTGGAGTGCGTGGGATGTCTGCGATGGGGTGACGTTCAAAACCTACACCAGCCACTTCCGCTGGATACTCTTTGCCATCACCTGGGCGATCTCCAAATACCACAACACCAAGATGGTCGATAAGTCGATGGCTACCTTCCTCGCAGTGAAAGGGTTACCAGCATGAACAGAGCCGCACCCGTTGATTTGAGGAAAAGCCTCGAAATTGCCAACCACCTGGCGCACATCGGGATTCGCTTTGTGCCGATCCCGGTGGTGACCGAAGAAGAATTCCAGATGCTGGCCGCCGAGCTATCGCGACGGCTTGAGCAGATGGCAGTCGAAGCCGAGAAGAATGATGGCGGTGCAGCATGAAGGCACTAATCACCAGGTCGCTATCGCGACCTTTTTTATTGCTGGTGTTCACCTTCAACCGAATTAACCGCCAGTTCCAGGAGGATTGACCATGGCCGATATCATCGATACCGCAGCAGAGATTGAAGAGCTTCAGCGTAACGCTGCCCTTTCCGCTCACCGCATCAACCGAAACGCCGTATCAGCTGAACGTTGTGAAGAATGCGACGAACCAATTCCCGAGCCGCGGTGGGCTGCCGTTCCCGGCTGCCAGACGTGCGCGGAGTGCCAGGAAAGAAAAGAACATGCGCTTAAACATATTCGATGATCAAGTTATGATGAGTACAGTTTTAATGATTTAAGGATATGAAATGACCGCCATGCCTGTGCAAACAACGCTGGATTTAACGGATGTTCTATCAAAATTTGTTGTTCCATTACTTGTAGCTGCGCTAGCAGCATATTTCTCTACCAAGTTTGCTTTGAATAAATTTTACAAAGAGAAGTGGTGGGAAAAACGATTGGAAGCGTTCACAGAAATCATCAATATTGCGTATCGGATTAAGATGAGCAATGACTACTTCCTCCGTTGCGAATATGCGCAAATGGAACCTGGTGAGTCTCGGTTCAAACCACATCCGAAAGACATTGAAGATAAGTTACGAACTGAGTATTGGCTTGATCTTCAAGAGCTTGAAAGGATAGCGCAGTTAGCTGACTTCACATTAACAAGCAAAGTTAAAAGCTTGCTCGATGCTTATGTTAATGCGAGAAAGAAAATGATGGATGATTGGCATGAGGATGCTATAGAAAGTTATGAAGCGTCAGAAAAGGATCTCACTCTCTCGGAAAAGTTGCTTAGTAATTTAGTCGCAGAAGCCAAGCGCGAATTAAAAATTAACTAAGCACTTAATCAAAATCTCTTAATATTAAACCCGCCATCGAGCGGGTTTCTTTTTGCCTGGAGACAACCATGAGCGAAATGACCTTAATTGTGCCCAACGACTGGGTAACACAAGAGAAGCTCGTCGAGATTACCGGACTTCGCCCGGGAACTATCGAGGCAGCTCGTAAAAAGTCCTGGATGGTTGGACGCGAATATCTTCACGTTGCACCTGACGGAAATCCAAAAGAAAACAGTGAGTGCATGTACAACCGCAAAGCGATCGACCAGTGGGTTGAGAGCCTCAAAAAGAAACAGCCAGGTGCGCGCCAATGAGGATCCGTTTATGCTTAGCGGGCTCTTGGACGTCAGGAGGGAATAATGGCTAAGTCAGCATACCCAACAGGCGTGGAGAACCACGGCGGGACACTCCGCATATGGTTCCTATATAAAGGTAGCCGGGTGCGTGAAAGCCTCGGCGTGCCGGATACACCAAAAAACAGAAAGGTCGCTGGCGAGCTGCGCGCGTCGGTGTGCTTTTCGATAAAGACCGGCAACTTCAACTATGCCGCACAGTTCCCGGGCTCGCCGAACCTGAAAAGGTTTGGGGTGGAGAGCAAGGAAATCACCGTGCTGGAGCTGGCGAATAAGTGGCTGGAACTGAAACGCATGGAGATCAGCACCAACGCTATGTCACGCTATTCATCTATAGCGCGCAACATGGTGCCAAGGATCGGAGGTGACAGGCTGGTATCTGCAGTAACGCAGGAAGACCTGCTGTTTATCAGGAAAGAATTGCTGACCGGTTATCACACCCTGAAAGCTGGGCAGAAAACGCCGGTTAAAGGCCGCTCGGTCAGAACGGTCAACAACTACATGAAGATAATGGGGGGGATGTTTAAGTTTGCTGCTGACAGCGGGTATGTCAGGGTGAACCCGTTCACCGGGATCGCTATGCTTAAGCGGTCGCGCTGCGAACCTGACCCGCTGACGCGTGAGGAGTTTGTCAGGATGATTAACGCCTGTGCCCACCAGCAGCTGAAAAACATGTGGTCGCTGGCCGTCTACACCGGCGTGCGCCACGGCGAACTCGTATCGCTGGCCTGGGAAGATATCGACCTTAAAGCGGGTACGATGATGATCCGCCGGAACCACACGTTAACGAAGGAATTCACCCTTCCGAAAACGGAGGCAGGAACGGACCGCATCATTAACCTCATTCAGCCGGCGATTGACGTGCTGAAGAGCCAGGCCGAATTAACACGCCTGGGCAAGCAGTATCAGGTTGAGGTGAAACTGCGCGAGTATGGCCGTACTGATGTGCATCCGTGCACGTTCGTGTTCAACCCGCAGATCGCATCACGTAATGGCCGTGCCGGGCATCATTACGCAGTGGGGTCGATTAACCAGTCGTGGGAAGCGGCAATGCGACGCGCCGGGATTCGCTATCGCAGAGCATACCAGTCCCGACACACGTATGCATGCTGGTCGTTAGCTGCCGGTGCCAACCCTAACTTCATCGCGAAGCAAATGGGCCACACCGACGCGCAAATGGTTTACCGGGTGTACGGATCCTGGATGGCTGAAAATAACCAGGACCAGGTACTCATCCTCAACCAGAAATTAAGTGAGTTTGCCCCATCCATGCCCCATGCCGTGGGATCGGATGGTTATTAATTATAAATATCATTAGGTTAGATAACCTAAACCTGCATGCCCATCACTTCCTGATAAGCCGACACCAGTTTATTCCGCACCTGAATTCCCATCTGCAGGGAAACCGTGGCTTTCTGCAAATCGGCCATCACGTCATTCAGCGCCACGCCCGGCTCACCGAGGGTGAATTTCTCCGCCTGGGTACGCGCCGCGGTCTGGGTATCGCTGATACGGTCAAGAGCGGCATGCAGTTGCCCCGCAAAGCTGATGGTCGGCTGTTGTTCTGCCACATTCTGATTACGGGCCGTCATCGCCGTTGCCTGCAACTGACTGATTACCCCTTCAATGCCCTGTATAGCCATGACTCTCCCCTGGATGGTTTTTTACGCGGTCAAGACTAACAGCTTGTCAATAAGATAATGGCGGTAAATAGCGTGAAAAAACCAGGTTATTTGACGCATAGAAAATCCGGAATCATCAAATAATGGCAGGGCCATCAATATGGAACTTTTGTCGTGTTTGCCGACCCGGGAGTCAGTTTTGTTTCTCTACACGAATAACGTAAACCACCAGGATTTAAGAGGTGCGCAATGAGTGCAACAGCATCGACAGCGCCGCAAAATAAATCACTCGAGTGGATGAACCGCCTTCGCGCGAATCCTAAAATCCCGTTGATCGTGGCAGGCGCTGCCGCTATTGCCATCCTTGTAGCGATGGTTTTATGGGCAAAAAGCCCTGATTACCGCACGCTCTATAGCAACCTTTCCGATCAGGATGGCGGTGCCATCGTCACCCAGCTTACCCAGATGAACATCCCTTATCGCTTTGCCGATAACGGCGGTGCCCTTGAGGTGCCTGCTGATAAGGTCCACGAGCTGCGTCTGCGTCTGGCCCAGCAGGGCCTGCCGAAGGGCGGTGCGGTCGGTTTTGAACTGCTGGATCAGGAAAAGTTCGGTATCAGCCAGTTCAGCGAGCAGGTGAACTACCAGCGTGCGCTGGAAGGTGAGCTGGCCCGCACCATTGAAACGTTAGGCCCGGTGAAGAGTGCCCGTGTGCATCTGGCGATGCCTAAGCCTTCTTTATTTGTTCGTGAACAGAAATCCCCTTCAGCTTCCGTGACCGTGAACCTCGAACCTGGCCGCGCGCTGGACGAAGGGCAAATCAGCGCGGTGACGCATCTCGTCTCCAGCGCCGTCGCCGGTCTGCCACCGGGTAACGTGACGGTGGTCGATCAAAGCGGACACCTGCTGACCCAATCCAATACCGCCGGGCGTGACCTGAACGACGCGCAGCTGAAATATGCCGCAGACGTAGAAAACCGTCTCCAGCGTCGCATTGAAGCGATCCTCGGCCCGGTTGTCGGTAACAGCAACGTGCATGCGCAGGTGACCGCGCAGATTGACTTCTCTAATAAAGAACAAACCGAAGAGCAATACAGCCCGAACGGCGATCCGGCTCAGGCGGTGATGCGCTCGCGTCAGATCAACTCCAGCGAACAGGTAGGCGGCGCCTACCCTGGCGGCGTGCCGGGTGCGCTCTCTAACCAGCCTGCTCCGGCAAACACGGCACCGATTTCCACGCCGCCGGCCAATCAGCAGAACGGTCAGCAAAATAATCAGCAGACCACCTCAACGACCAGTAACGCCGGTCCACGCACCACTAGCCGTAACGAAACCACGAACTACGAAGTGGATCGGACGATCCGCCACACTAAACTCAACGTGGGCGATATTCAGCGTCTCTCTGTTGCGGTGGTGGTGAACTACAAAACGCTGGCGGATGGCAAACCGTTGCCGTTAACCGCTGAGCAGATGAAGCAGATTGAAAACCTGACCCGCGAAGCGATGGGCTACTCCGAGAAGCGTGGCGACACCCTTAACGTGGTGAACTCGCCGTTCAACGCGGTTGAAGAGACCGGCGGTGAACTGCCGTTCTGGCAACAACAGGCGTTTATCGACCAGCTGATGTCCGCAGGACGCTGGCTGCTGGTGCTGATTGTCGCGTGGCTGCTGTGGCGTAAGGGCGTTCGTCCACAACTCCAGCGTCGTGCTGAAGCAGAAAAAGCCGCTCGCGAACAGATGTCTACGCGTCAGGAAACGGAAGAAGCGGTTGAAGTTCGCCTCAGCAAAGATGAGCAGATGCAGCAGCGTCGGGCTAACCAGCGCATGGGCGCCGAAGTGATGAGCCAGCGCATTCGCGAAATGTCAGATAACGATCCGCGCGTCGTGGCGCTGGTCATCCGCCAGTGGATGGGTAACGAACATGAGTAATACGCTTACAGGCACCGATAAAAGCGTCATCCTGCTGATGACCATTGGCGAAGACCGCGCGGCAGAGGTGTTTAAGCACCTCTCCCAGCGGGAAGTGCAAATCCTCAGTGCGGCCATGGCCAACGTGCGTCAGATCTCCAATAAACAGCTGACCGAAGTGCTGTCGGAATTTGAGCAGGAAGCCGAACAGTTTGCCGCGCTCAACGTCAACGCCAACGACTACCTGCGCTCCGTCCTGGTCAAGGCGCTGGGCGAAGAGCGTGCCGCCAGCTTGCTGGAAGACATTCTGGAAACGCGCGATACCGCCAGCGGGATCGAAACGCTTAACTTTATGGAGCCGCAGAGTGCCGCCGACCTTATTCGCGACGAGCACCCGCAGATTATCGCCACCATCCTTGTCCACCTCAAACGGGGTCAGGCAGCCGATATTCTGGCCCTGTTCGAAGAGCGTCTGCGTCACGATGTGATGCTGCGTATCGCAACCTTCGGTGGCGTCCAGCCGGCCGCGCTGGCGGAGCTGACCGAAGTACTGAACAACCTGCTCGACGGTCAGAACCTCAAGCGCAGCAAAATGGGCGGCGTGAGAACGGCGGCGGAAATCATCAACCTGATGAAAACGCAGCAGGAAGAAGCGGTTATTACCGCGGTTCGCGAATTCGACGGCGAGCTGGCACAGAAAATTATCGACGAGATGTTCCTGTTCGAAAACCTGGTCGAAGTGGACGATCGCAGCATCCAGCGCCTGCTCCAGGAAGTGGACTCCGAATCGCTGCTTATCGCCCTCAAAGGTGCCGAACAGCCGCTGCGCGAGAAGTTCCTGCGCAACATGTCTCAGCGTGCGGCGGATATCCTGCGCGACGACCTTGCCAACCGCGGTCCGGTTCGTCTGTCTCAGGTGGAGAACGAACAGAAAGCCATCCTGCTTATTGTTCGTCGTCTGGCGGAAACCGGCGAGATGGTGATTGGCAGCGGAGACGACACCTATGTCTAATGAGCTGTCGTGGAAGCGCTGGACGCCAGACGATCTGGCCCCTCCCCTTTCTGAATTCACGCCCGCGAAGGTCTCACCCGCAGAGCCTGACGCCGACGTCGGGCAGCCCGAGCTGAGCGAGGAGGAGAAGCAAGCGCAGATGCTGGCGCAGCTGCAAATGCAGGCGCATGAGCAGGGCTACACTGCCGGTCTGAATGAAGGCCGCCAGAAAGGTCACGATCTGGGCTATCAGGAAGGTCTGGCGAAAGGATTAGAGCACGGTATCGACCAGGCGCGTCAGCAGCAGGCGCCGATCCACGCCCGCATGCAGCAGCTGGTCAGCGAGTTCCAGCACACGCTGGACGCGCTGGACAGCGTGATTGCGTCCCGTCTGATGCAGATGGCGCTGGAAGCTGCGCGTCAGGTCATTGGCCAGACGCCTGTGGTGGATAACACGGCGCTGATCAAACAGATTCAGGGGCTTCTGCAGCAGGAGCCGCTGTTCAGCGGCAAACCGCAGCTGCGCGTTCACCCGGACGATCTGCAGCGCATTGAAGAGAGTCTGGGGGCAACCCTCAGCCTGCACGGCTGGCGTTTGCGCGGCGATCCGTCGTTACACCACGGCGGCTGCAAAGTCTCTGCCGACGAAGGTGACCTGGATGCCAGCGTCGCCACTCGCTGGCAGGAACTGTGCCGCCTGGCGGCACCGGGAGTCGTCTGATGACCGCACGCCTCACCCGCTGGCTCAACACGCTCGACAACTTTGAGACGAAGATGGCGCAACTGCCATCCGTTCGTCGTTATGGACGACTGACGCGCGCGACCGGTCTGGTACTGGAAGCCACCGGCCTGCAGCTTCCGCTGGGCGCAACCTGTGTGATTGAGCGTCAGGATGGTCAGGAAACGCGTGAAGTCGAAAGCGAAGTGGTTGGGTTTAACGGTCAGCGACTGTTCCTGATGCCGCTTGAAGAGGTGGAAGGTATTCTCCCCGGCGCCCGCGTCTACGCGAAAAACATCAGCGGCGACGGCCTGCAAAGCGGGAAACAGCTGCCGCTTGGTCCGGCCCTGCTCGGCCGCGTGCTCGACGGCAGCGGGAAACCGCTGGATGGCCTGCCTGCGCCGGACACCACCGAAACCGGGGCGTTGATCACCCAGCCGTTTAACCCCCTGCAGCGTACCCCTATCGAGCATGTGCTGGATACCGGCGTACGGCCGATTAACGCCCTGCTCACGGTAGGACGCGGACAACGTATGGGTCTGTTCGCCGGCTCCGGCGTGGGTAAATCGGTCCTGCTCGGCATGATGGCGCGTTATACCCAGGCCGACGTGATCGTCGTTGGGCTGATCGGTGAGCGTGGCCGTGAAGTCAAAGATTTCATCGAAAACATTCTGGGTGCGGAAGGCCGGGCCCGTTCAGTGGTAATCGCCGCCCCGGCGGATGTGTCCCCCCTGCTGCGTATGCAGGGTGCCGCCTACGCCACCCGTATTGCCGAAGATTTCCGCGACCGCGGCAAGCACGTGCTGCTGATCATGGACTCCCTCACCCGCTACGCGATGGCACAGCGTGAAATTGCGCTGGCTATCGGTGAGCCACCGGCCACCAAAGGCTACCCGCCTTCGGTCTTTGCCAAACTTCCTGCGCTGGTTGAACGCGCAGGGAACGGCATCAGCGGCGGCGGATCCATCACTGCATTTTATACGGTACTGACCGAAGGCGATGACCAGCAGGACCCGATTGCCGACTCCGCGCGCGCCATTCTCGACGGTCATATTGTGTTATCGCGTCGTCTGGCTGAAGCCGGACACTACCCGGCGATTGATATTGAAGCATCCATCAGCCGCGCAATGACGGCGCTGATCACCGAGAAGCATTACGCCCGCGTGCGTAACTTTAAACAACTCCTCTCCAGCTTCCAGCGCAACCGCGATCTGGTCAGCGTGGGGGCGTATGCCAAAGGCAGCGATCCTATGCTCGACAAAGCGATTAGCCTGTGGCCGCAGCTGGAGGCGTTTTTACAACAGGGCATTTTTGAACGTGCCGACTGGGAAGATTCAATCCAGGCTCTGGAGCTGATTTTCCCGCAGGTGTAACACAGGTGGAGGGCGAAGGTCATGGCGCAAAACAGCGCGTTATCAACGCTGAAAGATCTGGCTGAAAAAGAAGTTGATGATGCCGCATTGCAGCTTGGCGCAATGCGACGCGGGTGCCAGCAGGCTGAAGAACAGTTGAAGATGTTAATCGACTATCAGCATGAGTATCGCACCAACCTCAATACCGATATGACCCAGGGCATTGGAAGCCAGCGGTGGATTAACTATCAGCAGTTTATCCAGACGCTGGAGAAGGCGATAGAGCAGCACCGCCAGCAGCTTAACCAGTGGACCCAAAAAGTCGATACCGCGCTGAATTTCTGGCGTGAGAAAAAACAGCGGCTGCAGGCCTGGCAAACCTTACAGGACCGGCAGATCGCAGCCGCGACCCTGGCGGAAAACCGTCTGGATCAGAAAAAAATGGATGAGTTTGCCCAGCGCGCATCAATGAGGAAACCGGAATGATCACACTGCAACAACTGCTGATGAGCGACAGCGACCTGTCGGGCGGGATGCAAACAGGGAAAGGCACCGACGGTGCGCAAGACTTTCTCTCCCTGCTAACGGGTGCCCTGACGGACGCGACGGGCAAGGGCAAAGATGCGCCGCTGACCCTGGCTGACCTGAAAGCCGCTGGCAGTAAGCTGTCAAAAGTCGCTCAGGACGCCAAAGGCGATACCGCGCTGCAGGCCAAAATTGCCGACCTGCTCGCGCGTCAGCCAGCCCTGAGTGGCGATGAAACGGCGCAGCTTGCCACGCCTGAAACCCTGATTTCCGGGCTGGTGCCGCTGTCAAAGGGCGATGCCCTGAAAACGCTCAATGCGGCCAACAGCAAGGATGACAGCAAAAGCGAACTGAGCGAAGAAGAGCTGGCCGGATTAAGCGCGCTGATGGCAATGCTGCCGCACCAGCAGACCAGCACGCCTCACGCGGCGGGCAGTAACGGCGTTTCCGCAACCTCAACGTTGAGTTCAGCGACGCTTTCGCCAAACGCAGCGGGCCACTCCCCCCTGAACGCGGTAGCGGGAGACCACGATAAAGCGCAGCTTTCCGCACCTTATCAGAGTCAGGCGAAAAACAACGACCCGGATCTCTCCGCCAATGCGCCAGTCACTCCGGTCGTGGCCGCTGCGGCAGAGAAGCAGGAATTCGCCAGTTCCTCTTCATCATCCTCACCCACGGCTACCCTGGCGCCGATCATGTCCAGTCATGCTACCAGCCAGCCTGCCGCTACCGTTGCCACCGCGCCGGTGTTAAGCCAGCCGCTGGGTACTCACGAATGGCAGCAGTCCCTGAGCCAGCACATCACGCTGTTCACTAAGCAGGGGCAACAGACTGCGGAGCTGCGCCTGCACCCGGAAGATCTGGGCCAGGTGCAAATCTCGCTTAAACTGGATGATAACCAGGCGCAGCTGCAGATGGTCTCGGCACACAGCCACGTGCGCGCGGCGCTGGAAGCGGCACTGCCTGTCCTGCGGACGTCACTGGCAGAGAACGGTATTCAGCTCTCTCAGAGCAGCGTCAGCAGCGAAAGCTTTGCCGGGCAACAGCAATCCTCATCGCAGCAGCATCAGGCTTCACGTTCCGGTCACAACGGCGGATTTAATGAAGAGAGCGAGGAGCTACTGCCCACCCCTGCCGCCCTGCAATCCGCGGCGCGCGGTAACAGCGCCGTAGACATCTTCGCCTAAACGCCAGAGGTAGCGTGATTATCCCCGTCTTTTCCACGCTTTGACGACGGCAGGACACGGGATAATCACCTTATTAAGCTGTACCGAAACAGGAAGCTCGTATCAGATGACAGACTCCGCTATCACCAAAAAAAGTAAGCGTTCCATCTGGATCCCGCTGCTGGTGTTGATCACGCTCGCCGCCTGCGCTACCGCGGGCTATAGTTACTGGCGTATGCAGCAGGAACCTTCAACCGCTGCCGCCAAAGCCGAACCCGCACCGCCGCCGGCGCCGGTCTTTTTCCCTCTGGACACCTTCACCGTTAACCTCGGTGATGCGGATCGTGTGCTGTATGTCGGTATTACGCTGCGCCTGAAGGATGAAGCCACCCGCGCGCGCCTGAATGATTATCTTCCGGAAGTGCGTAGCCGTCTTCTTCTGCTGTTCTCTCGTCAGGACGCCTCCGCGCTGGCCACCGACGTGGGTAAGCAAAAGCTGGTCGACGCCATCAAAGAGACGCTGGCCACCCCGCTGGTAAACGGCCAACCTAAGCAGGAAGTCACTGACGTTCTGTATACAGCCTTCATTCTGCGGTAACGACATGGGCGACAGTATTCTTTCTCAGGCAGAAATCGATGCGCTGCTCAACGGCGACAGCGATAAAAACGATGATCCGCAACCGGGCCTAACGGGTGACGACAATATTCGTCCCTATGATCCGAATACCCAGCGCCGCGTAGTTCGTGAACGTCTGCAGGCTCTGGAGATCATTAACGAACGTTTTGCACGTCAGTTCCGTATGGGGCTGTTCAACCTGTTGCGTCGTAGCCCGGATATCACGGTCGGTGCGATCCGCATTCAGCCGTATCACGAGTTTGCCCGCAACCTGCCGGTGCCAACCAACCTTAACCTGATTCATCTGAAGCCGCTGCGCGGCACCGGTCTGGTCGTGTTTTCGCCAAGCCTGGTGTTCATTGCGGTGGATAACCTGTTCGGCGGCGACGGGCGTTTCCCGACCAAAGTAGAAGGTCGTGAATTCACCCACACCGAACAGCGCGTCATCAACCGCATGCTGAAGCTGGCGCTGGAGTCCTACAGCGACGCGTGGAAAGCGATTAACCCGCTGGAAGTGGAATACGTTCGTTCCGAGATGCAGGTGAAGTTTACCAATATCACCACCTCCCCGAACGATATCGTCGTCAACACGCCGTTCCACGTTGAGATCGGTAACCTGACCGGCGAGTTCAATATCTGTCTGCCGTTCAGCATGATTGAACCGCTGCGCGAGCTGCTGGTTAACCCGCCGCTGGAAAACTCACGCAACGAAGATCAGAACTGGCGTGAAAATCTGGTTCGCCAGGTCCAGCACTCACAGCTTGAGCTGGTGGCTAACTTTGCCGACATCTCAATGCGGTTATCCCAGATCCTGAAATTACAACCCGGCGACGTTTTGCCGATAGACAAACCCGACCGCATTATTGCCCATGTGGATGGTGTCCCCGTGCTGACAAGCCAGTACGGCACGATTAACGGTCAGTATGCGTTACGCGTTGAGCACTTGATCAACCCGATTTTGAATTCGCTGAATGAGGAACAGCCCAAATGAGTGACATGAACAATCCGTCCGATGAAAACAGCGGAGCACTGGACGATCTGTGGGCTGACGCGTTAAACGAACAAAAAGCGACCCCAACGAAAAGCGCAGCGGATGCGGTATTCCAGCAACTCGGCGGCGGTGACGTCAGCGGCACGCTGCAGGATATCGACCTGATTATGGACATCCCGGTCAAGCTGACCGTTGAACTGGGACGCACCCGGATGACCATTAAAGAGCTGCTGCGCCTGACGCAGGGTTCCGTCGTGGCCCTTGACGGTCTGGCCGGTGAGCCGCTGGATATTCTGATCAACGGTTATCTGATTGCCCAGGGTGAAGTAGTGGTGGTTGCCGATAAATACGGCGTGCGTATCACGGACATCATCACCCCATCTGAACGTATGCGTCGTCTGAGCCGATAAGTATGAAAACCCAGGCAACACTATCGCAACCGTCTGCCGTTCCCGGTTCCCCGCTGCTCCAGGTGAGCGGGGCGTTGTTCGGTATTATTGCCTTTATTCTTATCGCCGCCTGGCTGGCGAAGCGTTTTGGTCTGGCGGGTAAAACCGCCGGAACCCGCGGCCTGAAGGTGAGCGCCAGCACCACGCTGGGGCCGCGTGAACGCGTGGTTATCGTCGAGGTGGACGATGCGCGTCTGGTTTTGGGTGTCACCGCCTCAAACATCAACGTATTACATAAACTGCCGCCCGCCCCTGTCACGGTTGAGGAGCGCGCACAAGCCCCTGCGGATTTTCAGTCCGTCATGAAAAGTTTGCTTAAGCGTTCCGGGAGATCCTGATGCGCCGTTTGTTATCCCTTACGCTTGCGGGCATTGGCCTGTTTGCTCCCGCGGTTTATGCGCAACTTCCTGGCCTGGTCTCGACGCCCATTGCCGGTGGCGGTCAGAGCTGGTCGCTCCCGGTGCAGACGCTGGTATTCATCACCTCGCTGACCTTTATCCCGGCCATCCTGCTGATGATGACCAGCTTCACCCGCATCATTATCGTCTTTGGTCTGCTGCGAAACGCGCTCGGAACCCCTTCCGCGCCGCCAAACCAGGTGCTGCTGGGGCTGGCGCTGTTTTTGACCTTTTTCATTATGTCGCCGGTCATCGATAAGATTTATACCGACGCGTACCAGCCGTTCAGCGAAGATAAAATCTCCATGCAGGAGGCGCTGGATAAAGGCGCACAGCCGCTGCGGGAATTTATGCTGCGCCAGACGCGCGAAGCGGATCTTGCACTCTTTGTCCGCTTGTCCAATACCGGCGAATTGCAGGGGCCGGAAGCGGTACCCATGCGAGTTCTGCTGCCTGCCTACGTCACCAGCGAGCTGAAAACGGCGTTTCAGATTGGCTTTACCATCTTTATTCCGTTCCTGATTATCGACCTGGTGATCGCCAGCGTCCTGATGGCGCTTGGGATGATGATGGTGCCGCCCGCAACCATTGCCCTGCCCTTTAAGATCATGCTCTTTGTACTGGTCGATGGCTGGCAGCTGCTGGTCAGTTCGCTGGCGCAGAGTTTCTACAGTTAAGGAACGGCAATGACACCCGAATCGGTCATGATGATGGGCACGGAAGCGATGAAAATCGCCATTGCCGTTGCCGCTCCCCTGCTGCTTGTCGCGCTGGTTACCGGTCTGATTATCAGTATTCTGCAGGCCGCCACGCAGATTAACGAAATGACGCTGTCCTTCATTCCGAAAATCATCGCCGTATTCGTGGCGATTATCGTGGCCGGACCGTGGATGCTGAACCTGTTGCTGGACTATATGCGCAACCTGTTTACCAATCTGCCGTACATCATCGGCTGACCTGACGATGCTGCACTTCACCAGCGACCAGTGGGTTCAGTGGCTCGGCGTCTATTTCTGGCCGATGCTGCGCATTCTGGCGCTGATCACCACCGCCCCGATTTTCAGCGAAAAATCGATCCCCAAGCGTGTCAAAGTGGGGCTGGGCATTATCATCACCATCATCGTCGCCCCTTCCCTTCCCCCAGTGGATATTCCGATGTTCTCGGCGAATGCGGTGTGGGTGGCATTACAGCAGGTGATGATTGGCGTTGCCGTAGGCTTTACCATGCAGCTCGCCTTTGCCGCCGTTCGCACGGCCGGGGAGCTGATTGGCCTGCAGATGGGCTTATCGTTCGCCACGTTTGTTGACCCCGGCAGCCACCTCAACATGCCGGTGCTGGCGCGCATTATCGATCTGCTCGCCATGCTGCTGTTCCTGTCGTTTAACGGTCATCTGTGGCTTATCTCCATGCTGGTGGATACTTTCCATACGCTGCCGATTGGTGAAAACCCGGTCAACAGCAATGCCTTTCTCGCGCTCACCCGCGCGGCGGGGCTGATCTTCCTCAACGGCCTGATGCTGGCGTTGCCGATTATCACCCTGCTCCTGACCGTCAACCTGGCATTAGGTCTGTTGAACCGCATGGCACCGCAGCTCTCCATCTTTGTGATCGGTTTTCCGCTGACGTTGACGGTCGGAATTTTATTAATGTCATTACTGATGCCCCTTATCGCCCCCTTCTGTGAACACTTATTCGGCGAGATATTCAATCTGTTAGCAGATATTGTCAGCGAGCTGCCACGTAAATAATAGTCCTCACGATTGATATTGTCTTTCTGAGGATATTCCTAAAATAAAACATGAAAAACATCTTCCAGGATATATCTGACGGGGTTTAATTGTTTCTAACCACCTCACAATACTTAATATTTACTTTACTTTAAGAAGATTCCTGGCAAATTATACGTAACTTTACGGGATAGTGAGTCCGCCTGAAAGTCTTTGTCATGCTCACAGGTTTATTATTTTTTCCATCCCGTATGGCTGTTTTGAGCTCTCAGGCAGATGGTGAATTATCGTTACGCATTGAGTGAGGGTATGCCATGTCAACGATCATTATGGATTTATGCAGCTACACCCGGCTAGGGTTAACCGGGTACCTGGCAAGCAGAGGGGTAAGAAAGAGAGACATCAACGATGCACACACCGTTGACGAACTCGCAGCCGCTTGTGACGAACTAAAACCAGGCGTGGTGTTTATTAATGAGGACTGTTTCATTCACGATCCAGCCAACAGTCAGCACATTAAGCAAATCATTAATCAGCATCCAAAAACTCTGTTTATTGTTTTTATGGCGATCGCGAATATCCATTTCGATGAGTATTTGTTGGTCCGTAAAAATTTATTGATCAGTTCTAAGTCGATTAAGCCCGAGTCGCTGGATGACATTCTGGGTGATTATTTGAATAAAGAAGTTAAAAATGTAGGAGCGGTTAACTTACCCACCCTATCATTAAGCAGAACTGAATCAAGTATGCTGCGAATGTGGATGGCAGGACAAGGAACTATTCAGATCTCTGACCAGATGAATATTAAAGCAAAAACCGTTTCATCACATAAAGGAAATATTAAAAGGAAAATTAAAACGCATAATAAGCAAGTGATCTATCACGTGGTACGTTTGACCGATAATGTGACGAACGGGATTTTCGTCAACATGCGTTAGTGGCTTAAACCCCTTTGCACCCTACCTTTGATCTCTGGCCAGGCCAGAGATTTTTGCTTATGTGGGCGTTGTCGGGCAACCGCAATGCCACCCGACGCTGTGTTACTCCGCTTTTTCGACAAAAATGCCGTCCGGATGCCCCAGTTCATTAAAAAACCAGATGCCGAGCGGGTAGTCTTCCAGTGATACCAGGTACATTGTCCCCTCACTGAACTCTTCAATTGCCAGTACCACCCCCGGGCGGCGCGGCCCACCGTCCGTTTTAACGGTAACCCGATCGTTGACCTTCATACATTCCTCCTCTGGTTTTGAGCCAGTGTAGAACAAAACGCATGCGCTGACATCGCTGACGGATGCGAATGCCGTTTTTGTGTGCGGTCTATACTTAACCGTGGACACGTTTATATGAGGTACCCCGTAATGAAGACCAACAAAGCGTATAGCGACACCATCAAGCGCGAAGTCGAAGTGGATGTCGATGCCCTGCTGGCCGCCATCAATGAGATCAGTGAATCCGAAGTACGTCGTGCAGAGGATGATTCCGAGAGGGTGATGGTGAACGGGAGGGATTACCATACCTACCGCGAACTGGCGGAGGCCTTCGAGCTTGATATACACGACTTTAGCGTGTCTGAAGCCAATCGATAGCGCGAAAAAAATCCCGGTCATGGGGATGGCCGGGATCAAAACTTGCTTATGCAAGAAGCACTTGAAAATTCGTTACACCAGGAAATCTGATGTACAAACCACACTATCCCCAACGATTTTGTCTGACAAGCATATATTCTTACGGCGAATATAATATTTTTAACATAATCATTTTTGTTATGAGCAATAACGCACGGTGAATGCGGCTTTGGCTGAATCGCGTCTTATAAAGACGGTTTTCCCTTCAGTATTTTTTTAAGAATATTCTTAGGTAGAGGCGCGTGCGCTTTCAGGAGTCATCATGCTTTCACTTCAGGGTCCCCTGCTGGTTTTTTCCGATCTGGATGGATCGCTTCTGGACTTTCATACCTACGAGTGGCAACCCGCGATGCCATGGCTGGACAAACTGCAGGATTATCAGGTGCCGGTGATTCTGTGCAGCAGCAAGAGTGCCGCAGAGATGCTGGATATCCAACAGGATCTGGGCCTGGAGGGGTTACCTTTTATTGCTGAGAACGGCGCGGTCATTCAGCCTGATGTGCGCTGGGAGATGGGGCAGAGCCAGATCACAGGGATGACGCATCGGGAAATTCATCCGCTTATTGAGCAAATCCGCCAGCAGGCAGGCTTTAAATTCGTCACGTTTGATGACGTGAACGAACGCGTCATCAGCGAATGGACCGGGCTGACGCGCTACCGTGCGGCGCTCGCACGCAAACACGACGCCTCTGTCACGCTCATCTGGCGTGATACCGACGACGCAATGGTCCGCTTTGAAGAGGCGCTGGCGCAAAGGGGTCTGAAATGTCTACAGGGGGCTCGTTTCTGGCACATTCTGGATGCACGCTGCGGTAAAGACGTGGCGGTTAACTGGCTGATTGCGCAGTACCGCGAGCAGGAAGATTGTGTCCCCACCACCCTGGGGCTGGGGGATGGCCCAAACGATGCGCCGCTGCTGGACAGCGTCGACTTCGCCGTGGTGATTAAAAGCATAAACCGCCAGGGCATTACGCTACAGAATGATAGCCCTGAACGGGCTTATCACACGCAGCAGAGCGGTCCCTTAGGCTGGCGGGAAGGGATGGATCACTTTTTCTCCTGATCGCTCCAGCACACCCGGTTACGCCCGCTCTGCTTGGCCTGATACAGCCTGTCGTCCGCGGCAGACTGCAGCTGTTCAAAAACATAGTTCTCTTTTTCCTGCGCGCTGGCGACGCCCAGGGAGGCGCTAATGCGAACGGTCGTGCTCTTTTTCACCAGGATCTCCCTGCTGTTGATGCGTGACCGGATGCGCTCCGCGACCCTTCTCCCCTCTTCCAGGCTGCTCCCCGGCAGGACGACGCAAAACTCTTCCCCGCCCACGCGCCCGGCAACGTCATTTTTGCGCAGCACGCTGGCAATCAACCCTGCGGCATGGGACAGCACTTTGTCACCCGCCTGATGCCCGTACTGGTCATTAATGCATTTGAAATGGTCAAGATCGATCTGTATCACCGTAAACGGCTGACCCTGTTGTCGACAGTTCTCCGCAATCACTTTTGCGCGCTCAAACAGCGCGCCGCGGTTATTCAGACGCGTGAGGGGATCGTGCCAGGCCTGCCACTGCAGGGAGTGCTGGAGGGTGTACATATTGCTGACCATCCTGCGGATGACCAGCCATGAAACAAGCAGCATGGCGGTAAAGAGCGCCCACAGCAGGGCCAGCACAATACTGATGCTGCCAAAGTCACCCTGTACGCCTTCGTGCAACGTATGAACGCGTAAGATCACCCCGTCAAAATGATCGAGTCGCTCCCAGCTAATAAAACGGCTTCCAAGGCGAATTCCGCCTCGGGTGTCGTGTTCAATCCCGTGCGCAATTTGCGCCGTTTCAACCTCATCAAAGCGGTTCACCTGACTGCCGTCCACTTCTGACGTGGCAATCATGTTCAGACGCGTGTCATACAGTTGATACTCGCCCTCCGTCCGGTCCTGCGTCGCCTCAGTCAGCAGGCGTTTCATGGTGTGTATGGAGAAATCCATCGCTACCACGCCATACCAGTAATGCTCAAAATAGATGGGCACGCTCGCCGTTATCGTGCGCTCCCCATTGCTCCAGGGCGACGGCGCCGAAATAAACCAGCGCACCGCGCGCGCGCGATTGTGGCGTTCTGAGTGTAAGGTAAACCAAGGTTGAGTCACCAGAAAGTAATAGCGGGCGTTGATATCGTCAGCCATATCAGGCGTGTCTGTCGAAAGATAAAACCCCGCGCGGGAAACGTAGATTATCCGCTCTTCACTTTGCACACCCGACGAGGCCAGGCGCAGTAAATACCCCACTTCCAGCGCGGCAGAAATCTCATTACTGATACGCTCACTATCACGGTTAAGGAGCGTGGACTTTGCAACGAAGGCATCTGACACGCCGTTCAGGGGAAGGGTGCGTTTTTTATCAACGGCCAGCTGCCAGGTTTCATCCGTCCGCACGGCGCTAAAACGAGACACCGCATCGCGCAGGACATCAAACCCCAGGGGGGTCTGTAAGGCATCATGCATGCTGGTGCGAAAAAACAGCATTTTGTCCACGCTGTACTGCAGCTGACGGTCCAGCGACGTGGCGACCGTTTCGAGATGGTTACGCTGGCTGGAGATATACGCCTCCTCCAGGACCACCACCTCACGCCATGTCAGGAGGGTGGAAAAGGCAAGGACGACAAGAAAACAGAGATTAACGATTAACCCCGGATTGCTACGCTTATGCAGCCATTGCAGAAAATATTGTTTTACAACAAAGGTATCGCGCTGCACACACACTCCCTGATTACTGCCTTACACCCGGTACATGAGATAAAAACGCCCGGCAAAGCCGGGCGTTATGTGATTAAGCCTTGTCCCGCTTGTGCTGCCCGTCGCCCGGCTGAAGCTCATCTTCACGAAATGCTTCCCGCTTGATGCTATAGCCATCGTGCCACCGACACTCCACCATTCCGCTAGAATAGCCTGTGACAATCATACGTGGGCCACCTTTCTTAGGCTTAACTTCATCACTGACCAAAAAGACCATACCTGCCTCCTGTATCAGGGTGAAACTGTTTCAATTTAGACGAGGAATAGTCTTTTTGCATACCACAACAGGTAACAATTAGTGCGCAGAACCGCGCATTTTTTCGACCAGTTTCACCGCCGCCACCACGATAGCGCCAACGATAAAGCCCAGCACAAGATTAAGCAGCGTCGGCAGAATAGCGGCCACCACGCTCCCCTGCGCCGAGGAGAACTGTTCGATCGCATGGTGCAGCGGAGCAATGCCGTGGACCACAATACCGCCCCCCACCAGGAACATCGCCAGGGTGCCAACCACCGACAAGCTCTTCATCAACCACGGTGCCAGCGTCAGTAAGCTTTTACCGATGCCTTTTGCCACCGCGCTTGATTTCTCCTCCAGCCAGTAGCCGATATCATCCAGCTTCACGATCAATCCGACCAGACCGTACACGCCGACGGTGACCAGAATGGCGATGCCGGAGAGGATCAACACCTGATTGAGCAGCGGCGCATCGGAGACAATACCCAACGTAATGGCGACGATCTCTGCCGAGAGAATAAAGTCGGTCCGAATGGCGCCTTTGACTTTATCGCGCTCGAAGGTTTTCGGATCCTGCGCGGCCAGCGCGTCCAGACGCTGCTGGCGCATCTCCGGCGTGTCGTTATGCTTGCGTGCGCTGAAGGAGTGCAGGACTTTCTCCACGCCTTCAAAGCATAAAAATGCCCCGCCAATCATCAGCAACGGCGTGATAGCCCAGGGAATAAATGCACTGATCAGCAGCGCCAGCGGCACCAGGATCACTTTATTCAGAAACGAGCCTTTTGCCACGCCCCACACCACCGGCAGTTCGCGGTTAGCCCGTACACCGCTCACCTGTTGAGCGTTAAGCGATAAATCATCCCCCAGCACACCCGCGGTTTTCTTCGCCGCCAGTTTCCCCATCACGGAAATATCATCCAGTAAGGTGGCAATATCATCCAGCAATGTTAATAAGCTACTTCCTGCCAAAATCGTGATCCTTCTTTTTTTGGTAATTAAGTGAATAGTATGGAGCAAAAGCGCAAACGCGGAAACAGGCACCTCACGTCAACAAAAAATTCACATCAACTACACAATTAAAGGGCTCGCCAGCACGATAGTTTTCGCGTTTACTATCAGCGACCTTTTTATTTCGTCGTGAGGGATTATGCGTTTCCGGCAACTGCTACCGCTCATCGGGGCACTTTTTTCGCTTTATATCATCTGGGGTTCGACCTACTTTGTCATTCGCATCGGCGTGGAAAGCTGGCCGCCGCTGATGATGGCGGGCATTCGTTTCCTCTCGGCGGGCGTGTTGCTGCTGGCCTTTCTGCTGCTGCGCGGTCATAAGCTACCGCCGCTGCGCCCGATGCTCAACGCCGCCCTGATTGGCCTGCTGCTATTGGCGGTAGGGAATGGGTTTGTGACCATTGCCGAGCACCAGAACGTACCGTCGGGGATCGCCGCCGTGGTCGTTGCCACCGTACCGCTGTTTACCCTCTGCTTCAGCCGTCTTTTTGGCATCCGTACCCGCAAGCTGGAATGGCTAGGGATTGGGATTGGCATCGGCCTGGCGGGCATTATTCTGCTCAACAGCGGCGGTAACCTGAGCGGCAATCCGTGGGGCGCGGTCATTATTCTTATCGGCTCAATGAGCTGGGCGTTTGGTTCGGTATACGGTTCGCGTATCGAACTGCCAACCGGCATGATGGCGGGGGCGATTGAGATGCTTGCCGCGGGGATCGTGCTTCTGATTGCCTCCATGCTGACGGGGGAAAGGCTGACGACCATGCCGGATCTGTCGGGCTTCCTGGCGGTCGGGTATCTGGCGCTGTTTGGTTCGCTCATTGCAATCAATGCCTACATGTTCCTGATCCGCAATGTGTCTCCGGCGGTTGCCACCAGCTATGCCTACGTCAACCCGGTCGTGGCCGTGCTGCTCGGTACCGGGCTCGGCGGGGAAACACTCTCTCCGGTTGAGTGGTTAGCATTAGGGGTGATTGTTTTTGCCGTCGTGCTGGTCACGCTGGGCAAATATTTACTGCCGGCGAAGCCCGTGATTACGCCTTGCGGGGTGGAGAAACCGTAAGCGCGTGGATCCCCTGTGTGTCGATCTGCGCGGTGTGTCCGCCGCCGCAGATCCACTCTTCCAGCCGTTCGCGCAGATCGGCATCGTTCAGTTTTCGCCGCCCTCTCAGCGCACACTCCCAGACGATCAGCACGCGCCAGCCCTGCGCGATAAGCGTGGTGAGATCACGCGCGTCGCGCGCAACGTTCTTGCCAATCTTCTCCAGCCAGAAATCGGTGCGCGTTGCCGGAACTTTAAACAGGTAACAGTCGTGATGATGCCAGAAACAGCCGTGGGTAAAGATAATGCACTGATACGCGTCGATGACGAAATCCGGTCGCCCCGCCAGCGCGGCATCCTGCACGCGGAAATCAAACCCCGCCTGCGTCAACAACCCGGCCAGACGCTTTTCAATGGCGGTATCACGCGTGCCGATAGCACGCATGTTTTTGCTGCGCGTTGCCTTATCGTGAACGTCCGTCATTGACGGCCTCACTCTGGCGGAGCGCCACCGCCTGCCGGATACGTGAGGCCAGCAGTTTTGCCACCGCCGCAAATGCGGGCACCACCACCGAGTTACCAAACTGACGGTATGCCTGAGTGTCCGACACCGGAATACGGAAACTGTAGCCCTGCGGCGTTTCAAAGCCCATCAGCCGGGCACATTCCCGTGGCGTGAGGCGTCGTGGACGGTGGAGCTGGTTTTGCGGATCGTCGAAATCCCTCTCGCCCAGCGCTTTATCCCAGCCTCTGTCGATCAGGATTTCCGCGCCGTCTTTATAATAACGGGCGGACAAGGTGCGGGTCACGCTGTGCGGATCGTGAGGATTAACCATGCCAAATCCGAAGCCGTTGCCTTTTGCCTGATGCTTTTTGGCATAGCGGTAGAGGTATTTCCACAGAACGGGCGTAAGGATAAATTTCGCGTCGACCACAGGCTCCAGCAGGTCGGCGACGGTTGGACGACGCTCGGGATACAGAGACGGGATATCCCGCAGGGTAAAATCTCCCTTCAGATTGAGATCGCGGCGGAAGCCGACCAGCACAATGCGCTCGCGATGCTGGGGCAGGAAATGTTTCCCGTCAATGATTTTTGGGTCATCCGCGCCCATATCCTCAGAATCGGCCACGTCGTAACCCAGCTCATCCAGGGTTTGCATAATAATGCGGAAGGTTTTTCCGCCGTCATGGCTCTTTAAGTTTTTGACGTTTTCCAGCACAAAGATGGCCGGGCGGCGGGCGTCAATGATGCGGGCCACATCAAAAAACAGCGTTCCCTGCGTATCGCAGGCGAAACCGTGGGCGCGACCGAGGGCATTCTTTTTCGATACGCCGGCCAGCGAGAAAGGCTGGCAGGGGAAGCCAGCCAGCAGCACGTCGTGCGCCGGGATCGTCTGACGAATATGCCCGGCGGCCTGCTCATCCGTGACGCCGCTTTTATGGCTCAGGGTGACATCACGTATATCGGCGTTGAAGTGATGCTCGTGCGGATCGCAGTACCAGTTCGCTTTATAGGTGCGTACCGCATGTTTGTTCCACTCGCTGGTAAACACACACTGACCGCCGATGGCTTCAAAACCGTGCCGGATCCCACCGATACCGGCGAACAGATCGATAAAGCGGAATGCATAGTCCGGGTGCGCGGCAGACGGACGCGGAAGCAGGTTTTGCAGATAACGAAACTCACCGTCGCTCAGGCGGCGCCCTGCCCGCTCGCTGGTCAGCAGTCGCTTAAGGATGGCCGGGCTCCAGTGGCTCTCACCGTGCGCTATCAGCTGGTTCGCCAGCGTTTTGACATCATAAATATCCAGCAGCTGGCGCAGTAATGCCTGCACCGTTGCCGTTGATTTCTCAGCCTGCTCTGGCGCGGGCCCTGTCACTGATCGATTTTCCTGCATTCTTTTAACCGGAGAATAAAGACTGGGAACAGATTACCACAGTTCAGTTGGGCAAACTGCGACAGAAGCGGTGCTGAATCTGGCTATCCAGCCCGATGCAGTCGCCCTGTAATTCGGCACTGAGTTTCGCCATAAAGTGAACGAGAAAATCGGCGTTATGTTGCGCGAGCTCGCGCCCGACGTCGGTTTGCATTGTATCAGGCAAGCGCAGCAGCTTAGTCTGAAAATGATCGAGGGCAAATGCCCGGTCATCCAGCGAGCGCGCATCGGCAAAGGGATCTTCCGCGTCAAACAGTGCCACGCCCAGCCCACCCGAGACGGCAAACACGCGCGCCAGGCCAATCGCGCCCAGCGCTTCGAGACGATCGGCATCCTGGACAATTTTGGCCTCGATACTTTGCGGCGCAATACCCGCGCTGAAACTGTGCGCCTCGATGGCGTGCTCCACGGCGGCAAAGCGATCCGGCGGAAAGTCCGGGAAATCGCGGTGCAGAATGTCCCGCGTTTTGCGCGCCGCCAGACGCGATGACTGACTGCGTTCAGGATGATTTTTCGGCAGGCTAACGATGTCGTGAAAATAGCAGGCGGTCAGGACCACCAGCGGATCGGCCTGATGATGAATCATTATTTTTCGGGCCGTCATCCAGACGCGGCGGAAGTGCGAAATATCATGCGCACTGTCATCGCTGGCGTGATGTTCATCAAGCCAGGATTCAAAACGCTGCTGCCACTGTACGAGTTCCATCATTCTTTCCTGTGACGAAAACAGGCTGTGGATTATAACACAGCCGAATTAAATGATTTAAAAAATAGAAATGAGAAATACTTAATAATAATTATGCGCAATGTATTCAGTTCATTAATTCACATGAAAAATAATGAGAGCTTTAGAAATATTTTGCAATATTTTTACCGATTTAATTACATTTATTTTTGAACCAAAATAACAATCCATAGAATAGTATCAAAATCGTAATTACGGAGGGTGATTACATATATTCATATAAATTATCTTTAAAGGGAATATATAATGAAAAGAAAAGTTCTGGCAATCCTGGTACCCGCATTATTAATGGCTGGCGCAGCAAATGCGGCTGAAATTTATAATAAAAACGGCAACAAAGTTGATTTCTACGGCAAGATGGTTGGTGAACGCATCTGGTCTGACACTGACACAAGCAACAGTGAAAACAAAGATACGTCATATGCTCGTTTTGGTGTGAAAGGCGAAACACAGATCAATAACCAACTGACCGGTTACGGCCAGTTTGAATACAACATCGATGCCAGCGCACCTGAAGGTGACCAGGACGAAAGTACCCGTCTGGCATTTTCAGGTCTGAAAATGTCTGACTACGGCTCATTCGATTATGGCCGTAACTATGGCGTGGCTTATGACGGCGCAGCTTACACCGATATGTTGGTTGAATGGGGTGGAGACTCCTGGGCCGCTACCGATAACTTTATGACACAACGTACCAACGGTGTCGCAACTTACCGCAATACCGATTTCTTTGGTATGGTTGATGGTCTGAACTTCGCTGTTCAGTATCAGGGTAAGAACGACGACCGGGATCGCTTCAAAGCAAATGGCGATGGCTACAGCATGTCTGTGAATTATAATGTAGACGGCTTTGGCTTTGTCGGCGTCTACGGTAAATCTGACCGTACTGACTTACAAACGCTTGACGGCTATGGCGACAACGCTGAAGTATGGGCACTGTCTGCTAAGTATGATGCAAATAGCGTTTACGCCGCAGTTATGTACGGCGAAACGCGTAACATGACCAAAGCAGGTTCTAATCGCGGTTTTGCTAATAAGACTCAGAACGTAGAAGCAGTCGTTCAGTATCAATTCGACTTTGGTTTGCGTCCATCCCTTGGCTATGTTTATTCTCAGGCCAAGGATTTCGGTGCAACTAATGGTTATGAAGGTGTCAACGCTGACCGCGTGAATTACATCGAACTTGGTACCTGGTACTACTTCAATAAAAACATGAATGTTTATACTGCATATAAATTTAACTTGTTGGATGAAGAAGACGGAGCCATTACGGGTAATGTGACGGACGATCAGTTCGCGATGGGTATTGTTTACCAGTTCTAATCCCCAAAAATACTAAAGCCCGCACTCGCGGGCTTTTTTTCATTTATAAGAGCCGAATTTACGGCGCTTCCTGCAACGCCACGCGAATAAACCCGTTATTCTGCGCCAGCAGTTCGTGGGCTTTCCATGCATCCAGCCCGGTCAGTACCATCAGGACTGCCGTTTTACAGTTATGGTTACAGCTCTCAAGCGCGGCTTTTGCCTGCGCCCGGGTGCAGCCCCCCGCCTCCATCACAATGGCAATTTGTCGTTCGGCCCATTTGGTATTGCGTGCCTCCAGATCCACCCGCAGGTTGCTGTAAACGCGCCCGGTCCGCACGGACAGCCCGGTGGTGACCATCGAGAGGATCATTTTTTGCGCAATACCCGCTTTGGTATTGCTAAAGCCTGCCACCACATCAGCCCCCAGCACCGGGGCAATCACCATGCTTGCCAGCTGCGCCGCTTCACTTTGTGCATCACCGGTAATGATGGCGACCATAGAGCCCAGCGACCATGCATGGCGCATTGCACCCCAGACCCACGGCGTTTTTCCGCTAACGGTGACCGCCAGCATCATATCGTGTTCACCAAACTTAATGGCCTGCAGATCGGCAACGCCACGCTCGTAGCTCCCTTCCCCTTCCTGTGCCGTCACGGCAATCACAGGGGTTTTGCCCGGCGCATATTCATCGGCAGCCTGTTGTGCGACACGGCCAGACGGCCCCGCCCCAACAATAACCAGACGGCCCCCGTGACTAAGAGTTGCCGCGGCGTTATCCACCACGCGGGCGATCGTCGTTAAACAGGGGGATATTGCAGCGGAAATGAGTGCATCTTCCTGGTGAATGACCTTCAGCATGTCCAGCGTGGACAATCTATCAATATTCATCGTGCTGGCGTGCCGTCTTTCCTTGACCGAACCGGTAAGCATAATGCTCATAAACAGCCTCCTTATTATGAGTACCCACACACTATAAAGTGTTTTATATGGATGACCTGCGAGGAGGGTCACGAAAAGAGGACCAAATCCACGCCTTTACATGGCTTTAAGAAACGCGCGTCATCAGCGATAATTACCCCTTTGTTAATCATCGCGGAGTATTGATGAGCGATTTGCAGCCTTTCCTTCTGACGCGCAAGCGCCCCATGAAACTGAACACGCTGGTCACGTTGATGGTATGCGCGATTATTGCCTCTGTGCTGCTTCTGGTCTTTGCGCTCTACTCCGTTCAGATCACCCGGGCCACCCGCGATGATGTCAAAGACACCGCACTGGGTATCGCCCGCACGCTGGCCGACAGCCCGGAGATCCAGCGAGGTCTGATGCAGTCCCCGCAGGCCGACATTATTCAGCCCATCGCCAAAGCGGTCACCCAACGTAACGATCTGCTGCTCACCGTGGTGACCGACATGCGCGGTATTCGCTACTCGCACCCAAACGAAGCACTGATTGGCCTGCATTTTATTGGTAACGATCTGGAACCCGCCCTGGAAGGTAAAGAGAACGTCTCGGTTAACCGGGGCGCCCTCGCCGAAGCGCTTCGCGTCTTTACCCCGGTTTATGACAGCCAGCACGATCAGATCGGGGTGGTGGTGGTCGGTATCTCCCTCAAAAAGGTGGAAGACCAGATTGCCCGCGGGCGGCTGAATGCGCTCTGGACGATATTATTCAGTATCTTTATGAGTTCGATGGCGATTTGGGGCCTGGTGCGGGTGCTGAAGCGCATTCTGTTCGGCCTCGAACCCTACGAGATATCCGCCCTTTTCGAACAACGTCAGGCAATGCTGCAGTCGCTTCGCGAAGGCGTACTGGCCGTCGATATTCACGGGCGCGTGACGATGATCAACCACACCGCCAGAGAAATTTTACTCCTGCCCTCCGGCAAGCAAACGGAAAACGCCAGCGCACCACTTTTAGCCAGCCTGCGTGAGATTTCAAAAACCGGCGTCGCGCGCCAGGATCAGGAGATCAGCTGTAACGGTCGGCTGTTGCTGTGCAACATGGTGCCGGTCAAAAGCCAGGAGCAGGTCATCGGGGCGATCGCCACCTTCCGCGATAAAACGGAAATCAGCCAGCTGATGCAGCGCATTGATGGCATGGTCAACTACG
The DNA here is from genome assembly GCF_047456095.1 of Enterobacter sp. BNK-14. Lineage (NCBI taxonomy): Bacteria > Pseudomonadati > Pseudomonadota > Gammaproteobacteria > Enterobacterales > Enterobacteriaceae > Enterobacter > Enterobacter sp. BNK-14. The sequence goes on from NZ_CP179897.1 coordinate 1,064,619, forward strand.
TCGACGCCCTGCGCAGCCACACGCACGAGTTTATGAATAAACTGCATGTGATCCTTGGCCTGCTGCATATGAAGCGCTATGACAAGCTGGAGGAGTACATCATCCAGACGGCGCATAATTACCAGACGGATATCGGTACGATCCAGAGCAAGGTAAAATCGCCGGTCATTGCCGGGTTCCTGCTGGGTAAAATCAACCGGGCAAAAGAGGCGGGCGTCACCCTGACGCTGGCGGACGAAAGCCAGATACCGGATACCGCCAGCGAAGAGCAGGTCGCGGTGTTGATCACCGCGCTGGGTAACCTGATTGAAAACGCGCTCGACGCGATGGAAGGACAGCAGGAAGGCGAGATCGGCCTGCTGCTGCATTATCAGAATGGCTGGCTCAGTTGCGAAGTCAGCGACGATGGCCCCGGCATTGATCCCACTCAGCTGGAGGCTATTTTTACTAAGGGCTTCTCAACGAAAGGTGAAAACCGCGGCGTTGGGCTGTTCCTTGCTCGCCAGCAGATTCAGAACCTGGGCGGAGAGATCTCCGTGGAGTCTGAGCCTGGCGTCTTTACCCAATTTTTTGTTCACATCCCCTGGGATAGCGAGAGGAATATCGCGTGATAAATGTATTAATTGTCGATGATGACGCCATGGTGGCCGACCTCAACCGTCTGTATGTCAACCGTGTTGAAGGCTTTAGCTGCTGCGGTGTCGCCTCCACGCTCAACCAGGCGAAGGCCATGATTAACGACTCCGGTCAGCCGGTCGATCTGGTGCTACTGGATGTCTATATGCAGCAGGATAACGGGCTGGATCTGCTGCCCGTGATTCGCGCGTCCGGCCGCCCGATCGATGTCATTATGATCTCCTCGGCCGCCGATGCCGCCACGATCCAGACCTCTATCCACTACGGCGTGGTGGATTACCTGATCAAACCTTTCCAGTTCCCGCGCTTTGAAGAGGCGCTCAACGGCTGGAAAGCGAAGCATAACCTGATGGAATCGCACCCGTATTATGAACAGGCCGACGTTGACCGCCTGATCCACGGCGGAGCGCCGGAGCTGGCGGACAGCAAAAAGCTGCCGAAAGGGTTAACGCCGCAGACGCTGCGCACGATCTGCCAGTGGATTGACGCCCACCCGGAGATGGAGTTTTCCACCGATGACCTGGCGAGCGCGGTGAATATCTCCCGCGTGTCGTGCCGCAAATACCTGATCTGGCTGGCGCAAATCAACATTCTGTTCACCAGCATTCACTACGGTGCCACCGGGAGGCCAGTGTATCGTTACCGTCTCCAGCCGGAACAGACGGGGCTGCTTAAGCAGTACTGTCAGTAACGCGGTAGGTATTATCCAGCAACGTAAAGCGGAAGTGGTGCATCGATGAGATCACCACTTCTTTTGTTTTGGTCACAAAAATGGCTTCAATATCCGGGCGAGAGCGCAGCACCGCACAGCCCTTCTCTATGCCCATGCCGTACATCAGCGTGGTCCAGATATCGCCGTCGATAGACTCTTTTGACACGATGGTGACGCTGTCCAGCGCGTTGTCCAGCGGGTATCCGGTGCGCGGATCGAGAATATGGTGATAGCGCTTGCCGTTTTGCTCAAAGAAGCGCTCGTAGGTTCCTGACGTCACCACGGAGCGGTTTTCCACCGTCATCGCGCCAATCAGCGCGTCGCTGACGAACGGTTTTTTCAGCCCGACGCTCCAGCCCCCTTCCGGTGAGCCCAACGTCTGGATATTTCCCCCCAGGTTGATGAGTCCCCGCTCGGTCCCCTCTTTGTGCAGGTAATCCCGCACCCGGTCAGCGATATAGCCTTTGGCGATGGCGCCCAGGTCGATCTCCATGCCTGCTCTCGCCAGAAACACGCTGCTCTGCGCCTCATCAAGGATGACATCCTCAGGACGGGTAATCGCCAGCAGCGCCGCAATGTCATCAGCAGGCGGAACGCTGTCACCCCGGAAACCAATTTTCCAGCGCTTCACCAGCGGGCCTATCGCCAGGTTAAAAGCGCTGTCCTTGAGCAGGCTTGCCGCTTTTGCACAGCGGATCAGCTCGAACACCGGTCGGCTGACGATGACCGGATGCTGCCCAGCCGCGTGGTTGATGTCCATCACCTGCGAGTGGGCACGGTTGACGGTAAGCAGATCTTCATACTGTTTGATGAGTCGAAACACGCGGGAGGCGAGGGCTTCGTCATGGGAGAAGAGTTTCAGGAGGATGGGGGAACCCATCAGGACGGCGGAGTAACTGTAAACACGGTTATCTGACATGCATGTTTCCTCAGATGTAGCCCCGGCAAGCACCGCGCCGCCGGGGAAATCGCCGGATAACGTTGCGTTTATCCGGCCTACAACACAGGTGCTTTATGCCATTTTTGCGCGCATCGCCGCCTGATGTCCGGCAAGGGTACCAAAAATAATGATGTCTGCCACCGCGTTACCGCCGATACGGTTACCGCCGTGGATCCCGCCGACCACTTCACCCGCAGCAAATGCCCCTGGCAGCACGTTGTGGTTGCTGTCCAGCACGCAGGTTTCAGTGTTGATGGTCACACCGCCCATGGTGTGGTGCACGCCCGGCGCAATCTGAATGGCGTAGAACGGCCCTTCATTGATTGGCGCACGCAGCGCGGTGGTACGGCCAAAATCATCGTCGTGCTGTTTCTCGACAAAGCCGTTGTAGCGTTCCAGCGTTGCCAGGAAAGCGTGATGATCCATGCCCAGCGCTTCGGCCAGGGCTTTTGGTGAGCTGGCGCTGGTCACGAACCCTTTGGCGATGTACTCATCCGCAGCTTTGTTTTTGGCGCGTACGTGTTCATCAAAGACGATGTAAGCGTATTTCTCTGGCAGCGCGATGATCTGCGCGGAGACTTTGTCGCGGGTCGACATTTCGTTGTAGAAGCGCTCCCCTTTCTGATTGACCAGAATAGCCCCGCCGCCGCGGATGGATTCGGAAATCAGGTACGAGGTTTTCTGCTCCACGGTGGGGTGAATCTGAATTTCGCCCATATCCACGGTGCCCGCCCCGATGCGCTCCAGCAGTGCGATACCGCCGCCGGTGGCCCCTTTATGGTTGGTGGTGACGAATCCTTCCAGGTCCGGACGGTATTTCACCACCATCTGGCTGTTGGCGCTGAAGCCGCCGGTCGCCACAATCACGCTTTTGGTTGCCACGATGACGGTTTCATTTTCTTCGGTCGTCAGGCGCACGCCGGTCACTTCGCCGTTTTCGAAAATAATGTCACTGACGGAGGTATCCAGCATCACCTCGATGTTGCGTTTGTTGACGTTACGCACCAGACCGCTGATCAGATAGCCGCCTACTGCAGAACCGTCTTTTGGACGGTGAGTACGGTCGATGCTCATCCCGCCGGTGGTGGTGATGTCGTTGAGCATAATGCCGCGGGTTGCCAGCCACTCAATTGCTTCCGGTGCGTTCTCGACAAAGCGACGCAGCAGTTCCGGGTTGTTCTTGTTACCGCCGCCTTTCAGGCTTTCCTGGTAGAACAGCTCTTTGCTGTCCTGAATACCCTTCACGCGCTGGAAGCGAGTTTCAGCGGCGTTCATCCCGGCAGACGCTTTGATGGTGTTACCGCCGATGGTTGGCATTTTCTCGACAATCAGCACGCTTGCGCCTTCGTCGTGCGCCTGAATCGCCGCCGCCAGACCGGCACCGCCGCTGCCCACGACAACCACGTCAACGCTGCGGGTTTCGTTCGGGTCAACGCCCTCCTCTGCCGCCAGCGCTTTACTGGATTTCAGCATCGCTTTAGAAACCGCTTTTTTCACCGCTTCACTCTGGCTGGTTGCGCCGGTGATGGCATCTACGTGCGGGGTGTTGGCATCCAGAATGCGGGTACGGATCTCTTCGAAGCTGGTCACAAACTCAACGTCTTCGCTTGGGCCGGAGGCCAGCGCGATGTCCGCAATGCGGTCGGTTTCCAGGCTGACGTTAATCACCAGCTCATTAGCGTCGTCCTGCACTTTCTCAACGAAGGTGCCCGGTTTGAATTTAGACTCGCCCATGCTCATGTCGCGGATCATCGCTTCCACCAGCGAGAAGCGCCACAGCGGTTCCGGGATGTTCAGTTCCTCGCGTTTGGTGCTGTCCATAAACAGCTCAAGGCTTTCGCCAGCCGCGATGCGGTCTGTCCAGTCCGGATAAGCGATGGTGGCGCGGCCAACGGCAATCAGGTCGTAACCGTGGTCCAGCGCGTCATTCACGTCTGAAGCATTCACCACGCCGCCCACGCCCATGACCGGAACCTGCGCCAGCGTTTCTGAACGCATCGCGCAGTATTTTTCGATGAGCGGGGTCGGGTCCTGGGTGTCAACAATCGAAGGACGCAGGGTTGCACCGACGGAGAAGTGCAGGTAATCCACGCCGCGCGCGGCCAGTTTCTCCAGCAGGTACATGGTGTCTTCAAAACGGATGCCCGGGACTTCCAGCTCTTCAGGGGAGAAGCGGTAACCAATGATGAAGGCATCATCCGCGTACTGGCGCACCATTTTGTGCGTAATGTCCAGCACGGCCAGCGGGAACTTCGCGCGGTTGTCGCGGCTGCCGCCCCACTCGTCATCGCGCTGGTTAGAGTTCGGTGAGTAGAACTGCTGAATCAGGTAGGTGTTGGCCCCGTGGATTTCCACGCCGTCGAAACCGGCCTGAATGGCGCGACGCACAGCTTCCCCAAACTTGCCGATCATTCCTTCTACTTCTTCGGCGGTCAGTGCAACCGGCGTTGCGGCACCGTCACGCGGTGCGGCCACCGCGCTTGGGCCAACCGGGGTACGGCCACCAATCAGTTTTGGGTCAACCATACGGCCGCCGTGGTAGATCTGCAGCAGCGCTTTCGAACCTTTGGATTTAATCGCCTCTGCGATTTTCGCCAGCCCGGCAATTTTCTCGTCGTTATCAATACCGATGGCGCCCGGGAAGGCGAGACCGAGATCGTCAACGAAGCAGCACTCCACGATGATGGTACCGATGCTGCCGGAGCGAGCCCGGTAGTACTCCACCAGCTCACTGGTGACAGTACCGTCATAGTAGCCGGTACAGGTGGTCATCGGGGCCATTAACAAACGGTTTTTCAGTTCAGTGCCATTCGGTAATGTGAAGGGGCTAAGAATGCGTTCGTTAGTGCTCATAATAGAAACTCCAAACTTTTAAAATTAAGAATTCGTTATCGGGTTTAATTTTTAAATTGGTTGTTATTTGCCGATGTCATGATACTAATATAATGATTTTTTTAGTTTCTAAAGCCATTACGTTAGTTAAAAAACTATTTAATCCCTGAGATAACAGAAATAACACAATGGTGTTAGTGATAATAATTTACCCGTTTACAATAATTTAAAATACGTTAAATAAATATTGGTCATACCAATTTCCTTTAACCATAAAAACTTCAATAAAATCAAAAAATAAAAAGAATACCAGATTTTGGATTGTTACAAGAATGATAAAGAAAACGATAAAAATAAATAATAACCCCATACGCCAGAGTGGTTATTAATAAAAGCACGAAAATAACGCCGCACTTCTGTTTTTTTGATCCTGATCAATAGTTGCAGCATCCAAAAGCGCAATATAAAAACATCATCAATTTTTAATTTAACGCACACAGAAAGGCGTTAAATCGTTATTAATGAAAAAACCAAACCGCACCTTTAATAACTAAAAAAAGCAAAGAAACTTAAAAAACACATTTGGTTTTTTCTGCACTACCGAATTTTTGACAACTTAAGACGTGAAACTATGAATACAAAAACAGCTGTAACGCCCCCAGTGGCGAACCAGGCATCAAATGGAAAAGCGAAACGACTGCTGATGATGGCGTTGCCCGTCATCGTCGCCGTACTGCTGCTGTTTGTTCCGGTACCGGAAGGTTTACCGCCTTACGCGTGGCACTACTTCGCTATCTTCGTTGGCGTGATCGTCGGGCTGATCTTCGAACCACTGCCTGGCGCGGTGATTGGCCTGACCGGCGTGGTCGCCATTGCGCTGTGTAGCCAGTGGGTGCTCTTCAGCCCGGACCAGCTGGCAGATCCAAAATTCAAGCTGGCAGGCGCCTCCTTCAAATGGGCGGTGAGCGGGTTCGGTAACTCAACGGTCTGGTTGATTTTCGGTGCCTTTATGTTTGCCGCAGGCTATGACAAAACCCGCTTCGGCCGCCGTCTGGCGCTGATTCTGGTAAAATATCTCGGCCGTCGCAGCCTGACGCTCGGGTATGCTATTACCTTTGCAGACCTGCTGCTGGCACCGTTTACCCCGTCCAACACGGCGCGCAGCGGCGGGACCATCTACCCGATTATCGCTAACCTGCCGCCGCTGTACGGCTCAAAACCCAACGACCCAAGCGCGCGCAAAATTGGTTCTTATCTGATGTGGGTGGCTATCACCGCGGCCTGTATCACCAGTTCTATGTTCCTCTCCGCTCTGGCGCCGAACCTGCTGGCGCTGGCGCTGGTGAAAAGCACCGTTGGGATTGATATCTCCTGGGGCACCTGGTTCCTCGCGTTCCTGCCGCTGGGCATCCTGTTGATTCTGACCATGCCGCTGCTGGCCTACTGGTTCTACCCGCCTGAAGTGAAAGTGAATAACGAAGTACCGCTGTGGGCGACCCGCGAGCTGGAAAAACTTGGCAAACTGTCGCGCAATGAGATCCTGCTGCTGGTCTTCGTGTGCTGTGCGTTGCTGATGTGGATCTTCGCCGCCGCGTGGATTGAACCGGCCATGGCTGCCCTGTTAATTGTCGGTCTGATGCTGTGGACCGGTGTGCTGGAGTGGAACGATATCACCGGTAACAAAGCCGCGTGGAACACCTTCGTCTGGTTCGCCACCCTGGTGGCGCTGGCGGATGGCCTCTCCTCTACCGGCTTTATCAGCTGGTTAGGTAAAGAAGGCGGTCTGCTGATGAGCGGTATCTCTCCGGGCGTGGCGACTATCGTCCTGCTGCTGGCGTTCTACCTGCTGCACTACCTGTTTGCCAGCACCACCGCACACACCACCGCGCTGCTGCCCGCGATGCTGACCATCGCCTCCACCATTCCGGGCATGAATATGGAAGTGTTCGTCCTGCTGATGGTGACCTCGCTGGGTGTAATGGGGATCATCACCCCATACGGTACCGGCCCAAGCCCGATTTACTACGGTAGCGGCTACCTGCCAACCAAAGACTACTGGCGCCTGGGCACTATCTTCGGTGCAATCTTCCTGGCGGCCCTGCTGCTGATTGGTTATCCGTGGATGTCGATGATGTTCTGATTTCTGACCGCCGGGGTCTTCCTCCGGCGGTTTTATTTTTGTGGAGCAAGCTATGTCAAACAAACCGTTTATCTACCAGAACCCCTTCCCTCTTTCCCATGACGACACCGAATATTATCTGCTCACCAAAGAGCACGTTTCCGTTGCCGAGTTCGAGGGGCAGGAAATCCTGAAAGTCGAGCCGCAAGCCCTGACGCTGCTGGCGCAGCAGGCCTTCCACGATGCCGCCTTTATGCTGCGTCCTTCTCATCAGAAACAGGTTGCCGCCATTCTTAACGACCCGGAAGCCAGCCAGAACGATAAGTACGTCGCCCTGCAGTTCCTGCGCAACTCTGAAATTGCCGCAAAAGGCGTCCTGCCGACCTGTCAGGATACCGGCACCGCGATCATCATGGGCAAGAAAGGCCAGCGCGTCTGGACCGGCGGCGGTGACGAAGCCGCCCTGAGCCAGGGCGTGTATAACACCTACATTGAAGACAACCTGCGTTATTCCCAGAACGCCGCGCTGGATATGTATAAAGAGGTGAATACCGGCACCAACCTGCCCGCGCAGATTGACCTCTACAGCGTGGACGGTGATGAGTACAAATTCCTGTGCATGGCAAAAGGCGGCGGTTCCGCGAATAAAACCTATCTCTATCAGGAAACCAAAGCGCTGATTACCCCTGCGAAGCTGAAAAACTACCTGGTTGAGAAGATGCGCACGCTCGGCACCGCCGCCTGCCCGCCTTACCATATCGCGTTTGTGATCGGCGGTACCTCCGCAGAAGCCACGCTGAAAACCGTGAAGCTGGCCTCTACCCGCTACTATGACGCGCTGCCAACCGAAGGCAACGAACATGGCCAGGCGTTCCGCGACGTTAAGCTGGAACAGGAACTGCTCGAGGAAGCGCAGAACCTCGGCCTGGGCGCACAGTTTGGCGGTAAATATTTTGCCCACGACATCCGCGTGATTCGCCTGCCGCGCCACGGCGCGTCCTGCCCGATCGGCATGGGGGTTTCCTGCTCCGCAGACCGCAACATCAAAGCGAAAATCAACCGCGACGGGATCTGGATTGAAAAACTGGAACACAACCCGGGCCAGTATATTCCTGAATCACTGCGTCAGCAGGGTGAAGGCGACGTGGTGAGCATCAACCTGAACAAACCAATGAACGAGATCCTGGCCCAGCTCTCCGCGCACCCGGTCTCTACCCGTCTGTCGCTGAACGGGACCATCATCGTGGCGCGCGATATTGCCCATGCGAAGCTGAAAGAGCTGCTGGATAACGGCGAGGAACTGCCGCAGTACGTTAAAGATCATCCGATTTACTACGCAGGTCCGGCAAAAACGCCGGAAGGTTACGCCTCTGGCTCACTCGGTCCGACCACCGCGGGACGTATGGACTCGTACGTAGACTTACTGCAATCCCACGGTGCGAGCATGATCATGCTGGCGAAGGGCAACCGCAGCCAGCAGGTAACCGACGCCTGCCATAAGCACGGCGGCTTCTACCTCGGCAGCATTGGCGGTCCGGCGGCGGTGCTGGCGCAAAACAGCATTAAGAGCCTGGAGTGCGTGGCGTATCCTGAACTGGGTATGGAAGCCATCTGGAAAATTGAAGTGGAAAATTTCCCGGCGTTTATCCTGGTGGATGACAAAGGCAACGATTTCTTCCAGCAGATCCAGAATCAACAGTGCAAAGGCTGCTCACAGCGCTGAGGCCTTCCACAACGCCGGTAACAGCGACAGCGTTTCGTTGATAAGCCCGCGCTTGTCGCTACCCGGTTTCCAGATGGTCACCATCGTCTGAGCTATTCCCTGGCTGCCCACCTCGGTGGGCAGCCTTTTTACATCCTTCCACTGCGCCGCATGAAGATGCGTCGGCAAAAATCCCCAGCCGCACCCCTTTTCCAGCAGACCGCGCAGCATCTCAAGTTCGTTGGTAAAAAGGGTATGTCCGGAGATTTGCAGACGGCGCGCGACCGGCTCGTCAGACGCCGCATGCATAATGACCTGCGGCACCAGAGAGAGATCGAGTAGCGAAACCGGAGAGGCGTTATTCCGGAACAGCGCTTTCGAGGCGTAAAAATCCATCTCAATGGACCCTAACGCCCGCCATTCCATCTCATTGCCTACGCTGCGATTACGTGCCTGACAGATCCCCACATCGGCCTCACCGCTGGCGAGCATCGCTTCCGCTTCATCACGCGAGGTGCTGGTCAGGCTCAGCCGAATATTCTGGCTCGCCATTTTTGCTATCAGCGCCTGCAAAAAAGCGCGCGGGGTGAACGGATCGTAGACGAGCGCAATATCCTGCGTCGCGCTTTGCGGAACGGCTCTGGCGAACGCCTCAAAGGCTTTTACCTGACGCATCAACAGATGCGCCTGCCGCTGTAACTGCTCCCCCTCCAGCGTTAACCGCAGGGTTCGCCCCTCGCGCAGGAACAACGCGTAACCCAGACCATCTTCCAGAAAATCAATCAGATCGCGCAGGGTCGTGCGGTCTTTACCCAGTTTAGTGGCCGCCTTCACCAGGCTGCCATGTTCAGCCACGGCGGTGAACGCCTCAAGCTGGGCAAACGAATAGATCAATGACGCCACGCGATCCTCCATAGTACCTTTTCGGGGGATTTTCCCCCATAACGCGTTTTTTATTATAGGCCGCGGGTTCGTAAACTGAAGTCCTTCCTGAGCCATACGAGAAAAACATGAAAAACAAAACAAACCGCACTCTGCTCGCGGCGCTGATTGTCAGCAGCCTGCTCTCTCCTGCCGCCATGGCTGCCTGCAACGGTACCGTTCTCGACACCTGTCCTGCCCCTTTTGATACAAAACTGCCGGACGCACATACGATGCTCACCTGGAGCCAGGCCGACCGCGTCGTGGGTTTCCGCAATGACTACCGCAACTATGCGGGCGACGTATTCCATCACGGCAACGCCTCGCCGTTGCTGGCCGCAGAAAAACCGCTGACCGATGCCCGCTATCAGGTGAATGGCAAGACCTACGATCTCCATGATTACCTGAAACGCCAGAACGTCAGCGGCATGCTGGTATTAAAAAACGGCCACGTTGCCTATAAGTATCTGGGTGAAGGAAATACCGACAGCACGCTCTGGACCTCACGCTCTGTCGGTAAATCGGTGGTCTCTGCGCTGGTTGGGGTAGCGATTAAAGAGGGAAAAATCCACTCCCTCGACGATCTTATTACCCAATATGAACCTGATTTGAAAGGCACCGCCTGGGACGGTGTGACGCTGAGACAGCTTATTACCCACACCTCCGGCGTGGCGTGGAATGAGGACTACACGAATCCGGGATCCGATTTCGCAAAGCTGACAGAGTGCGAAGCCAAACCGGGCACCTATGACTGCGTGCGGACATTAGTAAAAGGGTTACACCGCGCGCACCCTGCGGGCGAAAACTGGTCCTATTCCTCGGGCGGCGCGTGGCTGCTGGGTGACGTGCTTGAACGCGCAACCGGCATGACGCTCGCGGCGTATCTGGAGAAAAGCATCTGGCAACCCTACGGCATGGCCAGCGACGGCGTGTGGCATGCCTACAGCAAAGGCCAGCATGATGTCGGCGCCCACGGCTTTAACGCCACGCTGGAAGACTGGGGCCGCTTCGGTCAGTTCATCCTTCATAACGGCACATTGCCCGGCGGGAAGCAGATCCTGCCCGAAGGCTGGGTAAAACAGTCCTCAGACTGGACGCAGGCAAAAGGTTCGGTGTCCGCCGCGCATCCGAACGGGTTGTATGGCTATCAGTGGTGGAACAACGAAGTGCCGGTTAATGCCACCCACGTCGCGCCAAAGGTCGACAATTCACTTAAAGGGTCGCTCTGGGCGCTGGGGATCTTTGGACAGATGATTATGGTGAATCAGAAAGAGAACCTGGTTATCGTCCAGTGGTCCACCTGGCCACAGGCGGAACCGTCCTTCAGCGCTCAGCCGCTGGAAGCATCGTTAATGTTTAGCGCAATCGCGAACGCGCTACGCTGATTTTTAGAGCCAGGCGCTGCCTGGCGTCTCCTCTGCGCGATGTCACAAAACAGCGATATCAGCAACTTAGCGAATTAGCGTGAATAAAAAATCACACGATTGTTAAGTTATTGTTAGGTATGTAAATCCTGGTCAACATCCTGTCATTGATGCACAACGCGCATCAGTTCATTCACTCTTTGCGCTTATTAATTTCCGTTTCCTGATCCAGTTTTCAAAAACAGACGAGCATAACGTCACGATAAAAACTGGAGATAATCATGGTTTCCTCAACCTCACCTGCAACGGTCCGTGCGAAAGCGGGCGCGATTTTTCGCGTCACCTCGGGCAACTTTCTTGAGCAATTCGACTTCTTTCTGTTCGGCTTTTATGCCACCTACATCGCGCATACGTTCTTCCCGGCGAGCAGTGAATTTGCCTCGCTGATGATGACCTTTGCCGTCTTTGGCGCGGGCTTTTTGATGCGTCCGATCGGCGCTATTGTGCTCGGCGCTTACATCGATAAAGTGGGTCGTCGTAAAGGGCTGATTGTCACCTTGTCGATCATGGCTGCCGGAACATTCCTGATTGTGCTTATTCCGTCGTATCAGAGCATTGGGCTGTGGGCACCGCTGCTGGTGCTGACGGGCCGTTTGCTGCAGGGCTTTTCCGCCGGTGCGGAGCTTGGCGGCGTCTCGGTCTATCTGGCAGAAATCGCCACGCCGGGCCGCAAAGGTTTTTACACCAGCTGGCAGTCCGGCAGCCAGCAGGTTGCCATTATGGTCGCCGCGGCGATGGGCTTTGCCCTGAATGCCCTGATGGAGGAGAGCGCCATTCGCGAGTGGGGCTGGCGCATCCCGTTTCTGTTTGGCTGTTTAATCGTGCCGTTCATCTTTTTCCTGCGTCGTAAGCTGGAGGAGACCGAAGCGTTCAACGCACGGCGCAATCATCTGGCGATGCGCCAGGTTTTCAAAACGCTGCTGACAAACTGGCAGGTTGTGGTCGCAGGTATGCTGATGGTGGCGATGACCACTACCGCGTTCTACCTGATCACCGTTTACGCGCCAACCTTCGGCAAAAAAGTGCTGATGCTGAGCGCGTCGGACAGCCTGCTTGTCACGCTGCTGGTGGCCGTCTCTAACTTCATCTGGCTGCCGATAGGTGGAGCCCTCTCGGACCGCTTCGGGCGTAAACCGGTGCTGGTTGTCATGACGCTGCTGGCGCTCGCCACCAGCTACCCGGCACTGACGATGCTGGCGGCGGCCCCCAGCTTCTCCATGATGCTGAGCGTCCTGCTGTGGCTCTCTTTCCTCTACGGCCTGTATAACGGCGCGATGATCCCGGCGCTGACGGAAATCATGCCTGCTGAAGTCCGCGTGGCGGGGTTCTCGCTGGCTTATAGCCTGGCTACCGCCGTCTTTGGCGGTTTCACCCCGGTGATGTCCACCGCGCTGATTGAATACACGGGTGACAAAGCCTCACCGGGATACTGGATGAGCTTTGCGGCGGTCTGCGCGTTGCTCGCAACGCTCTACCTCTACCGTCGCCGCGCGGCATCACTGCAAAACACCGTTAAGTCACAGGGGGCCGCATGAAACGTACGTCTCGCTCTACCGCCATCGCGCTAACGGCGATGTTCCTGAGCGTCAATGCCTGCGCAGAGGACGTGAAGGTCATGATTTCGGGCGGATTCAAGGCCGCCCTGGAAAAGCTGGCCCCGGAGTATGAACGCCGGACCGGGGATAACATTGTGATCATCCCCGGTCCCTCAATGGGCACTACGCCGCAGGCAATCCCAAACCGGCTCGCGCGCGGAGAGAAAGCCGACGTGGTGATTATGGTGGGCAATGCACTGGCGAAGCTTGAACAGGCCCGTCTGACCCGGCCGGGTACGCGGACTGAACTCGCGGACTCTCCCATCGGCATGGTCGTGAAAAAAGGTGCGGATATCCCTGATATCAGCAGCGAGACGACGCTGCGTAATACCCTGCTGCAGGCTCGCTCCATCGCCTACTCAGACAGCGCCAGCGGCAGGTATGTCAGCGAAGAATTGTTTAAAAAGCTGGGGATTGAAAAGGAGGTGACGAGCAAAGCGACAAAAGTCGAGCGCATTCCGGTCGCATCAGAAGTGGCGAAAGGAAAATACGCCGTCGGGTTCCAGCAGGTCAGCGAGCTGCTGCCGATTCAGGGCGTCACCTTTATCGGTAAAATCCCGGATAATTTGCAATACATCACGCGCTTCGCTGGCGCGGTCACCCGTGACGCGGAACATCCCGCGGAGGGAAAAGCGCTGCTGAACTATCTCGCCTCACCGCCCTCAAGGGAAGTCATCCGCGTAACGGGGATGATCCCCGTTACGTCCGGCGATACTGTTCGGTGATCTGTTTTTCAAGCTCAGCCGCAATATAGGACTGGATGCGCCCCCGGCGCCGGATAAGCCCCACGGTACGCTTCACCTCCGGCGCCACCAGCGGCAAAGGGGTCAGCAGCGTGTGCTCTGACGTCGGCATCGACATGGCGGGAACGGCAGCAATGCCGATCCCCGCCTCTACCATACCGAGCATCGTGGTGACATGACGCGTTTCGCAGACGCTGGGACGCTCGGGAATGATATCCCCCAGCAGGCGATCGAGCAGGTTGCGATTGCCGGACGTTTTATCGAGAGAGATGTAATCCTGCTGAAAAAATGCCTGCCACGTCAGCTGGCTCTTCTGCGCCAGCGGGTGATCCTTTCTGCATGCTGCAACATACACATCCTCCACCAGCGGGAAAAATTCGATTTCAGACGACAAGTTTCCTGCGAAGCAAATACCAAAATCCGCCTGGCTTCGGGCCACGGCGTCCATCACGTTGCCCGCGCTGCTGTCGATGAGCTTAATGCGAACGCGCGGATAGCGAGACTGAAAGCGACGGATCACATCGGGCATAAAGTAACAGGCTGCGGAAGGTACCGTGGCCACCGTGATCAGCCCCGTCCGCTCTTCGCTGGCTTTATCGACATCAGCCAGCATTGACTCTACGTTATCGAGCAGCTGCGCGGAGCGTTCCGCAAAGTTTTGCCCGTATAACGTCAGCGAGACGCGGCGTGTGGTTCGGTCAAAGAGTCGGTTCCCCAGCGCGGCTTCCAGCTTTTCAATCCTGCGGCTCAGCGCTGACTGGGACAGGCAGATAGATTCAGCGGCGACACGGAAGTTACCGTATTCCACTAACGCTCTGAAGGCATAGAGATCGTTGAGGTCGAAATTCACGGGCATAGTGTCTGGATGTCCTGTCAGGGGTCAGAGTTCGTTGAGATTAAGGCGGATGTACTCAGCGCGTTCGGCAATGGCCTGCCGCTCCTCGTCCTTCATGTCCGCAAGCTGTTTAAAAACAATGCCCAGCCGGGGATTGTGACCCAGACGCGCCTGGTTACGCAAAAAGAAATCCCAGTAAAGCGCATTGAAGGGACACGCCACCTCACCGGTGCGTTGATTGTGTTGATACCGACATCCCTGACAGTAGTTACTCATCTTATGGATGTAAGACGCGCTTGAAACATAAGGCTTACTGGCCAGTAAACCGCCATCGCCAAACTGGCTCATGCCGAGAGTATTGGGCAATTCCACCCACTCAAACGCATCAATATACACGCCCAGATACCATTCATGTACCGCCTGCGGCGAGAGACCACCGAGCAGGCTAAAATTCCCGATAATCATCAGGCGCTGGATATGGTGAGCGTAAGCCTCCGTGAGCGACTGTCCAATGGCGTGCGCCAGGCAGCGCATTTGCGTCTCGCCCGTCCAGAACCACTCCGGCAGCGGGGTGTGCTGCTCTAACGCATTCAGCTCCCGATAGCCCGGCATTTGCGACCAGTAGATCCCGCGCACATACTCCCGCCAGCCAAGAATTTGCCGGATGAACCCTTCGACAGCAGGCAACGGCGCATCACCCGAGCGCCATGCCTGCTCGGCGGCGGCAACCACTTCACGGGGATTGAGCATTTTGGTGTTCAGCGCAAATGAAATTAAGGAGTGGAAAAGAAAAGGTTCTTCCGTGTGCATTGCATCCTGCCAGTTACCAAACTGGGGCAGGACGTGCGAAATAAACGCATCCAGCCGGGCTTTAGCTTCAGCACGGTCGACTGGCCAGCGAAAAGTGTTGGCCTGCGGTTCGCCAAAGGTGCGTACGCCGCAGCGTTGGATCTCTTCCCATAATGCTGAGCGATCGTGGCAGATGCGAGAGTCATCCGGAGCAGGCGGTTCACCGGACCAGCGCTTGCGGTTTTCAGCATCGAAATTCCATTTCCCCCCTTCGGGCTCGCCTTCCGGGGTCAACAGCACGCCATGCTGACGACGCATTTCCCGATAAAAATATTCCATTCGCCAGCTTTTACGCGATGCAAAGAACGCGCTCACCTGCTCCCGGGAGGTGAAAAAATGCTCGCTGCTGACGCAGGTCGTTTCGACGGTCGCCGTTTTCGCCCACGCCTGCAACTGCGCATCAAGACGCCATTCATCAGGCTCCTGCCACATCACCCTGCCAGCATGGTAATGTGCGATAAGCGCGTTGAGATTATCTTCCAGCGTGCCGCGGTTTGAACCCTCAGAGAGCCGGACAAACCTTACCCGATGCCCCTTCTCTTTTAACTCAGCGGCAAACGCGCGCATGGCCGCGAAGATAGCGATGATTTTCTGAGCGTGATGAAGGACATACGCGGTTTCCGCCCGCAGTTCCAGCATCACGTAAATGACATTCGGGCTACAGGTATCAAACCAGCTGTGATGTGGATTGAGCTGATCGCCCAGAATCAGGCGTAGTTCGGTCAACGGTGGCTCCTGCGACAGCGCTCAGAACAGTATTTGACCTCATCCCAGCATTTCGCCCACTTCTTGCGCCACGTCATAGGCCGCTGGCAGTGCGCGCACGCCCGACTGGGCAGGTTCTGCTTGTTACCTTTGAAATCACTCATCTTTTCAATACCGGACTGATTTATTCACTCGGGCTGCAGATAAAGGCTACGACAGACATCACAAAATGAAGGTGATGCCTGCAAAGCGCTACCCACTGCTCTGTACGAAATGATAGTTTATTCAGGCTGGAAGTGTAGAAATAAGCCATTTTCTGGCATCTTAACTGAACCTGACTTTCCCATTTTTGTTCAAGTGACGAGTTTGCGAGCAAAGCGATGATTAAGTGGCCCTGGAAAACGAATGAGGCTGGCCGGGATATGGCGCTGCCGTGGGATGACGCGCTGGCGATCCCTGTTCTGGCGAATCTCCAGCCGGACGAACAGTCAAAACTGGTTCAGCTGGCGGATCGTTTTTTGCAGCAAAAACGCCTGGTTCCTCTGCAGGGGTTCGAGCTGGATCCCCTGAAAAACGCGCGTATCGCCCTGCTTTTCTGCCTGCCGGTGCTTGAACTGGGTATCGAGTGGCTGGACGGCTTCCACGAAGTGCTGATCTACCCGGCGCCCTTCATCGTCGACGATGAGTGGGAGGATGACATCGGCCTGGTACACAACCAGCGGGTGGTACAGTCCGGACAAAGCTGGCAGCAAGGGCCGATTATCCTGAACTGGCTCGACATTCAGGACTCATTCGACGCGTCAGGCTTTAATCTGATCATTCATGAAGTCGCGCATAAGCTGGATACCCGCAACGGCGACCGCGCCAGCGGTGTTCCGCTGATCCCGCTGCGTGAAGTCGCAGGATGGGAGCACGATCTGCATGCGGCGATGGATAACATCCAGGACGAGATCGATCTCGTGGGCGAAAGTGCCGCCAGCATTGATGCCTACGCGGCGACCGACCCCGCAGAGTGCTTCGCGGTGCTTTCAGAGTACTTCTTCAGCGCCCCCGAACTCTTCGCCCCGCGTTTCCCGGCGCTATGGCAGCGTTTTACCCAGTTTTATCAGCAGGATCCGCTTAAGCGTCTGCGTCAAAATGAGGCGGTCGGCCCTTCCCCTCACCAGGTACATTAATTTTTTTCGACAGGGGTGCGCCCGGTTAACCGTACCCCGATGCTCAGTACGAAAAACAGCACCGCCATTCCCCCTGCCGCCATCGTTAAATACTGCTCACCGAAAAAGCGCGTGACTACGGGCACCAGCAGCGCGCTGATGCCGTAGCCTAACGTATGGCTGGTGGCGATCGCGCCCGCGCCTTTCCCCGTGGTCAGCCGATCGTTCAACAGTAGCTGATAGCCCGGTGTAGCCATCGCCGCGCCGAGCGAGGTGACAGCAATTCCCACGTAAAACAGCGCCAGCCCGGCAATACACATCAACCCAAGTCCTGCCACCATCAATACCGCCGCCATACAGAGCAACGTCAGCGGGCTGAAGTGCTGCGGGCGAACAATCAAAAATTGCGCCGCGAGCGTGGCCAGCGCGGCCAGGCTCAGCAGGAGCGCAACATGGTGGCTGATCTCACGGGCGTTGCCCTCCAGCAAGGGGCTGAGATGCGGCGTGAGGCCAAGCTGCATCAGGCTCACCAGCGCCGCCAGCAGCATCGCCAGCAGCAGGAACGGCAGCATAGAGACCTGCAGACGGGTCGCCTGATGCGCCACCGGCGGCAGCGGAGGGTCGGCCACTTCTCGCAGCACCAGCAGCAGAGCGATAAACGGCGCAATCGCCATGAGCCAGAGCGGTGCCACCGGGTTAATGCTGAGCATCATTGCTGCCAGCGGTGGCCCCAGCAGACGGCCGCAGCTCAGGCCGGAGCTGATGGTGGCCAGCGCCGCCATGCGTTTGTCCAGCCCCGCACGCTGAATAGCCCAGGTCTGGGCGGCAGGCACCATCCCCGACACGGTTAAACCGTAGAGCAGGCGCGAAAAGATCAGCCCCGCCAGCCCCCAGGTGCTCTGGAGCAACCCGGCCGCCATTGCCCAGACCACCACGGCCATCACGGCGAAGCTGGCAAGATAGCCGCTGAGCGAGGCCACCATCACGACCTTACAGCCGCGTCGCTCGCTCTGACGCCCCCACCAGGGCGATGCCGGTAAAAAAAGCATGGAGCCGAACATTAACAGCCCGGCCCAGACCGAGAGCGACAGCCCGGTCAGGTTCACCAGCTGCGGGAGCATGACCAGCAAACCGTTCTGCCCGATGCCCAATAAACCTGCACAGAGTGCCAGCGGCCAGTTGGCTTTAGAGGTGACGTTTTCAGTCAGCGTTTCTGAATTAGCGCGCATGAGAATGTGAACATAGTGTCAATAAATGTGTGGAAATTATGAAGTTTATGAAAACAAATATTGCAAAAATGGTTGCGAGTGTAAATAGAATGAATATCATAACGAGAATTATTATCAATCATGGAATGAGGTACATCTATGCGTACTCTGCCCCGCTCCGCCGGTACAGACGTTGCGGCCCAGTGTTTTTTAAACGCCCTGCTGCGCGAAACGACGGACTGGCGCTATCTCCCCGCAGCCGCTGCGGATGAGCTGGCGCATATTCATATCCCGCTTTCTCCCGCTCAGGCCCTGCGGGTTCCGGTACGCTATTTCTCCCCCACCCAGCACCATCAGTACTGTTTCCCGGCAACGCTTATCCAGAGCGATAGCGACTGCGGTGACGCCGTCACATATACCCAACTGGTTGATTTACTTCTTGAAAAACCATCAGTAAAAGGCGTTCTTGATGCCGATACGCTGGCGCGTTTTAAGCAACGCGTGCTGGAAAGTCATGCGCATACCTGGCAGGCGATCGACCTACGCCACAGCTGGTCCACGCTGCGTGATAAACCGCTGACGTTTGCTGAAGCAGAACAGGCGCTGCTGGTCGGCCACGCATTTCACCCGGCACCGAAGTCGCACGAGCCATTCAACGAAACCGAAGCGCGACGCTATCTGCCTGATTTTGCCTCCCGTTTCCCGCTGCGCTGGTTTGCCGTTGAGAGCACGCGCATTGCTGGTGACAGCCTGAACGTCTCCCTGCGCGAACGTCTGCTGCGCTTCGCCGCCCAGAGCGCGCCTGAGCTGCTCGGCCACTTCACCGACACGCGCTGGCTGTTGCCTATGCACCCATGGCAGGCAGAGCATCTGCTGGGTCAGGCCTGGTGCCAGCGTCTGGTGGAAAACGGTTCATTGCAGGATCTGGGCGAAGCGGGCGCACAGTGGCTGCCCACCAGCTCGTCCCGCTCGCTGTACAGCGAAACCAACAGCGACATGATTAAATTCTCCCTCAGCGTGCGCCTGACCAATTCCGTGCGCACGCTGTCGGTGAAAGAAGTTAAGCGCGGGATGCGCCTGGCGCGCCTGGCGAAAACGGAACGCTGGCAAACGCTTCAGGCACGCTACCCGACGATGCGCGTGATGCAGGAAGACGGCTGGGCGGGGCTGCGTGACGAAAACGGCGTGGTGCAGGAAGAGAGCCTGATGGCCCTGCGCGTCAATCTGCTGTTTGACACGCCGGACACGCAGACCAACGTGCTGGTCAGCCTGACGCAGGCCGCCCCGGATGGCGGTGACAGCCTGCTGGCTGCGGCAGTGCGTCGTCTGAGCCAGCGTCTGGATTTACCCCTCGCTCAGGCCGCACGCTGCTGGCTGGACGCCTATTGCGACCGCGTGTTACTCCCCCTGTTCAGCGCCGAGGCGGACTACGGCCTGGTGCTGCTCGCCCACCAGCAAAATATCCTCGTTGAGATGCAGCAGGATTTCCCCGTCGGGCTTATCTACCGTGACTGCCAGGGCAGCGCCTGGACCGAAGGAGCCGACGGGTGGCTGAAAGAGGCGGGTGAAACTGACGTGGAAAACCGCTTCGGTGAGAGCCAGCTGCTGCGCTATTTCCCTTACTACCTGCTGCTGAACTCCACCCTTGCGGTGACTGCCGCCCTTGCCGCCGCCGGTTTCGACAGTGAAGAGCGCCTGATGGCGCGCGTGCGTGACGCGCTGGTCGCGCTGCGCCGTACGGCGAAGCAGACCCGCTGCCTTGACTACGTGCTGGACAGCCCGACCTGGAACTGCAAAGGCAACTTCTTCTGTTATCTGCACGATCGCAACGAAAACACCATCGCCGATCCGGCGGTGATCTATTTCGACTTTAGCAACCCGTTCTACAAGGAGAAGGCGTAATGGCCATCGCGAATATCGTCCATTCTGGCTTCGGCTTTCGCTGCACCGCAACGGATACCGCGCTGCCGCTGACGTTAGGTCTCGACGGCAGCGCGGTGCTGGAGCGTCTCGGGGCTATCCCGGCGGGCTGGCTGGTGGAAGCGCTGGATCAGCTGTTTGTCGCCGCCCCCACGCTGACCGGCATTACGCTGCCGTGGGCAACCTGGCAGGATGAACCTCAGGCAAAGGCGCTGTTTAGCCTGGCCCACGGGGATTACCTGGCGCGTGAAACCTTCTGGCAATTGCCGCTCTGGCTGAAAGGCGAACGACCGCAGGCGAGCAACGGTATGCAGTTTGATGAGAGCCGTCAGCTGTACTTCCCGCAGCGCCCTCGCCGCCCCCAGGGTGAGGTGTATCGCCGTTACGATCCGCAAATTAAACGCACGCTGAGCTTCCGCGTGGCCGACGTGGCGCTGGACGGCGAACGATTCACTCAATGGATGAACAACCCGCGCGTGAACGCCTTCTGGGAGATGGCCGGCCCGCAGGCCGAACAGGAAAACTACCTGCGCCGTCAGCTTGACTCGACCTACTGCTACCCGGTTATCGGCTGCTTCGACGACCAGCCGTTCGGCTACTTTGAACTCTACTGGGCGCCAGAAGACCGCATTGGCCGCCACTACCGCTGGCAGCCGTTCGACCGCGGGCTGCATATGCTGGTGGGCGAAGAGCACTGGCGCGGCGCGCAGTACATTCGCAGCTGGCTGCGCGGTCTGAGCCACTACCTGTATCTGGATGAACCGCGCACGACGCGCATTGTGGCCGAGCCGCGCTTCGACAACCAACGCCTGTTCCGCCACCTAGCGTCCGCCGGTTTCGACACCGCAAAAGAGTTCGACTTCCCGCACAAGCGCTCGCGCCTGATCGTGAGCGAGCGTCACCGCTTCTTCCATGAGGTGAAACTGTGAACGCGCTCTGGCAGAAAGTAAACCGCGAGATGGTGGCGAAGATCCTCGCCGAACTGGAATACGAACGTACCCTGCGCGCTGAGCCGGTTTCATCGGACGGCTGGCACATCACCATGGGCACGGAATCCTGGCAGTTTCGCGCCACGCGCGGGATCTGGGGCTGGCTGCATATCGATCCTGATACCCTGACCACCGCCAGCGGCGCCGCCGTGGAAGCGGAAAGCGCGCTGCTGCAGCTGGCGACCGTGCTGGAGATGAGCGACGCGCAAACGGCGGAGCATATGGAAGATCTTTACGCCACGCTGCGCGGTGATATTCAGCTGCTCCAGGCGCGTGAAGCGCTGGATGCCGACGCGCTGATCCACCTCGACCCGGATGAATTACAGTGTCTGATGAGCGGTCATCCTAAGTTTATTTTCAACAAAGGCCGCCGCGGATGGGGGCTGGATGCCCTGCATCAGTACGCGCCTGAGTATCGCGGACGTTTTCGTCTGCACTGGGTTGCCGTTCAGCGTGAACACCTGGTCTGGAGCAGCGACGCCGATTGCGACATTCAGAATCTGCTTGCCAGTACCATGGACAACGCCGAGCACGTCCGGTTTGAGCATCGCTGGCAGGCGCTGGGGCTCGACGAAAGCTGGCTGCCCGTGCCGCTACACCCGTGGCAGTGGCAGCAGAAAATTGCCATTCACTTCCTGGCGCAGCTGGCGCGCGGTGAGATGGTGGAGCTGGGCGAATTTGGCGATGAGTATCTGGCGCAGCAGTCCCTGCGCACGCTCACCAACGCCAGCCGTCGCGCGCCGTTTGACATCAAGCTGCCGCTGACCATCTACAACACCTCCTGCTATCGCGGCATTCCGGGCAAATACATTGCCGCCGGGCCGCTGGCCTCACGCTGGCTGCAGCAGCAGTTCGCCTCTGACGCCACGCTGATTCGCTGCGGCGCGCAGGTACTGGGTGAACCCGCCGCCGGATATCTGTCGCATCCGGGCTATGCCGCATTACCGAAAGCGCCCTACCGCTATCAGGAGATGCTGGGGGTGATCTGGCGCGAGAATCCGTCCTGTTATTTAGAAGACGGTGAACAGGCGGTGCTGATGGCGGCGCTGATGGAAACCGATAACGCCGGGCGTCCGCTGATCGACGCGTGGATTAAGCGCTCGGGGCTAAGCGCCGACGCGTGGCTGGAAAAGCTGTTCGACGCGACGGTGATCCCGTTCTATCACCTGCTCTGCCGCTACGGCGTGGCGCTGATCGCCCACGGTCAGAACGTGACGCTGGTGATGAAAAACTACGTGCCGCAGCGCATCCTGCTGAAGGATTTCCAGGGTGATATGCGTCTGGTGGACGAAGATTTCCCGCAGGCGCAGAGCCTGCCGGCGCAGGTGAAGGACGTTACGGCACGTCTGAGCGCGGATTACATCATCCACGACCTGCAAACCGGTAACTTTGTGACGGTGCTGCGCTTTATCTCGCGTCTCACCCTGCAATGCGGCGTGAGCGAAATCCGTTTCTATCAAATCCTGGCGGGGGTATTGCGCCGGTATATGGCTGCGCACCCCGAGCTTGCGGAACGTTTCGCGATGTTCGACCTGTTTAAGCCGCAAATTATTCGCGTGATCCTCAACCCGGTCAAACTGACCTTCTCCGAGCATGACGGCGGCAGCCGCATGCTGCCGAACTACGTTACCGACCTTGATAACCCTCTTTTTCTGGCCTCCCGGGAGTCAGCGCAATGAAAACCTATGATTTCATCGGCATTGGTATTGGCCCGTTTAACCTCAGCATCGCCGCCCTGGCAGAAGGACTGGACGGTTTTAGCTCGCTGTTCCTTGAGCGCAAGCCGCACTTCTCCTGGCACCCGGGGATGATGGTGCCGGACTGCCACATGCAGACCAGCTTCCTGAAGGATCTGGTCAGCGCCGTGGAGCCGACCAACCGCCACAGCTTCCTGAACTACCTGGTGCAGCGTAAAAAGTTCTACCGCTTCCTGACCACCGAACAGCGCACGGTGTCTCGCGAAGAGTTTGCCGATTACCTGTGCTGGGCGGCAGAAAACCTCACCAACCTCGCCTTCAGCCAGCAGGTGCAGCAGGTGAGCTTTGATGAGACAAGCGGTCTGTTTGAGGTCGTGACACAGCGGGATCGGTTCTTTGCCCGCCACGTCTGCGTGGGGATTGGCAAACAGATTAACCTCCCGGATTGCGTGACGGTGCAGGACGACACCTGTTTCCACGCCAGCGAGATGATGCTGCGCACGCCAAATTTAGCGGGCAAGCGCGTGACCGTCGTCGGTGGCGGCCAGAGCGGTGCCGACCTGTTCTTAAATATCTTCCGCGGGGAATGGGGCCAGCCGCTAAGCCTGAACTGGGTCTCGCGCCGCAACAACTACAACGCGCTGGATGAAGCCGCCTTCGCCAACGAGTACTTCACGCCGGAGTATGTGGACAGCTTCTCCACGCTCGGCGAAGAGGCCCGTCGTCAGATGCTGCACGAGCAGAAGATGACCTCTGACGGCATTACCACCGAGTCCCTGCTGGCAATTTACCGCGCCATGTATCACCGCTTTGAGGTGCTGCGTGAAAAACCGTGGGCGCACCTTCTGCCGTCCCGCTCGGTGACGTCACTGGCGCGTCAGGAAAACGGTCAGCGTCTGAGCATACAGCATCATCTCGACGGCGGTCGCGAACAGCTGGATACCGACGTGGTGATCTTTGCCACCGGTTACCGCGCCGTGCAGCCTGCGTTCCTTGCCCCGCTGTCTCACCGCCTGCATCTGGATGCGGATGAAGCCTTCTGCATCAATAACGATTTCACCCTCGAATGGGACGGCCCGCAGAGCAACCGACTGTTTGCCGTCAATGCCGGGATGCACCGTCTCGGCATTGCTGAACCCCAGCTCAGCCTGATGGCCTGGCGTGCCGCACGCATTCTTAACCGCGCGCATCCTGACGAGCCATTTGAGCTGGCTACCACACCCGGCGTTATCCACTGGCGCACCACCGCCAGCCAGGACAGCAGCCCGGTTTTTAACGCGTTAGAGAAAACGACCGAGTACTGACACACACAATCAGGATCAACATAACAATGAAACGTTCTCATCTTTGGGTTTTAAATCCTTGCTTGCTTGCAATGCTTTCTACCTCTGCGTGGGCGGAAGAACAAAAGGAAGAAAATATCGTGGTCTCCGCCAGCCGTGCACACCGCAGCGTGGCCGAGATGGCGCAGACCACGTGGGTTATTGAACGGTCTGAAATTGAGCAGCAGGTTCAGGGCGGAAAGGAGATTAAAGAAGTCCTGGCGCAGCTGATCCCGGGCATGGACGTCAGCAGCCAGGGGCGTACCAACTACGGTATGAACCTGCGCGGCCGCTCGATGATGGTGATGGTGGACGGCGTGCGCCTGAACTCCTCCCGCAGCGACAGCCGCCAGCTCGACTCCATCGATCCGTTCAACATTGACCGTATCGAAGTGATCTCCGGCGCCACGTCCCTCTACGGCGGCGGCAGCACCGGCGGCCTGGTGAACATCGTCACCAAAAAAGGCCAGCCGGAGACCGAAGTTGAGTTCCAGACCGGAGCAAAAAGCGGCTTTAACAGCCACAACGACCACGATGAGAACGTGTCGGCGGCGGTCAGCGGCGGCAACGACAACGCCTCGGGTCGTCTGTCGGTGTCGTATCAGCGTTACGGCGGCTGGTATGACGGCAACGGCGACGAGGTGATCATTGATAACACCCAGACCGGCTTACAGTATTCCGACCGTATTGATGTGATGGGGACCGGCACCCTCAACATTGACGAACACCAGCAGCTTCAGCTCACGACGCAGTACTATAAGAGCGAGTCCGACGGCAAGCATGGCCTGTACCTCGGGAAAAACTTCTCGGCGGTCACGGGCGATGCGACTGCCTATAACAAAGGTAATCTTGATTCTGACCGTATACCGGGTACCGAGCGTCATCTGATTAACCTGCAATACTCCAATACCGACTTCTGGGGCCAGGATCTGGTTGCGCAGATTTACTATCGTGACGAAAGCCTGACCTACTACCCCTTCCCGACCCTGACCAAAGGCGTCGTGAGCAGCATCGGTGCGTCGCAGCAGAAAACCGATTTTTACGGCGGCAAGCTGACGCTGAACAGCAAACCGATGGATGATTTAACCCTGACCTGGGGTGTGGATGCCGACCATGAAACCTTCGATGCCAATCAGCAGTTCTTTGATCTGAGCAAAGCAGCGGCGAGCGGCGGCATGGAGCTTGATAACGCCTATAACGTGGGCCGCTACCCGGGTTACAGCATTACCAACCTCGCCCCGTTCCTGCAGGCCAGCTACGACATTGACGCCATCACCCTGAGCGGCGGCGTGCGCTACCAGTACACCGAAAACAAGGTGGACGATTTTGTGGGTTACGCCCAGCAGCAGGCCATTGCAACCGGGAAAGCCACCTCCGCAGACGCGGTGCCGGGCGGGAAAACCGATTACAACAACTTCCTGTTTAACGCCGGGATCCTCGGTCGTCTGACCGAACAGCAGCAGCTGTGGTTTAACTTCTCCCAAGGCTTTGAAATTCCGGATCTGGCGAAGTACTACGGTTCCGGGACTTATCAGCTCAGCAACGGTCACTATCGCCTGCTGAACAGCGTGAACGTGAACGACTCGACGCTTGACGGCATCAAGGTCAACGCATACGAGCTGGGCTGGCGCTACACCGGCGATAACCTGCGTACCCAGGTCGCGGCGTATTACTCGCTCTCGGACAAAACGATCACCATCAACAAGACGGACATGACCATCAACCTCGAAGACGACAAGCGTCGTATCTACGGGATTGAAGGCCAGGTGGACTATTTCTTCACCGACAGCGACTGGAGCACGGGCGCGAACTTTAACGCCATTAAGTCTGAAACCCGCGAAAACGGTAAATGGGAGAAGCTGACGGTAGACAGCGCCAGCCCGTCAAAAGCCAGCGCATGGGTCAACTGGGCACCGGGCGACTGGACCCTGCGCGTGCAGAGCACGCAGACCTTTGACGTGTCAGATGCGGACGGCAAGAAGATCGATGGCTATAACACGGTCGACTTCCTGGGCAGCTACGCCCTGCCGGTGGGTAAAGTGAGCTTCAGCGTGGAGAACGTGCTGGACAAAGACTACACCACCGCCTGGGGCCAGCGCGCGCCGGGGCTGTATAGCCCAACCTACGGTGCACCAGGTCTGTATACCTATAAAGGCCGTGGCCGTACGTTTGGTCTGAACTACTCCGTACTGTTCTAATCCTGTGCGCCGCCTGCGGGCGGCGCAATTTGCTGCGTAATTTCAGCGCGAATTTGCTATAAAATCAGCGATTTGCTGAAATTGTCGGCAAACGAACGAAAAGTACGTTTTCCCCCTTTGACAAGACGAACTGAGGTCGCTACTATGCGCCTCGTTCACACGATTCCTCTGTAGTTCAGTCGGTAGAACGGCGGACTGTTAATCCGTATGTCACTGGTTCGAGTCCAGTCAGAGGAGCCAAATTTGAAAAGCCTGCTTTTAGAGCAGGCTTTTTGCTTTTCTGCGTCTCAGATGTTAATTCAGAATCGCATCCAGCCTGGCAAGCACCTCATTCACCACAGCGTCTGGTATGCGTTCCAGCCGCTTGCCGCTCCGGGCAGCCATATCAATGGTTCTGGGCTGGTCGCAGCGAATAGCGCCCATCGTTTTTGTTCCCGCACCGTCCAGGGAGACGGTAAAACCGGCTGTACGTGCAAAGTTTCCACCGCTGGTGATGGGAACAACAACGGGTAACCGGGTCAGCTTGTTAAAAGATGCCTTCGATACGATAAGCACCGGACGTTTTCCGCTTTGTTCATGTCCAGCTGTAGGATCCAGTGAGACGAGCCAAATTTCCCCTCTGTCCATTTACAGGATCTCCTTGCCCACCACAGGCGCATCAATCCATTCCCGACCCTCGTCGCTCATTTCGGCGTGCGGATCGCACTGTGCAAGCAGTTCCTCAAGCGAATAACGGGGCCGTTTCTGGGGTTCAATAATCAGGCAGCCATTATTTATGGTCATGCCGACTTCGCTGTCCGTTGACAACCCAAGCGTTTTCAGCACGGCGGGAGGAACCGCCAGCATGACGGATCCGCCAACCTTTTTCAGGCGAGTGGTATACATAGAGCACCTCCGAATATTATATTTTAATATAACATCTGAGGCAGCCGATGCACAATTATTCATCAGATTCATTGCGATTTCCTTAGCGTAATAATGCGAGAAGAAAGCATTAATCCATCGAAGGATGGATCCGACAGTTTTCAAAGGCGGCATTGCCGGTAAAACGGCGACCCTCCTGATACATCAGTCGCTTCTTTCAGGTCATGAAGCATTTCATGCAGGCGGTAGCTTAATTCGTGGTAAGAAGGCCGATAATAGAAAACTGTTTTTGCGATTCAAAGGATTATGACGGATCAGATAAACGAAATGCGGCGCAGCTTCCGTATATGGGCTGCGCCGTAGGGACATCAGAGATAGCGTGAAGGCCAGATTTTTTCAGGCGCAACATCTAACGCTCCAGCAATCAATCTTTCGCCTTTAGGCCAGCGGCGGGTAAGCGCATTTGCCAGCGTGGAGGATGCCAGCCCCGCCTGACGCGAAAGCGCTGACAGCGAAATGCCACGTTTTTTCAGCCCGGCGATGATGTCGGCAGGATGCCAGTCAGGCTGCGTCATACTTTGACCTCCACACCGTCGATAAACTTCATGCCACCGGCAGTACGCAACCAACGCGGGGCTTTCATTTTCGCTGCGAAGTAATTAATCAGGTCGTACAGCAGCCAGCAAAGGTGCTTCTCCGTTTCAGAGGCAAATCCCAGCCCCGACAGGGTTTGCGTGATAGCAAGGCAGTAACTACAAAGCTCCGTACATTCAGGCTCAAAACGGGGAGTGGTCGCAGGAAGCGTGTCAACGGTCAGGCTTTCAACCAGATGGGGAGGAACTGGCTCTAACAGTGTGGGTTACAGCAGCGTCAGACAGGTGTTGATTCTCCCGCAAAGCGCCATTTTCAACGAGGGATCGTTGCTTTCAATCAGGGTTTCGACAAAGGTTTCGTAGTGACTGGTGTGTATGGTGAAATCCGTGGTGGCATTAAAGGGAACAACAAGTGACGGGTGTGTCTGAGTGAGGAGTATAGCCATAAGGCAACCTCCGGTATGTGAATTTAAATTCCACCACCGAAGAGACCAATCTTACGGATGGTGAACTGAACGGAGTTGGTCTTACCGGTCATACCTACACCGATGCACCTTGCGATACCCCCCAGCCGCCAATAGAGATGTAGCCGAACGCACGACATAAAAAAAGTGCGAATGCGCCATTATGTCGCAATGACGGTTTTACCCGGGTACTGTACTTTTATCTCTTTGTTTTACCAATCGCCTGTCCGTAAAATAAACGCCAACACGGAATTCATGCTATGAAGGTGAAACTTGTCTGATACGAATATGAGCGGTCCCTCAAACGGTGGTGGCGCGGCAACCAGCAGCGGTATTATCTTTCAACAACAATTAGGCGCGTTTTTCGCCGCTCAGATCCTGAGTAATGACCCGTTGGATCCTTCATTAGTACTGGGTGATGCAGCACCTGTTCGGCTTCGTTTCGAAACTGAAGCGCCAGTTGACGATATTCTTGTGGCAACTTCTGTGGGCGGATTTCTTGCAATTCAGGCAAAAACAACGGTCCCACTTTCAGATAAAGAAAAGAGTCCTTTTTACCGGACAATTGAACAGTTCGTCCAACACTGGCTAACCTGTCGGGATGGTGATGGTTCTCTGGAATGGAACCGCCCTCTGTCGCCGGAGAAAGATCGGCTGATTTTAGCCGTAAGTATCAAAGCATCAGCGACTGTTCGGACCGATCTTTCCGCCGCGTTACGCCATCTTTCCCAGCAAGGCCGCGGAGCTATGAACAGGAAACAGAAATCAGCGTCTGATATTTTCGAACGCTGTGTGTTGACGGCGTGGTGCCGAATTACCACGGAGCCCCGGCCATCAGATCTGTTAGCCGAACTTGCCCGTCTGATTGTCGTTCACGTTGTTGATGTTGAAAATATCGCATCAACACTTCAGATGCGACTTAGCCGCAGTCTTGCCAGAGAAACTGACTCAGCAGCAGCCCTGAGTATTCTTGTCACCACCTGTGGGGAGATAATGTCCCGACGTGGTGGCTGTGATGCATTATTATTACGTAACCTGCTGGCAGGAAAAGGGATTAAACTGGCCGCACCGCCACAATATCAGGCGGATATTCATCAACTTATCCGCCACTCTCAGCACGTTGCCAATGCCTTGCAGCAGTATGAAACCATCGATAATCCCTCCGGCCAGCCGATTACCTTGCGCAGGGAATGCCAGGATGCGGTTGAGCAAGCTGTGCAGTCCGGCTCGCTATTAATTATTGGTGAACCCGGAGCCGGTAAAAGCGGCGTACTGAATGCGCTGGCACGTAGCCTGCGCAATCGTGGGGACGATGTTCTTGAACTGGCGGTTGATCACTATTCGGTTGAGTCACTCGAAGGACTGAGCCGTGAACTCCGGCTGGATCATTGTCTGACTGAAGTGCTTGAAGCATGGGATGGTACGTCTCACGGCTGGCTGATTATTGATGCACTGGATGCGACCCGTGGGGGTAAAGGTGAGGCTGTTTTTCGTCCCCTGATTGAACAGGTACTGAATCAAAAGGGGCGATGGCGCGTTATTGCCTCTATTCGCAGTTTCGATTTGCGTATGGGGGTGAAGCTTCGCGATCTGTTTAAGGGGCATCCTCCAGTGACGGAACGTGCCGATACGCAGTTTTCTTCGGTTCGCCATATTGTTATTCCACGCTGGTCAGATAACGAATTCAGCCAGTTACTGGAACAATCTTCGGCGCTGACAGCAGCACTTAAGCAGCTTTCTGACAGGCTTCGCGATTTAGCAAAAGTACCGTTTAATACACGATTGCTGGCCGACCTGGTTTCGCAATATGCGGATATTAATCTGAGTCGTATTTCATCCCAGAGCGAATTATTAAAACTCTACTGGCAGTATCGCGTTGAGAAACATGGGCTGAATGCCCGGCAGTGTCTTAAGGCTCTGGTTGATCATATGATTGCCACTCGTTCACTCAGGGCTCCATCTCTGTTGACAGGCACAGATGCCGATATGATTGATACACTCTCTCGTGAAGGCGTTGTCGTCAGGGAGGCTAGCGATCGCTGGGTACAGTTTCGTCATCATCTGCTCTTTGACTATGCTGCGGCAAAAATATCATTCGATCCTGACGCACTCATTGCGGGAACCTTGCGTTTCCCTAAACAGCAGGCTCAGGGATTGTTGCTTTCTCCCGCACTGGGTTTTGTGCTCCAGGAGATCTGGGATTATAACGAAGATCATCACGGTTTCTGGCAAGCGGTAAGTCATCTGGTTAATGATAGCGATGGCGATCCCATTATCCGTAGTGCAACAGGCCGGATTGCGGCTGAATATCCTGTTGCACAAAACGACCTGCTCTGGCTCGCTAAACGTGTGGCAATGGACGATCAGAACGTTATTTCCACACTCAGTCATCTCTGCGGCGCGCTGGCAATTCGGTTTGAAGATGAAAAAGACGTGGCTCTGCTTCCGTGGGTATATCTGGTCTCTGCTTTAACGCCTGACATCAATAAAGTCGCGGAGACATTGCGATTTTTGCTGCATCCGATTACTAAGCAGGTGACTGATCCTGATCTACGCAATATTCTGGGTACAGCCTGCCGCGCCGTGCTTTCTTATGGCCTTGAGCAGAGTCAGCCGGGCTATTTTGTCAGAAGTGCTATACCTTTCGTTGCAGATACGATCAATACCGATGTTGATGCATCTTGCCGTTTACTGGAGCAAATTATTTCCGTCAAACGTCTCCAGCATTTTGGTTCAGAGGAAATTCCCATTCTCTGTTACAACATCAAGAAAATCGCAGATTATGCTCCTGAGTTTGTTGCCAGCGTATTCGAGTTTGTCTACAGCTACGATGTCACCGAAGAACGGGAAACAACGCTGGGGAACAGCCGAATTCTCCCTCTGAGATCAAACGCCCGACAGGACTATGAATCGGCTCGTTATTCCCTCGGTGAGTTTTTCTCCCATTTTCTCGAACAACATCCAGAGCAGGCTGTTGATGCTGCCGTTAACGCTTTAAATGGATATGTTGCCCGGCACCATCCTGTCGATTCCCCAGTGATGCATTTATCCATTTCCGGGAATGATATCTCTCTTAAAGCCGATCACAGCCACATCTGGGCGTACAATCCTACAGGCGAACACGCGCATGACGGAGAAGTACTGGTTAAGAAACTATTTCAGCATTTGAAAAGCGCGACTGAACCAGACGTGTTAGTTCTCGCAGAACTTTTTCGTCAAAAAGCCTCACTGGCAATCTTCTGGGCCAGGCTCTTTCTGGCGGCAAATGAACGTAATGATAGCCTGGTTGATTTTCTCTGGCCCATTGCCGCGCAGGAAGCGTTTATCCGGAACGAAGACACCCGTAAAGATGCTATCGATTTGGTCAGCAAAGGAATTGCACGGCGTCCAGTGGAGGAACGGCAAATGCTGGAGAATGCAGCATTCCAGTATAATTTCTCTGGCTATATTTACCCGGAAGAAGCAAAGAAACGACTGTTATATCGCCTTTTCAACGCGATTGGCTCAGATAATCTTTCTACTGAAGCCGCCCGGGACTTTCTGAAAAACACGCAGGGAGATGATGAAATATCAGGCAATAAAAGGCTTTTCGATATTTCTCCGGTCAATGTTAGCACGGGTATACCTTATGATTTTATCGAAGGTCTGGATCAAAATGAGCCAGTCAATGCCATGGTTATCAGTGCTGTCAAAACAGCGAAAACTGCACTGGGGTTAACGACAAATAATACACTCTCCTCTGAATTATCGCTGGAAGATGTTTTTGGCATTCTCGAGCCGCTTAGTGAACAACTCAATGCTGTAAATATTCATACCTATGTGCGCACAACTGCAGAGGATGTTATTGTTCGGGCCTGCGCTGCGGCTGTTGAACAGAAATTATTACCGCCTGTAAATGACCATCGGGCAGATGAGCTGACCCCTCATTTTTTGGACTTATTGCATATGACTTCTCGCGCAATATCTCCAACTATCAATGAAGATACCGAGGATAATTTTGCCAACAGCGTTAGCTGGGGCTCTCCTTCACCGAGGATTGATGCTGCACGAATTTTTCTGGATGTAATGCCTTTACGTCCCGATCTGTATGATCTACTGAAACCTGATATCGAAAGGATGCTGGTTGACCCTCACCCGGCCGTTCGTCTTCAGGCATCAACACGCCTGTTAAGGTTGTGGGATATTGCTCCGGATAGCGTATGGCATTACCTGAATGAACGCGTGGAGCAGGAAATCAATACCGGCATAATAGAGCATATAGTTGGGGATGGAATCAGACGTCTGCTATATAACGACCCGACGCATTCCTTCTGTCTTATCCAGAAACTGCTGGGACGTTTTAGTAACGATCCTGGACGTCAGCACCGTATTCGCAAGATAGTTAGCATCGATCTGGCAATTCTCTGGGGAGTCCATGAAATCAGGGAAGCATACGATATTCTTCAAGGCTGGATTGTCGATCCCACTATTTATAGCCATGAACTTAAACAAATTTTATTTACATTAAGGGATGAATTCATTCTTGGCTTTACCGAACAGAGTACACCGAAGGACATTGGAATCAGACGACGGGCGTTAGATATAGCCTATAGCATTATTGATGCTGCAGGAAAAAAACTGGAAGAGTATTCATCCCGCACTGATCTGACAGAGATTGAACTGGAAGACGTAAGGCGCTGTTTTGCAATTATAGACGGAGCATGTCTGCAACTTCGCTTTGTTTGTGAAGGGAAACATAATCCTGAGAAACCATTAGAAAAAGAAGAAGTTAAGAGATTTATAAACGAAACTGAACTGCACATGCGGCGCATTGGTGATTGCAGTACGCCACACACTATTTACTACCTCCTGGAACTGCTGGAAACGCTTGTTCCTGTCGATCCTGCAAAATGTTTTGATCTGATGGCCCATGCATTACGTCACGGAACAAGGTTTGGTTTCCAGAATGAACATATGGGAATGGAACAGTTGGTAAAAATGATGGGGATGTTTCTTGCTGACTATAAAATCATTTTTGAAGAGGAACACCGACGTACCTGTTTGATAGAAAGCCTGGATATTTTTATGGATGCAGGCTGGCCATCTGCCAGGCGTTTGCTTTATAGGTTGCCGGAGTTGATTCAGTGAATGAACAGGCTCGATATTATCCGGTTTAAAGATATTCAGGCCATAGCATATGGCCTGATAAAGAATAACCCACGTTAAAAGCTGATAAAATTAGTTATGCAGCATCAAACGCGATATTTTTTCCAGAAGAGATGTCTGACTGACTTCATTATAACGGGTGGTATCGTAAGTTAAAGTTCGCAACAGTAATTCAGTTGCTGGTTGCGTCATCACATCAGCCTCCTTACCGTCAAATGTTGTCGCCACCAAATTATAAACTAAGGTAGCCCTGTCCATAATCTGGTTGGGCTGGTTGCTTTTAGTACAAAAAAGTAATGCTTCATTACCTCGTTTTTCAATAAAGAGTTGTTGATACTGGCTGACAGCATGACTTTTAGGTTTTGGCGTTAAGTAGTAAGGCAAACATGTTTTATCCGCTGCACCAAATTTATTAATTTTATCCTGATTATTTTCTGCTACCTGAAGAGAACAACGCTCCGCAGAACCTAATAATCTCGGAATACGAACAGTATTGTATCGCTTAATCACAATCTTATTTATTGTATCAACAAGATAGAAATTATCATCACGCAATTTATCAATACAGTTGATATTCATCCCCGGAACATTATTACGGAAAGCCACCTCATTTGTATACATTTTTGGCTCTGCGATGTTCATTACGCCATGACTGAATATTACGGGCGTGGCAACGCCATAAAAATCATTCCCTCTTCTGTTTCCGGAAGAGGAGCAACGAATTGAGACAAGAATATACTCACCATCGTTAATGTTAAAACCGGTAAGTTTCTTTCTCACCAGCACTGCTTCTTTTAGCCAAAGTTCACTGCGGATCATTTCCAGCTTAGCGACAGGTACTGGATTAAGCACTTTTTTAACCGACTGGGTAACAGGATCTTTTTTATTCTGCTCTATAGATTCAATATTACATCCCTGAAAGACTCGCTGATGATTATTCTCAAAATCAAGGATGAAATCCACTTTTAGCCTTGAATAATAATCCAATAGCTCTTTTTTACCCGCTTTTGCTTCATTCAATGCCTGCCAGGTAGAGTTTAAGAAGGTATCTTCACCAAGAGAAATGCTGGACCCGTTTATTTTTTTAGACTGATTCAGCACCAGATAGTTAACATTTTTATCCAGTTCAATAAGTTCTCGAGGTGGCATTATAACTACTGCACCTAATTCTTTTTTCAGATAGTGAATAAATAGCTGATGCGCCTCTGGATTTTCTCCACTATTAATATTATCTATAATAACTAACGGACGCTGAAGTATTTTACTATTGGTCGTCAAAAAGTTTAACTGGCAGTGGGTAGCATAAAAAACACGTGGCGAGAAAGTGATATTAGCCTGAGACAGGATATCACCGAGCACGCGCTGAACCAGATTCTCTGCGTGATTTTTGCAGCCAGAATAATCCTTACTGGCAAAACGCATATAGGGCATTTTCCGGTATTTTCTACCATCTACTTTCTCAAGCAACTGCAATGATTTTTTACCCTTAATCAGAATCCGACCATAATCGCTGAGTACACCAAGCTCTTCCGCTTTAGCTCTGAAGCAGATCCCTTTCAGAGTAAAGGTGAGGTCACCATAATCCGGGCTGTAAAAGAGGTCACTTTGCAATGCATCTACGTAATAGTTTCCTCTCTTGTCTGGTTCTTCTTTTTGTACGACAGCACCCAGAAAAACTTCGCTATTATAGGCCCCATAACTCACCTCAAAATACTTCCCGGAATTCTCTAAAAAATGTAGTTTCAGACGCAACCCGAGCACAGTTTGAGCAATTTTATATTGATCAAAGCCCTTTATTTTTAGTTCATTAACCCATTGATGATACGGACGGGCATCTGGTGACAGAAACATCACAAGATAGCTGTTTGCTTTTCTTAATGTTTGATACTGAAACTCCCTGTTATTTTTCACTCCCAGCTTTAAGGATAATGTATTTTGAATTTCCCTGTGCAACTCAATAAAAAAATCATCCCATTTCATGGTGTATTCTTTTACCTTGTTGATACAGATTGCATCAATTCCCCAACCATTTGCCGAGGGTAATTGCAGAAGTTTTTCCAACATTACATCAGCAGCATCATGAATATCAAAGAGCTGTGTTCGTGCTTTAGGTGCATAATCTGAAGGCTGAAGGTCCCATTCGGCAGCCATCACAACATCCGTTTCATTATGCTGTAGACTATCAGTTACATCAGTCATAATTCACTCCTAAAAGATTAAGTAAGTATTCATTTATTCTTAATTCTGATTTTATTTTTGCATCATAAGGATTTTTGCCATTATCTTTTTCATAACATGAAATACTTTTAAAAAGGTTATAATAACAGATCCCCTTATGGTTAGAATGTTCGGCACGAATGTTGAGGCTGTTTAAAGCATATCGGGTATTAAGATAAACAACATCAACACCATCAAACTGTGTTTTTTCTGCAACGATTTTCTGCAACTCACTGACTTTCCCCAATGAGTTATTATGCATTTTTTTCGCTAATTGGCGGTTATTTCCTTGCATTCGCCAGTTTTTTACATCGATTGCAACAATCCGGTTCTTGTTAATGCAGTACACATCAAACAGCTCATAACAATGGCTATCCAGATAGTGTGACAGCTCTTGTGGTAGGATGGGCGTAATATTCATTTCCTGGAGCACAAGGTGTAATTGCCATTCACCAATGTTGCCAATCAAAAGTGGCATCAATGAAGGGATGGGAATGTATTGTTGTAAAGGCGTGGCCTCTAATCCCAGAATCTTCGCAAAAATACGCTGTTCAGTTCCGGATGACTCTTCAGCCATGGCTTCATGATATTGGGGTAAACAATATTCCGGTTTGTATGGATTTGCCCCAGCTGAAATATCTGTTAATCCATAACCATCTAAGGTTTTAGCTAGTATCACATTTTCCCAATCGGCAGTGCGCTCCAGATAAAAATGGCTTACACAGTCGCTAAGGTAAGCATTTTTCTTAATAATCGCGTTGCGTTTAAGACGCTTCATATATGACTGAGGATCGGTAAAACAGTCCCGGTGACGTAATGCTTCATTTAACTCAATTGCATTTCGATCACCTTGTCTTGCCAGTGGCAGAATTTTATTTTTCAGTTCGGCTTCAAAGTCACTATACATATTTATTGCTTTAACAACTTTATTTTCAAATTCGCTACGCTGACTATCGGAAGAAAAGCTGGCTTTTAATAAATCCTCTTTTACGCGTTTGAACCATAGGTGGTTATGCAGACTCAGGGAAGCAAGTAACGGTTGTGCATTTGGATGACGATCCAAATCCCGAAAAACACACAATGCATTATGATGAACACCAGAAGGTAAACGAATAATGCCATCCATTTGGGCATCACGCCGTTCTGTACGGCCAATAGTTTGCATTGCAATTTTATGAAGCTCGACGGTATGTTCAGTATCCAGCAATTGGGCAGCATCAGAATCAACTAGATCCGTATCGAAATCACCAACCTGACGAGGCACGCTTCCATGAGCATAATGCTTGAGTAAGGTAATATAATTTTCCAGCGTGTTTCGCGATGGAGTTGCATTAATCTGACTCCAGTAGCTACCGCAGACCATTGCTAATTCATCAAAGTCGATTTGCTCTGAATCTGCTCCTGTAGGTTCTGACGGTACCGGATAAGTGACATAATAATTAAGCCCTGTGCCAGCCCCCTGGAAGTGGGAAACCATGCATATTGCTAAGCTTTGGTGATCAATTTGCAGATAGTCTCTTACCGGATCTTCCCGGTTGAGTTTTGAATCAAACATGACGACACGTAATCTATGCCGCTCAGCAAAAGGAGTGATTTCAAATACACGAGATAAATCGTTCCCCCGACGTGTTTCATTGTCAAGAATAGCGACCCCACGATAGGGATTTGCACTTAACTTATTGGCACGAAGAAAATTCCCGATAATCGCAAAAAAACGGCTACTGATCCCAATACATAGAATGTGCCGACCAGTATAGGCCGCAAGTAACATACTCTGTAACTGGCGATGAAACTCTCGTTTATGATAGCGATTAAACTGAACGGCTGTAGAGTATGGTTCGAGCATTTTGAGCCACAAACGATATGCATTCCTGAACTCAGGCTCCTCGTTTTGTGGTAAAAACTCCAGTACCTGATCGTCAAATACCTCCAGCGCTACAGGACGATGAAGGTTTCTGTTGTCGCGGATCGCCGACAGGGGCGAAGCAGAATTAACATCCCGCTGCCTGATGCGATAGTTCAAGTCACGGGCGTATTTATCCAGAAACGGGCGGCTGTACTGTCCATTATACGTTGCAGGAAATCCTGCTGTAGCAGACAGTAAAATAATAGTATTACGTGTATTATAAAGCACACGTAATAATGCTATTTCGGGTAACTCCTTAATTAACTCCATCCGAAATTTGAGTAATACCCATCCCCTCAGTTGTTCAGCCTCAATTCTTACCTGTTCACGTGGCGAAAGGGAAAACAATGTCTTGGGTTGAAAATAGGTAAAAAAGTCATCTATCAACTGTTCTTTCTGAGGCTCACTGGAAGATAAATGATCTATATCTCCTTTAATACTTTGGGCTTTACGAATGAAAACAGACAATGGGTTATTCTGATTTGCCATCTCCTGCTGTGCAAGCAAATCGCAGACATGTTTGGGTGTTTCCAACCGGGCAGAGGCTAATAATAGAGCAGTCAGTGTCTGATACATTTCATATAGGGTAAATTCATCTGGAACTTTTTTGTCATCTTCAGAAACATAGACTTCAGTGTATGAATGACGCCCGTGACTACGTAAATGAATACGACGAAGATCTGACTCACGGTAAAATCGCTGAATCTGATAACTGAAAACATTACCAATTAACGCGATAACCTGCTCAGCATTACGACTATCGACGACGATATCAAGCAAACTATTTCTAAAGAGTCTGGTCAGCTTCTTAAGATCGAAATCTGGTCGTAAATCACATTGTAATAAGGCTTTGTTGATCTCATCGACATAATTTTTCAGAGGGATATACCCTGGCGCTCTTTCATCGGAAGAACATTCATCCACATATTCCAGTACACGATGTAAAATTGCCAGTAACGAAGGAAGCTGCTGATCGTCGTTCATTAATGTCTGGCAAACATTCTGCTGGAAGATACGGTAGGCTTCGTGCTCTTCGTCCAGAACTAATGTAAAACGAATATCACGTTGTGCGAAAGGTGAGTCTTCATCGGTTATCCAATATTGCTCTTTTAAGCTCTCAATTCGCTGCGGATTAGTCTGGTTAGCAATCTCGCCTAACGGATTCACTTTGAGGCTTTTTTTCTGACCCAGAACGTGGTCCAGTTGTTGTGAACTCCGGTGATAGCCGCCTTCTTTATCGCGTTTCAGTAACAGCACACTGCCATCGAACTTTTTCGTCGTGGCCAGCAGGATACATCGGCGATACAGTGCAATCTGAAACGGGAAAAGATGTTTAACCATTTCCGTCGCCAGTGCATATCGAGGGTTAGTCGCTTCCCCATCAAGTAAAGCCGCCAGATCCTGATTCAGGGCATTAAGCATCGCCACAGTCGCTTCCTGTAAGCGACCGGCTAAATGAAAACTATTGAGACGTAACTCATCCTCCAGACGTTTTTGCTCAAACGTTGCCCCCACTTTAATCTCTGTTTCCAGACGTACTTCCAGACTATTACGAGCATCAACTTCCGCTTTCAGACGTTGAAAAATGAGCTGAATGTCACCCGACATCAATTTGTCGGCTTGCTTGATCCAGCGGCGATACCGTTCCCGGTTTGTAGGTGTTTTCCCTTCAGGAGATTTCACCCATGAAGTAAAACCAAGATCTGCGATATCCCCTTGCGAAAGATAAGGTAACAATTCAATCTTCTTATCTCGGGCGCGAGCGATAAGTTGTTCCGGGATGTCAATTTGTGATTTCAGCGGTGTGATAAACACCAGATTGCGATGGCTATTGCCTAGGTTGATTGCTGGATTTACGCTTTCGATGTATTGAGCGAAAACGTTATAGCTTTTGCCACTCGCCGTACCATCCTGGGACTGAATCAGTAGTGGTGTATCTGCTTCGGTAAAGGAGTAAAACGTACCGGCCTGTTTTCTTGCTGCGGTAATGGCTTCTCTGACACTGTGTGGTAATGGAAGATGTCGAATGTTTTGATTTTGTTCGGATTGCATGTCTTCAATTCCTTCTGGCACAACTGCAATTTGAAAATCGGGTATGGACGTATTAACGCACCAAACACAGCGTTAGAGGGCTATGTGAAATACTCGCTGAGACGGCTTGTATTCGAGAGGTTGTACGGGCACTTATTATGCTACGCTCAATCGCAACTGTGATGGCAGTTAAGTGCGTATTTTACCTGACATTATGCAAACATCAGAAACTTAATCCCATATTTTTTATATGGAAAAATTCCTGGCTGATGCTGATTGATTTGCTTCAATTTGGCTCATATCTCACCGCTGAGCTACGTCTGGATAAGTAGGCAGATATGGTATAGATGATATGCCGGTTCATTGTAGTTGGCTTGCATGACGGCAAGAAAAATCAGTAATAAATAAGTGGTCATTGTGATGGTCTTGATAACCTCAATTTTTAGGTTTAACTTACCAATCAGCTAGTTAATGGCAAAGGCGATCCCAGTCAGAGGAGCCACATTTGAAAAGCCTGCTTTTTGAGCAGGCTTTTTGCTTTTCTGTTAGCCGTTACTTTCCACAGCCCCTGTCAACTGACGCCAGGCCGCCACTTCCTCATCCAGCCACTCACTAAAGAGAGCCACCTCCGGTTTCGCTTCCGTTAACTGCGATGTCACCAGCCAGTAAGGCCAGGGATAAGGTGCAGTGAAAGGGGTAAGCTGGACCAGTTCGCCCCGGGTGATGGCATCCTGTACCAGAGAGCGACGTTCCAGCGCGATACCTTTACCGAGTCTGACAGCCTCAAGGACTAAATTTGAGTCGTTAATGCATAACCCGCCGGGCACAATATCTTTTTCCAGTCCCGCATTGAAACACCAGGTTTTCCACGACTCCATGGAGAATATGATTTTACTCTTTGCCACCTCTGCTGGCGTTGCCGGGAGGATGCCGCCGTTATAACCGGGTGCTGCAACCACAATCAGTTCATCTGAAAACAGATAATGGCAGTCGCTTCCTTCCCAGTTACCTTTCCCCATGCGTATCGCCACATCTATCCCTTCCTGCTGCATGCTGGTGATCGTCAGACTGGCCTGGATCCGCAGCGTGATGTGTGGATATTTTTCCCGAAACCGCTCCAGACGCGGCAACAACCAGTGACAACCAAAAGACGGCACCATCGCCAGCGTCAGTTCCAGTATTCTCGGTTTCACCTGCACTAACCGGGTGGCATCTGCGATATGATTCAGCGCTTCGCGCACCTGTAACGCGTAGAGACGCCCCTCTTCGTTGATCTGCACCCCTCGCCCATGACGGATAAACAGCTTCACCCCCACCATTTCCTCCAGCACTTTAATCTGCTGGCTGATGGCGGAATGGGTAACGTGAAGCTCTTTCGCCGCAAGCGTTACGCTGCCAAGGCGAGCCACAGCTTCAAAACTACGCAAACTTGCGATAGGTGGAAAATCCGACATGAAACCACTCCCTCATAGACTGAATCTGATAAACGCTAACCGGCCAATCTGTCAGTAATACTAACTCAGGCCGTAAGATACTGATGATATTCGCCATAACGAATTTATTGTAATGTCTGTTTATCATCTTCAATGAAGCGTTTTTTCACACAGACAGGAAAACTGGAATCATGATAAAGCTGATTGGCATGATGGATTCTCCTTATGTACGCCGCGTGGCGGTCTCCCTGGAACTTTATGGCGTTGCGTTTGAAAGCCAGCCGTTGTCCGTATTCAGCACATTTGAGGAATTTTCCCGGATTAACCCTGCGGTAAAAGCGCCAACGCTGGTTCTGGAGAATGGAACACGTCTGATGGACTCGTCTCTCATACTGAATTATTTTGAGGCTCAGGCCGCGCCTGAACGGAGACTCCTGCCCGTGACGCCGGATGCACTGGCGAACGATCTCCAGACGCTGGGCTTTATCCTCGCCGCCGCGGAGAAAGCTGTGCAAAATGTGTACGAACACAACCTGCGCCCGGCGGAGAAACAACATAATCCGTGGATAGAACGTATTACCGTCCAGCTGCTGGCTGCCTGTCGGGAATGGAACGCGCTGCTGGAAGCCCGTCCGGAAAATGCAGTGGCCGATCAGGTTGCTGTCACCAGTACGGTTATCTGGACATTTATTCAGTCAATGATCCCTCACGTCGTTAACGCCGGGGATTTTAAAAAGATTCAGGCGGTTGCCGACGTTTTCGAAAACCAGGCGGCATTTAAAAAATACCCTTTTAGTTAACGCTTCGCTCGGCGTGTTATGGGGCTTTTCAGCCCCTTTTTTTTAGGCAGGAATCGACAGACCCGCGGTGGTGGCATAGCGACCGTTGAAAAAGATGAGCGGTTCACCTTCAGTATGTAACGAATCCACCACCTCACCGATGAATATCCAGTGATCGCCACCGTCTACCTGACGCCACATTTTGCACTCAAGATGCGCGAGTGCCCCGTCAATCAAAGGCAGTTTAAAGCCGCTGACCCGGTGATCGACGCGATGAAATTTGTCGCTCCCCGCGCTGGCAAAAATATCGCTAACCTGATGCTGATGGCCCGACAGGACATTTATCGCAAAGGCGTCCGCCTCCAGAAAATGCTGAGCGTACCAGGATTGCTTGCGCAGGCTCCAGAGCACCAGCGGGGGTTCCAGGGAGACGGTGTTAAAGCTGCTGATGGTTAGCCCATGGAAATTGTTATCTTTATCCATCATGGTTACGACACACACGCCAGTTGCGAATTGACCAAATACGTTCCGTAATGTTCGGCTATCAAACTGCGCCATTTTATTTCACCTCTGCTAAGCCTGAAGACGCGACCTGCTGCTGCAGCGCGCCGGCAAAAATTGTCAGCCCTTCATCCAGAACGCTGTCTTCAATCGTTAGCGGCATTAAAAAGCGGATAGCATTTGCCTGTTTGCCGCATTTAAGAAGAATAAGCCCCTCACGGGCACAGCTTTTGACTAACCGATCGATAAGCCCGGTCGCCGGCGTTCGCTCTCCATGCTCCAGAGAAAAAAGCTCCAGCGCAATCATGGCGCCAGTCCCGCGTATCTCATAGCCAATCGACAGAGGGCTGACAATGGATACTAAGGCGGAGCGCAGACGTTGACCCAGACGCCGGGCTGCGCCCAGCAGGTCCGTCTCTTCAAAGAGCTTAAGTACCGCCAGCGCCGCCGCGCAGGAAAGCGGGTTGCCTGCCCAGGTTCCACCAAGACCTCCCGGTGCCACCTGGTTGATAAGCGACTCACGGCCCACCACGCCAGACAGCGGAAGCCCGCCGGCAACGGATTTACCGAACACAATTAAATCGGCGTCAACACCGGTTTGTTCCATAGCAAAGAACGTCCCCGTGCGTCCCGCGCCAGACTGAACTTCATCCGCGATTAACACGATGCCTTCCCGGTCACAGAGTTCACGCAGAGCACGCATAAACGCAGGCGGCACGACGTAAAACCCGCCCTCTCCCTGAACGGGCTCAATGACGATGGCGGCCACATCCTGGGGGGCAATGTCGCTCGTTAATATCGTCTTGAGGCCCGCCAGCGCCTGAGCAATATCACGCTCCGTCTCTCCCTGCGGGAAGGGTGCCCGGAAGACCGGGCCGGGCATAATCCCCATCCCCTGGCTGTAGGGCGCAATTTTGCCGTTCATCGCGAGGGTCATAAACGTACGCCCGTGATAGGCACCGCTGAAAACAATCACACCGCTTCGCCGCGTGGCCGCGCGGGCAACCTTAAGCGCGCTTTCCACCGCTTCGGACCCCGTCGTCAGGAGAAAACTCCGTCGGTCAAAATCTCCAGGCATTAAGGCGTTAATACGTTCACACACCGCGATATACGATTCATAAGGGGTGGCGGCAAAACAGCTGTGGGTAAACTGGTGCAGCTGGCGCTCAACGGCCGCGATGACGTTGGGATGAAGATGGCCGGTATTGAGCGCGGCAATGCCGCCGGAAAAATCAATGTAGCGACGGTTGTTGACGTCATACATCACCGCATTTTCCGCTCGTTGAATATAAACCGGATGCATCTGGTTAATACCACGGGCGACGGCACCCTCCCGTCGCTGCAAAAGCTGCTCGACTACAGTATCCATAACGCTCTCCTCAGGGGGCGGTCGGAACAACCGCCCGTCAGGTTATTGATGACGCGCCTGTTGCAACATGGCATCTGCATGCTGGTTTAACTGCTGACGATCGCCATAGCGGTAAGGATCGAGGAAATCGAAACGGACCGGTTTATCTCCGCGGTCGAACAAGTGCCCGATTCCGCCAGGCGCGTTATGAGCCCAGTAGAACAGAGAATCGGCAAATTCCTCCGTTGCCCGGGACAGGTAACGATTGGTGAAATCAGAGAAATCGATGGGGAAATGCTCGCGGTTGTCAGCAAAAAGCGAATGAAGCGTAGCAATCACCTCTTTTTCTGGAAGGCTACCGGCGCGATAGGCTTCCATTGTTTCGCAGGCCTTATCGAAAATAGCCTCATAGTAAGGGCTCTCAATGGAAAGATGTCCCGGATAGGTTGCGCTTTCAAATTCCTTCTCAAGCCGCTCGTCATCACCGTGCTGCTGATAGTCGCTGAGGATTTTACGCAGACGCAACACGCCGATGTAACTGCCGCTAATCCAGATACGGAACCACGCATTCCACAGTGGGAAGCTATCAAATGCGGTGAATGAATTTGCCACCAGCCTGTCGTTTACCTTCACCACTTCCAGGCTGTAATCCTGATAGCTGGCGAAATTCGCTGCTGACCAGTCATCCTGTCTGACGGCACGAACAATTTTAGGCGCGACGCGCAGAATCGATTCGAACGTATTCACCAACCCGCGCGAGAACAGCGGATCGACAAAGCCCACTGCATGGCCTAAAAGGCAATAACGCTCCCCTACGCTTTCGCGGCTGGTGTAATTCAGACGAGGTGCAACGGTCCATTCGCGTACCCGTGCCGCGCTCTCAAAGTGACGGGCAACGGAGGGGTGCTCATCGAGAAAACGGGTAAACTCTTCTTCCGGATCGCCTGCGGGACCATGTTTATCAATATCGAACTGCAGGCCGACGCTGCATAAGGTAT
Organism: Enterobacter sp. BNK-14; assembly: GCF_047456095.1. Taxonomy (NCBI): domain Bacteria; kingdom Pseudomonadati; phylum Pseudomonadota; class Gammaproteobacteria; order Enterobacterales; family Enterobacteriaceae; genus Enterobacter; species Enterobacter sp. BNK-14. The sequence goes on from NZ_CP179897.1 coordinate 1,109,399, forward strand.
TGGTCGAATAGGGGTGGTTGTTGAACGGAATAATCCACAGCCATCCGCCTTCAAACATGTGGTGCAGCGTGCTCTGTGAGAGCGGGGTCGGCGAACCGGTCACGTCCGTTGAGGCGATGACGTCTTCATACAGTTTGACCCCTGTCATATGGGTGAACAACGAACGCGTACGGCTCTGCATCTCACGAGCACCTTCGCGCAGGCCAAACTTATCGGCAACCGGTGAACGATAGCCTGCTGCATCCACGACGTACCTGGCTTTTATCTGCTCTTTTCCCAGATCCAGCAGCATCCCGTCGCCGGTTTCTTCAATCGACTGGATGCGGGTTTGCTGGCGAATATCGGCCCCCAGACGTGCGGCCAGCGCCAGATAATAGGCATCAACATCCTGACGGAACAGATGCGCTTCCGGCGACAATACCGGTGTCGACACAACGTCCTGGGGATTATGCGCTTTATTCTTACCGTTCCATGCAAAGCTGAACGCCAGTTTAATACCGGCGCTCGACGTACCAATATTTTCCATCAGCGCGTGAATTTCCCCCGGCCACGCCAGCTCAGGAATATTGTACTGACGCGCCAGAATTTTCAACAGTACAGCACTTTCCGGCACCATCGATTCTCCGACGGCAAAGCGAGGATGGGTACCGGCATCAATAATTACCACGTTTAATTTCTGTTTTGCCAGAATAGCGCCGAGCATGGTTCCTGCAATACCGCTTCCGATGATGGCCACATCATAATGACTTTGTTTCATTGCTTTACCCTTAATAATATTACTGAGTGACTAACTGAGTTGTTATTTCGATTTCATGTTCACGCGTGTGATCTGCCTGAATCAGAAAAAGATATGTTGCCTGTTGTGTTAACCATTCTCTCGCCAGAGACAGGGCAATTTCTTTGCCAGTGCGCTGCGGCATTGTCAGCACCATGGTGGGTCCCTGAAAGCGATAGCGCGTACAGCAAATGGAAATAGGTGCCCCAACATTGGCATTAATAAAATCGACCGGAGAGACGCGCGATTTTATTGCCATGTCATGAATAATTTTCTCACTGGTATTCACCGGGAATGCCGTGCCAAACTGAATAATCCCGACGCTTTCAAGATGATTATCCAGCAATGCCTGGTGCTGTTGATAAAGTTCATCGACAGTAAACAGCACATTTAAAGACAATGGGTCGGCTGTTTTTAGCCCCCGGCGCAAGGTCTCATCTAAATCTGACCAGATTAATGAGCGTGCGGTACTCGTAGAAACGATCTTCATTAGCTGCCCCACCTTTTACATTACGGTAAATATCAGGCAGGTGTTAAAACCACCAAACCCAATCGTCATGCTTAACCCGGTCTTTCCCGTTAAGGGCTGAGGCTGCGCGGCAGGTAAATTAAAACGCAGGCCATCAATCGGCTTTTTCAGTTCATACACCGGGGGGATCGTGCCCGCATTGAGGCTATGAATGAGCGCGATGGCTTCCAGCGCCCCTGTCGCCCCCAGCGTATGGCCAAAATTGCCCTTCGTCGCGAAGACCCAGGGACGATGTGTGAAAAACTGGTTATAGGCATTGCTTTCAACCCGATCGTTGGTCAGGGTACCCGAACCGTGCGCATTAATAAGCGCAATATCGCCAGGTTCAAGTCCCGCCTGCGTCAGGGCACGCTGCAATGCCAGGCGGATACCATTGCCTTGCTCATCCGGCGCGGTCAAGCCTGCCGCATCGTTAGACGCCCCAGCACCGACAAGCCTTGCCAGCACGCGTGGTGCAGAGCCGCCTTCTCGTTGCAGCACCAGAAAACCGGCCCCTTCTCCGAGAATGGTTCCTTCGTGTGTAGCATCGAACGATTTCAGGGTAGAAAGTGAGAGCGTGCCTAATGCGCTATGGGCCAGACGTTTTGAATCAGTAAGAATATCGGCGCCGCCGCACACGCACAGATCGGCTTGCCCCGTTGCAATTAAATGCGCCCCCAGAAGAAGAGCATCCGAGCCCGAGGAGCAGGCGGTAGAAAGGGCTATCCCTTCCATTCCCAGCGACTCCGCTACCTCGTTGACCCAGCCGTCGAGCGGCTCCCGGCAAAACGCCTCGCTGTCGAGGCGGAATCCCAGACTGGTTCCGACAATCAAAAAGCGTCGCTCCTCCGGCACAGGTTCTGCTGCACCCGAATCCTCTAGCGCCTGGCGGGCCGTGCGTTTCGTCAGAGCGATCAATTTTTCGCGCATTTCGGCAGGCCATTCACCCGGCAGCATGGCGGCCAGATCGGTACGCAAGCCTCGATCCGATGGCGCAGGCGCAATACCGGTTTGTTTTTCCAGTAAAGTCTGGAAAACATCCTCGATACGATCGCCAGACGCAGTTGTCCATCCCATGCCGACAACATTGGCGACATACGTTGTAGTAGTCATCATTTTTTCCTTTACCGCAAAATAGTACGGTAAGCTGGTTAAAGTGAATTAACGATATATCAGTGGAACGCGCGCAAAAATTCGTTTGAAGGTTTATCTTCAAGCGGAGAAGGAGAAAAATTATCTTTAATCTCGCCTGCAGTTAATTCTATCTTTCGTTGATAAGGTTCTTTTTGTAGCCAGCGTGGACTTTCAATAAAATCAAATGCGATGTCTGTCGCATCAAATCCTTCGAGCTCGGCAGGCTTAACCACTTTCCTTCTTTTACGGTCCAGAACCTGTGCATAAGCAGAAATATCAAAATATCGAATGCGATCATCTTCCACCACTGCATTAATACAATGCCAGGGGCGGGGCAAATAAAGATAATTCACAAAAATATTCCGAAGAGAATACACTGGCTTGTTGATTATCTGGCTATACAGTATTGCCGAGACATCGGCCATTTCCGAACAGAAGCAGGGCAAGCGCTGTGTTTGACCCAGCATTTCACGAAGATAATCCTGAGGTGTCAGGTTACGTATGACCTCGTCGCGAAAATGCTCGTAACGTGAAATATAATAATCCCAATGCTCCTCAGGAAATTTGAGGCGAACGATGTCTGCCGGCCATGTTTCAAACACATCTGATTCCTGAAGGACATGGCACATTGTTTTTGGAACTTCACGTAGAATATCATCAAGGCTCGCCAGGTGATATTTTTCAATGACTGCCCGTGCCAGTTCCCGAAGTTCATCATTCATAACATCACCTTACTTATATTGTGTTAAAGAGGCCGCGCCACAATAAACAAAGTTTATATTACGTGGCCGTTCGTGGCGTTTGAGCTTTTTCAGCAGGCTGGCACTGTGCTGCTGGCAATTAGTTTCATTGATCACTGATTCATCGCAGGTCAAAACAATATCGAATCCCGCAATTTGATCCCCTTCATTGACAATTTGGGTCTTGCAGGTCATCACCCCTTTAATTTCCCGGCACAGCTGCTTAACGGCGCCGATATTGACTTTCTCATCCCTGATAACAATAAAATCACTGATTCTGCCTTTGAAAAACAGGAACCCATCAGCGTCCTGGAAGAAGATGTCTCCGGTGCGAAGCCAGCGTTTGCCATCAAGCTCAATGAACGTTTGTCGGTTACCGCGCCCAATGCGCTTGACGAGCAACGTATCAGAACTAATTAGCAACTCCCCCTGCCCGTCCTGGCCGTCTGCACCGGGCAGGATACGGACGTCCGTCTGGTCAATAGGACGTCCGGCTGACGCATAATATCCTCTCCCCAGCAGATGAGCCGGGCATGTCGACACCCGCGGTCCGGCCTCACTGATGCCATAAGTCAGATATAACTCAAGCCATGGCTGTCGGAGTAAAAAGGCTTCCACCTCATTCGGCGCAGCCAAATCGCCCCCAATCGTCAGTTTGTTTAACCCCGGCGGAAGCGTTGTTTCCCAGGCGTTCAACTGTCGCAGCAATACGGGCGTGAGCGAACTGAGGGTCACGCCGTATCGCTGTAAATCATCCAGATAATGGGGTACAGAAAACGGAGGTCCACTGATAACAATTTCGCAGCCCGTCTCCAGGGCAGCAATCATCTGGGCAACCAGCGCGGTGGAATAGCACATCGGCAAACTGATCAATACCCTGTCGCTGGCGCTCATGCCGATACTTTTGGCATGACGCAGCGCGTTACGCCGCAGCGAATCAAAATGATGGACACAGCCGCTGCTGAACGACGACGACGTGCCGGACGTGGCTATCACGACCTGCCCCGGCTGTGTCTGTACGGGTCCGCCATCACGGCATTTTCCCACCTGCCAGCGCCCGAGGGGTTCAGCTGCGCTTACGCCCAGCTCCTGCCATCGTCCTGGCTGAACCGGCGTACGCACCAGCGCCCCCGCCGCAAAGTCCTCAAGCATCTGCAGGATGCGTTCTGCTGGCGTGAGCGGCGGGATCAGCGCAGGCACAAAGCCACTGTTGAGGACAGCAAAGAACATATACATCAAGTCCGGGCAGTTCGGCATCGCTATCAGCACCACCCGACCGGGTTCCAGACTCTGCCGCTGCCAGTAATCGACATAGTATTGATAACTCTCTCCTTCAGTGCCGCTGGTCCCCACCGCAGACGTTGCCTGCACCGGAGAAAATAAACCGGCAGGCTCATAGGGAACAAATGCGGCACATTCTTCTGCTCGCGTTAACATTCTCAGGCTCCAAGCTTATTCATAATGAAACGCGAAAGGGTTTGGCACGAATAAAAATTCGCGGGCGAAAACTCTTTATCTTCAACTTTAATATTAAACTCTTCCTCACACTGGAAGCGTAATTCTACAAATCCAATAGAATCCATTCCTACCATTGAGGCGAGACCGGTCTCGTCAGCAATATCTTCGCGCTCGACATCCAGACCAATACGTTCAGCGATGATTTCTTTAATACGATCGACAATTACAGGCATATCCAGTTTCATAATTTTACCCTTTAATGTTTTCAAGTGTTTTATTTACTACAGCGGAAGATGATTCTTTATTTAACCAACGTAATATTGGCGGTGTGGTTGCCGTTACCACGAGCGCCACGATGACCATAATGGAGTAGACGCGTTGTGAAATAAGATGCAATTCGAGCCCGATAGACAGCACAACCAGCTCCATCAGACCACGCGTATTCATGAGCGCGCCAATCATGGAGGCTTCACGAAGGGAATATCCTGAAATACGCGCCCCGAGCAGAGCACCACTGAATTTGGTTATAAATGCCAGTAAGGTGAACCCAATTATCCAGGCAATGTCCTGCGTTGCCATACTGAAGTCGAAATGCGTTTTCAGGCCGGCGCTGACAAACAATACGGGAAGTAAAAGATAGTGCATGAAACCGTTCATACTCGCATGCCATTGCTTCGCTAACCCGGGGATCCGCGCGAACATGCTGCCCGCCAGCAAGGCACCGAAACCACTGTGCAGGTGAAGATACTCCGCTCCCCACGCGCTGACCAAAATCCAAAAAATGATCGCCGGAAATCTCATCTCCGGCCTGTGCGCATACCGTATAAGCAGGGGGACCACGACTTTGCCGGTCACCAACCCATAAAGTACCAGGGCTGCCGTCACGACCGCCAAATACGACCACAGCGAATCAGATTTTCCTTCAACCGCGGCAAATACGCTGTCCAAAGCCAAAATCCCCCAGCCTGTCACATCGGTAAGAATGGCAGCGGTAATGACGGGAGGAATGATGGCCAGGTGAAGCATTTTTAAATCTTCAATGATTCGCACAATGACCGGCAGAGCGGATACCGCCAGCGCCGTTCCCATAAAGATATTAAATAAAAGACGATCGGTTTGTGGCGCCAGTTCGGCATGTACCGAATTTCCCGCTAACATGCCACCGATAAACGGCAGCAGCATACCCAGGAACGCTATTTTCAATGCAGCGATAGTCTGCTTTCGACGGCCATGATTATGACCATGAAAATGCGACAACCCAATATCGAACATGAGCAGAATCATGCCCAGATTCGCCAGCTTATCTATGGTGGTCAGCGACTCCTGGCTAAATAAAGACGTTTGAAATGAGAACAGAGACATTATTCCGGGAAAGAAAGTCGGTCCCAATAAAACGCCTGCAGCAATATGGCCAATAACCTGTGTTTGACCTATTTGCTCCATAAGTTTGCCGACGACATAGCAGGCAAAAACAATGACCGAAAGCTGAATAATAAACATGGGTATCCCCGCCAATGCTAGCGTTGAGTTTAATGATATTAAAAGTGTTTAGTTCGAAACGTGGGCGACGCTGTTCTCGTTAAAATACCCCATCGCGGTGGTTATCATCGCTATCATCACCATAACGAGGCTCAGCAAACAGATGCCCTGCCAGTCCCACCTTTCATAAACCCACGGACCGGTAACGGATCCGGCTGCGCCCAATGCATAATAAAAGAACATATAAAGCGCATAGAGGCTGCTTCTTTTATCCGGATGTAATCCGAGAACACGCGTCTGGTTAGCCACCTGCGCGGCAAAACACCCTAAATCGAATAATATAATGCCCAGCGTAATTCCCGGTAAGGACGCAGGAAAAAGAAATAGTATGGCTATTCCCGCAACCACAAATACCATTCCGCCAAAAATCACGCTGCGACACCCGAAGCGGTCAGCCAGTTTCCCCGCATAGTTCGCCAGTACAAGACCGACGATACCCGCCAGGCCAAATAATCCGGCTGTTCCCGCTGGCAGATGGAGTGGCGGTCTTTGCAGATGAAGCATGATGGTCACCCATAACAGGCTAAAGACGAAAAACCATGCCCCTCCGGTGACGGCAGATTCAATAAGCCGCACGTTACGCAGCAAGCCCGGCAATTGCACCATGACGCTCAGATACCCCGTCTCCCTTGCGGGTTTAACATCAGGCAGGCATCTGATGGCCAGTAGCGCCATGGAGGCCATAACGGCTGCGACGATGGCCAGCATCCCTCGCCAGCCAAGCGCATCGGCCAGACTGCCGCCCACGAGCCTCGCGAGCAAAATTCCTGCCGAAATGCCCATGGTGATCAGTCCGACCGTAGCGCCTTTTGGCGTAATGTGAAATCCAAGCGCATTCAGTTGCACTGCGCTTGTCGCCATGGCGCCTGTCACTATTCCCGCGCTAAAAAGGAGCAACGGCTGACGGGTCAGGGAAGCGGCGAAGAGCGCAAGTGAGAGGAGAATAAACTGAGAAATAATCAGTTTCTTACGGTTAACGCTGTCTCCAAGCGGAACAAGAAACAGTATTCCCAGCATATAACCTATTTGCATGCTCGCCGCAATGAAGCCGGTATAAAACAGAGGCAACTGCAAAGATGCCGCGATAGCGGGCAATACGGGCTGAAGAATATAGTTATTTGCCATAGCCGTACCCGCCGCGATGCTGGCGAACCAGATAAATAACGGCGAAACCGGATTTTCTTGCGCGATATCACTCATTAATCGCCCCCTGTCTTTTTTTTGCCACAATATCAATTGCTACTTTCATTTTTTTCTCGGGAAACGGTAAGACATGCAATAACGTAAATGCAGGTCGGGAATCACGGAAATAGTGCCCATGGATACGCGCTACCTGCTGCCATTCTTCAATTTCAGTCAGATACAGCCTGCTTTGTATTACATCGTCTATTGCATAACCACTGGATTCAAGTATCCCCTTGATCTTATTCAGAACGCATTCCGTTTGCAGTGAGATGTCATCAGATTCAATCTCACCACAAGAATTAAGAGGTCCCGTTTTCGAAATATATAGCCAACCGTCTGCTTCTACCGCTCGCGAGAAACCGAAAGCCTCCTCCCAGCTGCTGCCAGAAGTAATAAGTCTTTTTGATTCCACAATGTCATGCCTTTCATCACAGGGTGAAACAAACATATTACAACCCAATCAAATTTGTCCAGAAAAAATAACAAAAAATTGACCTGAAATTTAGCAGGTAATTAAGTAAGCATTTCCTGGATAAGCTGTAAGCACAGCTAACCAATCAATATCTAAATTAATAAAATTAAATGATAAATAAGGCAGAAAATTTCCCGCAGATAACGGCAATTAAATGAGCTGAGTATTAAAATAATGACTCTTTTATTTAACCGCGAGTTTTTACCGCACGCAAATATTACCCTCACCTAAAAGAATCATATTTCGTTATTTATTTTTATATGTAACTCAATGGAAAATATGAGAAATATTTAAATATAAGACAACCTTATGACGTTACAGAGTATCGTTGTTAATCAGGGTATTCTTAAGAATAAGCGGTCAGGAAATTAAACGGTTTCAATAAAAAAGCCTGCTTTAATTGCAGGCTTGTGCTTCTTGTCGACGGAGACGGGTGCTAGAAAGGGCTTAAATCTGATAATCAATCGCCACTTCTTCTGGCTCCATCACCTGACGTTTAATCTCATCAACGGACAGCCCGGCGTTGCAAAGTTCGATAAAGCGCCACACATAGTTGCGCTGCAGCTGTCCACGCTTCAGGCCGAGCCATACGGTATTAGCATCAAACAGATGACGTGTATCAAGACGCACCAGATCTCCCCCCTCGCGTTCGCCACTGGACTAGTTCTGCCACCAGACCTATGCCCAGCCCGAGCTCGACGTAGGTTTTGATTACATCAGAGTCCTGTGCGCTCAGCACCACGTCCGGCGTGAGCCCTTTGCGGTTGAAGGCTTCATCAATGCGCGAGCGTCCGGTAATGCCCTGGCGATAGGTAATCAGCGGCCATTTGGCAATGTCTTCCAGCGTCAGGGGCGAAACCTGATTCAACGGATGATCGGCGGGGAGCAACAAACTGTGATACCAGCGGAACCAGGGAAAAGCCACCAGCAGCGGGTCGTTGCTCAGGCGTTCACTGGCAATGCCGATATCTGCCCCACCGTTTTGCAGCAGCACTTCAATTTCCTGCGGCGTCCCCTGGATAAGCTCCAGGCGGACGTCAGGGAAAAGTTCACGGAAAGCTTTAATCACCGGCGGCAGGCTGTAACGCGCCTGGGTGTGGGTGGTGGCGATGGTGAGGACGCCCGAGGCGTCATTCGTGAAGAGATCCGCCAGGCGGCGCACATTGCTGGCTTCGTTGAGGATCCGCTCCGCAATGGTCAGCAAGGCTTTGCCCGGCTCCGTCATGCCAAGCAGACGTTTGCCGCGACGGATAAAAATCTCTATCCCCAGTTCTTCTTCCAGCTCGCGGATATGGCGACTGACGCCGGACTGAGAGGTATAAAGCATATTGGCGACCTCGGTCAGGTTGTAATCCCGCCTGGCCGCCTCACGGATAATTTTAAGTTGCTGGAAATTCACGATTCACTCCGGCGCATCTGACATAACGCTATTGTTAGAGTCAGCCGCACTGCAGAACAAATAATAAAAACCCGCAACTTATGCTTTTATGGAATATCAGCTCACGAGCTGGAGTTCACGGTTCTCAAGCGATGGCTTGCTGACCAGCGACATCAAAATCTCTTTTACCGCCTGCGCCTGTGGCGTCAGCGAGCCGCGTGCGGACATGTTGAGCGACAGCGGCAGGCTCATCGAAGGCGTAGTGATCCGTGCCATCCAGCCATTTGCCGCACTGCAGAGCGAGCGCGCTGCGGATTCTGGCAACACGGTGACGCCCATTCCGCTGGCAATGGCCGCGGTCAGCGTGGAGAGTGAGTCGATCTCGCCGATGATTTTGGCCGTCAGGCGACGCAGGGAGAATGCTTCATCCACGCGCACACGCACGGCGCTGTAATCACGCGGCAGATAGAGGTTCATTTCTGCCACGGCGGTAAGATCGACGCTCTGCCCCGGACAGTCGCGGGTGCCCACGAGGTAGAGATCTTCTTTCAGCAGCGGCTGGCTGGTGATCCCGGCGACCGGAGAACGATCGTAAAGGACCGCCATATCCAGCTGGCCATTGAGCAGTTTGTCATTGAGTACCGAACCGCTGTTCTCGTGCAGATAGACCAGCACTTCCGGTAGCTCAGCACGAACGGCCTGCAGCAGCGGCATGGTGATAGAAGACGCCGCAGTGCCCGGCGCAAGACCAATGGAAACGTGCCCGCTGAGGGTCTGGCCGACGTTGTTGACCGCCAGTTGCGCCTGTTCGCACTGGCGCAGAATAGTGCGGGCATGGGTATAAAGAATTTTTCCGGCTTCCGTTGGCGTGACGCCGCGTTTGGTACGAATCAATAATTGCTGATCCATCTCGCCTTCCAGAGTAGCCACCTGCTGGCTCAGCGCAGGCTGCGCGATATGCAGCACTTCTGCTGCTTGAGTCAGGCTGCCGATATCGACGATTTTTACGAAGTATTTCAGTCGTCTTAAGTTCATTTTGCCCCCTGTTCGAAATGCTTTGCCGGTACTGGCTATCGTTGTTGAACAGGTTTTGCAATATGAATGCCACTTTTACCGGGCGGTCTGAATTCCTCGCTAAGCGCCTGAAAATAAGGAAACCTAATCATGGAGGGGGGTTTTATTACTGAAACAGCAGTTTATGATCTGCCCCATTAGAGGTATATACGCACCAAAGCGGTGCATTACGCTGTCAAAAACATCACATTGCCGATTTTGTCAGCAAACGATCAAAAGGCGTTGATCCACCCTTTGACAAGCGCGGCTGACGTCGATAATATGCGCCCCGTTCACACGATTCCTCTGTAGTTCAGTCGGTAGAACGGCGGACTGTTAATCCGTATGTCACTGGTTCGAGTCCAGTCAGAGGAGCCAAATTTGAAAAGCCTGCTTTTAAGCAGGCTTTTTGCTTTTCTGCATCTGGTAAAATTGTCGGGTGGCGGCTTCGCCTCACATACCGATCTTAACCGGCATCCCCGACCGACGTTCCAGCTCCGCTCCCGCGCCCTCGTTAATCAACTGCGTCCGCTGCGCGGCCGAAATGGGCAGAGGCACTTTCCGGGTTGACTCGAATTCCGCCCGATTGCGTGATAGCGGTTCGTGAACCTCCACCCACCGGCTACCGTCCGGCTCTGTCGTCACTTTAACGGGGCGATCGATAATCTGCACACGGGTGCCCACGGGAACATTATCGAAAAGATATTTGATATCGGCGTTACGCAGACGAATACATCCCTGGCTAACCCGTAGCCCGATACCGAAATTCGAGTTGGTGCCGTGAATCGCATACAGCCTGCCGATATATATCGCATACAGGCCCATCGGGTTATCCGGCCCGGCGGGCACGAAGGCCGGAAGCGTTTTCCCCTCAGCCGCATAGGCGCGACGCGTATTCGGCGTCGGAGACCAGGTGGGGCCTTCCTGCTTACGCTCAACGGCCGTTAACCAGTTTCGCGGAGTTTCACGCCCGGCCTGACCGATGCCGATGGGCAATACGTCAACGGTATTACTGCCCGGTGGATAATAGTAGAGACGCATTTCCGCCACGTTCACGACAATCCCCTCGCGGACGGTGTCGGGCAAAATCAGTTGCTGGGGGATCACCAGCCGGGTGCCGGACGTAGGCAGAAAAGGATCCACGCCCGGGTTTGCTTCAAGCATATTGCTTAGGCCCTGTCCGTGCTGCGCGGCGAAAGCCTCCAGAGGCAGCGTGTTGCCCTGCGGAACGGTGACGATAATCGGCGTTCCCACCAGACGACTGCCTTCCGGCGGTAGGGTATAGGTTACGGCAAACGCACCGGGAACAGCGGCACACAGCGTAAGGACGAACCAGATAAATCGAATCATAGTTTCCTGCGCTCAAAAAAGAGAAAGCCCGATCTCCGTCAGGCTTTCTCAGCATATACTATCTCACCTCGGTTTTGCGCCACCTGCGTGTCAGCACCTTTTCCGCCTCGACAATCAGGAACATCACAAAACCAATCAGGAAGGTAATGACCCAGTAGCGGAACGGCAGCGCTTCGGTGCCAAACAGCATCTGCATGAACGGCGCGTAAATAATAAGAAGTTGTAGCGCCAGCAGTACGCCGCTCACGATCCAAATCCCTTTATTCTCCAGCAGGCCTTTGCTCAGTGAGAAGCCGTCATTAACGCGGCAGTTAAGCATGTAGAACCACTGCGCGGTCACCAGGGTTTGCAACAGCACGGTGCGGATAAATTCCGCCGAGTAACCGCGCGGCTGTAGCCAGGCTTCCAGCACGAAGGCGCTGATGGCAATCATCAGGCCGACAAACACTACGCGCCAGATGGCATAGCCGTCCATCACATGCAAATTCGCCTTGCGCGGTGGCCGGTTCATGATGTCCTTCTCACCCGCTTCAAACGCCAGGCCAAACGACAGCGTTGCCGATGTTGCCATGTTCATCCACAGGATCAGAACCGGCGTCAGCGGGATGAGGTTCCCCGCCAGCAGCGCAATGATGATCAGCAGGGCCTGGGCGATGTTGCTGGGGATAACGAACAGGATGGTCTTTTTCAGGTTATCGTAAACCCGACGACCCTCGTGCACCGCGCTGGCAATGGTGGCAAAGTTGTCATCCGTTAACACCATGTCCGCGGCTTCCTTGGTGACTTCAGTCCCCTTAATCCCCATGGCGATCCCCACATCCGCCCGCTTGAGCGCCGGAGCGTCATTCACGCCATCCCCGGTCATCCCTACCACTTCCTGTTTACTTTGCAGGGCCTGCACGAGGCGGAATTTATCCTCCGGGCTGGTGCGGGCGAAAATATCGTACTGTTGCGCGGCGTCGCTCAGCTGACGATCGTCCATCGCCTCCAGCTCACGTCCGGTAATAGCGCTTGCGGCGTTACCAATCCCCAACATTTGCCCAATGCTCATCGCCGTTTGCGGGTGGTCGCCGGTGATCATTTTCACGCGGATCCCGGCCTGCAGGCAGTCGGCAATGGCGGTAATGGCCTCCGGACGCGGGGGATCCATCATCCCGGCGATACCGAGCAGAATAACACCATCCTGCAGGTCAGGGTGATCCAGCTCACGCTGTCCCTCGCGGGCGGGTTTCCAGGCCGCAGCCACCATGCGCAGCCCCTCGCGGGCATACTCTTCAATCTTCCCTTCCCAGTATGGCTGATCGAACGGCTGCAGTCCGTCATTCGTCTGCTGGTACTGGCAGAGACGGAACAGGACGTCCGGCGCGCCGGTGAGTAAAATCACCTCTTCTTCGCCCAGACGGTACAGCTTGGACATGTATTTATACTGCGAATCAAACGGGATTTTACTGCGCATTTCGGTATCCAGCGCGGGAAGCGGGATTTTCGCCGCCAGCACCTTCAGCGCGCCTTCGGTCGGGCCGCCGGTTATTTTCCACAGTCCCTGTTCGTCTTTGATCAGCTGACTGTCGTTACAGAGGTCGATGGTCCGCAGGTAGCGTTCCAGCACGGAACCCTGCGTCACGCTGACGGGCGTCGGATCATCTACAGGGTGAATATTGCCGACCGGCTCGTAGCTTTCTCCCTCCACGCGATAGATCGTATCAGCGGTAATCACCGCCTTGACCGTCATTTCGTTCATGGTCAGGGTGCCGGTTTTATCCGAGCAGATGACCGTCATTGCGCCCAGGGTTTCCACCGTAGGCAACTTACGAATGATGGCCTTACGGCGCGCCATGGCCTGCACGCCAAGCGAAAGGATAATGGAGATGATGGCAGGCAGGCCTTCCGGCACGGCAGCAACGGCTAAGCTGATAAGCGACAGCACCAGTTCAGAAACGGGCATATCCCGGAACAGAAGGCTAAAAACAAACAGCGCCACCATCATCACCAGAATGGTAATGAAGATGGTTTTTCCAAGCTTATCCATCTGCACCATCAGCGGCGTGCGGTGCTTTTCAATGTCGGACATCATCTGATTGATGTGGCCCAGCTCGGTCTCGCCCCCGGTCGCCACCACCACGCCTTTACCGCCGCCAGAGCTGACGGTTGTCCCTGAATAGAGCAAATTGTAGCGATCGCCCAGAGGCAGTTCCCCGCTTAACGCATCGCTGTTTTTCTCAACAACGGTGGATTCACCGGTGAGGATGGCCTCCTCCACGCGAAGGTTATGCGCTTCAATCACGCGCAGGTCCGCAGGGATGCGATCCCCGGCGCGGATCACCACGATATCACCCGGTACCAACGCCGTGGTGGGGATTGTTTCATGATTCCCCTGTCTTACCACCACGGCTTCGCTGGAGAGCATATTACGAATACTCTGCAACGATTTTTCAGCATTGCTCTCCTGAATATGGCCAATCAGCGCGTTGACGATCGCAACCCCAAGGATCACCAGCATGTCTACCCAGTGGCCCATAAAGAGCTTAAGCAACGCGGCCACCAGCAGAACGTAAATCAACACATCGTTAAAATGTGCCAGGAAGCGCAGCCAGGCAGGCTTGCCCTCTTTTTGCGGTAACGCATTCTCTCCATGCTGCTGAAGTCGGACGGATGCCTCAGTGCCGCTAAGCCCTTCCAGGGTGGAGTGAATATTCGACAGGGTTTCGTCAACGGTTTGTTGATAATACGGACGGTCAGGTTTTCCTGTTTTCATCGTTCCTTCCTCAGGTTCTATTCAGAAATCACCTTGCTTTCATGTAATTAACGAATAACGAAAACAGGAACATGGGCGTAACGAACAATACTTGCCGCCTCTGAGCCTAACAAATGGGTTTGAATATTGGGGTTTCGAGAGCCGACAATAATCGCGCCGACGGCAAGTTCATCCGCCAGCTTAATCACCTCATCACGAACATTCCCGCTCCGGACATGGAGGTGAACGCGTTCTTCTGGCAAATTCAATTTTTTGACCAGGTCAGACAGTTTTTCCTTCGAATTATTAATCATATATTCATCCATCTTACGCGCATCTGAAATAAAACCACGCGTCAGTTCGGCTGAAAATTTTGGCATAACGTGCAGCAAATGAATGTCACCCGATGCGCTTTGCGCCAGGAAATGGGCATGCTGCAACGCTTTATCCGCCAGGCTTGTCTCGTAGACATCCACCGGAACGAGAATGTTTTTGTACATATCGAGCATCCTTTTTATAACCAACACGAGAGTGAGAGAAGCAAAAAGCGCATTAAATGCAGGGGGTTGCCCTTAATGCCAGTTACGGTAAAAAGAGATGATTGATATTAAACGTAGCACATGAATATCAGGTTTAGCGCCACCCACTGATAATGGTTATTTAACATTTATCTTTTCGCCGACTATGCTCATAGTCAGCCACCTCTTCCGGCTCATGGAGGAATTTATGTATGGTTTAAGCCTGCTCCGCCTCGGTCTGTTTATTGCGCTTGCCATTATCGCCAGTACGGCGATTGGTTTATTTACCTATATGGTCGTCACTGTTCTGGCAGAATAGTGTCACCCCTGCCCAGGTTATGGAATAAATAAAACAGTTATTTATTAGGGGAATACAGTGAACCGCTACCTCTCTCTTTTACCATTCGTTTTGTTAATGCTCACGGCATGTGACCCGAAACCTAAGCAAGCTCCCCCTCTGCCCAGAATGGTAAAAGTGGCGGAGGTGACGGTCCCCGGTCACGCCCAGCAGCGCGTTTTTCCCGCACGCATTGAATCGGGTGATGCCACAGACCTTTCCTTCAAGCGCGCAGGTCAAATTGAGGCACTCGATATACGTCAGGGTGCAGCCATCAAGCAGGGTCAACAGCTTGCGAGATTAAATGCCCGTGAAGCCCAGCAGCGGGTTAACGACAGACAAACAGCGGCGACGCTGGCCCAGCGGCAGTTCGATCGCTTTCAGACGCTGGCGGGCCGCCAGGCTATCTCTAAAGCAGAGATGGACGTACAGCGCGCGAACCGTGATTCGGCGAATGCGGCGCTAAAGATTGCCCGTGAAGAGCTCAATCAGATGACGCTCGTCGCCCCCTTCAGCGGAACGGTGGCCAGCGTGCATGTCCGAAACCATCAGGTGGTGTCTGCGGGTCAGCCTGTTGTGACTTTAACCCGCACAGACCTGCTGGATGTGGTGTTTAGTATTCCTGAGAACCTGTTCAGGACCTTTGATATTCGTAACGCGCAGTATCGCCCCGTGGTGAGAATTAACGCCTTCCCGGATCGGGAGTTTACCGCCGTCTATAAAGAGCACTCGGGTAGCAGCGATAGCAACACCCTGACCTGGCAGGTGATCCTCACCATGCCGCGCCCGGATGATTTTCCCGCCGTGGGAGGCGTCAGCGGTACGGTGACAATCAATTTAACCAATCTCCCGGCAGGTGCGGGCGCTGAGGCACTGGTCGTCCCGGTGGAGGCGGTCTTTAACCCAAACAACAGCCCGCGCAATGAGCCGCACGTCTGGGTCGTCGTGAGAGAAGGCGACGCGCTCCATCTTGAAGACCGCAAGGTCAGCGTGGGGCAAGTCACCACTGAGGGCGTTGTCATTACGCATGGGCTCAAGGCGGGCGAACGCGTGGTGGCTGCAGGCGTGGGTGAGCTTCATGCTAACCAGCCGGTGCGTATCTGGACGCGTGAACGGGGACTATAATGGATATCTCTCGCCAGTTTATTAATAACCCCATTCGCGTCTGGCTAACGATCCTGCTGCTCGGCGTGGGGGGCATTTTCGCCCTGCTGAACATTGGCAGACTGGAAGATCCGGCCTTTACCATCAAAACGGCCGTGGTCATTACCCACTATCCTGGGGCCTCTGCTCAGCAGGTGGAAGAGGAGGTCACGCTGCCCCTCGAGAATGCCCTTCAGCAGCTGCCCTATCTGGACAATGTCAGCTCTATCTCATCAAACGGCTTGTCGCAAATCACCGTGAACATTGCCTCGCGCTATCATTCGAACGAACTGCCGCAGATTTGGGACGAACTGCGCCGTCGCGTGGGCGATGCCGCGCGCCAGTTCCCACCCGGCGTCGTGACGCCCTTTGTAAATGATGATTTTGGCGATGTCTTCGGCTTTTTCTTCGCGATTTCCGGGGATGAATTCAGCAATCCTGAACTGGTGAGGTATGCCGAGCAGCTGCGTCGTGAACTGATTCTGGTCCCCGGCGTCGGTAAAGTTGCCATCGGCGGGGCCATCAGCCAGCAGGTCAACATCGATATTTCCCTGACCAAAATGGCCGCGCGCGGCATCACGCTGAACCAGCTTTCCGCCCTGCTCGGCAGGCTGAACGTGGTATCCAGCGCCGGAGAAATCACCTCGGGAACGGAATCTATTCGCCTGCATCCAACCGGTGAGTTTGAAAATCTGGATGAACTGGCCGATCTCATCATCACCCCTCCCGGCACCGGGGCAGCGACGCGTCTACGGGATATCGCCACGCTGTCGCGCGGGCTGAACGAATCGCCCGCCAGTATCTACCATGCTAACGGCAGAAAAGCCGTCACGATGGGCGTCTCGTTTATTCCCGGCGTGAACGTGATCGACGTGGGCCACGCGCTGGAGGCGAAGCTAAACCAGATGTCAGCGGAAAAACCGGCGGGGATACACATCGACCTGTTCTACGATCAGGCCGCCGAAGTGGGCCACTCTGTTAACGGTTTTATCATTAACTTTCTGATGGCGCTGGCGATTGTCATCGGCGTGCTGCTGATCTTTATGGGCGTACGCAGCGGGATTATCATCGCGTTTTCCCTCGCGCTTAACGTGCTGGGCACGCTGCTGATCATGTATCTGTGGGGCATTGAGCTGCAGCGTATCTCGCTCGGCGCGCTGATCATCGCCCTCAGCATGCTGGTGGATAACGCCATCGTGATAGTTGAAGGGGTACTGATTGCGCGTCAGCAGGGCTCGCCACTATTGACCGCCATTAGCTACATCATCCGTCGCTCCGCCCTGCCGCTGCTGGGGGCAACGGTGATCGCCATCCTGGCTTTTGCGCCTATCGGGCTGTCGCAGGATTCTACCGGGGAATATTGTAAATCCCTGTTCCAGGTGCTGCTGATTTCCCTGATGCTGAGCTGGTTCTCTGCGCTTACCATCACGCCGGTGCTGATTAAGTGGTGGTTGTTTAAAAACGACGGCGCAGCTGTGAAACCCGACGAGTCAAATCCTTATGACAAACGCCTCTACCGACTTTATCAGCGTCTCCTGAACGCGCTGCTGTTCCAGAAAACGCCGACACTCATCGTGATGGCTGCGCTGCTGGTCGCGTCAGTCTGGGGTTTTGGCGCCGTGCGGCAAAACTTTTTCCCCTCGTCTAATACGCCGATTTTCTTTGTCGACCTGTGGTTACCGTATGGCACCGATATCAAATGGACCGAGAAGATGACCAGTGATATCGAAAAAACCATCAACGGCCAGCCCGGCGTGGAAACCACCGTTTCAACCATCGGTCAGGGCAGCATGCGGTTTATTCTGACCTACAGCGGACAGCGGCAGTACAGCAACTACGCGCAGATCATGGTGCGCATGGATGACCAGCGCAACATCTCCGCATTGACGCGTCACGTCGATGAGTACATTGCGCGAAACTATCCGCAGGTTAACGCCAGCACCAAACGCGTGATGTTTGGCCCCTCCGGGGACAGCGCCATTGAGGTGCGCATCAAGGGTCCCGATCCTGACAGGCTGCGCCTGATTGCCAGCCAGGTGGACGATATTCTGGCGCGCGACCCGGCGACAAGCAGCGTGAGAAACGACTGGCAAAACCGCAGCAAGGTGATCCGTCCGCAGTACGTCGCCGCGCTTGGACGCGAGCTTGGCGTGGACAAGCAGGACGTCGACAACGCGCTGGAGATGAATTTTTCCGGCAGCCGGGCAGGATTATATCGGGAAGGCAGCGACCTGCTCCCTGTCGTGGTGCGCCCGCCGGAGAGCGAACGGCTGGACGCCAATCACCTGAACAACGTGCTGGTCTGGAGCCAGACGCGGCAGCAGTATATCCCGCTAAGTAACGTTGTTAGCCGTTTCTCGCTGGAGTGGGAAGATCCGCTTATTCTGCGCCGCGACCGCTCGCGGGTGCTGACGGTTATGACCGACCCCGATCCCCTCAGCCAGCAAACCTCCGGCGATATTCTCGCCCGGGTGAAGCCGCACATTGACGCCCTCCCTCTGCCCCACGGCTACAGCATCGAGTGGGGAGGCGATGCAGAAAACTCCAGCGAAGCCCAGCAGGGGCTCTTCACCACGCTGCCGATCGGATTCCTGGTCATGTTTGTTATCACAGTGTTGATGTTCAGCTCGGTGAAAAACGCCGTCGCCATCTGGCTGACCGTGCCGCTGGCGCTGATTGGCGTTACGCCGGGATTCTTAATTACCGGGATCCCGTTCGGCTTTATGGCGCTGATTGGTCTCCTGAGCCTGAGCGGAATGCTCATTCGCAACGGCATCGTGTTGGTGGAAGAGATCGAGCAGCAGAAGGCGCATAAAGGTCAGCACGAGGCGATCGTTTACGCCGCCACCTCGCGCCTGCGGCCTATCCTGCTTACCGCATTTACGACCGTACTGGGCCTGGCGCCGCTGCTGCTGGATGTTTTCTTCCAGAGCATGGCCGTTGTGATTATGTTTGGACTGGGGTTTGCGACTATCCTGACGCTGCTGGTTCTTCCTGTAATATATGCATGTTTCCATCGTAAGGACGAAGCCAGACAACAATGAATGCGACAGGACTGAACATTATCAAGACGCTGGGCTGTATGACGGCGGTTACCTTCTTCACCATCTACAACACCTGGGATCGTTATGATTATGACTATCACTGGATCCTGGGGTTTTTAACCTTTATCTCGACGATTGCCACACCGTTGTTTTTTGTGGTGTCAGGCTATCTCGACGGACAGTCCCGGCACGGCAGCCACTGGCAGCTGGGCAAAATTAAAAGCCTGGTGACCGTCTTTCTTTTCTGGATAACGATCTACTACCTGTGGGAGCCGTATCAGCGCGGGTATTTAATCCAGCCGTGGTTCGTGTTTGCGTTTGTCGTGATTTACGCCTTCCACCCTGCGGTGGAATGGCTCAGCCAGCGGCGAGCGTTGTTCTGCACCGCGATTGCTGCACTGCTGGTCTTTTCTTACGGATACGACCTATTATCGGCGCTTTATCCTGACGCGCACGTCCTCTCTCTGTCACCGCAGTATCGGCTGTGGACATGGCTGCTGTTTTATCTGACGGGGCAACTCTTCTGCGACCCCAAAATAGCCGAGTGGATAAGCCGCAAATCGGTGGTTCGGGCAGCGGTTATTGCCATCCCGTTCATCTACCTCTTTACCTGGTTTTACGAGCGCCACTTCTTTTTTGCCCTGTTTAAGGCCGACAGGAACGCTTTTATCCTCACCGGCTCTCAAATTTACATTCTGATCGTCGCGCTGGTGATTGCGGCGAACGGCGTACGCTTTCGCCGCAATGCTGAACTGAAGGAGTCCATCCTGGCCGCCATCAGCAAAACGATGACCGGCGTGTACATTGTGCACTACTCGGTATTTCATCTGCTGACGGCGCTGATACCGGTGACGTCTCTCGGCATGAAGCTGACGCTGATTGTGCTCACGTTCGTCAGCTCAGTTCTCTTCTCCATGCTGGTACTGTCTAACGCTGTGGCAAAAAAGGTGATCACCCTTTAAAAGCCTAAGCGCAGCCAGGCAAAAAGCACGTTCCCGTTGTTATAGGTTCCGGGAATATAGGTGAACTGAACGGTAACGCGCTTATAGCTGGCCGAGAACAGCGGGAAGATGAACGGTAGCGGTACATAGTTTGCAAAATCATCTCGCGCCGTGATCCCCGCCGCGGCGCCGAGCCCAAGCCGGAAATCGTTGGCGTCATCCAGATACCAGCCCTTCTCCCAGCCATAGCCCATTGCGGGCTGCCATTCGTTGTGCGAGTCTTTGAACATCATTGCGAAAAGCGCGCTCCAGTTGCCCTCTTCGTTATAGCGGGAGACGCCCAGGCCACCGCCCCACGGCATTTCATTGTAATTGTCGGTTTTTTCTTTGTCGTACATAAAGCGGGCATGCCAGCTCAAAAATGGCAGGTACAGATCGTAACGTTGAGGCTGCTCCCAGGTTTGCGAAATATCATCCGTCAGCGCATTCCACCAGCCGCTGATGCGCTGTTCACCGTAGACGTTGGGCTCCGCGTGAAGCGGTGCGACGAATAAAAACAGGATCATCCAGATTGCCGAAAAGGTGCGTTGCATCGTGATTCCCTCAGCTTAACTCACGCAGCGGTCACTATTACTGTAAACCATTCAGCAGATAACCGCGTCAAGCAGACATAATTATATCGCTGAAGGTGTTGATGAAATTTCTTTATTCAGCGCCATCCGGAAAGATAAAAACGTTTTCTCAGACGTTCTGTCGCGGTAGTCTCATAGGTTCCGTTTATATGACGGCTGCTATGTGAGTGACCTTTTCTTATACCAATAATTAAAATCAGTATGGACAGGACAACTATGGACTCCACCCTCATCTCCGAACGTCCCGGCGAGGAGACCCCTTCGCTCAATCGTGCCCGTCGTGCCGCCCTCGGCAGCTTCGCGGGCGCCGTCGTCGACTGGTATGATTTTCTGCTCTACGGTATCACCGCCGCGCTGGTGTTTAACCGTGAATTCTTCCCCCAGGTCAGCCCCGCGATGGGCACCCTCGCCGCATTTGCCACCTTCGGCGTCGGGTTCCTGTTTCGTCCGCTTGGTGGGGTGATCTTCGGCCACTTCGGCGACCGGCTGGGCCGCAAACGCATGCTAATGCTTACCGTCTGGATGATGGGGATTGCCACCGCGCTGATTGGCATTCTCCCTTCGTTTTCCGCCATTGGCTGGTGGGCACCGGTATTGCTGGTGATACTGCGCGCCATCCAGGGCTTCGCCGTAGGCGGCGAATGGGGCGGTGCGGCGCTGTTGTCCGTTGAGAGCGCACCGAAAAACCGGAAAGCGTTCTACAGCAGCGGCGTACAGGTGGGATATGGCGTGGGGCTGCTGCTGTCGACCGGGCTGGTGTCACTCATCAGCCATTACACCACCGACGAGCAGTTCCTGAGCTGGGGCTGGCGCATTCCGTTTATCTTCAGCATCGTGCTGGTCATTGCCGCGCTGTGGATCCGTAACGGGATGGAGGAGTCGGCAGAATTCGAAAAGCAGCAGGAAAAGCCTTCCGTCAAAAAACGCCTTCCGGTTATGGAAGCCCTCGTCCGGCACCCTGGCGCTTTTCTGAAAATTATCGCCCTGCGCCTGTGTGAGCTGCTGACGATGTACATCGTCACCGCGTTTGCCCTGAACTACTCGACGCAAAATCTCGGTCTGCCGCGTGAGCTATTCCTGAATATTGGTCTGGTGGTCGGCGGGATCAGCTGCCTGACTATCCCCTGTTTCGCCTGGCTGGCGGACAAATTTGGCCGCCGTCGCGTCTATATCACCGGCGCGCTGATTGGTACCCTCAGCGCCTGGCCGTTCTTTATGGCGCTGGAGGCGCAGTCTGTGTTCTGGATTGTCTTCTTCGCCATTATGCTCGCGAACATCGCTCACGATATGGTGGTCTGCGTACAACAGCCGATGTTTACCGAACTGTTTGGCGCGAGCTATCGCTACAGCGGCGCGGGCGTGGGCTACCAGGTTGCCAGCGTGGTCGGCGGCGGCTTCACGCCGTTTATTGCCGCCGCGCTGGTGACCTTCTCCGGGGGAAACTGGCACAGCGTGGCGATTTATCTGCTGGCAGGATGCCTGCTGTCAGCGGCGACGGCGCTACTGATGAAAGAGACGCGCCACAGCTGATCTCCCTTTTGTTTCACAGGCGTGTGACATACTATCGGGTAGAGTCGCACACCTGTGGAACAAGGAGACAGAGATGAATAATAAGGGCTCCAGCCTGACCCCGGCTCAGGCGCTGGAAAAACTCGACGCACTGTATGAACAGTCCGTCAACGCGCTGCGTAGCGCCATCAGCGAATATATCGAAACAGGGAAACTTCCCGACGAAAAGGCCAGAAGTGAGGGCCTTTTTGTTTATCCATCGCTCTCTGTGACCTGGGACGGCAGCGCCAGCACGACGCCAAAAACCCGCGCCTATGCCCGTTTTACCCACTCCGGCTGCTACAGCACCACCGTCACCCGCCCTGCACTGTTCCGCCCTTATCTTGAAGAGCAACTCACGCTGTTATACCAGGATTACGGCGCACACATTGCCGTAGAACCTTCACAGCATGAGATCCCGTATCCTTACGTGATTGACGGTTCGGCGCTAACCCTTGATCGTTCCATGAGCGCGGGACTGACCCGCCATTTCCCAACCACCGAGCTTTCACAGATTGGCGATGAAACGGCAGACGGGATTTATCACCCGGCAGAATTTTCTCCCCTCTCGCACTTTGATGCCCGCCGGGTGGATTTCTCGCTGGCACGCCTGCGCCACTACACCGGCACGCCCGCCGAGCATTTCCAGCCGTTCGTGCTGTTTACCAACTACACCCGTTACGTCGATGAGTTTGTCCGCTGGGGCTGCAGCCAGATCCTTGACCCGGAAAGCCCGTACATCGCGCTCTCCTGTGCGGGCGGGATCTGGATCACCGCAGAGACCGAAGCGCCCGAGCAGGCCATTTCCGACCTGGCATGGAAAAAGCACCAGATGCCTGCCTGGCACCTGATCACCGCCGACGGCCAGGGCATCACGCTGATCAACATCGGCGTGGGGCCGTCGAACGCCAAAACCATCTGCGACCATCTGGCGGTACTGCGCCCGGACGTCTGGCTGATGATCGGCCATTGCGGCGGCCTGCGCGAAAGCCAGCTGATTGGCGATTACGTGCTGGCCCACGCCTACTTACGCGACGACCACGTTCTCGACGCCGTGCTGCCGCCAGACATTCCGATTCCGAGCATCGCTGAGGTGCAGCGCGCGCTGTATGACGCCACCAAAGAGGTGAGCGGCATGCCCGGTGAAGAGGTTAAGCAGCGCCTGCGCACCGGTACGGTGGTCACTACCGATGACCGTAACTGGGAGCTGCGTTACTCCGCCTCCGCGCTGCGGTTCAACCTGAGCCGTGCGGTGGCGATTGATATGGAAAGCGCCACCATTGCCGCGCAGGGGTATCGCTTCCGCGTGCCTTACGGCACCTTGCTCTGCGTGTCCGATAAGCCGCTGCATGGCGAAATCAAGCTGCCGGGTCAGGCCAACCGCTTCTATGAAGGGGCGATATCCGAACATCTGCAAATTGGCATTCGCGCCATTGATTTGCTGCGGGCGGAAGGTGACAAACTGCATTCCCGCAAGTTGCGTACCTTCAACGAGCCACCGTTCCGCTGATAACTATTAAGGAAAATGCATGTCAACCTCATCACCCTTAGCGGCCCTGCGCCGGTGGCTTCAGGAAAACCATCTCGACGGGATGATCGTCCCGCGCGCGGATGCCTGGCAGAGTGAATACTGCGCGCCGTATGATGAAAAACTGGCCTGGCTGACGGGCTTTGACGGCTCGGCTGGCCTGGCGCTGGTTCTGAAAGACAAGGCGTTGCTGTTCGTCGACGGGCGCTATCAGGTGCAGGCCCGCGTTCAGGTCAACCTGGATGAGATTGAAATTCATCATCTGCACAATGAACCGCTGGCAGCATGGCTGGCGGCAAACGTCGAGCCCGTCACGCGCATCGGTTTTGATCCACTGCTGATGACAAATACCGAGTTTACGCAACTTTCTGCCACGCCGTGTGAGCTCGTCCCGCTGAATGCCTCACCGTTTGACACGCTCTGGATCGATCGTCCTGCCGCACCGGCGGGGCCGATCCGTGAAATGCCGGTTGCGGTAAGCGGTGAAAGCAGCGAAGACAAACGTCAGCGCGTTGCCGCCGTGCTGGCCGCGAACAATGCTGATTATCTGGCGGTTACGCTGCCGGATAACATTGCCTGGCTGCTCAACGTACGCGGGTCAGATATCCCCACCAGCCCGGTACCGCTCTCTTTTGCCCTGTTGCGTCGCGACGGTCACGTGGAGTGGTTTGTTAACGACATTAAGCTCAGCGCCCTGCCCGAAGCCGTGCGTAACACGCTCGCCACTGCGCCACAGGACGCCTTTATCGAACGCTGCCGAGAAATTGCGGAAGGTAAACGAGTGATGGTCGATGCCGATTCCGCACCGGTAGCCCTGCGCTTCGCCATTGAACCCCAGGGGGAGATCGTCTGGCAGACCGATCCGATCACCCTGCTGAAAGCCACCAAAAACCCGGTCGAGCTGGCAGGGTATCGTGAATGTCATCACCAGGACGGCGCCGCGTGGGTCAACTTCCTGGCCTGGCTGAGCCGTGAAGTGCCGCGACGTGAAGCGGCTGGGAATCCGTTAACCGAGCTCGAAGTACAGGCGCAACAGCTCGCGTTCCGTAAACAGCAGCCCGGCTTTATCGAGCAGAGCTTTGCGACCATTTCCGCCTCTTCGAGCAACGCGGCGATGTGCCACTATCACTCCAGCGAGGCCAGCAACAAACCCATCGGCCACGATCATTTTTACCTGAATGATTCTGGCGGTCAGTACACTAACGGCACCACCGACGCCACGCGCACGCTTGCCTGGGGTCATGTTCCCCCGCAGCAGCGTATGCATTATACCGCCGTACTGAGAGGCTTTCTGTCGCTGATAACCCTGCAGTTCCCATCCGGCACACACGGGCATCAGCTGGACGCTTTCGCGCGACGTCCGCTGTGGGAAATGGGGCTGGATTACGATCACGGAACGGGACATGGCGTGGGGCATCAGCTTCTTATCCATGAAAACCCACACCGCATCGCCAAAAAGGTTAACCCCTGGCCACTGGTGGCGGGCAATATCATGACCATTGAACCGGGGTATTATCTGGGCGGCAGCCACGGTATCCGCATTGAAAACCAGGTGGAAATTGTTGAAAGCCGCCCGGGGTTCTGCACGTTTTCTTCGCTAACGCTGATCCCGATTGATTTAAGCCAGGTGGAATTGCAGCTGTTGACCGGGCAGGAAAAGCAGTGGCTGGATGAATATCATCAGCAGGTTCGCGAGGCGCTGTCACCGCTGGTGAATAGCGAGGCGCGTCCGTGGCTGATTGAGGCGACGGCGCCGATTAGTTTGGCTCGATAGTGCGGCTTTTGCCGGATGGCGGCTTTGCCTTACCCGGCCTACGGAACAAGTAGGCCCGGTAAGCGCAGCGCCACCGGGCAATACTTCCAGAGATTAAAAAGCAAAAAGCCTGCTTTAAAAGCAGGCTTTTTAAATTTGGCTCCTCTGACTGGACTCGAACCAGTGACATACGGATTAACAGTCCGCCGTTCTACCGACTGAACTACAGAGGAATCGTGTGAACGGGGCGCATATTATCGATGCTCCCCCGGGATGTCAAAGGCAGAATGCAGATTTCCGATCGTTTGCCGATTTATTCTCCATTTCGCACATTTGTCAGGCATTTTGTCGCGGATATTTCCATAGCCAGCGCCCGCTGACCATACGCCAGTAGAACAGCGCCCCGCGCACGGCCCAGTCAAGGAACATTCCCAGCCAGACACCCACCACGCCCCAGCCAAGTACCACACCTAACGTATAACCCGCCACAACCCGACATCCCCACATGCCGAGCATCGACACCCACATCGCAAAACGAGCATCACGCGCCCCTTTCAGACCCGCGGGTAGCACCCATGAGGCCGCCCAGATGGGCATAAACGCGGCATTGAGCCAGATAAGGATCTTAACAACCTCTTTCACATCCTGTTCATGGGTATAAAACGCGGCCATCAGCCCGGCAAAGGGGGCGGTTCCCCAGGCGATCGCCGTTAGGCCAATCGTTGACAGCCAGAACACGTGGCGCAGCTGACGTTCCGCCTGGCCTATCTGCCCTTTCCCGAGCCGTTTGCCCGTGATGATGGTCGAGGCAGAACCCAGCGCGTTACCCGGCAGGTTAATCAGCGAGGCGATGGAGAAGGCGATAAAGTTACCGGCGATAACGTCGGTCCCCATACCGGCGACAAACATCTGCGTCAGCAGCTTACCGCCGTTAAACAGCACTGATTCAATACTGGCGGGAATACCAATCCCCATCACTTCCCAGATAATGGCGAAGTTAAAGGGTCGGAAGTAGCTTTTCAGCGTAAGGCACAGCGAAGGCGTGATGCCCGTCATCAGCACCCCGATAATCGCCGCAGCACCAATGTAGCGAGAAATGGTTAGCCCCAGACCGGCACCGACGAACCCCAACCCATCCCATGAAAACACGCCGTAGATCAGCACGCTGCTGATGATGATATTCAGGATATTCATCCCGCCGTTGATCAGCAGCGGGATTTTGGTGTTACCTGCCCCGCGCAGCGCGCCACTGCCAATCAGCGCGATGGCTGCGGCCGGATAGCTTATGACGGTCATTTCGAGGTAGGTTAGCGCCAGGTCCTTCACCTCGTTCGTGGCTTCCCCGGCGACAACGTCGATAATCTCTTTACCGAAATAGTGGATCACCGCCGCCAGAACGATCGAAAAAATGGTCATGATCATCAGCGACTGGCGAGCCGCCTCGCGGGCCCGTTTGGGGTCAAGCTTGCCGAGGCTGAAGGCCACCACGACCGTTGTCCCAAGGTCGATAGCCGCGAAGAAGGACATCACCACCATGTTGAAGCTGTCCGCCAGCCCAACCCCCGCCATCGCCTCTTTCCCCAGCCAGCTGACAAGGAAGGTGCTCAACACCCCCATGAGCAGTACGCAGGTATTCTCCAGAAAGATAGGCACCGCAAGGGGGGTGATTTCACGCCAGAAGAGGACACGATAGCTTTTACGTTTTGCGTACCAGGGCGTGCGCATGATCGCCTGGCGCAGAGGAGCAGTGACGTTCAAAATGGACCTTAGCGAGAAAAGTTGAAACTCCATTTCAAATGATGGGGGAGAAATGCTCATCCTGCAAAGTATTTTCCTGAAAAAGATGTGTGGATTTACAACAAACTGACGACAGATTCAGCAGTCAGTCGATTTTCTCTAAGATCAGGTTTGACAAAAGTTTTTTCGCCGCTAAGATAAGCCTCCACAACGATTCCTCTGTAGTTCAGTCGGTAGAACGGCGGACTGTTAATCCGTATGTCACTGGTTCGAGTCCAGTCAGAGGAGCCAAATTTAAAAAGCCTGCTTTTAAAGCAGGCTTTTTGCTTTTCTGTGCCTGATAAAATTGTCAGGTGGCGGCTGCGCCTTACCCGACCTACTAAAATAAAAAAGGCTCTCTGTCACCAGAGAGCCTTTTTCACCATTCACTGCGATTACTCGCTTTTTGCTTCGCCGTTTTTGATTTCGCCCATCACTTTCAGCTTTTTAGAGATATCGCGACGCTCTTTGGACAGCTCAGCATTTTTGATGATGTAGTCATCCACGCGGTCTTCATAGTCGCTCTTCATGCTGGCGATGATGCCCTGAATAGCTTCAACGCTCATGCCTGGCTTGATGTAGTCGCTCAGGTTGTCGAGCAGCAGGACACGTTTCTGGTTGTCACGGATCTTCTTCTCAACGTCCTGGATTTCACGCTGCAGTTTGTTTTTGCGACGGAACAGGCGGACGAATTCCAGAACATCCTGGAACGAAGGCTTGGTAGTTTCCATTTTTACACCCCTGATAATGTGAGATTCGGATTCGTTAAAGCAACCGTTGTATCAATAACCTTACTGACAGCGGCTGCGAATGACAATGACTATATCGTTTAACGCTATCATAACCCCAATTGCTGCTGAATCGAAGCAGCAGGCGTCACATCCGCGTTTTATTTGCGCAGCGCCCGGCAAATGAGGTGCGATAACAGTTCAAGCTGCCGGGCCAGTTCCAGGCTCAACCAGACATAGCCATGAATGGGCGTTTCCGCCACGTTATCACCCTGCCGCTCGCTAATAAGCGTTTTCAGCTCCGCCACAATGTCATTCAGACGCTCGCTGTTCGCCAGTATCGGCTGCGGGTTGCCTTCATAGAGCGCATGAGCGATGGTCAACAGGGTTTGCTGCGTCATCTGCTGTGTCTCTTTCAGCGTATGTGCGTTGAGCATCAGCAGATGGCTTGGGCGAGAAGCCCAGTGCGCGTTAATCTGCAGCTCAAGCATGCAGACCAGATTGCGGCTTACGGTCTGAATAGCCTCGAAAATCGCTTTCTGAATATGGGTCTCTTTGCTGGCGGGGGTAATCAGGCCGCGCATTTTGACCACGTCATTAAGGATGGTTTGCAGATGCTTTTCCAGCCGGGGGCGCTCAACCAGATTGGGGGAAAAACCGGCCTGGTAAACGCGGTTAAACGAGGTGACATAGCTGGCCATCTGGATACGCCAGTGCAAAAAAGCGCGCTGCGGCCAGATGCCGGTAAACAGCATGGCAAGCAGCGAGCCCAGGATGACATCCCCGCTTCGCCAGAGCGCCGTGGTCATATCCCCGGCCGGTGCGCCGACCACCACCGCAAGGGTGATACCAATCAGCAGCGCCTGATAGGGGCGTTTGCCCAACGCCAGCCAACCGCAGAGGAACATGGCCGCACCGCACCATGCCAGCATGACCGGAAATGAGATAAGCTCCAGCTTCAGGGCAATAAGCCCCAGCGCAGAGCCAAGAACGGTACCGCCGATCCGCTCGAAGGCGCGAGGAACAACGTTCCCCCAAAATGAGATAGGCCCCATCACCACCACCAGCGTGATCAGCGGCCACGTCCCCTCCGGAACATCCAGCAGTCGGACCAGTATAAAGGTCAATACGAACGCCAGCGCAATGCGGCACCCATGCACCACGCGGTAATGTTTGTATAGACGAATTTCAAACGGCGTTAATGATTTGTCGGGACGCACACCCGCTCTCCAGCTACACGGCAAATCACAATTGTACTGTGTTTTCAGCCGGGCGGATCACACCCGGCTGAAAAACCCTTCATTTAGCAGGCTTAAGCCGTTTTGTGCTCTACCGCGATAAACATTTCGATATCCCAGTAACCGTCCGCGTTGCCATCATTGAGATAGCGTTCGAAGCAGGGTTTGAGCGCCATCTGGTATTTATTGTCCTGCAACAGGGAATTGAAGAACTGATACCACGGTGTTGCAAAGTCGTAGTTTTCCACACGCGCCGTGGCCACGGCATAATCACCCGCCGCGATTTCCGTCATCATGACGCCTTCGCTGTTATCCGGGATAACAAAATCCTCCGGTACCGTAACGGCCGTATCACAGCGCAGTTTTTCCGCCGGGACCTCATCAGGATTATCGTAGTAGACCGCCACCCACTCCAGCGGCTCAATGTGACGTCCGTCCACCCACATGACCAGCTGTTCAAATCCCTGCTTAACCGTTTTTTCCCACGGCCCAACAAGATGAAAACCCGCAATCTTACGCTTCTGTTGCTGCTTGATGCTGTAGTCCATACTGCCTCCGCTTATTACTGTATATTTATACACCATAAAACAGGAACAATATTATCGGCAAACGAGGAGTGTTTATTATGTGAGCAGACTCGCAACCCTGCCAGTCTGCTCAGAAAGGTTAGATTTTTTGGTGCAGGTAATCACTGAGGCGAGAGAAAATCCCACCCTTATCAACACGTTCCAGCGTGACCAGCGGCCAGTGTGCCACCACTTTGTCGCGGTCATAGAGCTGGATCTCCCCAACCCGCTGATGTGCGGCAATCGGCGCTTCCAGCTCTTTTTTATCCAGAACGTATTTCGCCTTAATGTTCGCCACTTCCGCTTTCGGTAAAGCCAGCCAGAAGTCCTGATCCGTACCCAGATTTACCTGTTCTTTATCACCGTACCAGATACGTTCTGTCCCTACTTTTTTACCGCTGTGCAGAATCTGCACCGTATCGAAATTCTGCTGACCCCAGTGCAGCAGTTTCCGGGCCTGGTCTTCGCGCCCTTTCGGGCTGTCCGCCCCCATCACCACCGCGATTAAACGGCGCTGACCGTCAACGGCGGAAGCAATCAGGTTAAAGCCCGCGCCAGAAGTGTGCCCCGTTTTGAGGCCATCCACGTTCATGGTTTTATCCCACAGCAGGCCGTTACGGTTTTGCTGGGTGATCCCGTTCCAGGTGAGACTCTTTTCGCTGTACATATGGTAAAACTCAGGCTCACCGTGAATGATAGCCCGGGAGAGAACGGCCAGGTCATAGGCCGAGCTGTGTTGACCCGGCGCATCAAGCCCATGGACGGTTTCAAAGTGCGTATCGCGCAGGTTCAGCTTCTGCACATAGTCGTTCATCATCTTCACAAACTGCGGCTGCCCACCCGCTACGTGATCGGCCAGCGCCACGCAGGCGTCGTTGCCGGAATCCACAATCAGCCCGCGGCTTAAGTCCCGCACGGAGACGCGATCGCCCTCTTTCAGGAACATCAGGGATGATCCGTCAAAAACCGGGTTCCCTTTGGCCCATGCGTCACGGCCTACGGTGACAATGTCATCCGGCGTAATGCGATGGCTATCAATGGCCCGATCAACCACATAACCCGTCATCAGCTTAGTAAGGCTCGCCGGATTACGTTGTTGATGTTCGTTGCCCGCCGTTAAGATCTGACCAGTCGTGTAATCCATCAGCACCCAGGAGCCCGCCTGAATGGCCGGAGGCTGCGGGGAAAAATCCAGCGGTTCGGCCGCAAAAGCAGATGAGATACTCGAAGCGAGTAAAGAAACAGCAATAAACAGACGGCGTTTCAACGGTATATCCTCAGGTCATTAAAAATCGATGACCTTTTTACGGGAGTTCTGATGTCGTTA
This sequence comes from Enterobacter sp. BNK-14, assembly GCF_047456095.1. Lineage (NCBI taxonomy): Bacteria > Pseudomonadati > Pseudomonadota > Gammaproteobacteria > Enterobacterales > Enterobacteriaceae > Enterobacter > Enterobacter sp. BNK-14. The sequence goes on from NZ_CP179897.1 coordinate 1,140,804, forward strand.
CCTGGCTTAATTGCAAAAAAATGTGACAGAACGCAGGTTTCACGCTGAATCTGTCTCGCAAATTTGCACCACGGCGGCGCTTTTTATTCGGTCTGACCCGCACGATCGTTTACCATAGTGGCGTCATTTTTTAACAGGATGGTATTACTGGTGTCTGACTCTGCCGCACGCCCCACTTTTTTATTCCACGACTATGAAACCTTTGGCACGCACCCGGCGCTGGACCGACCGGCGCAGTTTGCCGCCATCCGTACCGACGACGAATTCAACATCATTGGCGAGCCTGAGGTCTTTTACTGCAAACCTGCTGATGATTACCTGCCGCAGCCAGGCGCGGTCATGGTCACCGGGATCACCCCTCAGGAAGCGCGGGAGAAAGGGGTGAACGAGGCGGAATTCGCCCGCCGCATCCACGATCTGTTTACCGTCCCCAATACCTGCGTGGTCGGTTACAACAACATCCGTTTCGATGACGAAGTGACCCGCAACGTTTTCTATCGCAACTTCTACGATCCGTACGCCTGGAGCTGGCAGAACCGCAACTCGCGCTGGGATCTGCTGGATATCATGCGCGCCTGTTATGCCCTGCGTCCTGAAGGCATCAACTGGCCGGAAAATGAGGAAGGTCTGACGAGCTTCCGCCTGGAACACCTGACGCGCGCTAATGGCATTGAGCACAGCAATGCCCACGACGCAATGGCGGACGTCTATGCCACTATTGCCATGGCGAAGCTGGTGAAAGCCGCGCAGCCCCGGCTGTTTGAGTATTTGCTGAGCCATCGCAGCAAGCAGAAGCTCATGACCCTTATCGACGTGCCGCAGATGAAACCCCTGGTGCATATCTCCGGTATGTTCGGTGCCTGGCGCGGCAATACAAGCTGGGTGGCACCGCTGGCGTGGCATCCGGACAACCGTAACGCCGTTATCATGGTGGATTTAGCGGGCGATATTTCGCCGCTGCTGGAACTTGACAGCGATACCCTGCGCGAACGGCTCTACACCCCGAAAAATGAGCTTGGTGACCTGCCCGCGGTGCCGGTCAAACTGGTGCATATCAATAAATGTCCGGTACTGGCGCAGGCGAATACGCTGCGCCCGGAGGATGCTGACAGGCTGGGCATTAACCGTCAGCACTGCCTGGATAACCTGAAAGTGCTGCGCGAAAATCCGCAGGTACGCGAGAAAGTGGTCGCGATCTTCGCCGAAGCGGAGCCGTTTGTGCCGTCGGAAAACGTCGATGCACAGCTCTACAACGGCTTCTTCAGCGATGCCGACCGTGCAGCGATGAATATTGTCCTGCAAACCGAGCCGCGCAACCTGCCGGCGCTGGACATCACTTTCGCCGATAAACGCATCGAAAAGCTGATGTTTAATTACCGCGCACGTAACTACCCCGGCACGCTGGATGAAACAGAGCAGGAGCGCTGGCTGCAGCATCGTCGTAACGTGTTTACGCCAGAGTATCTGCACCACTACGCCCAGGAGCTGGAGATGCTTTACGGTCAGTACGAAGGGAATGCAGAGAAACAGGCGCTGCTGAAAGCGCTGTTCCAGTACGCACAAGAGATAGTCTGAAAATCAGACATAAAAAAAGCGGAGACGATGGTCTCCGCTTTTTTTTGCCCGGTGGCGCTTCGCTTACACGGGCCTACAGGAGTGATGTTTTGTAGGCCGGGTAAGCGCTAGCGCCACCCGGCGAGTCATCACGCAACGTCTTCGTACTGAGGAACCGGGTTACGGAAGCTCTTCGTTACGCAGGCCAGGTAAACCAGGCCGATACCGCCCCAGATCAGCCCCAGAATCATAGAGCTCTCTTCAAGGTTGATCCACAGCGCACCCACCGTCAGCGCACCACACACTGGCAACACCAGATAGTTGAAGTGGTCTTTCAGCGTTTTGTTGCGCTTTTCACGGATCCAGAACTGCGAGATCACGGAGAGGTTAACGAAGGTGAACGCCACCAGCGCACCGAAGTTAATCAGCGCAGTTGCAGTCACCAGGTCGAATTTAATCGCCATCAGTGCAATCGCGCCAACCAACAGCACGTTCCACGCCGGAGTACGCCATTTTGGATGCACATAACCGAAGAAGCGAGTCGGGAACACGCCGTCACGGCCCATAACATACATCAGACGAGAAACGCCTGCGTGTGCTGCCATACCGGATGCCAGTACGGTCACGCTGGAGAAAATCAGCACGCCCCACTGGAACGTTTTACCCGCAACATAAAGCATGATTTCAGGCTGCGACGCATCCGGATCTTTAAAGCGAGAGATATCCGGGAAGTACAGCTGCAGGAAGTAGGAGGCACCGATGAAGATCAGGCCGCCAATCAGCGCCGTCAGGAAAATCGCTTTCGGGATCACGCGCTCAGCATCTTTGGTCTCTTCTGACAGAGAAGAGATACCGTCAAAGCCCAGGAACGAGAAGCACAGAATCGTCGCACCGGTAATCATCGGCACAACATGTGCGCCTTCAGACCAGAATGGACGCGTGCTGGTCAGCGTGCCCGCACCTTCACCGTGAGAAACACCGTAGATGATCAGGCCGACGATAACTGCCACGATGCCCATCTGCAGAATAACAATCAGGGTGTTGAAGTTTGCCACGGTCTTGATGCTGCGCAGGTTAGAAATGGTCATAAAGGCCACCAGCGCGACAACAAAGATCCACGACGGCACGGAAGGCACCAGCGCTTCAAAGTAAATTTTTGCCAGCAGAATGTTGATCATCGGCATGAACAGGTAGTCCAGCAGAGATGACCAGCCCACCATAAAGCCAACTGCCGGGCTAATGGATTTTTGAGCATAGGTGTACGCAGAGCCTGCTGACGGGAAACGGCGGACCAGTTTTCCGTAGCTCAGCGCGGTAAAGAGGATCGCGACAAGTGCGAAGGCGTACGCCGTCGCAACGTGACCGTTGGTGAGGCCCGATACGATACCGAATGTATCGAACAGCGTCATCGGTTGCATATAGGCAAGGCCCATCATAACAACCGGAATCAACGTAAGCGTTTTACGTAATTCCACGCGAGAGGTGTTTGGAGTTGCGTTATGCGACATAGTTATTCTCCTTTACGGTGATAACCGCCACGTAAGCGAAAAATTGCCCCATTTCTTTCTTCCTCAGCGACAACAACTGTCGGATTTTAGTAAATATCTATCCGGTACGAAGCCCGGCCTCTTGGTTTTTAGTTTCGTTTCGTACATGCAAAAAAAAATAACCGACGCCTTTTATATCGTCGATTATTCATTTGGTTGCAGCGGCGGCATTTTGCCCCACATCGGATACAAAAGGCAATACTTTGCAACGCACCGGGCCGTTTTCTTTCTGCTAACTGGCTGATTTCTGGACGCCGGGCTGAGAGTAAATTGCCGCGATAGCACTATTTGCTAAAATTTCATCCCGCCACCAGGCGCTCGCAAGCCCGGCGGTTTGTTCATTCCAGCCCATCCATACCGATTCGTTACTGCTTTGAGCAAGTACCTGTTTTTCAACAAGCGCACCGCTATCAATAAACCGCTGCGCCAGATAGCGCGGTAAGTAGCCGCAGCCGAGTCCACTAATTTGCAGTTCCAGCTTAGTTTTAAAGTCAAAAACCGTGATGGCTTCCTGCTCATCAAGCAGTTGCGAGGAAACCGAACATTCCGGGCGAGCGTTATCCCCCACCACGATGGCGCGATAGCCTTTAATCACGCGGCGGTTAAGGGGCTCTGGCTCCTGAGCCAGCGGATGATGAGGCGCCACGGCGAACACCTGCTCCAGCACGCCAAGTCGGGCAAAGCCAAATTCACTCAGCTGGGGGGGCTCATGCAATGCCCCGACAAAAATATCTGCCCTGCCCTGCGTTAAGGCATCCCAGGAGCCGCCAAGCACACCGTTGATGAAGATAAGCCGGGTGACGCTGTGATGTTGATAAAACGCTTCGATCAGCGGGGTCAAAAGAGAGAACGGGAAGGTATCATCCACGCCAATGACCAGCTCGTTCTCCCATCCCTGGTGGAGCTTGACGGCCTGTTTTTCCAGTTCACGAACGGTGTGCAGGACTTCGCGGCCTTTTTCCAGCAGCATCTGTCCGGTACGGGTAAAACGCGCGCGATGTCCGGTGCGATCGAGGATTTGGATATTAAGATCGCTTTCCAGTTTTTGAACGGTGTAACTCAATGCCGAAGGGGTTTTATAGAGCTTTGCTGAAGCAGCCGCAAAGCTCCCCTCTTTTTCCAGTGCATCCAGAATAATAAGAACATCCAGCAGCGGTTTCATGCTCGCCCCCTTCCGGTGTGCGATCGTTTCCGCTGCGGGACTTATTCCATGGGCATCACCAGCGGATCGGGATATTGATACTCAAACCCCAGCTCATGACAAATGCGATTGCCATCAACAATTTTGCCTTTGCTTTCGTCCTTTGCCTCAGCAAAAACCGGCGGAGCCAGGCCAAGCTGACGCGCCATTAGCGGGTAAAACGTGCTGCGCGAAGGATGAGAAGGTGCACATATATTATAGATGTGTCCACCTTTTGGAGCTTTTAAGAGTAGCTCAATCGCGGCAATAACATCCTCAAGATGAACAAGATTGACGACATGTTGCCCGTCCGGCGCCGATTTCCCGGCAAAAAAGCGTCCCGGATGCCGCCCGGGGCCGACCAGCCCCGCCAGACGGACGATATCCACCTGCGTGCCGGGCAAATTATGCAGCCAGTCTTCCAGCTCTTTAAGGACCTTGCCACTCGCGGTCACCGGACGGCGCTCAGTTCCTTCTTTCATTACGCCCGGAGCATCGCCATAGACCGACGTCGAACTGGTAAAAATGATACGCGGAACATGGTGCGCAAGGGCACTGTCGACAATCTCCTGCATCGCCTGCAGATAGAATGATTCACCCGGGCCGCTGCGCCGCGCGGGTAGCGTAATCACCAGCGCATCGACGTTCATCAGCGTGTCCAGATCGTCCGCATCACACACCAGCTCCGGTTCCAGACGCAGTTCAACGCCATCAATACCGCACATGCGTGCCGCTTCGACCCCATCCCTCGTCGTTTTGCTCCCGGTCACCTGCCAGCCTTTCGCGGCTAATGACATCGCCAGCGGCATTCCCAGCCAGCCCAAACCGACAATCGCGACCTTTTTCATGCGAATTCTCCTGACTCTCACTCGTCTTTCATAAGGCTACGCCAGCCTGGCAGAACACACAATTCATAGCATCAATATGAAATGAATTAATGATCAAAAAAAGCCCTTGCAATCTGTCACACAACTGGTTTAGGTTAAAAGACATCAAATGAATAAGCATTCATCGAGAATTTATATGACACGCGTTCAATTTAAACACCACCATCATCACCATCATCCTGACTAGTCTTTCAGGCGATGTGTGCTGGAAGACGTTTGGATCTTCCAGTGGTGCATGAACGCATGATAAAGCCCCCGGAAGATCTTCTTCCGGGGGCTTTTTTTGGACCAAATTCAGACAGGTTAAAACAGGTTAACGAGGAATAAAGAATGTTAGATAACTCACGCTTACGCATAGCTATTCAAAAATCAGGTCGTTTGAGTGATGATTCACGCGAACTGCTGGCCCGCTGCGGGATTAAAATCAACCTGCACACCCAGCGCCTGATTGCTCTGGCTGAAAACATGCCGATCGACATTCTGCGCGTGCGTGATGACGATATTCCAGGCCTGGTCATGGATGGCGTCGTTGATCTCGGCATTATTGGTGAAAACGTGCTGGAAGAAGAATTGCTGACCCGCCGTGCACAGGGCGAAGACCCGCGTTACTTCACCCTGCGTCGTCTGGACTTTGGCGGCTGCCGCCTGTCGCTGGCAACGCCGGTTGATGAACCCTGGGACGGTCCGGCCGCGCTGAATGGCAAACGTATCGCCACCTCCTACCCTCACCTGTTAAAGCGTTATCTGGATCAGAAAGGCGTGCAGTTTAAATCCTGCCTGCTGAACGGCTCGGTTGAAGTGGCACCGCGTGCGGGTCTGGCGGACGCTATCTGTGACCTCGTCTCTACCGGCGCGACGCTGGAAGCGAACGGCCTGCGCGAGGTCGAAGTGATTTACCGCTCCAAAGCGTGTCTGATCCAGCGTGATGGCGATATGGCCGATGCCAAGCAGCAGCTCATCGACAAACTGCTGACCCGTATTCAGGGCGTGATTCAGGCACGTGAATCAAAATACATCATGATGCATGCGCCGACCGAGCGTCTGGATGAAGTGATTGCCCTGCTGCCGGGCGCAGAACGTCCAACCATTCTGCCGCTGGCGGGCGATCAGCAGCGCGTGGCAATGCACATGGTCAGTAGCGAAACCCTCTTCTGGGAAACCATGGAAAAACTGAAGGCACTGGGCGCAAGCTCCATTCTGGTGCTGCCAATTGAGAAGATGATGGAGTAACGGCCATGCGTTTTAACACAATCATCGACTGGAATACCTGTAGCGACGCACAGCAGCGCGAGCTGCTGATGCGCCCGGCGATTTCCGCCTCCGAAAGCATCTCCCGCACCGTGGCGGAGATCCTTGATAGCGTCAAAACGCGTGGCGATGACGCGCTGCGTGAATACAGTGCAAAGTTTGATAAAACCGAAGTGGGCGCGCTACAGGTCACCGGGCAGGAAATCGCAGAGGCGGAAAGCCGCCTCGGTGACGACATCAAACAGGCGATGGCCGTCGCGGTGAAAAACATTGAGACCTTCCACGTCGCGCAGAAACTGCCGACCGTGGATGTAGAAACCCTGCCCGGCGTGCGTTGCCAGCAGGTGACGCGCCCGGTAGCGTCAGTCGGGCTTTATATCCCTGGCGGTTCAGCGCCGCTGTTTTCAACCGTATTAATGCTCGCAACCCCGGCGCGTATCGCCGGATGCCAGAAAGTGGTGCTGTGCTCTCCGCCACCGATTGCCGATGAGATCCTTTATGCGGCAAAGCTGTGCGGCGTACAGGCAGTCTATAAAGTGGGCGGTGCTCAGGCCATTTCGGCCCTGGCGTTCGGGACTGAGTCCATTCCGAAGGTCGACAAAATCTTTGGACCGGGCAACGCGTATGTAACCGAAGCCAAGCGCCAGGTCAGCCAGCGTCTGGACGGTGCGGCAATTGATATGCCAGCCGGCCCTTCTGAGGTACTGGTGATTGCCGACAGCGGCGCAACGCCGGATTTCGTGGCGTCCGACCTGCTTTCACAGGCTGAACACGGCCCGGACTCCCAGGTCATTTTGCTGACACCGGACGCCGATATGGCTAAACGTGTGGGTGAGGCCGTTGAGCGTCAGCTTGCCGACCTGCCCCGTGCCGACACGGCACGCCAGGCGTTATCCGCCAGCCGCCTGATTGTGGCGCGTGACCTGGAGCAGTGCATTGCTATTTCCAACCAGTACGGCCCGGAGCATCTGATTATTCAGACCCGCAACGCCCGCGATCTGGTCGACAGCATTACCAGCGCTGGCTCGGTGTTCCTCGGCGACTGGTCACCGGAATCCGCGGGCGACTACGCTTCTGGTACCAACCACGTTCTGCCGACGTATGGCTATACCTCAACCTGTTCCAGCCTGGGCCTGGCAGATTTCCAGAAACGGATGACCGTGCAGGAACTTTCCCGAGAAGGGTTTGCCTCGCTGGCTTCAACTATTGAGACGCTGGCCGCCGCCGAACGTCTGACTGCCCACAAAAATGCCGTTACGCTGCGCGTTGCAGCGCTGAAGGAGCAAGCATGAACATTGAAGAATTAGCCCGCGAAAATGTCCGTCGCCTGACGCCTTATCAGTCCGCGCGCCGCCTGGGTGGCAAAGGCGATGTCTGGCTTAACGCCAACGAATTCCCGACGGCGGTGCAGTTTGAGCTGTCGCAGCAAACGTTGAACCGTTATCCGGAGTGTCAGCCGAAAGCGGTAATCGAAAACTACGCCCAGTACGCAGGCGTGAAACCGGAGCAGGTGCTGGTCAGCCGTGGGGCAGACGAAGGCATTGAACTGCTGATCCGCGCGTTCTGCGAGCCGGGAAAAGACGCAGTAATGTACTGCCAGCCGACCTACGGCATGTACAGCGTCAGCGCCGAAACTTTCGGCGTGGCGTGCCGCAACGTGCAGGCGCTGGAGAACTGGCAACTGGATCTGCAGGGGATTGCCGACAATCTTGACGGCGTAAAAGTCGTGTTTGTCTGCAGCCCGAACAATCCAACCGGGCAGATTATCACGCCACAGGACATCCGTACCCTGCTGGAAATGACGCGCGGTAAAGCGCTGGTGGTGGCGGACGAAGCCTATATTGAGTTCTGCCCACAGGCGACGCTGACAGGCTGGCTTGAGGAGTATCCGCATCTTGTTGTGTTGCGCACACTGTCGAAGGCTTTCGCCCTCGCGGGCTTGCGCTGCGGATTCACCCTGGCGAATAAAGCGGTCATCGACCTGCTTTTGAAAGTCATCGCCCCGTATCCACTCTCTACGCCGGTTGCGGATATTGCGGCCCAGGCGTTGACGCCTCAGGGCATTAATGCGATGCGCGAACGCGTGGCGCAGATCCTGGAAGAACGCCAGTACCTGGTCACCGCCCTGAAGGATATTGCGTGCGTGGAGCAGGTGTTTGACTCGGAAACCAATTACATCCTGGTGCGTTTTACCGCCTCGAGTGCCGTATTTAAATCTTTGTGGGATCAGGGCATTATCTTACGAGACCAGAATAAACAACCTTCCCTGAGCGGCTGCCTGCGCATTACCGTAGGCACCCGTGCAGAGAGCCAGCGCGTGATTGACGCCCTGAAAGCGGAGAAAGTATGACCCAGAAGATCCTTTTCATCGATCGTGACGGCACCCTTATTTCGGAGCCACCAGCCGATTTTCAGGTCGATCGTTTCGACAAACTGGCTTTTGAACCGGACGTGATACCGGTGCTGCTTACGCTGCAAAAAGCCGGTTATAAGCTGGTGATGATCACCAACCAGGACGGTCTGGGTACCGACAGCTTCCCGCAGGCAGACTTTGACGGCCCCCATAATTTAATGATGCAGGTGTTGACCTCTCAGGGCGTAGTGTTCGATGAGGTACTGATTTGCCCGCACATGCCAGCCGATGAGTGCGACTGCCGTAAGCCAAAAGTGAAGCTGGTTGAGCGCTATCTGGCTGAGGATATGCTGGATAAAACCAACAGCTATGTCATCGGGGATCGCATCACTGATATTACGCTGGCGGAAAATATGGGCATTGCGGGGCTTCGCTACGACCGCAACAATCTTGGCTGGGCAAAGATTGGCGAACAGCTGACAAAACGTGACCGCTACTCGCACGTTGAACGCAACACCAAAGAGACACAGATTGATGTGAAGGTCTGGCTGGACCGTGAAGGCGGCAGCAAGATCCACACCGGTGTCGGTTTCTTTGACCATATGCTGGACCAGATTGCCACGCACGGCGGTTTCCGCATGGAAATCTCGGTGAAGGGTGACCTTTACATTGACGATCACCACACCGTAGAAGATACCGGTCTGGCGCTGGGTGAAGCCCTGAAGCTGGCGCTCGGCGACAAACGCGGCATCAACCGTTTTGGTTTTGTTCTGCCGATGGACGAATGTCTGGCGCGCTGCGCGATGGACATCTCCGGTCGTCCGCACCTGGAATACAAAGCCGACTTCACCTATCAGCGCGTGGGCGATCTCAGCACCGAAATGGTGGAGCATTTCTTCCGTTCCTTGTCCTACACCATGGGCCTGACGTTGCATCTGAAAACGAAAGGCAAAAACGATCACCACCGCGTGGAAAGTCTGTTTAAAGCCTTTGGCCGTACGCTGCGTCAGGCGATCCGCGTGGAAGGTGACGCCCTTCCCTCGTCGAAAGGAGTGCTGTGATGAACGTGGTGATTCTGGATACCGGATGCGCCAACCTGAACTCCGTCAAATCGGCCATTGCGCGCCACGGCTACGAGCCGGTGGTGAGCCGTGATCCGGACGTGGTATTGCGCGCCGACAAGCTTTTCCTGCCCGGCGTAGGCACCGCCCAGGCGGCGATGGATCAGATCCACGAGCGCGAGCTGGTCGATTTGATCAAAGCCTGTACCCAACCGGTACTGGGGATTTGCTTAGGCATGCAGCTTCTGGGTCGCCGCAGCGAAGAGAGCAACGGCGTTGACCTGCTGGGTATTATTGACGAAGACGTACCGAAAATGACCGACCACGGCCTGCCGCTACCGCATATGGGGTGGAACCGCGTTTACGCGAAAGCAGGTGACCGTCTGTTTCGCGGCATCGAAGACGGTGCGTATTTTTACTTCGTGCACAGCTACGCCATGCCGGTGAACGCCCATACCATCGCCCAGTGCAACTACGGCGAGGCATTTACTGCCGCGGTGCAGAAAGACAATTTCTTCGGCGTGCAGTTTCACCCGGAACGTTCGGGCGCCGCGGGCGCGCAGTTGCTGAAAAACTTCCTGGAGATGTGATGATCATTCCCGCTTTAGATTTAATTGACGGCACGGTTGTCCGTCTGCATCAGGGCGATTACGGCCAGCAGCGTGACTACGGGAACGACCCGCTGCCGCGTCTGCAGGATTATGCGGCTCAGGGCGCGCAGGTATTGCATCTGGTGGATTTGACGGGCGCGAAAGATCCGGCGAAACGCCAGATCCCGCTGCTGAAAAACCTGGTTGCTGGCGTTAATGTGCCCGTACAGGTCGGCGGCGGCGTGCGTACGGAAGAGGACGTTGCGGCACTGCTGGATGCAGGCGTGGCGCGCGTGGTGGTAGGCTCAACCGCGGTCAACGATCCTGAGACCGTGAAAGGCTGGTTCCGCCGCTTCGGCGCCGATGCGCTGGTGCTGGCGCTGGACGTTCGCATTGACGAACAAGGTAATAAGCAGGTGGCGATCAGCGGCTGGCAGGAAAACTCCGGGGTAACGCTGGAAGAACTGGTCGAGATGTATCTGCCCGTTGGCCTGAAGCACGTGCTGTGCACCGATATCTCTCGCGACGGTACGCTGGCAGGCTCTAATGTCTCGCTGTATGAAGAGGTTTGTGCACGTTATCCGCAGGTGGCGTTCCAGTCTTCAGGCGGCATCGGCGATATAGACGACGTGGCTGCGCTGCGCGGTACCGGTGTAAAGGGTGTGATTGTAGGCCGTGCCCTGCTGGAAGGTAAATTTACTGTAACGGAGGCGATTCAATGCTGGCAAAACGGATAATCCCTTGTCTTGACGTACGCGACGGTCAGGTTGTGAAAGGCGTGCAGTTCCGCAACCACGAGATTATTGGCGACATCGTTCCGCTGGCAAAACGTTATGCCGATGAAGGCGCAGACGAACTAGTCTTTTACGATATCACCGCCTCAAGCGATGGTCGCGTGGTCGACAAAAGCTGGGTCGCGCGCGTGGCGGAAGTGATTGATATTCCGTTCTGTGTCGCGGGCGGGATTAAGTCCGCTGACGACGCGGCCAAAATTCTCTCTTTTGGTGCCGACAAGATTTCCATCAACTCCCCTGCCCTGGCCGACCCGGAGTTGATTACTCGTCTGGCCGATCGCTTTGGCGTGCAGTGCATTGTGGTTGGGATCGACACCTGGTATGACGCTGCAACCGGTAAATATCACGTCAACCAGTATACCGGTGATGAGAGCCGGACGCGTGTCACCCAATGGGAAACGCTGGACTGGGTGCAGGAAGTGCAGAAGCGCGGCGCGGGTGAGATTGTGCTGAACATGATGAACCAGGACGGCGTGCGTAACGGGTATGACCTCGAGCAGCTGAAAAAAGTCCGCGCGGTCTGCCACGTGCCGCTGATTGCCTCCGGCGGTGCGGGCACCATGGAGCACTTCCTGGAAGCTTTCCGTGATGCGAACGTAGACGGTGCGCTGGCGGCGTCCGTGTTCCACAAACAGATTATTAATATTGGTGAGTTAAAGACGTACCTGGCCGACCAGGGCGTGGAGATCAGGGTATGTTAACAGAGCAACAACAGGCGCAGCTGGACTGGGAAAAAACTGACGGATTACTGCCGGTGGTTGTACAGCATGCCGTCTCAGGCGAAGTGCTGATGCTGGGGTATATGAACCAGGACGCGCTGGCGAAAACGATCGACAGCGGTAAGGTGACGTTTTTCTCACGCACGAAACAGCGTCTGTGGACCAAAGGTGAAACCTCTGGTCATTTCCTGAATGTGGTCAGCATGGCGCCAGACTGCGATAACGACACCCTGCTGGTGCTGGCCAATCCGATCGGGCCGACCTGCCACAAGGGCACCAGCAGCTGCTTCGGTGAGGCGAGCCACCAGTGGCTGTTCCTGTATCAACTGGAACAGCTGTTGGCAGAGCGTAAAACGGCGGATCCTGAAAGCTCTTACACTGCGAAGTTGTACGCCAGCGGAACTAAGCGTATTGCGCAAAAGGTAGGGGAAGAAGGCGTTGAGACTGCGCTGGCTGCGACGGTGCATGACCGCGAGGAGCTGACCAATGAGGCATCGGATTTGATGTATCACCTGCTGGTACTGCTGCAGGATCAGGAGCTGGATTTGACGGCGGTGATCGAGAATCTTCGTAAGCGCCACAAATAAAAAAACCGGGGAATTTCCCCGGTTTTTTTATATCCGATGTGGTTCAGGATTTGGGTTTGTAGTTACGCAGTGCATTGCGGCCCAGTACCACACCAGAACCAATAATCCCGCCCAGCAGAACCGCCAGAATTAAGGTGATCGCCTTTTTCGGGCTATCACGTCGGACAGGTAGATCCGGCTTCATGACGTAACGATAGACGTGAATCGTGTCTGGATTCACATTCAACTTCTCGATATCCAGTAAGTTTTGTTTCGTCTGATAGTAAGCAGGAGAGAACACTAACGGGCGAGACGCTTCGTTATCAATCATCGATTTCAGCGCTTCACTACCCAGCAGGAACATAGTTTCCTGGGTCACATCCTGAGTTTGCTGGATCTGTGGGGTCGCGATTTTTGCAGCTTCCGCATTTTTAAGCGCCTCAGTGATCTGTTTGATTCGCAGATCTTTCTGCTCCTGAGCAACCTTTTCCTGGTTTTCCAGAGAGTCATTTAGCGTGGTAATTTGCTGCTTGATATTATCTTTGAGGTCGAGAGAAAGTTCTTTCGCTGTTTGCTGATCAACCTGCTGTATGTATTGCGCCAGCTGTTTTTGAGCCGCTTCTGCAGACTCCCCCTGATAGGAGACGCTTAACGGCAGCGGTTGCCCCTTAACGGTGGTGTCGATAGTCAGCTTTTCTGGAATGTCCTGGTTTTCGAGAGCCTGAGCTAAAGCAGAAAACGAGGAATTGAAACGATTAATAGCACGGTTCTGGATATCCAGCATTGAAGGTGCAGCGCTACCGTAAAGGATATTCAGTGCATTGGCGTAAGTGGCGATCTGCGCCGCATCTGGCTGAGCAATAATGGCGGAGGAGGTCCATTTCTCTTTCGCGACTGTAATGTATACGCCCGCTAATACGATAAAAACCGCAATAAATGCCCCAATTACCCACTTTCCGCGCCAAAGTTGCAGCACTAAATCAAGTAAATCAATTTGCTCCGGGTCAGTACTGCGCGTGACCAGGCTATTGTTGTTTTGCGTCATACAATCCCTAACAGATGAAAAAGGGCAAAAAAAATTATGTTTACGTAGTTTATCTGTTGCTGAGGATTTTTCTATAGGAATTCGATGAGTTATATCGGAAAGATGGGTTATGTATCGGGTGTGCTACGCGCTATCATAGACAAATTCGGATGCCCTATGCATCACAAGAACGAAGCGTTAACGAGGAAAGATATGAAATTTTTGGTAACGGGCGCAGCAGGTTTTATCGGTTCACATGTCAGCAAGCGACTGCTGGACGCAGGCCATCAGGTTGTCGGTATTGATAATCTGAATGACTACTATGACGTCAATCTTAAGCTGGCACGTCTGGACTTGCTCAAATCTGACAATTTCTCTTTCCATAAACTTGATTTAGCCGAACGTGAAGGGATGTCTGCGCTCTTCGCCGATGAGAAGTTTGACCGTGTGATCCATCTGGCCGCGCAGGCTGGGGTTCGCTACTCGCTGGATAATCCACATGCTTATGCAGAAGCCAACCTGGTGGGTCATCTCAACGTGCTGGAAGGCTGTCGCCATAATAAGGTTCAACACCTGCTTTACGCCTCATCCAGCTCCGTTTATGGGCTCAACCGTAAGATGCCTTTCTCTACGGACGATTCAGTGGATCACCCTGTTTCGCTGTATGCGGCAACTAAAAAGGCCAATGAGCTGATGTCGCATACCTATTCTCATTTGTACAACCTGCCAACGACCGGCCTGCGCTTCTTTACCGTGTACGGCCCGTGGGGGCGACCGGACATGGCCTTGTTCAAATTTACCAAAGCAATCATCGAAGATAAGCCGATTGATGTTTACAACTACGGTAAGATGAAACGAGACTTCACCTACATCGACGACATCGCCGAAGCTATTATTCGTCTGCAGGATGTCATTCCTCAGGCCGATGCAGACTGGACCGTCGAGACCGGTTCCCCGGCGACCAGCTCCGCGCCTTATCGCGTTTACAACATTGGTAATAGCTCTCCGGTCGAGCTTATGGATTACATCACGGCGCTGGAAGAAGCTCTCGGCAAAGAAGCAGAGAAAAACATGATGCCGATTCAACCGGGTGACGTGCTGGAGACCAGCGCGGATACGAAAGCGTTGTATGACGTTATTGGCTTTAAACCGCAGACGTCGGTCAAAGACGGAGTGAAGAACTTTGTCGACTGGTATCGCGCTTTCTACAAGGTCTGAAAATAAAAAACCCGGCTACATGGCCGGGTTTTTTACGTGCGTTAAGAGTAATCAATCGCTCCCGAACAGATCGCGGGTATAGACTTTATCCGCCACGTCCGCCAGCTCTTCCGCCATGCGGTTAGAGATGATCACGTCCGCTTCCTGCTTGAACGCATCCAGATCGCGAATCACGCGGGAGTGGAAGAACTCATCTTCCTGCATCGCGGGTTCATAAATAATAACCTGCACCCCTTTAGCCTTAATGCGCTTCATGATGCCCTGAATGGAAGAGGCACGGAAGTTATCTGAACCGCTCTTCATGATCAGACGATACACACCCACAACTTTAGGCTGACGCGCAAGGATGGAGTCAGAGATGAAATCTTTACGCGTGCGGTTGGCATCTACAATGGCTGAAATCAGGTTATTCGGTACAGCCTGATAGTTGGCCAGCAACTGTTTGGTATCTTTTGGCAGGCAGTAGCCGCCGTAACCGAATGACGGGTTGTTATAGTGGTTGCCGATTCGAGGGTCGAGGCACACGCCTTCTATGATCTGACGGGTATTCAGGCCCAAACTCTCTGCGTAGCTGTCCAGCTCGTTGAAGTACGCTACACGCATCGCCAGATAAGTATTGGCGAACAGCTTGATGGCTTCGGCTTCCGTGGAGTCGGTAAACAGAACCGGAATGTCTTTCTTGATTGCGCCTTCCTGGAGCAGCGCGGCAAAACGCTCCGCCCGCTCAGAGCGCTCACCGATCACGATACGCGAGGGGTGCAGGTTATCGTATAGCGCCCTGCCCTCGCGCAGAAACTCTGGCGAGAAGAAGACATTATCAATACCCAACTCTTCTTTAATCGATTTGGTGAAGCCTACCGGAATGGTCGATTTGATGATCATTACCGCTTTTGGATTAATTGCGATAACGTCTTTGATCACGGCTTCAACAGTAGAGGTGTTGAAGTAGTTGGTTTTGGGATCGTAATCTGTTGGTGTCGCGATGATGACGAAATCCGCACCACGATAGGCATCTTCTTTGTCCGTCGTCGCACGAAAATTCAGAGGTTTGTTGGCAAGATAGTCCTGGATCTCTTTATCGACAATCGGAGACTGCTTCTGATTGAGCATATCTACTTTGGACTGAACGATATCCAGCGCCACCACTTCATGGTTTTGTGCAATCAGGATGCCGTTTGAAAGCCCAACATAGCCCGTTCCGGAGATAGTTATTTTCATTCGTTCAACTTCTTCAAGTTTTGAGTTTCAGGAGGCATAAACACCCCACCGCAATAAACAACTGTTGAGGTTTTTACCTCTTATGTTGAGCGGCTGTCAAGGCGAATGCCTGGCTACAGAAATGAGAAAATGCAGTGGTTTATATGGTGTTAAACGATGCTCGTTGAGCAAAGCAAGTCCACATGGGCGTAAGCGCGATAAAAAAAGCCCGATGAGGTTCATCAGGCTTTGTTATCAGACGGAGTTAAATCAGATTAATCCAGCCATTCGGTATGGAACACACCTTCTTTATCGGTGCGCTTATAAGTGTGCGCGCCGAAGTAGTCACGCTGTGCCTGAATCAGGTTCGCTGGCAGTACGGCAGCACGGTAGCTGTCATAGTACGCCACGGCAGCGGAGAACGTCGGAACCGGAATACCGTTTTGAACAGCGTAAGCAACCACATCACGCAGTGCCTGCTGGTATTCGTCGGCAATCTTCTTGAAATAAGGTGCCAGCAGCAGGTTCGCGATACCGGCATTTTCAGCATAAGCATCGGTGATTTTCTGCAGGAACTGCGCACGAATGATGCAGCCCGCACGGAAGATCTTCGCGATTTCGCCGTAGTTCAGATCCCAGTTGTTCTCGTCAGACGCTGCACGTAGCTGTGAGAAGCCCTGCGCGTAGGAAACGATTTTACCCAGGTACAGAGCGCGACGAACTTTCTCAACGAATTCCGCTTTGTCACCCGCTGGCTTAGCCTGCGGACCAGAGAGCACTTTAGATGCCGCAACGCGCTGCTCTTTCAGAGAGGAAATGTAACGTGCAAACACAGATTCGGTGATCAGGGACAGAGGTTCGCCCAGATCCAGAGAGCTCTGGCTGGTCCATTTACCGGTACCCTTGTTCGCTGCTTCATCCAGAATCACATCAACCAGGTATTTACCCTCTTCATCTTTTTTAGTGAAGATATCTTTGGTGATGTCGATCAGGTAGCTGTTCAGCTCACCTTTGTTCCACTCGGTGAAGGTTTCAGCCAGCTCTTCGTTAGAAAGGTTCAGACCGCCTTTGAGCAGGGAGTAGGCTTCTGCAATCAGCTGCATATCACCGTATTCGATGCCGTTGTGAACCATCTTAACGTAGTGGCCCGCACCGTCCGGACCGATATAGGTCACGCACGGTTCGCCATCTTCGGCAACCGCTGCGATTTTGGTCAGGATAGGTGCAACCAGTTCGTAGGCTTCTTTCTGACCGCCAGGCATGATTGATGGGCCTTTCAGGGCGCCCTCTTCGCCACCGGAGACACCGGTACCGATGAAGTTAAAGCCTTCAGCAGACAGTTCACGGTTACGACGGATGGTGTCGTGGAAGAAGGTGTTGCCGCCATCAATGATGATGTCGCCTTTATCCAGATACGGTTTCAGGGAATCGATAGCAGCATCGGTACCCGCGCCCGCTTTCACCATTAACAGGATACGACGAGGCGTTTCCAGAGACTCAACGAACTCTTTAACCGTATAGAAAGGAACCAGTTTCTTGCCTGGGTTTTCGGCAATCACTTCTTCAGTTTTTTCACGGGAGCGGTTGAAAACGGAGACGGTATAACCACGGCTTTCGATGTTGAGCGCCAGGTTGCGCCCCATCACTGCCATACCGACAACGCCGATCTGTTGCTTGGACATTACATACTCCTGTCTTAGGGATAATCACTGCGATGCGATGCAGTTTGAATGTATCTATGATGTTAACTCATGCATGTGAGTTTTAGATAGCCTTTGGTGCGCTTACCACTGCGAGATAAGCAAACTGGCTATCAATTAGTCAAAATACACGGCGTCGGCGAAGGGCTTACCCTCTCGATCCTTGGATGAGAGCACAGGTAACTCACCCTCGGTAAGAGGCCATGTGATCCCGATAGAATCATCGTTCCACAATAAAGAATGCTCGGACTGCGGGTTGTAATAATCAGTGCATTTATAGACAAACTCTGCACTTTCAGACAAAACGTAGAAGCCGTGAGCAAAGCCTTCAGGGATCCAGAGTTGTCGTTTGTTTTCGGCGGAAAGAATAACGCCGACCCACTGTCCGAAAGTGGCTGATGATTTTCTCATGTCGACCGCAACATCAAATACTTCTCCACTGACGACACGGACTAATTTACCCTGCGGATTTTGAGTCTGGTAATGTAAGCCTCTCAAAATGTTCTTTGCAGATTTCGAGTGATTGTCCTGCACGAAGCTGCGATTACAAACCAGCTCACAAAACTTTTTCTGTTGCCATGTTTCCATGAAGAAACCGCGTTCATCGCCAAAAACAACTGGCTCAATGATTTTGACATCAGAAATTTCAGTATCAATAACTTTCATTATTCACTCTTTATTTACCTAATACTTCAACAACCACGCGCTCAACCCCTTTTTTCCAGTCAGGAAGCTTCACGCCAAAAACACGCTCAAATTTTTCGTTAGAAAGGCGTGAATTCAATGGCCGGGTAGCCGGGGTTGGATATTCGCTGGTCGGTATGCCGATAACATCATTCACAGCAAGTGATTCACCATGAGCCTTAGCGACATTGAATACAAAACTGGCATAATCAAACCATGTCGTTTCCCCGCTCGCAACCAGATGGTAGCTACCGGCGACATTTTTATTACGTTGCTCTTCACGAATGGCCAGAGCAGTACAATCGGCAAGCAGTTCAGCACTTGTCGGAGCACCGTGCTGGTCGTTGATAACAGAAAGGGTTTCTTTTTCACGCGCTAGGCGCAGCATCGTTTTCGCAAAATTATTCCCGCGCGTGGCGTAGACCCAACTGGTGCGGAAGATAAGATGACGAGGATTAAGACGGGCAATCGCTAATTCTCCCGCTAATTTGGTCTCACCATAAACATTCAGCGGTGAGGGGTTCTCATCCTCTAAGCGATAATGTTCACCCTCTCCGTCGAACACGTAGTCAGTAGAATAATGGATAAGAAGCGCACCGATCTTCGCTGATTCCTCAGCCAGCACTGCGACGCCTTTATGATTCAGTAATTCTGACAACTCGCGTTCTTGCTCCGCTCTGTCAACGGCAGTATGTGCTGACGCATTAACAATAACGTCAGGTTTTACGGTTCGAACCGTCTGTGCGATGCCCGGTAAATTCGTCAGGTCACCACACAAATCCTTATCAAAATAATCGACTGCGATGACGTCGCCAAGGATAGAAAGAGAACGTTGTAATTCCCATCCGACCTGACCATTTTTTCCAACAAGTAATATTTTGAGTGCCATAACCGATTATTGTCCAATCAACATTTTCAAATACTGACCATAGGCGGTTTTCTGAAGCAGTTCGGCCTGGATAGCTAATTGGTCAGCACTTAACCATTTATTCCGGTAGGCAATTTCTTCAAGACACGCCACTTTCATACCCTGCCGTTTTTCGATGGTGTGGATAAACTGAGAAGCTTCAATTAAGCTGTCATGCGTGCCTGTATCAAGCCAGGCAAAGCCACGGCCAAGAAGTTCAACATCAAGCTTACCGAGATCAAGATACATCTGATTCAATGTGGTAATTTCAAGTTCGCCGCGCGCAGAAGGTTTGATTTCTTTAACCATATCCACAACATTGTTATCGTAGAAATAAAGCCCCGTCACTGCCCAGTTAGATTTTGGCTTCAGCGGTTTTTCTTCAATAGATAACGCTTTGAAATGTTCATCAAACTCGACGACACCAAAACGCTCGGGATCCTGAACCTGATAACCAAACACAGTCGCGCCTGTAGTTTTCTTAGCCGCTGCATTTAACTTCATTCCAAAACTTTGGCCAAAGAAAATATTATCACCAAGAACCAAAGCACAAGGATCGTTACCAATAAACTTCTCACCGATAGTGAAAGCCTGAGCCAAACCATCAGGTGAAGGTTGGACTGCATAAGTGAAATTTACGCCAAACTGAGAGCCATCTTTCATTAAGCGTTGAAAAGCAGGCATATCCTCAGGCGTCGTAATAATCAGGATATCCCGAATACCGGCAAGCATAAGCACCGATACTGGATAGAAAATCATAGGTTTGTCATATATTGGAAGCAACTGCTTTGACACACCTTGGGTAATGGGGTACAAACGCGTGCCTGAACCTCCAGCTAAAACAATGCCTTTCATAACTCTGTACCTCGATTATTTATTCAGTCCAAGACGTTCGCCAGCATAAGAGCCATCAAGAACGCGCTGCCACCAACCCTGGTTGTTTAAATACCAGTGAATCGTTTTTTCAATCCCGCTTTCAAACGTTTCGAGAGGTTCCCAGTGAAGAGCATTCTTCATTTTGGTAGCATCAATGGCATAGCGAAGATCGTGTCCAGGGCGGTCAGCCACAAAAGTAATAAGGTCGGCGAAACTGGAAATTTCTTTGGGTTTTTTATCGATAATTTTATCAAGTATTGCACAAATGGTTTTTACAACATCAATATTTTTTCGTTCGTTATGGCCACCTATACAATAGGTTTCACCATTCTCGCCCTCTGTCGCTACTTTATACAGTGCCCGGGCATGATCCTCGACATATAGCCAGTCACGAATTTGCTCACCATTCCCATAAACGGGAAGCGGTTTTCCTGCCAGTGCGTTAAGGATGATGAGAGGAATTAATTTCTCCGGGAAGTGGTACGGACCATAGTTATTCGAACAGTTAGTGATCACCGTTGGTAAACCATAGGTACGGTTCCAGGCGCGAACTAAATGATCGCTTCCCGCTTTGGATGCAGAGTAAGGGCTACTTGGCGCATAAGGTGTCTCTTCAGTAAAGAGGTCATCTGCATCGTGCAGGTCACCAAATACCTCATCGGTAGAAATATGATGGAAACGAAAAGCCTTTTTACGCTCATCATCAAGTGATGCATAATATTGGCGTGACGCCTCAAGCAGAATAAATGTGCCGATTACATTGGTCTGTATGAAAGCTGCGGGTCCATCTATCGAGCGGTCAACATGACTTTCGGCCGCTAAATGCATTACGATATCGGGCTGAAAGGTATTGAAGACATCTGCCACACCTTTTGCATCGGTAATATCAGTTAGAGAAAATGAATAGCGTGGATTGTCCTGAACCGGAGCCAGGGACTCTATGTTTCCGGCATACGTTAAACAATCAACAACACAAACCACATCCTGAGTATTGTTTATTATATGACGGACCACGGCTGAACCAATAAAACCCGCACCACCAGTGACAAGAATTTTCATAATTTTCACTTTCAATTAGTTAATTTTAAGATTATGCAATCATCATATTGCTATAAAATAAATAAGGAAAATACAAGGATTACATTTTTCTTAGTAATTTATCTACATGTAACGCGAGTATGTCTTCCGTACGGGCAAAATCACATTTCGCTTTAAATACCTTCAAGGCATTTTTCGACATTTGCTCTACCAACGCCGGATTATTATTCAACTGTTCAAGAGCTCGCAACCACTCACTCTCTGAATTGTTTCTAATATAAATACCGCAATTTTCTTTCTCGATATCGACGTACCAGTATGGATTATAGGTTGCTATAACTGGAACTCCCAGAGATATTGCTTCAATCAACGAAGATAATCCGACACAATAATTTACCTTAGAAAGTTTAAGCGGAATTATCATACATTTTGAAGCACTTACTTTTTCAAGTAATTCTTTATATTCCCATCTTCCTTTATTTACATCAACCTTTCCTGTTGCATTAACATAACTATCCTGTAATGACAAATCGCTGGTATAAATATCTATCGTAACGTCGCTATTTTTTAACGCATTCATTACTGCCGGGAGATCCCTATTCTCCCGCCCTGTAGAAATGATTTTATCATCATGGCGCATTTTAACAAAGGGGGCGTAAAAATTCGCCTCCCCCCCCCAGGGAACAAAATGACATCGGTCCTGAGGAAGCTGTCTTGATAGAATGATTTCTTCGCGAGTTTTATCAGAAAGAAAGAAAATGGCATCAATGCGTTTAACATATAGCTGCAAAAAAGGCAGCAGCAGTGAATGAATCATTCTTTTGAGTCTGGAACCTGGTTGCGAAAAGACGTCGAGATGCATCCAGCCCGCGAATTTTGTTGGGAACATGAAAATTTTTGCCAGAATGAAATAGATCATCGTCTTTCTTTTGAGAAATGGCATAAAAAACAAGTCAGGCTTAAATTTCCAGAAGGAGACTAAATCTTTGAATAAGCGTCCTTCGCCAACCTTTACCTCAAATCCCATTTTTTCCAGTTTTGATACACCATACACAAACTGTGCAGGTATCTCATTTTTAGCATAGCGACAATAGGCCGCACCATTATCATTAACAAAAACAAAAGCTTTCATTAAAACTCCGTATTACCGATCACATCCAGGTATGAAAATTAATAAGCACCTTTTCTAAAAAGAACCACGCTAACCGTTTTAAACAAAATCACTATGTCATTCCATAGAGACCAGTTTTTGACATACCAGGAGTCAAAATAGACACGGGTTGTGTAATCTACGTCGTTACGGCCACTGACCTGCCATAGCCCGGTCATTCCTGGCTTAACCATCAGATAATAATCAACATCATCAGCATATCGTTCCAGCTCTTCATGAATGACTGGACGAGGGCCAACGAGACTCATTTCCCCTTTGAGCACATTGAACAATTGAGGTAATTCATCGAGGCTGGTTTTACGAATAAAGTGGCCAATAGGTGTAATCCGGGGGTCGTTTTTGAGCTTAAAATCTTTTTCCCATTCCGCCCTGGCTTCTGGGTCATTTTCTAGCAAACGCGCAAGAATTTCTTTCGAATTGATATTCATCGAGCGGAATTTGTAACAGTCAAATTTTTCACCCCGACGACCTATCCTTGTATGTGCATAGATTGCAGGGCCGCCGTCGCGGGAGACTTTATACCAGAGATAAACAAACAAAGGTGACGAAACAACGAGAATACCCAGACTACAGACAATATCGAACGTCCGTTTGATGAAGCGTGACGTTGCTTTGGAAAGATTATTGTGAACCTGCAACAGTAATACTTCATGACTGAATATAAAGGACATACTAGTGCCGTATAAAGGGAATCCTCGCAGGGAAGGAATAATAATCACATTTCGGCACTTATGTTTCGCCAGGAACCTTAACCAGTTTTCAAACTTATCTTTTTCATCAAAATCACACGCCACAACAAACTGCGTTGAAAATGAATTATAAGATGTGAGTAATGTCTCCTCGTCTTTGACTATGGGACATTCTTCCATCATATCGTCAGTTGCATCAAAATCACAAAACGCATCAATTTTAAAACCTGAGACTTCGTGGCTCTGTAAAGCAAAATAGGCTTCACGCGCATTCCTGCCTGAACCTAGAATAACCGTACGTTTTTTCCAGTAGCCCAACTTGTTAAGTATAGATTTGGTGATTTCACGCGATAATGGAACCATGATAATGGCGTATAACCAGCAATAGGCCCAAATATAGCGAGAAAAATGCCATTTGGAGAATGCAACCAATGCAAGATCGAAGATCGAAAAAATGACGATAGTTCGTAATGTTTCTTTTAGCTCTGACCAGAACGGCTTTTTTTGTGCATAGTGGCGAAGGCGGACGCCAAACCAGAAAACACACAACGCAGTGAGAATAACGTGTGATAAAACACGCACATCTATCTGACGGATCGGCATGAAGGTATTCAGGTCGCCAATAAAGAACATGACGGTTAGAAACGAGAGTCCTAAAGAAGCATTTAGCCAAAAAAAGTCTGACGCCATTAGGGCGCTACGGCAAATAAATTCTTTCTTTTGATCTTTAAATACGCTGATTTTCATTATTTAATCCCTGGCATAAATCATTTGATCTATGCCGTGGTCATTATTTTTCCGAATGAGTATAGCTGTTCTGTAGTCTTGCAGCCTGAGTATTAATTAAGGACTCAGAGTATTGCGCCCAGGCGCTTTCAACATATTGACTAAGTTGGTCACGGAAGCGCTGCTCCGAGAACGTTAAAGCATGTTCGCGACAATCTTCCGGCTTAATCTCGCTCGCATATTTTTCAAAGGTATTCACTGCTTCACAAATGGCATCTGCGGTTTGTTCAAAGAAGAACACGCCGGTCGCTTTCTTACTACCCAGTGGTTTAACCGTTTCGAGGCAACCACCTTTACCGTAGGTGATGACCGGAGTACCGCTTGCCTGCGCTTCAACAGGTGATATGCCGAAATCTTCTTCTGCGGCAAAAACATATGCCTTAGCACGCTTCATAAAATCAACTAGTGCAGCATCGTCCTGATATCCCAGAAGCGTAACGTTATCCGTAGCCAGCTGTTTAATCTTCTCCATTTCAGAGCCGTCACCGATAACAATTAATTTCTTTTCTGGCATATTAGCAAATGCGCTAACAATGAGATCAACCCGCTTATAAGGCACCATACGACACGCGGCCAGGTAGAAATCTTCTTTACTATCGCTAAATTCGAATTTTTCAGTATTTACAGGAGGATAAATAACATCAGCTTGTCTTCCATAAACTTTATTAATACGCCGTGCGATAAAATTCGAGTTGCCAATAAAATGATTAACACCCGCAGCAGTACGGTAATCCCAAATACGGATTTTATGTAGCAAATATTTTGCAAGTAAACCCTTCAGACCCTTATCCAGTCCAGATTCGCGCAGGTATTGGTGTTGGAAATCCCATGCGTAGCGGATAGGAGAATGAACATATGAAATATGAATTTGATCCGGCCCAGTGATAACCCCTTTAGATACAGCGTGGCTGCTTGAGATAATAACATCGTATTCAGACATATCAAGCTGTTCAATTGCCAGCGGCATTAATGGAAGATATGACTGGAATTTTTTAGATGCAAATGGCAAACGCTGGATAAATGTTGTGGTGACCTTTTTATTATTTAAAAAGTGGCGGTCATTTGGTTTTAAGAAATCACAGACAGCGAACACATCCGCATCAGGATAGCAATGAAGGATTTGCTCAACGACTTTTTCAGAACCTGCATAGGAACTGAACCACTCATGTACGATTGCTACTTTCATTACGCTTCTCATCAATTAACTTGAACATTTTTTCAGTGCGTGACTGGTATGTATATTCCCTAGCGAGTTCCTGACACTTTTCTACCGAAATCCGGTTTCCAGAAGTGATATCTTCTAGCGCAGAAATAAATTCAGAGGGACTGTGGGCGATACGAACATAGTCCGTAAAGTCACAAAGCGAGGCTAAATCCACACTCACTACAGCTTTTCCCGCAGCCAGATACTCAAAGAATTTCATTGGGAACATCGAAGCTGTATATTCATTTAGGTTATTCGGAAGCAATGTCGCCGTAAATCCTTTCAGATAACCAGGCAGTTCCTGATAGGCTCTCGGTCCAAGAAGATGAATATTTTTATGCCGAGTAAGCTGTGTTGCGTCGGTGTCTGGATCCCCCTCTCCTATATCCCCAATCATCACTATTGACCATTCAGGATGAGCTTCCGCAATTCTTTCAAGTAACGAGAAATTTACCTTATAGCCACTGATTGCACCGATAAATCCCATTCGTGGTTCTGGAATGTTGCTCAAGTCGACAGGTATCGGCAAATGTTCATCCAGCGCCTTTGAGAAATGGTTATAATCCGCGACGTTGGAGAAGTAATAGACTTCATCACTCCATTTCTTCCTTGTTTTAAGCAACGTCAATGACGTAACAAACGTAATATCAGCGCGTCGCACTAATTCTTCTTCAGCATTTTGAAGAATGTCAACTGGCATCCCAGGTTGGGCCTTAATTTCATCAACGCAATGGTATACTACGTAACTGAAATTATCGGGTTCAAGAAAACGTGTTGTCAAAGGATTATAAGTCCATAGCGTTTCATTCTTGAATTTTAAGCGCCAACACCAGTACTTAAGAGCACTACTTAGAATGAGTTTGTTTAGCTTGCGAACAAATGCATAGCTGTTGAACGGGATAGAAATTGGCGACCATACCCAAATATTATCGCGAACTTTTCGCGGCGCCTTAATTGCTTTAATTATGCGGCGAAGAATTCGCGATAGATCTTTCTTGTTTACGCTGGGTCGACGTAATCCCAAAGATTCAATATAAAGAACACAATGACCACGTTTCGCCAGTTCTAAAGCAACATGCTGTTTGTTGGTCCAGAAAGGATTATCCCAGTCAGCAGTAGATAAAACGACAATATCTTTAATGTCTGTATTTTTCTTCATAAATTATTACGCTATCGTAGTCCTTTCTTAGTGAGAATCCCTTTAATACCATTTCTGTACATAGGGAATGACATAGCCCATATTAAGCTAAACATCACGAAAATTGAACCATTCATCATTATCCGGAGAATCACATTATCTGGTTCAACTAAATAATGTCCAAATGCAAGAATGAGTGATGTATAAACAACAAGACCAATAGATATTTTAATGAGTACCGGGAGGAGATCTTTTGCAATTTTCAAATAACAGGCGCTAAGAATGAACATCATTAAACTGTAAATTGAGTTCCCCAAACCTAAACCGAAAGCGCCCCAGACTTTGTAAGTCACCAGGTTTACAATAGCATTACTGAGCAGAGCAACCATCATAACAATCAGTACCTGCTTATTTTTAAGGTGCGCACTGAGTGCTTTTATAAATATATAGCCAATTACCTGTGCCCAGAGTCCTATACACATACCCTGGATAATATCTGTAGTCACCGCTACAGAATGGTGGTCGAAAGCACCGCGCATAAACAGGAGGATAACAAGGTCTTTCGCATAGAAAAAGATGAAAAAAGATATGTTAATTACTAATAAAGCCAACCATTTATAAATAACTTTGATCTTGTCTCTGACAACCTCTGGTTTCTGTGAGGACCATTCGGACAAGCCCGCAAAAGCTATTGGTACAGATAAAATAAAAACAACGGTATCGGTGATAAAACGCGCATAATCTAGACCAGATACCACATCAATACTAATAAATGATGCAAGGGCTCTTTCAAGAGTAATATTTCCCTGCAAGATTAACGGCAATATAAGCAAAGGTCGCAGAGTTATCCAAAAGCTCTTCGATACCAACTTAACTTCTACAATATCAAAACGGTGTGGGAGAGTTAATATGGTACTTTTTCTGGCACGTAAAAGCGCCCATATACTGAAAATGATATAACTGCCGGTAAATCCCCAGGCTAAATATAAATAATTGCGAAAATAGTATGCAGCGACCACCCCTAACAGCATTCCAACATTCTGGATAGAAGCTCGCATCGATATGGGTTTGTAGTCCCCATGTGCCATTGAGAGGTAGTTTATTAATGCTGAAAACAGATAAAATGGGCAGCAAATTGCCATTATCTTTAGTAGTTCGGTCGACATCTCACGTGCGTTCCCGCTAATTCCAGGTGCCATGATGCCAACCCAATAGTCTGACAAAAAGTAGAGAACTATAAATATCGCTATCGATACCAACGCAAAGAAAATAAACATACATAACTTGAATGTTGATGCACGAAATTCATTTTCTGTTAAATATTTTTTGTATAAGGGAATAAACGCTGAATTAAGGCTATCACTTGTCATAAAATTAATTGGCACTAAAGTTCCTGTCTGGGCAATACGGTAGGCCCCATTAACATCACCTGTGCCAAAAAACTTAGCCATAAAAACTTCCCTGGCTAATCCAAGTACCTTTGAGAGCATATTTCCACTAAGCAATTGGCTTATGGCTTTTTTCATTTGAATGCTCTAAGAAATAATGAAATGTATTCGTTAACCGCATGACTTAATGTATTCTGCTTGGATATATATGATTTTCTTTCTTTACAACTAATCATATCTATATAACCTAATAAATCATTAATTGATATCTCACTCGGATTGCACTTAAATACTTTCTCTCCAGCAGTGAAAGTGAGATGTTCAGAGATGACAATTGGTACCCCAGCACTCATGGCTTCCAGCACGTTTAAAGGTAACCCTTCAACCCTTTTCGTCAGGAATAAAAATATATCAGCACACTGCATAAGCTTCGCTAAATCATAGCGACTTTTAGCGCCAAGGAACAATACGTCATTGTTCAGGGAAAGGTCATCAACTCTCTTTCGCAATTGTGGTTCGTAGGGACCGTTGCCACATATGAGAAGTTTTGCATTAGGTTTTGATTTTTTAATTTTCGCAAAAACATCAATATTGTTATCGATACCTTTCTGCTCATGTAAGCGTGAAGCCGAAAGAAACACCAACGCATCAGAATCGATTTTCAATTCTGCCCGCAATGCCGCTCGATTTGATGTTTCATCAGAGAATAATATTTCATCAATGCCATTCTCGATCTTTACAACTTTTTCTTTTTGGCAGATCAGCGTAGTAGGAAAATGTGTTAAATCAGTCTTTACCGCTTCACCGACAGCAACAATCCAGTCAAACTGAGAATAATGTTTTGCATCAGCATAAAAACCTAAAATATTTTTTACACTGGACAGAATTTTTTTAAGCTGTCGGGTTTTGAGCTTTGAAATCATCTCACCTACAGATGTTCCGTGCGCCTGCATGATAAACTTAGCATTCTGGAAGCATTTTTTATGCTGCAAGACACTGAACGCACCTGCGCTGATACTTATTACAGCAACTACGTTATCTTTATTACGCCAGGAATTGGCCAGTTTTTCAGTCTCAGACCACCACTCCTTAGAATAGACTGCCTGCGGTATATTTTTAATCTTGATTATTTCAGGACTGTTTACTGGTAATATTGTTTCCGCATCAAAATTAGTTGTAACAACTTTTACATCAAATCCTTTTGCTTGCAACTCAACAGCTAAATCCCATGCCACCACTTCCATCCCACCAAGATGATGAAATGGAAGAGAGCGGGAAAAAATAATTACTTCTTTAGCCATGAATCAGTTCCTGGTAAATTTTTTCTAATTTCAAGGTTTGTTCTGAGAGATTAAATTTTTCGCGAATAAAGTTGCGCGCATTATCGCCCATTTCAAAAGATGTTTGTTCGTTGTTCAATAAGTAGTCTATTCTCTCAGCAAGCTGATTAGCATCTCGTTCCCTGACCAAAAATCCAGTGTGCTCGTCGATTATCGCTTCAGGAATGCCTCCATGACGGGTACCAATAACGGGTACACTTGTCACTGCCGCTTCGAGAAGTACCATCCCTAATCCTTCTGCATCCCCTGTCTTCGCTGTAATGCTTGGTAGAACCAACATACTTGCTTTACGCATCCACGTCATCACGTCACCGTGCGAAAGCGCACCAGTGAATGTCACATTCCGTTCGAGCCCTAGCGATGAGACCTGAGCTTTAAGCTCCCCCATCAAAGGACCATCACCGATGATAACGAGTTTTACGTCAGCATTTCGTTCTTTCACATGCTTAATGGCGTTGATTAATACGGCAGTGCCTTTCTTCTCAACCAAACGAGCTACATGCAGGATGATACCTTGATAGTCTTGTCTTTCACGCGGCTTATATTTGTCAATGTCGATACCAATGTAGTGCTGAACGATCTTATTTTCAGGGAAGCCATGGCGCAAAGCCTGTTGGGCAATAAAATCAGAAACACAGATAAATTTATCACCCTGATTTTTAAGTTTCTTCTGATGAAGAAAATAGCTAATCCAGGCTGGAGACCGTGATGTTAGTAAATCTTTGTTACTCACAGTCACATCAAATCCATGCAGCGTCGTACACAGTGGGATTCCTTTCAGCTGCGCCAGTTTTAACGCATATAGTCCATCTATCGCAAAATGTGCATGAATAAGATCAAGGGGTTGAGCTTTTAGCACTGTTTGATAGGGCAGCGCGGAGGTTGTGAATGCGTTCGCAATCTCAGAAATTTTACCCGCAAGGTCTCCGCGTTCATTTAAAACGTGTGCGACAGCCCCCTCTGGTTTTTTGCCAATGACTCGTCTGCCGATATAGCACTTTTTGAAATTCTCGAGGGCTTCTGCCTGCTGTTGGATAAAAACTTCAGAACCCTTGAATAGTTGATTTCTGAAAATACCGACCGTGTTCATTCCTGTACCCTAAAATTCCTGTTTATCGGTAAATTTCCTGCCAGACAAAGCCCAAGCATTACTGCAAAAACAACCATCTGGTGTTGCTCACCAATCAAACCAAAGTTCTCACCAAAGCCATGTGCGAATAGCCATGAGATCACCATTAAAAATGAAAATCCGATGTTTTTCTGCTTTTCATCGATGCTTCGTATCGCCCGAAGGGCAATTCGAATGCAGCACAGAATAAAGCCGAGCCCCAAAAGAGAGGCGATCAAGCCTGACTTTGACCAAAGATAGATAAGTGTATTATGCGGTGGAAGGAAATAATCAGTATGTTTACTGTAATCGGCTTCCCATCCACCAAATCCTTGTCCCATCATTGGATTATCAGTAAACGCATTAAAAGCATAACTCCATATCTGGTAACGCGTTTCAGCGGTATCAGTTGATTCCTGTAAAAATCCGTTTTGTCCGATTACGCTAAAGATAACGCTGATAGCAATTAAGACGATGGCAAAAGAAGCGCCTGCTGTCACCACAATGACCTTAGTCGAGCGCTGCAATGTCAGGTAGAAAACGAATGCCGGGATAAGAATGGCAAAAAGGATGCCAGCTTTGGAGCCAGTAAAGAAAACAGTGGCCCACAACAGGATAGCCATTAATAGCGTTATTTTCGCCTTTGAAACTTTATAGATACCCCATGCCATAAACGAAGAGATACCGACGTAACAGGCTGCCGCATTGGCATTGACGAACAACAGTCCCCCAGATTTTACCGGGTCGTAAAAGTTGTTTCTGGCACCATCTAACAAGCCCTGCAGCGTGTTCATCCCCATCGTAAACTTACTTACAGGTGAAAGAATAACTGCTAATTCAAGGGACTCATTAAACCGGAAAATGATTACTGTTATAGCCTGCAAGCAAACAAAGAACAGCATCAAATTAATAATCTTATATAATGCAATGCGATCTTTTAATGCCAGAACATAGATGGCGTTGGAAATAACGATAAACTCACACAAATAGGCAATATCACGGATGCCCATTGATTTCTCAACTGACCATGCCAGGCTTAAGAGGCTAATACCAATCAACCCAAGCAGCATCACATTTGCCGGTTTGCCTAAGAACCGATTGGCGTTAATGATAAATTCAGGAAGGAGTATAGCGGGCAAAAGAAAAGCCAGCGGGACATCCGCCCCACTTAATTGCACCAGGTAGAGCTGCGGGATGCTGCATACAAGCACCAGCAACAATCGGGTTCGTAAGGACAGCGCGAGGAAAACAAAATATACGAGTAAACCTACGACTGCTGCTAATAAGACTTCAATCATTAATTTTATCCCACGAGATTTAGCAACCCAAAACTATCTATTTATCAGCCCTAATAGTTCTTCTCGCTTTGTTTCCATTAATCTCTGATCTCCATGCGATTCAACATTCAGACGAAGCAGAGGCTCGGTATTCGATGTACGGATATTAAATCGCCACTCAGGAAAAGACATACTCAAGCCATCCGTATAGTCAATATCGGTAGCTTGTGAGGCATAGCGCTCCTCGATATCAGCGATTAATCTCGAAGCATTTATAACTTTTCTGTTTATCTCACCCGAGACAGGGAAACGCGCAATTCGCGACTCAACCAATGAGCCAAGAGAGTGGCCTGTTGTTAATACCAGTTCTGCCACAAGCAGCCAGGGGATCATGCCACTGTCGCAGTATGCAAATTCACGGAAATAATGATGGGCACTCATTTCTCCACCATAAACCGCGTTCTCAGCACGCATGCGTTCTTTAATGAAAGCGTGGCCTGTTTTAGACATTACAGGGATACCCCCAGCACTCTGGACGATATCAACCGTATTCCATGTGAGTCGTGGGTCGTGGATGATTTTTGACCCAGGCTCTTTGTTGAGAAACGCCTCAGCTAACAAGCCAACAATGTAATAACCTTCAATAAAGTTGGCTTTTTCGTCAAAAAAGAAGCAGCGATCAAAATCACCGTCAAACGCAATCCCCATATCGGCCTGAGCAGCTAACACAGCATTAGCCGTATCCTGTCGTGCTTCTGGTAAAAGCGGATTGGGAATGCCATGTGGGAAGGTACCGTCCGGATCGTTATGAACTTTTATAAATTCTACCGGTACACCGGCCTGTTTGAAGCGTAGTTCGATTGCATCAATGACATGCCCTGCCGCACCGTTGCCGGAGTTAATGACTAATTTCATCGGTTTGATACGGAAATTATTGAGATTCACATAGCTTAATAAATGATCAACATACTCCCTGAGAATATTAATCTTCTTATAATTGCCTTTATGCTGTGTGGGCGCAAAATCATTCATTTCCGCTACGTGCTGAATCTCTTTTAAACCCGTATCACCACTGACAGGTCGCGCACCGCTACGAACAAGCTTCATCCCATTATAATCGATGGGATTGTGGCTCGCGGTGACTTCAATACCGCCGTCGACGTTCAAATGAAATGTGGCGAAATAGATCTCTTCTGTGCCCGACAGTCCAATATCAAGCACGTCGCATCCGCCAGCCATGAGCCCCTCAGCCAGAGCCAGCTTTAATGACTCACTGGTCAAACGAACATCCCCTCCAACGACAACCTGCTTCGGAGCAAGACATTGTGCGTAAGCACGGCCAATACGCCAGGCAATATCTTCATTAAGTTCTTCGCCCAATTTCCCACGAATATCATAGGCTTTAAAACAACTTAACTTATTATTATTTTTATTTACCATCATGAAATCCTTAGTACGTCATCTTCGCCTAAATAACTACCAAACTGAATTTCCAGAACCTCAAGATTTATTTTTCCTGGATTCGAGAGCTTGTGTTTTTTTCCAACTGGAATCGTCGTTGATTCATTCTCGGTAAGATAGATTTCGTTTTCTTCAACACCAATAAGCGCGGTTCCAGTGAGCACAACCCAGTGTTCAATGCGATGGTGATGCAACTGAAGGGAAAGCTCACCACCGGGTATAATAGTCACACGGTTAACTCTATATCGTGCGTCCCGAACCAGCGTTTCAACGTGGCCCCAGGGCATATAACGGGTAGTATGTTCACGGCATTCACTACGTGAATTGGCTTTTAGGTGTTCAACAACGACTTTCACATCCTGGACACTATCTTTATGGGATACCAGCAATGCATCTTTCGTATTGACAATAATAAGGTCTTCTAAGCCAAGTGCTGCCGTTAATTTATCCTCGCTACGGATATAACAATCCCGAGTATGATGAGTAAAGATATCACCGATCAACGCATTACCTTCAGCATCGTGGGCAGACGTTTCCCATAGCGCTGACCATGACCCTACGTCATTCCAACCTGCATCCATTGCGGTCACAATCCCCAGTTCAGTATGTTCCATAACCGCATAGTCGATGGAGTCTGAAGGGCAACGGCTGAAAATCTCTTTGTCGAGCTTAATGAAGTCGAGATCGTTAACCGGCTGCTGCATAGCATTTTTACATGCTTCCAGAATCGACGGACAAAACTTAGCCACTTCGTTCAGATAGGACGAGGCCCGGAACATAAACATACCGCTGTTCCAAAGGTACTCTTTGCTTTCAAGGTAGGACATGGCGGTCGTCAGATCCGGCTTTTCCACGAATCGTTTGATTTTCCATGCTATAGACTGACCCGCATGCTGCACTTCACCGCGCTGAATGTATCCGTACCCCGTCTCTGGTTGCACAGGCACGATGCCAAAGGTAACCAGTTTACCCTCTTCAGCGAATGGAATAGCGTTGCTGATAACCGAATGGAAAGCCGCAGTATTCGCAATGAGATGATCGGCAGCAAGAATGAGCATGACAGGATCGTTGCCGGTTTCCAGCGCATGAAGAGCGGCAAGCGTGATTGCTGGCGCTGTATTTCGCCCAACGGGTTCGAGGATAATATTACCGGCCAGTTTATGCATTTGCCTTAACTGTTCGGCCACCAGAAAACGATGATCTTCATTACAGATGACAATGGGGTCGGCTACTTCCAGGCCATCAAGACGCGAGATCGTATTTTGAAGCATCGACCCTCCCTGATGGAATGAAAGAAATTGCTTGGGCTGCAATTCTCGAGACATCGGCCATAGTCGACTCCCTGTTCCTCCTGCGATCACCACTGGAAGTAACATCCTGCTTCTCCTGCTTTGCTCAATACGGTTTGTGTGTAAAAAAGCATGCTACCGCCCCTGGCCTACGCTACCAGAAGCAATACTCGCCATTAAAACTCTCGGACTGCATGTCGTTTCAGCAGTTGACGAGATGAATAATAAGTTTTTGGGCTGCTGTTTCGCCAGAAACTGAAATCAAATTTATTGGGTTTATATAAGACAAAAGACCACACTGATATTTCAGGGTAGTCTCCTGTTTTACTGGACTATCAAAGCTGACAATCAGTCATGCGTATCTAGCAGCTTTTTAATGGTCTCGCGGAACTTATGGCCCTCTTTGAGGTTACGCAGCCCATAGTTCACAAACGCCTGCATATACCCCATTTTCTTACCGCAGTCATAGCTGTCACCCGTCATCAGCATGGCATCCACAGACTGCTTCTTCGCCAGTTCGGCAATCGCGTCAGTCAGCTGAATACGGTCCCAGGCGCCTGGCTCGGTTTTCTCCAGTTCCGCCCAGATATCGGCATTCAGAACATAACGGCCCACCGCCATCAGGTCGGAGTCCAGCGTCTGCGGCTGATCCGGCTTTTCGATGAACTCAACGATGCGGCTCACCTGCCCTTCCGTCTCCAGCGCTTCTTTCGTCTGAATCACAGAGTACTCAGAGAGATCGCCCTTCATGCGTTTTGCCAGTACCTGGCTGCGACCGGTTTCGTTGAAACGCGCCACCATGGCCGCCAGGTTGTAGCGCAGCGGATCGGCAGACGCGGTATCAATGATGATGTCCGGAAGAACAACGATGAACGGGTTATCACCGACAACCGGACGGGCACACAGGATGGAGTGGCCCAGCCCCAGCGGCTGCGCCTGGCGCACGTTCATGATGGTCACGCCAGGTGGACAAATAGATTGCACTTCCGCCAGCAGCTGGCGTTTGACGCGCTGCTCAAGCAACGCTTCGAGTTCGTAAGAGGTGTCGAAGTGGTTTTCAACCGCATTCTTGGACGAGTGCGTAACCAGGACGATTTCTTTGATCCCTGCAGCAACAATCTCGTCGACGATGTATTGAATCATCGGTTTGTCGACGATCGGCAGCATTTCTTTAGGAATGGCTTTTGTGGCTGGCAACATATGCATGCCCAGGCCTGCTACCGGAATGACTGCTTTCAAATTAATCATTATTTCTTCCACCTTAAAATGGTTGACGAATTATAGCTCTTAAACCTGTTTTCGCCAGCATGATTTGCCGTAATCCTGAGGTAATGTTACGCCTCAGCATCACAAATTTCTGTAGTTGTAATCTGATTCGATCGCGCTTTTGTGCCAGGAATAGTCTCAAAACAGACGATCGTCGATTATTTGCGCGGAAGTGCAAAGTTCAGCCTTTCCACATTCACCACCTGCTGGTCCACTCGGTCAATATCCACCGAGCTCTGCCCCTTCTCATTCACCGCTTTTATGTTCGCCAGTGACAGCAGGGTCTCATCTTTGGCCATAAATTTGCCCCGCACATCCTTACGTAAGTCAAAGTTTATCTTCAGCGCAGGACCGATAGCAGCCTCCTGCATCACGTTGATATTACGTAAGAACAGATGCTGCGGCTTATTGTGCAGCTCAAGCGTCGCGCGCTTCATCTCGACGTTGGTGATCGCCACAAAGGAGGTGGCATTGCCGGATGATATTTGGATTCCGCGCAGCTTATACGCAAGCTGGCGATTATCCAGATGAATATTGTTTAGCTTGAAGTTCTGGGGAATGGACAAATAATCGCCTTTAATGACCCCATAGCCAATTAGCATTCCGGCACTATTGACCATATCGACATTATCAATAATGAAATTATCACAGCCATAAATAGCTACCGTGGCGTTATCTATTCCCGCCTTTTTACTGAAGTCGGGGGTAATATTTTTGGCCTTTATATTGCGGATAACAAAGTGTTTACCGTTTTCAACATGCACCAGCTGGCGACAGTTGCTGCCGGTGATGTTGGCCACCACGAAGTTCTTAACGGTCTGTTTTTCAGGATAGTCGTTGTCGTAGGTGCTCCCGGCGAGGCCAATACCGATACCCCAGTTGACCTTGCCGTTGGTGCAGTTGATGTTGTCGATGACGTGATCGGAGATTAGGATATTGCGGTCATTGATCGCCACATTCCACTCAATCGCATCGCCCTGCAGGTGGCTGAATTTGCTGTTGGTAATACGGGCCCCATCGATCTGGTTATGAAAACCCTGACGCAGGATAGCGTAGTTAGCATGGCTCACGCTGATATTATCAATCAGCAAATTGCGCATCACTTTGGGTTTCTTACCGCCAATGTAGATCTGCGTTACCGGGCCAAACCCACTCATTGCCAGCCCTTTAATCACACAATCTGAGCCACGAACGTCGAGCGTAATGTTTTCCGTGCGCCCTGCCCCTTCGCCAATGACCTTGCAGCCTTCCTGCAGAACAAAGCGGCCGCGCCCGTTGCCGGTTAACGCCCCGCGGATCAGCAGCGTTTTACCGTCAGGAATGAAAATGCCCGTATTGATGTTTTCGCAGGTGAGTCCCGCCGGGACAACGACGATGTCACCTTCTTTAAACGCCTGCTTAAAGGCAGCGATCCAGTCGTTGTTATTGTACTGATTAACAGAGACCGTCTTTCCGCCTGCCGCCCGCGCGAGGCGGGACGACAGCAGCGGCGTGGCCGCCAGAACGGACAGAGAAGAGACAAAAGTGCGTCGGGTAATCTTTTTCAGCATACAACCTCGGCGTTACAGCGTTTGCAGCAGGCTCGCTAACTGGCGATTTATTACCTGCTGGTTAAAATCGGTTTCTACTTTTTGTCTGGCATTGTGAAGCACGGGCTCCAGCGCCTGCTGGTCGATGTCGCTGAAGGCCGCTAACCGATCAGCAAGGGCCATCGCGTTATTCTCCGGCACCAGCCAGCCGGAATGGTCAGATTTAATCAGCTCCGGGATCCCGCTGTGCAGGGTCGATACCACCGGAATACCCACGGCCATCGCCTCCATCAGCGCCACCGGAATGCCTTCCATGTCACCATCGGCGCCCGTCACGGAGGGCAGCAGGAACACGTCCGCCTCATCGAGCATGGCCTTAACTTCATGGCTCGGCTTAAAGCCCGGCATCTCCACGACATCGTCCAGCTGATACTGTTCGATAAGCGTGCGCAGACGACGTTCCCACGGCCCAATGCCGAGAATGCGATAGTGGAACGCCACCCCGCGTGCTTTTAGCTGACGGCAGGCCTCAATGGCCACATGCAGACCTTTCTTTTCGGTCAGACGCGCCACAGAGATGATCTGTAGCGGTTTTCCCGGCACCTTCACCGGACGACGCGTAAAGCGCGTTAAATCGACGCCCATGCGCGAAACGGCAATCTTCTCACCCGGGCAGCCCATACTTTTCAGGCGTCCGGCCCACAGGTCGCTGATGGGCAGCATCATGTCACCGCGGCGGAAAAGCTGCTGATACTCTGGCGTATAGTGGTTCAACACTTCACGGCTTGAGATGTCGATTCCGTGGAAAATAGTCGCAATCTTGCCGTCTATTACCCCCAGTTCGCGCAGCTTCGCGGCAGTGACACCCGCCGGGCCGAAGTGGGCGATAAACACATCGGCACGATACGGCTGCGCCGTTTGCCCGCAGATGGCCGACAGGATCAGATTGCGAGATTCGGACCCGTAGCGGGAAACATTCAGCGCCCGCCAGGTCTGCGGCCGATGGATCCCGCGTAAGGTCTGGCTGGCCCGGTGGCGCAGCTTGCTCAACTTCCCGGAAGGCTCATCCTGCAGCCAGCGGGTTTTCGCCTCCAGCCCATACTGGGTATAGGCCGCATGGGTGTTTTGGGTATCGCCCTTTTGCAGGGCGATAATCTCCACGTCATATCCCATATCGATAAACGCGGTAATTTGGTTCAGCACAAAGGTCTCGGACGACAGCGGAAATTTCAGTAAGAAGAAACCAACCTTCATTTCCCCTCCCGTACGCGGTCGAGTACCGATTTCACCATGCCAATGCCCTTCTCGCGCTCGGCTTTCACCGCCACGGCCAGCCGTTCGTTGATGGCGGGCAGTTGACCCAGCGTGTCCCCCACCATCGCACCAAGCGAACCATCCAGCAGATGACGGATATCCACGGCCATTTCCGGCATGCCAAGCTGCTGCATAATCCCGGCGGATTTGTGTTCGTAGTTAATTGCGATGGCCGGCGTACCGAAGTTCATGGAGATTATGGCCGAATGCAGGCGGGTGCCGACGGTCAGGTCACAGGCGCCGAGCAGCTTGCCCATTTCAAGGTCGTTCAGCTCATCCATCACAACGTGATAACGGGACGGATCGTTAACCAGGTTGCGCAGGTTCAGCGCCACCATGCGGTCATCTTTGTTGTAGCTGTCGATGCCGGTACAGGTAGAAAGCGCCAGTACCTGATAACCGCTG
Source organism: Enterobacter sp. BNK-14 (assembly GCF_047456095.1). Classification (NCBI taxonomy): domain Bacteria; kingdom Pseudomonadati; phylum Pseudomonadota; class Gammaproteobacteria; order Enterobacterales; family Enterobacteriaceae; genus Enterobacter; species Enterobacter sp. BNK-14. The sequence continues at coordinate 1,179,312 of NZ_CP179897.1, forward strand.
TCCAGCACGCGGTTCACCACGTCGGCAAAGGCTTTCTCATACGCCGCCTGGGTGGTGCCTAGCCGTTTATCAAAGGGAGCCAGTTCACGCAGCGTGATGGCGACCGTTTTTTGTTTTGCCGCCACGTCCAGCCAGTGCTGTACCGCGTAGCTTGCCTGGAAGCTGTCATCCTGATGATCCACCAGCCAGGCGGTGTCCACGCCGTGTTCTACTTTAGACGTGTCAATTTCGCTGCGCTTCATCATATCCAGACTCACCGACTCACGCAGGATCAGCGCGTCGCAGTGCCCAAAGACATAGTTCGCCAGCTGGTTAAACTGCGGATCCTGGAAAGGTCCGACGCTGTGGCCAATCATAAACAACGGCTTTTTGGCCATAAACGTGCAGAGCGCATGTTCAAACTGCGGTACGCCGTAGAGATCGACGAAGAACGAACCGCCAACCTGAATAATCGCGTCGTAGCCGGACAGCAGCCGCACGAAATCGGTGAATCCCTGCGCAATCGCAATGTTGCGCAGCTTGCCGGTATCCGTCACGCGGGAAAGCAGCACCTGGTGCTGGTAGCGACGACGCAGGACTTTCTTGACCCGCCCCATCACGCCTGCGGCGTTGTTATGCTGTTTCATCTGGCTGTAGAGCGGGTCGCCCATTACCGGGCGGTTCAGTAACCAGGATGAGCTGACCGGATAACGGCTCATCACGTCCACTTCGGTCTCAGGCTTAAGGGTGTTAATTGCATCCAGTAAACCGCGCAGGATGGCGCTGTCGCCACGGTTGCCGCAGGTATGGTTGCCAAGAATTAATAATTTCATAATGGCCTCTTAAATAACTAGCCTGCGCGAAGCAGCGTTTTCATTTTTTCGTTACGGCAAAACTGGCGCTTCATTTCGACCACCAGCGCATTGCGTGACAGCACAATCATCACGCCAAATGCCAGCGCGCCGGCGGCCACCTGCACCGCCAGCAGTGCGGCCAGCGGCAGATGGCCGCGAAGGATAATGCCCAGACCGTAGCTCACAGCCAGGGTCGGCAGTGAGAGGTAAAACGGCAGCCACAGACTCAAAATGTACTGACGGTAGCTGGAGCCCAGCACCGGCTTAATCATGATGAAGTAGCTCAGAACGGTATTGACTACCTGCACCAGCAGGAAGCCCAGCGTGACGCCGATGGCGCCCGCCATATGGCCACCGACGATAATTGCCGGAATAAACAGGAAGGTTTTGAACACGTTGAACTTGAAGCTGATATCCACCCGCGCCTTCGCCATCAGCAGCGAACCAATCGGATTCCCCACGGAGCGCAGCAGCCCCACCACGCAGAGCAATTGCAGGATCGGGATAATGCCGTTCCACTTCTCGCCAAACACCAGCGGTACGAAGTTGCTCGAAACCACCATCAGCCCCAGCAGCACCGGGAAGTTGATGATCCCTACCACGGACAGCAGCTTGTAAAAATTAACGCGCAGCTTTTCGGTATCGTCCTGAATCTTGGCAAACGCCGGGAACAGGACGCGGGTGATAATCGGGTTCAGCTTCATCGGCGGCACCACCGCGACGTTGTAGGCCAGGTTGTAGCCCCCCGCGACGCTCGCCCCAAGAATACGTGCCAGCACCAGCGTTGAGAGGTTGGTATTCACGTAGTTAATGATGCTGTCCGCCGTCAGCCACGCGCCAAAGCGCAGGTTAGACGAGACGGACGCGAGAGAGAAATGCAGCCCCGGGCGATAAATTTTGCGGCCAAAATAGCCAAACAGCAGCGTACGCACGGCGGAGTTGACCAGGTAACCGAGGATGGCCGTCATCGCCAGCGGCCAGAAATGGGCGCTGACCACGGTGAAGGTAAAGCCCGCCAGCACGGCGCTGGTTTCGATCATGCCGATTTTGTTGAACTCCAGCTCTTTCTGCATCAGCGCGCGGAACTGCTGCCCGTGTGGGATCACCACGAAGGCAAAGGACAATGTGCGCATCAGCGGGGCGAGATCCGGGTTGTGCAGCACGCTGGCGATAGTACCGCTCAGCAGAAAGACCAGCACAAACACGAAAATTCCCAGCCCCACATTCAGCCAGTAGAGCGTGGTCAGCTCCAGATGGCTGATCTCTTTACGCTGGATAATCGAGTTGGCGATACCAAAGTCCGACAGCGTGTCGGCCAGCGCAATAATCACCAGCGAGACGGTCAGCAGGCCGAACTGGTGATTATCAATAATGCGCGCCAGCACCGTCATCTGCACCAGGCCGAGGCCAATGATGACGATGGTCGCCATCGCTGACCACTTGGCGCCGCTGATGGTTTTTTCACGTAAGCTCATCTTAGTATGCCGCTTTGTTCACGAAGCCTTTGAAAATGGTCAGAAAAACAATCTTGATATCGAACCAGAGGCTCCACTCGCGGATGTACTCCAGATCGAACTCGATGCGTTTTTCCATTTTTTCCAGCGTGTCGGTTTCACCGCGCCAGCCGTTGATCTGCGCCCAGCCGGTGATGCCCGGCTTCACCTTATGGCGCAGCATGTAGCCTTCAATCAGCGAGCGGTACTGCTCGTTGTGCGCCACGGCGTGCGGACGGGGGCCAACAATCGACATGCCGCCGGTAAAGACGTTGATAAACTGCGGCAGCTCGTCCAGCGAGGTGCGTCGCAGGAAGTTCCCCACGCGGGTGACGCGCGGATCGTTCTGCGTCGCCTGGGTCACCACCTTGTCGTTCTCCATCACCTTCATAGAGCGGAATTTCCAGACCATGATCGGCTTACCGTCCATGCCGTAGCGGGTCTGACGGAAAATGACCGGGCCGGGGGAGCTCAGCTTCACCGCCAGAGCGATGCAGCACAGTACCGGGGAGATGAGGAGTAAAATCAGCGAAGAGAGCACGATATCCTCCACGCGCTTGAGCACGCGGTTAATGCCCGACAACGGCGTATCGTACAGCGGTACCACCGGCACGCCGTTCACCTCTTCAATACGGGAATGCAGAATGTTGAAGGTAAACACATCCGGGATGAGGATCACCGAGCAGGTGGTATCCGCCAGTTCGCGCATCAGCTGCTTAATGCGGGATTCGTCTTTCATCTGCATGGCGATATAAACGTTGTGAATTTTTCCGGCTTTCGCGTCTTCAATCAGCTGGACGTAATTCCCCGCCCAGTCCGACGGCACGCCGCCCGGTTTCGCGTCGTGATAAATGCCCACCACTTCAAACCCTAACCACGGCTCTTTGCGGAAGCTCTCGAGCAGAACCCTTCCAACCGGTAAATCCCCTGCTACCGCCACAAAGCGACGGTTATAGCCGCGGTTACGCAGCCAGCCCGCGCCAAAGCGGATCAGGGAGCGGCACACCACCATGCCGACGCTGGTCAGCAGATACCAGCTGAGATAGGTCACGAGGCGATTATCGAAATCATGGCTGAACGCTACCAGGCCCGCGCTGAAGATCAGACTCAGGGTCCAGTTCTGCAGCAACAGCATCAGTTCGGTAGTCATTTTCACGCCGCGCCACGAGCGGTAGAAATCGGTCATCCCGCCGATCATCTGAAACACGACCAACGCAATCAGCGCCATCAGCAGATGCATATATAAAAACGGCAGCCCGCCGATCCGACACACCGCCCACAGTCCGCCGACCATGATGGTGATATCAGAAAAACGCTGCACCATAGAGATTAACGATGCATTCGTTCTCGCTCGTTCGCGTTTTTTTAGATTCGTCATCGTTGTTCCTGTATTCGGTTTCCCCTCCTCCCGGAGGGGCAATTGTTACTGATTCAACAGCGCCAGAATGTCCTTCGTTCGGGCTTCCATCAGCGCCGTATCCGCGCGGGATTCCACGTTCAGGCGCACCACCGGCTCGGTATTAGAAGAGCGCAGGTTAAAGCGCCACTGTGGAAACGCCATGCTGATGCCGTCGGTGCGGTCAACCTCCAGCGCGTGAATGGCAAAGTGTTGCTCCACGCGGGCAATCGCCTCGGCGGGCTGCGCCAGCTTGCTGTTGATCTCCCCGCTCGCCGGGAACGCCGCCATGCGGTCGCGCACCAGCTCACCCAGCGTTTTCCCTTTCAGACACAGGAGTTCAGTCACCAGCAGCCACGGGATCATCCCGCTGTCGCAGTAGGCAAAATCACGGAAGTAGTGGTGGGCGCTCATCTCTCCGCCGTAGATAGCGTCTTCTTCACGCATGCGCTCTTTGATAAAGGCGTGACCGGTTTTGGACATCACCGGCGTGCCGCCTGCCGCTGACACCACATCGATGGTGTTCCAGGAAAGACGCGGGTCATGAATGATTTTCGCACCCGGGTTTTTCTCAAGGAACGCTTCCGCCAGCAGGCCGACAATGTAGTAGCCCTCGATGAACTGCCCTTTCTCGTCGAACAGGAAGCAGCGGTCGAAATCGCCGTCAAAGGCAATGCCCATATCCGCGCCGTGCTCAATCACCGCGTTACGGGTGTCGTCGCGGCACTCCGGCAGCAGCGGGTTAGGAATACCGTTCGGGAAGTTGCCGTCCGGGGTGTTGTGCACTTTGATGAAGGTCACCGGCACGTTCAGCGCTTTAAAGCGGGCTTCCAGGGCATCCACCACCGGGCCGGCCGCGCCGTTACCGGAGTTGATGACCAGCTTCAGCGGCTTGAGGTTCGCCACGTTGATGTAGCCCAGCAGGTGATCGATATACTCTTTTTGCAGGTTGATTTGCTTATAGCTGCCGCGTTTCGCGTCGTTCACTGGCGGGAAATCGTTGGCTTCCGCCAGACGCTGCACGTCGCGCAGGCCGGTGTCGCCGCTGATAGGACGCGCACCTTTGCGCACCAGCTTCATGCCGTTGTAGTCCATCGGGTTGTGGCTGGCGGTCACTTCAATACCGCCGTCCACGCCCAGGTGGAAGGTGGCAAAGTAAATCTCTTCGGTCCCGGAAAGTCCGATATCCAGCACGTCCACGCCCGCGTCCTGCAACCCTTTAGCCAGCGCCAGCTTCAGGGATTCACTGGTCAGACGCACGTCGCCGCCCAGCACGATGGTCTGCGGCTTCAGGTATTCGCCATAGGCGCGGCCAATGCGCCACGCGATATCTTCATTCAGCTCTTCGCCCAGCTTGCCGCGAATATCGTAGGCTTTAAAACAGGTTAATTTTTCCATGATGACCCCTTTTTCAGGCAACAGTCGGCCCTGACCACTAAATGGCCAAATTGATTTTTTTGTCATTCGTAGGCCCGGCAAGCGCAGCGCCACCGGGCATATTGCAGAGTGCTACACCCGGCCGTAGCGATCCTGGAAGCGCACGATATCGTCCTCTTCCAGATACGAGCCGGAGCGCACCTCAATTAAATCGAGAGGAATTTTCCCCGGGTTCTCCAGACAGTGCGTGGCCCCCAGCGGAATATAGATGGACTCGTTTTCACCCAGCAGTTTGACTTCGCCGTCGATGGTGACTTTAGCCGTGCCCGCCACCACGACCCAGTGCTCGGCGCGGTGATGGTGCATCTGCACAGACAGCCCTTCGCCCGGCTTCACGGTGATGCGTTTCACCTGATAACGCTCACCTGCATCGATGGAGTCATATTTGCCCCACGGACGGTACACTTCGCGGTGAATGTGGTGTTCGTGTCGGCCATCGGCCTTGATTTGCTCGACCACTTTTTTAACGTCCTGCACGGCGTTACGGTCGGCAATCAGCACGGCGTCTTTGGTCTGGACAACCACCAGATCTTTCACCCCGACCGTGGTCACCAGGCCGGACTCGGCATAGACGTAGCTGTTTTCCGTTTTGTGGCTAATGACATCGCCGTGATGGACGTTACCCTCCGGGGTATGGGCGCTGATCTCCCACAGTGAGGACCAGGAGCCCACATCACTCCAGCCCGCATCCATCGGAACCACAACGGCGTCGGCCGTGCGTTCCATCACCGCATAGTCAATGGACTCTTCCGGGCAGGCGAGGAACGCCTCCTCATCCACGCGGATGAAGTCGAGATCCGGGTCCACCACTGCCATCGCCTTCTCACAGGCATTCAGAATATCCGGACGGTATTTGCGCAGCTCTTCCAGATAGCGCCCGGCACGGAACAGGAACATCCCACTGTTCCAGTAGTACTCACCGCTTGCGACATAGGCCTGAGCGGTTTCCAGATTCGGTTTTTCGACAAACTGCGCCACATCAAACGCCACGCTGTCGCCTTCGCCAGGCGTCACATTACCGCGGCGAATATAGCCATAGCCGGTTTCTGGCAGATCCGGCACGATGCCGAAGGTCACCAGTTTGCCGCTTTCGGCGTAAGGGATCGCTGCACGCACCGCCTCGCGGAACGCCTCTTCCTGCTGGATAACGTGGTCTGCCGCCAGCACCAGCATCAGCGGGTCACAATCAGGACTGCTGCGTTTTGCCGCCAGCGCCGCGAGGGCGATAGCAGGCGCGGTATTACGTCCGGCAGGCTCCAGAATGATGTTTTCTGTGAGTTTATTCAGCTGGCGCAGCTGCTCGGCAACAATAAAGCGGTGCTGTTCGTTACAAATCACCACCGGGCTTTCACACTCCACACCGTGCAGACGGTTTACCGTCGTCTGCAGCATGGTGAGGTCACCCTTCAGGCACAGAAATTGTTTTGGATAAAGCACGCGGGACAGTGGCCACAACCGGCTCCCGGATCCACCCGCCATTACGACCGGATACAAAGTGGTTTGACTCATGATTTATCCCCGTATATCTGCAATAAATTGACTCAGCACGTTCTCTTTCTCGAGCGTGCGTTCGGCATATTCACGTGCCACCGTGTTCACTTTTGGCATGGCAAGTGCCTGTTCAATGCCGAAGACCAGTGCCGGGACCGATTCCGGTTCGACGCACACGGCAATCCCCGGATAGCTGTCACACAGCTGGCCTAATTCAGTTTCGGCTTCTGCCGTGATCACCGCGTTGCCGCCCACCGCCAGAATGTTTGTCAGCTTGGAAGGCAATACCGCATCCGCCGCGCCACGTTTTTGTACCACCAGATGGCAGTCGCCCATCTTCAGCAGCGCAGGTAACGCCTCGTAAGACTGAAGCGGGAAGAATTTCACGTTGCTCAGGCCGCGTTCGCTGACCATCTTTTCCAGCCGCGCTTTCCCGCCGCCCTGCCCGACAATCACAAACATCCACGGATGCTCGTTAAGCTGCTGAGCCGCTTCAATCACGCTTTCCAGCCCTTGCTTTTCGCCGATGTTGCCTGAGTAAAGAATGATTTTTTGGTCTTCAGGCAAACCGAGTTGGGCGCGTAGCGTCTGAGCGTCCTGCTCCGTCACGTCGCGAAAACGCGCCACTTCGGACCAGTTCGGGAAGAAGATCACCTTCCGGGCAGGTACGCCCTTCTCTTGCGCCTTGTTCATCATCGAGCGTGAGATGGTCGAAACGTAATCCACGTTATGCAGACCGCTACGCTCAAAGGCGCTGGCGAGCTTCGCCACTTTTCCACCCTTGCCTTTGCCTGCCATCCCCAGGCCCAGCATGGCGTCCACTTCATAATCCTGTATGTGCAGCAGGGTGCGTGCGCCGGAGAGTTTGCCCAGCAGGCGCATACCCGGCGTGCAAAACAGCGTCGGCACCACACCAATGATGCGATCCGGCTTCCAGCGACGCTGCGCCATCAGCGGGAAAAAACTGCTCAGGGCAAAGCTGCCGAGATGCAGTAGCCGTTTCAGCGTCGAGGGCTGCTTAGGTACATAAAGCGGGCAGCGCCAGACGGTTGCCGCCCCCTCTTCACGACGGTAGCGCCAGCTTGAGTAGCGCTCACCGACTTTCCATTCCGGGTAGTACGGCGGCGCGGTAATGACCCGCACGTCATGTCCCTGGCTCGCCATCCACTCGACCATCTCGCCGGTATATTTTCCGATACCGGTTAATTCCGGCGAGTAGTTGATTCCGTATACGAGGATTTTCATATGCCTGGCACCTCGGCCTGACGATCCGCCAGGAAATACGCCCGACTGTTGTCATGGACGTTCTCGCTTGCCAGAAGCGGCTCCGGCGCCAGCCAGCGGTAGTCGTCATGCTGAGCATCAGGCAGACGCAGGTCTGCCTGAGTCACCTTCAGGCGGAACCCCAGCACGATGTAGTGCGTGGTGAACCCGGTGCCTGAAAAGTTATCGTCATAGAAGTGCTGCCAGACCCCGTAAAACTGGCCCGCCGCCATCGGCAGCTGGAGGCCCAGTTCCGCCAGAGTGAGACGCTCAAACGCATCATGAAGCGTCTCATCCTTCTGCACGCGCCCGCCGGGCACGAACCAGAAGCCCTGTGCAGGACGGTTGGTTCGTTTCCCCAGCAAGAACTCGCCGCGTTCGTTCTCCACGATCAAATCAATCGAGATGAGCGGAGTGGAACGCACCACCGTGGCAAAATCTTCCTGACTTAAAAACATCGTTACCCCCGGAAGCGGTGCTGGTTTTCCAGGAACCACTGGTAGGTGCTGGCCAGCCCCTGCTCCAGTGATACCTCGTGATACCAGCCCAGCTGATGCAGACGGGTCACGTCCAGCAGTTTGCGCGGCGTGCCGTCCGGTTTCGTCGCGTCAAACACCACGCGGCCTTTGTAGCCCACCACCTGCGCGATGGTTTGCGCCAGCTCGCGAATGGTGCAGTCCACGCCGGTTCCCACGTTGATGTGCGACAGCATCGGCTCGGTGTTCTCCTGCCACACTTCGCGATCCAGCTCCATCACGTGAATGCTGGCGGCAGCCATGTCGTCCACGTGCAGGAATTCGCGCATCGGCGTGCCGCTGCCCCACACCACCACATCCGGTGCGTTCTCGGCGGTCGCCTCGTGGAAGCGACGCAGCAGCGCCGGGATCACGTGCGAGTTGCTCGGGTGGAAGTTGTCGTGCGGTCCGTACAGGTTGGTCGGCATCACCGAGCGATAGTCGCGGTTGTACTGACGGTTGTAAGATTCGCAGAGCTTAATCCCGGCAATCTTGGCAATCGCGTAAGGCTCGTTGGTTGCCTCCAGCGTGCCCTGCAGCAGTTCGCTTTCCGCGATCGGCTGTTTTGCCATTTTCGGGTAGATGCAGGATGAACCGAGGAACAGCAGCTTATTCACGTTGTGCAGGTGCGCCGCGTGAATGATGTTGCTCTCAATCATCATGTTCTCGTAGATGAAATCCGCCGGGTAAGTGTTGTTGGCGACAATGCCGCCCACTTTCGCCGCCGCCAGATACACCTGGTCAATGTGTTCGTTAGCAAAGAAGTCCTGCACCGCACGGCTATCGAGCAGGTTCAGCTCGTCGCGCGTGCGGACAACCACTTCTACGTCACCGCGCTGTTCCAGCTGTCGAACAATCGCGGAACCCACCATTCCGCGATGACCGGCGACAAAAATACGTTGTTTTGTCATTCTCAGGACTCCAGCGCGATGGCAACCTCGTAGCCATGAGACTTGAGCAGGGAGTGTTTTTTCGCTGCTTCAAGATCTTTGGCGACCATCTCGGAAACCATCTCCTGCAGAGTGATTTCTGGTTTCCAGCCCAGTTTCTCGTGCGCTTTGGTTGGGTCACCCAGCAGTGTTTCCACTTCAGCAGGACGGAAGTAACGTGGGTCAACCTGAACAATGACGTCGCCTGGTTTCACGCCTGGCGCATCATGGCCGGTTACGGAAACAACGATACCTTTCTCTTCCACGCCGGTACCTTCGAAGCGCAGCTTGATGCCCAGCTGTGCAGCGGCCATCTCAACGAACTGACGTACGGAGTATTGAACGCCGGTTGCGATCACGAAGTCTTCTGGCTGTTCCTGCTGCAGCATCATCCACTGCATTTTCACGTAGTCTTTCGCATGGCCCCAGTCACGCAGGGAGTCCATGTTGCCGAGGTGCAGGCACGATTCCAGACCCTGGGCGATGTTCGCGATAGCGCGGGTGATTTTACGGGTAACGAACGTTTCACCGCGACGTGGGGATTCGTGGTTGAACAGAATACCGTTACAGGCATACATACCGTAGGATTCACGGTAGTTCACGGTGATCCAGTAGGCGTACAGTTTTGCGACCGCATACGGAGAACGTGGGTAGAACGGCGTGGTCTCTTTCTGTGGGATTTCCTGCACCAGACCGTACAGCTCAGAGGTAGAGGCCTGATAGAAACGGGTTTTCTTCTCCAGACCCAGGAAGCGAATCGCTTCCAGCAGACGCAGAGTACCCATGGCGTCAACGTCAGCGGTGTATTCCGGGGATTCGAAGGAGACCGCCACGTGGCTCATCGCGCCCAGGTTGTACACTTCATCCGGCTGCACTTCCTGCAGGATACGGGTCAGGTTGGAGGTATCGGTCAGGTCGCCGTAGTGCAGGTGGAATTTCGGATTTGCCGCGTGAGGATCCTGATAAATATGATCGACACGTTCGGTGTTGAACGAAGAGGCACGACGTTTAATACCGTGTACTTCATACCCTTTTTCCAGCAGGAACTCTGCCAGATAAGAACCATCCTGCCCGGTAACGCCGGTGATGAGAGCGACTTTAGACATGTTTATATTCCTCTACTTATGAATTTAATCAGTTTCAACGCGTTCGCGTATCACCACTGCGGGGTTGCCACGGCAAACTTTATTTGCCGGTAGCGATTTAAAAACGCTGCTGCGGGCACCCACTACCGTGCCATCGCCAACAGAAACACCTGGTGCAACAAAAACATCCGTTGCCAGCCAGCATTTTTCACCAATCACAATAGGCGAAGCGGTAATATCAAAATGCTGACTCATAAAATCGTGGCTGCCGGTGCACAAATAACACTTCTGTGACACCACCGAATTTGCGCCAATCGTAATTTCGCCAAGGGTATATAACACCGCGTCATCCCCTACCCAGGCGTAATCCCCAAGCGTTAATTTCCAGGGGTAGGTAATTTTTACCGAAGGTCGAATGACTACGTTTTTTCCGATTTTTGCGCCAAACAGACGCAATAAGAATGCTCGCCAGCGGTACAATATTTGTGGTGACCAGGCAAATAACGTTGCCTGAACGGCCCACCACAGCTGCACTTTAATACCGTTGCCGCCCCGAAAGCCTTTCGGCACGGAGAAACCCTTCAAATCCTGCATTGCGTTTCCTTATATTCAGGCTTTGTTATATAAGGTTTTCGTTTTACCTGTCGTCCGCAGGCGCAATAAATAAGACAATTCCGCCCAGAACCCCGGCACGCGTAATATTTTGCGCTGCACGTTTTTGGCATCCTGGCACAATTCCAGATTATTCGATGTTGACACGCCACCCATTGAGAATTCAGAGACCAGCCCTTTAATTCGGCGGAACGGATAGCCTGATTTATACAGGCTGGCGGCCAGGGCATAATCCGATGACACTTTATACTGCAAATCGTATGGCTGTTTTTTCAGACCGTTTACCGGGAAGAAAATGGCCTGATGGCTGGCGGGCAAACTGTGGTAGATATACCAGCCTGGCTTTGCGCTGCGGCACACTTTATGCCCATCACCAAAATCAAGCAGTGCATCGCCAATATACATGGCCTCCTCTTTCTGACGCGCCAGCTGACGGGCAAACAGCGCCACGTCATCATGGAAAACATCGCCAGAATTGAGGAAGATGGCATAACGACCCTGGGCCATGTTAATGCCCTTGTTCATCGCATCGTAAATGCCTTTATCTTTCTCGCTGATGTAACGTAAGTTGAACTCACCGTTGAGTTTTTCCAGAAACTCCGCCGTGCCATCGTTCGAGCCGCCGTCGACCACAATCCACTCAAAAGTGAGGCTTGGATCGCGCGCCAGGTTGCGCAGCGAGCGCCAGGTTTTTACCACCCCTTCGTAATTACGAAAAGCGACAGTAATGACGCTAAGAAACATAAATCACCTCATTTCGTCATACGTTCGTAATATTAAGCGCTTTGCGCAAAATAAACGGACAGACAATCAAGAAAGCATATTCCGGGCTAAATATTGACCCGGTAAAAAACAGCGACACCGGTGTAAACAGATAAAGTTGCACGCGAAAGTTCTGGTTATCACCAAACGCGTTAATCATCATTTTGAAAACTTTAAACAGATACCACAGCGTCAACAGTACGGCGAACCACGAAAAATAAATAATTAACAGATACAGACCATTGTCTATGGTTTTACCGACATCCGCACCGTTAAAGATTCCGAATGATGCAACATATTCGTAAAGTGAGCCGAATCTTACTACACCATCAATATGGGTTAAGGAATAACCCACCATCACCAGCGGACCAATGATGCGATAATAGGACGATGAGCCTTCTGTTCCCAAATCTCCCAGACGTTCTGAGATGTACGGGAACGCAAATATCACGCCGACCAAAAATACCGTCAGGGAGATAATCGCCAGCGGCAGTTTTTTCTTAATCGCATCTTTGTTCAGGTACTGGAACGCCCACTCCAGCAGGTAAAACAGGATAAATGTCATTACCCCTGAGAACGATCCAGACAGAACAATTCCTGCAAGAATCATAGCATCGGTCTTAGGTGTTTTGATACCAAACTGTTTGATGCTGAGCCAAATTGAGATTAACGCCAGAGCGAAGAACGCCGGTTCAAAATAGAGCGCCGTGGTACGCTTTCCGCCAAACTTAATGAAGTTCAATACATAGCTGTTGCTGTAAATGAGATATTTCGAAATTATCTCCATCAGGCTGCTGCCACCGGTGAGAATGATTTGCGCCATTTCCAGTGCAGCAAGCATAACAATTAACGCAACGGCAATATAAAAGAACCTGAGGATTTTCCGATAATTGTGCGGAGAAATCGTTTTAAACCGAATACTCCAGACCATACCGATAATAATGACAATATAGACAAACAGCATGGTGGAGGTGACGTATTTACTGGCATCCAGTGACTGACCAAAGATGTAGTTAAACAGCGTCAGGCCCGTGCCCAACCCCAGGGCAATCATCAGCTTCTTCAGGTTGATTTTATCGACATACAGCAGAAGCAGAACGGGCAAGAAGGTGACGATGGTTATCGGGAAGCTTTCGCCAAGCTGGGCAATTTTGACGTTGACCAGCAGGTAGATCAGCGGCAGCAGCAGATAACTACAGACTCTGATAGAACGAGACATACTCCTCCAGCATCTGTTGTCCACTGTAGGCCTTGCGGCTGCGGTTGCGGAACGATTCCAGGTCAGTGCCAAAAACAGTCTCAGCGATCTGCGCCTTCGGCATCTGCACCAGCGGCAGCACTTCCCCTTCCGAGAACGTTTTACCGCCCGACTTTTCCAGCACTTCACGCGCGGCATCGCTGTGGGTGGCAATCACCGGCACGCCGATGGAAAGCGCTTCGCAGAGGATCAGCGGGTAGTTATCCACGCGGGAGCTGAACACCAGCGCATCCATGCCGTTCAGCGCGCTCATCAGTTTGCGCTTGTCGGTTTCAAACCCGTGGTTCACGACGTTTGCCCCTTCGAACGGGGAAAACTTGCCGAAGGTATGCAGTTCAATCTTGTCACCGAGCGCCATCATGTCGCGCACCAGCTGCTGGTTGGTTTTGCCGTCGTAACGCAGGTCATGCGCAACGATGGCGATTTTCGGTTTACCCGCGGTGTCCGCCACCGGCGTCAGCTCCGCCAGAATGGCTTCCGTCGCCACGTCGATACCGTTGTTGATAATCTGGCAGCGCCCTGCCCCGTAAAGGCTGTTGAAGGCATCGGCCACGTGCTGGCTCGGGGAGATAAACGTGCAGCCGAGCGAGAGCATGTCGCGGAACAGTTTGCGCTTGCCGGTTACCAGTTGGTGAGCACGATCCACTTTCACCGGCGGGTAGTTGCTTAACGTCGGGCATTTCTGGCAGTTATCTTTCCAGCCTTCGCAGCCATCGGTAAAGGCGCAGCGTCCGGTCACGCTCCAGTGATCGTGCAGCGTCCAGACGAAGCGTGTATCAGGCTTGTGCGCCTGCACCTTCTGACAAAACGCCACCACCTCTTCCAGATTCAGCCAGTAGCTGTGCAGGACGTGGAAATGCAGCACAACCGGGCCCGTGGTTCGGGTCACAGTGCGATAAAGATTATTCAGGTTGCCAAACAGATCGCGGTTAAACAGGCGGAACAAGGCAATGTTGGCCATCGAGGTCAGACGCGGCGTGTGCTTTTGCACCTGCGGGAAGTTATCGTGACTGACGCTTTTCTTGCCGCCTTTGCCGTAGCCATAAATAAAACGAGACTGAAGTCCTTTTTGCAGTGCGCGCTGGTGCAGATCCAGGGCCACGCCTGCCGCTCCGCCTTCAGCGAGGCGGACGTTAAATTGCAGAATGTTCATTTAATCACCTTCACGCGGGCCTTTTCTCCCACCACCAGCGCGTTGTCCGGAATGCTGTCCAGCACCACGCTGCCCGCACCAATCGTCACGTTGTTACCGATGGTAATGTCACCAATGATCACCACGTTCGCGCCCAGCTCGACGTTATTGCCGATAACCGGGCAGGCCAGGCTGTCTGGCCCTCGGTTGCCAATGGTGACCGCATGACGAATGGTGAAATCATCCCCGGCGACCACGAACTTATTGATCACCACCGCATAGCCGTGGTGAATGGTAAAGCGGCGGCCAATGGTGGCAGCGGCCTGAATTTCATAACCAAAAAAGCATTCAGTAATAATGCGGTACAGCACCAGAACCGGCGCTGCCCAGAGGTTGTTCAGCACGTTTTTCTTGCGCCACACCGAACAAAAATGCGCGATACGGTACGCCAGGACCATGCAGCATGGGCGCAGGCTCCAGCTGTTTGCGCGGCAATCTTCAAGAAACATTATTTCCCCCGAAGTCCATCAGCCAGACGTTTGCCGTTACGGACGGACAGCAGCGTCAGCAGCGTGCGCCAGTTCATGCGCTTATTGCGGATCTGATAGAGGGTAAAGAGCTGATACTTCCGGCTGGCACGGTCGAACTTGTCCTTATGCTTGCGGTAAAAATGGAAGTAGCCCGAGAACTTCTTCGGCGAGGAGGTAATTTGCATCTCCCCGTGATTGATGTGCAGGATCTGCGTGGCCTCTTCCACTTTCCACGGTTCGCCATACTCAACCACCATCCGCAAGAAGATGTCGTAATCCTGCGCGGCTTTCAGTTCGGTATCGAACAGGCACTCCTTAAAGCGCCATGCCCAGGTGAAAACCTGATTGCCGATAATGTTGCGCTTGTAGAACAGGCGGCGAGAATAGGGTGATTTCGGGTACAGCGGCAGGCTGGCAGGCTGCGAATAAACTTCACCCTGACAGACATAGTCGTTGGCATACAGGAACGCATGCGTCACCAGCTGTGCTTTATGTGAAAGGAAGACAGACAGTCGGTTCGGGGTCCATTCGTCATCGTCGTCGATGCCGGTCAGATACTGCCCTTTGGCCTGCATAATCGCCTGGTTACGCACCGCGCATGCCCCGGAGTTAATCGGGTTATGGGTGTACATCACGCGCGGGTCATTGAGATCGGTGACAAATTTTTGCAGCTGTTCATACGAAGAAGAACAGTCATCCACGATGATCAGTTCCCAGTTGTCATAATCCTGACGTAACACCGACTTGATTGCGCGGATCGCCAGCTGCTGACGATTCCATGTCGGCATATAGATAGAAATCAAAGGGCGTTGTGTGGTCATTTCTTTCTCCTACCCCTCACCCCGGCCCTCTCCCCTGAGGGGGATAGGGTGAAAGCGGCACCGAACAGTCCCCTCTCCCCTCAGGGGAGAGGGTTAGGGTGAGGGGTGTAAGGGTATGTTTTGGCTGTTATTTACTGTCAGACTTATATTCGTACTCGTAATAACCGTAATCCTGATACCCGGTCGCGCGGCGGAAGATGGAGTTCAGGATCACCCCTTTCACCTCAATCCCGTTCTGCTCGAAGCGGCTCAGGCTGGTTTCCACTTCTTTCAGGGTGTTCACCGCGTAACGTGCCACCATCAGGGTGGTACCCGCATGGCGACCTACCACGGCGGCATCGGTCACGGCCAGAATCGGCGGCGTATCGATCAGCACCAGGTCATAGTGTTTGCTCGCCCACTCAATCAGCTGGGTGAAGCGTTCGCTCATCAGCAGTTCCGACGGGTTAGGCGGTATCTGACCACGTGGGATCAGATCGAATCTCGGAATCGAGGTCGGCTTGGCGCTCTGGCTAATCTCCCCCTGCCCCAGCAGGATTTCCGACAGACCGTTAACGTTATTGGTGCCCAGCAGCTCGTGGGTATAACCCTTGCGCATATCGCAGTCGATCAGCAGCACGCGTTTGTTGGTCTGGCTGACGACGGCCGCCAGGTTGGCGCAGACAAAGGTCTTACCGATTGACGGACTGACACCGGTTAACATCAGGACGTTGTTTTTGGCCTGCATCATGGCGAAGTGCAGGCTGGTACGCAGGCTACGTATCGCTTCAATCGCCAGGTCCGTCGGGTTACCCACGGCCAGCAACTGGCTCTGTTTGTATCGCTTAACGCCTTTAATGGTTTTGACGCTGTCACGGGATTTTTGCCACTCGGAAAGCGGGATACTGGCATAGACGTTGATACCACTCTCTTCCAGCGCCTGCGGGCTTTCGATTCCGCGGTTGAACAGCGAGCGCAGCAGCACACCGACAATGGAGAGCATCAGGCCGAGAATAATGCTGCCGAGAACGATCAGCGCTTTCTTCGGCTTCAGCACGCCCGGCTGGGTAATCGCCGGGTCGACGATGCGCACATCACCCACGGTACTGGCTTCGGTGATTTTCAGCTCCTGCTGTTTGTTCAGCAGCTGCATGTACACCTGCTGACCAGATTCCACGTCGCGGGTCAGACGCACAATTTCCTGCTGCGTTTTCGGCATCGCGGTTACGCGGTCGTTCAGCTTCGCCTTCTCTTCTTCCAGCGTGCGACGTTTTTCCAGCAGCGTCCGGTAGGCCGGGTGGCGTTTGGTGTACAGCTTGGAAATCTCCGCCTCTTTGAAGGTCAGCTCGTTGAGCTGGGCGTCGATGTTAACCATTGAATCAAGAACAGACTTCGCCTCCAGCGGCAGGTCGACAGAGTCTTTATCCTGACGGTAAGCGTTCAGTTTATTCTCGGCATCATCCAGACGGGCCCGCACTTCCGGGAGCTGTTTAGCAAGGAAAGCCAGGCTTTTCGCCGCTTCCGCCGACTTACGCTCAACGTTCTGCTCAAGATAGTTGCGGGTGATGCTGTTCAGGATGTCGCGGATTTGATCTTTATCTTCACCGGTAAAGGTCATGCTCAGCACGCCGGTGTCCTTACCGTTTTCAGTCACGGTGAGGTTGTTTTGCAGATTGTTGATCATTCCCAGCGTGGAGAATTTGGTCACGGTGAACTCGCCGCCCTCCTGGGCATGAATGGCGCTCACCATCATGCTGACGCCATCTTTCGTCAGCATCTGGCCCACTTCGCCGCGCGCGCTGAATCCCGCATCGCTGGTCAACTGGTACTGTGTCGGACCCAGCACCGTCAGGGTAAAGGTTTGATCGCCCGCCCCTTTCGGCAGCACAAAGTCAGTCACCTTTACCGTATCGTTGCTTCGTCCCATCAGGCGATCCCAGCCGGCACCAAAGATCGGGAAGGTATTTTTGGTGACGGAGATATCGAGACCGAGGTCGTGAACCGTTTTCCCCAGTACCAGACGTGACTGAATCAGCTGAATTTCAGCGTCGGATGCCGGTGGTTTGTTCGCCAGCGCAGAGCCAATATCCTGCACCAGCGAGTTGCCGGTATTTTGCTCAATCTGCACCAGCGCGTCGGCGCTGTAGATAGGCGTGGCGAACAGCGTGTAGACGACGGCTGCCGCGGCAAACACAGCGGTAATGCCAAGCACCCACCACTTTGCCTCGATAACCGTGCCGACCAGGCGACCAATATCAATTTCATCACTGCCCGAAGTCGGGGCGGCAGAAGGTCTTGTTTTTTCTGTCATTGTTATCCCTGCTGAGCTTTCAGTGCCTGCGCCCACTGTTGGGCAGACTGGTCAAGTAAGGTGTAAACCGCCTCGAAGGCCTCATGGCTTTTGCGATACGGATCGGGGATTTCGCGTTCATTGTCCCAGTGACCAAACAGCATCACCTTGCCGCGCATCTCCGGTGCGATATCGCATAGCGCATGAATATGGCGTTTTTCCATTGCCAGGATCAGGTCATATTCCCGGCACATGCGGCCGGTGACCTGGCGGGCAATATGCCCGTCAAGGGAGAGGTTATGATCGCGGGCCACGCTCGTTGCGCGCTCATCGGCCGCTTTACCGACCAGCGCGCCAAGGCCTGCGGACTCGACGGTCAGTTCAGGCTGGTAGTGTTTCAACAACCGCTCTGCCGTCGGGGAACGGCAAATGTTCCCCACGCATACCACCAGAATTTTGTTAAACATCGCGGATTACCAGGTATGAATGTCGCGCGCCGTATCCGTCATGTAGCGAACGCCACTGATGGTTGGCAGCAACTGGTTGATCAGACGGTTCCAGCGGGCAACCGGCGCGGTAGTGACATACACCACATCGTATGGCTGGAGGCGGAACGACGTTGCCATCACCAGCGAGGTGGCGTCGGACATATCGAGCTGGTAAATGTTGGCAATCTTGCCTTTGTTGCTGGCGTCGTCCTTAAGTGGGCGAATCACGAAGATGCCGCTGGCGTTGGAGGAGGTCAGATCGATGCCTTCCGCATTGCCCAGCGCTTCGGTCAGCGTCATGCCGCTGAAGTCCATTTTGAGGGTGCTCTGTTTCTTCACTTCACCCATCACGAAGACTTTCAGATCGTCATTACGCGGTACGTAGAGAATATCGCCCGGATAGAGCAGGCGGTTCTGGGTCAGATCGCCGTTTTGCATCAGCGCCTGCAGTGAGATGCGCTGCTCTTTGCCGTTGTGGGTCAGGACCACGTTGCGCCAGTCGGCACCGTCGGTTAACCCGCCTGCGGCGTTAATGGCATCCAGAACGGTTAACGGTACGTTGGTGATGGCCTGCTGGCCGGATTTATTGACCTGGCCGGAAATGTAGGCTTTTTGCGAGCGGAATGCGGCAATATTAACGTCCACCTGCGGATCGGCGATGTACTGCGCTAAGCGGCCGGTAATATCACTCCGGATCTCGGCAAGGGTTTTCCCGGCAACATGGACTTTACCAATGTAGGGGTAGAACATCGTGCCATCTGACTGTACCCAGTTCCCGGTGTCGCTTGAGCTACGATACTGGCCCGCTGGCGTGGTCAGTTCGGGGTGATCCCAGACGGTCACGTTGATCACGTCACCCGGCCCCACGCGATACTGATAAGCGGCGATTTCCTGGTCCAGAGACATATTCGGCTGAGCAACATTCGGACGTGGGCGTAATTGTTCGACCAGACGTGGCGTAAGTGGATAAACATTCACCATTTTGTCGAGATCAAAATCGGCATCCTGTTGCTTGATCACATCCTTACCCATTGTTGACATATTGCTGCCGGGAAAGACCGTGCAACCACTCATCAAGGTCACAGACACCAATAATGGCATCAATTTCATTTTGGATTTCATCATTGATTATTTATCACTTTGGCAGAGTAATTATCCTGTGCAATTTAAATAAGCTTGGGTCGTATTGGGTTTCAGCATGCAGTTAATCAAATAGAAATATAACTGGCATCAGTCCTAAAAAAAGCTTATTCATCCATTGGCTATTGACAGAATAACCGAGGCTGATTCACACGCTTTCAGGCACGCTACCGCCCTTGGCTTTCAGTTACCAATCCACTGACTAAACAATGTGTTATGGATAGACACCCTCTTGAGCAAGGCCTTCTGGAAATATATCAGCCGGGTGAGACACCCAACGGATAATGAATAACCATCCCGGAAGACCAAAACAAAAATAGCAACAACAAGATTTAACATTTGATGCTGGGAGAATTGTTGCAGCTAACCTAATAGCAGGCAAGGAGACAACTGTCCTAATATCTGTTTTTAAGATTAATATTAAGAGCAAAGTTTTGACCTTTTAGGATTTTCTTTATATTGACAAGGCGGGAGTAAAAACCATTATCTGCGATATATCCTAAAATGTTCTCTTTATAATTAAATATACGTATTTTGCTTATTTACACCCCGATGAGTTTGCTCTCTTTTAAGCGTTTCGTATTAAGAGAAATCTCAGCCCGGCATTGCAATTTTCCCCGGCTTTATCCATGATCGAAGTGTGACAATCGTCATATAACAGAAGGTATTGCTATTACTATGGAATGGATTGCCGATCCATCAATCTGGGCCGGGCTGGTGACGCTGGTCGTCATCGAATTAGTGCTCGGGATTGATAATCTGGTCTTTATTGCCATCCTCGCTGAAAAACTGCCCCCTTCCCAGCGCGATCGCGCGCGCGTAACGGGCCTGCTGCTGGCGATGGTGATGCGTTTACTGTTGCTGGCCTCTATCTCCTGGATGGTCACACTCACGCAACCGCTGTTTTCCGTTCACGGCCTCAGCTTTAGCGCCCGCGATCTGATCATGCTCTTCGGCGGGTTGTTCCTGCTGTTCAAAGCCACGGTAGAGCTCAATGAACGGCTCGAAGGTAAAGACAGCGAGAACCCGACCCAGCGACGTGGCGCGAGATTCTGGCCGGTGGTAGCGCAAATCGTGGTGCTGGATGCCGTCTTCTCCCTGGATTCGGTGATCACCGCCGTCGGGATGGTGGACCATCTGGCCGTTATGATGGCAGCGGTGATTATCGCCATCACGCTGATGGTGATGGCGAGCAAGGCACTCACCCGCTTTGTGAACAGCCACCCGACCATCGTGATCCTCTGCCTGAGCTTCCTGCTGATGATTGGCTTTAGTCTGGTGGCCGACGGTTTTGGCTTCCACATTCCGAAAGGCTATTTGTACGCCGCCATTGGTTTCTCCGTCATGATTGAAGCGCTTAACCAGCTGGCGATATTTAACCGCCGCCGCTTCCTTTCCGCTAATCAGACCCTGCGTCAGCGCACGGCCGACACCGTTATGCGCCTGCTGAGCGGTAAAAAAGAGGATGCAGAGCTGGACGCCGAATCTGCTGCCATGCTGGCCGATCACAGCGACGGGCAGATCTTTAACCCGCAGGAGCGCCTGATGATTGAGCGAGTGCTTAACCTTAATGAGCGCACGGTCAGCAGCATCATGACTTCCCGGCATGACATTGAGCATATCGATCTGACGGCACCCGAAGAGCACATCCGCGCCCTGCTGGATAAAAACCAGCACACGCGCGTGGTGGTGACCGGCGGTGAAGAGGAAGAAGAATTACTGGGCGTCGTGCACGTTATCGACCTGCTCCAGCAGCAGCTGCACGGGGAGGCGCTCAATCTGCGCGCCCTGGTACGCCAGCCCCTGGTCTTCCCGGAAGGATTGCAATTGCTCTCTGCCCTTGAGCAATTCCGAAATGCGCGAACGCACTTTGCCTTTGTGGTGGATGAGTTTGGTTCGGTTGAAGGGCTGGTCACGCTCAGCGACGTGATGGAAACCATTGCCGGCAATTTGCCAAACGAAGTGGATGAGATTGATGCCCGCCATGATATTCAGAAAAACGCCGACGGCTCGTGGACGGCCAACGGCCATATGCCGCTGGAAGACCTGGTGCAGTATGTGCCGCTGCCGCTGGATGAAAAGCGGGAGTACCACACCATTGCGGGCCTGCTGATGGAATACTTACAGCGTATCCCGCAGCCAGGTGAAGAGGTTCAGGTAGGTGACTATCGGCTTAAAACGCTGCAGATTGAAAACCATCGCGTGCAGAAAGTGCAGCTCATTCCACTGCGGGATGAGGAAGAACTGGATTTTGAGGTGTAAAAAAGCCGGGTGGCGCTGCGCTTACCCGGCCTACGACGTCAGGCTTTTGTAGGCCGGGTAAGGCGAAGCCGTCACCCGGCAAAACCAGCATCAAAGCTTATCCAGCAGTTTCTTCACATCCTTGCCGTTCTGGGAATCTTTATTACGATCTGCCCAGCTATTAAGCCGACGTTTCGCTTCATCCTGCAGATGCTTACGCAGGATCTGATCCACCTGAAGGCTGTAATTCAGCGCCTGCCATTTACCATAGACGCTAAGCGGCACTGGCGTCTCTTTCAGGAAATCAATCAGCTTACTTTCGCCCTGCCAGCCGGAAAGTACCCGGACGTTAAAGCGCGTGTCCGCCGTCTCTTTGACCAGATCCAGCGAGCCTTCTCCGGTCAACGACAGCATAGAAGAGGTTCCCTGCATAGCTGCCAGCGTCAGTTGCCCGTTATCCAGCGTCAGATCCGTGGAGAAACTGTCGAGGCGCGTGACGCTATCGTAGTTGTCCTGCGCTTTGACGTCACTGCTGCGCTCCACTGCCTGCTGTACCAGTTGCTGGAAGTTAAGACCTTCCATACGGGAGTCTTTCAGGTCCACGTGCGCCTCGCCCTGCCATTCACGGCGGAAAGCTTCGGCATCAATTTTTGTGCCTGAGAAATCCCCCGCCAGCGTCAACTGCCCTGTCAGGGATATCGGATAGTTAAAGGCTTTGAGGATGGTACCAATCTCAACGTTGTCGAGACGCGGCTGGAATTGCGCGCGGGTTTCGTCCTTACGCACGTCCAGCGTGCCAGGCAGTGAAAGATGCCCTGCCCCCATTTTGCCGCTCAGCTCGGAGATCACCAGCAACCCGTTGTGGTTAAACATCTGGCCGCTCACGTCGGTGAAGTCCATACCGCGCCAGCGCAGGCTGTTGGCTTTCAACAGGATATCGGCCGTGAATCCGCGCAGGGCGTTATAGTCAGGTTGATCAAGATTCGACGAGATAACCGGACGCGACACCGGCGGCTGGCTTTGTCCTGTCTGCACAGCATCGCTGTCCGTTGTGCCAGCCGGTAGCGGCGGTAGGATGTTTTCCAGGTTGAGCTTGTCAAACTGCAGGTTCAGCACCCATTTCGGCTTCTCTTCGAGCGTGACGCTCGCCTGCCCCTTCAGGCTGCTGTCATTGGCCTGCAGGTTGAGGTTATCCAGCTCCAGCTGTTTTTGTTCTTCGCGCCAGACGGCCTGCATCGTCCCCTGTCCGGTGATCCCCTGGGTCGGAAGATCTGCGCCCGTGAGCTGCCAGTTGAGCTGCTGAATATCGGCCGTCAGCTGATGGGGATAATCTGACGCATTGACCCTGGCATTTAGCGAGAGGGTCAGATCGCGCTGGTCGCGATTCATTCGCCCGCTGAATTCCAGCGACGCAAGATGGTGCGCATCCTGTTCCATCTGCAGATTAATATTGCGAACCGTAACCTGCTCTTGATCCTCATGCTGGAATACCAGCACGCTATCGGCAACTTTCAGTTTGGCAATATCAAAGGACCAGCCCGTATCGGACGGCTCATCCGGTAAGGTATTCTCACGCGGTGCAACCGGCGCATTCGCGTTGCGCACGGCTTCAGTCTGCTGGGTAAGCTGAATGACCGCCCCTTTGAGCATCACCTGGTTTACCTGCAACTGGTGAGAAATGAGGGGGATGAGCGCCACATCGAGACGCATGTTGTCCGCAGACACGATCGGCTGGGCAGCGCCCGGTGCCGTTAACGACATGCGGCCAGAGAGAATGCTGAGCTGCGGCCAGACGTGCCAGCGTAGCGGTCCGTCGAGCTTCAGTTGGTAACCACTGCGCGCCTCGACCTGCCGCACCATGTAAGCGCGGAAATCGTTAGGGTTAACCAGCAGAACCAACGCCGAAAGGCCAGCAACCAGCACGACCAGCAAAATCATCAGCGTTGTCAGAACTCTTCTCATGGCATCCTCAATGGACTAACGATCAGTCTTTATCAATACGGCTGGCAACCGCACCCTGCTGGTCGCGGTATTTTGCGTCCTGCCGGCGGTTATAAGGCCTGTCTGCCGGGCCGGTTAGCGGCTCAAAGCTTAACGCACCAATCATCATGCCGGGACGCAGCGCCAGCGGCAGTTTGCCGGCATTGAAGAACTCCAGCACGATACGGCCCGACCAGCCGGGATCGATACGGTGCGCGGTCACGTGCACCATCAGCCCCAGACGGGCCAGAGAAGAACGGCCATCCAGCCAGCCGACGAGGTCAGCAGGCAGGGTCACGGATTCGAACGTCACCGCCAGCGCCAGTTCACCTGGATGCAAATAAAAAGCGTCACCTTCGTCAATGACGATTTCGTCACTCATCACGCGATCGAGCGCGGCGCTGACTTCATCCTTCGGCCCGCTGAGGTCGATGAACGGTGCAGTATGGCCACTAAAGGTGCGGAATTTATTCCCCAACCGTACATCAACGGTCACCCCATTGATACGCTCTACAGGAGGACGTGGGGTAATAGACAAACGGCCTTCATCCAGCCAGGCTTCAATATCGCGATCACAAAGACGCATGGCACTTTCTCCTTTCATGCATCGACCCCTGAGACCTTAACATCTCAGGGTAAAACCAGGTTATCTCTGAACGGTACACAATTCGCGCGGCTTATTCAAAAAACTGGCTGATTTTCGCTTTTAAGATATCAATGGCAATGCGGTTTTTGCCTCCGCGCGGCACGATGATATCGGCGTATTGTTTGGAGGGCTCAATAAACTGCAGGAACATCGGACGGACCGTTTTCTGGTATTGCGCCATGACGGAATCCATCGAACGGCCGCGCTCGTTAACGTCTCGCTTGATGCGGCGCATCAGGCAAATATCCAGCGGGGTATCGACGAAAATCGAAAAGTTCATCGATTCACGCAGGCGAGCATCGGTCAGGAGCAGGATACCTTCAAGGATAATCACCTTTTTCGGCTCGATGCGGATCGTCTCCTGGGTGCGGGTGTGTTCTACGTAACTGTAAACGGGCAGCTCAATTGCCTGGCCGCTTTTTAGGGCTTCTAAATGCTGGAACAGTAAACTGTGATCCATTGCATTCGGATGGTCATAGTTGGTTTTTACGCGCTCTTCCATCGACAGATGGGATTGATCTTTGTAATAGCTGTCTTCGGGAATGACGCCGATGTGCTCATCACCTACTTGTTCACGCAGTTCGCGATAAAGCGTACTGGCAATTAGACTTTTACCTGAAGCCGATGCGCCGGCGATGCCTATAATGACGCACTGATGAGACTTATCAGTCATAAATTTAGCGACCTGATTAACCTGGATGTTAAGGAAGGACGACGCCGGAGCGTCAAACGCGGCAATTATAGGGATTTCGCGGGCGTGATACCAGTCGAAAGCGCAGGTAATGCGAGACAGCCTGTAAAGTTGCGAATTGTTCCCTGAGTGAAATTTTAATGCGCGTTTTTTCAGCGTTTCACAGCGATTTTTTAACCTGTAACTATTTAATAAGTCTATGATGTCAAATTATGAGCAGTCGCCATATGAATTGTAAATTGTTTGTACTAGCATAAACCAAATTATCAAATTCACTCGTACGGACTTCTCTCCTGACGGCACGGCGTCTCTGGATAAAGCGGTAATGAATAAACAATACCAGCGGGTTTTGGTTACCACCCCACATCCTTTATTACGACTTGTCTGTCTGGGCCTGGTCACCTTTATCTTTACCTTATTTTCGCTGGAGCTTACCCGCTTCGGCACCCTGCTGGCGCCGCTCTGGTTCCCCACCGCCATCATGATGGTGGCGTTTTACCGCCACGCGGGAAAAATGTGGCCGGGCATTGCCCTGGCCTGTTCGTTCGGCAATATTCTGGCCTCGTGGATGTTGTTCTCGTGGGGGGCGATTAACCTCACCTACACCGCCATAAATGTGATTGAGGCCGTCGTCGGTGCATTACTACTGCGCAAACTGCTCCCGTGGTATAACCCGCTGCAAAATTTAAGTGACTGGATCCGTCTGGCGATGGGCAGCGCGCTGGTGCCGCCGCTGGTGGGCGGTATTCTGGTGATTTTTCTGGTTCCCGGTCCTGAGCCACTGCGCGATTTCATTGTCTGGGTGTTATCTGAATCCATTGGCGCGCTGGCACTGGTGCCGCTGGGATTACTGTTTAAACCCCACTACCTGCTGCGCCACCGTGATCCGCGACTGCTGCTGGAAACGCTGCTCACAATGGCCGTGACGTTGGCCCTGAGTTGGGCAGCCATCACCTGGCTTCCATGGCCATTTACCTGCGTGATCGTCCTGCTTATGTGGAGCGCCGTGCGCTTACCGCGAATGGAAGCGTTCCTGGTGTTTCTGGTCACCGTGATGGTCGTGTCCCTGATGATTGCCCATAACCCTGAGGCGCTGACCACCCAACACGAAGGGCCGATGATCAACGCGCCCTGGCTGCCGTTCCTGATGCTGCTTCTCCCGGCGAACGTGATGACCATGGTGATGTATGCCTTCCGTGCCGAACGCAAACACATCACTGAAAGCGAAGCGCGTTTTCGTAATGCGATGGAGTATTCCGCCATCGGGATGGCGTTAGTCAGCATTGAGGGGCAGTGGCTACAGGCCAACAAAGCGCTGTGCAATTTCCTCGGTTACAGCCAGTCCGAACTACAGTCACTGACCTTCCAGCAGCTCACCTGGCCGGAAGATTTGCACACCGACCTCGAACAGCTGGAGCAGCTGGTCAACGGCGACATCAACACCTATACCCTTGAAAAGCGCTATTACACGCGCAACGGTGAAGTGGTCTGGGCGCTGCTTGCCGTCTCCGTTGTGCGCCATACCGACGGCTCGCCGCTCTATTTTATCGCCCAGATTGAAGACATTAACGACCTGAAGCAGACCGAGTGGGTCAACAAACGCCTGATGGAGCGCATTACGCTGGCCAACGAAGCGGGCGGCATCGGCATCTGGGAGTGGGATCTGGAGCCTGACATCATCAGCTGGGATAAGCGGATGTTCGAACTGTATGAAATCCCACCGCACATCAAGCCCACCTGGCAGCTCTGGCACGACACGATGCTGCCGGAAGACCGCGCCCATGCAGAACAGGTGCTGCGGGATTCACTGATCTCACGTCTGCCGTTTAAGCTGGAATTCCGTATCCGCGTGAAGGAAGGCGTGCGCCATATTCGCTCCCTGGCAAACCGGGTGTTGAATAAAGAGGGTGAAGTCGAGCGTTTGCTTGGCATCAACATGGACATGACCGAGGTTAAGCAGCTTAACGAGGCGCTGTTCCAGGAAAAAGAGCGTCTGCATATCACGCTCGACTCCATCGGCGAAGCCGTGCTCTGTACCGATATCGACATGAACGTCACCTTTATGAACCCGGTCGCCGAGAAGATGAGCGGCTGGCTACAAACCGAGGCTATCGGCCAGCCGGTTCTCAAGGTATTACACATCACGTTTGGGGAGCGAGGGCCGCTGATGGAGAACATCCACAGCGGGGATATGTCACGCTCAGATATCGACCAGGACGTGGTGCTGAACTGCCGCACGGGTGGAGCGTTTGACATCCATTACAGCATTACGCCACTCAGCACGCTGGATGGACAAAGTATCGGCTCGGTTATCGTTATTCAGGATGTCACCGAGTCGCGCAAAATGCTGCGTCAGCTGAGTTACAGCGCGTCGCACGATGCCCTGACCCACCTGGCAAACCGGGTCAGCTTTGAAAACCACCTCAAACGACTCCTGCAAACGGTTCGTGAGACGCGGCAGCGTCATGCGCTGGTCTTTATCGATCTGGACCGCTTCAAAGCCGTCAATGATACCGCAGGCCATGCGGCGGGCGATGCCCTGCTGCGGGAACTCTCTTCCATGATGTTAACCATGCTGCGCTCCAGCGATGTGCTGGCGCGTCTGGGGGGTGATGAGTTTGGGCTGTTGCTGCCGGACTGCAATATTGAGAGCGCACGCTATATCACCGGTCGTCTGGTCCATAGCATCAACGACTATCACTTTATGTGGGAAGGCCGCCTGCATCGAATTGGCGCCAGCGCCGGGATCACGCTGATCGATGAACATAACCACCTGGCGTCAGAAGTGATGTCACAGGCGGATATTGCCTGTTATGCCTCGAAAAATAGCGGGCGCGGCATCGTGACGGTTTACGAACCGCAGCAGGAGCGGGATCACAGCACGCGCAGCATGATGTCGCTGGACGAACAATGGCACATGATCAAAGACAATCACCTGATGATGATAGCCCGTAGCGTCGCCTCCCCTCGCATACCGGAGAGCTGTAATTTCTGGCTGATTTCGCTGCGCCTGTGGACCAGCCAGGGCGAAGTCCTGGAGGAACACGCCTTCCGTTCTGGCCTGGCAGAGCCGGAACTGCTGCACGCCCTCGACAGACGCATCTTTAGCGACTTCTTCCGGACATCTGCCGCCAGGATCGCCAGTAAAGGCATGGGGATCGCATTGCCGCTTTCGGCAGCCGGTTTAGCCAGCGTGACGCTGGTCGACGAACTTCTCGATCTTCTTGATAAAAGCCCAATGCCGGGCCGTCTGCTGCATCTGGTGATCCCTGCCGGCGTGGTGTGTGATTCGGATGAGAATCTGCAGCGGGGTTTACAAAAGCTTCGCCAGGCGGGCTGCCGCGTGATCCTCAGCCAGATAGGCCGCGACATGGACATTTTCACCCACCTGAGTCCGAACATGGCCGATTACCTGATGCTGGATGCCGAAGTCGTGAGCAACGTCTATGGCAACCTGATGGATGAGATGATGGTGACCATCGTTCAGGGCCATGCCCAGCGTCTGGGGATGAGAACCATCGCAGGCCCCTGCAACCAGCCCATCATGATGGATACGCTTTCCGGCATTGGCATTGATTTTATCTATGGTGACACCATCGCCGAGCCGCAGCCGCTGGATCTACTGCTCAACACCAGTTATTTCGCCATCAACTGACGGCGCCCAGCCGTCGGTATACCAGATGTGCAGCAGCGCGTAGGAACGCCACGGCTGCCAGCGCTCGGCATAGCGACGAATTTGCGCAGGCGTCATCCCGGCGAAACGTTGCTTAATCAGATAATCATCCGGAAGAAACACATCTTTTGCCTGCCAGCCGCGAAGGGCGAGGTAATTTGCCGTCCAGCGGCCAATACCCGGCCGTTGTTGTAACGCCTTCATGCCTGCCTCAACGTCCTCAGGCGGCGTGAGCGGAAACGTCCCGTCGACGACCGACTGTGCCAGATGAATCAGCGATTCCGCGCGTTTGACCGGCATCCCGAGCGCTTTGAGCCCCAGCGGGTCGGCAGCCGCCAGGGCTTGTGGGGAGGGAAAGCAGACATAGCCCGGCGCATCCTTGACCGGCTCGCCGCACAGGGCGACAACGCGTGAAGCCAGTTTCGCCGCCATCGCCACGCTGACCAGTTGACCCAGAATGGCGCGCACGCCCTGTTCGTAGGCATCCATCGCCCCGGGCAAACGCAGGCCTGGCCGCGCGGCGCCGAGATCGCCCAAAGTCCGGTGGACGTCCTGCGGATCGCAGGCAAGATCGAACAGACGCCCGATACGCTCAAGGCAAAGTCCGGCCACCGGCGTTAACCCCGGGCTGAGCGTGACCTGTAGCGTATGGGTTTGCGTGTCCGGCGTAACGCGGAAGATCCCCTGATGCCCTTCACAGGCAAAACTGCGCTCGTAATAGCTTTCCGTGACCGTCTCAACCCCCGCCACCACACGGGCGCCAAGAAAGCCAAACATCCATTGCCAGTCGTAAGGGGGGTGCCAGGTCAGGGTATACATTGTCGCTCCTTTTTTGTTCCCCTCAGGATAAACTGAAAAAGCGTGTTACGCCTTGCTTTCATATTCCTGTTGTCGCCGGACAGGCATTCCGCTAAAGTCTCGCCCCTTCTCACTGGCATGGGGATTTATTGTGTTTATCGGATTCGACTACGGTACGGCAAACTGCTCGGTTGCAATTATGCAAAACGGGCAACCACAGCTCCTGAAAATGGAAAAAGAGAGCACGCTGCTGCCGTCAATGCTCTGCGCGCCGACGCGTGAAGCGGTGAGCGAGTGGCTGTTCCGCCATCATCAGGTTCCGGCGACTGCGGCAGAAACCCAGGCGCTGCTGCGCCGGGCAGTGAGCTTTAACCGCGAGGAAGATATCGACGTTACGCCTTCCAGCGTGCAGTTCGGCCTCTCTTCACTCGGGCATTACATTGAAGACCCGGAAGAGGTCTACTTTGTTAAATCGCCAAAATCTTTCCTCGGGGCCAGCGGCCTCAAGCCGCAGCAGGTGGCGGTGTTTGAAGACCTGGTATGCGCCATGATGCTCCATATCCGTCATCAGGCGCAGACGCAGGTCCCCGAGACGATTACCCAGGCCGTGATTGGCCGCCCGATCAACTTCCAGGGGCTGGGCGGCGATGAGGCCAACCAGCAGGCGCAGGGGATCCTTGAGCGCGCGGCGCACCGGGCAGGCTTTCGCGACGTGGTGTTCCAGTATGAGCCGGTTGCGGCGGGGCTGGACTTTGAGGCCACGTTGACGGAAGAAAAACGGGTGCTGGTCGTGGATATCGGCGGGGGTACAACGGACTGCTCGCTGCTGCTGATGGGGCCGCAGTGGCATCACCGCCGCGACCGTGAAAATAGCCTGCTGGGGCACAGCGGCTGCCGCGTGGGCGGTAACGATCTGGATATCGCCCTGGCATTCAAGAGCCTGATGCCGCTGCTCGGCATGGGCGGGCAAACGGAAAAAGGCATCGCCCTGCCGATCCTGCCGTGGTGGAACGCGATTGCCATCAACGACGTCCCGGCGCAGAGTGATTTTTACAGTACCGCCAACGGCCGCTTCCTGAATGACCTGATGCGTGACGCGCAGGACGCCGATAAAGTCGCCCTGCTGTATAAAGTGTGGCGTCAGCGCCTGAGCTACCGCGTGGTACGCACCGCCGAAGAGAGCAAAATTGCCCTTTCAAACCGCGCTGAACATGCGGTGTCCTTGCCATTTATCAGCGACGATCTGGCCACGGCGATTTCACAGGAGGGGCTAGAGACCGCGCTCGCGCAGCCGCTACAGCGCATACTGGAACAGGTGCAACTCGCGCTGGAGAACGGCAAAGAGAAGCCGGACGTCATCTACCTCACCGGCGGAAGCGCCCGTTCACCGCTGATCAAAAAAGCGCTGGCGGAACAGTTGCCGGGTATTCCGGTTGCCGGTGGCGATGACTTTGGCTCCGTTACCGCGGGGCTGGCGCGCTGGGCGCAGGTGATGTTTAGCTAGTGCCGCTGTGCCGGGTGGCGGCTTCGCCTTACCCGGCCCACAAAACCCTCGAACCGTAGGCCGGGTAAGCGAAGCGCCACCCGGCGAAAAAAAGCACCACACTCAGACAATTCCAGACAGTCTTCCATATTTCCTCCATTTTTCCGCTGTGTTGCCTGACTAAACTAGTATCATTCCCCGAAGTATTCAGGATGAGAACGTATAACGATGAAAGGCCGTAATAAATCCCGCTGGGCAATCGCCGCTGGCATCATTGTGGTGGCAGTTGCCGCCGCCTGGTACTGGCACAGCCAATCCGCAAACTCTGGCGCACCCGCCGGTGCCAACAGCGCATCACAGCGCCCGGCAGGTGGTGGCCGTCACGGTATGCGAGGCGGTGCGCTGGCGCCGGTTCAGGCAGCTACGGCGGTGAGTAAAGCCGTTCCGCGTTATCTGACGGGGCTCGGAACCATTACCGCCGCTAACACCGCCACGGTGCGTAGCCGCGTCGATGGTCAGCTCATTGCGATCCACTTCCAGGAAGGTCAGCAGGTTAAGGCCGGTGACTTACTGGCGGAGATCGACCCAAGCCAGTTTAAAGTGGCCCTCGCCCAGGCGCAGGGACAGCTCGCGAAAGACAAAGCCACCCTTGCCAACGCCCGGCGTGATTTAGCGCGCTATCAGCAGCTGGTAAAAACCAATCTGGTCTCCCGCCAGGAGCTGGACACACAGCAGTCGCTGGTCAGCGAAACGCAGGGCACCATCAAAGCCGACGAAGCCGCCGTGGCCAGCGCCCAGTTACAGCTCGACTGGAGCCGCATCACCGCACCGATTGACGGGCGGGTTGGTCTGAAGCAGGTCGATATCGGCAACCAAATCTCCAGCGGAGATACCACGGGCATCGTGGTGATCACCCAGACTCACCCGATTGATTTAGTCTTTACCCTGCCGGAAAGCGACATTGCGACGGTCATTCAGGCGCAAAAAGCCGGGAAAGGCCTGGTGGTGGAAGCCTGGGACCGCACCAATAAACAGAAGCTCAGCGAAGGTAGCCTGCTCAGCCTGGATAACCAGATCGACACCACGACCGGTACCATTAAGCTGAAGGCCCGCTTTAACAACCAGGACGATGCCCTCTTCCCGAACCAGTTCGTCAACGCGCGAATGCTGGTCGCGACCGAAGAGAACGCGGTGGTGATCCCCACCGCCGCGCTGCAGATGGGTAACGAAGGCAACTTTGTCTGGGTACTGAACAGTGAAAACAAAGTCAGTAAGCATCTGGTGAAAACCGGGATTCAGGACAGTCAGACGGTGGTGATCGGCGCCGGGCTTTCCGCTGGCGACCGCGTGGTCACCGACGGTATCGACCGTCTGACCGAAGGGGCGAAAGTGGAAGTGGTTGAACCTGCGAAACAGGGAGCGGCCTCCTAATGCAGGTTATGCCTCCCGTCGCTACAGGTGGGCCGTCACGCCTGTTTATCCTCCGTCCTGTCGCCACCACGCTACTGATGGTGGCGATCCTGCTGGCCGGGATTATCGGCTACCGCTTCCTGCCCGTCTCGGCGCTGCCGGAAGTGGATTACCCCACCATTCAGGTGGTGACGCTTTATCCCGGCGCCAGCCCTGACGTGGTGACGTCCGCCATTACCGCCCCGCTGGAGCGCCAGTTTGGGCAGATGTCGGGCCTGAAGCAGATGTCCTCCCAAAGCTCCGGCGGGGCCTCTGTCGTGACGCTACAGTTCCAGCTGACGCTGTCGCTGGATGTCGCCGAGCAGGAAGTTCAGGCCGCCATCAATGCGGCCACCAACCTGCTGCCGTCGGACCTGCCTAACCCGCCGGTCTACAGCAAAGTAAACCCGGCGGATCCGCCGATCATGACGCTTGCCGTCACCTCCTCCGCCATGCCAATGACGCAGGTGGAAGACATGGTCGAGACCCGCGTGGCGCAAAAGATTTCTCAGGTCTCAGGCGTCGGTCTCGTCACGCTGGCGGGCGGGCAGCGCCCGGCGGTGCGCGTTAAGCTTAATGCGCAGGCGATTGCCGCACTGGGGCTGACCAGTGAAACCATCCGCACCGCCATCAGCAGCGCCAACGTTAATTCGGCAAAAGGCTCGCTGGACGGCCCAACCCGCGCCGTCACGCTCTCTGCCAACGATCAGATGCAGTCCGCGGATGAATACCGTCAGCTGATTATTGCTTACCAGAACGGCGCCCCGGTGCGTCTGGGCGATGTGGCGACGGTGGAGCAAGGGGCGGAGAATAGCTGGCTTGGCGCATGGGCGAACAAGCAGCAGGCGATCGTAATGAACGTCCAGCGCCAGCCGGGCGCCAACATCATCGAAACCGCCGACAGCATTCGCACCATGCTGCCGCAGCTGATCGAAAGCCTGCCGAAGTCGGTCAGCGTGAAGGTGCTTTCCGACCGCACCACGAACATTCGCGCGTCGGTCACCGATACTCAGTTCGAACTGATGCTGGCGATTGCCCTGGTCGTGATGATTATCTACCTGTTCCTGCGCAACGTCCCGGCAACCATTATTCCCGCCGTCGCCGTGCCGCTCTCGCTGGTTGGCACGTTTGCGGTGATGGTGTTCCTCGATTTTTCAATCAACAACCTGACGCTAATGGCGCTCACCATCGCCACCGGCTTCGTGGTGGACGACGCCATCGTGGTTATTGAGAACATCTCGCGCTATATCGAGAAAGGCGAAAAACCGCTGGCGGCGGCGCTGAAAGGGGCGGGTGAGATCGGCTTTACCATTATCTCGCTGACCTTCTCGCTGATTGCCGTGCTGATCCCGCTGCTGTTTATGGGCGATATCGTCGGGCGACTGTTCCGCGAGTTTGCCGTCACGCTGGCGGTGGCCATTTTGATCTCCGCCGTGGTGTCATTGACCCTGACGCCGATGATGTGCGCCCGCATGCTGAGCCACGCGTCCCTGCGCAAGCAAAACCGCTTCTCGCGCGCCTCCGAGCGGATGTTCGAACGGATCATTGCGGCGTATGGTCGCGTGCTGGCCAAAGTGCTGAACCATCCATGGGCCACGCTCGGCGTGGCGCTTGGCACGCTGGCGCTCAGCGTAATGCTGTGGATTTTTATCCCGAAAGGCTTCTTCCCGATTCAGGACAACGGCATTATTCAGGGAACCCTGCAGGCGCCGCAGTCGGTCTCCTTCGCCAATATGGCGCAGCGTCAGCAGCAGGTGTCTGAGATCGTCATGAAAGACCCGGCGGTAGAGAGCCTGACGTCCTACGTTGGCGTCGACGGCACCAACCCGTCGCTGAACAGCGCCCGTCTGCAGATCAACCTCAAACCGCTGGATGAGCGTGACGATCGCGTCAATGCCGTTATTGGACGGCTGCAAAGCGCCGTCGCTCGCGTCCCGGGCGTGGAGCTTTATCTGCAACCGATACAGGATTTGACCATTGATACCCAGGTCAGCCGCACGCAGTACCAGTTTACGCTGCAGGCCACCACGCTGGATGCCCTCAGCACCTGGGTGCCGCAGCTGGTCGATAAGCTAAAAACCCTGCCGCAACTTAACGATGTAAGCAGCGACTGGCAGGACAAAGGGCTGGCCGCGTATGTGAACGTCAACCGCGACACGGCAAGCCGTCTCGGCATTACCATGGCGGACGTGGATAACGCCCTGTATAACGCGTTTGGGCAGCGACTGATCTCCACCATCTACACCCAGGCGAATCAATACCGCGTGGTACTGGAGCACAACACGGAAAATACACCCGGTCTGGCCGGGCTGGATTCGGTGCGCCTGACCAGCAAAGACGGGGGGATTGTGCCGTTAAGCGCTATCGCCACGGTGGAAGAGCGCTATACCCCGCTGTCGATTAACCACCTGGATCAGTTCCCGTCCACCACGATTTCCTTCAACGTGTCGGACAATTATTCGCTCGGCGAAGCGGTGGAGGCGATCCAGGCGGCTGAAAAAGCGCTCAGCTTCCCGTCCGATATTCAGACCCAGTTCCAGGGCAGCACGCTGGCGTTCCAGGCCGCACTGGGCAATACCATCTGGCTGATTGTCGCCGCCGTCGTGGCAATGTACATCGTGCTCGGCGTGCTGTACGAAAGCTTTATCCACCCGATCACCATCCTCTCTACCCTGCCGACGGCAGGCGTGGGGGCGCTGCTGGCATTAATGCTGGCGGGCAGCGAGCTGGACGTGATTGCCATTATCGGCATCATCCTGTTAATTGGGATCGTGAAGAAAAACGCCATCATGATGATCGACTTTGCGCTGGCCGCCGAACGCGAGCAGGGCATGTCACCGCGTGAAGCCATCTTTCAGGCCTGTCTGCTGCGTTTTCGTCCAATCCTGATGACCACGCTGGCGGCCCTGCTTGGCGCGCTGCCGCTGATGCTCAGCACCGGCGTCGGGGCGGAGCTGCGCCGTCCGCTGGGGATAGGCATGGTCGGCGGTCTGCTGGTGAGCCAGGTATTGACCCTGTTCACCACTCCGGTGATTTATCTGCTGTTTGACCGTCTGGCGCTGTGGACGAAAAGCCGCTTCCCGAAACGTGAAGAGGAGGCGTAAGTGAAGTTTTTCGCCCTCTTCATTTATCGCCCGGTGGCGACGATATTAATCTCGCTCGCCATCACCCTCTGCGGCGTGCTCGGTTTCCGGCTACTGCCGGTGGCTCCCCTGCCGCAGGTGGATTTCCCGGTGATCATGGTCAGCGCCTCGCTGCCGGGCGCCTCACCGGAAACCATGGCGTCATCCGTCGCCACGCCGCTGGAGCGCTCGCTCGGGCGGATTGCCGGGGTCAACGAGATGACCTCCAGCAGTTCGCTCGGCAGTACGCGCATCATTCTGGAGTTCAGCTTCGACCGGGATATTAACGGCGCAGCGCGCGACGTGCAGGCCGCCATCAACGCCGCGCAAAGCCTGCTGCCGAGCGGGATGCCGAGCCGCCCGACCTACCGCAAGGCCAACCCGTCCGATGCGCCGATCATGATCCTGACGCTGACCTCCGATACCTATTCTCAGGGGCAGCTTTACGACTTTGCGTCCACCCAACTGGCGCAGACGATCTCACAGATTAACGGCGTCGGTGACGTGAGCGTCGGCGGGAGCTCCCTGCCCGCCGTGCGCGTGGGATTAAACCCGCAGGCGCTGTTCAATCAGGGCGTGTCGCTGGACGATGTGAGATCCGCCATCAGCAACGCCAACGTGCGCAAACCGCAAGGGGCGGTTGAGGACAGCAGCCACCGCTGGCAGATCCACACCAACGACGAGCTGAAAACTGCAGCTGAATATCAGCCGTTGATTATTCACTACAACAACGGCGCGGCGGTACGCTTAAGCGATGTCGCCAGCGTGACGGACTCCGTGCAGGACGTACGCAACGCCGGGATGACCAACGCCAAACCGGCTATCCTGCTGATGATTCGTAAGCTGCCGGAAGCGAACATTATTGAGACGGTGAACAGCATTCGCGCCCGCCTCCCGGAGCTGCAGGAGACTATCCCGGCCGCGATCGATCTGCAAATTGCCCAGGATCGTTCCCCGACCATTCGCGCCTCGCTTGAGGAGGTGGAGCAGACGCTGGTGATCTCCGTCGCACTGGTGATCCTGGTGGTATTCCTGTTCCTGCGCTCCGGTCGGGCGACGCTGATCCCGGCGGTGGCCGTGCCGGTGTCGCTTATTGGCACCTTTGCCGCCATGTACCTGTGCGGGTTTAGCCTCAATAACCTGTCGCTGATGGCCCTGACCATTGCGACGGGTTTTGTGGTGGATGACGCTATCGTGGTGCTGGAGAACATTTCCCGCCATCTGGAAGCGGGCGTGAAGCCGCTTCAGGCCGCACTGCAGGGGACGCGCGAGGTGGGCTTTACGGTGCTCTCCATGAGCCTGTCCCTGGTGGCGGTGTTCCTGCCGCTGCTGCTGATGGGCGGCCTGCCGGGTCGGCTGTTGCGGGAGTTTGCCGTCACGCTTTCGGTCGCCATCGGCATCTCGCTGCTGATTTCGCTGACGCTCACGCCGATGATGTGCGGGTGGATGCTCAAGCGCAGCAAGCCGCACTCCCAGCCGCGTCGCAAAGGCTTTGGCCGTTTCCTGATGGCGATGCAGGAAGGCTATGGCAAATCGCTGAAGTGGGTGCTCAACCATACCCGGCTTGTCGGCCTGGTGCTCATCGGCACCATTGTGCTCAACGTCTGGATGTATATCACCATCCCGAAAACCTTCTTCCCGGAGCAAGATACCGGCGTGCTGATGGGCGGCATTCAGGCGGACCAGAGCATTTCGTTCCAGGCGATGCGCGGCAAGCTGCAGGACTTTATGAAGATCATTCGTGAAGACAACGCCGTGGATAACGTCACCGGCTTTACCGGCGGATCGCGCGTCAACAGCGGGATGATGTTTATCACCCTCAAACCGCGCAGCGAGCGCAATGAAACCGCCCAGCAGGTGATCGACCGCCTGCGGGTCAAGCTCGCCAAAGAGCCGGGGGCCAACCTGTTTTTGATGGCCGTTCAGGATATCCGCGTCGGCGGGCGTCAGGCTAACGCCAGCTATCAGTACACGCTGCTCTCGGATGATTTGGCCGCCCTGCGCGAGTGGGAACCGAAGATCCGCAAGGCGCTGGCCGCCCTTCCAGAGCTGGCGGACGTGAACTCCGATCAGCAGGACAACGGCGCCGAGATGGCCCTGACCTACGACCGCGAAACCATGTCGCGGCTGGGCATCAACGTTGAGGCCGCCAACAGCCTGCTAAACAACGCCTTCGGCCAGCGCGAGATCTCGACCATCTACCAGCCGATGAACCAGTACAAGGTGGTGATGGAGGTGGATCCGCGTTATACACAGGACATCAGCGCCCTGGACAAAATGTTTGTGATTAACAACGACGGCAAGGCGATACCGCTCTCCTACTTTGCCAGCTGGCAGCCAGCCAACGCGCCGCTGTCGGTAAACCACCAGGGGCTGTCAGCGGCGTCGACCATCTCCTTCAACCTCCCCGCCGGTTCGTCGCTTTCCGAAGCCAGCGATGCGATCAACCGTGCGATGACGCAGCTCGGCGTGCCGTCCACCGTGCGCGGCAGTTTTGCCGGCACCGCGCAGGTGTTCCAGGAGACGATGAACTCGCAGGTGATTTTGATTCTGGCCGCCATCGCCACGGTCTACATTGTGCTGGGTATCCTGTATGAGAGCTACGTTCACCCGCTGACTATTCTCTCGACGCTACCCTCCGCGGGCGTGGGGGCACTGCTGGCGCTTGAGCTGTTTGGTGCGCCATTCAGCCTTATCGCGCTCATCGGGATCATGCTATTGATCGGTATTGTGAAGAAAAACGCGATTATGATGGTCGACTTCGCGCTGGACGCCCAGCGTAATGGCAATCTCTCCCCGGAAGAGGCGATCTTCCAGGCGTGCCTGCTGCGTTTTCGTCCGATCATGATGACCACCCTGGCGGCACTGTTTGGTGCGTTGCCGCTGGTTGTCTCGGGCGGCGACGGGTCTGAACTGCGCCAGCCGCTGGGGATCACCATTGTCGGCGGCCTGGTGATGAGCCAGCTGCTGACGCTGTACACCACGCCGGTGGTCTATCTGTTCTTCGATCGCCTGCGGCTGCGTTTTTCGCGTAAAAACAGATCCACGGTGACCGAGTAAATGACCGACCTCCCCGCTAACGTTCGCTGGCAGTTATGGATAGTCGCCTTCGGCTTCTTTATGCAGTCGCTGGACACGACCATCGTCAATACTGCCCTCCCCTCCATGGCGAAAAGCCTGGGGGAGAGCCCGCTGCATATGCATATGGTGATTGTCGCCTACGTGCTGACGGTTGCCGTCATGCTGCCTGCCAGCGGCTGGCTGGCGGACAAAGTGGGCGTGCGAAATATCTTCTTTACCGCCATCGTGCTGTTCACCACCGGCTCGCTGTTTTGCGCTCAGGCCAGTACCCTCGACCAGCTGGTCATGGCGCGCGTGCTGCAGGGCGTTGGCGGGGCGATGATGGTGCCCGTCGGGCGGTTAACGGTGATGAAGATTGTCCCGCGCGAGCAGTACATGGCGGCGATGACCTTTGTCACCCTGCCCGGCCAGGTGGGGCCGCTGCTGGGCCCGGCGCTGGGCGGGATGCTGGTGGAATACGCCTCGTGGCACTGGATTTTCTTAATCAACCTGCCGGTGGGCATCATCGGCGCGATTGCCACCCTGGCGCTGATGCCGAACTACACAATGCAGACGCGTCGCTTCGATTTCTTCGGTTTCATTCTGCTGGCAGCGGGCATGGCCACGCTCACCCTGGCGCTCGACGGACAAAAGGGGCTGGGGATCTCTTCCCTCATGCTCGGTGTTCTGGTCGCCCTCGGCATCACCGCGATTCTGTGGTACCTGTGGCATGCCAGAGGAAACGATCGGGCCTTGTTCAGCCTGAATTTGTTTAAAAACCCGACCTACCGTCTGGGACTGCTGGGAAGTTTTGCCGGACGTATTGGCAGCGGCATGTTGCCGTTCATGACCCCCGTTTTTCTGCAAATCGGGATGGGATTTTCACCGTTTCACGCGGGCCTGATGATGATCCCGATGGTGCTCGGCAGCATGGGCATGAAGCGCATCGTAGTGCAGGTGGTGAACCGCTTTGGCTATCGTCACGTGCTGGTGGCCGCCACGCTGGGGCTGGCGCTGGTCAGCCTGCTGTTCATGGCCGTGGCGTTAATGGGCTGGTTCTACGTTCTGCCGCTGGTCCTGTTCTGCCAGGGGATCATCAACTCCATGCGTTTCTCGTCGATGAATACCCTGACGCTGAAAGATCTGCCGGACGAACTGGCGAGCAGCGGCAACAGCCTGCTGTCGATGATCATGCAGCTCTCCATGAGCGTGGGGGTGACGATCGCCGGACTGCTGCTCGGCATGTACGGCCAGCACCATCTCAGCGTCGATACGCCGGTGGCGCATCAGATCTTTTTATATACGTATCTCAGCATGGCGGTCATCATCGCCCTGCCCGCATTCATCTTCGCCAGAGTGCCGGATGATACCAGCAAGAACGTCGTGATTAGGCGCGGCAAAAGGAGTGGCTCATGAAATTCTGGCGACCGGGGATCACCGGCAAGCTCTTTGTGGCGATCTTCGCCACCTGTATCGTCCTGCTGATCACCATGCACTGGGCCGTGCGGGTCAGCTTTGAGCGGGGTTTTATTGATTACATTAAGCACGGCAACGAGCAGCGTCTGCAGGGCTTAAGCGATGCGCTGGGCGAGCAGTACGCCCAGCACGGCAACTGGCGTTTTCTGCGCAACAATGACCGCTTTATTTTCCAGATCCTGCGCTCGCTGGAGCACGATACCGGGGACGATCGTCCCGGCCCGGGCATGCCGCCGCACGGCTGGCGCACCCAGTTTTGGGTCATTGACCAGGAGATGCGCACGCTGGTTGGCCCGCGCGCACCGATTCCGCCGGACGGCACCCGGCGGGCGATTAAGGTCAATAACGCCACTGTCGGCTGGGTTATCGCCTCCCCGGTGGAGCGCCTGACGCGCAACACCGACATCAACTTTGATCGCCAGCAGCGCCGGACCAGTTGGCTGATTGTCGCTCTCTCCACCCTGCTCGCCGCGCTCGCCACCTTCCCCCTGGCGCGCGGTCTGCTCGCCCCGGTAAAGCGGCTGGTGGAAGGGACGCACAAGCTGGCCGCCGGGGATTTCACCACCCGCGTCGATACCCGTAGCCAGGACGAACTCGGCCGGCTGGCGCAGGACTTTAACCAGCTCGCCAGCACGCTGGAGAAAAACCAGCAGATGCGACGCGACTTTATGGCCGATATTTCTCACGAACTGCGCACGCCGCTGGCGGTCCTGCGCGGCGAGCTGGAAGCCATTCAGGACGGTGTGCGTCAGTTTACGCCTGAATCGGTGGCCTCTCTGCAGGCGGAAGTGGGCACACTCACCAAGCTGGTGGATGACCTCCATCAGCTCTCTATGTCCGACGAAGGTGCACTGGCCTACCAGAAGGCGCCGGTTGATGTGATTAACGTGCTTGAAGTTGCCAGCGGCGCCTTCCGGGAACGGTTTGCCAGCCGCAACCTGAAGATCGATCTCTCCCTGCCGGACAGCGCGGTGGTGTTTGGCGACAAAGACCGTCTGATGCAGCTCTTCAATAATCTGCTGGAAAACAGCCTGCGCTATACCGACAGCGGCGGCGGGCTGCATATCTCCGGCAGACAGGAAAACGGGCGCTTCGCCCTCACCTTCGCCGATTCCGCTCCAGGGGTGCAGGATGCGCAACTGGACAAGCTGTTCGAACGTTTTTACCGGACCGAAGGCTCCCGCAACCGTGCCAGCGGCGGATCCGGCCTGGGGCTGGCGATTTGCGTTAACATCGTCGAGGCGCATAATGGAACGATCCGCGCCGCCCATTCGCCTTTTGGCGGGGTTAGCATTACAGTAGAGTTACCTCTGGAACGGGATTTATCGAGAGAAGCATGACCGAGTTACCGATTGACGAAAACACGCCACGTATTTTGATTGTCGAAGACGAACCCAAGCTGGGGCAACTGCTGATCGACTATTTACGCGCGGCCAGCTATGCCCCGTCACTGATAAGCCACGGCGACCAGGTATTGGCGTACGTGCGCCAGACGCCGCCGGACCTGATCCTGCTGGACCTGATGCTACCGGGTACCGATGGCCTGACCCTGTGCCGGGAAATTCGTCGCTTCTCCGACGTGCCGATCGTCATGGTCACCGCCAAAATTGAAGAGATTGACCGCCTGCTGGGCCTCGAAATCGGCGCGGACGATTACATCTGTAAACCCTACAGCCCGCGTGAAGTGGTCGCCCGGGTGAAAACCATTCTGCGCCGCTGCAAACCGCAGCGCGAACTACAGGTGCTGGATGCACAAAGCCCGCTGATTGTCGACGAAAGCCGTTTCCAGGCAAGCTGGCGCAGTAAGCTGCTGGACCTGACGCCTGCCGAATTCCGCCTGCTGAAAACCCTCTCTCATGAGCCCGGGAAGGTATTTTCCCGAGAACAGCTGCTGAACCATCTGTACGATGATTACCGCGTGGTGACTGACCGCACCATCGACAGCCACATCAAAAACCTGCGCCGCAAGCTGGAGGCGCTGGACGCCGAGCAGTCGTTTATCCGCGCGGTGTACGGCGTGGGGTACCGCTGGGAAGCGGATGCGTGCAGGATAGCCTAGTCAGCCGCGGGTCAACGTAAGCCGGGTAAGGCGAAGCCGCCACCCGGCACAATCACTTTACCTCCCTGCCCCTCAGCGCTACAATGCCCGCCCTTAAAGTGGGGGATCTCCCCTTACCGCTGCACCTGGTGCATGCGGATCTGACCTGTCATCAGAACGAGAACAAACATGTTTAAACCGGAACTCCTTTCCCCGGCGGGAACGCTGCAAAATATGCGTTACGCTTTCGCCTATGGTGCCGACGCCGTTTACGCGGGCCAGCCTCGCTACTCGCTGCGCGTG
The DNA here is from genome assembly GCF_047456095.1 of Enterobacter sp. BNK-14. NCBI lineage: Bacteria > Pseudomonadati > Pseudomonadota > Gammaproteobacteria > Enterobacterales > Enterobacteriaceae > Enterobacter > Enterobacter sp. BNK-14. Next base: position 1,221,726 of record NZ_CP179897.1, read on the forward strand.
CGTAACAACGAATTCAACCACGAGAACCTGCAGCTCGGCATCAACGAAGCGCATGCCCTTGGCAAAAAATTCTACGTGGTGGTCAACATCGCGCCGCACAACGCCAAGCTGAAGACGTTCATCCGTGACCTGAAGCCGGTGGTGGATATGGGGCCGGACGCGCTGATCATGTCGGACCCGGGTTTAATCATGCTGGTTCGGGAGAACTTCCCGGAGATGGATATTCACCTCTCGGTACAGGCTAACGCCGTCAACTGGGCGACGGTGAAGTTCTGGAAGCAGATGGGGCTGACCCGCGTTATCCTGTCTCGCGAATTGTCCCTTGAAGAGATCGAAGAGATCCGCACTCAGGTGCCGGATATGGAAATCGAAATCTTCGTTCACGGCGCGCTGTGCATGGCCTACTCCGGCCGCTGCCTGCTTTCCGGCTATATCAACAAGCGCGACCCGAACCAGGGTACCTGCACCAACGCCTGCCGCTGGGAATACAACGTCCAGGAAGGCAAAGAGGACGACATCGGCAACATCGTCCACAAACATGAGCCGATCCCGGTGACCAACGTTGAGCCGACGCTGGGCATCGGCGCACCAACCGACAGCGTGTTTATGATTGAAGAAGCCAAACGTCCGGGCGAGTACATGACCGCCTTTGAAGACGAACACGGCACCTACATCATGAACTCGAAAGATCTGCGCGCTATCGCCCACGTTGAGCGCCTGACCCAGATGGGTGTGCACTCCCTGAAGATCGAAGGCCGCACCAAATCCTACTACTACTGCGCGCGTACCGCGCAGGTCTACCGCAAAGCCATCGACGATGCGGCAGCCGGTAAACCGTTCGATACCAGCCTGCTGGAAACCCTGGAGGGTCTGGCGCACCGCGGCTATACCGAAGGCTTCCTGCGTCGTCACACTCACGATGACTACCAGAACTATGAGCACGGCTACTCCGTTTCCGAGCGCCAGCAGTTTGTCGGTGACTTCACCGGCGAGCGTAAGGGCGCACTGGCGGCCGTGGCGGTGAAAAATAAGTTCACCAAAGGCGACAGCCTGGAGCTGATGACCCCGCAGGGCAATATGAACTTCACGCTGGAGCATCTGGAAAACGGTAAAGGCGAAGCGATTGAGGTTGCCCCGGGTGACGGTCATACCGTCTGGCTGCCGGTTCCGGAAGAGGTGGAGCTGAAATTCGCGCTACTGATGCGTAATTTCAACGGTGAAAGCACCCGAAACCCACACGGTAAATAGTTAATCAGGGGAATTTTTTCACGGTGGGATAATTCTTAGAATCGGATCACATACCGCTTCGTTCAATACGGGTATTATCCCCCCGCTGAAAAACATAACCCATAAATGCTAGCTGTACCAGGAACCACCTCCTTAGCCTGCGTAATCTCCCTTACGCGGGCTTATTTTTTGCCTTTCATCCTGTTCTTACCCGCTTTTTGCCGCTCTGCTATACACTCTTACTAACGCTAAAAAAGGGAGCAGCGCGGATGGCAACCTATCCAGACAGTTTATTGATTCTCAATGGCAAAAGTGCAGGCAACGATCTGTTGCGTCAGGCAATTCAGGGGTTGCGTGACGATGGCGCACGTATCCACGTGCGGGTAACCTGGGAAAAGGGCGACGCGGCACGCTATATCCATGAAGGCTTAACGTTAGGCGTCAGCACTATTATTTCCGGCGGCGGCGATGGCACCATCAATGAGATCGCCTCTGCGCTTATCGACCTTCCCCCGGCTGACCGCCCGGTGATGGGCATCTTACCGCTCGGCACCGCCAATGATTTCGCCACCAGCGCCGGGATCCCGGAAGATTTAGAGAAAGCACTCCAGCTGGCCATCCTTGGCAAAGCCACCGCGGTAGATATTGCCCAGGTGAATGACAAAACCTGCTTTATTAATATGGCGACGGGCGGATTTGGCACGCGCATCACCAGCGAAACGCCGGAAAAGCTGAAGGCGGCGCTGGGCGGCGTGTCTTATCTGATCCACGGTCTGATGCGCATGGATACCCTTAAGCCAGACCGCTGCGAAATTCATGGCGAGGATTTTCACTGGCAGGGAGATGCGCTGGTGATTGGGATTGGCAATGGCCGTCAGGCAGGCGGCGGACAGCAGCTCTGCCCGGAGGCGCTGATCAATGACGGCCAGCTCCAGCTGCGAATTTTCACAGGTGACGGCCTGCTGCCCGCGCTGTTTACCACGCTGACGCAGCCCGAAGAGAGCCCGAATATTATTGCCGGGAAATCGGCATGGTTTGAGGTGAATGCCCCGCACGGGATGACCTTTAATCTCGACGGCGAACCGCTGAGCGGGACGCAGTTCCGCATTGAGGTATTGCCCGGCGCGCTGCAGTGCAGATTGCCGCCGGACTGTGTGCTTTTGCGCTGATTGTATTGCCGGGTGGCGGCTACGCCTTACCCGGCCTACGTTTCGTCCTCAGATCAGGCAATCGTTACTTTGCTGTCCAGATAGACGTCCTGAACCGCATTGATCAGCTTCACGCCGTCGGCCATCGATTTCTTAAACGCCTTACGGCCCAGGATCAGCCCCATGCCGCCCGCGCGTTTGTTAATAACCGCTGTACGCACCGCATCTGACAGGTCAGTGTCGCCCCCTGCAGCCCCGCCGGAGTTGATCAGCCCCGCGCGGCCCATATAGCAGTTCGCCAGCTGGTAGCGCACCAGGTCGATTGGGTTTTCGCTGGTCAGCTTGCTGTAGACGCGATCGTCGGTATAGCCGAAGTTGACCGCTTTATAGCCACCGTTATTCTCGGCCATTTTCTGCTTCACAATATCCGCGCCGATGGTCGCGGCCAGATGGTTCGCCTGCCCGGTCAGGTCAGCGGAGACGTGGTAATCTACCCCGTCTTTTTTGAACGCTGAGTTACGCAGGTACGCCCACAGCACGGTGACCATACCCAGCTCGTGCGCACGCTCAAACGCCGCAGAGATCTCTTCAATCTGACGGCGGGACTGTTCAGAGCCAAAGTAAATCGTCGCGCCAACGGCCACCGCCCCCATATTGAACGCCTGCTCGACGCTGGCGTAGAGGGTCTGGTCATATTCGGTTGGGTAGCTGAGGGTTTCGTTGTGGTTCAACTTCACGAGGAACGGAATGCGGTGGGCATAGCGACGCGAGACGGAGGCCAGCACGCCGTAGGTGGACGCCACGCAGTTACAGCCCGCTTCTATCGCCAGTTCAACGATGTTCTTCGGATCGAAATAGAGCGGATTCGCGGCAAAGGAGGCACCCGCCGAGTGTTCAACGCCCTGGTCTACCGGCAGAATAGAGAGATAGCCGGTGCCACCCAGTCGTCCGGTGTTATAGAGCGTTTGCATATTTCGCAGAACCGCTGGCGGACGGTTGTTATCCACCATCACCCGGTCAACATAGTCATGACCAGGCAGGTAAAGCTGGTCGGCTGGAATGGTCATACAACGATGCTGTAAAAGGCTGTCGGCGTCTTTGCCAAGCAACTGCGCAATATCAGTCATGTGATACTCCCGTAAATCCGACATCGTGTCGGTGTGTGTTTATCCCGTCCCATTTTTTATGGGCAGACTAAGCCTGGTACCGACTTAACCGATTTTCCACCCTTTGCATTTTTTTTCAGCACAATCTGCTGGCTCGATTCGTGTACAACAAAACTGTTACATTGATCAAACAATCGCCACAAAGGTATTTAAAAGGTATTATTGAGTGGTATGTTAAAGGCGTACCCTCACTGACATGCAGGATTAAAAAATGAAAACGAAAGTCCAACTGTCATTCATGATGTTCGTTGAATGGTTTATCTGGGGCGCCTGGTTTGTGCCATTGTGGCTGTGGCTGAGTAAAAGCGGGTTTACCGCCGGGGAAATCGGCTGGTCTTATGCCTGTACCGCCATTGCCGCTATCCTCTCGCCTATTCTGGTCGGCTCGCTGACGGACCGCTTCTTCGCCGCCCAGAAAGTGCTGGCGGTACTGATGTTTGCCGGTGCCATTCTGATGTACTTCGCCGCGCAGCAAACCCAGTTCAGCACCTTCTTCCCGCTGCTGCTGGCTTACTCCCTGACCTATATGCCCACCATCGCACTGACCAACAGTATCGCCTTCGCCAACGTGGGCGATGTCGAGGCCGATTTCCCGCGCATCCGCGTGATGGGAACGATCGGCTGGATCGCCTCCGGGCTGGCGTGCGGGTTCCTGCCGCAAATGCTGGGCTATAGCGACATCTCGGATACCAATATTCCGCTGCTGATGACGGCAGCCAGCTCCGCCCTGCTCGGTGTCTTTGCCCTGTTCCTGCCAGACACGCCGCCGAAGAGTACCGGCAAGCTGGATTTCAAAGTGATGCTGGGGCTGGATGCCCTTATCCTGCTGCGTGATAAAAACTTTCTGGTGTTCTTCTTCTGCTCATTTTTATTCGCCATGCCGCTGGCCTTCTATTACATCTTCGCCAACGGCTATCTCACCGAAGTGGGAATGAAAAACGCCACCGGCTGGATGACGCTCGGTCAGTTCTCCGAAATCTTCTTTATGCTGGCCCTGCCGTTCTTCACCAAACGCTTTGGTATTAAGAAGGTCTTACTGCTGGGTCTGATTACGGCCGCCATTCGCTATGGATTCTTCGTTTACGGCGGCGCGGAACAGTACTTCACCTATGCCCTGCTGTTCCTCGGTATTCTGCTGCATGGCGTGAGCTACGACTTCTACTACGTTACCGCGTATATCTACGTGGATAAAAAAGCGCCGGTGCATATGCGCACCGCCGCGCAAGGCCTGATTACGCTGTGCTGCCAGGGTTTTGGTAGCCTGCTGGGTTACCGCCTGGGCGGCGTGATGATGGAAAAAATGTTCGCCTACAAAGAGCCGGTGAATGGGCTGACCTTCAACTGGGCCGGAATGTGGACATTCGGTGGGATCATGATTGCCGTGATCGCCGTGCTGTTTATGCTGTTTTTCCGCGAATCGGACAAAGAGATCACTGCAATTGAGGTGGTTGATGGCGATGCCGCGCTGACACAAGGGGAAGTTAAATGAAGCAAGAACGTATTCTCGGCGCCCTTTACGGGCAGGCGTTAGGCGATGCGATGGGCATGCCGTCGGAGCTGTGGCCGAGAAAGCGCGTTAAGGCGCACTTCGGCTGGATTGACCGCTTTTTACCCGGCCCGGCGGAGAATAATGCGGCCTGCTATTTCAAACAGGCAGAGTTCACCGACGATACCTCAATGGCGCTGTGCCTGGCGAATGCGATTATCGAATGCGACGGGCAGATTGATGCGGATGTTATCGGCAAACATATCCTGCACTGGGCGCTCGATTTCGACGCGTTTAATAAGAACGTGCTCGGCCCGACGTCGAAAATCGCGCTCAACGCGATCCGTGACGGGAAACCGGTCAGCGAACTGGAAAACAACGGCGTGACCAACGGGGCGGCGATGCGAGCCTCCCCGCTGGGCTGCCTGCTCCCGGCCACGCGTCTGGAACATTTTGTGGAGCAGGTGGCGCTGGCCTCCAGCCCGACCCATAAATCGGATCTTGCCATCGCCGGTGCGGTGGTGGTTGCCTGGGCGGTTTCCCGCGCCATCGACGGCGAACGCTGGCAGAACATCGTCGATGCCCTGCCGGGTATCGCCCGCTATGCGCAGGAGGCGAAAACGACCACCTTCAGCGCATCGCTGGCAGCGCGTATTGAGCTGGCACTTAAGACCGTGCGGGAAGCTAACGGCATCGACTCCGCCAGCGAGCAGATTTATCAGCTCACGGGCGCGGGAACCAGCACCATCGAATCCGTTCCGGCGGCCATTGCGATGGTCGAACTGGCGGAACCGACCCGAACCGCTGCGCGGTCCTGTGCGCCAACCTGGGCGGCGACACCGACACCATTGGCGCGATGGCAACGGCCATCTGCGGGGCGTTGCATGGTGTGCAGGCGATTGATCCGGCGCTCAAGGCCGAGCTCGACGCCGTCAACCAGCTCGATTTCGGCCACTATTGCGAAAAACTGCTGCACTACCGGGAGCAAAGGGAGGGCGTATGAACTCGTTTGCCCGACGTCTCGAAACCTTGTATGCCACACGCCCGGTGACGGTGCTGGGCGCGGCGGTGATTGACGTCATCGCCGACGCCTACGCCCTGCCCTGGCGCGGGTGCGATATCGAGCTTAAACAGCAGGGTGTGAATATCGGCGGCTGCGCGCTGAACATTGCCATCGCCCTGAAACGACTCGGCATTGCGGCACAAAACGCCCTTCCCGTCGGCCACGGCGTGTGGGCGGATATTATCCGCAACGCGATGGCAAAACAGGATTTGCACAGCGCCGTGGAGGCCGAAACCGGCGACAACGGCTGGTGCCTGGCGCTGGTAGAGCCTGACGGCGAGCGCACCTTTATGTCGTTTAGCGGGGTGGAGAACCAGTGGCAACCGGGCTGGCTTGATACGCTGTCTGTACCATCACACAGCCTGGTTTATTTGTCCGGATATCAGCTGGCCTCACCGTGCGGTGAGCTGCTGACGAGCTGGCTGGAAGGGTTACAGGAGGTGACGGCATTGATCGATTTCGGCCCGCGCATCGGGGATATTCCAGACCCCCTTATGGCGCGGATTATGGCCTGCAGGCCGATCGTGTCGCTTAATCGTCAGGAGGCAGAAATTGCGGCAGAAAGACTGGGGGTGAAGCCTGAAAACCTCGGCGTGGCATGGCAGCGGCGTTTCGGCGCCGCGCTGATTGTCCGTCATGATAAAGACGGCGCGGCCTGGTATGACGGTGACGCTTCAGGCGTTGTTCCGGCGTTTCCGGCCACGGTCGTGGATACCATTGGCGCAGGCGACAGCCATGCGGGCGGCACGCTCGCCGGGCTGGCGGCAGGATGGTCACTGGCAGATGCCATTCTGTTGGGGAATGCCGTGGCGTCCTGGGTGGTCAGCCACCGCGGCGGTGATTGCGCCCCCACTCGCGAGGAACTACTCCTCGCACACAAAGACGTATAGATCGCTACGACAGTAGCTGATGCTGTACTCAATCGGCCGGTGTTGCTGGTCAAGCGCAACCTGCTTGATCACCAGCACCGGTATTTTTTCGTCCATCTTGATGTGCGCCTGAAACTCGCTGTCCGGCATACGGGCGCTCACCCGTGAACGGGTACGCTGCGGGAAAATATTCTGACTGCGGAAGTAATCGTACAGCGAAATACCAATCGCATCCGGATCGGGAATTAACCCGACCGGCACCCAGGACTCTTCAATCGACACCGCGTCGTCGTCAACATAGCGAATGCGTTTCAGCATGAACACCTCGCTTTCAGGCTCGAGCGACAGCTGGCTGGCCACCTCTTCCGGGCATTTTACCACCCGTTTATTGACCCACAGCGTGTTGGGCGTTTTACCGCGCAGCACCACCTGCTGAGAAAAACCGCGCGCCTCTTTCAGCGAATATTCGAAGATGTTGTGGATTTGCGTTCCGTAACCCCGGGCACGCGTTACAACGCCCTCAGCTTCCAGCGCCTGCATCGCTTTGCGCACGGTGATGCGCGACACGCCGGTTAACTGGCTGAGATCGCGTTCGCCGGGCAGAATATTCCCGTGCTCCAGCACCCCGCTGCGCACCGCGTTTTTTACCGTTTCGGCAAATTTCAGGTACAGCGGTGTGTTATCAGCCGCGGCGATCCGTTCATTCAGTTGAGCGATTAATCGGGTATGCGCTTGTTCCATCTCTGTTTTCTCAGACGTGGTGTTTCCTGCCAGTATACTGGCTTACCACCATGCATGAAAATGATGAACCGGCCCAATACCGTGACCGACTTCCAGAGTATCGGCTTTTGCCAGCGCCGCCGAGAGCCAGGTCTTCGCTTCGCGTACCGTATCGGCCCAGTTGTCATGCCGTGGACGCAGCGCCGCCAGCGCGGCAGAGAGCGTACAGCCCGTGCCGTGGGTATTTTTTGTCTGTACGCGCGGGGCGGTAAAACGCACTTCCCCCTCGCGGGTAAAGAGCCAGTCAGGGCTTTCAGCATCATCCAGGTGCCCACCTTTCATCAGCACTGCGCCACATCCCATCGCCAGCAGCGCGTTTCCCTGAGCTTTCATTTCACGTTCAGTTTGCGCATGCGATGTGCCTAACAGCGCGGCGGCCTCCGGCAGATTAGGGGTAATGAGCGCCACCTGCGGCAGCAATTTCCGGCGCAACGTCTCAACCGCGGAAGCGGAAAGCAGCGGATCGCCACTTTTTGCCAGCATCACGGTGTCCAGCACCACGTTTTGCACCTGATAACGCTTCAGTCGTTCTGCCACCGCTTCAACAATGTCCGTTTCGGCCAGCATGCCGATTTTGGTGGTATCAATGCGCACGTCGCTGAACACCGAATCAAGCTGCGCGGCAACAAAATCCGGTTCGATTCGGTAAACCGACTGCACGCCGCGCGTATTTTGCGCCACCAGCGCGGTAATCACTGAACAGCCGTACGCGCCGAGGGCCGAGAAGGTTTTCAGGTCAGCCTGGATACCCGCGCCGCCGCTGGGGTCGGTACCGGCAATGGTCAGGGCGTTAATCCGTTTCATGCCTGTTCCTCCAGCGTATCGAGCGCATCAAGGAACGCGCTGGCAAAACTGCCTGGCCCGCGAGCGTGCGTAACGGCAATCGTTCCGGCACGCTTCATCCATCCGCAGGCGGCGGCAACGTTATCCAGCCTGTCGCCCGGCAGCGAACAGCAGGCCGCGACGACGGCGGAGAGCGCACAGCCCGTACCCACCACGCGGGTCATCAGCGGGTCGCCGCCCGCAACCGTTCGGGTGCGCTGTCCGTCAGTGATGTAATCTATTTCCCCCGTCACCGCCACAATGGTATTAGTCTGACGGGCCAGCGCCTGTGCAGCTGGCACCGCGCTGACCGCGGTATCGGTGGTATCAACGCCGCGCCCACCGGCGCTCATTCCGGCAAGGGCAAGGATTTCGGAGGCATTGCCGCGAATGGCGGCCGGTTTAAGGGCAAGAATTTGGTGGCAAAAGCGGGTGCGGAACGTCAGCGCGCCCACGGCCACCGGGTCCAGCGTCCAGGGCTTTCCTGCCGCCACCGCGCTTTCAATCGCCCGACGCATCGACTGGGCGCGTGGCGAGGTCAACGTGCCGACGTTTATCAGCAGGGCATCGGCAATCCCGGCAAACTGTTCAGCTTCTTCGGCCTCAATCACCATCGCAGGGGATGCGCCAAGCGCCAGCAACACGTTAGCCGTGAAGGTCTGTACGACATCGTTGGTCATGCAATGGGTAAGCGGAGAACGGGTACGGAAATGATGTAAAACGTGTAAATCGAGCAGGTCAGGCTGCATGGGTTCGCTCCTGCCTTGCGTGAAGAAGCGATGACCGGTGAGGCATCTGACTTCCCTACGCTGGCATTATCCAGATCAGGTAATACGGGTATTTCTCAGCCTTCACAAAGAAGGGCACCCCGAGTCAAAATACTTTTAAAACAATGAGTTAATTAACGCTTATTGCTGTTGTTTAGTGTAACCGCGGCGGCGTGCCAGGCGCAAGGGGTTTCGATTTATCGCGGTACTCATCACAGCAGAGACCGGGAAAGGAATCACCTGTTCATCTTCGTTTATTACTCTGTCAGAGCAGATCGGCGGTGAGTAAAGAAGCAACGTAAAACAAAGGCGTCGCCTGTCGCCTTTTTATTTGCAGACCATACGGATTATGACGTCAGGAAATTCAGGACGTTATTCCTGACGTCATTCGTTTACCCTAATTGCCATGCTCCGGCATCGATAAGCGAAGCGGCCCCGGTCCACGCGAACAACGCCAGTTCGCGACACTCTGCATCAGGGTAAATGCGGCTGCTCAGGCACGCCTCCCCTTCATTGACAAACACTTCCACTGACGAGCTGTCAACGAACAGGCGCAGGCTTAGCGTGTCGTTCAGGTTCAGCGCGACGCTTCGGGTACCGCACAGGCCATACTGCGGATAATAACGCTCCAGCACCAGGCGCTGCATCTGCGCATCAACATAGACGCGTAAGCCATCTCCAAAACGAATGCCGTATTGCTCTGCACCGCTGTTGGCGCAATCCCACTTCAGCATGACCTCCATCGCGTCGCAGTGTTCCACCAGAGTAATCTGCTGGTTTTTAAGAGTACTTACTGGCCAGGGGAACCACTCTCCCCGGAGGCCTTCGACCTCTCTGGCCGGTCGCATTTGCAGGCGGTTATCCGCACTCAGCGTCAGTTCACGCGGTAAAGAGAGCATGCCAGCCCATCCATCTTCCTGCTCCGGCAGTGGGGATTCCCACATGTCCAGCCAGCCGATAACGATACGGCGGCCATCAGGGGTCAGGAAACTTTGTGGCGCATAGAAATCATGTCCGCGATCCATCTCCACAAACTCACCTTCTCGCACAAAAGGCTGACCAGGCTGCCACTCGCCCAACAGATAGCCACTCTGAAATAGATTACGATTTTTGTATCCTTCAGCCACCACTCCCTGAGGTGAAAACATCAGTACGCGCTTGCCATTGAGAGTGAAAAAGTCAGGGCATTCCCACATATACCCCATCTCTTTTTCTGCCACCGCAAGCACGCCCATATCCTGCCACGCGTGCAGATCTTCAGAGCGATACACGCGCACCTGACCCGTTTCGCCGTCCCGCGCACCGACGACCATGTACCAGCTCTCCCCCTCACGCCACACTTTCGGGTCACGGAAGTGATGCAGGCCAGGCGGCGTGTCAACAACCATGCCTTCCCGGCTAAAATGAATACCATCACGGCTGGTCGCCAGACACTGCACCTGGTAGAGATTTGCCTCATCATCAGGATCGCCGTGGAATTTATGTCCGGTGTAAATCAGCGCAAGCGTATCGCCATCCACCACTGCCGATCCGGAAAAACAGCCATCCTTGTCTTCTGCTCCTTCTGGCGCCAGTGCAACCGGGAGATGTTCCCAGTGAACTAAATCCTTGCTGCGCGCATGGCCCCAGTGCATCGGGCCCCACTGGGTCGAATACGGATGATGTTGATAAAAGGCGTGATACCAGCCATCAAACCAGACCAGGCCATTAGGGTCGTTCATCCAGCCAGCGCGTGCAGCGAGGTGGTAACGCGGATACCAGCGCAGGTTAAGCCCCTCGCGTCTGGACAGAAGTTCCTGCTCTGCTTTCGTAATGGAATACGTCATTGCTCTACTCTTTCGATCAGATAGTGGAAGGTTGCGGCATGAGCGGGTCAGAAGAGGACTTACCCGAGCGCAAAAGGAAGATGGAGATAAACGTGGTGCTGAACACTAACAGCCCCATAATCAGATAAGACTGGGCAAAACCGTATTTCTCATAGCTGTAACCTGCCAGCGGCGACAGGACTGAGGCAATTACCGAGCTTGTACAGGCGAAGCCCACCAGATAAAGGGTGGAAGAGAGCCGCTTATCAAAATGTAAACTGTTGTATTTAAAGATTGAGACCAGCAAAACAGGCAGTTCTACTGCGTGCAATAGTTTGGTTATGGAGATCAATACCGGCCCCTCAACCAGACCCGATGCCACCATACGCATCGCCATCACCATTCCCGCGAAAATCAGGCCATTCTTCGCGCCGAGGCGATTCACCAGCCAGGGAGCGCAGAACATCCCCGCCGCTTCAAGGAAAACCTGGAAGGAGTTGAGGTAGCCGTACATGGCGTTCCCTTCCTGCAACGTTGGGAACTGGGAGGAGAAATAGACCGGAAACTGCTGGTCGTAAACGCCGTAAATGCAGGTCCCGATTACGAAAAACACCAGCGCCCAGAAGCGTGGCAGCGTCAGCAGGCGCAGCGCGTCTTCCAGCGTGACCTTGCCGCCGGAGACCGCTTCCTGCATGGCGTGCGGTGCCGAAGAGACCCTGAGACGCGCCAGCAAAATAAAAAACACCAGTCCTGCGCAGCTCGCGACAGCGAAATTCAGCTTCGGATCGATGTTAAACAAGAGTCCCGCAAAAAAGGTCGCCACTGCCCAGCCAAGCGATCCCCACATCCTCGCTTTGCCGAATTCAAACTGGCTTTGGCGTGCCACGCGCTCGGTATAGGATTCCAGTACCCCTATCCCGCCGTTAAACGTCAAACCGATAAAAACCCCGCCGAAAATACTGCCGAGTAAAACGTTAATCTGCAGCAGATAACCAAACAGCAAAAACGCCGGACCCGAAAGAATGAGCAGACTGGTCAAAAACCAGAGCAGGTTTTTTCGCAGACCGAGCTTGTCCTGAATGAATCCATAGCAGATTTGAGCAAACAGCGCAGAGACTGAAAGCACGGCATAGATAATGCCGGTATCCCCTGCCTTTAAGCCCACTTCCTGGTGGAGCCAGATAGAAAGCAACGAGCCGGAAGACGACCAGGTCACAAAAAAGAAAAACAGTAATGCGCTCAATAAAGGGTAGCTGTGAGAGTGATGCGTTTTCATCATGACATTCTCATGTTGGAGTAATGACGCGATGGTAACGTTAACATAATTTTATTCTCATGCTGTTTGACTAAGATTTATGATGTTAATCACGAAAGTTAACGTTAACATTGAAGGAGTGCGATCGCGATCAAATATTCATCTGTGATCGCTGCACGACACAACCCTTGAACAGGCTTCCCTTTTACATCAGTTACTTAGTTGTATATTCTCTCTTACAGATCATTGACGGAGTAAGAAAATGGCTTCCCTGAAGGACGTCGCAAAGCTGGCGAACGTGTCTCTGATGACCGTATCACGTGCGCTTAACAGCCCGGAGCGCCTAAAACCGGAAACGCTGGCGCGCGTACATCGGGCCATCGAGCAGACCAACTATGTGCCCGATCTGTCCGCCAAGAAGATACGTGGTGCACATGCCTCACCTAAAACCATCGGCGTGCTGGCCCTTGATACGGTGACGACACCTTTCTCGGTGGAGATTACGCTGTCCATTGAAGAGACCGCCAGGATGCACGGCTGGAACAGCTTCGTGATGAATATGTTTAGCGATGATAACCCGGACGCCATTGTCGACCTTCTCCTGTCTCATCGGCCTGACGGGATTATTTACACCACCATGGGGCTACGTCAGGTTCCTCTCCCGGCTAAGTTGCTCACCCTGCCCTGTGTGTTGGCCAATTGCGAAAGTGACGGTGAACGGGTAGCCAGCTATATTCCAGATGACGAACTGGGGCAGTACACCGCCGTACGCGCGTTGCTTGCGGAGGGCTATCAACAACCACTCTGCCTGCATTTGCCTGCGGGCCACCTGGCCACAACCCGACGCCGTCAGGGGCTGGAACGCGCATGCCTTGAAGCGGGAATCGACCCGGATAGCCTGGAGCACAACTATATGGCGCCCGGCGATGAGCACTATCGTGACATTCCCTCAGTGTTGCTGGCGCGCATCCAGAATGGTGTCCCACGGTTCGACGCCGTGATCTGCGGCAACGACCGCATCGCGTTGATGGTCTATCAGACGCTACTGGCGCAAGGGCTTCGCATTCCCGAGGATGTCGCGGTTATCGGCTACGACAATATGGTCGGCATTGGGGAACTCTTCCTCCCTCCGCTCTCTACGGTTCAGTTGCCGCATTATGAAATTGGTCGCCTGAGCGCCCTGCATATTATTAACGGTGAGCAACACCTGGAAACCACACGTGTTGAAAGTCCATATTTAAAGCGTGATTCCGTTGCGCATGCATCCTGACCGCAGCTTTTTGCACAGGTCGCAGAAATAAGCGTGCAAAGGAGGCGGCTTACCTCCTTTTCATCAAGCGAATCGCACAATTTGCCACACTCTTTTTTATGATTTTACAATCAGGGCGTAAAGTACGTAACAGGCTGTTTTTATTTACCATAAAGTGTAATTTCCTCTCCTTAAACGGGGATAAACCCGCCCCTGTAACCCATGTCACAAAACAGTAAACAAATTAACCATTGAGCCCCGTGGCAAAAGGCTCTATATTGGCGGCGTTTTTTTCAGGCCCCATCTGTTTTTTAACTTTTTATTCAATCGTGGCTCATAACGAAGCGGCGGTTGTAGGAGTGATATGATGACGGATAAAGTCCGTATTGACACTGTAGATGCCCACAAAAGCAACGAAACCTATCTGGCCCGTCAGGCCGAGTTTGAATCTAACGTCAGGAGTTATCCGCGCAAACTGCCTTTAGCGATCACTAAAGCAGAAGGCGTGTGGATCACCGATGCAGATAATAAAGAATACCTTGACTGTTTAGCAGGTGCAGGGACCCTTGCGCTTGGACATAACCATCCTGATGTGCTGAAAAGCATCCAAAATGTCATTACCAGCGGCTTGCCGTTACATACACTGGATCTGACGACGCCTCTGAAAGACGCGTTTTCTGAATACCTGCTCTCTCTGCTGCCGGGTCAGGGCAAAGAGTACTGCCTGCAGTTCACCGGTCCATCCGGTGCTGACGCCGTTGAAGCGGCGCTGAAGCTGGCGAAAAAAGTGACCGGCCGTAGCGGTATCATCAGCTTCTCAGGTGGTTACCACGGGATGACCCACGGCGCACTGTCCGTGACGGGTAACCTCTCTCCGAAAGAAGCGGTTGACGGTATGATGCCAGAAGTGCAGTTCATGCCTTATCCGCACGAATACCGCTGCCCACTGGGTATCGGTGGTGAAGCGGGTGTTAAAGCGCTGACCTACTACTTCGACAACCTGATTAACGACGTTGAAAGCGGCGTGCGTAAACCTGCAGCGGTGATCCTCGAAGCCGTTCAGGGTGAAGGCGGCGTGAACCCGGCTCCGGCTGAGTGGCTGCAGCGCATCCGTAAAGTGACGCAGGAACATGGCATTCTGCTGATCCTCGATGAAGTTCAGGCAGGCTTTGCCCGTACCGGTAAATTCTTCGCCTTCGAACACGCGGGCATTGAGCCAGACATTATCGTGATGTCTAAAGCCGTTGGCGGCGGTCTGCCGCTGGCCGTGCTCGGTATCAAAAAGCAGTTCGACGCATGGGCACCGGGTCACCACACCGGCACCTTCCGCGGCAACCAGCTGGCGATGGCAACCGGTCTGACGACGCTGAAAATCCTGAAAGACCAGAACATCGCAGGCAAAGTGGCTGCACAGGGCGAATGGCTGAAAGGCCAGCTGAAAGAGATGGCGAAACGTTATCCGGTCATCGGCCACGTTCGCGGTCTGGGCATGATGATCGGTATTGAGATCGTTAAG
Source organism: Enterobacter sp. BNK-14 (assembly GCF_047456095.1). Classification (NCBI taxonomy): domain Bacteria; kingdom Pseudomonadati; phylum Pseudomonadota; class Gammaproteobacteria; order Enterobacterales; family Enterobacteriaceae; genus Enterobacter; species Enterobacter sp. BNK-14. The sequence goes on from NZ_CP179897.1 coordinate 1,236,879, forward strand.
CCACACGAAGCGGCTGACCACATGGGTTGCTTCCCGGGCGACGGAGAGCTGTCTGCACTGATTCAGAAGAAATGCTTCGAAGCCGGTCTGATTCTGGAACGTGGTGGTCGCAACGGTATCGTTCTGCGTCTGCTGCCTTCTCTGCTGATCAGCGATGAAGAGCTGAAAATCTTCCTGGATAAATTCGAGCAGGCACTGCTTGCTGCGGGCGTTCGCCCGGCGTAACCGGAGTAGTTGATTACGATGTCAGATTCAAACCCAATTTTGTTCTCCTCTGCGCAGAGCATTGACGCTTATCAGCAGGCGATTGAACAAAGCACTCAGGCTGTGATGCAGTGGCTGAAACAGCCTGAGATGTACCAGGGCAAAACGGTCGCGGAACTGCGCGACCGTATTAAGCTGGATTTCAACCCGAAAGGGCTGGGCAACGAAGCGGCGATTGAACGCGCCGTCGAGTTCTTCCTGAAAGACAGCTTGTCCGTTCATCACCCACAGTGTGTGGCGCACCTGCACTGCCCAAGTCTGGTCGTAAGCCAGGCGGCAGAAGTGCTGATTAACGCCACTAACCAGAGTATGGACTCCTGGGATCAAAGCCCGTCCGCAACCATCATTGAGATCAAACTGATCGAATGGCTGCGTACCCGCGTGGGTTATCAGGCTGGCGACGCAGGTGTTTTCACCAGCGGCGGCACTCAGAGCAACCTGATGGGTCTGATGCTGGCCCGTGATGCGTTCTTCGCGCGTCAGGGTCACTCCGTTCAGCAGGACGGTCTGGTGGGCGATCTGCGTAAGATCCGCGTACTGTGCTCCGAAAACGCGCACTTCTCCGTGCAGAAAAACATGGCGCTGATGGGTCTGGGCTACCAGTCCGTGGTGCAGGTGAAAACGGATGAATTCTCCCGTATGGATCTGTCCGATCTGGCGGCGAAAATTGCGCAGTGCAACGCGAACGGCGAGCAGATTCTGGCGATCGTCGCGACAGCCGGTACCACCGATGCCGGTGCTATCGACCCGCTGCGTGCGATTGCTGAACTGGCGGCGAAGCAGAACATCTGGGTACACGTTGATGCGGCCTGGGGCGGGGCGCTGCTGATGTCTGAGCAGTATCGTCATTACCTGGACGGTATTGAGCTGGTGGATTCCGTCACGCTGGACTTCCACAAGCAGTTCTTCCAGACCATCAGCTGCGGCGCGTTCCTGCTGAAAGAAGCACGTCACTATGAACTGATGCGCTATCAGGCTGCCTACCTGAACTCTGAGTTCGACGAAGAGGCGGGCGTGCCAAACCTGGTGTCCAAATCTCTGCAGACGACCCGTCGTTTCGACGCGCTGAAGCTGTGGATGAGCCTGGAAGCACTGGGTCAGGAGCAATACGCCGCGATCATCGATCACGGCGTGACGCTGGCGCAGCAGGTTGCCGCCTACGTGAAAGAGCAGCCTGCTCTGGAACTGGTTATGCAGCCACAGCTGGCAAGCGTGCTGTTCCGCTTCCGTGGCCAGGTGCAGATGGACGATGCGGGTATCGCCCTGCTGAACCAGAAAATTGGTGATGCGCTGCTGGAGTCTGGTCGCGCGAACGTCGGTGTGACCGAGCATAACGGCGTTACCTGCCTGAAGCTTACGCTGCTGAACCCAACCGTGACGCTGGAGGATATTAAAACCCTGCTGTCTTTGGTTGAGCGCACCGCGCAGGAAGTTCTGGCTAAGTAATACAAAACCCCTCTTCCACCGGGAGAGGGGTTATTTTTACAGACCTGCCCACCACATCCTGACTTTTAATCCCCAGTAGCTCGTCCAGCCCGTTGTGGTACTGACCACATTCCCCTTCGATACAATCACCAGCGTCGGCGTTACGCTCACCTGCCACTGTTGTGACACCGCACCGTTTGCATCGTTAATCACCGGCATACTCAGGCTTTTCTTCTCGACCCAGCGAGCCAGCTTCGCATCATCACCGGAACGCATGGCAATACTGATGACGTTACCGCCCTCTTCTGCCAGCTTATCCACCGCCGGTGTCGTATAACGGCAGATGCTACACCACGTTGCCCAGACGTAGATCAGCAGTGGCCGCTCCTGGCTGAGCGCTTCGATATCGTGGCGCTTTCCGTCAATGCTTTGCATTGGGGTGGCGCTAAAACTGGCGGGGAGTGTGGGCTTGCGGTATTGATCCACGCCCCACATCACGGCCAGCGCGAGCAAAAAGAAAATGATCCCTTCCCGCGCCCAACGGCGCAGTCGACTCAATTTACGGTTATCCATTATGACCTCTCGTTGTAACGGAGGTCATCTTAACGGGCTGTTCGGCGCGGTGCTGTAAAGAAGTGTCGCGCCACGCTTATTCCTGAGTGTAACCGTAGTCGTAGTGGCTATACCCCGAGTTGTAATAGAGCGCAGCGGATTTCACGATATCGTTGAGGATGGCGCCATTCACCTGCACGCCCGTTTGCCGCAGACGCTTCAGTGAGTGCTCGACCTCTTTACCGCTGGTTTTTCCAAAACGGGCAACCAGTAGCGTGGTGGCCGCGGCTCTGGTGATCAGCAATGCATCCGTCACGGCAAGTACGGGTGGGGTGTCGATAATGACGATGTCATAAAGTGTGTCGATCCGTGACATTACCGCCTGGAAGCGTTCACTCATGAGCAAATCAACGGGATGTGAAGGCCGGGGTCCGCAGGTCAGGACATCAAAACCGCCTTTGTCAAAGCGTTGAACCGCGTCCTGCCATTCTACGTTTCCTCCGAGCACGCTGGACAATCCAAGATGATTGTTCAGTTTGAAAATATTGTGGACATACCCCTTGCGCATATCCGCATCAATAAACAAGACTCGCTGTCCCGCCTGAGCCGCAATCGACGCCAGTGAGGTACTGACCAGGGTCTTTCCGCAGTCCTGCGTAGGGCCTGACACCACTACGATCCGGTTTGTTGCATCCATCATCGTAAAATGCAGACTGGTACGGAGCCCGCGCACCGCTTCGATAAACATATCGGTCGGCCGGTCAACAGGCAGGAAAGGTACGTTTGATGTTCTGTGTTTCCAGTGGGAAGCAAACAGGTTCCGCCTGCGCAGATGCGTCTTTTTCCAGAGCCAGACTGAGCGCGGGAGCGTCGCCAGAAGCGGTATTCCCTGCACTTCAAGTTGCTCAGATGACGTAATGCCCCGCTTAAAGGCCGAACGCACGAAAACCGTTCCGGTCGAGAGCATTAACCCCATCAGCATGCCCAGCACAATAATAAGCGCTTTACGCGGTTTAATCGGAATGGGCTGCGTCACGGCCGGGTCAATGATCCGCACGTTTCCAATCGCGCTGGAGCGGGAGATATTCAGCTCCTGCTGCCGCGTCAGAAGCTGCAGGTAGATGGTACGCCCGGATTCCACGTCACGACTCAGGCGTAATATTTCCTGCTGCGTGGAGGGCATGGCTGAAACGCGTTTGTTGAGGCGCGTACGCTCCTGCTCGAGCGTTTGTTTCTTTTCCCGTAACGCGCGGTAAGTGGGGTGATCCTTCTTGAAAAGCTGAGAAACCTCTGCTTCGCGGAATGTCAGCTCGTTAAGCTGGTTTTCCACATTAACAACCTGATCAAGAACCGACTTTGCCTCCAGAGACAAGTCGACAGAATCACGCTTCTCTCTGTAGGCATTCAGTCGTGCTTCGGCTTCATCCAGCTCCCGACTGATCTTCGGTAATTGAGTCTGTAAAAACGTCAGGCTCCGGGTATCTTGAGCTTCCTGACGCGCGATATTCTGGCTGAGATAATTTTCAGCGATTGTATTAAGCACTCTGGCGATCTTACTGGGGTCTTCACCCGCTATGGTTAACGCGATCATACCGCTCTGTTTCGCCGATTCAGCAACCGTAAGCCTCTTTTGAATGGCGTTGATCGCTTCAAGTTTCGTGACGGTTTTGAGGATAAATTGGGTACCCGGAACCGAATCGAGGGATGTCACCAGCAGAGATACCCCATCTTTAACCAGCGCTTTTCCCACAACGCCGTCTACAGCCAGCGTCTTTCCCTCAAGATGAAATCGCCCCTGGTCCTGTACGGTGAGTAAAAGCGTTTGTGGCTCACCTTCCAGAAGCGGAATAGTCAGTGCGCCAATCGTTATTTCATCAGATTTTCGTCCCCGAATCTGTTCCCACACAGGACCGATAACAGGGAGTACGCGCCGCTTAACGTGGTATGTTAGCCCGAGTTGATCAACGGTCTCTCCCAGAATCATCCGTGATTTAAGGAGCAGAAGTTCTGGGGCGACATCGGGGGAGAGATCGGACCCGAACTGGCTTAAGCTTTTAAGTAGCGAGTTATCCTGCTTCGCCTCGACCTGCACCAGGGCATCAGCCTGATAAACTGGCGTGGCGCTGAATGCATAAATCCCCGCACATACCGTGAACAGGAGTGTGATACACGCAATCATGATCCGGTGATCAAACATCTCAGCAAGCAACTGAATGAGATCGATTTCATTATTCTGCGGTGTCGCAGCACCAAATTTGTCTGATTTAGAAGACGACATTACTGCTTCATTCCTTGTTGACTCAAACGACGAGCCCATTCCTGACTGGCTTTTCCCAATTGGTTGAAAACATATTCGAAGGCTTCACGACTTTTGTGATACGGGTCGGGAATGTCCTTGGTTTCCAGCCATTGTCCAAATAGCAGCGATTTTCCCCGGTTCTCCGGGGCCATAGTGGCGATAAAACGAAGGTGTTTCGGCTCCATCACCAGAATCAAATCGGATTTTTGTAACAGGCTACGCGTCACCTTGCGGGCAACATGCCCCTCCAGCGAAATACCATGACGCCAGGCCACGGCCTGCGCAGCGGCATCCGCCGGGCATCCTTCGAGACCGAAGATACCTGCCGAGGTCACCTGCCTGCCGGGTAGCTGCTGGCGCAACAGCCGTTCACCCATTGGCGAACGGCAAATATTGCCTGTGCAAACCACTAAGATTGAATTGAACATTATTGCGGCCACGATCTGATATAGCGGACGGTTTCGGTCAGATCGTGAACACCTGTGATAGTCGGCACCAGTTGGGTAATGACGCGATTCCAGCGTGAAAGCGGTGCGGTGGTCACATAGACAATGTCATACGGCTCCAGCTGAAATTCCGTGCTTAGTACCATGGCTGACGCATCTTCTGCATTCAGTTGATAGATGTTGGCAATTTTGTCCGCGTCGCCTTTTTTCGCTACCTGTCGAATAACAAAAATGCCGGTGGCATCGGCCATGTTCTGGTTTAAGCCGCCAGCATTTCCCAGCGCTTCGGCCAGCGTCATGCCGCTACGATCCATTTTAAGGGTGCTCTGTTTAACCACCTCCCCCATCACGAACACTTTCAGCGCGTCGTTTCGGGGAACAAACAAGATATCGCCAGGATAAAGCAGCTTGTTTTGCGTTAAATCGCCGTGCTGCATCAGGGCATAGAGGGAAAGGCGTGAGTCCTGACCATTATGCGTGAGTACCACATTCCGCCAGTCGGCATCCGCAGATAGCCCACCAGCAGCGTTGACTGCATCCATCACCGTCAGTGGAATATTGGTAATGGGCTGCTGGCCCGATTTCTCTACCTCACCAGTGATATAGGCTTTTTGCGAACGGAAGGAGGCTATGCTGACATCCACCTGAGGGCTCTCAATGACCTTATCCAGTCGCGCGGTAATCTCTTCACGTATCTGTGAAACTGTTTTGCCCGCTACGTGCAGCTTACCGACATAGGGGTAAAAAAGCGTACCGTCGGCGTTGACCCAGTTGCCCGCATCGCTCGCGCTACGATACTGCCCGGCAGGCGTCGTTAATTCAGGGTGATCCCAGACGGTGACCGTCAGGATGTCGCCTGTGCCAATACGGTATTCCCAGTTTTTGAGCTGCTCATCCAGATTAGGATTCGCCTGAGATTTCGATACGGGCGGACGCAGTTTTTCAATCAACCCAGGGGTCACTGGAAAAATTTCTACACGTTTATCCAGTTGATGATTAATTCCTTCACTCGGCGTAACTTTTTTTCCAGACAGACTTAAGTGCTGACCCGGTGAAAATACACACCCTGTTAACTGGCTAAGAAAAAGAAAGAGTAGTGGGAATGCAGTTGTGTTTTTCATTTATATAAAATGTTGGTTTATCGTTGCGCCAGGCGTTACATCTGCAAAAAGAATGCAACTAACACCATGAAATATAATTAGTTATTATTTTAATGGCATTACCATGAAATTCTAAAAACGAATACATTCGCTTTAAAAAACTGAGCCGATGCACAATCGTCTAATAAAATCAAAAGTAATATCACTTCATCCGAAGGCGATACTAAAGGGTATTCCTCAGTAAAGCATTCGCTTAACCGCGCAATTTTGATGCTAAAAGTTATTTTCAGAATAGATTAATAAAAATAACAAATATTAGTAATGGTAAATATCGACCACACAAATAAGACCCACACGGTTCGACTACACAAAACCGTCCATTTTTGTTACATTTTTTTCATACACGGCTTGCGTTGATCCTTAAAATGGACTGTCTGCCTTGCTTCATACGCGCGCCCGCAGACAAAACATCTGTAACGATATCACTGGAGAAAAAATGGCTAAGCGTAAATTGCTGCTTCTGGGTGTATTACTGTCTCTGGCGGGACCCGCATTTTCTGCCCCGCAAACCGCCGCTGCGCCATCAGGCATCAAAGCCTATGAGGAACAAGAGTTCATCGCTGATTTCACTAAGTTCAAAATCGGCGATACCGCACCGGCGCAGTATCAAACGCCCGAATACACCATCAAACAGTATCAGTTGCGTAACCTGCCGGCACCGGATGCAGGGACCCACTGGACCTACATGGGCGAAAACTACGTCCTGATTGGCGATGCAGATGGCAAAATCTACAAAGCCTATAATGGGGATATCTTCTATCATCGCTGATACGATCGTCATCCGTCCGTGGCAGGAGAGCGATCGGCCTTTCCTGCGCACGCTCTATCTCCACGCCCGACGCGATGCCTGGCCCTGGCTTGATGACTCTGGCTGGCATCTGGAAGATTTCGACGCCGCTACCCGGGACGAAGCCATCTGGGTTGCAGAGCAGGACGGCCATCGCCTGGGGTTTGCTTCCGTCTGGACCAACGATAATTTTCTGCACAACCTGTTTGTTGATCCGCAGTATCAGAGCCTGGGTGTCGGACATCTGTTACTTGAGCACGTACAGAAAACGTTTACCAGCACGGGTGCACTGAAGTGTCTGGTGAAGAACAGGCGGGCTATTGCGTTTTACCAGCGACATGGCTGGCACATTGAGGCAACGGGTGATTCTCCGGACGGAGAGTACTATCTGATGCATTATCGGCTGGGTTAACGTCGGGTGGCGGCTTCGCCTTACCCGACCTACGTGATGGTGCCATTTGTAGGCCGGGTAAGCGAAGCGCCACCCGGCATTAAAGTGCAGAGGAGTTACACCGCGCGGAACGCGATTTCGCTCGGAATGACTTCGCCCTGCCAGTAAAGCTGCGCCGCAACGCGCCCCGCCAGCTGACGATACATATCCGCAAATTCGCTGTCCGGACGGCTAACAACCGTCGGTTTTCCACTGTCCAGATCTTCGCGCAGGGTGATATGCAGCGGCATCTGACCCAGCAGTTGGGTATGATACTGTTCGGCCAGCTTTTCTGCGCCACCAGTACCAAAGATTGGCTCGTGGTGCCCACAGTTGCTGCAGATGTGCATGCTCATGTTCTCAACGATACCAAGTACCGGCACCTCCACTTTTTCGAACATGACGATGCCTTTTTTGGCGTCGATCAGCGCGATGTCCTGCGGTGTGGTCACCACCACAGCGCCCGTTACCGGAATGTTCTGCGCCAGCGTCAGCTGGATATCACCGGTACCCGGCGGCATATCCAGCACCAGATAATCGAGATCCGGCCACATGGTTTCCTGCAGCATCTGCATCAGCGCTTTGCTGGCCATCGGGCCGCGCCAGACCATGGCGTTATCGTCAGTCACCAGGTAACCGATTGAGTTGGTCGCCAGCCCATGCGCCACGATCGGCGCCATATGCGTACCGTCCGGCGAGGTTGGACGCTGGTTTTCCGCACCCAGCATGTTTGGAATGGACGGACCATAGATATCGGCATCGAGAATACCCACCTTCGCCCCTTCCGCCGCCAGCGCAAGCGCCAGGTTTACTGCGGTAGACGATTTGCCCACCCCGCCTTTACCTGAGCTCACGGCGATGATGTTTTTCACACCGTTCACGCCAGGCTGATTCTTCACACGCTTCAGCGTGGCGATGCTGTGGCTCAGCTTCCAGTCGATCGCTTTCGCTCCGGTAATGCGCAGCAGCTCAGAGCTGGTCTGCTCTTTCAGCGCATCAAAGGCGGTGCTCCAGACGAAGGGCATCTGCAGCTCAATGTGCAGCGTATCGTCCAGCCACGCAACGTGGTGTAACGCTTTCAGCGTCGTGAGATTATGTTTCAGGGTTGGATGCTGAAAGTTAGCCAGCGTCCCGGCGACCATTGCTCGTAAGGCTTCCGGTGATTTGGCCTGGGATTGAGAACTCATCCCGACTCCTTTGTTCTTGTGAATAAGACCTTAGACAACAAGTTTACCTGAAAGGCCGCGGTTTGTGCTTACTTAATAATGCCCCTTTTGGTAATATCGAAAACCCTTTTCACAGTTAAAAGAAGTAATGCCTACTATGACTCAAGTCGCGAAAAAAATTCTGGTAACGTGCGCCCTGCCGTACGCCAACGGCTCAATCCACCTCGGCCACATGCTGGAGCATATCCAGGCTGATGTCTGGGTCCGTTACCAGCGAATGCGCGGCCACGAGGTAAACTTCATCTGTGCAGACGATGCTCACGGCACGCCGATCATGCTGAAAGCGCAGCAGCTGGTTATCTCCCCGGAGCAGATGATTGCCGAAATGAGTCAGGAGCATCAGACCGATTTTGCTGGCTTTGACATCAGCTATGACAACTATCACTCCACCCACAGCGACGAGAACCGTGAGCTGTCGGAGCTAATCTACACGCGTCTGAAAGAGAACGGTTTTATCAAAAACCGCACCATCTCTCAGCTGTACGATCCGGAAAAAGGCATGTTCCTGCCGGACCGTTTCGTCAAAGGCACCTGCCCGAAATGCAAATCACCGGATCAGTACGGCGATAACTGCGAAGTGTGTGGCGCAACTTACAGCCCGACTGAGCTTATCGAGCCGAAATCCGTGGTGTCCGGCGCTACGCCTGTGATGCGTGATTCCGAGCACTTCTTCTTTGACCTGCCATCCTTCAGCGAAATGCTGCAGGCGTGGACCCGCAGCGGCGCGCTGCAGGAGCAGGTGGCGAACAAGATGCAGGAGTGGTTCGAATCCGGTCTGCAACAGTGGGATATCTCCCGCGATGCGCCGTACTTCGGCTTCGAAATCCCGAACGCACCGGGCAAATACTTCTACGTCTGGCTGGACGCCCCCATCGGCTACATGGGCTCCTTCAAGAACCTGTGCGACAAGCGTGGCGACACCGTCAGCTTCGACGAATACTGGAAGAAAGATTCCACTGCCGAGTTGTATCACTTCATCGGTAAAGACATCGTTTACTTCCACAGTCTGTTCTGGCCGGCAATGCTGGAAGGCAGCAACTTCCGCAAGCCGACCAACCTGTTCGTGCACGGCTACGTGACGGTTAACGGCGCGAAGATGTCTAAATCTCGCGGGACGTTCATTAAAGCCAGCACCTGGCTGAACCACTTCGACGCGGACAGCCTGCGCTACTACTACACGGCGAAGCTCTCCTCTCGCATCGACGACATTGACCTGAACCTGGAAGATTTCGTCCAGCGCGTGAACGCGGACATCGTCAACAAGGTGGTGAACCTGGCGTCCCGTAACGCAGGCTTTATCGCCAAACGCTTTGACGGCGTGCTCTCCGCAGAGCTGGCCGATCCTGAGCTGTATAAAACCTTCACTGACGCCGCCGCTGCGGTTGGCGAAGCGTGGGAAAGCCGTGAATTCGGTAAAGCCATTCGTGAAATCATGGCGCTGGCAGATGTTGCCAACCGCTATGTAGACGAGCAGGCGCCATGGGTGGTTGCCAAACAGGAAGGCCGCGACGCCGACCTGCAGGCGATCTGCACCATGGGTCTGAACATGTTCCGCGTGCTGATGACCTGGCTGAAACCGGTTCTGCCGCAGCTGGCCGCGCGTGCTGAAGCCTTCCTGAACACCGAACTGACCTGGGATGCTATCCAGCAGCCGCTGCTCAGCCACAAGGTGAACACCTTCAAAGCGCTGTATAACCGCATTGAGATGAAGCAGGTTGAAGCCCTGGTCGAAGCCTCTAAAGAAGAGGTGAAGGCCGCTACAGCACCGGTGACCGGCCCGCTGGCGGACGATCCGATTCAGGAAACCATCACCTTTGACGATTTCGCCAAAGTTGACCTGCGCGTAGCGCTGATTGAAAACGCGGAATTCGTGGAAGGCTCTGACAAGCTGCTGCGCCTGACGCTGGATCTGGGCGGCGAGAAGCGCAACGTCTTCTCCGGAATCCGTTCAGCCTACCCGGATCCACAGGTGCTGATTGGCCGTCAGACCGTGATGGTGGCGAACCTGGCACCGCGTAAAATGCGCTTCGGCATCTCTGAGGGGATGGTGATGGCCGCAGGCCCCGGCGGGAAAGACATTTTCCTGTTAAGCCCTGACGAAGGCGCGAAGCCGGGTCAGCAGGTGAAATAACAAAAAAGCCGGAGATTATCTCCGGCTTTTTTGTTCTCCCTCTCCCTGTGGGAGAGGGTCGGGGTGAGGGCATCAGGCCGCACCCATGCCGTCTTTACGCTTTAGGGTGATGCACCCGGTGGGTCAGCCCGCGCAGAAAATTACGCAGAAACTGATCACCGCACTCGCGGTAGTTTTTGTGGTCCGGCGCGCGCATCATGGCAGTCACTTCCGGCACGGATACGCGGTATTTTTGCTCCGTCATGATCGCCACAATATCGTCCGTTTTCAGCGAGAACGCGATGCGCAGCTTTTTCAGTACCGTATTGTTGTTCACGCGACGCTCCAGCGCCAGCTCCGGGGCGGACTCATCTTTGCCACGCTTGTCATAAATCAGACCGTTCAGGAAACCCGACAGAATGATGTCGGGGCAGCGCACGAAGCCCTCTTCATCCTCTTTGGTCATCCAGGTGTCAAAGCCTGCAGACGTGGATTCCATGTCGGACAGTGCAAGAATGCGCACCATGTCGTTGTTGTTTGCTTTCAGGGTGTAGCGCAGGCTACGGAGAATATCGTTACTGAGCATAGAGCCTTCGAATGTCGATGATGCAATGGCGCGCAGTGTACCAGCTTTACAGGCCAATCGCCTCTTTCAAACTTTTCAGATAGCGGCGGCTGACGGGAACAGTCTGCCCGGCGCGCAGGACCAGCTCGGCCTGGCCGTTGTCTTCCAGGCGGATCTCTTTCAGATGCGCCATGTTCACCAGATACTGGCGATGACAGCGGATCAGCGGCGTGCGGCTCTCCAGCGTGCGCAGAGTCAGTTCGGTAAATCCTTCATTTCCCTCTGCACTGGTGACAAACACGCCGCTCAGTCGGCTACTCACGAAGGCCACATCATCCATCTGCAAAAGATAGATTCGGCTGTGCCCGGTGCACGGGATAAATTTCAGCGGCTGCTGGTTCTCTGGCAGCAGCGTGACATCCTGGACGGTTCGCTCCTGGCGTAACCGGTTCAGGGTCTTTTCCAGCCGCTTCTCTTCAATCGGCTTGAGTAAATAATCAAACGCGTGCTCCTCAAAAGCCTTAACGGCATACTCGTCGAAGGCCGTCAGAAACACGATGTAGGGACGATGCGCCGGGTCGAGCATACCCACCATCTCCAGCCCGCTGATACGCGGCATTTGAATGTCGAGGAACAGCACGTCAGGGCGCAACTTATGCACGGCACCAATGGCCTCAATGGCGTTCGCACACTCTCCCACAACCTCAATATCTGGCTGCTCCTGCAGCAGAACGCGCAGGTTTTCCCGTGCCAGCGGCTCATCATCCACAATCAGCACTCTTAACATGCGTTTTCCTCCAGCGGCAGTCGAACGGTAATACGGGTAAATCGGTCCGGCTCACAGGCCACGGTAATACCGCAGTCGTCGCCAAAGTGGGCACGCAGACGTTTATCCACCAGGCTCATCCCTAGCCCGCCCGACGTGGAAGGCTGATAAAGCCCGGCATTATCTTCAATATCCAGCACCAGATGATGGTTAAAACGGCTGGCAGCAATCGTGATCTCTCCGATCCCGAGCAGCTGCGAAGTTCCATGTTTGATGGCATTTTCCACGATAGGCTGCAGGGTAAAGGCCGGAAGATGCTGATACGCCAGGTCATCCGGGACGGAAAGCGACACCTGCAGGCGAGACTGGAAACGCGCCTGCTCAATCTGCAGATAGGCGTTCACGTGCTCAATCTCATCGGACAGGGTCACTATCTCTGACGGACGTTTCAGGTTCTTGCGGAAAAAGGTCGACAGAAACTGCACCAGCTGCGCGGCCTGATCGCTGTCGCGGCGGATCACCGCTTTAAGCGTATTCAGGGCATTAAACAGGAAATGCGGATTAACCTGCGCATGCAGGAGCTTAATCTCAGACTGCGTTAACAGGGCTTTCTGCCGTTCATACTGCCCGGCGAGGATTTGCGCTGACAGCAGCTGAGCGATCCCCTCCCCCAGCGTGCGGTTGATGGAGCTGAACAGGCGGTTTTTCGCCTCATACAGCTTGATGGTGCCCATCACCCGCTGATTTTCACCGCGCAGCGGAATGACGAGCGTGGAGCCCAGCTTACACTGCGGATGCAGCGAGCAGCGATAAGGCACTTCGTTACCATCGGCATACACTACTTCGCCGGTTTCAATGGCCCGCAGCGTATAGGTTGAGGAGATAGGTTTGCCTGGCAGATGGTGATCGTCTCCGGTGCCGGTAAACGCCAGCAGCTTTTCGCGATCGGTGATGGCGACCGCGCCGATATCGAGCTCTTTGTAGAGCACCTGCGCCACCTTCATGCTGTTCTCCTCGTTGAACCCCTGGCGCAGGATCCCTTCGGTCGAGGCGGCAACCTTCAACGCCGTGGCAGAAAAGGCCGAGGTGTACTTCTCAAACATGGCGCGTTTATCAAGCAGAATGCGCATAAACAGCGCCGCGCCGACAGTGTTAGTCACCATCATCGGGGCCGCAATACTGCTGACCAGGTGCAGCGCATCGTCATAGGGACGGGCAATCAGCAGGATGATCGCCATCTGCGCCATTTCGGCAACAAAGGTGATCGCCCCGGCAGTGAGCGGGCTAAAGACTTTATCCGGGCGACCACGCTTGATCATGTAGCTGTGTACCAGGCCGCCAAGCAGCCCTTCCACGATCGTAGAGATCATACAGCTGAGCGCCGTCATCCCGCCCATGGAATAACGATGCAGCCCGCCGGTTAACCCCACAAGGCCACCGACGACGGGGCCGCCAAGCAGCCCGCCCATCACCGCGCCGATCGCGCGCGTATTGGCGATAGAATCTTCGATATGAAGACCAAAATAAGTCCCCATTATGCAAAAAATAGAGAAGGTGACGTAGCAGAGCAGCTTATGCGGCAGACGTACGGTGACCTGCATCAGCGGGATAAAAAGACGCGTTTTGCTCATCAGCCAGGCGATGACCAGAAACACGCACATCTGCTGAAGCAACAGCAGCACCAGATTAAACTCGTACATACTCAAAACCGCACACGCTAAAAACGCGTAACATACACTGTTGCAGGTTTGCTTTCTTTGAAGCATCCCAAAAAAGCGCAAAATCGTGTCCGTTATCACACCTTTTTCCGATCATCGCGCATCCTTCGCATTATTTGTTCAAAAATCAATCAATCCTTCCTGGTTCGGCAAAGTGGGTCTACAGTTAAGCTGGGAACGCGTAAGCCAGGGGGCAAATATGGCGCTTTACACGATAGGTGAAGTGGCACTCCTTTGTGATATCAATCCCGTTACCCTACGGGCGTGGCAGCGACGGTATGGATTGCTTAAACCGCAGAGAACGGACGGCGGACATCGCCTGTTCAACGATGCCGATATCGACCGGATCCGCGAAATTAAAAGCTGGATAGACAACGGCGTGCAGGTCGGTAAAGTGAAGTCCTTGCTGAGCCACGACGACCCGGACACGCAGCACCTCTGGCGCGAACAGCAGGAAACCCTGCTGCGGCTCCTGCAGGCGGGTAATGTGCAGCGCCTGCGCGCATGGATCAAAGAGCAGGGCCGCGATTATCCGGCACAGACGCTCATCGCCCATCTTTTCATTCCGCTCCGTCGACGCCTGCAATGCCAGCAGTCCACCCTGCAGGCGCTGCTCAGCATGCTCGACGGCGTGCTGATTAACTACATTGCCGTCTGCCTCGCCTCGGCGAAGAACAAGGCCGGAAAAGATGCGCTGGTGGTCGGATGGAACGTGCACGACACCACCCGCCTGTGGCTGGAAGCGTGGATTGCCACCCAGCAGGGCTGGCGCGTGGATGTCCTTGCGCACTCGCTGGCGCAGCTTAAGCCTGAGTTTTTCGACGGCCAGACTCTGCTGGTCTGGTGTGGCGAAGTGCCGTCCGCCACGCAGCAACAGCTGCTGACGGAATGGCGTGAGAATGGGTATCCGGTTTATTCCCTTGGCCCGGATGAGCCATAACGGCATTTAATGGTTCATTAACAGCCGCGCTTCACCGTATAATTGTTCCGTTAACAACAGGAGCACATGATGAAGGCAACCAAACTGGCCGTGATTACCCTTTTTGTCCTGATGGCCGTAAGCGGTATCGGCGGCGTAATGCTGGCAGGGTACTCGTTTATTGTTCGTGGCGGTGTCGGCTGAGGTACATCGCCAGCCGCTCGAAAAGGCGATCGACGACGATAGCCGCCAGCGCGACCAGCACCGCCCCCTGCACAATATAAGCCGTGTTAAACCCGCTTAAGCCGATAATGATCGGCGTTCCCAGCGTATTGGCCCCCACCGTAGACGCAATGGTCGCCGTCCCGATGTTAATAATCACCGACGTGCGGATCCCGGCAATGATAACCGGTGCTGCAAGCGGCAGTTCCACCTTGCGCAGCCGCTGCCAGCGACTCATCCCCATCCCTGCTGCCACGCTTAACACCGATGCCGGGACAGCCGCAATACCCGCCAGCGTGCCCTGCAGAATGGGCAACACCCCGTATAAAATCAGCGCGATAAGCGCAGGCTGCTGACCAAATCCCATGACCGGCACCGCAATGGCCAGCACCGCCACCGGCGGAAACGTCTGTCCAATAGCCGCGATGGTTTCCACCAGGGGACGAAACTCCCGCCCGGCAGGCCGGGTCACCGCGATACCCGCGCCGGTGCCCAGCACAATCGCGACAGAACTGGAGATCGCCACCAGCCAGAGATGCGCCACGGCGAGATTAATAAAGCTCTCCTGCTGGTACACCGGGCGCGGCAGCCCAGGGAAAAGTGCGCTGAACAGTACCGCGCTGTGAGGCATCAAAAACAGTAAGGCGACAAACAGCGCTACCAGCCAGAGGAGCGGATCACGCAGAGCCTTCACGCGTCACCTCCCCGGCCAGCAGATCGCGAAAATGTAAGCTTCCGCACGGTGCCCCCCGGGCATCCGAAACGGGTAGCACTTCACACTGGCGCGCCACAAACGCGGAGAGAGCATCCCGCAGGGTCATTTGCGCCTGTAGCGGTTCACCGGCGAGCGACGTATCCTGTCGACGCATATAGTCACCGACCGTGCGCAGGGAGAGCAACCTGACGCCCAGCTCGCTGCGGCCAAAAAACTCACGCACAAAGTCGTTCTTCGGGCTGGTCAGCAGCGCGAGCGGCGCGCCCTGCTGCACCACTTCGCCGTGATCCATCAGGACCAGATGGTCAGCCAGACGCAGAGCTTCATCAATATCGTGCGTCACGAGGACAATCGTCCTTCCGAGAATGCGGTGAATACGGGTCATTTCCGTCTGCAGCGCCCCGCGCGTCACCGGATCCAGCGCACCAAAGGGTTCGTCCATCAGCAACACCTGCGGATTGGCCGCCAGCGCGCGCGCCACGCCCACGCGCTGCTGCTGCCCACCGGAAAGCTGGTGCGGATAGCGGTCGCGCAGGGCAGGCTCTAACCCCAGCAGAGACATCAGTTCCTCCACCCGGTCAGCCGTTTTAGCCCGCGACCATTTCTCCAGCTGCAGCACGGTGGCAATGTTTTGCGCCACCGTCCAGTGGGGAAACAGTCCGATGGACTGAATGGCATAGCCCATCCGACGGCGCAACTCCAGCACCGGCAGACTGCGGATCTCTTCCCCGGCAAAGCGGATCAGCCCACTGTCATGCTCGACCAGACGGTTGATCATCTTCAGCGTGGTGGATTTTCCCGACCCTGACGTACCAATCAGCACGGAAAACGCGCCTTCGGCAAAGTTCAGGTTGAGATGGCTCGCCGCCGGGCGACCCGCAAAGGTTTTACTGACATCATGAAATTCAATCATTGGCGCTTCTCCTGAGCAGCGCGAGCCATAAGGCAAACAGCGCGTCGACAACCACCGCCAGCGCAATCGTGGGCACCACGCCCAGCAACACCAAATCGAGAGCACTGCTCAGCAGCCCCTGGAACACCAGCGCACCAAAGCCACCCGCGCCAATCAGCGCGGCGATCACCGCCATGCCCACGGTCTGAACGGCGACTACCCGCAGGCTGCGCAGCAGCAGGGGTAGCGCCAGCGGGAGCTGTATCTTCCAGAAACACTGCCGCGCGCTCATCCCCATGGCATGGGCGCTTTCCAGCACATCCGGCGCGACCTGGCTTAACCCCGCGACCACGCCGCGCACCAGCGGCAACAGTGCATAGAGCACCAGCGCGATAAGCGCCGGGGTTAATCCCGTTCCGGCGATGCCTGCCGCGCCCAGCACCGGAAACGACTTCACCAGCCCGGCCAGCGGGGCAATCAGCAGGCCAAACAGCGCAACGGAAGGAATCGTCTGGATGACGTTGAGCACGGCAAAAATGCCGCCCTGGCGGGAAGGATGGCGGTAACACCACATGCCCAGCGAAATCCCGAGCAGAAGCGCCGGAAGGAGCGTGCCGAAGAGGATCGTCAGGTGTTGCGCCAGGGCATCATCAAATACCTCCTGGCGGTTGGCGTACTCTTTTAACAGCGAGAGATTGTTCAGCTCCCCGCTGAACAGCAGGAACAAGGGTATACACCATATCTGCGCATTCAGTACCCAGCGCCAGACGGCACTGGAGATGAGTCGACGAATCGCATCGCTGCAGGCCAGCAAACAGAGCGCCAGCCAGAGCCAGAGGCCGCTGCCTATAGAGGTCCTCGCCAGTGGACTTTCCGCCGACGCCATATGCGTCGCCGCCAGTCCGGCACTCCAGAACAGGATAATAAACAGCCCTTCGGAGAGGAGCAGCGTCAGCCACTGCGCCGGGCGTCCCTGCCAGAGCGACAGGATCACCCACGCGCCCAGCGACGCCGCCAGCCACCCCGGCGTAAACGGCCAGACCTGCCAGAGCGCTTTTCCCTCCCCCGACATCAGGCGGTTAGGGGCGACATTCACAAACGGTAACGCAACCGCCGCGATGGCCGTGCAGGCCAACAGCAGCAGTACGCGGTTATGACATTTTATTGGCACAGCCCTTTCCCGTTACTTCACAAGCCCTTGTTGTTTCAGGAAGTCGGCGGCCACTTTTTTGGCATCCAGTCCCTCGACGGCAATGCTGGCATTCAGCTGCTGCAGCGTTTTTTCATCCAGCTTTTCGAAGACCGGCTTGAGCCAGTCGGCAATCTCCGGATGGGCTTTCAGCACCGCCTCACGCACGACCGGGGTCGGGGCGTAAATCGGCTGAACGCCTTTAGGATCGGTCAGGGTCTGCAGGCCGAGCGCCGCCACCGGGCCATCGGTACCGTAGGCCATGGCCGCATTAACACCCGAGGTTTGCTGCGCCGCGGCTTTGATGGTCACCGCAGTATCCCCGCCCGCCAGAGAGAGCAACTGCGCCTGGTCGAGTTTGAAACCGTAAGCTTTTTCGAACGCGGGCAACGCGTCAGGACGCTCGATAAACTCTGCGGACGCCGCAAGCTTAAAATCACCCTTCTCTTTCAGGTAGCGGCTAAGATCCGTCAGTGAGGTAAGCTTACCTTTCTCCGCCACATCTTTGCGCACAGCGATGGTCCAGGTATTGTTGGCAGGAGCCGGGGTCAGCCAGACCAGTTTGTTCTGTTCCGCGTCGAGTTTTTTGACTTTCTCATACCCGGCTTTGGCGTTTTTCCATGCCGGATCGTTTTCATCTTTAAAGAAGAATGCCCCGTTGCCGGTGTATTCCGGGTAGATATCCAGTTCGCCGGAGGTAATCGCCCCGCGCACCACGGGCGTGGTGCCGAGCTGGACTTTATTGACGGTTTTCAGACCGTGGCTTTCCAGCACCTGCAAAATAATATTCCCGAGCAGCGCGCCTTCGGTATCGATCTTGGAACCCACTTTTACCGGCTCCGCCGCCTGTAACGGCACACTCAGCGCCGCCAGTAATGCCGCCGATCCCAACATCCCCTTAATAATCGTCATTCCGCTATCCTCA
The DNA here is from genome assembly GCF_047456095.1 of Enterobacter sp. BNK-14. Classification (NCBI taxonomy): domain Bacteria; kingdom Pseudomonadati; phylum Pseudomonadota; class Gammaproteobacteria; order Enterobacterales; family Enterobacteriaceae; genus Enterobacter; species Enterobacter sp. BNK-14. Next base: position 1,255,489 of record NZ_CP179897.1, read on the forward strand.
TTTTTTTGCTGCCTTTTTCAGAGGCTTGAGAGAAAAGCGTAGCTTAAAACGGCAGAATTAACCGTCAAAATGCCTTTTTAGCATAAGGTAAGATGCATCCCCCGCAGGACGGGGGGATGCAAAGGCAGGAAAGGTTACAGCAGTTCGAACTCGCCTTTATTCACGCGAGCGGAGTCCACCCCGATAAACACGTTAAATTTGCCGGGTTCCGCATCGTATTTCATCTGCTGGTTCCAGAACTTCAGCGCATCCACGTCAATCGGGAAGCTGATGGTTTTGGTTTCACCCGGCTTCAGGTCAACCTTTTCGAAACCACGCAGCTGCTTCACGGGACGACTCATCGACGCAGTGACATCCTGCACGTACATCTGAATCACCGTTGCCCCTTCGCGCTTGCCGGTGTTGGTCACCTCGACGCTGGCGGTCACTTTGCCATCACGCTTCAGGGTCGGGGCCGACATTTTCACCTCGGAGACCTTGAAGGTGGTGTAGCTCAGACCATAACCAAACGGATACAGCGGGCCGTTGGCTTCATCGAAGTAACGTGACGTGTACTTGTTCGGCTTGTCGGCGTTGTACGGGCGACCGGTGTTCAGGTGGCTGTAATAAACCGGGATCTGCCCGACGGAGCGCGGGAAGGACATCGGCAGCTTGCCGGACGGGTTGTAATCGCCAAACAGCACGTCGGCAATAGCGTTACCGCCTTCGGTACCGGCGAACCAGGTTTCCAGTATGGCATCTGCCTGCTGGTCTTCTTTCACCAGCGCCAGCGGACGACCGTTCATCAGCACCAGCACCAGCGGCTTGCCGGTGGCTTTCAGGGCGGCAATCAGATCGCGCTGACTCTGCGGAATAGTGATATCGGTACGGCTGGAAGCTTCATGCGCCATCCCCTGCGCTTCGCCCACGACCGCGACAACGACGTCCGACTGCTTAGCCGCGTTTACCGCTTCGTCGATCATCTCTTTCGGCGTGCGCGGATCGACCTTCACCGCTTCCTCGTACTGGTTGAGGAAGGTGACGATGTCTTTATCATTGGTGACGTTTGCCCCTTTGGCGTACACCACTTTGGCGTTTTCACCGACGGCGCTCTTGATACCGGTCAGCACGGTCACGGACTGATCGGCGACGCCTGCCGCAGACCAGCTGCCCATCACGTCGCGTTTGCTGTCAGCCAGTGGGCCCACCACGGCAATGGTGCCGGATTTTTTCAGCGGCAGCGTGTCGAGGCGGTTCTTCAGCAGCACCAGGCTTTCGCGCGCCACTTCACGCGCTTCTTTGCGGTGCAGGCGGCTTTCAGCATTGGTGTCCGCCGGGTCGGAATCTTTTGGTCCCAGGTGGCTGTAAGGATCGTTAAACAACCCCATGTCATATTTCACGTTCAGCACGTGGCGCGTGGCATCGTCCAGCTCCGCCATCGTCACCTTGCCGCTCTTCACCAGCCCCGGCAGGTATTTGCTGTAGTATTCATCGCTCATGCTCATGTTGATGCCAGACTTCAGCGCCACGCGCACGGCGTCTTCCGGGTCGGATGCAGTGCCGTGTTTGATCAGCTCTTTAATCGCGCCGTGGTCAGACACGGTGATGCCCTTAAAGCCCCACTGGTCACGCAGCACGTCTTTCAGCAGCCACGAATCGGAGGTCGCCGGCGTGCCGTTCAGCGAGTTAAGCGCCACCATCACCGCGCCGCTGCCTGCATCCAGCCCTGCCTTGTACGGCGGCATATAGTCGTTGAACAGGCGCTGCGGGCTCATGTCGACAGTGTTGTACTCTTTACCGCCCTCCACTGCGCCATAGGCCGCGAAGTGTTTGACGCTGGTCATCACCGAATAGCGGTCTGCCGGGCTTTTGCCCTGCATCGCTTCCACCATGGTTTTGCCCATCGTGGCGGTTAAATACGTATCTTCACCGAAGCCTTCCGATGCGCGGCCCCAGCGCGGATCGCGCGAGACATCGACCATCGGAGCCCAGGTCATGTTCAGGCCGTCATCCGCCGCTTCATAAGCCGACACGCGACCGACGGTTTTCACCGCATCGAGGTTAAAGGAGGAGGCCAGGCCGAGACTGATAGGGAAGACGGTGCGCTGGCCGTGTACCACGTCATAGGCGAAGAAGAGAGGGATCTTCAGGCGGCTAAGCGCCATCACCTGATCCTGCATTTTGCGGATATCCTGGCGGGTGACGGTGTTAAAGATGGCGCCCACCTGGCTTTCTTTGATCATCTCCCGGATGGCCTCTTTCGGGTTATCCGGACCGACGCTTATCAGACGCAGCTGGCCGATCTTCTCATCAACCGTCATCTTTTTAAGCAGTTCCGTGACAAATGCGTCCCGGGCTTCAGGCGTAAGCGGGTGATTGCCAAACAACTCATCTGCCAGCGCAGGCTGCAGCGCCAGGCTGACGGCGACACCTAAAGAACATATCCATCTCATGTCGTTACTCTCTCATCATTAACCGCCGGAAGAAGGCCACCGGTCCGGGCGAAAAGCGCAGTGTGCCATAAACCCTCTTTTGCTTGCAGGGTTATTCTCTGATTTTTCTCATGAATAGTAGACCGCGAAACTGTTAATCGCGCTATGCTTTACAGCGAGAAATTTGCCCCACCACAAGGAGTGGAAGATGTCTTCTGTTCGAACTGACGATAACAAAACATTCATTAACGAACTGTCGCGCCTGGTTGGCTCCTCTCACCTGCTTACCGACCCGGCTAAAACCGCCCGCTACCGTAAGGGTTTCCGCTCCGGTCAGGGCGAGGCGCTGGCGGTGGTCTTTCCGGGCACGCTGCTGGAACTGTGGCGCGTGCTGAGCGCCTGCGTTGCCGCCGACAAGATTATATTAATGCAGGCGGCCAACACCGGCCTGACCGAAGGTTCTACGCCGAACGGCAACGATTACGATCGTGACATCGTGATTATCAGCACTCTGCGCCTCGACAAGCTGCATCTGCTGGATAAAGGCGAGCAGGTACTCGCCTTCCCTGGTACCACTCTTTACTCGCTGGAAAAAGCGCTTAAGCCGCTGGGACGAGAACCGCATTCGGTGATCGGCTCCTCCTGCATTGGCGCCTCGGTCGTCGGTGGGATCTGCAATAACTCCGGCGGCTCGCTGGTGCAGCGCGGCCCGGCTTACACCGAGATGTCGCTGTTTGCCCGTATCAATGAAGACGGCAAGCTGACGCTGGTGAACCATCTGGGTATCGACCTGGGCGTCACGCCGGAACAGATCCTCAGCAAGCTCGACGACGATCGCGTGAAGGATGAAGACGTTCAGCACGATGGCCGCCACGCGCACGACCATGACTACATTACCCGCGTGCGCGATATTGAAGCCGATACGCCGGCGCGCTATAACGCCGACCCGGACCGTCTGTTTGAGTCCTCCGGCTGTGCGGGCAAGCTTGCCGTTTTCGCGGTGCGTCTCGACACCTTCCCGGCAGAGAAAAAGCAGCAGGTGTTTTATATCGGCACCAACCAGCCTGAAGTGTTAACCGAAATCCGTCGTCATATTCTGGGCGAATTCACCCACCTGCCGGTGGCGGGCGAATATATGCATCGGGACATTTACGACATTGCCGAGCGTTACGGCAAAGATACGTTCCTGATGATCGACAAGCTCGGCACCGACAAAATGCCGTTCTTCTTCACCATGAAGGGCCGCACCGATGCGATGCTGGAGAAAGTGTCGCTGTTCAAACCTCACTTCACCGACCGCTTTATGCAGAAGCTGGGCAACGTTTTCCCGGCGCATTTGCCGGAGCGAATGAAAACCTGGCGTGATAAGTACGAACATCATCTGCTGCTGAAAATGGCCGGGGACGGGATTGCCGAAGCGCAGGCCTGGCTGACCGACTTCTTCAAAACCGCCGAAGGGGATTTCTTCGCCTGTACCCCTGAAGAGGGCAGCAAAGCCTTCCTGCACCGTTTTGCCGCGGCGGGAGCCGCTATCCGTTACCAGGCAGTACACTCTGACGAGGTGGAAGATATCCTGGCGCTGGATATTGCCCTGCGCCGTAACGACACCGAGTGGTTTGAGCATTTGCCGCCGGAAATTGACAGCAAGCTGGTGCATAAGCTCTATTACGGCCATTTTATGTGCTATGTCTTCCATCAGGATTACATTGTCAAAAAAGGGGTTGATGCCCACGAACTGAAAGAGCAGATGCTCGCCCTTCTTCACGAGCGTGGCGCACAATATCCTGCGGAACACAACGTCGGGCATCTTTATAAAGCTCCTGACGCACTTAAGCAGTTTTATCGCGAGAATGACCCTACAAACAGCATGAACCCCGGCATTGGTAAAACAACGCGGAAGAAATACTGGAAAGAGAGCCCAGACGCGGAGCAGCACTTAACGCAAGCGTCTGATTAATTCCTACAGCCAAATTTGAGAGATTGTTTAGCGCTTGTTAATCGTAATAGAGTAACGGTCTGTCGCCGGAGAAACGTTTCTCCGGCATGCGATCACGAGGAGCAGGCACATCATGTCGGCTGTTGACGTTTTATCCGAAACCGAACTGGAAGTGCGCGACGCCCTTCCCGATGATGTGCATGCCATCACCGCAATTTATGCCTGGCATGTGCTTCACGGACGCGCGTCCTTTGAAGAAGTCCCCCCGACTATCGACGAAATGCGCCAGCGTATGAAAAGCGTGGCTGAGAACGGTTTACCGTGGCTCATCGCACTGTATCGCGGCATCGTGGTGGGTTACTGCTATGCCAGTCCTTACCGACCGCGACACGCCTACCGCTTTACCCTGGAAGAGTCGATTTACGTGGACGCCAGCACCACCGGCCGCGGTTTTGGCACGGCATTAATGGATGCGCTTATCGCACGCTGCGAACAAGGCCCGTGGCGGCAGATGATTGCCGTAGTGGGAGATGGCAATAACAACGCCGGTTCGTTGCGGCTGCATAAAAAGCATGGCTTCGAGATTGTCGGTCAGCTGCGCAGCGTGGGATACAAGAAAGGCGACTGGCGGGATACGGTGATTATGCAGCGCCCGCTCAACGACGGGGACTGGACGCTGCCGGAATAAAAGCAAAACGGTAACCTGGGTTACCGTTTTTAGTGTGTTCTCCTCTCCCTGTGGGAGAGGGTTGGGGTGAGGGCATCAGCGCGCAGAGGTACTTAATCGTTCTGCGCCGTCGCCATCTGCTCCGCTTTCTGCTTTTTATACGTCAAAGCTGCGGCCGGTACAGGCTGCACTTTCCCGGTCTCAATCCAAGTCCGCAGGCGGCTCGCATCCGCAAAGTGAGTATATTTCCCGAAGGCATCCATCACCACCAGCGCCACCGGCTTACCGTTAAACACGGTGCGCATCACCAGACAGTGTCCTGCCGCGTTGGTGAATCCGGTTTTCGTTAGCTGAATGTTCCAGTTATCCCGGTAAACCAGATGGTTAGTGTTGCGGAACGGCAGCGTATAGGCCGGGTTGGCAAAGGTCGCCATCTCTTCACGGGTCGTGCTGAGCTGGCCAATCAGCGGATACTGCTTGCTGGCAATCAGCAGTTTCGTCAGATCGCGGGCCGTCGAGACGTTGTTAATCGACAGACCCGTCGGTTCAACATAGTGCGTATTGTTCATCCCCAGCGCTTTGGCTTTGGCGTTCATCGCGCGAATAAACGCGTCGTAACCGCCAGGATAGTGGTGTGCCAGGCTCGCGGCCGCACGGTTTTCGGATGACATCAGCGCCAGCAGCAGCATGTTTTTACGGCTGATTTCGCTGTTCAGGCGCACGCGAGAGTAGATCCCTTTCATCTCTGGCGTGTGGCTGATATCCACTTTCAGTTTTTCGTCCAGCGGCAGATGGGCATCAAGCACCACCATCGCGGTCATTAATTTGGTTATTGAAGCGATCGGGCGCACCAGGTCCGGATGGCTGGCGTAAATCACCTTATTGGTGTTGAGGTCGACAATCATCGCGCTGCCGGATGCAATTTGCGGCTGGGCAGCAGCAGTGGTCACCGCGGGCGTTTTAGCGACGGCTGGCACAGCAGCGGACGCCCCCAGCAACAGCGCCAGGCTAAGTAAAGAGACTCGGAATTTCAGCATGGTGAGACTTCTGATAATTATTCACGCACGTAATGACGTACACCGCCTGCGTCGACGGATAAACGCAGGCTGGCTTCGGCATCATAGCCGTCACAGTGCTTTGTCGCCAGCGGATAATCGTGAACAGATGCTGCATTGCTGGCATTTACGCCAGCAATGCAGTGAGCTTAGAAGAGACGGTATCCATAACCCCAAAGAATAACCGTCAGTGCCAGTAACGCCTCCAGCACCAGCACACCGATAGCCAGTGTTGAGCTGGAGAAGCTCAGCCCCTCTTCTTTGTTGATATTCAGGAAGGTTGGAACCCCCAGATACAGCAGATAACCTGTGTAACAGAGAGCAATCGTACCGATCAGTGCGCACAACCAGACCAGTGGATACAGTGCAACAATACCGCTTAAGAACAGCGGGGTCGCGACGTATCCAGCGAAGACCATACAGCGCGCCAGCGATGGACGTTGCGGATAGTTACGTGCCATCCAGTGAATGACACGCCCCATGACCGCCACGCCCGCCAGCATCAGGCCATAAAAGAGAATGGCAAGATAAAGCCCGGTAAACCAGGAAAGCTGAACCACGGTGCCGTCACCGAAATTCCAGCCGATTTGTGTTGTGCCAATAAACGCGCATATTACCGGCACCGCGGCCATCAGCAGCACATGGTGGGTGTAATGATGCGAGACCGTTTCGTTCTCACTTTTGATGACATGCATTTCACGATCGGGATGGGAGAAAAGTCCCCAGACATGGTTCATAGCGCCCCCTTGTTGTCGGCCCGTCAGCGATACCTTAAGTATAATGCAGGCTTTAGATTATTTTATGTACAGTGGGAAATTTCCGTTGATTTCCCCGCTGTTGATTCATGGGGTATATGATTAAACGAGGTACGCTGAGGGAGATAACATTTACGTAATGGATATTAACGCACTCATTGAACAATATGGTTATGCCGCGCTGGTCATTGGTAGCGTGGCTGAAGGTGAAACCATCACGCTGTTAGGCGGCGTCGCCGCGCATCAGGGCTTACTGAAATTTCCGCTGGTCGTCGCTGCGGTCGCGCTGGGCGGCATGATTGGCGATCAGCTACTCTACTTTCTGGGTCTGCGCTTTGGTCCGACGCTTCTCAAGCGTTTCGCTAAACACAAAAAGAAAATTAACCGCGCGCAGCGCCTGATCCAGCGCCACCCTTACCTGTTCGTTATAGGCACCCGTTTTATGTACGGCTTCAGGATAATCGGGCCGATACTGATTGGCGCCAGCCGTCTGCCCCCGAAAATTTTCCTGCCGCTGAATATTCTTGGCGCCGTTGCCTGGGCGCTGATCTTTACGACGCTCGGTTACGTGGGAGGCGAGGTGATAGGTCCGTGGCTGCATAATCTCGACCAGCATCTGAAGCACTGGGCATGGTTGCTTGTCGTGGTTGTGGCGGTGATTGGCGTCAGGCTGTGGCTGAAACATCGGGAAAAGGCGCGGGATGAGGCGTAGCCGGGTGCGACCTGATGCCCTGACCCTCTCCCACAGGGAGAGGGCAAAAAGTAGCTACCCCTCCGGCTTAAACTGCGGATTCGCCAGCATAAAACCCCCGTCAACGATAAACGATTGCCCGGTGGTATAGCTGGCGTCGCTGTCGCACAGCCACGCCACCAGGCTGGCGATTTCTCTCGTATGCCCGGGGCGCGCCAGTGGGATTTCCGGCATTGAGCCTTCTTTCACTTCGCTGTCGTCCATATCGTTCATGGGTGTGGCAATGGCACCCGGCGCAACGGCGTTCACCAGAATGTTGTGCTTAACCAGTTCTATCGCCATGGATTTGGTCAGGCCGCCGAGCGCATGTTTCGCAGCGGTGTAGGCGCTGGCCTCCGGCAGCGGCGTGTGCTCATGCACCGAGGTAATGTTGACAATTCGCCCTCCTTTCCCCTGCTTCACCATCTGCCGTGCCGCAATCTGCGAACAGAGAAACGCACCGTCCACGTCGACGGTGAAGATGTTCCTCCAGTCGTCAAACGGCATCTCCAGGAAGGGCGCTTTGGTCATCGCCCCGGCATTGTTAACCAGCACGTCCAGCCGACCGAAACGCGCAATCAGCACGTCAATGGCTTCAGCACCTTCCGGGAGCGTACTTAAATCGAGATGGACAGCCTCTGCTCGCTGCCCCTTCGCTTCCACTTCACGGCAGGTTTCCAGCGCACCTTTTTCATCAGAATGCCAGGTAATGCCAATATCAAACCCGCGCTCTGCCAGCATCAGGGCCGTGGTTTTACCAATCCCGGAATCCGATGCGGTAACAATCGCTACTCTGGTCATACTCACCTCCTGAAAAACAGCAAAGAGATAAGTATAGATAACGCCTCTTTTTAGCCGTGATGATAGCCGCCCCCCAGCGCCGACGTCAGTTGCAGCGTGGCGTCGATATACTGTCCTTTCAGCATGACCGTCTCAAGGTGTTCTTTAAGCGCCGGGATTCTGGCTTCGCTGACCCGCGACCCCGCAATGATACCTGCCCTAAAACGAGCCTGCGCCAGCGCCACTACACGTGCCGCGTCTTTTTCGACCTGCTGCTGGTGACGGTTTTTTGCCGACAGGGTTTCGACTTCGCTGGCCGTACGCGCCACCTGATTCACCGCCTCCACCACCGCTTTGTTGTAGTTCGCGACAGAGAGGTTATTCTGCGCCTGGGCACTATCCAGATTGGCGTTCAGCCTGCCGCTGTCGAAAATCGGCAGGGTCAAACCGGCGGTCACGCCCATCTGCTGAGCGGAAGAGCGGAACAGATCGCTGAGGTGCAGGGCATCCTGCTGCAAGAAGGCCATAAGATTCACGTCAGGATAGAACGCGGCTCTGGCGGCCTCCACCTCGCTCAGGGAGGCTTCGATATACCAGTGCGCTTCCTGAAGATCCGGACGGCGCGCCAGCAGTTCATATCCCAGCGTTGAAGGGAGCGAGGCTTCTGTCGCAGGCAACGCATGGCGCGTAAGCGCTATGGCCGATGTACCGGTCAACGCAGTCAGTCGCGCCTCAATGGCCTTCATTTTGCCCTTCACGTCCGCTAACTGTTCATCCGTTTTGCTGGCATAAATATCGGTTTCGACGCCCTCCACCGAGGAGGTAATACCGTGCTGATACAGTTCGCGATCGGCATCGATAATATTTTTCTGCTCCTGCTTAATTTGGGAAAGGACATCTCCGGCAGCAGCCTGGGTCTGCCACGCCCAGTAAAGGCGCGCAACGCTGCTGGCAAGCAGCTGGCGAGTCTGCTCCAGCTCCGCTTTTTGCGCATTCACTTTGCCGATACGCGCGGCAATCCGGGCGCGATTTTTCCCCCACAGATCCAAATCCCACCCCGCCGTGAGGCCAAAAGTGCCATTGGTGTACCATGGGCCGGTCGTTCCCGCTGCCGGATCGGTCAGCGCGAACGGGCCCATCAGGCCTTCTGCCGACATTTTCTGCCGTTCAACATCCGCAGAAAAATCCAGTTGTGGGCCATCGGCAGCAATAGCGGCCTTCGCCTGTGCTTCCGCGAGCGTAATACGTTGCCGGGCAATTTGCATATCCGGGGCATCCGCTATCGCAATAAGCGCATTTAGCTGCGGGTCGTTATACTCTTTCCACCATTCGTTTTTCGGCCAGTCCGCATGGTTAAGCCGGGTATTTACAGAAGCAGCTGTCGCCTGCGTTTTTATTGGCGCTACCGTGGAATGTTCCGGTGCGCACGCAGCCAGCATAAAAACAAGGGGAGCACTCAGAGATAAAATAGGAAAACGTTTCATTACGCCATGCACTCAAAAAATAAAGGCGCAACTTACGCTTGATGACTTTCCGTTTTTTAGTAACGCGTGGCAATCCGCAAATTGTTATACATTTACATAATCAGCAAAATATTCACCGAGTGAATTATTTAAATTTAAATATTACCGCTAGTTATTTTGACTGAATGACCCGCGCAATTTCAGCCGACGTCTGGAGCGTGCGGATCGCCTGAAATAACCCCAGCGCTTCGCTGTATTCTTTACGTAAATAGCTCAGCCACTGCTTGATGCGCGCGACGTGATACAAACCGGTATCACCCTGCTTTTCCAGACGGCTGTATTTTTGCAGCAGCGTCACCACGTCAGCCCATGGCATACGCGGTTCGTTATATTTCACGACGCGACTGAGGTTGGGCACGTTCAGCGCACCGCGGCCAATCATCACCGCATTGCAGCCCGTCTCTTTCAGGCATGCCTGCGCGCTTTCGTAATCCCAGATTTCGCCGTTGGCGATCACCGGGATAGTGAGCCGTTTGCGGATCTCGCCAATCGCCTGCCAGTTAATCCTCTCAGCTTTATAACCATCTTCCTTGGTGCGGCCATGCACCACCAGCTCGGTGGCCCCAGCCTGCTGCACCGCATCGGCAATTTCAAACTGCTTATCTCCGCTGTCCCAGCCCAGACGGACTTTCACGGTGACCGGCAGATGCGAGGGTACCGCCTCGCGCATGGCTTTTGCGCCGCGATAAATCAGCTCAGGATCCTTGAGTAGCGTTGCCCCGCCGCCGCTGCCGTTGACCAGCTTTGACGGACAGCCGCAGTTGAGATCGACGCCATACGAGCCCAGCGACACGGCCCTGGCTGCGTTTTCCGCCAGCCATTCAGGATACTGGCCTAACAGCTGGATCCGCACCAGCGTACCGGAAGGCGTCCGGCTCTGGCGGTGCAGTTCAGGACAGAGACGGTAGAATGACTTTTCTGGCAGCAACATATCGACCACGCGCAAAAACTCCGTCACGCAGAGATCGTAATCGTTCACCTCGGTAAGCAGCTCGCGCACAAGAGAGTCGAGCACGCCTTCCATCGGGGCCAGTAAAACACGCATTCTGAGTACCTGTGAAAAAAGACGCGCTATAGTAGCTGCTCTGTATGTATGTGGAAAGCCCGGCGTTCCATTCCGGAATGTCTGGTATGCTCAAAATTCATGATGTGATCCGTGGCACATTTTCAGGTTTAATTGTATGATGAATTCGTTTCATCAAGGACTATCACCATGAGCAAATCATTGAACATTATCTGGCAATATCTGCGCGCATTCGTCCTGATTTACGCCTGCCTGTATGCCGGGATTTTTATCGCGTCGCTGCTGCCTATCACCATTCCTGGCAGCATTATCGGCATGCTGATCCTCTTTGTTTTACTGGCGCTGCAAATTCTGCCCGCAAAGTGGGTTAACCCCGGCTGTTTCGTCCTCATCCGCTATATGGCGCTGCTTTTCGTGCCCATCGGCGTCGGGGTCATGCAGTATTTTGATTTGCTCAAAGCCCAGTTCGGCCCGATTGTGGTCTCCTGCGCGGTTAGCACGCTGGTGGTTTTCCTTGTTGTGAGCTGGAGTTCACATCTGGTACATGGCGAACGTAACGTCATCGGGGAGAAAACAAAAAAATGATGGCTAATATCTGGTGGTCTCTGCCGTTAACCCTGCTGGTCTTCTTCGCCGCGCGTAAACTTGCCGCACGCTTCAAAATGCCGCTGCTCAACCCCCTGCTGGTGGCGATGGTGGTAATTATTCCTTTCCTGCTGCTCACCGGCATCCCTTACGAACGTTACTTTGCCGGCAGCAAAATTTTAAACGACCTGTTGCAGCCCGCCGTTGTGGCCCTCGCCTTTCCTTTATATGAGCAGCTGCACCAGATCCGCGCCCGCTGGAAATCCATCATTACTATCTGTTTTGTGGGCAGCCTGGTGGCGATGATCACCGGCACGTCGGTAGCGCTATTGATGGGCGCTTCGCCACAAATTGCGGCCTCTATTCTGCCTAAATCGGTGACCACACCTATCGCAATGGCGGTAGGCGGCAGCCTCGGCGGGATCCCGGCCATCAGCGCGATGTGCGTCATTTTCGTCGGTATTCTCGGCGCGGTGTTTGGTCACACCCTCCTGAACGCGATGCGGATCCATACTAAAGCGGCGCGGGGATTGTCGATGGGTACCGCCTCGCACGCCCTGGGTACCGCCCGCTGCGCGGAGCTGGACTATCAGGAAGGGGCTTTTAGCTCCCTGGCGCTGGTGATATGCGGGATTATCACATCCCTGCTCGCCCCGTTTATTTTCCCGTTGATACTGGCGGTGATGGGCTAAAATTTGCGATGCGTCGCGCAAATTTCATTTTGATTTCATAAGTTGCATACATAATGAGAAGTGGATCACATATAAAGCCCCAGCGGCTCCGTAAACTACCGATCCATTAACCTTTATGAGGCAAACGCCATGCACCCACGTTTTCAAGCTGCCTTCGCTCAGCTTGCAGAGAATTTGCAATCAGCCCTTGCTCCCGTCCTGGCAGATGCACATTTCCCCGCCCTGCTGACGGCAGAGCAGGTCTCCATGCTGAAACAAGCAGCGGGACTGGATGAAGACGCGCTGGCTTTCGCACTGCTGCCCCTGGCTGCCGCCTGCGCGCGTGCCGATCTCTCCCACTTCAACGTCGGCGCTATTGCGCGCGGCGTCAGCGGAACCTGGTACTTCGGTGGAAACATGGAGTTCCTGGGCGCAACCATGCAGCAAACCGTTCATGCGGAGCAAAGCGCCATCAGCCACGCCTGGTTGCGCGGTGAAAAGGCCCTGAGCGCCATCACCGTGAACTACACGCCGTGCGGCCACTGCCGTCAGTTTATGAACGAGCTGAACAGCGGGCTGCAACTGCGCATCAACCTGCCGGGACGTGCGCCACACACGCTGGGCGATTACCTGCCGGATGCCTTCGGCCCGAAAGATCTGGACATTAAAACGCTGCTGATGGACGAGCAGGATCATGGTTTCGCCCTGTCCGGCGATGACCTGAGCGAAGCGGCCATTCGTGCGGCTAACAAGAGCCACACTCCGTACAGTAACGCCCCAAGCGGCGTGGCGCTGCAGTGCCGCGATGGCCGTATCTTCACCGGCAGCTATGCGGAAAACGCCGCGTTTAACCCAACGCTGCCGCCGCTGCAGGGTGCGCTCAACCTGCTGAGCCTGAACGGCTACGACTACCCCGACATTCAGCGCGCAATTCTGGCCGAAAAGGCCGATGCGCCACTGATTCAGTGGGATGCCACCGCTGCGACGCTCAAGGCGTTAGGCTGCACGACGATCGACCGCGTACTGCTGGCATAAATCCTTCCGGCGGACTGAAATGTCCGCCACATTGCTGAAAAACCCCTCAGTTGAGTCGCTGTTTCTTGCGCTAACCAGACGGGTAAAGTAGCCTGAGTGAACTTTCATCCACGAACGAGCCATCTCCATGTTAAAGCGCGTTTTTTACAGCCTGTCTGTCCTGGTCGGCATACTGCTGTTGATCGTGCTGGGTCTCGACCGCTGGATGAGCTGGAAAACCGCCCCTTACATCTTTGATGACCTGCAGGACCTGCCCTATCGCCAGGTGGGCGTGGTACTCGGCACCGCCAAGTATTACCGCACCGGGGTGATCAACCAGTATTATCGTTACCGAATTCAGGGCGCGCTGAACGCTTACAACAGCGGCAAGGTGAACTATCTGCTGTTAAGCGGTGATAACGCGCTGCAAAGCTATAACGAACCGGTGACGATGCGTAAGGACCTGATTGCCGCAGGCGTGGATCCTGCCGACATCGTGCTCGACTACGCAGGCTTCCGCACCCTCGACTCCATCGTGCGCACCCGCAAAGTGTTCGACACCAACGACTTCATCATCATCACCCAGCGTTTCCACTGCGAGCGCGCGCTGTTTATTGCGCTGCATATGGGTATTCAGGCGCAGTGCTACGCGGTGCCGTCGCCTAAAGATATGCTGAGCGTGCGCGTGCGCGAATTTGGCGCGCGCTTTGGCGCGCTGGCGGACCTCTACATTTTCAAACGTGAACCGCGCTTTTTAGGCCCGCTGGTGCCGATTCCGGCGATGCATGAAGTACCGGAAGACGCGCAGGGTTACCCGGCTGTAACGCCAGAGCAGCTGCTTGATCTGCAGAAGAAAAAATAAATTTGCACAATGAGTAATATATTACTCATTAACCTCTCAAAAAATGGATAATGTGAGGTATAAGTGGCATTACTTGCCTTAATCACGATCAATGAGTAATATTTTACTCATTGAACGGTTATGGAGGTGAGATGGAAACGTTAACTGTACAGGCGTATCTACATGAAGTATGGACGGATATTGCTCTCATCACATTTCCCGGTAGTGAAAACAACGACTGGAACACCACGCAATTAAACTATCTCACTGAGTATGCGATTAATTTTCTGGATTATGATGATTTACACGCCGTCACGCTGAATCACCCCGTATCACTTTTTTTTAATGACCATGGAAATCCAGGCTGGCTGCGATTCATCGACGATATCATTCCCGCCGGCGCTAGTCGTCGCTACTGGATAAATGCGCTTGGTATCAGTGAATTACCACTCAGCCAGCAAAATTTTTTATTGCTAAAATTTGGCACAATGTCCCCTGTTGGGAATTTACGCATTAAAGAATCCGTACCGGAATGGAATGAATTCGCAAGCGCTAAAACGTTTACGGTTACGGACGTCATCGAGCGGGCAGCCGACTTTCTGGATTATGCCCAGGAAAGAGGCGCCGCGGCAGGTGGCGCAACCGGAGCTGGCGGAGTGGATTCCCCCTTCGACGTTGCTTAACGCCCTGCATGAGACAGCCGTTCAACTCGTCGACCTACCGGAAAGATTGGCGGCGCGCGGTGTTCCAAAACAGATACTGGAAATGCCTGCAATCGGTTTTCGCTTTATTCCAGACAAACTTTCCCGCTGGGGCTTATTATGAAAACACCCGATAAGACAGAGTCAGAGTTTCTGCAAATATTAGCCCGTATACGCAGCGCAAATGGAAGGAGACATCATGACGACGCAGAGGATCCTGACAAGTTAACGCAGGTAAACAGGCAACGCGTTTCACCAGGCTTAACACGCGTCGATACACGCGATCGTCAGGATCTCTTGCACGCAGCCATTCGGGACATATTGTTGGGTAAAATCACGCAAGGAGAAGCACTGAGGAAACTCAGGGTCGAGGTGTTGGGGCTAAAACAGGATGAATATGCAAAATTAGTCAGCGTATCCCGAAAAACATTGTCAGATGTAGAAAATGACAGAGGCAACTATTCCGCTGACATCATTAACAAAATCTTTAAACCCTTCGGGCTTCAAACCGGGCTGGTGCCTATTTCAAAATCGCTGATAGCCACACTTTTCTCATAAAAAAACCCGCATCGCTGCGGGTTTTTCATTGTTGAGCTTACTTCTTACGTGCGTACTTCAGTGAATCCAGCGCAACAGCGAAGATAATAATCGCGCCTTTAATGATGTACTGCCAGTACGGGTTCACGCCGATGTAGGTCAGGCCGTAGTTGATCACGGTGAAGATGATCACACCGGTGACCACACCGAGTACGGTACCCACGCCGCCGCTGAAGGAGACGCCGCCGACCACACAGGCTGCAATCGCATCCAGTTCGTACATAAAGCCGAGGTTGTTGGTTGCAGAACCGATACGACCCGCTTCCAGCATCCCACCGAAGGCGTAGAACACCCCGGACAGGGCATAGATCATCAGCAGGTTCAGGGCCACGTTGACGCCGGAAACTTTCGCCGCTTCCGGGTTACCGCCGATAGCAAAGATGTTTTTACCAAAGCGCGTTTTGTTCCACAGGATCCAGACGAACGCCACCGCGATCAGCGCATAGAAGGTGATATACGACAGGCGGAAACTGCCCAGCGCGATAAACCCTTGCGTAAAGGTTGAGAAGCCGCTGTCAAAGCCCGAGATAGGAGACGCGCCCACGAAGTCGTAGTAGAGGGAGTTGATACCGTAAACGATGATCATCGTACCCAGCGTGGTGATAAATGGCGTCACGTTCAGGTAAGCGATGATGATACCGTTGATCAGACCAATCACCGCGCCAATAGCGCAGACAATCAGGATCACCACGAAAATCGGCATGGTCGCCATTTCCGGGAAGACCTTGTTGGCGTTTTCCATCGACTGCAGCAGGGTTGCCGCAATAACCGCCGCCAGGCCGACCTGACGACCGGCAGAAAGGTCAGTACCCTGGGTGACGATAAGGCCCGCCACGCCCAGCGCAATGATAATACGCACGGAAGACTGGGTCAGAATGTTACTCAGGTTCAGCAGACTTAAGAACGTAGGGTCCTGGAAAATGATAATGGCCAGCAGGACTAAAAGAACAACGTAAATTCCGCCTTCTTTCAGGTAAGTGAGAAAACTTTTTTTATTTAACGCACTCATGAGGAGCCCCTGATCTTAAAGGTGCAAAGACGCAAGACGCAAAATTTCGTTTTGCGTTGTCGTTTTGGTGTCAACAATACCGGCAACGAGACCATTGCTCATAACCAGAATACGGTCTGTGATCCCTAACAGTTCCGGCATTTCGGAAGAAATAATAATGATCCCTTTATTCTTTTTCGCCAGCTCGGCAATCAGCTGATAAATTTCAAACTTCGCGCCGACGTCAATGCCACGGGTAGGTTCATCCAGCATCAGAATTTCTGGCTGGGTTAATAACCAACGTCCGATAATGACTTTTTGCTGGTTACCCCCCGAAAGCGAACCAATTTGCGTGCGGTGGCCAGGCGTCTTCACGCGCATGGAGTCAATCACCCACTGGGTATCGCTCTTCATGCGGGAGTTATCCAGCAGTCCGACTTTATTTTTGTAATTACGAATATTAGAAATTAACGAGTTAAAGTTAATATCCAGATAAGCATAAATACCCGTCGAACGACGTTCTTCCGTTACCAGCGCAAAACCGTTATTAATGGCTTCGTTGGCATTGTGGTTGTTAATTTTCTTTCCGTGCAGCGTAATGGTGCCCTGGGCCTTCTCACGGATACCAAACAAGGTTTCCACAATGTCGGTACGCTTTGCCCCCACCAGACCGGCAATCCCCAGGATTTCGCCTTTGTGCAGGTCGAAGGAGACATCGCGGATGGACGGCTGACGCAGCGAGGTGAGATTGCGCACTTCAAGAATCACTTCACCCGGCTTGTTCTCTTTGTCCGGGAAGCGCTGGTTAAGGGAGCGGCCAACCATCATGGCGATGATCTTGTCCATATCCAGCCCTTCCAGCGGCTGCGTGGCAATCCACTGGCCGTCGCGCAGGATGGTAATCTCATCGCACAGCTGGAAGATCTCTTCCATTTTGTGAGAGATGTAGACAATGCCGCAGCCGCGTTCTTTCAGCTTACGAATAATGGTAAAAAGGTGATTAACCTCTTTTTCCGTTAATGACGATGTCGGTTCGTCCATGATGACGATTTTCGCATCATAGGAGAACGCTTTGGCAATTTCGATCATCTGCATTTGTGAGACGGATAAGGTTCCCACGCGAGCGCGCGGATCGATATCAATATCCAGCTCATCAAAAATCGCTTTGGTGTCACGATACATTTTGTCCTGATCGACAAAGACACCTTTGGTTGGATAACGCCCCAACCACATGTTATCCATAACGGAACGTTGCAGTACCAGGTTTAATTCCTGGTGAACCATCGAGATACCGTTTTCCAGTGCTTCTTTCGCTGAATGGAAATCGATCTCTTTCCCCTGAAAAAGAATGCTGCCAGAATCTTTTTGATAGATCCCAAAAAGACATTTTAATAATGTTGATTTACCCGCACCGTTCTCCCCCATTAATGCATGAATAGAGTGAGGACGGACTTTTAAATTAACATTATCGAGTGCCTTAACACCGGGAAATGACTTGTTAATACCGTTCATTTCCAACAAGTATTCACCGGTTGACTGAGTAGTTGTGCTGACCATAATTATACCTTGTTGGCCTCGCATATCGCGTTATAAAAGGGCGCAACGAATTGCGCCCAGTGGAGACAGGTTAACTCACTTATTTACCGATAAACTCAGCCAGGTTGGACTGGTCTACGCCCACGTAAGGTACGCGAACGATTTTGTTGTCAATTTTCCAGCTGGTGCCATCTGCCGCGCCTTTACCGTCAGCGAGGTTTTTCGCCAGATCGAAGGTGGCTTTCGCCTGGTTATTGGCATCGTTCAGAACGGTACCGGCCATCGCGCCAGATTTAACCAGCGCCAGCGCTTCTGGCAGGGCATCCACACCGAATACCGGAATGGACGATTTATTGTGGGCTTTCAGCGCTTCTACCGCACCCATTGCCATCGCATCGTTGTTGGCGATAACCACTTCGATTTTGTTCGCGTTAGGGCCGGACAGCCAGGCATCCATCTTATCTTTCGCCTGGGCGGTATCCCACATCGCGGTATCTAATGCCAGCTGCTGGGTTTTCAGGCCCTTATCATTCAGCTCTTTGATAACGTAAGTCGTACGCGCTTCAGCATCCGGGTGACCAGGTTCGCCTTTCAGCAGAACGAACTGGATCTGACCGTCTTTGTTCAGGTCCCAGTTCGGGTTCGCTGCCCAGTGTTTCGCGATCAGATCGCCCTGAATAATGCCGGACTCTTTGGAGTCAGTACCGACGTAATACGCTTTGTCATAGCTATCCAGCGCTTTACGGGAAGGTTCTTTGTTGAAGAAGACGATTGGCACATTCTGGCCGCGCGCTTTTTCAATTACCGTGCCTGCTGCAGCCGGGTCAACCAGGTTGATCGCCAGGGCTTTCACGCCTTTCGCCAGCAGAACGTCGATCTGGTCGTTCTGTTTGGACTGGTCATTCTGGGAGTCATTCATCAGCAGCTGTACGTCTGGCGCTGCTTTCGCATCTTTCTCGATAGCTTTACGTACAACAGACATGAAGTTGTCGTCGTATTTATAAATCGTCACACCAATACGGGTATCTGCAGCGTGCGCTGCTGCACCAAAAAGCATGCTTGCCATTACAGCAGACAGGGTCAACACCTTCTTATTCATGGTATCTCCGGTTTTTTTTATGCAGGGTAGTTCTGGTGAATAACGAGCGGCAGGCAGATGTTAATAAAACGTTACTGACAGCCGACGTTCACTTATAAAATTTCTCTCTTCCGTGGTCGGTAACGCTCCAGAAATGCGTTTTATTCGTTGTTTGCGGCACATTGGCTACTGTTAAAGTGAATAATCACCGTTACATAGCGTTTCAGCTGCTAAAACGCTGACATCATAGTCAGCGCCTTGTTAAGATACTGTGAATTTACTCACAGATTGAAAACGGTTACATCACCTCATGTAATCAGTTAGTGATCGGAGCCACAATTTGCCGCGACGCGACGGAATGTCGACGCACCAGGGTTGGCATGAAGCAATGCGTCGCCCCAGGATCCAGCAGCCCTGCGGCTCCCTGTAACGCCAGTTCAGTAGCCAGTTTTGCCATAGAAGCAATGGGATAGCGCACCGTGGTCAGCTGCGGGTCGGTGTAACGGGCGATCGGAATGTCGTCAAAGCCAATCAACGACAAATGCTGCGGCACCGCAATGCCGTTATCTTTCAGTGCCGTCAGCGCGCCCGCTGCCATGCTGTCGTTATACGCAAACACCGCAGAAAGCTGCAGATTGCGGCCCAGCAACTCCACCATTGCCGCCTCACCGCCCTGCATGTCAGGCGTACCGGTGCCGATCCAGCTCTCTGATGCGGTAATGCCGTGTTCTTTCAGGGCGTTTTGCCAGCCCTCACGCCGGTACGCGTCATCTTCAATTTGATGGCTGGAGGCAAGATAACCGATCCGCTGATGGCCGTTATTGATAAGCATTTTGGTGGCCATCATGGCGCCGCTGACGTTATCCAGCCCAACACAGCGGTGGGCATAGCCCGGCACAATCCGGTTAATCAGCACCATGCCCGGAATCTGTTCCATAAACCCGGCAAGCTCTTCATCACTTAAGGCTTTGGAGTGAACAATCAGGGCGTTACAGCGCTGGCGAATCAGTACTTCGATGGCATGACGCTCTTTCTCCGCCTCATGATAGCTGTTGCCAATCAGCACATATTTTTGATGCTGCTGGGCAACCACATCGACCGCTTTCACCAGCGCACCGAAAAAGGCGTCTGAGACATCCATCACCACCACGCCGATGGTATCGCTGACCTGCGTGGCAAGCGCCTGCGCGTTGGCATTTGGCCGGTACCCGAGCTGGGTCACGGCTTTCATTACGGTTTCACGGGTTTCAGGGCTCACCAGCGCACTGTTGTTCAGCACGCGGGAGACGGTAGCCACAGAAACGCCCGCCAGACGGGCGACATCACGAATGGTGATCATATTCACCATCCTTCAAAGGATTGCAGCAACTCACAGACACCCCCTGTGTTTAGCAAGGTGGCTATTTTGGCAGCGAGAGAAAAGGGACTACGTGAAGAAGCTCACAGTCATGAAAACGCTTACATCCGTTTTGTTAATGATTGTGATCCAGATCGTTATCTGGATGTATTACTCAATGATACCCCTGAAGCATGTGCGGTTAACTGACGCCACACCCACTCCAGCGGCCCCTGACGGAAATAACGCAGCCAGATAACGGAAAACGCCAGATTAACCGCCCAGATCGGAATAACAAACGCCAGCAGCCCGAGGCGGTCGAATTTCATAAACAGGCCAAAGCGATAGAAAATCGTGGTGCATATCAACGTTTGCAGGAGGTAATTGCTTAACGCCATGCGCCCGACGCAGGCGACTGCGCTGACAAGCCACAGGCGAGAAAGCTGCGGCCAGAAGCCATATATTAGCGCCGCGTAGCCGATGGTCTGGAATGGCGCGCTCAGTTCACGCGGTACCTGGAGCAGGAAAGCGCACCAGCGATAATCCCAGTGAATGTGCCACTGTGTCATCACCGCCGGGAGGTTTATCAGCACGCCGAGCAGAACCAGCCCCGCCCCGGTGCGACGATAATGACGCAGGCTGAACTCCCCTTTCAGCCACCCGGTGCGCATCAATGACGCCCCCATCAGCATCATCCCTGCCAGCTGCCAGCCGTATTGCGCCCCCAGCGCAAGAAGGTTATCCCCCAGCATATCCGCCCGGTTGCTAATGGCTTCCGTACCGCCTTTTAGCTTCCAGAACTGCTCGTACTGGAGGTTTGCAGCATCCGGGATCCAGGAACGGTTGGTCGCTTCGCCAGAGATCATCCCCAGCAGCAGCAGCACCCCAAGCCCCATGAGATAGAGCATCACACCGGTGTTAAACAGGCTTTTAACGCTGTGCGCATCACGAATGAGACGCCAGCAGATAAGCCCAACTAACCCATACGCGAGAAGAATATCGCCGTCCCAGAAGAACAGACCGTGGATAAAACCGAGGATCACCAGCAGGGTTAAGCGCGACTGGATCCAGCGGGTGCCGCGTTTAAGCAGAAGCTGTAGTCCTGCGCCAAACAGCAGGGCAAAGAGCGTGAGGAATTTAACCTGGGCAAACAGATCAAGGATTGCCCAGGTCCAGGCATCGCTTCGGGTGATATCGCCGTACCAGGCGGGATTGAGATAAGCGGCCTTCGGCAGACCGAAGGCGCTAATATTCAGCAGCAGGATACCCAGTATGGCGACGCCGCGAACAAAATCGAGCGTGACGTTTCGCTCCATGGTCCCTGCCCTGTGAGATTAGTTGTGGTGACGCACGGCGCGCAGGAACTCCTGGCGGGTGTTCTGGCTCGATTTAAACAGACCGCCCAGCGAAGTGGTGGTGGTTGCACTGGTCGCATCACGAACGCCGCGGGCTTTCACGCAGTAGTGAACGGCATCGATGGAGACCGCCACGTTATTGGTGCCCAGCAGCGTTTGCAGGGCAATCAGGATCTGCTGCGTCAGACGCTCCTGAACCTGAGGACGCTGCGCGAAGAACTGCACAATACGGTTGATCTTCGACAGACCAATCACCGTATCTTTCGGAATGTAAGCCACGGTCGCTTTACCGTCGATAGTGACGAAGTGATGTTCGCAGGTGCTGGTCAGCGTGATATCACGTACCGTGACCATCTCGTCCACCTTCATCTTATTTTCAATGACGGTAATTTTCGGGAAGTTGGCGTAATCCAGGCCAGAGAAAATTTCGTCGACGTACATTTTCGCGATGCGCTTAGGCGTCTCCATCAGACTGTCATCGCTCAGATCGAGATTAAGCAGTTGCATGATCTCGGTCATATGCCCGGAAATCAGACTTTTACGGGTTTCATTGTCCATATCCTCAACGGGCGGACGCAATGGCGTTTCGAGACCGCGCGCAAGCAGGGCTTCATGGACCAGGGCAGCTTCTTTACTGAGTGATGACATTTTCTTCTCCTGCAGGTGTGGCGTCTTTCGCCCTCGTTGTGGCAAAAGTATGCGCTCATTGTGCGTGAGGCGACGCACATAATCCAGTATTCACGACGATAATTATTGCAATTGCTGTTGCCTTTCAGCGTGACGATTCCAGACCAGCGCGCCGCCGATGAACAACGCGACGCCCGCCAGCCCCAGCGCAGGCTCCAGCCGGTGGGTTAGCCAGGTCGATAATGCCGACGTCACCGGGCCAATCAACTGCCCGATGGCATACCCGGTGGTGAGCAGTCCCGCCATATAACGCGTGTGGTTCGGTGCCAGCTCTCGGCCGTATAAAAGAGAGAGCTGCACGGCGCAAAGGAACCCGCCACCTACCAGCAGCCCGCCCGTCAGCAAACCGCCGATGCCCGGCAGCAGCCAGGCCGCCAGGACACCCGCGCCCTGAAGCCACAGCACGATAGCCAGCCTGCGGTTAGCCGTGGAGATATGTCGCAAGGCAATGCTGAGCGCAATCCCCACCACAGCGGCGAGACCAAAAATCGGCCAGACAAACTGGGCAAACAGGCTGCCGGGAAAGCGCACGGCGGCCATTTGCGATAAAAAGGTCGCCGGAAGGATATAGCCAAATCCCGCCAGGCTGTAGCTCCAGACCAGGCGCTTTAAATCCGCGGTCAGCCGCAGCGGCTCAGGCGCAGTCCCCGGGCGATGAAGCTGACCCGCACGCGGCAGATAGCGTGCCACCAGCGCAATCAACACGAGCGCCAGCACGCCGTAGATCTGCCACGCCGCACCGGCCGAAAGGGATTTCGCCTGAATATAGACCGCGAGCAGGCCGCTCAGGGCGATACCCGCGCCGGGGCCGGCAAACACCGCAGCACTGAGCCCCGGTTTACCCAGTTGCCCCAGCCG
Organism: Enterobacter sp. BNK-14; assembly: GCF_047456095.1. NCBI lineage: Bacteria > Pseudomonadati > Pseudomonadota > Gammaproteobacteria > Enterobacterales > Enterobacteriaceae > Enterobacter > Enterobacter sp. BNK-14. The sequence goes on from NZ_CP179897.1 coordinate 1,278,617, forward strand.
CTCGTTGGTCCAGGCGGCAATGAGCACCATTGACCAGCCACTCATGCAGCCGATCGCAAAGCGCAGCAGGCCGTGTACGACGGCGTTATCCGCCGCCGCGGAGAGCAGCGTCAATGCAACCGCACCCGTAATGCCGAGCCAGAGCCGCGTTTCAACAAAGCGGTGCGCGCGCATGGCATCCCATGCTCCCACCAGATAGCCAAGATAATTCATCGCCGCCACCAGGCCTGCGCTGGTGAGCGTGAGTTGCCCGGCGGCAATCATCAGCGGTACCTGAGGCGTAAAGGCAAAGCGCCCTATCCCCATCGCCACCACCAGCACGACAAACCCACTAAGCGCAATACGCAGCGCCATGACCGCTCCAATTGTTAAAGAAAAGTAAATTTATGATGCAGCATCTTGCCGTTCCGCGAAAGTGAAAGTTGCTCACAGGTAAATGAAAACGCTGTATTATGATGCTAATGAATAGCTATTCTCATTAAGGAGCCTTGCATGGAACTGCTCGAAGAGCACCGTTGTTTTGAAGGTCGACAGCAGCGCTGGCGGCACGACTCCACCACGCTGAACTGCGCCATGACGTTCAGTATTTTCCTGCCTCCGGCAGAGAATCCGCCTGTTCTGTTCTGGCTTTCTGGCCTGACCTGCAACGACGAAAACTTCACAACCAAAGCCGGTGCGCAGCGTATTGCGGCCGAGCTGGGTATCGCGCTGGTGATGCCCGATACCAGCCCCCGTGGGGACGATGTGGCGGATGATGCAGGATACGACCTGGGTAAAGGCGCCGGGTTTTACCTGAATGCGACCGAGCAGCCGTGGGCGAGTCATTATCGTATGTATGACTACATCCGTGACGAGCTGCCTGCGCTGATTCAGGCCGAATTCGCGGTAAACGATCGCTGTGCCATCAGCGGACATTCCATGGGCGGACACGGGGCGCTAATCATGGCGCTGAAAAACCCCGGGAAATATACCAGCGTCTCTGCGTTCGCGCCGATTGTTAACCCATCGCAGGTACCGTGGGGACAAAAAGCCTTCACCCACTATCTGGGCAAAGATGAAACGAAATGGCAGGAATGGGACAGCTGTACGCTGATGCTGGCGAGCGACTCAGCGAATGCGATCCCGATGCTTATCGATCAGGGCGATGCGGATCAGTTCCTCGCCGGGCAACTCCAGCCCGCCGTTTTAGCTGAAGCGGCACGCCAGAAGGACTGGCCGCTCACGCTGCGCATTCAGCCAGGATATGACCACAGCTATTACTTTATGGCCTCCTTTATTGAGGATCATCTCCGCTTCCACGCGGCGCATTTGTTCGCGTAATTTTCGCTATTTGCCCGATAGCCTCTCGCCTGTCGGGCTTTTCCCCTTATTGACATAATCCTATCCGCTTGAATCCAGGCTATTTTCTTGCCACAAACATCAAACACAAATGATTTCAATTATCATTTGTGTTTACAATTATACATTCTTTTGTACAATTCCAGACTCTTCTCCATCACAAAGAGTTCTTACAAGACAAATACATACAGTTCTCAGGGTTATCCCGATGGAGTTTTTTTCTTTTTATATGGAATGTACAAATGACAATACCACGCGTTAAATTGCTGGCCGCCGCCATTGGCGCCGCCACACTTTCCTCCTTCGTTCACGCAGCCGATCAGGACACCGTTGTCGTCACTGCGACGGGTTTTGAACAAAAAATCCAGAATGCCCCCGCCTCCATCTCGGTGATTTCAAAACAGCAGATTGAAGATAAAGCCTACCGTGATGTCACCGATGCCCTGAAAGACGTCCCGGGCGTCGTCGTTACTGGCGGCGGGAGCAGCAGTGATATCAGTATTCGCGGCATGGCGTCGCAGTACACGCTGTTCCTGGTGAACGGCAAACGCGTGAGTACGCGCAGTACCCGCCCAAACAGCGACAACTCGGGCATTGAACAAGGCTGGCTGCCGCCGCTGGAGTCCATTGAGCGTATCGAGGTTATCCGTGGCCCGATGTCCTCACTTTACGGTTCTGATGCTATGGGTGGAGTCATCAACGTCATTACCAAAAAAGTGTCGAACACCAAGGCCTGGACAGGTTCGTTGCATGGCGATGCAACCTTCCAGGAAAACAATGATTCCGGTGATATATTTCAGACCAACGCCTACGCTTCAGGTCCCCTGATTGACGGGCTGCTTGGCGCAAAAGTGACGGGGCTTTTGTCACGCCGCGCAGAAGATAAGATTGTGAACGGGTATAACGAGCAGAAAATGCGTAACGGCGGTATTACGTTGAATTTCACGCCGGACGAGCAAAATGATTTCGACCTCGACTTTGCCCGTGAACTTCAGGACAGAAACAGCACGCCGGGGATGTCGAAAGCGACGGAAACCTGCCGTGGAACGACCTGTACGCCAAATACCAAAAGCGAAACCCGCTATGAGCATACCACCTACTCATTAACCCACAGCGGTTATTACGACGACTTCAATACCACCAGCTATATCCAACAGGAAGAGACGAATAACCCGGATCGTGAAATGCGCTCGTACAACACCACCTTCAACAACCAGAACCAGATCTTCCTCGCCGATCATACCCTGACTCTCGGCGGGCAATATCGCTATGAGAAACTGCGCGACAACGGCAATCAGCTGGAGGCTGCCGATGGCCTGAACAAACTGACACGCTGGAGTTGGGCACTGTTTGCCGAAGATGAATGGGCAATGACGGAAAGCTTTACGTTAACCGGCGGCCTGCGCATGGACAAAGACCAAAACTATGGTACTAACTGGACGCCACGTGGTTACGGTGTATGGCACCTCGCCGATCAGTGGACATTGAAAGGCGGGGTTTCTGCGGGCTACCGTGCACCGGACCTGCGTCAGTCGTCTGCCAGCTGGGGGCAGGTAACGGGTGGTGGCCGTCTTGACGGTATCATCGTTGGCAACCCGGACCTGAAACCAGAGAAGAGTCTGAGTGAAGAGATCGCCCTGCTCTGGGATAATAACGACAATCTTAATGCCGGTGTGACGCTGTTCAATACCGACTTCAAAGACAAAATTACTGAAGTTCGCCGCTGTAACAGCAGTTCCGATCCCGCCTGTACGATTGGCGATCACAGCTATGATTTCGTGAGCGACCGCGTCAACGTGGACAAAGCCAACATGCGCGGCGTGGAGTCTACCTTCGGCTGGAAAATCACGCGCGATGTGAACTGGACTGCCAACTACACTTATACGGAATCCGAGCAGAAGAGCGGCCAGTTCTCCGGTAAGCCGTTGAACAAAATGCCAAAACATATGTTCAATACCACCCTGGACTGGCAGGCGACACCAGACGTCGGCTTCTGGAGTCGTCTGAACCTGCGCGGTAAAACGTCTGAGTATCTGAGCCGTACATCAATGTCCCAGGGTACACCGTCCTATACCCAGGTGGATGTGGGTCTGCGCTACAACGCGAACAAAAACCTGCTTGTGACTGCCGGTGTGTATAACGTGCTCGATAAGCAAATTGATTACGATACGTATGACACCGTGCTTGATGGACGTCGTTATACCGTGGGCATGACTTACAGCTTCTAACCGCCCCATAAAAAAGCCCGCTCGAATGAGCGGGCTGAAAGAGAGGAATTGCGGTTATTGTTTAAATCGTTCCGGGAATTCCATTTCACTGTAACGAACGAAGTGTGTTCCTTTCGTCAGTTTGTAACCAAACCAGATGATCAGGAACAGCGGAATACCAATGTAGGTTGCCGTGACGGCGCCCCAGTCGATAGTATCCGCGAGGAACGCTTCATAGTTCTGGCCCAGCGTAATAATCAGACACAGAATGAAGGCGAAAATTGGCCCCAGCGGGAAGAACCCTGAGCGATACGGCAGGTCGTTCAGATCATGACCTTGCATTACGTAACCGCGACGGAAGCGATAGTGGCTGATGGCAATGCCCAGCCAGGCGATAAAGCCCGTCATCCCGGAGGTGTTAAGCAGCCACAGGTAAACCGTCTGGTTGCCGAACATGGAGGTCAGGAAGCACAGACCGGCAATCACCGTGGTGGCGTACAGAGCGTTACGTGGCACACCACCGCGAGACAGTTTAGCGAAGATGCGCGGCGCTTTACCGTCGCAGGCCAGGGTGTAAAGCATACGGGTGGACGCGTACATACCGGAGTTACCCGCTGACAGCACTGCCGTCAGGATCACCGCATTCATTACCGCCGCCGCAGAGAGCAGTCCCGCGTGCTGGAAGACCAGAGTGAACGGGCTGACGCTGATGTCTTTCACATCGTTACGCAACAGGCTTGGATCGGTATACGGAATGATCAGGCTGATAATCAGGATCGCGAACACGTAGAACAGCAGGATACGCCAGAAGACCTGACGCACCGCGCGAGGAATGTTCTTCTCCGGATTTTCAGATTCACCGGCCGCAATGCCAATCAGCTCAGTGCCCTGGAAAGAGAAGCCGACAATCATCGCCACGCCAATCATGGCCGAGAACCCACCGGCAAACGGCGCATCGCCTATTGTCCAGTTGCTCCAGCCCGCAGGCTCTGCCCCTTTGAAAATACCAACGATCATCGCCACACCGACGACGATAAAGATGATGACGGTTGCCACTTTGATCAAAGAGAACCAGTATTCCGCTTCACCAAACCCGCGTACGGAGATGTAGTTCAGCAGGAAAATGACGACCAGGAACAACGCGCTCCAGATCCAGCCCGGCGTGTCCGGGAACCACCAGGTCATCACCAGCTGTGCGGCGACGAGGTCAACGGCGATGGTAACAGCCCAGTTGTACCAGTAGTTCCAGCCCAGCGCGAAGCCGAAGCCTTCTTCCACGTATTTTTGTCCGTAGGTCGAAAACGAACCGGATACCGGCATGTATGCCGCCAGTTCACCCAGGCTGGTCATCAGGAAGTAGACCATCAGGCCAATCAGGATATAAGAGAATAATGCCCCACCCGGGCCAGCTGCCGAAATCGTTGCGCCAGAGGCAACGAAAAGACCTGTACCGATGGAGCCGCCAATGGCGATCATCGTCAGGTGACGCGCCTTGAGTTCACGACGTAGCGTGGGCGCTTCTGTGGTTTTAGTTTCTGAAACCATGTGAAAATGCTGTCCATTCAATAAATGAGGCGCGATTGTAGCAGACGATCGGCGTTCCTTCCGGCAGAAATACTCAGTTATAAGAGAGCTTCATGACGCGGCCAGGATTATAAGTAAAGCATCATTTTTCCCTCCCCCTTTTGGGGAGAGGGCCAGGATGAGGGGCAATTTCACATCTCGCAATAGCGCAGAAAACGCTGCAGCGAACTGGAAAGGTGTTTCTGACGATGATGGATGCACCACAGCGTGCGCACCAGTTTCGGCAATGGAACAGGAATTTCCACCAGCGATCCCGTCTCAAGCTGTTCGGCAATCACGCGTCGGGAAAGGCAGCTGATACCCAGTCCATGACGCACCGCATGCTTAATCGCCTCCGAGTTCCCCAGCTCCATTCCCAGCTGGAAATGCGGCAAATGAGACAGCAGCAGGTAATCGACAATTTCACGCGTGCCGGAACCCTGCTCGCGCAGGATCCACTGAGCCTGCGCCAGGCGCTCCAGCGTCACCTCGCCCTGTAATAAAGAAGAGGCCGGGGAGGCAAACACTACCAGCTCGTCTTCCAGCCAGGGCTCGGCGATGATATCGACGTTGTGGCACGGACCTTCAATGAGACCGATATCCACGCGAAAATCGATCACCGCGTTGATGACGTCCTGGCTGTTACCCACGCTCATCTCCAGCGGCAACGAGGGAAAATCCCGGCGATAGCGGGCAATCACTTCCGGCAGGATGTAGTTACCGATGGTACTGCTGGCAAAAACGCGGATCGCGCCGTTGTCTTCGCGGAACAGCTGTTCAATTTCGATAGCCTGCTCCAGCAGAGCCAGCGCGCGCGGGTAAAGCAGGCGGCCATGCTCATTGACCACCAGACGCTTCCCTACCCTGTCGAAAAGCTGAACGCCTAACTGTCCTTCGAGATCGGTCAACGCCGCGCTAACGGCAGACTGAGAGAGCGCCAGCATTTGTGACGCCTGAGTCGTAGAGCCGCTCTTCAGCACTTCGGCAAACACTTCCAGCTGACGCAATGTAATGTGCATGGTCACTTACCACTTATATAGATTGATTATAAGTATATAATCAATTTTATTTTTAAGCCAGATCGCCGTAACCTTTAGCCAGACAAAGGAGAAGGTTATGTCAGAACTCACCTTACAACATCATCGTACAGTGTGGCACTTCGTGCCGGGTCTCGCGCTCAGCGCCGTCGTCACCGGTGTGGCCTTATGGGGCGGCAGTATACCGGCAGTGGCCGGTGCCGGGTTTAGTGCCTTAACGCTGGCTATTTTGCTCGGCATGGTGGTCGGGAATACCGTCTACCCGCACATCTGGAAATCCTGCGACGGGGGCGTCATTTTCGCCAAACAACATTTATTACGTCTGGGCATTATTCTTTACGGTTTCCGCCTGACCTTTTCGCAGATTGCGGATGTCGGCGTGAGCGGGATTGCCATTGATGTCCTGACCCTTTCGAGCACCTTTATGCTGGCGTGCTTTATCGGCCAGAAGGTGTTTGGCCTGGACAAGCAGACCAGTTGGTTAATTGGCGCAGGCAGCAGCATTTGCGGTGCGGCAGCGGTACTGGCAACGGAACCGGTCGTTAAAGCTGAAGCCAGTAAAGTGACGGTGGCCGTCGCGACGGTGGTTATCTTCGGTACGCTGGCAATCTTCCTTTATCCGGCTATGTATCCGCTGGTGGCGCACTGGTTTAGCCCGGAAACCTACGGCATCTATATCGGTTCGACGATGCACGAGGTGGCACAGGTGGTCGCAGCAGGTCACGCCATCAATCCGGAAGCGGAAAATGCCGCGGTCATCGCCAAAATGCTGCGCGTCATGATGCTGGCCCCGTTCCTGATTTTCCTGGCCGCGCGGGTTAAGCAGCTGGCTCCGGCAGGTGGCAGCGAGAAAAGCAAAATCACCATCCCGTGGTTTGCGATCCTTTTCATCGTGGTCGCTATCTTTAACTCGTTCCACCTGCTGCCAAAAGCGGTCGTGGATATGCTGGTGACGCTGGATACGGTGCTGCTGGCCATGGCGATGGCGGCTCTGGGTGTGACCACGCACGTCAGCGCCCTGAAAAAAGCCGGTGCAAAACCGCTGCTGATGGCGCTGGTGCTCTTTATCTGGCTGATTGTGGGCGGCGGCGCGATTAACCTCGCCGTACACAGCCTGATGGCATAAACCCTCTCGTCGTTCTCCTGTTAACCCGTTATGATAAGCGTTTCGGGTTAACAGGAGTCTTTTTATGAAATATGTTGGAGCGCACGTCAGCGCTGCAGGTGGCCTTGCAAACGCCGCCATTCGCGCCGCCGAAATCGAGGCAACCGCTTTCGCCCTGTTCACCAAAAATCAGCGCCAGTGGCGCGCCGCACCGCTCACCACCGACGTGATTGATGATTTCAAAGCCGCCTGTGAAAAATACCACTACGGGCCGGGCCAGATCCTTCCCCACGACAGCTATCTGATTAACCTCGGTCATCCGGTTCAGGAAGCGCTGGATAAATCCCGCGAGGCGTTCCTTGATGAAGTGCAGCGCTGTGAACAGCTGGGGCTGACGCTGCTGAACTTCCATCCGGGTAGCCATCTGATGCAGATCGACGAAGACGCCTGTCTGGCGCGTATTGCTGAGTCCATCAACATCACCCTGGAGAAAACCAACGGCGTGACCGCGGTGATCGAAAACACCGCCGGTCAGGGCAGCAATCTCGGTTTTAAGTTCGAACATCTGGCGGCGATCATCGACGGCGTGGAAGATAAATCCCGCGTGGGCGTGTGCATTGATACCTGTCACGCGTTTGCGGCTGGTTACGATCTGCGTACAACCGAGGCAACGAAAAACACGTTCGATGAGTTTGAGCGCATCGTGGGCTTCAAGTACCTGCGCGGTATGCACCTCAACGATGCGAAAAGCGCCTTTGGTAGCCGGGTTGACCGCCACCACAGCCTGGGCGAAGGCAATATTGGTCACGATGCATTTCGCTTTATTATGCAGGATGCCCGTTTCGACGGTATCCCCATGGTGCTGGAAACCATCAATCCGGATATCTGGGCGGAAGAGATCGCGTGGCTCAAGGCACAGCAGACCGCTGAACAGGCGGCATAAAAAAAGCCGGGTTGCTTCGCACCCGGCTTTTTTGTTGCTTATCGCTTACGCTGCTTTTGCAACCCCTTCCGCTTCCGGACGTTTCAGCACCGCGTAAGAGAGACCCGCCACCAGCGTACCGGCAATGATTGCCAGCAGGTAACCCAGTACCGGGGTGATAGCGCCAGGGATCAGCAGGACGAACAGACCACCATGTGGTGCCATCAGCTTCGCGCCAATCGCCATGGAGATGGCCCCCGTCACCGCACCGCCCACGATACAGCATGGCAGCACACGCATTGGATCACGCGCCGCGAACGGGATTGCACCTTCGGTGATGAAGCACAGACCCAGCACCAGCGCCGCTTTACCGCCTTCCTGCTGCGCTTTGTCGAACTTACGACGGGCGATAATGGTCGCCAGGCCGAGCGCCAGAGGTGGCACCATACCGGCCGCCATGATCGCCGCCATCGGCGCGTAGGTCTGGGTACTCAGCAGGCCAACGCCAAACGCGTATGCCGCTTTGTTCACCGGACCGCCCATATCGGTACACATCATACCGCCGAGGATTGCGCCCAGCAGAACCGCGTTCGCCGTACCCATGGTTTGCAGCCAGTGGGTCAGACCCGTCAGGATGCCCGCTACCGGTTTACCGATGAGGTAAATCATCGCCAGACCCACCACCAGGCTGGAAATCAGCGGGATGATGAGAATCGGTTTCAGCGCTTCCATACTCTGCGGCAGCTTCAGCTTCGAGCTGATCAGCTTCGCGACGTAACCGGCCAGGAAACCGGCAATGATACCACCGATAAAGCCGGAACCGGTGCTGACGGCCAGCATACCGCCAATAAGACCCGGCGTCAGACCAGGACGGTCAGCGATGGAGAAAGCGATAAAGCCTGCCAGAACCGGCACCATCAGCGCGAATGCTGACCCCCCGCCGATCTGCATCAGCGCAGCCGCAAGCGTACCTTCTTCTTTAAATGCTGTAATACCAAAAGCAAACGACAGCGCGATACACAGACCACCCGCCACCACCATCGGCAGCATGTAAGACACACCCGTCAGCAGGTGACGGTAGGCCCCCGCAGACTCTTTCTTCCCTTCGGTGGCGGTTTTAGCCGCACCGGTAGCCTGGTAAGGTTTGGCTTCCGCCAGCGCTTTATCAAATTCCTGAGCGGTCTTTTTCAGCGCCAGGCCGGTTGAGGTGCGGTACATCGGCTTACCGGCAAACTTCGCCAGATCGACTTCGATATCGGCCGCCACAATCACCAGATCGGATTCCGCCACTTCTTCCGGGGTGATGGCGTTACCGGCACCCACGGAGCCACGGGTTTCGACTTTTACCCACCAGCCGCGTTTTTTCGCTTCGGTTTCAATGGCTTCAGCCGCCATAAAGGTATGCGCTACCCCAGTTGGACACGCCGTTACCGCCACAATGCGTTTCGGCCCGGTGGCTGCAGCCGCGGTCGGTGCTGTCGCGACAGGTGCGCTGTAAACCGACGCGTGGCCTTTCGCTTCACTCAGGAACAGTTCTGGATGTGCCACCGCGCGATTAATATCGCCCAGCCACACTTTTTTGCCGTTCAGCGCACTGTCCGCAGGGATTTTATCACCCAGAACAATCGCCAGTTCAGCATCACCCGGGTTATCAATGATGTCCAGGTGTGCTTTTTGTGCCGCCGCGCCCAGCAGGGTCTTCGCCATATAGGCGCGAGCCTGTCCGAGACCGGAGTCAATGATCAGCAGCGTTTTCATTATTCCTCTCCTGCTGTTAGTTAAAAGGTTTTAAGTCAACGCGCGCCATCATCGCGGCTAACTGGGTACGATCGGTAATACCGACATTGCTCTGGCTCACGGCCAGGGCTGCAACGGCGGTGGCAAGACGTAACGTATGTTCACTGGATTCACGCATCAGCAGGCCGTAAATCAGGCCGCCAACCATCGAATCCCCAGCGCCAACGGTACTCACAACTTCCATTGACGGCGGTTTGGCAATCCATTCGCCAGAAGCGTTAACCCACAACGCGCCTTCTGCACCCAGCGAGATCACGACGTGAGCGATACCCTGCTCACGCAGCGCATGGGCTGCATCAATCACATCTTTTAATTCTGGCAGCTTACGGCCAGCCCAAATCTCCAGTTCGCGGCGATTCGGCTTCACCAGCCATGGAGACGCTTTCAGACCCGCAACCAGTGCGTCACGGCTGCTGTCGAAAATAATGCATGGGCACTGGCTACGCAGGCGCGTCATCCAGTCGGTAAACGCTTCCGGGCTCACGCCGGACGGCAGGCTGCCGCTGACGCACACCATGTCGAACTGACCGAGCCAGGTGAGGGAGTCGTTAACAAAGCGCTCCCAGTCTGACGGGGTGACTTCGAAGCCAGAGAAGTTCAGGTCGGTCACTTCACCGTCTTTCTCCGTCAGCTTGACGTTGATACGGGTACGGCCCTGAACGACCTGGAAGCGGTTAGCAATGCCCAGCTCGCTGAACAGCTGCTGGAAACCGTCCTGGTTATCTTTACCGAGGAATCCACCCACGGTGACATCGATACCGAGATCCTTGAGCACTTTCGCGACGTTAATCCCTTTGCCCGCAGCATGCAGGCCAGTGGTACGCACGAGGTTTACTTCGCCGCGCTCAATCTCCGGGCAAAACCCCACCAGGTCATATGCCGGGTTCAGCGTAATAGTCGCAACACGTCTGCTCATTATGCGCCCTCCCCCAGACCTGCCGCGATGGCGTCGCCAATCGCTTTCAGCGCCTGTTCAGCATCAGCACCCTGCGCGGTGAAACGCAGACGGTGACCTTTCTTCACGCCCAGCGCGACCACTTTCATCAGACTACGGCCGTTGGCCGGTTTGCCCGTGCCATCAAGGTTAGCCACGGTGATCTCACTTTCGAATTGTTTAATGGTATTCACCAGCATGGTGCCTGGACGGGCGTGCAGGCCGTGTTCGTTACGTACCACGAACTCAGCGGTCAGCAGGTCATCCGTCAGCGCATCATCACTGGTCAGCAGAGCCAGCACGGTGGCAGCATCCGCATTAAGCAATTTTTCAGCTTTATTATTCAGCAGCAGATCGCCCAGACGCTTCAGCACCGACACTGGCTGCTCATCGTTCATCGCCACGGTGACCAGCATGGCGGCAGGCTCCCCCTCAACGTCAAACGCTGTGGCTGCACGGCTCACCGCGATAGCACTGCGCAGGTTGCCTTCAGCACTGTCGTTCAGCCAGATACCCTGGCCAAGATTCAACGGTTTGTCGTTAATCACGCGCGTCACAAAGGTGGCATCAGCCGCCCCGGCTTCTTTAAGACGACCCGCATTCAGCGCCTGCAGCGTGACCAGATCCGAAGCCACAACATCCAGCGTCAGCGTGTCATTATCCAGTTTCAGCGCTTCACTCTGTTTTTCACCCATCAGCAAGGCACGCAGCTCTTCAGCGGTTGTCGCTGACTTCAGCTGTTCTGCCACGGCGTCATCACTCAGGACATGCGTTAGCTGACGCAGCAGACCCAAATGTTCGTCGCTGCTGGCCGCAATGCCGATAGCCACATACGCTACCTGACCTTCGCCCCAGAGTACGCCCTGCGGGAACTGATAAACCTTCACGCCGGTTTTCAGCACCTGGTCGCGGGTGTCTGTTGTACCGTGCGGAATGGCAATCCCATTACCGAGGAAGGTGGAGGTCTGCTGCTCGCGCGCCAGCATACCGTTTACGTAGCCGTCCGCGACGTTGCCTGCCTGCACAAGGGCAGCGGCGACCTGACGAATAGCCTCTTCTTTATCCCCGGCCTGAGCGCCTGGGTGAATATCCTGAACAGATAACTGGAACATGGTTCTCCTCTCCTGCTGAAAGTGAATCGTTTCAGCTTACATGAGAAAAAATACGCTAGCCTGCTCCGTTTGCTAAAACAAGATAGCGCTGAAACGTTTCAAAAAGTCTTGCGCTTTCTGCAATGTCTTGCAAGAAAAGTCGTATTTCCGATCTCAGAATTTAGAGATGCAGCACATTTCTTCCGCATTCAGCTGAATTTTGCTGAAGTTCAGCAAATCAGTTTCAGCTAAGTTCAGCCAGTAGGATGAGAAGTTGAAATGCCATTTTGATTTTTCGTGGCATCATTGACCTCGTCCACTGTTTATTTTTTAGCTAACGGCGTAAACTCCGCCCCTCTCTGTTACTCGCTAATTATAAAACATGCATAACACCCCTGCGGCCACCTCGCCGAAGCCCTTCGATTTGACGTCAACGGCGTTCCTGATTGTTGCCTTCTTCACGGGCATTGCTGGCGCGTTGCAAACCCCAACGCTGAGCTTATTCCTGACCAACGAGGTTCACGCCCGTCCTGCGATGGTTGGCTTCTTTTTTACCGGGAGCGCCATTATCGGCATCCTGGTAAGCCAGTTCCTGGCGGGCCGTTCCGACCGAAAAGGCGATCGTAAAAGCCTGATCGTTTTCTGCTGCCTGATGGGCGTCCTGGCCTGCGTTTTGTTTGCCTGGAACCGTAGCTACTTCATTTTGTTGTTCGTGGGGGTTTTTCTGAGCAGCTTTGGCTCAACCGCCAACCCGCAGCTGTTTGCCCTCGCCCGCGAGCATGCCGACCATACCGGGCGTGAAGCGGTGATGTTCAGCTCGGTCCTACGTGCTCAGGTGTCGCTGGCGTGGGTGATTGGCCCGCCGCTGGCTTACGCGCTGGCGATGGGGTTTGGCTTTACGGTGATGTACCTGAGCGCGGCGGTCGCGTTTGTGGCGTGCGGTGCGATGGTGTGGTGCTTCCTGCCGTCAATGCGCAAAGAGCCCAAAGTGGCAACAGGCGTTCTGGAGGCCCCGCGCCGTAATCGTCGCGATGCCCTGCTGCTGTTTATTATCTGCACGCTGATGTGGGGCACCAACAGCCTGTATATCATTAACATGCCGCTGTTTATTATTGATGAACTGCATCTGCCGGAGAAACTGGCCGGCATAATGATGGGCACCGCTGCTGGTCTGGAGATCCCGACCATGCTGATAGCGGGCTATTACGCGAAGCGTTTCGGAAAACGTTTTTTGATGCGCATCGCGGCCGTCGCCGGGCTGCTGTTCTACATTGGTATGCTGACGGTCCATACACCGGAGTTGCTGCTGGCTTTACAGCTGCTGAACGCCATCTATATCGGGATTCTGGCGGGGATTGGCATGCTCTACTTCCAGGATCTGATGCCGGGCCAGGCAGGCTCAGCGACCACCCTTTATACTAATACCACGCGCGTGGGCTGGATTATAGCAGGCTCCATGGCCGGGGTCGTTGCTGAGATCTGGAACTACCACACGGTGTTCTGGATTGCGCTGGTGATGTGTACGCTGACCATTGGCTGTCTGGCGAGAATCAAAGACGTTTAAGGCGCGGTGAGCGCTTCCAGCTCAAGCAGATAGAGCATCGCCTGCGCGCGCGAACTGCCGCACATCTCGACCCCAGGCTGCAGCCCGGAGCAGACCTTCGGGCGCAGGGGCGAACCAAAGATCATACACAGGTTGGATTCAGAGAGCTGAACACAGCGGGTATTGGCGGGCTTGCCCTCCGGCATTCCGGGTATCGGGCTTGAAATGGACGGAGCGGTACAGCACGCGCCGCAATCTGGACGACAATCCATACATGCTCTCTCAGTGACGAAGCCCGTGCAGTCGGGCATCGGGCGCACAGTAACACCTTTTGTGCGTTGATAGCAAAAGCCACGAATTCCGCTTGCCTGAAAGGCCGCGCACGAGTAATTTGGCGCGATATTTTTTACCTCCCGTAAACAGGATTATTGCAATGCCAAGAGCGAACGAAATTAAGAAAGGTATGGTACTGAATTACAACGGCAAACTGCTGATTGTGAAAGACATCGACATTCAGGCTCCCAGCGCCCGTGGTGCTGCCACGCTGTACAAAATGCGTTTTGCCGATGTGCGTACCGGCCTGAAAGTGGAAGAGCGCTTTAAAGGTGACGATATTGTCGATACCGTGACCCTGACCCGTCGCTATGTTGATTTCTCTTACGTCGACGGCAACGAGTACGTGTTCATGGATAAAGAAGATTACACCCCGTATATCTTCACCAAAGATCAGATTGAAGAAGAGCTGCTGTTCATCCCTGAAGGCGGTATGCCTGACATGCAGGTTCTGACCTGGGATGGCGTGCTGCTGGCGCTGGAACTGCCTCAGACCGTCGATCTGGAAATCGTTGAGACGGCACCTGGCATCAAGGGCGCATCCGCAAGTGCCCGCAACAAACCTGCCACTCTGACCACCGGTCTGGTTGTGCAGGTGCCGGAATACCTCTCCGCAGGCGAGAAAATCCGCATCCATATCGAAGAAAAACGCTATATGGGTCGCGCTGACTGATAGCGGCGTTTGTCGGGTGGCGGCTTCGCCTTACCCGACCTACAAAAACACAAAAACCGGCTCTCAGGCCGGTTTTTTTGTAGGCCCGGTAAGCGTAGCGCCACCGGGCAACAGAACTTAAAGAAGCTCCGGGTATTTCGTCATCTTCAGCGCCAGCTCAACGCCGCGCACTTCCGCCATCCCTTTCAGTCGGCCTATCGCCGAATAGCCAGGGTTGGTTTTCTTGCGCAGATCGTCCAGCATCTGGTGCCCGTGGTCCGGGCGGAACGGAATAGGACGGACATCGCCAGCCTGCTTACGACGCGCCTCTTCTGCCAGGATGGCATCGACCACCGCGACCATATTGACGTCTCCGCCCAGGTGCGCGGCCTCGTGGAAGGTCTTAGGATTATCCTCCCGGCAGGTTGCGCGCAAATGCGTGAAGTGAATGCGATCGCCAAAGGCTTCAATCATCTGCACCAGGTCGTTATCCGCGCGAACACCGTAGGAACCCGTACACATGGTAAAGCCGTTATAGATGCTGTTGACCGTCTCTTTCAGCCACTGCATATCTTCGATAGTGGAAACGATGCGCGGCAGACCGAGGATAGGACGCGGTGGATCGTCCGGATGCACGGCCAGACGCACGCCGACTTCTTCCGCAACCGGTACGATAGCGCGCAGGAAATAAGCCATGTTTTCACGCAGCTGGTTCTTATCAATATCGCCGTATTCCGCCAGACGCGCGCGGAACTGGTCCAGCGTGTATCCCTCTTCTGCGCCCGGCAGGCCCGCAATGATGTTGCGGGTCAGCTTTTCAATATCCGCTGCACTCGCGTCATTAAACCATTGAAGCGCCTGCTGCTGCTCTTCAGCGGTGTAATCCGCGTCGGCGCCAGGGCGTTTCAGGATGTGCAGCTCAAATGCAGCAAAGGCAATCTGGTCGAAACGCAGCGCTTTTGAGCCGTCCGGCATCGGGTATTCCAGATCGGTCCGCGTCCAGTCCAGAATAGGCATGAAGTTATAGCAAACCGTATCAATGCCGCAGGCCGCCAGGTTGCGAATGCTCTGCTGGTAGTTCGCAATCCAGGTCTGGTAATCCCCGGAATGGGTTTTGATATCTTCGTGGACCGGAATGCTCTCCACGACAGACCAGGTTAATCCCTTCTCCGCCAGCAGCGCCTGGCGCTGTTGAATTTCCTCAACCGGCCAGACCTGGCCGTTAGGAATGTGATGCAGCGCCGTCACGACACCCGTTGCGCCAGCCTGACGCACATCATCAAGAGAAACCGGATCGTTCGGCCCGTACCAACGCCAGGTTTGTTCCATTGCCTCACCCTCTAAAGTTGTTATACCAATATGTGTTACTGCAATGACGACTACCATACATGTTTAGCGTACAGGGTCAACATACCGCCACACGTTGATTGATCTAACTCACAGAACGGGGATATTTACGGCTCACCAATTTTATTTGCTGTCATATAACTTTACACTGGCATTGTTAATTAATGGTTAATCAGGTGTGTATTTCATGAAGACAATTGCCTCCACCTCGCTTCCTGCCCATGTTCAGCAACCTCGCTACGATCGCAAGCAATTACGCTCCCGGATCGTCCATTTTGGCTTTGGCGCATTTCACCGCGCGCACCAGGCGCTGTTAACAAACCGGGTGCTGAATGAAAAAGGCGGCGACTGGGGGATTTGTGAGATTAGCCTCTTTAGCGGCGATGTGCTGATGGGCCAGCTGCGCGGGCAGGATCATCTGTTTACCGTGCTGGAGAAAGGTGCTGAAGGAAATCAGCCAATCATTGTCGGCGCCGTTCATGAATGCCTGAATGCAAAGCTTGACTCGCTGTCCGCCATTATTGAGAAATTTTGTGAGCCCCAGGTGGCGATTGTATCGCTCACCATCACTGAGAAAGGCTACTGCATCGATCCCGCGACCGGTAAGCTGGATCGACAAAACGCGCGGATCCAGCACGACCTGGACAACCCCGCCGAACCGCATTCTGCGCCTGGGATCCTGGTCGAGGCGCTACATCGCCGCCGCGAGCGAGGTTTGCCAGCGTTTACCGTGCTTTCCTGTGACAATATTCCTGACAATGGCCACGTGGTGAAAAATGCCGTGCTTGGCATGGCGCAGAAACGTTCCCCGGCCCTGGCGGAGTGGATCGAAGGCCACGTGAGTTTTCCGGGCACGATGGTCGACAGAATTGTTCCCGCGGCGACGGAGGCCTCGCTTGCAGAAATCGCCGATGCGCTCGGCGTCGACGATCCGTGTGCCATCAGCTGCGAGCCGTTTATTCAGTGGGTGGTGGAAGATAATTTTGTTGCCGGGCGTCCGGAGTGGGAAGTGGCAGGTGTCCAGATGGTGCAGGACGTTCTGCCGTGGGAACAGATGAAATTACGCATGCTCAACGGCAGCCACTCTTTCCTGGCGTATCTGGGATACCTCGCCGGGTACGCGCATATTAATGAATGTATGGAGGATGCCGCCTTCCGTGAAGCCGCCCGGCGGTTAATGCTGGAGGAGCAGGCGCCTACGCTGCGTATAAAAGATGTGGACCTGACCGCCTATGCCGACAGCCTGATTGCGCGCTTCGCCAACCCGGCGCTGCAACACCGGACCTGGCAGATTGCGATGGACGGTAGCCAGAAACTGCCGCAACGGATGCTGGATGGCATCCGCATCCACCTTGAGCGAAATACCGACTGGCCTCTTCTGGCACTGGGCGTTGCCGGCTGGATACGGTACGTCAGCGGTACCGACGAACGCGGCAACGCGATTGATGTTCGCGATCCCCTCAGCGATAAAATTCGCGCGATTGTCGGGGCCAGCCGCGACGCTGACCGCGTTAACGCGCTGCTGGGGCTGAGCGAAGTCTTTGGCCACGATCTCCCCCAGAATAGCGTATTTGTTGAGGCGGTAAGCGAGGCATACGCGCGCATCACCCGCCGCGGCGCCCGTCAGGCTGTTATAGAAACGTTAAATATTTAACGATTATTGCGCTTAACGCGAACGGACGTCGCCTCCGTTCGCCCTTCCCCTTCTCATTGGGTACGTTTTTCGCCAGGATAAGAGAATAGTGTTATAGCATCACAATTCTCGACTGGAGTGCATGTGACCAAAACGAACCTCATCACCGGTTTTCTCGGCAGCGGTAAAACCACCTCAATTCTCCATCTGCTGGCGAATAAAGATCCGGCAGAAAAATGGGCCGTACTGGTCAATGAATTTGGCGAAGTGGGCATTGATGGTGCGCTGCTGTCAGAGAGTGGCGCAATGATTAAAGAGATCCCCGGCGGGTGCATGTGCTGCGTCAATGGCCTGCCGATGCAGGTCGGGCTCAATACGCTGCTGCGTCAGGGTAAACCGGACCGCCTGCTGATTGAGCCTACCGGTCTGGGCCATCCGAAGCAGATCCTCGATTTGCTGACCGCACCGGTCTACGAGCCGTGGATCGATCTGCGCGCCACCCTGTGCCTGCTCGACCCGCGTCTGCTGCTTGATGAAAAAGCGGTGGCCAATGAGAACTTCCGCGATCAGCTCGCCTCGGCGGACGTTATTGTCGCTAATAAAGAAGATCGCGCCACGGCGGAAAGCCAGGCCGCGCTGGAGGCGTGGTGGCAACATTTCGGCGGCAATCGTACCCGCGTGCAGACCACCCAGGGAAAAATCGATAGCGCCCTGCTCGACCTGCCTCGCCAGAATCTGGCGGAACTCCCGGCCAGCGCAGAGCATGCTCATCACCATCCCGTTAAACAGGGACTGGCGGCGCTTAGCCTGCCAGAGCACCAGCGCTGGCGACGTAATCTGAACAGCGGCCAGGGATATCAGGCCTGCGGATGGATTTTCGATGCCGATACGGTTTTCGACACCATAGGCATCCTTGAGTGGGCCAGACTTGCGCCGGTTGATCGCGTAAAAGGCATTATGCGCACGCCAGACGGGCTGGTGCGGATCAACCGTCAGGGCGAGGATTTCTTTATCGAAACGCAAAACGTCGCGCCGCCGGATAGCCGAATAGAGTTAATTAGTGCGGTTAACGCCGACTGGAATGCCCTGCAGTCCAGCCTGTTGAAGCTTCGTTTAAGTTCAGGCGGCTAACGTTGCCCCAGTTTTCACTCTATGCTGAACGTTATGACAACTCGATTTCCCCTGATATTACTGCTTAATGTCGCCGGTCTGGCGCTCTTTTTCTCCTGGTATATCCCGGCGAATCACGGTTTCTGGTTCCCGCTGGATTCAGGCCTGTTTCATTTCTTCAACCAGGCGCTGGTGAAGAGCGATGCGTTCCTGTGGCTGGTGGCAATCACCAACAACCGCGCCTTCGACGGCATTTCCTTGCTGGCGATGGGTGGTCTGATGCTCTCTTTCTGGCTCAAAGAGGATGGCACAGGGCGTCGCCGTATCCTGATCATCGGTCTGGTGATGCTTCTGGCTGCGGTGGTTATTAATCAGCTGGCGCAACATCTGATGCCGGTAAAACGCGCCAGCCCGTCGCTCTCTTTCCCGAATATTTACCGCGTCAGCGAATTGCTGCATATTCCAACGAAAGATGCGTCGAAAGACAGTTTTCCGGGCGATCACGGCATGATGCTGCTTATTTTTTCGGGTTTCATGCTGCGCTATTTCGGCAAGAAGGCATTCACTATTGCCCTGCTTATTGTGGTGATATTTGCCTTCCCGCGCGTGATGATTGGCGCTCACTGGCTGACGGATATTGTCGTGGGTTCTCTTTCAGCAGTGCTGATTGGTCTGCCGTGGGTGCTGATGACCCCCTTGAGCGATCGCCTGATTGCCGTTTTTGATCGCTATCTCCCGCGCAGAAAGCAACAAGTATTAAACAAATAACTACCGTTTTTTAACGTTAACCGTCAGGGATCATTGCGATCCCTGATAGATCACGTCCCCCGATCCTTTCACGCTGTCATATTCTCGTCATCGTATTCATGATAAAAATGAAGCAATTGCGCGATAACGCTGCGGATCTGACGCTATTTTGAGCAATTGCCCATTTTTACTTTCTGTATCACAATTTCTTATAAAAAAAACGGTTTTTTTACTCGCAATACCCCAGGCAATCGGTTAATCTCGAACTCGTTTTGCCCCATAGGGATAATTATTTCGATGGTTAATAATTTTGTGCGCTGTGCCACAAATGTCATCAGAAACAATTGTCTCATTGTGTACAGATAATTAGTCTCGTCACGTTTGGCATTTTTATAACGATATTTGTCGTTAAGGACTTCAAGGGAAAATAAACAAAATGGTCAAATCTCAACCGTTTCTGAGATATATCTTACGGGGGATCCCGGCGATAGCAGTCGCGGTACTGTTATCTGCATGTAGTACATCGAACACCGCAAAGAATATGCATCCTGAGACGCGTGTTGTGGGAACGGAAGATTCCTCTTCACTGCAAGCTTCTCAGGATGAATTTGAAAATATGGTACGTAATCTGGACGTGAAGTCCCGTATTATGGACCAGTATGCTGACTGGAAAGGCGTGCGTTATCGTCTTGGCGGCAATACTAAAAAAGGTATTGACTGTTCCAGTTTTGTACAACGTACGTTCCGTGAGCAATTTGGATTAGATCTTCCGCGTTCGACCTACGAACAGCAGGAGATGGGCAAGTCAATTTCCCGCACCAAGCTGCGCACCGGTGACTTAGTTCTGTTCCGTGCTGGTTCAACAGGTCGACACGTTGGCATCTACATTGGTAATGACCAGTTTGTACATGCCTCCACCAGCAGCGGCGTCACCATCTCCAGCATGAACGAACCGTACTGGAAGAAGCGCTACAACGAAGCGCGCCGCGTACTGACACGCAGTTAATATCATGATTGTATCGCTGGTTATCCCTTGGCTGGCGATATAATAAAAAAAAGCACTGCTTAGGCGGTGCTTTTTTTTGCCCGTTACACTGAATATAATCAGCGGCAATTCAGGAATCACGACGTTTATGCTCACCCGCTACTTCGCCAGTCATCGCAAGATACTGTTCTTCAGCATTATTACCGGCCTGATCGCGGCTATCCTACTGGGCTCATTGCAATTTTTCTGGAGCTACCATAAGCGGGAAATCCGATTCGATACGCTAATTAAGGATGTGAGCATCTACATGGAGAACTATTTCGAGGAGCTGAAAACCTCGATCGACGTACTCCAGCCGCTCACGCTGAATAATTGCCAGGACGTTAACGCGGAGCTTACCTCGCGCGCGGCCTTCAGCATCAACGTGCGCGCCTTTCTGCTGGTCAGAAACAAAATGGCGTTCTGCTCGTCAGCCACAGGGCCGATGAATACGCCGATGGAGGAGCTGATACCCGAACTGCACATCAACAAGCAGATTGATATCGCACTGCTGCCCGGCACGCCCATGCTGCCCAACAGACCCGCCATTGCCATCTGGTATCGTAATCCGTTAGTGAAGGACGGCGGCGTATTCACCTCGGTGAATCTCAACCTGACGCCGTACCTGCTTTATACCGCGCGCCAGGAAGAGTTTGCCGGCATCGCGATTATCATCGGCGACAATGCATTATCCACCGCCTCAAGCACCCTCGTCAGGGCGCGTGATTTACATCAAACGCCTGCGCGCACCGCGACGCTCACAGAGGTCCCTCTGACCATCAAACTGTACGCCAGGGAGTGGACGAGCGACGAGATCCTCTTCGCCCTGTTCTTCGGACTGTTATGCGGGATTGCGGCAGGGTCGCTTAACTTCTACATCCTCACCCTGCGTCTCAACCCGGGCAAAGAAATTCTGAGCGCCATCAAGCGCGGTCAGTTTTATGTGGTTTATCAGCCAGTGGTGGATACGGATGCACTTCAGATGCGGGGCGTTGAAGTGCTGATGCGCTGGAAACACCCGACCATGGGTGAGATCCCACCGGACGCCTTTATCAATTTTGCCGAAGCGCAAAAACTGATTGTCCCGCTGACGCTGCATCTGTTTGACCTCATCATTCGCGATGCGCCGGTGTTACAAACCGTGCTGCCGCCGGGCGCAAAACTGGGGATCAATATCGCGCCGGGGCATCTGCATGCGGAAAGCTTCAAAGATGATATGCGCACCTTCAAAAGCTTACTGCCGCCAGATTACTTCCAGATCGTGCTGGAGATCACCGAGCGCGACATGCTTAACCATCGGGAAGCCAGCAGCCTCTTCGAATGGCTACATAACGAAGGATTCGAAATCGCCATTGATGATTTCGGTACCGGCCACAGTGCGCTGATCTACCTTGAACATTTCACCATGGACTACCTGAAAATCGACCGTGGGTTTGTCAACGCAATTGGCACCGAAACCGTCACCTCTCCGGTGCTGGATGCTGTGCTGACGCTGGCAAGAAAGCTGAATATGTTAACCGTTGCGGAAGGGGTGGAAACGCCGGAACAGGCTGCCTGGCTGCGTGAGCATGGCGTCCACTTCCTGCAGGGGTACTGGATTAGCCGTCCTATGCCGCTGGAACAGTTCCGCACCTGGCAAAATAAGGTGTCGTCTCAGGCCGAATAATTTCACATTGCCTGTGACGTCACTTATTATTCAGCTTAACTGAGCCGGTCTGTAAAAAAGGGAGCCGCCGCGAGATGTTTATGCGCTTCATGTTGCTTTTGTTGGTATTAGCAAGCCTGTCGAGCCAGGCGCAAACCATCAAAGAAAACATCGCGTTCGCCGTGATTGGCGAGCCAAAGTACGCGGTCAATTTTACGCACTTCGATTACGTCAATCCTGCCGCCCCCAAAGGCGGAAAGGTCACGCTCTCCGCCACGGGAACATTTGACAACTTTAACCGCTTCGCCCTGCGTGGCGTCGCCGCGGCGCGAACGGAATCCCTTTACGATACGCTTTTTGTGACCTCCGATGATGAACCCGGCAGCTACTATCCGCTGATTGCTGATAATGTCCGCTATGCGGATAACTTCGCCTGGGCCGAAATTTCGCTCAACCCCCGGGCCCGTTTTCACGATGGCTCGCCGGTTAAGGCCAGCGACGTGGCCTTTACGTTTCATAAATTTATGACCGAAGGCGTACCCCAGTTCCGCATTGTGTATAAAGGCGCAACGGTGCGCGCCATTGCCCCCCTGACCGTGCGCATCGAGCTGAGCGAGCCGAATAAAGAGAATATGCTCAGCCTGTTTTCGCTGCCGGTTATGCCTGAATCGTTCTGGAAAAAGCATAAGCTCAGCGACCCGCTCTCCACGCCGCCGCTGGCCGGCGGCCCCTACCGCATCACCGACTGGCGCATGGGGCAGTACGTGGTCTATTCCCGGGTGAAAGATTACTGGGCGGCAAACCTGCCGGTAAACCGTGGGCGCTGGAATTTCGACATCCTTCGCTATGATTACTACCTTGACGATAATGTCGCATTTGAAGCGTTCAAAGCGGGCGCCTTCGATTTACGCGTGGAGAGCAGCGCGAAAAACTGGGCGACCCGTTATATCGGCAAGAATTTCGCGAAAGGCTATATCGTCAAAGACGAGCATAAAAACGAATCCGCCCAGGACACGCGCTGGCTGGC
The DNA here is from genome assembly GCF_047456095.1 of Enterobacter sp. BNK-14. Taxonomy (NCBI): domain Bacteria; kingdom Pseudomonadati; phylum Pseudomonadota; class Gammaproteobacteria; order Enterobacterales; family Enterobacteriaceae; genus Enterobacter; species Enterobacter sp. BNK-14. The sequence goes on from NZ_CP179897.1 coordinate 1,301,672, forward strand.
GTTTAATATTCAGCGTCCGGTATTCGCTGACCGCCGCGTTCGGGAAGCGATTTCCCTGGCCTTTGATTTTGAATGGATGAACAAAGCGCTGTTTTACGGGGCTTACAGCCGTGCGAACAGCTATTTCCAGAATACGGAATATGCCGCGCGTGATTATCCGAAAGCCGACGAACTGGTTCTGCTGGCCCCGCTGAAGGCGGAAGTGCCGCCGGAGGTGTTTACCACGGTCTTTCAGCCCCCGGCCTCAAACGGTGACGGCTACGACCGCGACAACCTGCTTAAGGCCAGCAAGCTGCTGGATGAGGCGGGCTGGCACCTTAAAAATCAAAAGCGCGTGGATGCCAAAACGGGTAAGCCTCTCAGCTTTGAGCTGCTGCTCTCATCCGGGGGCAACGATCAGTGGGTACTGCCGTTTAAGCACAACCTGGAGCGACTGGGGATTACCATGAACATTCGCCAGGTCGATAACGCGCAGATCACCAACCGCATGCGCAACCGTGATTACGACATGATGCAGCGTCTGTGGCCGGCTCAGCCGTGGCCGAGCTCGGACCTGCAAATTTCCTGGGCTTCCAGCTACATCGACTCCTCATACAATGCGCCAGGCGTAAAAAGCCCGGCGATTGATGCGCTGATTGCGAAAATTGTGGCGGCGCAGGGCGATAAAGAAAAACTCCTGCCGCTCGGCCGTGCCCTCGACAGGGTCTTAACCTGGAACTACTACATGCTGCCCATGTGGTATATGGGCGAAGACCGCCTGGCTCGCTGGGATAAATTCTCCGTACCTGCCGTGCGCCCTGTCTACTCGCTGGGCTTTGACACCTGGTGGTATGACGTTAATAAAGCCGCCAGACTGCCCGCTGAGCGGCGATAAGGAATCATCATGGGTGCCTATCTGATTCGCCGTCTGCTGCTGGTCATTCCCACGCTGTGGGCCATCATCACCATTAACTTTTTTATCGTGCAAATCGCCCCCGGCGGCCCGGTGGATCAGGCGATTGCTGCTATTGAGTTTGGTAACAACGGCGGCATGCCCGGCGGCGGCGGAGAAGGCATGGGCGCGAGCCATGCGCGTACCGGCGTGGGGAATATCAGTGAAAGCCACTATCGCGGCGGGCGCGGGCTTGATCCTGAGGTGATCGCCGAGATCACCCACCGCTACGGCTTCGATAAGCCGATTCACGAGCGCTATTTCAAGATGCTCTGGGATTATATCCGCTTTGATTTTGGCGATAGCCTGTTTCGCAGTGCGTCAGTGTTAACGTTGATAAAGCAAAGCCTGCCGGTTTCGGTCACGCTGGGGCTGTGGGGAACGCTGATTATCTACCTGGTCTCTATCCCGCTCGGGATCCGTAAAGCGGTTTACAACGGCAGCCGCTTCGATATCTGGAGCAGCACCTTCATCATCATCGGCTATGCCATCCCGGCGTTCCTGTTTGCCGTCCTGCTGATCGTCTTCTTTGCCGGGGGCAGCTATTTCGACATCTTCCCGCTACGAGGTTTAGTCTCCGCCGATTTCAGCACGCTGCCGTGGTATCAGAAAATCACCGACTATCTCTGGCATATCACGCTGCCGGTTCTGGCCACGGTGATCGGTGGGTTTGCCGCTCTGACCATGCTGACCAAAAACGCGTTTCTCGATGAAATCCGCAAGCAGTATGTTGTCACGGCCCGCGCCAAAGGGGTCAGCGAGAAGCAGATTATGTGGAAACACGTCTTCCGCAACGCCATGCTGCTGGTGATTGCCGGATTTCCCGCCACGTTCATCAGTATGTTTTTTACCGGCTCACTGTTGATAGAGGTGATGTTCTCGCTCAACGGTCTGGGGCTGCTGGGCTATGAGGCCACCGTGTCGCGTGATTATCCGGTGATGTTTGGCACACTCTATATTTTCACCCTGATTGGCCTGCTGCTGAATATCGTCAGCGATATCAGCTATACGCTGGTCGATCCCCGAATTGATTTTGAGGGCCGCTGATGCCGCGTTTAAGCCCCGTCAACCAGGCCCGCTGGGCCCGTTTTCGCCACAACCGTCGCGGCTACTGGTCGCTGTGGATTTTTGCCGTCCTGTTTGTCCTGAGCATGTGTTCGGAGCTTATCGCCAACGACAAACCGCTGCTGGTGCATTTTAACGACCGCTGGTATGTGCCGGTGCTGGCTAACTACAGCGAAAGCGACTTTGGTGGCCCGTTTGCAACACCGGCGGAGTATCAGGATCCGTGGCTGCGCCAGCAGATTGAGCAGCACGGCTGGGCCCTCTGGGCGCCGGTGCGTTTTGGTGCGAACAGCATAAACTTTGCCACCACGACCCCCTTCCCTTCCCCGCCCTCGACGCAAAACTGGCTGGGGACGGACGCTAACGGTGGCGATGTGCTGGCACGCATTCTCTATGGCACACGGATTTCAATTCTCTTTGGGCTGATGCTGACACTCTTCTCCAGCGTGATGGGCGTGGTGGCGGGTGCCGTTCAGGGCTACTACGGCGGGAAAATTGACCTGTGGGGCCAGCGTATCATCGAAGTCTGGTCCGGTATGCCAACGCTATTTTTGATCATCCTGCTGTCCAGCGTGGTACAGCCGAACTTCTGGTGGCTGCTCGGCATCACCGTTCTGTTCGGCTGGATGGCGCTGGTAGGTGTCGTGCGGGCGGAGTTCCTGCGCACCCGTAATTTCGACTATATTCGCGCCGCGCAGGCGCTTGGGGTGAGCGACCGGGGGATCATCTTCCGCCATATGCTGCCTAATGCCGTCGTGGCCACGCTCACCTTCCTGCCGTTTATTCTGTGCAGCTCCATTACCACCCTCACCTCGCTGGATTTTCTGGGCTTTGGCCTGCCGTTGGGCTCACCGTCGCTCGGCGAACTGCTGCTGCAGGGCAAGAATAACCTTCAGGCACCGTGGTTAGGCATCACCGCCTTTCTTTCCGTGGCCGTGCTGCTTTCGCTGCTGATTTTTATTGGCGAAGCCGTGCGCGATGCCTTTGACCCCAATAAGGCGGTATAAGATGACCCAGCCTCTTCTCAGTATTGATAACCTGTCGATTGCTTTCTCGAAACAGGGTGAGACGCGCACCGTGGTCACCGATTTGTCGCTGCAGATCCAGCGCGGTGAAACGCTGGCCCTGGTGGGGGAATCCGGTTCAGGTAAGAGTGTTTCAGCGCTCTCTATCCTGCGGCTGCTGCCTTCACCACCGGCGAGCTATCCGCAGGGGGATATTCTTTTTCACGGCAGTTCACTGCTTCATGCCGACGAACATACCCTGCGCGGTATTCGCGGCAATAAAATTGCCATGATCTTCCAGGAGCCCATGGTCTCTCTCAACCCCCTGCATACCCTGGAGAAACAGCTCTATGAAGTCTTGTCTCTGCACCGGGGCATGCGCAAAGAGGCTGCGCGAGGGGAAATACTGGATTGTCTTGAACGGACGGGCATACGCAATGCGGCCAAACGGCTGAATGATTTTCCGCATCAGCTCTCCGGCGGTGAACGCCAGCGAGTGATGATTGCCATGGCTCTGCTCACCCGGCCCGAACTGTTAATTGCCGACGAGCCGACGACGGCGCTGGACGTGACGGTGCAGGCGCAAATATTGACGCTGCTGCGGGAGCTGCGCGACGAGCTGAACATGAGCCTGCTTTTTATCACGCACAACCTGAGTATTGTGAAAAAGCTGGCGGACAGCGTCGCGGTCATGCAAAACGGCCGATGCGTTGAACAGAATAGCGCATCCACGCTGCTGAGCGCGCCACAGCACCCTTATACGCAACGTCTGCTCAACAGCGAACCTTCCGGCGACCCGGTTCCGCTCACGGCGGACAGCACTCCGCTGCTGCGCGTTGAGGATTTGTCCGTCTCCTTCCCGATACGCAAAGGCATTCTGCGGCGTATCGTCGACCCAAACCCGGTCCTGAAAAATATCCGCTTCTCGCTGCGTCCCGGTGAATCCCTGGGGCTGGTGGGCGAATCCGGTTCGGGTAAAAGCACCACCGGTCTGGCACTGCTGCGCTTAATTGCCTCTCAGGGCGAGATCCTTTTTGACGACATGCCGCTGCACCGCTGGAACCGCCGCCAGATGCTGCCGGTGCGCCCGCGTATGCAGGTGGTGTTTCAGGATCCCAACTCCTCGCTTAACCCGCGGCTCAGCGTATTGCAGATTGTCGAAGAGGGTTTGCGCGTTCACCAGCCCGGCCTGAACGCGCAGCAGCGTGAGCAGGAGGTCATACAGGCGATGGCCGAAGTGGGCTTAGATCCCGATACCCGTCACCGTTATCCTGCGGAATTTTCCGGCGGGCAGCGCCAGCGTATCGCCATCGCCCGTGCGCTGATCCTGAAACCGGAGCTGATTATTCTGGATGAACCCACCTCCTCTTTGGACAGAACCGTCCAGGCGCAGATTCTGGCATTGCTGAAAGGACTACAGGAAAAGCATCGGCTGGCCTATATCTTCATCAGCCACGATCTGCAGGTGGTGCGGGCGCTATGCCATCAGGTGATTGTTTTGCGACAGGGTGAGGTGGTCGAACAGGGGGAATGCCAGCGCGTATTTACTGCGCCAACGCAGAGCTACACGCGCCAGCTGCTGGCAGCAGACTAGCGCTCAGAACGGGTACTGGCCGGAAAAAGGCTCAGCAATCGCAACACCAAAGTTTTTCAGACGGCAGGTGGCGGCAAATTCATCCTGGCTTTTAACAAACAGGCACGGCTCGCCTTCGCACTCCAGTACGGAGCTGTCCACTTCGATATCCGTCAGGGCCTGACTGAGACGCTCCATCACCCGCCACGCATTTTCGTCGCTTGGGCTCAACAGTTTGAGCGCCACGAGGCAATTGTCACTGCCCGCGCCGTTTTGCGGAATCGGTTCAACTTTCGAACCTGCAAAACCCGCCGACCAGCGATAGCTCTGGGGCAAGCGATGGACAATGGAGAGTTGTAATGTATTCACGTTCGTTCCCCGGAAGCAAAATTTACTTCACAATTTATTTACATTTATAGTAACACATCATCGCTAACCTGCACTATTCAGCGCTTTTTTATCGGTATAGAGGTTCGCGTCGGCGCTATATGTACCCGTTTCTGCGATCTAACTCAACCTTTTTGAATACAATGATGTGACTTTTTACATAAATAGATTTTACATAAAATAAACAAACACGGGATAAACGAACGCGGGTTTGGTTGATATGTATCAACAAAAAAGGCCCTGTCGGGCCTTATCTGCTCATCAATGAGCCGCTTTCCGTGGCCGGCTGGCATAAAGACAGAAGAGGACGGAGCTGGTTGCGCAAAACGCCATCGCCCATAGCATAGGCCAGGCCGTGGTGAAGGTCGCCATAGACAGTAATGCCCCGACGATGGCGCCAATGCCGAAGCGGAACGTCCCCGCCAGTGACGATGCAGTTCCCGCCATATGCGGGAATTCATCGAGGATCACCGCCATCGCATTTGAGGATATCATCGACACGCAGCCCACAAAGGCCGCCACGCCAATCACCAGCGCCCAGAAGCCCACGCCCAGGAATGCACTGACCACCAGCCAGACAGCCATCACAAACTGGATCCACAGCCCGGCGCGGAACATGTTCAGCGCGCCGACCCGCCGGACAAAGCGGCTGTTAATAATAGTCAGTACAAACAGGAAGACGATATTGAGCGCAAAATAATAGCCGAAGTGCTGCGGAGAAACATGGTTCAGCTCGATATAAACAAACGGCCCGGCGCTCAGGAAGGAGAACATCCCGGCGAAGCTGAACCCGCTTGCCAACATATAGCTCAGCACGCGCTTGTGGCGAAACAGCGAGGCAAAGTTACCTATTGTGGTGCGAATGTGGAATTTCTGGCGGTGCTCGGCAGGAAGCGTTTCATCAATAAAGAAGAAAATCATTGCAGAGGCCAGCAGTGCGGCCAGCGCCAGGATCCAGAAAATCGCATGCCAGCTAAACCACACCAGAACCGCCCCACCGGCCATCGGAGCCACCAGCGGCGCAATCGTCGTCACCAGCATGACAAACGACATCATGCGGGAGAACTCTTCTTTCGGGTAGATATCACGCATCAGGGCGTTGATCACCACACTCGCTGCAGCAGCGGCCAGACCGTGCAAAAATCGCATGAAAATCAGATGATCGATGGTTTGCGCCAGCGCGCAGGCCACCGCCGCCCCGGCAAAGACCAGCGTTCCGCCCAGAATAACCGGTTTGCGCCCCAGGCTGTCGGCCATCGGGCCGTACAATAACTGGCCGAGAGCAAAGCCGAGAATATAGGTGCTGAGCGTCATCTGTGCGCTGCCTGCCGGTACCCCAAACTGCGCGGAAATGACCGGCAGCGCGGGCAGATACATATCAATAGACAGCGGCATCAACATGGCCAGCAGGCCAAGAATGAAGACAATTTTGAACGACGAGTGTGGCCTGGTGGTCACAGAAATCTCCTGAAATTAGTGCGAAGGCAGACCGACGCTGGCGATCTCTTCTTCCGTCAGCGGGCGATATTCGCCAGGCGCCAGGTCGGGATCGAGCGCGATTGCGCCAATACGTTCGCGATGCAGACCGACAACGCGGTTACCCACTGCGGCAAACATGCGTTTAACCTGATGGTAACGCCCTTCGCTGATGGTAAGACGGACTTCCGTCGGCGTGATCACGTCCAGCACCGCCGGTTTAGTCAGGTCTTTTTCATTATGCAGCTGAACGCCTTTCGCGAATTGCTCTGCCGTGTCATCCGCAACCGGCGACTCCAGCGTGACCAGATAGGTTTTCTCGCAGTGGTGACGTGGGGAAGTAATACGGTGTGACCACTGCCCGTCGTCGGTCATCAGCACCAGCCCGGTGGTGTCGATGTCGAGGCGGCCCGCGGCATGCAGCTTATGCGCCACCGGTTCGTCGAGGAAATAGAGTACCGTCGGGTGATCGGGATCGTCCGTTGAGCAGACGTAGCCTTCCGGCTTGTGGAGCATGAAGTAGCGCGGGCCGTTCTGCTGGGTCAGCGGATTGCCGTCGTATTCAACCTGATGCTCAGGTTGAAGTTTGAAAGCGCTGTCTCTCACAATGTCGCCATCCACGGTAACGCGGCTGGCGCGAATTTCGCGCCCGGCAATAGCGCGGCTTACGCCGAGTTGCTGAGCGATAAACTTATCAAGTCGCATGAAATCTTTTTAGCCTTAATGGTGCTGGAAGTCGGACCGTGCGTCCGAAAAAGAAGCAGTCAGGAACGGTTCAGTATAATGGTCTGGTTGCGCCACTCAAGGGAAAAAGTTTCGTGGCATACTATATGCGGATTAACGAAACTGAGACACCATGACTTTTACACTTCGTCCCTATCAGCAGGAAGCCGTTGACGCCACCCTCGCCTGGTTTCGCAAACACCGGGAACCGGCAGCGATTGTCCTCCCGACCGGCGCAGGCAAAAGCCTGGTCATTGCCGAGCTGGCCCGCCTGGCGCGTGGCCGCGTGCTGGTGCTGGCGCACGTCAAAGAGCTGGTCGCGCAGAACCACGCCAAGTATTGCGCGCTGGGGCTGGAGGCCGATATTTTCGCCGCCGGGCTCAAGCGTAAAGAGAGCCACGGTAAGGTTGTCTTTGGCAGCGTGCAGTCGGTCGCTCGCAACCTGGATCTGTTTCGCAGCGAATTTTCGCTGCTGATTGTCGACGAGTGTCACCGCATCAGCGATGACGACGACAGCCAGTATCAGCAAATCCTCACGCACCTGAAAGAGGTGAACCCTCACTTACGCCTGCTGGGCCTGACGGCAACCCCGTTTCGCCTGGGCAAAGGCTGGATTTACCGCTTTCATTATCACGGCATGGTGCGTGGCGATGAAAAAGCGCTGTTCAGCGACTGTATCTACGAACTTCCGCTGCGCTACATGATTAAACACGGCTACCTGACGCCGCCCGAGCGGCTGGATATGCCGGTGGTACAGTACGACTTCAGCCGGTTACAGGCGCAGAGCAACGGCTTATTCAGCGAAGCGGATCTCAACCAGGAGTTGAATAAGCAAAAGCGCATAACGCCGCATATCATCAGCCAGATTGAGGAGTTTGCCGCGACGCGCAAAGGGGTGATGATCTTTGCCGCGACAGTCGAGCACGCGCGAGAAATTACCGGACTGCTCCCCGCTGACGACGCCGCGTTAATTACCGGCGAAACGCCCGGCCCTGAGCGTGACAGACTGATTGAGGCGTTTAAAGCCCAGCAGTTCCGCTATCTGGTGAATGTTTCCGTGCTAACCACCGGTTTTGACGCCCCGCACGTCGACCTGATTGCGATTTTGCGCCCGACGGAATCCGTCAGCCTGTATCAGCAGATTGTCGGTCGTGGTCTGCGCCTGGCACCGGGCAAAACTGACTGTCTGATCCTCGATTACGCCGGTAACCCGCACGATCTTTACTCTCCCGAAGTGGGCACGCCAAAAGGCAAAAGTGACAACGTGCCGGTACAGGTGTTTTGTCCAGCCTGCGGGTTTGCCAACACCTTCTGGGGGAAAACCACCGCCGACGGCACGCTGATCGAACACTTTGGCCGCCGCTGTCAGGGCTGGTTTGAAGATGATGACGGGCATCGCGAGCAGTGCGATTTCCGTTTTCGTTTCAAAAACTGTCCACAGTGCAACGCCGAAAATGACATTGCCGCCCGCCGCTGCCGTGAGTGCGACACGGTGCTGGTCGACCCGGACGACATGCTGAAAGCGGCGCTGAAGCTGAAAGATGCGCTGGTGCTGCGCTGTTCCGGCATGGCCTTACAGCCGGGCGCGGATGAAAAAGGCGAGTGGCTAAAAATTACCTATTACGACGAGGACGGCGCTGACGTCAGCGAGCGGTTCCGGGTACAGACGCCAGCCCAGCGCACGGCATTTGAGCAACTGTTTATTCGCCCGCATACCCGCACGCCTGGCGTGCCGCTGCGCTGGATCACCGTGGCGGATATCGTGCATCAGCAGGCGCTGCTGCGCCATCCGGATTTTGTTGTCGCCCGCAAAAAAGGCCAGTTCTGGCAGGTACGTGAGAAGGTCTTTGACTATGAAGGTCGCTACCGTCGGGCAAACGAATTGCGTGGTTAGCAGGACTTTTCATTGATGTGAGCGGCGTTTGAGTATAAAATGCCGCCCGCTTCACATCCGTGGGGCAGAACACTCACCTGCTGCTGGGTCGCCTGTAGTAGGGTTTTAAATACAGAGAGAAATCAATGTTCACTATCGAAGCAGAAGTACGTAACGTGCAGGGTAAGGGTGCGAGCCGCCGCCTGCGTAACGCTAACAAGTTCCCGGCTATCGTTTACGGTGGCGAAGCTGCTCCAGTTGCAATCGAACTGGATCACGACAAAGTATGGAACCTGCAGACCAAAGCTGAATTCTACAGCGAAGTTCTGACCATCGTTGTTGGCGGTAAAGAAGAAAAAGTGAAAGTTCAGGCTGTTCAGCGTCACGCGTTCAAGCCAAAACTGACTCACATCGACTTCGTTCGCGCGTAATCGCAAACCTGTCGAGAAAAACCCCGCTTCGGCGGGGTTTTTTTATGGCGATTATTTACCGCCTGAGGTGCGACGCTGAAGCTGATCGCGCAGGTTTGGAGGCGTGCCTTTGATGGTCAGCGTATCGGTGGCAGGATCCCAGAAGATACGTTCCCCCAGCAGCATGGCATCGAAGTTGATGGTTAACCCACCGCCGCTCCCGGCAAATTTGGTTAACTGACGCAGCGTACTGCGATCCGCCGGGAAGCTTTCTTCAAGCTCATAGCCTTTCTCTGCGGTGAACGCCTGGAAGCTGACTTCACTAACGCCCGCCAGCTCTTTTGACAGCGACTCCAGCTCAATCTCTTCCCCCGCCTGCAGCTGTTCGTTGCAGTAGCTGTAAACCTGCTGACGCACGTTCTGGCGTTCAGATTTATCGAGCTGCGCCTCAGCCGTAAAGTCATCTACCGCCTGCAACAGCCCTTTGTTCTGCGCTTTGGCGTTAAGTCCTTCGCTGGCGCCGAGGAAATCCATAAAGAAATCGGCCACTTTACGGCCCACACGCCCTTTCAGGAAGGTCAGGTAGCGGGTCGATTCCGGGTTGGTTTCCCACTCGGTCAAATCAATCCGCGCCACAATATCCGCATGGTTGATATCCAGATAATGCGTCGAGCTGATATCCAGTTGCTCATTCACGCGCATGCTGCTCAAGTTATTCAGCACGGTAACCAGCAGATACTCTACCGCCAGGTAGCGATAGTGGCAGAACAGGACGATGCCGCCGTCGGCGAACGGATATTTTGCCAGCTCGTCGCGCAGACGCCCGGTGGCCGCGCGGCTAAACGCCAGGAAATCCTCTTCCCCCTGACGCTGCAGGCGCAGGCTATCAGCCAGTTCACTCTCTTCGCTGAACAGACCATAGGCTTTATTTTTGGCGCTGTAGACGCGATGCAACTCAGCCATCATTTCCACAACGGTCGCCGTGGGTTCCAGTAACGAATCGCGTAGCACCACTTCAAGGGTTTGCTCATCACGCTTGATAAGCTGGTGCAAGGCAATCTGGTTGATTTCCAGACTCATGATAAACTCTCCTTTTAGACCGGGCGGTATTCAACCACCACCAGGACATGTGTGCAACAACAGATAAAAAAGGGGAAAAAAAGCTGTTGCTACGGTAATATGTTGCCCTTTCATCAACAAACTGATTTTGATTTATGCCACAACATTCCCGCTACAGTGATGAACACGTTGAACAACTGCTCAGTGAGCTGGTCAACGTACTGGAAAAACATAAAACGCCGACCGATCTCTCCCTGATGGTTTTGGGAAATATGGTCACCAACCTTATCAACACCAGCGTTGCTCCGGCTCAGCGTCAGGCGATCGCAAAATCTTTCGCCCAGGCGTTACAGTCATCCGTCAGCAACGACCAGGCCCATTAAGGGAAACGAACAACAGTTTATGGTGACGAATCGTCAGCGCTACCGTGAAAAAGTCTCCCAGATGGTCAGCTGGGGACACTGGTTTGCCCTGTTTAACATTCTGTTAGCGGCGGTGATTGGCTGTCGTTATCTGTTTGTCGCAGACTGGCCAACCACGCTAACCGGGCGTATCTACTCCTGGATAAGCGTTGTCGGTCACTTTAGCTTTTTGGTATTCGCCACCTATCTGCTGATCCTGTTTCCTCTGACGTTTATCGTCATGTCGCAGCGTCTGATGCGGTTCTTATCCGCAATCCTTGCCACAGCAGGGATGACGCTGCTGCTTATCGACAGTGAAGTGTTCACCCGTTTCCACCTGCATCTTAACCCTATCGTCTGGGAACTGGTGATCAACCCTGACCAGAACGAAACGGCTCGTGACTGGCAGCTGATGTTTATCAGCGTCCCGGTGATCCTGCTGATTGAGATGTTGTTCGCCACCTGGAGCTGGCAAAAGCTCCGCAGCCTGACCCGACGCCGCCACTACGCGAAGCCCGTCGCCGCACTCTTTTTCATCTCATTTATCAGTTCGCACATCATGTACATCTGGGCGGATGCGAACTTCTATCGCCCCATTACGATGCAGCGTGCCAACCTGCCGCTCTCGTACCCAATGACGGCCCGTCGCTTCCTTGAGAAACACGGCCTGTTAGATGCCCAGGAGTATCAGCGTCGTCTGATCGAACAGGGTAATCCGGAAGCGGTCAGCGTTCAGTATCCGCTGAGTGAACTGCGCTATCGCGATATGGGCCGCGGACAAAACGTCCTGCTGATTACCGTCGATGGTCTGAACTATTCCCGTTACGAGAAGCAGATGCCTGCGCTGGCCGATTTCGCGAGTCAAAACGTCTCGTTCACCCAGCATATGAGTTCCGGGAACACTACCGATGCGGGCATCTTTGGCCTGTTCTATGGCATTTCTGCCGGATACATGGATGGCGTTCTGGCTGCGCGCATTCCTGCGGCGCTAATTACCGGACTGAATCAGCAAGGCTATCAGTTAGGGTTGTTCTCATCCGATGGCTTTAACAGCCCACTCTACCGCCAGGCGCTGTTGTCTGATTTCTCGCTGCCTGCTGCGCAGAGCCAGTCTGATACCCAGACCGCAAACCAGTGGATAAACTGGCTGCAGCGCTACGCCCAGGAAGATAACCGCTGGTTCTCGTGGGTGGCCTTTAACGGCACCACGCTTGACGACAGCAACCAGACTGGCTTTGCCCGCCGATACAGCCGTGCGGCCAGCAATGTTGACGCGCAGATCGGCCGCGTTCTTGACGCGCTACGCGAATCAGGCAAGCTCGATAACACTGTCGTGATTGTGACCGCAGGCCATGGTGTACCGCTCGGCGACGAAACGAAGAGCATGAGCTGGTCACGCCCGAACCTGCATGTACCGCTGGTGATCCACTGGCCGGGAACGCCTGCGCAGCGCATCAATATGCTCACTGAACATAAAGATGTTATGACGACCCTGATGCAACGCCTGCTGCACGTCAGTACGCCAGCAAACGAGTATTCTCAGGGGCAGGATCTCTTCAGCGCCGCGCGCCGCCATAATTGGGTGACATCAGCAGACGGTAACACGCTGGCGGTGACCACACCGACGCTGACGCTGGTGCTGAACAGTAACGGAAATTACCAGACGTATAATCTGCAGGGTGTACGGTTGAAGGACCAGAAACCGCAGCTGAGCCTGTTGCTGCAGGTCCTGACGGATGAGAAGCGCTTTATCGCTAACTGATTAATTATAAACCAGTTAGCGACAGATTCTCTTGCATTCGAAACGGAATCGAGTAGTATCTTTTTATGCGTCGGCACGTAGCGCAGCCTGGTAGCGCACCGTCATGGGGTGTCGGGGGTCGGAGGTTCAAATCCTCTCGTGCCGACCAAAAATACATTGAAAACCAGCCTCTTATGGCTGGTTTTTTTTATGCATAAAAAAGCCACCCCGCAGGATGGCTTCCTTATCGCACGTCGGCGCTTAGTGCTTCTCACGTCCACCCAGGAAGAAAATACCCAGCGGGATGGCAAGCAGAACGGTGAAGACAAGGCTGTAAACGAAGATCATCGCCGATTGCAGAACATACATGCTGGTGGTCCAGGCGGAGAGAGGAATGTTGTACTGTTCGATAACGCCAACAATGGTTGCCCGCCCCACGCACGCGGCCGCAATCATAAACACAACCAGTAGCGCCAGGAGGAACTTGCGGCCTTCAGGTGTTTTCAGTTTTGCACGAACCATCTCTCTTCCCTTTACAGATGAATAACATTATGTGGTGTTCAAAATAACACGATCTGCCGCCAGATACCATTTCAGCACAAAAAACTGGATTTATAGTGCAAGTCAGGTTCATTACACCACTTATATTGAAAATGTAAGTAAATGACGCTAATCATTCATAAGTGTTATGCTAATCTGATTCGGCTCGTTTTGACATAAAGGAATGACAATGAAAAACGCACCTAAATTTGCCATCGCCCTGATTGCCGCGTGCATCAGCACCGGCGCTTTCGCCAGCGAAACCCAAAAAGAGCAGCCGCTGGAAAAAGTTGCCCCCTATCCGAAAGCGGACAAAGGGATGAAACGTCAGGTGATTCAGCTACCGGTTCTGCAGGACGAAGCGAACTACAAAGTGGAGCTGTTGATTGGTAAAACGCTGGAAGTGGATTGTAACCAGCACCGACTGGGCGGCCAGCTGGAGAGCAAAACGCTGGAAGGTTGGGGCTACGATTACTACGTCTTCGACAAAGTGACCTCCCCCGTCTCCACCATGATGGCGTGCCCGGACGGCAAGAAAGAGAAGAAATTTGTAACGGCATATCTGGGTGATAACAGTCTGCTGCGCTATAACAGCAAGTTGCCTGTCGTGGTGTATACGCCTGAAAACGTAGAAGTGAAATACCGCGTATGGAAAGCGGATGAGAATGTCGGACAAGCGGTAGTACGTTGAAATTAAGTCGGGTGGCGGCTTCGCCTTACCCGACCTACAACACTAAAAACGGTAACGAATGTTACCGTTTTGCTTTTACCTTACAGGGCGATATCCGCAACCGGTTTGTTTTCAGCCTGAGGCTTCAGTTCCGCCTTTGGCGCAGCATCCGCTGCCTGCGGCTTCACATATTGCAACTGCAATACGCGGCTGGTGTATTCCAGCTCCTGCTCCGTCGCGTCGACATTCCCGTTCAGCTTCGTACCGTAGGATGGAATAATCGTTTTCAGCTTCGCCTGCCATTCCGGGCTGGCAACTTTATCTTTAAACACTTTTTCCATCAGGTGCAGCATGATTGGCGCAGCAGTAGATGCACCCGGTGACGCGCCCAGCAGCGCGGCAATCGTGCCATCCTTATCGCTCACCACTTCCGTACCCAGACGCAGCACGCCGCCCTCTTTCGGGTCACGCTTGATGATCTGAACGCGCTGTCCCGCCTGCCACAGACGCCAGTCTTCTTTCTTCGCCTGCGGATAGTACTCTTTCAGCGCCTCGAAGCGTTCCTCGTCAGAGAGCATCACCTGGCTGATGAGATATTTCACCAGATCGAAGTTATCCAGACCCACGTCCATCATCGGCTTGACGTTAGAGGTGGTCGTGGCGCTGAGCAGATCCCACAGGGAGCCATTTTTCAGGAACTTGGTGGAGAAGGTCGCGAACGGTCCGAACAGCACCACGCGCTTACCGTCAAGCATACGGGTGTCGATGTGCGGAACAGACATCGGCGGTGCACCGACGGAAGCCTGACCGTACACTTTTGCCAGATGACGATTCACCACTTCCGGATTCTCGGATACCAGGAACTGACCGCCAACCGGGAAGCCCGCATAGTCGTCAGCTTCAGGAATACCGGACTCCTGCAGCAGTTTCAGCGCCGCCCCACCGGCACCAATAAAGACAAACTTCGCCTTGATGACGTGCTCGGCTTCGTTGTTTTTCAGATCGGCAACGGTCACGCTCCAGCTGTTATCCGCGTTGCGCTTAAAACCACGCACTTCGGTGCTGAGCTGCAGGTTGAAGTTCTCTTTCTTCTTCAGAGACGTCACCAGCTGACGGGTAATTTCGCCATAGTTAACGTCGGTACCAATTTCGGTCCGGGTCGCGGCCACTTTCTGGTTCGGGTCACGACCTTCCATCACCAGCGGCGCCCACTCTTTGATCTGAGCGTGGTCTTCAGAGTATTTCATCCCACGGAAGAGCGTGCTCTGCTGCAGCGCAGCGTAACGCGCGCGCAGGAAGTTGACGTTCTGCTCGCCCCACACAAAGCTCATGTGCGGTACGGTGTTAATGAAGGAGTGCGGGTCATGCATCACGCCGCTGTTGACCTGGTGAGACCAGAACTGGCGTGAGATCTGAAACGCTTCGTTGATCTCTACCGCCTTCTCGATACTAATGGAACCGTCCTTTTTCTGCGGCGTATAGTTCAGTTCCATGAGTGCCGAATGTCCGGTACCGGCGTTGTTCCAGCCGTTCGAACTTTCCTGCGCCACGCCATCAAGGCGCTCGACCATGGTCATGGACCAGTCCGGCTGAAGTTCTTGCAGATAGGTTCCCAGCGTGGCGCTCATGATACCGCCACCAATTAAAAGGACGTCCGTTTCCTGCTCTTTAGGGGTGTCAGCTTTCGCCGCCATAGAGACGGTGTTAAGCCCCACGGCCAGAGAAAAGAGCATGGCAGTCATTTTTTTCATAATTTATGCCTTAGTGTAAAAGTGCTTGATGCGTGGAAATTGCAGGTGAAAAAAGCTGCGGAGGCACGGTAACAACTTTTAAATATTGTTTAAAGGTTACGAAATTATTGTAATTGTGAAATTTAATGGTGGGTTGTTTGTAAGGAATTATCGATGTGGCTGGTAAATCGTGGGTTTACTGGCTAGTATGTGGCGTTTTGTGATCGCGCGCACGGAAGCCTGCCCTAATCTGCGAAAAGTTATGTCCTTACCCCATTCTGCTGTACCCGGCGAAGACCGCGTCACCACGGTCCTTAGCTCGCCAAAACTTCTGATGCGTGAAACGCTGGCGGGCGTCATTACCGCCCTGGCCCTGGTCCCTGAAGTGATCTCATTTTCGGTGGTTGCAGGCGTTGATCCCAAAGTCAGCCTGATCGCCTCCGTGGTGTTGTGTTTTGCTTTGTCTGTGCTGGGCGGTCGTCCGGCGATGGTCACGGCGGCGGCCGGTTCCGTGGCGCTGGTTATTGGCCCGATGGTGCACCAGCACGGCGTGCAGTACATTCTTCCGGCGGTTCTCATGGCGGGGGTGATCCAAATACTGTTTGGCGCACTGGGCATGGCAAGGCTGATGCGCTTTATCCCTCAGTCGGTGATGACCGGGTTTGTTAACGCCCTCGGCATCTTAATTTTCTTTGCTCAGGTTCCGCACTTCTGGAGCCGAAGCCCGTTAATCGTCGGCCTGTTCGTGCTCACGCTGCTTATCGTGCTGTGGGTGCCGCGCTATATCAAAAGCATCCCTTCCCCGCTGATTGCGATAGTGGTGCTCACGTTGTTTACCGTTACCAGCGGGCAAATTCTGCCGACGGTGGGTGATGAAGGCTCGATGAGTGGCGGGTTACCGGGACTGACGGAACTGCTGGTCCCCCTGAACATAGAAACGTTAAGCATTATCTGGCCGTGCGCGTTAAGCATTGCGTTCGTCGGGCTGCTGGAGTCACTGCTGACGGCGAAGCTGGTGGATGAACTGACCGTCACACCGTCCAGTAAACGCCGTGAAAGCATCGGGTTGGGCGTGGGCAATATCCTGGCCGGGCTCTATGGCGGGATCGCAGGCTGCGCGATGATTGGACAAACCATCGTCAACGTGGAGATGGGGAAAGGCCGAAGCCGTATTTCAACGTTAGCGGCTGGTATCGTTTTACTGGTGCTGGTGACGGCGCTGAGCGACGTGATGGCTAAAATTCCGATGGCGGTGCTGGCAGGCATTATGGCGATAGTCGCCATCAAAACCTTCAGCTGGCACAGCATTCAGCCCGCAACGGTAAAAAATGCACCGGTTGCGGAAACCGTCGTGATGCTGGTGACGGTCGCCGCAACGGTATCAACCGGTAACCTGGCGATTGGCGTGCTGGGGGGGATTATCCTCATGGCACTGCTTCCCGCCCGCATTAAACGTCGTCTTAAAGCAGAAAAAGCGTTGCAAGCCCAAGAAAAATAAAGAAACCACCGGTATCGGTGATGGCAGTGATCATCACGCTCGACCCCACCGCGGGGTCGCGCCCCAGTTTGGTCATGGTCAGTGGAATAATGACCCCCATCATCGATGCCACCAGTAAATTCAGCACCATCGCCAGCATCATCACCCCGCCTAAGGCCATATCGTCATACAGCCACCAGGTGATGCCCCCCATAATGCCGCCCCACACCAGGCCGTTGATCAGCGCCACCCCCATCTCTCTGAAGATCAGAAAGGCGAAATTGCCGGGCTGAATATTTTCCAGCGCCAGCGCGCGGACGATCATCGTGATGGTCTGGTTTCCGGTGTTGCCGCCAATCCCGGCCACAATCGGCATCAATGACGCCAGGGCCACCAGCTGTGAAATGGTGTGTTCAAAGCCATCGATTACGCGGGAGGCGATAAAGGCGGTACACAAATTAATGGCAAGCCACGCCCAGCGCGTTTTCACCGCCTTACCGACGGAGGCGTGGACGTCATCTTCGGCGCTGATCCCCCCGAGCGCGCGCAGGTCGTTATCGGTCTCTTCGTAGACCACGTCAACGATCTCATCAACCGTCAGACGGCCCATCAGCTTGCCGACGGAATCCACGACGGCCGCACTCACGAGGTCGTCACGTTCGAAGGTACGTGCCGCTTTTTCAGCATCGTCTTCCGGAGAGAAGACCATCGGCTCGTTTTCCATCACCTCACTGACTCGCCGCTGGTTGCTGTTAAGCAGGATCGTTTTCAGCTCCAGCTCGCCCAGCAGGGTTTTATCCCGCGAGGTAACGAACAGTTTATCGGTGTTATCCGGCATCTTGCCCAGGCGACGCAGGTAGCGCTGCACGGTACCGAGCGTGACGTCCGGACGCACCGTGATAACGCCAAACTCCATGATCGCGCCGACGCTATTTTTCTCGTAGTGCATCACCTGACGGACACGCGCGCGCTCATCGGCAGGCAGGGAGGCCAGCAGGCGACCGGTCAGGTTACGCGGCAGGTGTTGTACAAGGTAAATCTGTTCGTCGATATCCAGCGTTTGCAGCGCATCGAGGATGTCCCGGTCGCTCATCTCGTCGATCAGGTCATCCCAGACGTTTTCCGAAGCTTCAAGCAGTACCTGCCCGCGCTCGTGATCCTGCACCAGACGCCACAGGGCGTGACGCTCTTCGGAGGGAAGTGCTTCGAGCGTATCCGCCAGATCCGGCGGGGGTAAATGAGCAACCAGCGCACCTACCTCAGCAATATCGTCGGCTAAAGTGCCGACATCATATTGCTCAGCCAGGGTCAGTTTGCCTAATAACGTAGAAGTGACCGCTTTATCGGTCGTGAGAAGCCAGATGAGTCGCGCACGCTCCTGATCGCGCTGCCTGGCGCTGTTTTTCTTTAATACCGACATCAATCATAAATCCATTAAATGAGTTGGCGTTAAGCATAGCGCGAGGATATGTAAATAAGAATAAACAACGGGACGGGATGAAGAAAAAAACGGCATTACGGCCACGATCTATCCCCTCTCCCTGTGGGAGAGGGTTAGGGTGAGGGCATCAGGCCGTGCGCGCCACCGCATCACGCGAGGCCGCCTCACGCTCGTCACCGGTCAACTCGCTCAGCTTGCCATCGCGCATCTCCAGCAGACGGTCAGCGTGAATGAAGTAGTGATCGTCGTGGCTAATGGCGAAAATGGTTTTGCCCATCTCCTGCATCAGCGGCAGCAGCACCTGATAGAACTCACGGCGGAAGTGAGGATCCTGATCCGCCGCCCATTCGTCCAGCAGAATGATATCGCGCTCTTCCGCCAGCGCCAGCAGCAGCGCCACGCGCTTCTTCTGCCCTTTAGAGAGCTTCAGGTTAAGAATTTTACCGTCCTGCAGCTCCAGCTTGTGCGACATCTGCAGCTGTGCCAGCCATTTTTCCACCAGCACAGGATTGGCCTGCTGCCCTTCAGGACCGAGCAGCCGATCGAACAGCCAGGCGTCGGTAAATACCGCCGAAAAGAGCTTGCGGTAGTCCTCAGGTTTCCCGGCACTCAGCGCCTTACCGTCCAGCAAAATCTCGCCCGACTGCGGCTGGTAGAGTCCGGTGAGCAGCATCGCCAGCGTGGATTTACCGCTGCCATTACCGCCGATGAGGAACAGCAGTTCGCCGCGGTGAATCGTCAGGTTGACCGGCCCCACGGAGAAGGCGTTGTCCTGATAGCGGAACGTCACGTCGCGCAGCTCCAGCGTATGCCAGTCCGGGAAGGCTTGCGGGCGAGGGAATTCCGCCTTAAATGGCGCGAGGTCGAATTTTTTGAGCTTGTTAAACGCCACCTGCGCACTCAGCAAGGTGGGCAATGCGCCGACCGCCGAGAGCAGCGGCGTGCGTAAAAACAGCAGCGTCAGTGAGTAGGTTGCCGCCACGTTGGTGTCCGCCCAGCCCAGGCTGTTCGCCATCCAGAATACCAGGCCAATGGCACCCAGCATCATGATATTTGACCAGTTCACCGCGCTCAGGTGGAAAGTATCGGCGCGGATGATGTGATGCCGATATTCGCGCGCGTCCGGGATATAGAGATGATTGAAGATATACTCGGCGCGCTCGCGGTTCAGGGTCAGCTCCTTGCGCCCTTCCAGCACCGTCTGGTAATCGTTATACAGTTTATCTTCCGTTTCGCGCAGCACCGCCATATGTTTATAGACGCGTGACACCAGCACAAAGCCGCCCCAGATGGTAATGGCAATCCACAGAGCGGTCACCGCCAGCATTTTACTGGAGAGCCAGGCAAGATAAGCCGCCGAGCCAAAGGTCAGAATGATCCCCTGCACCAGCTCCGGCAGACGAACAAACGCGATGGTGATAGCCCGCACGTCACTGGTCAGCCCCGCCAGCAGGGAGGCGCTGCCAAGTTGCTCCACCCGTTCAACCTGAGTGTCCAGGATCCGCTTGATAAATTCGCTGCGCAAACGGAAAACGAAATGGTGGCCGAGCGCGGTTAGCGCCAGCTGAGAGCCAAGCGTAACCGCCATCAACAGCAGCAGCAGGCCGAGAAACTCTGGCAAAACAGAGAGTGAGGTATCGACCATTTCAATCAACCGCACGTTAATAAACGCGATCAGGCCAATACCCAATGCGGCGCTGGCAAGGCTTAACGCCATGACGGCAATGAAGGGCCAGCGATACTGACGCCAGACAAGGAGAAGTAGTTGCATGCAGGCAATCCGGACAATAAAAATCAGCCAGCAGTGTAAACTGCCCGGCGTGTACATCAAGAATAATTCTTATTTTTGTTTACTAAACCCTGCCTGGCGAAACGTCAGGTTAAAACGGTACTCGCCAGTGAGGGGATGCACCCCGGGTTTCAGAGGCTGAATGCCGTGATAATACAGCCGCGATTCCCTGCCCCACACCACCACGTCGCCATGCTCCAGCATAATGCGTTTGAGCGGATCGTTACGGCGTAATCCGCCAAACTGGAAGACGGCAGGAAGCCCTAACGATACCGAGACGATGGGCGCGCGGAGATCGGGTTCATCTTTATCCTGATGCAGGGAGAGTTTCGCGCCAACGGCGTAGCGGTTAATCAGGCAGGCATCCGGTCGGAAGTCAGGATAATCAGCGGCAACGGCAGCCTCGTGGCAGAGAGCCTGAAAAACCGCAGGCATCGGGGGCCACGGCTGGCCGGTCGCGGGATCGTTCGGCGCATACAGGTAGCCTCGTTCATTCGTCGCCCACCCTAATTCGCCGCAGTTCGCCATGGCCACCGACATCGTGTAACCGCCCGGCGTGACCATATGGCGAAAAGGGGAAACCGCCGTCACCTCTTCTATACCCGCAAGCAGCGCCGCCGCACGGGAGAGCGCGAAGCGACGCAAAATAACCGCCCCCGGTGCCAGTGGCTCCTGCCAGGGTTCCGCATCCGCAAAAAGATCGAGCATTATCCCTCCTGGCGTTTCGCCTCACGTTTTAGCAATAGCGCTTTTCGCGCCGTCCCCCATCGGTAACCCGACAGTGCACCATCGTTACGGACAACGCGGTGACAGGGGATCACAATCGCCAGCCTGTTTGCCGCACAGGCACCCGCGACGGCACGTACCGCGTTGGGTTGTCCAATCGCCTGCGCCACCTGCTGATAACTTGCTGTTTCACCGCAGGGAATTTCACGAAGGGCCTGCCAGACTCGCTGCTGGAACGCGGTTCCGCGTATATCCAGCGGCAGTTCAAGCGGCGCTGCGCGGTTATCAATACTGGCAATCACCTGGCGGATACGCTGCGCGAAGGCATCTTCCTGCGGCGCGGGCTCTGCTTTTGGAAACAGCGTCGCCAGCTCCCCGGCTAATTCGGCATCGTCATCACCGAGCAGTATTGCGCAAATCCCCCGCTCGCTTTCAGC
Source organism: Enterobacter sp. BNK-14 (assembly GCF_047456095.1). Lineage (NCBI taxonomy): Bacteria > Pseudomonadati > Pseudomonadota > Gammaproteobacteria > Enterobacterales > Enterobacteriaceae > Enterobacter > Enterobacter sp. BNK-14. Next base: position 1,323,125 of record NZ_CP179897.1, read on the forward strand.
GACCAGACAGCGTCCTAATGAGCAGTCATCGATGGCGTATTGCACCGCCACGTCGCCTTTGCGGTACTGCTTCGCCGTCATACCCAGCGCATCCGTGGCTTTACGATAATAGCTGCTGCTGTCGGGAAAGCCTGCGGCCAGCACGGCATCGGTAACGGTATCCCCCTGGGCAAGCGCCGTGCGCAGACGTTGACCGCGCGCCGCCTGCTGCCAGGCTTTTGGCGTCATTCCGGTGACGGACTTAAACAGCCGGTGGAAGTGAAAAGGACTCATGGCCACCTGCTGCGCCAGACCGTCCAGCGTTAACGCAGGATCCTGCTCCAGAAGGCGACAGGCGTGCTCCACTTTCGCCAGCTTCTGCTGCTGCGGATCGCGTTTATCCGGCATACAGCGCTTGCACGGGCGAAACCCTGCCTCAATGGCATGGTGAACATCAGGATAAAAGTGGACGTTTTTACGCAGGGCGTGACGTGCCCGGCAGGACGGACGACAGACAATCCCCGTCGTTTGCACGGCAAAAACAAACTGATCGTCAGCACGCGGATCGCGAGCCAGTACAGCCTGCCAGCGATCCTCATCGGTCATATAGGTTGGATTTTTCATCATCAGCTCCTCTTACAAGCATACCTGTAGCGTGCCTGAGTGCCACTGATAAAAAACCCGCAACCTTGCTTTTTAATTTTTGTCGCTCACCAGGAAACTGTTGAACTGCGGCGAGCTCCAGGTTTTAAACTCGTCGCCCTCTTTGGTGATCATGTACACCGCCAGCCCTTCCTGACGAACCACCTCTTTCGCTTTTTCCGGGCCGAGGACCATTAAGCCGGTATCCCAGGCATCGGCTTCCAGCGCCGTCGGCGCAATCACCGTCACAGAGACCAGATTATGCGCGATCGGCCGCCCGGTCTGCGGATCAATAACATGCGAGATGCGCTTCCCGTCAAGCTCGTAATAGTTACGGTAACTCCCGGAGGTGCTGATGCCATGTCCGTTGATATCGACTATCGCCTGCACGGCATTTTGCCGATCGGTCGGTTTTTGAATCGCTACGCGCCACGGTTTATCGCTGGCGTTCATGCCCCGGCTGACTAACGCGCCGCCCACGGAGACCAGATAGCGCGAAATGCCTTCCTGCGTCATCAGCGCGGCAAGGTGATCCGCCGCGTAGCCTTCCCCTACCGTCGACAGATCGACAAACAGATCGGGGATATCTTTTTGCAGGTACTGTTGGCCGTACTGATTGATCACCGTCAGATGCTGCAGCCCTGTCCGGGCACGGGCATCATCAATAGCCGCCTGATCGGGCGTCGCCACCGGCTGTTTATTCGGGCCAAATCCCCAGAGGTTCACCAGCGGTCCGACGGTCACGTCCATCGCACCGTTGGTTTTATATCCCACGCGAATGGACTCGGTGACGATATCAGCCATCGCTTCACTCACCGGCCACAGAGACGTACTGGTGGAGAGGTTAAAGCGCATCAGCGCCGAGTCATTTTTGTAGGTCGACAGCAGCTGATCGTCGGCGTCCAGCTGAGCCTGGATTTTGCCGCGAAGTTCTTCCGTGCGCGTTTTATCGAGATTCATCACGCTGACGCGCCAGAAGGTGCCCATCGTTTTGCCTTCCAGCACCGTGGCAGCGGGTGCGTCGGTTTTCGCCACGGGGGCGGGATCGTTACATGCGGTCAGGAAAAAAAGCATAGCCAGAAAGCTGGCGCGTAAAAAAGTCATATCCATTCATTATTATCCTCATGCCAGGGCGGCAAGAGTACACCAAAACGGGTCAATTGTGAGATCCAAAAACACGCACAAAAAAGGGGCCATCAGGCCCCTGAGTCATACTACGACGCGATTAGAACTGGTAAACCAGACCCAGCGCGACGATATCATCAGTACCGATACCGGCCTGACGGGTGAACTCATTTTCATCAACCAGGTTGATTTTGTAATCCACGTAGGTAGACATGTTTTTGTTGAAGTAGTAAGTCGCACCCACATCAACATATTTCAGCAGATCCTGGTCGCCATACCCTTCGATGTCCTTACCTTTAGACTGCAGGTAAGCCACGGATGGACGCAGGCCGAAGTCGAACTGGTACTGAGCAACCACTTCGAAGTTCTGCGCTTTGTTAGCGAAACCGTAGATATCGCTGCTGCTCTGAGAGTTGCCGAAACGTGTTGCGTTATAAGTCTGAGAGTACTGCGCGGCCAGATAGATGTTGTTGGCATCGTATTTCAGGCCACCCGTATAGACTTCGGCGTGATCGCCTTCGCCTTTCAGGGCTGGGTTAGCCGTGTTGTTCTGATCGGCGGTACGTTTGGAAGAAGACATTGCACCACCGATGCTGAAGCCTTCGCCCAGGTTATAGGTCAGGGACGCACCGTAACCGTCACCGTTCTGTTTCAGGGTGCTACGACCGGTGTCGTTTTCACCGCTTACGCTACCGTTTTTACCCTGATACTGCAGAGCAAAGTTCAGGCCATCCACCAGACCAAAGAAGTCCTGGTTACGGTAGGTTGCCACGCCGTTAGCACGAGATTGCAGGAAGTTGTCTGCACCGTAGGTATCACCACCAAATTCTGGCAGCACGTCAGTCCAGGACGTTACGTCGTAGATCACACCGTAGTTACGACCGTAATCGAAAGAACCCGCTTCAGCGAATTTCAGACCAGCAAACGCCACACGGGTCCAGGCTTGGTTGTCGCTTTCTGTTGTGTTGCCCTGGATCTGGTATTCCCACTGGCCGTAACCGGTCAGCTGATCGTTAACCTGAGTTTCACCTTTGAAGCCAAGACGCATGTAGGTCTGGTCACCGTCAGCACTCTTGTCGTCAGAGAAATAGTGCAGACCATCAACTTTGCCGTACAGATCTAATTTGTTGCCATCTTTGTTATAAATTTCAGCCGCATTTGCTGCGCCTGCTACCAGCAGTGCTGGTACCAGGAGGGACAGTACTTTAACTTTCATTTTATTAACCCTCTGTTATATGCCTTATAATTGCCACTGCTTACTGGCTAACCCTCATTAACCAGTCGGCAATTTCATTCTCCGCAAAATTACAGAATAATCCAATGCGAATATGATACGAAAACTTTGAAGATGTTTCATTCATCTATCAACATGTTTCAGAATGTTAATATCAAGGAACTTTTACAAAGCACAAATAGCTTAGAAAATTAGCATTTATTATCAAAATTAATATTATTCCATTAAATTTCAATGTGTTGGGATATAAATCGTTACAGCACTGAATGACAAAACAAGATCGCACCTAATCTCTAAAATAGCTCTCGCTATCATCATTAACTTTATTTATTACCGTCATTCAGTTTTGAATGTCTGTTTATCCCTAATTGAGCCGAATGCATCGCATTCGGTTTTTTTTACCCTTCTTTACGTAACTTTTCTTTTTATGTGCTACCAGCACTAAATTGTAACGACTATTAACTAATCCCGTTACGAGGGTCAACCAACGTGCAAAAATTCAGCAGAAACTTAATTTCTTGTTAATTCGTGCTATTTACTGGCGAGAAGTTTCTTTTATTTGTACACGCATCGTGAACTTGTACACTTTTAACGCACATCGCCTCTTCCTCAGTGTTCCCTGAAAAAGTCGCCTGTTCCAGGCCAGTGGCGCTGGAAATTCAGGTATTACCCTTTATACTGCCCTATCGCCACAGAGCACGACCATTACGGGTTAAAGATATCAATGAGTCAGACTGAAACTACCGCCCCGAGCAAATTCTCCCTTCTTCCCGGGAGCATCACCCGTTTCTTTCTTCTTTTGATCGTTGTGTTATTAGTCACCCTGGGCGTGATGGTGCAGAGCGCGGTAAACGCCTGGCTGAAGGACAAGAGCTACCAGGTGGTTGATATCACTCATGCCGTCCACAAGCGCATTGATACCTGGCGCTACGCCACCTGGCAGATTTACGACAATATTGCCGCAGCGCCTGCAAGCGCATCGGGGGATGGGCTTCAGGAGACCCGGCTTAAGCAGGATGTCTACTATCTCGAAAAACCGCAGCGTAAGACTGAGGCGCTTATCTTTGGCTCTCACGACAGCGCAACGCTTGAGATGACGCAGCGTATTTCAACCTATCTGGATACCCTCTGGGGTGCCGAGACGGTGCCGTGGTCGATGTACTATCTGAATGGTCAGGACAACAGCATGATCCTGATCTCGACGCTGCCATTGAAAGATCTCTCTTCTGGTTTTAAAGAGACGACCGTTGGCGGCATTGTCGATTCCCGCCGTGCAGAAATGCTGCAGCAGGCGAATGCCCTTGATGAGCGTGAAAGTTTCTCATCGCTGCGCCGCCTGGCCTGGCAAAATGGTCACTATTTTACCCTGCGTACCACGTTCAACCAGCCGGGACATCTGGCGACGGTCGTGGCGTTTGATTTGCCTATTAATGATTTGATCCCGCCGGATATGCCGCTCGACAGCTTCCGTATGGAGCCAGACAGCAGTACCCAGAACATGCGCGCGGCGTCGGACAAAGAGGCCGCAGAGAGCGTCACCATCTCCTTTAACGGCTCGAAAATTGAAATTGCCTCGTCACTGAACTCAACCGGCATGCGCCTGGTGTGGCAGGTACCGTTTGGCACCCTGCTGCTCGATACCCTGCAAAATATTTTGCTGCCGTTGCTGCTGAATATCGGCCTGCTGGCGCTGGCCCTGTTTGGCTACAGCACCTTCCGCTTCCAGCCGGGACGTCATAGCGACGCCTCTGCGGTTACCGCGGGCAACACGAATGAACTTCGCGTGTTACGCGCGCTCAATGAAGAGATTGTTTCCGTGCTGCCGCTGGGCGTATTAGTCCACGATCAGGAAGCGAACCGCACGGTGATGAGCAATAAAATTGCAGACCATCTGCTGCCGCATCTTAACCTGCAGAACATCACCACCATGGCGGATCAGCACCAGGGGGTTATTCAGGCCACCATCAATAATGAACTGTACGAGATCCGTCAGTTCCGCAGTCAGGTAGCCCCACGCACGCAAATCTTCATTATCCGCGACCAGGATCGCGAAGTGCTGGTGAATAAGAAACTCAAGCAGGCGCAAAGGCTGTATGAGAAGAACCAGCAGGGGCGCGCCGCCTTTATGCAGAATATTGGCGACGCCTTCAAACAGCCGTTAAAAACGCTGGCAACCCAGGCGGCGGCGTTAAACACCTCTGAAAGCCACCAGCTTGCCTGCCAGGCCGACTCGCTGGTTCGTATGGTGGATGAGATCCAGTTAGCGAACATGCTGGAGAATGATTTCTGGAAAGGTACGCCTTCCCTCTTCTCCATTCAGGATCTGATCGATGAAGTGGTTCCGGAAGTCCTGCCGGTGATCAAGCGTAAAGGTCTGCAACTGCTGATCAACAACCATTTACCGGCGAATGACGAACGCCATGGCGATCGCGAAGCGCTACGTCGCATTCTGCTGATGATTATTCAGTATGCCGTGACCACCACGCAGATCGGCAAGATCACCCTCGAAGTGAGCACCGACGAGTCGGCAGAAGATCGCCTGACGTTCCGCATTCTGGACACCGGTGAAGGCGTCACGACGAGTGAAATTGATAATCTGCACTTCCCGTTCCTGAATGACACACAAAGCGATCATTACGGTAAGGCTAACGCCCTGACCTTCTGGCTGTGCGATCAGCTGGCGCGTAAGCTCGGCGGCCACCTGAATATCAAAGCACGTGAATCGCTCGGCACTCGCTACTCTCTGCACGTGAAAATGGCCGTCAATCCGCAGGAAGAAGATGAAGAGCGCCTGCTGGATGACGTGGTGGCGATGGTGGATGTGACCTCAAACGAGATTCGCAACATCGTGGTGCGTCAGTTAGAAAACTGGGGCGCGGCCTGCATCACGCCGGATGAACGACTGGCAAGTCAAGAATTTGATCTGTTTTTAACGGATAATCCGTCTAATCTTACTGCCTCGGGCTTGCTTTTAAGCGATGATGAGTCAGGCGTGCGGAAAATCGGCCCTGGCCAGCTGCGCGTCAACTTTAATATAAGCAATGCGATGCAGGAAGCTGTACTACAACTAATAGAAGAGCAGCTGGCGCAGGATGAGATAACGGAATCCCCGTTAGGCGGCAATGAAAACGCCGAGCTTCACGCCAGCGGATACTATTCACTCTTTGTTGATACAGTACCAGATGATGTTAAGCGGTTGTATACTGAGTCCGCTGCGAATGATTTTGCAGCGCTGGCGCAGACAGCACACCGGCTTAAAGGGGTGTTTGCCATGCTTAATCTGGTTCCCGGCAAGCAGTTATGTGAAACGCTGGAACATCTAATTCGTGAGAAAGATGCCTCTGGCATTGAAAAATACATCAGCGACATTGACGACTACGTCAAAAGCTTGCTGTAGCAAGGTAGCCTTATACATGAACAATATGAACGTAATTATTGCCGATGACCATCCGATTGTACTGTTCGGTATTCGCAAATCGCTTGAACAGATCGAGTGGGTGAATGTAGTCGGTGAATTTGAAGACTCTACAGCACTGATCAATAACCTCCCAAAGCTTGATGCGCACGTGCTCATTACCGATCTCTCCATGCCTGGAGATAAGTACGGTGATGGGATTACGCTCATCAAATATATCAAACGTCACTTCCCGGACATCTCGATCATTGTTCTGACCATGAACAACAACCCGGCGATCCTGAGCGCCGTGCTGGATCTGGACATCGAAGGGATTGTGCTGAAACAAGGCGCACCGACCGATCTGCCAAAAGCGCTCGCTGCGCTGCAGAAAGGCAAGAAGTTCACGCCTGAGAGCGTCTCTCGTCTGCTGGAAAAAATCAGCGCGGGTGGCTACGGTGACAAACGTCTGTCACCGAAAGAGAGCGAAGTTCTGCGCCTGTTCGCTGAAGGTTTCCTGGTGACCGAGATTGCCAAGAAGCTGAACCGCAGTATTAAAACCATCAGCAGCCAGAAGAAATCCGCAATGATGAAGCTGGGCGTGGACAACGATATTGCCCTGCTGAACTATCTCTCCTCCGTGACGCTGAGCGCAACGGACAAGGATTGATCACCGCAGTAAATGCCGGGTGGTGTTCGCGCAAGCGAAGCGCCGCCGGGCAAATAAAAAAGGCCCGAAAGGGCCTTTTTTATATCCTCGTTTTCCTGACGCGTTCCGCATAGACCGACAAGGTCTGCTTCAGCACGTCCAGCGTGACCGGTTTCGACAGACAGCTGTCCATGCCTGACTCCAGGCATCGCTGTTTCTCTTCCGCCAGCGCGTTCGCCGTGACGCCCACCACCGGCAACGTCAGGCCAAGCTGGCGGATACGTTGCGTCAGACGGTAGCCGTCCATGTTAGGCATGTTGACGTCACTGAGAACGATATCAATATGATTTTTACTCAGCACATTCAGCGCATCCACACCGTCATTGGCCGTTTTGCACTGGTAGCCAAGCGACCCGAGCTGGTCTGCCAGCAGTCGGCGGTTAATCGGATGGTCATCCACGACCAGAATCATCATATCGTCATTCACTGACGCCAGACCTTCCGGTGACGGCAATTCACCAGCTCCGTCGTTCTCTTCCAGCTGCACTTTGTAGATGCGTGCCAGCAGGCTCAACAGCTCATGCGGCGTGGCGACACTGTGTACCCACTCTCCCGGCGCACGTTCAACCGGTATGCCAATGTGGCGACGACAGAAGAGTACCGTTCCTCTCCCCTGCCACGCCTGTTCCGGCATCTCGTCGGCGATCAGCACGTCATCCGCGTCCGGCGTCTGGTCTTCATAGCGGCACACCCTCACGCCGCTATGGGTAAGCAGCGCCGTCAGGTAATCATTCAGCGAAGCGTTATTCACCGCCAGCCAGCAGCGCTTATCGCTCAGCCCGTCAACCGTCGCTTTTGCCGGATACTGCGCCGAATAGAGCGGAATACGGATGGTGAACTGGCTGCCCATGCCGGGCTCGGTATCCACCGAGATATCACCGTCCATCATGCTGACGAGCTTCTCACAAATCGCCAGCCCCAGACCGGTGCCCTGGAAGTTACGCTGCACGCCGGTGCCGACCTGGAAGAACGGGTCGAACAGGCGAACCACTTCTTTCGCCGGGATGCCTACACCCGTGTCACGGACGCGAATGCTCAGGTAATCCCCCGCCCGGCAGACGTGTAACACGATACAGCCAATATCGGTGAATTTGATGGCGTTGCTAAGCAGGTTAGAGATGACCTGCTGCAGGCGCATCGGATCGCCGTGCAGCGTCAGCGGCACATCCGGTTCAATAAAGCAGTAGAGACCCAGCTGTTTACGCACCACCAGCGGCAGATAGTTGGCGCTGATGTGGTTCATCACTTCACGCGGCGAAAACTCCCGCGGTTCGATTTTCAACTGCTCAGACTCAATTTTAGAGAAATCGAGAATATCGCTGATGATTTTCAGCAGCAGGCTGGAGGAGTTGTTCATCGCCGTCACCAGCCTGTCTACCCCTTTCGGCAGCTCTTTCGTCTGCAACAGGTCGAGGTTACCGATAATCCCGTACAGTGGCGTACGCAGCTCGTGGCTGACGGTGGCAAGGAACATAGATTTCGACTGGCTGGCCTGCTCCGCCGCCTGCGCCATCTCCTGCAACGACTCCTCCATCTTCACGCGTGCGGAGACATCCACCAGCACACAAATCGCCACGTTTTCATTACGATAGCGGGAGTGAACAAAGCTGATCTGCAGGTTGGTATGGGTGCTGGTGAGCACGTCGACAAAGTTTACCTGCTGACCGCAGATGATTTGCGTCAGCCTTTGACGATCCTCATGCGTCAGCATGTTCAGATAGTTGTGCGCCAGCTCGTTACTCAGGATGTTGGTCCCGTCCTGAGTACGCAGAATACAGATCCCCACCGGTGCCGAGGCGACTATCTTACGGTTAAACTGCTCGTGCTCTTCCAGACGCTGGGCGTCGCTTTCGGCGGGAATAAAGATTCTTCGCTCATACATGCGCGCCAGCGTAAACAGCGCCCCTCCCACCAGCAGGTTGAGCAGAATTCCATTCATAATCAGAATGCGTATCCGCTCCAGCACCATATCGACCGGCAGCGAGTAGACGATACTCAGCGACGACGGTGGCAGGCTTTTTTTCAACACCAGCTCACGAAAGCCGGAGGTGTAACCAAACCACGAGCGTTCCTGCATCCAGTGCGGATCGACGTTCAAACGGTTATCCGGCCCGGCAAGCGAGATCAGCTGATGTCCGTTTTCATCCAGAATGGTCACACCCATCGGCAGGCTGCCTGGGGTGAAGAAGTTTTCCATGCGGATGGTCTGCTCAATGCCCAGCAGCGCCTGCAGGCGGTTACCGAGGTAAACCGGCGTCAGCGCGTAGAAATAGCCCACGCCCATGCGCGGCCCCTGGCTAATCCAGAAGATGTTATTCCCGCGCTCGTCCTGCGGCGCATTGCGATATTTCACAATACGCTCATGCAGGCTTTTCAGCGCATCATCACGCTCGACGGGCACGTCGCGCAGGCCGAAGTCAGCCATGCAGAGATTTTCGCTGCCAATCAGGAAGACGCGATTGAGATCGTAGGCGGCGGAAAAATTGTCGCGCCAGTAGCGCATAAACCAGGCGAGGGATTCCAGCGACCCGCGCCAGGTGTTGCTCATGGTGGAGCAGTCGGAGTCCGGGAACAGCGGCTGGAAGTCCGGCACTTCGGTTTTGTCATTACGCCCGCGAAGCGCCAGGATGCCGTTTTCCGCCGTCAGCCGGTTTTCAGCAATATACTTCAGCTCCTTCATCACATCAGATGTTCGCTGAATGTAACGCTGGGCCTGATCGGAGCTTAAATTAAACTCCTGGCGGATCTCCGCTTCTTTCTTGTGCAGCGCGTTGACGATGTAGAACACCGACAGCAGGACCACCAGCAACCAAAGCAGGAGCGCCAGCGCCCGGAACAGATAGCGAGAAACTTTCAGCGTGGTACGAAAGGAGACGAGGTATTTCAAAGGGGCGAGGCTCCGCCGTCGGGGTCAAAAGAATGTGGTTAAGGTAGCGGTAAACGCGGCTTGCCGCAACGTTCACTTGTCTGCTTACGTAAAAGAAAAGGGCCGGAATCCGGCCCTTTTTGCGTCAGGAGACATTACTCGTCAGCGTCATCCGCTGTATCATCGTCGGTGTCCGCTTCCGGCGCGATTTCATCATCACCTTCCGCAACGCTACCGTCGATGGAATCGAGCTCTTCGTCATCCACCGGCTCAGCCACGCGCTGCAGACCCACCACGTTTTCATCTTCCGCAGTACGGATGAGGATAACGCCCTGGGTGTTACGACCCACCACGCTGATCTCAGATACGCGTGTACGCACCAGCGTACCGGCATCAGTGATCATCATGATCTGGTCGGCATCATCGACCTGTACCGCACCCACAACGGAACCGTTGCGCTCGGTAACCTTAATAGAGATAACGCCCTGCGTGCCACGTGATTTGGTCGGGTATTCGCTTTCCGCGGTACGTTTACCGTAACCGTTCTGGGTGACGGTCAGGATTGCACCTTCGCCGCGAGGAACGATCAGGGAAACAACGGAATCTTCACCCGCCAGTTTGATACCGCGTACACCGGTCGCTGTACGACCCATTGCGCGCACGGCGTTCTCTTTGAAGCGCACCACTTTACCGGCCGCAGAGAACAGCATGACTTCATCAGAACCGGAGGTCAGATCCACACCGATCAGCTCGTCGCCTTCGTTCAGGTTCACCGCGATGATCCCGGCGGAACGTGGACGGCTGAACTCGGTCAGCGCGGTTTTCTTCACGGTACCGCTGGCGGTCGCCATAAAGACGTTCACGCCCTCTTCGTACTCGCGTACCGGCAGAATGGCGGTGATACGTTCGTTCGCTTCCAGCGGCAGCAGGTTGACGATTGGACGACCACGCGCGCCACGGCTCGCTTCAGGCAACTGATAGACTTTCATCCAGTACAGACGGCCACGGCTGGAGAAGCAGAGGATCGTGTCGTGGGTGTTGGCCACCAGCAGACGGTCAATAAAGTCTTCTTCTTTAATACGTGCCGCAGACTTGCCCTTGCCGCCACGACGCTGTGCTTCGTAGTCGGTCAACGGCTGATACTTCACATAGCCCTGGTGAGACAGGGTGACCACCACATCTTCGCGGTTGATCAGATCTTCAATGTTGATATCAGAGCTGTTCGCGGTGATTTCGGTGCGGCGCTCGTCGCCAAACTGGTCGCGGACCAGCTCCAGCTCTTCGCGGATCACTTCCATCAGGCGCTCTGCGCTGCCCAGAATGTGCAGCAGCTCGGCAATTTGCTCCAGCAGCTCTTTGTATTCGTCGAGCAGTTTTTCATGCTCAAGGCCGGTCAGTTTCTGCAGACGCAGATCCAGAATCGCCTGGGCCTGTTGTTCAGTCAGGTAGTACTGACCGTCACGTACGCCGAACTCAGGTTCCAGCCACTCAGGACGCGCCGCGTCATCACCCGCACGCTCCAGCATCGCCGCCACGTTACCCAGATCCCACGGACGGGATACCAGTCCGGCTTTTGCTTCTGCCGGGGTTGGCGCGCGACGGATCAGTTCAATGATCGGGTCGATGTTGGCCAGCGCAACCGCCAGCGCTTCAAGGATGTGCGCACGGTCGCGCGCTTTGCGCAGTTCAAAGATGGTACGGCGGGTCACCACTTCGCGGCGGTGACGCACGAACGCGCTCAGGATCTCTTTCAGGTTCATGATCTTCGGCTGACCATGGTGCAGTGCCACCATGTTGATACCGAAGGAGACCTGAAGCTGAGTCTGGGAGTACAGATTGTTCAGTACAACCTCACCCACCGCGTCGCGTTTGATCTCAATCACGATGCGCATACCGTCTTTGTCAGACTCGTCACGCAGCGCGCTGATGCCTTCAACACGTTTTTCTTTTACCAGCTCGGCGATTTTTTCAATCAGACGGGCTTTGTTCACCTGATACGGGATCTCGTGAACAATAATGGTTTCACGGCCGGTTTTAGCGTCCGCTTCCACTTCGGCGCGGGCACGGATGTAAATCTTGCCGCGACCGGTGCGGTACGCTTCTTCAATACCGCGACGACCGTTGATGATCGCCGCCGTCGGGAAGTCCGGGCCCGGGATGTGCTCCATCAGCCCTTCAATGCTGATGTCTTCATCTTCGATATAGGCCAGGCAGCCGTTGATCACTTCCGTGATGTTGTGCGGCGGAATGTTAGTTGCCATACCCACGGCGATACCGGACGAGCCGTTCACCAGCAGGTTAGGGATTTTCGTCGGCATGACGTCAGGGATTTTTTCCGTGCCGTCGTAGTTATCAACGAAATCAACCGTCTCTTTTTCCAGGTCGGCCATCAGCTCATGGGCAATCTTCGCCAGACGGATTTCCGTATAACGCATTGCCGCGGCGGAGTCGCCGTCGATAGAACCAAAGTTACCCTGACCATCTACCAGCATGTAACGCAGCGAGAATGGCTGCGCCATACGGACGATAGTGTCGTACACCGCGGAATCACCATGGGGATGGTATTTACCGATTACGTCACCAACGACACGGGCAGATTTTTTGTAGGCTTTATTCCAGTCATTGCCCAATACGTTCATGGCGTATAGTACGCGACGGTGTACCGGCTTCAGGCCATCGCGGACGTCCGGCAGCGCACGGCCAACAATGACCGACATCGCATAGTCCAGATAGGAGCTCTTCAGCTCTTCCTCGATGTTAACCGGTGTAATTTCTCTCGCAAGGTCGCTCATCTAACCGCTATCCCTCTACTGTATCCCGGATTCAAAGGTCGCAAATTATAACACAGCCGCGGTGATTGAGGTAAACCTATACGCTTTATTCATGGGGATTGCCTGATATACTCCTTTGTCTTGCTAAATAAGGAGTAAAAGCGCCCATGAATGCCGAAAAATCCCCGGTGGCTCACAACGTTGACCACGAAGAGATTGCCAAATTTGAAGCGGTGGCGTCCCGCTGGTGGGATCTCGAAGGTGAGTTCAAACCGCTGCATCGCATTAACCCGCTGCGTCTGGGCTATATCGCGGAGCGTTCCGGCGGCCTGTTCGGTAAGAAGGTGCTTGATGTCGGCTGCGGCGGCGGCATCCTGGCGGAGAGCATGGCGCGCGAAGGCGCGACGGTCACCGGTCTGGATATGGGCTTTGAACCCTTGCAGGTGGCCCGTCTCCATGCGCTGGAGTCAGGGATCCAGGTTGAATACGTGCAGGAAACCGTGGAAGAACACGCTGCAAAACATGCCCACCAGTATGATGTGGTGACCTGCATGGAGATGCTGGAACACGTTCCCGATCCGCAATCCGTGGTGAACGCCTGCGCAAAACTGGTGAAACCGGGCGGTCAGGTCTTCTTCTCAACCATCAACCGTAACGGTAAAGCCTGGCTGATGGCCGTCGTCGGCGCGGAATATGTGCTGCGCATGGTGCCAAAAGGCACGCACGACGTGAAGAAATTCATCAAGCCTGCTGAATTACTGAGCTGGGTTGATCGGACGTGGCTTAAAGAGCAGCACATTACCGGCCTGCACTACAATCCATTGACCGATAAATTCAAACTCGCCCCGGGCGTGGATGTTAACTATATGTTGCATACAACCGCCAAAAACGACTAACGTCATTCGTTATTCTTATAAAGATTGCGCGACATCATGTTGCGCAATTCTGCCCTCCCGTTGAAGAAATCAGCACTCGATCAAATTTTGAATTTTTTTTCTTAATTATTGACATGTCGTCCAGGCCTTACGGTACGAGGACTTAGCCTTTTTTACCCTTTCACAACCTCAATTTAACGTCAAAATCAACCCTTGTGCTGAAAAGATTCGATACTAGAATACTCACCATATAGCGTTTTTCTTATCGCAAACCCCCTATATGTAGTATTTATCCACAGAGTTAGTCACAAGACGATTCTGTGGATAAGCGGGGGATATTTTTTATTTCACGGACAGGTAAAACCCACATGAATCAGAGTCTGCTGGTGACAAAGCGCGACGGGACGACCGAGCGTATCAATCTGGACAAAATCCATCGAGTTCTCGACTGGGCAGCAGAAGGACTGAACAACGTATCTATCTCCCAGGTTGAACTGCGTTCCCACATTCAGTTCTACGACGGCATCAAAACGTCTGATATCCACGAAACGATTATCAAAGCAGCGGCAGATCTGATCTCCCGCGACGCACCGGATTATCAGTACCTTGCTGCACGTCTGGCGATTTTCCACCTGCGTAAAAAAGCCTACGGCCAGTTTGAGCCGCCTGCGCTTTACGATCACGTGGTGAAAATGGTTGAGCTGGGCAAATACGACACGCATCTGCTGGAAGACTATACGGAAGAAGAGTTCGAGCAGATGAACGGGTTTATCGATCACTGGCGCGATATGAATTTCTCCTATGCGGCGGTGAAGCAGCTCGAAGGCAAATACCTGGTTCAGAACCGCGTTACCGGTGAGATCTACGAAAGCGCCCAGTTCCTCTATATTCTGGTGGCCGCCTGCCTGTTCTCAAACTACCCGCGTGACACCCGTCTGGATTACGTGAAGCGTTTCTACGATGCGGTATCGACGTTCAAGATTTCTCTGCCAACGCCAATCATGTCTGGCGTGCGTACCCCTACCCGTCAGTTCAGCTCCTGCGTACTGATCGAGTGTGGCGACAGCCTGGATTCCATCAATGCGACCTCCAGCGCCATTGTGAAATACGTCTCCCAGCGCGCCGGTATCGGCATCAACGCCGGTCGCATCCGTGCACTGGGCAGCCCGATTCGCGGCGGTGAAGCGTTCCACACCGGCTGTATCCCATTCTACAAGCACTTCCAGACGGCAGTGAAATCCTGCTCTCAGGGCGGCGTGCGCGGCGGTGCTGCGACCCTGTTCTACCCAATGTGGCACCTGGAAGTGGAAAGCCTGCTGGTGCTGAAAAACAACCGTGGCGTGGAAGGCAACCGCGTGCGTCACATGGACTACGGCGTACAGATCAACAAACTGATGTACACCCGTCTGCTGAAAGGGGAAGACATTACCCTGTTCAGCCCGTCCGACGTCCCGGGCCTGTACGACGCGTTCTTCGCCGATCAGGACGAGTTCGAGCGTCTGTACACCAAATATGAAAAAGACGACAGCATCCGCAAGCAGCGCGTGAAGGCGGTCGATCTGTTCTCCCTGATGATGCAGGAGCGTGCCTCTACCGGCCGTATCTACATCCAGAACGTTGACCACTGCAACACCCATAGCCCGTTTGATCCGGTGGTTGCGCCAGTACGCCAGTCTAACCTGTGCCTTGAGATCGCCCTGCCGACCAAGCCGCTGGAAGACGTGAACGACGAAAATGGCGAAATTGCGCTGTGTACGCTGTCTGCGTTCAACCTGGGTGCAATTAAAAGCCTGGACGAGCTGGAAGAGCTGGCCGTGCTGGCGGTTCGCGCGCTCGACGCCCTGCTGGACTACCAGGATTACCCAATTCCGGCCGCTAAACGTGGCGCGATGGGTCGTCGTACCCTGGGTATCGGCGTGATTAACTTCGCCTACTGGCTGGCGAAAAACGGTAAGCGTTACTCCGATGGCAGCGCCAATAACCTGACGCACCAGACGTTCGAAGCCATTCAGTATTACCTGATGAAAGCGTCTAACGAGCTGGCGAAAGAGCAAGGCGCATGCCCGTGGTTCAACGAAACCACCTATGCAAAAGGCATTCTGCCGATCGACACCTACAAGAAAGACCTGGATGCGATCGTCAGCGAGCCGCTGCACCTTGACTGGGAAGGCCTGCGCGAGTCCATCAAGACTCACGGTCTGCGCAACTCCACGCTCTCTGCCCTGATGCCGTCTGAGACCTCTTCGCAGATCTCCAACGCCACTAACGGTATTGAGCCGCCGCGCGGCCACGTCAGCATCAAAGCGTCGAAAGACGGCGTGCTGCGTCAGGTGGTACCGGACTACGAAACACTCGGGAACAACTACGAGCTGCTGTGGGAAATGCCAAACAACGACGGCTACCTGCAGTTGGTGGGTATCATGCAGAAGTTTATCGACCAGTCGATCTCTGCCAATACCAACTATGACCCGACGCGTTTCCCGTCTGGCAAGGTACCGATGCAGCAGCTGTTGAAAGACCTGCTGACCGCCTACAAATTTGGCGTGAAAACGCTGTACTATCACAACACCCGTGACGGTGCAGAAGACGCGCAGGACGACATGGTACCGTCAATTCAGGACGATGGCTGCGAAAGCGGCGCATGTAAGATCTAAGCACTTCGCCGGGTGGCACTACGCTTACCCGGCCTACGGTTTTGTAGGCCCGGCAAACGCAGTGTTGCCGGGCAATAAAATCTCAACAGGACTCACCGCAATGGCATACACCACATTTTCACAGACGAAAAACGACCAGCTCAAAGAGCCGATGTTCTTTGGCCAGCCGGTCAACGTGGCACGCTACGATCAGCAAAAATATGACATCTTCGAAAAGCTGATTGAAAAGCAACTCTCCTTCTTCTGGCGTCCGGAAGAAGTAGACGTCTCCCGCGATCGCATTGATTACCAGTCGCTGCCGGATCACGAAAAGCATATCTTCATCAGCAACCTGAAGTACCAGACGCTGCTGGACTCCATTCAGGGCCGTAGCCCGAACGTAGCGCTGCTGCCGCTGATTTCCATTCCCGAGCTGGAAACCTGGGTGGAAACCTGGGCGTTCTCCGAGACGATCCACTCCCGCTCTTATACACACATCATCCGCAACATCGTGAACGATCCGGCGGTGGTGTTTGACGATATCGTCACCAACGAGCAGATCCAGAAGCGTGCGGAAGGCATTGCGCACTATTACGACGAACTGATCGAGATGACCAGCTACTGGCACCTGCTGGGCGAAGGTACGCATAACGTGAACGGTAAAACCGTTACCGTGAACCTGCGCGCGCTGAAAAAACAGCTGTACCTGTGCCTGATGAGCGTCAACGCGCTGGAAGCGATCCGCTTCTACGTGAGCTTCGCCTGCTCCTTCGCCTTTGCCGAGCGCAAACTGATGGAAGGCAACGCCAAAATCATCCGTCTGATCGCCCGTGACGAAGCCCTGCACCTGACCGGCACCCAGCACATGCTGAACCTGCTGCGCAGCGGTACGGATGACCCTGAAATGGCGGAAATCGCCGAAGAGTGCAAGCAGGAGTGCTATGATCTGTTCGTGCTGGCGGCTCAGCAGGAGAAAGAGTGGGCAGACTACCTGTTCCGCGACGGTTCCATGATTGGCCTGAACAAAGACATTCTCTGCCAGTACGTTGAGTACATCACCAACATCCGTATGCAGGCTGTCGGTCTCGACCTGCCGTTCCAGACGCGTTCTAACCCAATCCCGTGGATCAACACCTGGCTGGTGTCCGATAACGTGCAGGTTGCGCCTCAGGAAGTGGAGGTGAGTTCTTACCTGGTCGGTCAGATTGATTCTGAAGTCAACACTGACGATCTGAGCGACTTCCAGCTCTGATGTCACGCGTCACGTTAAGTCTTTCCGGCACTGAGGTGCTGTGTCGGGAGGAGCACCCTTCTCTGCTGGTGGCGCTTGAAGCGCATGAGGTAGAAGTAGAGTACCAGTGTCGTTCCGGCTATTGCGGCTCCTGCCGCTGCCGTCTGGTCGCCGGCCAGGTGGACTGGCTGACCGAACCGCTGGCCTTTATCAACGAAGGGGAAATTTTACCCTGCTGCTGCCGTGCAAAAGGCGATATTGAGATCGAGATGTGATTGCCCTGGTTCCCTCTCCCTGTGGGAGAGGGTTAGTTCGTAGGCCGGGTAAGGCGCAGCCGCCACCCGGCAATTCCAGTGTTAATCCTTCAAAAAACTCACCGCTTTATCCGGGAAATCCGTAAACAACCCGTCCACGCCCGCCTGGTTATACAACACCTCATAAAGCTGATTCACGTCCGTGGCATACGGCGGCAACTGGTCTGCGCGCACGGTATACGGATGAACCTGCATCTTGCTGGCATGCGCCTCTTTCACCATCGCCGTCAGCTTCACGTGACCCGGCGTGGAGCCTTCTGCCACCAGCATGTGGTAATCCGGTCCGATGCCGTCAGCGTACTGCGCAATCTGCTTCATCGCGCCCGGCTTAAACATCCAGTCGTAGTTGTAGTTCACCCACTTCCCGTCCGGCTGTTTCTCCTGGGTTTCATTCCAGTCGGTGTAGGCAATCAACTGCACCAGATTGAGATCCATCCCCATCTTCGGCTCCAGCTCGGTTTTAATGCGCTTCAGCTCGGCGGCGTCAAAACACTGCAGGTAAACTTTGTCCTTCTTGCTGGTGTAGCCGTACTGCTTCAGGACCTCCAGGGTTTTCGCGGCAATATCCTTCCCTTCCTGATGATGGAACCACGGCGCTTTGATTTCCGGGTAGATACCGATATTTTTACCGGTCGAGTGGTTCAGCCCCTGAACAAACTCTATCTCCTCCTGGAAGGTGTGAATACGGAAGTCAGATTTGCCCATCGGGAAACGTCCCGGATAGACCTGTACCTTCTTGCCGTTTTCAATCTCGAACCCTTCGGTAAACTTCAGGGAGCGGATCTCCGCCAGGGTGAAATCAATGGCGTAGAAACGGCCATCTTTACGCGCGCGGTCCGGGAAACGCTCCGCCACGTCCGTTACGCGGTCAAGATAGTGGTCATGCAGGACGACCAGCTGGTCGTCCTTCGTCATCACCAGATCCTGCTCCAGATAATCCGCGCCCTGCGCATAGGCCATTGCTTTCGCCGGCAACGTATGCTCCGGCAGATAGCCGCTCGCGCCGCGGTGGGCAATCACGATTTTATCCGCCGCCAGCGCGGAGCCTGTCATCAGGCCCGCCAGCAGCAGACCGGTGGTTAAATGAGATAATTTCATGGTCATGTTCCTTATTGACGACGCGCCAGCACTTCAGCGTGGTGACGTTTCTCACCGATCATCACGACAATCAACAGCAGTACCGCCAGCACGCTACCGCCAATCATCACCATAAAGCCGCCGTCCCAACCGAAGAAGTCCACGGTGTAGCCCACGATGGCGCTCGCCGCGACTGAACCGCCCAGGTAGCCGAACAGACCTGTAAAGCCTGCCGCCGTGCCCGCCGCTTTTTTCGGTGCCAGTTCCAGGGCATGCAGGCCAATCAGCATGACCGGGCCATAAATCAGGAAGCCGATGACGATCATACAGGCCATGTCTACGCCCGGGTTGCCCGGCGGGTTGAGCCAGTACACCACGGTGGCGATGGTCACCAGGGTCATGAAGAACACGCCTGTTGCACCACGGTTACCTTTAAACACTTTGTCCGACATCCAGCCGCAGATCAGCGTGCCCGGGATCCCCGCGTATTCATACAGGAAGTAGGCCCAGGAGGATTTATCCAGCGCGAAGTGTTTCACCTCTTTCAGGTAGGTCGGTGACCAGTCCAGAATGCCGTAACGCAGCAGATAAACGAACACGTTGGCCACCGCGATGTACCACAGCAGTTTGTTAGGCAGCACGTACTTCATGAAGATCTGCTTCGCGGTCAGCTCTTCTTCGTGCTTCTCGCTGTAATCATCCGGGTAGTCGTCTTTATACTCTTCAATCGGCGGCAGGCCGCAGGATTGCGGCGTATCGCGCATCAGCGCGAAGGCAATAATCGCCACCAGAATGGCGCCAAACGCAGGCATGTAGAGCGCAGCGTGCCAGTCGTTGAACCAGGCCATCCCCAGCAGGAACAGCAGCGGCGGAATACCGCCACCCACGTTATGCGCGCAGTTCCACACCGACACAATGCCGCCGCGCTCTTTCTGCGACCACCAGTGCACCATGGTACGTCCGCATGGCGGCCATCCCATCCCCTGGAACCAGCCACAGAGGAACAGCAGCACGAACATAACGGCAATGCTGGAGGTTGCCCACGGCACAAAACCCATGAACAACATCACCGCAGCCGCCAGAATCAGACCGGCGGGCAGAAACACGCGCGGATTCGAGCGATCCGACACGGACCCCATAATGAACTTGGAAAAACCATACGCGATAGAGATCCCCGACAGCGCGAACCCCAGATCGCCGCGTGAAAAGCCCTGCTCCACCAGATACGGCATGGCGAGCGCAAAGTTTTTACGCACCAGATAGTACGCCGCGTACCCGAAGAAGATCCCCAGGAAAATTTGCCAACGCAGACGACGGTATAGCGGATCAATCTCTGCCTCTGGCAGACGCGCCCGATGCGGCGCGGGTTTGAAAATACTGAGCATGACAGCCTCCGTGGCCTTGAATTGAATGAGCAGGTGGCTCGCACCTGAATTCCAGAGCCGGGGATGTTAAGAAATCATGGTGATTGTTACTGTGAATCAACGCACAGATTGTTACAGAAATATGACAGAATGCGCAAAAAAGCGCATTAAATCACGTTTCGCTTTCGAATTTCGCGCGTTTATGTTCGAAATCAAACAAACCACAGTTTTCATGTGGCTAAATGATAAAAAAACGAACATTGAGGGAAGACAATGACAATTCACGATCCTCGCTACAGCGATGTGATTATCATTGGCGGTGGTGCCACCGGCGCCGGTATCGCTCGCGATTGCGCCCTTCGCGGATTAAGCGTCACGCTTCTGGAACGCCACGATATTGCCACGGGCGCGACCGGGCGTAACCACGGTCTGCTACACAGCGGCGCGCGATACGCCGTCACTGACGGTGAGTCGGCACGGGAATGTATTGCGGAAAACCAGATCCTCAAGCGTATCGCCCGCCACTGCATTGAACCGACCGATGGCCTCTTTATCACCCTTCCCGAAGATGACCTCGCCTTTCAGGAAACCTTTATCACCGCCTGTAACGCAGCAGGTATTCAGGCGGAGGCCATGGATCCGGCGCGGGCACGGCAGCTGGAACCGTCGGTCAACCCGGCGCTTATTGGCGCAGTGAAAGTCCCGGATGGCACCGTCGATCCGTTCCGCCTGACCGCCGCCAATATGCTGGATGCCCGGGAACATGGAGCGCGCATTCTGACCGGGCATGAAGTGACCGGACTTATCCGCGAAGGCCATCGCGTCTGCGGCGTGCGGGTGTTTGATACGCAATACCACGAACACAGCGAGCTGTTTGCCTCCGTCGTCATTAATGCCGCGGGGATCTGGGGGCAGCGCATTGCAGAATACGCTGACCTGTCGGTGCGCATGTTCCCGGCGAAAGGCTCGCTGCTGATCCTCGACCATCGCATCAATAACCATGTGATCAACCGCTGCCGCAAACCGTCTGATGCCGATATCCTCGTGCCGGGCGATACCATTTCGCTGATTGGTACGACCTCAACCCACGTCGACTACAGCGACATTGACTACAACCGCGTGACCGCCGAAGAGGTGGATATCCTGCTGCGTGAAGGTGAGAAACTGGCCCCGGTGATGGCCCAGACGCGTATTCTGCGTGCCTACGCGGGCGTGCGTCCTCTTGTCGCCAGCGATAACGATCCGAGCGGACGTAACGTTAGCCGGGGCATCGTGCTGCTCGACCACGCCGAACGCGACGGCATGGACGGATTTATCACCATTACAGGCGGCAAACTAATGACCTACCGCCTGATGGCCGAATGGGCCACCGATGCAGTCTGCCGCAAGCTGGGGAATACCGAGCCGTGCGTGACGGCAGAACAACCGCTGCCGGGATCGCGTCAGTCCACCGAAAAAACGTTGCAAAAAATCATCTCCCTGCCCGCCCCGCTGCGCGGTTCCGCGATTTACCGCCACGGGGACAGAACGCCGGTCTGGCTCGGCGAAGGTCGGCTGAGCCGCAGCCTGGTGTGCGAGTGCGAAGCCGTCACCGCGGGCGAGGTGCAATACGCGGTGGAGAACCTGACGGTCAAGAGCCTGCTCGATCTCCGCCGTCGCACCCGCGTCGGCATGGGAACCTGCCAGGGTGAACTGTGCGCCTGCCGTGCGGCGGGTCTGCTGCAGCGTTTTCATACCACGACTGCCACCCAGTCGCTCGCTCAGCTCAGCGCCTTTTTAAACGAGCGCTGGAAAGGCATTCAGCCTGTCGCCTGGGGCGATGCCCTGCGTGAGAGCGAGTTTACCCGCTGGGTCTACCAGGGGCTTTGCGGTCTTGAGAAGGAGCAACACGATGAAATTTGATACCGTGATTGTCGGCGGCGGGCTGGCGGGCTTGCTCTGTGGCATCAAGCTCACGAAGCAGGGGCTGCGCTGCGCCATTATCACCCGGGGGCAGAGTGCCCTGCACTTCTCGTCGGGATCGCTGGATCTGGTGGACGACACGTACCGCGACAAACTGCCGCCGGAGCACCCGTATCATCGGGTTGGCGCGCAGCATATTGACCGCTTTGCGCTGGAAACCGAAGCGCTGCTGGCTGACTGCGGTGCGCGTCTGAAGGGGAGCGCCAGGCAAAATCATCAACGCATCACGCCGCTTGGCACCCTGCGTTCCGCATGGCTCAGCCCGGAGGAGGTCCCCGTTGCCCCTGTGAGCACAGGACGGGTACGGGTCGTGGGTATTAGCGGCTTTCTGGATTTTCAGCCCCATCTTGCGGCGGCGTCACTGTGTCGCCAGGGCGTGCACGCCGAGACGGCAGAGATAGAACTACCTGAACTGGATGTCCTGCGCGAAAACCCGAGCGAGTTTCGCGCGGTGAATATCGCCCGCTTTCTGGATAACGAAGACAGATGGCCGCTGCTGTATGAGGCGCTCAGACCGCTCGGTGAAACCTGCGATACGCTGTTGATGCCTGCCTGCTTTGGACTCAGCGATAACCGCCTGTGGCGCTGGCTATCGGACCGTCTGCCCTGCTCGCTCGGCCTGCTGCCAACGCTTCCCCCTTCCGTGCCCGGCATTCGCCTGCATACCCAGCTCCAGCGCCAGTTTGTGGCGCAGGGCGGCGTGTGGATGGCGGGTGACGAGGTGAAAAAAATCACCCTGACGGACGGCGCGGTGAGTGAAATCTGGACCCGCAACCACGGTGATATTCCGCTTCGCGCCCGCTATACGGTGCTGGCAAGCGGCAGTTTCTTCAGCAACGGGCTGCTGAGCAGCCGGGAGGGCATCCGGGAAGCCATTATGGGGCTTGATGTCCGGCAAGGCGCGTCCCGCGCGGACTGGTATCAGAGTGATTTCTTCTCGCCGCAGCCCTGGCAACAGTTCGGCGTGATGGTTGATAACCAACTGCACCCGCAACTGTCCGGTAAGCCCGTCAGGAATCTCTTTGCCATTGGCTCGCTGTTGGGCGGGTACGATCCCATAACTCAGGGGTGCGGTGGCGGGGTCTGCGCCGTCACGGCGCTGTATGTGGCAGAGCAGATTAGCCAGCGCGCGGAGGCGGAACAATGAACGATACCCGTTTTGAAAGCTGCATTAAATGCACGGTCTGCACAACCGTCTGCCCGGTCAGCGGCGTGAACCCGCGCTATCCCGGACCGAAGCAGGCCGGGCCTGACGGCGAGCGTCTGCGCCTGAAGGACGGTAAGCTGTACGACGAGGCGCTGAAATACTGTATCAACTGCAAACGCTGCGAAGTTGCCTGCCCGTCGGATGTGAAAATCGGCGATATCATCCAGCGCGCCAGGGCGCGCTACAGCACGCAAAAGCCGTCCCTGCGCGATGCCATCCTCAGCCATACCGACCTGATGGGCAGCGTCTCAACGCCGTTTGCCCCGCTGGTCAATGCCGCGACCGCCCTCAAACCGGTGCGCCAGCTGCTGGATGCCACGCTGAAGATAGACCATCACCGCAGCCTGCCGAAATATTCTCACGGCACCTTCCGCCGCTGGTACAAATCCGTCGCGGCGGAGCAGGCGCAGTACGCCGACCAGGTGGCCTTTTTCCACGGCTGCTATGTGAATTACAACCACCCGCAGCTGGGCAAAGATCTGCTGAAGGTGCTAAACGCCATGGGAACGGGCGTTCAGCTACTGAACAAAGAGAAGTGCTGCGGCGTACCGCTGATTGCCAACGGATTTACCGATAAAGCGCGCAAACAGGCACAAAGCAATGTGACTTCCCTGCGCGAAGCCATCGTCGACAAAGGCATACCGGTGCTGGCGACCTCGTCCACCTGCACCTTCACCCTGCGCGATGAGTATCCGCACCTGCTGGATGTCGATAACGGCGGGCTGCGTGAGCACATCGAGCTGGCAACACGCTTCCTGTGGCGCAAGCTGGACAGCGGGCAGACGTTGCCGCTGGGGGAATTGCCCCTGAAAGTGGTGTATCACACCCCGTGTCATATGGAGAAAATGGGCTGGTCGCTCTATACGCTTGAGCTGCTGCGGTTAATTCCCGGACTTGAGCTGACGGTGCTGGATTCGCGCTGCTGCGGGATTGCGGGAACCTACGGCTTTAAGCGCGAAAACTACGCAACCTCCCAGGCGATTGGCGCCCCGCTGTTCCGACAGATCGAAGAGAGCGGCGCGGATATCGTGGTGACCGACTGCGAAACCTGTAAATGGCAGATCGAGATGTCCACCAGCAAGCGCTGTGAGCATCCGATTACCCTGTTGGCGAACGCGCTGGGCTGAACATGGCCGGGGCGAACGCCCCGGCACAAACATTACTCGACGAACAGCGACTCAACAACGTTAATCCAGCCGTGCTCGCTGGCGACCTCTTTGCCATTGAGCCAGCGGCGCAGCATATTCAGCGCCATCATGGCGCAGACTTCCTGACGCACCGCCAGACTGTGGCGAGTGATGCTCATTTTGACCCTCAGAGCCCAGGTCCCCTCCGGCGTCGCCAGCGCGACGTTAAGGTGTTCCTCATCCAGCCCACCCACGAACAGCGCCAGACCGGCAAAATGTTTAACCCGTCGCTCCGAGGCCCAGCGGGCGGTTTGCGCCAGGGTTTCCTGCTGGAACGGCACCACTTCGCTGGCCAGCAGCGGCGCGCTGGCGCGCGACAATTGCAGCGCCAGCAGGCCACCGGTGAACTGCTCGCTTAAGGTCACGCTCAGCTGACGATCCTGCAGGTGCTTCGCAATCTGCGCAGGCAACCCCTCCGTCCCTTCAAAGATCAGGCTCTCGCCCGCCACGCGCTGCACTTCGGGCCACAGGGCCAGCATCGCCGCTTTCTGCGTCGCCGGTCCTGTCAGCTTGAGCTCAATGATCGGCATAGAGGAGCGATAGCCCATGGACACGCCCGGCGGCAATTGCAGGTGGTCAAGACTCTGGGCCAGATCGCTTTCAGAACGGCCAAACGTGGTCAGTCGCAGGCACAGCGGAGGTTCAGGCAGGGTAAAACGGTCGCGAAGGCGCGGCAGGATCTGCTGCTCAACCATCACTTTAAATTCGGAAGGTACGCCGGGCGTGAAGAACATCAGGCAACGGTTCAGCTGCAGGGCAAACCCGCACGCGGTGCCGACCGGGTTATCAACCAGCTCAGCACTGGCGGGGATTTCAGCCTGCTTGCGGTTGCTGGGGGCCATCACGCGGCCACGTTCGGAGAAAAAGCGTTCCATCTGTGAAAGCCATGCCTCATGCAGCACCAGCCCTTCACCTTTTGCGGTTGCGGCGGCCAGCGCGCTGAGATCGTCACTGGTAGGACCGAGTCCGCCATTCACGATCAGCACATCGCAGTGTTCGCTCCGCTCACGCAGAATGCTGACCAGCGACTCAAGATTGTCGCCTACCGTATTGCGACGCGTTAACGGTAATCCTTGCTCAAAGAAAAGATCGGCAAGCCAGGCAGCATTGGTATCAATAATTTGTCCATGCAGCACTTCGTCGCCGGTGGATAACATCTCCACGTTAATCATTGTGTTCTCCCGCTTATTTGGTGAAAACACTATAGCGCAAACGCGGGAGGGAGAAGAGAGAAACTGGCGCGACGGAACGCCGCGCCGACAGGATTAGAAGCCTGCGCTTACGCCCACGTAGGGACCGTCGGCCAGCGCGTTGTCGCGGTTGCCGTCTTTGCCCGCCAGGTTCAGGTAGCGATAGCCCGCTTCAATGGTAATCGGACGCATGATGGTCCAGCGCGCGCCGGCGTTGGCTTCTTCATAGCTGTCGATACCGCTGGAGAGCGAGTCCGGAGAGTAGTAATACTCGCCAAACAGACCGAAGCTGTCGCCAATTTTCCACTGCAGGCCGCCACCCACCGCTGCCGCATACCCTTCGTCACCGTCGTTCGGGTTGGTATAGATACCTTTACCGCCGACGGTCGCCAGGAATGGACCAAGAGGAATGTTCAGACCCAGACCGAGGCTTGCCGCATCGCCGTCGTCATCGTTATGCGTCCAGCCACCGGTCATCGCCAGACCGGAAGTCTCTGTTCCCAGGCCAAAGCCCAGGTGGGTATAGTCCTGACCCGCCGAGCCGTTGAAGCTGATGGCGTTAGCCGCCGCCGATACAACCATCAGGCCGAAGCCCAGTAATGCCACTTTTTTCATTGTCATGATCCCGCGCAATTTTATAGAGAAGTCCCAAAACCGCGAGATTTTAACCTGAGTCTCCCGGGGATCAAGCACTCTGCGTGCGGCGGGGGGAAGATTGTAACGATTTGAAACTTGCGGCTTTTTTATGCAAGCAACAGAAAGCGCATTTTGACACACAGGCCACCCAGGGATTCACTGCGGTTGAGTTGCAAATGGCTGCGGTGCAGCCGGGCAATGTCACCCGCCAGTGCCAGCCCGATCCCGGAACCGGCAGCATCCCCGACGTTGTCCAGGCGGTGGAAAGGGAGCATTGCCTGGTGGATCTGATCCTCTTCAATGCCGGGGCCGCTATCTTCAACGCGCAGCTCAACGGCACCGGCCTCCGCACGCAGGAAAACGGTCACGGTCCCGCCTGCTGGGGTATATTTAATCGCGTTCTCCAGCAGGTTAGCGCACAGTTCGCCCAGCAGGACGTCATCGCCTTCGATCATGACCGGCTGCTCCACACCGTCATAACCCAGATCGATCCCTTTGCTCCGCGCCTGCGCCAGTCGGGAGAAGCAGCAGTTCTGCACCACCTGAACCAAATCCACAGGCGAGAACTGACGATCGCCCTGCTCTCTCCCCTTCACCGCCGAAAGCTGCAACAGCCGCTCGGTGAGTACGATAGTCTCATCCAGCGTGGCGTTCATTGCCCGCAGACTCTCCTGCCACAAAGCGGGATCCTGGCGAGTAAGCGCGACAGACACCTGTGTTTTAAGTACCGCCAGTGGCGTTTTGAGCTGGTGCGATGCATCCGCGTTGAAACGTTCCTGACGCGAAAGCACGCCGCGCAGACGGTCGATATAGCGGTTAAAAGCCACAATCAGCAGCCGGGTCTCGGACCAGGGCAGCAGCTCCGGCAGCGGTGCCAGCAGACCCGGCTCGCGCCGCACCATCAGCGAGGAGAGCTGGCGCATCGGGCGCAACACGCGGCGCAGCATCCAGGCGGTTAGCACCAGCGTCAGCAGCACCAGCAGCCCCTGCGAAACCCAGGATGAAAAGAGCAACTGGCTGGCGAGATAGCGGCGTGACTGGAGCGTCTCCGCAACGTAAATTTCCGCCATGCCAAAAATAGAATCTTGATTCACGGGCTGCAGCAGACGCGCCACCCGAATCGCCTGCCCGCGATATTCGGTATGGTAAAACCACGCCAGCGCGGGGTAGAGCGTGGTACGCGACGTTGCAGGCGGCATCTTCGGCAGATCGTCATAGCCGGAGATCACCCGCCCGTCGGGGTCGACCACCTTGTAATAGAGCCGGTCGTTCATGTTGAGCTCAAAGCTATCAAGCACCACCCAGGGCACGTCCACCGCCAGCTTGCCGTCGCGTACCTCCAGCCGTTCCGAGATGGTGCGGGCAGAGGATAACAGCGTGCGGTCGTAAGCCTGCGTGGCCGCCTGCAACGCGCTGACGTAGCTGTTAAAGGCTGACAATCCCCACAGCAACAGTAGCGGCAGGCCAAGAAAAAGCAGCAGTTGCAGGTAGAGCGACTGCGGCTTAAACCCTCTCATCGCCGCACTCCAGCACGTATCCCAGCCCCCGTAACGTGGTGATCCGCACGCCGCTGCCGGTGAGCTTCTTTCGCAGGCGGTGAATATAAAGATCGATACTTTCAGGGCTGACATCGTCGTTCAGGCTGAACACCTGGTCAAAAAGCTGCTGCCGCGAAACCGGACGTGTGCGGCGGTGCATCAGCACTTTCAGCAGAGAGAGCTCGCGCGGCGTCAGGGAAAGCGGTTCATCGCGGAGCAGGAAAAAGCCCTCGTCGTCATACTCCAGCTCCCCAAGACGCTGACGTTCCTGCGTGCGCCCCTCGCTTCTTCGCAACAGGGCACGCAGCCGGGCGTCAAGCTCCTCCAGCTCAAACGGTTTTGGCAGATAATCATCCGCCCCGGCGTTCAGGCCCTTTACCCGGTCCGCCACGTTGCTGCGCGCAGTCAGGAACAGGACGGGCAGCGTCTGCCCCCGTTTTCTGAGGCGATGGACCACTTCCAGGCCATCAAAACCGGGCATGCCGATGTCCAGAATAGCAACCGCGTAATGTTCTCCCTGCAGCAGATGGTCGGCGGCACGCCCGTCAGACACGCAATCCACGGCGAAGCCCTCCTGCACCAGCGCTTTCTCCAGCCAGTGAGCCAGCTCACGATTATCTTCTGCCAGTAAGAGACGCATGTCACATCCTGTAAAGTTGGTTCCCCATTGAAAGGGAAATGAAAGGTTATTGTTTTAACAATCACGCAACGGAACCGCTACAAGGCGGTTCACATAATCAGAAAAAAGACCCATACCCGTACCCCGGCGTGAGGATAAACGATGAAAAAACACTTACTTTCTACCCTTGCTGCAAGCGCATTCCTGTTGAGTACCTCTGTCGTTCAGGCGCAGGACGCCCCGTCCCGTACCGAATGTATCGCCCCGGCCAAACCGGGTGGCGGTTTCGATCTCACCTGCAAATTGATTCAGGTCAGCATGCTGGAGACGAAGGCAATCGAGAAACCGATGCGCGTGACCTACATGCCCGGCGGCGTGGGCGCGGTGGCCTATAACGCCATCGTCGCACAACGACCTGCGGAAGCGGGGACGGTGGTGGCCTTCTCCGGTGGTTCACTGCTGAACCTGTCTCAGGGCAAGTTTGGCCGTTATGGCGTGGATGACGTGCGCTGGCTGGCGACCGTCGGTACCGACTACGGGATGATTGCCGTGCGTGCCGACTCACCGTGGAAGTCCCTGAAAGACCTGCTCACCGCCATGGAAAAAGATCCGAACAGCGTGGTGATTGGCGCAGGCGCGTCGATCGGTAGCCAGGACTGGATGAAAGCCGCCCTT
This sequence comes from Enterobacter sp. BNK-14, assembly GCF_047456095.1. NCBI lineage: Bacteria > Pseudomonadati > Pseudomonadota > Gammaproteobacteria > Enterobacterales > Enterobacteriaceae > Enterobacter > Enterobacter sp. BNK-14. The sequence continues at coordinate 1,352,353 of NZ_CP179897.1, forward strand.
CTCGCGCAACAGGCGAAGGTTGACCCACACAAAATGCGCTACGTGGCCTTTGAAGGCGGCGGCGAGCCGGTTACGGCACTGATGGGCAACCATGTTCAGGCCGTTTCCGGCGATCTCAGCGAGATGGTGCCCTACCTGAACGGGGACAAAATCCGCGTGCTGGCGGTCTTCTCGGAAAACCGTCTGCCGGGACAGCTGGCTAACGTGCCGACCGCCAAAGAGCAGGGTTACAACCTGGTCTGGCCGATCATCCGCGGGTTCTTCGTCGGGCCAAAAGTGACCGATGCCGAGTACCAGTGGTGGGTCGACGCGTTCAACACACTCCAGCAGACCGAAGCGTTTAAGAAACAGCGCGATTTGCGCGGGCTGTTTGAATTTAACCTGACCGGTAAGCCACTGGATGAGTACGTCAAAAAACAGGTGAATGACTACCGCGAGCAGGCGAAAGCCTTTGGCCTGGCGAAATAACCGGAGGCGCTATGAGCGATCGTATTTTTGCCGGGATATGGCTGCTGCTCTGCGTTGGCGGGATGTTTGTCGCCTGGCAGATCCACAGCGAATACAGCTATGAACCCGTAGGGCCACGCCCCTTCCCGATGGGCATCGTCGGCCTGATGCTGCTCTGCTCGGTGGCGCTGCTGTTGCGCCACCCGGACACCGTCGAGTGGCCACCGCGTCGCATTCTTCAGCGCCTGCTGGTGATGGTCATTGTCCTGCTGATGTACGCCTGGGGCTTTGAATGGCTCGGCTTCCCGGTGGCGACCGCCATCCTGACGATGGTGATCGGCATGCTGTTTAACGCCACCCTTCCCGCGGCAGGGATCTCAGGCGTGGTGATGGGGATTTTACTGTGGTACGCCTTTGACCGCCTGCTGGACGTGACGTTACCGCTCGGCGCCTGGCTTAATTAACGGAGCACGCTATGGATACCTGGATTTACCTCTCACAGGGGTTCGCCGTGGCGATGACCCCGGAAAACCTGGTGATCGCCCTGATCGGCTGTTTCGTGGGCACGATTGTCGGCCTGCTGCCGGGTCTTGGGCCGATCAACGGGGTAGCAATTTTACTTCCGCTGGCCTTTGCCCTGCATCTGCCTGCGGAATCGGCGCTGATCCTGCTGGCAACGGTCTATATCGGCTGTGAATATGGCGGGCGCATCTCGTCGATCCTGCTTAACGTGCCGGGAGATGCGGCGGCGATCATGACCGCGCTGGATGGCTATCCGATGGCGCGACAGGGTCGCGGGGGCGTGGCGCTCTCCATTTCAGCGGTCAGTTCGTTCTTTGGCTCGCTGGTTGCCATTGGCGGCATCATTCTGTTTGCGCCTGCGCTGGCCCAGTGGTCGCTGGCTTTTGGTCCGGCAGAATATTTTGCCCTGATGGTGTTTGCCATTGCCTGCCTCGGCAGCATGATGGCGCAAAATCCGCTCAAGTCGTTTTTGTCCGCGCTGATTGGCTTAGGGTTAGCCACCGTCGGCGTGGATGCCAACACCGGGGTCTATCGCTTTACCTTCGACAGCGTTCACCTGTCCGACGGCGTGCAGTTTATCGTGGTCGTGATTGGTCTGTTCTCTGTCTCTGAAATCTTACTGATGCTGGAACATACCAGCAGCGGGCAGACGCTGGTGCGCAAAACCGGCCGGATGCTCTTTAGCGCTAAAGAGGGCGCGCAGTGCATCGGCACCACGCTGCGCTCATCGGTAATTGGCTTCTTTGTCGGCATCCTGCCGGGCGCCGGGGCCACCATCGCCAGTGCCATTACCTACATGACCGAGAAAAAGCTCAGCGGCAACAGCGACAGCTTTGGTAAAGGCGATATTCGCGGCGTGGCGGCGCCTGAGGCGGCCAATAACGCCTCGGCCTGTGGCTCGTTTATCCCGATGCTGACCCTTGGCGTACCGGGCTCCGGCACCACGGCGGTGATGATGGGCGCCCTGACGCTCTACAACATCACGCCGGGACCGGCAATGTTTACCGAGCAGCCGGATATTGTCTGGGGGCTGATTGCCGCCCTGCTGATCGCTAACGTGATGCTGCTGGTGATGAATATCCCGCTGATTGGGCTGTTCACCCGCATGTTGACCATTCCCCTGTGGTTCCTGGTCCCGGCGATTGCCGCCGTCTCTGCTGTAGGGGTGTACGCGGTGCACAGCACCACGTTTGACCTGGTGCTGATGGTGGTCCTGGGCGTGCTGGGATACATACTCCGTAAGATGCACTTCCCGATGTCACCGCTGATTCTGGGGTTCGTGCTTGGCGAGATGCTGGAGCAGAACCTGCGCCGCGCGCTGTCCATCAGTAACGGCAATATGTCGATCCTGTGGGACAGCAGCGTCGCGAAGGTCCTGTTAGCGCTGGCAATCATGGTGATTGTGGTGCCGCCGGTATTACGCCTGCTGCGCCGTCGCCAGCGCAAACCGGAGCCGGATATCGGATAATTACGCCGACAGCTGGGCATTCACCCACTGTTTTAACGCCTGGCGGGAGATCTTAATCCCGCCATTTTTTAGCTCCGCCGGCAGTACCAGCCAGTGGACCGGCTGCTCAAAGCGCGCCAGTCTGCCCTGGATCCAGTCAGGAAATTGCGCGATATCCGTTCCCGGCTCGCACTCCACCACCGCCACCGGACGTTGTCCAAACTCGGCATCGTCCAGCGGGACGATAAACACCTGGTTAATCTGCGGGTGTGCGGCGATAACACGTTCCAGCGATTCCGGCTGGATCCCCTCTCCTCCGCTGAAAAAGAGATTGTCTATGCGGCCTAAAATCGTCAGTCGCCCGTTATGCCATTCCCCACGGTCGCGGGTGGCGAACCATCCCTGCGCATTGGTCAACGGCATCAGCGCACCGTCCCGCCAGTAGCCGGAAGCCATACTTTCCGCCCTAATCCAGACTTCACCTTCAACGACCTGCACCTCTCTGCCCGGCAGCGCATACCCTACGTCCGGCTCGCCGTCTGCCTCTTTCGCACAGACGGTAGAGGCAAACTCGGTGAGGCCGTAACCGCAGAAGGAGTGAATACCCTGTTCGCGCGCCTGCTGTGTTAAATCAACGGGGATTGCAGCCCCGCCCAACAGCACCGCTTTCAGTGCAACAGGCTCGTGACGATTAAGCAGACGCCAGAGCTGGGTCGGCACCAGCGAGGCGTGGGTGCAGCCGCGTAACGCCTGTTCCAGAGGTTGTTTCTCGCGCACCGTTAAGCGTGCCCCGGCCACCAGCCAGCGCCATAAAATTCCCTGACCGGAAACGTGAAACAGCGGCAGCGAAAGGAGCCAGTCGTCGTTGTCCCCATAGGGCATCAGCGACAACACGCCGCGTGCGCTGGCAAGGTGGGCGGCACAGGTATGCACCGCCGCCTTCGGTAGCCCGGTCGAGCCGGAGGTGAGCGTCATCGAGGCCAGCCGCGCCGGTTGCCATGCAACGCGGTACGCGTCGGCTGGCTCACGCATGCTCAGGGCAGGAAGAGCGTCGTAGCTGCCGTCCAGCACCAGCGCAAAGCGCAGGGTCATCTGGGGGAGCAGCACGTCCAGCAGCGGACGCGGCAGCTGTGGATTCACTGGAAGAATACGCGCGCCGCACTGGAGCAGCGCCAGCCATGCCATCAGCGTTTGCGGGTGGTTATAGGCCAGCAGCAGAACACCGTCACCCTCCTCCACCCCCTGCTGATGAAAGCCCGCGGCAAGGCGATCGATACGCGTGCACAGCTGTTGCCAGCTCAGCGCGTCGTCGTTCAGCCTGAGAGCAGGTTTATCGGCAAACTGCGCACACCAGTGCCGCCATGGCCAGTCGGTAAAACTCATAGCAGCGGCTCCAGCGCCTCAACGCTGAGGCACGGCAGCGCGCTGTCCGGCCACTGGCGGAGAAGCTGAGCCTGCATCAGGTTCAGCGTATCGAGGCCGGGGACAGCGTCAGGCGTTAACCAGGCGGCAATACGTGCCAGTTGGGTCAGCCCAAGGCTGGACTCAATCGACGAACTGATCACCGCCGTCAGACCCAGCGCATGCGCCGCGGCAACCTGCTCGCGGACCTTCGCCAGGCTGCCGGTTAACGTCGGTTTAATCACCACTGCGCTGACGCCCGGCTCGGCAATAAATTCAAAATCGTCTTCGCGCAGGCTTTCATCCCAGGCGATAGCAATCCCCGTTTCACGAGCAAACGCGCGCGAATCGTCGCGGGTTTTGCACGGCTCTTCCAGGAAGGCGATGCGGCTGCGGTACGCCGGGTTGACGTATTTCGCAAACTGCTGCGCCTTAAGCGGCGTCCAGGCGCGGTTTGCGTCAAGACGCAGCTGCAAATCGGGAATCGCTTCCAGCAGCAGGTTGGCAACCATTCCGTCGCGCACCGCTTCGTAGAGACCGACCTTAATTTTCGCCACTTTCTCGCCCGGCATGGTGGAGAGCAACGCAAAGAGCTCGTCCGGGTCGCCCGTGCACAGCGGTGCCGCGCGGTAATTGCCCTCTTCCGGCAGGCTGCCCTCCAGTTCTGCCAGCGCACAGCTGATACCAAAGGCCGCAGAAGGCACGTCCGGCAACGCCGGGTTCGCGCCCTCGCGCCACGCACCTGCCCACGCCAGCAGCGCAGCCTGTGCATCATCGAGCGACTCCAGGCTAAAGCCCGGCAGCGGCGAAATCTCGCCCCAGCCTTCTCGCTCACCCTGCTGGAGATGCACAAAGAAGCCATCACGGGTTTTTAACCGCCGTTCACGCAGCACCACGCCCGCGTCCATCGGTATCTGCCAGCGGTAAACCTGCGCGCGACGCATTACGGGTTCCGTTTGTATTTGCTGAAATCAGGCTGGCGTTTTTCGTTAAACGCGTTGCGTCCCTCCTGACCCTCTTCGGTCATGTAGAACAGCATGGTGGCGTTGCCCGCCAGCTCCTGCAGGCCCGCCTGACCGTCACAGTCAGCGTTGAGTGCCGCTTTCAGGCAGCGCAGCGCCATTGGGCTGTTTTGCAGCATTTCTCGGCACCAGCGGACGGTCTCTTTTTCGAGATCGGCAATCGGTACCACGGTATTCACCAGGCCCATATCCAGCGCTTCCTGGGCGTTGTACTGACGGCACAGGAACCAGATTTCACGCGCTTTTTTCTGCCCGACGATGCGCGCCATGTAGGAAGCGCCCCAGCCGCCGTCGAAAGAGCCCACTTTCGGACCGGTCTGACCGAAGATGGCGTTCTCGGCGGCAATGGTCAGGTCACACATCATGTGCAGCACATGACCGCCGCCGATGGAGTAACCCGCCACCATCGCCACCACCGGTTTCGGGCAGGTGCGGATCTGGCGCTGGAAATCGAGCACGTTCAGGTGATGCGTACCCGCATCGTCCTGGTATCCGCCGTAGTCACCGCGCACTTTCTGATCGCCACCGGAGCAGAAGGCTTTCTCACCTTCGCCGGTCAGGACAATCACGCCGATGTTGTCGTCATAGCGTGCATCCGCCAGGGCCTGGATCATCTCTTTGACGGTCAGCGGACGGAAGGCGTTACGCACCTGCGGACGGTTGATGGTGATTTTGGCGATGCCGTCAGCGGATTTGTGGTAACGAATGTCGGTGTAGCCTTCGGAGCAGTCTTGCCATTCGACCGGCGCGTAAAGCATGTTTTCATCAGGATAGATCATAGAGTGTCCTTTGTTCGAAGACGCAGTATCTGAGCCAGACTCGCGGCGACCGCAGCGGGGTTTTCCCGGTGGGCGTTGTGTCCGGCGTTTGGAATTTCATGGCGAACGGCGTGCAGTTCAGCGGCAAGGGCCGCGAACTTTTTATCACGTTCGCCATAGAGGTAATCAAAAGAGAAATGGCGGGTGCTGAGCGCGGGACGTAAATCCGGCTGCCCGGCCAGCGAGGTCGCTTCAAGCATTTTCGCCAGCGTTATGCCGTTGTTTTGGCTGCGCAGGGTAATAAGCGCCTTCCGCTCAGCGTCCGGGAGAGAGGCAAACACCGGCTGCTGGTACCAGTCAGCAAAGACCTTATCCAGCGGTTCGGTGCGAAAACGTGTCGCCCAGCGGTGGTCGGATACCCGCCGCGCATGGCGATCGTCGGCGTTCTGCAGGCCCGGATGTCCGCCCTCAACCATCACGCCCAACAGCCCCTTCGGCTGCTGGCAGGCGTGAAACATCGCAATGCGGCCGCCGAGGGAGTACCCCACCAGCCAGAAATTCAGTATGTTGTAACTAAGCAGAGTCCGGGTCAGCAAATCGCTCATCTCCTCGAACCCCGTCACGGTAATATTCCGGGATTCACCGTGCCCCGGCAGGTCAAGATAGAGCAGGGGATACTCGCTCAGCGTCTCCCCGACAACCTGCCACTCGCGGCAATCTCCGGAAAAACCGTGCAAAAAGACCAGCCAGGGATAGCCTGGTTCTCCGGTCTGCTGCACGCCTGCGAGGATCACAGCTGGCTCACCTGTGCCAGCAGGCTTTGCAGGCTCTGCGCACCGTCGGCATCATTCACGACCAGCTCAATCAGCGTCGCGCCCGGTTGCTTCCAGGCGCTGCTTAGCGCTGTTTCCAGCTGTTCCCAGCTCTCCGGGCGGTGATATTTCAGGCTGAACATTGCCGCAGCATGTTCAAACTGCACGTTCTGCGGCATCAGATAGAAACGCTCACGCTCGCTCTGGGGCGTTGGCAACAGAGAGAAAATCTGCCCGCCGTTGTTGTTCACGACGATCAGCACAAACGGTGCGGAAGCCTGACGCAGCAGCGCCAGCGCGTTGAGATCGTAGAGCGCGGAGAGATCGCCCACGATCGCCAGCGTCGATTTCGCGCTGGCGCGCTGCACGCCCGCCGCCGTCGAGATCAGCCCATCGATGCCGCTGGCGCCGCGGTTGCTATAAACCGGGTAGCCCGCAGGCAGCTTCGAAAAGGCATCAATCAGACGCACCACCAGGCTATTACCGACAAACAGCTGGCCCTGTTCAGGCAGATACTGACGAATACGGTGCGCCAGACCGGCTTCGCTGAATGTCTCACAGTGCGCTTTGGTGATTTCCCACGCCTGACGAGATAATTCGGGGATTGCCACCGCCCAGGGTTGACGTTTTTCCGCCGGATGCAGTTCCAGCCAGCTCTCAATGTTGCTCACCAGACGGCGGCCGCGATGGTGCGCCGGGTCAAGCCGCCCTTCCAGCGGGTCGACCAGCCAGTACTCTTCCGGCGTGCAGGTCGCCTGCCACTGCAGCAGGCGTTTCCCGGTCAGGCTGGCGCCGATCTGGACCACTATCTGCGCCTGTGAAAGCTCAGTGACCGCCTTCGCATTCCCGAGCCAGAGATCGGCGCACGGCAACGGCTGACCGGTCTGGGAAAGCACGTCGCCAATCAGCGGCCAGCCGAGGGTTTGCGCCCATTCGGCGACCCGCCGGCCTTCGGCGGCGCTCATGCGCCCGGCAATAACCACGCCGCGTTTTTGGCGCCAGAAGAACCAGTCGCGCTGTTTCGCGCTCTCAAGATGCGTTTGCCCGCGCAGCCACGGTTTTTCACTCTGCCACCAGTTACCGAGGGAGCGCTGCCAGTCAATGCCGGTATCGTCCAGTTCGCCATACAGCGGCTCGGCAAATGGACAGTTAATGTGCAACGCCCCGCTGCGCAATGTCTCCATGGCGTGATCGACCGTGGAGACCAGCCAGCTTGCCGGAATATCCTGGGTAGGACGCGGCAGCGAAACCGTCTGCGAAGGATGCGAAGAAAAGAGTCCCGGCTGACGAATGGCCTGATTCGCTCCGCAGTCGATAAGCTCAGGAGGACGGTCGGCCGTCAGCAGGATCAGTTTTTCACCGGTTAGCCCCGCTTCAATCAGGGCCGGGTAGAGGTTCGCCACGGCGGTACCGGAGGTGACAATCACCGCCACAGGTTCTTTGCTGACCTTTGCCAGCCCAAGCGCCAGATGCCCAAGGCCACGCTCATCAAAATGGGTGTGATGAATCAATGCCCGATTTTCGGCGGCCGCCAGCGTCAGCGGCGTTGAGCGAGAACCCGGTGCAATACACACGTGCCTGACGCCATGGCGCGTCAGGGCTTCAAGGATCACCGCCGCCCAGCGTCGGTTAAAAGAACTTACTGACATGAGATTGTCCGGTATCAAGAATGCGACACAGTATAAATAATAGAAAAAATTGGAATTTTGATATGAATCGGGATTGCGCGAATCAGTATTAATCCCTAAGGAGCAGAGAGCGCAAGCCAGCGGCTTTGTTTTCGATCTCCTGCCACTCCTGCTCCGGGTCAGATCCGCTGACGATGCCCGCCCCGGCGTAGAGCCGCAGGGCGTCATCCTGGACGCGCGCCGAGCGCAACGCCACACAGAACTCGCTTTGATCGGGCGATAAATACCCGGCCGAACCGGCGTACCATTCGCGGTTGAAAGGCTCGACGTTGTGGATAAACGCACGCGCGGGCTGTCGCGGAAGCCCGGCAACGGCGGCTGTCGGCTGGAGCACATGCAGACACAATTCGTCATCGGCCTGTTTTAGCTCCGTCCAGATACAGCGTCGTAAATGCTGGACTTTACGCAGCCGGACGACCTGAGCAGGCAATACCTCAAGCGTCTGCGTATGGTGCTGAAGACGCTGGCAGATATCTTCCACGACCAGCATATTTTCACGCTGGTTTTTATCATCATTCAGCAACCACTCGCCCAGGCGCTGCGCCTGTTTATCATCCGTATGGCTGGCGACGGTGCCCGCCAGCGCTTCGGTGCGCAGCAGCTTGCCACGTCGCCGCCAGAGGCGCTCGGGCGTGGAGCCGAGGAACGCGTTGCGGGCGTCGAATACCATGCAGAAATGATAGCAGTTGAGATTCAGGGCGCGGCTGGCGGCCATCAGAGCGACAGGATTAACCCGCTGTTTACACTGCAGATCGGTGGCCCGGGCAAGCACGACCTTTTCGAAATCGCCGCGCGCGATAGTCTCCGTCGCCTTGCCGATCAGGGTCAACCATTCCGGTTTTTGCGGCAGATGCGTTTCGCGCTCAACCTGGACAGACAGCGGACGAATGGCTCTGGCTGGACGGAGTTGCTGGAGTAATTCCAGGGCAGTGCGCGCGTCGTCCTGAAGCGAGCTATCGCTCCACAGCTGCAGGCGCAAGGTGGCGTTGCCAGCGGTACGTCGCCAGAGCAGGCGCGGCAGAAAAAGACTGCCCTGCTCCGGGCTGAATGCGTTGAGGCCGCAGATGCGAGTCTCTTTTGGCGCATGTTCTGCACGCAAGAACTGTGAGGCCAGCGCCAGAGAGGAAAATTGGGTGACCGCCCCCAGCGCAGCCAGCTCTTCATCACCGTTACGCTGCTGCCAGTAAAATTGCGGATAGCACTGCTGCTCGCCAAGCCAGGCGAGAGGATCGAAGGCGTCGTTTAACGGGAAAGAGACGTCGAAATGACGCAGGCCGGGTGTGGCGGGTAACGCTTGCGAAAGCTGGGTTTGCAGTTGCTCCAGCGCAAGGAAAATCGAATTCACGCGAACCTCTCCCTGTTAAAACCGCATATTATACGGGGTACTGAACATAAATAGCAGTACCCACGTATAGGGAGTGGTTAAGCGGCTTAACGACGGGCCAGCAGCAGACCCAGCACCAGCCCTACGGCAGCACCCACCCCAATGCCCTGCCACGGTTTTTCATGGACATAGTCATCGGCACGATAAACCGCTTTTTTGGCACGGTAGTAGTAAGTATCAGACGCATGGCTGACGCGGTTTTTCACTTCATGCAGCGCCTGTTCAGCACGGGCTTTTAACTCAATATATTTCTGATCGGCAGGGTCGCCCGAGGAACGTAACACCTCTTCCAGCGTTTCGCTCAGCAAAGCCAGGTCGTCGTCGATACGGGTATCCCAGGATTGAAATGACATATTTTTCTCCATGTTAGTACACCAGTCCGCTAACTATAGACAACGACGTGCCATTACGCCTGTTTCACTTCCCGTGCCATGCCGATGTGCGGGATGCCATCTTCGTCATAAACGTCGGTAACCGGCGTAAAACCAAAATGGCCGTAGAAGGGTTGCAGGTGCGCCTGCGCGCCCAGGTATAACGCCTTGTCCGGCCACTGTTTCCGGCACGCATCCAGCGTTTTTTCCATCAGCTGATAGCCGAGTTTTTCGCCCCGTGCTTTGTTGCTGACAATGACGCGACCTATCACGACGGGCTCAAAATCGTCCTCGCTTTTCAGAATCCTCGCATACGCCACCAGCTCGTTATCCTTCCAGCCGAGGATATGACGGTTTTCCCCTGTGAGATCATCACCGTCGATATCCTGATACGGACAGGTTTGTTCAACCACAAACACTTCGCAGCGCAGTTTGAGCAACGCGTAGAGCGACTGAACGGTGAGCTCACTATGGTGTAAATCTTGCCACTGGATCATCTCTTTCTCCTTCCTGGGGTTCATCACGTTATACTAAACCCCTCCCCGTTCGGCAAAGGGCTGATTGCATTATGGAACTGATTTTTCTGGGGACGTCTGCTGGCGTGCCAACCCGATCACGAAATGTGACCGCGATACTGCTGGATCTTAAACATCCCACCCGTGGCGGGCTATGGCTGTTTGACTGTGGTGAAGGGACACAACATCAGCTTTTACATACCGCTTATCACCCCGGCAAGCTGGATAAAATTTTCATCACTCACCTGCATGGCGACCATCTTTTTGGCCTTCCCGGTTTGCTTTGCAGCCGCTCAATGGCCGGTAATGCCAACCCGCTGACAATTTATGGGCCTGTGGGAATCCGGGAATTTGTTGAAACCACGCTACGCCTCAGCGGCTCCTGGACCGACTATCCGCTTGAGGTCGTTGAGATTACCGAAGGCCTGGTTTTCGACGATGGGGATTATCAGGTCACCGCCCGACCGCTTAATCATCCGGTGGAGTGCTATGGCTACCGCATTGAGGAACACGACAAACCCGGCGCACTGGATGCCGCCGCGCTCATCGCCGATGGCGTAAAGCCTGGACCGCTGTTCCAGCGCCTGAAGCACGGACAGCACGTTACGCTGGAGGACGGGCGCATCATCAACGGCCAGGATTATCTCGCCGCACCGCAGCCGGGCAAAAAACTGGCCATTTTTGGTGACACGGCACCGTGCCCTGCCGCCGTTCAGCTTGCTCAGGGCGTGGACGTGATGGTGCATGAAGCCACGCTGGAGACGGCGATGGAAGAGAAAGCCAACAGTCGGGGCCATAGCTCAACGCGTCAGGCGACGCTGCTTGCCCGTGACGCAGCTGTCGGCAGGCTCATTATCACCCATGTCAGCTCGCGTTACGACGCGCGGGGGTGCGAAAGCCTGCTGGCAGAGTGTCGGGCGCTGTTCCCGGAATGTGAGCTGGCCGAAGATTTCGCTAAGGTCAGCGTTTAGCCCTTCATTTTTCCCTCAGGATGCCGATAACGATTAAAAGGCCAGCATTTCTCTCGAGGGTAGAATGGATAATTTCCAGAAAGATATTGATGACAGGGCGAATCTGACCCTGTCGAACCGTTTTGAACTGTTGCTGTTCCGTCTTGGCACCTCTCTGAACGACAACAAATCCGAGCTGTTTGGTATTAACGTTTTCAAGCTGCGCGAAATTGTACCGATGCCGGAGTTCACGAAACCTGCCGGGATGAAGTCTCCGCTGATGGGGATGGTGAATATTCGCGATCAGGTGATCCCGGTTATCGATCTGGCCGCCGTGGCGGGCTGTAAACCCACCACCGGGCTGAACATCCTGCTGATTACCGAATATGCCCGCAGCGTGCAGGCGTTTGCCGTGGAGTCGGTTGAGAACATCATGCGTCTGGACTGGAAGCAGGTGCACGCGGCGGAAACTGCCGTCAGCGGGCGCTACATCACCAGTATTGCCTGCCTGGACGAGAAGGCCGATACCAACGAACTGGCGATGGTGCTGGACGTTGAGCAGATCCTGTATGACATCACCCCGGCGAACCACGACCTGCACGCCACGAATCTGAAGACCACTAAATTCAACATCAAGCCGGGTTCCGTGGCGATTGTGGCGGAAGATTCCAAAGTGGCGCGCTCGATGCTGGAGAAAGGTTTGCAGGCGATGGAGATCCCGGCGCAGCTGCATATCACCGGCAAAGATGCGTGGGAAAAAATTAGCCTGCTGGCCGCTCAGGCGCAGGCCGAAGGTGTGCCGATCACCGATAAGATTGCCCTGGTGCTGACCGACCTCGAAATGCCGGAGATGGACGGTTTTACGCTGACGCGCAAAATCAAAACCGACCCGGTACTGAAGGATATTCCGGTGGTGATCCACTCTTCCCTTTCCGGCAACGCCAACGAAGACCATATTCGCAAGGTGAAGGCGGACGGGTACGTGGCGAAGTTTGAGCTGAACGAGCTGTCGTCGGTGATTGAAGAGGTGCTGGATCGCTCGATGAAGAAGATTGATGGGCCGTTGATTAGCCGGAAGCAGCTGGCTTAGGTCTGGTGCGGGCTGGTGCCCTCACCCCGTCCCTCTCCCACAGGGAGAGGGAGAAAACCATAAAAAAACCCGCCGAGGCGGGTTTTACTTTTACATTAATGGCATCGCTCGCTGCACGATATCAATCAGCGGCTGCGGATAGATACCGAAGATCAGCACCAGCAGGGCTGAGATAAGCACTACGATACCACCGGCGCTGTACTGCCAGTTAGATGGCGCATCGCGGTTGAGCTGCTGAGGCGCGCTCAGGTAGAGGCTCACGGCAACGCGCAGGTAGTAGTAGAGACCAATCGCGGAACCGATAACCACACCGGCAGTCAGCCACCACAGGTGTGCCTGCACACCGACGGCCAGCACGTAGAATTTACCGATAAAGCCCAGCGTCATCGGGATACCCGCCAGAGAGAGCATCATCACGGTCATCACCGCGGACAGGATCGGACGGTGCCAGAACAGACCACGGTAAGAGAACAGTGAGTCGGCATCCGGGCCACGGTATGGGCTGGACATCAGGCTCACCACGCCGAAGGCGCCGAGGCTGCTGAACAGGTAACCGGCCAGATACACGCCCACGGCTTCCATCGACATTTCACCGCTCTGCAGCGCAATCAGCGCCACCATCAGGTAGCCCAGATGAGAGATGGACGAGTAGCCCAGCAGACGCTTGATGTTGGTCTGGCTCAGCGCCATCAGGTTACCGAAGATGATGGAGACGAACGCGATGATGCCCAGCACCACGCGAACCGCTTCACTGTCACCCACCGGCGCGTACAGGAACAGACGCATGACCACACCGAAGATAGCGATTTTGCTCGCTGTCGCCAGGAAGGTCGACACCGGCGCAGGCGCGCCCTGGTATACGTCTGGTGTCCACAGGTGGAACGGAACCAGTGAGAGTTTAAAGCCAAGGCCTACAATCATCATGCCCAGACCCGCCAGCAGCAGCGGCTCGTGGAGCATGCCGTCGCCGAGGCTCTTGCCGAGCGCCATGAAAGAGAGGTTACCGGACTGTGCGTACAGCAGCGCAATACCAAACAGCAGGAACGAGGACGCAGCAGCAGACAGGATGGTGTACTTGATGCTTGCTTCCAGAGAGCGCTTTTGACGGAAGGCGTAACCAATCAGACCGAACAGCGGCAGAGAGATCAGCTCAATACCGAGGAACAGCGCGGCCAGATGGTTAGCATTCGCCAGCAGAATGCCGCCCAGCGCGGCAATCAGAACCAGCAGATAAAACTCTTCTTTGTTGTCGTTGTAGCCTTCGAGCCATGGGTACGCAAAGGTACAGGTCGCCAGGCTCGCCAGCAGCACCAGACCGGTGTAGAGCATGGCATAGCCGTCAACGCGCATCAGCGGCGTGACGTCCATCGCACCGCCCTGGCCAACAAACCAGAGAGAGACTAACGCGGCGTTCAGGCCGATGACCGACAGCGTGGCATTCAGGAAGTGATTGCGTCGCCACGCAATGGAGAGCATCACAACCACCACCGTCAATCCGACGATCAGCAGCGGTAGCAGCGCAATCAGTTGTTGTGGAGTTATTGTCATGGCGATTTACGGCCTTGTAGTAGAAGCAGAATTAACAAACCACTGCTGGATGTTGCCCATCGCACTGTGCGAGGTATCCAGAATCGGCTGCGGGAAGAAGCCCAGCAGCACCAGCAGTACGACCAGCAGCAGGATGATGAACAGCTCACGCAGCGACATCCCCGGCAGTTCTTGTGCAGCAATTTCGCTCTTCGCTTTACCGAAGTAAGCGCGGTGCAGCATCGCCAGCGAGTAGACGGAAGCGAACACCAGACCAAAGGTGGAGATCACGGTGATCACCGGCACCACTTTGAAGCTGCCGAACAGAATCATAAATTCGCCGACGAAGTTACCGGTGCCTGGCATCCCCAGGGTGGCAACCGCGAAGAACATGGAGAGCGCTGGCAGCCATTTAATTTTGCTCCACAGACCGCCCATCATGCGCATGTCACGCGTGTGCAGACGTTCGTACAGCTGACCACACAGGATGAAGAGGCCGGCAGCGGACAGACCGTGCGCAATCATCTGGATCACCGCGCCCTGGTACGCCAGCTGGCTGCCGGTGTAGATGGCAATCAGCACGAAGCCCATGTGGGAAACGGAGGTGTAGGCAATCAGACGCTTGATGTCGTACTGCGTGAAGGCCATCCAGGCACCGTAGAAGATACCGATCACACCGAGCCACATGGCAATCGGGGCAAACTCAGCGGACGCATTCGGGAACAGCGGCAGCGCGAAGCGCAGCAGACCGTAGGCCGCGGTTTTCAGCAAGATGCCCGCCAGGTCAACGGAACCCGCAGTGGGTGCCTGAGAGTGCGCGTCTGGCAGCCAGCCGTGCAGCGGAACCACCGGCATTTTCACCGCGAATGCGATGAAGAAGCCCAGCATCAGCAGGTATTCAACGCCGTGTGACATCGGGGTTTTCAGCAGATCTTCGTAGTTGAAGGTCCAGATGCCCGTTGCGTTATGGTGAACAAACACCAGTGCCAGAATGGCAATCAACATCACCAGACCGCTCGCCTGGGTGTAGATGAAGAACTTGGTCGCCGCCGTGATACGCGTTTTACCGTCGGATGCCTTGTGGCCCCACAGCGCGATCAGGAAGTACATCGGCACCAGCATCATCTCCCAGAAGAAGAAGAACAGGAACATGTCGATGGCAAGGAACACGCCGATCACGCCGCCCAGGATCCACATCAGGTTCAGGTGGAAAAAGCCCTGGTATTTTTCGATTTCTCGCCAGGAGCAGAGTACCGCCAGAACACCGAGCAGACCGGTCAGCACCACCATCAGCAGCGACAGACCGTCAATCGCCAGGTGGATGGTAATACCGAAACGTGGGATCCAGGGCAGGATGAACTCAGACTGCCACTGCGGGATGCCCGCAGACTGGGTCAGTGAGTAACCGCCCTGCAACCACAGTTGCAGGCCAAGCGCGAGCGTCAATCCCATGGTGATCAGCGCGATCCAGCGCGGCATCTTCACGCCAAAGCGTTCAGTCTGCCAGCACAGGAAGCCGCCGATGAAGGGAATTAATATTAGCCAGGGTAGTAACATGGCGATTTACATTCCTTTTTAAGGCCCCCAGCAGGGGCCTGATTTTCAACGAATTCGAATAAAATTCACTTAACGATCAACGCAACACCATCAGCAGCGCCAGCACGACAACCGCACCGATGCTCATGGACGCCACATACCAGCGCAGGTAACCGTTCTCGCTGTACAGCAGGCCTTTACCTGCAAAGCGGGAGAGGATCGCCGGGATATTCATCAGGCTGTTCAGTGGGTCGCGCTTCAGCAGCCACGCAATGCCCAGGAACGGCTTAACGAAGATCATGTCGTACAGCCAGTCGAAGCCCCACGCGTTGTACCACCAGGTGCCCAGCAGACGGCCAGGCGCGCTGTTGGCAACGGCGGTCACCAGCGTGCGTTTGCCCAGCCACAGCCATGCCGCAATCAGGATGCCCGCAATAGCGACTACACCGGAGGTGATTTCAAGCGTCAGAACGCGACCGTGCTCAAGCTCGGTGGTGTCTGGCAGTACGCCCTGCAGCGGCGGCACAATCATTGCGCCAACGAAGGTGGACAGTACCAGCAGCACAATCAGCGGCAGGTGGTGGGTAATCCCCTTCCCTGCGTGAGCGTGAATTTGTTCTTTACCGTGGAATACGATGAAAATCATACGGAAGGTATACAGGGAGGTCATGAATGCACCGACCAGACCCGCAACCATCAGATTGATATGACCATTCGCCATGGCACCCGCAAGGATTTCGTCCTTACTGAAGAAGCCCGCGGTGATCAGCGGCAGTGCCGCCAGCGCCGCGCCGCCCACCAGGAAGCAGACATACACCAGCGGAATGGACTTACGCAGTCCGCCCATCTTGAAGATGTTCTGCTCGTGGTGGCAGGCCAGAATCACCGAACCGGATGAGAGGAACAGCAGCGCTTTAAAGAACGCGTGCGTCATCAGGTGGAAAATGGCCGCGTCCCACGCCTGAACGCCCAGCGCCAGGAACATATAACCAATCTGGCTCATGGTGGAGTACGCGAGAACGCGTTTGATGTCGGTCTGTACCAGCGCAGCAAAGCCTGCCAGCACCAGCGTGACCGCACCGACGATACCCACCAGATGCAGAATTTCCGGGGTCATCAGGAACAGGCCATGGGTACGCGCAATCAGGTAGACACCGGCGGTGACCATGGTCGCGGCGTGGATCAGTGCGGAGACAGGGGTTGGACCCGCCATCGCGTCGGCCAGCCATGTCTGCAACGGCAGCTGTGCGGATTTACCCACAGCGCCACCCAGCAGCATCAGCGTTGCCCACCACAGCATGTTGTTGCCTGCAGCGAAGTGCGCTGGCGCCAGTTCCACCATTTCGCGGAAGTTCAGCGTGCCCAGTTCGTTGTAAAGAATGAACAGCGCGAAAGCGAGGAAGACGTCACCCACGCGGGTCACGACGAACGCTTTCATGGCCGCTGCGCCATTCTTCGGATCGGTGTAGTAGAAGCCAATCAGCAGGTAAGAACACAGACCCACGCCTTCCCAGCCCAGATACATCAGCAGCAGGTTATCGGCCAGCACCAGAACCACCATGCTGGCGATAAACAGGTTGGTGTAGGCGAAGAAGCGGGAGTAACCCTCTTCACCGCGCATATACCAGGAGGCGAACATGTGGATCAGGAAGCCAACGCCGGTGACCACGGAGAGCATGGTCAGCGAGAGGCCGTCCAGCACCAGGTTGAAGCCGATGTTGAAATCACCGACCGACATCCAGGTCCACAGCGGCACGCTGAAAGGCTGACGTCCGTTGTTAAAGAAGTCGATCCCCGCATACGCTGTGACCAGCGCAGCCAGACCGATTGAGCCAATGCCCACGGTCGCAGACAGATTCTCAGACCAGCGGCCGCGAGAAAACGCCAGCAGCACGAAGCCAATCAGCGGAAAAATAATGGTTAAGGCAAGCATGTTCATCCACGCAACTCACTTACTGAATCGATGTTCAGATTCTGGCGGCGACGATGGAGCTGCAGCAACAGCGCCAGGCCAATACTCGCTTCGGCAGCCGCGAGGCTGATGGCGAGAATGTACATCACCTGACCATCGGTCTGGCCCCAGTAGCTTCCGGCGACCACGAAGGCCAGCGCGGAAGCGTTAATCATGATTTCCAGACCGATCAGCATAAACAGCAGATTGCGGCGGATAACCAGACCGGTCAGACCCAGAACGAATAAAATCGCAGCGAGGATCAGTCCATGTGTTAAGGGGATCATGCGCGCTCCTCCGTTTTTCTTTTCGCGCGGTCGTCAGTGCGGTTGCTCAGCACCTCGCCAGCACGCTCTTCGCGACCAACGTGGAAAGCAACCACCAGGCCTGCCAGCAGCAGCATAGAGGCCAGTTCCACCGCCAGAACGTATGGGCCAAAGAGCGTGATACCCACCTCTTTAGCGCCGATCGGCGTGCCGTCGATGCCCTGATCGTTCACGCCCAGAATGGCGTAAACAATCACCACCAGCATGATGGCCGACAAAATTGCCGGACCAATCCACACCTGCGGTTTTAACCACTGACGTTCCTGCTCAATTTCAGAGCCGCCCAGGTTCAGCATCATCACGACGAACACGAACAGCACCATAATGGCCCCGGCGTAGACGATGATTTCCAGCGCACCGGCGAAGTGCGCGCCCAGTGCGAAGAACACCCCGGAGATAGCCAGCAGCGAGATGATTAAGTACAGCAGCGCATGCACCGGATTGGTGTGCGTAATCACTCGCAGCGTAGCCAGGATGGCGATAAGGCCACAGATATAAAAAGCGAATTCCATTGCCCTCTCCTTACGGTAACAGGCTCTTGACGTCGATAGGCTTAGCTTCGTTCTCTGCTTCGCCCTTATCTTTGCCGTCGATTGCCATACCCGCCATCCGGTAGAAGTTATATTCCGGGTATTTGCCCGGACCGGAAATCAGCAGATCCTCTTTCTCGTACACCAGGTCCTGACGCTTGTACTCACCCAGCTCGAAGTCTGGAGTCAGCTGAATCGCCGTGGTTGGGCACGCTTCTTCACACAGACC
The DNA here is from genome assembly GCF_047456095.1 of Enterobacter sp. BNK-14. Lineage (NCBI taxonomy): Bacteria > Pseudomonadati > Pseudomonadota > Gammaproteobacteria > Enterobacterales > Enterobacteriaceae > Enterobacter > Enterobacter sp. BNK-14. The sequence continues at coordinate 1,370,859 of NZ_CP179897.1, forward strand.
GCAGAAAATGCAGCGTGAGAAGTTGATGCGGAAGAACTCAGGGTACCAGCGGCCATCTACCGTCTCTGCTTTCTGCAGAGAGATACAGCCGACCGGACACGCTACCGCACACAGGTTACAGGCAACGCAGCGCTCGGAACCGTCCGGGTCGCGCGTCAGCACAATACGACCACGGTAGCGCGGCGGCAGATATACCGGCTCTTCCGGGTACATCCGGGTTTCGCGTTTGGCAAACGCGTGCAGGCCGATCATCCAGATACTGCGTACCTGGGTACCGAAGCCTACCAGTAATTCTTTTAAGGTCATGGTCTATAGCCCCTTATGGCTGCTGCCAGAGAATGACAGCTGCCGTTACCAACAAGTTGACGAGCGTCAGCGGCAGGCACACTTTCCAGCCGAAGGACATTACCTGGTCATAACGTGGACGCGGTAACGCTGCGCGAATCAAAATGAACATCATCATGAAGAACGCGGTTTTCAGCGCGAACCAGATGAACGGCGGTAAGAACGGGCCATGCCAGCCACCAAAGAACAGCGTTACCATCAACGCGGAAATGGTGACGATACCGATGTACTCGCCCACGAAGAACAGACCGAACTTCATACCGGAATATTCGATGTGGTAACCGTCGGCCAGTTCCTGTTCGGCTTCTGGCTGGTCAAACGGGTGACGGTGACACACTGCCACGCCCGCGATAGCAAAGGTAATAAAACCAAAGAACTGCGGGATAACGTTCCAGATGTCAGCCTGGTTGTTGACGATGTCGGTCATGTTGAATGAACCGGCCTGCGCCACCACGCCCATCAGGGAGAGTCCCAGGAACACTTCGTAGCTCAGCGTCTGCGCGGAAGCACGCATCGCACCCAGCAGCGAGTATTTGTTGTTACTGGACCAGCCTGCGAACAGGACCGCGTAAACCGCGAGGCCTGCCATCATCAGGAAGAACAGAATGCCGATGTTCAGGTCAGCGACCACCCAGGTCGGGCTAACGGGAACGATAGCAAATGCCAGCAGCAGCGAGGTGAAGGCGATCATCGGAGCCAGCGTAAAGATCACGCGGTCCGAGAAGCGCGGGATCCAGTCCTCTTTAAAGAACATCTTGATCATGTCCGCGACCAGCTGGAGTGAACCACCCCAGCCCACGCGGTTCGGTCCGTAACGGTTCTGGAACAGACCGAGCAGACGACGTTCACCGAAGCTCATGAACGCGCCGCAGGTGACCACCACCAGCAGGATAACAATCGCTTTCAGAATGCTCAGCAGGATGTCGATAAGATCCGGCGTTAACCAACTCATGCTTTTGCCTCCTGCAGATTATCAAGACGCGCACCCGCCAGAACCGGCGCGATGCCTGGCATACCCATCGGCAGCCCCACCTGCCCTGCTGTCAGACTTTCAGAGATAATCAGCGGCAGGCTGATGGTCTGGCCGTCATAGCTAAAGGCAATGTTCGCACCCGCGTTAACGCCAAGCTTTGCGGCATCCGCCGGGTTGAGCTTGATGTACGGCTGCGGCATACGGGTCTGGAAGACAGGTGAACGCTGGGACAGCTCGTCGCTACCGAACAGATGGTAGTACGGCGCAATACGCCAGCTACCGTCCTGGGCCTGGAAGCTTGCTGGCACGGTCGTGAAGAAATCCAGACCGGTTTCAGACGCTTCAATCAGACGCACGCCCGGATCGCCGTGGCGCAGGGAACCGCCCACTTCAGCCTGGAACTTGTTCCACGCCTGCGGGGAGTTCCAGCCCGGAGCCCATGCGAACGGGATTTGCGAACGCGGCGCAGACGGCTGGTTGTTCCCTTCCATTGAGAAGGCGAACATGGTGTCTTTATCCTGCGGCTGACGCGGTTCGTGTACGCTGATGTTGGCACGCATTGCGGTACGGCCACTGTAGCGGTGCGGTTCACGTGCCAGTTTCTGGCCGCGAATACGGAAGCTTGCTTCAGGGGCTGCATCTTTAATGCCCGCCAGCTGAGGCAGTTTTTCCACCACCGCGTCGATAACGTGGTCAAGCTGCGTCCAGTCCACTTCACGGCTCTGTACGGTGCTGTGCAGGGAGTGCAGCCAGCGCCAGCTTTCCAGCATCACGGTGTTGCTGTCGTAGTACGCCGGATCATAGACCTGGAAGAAACGCTGTGCGCGACCTTCGTTGTTGATAACGGTACCGTCACTTTCTGCGAAGCTTGCCGCAGAGAGCACCAGGTGTGCTTTGTCCATGATCGCGGTGCGCTGATGGTCGATGACCATGACCAGCGGCGCTTTGGAGAGCGCGGCGTCAACGCGAGCGGCAGAAGCATGGCGATGCAGGTCATTTTCCAGCACCACAACGGCATCCGCAGAACCAGACTCCAGTTCGCTTAACGCCGCTTCCAGCGAGCCGCCGCCAATCATACCCAGACCAATGCTGTTCACCGCACGGGCAATCATGGTCACACCAACATCTGCACCACGGCCTTTCAACGCTTTCGCCACGTTAGCTGCCGCCTGAATGATCTCCGCGCTACCGGCGTTGGTACCGGAAATAATTAGCGGTTTCTTCGCACCTGCCAGGGCCTGAACAATCACGTCAACCTTGTTTTGCAGATCGCGATCCAGTTCAACGGCGGGAGAGTTGTTGTCCAGCGCGTGGGCGATGGCAAAGCCAAGGCGTGCCTGATCTTCAACCGGCGCGCAGTAGGTCCACGCAGCGATATCGTCCAGACGGGTATTGTCGACGTTGGTCACAAACAGAGGATGCTTCGCACGCTGACCAATGTTCAGGATCGCCGCAATCTGCCAGTCAGCCACTTTCTGCGCGGCAGCCATTTCACGTGCTTTTCCTTTCACCGCCTGACGAACCGCCAGAGCCGCGCGTGCGCCGGTCTGAGTCAAGTCTTCACCCAACACCAGAACCGCATCGTAGGATTCAATTTCGCGCAGCGCAGGGGTATGAATACCGCCTTCACGCAGCACTTTCAGAACCAGCTGCAGACGTTCCTGCTCGCCCTCGGCGATGCCGGTATAGAAGTTCTCAGCCCCAACCAGCTCACGCAGCGCGAAGTTGCTTTCGATGCTGGCGCGCGGGGAACCGATACCGATCACTTTCTTAGACTGACGCAGAATATCTGCCGCGCCCTGCATCGCCTGCTCAGCGTTCAGGGTAATGAAGTCGTCACCACGGCGCTGAACCGGCTGACGCGGACGGTCTTTCAGGTTCACATAGCCATAGCCGAAACGACCGCGGTCGCACAGGAAGTAGTGGTTAACGGTACCGTTGTAACGGTTTTCGATACGACGCAGTTCGCCGTAACGCTCACCCGGGCTGGTGTTACAGCCGAGGGAACACTGCTGGCAGATGCTAGGCGCAAACTGCATGTCCCATTTACGGTTGTAACGCTCGGAGTGGGTTTTATCCGTGAATACGCCGGTCGGGCAGATTTCTACCAGGTTACCGGAGAACTCGCTTTCCAGCGTTCCGTCTTCCGGGCGACCGAAGTAGACGTTGTCATGCGCGCCATACACGCCCAGATCCTGACCGTCTGCGTAGTCTTTGTAGTAACGCACGCAGCGGTAGCAGGCGATGCAGCGGTTCATTTCGTGAGAGATGAACGGCCCCAGATCCTGGTTACGGTGGGTACGTTTAGTAAAGCGATAGCGACGGAAGCTGTGACCGGTCATTACGGTCATATCCTGAAGGTGGCAGTTACCGCCCTCTTCACAGACCGGACAGTCGTGCGGGTGGTTGGTCATCAACCACTCCACCACGCTTTCGCGGAACTGTTTGGCTTCTTCGTCATCAATCGAAATAAAGGTGCCTTCGGTGGCTGGCGTCATACAGGACATCACCAGGCGACCACGCGTGTCTTCCGCGTTTTGATATTGCTTCACCGCACACTGGCGGCAAGCACCGACGCTGCCCAGCGCCGGATGCCAGCAAAAGTACGGAATATCGAGGCCAAGAGACAGACAAGCTTCCAGAAGGTTGTCCGCCCCGTTGACTTCGTATTCTTTGCCGTCTACATGAATCGTAGCCATTAGCATGCTTCCAGTTGGCTCGGTCGTAACCGAGCGTTAATCAAAATTCTGTCTTTACCAGCGTGCTTTCAGCAGGTTCGGCTGAATCCCATTGATAGAATGGGTATTGCTGAACGGCTGCTTGATGCCTGCTTCGAATTCGTCGCGGAAATATTTAATCGCGCTCTGCAGCGGCTCGACGGCACCCGGTGCGTGGGCACAGAAGGTTTTACCAGGGCCAAGGAATCGACACAGTTGCTCAAGTGTCTCGATATCGCCCGGCTGACCTTCGCCACGTTCGATAGCACGCAGGATTTTCACGCTCCACGGCAGTCCGTCACGGCAAGGTGTACACCAGCCGCAGGACTCGCGGGCAAAGAACTCTTCCAGGTTACGCACCAGCGAAACCATGCCGATCTCGTGGTCGACGGCCATCGCCAGCGCCGTACCCAGACGGCTGCCTGCTTTACCAATGCTTTCGAATTCCATTGGCAGGTCAAGATGGGCTTCGGTCAGGAAGTCTGTCCCTGCCCCACCTGGCTGCCAGGCTTTGAATTTCAGGCCATCACGCATGCCGCCCGCGTAGTCTTCAAGAATTTCGCGTGCGGTGGTACCGAACGGCAGTTCCCAGACACCCGGGTTTTTCACGCGACCGGAGAAGCCCATCAGCTTGGTACCGGCATCCTTACTTGAAGAGATGCCCTGATACCACTCCACGCCGTTGGCGAGGATAGCCGGAACGTTACACAGGGTTTCAACGTTATTGACGCAGGTCGGTTTACCCCATACGCCGGAGCTTGCCGGGAACGGTGGCTTGGAACGCGGGTTCGCGCGGCGGCCTTCCAGGGAGTTAATCAGCGCGGTCTCTTCACCGCAGATATATCGCCCGGCACCGGTGTGCACAAACAGTTCGAAGTCAAAACCCGTGCCCAGGATGTTTTTACCCAGCAGACCGGCTTCGGTGGCTTCGGCAATCGCACGACGCAGGTTTTCCGCCGCTTCGATGTACTCACCGCGCAGGAAGATATAGCCACGGTACGCTTTCAGCGCGAAGGCGGAGATCAGCATGCCTTCCACCAGCAGGTGCGGCAACTGTTCCATCAGCAGGCGGTCTTTATAGGTGCCCGGCTCCATTTCATCAGCGTTACACAGCAGGTAACGGATGTTCATGGATTCGTCTTTCGGCATCAGGCTCCACTTCAGACCGGTGGAGAAACCTGCGCCGCCGCGGCCTTTCAGGCCCGACTCTTTCACCGCGTTAACGATGTCGTCCGGCGCCATGCCGCCAAGGGCTTTACGCGCACCGGCATAGCCGTTTTTGCTCTGGTATTCGTCAAGCCATACCGGCTGTTTGTCATCACGCAGACGCCAGGTCAGCGGATGCGTCTCAGCAGTACGAATTACAGTTTTCATTTGTACTGCTCCAGCAGGTCAGGAATCGCTTCCGGCGTCAGATGGCTGTGAGTATCCTCATCAATCATCATGGTCGGCCCCTTGTCGCAGTTACCCAGGCAGCAGGTTGGCAGCAGAGTAAAGCGACCATCGAACGTGGTCTGGCCCGGCTTGATATTGAGTTTCTTCTCAATGGCAGCCTGAATGCCCTGATAACCGGTAATGTGGCAGACCACGCTGTCACAGTAGCGGATCACATGGCGGCCCACCGGCTGACGGAAGATCTGGCTGTAGAACGTGGCTACGCCTTCTACGTCACTGGCCGGAATACCCAGCACTTTTGCGATCGCGTAGATCGCCCCATCCGGCACCCAACCACGCTGTTTCTGTACGATTTTCAGCGCTTCAATGGACGCCGCACGCGGGTCTTCGTAGTGGTGCATCTCGTGCTCAATGGCGGCACGCTCTGCGTCACTCAGCTCAAAAGCCTCGGTTTGTGGTTGTTGATTCTCGTGCATAATTAGCGGTCCACATCTGACATAACAAAATCGATACTACCCAGATACACAATCAGGTCGGAGACCAGACTGCCGCGAATGGCGGACGGGATCTGCTGCAGGTGCGCAAAGCTCGGCGTACGCACGCGGGTACGGTAGCTCATGGTGCTGCCGTCACTGGTCAGGTAGTAACTGTTAATACCCTTGGTCGCTTCAATCATCTGGAAGGATTCTTGCGCCGGCATGACCGGGCCCCAGGAAACCTGCAGGAAGTGAGTGATCAGGGTTTCGATATGTTGCAGCGTGCGCTCTTTCGGTGGCGGCGTGGTCAGCGGGTGATCCGCTTTGAACGGGCCTTCCGGCATATTGTTGAGGCACTGCTCAAGGATGCGCAGACTCTGGCGCAGTTCTTCCACTTTCAGCATCACGCGGGTGTAGCAGTCGGAAACACCGCCGCCCACCGGGACCTCAAAGTCGAAGTTCTCATAGCCAGAGTAAGGACGGGCTTTACGCACGTCGAAATCAATACCGGTCGCACGCAGACCTGCACCTGTCGTCCCCCACTCCAGCGCTTCTTTTGCGCCGTAGGCAGCAACGCCCTGGGAACGGCCTTTCAGGATGGTGTTGCGCAGTGCGGCTTTCTCGTAAGAGGCCAGACGTTTTGGCATCCAGTCAAGGAATTCACGCAGCAGACGATCCCAGCCGCGCGGCAGATCGTGTGCCACACCGCCGATACGGAACCAGGCCGGGTGCATACGGAAACCGGTAATCGCTTCCACCAGATCGTAGATTTTCTGACGATCGGTAAAGGCGAAGAAGACCGGGGTCATCGCGCCGACGTCCTGAATGAACGTGGAGATGTACAGCAGGTGGCTGTTAATACGGAACAGTTCTGACAGCATTACGCGAATCACGTTAACGCGATCCGGCGTAACGATACCCGCCAGTTTCTCAACGGCCAGCACGTAAGGCATTTCGTTGACGCAACCGCCGAGGTACTCGATACGGTCGGTATACGGAATGTAGCTGTGCCAGGACTGACGCTCGCCCATCTTCTCAGCACCACGGTGGTGGTAACCGATGTCAGGAACGCAGTCGACAATCTCTTCGCCATCAAGCTGAAGAATAATACGGAATGCACCGTGCGCAGACGGGTGGTTCGGACCGAGGTTGAGGAACATGAAGTCCTCGTTTTCGGTACCACGCTTCATGCCCCAGTCTTCCGGCTTGAAGGTCAGTGCTTCCATCTCCAGATCCTGCTTGGCTTTGGTCAGCTCAAACGGGTCGAATTCGGTTGCACGTGCCGGGTAGTCTTTACGCAGCGGGTGGCCGGTCCAGGTCTGCGGCATCATGATGCGCGTCAGATGTGGGTGGCCGTCGAAGGTCATGCCGAACATTTCCCAGGTTTCACGCTCATACCAGTTCGCGTTCGGGAAAAGTTTGGTGATTGTCGGCAGATGCATGTCGTTTTCAGACAATGCCACCTTGAGCATGATATCCGTGTTGCGGTCTATTGAGATCAGGTGGTAGAAAACGGAAAAATCCGCTGCAGGTAGACCCTGGCGGTGAGTACGCAGACGCTCATCCATGCCGTGTAAGTCAAACAGCATGACGTAAGGTTTTGGCAATTTCTTGAGGAAATCGACCACTTCCAGTAATTGTTCACGCTTCACCCAAACAACGGGTACCCCGGTGCGGGTCGCCTGAACGGTAAAGGCATCCGGCCCAAAACGGTTGCGCAGTTCGCCAATGACGGGGTCATCCAGATGATCCCGTGTCTGCCATGCGGCTTCTTGCGCGGTTAAGTCGGTCATATTGTTCACCATTGCAAATGGTCCGTGGTGACTGTTAAGCCTGGCTTCGCGCTATTTGAGTAGTGATATGCGAAGGTGTTCTCCAGGCCCACAGGCGCAAATTAAATTTCGTCAGGCGTACGCAGGTTGGTGACGGCAATACGTTCACCACGTTTACGCTCGCGCTCAGATTGCATGTTCGCGCGGTAGACACCCTGATCGCCAACAACCCATGAAAGCGGACGACGCTCTTTACCGATAGACTCCTGCAGCAGCATCAGCGCCTGCATATAGGCTTCTGGACGCGGCGGGCAGCCCGGGATGTAAACATCCACCGGAATGAACTTATCAACGCCCTGCACAACGGAATAAATGTCGTACATGCCGCCAGAGTTTGCACATGCGCCCATGGAAATAACCCATTTTGGCTCCAGCATCTGGTCATAAAGACGCTGAATAACAGGTGCCATCTTGGTAAAGCAGGTACCGGCTACCACCATCAGGTCAGCCTGACGCGGGGATGCACGCAGTACCTCGGCGCCAAAACGCGCAACGTCATGCACCGCAGTGAATGACGTCACCATTTCAACGTAGCAGCAAGAAAGGCCAAAGTTGTAGGGCCAGATAGAGTTCTTACGACCCCAGTTGACCATATCGTGCATGGCATGTTCGAGTTTGCCCATGTACACGCTTTTGTTGACTTCTTGCTCCAGGGGGTCGGTTACGATCTCCTGTTTTTGCAGGGGGTAACGGTCATTCTCACCGTTAGGATCTATGCGGGTGAGCGTATAATCCATCTTATTGCCTCGCTGTTACTGCTGACGATTAGAGATACTGTTTTCCGGGTTGATGTGTTCACGACGTGAACGCGCAGGCGTCCAGTCAAGCGCGCCAATACGCACCAGATAAACCAGACCGGCCAGTAACACTAAAATGAAAATTGCGGCCTCGACAAAGCCCACCCAACCACTTTCGCGGATGGAGGTCGACCATGCGAACAGGTAGAGCGCTTCCACGTCGAAGATGACGAAGAACATCGCTACCAGATAGAACTTGGCAGACAGGCGTAAGCGAGCGGAACCTACTGAATCAATACCTGATTCGAAAGGTGTGTTTTTGTGCCTTGCACGGGCGCGACCGCCCAGGAACCAGCCGCCGACTAACATCAGGCAGCACAGGCCAATGGCTACAATAAGAAAGATTGCGAATGCCCAGTGATGAGCGATGACTTCTGTGGATGTTGACATACTCATTGCTTACTCATCAAAAGTGATACCGACGACACTGCTCTTGCTGGCAGATAGGCATCACATCGATTCATGGGGAGGAACAAATAACCTTACACTAACTGTCTGAAATGAGACGTAGACAGCAAAATGATGGGGTTTTTTACTCCTTTCTATAACCTTTTGTCAACTTTAACAAAGGTTTCTTCACATTAAATTACATCGAGCGATTCTCATTAACATTTGGTGCCCTTTAACCCTGGTGGGTACATGACTTTCCGTCAAATGCAGGTTGTTGAATCGTGTCCGTTTTGGAAGTAAAAAAAATAACCCTCCTATTTTGACAGGATTTGCCAACGATTCCTCCCCCCAAATAGGAGTATTTTCTTGATCTGAGACACGCTTTTGTTAATTCAACCAAAAAACCAGCAACATATTTGCTGTTTTTTTAACATCGTTAGGTTATGGATGAAGTTAGAACTGAAAACGAACAAGATTTAAGCAAAAGCATTTATGGCATTGATAAACAGATACTATTTATGAAGCCCCTTCGTCAAACAGGGATAATATTGACATAAAAAAGCCACTGCGTGCGAAAACGACACGAGTGGCTTTTTTTTACACTTACATTTTGTTACCAGAATTTTGAGCGTTTGATCACTCAAAGTCACCTTCAACGATCAGGGAATCATCCCCTCCTTCGGAGGTAACATGCTCGTACTGCCACGGGTTATGGTAGTTTTCCATCGCCTCGAACACCACTTTCGCCAGCTCGTTATGACTGGACGCATTATGGCAAAGCAGATACTCAGTATCTGGCAGCGCAGGAAGACCATCAGATTTACCGAGAACGCGCAGGTCAGGGCTCATCATCTCCACCGGACGGGCCGTTACGCCAAGTCCTGCTTTGACGGCGGCACGCACCGCAGGCAGCGTGGACGCTACATACGCCAGACGCCATGGAATATTGGCTTCATTTAATGCTGTCAGCACCATATCGCGGAAAGGGCTCGGATCGTCCAGTAAAACCAGTGGAACGGGCTCCCCTTTTTGCAACACATATTCAGCCGCGCAATACCAGTGCGTCGGCGATCTGCGCAACGTCAGGCAATCAAACTGCCCGGGACGATGCGTGGTGACCACCAGATCGACCTTATTCTCATTTAACATCTCAACCATAAAAGCATTGCGCTTGACGCTCACATCCAGCGCAAGTTTCGGATAAACCGAACTAATTCGGTTGAGAAGAAACGGTAATATTGTATCCGCTGACTCATCAGATGCCCCTAAGGTTAACACCCCCTGAAGGTTGCTAAACATAAGTGACATACATGCTTCATCATTAAAGCGAAGAATTTTCCTGGCATAACCCAGTAGCTGAATACCGTGTTCCGTTAAGAGCTTATTGCGTCCGTGACGGGCAAAAAGCTCTTTACCGACCAGTTGCTCCAGCCGCTGCATTTGCTGGCTAACGGCGGACTGAGTTCGGCAGACGGCGGCAGCAGCTGCTGCAAAAGTGTTGAGATCGGCGACCGCAACAAACGTTCTCAGCAGATCGAGGTCGAGATTCATTATCGGACGATTTGCATTTATCATATCTATTCACTTTCAGGTTGCTCGTGCGGAGCTGCCCGGGTTGAAGCTGTGTGTGTAACAGTTAAGCAATTCCCTCTGAAGATTTTCCCTCGCATCCCGGCCCGGCAGACTGCCTGACAGATAGTTATTGTGCTGCTTTATATCAACAGTCAGAAAGCACGTTTCATGACGATATTTTTATTCTCTTAAACGTTCAGGATATTTAGATGTTCGCAGGTTTATGTAAATTACATTAAAGGCGTGACACCTTTTCTGCCATCTTTATCGCAGCGCTGTCAACGTAGCAGGAGATGTTTTACACATTCCAGCCAGAGATAACTCTAACAATAACAATCAATTAAATCGGAAAACCAGTTTCAGATATACAACATTTGGGTATCTTTCATCTGCTTTACCTAAAGACATCTTAACCCAAATCCACTTTATTTATAAGTCTTATTGCAATATTAAGGAGTAAAGCGCTTTGTTAAGCTTCTCAACTAATTTTATTAAAATTAACTAAAGTTGCATTTTGTTGGTTAATAATAAATAAATTTTAATTTCGATTAAGGTCATTCATTAATAACACTTAACATTATTTTCACATGAGTAACTTTTAGCCGCTGCAGGCTATTACTGCAAGATTTTTTCAACACTCAGGTTTTACGAAAAGTCACGCAGCGTGACTTCTGTCTCTCCTCTACGGGTCATTTATTTTCCACCGGGATAATATCCATTTTTTACAATTATTTTCAGCACAATCCCCCTTAACCAGCGCATTTGACCTTACGTTACGACAGTAAAAGCGTCAACAAACAGCAAAAAAGATTCACCAGAATTTCACAACATGCACAAAATCTTCTACTGCACACCCTTCAAAACGAAGCGTGGGGGGAGTACATTATTCCGTGCTGACTTCCACGGCAGGGAGTGGCAATAATAGCGAAAAGGTTAAAGGTTCATGTCCCCTATCGAAAAATCCAGCAAGCTAGATAACGTCTGTTATGACATCCGTGGCCCGGTTCTGAAAGAGGCAAAACGCCTTGAGGAAGAAGGCAATAAGGTTCTGAAGCTCAACATTGGTAACCCTGCGCCATTTGGTTTTGAAGCGCCGGATGAGATTCTGGTTGATGTGATCCGCAACCTGCCCACAGCTCAAGGCTATTGCGACTCAAAAGGACTTTATTCCGCACGTAAAGCCATTATGCAGCACTACCAGGCTCGCGGCATGCGTGACGTTACCGTAGAAGATATCTACATTGGCAACGGTGTCTCTGAACTGATCGTCCAGGCCATGCAGGCGCTGCTGAACAGCGGTGACGAAATGCTGGTTCCCGCGCCAGACTATCCGCTGTGGACGGCTGCCGTATCACTGTCCAGCGGTAAAGCTGTCCATTATCTTTGCGACGAATCCTCTGACTGGTTCCCGGATCTGGATGATATTCGCGCGAAGATTACCCCTCGCACGCGCGGCATCGTAATTATCAACCCGAACAACCCGACGGGCGCGGTCTACTCAAAAGAGCTGTTGATGGAGATCGTTGAGATCGCCCGCCAGCACAACCTGATCATTTTTGCCGACGAAATTTACGACAAGATCCTCTATGACGCGGCGCAACACCACTCCATTGCCGCGCTGGCCCCGGACCTGTTGACCGTTACCTTTAACGGCCTGTCTAAAACCTACCGTGTGGCCGGTTTCCGCCAGGGCTGGATGGTACTCAACGGCCCGAAAAAGCACGCCAAAGGCTATATTGAAGGGCTGGAAATGCTGGCGTCTATGCGTCTTTGCGCCAACGTGCCGGCACAGCATGCAATCCAGACCGCGCTCGGTGGCTATCAGAGCATCAGCGAGTTTATCGTCCCTGGAGGCCGCCTGTACGAACAGCGTAACCGCGCGTGGGAGCTGATCAACGATATCCCGGGCGTCTCCTGCGTGAAGCCAAATGGGGCGCTCTATATGTTCCCGAAAATCGACGCGAAGCGCTTCAATATTCACGACGATCAGAAGATGGTGCTCGATTTCCTGTTGCAGGAAAAAGTGCTGCTGGTTCAGGGGACAGCATTTAACTGGCCGTGGCCGGACCATGTGCGTATCGTGACGCTGCCGCGCGAGGACGATCTCGAAATGGCTATCAGCCGCTTCGGGCGATTCCTCTCAGGTTATCATCAGTAACGTAGCCATTCTGCCGGGTGGCGCTGCGCTTACCCGGCCTACAAAATCCGCAAATTTGCATCTTGCCTCCCCTCCCCGCACAATGAAGTCCTGTCGCAGTGAAGACAAAAGGTAACCTATGAGTCAGAGTCATTTCTTTGCCCACCTCTCCCGCCTGAAACTCATCAACCGCTGGCCGCTGATGCGCAACGTGCGCACAGAGAACGTATCAGAGCACAGTCTTCAGGTTGCCATGGTCGCGCACGCGCTGGCCGCCATTAAAAACCGCAAATTTAACGGGCAGGTGAATGCCGAGCGCATCGCATTGCTGGCGATGTACCACGACGCGTCAGAAGTGTTAACCGGTGATCTGCCGACACCGGTGAAATATTTCAACTCACAGATTGCGCAGGAATATAAGGCCATTGAGAAAATCGCCCAGCAGAAGTTGATCGACATGGTGCCGGAGGAGCTGCGCGATATCTTTGAACCGCTCATCGACGAGCATCAGTATACGGAAGATGAAAAGTCGCTGGTCAAACAGGCCGACGCGCTGTGCGCCTATCTGAAGTGTCTTGAAGAGTTGTCTGCGGGCAATAACGAGTTTTTACTGGCGAAAACGCGTCTGGAAAAAACCCTGGCATCCCGTCGCAGCGACGAGATGGATTATTTTATGCAGGTATTTGTGCCGAGCTTCCATTTATCGCTGGATGAGATTAGCCAGGATTCACCGTTGTAATTTTAGCCGGGTGGCGGCTTCGCCTTACCCGGCCTACGTTTCTGCGCTCACGCTAAAACGGGAATAAAACCGGAATTAACACCACGCACACCACCATCACCAGTACGGTGAATGGCACGCCAATCTTTACAAAATCACTGAATTTATAATTTCCTGGCCCCAGCACCAGCGTATTGACCGGGGATGAAACCGGCGTCATAAATGCCGCGGAAGCCGCCATCGCCACCATCATCGCAAACGGGTAGGGTGACACGCCCATGGATTTCGCCATCGCCAGCGCAATGGGTGCCATCAGCACCGCCGTGGCGGTATTGGAGATAAACAACCCGATCGTGGCGCACATAATGAACAGGCACACCATCATCAAATACGGTCCGTACCCGCCGCCCATGTCCATGAGCCCTTTAACGATTAAATCTACCCCGCCGGTTTTTTGCAGCGCGAGGGCAAAAGGCATCATCCCCACGATAAGAATGATGCTCGGCCAGTGAATGGCTTTATAAGCGCTCTCGGCGTCGATACAGCGGAATTTCCCCATCAGCAGACAGGCAATGATGGCGGCTATGGGGTTTGGAATTTCATCAGTCAGCATCAGCGCGACCATCAGCACCAGACAAAAAATCGCGTGCGGCGCCTGGCTGTGCGCCGGAGACGCATCGCTCTCCTCAACCGGCATGTTGAGCACCACAAAATCACGCCCTTTTTGCCCGAGTTGGCTAATCAACTTCCAGTTTCCCACCACAAGGAAGATATCCCCCAGCAGGATCGGTTCATCCACGACGGCCCCTTCCATCGCCACGCCGTCGCGCTTCAGCCCCACGACGTTCAGGCCATACCGGGTGCGGAACCCCATTTCGCGCACGGTTTTGCCCAACAGTTCGGACTCGGGGATCAGCGAGACTTCAGCCATACCGACATCCAGCGCCTGATCGAAGAAATACTCCCCGCGCAGCACCATTGGCTCCAGCAGTTGTTCGCTGCAGAACTCGCGCAAATCCACATCCGCAGTGGACATATCGATCAGCAGGACGTCACGCGCCCGAAATTCCGATACGCCATTGACGTTGACGATCACCCGGCGAAAACGGCGCCAGCGTTCCACGCCGATCACGTTCGCCCCATAGCGCTCGCGCAGTTTCAGGTCGTCAAGACGCTGGCCGACCATCGGCGAGCCGGGGCGAATGGCCAGACGCCGTGCCCGCCCGGTGAGGCGGTACTCTTTGATGAGATCGCGGAAAGTGCGCCGCTTCCACCCGTCTTTGTTTCTGTCCTGGTTCTCGCCTTTCAGGGCAAAACGGGTCAGCAGCATATAGACCACGCCCATCGCCAGAATCACCAGACCCAACGGGGTGACGCTGAAAAAGCTGAAGCCCTGAAAACCTTCCCGGAGCAGCTCACTGTTTACGACAAGGTTCGGCGGCGTCGCCACCAGCGTCATCATACCGCTTATCAAACCGGCAAAACTCAGAGGCATCATCAGTCGCGATGGCGAGCTTTGCATCCGCATGGAGACGCTCAGTACCACCGGGATAAAAATAGCGACCACGCCCGTTGAGCTCATAAACGCCCCCAGCCCGGCAACCGTCAGCATCAGATAGATCAGCATTTTGGTTTCACTGCTGCCGGCCACTTTAACCAGCCACGCGCCCACGATGGTCGCCACACCGGTGCGCACCAGGCCGTCGCCAATAATAAACAGGGCGGCAATCAGGATAACGTTAGGATCGCTGAACCCGGAGAAAGCTTCCGGTAGCGTAAGCGTGCCGCTCAGCACAAACGCGACGATGACAAACAGGGCAACGGCATCCATGCGCACCTTGCCTGTGGCGAAGAGAATAATGGCGATTAAAAGCAGGCTCAGGACCCAAATCAGTTCACCGTTCACAACCTATCCTTGTCAGTGGAAGATGAGGAATTTTGCCATAAAAAAGCCCCAGCAACGTGGGGCTAAATCATGGGATTACATTTTTAGCGAGACGGTTACAACGCCATCGGGCGCCTTAGACACCGCCAGTGCCGTCAGGGAATCCAGCACAAAGTCCGCCTCACTCAGCCGGGGAGACCCCGCCGGAACGTTAACGGCAATGACGTGACTCCCGGCGTTCAGCCCGGCCAGCACGCCGGCCGCCGCGTCTTCCACGACCACGCACTCAGCGGGAGCGAGGCCCAGCAGTTCAGCGCCAAGCAGAAACGCATCCGGCTCTGGCTTGCCGCGTTTAACGCGTTCAGCGGTAATGAACACCTCGGGCTTCGGTAAACCGGCCGCTTTGTGACGGGCATGCGCGACCGGAACAGAGCCGGACGTGACGATAGCCCACGGGATCTGCGCTTCGTTAAGATGTTCAAGCAGTTCGCGTGCGCCAGGCAGTGCAGTGATACCCTCTGTATCGGTGGCCTCAATCTGCTCCAGGTATTTGAACTCCGCCTGAATCTCCTCCTCAGAACGCCCCGCTAAGAAGTGCCGCAATGAGGTTATGGCCTGCTTGCCATGGATGAAATTCAGTACGTCCTGATGGTCGATACCATGCCTGTCAGCCCAATGGCACCATGAACGCTCCACAACCGGCAGCGAATCCACCAGCGTACCGTCCAGATCAAACAGAAAACCTCTACACTGCACACGCACCTCCGTCACGCATTAATGATTTGTTGAATTTCGTTGCTGCTTAAATGGTACTGACGCGGGCAGGCGTGCCACGCGCTCAGCATGCGCTGGTATTTATCCCACATTGGGGTCTGCGCGTTAAAGCCGTGGGTACCCGCATCGAAGTGGGTATAACGCCCTTCGGTATTCACCATAAAGCGGACATAGCTCAGATAACGCGCTTCCGTCGCTGCATCAAAGCCTAAGAAGGTGACACGGCGCTCGTCAATGGACTGCTGATCTTTGAGATTAGTCCAGGAAACATGCAGGGCGTGGTACATCTCCATAATGTCGATCACGATGCGGCAGGTTTCTTCTTTCAGCTCACCAAACTCGCGGTCCAGTTCGCGCATTTGCAAACCAAACCCCCGTTCGACGATAGTCTGCAGGCGGCTGTAGCGCGCAGCGTTATCGGGATCAAGCATTGTCATCATTTTGTACTGGTTAGACAAAATCAGACGTTGAGCATGGGTCATTTCCATCTTTCGACTCCTGTAGCGCATTGCACTGTAAAAAAAAGACACGGTAACGGTTTGTTACTGTGCCTTTTTTTGTTAGTCGTTTCGATGATCAATCACAAGTCATCGAGGAATGTTTTATCCAACTGCTTAAAAGCGCGCTTTAACGTATCCGCCAGCGCCTGGTAATCCGGCTTGCCTTCAACCGGAGCAAGCGCCTGCCCGGCCTCCTCCAGTTTTCCACGGACTTCATAAAACCAGTGTAAAATAGAAGGTGGCAGTGGCGTGATGGACCGTTTTCCTAACCACCACAGCCCCTGCATCGGCAGGCTTAACGCAAAGAGTGCTGTCGCCACGGCCGGGCCAAGCTGTCCGCCTAACGCTATTTGCCAGCACAGGGTAAAAATGGCGACAGGGGGCATAAAGCGAATCGCGTAGCGCGTGGCGCGGATGGTGCGATTCTCAATAAACATTGGCGCAAGGCGCTTTTCCATCGGCCACGTCTTTGCGTAATGCTGTCCCCGACGAAACAGACTGAAGAAATTCACGGTAGGGGTTTCGGGTGTCGACATGGCTGTACCTCAACTTCACGTATAAAAATTAAAATTTTTGTGCAAAACCACAACAGGCTATGACAACGTTCAAAATATTTTGTCATCGCTACCCCGTATCGGGTATCCTGTGCCAGCCTGATTGGGCCATAGACGAGAATCATTCACTCGTCAAATTATCGCACATTATGCCATTGGCTGAAAATTGTGCAAAATGGCATAAAATCATAGTTATTTCTTCCATCATGCCACAATGTTCGTTTGGCATGATGTTAATCATAAATGTCCGAGTCATCATGCGTTACGCTGTTAGACTCACTGACGTTTTTTTAGCCACGTATCAATAATAGGTACTTCCATGTCGAGTAAGTTAGTACTGGTTCTGAACTGCGGTAGCTCCTCACTGAAATTCGCCATCATCGATGCGCTCAACGGTGACGAGTACCTCTCTGGTTTGGCCGAATGTTTCCATCTGCCTGAAGCACGTATCAAGTGGAAGATGGACGGCAGCAAACAAGAAGCGGCTTTAGGTGCAGGCGCCGCTCACAGTGAAGCGCTGAACTTTATCGTTAACACTATTCTGGCACAAAAACCAGAACTGTCTGCTCAGCTGACTGCGATTGGTCACCGTATCGTCCACGGCGGCGAAAAATACACCAGCTCCGTCGTGATCGACGAATCTGTTATCCAGGGCATCAAAGATTCTGCCTCTTTTGCTCCGCTGCACAACCCGGCGCACCTGATCGGTATCGCTGAAGCGCTGAAATCCTTCCCGAATCTGAAAGACAAAAACGTGGCCGTGTTCGACACCGCGTTCCATCAGACCATGCCGGAAGAGTCTTACCTCTATGCCCTGCCATACAGCCTGTACAAAGAGCACGGCGTACGTCGTTACGGCGCGCACGGCACCAGCCACTTCTTTGTGACTCAGGAAGCCGCAAAAATCCTGAACAAACCTGTTGAAGAAGTGAACATCATCACCTGCCATCTGGGCAACGGTGGTTCTGTTTCTGCTATCCGCAACGGTAAATGTGTTGATACCTCCATGGGTCTGACCCCGCTGGAAGGTCTGGTGATGGGTACCCGTTCCGGTGACATCGACCCGGCGATCATCTTCCACCTGCACGACACTCTGGGCATGAGCGTTGACGACATCAACAAAATGCTGACTAAAGAGTCTGGCCTGCTGGGTCTGACCGAAGTCACCAGCGACTGCCGCTATGTTGAAGACAACTACGCAGAGAAAGCAGACGCTAAACGTGCAATGGACGTTTACTGCCACCGTCTGGCGAAATACATCGGTTCTTACACTGCGCTGATGGACGGTCGTCTGGACGCGGTTATCTTCACCGGTGGTATCGGTGAGAACGCGGCTATGGTTCGTGAACTGTCTCTGGGCAAACTCGGCGTTCTGGGCTTCGACGTTGATCACGAGCGTAACCTGGCTGCGCGTTTCGGCAAGTCTGGCTTCATCAACAAAGAAGGCACCCGTCCGGCTATCGTTATCCCAACTAACGAAGAGCTGGTCATCGCGCAAGACTCACACCGCCTGACTGCCTGATTCCACACCGCCAGCAATGCTGGCGGTGCTGTTTTGTAACCCGCCCCGTGTCGGCGGTAACGAAAGAGGATAAACCGTGTCCCGTACTATTATGCTGATCCCTACCGGAACCAGCGTCGGCCTGACCAGCGTCAGCCTTGGCGTAATCCGTGCTATGGAACGCAAAGGCGTTCGTTTGAGCGTCTTTAAGCCAATCGCCCAGCCTCGTGCCGGTGGCGATGCGCCTGACCAGACCACCACCATCGTTCGCAAAAACTCCAATCTGCCTGCGGCTGAACCGCTGAAGATGAGTCACGTTGAGTCGCTGCTCTCCAGCAACCAAAAAGACGTTTTGATGGAAGAGATCATCGCCAACTACCATGCAAATGCGCAGGACGCAGAAGTGGTGCTGGTTGAAGGTCTGGTCCCGACGCGCAAACACCAGTTTGCTCAGTCTCTGAACTTTGAAATCGCGAAAACCCTGAACGCAGAGATCGTTTTCGTCATGTCCCAGGGCACTGATACCCCGGAACAGCTGAACGAGCGTATCGAACTGACACGCAGCAGCTTCGGCGGCACGAAAAACACCAACATCACCGGCGTGATCGTGAACAAACTGAACGCCCCGGTTGACGATCAGGGCCGTACTCGCCCAGACCTGTCTGAGATCTTCGACGACTCTTCCAAAGCGAAAGTCATCAAAGTTGATCCGGCTAAACTGCAGGATTCCAGCCCGCTGCCTGTTCTCGGCGCGGTACCCTGGAGCTTCGATCTGATTGCCACCCGTGCAATCGATATGGCGCGTCACCTGAACGCGACCATCGTCAACGAAGGCGATATCAATACCCGCCGCGTGAAGTCCGTGACCTTCTGTGCGCGTAGCATTCCGCACATGCTGGAACACTTCCGCGCAGGTTCCCTGCTGGTAACGTCTGCCGATCGTCCTGACGTGCTGGTTGCAGCGTGTCTGGCGGCGATGAACGGCGTAGAGATCGGTGCCATCCTGCTGACCGGCGCTTACGAGATGGACCCACGCGTGAGCAAGCTGTGCGAACGCGCGTTTGCCACTGGCCTGCCGGTCTTCATGGTGAATACCAACACCTGGCAGACCTCCCTGAGCCTGCAGAGCTTCAACCTGGAAGTGCCGGTTGATGACCACGAGCGTATCGAGAAAGTTCAGGAATACGTTGCAGGTTACATCAACGCAGACTGGATCGAATCCCTGACCGCGACCTCCGAGCGCAGCCGCCGTCTGTCTCCTCCTGCATTCCGTTACCAGCTGACCGAGCTGGCGCGTAAAGCGGGCAAACGCGTTGTTCTGCCAGAAGGTGACGAGCCACGTACCGTTAAAGCGGCGGCTATCTGTGCAGAGCGCGGCATCGCGACCTGTGTGCTGCTGGGTAACCCGGATGAGATCAACCGCGTTGCGGCGTCTCAGGGCGTTGAGCTGGGTGCGGGCATCGAAATCGTTGACCCTGAAGTGGTTCGTGAAAGCTACGTTGCCCGTCTGGTTGAACTGCGTAAGAGCAAGGGCATGACCGAAGCCGTTGCGCGCGAGCAGCTGGAAGACAACGTGGTGCTGGGTACGCTGATGCTGGAGCAGGACGAAGTTGACGGTCTGGTTTCCGGTGCAGTTCACACCACCGCAAACACCATCCGTCCACCGCTGCAGCTGATCAAAACCGCACCGGGCAGCTCTCTGGTCTCCTCCGTGTTCTTCATGCTGCTGCCTGAACAGGTTTATGTTTACGGCGACTGCGCGATCAACCCGGATCCAACCGCAGAGCAGCTGGCTGAGATCGCTATTCAGTCCGCAGATTCCGCGACTGCCTTCGGCATCGAGCCGCGCGTTGCGATGCTCTCCTACTCCACCGGTACTTCTGGTGCAGGTAGCGACGTAGAGAAAGTGCGTGAAGCGACCCGTATTGCTCAGGAAAAACGTCCGGATCTGATGATCGACGGTCCGCTGCAGTACGACGCCGCCGTGATGGCTGACGTGGCAAAATCCAAAGCGCCGAACTCTCCGGTTGCAGGTCGCGCTACCGTGTTCATCTTCCCGGATCTGAACACCGGTAACACCACCTATAAAGCGGTACAGCGTTCAGCAGACCTGATCTCCATCGGGCCAATGCTGCAGGGTATGCGCAAACCTGTGAACGACCTGTCCCGTGGTGCGCTGGTTGACGATATCGTCTATACCATCGCGCTGACGGCGATCCAGTCTTCGCAGCAGCAGTAATTGTAAGGTCTTGCCGGATGGCGCTTCGCTTATCCGGCCTACAGGACCGTAGGCCCGGTAAGCGCTAGCGCCACCGGGCAACAAAAAGGCGACCACAAAGGGTCGCCTTTTTTATTACAGCAGCTCTCGCGCCGCCGACACGATGTCATGTGCCGTCAGGCCGTACTCCTTCTGCAGGAAGTCCTGCGTCCCCACCTGACCGTAACGCTCTTTCACCCCCACGCGTCGCATTGGCACCGGGCAGGTTTCCACCAGCACTTCCGCCACCGCCGAGCCAAGACCGTTGTGAATGCTGTGGTTTTCACAGGTCACGATGCGCCCGGTTTTCTCAGCGTAGTTTTTCACCAGCATACGGTCGATGGGCTTCAGGGTGAACATATCAATAACCGCTGCACTGACCCCCTCCTGCTCCAGCTGACGCGCCGCCTCCAGCGCTTCCGCTACCATAATGCCATTGGCGATAAGCGTAATATCGCTTCCCTCACGCAGCACGTTGCCTTTGCCGATGGTGAAGGTTGAGCCCGGCGCATACACGCTCGGCGCCTGCTTACGGATGGTGCGTACCCAGTAGAAGCCTTCCAGATCGATAAGCTGGCGCAGCACATCGTCAAACATCACCGCGTCGGTCACCTCCAGCACCACCGAGTGCGCCAGACCGCGCACGATGCCCATATCCTCGAACGACATATGCGTCCCGCCGTTGTGACAGGCCGTCACGCCAGCATCCGAGGCTATCACCTTCACGTTGTTACGCTGATAGTCCAGGGACATAAACAGCTGGTCGAAGCAGCGTCGGCTGGCAAACGCGGTGAACGTATGCACGAACGGTTTGCGACCGGTGAGCGACAGCCCGGCAGCTGTACCGATCACGTTGGCCTCCATGATGCCGCAGTTAATCACGTGCTGCGGATAATCGCGCGCCACGCCGTCCATCGCCATCGAACTCATCAGGTCCGCTTCCAGGGCGATAATCTCGCTTCCGGCCTCAATCTGCTTTGCCACGAAGCCCGCGTAGACCTTGCGCATCTCAACGGCGTCTTTCTGTCCTGCCGGTGCAACCTTAATCATGTGAAGCCTCCAGTTGGCGAATCGTCTCGTTGAGGGCCGCTTTGCTCTCCGCGGTCAATCGCAGGTGGTGCGAATTGCTGAGCTGTTCGAGATACGGCACCCCCTGCCCTTTAATGCTGTCGAGGATCACCACCTGCGGGCGGGCGTCTTTCGCCGGCACGCGCGACGTCACGTCCAGCAGCGCCGGAATGTCGTCTCCCTTCACGGTCACCACGTCAAAACCAAAGGCACGGAATTTCCCTTCGAGGTCAAACGCGCAAATGATTTCATCCAGTTCGCCATCCAGCTGCTGTTTGTTCCAGTCGACGAATACCGTCAGATTTTTCAGACGATGGTGGGCAATAAACTGGAAGGCTTCCCAGCACTGTCCCTCGTTCAGCTCGCCGTCACCGACAATGCAGAAAACCCGATTCGGTCGCCCCGCGAGCTTGTGCGATAGCGCCATCCCGCCAGCAATGGAAATCCCCTGCCCCAGCGAACCGGTGGTCGCATCCACGCCGCGCGTTTTCAGGCGATCCGGATGGCTCGGCAGGCGCGTACCGTTCTGGTTCAGGGTGCTCAGCTCCTCCACCGGGAAGTAGCCCTTGATCGCCAGCGTGCTGTACAGCGCCGGGCCCGCATGGCCTTTCGACAGGACAAAGTAGTCACGCTCTGGCCAGTCCGGATCCGCCGGGTCGATTTTCATCACCGCGCCGTACAGCACGGCCAGCGTTTCGACCACCGACATGCTGCCGCCGTAGTGTCCAAATCCGAGCTGCGTCAGCGATTTCAGCGTCTCAAGGCGAATCTGGCGCGCCAGCTCGGTTATCTCATTCTCATTCATGATTTGGCTCCGGTATTTTCCTGCGCGTTACCGCCCGCAGGTTTGTTTTTCGCAAACAGGTTGTAGGCCACCAGCAGCGCGAACAGCGCCACGACCAGCCCGGTGATGGCAAGCGGTGACAGGAAGCGCGCCAGGTTACCGAGCACAATCCCCACCGCGCCGAAATCGGCGTCCGAGAAGGTGGTGTTAGCAAAGCCAATCGCGCCCAGCACCGGCAGCAGCAGAACCGGCAGGAAGGTAATCAGCAGACCATTGGCGAAGGCGCCTATCATTGCCCCGCGACGTCCGCCGGTGGCATTACCGAACACGCCCGCCGTTGCACCGGTAAAGAAGTGCGGCACGACGCCCGGGAGGATCAGCACCCAGCTGAACTGCCCGCAGATGAACAACCCGACAATTCCCCCGAGGAAGCTGAACAGGAAGCCAATCAGCACGGCATTTGGCGCATACGGGTAGACCACCGGGCAGTCCAGCGCGGGGCGTGCGTTCGGCACCAGTTTTTCAGAGAAGCCGGTAAAGGCCGGGACGATTTCCGCCAGAATCAGGCGCACGCCCTGCAGGATGATGAAAACGCCCGCCGCGAAGGTGATCGCCATGATAATGGCGTAAACCAGGTAGTTCTGACCGCCGCTGAAGGTGGCTTCGACGTACTCCCGCCCGGCGCTCACCGCCATGATCAGGTAGATAATCATCATCGTCAGGGAGATAGAGATCGAACTGTCGCGCAGGAAGCTCAGGTTCTTCGGCAGGTTCATCTCTTCGGTTGAACGAGAGCCTTTGCCGACCTTGCTGCCAATCCAGCCGGACAGCACGTAGCCCAGGGTGCCGAAGTGGCCGAAGGCGATCTCATCGTTACCGGTGATGCGCTTCATGTAACGCTGCGCAATGGCCGGGAAGAAAGCCATAATCAGGCCGAGGATCAGCGATCCGGTAAAGACCAGCCCTACCCCCTCAAAGCCCGCCACGGTGAGAATTACGCCAATCATGCACGCCATGTAAAACGTGTGGTGCCCGGTCAGGAAGATGTACTTCAGACGGGTAAAGCGCGCGACGATAATATTCGCCACCATCCCAAACGCCATAATCAGCGCGGTAGAGGCACCGTATTTTTCCAGCGCAATCGAAACAATCGCTTCATTATTGGGAATGATGCCCTGAATATTAAAGGCGTGCTCGAACATACCCCCCAATGGATTTAATGACCCCACCAGCACCGTGGCGCCACCGCCCAGCACAATAAAACCAAGAATCGTTTTAATGGTTCCCTTCACCACATCTGAAAACGCTTTTTTCTGCGCAACCAGACCGATCAAGGCAATTAATCCGACCAACACCGAAGGGACTTTTAAAATATCAACAACGAAATTCAGCGTTTCAAGGATAAACATATCCACCTCGCCTTATCAGGATTATTGTCTTTCGAACCAGGCGCGCAGTTGCGCTTCAAGTTCGTTGATATCAATGATGTTATTGATCACCACCAGTTGGCTTTCCGGTACGCTGGCGCTGGCGGCAATATCTTTTGCCATCACGAACAGGTCAGCCGCGCCCGGCGTGGCGGAGGAGAGATCGGAGTGTTCAACCTCGGCGTCAATTTCCAGCTTTTTGAGCACCTTTTTAATGTTCATTTCGACCATAAAACTGCTGCCCAGGCCAGACCCACAAATAGCCATGATTTTCATTGTTGTCCCCTTTTATGAGTAGAGCACGCCCCATCACGCTGGCGCGTAATGTTGTGAATAATCGGATTAAAGAATTAAATCAGAAGCGGTCAATAATGGTTTTAATGTCCTCCAGGGTATTCGCCTGATGTAATTTTTCCATATCTTCGTCGCTGGAAAATAACTCTGCCAGCGATGAGATCATCTCGATATGGCTATGTTTGTCCGGTGCCGCGAGCATAATAATGACATCGACAGGGTCAAACTCCCCGGCACCAAAAGAGACACCCTGTTTTAGTTTTAGTAATGACAACCCCAGTCCTTTGGCGCCTTCTTCCGGCCGCGCATGCGGCATGGCCAGCCCTGGTGCCAGCACATAATACGGTCCTAAAGCATGGTGCTGCTGAATGATTGCCGTCACGTATTCCGGTTCAATCACCTGCAGCTCCAGTAACGGTTTCGCGCATATCTCCAGCGCCTGAGGCCAGCTTACAACGCTCTCCTGAAGCGTGATGGTTGTATCATATATCCACTTTTTGAGCACTTTTCACTCCGTCGTCACGCCAAAGATGAGCAAACTTTATTCAACCCATCAATCCTTGACTGCGATCCCGGTCACAAAGATAGCGCTACCAACGATTAACATGCAGAAGTGTGATAGCGCTATCAAAATGCTATCATCGTGTGAAATCACAGCAAAAAAAGGGATTTAAGGCGTATACTGCCTGTCACCTGGAGTGAAGGAAATAAGAACGCGTCTGGTCAGCAGGAAGGTGTATGTCTTTAACCCGAAAACGGCGCAGTACCGGAAAAGTCACGCTCGCGGATGTCGCACAGCTTGCCGGAGTTGGCACGATGACCGTCTCCCGTGCGCTCCGCACGCCGGAACAGGTTTCCGATAAACTGCGTGAAAAAATTGAAGCTGCGGTGCAGGAACTGGGTTATATGCCCAATCTCGCCGCCAGCGCACTGGCATCGGCGTCGTCATGGACGATCGCAATGGTTGTTCCTAATCTTTCCGAAGCTGGGTGTTCAGAGATGTTTGCCGGGCTACAGCAGGTGCTTCAGCCTGCCGGATACCAGATCATGCTGGCCGAGTCTCAGCATCGTCTTGAACAAGAGGAAAAGCTGCTGGAAACGCTGCTGGCGTCAAATATTGCCGCCGCGATCCTGCTCAGCGTGGAGCATACCGACACCGTTCGCCACTGGCTGAAAAATGCCTCCATCCCGGTGATGGAGATGGGTGCTATGCGCGCCGACCCGATTGATATGAATATCGGGATTGATAACGTGGCGGCCATGTATGAGCTAACAGAAATGGTTATTAAGCGCGGCTACCAGAATATCGGCCTGCTGTGCGCCAACCAGGAACAGTGGATTTTTCAACAGCATTTACAGGGCTGGTACAAAGCGATGCTGCGCCATCATCTGTCGCCGAACCGGGTAATTAACGCCGCCATGCCGCCGAGTTTCTCGACCGGTGCGGCGCAGCTGCCTGAGTTTCTGCTGGCGTGGCCGGAGCTGGATGCGCTGGTATGCGTTTCAGACGAACTGGCCTGCGGTGCGCTGTATGAGTGTCAGCGTCGGCGCATCAAAGTGCCGGACGATCTTGCCGTCGTGGGCTTTGGGGATAGCGACGTCAGCCGCGTCTGTCAGCCGCCGCTGACGACCATGGCGGTACCGCATCGAAAGATTGGGATTGAGGCCGGGAAAGCGTTACTGGAACGTCTGAATGATGGAGACTGGCGCGACCATAAACCCATCGCGTCCAGCCTGTGTCTGCGGGAAAGCTGTTAAGGCTTATTCAGCCTCTTCCTCTTTTTCCGCTTTATTTTCCGGCTTAGCGGATTCGTTTTTGGCGTTGCGGGTCATCCACAGCGCCAGTGCTTTTAACGAATCCGGCGTGAACTCGTCGCAACGCGCGGTAATCTCTTCCGGCGTCATCCAGCAGACTTCGCTCACTTCTTCTTCCTGCAGGGCGAAAGGCCCGTGGGAAACGCAGCTAAACAGTCCGCCCCAGACGCGGCAATGTTCGTCTTCGAAATAGAACTGCCCGTGTTCAGCAAATGGCACACCGGCAATCCCTAACTCTTCTTCCGCTTCACGACGCGCGGAATCCAGCAGCACTTCATCGGCCTGCACGACACCACCCGCTGTGGCATCCAGCATACCTGGCAGAAAATCTTTCGTGTCCGTGCGACGCTGAACCAGAATCTTGCCCATGCCGTCATGCACAACAATGTAGGTTGCACGGTGACGCAGACGCTCTGCACGCATTTGTTCGCGGCTGGCCTGCGCGATCACTTCATTTTCTTCGCTGACAATGTCAACCCATTCAGTACTTGCCAAATGATTCTGCTCCACCATCGGGAAACCTTCTCGTCTAAGCGCTCTTTCGGCGCGTTTGCAGTTGAGGTGTAACTTACGGATTAATCGCTACCTGCGCAATAACTTGCTGATCATTAAGTGCGATTACGCTCAGGGTATTTCCATCCAGCATGCCATAGCTCGCAGGATATCCGCCTTTGGGTATGCTGACCGACCCCGGGTTAACGTGATAAATTTCACCGCGTTTTTCAGCCACCGGAATATGAGTATGACCGTAAACCAGTACATCGCCAGCCGCGAGTGCCGGGAGATTATCCGGGCCGAAAAGGTGCCCGTGGGTCAGGAACAGGCGGCTGTTTTCCAGCAGTACCTGTTGCCACGGAGCGGTAAGGGGAAAGTGCAGTAGCATCTGGTCGACTTCGCTGTCGCAGTTACCGCGCACGGCAATGATGCGCGAGGCAAACGGATTGAGCTTCTCCGCGACCTGCGCAGGGGCATAGCCTTCCGGCAGCGCATTGCGCGGGCCATGGTTTAACACATCCCCCAGAATCACCAGCCATTGCGCGCCGCTTTGCGCAAACAGAGAAAGCACGCGCTCGGTCGCGGGCAGCGATCCATGGATATCCGACGCAAACATCAATTTCATTCGTCTCTCCCTCGGAAAACTCACTGCCCTTATCATACCTGAAGCGTCAGGGCTTATCAGCCCGCGCGCTTAGCGGAGAGTGCCACATAGCGCTGCACAGAGGCGCGCTGCCACTGGAACGCTGCATAATCCACCAGCAGCTGAGGGACTTCATCGCCGTTGAGGATCAGGCGGTTCAGCATCAGCGCCAGGTCGGTATCGGCAATGCACCATTCACCAAACAGGTTCGGATTGCCATGCGCGAGAAGCGTCGTGGCCGTTTCAATCAGTTTTTGGGCGCTGTGCGTGCCTTCCGCGCTCAAAGCTGGCTTTTTCACCCCGGCAAACACGACATCTGTCGAGCGCTCTACACGAATCGGCACCAGGTCGCTACGTAGCCACGCCTGGATCTGCCGCGCACGGGCGCGTTTTTGCAGATCGTGAGGATAGATCCGTTCCCACTCGGGCGGCGCAAAACGATCTTCCAGGTATTCATCGATCGCTGATGATTCGCTCAGCGCAAAGCCGTCAACCTCCAGCACCGGTACGCGTCGGGTGAGATCGTAACCCTGCCACTGCGGTTTGAGATGTTCCCCGCCGTCGAGATCAACGGTCTTCAGCGTAAAAGTAAGCCCTTTTTCAGCCAGCGCAACGTACACGCTCATGACATAGGGGGAAAAGAAATTCGCATCGGACCACAACGTGATTAGGGGCTGGTTCATAACATCCTCATCGGCTGATCGGTTTTTTACTCAACATATAATCTCTTTGCCCCGCTGTCACTTGATGAAAACTCACGATTTACAACAATTACCTATACTCAGTTGTCGTGGCACTACTATTCGCATGGACAGGAGTTGAGAATGATTGACCTTTATTACGCCCCTACCCCAAACGGCCATAAGATCACCCTCTTTCTCGAAGAAGCCGAACTGGATTACAGAATCATTCGCGTGGATATCAGCAAAGGTGAACAGTTCAGTCCTCTCTTTCTGGCTATCTCGCCGAACAATAAAATTCCGGCCATTATTGATAATCAGCCGGCCGACGGAGGAAGACCGTTGAGCCTGTTTGAATCCGGCGAAATTTTGCTCTATCTGGCGGAGAAAACCGGCAAACTCCTGAGCGGGGAGCTGCGTGAACGTCACCATACCTTGCAATGGCTCTTCTGGCAGGCGAGCGGACTTGGGCCCATGCTGGGACAGAATCACCATTTTACCGCTTACGCCCCGCAGCCCATCCCTTATGCGATAGAACGCTATCAGGTGGAGACGCAACGTTTGTATGGCGTGCTAAACCAGCGGCTGGAAAAAACGCCGTGGCTTGGGGGAGATCATTACAGCATTGCCGATATCGCCTGCTGGCCGTGGGTGAATACCCATGAAAAACACCGGATTGATCTCGCGTCCTACCCGGCGGTGAACAACTGGTTTGAACGTATCCGTACCCGCCCGGCCACCGAACGCGCACTGCAAAAAATCCAGCAGATTTAACCTTATAGGAGGCTGTGTGCCTGCAAGCCTCTCATGTATTATGGGCGGCAATTACTGACACGGAGAAGACCTGCAATGTCACAGCCAGACGCTATTATTCGTATAAAAAATTTACGCTTGCGTACCTTCATCGGTATCAAAGAGGAAGAGATTGCCAACCGTCAGGATATTGTCATTAATGTGGTTATTCACTATCCCGCCGACAAAGCGCGGGCCAGCGAAGACATCAATGACGCGCTGAACTATCGCACGATAACCAAAAACATCATTCAGTACGTGGAGAACAACCGCTTCTCTCTGCTGGAGAAATTAACTCAGGATGTGCTCGATATCGCACGCGATCATCACTGGGTCACTTATGCTGAAGTAGAGATCGATAAACTTCACGCCCTGCGCTACGCCGACTCCGTCTCTATGACGTTAAGCTGGCGACGCCAGGGATAAACCTGGAGGTTGTATGAAGATTTTGCTGACCGGCGGTACGGGTCTGATTGGTCGCCATCTCATTGCGCGTCTTCAGGCGCTGCATCATGACATCACCGTGGTGACGCGCAGCCCGGAAAAAGCGCGTCAGGTGCTGGGCGCAGGCGTCGACATCTGGAAAGGGCTGGCTGAGCAGCAGAATCTGGACGGCTTTGATGCCGTCATCAACCTCGCGGGTGAACCCATTGCCGATAAGCGCTGGACCGAAGAGCAGAAACAGCGGCTCTGCAGCAGCCGCTGGAACATCACCGAGAAGCTGGTTGAGCTGATTCGCAACAGCCACACGCCGCCGTCGGTGCTGATTTCGGGCTCAGCGACGGGCTATTACGGCGATCTTGGCGAAGTGGTGGTGACCGAGGAAGAGCCGCCCCACAACGAATTTACCCATAAACTCTGTGCCCAGTGGGAACGCATCGCCTGTGCGGCGCAAAGCGATCGTACCCGCGTCTGCCTGCTGCGTACCGGTGTGGTACTGGCGCCGAACGGCGGTATTTTGGGCAAAATGCTCCCGCCTTTTAAGCTGGGACTCGGTGGACCGATTGGCAACGGCCGTCAGTATCTGGCGTGGATCCATATCGACGATATGGTCAACGGCATTCTCTGGCTGCTGGATAACGACCTGCGCGGACCGTTTAATATGGTCGCGCCATATCCCGTGCGTAATGAACAGTTTGCTCACGCTCTGGGGCACGCCCTGCATCGCCCGGCGATATTGCGCGTACCTGCCACGGTGATTCGCCTGATGATGGGTGAAGCGTCCGTGCTGGTATTAGGCGGACAACGGGCGCTACCCAAACGGCTGGAAGCGGCGGGGTTCGCGTTCCGCTGGTATGACTTAGAAGAGGCGCTGGGGGATGTGGTGCGGTGAATATGTTACAGTTGTACGCCATGTTCCGATGAAATGGCGTAACAATGGCAACCATCACCACTCCCCGGCTTCATCTCACCCCTTTCGAACCCACCGACTGGGCCTTCTTCCGCTCGCTGCGTGAAAACCGCGACATCATGCGCTATATGTCCGCCATCGCGCCGGAAAAAGAGACCCGACGCGTGTTTGCCGCGCGCCTGATGGCCGAGCATGTTTTCGTGATCCGTTTTCGGGATGAGGAGACCCCGCTTGGCGATATTGGCCTGCAAATCAGCCCGGCGAATCATGAAGAGGCAGATATCGGCTATACGGTTGTGCCTGCTGCGCAGGGGAAAGGTATTGCCAGCGAGGCGCTGCGCGCGGTGTGTGATTACGCCTTTAACCAGACCGGCGTGAAGGCCATTAACGCGTTTGTGCTGGCGGATAACGGCGGGTCGGTGCGCGTGCTGGAGAAAGCCGGGTTTGTGCGTACGCAGGTACTGGAAAAGGCATATGAAATTAATGGGGTGCGGTATGACGACTGGGTCTATCGGCTGGAGTGTGGTGCGGTCTGAATGCCGGGCGGCACTGCGGTTTTTGTAGGCCCGGTAAGCGAAGCGCCACCGGGCGATTGGGCTGTACTGCGGTCTGATGCCCTCATCCCAACCCTCTCCCACGGGGAGAGGGAAAACCCCCGTTATTTCAGGGAGCCTTTCAGGAACTGCTGCAGACGCGGGCTTTGCGGATTCGCTAAGACGTCGTCCGGATGGCCCTGCTCTTCAATTTTGCCCTGATGCAGGAAGATGACGTGGTTAGAAACGTTACGGGCAAAGCCCATCTCGTGCGTCACCACCACCATCGTTTTGCCCTCTTCGGCCAGCTTCTGCATGATGCGCAGCACTTCGCCAACGAGTTCAGGATCCAGCGCTGAAGTCGGTTCATCGAACAGCAGCACTTCGGGTTCCATCGCCAGCGCGCGGGCGATGGAGACACGTTGCTGCTGACCGCCGGAGAGGTGCACCGGGTATTTCATCTGCTGACGCTCGTCGATACCCACTTTCGCCAGGTATTTCACCGCGCGCTCGCGGGCTTCCTGTTTGCTCAGGCCCAGCACCTGAATCGGCGCTTCCATCACGTTCTCCAGCACCGTCATGTGGCTCCAGAGGTTGAAGTGCTGGAACACCATGGTCAGACGCGTGCGCAGCAGACGCAGCTGATTCTTATCCGCCACCTTCAGCTGGCCGTCTTTATCGCGTATCAGATTAATATTCTGCCCGCTCACCACAATCGAGCCTTCACTCGGTTTTTCGAGGAAGTTAATGCAGCGCAGGAAGGTACTTTTACCCGAGCCGGATGAGCCGATGATACTGATTACGTCGCCTGCATTCGCCTGCAGCGACACCCCTTTCAGCACTTCATGTTCGCCGTAGCGTTTGTGCAAATCAATAACGTTTAATTTGTTCTCAGCCATCATCTTTCTCAGTGCGTCGAAGAAGGTTTTATATGCTGCAACCAGCGTTTTTCAGCCTTGCGGAACAGGCTAATCAAGACATAAGAGATAATTAAATAGAGCACCGCCGCAATGCCAAACGCGGTAAACGGCTGATAGGTCGCGGAGTTAATATCGCGCGCGATTTTGAGCAGATCCGGCACCGTCGCGGTAAAGGCAAGCGCAGTGGAGTGCAGCATCAGAATCACTTCGTTGCTGTACGCAGGCAGCGCAATACGCAGCGCCGATGGCAGAATAATGCAGCGGTAAAGTTTTACCGACGAAAAGCCATACGCCCGCGCCGCTTCAATCTCGCCATAAGGCACGGAACGAATAGCCCCGGCGAAGATCTCGGTGGTATAGGCACAGGTGTTGAGCGTCAACGCCAGCACCGTACAGTTCAGGCCGCTACGGAAGAACGCATTCAGCATTTCCGTGCCTTTTACGATTTCCAGCGTGTACATGCCTGAATAGAAGACCAGCAGTTGCACGTACAGCGGCGTACCGCGAAAGACGTAGGTAAACAGCCAGATGGGGAACTGAATAAATTTATTGTTCGACACGCGGCCAATGGCGAGAAACACCGCCAGAATGCCGCCCATCACCACGGACGAAATCAGCAGCCACAGCGTGATCGCCACGCCGGTAAAGCGATAGCCATCCGTCCACAGCAGGGATTTCCAGTATTCCTGAATAATCTCAATCACAGGTCAGCCCTCTTCACACCCACGGAGTAGCGACGCTCAAGCAGAAGCAGCACACCATTGGAGACGGTCGTAAAGACCAGATAGATCACGCCACAGACCACCGCAAAGTAGAAGGGCTCCCAGGTGCTTTTACCCGCCAGCTGAGTGGCTTTGACCACATCTTCCAGACCGAGCAAAGAGACCAGCGCCGTCGCTTTGAGGATAACCTGCCAGTTGTTACCAATGCCCGGCAGCGCATAGCGCATCATGGCCGGGAACATGATCCGGCGAAACGTTTGTGAAGAGGTAAAACCAAATGCGGTTGCCGCCTCAATGTGACCTTTCGGCACGGCCATATAAGCACCGCGGAAGGTTTCGGTGAAGTAGGCACCGTAGATAAAACCGAGGGTAATAATACCGGCCACCATCGGGTCGATATCAATTTGTCCCAGTCCCATCGCATCCGTTACGCTGTTTAACGCAATCTGCAGACCATAAAAGATGAGCAGCATCAGCACCAGATCGGGTACGCCGCGAATGAGCGTGGTATAGCCTTCAAAAATGAGCGCCAGCGGTTTGTTAGCCGAAAGCTTCGCCCCTGCGCCCGCCAGACCTATCAGCACCGCCAGCACCACGGAGCTGATAGCCAGCTCAAGGGTGACAAGCGCGCCCTGTAAAATGACGCCAGAAAATCCGTACAGCATACCGCGAGCCCTGTCGTATCGTGAGTGGTGAAACCGTGTCTTTTCCCCTCCCGCATCGGGAGGGGCCGCACGTTATTTGACGGAGCGATTAGCCGCCGTACACATTGAAATCAAAGTACTTTTTCGCCAGCTTGTCATAGGTACCGTCAGCGCGCATTTCCGCAAACGCTTTGTTCAGCGCTTCACGCAGTTCGTTGTCTTCTTTGCGCAGGCCCATACCGGTACCCACACCGAACAACTTCACATCCTTAATGGACGGACCGCCGAACTTGTAATCTTTGCCCACCGGCGTTTTCAGGAAGCCTTCGCTTGCCGCGACTTCATCCTGGAATGCCGCATCAATACGGCCGGCCGTCAGGTCTGCGTAAATATTTTCCTGGCCCTGATAGGAGACAATTTCGATCCCCTTCGGCGCCCAGTGCTCGTTACCGTAGGTTTCCTGGGTGGTGCCCTGCAGCACGCCCACGCGTTTGCCCTTCAGCGACTCAAGCGTTGGCTGAATATCAGAAGACTTCGCCACCACCAGACGTGAATCGGCCGCGTAGAGTTTGTCGGTGAAGGCAATCTCCTGCTGGCGTTTTTCAGTGATGGAGAGCGAGGACATAATTACGTCGATTTTTTTTGCTTTCAGGGATGGGATCAGCGCGTCCAGCGGGTTCTCAACGTAGGTACATTGCGCTTTGATGCGTTTGCACAGCTCATTGGCCAGATCGATGTCAAAACCCACCAGTTCACCCTTTGAATTCTTCGACTCAAACGGCGCATAGGTTGGATCGGTACCAATACGGATTTTCTGCGGAATGGCTGCGAATGCCGCGGTGGCGCTGGAAAAGGCCAGCACCAGAGATAGTGACAACACGAGTTTTTTCATATTTGTCCTCAACAAACTGTCTTCATACGGGATTTTTACGACGACGGGGTGGTGCTAATGTGCCATTAATCCCCACCTTCAGGCAAAGATTAATGCCTTCGGGCCGGGATATTTTGCATTATAAATGCGTAAGTATGCACAAAGCGATCCAATATAGTGCATTTAACGCACCATACTGGATCACCCCTTCGCCTGATGCCTCTTTTCAGTGCATCACCGTCAGGTCTCAGTCACCGTAGACGTTGAAGTCGAAGTATTTCTTCGCCAGTTTGTCGTAAGTACCGTCTTTACGCAGCTCTTTAAACGCTTTGTCAAAGGCGGCTTTCAGCTCGGTATCATCCTTACGCAGGCCAATACCGGTGCCGTCACCAAAGTATTTTTTGTCTTTCACGGACGGGCCTGCAAAAGCGTAGTCTTTCCCGGCTGGCTGCTTCAGGAAGCCTTCGCTCGCGGCGACTTCATCCTGGAATGCGGCATCCAGACGGCCCGCCGACAGGTCAGAGTAAATCAGATCCTGATTCTGATAGGCAACCACGTCAACACCCTTCTCGCGCCAGTTGGCATTGGCATAACCTTCCTGCGTTGACCCCTGGAGCACGCCAACATGCTTGCCTTTCAGCGAGTCGATGGTCGGCTGGATCGGGGAGCCTTTAGCGGCAATCAGACGTGAATCAGCGGCGTAGAGCTTGTCAGAGAAGGCAATCTCCTGCTGACGCTTTTCGGTGATAGAGAGAGAAGAGATAATGGCATCGATTTTCTTGGCTTTCAGCGACGGAATTAATGCGTCAAAGTCGCTGCCCACCCATGTGCATTTCACCTGCATGCGTTTGCACATTTCATTTCCCAGATCGATATCAAACCCCACGAAATCGCCTTTCGCATCCTTGGAAGAGAATGGCGCGTAGGTTGCGTCTGTACCGATACGAACCGTCTGTGGAAGCGCTGCATAGCTACCTGCCGCCGCACTTAACCCCACCAGCAAAGACAGAGCCAGAACCGTCTTCTTCATACATTTACCCTCAAGTACCGTGATTTTATTATGTATTGTGTTGTGTGTTGTGTTGCAGGCTTCTCTTGCAGGTCTTATGCCACATTGCCGTCTGGTCAAAACTTCGACGTTAAATATGTTAATAAAACGTTGCGATATTGCCTTAATGGTGAAAGATAGCAGGTCTGCCGAACGAACCGGAGAGAGAAAAAGGGAAAAAACGAATTAAATGTCGAGGATATGATCGCCGTTGCATAATTGCCCTGAAACAGGGCAACGTCTCTTTTCATGCACAGCATGTGTGCACAGAATCAGGCTCCCTGCCAGCGGGTGAAGAGATCTTCCGGCAGGTCGATATCAAACTGATCCAGCACGCGGTTGACGGTCTGGTTGATCACATCATCCAGCGACTGCGGGCGATGATAAAACGCCGGTACCGGCGGCATGATCACGGCGCCCAGCTCGGCGGCCTGGGTCATCAGGCGCAAATGCCCCAGATGTAGCGGCGTTTCCCGCACGCAAAGCACCAGCGGGCGACGTTCCTTCAGCACGACATCCGCCGCGCGCGTTACCAGCGTGTCGGTATAGCTGTTCACAATGCCGGAGAGCGTTTTAATTGAACAGGGCAGGATCACCATGCCAGCGGTTTTAAACGAGCCTGAGGAGATGCTGGCGGCGATATCGCGCGCGTCGTGAACGACGTCGGCCAGTGCCTGAACATCACGCAGGGAGAGATCGGTTTCAAGGGAGAGGGTTTGTCGCGCCGCCTGGCTCATCACCAGATGGGTTTCGACTTCCGCTACGTCGCGCAAAACCTGCAGCAGACGTACGCCGTAAATGGCGCCACTGGCACCGCTGAGCCCAACAATGAGTCGTTTCATGATTTTCGCCCTAACTGATTTCAGGGCAGACTGTGCAGGATTTCGCGGGGAGTTGCAAGTGAGGGCGAGCGCCCTCACCTGCAGAGAGATCAACCTTCGTTGTGCATCTCTAAACTTTCGAGATCGTTTTGCAGCTGAACGGCTTTCGCATCGTCGTTGCGCAGCGAATCAAGATAGTCAAGGTACTGCTGGTCGACGTCTTTCGTCACATAGACGCCGTTAAACACGGAGCATTCGAACTGCTGAATCTCCGGGTTCTCGGCGCGCACCGCGTCGATAAGATCGTTCAGATCCTGGAAAATCAGGCCATCGGCGCCGATAATCTGACGAATTTCGTCCACTTCGCGACCGTGGGCAATCAGCTCATTGGCGGTTGGCATATCGATGCCGTACACGTTCGGGAAGCGAATTTCCGGTGCGGCAGACGCCAGATACACTTTCTTCGCCCCCGCTTCGCGCGCCATCTCGATAATCTGCTCAGAGGTGGTACCACGCACGATGGAGTCATCCACCAGCAGAACGTTCTTATCACGGAATTCGGCGCGGTTGGCGTTCAGTTTACGACGTACAGACTTACGGCGCAGGTGCTGGCCCGGCATGATGAAGGTGCGGCCAACGTAGCGGTTCTTTACGAAGCCCTGACGGTAAGGTTTATCCAGAATACGGGCAATTTCCAGAGCGATATCGCAGGAGGTTTCCGGGATAGGAATAACCACGTCGATGTCGAGATCGTCCCATTCGCGAGCAATCTTCTCGCCGAGCTTCGTGCCCATATTTACGCGCGCGCTGTAGACGGAAATCTTGTCGATGAAGGAGTCCGGGCGGGCGAAATAGACGTATTCAAACAGGCACGGGTTGCTGACCGGGTTGTCGGCACACTGACGGGTAAACAGCTGGCCCTTCTCGGTGATATACACCGCTTCGCCCGGCGCAACGTCACGCAGGAATTCGAAGCCCAGGGTATCCAGCGCCACGCTCTCAGAGGCAACCATATATTCGGTACGGCCATCGCCAAGGTCGCGCTTGCCCAGCACCAGCGGACGAATGCCGTTTGGATCGCGGAAGGCAACCATACCGTGACCGATAATCATCGCCACGCAGGCGTATGCACCGCGGATCTGGCGGTTGGTCGCAGCAATGGCAGCAAAGATATTGTCTGCTTCCAGCGGGTAGTGACGGAAGTTATCCAGCTCGCTGGCGAACACGTTGAGCAGGATTTCAGAATCAGAGGTGGTGTTAATGTGGCGACGTTTCTCTTCGAACAGCTTTTTACGCAGCTCATGGGCGTTGGTCAGGTTGCCGTTATGGGCAAGGGTGATGCCATACGGTGAGTTGACGTAGAAAGGCTGTGCCTCAGAGGCGCTGGAACTGCCAGCAGTAGGATAACGAACGTGACCGATCCCCATATTACCTTGCAGACGCTGCATATGGCGGGCTTCAAACACATCGTTTACCAGGCCATTCGCCTTACGTAAACGGAAGCAGTTGTTTGCATCAATGGTGATGATACCCGCAGCATCCTGCCCACGGTGCTGAAGCACCGTTAACGCGTCATAAATCGACTGGTTTACCGGCATGAAACCGGCGATACCGACAATACCGCACATTCGTCTTTTCCTCGTTAAGCCACATCTCAGGGTTTATGCCCTGGGCAAAAAACTCGACGAGCTTTGCAGATAGTCAAAGAACCATCTGATGATGAAGCTGAACTCAGGAATGAGCTGCGATTTCTGCCAGTCTTCACTTTTGGAGAACCCGGTGAAGGTATCCAGGAAGAACAGGATGGCGGCCACAATCAGCACACCTCGCAACGCCCCGAAACAGATCCCGAGTACCCTGTCCGTTCCTGACAGACCGGTTTTCTCGACCAGCTGACCTATCACGTAATTGACGATAGCACCAACAATCAGCGTCGCGATAAACAGCACCGCGATGGCGATTCCATTTCGGACCAGTTCATCTTCAAAGCCCGTGAACCAGACAGACAGGTAAGTGTAGTAATGACTGGCAACAAAGAAAGCACAACCCCAAGTCACCAGCGATAACGCTTCACGAACAAAGCCACGGATCAGGCTAACCAGACAGGAAAAACCAATCACCGCAATGATGGCGTAATCAATCCAGACCATATGTGTCCCACGATTTAACGCCCTGTCATCCAGTTCGGGGCGAATTCTAACAGAAAAAGAAAACGTTTGCGTAGGGATTTCCTTCCCGCGCGTAAATAAAAAAGGCGCTGAAAAAATAATCAACGCCACGGTCCTTTTGACTTCTCTGCGGACGTCTTCTCCCCCTCACCCCGGCCCTCTCCCTTGAGGGGCGAGGGTTAGGGGGAGGGGGAGATCTTATCAGTTCGCGCTATAGTTCATCACCACACCGCTCAGACCGGAGATCTGCTTCAGTTCACCCAGCGAGCCTTTCAGCTTATCTTTAGACGCTTCCGGCCCCACAAGGATACGGGTAATTTTACCCTGCACCGGCGTGGAAGGTGAAGTGTAAACACGATAGCCCGCGCTGCGCAGTTTACCCACGACCTCGTTAACTTTATCGGCGTTTTTCAACGCGCCCAGTTGCACAACATAGGCTTTGCCGGTCGGGGCTGCGTCTTGCTTCGCTGGCGGAGGGGTTTCTGACGCTGCAGCCAGTTGCTCTGCCGCTTTATCACGCGTTGGCTTCGGCTGCGGTTTCTCTACCGGCTTCGGTTTTTCAACAGGCTTCGGCTTCTCTACCGGTACCGGATCAATCTCGATGTTGTTATTCGCCGCCAGACGCGACGGGTCGAGCGACGGCGCAGCGGCATCGCCCGCGCGAACTTCTTCAGCCGCCCCTTCCGGCGGCTGGGCAGGCAGCGCCTGTGTCGCCGCAGGCAGCATATCCGGTTCATCACGGTCGCCCGGTTTCGGCACCAGCGGAATGGCTGCAAACTCGTCCTGATAATGCTTTTTCTGCCCGTCGAGCAGCCCGGGAAGAATAATCACCCCGAGCGCGACCAGCACAATGGTTCCTGTTAAACGGTTCTGAAACTTACTCGCCACCGGTTCTCCCCGCGTCCATCACTTCCATGACATGTGCCACCGTGTGGAAAGAGCCACACACCAGCACGGTATCTTCTGGTTTAGCATCCGCCATCGCGGCATGCCAGGCCTGAGCCACGCTACTATAGATTGCGCCTTTGCCGAGATGTTCCATCAACTGCTCGGCCGTCGCACCACGCGGCCCCTCAAGAGGAGCACAATACCAGCTATCGACCACACTCTCCATGCAGGCCAGCGTGCCACCGATATCTTTATCATGAAGCATACCGATAACCGCCAGCACGCGCCCGGTTTTTGGTAACGATTTGAGACGTCCTGCGAGGTACGCCGCTGCGTGTGGGTTGTGCGCCACGTCCAGGATCAGGCGCGGTGACTCACTCACTATCTGAAAACGTCCCGGCAGCAGCGCATTCTGAATGCCGTCGCGGATCGCCTGATCGCTGACCGCTAATCCGCTGGCGCGCAATGCCGCCAGCGCGGTTGCCGCGTTAGGCTGTGGCACCTGCGGCAGCGGCAGGTTGTCCAGCACTCCCTGCGCATCGCTAAAACGCCAGCCGTTATCCTGAACCTCATATTGCCAGTCAACGCCACGGCGCAGCAACAGAGCGCCCTTCTCCTGGGCCACGTCAGCAATAGTGTGCGGCATATCCGGCTCACCGACCACGGCGGGTTTATTCGCCCGGAAAATACCGGCCTTCTCGCGACCAATGCTTTCACGATCCGGCCCCAGCCAGTCGATATGGTCCAGCGCGATACTGGTGACCACCGCCACGTCCGCATCCACCATATTGGTGGCATCAAGCCGCCCGCCAAGACCCACTTCCAGAATCACCACATCCAGCTGCGCCTGTTTGAACAGCCACAATGCCGAAAGCGTGCCGTACTCGAAATAGGTTAACGAGATATCACCTCGCGCGGCTTCGATTTCCGCGAACGACGCCGTATGCGCCGATTCCGGCAGCTCGCTGTTCTGCACGCGAACCCGCTCAGTGTAACGTACCAGGTGTGGTGAGCTGTAAACGCCTACCTTGTAACCCGCCGCCATCAGGACGGATTCCAGCGTACGGCAGGTAGTGCCTTTACCGTTGGTGCCTGCGACGGTGAAAACGAAAGGCGCAGGTTTCAGCACGCCCAGACGCGCGGCAACCTGGCTTACGCGCTCAAGCCCCATATCAATGGTTTTACTGTGCAGGTTTTCCAGATAAGAAAGCCACGCGGCCAGGGGCGACGTGGCTTGAGGAATGCTTTTATTTTCCATGATGCCCGGTTGTCATTAGCAGGTTATAAAGCAAAAGGGCAGCGCCATCTGGCCCTGCCCTTTTCAGTTATCAGGCCTCGGGTTCCTGATCCGGTACCACCACGCCTTCGCGCGGCTCATCCGGGTTTGGCGCGGGCAGATTCATCAGCTTCGCCAGAACGCTTGCCAGTTTCAGGCGCATTTCCGGACGGCGGACGATCATATCGATGGCGCCTTTCTCAATGAGGAACTCACTGCGCTGGAAGCCCGGGGGCAGTTTTTCACGAACGGTTTGCTCAATGACGCGAGGACCAGCGAAACCGATCAGTGCTTTTGGCTCAGCAATGTTCAGATCGCCCAGCATCGCGAAGCTTGCAGAGACGCCACCCATGGTTGGGTCGGTCAGCACGGAAATGTAAGGCAGACCGCGTTCCTGCATTTTCGCCAGCGCCGCAGAGGTTTTCGCCATCTGCATCAGAGACATCAGCGCTTCCTGCATACGTGCTCCGCCAGAGGCAGAGAAGCAGATCAGCGGGCAGTTATCTTCCAGCGCTTGCTCAACGGCACGCACAAAACGTGCGCCCACGACAGAGCCCATTGAGCCACCCATAAAGGAGAACTCAAACGCCGCGGCGACAACCGGCATTTCATGTAGGGTGCCTTTCATGACGATCAGCGCGTCTTTCTCGCCAGTCTCTTTCTGTGCAGAGGCCAGACGATCTTTGTATTTTTTGGAATCGCGGAACTTCAGCACATCTTTTGGCTCAAGCTCGCTGCCCAGTTCTACCAGTGAACCTTCGTCCAGCAGGCTATGCAGGCGGTTACGCGCCGACATACGCATATGGTGGTCACACTTCGGACACACTTCAAGATTGCGTTCCAGCTCTGCACGGTACAGAACCTGACCGCAGCTATCACACTTAGTCCATACCCCTTCAGGAATGCTCGCTTTGCGCGTTGGGGTAATGTTGCTTTTAATTCGTTCAATCCAGCTCATTGATAACCTTTCTGCCTGAACCTGGTCGTATGCCAGTTTTGCTATAAGAGGCGAATAATGCCATTTTTGCCTCCAACAGACCATGAATGTTGCACATTAAAACATAACAGCCCGAAACTTTGGATAAAAAAGTGGTCGAACCGCCAGCGTGCATTTACTTCGCTTGCTTTGCCGCCGCGCGTTTGTGACGAATAATCTCGATAACGCCAGGCAGTACGGAAAGCACAATAATCGCTACAATCAGTAACTTAAGGTTTTCCTGAACCACCGGCAAGTCGCCAAACAGGTAGCCTGCATAGGTAAACAACAGCACCCACAGCAGCGCGCCAACGACGTTATACATCGCAAAATGACGATAGGACATATGCCCCATTCCCGCCACAAACGGTGCAAATGTGCGCACAATAGGCACAAAACGCGCAAGGATAATGGTTTTTCCGCCATGACGTTCATAAAACGCATGGGTTTTATCTAAATAGCTGCGACGGAAAATTTTCGAATCAGGATTGCTGAACAAGCGCTCACCGAACACCCGGCCAATGGTATAGTTGACGGCATCCCCGATAATTGCGGCAATCACCATCAACACCACCATCAGATGCACGTTCAAATCATTGGTCGGTAGGGCCGATAACGCACCCGCAACAAACAGCAGGGAGTCCCCCGGCAGGAAGGGGGTAACGACCAGACCGGTTTCACAGAACAGAATGAGGAACAGGATGGCATAAACCCAGACGCCATACTGCGCGACCAGTTCCGCCAGGTGAACATCAATATGCAGAATGAAATCAATCAGAAAACGTATTACGTCCATATTGTCTAAGCCTTAATTGCACCGTTGTTTAGTCCGCTAAAAACAGCGGGCCCATTGGCGGTTTTGGCAGGTCAAACCGATCCGGATAGTCTACCGCAACCAGATACAGTCCTTCTGCTTTCGCCGTGGCTGCCGCAAGCGTTCTGTCCTTCGCTGCCAGCAGGTCTGCAATCCAGCTCTCCGG
Organism: Enterobacter sp. BNK-14; assembly: GCF_047456095.1. Lineage (NCBI taxonomy): Bacteria > Pseudomonadati > Pseudomonadota > Gammaproteobacteria > Enterobacterales > Enterobacteriaceae > Enterobacter > Enterobacter sp. BNK-14. The sequence goes on from NZ_CP179897.1 coordinate 1,412,878, forward strand.
CTGGTGTCCGGCACCCACTTCCATCAGGCTGCCTACAATATTCCGCACCATATGATGTACAAAGGCATTGGCTTTGATATCCACCACCACATACGCGCCAAAACGGCTGACGTTTATGTGCATAACGTTACGCCACGGCGTACGGGACTGACATTGCACCGCACGAAACGACGTAAAGTCATTTTCACCAATCAGACACTGCGCCGCACGATGCATGCGTTCAGCATCGAGCGGTTCATAAAAATGCGTTACGCCCTGGCTTAGCACCGCCGGACGAAGACGCTGGTTGTAGATGACATAGCGGTAGCGACGCGCCGTCGCGCTGAAGCGCGCGTGAAAATCATCCGGCACAGCTTTCACCCAACGCACCGCAATGTCACCAGGTAAATTCGCATTTACACCCAGCGTCCAGGCGGCATCTTTGCGCACGGCAGTGGTTTCAAAGTGGACCACCTGCCCGGTACCGTGAACACCCGCATCCGTACGGCCTGCGCACAGAACGTTAATCGGCTCGTTTGCCACCTGAGAGAGCGCTTTCTCCAGCTTTTCCTGGACGCTACGCACCTCATTCTGACGCTGCCAGCCATAATATTTACTGCCATCGTACTCGATACCGAGGGCAATTTTATGAACCGGCTTTTGTTCCACTTCTGACATCAGTACAGGTACTCCTGCACCAGTTTCTCAGCAATTTTGACCGCCATCAGCGCGCCGCCAAAACGAACGTTGTCCGCAACGGACCAGAACTGAACCTGCTCCGGCATACCGTAATCGTTCCGCACGCAACCGACTGAAAGATGGGCGCTACCGGTGGCGTCACCCACCTGCGTCGGAAACTCGCTCTCTTCGGAAAGTACGATATCTTCACCGCGGCCAAACGCATCGCGCGCTTCTTCCGCCGCCAGCGGGCGCAGGGCTTCAAAACCTACCATCTGCGCGTGACCGTAGAATACCGGCGACTGCACGACGTTTGCGGAGATCATCAGCCCCTCATCCTGCAGAATTTTGCGCGCTTCATCTACGATACGGCGCTCTTCGCGCACGGAACCTTCACGATCCGGCAGCAGTGGCAGCATGTTGAACGCCAGCTGGCGACCGAAGAAATCATCCTCATCAATCGGGATACCGTTCAGCAGCTTCGCGCTCTGCCCGGCCAGCGCATCGACGGCCTTTTTGCCATTTGCGGAGGCAGACAGCAGGCTGGTGACGGTGATACGCGACAGGCCACCGTCGTCAATCAGCGGTTTCAGCGCGGTCAGCAGCTGGCTGGTCAGACTGTTCGGTACCGCGATGATATTACGGTTACGGTAGTCAGCCAGGACATACGGGTTGACATCCGGCACCACCAGCGGCACGTCCGGCTCCATGGCGAACAGACCGCTCAGGTCGATCACCAGGCAACCTGAATTGGTCGCCTCTTCGATGTAAGACGCCGTGGCTTCAGCACCTGCGGCGAAAAATGCCAGCTGCGCCTGGGTCCAGTCAAACGCAGCCGCATCCTGGACCATGACGGATTTACCGTTAAAGCGCAGATGCTCACCCGCGCTATCGGTACGCGCCAGCGCATAGATATCGCCCACCGGGAACTGACGCTCAGCAAGGGTTTCGAGCAGGGCTTCGCCCACGGCACCGGTGGCACCTAAAATGGCAATGTTCCAGCCTTCAGACATGGTGGTTTACTCCAGAAATAAAAAAGCGTCCCTGCCGGAGTATCCGACAGGGAGCATTAAGAAGACATTAATGCGCCGGGTGATGAACGGCGTTAAAACCCAGTTTTTTCAGCAGCGTCGCGGCCGTTGCGTCGTCGCACATCACATACAGGGACGACCACTCGCGGCGCTCAACATAGTTCTTACGCAGCTTGTCAAATTCACCCGGGATCCCCGCCACTTTACGCAGCAGCGCATCATCGCGGCGCACATCATACACCAAATGCACCAGCCTTTTCAGCGTTGCCTGATCGAGCGGGCCATGCAGGGTAATGCGGCCAAATTCAGGTGCGGGAAGTAAGGTATCCAGCGCCACCTGCTGCGGATGGCCAATAAACGTGCTGTAGGCTTCAAACACCTGCGTTGTGCCGCGGGCTTTGCCTTCAAGCGTATAGCCCGCGATATGCGCAGTGGCTACGTCCACCTTGTTAAGCAGTTCAACGTTAAGATCCGGCTCCGGCTCCCAGACGTCCAGCACAACGCGGAGGTCTTGTCCTTCATTCAGACATTTCAGCAGCGCGGCGTTGTCCACCACCGGGCCACGGCAGGCATTTATCAGAATAGTGCCAGCCTTCAGACGACGGATCAGTGCTTCATCGGCAAGATGCAGGGACGTATAGGGGCCCTCTTTAAACAGCGGCGTGTGGAACGTCAGCACATCGCACTGTTCAACCAGCTCATCCAGCGAGCGGAAATCCCCTTCGTCACCGTTGTCTTTACGCGGTGGGTCGCACAGCAGCGTGCGAATACCTAACGCCTCCAGGCGCTTTTGCAGGCGTCCACCCACGTTACCCACCCCGACGATCCCCACGGTGCGGTCTTTCAGCACAAAACCGTCGCGCTCGGCCAGCATCAGCAAAGAGGAGAAGACATATTCCACGACGGCAATAGCATTACAGCCGGGCGCGGCGGAAAAGCCGATCCCCGCCTGCTTCAGCCATTGGTCATCCACATGATCGGTCCCTGCCGTTGCGGTTCCGACAAACTTAATCGCTTTTCCGGCGAGCAACGACGCATTTACTTTGGTCACCGAGCGCACCATCAGCGCGTCTGCGTCATCCAGTTCGTTGACCGGGATCGGGCGACCAGGGACAGCCTTAACATTACCCAGGCGGCTAAACAGCTCACGGGCATAAGGCATATTTTCATCAACGAGGATTTTCACGTCTGAGTACCTGTTTGAGAGGAAGTAAACCTGCCAAGTGTGCCATAATCTGGCCGCCAGGCATATACGTCTGCCAGGTTTACGCTGAGTTTTGACTTTAAGGATTTTTGACGATGCAGCCCATTTCAGGTACGCCGCCACGCCCTCCGGGTGAAGGCACTGTCACGCCAAACGTTGCCGGTGAACAACCGCTATCCACGCAACAGCGCACCGTGCTGGAGCGACTGATCACGCGCCTGATTGCGCTGACTTCACAGCAAAACGCGGAAGTCTGGGCCGGGGTAAAGCATGATTTAGGCGTAAGGAACGACGCACCGCTGCAGTCGCGACATTTCCCTGCTGCCGAGCAAAATCTCAACCAGCGTATTACGACCGCACAGCAGAACCACACCACGCGGCAGATTGTCACGCAACTGACCGAGCTGCTCGGCCAGGGAAATAACCGTCAGGCGGTCAGCGACTTTATCCGCCAGCAGTATGGCCAGACGGCCCTGAGCCAGCTGACGCCAGACCAGCTTAAAACCGTGCTGACGCTGTTGCAGAACAATCAGCTGTCGATCCCACAGCCGCAGCTGCGGCCAGCGACCGAGCGTTCGCTGCTGCCTGCTGAGCACAACACGCTGAATCAAATGGTGACCAAACTGGCCGCCGCCACCGGCGAGTCAACAAAGCTTATCTGGCAATCCATGCTCGAACTGTCCGGCGTAAAGGCGGGCGAGTTGATCCCGGCCAAACAGTTTCCCCATCTGGTGACCTGGCTACAGGCGCGCCAGACGCTCAGCACCCAGAGCGCCCCTACCCTGCATACCGTTCAGGCTGCGCTTAAACAGCCGCTGGAACCGCACGAGTTCGAGGCGATTCGGGATTACGCCCAGCAGAACTGGCAGGCGACACCGCAAACGGTACTGACCACCGCGCAGGTGCAGGATGTGCTCAATCAGATCTTCGTGCGCCGCGCCGAGCGGGAAGGCGGCGTACCGGAGGCAAGAAACATTCAGCCGATCTACAGCCCGCTTTTTGCGCCCGTTGTGGAGACGTTCAGAACGCTTTCTGCCCGTCCGGGATTGTTGTTTATTGCGTTACTGATTGCGCTGGCGATTTTCTGGCTGGTTGCTTAACACTGCCGGGTGGCGGCTTCGCCTTACCCGGCCTAAGGCCAGTGCGGTTGTAGGCCCGGTAAGCGAAGCGCCACCGGGCAAAAACTATGACCGACGAAACGCCACCAGCGTCACCACGATCCCCACGACCGCAGAAATGGCACCGGCCAGGAAGACGGACGGGTAGCCAAACGAGGTGGCCAGCAGTCCGGCCAGCGGTCCGGTTACTCCGTATGAGATATCCTGAAACGCCGCATAGCCGCCGAGTGCTGTGCCACGCACCTGCGGGGCCACACGCTTCACGACTTCCACGCCCAGCGCCGGGAAAATCAACGAGCAACCGCAGCCGGTGAGTGCTGCGCCAATCAGCGCGACAGAGGCGACCGGTGCGTGCCACAGCAGCAGCAGGCCAACGGTCTCTATCATCAGCGATGCCACCGCCACCTTCACGCCACCAAAGCGATCCGGCATCCAGCCGAAGAACACGCGCATCAGCACAAACGCCCCGCCAAACGCGGTGAGCGTAAATCCGGCCATCGCCCAGCCGCGGCTCATAAAGTAGAGCGAGACGAACGTGCCAATCACCGCAAAACCTACGCCCTGCAGCGCCAGGCCCAGACCCGGCTGCCAGATTTGGCCGATCACGCTCCACAGGGAAGGACGCTCCCCTTTGTGAGCGGGTACCTTACGTACCGAGCCGTTAAACGCCCACGCCAGCAGCGGCAACACCATGGTGGTGGCTGCCAGCGCCGCAAAGCCAAACTGGCTATTGATCAGCAGTCCCAGCGGTGCGCCAGCGGCCAGCGCGCCATAGATAGCCATGCCGTTCCAGGACATCACTTTGCCCGAACGAGCAGGCCCCACCAGACCCATTCCCCAGGTCAGGGTGCCGGTCAGCAGCTGGCTTTCACCAAAGCCAAGGATTAAACGTCCCAGCACCAGCAGCGCAAATTTATACCCTGCGTCTACCGGCAAAAGCGCGGCTAACAGCCATGCCCCGCCCGCCAGACCACAGGCAAACATCCCCTGTAACGCCGAGCGTTTTGCACCATGCTGATCTGCCAGCCGTCCGGCGTACCCGCGGGTTAACACCGTGGCTAAAAACTGAATGCCCACGGCAATGCCGACCATAGTGTTGCCATAGCCGAGTTCCTGATGAACGAACAGTGGGATCACCGGCAGCGGCAGGCCAACGGTCATGTAGGTCAGAAATACCGCAAAGGCGATTCGGAAAAGGGAAAGGTTACCGGAAGGGGCGCTCTTCTCTGGGATAACAGCCTTCATGCATAACTCCGTGTTGAGGCATAAAAAAAGGGAACCTTCCGGTTCCCTTCTACTATACATTCAAACGCTTATGCTTTGTACTTACGCATTACCAGCGTCGCGTTCGTGCCGCCGAAACCGAAGCTGTTAGACATGACGGTGGTCAGTGTCGCTTCCGTTGGTTTCGTCACGATGTTCAGGCCAGCAGCCTGCTCGTCCATCTCATCAATGTTGATGCTTGGGGCGATAAAGCCGTTTTCCAGCATCAGCAGAGAGTAGATCGCTTCCTGCACGCCCGCAGCACCCAGAGAGTGGCCGGTCATAGCTTTGGTGGCAGAAATTGCCGGGCTGTTGTCGCCGAAGACTTCGCGGATTGCACCCAGCTCTTTCACGTCGCCTACCGGAGTAGAGGTACCGTGAGAGTTCAGGTAGTCGATTGGCGTATCAACGCCGTGCATCGCCATCTTCATGCAGCGCACCGCACCTTCACCGGATGGCGCAACCATGTCAGCGCCATCAGACGTTGCGCCGTAGCCCACGATCTCAGCGTAGATATGCGCACCACGTGCCAGCGCGTGCTCCAGCTCTTCAACCACAACCATACCGCCGCCGCCTGCGATGATGAAGCCATCACGGTGCGCGTCGTAAGTACGGGACGCTTTTTCCGGGGTTTCGTTGTACTTGGTGGACAGAGCGCCCATCGCGTCGAACTCACAGGCCATTTCCCAGCCCAGCTCTTCGCCGCCGCCAGCAAAGACGATGTCCTGTTTACCCAGCTGGATCTGCTCAACCGCGTTACCGATGCAGTGTGCGGACGTCGCACACGCGGAACTGATGGAGTAGTTCACACCGTGGATTTTGAACGGAGTGGCCAGGCATGCGGAAACCGCAGAGCCCATGGCTTTGGTGACCACGTACGGACCTACCGCTTTCAGACCACGCGGGCTACGCATTGCGTCAGCACCGAATACCTGCGCTTTAGATGAGCCGCCGGAACCAGCGATAAGACCTACGCGGGGATTGTTCTGGTAAACTTCCGCGCTCAGACCTGCATCTGCAATCGCTTCCTGCATGGAGAGATAAGCATAAATAGAGGCATCGTTCATGAAACGAACCACTTTGCGGTCAATCAAACCGGTGGTGTCCAGTTTGACGTTACCCCATACGTGGCTACGCATACCTGAATCTTTAAACTCTTCAGAGAAAGTGATCCCGGAGCGTCCTTCACGCAGAGATGCCAGGACTTCCTGCTGGTTATTACCGATGCTGGAAACAATGCCCAGGCCAGTAATCACTGCACGTTTCATTCAATACCTCTGTAAGTCGCACTATAGTAAGTTTCGAGTCGCACAATAGCGTACACTTGTACGCCGAACAAGTCCGATCAGACATTTTCTGCGGAAATTTGCACCGATGGACTCACATCGTTAAGATCGTGCCACTGCCTGTCAGACGAGTAACTTACGTGAAACAAAACGCTATACAACCCGCCAACCTCGAATTCAACGCTGAGGGTACACCTGTTTCCCGAGATTTTGATGACGTCTATTTTTCTAATGATAACGGACTCGAAGAAACTCGCTATGTTTTCCTCGACGGAAACCAGCTCAGCACCCGCTTCCCGGAGCATCCGCGGAGCCTGTTTGTGGTCGCGGAAAGCGGATTCGGCACCGGGCTCAATTTTCTGACCCTCTGGCAGGCGTTTGACCAGTTTCACGCTGCCCACCCTGAGGCTACGCTACAAAGATTACATTTCATCAGTTTCGAAAAATTCCCGCTCACCGCGCACGATCTACGCCTGGCCCATCAACGCTGGCCGGAGCTTGCCACCTGGGCTGAACAGCTTCAGGCGCAGTGGCCGCCTCACATTGGGGGGTGCCACCGTCTGATTCTCGACGGCGGACGCGTGACGCTGGATTTGTGGCTGGGCGACATCAACGACCTTACCGATAAGCTTGATGATGCGATGAATCAGACGGTGGACGCGTGGTTCCTGGACGGTTTTGCGCCTGCCAAAAACCCGGATATGTGGAGCCAGCATCTGTTTAACGCGATGGCGCGACTGGCGCGTCCGGGCGCAACGCTCGCCACCTTCACCTCAGCAGGCTTTGTTCGCCGCGGCTTGCAGGAAGCGGGCTTTACCATGCAGAAAACCAAAGGTTTTGGCCGCAAGCGCGACATGCTGGTCGGCAGGATGGAGCAGACGCTGGACATCCCCGCCAGTGCACCCTGGTTTGCGCGCAGCGCCAGCGCGTCACGGGAAGTGGCGATAGCAGGCGGAGGGATCGCCAGCGCCCTGCTGTCTCTTGCGCTTATCCAACGTGGCTGGCAGGTGACGCTTTATTGTGCTGACGATGCGCCAGCAGGTGGGGCCTCCGGCAACCGCCAGGGGGCGCTCTATCCCCTTTTAAGCGCGCACGATCCGGCACTGTTCCAGTTTTTCCCGGCGGCCTTTACCTTTGCCCGTCGCCTGTATGATGCCCTGCCGGTGACGTTCGATCATGAATGGTGCGGCGTGACGCAGCTCGGCTGGGATGAGAGAAGTCAGCAAAAAATCGCGCAGATGCTGTCCCTGGGACTGCCGGAAGACATTGCGCGGGCGGTAAGCGCGCAAGAGGCCGCCAACACCACCGGCATTGAAACCGGCTGCGAGGGCATTCAGTATCCGCTCGGCGGCTGGCTGTGCCCGGCTGAACTGACCGCTGCGGCGATTGACCTTGCGCAGTCACGCGGGCTGACGGTCTACTATGCCCACAAGGTTGAATCGCTGTCCCGAACAGAACGCTGGAATTTGCGTTTTGCTGATGGCAAAGAGGCAAGCCATGCCAGCGTTGTGCTGGCGAACGGACATAGCATCAACCAGTTTATCCAGACAGAATCCGTGCCGGTTTATCCGGTCGGCGGTCAGGTGAGTCATATCCCTACTACGTCCGAACTGGGCAAACTGCGTCAGGTGCTGTGCTATGACGGCTATCTGACGCCACAAAATCCGTCTAATGGTCATCACTGCATCGGGGCGAGCTATCATCGTGGCGAAGCGGATATGCGCTACAGCGAGGCGGATCAACAGCAAAACCGCCAGCGCCTGATTGACTGCTTCCCGGATGCAGCGTGGGCGAAAGAGGTTGACGTCAGCGAAGGCGCGGCCCGCTGTGGCGTGCGCTGCGCAACGCGCGATCATCTGCCGATGATGGGGAATGTGCCGGACTATGAGGCAACGCTTGAAGCCTATCACGACCTTGCAAACCACCAGGAAACGGCGGTAGCTGCACCGGTTTATCCCGAACTGTTTATGCTGGGTGGGCTGGGTTCGCGTGGATTGTGTTCTGCACCACTACTGGCTGAAGCCTTAGCCGCACAAATGAGCAACGAGCCGCTACCGCTGGACAGAACCACGCTTGCGGGGCTGAACCCGAATCGATTGTGGGTGCGAAAACTGCTGAAGGGGAAGAAAGTTAAGTAGGGTGCGGACAGGTGCCCTCAGTCTAACCCTCTCCCACAGGGAGAGGGGATATTCGTAGGCCCGGTAAGCGCAGCGCCACCGGGCGAAATACGATGACTTAGCGTTTAGCCTGCTGGAACAACGTGTCCCACATGCCCAGCACCAGAGACTGGTCGCGCGGGGACAGTTCACCCGCCTGAATCGCCTTTTCCAGGCTGCGGGTGACTTCATCATGCACTGCTTCGGCAGAATGATCGTCTCCTGCCTCCAGCTCGGCAACAGCCAGCGTCAGGTGACCACGCAGATAACCGCTGGCGAACAGCTCATCATCACTGGCGTGTTCCACCATGTCATCAATTAACGCCAGAATGCGTGATTCAAATTCTGCGATCATCTTTTTTCCTCAGTTAAAGATCTTCCGGCCAGGGGAAGCATTCCGCCGTGATCACCGGCGTGTGGTAATAATTCTGTAAAGCCTCGATCAGGCGGGCCGGACGTTCCGGGATGCCTTTCTCAAGATATTCCATCACCTGTGCATGCACGCGGCGCTGGAAGACGATACGGTCTGGCTCGAAGTCGCCTTCGAGGTTGTCACAGCTGACGTTGAACGGGAAACCCGCCGCGACACAGAATAGCCATTCCAGCGCCTGCGGTTTCACTTCCACATCTTCAAACTGGCCCTGGGTTGCGGCGTCGCGTCCGTCCGGACAGTACCAGTAGCCGAAGTCCACCAGCTCGCGACGCGCTTTCCCCGCAATGCACCAGTGCGAAATTTCATGCAGCGCACTGGCGTAAAAGCCGTGCGCAAAGACGATCCGGTTGTACGGCACTTCGGCATCAGCAGGAAGATAGATCGGTTCGTCGTCGCCTTTAATCAGACGGGTATTAAAATCATCAGCAAAGCAGCCGTTAAAAATCTCAATCAGCTGTTCGTAGTTATGCGTACTGTTCATTAGTTCATCCCCAACCAGTGGAGGATCTCCTGTCCATGGCTGTCATAAAGAAGCTTTGCGCTCATGACCGCCGAAACGATGACGATCATCGGGCGAATCAGCTTCTGTCCTTTGCTTAATACCAGGCGCGAGCCCGCGCGCGCGCCCAGGAACTGCCCTGCCATCATGACAAAACCGGTTGCCCAGATGACCTTGCCGCCAATGATAAACAGCAACAGGCCACCAAGGTTAGAGGTCGCATTAAGCACTTTGGCATGGGCGGTAGATTTAGCGAGGTTAAACCCGGCCAGCGTCACAAACGCCAGCGCGTAAAACGAGCCTGCGCCCGGGCCAAAGAAGCCGTCGTAAAAACCGACGCAGCCCCCGGCTATCAGGGCAAACGGCAAGCCATGCAAGCGACGCTGACGGTCTTCTTCACCGAGCTTTGGCATCAGCAGGAAGTAGAGACCGATGCAGATAACCAGAATCGGCAGGATCTGGCGCAAAATATCGGACTGTACGTGCTGCACCAGCAGCGCGCCCGACGTCGAGCCGATAAAGGTCATCAAAATATTGAGCTTCTGATCGGCGAGGCTCACCACCTTGCGGCGGATAAAATAGAGCGATGCCGAAAGCGAGCCGCCGCAGGCCTGAAGTTTGTTGGTGGCCAGTGCCTGAGCGGGGCTCATACCCGCCGCCAGCAGTGCGGGTACCGTTAACAACCCGCCGCCGCCAGCAAGCGCATCAATAAACCCGGCTAACATGGCAACAAAAAACAGCACCACCAGCAGCAGCGGGGACACCATAAACAGATCGACGAAATTATCCATTAAAGTACATGCTCATCCAGTAGCGCCTGGCAGGAAGGCGGCAACGGAGGCGGTGTCTTCTTCTCAGGCTTAGAGGTTCCAGGTTTTGCCGGTTCAAACCAGCTCTGCAGCTCCGCACCGCAGCCATCGCCTGGCGGAGGTAACGGCTGATCTTCACATTCCAGGCTGTTTGCCGGGCAACGCAAACGAACGTGCATGTGCGCACGATGCTGGAACCACGGGCGCACTTTGCGCAGCCAGTCGCGGTCAGTTCCGGCATCCAGGCAGAGCTGTTGTTTGATGGCCGGATTCACAAAGATCCGCGTGACGTCATTATCTTCTGCTGCCAGCTTGATCATGCTGGACACATCCCGCGTCCACAGGGAGGGCACCACGCGCTTACCGTCACTCGCCACCAGATCCAGCGCCTGCGGTTTCAGCAGTTGCGCGGACGTCCAGCGTGTTTTCGGTAGCTGCAGGAAGATATCGACATCCAGTCCGGTCTGGTGGCTGGCGTGCCCGCCGTTAAAGCGCCCGCCCGCAGGCATGCCCATATCGCCAATCAGCATCGTCCCCAGCCCCAGGTTATGTACCTGGTTTCCCAGTCGCTGAATAAACAGCACCAGGTCAGGGTGACCGAAGTAACGGCGCTGGTCGGTACGCATCACCTGATAAGTATCCGATTGCAGCGGAAGTGCCTGCGCGCCGACGATACAGCCGTTCGAAAAGGCGCCGATAGACTGTGCGCTGCCCGCCACCGGATGGGTGATCTTTTGCCACGGCGTGGCGGCCAGACTGGCTCCACTGGCGAGCAGAGCCAGCAGAGCAATTGCGGTTTTTTTCATGGTTACCAGCGTGGAATGGTGGTCGTCACATCCGCATTCTGCGCGCGCTGACGCAGGAAGTGATCCATCAGCACGATCGCCAGCATCGCTTCTGCGATCGGCACCGCACGGATCCCCACGCAAGGATCGTGACGTCCTTTGGTGATCATCTCAACTTCTTCGCCAGAGCGGTTAATCGTGTGGCCCGGCACGGTAATGCTGGAGGTTGGCTTCAGGGCAATATTCGCAACAATCTGCTGCCCGCTGCTGATCCCGCCGAGGATGCCACCCGCATGGTTGCTCTGGAAGCCCGCTTTCGTGATTTCGTCGCGGTTCTGGCTGCCGCGAAGCTGAACCACGTCAAACCCGTCGCCAATCTCTACGCCCTTCACCGCGTTGATGCTCATCAGCGCGTGCGCAATGTCAGCGTCGAGACGGTCAAACACCGGCTCGCCCCAGCCTGGCGGCACGCCGTCGGCCACCACGGTGACCTTCGCCCCAATGGAGTCACCCTCTTTTTTCAGGCCACGCATCAGCTCGTCCAGCGCATCCAGCTTGTCGGCATCGGCGCAGAAGAACGGGTTTTGCTCAACCTGGTCCCAGTCTTTAATGGCCAGCGGAATATCGCCCATCTGGGTCAGACAGCCGCGAATGACGATGCCAAATTTCTGCTGCAGGTATTTTTTGGCAATGGCACCCGCCGCCACGCGCATCGCGGTTTCACGCGCGGAAGAGCGTCCGCCGCCGCGATAGTCGCGGAAACCGTACTTTTGCTCGTAGGTATAGTCAGCGTGGCCCGGACGGAATACGTCTTTAATAGCGCCGTAGTCCTGAGAACGCTGGTCGGTGTTTTCGATCAGCAGACCAATGCTGGTCCCGGTGGTGCGGCCTTCAAAGACGCCAGAGAGAATTTTGACCTGATCCGGCTCGCGACGCTGCGTGGTGTAGCGAGAGGTGCCCGGACGACGGCGGTCAAGGTCGTGCTGCAAATCAGCTTCAGTCAGTTCGATGCCGGGCGGTACGCCGTCAACGATACAACCTAAAGCCAGCCCGTGCGACTCACCAAAGGTGGTCACGCGGAATATCTGTCCAATACTGTTTCCTGCCATCACGGCTCCGATGATGTTGTTTGTGTTTGAGCGTTGTGAAACGGGCCGAAGCCCGCTGGATTAATCTTTATAGATACTGAAGTATTCGCGCGCATCGAGCAGCTGCGCTTTGGTCAGCATAAAGACGCCGTCACCGCCGTTATCGAACTCAAGCCAGGTGAACGGCACATCCGGGTACTGCTCTATCAGATGTACCATGCTGTTGCCCACTTCACAAATCAGAACACCGTCGTCGGTCAGGTAATCCGGCGCGCAGGCCAGAATGCGACGAGTCAGCTTCAGGCCGTCAGTGCCTGACGCCAGACCCAGCTCCGGCTCATGACGGTATTCATTTGGCAGATCGGACATGTCTTCCGCGTCGACGTACGGCGGGTTAGTGACGATCAGGTCGTACTGCAGCGTCGGCAGGTCGCGGAACAGATCCGAGCGGATTGGCGTAACGTGATGGATCAGGCCGTGCTCTTCAATGTTGTGCTCGGTGACGGCCAGCGCGTCGGTAGAGATATCGACGGCGTCCACTTCCGCTTCCGGGAAGGCGTAGGCGCAGGCAATCGCGATACAGCCGCTGCCGGTGCACATATCCAGAATGTGCTGCGGCTGATGGTGAATCAGGCCTTCAAAGTGGTTGTTGATCAGCTCACCAATCGGTGAACGCGGCACCAGCACGCGCTCATCAACATAGAATTCGTGGCCGCAGAACCAGGCTTTGTTGGTCAGGTAGGCGACCGGAATGCGTTCGTTGACGCGGCGGATCACCCGCTCAACAATGCGGTGTTTTTCACTGGAGGTCAGGCGCGCGGTGCGCATGTCTTCCGGAATATCCAGCGGCAGATAAAGAGACGGCAGCACCAGCTGAACGGCCTCATCCCACGGGTTATCGGTACCATGACCGTACCAGATGTTGGCGGCGCTGAAGCGGCTAACCGACCAGCGCAACATGTCCTGTATGGTATGCAGCTCGTTTACTGCTTCATCGACAAATATTTTATCCACTCTTTCCTCCAGGGCATGCTCGCATAATTTTCGGCGGCTAGTTTGCCATGAAGACGGCGATAAATCAGCAATGACGCGTCGCGCTTGAGGTTAAAAAATGCGTTTAGTCGGGTACACTATCGTAAATACGAGATGAGAATGACGAATGAAAAAGAAAACATCGCTCAGCGAGGAGGATCAGGCTCTCTTCCGCCAGCTGATGACCGGGACGCGTAAAATCACGCAGGACACCATTGTCCATCGCCCGCAGCGTAAAAAAATCAGCGACGTTCCGGTCAAACGACTGCTGCAGGAGCAGGCGGATAACAGCCACTATTTTTCAGATGAGTTCCAACCGCTGCTGAATACGCAGGGCGCGGTGAAATACGTGCGCGAGGACGTCAGCCACTTTGAACTGAAAAAATTACGTCGCGGAGATTATTCACCGGAGCTGTTTCTCGATCTGCACGGGTTAACGCAGATGCAGGCGAAACAGGAGCTGGGGGCACTGATCGCCGCCTGTCGCCGCGAACACGTGTTTTGCGCCTGCGTGATGCACGGCCATGGGAAACATATACTTAAGCAGCAAACGCCGCTGTGGCTGGCTCAGCATCCACATGTGATGGCGTTTCATCAGGCACCCAAAGAGTACGGCGGAGATGCCGCATTGCTGGTGTTGATAGAAGTTGAGGAGTGGCAACCGCCTGAGTTGCCCTGACAGCATGGCGGGAGGCACATTTGCACCCCGCCCTGTCGCACGTCACGTCAGATAGCTTTTGCCATCTTCAGGTTGCACGGACTCATTTGCCAGTTAAAGACCCCTTTGCCGGTTTCGTCGAGGGTGACGTTGGCAATGGCGGATGTGGTGAACATTGGCGGCGTTTCGCCCGGGCACAACTCAGAAACCAGATAGCCAACCAGTGGCAGGTGGGAAATGACCAGTGCGGAAGCGACACCTTCATTGCACAGTGCCTGAAGGTAGGCGCTGACAAGGCCGACATCACCGCATGGCGTCAGTTCAGGAAGAACATCGACACTGGATGGCAAGTTCATACACTCCCCTACCACGTCCAGCGTCTGTTCTGCACGCAGGAACGGACTCACCAGAACGCGTTCGATATCCACTTTTTGGCCTTTAAGCCAGGTTGCCATCAGACGAGATTCGTCGCAACCACAGACTGTTAAAGGACGTACTGAGTCACTGGCGGCATCGAGTGCCGCGTCGCCGTGACGCATGATAAAAACTTGCATATTGCACCGCTTTTGTTAACCAGAATCACCGGCGTTGACTACCCGCGATAAATGCTCTGAGGTAGAAAACCCGATGGCCGGGCATTGTGCCTGATCCATTCGGTGAATGAAACGCTGTTTTTTACCTCAATGGCGTAAGTATAGTCAATCTCTGTTTACAAAATCGCCAGAACAGGTTCATTCACGTCGGGATTTACCCTTCTTTGACCTCAGCTTACGAGGACAGTTTCCCTTGCAGGCCAAAATGTCTGGCCCCGTTCCGCCATCTGCAATAATTCGTCACACGGTGTAAACCGCGGGCCATATTGCGATGCCAGACGTTGCAGAATAGCCACCACTTCACCCGCGCCGAGTGTATCCATGTAACGGAACGGGCCGCCAAGGAACGGCGGGAAACCAATACCAAATACGGCGCCGATGTCGCCATCCCGTGCGCTCTTGATCACCTGCTCACCAAAGCAGCGTGCCGCTTCATTGAGCATCATCATCACACAACGTTCAGCACACTGAACGGCGGAGAGTCTCCCCTGACCTGAGGTCGGGATAAGCCCATAAACAGAAGGGTCGACCTGTTTCTTGCTTTTACGCCCTTTCGAGCCGTAAAGATAGAAACCGCGTTCATTTTTTCTGCCTTTGCGATCGTCCTTCAAAATTGCAGAAACAATATTTGCAGGCGGCGCAAAACGATCGCCATAAGCGGCTTCCAGTACAGGTATAATTTTAGTGCCGGTGTCTATTCCCACCTCATCCAAAAGTTGGATAGGACCAACGGGGAAGCCAAACTTTACGAGTGCCTCATCGACGTGCTCAATCTTCTCCCCTTCCGTCAGCAGCCGCATCGCTTCGTTGATGTACGGCGCCAGAATACGGTTGACGTAGAAGCCGGCTTTGTCCGCAACCACGATGGGGGTTTTGCCCTGTTTTTTCGCCAGCTTCACCACGGTAGCGATGGTTTGCGGGCTGGTTGTACCGTGAGGGATCACCTCCACCAGCGGCATTTTTTCTACCGGGCTGAAAAAGTGCAGACCAATCACCTGCTCAGGACGCGCGGCTTTCGCTGCGATATCGCCGATGGGTAATGACGACGTATTTGAGGCAAAAATGGTATGCGGCGCGCAATGCTGTTCAACGTCCGCCACCATCTGCTGCTTGAGCGCAAGATCTTCAAATACGGCTTCAATCACCAGATCGCGGTGCGCAAAACCGCTGTAGTCCGTCGTGCCGGAGATCATCGCCAGGGTTTTATCACGCTCGCTTGCCTTGATATGGCGGCGCTTGACCTTTTGATCAAGGTTCTGCCAGCTGTACTGCAGCGCGTGGTTGATTCCCTTAGGGTTAATGTCTTTGATGCGTACCGGCAGTTTCCCTTTACTTGCGGTAACGAAAGAAATGCCGCCGCCCATCAGCCCACCCCCGAGCACGCCAATTGCACGCAGCGGAGCAGGCTCAGCCTCGCTGCCCGGATCTTTTTTCACCTCTGTGCTGGCGAAGAAAATGCTGCGCAGCGCCCGTGACTGCGGCGTCATCGCCAGCTCGCCAAAGGCTTTGGCTTCAGCGGCATAGCCGCTACTGCTTCCCTGTGACAACCCGGTTTCAATCACCTCCAGGATCCGTTTCGCCGCCGGGTAGTTGCCTTTGGTTTTTTGTTCGGTCTTTTTGCCCACCATGTTGAACAGGATCGTCCTTCCCAGAGGACCCGCCAGCACACGCTCTCGCACCGGAAGAGGACGTTTTGGCTGGCGACCTTTCAGCGCCAGTTCTACAGCAGCTTCCAGTAAAATCGCGTGGGGAACGACATCGTCAACCAGACCGGCTTTCAGCGCCTGACGGGCGCGCAGCTGCTTGCCGGTGAGAATCATTTCCAGCGCGGTGCTAACCCCTACCAGGCGCGGCAGACGCTGCGTGCCACCAGAACCAGGCAGGAGACCTAATTGCACTTCCGGCAGGCACAGAACGGTTTTCGCATCGTCAGTACAAATGCGGCTGTGGCAGGCCAGCGCCAGCTCCAGTCCACCACCCAAACAAGCACCGTGGATCGCGGCAATCACCGGGATCGGCAGCGCGTTGATCTCGGCCATCACCTGCTGCCCCTGACGTGCAAGATCTTCCGCTTCCTGCGCGCTTTGCGCCCGGGCGATCATGTTAATGTCGGCCCCGGCAATAAAGTTGTCCGGCTTGGCCGAGATAAACACCAGACCGCGAATGGCCTTGTTTTCGCGGATCTGCCTGAGCATCGCGCGAACCTGAGTGCCAAACTCCGCCTTTAGGGTATTCATTTTTTCGTCAGGCACATCAATGGCGATCACGGCGACGTTGTCGAGGCGAACCGTCAGGTTAAATGCAGATGTCATTTCCATTATTCAGCCTCCAGAATCATTGCAGCACCCAGTCCACCCGCCGCACAGGCGGTCACCAGGCCAAACCCGCCACCGCGGCGACGTAGCTCGTGTAATGTCTGAGTAATCATCCTCGCCCCTGTCGCCGCAAACGGATGACCGTAGGCAATCGAACCACCCAGCACGTTGAATTTGCTTTGATCCACTTCACCCGTGGCATGAGCGCGCCCCAGCACATCACGTGCAAAACGCTCGCTTGCCAGCAGCTGTACGTTTGCCAGGGTTTGTGCGGCGAAGGCTTCGTGCATATCAATCAGGGTTAAATCAGCCAGCGTCAGCCCTGCGCGATCCAGCGCCAGCGGCGTGGACCAGGCCGGACCTAACAACATGTCCTGCCAGACATCAATGGCGGTGAAGGCATAGCTGCGCAAATAGCCCAGAGGGGTGATGCCCAGCTCTTTCGCCCGGGATTCGGTCATCAGGATCACGGCGGCTGCCCCATCCGTCAACGGTGTACTGTTGGCCGCAGTCACGGTGCCATGTTTACGGTCGAACGCCGGACGCAGTTTGGCGTAATCCGCCAGCGTCGAGGTACCGCGGATATTGTTGTCTTCAACCAGTGGTTCCCGATAAGGAGGCGTATAGGCGGTCATCACCTCGTCGGTGAGCTTGCCCTCTGACCAGGCTTTCGCCGCCAGCTGATGTGAACGATGCGCCAGCGCGTCCTGCTGCTCACGGGTAATGCCATAGGTTTTCGCCATCTGTTCCGCGGTATCGCCCATGCGCAGGCCGGTAGAATATTCTGCGACAGCAGGGGGTACAGGCATCAGGTCGCGCAGACGTAAACGCGAGAAGAGTTTGAGCTTCTGACCGGTCGTGCGGGCTTTGTTTGCATCCACCAGAATACGGGCCAGCTTTTTACTGACGCCAATAGGCAGTACCGAAGAGGAATCGGCGCCTCCGGCGATCCCGGCGCGAATGGTGCCCGCCATGAGGCTTTCCGCCACGTTAGCCACCGCCTGAAAACTGGTCGCGCAGGCGCGGCTGACGCTATAGGCATCCGTATGAACGCTCATCCCGGTGCCGAGGACAATTTCTCGCGCAATATTGGGAGCTTCAGGCATCTGAACCACCTGGCCGAAAACCAGCTGTTCAATGACCTCAGGCTGAATTTCGCTGCGAGCCAGCATCTCCCCCACCACCATTTTCCCCAGATCGACAGCCGGTATGCCATGAAACGCCGTTGCCTGACGCGCAAACGGCGTACGCAAACCACTGACAATGGCAATGCGATCGCCCTGACGGGTAATAAGCGGTAATGCCTGACTCATAACACTCCCCTGTAAAAAATTGACGCAAACGTTAAGTGGTCTGACCTGATAATAGTCTTAACCATTTTTTTACATTCAGCCAATTGGGGAAACGAAAAAGTGCGAGGTAAGACACAGAGAAGAAAAAGAAAATGCCCCGAGGTAAAAGCAAAACGGTAACCCGTAGGTTACCGTTTTTAGTGTTTGCACCCTCTCCCGTGGGAGAGGGTCGGGGTGAGGGCACCAGCCCGCAGGAATTAACGCAGGCCCAGCTGGAAAATCAGCGTTTCTGCTTCGCAGGCAAACACGAAGTCAATATCCAGCTTCACGCCGCCGTCCACCTCGGTGAAGGTAGATTTGATTTCGCACGGATCGGATTCAACATCACGTGCACGCTTGCTCAGCGCGGACAGGGTCTCTTCCGCTTCAGCGCGGTTGGTGAACACACGGCTGTAAGACGCTGTGCAATCGGAGTTGTCCATGATGGTGCCAACATCCATACAGCAGCAAACCGGGGTTTCATCAGCACTGCATTTACTCATAGCTCAATTTCCTCTGTATTCGCGCAGCGCGCGAGATAAACACGATGCTGCTATTTTACGCCCCGGCGCAGGCTCTCTCCAGCCGTTAATGGCGCAAAATCGGATAAGTGACCAATATCACACTAAAAAATGATCTAAAACAAAAACCACCCTTTTGACTGAGTCGCGATGGTCACATTTTTGCCAACCAGATCTCGTTTCATGAAACATGTTTGAAAATATTAATAAACAAACTTGCAACATCCCAGCTGGTCAGACCTATACTCTGGCCACTGGTCTGATTTGTCTGTCAAACCTCAGACCCTACACTTCGCGCTCCTGTTACGGTATGTAACAATTATTGAATAAAAATAACTCAATGAGGTTATGGTCATGAGCCAGAAAACCCTGTTCAACAAGACTGCGCTGGCAGTCGCAGTGGCAATCGTCTCCACTTCCGCCTGGTCAGCGGGCTTTCAGTTAAACGAATTTTCTTCCTCTGGCCTTGGCCGCGCGTATTCTGGGGAAGGTGCAATTGCTGATGATGCAGGTAACGCCAGCCGTAACCCTGCACTGATCATGATGTTCGATCGCCCGACCTTCTCTGCGGGTGCGGTATATATCGATCCTGATGTCAACATTTCTGGCAAGTCGCCTTACACAGGTGCGAGCCTGAAAGCGGACAATATTGCCCCGACCGCATGGGTACCCAACCTGCACTTCGTTGCACCTATTAATGAGCAATTTGGCTGGGGGGCGTCCGTCACGTCCAACTACGGCCTTGCAACTGAATTCAATAACAACTATCCGGCAGGTGAATACGGCGGTAAAACCGATCTTACGACGCTGAACCTGAACCTGAGCGGTGCTTATCGTCTGAACGACAGCTGGAGCTTTGGTCTGGGCTTTGATGCCGTCTACGCTGATGCAAAAATTGAGCGTTACTCCGGCGAGCAGACTGCCAGCCTGCCGAAAAACAGCAATAAAATTGCCAGCCTGAAAGGTGATGAGTGGGGCTATGGCTGGAACGCCGGTATCCTGTATGAGCTGGACAAAAACAACCGTTGGGGCCTGACCTATCGTTCCGAAGTGAAAATTGACTTTGACGGCGATTACAAGAGCGGCATCCTGGCGCCAGTCAACAACCTGGTTCCAGGCGCGGGTACCACCATTCCATGGGGCACCTCAAACCAGACAGTTCCGGGTTCACTGTCGCTGCATTTACCAGAAATGTGGGAAGTCTCCGGTTACAACCGCGTGGCACCACAATGGGCTATTCACTATAGCCTGGCCTACACCAGCTGGAGCCAGTTCCAGGAGCTGAAAGCAACCGGCAACAATGGTCAAACGCTGTTCTATAAGGATGAAAGCTTCCACGACGCCTATCGTATTGCGTTGGGTACCACCTACTACTACGATAAAAACTGGACTTTCCGCTCCGGTATCGCATTTGACGACAGCCCGGTTCCGGCAGACAAACGTTCCATTTCCATTCCGGATCAGGACCGCTTCTGGTTAAGTGCTGGTGCGACATATGCGTTCAACGAGAATGCGTCCATCGATGCGGGCGTATCTTATATGCACGGTCAGAAAGTGACGTTCCAGGAAGGTCCGTACGAGTTTACCTCTGAAGGTAAAGCCTGGCTGTTCGGTACGAACTTTAACTACGCGTTCTAAGCGCACTGAAATCGAAAAAGGTGAGCATCGCTCACCTTTTTTATTTATTCCGAATCGATATCTTTGAGTTCGTTTTCGATAGCCTTCGCGTTTGGATTCTCCTCCGGCTTCAGCTTGCCACCGTTGGCAATAAAATCGTGATTCTGGAAGTATGCTTCGCGCACCATAATGTAAGGATCGGAAGACTGGCGCAGCAGACCGTCTGAGTCGAGCAGTTGCGCACGGGTTTCAATCCCTTCCACCGTCCATTTACCAATCGACAGCGGCCAGGTCAGCCACGACAGGACTGGATACAGCGTATCGACCATATCGCCGCCATCATCACGCACGGTGAAGCTGCCATAGAACGGCAGGTGGACATACGGACCATAACCTACGCCATAATGCCCCAGGGTGCTGCCGAAGCGGTGCGGTTGTTCACGCTGCAGTTTCGGGTTTGCCATGCCGGCGACATCAATAAAGCCGCCCATCCCCAGCAGGGAGTTCAGGAAGAAGCGAGTAAAGTGCACCATCCCCTGATACGGATCGCCCTGCAGGAAGTAGTTCACCATAACCGCGGGCTCTTCGAGGTTGCTGGTAAAATTGCTTAGCCCGTTACGCGCAGGCTGTGGAACATAATCGCGCCATGCCACTGCCACCGGCCGAACCACATACGGATCCAGCACGTTGTAGTTGAAGCTATACATGGAGCGGTTAAATCCTTCGAGAGGATCGGAGCGTCCCGTTTGCTCCCCGGAGCTGGCGCAGCCCACAAGCATCGTCATGCCCAGCGCAAGCGCCGACAGCCGAAGTTTCATAAATATCTCCCTGTTCAGTATGGCTATCGTTGATTGCCATCCGTAACGAAGCATCTGGCGCTCCGTCTGTAAACGTGCAAGTGATTGTAACAGCACGTTTACCGATGTCTATGAGCACAAGCACGGGCAATAAACACCGTGGCTCTGATCTCAGCATAGCCTGGCTTTTGGAATTCGTTTCGCTGGCAATTTTATAATGCCTTTGAAAGAGATGTCTCACCTTTGTTGTCATTGCCGCCAATTTAAGAGCATCCCCACAGGCATCCTGATAAAAGCCGCTACGCTTAAAAGAAAGATCAACCTCCGGGAGCCGTTATGAAAGAAGTGGGTGAAGACAAAATTGCAGAGAGCAAAGAGGATATTGAAATTGAGAGCGAGGAGAAAGCGCGCGGCGAGAAGATAGAAGTTGATGAAGATCGCCTCCCCTCCCGCGCGATGGCAATTCACGAACATATACGCCAGGATGGCGAAAAGGAGATGGAGCGCGATGCCATGGCCCTCTTCTGGTCAGCCATCGCTGCGGGACTGTCAATGGGCGCGTCACTGCTCGCAAAAGGGATATTTCATGTTCAACTTGAGGGTGTCCCCGGCGGTTTTTTACTGGAGAACCTCGGCTATACCTTCGGCTTTATTATTGTCATCATGGCCCGCCAGCAGCTGTTTACTGAAAACACGGTGACTGCCGTTCTGCCAGTGATGCAAAATCCAACCCTCGGCAATTTCGGTTTATTGTTGCGTTTGTGGGGCGTGGTCCTGCTGGGTAACATTATCGGCACGGGTATCGCCGCCTGGGCGTTTGAATATATGCCGATCTTTGATGAACCTACCCGGGATGCGTTTGTGAAAATTGGCATGGACGTGATGAAAAACACGCCGGCCGAAATGTTCGCAAACGCCATCATCTCCGGCTGGATTATCGCCACGATGGTGTGGATGTTTCCTTCCGCAGGCAGCGCCAAAATTGTGGTGATCATACTGATGACCTGGCTGATTGCCTTGGCGGACACCACGCATATTGTGGTCGGTACCGTTGAAATACTTTATCTGGTCTTTAATGGTACGCTTCACTGGACTGATTTTTTCTGGCCGTTCGCCCTTCCGACTCTGGCCGGGAATATCTGCGGCGGAACGTTTATCTTCGCGCTGTTAAGCCATGCACAAATCCGTAACGACATGTCTAACAAACGCAAAGCTGAGCTAAAGGCACAGGAGAATGAGGGCAATTCGGCAAAAAAAACGGGCTGAATGGTGACTCTTTGAGCAGTCAGGCGGCGATGCGCTTAACGCAAAGTGTAAATAACGCTATACTCGTGCCGCCTCGTCCCCTTAGTTAAATGGATATAACGAGCCCCTCCTAAGGGCTAGTTGCAGGTTCGATTCCTGCAGGGGACACTTTGACCTTTCTCTCTTTTTTCAGCCAATTTCGCCCCATCAACTCATTGAGCAGAGGCGTCCTGTTTTATTTGAGCATAACGTGTTGCCAGTTGTTTTAAATGCAGCTCAAGTTGAGTCTTCTCCCCTTCAGGAAGTACATTTCCAGCAGGATACTGCGACAGTCGTCGGAGCTGTTCTTCAGCCGGTATCGATTGATTAAATGACTGCATAGCGGAAAAAACCACTGACTTCAGCTCACTGACGGTCATGTATTTCCCCTTCTGCTCATCCAGACCGTTCAGGCGGTGACTCAACTTCTCCAGCGTCGCCATTCCCTGATGCCAGCCGTTCAGTTGTTCTGTTGGTAACGCCGCGGCATTCCGTTGCTGCTGCCACTGCTGAACCAGAGGCTTAGCCTGCTCCGGCCACAACATCTCAGCCTGTTCCGTGAGTTTTCGGCTGTAAGTCATACTCCAGTCAGGAGGCAATTTATCCAGCAGGGCAAGTTGCTGCTGCGTTTGCGCGATAGCCGTTTTCGGTAACGAAGATTGCTGGCGCAACGTTTTAAGCTGTTCAGATGACAGAGGTGCAGGTAAAGGTGACAATGAGGCTGCAAGCTGAGCCTGTAGCGGGTCAGTACGGTGAAGATACTGCCAACCCCATAGTGCAAGTGCGCTTATCACCAGCATGGTCCCCATCCCGGCGACGAAAGATTTCCACTTTTTCATCGGACCGGGTATTGCCGTCTGAACGTCAACATTCGCCGGGTACTCCGACTGTGCGACATACACCCATTTTACTGCTTCGTTCCGGGCGTTATCTTCTTCAACAGGACCACTGGCAGAGACGGTTGCTCCCTCGCTGTTTTCCAGCCGGACAGCACTGTTGTGCATCAGGGTACGCAGCGTATCCAGCTGGCTATGATGCTTAAGCTCCAGGCGCTGCAGCACCTCCCCCAGCGCGGTGAGCCGTTGCTCAGCCTGGTACAGCTGGCTGAGGTCGCTGTAATTGAGCGGGAGCGAGCGCATCCGTTGCTGCAGACGCTGACTCAGACTGCTGAGGATTTCCATGCGGGCATGAACCGGCTGTGGCCACATCGCCCCCCACTGATGACTAATCAGCGCCTCCAGTATCGCCAGGCCTTCATTGAGCCCGAATAATCCGGCCAGCTGCGTCCGAGCCAGCGTGTACCAGGCCAGCGTCTGAAGCTCCACGCCGTTCTGCTCAAACAGTGAAAGACAAAGTTTTTCGACATGCCGCCAGTTAACGTCTGGACGCGCCGGATGGGTGAGCTTACTCAGCTCATCACGCAGGGCGGTATAGTCCGGTAGCGTGCGCGGGTCGCCGCCGGTTTTGATTTTACGTGGGATAATGTCATTCATGGCCAGTCGTCCATTTGGCTTATCAGGAGTGAGTGAAGGTCGTCGTTTATGCGGCTTCGCGTGCTGCATATTCAGAGGGGGCTGCAGTACCCGCAGCTATGGCAGAAGCGCCAGAATTAGACCAAAAAATGTGCTCTCATCAAAACGCTGTCCAGAACGTGATAATGCACCCGCCGGAGTATAGGTCCAGTCGCTCACCGTACCTGAACGCATAAATAAACGCCCCAGTGACGATATGCTTCCTTTATTGTGAAAGACCGCTTCCACACATCCGGTCACGCCCTGACCGTACAAAAATACCGGCGTAAACGTTACAGACCGGTCGTCGTAATGCAGGACGATCCCGGGAATGTCAAAAGCCCCGCCCTCCACCAGCAGGTCCGTGACCGATGCAGTGAACAGCTCCATATTCAGTCCGGTACCTGTCAGCCACGCGTCCATTTGCTCCTGAAGCTGTGCCATTCGCTGGCGGAACGCTGCAATATCGGCCTGAGTTTTGCTGGTAAACGAAACCGGAACTGGCTGTATGGCCTGTAGTTTTTTGAGGAACTGTGATTTTACTGACATGGTGTTTTCTGGCCTTACAGACGAGTTTTCGTATCGAGATATTGCTGTTGCTTAAGATGCCGCAGGAGAACCCGCCCTTCCGGCATAAACTCGGTGCCGTAGCGCACCAGGCCGATACCTTTGAGCTCAGCATCAATGGCATAACGCAGCTCGCCAGGTACGTTTTGCTCCAGCAGGACCACATCTATCCTTTTCAGGCGGGGTTCATATTTGAGCAGGACAGCCGACAGGGTGCCCATCAGTTCATGGGCGGTACCTGGCATACCCTGGAGGATTTTGGTCATATCCGGCAGGCCATAGTCGGGCAGATGCGCCAGCGTGCCGGCGCGGCAGTTGAGAACGCGCTGCATGTTATCCAGTACCGACAGAATGACCTGATTTTCCTCGCTGACCTGATGAAGATCTAAGCCGCCGGTGAAATTGCCGTAAAGCGTTTCATAAAGTGAAGGACTGGATGACTCACTCATCTTTCAGCACCTGCAGGGTCAATCGGTTGTTGCCCGCCTCAATAACCCGTGCTTTATCCGGATCAAGATCATCACGGCTCAGCACAACGCGCCAGGTATTGTTCGTCTGGTCCGGCGACATAAACATCCCTGCCACTGCCACGTACTGAGCGTCCTCCTCCATTGGCATATCCACCGTCGCAGCACCGCCCGGTTGCAGGCGGATATCTTTCTCTGCCACCAGATCTGCATTAATGGCCTCACTATCGGCTTTAAACAGAGACGGGTAGTCCGTGCTGTCGAAGGTCTTACGGTCTTTAAGTTGATAAATACGCACCACTGTCGACAGTGCTACACCACCGGCGTTGTTGTTCACGGCCTCGCGGGCACGGATATCGAGGTGGAGAATTTTTACCTGCTTATAAAAAATAGATTTGGTCACAGCAACGGTGCCGTCAGTCACTTTTTGAGTCAGCCCACAGCCCGTCAGCATCAGTGTGATACTGGCGGCCAGCGCAGCCAGAGGAAATTTACCAGCGGTAATCGCCATCTTCATCGGTCTCCCTGCGGTGTATATTTTCCTGTACCCGCTCATAGCGGCCAAGATTGATGGTTATTGTTTTGCAATGTGCGGCAGTGTTCGCCGCATTTAGCGGCCGCATTACGGCGGTGCGGCCCAACTGTACTGCGCCGACCTCAGGTTTAATGCTCATTGTCGCATCCGGCAACAGGCTACGATCGACACACAACTGCAGGCGAACGTCGAGCCGTGACCCAAGATACACATGCAGCAATGCCATTAAATCCGTGTGAAGCTCGCCGCCTGGTAACCAGCCCTGTACTTCAGCCGGATTCGAGGTGTACAGACGCATCAGTACCTGACTGTTCACATCGGTGGCATAGCTGCCCATCACCGGGCGATTTGTCAGGGAGACGGGCTGGCTGACGCTCATGATCAGTGGCTTCTTCAGCGGCACACGGCGTTTGTCATGGTGCCAGATTTTCGCCTGCGTGTTGGGTGCCAGCAGGCGCACCAGCGAGGCCATGCCTTCTGCGGTACGCCCCGGCAGTAACATGACCGGCAGCAGTGCCAGAAAGCGCGAAACCGGGGTCGCGATACTGTCCGTGCAGCCATTAATCCCGAGCCCGGCCAGTCCCAGCAGGTACTGCGAGGTTTTGTCCTTACCGCCTTCTTCGAAAGTCGCCGGGTATGAATATTTACGCCAGATACGGTAATACTGGGTAATCAGCCGATGGTTAAAGATATCGAGGAAATCCGCGGTGGCCTCATACCCTTCCCGTCGCTGGGTAATGTCATCGATATAGTGCGTCGGCAGTGGAGACTCCACGCCGTAGAGCCCCATAAAGGTGATACGTACAGTCGGTGGAAGATGCGGATACTCAGGCTGCTCAATCCCTTTGATTTCAGATGCCGGAAAACTCATGCCTGGATGGGGCCGGAAGCGCACCGGCTCATGCCGTACCTGCCATGTGCTGCCGGTGACAGGTTTATCCGGCTGGCTCTGCTCCAGCAACCGACAGAAACGGTAAAAATTCATGTATGGCAGCCGGTCACCCAGCAGCGCTATCAGCTGGGCAGGCGCGGACTGTGGTTCTCTTTCCACCGGATACATTTTCCTTCTGGCTGTACGATGAGGGTGAGCTGGTTGAACTGGTTCATATCGGCATAAAGCGCAAAGAATCGGTTGAGCATTTCGCCGAACAGGTGAATATCGCCCTCACCAGTGAAGCCGTTGCTGTCGAGGGTCACTTCGATATCCAGCCCCCGCAGGAGGTAACCCTGCTCAAAACGTTGAAGGCGATAATGCGCCACCTGCTGAATCGCCTCCAGGCGTCGGGTGTTCAGTTCATCTTCCTGCCAGTTATACAGTGCAAGCGTCCCGCGCAGCACTTCAGCGGTGCTCATCATATTCAGGAATCCGGAGCCAAGGTGGCTCAGCACCCGCCAGTGGAAACGGTCTTCCGCTGGCGGGTAAACAGGCAGCGTTGGTTTGCAGAGGTTGCGTACTGAAAGTTGTGTACTGACCACCTGCTCACAACGGTCAAGCAGCGTGCTTTGTAGCGCACGGCGCGGCAGCTGGCCGTTGGTGCCGGTGATTTGCAGCGAGACAGCTTCACGCTCAAACAAGCGGTCATCTTCCCACTGGTGGCCACCGAGGATAAGCCAGGTGTCATACAGCCCGGTCACGCTGCGCTTCACACGGGTGTGGTAGTAACGGGGTGGTGCATGACGGCGCATCATCCCGCCCTTGTGCCTGAAGCTGCTGAACGGCACATACTCTGCATCACTGGTCCGGTTTGAGCCTGTCACCGAATCCACCGAATAAATCTCGGTGTGTCCGTCCTGCAGACGTTTGGGGCGCAGCAGGTACTCACTTTCAAGCCCGGTAATGGTGAGCGGGTCAGCTTCCAGTGTGAACAGGTTAATCACCGGCACACAGTGCAGACGAACCGCATCATCGGTGACCGGCAGCTCTGATGGCCACGGTGTGCTGAACACCACTTCAATATCGAAATACTCTGCCCCGGCGGGCAGTGTAATGCCCTCAAGGCCGTTAAGGTGGACAAACATAAACTTGTCGCGGAAGGTGAAATACTCCAGTAGCAGCTGGTAACCACTAAAGGCGGTATCACCCTTCGGCCACAGGCAGTCTTCTTCCGCAAAACCACCCGGCGAGAAATACCCGTCGAGGCGAATACGGTCGGTCTGTCCGGGCAGACGCATATACAGGGCAGCCTGTCGTTTGGTCAGCATCAGGGTCAGCTGGCTGCTGACCGGGGCGTCCGCCCCGAGATAAAGACTCAGGTGGCTGAGGTCCGCATGGGACCAGTCCGCCTGGGTGCTGCAGGCAAAACGCATCCGCAGCAACGAGCGCCCGTCCGGCTCAGTGGCCATGGTCACCCGGGAGATATTCAGCGGATTGAGCATCACATCGCGGGTGGTGCGGTAACGGCAAACCGTGTTTTTCGGCCCAACCGGGCGGGAGTATACTTCCAGACCCGCGTGCATCACTTCCGCCATCTTAACAGTCTGAAGCGCAGGCGTGAACGCGACCACCGAGAGTGACGGAATGGTTCGCAGGTAGTGTGGCCAGAGCATACTGACCAGCCCTTCGGTCAGTTCCGGCAGGTCGTCGTCGATCTTCTCCCGTAGCCGTCCCATTGAGAAAGCAAAGCCTTCGAACAGCCGTTCAACATACGGATCCGGTGTGCCGGCCTTATCCAGGTCGAGCATCGCTGCGCGATCGGGATGGGTATGCGCGAACTCTTTCGCGGCTTCACGCAGGTAGCGCATTTCTGCGTCGTAATAACGCAGGGTTAAATCATCCATAAAAATAAATCCCTCAGGTAATTAATTCATCGAATCAGAAGATGAGATCGGGTGTTTTATTTTTGTTGGTTTACTACATAACCAGACCAGGGCAAAAGCAACCATAATGCTGGCACTTATGGTGAAACCTTTAGCTACCTGCTGGCTTGAAACCTCATCCAGAAAATGCCTGAGGACGTAATACATCAGGACAGCTAACATTGGTAAAATAAAAATTTCCAGAAGCATCAGGCTCCCAAACCACCATCCTGACTTTCCAGTATCGTGCATGCGACGTACACCAAGCGCAAGAAAAGGAAAGAGTAAAATCAAAGATCCAAATGTGCGCAAAGGAAGATAAATAAAATAGGCCCAAACCAATGCAATGCCTCCGGCACTGGTTTTATCCGCCATGACATCAACGAGCAGGAAATAGCTCCCTGCACCGATAAGAAAGAAAAAAATCAGGTTGATAATAATAAATAACCAAAACTCCTGCCGGGTAGCTACCCCTTGATATATGAAACTTTTTTTCCACGCAGACCAGTAGCAACCCCAAATACTCTCCGGCATAAATCCCTCTAATTAGACATGCAATGTAATTGACAACGTAATCCATGATGAGATGTGGTATGCATCATCCATTCATCATCATTAGGAGATATAAAGGAATCAGCAGGATGTCTCCGGTCAGAGTGACTGGGGTCATCAATACATTGAATGCAAGCTTCCCTCCGTCCATACCTGCACTGGATGTGTACCTATAAAAACGAACCTGATAGCTGTCATTGAGAGATGCTTCACCCGGTATGGCTCCTCCGAATCTTGACTTATTGATAATAACACCTCTGATCTCAACAGACCGTTGATAGAATCCGTCTTTTAATCGAAAAGAGGCATCCGTAAGCCGGGTTCTTTCTTTAACCGTTAATGATGATGCGGGTTGTCGAGTTTTTACATGAATGAACTGATTAAATCCGGCGTTACCATAGCCCTGATAATCGCTGACAAGACTAATATCTATATACTTACTGCTTCCGATTGCCTTAAGTGGAATATCTTTCATTAGTTTATTGAGTGATAGCAAAGTATTGCCATTCTGAGTGACAAAATACACATTTTTCTTACCAATAAAACCGACACCTTCAGATGGAATATCAATAATTCCTGTTGCGCCTGAGAGCGACTTAGTACTCAGATTGACATTTTTGTATTCAAAAGCGGACTGGATTTCATCACTATATGCTTCAACTCGTTCAGAATGCCTGCTGTTATCATTTGGATTACTCAAGGCCCAGAGAATTGAAGTACACCCACTTAATATCACGGTTGATAAAAATAGCAGTACAGCTAAATATTTTTTGCTCATTATTTTCTCATTAGTCTTATTAAAAATAAATTACGCGCACAAGACAGAAGCACGAACCGGATCAATCGCAATCAGTCCAGCCAGCAACTCTTCCATTAGTGGATTCAGGCGCACCTTATCAGCCTCACTGCGACCGGCTTTCAGGCGCAGGAGTTTCAGATGGCGGGCCTGTACCTCGAACAACAGTTCAGGCTCCCAGTCACTGAGGGTCACTACACGGGCACGCTCACCCAGCTCAGCAAACAGGTGCACCGCCAGGTCATTCTTACCGTACTGCTCAGCAATGCGTCCCATCAGCAGACGCAACAGCCACCTCTGACGATCGGTGATCATGCCCGGTCGGGTCTGCAACCAGCCCAGCGCGGCATCCGGGCCTTCACTGTCGGCCAGCGCCACGGCTTCCGGCTCCAGCGCCAGAATGTCGTCGTTACCGGCGGTGGCCGGGGCTGATGGCGTATCGTTGTCCCACCCACCAGTGGTATCAAGCACGCTCTGCTGGATCCAGTTCAGCGTCACTTCATCCGCAAAGGGGGTACCGTCACTGAACGCCAGCGTTTCAAGCCCGGCCAGACGGGTAAGCAGCCCTTTCAGGTCAGCGACAATAATGTCGGCCAGCGTCTCCTGCCCCGACTTCGTCAGCGCCTGGTGGATATACCACTGCAAATCCAGCCACAGGTGATTGGCACCACGTGAAAAGGTGCTGTCGGCCGTTTCCAGCATTTCAGTCCAGTTCTGCTGCAGGTAGAGACGTTTGAGTAAAGCGCGTTGATCCGCCCTTGGCGGCTCAATGCGTGTGCGCCCCTGCGCATCCGGGGCAGGAATGGCCCGCAGGGTATCGTGACGCAGGCTTTTCATCAGATGGTGTGCTGACAGCCAGCCGTCCGGCTGCTCGCGCAGATATTCAGTAAGGGTACGGGCCTGGGCCAGCAAATCCTGACCGGAGGTGATCCGCCCGATGGCCGGGGCATCGCTGTGGCTGGCAGCCGAAGGGGTTTCGCTGGTACTGGCATTCTGAGGTACCACCGCATCCACGCCTCCCGCTTTCTGCAGACGACTTTCCAGCGCGCTATAAAGCGTATTGAGTTCGGGACGGGTTTCATCCGGCTCATTCTCAATAAGCTGTGATATCAGCAGCAGCGCACCAGTGGTTCGCATCGCATCGATCCTGACAACCTCCGGGTACAGGGAAAGCGAATCAGTCATGCGCGACCCGGCCAGCCATTCCAGTGCCGCCTTACGGCTGCGGTCACGCTGCGGGTGCAACTGTGGTCCAAAGCGCTCCAGCAGACCAGCCAGCAACTCGAGTCCTTCGGCCAGCCCCTGCTCACCTTCGCGGTGTAGCTTCGCCCAGCAGTAGTATGTTGCCACACGGATATCTTTGGCGATCGTGGTCAGTAGCTTCTCAGCAAGCCGGCAGATGAGTTCGGTATCTGCACCGGAAAGTTTATTGACCTCTTCACGCATCTGCTGGAAGTCATCGTCATAGCCCGGGTCTTCGCCAGCGGACGATTGCCCGGACAGCGGCTGCAGCCAGCTTTCCCACTGCGCCACACGTTCACGGGTTGCTACAAGCAATGGTTCCTGTTCTGTCTGGCAGGCACTGAGTAAGGCATTGAGTGTGCTCATCAGTACGTCCCCCCGTCGTCACTGGCCGTATCTGTCGCCTGGTCTGAGGGCGCGATGCCGGTGGTGCTGAAGATGGTTTCCGGCAGGCGGAAATTACGCAGCTTCAGCAGTGCCAGCGGCCCCTCGCCGGCTTCGGTACGCAGGGTGTAATTGAGCGTGCGACCATCCTGTGCCTTCCAGCTCAGGCTGTAGCTGCTACCCACGCCCGGATAAGCACTGACCGCTGCCTTATCCAGCAGGCGTATCCAGCCCCAGGCACCCGGAATATCGGCGTACTGACGGGTTCCGGCCTGAGTACTAATCCAGCTCAGGTTCGCGCCGGGTGCTTCGGTATCCGCAGGCCAGGTGAAGCGCTTCCACGCCGGCAACTGGTTCATATAGGTCAGCTTCTGGCTGTCGATAATCATGTCGGTCTGCATCACCCCATCGGCGGTGCCCGGCCGCAGATCGAAGTTCATCCCGGCATTACCTTCCGTAAAGGCCACATCCGAGATATGGCTCAGGGTGTTGATGGCACTGAGGAATGCCGGGTTAAACGTCAGCCCCTGCGAATTGATGCTGTCCGGCACCCAGTGATTGCCCTCTTTGTGCAGCACGCCTTTAAGGCGGGTCTGCAGGAACTGCGCGATACGCCCGGAGTCTGCATTAAGGTACTTCGCCAGCAGAGGCAAAGAAACGTCACTACTGGCATTGTTAAACGGATAGCGGCCACCAAACGCAGAATTCCACTCACTGACGACTGCCTGCTGCCACTGGGCATTGAGGCTGTCAGCCGCCGGGGTCAGCACCTGCTGCCAGGCCTGCTCCATCGGGTTCACAAACACCGTGCGGCCAAAGCCGCTCCACTCCTGACCGAGCCCGGCAGCAATCAGACTGCCGTAGTCGCGGGTTTCGGTGAGGTCAACCGCCTTGCCCTCGAACACCGTCTGAGCAAGGGTCCGGGTCATTGCCTGCGGGTCGGCAGCGTTGGTCACCTGCTGCAGACGAAGACGCACCTGCGTCACGCGGGTCAGATATGACTGCAGGCTCAGTTCCTGTGCACCGGTGCGGCTCTTGTCCATCAGGGCCAGTACCGGACCAAAGGTCGCATCCAGCGGCCCGTGAACACCGGCACTCTGGTCAATGGCATCTTTGTTGTCACCGCCCAGCAGGTTCTTCGCGGATTTCACCAGGGAGTCAGAAATCGCCTCGCCGGTCTGTCCGGTGCGCCCCTGGATGTTAAGTGTGTTCATCAATGCAACAAGAGGGGACTGGCGCACATCGGCCATCAGCGTCAGCTGGTCAATGGAGTCCGACAGCGTCGCAGCCGGGTTCCAGCGCAGACTGTTCAGAAACGCCAGCCAGGCACCACCAAAGTCGGCGAAGTAACGCTCCGTCAGGCGCCTTTTCAGCACTTCCGGCGAAGTCTCGTCCTGTTTATTCACCTGATGCTTGCTGTCAGTCAGGACCCAGTCGAGCTCGTCCCGGCGTGCCTTCACCACCTTCTCGATAGCGGGCTGCACGGCCTGCTCCCAGGCCTGACGGGTAAACATCCCAGGTACGATTTCGGTGGTGCTGAACAGACGGGCGGCATCAGTGTCCCCGGTCATGTCTTCAAGTCGCATATCGACATACAGGTGCGCCACTTGAGAGAGCATCTTCTGGTACAGGGTAGATTCACTGTTACGCACGCCCATCAGGCGAACCAGCAGCGAACGCGCCTGGCTGACCATGCCCTCATCGGCACGGAGTTTCCACTCCGGGTGCGCAATCAGCTGAGCGCCCCAGAACGACAACAGAGACGGAGCCATCCCCTGCCAGACACCGTCTTTCACACCGTTACGCTTCGGCCAGTCGTTCAGCAAAGCAGAGCTGAACCATGCCGTGTCCATATGCTCCGGACGTGCCAGCATCAAATAGAGCTTGAGCTGGTCATAGGTACTTTTTGCCATCTGTTCTCGCAACGGACTACCCGGCGGCAGCGAGTTAAAGGCACTGACCTTCTTCTGCAGATGGTTTGCCGCCGCATCCCTTAACAATGGCTGTGTACTGTCCTGATAACGGGGCCAGAGTGCGGTCAGCAGCGCATCATTCTGACTCAGCCCAGCACGTTCATACCATGGCACGCCATGCTCAGCGCGATACTGAAGACGAGCCAGGGTCTTCTGCAGTTCCGACAGCGCGTGCAGACGCTGCTCCAGCGACTGATTCTCCCGGGCGGCAAGAGATGCCTGAGCATTTGCACCGGCAATCTGGTTGCGGTTGGTGACATACGCGATGCTCATCCACACAGCCCAGCTCACCATCGTAAGCGCAGCAGCAGACGCCAACACTCTGCGCCACGGAATGCCAGGTTTCACGGGGCGCAGTGCGGTAGGAAGCATCCCGACAGATTCAGGCAGTACATCCCAGCGCTTGTCCATACCCCAGTGATGCTGCACGCTACGTTCAGCACCGGCAGAGGGCTGACTGAACACCACACCAGCCAGCGGCAGCGGGCGGTACGGGTTTAGCATCACCGACAATGGCGCGGTCACACTCTCCGGTTCACGAATGAGCTGGTCGGCAAGCGTCAGCAGGAAGTGGTGTTTAACATCATCACAGGTCTGCTGCAGGCCCTTTAATATCAAATCTGGCGTCAGAGCGGAGAGTTGTTCTGCCAGCCCCTCGGTACGACAACCGGCAGGCAACAGGCAGCCGGTCGCCTGCGTAATGCGTCCTTCCGGCTTACCGGCTCGTGGGTGCAGGCACCAGACATACAGCGGGAGTTTCCAGCCAAGCGTATCCATACGCGCGCTGATAGCATGAGACAGGGAGTCCATGGTGCTTTCTGAAGGTACCGGTAGCGGCGGCTCCAGCCCTGGTGCTGAGAGCTGGTCAAAGGCCGAGGTGACCCACACCAGCCCATCTACCGGGCGACGGCGCAATTTGCGCAGCGCGGTCAGCCAGGCACTGTCGGCTGGGGTATTGAGGTCACCGCCCCACAGCAACAGTGTGCCTCGGTCTTCCTGCCAGAGCTGGCCCGTAAGACCCGGAGTCAACTGCTCCACCTCAGATATGGTCCCAGTGACCAGCAGAATGCGTGTTTTACGTCCCCAGCACCGACCGTAGAGGTTACGCATGGCGTCACGGATAGTATCAACGGTGACATTGCGTGGTGCTGTCTGCTTGACACGACCTTCATCGTCCGGCAGGACATTTTTACGCTTCCCCTGCAAACGCGACCACTGTTGTAAAATCGCAAGACTAATGATTTTGCCATGGCGGGCAAGCAAAAGAAGGATTATAGCTGCCACAGATCCCAGCAGCTTTAGTCCATTACTTGTCAGTCCGAACGCTTCACCGTTTTTCCAGATGACCAATCCTATCGCAACAGCAATTAGTGTGGTAATGCTGAGGCGCCCCCAGTTACCACGCCACACTGAACTATCCTTCGCCATTCATCAGATTCCCTGTAGTTACGGTATTTACAAATCGCTGCTCTTTGTCACCCGAAAGCATCAGGCAATCTTCTTTTGTGAGCAGAGCTATATCACTGACGACGGCGGCCACAATCCACGGTGAGAAGGGACCACTGAGTCCGGCATATTTTTCCAGCCAGTGGCACTGCTGAGGTTTCCATCTGCCTTCATATTGTTTTGCACTGGTCAGAAGAGCGGAAAAATCATCGCCCCACTCCATGCTGTCACCCATAATTGCACGCGCAGCAATAGCCTGTGACTGGGTCGAGAAAAAGGTATCGAGCTCTTTACTCAGCATTTGGGTTGATTCAATCGACATAGGCCGAAGCAGGCGAGCGTGATGGTTTAGCTGATACTTCGTTGCGACGTCATCAGAAGTCAGCATTAAAGCCGAGAGCGAATCACTGTACTCATTCCCTCCCTGAGTCTGGTGAACCAACAAAAGCTCAACATCCAGAATCGGGGATTTAAGGCGTTCGCCCACCCAATCGAAGGCCCGGCCTTTAAGAATCGTCAGTAACGGTACGGGATAGGCCATTCCAACTAACTGGAGCCAGCATGCTGTAAATTCTCTCTGCAATGTCTCATCAGGATCGTGTGAATCAGTCAGTAAGGTTGCGTGGAAAGGGAGGTCTGATAAGCGCTGTAATTCTGATATGTCCAGGCCCCCAATCAATGCTGAAAAAGTATCTTCGCCAGCAGGTAACGTTATTCTCCGAGAAAGAGAGCTACTCTGCTCGAGATCTTTGGGGGCCTGCAGAAATGTTGATGGTGTCAATTCACCAGGCAGAATAACCCGGCTATACAGAACCGCCAGATAACGCCCGGCCCAGGAAACCCATTGCTGCTGTGCATAATCTGCTTCATCAGATTCAAACTGGTGACGATCCATTGCGTGGTTATACATCCAGCCGCGAATACAAATCGTCACGAACCAGATGAAAAGAGGACTTCCGGCAACAATCCAGAGGTTAAATTTTTGCAATTCACCAAGAAACTGATTGGCGTAGAGTACAAAGAGCAACACTCCAGCAATAACAGCAACAAGGCCTGCAATCAGCCAGATGACCAGTGAAGGCTCATCAGGTTCTGCAGCAATTGTGGCTTTCTGACGCTCCCAGTTCATAACTTATCCTACTGAACAATCTGGCGCACTGGAGATAACATGGCAGCCACATTCACATTCGCAGCCATCCACAACAACAGGTTTCCCATCAGAGATCCATTCTGGTGATCCTTCGATAATGGCATTGACACCATGCCCCTCGACAGGGCAAAAAATATCATCGCCAACAAGAGCCACTTTATTTCTGTTCACAGTCATGGTCGAAGATGCAGATATAACCTCACCGCCGTGAGTAGTTTTATCTCCTAGCAATACAAATCCTTTGGACATATCACACCTAACAAATTAGTTTGTATGTTTTAATTGAGCCGACGGAACTGAATCCATCCTTTTTTGATTTGTGGAACAACATCATCATTGAGGAATGCAGAACAAATACCGAGCTCACCGACAGCGAAAACTGTAGCAGGATACCCAACCAATATACCTTTCCTGCCTGATGGGTCTGGCTCCTCAACATCAGGAAGCCCCGTCTCTGCGTAATTATTAGCTTTTAAATATTGATTACAATCAATACTAAACCCTTTATCATTGACTTCTTCTATCGGTGCCTTCTCTCCAATATCAAGGCGAACAACTTTACCATTAAATTTATCACCAACAGAAATTCGTTCTTTCGAATCTTCTTTTAAAAAACGAATAGTGTTTGCTGAAACAATCATTTCGCCCTCTGAAAACTTAGCACTCGCCCAACCAACAACATTTAAATCGGCATCACTACTTTCATGATAAAAGAATATAGTAGGTACATTATCTTTTATTTGAATGTATATTTCATCAGTGGCGGCAAGTTCAGAGGTGGGGCTTAAAATGTATTCACCAGCATCTTTTCTTGGATTGTTAGCCAATACCCCATATTCTTTTAACACTCCCTTATCTTTATAAACCCAATAACCATAATACAAACCATCTTTTACTTGAGTGTTTTTTGCAAAAGTAATTACCGGAAAGATAAGAAAGACATAAAGAATTATTTTTTTCATTGTACAATCTCCACATGAAATGCAGGTTCACCATGAGTCTTAAGTGGACTTATGTATTTCATTTTGTCTGGATTATCTTCTGCATATTTAGTAAGCGCTTTATCAAATGCACGTTGCAATTTGGCGGGCATAGATGTTTTACTTATATCAAACACATTCCGAAGAGCGTACTCTTCAAGTGATACGCAATGTTTTGAAACAAGGCGCCCATCTTTTTGTAAAGATTCAACTTTGTCCATCATCGCCTTTTTAACGACACTTTCTTTGTTTTTATCTGTACCTCCTGCATCAACACCTGTCTGCACAACCTCCCGTCCCGGTGCTGCATAATAGTCAAGTTGAGACTGTATACCTTTGCTACGCATATTATCATACATAGCAACAACTTGCTTTTGCACCGTACGGAGTGTACTGGTAATCGTGATTTTATGAACACCCGACGATTTCATAATTTCTTTCATTATATCAAGGGATTGATTAGAAACTATATTCTTTAAATCTTCAGGTATTTTAGATGAAAAAATTATTGCTGGTACAAAGTCTTTATCAACAGAAACATTTTTAGTTTTCCCCTCGGAAGTAGTCTGATGCTTCTCTGGTTCATTTTTACTTCTACCAGCAACAGATTTATCCGTCGTCGTAGTTTTAATATGTATTACATTGTTTTTCTTTTCTGAGTCCGCAGATTTACTTCCTTTAGGCAACACAATATGACTTCTTGAATACTCTATGGCTGCTTTAGTATTAGCATTTTCAACCCCAACGCTTTTGAGAATCTCTTTCTTGGTCTGCTCAGAAACATAGCGGCTAACATATCCATGATTTTGATTACTATCAGGTATTTTTAATTTCGCACCAATACGCAACATATTTACATTATGGATCTTATTAATTCTTGCCAACTTCTCTACTGATACACTATATTTCTTCGCTATTGCTGATAAGGTGTCACCTTTCTTAACGGTATAAGTTAGAGTCTTATGTTTTTCATTGGTATTTTTTTCAACAGTTGCTTTAGCTAATTCTTTGTAATTATCAGCAAGAATAGTAAACACAATTTCTGAACCTGCGATAGCATTGACTGATTCAGTCATCCCGTTTGCATCAGTCACGCCTTTGATAAAAACTAGAGTTTTCTCATAGTCTGACACTAAATTTGGGCATGTTAAACTTGGAAATGGAGAGATTGCAGCAATATAATTTTTGTTTTTGAATGCTGTATTATTTCCCGTAGATAGTTTAAATTTAGTATTAACTTCAGTGTTTTTTAGTAACCCTTCCACAACTGATAAATGCTTATTTATATAAAGCGCCCACTTCTTTCCATCTGCACTTTTCTTACGTGTACCAGCGATATACTTTCCTAAACTATAGGCACCATCATGATGCAACAAATAAAGCCATTCCCAGTATTCACTTTGATCTGATGTGTAACTCTCCATCACCTTTGATTTGTTAAGTAAAAAGGAATAAACTACCGCATAACATCCTTTTTCAGCGTCAAAAACTTCTTCATTACGAAGATCTAGCTGAAAACCAAGAATGTCTTCAGATTGTGTCAATGCATCTTCGATAAAACCAACTGTTCCTTGTGCTAAACCAGCTGCACTAGTAGTCCCTGCTGCCGCATCGGGATTAAACCCGGACTCGACTTTAGTTGTTAATAATATATATGATATCTCTTTATAACTTAATCCATAGCGGACAGCTATGGTAATTATCATATCTATAATAGCTTCCTGGACATCTTTATCAGCATCTCCTATTGTACGACTGTTACCTCTTAGCTTTCGGGAAGTATCTATATCCGGATAGAGTGAGATTAAAGAAAACGGTTTAATCTGGTCATCAAAATATGCCTTTCCCTTTTTAGCATTTAAATACTCATATAAATCAGACATATCATACCTCAGCGATTGCTAATAAAGTCTATATTTGTATTGTCGTATGGGTTTTTCATCTCTCGAGATCTAAGCTCAGAAAGCTTGTTACCTGTAACAAAGTTCCCTGAAAGATCAATAAATGGGGCGTCAATATAGGACAACAATGAACCCTTAACTCTCTCCTCTTCATCCAAGCCTAGATGGTATCCGATCACAATATTTTCATTGTCATAGCATTTCATTGTGGAGGGAGTCCAATCACCAGGCTTAACTACATCATTAAAGGAATAACCCTGTCCTTCCAGGAGGACTTTTTGGCTGTTCGGGATGTATGGCAAAGAAAATTCTTTATTATTCGTGCCATTTTTTATTTCCAATTGGTAATTTCTGCATATATTTTCCGTTGGGCTTTTTTGATTCATCTGGCATTCAGCACTGACCTTTACCAAAGCTGAGCCACATTGCATTTGTGCTGATTTAGCATTCCATGTGCCACTTGCAAATGAAAAAAATGGAGCAAGCAACATGCATAACAAAAATTTAAACTTAAAAGTCATATCACGCACTTTTATTTTCCTCACAATCACTGCATTGGCAACCATCGTCCTGGAACGACATATCTGAGAATGATGAACGATGTACTCTGTCCACAATATTTTCACTATCGTACCAATAATCACTTTGAATCATTTCAAGTTCAAAAGGCTCATTCGGGTTTGATGAGTAAAATGGGACTGTTTCACCGTTCTCGTCTGTTCTACCAAATAATTTCTGCCCATTACTCGATGTCAACACGTATGCCGTAGCGGCAACTGGAACTCCGGCATCAGACGATGCAGTAAATTTCCCACTATATCCAGATGGAAACTGGGGCATAACACTACTCATGCTTACACTACCCATTTTCTGTGCATTGGCACATTTCCACAGGATATTACCTTCACAGCCCAGAATAATATTCTTACCCTGCAACTGGATGAACGACCCATCCAGATTTTTCAGCACGATATCTTTCGCCGCCGTGATCTCAATTCGCCCTTCTGTACTGGTTACGGTCACATCCTTTTTGGCTATCGCATCAAGCGCATCATCCTGAGCCTGAATTTCTACTTTTCCCTTAGCCGCAAAGAGTTTCATTCCGGCTTTACGGGCCAGCATACTCACGGCTTCACCTGCTGCTACGGTAAATCGTTTAAGTGCGCTAATGTCTGTATTCTGTTGCGACATGATCCCAACGCTGGCACTACCCGACGCCATACGAACCGCCTGCGGGCTGGTGATGCTTACTCCTTCAGGCGCATTTAGCACCATTCCTGGCTGGGCAAGGTCTTTAAGAGCATCAGTCAACTTTACCTGGCTCTGTATATCAGCAGGAAGTGCTTGTGCCGTTTCAGCAGCATCAGACAAACTTCTGGCAATACTCAGTGCATTTTCCAACTGGGCAATAGCTTCCTGCATCGAAAGCATCTTGTCCCCGGCAAACGGCTGTTTATCTGCTGTGATAAATACACCAGCTCCGCCGCGAACGGCCACCCATTTATCAGTACGTAACTCCGCACCTTCACCCCGAAGTACCCTGTCAGCATCCACATTGTGACCCAGATTAAGCTGCGTCTTACCGCCGTACTCTGTACTGATCTTAACGTGTTCTTCTCCCCGCTTATCTTCCATCCGCAGCTTGTTCAGGCCAGCTGTGCGAATGACGTTGCGAGTGCTGTTGGCCTCCGTAACATGGTCAACGTGGCGGGAGTCGTGGAGGGCATGAGCAATATACGGACGATCCGGATCGCCTTCATGGAATGCAATGGCAACTTCAGTACCCTGTATCAGCGGGAAGTGGAAGCCGTATTTGTCACCTCCGTAAGGCTTGGCAAAGCGCACAGGCATACTTTCCATGCCCTGGCGTTTATCGTCGCGGTCAGCATCGAATTTCACCCGGTACATGCCGGATGCATCCTGCCAGGCGTAGATGTCGTTATCTTTGGCACTGGTCACACGCGCCATCAGCGTGCCGCTGACCACCGGGCGCTTTTTAGCGGCAGGTCGCCAGCATCGGTTCTCGTAATATGGCATCCCCTCCCACATCACCATCAGGGCATCTTTACGACTGGCGATATAGCTCGTGCGGGTAATGAT
The DNA here is from genome assembly GCF_047456095.1 of Enterobacter sp. BNK-14. NCBI lineage: Bacteria > Pseudomonadati > Pseudomonadota > Gammaproteobacteria > Enterobacterales > Enterobacteriaceae > Enterobacter > Enterobacter sp. BNK-14. The sequence goes on from NZ_CP179897.1 coordinate 1,453,755, forward strand.
AATGCCGTTGTCCGTTTCTGATGGCAGGGTAGGCGACACCACACGTTCACTGATGGTCAGCACCTGGGCCGGAGAAAGCAGGGCATCATTACTACTGCCGCTGATAGTCGTCTGCCCGGACAGGAAACGTTCATGTTCAAGGCGTGCCCAGAAGTTGCCGGTTTCTGCTGCGGGGGTGATTTTGTCGCCGCGTTCAAGATGACGTGGCAGGTAGTGATACACATCACCGTAGGTCACACCTTCACCATCACCCCTCGTCATGTCTGCCGGTACAGAAGTCAGGATATTCTGGGCTTCACGGTGATTGTAATCACTGGCGGTGACAGAGCGCTCAACTACGTTCTGTCGGACGTGAACCCCCCATACCGAGTCCGCTGCATTGTCACTCATGCCCGATGGACTGCTCAGTGGCAGCGACTTACCGAACGTCCATGCACTCTGCTTGTCTGCAAAATGCACCACCTCAGTCTGGGTGTCGGGTTGCAAGGTAAAGAAGTAGAAAATCCCCACTTCAGCCAGCAGACGCTCAATGAACGCGAGATCGTTTTCCTTGTACTGGTTAATCTGTTCACGCTTCGGATAGTCAGCTTTGAGGGTGAACTCATACTCCCAACCTTTCAGGCCATGCTCCTGCAATACTTCAGTGACAACTTCCGGTACTGACTTATTAACGAAAAAGCGGTGGGTACGGAATTGATTGCGCAGCAAAGACAGGAACGGCTCAATAATAATCTGGTACGTCGCCTGGTCACGTGAGCCACTGATACGCTTAAAATGCGTCACCACACCATGCACCACTTTCTGCCCGGTCATCCCCATCAGAGGCCCGGTCCCCATGGTCAGCGTGGCAGGCTTAGTCAGCAGTTGCGCTGAACTGATATTTTGATCGCTGCTGGTAAAGATAACCTGGTAGTAATAAAGCTCACTCATAAACTCCTTACCGCTGAAAGTTTCCACATCCAGTAAGGCTGTGCAGGACGGAATATCCAGACGATAGCGGTTCAGCCCGCCTTCAGTTAGCGCAGACAGGGTGTTCTTAAGCGTATCTGTCAGACTCATGATATTGACTCCATGGGATAACCTGCAGTCCATGACTTTATTGCCAACGGGTAAGTAACAGGTTCAATCAGGGTACTCAGCGAGTACGAAAAAGGGTGATTACGGTTCCAGCCACGACAGCACACATGAGGGCTTTAACCAGCAACACGGTCATTTCAAAGTTGTCCATCGCATTTTCCCCATTACCACTGATGGGAATAAAACGCTTAACAAACGTGTAAATAAAAGCTTCAGGTAGAAATAGAACACCAACGATAACAAACAGAAATAAGATGAAAATTTCAATCTACTAGCCACCCCAACGTCAGGAAACAAAAGATTAAGCTATATATTTACAAAAAAATTTAAATACGGACACTTATTACACTTGCTATTCTGGAGCCTTAATTGAACCATACGGCCTTGCGAATTCGCGATCTGTCAAAGGGAAATTATACACTTGATCATTATTAATACCGACACCAACAACAAAGCTTCTCGCTTCTTTATTATCAAGTGTTGGATGAAGTACAAACTCAACTATATACTTGCTACCATCTTTAAAATTAAAATAAGATGGAGGAATACATAATTCACCTTCAATAACCTTAAGGCCGGGGGAAAAATTAAAATCTTTCTCCATTGAAGGCGTCCCTCGCAGATTGATACCCATATCTACTGGCTGATAATCTTGTGCATTATCAATATTCACGCAAACATTATCACCCTTTTTACTCACCTTTGCAGTTTCATCAAAACGAAATCTGTCACCTGGTCCAGGGCATCCCGTCAGGATTGGAAGACAAAAAAACGTTAACAACAAAGAGTTAAGCTTAATAAAATAGTTACGTCTCACCATGGAAAGCCCCTCAAAGCATTTTTATATCCCTCACGTATCACCGACTCAGAAGTATCCCCATCGAGCGTAATATCGGGGTATCTTTTATTTTCAAGGTGACTCCAGATTTCATACCCAAAAGTCTGTAAAACAAAATTATCTGCAATAATCTGCGCCTGCTGCTCCATCGGATATTCGCTTAAGAGACGACCATCAAGGGTATAACGGTAACTCACCATCCAGCTCACCAGCCCTCTGAAGATCACATTCATTCCTTTTCCACGCTGCCAGACATGACTTATTTCATGGATGAACAGATGCTGAAGACTGTCGGTTGTCTGTGAGAAATCATCGAAATATAGATCACGAAAATAGATCTCCCCGTTCGGGGTCATCGCCGTATTGTTATCCTGTAAATTGAAAGGGAGATAACTTTCTCTGTGTATCCATACTTTCGAATAATCAATGGTGGATAAAAAAACGGATTGCGCCAGCTGTATTTCCCCCGCCGTGAGTAGTCTGACACCACCCTCTTTGATTCTGAACCCATCCTGCGTTTCATCAGCCATGTGTAAACTCCAGCCCTATGCCCTCTTCCTCACTCCATCCCAGAGTCAGGGAGTGTGGTTTCTGCTTCGCCGCCATATGGCTCAGCAACTGCTGACTCAGCACCGGCAGAATCTGCTGATTCAGCAGACTGTCAACATTCCTCGCACCAGTATCCGGCAGCAGGCAGGCGGCGGTCAGCGCGTCATACAGGCTCTCTTCAATATGCGTCCGCAGGCCGTAGTGTCGGTTCAGCCGCTTACTGACCTGTGACAGCTTCATCTCCACGATGGTGCGCATAGCCGCTTCCGCCAGAGGACGGTAAATCACGGTCTGGAAGCGGGCCAGCAGTGCCGGCTGGAAGTGGTCACGTAATATCGGGCGCAGCAATTCGTGCAGGTCGCCTTCGGTGGCGTCAGGCTGTTCTTCCAGCAACTGCATCAGGTGGTCACTGCCGAGGTTGGAGGTCATCAGAATAACGGTATTGCGGAAGTCGATTTCACGACCTTCTCCATCACGCATAAAGCCCCGGTCGAATACCTGATAGAACAGGTTCATGACGTCACGGTGGGCTTTTTCCACTTCATCCAGTAGTACCACGCTATATGGTCGTTTTCGCACGGCTTCGGTCAAAATACCGCCCTGACCGTACCCGACATAGCCCGGCGGCGAGCCTTTCAGCTGCGAAACCGTATGCGGCTCCTGGTGTTCAGAAAGGTTAATCGTGATGAGTGACTTCTCGCCGCCATACATGACATCGGCCAGCGCAAGCGCGGTTTCAGTTTTCCCGACACCACTCGGCCCCACCAGCAGGAATACGCCCTGCGGGCCGTTCTCGGACGTGAGGCCCGTTTTTGCCGCGCGCAGACGCTGAGCGAGGGCCTTAAGCGCCGTATCCTGCCCGACCACACGCTTCCCTATTTCATTTTCCAGCGTCAGCAGTTCGGTCTGCTCGTCTTTCATCAGCGATGACAACGGCACACCTGTCCAGTCGGCTATCACGTTGGCAACGGTACGTACATCCACATCCAGGGAGAGCAGCGGGTTACCGCGCTGCATCTCGTTAAGCTCCTGATGCAGCTGGTGAGTCTCGCTCTGGCGCGAGATATCCTGACGGCTTTCGAGCAATTGAGCGGTCAGCTTCAGTTCCTGACCATACTGGCTTTCGAGTTCATCGAGCGCCACAATCAAGTTTACCTCTTCCTGCTCTATCGCGCTCAGACGTCCAGCATGACTCTGATTGCCAATCGCGATATCTTCCAGCAGCGCCTGCTTCTCCATGTCGAGCGCGGTGATAGATGCGCGATAACGAATAAGTTGCTCCGGAACCGTGTCGATGCTCATGCGTACGCGGGCGGCAGCGGTATCCAACAGATCCACCGCTTTATCAGGAAGTTGACGTCCCGTCAGATAACGGCGCGACAGGGTAACTGCGGCACGAACCGCATCATCGGTAATGTGCACATGGTGATGTTCGGCGTAGCGGGATTTCAGGCCCCGCAGCATCAGGCAGGCGGTATCGTCATCCGGCTCATCGACTTTCACCATCTGGAAGCGGCGCTCCAGGGCTGCATCGCGCTCAAAGTATTGTTTGTATTCAGACCAGGTGGTGGCCGCAATTGTCCGCAGTTCACCCCGCGCCAGCGCGGGCTTCAGCAGGTTGGCTGCATCCGCGCCACCGGCCTGGTTGCCTGCACCGATGATGGTATGCGCTTCGTCGATAAACAGCAGAACGGGTACCGGGGACTGCTGTACTGCATCAATGACGTTTTTCAGACGCTGTTCAAACTCCCCCTTCACACCCGCGCCCGCCTGCAGCAGGCCGAGGTCAAGCGTACGTAGCACCACGGTTTTGAGTGATTCCGGCACATTGCCTTCGGCGATTCTGAGCGCCAGGCCTTCAACCAGTGCGGTTTTGCCCACGCCCGGCTCGCCAACCAGAATCGGGTTGTTTTTGCGTCGACGGGAAAGAATGTCCACCATCTGACGAATTTCGGTGTCACGACCGAACACCGGATCGATTTTGCCTTCTTTTGCCTTCGCAGTGACATCAAGGGTGAATTTATCCAGCGCATTCTGCAATGCAGGGTTGAGTTCTCCCTCTTTTACTTCTGCACCCACAGGGCGCCCGACGAACTCGACTTCTCCACCATGACTTTGCGCCAGTTCCGCTTCCTGCTGCACTTCCGGACGTTCATCTGACTGCGCATCAAGCAACGGTCGAAGACGCTCAAGCTGACTCTGGCCCAGGGTCAGCAAAGGCCACAGACCGTTGCAGCGCACCAGGTTTTGTTTCTCAACCAGTGCCATCAGTAAATGCACACTGCGGATATGTTCTTCACCCGCCAGTGAGGCTATCAGCCAGGCTTGCTGCATCAGAGACTGGATGCTTTCTGAAAGCTGCGGCCGGTGGCGTACCGAGCGCGGCTGTTTATCCAGCCAGCCCAGTAAATCCTGCCAGATGCCGTCCATATCCCATTCGTAGCGGCGAGCCAGCACCGTCAGGTCACCTTCCCCCTGCTCCAGCAGCTTCAGCAGCCAGTGCTCCGGCAGAATTTCTGCATGCGCGCGAGTCTGGCAGAGCGAAGCTGCACCTTCCATTGCCCGCGCGCAGTATGGATTAAGACGTCGAAGGAGGATTGCCGGGTTTTCCATGTTGGTTTTACTCACTGTTGTGGACCTTTCTGACACGCTACCGCCCCTGGCCGTTACCGAGGCCCATAAGGTCTGTTTCCGGGATGTGATGTTTTCTTTGCTCAGCGCCTGCAGCGGCAGACGTTCAGCAAAGAGAAAAGCGGACAGGAAAACCTGCCCGCTTGCGACTTACGCAGTAGCGCGTTCGTTCCAGGAGTCGGAATGAATGATGTTGCCGTCTTTGTAGGTCCAGGTGATTTTTTCGTAACGCAGTTCAACGCGCTCAAGGTGGTTGTGCTTCTCTTTAGAAGGATCCTTAACGTCATACATTTCAGGATTCACCTTCACCACCTTCACGTTTTCCAGTTTGGTGTTGAAATACTCCACTTCCTGGCCCGCGTCGTTGATTTTGTACCACTTGAATTCCGCAGACTTCAGGGTCTGACCCGTGGTCACAGCCTTATAAAGATATGGGCTGGAGGAATCGATTTCTTTGGTGAACAGGAATGGCGTGTGGATACGCGTCCCGGTCAGCTTGCCGGTATTGTTATCGGTCGGGATGTACAGGTTGTGTTCCTGAGCCACCACTTCGATGCTGCCTTCACGGTCCTGAACGTCTACAGACCCTTTAATGTCCGCGCCGCCATCGTCTTTCAGCCAAAGATAAACAGGAATTGCCATGGAATTACTCTCCATTTAATTGTGATGCGCCATCATCCTGCGATGGCGCCGGGTGTTTGCCGGGTAGCTGACAGGCATTGGCCTGCGGCACCAGACTGATTTCGACACGGCGGTTGAGCGCACGCCCTTCCGGGGTGTCGTTGGTTGCAGCAGGACGGCTTTCGCCATAGCCCTGCACAGCAAAACAGCTTTCAGGTACGTCGCCGGTGTCTCGCATCCAGTTGCGCACTGCCTCGGCACGTTTCAGCGAGAGCATCTGGTTCAGTTGCGGATTTCCGGTGTTATCGGTATGGCCGGATACGACAATCAGCCAGCCCGGCTTCGCTTTGATGCCCACCAGAGAATTCACCAGCATTTTGGTAGACCCCGCTTTGAGCACAAATTTTCCGGAGTCGAACAACGACATGCTGTCGAGACGAATGGTTTTCGGACCCTGAATAATTTTCTTAATGACCGGAGGCGGCGGTGGCGGAGGTGCCCAGTCACTGACTGCGGCCTCAACGGGCGGAATCAGTCGCAGTCCCTGATACAGACCCAGGCGATAACGCAGTGGCTCCCCGCGACGTTGCCAGTCGTCCAGCAATGCGCCATCGGCCCGCAGGCGCTGCTGGGCACGCAGTTTCGGGGCAACAGGCTGACCCGTCAGCTGGTGATATAACGCAAGGTGATCGCCAACGTTACGAATGAGGCGCTGGTTGTTCATCCAGGACGCCAGCATCGCCAGCGCGAGAAAAATCCCGCCCAGTAATCCGGCATAACGCCAGAACACCATCCTGCGGCTCACGCCACATCGGCGCGGCAACGCCGGCAGCAGCAGTTCAGGCAGCGGCAGTGGCTCGGTGCTCACAAAGGCATCCGGTGGCAGCGCCGTCAAGGAAGTGATGTGTTGTTGCCAGAGATTGCCCGCGATACCACTCACCGGCACTATGCACATACCCTGCACGCAGGGCGTCATCACCGGTAACTCCCCCCGCCGTAGCGACAGCAGGTCGTTCACCGCGCTGTTTTGCCAGGCAAGCAGACTGTCCAGCCACAGGCCATGGCTCAAACGCGAAAGACGCCCGTCCGTTCCTATTTCCAGAGGCCAATCCGTCAGTGACACATTGCCCTGACCGGGCTGATACACCTGAATACCGCTTCGCGGGCTTACCGTGGTAAACCAGACGGGCTCAGCCTCTGCACAGGCCACAGGAGGAGATACCCAGGTCACGGTCCACAGCGGGGGGATAGTGCCAAATGCCGCACGGCACCGGACGACAGCACGCTGCCAGCCCCGAAGATGCTGGGTAAAATCATCGCCGGAGGTGTGCTGTTCAGGTACCACCGCCAGCATGACGGAGAGTTGCGACACCTGAGCCGGACGCACCAGGCTCAGGTGTTGTGCCAGGAGTGGCAACTGCTCCGCATCCTTCACCCACAGATACCAGCCCTGTCGGGTTTCCCGGTTATGGGAGCCGGACACAAACAGTGGGCTGTTGTCGCCACAAACAAGGATCACCGCACCCTGAAAATCTTCCGGCGGCAGATTTTCATCCACAATTTCCCGGACAGCGGTCGCTCGTGCCTGAGAAGCCCGACGCTGACGCCAGAGCATCACCCCTGACACCAGCACAATCAGCAGACTGAGTGCCACACGGCTGCCCGAGGACAGTGGCCAGAATCCCAGGATGAGCCACAGCGCCAGTACAGCACCCAGGGCAGTTAACAGACTTCGGTACGCATCCCGCATCGCTTACCCCGGCCTGACGGTCTGGCTTACCAGTTCGGTAAGCGAAGACGAAAGGAAAAACCAGAGCGCCACCATGGCGACAGCGGCCACAACCCAGCTCAGCCAGTACCCGCGACGGCCGCTGCGCAGGCGTGATGCCCGGGCAACAATGGGAGAGTCCTGTGCCAGCGTAAAGGCCGGTACCCGTTCCGCAAGCGCGCGAACAATATCTTCCCGACGCTCATCATCCTGTGCGCGATATTGCCCCACAAACCCCAGTAGCAGAGTCCGGTGCATACAGGTCAGGACTGCGGCGTCAGGGGAGGTTTCTTTCAGCAGGTCCCGGATCCTTTCCCACAACTCCTCACCGGCATTGAGAGTGCCAAAGAAGTGTGCCTGCAGCGGGTCACGCCGCCAGGTCAGATAGCCATCATCGGTGGTTCCCCGGTTCATCACGCTCTCATCAAGCAGAGCACACAGGGCATACACCATATGGTCACAGCTGATGTCGCTGTAACCTGCCTCCGTGAGCGCCGCTTTTGCCTCCTGCACCAGACGGCAGGCCCGACGATAGAGACCTTCCCCGTCACGAACCTCCTGTCCGCCCCGCAGCTGGCTGGCCATCAGCCAGCCGGGGTAGAAAATACGCTCAATTTGACTTATTTCTGATGTATTCATGTGCGCAGCACCGCAAAGAGTTCAAGTTTCACATCCCCCAGTGAGCGCGGGGTATAGAAGGTGCAGCTTCCCGCTTCCAGCATCGCCCGCGCTGCCTCACTACTCAGATCCAGCGAGAAATACTGGTTCTCAAGGCGTAACGGGATAGCGGCCGGCACATGGGTCAGCGGCTTGATAACCATCCCGCTCAGGGCCACATTCACCACATCCGAAACATCTTCAAAGCTGCCCGCTTTACACAGCTGCGGGAATTTCGTCTGAAGCTCATGGTTCGGCATGGAGGAGCGTACGGAGAGGTAGAAATCTGCCCCTTCGCGCAGGCGCGCATCGTGCAGGGCACCTTTCCAGATCTGATCCTGATGCTCCAGGTGGATACTCACCACCCGTGACGGCAGGCTCGCTTCCAGCAGCTTATCGAGCAGTGCCAGCAGCGGCGGGAATACCCGCTCCGGTGCATCGTGCTGATAGGCAGGAATATCGCCAGCGTCATGCTCCAGTGAGAAGGTCAGCAGACTGCCGGCGAGGCGTGCCAGTTCGCGGTACAGCAGTTCCGGGTGACGACCCGGAGTCTGTAGCAGTTCTGTTAACACCGGTTCTGCACTGTTTAGCGCATTGAGCAGCCAGAACAGGGAGACATCCGCGACTGCAAAGTCCGCCATTCGCTCGTTACTCTCACGGCGCATGGCCATCAGACGCTTACGTCGTGCCTGCAGGCGCACCAGCAGATCACCCAGTTCGGTGATCAGCAACGGGCTTGCAGAAACGGAAAGCATCGGTGGGATGAAAGCCGGGTCCCGGCTCCATTGTCCCTGAGCATTACGCACCAGACGGGCGAGCGGGCAGGTCAGGTATGCGGTATTTTCTTGAGTGGACAAACGCAGAGTGATGGCATTACGTAGAATAGCCAGTTCCCCCTTTCATACCCGGCCAGTTCCTGGACTACCACACGCTCTGCTTTCCAGCGACGCGGGCGTTCACTGTCCTGTCCGTTATCAAGGTTACCACCACTGGCGCTCAGCAGCGGCAATGCGGCTACCACCTCAACTGTCTCAGAGCCATTTGCGGCTGATAAATCACAGACCGGGGGAAGATTATCCGCCAGATCCGTATCAACAATCGTGCCGTCCTGGAAACGCACCACCAGACGGATAGCATTCAGACGCGCAAGCGCAAGCGCGGCATCATCAAACTCTGCAGCAATCACCCCCCAGGGATGAGAAATAACCATCCCTGCGACCATGTAGGCAACGTTTTCATCCCAGCGAGCTTGCTGCTGGAATTGTTGCGGGGCCAGAGCGGCCCCATCCTCCCAAAGTGGGCGGTAAATTTTCATCCCTGATTACCCCTCGCCTTACGATTTCGCCTTCGGCATCTGGGAAACCAGTGACAGGTTGACGTCCATGCCTTCGACCTGGAAGTGAGGGATCGCGTACAGCTTCACGCGGAAGAAGCCCGGGTTGTCTTCAATATCTTCGACAACCACTTTCGCATCACGCAGCGGGTGAGACGCCTGCAGTTCATCGCCCGGATCGGTCATTTCAGTGACCAGACTGCGAACCCAGGTATTCAGCTCCAGTTCAAGCAGACGGCGATCCTTCGTGGTACCGATGTTTTCGCGCTGAATCAGCTTCAGGTAATGGGCGATACGCGACAGCAGGAAGATATACGGCAGACGCGCGTTGATGCGGCTGTTAGCCGTTGCATCTGCGGTGTCATACAGCGCCGGTTTCTGGCTTGAGTTAGCCGAGAAAAAGCAGGCATAGTCGCGGTTTTTGTAGTAGGACAAAGGAATGAAGCCCAGATTCGCAAACTCAAATTCGCGGGTTTCGGGGATCATGACCTCACTCGGGATTTTTACCTGATTACCGGTACCGAGATCGTAAAGATGGATAGGCAAGTCCTGAACCGCACCACCGGCCTGCGGACCCCGAATCTGTACGCACCAGCCATTATTGATAAAGCTACGCACCATGTTGGAAGCAAAGGCAAACGAGGCATTCGTCCACAGGTATTTGTCGTGATCCGGACCTTTGACCTCTTCGACATAATTGAAGCTGCGAACGGGAACGGTATCTGGTCCGTACGGTAAACGTCCCAGTACGCGCGGCATGACCAGGCCGATATAGCGAGCGTCGTCGGTATCGCGGAACGATTTCCACTTGATGTACTCTGCGCGGTCAAAATAGTTACCAATATCTTTTATCGCAGCGACGTCTTCCATGGACTCTTTAAGGAAGAATTTTGGACCTGCTGAGCCGATAAACGGCATGTGCGCAGCAGCGGAGACTTTAGAGATGTTGCGCAGCAGCGCGACATCCTGCGCTGAAGCATCGAACTCGTATGCGGAAATCAGTGCCGCAATTGGCTCGCCGCCTGGTGTGTCATATTCATCAATATAGGTGTGTTTATACAGACCACTCTGGATGATTTCCGGGCTGTCTTCGAAGTCCTGACGCAGGTCTTCTTTAGACATACTCAGCAGCTCAATTTTCACGTTCTGGCGAAAATCTGTTTTATCAATCAGCGACTTCACTCCGCGCCACAGACCTTCAACTGCCTGAAACTCCTCATGGTGCATTACCGCGTCCAGCTGACGGCTGATCTGGTAATCGAGTTCAGCAATGTGGTGATCAATCAGGCTTTTATCCAGTTTTTCGACTTTCGCACCGGCTTTGGTCAGACATTCCAGGAAGACCTGCATACCTGCCGTCAGACGTTCATCAGCGGTCGCATCCGACATCGCCTGCGCGTCCTGCCAGATATCCAGGGCGCTCAATTCAGAGACGGGACTTAAGTTGATTTTCTCAAACAGGGAGGCGTAAACCCCACCCGCAGCAGGACGTTCCAGCACCATGCTTTCACCGCCAGCAATATTATTTTGTACAGACATGAGCATTCCTTGATTAATCCGTTAAAACATCGTGATGGTTAAGCTTTTTTGGGTGCCAGTGCGGATAATTCATTGCGAAATTCAGCGCTAAGCGACTGGTCAAGAACGATTTTTTCCAGCTCTTTTCGGAAAGTCTGGTTATCCAACAGGTTGGCCTTAAGATCGCGGAGTAAGTTGCGCATCGCCAGCATCGCCTTCAGCTGTGGTATCTGGGCAGCCACCTGCTCTGGCGTGAAATCTTTCATGCTCTGGAAAGTCAGCTCAATATTGTCCTCACCACCATCATCTGACAGGGTGTTTTTGACGCTCAGATTAACTTTTGGGGAATATTCGGAAAGAACACTGTCGAAATTATTTTTGGTGATGTTAACTTTTTCACGCTCAGATATTGGCGCAGCATCCTGACCATTACTGAAATCACCGGCAACAAGCAGTTTTAAGGGTAATTCCATTTTTTTGCTTGCTCCGCCAGTATGCAGGTCAAGCTTCAGGTTAATACGTGCCTTAGGCACTTCATTCTGAAAACTGTCAGACATTTGATCATCCCTCTTTGTTTTGCGATGCAAACTTCACGGTATCGTTCTTGATGCGCAATATTAGAACAATGATCGACCGCAAATCAAATACACAGATCATTTATCCGCAATTAGAAAATTCTTAAGAATTTTCCTCTAAGATATTATTGCAACTTATCAGACCAACCCAGAAAAAGAAGCTACTCTTTTTCTGTAAAACAAATATTTGTATCGTAAAAGAGGTTGCAGCCAGTCAGATGCTAAAAAAACAATATTGTTTTGATTTGCATCACAGCACTATATCAAAAACACAGGAGAGAACTGCTTTAGACTCGATAAAAGGAAAGATGAATAAATTATGGACTCAGGCGCTCCATTCATTGGATGAATAATAAATAAGAACTTTCACAAAGAAAATTCTTATTTATTAAACGAAGAGGTAAAAAAAAATTTGAATACGGAATCTGCCACAAAAAAATAGCGCTTTTAATCCATCCTCTCTCGAAGAGGCTTCCTGCCCGACTCAGGTGGAAGGTGTTCTCATGACTGACTGCCTATAAAAACTGTAAAATCAACCACCTCCTTGGCTGCCGCTTTTTTAATCAAAAACGAGTAATAGCACATAACGTATAACGGTGCTACATTACGCCGCCCACCCAAATCAGCAGTGGTCAGGCAACGCCGTAAAGTTCGGTAAAGCCTGAAACCATCACCTTGAAGAACGGTCTTAATGGCACGTCGTATCGCACACGCTGCGCTACCTTTACAGGCTTCACATAGGTTTTACTATCTTGTCTCAATCCAAATTTGAACGTGCGTTTTTACACCCGCGTTACTGGTTTACATGGTTTGGTCTTGGCGTACTCTGGCTGCTGGTGCAACTTCCCTACCCTGTGCTGCGTTTGCTGGGGTCGAAACTGGGCAGCGCCTCTCGCTATTTCCTGAAACGTCGCGAAGCCATCGCGCGCAAAAACATCGAGCTTTGCTTTCCTCAGTACAATGCTGAAGAGCGCGAAAAATTGATCTCTGAAAACTTTAAATCTATCGGTATGGCGCTGCTCGAAACCGGTATGGCCTGGTTCTGGTCGGATGAACGCGTCCGCAAGTGGTTTGATGTCGAAGGGCTGGACAACCTTAAACGCGCGCAGTTGCAAAACCGCGGTGTGATGGTTGTGGGCGTTCACTTTATGTCGCTGGAGTTGGGTGGCCGGGTGATGGGTCTTTGCCAGCCAATGATGGCGACCTACAGACCGCACAATAGCCCGGTAATGGAGTGGGTACAGACGCGCGGCCGCATGCGTTCCAATAAAGCGATGATCAGCCGTAATAATCTGCGTGGAATGGTCGGTGCCCTGAAGAAAGGTGAAGCCGTCTGGTTTGCCCCTGACCAGGATTATGGACGTAAAGGCAGCAGCTTTGCCCCCTTCTTTGCCGTTAAAGACGTGGCGACAACCAACGGTACCTTTGTGATTTCGCGGTTGTCAGGCGCCGCCATGCTGACCGTGACGATGGTGAGAAAAGCGGATAAATCAGGCTATCGTCTGCACATCTCTCCTGAAATGGCCAACTATCCGGAAAACGAATGCGAAGCCGCAGCGTTTATCAACAAGGTCATCGAAACTGAAATCATGCGCGCGCCAGAGCAATATCTCTGGATGCATCGCCGTTTCAAAACGCGCCCACTTGGCGAAGCCTCGCTCTATATTTAAGTCCCGCGCGACGGTTAGTTTCGATAAGAAACTAACCTTTTCAATCACCTGTAATAACCCCGTGTAACGGTTTTTCGTCACGTCGCTCAAAGTGAATTTATTGCCTTGCGAAATCAAACTGTCGCCGTTCCACGACACCCGTAAGTGTCGGAAATTATTTAAAAAAATCTCTCTTGTCACCCCTCTTTTTTAGGCGTACATTAGCGCCGTCTGGCTACAGGAAAGCACAGAATTCTGAGCTGGAGTCGGCGGCATAGCGGGAAAATTCTCATTTCCGTTTTGGCCGGATTTCAGTTCTCTATACTCAGTTGGACTCTGTTTTAAAATGCGTACCACAAGATACGCGGAGCGATGAAACGTGAAATATTTCTTTATGGGCATTTCGGTGATCGTTTTAGTCTGGGCCGGAACCTTTGCCCTGATGATCTAGTGAAGAACATGCAGTCAAAAAGACAGGAGCCATAGGCTCCTGTCTTTTTATGTCATGATGATGCGGGGTGTTCGGAGACGCTCTTTGTTGAGAGCAGGCCATCGGCCCGGAACATACTCTTGATGCCCCTCACCGCCTGACGAATACGGTCGCTATTTTCGATTAAAGCAAAGCGCACATGGGTGTCACCGTAATCACCAAAGCCAATGCCCGGTGAAACACACACCTTCGCGTCCTGCAGCAGTTTTTTAGCAAACTCAAGCGATCCCATTGCCGCATACGGCTCCGGAATTTTCGCCCAGACGTACATGGACGCTTTCGGCATTTCCACCATCCAGCCCGCTTCATGTAACCCTTTTACCAGCACGTCGCGGCGGCGTTTATACTGGGCTGCAATGTCGTGAACGCATTGCTGATCGCCTTCAAGCGCCGCAATAGCGGCAACCTGTAGCGGCGTAAAGGTGCCGTAATCGTGATAGCTCTTGATTCGCGCCAGCGCACTCACCAGCGTTTTGTTACCCACCATAAAACCAATACGCCAGCCCGCCATGTTGTAGCTTTTCGACAGGGTAAAGAATTCTACCGCCACGTCACGCGCCCCCGGTACCTGCATGATTGAAGGCGCTTTCCAGCCGTCATAGACGATATCCGCATACGCCAAATCATGTACCACCAGCACGTCATAACGCTTAGCCAGGGCCACAACCTTCTCAAAGAAATCGAGCTCCACACACTGCGCCGTCGGGTTGGACGGGAAACCCAGGATCATCATCTTGGGTTTCGGATAGCTTTCGCGAATTGCGCGCTCCAGTTCGTTGAAGAAATCGACGCCTTCCACCAGCGGTACAGAACGTACCTGCGCCCCGGCTATCACCGCGCCGTAAATATGGATTGGGTAACTCGGATTGGGAACCAGTACCGTATCACCGTGATCCAGCGTGGCCAGCATCAGGTGCGCCAGCCCCTCTTTCGAGCCGATGGTCACAATGGCTTCACTCTCAGGATCGATATCAACCTGATAACGATCCTGATACCAGCGCGAGATCGCGCGGCGTAATCTGGGAATACCGCGCGAGGTTGAGTAGCCGTGCGTATCCGGACGCTGGGCAACCGCGCAGAGCTTCTCAACGATATGCGGTGGCGTGGGGCCGTCAGGGTTGCCCATGCTGAAATCAATGATGTCTTCGCCGCGCCGACGCGCAGCCATTTTCAGTTCAGCGGTGATATTGAAAACATAAGGGGGGAGACGATCGATACGCGTAAAACGGCGTTCAGGACTGAATTCAGCCATAGATTCCTCAGATTAACGTTAGCGCCCGGACCGTCCGAGCGACGCTGCCACTGATGTGACATGCTTAGAAAATAACCTGAAAAAAATCACGCTGTCGAGAGGGAAATGAAAAAAAAGAGAACCCCATGAAAACCGGAACACGGGTACGCCTTAAAGCGGAAGGAGGGGGACTCATATCGGCTTTCCGTTATCTATTGTTTAACACAATGATATCAAAACAGTTACCGGACGATGCGACAGCAGGAAAGAATCGGGAGGTATCAATCCTCATTCGATAATCCCCTTTCTAAAACAGGGTTTTTCCTCATTTGATAAACCTGACGGATAGCTGGTCAATATGCCCCAGGTTTTTTATCATGGTTCTTTCCCGTTTTCCCAGGTCTGCTCGTGCACGAAATATTCACTATGCTGCTGGCGGTTTTTGATCGCGCAGCATTAATGCTGATTTGCCTGTTCTTCCTTATTCGCATTCGCCTGTTTCGCGAGCTGTTGCATAAATCTGCTCACTCGCCGAAAGAACTGCTGGCCGTCACCGCTATCTTTTCGCTCTTTGCGCTGTTCAGCACCTGGTCCGGCGTGCCGGTAGAGGGCTCGCTGGTTAACGTGCGGATTATCGCCGTCATGTCTGGCGGAATTTTGTTTGGTCCGTGGGTAGGTGTCATCACCGGCGTGATTGCCGGAACCCATCGCTACCTGATTGATATCGGCGGCGTCACGGCGGTGCCGTGCTTTATCACCAGCATTATCGCCGGGGTACTATCCGGCTGGATCAGCCGTAAAATCCCGAAAAAGCAGCGCTGGCGCGCCGGGATCCTCGCAGGCATGGTGTGCGAAACGCTGACCATGATCCTGGTTGTCGTCTGGGCTCCCACGACCGCGCTGGGGCTGGATATCGTCTCGAAAATCGGTATCCCTATGATTCTGGGTAGCGTGTGCATCGGTTTTATCGTGCTGCTGGTGCAGAGTGTGGAAGGGGAAAAAGAGGCCAGTGCCGCTCGCCAGGCCAAGCTGGCGCTGGATATCGCCAACAAAACGCTGCCGCTTTTCCGCCACGTTAACGCGGAGTCGCTGCGTCAAGTCTGCGAGATTATTCGCCACGACATTCACGCGGATGCCGTCGCTATCACCAATATTGACCACGTGCTGGCTTACGTCGGCGTTGGCGAGCACAACTACCGCGACAATGATGACACGATAAGCCCGACCACCAGACAAGCGATTAACTACGGTAAAATCATTATTAAAAACAATGATGAAGCCCACCGAACGCCGGAGATCCACTCTATGCTGGTGATCCCGCTTTGGGAGAAAGGCGTGGTGACGGGCACGCTGAAAATTTATTACTGTCACGCGCATCAGATCACCTCAACGCTGCAGGAGATGGCGATAGGTCTGTCGCAGATCATCTCCACGCAGCTTGAGGTCTCCCGGGCGGAACAGTTACGCGAGATGGCAAATAAGGCAGAGCTGCGCGCGCTGCAGAGCAAAATCAATCCCCATTTCCTGTTTAACGCGTTAAACGCCATCTCCTCTTCGATTCGTTTGAATCCGGACACCGCGCGCCAGCTGATTTTCAACCTGTCGCGTTATCTGCGCTACAACATTGAGTTGAAGGATGACGAGCAGATCGACATCAAAAAAGAGCTGTATCAGATTAAAGACTACATCGCGATCGAGCAGGCTCGCTTTGGCGACAAACTGACGGTCATTTACGATATTGATGAAGAGGTCAACTGCGTGATCCCGAGCCTGCTGATCCAGCCGCTGGTCGAAAACGCCATTGTTCACGGTATTCAGCCCTGTAAAGGCAAAGGTGTGGTCACCATTAGCATCACCGAAAGCGGCAACCGGGTGCGTATCGCCGTGCGCGATACCGGCCACGGGATTGACCCAAAAGTCATCGAGCGCGTGGAGTCTAATGAGATGCCGGGGAATAAAATCGGGCTGCTGAATGTGCATCACAGGGTCAAGCTGCTCTACGGCGATGGGCTGCATATTCACCGTCTTGAACCCGGCACTGAAATCGCTTTTTACGTCCCGAATGAACGCTCCCCTGTTCATGCGACGGCATCACTGTTACCTCAGGGTGAGTAATATGAAAGTCATTATCGTTGAAGATGAAATTCTGGCTCAACAGGAGCTCACCTGGCTCATCAAAACCCACAGTCAGATGGAGATTGTGGGTACCTTTGACGATGGGCTGGACGTGCTGAAATTTCTGCAGCATAACCGGGTCGACGCCATTTTTCTGGATATTAATATTCCTTCGCTGGACGGCGTCTTGCTGGCGCAAAACATCAATCAGTTTGCCCACAAGCCGTTTATTGTGTTCGTTACCGCCTGGAAAGAGCATGCCGTTGAGGCCTTCGAACTGGAGGCGTTTGACTATATTCTGAAACCTTACCAGGAGTCGCGGATTGTCAGCATGCTGCAAAAGCTGGAGGCCGCATGGCAGCAACAGAGCGCTCCGGTCACCGCCAGCCCGACGGTACGGGAAAACGACACCATTAATCTGGTCAAGGATGAACGCATCATCGTGACGCCAGTGAATGATATCTACTACGCCGAAGCGCATGAGAAGATGACGTTTGTCTATACGCGGCGGGAATCGTTTGTCATGGCGATGAACATTACCGAATTCTGCGGCAAGCTGCCGTCGGCCCACTTTTTCCGCTGCCACCGTTCGTTCTGCGTGAATTTAAATAAGATCCGCGAGATCGAGCCGTGGTTTAACAATACCTATATTTTGCGTCTCAAGGATCTGGATTTTCAGGTGCCGGTGAGCCGCAGCAAGGTGAAAGAGTTCCGTCAGCTGATGCACCTGTAAAACGCCCTCTCCCGGCGGAGAGGGCTCTGTGTCAGAGGATTTGCCCGAGAACCTGACGCAGATGGGCACCCGAACCCAGCAGGCCAGGGTTATCATGCACGATGAGATAAACAGGAATATCCTGCACGTAGCTTCTGAAGCGTCCTTTATCTTCAAACCCACCGCGGAAACCTGAAGCTTTAAAGAAGTCGAGGAAGCGCGGTACGATCCCGCCCGCAATATAGACCCCACCAAAGGTGCCAAGCGTCAGCGCCAGGTTGCCGCCGAAACGTCCCATGATCACGCAGAACAGCGACAGAGCACGACGGCAGTCAATGCAGCTGTCCGCCAGCGCGCGTTCGGTGACGTCTTTCGGCTGCAGGTTTTCCGGCAGACGTCCGTCCGATTTCACAATTGCACGGTACAGGTTCACCAGCCCCGGTCCAGACAGGACGCGCTCGGCAGAGACGTGGCCGATCTCAGCGCGTAACTCTTCGAGAATAATGCCCTCTTCTTCGCTGTTTGGCGCAAAGTCTACATGACCGCCCTCACCCGGCAGGCTTACCCAGCGCCGATCAACATGCACCAGATGCGAAACGCCCAGACCCGTACCGGCACCGTAAACCGCAATCGGCTTTCCCTCGACCGGTTCAGCACCGCCGAACTGGATCAGATGCTCTGGCTTGAGCATCGGGATCGCCATAGACACGGCGGTGAAGTCATTGATGATTTCCAGATGCGCAAAACCGAGGTTCTTTTTCATCTCTGCAATAGAGAATGCCCAGGTATGGTTGGTCATGGCGACCCAGTCGCCAGTTATCGGGCAGGCAATGGCAATGCAGCCATCCTCGACGCTCACCTGATGTTCATCCAGATAGACGCGGACAACGGCCTCAAGGCTGGGATAATCCAGCCCCGAGTAGGTTTTCGCCCGGGAAATTTCACCGCTACTTACATCGCATAATGCGAGGCGCGCGTTCGTGCCGCCCACATCACCTACCAAAGCATACTTTGTCATTCTTCTACTGCTCCGCTAAAGTCAGAATAAATCTTTGGGACACTGTAAATTCAAGGCGTGATAACAACAACGACTGGAAGGTGAATGCCCATGGATTATCGATCTTCGTCACAGAATAACTTTACCGTTTCAGCACCTTTTGCACTATTGCCATAAAGCTGATTGTGCAGAGTAACGTTATACCGTTTTGTACAAGGAAATCATCATGCTCCACCCGCGAGCCAGAACCATGCTGTTGCTGGCAATTCCGGCGCTCATCATTGGCGTGGCGTCAAGCCTGGTACTCATTGTCGTGATGAAAGTCGCGTCGGTACTGCAAGCCCTGCTATGGACGGCGCTTCCGGCGAAACTGGGGATCACCGCTGATTCTTCAGCGTGGATCATTTTGATGCTGACGTTAACCGGTATTGCGGTAGGCCTGGTGATCCGATTCAGTCCCGGCCACGCCGGACCGGACCCGGCGCTGGAGCCGCTGATTGGCGCCCCGGTTCCGCCCTCTGCGCTGCCGGGGTTGATCATCGCGTTAATTGTGGGCCTGGCGGGCGGCGTCAGCCTCGGACCCGAGCATCCCATTATGGCGGTGAATATTGGTCTGGCGGTGTTCCTGGGCTCACGCATTTTACCGCGCGTGGGTGCGCTGGACTGGACGATCCTCGCCTCCGCAGGCACCATCGGGGCGCTTTTCGGCACGCCGGTAGCTGCCGCGCTGATTTTTTCACAGACGCTTACCAGCAATAATGATGTCCCGCTCTGGGACAAACTGTTTGCTCCCCTGATGGCCGCGGCGGCGGGCGCGCTAACAACCAGTCTGTTTTTCCATCCCCACTTCTCCCTCTCTCTGCCCCACTACGGAGAGATGCGAATAGCGGATATTTTCAGCGGTGCCATCGTCGTTGCAATTGCCATCGCGCTGGGGATGGTCGCGGTATGGTGTCTGCCGCGCCTGCACCGGCTGGTGCATAAACTCAAGCATCCGGTGTTGATTCTGGGCACAGGGGGATTGATCCTCGGTATTTTAGGCACCATCGGCGGGACGGTGACGCTGTTTAAAGGCCTGGACGAGATGCAGCAGCTGGCATTCAGTCAGGTATTTAGCGTTTCCGACTATCTGCTGTTTGCCGTCATCAAACTGGCGGCGCTGGTCGTCGCGGCTGCGTGCGGTTTCCGCGGTGGACGCATTTTCCCGGCAGTCTTTGTCGGCGTGGCGCTGGGGCTGATGTTGCACGAACATGTGGATGCGGTTCCGGCGGCAATTACCGTCTCCTGCTCGATTCTGGGTCTGGTTCTGGTGGTGACGCGTGACGCATGGCTGAGCCTGTTTATGGCGGCGGTTGTGGTGCCGGATTCGACGCTGTTCCCGCTGCTCTGCATCGTGATGTTGCCCGCCTGGCTCCTGCTGGCGGGCAAACCGATGATGATGGCCTGGCGAAACGATAAGTAATCAGGCGCTGTTGCGCGCTTCCAGCGCTTTGGTGAGCGCGCTCAGCAGCGGCGGTATGTCGGATTTCGGCAGCATGACCTCGATCAGCGAAAGCCGCTCGTGGTGCGCCACTTTTTCCAGCACATCCACCAGCTCGCCCGCCTCACTCACCTGCCAGCACTCGGCCTGAGGCGCGAGACTCAGCGCCTGAGGAAGGTGCGTCCAGTTCCAGAGCGCAATATCATTATACCGTTGCTCCGGCCCATGGATGGCCCTTTCGACCGTGTACCCTTCGTTGTTCAGCACCAGAATGATCGGACGTTGTTTATCACGCAACATCGACCCGAGCTCCTGAATAGTCAGCTGCGCCGCGCCATCCCCCGTCAGCACTATCACACGCCGGTTCGGGGAAGCCGTTTGTGCGCCAAACGCTGCGGCCAGCGTGTAGCCGATCGACCCCCACAGCGGCTGGACGATAAAATTCACGTCAGCCGGAAGGCGCAGGTCAATGGCGCCGAAGGCCGAAGTTCCCTGATCGGCAAGGATGATGTCTCCTGGGCGAATAAACGTTTGCAACGTTTTCCAGAAATTCTCCTGGGTCAGCGCGCCCTCCGGCTGAGGGAAGCTCATTGCACGATGGGAAGCTGGCGCAGGTTTATCATGCACATGCTGTTTGCACAGTTCCACCAGCGTTTCGATTGCCTGAAGCATCGGGATGCCGGTAAACCAGACGTCACCGACGCGGGCAGCGTGAGGCTGAACTTCTATCGTTTGGGCCGGGGTTAGCTGATGGGTGAAACCGGCGGTGAGGGTATCGGTAAAACGGGTGCCGATGCACAGTACCGTATCCGCCCCTTCAATCGCCTCTTTTACCGGGCCGGCGCTTGCCGAGCCGCTGTATGTGCCGTAAAAACCGGCATGACGTTCGTCGAATATCCCTTTACCCATTAGCATCGTGGCGTGCGCCATCGGCACGTCCTTCACCCACTTCTGTAGCGCATGCTTGTGTCCATGGCGCAGAACAAGGAAATCAGCTAACAGCGCGGTGCGCTTGCTGGTTGCCAGTTTATTTTCCGCAGCATCCCGAAACGCTTTCAGGCAGGCACTGTCGGCATGGGCATGGTGAAGTGTGAGAGCGTTTACAGGAGGCGTGGCGGCTTTTTTTGCCACGTCGGCAGGTAACATCAAATAGCCGGGGCGACGCTCCCGGAGCATGGTGGTCAGAACCCGGTCGATTTCATAGCAGGCGTTTTGTTCGGTCAGGATCGCCTGAGCGACGGTAATCGGCTCGCTCATATGATAAAAATGGCGGAACTCCCCATCACCCAGCGTATGGTGCAGCAGTTCCCCTCGTTGCTGTGACGCCGTCCCCGGCGCCCCGACAATATGCAATACCGGAACGTGCTCGGCATAGCTTCCCGCGATGCCATTCATGGCACTTAACTCGCCGACACCGAATGTTGTGAGCAGCGCGGCGAAGCCCTTGCAGCGGGCATATCCGTCAGCGGCATACGACGCGTTTAATTCGTTGGCACAGCCCACCCAACAGATGTCGGGGCTGTCTATTACATGGTCGAGAAACTGCAGGTTATAGTCGCCCGGCACGCCAAACAGATGATCGGCTCCACAATCAGTAAGACGGTCCAGCAGGTAATCGGCGACGCAGTATGGGGTACGCATGAACAGGTATCCTTCTAATGTTGACCTCACTTTGAGTATTAGAGAAGCGTGATGGCTGTCCAGAATCAGCGGCAAGAAGGTTATGGAAAGAATGCTTTACAAAAAAGGCTGCGCTATGCTGCTTTTTTTCACGTTAATGTAAACGCATACACTGATTTTTCTCATCTGCGCACGAGGTCATAAAATGGGTTATCAGCCGGATAAAAATCGTTACCAGACAATGCAGTATCGTCGCTGCGGTCAAAGCGGGCTCAGGTTGCCCGTCATATCGCTGGGTCTGTGGCATAACTTTGGGGACGCCACGCGTCTCGAAAACAGCCGTCAACTTTTACAGCGCGCCTTCGACCTGGGTATTACGCATTTCGACCTTGCCAATAACTATGGTCCTCCACCGGGGTCGGCCGAGCGTAATTTTGGGCGTATTTTGCAGGAGGATTTTCTGCCCTGGCGCGACGAGCTGATTATCTCGACGAAAGCGGGATATACCATGTGGGACGGCCCCTACGGCGACTGGGGATCGCGTAAATATCTGCTGGCAAGCCTGGATCAAAGCCTGAAACGCATGGGGCTGGAGTATGTCGATATCTTCTATCATCACCGTCCTGACCCGGAAACCCCGCTGACTGAAACCATGAAAGCGCTTGACCATCTGGTGCGCCAGGGAAAAGCGCTGTATGTCGGGTTATCCAACTATCCTGCAGAGCTGGCGCGAAAAGCGATTGATATCCTGAATGACCTTGGCACGCCCTGCCTGATCCACCAGCCGAAATACTCCATGTTTGAACGAGGACCGGAAGGGGGTTTACTGGCCGTGCTGCAGGAAAAAGGCGTCGGCTGTATTCCCTTCTCGCCGCTGGCGGGAGGACAGCTCACCAACCGATATCTGAACGGTATTCCCGCAGACTCCCGTGCGGCAAGTGGCAGTCAGTTCCTCAACCCGGATCAGATCACCGAAGAGAAGCTGGAAAAAGTGCGTAAGCTCAATGCCCTGGCGGAAGACCGCGGCCAGAAGCTATCGCAGATGGCGCTGGCCTGGGTGTTGCGCCATGACGACGTGACGTCGGTGCTGATTGGGGCAAGTCAAGCGGCTCAAATTGATGACGCCGTTGGCATGCTGGAAAACCGCCATTTCTCCGCGGAAGAGCTGAACCTTATTGAAGAAATACTGAGTAGCTCAAAATAAAACCATCTTTAGCAAAAAGTGCTCTAAACCTGGAATTCGGAGTTGAGGCGATGAAACGAGGCTTTACCAACTCGTAATATTGCGTTAACAGGCCCCACAAAGGCCCCGATCGTGAAGGAGAAAGAGTATGTTCAGGTCACTGATTCTTGCAGCGGTATTACTGGCTTCCGCCCCGCTGATCGCCACTGCGGGCGAAATCACCCTGTTGCCATCAGTAAAACTACAAATTGGCGATCGTGACGACTACGGCAGATACTGGGACGGCGGCTACTGGCGCGACCGTGATTACTGGCATCGTCACTATGAGTGGCGCGGAGACCGCTGGTGGAAACACGATAACGGCAGACACCGCGGCTGGTATAAAAACAATGCCTATGAACGCGGCTACCGCGAAGGCTGGAACGATCGTGACGACCGCCGCGGTGGCTGGGGTCACGGCCCAAAAGGACACGGTGGTCACGGCCACGGTCGTCATTAATGTAAAATGTAAAAAAGGAGCCTTTCGGCTCCTTTCTCTTTTATAACCCCAGCGCTGTGCCAATCAACAGCCATAAATTTAGCGCCACAACCACTACTACAATTGCCCATCCTGTCCGTTTCACCAGCGTCGAGTTAACCAGACCGCCCATCAGGGCTGGATTGCTGGTAAAAATCAGCAGAGGAACCAGCGCCAGTGCGATACCAAAACTCAGCAGCACCTGACTCATCACCAGAATTCGCGTGGGATCAAGCCCCATCAGAATCACAACAAACGACGGCAGCATGGTGACGGAACGACGAACCCACAGGGGAATATGGAAGCGCACAAATCCCTGCATCACCACTTGCCCTGCCAGCGTGCCCACCACCGTGGAAGAGAGACCGGCAGCCACCAGGCTCAAACCAAAAATCGTGGCAGCAGCATGGCTCAGTAACGGCTCCAGCGTGAGATACGCCTGGTCGAGATCGGCAATACCGGTATGACCGTTAAAGTGAAAAGCGGCAGCTGCGGTGGCCATCATCGCCAGGTTCACAAAACCCGCGATGGTCATGGCAATCGCCACATCCCATTTGGTTGCCGAATAACGTTCTTTACGCGTCCCACCGTGAAGATGCTGGGTCAGCGAAGAGTGCAGATAAATGACGTGTGGCATAATGGTCGCCCCAAGCACCCCGGCAGCCAGGAAGACGGCTTCCGACGTTGGCAGGCTGGGGATCACCATGCCTTTACCAAGCTGTACCAGGTTTGGCTGGGAGAATATCAGCTCGACAATATAGGCCGCCGCGACAAACAGCAGCAGCCCACCAATCACCTTTTCAAGCGGCTTTTGCCCCCGACGCTGTAACATCAGGATCAGGAAAGTGGCAATCCCGGTCAGGACCGCCCCTTGCAATAGCGATACGCCCAGAATCAGCTTAAAGCCGATCGCCGCACCGATAAATTCAGCGAGATCGGTTGCCATGGCGATGATTTCAGCCTGCACCCAGTAGAGCCAGACGGCCGGACGTGGGTAGTGGTCGCGGATTTGTTCTGCCAGGTTTTTGCCCGTAGCAATCCCCAGTTTTGCTGAGAGCATTTGAATCAGCATCGCCATCAGGTTCGCCCAGACGACCACCCACAGCAACTTATAGCCGAAGCTGGCCCCGGCCTGAATATTGGTCGCAAAATTACCCGGATCGATATAGCCAATGGCAGCAATGAACGCAGGTCCCATTAATGCGAACCGCAGCTTGCGCGCCGCTCTGCCACTGCTACCCTCTACGCGACTGTTAGTCATTATCTGCCTCTGGAAATATAGCCTTTGCTATGTTTAATGCTATCAAAATGATAATGATTATCAAGATCATTTAAGTGGTTAAACATGATTTCTCTGATAGCTAAGAACGATAGATGGGCAGGTGGTGCGACATCACAGAATGTGAAAATGCGCAGTCATTTGTGAAGCGTAGCACACAAACTTAACTTTTCACTCATTTACCTAACATAACGAAAATGTATTGTGGATCACTATTTTTGAGACTCGTCACAGGATGTAACTATAGTGTGTCCTTGATCTCGTTTTCTTTTCGCTTGTTGCATAGAATGTGCACGAAAATTAAACCTGCCTCATATTTGGAGCAAATATGGACCGCGTCCTTCATTTTGTCCTGGCACTTGTTGTCGTTACTGCACTCGCATTGCTGGTCAGCACAGACCGCAAAAAAATTCGTATTCGTTATGTTGTCCAGCTGCTGGTCATTGAAGTTTTACTTGCGTGGTTCTTCCTGAACTCCAACGTAGGTCTCGGCTTCGTAAAAGGCTTCTCCGAAATGTTCGAAAAACTGCTCGGATTCGCCAACGAAGGGACCAACTTTGTCTTCGGTAAAATGAACGACGAAGGTCTGGCATTCTTCTTCCTGAAGGTGCTGTGCCCAATCGTCTTCATCTCCGCGCTCATCGGTATTCTGCAGCACATCCGTGTTCTGCCGTTCGTGATTCGTGGAATTGGTTTCCTGTTATCCAAAGTCAACGGCATGGGCAAGCTGGAGTCTTTCAACGCCGTCAGTTCCCTGATCCTCGGTCAGTCTGAGAACTTCATCGCGTATAAAGATATTCTCGGCAAAATGTCGCGTAACCGCATGTACACCATGGCGGCAACCGCAATGTCTACCGTTTCCATGTCTATCGTGGGCGCGTATATGACCATGCTGGAGCCAAAATATGTTGTCGCTGCGCTGGTTCTGAACATGTTCAGCACCTTTATCGTGCTGTCGTTGATCAACCCATACCGCGTTGACGCCAGCGAAGAGAATATCCAGATGTCCAACCTGCACGAAGGTCAGAGCTTCTTCGAAATGCTGGGCGAGTACATTCTGGCCGGTTTCAAAGTGGCGGTTATCGTTGCCGCCATGCTGATCGGCTTCATTGCGCTGATCTCTGCGCTGAACGCCCTGTTCGCCGCGGTGCTGGGTATCTCCTTCCAAGGGATTCTGGGCTACATCTTCTATCCTGTTGCCTGGGTGATGGGTGTTCCGGCTCACGAAGCGCTGCAGGTGGGCAGTATCATGGCAACCAAACTGGTTTCTAACGAATTCGTTGCGATGATGGATCTGCAGAAAATTGCCAGCACGCTTTCTCCGCGCGCGGAAGGCATCCTGTCCGTGTTCCTGGTCTCCTTCGCGAACTTCTCGTCTATCGGTATTATCGCCGGGGCGATTAAAGGCCTGAACGAAGAACAGGGTAACGTGGTTTCACGCTTTGGCCTGAAACTGGTGTACGGCTCCACTCTGGTGAGCGTTCTGTCCGCGTCCATCGCAGCGCTGGTCCTGTAACGTTTACTGCAAAACAAAAAACCGGGAGCTTGCTCCCGGTTTTTTTATGCCCGAATTTCTTCCAGCGGTTTGGGTTTACCTATCAGGTAGCCCTGCAGGTAATCCACGCCGAAGCGAAGCAACATCTCCCGCTGTGCGGGTGTTTCGACATACTCCGCCACCACACATAGCGATTTCGTCTTCGCCAGATTACACATCGACTGGACGATCATCGCATCCATGTCATCAGTACAAATGTCTTTAACAAAGCAGCCGTCAATTTTGATGATATCCGCCTGCAGACGTCTGAGACGCTCGTAGTTAGCGTAGCCTGTACCAAAATCATCAATAGCAATCCGGAATCCACAATCCCGCAGTTGCTGAATATTATTGATGCTGCAACCTGAATTGGAGAAAGCCTGCTCTTCGGTGATCTCAATGACCACGGTTTGAGGGGCAACGCCGTATCGTTCAAACAGCGCACAAATCTCGGTCGCCACCTCTTTTTGCATCAGCGTGAGCGGCATCAGATTGACGGAGAAACGGGCCCCAGGCTGCGTCGCTGGATGATCGCGCAGCCACAGCAGTAATTTTTCCATAACGCACATATCAAACCGGTGGCTAAGGTTGAACTGAGCAATCAGCGGAATAAAGCGATCAGGGGTGATGATTTCGCCCTCGCTCTCCATACGCGTCAGAATTTCGTAGTAACCGCTACCGTCTGCCTTCTGGATCGGTTGCGCGTATAAATGGAACTGACCCGCCTCCAGGGCATGCTTAATCCGCGCTAACATCAGGACGCGCTCTGTTGTTTGTCCTGATGCAGCCTCCAGGCTATTCGTCAGCGCAAGTACGTTCTGTCCTGCACAAGATTGCTCAGCCAGCCAGCTTAATTGCCCCAGCGTGTGATGCAATTTTTCACCGTTTTCGACCATCCCCCAGGAGGCACCAAACTCAATATCCAGCCCGGTGTTGTTCCAGAAAATTTTCCGGCTGTTCAACCGATCAACCATATGCTGGAGACGCTCAGCAATTTCCGGCCCCAGCAAGACCACCACCAGCTCGCTTCCGGGCAACTGGAAGAGCATCTCGTCCTTTTGCAGAAGGGGCTGCAGCGACGAGGCGATCGTGCGTTTGCAGTGGACCCGCATCAGGATCCCGTAATGGCGGCTCAAAAATTCCAGGTTATCCATGCGCAGAATGCACACTTTGGCATCCTGGTGAATCTCAAGATACTCCTCCAGCGCACGGATATTGGGCAAACCGGTCAGCGGATCGGTCAGCGCTCTGCCCTGCCATCCCCGCTTCAGCCACTCGCTACGCTGGTAAATCCGCGACATGTAAAGCAAGCAGATGGCAAACGAGATCAGCACGGACAGGATAAAGGAGAGTGAATGGCCCGACTCCACACCATTCAGGAAGTTATAGTTGTAGGTCAACAGCAGAAGCGCTGAAGCAGCCCAAAGCAGAGAGATAAGTGCATAGGTCAGGCGGCTTATCGCTAAGGTAAAGAGAATAAAAATCAGCGGCATTAAATAGCCCGCTATAACAGGGGATTCAAAAGGGCCACATAAAACAGCGAGAATGAAGCCTAGAAGCATGAGCCAGACAAATATAAACAATGAATTCTTATGGAAAAAAATGGGCTTCACGCTTCGTCGCCAGAAGGTAATGGCATAACGAGGATTAATTATCATTCTTAACGGGTAATAGAACATCATGGTAAAAATCAGCGCCGCGCCTATCAGACTTTGAATATCCACGACGTTATAAATTACCGTCCCTTCACCGAAGAAGGTGGAGATAGTTACCGGGAAATCAAACAAATAGCCCGCTAAATACATCGACATTTTAATGCCGAGTGGCACAATAAAACCGAGCCAGAATATCCGTAATCCAATGTGCTTGTTAGGAATGCAGTAGCGCCAGCGCCTGCCCAGCATGAGGCGCAACAGGCCGCACGCCGCGAACAACGCAAAGGTCTGACAAAACAGCAATACTGAATATTGTAGCGGTGCTAAATTAATATAGAATAAATTAGTGACAGTAAAACCTAACAGAATGGGAAGAATTGCCCGACGACCAAATAACAGAATTACCGCCAGCATAACGCTCAGGGGTAACCAGGCTAAATAAACGTCGTGACCATTCACAATCGCGCGCGGGGAGAGATAACGGGAGAAAGGAACCGCGATCAGGCATATCGCCAGGGCAATTATAAATATCTTTACATTATTGTACGTTTTTCTATTCATTAAGCTGATGCGATTATTATCCGTTCATATCATTGACCGGATGGATAATAGGTTTATTAATTGTGCGAATCAAGTTGAAGTCTATTTATGGACAGGTTTATTGATTTCGATTGAGGTCAGGTACAGGAATACCTTCTTTTTGATAACAAAATGCGGTGGTGAACGTTACAAACAGATAAAAAAAACCCTCGTCTTTTGACGAGGGTTTAAAATTTTGGTGGAGCTAAGCGGGATCGAACCGCTGACCTCTTGCATGCCATGCAAGCGCTCTCCCAGCTGAGCTATAGCCCCACATGTGACTTTACTGACCGCACTCTGTTGGGTTCAGAGTTTGGTGGAGCTAAGCGGGATCGAACCGCTGACCTCTTGCATGCCATGCAAGCGCTCTCCCAGCTGAGCTATAGCCCCATCGTAAAGCTGTCATGTTGACGGGCGGCATAATATGAATTCCGCCGCGGAGTGTCAACGGCAAATTCATTGACCGTGATTCAATCGCCGAAAATTCATGCAAATGAATCACTTTGCGAGCCTGCTCGCAGTCATGAGTTAAGCCTGTCACGTTTTCACGTTAAACGGTGCTATAAAATGAGCCGTTAATTAACCCCACGAATATTCAGGAAATTGTATGATCAAGGAACGAATGACGCCGGAAGAGTTAGCCCTGCTCACCGGCTATAGCCGACAGACCATCAATAAATGGGTACGCAAAGAGGGTTGGATAACGTCACCAAAACCAGGCGTCCAGGGGGGCAAAGCACGCCTGGTACATGTGAATGAAAAGGTGCGTGACTTTATCCGCAGCGCGCGACGGGCAACGGAGACATCCGCAATGCCTGACGGCATCAGCAATGAGCGTTCGCTTCATACCCTCCTCCTGACGCTGGCAAATGAAATGACGCCAGAAGAGCAGAAGCAGATGACATCACTGTTACTGCGGGAAGGGATTACCGGTTTGTTACAACGCCTGGGAATTCGCGACCAGAATTAATATGAAAAGATTACGTAGCAAAATGACCACGGAAGAGCTGGCGGAGAGTTTAGGCGTTGCCAGGCAAACGGTGAATCGCTGGATACGCCAGCAGGGATGGGAGACCGAAGGTCTCAATGGTGTGAAAGGCGGTCGGGCGAGGCTCATACACGTCGATGCGCGCGTGAAGGAACATATCATGCGCCTCCCGGCTATCCGAAACCGTCAGGCAGTTTACCACCTGGCAGAGACAACAGCGCCATACAGTGTCCCCTCCTCTACTCTGCGACCGGATATCATTGCGACGCTGGAAAACCTGACGCCGTCTGAACAGGAATGTCTGGATGCATTCCTGAAGCGCGAAGGGTTACGCGGCTTTCTTACCCGTCTGAATCTGGCTGAATATACGGCATAAAAAAACGGCAGGTCACCCTGCCGTTCTGCCAGACTAAAATGTAATTACTGCTGGTTTTCACGTGCCGCAATAAAGTCCAGCGCTTTGTTAATACGCGCCACGCTGCGTGATTTACCAATTGCATGCACGGTCACATCCAGTGCCGGGGACTGGCCCGCACCGGTCACCGCAACACGCAGCGGCATACCGACTTTACCCATACCAACTTCCAGCTCGTCCGCCGTCGCCTGAATAGCGTGATGCACGTTCTCTGCGGTCCAGTCAGCGATCGCAGTCAGCTTGTCTCGCACCACTTCCAGCGGCTGACGCGCAACCGGGCGGAGGTGTTTCTTCGCCGCATCCGCGTCAAACTCATCAAATTCTTCATAGAAGTAGCGGCAGCTTTCAGCCATTTCTTTCAGCGTTTTGCAGCGCTCGCCGAGCAGTTTCACCAGGTCCGCCAGTTCAGGGCCTGTACGGGTATCAATATTTGCCTGCTCAATGTGCCACTGCAGGTAAGTCGCCACGTATTCCGGCGGCATGGTATTGATGTAATGATGGTTCAGCCACTGCAGCTTATCGGTATTAAATGCGCTCGCTGATTTACTCACTGAGCTCAGAGAAAAGAGTTCGATCATCTCTTCGCGGCTGAAGATCTCCTGGTCGCCGTGGGCCCAGCCCAGACGCACCAGATAGTTCAGCAGCGCTTCAGGCAGATAACCGTCATCGCGATACTGCATAACGCTGACCGCGCCGTGACGTTTAGACAGTTTTTTCCCGTCATCGCCGTTGATCATGGAAACGTGTGCATAGACAGGCACAGGGGCGTTCAGCGCTTTCAGAATGTTGATCTGGCGCGGCGTGTTGTTGATATGGTCTTCACCACGGACAACGTGGGTAATTTCCATATCCCAGTCGTCAACCACAACGCAGAAGTTATAGGTTGGGGAACCATCGGTGCGGCGGATGATCAGATCGTCCAGCTCCTGATTGCTGAATTCGATCGGGCCACGGATCTGGTCGTCAAAGATCACCGAGCCATCCTGCGGGTTAGCAAAACGCACCACGCACGGTTCATCAGCAGCATGCTCGCTATGGTCATGGCGGCAGCGGCCGTCATAACGCGGCTTTTCACCGTTTGCCATCTGCTCTTCACGCAGCGCATCCAGACGCTCTTTGGAGCAGTAGCATTTATACGCCGTGCCCGCGACCAGCATCTCATCAATAACTGCGTTATAGCGGTCAAAACGTTTGGTCTGGAAATACGGGCCTTCATCCCACTCCAGGTTCAGCCAGTTCATCCCATCCATAATGGCTTCAATTGCTTCCGGCGTGGAGCGCTCAAGATCGGTGTCTTCAATACGCAGCACGAACTCACCTTTGTTGTGGCGTGCAAAAAGCCAGGAATAGAGAGCAGTACGAGCACCACCGACGTGCAGATAGCCTGTCGGGCTCGGCGCGAAGCGAGTTTTGATTTTCATGAAATGGCCTTACGTTATAAAGATGCCGGCAATCGGCAAATCCCGGGGAAAAAACAATGGGCAATATTCTATCACTGTGGGGGGATTCCTCAATGTTCATCCCTTTATCATGAGCGAGTTTGCTGTTTTTGTTTAGAAATCATGCGCCACCGCCCGTTTTGCGATCGTTTTGTTTAATTTTACGACGAACGAATAAAAACTTTAGAAAATGCGTTGACTCATTTTCAACTCTCCCTATAATGCGACTCCACACAGCGGGGGTGATTAGCTCAGTTGGTAGAGCATCTCCTTTACACGGAGGGGGTCGGCGGTTCGAGCCCGTCATCACCCACCATCTACTTCGGTAGACTCGCAGTGTAGATAAGTGTTGAGATTGGGCGATTAGCTCAGTTGGTAGAGCATCTCCTTTACACGGAGGGGGTCGGCGGTTCGAGCCCGTCATCGCCCACCATTCTCATCTTATCGCAGTAGTTCCGAAATGGGCGATTAGCTCAGTTGGTAGAGCATCTCCTTTACACGGAGGGGGTCGGCGGTTCGAGCCCGTCATCGCCCACCATTTCGGGTCGTTAGCTCAGTTGGTAGAGCAGTTGACTTTTAATCAATTGGTCGCAGGTTCGAATCCTGCACGACCCACCAATGTAAAAAAGCGCCCTAAAGGCGCTTTTTTGCTATCTGCGATATGGATGATTCGAACCTGCAGCAGGTTCGAGCCGAACGCAGTGAGGCACCGGAGTCGTTTACGGCGACGGCCCGAAGGGCGAGCGAAGCGAGTCATCCTGCACGACCCACCAATGTAAAAAAGCGCCCTAAAGGCGCTTTTTTGCTATCTGCGTATCTGCAGTTTGTCTACTTTCCTGCCGTCAACGTCTCAATCAACGTCTTCACCGCCGGCGTCACCTGTTTCTCGTTATACACGACATACAAATCTGCCGGAATACGCTCTTTCAGCGGGCGAAACACCACGCCCGGCCACTGCATTTGCGCGTAACTGTCGGCAGCGAGCGTAATCCCCATCCCCATGCTTATCATCGCCAGTACCGTTTGTGGCTCTACGGCTTCGCGTACAATCATCGGTGAAAAACCGGCCTGCTGGCAGACGCGATGTAAAAATGCCCAGTCAGAATGTGCTGACGGCATCGTGACGAAATACTCGTCCTGTAAATCAGCAAGCGCAACGCAGGGTTCCCTGACCAGCCGGTGATCTTCCGGCATCGCCACAAGAAACGCCGCCTCGCGCAACCGCACGCTGGTAAACCCCGCGGTGGGTTCCGTTGCCATTCGCCAGATCCCAATATCCAGCTCCTGACGCTCAAGCAGCGCCATCTGCATGACCGGCGACTTTTCGCGAAAAACGACATCAACATTCGGATGTTCTTTCAAAAAAGTGCGCATAACCGTGCGCACCTCACTCCACATGGCGGTACCGACAATACCCAGCTCAATACGCCCTGCCTCACCCCGGCCAATTTGTTCGACGCGCGCCAGAGCCTGATTTGCGCTGGCAAGCAGCCGACGAGACTCTTCCATCAGCACTTTACCCGCATGCGTCAACGCGACGCTTCGCGAGTGGCGAATAAACAGTAACGTGCCCAGCTGGCTTTCCAGCTCTTTAATGTGCAGGCTTAATGGCGGCTGGGACATATTGAGACGGGCCGCAGCCCGTCCAAAATGCAGTTCCTCCGCCACGGCCAGAAAATAGCGCAGCAGCTTGAGGTCGGTTCGATAGACGCGTTCCATCAAAACATATCCTGGCGATAACACTTAAGCGCCTACCTTAAAGCCTTTCACCGCAGAGAGGGGAAATTTAGTGCGCAACTGTGCGCATCTCGCTGTTTTTACTGGCGTGGTGGTAGTTAAAGCTGAAATAAAACACTACGGCCAGTACCAGGGCATAGGCTGCAAACACCAGCCAAATCGTCTGCCAGTCTTTCACCCCATCCACCGAGAAATAATCAACTGCCATACCGCTCAATACCGATCCGAAATAAGCCCCAATACCGTTAACCGTCGTCATAAACAGCCCCTGTGCGCTGGCGCGAATATCGGTGCTGACCTCCTGTTCGACAAACACTGAGCCGGAAATATTGAAGAAGTCGAATGCACAGCCATAGACAATCATGGAAAGCATGAGCAGCACAAAGCCCGTTGCGGAGGGGTCGCCAAAGGCAAACAGACCAAACCGGAGCATCCAGGCCACCATGCTCATCAGCATCACGGCTTTAATACCAAACCGTCCGAGGAAGTACGGAATGGTCAGAATGAAGAACACCTCTGACATTTGCGAAACGGAGAGCAAAATGGACGGGTGCCTGACGATAAAGCTATCTGCATACGCCGGATTACGGGCAAAATCATGCAGGAAGGGGCTACCGAAGGTATTGGTGATCTGCAGCACAGCACCCAGCAGCATCGCGAACAAAAAGAACACCGCCATACGAGGCTGTTTAAAAAGAACAAAGGCATTAAGGCCCAGCTTGCTGGCCAGAGACTGGGACGTTTTCTGCTTCGCCACGGGAATGGCCGGCAACGTCAAAGAATAGAGCGCCAGCAGCAGAGACGCGCCAGCTGCAATATAAAGCTGCACGTTGCTTAGCTCCGCCCCCATCAGGCTTATGGCCCACATTGCCGCAATAAAACCCACGGTGCCATACACCCGCACGCGCGGAAAATGGCTTACCGTCTCCAGACCCGCCTG
The DNA here is from genome assembly GCF_047456095.1 of Enterobacter sp. BNK-14. Lineage (NCBI taxonomy): Bacteria > Pseudomonadati > Pseudomonadota > Gammaproteobacteria > Enterobacterales > Enterobacteriaceae > Enterobacter > Enterobacter sp. BNK-14. The sequence goes on from NZ_CP179897.1 coordinate 1,487,882, forward strand.
CTCAAGACAGGAATAGGAGATCGTATTCGACAGCGCAATGGTGGGCATAAAGGCCATCGCATTGACCAGCATGACCCAGAACATCAGGCCGGGCTCATTCACCTGCGCGGCGTAACAGAGTGCGGCGGCACAGACGAGGTGGCAAATGACGTAGGCGCGGTCTGCCCGTAGCCATTTGTCGGCAATGATTCCCACCAGCGAAGGCATAACGATCGCGGCAAGGCCTTTGGAGCTGTAGACCATGCCCACGTCGGAGCCGGTAAAGTGTAGGGTGTTGATCATGTAAGCACCGAGGGTAACCAGCCAACTCCCCCAGATAAAATATTGCATAAAGGACATCATCTTTAAGCGAGTCGTGATGTTCATAGCCCATTCCTTATAGCAGTGTGGCCCTGACGGGCCACTTTATTGTTTTACTCAGGCAATATGGCGGAGAAAACCGCAGATAAGATTGATGAAGTTCTGGCGTGAGAGCTCAGCCGCCGCGAGCGTCTGCTCATGCGACAGCTTTACCTCGCCCAAACCTTCGGCGAGGTTGGTAATTGCAGAAACGGCTACAACCTTCAGGCCACAGTGGCGTGCGGAAATCACTTCCGGCACCACGGACATGCCGACCACATCGCCGCCGATAATTTGCATCATGCGGATCTCTGCCGCCGTCTCGAAGTTCGGGCCCGGATAAGAGACAAATACCCCTTCATGCAGCGGGAAACCCTCTTTCGCCGCCACGGTTTGCAGCATCGCACGGTAATCCGCGTCGTAAGCATTGGCCAGGGAGAAGAAACGGTCGCCAAAGCGCTCATCGTTCAGCCCCACCATCGGCGTGCCAGGCATGGTATTGATATGGTCGCTCAGGGCAACCAGGCTCCCCGGCAGAACTTCCGGGCGCAATGAGCCTGCCGCATTGGTGCTAAACAGCAACTCACATCCCAGCAGTTTGAACGTGCGGATCGCATCGGTCATGATGGTCATCCCGCGCCCCTCATAGAAGTGCCCTCGCCCTTTCATACAGGCAACAGGCACCCCGGCAAGATGCCCCAGCACCAGCTCGCCTGCGTGGCCGTGGACGGTGCTCACCGGGAAGCCCGGCAGTTTTTCATAGCTCAGGGAAACGGCATCATCAATCTGGTCGGCGAGCGCGCCAAGGCCAGATCCGAGAATAAACGCCACGCGAGGCGTGAAGTCAGGCTTAGCCGCACGGATAATATCGGCGCAATACCACGGGTTTTTTGAGAGGGTCATAGAGGCTCCTTGAGAATGAAGTTCGCGATAGCATAGATCGCATGACCTTAGTCTTATATCCGGAGCCTGCGGGTGACCTCCAATACACTTTCCCGGCACCATCAATACTGTTTTTGTATCAATGTAATGTCCTGCCAGATATGGCAGTTTTGCTCAAGCTAATCCCGTCAGTGCCGATACCTCTGTTTTATAACGCGAGGAAAAAGTATGACGACTATCCAGGCTTCAGCCCCACCCATTCAAACCAGCGGCGGCGGGAGTGGGGCTTCTGGCGGGAACGATATTGCTGCGCAAATCAGCCGTATTCTCGACAAGATCCAACAGCTGACTCAGCAGTTAAAAGAGCTGGCGGACAGTTCCGGCAGTGCAGATGAAAAGAAAAAGCAGCAGGAGCTCATTCAGACCCAAATCACCGTGCTACAGGCGCAGCTCGCCGCGCTGCAGCACCAGCAGGCTGAAGAGGAGCAAAAGAAACAGGAGCAAGCGCCGGGTAAAGTGGAAGGGGTGAATAGCCCGACAGACGATCATCAGATCGATATCTATATTTAATCGTCGGATGCGTTAAACAGTGGGTCGCGTATGCGGGCCTCGGTTAATCGCTGTGCCTGGATACGCACCACTTCCCATATAGCCTGCGCCGCCCCCGAGAGGGAACGATTTTTGCGCCGTACTAACATCAGTTTTCGCTCGACAACAGGCGTTAAACGCTTCACGGCCAGTCGGCTCCCCTGCGGCAGGGGGAGCGCCAGAGCGGGCAACACGCTGATCCCAATTCCGGCTTCCACCATGGGAAACAGCGTGGCCGGATGCCCAATTTCCTGCACGATGGTGGCCTTTACGCCCTGATTAACCAGCGCGGAATCGATCAGCGGACGGCTGCCGGAAGCATAATCCTGCAAAACCAGGTTCGCGCCCTGCAGGAACTGCCAGTTGACCGCCGGCAACGTTGCCAGCGGATCGTCATCCCGGCAGAGCAGTAAAAAAGGCTCAGAAAGCACGCTTTCGCACGCCAGGTCGCTCACCTGGCCGGGGTCGATCACAATACCAAAATCCACATCTCCCTGACGGATGCTTTCCAGCACCCACTGCTGCGGCCGGTCGTGCAACACAAAATCAATGTCCGGATAGCGGTGGTTTCCCTCCGCGATACACTGCGGGATAAGGTGTGCCGATATTGTCTGGCTGGCTGCGACCCGCACGGTGCCCGAAAGCTGCTGCCCCAGCCTTCCCACGTCTCTGAGCGTGCTGTTCAGTTCATCCAGCAGACGTTCGAGGCGCTGGGCCAGCTGCTGCCCTGCTTCGGTCAGCACCACTTCGCGTGTGGTACGGTCAAGCAACCGCACGCCGGTCTGATTTTCCAGCTCTTTCACGCTGTGGCTGACGGCTGACTGGCTGAGGCCAATCATCTCTCCTGCCCGGCTGAAGCTACGGGCATGGGCGACGGTGACAAAAATACGAAGCTGGCGTAAGGAGTAATTCATCTGTTTAATTCATGAATGAATGCAATAAATCAATTTTATTTCTCAAATGGAAAAAAGCACAATAGCGACATCTGTTTTCAGGAGTCATTATGAAACTATTTCGTATTGTTGATCCGTTTACGCTTACTCTGGTGGTCACCGTTTTACTGGCCTCGTTTTTCCCGGCCCGCGGTGGTTTCGTCCCGTTTTTTGAGGGGCTGACGACGGCCGCTATCGCGCTGCTGTTCTTTATGCACGGCGCAAAACTCTCCCGCGAAGCGATTATCGCGGGTGGTGGCCACTGGCGACTGCACCTCTGGGTGATGTGCAGCACCTTTATTCTGTTCCCCATCCTCGGGGTGCTGTTTGCGTGGTGGGCGCCGGTTAACGTCGACCCGGCACTCTACACCGGTTTTTTGTATCTCTGTATTCTGCCAGCCACCGTGCAGTCGGCCATTGCGTTTACCTCCCTCGCGGGTGGCAACGTTGCGGCCGCAGTCTGCTCCGCATCGGCATCCAGCCTGTTAGGGATTTTCGTCTCCCCGCTGCTGGTGGGCCTGCTGATGAACATGCATGGCGCGGAAGGTAACCTTGAGCAGGTGGGCAGGATCTGTCTGCAACTGCTGCTGCCGTTTGTCCTGGGCCATCTCTCGCGCCCGTGGACAGGTGCGTTTGTGACGAAGCATAAAAAGTGGATCTCCAAAACCGACCAGACCTCAATTCTGCTGGTGGTTTACTCCGCCTTCAGCGAAGCGGTCGTGAACGGGATCTGGCACAAGGTGGGCGCAGGCTCACTGCTGTTTATCGTGGTCGTCAGCATTGTCCTGCTGGCGATTGTCATTGCCGTAAACGTCTTTGTGGCACGTAAATGCGGCTTCAACAAAGCAGATGAAATTACGATTGTTTTCTGCGGTTCGAAGAAGAGCCTGGCGAACGGTATCCCGATGGCCAACATTCTGTTCCCGACCTCGGTAATTGGGATGATGGTATTGCCGCTGATGATTTTTCATCAGATCCAGCTGATGGTCTGCGCCGTGCTGGCGCGTCGCTATAAACGTCAGACGGAAAAACTGGCGCAGGAAGAGACCCGCGCCGCGAAGGCTTAAGGATGTTTCAGGGGCTGAACCAGCTGGGTCAGCCCCTCGGTTTTGATCAGCAGCGTGATAGCCATCAGCTCGCCCAGTCGCCCGGCCGGGAACTCATCCTTACGGGCAAACCACAGCAGATACTCCTCCGGCAAATCGATCAGCCTGCGGCCCTTATATTTACCGAACGGCATCTCCGTATTGGCGATCGCAACGAGCTGCTCTTTTTCCACGTTACTCTCCTAACAGACGCATCATTTCCGCTTCGTCGATAACCTCAATGCCGAGTTCCTGGGCTTTCGCCAGCTTCGAACCCGCTGCTTCCCCGGCAATCACCAGGTCGGTTTTCTTCGACACGCTGCCCGCCACTTTTGCGCCCAGCGCCACCAGACGCGCTTTCGCATCGTCGCGTGAAAGCTGGCTCAGGCTGCCGGTCAGCACCACCGTTTTACCGGCGAACGGACTGTCGATCTCTTCGGCATTAACCACCACCGGCGCGGGCCATTTGATGCCCTCTGCCAGCAGTTTGCCAATGACTTCGCGGTTGCTCTCTTCCGCAAAGAAGTTAAAGACGTGCGTGGCGACTACAATGCCGACATCCGGCACTTTCTGCAGCTCGTCGATGCTTGCCTTTTCCAGCGCCTCCAGCGTGCCAAAGTACGCCGCCAGACCTGCTGCCGTTGCTTCCCCCACTTCACGGATGCCCAGCGCGTAAAGGAAACGGGCGAAGGTGGTCTCTTTTGCGGCTTCCAGAGCGTTAACCACGTTCTGCGCCGACTTCGGCCCCATGCGATCCAGACCGGTCAGCTTGCCCGCCGTCAGTTTGAAGAGATCCGCTGGCGTATGCACATACTCTTTTTCAACCAGCTGATCGATAATCTTATCGCCCATGCCGTCGACGTCCATGGCGCGACGGGAGACGAAGTGCTTCAGTGACTCTTTACGCTGCGCGCCACAGATCAGGCCGCCCGTACAGCGCGCTACCGCCTCACCTTCAACACGCTCCACGTCAGAGCCACACACCGGGCAATGGGTCGGGAAGACCACTTCACGCGTATCATCAGGGCGTTCAGACTCAACGACGTTTACCACCTGCGGAATAACATCGCCCGCGCGACGAACCACCACTTTGTCACCAATCCGCAGGCCCAGACGTTCAATCTCATCGGCGTTATGCAGCGTGGCGTTACTCACCAGCACGCCCGCGACCTGCACAGGCTCAAGACGGGCGACCGGGGTAATGGCGCCCGTACGGCCGACCTGGAACTCCACGTCGCGAACGAAGGTCATCTGTTCCTGAGCAGGAAACTTAAACGCAACCGCCCAGCGCGGCGCACGCGCCACAAACCCGAGTTGCTCCTGAAGCGCCAGTGAGTTCACCTTAATGACAACGCCATCAATATCAAAACCGAGCGTCGGACGGTCCGCTTCCACCTTTTGGTAGAACGCGAGTACCGCTTCTGGCGAGTCACAGAGCTGTACGCGGTTACTCACCGGCAGGCCCCACGCCTTAAACTGCATCAGGCGCCCGAGGTGCGTATCCGGCAGCTCGCCTCCCTCCAGGATCCCCACGCCGTAGCAGAAGAAAGTGAGCGGTCGCTTCGCGGTGATACGCGGGTCAAGCTGGCGCAAAGAGCCTGCCGCCGCATTACGCGGGTTAGCAAATACTTTCCCGCCGGTGCGGCGCGCTTCTTCGTTGATTTTCTCGAAACCCGCCTGCGGCAGGAACACCTCGCCGCGCACTTCCAGACGCGCAGGAATATTGTCCCCCTGCAGCTTCAGCGGAATTGCGCGGATGGTGCGCACGTTGGTCGTAATGTCTTCACCCGTCGTGCCGTCGCCACGCGTGGCGGCACGCACCAGCACGCCGTTTTCGTAGAGAAGACTGACCGCCAGGCCATCAAGCTTCAGCTCGCAGCACCAGGTGAGAGCGTCGCTGCTTTTCAGACGGTCCTGCACGCGCTTGTTAAACGCGAGGAAGCTCTCTTCATCAAAGACGTTATCCAGCGACAGCATCGGCACTTCATGGCGTATCTGGCTGAACGCTCCCAGCGGCTCGGCACCGACGCGCTGGGTGGGAGAATCCGGCGTAATGAGTTCCGGGTGCTGCGCCTCCAGTTCGCGAAGTTCGCGCATCAGGCGGTCATACTCCGCATCCGGCACCTCCGGCGCGTCCATAACATGATAGAGATATTCATGATGGCGAAGCGTGGTTCGCAGGTCAGTGAGTTGTTGTTCGATTGAGTCCATATCGCACCATCAATGAGAAAAAACCCCCGACATGCGGGGGTTGAGGAGGAGTTGACGTAAACGCGATGATTACGCGTTGGCTTCCTTAACTTCGCGGATGCGGTCCTGATACTCGCGCAGTTTCTGCGGGGTCATCATTCGACGCTGATCGTCGAGCACCACACCGCCTACTTCGTCAGCGATGTGCTGAGCGGATTGCAACATCAGCTTAAAGTTTTGCAGTTCATCACCGTAAGAGGGCACCTGCATAAAGATGGTGACACCTGGGGTCACGAAATCACCGGTCATTTCCGGATCAAAAGTACCCGGGTTGACCATATTGGCCAGGCTGAACAGCGCCGGGCCGCTACCGTCAGGGCTCAGGTGGCGATGGAAAATATTCATGTCGCCAAACTTGAAGCCTGCCTGTTGAATACTGTTAAGCAGCACGTCACCGTTGAGATGGCTACCGTGATGCGCGGCCACGTTCATGATGATCACCGCTTCTTTACGCTGCGGTTTTTCAACAACCGGTTCTGGCTCTGCTACCGGTTCTGGCTCAACATGCTGTGCTGGAGCAGGCTGCGGCGCTGGCTGCACATGAACAGGCTGCTGCGGCTGTTGTACCGGCTGCGCGGGCTGTTGTTGCACAGGCTGCTGCACGGGTTGCGGTTGAACCGGCTGTGGCGCAGCAGGCTGCTGATGGACAGGCTGTTGCGGCGGCTGGCGCACAGGCTCTTCTACCGGCTGCGGCGCCTGCTGGCGCGGCTGAGCAGAGGCGTACGGCGGTTGATACTGGTGCTGCGCAGGACGGGGGGCTTCATGCTCCCCATGAGCCGCGCCGGGCGCAGTATTGACCCGATGAACACGAACTTCACCCACGCCGTCATCGTCGCGACCGTCGATGTCATCTTCAATGTCATCGTCATCACGACTGGACTTCATGCGCTTCAGTGGGCGATCGCGGAACATCGAAGAACGCTCTTTACGGCTGGTCCAGAAACCATGTACCAGTAAAGCGATTATGGCGATCGCGCCAACAATGATTAATATCAGACGCAAATCCTGCATCATTATATTCTCTGTTGTTCTAACACCTTGCCACCACGGCAAACATTTACTCACTAAGAGTATTTGCCGTTTACGTCAAGTGCAAGTGTGTGCAGAGCATTCACAGCATAAAGATGAAGGAAATCGTGCTTTTTGCTGGTTTTTCGAACATTTCCGAACTGGTCATTAGCCTACAAGTGGATAATATAGGCGGCAATTCCACTGGTTGTGAAAAAAGGAGTACAGCCTGGTTATGGTTTCAACATCGTCTTCTCCCCCACGCAGCGGCGTCTGGTATTTTTCTCAGGGCTGGAAACTGGTTTCACTGCCGGGTATCCGACGCTTCGTCATCCTTCCGCTGTTGATCAACATTCTTCTGATGGGCGGCGCGTTCTGGTGGCTTTTTACAAAGCTCGAGAGCTGGATCCCTGCGTTAATGAGCTATGTGCCCGACTGGCTACAGTGGCTGAACTATCTGCTCTGGCCGGTGGCGGTTATCTCCGTGCTGCTGGTGTTCGGCTATTTCTTCTCAACCATCGCTAACTGGATAGCCGCACCGTTTAACGGCCTGCTGGCAGAACAGCTGGAGGCGCGGCTTACCGGCGCGACGCCGCCGGACACGGGCGTGCTCGGGATCATGAAAGATATCCCCCGCATCATGAAGCGCGAGTGGCAGAAATTTGCCTGGTACCTCCCCCGGGCGGTAGTGCTGCTTATCCTCTATTTTGTGCCCGGCATTGGCCAGACCGTGGCGCCGGTGCTGTGGTTCCTGTTCAGCGCCTGGATGCTCGCCATCCAGTATTGTGATTATCCGTTCGATAACCACAAGGTACCGTTTAAAGCGATGCGCAACGCCCTGCGTACCCAGAAGGTCGCCAATATGCAGTTCGGCGCGCTAACCAGCCTGTTCACGATGATTCCCTTCCTGAACCTGTTCATAATGCCGGTTGCTGTGTGCGGCGCGACGGCAATGTGGGTGGACTGCTACCGTGCTAAGCACGCGTTATGGAAATGATGCAAAAATGTGTAAAGCAGGGGTGGCTTATGCCGCCCCTTATTCCATACTGATCCCCATTATTTCCTTGCAGTATATAGATATGCGAATTCCTTACTTCCCCCTCCCTGCTTAGCAGGTATGCTGGGGCGGTATCCCAATTTCATACAGTTAAGGACAGGCCATGAGTAAGATTTATGAAGACAACTCGCTGACTATCGGTCATACGCCCCTGGTTCGACTGAACCGTATCGGTAATGGACGCATTCTGGCGAAGGTCGAATCTCGTAACCCGAGCTTCAGCGTAAAATGCCGTATCGGTGCAAACATGATTTGGGATGCTGAAAAACGTGGCGTGCTGAAGCCTGGCGTTGAACTGGTTGAACCGACCAGCGGTAACACCGGTATCGCTCTGGCCTATGTCGCTGCCGCGCGTGGCTATAAACTGACGCTGACCATGCCGGAAACCATGAGTATCGAACGCCGCAAACTGCTCAAAGCACTCGGCGCGAACCTGATACTGACCGAAGGTGCGAAGGGCATGAAAGGTGCCATTCAGAAAGCGGAAGAGATTGTCGCCAGCGATCCGGCAAAATATCTGCTGCTGCAGCAGTTCAGCAACCCGGCTAACCCGGAAATTCACGAGAAGACCACTGGACCGGAAATCTGGGAAGATACTGACGGTCAGGTTGACGTGTTTATCTCCGGCGTCGGTACCGGCGGCACCCTGACCGGCGTGTCACGCTATATAAAAGGCACAAAAGGTAAAAAAGATCTGATCACCGTTGCGGTTGAACCCACCGACTCACCGGTTATCACCCAGGCACTGGCGGGCGAAGAGCTCAAGCCGGGTCCGCATAAAATCCAGGGTATTGGCGCGGGCTTCATTCCGGGCAACCTGGATCTGAAGCTGATCGATAAAGTGGTCACCATCACTAACGAAGAAGCCATCTCTACCGCGCGTCGTCTGATGGATGAAGAAGGCATTCTCGCCGGTATCTCTTCCGGTGCTGCTGTTGCGGCAGCGCTCAAACTTCAGGAAGATGAAGCCTTTACCAATAAGAATATTGTGGTTATCCTTCCTTCCTCGGGTGAGCGTTACTTGAGCACCGCACTGTTTGCCGATCTGTTCACTGAAAAAGAGCTGCAACAGTAATGCCAGCATGTTAATAACGCGTAAAAAAGCACCTTTTCAGGTGCTTTTTTGTGGCCTGCTTCAAACTTTTGCCCCTCCTGGCATTGCTTCACCCCGTTGGGTCTGGTATTTAAACCAGCAATTATTTTGATGCGTGAAATTAATCAGTGAACGAAATAGCCTTGCTGAATCGATTTTATGATTTGGTTCAAGTCTTGCTTTCGCTGCATAATGTTTAATGACGATCGAAACGTCAGCGCTAACAATACAGGCTAAAGTTCAGTCGCCAGGCTAGACTTTAGTTCCACAACACTAAACCTATAAGTTGGGGAAATACAATGTTCCAGCAAGAAGTTACCATTACCGCTCCGAACGGTCTGCACACCCGCCCTGCTGCTCAGTTTGTTAAAGAAGCGAAAGGCTTCACTTCTGAAATCACTGTGACTTCCAACGGCAAAAGCGCCAGCGCAAAAAGCCTGTTCAAACTGCAGACTCTGGGCCTGACTCAGGGCACCGTAGTCACCATTTCTGCGGAAGGTGAAGACGAGCAGAAAGCAGTTGAGCATCTGGTAAAACTGATGGCTGAGCTCGAGTAAGTTTCCGGGTTCTTTTAAATATCAGTCACAAGTAAGGTAGGGTTATGATTTCAGGCATTTTAGCATCCCCGGGTATCGCTTTCGGCAAAGCACTGCTGCTGAAAGAAGACGAGATCGTCATCGACCGGAAAAAAATTTCTGCCGACAAGGTTGATCAGGAAGTTGAACGTTTTCTGAGCGGTCGTGCCAAGGCATCTGCGCAACTGGAAGCAATCAAAACTAAAGCTGGCGAAACTTTCGGTGAAGAAAAAGAAGCCATCTTCGAAGGGCATATCATGCTGCTCGAAGATGAGGAGCTGGAGCAGGAAATCATAGCCCTGATTAAAGATAAAGGCATGACGGCCGACGCGGCTGCGCATGAAGTTATCGAAGGTCAGGCAACTGCCCTGGAAGAACTGGATGATGAATACCTGAAAGAACGTGCGGCTGACGTACGTGACATCGGTAAGCGCCTGCTGCGCAACATCCTGGGTCTGGCCATCATCGACCTGAGCGCGATTCAGGATGAAGTGATCCTGGTTGCCGCTGACCTCACCCCGTCCGAAACCGCACAGTTGAACCTGAAAAAGGTCCTCGGTTTCATTACCGACGCGGGTGGCCGTACCTCCCACACCTCTATTATGGCCCGTTCTCTGGAACTGCCTGCCATCGTGGGTACCGGTAGCGTCACCTCTCAGGTGAAAAACGGCGACTATCTGATTCTGGATGCCGTAAACAATCTGGTTTACGTCAATCCAACAAACGAAGAGATCGAAAAACTGCGCGCGGTTCAGGAGCAAGTTGCGACTGAAAAAGCGGAACTCGCTAAGCTGAAAGACCTGCCAGCCATCACCCTGGACGGCCATCAGGTTGAAGTGTGCGCAAACATCGGTACCGTACGTGACGTTGAAGGCGCTGAGCGCAACGGTGCGGAAGGTGTGGGTCTCTATCGTACAGAATTCCTGTTCATGGACCGTGACGCGCTGCCTACTGAAGAAGAGCAGTTTGCTGCGTATAAAGCCGTAGCAGAAGCGTGTGGCTCTCAGGCGGTTATCGTCCGTACTATGGACATCGGTGGCGACAAAGAGCTGCCATACATGAACTTCCCGAAAGAAGAGAACCCGTTCCTGGGCTGGCGTGCAGTGCGTATCGCCATGGATCGCAAAGAGATCCTGCGTGACCAGGTGCGCGCAATTCTGCGTGCCTCTGCTTTCGGTAAACTGCGCATCATGTTCCCGATGATCATCTCTGTTGAAGAAGTGCGTGCACTGAAGAAAGAGATCGAAATCTACAAACAGGAACTGCGCGACGAAGGTAAAGCGTTTGACGAGTCAATCGAGATCGGCGTGATGGTGGAAACCCCAGCAGCCGCGACCATTGCGCGTCATTTAGCCAAAGAAGTTGATTTCTTTAGTATCGGCACCAATGATTTAACGCAGTACACCCTGGCAGTTGACCGTGGTAATGATATGATTTCACATCTCTACCAGCCAATGTCACCGTCCGTACTGAACTTGATCAAGCAAGTTATTGATGCTTCTCATGCAGAAGGTAAATGGACTGGCATGTGTGGTGAGCTTGCAGGCGACGAACGTGCTACACTTCTGTTGCTGGGTATGGGTCTGGACGAATTCTCTATGAGCGCCATTTCCATCCCGCGCATTAAGAAGATTATCCGTAACACGAACTTCGAAGATGCGAAGGTGTTAGCAGAGCAGGCTCTTGCTCAACCGACAACGGACGAGTTAATGACGCTGGTTAACAAGTTCATTGAAGAAAAAACAATCTGCTAATCCACGAGATGCGGCCCAAATTACTGCTTAGGAGAAGATCATGGGTTTGTTCGATAAACTGAAATCTCTGGTTTCTGATGATAAGAAAGACTCCGGAACTATTGAGATTGTTGCTCCGCTCTCCGGCGAGATCGTCAACATCGAAGACGTGCCGGATGTAGTGTTTGCTGAGAAAATCGTTGGTGATGGCATTGCTATCAAACCAACTGGCAACAAAATGGTTGCTCCAGTTGACGGCACCATCGGTAAAATTTTTGAAACCAACCATGCGTTCTCTATCGAATCTGATAGCGGTATCGAACTGTTCGTTCACTTCGGTATCGACACCGTTGAACTGAAAGGCGAAGGCTTCAAACGTATCGCGGAAGAAGGCCAGCGTGTGAAAGTTGGCGACCCGGTCATTGAATTCGATCTGCCACTGCTGGAAGAAAAAGCCAAGTCTACCCTGACGCCGGTTGTTATCTCCAACATGGACGAAATCAAAGAACTGATCAAACTGTCTGGCAGCGTCACCGTGGGTGAAACCCCGGTTATCCGCATCAAGAAGTAATTCTTGCCGTACAGAAAAATGGCGCCTTCGGGCGCCATTTTTGTTTATGCGGGAAGGATAAGCTCGTCGTACCCTTTCGACTGGGTGTACAACATCACGTCAGTCACCCGATCCCCCGCCATGCGGATAGCATCGGCAACGGTTTTCCCCTCAACGATACCACTGACCAGCTCGGAACAGAACAGATCGCCCGTCCCTTTCAGATCGGTTTCTACGCGCGGATGCGCGCTAACGGTAACGCCCTCTTTCGTCACCAGCACCACGTGGATGTTGTGCGGGTCGTCAGCGACCGGCGCGCTGGTAATCGCCACCCATTTCAGGGTATCGGAAAGCAGCCCCTGCGCTGCCGCGACGGCGCTTTCCGGCGTGCGGCACGGTTTTCCGCTTAATACTTCCAGTTCATAGACGTTTGGCGTAATGCCCTGCGCCAGCGGCAACAGGTGCTCCCGATACGCTTGCGGAATATCCGGCTTCACGTACATTCCACTGTCAATGTCGCCAATAACCGGGTCAACCAGAACCAGCAGGTCAGGATGGTGCGCTTTGACCGCCTTCAGCCACTCAGCCAGCAGGGCGATCTGGCTGGCGCTGCCCATATAACCGGTGGTGACCGCTTTAAGCTCGCGCAGGATCTCGCGTTCTTCAAGCGCCTTCAGGTAGCCGCTGAACCACTCATCGGGGATCACGCCGCCGTAGAAAGTGTCATAGTGCGGCGTATTGCTGAACAATACCGTCGGCACGGCGGTGACGTTCAGCCTGTGGGTACGAATATTCGGAACCGCAATGCTGTTCCCCACGCTGCCATAAACCACCTGCGACTGCACTGCGACAATATCGGTTTGCTGCGCCCGGGTGTTATCCCGGAATAAAATCATCTCCATGACGCTTAAATTCCCGCCCCCTGCGAATAACTCTCTTCACCAAAGACGCCGGTAGACAGATAGCGATCGCCGCGGTCGCAGATAATCGCGACCACAACAGCGCCTGGATTCGCCTGCGCAACGCGCAACGCCCCCGCTACCGCGCCACCCGAGCTGACCCCGCAGAAGATGCCTTCACGTACGGCCAGCTCACGCATGGTATTCTCCGCCTCGCGCTGGTGAATATCCAGCACCTGATCCACCAGCTGCGCATTAAAAATACCCGGCATGTATTCTGCTGGCCAGCGGCGAATCCCCGGAATGCTGCTCCCCTCTTCTGGCTGCAGGCCAACGATAGTGACGGCTTTTTCCTGCTCGCGCAGAAAACGCGACACGCCGGTGATGGTGCCGGTGGTGCCCATGCTGGAGACAAAATGGGTAATACGTCCGTCGGTTTGCTGCCAGATTTCCGGGCCGGTGGTGGTGTAATGCGCGTAGGGGTTATCCGGGTTGTTGAACTGATCGAGCAACTTACCTTCGCCGCGCTCCGCCATTTCTAAGGCTAAATCGCGTGCGCCTTCCATCCCCTGCTCTTTGGTGACCAGAATCAGCTCGGCCCCGTAGGCACGCATTGCGGCACGGCGCTCCTGGCTCATGTTGTCCGGCATCAGCAGCTTCATGCGGTAGCCTTTCAATGCCGCAATCATTGCCAGTGCAATCCCGGTATTGCCGCTGGTGGCCTCAATCAACACGTCGCCGGGCTTTATCTCACCGCGTTTTTCAGCCTGAACAATCATCGACAGCGCCGCACGGTCTTTCACCGAACCTGCCGGATTATTGCCCTCAAGTTTGACCCAGATTTCGCTGCCGTTGGCAAACCCCATGCGTTGTAGTTTGACCAGAGGGGTATTGCCGATGGTATGTTCGAGTGTATTCACGATTTTTACTCAATAAAAAAGCCGGGGGCGCGCAGCGATCCCGGCCTACAAGACTCAGTGATAACTGTAGGCCCGGTAAGCGCTGCGCCACCGGGCGATAAACATCCTAATAACCTATCAGGCTGACTCCGCCAGAGCAATATTCTCGCGCGTCTCGATGCGCTCCTTCCCGTGATAAATACGGGCATGCTGCAGGCCGACAAACAGACGCTCGCCCCGGTGCGGCGGCACATCATCGCGCATGACGACGGTCAGCGGCTCGGTATACCAGCCCAGCGGCTGTACCACCAATTGGGTGTAGTGCCCTTTAGGGCTAGCTTCCAGTACCTGCACTGGCAGCGGTGAATCCAGGCTGGTGCGGCGGCTCACGTCCACTTCCCACGGACGCAGGAACAGATCGACCGGCCCCTGATGCGCGGAGGTATAGCCCAGCGGCCAGCGGTGCGCGCCGACGTGGAACTGTCCACCGCGAATGGTGCCCTGCAGACGGTTCACTTCACCCATAAATTCCAGCACGAAACGGGTCGCCGGTTCACGCCAGAGCTGCTCCGGCTCGTCAACCTGCTCGATGTTGCCCTGGCTCATGACCACCACGCGGTCCGCCACTTCCATCGCCTCTTCCTGATCGTGGGTCACAAAGACGCTGGTAAACTTCAGCTCTTCATGCAGCTGACGCAGCCAGCGGCGAAGTTCTTTACGCACCTGCGCATCCAGCGCGCCGAACGGTTCGTCCAGCAGCAGAATTTGCGGCTCAACGGCCAACGCACGTGCCAGCGCGACACGCTGTTTCTGTCCGCCAGACAGCTGCGCCGGGAAACGATCCGCCAGATGTGCCAGCTGCACCATCTCCAGCAGCTTAGTCACTTTGGCTTTGATGGTGGCGGCATCCGGGCGTTCGCGACGCGGCAGCACGGTCAGGCCAAACGCAATGTTGTCAAACACGGTCATGTGGCGGAACAGCGCATAGTGCTGGAACACAAAACCCACTTTACGATCGCGGGCATGCAGGCGGCTCACATCGGTGCCGTGAAAGCGAATGTGCCCGCTGGTCTGATGCTCAAGCCCGGCGATAATACGCAGCAGCGTGGTTTTACCCGAGCCAGACGGCCCCAGCAGCGCCACCATTTGTCCGGAAGGGATATCCAGCGAGATATCATTCAGCACCTGGGTGCGACCAAAAGACTTCTTAATATTGGCAATCTCAATGCTCATGATTTCCCTCCTGATGCTGACGTTTTTCCTGATTCTCTAAACGCCACTGCACCACACTCTTCAAAAACAGGGTCAAAATAGCCATCAGCGTCAGTAACGCTGCGGCAGTAAAGGAACCGACGGTGTTGTAGTCCTGTTCCAGTAATTCAATCTGTAACGGCAGCGACAGGGTTTCACCGCGGATGGAGCCGGATACGACGGAAACGGCACCAAACTCACCAATCGCTCGGGCGTTGGTCAGCACCACGCCGTAAAGCAGCGCCCAGCGGATATTTGGCAGCGTCACGCGACGGAACATCTGCCAGCCTGACGCGCCCAGCAGCACCGCCGCTTCGTCTTCGTTGCTCCCCTGGCTTAACATCACCGGCACCAGTTCGCGCACCACAAACGGACACGTCACGAAGATAGTCACCAGCACCATACCCGGCCAGGCGAACATGACCTGCAGGTTATGCTCATCCAGCCAGCCGCCCAGCGGGCCGTTAGAGCCGTAAAAGAGCAGGTACACCAGACCCGCCACCACCGGCGACACGGCAAACGGAATATCCAGCAGGGTCAGCAGCAGCTGACGTCCCGGGAAGTTAAAACGCGTCACCAGCCACGCCAGTAGCGTCCCGAACACCAGGTTCACCGGCACGGTGATCAGGGCAATCAGTACGGTCAGCCAGATGGCATGGAGCATGTCCGGATTCGCCAGGTTCTCCAGCGCGGGCATCAGCCCCTTGCTGAACGCCTGAACGAAGATATACACCGTCGGCACGACGAGAATGAGGGCGGACACCAGCACGCCCACACCAATCAGAAACCATTTACCCCAGTTGATACGGGGAGCATCGTATCGCTTCAATTGCGTAACTTCCGCCATCAGTGACCTACCACACGTCGACCAAAGCGACTTTGCAGAGTGTTAATTGAGTACAGCAGCAGCAGTGAGGCTGCGAGGATCACCGAAGCAATGGCGCTCGCCGCCGGATAATCAAACTCCTGAAGACGGATGAAGATCATCAGCGAGGTGACCTCCGTCTTCCAGGCAATGTTCCCGGCGATAAAAATCACCGCGCCGAATTCACCGAGGCTGCGGGTAAACGACAGCGCAACGCCCGCCATCAGCGCCGGGGAGAGTTCCGGCAACACGACCTTGCGGAAACTCTGCCAGCGCGAGGCCCCCAGCGTTTCCGCCGCTTCTTCATATTCCGGACCCAACTCTTCCAGCACCGGCTGCACGGTACGCACCACAAACGGGATGCTGGTAAAGGCCATCGCCACCGCGATACCAAGCCAGGTATAGGTGACTTTGATATCAAGCTTTGCCAGCCACTCACCGTACAGTCCGTTCACGGAGAAGAGCGACGCAAGGGTTAAGCCCGCAACAGCCGTCGGCAGCGCAAACGGCAGATCCATCAGTGCGTCAAGCAGCGTGCGGCCAGGGAAACGATAGCGGGTTAAGATCCACGCCATCAGCAGGCCGAACACACCGTTAAAAATGGAGGCGACAAACGCCGACAGCAGCGTCACTTTATAGGCGGCCACCACCTGCGGGTTGGTGACCACGTCCCAGTATTGCGCCCAGCTCATCTGCGCAAGCTGCATAACCAGTGCGCTGAGCGGCAACAACAGGATCAGGCAGACGAACAGCAGGCTGGTCCCCAGACTTAAGGTAAAGCCCGGCAGCACGCGTTTGGTCGAGACTGCAAACATTACTTACGCCCCGCCGCCAGCAACTTGTCTAACTCACCGCCGCTGGCAAAGTGCGTTTTCATCACCTCAGGCCAGGAGCCGAAATGATCTTCCACGCGGAACAGTGCGGTCTGCGGGAATTTATCCTTCAGTTTGTTCATCACGTCCGGGTTATTCACGCGGTAGTAGTAATCGGTAATGATGGTCTGCGCCTGCGGGCTGTACAGATAGTTGAGATAGGCTTTTGCCGCTTTCTCAGTACCATTTGCCTTCACGTTTTTATCCACCCACGCCACCGGGAATTCGGCCAGAATGTTGGTTTTCGGGATAACCACCTCAAAGCCCTGCGCTTCATACTGTTTGCGGATATTGTTCACTTCCGACTCAAAGCTGATCAGCACATCGCCCAGCCCACGTTCTGCGAAGGTGGTGGTTGCCCCGCGGCCGCCGGTATCAAACACTTCAACGTTTTTCAGGAACTGGGTCATGAACTGCTCGGTTTTGGCTTTATCGTTACCGTCGGCCTTGTCCGCCGCACCCCACGCCGCCAAATAGGTGTAACGCGCGTTACCGGAGGTTTTTGGGTTCGGGAAAATCAGCTTCACGTCAGAACGCACCAGGTCGCTCCAGTCGTGGATATTTTTCGGGTTACCTTTACGCACCAGGAAGCCCATGGTGGAATAGAACGGCGAGCTGTTATTCGGCAGACGGCTCTGCCAGTCAGCAGGGATAAGTTTGCCCTTGTCGTGCAGGATCTGCACGTCAGTAACCTGGTTGTAGGTCACGACATCCGCCTTCAGTCCCTGCAATATCGCCAGCGCCTGTTTGGAAGAACCTGCATGGGACTGTTTGATGGTCAGCTTATCGCCGTTATTGTCTTTCGCCCACTGCTGTTCAAACGGTGGGTTAAGGGCGGCAAACAGCTCGCGGGAGACGTCATACGAACTGTTCAGCAGCTCAGTCGCCTGCGCCTGGGCCACCAGCAATAAACCTGCCAGCGCCAGAGTTCCTTTTTTCAGTACAGTAACGGCCATTACGCACCCTTATAAATGTGATGACTATCTTATAGTCATAATATTTATAACGAGGTCGAAAGGAGTAACGGTTTTATATACCGTTTGGTGATTTAGAAGCAGAAAAGGGAATAAGGCTGCAATCCCCCTCTCCCCTGCGGGGAGAGGGTTCGGGTGAGGGGCGTTAAAGCGCCAGCAGACGCTCAACGGACGGCGCGAAGTAGTAGCCGCCGGTTACCGGTTTGGTGAAGCGCAGCATCGCGTCGCGCTTGCCGTCAGTGTCGCCGAACATGCTCATCAACTGCTGCTCGATGTTATACAGGCGTGCGCAGTACGCGCAGAAGTAAAGACCATGGGTGCCGCTTGCGGTGCCATACGGCAGGCTCTGGCGGACAATCTTCAGCCCTTTGCCCTCTTCTTTGAGGTCAACGCGGGTCAGGTGAGAGGTCACCGGACGGTCATCGCCGTCGATCTCTTCGTTCGCCTCTTTGGTGCGACCAATCATCATCTCCTGGTCATGCACGCTCATGCGGTTAAGCTGCTTGAGATTATGCTCCCAGCGCTGCACGAACACGTAACTGCCGCCCGCATCCACGCCATCTTTGATGACCGCCACGTCACGACGCGTCTCTTCACCCGCCGGGTTTTCCGTGCCGTCGACGAAGCCGCTCAGATCGCGCTCTTCTACCCAACGGAAACCGTGAACTTCTTCCTGCACCTCAATGCTGTCGCCGAACGCTGCCACCGCGGCCTGGGCAACGGAGAAGTTAACATCGTGACGCAGAGAGAGAATATGAATGAGCAGATCGTACTGGGTGGCCGGAGCCAGACCTTTACCGTAAGGGATAAAGTCTTTCAGCTCTTCCGCCCCTTCGCCGCCGCTCAGCTGACGCCAGACGTTATTGCCAAAAGCAACAACGGCGCCGAGATGGGCATCCGGGAATTTGGCCTGGAAAGTCGCCAGTTTATCAACAAACGCTTTACTGGCCGCACGCAGGGCATCCACGTCCCCTTTGACATTGGCTTCGATCCAAATCGCCGCGCGGCAATGTTCTGGCAAAATGCCACTCTGAACCTGAGACATCGCTCCTCCTGAAATAAAGATGCCACGTCAGCGTGGCATTGATGGCGGGTATTATACCCGGATTTCAGCGAGGCGGTTTGTTCAGGCGCAAATTACTGCTTCCAGACTATTTTGCTCACTTTCCAGCTTTTCAGCGTGTCGTCAGACGGCATTAATCCCTCCGGACCGCTCCAGGTACCGGTGAAGACATAGCTGATGTGCTGGCTGCCTTCCGCCTTACATTCCACCGCGACGCCCTCGTCGGAAGGCGCGCTGGTGCAGTTGCCAAAGGCTTGTTTATACAGATCGCTAAACGGCGTACCCACTTTCACACCGCTGGCGGTCGGGATTTCGTCGTCGAGCACCGCAATGCGGTTCACCGTGCCTTTATCGCCATTAATCACCAGCGCCAGTTTGTCCCCTTTTAGCGCTTCAAAGTACCGCACAATGTTGCCATTCTCGGTTTTCATGCCGCTACGCAGGCGGTAGTCACTGCTCAGGGCATCCTGAATGGCATCCTGATCGAGCGCGGTTGATGCGGTAATTTTTCCTACGCCCTGCTCGGTCACTTCCGTGGACGCGCCAAACCAGTTCCACGGATAGGCTGCGGACCAGTTGATGGAGGAGAGCGTTGAACAGCCGGTTAATGCCAGCGGGAGAGCGCATAAAAGTAAACGCAGCGATTTCATTGAAACGTCCTTACGTGTTAAATCAACGCTTGTTGGAGTACGACTTCGGTAAAAAGTGCCGTTCTAATCTGACTCTTGCGTAAAACAGGCGCGTAGCCGGGGATTTGTCAGCAGCCACAGCAACGCCACAATATCCGCGATCACCAGCGCAATCCCGATACCCGTTAGCGGTTCACCGTACCACCAGAGTACAGGCTGCCAGAACAGTAGCGCAGTCTGGGCAATGATCAGCAGCCAGCGAAGCGCGCCCCAAAAGCGTGGAATCAGATGCCGCCGTCCGCTGACCAAAAACGCCAGAACGGCGGGAATGCCCGGCAGTAAGCCAAGCCAGAAGGCATCGTGATCGGGATAGAAGAGATTCAGCAGCGTGTCGCCCTGCCCGCGCGACGCGCCAGCCATCACAAACAGCACCCAGGTTCGCGCCTGCAGCAGCAGAACGCACCAGAATAAAAAAGGCAGCCTGAGGCGGCCCTGCGCGTCATAGTCTGCCGGATGGATCTCAGTACTCTTCATCTTCGATCAGGCGTTTACCTAAATTCAGCACGTCAGAGTGCTCATAGCCCAGACGTTCATACATGCCCAGCACCACGTCGTTATCTTCCCGCACCATGATCTGAATTTTCGGGCAGCCGCGAGCAATCAGCTTCTTCTCAAGCCGGTTCAGTAACGCATTCGCGATGCCACGCCCACGGTATTCCGGATGGACCCCAAGATAATAAGCCGAGCCGCGATGGCCGTCATATCCGCCCATGACGGTGCCGACAACCTCGCCATTCACTTCCGCGACCAGAAACAGACTGACGTCGTGATTCACCTTCCGTTCGATGTCCATCTCCGGATCGTTCCACGGACGCAGCAAATCGCAGCGCTCCCAAAGGGTGATCACCTCTTCGAAATCTTCCTGGCGAAAAACGCGTATCTCCATGGTATTAACCGCCTTTTCGGGTTCAAAAACAGTGATTATGGCGCGTACGGGACGTTTAGCCAATAACCGGGGAAAATCTCGCCAAAATTTGGCATAATGTCACTTTGTCACGTATTGAAATGAAAAGTAAAACAATTCTCAATAAGGACTGTCGTAACGGGAAACACGATACGATATAACACCAGGACCCCTTTTTTTAGTATTCAGGCCGCATGAGCACATTCAAACCATTAAAAGCACTCACATCGCGTCGTCAGGTTCTCAAAGCGGGGCTGGCGGCCTTAACGTTAACCGGTATTGCAAAGCAGGCTCAGGCGAAAGACGAGAGCACGCTCAAAACCAGTAACGGACACAGTAAACCCAAAACCAAAAAGCCCGGCGCAAAGCGTCTGGTGATGCTGGACCCGGGCCACGGCGGGATTGATACCGGCGCCATCGGTAAAAACGGGTCAAAAGAAAAACACGTCGTGCTGGCGATTGCAAAAAACGTGCGCGCAATTTTACGCAGCAACGGCATTGACGCCCGTCTGACGCGCTCTGGCGACACCTTTATCCCGCTGTATGACCGCGTGGAGATCGCCCATCAACACGGCGCGGATCTGTTTATGTCGATTCACGCTGACGGCTTTACCAACCCGTCAGCCGCGGGCGCGTCGGTGTTTGCCCTGTCCAACCGTGGGGCCAGTAGCGCCATGGCAAAATACCTCTCCGACCGTGAGAACCGGGCGGATGAAGTGGCCGGGAAGAAGGCCACGGACAAAGATCATCTGTTACAGCAGGTGCTGTTCGACCTCGTGCAGACGGACACTATCAAAAATAGCCTGACGCTCGGCTCGCATATCCTCAAACGGATTAAGCCGGTGCACCGCTTGCACAGTAAAAGCACCGAGCAGGCGGCGTTTGTGGTGCTGAAGTCACCTTCAATTCCGTCCGTACTCGTGGAAACATCTTTTATTACCAATCCGGAAGAAGAGCGGCTGCTCGGCACCACGGCGTTTCGCCAGAAGATTGCTAACGCCATCGCCTCCGGCATTATCAGTTACTTCAACTGGTTCGATAACCAAAAAGCGCACGCCAGGAAACGTTAATGAAACCCAATGCTCAACTGGTCAAAACGTTCCTGCTGCAACTGCAGGATGAGATTTGCCAGAAACTGGCCGCCGCAGACGGCGGTGAATTTCAGGAGGATAACTGGCAGCGTGAGGCAGGCGGCGGTGGCCGCAGCCGCGTATTGCGAAATGGCGGCATCTTTGAACAGGCGGGGGTGAATTTTTCCCACGTTCATGGTGACGCTATGCCCGCCTCTGCGACAGCGCATCGTCCTGAGCTGGCGGGCCGAAGTTTTGAAGCGATGGGCGTTTCGCTGGTGGTGCATCCGCATAATCCGTTTGTGCCGACCAGTCACGCTAACGTACGCTTTTTCATTGCCGAAAAACCGGGGGCTGATCCGGTCTGGTGGTTCGGCGGCGGTTTCGACTTAACGCCCTACTACGGTTTCGAAGAGGATGCCGTGCATTGGCACACCACCGCGCGCGACCTTTGTCTGCCGTTTGGCGAAGACGTCTACCCGAAATTTAAAAAGTGGTGCGATGACTACTTTTACCTGAAGCACCGCGACGAGCAGCGCGGCATCGGTGGACTGTTCTTTGACGATCTCAACACGCCCGATTTTGATACCGCGTTCAGCTTTATGCGCGCGGTGGGCGAAGGCTTTACTGAGGCCTATTTGCCCATTGTCGAACGACGTAAAGATATCGACTATGGCGTGCGCGAGCGCGAATTCCAGCTTTATCGCCGCGGGCGCTACGTGGAGTTTAACCTGGTGTGGGATCGCGGGACGCTCTTCGGCCTGCAGACCGGCGGGCGCACGGAGTCGATTTTAATGTCGATGCCGCCGCTGGTACGCTGGGAATACTGTTACGAGCCAAAAGAAGGCAGCCCGGAGGCTGCCTTGAGTGAGTTTCTGAAAGTACGCGACTGGGTGTAATTGCCGGACGGCGCTGCGCTTATCCGGCCTGGTTAACCCGTAGGTCGGGTAAGCGAACGCGCCACCCGACGCACCGCCGCTACAGAGGCTGCGTCTGCGCCTCAACCACCGCCAGCGCCACCATGTTCACGATGCGTCGCACAGAGGCAATCGGCGTTAATACATGCACCGGTTTCGCCACGCCCATCAGTACCGGCCCTACGGTCACCCCTTCAGAGCTGGATACGCGCAGCAGGTTGTAGCTGATACGCGCCGCTTCCACGTTCGGCATAATCAGGATGTTTGCCGAGCCTTTCAGCGGACTGTCCGGCATACGCTCGTTGCGGATGCTTTCCACCAGCGCGGCATCGCCGTGCATTTCTCCGTCAATCATCAGCTCCGGCGCACGCTCGCGCACCCGCTCCAGCGTCTGACGCATTTTGCACGCCGCCGCTGATTTAGACGAACCAAAGTTAGAGTGCGACAGCAGCGCCACTTTCGGCTCAATACCAAAGCGACGCACGGTTTCTGCCGCCATCACGGTGATCTCCGCCAGCTCGTCCGGGGTTGGATCGTCGTTAACGTAGGTATCGGCGATAAACGTGTTCCCGCTTGGCAGCAGCAGCGCGTTCATCGCTCCGGCGGCGTGAACCCCTTCGCGGTAGCCGAAGATCTCCTGCACCACGCTGAAATGCTCGTGGTAATCGCCGATGGTACCGCAGATCAGCGCATCCGCTTCGCCGCGATGGACCATAATCGCGCCGATCACCGTGGTATTGCTGATCACCGCCCGCTGCGCCTGCTCCTGGGTGATCCCACGACGCTTCATGATCGCGTAGTATTCGTTCCAGTACTCTTTAAAGCGCGGATCGGATTCGTTATTGACGATCTCAAAGTCCACACCCGGCTTAATCTGCAGCCCCAGTTTCTGAATGCGCATCTCGATGACGCTCGGACGACCAATCAGGATCGGCTTCGCCAGCCCGAGGCTCACCAGCTCCTGGGTGGCATGCAGCACGCGCGCCTCTTCCCCTTCCGCCAGCACCACGCGTTTTGCGTCCGCGCGGGCCTGAGAGAAAATTGGCTTCATAAACAGGTTGGTTTTGTAGACGAACTCGGTGAGTTTATCAACGTAAGCGTCGAAGTCCTGGATCGGACGCGTTGCCACCCCGGAGTCCATTGCCGCTTTGGCCACCGCTGGCGCGATCTTCACGATCAGTCGCGGGTCAAACGGTTTAGGGATGATGTAGTCAGGCCCGAAGCTCAGATCCTGATCGCCATAGGCAGAAGCCACCACTTCGCTCTGCTCGGCATGCGCCAGTTCCGCGATGGCGTGAACCGCTGCCAGCTTCATCTCTTCGTTGATCGCCGTTGCACCAACGTCCAGCGCGCCACGGAAGATGAACGGGAAGCAGAGCACGTTGTTCACCTGGTTCGGGTAGTCCGAACGGCCGGTACAGATAATGGCGTCTTCACGCACCGCTTTCGCCAGCGGCGGCAGAATTTCCGGTTCAGGGTTCGCCAGGGCCAGGATCATTGGCGCACGCGCCATCTTCTTCACCATCTCCTGGGTCAGCACTTTCGGGCCCGAGCAGCCAAGGAAGATGTCCGCACCGTCAATCACGTCCTCAAGCGTGCGTTTGCCGTCATCGTCCACCGCATACGCCGCTTTGGTTTCCGCCATGTTTGGCTCACGGCCTTTGTAGATCACGCCTTTGGAATCGCAAACCACGATGTTGTGTTTCTGCATCCCCAGCGCCACCAGCAGGTTCATACAGGCGATGGCCGCCGCGCCCGCGCCGGAGACCACCATACGCACGTCGGAAAGATTTTTCTCGACCACGCGCAGGCCGTTCAGAATGGCGGCGGTGCTGATAATGGCCGTACCGTGCTGGTCGTCATGGAACACGGGGATGTTCATACGCTCGCGCAGCTTCTGCTCGATATAGAAACATTCCGGCGCTTTGATGTCTTCCAGGTTGATACCGCCGAAGGTTGGCTCCAGCGCGGCGACGACGTTAATGAATTTATCCGGGTCCAGCTCGTCCACTTCGATATCGAACACGTCGATACCGGCGAATTTCTTGAATAGAACGCCCTTCCCTTCCATCACCGGCTTACCCGCCAGCGCACCAATGTTGCCAAGGCCGAGTACCGCCGTACCGTTAGAGATCACCGCGACCAGGTTACCGCGCGCGGTGTACTTATAGGCCGCCAGCGGATCTTTTTCGATTTCCAGACACGGTGCCGCCACGCCCGGTGAGTAGGCAAGAGCCAGATCGCGCTGAGTCGCCAGCGGCTTGGTTGGGGAAACCTGGATTTTGCCCGGAACGGGGAACTCGTGAAAATCGAGGGCACTCTGTTTCAACTGCTCATCCATCTTATTTTTCCTTTCACGTATCGGTCAAAAGGGTGACGTTTGCGATCCTGATGCACACCCTGGTGTGCCGCCTAGTATCGCCTCAGGACAGCGCATAAACTTTGAAGGCTGCCAAACTCTCACCATCACACATTAAAAATTGTTATCAATTTATAACAGCCATGTTACCCGTCTCAAAAGCAATGCCTCCCCCGTCTGCTATGCTTTTTTGTTAAGTCCATCATGATTTTCTCAGAAGTGTGAACTAACGCACTCATCTAACTCTTTTATTTCCAAGGAGTAATGATTTATGAACCAGCTAGACGGCATCAAACAATTCACCACCGTGGTTGCGGACAGCGGCGATATCGAGTCGATTCGCCACTATCAGCCGGAGGACGCGACCACCAACCCTTCCCTGCTTCTGAAAGCGGCAGGGCTTGCCCATTTTAGCCATCTGATTGATGACGCGATTGCTTACGGCAAGAAGCGCGGCAAAACGCAGGAGCAACAGGTTGCCGAAGCCAGCGACAAACTGGCGGTTAATTTTGGTGCAGAAATTCTGAAAAGCATTCCAGGACGCGTCTCGACCGAAGTGGACGCCCGCCTCTCGTTCGATAAAGAAAAGAGTATTACGAAAGCGCGTCGTCTGGTTGAACTCTACCAGGAGCAGGGAATTGATACGTCACGCATTCTGATCAAGCTCGCGTCGACGTGGGAAGGTATCCGCGCGGCAGAGGTGCTGGAAAAAGAGGGTATCCACTGCAACCTGACGCTGCTGTTCTCGTTTGCACAGGCACGCGCCTGTGCTGAAGCGGGCGTGTTCCTCGTCTCGCCGTTTGTCGGGCGCATCTACGACTGGTATCAGGCGAAACAGCCCATGGACCCGTACGTAGTCGAGGAAGATCCGGGCGTGAAGTCAGTGCGAAATATCTACGACTACTACAAACAGCACCGCTATGAAACCATCGTGATGGGGGCCAGCTTCCGCCGTACCGAGCAGATCCTCGCCCTGGCAGGCTGCGACCGCCTGACCATCTCCCCTAACCTGCTTAAAGAATTACAGGACAAAGAAGAGACGGTGATCCGCAAACTGGTGCCAACCTCCACCGTCCTGCCGAAACCGAAGGCCATGACCGAAGCCGAGTTCCGCTGGGAGCACAATCAGGACGCGATGGCCGTGGATAAACTGGCGGAAGGCATCCGCCTGTTCGCCGTCGACCAGCGCAAACTTGAAGACCTACTCGCCGCCAAACTTTAACCTTGCCATGGAGTGAACTATGTCCCGTAAAGAGCTCGCCAATGCCATCCGCGCCCTCAGCATGGATGCCGTGCAGAAAGCCAATTCCGGCCACCCTGGCGCCCCCATGGGCATGGCTGATATTGCCGAAGTGTTGTGGAACGACTTCCTGAAGCACAACCCCAACGATCCTGCCTGGTACGATCGTGACCGCTTTATTCTGTCTAACGGCCACGCCTCGATGCTGCTCTACAGCCTGCTGCACCTGTCCGGCTATGATCTGCCGCTTGAGGAGCTGAAGAATTTCCGCCAGCTGCATTCGAAAACCCCGGGTCACCCGGAAATCGGCTATACGCCGGGTGTCGAAACCACCACCGGACCGCTGGGTCAGGGGCTGGCCAACGCCGTCGGACTCGCGATTGCCGAACGCACGCTGGCGGCACAGTTTAACCAGCCGGACCACGAGATTGTCGATCACTACACGTACGTGTTTATGGGTGACGGTTGCCTGATGGAGGGGATTTCGCATGAAGTCTGCTCGCTGGCGGGCACGCTGGGGCTCGGCAAGCTGATCGGCTTTTACGACCACAACGGCATCTCCATTGACGGGGAAACCGAGGGCTGGTTCACCGACGACACGGCGAAACGCTTCGAAGCCTATCACTGGCACGTCGTGCATGAGATCGACGGCCACGATCCCGAAGCGGTGAAAAAAGCGATTCAGGAAGCGCAGAGCGTGAAGGACAAACCGTCCCTGATTATCTGCCGTACGGTCATCGGCTTTGGCTCACCAAACAAAGCAGGTAAAGAAGAAGCGCACGGCGCGGCGCTCGGCGAAGAAGAGGTGGCACTGACCCGACAGAAACTGGGCTGGAAATACCCGCCGTTTGAGATCCCGAAAGAGATCTACAAGGCATGGGATGCGCGCGAAACGGGTGAAAAAGCCCAGCATGCCTGGAACGAAAAATTTGCCGCCTACAAAAAAGCATACCCGGAACTGGCGGCTGAGTTTTCCCGCCGCATGAGCGGTGGTCTGCCGGAAGACTGGGACGATAAAACCCAGGCACTGATTGAAAACCTGCAGTCTAACCCGGCGAAAATCGCCACCCGTAAGGCGTCGCAAAACACCCTGAATGCCATCGGCCCTATCCTGCCCGAACTGCTCGGCGGCTCGGCGGATCTGGCGCCGAGTAACCTGACCATCTGGTCGGGCTCGAAATCGCTGAAAGAGGACATCGCCGGAAACTATATCCACTACGGCGTGCGCGAGTTCGGGATGACCGCCATTGCCAACGGTATCGCCCATCACGGCGGCTTCGTGCCCTACACCGCCACCTTCCTGATGTTCGTTGAGTACGCCCGTAACGCAGCGCGCATGGCGGCGCTGATGAAGGCCCGGCAGATCATGGTCTACACCCACGACTCTATCGGGCTGGGTGAAGATGGCCCGACGCACCAGGCGGTGGAACAGCTGGCGAGCCTGCGCTTAACGCCAAACTTCAGCACATGGCGTCCGTGCGATCAGGTCGAAGCGGCAGTGGGCTGGAAGCTGGCGGTTGAGCGCCATAACGGCCCGACGGCGCTGATCCTGTCGCGTCAAAACCTGGCGCAGATTGAGCGCACCCCGGAGCAGGTGAAAAATATCGCCCGCGGCGGGTACATCCTGAAGGACAGCGGCGGCAAACCGGACGTGATCCTGATTGCCACGGGTTCTGAGGTGGAAATCACGGTGAAAGCGGCGGAGAAACTGACTGCCGAAGGTCACGCGGTGCGCGTCGTTTCCCTGCCTTCAACGGATATCTTTGATTCCCAGGACGAGGCATACCGTGAATCGGTGCTCCCCTCCAGCGTCGCGGCGCGCGTGGCGGTGGAAGCGGGAATTGCCGACTACTGGTATAAGTATGTGGGGCTGAAGGGGGCGATTGTCGGTATGCGGGGCTACGGTGAGTCCGCCCCTGCCGACAAGCTGTTCCCGTACTTCGGCTTTACCGTTGAGAACGTGGTGGAGAAGGCGTTGAGCGTGCTTTAGTGCGGTCTTCGTTGCCGGGTGGCGGCTACGCCTTACCCGGCCTACAACACCATCAAATCGTAAGCCGGACTACCGCGTGATCCACAGCGTGGGCCAGGCGTCCGGCCCGTTCCAGTTATCGCAGCTTGGCTCTTCCGCATACCGCACCAGGCGGAAGCGCTGGCCGTCGAAACGCCAGCGCGTCTGGATCCCACAATCACCGATCCCACGCCCCAGTGCGAGCGTCGTCAGCTCGCGTGTTTTTTCATCGAAGCTGGCGTTCATCAGTTCCATATCGCTACTCTGACTGGACGGGGTAAACGGCAGACGCAGCCTGACGCTGCGCGCGGTAAACGGTTTTTTACGCGATACCAGCCACGCCAGATCGACCGTATTGTAAGCCCCCGCCTCGCAGCTGACGATCAGCAGCGCTTTATCATCCGTTAATGCGGTGACGCGCACTTCGCGGCGGTTAGGATCCAGCGAGCACTGGCTGTTGTTCATCCGCCAGGTGCCGTAATCCAGCAGATCGTTTAGTTCAGCGTGGGAGAGTGGCGTTGGCGTGGGGTTCACCACGGCCACCTTTTTTAATGCCGGAGCTGGAGGCACGCTCAGCGGCGGGCTATCCCCTTTTTTAATCCATGCTGTTTCGCTCCCCACGCGCTTTTGCTGAGCGTCGATAAACAGCAGCGCCGCTTTCAGTCCGACCAGAGAGATCGTCTGCTTCCCTCCGCGCAGGGTCAGCCTCTGTCCTTCCTGAATCGTTTTCAGAAACGTGGTGAGGGTACCCGTATCGTCAGTCTTGAGATGCCAGGGCGTTAACTGCCAGTGCTGGGCATTGAGTTTTAAGGGAACGTCGTCGAGCAGCAGTCGGGGGGCGATGTCAGGCTCTTTTACCGGAGGAGCCGAAAGCCCGCCGAGATCGATACGCAGGCTGGCGTCCGTTTTTGCCCCAGCGCTACGGCTCAGCGTCATCACCAGCCCGCGGTGTTCACCGGTATTTCGGGCAACGCAAAAATTCTGGTTATTGCAGGTGACCTGCCAGTCAGAGAAAGACTGCTGCGCAGGTGCAGCCCACACCAGAGGTGCGGGTAGCACGCAAAAAAAGAAGAGAAGCAAAACGCAGTAGCGCATGAATGGCACAGCCCCGGAAACGAAAAGGTCAATCTGGGGCGTATCTTCGTGCCCTGGACGGGCGGGCTCAATCGGATTTATCGGATAGATTTATCTGAAATATAACTTATCACCGGACCTGCGCGGCGTTCATCACGCCGCTGGTTTGCAGATACTGCAGCAGGATCACCGCTTTACCGTCGCGTATCTCGCCGCTTTTCACCATTTCCAGCGCCTGAGCGAAGGGCATTTCAAGCACTTCAATATCTTCATCCTCGACCCCGCCGCCGCGGTGAGTACGCTGAGCGTCGGTGTATTCCGCAACGAAGAAGTGGACCAGCTCGGTCACCCCGCCTGGAGACATGAAAAGCTCAAAGACTTTTTGTACCGCACCCACCTCAAAACCCGTTTCCTCTATGGCTTCTTTGCGAATACAGACTTCCGGCTCATCGTCATCAAGCAGACCGGCGCAGGTTTCAATCAGGCGCCCGTCCGCGTTGCCATTGACCCATGTCGCCACCCGAAACTGACGAATCAATACCACGCTTTGCTTTTCGCGGTTATACAGCAGAATGGTAGCGCCATTGCCCCGGTCGTAGACTTCGCGTTTATGGCGAATAACGTCCCCGTTCTTACGGGTTAAATCGTAAGTGATGTTACGCAGGACAAAGTAATTTTCAGAAAGGATTTTGTCTTTGATAACGGTAATGTTCAGGGACATACGGGCTCCACGGCAAAATGAGTCTGTTTATACTACGCCGTGACGCTCGCTTTGTCGCCCGTGGGTTCAGACGGCGCGTTTCTCGCTGGATGATGTTTCCAGCTGCGCCAGGCGCAATAACCTTACTGTACGTATGAATAAAGTGTTTACTCATCACTGCGTTATCAGGCAATGTACACCTGCCCGAAACGTCTGATTATTTCTCCCAGAGAGCCGTTCTGTGACCGTTAAGCGACCCGTTTCCGGAAGCCTTGCCTGGGCTTTCTTTTCGATAATTGTTCTCTCCGTGCTGACCAGCAGCGTCGCGCTACTGACGCTTGCCAGCAGCCAGCGCGACGCTGAAGCCATCAACGTTGCGGGTTCACTGCGCATGCAGAGCTATCGTCTCGGTTACGAGATGCAGCGTAACAGCCCTTCCCTTATGGCGCATCGTGAGAACTGGCGGCAGACATTGAGCGCACCTTCCCTGCAAAAGCTGAACCGCTGGTACGTTCCGGGCAATGTCAAAACGCGCTACCAGCAACTGCAGTTTGCCTGGCTGGAAATGGATAAGCACATCGCCCGCGGTGACAGCGCATGGTATGCCGCGCATATTGAGGATTTTGTCGGCCGCATTGATGCCTTTGTGCTCGCCCTCCAGCATTACAGTGAACATAAAATCCAGACAGTGACCCTCCTCTCTCTGGCTGGCGCCCTCGGGATCCTGCTGCTGACGCTGTTTACCCTGCGGCGTATCCGCCGCCAGGTCGTATTACCGCTGAATAATCTGGTGGCGGCCAGCGAGCGGATTGAGCGAGGTGAATTTACGACGCCTGCGCCGGATACCGCCCTACCCAACGAGCTGGGCCAACTTTCCCGCGCTTTCAACCATATGTCGGGGGAGCTACACACCCTTTATCGGTCGCTTGAAGCTTCCGTGGCGGAAAAGACACGACATTTGCACGAAGCCCACCAGCAGCTCGACATGCTGTTTAAATGCTCCCAGGCGTTGAATACGGGGCAGATAGACAGCCATTGTTTTCGGCACATATTGCAGATTGTCCATGAATACACTCAGATGAATTACCTGGAACTCCGCACCAGTGACGACTGGCGACTGTGTGAAGGGACCGCGTCGGGCAGCATCCCGATGCAAAATCTGCCGGTACTGATGCAGGACACCCTTTACGGTGAACTGCGCTGGCAAAGCGAGACGGACAGCGTTCCCCTCCCGCTGATGAGAAGCGTGGCGACCATGCTCGGGCGCGGGCTGTACTTTAACCAGGCGCAAAAGCATTACCAGCAGCTGCTGCTGATGGAAGAACGCGCCACCATCGCCCGGGAACTGCACGATTCGCTGGCGCAGGTGCTGTCTTATCTGCGGATCCAGCTTGCCCTGCTTAAACGCGCGTTGCCAGCGGATAATGCTCCCGCGCAAACTATCATCACCGACTTCTCCCGCGAGCTGAACAACGCCTGGCAGCAGCTGCGCGAGCTGCTGACGACCTTCCGGCTGACGTTAAATCATGCGAATTTACCCGCAGCGCTGCAGGAGTCTCTCGATGCCCTGCAGAGCCAGACGCAGGCCAGGCTGCACCTCGACTGTCGTCTCTCCTCCCTGGCGCTTGACGCCCAGAAACAGGTGCATTTATTGCAGATCGTCCGGGAAGCCGTTCTGAATGCGATTAAGCACGCCCAGGCCAGCGAAATTACCGTTAGCTGCGTAACGGCGGTGGATGGCACGCACAGCGTCAGCATTCGCGACAACGGCATCGGGATTGGCGAGGCAAGCGAACCGCCCGGACACTACGGACTGAACATTATGCGTGAGCGCGCACAACGACTCGGAGGCATGCTGCACTTTTCGCAACCGCAAAACGGCGGCACGCTGGTCTGCGTGACGTTCCCGGTGCCTGCGCCGTTAACGGGTAAATAACGGTAAAGAGGCAAGCGCAGGGAAAAGCG
Organism: Enterobacter sp. BNK-14; assembly: GCF_047456095.1. Taxonomy (NCBI): domain Bacteria; kingdom Pseudomonadati; phylum Pseudomonadota; class Gammaproteobacteria; order Enterobacterales; family Enterobacteriaceae; genus Enterobacter; species Enterobacter sp. BNK-14. Next base: position 1,519,723 of record NZ_CP179897.1, read on the forward strand.
CATGATAATTTACACTATCTCCTTTATTTCTCCACGTTTGACCTGGGCCTTACCGCTAAAGTTAGGCGGGCAATAAACAATAATGACGTGCAGCAAAACGAGGTCACTTTTACATGGCGAATTTTTTCATCGATCGCCCCATTTTTGCCTGGGTGCTTGCCATCCTGTTGTGTCTGACAGGTGTCCTGGCGATTACTTCTCTTCCTGTTGAGCAATATCCCGATCTGGCACCGCCTAATGTGCGTGTCACCGCAAACTACCCCGGCGCTTCCGCACAAACGCTGGAAAACACCGTGACGCAGGTTATCGAGCAGAACATGACGGGTCTGGATAACCTGATGTACATGTCCTCGCAAAGCAGCGCCACGGGACAAGCGACGGTTACCCTGAGCTTTAAGGCGGGCACCGACCCGGACGAAGCGGTGCAGCAGGTACAAAACCAGCTTCAGTCGGCTATGCGTAAGCTGCCCCAGGCGGTGCAGAACCAGGGCGTTACCGTACGTAAAACCGGTGATACCAACATTTTGACCATCGCGTTTGTCTCCACCGATGGCTCAATGGATAAACAGGACATTGCGGACTACGTCGCCAGTAATATTCAGGACCCGCTCAGCCGTATTAACGGCGTGGGGGATATCGACGCCTACGGCTCACAATACTCCATGCGTATCTGGCTCGATCCCAACAAGCTGAACAGCTATCAGATGACGGCCACCGACGTGACGGATGCCATCAAAGCCCAGAACGCACAAATTGCCGTGGGGCAACTGGGAGGAACGCCTTCCGTTGATAAACAAGCCCTGAACGCCACCATTAATTCGCAATCCCTGCTTCAGACACCGGACCAGTTCCGCAACATCACCCTGCGCGTGAATCAGGATGGCTCAGAAGTGCGTCTGAGCGATGTGGCGACGGTGGAAATGGGTGCTGAGAAATACGACTACCTGAGCCGATTTAACGGCAACCCGGCCTCTGGCCTTGGGATTAAGCTGGCCTCCGGCGCAAATGAAATGGCGACGGCGAAACTGGTGCTGGACCGTCTGGATGAGCTGTCGCAGTATTTCCCGCACGGGCTGGAGTATAAAGTCGCCTATGAAACCACTTCCTTCGTAAAAGCCTCGATTGAGGATGTGGTAAAGACCCTGCTGGAAGCGATTGCCCTGGTATTCCTGGTCATGTATCTGTTCCTGCAAAACTTCCGCGCCACGCTGATCCCCACTATTGCCGTCCCCGTGGTGCTGCTGGGTACCTTTTCGGTGCTTTACGCGTTCGGGTACAGCATTAACACCCTGACGATGTTTGCCATGGTGCTGGCAATTGGCCTGCTGGTGGATGATGCCATCGTGGTGGTCGAAAACGTCGAGCGCATCATGAGCGAAGAAGGTCTTTCCCCGCGCCAGGCCACGCGAAAATCCATGGGACAAATTCAGGGGGCGTTAGTCGGCATTGCGATGGTGTTGTCGGCGGTCTTTATCCCGATGGCCTTCTTCGGCGGCACGACCGGCGCGATTTACCGCCAGTTCTCGATAACCATCGTCTCAGCAATGGTACTCTCCGTACTGGTGGCCCTGATCCTCACCCCTGCGCTTTGCGCCACCCTCCTCAAGCCGCTGCACAAAGGGGAACATCACGGTCAGAAAGGGTTCTTCGGCTGGTTTAACCGGATGTTCAACCGCAATGCCGCCCGGTATGAATCTGCGGTCGGTAAAGTGCTGCACCGCAGCCTGCGCTGGATGATGATTTACGTTGTACTGCTGGGCGGCATGGTGTGGCTGTTTCTGCATTTGCCCACCTCGTTCCTGCCGATGGAAGACCGGGGGATGTTCATCACCTCGGTGCAGCTCCCGAGCGGCTCAACGCAGCAGCAGACGCTGAAAGTGGTCCAAAACGTAGAGCAGTACTTCTTCACCCACGAGAAAGATAACGTTGTGTCGGTCTTTTCGACCGTTGGCTCCGGCCCGGGCGGGAACGGACAGAACGTCGCCCGTATGTTTGTCCGTCTGAAAGACTGGAATGAACGGGACACCCAAACGGGAACCTCATTTGCCATCATTGAACGTGCCACTAAAGCCTTTTCCCGTATTAAAGAGGCGCGCGTCTTTGCGAGCAGTCCGCCAGCTATCAGCGGCCTGGGGAGTTCTGCCGGGTTTGATATGGAGCTGCAGGATCACGCCGGCGCGGGTCACGATGCGCTGATGGCGGCACGCGACAAATTGTTAGCGCTGGCAGGTAATGATTCTGGCCTGACCCGCGTGCGCCACAACGGCCTGGACGACAGCCCGCAGCTTCAGGTGGATATCGACCAGCGTAAGGCGCAGGCGCTGGGCGTCTCCATCGACGATATCAACGACACCCTGCAAACGGCGTGGGGCTCGAGCTATGTGAACGACTTTATGGATCGCGGTCGCGTCAAAAAAGTATATGTTCAGTCCGCCGCGCCGTACCGCATGCTGCCGGATGATATTAACCGCTGGTTTGTACGCAATAACAGCGGCGGGATGGTTCCCTTCTCGGCGTTTGCCACCTCGCGCTGGGAGAGCGGTTCGCCGCGTCTGGAGCGCTATAACGGTTATTCTGCGGTGGAAATCGTCGGGGAAGCCGCGCCGGGCGTAAGTACCGGCACGGCCATGGACACCATGGAAAAACTGGTGCAACAGCTGCCCGCCGGTTTTGGTCTGGAATGGACGGCCATGTCTTACCAGGAACGTCTCTCCGGCGCGCAGGCCCCCGCGCTTTATGCCCTTTCTCTGCTGGTGGTGTTCCTCTGCCTTGCCGCGCTGTATGAGAGCTGGTCGGTTCCGTTCTCGGTCATGCTGGTGGTACCGCTTGGGGTTATCGGTGCGCTGCTGGCAACCTGGATGCGCGGCCTGGAAAACGATGTTTACTTCCAGGTCGGGCTGCTGACGGTGATCGGCTTGTCGGCGAAAAACGCCATTCTGATCGTTGAGTTTGCCAACGAGATGAATGCCAAAGGCCACGAGCTGATGGCCGCCACGCTACATGCCTGCCGTCAGCGACTGCGCCCGATCCTGATGACCTCGCTGGCCTTTATTTTTGGCGTATTGCCAATGGCAACCAGCACGGGTGCAGGTTCCAGCAGCCAGCACGCGGTCGGTACCGGGGTAATGGGGGGCATGATTTCGGCCACCATCCTGGCCATTTATTTCGTGCCGCTGTTCTTTGTGCTGGTGCGTCGTCGCTTCCCGCTCAGAGAGCGGCAGGAATAACATTCAGCCATAAAAAAGGCGGCTTTATCAGCCGCCTTTTTATTGTGTGATTAATTCACACTATGATTATTTTACTTATTTAAGTGCTCTTGCAATTCTTACTGAATGTCATTTACGAAGCATGCCTTCGATAAAATCTTTCCAGTTCCCCAGTTCACGTTCAATCATAACAACCTCTCTTATTATTATGCGCATTCTACGAAAACGTATCATCATTGTGAAGACTATTTAACCAATTGCTGTGATTGTACCCCGCCACCGTTGGGGATTTATGATAAATATGAATGGAGAATCTTAAATTTTGTGTGACGGCCAGCAATATTTTGAAATAACCCTACGAACGGGTGAGCTTTATTTTACCAGCTGAGTTTGTTAGCAATTTATACCCGGTGGACATCTATGCTTAAATGATGAAAGAATATTCAGCGTACAGATGTGCGTTGAATTAAGCAGACGTGTAAATCCAGAGTATTCCTGAATGTGTTATATTCTACTTAAGGATATATCTTCGAATTTATTGAACATTTAATGGTCATAAGGACAAAAGGATTCACCATGGTTGTGATGTACGGCATTAAAAATTGCGACACCATCAAAAAAGCCCGCCGCTGGCTGGAAGCGAACCACATCGAGTACCGCTTCCACGATTACCGTGCCGATGGGCTTGATGCAGATTTTCTGCATAACGCCATCAATGAACTGGGCTGGGAGGCACTGCTTAACACCCGCGGTACCACCTGGCGTAAACTGGACGAATCCCTGCGCGCCAGCATCGTTGATGCCGACAGCGCGGCAAAACTGATGCGTGAAATGCCGGCAATTATCAAACGCCCATTGCTCTGCAAGCCAGGTCAGCCTATGCTGCTGGGTTTCAGTGAAACCCTTTATTCTGACTTTTTCGTTGAGGTGTAGTGTATGTCATGCCCGGTCATTGAGCTGACTCAACAGCTTATTCGCCGTCCTTCCCTTAGCCCGGACGACGCAGGTTGTCAGGCATTAATGATTGAGCGCCTGCGTGCCATCGGTTTTACCGTTGAACGCATGGATTTTGGCGATACTCAGAACTTCTGGGCGTGGCGCGGCCAGGGTGAAACGCTGGCGTTTGCCGGGCATACTGACGTCGTTCCCGCAGGTGACGCAGATCGCTGGATTAACCCGCCGTTTGAACCGACCATCCGCGATGGCATGCTCTTTGGCCGCGGCGCGGCAGACATGAAAGGCTCGCTGGCAGCGATGGTGGTCGCGGCTGAACGCTTCGTGGCTCAGCATCCGAACCACAAAAACCGTCTCGCGTTTTTGGTCACCTCCGACGAAGAAGCCAGTGCCCATAACGGTACCGTGAAGGTGGTTGAAGCGCTGATGGCGCGCAACGAGCGTCTCGACTACTGTCTGGTCGGCGAGCCGTCCAGTACCGAAGTGGTGGGCGATGTCGTGAAAAACGGTCGCCGTGGCTCACTGACCTGTAACCTGACCATTCACGGCGTTCAGGGACATGTTGCTTATCCACATCTGGCCGATAACCCCGTTCATCGCGCTGCGCCAATGCTGAGCGAACTGGTGGCGATTGAGTGGGATAAAGGTAACGAGTTCTTCCCCCCGACCAGTATGCAGATTGCTAACGTCAAGGCCGGGACCGGCAGCAACAACGTGATCCCGGGGGATTTCTTCGTCCAGTTCAACTTCCGCTTCAGCACCGAACTGACCGATGAGATGATCAAAGCGCGCGTTGTCGCGCTGCTGGAAAAATATCACCTGCGCTACACCGTGGACTGGTGGCTTTCCGGCCAGCCGTTCCTGACGCAGCGCGGCAAACTGGTTGATGCGGTAGTGAACGCCATCGAGCACTATAATGAAATTAAGCCACAACTGCTGACGACGGGTGGCACTTCAGACGGACGCTTTATCGCCCGTATGGGAGCTCAGGTTGTCGAACTGGGGCCAGTAAACGCAACCATTCATAAAATAAATGAGTGTGTTAATGCGGCAGATTTGCAACTGCTGGCTCGTATGTATCAACGTATTATGGAGCAACTCGTCGCCTGACGAATGCTCTGAGAGGAATAGCGAATGGATTGGCTTTCAAAGTACTGGTGGATTCTGGTGCTGGTGTTTCTGGTCGGCGTACTGCTCAACGTGATTAAAGACCTTAAGCGCGTTGACCACAAAAAGTTTCTTGCGAACAAGCCGGATCTCCCGCCACACCGCGATTTTAACGACAAGTGGGACGATGACGACGACTGGCCGAAGAAAGACCAGAAGAAGTAATTGTTAATCTCACCCCTCCCCCTAACCCTCGCCCCTGTGGGGAGAGGGGCTGGGGGTGAGGGGGAAAGTGCCTACATAAACTCAACAATATTATCGTCATTCGGCTTGCCGCCGCTGAGCGCTTCATCAAAGTAGTGCTTCGGTACGGTATAACGCAGATGATCGAGCGCGAATTGCATGCTGCGGTCGTCAATCGCATGGCCCAGATCGTCAACGATATCCAGCGTCACATCCCCACCTTCACGAATCAATGCTTCATGAGCGGCAACCGCATGTGAAAGCTCAATGACCCGGTCTTCACCACCGTGGATCAGATGGATCGTGGTCTGCGTGGTCGCACTCGTCGGCAGCGTCGCAAAGCGGCCGTTAAACGCGATCACCCGTGAAACCAGACCCGGCTGCGCTTTCACACTTTCCAGGGACATGATAGATCCCTGCGAGAAGCCAATCAGCGCGGTCGCGTCAGCACCCACGCCGCTCTGCTGCTGCCAGTAACGTACGATGTCGATAAACGTGGGCATGATGGCATCAATGCGCGCCTGACGGTTCTCCTCCGTCACGCCCTGAACCGGGAACCACTGTCGTCCGTTCGGACCACACGGTTCTACGCCGCCGATGCTGACAATCAATGCTTCAGGGAAAACAGGCGCAAACCAGCTACCAATCTGCCCCATATTGACGGCATTATCGCCAACACCATGAAACAGAAGCAGTAACTGTTTAGCCGGTTTGTCAGGGCTTTGAACAACAAAATGGTCGTGTTTCATGGCGGTCTCCTTAATTGATGAGCAGGATTTTACGCCTATGCGGGGTAATGACCATGCCACTTTACTGAAGAAGTCATTGAAAAAATTGCCATTGCAAAATGTCTGCTTTCAACTGCTGACAGCGCGAATAATCAAGGCTCTCAAGCGCTTGCGCGGTTTCTTCGCGAAGCTTTGCCAGTAACGCTTTTCGCCCGACCGCTTCGCTTCTCCCCTCGATTTTCCCGCGCAGCGCCGGAAGCGACATATCTGTGGCTAACAGCAACCGCGTCAGCGCGGCTACCGAGGTTGAAAACGCCCGGTGCGCAAAAGCAAACCCCGCCAGCTCCAGCCAGTCGTCACTATTAAGGGTAGCTTCCCAGGCATCAGTCACCGGGATGTTTTCGCCATTCCAGGCCGACAGGACGCGCATATCGCGGCATAAACGCCGATGTGCCTGCGTACACAGTTGATGCCCGGCTTCGCTCTGCGGCAGCAGCGCCATCGCCGTGTAACACCCGCTGCTGGCTTCCCGATGGCTGCCCATTCGCACCAGCACAAACCCGCACCGCTGCCAGAAACGCCACAGCTCGTCGGTATAACCAAAACTCACGGAGAGATAATCTTCACCGCTGGCGTTCAGGATCAGCCGCTGACCGATGCCTTCCCGCTGACGACGGGGATGAACCGCAATGCGGCTAATCCGTCGGCCTTCCAGCGTCGCCGCAAGAGGCGTTCCGCCGTGCGCCGCCAGCGACTGCGCCACAAGGTTCCCGCGTGGACGACGAGAGCCAGCCCACACCGCCCGGCTGAGTTCGGGGGACAATCCGCCCTCGTCCACCAGCCAGATCGCGCCCGCAATATCAGCCCCCGCGTCCGCAACAGCAAAGTGCTGGCCGGGGGCGTCCATCATCCGGCGTAAATCGAGCGGTGAGGTCCGGTAGTGGGCAGCACAGAGCAGTTCATAAACGCTTGCCACTCGTGCCGGGTCGCTCTCCCACTCTTGTGGCTCCAGAGACCTTACAGACACCTCACCTTCCGGTTTGTGGTCGATAAGCGCATCGTCAAACAGCAGCGTATTCGCCACGATCCGTTCAAGCGGACATCCGGCCGCCCAGCGAATGGGGGTGGATAAGGTATAACGCTGCAACCCACTGAATCGGGCGCAGAACTTCAGCAGAAATCCCCTTCCCGTCCCTTCGTAACCCTGAACCGTAGTGGTCAGTAATACGCGGGGAAAGCGTGTCACCAGCTTCTCCAGCAGCGGGCCAGGGATGGCTGCCGCTTCATCGACAATCAGCCAGTCGGCCTGCAGCGTGGAGTCCAGCAGCGCATCGGGTGCCATAAAGTGAAAACGCTCGCCCGCGAAACGCGCGATGACATCCGCTGCGCCTTTCGCCGGGGCCGTCACCACCGCACTCCCCTGGATGCTGCCCAGCAGCATCCCCGCCAGCGCTGACTTTCCGCGTCCGCGAGGTGCCGTCACGGCAGCGATGCCCGCAGGCATGACCAAAAGCGCGTCGAGGATCGCCGCCTGCTCACGCTGCGGCTCACCGCTGGCGGGCTGCCAGGCGGGTAAATCTGGCGCAGCGGGAAGCGTCAGGGGATGATGCTGTTGCCAGACGATCGCATCCGTATCGGCGGCAAGCGTCCGGCAAAAATGGTGAACAAAGTGCGGGGTAGCGATCGGCTCTGCGCTGTCACTCCAGCGCACAGAATCGCTGTCTGGCCTGTCGGCCCAGCCAGAGAACGGTGGTACTCGCAGTACGAGGAGGCTCCCGGCGCGCAACGTTCCGCTGAGTGCGGCGAATGCGGAGACGTCAAACCCGGCATGCGCGTCAAACACAGCATGCAGGTATTCGCGTCCCAACAGTCCGCCGATGGCGTTAGACGGGTTTTCATTCAGCCACAGCCAGTCTCCCGGTAAAGCATCACGCAGGGCGGTGGCCTGGCTCAGCGTCCACGGCTCATCGCCCGTGAGCACCACCAGACGGCGGTGCCCGGTTCGCTCAAGCTCGCGTATCAGATGTGCAAACGACACCATCACATGGCTTTGCCGAAGGTATTACACTGGGCAGGATCACCGCTGTCAAAACCGCGTTTAAACCAGGTGTAACGCTGTTGCGACGTACCGTGAGTGAAGCTGTCCGGCACGACGCGTCCCTGGCTTTGCTGCTGAAGACGGTCATCGCCGATGGCCTGCGCCGCGTTTAATGCCTCTTCAAGATCGCCGGATTCCAGTACGCCCTGCTGCTGCATGCTGTGCCCCCAGACGCCTGCGAAGCAGTCCGCCTGCAGTTCCATCTTGACGGAAAGACGATTCACTTCAGCCTGAGACGCATTTTGCTGAAGCTGACGCACTTTTGGCTCAATGCCCAGCAGCTTCTGCACATGGTGCCCGACTTCATGCGCGATCACGTAGCCCTGGGCAAAATCACCGTCAGCGCCAAGCTTGCGTTTCATGTCATCGTAAAAAGAGAGATCGATATAGACGGTGCCATCTGCCGGGCAGTAGAACGGCCCCATCACAGATTGACCGGTACCACATCCGGTGCGGGTTGCGCCCCGGTACATCACCAGTTTCGGCTGCTGATAGGTGCGCCCCATCTTCTCGAACTGCTGACCCCATGTATCTTCAGTGGTCGCGAGAATAACGGAGGTAAATTTGGCCGCTTCATCTTCGTTCGGGCTGATGGAGCGCGGAGACTGTGGTTGCTGTTGCAGCGGCTGACCGGTCATCAAACCGGTGAGGTCGACCCCGTAATAGCCTGCGACCAGTACCACAATCAGCAGGATGAGACCGCCCTTGCCGCTGGGTAGCCGAAAGCCGGGCCCCCCCATTGAAGGACCGCCGCCGCCATCACTGCGCCTGTCTTCTACATTGTCACTTTCACGACGCCCTTGCCAGCGCATAACCACCTCGAACTATTCCATTAATAATAGCTATGATCGTAGGCGGTTAACGGCAAGATTACCATAGGAAACAAAGGTAAGACGCCAAAGGATGCAAACATCCTTTGGCAAGTGAGGGAGTTAGTCGAGCTTAACGCCTAAACGGTGAGCAACCGCTTCATAGGCTTCAATCAGGCCACCCAGGCTCTGACGGAAACGGTCTTTGTCCATTTTATCCAGGGTTTCTTTGTCCCACAGGCGGCTACCGTCCGGGGAGAACTCATCACCCAGCACCACTTCGCCTTTGAACAGACCGAACTCCAGCTTGAAGTCGACGAGGATCAGGCCCGCATCGTCAAACAGCTTTTTCAGCACGTCGTTGGCTTTGTAGGTCAGCTCTTTCATGCGCGCCAGGTTCTCTTTATTGACCCAGCCGAAGGTTTCGCAGTAGGAATCATTGACCATCGGATCGTGCATGGCATCGTTTTTCAGGAACAGGTCGAACAGCGGTGGATTCAGTTCGATACCTTCTTCAATACCCAGACGCTTCACCAGGGAGCCCGCTGCACGGTTACGAATAACGCACTCAACCGGAACCATATCCAGTTTTTTCACCAGACATTCCGTATCGGACAGCAACGCTTCCATCTGAGTCGGGATACCCGCTTCGGCCAGTTTGGTCATAATGAAGTGGTTGAACTTGTTGTTCACCATGCCTTTACGATCGAACTGCTCAATGCGCGCGCCATCCCCTGCTGACGTATCATTGCGGAACTCGAGCACCAACAGATCCGGGTTTTCCGTGCTGTATACGGTCTTCGCTTTGCCACGATACAACTCAGCTTGCTTCTGCATCTTCATTACTCCTGGTGTGATGATTTGTGTTCAAAACTGGGCATATTATGCCACGCACACGTTTGCGTAGCACGAAAATAAAAAGGGCGGGATTAACCCGCCCTCGTATTTATTTGCTGAATGCTGCCTGGAAGACAGCGACCAGCGCATCGTTCTGCGACTGGGTCAGCGTGTGACCTTTTGGATCGATAAACTGCAGACTACTGCGGTTATCAAGGTCGCCTACCTGAATCTTGTAATCACCGGAGGCAAGCTGAGGATCTTTGGCGCCCAGTTCCAGCCATGCACTGTCGGACAGTGGCTTATAGGTTGCCGTCATGCTACCGGTTGAACGGGTGCTGTCGGTCACTTTCATGCCCACTTTTTCCAGCGTCGCTGGCAGACGCTGCCAGGTCTGGTTAAACGGTGCACGCACCACCAGCATTGGCAGGCCGGTATCGTCCGCACCGCTCTGAACGTCGAAGGTGACGCCGTTACGGCTCTGCGCCGCATTTGCGGCATCAGTCGCGGTCTTATCCAGACCCGCGGCAATCACGTTCAGCATTTCAGTGCTGTAACGCTGCAGGGAGGCGGCATCCGCAACCGGTTTGCCCGCCTGCTCCAGGTTTAACAGCTTAACGTTAACCGCCTGCTGATAACCCTGTGGTTTAACGGAGACTTGATAACGTCCACGGTACTGCTGATCTTCATCCAGCCGGTTCCACTCGATCCAGTCGGTGGTTAAGGTCTGGCTGGCGTCATCGCGTTTATCAATGGTGTAGTTCTTCGCCTGAATAACGCTCACCACCTGTGGCCACAGATTGCTTCCGCGCGCGCTTTCAACCAGCAGAGACGCCGTATCACCGGTGAACTGGGTACGCGCTCCGCTGACCAGCGCCAGAGGCTGAGCGGGTGGACGAATATCAAGCGCTTTACCCACCAGGCCACTGCCATTGGTGACGGGGATATTATAATCGCCGTTCTGAATCGGCAGGATCATACCAGCCGGTGCATGAAGTTCAGCAAGCGGGGTCGCATCCAGATAGGATTCATCACCGCTCACCTGGCGCTTGTAGCGCGAGTCTGAACTACAGGCAGCGAGCAGCATAACAAGCGAAACACTCGCAACCTTCGCCAGGCGCGACTTCTGTACTGAATAAGCCATCAAATCTCCCTAAACTTTACAGCAAACCGGCATGCTTCAGCGCTGCCCTGACGATGTCGCGACCGTGGTCGGTAATCGGTGTCATTGGCAAACGCAGCGTATCGGATGCTACAAGTCCCAACTCCTTACACGCCCATTTCACGGGGATCGGATTGGGTTCGACAAATAATTTATTGTGCAGCGGCATCAGGCGCTGGTTAATGACGCGTGCCTCATCAAAGTGACCGGCTGCGGCCAGTTTGCACATTTCAGCCATATCGCGCGCCGCAACGTTTGACGTTACGGAGATCACGCCATGACCACCGAGCTGCATAAAGTCCAGCGCGGTCGCATCATCACCACTTAACAGGATAAAGTCGTCTGAAACCAGCTCTTTGATCTGATGAACGCGGCTTAAGTTCCCTGTCGCCTCTTTAATACCGATAATATTTTTTACTTCCGAGAGACGACCAACGGTTTCCGGCAGCATATCGCAGCCAGTACGGGACGGCACATTATACAGAATTTGTGGCAAGTCAGTATGTTCAGCGATGGCTTTGAAGTGCTGGAACAAACCTTCCTGGGTAGGACGGTTGTAATAAGGGGTCACCGTCAGACAGCCTACGATGCCGCTGTCATTAAAACGTTTGGTCAGGCTGATCGCTTCTGCGGTTGCATTAGCGCCTGTCCCCGCGATGACCGGAATACGTCCGTCAGCCAGCTCCAGGGTCAGCATAACCACATCGCCATGCTCTTCGTGGCTCAGCGTTGCAGATTCACCGGTAGTCCCTACCGAAACGATCGCCGAGGTTCCATTGGCGACATGGTAATCAATCAGCTTCTTCATGCTAGACCGGCAGACGTTACCTTTTTCATCCATCGGTGTTACAAGCGCGACAATACTTCCCGTGAACATGAGCCATCCTCTGTGCGAACAAGAGCCTCAATGGTACGTTTGGAACTGTAATAAAAGCAAGCGACCTGAGGCCCTCAGGCGGTTGTATGCATGTTTTTTTTATGCTTTCCTTAGGAAGACTTAACCATGCAAAGGAAGAACAGGTTTGACAACCTCATCACAACATTACCTGGTTATCACTGCGCTGGGTGCCGACAGGCCGGGTATCGTGAACACCATCACCCGTCACGTGAGCAGCTGCGGCTGTAATATCGAAGACAGCCGTCTGGCAATGCTCGGCGAAGAGTTCACGTTTATCATGCTGCTGTCCGGAACATGGAATGCCATTACCCTTATTGAATCCACCCTGCCGCTGAAAGGCGCGGAGCTGGATTTGCTGATCGTGATGAAACGCACTACCGCGCGCCCGCGCCCGGCCATGCCCGCTACCGTCTGGGTGCAGGTTGAAGTCACTGATTCCCCGCATCTGATCGAGCGTTTTACCGCGCTGTTCGACAGCCATCAGATGAACATTGCAGAGCTCGTTTCCCGCACGCAACCGGGCGACGAGAGCACCGTTCCCACGCTCTTTATTCAAATCACTGCACACAGCCCTGCCTCACAGGATGCGTCAAATATCGAGCAAGCGTTCAAAGCCCTCTGTACAGAATTAAACGCGCAGGGCAGTATAAGCGTCGTCAATTATTCGCAGCACGAACAGGATGGAGTTGAGTAATGAATCCACTGAAAGCCGGTGACATCGCACCGAAATTTAGCTTACCGGATCAAGACGGTGAGCAAGTAAATTTGACCGACTTCCAGGGACAGCGTGTTCTGGTCTATTTCTACCCGAAAGCCATGACCCCCGGCTGCACCGTACAGGCCTGCGGCTTACGCGATAACATGGACGACTTGAAAAAAGTCGGTGTGGAAGTGCTGGGTATCAGCACCGATAAACCAGAAAAGCTGTCACGATTTGCGGAAAAAGAGCTGCTGAACTTCACGCTCCTTTCCGACGAAGACCACCAGGTTTGCGAGCAGTTTGGCGTCTGGGGTGAGAAAACGTTTATGGGTAAAACCTATGACGGCATTCACCGCATCAGCTTCCTGATTGACGCTGACGGTAAAGTTGAACATGTGTTTGACGACTTCAAAACCAGTAATCACCACGACGTGGTGTTGAACTGGCTGAAAGCAAACGCCTGATCAACAGCAAAAAGGCAACGTCAGTTGCCTTTTTTAATGTTTGCTCCCTCTCCCGTGGGAGAGGGTTGGGGTGAGGGCATCAGCCCGCACAAAATCTACTTCTCTTCCACCGCCGGTACATCCGGCCATGCGTGCACCACCGCTTTAATCAGCGTGGCCAGCGGAATCGCAAAGAACACGCCCCAGAACCCCCACAGCCCGCCGAAAATTACCACGGATAAGATAATCACCAGCGGATGCAGGTTTACCGCTTCGGAGAACAGCACCGGTACCAGCAGGTTCCCGTCAAGCCCCTGAATAATCAGGTACACCGCGAAGCAGCTCCAGAACTCCGTCCCCAGACCAAACTGGAACAGCGCGACGCCCACCACCGGAATGGTGACCACAAACGCGCCGATGTACGGAATCAGGACCGAGAATCCCACCAGCACGGCCAGCAGCAGCGAGTAGTTGAGGCCGAAGATCACGAAACCAATCCAGGTTGCTACCCCCACCACCATCATCTCCAGCACCTTGCCGCGAATGTAGTTAGTGATCTGCTGGTTCATCTCTTCCCAGACCTGCCCCGCCAGCCCGCGGTTGCGCGGCAAAATACGCCGCACGGCGTTAAGCATCTGGTCTTTATCTTTGACCAGAAAGAAGACCATCAGCGGCACGAGCACGAGGTAAACGGCCAGAGTGAGCAGCCCCACCAGTGAGGCCAGCGAATATTTCACCACCGAGTCGCCCATCGTCATGATGCGGGCACGCATGTTTTCCGCCATCGCGTCGATGATACCGGCGTCCATCAACGCGGGATAACGGCGCGGCAGGGTGGCGGCGAAATCAGAGAGCTTATTCAACATGCCGGGCATATCGCGGATCAGGTAGATCCCCTGCTGCCAGGCCACGGGCATCACCACGAAGGCCATCAACAGCAGAATGCCGACAAACAGCACCAGGACGATGCTTGCCGCCCAGCGACGAGAACAACCGATATGTTCCAGGCGCGCCGTTGGCCACTCCAGCAGATACGCCAGCACAATCGCCACCAGCAGAGGCGCGAGAAGGCCGCTGAAGAAGAACAGAATACCGAATCCGGCAACCAGAATAACCAACAAAGCAATGGCTTCCGGGTCACTGAACCGACGCCGGTACCACTGCATTAACATTTCGAGCATACAACCCTTCCCTGAATCGAATGGCGGGAGTGAGACGGTGAATTGTATCTAACTGTCACAAAAAAGACTTTCGCTTTTTGTATCCCTGTCACAATCCGCAAAAGCCTGATGAATGGGATTTTCTTCATGCTGTAACACAGCTACACTCGCAGGGCAGCAGAGATGAACGATATGGCGGTTCATCGGTCAAATTAGCACATCCAACATACAGGACAGTGGTTATGTTCAGGCAGTTGAGAAAAACACTGGTTGCAACACTGATTGCCGCAGTGACGGTCGGTCAGGTGTTGCCCGCTTTCGCTGACTCGTCCGACTCATTGCCGGACATGGGCACCACAGCAGGAAGCACGCTCTCTATCGGGCAAGAGATGCAAATGGGCGATTATTATGTTCGCCAGCTGCGCGGCAGCGCCCCGCTGATTAACGATCCTTTGCTGGTACAGTATATTAACGGGCTGGGGATGCGTCTGGTGGCGCACGCCGACTCGGTCAAAACGCCCTTCCATTTCTATTTAATCAATAACGACGAAATTAACGCCTTCGCCTTCTTTGGCGGGAACGTGGTGCTGCATTCGGCATTATTTCGCTACTCTGACAACGAAAGCCAGCTGGCTTCAGTGATGGCGCACGAAATTTCACACGTCACCCAGCGCCACCTGGCGCGTGCAATGGAAGACCAGAAGCGCAATGCCCCGCTCACCTGGGTGGGCGCGCTGGGTTCTATTCTGCTCGCAATGGCCAGCCCACAGGCGGGGATGGCGGCACTGACCGGTACGCTGGCCGGAACGCGTCAGGGGATGATCAGCTTCACCCAGCAAAACGAACAGGAAGCGGACCGTATCGGCATTCAGGTTTTACAGCGTTCGGGCTTTGACCCGCAGGCCATGCCGAGCTTCCTGGAAAAACTGCTCGATCAGGCACGTTACTCTTCCCGTCCCCCGGAAATTTTACTCACCCACCCGTTACCGGAAAGCCGTTTGTCGGATGCACGTAACCGTGCCAACCAGATGCGCCCGGTCGTCGTGCAGTCGTCTCAGGACTTCTACATGGCGAAAGTGCGAACGCTCGGCATGTACAACTCCGGGCGTAACCAGCTTACCAGCGATCTGCTGGACACCCTGGCGAAAGGCAACGTGCGTGAAAAAAACGCCGCGCAGTATGGCCAGGCATTACAGGCGATGGAAGCCAGCAAATACGACGACGCGCGGAAAGCGCTGCAGCCCCTGCTGGCCGCAGATCCGAATAACCCATGGTATCTCGATCTCTCGACGGATATCGATCTGGGGCAGAAGAAAACCACCGATGCGATTAACCGCCTGAAAGGGGCGAAAGACATACGCACCAACCCGGTGCTACAGCTTAACCTGGCTAACGCTTATCTACAGGGCGGTCAGCCAGCGGAGGCTGTGACCATCCTGAACCGCTATACCTTTAACAATAAAGATGACCAGAACGGCTGGGAATTGCTCGCCCAGGCCCAGGGGCAACTGGGTAACCGCGATCAGGAACTGGCCGCGCGTGCTGAAGGCCTGGCACTGGCGGGTCGCCTCGATCAGGCGATTTCCTTGTTGAGCAGTGCCAGCTCGCAGGTCAAACTCGGCAGCCTGCAACAGGCCCGCTACGACGCGCGTATCGACCAGCTGCGTAGTCTGCAACAACGCTTTAAGCCGTACGAGAAGATGTAACCAAGGAGAAGTCATGACAGACGCGGTAAAAATTTATCATAACCCTCGCTGCTCCAAGAGCCGCGACACGCTCAGCCTGCTGAAGTCTAACGGTATCGACCCTGACGTGGTGTTGTATCTCGACACACCGCCGGACGCGCAGACGCTTCGTCAGCTGCTGCACATGCTGGGAATGGGCAGCGCGCGCGAACTGATGCGCCAGAAAGAGGATCTGTATAAGTCACTGAATCTGGACGACACGTACCTCAGCGAAGACCAGCTGATTCAGGCGATGGTTGACAATCCAAAGCTGATTGAGCGACCGATTGTGGTGGCAAACGGTAAAGCACGCATCGGCCGTCCGCCGGAAGATGTCCTCGAGATCCTCTAGTCCTTACGCCGCAGCGCTTCCAGAAACGCCTGCGGCGTACTTTCTCCCAGTTTTTTCTGCGTTTTACCCCGGTTATAAAACTCGCATAGCGTGATAACGACCTCTCCAGCCGGTTCATCATTCACTCGCGGAATAATATCCCGGAGCGGTAGCGCCACCTGCAGCGCATTGTGCTTGTGTGGATGAGCGTTAACAACAACGTCTTGTGCAGGCAGCGTCGGTTCAAAACCGAAAGTCTCAACAGATTGTATATCAGCGGGGCAGGCCTCCAGCAGCGCGCGCGTCCAGGTAGTGAGCAACTGCGGTGAAAGACCCGCATAGAGCCGGGCATAACACCAGCCGCTCACCGGTTCGCGCGCCCAGAGCAGGTGTTGTTCGCCCCCATCATCCATATGCAGCGACAAAGGCTGATGATACAGCAGCAGCGTATGCGGCCTGATGCCAGCTTTCAGCGCCTTTTTTCCCTGCAACGAAGCCCCTTTTTGTTTCGCGGGTGCCGGTTTGAGATAGCGGCTCAGCGTTGCCCGTGAGACGGGGATGCCCAGGATGTCGTTAACTATCTGCAGCAATTCATCTAATGGCGCACCTGATATGTCGCGCAGGGCATTAACCAGTGCAACCTGCTCTTGTCTCAGCGCTTTGTGTATCACTTTTGGCGTAGTGTGGTTATCCGAAACCCGATCGCGGTTGCGCCAGCGCCTGACGGTAGTGACCGAGATCCCCAGCTCAACGGCCAATTCCCGGTCGCTTTTATCAGACTGCTGAAGGTAGCGGCGGATGCGCGGCGTGGTGGTGGCATTGGCGTGCAGTTTGATTTCCATTCCAATCCTCCTGAAACTAATCTGATGAGATTTATATTATACAAGCGATTGCTTTGTGACCGATTTCACCTTTCGCTCACCGCGCTTCACTGATAATCCACAGACATAACATAAACAACACCCCTCAATCTTGTACGGAGTTCACAATGAACAATGTTCTGGGATTTCTTGAAGCAAAACTGATGCCGCTGGCGGCGAAAACGGCCCAGCAGCGCCATCTCGGGGCCATTCGTGGTGCCTACGTTTCATTCATGCCATTTATCATCGTCGGCTCCATTCTGCTCGTCATCTCGTCGTTCCCGAATCAAACCTATCAGCAGTTTATGTCTCAGGCCTTTGGTGAGAGCTGGAGCGCGATTATCGAAATTCCGTTCAATGCGGTCTTCTCCACCATGTCGCTGTTTATCAGCTTCCTGGTCGCCTTCCGCCTGGCCGAACACTATGGCGAGGACCGTATCTCCTGCGGCATCCTGGCATTGGTCGCATTTTTAATCCTGACGCCGTTTATCAAAGTGGCGGAAAACGGCGGCATTACCGTCATACCGGTAGAGTGGATTGGCAGCAAGGGGCTGTTTGTGGCGATGATCGGTTCGCTGCTGTGGACGGAACTGTTCTGCTGGCTGAAGCGCAAAAATCTGGTCATTAAAATGCCGGACGGCGTGCCGCCTGCGGTGCAGGAGTCCTTCGCGGCGCTGATCCCGGCCCTGCTGGTCATGATACTGGTGCTGGGTATCCGCATCATCTTCGAAAATACCCACTACAACACCATCCATCAGTTCATTTACGAGGTGGTCGCCACGCCGGTACGCCACTACGGCACCTCTTACTTTGGCGCGCTGATGACCGTATTCAGCATCACCATTCTCTGGTCAGTGGGGATTAACTCCGGCTCGATGATCAACGGCATCATTCGTCCGCTGTGGATGGAAAACCAGACCGATAACATCGCCGCCATTCAGGCGGGCACGACGCCGCCGCACATTATTACTGAACAGTTTTTTGACATGATCTGGATGGGGGGAGCGGGCGCCACGCTGTCGCTGGTGATTGCGATGCTGATTTTCGCCCGCAGCAAAAACATGCGCGAAGTGGCGCGCCTCGGCGCGGGGGCGTCGGTGTTTAACATTAACGAGCCGATCCTGTTTGGCCTGCCGGTGATCATGAACCCGATCATGCTTATTCCGTTCAACCTGGTGCCGCTGGTGCTGGTTACCGTGCAGTATGCGGCGATGAAAATTGGCGCGGTCGCCGTCACCACCGGGGTGTTTATCCCCTGGACGCTGCCACCGGTCATCAGCGGTTTTATCGTTACCGGGCACCTGAGCGGCAGCGTGATGCAGCTTATCAACCTGCTGATTGGCGCCATGTTGTACCTGCCTTTCATGCGTATCGTGGACAAACAGTACCGTGCTGCGGAGCTGAGCACGGTCACGCAAACTGACACCACCCTTGCAAAACAGGAGTAAAGCATGTGGGGAATTATCGCAACCTGGCGAATGGCGCTTGAAGGCGTAACGGAATCTGCATCTGCCCTGGCGGCGGGAAAACCGGTCTCAGCAGCGGTGGTGGATGCCGTCGCTGCCGTGGAAGACTTCCCGCTGTATAAATCCGTCGGCTATGGCGGGCTGCCTACCGAAAACGGCGAAGTCGAATTGGATGCGGCGTACATGGACGGCGACACGCTGGCGTTCGGTGCCGTAGGAAATCTGGTGGATATCGCCAATCCGGTGCGCGTGGCGCACGCGCTTAGCCGCCAGCGCTACAACAGCCTGCTGGTCGGCCAGGGCGCACGTGAATGGGCACTGAGCCAGGGCTTTGCCGACAAAACCATGCTCACGGAGCGCGCCATGCAGCACTACCGCAAGCGCTGCCGCGAGACGCTGGATAAAGGCTTAAGCCCGTACGACGGACACGATACCGTCGGCATTATCGGTCTTGATAAGCAGGGTTCCATGAGCGTCGCCACCTCCACCAGCGGCCTGTTTATGAAAAAACGCGGCCGCATTGGGGATTCCCCCATTATCGGCTCCGGCTTTTACTGCGACAGCGAAACCGGTGCCGCTACCGCCACGGGCGTCGGTGAAGATCTGATGAAAGGCTGCACCAGCTACGAAATCGTTCGCCGGATGGCGCAAGGCATGTCGCCGCAGCAGGCCGCAGATTCAGTGGTGTTCGAGCTGGAAGATAAGCTGATGTCGCGCTTTGGTCGCGCGGGCGATCTCTCCGTGGTGTGCATGAATAACAAGGGCGAGTTCGGCGCCGCGACGAATATCAAAACCTTTTCGTTTGTGGTGGCGACGGCTCGACAGCCTCTCACCGTTTATCGCACAGAGCGTCTGCGGGAAAAAACGCATTATCACGCGGTAGACGATGAATGGATGCAGGCCTATGCCGCGCGGATCCGCGCCCCGATTGAGGAGTCATGATGATTACATATCAACTCATTACCGCACTTTCCGACGCAAAGCCGCAAAGCCATTTCATCGCCCGCACCGCCTGTGCGCATTTGCCGCAAACTGCGCTTATCGCGGAAATGCGCGAGTCCAGCGGCATCGCTGACGCCCGCTTTGGCTGCGCCCCTTTTGCCCGGATCACGCTGCTCCCGGATGCGCTCTGGCACGATAGCCTGACAGAAGGATTGCTCACGGCGCTGCGCCCGCTGCTGGCCTCACCCGTGAGTCCCGATGTGATGCTGGACGTGACAAATATCGACGACGTCGTGCTGGCGCAAGTGCTGCGTTTTCTCTTTAATCAGGCGCACCGGCTGAGCGATTTGCAGCTAAAGAAAACCGACGATGACGTCCGTATTGCGCATATCACCGCCCTCTGCCTGCCGGAACAACAGGCGAAGCTGGAGAGTGTTTTCCGCCAGCAGCAGGCTATCGCGCACGGCATGGTCGCGGCACGACGTCTGGCGGATATCCCCTCTGACCGGTGTACGCCGCAGTTTGTGGTAGAAGAGGCACTAAAGCTCTGCGCCCTCTTCCCCGCCCTGCGCTGCGAAGTGCTCAACGAAAAAGAGATTGTTGAGCACGGCCTGGGTCTACTGCACGCCGTGGGCAAAGGGGCGAGCTGCCTGCCACGTCTGCTGGCGATGCATTATGATGGCACTCACGACGGCCCGGTGCGCTGCTATGTGGGAAAAGGCATCACCTTTGATACCGGCGGTCTGTGGCTGAAAGAAGGTGCGGGCATGTACACCATGAAATATGACATGTGCGGGGCGGCTAACGTGCTGGGGCTGATGCTCACCGTGGCAGAGCTGGGATTACCCGTACGCATCATGGGCGTGCTGGCACTGGCAGAAAATGCCATCGGCCCCAATGCCATGCAGCCCGGCACGGTGGCAACAGCCTGCAACGGCACCACGGTTGAAATCAACAATACCGATGCTGAAGGTCGACTGGTGCTGGCGGATGCCATCGCCTGGGCCAGCCAGCGGCATCCGCAGACGCGCTATATTATTGATATGGCGACCTTAACCGGTGCAGTCGTGAAGGCGCTGGGGTATGAGCTAAGCGGGCTAATGACGCAGGATGAACCGCTGCGCAGTGCGCTGACGCAGGCAGGGAA
Source organism: Enterobacter sp. BNK-14 (assembly GCF_047456095.1). Classification (NCBI taxonomy): domain Bacteria; kingdom Pseudomonadati; phylum Pseudomonadota; class Gammaproteobacteria; order Enterobacterales; family Enterobacteriaceae; genus Enterobacter; species Enterobacter sp. BNK-14. The sequence continues at coordinate 1,540,538 of NZ_CP179897.1, forward strand.
ACAGAGTGGCGACGAAGTGTGGTCCCTGCCGCTGGATGCGCGGTTGAAAAAGCAGACCGACAGCGCCATCGCCGATCTGTGCAACACGCCAACCAACAATGCGGCGATAAGCGCCTCGGCGGCGTGGTTGCTGCATCACTTCTGCCCGCCAACCATTCCGTGGGCGCATCTGGATATCAGCGGCACGGCGCTGTGGCGTGAAGGGGGACGGAGCGTGGCATCCGGACGGCCGATTCCGCTTCTGGTTGAACACCTGATGGGGGATCTTTAGCCGGGTGGCGGCTGCGCCTTACCCGGCCTACAAAGAGCACCTGTAGGCCCGGTAAGCGTAGCGCCACCGGGCGAAAACACTCAAAGCTTAAGGATATCTTTCACAAACGGAATGGTCAGCTTGCGCTGGGCGGTAATGGAAGCGCGATCGAGCTGATCGAGCGTATCGAACAGGGTGCGCATTTCCCTGTCCAGGCGCTTGAGCAGGAAACGGCCCACGTCTTCCGGCAGCTCAAAGCCACGCTGCTTTGCGCGCAGCTGTAATGCCTGAAGCTTATCTTCATCCGACAGCGGCTGGAGCTTGTAGATTTGCCCCCAGTCCAGACGTGACGCCAGATCCGGCAACCCAAGATTGAGCTGGCGCGGTGGACGATCGCCGGTGATCAGCAGTCGGGTTTTGCCCGACTCCAGAATGCGGTTATAGAGGTTAAAGATCGCCATTTCCCACGGCTCATCCCCCGCGACGCATTCGATATTATCGATGCAGACCAGGGAGAGATGTTCCATTCCCTCCAGCACGTCAGGCACGAACCAGGTACGTTTATCCAGCGGCACATAGCCTACCGCATCACCGCGCGCCGAAAGCTCCGCGCAGGCGGCATGCAACAGGTGGCTGCGCCCCGCGCCTTCGCGTGACCAGATATAGATGTATCCGCTGTGCTCCTGGCGCAGCACGTTTTGCAGTGCAGCCAGTAAAGAGGGGTTATCACCCGGCCAGAAACTCGCAAAAGTTTCATCGTCAGGGAGATAGAGTGGCAGAGAGAGCTGTGCCGGTCCGTTCAGAAGTACCTCAACCAGATCTTACGTAAAATCGGAACGGAGTTTAACACGGAACCTGCAAGGAGAGAACCGGGCGGATCGTCCACCCGGTTAAAGGATCAATGTGGCGCTTTTTCGCTTTCGTCAGCGTCCAGGACCACCTCTTCCGGGCGGATCACCGAGATCAGCTTGAAAATCAGGCTCAGGCCCACGCCGACGATGGTCGCCAGCGCCATGCCTTTCAGCTCGGCCGCACCGATGTGCACCTTCGCACCGCTCACGCCGATAATCAGAATGACCGAGGTGAGGATCAGGTTCTGCGCTTTGCTGTAATCCACTTTCGATTCAATCAGCACGCGAATCCCGGAGGCACCGATTACCCCGTACAGCAGCAGCGAGACGCCGCCCATGACCGGCACCGGGATGATCTGAATCGCTGCCGCCAGCTTACCCACGCAGGAGAGCAGAATGGCAATAATCGCCGCGCCGCCAATAACCCAGGTGCTGTAGACGCGGGTGATTGCCATCACGCCGATGTTCTCACCGTACGTGGTGTTTGGCGTGGATCCGAAGAAACCGGAGATGATGGTGGAGAAACCGTTCGCAAACATGGAGCGGTGCAGACCCGGGTCGCGGATTAAATCACGCTTAACGATGTTCGCCGTTACCACCAGGTGGCCGACGTGCTCCGCAATCACGACCAGTGCGGCGGGCAGAATGGTGAAGATAGCAAACCACTCGAAGCGCGGGGTGTAGAAGGTTGGCAGCGCGAACCAGTGCGCCTCGGCAATCGGTGTGGTATCCACCACGCCCATCACGAAGGAGAGCGCATAGCCCGCCAGCACGCCGATCAGGATCGGGATAATCGCCATAAAGCCGCGGAACAGCACGGAGCCAAACACCGTCACGCCCAGCGTCACCATCGAGATAATGATGGTTTTAGAATCCGGCGATTGCCCGTCCGCAGGCAGCAGACCGGCCATATTCGCCGCCACGCCCGCCAGTTCGAGACCGATGACGGCAACGATTGCGCCCATCGCCGCAGGGGGGAACATCACGTCCAGCCAGCCGGTACCGGCTTTCTTCACAATGAAGGAGACCAGGCAGAACAGTACGCCACACATGATAAAGCCGCCCAGCGCCACTTCATAACCCAGCGGCAGCAGCAATAGCACCGGAGAGATAAAGGCGAAGCTCGACCCGAGATACGCCGGGATTTTGCCTTTACAGATAAAGAGGTACATCAGCGTACCGATGCCGTTGAACAGCAGCACGGTAGCCGGGTTAATGTGAAACAGGATTGGCACCAGCACGGTTGCGCCAAACATGGCGAACAGGTGCTGCAAACTAAGCGGGATAGTCTGTAAAAGCGGCGGTCTTTCACTCACCCCGATAGCACGGCGCGTCATAGTGTTTTCCTCTGAGTTTTGTTGTTGGTGTTTTATTCAAAAAAAAGCCGACTATCAAAGTCGGCTTTTTTATCGTTATTCGATTATTTCGTACCAAAGATCTTATCGCCGGCATCGCCGAGCCCCGGGATGATGTATCCGTGCTCGTTAAGACCCTGGTCGATAGAGGCGGTGTACAGCTCAACGTCCGGGTGCGCTTTTTCCAGCGCCGCGATCCCTTCCGGTGCCGCAACGAGTACCAGCACCTTAATGCTGCTGCAGCCCGCTTTTTTCAGCAGGTCAATGGTGGCGATCATTGAACCGCCGGTCGCCAGCATAGGGTCAACCACCAGCGCCATACGTTCGTCGATGTTGGACACCAGCTTCTGGAAGTAAGGAACCGGCTCCAGCGTCTCTTCATTACGGTAGATACCGACCACGCTGATGCGCGCGCTTGGTACGTGCTCTAGCACGCCTTCCATCATACCCAGACCGGCACGCAGGATAGGCACGACGGTAATTTTCTTCCCTTTGATCTGCTCAACCTGCACCGGGCCGTTCCAGCCTTCGATGGTGACTTTTTCCGTTTCCAGATCAGAGGTTGCTTCGTAGGTCAGCAGGCTGCCCACTTCAGAAGCCAGTTCGCGAAAACGCTTCGTGCTGATGTCATGCTCACGCATCAGGCCCAACTTGTGTTTAACGAGTGGGTGTTTCACTTCCACAATCTTCATTCTCTTTCTCCTCTGAGGTGGCATCCGCAAAAAAATCGCGGGATTATACCGCTTTTTTCGGATTGCGCCATACCCATCTTGCTTGACATATGTCAATCAAAGACAAAAAAGCCGGAGGCTGGGCTCCGGCTTGGGTGCGGGGTTCTGCCGGGTGGCGCTAACGCTTACCCGGCCTACACGTCCCGTAGGCCCGGTAAGCGCAGCGCCACCGGGCAATTATAGCTGCTCGCCGTTGCTCGCAATCACCTGCTTATACCAGTCGAAGGACTTTTTCTTGCTGCGGTTCAGCGTGCCGTTCCCTTCATTGTCTTTATCTACAAAGATAAAGCCGTAGCGTTTTTTCATTTCACCGGTGCCGGCAGACACAAGGTCGATACAGCCCCACGGGGTGTAGCCCATCAGGTCTACACCATCTTCCACCACCGCTTTTTTCATCTCGCGGATGTGCGCAGAAAGGTAATCAATACGGTACCGATCGTTTACCGTGCCGTCACTCTCCTGCACGTCAATCGCGCCAAAGCCGTTTTCAACAATGAACAGCGGCAGCTGGTAGTGATCCCAGAACCAGTTCAGGGAGTAGCGCAGCCCAACCGGGTCAATCTGCCAGCCCCAGTCGGATTTCTGCACATACGGGTTAGAGACCAGGCTCTTGCTCTCGTCGTAATCAAGCTGCGGGTTGTCCGCCGTCGCCTTGGTGGCAAAGGACATGTAATAGCTGAAGCCAATATAATCAACGCAACCCTGGCGCAGCGCTGCTTTATCCTCATCGGTAATATCCAGCGCGAACCCGCGACGTTCAAAGTAGTTGAGCAGATGCTGCGGGTACTTACCGCGGACGTGCACGTCGGTAAACCAGTAGCGACGGTGCATCGCATTCATCGCCATCATCATATCGTCCGGCGCGCAGGTCAGCGGATAGATAGGACACATAGCAATCATACAGCCGATCTGCAGCGACGGATTAATTTCGCGTCCCGCCTTCACCGCCAGGGCGCTGGCCACCAGCTCGTAGTGCGCGGCCTGGAACATGACCGGCTCACGGTCTTCACCCGGCTCATACTTCAACCCGGAGTTGGTGAACGGCGCAAAATCTTCGTGGAAGTTAGCCTGGTTGTTGATCTCATTGAAGGTCATCCAGTACTTCACTTTATGCTGATAGCGCTGGAAGACCACTTTTGCAAAACGAACGAAAAAGTCGATCAGCTTACGGTTGCGCCAGCCGCCGTATTCCGTCACCAGGTGGAAAGGCATCTCGAAGTGAGAAAGCGTAATAACCGGTTCAATGCCGTACTTCAGGCATTCGTCGAACAGATCGTCATAGAATTTCAGGCCAGCCTCATTAGGCTCCCGCTCGTCGCCTTTCGGGAAGATACGCGTCCAGGCGATGGAGGTACGGAAACATTTGAACCCCATCTCGGCAAAGAGTCTGATGTCTTCTTTATAACGATGGTAGAAATCAATGGCTTCATGGTTAGGGTAATTCTTCCCTTCCAGCACGCCGTTGGTGATTTCACGCGGCACGCCATGCGCACCCGCCGTCATGACGTCGGCAACGCTTACGCCCTTGCCGCCCTCTTTCCAGCCGCCTTCCAGCTGATGCGCCGCAACGGCACCACCCCACAGAAAATCTGCTTTAAATCCTGACATTCGCTTTCCCTCATTCTGCGTTATTTTCTGCAAAAACAATTACAGAAACCGGTTTCAGTTCGATGATGTGCAAAGGGGTTATCCGTTGCAAGCAGATCGCCGAAACCGGTTTCATTTTCGTGAACAGAGTCAAGTTTGTTGCCCCGCAATGGCCAGAGAGAAAAAAAGATCCCTGCACCGAGAATAGGCTCGCAAACGTTTGCCTGGACTGTTAGAATTGCGCCGATTTTTCTTACTAGCTATGCAATCGCGTGGGGACTTGAGCCGTGACCAACAAAACTTCTCTCAGCTACAAAGATGCCGGTGTTGATATTGACGCAGGTAATGCGCTGGTTGACCGAATCAAAGGTGTGGTGAAAAAAACCCGCCGCCCGGAAGTGATGGGTGGTCTGGGTGGATTCGGCGCACTGTGCGCGCTGCCGCAAAAATATCGTGAACCTGTTCTGGTCTCGGGAACTGACGGCGTAGGCACCAAACTGCGCCTGGCGATGGATTTAAAACGTCACGACACGATCGGTATCGATCTGGTTGCGATGTGCGTGAATGACCTGGTAGTTCAGGGTGCAGAACCCCTGTTCTTCCTCGATTACTACGCGACCGGCAAACTGGATGTGGACACCGCAGCCAGCGTCATTAACGGTATCGCCGAAGGCTGTCTGCAGTCCGGCTGCGCGCTGGTGGGCGGTGAGACCGCGGAAATGCCTGGCATGTATCACGGCGAAGATTATGACGTCGCAGGCTTCTGCGTCGGTGTAGTAGAAAAATCAGAAATTATCGACGGCAGCAAAGTGGCTGATGGTGATGTGCTGATTGCGCTGGCTTCCAGCGGCCCACACTCCAACGGCTACTCTCTGGTGCGTAAAATTCTCGAAGTCAGCGGCTGCGACCCACAAACCACTGAGCTTGAAGGTAAACCGCTGGCTGACCATCTGCTGGCCCCGACCCGCATCTACGTGAAAAACGTACTGGAGCTTATCGAGAACGTTGACGTTCACGCCATTGCCCACCTGACCGGCGGCGGCTTCTGGGAAAACATTCCGCGCGTCCTGCCGGATAACACCCAGGCGGTGATCGACGAATCCTCATGGCAGTGGCCGGCAGTCTTTAACTGGCTGCAGACCGCAGGCAACGTGAGTTCTCACGAAATGTACCGCACCTTTAACTGCGGCGTGGGCATGGTTATCGCCCTGCCAGCAAGCGAAGCCGATAAAGCGGTTAAGCTGTTGACCGAGAAAGGTGAAAACGCGTGGAAAATCGGTACGATTAAAGCCTCCGATTCCGAAGAGCGTGTGGTCATTGAATGAAAAACATCGTGGTGCTCATTTCCGGCAACGGAAGTAATTTGCAGGCCATCATAGACGCCTGTAAACAGAAGAAAATTAACGGCACCATTCGGGCAGTATTCAGCAACAAGGCCGACGCGTTCGGCCTTGAGCGCGCGCGGCAAGAGAGCATTCCCGCGCACGCGCTGGAAGCCAGCCAGTTCGCCGGGCGTGAAGCCTTCGACCGCGAACTGGTTAACGAGATTGATGCCTATGCACCGGACGTGGTCGTACTGGCGGGCTATATGCGTATTCTGAGCCCGGCGTTTGTCGAACACTTCGCCGGGCGACTTCTGAATATCCACCCTTCCCTGCTGCCAAAATATCCCGGCCTGCACACACACCGTCAGGTGCTGGAAAATGGCGATGAGGAGCACGGTACCTCTGTGCATTTCGTCACTGACGAACTGGACGGTGGCCCGGTGATCCTGCAGGCGAAAGTCCCGGTCTTTGATGGCGACAACGAAGACGACGTGACCGAGCGCGTGCAAACTCAGGAACACGCCATCTACCCGCTGGTGGTCAGCTGGTTTGTTGACGGGCGTCTTGAAATGCGCGACGGTGCAGCCTGGCTGGACGGCGTTAAGCTTCCGCCTCAGGGTTATGCGGCCGAAGAGTAGTTTGTTATGTCGGGTGGCGCTACGCTTACCCGACTTATTGCATTACCCGATATTGCCTCCCCCAACTCTCTAAAATCCCCAACAAAAAAAATAACTGTCATACTTTTCTGGCACTGTTGGACATATCGTGGAAATGCTCGCCATAATAAGGACGAGACGGATTTACCACGTCCTGTGATTGAACTGGAGTGTGAGCTGTAATGGGTCAGGAAAAGTTATATATCGAGAAAGAGCTAAGCTGGTTAGCATTTAACGAACGTGTACTCCAGGAAGCGGCCGACAAAAGTAACCCGCTGATCGAACGCATGCGTTTTTTGGGCATTTATTCCAACAACCTGGATGAGTTCTACAAGGTTCGCTTTGCCGAGCTGAAAAGACGGATCATCATCAGCGAAGAACAGGGCTTAAATTCTCACTCGCGTCATCTGCTGGGTAAAATCCAGTCCCGCGTGTTGAAAGCCGATCAGGAGTTTGACGGCCTGTATAACGAACTGCTGCTGGAGATGGCACGCAATCAAATCTTCCTGATTAACGAACGTCAGCTTTCCGTTAACCAACAAAACTGGCTGCGCCACTACTTCAAACATTATCTCCGCCAGCACATTACCCCGATTCTGATTAACCGCGAAACCGACCTGGTGCAGTTCCTGAAGGATGACTACACCTATCTGGCCGTGGAAATTATTCGCGGTGAGTCCATCAGCTACGCGCTGCTGGAGATCCCGTCTGACAAGGTGCCGCGCTTTGTGAATCTGCCGCCGGAAACCCCGCGCAGACGCAAGCCAATGATCCTGCTGGATAACATCCTGCGTTACTGTCTGGACGACATCTTCAAAGGCTTCTTCGACTACGATGCGCTAAACGCCTACTCGATGAAGATGACCCGTGACGCCGAATACGACCTGGTCCACGAGATGGAAGCCAGCCTGATGGAGCTGATGTCCTCCAGCCTGAAACAGCGCCTGACGGCCGAGCCGGTCCGCTTTGTTTACCAGCGCGATATGCCGGACGCCATGGTGGAGATGCTGCGCGAGAAACTGACCATTTCGCGCTATGACTCCATCGTACCCGGTGGCCGTTACCACAACTTTAAAGACTTTATTGGCTTCCCGAACGTTGGCAAAGCCAACCTGGTGAACAAGCCGCTGCCGCGCCTGCGCCATCTCTGGTTTGATAAATTCCGCAACGGGTTTGACGCCATTCGCGAACGTGACGTCCTGCTCTACTATCCGTACCACACGTTTGAACACGTGCTTGAACTGCTGCGTCAGGCCTCTTTCGACCCGAGCGTGCTGGCGATCAAAATCAACATCTACCGCGTGGCAAAAGATTCCCGCATCATCGACGCGATGATCCATGCGGCGCACAACGGCAAAAAAGTGACCGTGGTCGTGGAGCTGCAGGCACGTTTCGATGAAGAAGCCAACATTCACTGGGCGCGCCGTCTGACGGAAGCGGGTGTGCACGTCATCTTCTCCGCACCAGGGCTGAAAATTCACGCCAAGCTGTTCCTGATCTCCCGTAAAGAGGGCGAAGACGTGGTGCGTTATGCCCACATCGGAACCGGGAACTTCAACGAAAAAACGGCGCGGATTTACACCGACTACTCGCTGCTCACCGCCGACGCCCGCATCACTAACGAAGTGCGCCGTGTATTTAACTTTATTGAGAACCCGTACCGCCCGGTGAGCTTTGACTATCTGCTGGTCTCGCCGCAGAACTCGCGCCGCCTGCTGTACGATATGATCGATAAAGAGATCGCCAATGCCCAGAAAGGTTTGTCATCTGGCATCACGCTGAAGCTTAACAACCTGGTCGATAAAGGTCTGGTGGACCGTCTGTATGCGGCGTCCAGCTCCGGCGTGCCGGTTAACCTGCTGATCCGCGGCATGTGCTCGCTGATCCCGGAACTGGAAGGCATCAGCGACAATATTCGCGTTATCAGCATTGTTGATCGCTACCTGGAACACGATCGGGTCTATATTTTCGATAATGCGGGTGATAAACAGGTCTATCTCTCTTCGGCAGACTGGATGACGCGCAATATTGACTATCGAATTGAAGTCGCGACCCCGCTGCTGGATCCGCGTCTGAAACAGCGTATCCTCGACATTATCGAGATCCTGTTCAGCGATACGGTGAAAGCGCGCTATATCGACAAAGAACTCAGTAACCGCTATGTACCGCGCGGCAATCGTCGTAAAGTGCGGTCGCAACTGGCGATTTACGACTATATCAAATCACTCGAGCAACCCGATTAACCTATGCCGATAAATGATAAGACCCCACGCCCGCAGGAATTCGCCGCGGTCGATCTTGGCTCTAACAGTTTCCACATGGTCATCGCCCGTGAGGTGGATGGCGCGCTGCAGATCATCGGTCGTCTGAAGCAGCGCGTACACCTGGCGGATGGTCTTGATGAACGCAGCATGCTGAGCGAAGAGGCGATGGAGCGCGGCTTAAACTGCCTGTCCCTGTTTGCTGAGCGCCTGCAGGGCTTCTCGCCTTCCAGCGTTTGCATTGTGGGGACCCACACGCTGCGCCAGGCGCTGAACGCCCCGGAGTTCCTCAAGCGAGCCGAAAAAGTGATCCCCTACCCGATTGAGATCATCTCCGGTAACGAGGAAGCGCGTCTGATTTTCATGGGTGTTGAGCACACCCAGCCGGAAAAAGGGCGCAAGCTGGTTATCGACATTGGCGGGGGTTCTACGGAACTGGTGATCGGCGAAGACTTTGAGCCGCGTCTGGTGGAAAGCCGCCGTATGGGCTGCGTCAGCTTCGCGCAGATGTATTTCCCGGGCGGCGCCATCACCCGTGAAAACTTCCAGCGGGCGCGTATGGCCGCGGTCCAGAAGCTGGAAAATCTGGCCTGGCAGTACCGTATTCAGGGCTGGAACGTGGCGCTGGGCGCGTCGGGTACCATCAAGGCGGCGCATGAAGTCCTGCTGGCAATGGGTGAAAAAGACGGGTTTATCACGCCTGAACGCCTGACCCTGCTGACCGAAGAAGTGCTGAAGCATAAAAGTTTTGACGCCCTAAGCCTGCCGGGTCTTTCTGACGAACGTAAGGCGGTATTTGTACCGGGTCTGGCTATCCTCTGCGGCGTGTTTGATGCGCTTGCCATTAAGGAGCTGCGTCTCTCCGACGGTGCGCTGCGTGAAGGCGTGCTGTATGAGATGGAAGGTCGCTTCCGCCATCAGGACATTCGCAGCCGCACCGCGCAAAGCCTGGCCAACCAGTACAACATCGACCGCGAGCAGGCGAAGCGCGTGCTGGAAACAACGGTCCAGATGTACGAACAGTGGGAAGAACAGAATCCTAAGCTCGCGCACCCGCAGCTTGCCGCCCTGCTGAAATGGGCCGCGATGCTGCACGAGGTGGGGCTGAACATTAATCACAGCGGAATGCACCGCCATTCGGCCTATATTCTGCAAAACAGCGATCTGCCTGGCTTTAACCAGGAGCAGCAAACCATGATGGCGACGCTGGTGCGTTATCACCGCAAGGCCATCAAGCTCGACGATCTGCCGCGCTTCACGCTGTTCAAGAAGAAGCAGTTCCTGCCGCTCATCCAGCTGCTGCGTCTGGGCGTGCTCCTCAATAACCAGCGTCAGGCCACCACGACGCCGCCGACGCTGAAGCTGACAACCGACGATCACCACTGGACGCTGAGCTTCCCGCACGACTGGTTCAGCCAGAACGCGCTGGTCCTGCTGGATCTGGAAAAAGAGCAGCAGTACTGGGAAGCGGTCACCGGCTGGATGCTCAAAATCAAGGAAGAGAGCGCCGACGTCGCCGCATGATGACTCAGGCGTCCGCGGTGGACGCCTCAGTTTCCGCCAGTGACTCAAGCGCAACCGGCTTGCCAATCAGATAACCCTGCACATAATCGATGCCTAGCGCGTGAACCGCGCTACGTATCTCTTCGGTCTCGACATACTCCGCCACCACCAGCATCTTCTTCATGCGTGCCAGATGGCAGATAGACGCCACAATCTGATAGTCCAGACTGTTGTTGACGATATTACGGATGAAGCTGCCGTCAATCTTGAGAATGTCGGCATCCACGCTTTTCAGCCGCGCATAGCTCGCATAACCGGTACCGAAATCATCAATCGCAATGCGTACCCCCATTTTCTGCAACTGCCTGAGGATGTGTAGCGCCTGTTCCGCGTTGCAGAAGGTGCTGCACTCCGTCACTTCAAAGATCAGCTGCCACGGCTCGATGGCATAGTGGGTCAGCAGACGACTCACCTCGAGCGGGAACTGCACCCGACACACCGTTGAAGGGGCCAGATTAATGGCAAAGCGCTGGCCGGGCAGTTTCTCGCGGTGCGCTGCAAGGAAGCGCAGCGTGTGGTCCAGTACCCACAAATCCACCCGCGAAGAGAGTCCAAACTCCTGGGCAACGGGCAGGAATTGTTCAGGCGAGATTAACAGCCCGTTTGCATCGGTCATGCGCAGCAGCACTTCGTGATAGCTGTCCCCCCGCAGGCCGCGCACGGGCTGAACCAGCAGCGTGAATTCGTTGTTATCCAGCGCACGCTGCAGGCGACTCATCACCGCGACTTTATCCTTCAGGCTACGCTGCAGGTGGACGGCACCACGTTGCTGAAGGTTTTCCGGGTGGTTAGAGGAGAGCGACAGGTCAGCCACTACCCCCAGCTCGCCCAGCACCAGATAGAGGTGGTTGACGGGCGAACGTACATAGCAGTAGCTCACGCCCACCTGCGGCTGCAACGGTATGCCATCCCAGATAAAGCGGAACTGTTTGATATGCTCGTCCAGAGTTTCAATCCGCTGCTGGTGCGATTCCGCGTTAAGGCGAATCGCCAGGTCACAGCCCGTGAGGTGATAAACCTTTTCGTTGGACTGGAGCCTGGCATTAATCCATTGCGCCAGCCGCTGTTTGTACTGAATGCGCAGCAACACGCCATAGTTACGCCCCAGAATCTCCAGCTCAGGAATACGCACTAAACAGAGCGCCGACCACGGGTTTTTCGCCAGATCGCGCGACAGCGCCCGCAGGTTAGGCATATGCATAACCGGGTCGAGTAACGCCAGCCTGCGGGCACGCTTGTTCACCGCGCGCTGCCGGGTCGCCAGCATCGACATGTAAATCACCACGAACGAAAAGACCAGGTAACTGGAAGAGGTGATCGCCAGCTGAATGTCGTATCCCTGGTTGATTGGGATATAGCGGTAAAAATAGTGGATAGACACCAGCAGTATCGGCGTCCAGATAAGCGAAATCAGCTTATAGCCAAAGCGCATCGCCCCCCAGAGCATCACCGGCATCAGCAACGACAGGGTATAGTTGGTGGTGAAAATGGAACTGTTTTCATTCATCGGGAGCAGCAGCAGCGAAATCAGCCCGCCGAGCGCAACAGCCCAAATCAGAAACTCAGCGGGCGTCACTTTTGCGTCTATCTGGCTACGGATCTGCGAGATGAGACTGTTGAGATAACGCGGATGACGAATCAGGCGGATCAGCAGATAACATAGCGGCACGCCCGTCAGCCCGCTGACCAGCAGGGCCTGATAGTTGATCAGCGTGCGAATATTAAAAGGGTTCAGCCCCGCCAGGCTCTGACGACTCTCATATATGCCGAGATACACCGCAAACTGGAACAGCACCAGAAACAGCGTCGCAGGGCAGAAGGCCTGCCAGAACATACGCTGCGCCATCAGCCGCACGTCGCCATAGGCCGTCATATTTCGTCTGGGCGCAAAAACCCGATAGCCGCCCCAGCTGAGCACTAACGGGACGATAAAATGGAACACACCGGCGACGGTTTCGAACAGCCCGACCGACGGGTAATAGCGAATAAACAGCGCCAGTACAATACCGGGCAGGGCTTCCAGACCAAAAAACATCATCAGCGAAAGCAAAAAAGAGAGCGGTAAATAATAGAGCGCCGCAATGCCGTCGCCCAGCTGCGTGAACGTATTCGCCACGCTCAGCACGGGCAGTAACCCCACCGGCAAAATAAGCGGCAATGCCCACCAGCGGTTTTTATTGTTTTTAAGAAAAGCGAAAATGTTCATAGATGCCCGGTTAAACCCCTTTTACTCCAGAGGGAAAATAAAGACAGGCATCCAACCTGACCTGACGCTGCCCCGGTGATGTGCAGGGCGAACAGTGTGGAGGAGGGATTTTAAATACCAGAGCCGGGAATCCGTTGACTTAAATCAAACTATTTTATGCAAATAAGCCTTACATGCGTTTTTTTTGAAATAATTTTCCTCATATTATCAATATGGTAAATGCAACAATCAATTTCAATAACAATAATTAATGTAAACACTGACGGTTATTTACACATTGCGGAATTGACCCTGTCTTTCCGCTGTGCCTTAATATCCCCATCGCCCAAAAGGGCATGCCCAGGAAAAAGAGAGTGAGTCAGGCCACGCGTATGCGCAAACGACACCGTTTTAACACCCGAATGACCCGCATCATACTGCTCATCAGCTTTCTGTTTTTCTTTGGCCGCTTCGTTTACTCTTCCATTGGCGCCTGGTATCACCATCAGGACAAGATCCAGTCGCAGCAGTCCAGCCTGAACGTCGACGCCGCTGACCGCTAGCCCGCCGGATGGTTTTGCACCAGCCGAATAATTCCTGCTATCCCTTTGCTAAGGATCTTATCCTGCCGCATTACGATAGCCAGCTGCCGCTGCAGCATGGGCGTCAGCGACATCACGCACAGCCCTTCACGGTCAGCCTCATGCGCTACCGCCATTCCTGGAACGATACTGTAGCCCAGCCCCACGCGAACCATACGCTTAATCGCCTCAATGCTGCCAAGCTGCATCACCGGTGCGATCGTTAATCCGCTGGCAGCAAACCAGCCATCAATGAGCGTCCGGGTACTGCTGCCTGACTCAAAGGCGATCAGCGACTGAGCATGGAGCACCTCCGGGGTTAAGTGCCTGAAAGCGTCCTGCTGCGCCTGCGAAGCAATAAAGACAAACTCCTCGTCCATCACCGGCATGACGTCCAGCGCTTTGCCGCTGACCGGCAGCGTCACCAGCCCCATATCGAGACGGTTCTCTTCGATAGCCCGGACGATGTCGAGCGTGTTGCCCGTGGTTACGCCCACCCGCAGGAGCGGATAGTCGCGGCGCAGTTGCTCCAGTAACGGCGGCAAAAGATGGATACAGGCCGTCGCCCCCGTGCCAAGCGTAATGGTCCCGCTAACATCGTGTCTGAACGCACCCACGGACTGGAGGGTTTCATCCACCACCTGCTGAATGCGTTCCCCGTGGGCCAGCAGGGCCTCTCCGGCGGCCGTCGCCTTAATGCCTCGCCCGGTACGTTCCACCAGGCGCGTTTGCAAAAACTGCTCCAGCTGACGTACCTGCATGCTGACAGCGGGCTGGGAAATGCCCATCAGATCCGCCGCAGCGGAAAAACTGCCGCGCTGGATCACCAGCCGGAACGTCGCGAGATAGCCCAGATTAAGCGTCGTCATTCAAAGTTTCTCTTATACCGCGCATAAGGTTGCAGACCTGTTTGCACAATACCTCGCTCGCTATGCTGGGGACAACTGCATAACGGAATGAAACAATGGAAACTCCTGCCCTGCCTCGTCGACTCGCCCTCACTGCCGGATGTCATCAACTCATCAACTGGGGGATCTCGTTTTATATGCCCGGTACCTTCGCGCTGGCGATATCAGCCGATCGGGGGTGGTCATCACCACAGATTTACCTCGGCCTGACGCTGGCAATGCTGGTGATGGCGGCGGCTTCCCCTTTCGTCGCCCACCTGCTGGCACGCTTTGGCGGCCAGAGGGTGGTGATGAGTGGCACGTTGCTGATCGCCGCAGGCTGCGCGGGTATGGCATATACCCAGACGTTATTTGGTTGGTATTGCGTCTGGCTGATCACCGGCATCGGGATGCGCCTGTCGCTGTACGATGCGCTGTTCGCCGCGCTGGTGAACCTCTACGGTCAGCAGGCGCGAAGAACAATCTCACGCGTCACGCTGGCGGGCGGGCTGGCATCCGCCGTCTTCTGGCCGCTGGGTGATGGCCTGCTCCACCTTATGAGCTGGCAAGAGGCGCTAAGGGTTTATGCCCTCTTTGGCCTGCTGAGCGCGGCGCTGATCCGCTCGCTTCCCCGGCAGCGGCTAACGGTGACGACAAAGGTCACCGCGCCACCTCTGCGCAACGAACGACGAAACGGCTGGCTTTATGCAGCCTTCATCGCCCTTTTCACCTTTGTCTCCAGCGGTACGTCTACCCATCTGCCGGAGTTTATCGCCAGCTTTGGCCTGCCGGTCACGATCGGCATCCTGTGGGGGATAGGCCAGACGGGGGCTCGCTCGCTGGAGGTGCTGGCGGGTGCCCGCTTAACTCCGTTCAAACTGACCCTTTTTACCACCCTTGCCATGCCGGTCTGCTTTCTGATTGGGCTAAGCAGCACCCGGTTTGCCTGGTGTGCCGCCGGGTTTGTGCTGGGTTTTGGTGCCATCAACGGGCTAATGACGATAGTCAAAGCGAACCTGCCGCTGGAGCTGTTTAGCGTGGAGAGCTATGCCCGCCGCACCGGTATGCTGCTTATTCCTGGCCAGCTCACAGCAGCGGCTTCACCGTTTGCCTGTGCATGGTTAAACAAAACGCTGGGGATCGCCGGAACAATGTGGGTATCAACGGGACTGACGCTGGTGATTGCCGGGCTGGCGATAGCGATTGTGCGCCGTCCCGGCAGGCAAACTGTAACGCACTGTATCCAGCGCACCACGCAGACAAACGGGTACAAAACACCGCCTCAGGCAAATATCACCGATACATAAAAATGGTTTTCTTTCCCTGTCGTCATTCATAACCGGAGGAGAGAGACCGATGATTCGTCGATATGTACTTTTACCCGTACTCGCCCTGGCATCTGTAGCGCATGTCCAGGCCACACCGCTGGGCAACCTCAGCGCCGCCGATGTTAATGGCCCAGCCGCCGTTGCGCCGTTGGCACAGCCGCAGCCGCCCGCAAAGCTGATAGTCGATCCACCGCTTGCCGGGCCGCTGAGCAAAGGCGCGGTGTTTATTCAGTACCGGGCCGAAAACCTGCGCATTGAACCTGTATTTGGGCCCGACGCGCTGAAAGTCACACCTCGCATCGGCCACATCCACGTCGTGGTAGATGACGCGCCGTGGCACTGGGCTGACGCCAGCGGAGAGCCGGTGATTCTGGTGGGTCTGCCCGCCGGTAAGCACAAGGTGACGATTATTCTGGCCGATCCGACGCATAAGCCCCTCGATCACAAAACCATCGAATTCACCGTGCCGCCCCACGCGGCGATCCACCATTTTTAAGGAGTCTGAAGATGAAAGCACTGTCTGTACTGACAGCAGGCCTGCTGGCGCTTTCGGCCAGCGCTTTTGCGGAGAATAAAACCAGCGTCGTGCTGGTACATGGCGCGTTTGCCGACGGCAGCAGCTGGAATAAGGTGATTACCCGGCTGCAAAAACACCATACCGAGGTCATCGCCGTTCAGCTCCCGCTTACGTCGCTAAAAGATGACGTTGCGGCCACCCAGCGCGCCATCGCCCGTGCTAAGGGGGACGTCGTGCTGGTCGGTCACTCCTGGGGTGGCACCGTGATTAGCGAAGCGGGCAACGATGCACGGGTTAAATCGCTGGTTTACGTGGCGGCGTTCGCGCCGGATTCCGGCCAGTCGACGGCAGAGCTGGCGAATACCTTCCCGGCCCCGCCCGGAAGTGCAGGCATCGCTAAAACGGCTGACGGCGACTTATACCTGCCGACCGAAGCCGTCAGGAAGGATTTCGCACCGGATGTGAAACCGGCTGAACAACTGACCATCGCCGCCACGCAGGGGCCAATTAAAGCCGATGCATTTGGCGAAAAGGTCACTCACGCCGCGTGGCACGATAAACCGAGCTGGTATGTAGTGAGTGAGAATGACCGGATGATTAACCCCGCGCTTGAGCGCGCGATGGCGAAGACGATCCACGCGAAAACCACCGGGGTCGCGGCGAGTCACGTGTCGATGGTGAGCCAGCCAGAGGCCATCGCCCGAACGATTGAGCAGGCGTTAGAAGCAAGGTAAGCGTTTCACAGGCCGGGTAAGCGCAGCGCCACCCGGCAAAAAACCCGCTTCAGTGCTTGCCTGTAGCGGGATAATCCTGATTAATCCACGCGTGGTCTTCTTCCCAGGTAAACATCCATTTGCGTACCGGGCCGGCCATCACGTTGAGGTAATAGCTGTCGTACCCGGCCATCGTCGCCACCGGGTGATATCCCTTCGGCACCATGACCACATCACGGTCGTAGACCGCCATGCACTCGTCCAGCGTTCTGTCGTCGGTGTAGACGCGCTGCATGCAGAACCCCTGCTCCGGGTTGAGGCGATGGTAGTAGGTCTCCTCCAGATAGGTTTCCTGCGGCGGATTATCCGTGTCGTGCTTGTGGCTCGGGTAGGAACTGGTACACCCTTCGTTGGTCCAGACCTCCACTACCAGCAGGCTGTCGGCAGATTTACCTTCCGGCAGAATGTTATGCACATAGCGCTGGTTGTGCCCCTTGCCGCGCGCCTCGCCGTCGATGTCCTGCGGCGCAATCAGCCGCGTCGGGTATGTGCCTTTGCCCGGCGCAGCGCAGACGGCCAGCTCCAGCGTCGTCAGCGCCGTCACCTGCACCGTCTCCTGCGGGGTGACGTACACCGCCCACGGCTTAATGCGCTCAAACGGGCTCATCCGCTCGCCAATATCGTTAAACTGCGCGGAGGGCGTGCTGATGGAGGCGCGTCCGGCGACCAGCACCAGGCAGCGCTCTTCGTTGATGGCGGGCAGCGTCAGCACCTGCCCCTCCTGCAATTCATATGCCTCAAAACCGACATATCCCCATCCCGCACTTTCCGGCGTAACGGACTGGGTGCGCCCCTCAGCATTCGGCTGTTGCCAGCGTGATAACAGACGTGACATGTCACCTCCTCAGATAAGCCCGGCGTCGTGCGCCAGGCGGCTCAGGTTGTTATACCCCAGACGGGCATAGGTCAGCGGATGGGCAATCGCCGGATCCTGCTCCGCCTCGACCACCAGCCAGCCGTGATAATCCTGCGCTTTCAGCAGCCGCATGATCGGCGGGTAATCGACGCATCCGTCACCCGGTACGGTAAATACGCCGCTTAGCACCGCATCGAGGAAGCTGGTTTTGCGGTTTTTAACGTCCGCCAGCACGTCGGCACGCACGTCTTTGCAGTGAACGTGGTTGATGCGCGACGCCCAGCGCTGCGCCACCGCCAGCGGGTCGGCTCCGGCAAAGGTCAGATGGCCGGTATCCAGCAGTAACCCCACTTCCTCACCGGTGTGGGTCATCAGGTTGTCCACGTCGTCGGCGGACTCAATCACCGTGCCCATATGGTGATGGTAGGCAATCTGCACCCCCTGCTGCTGCGTATAGCGGGCAAATTCGCTGAGCTTCTCCCCGTACTCCTTCCAGCGTTCCTGCGGGAAGCGCGGGCGCAGATGCACCGGGGTCTGCTGCTCGCCGTGAATACAGCCGCTCACTTCCGCAAAGACCAGCACCTTCGCCCCCAGCTCGCGCAACAGCGTCAGGTGGGGCTGCACGGCGGCGATCTCCTCCTCCACGCTGCGCTCCAGCAGGCGGCCAGAGTACCAGCCGGAGACCAGCTTCAGGTCGTGGCGCTGTAAAATCGGGCCGAGCAGGCGCGCCTCGCGCGGGAATTTATTGCCCAGTTCGAAACCGGCAAAACCGGCCTCTTTGCCTTCGCTCAGGCAGGTCTCCAGCGACGTCTCCGCGCCGAGGGAAGGCAGATCGTCGTTCGTCCACGTCAGCGGGTTAATGCCCAGTTGTACACTCATTGTCGTCTCCATTATGCGTGTCCGCGCTCGCGCCACCAGGCGATAAGCTGCAGGTAGTTGTCCCGGATGCGCGCCACCAGCTGCGCATCGTCAATATCGTGTTTCAGCCACGCGCGGGAGGCGTCGCCAAACAGCGTGCGCCCCACGGCGAAGCCTTTAACCAGCGTCTGCCCTGCGGCGGCTTTGAAGTCGGCACGCAGCTGCTCTGCCGGGGCATCCAGACCGAGGATCACCACCCCGCGGCAGTGCGGGTCCCGACGTTCGATAATCTCGTTCAGTGCCGTCCAGCCGCTGGCTGAGAGCGGCGGCAGTTTCCACCAGTCAGGGTAAATCCCCAGGTTGTAGAAACGGGAGATGGCGCGCAGGTAGAGCGCGTCGCTGCGCGGCATGCTGGCGGGCAATATCACCTCCAGCAGCAGTTCATGCCCGGACTGGCAGCAGGCGTGGTACACCTCGGCGATTTTCTGCTCCTGCTCAAGGCGCAGGCCGTGGGCATCTTCCGGATGGAAAAAGACCAGACATTTCACCACGTGCTCCTGCGGCCAGCTGATGAGCTGGGTGCCGATGTTACCGTGCTCCATCTCCAGCGGCCGGGAGCCCGGCAGCTCAATGGGACGACCAATCCACCACCCTTCCCCGGTGATAGCGTTTAGCGCATCCTGACCAAAGGTGCCGTCGCACAGCAGACCGGCTTTACCCTCCAGCCCGGCGCGGTTTGCCGCCTCGCGGCTGGCCTGGAGGATCAGCTGCTTCAGTTCCGGAATGCGCCCGATCGACGCACCGCACTGCAGCGCCATCTCTTCCAGCTGGCTGCGATGGTCGAAAGCCATCACGCACAGCTCCGGCCATTCGCGGCGGCGGGTCGTCACCCGGTGGAGATGGTTAAGACGCGGGTCAAGATCCGGGCGCGGAACACGTGCGGCGCGGGAAAGATAATCATCCAGCTCTGTTTTGCTCGGCATCGCCGGAGCGCAGCCGTGGCGGGAGACCACCAGCGCACCGCAGGCATTGGCATAGCGGCACGCCTGCTCCCAGCCTTCGTCGTTCAGGTAACCGCGCAGCAGGCCGGACATAAACGCGTCCCCTGCGCCGAGGACATTCAGCACCTCGACGCGCACGCCGGTCACCGTCAGGCCGTCGTCCAGACGAGGCGGAATGGCATCGGTATAGACCGAACAGCCCAGCGCGCCGCGTTTGCAGACCAGCGTAGCCTGACTCACGCCACGCACCTGCCCCAGCGCCTGCAAGGTATCGGTGCTGCCGCCCGCAATGTGGAACTCCTCCTCGGTGCCGACAATCACGTCGAAGAGGTGCAGCACCTCCTGCAGCTCGCGGGTGACCTTATCGGCGGCGATAAAGCGCGTTTCCCCGTCGCCTAAGGAGGTCAGCCCCCACAGCACCGGACGGTAGTCGATATCCAGCACCGTGCGCACGCCGTGGCGGCGGGCATAGCCCAGCGCCGTCAGCACCGCCTCGCGGGTCTGGGGATGAGAAAGGTGAGTCCCGGTGATGGCAAGACACCGTGCGGAGGCAATGTAACTTTCGTCCACATCGCTGGCGGTAATCGCCATATCCGCGCAGTTATCGCGATAAAAAATCAGAGGAAAAGTGTCCCGGTCTTTAATGCCGAGCAGCACCAGCGCCGTGAGGCGTTCTTTGTCGGTAATCAGATGGCTGGTATCGCAGCCCACCTGGTTTAACTCTTCCCGCAGGAAGCGGCCCATATGTTCATCGCCGACGCGCGCCAGCATCGACGAGCGTAACCCCTGGCGCGCGGTGCCGTACGCCACGTTGCCGGACGACCCGCCAAGATATTTGGCGAAGCTCGACACATCTTCCAGACGGGCGCCAATTTGCTGACTGTAGAGGTCTACCGCCACGCGGCCCATGCATATCACATCAAACTGCTTTTCCACGTTGAACCCTCTTCAGACAATGTCGTTCACGTTCAGCCAGCGGCCTTCCAGGTGTGAGAGTGCTATCGCGTCCAGCACGCGAGACACCTTCCAGCCCTCTTCGAAGTCCGGCCACATCGGCGCGTCGGCGGCAATCCCGTCCACCAGGTCACGCACCTCCACCGTTTTTTGATCGTTAAAGCCAATCCCATGGCCTGCCCCCATGCAGAACGCACCGTAGTCCGGGTGAGCCGGGCCGACGAGCAGCGTGCGGAATCCCTGACGGTTCACCGGGTCGTCATGCAGATAGAGCTTCAGCTCGGCCATGCGCTCCTGAGTGAAACTGATGGCACCTTTCGTCCCGGTGATGACATACGACAGCCCCATCTTGCGGCCGCAGGCGACGCGAGAGGTTTCAATGACGCCCTGCGCCCCGCCCGCAAAACGCACCATCGCGTGGGCCTGATCCTCGTTTTCGACGGCAATCATTTCTGCCGAACCCGCCTTCGCCGGACGTGCCGGGACCACGATCTTCAGGTCGCCGCAGACCTGCTCGATATCTCCCACCAGGTACTGGGCCATATTGACGATATGCGCCGCGAGGTCACCCAGCGCCCCCAGGCCTGCGGTCTCTTTGAAGCAGTGCCAGTGAATGGGCGAGAGCGGGTCGGCCATATAATCTTCGTTGTGAGTGCCGTAGAAGTGGATCACCTCGCCAATCTCGCCGCGCGCAATAATCTCCTTCGCCAGCTGCGCGGTCGGGTTTTTCATGTAGTTGAACCCCACCAGCGTTTTCACCCCTGCCCGCTTTGCGGCGTCGACCATTTCACGCGCGTCATGGGCGTTGAGCGCCAGCGGCTTTTCGGAGTAAACGTGTTTGCCGTGACGGATCGCCTCCAGCGCCATCTCTTTATGCAGATGGTTGGGAGAGCAAATATCCACCACGTCAATGGCCGGGTCGGCCACCAGCGCCCGCCAGTCCCCGGTGGAGCGGTTGAAGCCAAACGCCTGCGCCCGCGCTGCCGCCAGTTCCGGCGTAACTTCCGCCACCATCTCGCGCACCAGCCTGCCACGCAGGTTGAACACCGTCGGGGCCTGGGCATAGGCGATGGCGTGCGCCTTGCCGATATACCCGGTGCCAATCAATCCAATACGAACCTCTTTCATCATGATCCTCACAGTGCGCCGCGACGGCTCTTGGCGTAGGTGTCAAACGCCACCGCCAGAACGATAATTAATCCGGTGATAATTTGCTGGTAGTAGGCTGAGACGTTCATCAGCACCAGGCCGTTAATCAGAATGCCCATGATGATGGAGCCGATAATGGTGCCGCCAATACGCCCGTAACCGCCCATCAGCGAGGTACCGCCGATCACCACCGAGGCGATGACGCGCAGCTCAAAGGAGATACCGGCTACCGCCTCGGCGCTTCCCAGACGCGCGCTCAGAATGAAGCCCGCCAGCCCCGCCAGACAGCCAATCAGCACGTAGACGCTGACCAGCACGCGCTTGACGTTCACCCCCGCCAGGCGTGCCGCCTCAGGGTTTCCGCCAATGGCGTAGACGAAACGGCCCCAGCGGGTTTTATGCAGCGCCAGATACCCCCCCAGGGCGACGAGGGCGAATATCCAGATAGGAATGGAGATGCCGAGCAATTCCCCGCGCCCCCACCAGCGGTAACCCGGGTCGAAACCGGCAATCGGCGCGCCGTCGTTAATCACCAGCGTCAGGCCACGCCAGATGGTCATCCCGCCGAGGGTGACAATAAACGGCGGCAGGCGCAGGCGCGTGACGCCCAGACCATGCAGGAAGCCAATTGCCGTGCCCATCGCCAGACAAATCCCCAGCCCAATCAGCCAGCTCATGCCACCCCAGGCGTTCGGGTCGACGGTGGTGAAGTTGTCGCCCTTGATCACGTACGCCGCAGTCATGGCGCACACCGCCAGAATGGAGCCGACGGAAAGGTCGATCCCGGCGGTCAGGATGACGAAAGTCATCCCCACGGCCATGATCCCGTAGATGGAGACTTCGGTTAAAATGTTGAAAATATTGCGTTCAGAGAAAAAGTTGCTGTTCTGCGACTGGAAGAAGATCAGCAGCAGGATCATGAAAATCAGCACCCCGAATCGCTCGAAGAAGGCGATGGGATCGATGCGTCCGGCGCGTTTGACCGGGGCCTGCGTTTTAGAAATCATCTGCGTCATGAGAAACTCCGTTATGCCGCGTTCAGGGCGTTGTGGTTGATGGCCATCATCGTCATCAGCCGTTCTTCGTTAGCGTCGTCACCGTGGATCTCGCCGGTCACCCGCCCTTCACTGAGGGTGATGATCCGGTCAGATACCGCCATCACTTCAGGCAGATCGGAGGAGATCACGATCACCGCCACGCCCTTTTTCGCCATCTCAAACAGCACCTGGTGCACTTCCGATTTGGTGCCCACGTCGATACCGCGCGTCGGCTCATCGACAATCAGCACGCGAGGATTGAGCGCCATGCAGCGCGCGAGGATCACCTTTTGCTGGTTACCGCCGGAGAGCTTGCGCACCTCCTGCGCGCTGTTAACCATTTTGATCTGCAGCGCCTGGCGGTAGGACTCAATCAGATCGTCCTCTTTGCGGGTATTCACGAACCAGCGCCACTGCAGCAGCGAGGAGAGGCAGGAGAGCGACAGGTTGTCGCGAATCGACAGCCCCAGCACCGCCCCCTCTTTTTTACGGTCTTCCGGTACCAGCGCCACGCCCTGATCGAGGGCGTAGAGCGGGTCGCGCGGCTGGTACGGCACGCCGTCCAGCTCAAAGCTGCCGGAGGTAAAGGCATCTGCGCCGAACAGACAGCGCGCCACTTCGGTACGCCCCGCGCCCACCAGGCCAGCAATCCCTAACACTTCCCCGGCGTGGACGTGGAAGCTGATGTCGTGCAGGGCAATGCCGTGGGGATCGAGCGGCGGCTTCTCGCGGCTCAGCCCCTTCACCGCCAGGCGGACGGGTTTGTCTTCATGATGCGTTTCGCTGGCCGGACGACGATTAAAGGCCACGTCGCGCCCGACCATCAGGCGGATCAGCTGCTCAACGTTGGTTTCCGCCACCGCACCGGTACCGGTGAAACGGCCGTCCTGGAAAACGGTGAAGCGGTCGCAGAGCTGGAAAACTTCATGCAGACGGTGGGTAACGTAAATAATGCTCACCCCGCGGTTTTTCAGCTCACGCACCACGCGGTGCAGGCTTTCCACCTCGCTGTCGCTCAGCGCGGCAGAAGGTTCATCCATGATAATCAGCCTGGCGTTGAGGGTCAGCGCCCGGGCAATCTCCACCATCTGCTGCTGGGCGACGCTCAGGCGGGCCACCGGCGTGGTTGGCGCAACGTTCAGCTGCAGGTAATCGAGAATGACCTGCGCCTCCTGGTTAACCGCTTTTTCGTCGACGATCAGATTACGTTTGCGCGGTTCGCGCCCGAGAAACATGTTTTCCGCGACGGTCATATTGGGCAGCAGGTTAAATTCCTGATAGATGGTGATAATGCCCTTGTTTTGCCGCTCAACGGGGGAATCATCCACCGGCAGCATTTCGCCGTTAAACCAGATATCCCCCCGGGTTTGCGGCTGCGCGCCCGCGAGCGCCTTCAGCAGCGTGGATTTTCCCGCTCCGTTTTCCCCCAGCAGGGCATGGATCTCCCCCGCGCCGACGGTCAGCTGAGCGCTGCTCAGCGCCCAGACGCCGGAAAAACTTTTGGCCAGGTCGGTCACTTTCAGTAAGGGTTGCGACATCGGTCTGCTCCTCCTTTAGAGTGCGCCGCCGCTCGCGCGGCGGCTGCGGATACGTCAGTTACCGGCCTCACCGATACGTTCAGCCTGCTGCAGATTCTCTTTGGTGATCAGCGTCGGCGGGTAGTCGGCCCCGGTGATGGCTTTCTTCTCGCGCACGTTGGCCACCAACTGGCTCATCGCCGTCTGCACCGCAAAGCCCGGACGCTGATCCGCCGTTACCGCCAGCCAGCCGTCGCGCACGCGGGCCAGCGCTTCCGGTACCGCATCAAAACCGGTGACCAGAATTTCGCCCGGCTTCACGCCCTGGCTCTGCAGCGCTTCAATCGCGCCCAGCGCCATATCGTCGTTAGCGGAGAGGATCACCTGCGGGCGCTTCGGCAGAGAAGGCAGAACGCTTTCCACGATGCGCATCCCTTCCGAACGCATCCAGTTTCCGGTCTGATCGGCGACGATCTTGTACTTATCCCCACCCGCCTTCAGGCTGTCGCGGATCCCTTTGGTGCGTTCAATATTGGAGGAGGAGCCCGGCTGACCGGTCAGCAGAATAATCTCCGCCCCGTCGGGGAATTTGGTTTTCACGAAGTCGCCAATCGCCTGGCCGCCTTTGTAGTTGTTAGCCCCGAAGTGCGGCACTTTTTTCTGGCTGTCGACGGAGCGGTCAAGGGTCACCACCGGCAGCTTCGCATCCTGAATTTCATCTACCGCGCTGGAGACAGCGTTTACGTCATTCGGGGAGACGATAAAGCCCTGCGCCCCACGGGTGATGGCATTTTCCAGGTCAGCCACCTGTTTCGGTGAACTGCCCTGCCCGTCCAGCACCTGAAGCTTCACGCCCATCTCTTTTGCGGCTTTCACCGCCGTGCGCTGCATGTGTACTTCAAACGGCATGGCCAGGTTTGGCGTACTGAAAACAATTTGCTCGTTTTCGGCGAGGGCAGCCCCGGACGTCATGGCGATGAGGGCGGCTACGATCAGTTTTTTCATTATTATGTCTCTCTGTGTAGGGTGGTTGTGTTTAGAGGACGATCTCGCGCTGGCTACGCAGCGACTCCAGCGCTTTATCCGCGAGGTACAGCGCACGTTCACCATCATCACCGCTGCAGTCAGGCACCGCTTCGCCGCGCAGGACCGCAACAAAGTGTTCCCATTCCGCGGCGTAAGCGGATTTGTAGCGCTGCAGGAAGAAGTGTTCCGGCAGCGCGCTGGTGCAGCCCTGTTTGCCGTAGTGCTGCACCTGGTTTTCCAGAATATTGCCCGCGCACAGCAGCCCTTCGGAGCCGTGCAGCTCCAGGCGCTGGTCGTATCCGTAAGATGAGCGGCGGCTGTTGACAATGGTCGCCATCGCGCCGGAGGCATATTTCAGAACGATAAATGCGGTGTCGATATCCCCCGCCTCGCCAATCGCCGGATCGACCAGGTTACTGCCCTGGGCATAGACCGACACCGGCTCTTCGCCCATGATGAAGCGCGCCATATCAAAGTCGTGAATGGTCATATCGCGGAACATGCCGCCGGAGACGCGCACGTACTCTGCAGGCGGCGGAGACGGGTCGCGGGAGATAATCAGCAGCGATTCCGGCTTGCCGATGCGCCCGGCCTGGGCGTCGGTTTTCACCCGGCGGAACTGCGGGTCAAAGCGGCGGTTAAAGCCGATAAACAGCGGCACATCGTACTCTTTGACCACTTTCAGGCAGTCGCGCACGCGGGCAAGGTCGAGGTGTACCGGCTTTTCGCAAAAGATGGCTTTGCCATGGCGGGCGGCCATTTCAATCAGATCGGCGTGGGTGTCGGTCGCGGAGGCAATCAGCACGGCGTGAACGTTAGGGTCGGTCATCGCTTCATCCAGGCTCTGCTGACGGGCCTGATACTGCGTGGCGAGACGGGTGGCAAATTCTTGATTCGGGTCAACCACGGACCAGAGCGTGGTCGCGCCGTGGCTGGCGATGTTAGCTGCATGTACCTGGCCAATTCGGCCAGCGCCCAGTAAAGCAATGTTAAACATAACGGCTCCCGGTGTTGGTGAATGCTGTGAACTAACGACCCTATAAATAAAACATTTATTTCATTTTTATAAATAGTGAAAATTATGTTTTTGAGTGCGGGTTAACACTTTTGAGATGAATGAGATAAATTTTGTTATCAATCTCACAACATAGGAGAAGGTGCTGCTAACCCCTCACCCCTGCCCTCTCCCCAAAGGGGCGAGGGAGAAGAGTGCACCACACCATCCCCTCTCCCCTTTGGGGAGAGGGTTAGGGTGAGGGGAAAATGAAATGAAAATTTCGTTACGGCGGAAAAATTTAATACTGGCGGGCTTTTTTCACCTTCGCCTGCGTTTGCAGAGCGGCTTCACGCACGGCAGAAGACGCCGCCACCTGCGCGTCGCCGGTTCGCCACCACGAGGCGTAGTCATGGGTCATGGTCTTCGGCAGCACCTTGATGTCCAGCAGCGTCGGGCCCGGATGCGCGCGTGACGCCTCCAGCGCCACCAGCAGGCTTTGCTCATCGTTTACCCTCCACGCGCGGCAGCCGTAACTTTCCGCGTTTTGGGCAAAATCGACCTTCACCAGCGGCCCGTCCAGCCGTCCGGTTTCCGGGTTGCGATGGCGGTTTTCGGTACCAAAGCTCCCCATGCCGTGCCCCATCTGGAGGTTGTTAATGCAGCCAAAGCTGGCGTTATCAAACAGCAGAACGGTGACCTTAATCCCCTCCTGCACCGCGGTTTGCAACTCGGAGTGCAGCATCATGTACGAGCCATCCCCCACCATGGCGTACACCGGCTGGTCGGGTCTGGCGAGCTTCGCACCGATGGCCGCCGCAATCTCGTAGCCCATGCAGGAGTATCCGTATTCCAGGTGATAGCTGTCCGGCGTTTTCACCTGCCAGAGCCGCTGTAAATCGCCCGGCAGCGATCCGGCCGCCCCCACCACGATGGCGCTATCTTCAATATGCTGGTTGATCAGCCCCAGCACCCGCGTCTGGGTCAGGCGAGTGTTGAGCGTTTCGCCATATTCCACCAACTGGCTATCCAGGTGCCCTGCCACTTCGGGCGCATCAGCAGGATGCCACTGGCGATCCCACAGGCGACGGCACTCGTCGCGCCACGCGGATTTCGCCTCGGCGATCGCGTCTCCCCAGCCGCTGCGATAATCCCTGAGCGCGTGGGTTAAGGCCTGAAGTCCGGTTTGAGCATCAGCGATCAGTGCGGTGGCGTCCAGCTTCAGGGCGTCAAACTCCGCCACGTTCAGCAGCAGAAATTCGACGTCCGGATGGGAAAAGAGCGCCTTGGAGCCGGTGGTAAAGTCAGTAAGACGCGTGCCGATGCCAATCACTAAATCCGCCTGGGGCGCGAGCTGGTTGGCCGCCAGTCCCCCCGTCACCCCAACGCCACCCAGGTTAAGTGGGTGGTCACTTACCAGCGCCCCCTTCCCGGCCTGGGTTTCGGCAAACGGCAGCTGCAGCGTCTCGACAAATTCGCGAAACGCCTCATGCGCGCCGGAATAGCGCACGCCGCCGCCGCACACCACCAGCGGACGACGCTTGCGGGCGATCAGCGCCCGCGCCTGCGCCAGACGCTGCGGGTCAGGCGGACGACGTTCGATGTGGTGCACGCGGCGCGCGAAGAAGCTCAGGGGATAATCCCAGGCTTCCCCCTGCACGTCCTGCGGCAGGCAGAGGGTCACCGCCCCGGTATTGGCGGGGTCAGTAAGCGTTCGCATCGCGCTTAGCATGGCGCTCATCAGCTGCTCGGGACGGTTGATACGGTCCCAGTAGCGAGAGACCGGACGAAAGCAGTCGTTGGTGCTGATGCTGAGATCCTGATACTGCTCGATCTGCTGCAGCACCGGGTCAGGCTGGCGGCTGGCGTAGATATCGCCCGGCAGCAATAACAGCGGAATGCGGTTCGCCGTAGCGGTTGCCGCCGCGGTCACCATATTGGCGGCGCCCGGCCCGACGGAGGAGGTGACGGCGAAAATGCGCTGACGGCGGTGCTGTTTGGCGAATCCCGTCGCCATATGGGCAATGCCCTGCTCGTTGCAGCCCTGCATAACCTGCAAATGGCCCGGATCTTGTTCCAGCGCCTGGCCGATGCCGAGCACGTTACCGTGCCCGAAAATAGTCGCCACGCCCTCCACGAAGGGCATTTCGTCGCCATCCACGCTGACGTATTGTTGATTAAGGAACCGGACCAGCGCCTGGGCCATAGTCATACGTTCGGTTTGCATAACGCCTCCTGTCAGCCCAGCGTTGGCATGGAGAACGCAGCGCCTGTCTCCTGCTGCATTTCCGGCCAGCGTGCGGTGATGGTTTTCATTCGGGTGTAGAAACGCACGCCGTCGTTGCCGTGGACGTTGAGCGCACCAAAGATAGAGCGCTTCCAGCCACCGAAACTGTGGAATGCCATCGGCACCGGGATCGGCACATTGACCCCGACCATGCCCGCCTGCACCTCTTCGCAGAAGCGACGCGCGCAGCCGCCGTCACGGGTGAAGATTGCCGAACCATTACCATATTCATGGCGGTTAATCAGGTCCACCGCGCTGGCGTAATCTGCTACGCGCACCACAGAAAGCACCGGGCCAAAAATCTCTTCTTTATAGATGGTCATCTCCGGGGTGACGTTATCAAACAGCGTCGGCCCGACGAAATAGCCCTGCTCGTGCCCCTGCACGCTGAAGCTGCGACCGTCCACGCGAAGTGTCGCGCCCTGCGCTTCCCCGCTGTCGATATAGCCCAGCACCTTGCTACGGTGCGCCGAGGAGATGAGCGGCCCCATTTCGTTTTCCGGCGTCTGGTCCAGACCCGGCCCGACGCGCAGGGCGGCAATCTGTTTTTCCAGCCGGGCGCAGAGGTCATCGGCAGTTTTATCCCCCACCGCCAGCACCACCGAGAGCGCCATGCAGCGCTCCCCCGCCGCACCGAAGCCTGCGCCCATAATGGCGTTGGCGGCCATCTCCATGTCGGCATCCGGCATGAGAATACAGTGGTTTTTCGCGCCACCCAGTGCCTGACAGCGCTTTCCGTGGGCGGACGCGGTCTGGTAAATGTATTCGGCAATCGGCGTCGAGCCGACAAAGCTCACCGCCTGCACGCGCGGGTCGGTCAGGAGCACGTCAACGGACTCTTTGTCACCCTGCACCACGTTGAACACGCCGTCCGGCAGGCCAGCATCTTTCAGCAGCTGCGCCAGCGCGAGCGCCAGGGAGGGATCTTTTTCTGACGGTTTCAGCACGAAGGTGTTTCCGGTCGCCAGCGCAATCGGGAACATCCACATCGGCACCATCGCCGGGAAGTTAAACGGCGTGATCCCAACGCAGACCCCGAGCGGCTGCATCAGCGAGTGGCTGTCAACGCCGGTGCCGACGTTGGCTGAGTGCTCACCTTTTTGCAGATGAGGGATACCGCAGGCAAATTCCACCACTTCCAGACCACGGGTGAGTTCGCCCACCGCGTCGGAGAAGACCTTGCCGTGCTCTTCGCTGATGAGACGGGCCAGGCGATCCATGTTCTCTTCCAGCAGCGCCTTGAAGCGGAACATCACGCGCGCGCGCTTAAGCGGAGCATGACGTGCCCACGCAGGAAACGCCTGCTGCGCGGCGGCAATTGCCTGCTCCGTTTCCTGTGCCGTACTCATCACCACCTGGCGGATCTGCTTGCCGGTGGCCGGGTTGAAGATCGCCTGAACGCGCTGGCCTGAACCGGTGACACATTCGCCGTGAATAAAATTCGCTACCGTCTCCATCCTTAACCTCTCGCTGTTGATACGTGACTGTTACCTGAACACTATATATGAAACAAATATTCCATTTTAAGTTGAAATAAAATAAATGATGATTATTGTGATCAAGGATGGATTTTTATGTTAACAGCCAACAATACTGACGCAGCGTGCGCTATTAAGGCATTTCGGGCGTGGGAATGACTGAAGCTTCTGTTTCATTTTTGCTGCCAGATGGATGGCCGACATTTAAAAGACGCGGTTTTGCGTTTAGAATCACAGGACTGTATTTGGGGGATAACATGACGACAGCAACCAGCCTGAACGAACTGCAGCAGCAAATCCGCGATCGCTACGATAGCCTGAGCAAGAGGCTGCAGCAGGTCTCCCGCTATGTGCTGGATAATACGAACAGCGTGGCCTTTGATACGGTTGCCGTGATTGCCGAGCGCGCCGACGTGCCGCCCTCGACGCTGATCCGCTTCGCCAACGCCTTTGACTTCACCGGCTTCAACGAAATGAAACAGCTGTTTCGCATGAACCTGGTGGAGGAGACCGCCAGCTACAGCGACCGTGCCCGGCTGTTCCGCGAAATGGAGAGCGAGGCCGTGCCCGAAACCCCGCTCGACATCCTGCAGGAGTTCGCCCGTTCAAACGCCCAGGCGCTACAGCAGCTGGCCGCCCGCGCCGAACCGGAAATGCTGGAGCGCGCGGTACAGCTGCTGGCCGACGCCGACACCATCTACATCGCCGGACTGCGCCGCTCCTTTAGCGTCGCGGCCTACCTCACCTATGCCCTGAGCCACCTGGAGTGCCGCCCTATTCTGCTCGACGGTATGGGTGGCATGCTGCGCGAGCAGATCAGCCGCATTAAGGCGCGCGACATTGTGGTGTCGATCAGCTTCTCGCCGTATGCGGAAGAGACGGTGATGGTCAGCGAAACCGCCGCCAGCGTCGGGGCGCGGCAGATTGTGATTACGGACAGCCAGATCAGCCCGCTCGCGACGTTCAGCGATCTTTGCTTTGTAGTGAAAGAGGCACAGGTGGACGCGTTTCGGTCCCAGTCAGCAACGCTGTGCCTGGTGCAGTCGCTGGTGGTGGCGCTGGCGTATAGGTTGGGTGAAGGGAAATAAGGCAATAAAAAACCCCCTGCATAGGCAGTAATGCCGATCAGTTAAAGATCGGTTGACCGAGCCAGTGGCTGTGTAAGAATCCGGAAATGCTCACCGTTTCCGGATTTTTTTATGCACATTGGACAGGCTCTTGATCTGGTATCCCGTTACGATTCTCTGCGTAACCCTCTGACTTCTCTTGGCGACTATCTTGACCCGGAACTGATTTCCCGCTGCCTTGAAGAATCCGGCACCGTCACCCTGCGCAGGCGTCGTCTGCCGCTGGAAATGATGGTCAGGTGCATTGTCGGTATGGCTCTTGAGCGCAAGGAGCCGCTTCATCAGATCGTTAACCGGCTGGATATCATGTTACCCGGTAATCGTCCGTTCGTGGCGCCCAGCGCCGTGATCCAGGCCCGCCAGCGACTGGGAAGCGAAGCCGTCCGCCGTGTGTTCACGCAAACAGCGCAGCTCTGGCATGAGGCCACGCCGCATCCGCACTGGTGCGGCCTGACTCTGCTGGCCATCGATGGTGTGTTCTGGCGAACACCGGACACGCCAGAAAATGATAACGCTTTCCCCCGGCAGACACATGGCGGAAACCCGGCGCTCTACCCGCAGGTCAAAATGGTCTGTCAGATGGAGCTGACCAGCCATCTGCTGACAGCGACAGCCTTCGGTACGATGAAAAACAGTGAAAACGAGCTCGCTGAGCAGCTTATAGAGCAGACCGGCGATAACACCCTGACGTTAATGGATAAAGGTTATTACTCACTGGGGCTGTTAAATGCCTGGAGCCAGGCGGGAGAGCACCGTCACTGGATGATACCGCTCAGAAAGGGAGCGCAGTATGAAGAGGTGAGAAAACTGGGTAAAGGTGACCATCTGGTGAAGCTGAAAACCAGCCCTCAGGCGCGAAAAAAATGGCCGGGTCTGGGAAATGAGATGACAGCCCGCCTGCTGACCGTGACGCGCAAAGGGAAAGTCTGTCATCTGCTGACGTCGATGACGGATGCCATGCGTTATCCCGGCGGAGAAATGGCAGATCTGTACAGCCATCGCTGGGAAATCGAACTGGGATACAGGGAGATAAAACAGACGATGCAGCTGAGCAGACTGACGCTGAGAAGCAAAAAGCCGGAGCTTGTGGAGCAGGAGTTATGTGGCGTGTTACTGGTGTATAATCTGGTGAGATATCAGATGATTAAAATGGCGGGCCATCTGAAAGGATACTGGCCGAATCAGCTGAGCTTCACAGAGTCATGCGGAATGGTAATGCGAATGTTAATGACTCTTCAGGGCGCTTCACCGGGGCGTATCCCGGAGCTGATGCATGATCTTGAAAGCATGGGGCAACGGGTAAAATTACCGACAAGAAGGGAAAGGGCCTTCCCGAGAATGGTAAAGGAAAGGCCCTGGAGATACCCCACAGCCCCGAAAAAGAGCCAGTCAGTTTCTTAACTGACTGGCATTACTGCATAGGCAGAGGGTTTGGGTGTTAATTCAGAGGGAGATTATTCTCGCTCAATTATCAATTAAATTAAAATTAATCGAAATAACAGTTACTTATAAAGCCGATCTTTCTCGATACCACAATCTATACCATGCGGAGATTTTTTTTATTTTTTCTGCTCATCGACGTTTATTAAGCTCAGGCTAATGCTGAGAAGTCTCTCGCAAAACATGAACTGAATCTAAAATTAAAGATAAAAATCATTATGTTACACAAATTTATGCACAACCTCCGTTTGAACTCCTAAGCAGATTTTACCGCCCATGACATCTCTTGTATTTCATGCCACTGCCACATGGACAAGGGACATTACGGCCAATCTTTTTGCTTTTGCGACCAAAGTGGACTTGTTTTTCCCGTTCGAGATTGACCGTACGTACAGAATTGGCCATTCTCGCCGCGTCTTCATAAATGTGTGCGTTTTCTGCTGCTTGCTCCGTTGGTATGTAAATTTTGAAAGACCGCGCCTGGAAATAAGTGCCATCGGCACTAACTTCAGCCACAACGCCAATGACATTAGTAGCCTTGGCGCTCAACGCAACTGCACTGGCCTTATTGTTCACCTTAGTCCAGTCAATTGGATGACCTTGCCGTTGAAGCCAAACGAAGAGCGGTACACCGTCCCCGCCCAGAACAAAGTAACGAACAGGATGCTGAATCAGTGTTTTTCGAAGGTCGGACAGCATCTTGGCCAGATTATTCCGGCCATCCTCTCCTAGGTCACGGATATGACTCTCTGCTGAAAGCCAGCCGCTAGCTCGCGTGCTATCGAGTGCTCCAAGCAGCTTCAGAACCTCCTCTGGGAACTTCTGACTTGGGAACGGTTTGCTTTCCCACTCCTCACCTTCGAAGGTCCTGTCGACGATGTCACTCATGCCATCCCAGATAACCATGTTCGCTTTCTCTTCCTTCAACTGCTCGATAATATCCTGATCAAAACGGTTATTCTTCAGGTAAGCACCCAAGTGATCGAACTCGTCGAAGAGATGAGCCCCGCGTATTCCGGCCACGGCTTGCCGCACCTCCAAGTAATGGGCGAACTCCCCGGGTGTGGGCAAGAGTCGCTTGAGCACAAACAAATCGTCGATGGACAGTGAAATGAAAGCATGCTTTCCAAGTAAAGGCTCAACCTGCGGTAATTCTTTACAGTACGTGGAAAAGGGCGAGAACGACTCGACTGTCAACCCAATCGGCACCATCACCCGGTAGTCAGAGCGGCGCACACGACAACACTCTTCGTATTTGCCATTCACGAGGTGATAGAGGGACACTTCATCCGCCGAATTCATATAATTGAAGAAGCGCGCACATTGTTTATATGCCTTGAGGACTAAGTCCTGCACTGATTGAGCATGGCGGCCAAAATCAAGCGCCGGTGATGCAATGGTGGCAGCTGCACCAGCCTTGGCCTCAACTAGTAACAGCACATCATCGACCAGGATTAGAGTATCGTTTTCGGACCACTGCTTGCTGTCAGGATCCTTGTAGTAAACTTCCTGGAGAACTGTGGCTCCCGGAAGTTGGGCATAAAGAATGTCGGCAAAGGCTGCTTCGCTCATCATTTTCTGCCGATCTTTAAAGGCCTTATGGTAATCCGGCTTTCGCTGAAGGAGGTTAAATAGGAGCGCACGATACCCCGCATCGCGAGCAAAACAGGGATCGACCGCGTAGTAGTCCGACCCAAGTTGAATTAGAGGTTTCTTACGCGCTGGCAATGTCCGAAAGGGTGTCCCCTTAAAATCGCCCGCTGCGAAGAACTCAGTTTCTTCTCCTCGCAGGTATGACAAGTCTGCTAGCAATGTCGGTGGCAACTTCGTGTGACGGCTTACATTGGCAATACCGCCGCGAAGCATATCCTCCATAGCTCCCCGGGCCACTTTGGACTGCTCCTCATTTTCTGCAATCCATGCCTTCATGGCATCTTCCATAGACTTACCTTGCTCTATAAAAAAGGTCCTTGCCGCCTCAAACTGCTTCTTCAACTCCATAATTGCGTTGGCGTGCCCGGTACGAATGGCGTCGGCCATGGCCTGAAAGCCTTCCGCAATATCGTTGGCATCAATGCCGTACACCACCTCCAAAACATCATTGTGAGGCGCCAGAACGTAGCGATAGAACTCGCTCTCCAAAACTTGATAACGATTCCCGCGTATCATGACCCAAGTGGATTTCGCACGGAATTCAATGTCGGCCGTGTTAGGACCGAAGATGCCATCTTTGGTACCGACGGAGGTGCCCATAGCAAAGAACATGGCCTGCTCTCTCAGTTTTCGGCTACGTTCAAACAGCTCAGTGCACATTGCTTCGTCGAATTTCATCTCCACAGGTGCGGCATCAGATGCCAGAACCGCGTGAACATACTCTAGTAAGAACTGGGTTTCATTAACCACGTCATCTGGGCTACCCTCTTGGCCTTGCTTTTCGCCCCCAATTTGGTTTCCCATTGTTTTCATCATGTGCTGAGCGTAGATGTACCCGAGCAAATCATGCGGAGGCATTTTGACAATCAACTCACGCATTCGGGCAGCAGTGGATTCCATATCCTTTAATAAAGAAGCAACAGCCTTCTTTCGATCTTCTTCCATATTCATCCTTATCTCCCCGTTTTGAGCCACTGATCTTTCGAGCACTATAATGCCCACTCGTCAATCATATCAGCTCAGTCCAGCATCTTGGCTTTACGCTGTTCACAATAATCGGCTTTCTTATATATCATCCTCAATCTGGTTACGTAGAGGTTCCGAGCACTGACTGTAGTGAATGATTTTTGTCAGGGGGGCTAGCTTGTGTTTGCACACTGAATATGACCATCTGCATAGTGGCGATATTGTAAATAGACCATTTTAGTTCCACGCTCTTTTTGAGATCCCGGCCAAATGATGTTGTAATCGGAATAGCATGATTATATTGGATACTTACAAACCCAGCGGATGCAGCAGCGAGCGATAATCTTTACTAAGAGCGTTCACCGGTAAATCCAGTTTCAGCACCGGCATTTAATGAGCAATGAGCGCAAGAAACGTATTGCTGATGGGCCCCGGTCACACATGATAAGTGGTGGGCCACCCTCGAGTAGGATTTTATCGCCGCTTCAATCTGTGGGATCATCGCCTGCGTGGCAGCACCGCGATGCCCCCCCCTCCCCCCGAGGCCGCGCGCCGTACCAGTAACCTTCCAGCAGGTTGCGATTCAGCCGCACTTTATCGCTGATGCACGTGGCCTGCGCCAGGCTGGTCGCCAGCGACAGCTGCACTATGACAAGAAAAGCGAGTAGGAAGGCTTCAGTGTCAACATAGAAAGTATCCTGATGAGTAATATTTTCCCCCGCCTTTCGGATCGAGACGGGGTAAGTTATATTATCAAAACAAGTAATTTAAAGTATCAATATATAGAATTTTTTTAAACATCTTCATCAATTAAAAGTCATTTCAAATATTAAATAAAAATCATTCAAGTTTTTACACTTTGGATAATGTTCTGATATCACTTTTAATACTCTCGAAGAAATTAATAAGGCAATCTGGCGTTCTTACGTACTGTGCCAAAGAAGAAAGCATATGATCATGCAATGAAGGATTATCAAGTTTTAAGCTGTAAGAAAAGTATTCTTCAATCTCTTTAGTGAGAAAAGTATTATCTTTAAGGAGCTTCACAAACTCCTTTAAAAAACCTATCTCCTGCTTGCCTCTAAACCTTGCCCCGGGATTATTCAAAATTTCTTTAACCTGAGCATTATTTTTCACAAAATTAATAAAATTCCCTCTCTCATTGCTCTTTAATTTACTAAACTCACCCTTCCAATTTATTTTAATTAAAACACCATTTTTTTCAATATCAATATTTATTTTTAATATTTTATCAAGGCTCACTTTTTTTTCGAGAGATCCTTTTCTAGCATATAGAAATATAATATTTGCAATAATGAGCCTTTTGTTTTTGTGGAATAATGACTGAAGTTCAAGATATCTCATCGTAAGATATTCTAAAATTGCACTGCGATGTTTAATTTTATAGTTACTTAAACCGCATTCACCAACCAGCATCTTCCTTACCGTCTCTGGTTCACAATAAATATTTTCAATGGAATATGAAGGTGTGGTATAAATATCTTTCTCGAGGATTTCCTCATCAAAATCTTTATCAATCATAAAAAAAGTATTATCCTTGCAATATATAGGATTATCTTTAATAGCAAGTCGTAACTCTAAGACTTTACTTTTCCCACCAACAGAGAGAAAATCCCATTTATCATAAAAAAAATTTGCTATCTTAGATGTATAAAACTTAGGATCATCTTTGCCTTCAATTATAAATATCAACTGCGCACTTCCCCTAACCCTAGAGTACTCCAAAAAGAACACTTCAGTATCATCCATACTTTCTGTCAGGTATTCTACGCGTGACATTACTCCCCCTCCTTTTCCAAAAAGTAGGATTGGAGGTCAGACGTATACTTTGTGAGCCCAGAAAAAATAAAAGGACTATGTGTCATAGCCAACAGCATTGAACAACTTTCACATTCCATAACATCTTTGATAAGAATTTTCTGCCATTCTACTGAAAGAGACAACTCAGGTTCATCAAATAATATGAAGTATCGACTATCTCTTTCAAGGATTAGCGTCGAAAACAAAGAAACGATCTGCTTTTCACCGGAAGATAACTCACCAAATTTTATTTGCTCATCTCTTTCTAATGAAGTAATGACAACACTAATCGATGTTGCATCATAGGTCATTTTTTTGTTCTTAAAATATTTAGAGCAAACTTCCGCAAATCTTGTTAAAGCTTTATCTTTAGTTTGCTGTTCAAAAAAAGCATTATACATCTTTGAAAGAAAATAAATGAGAGTGTCGTTTTCCTTTTTTCCAACTTCATACTCATTCTTTACTAAACTTATTATTTTATTCTTATCAGATAGCGTTAATGAACGACCAAATCGATTAAGTAAAAGCTCAATATCATTAGAATTATTGATTATAATAGATCTATCATCATCATTAACTGTTAGGCCGTTGACAAGCCTATTTAAAATCTCACTGTTAATACGTGACATTGAATCGTTTGATGAAGTGAGTATTTCTTTCTTTATAGACTCTAACTTATCCTCTACATCAGTCAAACCAAACTGAATATAATCCTGACCTTGTTTATCCTTATCCACATTCAAAGAAGACAATAAATCTTCTACTCTCCTGTAAGTTGGAAGATACAATGTCTTAAGAGTAAATCTCTCTTCTATTTGTTGAAAAAAATCCATTTTCTTAACACCCAAAAAGAGCGATTCTTTTTCCTCAAAAAGATCTCTTAACGCCATCATACTAAAAGGCAAAGAAGATCTGATTGCGTCTGGATGACTTAGTTGAGATTTAGAATTCACTTCGTAATAATTTTTAATTTTATTCCTAACAGTATTAAGGCTATTTTCTGACATTATTATGTCAATTATTATTGAAAGCTCTTCTTGAGAAACCCTTTCAGAAACATGTCGATAAGCCTTTGACTCCCAATCATAGTCCAAATCTGATTTCATAATGGAAATTGGTTCAGATGAACTCGCGAATTTTATCTCTACACTACCAAAATTAACATCTCTAAGTTTTTTAATATTCCCGTTTAATGTTGCATCAATGATTTTTAATATAGTTGTTTTACCTTGGCCATTTTCAGATAGCAGTATTTTATATAAATCATAAAAATCTAATCTAACATCTTTGTATCCATGCATATTTCCAATAAAAAAATACTCAATTGGTGGAACCATCTCAAACTCCTTTTATTATAAGAAATAAGTGTAAGCATCATATATTTATACAAAAAATACATGAAGGCAAGAAAAGAAGCATAAAAAAGCCCGCAGTTACACGGGCTTTAGTGATTCAACTACGAAGCTGGAAAATTACTCCCACTCAATCGTAGCCGGTGGCTTACCACTGATGTCATACACCACGCGGGAAATGCCGTTCACTTCGTTGATGATGCGGTTAGACACGCGGCCTAAGAAGTCATACGGCAGGTGCGCCCAGTGCGCGGTCATGAAGTCGATGGTTTCTACCGCACGCAGGGAAACAACCCAGTCGTACTTACGGCCATCGCCCATGACGCCGACGGAGCGAACCGGCAGGAATACGGTGAACGCCTGGCTTACTTTGTTGTACAGGTCAGCTTTGTGCAGCTCTTCGATGAAGATCGCGTCTGCGCGACGCAGCAGGTCGCAGTACTCTTTCTTCACTTCACCCAGTACGCGCACGCCGAGCCCCGGGCCCGGGAACGGGTGACGGTAGAGCATGTCGTACGGCAGACCCAGTTCCAGACCGATCTTGCGTACTTCATCTTTGAACAGCTCGCGCAGCGGTTCAACCAGACCCATCTTCATCTCTTTCGGCAGGCCGCCCACGTTGTGGTGAGATTTGATGACGTGTGCTTTACCGGTTGCTGAAGCAGCTGATTCAATCACGTCAGGATAGATAGTGCCCTGTGCCAGCCATTTAACGTCTTCCAGCTTCAGCGCTTCTTCGTCGAACACTTCCACGAATACGCGGCCGATGATTTTACGCTTGGCTTCCGGATCGTTCTCGCCTTTCAGCGCGTCCAGGAAGCGCTGCTCGCCTTCCACGTGAACGATGTTCAGACCGAAGTGGTCACCGAACATGTCCATCACCTGCTGGGCTTCGTTCAGACGCAGCAGACCGTTGTCCACGAAGACGCAGGTCAGGTTTTTGCCGATGGCACGGTGCAGCAGCATCGCGGTCACGGAGGAGTCGACGCCGCCGGAGAGGCCGAGGATCACTTTGTCATCACCAACCTGCTGGCGGATACGCTCCACGGCGTCGTCGATGATTTTTGCCGGGGTCCACAGCGCTTCACACTGGCAGATGTCGCGCACGAAGCGCTCCAGCATGCGCATACCCTGACGGGTGTGGGTCACTTCCGGATGGAACTGCACGCCGTAGAAGCGCTTTTCTTCGTTCGCCATGATCGCGAACGGGCAGCTTTCGGTGCTGGCAACGGTTACGAAATCAGACGGGATAGCGGTGACCTTGTCGCCGTGGCTCATCCACACGTCCAGCAGCGGTTTGCCGTCAGCGGTCAGGGAGTCTTCGATACCACGCACCAGTGCGCTATCGGTGACGACTTCTACCTGTGCATAGCCGAACTCACGCTCGTTAGAGCCTTCTACGTGGCCGCCCAGCTGCATGGCCATGGTCTGCATACCGTAGCAGACACCGAATACCGGCACGCCTGCTTCGAACACGTACTGCGGCGCGCGCGGGCTGTTCTCTTCGGTGGTGCTTTCCGGGCCGCCGGACAGGATGATGCCGCTTGGATTGAATTCGCGAATCTGTGCTTCCGTGACATCCCACGCCCACAGTTCGCAGTAAACGCCCAGTTCACGTACGCGACGCGCCACCAGCTGAGTGTACTGAGAACCAAAATCGAGGATGAGGATGCGATGTTTATGAATGTTTTCCGTCATTGACGCTAATTCCGAGGCAAGTGAAACAGATTAAATAAATCGCCCGACACGAGGTCGGGCGAAGAAAAATCAGGAGCCCAGACGATAGTTCGGGGACTCTTTGGTGATCGTCACGTCGTGAACGTGGCTCTCCTGGATACCCGCACCGCTGATGCGTACGAATTCCGCTTTGGTACGCAGCAGGTCAATGGTACCACAGCCGGTCAGACCCATACAGGAGCGCAGGCCGCCCATCTGCTGGTGAATGATCTCTTTCAGACGGCCTTT
This sequence comes from Enterobacter sp. BNK-14, assembly GCF_047456095.1. Classification (NCBI taxonomy): domain Bacteria; kingdom Pseudomonadati; phylum Pseudomonadota; class Gammaproteobacteria; order Enterobacterales; family Enterobacteriaceae; genus Enterobacter; species Enterobacter sp. BNK-14. The sequence continues at coordinate 1,580,869 of NZ_CP179897.1, forward strand.
ATAAGCAACGCGGCCTTCGATACCTTCCGGCACCAGTTTGTCAGCGGCGTTATCGGTCTGGAAGTAACGGTCAGAGGAACCTTTGGACATCGCGCCCAGGGAGCCCATCCCACGATAGGATTTGTATGAACGGCCCTGGTAGAGTTCGATTTCACCCGGGGATTCTTCGGTACCGGCCAGCATGGAGCCCACCATCACGGCAGCAGCGCCCGCGGCGATGGCTTTAGCGATGTCGCCAGAGAAGCGGATACCGCCGTCAGCGATAACCGGAATACCGGTGCCTTCCAGCGCTTCAACCGCGTCAGACACAGCGGTGATCTGCGGAACGCCCACGCCGGTGACGATACGGGTAGTACAGATAGAGCCTGGACCGATACCTACTTTCACCGCGCTGCAGCCGGCATCTGCCAGCGCACGAGCGCCTGCGCCTGTTGCCACGTTGCCGCCGATGATCTGCAGGTCCGGGTACTTAGCACGGGTGTCACGAATACGCTGCAGAACGCCTTCAGAGTGGCCGTGTGAGGAGTCGATCAGCAGGACGTCAACGCCCGCAGCCACCAGCGCATCAACACGCTCTTCGTTACCGGCACCGGCACCCACCGCTGCACCCACGCGCAGACGGCCATGCTCGTCTTTACAGGCGTTAGGTTTACGTTCTGCTTTCTGGAAATCTTTCACGGTGATCATGCCGCGCAGATGGAAATTCGCATCGACAACCAGCGCTTTCTCAACGCGTTTTTCGTGCATTTTCGCCAGCACTACGTCGCGGGTTTCACCTTCGCGAACGGTCACCAGACGCTCTTTTGGCGTCATGTAGACGCTGACAGGCTGGTTCAGGTCAGTCACGAAGCGCACGTCACGGCCGGTGATGATGCCAACCAGCTCGTTATCTTCGGTCACAACCGGGTAACCGGCGAAGCCGTTACGTTCGGTCAGGGCTTTCACTTCGTGCAGAGTGGTGGTTGGCAGAACGGTCTGAGGGTCAGACACAATGCCGGATTCATGTTTCTTCACGCGGCGAACTTCTTCCGCCTGACGCTCGATAGACATGTTTTTATGGATAAAGCCAATGCCGCCTTCCTGTGCCAGGGCGATAGCCAGGCGCGCTTCAGTCACGGTGTCCATTGCCGCGGAGAGCATAGGAATGTTCAGACGAATGGTTTTCGTCAACTGCGTGCTGAGGTCGGCAGTATTCGGCAGAACGGTGGAATGAGCGGGAACGAGGAGGACGTCGTCAAACGTCAGTGCTTCTTTAGCGATACGTAGCATGGGCAATATCTCTGACCTGGGTGGTTAAATATTGCCGTGGCATTATACAGAGCGTAACCGATTGCATCTACACTTTTTTAAAAAAAATGCTTGCGATTGCCTCTCAGCAGGTTACTATCGACTGAATAACTTGCTGATTTAGAATTTGATCCCGCTCACATGTTATCCTCTCAATCCCCCTCAATTTATACCGTCAGCCGCCTGAATCAGACGGTGCGTTTGCTGCTTGAGCAGGAAATGGGGCAGGTCTGGATCAGCGGTGAGATCTCTAACTTCACGCAGCCCTCTTCCGGCCACTGGTACTTTACCTTAAAAGACGACACCGCCCAGGTGCGCTGCGCGATGTTCCGCAACAGCAACCGCCGCGTGACGTTTCGTCCGCAGCACGGCCAGCAGGTTCTGGTTCGCGCCAATATTACCCTGTATGAACCGCGCGGTGATTATCAAATTATCGTCGAGAGTATGCAGCCTGCGGGCGAAGGGCTGTTGCAGCAGAAGTATGAGCAGTTAAAAGCAACGCTTTCTGCCGAGGGGCTTTTCGACCAGCAGTTTAAAAAACCGCTGCCCTCTCCTGCCCACTGCGTTGGGGTCATCACCTCAAAAACCGGTGCGGCACTGCATGATATTTTACACGTCCTCAAGCGTCGCGACCCTTCCCTGCCCGTCATCATCTACCCGACCGCCGTGCAGGGCGACGATGCGCCGGGCCAGATTGTGCGCGCCATTGCGCTGGCCAACGCGCGCCAGGAGTGTGACGTACTCATCGTCGGGCGCGGTGGCGGCTCGCTGGAAGACCTGTGGAGCTTTAACGACGAGCGCGTGGCGCGGGCAATCTTTGCCAGCCTTATCCCCGTCGTGAGTGCCGTCGGGCATGAAACTGACGTAACGATAGCCGATTTTGTCGCGGATTTACGTGCGCCTACGCCTTCCGCGGCGGCAGAAGTGGTGAGTCGTAACCAGCTGGAGCTGCTGCGTCAGATCCAGAACGGCCAGCAGCGCCTTGAAATGGCGATGGACTACTTCCTCGCCAACCGTACCCGTCGCTTTACCCAGCTTCATCATCGTCTGCAGCAGCAGCACCCGCAGCTGCGCCTGGCGCGTCAACAGACGGTGCTGGATCGTCTGCGCCAGCGTATGAATATCGCGCTGGATACTCAGCTGAAACGCGCCGTTTCGCGCCAGCAGCGCGTGACGCAGCGCCTTAACCAGCAAAATCCGCAGCCGAAAATTTACCGCGCGCAAACGCGGATTCAGCAGCTGGAGTTTCGTCTGGCGGAGACTCTCCGCGCCCGGCTGAGTACCACCCGCGAACGTTTTGGCAATGCGGTGACCCATCTTGAAGCGGTCAGCCCCCTCTCCACGCTGGCGCGCGGCTATAGCGTCACCACCGCGACGGACGGGAAAGTGCTGAAACAAACCAAACAGGTCAAAGCCGGGGATGTGCTGACCACCCGCCTGTCTGACGGCTGGGTAGAAAGCGAAGTGAAATCAATTAAACCGGTGAAAAAGACGCGTCAGCGCAAAACCGGATAATTCTTCGCCGGTTACTTACTATACTGCAGCTATTCCCTTTTTTGATAAGGAGAGCTGCATGACCCATCTTTATAGCGTTATTCCCCCTTATATTCTGCGTCGTATTATCGAAACGGGCTCCGAGCCGCAGCAGCGCTGCGCCCGTCAGACCTTAACCCACGTGCAGACGTTAATGGCCCATATGCCGGGCAAGCCCGCCGCCCCGCACGTGAATAAAGCCGGTCAGCTGGAGCGCGATATTTACGATGCGAAGCAAACCCAGGAGCTGCCGGGTACCCAGGTACGTTATGAGGGTCAGCCGTCGAATGGCGATGTCGCAGTCGATGAAGCCTACGCGTATTTAGGGATTACCCATGATTTCTTCTGGAAAGAATATCAGCGCGATTCACTCGATAATAAAGGGCTTATTTTGACCGGGACCGTTCACTACGGCCGGGAATATCAGAACGCCTTCTGGAATGGTCAGCAGATGGTATTTGGCGACGGCGACGGGGAAATATTTAATCGCTTCACGATTGCCATTGACGTGGTGGCGCACGAACTGAGCCACGGCGTAACCGAGACCGAGGCCGGACTGATCTATTTTGAACAGTCGGGCGCGCTAAACGAGTCTCTCTCTGACGTGTTTGGCTCGCTGGTGAAACAGTATCATCTGAAGCAAACCGCCGATAAAGCAGACTGGCTGATTGGTGAAGGGCTGCTAGCCGCAGGAATTAACGGCAAAGGGCTGCGCTCGATGTCTGAACCCGGCACCGCCTACGATGACCCGCTGCTCGGCAAAGATCCGCAGCCCGCGCACATGAAAGATTTCATTAAAACGCGCGAGGATAACGGCGGCGTGCATCTGAACTCCGGTATCCCCAACCGGGCGTTTTATCTGGCCGCGACGGCGATCGGCGGTCACGCATGGGAAAAAGCGGGTTATGCCTGGTACGACACAGTTTGCGATCGCAATCTGGCGCAGGATGCAGATTTTGAGGCCTTTGCAAAACTAACGATCGCGCACGGAGAGAAACGCTCCGGTAGCGACGTCGGAGCGGCCATAAAACAAGCCTGGGAACAGGTGGGAGTGCTGTAAATGCAGGTTCCGGAACTGACGGATGACGCCGTAGTTGAGCTGGCCCGGGAAGGCGGCGTCGCTTTTATTCCTAAGCTGAGCGGTCAGCGCACCATCGCGCTGTCCTCGCTCAATGAAGCCCAGCGCCAGCGCCTGGTGAGCATCCTGGAGCAGGCGTTTCCACGCGGCCAGCCGCCCGGGCAAGCCACGTCACCCGGCAGCGGTGACCAGCGCTATTTCCGCATCCAGATTATCTGGACCGGGCAGAATCAGGCACATTATGCCGATATCATCGTGCTGGTGCCCGAGCAGGAAGCACCCGAGTCGCTGGTCGAACTGTGGCAGAAAGGCGAAGGCTGCGTGTGTGATTAACGTTCTGCCGGAATAAACTCCACGCGCTTTTTAGAGATTAAGCCGTGGCCGTTCTGGCAGAAATAATCCACCGCGCCACAGGCTTTTAAAACCTGGAGCGGCTGATGGCACTCCGGGCAACGGGCTTCAAGCGCAATGTCTTTGTTACAGTTCTCGCAGTGCGCCACCCCATTCTGGGGCTCCAGCGTTGCCTGGCAATCCGGGCAGGTAATCGTCATGGTGACTCCTTCAAAGCATTCAGGTATGGGGTAATTTTACCACGTTGCGTTCAGTGCGGACCACGCAACTGTTGCTGCAAGGTCAGCAGCAGCGCAACTTCCTCGATCCGACGGCGCGTAGTACGGCTCACCTCCTGCGGATCCCGCTCAAACAGACTTTTATCGCCAAGAATATGTCCCGCAAGACAGTGCTCGTAGATTGTGCCGGGGAGAGACCAGCGCTGGATATCATCCCCCTCAATGACCTCCAGCACATCTTCCGCGCCGCGCCGGTCGTGACTGATGGTGCGCCCGTCACGCAGATGCAGACGCAAGCCTTTTTGCCCGCCCGCAGGTCCTGCGTATTTGTTAAGCCAGATGTCCACCGGTACGCCGCTGATGCTTCCCTGAAGATGCGCCTCACCTTCCGCCGTGGTCAGGTCTCCTTTTGCAATAGCGCGGCCCAGACGGTCTTTAGCGGCAACGACCTGTAGCGTCATCTCGTCATCGCCCCCCAGAAAGCACATCGTTTCACGCAGCATCGCCAGCACATGCGTACCGATATCCAGAATCACGCCATCAGGGTGACGAAGCGTTCTGGTATCCGGTTCACCGGTGGAGAAATTAAGCGCGATGGGTTCGCCGACAGCGTTATACCCGCTTGGCTCCTGCAAAAAGCCTTCAATTCTGACGACGTCAGAAAAATGATCGACCAGCGAGCGCTTCACCGTTTCGATGCGCGCCATCCAGTGGTCGAGCGCCAGCACGCGGGATGCCGCACCGGGCGTGGCCAGCAGCGCATTAAGCTTATCTATTTGGGGAAGCGTGGCGACAATCGGTTTTTCTATCACAATCCGGGAGATCGGTGAGGCGATTGCCTGCTCAAGCACCTCAAGATGGTGCAGCGATGCGGTAGTGATAAACAGGGTATCAAGCGGGGTGGCAAGCAGTTCCGCAAGCGAGGCGCAGCGCATCACGCCTTCAGGGTGCTTTGCCGGGAGAACATCAAACCCGAAACAACGAACCGGGCGGCCATACAGGTTACGCAATGCGGGCAGATACGCTGTCTCCACTACCGCACCAAGACCAACAAATCCTAACTGCATATTTTCACCTCAGGGAATAACGTGCCGGGGCGTAACGCCAGCCCCGGCACGCTGAGGTTTATGAGGCGCTAGCTGCTGGTTTCGTTTGCGCATTTTCCAGCATACGACGCACCGGAACAATGAGGACGATCAGCACCGCGGCACAAATCAGCAGCGCGATGGAGCAGCGGGCGAAGAGATCCGGCAGCATATCCAGCTGGTCGGCCTTCACGTGACCGCCGATCAGGCCGGCCGCCAGGTTACCCAAGGCACTGGCGCAGAACCACAGACCCATCATCTGGCCGCGCATTCTTTCCGGCGCCAGCAGGGTCATGGTCGCCAGACCGATCGGGCTCAGGCACAGTTCACCCAGCGTCAGCATCAGGATACTGCCCACCAGCCAGAACGGCGACACCCCCGCCCCACCGTTGCTCAGTACATTCTGTGCCGCCAGCATCATCAGGCCAAAGCCCGCTGCCGCACACAGAATACCGATCACGAATTTGGTGATACTGCTCGGGCGGATGTTCTTCGTCGCGAGTTTCGGCCATGCCCAGCTGAACACCGGGGCCAGCAGGATGATGAACAGCGCGTTAATCGACTGGAACCAAACCGCCGGGATTTCAAAATCACCGATCATGCGGTTAGTGTAGTCGTTGGCAAACAGGTTGAACGAGGTTGGCTTCTGCTCAAACGCAGACCAGAAGAACGCCGCGGAGACCAGCAGAATAAAGCACACCAGCAGTCTGGCGCGTTCTTTACGGTTCAGGCCAGCAAAAACAAACAGATAAATAAAGTAGAGGGCAACAGACGCAGCAATCACGTAGACCAGCACGCTGGCTACCGCGACCGGGTTAATCACAATCACGCCCTGCGCAATCAGCGTCACGAGCGTTGCCACACCTGCCGCCAGCACCAGCAGCCAGATGCCCACGCCATTACGCTTCACCACCGGACTGTTCCAGGTGGAATCCAGACCGACTTCGCTGTCGTAGCGTTTCATCGCCGGAACCGCAAACACGCGGAAGATAATCAGCGCCACCAGCATCCCGATGCCGCCAATACCAAAGCCCCAGTGCCAGCCGTGGGTTTTAATCAGCCAGCCGGAAATCAGCGGGGCAATGAACGAGCCCATGTTAATGCCCATATAGAACAGCGAGAAACCGCCGTCACGACGCGCATCGCCTTTTTTATACAGAGTCCCCACCATGACCGAGATACAGGTCTTGAACAGGCCAGAGCCGAGCACGATGAACATCAGGCCGATAAAGAACAGGTTGTCACCCATGATGGCCGACAGCGCAATCGACAGGTGGCCGAGCGCAATCAGAATTGAACCGTACCAGACGGCTCTCTGCTGCCCAAGCCAGTTATCCGCCAGCCAGCCCCCCGGCAACGCGGCCAGGTACATGGTCCCGGCAAAGATACCGACAATCGCCGAGGCGTTTTCACGGGCCAGGCCCATCCCGCCGTCATAGACGGTGGCGGCCATAAACAGGATCAGTAACGGACGAATGCCGTAAAACGAGAAACGCTCCCACATCTCGGTGAAAAACAGTGAACCGAGCGGATACGGATGGCCGAAGAACGTTCGGCTCTCTTTTTGATTAACAGAGGATTGCATAATTCTCCCGAAAGGTATGTGTCGTGCTTGTAAACACCAGCAAGTACGCCGGCCAGTTACGTATCTGACCGATTTTTTACATGCGGCGAAAAGTTAGTTAACCATTTGATAACCAGATGCTAGTTTTGTCTAGTACCGGGCCCGGGACTTTAAGACGAAAATTCGACGATTGTCTACTTTCTTAGTTTTAAACATGGTTAAAAGTGAATAGTGATTGACATCACACAGAGAAAACCGGCGGTATGATTGGGCAAAACAAAGCCCGCGACATGCGCGGGCTTTTGTGAGTTCAGCAAAGCTTATTTGCTTTTCTTAATGTGCTTAATCAAGCGCTTACGCTTACGCATCTGGTTCGGCGTTAGGGTGTTGCGCTTGTTAGCGAACGGGTTTTCCCCTTCCTTGAACTGGATGCGGATAGGCGTGCCCATCACGTCCAGCGATTTACGGAAGTAGTTCATCAGATAGCGCTTGTAGGAATCCGGCAGGTCTTTCACCTGGTTGCCGTGGATCACCACGATTGGCGGGTTATACCCCCCGGCGTGAGCATATTTCAGCTTCACGCGGCGACCGCGTACCAGCGGCGGCTGATGGTCTTCCGCAGCCATATTCATGATGCGGGTCAGCATGGCGGTGCTCTGACGGCGGGTGGAGCTGTCATAGGCTTCACGCACGGATTCGAACAGGTTACCGACGCCGCTGCCGTGCAGGGCAGAAATAAAGTGCACGCGCGCAAAGTCGATAAAGCCCAGACGGAAGTCGAGGGTCTCTTTCACCTGCTCGCGCACTTCATTGCTCAGGCCATCCCATTTGTTGACCACGATAACCAGTGAACGCCCACTATTGAGGATAAAGCCGAGCAGAGAGAGATCCTGATCGGAGATTCCTTCGCGTGCATCAATGACCAGCATGACGACGTTGGCATCTTCAATCGCCTGCAGGGTTTTGATAACGGAGAATTTTTCCACCACATCGGTGATTTTCCCGCGCTTACGTACCCCGGCGGTGTCGATGAGGACATACTCACGCTCATCGCGCTGCATCGGGATGTAGATGCTGTCGCGCGTGGTGCCAGGCATGTCGTAAACGACCACGCGCTCTTCACCCAGAATACGGTTAGTAAGTGTAGACTTACCTACGTTTGGACGCCCCACGATAGCCAGCTTGATTGGCAGATCCTGCGGATTGAAGTCGTCTTCAGGCTCTTCTTCGCCCTCAACGCCCTCTTCAAACTGCGCCCAGTATTCAGCGTCTTCGTCCACCTCTTCCGGCGGGTTAACTTCATCAACCCATGGCAGCAGAACGGTTTCCAGCAGGCTAGTCACGCCGCGACCGTGCGATGCCGCAATGGGGTAGATTTCACCCAGGCCTAAAGACCAGAAGTCCGCAACGGCCTGATCGGCATCGATACCGTCAGTTTTGTTCGCCACCAGGAAAGTGGGCTTTTCACGCGAGCGCAGGTGTTTGGCGATGGCGGAATCTGCCGGCATCAGTCCAGCGCGCGCATCCACCATAAACAGCACCACGTCCGCTTCTTCAATCGCCAGCAATGACTGTTCCGCCATGCGGGTTTCAACGCCGTCCTCTGTACCGTCAATACCACCGGTATCAATACAGATGAACTCGCGTCCTTCCACCTCTGCACGACCGTACTTACGGTCACGCGTCAGCCCCGGGAAATCCGCAACCAGCGCATCACGGGTGCGTGTTAAACGGTTAAAAAGAGTGGATTTTCCAACGTTAGGGCGCCCGACAAGCGCGACCACAGGTACCATGTTTGAAGCCTCATAAAATTCAAATAAACGTCGCATTCGCGGCGTTTTTAAAAATGTCAAAACGGCTCCTGAGTGAACAGGAGCCGTTTAGTATACTACAACCGCCGGGTAATTAACGCGTGATCGCGTACAGCGTACCGTCTTTTGCCTGAATCAGCAGTTTGCCGTCAGCCACAACCGGATCGGTCAGGAAACCAGAGCTGTCGACTTTTTGCTGTGCAACAAAGCGGCCGTTATCCGGATCAATCCAGTGCATATACCCTTCGCTGTCGCCTACCACCAGGCTGCCGTTGTACAGTGCTGGCGCGGTCAGCAGACGGTGCAGCAGATCGCTTTGCGTCCACAGGGTCACGCCGCCTTCAGTGCTCAGCGCCAGCAGACGGTCGTTCTGGTCAACCATATAGATACGGTTACCGTCCACGATGAAATCATTTACAGAACCCAGTTCACGTTTCCACATGATCTGGCCGCTGCGCAGATCCAGCGCGGTGAGGTTACCGTTATAGGCCAGCGCGTAAACCACACCGTCTACGATGACCGGCGTTGTGTCGACGTCGCTCAGACGGTCAATTTCCGTTGAGCCTGTAGCCTGAGAGATACGCTGCTGCCAGATCATCTGACCCTGCTGCATCAGCACGGCACTCACGCGACCGTTATCACCGCCTACAATTGCTGCACCGAATGCGGTAGCAGGCGCAGATTCACCGCGCAGAGAGAGCGCAGGCATGTCAAGGTTGACGGTCCATTTCACCAGACCGTCCGCTTCGTTCAGCGCCTGCAGCTGGCCGTTGCTGGTATGAATCAGCACCAGGCCGTCGCTCACGACCGGGCGAGACAGGGATTCACCGGCCACGGTAGTTTGCCAGGCAATGGAGCCGTCGCTGGTGTTCAGGGCATAAACCTGCGCCTTTTCGCTACCCACGTAGACATGACCACCGGCAACCGTCAGGCCGCCAGACAGCAGTGCAGGTTTACGGGAGAACCAGCCATCTTTTTCCGCCAGGTTAACAGACCAGACTTCTTTTCCGTCATCAGCATTGACCGCTTTCACGGTACCTTTACGATCGGCGGCATAAACAACGCTGTCCGCAAAGGCCGGATGAAGGTTGGAATAAAAGTCACCAATACCATTACCAACGGAGACATCCCACGCGGTAGAAGGGGTAAACTGGTTTTCAACCGTCGGCAGTGGGGACATTTTTACAACGTCTTCTTCGCCACTGAACAGTGAACAACCACTCAATAACGTAACAGAAAGCAGTCCTGGCAGAAGTAATTTACGCAATTGCATCGGGTCCCTCTCAGACGGACAAATTATTTATTTTCATCTGCATCATTTCGCTCAGCGCAGGTGAAGCTTTGCTATCCACGCCAGCTTGCCACGCTTTACGCGCGCCCGCTTTGTCACCTTTGCTCAGCAGCGCTTCACCGCGCAGATCGGCAACGATGGCAGCAAAACCTTCGCCTTTAACGGTATCGAGCGTTTTCAGCGCATCGTCAGCTTTTTTCTGCTGAACCTGAATACGTGCCAGGCGCAGATTAATCACTGCTTTCAGGTTTTCATCGCTGGCAGCAGCAAGACCCTGAGTCAACTGAGCAACAGCTTTATCCAGTTCGTTCTTATCAACGTACTGCTGAGCCACTTCCAGCGCAGCCAGCGCGCCGTAGGTGTTTTTGTTGTCAGCAGCAAATTTCTCTGCCGCAACCAGCGTTTGTGGCTGATCGGCACGGATCGCGCTCACGGTATTTTCATAGGTCAGAGACGCGCCGCGCGCGGTATCCGCCTGATGATTGTTCCAGTAACGCCAGCCAATCAGCGCGCCCACACCTAAAATCACCCCAACAACCAGCGCTTTGCCGTTCTCAACAAAGAAGCGTTTAATCGCGTCGACCTGATCGTGTTCGTTCTCGTAAATTTCCACGCAGTCTTTCTCCTTAGCCCAATAGAGTGCGCAAATGCGCCGCAACGCCGTCCTGCGTTACCGTTGTTTGCTCACCAGAGCGCAGGTCTTTAACTACCACTTCGCCGTTAGCCACTTCGGACTCACCCAGCACCAGTGCAATACTTGCGCCCCACTTATCGGCACGAGCAAACTGTTTTTTGAAGTTGCCGCCGCCATGATTGGTCATCAGCTTAACGCCCGGCAGCGCATCGCGCACGCGTTCGGCAAGCTGCATCGCCGCAGACTGCGTTTCCGCGCCTGAGGCCACCAGGTATATATCGACAACGGAATCTGCTTTAAATTCCGGATTAACAGCCTGAACTAACAAAACAAGTCGCTCAAGGCCCATCGCGAAGCCAACGCCAGGTGCCGCACGGCCACCCAGTTGCTCAACCAGACCGTCATAACGACCGCCGGCACACACGGTGCCTTGTGAACCGAGGCTGGTGGTCACCCACTCAAACACGGTGCGGTTGTAGTAGTCCAGGCCGCGCACCAGACGCTGGTTCACGGTGTAGGCAATGCCCGCTGCTTCAAGCAGCTTGCACAGGCCGGTAAAGTGTTCGCGAGACTCGTCGTCCAGGTAGTCTCCCAGCGCAGGTGCATCATTCAGCAGCGCCTGCACATCCGGGTTTTTGGAATCCAGCACGCGCAGCGGGTTGCTGTACATGCGGCGTTTGCAGTCTTCGTCCAGCTTGTCTTTATGCTGTTCCAGGAATGCAACCAGCGCATCGCGATAGTTCGCACGCGCTTCCAGAGAACCGATAGAGTTCAACTCCAGCGAAACGTGCTCAGCAATACCGAGCGCGCGCCACCAGCGGGCCGTCAGCATAATCAGTTCGGCGTCGATGTCCGGACCCTGCAGGCCAAACACTTCCACACCCAGCTGGTTGAACTGACGATAACGACCTTTCTGCGGACGTTCGTGGCGGAACATCGGGCCGATATACCACAGGCGCTGCTCCTGATTGTACAGAAGACCATGTTCGATGCCGGCGCGTACGCAGCCCGCCGTCCCTTCCGGACGCAGAGTCAGGCTGTCGCCGTTGCGGTCCTCAAAGGTGTACATCTCTTTTTCAACCACATCGGTCACTTCGCCGATCGCGCGTTTGAATAACGGGGTCTGCTCTACAATCGGCAAACGGATTTCGCTGTAACCGTAGCTGCCGAGCACCTGCTTCAGTGTGCCTTCAATGCGCTGCCAGATGGCGGTTTCGCCAGGCAGGTAATCGTTCATGCCGCGGATGGCTTGAATGTTTTTTGCCACGTTTATTCTCTTTCTATATACAAAAAAAACCCAAAGAATGGGTTCAATCATACATGGGAAGCGGCACGCTTCCCATCACGTTATTTTTCAACCTGCTGAACGCTAATACGCTGTGTCTCGTCCATCATCGCGGCTTTAGCGCGGATGCGAGCTTCGAGCTGGTCGATCATGTCACTATTATCCAGACGATCTTTACGAACGCCATCTTCATAGAGACCACTTTTCTTGTTACCGCCGGTCACGCCCAATGTGGACACCAGCGCTTCACCCGGACCGTTCACCACGCAGCCGATGATGGAGACGTCCATCGGGGTGATGATATCTTCCAGACGCTGCTCCAGGGCATTCACCGTACCGATCACATCAAATTCCTGACGCGAGCAGGTTGGGCAGGCAATGAAGTTGATCCCACGCGCACGAATACGCAGTGATTTCAGGATATCGAAACCGACCTTGATCTCTTCTACCGGATCGGCCGCCAGCGAAACGCGCAGGGTGTCACCGATCCCTTCAGAGAGCAGCAGTCCCAGACCGATCGCGGATTTGACAGAACCGCTACGCAGGCCACCCGCTTCGGTAATCCCGAGATGCAGAGGCTGATCGATCTGTTTTGCCAGCAGGCGGTACGACTCCACCGCGAGGAATACATCAGACGCTTTTACGCTAACTTTGAACTGATCGAAGTTAAGACGATCGAGATGATCGACATGGCGCATCGCGGATTCGAGCAGCGCCTGCGGCGTGGGTTCACCGTATTTTTCCTGCAGATCTTTTTCCAGCGATCCCGCGTTGACGCCGATACGGATAGGGATATTTTTGTCACGGGCGCAGTCCACCACCATGCGGATGCGCTCTTCGTTACCGATGTTGCCCGGGTTAATACGCAGGCAATCAACACCGTATTCGGCGACTTTCAGCGCGATACGGTAGTCGAAGTGGATATCCGCTACCAGCGGAACGCTGACCTGCTGTTTGATCAGCTTGAACGCCTCTGCGGCATCCATGGTGGGCACGGAGACGCGAACAATGTCCGCGCCTACACGCTCTAATGCTTTGATTTGATTGACCGTTGCTTCCACGTCCGTGGTGCGCGTGTTGGTCATCGACTGAACGGCGATGGGTGCCCCATCGCCGACTGGCACATTCCCAACGTAAATCCGTTTCGATTTTCTACGTTGAATCGGAGCCTGGTTATGCATGAAAAATCTCCCGCGTTGCCCGTCTGTTACTGTGCTGCTGATTGTTCGGCATTAACGGTAAGACGTGCAACCTGGTTAGTTCTGATAAAGCGGCTCAGGTCGACAGGTTTTCCTTGATACTGGATCTGTACCGCTGCCGGAGCGCCGATTTTAAGTTTGTAAGGTGCCTGACCCGTTAGGTTTAACGTGCCATCTTTCCGCTGCAGGCCGCTAAACAGTTTTTTACCTGTCGCGTCAGTGACTTCCAGCCAGCAGTCGGCAGTGAAGTTCATCACCAGCGCGTTTGGATCGGCTGCTGGTGCGGCAGTAGCCGCCGGGTCGGTTGGCAGGGATGCCGCGGTATTGTCCGTTGGCTGAGTCGCCGCAGGCGCGTTCGCCGCAGTATCAACATTCGCCTGAGAAGGGGCAACGACCGCGTTCTGATCCTGAGCCTGAGGCGCAGCGGTGTTAGCCGTGGCTGCCGGAGCCTGCGCCGCATCGGTTGCCGGAGCCGTTGTTTGCGGCTCGCTTGAGGTGGCTGCACCGTCGGTGTTCAGCGGGACGCTCTGAGCGCCACCATTCCCTGCCTGATTGAGTTCAGCAGAGGATTGATCGGCCATGGTGGTGATCTCTTCCTGCTGCGCCTTATGGTTTTGCCACCACCACGCGCCGGTCAGGCCGATCACCACAAACAGCACCAGCCAGGTAAAGCTCATCAGCCAGCCATCACGTTTTTTACGACGTTTCCCCAGGGAGAAAGTTTGCATCGGCGCCACTTTCGCTGCGCGAACCGGTGCCTGCTTCTCCATCATTGGCAGTAATTCGTTTTCGGGGATGTGCACCAGTTTTGCGTAAGAGCGGATATAACCGCGCAGAAATGTTGAAGCCAGATCGGCAGGCGCCTTATCTTCTTCAATATCGCGAACCGTGGAAACCTTCAGGCACAAGCGTTCTGCAACGGCTTGCTGGCTGAGTCCGAGTTGTTCACGGGCGTTGCGAAGACGAACGCCAGTGGAGAGTGCTTCATGTTGGTCGTGAGTGGCTTCAGTATTCATTCGCTACAACTACTGGTACGTGAAAAAAAGGGTTCAGGTGCCGGTGAGTCACAATGCCACCCGCACCGCGAAACTTCAGGTCAGTTAACCTTGAACAGACAGTATAAGACTGTCAGCCCGGAGATGACAGTACAGCCCTGCCCGAACGGCTAAACTGTTGTTACGTCGTTACATACTGCCCGAAAGTCGGATGAAACGCACCGTAATTATTGATCAGTCTTCACGAATCTGACTGATTATTCAGTAAGATTATGCATCACGGCGCAGATAATGCGCCGTGAGTGCATAATAATCAAACAGCTTTGACCGCAATCGTCTCACCCTGCATGCGTTTACGCAGGGTACGTTTGGTTCGGTCAATGACATCGCCAGCCAGTTGTCCACACGCTGCATCAATATCATCACCACGGGTTTTACGCACGATAGTGGTGAAACCATACTCCATCAGTACCTTGGAGAAACGGTCGATACGGCTGTTCGAACTACGGCCATACGGCGCCCCCGGGAACGGGTTCCATGGGATCAGGTTGATTTTGCATGGCGTATCTTTCAGCAGCTCAGCCAGTTGATGCGCGTGCTCGGTACCGTCGTTAACGTGGTCAAGCATCACGTACTCGATGGTGACGCGGCCCTGGTTGGCGTTGGATTTCTCCAGGTAACGGCGCACGGCAGCGAGGAAGGTTTCGATATTGTACTTTTTGTTGATCGGTACAATTTCGTCACGAATTTCATCGTTTGGTGCGTGCAGAGAGATAGCCAGCGCAACGTCAATCATGTCGCCAAGCTTATCCAGCGCAGGGACAACGCCTGACGTCGACAGCGTCACACGACGCTTGGACAGGCCAAAACCGAAGTCATCCAGCATGATTTCCATTGCCGGTACCACGTTAGTCAGGTTCAACAGCGGCTCACCCATCCCCATCATCACCACGTTGGTGATAGGACGCGTACCGGTCACTTTTGCCGCACCGACGATTTTCGCCGCACGCCAGACCTGGCCGATAATTTCAGAGACACGCAGGTTACGGTTGAACCCTTGCTGTGCGGTAGAGCAGAATTTGCACTCCAGCGCGCAGCCCACCTGGGAGGAGACACACAGCGTGGCGCGGTCTTCTTCCGGGATGTAGACGGTTTCAACGCGCTGATCGCCTACGGCAATCGCCCATTTGATGGTGCCATCGGCAGAGCGCTGCTCTTCCACCACTTCCGGGGCGCGGATTTCAGCCACTTCTTTGAGCTTGTTACGCAGCACTTTGTTGATGTCAGTCATTTCATCAAAGTTGTCGCTGCAGTAGTGGTACATCCATTTCATCACCTGATCGGCACGAAACGGCTTCTCACCCATATCTTTAAAGAACTCGCGCATCTGCTGACGGTTCAGGTCCAGCAGGTTAATTTTTCCATTTTTATTGGGAACCGCAGGAATGGCGACTTCGGAGGTATTCACTAATTCAGACATAATATTTTCCGGCCTCGTTGTTACACGTTGTGGCCCCTGGAGGGTTGAATAGAAACGCCCCGGACAGCGGTCTGCTCATCCGGGGCGTTGCATTGTACAAAGTCTGGCGCAGGGATGCCACGTTTGCACGTGGCATTTACGAAATTAATGTGTAAACGAAACCGTTAAATTAACGGGTGCGTGGACACACTTCGCCTTCTGCGAAGAAGAAGGCGATTTCGCGTGCAGCAGATTCAACGGAGTCAGAACCGTGGGTGCCGTTCTCGGTGAAGCTGTCCGCGTAGTCAGCGCGCAGGGTACCGGCCAGCGCGTTGTCCGGGTTGGTTGCACCCAGCAGATCGCGATGGCGCTGTACTGCATTCTCGCCTTCCAGCACGGATACCACGATAGGACCGGAGGTCATGAACTCAACCAGACCGTCAAAGAATGGACGGCCTTCGTGCTCAGCGTAGAAACCGCGAGCCTGCTCAACGGTCAGGTGCAGCATTTTGGTGCCAACAATTTTGAACCCTGCTGATTCAAAGCGAGCGAAGATGCTGCCAATAACGTTTTTTGCCACCGCGTTTGGTTTGATGATGGAAAAAGTACGTTCAATAGCCATGATAACCTCTGTCAATGTTCTGTTGTTTTGCATACCTGAGTATGGTGTGGCGCGGATTATAATGAGCAATAGCGCCATTGCCTATGGTTCTGCATAACATTTTTTTAAAATGAGACGAAGATTAGCAACAGGCCGAATCGCGCATAGCGAAGTGATGGCGTGAACAGAGGGGGCAGTGCTTTTCATCCATCCTGAATGACCAGAAATGACGATGACACGTCAGGCAAACAGCCTCACAGGCAGGCGTCACGCTGCTTTTCGCGCTCTGTTCTGTCTGCGTTATGCTTATCGCGCCATGCTGACACACCGCTTCGCACCCCCCACACCCGGTACAGCGTCCGGTTTCCACCACCAGCGTGGCATTCTCAAAACGAATTGCGTTTTCCGTGCAGCTTCGCCAGCATGCCCCACACAACATACATTTTCCGATGTCGAGAACGATATCTGACTCGCTAAATTCTGCGAATGCCCTGCGCAGCTGACGCTGGCCCGGCACGACGTTACAGCGGCGCACATCCTCCCGCGGAACATACATAAGCGCACGGCGGGCAATATTCACCTCGTTGATCGGGTCAGGCTTAAAAGCCCATACCGCTTCACCCCGTCGACGAAGCACAAGATTGAGCCGGGCAAGCGCCAGTAACCAGGCCGGGTAGTGTTCCGCTTCAATACTGATAAAACGCACGCCGTGTTGCGCGTGCCATAGCAGCAGCTCATTCACCCCTGGGGCATGTTCAGTAAAAGGCCCAACGAGGGTATCGCCACGCAGAAAGCGTTTTCGCGGCGTGATGTCGGTAATGGCCTCGGTGGGACAGACGAACAGGCAATCACCGCAGCCTATACAGCGCTGTTCATCAACCGAGATGCCCATTTCAGTAAAAGAAAAAACCTGCGCGGGACAAACGTCCGCGCAGGCACTGCAGGCAGCATGGCGAAAACGGCAACGCGCACACGCATGCGTCACCTCTATCGCCGGGGATAATGACAATTCGCCCATCAGCCAATACTGAAGAAAACGAAGCGCAGCATAAGCTCACCCACGATCAACAGCGCACTGCCCAGCAGCATTGGGCCTCGCGCCGCTTTCAGACCGCCCGCGGCAAAGCACAACATACCTGCAACCGAAACGCACCAGCTCAGCAGATGTACCGTGCGCAGTTGCTCCAGCATCTGCAACGGTGCGTGAGGGAACGTCACCACGGTGTTATCCATGGTCGCAATGTCTGCCAGCCAGACGGGCTGCATGACCAGACGCACAAGCACCAGCAGCGCGACAATGACAACCGCCGCACGCACGGAAGTTTGGCAGCGCAGCCCAACGGCCATGCAGGCAGAACCTATGATCCCCACTGAGCCGATGAACAGCACCAGAGTGTTAATGTGCTGCCAGGTCACCACCGACGTATGCATGTAGATCTGCGCCATGCAGAACACATCCACCAGCCCGGCAACACCGGCCACAACCAACAGCATCTTCCAGCCTGGTTTTTTGGCAAACATCAGCAGCGTCGCAAGGCCCAGTGCCGCAAGGTAAAGGCTGGCAAAGACGATCTCACGGCTCAGCCAGGAGCTGGAAACGTGGCGCAGCGCGTTAAAGGCGTTGAGCGGATAGCCCATGTGCAGCGCCGAGGAGAGAAGCCCCAGACTGGCCAGGACAAACGCCCCGGCAGCGGGCAGCAGCAGACGAGAGTGCGATGCACGCGCCTCGCCAAACGCCAGCCAGAGGGTCACGCCTACCGATCCCTGCAGGAACAGCGTAAATATCAGCAACGGTAACTCATGCATGACGCTTCCCCTCTTTCTCTGCACCCTGATGCGCTTTGATTACCAGGTTCGGTTGTGTGATGGAAGAATCAGGCAAACCTTTCACATCGCAGACCGCGCCGTATTTCTCCCGAAGTTCATCAATGGGTCCGAATTTGATCGCTTCGAGCGGACAAGTCGCCACACAGACTGGCTGCTCCCCCTTTGCCTGGAGATCCACGCAAAAATCGCATTTCGACATCTGTCCGGTCTGCTCATTGAGCTGCGGCGCGCCGTAAGGACATGACCATGCGCAGTAGCCGCAGCCAACGCACTTGTCCGTATCGACGCGCACGATGCCGTCGCCCGGACGCTTGTGCATCGCGGTAGTCGGGCAGTTTTTGGTGCAGACCGGGTCCGCACAGTGGTTACAAGAAATAGAGAGCGTGTAAGCAAAAACGTTATTGCTGACGCCCCCCTGCCCGGTTGGAATGAAATTTCCGCCGTTGACTTCATAAACGCGGCGGAAACGACGTCCAACCTCAAGGTTATTTTTATCTTTGCACGCCACCTGACAGGCCTTGCAGCCCGAACAGCGGGAGGAGTCGATATAAAAACCCAGCTGTTTATCGCTCACCGGCGCGTAGTGTTTAAACTGACTCATGCTTTCGCTACCTCCACCAGCATGGTTTGATGAGAATTCCCTTTCGCAAGCGCGGTAATACGGGCTGAACTGAGGACGTTCGCGCAACCGCCTTTATCAATACCCTGCTCGTCCGGCTGCCACCAGGCACCAGCCTGCATGGCAACGACGCCTGGAATGATGCGCGGCGTCACCTCGGCCGGGATTTCACAAATGCCGCGCGCGTTATGGATGCGCACGGTATCGCCCTGCGCAATGCCGCGCTTTTGCGCATCCTGAGGGTTAATCCACAGCTTTTGCTGCTGGGCTTCAATTAACCACGGGTTAGCATATTGGGTTGAGTTGGCACGGTTTTTCCCTTTCCAGGTAATCAGCTGAAGCGGGAAAGTTTTCGCCAGTTCATCTTCCGGGCCTTCATGAGCGGGAACGTAGTGCGATAGCGCCGGAATTTCCGGGTGATGCATGTCGTACAGACGCTTCGAGAAGATCTCAATCTTCCCGGACGGCGTCGGGAACGGATGATTTTGCGGATCGCGAATGTTGTCTTCAAAGGCAACGTACGGCGCGCTTTTGAAAAGATGCTGACGCGTTTTCTGTAGCGTCGTGAAGTCCGGCAGATTTTCCTCCGACATCGCCAGCCGCGTCTGCTCCCAGATGTGCTCAATCCACGCTTTTTCGTCACGGCCCTCGCTGAACGCGGGTTCAATGCCGAGCTTCGCGGCAACCTCACGCAGCCAGTCGTAATCTGAACGGCGCTCAAACTCAGGCTCAATCAGCTTTTCCGACAGGATCAGATAGCTCGCGGTCCCCCAGGTTTCGCCAATATTCCAGCGCTCCATAAAGCTGGTTTCCGGCAGAAGAAGATCGGCGTATCTGGCGCTCGGCGTCATAAACAGATCGCTTGCGACAATAAACTCGATTTTCGACTCGTCTTCCAGCACGCGGGTCGCCTGATGGAGATCCGGATTCTGGTTAGCCAGGTAATTGCCGGCCAGCGAGAACAGGATGCGGATATTGCTGTCCAGCTTGTCAGCCTCTTTCAGACCAACATCCGCCGTCACCTGAGAAGCATCGTCGGCGGCCTGCACCCAGTTCATCACCGATATTTTGGCTTTTACCGGGTTATCCGGCATTTCGGGCCCAACGGCAAATTTGCGGTTAGCGCAGCCGCCATAGCCTGCCGCCCAGCCGCCTTTGACGCCGACGTTACCCGTTAGCGTCGCCAGTAACGTTGAGCCGCGCGCGGTGCGCTCGCCGCAGTTGTGACGCTGCGGCCCCCAACCCTGGATCAGTGCAGCAGGTTTAGTATTTGCGTAGTCGCGAGCCAGCTGACGGATAGTCTGCGCAGGCACATGGGTAATTTTCTCTGCCCACTCAGGGGTTTTCGCCACGCCGTCTTTTGCCCCGCTCAGGTAAGCCATCAGGGATTCATTGGCCGGAACGCCTTCCGGCATTGATGCTTCGTCAAAGCCCAGGGTATAGCGCTGAATGAAGTCGCGATCGTGCAGATTCTCTGTGACGATCACGTACATCATGGCATCCATCAGGGCGTTGTCGGTGGCAGGAAGCAGCGGGATCCACCGATCGGCAAGGGAGGAAACCGTGTCTGAATAGCGCGGATCGACAACGATAAAGCGGGTGCCGTTTTGCTTCATCTTCTGGAAGAAGTAGTTGCTGTGACCAAAGATCGTCTCCGTCGGGTTATGCCCCCAGAGGATGACCAGTTTCGTATCAAGCAGCGTGTCCAGAGAACTGCCGCTGGCGGCGGTGCCATAGGTATACGGCGTGGCTGCCGCCGTGTTGCCCATACTGACCGAGTGATAGCTTTCGAGGTAGCCGCCGGTTAAGTTGAGCAGACGACGAACCATTTTATCGCCGGAAAACGTTCCGCCAGAAACTGCGGTGCCCACATGAACATAGCGTGAAGCCGCACCGTATTTTTGCGTAATCGTTTTTAATTGATTCGCTATTAGCGTCGTGGCTTCATCCCAGGTAATACGTTCGAATTTCCCTTCGCCACGTTTACCTGTACGCTTCATTGGATATTTAAGCCGATCGGGATGATAAACAAATTTCCGATACGCTCTGCCACGAACGCAGGCACGCATAACCGGCATCTGCGGATCCAATGCATTATCCGGGCGCGTGGAAATACGGGTGACAACGCCTTCGCTGACGTGAGCTCGAATATCACACTTCCCCCCGCAGTCAAACGTGCTGCAGGTTTGCACCACTTTTTCTTCCGGCGCCGCACGTGTTGCCGCGGCGTCCTGCGCCTGCACGTTGCGGGTTGTCACAACAAGCGGAAGGGCGGCGAGCGCCGATCCTGCCTGAATAAATTGACGCCGGGATATCTCGGGAATAAAACCCTCTCCCTGATTTTTATTTTTTTTCATTGCTCGTTCCTTCAAATAAAAACGCATTCTCGTTTTTTTTCAGGAACGAATGTTGATAATTATCAAGCTAACGCTTTAGGGGTAAAACTTAACGGCCCAGCTCGAAATTTACCGTCGCCGTTTGTCCAGCCCCATCCATCACAAATAATTGATAATTACCCGGCAAATATAATTTTAATGAATAATTATAATTCCGTCCTTTTAACGGTTCTCCGTTTAAAAACCACCAGCGCTCACCTTCTCCACCTGTCGTACTGACAGAAAGCGTCACATTTCCTTCACCCGGGAGTCGCTTAATCACAGCTCCCTCTCTGATTCCCGAAATCATCAGCGGTGCCGCATTGTTATTATCCAGAGGCGGACAGACTGTTGATTTCGCAGGAAGACGCGCCGCCCTTTTTTCTGCTGCTGGCAGCCACGACTCCAGCGGCAGCGGCCAGACATCGAGGATTTTCTCCGTGGCATCCGGGCAATCTGCTGCAACACGCTTACCCGTTTTATCAAGCCAGACCGGGAAACGAATGCCGCGAATACCTTCCTGTTCCGGTAAAAGCAGCGTAGGCGGCTCACTTCCTTCCAGCAACCATGTGGAAAGGCGACGCCGACAGTTTTCACTGCCTTCCGGCAGCGACTGACCGCCAGGCCAGCAGATCACACCCTGCCCGACGCTCTCCGGACGCGGATCGCGCGGCAGGCGGGCTTCGTCTACCGTCGAGCGAGACTGAAGCAGGTTATTTACCTGATTCAGGAGCGGCACCGCGCTGGCAAAACCAAACTGCCCGGCCACGGGCGTACCGTCCGGTCGTCCGGTCCAGATGCCAATGACGTAACGGGCGTTCAGACCTATTGCCCAGGCATCACGGTAGCCGTAGCTGGTGCCGGTTTTCCACGCCAGCGGCGCAATTTGCGGTAGCGCACTGTCCGGCAGCGGCTGCGCCTCGTTGGCGAGAATACGGCGAATAATCCACGCTGAACCTGCCGATAACAGCGGGCGTTCAACAAGCGCGTCGCCAGGCTGGAAGCGCAGCCTTCCCGCCTTGCCGTGTCGGGCAAAGGCGCTATAGGCAGCGGCGATATCGGCCAGCCGCGCGCCTGCACCTCCCAAAATCAGCGACAAATTCGGTTGTGCCCCCGCAGGCAGGATCAGCGGCAGCCCGGCATTGCTCAGCATTCCGGCAAAACGCTTTGGCCCGTAGGCTTCCAGCACCTGCACCGCCGGCAGGTTGAGGGAGCGTACCAGCGCTTCACTCATGCTGACCGGCCCGTGGAAGCCGCTGTCGAAATTTCCGGGGCGATAATCACCGGTTTTTCGAGGAACGTCCTGAAGCAATGAGGCGGGATGGATCAGGCCATCATCCAGCGCCATACCGTAAATAAAGGGTTTCAGCACCGATCCCGGCGATCGGATCGCATTGACCATATCAACATGGCTAAATCGACTGTCGTCGTTAATATCCACCGAACCGACCCAGCCGCGCACTTTCATATCCGTATGATCCACGACGATCATCGCCAACGAGCTGCGTGCCGGCAGGCGGGATTTCCAGTTCATCGCAAGCTCTTCCAGCTGTCGTTGTAGTCCGGCATCCAGCGTGGTGACAATTTTTGTGTCGCGGCTTTTGCCGAGCATCATGCGAGCAAAAAGCGGCGCCAGCTGCGGCATCTGACGGGGAGCCAGCCATACCGGCTCTTCACGGGACTCTTTTACCTGTTTTTCTGACCAGACGCCCTGGGTCATCATGCGGTCGAGCACTTTATTGCGTGCCGCTTCGGCCCGCTCCGGCCAGCGGTCCGGGCGCAGACGACTTGGTGCCTGCGGCAGTACGGCCAGCAGCGCTGCATCGGAGTAGCTAAGCTGCGAAGGTGGTTTCCCCAGATAGGTCCAGCTTGCTGCCCCTACCCCCTGCAGCGTGCCGCCAAACGGGGCACGGTTGAGATACAGCGTAAGAATATCGCGTTTGGAGAGATGCCACTCCAGCTGCATCGCCCGCCAGAGCTGACGGATCTTTCCACCGAAGGTGCGCGGATGCGGATCCAGCAGGCGCGCCACCTGCATGGTAAGCGTGCTTCCCCCCGAGACCACTCTCCCGGAGGTGAGATCCTGCCAGGCGGCGCGCATGACAGAGAGTGGGTTTACGCCGGGATGATCCCAGAACCAGCGATCTTCATACTGGATTAGCGCCTCAAGATAGCGGGGAGAGACCTCTTCAATGGTCACCGGATAGCGCCAGATGCCCTCCGCGTCAGCAAAACGCCACAGCGGCGTGCCGTTCTCATCCACCACCACCCGGGCGGGGTTCACCTCTTTCAGAGGTAACGGCCACAGGCGGTCGGCGGCGAAAACCAGCCCCCATAAAATGAGAAGCGCTCCCGCCAGCCAGAGCCAGCGGGAGCGTGTCAGACGTGCTTTCAGCATATTACGGAACAACAATCAGCGGGCCGCTGGCCGCACCCGTTGCCCGCCACTGCGGAACGTACATAGACTCCACCATCGGGACCGGCACCTGGTAAGTTCCCGGTGTGACGGCGCGCGCCAGGTAAACCAGCGTGACCGGCTGACCTTCGTTGACCGGCACAGCGGCCACAAAGCGGTCGTCGCGGAACTCCATATGCTGAATATCCGCCTGCTGCATCTGGCTCAGCAGGTTTTGCACCTCGCTGCCGCTGTCCTGCAGGCTGGCGCTGCTGCTCGCCAGGTTCTGGTTTTCCAGCTCCAGACCCGCCGGGAGAAGATCCACCACCAGCGCATCCGGCACGTTCTGGCTGGCTTTCACCTCAAGCCACACCAGTACCAGTTCACCGCTCTTCAGAGATGAGAGCGATTTACTGCTGCCGTCGGTTGCCAGGATATGACGTTCAATCTGCAGCACGTTCGAGCTCGGCTGAGGCGCATATTCCGGATAACCCGTGCTGTCCAGGCGAACCCACAGTGGCGAAGTGCCGGTATTGGTCACCTGCAGCGCACCAAGCTGGTCGCCGTTGACGTTTTGTACCAGCGATGTATCACCGCCTGAGGCGGTATCAGACAGCGAGGTTTTCGCCTGCCATGCACCTGACAGAGTTTGCAGCGAACGTCCGGCCAGGAAGAGGGCATTACTCTCCTGAGTAGACAGCCAGCGCTGGCTGAAAGCCTGTTCAGACAGCGCATTCAGCAACGTATTTTGCGCATCCGGCAGCAGCTTGTACTCTTCCAGCAGGGAGAGCATCAACGCGTTATCGCGCAACTGACTACCGTAATCGGCCATCCAGTTTTTGCTGTCGTTACGCGGCGTTTTGAGCGCCAGGTCCAGTGCATGCTGGCTGCGTGGGGCATCGCCCATCAGTTTGAGCGCTATACCCAGCTGCATCAGCGGCAGCCCGGAAGCAGCCTGAGCGTGACGATCCCAGATTTCGCGCAGCGCACCCAGCGGTGCTTTTTGCTGGCGCGCCAGCACCAGAGCGGCATAAGCCTGTACGGCAAATTTGCTGGCCTGGGTGTCGTCGCTGTAGCGAATGGACATCATGCCCGGATCCTGCAGGTAGCGCAGCAGGCGGCTATTGGCGTTATTCACGGCTTCGGCAGGCACGCTGTAGCCTTGCTCGCCTGCACGCACCAGGAAGTCAGTGACATAGGCGGTTAACCAGTACTCTTCCGGGCCGTTTTTATCCCACAACGCAAAACCGCCCTCCTCGCGCTGCATCTGCAGCAGACGCGAGATCCCAATATCAATGGCAGCACGGCGCTTGTCATCCGTGTCGCCCTTAATACCAAGCGCGGTGAGCTGCGCCGCGTTGGTGTAGAGCGACGGGAACAGGCCACTCGTGGTTTGTTCCAGACAGCCATACGGATACGCCTGCAGTTCACGAATATAGCGCGCCAGGTTGAGCGGGGGTTTACCGCTCAGCAGGAGTTGCCCCTGCAGAGTGGCTGGAGAGAAACCGCTACTATGCTGCGCCGGTGCGGTCCAGGATTCACCCGGGTTCAGCATCGCTCCGGTATTGACCGTCTGTGCCGGGAATGCCGGACGTACACCGATTTTCCAGCTTTTCTGCTGCTGTGCGAAGGTTTCGCCCGGAAGCTGCAGGCCGTTAACCTGTGCCGTCACCTCACCGTCGCCATAGCCTTCCAGCGCACGTACTGGAATAAACAGGGTGCTACGCGCGCCCGGCGGCAGCTGAACCGGCTGCGGCGGCGCGCCCTCCAGGGACAGTTTGCCTGTCGCAGTCAGGGCAACGTTCAGCGTTTGCGGCTGGTCGGTAAGGTTGGTCAGATCCAGCGTCAGGCGCGAGGTATCTCCACTCGCCAGGAAACGCGGGGTATTCAGCTCGGTAATGACCGGTGCGGCCACCACAACTTTGCTTTCACTGCTGCCAAAATCATCTTCCGTCCAGGCCTGTGCCATCAGGCGCAGCTCGCCGTTGAAGTCCCCAATCGGCAGCGTAACGGTACCTTCCCCGTTAGCATCCAGCATAACCGGCTGAGCCTGCTGAGCAATAATGGTGACGTGGTTCACCGGCGGTTTGCCGCCGCGCTTCAGTTCATCGCCATCACCACCGAAGCGCAGCGCCGCCATGCGGCCCTGTCCTTCAATGACCTGGCCGTAGATATCGTAGATATCCGCGCCGTAGCGCTTCTGGCCGAAGAACGCCTGCCACGGATCTGGCGTAACGTAATCGGTAATGTTCAGCACGCCGCTGTCCACTGCCGAAACCAGCACGTTCACTTTCTGTGGAACCGCCCCCTCTTTCACGCTGGCTTTCACCTTCACAGAGAGCGTCTGATTTGGCCGCATTTTCTGCGGGTTATCGAGCGCAATGTTCAGGCGACGATTTTCGTCTCCCATCGGCAGATGCAGCAGACCAACCGCGCGTTTCGGCGTAGCGGATTTCGATTTATCCCCGGGGCGCACCACCAGTGTGCTGAGGTAGAGATCGTGACGTTTCCAGGCTTTATCGACCGGAATGGAGAGATCGAGCCCGTTTGCCGGTACGTCGATCTCTTTCCACCACAGCGGCCCTTCGCTGGATTCGATCATGGCATAGCCCTTGCCTGCGGCGGGTGCAGCGATATGCAGCTGGATGGTATCGCCTGGCTGATAAGCGGGTTTATCCAGCTTCAGCGTCACGCGGTCAGGGCGTGCTGCCCCCGTGCCATCGCTGTTATCCTGCCAGCTGTATCCCGCCCAGAAGCGCACGCTACTGACCATCTCATCAGGCGCTTTCACCTCCAGACGGTATGAGCCCCACTCCACCGGGAAAGTGGCCTTGCCGGTCTCATCGGCCTTGAGGCTAAGCTCCTGTTCACCTTCAACCAGATCTTTTTGATCGAACTGAGACTGCCAGCCTTCGCTCTCAGACCAGTTCCAGAAGTAGTCGCGGCGCTCGCGGATCAGGCGCACCTGTAAGCCGGATACCGCTTTTTTCGCCCCGCTGGCATCGGCATAAACGATGTCAAAGCTTGCATTACCGTTTTCGTCAACAATGGGTTGGTTGACGGTGGTATCCGTGCGGTAGTCGTATACGGCCTTGCTGGCGAACTGAGGACGGATACCCGGCAGTTCAGCCGCCGGCCAGATGGCCTGCTCAGCGCGACGCGTCACCGGGCGACCGCCCGATTCCAGCAGGCTGGCCTGCAGGATCAGCTGTAGCGGCGAATGCACTTCTTTCCACTGGCTTTCAGTCGTAACCTGCCCGCGGCCCTGTTCGTCCAGCGTAAGCTGCACTTCATCCAGACTGCGGCTCAGGTTTTCCTCAGCGATGTCCCCAAACTGGAAGCCTGGCAGTGCAGGCACGGCCTCACGCAGTGGGCGGAGGAAAAGCTGGCCCTGCAGTGAATTCCCATTAGCGGGCGCACCGTACAGGTAATAGCCCACTACGTTAAAGTCCACGTCATCCTGCGGGGAAACCGGTGCTTTTTGACCCGTCAGATTCAGCGCCATACGCTCAGGCATGAAATCTTCCACGTGGAAATCCCACAGACGCTGCTGGTTATCACCTGTGTTCGCGCGGATATGCCACATGCCGGTCTGCGCACCGCTATCCAGCGGATAGTTAAAACGATAGAGCCCGTTTTCTGGCTTAACGACCATCGTGCGCGCCACCTGTCCATCCGGACGCAACACGTCAAGCTTCACAGGCTGGTCGGGGAGCGGCTTTCCGTCGCTGTCGCGCAGTAAGCCGTTGAGGATCACGGTTTCACCCGGCCGATAGAGATCGCGCGGACCAAACATAAAGAACTGCTTGCTGTAGCCCGGATTACCGGCGATATCAAACTCAGCCAGATCGAGCGCCGGAAGTTTGAGATCAAGCAGCGTAGTCTGGCCATCTTTGCTCGCCAGAATCAGCGCGGCCTCTTTGTCGGTTTCAAGCGTTGCATGACCGTCCGCATCGCTTTTCGCCTCGGCAAGGGTCTGCCCTTTGTCATTCAGCAGCGTGACGGTGACACCGGACTGCGCCGCACCGTTTTCCAGACTCTGGGTAAAGATGTCCAGGCGGTTGTGGTAACGGTGAGCGGATAACCCGACATCGCTCAGGGTAAAGAGGGTTGCGGCATTGCTGTAGTTGTAGTGTCCGGCCTGGTTCATGACCGCGATATAGACGCCAGACTGCTGGAGCGGCTTGATATCCTTGAGCGGCAGGAGCAGTTTTTCACGGGTATTGCGCGCCGGATTGAGATCAAAGCGACCGGTATAAACCAGTTCCGCCATCTTCAGCAGGTTGTCGGATTCCCAGTTGGTCAGGGAGTTACGGTACTCCCACTGACTGACAAAGGAAGCCAGCGATTCCGGCTTCACGCGGTAGAAATTGACGTCCACATTGTTGACGTTGAGCGCCATCACCGGCAGCCCTTCCACCACTTTGCCCGGCAGCAGCGATCCGCGGCTGGCAAAACCGACCGTCGGTTCGACATCCCGGGTGGTGATCGCTTTTTCATAATCAATGTCGAACGTTGCTTTGTTCAGCGCCTGTAAACCACGTTCGACGGTGACAACCAGATTACGGTTGGGCTCCAGATGACGCAGTCGAAGCTCTTTCAGGTTAGGCGCAAGTTCCCACGCCCCGTCAACCTTGCCACTTTTCTTATCCACGACATGCACTGTTTTCGCGAAATCCTGGTCGGGATTCAACGGAACAGAGAAGGTCAACACCAGCGTGGCGGCGCCGTCCAGCTGTACTTCAGAGGCATCCAGTAGGGTTAATGCTTTGCCCTGGCTCTGTGCCGCCAGTTTTGCCAGTTTTTCTGCATCAGGCTTTTCAGCCGCTTTCGGGGTTGATGTGGTGGATGCTGCGGGAGCCGCAGTCTGAGATTTATCGTCGCTGTTGTCACAGCCGACAAGCGTAAATGTGGTAAGCAGCGCGAGAGAGATCGCGGCTAAGCGAAACGGTTTCATCCTTTGTCCCTGGCCTGAGGGGGCCTGTTGGTCGTCGTCCGGATAAGTATTATCCGCAAGTTTCGTTAATACAAAAAGTCCAATTTTAGAATCTGGAAAGCGCCTCGCAGAATCGTCATATCCGGCGGCGTGGAGGTGGAACCGCGATCACAGAGCATAACGTCACATGTTACCTTTCACGTCATTTGTTTTTAAAACAATAAGATAGCTGGATAAAAGCATCAGGAGCCTGCTAGTTTTATGACCATGACGCACCCCGAGTGCGCGGTTCAATAAGAGAGAAAGCCATGAAACGAGCCGTGAACGCCCTACAAAATTTCGGAAAATCATTGTACGGCCCCGTACTTATCTTACCGATCGTCGGTCTGTTTATCGCCTTTGGTAACGTATTGGGTAACGGCAACATGGCCGAGTACCTGCCGTTTCTTGGCCATCCGCTCATTCAGAGTATCGGCCAGCTGATCGCCAAATCCGCCGTGTCAGTGCTGGTCAACCTGGCGCTGGTGTTTGCCGTCGGGATCCCGATTGGGCTGGCAACGCGCGATAAAGGCTACGCGGCGCTGATTGGTCTGGTGACCTTCGTGGTGTTTATCAACGCCATGAACGTAACGTTACAGCTTCAGGATGAGCTGGCGCCTGCCGGGCAGATGAAAGCCGCGGGTCAAAGCATGGTGCTGGGCGTTCAGGTGCTGGAGATGGGTGTTTTCGCCGGGATCCTGACCGGGGCGCTCTCCGGCTACCTTTACAACAAATATTCCGGCGTACAGTTTAACGGTGCGATGGCGATTTACTCCGGCCACTGCTTTGTCGCGATTGTGATGCTGCCCGTCTCCATGCTGCTCGGCGTGGTAATGAGCGAAATCTGGCCCTACGCTCAGCACGGGATTAGCGCGCTGGCGCTGGCCATTAAAGGCTCAGGTCCGTTCGGCGTAGCCATTTACGGTTTCCTTGAGCGCATTCTGGTACCGACTGGCCTGCATCATCTGGTTTATACCCCGTTCCTCTATACCGAACTCGGGGGGACGCAGGAGGTGTGCGGCGCAACCTATCAGGGCGCGCGCAATATCTACTTCGCCGAAATGGCCTGCCCGGAGGTGAAGCAGCTCAGCAGCACCGTGGTGTGGGACGCGCGCGGCATCAGCAAAATGTTCGGCCTGCCCGCCGCCGCGCTGGCGATGTATATGACCGCAAAACCGGAACGCAAAGCCGTTGCGAAAGCCATTTTGATCCCGGCGGCGCTGACCTCGCTGCTGGTCGGCGTCACCGAGCCGATTGAGTTCTCCTTCCTGTTCGTCGCGCCGCTGCTGTTCGTGGTTCACGCGGTGCTGACCGGCATCGGCATGATGCTGTTCTCGCTATTTGGCGTTCACGCCATCGGTGCCAACGGGATCATTGATTTCATTCTCTACAACCTGCCGCTCGGCACGGAGAAATCTAACTGGCCAATGTACATCCTGGTAGGGCTGATCATGTTTTCCCTCTACTTCACGGTGTTCCGCTTCCTTATTCTGCGCTTCAACATGAAGACCCCAGGCCGTGAGAATGAGGATCAGGAGACACGTCTCTACAGCGAGCAGGAGTACCAGGCGAGGGGCAATAACGACGGGCTGGGTGAGTCCATCGTAGTGGGACTCGGCGGCAGGGAGAATATTGAGGTTGTGGATAACTGCTATACCCGCTTACGCGTCACGGTGAAGGACGTCGACATCATCGACGAGCCGCGCCTGAAAGCGACCGGCGCGAAAGGGGTCATCAAACAAGGTAACAACGTTCAGGTGGTCTACGGGCTGCATGTCAAAAAAATGCGAGAAGCCGTTGAGACGTTTCTCTGAAAGGAGCTAAAGATGTTTACACCCCCCTTTATTCTGTCGATTGCCGGTGGCGGCAGCACCTACACGCCGGGTATTGTGAAAAGCCTGATGGTACGTCTGCATGACTTCCCGCTGGCCGAAATCCGTCTCTATGACATCGACGAGGCGCGTCAGAACACCATCGCGCCGGTGGTTGAGAAAGTGATTCGTGACCACAGTGAAAGCATCAAATTCACCGTCACCACTGACCCGGAAGTGGCGTTCAGCGGCGCGCATTTCGTCTTCGCCCAGATGCGGGTCGGTCAGTACAAAATGCGCGAGCAGGATGAGAAGATCCCACTGCGGCACGGCGTGGTCGGCCAGGAGACTTGCGGTCCCGGCGGGCTGGCGTACGGACTACGCACGATCCTGCCGATGGTCGAGCTTATCGATCGGGTGGATCGCTACGCGCATGAAAAAGCCTGGATCGTGAACTACTCCAACCCGGCAGCGATCGTGGCGGAAGGCGTGCGCCGCCTACGCCCGAACGCGCGGGTGCTGAACATCTGCGATATGCCCGTCGCCGCAATGCGCAATATGGGCGCCATTCTGGGCGTGGATCGCCACAAGCTGGAGGTGGACTATTTCGGCCTGAACCACTTCGGCTGGTTTACCCGCGTGCTGGTGGACGGCGAAGACAAGCTGCCCGAACTGCGCAAACATATCGCGAAGTTTGGCCTGTTGACGGAAGACGCCGCTAAAACCGATCCGCAACATTCCGATCCCTCCTGGGTGAAGACCTGGCGCAACATCAAGCCCGTCATGGATAACTTCCCGGAGTACCTGCCAAACCCGTATCTGCAGTATTACCTGATGCCAAACCAGATTGTGGAGCATCAGAACCCGGACTATACCCGCGCTAACGAAGTGATGGACGGGCGTGAGAAAAAACTCTTTGCTGCTGCGCAAGAGTACAAGCGCACCGGGATCCTGCCGGATGCTTTCCACGTGGGCGTCCACGGCGAGTTTATCGTCGACGTGGCCTGCTCGCTGGCCTTTAACCTGCGCAGCCGCCATCTGGTGATGGTGGAAAACCGCGGGGCGATTACCAACCTGCCATACGATGCGATGGTGGAAGTGCCCGCCTATATCACCTCCGAAGGACCAGAGCCTGTGCGCATCGGTCGGGTGCCGCTGTTCCATCAGACCCTGCTGCAACAGCAGCTGGCATCCGAACAGCTGCTGGTGGAGGCGACCATCGAAGGCAGTTATGAGAAAGCCCTGCAGGCCTTCACCCTGAACCGCACCGTGCCGACCATGGCGCACGCGAAAGCAATTCTGGATGAGATGATCGAAGCCAACCGCGACTACTGGCCCGCGCTGCAAAAGGCCTGGCAGAATGGCGAAACGGTGAAAAAATAGGGGCTTGCTCGCGAGTTGAACGTGGTTTGCTTGTCGGTGTCATAAAAAACACCGACAATCCTTTTTTACGGAAAAGAATGGAGGCATCCCATGTCCACCTCATATTTTGTCGCCGCCGACTGGCTGATTGAGCACGGCGACGACCCGGAAGTCCAGATTATTGACGCGCGGATGGCCCCAGCCGGGCAGGAACATCTTCGTGATATGCTCGCTGAATACCGTGCCGGCCATCTGCCTGATGCGGTGTTTTTTGATATTGAAGCCCTCTCCGATCACAACTCTCCCCTGCCGCACATGCTGCCGCGCCCGGAAGCCTTTTCCGTGGCGATGCGCGAGCTGGGCGTGAGCCGCGACAAGCATCTGGTTGTTTACGATGAGGGCAACCTCTTTTCCGCACCGCGCGCGTGGTGGATGTTAAAACAGTTTGGCGTAGAGAAAGTGTCAATTCTGGCAGGCGGTCTGGCGGGCTGGAAGCGTGATGACCTGCCGCTTCAGCAGGGTGATGTCACGCTGCCGGAAGGCGATTTCGATGCCACGTTTGACGCACACGTCGTCAAACGTCTGACTGACGTACTGGTCGTTAGCCACGAGAAGACGGCGCAAATTGTCGATGCCCGTCCTGCTCCTCGCTTTAATGCCGAAGCGGATGAACCGCGTCCGGGTCTGAAGCGTGGACATATTCCGGGCGCGCTGAACGTGCCGTGGGGCGATCTGGTTTTTGAAGGGGAGCTGAAAACCACCGATGAACTGCGCGCCATTTTTGACCGTGCGGGTGTGGATTTACATCGTCCGATCATTGCCAGCTGCGGTTCCGGCGTAACGGCCTGCGTGGTGATTCTGGCACTTGCCACCCTCGGGGTTACCGACGTCACTCTTTACGACGGCGCCTGGAGCGAATGGGGTGCGCGAGACGATCTGCCGGTTGAACCGGCAAAATAATGGATAACCGCCTGGCCACGCTGTTAACGCGCGGGGCGTCACTGACCCGCGCGGAGTATCGCGTCCTCGCCCACCTCACGGAGCATCCGCTGCTGGTGGGCAATATCACGGTGCGCGAGCTGGCGCAGGCGACATTTGTTTCTACCGCCACCATTATGCGGCTGTGTCAGAAGCTGGGGTTCAGCGGTTTTAGCGAGTTTATCTGGCACTGCAAGCAGCTGCTTTCTGACACGCCGCATATCGCCGTGCAGGGGCAATCGCTCCCTGAGCTGCCTGCCCTTTTTAATCAATTCATCGCCAACTATCAGCAAACTTTTCAGTGGGTCACCCAGGACAAACGCCAGCAGTTTACCAACCTGCTGCGCCAGAAAGAGAGCTTTTTTCTCTACGGTGCCGGGTTTTCCTATCTGTTTGCCGAGTACCTGACCAAGAAATTGCAGGTGTTGGGCAAAACGGCATTTATCTCCGGGCCGGGGGACAGCCGGAACATTTTTCTCAGCAACGCCGCCCGCTATCAGGTGTTCATTGCCGTTTCACGCAGCGGCGAAACGGAGCAGGTGCTGGATAAAGCGCGAATTGCCAAAAACGTCGGGATGACCGTCGTCGCGTTTACCCGCGCCTCGGCCAATACGCTGGCGGGGATGGCGGACGTACACTTTGCCCTCTATGACGAAGCGGTACATTTCGCTGCTGAAGCAGCAGGCGTGACGTCATTTGAGTCGAATCTGGTGCTGCTGATGGATTTACTGCTGCTGGAAGCAACGGGGTGAAGTTCACCCCGCGTCATCAGATAATGCGGTTGGTTTTGAGATCGCGCAGGAACCCGCCCCAGCGACGCTCATAAAACGGCGTGATGTGCTCGGTAATAAAATGGCTGATGCCCTTCTCACCTTTCGTCACCTGGCAGATATCAATCGGCTCATCGCCCGGCAGCGTGTCGGTCGCCACGCTTCCCGCCGCCTGAATGATGTCGTCGATATCGCCATCTGCTTCAATACCGATCAGCAGCACCGGTTGCTCGTCGGCATTCTCTTTAATGGAGCAGAGGAATGCGCGCCTGACGGGCTTGAGCGTTTTGAAGAGCGTGGTCAGGGAATCAATCATCTGCGCGGGCGGCTCGGCCACTTCGGAGAGCAGCAGCGTTTCCCCCCTTCCAGCACTTCCTGAGTGCTGAGCGGATTGCCCTCTTCACCCATCAGGTGACTGATTTCACGCGGGGTGAACTCTTTCCCGGTTGGCAGTTTGGCGTTGAGGAACAGGGTCTGGCCCAACGTCATTTCAAACAGCGTACGCACCGGCATCACCACGAATGCCTGTTCATCTTCCACAGCTTCCTGCAGCGCTTCCAGTGAGGTAAAGAACGGGATCACTGAAGAGCCGTCGTCTTTCTCCCAGTGCAGCAGATCCAGCGCGCTGTCTTCCACAACCTGCTCACCTTCCGCCGCGGTGCCTGGCACCCAGACGGTAGATTCCAGCAACGTGCGGAAAAATGCCGGACGGTGAGCGGGCTCGGTGGCCGCCTGTTCCAGCAGAGTTTCTAATTCGTTTTTGGTTTCGGACATAGTTTGGCTACTTCACAATTGCCCGGCGGCGCTACGCTTGCACGGGCCTACGGGTTTTGTAGGCCGGGTAAGCGTAGCGCCACCCGGCAAAAAAGGTTACTCAGCCGTCAGCAGGTTCGCCACGGTACGCACGCCCAGACCGGTCGCACCCGCGGACCACTGTTCTACCGCTGCTTTACGGTAGGTTGCGGAGCAGTCGATGTGCAGCCAGCCTTCGTGATAGTTCTCAACGAAGTGAGACAGGAAGCCTGCTGCGGTACTTGCCCCTGCCGGATACGCCGCGCTTGCGGTGTTATTCAGCTCGGCAAAGTTGGACGGCAGCTGGCTGCGGTGGAACTCGGCCAGCGGCAGACGCCAGAATGGCTCGTTTTCCGCCGCGGCGCTTGCCAGCAGGCGTGCGGCCAGCTTGTCATCGAAGCTGAACAGCGCATGGTAGTCGTTCCCCAGGGCGGTTTTCGCCGCACCGGTCAGGGTCGCCATGTCGATAATCAGCTCAGGTTTCTGCGCAGAGGCGTCAATCAGGCCATCAGCCAGCACCAGGCGGCCTTCGGCATCGGTGTTCATCACTTCAACATTTTTGCCGTTGCGATAGCGAATGATGTCACCCAGCTTGAAGGCATTGCCGCTGACCATGTTGTCGGCGCAGCACAGGTAAAGCTTCACGCGCTTGTTCAGGCCGCGGGTAATCGCGAACGCCAGCGCACCAGTGATGGTTGCCGCGCCGCCCATGTCGGACTTCATGGAGTCCATGAACGCGCTCTGCTTCAGGCTGTAGCCGCCGGTGTCAAAAGTAATGCCTTTGCCGACCAGGCAGGCAAAGACAGGAGCTTCTTTATCGCCGGTTGGGTTGTAATCCAGCGCCAGCAGGACCGGAGGTCGCTCAGAGCCACGGCCTACGGTGTGGATACCCATATAGTTCTGCTCGCGCAGGTCTTCACCTTTGGTAATACGGTAGGACATTTTGTCGCCCGCCACGCCGCACAGCAGGTCAACGGCGCGCTGCGCCAGCTGCTCAGGACCTAACTCTTCCGCCGGGGCGTTGATGGTGTCGCGTACCCAGTCGATGATCTGCAGGCGGCTTTCCAGCTCTTTCTGACCGGCTTCGTCGAGGTTTGCCCACTCAATTTTGCGGGTGCCTTTCGGACCTTTGTACCCCGCCCAGAATGCCCAGCTGCGGTCGGTGTCCCAGCCTTCGCCTTCCAGCGAGACATGTTTGATCCCCAGACCGTCGATTTTGCGCGCGGCGCGCTGGATCAGGCCCAAATCATCGTTGCCCGTCAGGTGCAGGGTAATACCGTCGTTATTGATGCTGTAGCTGGCTTTCTCGCCCCAGCGCGCGTCGGCAGGCTGCGTAGAGAGCGTAATCTTCATCGCTTCGGTCATTTTATTTATCCTTATTAGCAAACGGGCCGCCTGAAGGCAGCCCGTTAAGTGATTTACTCTGCTTCATCTAACCAGACTAACAGAATCGCCTCCAGAATTTTTTCATTGGATGCGTTTGGATCGTCGTCGAAATCGTCTAAATCGCAGATCCACTGGTGCATGTCGGTGAATCGTACGGTTTTCGGATCGAGATCCGGGTTCGCGTCGTAGAGCGCTTCGCCGATCTCACGGCTGTCTGTCCACTTCAGTCCCATATTAATGCTCGCGTGCGTGGTTGATGGTGTAGCGTGGGAATTCCACGACCAGATCTTCGTCGGTCACCGCGGCCTGGCAGCTTAAGCGGCTGTCTGGCTCCAGACCCCATGCTTTATCCAGCATGTCGTCTTCGTCTTCGGTGCTTTCGGCGAGCGAGTCAAAACCTTCACGCACGATGCAGTGACAGGTAGTGCAGGCACAGGATTTTTCACAGGCGTGTTCCACTTCGATACCTGCGCGCAGGGCAACATCGAGAATGGTTTCGCCGGTCTTCGCTTCCAGAACAGCGCCATCCGGACAAAGGTCCGCATGAGGCAAAATAACAATCTTTGGCATATTAAACCTCGTCCACGGACTGGCCTTTCAGCGCGACGCGGACGGATTTGTCCATGCGGCGAGCGGCGAAGTCCTGGGTTTGTTTATCAACGTTTTTAATGGCTTCTTCTATTGCGTCAGCATCATTGCCCATGGCGACGACGCTTAAGTGCGCGGCAGCCTCGTCAATCACCTGACGCTCAGCGGCGCTTAACAGCGCGGCATCGGCATTGAGTGCACCGGTCAGGCTTTCCAGCACGCGTGCGGCTTCCACTTTCTGTTCCGCCAGCATACGCGCCTTCACATCCTGCTCGGCGTAGCTCATTGAGTCCTGAATCATGGAGGCGATCTCGCCATCGGTCAGGCCGTAGGACGGCTTCACCTGGATGGACGATTCCACGCCGGTGGATTTTTCCATCGCCGTGACGCTCAGCAGGCCGTCCGCATCAACCTGGAAGGTAACGCGAATATGCGCCCCGCCCGCTGGTAATGCCGGGATACCGCGCAGTGCAAAGCGCGCCAGAGAGCGGCAGTCCTGCACCAGTTCGCGTTCGCCCTGCATGACGTGGATGGACATCGCAGTCTGGCCGTCTTTAAAGGTGGTGAACTCCTGCGCGCGCGCCACCGGAATGGTGGTGTTACGCGGGATGACTTTCTCCACCAGGCCACCCATGGTTTCTAAACCAAGGGACAGCGGGATAACGTCCAGCAGCAGCATTTCACTGTCCGGCTTGTTGCCGACCAGAATATCGGCCTGAATGGCCGCGCCCACGGCAACCACTTTGTCCGGATCGATGGCGGTCAGCGGCGTGCGGCCAAAGAACTCACCTACACGTTCGCGCACCAGCGGCACACGGGTAGAACCGCCGACCATGACCACTTCCAGCACCTCGTCAGCCTCAACGCCCGCATCTTTCAATGCGCGACGGCAGGCCAGCAGCGTGCGTTTCACCAAAGGTGCGATCAGATCGTTAAACTGGTCACGGGAGATTTCCCCCTGCCAGCCCGCTACGTTCACGGTAACCGTCTGCGCATCGCTGAGGGCAATTTTGGCGTCGATGGCGGCATCCAGCAGTTCACGCTGGACGCGCGCATCGCTGCGATCGGCAATCCCCGCCTGCTCACGAATGTAATCCGCCAGCAGATGGTCGAAGTCATCGCCGCCCAGCGCGGAATCCCCGCCGGTCGCCAGCACTTCAAATACGCCACGGCTTAAGCGCAGGATGGAGATATCAAAGGTACCGCCGCCGAGGTCGTAAACGGCAATCACCCCTTCCTGACCGGAGTCGAGACCATAGGCAATGGCCGCCGCCGTCGGTTCGTTCAGCAGGCGTAATACGTGCAGGCCCGCCAGACGGGCGGCATCCTTGGTGCCCTGACGCTGTGCATCGTCAAAATAGGCCGGAACGGTAATCACCACGCCGTCGAGATCGCCGCCGAGCGTCGCCGTAGCGCGCGCTGCCAGCGCCTTCAGGATGTCCGAAGAAACACGGATCGGGTTCAGCAGACCAGCCTCGGTCGCGATCATCGGCAGGCCGTTTTCACTGGCCTGAAGCTGATACGGCAGATGCGGGTAACGGGTCTGAATATCAGCCAGCGAACGGCCCATCATGCGCTTAACCGAGCTGATGGTGTTGGCCGGATCGCGCGCGGCGTTGGCGCGCGCGTCGTAGCCTACCGCGTGACCCTGCTGCTGGTAGTGGACCACGGAAGGCAGCAGATGGCGGCCCTGCTCGTCAGCCAGCGTTTCCGCCTGGCCGCTACGCACGGTCGCCACGAGAGAATTGGTGGTGCCCAGGTCAATACCCACCGCCAGACGACGCTGGTGCGGTGCGGCACTTAAGCCAGGCTCACTAATTTGTAATAAGGCCATAATTGCTTCCGAAATTAAAAATCGAGCAGCTTTTCTTCGAGTTGTTCAGCACTGCTTCGCAGTTTATCGAGAAAACGGAGTTTGCGCACAGTGTCTGCCGCCACGTCCCAGGTCTCGTTGTTCAGTTGCTCCACCATCTGCTGATGGCGGGTATCAAACATACCCTTCACGCGCGTGATAAAGCTTTCCAGGCGCGCTTCGTCTTTAGCCTGTTCAATCTCATCCAGCTCTTCGCGCAGCTCCAGCTGTTCCATCAGAAACGCCGTATCGCGAACGGTATGCTGTTCGCTCGCCAGATCAAAACCGTGGAGCGAGAGCAGATATTCAGCACGCGCCAGCGGATGACGCAGCGTCTGCCAGGCCTGGTTAATGGTGGCAGAGTGCGAAACTGCAGCCAGCTGCTCGGCCTGCGTCCCGCTGGCGAATTTATCCGGATGGTACTGACGCTGCAAATCCTGAAAACGGACCGTCAGCGCCTGAAGATCGATCGGGTATTGAGCGGGTAGTCCGAAGAGAGTGAAGTAATCCATAACAATCTCAGGGGTAGCCTGTTAGAACAAACCCCACGCGCAGCAAAGCCACGGTGGGGTTTCGGATGACGCGCGGTTAAACGTGGAAGCTTTCGCCGCAACCACACTCGTCTTTGACGTTCGGGTTCGTGAATTTGAACCCTTCGTTCAGGCCTTCTTTGACGAAGTCCAGCTGAGTGCCGTTGAGGAATTGCAGGCTTTTGCCATCGACCACCACCTTCACGCCCTTGTCTTCAAACACGGTGTCATCAGACGCCGGCTCGTCAACAAACTCCAGTACGTAAGCCATACCAGAACAGCCGGAGGTACGTACGCCCAGTCGCAGGCCAAAGCCTTTACCACGGTTCGCCAGAAAAGAGCTTACTCGCGCGGCAGCGCTGTCGCTAAGGGTAATCGACATACTCAAACCTCAATTATTTTGCTTCACGTTTGCTTTTGTAATCCGCAATGGCGGCTTTGATCGCGTCTTCTGCCAGAATAGAACAGTGAATTTTCACCGGTGGCAGTTCGAGTTCTTCAGCAATATCCGTGTTCTTGATTGCCTGTGCTTCGTCCAGAGACTTGCCCTTCACCCATTCGGTGACCAGGGAGCTGGACGCAATGGCAGAACCGCAGCCGTAGGTCTTGAAGCGCGCGTCTTCAATGATACCTTCATTGTTGACTTTAATCTGCAACTTCATCACGTCGCCACACGCCGGTGCACCGACCATGCCGCTACCAACAGATTCGTCGCTGTTGTCAAAAGAGCCAACGTTGCGCGGGTTTTCGTAATGATCGATGACTTTTTCGCTGTATGCCATGATTGAATTCTCCTTATGTACCGATTAGTGATGTGACCATTCAATGCTGTTCAGATCCACGCCCTGCTTAAACATTTCCCACAGTGGAGAAAGGTCACGCAGACGGCCGATGGAGTTACGAACCAGCTTGATGGTGTAGTCAATCTCTTCTTCGGTAGTGAAACGACCTAAAGAGAAACGGATAGAGCTGTGTGCCAGCTCGTCAGTCATACCCAGCGCGCGCAGCACGTAGGATGGCTCCAGGCTTGCAGACGTACAGGCAGAACCGGAAGAAACGGCCAGGTCTTTCAGGGCCATGATCAGCGACTCGCCTTCAACATAGTTGAAGCTGACGTTGAGGATGTTTGGCGCGCCCTGCTCGAGATCGCCGTTCAGATACACTTCTTCCATATCCTTCACGCCGTCCCACAGACGGTTACGCAGCGTGCGCAGGCGTGCCATCTCGGTTTCCATCTCTTCTTTCGCAATGCGGTAGGCTTCGCCCATGCCCACGATCTGGTGTACAGGCAGCGTACCGGAACGCATGCCGCGCTCGTGACCGCCGCCGTGCATCTGTGCTTCGATGCGGATACGTGGCTTACGACGAACGTACAGCGCGCCGATCCCTTTCGGGCCATAGATTTTGTGGCCGGAGAAGGACATCAGGTCCACTTTCAGCTGGCTCAGGTCGATAGGCAGTTTACCCACGCTCTGGGTCGCATCTACGTGGTAGATAATACCGCGCGCACGGCACATTTCGCCGATGGTGGCGATGTCCTGAACGACGCCGATTTCGTTGTTGACGTGCATGATGGAGACCAGAATGGTGTCATCACGCATCGCTGCTTCGAGCTCTTTCAGGTCGATGATCCCGTTGCTCTGCGGCGCCAGGTAAGTCACTTCGTACCCTTCACGCTCCAGCTGACGGCAGGTGTCCAGCACGGCTTTGTGTTCGGTTTTGCTGGTGATAATGTGCTTGCCTTTTTTCTGATAAAAGTTGGCTGCACCTTTGATCGCCAGGTTGTCGGATTCGGTCGCACCGGAGGTGAAAACAATCTCACGCGGGTCGGCACCCACCAGGTCAGCAATCTGATTACGGGCGATATCAACCGCCTCTTCAGCATGCCAGCCAAAACGGTGTGAACGGGAAGCTGGGTTACCAAAGTTTCCGTCCAGGGTCAGACACTGCATCATTTTCTCGGCAACACGCGGGTCCACCGGCGTGGTTGCGGAGTAATCGAGATAAATCGGTAATTTCATTGCTCTATAAACTCCGTACATCGCTTCAATGCAAGGAATCAGGCAACCGGCTGGATGTACGACCGAGTACGCGGGGCGCGGTGCCCCGGCCTGATTCTGAAATACTTATCGTTTTATTACGCGCGCAGTTTGACGTCG
This sequence comes from Enterobacter sp. BNK-14, assembly GCF_047456095.1. Taxonomy (NCBI): domain Bacteria; kingdom Pseudomonadati; phylum Pseudomonadota; class Gammaproteobacteria; order Enterobacterales; family Enterobacteriaceae; genus Enterobacter; species Enterobacter sp. BNK-14. Next base: position 1,621,679 of record NZ_CP179897.1, read on the forward strand.
ATGGCGTCCTGCGCGCGGGTGCTGCGTTGGGAATCATGGCTGTGCTGACGGCCTGATACATCCAGAACTTCCTGGTTATTCACCAGCTCACCGAGGGTGATGTTGTTCAGGAAGCCGGTCAGACGGTCGCTCAGATCGCGCCACAGCGCGTGGGTCAGGCACTTATCGCCGCCCTGGCAGCCGCCTTTACCCTGGCAACGGGTCGCGTCGACGGATTCGTCAACTGCGCTAATCACTTCACCCACTGCAATACTGCCCGCGTCTTTACCCAGCAGATAACCGCCGCCCGGGCCACGAACGCTGGAAACCAGTCCATTTTTACGCAGTCTGGAGAACAGCTGTTCCAGATAGGAGAGGGAGATCCCTTGTCGTTCAGAAATATCAGCCAACGGAACCGGGCCCGCTTCGGAGTTGAGCGCAACGTCCAGCATCGCGGTCACGGCATAACGCCCTTTAGATGTCAGTCTCATGTCTTACTTAACCTCAAACTCGCCCCTGCCCGGGGTTTTTTATTGTAAAATGGGGGTATTGCATAGCAGGGCCAAGTCTGACATTCCTGACTAAAATGGTCAACTATTTACTTGACTGTTTTAGTCAGGTATTTAACCTTCTGTGCCGTTTTTTGTCGGGTGGCGCTGCGCTTACCCGACCTACAAAACCGTGTCGTATCACAAGGGTGCTGCCTGATGCCCTCACCCCAGCCCTCTCCCACGGGGAGAGGGAGAATGCGTGGTAGGTCGGGTAAGCAAAGCGCCACCCGGCAAACAGACGACACTACTCTTTATTCTTCTGCTCAATCGACGCCAGAATGCCGCGCAGGATGTTCAGCTCCTGGCTTTCCGGGCGCGCGCGGGTGAACAGACGACGCAGCTTGTTCATCACCTGGCCTGGATGGCCTTCACGAATAAAGCCGGTCGAAAGCAGCGTCTGCTCCAGGTGACCATAGAAACGCTCCAGGTCATCCACCAGCGGGTAGGCCGTCTCTTCTTTAGGCTCTACCTCTTTCTCCTGCGTCGCCAGCCACGCCATACGCACTTCGTAGGCGATCACCTGCACTGCCATCGCCAGGTTCAGCGAGCTGTATTCCGGGTTGGCGGCAATCGCCACATGGTAGTGGCATTTCTGCAGTTCGTCGTTGGTCAGGCCAACACGCTCACGGCCAAACACCAGCGCAACCGGCGCCTGTTCTGCCTCAGAGACACTCTTCAGACCGCATTCGCGCGGGTCCAGCATCGGCCACGGCAATGTGCGGGAGCGAGCGCTGGTGCCGACTACCAGGCTGCAGCCTGCCAGCGCTTCGTCGAGGGTATCGACGATCTGCGCGTTGCCAATCACGTCGCTGGCTCCGGCGGCCAGGGCGATGGCCTGTGAGTCTGGCTTCACCAGCGGGTTAACCAGCCACAGGTTCGTTAAGCCCATGGTTTTCATAGCGCGGGCAACGGAGCCCATGTTGCCGGTGTGCGATGTTTCGACCAGCACGATTCGAATGTTTTGCAGCATAATTTTTAGTGTCTGAATTCAGCGTCTGAAGAATATTCGGGCATATTATCATAAACGAGAGACATAATCCGATCCCGCTGCTATACTCTGCGCCGATTTTCCTGTTCTTTAACATCCAGTGAGAGAGACCGATGCATCCGATGCTGACCATCGCCGTGCGCGCAGCGCGCAAGGCGGGTAATGTAATTGCCAAACACTACGAAACGCCAGACTCCGTAGAAACCAGCCAGAAAGGCAGCAATGATTTCGTGACGAATGTCGATAAAGCCGCAGAAGCGATTATTATCGAAACGATCCGCAAATCTTACCCGCAGCACACCATCATCACCGAAGAAAGCGGTGAACATGAAGGTACCGATCAGGATGTTCAATGGGTTATCGATCCACTGGATGGCACCACCAACTTCGTCAAACGCCTGCCACACTTCTCTGTGTCTATCGCCGTACGCATCAAAGGCCGTACTGAAGTCGCTGTTGTCTACGATCCAATGCGTAACGAACTGTTCACCGCTACCCGCGGTCAAGGCGCACAGCTGAACGGCTACCGTCTGCGCTGCAGCAACGCTCGCGATCTGGACGGCACCATCCTGGCGACCGGTTTCCCGTTCAAGGCGAAACAGCACGCAACCACCTACATGAATATCCTGGGCAAACTGTTCACCGAATGCGCGGACTTCCGTCGCACCGGTTCTGCTGCGCTGGATCTGGCTTACGTGGCGACCGGCCGCGTTGACGGATACTTCGAGCTGTCTCTGAAGCCATGGGATTTTGCCGCGGGCGAGCTGATCGCACGTGAAGCAGGTGCCATCGTGTGTGATTTCACCGGCGGCCATAACTATATGTCTACCGGCAACATCGTTGCCGGTAACCCACGCGTCGTTAAAGCCATGCTGGCAAACATGCGTGATGAACTGAGCGACGCGCTGAAGCGTTAATCCCGGTCATTCCCTCTCCCTGTGGGAGAGGGAATCCCAACTAAAACGGCCGCAATCCCCTTCCCACCGGTACCACACTGTTCCACATCGTCACCGCCGCCACCAGCAGAATCACCCCGCCCGCCAGCGCGAGCGTTGTCCATCCGACCTGTCGCCACAGCACCGGCGTTTTATTGCCGCTGAGTTTAACCGCCAGCTGACGGAAGCTGTGCACCAGCAACGCCAGCGAAGAAATCGTCAGTGACGTTCCAGCCGCCATCGCCAGCGCAGAAAGCATTCCCCAGCCAAACACGCCAATCACCTTGCTGAACAACAACACCATGATTGCCCCCGAGCACGGGCGCATCCCCATCGAGAGCACAATCATCAGCCGCGCACGCCAGTCATCACCGTTCTGTAGCTGTTCCTGCGTCGGCAGATGCTGATGTCCGCAGCCACAGTTTTCATCGTGAACGTGATGCGGCGTAAAAGTCCTGAATTGCGGTTTTTGCAACAGCGCGCGCAGTTTTTTCAGTGCTCGCCAGCAGAGGATCAGCCCCAGCACGCCCACCAGCGCATAGCTCCCCTTTTCCAGCCAGAAGCTACTCATGTGCAGCTGCCGGGCTGGAAGCTGAAGAAGTGAAAGCACCACGACAACCAGCCCAATCGCCACGCCCCCCTGAAGCAGCGAGGAGGCCAGCGTAAGACCCATGCTCGATTTCAGCTTCGACGGATGGGTCGCAAGCCAGGTGGTGATAACGATTTTGCCATGCCCAGGCCCCAGCGCATGCAGCACCCCGTAGATAAAGCTGAACGCCAGCAGGGAACCGCCCGCTTTCGTTGGGTTCTCCGCCACCGCTTTCAGTAAACCACTCATCTGCTGGTTCACCTCGCGTTGCCAGATGATGCTTTTCATCATCACCTGCGGCCAGGCCTGCCACAGCCAGAGCGAACCGCCAATAGCTAACAGTATAAAAAGCGCCAGCGGCCAAAGATGAAGCCAGCGGCGAGATTTGCGGGACGGAGAAGCGATCACTGACATTGTAACGTCACCTCCTGCGCGAACTGTTTACCCAACTCCATGTCCTCCGGTGGCGCATCTTCTTTATCAAGAGAGACGGCAAAGTTCAGCGTCTCTTCGCTGGGCTTCGGGGTGTGAACCGCCATTTTGCAGGTTTTCTGCAACGAGGCCGGCAGCTGTACATCGCTCTCGTCGGCGTAGTGCATGTCGACGTAGTAGGTGGGGTCAAAAGTGGAAAAAGTATATTTTTGCCCTGCCAGCGGCTGCGGGTGCGCCAGCGGAAGGACGAACGTCAGCACCGCCTGATGCCCGTCGCGTGACATACCATACTCCGTGGGTCGGTTAAGAAACTTCACCTTCTGGCCGTTATGCCAGAACTCGGTGAAGTAGTGCTGACCCAGCACGTTAGCCATCACTTCCGCCGCCAGCTTTTTCCAGATTTCATCGCCGGGCTTCGCATTTCCCGCATCATAAAGCAGGTCAGCCGAGGTGATTTCATCCATCGTCCAGCGCATCTTCAGGCCACTTAACTGCGTGCCGTCGGTGACCAGTTCGGTTTTCAGGCTGATAAAACTGTGAGGATGTGCGCAGGTGGTGAAGGAGATAACCGCCAAAAATAACGCCATCGCACTGTGTTTAACTGTCTGCATCAATTCCTCACGTCAAAAATTCTGTGATGTTCTCCAGCAATCCTGAGTGAAAGGCCTGCCGGTGCGCTTTTCAGCCCCCATCCTTTAGCTATTCTTATCAAACATTCACACTGGATACCCGACAGATGATGACGACGCTTGAAATTCCATCTGTGCTTTCCAGTTCGCAGCGCCGTTGCCAGGTGCTTTTAATGCTTTACCTGCCCGATGCTGCCGTCACCGCACAGAGCATAATCGCAGCCAACGGCGTGGACGACGTCCTGGCACGGCAAGATATAGCCGAGACGCGCGATGAAATCCAGCGCTATCACCGGCTGGATATCGTCACGCACCACGACGGCAGCTACCGGATTGAAGGCACTGCCCTGAACCAGCGTTTATGCCTGCTGCACTGGCTGCGCAGGGCGCTCCGCCTTTGCCCGCAGTTTGTCTCGCACCAGTTTACGCCAGCGTTAAAAACCGCGCTTAAACAACACGGCATCGCGCGGCCACTTTACGACGATGCTAACCTGCGGGCGTTAATCAACTTCTGCTCGCGCAAGCTGCAGCGGCAGTTTGAGTGTCGCGACATCCAGTTCTTACAGCTCTACTTACAGTACTGCCTTATCCAGCACCACCTGGGGAATACGCCACAATTTTCCCATGCCCAGCGCAGCTGGACGCAGTCGCGGGGAGAGTATTTTACGGCGCAGGAGATCGTCCGTCACTGGAAGCGGCGCGTTCCTCAGGGCGCGCATGTGGATGAGCAGTTGTTTCTGGCGCTGCTGTTTATGATGCTCCGCACGCCCGATCCGGTGCTGGATAAGCACCAGCAGGATGAGCGTTTGCGTCGCGCCATCGTGCGCATGGTGGCCCGTTTTCGCTCGCAGACCGGGATGAACTTCAGCGACGAGCAAGGGCTGACCGATCAGCTGTATATCCATCTGTCTCAGGCGCTGGACCGTTCCCTGTTTGAAATTGGCATCGACAACAGCCTGCCAGAGGAGATCCATCGTCTCTATCCCCGGCTGTTACGCACCACGAAAGAGGCGTTGTTTGAGCTGGAAGCGGAGTTTGGCCTGCGTTTTTCCGATGAAGAGATGAGCCTGGTCGCGGTGATTTTCGGCGCCTGGCTGATGCAGGAGTCCGATCTCCATGAAAAGCAGGTGGTGCTGTTGACCGGGGAAGATAAATCCTGTGAGGAGCTGATTGAACAGCAGCTGCGCGAGTTGACGCTGCTGCCGCTCAATATTCGCTATCTGACGTTGCAGGCTTTTCAGAAAGAGGGCGCGCCGCGCGAAGCCGCGCTGGTGGTCACCCCCTATCCTGTTGCCCTGCCGCTGTTCTCGCCGCCGTTGATCCACGCGGTTGAATCACTGAATGCGCAGCAGCAAGAGCATATTCGCGCGATGCTGGAGTCGTAGTTACGCGCGTGCGGCCACTTTTGGTCGAACAAACATCGCCGGTAGCGCCACCAGCGCCATTACCCAGAAGACGCCGTGCCCGAGGTGTTGATACAGGAAACCGGCAAAGACCGTCATCACCGCAATACTGCCGCCCATTGCTACCGCGGAATAGACCGACTGCAGACGAATCACATCCCCGCCCTCACGCGCAGCGATATAGCGCATCGCCGCCAGGTGACATACGGTGAAGGTGCCGCAGTGCAGAATTTGCGCCAAGATCAGCCATGGCAGATCCGTCGTCCAGCCCATAATACCCCAGCGTGCCACGCCGCAAATCGCCGAAAGCAGCAGCAGATCGCGCGCGCCAAAACGGCGGAACAGCTTTTTGCTCAGGGCGAAAATAATGACTTCGGCCACCACGCCCAGCGACCAGAGGTAACCGACCGCAGAGGCAGAGTAGCCCGCCCCCTGCCAGTAGATAGCGCTGAAGCCATAGTACGCCGCATGCGCCCCCTGAAGCAGACAGACGCACGCCAGAAAGCGCCAGCTCTGTGCGACCAGGCTCCGCCAGGCTGGCCAACCCGCGCTCTCCTGATGGCGACTTTCTCCCTGCGGCATCACGGATGGACGTAACAGCATTCCCAGCAGCATCGACGCTATCCCGATGCTCAGCAGAGCCAGAATCGCACGGTAGTCGTAGAGGCTGACCAGTTTCCCAACCAGCGCGGAACCGATAACAAAAGCAATAGAGCCCCACAGGCGCACGCGGCCATAGTCCATGGTGATCTGCTTTTGCCAGGTGTTCGCCAGCGCATCCGTCAGAGGAACCAGCGGAGAGAAGAACAGGTTAAAGCCGACCATCACCACCATCAGCCAGGCAAACTGATGGCTTACCCAGAAGCAGGCGACAAAGACCAGGGTGAGCAGCGCGAGAATGCGTACAGCCTTGATCAGCAGAGAGGGATCGCTGACGCGCGGGGCAATCAGCAGGCTGCCAAGAAAACGCGCCACCAGTCCGGCCCCCAGCAGAACGCCGATGGTCTCTGGAGTCAGGCCGATTCCCTTGAGCCAGACGCTCCAGAATGGCAGAAAAATACCGTAGCTAAAGAAATAGGTGAAATAGCTGAGCGCCAGCCAGCGCGTGGAATGCAAGACCATGAATCCCTCCCGAAATGGAGGCCATAGTCTGGCGAGAATAGAAAAATTAAGCAAGTAGATAGCCTGCTATAAATTAACGAAAAATTAACATATCGTGCAGTCGTCAGGCTTATGGCAGGGAATGAAAATGTGTATTACGTTTAAATTACTCCACTTGCAGAGGTTTTCTGCCATGAACTCACTACGTTATCTCGATTTTGGTCAGTCACGCCATCTGTTGTTGTTGATTGCCCGTATCGCGCTTGTCGTCCTGTTTATTATCTTTGGTTATCCGAAACTGACGGGGTTTAGCGGCACCGTACAATATATGACCTCGCTGGGGACACCGATGCCCATGCTGGCGGCCATTATTGCGGTGGTGATGGAAGTGCCAGCCGCCATCCTGATCGTACTGGGCTTTTTCACCCGCCCTCTTGCCGTGCTGTTTGTGTTCTACACGCTGGGCACGGCGGTGATTGGTCACCATTACTGGAATATGACCGGTGACGCGGTCGTACCGAATATGATTAATTTCTACAAGAATGTCAGTATTGCGGGCGCATTTATATTGCTGGCGATTGTAGGTCCAGGCGCAATATCCCTTGACCGCCGTTAAGCCATAAAAAAAGGCCGCACGCGCGGCCTTTTAACGTTCTGCTGAGCAGAGGAATTATGCGTATACCGGGAAGCGTGCGCAGATATCCAGAACTTTACCTTTGACGCGCTCGATAACCGCTTCGTCATTGATGTTGTCCAGAACGTCACACATCCAGCCAGCCAGCTCTTTCACTTCCGCTTCTTTAAAGCCGCGACGCGTCACAGCCGGAGAACCGATACGGATACCGGACGTCACGAACGGGCTCTTCGGATCGTTTGGCACGCTGTTTTTGTTCACGGTGATGTTAGCGCGGCCCAGTGCAGCGTCAGCTTCTTTACCGGTCAGGTTCTTATCAACCAGATCCAGCAGGAACAGGTGGTTTTCAGTACCGCCAGAAACCACTTTGTAGCCACGGTTCAGGAACACTTCCACCATCGCTTTGGCGTTCTTAGCAACCTGCTGCTGATAAACCTTGAACTCTGGCTCCATCGCTTCTTTCAGCGCTACCGCTTTTGCCGCGATAACGTGCATCAGCGGGCCGCCCTGCGCGCTTGGGAACACGGCAGAGTTCAGTTTTTTGTACAGCTCTTCGTCACCGCCTTTCGCCAGGATCAGGCCACCGCGTGGACCCGCCAGGGTTTTATGGGTAGTGGTGGTCACAACGTGAGCGTGCGGAACCGGGTTCGGGTAAACGCCAGCGGCAATCAGACCCGCTACGTGCGCCATGTCGACGAACAGGTAAGCACCGATGCTGTCTGCGATTTCACGCATTTTTGCCCAGTCAACGATACCGGAGTAAGCAGAGAAGCCACCGATGATCATCTTCGGTTTATGCTCTTTAGCCTGCTTCGCCATGTCTTCGTAGTCAATTTTACCGGACTCATCGATACCGTAAGGGATGATGTTGTACAGTTTGCCGGAGAAGTTCACCGGGGAGCCGTGAGTCAGGTGGCCACCCTGCGCCAGGTTCATACCCAGCACCGTATCGCCCGGCTGCAGCAGCGCGGTGTAAACGGCGAAGTTAGCCTGAGAGCCGGAGTGCGGCTGCACGTTCGCGTAGTCAGCGCCAAAGAGTTCTTTCGCACGGTCGATTGCCAGCTGCTCAACGATATCAACGTACTCGCAACCGCCGTAGTAGCGCTTGCCTGGATAACCTTCAGCGTATTTGTTGGTCAGCTGAGAACCCTGTGCCTGCATGACGCGCGGGCTGGTGTAGTTTTCGGAGGCGATCAGTTCGATGTGCTCTTCCTGACGTACTTTTTCCTGCTCCATAGCCTGCCACAGTTCGGCATCATAATCGGCAATGTTCATTTCACGCTTTAACATCCGCATCTCCTGACTCAGCTAACAAGTAAATTTTGGCCTGAAAAGGCAGTCCTGTTGGACGACGGGCAACAGTATAACTGAATAGTTCTGTGATAACAGGTCTTGACAAACGATTTTACGCAAACGTTTTCCTTCACGCCACGCAAGGGTTTGAGGAATAAAGCGCTCCCCTGTTTCAACGGATTTCTTTTCAGGTTTGTGATGCATATTTTTCATCTTGCAAAGAACCATTTACAACGCAGGGGTATTTTTTATAAGATGCATTTAAAATACATCATTAAAGTCACATCAAAAGGACGCGCTCATGCTCGACGCTCAAACCATCGCTACCGTTAAAGCCACCATCCCCCTGCTGGTGGAAACCGGTCCTAAACTCACCGCTCATTTTTACGATCGCATGTTCACGCATAACCCAGAGTTGAAAGAGATTTTCAACATGAGTAACCAGCGTAATGGCGATCAGCGTGAAGCCCTGTTCAACGCCATCGCGGCCTACGCCAGCAACATTGAAAACCTGGCGGCATTACTGCCTGCGGTGGAAAAAATCGCGCAGAAGCACACCAGCTTCCAGATCAAACCCGAGCAGTACAATATTGTCGGCGGCCACCTGCTGGCAACGCTGGACGAAATGTTCAGCCCGGGCCAGGAGGTACTGGACGCCTGGGGTAAAGCCTACGGCGTGCTGGCAAACGTCTTCATCAACCGTGAAGCGCAGATCTACAGTGAAAACGCCAGCAAGAACGGCGGCTGGGAAGGCACTCGCGCCTTCCGCATCGTTGAGAAAACACCGCGCAGCGCATTGATCACCAGTTTTGAATTTGAACCGGTGGATGGTCAGCCGGTAGCGGATTATCAGCCAGGCCAATATCTCGGCGTGTGGCTGAAGCCTGAAGGTTTTCCGCATCAGGAGATCCGCCAGTATTCCCTGACCCGCAAACCCGACGGCAAAGGCTATCGCATTGCGGTGAAACGCGAGGACGGCGGCCAGGTTTCCAGCTGGCTGCATAACGAAGCCAGCGTGGGTGACGTCGTTCACCTGGCCGCACCGGCGGGTGACTTCTTCATGGCGGTAGACGCTACTACCCCGGTAACGCTGATCTCGGCTGGTGTCGGCCAAACGCCAATGCTGGCGATGCTGGATACGCTGGCGAAAGCAAACCACAGCGCACAGGTCAACTGGTTCCATGCCGCAGAGAACGGCGAGGTGCATGCCTTTGCGGACGAAGTGAAAACGCTGGGCGCGACGCTGCCCCGCTTCACCGCGCATACCTGGTATCGCTTGCCAACGGAAGCAGACCGCGCAGCCGCACGTTTTGACAGCGAAGGGTTGATGAATTTAAGCCAGCATGAAGGGGCGTTCAGCGCGCCGGATATGCAGTTCTACGTCTGCGGACCGGTGGCGTTTATGCAATATGCCGCGAAGCAGCTGGTGGCGCTGGGTGTGAATAAAGACAACATTCATTACGAATGTTTCGGCCCGCATAAAGTGCTGTAATGCAAAAAGCCCCTCGAACTAGGGGCTTTTTTTCGCCGGGTGGCGGCTACGCCTTACCCGGCCTTCAAAACCGTTGGCATCGTTAAATCGCGGCGTCGTCTTCTTCGCCGGTACGGATACGGATTACGCGCGCCACGTCAAAGACGAAGATTTTACCGTCGCCAATTTTGCCCGTCTGCGCCGTGCGGATGATGGTATCCACGCAGGTATCGACGATGTCATCGCTGACCACGATTTCAATTTTCACTTTCGGCAGAAAGTCGACCATGTACTCTGCGCCACGGTAAAGCTCGGTGTGGCCTTTCTGACGACCAAAACCTTTCACTTCCGTCACGGTCATCCCGGTGATGCCGACTTCCGCCAGCGCTTCACGCACATCATCCAGTTTGAAAGGTTTAATAATCGCATCAATCTTTTTCATGGTGGGTCCTTAAACGCTTGCCTGTAAGCTGCCTCGTAATCGATTGCTCACAGTACCATACGGCATTACTCTTTAAAATCGTTTGCTTCCAGCTCGTGGCGTGAGAGCAGCTTGTAAAACTCGGTGCGGTTGCGTCCGGCCATTCGCGCTGCGTGGGTCACGTTGCCTTTGGTGATCTGCAGCAGCTTGCGCAGATAGTTCAGCTCGAACTGGTTACGCGCTTCGGCGAAAGTCGGCAAGGCCGTGTTTTCCCCTTCCAGCGCCTGCTCCACCAGCGCATCGCTGATAACGGGCGATGACGTCAACGCCACACACTGCTCAATCACGTTTACCAGCTGGCGAACGTTACCCGGCCAGCTGGCCGCCATCAGCCGTTTCATCGCATCGGTGGAAAACGCGCGGACAAATGGTTTATGGCGATCGGCCGCCTGACGCAACAGGTGATTCGCCAGCAGCGGAATATCTTCAGCACGCTCTGCCAGTGCCGGGATTTTGAGATTCACCACGTTCAGACGGTAGTAGAGGTCTTCACGAAACTCGTTGCGCGCCATCACTTTTGGTAAGTCGCGGTGGGTGGCGGAAATAATTCGTACGTTAATATCAATATCGCGGTTGCTGCCCAGCGGGCGCACTTTACGCTCCTGAAGCACGCGCAGCAGTTTGACCTGTAGCGGCGCAGGCATGTCACCAATCTCGTCGAGGAACAGCGTGCCGCCTTCCGCGGCCTGGAACAGCCCTTCCCGGCTGCTTACCGCGCCGGTGAAGGCGCCACGGGCATGACCAAACAGTTCGGACTCAAGCAATTGTTCCGGAAGCGCGCCGCAGTTAATGGCAATAAAGGCATTTTTGCTGCGCGGGCTGGCGTTGTGGATCGCCTGCGCCAGGATCTCTTTCCCGGTTCCGCTCTGGCCGTTAATCAGCACGCTGACGTCGGACTGGGCGACCATCCGCGCCTGCTCAAGCAGACGAAGCATGATCGGGCTGCGGGTCACAATGGATTCACGCCATGCGTCGTCGCCAGAGGGTGCCGCGTGCTCCAGCGCGCTGTCGATGGCTTTGTAGAGTGCGTCTTTATCTACCGGCTTGGTGAGGAAGCTGAATACGCCCTGCTGGGTTGCGGCGACGGCATCCGGAATTGACCCGTGTGCCGTCAGGATAATCACCGGCATGCCCGGCTGCTGCTTCTGGATCTCCGCGAACAGCTGCAGACCGTCCATTTCGTCCATCCGCAGATCGCTGATGACCAGATCAATTTTCTCGCGGCTAAGGACTTTCAGCCCTTCCTGTCCGCTTTCCGCAGTCACTACGCTGTAGCCTTCACTCACCAGACGCATCCCCAGCAGCTTTAACAGCCCGGGATCGTCATCCACCAGTAAGAGATGGGCAGGTTTACGGCTCGTCATGCTTCACATCCTCTTGTTTCTGCGTGTCGCTGTCCGGTGCTGCGGATGCGCTACCAGGCTGATATTTGCGCGACGAGAGCTGTCTTTCGATATCGGTCAGGTTTTCCAGCTTGCGCGTCGTGGTATCCAGCTGAGTGCGTAAATGCTGTTGCTGTTGACGCAGCGTATCAAGTTCGCTGTCGGTGGACTGCTGGAGCTTGCTGTAGCGAGAACGCTCTTCAGACAGCTGAAGCTGTAAGGTCTGACCATCCCGCCAGAGCTGGTATACCGGTCGTACCTGTACCGGGAGCGCGATCGTAAAGGTATCCAGCCGGGTCACATTAGCCCGGCGTTCGACGGGGGTGATTTTCGCATCGGCCAGTAGAATTCCCCGCTTGAAAGCGTCCTGCCAGGTGTCGTCATCCAGCATCGCCGCTTTCGAACGGGCGTCCACCGGCGCAAGACGCTGGGCACAATCTATTCCGCGCAGCCAGAACAGCGGATTATTTTCGACATCATGCCCTGACAAATTCCAGATGTCGTCACAGCGGGTAGAGAGGAAATCCGCCAGCTGGTTATCCGGCCATTTATCTTCTTGTTTACCGCTTATCGCACTTTGTGGCGCATGGGAAACGCACCCTGCCAGAAATAAACAAGGTAAACCCAGGCGAAATGTGTTGCTGGAAAACACCGCACGTACGGCGCGGAAAAAGACGTGTGACATACTCACCAGACTTAGATTCATTTTATTGGTTTTTCCGGCTCAGGGGCAGTTCAATACGGAAGCAAACATCCGCACGTTCGTCCGTGGCAATGTTTAGCTCACCCTGCATGCGTCGTATGCAGTCCCGGGCGATGCTTAAGCCCAGACCACTTCCTTTTACCGCACCCTTCCGCTGATGACTCCCCTGGAAAAAGGGTTCGAAGATCATGGTTTTTTCGTCATCAGGGATCGGGGTGCCGGTGTTAGCGACGTCAATAAACACCCGGGAACCCATCGTATAACTTCGGATATAAATGTTACCGGATTCAGTACCATAGTGCACCGCATTGGAGTAAAGATTATCCAGAACGCTCATTAAAAGCATCGGTTCAGCGAGACAGGCAGGCGCACTCAACTCCACCCCGGTATGCATCATTTTAGCTCTTGCTGGCAAGCTATGGGCGGAGATCACCATATCCACCAGCGGCGCAATCTCGACCTCTTCAAGAACGACCGCCCCGTCAGCCAGCTTGCGGTTGTAATCCAGCAGCTGTTCAATCAGCTTTTGCAGGTTGCGGCTGCTGGCATCCAGAATCTCAACAATTTCTTTCTGTTCTGGCGTTAGCGGCCCTGCCACCTCGTCTGCCAGCAGCTCCGTTCCTTCACGCATGCTGGCGAGCGGCGTTTTCAGTTCATGGGAAATATGGCGCAGGAACTGATGACGCTGGGATTCCAGCCACGCCAGACGCTCAGACAGCCAGATAATACGCTGACCAACGGAGCGCAGCTCGCGCGGGCCTTTAAAGGAAACCGAATCCCCGAGCGATTTCCCCTCTCCAAGACGGTTGATCATACGCTGAATGCCCTTCACCGGGCCGATGATCATACGGGTAAAGAGCAGAACCAGCCCGAGACTCACCAGGAAGAGCACCAGTGCCTGCCAGCCGAAGAACTGCCCGCGTTCGGCTATCTCCTGCTGCAGCTGCTGACCGCGAGAGAAAATGACCGTGCGGGTTGACTGCACCATCTCGGTGTTGGCGGCAGCAAACGCTTCAAGACGCGCGGCGGCGGCGGCATCCGGCCCGCTATTGTGGCATTGCAGCTGCGCAAGATCGTTCAGATCCTGACGCAATGCCTGATACAGCTTGTCGTCGGGCAACACGCCCGCATGCGCGTCCAGCATCTCGCTGTAGCGCTTGCGTTGACTCTGGTAAACCTTTTCCAGCGTCCGATCGTCAAGCACGCAGTACTGGCGATAGCTACGCTCCATCTCCAGCGCGGCGTTGGTCATCGCTTCACTGCGTCTGGCGTCGATAAGCGTGGTGCGGTTAGTCAGTGCGGCCTGAGCGCTCAGCGCGTTAAGGCTTTGCCACGCCTGCCAGGCGAGGATCAGCAATGGCAGCAGGATTAGCAGGAAGGCCATCATCACGAGCTGTCGCAGGGAGCGGGGAAAAACGGGCCAGCGTTTCAACGCATTACTCTCTTCATGGGGGTTTACGCAGAGCGTAACTGAGTCTGCCCTTCAGATACAACAAAGCCGGGTAAAAACCCGGCTTTGTTATGGAATAAGGCGGTGCCTAACTCGACGTTTCGCCCTGGCCTGATAAAGCATCGCTATGATCAGTAGTTGGACGGCAGGCACCTTTTTGTGCGTCATTCGAAGTTTATGTAGCACGTCCCGAAGGGGCTGACATAAGAAGGTGAATGAGCCACCGGTTAATATTATGCAACACCCGTGCCAGAATGCAAAACAAAACATTAACACATTGATATATAAACATTTTACCAACTTCACCTGTTCATTATCGTTTGAATGATTTCCAGGCTAAGTGTCGCTATTAAGCAACACCTTAACAGGAACCTGTTCTGCCATATATAAATCAATGAGTTAAATGTCTCCTTTTGGAGACAGTCGCAAACCGTCTTTGTCGCAATTTTGCGACACACATAAAAAAGCCCGGTGCGCTACGCTTACCGGGCCTGGAAGGTACCTGCTTTACATCTTAACCCAACTGTTTACGCGCATTGCGGAAGATACGCATCCACGGGCTGTCCTCGCCCCAGTTTTCCGGGTGCCAGGAGTTGCTCACGGTACGGAACACGCGCTCCGGGTGCGGCATCATAATGGTTGCACGACCACTTTCGCTGGTGACTGCCGTAATACCGTTGACCGAGCCGTTCGGGTTAGCCGGATAGGTTTCGGTGACCTTGCCGAAGTTATCGACAAAGCGCAGCGCCACCAGACCTTTGCTTTCAAGCTGAGCCAGATGTGCTGCATCACGCACTTCTACCTGACCTTCACCGTGGGACACGGCGATTGGCATCTGTGATCCGACCATGCCCTGCAGCAGCAGAGATGGGCTTTGTGTCACTTCCACCAGGCTGAAGCGCGCTTCAAAGCGGTCAGACTGGTTACGCACAAAGCGCGGCCAGGCTTCGCTGCCCGGGATAAGCTCGCGCAGGTTGGACATCATCTGGCAACCGTTACACACGCCCAGCGCCAGCGTTTGCGGACGGTGGAAGAAGGTTTCGAACTCGTCGCGCACGCGGCTGTTAAACAGAATGGACTTCGCCCAGCCTTCACCGGCGCCCAGTACGTCACCGTAAGAGAAACCACCGCAGGCCACCAGCGCCTGGAAATCTTCCAGACCGGTACGCCCGGCCAGCAGATCGCTCATGTGAACGTCGATGGCGTCAAAGCCCGCACGGTGGAAGGCAGCCGCCATTTCAACGTGGGAGTTAACGCCCTGCTCGCGCAGCACGGCCACCTTCGGACGTGCACCCGTCGCAATGTACGGCGCGGCGATGTCTTCGTTGATGTCGAAGGAGAGCTTCACGTTCAGGCCTGGATCGCTGTCGTTAGCCTTCGCGTTATGCTCCTGATCGGCACATTCCGGGTTATCACGCAGGCGCTGCATCTGCCAGGTCGTTTCCGCCCACCACATACGCAGCGTGGTGCGGCTTTCGCTGAAGACGGCATGACCGTCAGCTTCAATGACAAAGCGGTCGCCCTGTACGGCTTTACCCAGATAATGTACGCAGTCTGCCAGACCGTGCTGCGCAAGAATGGCTTCAACCGCATCGCGGTCTGCCGCACGCACCTGAATCACCGCGCCCAGCTCTTCATTGAACAGCGCTGCCAGGCGGTCTTCACCCAGAGAGGCAATATTCGCCTCCAAACCACAGTGGCCGGTGAAGGCCATCTCTGCCAGCGTGACCAGCAGGCCGCCGTCGGAGCGGTCGTGGTAGGCCAGCAGCTTACGCTGCGCCACCAGCGCCTGAATTGCATCGTAGAAGCCTTTTAACTGGGCCACGTCACGCACATCGGCCGGTGTATCACCCAGCTGACGATAAACCTGCGCCAGCGCCGTGGCACCCAGCGCGTTGTGACCTTTACCCAGGTCAATCAGCAACAGGGCGTTGTCTTCGGTCGCAAGCTGCGGCGTCACGGTGTGACGTACGTCTTCCACGCGCGCAAAGGCGGAGATGATCAGCGACAGCGGAGAAGTGATCTCGCGCTGCTCGTTGCCTTCCTGCCAGCGGGTTTTCATCGACATGGAGTCTTTGCCCACCGGAATGGTCAGCCCAAGCGCAGGACACAGCTCTTCGCCCACCGCTTTCACGGCTTCATACAGGCCCGCATCTTCGCCAGGGTGACCGGCAGCGGCCATCCAGTTAGCGGAGAGCTTGATACGTTTGATATCGCCAATCTGCGTCGCGGCAATGTTGGTCAGCGCTTCACCCACAGCCAGACGGGCGGACGCGGCGAAGTCCAGCAGCGCCACAGGCGTGCGTTCGCCCAGGGCCATCGCTTCACCGTAGTAGCTGTCGAGACTCGCGGTGGTTACGGCACAGTTCGCGACCGGGATCTGCCACGGGCCGACCATCTGATCGCGCGAGACCATACCGGTTACGGTACGGTCGCCAATGGTGACCAGGAAGGTTTTCTCTGCCACCGCCGGCAGGTGCAGCACGCGGTTGACCGCTTCTGCAACGGTGATGCCCTGGCGATCCAGCGCTTTGCCCGCTGCTTTACGCGTTTGCACGTCGCGGGTCATCTTCGGCGTTTTACCGAGCAGAACGTCCAGCGGCAGATCGATCGGCTGGTTGTCGAAATGGGTGTCGCTCAGGGTCAGGTGCTTCTCTTCGGTCGCTTCGCCGATGACGGCATACGGCGCGCGCTCACGGCGGCACAGCTCGTCAAACAGCGGCAGTTGATCCGCTGCAACCGCCAGAACATAACGTTCCTGGGATTCGTTACACCAGATTTCCAGCGGGCTCATGCCTGGCTCATCGCTCAGGATATCGCGCAGGTTGAAGCGGCCACCGCGTCCGCCATCGCTCACCAGCTCCGGCATGGCGTTAGACAGACCGCCCGCGCCCACGTCATGGATAAAGAGAATCGGGTTCGCGTCGCCCAGCTGCCAGCAGCGGTCGATGACTTCCTGGCAGCGACGCTCCATTTCCGGGTTGTCGCGCTGAACGGAAGCAAAGTCGAGATCCGCATCTGACTGACCGGAGGTCATGGAGGATGCCGCGCCGCCGCCCAGGCCGATGTTCATCGCCGGGCCGCCCAGCACGATCAGCTTCGCGCCAACCACGATCTCGCCTTTCTGGACGTGATCGGCACGGATATTGCCGATCCCACCCGCCAGCATGATCGGTTTGTGATAGCCACGCAGCTCTTCGCCGTTATGACTGTCCACTTTCTCTTCATAGGTACGGAAGTAGCCGTTCAGTGCCGGACGGCCAAATTCGTTGTTGAATGCCGCGCCGCCCAGTGGACCGTCGGTCATGATATCCAGCGCGGTCACAATGCGCTCTGGCTTGCCGAAATCCTCTTCCCATGGCTGCTCAAAGCCCGGGATGCGCAGGTTGGAGACGGAGAAACCAACCAGGCCCGCTTTTGGTTTCGCACCACGTCCCGTTGCACCTTCATCACGGATTTCACCGCCTGAACCGGTGGCCGCACCCGGCCACGGGGAAATTGCCGTCGGGTGGTTGTGGGTTTCCACTTTCATCAGGATATGCGCAGGCTCCTGATGGAAGTCGTAACGACCGGTAGCGTGGTCGGCAAAATAGCGCCCAACCTCGGAGCCTTCCATCACCGCGGCATTGTCTTTATAGGCAGACAGCACGTGGTCGGGGGTTTGCTCCATGGTGTTTTTGATCATTTTGAACAGCGATTTAGGCTGCTGTTCGCCGTCAATAATCCAGTCGGCGTTGAAAATTTTATGGCGGCAGTGCTCGGAGTTGGCCTGCGCGAACATGTAGAGCTCGATGTCGTTCGGGTTGCGGTTCAGCTTAACAAACGCATCCTGCAGGTAGTCGATTTCGTCTTCTGCCAGCGCCAGGCCGAGACGCAGGTTAGCGTCAATCAGCGCCTGACGGCCCTGCCCCAGCAGGTCTACGCTTTGTACCGGCGCAGGCTGATGGTGGGAGAAGAGCTTCTGTGCGTCATCAAGAGAAGCAAACACGCTTTCCATCATGCGGTCATGCAGCTCGGCGGCAACCGCCTGCCACTGCGCGTCGCTCAGGGTCGAGGCGTCAACGTAGTAGGCCACGCCGCGCTCCAGACGGTTAATCTGGCTCAGGCCGCAGTTGTGGGCAATGTCGGTGGCTTTAGAAGACCAGGGGGAGATGGTGCCCGGACGCGGCGTCGCAAGGATCAGTTTGCCGGTTGGCGTATGGCTACTCAGATTTGGGCCATACTTGAGCAGGCGTTCCAGCTGTACGCGCTCCTCTGCATTCAGGGGGGCATTCAGGTCAGCAAAATGGACATACTCAGCGTAAATATTGCTTACCGGAAGGTCGGCCGCCTGAAAACGTGCCAGCAGTTTATTAATACGGAAGGCAGACAGTGCAGGCGAACCACGCAGAATTTCCATCATAAGTCTCTCGTCTTCGAAGCGCCGGGGCGCTTTCAGTGTGCGCAAGGGGGGAAAACGGGCGTCATTATAGAGAATCCTGAGCGCCGACGAAACCGTTTGCGTGGAAATAAAATTGGCGGAGACATTTAGCAATAGATGTGACCTGTCTCTCTAATTGGTTGCCAAGTGGCGCAAGTTTACGCAAAATGCCGCTCATTCAATGGCAAACCTGATTATCAAACATGGCTACAGCATACTGAGGCAACCGGCGTCGCAGAGAATTAACTAATTGAAAAAATTAAAGATTAATTATCTGCTCATCGGCATTGTTACGTTGCTGCTGGCAGTGGCCCTCTGGCCTTCCATCCCCTGGTTCGGTAAAGCCGAAAACCGTATCGCCGCCATTCAGGAGCGGGGGGAGCTGCGCGTCAGTACGCTCAACTCTCCGCTGATTTACAGCGACATTAACGGCAAAATTATTGGCCTTGATTATGAACTGGCGCAGCAGTTCGCCGATTATCTTGGCGTGAAGCTTAAAATTACCGTTCGCCAGAATATCAACCAGCTGTTCGACGACCTTGATAACAACGATGCCGACATACTGGCAGCCGGTCTGGTCTATAACAGTGAGCGTAGCAAAAACTATCAACCGGGCCCGACCTATTACTCCGTTTCGCAACAGCTGGTCTATCGCGTCGGGAGTCTGCGGCCACGCACGCTGGCCTCCATTAACGATCAACAGCTGACCATTGCGCCCGGCCATGTGGTGATTGAGGATCTGCGTGAGCTGAAAGAGAAGAAATACCCCGACCTGAGCTGGAAGGTTGATCCGAAACTGGGCACAACGGAGCTGCTGGAGCAGGTAAAAGATCAGAAACTGCCCTACACCATTGCCGATTCGGTTGCGATCAGTCTGTTCCAGCGCGTGCATCCTGAAATTGCCGTAGCGCTCGACGTTACCGACGAGCAGCCGGTGACCTGGTTTAGTCAGCTCGATGACGATCAGACTCTTTCTGCGGCCATGCTCGATTTCTATAACACCATCAATGAAGACGGCACGCTGGCGCGGCTGGAGGAAAAATATCTCGGCCACGGTGATGACTTTGACTATGTTGACACCCGCAGCTTCCTGCGCGCGGTAGATAGCGTCCTGCCAGACCTGCAGCCATTATTCGAAAAATACGCCCAGGAGATTGACTGGAAACTGCTGGCGGCTATTTCGTATCAGGAGTCCCACTGGGACACCCAGGCCACCTCCCCGACCGGCGTGCGTGGCTTAATGATGTTAACCAAAAATACCGCGCTGAGCCTGGGCGTGAATGACCGTACCGATGCGGAACAGAGCATCAGCGGCGGGGCTCGCTATCTTCAGGATATGATGGCCAAAGTGCCGGAAACGGTGCCGGAAGAGGAACGGATCTGGTTTGCGCTGGCAGCCTACAATATGGGCTACGCGCATATGCTTGACGCGCGGGCGCTGACCGCGAAAACGAAAGGTAACCCGGACAGCTGGTCAGACGTAAAGCAACGTCTACCGCTGCTAAGCCAGAAGCCGTGGTATAACAAGCTGACTTACGGCTACGCGCGCGGACATGAAGCCTACGCCTACGTGGAAAATATCCGTAAGTATCAGATTAGCCTGGTCGGCTATCTGCTCGAGAAAGAAAAAGAGGCGACAGAGGCAAGACAGCTGGCTGAGAGTTATCCGGTTGTGGCGCCGGACGAGCTTAATCGTCCGACAACTTCAATTCTGCCTTTTGTTGCTTTTTCTGCTGACGGCGCATTCGAAAGAAATCGCTTAATAGCGCCGAACACGCTGGTGCAAGTACCCCACCGATAGTTTTCACCTGGTGATTCATCCCTGGATGACCCAGCACGTCCAGCAGAGAACCGGCCGCACCGGTTTTTTCATCCCGCGCGCCAAAGACCAGCGTACCAATCCGGCTGTGCACCATCGCGCCGGAACACATCACGCACGGCTCAAGCGTGACATACAGCGTGGTATCAAGCAGACGATAGTTTTGCAGCACCATTCCGCCCTGACGAAGGGCCATGATTTCAGCGTGCGCAGTCGGATCGTGACGGCCAATCGGGCGGTTCCACCCTTCCCCTATCACCTGGTTATTGTGGACAAGCACGGCACCCACGGGCACTTCTCCCTCGTCCCAGGCGCGCTGGGCAAGCGTAAGCGCATGGCGCATCCAGTATTCATGATCGCGTTCAGGGTTGCACAACGGTTGATACTCCAGTCTAAAAGCGGGCGGCATTATACACACCCGCTATAGATAAGACTATTCGAGTTGCTGAAGTTCGCCTGCGGGCGTGACGCGCCAGCGATGCTGGCAAAAATAGAGCAGCGGGTTGTCCTGTTTGCTGTCGCTGTAGCCGCTGTAAAGACGCAGCGGCGTGCCGATGCGTTTCTCCAGCTGCACCACTTTTTCATGCCCCAGACAGCGCATACTCAGTACCCAGCCGCCGTAACCACGGGCAATTTGTGTGGCGATAAGATTCACGCGCGGCAGCCAGGGCGTATCAAAATAAACCTGTTCAACCAGCGTCTGCGGGGAGCCCGTGATCAACCAGATGTCGGCATCGTTGGCGTCGAGGTAACTGGTGAGGCGCGCCTGTACAACCGGGAACGCGGCGACATGACCGCGAAACCAGTGCGCAAACTCCTTTTCTAGCTGTTTGAGCCGCGCTTCGCTGTGGCCAAACGTACATCCCCAGAGCAGAAGGCTCATCGGCCAGCGCGCCGCCCGGCCTTTCACCAGCAGCGCGATGCCGATCGCCGGTAACAGCGGTAAGACGAGCAGCGCATTCAGAGGCTGGCGCCGCAGCAGGTAGCGCATAAACGTACCAAACATATCCTGCTGATGCAGCGTTCCATCCAGATCGAAAAAGACAACGCGACGCTCGTGATTTGCCAAACCTTACTCCTCTGGGTCGTTGAATCCTAACAGCCAGGTAAACAGGAACCCGGCGATCACCGCTACAGAATAGCCTAACAGATAGAGCATCACTTTTCCGGTCACGATAGTTAACGCCAGCGGCAAACCGGAGAGACCAAACGTAATGACGGTAGCAACTTTCCAGTAGCTGATGAGCGCCCCGCCGACCGCGCCGCCCAGACAGGCAGCCAGGAACGGTTTACCCAGCGGCAACGTGACGCCAAAAATCAGCGGTTCGCCAATGCCGAGCAATCCAACCGGAAGCGCGCCTTTAATCACTTTTTTCAGGCGTGCGTTGCGGGTTTTCAGCAGTACGGCAATCGCCGCACCGACCTGCCCCACCCCCGCCATTGAGAGTATAGGCAACAGCGCGTTGTAACCGTGCGCCTGCACCAGTTCGACGTGGATCGGCACCAGTCCCTGATGCAGACCGGTCAGCACCAGCGGCAGGAAGGTGCCTGACAGCACTGCCCCCACTAACAAACCGCCGCGGTCAATGGCCAGAGACGCGCCATGAGCGATGGCATCAGAGATCCATCCCCCTAATGGCTGAAGAACCACAATCGCCACACTACCGGTAATTAACGTGGTCAGCAGGGGGTTGAGGATGAGTTCAATCGAGCCGGGCAATACCGCGCGAAGTCTTTTCTCAATCCAGCACATCAGGATGACCACCAGCAGCACGGCAATCACCCCGCCGCGACCAGGCTGGAGCGCCTCGCCAAACAGCGTAATTTGCGCCAGCTGCGGGCTGGAGAGAATGCCCGCCATCACGCCCCCCATCGCCAGCGAACCGCCAAACACTTTGGCGGTATTCACCCCGACCAGAATGTTCATAATGGCAAACACCGCGCTGCCGAAGATCCCCAGAATACCCAACAGGTTCGGATACTGGGTGGCAAAGTCCCCGACGATATCCGGACGCTTGAGAATATTGATAATCCCGGTGATCAAGCCGGAAGCAATAAACGCCGGGATCAGCGGGATAAAGACATTTGCCAGCTGTCGTAGCGCGTCGCTCATGGGGGCTTTGTATTTCGCCTTCGCCTGCGCTTTGGTGCGCGCAGCATCGTCGAGCGTCACACTCGCGCCGCCGCCCATCAGCGCGCGCATGGCATCAACCACCTGCGCCGCTTTCCCCGGCCCGACGATCAGCTGGTGTTGCTGCCCCTGCTTCACGTAACCGCTGACACCGGAAAGCTTCTTCAGGCCCGGCACATCCAGCTGGTCGTCGTTATGCACCTCGACGCGCACGCGCGTCATGCAGTTTTCCAGACGC
Source organism: Enterobacter sp. BNK-14 (assembly GCF_047456095.1). Taxonomy (NCBI): domain Bacteria; kingdom Pseudomonadati; phylum Pseudomonadota; class Gammaproteobacteria; order Enterobacterales; family Enterobacteriaceae; genus Enterobacter; species Enterobacter sp. BNK-14. The sequence goes on from NZ_CP179897.1 coordinate 1,644,308, forward strand.
TGAATATTCTCTTCTCCGCCGATCCCTCGCAGGATATCGCTGGCGAGCGCTGCTGTTTTGTCCATACACGCCTCTGTTAGTTTTCTAATGCCGCCCGTAAGAAGCCATTATGCGCATCGAGTCTGGCTCGCGCGGCCGCCGCATCCAGCCCACTTAAGATCATCAATATGGCGGGTTTAACATCGTGATCGGTCTGTTGGAGTACCGCTTGTGCCTCTTCACGGCTTGCGCCTGTCGCCTCCATCACCATACGGCAGGCTCTGTCCACCAGCTTGACGTTAGTGGCCTGCATATCCACCATCAGGTTCTGATACACCTTGCCGAACTTCACCATCGCACCGGTGGAGATCATATTGAGCACCAGCTTTTGCGCGGTACCGGATTTCAGGCGCGTGGAGCCGGTGAGCGCTTCTGGCCCGACAACCGGGGAGATGGCGATGGCGGCCACCTGAGCGATTGGAGAGCCGGGGTTACAGGAGATGGCGACCGTCGTGCAGCCGGTCTGGTTGGCGTATTCCAGACCGCCAATGACGTACGGCGTGCGCCCGGATGCCGCCAGCCCGACGACCAGATCCTTCGCCGTCAAATTAAGCGACTTAAGGTCATCCTCACCCAGCTGTTTGTTATCTTCCGCCCCTTCAACGGCTTTCAGCAGTGCACCAGGCCCCCCCGCAATCAACCCGACCACCAGCCCATGCGGCACGCCAAACGTTGGCGGACATTCGGAGGCGTCCAGCACGCCGAGACGGCCGCTGGTACCGGCACCCATGTAGATAATGCGGCCACCTGCTTTGAGGGCTTCCGCCGCCGCATCGACCGCTTTCGCTACCTCAGGTAATGTCTCTTTCACTGCCTGAGCGACCAGCGTATCCTGTTGATTAAAACGGTTAACCAGCTCCAGAGTAGAGAGCGCATCCAGATCCATGGTTTGCGGGTTACGCGTTTCAGAAACAAGTGAGCCAAGATTCATTTTTTGTACCTCAAGAATTTTTAATTCATAATAATCACACTATAATGGAATATAAAATTCATTCAGGCGAGCAAAATTCGTATTTGCGTAGACAATCACATTTCCGCCGGGAGTACTTATGAACTGTTTAATTCGCATTCGCCAGCGCTACGCCGGCTTTGCTCAAAGCGACAAAAAACTGGCGGACTTTCTGCTTTCTCAGCCTGACCGCGCCCGTCATCTCAGCTCGCAACAGCTGGCAAGCGAAGCCGGGGTAAGTCAGTCAAGCGTGGTGAAATTTGCCCAGAAGATCGGTTTTAAAGGCTTCCCTGCCCTTAAGCTGGCAATTAGCGAAGCGCTGGTGAGTAATCCCAACCCGCAATCTATGCCGGTGCATAACCAGATCCGCGGGGATGATCCAATGCGTGTGGTCGGGGAAAAGCTGATTAAAGAGAACGTTGCGGCCATGCATGCCACCCTCGACGTGAATACCGAAGAGAAGTTACTGGAAAGCGTGGCGATGCTGCGAGCGGCGCGGCGTATTATTTTAACCGGTATTGGCGCATCCGGCCTGGTGGCGCGTAATTTTGGCTGGAAGCTGACCAAAATCGGCTTTAACGCGATTGTCGAGCAGGATATGCACGCCCTGCTGGCGACCGTGCAGGCGATGGATCCTGAAGATCTGCTGCTGGCCATCTCCTATTCCGGTGAGCGCCGCGAGATTAACATGGCAACGGACGAAGTGCTGCGCGTCGGCGGCAAAATCCTCGCCATCACCGGGTTCACCCCGAATGCCCTGCAACAGCGGGCCACGCGCTGTCTGTATACCATTGCCGAAGAGCAGGCCACGCGCAGCGCGGCGATCTCGTCAACCAGTGCGCAAATGATGCTGACGGACCTGCTGTTTATGGCGCTGGTGCAGCAGGATTTAGAGCGGGCGCCAGAGCGCATTCGCCATAGTGAAGAGCTGGTAAAAAAACTGGTCTGAGTAAGGAATGAGCGTATAATGCCCGCCCTGTTTGTGATGTTTCTGAGAATTTCCTGATGGCGCTGTTAATTACCAAAAAATGCATCAATTGCGATATGTGCGAACCGGAATGCCCGAACCAGGCGATTTCGATGGGCGACAGCATTTATGAGATTAACAGCGACCGCTGCACCGAATGCGTCGGCCACTATGAAACGCCGACCTGTCAGAAAGTGTGCCCGATCCCGAATACCATCCTGAAGGATCCGGCACACGTTGAGAGTGAAGAGCAGCTGTGGGATAAGTTTGTCCTGCTGCACCACGCGGACAAACTCTAGCTTTCAATAATCACCGTTGCGCAGGCGTAGTGACGTTCGTCCGCGAGCGTCACATGCATGTGATTCACGCCCAGTTTCTCCGCAAGCTTTTGCGCCTCGCCCCATAACCGCAGGCGCGGCTTGCCCAGTTCGTCGTTAAATACTTCAAACTGATTAAACGCCAGGCCGTTACGAATGCCCGTACCGAACGCTTTGGCTGCCGCCTCTTTTACCGCAAAACGTTTTGCCAGAAAGCGCACCGGCTGCTGATGCGCTTCCCAGATGGCCCATTCGTTATCGCTGAGCACGCGTCTTGCCAGGCGCTCGCCGCTACGGGCGATCACCGCTTCTATGCGGGCTATCTCAACGATATCAGTGCCTAAGCCCAGAATGGCCATTACTGACGCGCTTCCAGCATCAGGCGTTTCATTTCTGAGACCGCCTCTTTCAGGCCGCTCATCACCGCACGACCAATAATCGCATGACCGATATTCAGCTCATGCATCTCCGGCAGGGCAGCGATAGCCTTAACGTTATGGTAGGTCAGGCCGTGTCCGGCGTTAACCTTCAGCCCCAGGCTCGCCGCGTAGGTGGCCGCTTTGGCAATACGCTCCAGCTCTTTGGCTTGCTCAGCATCGTTTTTGGCATCGGCATAGCAGCCAGTGTGAATTTCGATATACGGCGCGCCAACGTCCGCTGCGGCTTTGATCTGCGCGAAGTCGGCATCGATAAACAGGGAAACCAGGATACCGGCATCCGCCAGACGTTTGCAGGCATCGCGCATTTTATCGATCTGCCCAGCCACATCCAGACCGCCTTCGGTGGTCACTTCCTGACGCTTTTCCGGCACCAGGCAGCAGAAATGGGGTTGAGTCTCGCAGGCAATGGCCAGCATCTCTTCCGTGACCGCCATCTCCAGATTCATGCGCGTATCCAGCGTCTGACGCAGAATACGCACGTCGCGGTCGGTGATGTGGCGGCGGTCTTCACGCAGGTGAACGGTAATGCCGTCGGCGCCAGCCTGTTCGGCGATAAATGCCGCCTGAACCGGATCGGGATAAGCCGTGCCGCGTGCGTTACGCAGCGTGGCAATGTGATCAATATTGACGCCTAACAGTAATTCAGCCATGACAATCCTCGGTATTTTGGTTCATTTCCCTTCCTTCTCCGGGAGAGGGCAACGTTAACGTTTCGGCATAAACTGCCTGAATAATTCGCGGCTCTTTAAGGGCTTGCCGCCAAGATACGGCTTGAGGGCGATCCGGGTAAAGCGTTTTGCTGCGCGCAGGGTGTCCTGATCGGGAAACTCGCGCGCATAAAGCGCCCGAAGCTGGCGCCCGGTAAAGGTACTGTTATCAATCACGATACTGGCGATAAACCCTTTTTCTTCCCGATAGCGGTAGGTCATCGCGTCTTCGACCTCGTCTCCGCTTCCCGCACAATGCAGAAAATCGACGCCGTATCCCAGATGCCCCAGCAGCGCCAGTTCAAAACGTCGCAAGGCAGGTTCAGGCGTGCCGGTTGCCCCAGCGAGGGCCTGGATACAGTGCAGATAATCAAAGAAAAGTTCAGAGAAGCGAGTCTCATGTTCAAGAACCCGCGAGATGAGTTCATTGACATACAGACCGCTGTACAGGGTGATACCAGAAAGAGGAAGCGCCAGGGAGACGGCTTCAGCGCTGCGCAGGGTTTTCACTTCCCCTCGCCCACCAAAGCGGACCAGCAGCGGCGTGAAAGGCTGTAGGGCACCTTTCAGATTAGAACGTTTGGAACGTGCGCCTTTCGCTACAAGGCGCACGCGACCGGACTCTTCCGTGAAGACGTCCAGCATCAGGCTGGTTTCGCTCCAGGGACGACTATGCAGGACGAAGGCGCGCTGCCATCCTTCCATCATACTCGTCGTCTTAGGTTACTGGTCTTCGCCGTAACCGAGGCTGCGCAGAGCACGCTCATCATCGGCCCAGCCAGATTTCACTTTCACCCACAGCTCCAGGTGAACCGGCGCTTCAAACATCTCCATCATGTCTTTACGGGCTTCAATACCGATGGTTTTGATCTTGGCACCTTTGTTGCCGATCACCATCTTCTTCTGCCCCTCACGCTCAACGAGGATCAGGCCGTTAATGTCGTAGCCGCCGCGCTCGTTGGTCTGGAAACGCTCGATCTCCACCGTCACAGAGTACGGCAGTTCCGCGCCCAGGAAACGCATCAGCTTTTCACGGATGATTTCAGACGCCATAAAGCGCTGAGAACGATCGGTGATGTAGTCTTCCGGGAAGTGATGAATCGCTTCCGGAAGATGCTTACGCACGATGCCCGCGATGGTATCGACGTTCAGGCCAGTCTCTGCAGACAGCGGAACGATATCGAGGAAGTTCATCTGGCTGCCCAGCCACTGAAGATGCGGCAGCAGGTCAGCCTTTTCCTGCACGTTGTCAACTTTATTGACCGCGAGGATGACCGGCGTTTTGCCGTCACGTAGCTTGTTCAGCACCATTTCGTCGTCCGGTGTCCAGCGGGTGCCTTCCACAACGAAAATGACCAGTTCTACATCACCAATCGAGCTGCTCGCCGCTTTGTTCATCAGACGGTTAATGGCACGCTTCTCTTCCATGTGCAGGCCCGGAGTATCGACGTAGATCGCCTGATACGCGCCTTCAGTATGGATGCCGACAATGCGGTGACGCGTGGTCTGCGCCTTACGCGAGGTAATAGAAATCTTCTGCCCAAGCAGATTATTCAGCAGGGTGGATTTGCCGACGTTCGGACGTCCGACGATGGCAATAAATCCGCAATACGTTTTTTCTTCGCTCATTCCAGCTCCAGCATTTTTAACGCCTGTTCGGCGGCAGCCTGTTCAGCCTTACGACGGCTTGAACCTGTGCCCACCACCGGTTCACTCAGGCCACTGACCTGGCAATGGATGGTAAATTCCTGATCGTGCGCTTCACCACGTACCTGCACCACCAGATAAGATGGCAGCGGCAGATGACGGCCCTGCAAATATTCCTGCAGACGCGTTTTCGGATCTTTTTGTTTATCGCCCGGGCTGATTTCGTCCAGACGGCTCTGATACCAGTTGAGGATCAGCTTTTCTACGGTCTGGATATCGCTGTCCAGGAACACACCACCAATTAATGCTTCGACCGTATCGGCAAGAATAGATTCACGACGGAAGCCGCCGCTTTTCAGTTCACCCGGCCCAAGACGCAGACATTCGCCCAGTTCAAATTCGCGCGCGATTTCCGCAAGGGTATTCCCCCGAACCAGCGTGGCACGCATGCGGCTCATATCCCCCTCGTCAACACGCGGGAAACGATGATAAAGCGCATTCGCAATCACGAAACTTAAAATTGAGTCGCCTAAAAACTCAAGACGCTCATTATGCTTGCTGCTGGCACTGCGGTGGGTTAATGCCTGTTGCAACAACTCCTGATGATGAAAAGTGTAGCCCAGCTTCCGTTGAAGCCGATTAATTACGATGGGGTTCATGCGATACCAATAAATGAATGCGTCAAAAATGCAGCACACGAAACCGACCTGAGAAAACCAACGCGGTTTCGTGTGCCGTGGCACCCTTGCAGGGCCAACCTTAAACTTCGGGGGAATATTCTATACACAACGACAGGGGATGTCGTTAGTTCAAAGAGATTTATCGAGGAAATAATTCACGTAGCCGCTAATTAAAGCGGCTACGCGTTCATTTATTGAGAATTAATGGATTCCGCCAATGCGATTCAGGCGTACACCGGTAGGCCATTCGCCTTCCTGTTTCTCAAAACTCATCCAGATTGCGGTGGCTTTACCGACCAAATTCGCCTCAGGCACAAATCCCCAGTAACGGCTGTCCGCAGAATTATCGCGGTTATCCCCCATCATGAAGTAATGTCCCGGCGGTACAATCCAGCTCGCCAGCTGCTGACCCGGCTGCTGATAATACATACCCACCTGATCCTGCGCGATTGGCACCGTGAGGATACGGTGAGTCACATCACCCAGCGTCTCTTTGCGCTCGACCAGACGAATACCGTTCTCTTTGGTTTCGCCTTTTGGCACCTGGAAGAACCCGCTGGTCGCTTCACCGCCGTTACGACGGGCAAAGGTCTGCACAAAATCACTCGGCTCAACGTTTGAGTAGGTGATGGGCAGTGCGTTTTCACACGCGGTGCCAGAACTGCAGCCGGGCTGAACGGTAACTTCCTTGGCGACCGGATCGTAGGTCACTTTATCACCCGGCAGGCCAACCGCACGCTTGATGTAGTCCAGACGCGGATCTTCCGGGTATTTGAACACCACGATGTCGCCACGCTTCGGATGACCGGTTTCGATCAGCGTTTTCTGGTAGATAGGATCTTTAATGCCGTAGGCAAACTTCTCTACCAGAATAAAATCACCAATCAGCAGCGTTGGCATCATTGAACCGGATGGGATCTGGAACGGCTCGTAAATAAACGATCGCACCACCAGCACAATGGCCAGCACCGGGAATACCGAGGCGCCCGTTTCCAGCCAGCCCGGTTTCGGGCCGACTTTTTTCAGGGTTTTCGCATCCAGCTGATCGCCAGTGGCTGCCTGTGCGGCAGCCTGACGCTCACGGCGTTTTGGGGCGAAGATAAACTTATCCAGACACCACAGCAGACCTGTCACCAGGGTAGCAATGACCAGGATCAGGGCAAACATGTTCGCCATGCCAACTCCTTAAAGGTTATTTGCCGTCTTTACCAACATGAAGAATGGCAAGGAATGCTTCCTGTGGCAGCTCAACGTTACCGACCTGCTTCATACGCTTCTTACCTTCTTTCTGCTTCTGCAGCAGCTTTTTCTTACGACTGACGTCACCGCCGTAGCACTTCGCCAGAACGTTTTTACGCAGCTGTTTCACCGTAGAACGCGCGATAATATGGTTACCAATGGCCGCCTGAATCGCGATGTCGAACTGCTGACGCGGGATCAGATCTTTCATTTTCTCAACCAGCTCGCGACCACGGTACGGCGCATTGTCGTTGTGGGTGATCAGGGCCAACGCATCCACACGCTCACCGTTGATTAGCACGTCCACACGCACCATGTTGGAGGCCTGGAAACGCTTGAAGTTGTAATCCAGGGACGCATAGCCACGGGAGGTAGACTTCAGGCGATCGAAGAAGTCGAGTACCACTTCCGCCATCGGGATTTCATAGGTCAGCGCCACCTGGTTACCGTGGTAGACCATGTTGGTCTGCACGCCACGCTTCTCAATACACAGTGTAATGACGTTGCCCAGGAACTCCTGTGGCAGCAGCATGTGACACTCTGCAATCGGCTCACGCAGTTCGTGGATATTGTTCAGCGGCGGCAGCTTGGACGGGCTATCGACGTAGATCACTTCTTTCGAGGTGGTTTCTACCTCATACACAACGGTCGGTGCGGTGGTGATCAGATCCAGATCGTATTCACGTTCCAGACGCTCCTGAATGATCTCCATGTGCAGCAGGCCGAGGAAGCCACAGCGGAAACCGAAGCCCAGCGCCGTTGAGCTTTCTGGCTCGTAGAACAGGGAAGCATCGTTCAGGCTCAATTTACCGAGCGCATCACGGAAGTTTTCATAGTCATCTGAGCTGACCGGGAACAGACCCGCGTAAACCTGCGGTTTCACCTTTTTAAAGCCTGGCAGCGCTTTATCTGCCGGGTTACGTGCTCCGGTCAGAGTATCGCCCACTGGCGCGCCGAGGATGTCTTTAATGGCGCAGACAAGCCAGCCTACTTCGCCACATTTCAGCTCGGTACGGTCAACCTGTTTTGGCGTGAAGATACCCAGACGGTCAGCGTTGTAAACCTGACCAGTACTCATTACCTTGATTTTGTCGCCTTTACGCATGGTGCCGTTTTTAATACGCACCAGAGAGACAACACCAAGGTAGTTATCGAACCAGGAGTCGATGATCAGCGCCTGCAGTGGGCCATCCGGGTCACCTTCCGGGGCCGGGATGTCACGCACCAGGCGTTCCAGCACATCGGTCACGCCCACACCGGTTTTCGCGGAGCAGCGCACGGCATCCGTCGCGTCAATGCCGACAATATCTTCAATCTCTTCCGCGACGCGTTCAGGATCGGCAGCTGGCAGGTCGATTTTATTCAGAACCGGCACAACCTCGAGATCCATTTCCATCGCGGTATAGCAGTTTGCCAGGGTCTGGGCTTCAACACCCTGCCCGGCATCGACGACCAGCAGCGCACCTTCACAGGCCGCCAGCGAGCGTGATACTTCATAGGAGAAGTCAACGTGGCCTGGGGTGTCGATAAAGTTCAGTTGATAGGTTTCACCATCAGCCGCTTTGTAATCCAGCGTAACGCTTTGCGCCTTAATGGTGATACCGCGTTCGCGTTCCAGGTCCATGGAGTCCAGAACCTGGGCTTCCATTTCACGATCAGACAGGCCACCGCAAATCTGGATAATACGGTCAGACAGCGTCGACTTACCGTGGTCAATGTGAGCAATGATCGAAAAGTTACGTATGTTCTTCATATAGTTAAATAATTATGCCTTACGAATTCCTGGAGGCCGCTGTTCTTAGCCTGACGTTTTTCAGTGCGAAAACGCAGCATTCTACACTACATCCTCGCTACCTGGAAATGCACTTAGAGACAGGTATAGCGTGAAGAAAGGGCGTTTTCTGTATTAGGGCGTAAAAATTGATAAAGCCCGATGGATCATCAGGCCTCAGAAGAGAGCGTCTCGACACGAAGCTGGTCTGGTGCCAACCCAACGCTGAGAATGACAGGCTGCCACTCTTCGCGCGCGGCAAGCTTCGGTGAGAGACCCTTAGCAAGCCAGAATCCCCCGATGCCCCCCAACGCGGCACCGCACATGGCGGCCACATCGGAACCAAACAGGGTCTGGAAAAGGCCGCCCATGATAAATAACCCGACCAACGGAGAGAGATAGACCAGCATCGCGGAACCGAGCAGACTGCCTTCCGCAATCCCTAGTTCAACCTTCTGCCCCGTCACCAGCGGCTGTTCACTTGGCACAGAGATAGTATGCGACGTTTGCGGCCCGAGCTTATTCAGCACGCGGCTGCCGCACCCGGCACGGGATGCGCAGCTATTGCATGAGGCTTTGACATCGCAACTGACTCGCGCAACGCCATTTTGCCACGAGACGACGGTTGCCCACTCTTTAATCATTGCGCGGCCCTGAATTTAATGCTGTCTGAAATGCGCTTCGCCGTCTGCGGAGGTAATTCACCCACAATCGTGATCTCTGCGTTATCACGTACCGTGGTGCTGACCGTGCGACGTCCGGTACGAAGCATTTGCTCAGAGCTGTTTGCCGTTGCGCGGTTGATATTCACCGAGAAACTGAACAAACCGTCGGAATAGAGGCGCGACTCAACGGGCGTGTCAATAGTTGGCAACTGACGACGGCTGCTGGACACTTCGCTAAAGCCTTGCGGGATCCAGGAAGGAACCCAGTTGAAGTTAACGGAATCCCCTGCCGGAACAGAAAGCAGCGGCGGCAGGCTGGCTTTGGCCAGATTCTGCATGCTGTTGCCAACCTGATTGTTCACGCTGAAGGAGATCACGCGGAACTGTTCAAGCGTTTCACCGTCGCGGTCAAGCAGGTCCACACGCATCGGCAGCTTGGTTTCCGCATCAATCCAGACGATATAGCTGTAGCGCGTGCCATCGCGAGCAACCACGCGGATCACTTCACACAGTCTGTCTGCGATGCGCGTACGCCCTACCGAAATAAAATCGTAGTAAGGGGCCAGCCGCTTGAAGTCGGTATAGATGAGTGACGGCAGAGAATCAACGATATAGTCGCCATTGAGCGTGAAAGGCTCCAGGCCGGGCTCGAAATAGCTGATTTCGTTGCCTCGCTGGACAACTTCCCGACGCGGACCATCCATCTGTAAAAGCTGGGCGAGTGGCTGATTATCAAGACGGGCATGACGATAGCGTAACGACTCGACGCCCTGCTTATTAATGCTGATAAATGCCAACTCGTAATTGAGTGACTGGCTGGCCAGATTCATTTGCTGCAACAACGCCCCGGATGAAACATCAGCCGAGGCGTTGGCAGAGAAGAACAGGCTACCCGCCATCAGAGACATGGCGAACCAAAGTTGCTTCATTACTGCGATTGCGTTCCTAAAGTTTGGTTTCCGGGCACCTGCACAGCAGCTTGCTGGGTTTGGGCCTGCTCAAACTGAAGCTGTTCAGAGTGCAGACGACGCTGCAACTCGTAATCCTGCAACATCGCATTAATGCGACGGCGCTGCTCCTGCACCTGCTGTTGCTGACCGCCGCTGGCGGAAGCATCAGCCGGTACGCCCAGGCTAACCGGGCTCGCTTTGCCCATCATCGGCAGTGTGTTAAACACTGGCGCTTCTGGCTGCTGATTAGTTTCAGACTGAGTATTATAGTGCTGGACGCCAACGATAACTGCAAGCGATACGCATGCAGCAACCCCCATTTGGGTGAGCTGGCTGGCCCACGGACGCACCTTTTGCCAGAACGGCATTTTCTGCCACTGGTGAGGTGCAGGTTGAGCTTCAGGAATCAGCGGAGTGGTCTGATGAACAGGCTCATTCTCAATGGCCGCCATCACGCGGGCAGAGATATCGAAATGGAGAACCTCGCCGGTATCGCCGCGCAGCGTGTCACGGATGAGATGGTAACTCTCCCAGGTCTCTTGCATTTCGGGAGAATGAGACAGCTCGTTGAGCAGCTCACTATCCAGCGTCTCACCATCCATTAAAGCGGAAAGTTTTTCTTTCTGCATGCCTAATACCTTTTCCAGTATCCCGCTATCGTCAACGCCTGATAAGCGGTTGAACTTTATTATCAATAGCTTCTCGCGCACGGAAGATTCGTGAACGCACCGTACCGACCGGACAATCCATGATAGCGGCTATCTCTTCATAGCTCAGACCATCAAGCTCCCGTAACGTAATTGCCATGCGTAAATCTTCCGGGAGCGACTCGATCGTGCGAAAAACAATTTGTCTCAGTTCTTCTGACAACATTAAGTTCTCAGGGTTCGAAATTTCTTTCAGCGCACCGCCACTTTCGAAGTTTTCGGCGTCGATAGCGTCTACATCACTGGACGGCGGACGACGACCCTGAGCAACCAGATAATTCTTTGCCGTATTGACAGCAATACGGTACAGCCAGGTATAAAAAGCACTATCTCCCCGGAAAGAATCCAGCGCGCGATAGGCCTTAATAAAAGACTCTTGCACCACATCAGGCACATCACCTGACGGTACATAGCGGGAAACCAGACTCGCCACCTTATGCTGGTAGCGCACCACCAGTAAGTTAAAGGCTTTCTGATCTCCCTTCTGGACCCGTTCAACCAGGACCTGGTCCGTTAACTGCTCGCTCATCCGAGGTAATGTCTCCCCAAACCTAAATTCCACGCGTTATCGAAACGCCACTCTAAAAACACCGCACTTTGAGCAAGCACCGAGTTAGAGTGTCCGATCGTCAATAAGTTCCGTAACGCCTTTGTTTTTGTTCATCGCGCCGCAGACTGTTCATTTTCTCTCATTATAAGTCTGTTCACGATACGCACCACTTTCTGACAAGAAACATCTTTTTCCCGCGAGAAGAGTAACGCAACCCAGTCTTTATTTCATCACAAAATCTGACGCTAACGATCTGCTTCGCAAAATAATTTCATTCCTTTACCCGCTATTTACTCCGCCTTACGCGTTTAGCCATTGCAACAACCTCTAAAAAAAACGTGCGATAAATCGCACTCAGGTGCTATTCTGACCCAACACTGTTTAGTAAATTAAACAACAATCATGAACACAACATCTGAACTCCATTGTGATGTCCTGATCATCGGTAGCGGCGCTGCCGGTCTCTCTCTGGCGCTGCGCCTTGCCGAACATCAAAACGTTATCGTTCTGAGTAAAGGACCGATAAGTGAAGGTTCCACATTTTATGCCCAGGGCGGTATTGCCGCCGTGTTTGACGAGACCGACAGCATAGCGTCGCACGTAGAAGATACGTTGATTGCCGGCGCCGGGATCGTGGATGCGCACGCCGCAGAGTTCGTTGCCAGCAATGCCCGCCATTGCGTTCAGTGGCTCATCGATCAGGGCGTATTATTTGATACCCAGATTCAGCCTAACGGTGAAGAGAGCTACCACCTGACGCGCGAAGGCGGCCATAGCCACCGCCGCATCCTGCACGCAGCGGATGCCACCGGTAAAGAGGTGGAGACCACGCTGGTGGGTAAAGCGCTTAACCATCCTAATATTCGGGTTCTTGAGCGCAGTAATGCCGTTGACCTGATTATTTCCGACAAGATTGGCCTGCCTGGTCCGCGTCGCGTGGTGGGTGCATGGGTCTGGAACCGTAATAAAGAGAAGGTTGAAACCTGTCAGGCGAAGGCCGTTGTACTGGCGACGGGCGGCGCCTCAAAGGTGTATCAGTACACCACTAACCCGGACATCGCTTCCGGAGACGGTATCGCCATGGCCTGGCGCGCAGGCTGCCGCGTGGCGAATCTCGAATTTAATCAGTTTCACCCAACAGCCCTGTTCCACCCTCAGGCGCGCAACTTCCTGCTGACGGAAGCTCTGCGCGGTGAAGGCGCTTATCTGAAACGCCCTGACGGTACCCGCTTTATGCCGGACTTTGACGCGCGTGGCGAGCTGGCCCCTCGCGATATCGTTGCCCGCGCCATCGACCATGAAATGAAACGTCTGGGCGTGGACTGCATGTATCTCGATATCAGCCATAAGCCAGCCGCATTCATTCGCCAGCATTTCCCGATGATTTACGAAAAGCTGCTGAACCTGGGGATTGATTTGACCCGCGATCCGGTGCCCATTGTGCCTGCGGCCCACTATACCTGCGGGGGCGTGATGGTTGACGATCACGGGCGCACCGACGTAGAAGGTCTGTATGCTATCGGCGAGGTGAGTTATACCGGCCTTCACGGCGCGAACCGTATGGCGTCGAACTCGCTGCTTGAGTGTCTGGTGTACGGCTGGTCAGCGGCGGAAGACATCACGAAACGCATGCCTTACGCCCGCGAGACTGAGCACTTACCTGCCTGGGATGAAAGCCGCGTGGATAACCCGGACGAGCTGGTCGTGATCCAGCACAACTGGCATGAACTACGGCTGTTTATGTGGGACTACGTAGGGATTGTGCGCACCACAAAACGTCTGGAACGTGCGTTGCGCCGCATTACTATGCTGCAGCAGGAAATTGATGAATATTATGCCAATTTCCGCGTATCCAATAATCTGCTGGAGCTGCGCAATCTGGTGCAGGTTGCCGAGCTGATTGTTCGCTGTGCCATGATGCGTAAAGAGAGCCGCGGCTTGCACTACACCCTGGACTACCCGGATCAGCTTGCTGAATCCGGCCCGTCGATACTGGCTCCGCAGGTTCACATAAACAGATAAAATGCCTGGGTCAGAGCAGTGTAATCTTCGGAATAATGCTGGTCTGGCCCTCGAATCACCATACGGTCATTAAAGCATTCACCTTCTTTTGGCGAGAGCGCCAGCAGCACGCGGTGCGGCAGTCGTCCTTCCGTATCAGAAATGTCAGTTCGCAAACGTAATGTCCAGCCAATCTCCTGCGCCAGACCAATAAATGTATTACCCGTGCTTTCTGGCAACACTACGCAAAAAAATCCCTCTTCAGAGATGAGTTCAGCCGCGCTGGTAAGCAGTGCTTTATGATCGAGTGAACCGGTATAACGCGCCTGTTCACGTTCAGGGGTACCACACTCGACACCGGGCGCGTAGTAAGGAGGGTTGCTGACGATAAGATCGTAACGCGCAGTTTGTTCAGGCGCCCAGACCAGCACATCCGCACATTGAACGCGAATCCGGTCTGCCCAGGGGGATTCGGCCGCATTTTCACTCGCCTGCCCTGCAGCCTGCGCATCGAGCTCAACGGCATCAATCGTGACATGCTCTTCCGTACGCTGGGCCAGCATCAACGCCACCAGCCCGCTGCCGGTACCGATATCAAGAATACGTTTAACACCTGCGACAGGGGCCCATGCTCCCAGTAAAATACCGTCGGTGCCGACTTTCATGGCACAGCGATCGTGGGCGACAAAAAATTGTTTAAACGTAAAACCATCGCGGCGCAACTGCGCTTTGAGTTGAGACATGTCAGGGCAACCTTCTAAGTGAAACTGGAGTAGCATAGGGGAAAGCGAAGGCACCGCAAAGCGATATCCATACAAACAGATGAAGATTACAGCCGTAACGTCTATAATCAGCGCCCCACACAGAGGTAGAACATGACTGTAACGACTTTTTCCGAACTTGAACTCGATGAAAGCCTGCTCAATGCACTTGAGAGCAAAGGCTTTACACGCCCGACCGCCATTCAGGCAGCGGCCATTCCGCCTGCGCTTGAGGGCCGCGATGTGCTCGGTTCTGCGCCAACCGGCACGGGGAAGACAGCAGCCTATTTGCTGCCTGTGTTGCAGCACCTGCTCGACTTTCCACGAAAAAAATCAGGCCCACCGCGTATTTTGATCCTGACGCCTACGCGCGAGCTGGCCATGCAGGTTGCCGATCACGCGCGTGAGCTGGCGGCTAACACCCATCTGGATATCGCCACTATTACCGGCGGCGTGGCGTATATGAACCACGCCGAAGTGTTCAGCGAAAACCAGGATATCGTTGTTGCGACGACGGGCCGTTTGCTGCAGTACATTAAAGAAGAGAACTTCGACTGCCGCGCGGTAGAAACGCTGATTCTGGATGAAGCCGACCGTATGCTGGACATGGGCTTCGCACAGGATATCGAACATATTGCGGGCGAGACGCGCTGGCGTAACCAGACGATGCTGTTCTCTGCCACCCTTGAAGGGGACGCGATTAAAGATTTCGCCGAGCGTCTGCTGGAAGATCCGGTTGAAGTCTCTGCGACGCCCTCTACGCGTGAGCGCAAGAAGATCCACCAGTGGTATTACCGTGCGGACAACCTTGAGCACAAGGTCGAATTACTGAAGCACCTGCTGAAGCAGGAAGATGCTCTGCGTACCATCGTCTTTGTGCGTAAACGCGAGCGCGTGCACGAGCTGGCAGAAATGCTGCGTAATGCGGGCATTAATAACTGCTACCTCGAAGGTGAGATGGCGCAGGTTAAGCGTACCGAAGGCATCAAACGCCTGACCGATGGCCGCGTGAACGTGCTGGTGGCGACAGACGTTGCCGCACGCGGGATCGACATTCCGGACGTGAGCCACGTGATCAACTTCGATATGCCGCGCAGTGGTGATACCTATCTGCACCGCATTGGCCGTACCGGTCGCGCCGGACGTAAAGGTACTGCGATTTCACTGGTTGAAGCGCACGATCACCTGCTGCTGCAAAAAATTGGTCGCTATGTTGATGAGCCGCTGAAATCTCGCGTCATTGACGGCCTGCGCCCAACTACCCGCGCGCCGAGTGAAAAAATGACGGGCAAACCGTCCAAGAAAGCACTCGCAAAACGCGCTGAGAGAAAAGAGAAAGAAAAAGAGAAGCCGCGCGTTAAGCAACGCCACCGCGATACCAAAAACATTGGTAAGCGTCGTAAGCCAAGCGCTGCCGCGCAGGATACGAAAACTGAAGAGTAAGAAAAAGCCGGGGATTTCCCCGGCTTTTTTATTCACCCCCGAAACTGGAACCTTACAGGCTTTCAGTAAAGGTACGCGCGATAACGTCGCGCTGCTGCTCTGGGGTCAGTGAGTTAAAACGAACCGCATAGCCAGACACGCGAATAGTCAGCTGTGGGTACTTTTCAGGGTGCTCAACGGCATCCATCAGCGTTTCACGACGCAGAACGTTAACGTTCAGGTGCTGACCGCCTTCCACGCGCACTTCCGGTTTCACTTCCATTGGGATTTCACGATATTCGATTTCGCCCAGTTTGCTCACTGGCACGATCTCATCTTCAGTAAAACCGGCTTTTGCAACCACGCAGCGTGCTTCGTTTTTCTCGCTGTCCAGCAGCCAGAAAGAATTGAGCAGATCGTCATTTGCAGCTTTAGTAATCTGGATACCTGTAATCATGTGTTGCCTCCCTTAGGCTACATTAACTGGTGTCGGCCTCACACGGCCAATTGGTAAAACCATTGTTTCTTGTGTGTATATATATCACTCGCACCCCGGCGATTTATTGATTTAAATCAACAAAAACACCAACCACATAAAGAGTGTGGTTTGAATTTATTGTTTTAGATCAATTTCAGCACCTTACCAATTCAACTGGTTGTGTATCTTTTCAAAATAAATTTAGTTACTTAGCGCACGTTTCAGCGCGTCATTTTGCTCACTGGCGTTTAACAGGTAAGCTAGACACAGAATGAGATTCGCAGGAGAGCGAGATGACCACACCGTTGACATGGCACGATGTGCTGGCAGAAGAAAAACAACAACCCTATTTTATCAATACACTCAGCACCGTTGCAGCTGAACGTCAGTCCGGGCAGACGATTTATCCGCCGCAGAAAGATGTGTTCAACGCCTTTCGTTACACTGAGCTGAGCGATGTGAAGGTGGTCATTCTTGGCCAGGATCCGTATCACGGCCCGGGTCAGGCACACGGGCTGGCGTTCTCCGTCCGTCCGGGCGTGGCTATCCCCCCTTCTCTGCTCAATATGTATAAAGAGCTTGAGGGAACCGTTCCTGGCTTCACCCGCCCCACCCACGGTTACCTGGAAAGCTGGGCGCATCAGGGTGTGCTGCTGTTAAATACGGTACTCACTGTAAGGGCGGGTCAGGCACATTCTCACGCCAGCCTGGGCTGGGAAACCTTTACCGATAAGGTTATTAGCCTGATCAACGAACATCGTGAAGGCGTGGTGTTTTTACTGTGGGGTTCTCACGCGCAGAAGAAAGGGGCGATTATCGACCGTCAGCGCCATCACGTTTTAAAAGCGCCGCACCCGTCTCCGCTGTCGGCACATCGCGGTTTCTTCGGCAGTAATCACTTTGTTCTGGCGAATGAATGGCTGGAAAAACGTGGCGAAACGCCAATTGACTGGATGCCAGTGTTACCGGCAGAGAGCGAGTAGGATTTGAATGTGCCGGGTCAGACCCGGCACATTGAGAGGCTTATGCCTTATTCTGACGCCACCATTCCGCCAGCAGTACGCCGGTCGCAACGGACACGTTCAAACTTTCTACATTACCTGTCCCGTCGATAGAGACGCTCAGATCAGCACTGGAAAGCGCCGCGTCAGACAGACCGTCACGTTCCTGACCTAATACCAGCACCATTTTACGCGGCAGCGTCGCTTTAAACAGCGGCGTACCAGCATGGCTCGACGTGGTCACGATGGAATAACCCGCTTTACGGAACTGCTCAAGGGCGTCCAGCACGCTGTCGCCGGTGATCGGCTGCACATGCTCCGCTCCGCCTTCTGCTGTGCGGATCGCGGCACCAGATTCCAGCAGTGCGGCATCCTGTAACAGCACACCCTTCACGCCAAAGTGTGCGCAGCTGCGCATCATCGCGCCCAGGTTGTGCGGGTTGCCTACATCTTCCAGGGCCAGCACGCAGTCATCGGCATCCGCCTGGCTGACCCACTGCTGCACGGTGGTGCCGTTACGTTTTTTGATCAGGAAGCAGACGCCGCCGTGGTGCTCGGTACCGGACGCTTTGGTCAGCTCGGCATCATCCACCACGTGGTAGGCTTTACGATTCGCGGCCATCCAGCGCAGTGCTTCTTTAAAGCGCGGGGTCACGCTCTGGATAAACCAGGCGCGGACGATACACTCAGGGCGGCTCTGGAACAGCGCCTGGCAGGCGTTCTCGCCATACACGCGGGTCTCTTCCGCACGCTGACGGCGCAGCACTTCCGGATCGATAAAGCTTTTGCCGCTGATACCGCCGTGATCGGCTTTCTCTGGCGTCTCATCGCCCGGGGCGCGAGAAACGGTGCGCCACGGGGAGGCGTTGTCACGCGAGAAGTCATCACGCGGACGATCGTCGCGTGGACGGTCACTGCGTGGGCGGTCGGAACGCGGACGGTCATCGCGTTTGCGATCGTCACGTTTGCGGTCATCACCGCGGGTGTTTCTGTCATCGCGGGCGGGGCGACGGCCACCGTCTGCACGAGAAGACGCCGGACGCCCGCCACCTTTTCCGGTACGCGGATTTTGGGTGCGTTTATCAGAGTCATCATCACTGCGGACATACATCACTTTGACCTTGCCGCTTTTATTTTTCATTTCGTCGTTCATGCTTTTCTCCACCAGCGCTGCGCAAAGCGCGCAGATTACCCGATGTGCCAGCGCATAGCCATAATTTCGTACAAAAGCCTGTGACTATTGTTCTCATTGAATAAAACGCATTGTTGTTTCAAACAGGCTCATTGATAATATGTAACATATTAGAAACATTATCGGCGTTCTGCCGCTGTCCCACGGCTCTATCAGAGGTTAGTTATGAATACCGTATGTGCCAACTGTCAGGCTCTTAATCGCATTCCGGACGATCGGATTGACGATGGTGCGAAATGCGGACGTTGTGGCCACGAACTGTTTGATGGCGATGTCATTAACGCGACGGGTGCTACGCTGGACAAACTCCTCAAGGACGATCTCCCGGTGGTGGTCGATTTCTGGGCACCGTGGTGCGGTCCATGCCGAAGCTTCGCGCCAATCTTTGAAGACGTGGCCGAAGAGCGCAGCGGTAAGATGCGTTTTGTTAAGGTGAATACCGAGGCGGAACGCGAGCTTAGCGCACGTTTCCGCATTCGCAGCATCCCGACCATTATGATCTTTAAAAACGGTGAAGTCGTCGACATGCTCAATGGCGCAGTACCGAAAGCGCCGTTTGACAGCTGGTTAAACGAATCACTGTAACTTTCACGGGGCACATCTTGTGCCCCGCTCCCGCCTCTGCGAAAATGGCGTTTTTCCTTCACTTCGCCCATGACCGATAACGCTGTCCTCCTGTTACGCGCCGAACGCCTTGCGCGCGCCACTCGTCCTTTTCTTGCCCGTGGCAATCGCATTCGTCGCTGCCAGCGCTGCCTGCTTCCGCTTAAAGTTTGCCTGTGCGAAACGCTGGCACCCAGTACGGCTAAAAGCCGTTTTTGTCTGGTCATGTTTGATACCGAGCCGATGAAACCCAGTAATACAGGGCGGCTGATTGCCGATATTCTGCCGGATACTGCCGCGTTTCAATGGTCCCGCACCGAGCCGCCACAGGCCCTGCTCGATCTGGTGACAAACCCGGACTATCAGCCGATGGTCGTTTTCCCGGCCTCTTACGCAGGCGACAATCGTCAGGTGCTTTCGGCGCCACCATCCGGTAAGCCACCGCTGTTTATTATGCTGGACGGCACATGGACCGAAGCGCGGAAAATGTTTCGCAAAAGCCCTTACCTTGACGCGCTGCCGGTCATTTCTGTCGATCTTTCCCGCGTCTCGGCTTATCGCCTGCGTGAAGCGCATGCTGACGGACAATATTGCACCGCCGAGGTGGCCATCGCGCTGCTGGATTTAGCCGGGGATACCGCAGCAGCAGGCGCCCTGGGCAACCATTTCTCTTGTTTCCGGGAACGCTATCTGGCGGGAAAAACCATTCATAAGGGCAGCATCACAGCAACAGAGTCAGAAAGCGTTTAAAATCATCAGGTCGCTTGCAATCACGGGAGACTTGCATGAGCCAGCGAGGGTTAGAAGCGCTATTACGTCCTAAATCCATTGCCGTTATCGGCGCATCCGTGAAACCGGATCGGGCAGGCTATCTGATGATGCGCAACCTGCTCGCGGGAGGATTTAATGGCCCCGTCATGCCCGTCACGCCGGCTTATAAGGCCGTTCAGGGGGTGCTGGCATGGCCAGATGTGCAGAGCCTGCCTTTTGTGCCGGACCTCGCCGTGCTGTGTACGAATGCGAAACGCAATCTGGAACTGCTGGAAGCACTTGGCAAGAAAGGGTGTAAAACCTGCATTATTCTCTCGTCTCCACCTGAACAGCAACCCGAACTGCTCGCCTACGCCAGCCGCTACCAGATGCGTATCCTTGGCCCGAATAGCCTGGGCCTGCTCGCCCCCTGGCAGGGGTTGAATGCCAGTTTCTCCCCGGTACCGATCCGCAAAGGCAAACTGGCGTTTATCTCGCAGTCGGCTGCAGTATCGAACACTATCCTCGACTGGGCGCAACAGCGCGAAATGGGTTTCTCCTACTTCATTGCCCTGGGCGACAGCCTGGATATCGACGTTGATGAGCTTCTGGATTTCCTGGCTCGTGACAGCAAAACCAGCGCGATACTCCTTTATCTTGAGCATCTGAGCGACGCCCGTCGTTTTGTATCGGCTTCACGAAGTGCTTCGCGCAATAAGCCGATCCTGGTTATCAAAAGCGGTCGCAGTCCTGCTGCCCAGCGTCTCCTGCAGTCTCATTCCGGCATGGATCCCGCCTGGGATGCCGCCATCCAACGCGCGGGGTTACTGCGGGTGCAGGATACGCACGAGCTTTTTTCCGCCGTTGAGACACTCAGCCACATGCGCCCACTGCGTGGCGAGAAGTTAATGATTGTCAGCAATGGTGCGGCCCCTGCTGCGCTTGCGCTGGATGAACTGTGGCTGCGCAACGGAAAGCTGGCAACGCTGGGTGAAGAGACACTTCGACGCCTCAGAGAGGTGCTTCCGACAAGCGTGATGCCCGGCAATCCGCTTGATTTGCGCGATGACGCCAGCAGCGATCGCTATATTCGGGCTATCTCAATTTTGCTGGATAGTCAGGACTTCGATGCATTGATGATTATCCACTCCCCCAGCGCAGTCGCGCCGGGCAGTGAAAGTGCGCGCGCGTTAATTGAAGCTGTACGCAACCATCCGCGCGGCAAATATGTCACTCTGCTGACAAACTGGTGCGGTGAGTTTTCATCTCAGGAGGCACGACGTCTGTTCAGCGAAGCCGGTCTGCCAACCTACCGTACGCCGGAAGGGACTATCACCGCATTTATGCATATGGTGGAATATCGCCGCAATCAGAAGCAGCTACGCGAAACCCCGGCGCTACCTGGTAACCTGACGGCGAATACCGTCGACGTTCATCGACTCTTGCAGCAGGCTATTGAAGAGGGCGCGACATCGCTTGATACGCATGAAGTGCAGCCCATTCTGGGCAGCTACGGGATGCAAACCCTGCCAACCTGGATCGCCAGCGACAGCGCCGAGGCAGTACATATTGCGGAGCAGATTGGCTATCCGGTCGCTCTTAAGCTGCGCTCTCCCGATATACCGCATAAATCAGATGTTCAGGGTGTCATGCTGTATCTGCGTACGGCAACGGAGGTACAGCAGGCAGCTGATGCCATTTTTGATCGCGTTAAGATGGCCTGGCCGCAGGCCCGGATCCACGGACTGCTGGTACAAAGCATGGCTAACCGCGCAGGCGCTCAGGAACTACGAGTCGTGGTAGAGCACGATCCCGTCTTCGGCCCGCTTATTATGCTGGGAGAAGGTGGCGTAGAGTGGCACCCGGAGGAACAGGCTGTCGTTGCTTTACCGCCGCTGAACATGAACCTCGCGCGCTATCTGATCATTCAGGCGATTAAAAGCAAAAAGATCCGTGGCCGCAGTGCCTTGCGTCCGCTCGATATTGCCGGGTTAAGTCAATTCCTGGTGCAGGTTTCTAATCTGATCGTGGATTGTGCCGAGATCCAGCGGCTGGATATCCATCCGCTACTCGCTTCCGGCAATGAGTTTACGGCGCTGGACGTGACGCTGGATATCGCGCCCTTCGAAGGGGACAGAGAGAGCCGCCTGGCAATCCGTCCATATCCTCTGCATCTGGAGGAGTGGGTAGAGATGAAAAACGGGGAACGCGTCCTGTTCCGCCCAATTCTGCCGGAAGATGAACCCCAGCTGCGGGCCTTTATCTCTCAGGTTACAAAAGAAGATCTCTACTACCGCTATTTTAGCGAAATCAACGAATTTACCCACGATGATTTAGCCAATATGACCCAGATCGACTACGATCGAGAAATGGCGTTTGTTGCCGTGCGTCGTGCAGGTCATGATGATGAGATCCTCGGCGTCACGCGAGCCATTTCTGACCCGGATAATGTCGATGCGGAGTTTGCCGTGCTGGTGCGCTCCGATCTTAAAGGCCTGGGGCTGGGTAGACGACTGCTGGAAAAACTCATCAGTTATACGCGAGATCACGGATTGTTGCGCCTGAATGGCATTACTATGCCAAACAATCGCGGTATGGTGACCCTGGCGCGAAAACTCGGATTTGACGTTGATATTCAGCTGGAGGAAGGTATTGTTGCCTTGTCCCTCGTCCTGACATCAGCAGACAAACACGAGTAACCTACTGGAAATGTTACCCACTTTGGACGGGACTGGTGGTATCATTGTCCGCTTATGTTGTTTGCATGGTACAGACAACCCTTCAATGAACAGAGAAGAAACGCACTGTGATGTTGTCAAAATTTAAGCGTAATAAACATCAACAACACCTTGCTCAACTACCGAAGATTTCTCAGTCAGTTGATGATGTAGAGTTCTTTTATGCTCCCGCTCATTTTCGGGAAACGCTTCTGGAAAAGATTGCCAGCGCCACGCGACGCATTTGCATTGTGGCCCTGTATCTTGAACAAGATGAAGGCGGTCGTGCGATCCTCAACGCACTCTATGAAGCTAAACGTCAGCGTCCGGAACTGGATGTTCGCGTACTGGTTGACTGGCATCGCGCTCAGCGTGGCCGTATCGGCGCAGCCGCTTCCAATACTAATGCAGACTGGTATTGCCGCACGGCGCAGGAAAATCCTGGCGTCGATGTCCCTGTTTATGGCGTACCCGTTAATACCCGTGAAGCACTCGGTGTCCTTCATTTTAAAGGGTTCATCATTGATGACAGCGTCCTGTACAGCGGCGCAAGCCTGAATGATGTCTACCTTCATCAGCTCGATAAATATCGCTACGACCGCTACCACCTGATTCGTAATCCACAGATGGCCGATATCATGTTCAACTGGGTTGATAAAAACCTGGTACACGGTCGTGGGGTTAATCGCCTTGACGATCCTGAGCGTCCTAAAAGCCCGGAGATCAAAAATGATGTTCGCGCTTTCCGCCAGGAGTTGCGCGATGCGGTCTACCATTTTCAGGGCGATGCGAACAACGAAGAGTTATCTGTTACCCCGCTGGTAGGGCTCGGCAAATCAAGCCTGCTGAACAAAACGATCTTCCATTTGATGCCATGCGCAGAGCAGAAACTCACCATCTGTACGCCATACTTCAACCTTCCTGCCGTGCTGGTGCGAAATATCATTCAGCTACTGCGCGACGGTAAAAAAGTGGAAATTATCGTCGGCGATAAAACAGCAAACGACTTTTTCATCCCTGAAGACCAGCCGTTCAAAATCATCGGTGCGCTGCCTTATCTTTATGAGATTAACCTGCGTCGTTTCCTGAGCCGTTTACAGTACTACGTCAACACTGACCAGTTGGTTGTGCGTCTGTGGAAAGATGAAGACAACAGTTACCACCTGAAAGGAATGTGGGTCGACGATGAGTGGATGCTGCTGACCGGTAACAACCTTAACCCACGCGCCTGGAGACTGGATCTGGAAAACGCCATTCTCATCCATGACCCGCAGCATGAGTTAGCCGCCCAGCGTGAACGTGAGCTGGAGTTGATTCGCACGCATACTACGGTGGTTAACCATTACCGCGAACTACAGAGCATTGCCGATTATCCGGTGAAAGTCCGTAAGTTGATCCGCCGTTTACGTCGTATCCGTATCGACCGACTTATCAGCCGTATTCTGTAATGTCAGAGCCCTGTCACCCGCAGGGCTTTTTTATGGAGCCCGTTGATGCGTACTTCTCTGCTACTGAGCGTCCTCTTTCTGAGTGGCTGCAGCCATATGGCCAACGATAGCTGGTCCGGACAGGATAAGGCTCAGCACTTCCTCGCCTCCGCAATGCTGTCTGCAGCCGGTAACGAATATGCACAGCATCAGGGATACAGCCGGGACCGGAGCGCAGCGATAGGATTGATGTTCTCAGTAAGCCTTGGAGCATCAAAAGAACTGTGGGATAGCCGCCCCGCGGGGAGCGGCTGGAGCTGGAAAGATTTCGCCTGGGACGTCGCCGGTGCAACCACCGGCTATGCCGTCTGGCAGATGGCGCATTATTAAAGACGAATGCCCTTCCCTTTGCGATGCAGCATCAGGGAGACAATAAAGGCCAGCGCCCCCATTACCGTCACGTACCAGAAGAATGTCGTTTCACTTCCCCATGATTTAAGAGACAACGCTACATACTCCGCCGATCCGCCAAACAGCGCATTGGCTACCGCATAAGAGAGCCCTACCCCTAGCGCTCGTACCTGTGCCGGGAACATTTCGGCTTTCAGTATTCCGCTGATCGAGGTGTAGAAACTGACAATCACCATCGCCAGCATCACCAGTGCAAATGCGGCATATGGCGAGGAGACATGCTGAAGGGCTGTCAAAATAGGGACAGTACACAGCGCTGACAGCCCACCAAAGATCAGCATTGACGTACGGCGACCAATCTTATCGGAAAGCGCACCGATAATCGGTTGTATGAGCATAAAGACAAAAAGTGCCACTGTCATAACAACGCTGGCGACGTTTGCGTGCATTCCGGTGGTGTTCACCAGATACTTTTGCATATAGGTGGTGAAAGTGTAAAAACTGAGAGAGCCGCCCGCAGTGAAGCCCAGCACCATCAGGAAAGCTTTGCGGTTTCGCCATAATCCTTTGAATGTTCCCGCCTCCTTTAGCGTCCTGACCTCTTTCTGCGAGGTTTCATCTAACTGACGGCGTAACCAAAGTGCGACAATCGCCAGTGCTGCGCCCAGTGCGAAAGGAATTCGCCATCCCCATGTGTGAAGTTGTTCGTCTGTCAGGATCTGCTGCAGGATCACCACCACAAGAATCGCCAGCAATTGACCACCAATGAGTGTGACGTACTGGAATGAGGCGTAAAAACCTTTGCGGCCTTCCAGGGCAACTTCACTCATGTAGGTCGCACTGGTACCGTATTCACCGCCCACCGATAGTCCCTGGAATAAGCGAGCCAGCAAAAGCAGCGCAGGCGCCCATGTCCCGATCGATTCATACCCTGGTAAGCAGGCGATCACCAGAGATCCAAAGCACATCATACAAACCGAGATCAGCATGGAGGCCTTGCGCCCGCGACGATCCGCAATACGCCCAAACAGCCAGCCCCCAATGGGTCGCATTAAGAATCCGGCGGCAAATACCCCTGCCGTTTGTAGTAGCTGTGTTGTGGTGTTGCCGGACGGGAAGAAGATATGTGCGAAGTAGAGTGAACAGAATGAGTAGACGTAGAAGTCAAACCATTCAACCAGATTCCCGGAAGAGGCGCTGACGATTGCCCATACCCTTCTTCGGGTATCACTGTTAGCCAGCGTCCCGTTTGATGTAATACTTTCTGTCATTGTGATTATGCTCCTGCCATAAACAGCGGTGTATTGAGCCAGGAGACTCAATTACCTCGTAAATGAAATGTTATAATTTTGTTATAAATAACATTGAGACAGGGATCACACATTCCATTAGCAGGGTAAGAGATTAAGAGAAAGGCCAGGGGAAAAAAACCCAAAGCAAAAAACCCCGCACCTTACGGTACGGGGTTCTTCTTGATTGATGCCTGGCAGTTCCCTACTCTCACATGGGGAGACCCCACACTACCATCGGCGCTACGGCGTTTCACTTCTGAGTTCGGCATGGGGTCAGGTGGGACCACCGCGCTAAAGCCGCCAGGCAAATTCTGTAATCTGTATCAGCTGAAAATCGTCTCTCACCGCCAAAACAGCTTCGGCGTTGTAAGGTTAAGCCTCACGGTTCATTAGTATCGGTTAGCTCAACGCATCGCTGCGCTTACACACCCGACCTATCAACGTCGTCGTCTTCAACGTTCCTTCAGGAGACTTAAAGTCTCAGGGAGAACTCATCTCGGGGCAAGTTTCGTGCTTAGATGCTTTCAGCACTTATCTCTTCCGCATTTAGCTACCGGGCAGTGCCATTGGCATGACAACCCGAACACCAGTGATGCGTCCACTCCGGTCCTCTCGTACTAGGAGCAGCCCCCCTCAATTCTCCAGCGCCCACGGCAGATAGGGACCGAACTGTCTCACGACGTTCTAAACCCAGCTCGCGTACCACTTTAAATGGCGAACAGCCATACCCTTGGGACCTACTTCAGCCCCAGGATGTGATGAGCCGACATCGAGGTGCCAAACACCGCCGTCGATATGAACTCTTGGGCGGTATCAGCCTGTTATCCCCGGAGTACCTTTTATCCGTTGAGCGATGGCCCTTCCATTCAGAACCACCGGATCACTATGACCTGCTTTCGCACCTGCTCGAGCCGTCACTCTCGCAGTCAAGCTAGCTTATGCCATTGCACTAACCTCCTGATGTCCGACCAGGATTAGCTAACCTTCGTGCTCCTCCGTTACTCTTTGGGAGGAGACCGCCCCAGTCAAACTACCCACCAGACACTGTCCGCAACCCGGATTACGGGTCTACGTTAGAACACCAGCCATTAAAGGGTGGTATTTCAAGGTCGGCTCCACGCAGACTGGCGTCCACGCTTCAAAGCCTCCCACCTATCCTACACATCAAGGACCAGTGTTCAGTGTCAAGCTATAGTAAAGGTTCACGGGGTCTTTCCGTCTTGCCGCGGGTACACTGCATCTTCACAGCGAGTTCAATTTCACTGAGTCTCGGGTGGAGACAGCCTGGCCATCATTACGCCATTCGTGCAGGTCGGAACTTACCCGACAAGGAATTTCGCTACCTTAGGACCGTTATAGTTACGGCCGCCGTTTACCGGGGCTTCGATCAAGAGCTTCGCGTTACCGCTAACCCCATCAATTAACCTTCCGGCACCGGGCAGGCGTCACACCGTATACGTCCACTTTCGTGTTTGCACAGTGCTGTGTTTTTAATAAACAGTTGCAGCCAGCTGGTATCTTCGACTGATTTCAGCTCCACCCGCAGGGGCTTCACCTACATATCAGCGTGCCTTCTCCCGAAGTTACGGCACCATTTTGCCTAGTTCCTTCACCCGAGTTCTCTCAAGCGCCTTGGTATTCTCTACCTGACCACCTGTGTCGGTTTGGGGTACGATTTCGTGTTACCTGATGCTTAGAGGCTTTTCCTGGAAGCAGGGCATTTGTTACTTCAGCACCGTAGTGCCTCGTCATCACACCTCAGCGTTAATAAGGTACCGGATTTACCTGGAACCTCCGCCTACATGCTTAAACCGGGACAACCGTCGCCCGGCTAACATAGCCTTCTCCGTCCCCCCTTCGCAGTAACACCAAGTACAGGAATATTAACCTGTTTCCCATCGACTACGCCTTTCGGCCTCGCCTTAGGGGTCGACTCACCCTGCCCCGATTAACGTTGGACAGGAACCCTTGGTCTTCCGGCGAGCGGGCTTTTCACCCGCTTTATCGTTACTTATGTCAGCATTCGCACTTCTGATACCTCCAGCAACCCTCACAGGCCACCTTCAACGGCTTACAGAACGCTCCCCTACCCAACAACGCATAAGCGTCGCTGCCGCAGCTTCGGTGCATGGTTTAGCCCCGTTACATCTTCCGCGCAGGCCGACTCGACCAGTGAGCTATTACGCTTTCTTTAAATGATGGCTGCTTCTAAGCCAACATCCTGGCTGTCTGTGCCTTCCCACATCGTTTCCCACTTAACCATGACTTTGGGACCTTAGCTGGCGGTCTGGGTTGTTTCCCTCTTCACGACGGACGTTAGCACCCGCCGTGTGTCTCCCGTGATAACATTCTTCGGTATTCGTAGTTTGCATCGGGTTGGTAAGCCGGGATGGCCCCCTAGCCGAAACAGTGCTCTACCCCCGAAGATGAGTTCACGAGGCGCTACCTAAATAGCTTTCGGGGAGAACCAGCTATCTCCCGGTTTGATTGGCCTTTCACCCCCAGCCACAGGTCATCCGCTAATTTTTCAACATTAGTCGGTTCGGTCCTCCAGTTAGTGTTACCCAACCTTCAACCTGCCCATGGCTAGATCACCGGGTTTCGGGTCTATACCCTGCAACTTAACGCCCAGTTAAGACTCGGTTTCCCTTCGGCTCCCCTATACGGTTAACCTTGCTACAGAATATAAGTCGCTGACCCATTATACAAAAGGTACGCAGTCACCTAACAAGTAGGCTCCCACTGCTTGTACGTACACGGTTTCAGGTTCTTTTTCACTCCCCTCGCCGGGGTTCTTTTCGCCTTTCCCTCACGGTACTGGTTCACTATCGGTCAGTCAGGAGTATTTAGCCTTGGAGGATGGTCCCCCCATATTCAGACAGGATACCACGTGTCCCGCCCTACTCTTCGAGTTCACAACCTGTGCATTTTCGTGTACGGGACTATCACCCTGTACCGTCGGACTTTCCAGACCGTTCCACTAACACACAAGCTGATTCAGACTCCGGGCTGCTCCCCGTTCGCTCGCCGCTACTGGGGGAATCTCGGTTGATTTCTTTTCCTCGGGGTACTTAGATGTTTCAGTTCCCCCGGTTCGCCTCGTTAACCTATGTATTCAGTTAACGATAGTGTGACGAATCACACTGGGTTTCCCCATTCGGACATCGCCGGGTCAAAGGTTCATATCACCTCGCCGGCGCTTTTCGCAGATTAGCACGTCCTTCATCGCCTCTGACTGCCAGGGCATCCACCGTGTACGCTTAGTCGCTTAACCTCACAACCCGAAGATGTTTCTTTCGATTCATCATCGGTTTGCGAAAATTTGAGAGACTCGAACACACATAACATGTGTGTCGTTTCAATTTTCAGCTTGATCCAGATTTTTAAAGAGCAAATATCTCAAACATGACTCGCAAGTCAGTTTTGAGATATGACGGCAGGTGACTTTCACTCACGAACCAGCAAGTGGCGTCCCCTAGGGGATTCGAACCCCTGTTACCGCCGTGAAAGGGCGGTGTCCTGGGCCTCTAGACGAAGGGGACACTGAAGTCTCAATCGCAAGACGCCTTGCTATTTACTTTTCATCAGACAATCTGTGTGAGCACTACAAAGGCAGGTTCTTTAAGGTAAGGAGGTGATCCAACCGCAGGTTCCCCTACGGTTACCTTGTTACGACTTCACCCCAGTCATGAATCACAAAGTGGTAAGCGCCCTCCCGAAGGTTAAGCTACCTACTTCTTTTGCAACCCACTCCCATGGTGTGACGGGCGGTGTGTACAAGGCCCGGGAACGTATTCACCGTAGCATTCTGATCTACGATTACTAGCGATTCCGACTTCATGGAGTCGAGTTGCAGACTCCAATCCGGACTACGACGCACTTTATGAGGTCCGCTTGCTCTCGCGAGGTCGCTTCTCTTTGTATGCGCCATTGTAGCACGTGTGTAGCCCTACTCGTAAGGGCCATGATGACTTGACGTCATCCCCACCTTCCTCCAGTTTATCACTGGCAGTCTCCTTTGAGTTCCCGGCCTAACCGCTGGCAACAAAGGATAAGGGTTGCGCTCGTTGCGGGACTTAACCCAACATTTCACAACACGAGCTGACGACAGCCATGCAGCACCTGTCTCAGAGTTCCCGAAGGCACCAAAGCATCTCTGCTAAGTTCTCTGGATGTCAAGAGTAGGTAAGGTTCTTCGCGTTGCATCGAATTAAACCACATGCTCCACCGCTTGTGCGGGCCCCCGTCAATTCATTTGAGTTTTAACCTTGCGGCCGTACTCCCCAGGCGGTCGACTTAACGCGTTAGCTCCGGAAGCCACGCCTCAAGGGCACAACCTCCAAGTCGACATCGTTTACGGCGTGGACTACCAGGGTATCTAATCCTGTTTGCTCCCCACGCTTTCGCACCTGAGCGTCAGTCTTTGTCCAGGGGGCCGCCTTCGCCACCGGTATTCCTCCAGATCTCTACGCATTTCACCGCTACACCTGGAATTCTACCCCCCTCTACAAGACTCTAGCCTGCCAGTTTCGAATGCAGTTCCCAGGTTGAGCCCGGGGATTTCACATCCGACTTGACAGACCGCCTGCGTGCGCTTTACGCCCAGTAATTCCGATTAACGCTTGCACCCTCCGTATTACCGCGGCTGCTGGCACGGAGTTAGCCGGTGCTTCTTCTGCGGGTAACGTCAATTGCTGCGGTTATTAACCACAACACCTTCCTCCCCGCTGAAAGTACTTTACAACCCGAAGGCCTTCTTCATACACGCGGCATGGCTGCATCAGGCTTGCGCCCATTGTGCAATATTCCCCACTGCTGCCTCCCGTAGGAGTCTGGACCGTGTCTCAGTTCCAGTGTGGCTGGTCATCCTCTCAGACCAGCTAGGGATCGTCGCCTAGGTGAGCCGTTACCCCACCTACTAGCTAATCCCATCTGGGCACATCTGATGGCAAGAGGCCCGAAGGTCCCCCTCTTTGGTCTTGCGACGTTATGCGGTATTAGCTACCGTTTCCAGTAGTTATCCCCCTCCATCAGGCAGTTTCCCAGACATTACTCACCCGTCCGCCACTCGTCACCCGAGAGCAAGCTCTCTGTGCTACCGTTCGACTTGCATGTGTTAGGCCTGCCGCCAGCGTTCAATCTGAGCCATGATCAAACTCTTCAATTTAAGTTTGATGCTCGTGAATTAAACTTCGTAATGAATTACGTATGTTCACTCAGAGACTTGGTATTCATTTTTCGTCTTGCGACGTTAAGAATCCATGTCACTTTGAGTGCCCACACAGATTGTCTGATAAATTGTTAAAGAGCAGTGCAACGCGGCTTTCGCTCACCGTTGCGAGGTGGCGTATATTACGCTTTCCTCTTTCAGAGTCAAGCGTTTATTTTGCTTTTCTCTGCTGACCCGGCGGCGTATGTGCCGTTGTTCCGTGTCAGTGGAGGCGCATTATAGGGAGTAATTCCGAACCTGCAAGGATAAAGTGAAAATTATTTACTGACTGCTCATTTTCCAGGCAAAACGCTTCCCAGACCTCAATTCTCGCCTGGTTTTTAAACAAAAACGAGCCGCAAGCGGCTCGTTTTTGCGTTTTGTGACTTACTGCACTGCCACAATGCGATCGTCGTTGGCTTCCAGACGGATAACTTTGCCCGGAATCAGCTCCCCGGACAGGATCTGCTGCGCCAGCGGGTTTTCGATCTGCTGCTGGATAGCACGTTTCAACGGACGCGCACCATACACTGGATCATAACCGTTCTCGCTCAGCAGTTTCAGCGCATCGTCAGAGATGTGAATTTCATATCCACGCTCTTCCAGACGTTTGTACAGACGCTGCAGCTGGATCTGCGCAATCGACGCAATGTGTTTCTCACCCAGAGGATGGAACACCACCACTTCATCAATACGGTTGATGAACTCTGGACGGAAGCTATGGCTGACAACCCCCATCACCAGATCCTTCATATGGCCGTAGTCCAGCTCACCGAAACGTTCCTGAATCAAATCAGAACCCAGGTTCGATGTCATAATGACGACCGTATTACGGAAGTCGACCGTTCTCCCCTGCCCGTCAGTCAGACGGCCATCATCCAGCACCTGAAGCAGAATGTTGAACACATCCGGGTGCGCTTTTTCCACCTCATCCAGCAAAATGACGGAATAAGGACGGCGACGCACCGCTTCTGTCAGATAGCCACCTTCTTCATAACCGACATATCCTGGAGGCGCCCCGACCAGACGCGAGACGGAGTGTTTTTCCATAAACTCGGACATGTCGATGCGCACCATCGCATCGTCGCTATCGAACATAAAGTTAGCCAGCGCTTTGCACAGCTCGGTCTTACCGACACCGGTCGGCCCCAGGAACAGGAACGAACCAATCGGGCGATTAGGATCGGACAGCCCCGCACGGCTACGGCGGATGGCATTGGAGACGGCTTCAACCGCCTCGTCCTGACCGATCACGCGCTGATGCAGATCCTGCTCCATACGCAGCAGTTTATCGCGTTCGCTTTCCATCATGCGCGCCACCGGAATACCGGTCCAGCGAGCCAGCACTTCTGCAATTTCTGCATCCGTCACTTTATTACGTAACAGACGCATGGTTTTGCCTTCCGACTGCGTGGCGATCTCAAGCTGTTTTTCCAGCTCCGGGATTTTGCCGTACTGCAACTCGGACATTCGCGCCAGATCGCCCACACGGCGAGCCTGTTCGATGGCGATTTTCGCCTGCTCAAGTTCCGCTTTAATGGTCTGCGTGCCAGACAGTGAAGCTTTCTCGGCTTTCCACTCTTCTTCCAGCTCAGAATACTGACGCTCTTTGTCGTCCAGTTCTTCGTTGAGCATATCGAGGCGTTTCTTACTGGCTTCATCAGACTCTTTTTTCAGCGCCTGCTGTTCCAGCTTGAGCTGAATGATACGACGGTCGAGCCTGTCCAGTTCTTCCGGTTTCGAGTCAATCTGCATACGAATGCTCGACGCCGCTTCATCAATCAGGTCGATCGCTTTATCCGGCAACTGACGGTCAGCAATATAACGGTGCGAAAGCGTCGCAGCCGCCACAATCGCCGGGTCGGTGATTTGCACATGGTGATGCAGCTCATAACGTTCTTTCAGACCACGCAAAATCGCGATGGTATCTTCAACGCTTGGCTCGGCAACAAACACTTTCTGGAAACGACGTTCCAGAGCAGCATCTTTCTCAATGTACTGGCGGTACTCATCCAGCGTCGTGGCGCCAACGCAATGCAGTTCACCACGTGCCAGGGCTGGTTTCAGCATGTTCCCGGCATCCATCGCGCCGTCGGCCTTACCGGCCCCCACCATGGTGTGCAGTTCGTCAATAAACAGAATGACGTTGCCTTCCTGTTTAGCCAGGTCGTTAAGCACACCTTTCAGACGCTCTTCAAACTCACCGCGGTATTTCGCCCCGGCCACCAGCGCCCCCATATCCAGTGCCAGCACGCGGCGACCTTTCAGCCCTTCCGGCACTTCACCGTTTACGATACGCTGCGCCAGCCCTTCAACAATGGCGGTTTTACCCACACCGGGCTCACCAATCAGAACCGGGTTGTTCTTGGTACGACGCTGCAATACCTGAATCGTACGGCGGATCTCTTCGTCACGGCCGATGACCGGGTCAAGTTTGCCCTGCTCAGCACGTTCGGTCAGATCGACCGTAAATTTCTTCAAAGCCTGACGTTGGTCTTCGGCTCCCTGATCGTTCACGCTTTCACCTCCGCGCATTTTCTCA
The DNA here is from genome assembly GCF_047456095.1 of Enterobacter sp. BNK-14. Taxonomy (NCBI): domain Bacteria; kingdom Pseudomonadati; phylum Pseudomonadota; class Gammaproteobacteria; order Enterobacterales; family Enterobacteriaceae; genus Enterobacter; species Enterobacter sp. BNK-14. The sequence continues at coordinate 1,677,742 of NZ_CP179897.1, forward strand.
ATCGCCTGAGTCACATTGGCGGTGGTTGCACCGGCAGATTTCAGCAGGTCGGTTAAGGTACCGCGTGATTCAAGCGCCGCCAGAACAAACAGCTCTGACGAAATAAAGTTGTCCCCACGTTTTTGCGCCAGCTTGTCGCAAAGGTTCAGCACGCGCACCAGATCCTGAGACGGCTGAACATCACCGCCGGTACCTTCTACCTGCGGTAAACGGCTCAGTGCCTGATCGATAGCGGTGCGTAACTGGCCAGCATTAATGCCAGCAGACGTTAATAAAGGACGTACCGATCCCCCTTCCTGATTCAGCAAGGCGCTCATTAAATGAAGAGGTTCGATGAATTGGTTGTCGTGCCCCAGCGCGAGCGACTGGGCATCGGCAAGAGCAAGCTGGAATTTATTAGTAAGACGATCCAGACGCATAACTCCTCCCATAAACAGGTCAAATTTGCTACTGGAGATTAAATGAGGTCATCCCTCAATTATTCAAGGTTAATGATCTGAATTATGTGAAAAGAAAACGGCACGTTCCGGATCGTCTTGATTCTTTAGGTTATATCAGCCAAATAAAACTTGCCATACGACCCGTAGTCTTGTCGCGGCGATAAGAGAAAAAATCACCCTTTTCGGTGAAAGTACAGCGATCTCCGCCGAAGATCTGCGTGACACCGACGCTATTCAGGCGCTGACGGGCAAGCTGGTAAATATCTGCCAGATATTTTTCACCGGAAGGCTGAAAAGCCTCAGCGGCTTGCGGATCTTTTTCCATGAATGCTTCGCGAACTTCCGGCCCCACTTCAAAAGCACGAGGGCCAATCGCCGGACCCAGCCAGGCCATGATATTGGCGGAATCATCGTTAAAGCAGGCGACGGTCTCTTCCAGCACGCCCTCACACAATCCACGCCAGCCTGCATGCGCGGCAGCCACTTCAGTACCAGCCCGGTTACAGAACAAAACCGGCAGACAATCGGCGGTCATAACGGCACAAACCGTGCCCGGAGTATTGCTGTAAGAGGCGTCTGCGCGTTTAGAAGCGTAAGGTTCTCCGTCAGCTTCAGCACCGCTTTACCATGAACCTGTTCCAGCCAGACCGGTTTCGAGGGCAGATTCCCCGCTGCAAACAGACGCCTGCGGTTCTCTTCTACGTGCTCCAGGTTATCGCCACAGTGTGCGCCGAGATTCAACGACTCCCACGCGCCCTGGCTGACTCCGCCAGTACGGGTTGAGCTGCAGGCGGCCACGCCTTCAGGTAGTGGCCACTCCGGGACAATCAGTTTGGTCATAACCAGTCCACATGGTCCTTATGTTCTTCGAAATCAGCACGCATGGCGTCAATCAGTTCCACCATATCCTGTGGGAGAGGCGCATGCCACTCCATCTGAATACCGGTGATGGGATGATAGAGACGCAGCATGGTCGCGTGAAGCGCCTGACGATCGAACTTGCGCAGTACGCTGATGAACTCATCCGATGCGCCTTTTGGCGGACGCGGACGACCGCCGTATACCTGATCCCCCACCAGCGGATGGGTAATGTGGGCCATATGAACACGGATCTGGTGCGTACGACCGGTTTCCAGGCGCAGGCGCAGGCGCGTATGAATACGGAAGTGCTCCATAATGCGATAGTGCGTCACCGCTGGTTTACCCATCGGGTGCACCGACATATGAGTGCGTTTAGTTGGGTGACGGCTAATCGGTTCTTCTACCGTGCCGCCAGCGGTCATGTGGCCAATGGCTACCGCTTCGTATTCACGGGTAATTTCACGCAGCTGCAGTGATTCCACCAGACGGGTCTGAGCAGGAACGGTCTTTGCCACGACCATCAGACCGGTGGTGTCTTTATCCAGACGGTGAACGATACCCGCGCGCGGGACATCAGCAATCGGTGGATAGTAATGGAGAAGCGCATTAAGTACCGTACCGTCAGGGTTCCCCGCCCCCGGATGAACAACCAGGTCGCGCGGCTTGTTGATTACCAGAATGTCATCATCTTCATAGACGATGTCCAGTGGGATATCCTGCGGCTCGAAGCGGATTTCCTCTTCGATTTCAGCATTGATGGCAACAGCTTCCCCACCAAACACTTTCTCTTTTGGTTTGTCCCAGATCTTGCCGTTTACCAGCACGCGCTGGTCAAGGATCCATTCTTTTATGCGTGAACGCGAATAATCAGGGAACAATTCGGCCAATGCCTGATCTAAGCGTTGACCGAGCTGATTTTCGGAGACTGTTGCGGTGAGTTCTACTCGTTGTGCCATAAACTGCTTCTTTGTTTAACGTTGGGTTTTACGGCTTTGCCGTTTAATATAGTGTGCTATTGTAGCTGGTCTTAATCGGGAGCAGGAACAGAGTTTCTCCCGGACAAACATTTGAGGAAAGTCAAAACGTCATGACGCGCATGAAATATCTGGTGGCAGCGGCCACGTTGAGCCTGGCTTTGGTGGGCTGCTCCGGTTCGAATGAACAGGTCCCTGACAATCCGCCGAATGAAATCTATGCGACTGCACAACAAAAGTTGCAGGACGGTAACTGGAAACAGGCGATAACGCAACTGGAAGCGTTGGATAATCGCTATCCATTTGGTCCGTATTCGCAGCAGGTACAGTTAGATCTTATCTACGCCTACTACAAAAATGCCGACCTGCCGCTGGCTCAGGCAACTATCGATCGTTTCATGCGTCTGAATCCGACTCATCCTAACATCGATTACGTCATGTACATGCGCGGTCTGACCAACATGGCGCTGGATGACAGTGCTCTGCAGGGCTTCTTCGGCGTGGATCGTTCCGATCGTGATCCCCAGCATGCGCGTGATGCCTTCAATGACTTCTCCAAACTGGTGCGCGGCTATCCAAACAGTCAGTACGTGACCGACGCGACCAAACGTCTGGTGTTCCTGAAAGATCGCCTGGCGAAGTATGAATACTCCGTTGCGGAATACTATACCCGCCGTGGCGCATGGGTTGCCGTGGTTAACCGCGTAGAAGGTATGCTGCGTGATTACCCGGATACTCAGGCAACGCGTGACGGCCTGAAGCTGATGGAAAATGCTTACCGTCAGATGCAGATGACCACTCAGGCTGAAAAAGTGGCGAAAATTATCGCCGCGAATAGCAGCAACACCTGATAGTGCTTCAATGCAAAACGGCAGCCCGAAGGCTGCCGTTTTTGTATCCATTTCTGATATTCGCTGAAGCGCTTTATCTCAACTCATCCCGTCAACTATGACCGCAATTTTTGCCTTCCACAAGGTAAATCTCACCTCTTCCTGCCCTGCCTCACAAAAAAGATTCCCTGACAAAAACCGACAAAATAACGTGATCTAAATCACACATTTTGACATTAGGTCGGGTATGCTGGAATCACCAAGACGGAAAGACAAGAGGTAAAATTTATGACAATGAACATTACCAGTAAACAAATGGAAATTACTCCGGCAATTCGCCAGCACGTCGCAGACCGTCTCGCCAAACTGGATAAATGGCAAACTCACCTGATTAACCCGCATATCATTCTGTCTAAGGAGCCAAAGGGTTTCATCGCTGACGCAACTATCAATACTCCAAACGGCCATCTGGTCGCCAGCGCAAAACATGAAGATATGTACACGGCTATTAACGATTTGATCAACAAGCTGGAACGGCAGCTCAATAAAGTGCAACACAAAGGTGAAGCCCGTCGCGCCGCATCCTCGGTGAAAGACGCCAGCTTCGCGGAAGAAGTTGAAGAAGAGTAATCCTTTAAATTGAGTGTACCGCCAACGCGCCTTCGGGCGCGTTTTTTATTGACAGGGTGAAAACAGTACAGGTACTTTAACGGTATCAATCACAGGATGATGTTATGAAACTTACGCCGTTCTTCTTCGCATTCTTTTTTACCTTCCCCTGACCGGGAGGCGTTTCGTCGTGTGATAAAGAATGCGAAGACGAACAACAAGGCCTCCCACACCGGGGGGCCTTTTTTATTGATAACGATAAAATGAGACAGGCGACACTATGACACCGGAAAACCCGTTACTGGACCTGCGCGTAAAAATCAGCGCGCTGGATGAGAAATTACTGGCACTGCTGGCCGAACGTCGCATGCTCGCCGTTGAAGTAGGGAAAGCCAAACTGGACTCCCATCGTCCGGTACGTGATATTGACCGCGAACGCGATCTGCTGGAACGTCTGATCCAGCTCGGCAAAGCGCACCACCTCGATGCCCATTACATCACCCGGTTGTTCCAGCTCATCATTGAAGACTCCGTTCTCACTCAGCAAGCGCTGCTCCAGCAGCATCTGAACAAAACTAACCCGCATTCTGCGCGTATCGCCTTCCTCGGCCCGAAAGGCTCTTACTCTCACCTGGCCGCACGTCAGTATGCCGCTCGCCATTTCGAAGAATTTATTGAGAGCGGCTGCGCAAAATTTGCCGATATCTTTAACCAGGTCGAGACCGGCCAGGCGGATTACGCCGTCGTGCCCATTGAAAACACCAGCTCGGGTGCCATCAACGACGTTTACGATTTGCTGCAGCACACCAGCCTGTCGCTGGTTGGCGAGCTGACGATCCCTATCGATCACTGCGTGCTGGTCTCCGGCTCAACCGATCTGAGCAAGATAGAAACCGTCTACAGTCATCCCCAGCCGTTCCAGCAGTGCAGCCAGTTCCTGAACCGCTATCCGAACTGGAAAATCGAGTACACCGAAAGCACCTCCGCGGCAATGGAAAAAGTGGCGCAGGCTAACTCGCCAGCCGTCGCTGCACTCGGTAGCGAGGCGGGTGGCGCGTTGTATGGCTTACAGGTGCTGGAGCGCAACCTGGCAAACCAGACGCAAAACATTACCCGTTTCGTGGTGCTGGCGCGCAAGTCCATCAATGTGTCAGACCAGGTACCAGCGAAAACCACGCTGCTGATGGCGACCGGACAACAGGCGGGTGCACTGGTTGAAGCCCTGCTGGTGCTGCGCAACCACAACCTGATCATGACCAAACTGGAATCGCGTCCGATTCACGGTAACCCGTGGGAAGAGATGTTTTATCTCGATATCCAGGCCAACCTGGAGTCTGCCTCCATGCAGAAGGCCCTGCGTGAACTGGGTGAGATAACCCGTTCCATGAAAGTGCTGGGCTGCTATCCGAGCGAAAACGTCGTGCCTGTCGATCCAAGCTAACGTTCGATAAAGCGACTTTTCTTCATCCCTGCCACATTTACGGGCAGGGTGAAGATGGCGCCGGAGAGCGGATACTCAGCCACCTCTTCTGCATCCATATTTTCCCGCGTGGTCGTAATGAACAGCGTTTTCATATCATCGCCGCCAAAGCAGACCATCGTCGGGCAACGTACAGGCAAGCGATACTCTTCCAGTTGCTCCCCTTGCGGTGAAAAACGTGCGATACGCCAGCCGTCAAACAGTGCGCTCCAGTAGCAGCCTTCCACATCGACTGCCGCGCCGTCCGGTATCCCTTCGCCCTCTTTAAATTGACGAAAGATCTCACGTCTGCCGGGTTCACCCTGCTCATCAACCGGAGTGCGATAGATCACCCCATTGGGCGTATCGGAGGTATACATCCACCGCTTATCCGGACTAAACGCTAAGCCGTTATGCCCGTGAATATCACACTGGATTACTTTCGGTGTCAGATCGTTGTCGATACGCATCAGCAACGCGCCGTTGTAATCCCCCGGCCCCCAGAACGTCCCCGCATAGAAACGCCCCATACTGTCGGTTCCCCCGTCATTAAAACGCGCCAGCTGTGGGTTAGAGGGGTTATCGCACACCTTACGCTGCAGGAGGCCATGCTTATCGGCAAGCCAGATGCCATTGCGCATGGCCACGATAAACCCGCCGCGTTCACGCAACGCAAAACAGCCCACTTCCTCATGGAAAGAGAGCACGGTGTGTTCTGCCGTTGGCAGATGATATCGGTGGATTTCGCCTTCCAGGATATCGGCCCAGTAGAGCGCATGCTCTTCAGCGCTCCATGTCGGACACTCAGGCAGGTGCCCGGTGTAATTCAACAGCAGCTGCGGTTCAGCCATGACAGTTCCCCAAAATGAAAAAAGCCAGCAATGCTGGCTTTCAGTATATACATCATCGGATTACTGGCGACTGTCATTTGCCTGGCGCAACAGCGTGCGGCTCTCGCTCTGGAAACGCGTGGCGTAATCACCGAACCAATGCTCCACTTTACGGAAACTGTCGATAAACGCCTGCTTGTCGCCATGCTCCAGCAGCGTAATGGCTTCGCCAAAGCGCTGATAGTAACGTTTGATCAGTGCCAGATTATTTTCGGACGACATAATAATGTCGGCGTAAAGCTGGGGATCCTGCGCAAACAGACGTCCAACCATCGCCAGTTCCAGACGATAGATCGGTGATGAGAGCGCCAGCAGCTGTTCAAGCTGCACGTTCTCTTCCGCCAGATGCAGACCGTAGGCAAAGGTCGCAAAGTGGCGCAGTGCCTGAATAAACGCCATGTTCTGATCGTGCTCAACCGCGCTGATGCGGTGCAGTCGTGCGCCCCATACCTGAATCTGTTCGAGGAACCACTGATAGGCTTCCGGTTGACGCCCGTCGCAGTAAACCACCACTTGCTTCGCCAGGCTGCCGCTGTCCGGGCCAAACATCGGGTGCAGACCCAGTACCGGACCCGTATGCGCGGCCAGCATTGCCTGCAGCGGACCATTTTTGACAGAAGCGAGGTCCACCAGGATGCAATCCTGCGGTAAAGGCGGAAGTTTTCCGATGATCTGCTCCGTCACGTGGATCGGCACGCTGACGATAACCATTCCCGCGTCTTTCATCAGTTCTGGCGCCTGGGCCCAGTCCTCTTTCTCCAGAATGCGCACCTGGTAGCCAGAAAGCGTCAGCATTTTTTCAAACAGACGCCCCATCTGCCCGCCGCCGCCGACAATCACCACCGGACGCAGGGACGGACAGAGGGTTTTGAAGCCTTTGTCGTTTTCGCTGGAATAGGATTCGCGCATTACGCGACGCAGCACATCTTCAATCAAATCCGGCGAAACACCCAGCGACTGGGCCTCTTTGCGACGGGAAGCCAGCATTGAGGCTTCGCGCTCCGGAACGTAAATCGGCAGGCCGTATTTACTTTTTACTTCACCGACTTCAGCAACCAGTGCCATACGGCGCGCCAGCAGATCCAGCAGCGCCTTGTCCACTTCATCAATTTGATCGCGTAATGCGGTCAATTCAGCAACCATAGCTAACCTCTTAAGCCAGACGCGTCGCCAGCTGGCCATTTAAATCTTTATGGATCTCACGCAGCAGCGCATCGGTGGTTTCCCAGCTGATGCAGGCATCCGTCACGGAGACGCCGTGCTTCATCGCACTGCGCGGTTGTTCAGATGACTGATTACCTTCATGAATGTTGCTCTCAATCATCAGACCGATAATCGAACGGTTGCCGTCTTTGATCTGTGCGACCACGGATTCGGCAACCGCGGGCTGGCGACGATAATCTTTATTCGAATTACCATGACTGCAATCTACCATCAGTGCCGGGCGCAGTCCCGCCTGCTCCATCTCTTTTTCACACTGCGCCACATCTGCCGGGCTGTAGTTTGGCGCTTTACCGCCGCGCAGGATCACATGACCGTCCGGGTTACCCTGAGTTTGCAGGAGGCACACCTGGCCCGCCTGGTTGATACCCACAAAACGGTGCGGCATTGCGGCGGCGCGCATAGCGTTGATCGCCGTCGCCAGACTGCCATCGGTACCGTTTTTAAAACCAACCGGCATCGACAGACCAGACGCCATCTCGCGGTGGGTTTGCGATTCCGTCGTCCGCGCACCAATCGCAGACCAGCTGAACAGATCGCCCAGGTATTGCGGGCTGTTCGGATCAAGCGCTTCGGTTGCCAGCGGCAGCCCCATGCTAACCAGCTCCACCAGCAGGCGACGCGCAATCTTCAGCCCTGCTTCCACATCAAACGAGCCATCCATGTGCGGATCGTTAATCAACCCTTTCCAGCCAACAGTCGTGCGTGGCTTCTCAAAATAGACGCGCATCACCAGATAGAGGCTATCGCTGACCTCCTCCGCTAATGCTTTAAATCGATGAGCGTACTCAATGGCGGTTTCAGGATCGTGAATAGAGCAAGGACCACAGACCACCAGCAGGCGCGGATCGCGACCAGCGATAATGTCAGAAATGGTCTGGCGAGAGTGCTCAATTTGAGCCTCCTGCGCGGCACTCAGCGGGAATGCTGCTTTCAGTTGATCCGGGGTAATTAAAACCTGTTCGTCAGTGATATGTACGTTGTTCAGCGCGTCTTTTTGCATGATGGCGATCCTGTAATGCTCGTTTGCGATAGTTGTTATCCTCGATGAGGTGAAGCAACGATACCACAACAAGTAAAGATTTCAATCCAAAATCCGTAAATATTACTTTACATAAGCTAATTATTAGCAAAAAACAGCCGTTAAATACGTAAACTTTAAATTACACTCCGCTTTTCTTCCGCCAGGCTATGCTGAAGAAAAAAGGAGAATCGCTATGCGCTCAATTGCTCTGGTGCTGTTGTTGCTGTTTTTATCGGGCTGCCAGATTAATCCTTACACTTTTCAGCCCCACTGGACGAGTCCGGACTGGTTCAGTGCCGGAAAAGAAGACGCCATGAATGGCCTGCCGGTTAAAGATAACCAGACCCTGGCCGATAGTTTTAATGACTCTCATGTTGATCGTAGCGAATATCTCCGCGGCTACGCTGATGGTCAGAAGAAAGTGTGCGAAGAAGGTTTTATTCATGCCTGGGGATTAGCGGGCAAATCTTATCCAGCCAGTTGTGATAGCGTTGAAAATGCTGTGAAACTCCGTGCGTCATGGCAAAAAGGAATGGACGAAAGTATGCGTTCCAGCAGACTTAATTAAGTCTGTGTTTATCCCCTGGAAAATAAACCACTGTAGGATTTAGCTTAGGTCAGCCGAAGGCTATTTCTGACATAATGACGGCTCAGACAAACAATGGTATTCTGCCCGCATCTCTTAAGGACATCTATTTCCGGAGCGGTACGGCGGATTCTGGTGAGAAATTCATACTTGATCTCTTTGTTCCGACTCACTCTGGTGTTAATGCTGTTTCTTATGGTGGGCCCGGCGACGGCAGGCGCGCTCACGGAGACGGATAAATCGGTACGTTCGATTGTCTCGGGGATTGTGAGCTATACGCGATGGCCGTCACTTTCCGGACAGCCCAGGCTTTGCATTTATGCCACCTCTCACTACACGCACGCACTCAGCGGCAATGAAGGGCATACCGAGTTACCCTACACTCCCGTTATTGTCCGTAACGATCGGGAAGCCCTGGACGCGACGTGCGATGCTGTTTATTTCGGGTCTGAACCACCGGCAAAACAACTTGAATTAATAAGTCAATATCAGGGCAGAGCATTGCTATTAATCTCAGAGCAAAATCCGGAATGTGTTATTGGCAGTGCTTTTTGCCTGATAATCGAACGTGGCCAGGTGCGGTTTTCCGTCAATCTGGATGCATTGACGCGCAGTGGTGTCAGGGTCAATCCCGATGTATTAATGCTTGCACGGAATAAGCAGCATGGATAAAGATTTCACCTCGACGCCACGTCCAACGTTTAAAAGAACGCTGAGGCGAAACAGCATGATAAGCGTCATCATCACGATGACGCTTATATGGCTGTTACTCTGTTTTGCTTCCGTCGTGACGTTAAAACAATACGCGCAAAAGAATCTCGAATTAACCGGCGCCACCATGAGCCACAGTCTTGAAGCCTCTCTGGTTTTCAACGATTCGTTGGCCGCCAACGAAACCCTCGCAGCCCTGGGTAAGCAGGGGCAGTTTGCCGTAGCAGAAGTCATTAACGTACACAAAAAGCGTTTTGCATACTGGTCCTGGAATCCGAAGGATAATAACGACACGCTGGGGGCGCTGGTCAGCCGCTGGCTTTTCCCTGTACCGATTGCACAGCCAATCATGCATAACGGTTCGATGATCGGCGAAATTCGCCTTACCGCGCGTGACAGCCTGATTAGCCACTTCATCTGGATGTCGTTTGCCGTTCTTACCGGCTGTATTCTTTTTGCCACCGTCGTCGCGATCGCCATTACCCACTCTCTGCATCACGGCATGGTCACGGCCCTGCAAAACATCACCGATGTGGTGCATGACGTCCGCACAAACCGTAATTTCTCCCGACGGGTGAAAGATGGGCGTATCGAAGAATTTCACCAGTTTGGTGAAGACTTCAACAGCCTCCTGGATGAGATGGAGGAGTGGCAGCTTAAGCTTCAGGCGAAAAATGCCCAACTATTGCGTACCGCCATGCACGATCCGCTCACCGGCCTTGCTAACCGCGCAGCGTTTCGTAACAGCATTGCGGCACTGATGAACGACCCTTCGGCGAGAATAAATTCGGCCCTGCTCTTCCTTGATGGTGATAATTTTAAGTTTATCAATGACACCTGGGGACACGCGGCAGGCGACTGCGTGCTGATTGAAGTCGCCAGCAGGATGGTGGAATTTGGCGATAAGCGCCATCAGTCCTATCGCCTTGGCGGTGACGAATTTGCCATGGTGCTGTACGGCGTTCATTCTGAGCTTGAAGTTCAACACATTTGTGCTGCGTTATCGCAGCAGTTTATCCGTCCGTTTGATCTGCATAACGGACAAAAAGCATCGATGTCACTCAGCATTGGCTTTGCTCTGGCGTGGGAAAATGCGTCCGTTGAAGCATTACTGGAAAAAGCCGACCGCAATATGTACCAGGTCAAAAACCAGCGTACAAAAACAATAAGTTAGAAAGGATATACTATGTTAAAACGATACTTCGCGCCGTTAGTCCTGGCCTCACTGGTTCTGGCAGGCTGTCAGTCGCCGCCTGAAGGTAAATTCACGCCAGAACAAATTGCAGCGATGAAGTCCTACGGTTTTAACGAACTGAACGGCGACTGGTCCCTGGGATTATCGGATACCATTCTGTTTGATAAAAATGACGCCAGACTCCGTTCCGAAAGTGAAACACAGATCCAATCCATGGCCTCTCGTCTGGCGAAAACCGGCCTGAATCACGCTCGAATGGATGGTCATACGGATAATTACGGCGAAGAAAGTTACAACGAAGCGCTGTCGTTAAAACGTGCCAATGCCGTTGCCGACGCATGGGCGAAGGGAGCGAATATCCCGCGCGAGAATCTCACCACCCGGGGATTAGGCAAAAAATACCCGATTGCGAGCAACAGTACCGCGCAAGGGCGCGCTGAAAACCGCCGGGTATCAGTGGTTATCAGCACGCCATAGGGTTATTTAGCGGATGATTCGGCGAGCGACACGCCTGTTGCCGCTCGCCAGCGTAGCCAGTCGATCAGAATAAACAGCGCCAGACTCACCCCCATTACAGGCAAAGCCAGCCCCAGTAGCACGCTGATGATGAGCGTAACACCTCTTCCCCATCCTGACAGCGCCAGCCAGCACTGACAAAGCGTTTGTACCGGATTGACTGCCGATTGTGCCGGGCGACGCATCCACCACATCCGGTACCCCCAGATGATAAGCACGCACAGGGCAAGCCCGAAGGCAACGAGCAGCAGCTGATTCACCAGCCCGAATAAAATCCCCATATGGAAATCTACGCCCCAGCGGGTCAGTTTTGCCATTAGCGGGAAATCCTCAAAACGGGTTCTATCCAGAACCTGCATCGTACCGGGATCAACCGCAACCGCATCCACTTGAGTTGGCCAGCTGCGATCGATTTCCGTCACGGTCCAGGCACGGTCCGCCGTTTTCGCCGGGCGGATCTCAAGCTTGCTGGCATCAATCCCCGCTTTACGCGCCGCGTTTAATACGCCATCAAATTGCGTCAGATCCATCGCCATTTCAGGCATCATCATGCCAGCATGGTGACCGCGATGCTCCGCGTGTTCGTCCATCATGGCAGGCGCACCTGAAAGCGTGGTGTTCACCTGAGGCGTAAGCCAGTTCATTTGTGCCCGGAGTTTATCGACGTTTCCGCCCGCCCACTGCGACCACGTCAGGCCGGTTGCGGAGAACAACAGCATTCCGCCCAGCAGGATCCAGCCTAATACCACATGCACACGACGACGGTTCTGGAAGCGGTTGTTAATTCGCCGTTTCGGTCGGGTATAAAACCACAGGGCAATACCGCCCAATGCGGCAACCCACATCCACGACGCGGCCAGTTCGCTATAGAGACGCCCGATATCACCCAGCATCAAAGAGGTATGCAAATAATCAATGGTCTGGCGCAGCGGTAAAATCCCGCTGGTGCCGTACACCGTCATATCCCCCAGCACCGCCAGATTTACCGGATCGACAAAGATAGCCCGGTTTTCCGATGACCCCAGCGTCGGGTCAGCAAACATCACGCGGGTGGTTTCGCCTTCAACCAGCCCCGGACGAACGGCGTGCAAACGGAAATCTGAACCCACGATTTTTTCCGCCACGGCAATTTGGTTCGCCAGCGGCTGCGGCTCGCCCGCGGAATCGGTGTGGATCGCGTGCCGATAGAGGACATTTTCCAGCTGTGGCGTCGCCACATACAGCGTACCGGTTAACGCAGCGAAGAAGATAAACGGGCCAACAAACAGCCCGATGTAGAAATGGAGGCGACGCAGCAGGTTTCCCCATGCCGCGCGCGGTGTGCAGGTAGTCATACTTTTCCTTTTTAAGGCAAAAAGTTATCGATATTTTTTTAAAGGGAGAAAGCAGACTGCCGCGGCGGCGCGCGGGTATCGGGGTAAAGCCAGGGGAAAAAGTGCCAGTAGCTGACCGCCTGACGCGGCGGCTTAAGGCGAAGCCGTTGCAGCACCACGCAGAGCAGGACGATCAGCGCCAGCATCATGCCAGGTACATGCGCTAACAGCACGCAGTAACCGCACGCTTCCGCATGGTCGACAGGCATCGTATGCGGCGTATCGCCATGATGCGCGTCCATCGACATCATGCTCATGTCATGATGCATGCCCGGCATGGCACTCATGGGATCTTTCTGCAAGGAGACGGAGATAAGCGGCGCTACCACGATCAGCAGGATCGCAAACAGCGCGGTCAAGGCCGCTGCGCGTTTCCAGTTGTGCTGATGCAGTACGTTGCCCACTTTCCCTCCATTCAAGAGGCAAGCATTGTAAATGATTTATGACAAAAGGGTTAATGCGAGAGGTGCGATGCGATAAAAAAAGGGCCGGCCTTTTGGCCAGCCCTTTCTAACAGGATGTCGCTTAAGCGAATCTTAGTTCAGACGCTCTTTAATACGAGCAGACTTACCAGTACGCTCACGCAGGTAGTACAGTTTAGCTTTACGTACAGCACCACGACGTTTAACAGCAATGCTGTCAACTACCGGAGAGTGAGTCTGGAAGACACGCTCAACGCCTTCGCCGTTGGAAATTTTACGAACAGTGAATGCAGAGTGCAGACCGCGGTTACGAATAGCGATAACCACGCCCTCGAATGCCTGCAGACGTTTTTTGGAACCTTCAACAACCCATACTTTCACTTCCACGGTGTCACCTGGACGGAAGGAAGGTACGTCCTGCTTCATCTGCTCTTGTTCAAGTTGCTTAATAATGTTGCTCATAATTTAATCTCTTATCCTGGGTAAACTGATATTCGGGAGCGTATTACGCCTTCCCATCATGTTCATGCTGCTGGTTCGCGTGTTCAGTTTTGAACTCGGCCAGCAACTTTGCTTGCTCTTCAGTCAGAGCCAGGTTTTCCAGAAGTTCAGGTCTTCTAAGCCAGGTTCGGCCCAGCGACTGCTTCAAACGCCAGCGACGTATCTCGGCATGGTTTCCAGACAGTAACACCGCCGGGACTTCCATCCCTTCTAACACTTCAGGACGAGTATAGTGTGGGCAGTCCAGCAACCCATCGGCAAAGGAATCTTCCGTTGCCGAAGCTTCATGGCCCAGTACACCCGGAATGAACCGGGCAACGGAGTCAATCAGCGTCATCGCTGGTAACTCACCACCGCTGAGAACGTAATCGCCGATAGACCATTCTTCGTCAATCTCGGTTTGAATTACGCGCTCATCTATCCCTTCGTAGCGACCACAGACCAGAATCAGCTTTTGATTCGTCGCCAGTTCGCTCACGCCCGCTTGATCAAGCTTGCGTCCCTGAGGTGACAGATAAATCACCTTTGCGCCTTCACCTGCCGCGGCTTTTGCTGTGTGAATGGCATCCCGCAAGGGTTGTACCATCATCAACATCCCCGGTCCGCCGCCGTAAGGACGATCGTCCACGGTACGGTGCCGGTCATGCGTGAAGTCACGAGGACTCCAGCTCTGGATGCTCAGCAGGCCATTCTTTACTGCCCGGCCAGTTACCCCGTAATCGGTAATCGCGCGGAACATTTCAGGAAACAGGCTAATTATGCCAATCCACATAGCGCCGTCTTTTACCGTTTATCCGGAGAATTTAAAAACCAGGATCCCAATCTACTTCAATGGTTTGAGTAGTGAGATCGACTTTCTTGATAACCTGTCCATCGAGGAACGGGACCAACCGCTCCTTGATGCCAAATGCATCTTTCAGGTTTGCCTTAATGACGAGAACGTCATTTGACCCGGTTTCCATCATATCGATGACTTTTCCCAGGCTGTAGCCTTCGGTAGTGACTACCTGGCAACCCATAAGGTCTTTCCAGTAGTAGTCGCCCTCTTCCAGCTGCGGCAACTGCGACGAATCCACGACAATTTCACAATTAGTCAGCGCATTCGCGGCATCACGATCGTCAATGCCTTTCAGCTTGATGATGATGTCCTGATTGTGGTGACGCCAGCTTTCCAGCTCGACCTCTTCCCACTTACCGGCTTTCTGGATAAACCAGGGCTGGTAATCAAAAATGCTATCAGCGTCTTCAGTGGAGGAAAACACTCTGAGCCAACCACGGATACCGTAGCAAGAACCCATTTTTCCCAATACGATCGGTTCAACAGGTGCTTTATTGCTCATCATGACCACCGTGACAGATTAAGCTGCTTTGTTTGCTGCTTTGATCAGCGTAGCAACGCGATCGGAAACAGTAGCGCCCTGGCCAACCCAGTGAGCGATACGATCCAGATCCAGACGAGTTTCTTCTTCTGCGCCAGCGGCCAGTGGGTTGAAGAAACCAACGCGCTCGATGAAGCGACCGTTGCGTGCATTACGGCTGTCAGTGACAACAACCTGGTAGAACGGACGCTTTTTAGCGCCGTGACGAGCTAAACGAATAGTTACCATAACATCCTCTTGTGTGAATAAAACAACCGGGCCCCATCGAGGAACGGAGCCCGGGTGTCATATTAAAAGCCCGAAAATTTTACTCATTTTCGGGCAAAAAGCAATCTCAAAAGCGATTATCGCCCAGGAAAGCCGGGTGGCATCATGCCTTTCATCCCGCGCATCATCTTCGCCATGCCGCCTTTCTTCATTTTCTTCATCATGCGCTGCATGTCGTCGAACTGTTTCAGAAGGCGGTTAACGTCCTGCACCTGCATGCCGCAACCGGCTGCGATACGGCGTTTGCGGGAACCTTTGATGATGTCCGGGTTAGCGCGTTCTTTCAACGTCATCGAGTTGATGATCGCCTCCATACGCACCAGCACTTTGTCATCCATCTGCGCTTTCACGTTGTCTGGGATCTGCCCCATGCCCGGCAGTTTGCCCATCAGGCTGGCCATGCCGCCCATGTTTTTCATCTGGCGCAACTGCTCAAGGAAGTCGGTCAGATCGAAACCGTCGCCTTTTTTCAGCTTGCTGGCGAGTTTTTCCGCCTGCGCACGGTCAACCTTGCTCTCGATATCTTCAATCAGCGACAGCACGTCGCCCATGCCGAGGATACGGGAGGCAATACGATCCGGGTGGAACGGCTCCAGCGCTTCGGTTTTCTCGCCCACGCCAAGGAATTTAATCGGCTTACCGGTGATGTGGCGAATCGAGAGCGCCGCACCGCCGCGGGCGTCGCCGTCCACTTTGGTCAGCACCACGCCGGTTAACGGCAGCGCTTCGTTAAACGCTTTCGCGGTATTCGCCGCATCCTGACCGGTCATGGCGTCGACAACAAACAGGGTCTCTACCGGGTTGATAGAGGCATGCACCTGCTTGATCTCATCCATCATCGCTTCGTCAACGTGCAGACGACCGGCGGTATCCACCAGCAGCACGTCGTAGAATTTCAGCTTCGCCTCTTTCAGCGCGGCGTTAACGATGTCGACAGGCTTCTGGGCCACGTCTGACGGGAAGAAATCCACACCAACCTGCTCGGCCAGGGTTTCCAGCTGTTTGATCGCCGCCGGGCGATAGACGTCCGCAGAGACCACCAGCACTTTTTTCTTGTGCTTCTCACGCAGGAATTTACCCAGCTTACCGACGCTGGTCGTTTTACCCGCCCCCTGCAGGCCCGCCATCAGCACCACGGCCGGTGGCTGAGCCGCCAGGTTAAGCACCTGGTTCTCTTCGCCCATCGCCGAAACCAGTTCGTTACGAACGATTTTGACGAACTCCTGACCCGGGGTCAGGCTCTTGTTAACTTCATGACCAACCGCCTTCTCTTTAACGCGGTTGATAAAATCACGAACAACCGGCAACGCGACGTCTGCTTCCAGCAGCGCCATGCGCACTTCGCGCAGCGTTTCCTTGATGTTCTCTTCAGTAAGGCGTCCGCGGCCGCTGATGTTGCGCAGCGTGCGCGACAAACGATCGGTTAAATTATCAAACATTGTCTCTCGCCTGAGTAGAAACGTTGGGCCGCATTGAGCGACACATACACAGAATTTTGCTGGAGTATAACATGAAGGCGTCTTTGTTGTTATGCAACGGTTGGAGCAGGCGTCACGTAACGTTATACTGCTTCTCTTTCTTATTAAGACAACTGTCGATGCCTATATGCCTGTTTTCGCACTGATCGCCCTTGTTGCCTACTCTGTCAGCCTCGCGCTGATCGTTCCCGGACTGCTGCAAAAAAACAGCGGCTGGCGGCGCATGGCTATTCTTTCCGCGGTGATCGCACTGATAAGCCACGCGTTTGCGCTGGAATCACGTATCATCCCCGGCGACGGCAGCGTGCAAAACCTGAGCGTCCTCAACGTCGGCTCGCTGGTCAGTTTGATGATCTGTACGGTAATGACCATCGTGGCGTCTAAAAATCGCGGCTGGCTGCTGCTACCGATTGTTTATACCTTCGCGCTGATCAATCTGGCCTTAGCCACCTTTATGCCCAATGAATTCATTACGCATCTGGAAGCGACCCCGGGGATGCTGGTGCATATCGGCCTGTCGCTGTTTGCCTACGCGACGTTAATCATCGCGGCGCTTTACGCCATGCAGCTCGCCTGGATTGACTACCAGTTGAAAAACAAAAAGCTGGCGTTTAACCATGAAATGCCGCCGCTGATGGTCATTGAGCGTAAGATGTTCCACATCACCCAGGTCGGGGTGGTGCTGCTGACGCTCACGCTCTGCACAGGCCTGTTCTACATGAAGAACCTGTTCAGCGTGGAGAATATCGATAAAGCGGTGCTCTCCATCATCGCGTGGTTTGTCTATATTGTCCTGTTATGGGGCCATTATCATGAAGGCTGGCGCGGTCGCCGCGTGGTCTGGTTCAACGTCGCGGGGGCGGGCATTCTCACCCTTGCCTATTTTGGCAGCCGCTTCATACAGCAATTTGCTGGCTAAGAAACAAAGGAGTTCCCCCTGGAACACATCTCTACCACCACGCTGATCGTTATCCTGATCGTCATGGTGGTCATCTCCGCCTATTTCTCCGGCTCGGAAACCGGCATGATGACCCTAAACCGCTACCGGTTACGTCATCGTGCCAAACAGGGTAACCGTGCCGCACGTCGCGTTGAAAAACTGCTCCGCAAGCCGGATCAACTGATAAGCCTGGTGCTCATCGGTAACAACCTCGTCAATATTCTTGCCTCTGCTCTGGGCACCATCGTCGGTATGCGCCTGTACGGCAACGCCGGGGTCGCTATCGCCACCGGTGTGCTGACGTTTGTGGTACTGGTGTTTGCTGAAGTGCTGCCTAAGACCATCGCCGCGCTTTACCCGGAGAAAGTCGCCTACCCGAGCAGCTTCCTGCTGGCGCCACTGCAAATCCTGATGATGCCGCTGGTCTGGTTGCTGAATATGGTGACGCGCGTACTGATGCGCATGGTGGGCATCAAAGCCGATGTCACCATCAGCAGCGCGCTCAGCAAAGAGGAACTGCGCACCATCGTGCACGAATCCCGCACGCAGATTTCCCGGCGCAATCAGGACATGCTCCTGTCGGTGCTGGATCTGGAAAAAGTGAGCGTGAACGACATCATGGTGCCGCGGAACGAAATCGTCGGTATCGACATCAACGATGACTGGAAAGCCATCGTCCGCCAGCTGACGCACTCCCCGCACGGGCGCATCGTGCTCTATCGCGACTCGCTGGATGACGCCATCAGCATGCTGCGCGTGCGTGAAGCGTATCGTCTGATGACCGAGAAAAAAGAGTTCACCAAAGAGGTTATGCTGCGCGCCGCCGACGAAATTTACTATGTGCCGGAAGGAACGCCGCTCAGCACGCAGCTGGTTAAATTCCAGCGCAACAAGAAAAAAGTCGGCCTGGTCGTCAATGAATACGGCGACATTCAGGGACTGGTGACGGTCGAAGATATTCTGGAAGAGATAGTCGGCGACTTTACTACGTCAATGTCGCCTTCTCTCGCGGAAGAGGTCACCCCGCAAAACGACGGTTCAGTGCTGATTGACGGGAGCGCGAACATTCGCGAACTCAATAAAGCCTTTAACTGGCATTTGCCGGAAGATGAAGCGCGTACGATTAACGGGATGATTCTGGAAGCGCTGGAGGAGATCCCGGCGGCAGGCACGCGGGTGCGCATTGAGCAGTACGATATTGATATCCTGGACGTGCAGGACAATATGATTAAGCAGGTGAAGGTTCTGCCCGTCACGCCGCTTCGGGAAAGTATTGCCGAATAAAATGTAGGCCGGGTAAGGCGAACGCCGCCACCCGGCACTACAGGTAGCAAATTACGCTTTCGCTTTCGCCACGGTCACCATCGCAGCGCGAATGGTACGGCCGTTCAGGGTATACCCTTTCTGCATCACGCCCAGCACTTTACCGGCTTCAATCTCTTCAGATTCGACCATCGCAATCGCCTGGTGGACGTTTGGATCCAGCGGAACGTTGGTATCGGCAATCACTTCCACGCCAAACTTACGCACCACGTCGAGCATGGATTTCAGCGTCAGTTCGATACCTTCGATCATCGCCGCATTGTCCGGGTTCGCTTTATCAGCCACTTCCAGGGCGCGATCGAGGCTATCAATCACCGGCAGCAGTTCGTTGACGAATTTCTCCAGCGCGAATTTATGCGCCTTCTCAACGTCCTGCTCGGTACGACGACGCAGGTTTTCCATTTCCGCCTTAATGCGCAGAACACTTTCGCGTTCGCGATTCTGTGCTTCTACCAGTTGGGCTTCCAGATTCGCAATTTTTTCATCGCGCGGGTCCACCTGCTCAGCAGATGCGTCTGGCTCTACTGCCTCAACTTCATCGTGCTGTTCCGTGATAATTTCTTCAGGGGCTTGCCCCTCAGGCGTTTTCTGTTCTTTACTACTCATGAATTTCTCCGCGTTTTTCTGCATTCATCTCGCTAACTTCGCTTATTATGGGGATCAGTTTCCTGGATTCAAGGGAACAAGAGAGATTGTCATCATTCATCAGGCACAAGGACCTCCAGAAAATGAATAATCATTTCAGGTGTATTGGGATCGTCGGGCATCCGCGTCACCCTACCGCATTGACGACACATGAAATGTTGTATCGCTGGTTGTGTAGCAAAGGCTATGAAGTGATGGTCGAGCAGCAGATTGCGCAGGAGCTGCAGCTCAAGAGCGTCAAAACCGGCACGCTGGCGGAAATTGGTCAACAGGCCGATCTCGCCGTGGTGGTGGGCGGTGACGGAAACATGCTCGGTGCCGCACGCACGCTGGCGCGCTATGATATCAAGGTTATCGGCATCAACCGAGGCAATCTCGGCTTTTTAACCGATCTCGATCCGGACAACGCGCAACAGCAACTGGCTGACGTGCTGGAAGGTCACTATATCAGCGAAAAGCGCTTCTTACTGGAAGCGCAGGTGTGCCAGCAGGACTGCCAGAAGCGCATCAGCACCGCGATTAACGAGGTCGTACTTCACCCCGGTAAAGTGGCGCATATGATTGAGTTCGAAGTCTATATCGACGAAATCTTTGCCTTCTCGCAGCGCTCTGACGGGCTGATTATCTCCACTCCAACCGGCTCAACCGCCTACTCACTTTCTGCGGGTGGCCCCATTCTGACGCCCTCGCTGGATGCCATTACCCTGGTGCCGATGTTCCCGCACACGCTCTCCGCCCGCCCGTTGGTCATCAACGGTGACAGCACGATACGTCTGCGCTTCTCGCACCGCCGTAACGACCTGGAGATCAGTTGCGACAGCCAGATTGCGCTGCCGATCCAGGAAGGTGAAGATGTCCTCATTCGCCGATGCGATTACCACCTGAACCTGATTCACCCGAAAGATTACAGCTATTTCAACACATTAAGCTCGAAGCTCGGCTGGTCAAAAAAATTGTTCTGATTTTACATCCAGGACTTTACTGTATAAAAAACCAGTTTATACTGTATGAAAACACAGTCATGGTTTTTCATACAGGAAAACAATTATGCTGGCACAACTGACCATCAGCAACTTTGCCATAGTTCGTGAGCTTGAGATCGATTTCCACAGCGGCATGACGGCGATCACCGGGGAAACCGGTGCGGGTAAATCCATTGCCATTGATGCCCTCGGCTTGTGCCTTGGCGGCCGCGCCGAGGGAGACATGGTGCGCAGGGGCGCAAATCGCGCCGACCTGTGCGCCCGTTTCTCCCTGAAAGACACGCCTGCCGCCCAGCGCTGGCTCGAACAGAACCAGCTTGAAGATGGGCGTGAGTGTTTACTTCGCCGCGTGATCAGCAGCGACGGCCGTTCCCGTGGTTTTATCAACGGCACGGCGGTCCCCCTCTCTCAGCTTCGCGAACTCGGCCAGCTGCTTATTCAGATCCACGGTCAGCACGCGCATCAGCAGTTAGTCAAACCAGAACAGCAGAAAGCATTGCTTGATGGCTATGCGGGTGAGTACGCGCTTACTCAGCTCATGGCAGAACACTACCGTCTGTGGCATCAGAGCTGCCGGGAGCTGGCTCAGCATCAGCAGCAAAGCCAGGAGCGCGCCGCGCGTGCGGAGCTGCTGGCGTACCAGCTTAAGGAGCTGAACGAATTCAATCCGCAGGCGGGTGAGTTTGAGCAAATCGACGAGGAGTACAAGCGCCTCGCCAACAGTGGCCACCTGCTCTCAACCAGCCAGAATGCGCTCAATATGCTCGCTGATGGCGAAGACGCGAACCTGCAGAGCCAGCTCTATAGCGTTCGTCAGCTGATCACCGAGCTGGCTGGCATGGACAGCAAACTCTCTGGCGTACTGGATATGCTGGAAGAGGCCGCGATTCAAATCTCAGAAGCCAGTGACGAACTGCGCCACTACTGTGAGCGTCTGGATCTCGACCCGAACCGTCTGTTTGAACTGGAACAGCGCATCTCCCGTCAGATCGCCCTGGCGCGTAAGCACCATGTTACGCCGGAAGAGCTGCCGGGCTACTATCAGGCTCTGCTGGAAGAGCAGCAGCAGCTTGACGATCAGGCTGACTCGCAGGAAACCCTTTCTCTGGCGGTGAACCTGCATCATGAACAGGCGCTGGCCACAGCGCAAAAGCTGCATGAAATCCGTCAGCATTACGCTCAGGAACTCAGCCAGCACATCACCGACAGCATGCATACGCTGGCAATGCCGCACGGTGTATTCACCATTGATGTTCGCTTTGAAGAGAATCACCTGACGGCGGAAGGTGCGGATCGCATTGAGTTCCGTGTCACCACCAACCCGGGCCAACCGCTTCAGGCTATCTCCAAAGTCGCCTCCGGCGGCGAGCTGTCGCGTATTGCGCTGGCGATTCAGGTTATTACCGCGCGTAAAATGGAAACCCCGGCGCTGATTTTCGATGAGGTGGATGTCGGGATCAGCGGTCCAACGGCGGCGGTTGTCGGCAAACTGCTGCGTCAGTTAGGCGAATCAACGCAGGTGATGTGCGTCACTCACCTGCCGCAGGTTGCGGGCTGTGGTCATCATCACTTTATTGTCAGCAAAGAAACCGATGGCGAAATGACGGAAACGCACATGATGCCGCTCGATAAACGTGCACGTCTGCAGGAGCTGGCACGCCTGCTCGGCGGTAGTGAAGTCACGCGTAATACGCTCGCGAACGCGAAAGAACTGCTGGCGGCATAAACTTTTTCGGGATCTCAGGGTCATAGAGAACAACAAAAACGCCGCCAGACCGGTTTCAAAGTGGGGCAAGGTCTATTATCATCGGCATATTACATATGAGCCGCGTTCTGCTCGGGCCCGAAAAGGAATCAAATCACTATGCGTTGTAAAATGCTGACCGCTGCCGCAGCGGTTCTTCTGATGTTGACCGCAGGCTGTTCCACTCTGGAGAAAGTGGTTTACCGTCCTGACATCAACCAGGGGAACTACCTTACCCCTAACGATGTGTCCAAAATCCGTGTGGGGATGACACAACAGCAGGTCGCTTATGCACTGGGAACCCCGATGATGTCCGATCCGTTCGGCACTAACACCTGGTTCTATGTATTCCGTCAGCAGCCAGGCCATGAAGATGTGACCCAGCAGACCCTGACGCTGACTTTCAGCAGCGCCGGTGTGTTGACCAACATAGACAACAAACCTGCCCTGACCAAATAATCAGGCGTCAGAAATGCAAAAAGGTGCTCAATGAGCACCTTTTTTGTTTTCTGTTGATCCCCTCGCCCCTCTGGGGAGAGGGTTAGGGTGAGGGGTTGTAAGCACTACTTACTCGCCTTCTCGGCACGCTGGCGACGCAGCTCTTTCGGGTCGGCAATCAGCGGACGATAAATCTCCACCCGATCGCCCTCTTTCAGCACATCACCCAGCTTCACCGGACGGCTGTAAATACCGACCTTATTTTTCGCCAGGTCGATATCACTGCGAAGCTCGAGGATGCCGGACGCGCGGATAGCCGCTTCTACGGTCGCGCCCTCGTCCAGCGTCACGCGCTGCAAATACTGTTTCTCTGGCAGCGCGTACACCACTTCCACAGCAATCTTATGCGACACTGTAAACCTCTTTGGCGCGGGTCGTGAATGCCTGAACCATATTCGAGGCCAGCTCTTTAAAGATGCGGCCAAACGCCAGCTCAATCAGCTTATTGGTAAACTCAAAGTCCAGATGGAACTCAATACGGCAGGCGTCCGCGCTCAGTGGGGTAAACTTCCAGCCCCCCATCAGCGTTTTAAACGGACCATCGACCAGATGCATCAAAATACTCTGATTGCTGGTCAGCGTATTGCGGGTGGTGAACGTCTTGCTGATCCCCGCTTTGGAGACATCCACCGCCGCGGTCATCTGCGTCGGGCCAGACTCCAGAACGCGGCTTCCGGTACACCCCGGAATAAATTCTGGATAAGACTGAACATCGTTCACTAACTGATACATCTGTTCCGCGCTGTAAGGCACAAGCGCAGTACGGCTAATCTGAGGCATAGCATTTTCCATGGTCACACAACGGACAAATAATAACATTTATCACCTGTTAAAAAAACGCTAAGCCTCATCTCGTGCTAAGATAGCGCGTTAGACCTCACAGGACGCAATGAGGTGACTTTTTGAAATCAGATTACCGACGGCTTTACGACACTTATGACGAAGAAAAAAGCACATAAACCAGGCTCGGCGACCATTGCGCTCAACAAGCGTGCGCGCCACGAGTATTTCATTGAAGAAGAATTCGAAGCTGGCCTTGCGTTGCAGGGCTGGGAAGTAAAATCGCTGCGCGCCGGGAAAGCCAATATCGGCGACAGCTACGTGATCCTGAAAGATGGCGAAGCTTTCCTGTTCGGTGCGAACTTTACGCCGCTGACCGTCGCCTCGTCACACTATGTGTGTGACCCAACGCGCACCCGTAAGCTGCTGCTAAACAAGCGTGAGCTGGAATCTCTCTACGGACGCATCAACCGCGAAGGTTTCACCGTGGTCGCCCTGTCGCTGTACTGGAAAAACGCCTGGTGCAAGGTGAAGGTTGGCGTCGCGAAGGGTAAAAAGCAGCATGACAAACGTACTGACCTGAAAGAGCGCGAGTGGCAGCTTGATAAAGCGCGCATCATGAAAAACGCAGGACGTTGATTCTGCACACTTATTGTACTATTCAATAAGTTAGCGTTCCGGGCTGGTATCCAGGAAGTGAAATCTGGTATACTCAGTTCAACACTATTGGGGCTGATTCTGGATTCGACGGGATTTGCGAAACCCAAGGTGCATGCCGAGGGGCGGTTTGCCTCGTTAAAAGCCGCAAAAAAATAGTCGCAAACGACGAAAACTACGCTTTAGCAGCTTAATAACCTGCTCTGAGCCCTCTCTCCCTAGCTTCCGCTCTTAAGACGGGGATCAAAGAGAGGTCAAACCCAAAAGAGATCGCGTGGAAGCCCTGCCTGGGGTTGAAGCGTTAAAACTAATCAGGCTAGTTCGTTAGTGGCGTGTCTGTCCGCAGCTGGCGTGCGAATGTAAAGACAAACTAAGCATGTAGTACCGAGGATGTAGAAATTTCGGACGCGGGTTCAACTCCCGCCAGCTCCACCAAAATTCTCCATCAGCGATCACCAGAGTCGACTGATGAAGTCCTGAAAGCCCGCACGGCGCAAGCCCTGCGGGCTTTTTTGTGTCTGTAGTTGTCCGAGGGCATCCGGCTAAACCCAGAAAAATTCGGTACACGTCTAGGTACACGCTATACTGAGGTCCATTAAACGTGTACCAATTATGGAAGGGAGCCAGACATGGCGCGCATCACACGCCCCTCACTAACAACGAAATTCAGAAAGCTAAACCTCGCGAAAAAGACTTCACCCTCCATGATGGTGATGGCCTGTTTTTGCTCGTCAAAACCACCGGTAAAAAACTCTGGCGCTTCCGCTATCAACGTCCGGTAAGTGGTAGCCGAACCAATTTAAGTCTCGGCTCATACCCTGCCCTTACATTCGCAGCGGCTCGTCAGATACGCGACAAGCACTTAACCGCGCTCGCGCAAGGCATGGATCCACAACAAGAACAGGAACAGAAATAAGCGTCAGAACAACGCCAGATTGAGTTAGACAGCATTTTTTCAAAATGTGGCTGAACTGGTTCCAGATAAAAAGCAGAAGTGTCACAGAGGATTATGCAAAGGATATTTGGCGTTCTTTGGATAAAGACGTGTTCCCGGCAATCGGTGCGATACCCGTACAGGAGATAAAGGCCAGAACGATTGTTGAAGCACTTGAGCCAATCAAAGCGCGAGGGGCACTGGAGACTGTTCGCCGCTTGGTACAGCGTATTAACGAAATAATGATTTATGCGTTTAACACGGGTCTGATTGATGCAAACCCAGCATCAGGTGTAGGTATGGCCTTTGAGAAACCCAAGAAGCAAAATATGCCGACACTGCGGCCAGAAGAATTGCCGAAGCTAATGCGCTCTTTGATGATGTAGAATCTCTCTGTTTCGACTCGCTGCCTGATTGAATGGCAACTCCTGACACTCGTTCGCCCTTCGGAGGCTTCTGGTACTCTATGGACAGAGATTGACTTAGGTTCAAAGCTCTGGACGATTCCTGCCGAACGAATGAAGGCTAAACGTGAGCACATTGTTCCTTTGTCTCCTCAGGCATTGGATATTCTTGAAGTGATGAAATCCATTAGTGGTCACCGAGAACATGTTTTCCCGAGTAGTAACGATCCAAAAAAACCGATGAATAGCCAGACTGCTAATGCCGCTTTAAAGCGTATAGTATATGGTGGTAAGTTAGTTGCACACGGTCTGCGTTCTATCGCCAGTACCACTTTAAACGAAGAAGGATTTAATGGAGATGTTATAGAATCAGCTCTAGCGCACACAGACAAAAATGAGGTGCGCAAGGCTTATAATAGAAGTACATACCTGAATCAAAGGCGAGATCTTATGGCATGGTGGGTCACTAAGATTAAAAACAGTTATGGAGAATGGTAATGTCATTTATTTTACACACAGAGTCACCTTCTACTGAAGACATTATTGATGGTAACAGTCACAATAATATCTCGTTAAAAATTGCTAATACTCTTATGCGAGATGACGTAAATATCGTTGGGATAAACGGGCCATTAGGCTCAGGGAAATCCACAGTTATAAAACTTCTTGAGAAAAATCTTCCCAATGGTAATTTTCATTTTATTAATTTCGATGCAGAGTTATACCAGCAAGGTTCAACAAAAAAAGCTCTAATAACAAAAATATACGATGGTTTAGAACCCAACATACCTAATTCACTTAAGCCAAACCTGAGAGAGTTTAAAGATAACGCTCTTGGGAACAATGTTACCTATAAGAAGACTCAAGATAGTGAAATAAGCACTTGGGCTATACTTTTTTTATTCTCTCTTTTTATATGTACACAGTCAATTCGGCCACTTCAGACTGAGTGGGGTAAACCATCAGAAAGCATGAGCTATTGGCTCATGGGTTTGTTTATTTTATTCCTCACATCACCATTGCTTCTGTCTGCAATTTTTTTCATTCGTTCATTTTGGGATAGATCTTTAAAATTCGGGAATATTATTAAAAAAAATTCTGTAGATATAATCTCAGAGAAAATGCTTGTTTCAAAGGATGTAGGTAGTATTGAGTTGCATAATGCCATTAGTGGATTTAAGGAATGTATACCACCTGGATTAAAATTTCTCTTAATTATTGACAATCTAGATAGAATTCCATCTGAAAAAGTTAAAGAGCTATGGAGCGACATTGAATTAATCAGTAATTCATCTGAAAAAAGACTAAAACTATTAATACCCTATTCATCAGAACATGTAGCAAAATCATTATCACAAGATATTTATGAGGGAAGAGAGTTTATTTCCAAGAGAATACCTATTAGTTTCCAAATCCCACCAATATTATCAGCTGGATGGCGGAATGTTTTTTCTCATTTTTGGCAGCAAAGTTTTCCAAGTGAATCCGAAAATTTGCACCATGACACATCAGAACTGATTGAAATCTGGCTTCCAAAGGCTTATCAACCAATAACCCCAAGATATTTAAAAAAACTTATCAATGACATACAGATAACTTCGCTATCAACCCCTTATGACGTAAGAAACATAACATGTGCATATTATATTTTAACTACGAAGCATAATGACCTTCCTTTCGAATACCTTTTAATTGATAATTTTGAAAGCAGCGATCTGGATGAAAAGACAAGGGATAAGTATAAAAAGAGCATTAGAAAACTTCAACGAATCTATAATAATGACCGTAAGAAATGGATTGATGAATTGCTATGCATAAATTTCCAAACTAACGCTCAACTCGCTGAAGGAGAGTTAATTGATGAACCTCTTAAACTCGCACTAACTCAGTATAACTCAGAGGAGCTAGCGCGAATTTCCAATATGTTTGGTTTTGTATCAGCATGGAGAAGAGTTATTGACTCAACAGATCCAACTGATTGGTTCATAACGCTTTCAAAAATGACTTCTGAAAAGAACGAAATTATTAAAGAAATACTGCCTGAGGTTATAAAAGCATTAGATTCCATGGACATATCAGGTGCGTCAACTTTGGATAATGAAAATTTCTTGCCTTCATTAAACTCTTTGAAAAAAGATGGATTTAATGTTCATGGTTTATATCTAAGCAACATCCAAAAAACAATAGTACAAGATATCGCTAAGTATATTACTTGTGATGATGATAAGTTGATCGAGCTTGGTCAAAACAATACGGAAATACAACAAGCATTACATCATGGAGAATTGCTTTCACAATTAATCGGATACAATGTATTAAATGATCTATCAAGTGCCCCCAAAACTGTTTTCTACATACTTAACCTCAAAGATAAACCCCTATCATTTGAGAGTTTGGAGATTGAACAGATTAAATTAGAATCAAAAGATTTCATTGGTGGCCTACAATCACTCTTCGCAGGTGGAGTTGACTTTAACCTTACTGAAAAAAATGTAAGTAAGCATATTGAATTTGAAAGCGACGGAATCAAGTTGGTTTTGAAAGAAGGATTGCAGGCTGGATTGGAGTCAATCTTTAACAGTTTTACAAGTGTCAGCATACCTCAAAATATTTTATTATTTGAGATGATGGTGCTGACTCCACAATGGCATTCTGCCAATCTCAACCCTCATTACGCGCGAATTATAAATTATAATATTGATTGGAAGAGCAATTGTCTTGCACATTGGATGTCACACATGATTGCAAGTAAAAATATTGCATCAATAGATAGCTACAAGCAGTATATCTCTGTCGAAGACGATTTAACTTACTTCTTCAGTTGCTACCTAAAGTATATATCTAATTTCACGCACATATTTGAAGCGTTAACCAATGAGACCTTGAATGAATACTTGGTTCCTTCTTTGGAATTATTAGCAAATAATAAAATGCTAAAAATTAGCGATGTAAATCCTATTGTGGCTGACTTCTTCTCA
This sequence comes from Enterobacter sp. BNK-14, assembly GCF_047456095.1. Taxonomy (NCBI): domain Bacteria; kingdom Pseudomonadati; phylum Pseudomonadota; class Gammaproteobacteria; order Enterobacterales; family Enterobacteriaceae; genus Enterobacter; species Enterobacter sp. BNK-14. The sequence goes on from NZ_CP179897.1 coordinate 1,706,364, forward strand.
GTTATGACACAGTATCTCTCAGATAATTTCATTGAATGCTTTATACAAAATAATCGTAGTGCTTTATGCGATGCAATTGAGAATACCTACATTACAGACATTGATGATTCTCTAATAGATTACGTTGTTAATAACCCAGAAACTAATGAATTAACAAGATCGCTGATTGAAAGTTTCAAAGGTGAGGTAGACACACAAGATAAATTCAATAAAATCGCTAATGAAAACCACCCTTCCTACTCGAAGATCCTAGAGTTCTCGAAGAAAAATTCTGAGCATTTCGATTTTGCTAAAGATTTCATTTTTAATTTCTATGAAACATATAAAATTGACGCTATAGACAGACCGCTCCCTCGCCTCATTTTTGATACCTTATCAGATAACACCAAAGAAATAGCATTAAGAGATCTAAGTGATTTGATATACATGAGAGACCTTGATGTTAAAAGACCACTCGCTTTATTAAAGTATTTTTCAGACGTCTTGAATTATTCAGATGATGAATCAACATCAGGTTCAAGAGCAATTGCTCGTCTATTTAATCAAGTTGGCACTAATCCAGACATAGCTTCATGGCTAGACCGGCAAAATATAAATTTTTCGAAATGGAATGTCAGTGATAAACAGTCTGTAGTAATTATCATCGCGAGTAACGCTGAGTTATTCCCTCGCCTTAAGGAAAAGGGCCCCGTTAAAATCAAAATTCAGGAATTGAGCTTAGAGAACGACTAAAAGGCATAGCCCCCTCAATCTTAGATATTGAGGGGGATTAAAAATTAATTATTTCTATCCATGCGCGCAATGTTTTCCCCGCCACGCCTGCCCGCTTAAGAGGGCGCTTTTAATGCAGGTGCATGACCGGCCTCAGGGCGCGCCAGTGCTGGTGCAGGCGGGGGATCCAGTGTCTGTAAAACCCATGCAAAACCATGCACCTTATGCATGCATGGCTTTTATACGTAAAAATGGCGGGATTTTCGGGGATTTTTAAGCGGACTACCGCACGGCCAGTTCTGCACGGCGGCGGGTGTAATTCAGGTTCTGTGCTGGCGTGAATTTTTCACGACTATCATCTCGCGAAGCCGCGTCAGGCCTGAATCTGATGGCCGTTAAAATGGCATTATCCTGCTCCGAATAATTAATTTTTTCACCGGCGACCAGCCAGAGCTGTAGCGCCTCCCTTAGATAGTCGAGTGAGTACTGCATGGCGCAGCGCTGAACGGGCGGCCAGCTCCGCGCCGTACACCTGCATAAAATCATTTAAACGGTCGCGGATGCTGATGCACCTCCTCCTGCGAACGGATATAACGCCCGGCAGCCTGATTAATTTCCCACTTTTTCACGTCGATAATCTCGCGCAGCGTTTGCAGGCTATGGCCGCTACTGGCAAGCTGTTATCAGTATGCCTGTTCGACCTGCTTCAGTTCATCCCTGCATTGCATCCAGTTGGATTTATTGGCCTGGCAGACCTCAAAGGCTTTCTGTAGCGTCAGTGTGGTCACGTATGTTTCTCCTGATAGCTGGCCGTGCTTACACACTGGCACGGTTAAAGGTGGTCGCCGGTGAACGTATAACCCTGTCAAAGGATTAAAGCTTGCGAAACGTGGCCAAGCATTCGATGAGCATTCACTGACGATACGCTGACTTAAGGGCAAAGGCCAATGCAGGTGTGATCTCATGGGAAAAGGCGGCGCAAGAAGCCCAGACAACCAGAAATCTTATAATGGATATGGTGAGATCGCGCAGCACTTCACTTGGACGGGCAATGGCCGAACATATAAAAGTGAGGGTAAAACGCTTAATGAGTTGGTAGCGAAAAAAGCGAAAGCTTTATTCGGCCCTCAGGCAAACTTTAACAGCCTTTCGGAAACACAGAAAAATCAGATATATGCAAGTATCGTTGAATCCGCAGGCAAGTCTAACCCGCAAGTAAACATGAAAATGATGCAACTCTCTCGCATTGGAAGGGGCCTGATTGTTCTTTCAATCGCGATTTCTGTTTACGAAATTTATACCGCTGATGATAAGGTTTCTGAATCAGGCAGACAGATAGCTATTAACGGTGCAGATATTGCTGGTGCTGCTGCAGGTGGCGCAATGGCCGGATTAATGTGTGGGCCAGGCGCGCCTGTTTGTGTGCTCATCGGTGGCTTCGTCGGCGGCGCTCTTGCTGCATAGGAAATGGGACGTTTGTGGAATTGATTATGCAACAGGTTAATTCAATATCTTTGGTTAAGGTTCGCGATGCTACCGATGTATCTCAGGCTCAATCTGACGTTGTGCTAAATGGTAAAAGCACCGGCATTATTGTACCGGGGCAAGTGTTTGAAGCAGCGGTCCAGGTTAATGAGCAGCGTTACATCCTGTTTCTTACGGATGACATTATTTTCGAGGAATCCCTGACGATTGCCCTTATTGACGTTCATGACGGACTTAAAGAAATTGTTCGTATAGGAAATGAGTACTCGACAGGGAGTTTTGCGAATCTCCAGGTCACTGACGATAGCGTAGATTTCACGTTTATTGGGGACAATATCTGGACACTGAAAGTATCAGATTCACCTTGCCTGCGGCTTCCTTTTGTTTCCGATCCAAAAGGTGTTAAACGGGAGTCTGGTCTGAAAAAGTACATAACGATTTCTGCCACACCGGTGTCGGAAAACGTAAGCTGAAGTCATTATTTAACAGAATGAAAAGGCTTTCTGCTGAGCTTGATAAATGCTTCTGAGAATTATGCAGACACAGATAGCCAACCAGAATCGGTAATAACCCCATTCATCTGATGAAATCCTGAAAGCCCACACGGTATAACCGCTGCGGGCTGTTCAGTACCATCCCCCCCGCTCCCCTTTCCCTTTGACACACATCAACGACACCTCCCCTCCCGCGATTCAGAATAAAAAATACCACCCAGCGCTACGGATTAGCCGCCCCCACCCGGAAGGAACCCCACCATGTACAGACCCATAACCGTCATACTTTTCATTCTCCTGACCCTCGCCGCCCTCGCAGAAATAGGCGTTTTATCCTTTGGATAATCCTTAGGCAAAATACCCCGCGTCAGGATGCATTGATCTCATTACAGTTTTTTCCTAAAGCCATCCCGCTTCGCCTGTGCCAAGCTGAATCACGCTCATAACCGAAAACGTTAAATGAGGATATTATGAAAAAAACAATTATCGCATTATCTGCCGTTCTGCTGGCTTCCCCAGTATTTGCTGCGACCACACATGCAACTGATGATACCGTCGCGGCAGCGAACGCAAACGCCAATGAGGCGAAGCAAAAACTGCACGAAGAGCAGAACAAAGGTGAAGAGCTGAAGCTGAAACAGCAGCATGCTGCGGAAGGTAAAAGCGAGAGCCTGGGCAGCAAGGTCAGCGAAGATTCCCAGAAAGCCTGGCATAAAACCAAAGAAGGCACCGAGAAAGGGTGGGATGCCACCAAAGAAGGCGCTGAGAAAGGCTGGAACAAAACCAAAGAAGGTGCCAGCGAGCTGGAAAAGAAAGTCACTGAGTAATCTTTACGCTCAAAAAAAGGCCGCGCTTGCGGCCTTTTTTATTTCTTCGAATACAATTAGCCCCTCAGGCGTTTACGCAGTGCGCGTTTATCGGAGAAACCACTATGTATCGCCTTTTAGCCATTCTGACCGCCCTGCTGTTATGCCCGTCCCTGTACGCCGCCCCAAAAAGCTATCTTATCGACAGCGATAACACCGCTATTCGGCTATCGTGGCATGCCTTCGGCGGCATTCTCTCCTGGGCGACGTTCAGCGGCGTGACGGGTGCCGTGACGCTCAACCCGGATAACGACGTCGACGACCATATTCACGTCACCATTCCCGTATCAACTCTGGTGGCTTCTAACAAATTGCTCACCTGGCAGCTGAAAAGCGACATGTTTTTTGAATCCGAGCGCTACCCGACCATCGAGTTCATTAGCTCACGCGTGGTCGCTCAGAGCGCCGGGCGGTTCAGGGTATTCGGCACGCTGATCGTACGAAACATTGCCCGGCCGGTGATCCTGGAGGCCGTGTTGAAAGACCCGCATGCACAGTCCCCCCGGCTTGATGCCACCACGGCGATCTCGCGCGCAACCTATGGAATGGATAAGTTTGCGCTGGTCGTGGACGATCGTATAGCCATTGCCATTGCAATCAAGACGAACGATGTGCCGTCATCCTGAGATGAGGCGCTGTAGCTGCTCCGCGTTTGCCCGCAGGTGAGACGGCGGATTGCGGCCAATCAGGACAAACTGATAGCCCGCATCCTGCCACCACGCCAGGTTCATGCTGTGCCGCTGCTCCTGGCGGAGCGAGGCCGTCGCCTTCTCATCGACAGGCGAGATACAGAACGCCATTGGGCCGTAGTCGGCGTTGAGCCAGGCAATCTGCGCGATAGAGGTCGTTTCATAGCGCAGCATGCGCACCATTTTAAGCTCAGCCCCTCGCAGAATAAGCTGCGACATAGTTAGCTTCATGCCGATATCCTGCGCCGCCCGTTCGAGCCCGCGCTGCAGGACCGGCGCTGCGCTGTCCATATCCAGCAGCGTCTCGACGCTGTACAGGGACATATATTGCGCTTCGAGGTCGCGAATATGGGCGTTCTCATCCGCTGGCGCGGAAGCGGGCCGCAACAGGTAGCCCAGCCCGGAGCCGACCATCAAAAAGCTGACCGACGCGGCAATCAGCGCCCGCCTGCTGACGCCAACCGGCGTGGAGGGCCGTGGGTCAGGAAGCGCCGTCAGACGCGCCTGCATCGTCTCAAGAGGCGCATCATCCAGCAGGGAGGCAAACGCCCCGGCGTAATCCTGGCTGCTTTTCATCAGTTCGGCGGTTCGCTCGGAGAGGCGTTCGTCACTGTTTAAATGCTCTTCAAATTGCTGTGCGTCGGCGCGGCACATCTCGCCATCTATCCATGCCACGATAGCGTCGTCGTTATAGGGCGGTGCAAAACGGTGCGCGTTCAAGAACGTTTCTCCTTTACCGGAGGCAGTGCGTCGGCGGACCTGGCAAGCCGAGCCCGTGCCGTGGCCAGCCGGCTCATCACGGTACCGATCGGCACTGCCAGCGTGTCCGCCGCCTCCTGGTAGGTAAAGCCTTCGACATAAACCAAAAATACCGCGTTACGCTGGGCTTCGGGCAAGGCGTTAACGCGCTGCATCACCTTCAGATAATGCAGGCGCGTCTCATCCTGTTCGCGGGTATCCGGCGCGAGGAGTTCGTCGCTGGCCACAAATCCCTGCCCCTGACGCACGTATCGCGCCCGAAGTTCAGAGATCCAGATTGAGTGCAGGATCGCGAACAGCCACCTGTCGATGCGTGTGCCCGGCGTATACTGGCTGCTTTTTTCAAGCGCACGCACGCAGGTGGACTGAACCAGCTCTTCGGCGATATCCCTGTTGCGTGACAACACCAGTCCATAGCGCCAGAGACGCGACAGGTGTGCGGCTAACTGTTGACGAACCTCACTGGTTGCGATGAGTTTTCCCTCCACGAGAAAATCAGGATTCCGGATGTCCGTTGATGGCGGCCTGCAGGTCGCGATACTCCTCGCAGGACTGGCCACAAATACCGGCAATCACCTTCAGTTGTTCTTTCGCGAGATCGGGTCGTCCTTTTACCATCCACGCTTCACCGAGATACTCCCGGGCTTTGGCATAATCCGGTGCGATAGCCAGCGCGCGCTGGTAGTAACCAATGCCTTCGTCCGTACGGCCAAGTTTGCGCGTGGCGAACCCGCGATAGTTCCACGCTTCAGCCGTATTGCTATTTTTCAGTGAATCAAGCAGATTCAGCGCCGCCTGGTACTCCCCTTTCTTCGCGAGATGGTACGCATAGTTGGTTTTGTCCTGATCGCTGAGGCTGCTGCTCTTGTCCGGCACGCATTTCTGGGTGGCGCTGTCATACACCTGTCCGGAAGGACAGTCGGGCGTTTTGCTCTCGGTACTATTATCGCCCATTGCCAGCGCCAGCGGAGACAGCAGGGAAAAAATCAGCACCGGGATCAGGCGAAACGAGGTCGTGTTCATATAAAGCTCCTGGGTTAGAAGGGAGTGACGTCAGTAAACGCCCGACCGGCGGTTTTTATTCATTCTTCCGCGATTTTTTACCGTCCTGAAAATCATGCCTGCGACGTAATCACATTGAAAATAAATCAGGTTATTTTATATCTATCTTCCCATTATTATTATCCTGCAACCGCTAGCAGAGTTTTAACCCCCTACAAGAATATATTTTATTACACCGGTGATATAATATATCTTATATCAAAAACGTTACCCTAACTTAAACACACATTAAGCACGATTAAATAATCACAATTTAAATTATATTTAAAACATCTCCCACCAATAATTACACTGCATCTTCAAGATGACTAAGTCACAACACACGGAAAATAAAAAGACATTAAAAACATAACGATAGAAAAACACATCAATAAACACCATCAATACATTAATGCCCTCTTCATTGTTTACCCCTTTATTTACGCAAGCTTAATTTGCACATTCAGAGTTTTCTGGCTATATCATTTTTATCTCCTCAAAACGAATTCCTCTATTAATTACAGGGTTTTAAAAGACGCAAAACACAAATAAAACGTATTTCTTTCATATGTAATTAGATTCGCTCTGATGTTGCCACTCTGAATTCTGGCGGGCATCGTTCGCTCTAAAAAAGACGGTGAGGACTGTTTAATTAACAGTCACTCCGCCGGGGGCGCCCTTTACCTTCTACAGAGATGGCTCGTCTTGCTCGCCGTTCACGGTAACTCTGCTGGAGTCATAACGAAATGAGCCAAATCTCTGTTATATCAAAACTTACTGGCGTGGAAACTACGACGGAAGGCACACAGGTTACGCTGAGCCATTCCTCTATCGTTGAGCTTCATGTAGAGCGAGCTGATGTCTCCCATTTCGCGCGAAGTGGTAACGATCTGGTGGTGACACTGCACTCAGGGGAAGTAATAACCCTTAAAAATTTCTACGTCACGGACGCGCAGGGCGTAAGCCAGCTGGTACTCCAGGACAGCGACGGTGCGTTATGGTGGATAGAAGATCCTGCCGGGGCCGCCACGTATGAATCTATCGCGTCGACAGACGTGCTGCTTGCGGCATCCGGAAGTGATACCGGTGGCGCGGCCATCTGGCCATGGGCGCTGGGTGGTATTGTTGCCGCCGGTGGCATCGCGGCGGCGGCAAGCTCCGGTGGTGGTGGCGGGGGGGGTGACGATGATGACAACGGCAGCAACCCCGGCACGCCGACAAACCCTTCCGATCCGGATACCACTCCTCCGAATGCGCCATCCGGCCTTCAGTTCTCGCCGGATGGTAAAACCGTCTCCGGTACCGCCGAACCGGGCAGTACCATCACGCTGAAAGACGCCGACGGCAACGTCATCGGCACCGGTAAAACCGGCAGCGACGGTAAATTCACCATCGACCTGGGGACGCCGCTGACTAACGGCGAACAAATTACCGCCACCGCGACGGATTCCTCCGGGAATACCAGCCCGGGCACGACCGTAACCGCTCCGGACACCACCGCGCCGGATGCCCCGGACATCCTGCTGGTAAATGACGATGCCGGCGACAAAGCGGGCCCGCTGGAAAACGGCCAGCGCACCGATGATGCCCGCCCGACCTTCAGCGGTATCGGCGAGCCAGGCAGCACCATCACTCTCTACGATAACGGCAAGCAGATTGGCACCACTACGGTGGATGCTAAAGGTAGCTGGAGCTTTACCCCCACCACCGATCTCGCCAACGGCAGCCACACCATTACCACAACCGCGACCGATGCGGCAGGCAATACCAGCCCGGCATCCACTGCCGTCAGTTTTGTTGTCGATACGGTTGCGCCCGGCGCGCCCACCATTAGCAGCGCAACGGACGATATTGATCCCGGCAAAGGAACAGTAAGCAGCGGAGGCAGCACTAACGATCCGCGTCCTCAGCTCTCGGGTACCGCCGAACCAGGCTCCACCGTAACCATCTATGACGGCTCTGTCGCTATTGGCACGGCGGTCACCGGCAGCAACGGCACGTGGACCTTCACGCCATCGGTCAATCTTGGTGAAAGCACCCACCAGTTCACCATTCGGGCAACCGATGCCGCTGGCAACACCGGACCCGCCTCTCCGGTATTCACCCTCACCGTGGATCTCACCCCTCCGGCAACGCCCACGGCGATTGTACTGAGCGATGAGACCGGGGCCATTAAAGGCGCAATTACCGCTGGCCAGTTCACCGACTCCTCTGAACCACTGCTGGCGGGACGGGGAGAGCCTGGCGGCACAATCCAGGTCTATGACAATGGTGTGCTAATTGGGCAAACCACCGTGCTGCCAAACGGCACCTGGAGTCTCAGGCCAGACAACCCGCTCGCGGAAGGCCCGCACTCAATCACCATTAAACAAACCGATGCGGCGGGCAACCAGAGCGCAGAATCGCAGCCGGTGAACTTTACCGTGGATACCACGCCACCGGCGCTGCCCGTTATTGCCATTAACCCGGTGGGAACCCAGGTTACCGGCACCGCCGAGCCAGGCAGCAAAATCGTCATCACCAACAGCAACGGCGACGTGATTGGCCGCGCCACCACTGACGGCAACGGTAACTTTGTTGCGACCCTTTCGCCTGCACAAACAAACGGCGAGCAGCTTTCGGTGGTAGCCACTGACGCGGCGGGCAACCAGAGTCCGGCTGCGTCCCTCACCGCACCGGACACAACACCCGATATCCTCTCTGTGGTGGATGATCAACCCGGCGTCACAGGCCCCATCAGCCAGAATGGGATTACCAATGACCGCACCCCTACCCTGAACGGCACGGCGGAGCCAGGCTCGACCATCACCATCCATAGCGGCGGCGACGTCCTCGGCACGGTTGTTGTTCCATCATCTGGCCAGTGGACCTTTACGCCATCCACCCCGCTGGCCGAAGGTGCCCATGTACTGACGGCGACATCAAGCAACGGTAACGTTTCAAACGCCTGGACCATTACCATTGACGGAACGGCGCCTGATGCGCCCGCCATCACCCAGCTTGTCGATAATGTCCCTGGGGGCACCGGCCCGGTGGGTGTCAACGACACCACCAATGACGCAACGCCGACGCTCAACGGTACCGGTGAACCCGGCTCAACGATCACCATCCGTCTGGATGGCGTCGATATTGGCACCGCGGTGGTCGGTAGCAGCGGCGCGTGGACCTTTACGCCCACCACGCCGGTTGGCGACGGCACGCATACCCTGACCGCGATCGCCACCGACGTCGCCGGTAACACCAGCCCGGTATCCGGTGGATTTACCTTTACCGTTGATACCACCCCACCGCCGGTCGCGACGCTGGCAACCGTCATCGACGACGCCGGAGACGTTAAAGGCCCGCTCAGCAGCGGCGATACCACGGATGACACCCAGCCGTTACTTCAGGGGAGCGCCCCGGATGGCACGGTCATCACCGTGTATGACGGCACCACGCTGCTCGGTACCGCAACGCTCGACGGCAGCGGCGGCTGGAGCTTTACCCCTACCACGCCGCTCACCGACGGCCCGCATTCGCTGACGATCCATGCCACAGATGCCGCCGGGAATACCTCGATTTCGGATCCGTTCGAGCTGGTGATTGATACCGTCGCACCGGCCACACCGGACACGCCAGCCATCACCGTAAACCCGGATGGCTCAGCACCCACGTCGCTGAACCCGGGGGAAACCACCCGTGATACCACGCCGACGCTGAGCGGTACCGGTAATCCGGGCGATACGGTGACGATTTACAACGGCACCGACAAAATCGGTGACGCCGTGGTGGACGGCGACGGCAACTGGAGCTGGACGCCATCCACCGACCTGCCCAACGGCACCTATGACATTACCCTGACCGTCACCAACAAGGACGGCGCGGGCAACGAAAGCGCCCCGTCCCAGCCGGTGACTATCACCATCGACACCGACGCGCCGGCTGCGCCCGCGGTCCCGGTCATTACCGACAGCGTCAGCCAGATAACCGGCCCGGTTGCCGATGGCGAAACCATCAACGATCCGCGTCCGGTACTGAGTGGGACCGGCACGCCGAATGACGTGATTACCATTTACGACAGCGTTGATGGCGGCACGCCAACCGCCGTGGGTAATGTCACGGTAGACGGCAACGGCAACTGGAGCTGGCGTCCTGAAAGCGCCATTGACGAGGGCAGCCACGAATTTACCGCTACCGCCACCGACGAGGCGGGTAACGTCTCTGACCCTTCTACGGGGATCACCATCACCGTCGATACCATCGCACCGGATACCCCGGTGATTAGCGCCGTCGCCGGTGAGCCGAATGGCGGTTTTACTACAGATACCACACCAACCGTCGGCGGAACCGGTGTGACGGGTGAAACGGTGATCGTCTACAACAACGGAGTCGAGCTTGGAAGCGTGGTTGTGGTTAACGGCGAATGGTCTTTGACCCTGCCCACACAGACGGATGGCCCGCTGAACATCACCGTTGCGGCAGTTGACGCAGCGGGTAACCTCAGCACACTCAGCCCGGTCTATACCGTCACCGTCGATACCACTGATCCTGAGATCCCGCTGATTAACAGCGTTGAAGACAGCCAGCTCACCAACGGGACGCTCTACACCCGCGACGGTACGCCAACCCTCAACGGCACCGGCGAGCCGGGTTCCACCGTGATTGTCAGCGTGGACGGTACGCCATCCACAGTACAGGTCACCGTCCAGTCGGATGGGACCTGGAGCTGGACCGCCGACACCACGCTGGCGGAAGGCCCACACAGCTTCACCGTCTCGTCGGTCGACCCGGCAGGTAACGCTTCCGGAGACTCTGCGCCGCTTGCCGTCACGGTGGATACCGTGCTTCCGGCAGCGCCGGACAATATCAGCGTGGCCGCACAGGGGACGCCGCTGACCGGTACCGGCGAAGAGGGCGCCACCATTATCGTCAAAGACGCCAGCGGTAACATGATCGGTACCGGGGTGGTCTCCGGCGGCAACTTCTCCGTGGCGCTCAGCCCGGCCCAGCAGGACGGCGCGGCGCTGACCATCACCGCCACGGATGCCGCAGGGAATCTCAGCCCTGAAGCCTCCTATACCGTCACCGGTACGCAGCCGAACCTCCCGGACGTGCCCGTCATTACGGTCATCAACGACGATACGACCCCGGTCACGGGCGATGTGAAAGACAAAACCACAAACGACACGACGCCGACCCTTGTCGGGACGGCAGAGCCAGGCAGCATAATCACTGTCTATCAGGATGGCGTGCAGGTTCTGCTGCCAACCGTGACCGCCGATGCAAACGGCAACTGGAGCTATACGCCAGCTCTGCCGCTGGGTGAAGGAGCGCACACCTTTGAGGTCACCGCCACGCTGAATGGCGAAACCAGCGGACGTTCGCCGGTGGCGACCGTCACTGTTGATCTCACCGCCCCTGATGCGCCTGCTATTGGCGCAGTTATTGATGATGTCGGCCCGGGCACCGGTCCACTCACGGACGGGCAGACCACCAATGACAACCGCCCAACCCTGACCGGTAGCGGCACGGCGGGCGATACTATCTCCATTTACAGCAACGGCACCCTGCTGGGCACCACCGTGGTCGGCCAGACGGGTAACTGGAGCTTCACGCCGTCCGCGCTGGCGGAGGGCAATAACGTCCTGACCATCCGTGAAACCGATCCGGCGGGCAACCAGAGTGTACCATCGGCAGGCTTCACCATCGTGGTTGACACCAGCTCCACCACCCCGGAGATTGTTAACGTCACCGATGATGTCGGCAACACCGCCACGACCGTGGTCAGCGGCAATACTACCAACGACGCAACGCCTACCCTCTCCGGTACGGCGGAAGCGAACAGCGTGGTGACGATCTTTGATGGCAATACGCAGCTTGGCATCGTCACGGCGGACGGTACCGGCGCGTGGAGCTTTACGCCTGAGACCGCCCTCGTCGAAGGGCCACACAGCTTCACCGTCAAGGCCACTGACCCGCAGGGTAACGTCAGCCTGTCGTCAAACGCCTGGAGCGTGGTGGTTGACCTGACGGCGCCAACGGTCCCCGTGCTGGAAACCGTCAGCGACAACGTGGCGGGCGGGATTGTCGGTAATCTCACCACCGGCCAGGTCACCAATGACACCACGCCAACGCTCAGCGGGACAGGCGCTGTCGGCAGTACCATCCACATCCTGAACAATGGCGTGGAAATCGGTACCGCACCGGTAGACAGTAACGGCAACTGGAGCTTTACCCCTAATCCGGCGCTGGGAGATGGCAGCTATAACATTCGCATCAACGCCAGCGATGCCGCCGGTAACGTCTCAGCCAACTCGCCGGTCTTCGTCTTCACGGTTGATACCGCAGGTCCTTCCGCGCCGGTGGTCACCAGCGTGATTGACGATGTCGGTCCGGTCACCGGGACGCTCACCAGCGGCAACAGCACCAACGACACAAAACCCACCTTCAACGGCACGGGCGAAGTCGGTTCCACGGTGCACATCATTGTTGATGGCAGCGAGATTGGTACCGCGGTCGTCAACGCTCAAGGGAACTGGACCTTCACCCCGGGTACCGCGCTCACGGAAGGGCCACATGCCATCACCTTCAACGCCACCGATACTGCAGGCAATACCGGCAGCACGTCGGCACCGATTAACCTGACGGTGGATACCTCCGCACCGACAGCGCCGTCCATTTTGACCGCGAGCGATAACGTGGGCAGCGTTCAGACACCGCTCTCCTCCGGGCAGAGTACGGACGACACCACCCCAACCCTTAGCGGCACAGCCGCGGCCAACGCGACCATCACTGTCTATCAGGACGGGCAGCAGGTCGGCACCGCCCAGACTGACGGCAGCGGCGCGTGGAGCTTTACCCCGTCCACAGCGCTGGCGAATGGTAGCCACACCTGGTCCGTCACGGCCACCGATGCGGCGGGCAACGTCAGCCCCGCATCGCCTGACTTTACGCTGGTGGTGGATACCACTGCGCCTAACGCGCCGGTTATCAGCCAGGCGGTTGATGACGTGGGCACGATCATCGGCCCTGTCAGCTCTGGACAAAGCACCGACGACACCCTTCCGCGTCTCGTTGGTACCAGCGAGCCGTTTGCCACGGTGAACATTTATGAAGGAACGACGCTGGTGGGCACCGGTACCGCGGATGCCAGCGGAAACTGGAGCATTCTGCTGACCACCTCGCTGGCAACCGGTCTACATAGCTTTACGGCTCAGGCGACGGATGCGGCAGGTAACACCAGCGCGCCGTCAGCGACCTTCAACCTGACCATCGACACCACGCCGCCTGCGCAGCCGGTGCTGAGCAGCATTGTGGATGACGTCGGGAATGCCGCCACGCCTGTCGCCAATGGCGGATTGACCAACGACGCGCAGCCAACCCTCACCGGGACGGCGGAAACGGGCGCGACGGTGAAAATCTTCGATAACGGCGTGCAGATTGGCAGCGTTGTCGCCACCGGCGGTAACTGGAGCTTTACTCCATCCCCAGCGCTCAGCGATGGTCAACACAGCCTGACGTTTACCGCCACCGATGCGGCGGGCAACGCCAGCGCACCCACCACCGGGTATGTGATCAACGTGGATGCCACCGCGCCAGCCGCACCGGTAATCAGCGCGATTGTAGACGACGTGGGCAGCGTTACCGGGCCGGTGACGGGCAATAACCCGACCAACGACACCCGACCAGCGTTGAGCGGTACCGCCGAAGCCAATGCGACGGTGCGTATCTACGACGGTAGCACGCTGGTTGGCACGGTCACCGCCGATGCCAACGGCAACTGGACGCTGGCGCAAACCACCACCACGCTGACGGAAGGTTCGCACAGCTTCACCGCCACCGCCACCGATGCCGCGGGCAATACCAGCACGCCATCGACCGTGACCACAATCCTGGTTGACCTGACGGCACCGGGCGCACCGACCAGCCTGCAGGTGATCGCTAACGGAACCCAGGTCACCGGTACCGCTGAAGCGGGCAGCACCGTCACCATCACCAGCGGTACCGGAACGGTGCTCGGTACCGCGACGGCGGACGGTAACGGCAACTTTAGCGCTACCCTCACCACGGCGCAGACCAACGGTGAAGCGCTGCTGGTCTACGCGACCGATAAGGCAGGTAACGCTGGCGTCAGCGCCTCGGTGGTTGCGCCATCAACCAACATTCCAAACGCGCCGGTTATCGCCAACATTGACGATAACGTCGGTAGCGTTACCGGAGGGCTGACCAACGGTAAAACCACCGATGACACCACGCCAACCCTGAGCGGCACCGCACAGCCGAACGCCACCGTCACGCTGTATAACAATGGCGTGTCGATGGGTACGGTAGTGGCGGATGCCAGCGGTAACTGGAGTTTTACGACCCCGGCATTAAGCGAGGGATCGCACGCCTTTACTGCCACGGCAACCAACTCAGCCGGCACCAGCCCGATCTCGCTCTCGACAACCGTTATCGTCGACGTGACCGCCCCAACGGCCCCTACCGGGACCTTCAACGCCGACGGTAGCGTGCTGACCGGGAATGCGGAAGCCGGCAGCACCGTCAGTATCCGCCTTGCGGACGGCTCAACGGTAACCGCCATTGCGGGCAGTAACGGCACCTACAGCTATACCTTTACGAATAAACAGACCGAAGGCCAGACGCTGCAGATCACCGCCACCGACGCGGCGGGCAACACCTCGCTGCCCGGCTCGGCGCTCGCGCCGGTGGTGCCGCTCTCCGCCAGCAATAACGTCGAAGAGTTGGATCTCAGTACCACGGCCACCGTCACCAACAGCCAGTACAGCGACTACGGCTTCCTGCTGGTCGGCGCCGTGGGCAACGTCCTGACGCTGCTCGGGAACGACACCGCGCAGGTGAACTTCACGGTGGGCAACGGCGGGAGCGCGGATATCGTGGTGAACGCCAACGCCACGGGGGCTGTGCTCTCTCTGCTTAACACCCTTGAGCTGGTGGTGCAGCACTACGTCAACGGCGCCTGGACCACCGTGGTGGATACCGGACAGCCGCAGTTTGCTGACCTGCTGACCCTCGGTGCCACCGGCGTATCGCTGAACCTGACCGGGCTGGCTGACGGCAACTACCGTGTGCTCAGCTATAACACCAACCTGCTGGCGACCGGCTCCTACACCAGCCTCGACGTGGCGGTGAAAGAGACCGGTCCGGGCACGGTCACGGGCGATACCAGCCTCAACGGGAACGTGATTCTGGATACAGACCCGACCGCTGGCAGCGACAACGCCCCGGCCGGAACCACGATCTCCGCCGTTACGAATGCGCAAGGTGTTACCACCAACATCAATGCCGACGGGACGGTGGTCCCAGGACAATACGGTACGCTGACCATTAACCGCGACGGCAGCTACTCCTACACCCTGACCGACACCAGCGCGGCAGTCATTGGCCGGACAGAGAGCTTCACCTACACCATCACCCATAACGGCGTCAGCGCCTCGGCACAGCTGGTGGTGTCGCTCGGAACGGGAACCGTCAGCAACGGCATTGTCGCCGTGGACGATACCAACGCCCTGACCTTCGACACCAGCGTGCACGAAATCAATAACGGCACCTCGTCTCAGGGCGGCTTTACCCTGGTGGGTATCAATCTCGGCAACACGCTCGGGCTTAACCTGCTGGACGATATGACCAACCCCATTATCTATAACGTGGAGGAAGGCACCACCCGCACCATGACCATCCAGGCCTCCGTTGGCGGCGTGGCGCTGGCGTCGGTGTTTGATTTGTACGTCTATAAATTTAACAACGCCACCCAGACTTTCGAGCAGGTACGCGTCGAGTCGGGCTGGCTGCGTGCCCCGCTGCTGGGCGGCACGTCACCTCAGCTGACGCTGCAATTGCCTGCCGGGGAGTACCTGTTCCTGCTGAATACCGCGTCCGGGATCACCGCCCTGACGGCCTACACGCTGAGCGTTCTGCAGGATCATGTCTACAGCGTATCGAGTATCAGCGAGACGACCACGGGCGACGTGCTGGCGAATGACCCGGTTCCAGCAGGCACGCTGGTTACCGAAGTGAACGGCGTGGCGGTCAACGGCACTGGCACCACCACCATTCAGGGGGAATACGGCACGCTGACCATTAATTCATCCGGTCAGTACACCTATACCCTGAGGAGTGGTGTCGGTGTGGACCATATCAGCACGCCGGATACCTTCGTCTATACCGTCACCGCGCCAAACGGCACGAAAGACACGGCATCGCTCAACATCACTCCAACCGCCCAGCCGATGAATGCGGTGAACGATGTTAGCGCCGTGATGGATGTAACGTCAGTACACCATACGTCAGCGTACTCCGATACCACCGTGGGTACGGCAAGCTGGACGACGGCCTTGCTCTCGTCAACCCAGGGTAGCGGCAGCGGAACTTTTGTGGTGGATCCAAACACCGCGCTGCATAACGCCTCGCTGCACTTTAACGTGGCCTCGCTGCTGTCGCTGGGCGGACTGACGGTGAACTGGACAATCAGCGACGGCTCGGGCGTGATCCGCAGCGGCTCCTTCGGCGGCATTTCGTTACTGAACGGCAGTATTGACGTTCCGCTGACCGGGCTGGATCTCAACGCCGGGACCTACACGCTGAGCTATACCGGTAGCGTACCGGGGCTGAGCGTCGGGAACATTACCATTACCCCAAGCGTCAACGGCACCACTTACTCGCTGACTGATTTTGACGCCACGGGTACTCACACCGTCAACGGCAATATCTTTGACGGCACCGACTCGGGCGGCGTGCTGGATCAGCTCCACTCGGTGGATACACGCGTCAGTATTACCGGCTACAACGGCGTGACCACCACGCTGGATCCGTACACCGGCAGCGCCACCGTCAATATCACCGGCCATTACGGCACCCTGGCGATTGCCGCTGACGGACATTACACCTATACCCTCAACAGCGGGGTATCGCTCTCATCCATGACCTCGAAGGAGACTTTCAACTACACCCTGACCGATGCCACCGGGAAGACGGACAGCGCCTCGCTGACCATCAACATGGCGCCGCAGTTCATCAGCTCTGAACACAACGACGTCATTACCGGCACCGCCTACGGCGACACGCTGATTTACCAGGTGCTGAACAATACGGTAGGGAATGCCACGGGGGGGAACGTCAGCAGCACCGCGGGCGACCACTGGACCGGCTTCTCGCTGGCGCAGGGGGATAAAATCGACATTAGCGACCTGCTGGTGGGCTGGAACGGTAGCGCCTCCACGCTCGGGAACTACCTCCATGTCACTAATAGTAATGGTAATACCGTGATCTCCATCGACCGTGACGGTGCAGGGAGCACCTACACTAATACCACGCTCGTGACGCTTGATGGCGTTCAAACCACCTACGACGAGCTCGTTAACCAGCAACACATCATTACCACATAACAGCTGTAGTACTAACCCGGGCGCACAGCGCCCGGGGATTAATAATAAAGCTGCACTTATTTTATTAGGGACATGACATGGGAATGAAGATGCCTTACTGGTGGCTCTCGTGCTGCCTGATATCTGTGCCCGCTCTGTGCGCGAGTCCGGCGGCGACCATCAATACCGGACAACTGCGCGAAACGCAGGAACTCCCCTCACTGAATGGCCGTGTCGCCCCTGCGGCTGGCAACGCCGCGCCCGGTTCATTACAGCTTGGCGAGGCCGTCAACCGTGCCGTTACCTGGCATCCGGCGATCGGTGAAGCCGTGGGCAAACTCTACGAACAGAGCGAAGAAGTCGACGTCGCCAAATCGAAATACTATCCGCAAATTAACGCGGGCATGGACAACGGGTACTCCCACGACGGCGATCAGAACGGCTTTACGCCGTCGCTGGTGCTCTCTCTTTCACAAATGCTCTACGACTTCGGAAAAGTGGCCAGCCAGGTACGGGCCGAAAATGCCGGCGTTGCCCAGCAGCAGGCCAACGTGCTGGTGAGCATCGACACCATCGCCCACGATACCGCCATCGCCATGGTGCAGGTGCAAACCTGGCAGCAGATGGTCGACACCGCCAAAGAGCAGCTCGATGCCCTCTCCTCAATAGGCACACTGACCCGTCAGCGTAACGACGAAGGGGCGACCTCGCTTTCTGACGTGGTGCAGACCGACGCACGTATTGAAGGGGCGCGCGCGCAGCTGATGCAGTATCAGGCCAGCCTCGACAGCGCCCGTGCCACGCTGATGAGCTTTCTCGGCTGGAACAGCCTGAACGCGATCAGCAATGATTTTCCGCAAAAGCTGGCCCGCAGCTGTGACATCGCCGAGCCGGACGATCGTCTGGTTCCGTCTGTCCTTGCCGCCTGGGCCCAGGCCAACGTCGCCCAGGCCAACCTCGACTACGCCGACGCGCAAATGACGCCAACCGTCTCGCTGGAGCCGGAGGTCCGTCACTATCTGAACGATCGCTACGCGGGCAGCGAAACGCGGGATCGCACGCAATATTCCGCCTGGGTGAAGGTGCAAATGCCGCTCTATCAGGGCGGCGGCCTCACCGCCCGGCGTAACGCCGCCGGACACGCGGTGGAAGCGGCGCAGTCGACCATTCAGCGTACCCGTCTTGATGTCCGCCAGAAACTGCTGGAGGCCCGCAGCCAGGTGATGAGCCTGCAAAGCACGCTGCAAATTCAGGGCCGCCAGGAGGCGCTCAGCGCCCGTACACGCGAGCTTTACCAGCAGCAGTATCTCGATCTCGGCTCGCGCCCGCTGCTGGACGTGCTCAACGCCGAGCAGGAGGTCTATCAGGCACGCTTCACCCAGCAACAGACCCTCGGTCAGTTGCACCAGTTACAGCTCAACTGCCTCTATAACACCGGACAATTGCGTCATGCGTTCGATCTTGATAACCGCACCATCCAGACCGTGGAGATCCAGCCATGAAGCAACGCGAAATTCCGCAAGAAGAAACAATGACGGATGAGGCGCTGGCGCAGTGGGCGCAGGCGTTTGGCTTTGTTGCCACGCGCTACCGCGTCGCCTGCTCGCCCGGAGCGCTGATTGCGGGCGCCCCCTGGCTGAAAGGCAAACCGATGGTACCTGCCCTGACGCAGCTTGCCCGGGAAGCCGGGTTGACGTTCCAGCTGCTCACGGCCGATCGGCAGTCGATCAACAGCTGGCGTCTGCCGGTGGTGGTGGCACTGAACGACGGCAAAATCGGCGTGGTCGAGAGCTTCGACGGGGAAGACACGCTGGACGTCAGCTTTTTCGACGACAAGACGCATACCAACCGTCTGTCGATGAGCGCGCTGCTGCCCGCCATCCGCCACGTTATTGCCCTACGCCCGCTGGCCGCGCTGAAGGACAGCCGCGTGGATGCCTACATCTCAAAATACCGCCCGGACTGGCTCTACCGGCTGGTGATGCGCGACCTGCGCCCGTACAGCTGGGTGATGCTGGCGGCGCTGTTCATCAACGTGCTCTCCCTCTCCGGCATTGTCTTTTCCATGCAGGTGTATGACCGGGTGATCCCTGCCCAGTCCTACCCGACGCTTTACGTCCTGACCATCGGCGTGCTGATCGCCACCCTGTTTGGTTTTGTGCTGCGCGTGGCGCGCGGTCACATTATGGATCTGCTGGGCAAACGCTCGGATCTGCGGGTCTCAGACCGCGTGTTCGGCCACGCCCTGCGGCTGCGCCACAGCGCCATTCCGCGCTCCACCGGCAGCTTTATCTCCCAGCTGCGCGAGCTGGAGCAGATCCGCGAGATGGTGACTTCTTCCACCATCTCGACCATTGTCGACCTGCCCTTTTTCTTCCTGTTTGTGGTGGTGCTGGCGATCATCGCGCCGCAGCTGGCGTGGATCGCCCCGGTCGCGGCGGTGATCATGGTCCTGCCCGGCCTGCTGCTGCAGAAGAAACTGGCGGAGCTGGCGAAGCAGTCGGCGCATGAATCAACCCTGCGCAACGCGGTGCTGGTGGAGAGCGTGCAGGGGCTGGAGGACATCAAGCTGATGCAGGCGGAGAACCGCTTTTTGCAGCAGTGGAATAGCTATATCCAGATCACCGCCGAATCCGGCCTGCGCACCCGCGAACTGACGCAGAACCTGATCAGCTGGGGGATGACCATCCAGAGCCTGGTCTACGCCGCGGTGATTGTGGTCGGCGCGCCAATGGTGATCGACGGCACCCTGACCACCGGTTCGGTGGTTGCCGCGTCGATGCTGGCCTCCCGGATGATCGCGCCGATGGCGACGCTGTGCGGCGTGCTGGCCCGCTGGCAGCAGGTGAAGGCCGCCAAAGAGGGGCTGGACAGCATTATGCAGTTGCCGACCGAGAACCAGCGCGAAGAGACGCCGATCCGCCAGGACGTCCTGCGCGGACACTATCTTTTCGAACAGGCGCAATTTCGCTATCAACCGGACGATCCGCGCATGGCGCTACGCATTAACCGTCTGGAGATCAAGCCGGGCGAGAAAGTGGCGATCCTCGGACGTAACGGCGCGGGCAAGTCGACACTGCTCCAGGCCATGGCGGGCGGGATGGATCTGGCGGCAGGCGAATTGCGGCTTGATAACCTCAGCCTGCCCCATCTCGACGTGGCGGACGTGCGGCGCAACGTCGGCTTTATGACCCAGAACGCGCGGCTGTTTTACGGCACCCTGCGCGAGAACATCACCCTTGGCATGCCACGCGCCACCGACGAAGAAATTTTCGCCGCGCTGGAGTTGACCGGCGCAGCGGGCTTTGTGCAGAAACTGCCCAAAGGGCTGGACTACCCGATCATGGAAAACGGCGTGGGGCTTTCCGGCGGGCAGCGGCAGTCCATTCTGCTGGCGAGGATGCTGCTGCGCGATCCGAATATCGTGCTGATGGATGAACCTACCGCGTCGCTGGATGAGCACACTGAACGGGAGTTTATCCAGCGTCTGGGCGACTGGCTCGGCAACCGTACTTTGATTGTCGCCACCCACCGCGTGCCGGTGCTGGAGCTGGTGGAGCGCGTGGTCGTACTGAAAGAAGGGATGCTGGTGATGGACGCGCCAAAAGCGCAGGCGCTTAACAACAGCCGCATTCAGCAACAGCAGCAGCAGGCAGCAACCGGACGGGAGTGGAAAAATGAAAATCAGTCAGCGTGACGTTGCCGCAATGGACGATCTGGATAACGCGCTTGAATCCGAAAGTGGCTACACCGGCGCGCGTCGAATCGTCATCTTCTCGTTGCTGATGTTTGTGGCCCTGGGCGTCTGGGCATGGTTTGGCGTGCTGGATGAGGTCTCAACCGGCTCGGGGAAAGTGATTCCCAGCTCGCGCGAACAGGTATTACAGTCGCTCGACGGCGGGATCCTCACCGAGCTGAACGTTCATGAGGGCGATCAGGTGCAGGCCGGACAGGTGCTGGCGCGGCTTGATCCGACGCGTTCCGAATCGAACGTCGGTGAAAGTGCAGCGCGCTACCGCGCGTCACTGGCTTCCAGCGCACGTCTGAATGCCGAGGTGAACGATCTCCCGCTAACGTTCCCGCCTTCGCTGGCAAAATGGCCGGATCTGATTGCCGCCGAAACGCGACTCTACAACTCCCGCCGTGCGCAGCTGGATGATACCCAACGGGAGCTGCGCGCCGCGTTAGATCTCGCCAATAAAGAGCTGGCGATCACCCAAAGGCTGGTTAAAACCGGGGCCGCCAGCCATGTGGAGGTGCTGCGCCTGCAGCGACAGAAAAGTGACCTGGAGTTGAAGCTCACCGACGTGCGCTCGCAGTATTACGTTCAGGCGCGCGAAGCGTTATCCAAGGCTAACGCGGAAGTGGATATGGTTTCCGCGGTCCTTAAAGGCCGCCAGGATTCCGTCACCCGCCTGACGGTAAAATCCCCGGTGCGCGGGATCGTGAAAAACATCAAAGTCACCACCATCGGCGGCGTGATCCCGCCTAACGGCGAGCTGATGGAGATTGTGCCGGTGGACGATCACCTGCTGATTGAAACCCGCCTCTCGCCGCGCGATATCGCCTTTATCCACCCGAACCAGGAGGCGCTTGTCAAAATCACCGCCTACGATTACGCCATCTACGGCGGGCTGCATGGGGTGGTAGAGACCATTTCACCGGACACCATCCAGGACGAAGCCAAGCCGGAAGTGTTCTATTACCGGGTGTTTATCCGCACCAGCCAGGATTACCTGGTCAATAAAGCGGGCAGACACTTCTCGATTGTACCGGGCATGATTGCCACAGTGGACATCAAGACCGGCGAGAAAACGGTGCTGGATTATCTGATTAAGCCGTTTAACCGGGCGAAAGAGGCGCTGCGGGAGCGGTAGTCAATCGCCTTACCAGTCCTACACACTAAAGCTAAGGGGAATGCGGTTTTCTCCCTCTCCCTGTGGGAGAGGGTTGGGGTGAGGGCATCAGACCGCAACACAGAAAAAATTCACCGCCGATAGGGCGTTAAAACGGGCGAAAGCATTCGATATCAGCGCTGAATTCTGGCTGAATCTGCAACAAAATGTGGAAAACCGAGGGATGAGAATCCCCCCCTAACATAACCTCCCCCGCCTTATCTGCTAAAGTAGCCCAAATTCATTTTTCAGGAAGAAATCATGCTCCAACGAACCATTGTCTGCCCCATCATCCAGAACGACGGTGCCTATCTGCTGTGTAAAATGGCCGACGATCGCGGCGTGTTTCCCGGTCAATGGGCCCTTTCCGGCGGCGGAATGGAACCGGGCGAAACCATGGAACAGGCGTTGCGCCGTGAGATCCGCGAAGAGCTGGGCGAAGCGCTGGAGATCGTCTCGGTCACGCCATGGGCTTTTCGCGATGACATCAGGGTAAAAACCTACGCCGATGGCACCACCGAGGAGATTTATATGATCTATCTGATCTTCGACTGCATGAGCGCCAACCGGGACGTCACGTTTAATGAGGAGTTTCAGGAGATCGCCTGGGTTAATCCGGAATCGTTAAAAGATCTGGATCTCAACGAAGCTACCCGTATGACCTTCGCGCAAAAGGGTCTTCTTTAATCGCCCACTGCCCCGGCGTTTTACCGGTCCATGTTCTGAAAACCTCAATGAATGCGCTGACGCTGCTGTAGCCGCAGGACAGCGCAATCCACCCTACCGGATTCCCTGCCGCCAGTTAACGAAGTTCATTCCGCCCGGCGAAGTGCGGTACGATTATACACCCCAACATACCGCGCAAATTTCCCAATAAATACGCCGGCAAACACGCCCCCGGAGACGATCGCCAGCGCGCTCATGGCAGGTTGTTGCATCGTCTGAGGCGAAACCGCGCTCATCACCCCCAGCACATACTTCACGCCAAACGCCAGCATCATAAACGGCAGCGCGGTGTAGTCTGCCTGGCGGTAAAGCGTACGCGGCGCATCTGCCCGGGTGATAACCGCCCGCTTAATCAGGAGATACCCCAGCGCGGCACCGGCGAAGATCCCCGCCGTCCACAATGCGACAGTCGCAGGGGTCAACGTGCGATAGACCACCAGATCGTAAATATCCCACACCAGAAAGATCGCCGGGATAATGGCAAGCCTCTCCAGCGTAACGGTGGCGGGCCTGCGGGCTTTGATACCACGGGAGATAAGGAAGATAAACAACACCCACACCCAGGCGGGCGTGTGCGTAACAACACCGATCAGAAATTCAAACATGGAACTCACCATGAACGATCGCGGCCCGTGCCGCCCTGAACGCGTATTGCGCATAACGGCAGGAATGCCATTATGCGCAGGTCTTTTAAAGCGATTTCTTCAGGCGCTGCACCGCCTCTTTCAGCTGCTCATCTGTTGGTGTCACAAACGACATGCGCAGCGTGGTCTGGTCCGGTTCATTGCAGTAGAAAAACTCGCCCGGGACAAATACCACGCCGTTGCTTAACGTCTTTTCCAGCCAGCGGGTGGTATTCATACCGTTGTTCATTTTCGCCCACAGGAACATGCCGCCTTTAGGCTTGTGGAACGACATCACATCACCCAGCTCCGCTTCCAGTTCGGTGGCGAAGGTCTGGTATTTCTGGCGATAAGCTTCGCGGATCATCTTAATCTGCCCGGCCAGGCGACCGGTTTTCAGGTACTCATACGTCATTAACTGCGACAGCGTGCTGGTGTGCAGATCGGTGGTTTGCTTAAGGTTCACCACCGCACGCTTCAGCCACTCCGGCACCAGCACCCAGCCTACGCGGGTGCCCGGCGCGAGTATTTTAGAGAAGGTTGAGGTGTAGACCACGTTCTCTTCGTTACCGATATCTTTGGCATGGGCAATTAACGGGCGGAAGACCTCATCGGTGTAGTTAATTTCGCTGTACGGGTCGTCTTCAATAATGACGAAATCATAGCGTTTCGATAATTCCACCAGCTGTTTACGACGCGCTTCAGAGAGCGTCACGCCGCCCGGGTTACCAAAGGTCGGGACGATATAAACCGCTTTGATGGTTTTCTTTGCCACCAGCGCCTCAAGTTCGTCGACCTTCATGCCGTCGCCGTCGGTGCCGACGGATTCAAAATTCGCCTGCGCCAGGCCGAAAACCTGCAGCGCGGCAAGATAGGTTGGACGCTCGACGACGACGGTATCGCCTGGGTTAATTAATGCACGCGCCAGCACGTCGAGAGACTGCTGCGAACCGGACGTCACCACCACGTCATCGGCTTTACAGGCAATGCCTCGTCCTTCACAGATGCGTTGGATCTCTTCCCGCAGTCCTGGAAAACCTTCGGTCAGACCATACTGAAACGCCTCGCCAAAATGTTGCGATAAGACGGCATCCGCGGCTATTTTAAGCCCTTCGTGATCGAACAAATCGGGGTTCGGAATCCCTCCGCCCAGCGAAATCACGCCAGCCATTTTGCTATGTTTTAATAATTCACGGATGGCAGATGATTGCAGGCCCTGCGCGCTGCTGGCGAGTTTGTTTGCAGACATTCTTTGATTACCTTCTTTTTTTATATTGTGCCCAATCTTAGCAGAATATGGGCGATAAATTCCGTTAGCTTCGGAAGAGGACGTAAATCCTGGCGCCACAATAAATGCACCGGCCTCGGCGCGGGGGTGAACGGCTCCAGTACCCGAATCAACCTGCCGCTTGCCAGCTCTTCCGCCACCAGCACTTCCGGTTGTAGCAACAGCCCCGCCCCTGCGCGTGCCGCCATACGCAGGCCATAGCCGTCGTTACATCTTAAGATGGCATCACGCTTCCAGCGTACTTCCCCTTCCACGCCCGGTAGCCGCCACTCGTTACGCGCGGTCCATACCGTGTGCGAAAGACACAGATGATCCACCAGATCGGCAGGCGTTTGCGGCGTACCGTGTCGCGCTAAATAGTCCGGTGCGGCGCAGATCACCATGTTGTAGGGGCACAAATATTTCGCCACCAGATCGTCATTGCGAATATCACCAATGCGAATGGCCAAATCGACCCCCTCCTCCACCAGATCGACCATTCGGTTAGTCAGATCCAGTTCGATGCGCACCTGCGGGTAACGTTGTAAAAAGGTGGCGGTGAGCGGGGCGATCACGCAGCCGCCAAACGACGTAGGCGCCGTGACGCGCAGGGTTCCGGCCGGTGTGGCACGCAGGCGTTCAACCGCGTTTTCGGCGATTGAGACCTGCTCCAGCACCCGTCTGGCTTCTTCAAAATAGACGCGGCCCGCATCCGTCAGGCTCTGACGACGCGTGTTACGCTCAAGCAGGCGGGTGCCAAGCTGGGACTCCAGCAACGCAATATACTTTCCCACCATGACCGCCGACATCTCAAGGCGGGAGGCCGCGCCGGTAAAGCTGCCGCTTTCTACCACCGCGATAAACGTCTCCATGCCGCGAAGCTTATCCATATTCCGAACCCCTGGTTAGCAATCTTCTAACTTTAGCCCAGTTTATCTGACTTTTTATTTATTAAAGAATGAGGGCTCACAACATGAGGAGTCGGATATGAAAATCGTGATTATTGGTGCCAGTGGTACGGTCGGTCAGGCAGTAACAGAAGCGCTAAGCCGCCGTCATGAGGTGATCCGCGTGGGTCGTACCCAGGGCGACTATCAGGTGGATATCACCTCGCAGGAGAGCGTGCAGGCGCTGTTCGAGAAAATTGGCCGGGTGGATGCCATTGTCTCCGCCAGCGGTGGCCTCTACTTTGGCCCGCTTGCGACCATGAAAGACAGCGACTTTAATCAGGGCCTGCAGGATAAACTTCTGGGACAGGTGCGCCTTGCGCTAACCGGCCAGCACTATCTGAACGAAGGTGGCTCTATCACCCTGATAAGCGGCATTGTGGCGCACGAGCCGATTGCCCAGGGAGTAAACGCCACCACCGTGAATGCCGCACTGGAAGGGTTTGTTCGCGCCGCAGCCTGTGAGCTGCCGCGCGGGATCCGCATTAACCTGATTAGCCCGACGGTCCTGACGGAATCCGCTGAAGCGTACGACGGTTTCTTCCCCGGCTTTGAGAGCGTCCCCGCTGCAACCGTGGCGCAGGCCTATCGCCGCAGCGTGGAAGGGGTACAGAGCGGTCGGGTGTATAAGGTTGGTTACTGAGCCTTACGGGCGGCGATCAGCACCAGCATCGGGCGCTCTGCCTCTTCGGCCAGCGCGGGCCAGGCCGCAATTTGCCCCTGCGTTGGCCCCCATTCGTTGACTTCGCTTATCGTTAATCCGGCCTTGATCAGCGCGTTGAGCGTGGTGCCCAGCGTACGGTGATACTTGATGACCCCGTCCGCCAGCCAGTTGCTGACGCGCTGGCTCTCGTCCTGATAATGATTCACGCCCCAGAACCGCTCGCCGTTGTCGTCGGTCAGCCAGCCCTGGCGGGTGGCGCAGGTGTAAATGGGGTGCTCCATCGAGAAGACCAGGCTGCCACCGGGTTTAAGCGCGCGCTGAACGTTGGCGAATAACGTATCCAGTTCCGGCAGGTAGTGCAGTGCCAGCGAGCTGTAGACCAGGTCGAGGCTGTTATCTTTGAGCGCCAGCGACTCCAGATCGCTACGCTGATAATGAATCTGTGGGTCAGCGGTAAGCTCCGCAGCCCGGGCGAGCATCTTTTCTGAGATATCAACACCCGTGATGTCAGATGCACCCAGTTCGCGCGCAGCGCGACAAAACCAGCCGTAGCCGCAGCCGAGATCGATAACCGATTTCCCGGTTAAATCCGGCAGCATGCTTTTCAGCGAAGGCCACTCCGGCGCACCGTCCAGCCCCTGCACCGAGCGCGGAAGCTGAGCGTAGCCTTCGAAAAACGCCGGGTTGTCGTAGATATTTTGTGCCATGGCAGATCCCTCTTTAAGAATGTGACTCCCAGTATAAAACATTGCCGGGTGGCGCTGCGCTTACCCGGCCTACGATTTGAGGGTTTCAGTAGGCCGGGTAAGGCGAAGCCGTCACCCGGCTCGCCTCTAGCCCACAGTACCCCAGACCAGATTTCCCTTATGGAACGTCGCGGTACGCGGTGAAATCCGCGCCACGGCTTCGGCGGAGCACGAGGCATCCACCAGCACAAAGCTGGCGTCGTCCTGCGCTTTCGGCCACACCCGTTCGCCTTTGTCGTTCAGCGGCAGAACGTCACCGGTCGCGATACCGAGCGCCCGGGAGAGCGTCTGCTCGTTCGGGCGAATGTACAGCTGCGCGTAAAGATTGGCTTTTTCCAGCATATCTCCCAGGCCGTACGGCGACCAGTGGTCGATCACGCTGTCGGTGCCGGTCATGACAAACACGCCCTTATCACGCAGCTGTTTCAGCGGCATATGGAGGGTACCAATCGGCACGGTAGAGGCGATGGTCACCTGCTGCGCCGCCATACGAGTCGCAATCGCATCCACCTCCTGCTCGTTAAGCGTCGCCAGCGCGAAGGCGTGGCTGATAGTCAGCTTGCCCTTCAGCTCCGGCGTTTTCTCCACCGTTTCCACCATGTAATTCACCGCCGCCACGCCCGCCGGGCTGGTTTCATGCAGGTGAATATCCACCCCTTTGTCGTAATCCAGCGCTATCTGGAACATCAGATCGAGAGATTTCTCCATCGCGCCGTCGACGTTCGTCGGGTCCAGCCCGCCCACGTAGTGCGCACCGGCCTGCATCGCGTCGCGCATCAGTTTTTCAGAATGGGAGAGCAGCAGTCCGTGCTGTGGAAACGCGACAATTTCACAGTCAAAGCCAGGCTGGCGGCGCGATAACACCGCCTGCAGATTTTCCAGGTTTTTCAGGCCGGAAACCGGCTCAATGTTGCAGTGGCTACGGGCGATGGTGGAACCTTTCGACTGAATCAGGTCGATAAGTGCCTCCGCGCGTTCCTGGGTGTAGGGCTGCAGCTCCGGCAGCAGCTTCTGCTCAAGGCGGATCATGTCCTGAATCGTGGTCCCCGCCGGGCGGTTCAGGGAGCGCCACGGACCGCCGTAGAAGGTTTTATCCAGATGGATGTGCATGTCGCGCATCGCCGGGAGCATCAGCTTTTTACCCGCGTCATAGTGAGGCAGAGACGCGTCGGCGTGGCTAATGTTATCGCGCAGGGCGACGATCTTGCCGTCTTTAATCTCCAGCGTTTTCAGCTCGGTGCGAGTGCTCGTCGCCACGCTGCCGTCGAAAGTAAACCCGGCTTCGAGCAGCACGTTGTCCAGATAGTAATGCTTCGCGGTGATGTTCATCGGTTTACCGGTCTCGCAGGCGGGCGCAGCGGTATCCGCAGCATACGCAACGGAGCCGGTGGCACCAAACAGCGCGCAGGCGGTGACCATTTTGCCGCTCTGGCTGATAAATTCGCGGCGGCTTTTATTATCATTCATCTTATTTTCCTTCATTCACAATATGGGTACCGGTTTCCCCGCGCAGTGCCGCGGGCAGACAGTCCGGGGAGGTGATAATCACTCGCCTGCCGCCGTGGTGTAAAAATTCCAGCGAGGCCACGATTTTGGGCAACATGCTCCCTGCCGGGAAATGGCCTTCCTCCATGTAGCGCGTCATCTGCGCCACGTTGACGGTATCCAGCGCCTGCTGGTTCGGCTTGCCGAAGTGAATGCACACCTTCTCCACGCCGGTGGTGATGACCAGCACGTCGGCGCGGATCTCCCGTGCCAGCAGCGCGGTGGAGAGATCTTTATCTATTACCGCGTCGACGCTGCGGTAGTCGCCCTGCTCCGAGCGCACGACGGGAATGCCTCCACCGCCCGCGCCGATCACCACAAAACCTTTTTGCGTCAGCGCCTTGATGGCATCTGCCTCTACGATGCGCAGCGGCTGCGGCGAGGCCACGACGCGGCGATAGCCGCGGCCTGAATCCTCGACAAAATGCCAGTCCGGGTGCGCCTGCTTCAGATCATTGCGCTGCGCCTCGCTGAAGAAAGCGCCAATCGGTTTCGTCGGGTGCGTAAAGCCGGGATCGTCTTTATCCACTTCGACCTGGGTGACGACCGTGACCGCTTTTTGCTCCCCGCGCCCCGCCAGACGGTTGTTAAGTGCCTGCTGGATCAGGTAGCCGATTCCGCCCTGGGTATCCGCGACGCAGTTTGCCAGCGGCGTCAGCGGGAGCCCTTCCCGTTCGTGAGCGATTTCGGCCCGGCGCAGATCCAGCCCCACCTGGGGGCCGTTGCCGTGGGTGAGTACGATGTCATAGTCGGAGGCCAGCATCTCGAGCACGGACTCTGCCACCGCTTTGACCGCTTGCGCCTGATGCTCAACCGACTGGCTGGCGTTGTCTTTGATAATGCTGTTGCCGCCGATGGCGACGACCATAAGCTCTTTCATACGTTTTCCTTCGCAACGGTACCAGTCGCAGCGCTCGCCGCTTCGCGGCTATCGAGAAAATGCTTCACCACAAACATGCCGCCCATCATCAGGTAGGCCGTAACGAACATCAGGGAACTGCCTTCGGCAAAGCCCACCACCGGGGCGTGGATCACCCCAAACAGTGCCAGCAGCGCCCCACCCGCGGCCGCAACGGCCCCGCGCAGCGGCTTGTTGATGATGGCGAAGATAGCGATACAGCCCCACAGCATGCTGGCAAGCGGCGCGCCGTTGCCGAGATGCATCAGCCCTTCGTAGTAAATCCCTTTGCTGTGCAGCACGTCGGTGCCGATTTTCGCTGCGCTGGTCCCTGCCGCATTCATCACGCTGTTCATCATGGTGAGCGCCCAGTTGGCGATCCACGGGAACAGGCAGATGAAGATGACGGGCACCTCTACTTTCGGCGTTTCCCGCACCACCTGGTTGGCGGTAACGACGCCGATAAACACCAGAATGGGCACGATGGCAGTCATCGGAATGATGGCGAGCATAAATGCCCCCAGCCCAAACAGCGGCACGATGAACATGGTCACCCCGGAAGCCAGCGTGTAGCCAATGCTGGCACCCATCGCTTTCCAGCCCGGGTGGCCGACGTAGACCGTGACCGGGAACGGGTTACCCATCAGGCAGCCCAGCATCGACGCCAGACCGTTCGCCAGCATCACCTTACGGGTCGGGTACTCATCCCCCGCCGCGTGGGCGCTTTCGATGTTCTCCAGGTCAAAGATATAGTTCGCCAGCCCCAGCGGCACGGCGGATGCCAGATACGGTAGCGCGTGCGGCAGCCCCTGCATAAAGCTGTCGACGTGCACTTCCGGCGGGTTAAAGCCGAAGGATGACATAGACGCCTTAATGGCTTCCGGGCTTTGCAGCCCCGAGATCCACGCTAATGCCGTACCGGCAATCAGCAACAGCAGACCGGTCGGGATTTTGGCGAAAATCGGCTTTTTGCCGAACCAGTTGATAAAAATCAGCAGCAGTACGATGAATGACACGGTCGGCGCTTCAAACGCCTGGAGCATCGGGTTCATCGCCAGCAGCAGCAGGCCTAAACCGGAGAGACACGACAGCAGCACGGTGCGCGGGATCATCTTGCGGATGGTCTCCCCGAGGAACGAACCGCCCGCGAGGATCATTGCTTCCACAAAGCACCACACCAGACCGATCTGAATCGCGAAATCCGCATCCCCGGTCTGCTGGTAGACCGGCATGAGGACCAGGAAGGTCACGGTAAAAATCGACGGCGCGCTCGGGCCGGACGGCAGCGCCGTCACGTCCGTGCGCCCGGTGGCGCGCGCCATCTGCAGGCCAAACCAGGCATAACAGATGCTCGCCACCAGCACCGCCAGCCCGAAGGCTGGCGCGATGCGTCCATAAACAATCTCCTTCGGGATGCCGACGACAAAAATGAGCAGCCCCATCATGGTCAGCAAATTGGTCAGGTTGTTGGTCATCAACCCGAAATAAGCCGCCCAGTCACCTCTTTTCCACTCCAGTTTCATGTTTTTCATGGATGCATGCCTTATAAAACGTAGCGATCGCGGAAGGTCAACAGCGCCTTTTCAAAACAGCTGAACGGCGGGTGAACGATGCCCGCCCCAATCATGCCGATACCGGCGTCCTTGTGGGCAATGGCGGTATTAATGACCGGCAAAATGCCGCTGCCTGCCACTTTGGTGATGTCGATGGCAGTCGGGATGCCCATAAAAGAGAGCAGCGGAATAGTGACGTTCGGGTTTTCGCCGAGGGTGATTTCGCGCATCTGGCGGGAGAAGTCGATGGCTTCTTCCACCGTGCCGCCCACCAGCGCCACAATCGCCGGCGCCGTCGCCATGGCAAAACCGCCGATGCCGTAGGTTTCCGTAATTGCGCTGTCGCCGATATCCAGCCCGGAGTCTTCCGGCTTATAGCCCGCAAACATCGGGCCAATGACCTGCTGCGCCGGGCCGGTGAACCATTGCCCCGGCAGGCCGGAGACGCGCAGACCGAACTCGTAGCCGTTGCGCGCCATGGTGGTGACAACGGTGCTGTACTCAATGCCGTGGGCGGCGTCCAGCGCGGCTTTGCACATTGCCATCCACGTTGGGCCGGAGAAGTAGTCGCTGCTGGCGACAAACTCGAACACCTCACGCTGCTGCTCAACAGGATAACCCGCCTGGATCAGACCCGGCGTCAGGGCCTGGATCAGCAGCGTGGTGCCCGCGTTGTTGCGGTTGTGGCACTCGTCGCCCATGTGTAGCGCCTGGGCCAGCATCAGACGAAGATCGATTTCACCGACGATCTTCATCGCGTCGCGCAGCATCGGGCCGAGCACGTCGCGCATCCAGTTCAGGCGGTCAATCACGCTCTGGTCGTTGGCGCCCATGCGCAGGATCTTCGCCATCTGCTCGCTGAGGTTGGTGAACGCGCGGTTGCCGTAAGTTTTGTTCTCAACGATGTGCATAAACATCGACGCGGAGGTGACGCCCGCCATCGAGCCCACGCAGTCGTGCTCGTGGCACGGCGAGAAGGTGATTTCCCCTGAAGCGGCGAGCCTTGCAGCCTCCTCCAGATCCGCCGCCAGCCCCTCGAACACCAGCGCGCCGGTGACCGCCCCTTTCATCGCCCCGCACATGTTTTCCCACGAGACAGGCGGACCGGCGTGCAGGATGGTGGTGCGGGTCATGCCCGGCACGACGTTAATCGCCTGGTCATAGCCCACCAGCACCGGGTGGGACTGAATAATGCGCTCAAGCGCGATGTGGTTAGCGGCGGCAATTTTCTCCGCCAGCGATTTTTCGGCCAGTTGATCGAGCGCCTCAACGATCTGCATGTTACCCTGCCCTGGCGGCGTCCAGTCGAGCTGGGTGACGGGAACGTGCTGTTTTTTGAGGTCGTCGCTGAACATCGCGATACCGATGTTAATCACGTTCAGCGGCTGGTTAAATAAGGTGGTCATTATGCGTTCTCCCCTTTGCAGACAAATTCGCGAGCCAGTAATCCGGTATTGGTGCTGCTGCTGGCCCAGATGACGCCCGCATCGGTCAGGAGCTGGCACTGCTGAGCAAGCTTCTGCGGATCCTGGTCGGTACCGAGCACATAGCCTAAGATCGCCAGCGGACGGCTGTCGGCCTCCGCGATCGCCTGCGCCTCTTTGATCGCGTCGAGCATCACGCCAACCGGATCTTCATGCGCGCCAAAGCCGAGCACAAAATCCATAACGATGACCCCCACCTGCGGATCGCGCGCCTCCTGCAGCAGTCGGCTGATGCGGTTGGTCGGGTCGATCATCGGGTGCGGTTTGCCGTTGGTGAAATCATCATCGCCAAAGTCGAGGAAGGTATGGGCCTGGCTGACGTTGATGTCGCTCAGACGCTTCGCCGGATCCGGCTGGATGTTGCTGTAGACGTCGTCGTACTTCTCCAGCGCCGCAAACATCGCTTCGTCGCACAGGGTCCCACCGCAGAAGAGCCCACGAATGTATTTTTGCTGCGGGGTCAGGCGGGCGCGCACCTCTTCAATCAGCGGCCAGTTGAGCGGGTGCAAATCCAGAGACGCTTTGTCGATGCCGGTAAGGAGTACCGCTTTCAGGGCTGCCTCTTTGGTGGCTCGGGCAAACTGCAGGCCGTCTTCATCAGCGGGCGGTACGTTGCGGCCGAGGAAACACACGACGACGGGCTTGCGGCAGGCGCGGGCGCGGGCGAGGACTTTTTCAGCCACCGCGGGTGCGGGTGGCTTGGAGATGAGGGCAATCACCTGGGTGCCTTCATCGGCCTCCAGCATGTCGATGGCGTCGAGCATCATCAGGCCGCCGATTTTCTCGCTGAGATCGCGCCCGCCGGTGCCAATCAGCTGCGACACACCGCCGCCGAATTCATGAATGCGCACGCTGAGTTCCTGGCTGCCGGTCCCGGATGCGCCGACAATCCCAATCGTCCCGCGACGTACCGCGTTAGCGAAGCACAGCCCCGCGCCGTTGATAATGGCGGTGCCGCAGTCCGGCCCCATCATCAGCAGCCCTTTCTGGTGGGCCAGCTGCTTCAGCGCCAGCTCGTCATCGAGCGACACGTTATCGGAAAAGAGCATGACGTTAAGATCGTTTTCCAGCGCCTGACGTGCTTCGCGGGCGGCAAAAGTGCCGTTGACGGAGATCACCGCAAGGTTGCTGTCCGGGCGATGGGTTTTGGCGCTGGCAATCGTGGCGTAGCGCGCTTCGTGGGAGCCTGCACGCTCTTTGCGCGTAAATAACGCTTCGATGGCCGCCAGCGTTTCATCATTCGCCGCATCGCCTTTAATAACGATCATCAGATCGCCGTTTTTCGCGTTTTCTAATTCTGGCGTCAGCAGTCCAAGGTTTTTTAATACGCCTTTATTCATCTCCGTCGCCATCGCCACAAAGGCCTGTTCAACCCCCGGCAATTTATTGGCTTTAGTGGAAACGGACATTAATGAGACGGAGTCAAAATAAGTGTTCTTTTTAATCACGATTTTCGTTGGCATTATTTGCACCTGTTTTCGGATAAAAGGGGGCCGCCGTCGTGCAAAATGCACGTCGGTAAAAATGCTTTTTTATTAAGCGGCCAGCCGGAACAGGCTGACCGTCGTTTTTACGCGCCGGCCGCCAGCAGCAGGTCGGCGATCGCGTGGTAGCCTTTTTCCCGCGCCAGCTCGAGCGGGGTTTTACCGTATTTATCGGTCATGTGCGGGTTCGCGCCGTTATCCAGTAACAGCTTCACAATTTCCTGCTGTTTCTCGCCGCCGTCATTCAACACGATGGCCTCCAGCAGCGGCGTCCAGCCGACAAAGTTGGTGTGGTTGACGTTAATATCGGTTTTTGCCAACAGCTCGCGCACAATTTCAACGTGGCCTTTCTCACTGGCCGGGGTAATCCCCACGCCACCGAAGCGCGTCAGGCGATCCAGGTCCGGATTTGCCGGAAGAACGATGCGCAGTAACGTTAAATCATTGGTCAGGCAGCTAATCAGGAAGGGGTTAAAACAGGTCTGGTCCTGTTTATCAATATCCGCACCGGCTGCAATTAAAAATTCCACACAGGCATAATGCTTTTTCAGGCTGGCAATAATAATGGCGGTTCTTTTCTGGCGGTTGGTGGCGTTAATATCGACGCCTTTCTCCAGACAGGCTTTTAGCGCGTCGACGTTCCCCTCTTCTGCCGCCAGCAGAAATTCCGTCACCAGTGCAGTTGCAGACATATTCAGACTCCCTATGTTTCATTTCTGATGACCTGAGAATAGCAACAGCCTGGTGATAAAAGAATCCGCTTAAAATTCATTCATCGACAGGCAATTCATTGTTGAGTTAAATTCAACGGTTCAGCTAAAACGTGCGTCTGTGCAACCTTTTTCTTATGTTTTACCGCTTTTTAGCGCCTCAGGCTGCATTATCCTTATGGCTGAAAAAGCCTTGTACCGCGCGGCCCTGAGCAAATAGTCAGAACTGTGACCGGCTTCAAATGTGATGTAACAGCGCTGTTAAAATATGTTCAAAACTGATGGCAACCAGGAGCCGTAATATGAATTCCATCTTTACCGAAGAGAACCTGCTGGCCTTCACCACTGCGGCACGTTTTGGCAGTTTCAGCAAAGCCGCCGCCGAGCTGGGCGTGACCACCTCGGCCATCAGTTACACCATTAAACGCATGGAGACCGGGCTGGACGTGGTGCTGTTTGTGCGTAACACGCGCAGCATTGAGCTGACCGAATCTGGCTTTTACTTTTACCGCAAGGCAACCGACCTGCTGAACGACTTTCACGCCATCAAGCGCGGAATTGATACCATTTCGCAGGGCATTGAGGCGCGGGTGCGTATCTGTATCAATCAGCTTTTGTATACTCCACGCCATACTGCACGCCTGCTGCAGGTGCTGAAAAAGCAGTTTCCCACCTGCCAGATCACGGTGACCACCGAGGTGTATAACGGCGTATGGGATTCCATCATCAACAACCAGGCCAATATCGCGATTGGTGCGCCGGACACCCTGCTCGACGGCGGCGGCATTGATTACACCGAGATTGGCGCCATCCGCTGGGTATTTGCTATCGCACCGGAACATCCGCTGGCCTTTGTCCCCGAGCCGATTGCGGAGAGCCAGCTGCGGCTATATCCCAACATCATGGTGGAAGATACCGCGCACACCATTAATAAGAAGGTCGGCTGGCTGCTGCACGGGCAGGAGGCGATACTGGTGCCGGATTTCAACACCAAGTGCCAGTGTCAGATTCTGGGAGAAGGGATTGGCTTTTTGCCGGAATACATGGCCCGCGAGGCGGTAGAAGACGGGCTACTGGTCACCCGACGCATCAACAATCCGCGTCAGGATTCCCGCATGCTGCTTGCCACACAACATGCGGCGACCGGCCAGGTCACTCGCTGGATCAAACAACAGTTTGGTCCAGCGGGCGTGCTGACGAACATCTACAGCGATTTACTCTGGCGGGCTTAGCTTTTTGTTTGTACCCAAAACGCGTGGATAAGACCGGGAATGTAACCCAGCAAGGTCAAAAGAATATTCAGGATAAACGCCCAGCCAAACCCCTTACCGAGCAGCACGCCCAGCGGAGGAAGAATAATCGTAAAGACAATACGCCAAAAACCCATAAGCACTCCGTACAAGCTAACCAGTTGAAAATAAATAAGAGTATGACTCTAAGCGTAGCCAGTTTATCGGCTTCTGCCATCCAGACCCGTCCCATTTACCCTCTTTTACGCTTTTGGCAGTGGTGTAACGCACCGGAATAGTTTAGCATTCACTTAATTAAGTAAATACTAAACTAAAATGACTGAACTTGAACAACTCCAGGCCAGCGCTGAGCAGGCCGCCGCCCTGTTGAAAGCGATGAGTAATCCACGTCGGCTGCTGATCCTCTGCACATTATGCGGAGCTCCCGGCACCCGCGCGGGCGACCTGGCGCGTGCCACCGGGCTGAGCCCTTCCGCCACGTCGCAGCATCTGGCGCGTATGCGTGAGGAAGGGCTTATCGACAGCACCCGTGAGGCGCAGCGCATTCTTTATTTCATTAAAAACGATGCGGTGCTTCAGCTCATCAGCACCCTGAAAACCCTTTATTGTCCGTAAGGAGTCGCCATGTCACTTCCGCTGATTACACCGCAACAGGCCAAAGCCCGCGTGGCCGAGGGCGCCAGACTCATAGATATTCGTGATACCGACGAATATGCCCGCGAGCATATTTCCGGGGCAGAGTCAGTACCGCTAGCCACCTTACCCGGCGGACTTAACGCACGGGCGGGTGAAATAGTGCTTTTTCACTGCCAGTCCGGTGCCAGGACGTCCGGGAATGCTGACCGCCTGGCCCAGGCGGCGTCACCCGCTCAGGCATTTGTGGTCGAGGGGGGCATTCAGGGCTGGAAGCAGGCCGGGCTGCTGACCGTTGAAGATAAATCCCAGCCTCTCCCGCTGATGCGTCAGGTGCAAATCGCGGCCGGGCTGTTGATTCTCTGCGGCGTGGTGCTGGGCTATAGCGTCTCCAGCGGTTTTTTCCTGCTCAGCGGTTTTGTGGGCGCCGGGCTGCTGTTCGCCGGTGTAACGGGATTTTGCGGTATGGCGAGACTGCTCAAGGTGATGCCATGGAACCGGCGTACCTCATAAGCAGTAATCTGTGAAAGTCACTGTACCCGGCGTCATACGTGGGCTAAGGTGAAGATCGCTTAAACGATGAGGAGGTAATATGTTTTCTGTCGGTGATTATGTGCAACCGCGTAAAGGCGGCCCGAAGCTGAAAGTGCTCGAAGTGAATGGTGAAAGCGTTGTGGCGGTTCAGGCCAGTAATGAACAAGGCGAAAAATATACCCTGAAAGCGGCCGATCTGGCGCCGTATACTGAAGAAGGTGATTTTGGCGTCTGCTGAACAGACAACCGGGCGGCGATTACCGCCCGGCTTACGCATTAGATCAGAAAATCATCCAGCGATTTACCCTCTGCCAGCGCGCTGGCAATAGGCTTCGGCGTGCGGCCCTGGCCGGTCCACGTTTTCTCTTCACCGTTCTGATCAATAAAGCGATATTTCGCTTCACGCGGTTTACGCTTTTTAGTCGGTTTACCCGTCTGCGCCAGCTCGGAACCCAGCAGATCGGTCGGTGAAATACCATCGGCTTTCATCAGCTCCAGCAGGGCATTAATTTTCTCCTGCTGCTCAGCACGCTGCTGCTCTAATTCCGCCAGCTCACTGCGTTTCTCTTCAGTAACGACCCTGACCTTTTCCAGCATTTCCTCAAGAACGTCCAGGGATAATTCACGCGCCATCGCGCGCAGGGTTCGGATATTATTAAGATTCTGTAACGTCAAAGACATATTATTTGAAAACCTTTTCTTTGGGGTAAATAGATAAATCACCCACAGAATAATTCATTTCGGCCAGAATATCTACCCAAGGGTCCGCAGGGGCATCAGTGTAAATATATTTAAATATTAACGTTAATAATAACGCAGGATGCCGGCGAGCCTGGTGCGAATCTAATCACCACATCAATATAAATGGTCAACTTTAATTCAAATTACAGCATACTGCGCCGCCATCCAGACAAGGATGACTCACCCTGGCCGCCTCGAAAATCAAGCCTTTGTTTTTTATGAAAAAGAACCTTAACAAGACAGATTATAACGAGCAGAACAAAAAACACTCAATTTTAGAGAATTTTGTGGACAAAAGGCGATTAAATAAAAATTAATCACTAGTTGTTAGTTCAAACACAGAGAGATACGCTATACACGTCAAACAAAGCAACCTAAAGCACTAATCGCCGAAGGGAAATCGTTTCCACTGTGTTCTTCTCAAGGAGTTCAGACATGTTCTCGCCGCAATCTCGCCTGCGCCACGCTGTGGCGGATACTTTTGCGATGGTTGTTTACTGTTCCGTCGTGAACATGCTGATTGAAATATTCCTCTCAGGAATGACCTTTGAGCA
This sequence comes from Enterobacter sp. BNK-14, assembly GCF_047456095.1. Taxonomy (NCBI): domain Bacteria; kingdom Pseudomonadati; phylum Pseudomonadota; class Gammaproteobacteria; order Enterobacterales; family Enterobacteriaceae; genus Enterobacter; species Enterobacter sp. BNK-14. Next base: position 1,745,026 of record NZ_CP179897.1, read on the forward strand.
GTCACTTTCTTCGCGTCTGGTGGCCATCCCGGTCAACATTATTATCGCATGGCCATACGGGTTATACCGCGATGCGGTCATGCGTTTCGCCCGTCGTATCAGCCCCGCAGGCTGGGTAAAAAACCTGGCGGACGTGCTGGCTTATGTGACGTTCCAGTCTCCGGTATATGTGGCTATTCTGTTAACCGTGGGCGCAGACTGGCACCAGATCGTCGCGGCGGTCAGTTCGAATATCGTTATTTCGATGTTGATGGGCGCCGTATACGGCTATTTCCTCGACTACTGCCGCCGTCTGTTCAAAGTCAGTCAGTACAGCCAGGCGAAAGCGTGATGTGAAGCGACTGGCGAATGCCAGTCGCCAGTTTACTGTACGTCGCCAAACAGTCCCTTCAGAAACCGCTCCAGCGCCATGCGCGAACTGAAGCCATGCGGAATACCATAATGCTCATGCGTTTCTCCGCCTAAATAGAGCGGGAATTGCTGATAATGATCGCAGGTTTTAATATCCGAGGCAGGCTCAGCAAATGACAGACTTCTGTCTTTCAGCGTCGGGTGAATAATGAGAGCAGTACGTCCCATTCTGGCTTCACGATTAACATACACATAATTCTCACCGCGGCGATATCCATACGCTTTTGACGTCACCTCATCCATGGTGAATCCCTCTTTTTCAAGAACGCGTGCCACCTCGTCAGGTCGTAAATACATATCTTTTCCTCGTTATCTTTTCCTGCCCGGCAACCTTACAGTATTCAGCATTAGCAGGGCTTTCAGAATAGTCCATAAACTGCCGGATAACGCGTGACGCGCTTCAGATATTAAATTTCTGAACTAAACTGATCGGGAACGCAAATTTACGGAGGATCGTATGTTTAACAGACCGAACCGAAACGATATTAACGACGACGCGCAGGATATTCGTAATGATGTCAGCCAATTAGCGGACACGCTGGAAGAGGTGCTGAAGTCCTGGGGATCTGACGCGAAGGACGAAGCGGATGCCGCAAAACGTAAGGCTCAGTCTCTGCTCCGTGAAACCCGCGCCAGAATGAACGGACGTTCACGCGCCACGCAGGCTGCCTGCGACATGGCAAGCTGTGCAACGACCTTCGTACGTGAAAAGCCACTGTGTACGCTGGGAACGGTCGCAGCGGTCGGCATCTTTGTCGGCGCCCTGCTCAGCCTGCGAAAATAAGTGCGGCTTCTCATCAGCCCCGGTGGCCTCAGGCGCCGGGGCTTTTCTTTGCCTTATCCTTTGAAAAACCCGTGCAGCCCGCCCTGCCCCGCTGAGCTCATCACCAGGGCAACATCAATCTGAATTTCCCATATCTTGTATGGTTGAAACTTAAGATAACTACATCTAGTATCCCCTTTAGCAAGACACACACAACCTGACGCGATGACTCGCGCCGCTCTCTCATTTTAAATGGAAATACGAATCATGAGCATTATTATTTACACTCGTAACAATTGTGTTCAGTGCCACGCCACCAAACGGGCGATGGAAAGCCGTGGAATGGTTTTTGAGATGGTGAATATCGACCAGCAGCCTGAGGCCGCTGAGACCCTTCGGGCGCAGGGATTCCGTCAGCTCCCGGTGGTCATTGCCGGTGAAACCCGGTGGTCCGGCTTTCGCCCGGACATGATTAACCGTCTGAGCGCCCAGGCCGCCAGCGCATGAGTGGGCTGGTCTACTTCTCCAGCAGCTCGGAAAACACGCTTCGCTTTATCGAGCGCGTCGGGCTGCCTGCGGTGCGTATTCCGCTTAATGAGCGGGAACGTATTCAGGTAGACGAACCTTACATTCTGGTGGTGCCCAGCTATGGCGGTGGCGGTACGGCAGGCGCCGTGCCTCGCCAGGTGATCCGCTTTCTTAACGATCCGCATAACCGCAGGCTTATCCGTGGCGTGATCGCGGCAGGCAATCGTAATTTCGGCGATGCCTTTGGCCGCGCCGGGGATGTCATCTCTCAAAAATGCGGCGTGCCGTATCTCTATCGCTTCGAACTGATGGGGACACAGCAGGACGTAGAAAATGTGCGAAAAGGAGTGAACGAATTTTGGCAACGACAACCGCAGAACGGATAATCCAGGCAACACCTGATTACCACGCATTAAACGCAATGCTTAACCTCTATGATCGGGAGGGGCGCATTCAGTTTGGCAAAGATCATGAGGCGGTGGAGGCCTTTTTCGCCGCCCACGTCCGTCCAAACAGCGTCGTTTTTGGCAGCCAGCAGGAACGCCTCGACTTTCTGGTTAAAGAGGGCTATTACGAGGAGCGCGTGTTGACCCGCTACGACCGCGCCTTCGTGGTGAAGCTTTTCGAGCGCGCGCATGCGAGCGGTTTTCATTTCCAGACCTTCCTCGGCGCGTGGAAGTATTACACCAGCTACACCCTGAAAACCTTCGACGGTAAACGCTACCTGGAGCATTTTGAAGATCGCGTCGTGATGGTTGCGCTGACCCTTGCCCAGGGCGATGAAGCGTTGGCTGAACGGCTGATGGAGGAGATCCTCGCCGGGCGCTTCCAGCCCGCCACGCCAACGTTTCTCAACTGCGGTAAGGCCCAGCGCGGCGAGCTGGTCTCCTGCTTCCTGCTGCGCATCGAAGACAATATGGAGTCGATTGGCCGTGCGGTAAACTCGGCGCTTCAGCTTTCCAAACGCGGCGGCGGCGTGGCGTTTCTGCTCTCGAACCTGCGTGAAGCGGGCGCGCCGATCAAACGCATTGAAAACCAGTCTTCCGGCGTGATCCCGGTGATGAAGATGCTGGAAGATGCATTCTCCTACGCCAACCAGCTTGGCGCACGCCAGGGCGCCGGGGCGGTTTACCTGCACGCGCATCATCCCGATATTCTGCGTTTTCTGGATACCAAACGCGAAAATGCCGACGAAAAAATCCGTATCAAAACCCTGTCGCTGGGGGTGGTGATCCCGGATATCACCTTTAAACTGGCCAAAGAGAATGCCGAGATGGCGCTCTTTTCGCCGTATGACGTTGAGCGTATTTACGGCAAAGCCTTTGGCGACGTAGCCATCAGCGAGTGCTACGAGGAGCTGGTAGCCGACGAGCGCATCCGCAAAAAAACCATCAACGCCCGCGATTTCTTCCAGACGCTGGCAGAAATCCAGTTTGAGTCTGGCTATCCGTACATCATGTACGAGGATACGGTAAACCGCGCGAACCCGATTGCCGGACGCATCAACATGAGCAACCTGTGCTCGGAGATTTTGCAGGTCAACAGCGCGTCAACATACGACGAGAACCTGGACTACGCGGCTATCGGCAAGGATATCTCCTGTAACCTCGGGTCGCTGAATATCGCCCACACCATGGATTCCCCTGACCTCGGCCGCACGGTGGAGACGGCCATTCGCGGACTGACGGCGGTATCGGACATGAGCCACATCCGCAGCGTGCCCTCCATCGAAGCGGGTAACGCCGCATCGCACGCTATCGGCCTGGGACAAATGAACCTTCACGGCTACCTGGCACGCGAAGGCATCGCCTACGGCAGTCCGGAAGGGCTGGATTTTACTAACCTCTATTTCTATACCATCACCTGGCATGCGCTGCACACCTCAATGATGCTGGCGCGCGAGCGCAACCAGCGGTTCGCGGGATTTGAACAGTCGCGCTACGCCAGCGGGGAATATTTTAACCAGTATCTTGAAGGTGAGTGGCAGCCGAAAACCGCAAAAGTGCGCGATCTCTTTGCCCGCGCGGGGATAACCCTGCCGACGCGCGAGATGTGGCAGCAGCTGCGTGATGACGTGATGCGCCACGGTATCTATAACCAGAACCTCCAGGCCGTGCCGCCAACCGGGTCTATCTCGTATATCAACCATGCCACGTCGAGCATTCATCCGATTGTGTCGAAAATTGAAATTCGCAAGGAAGGCAAGACCGGACGCGTTTACTACCCTGCCCCGTTTATGACCAACGACAACCTGGCGCTGTATCAGGATGCGTATGAAATCGGCCCGGAAAAAATCATCGATACCTACGCCGAAGCGACAAAACACGTGGATCAGGGGCTGTCGCTGACGCTCTTCTTCCCGGATACCGCCACCACGCGGGATATCAACAAAGCGCAGATCTACGCCTGGAAGAAAGGCATCAAAACGCTTTACTACATTCGCCTGCGCCAGCTTGCGCTGGAAGGCACCGAAATCGAAGGCTGCGTGTCCTGCGCGCTGTAAGGAGAAAGGATGAAACTGTCACGCGTGAATGCCGTTAACTGGAACAAAATCCAGGACGATAAAGATCTGGAGGTATGGAACCGCCTGACCAGCAACTTCTGGCTGCCGGAAAAAGTCCCGCTCTCCAATGATATTCCGGCCTGGCAAACCCTGAGCCACGCCGAGCAACAGCTGACGATCCGCGTCTTTACCGGCCTGACGCTCCTGGACACCATCCAGAACACCGTTGGTGCCCCGGCGTTGATGGCTGACGCGCTGACACCGCATGAAGAGGCGGTGATGTCGAACATCAGCTTTATGGAGGCGGTGCACGCCCGCTCTTACAGCTCGATTTTTTCCACGCTGTGCCAGACCAAAGACGTGGATGCGGCTTACGCCTGGAGTGAAGAGAGCGCGTCATTGCAGCGCAAGGCTGCGCTGGTGCTTGAGTATTATCGGGCCGACGAGCCGCTGAAAAAGAAGGTCGCCAGCGTGTTTCTGGAATCCTTCCTCTTCTACTCTGGCTTCTGGCTGCCAATGTACTGGTCGAGCCGGGGCAAGCTCACCAACACCGCCGACCTGATTCGGCTCATCATTCGGGATGAAGCGGTGCACGGGTATTACATCGGCTATAAATACCAGAAAGGTCTGGAGAAAATCAGTACGGAAAAACGCGATGAACTAAAAGGGTTTGCGCTCGATTTGCTGATGGATCTGTACGATAACGAGCTGAGCTATACCGAAGAGCTATACGCCGGAACGGGCTGGGAAGAAGACGTCAAAGCGTTCCTCTGCTACAACGCCAACAAGGCGCTGATGAACCTTGGTTACGAGGCGCTGTTCCCGCCGGAGATGGCGGAAGTGAACCCGGCCATTCTGGCGGCGCTGTCGCCTAATGCCGACGAAAACCACGATTTCTTCTCCGGGTCCGGTTCATCGTATGTGATGGGCAAAGCGGTGGAGACGAAAGACGAAGACTGGGATTTTTAATGAGTGAATTAACGTTCATTAATTAAATATAAATCCCTTTATTTCTACCAGAATATTTCCCTGGGAACTACACTGTAATTCCTCCGTCATATTCGCCTGAATCATACCGATTCAGGCGAAATTCCCCGATGCAGCAGCAAAAATTTAAGAAAAACTCAAATGACGCTCAGCCCTTTACTCATGGGAAATTCAGCCGTTTCGCTTACCTGAAAATCCCCACCATAAGCAAACGCAGGGTTGTCTCAGATTCTCAGTATGTTAGGGTTATGCCCGTTAACAATTTACCATGGTAATCATATTGGCATAAACAAATAACAGGACACTCTCTATTGCATGGCAATTAAATTAGAAGTGAAAAATCTTTATAAAGTATTTGGCGAGCATCCACAGCGCGCATTCAAATATATTGAAAAAGGCCTTACGAAAGAGCAAATTCTGGAAAAAACCGGGCTATCGCTTGGCGTTAAAGACGCCAGTCTGGCCATTGAAGAAGGCGAGATTTTTGTCATCATGGGGTTATCCGGTTCGGGTAAATCCACTATGGTTCGCCTTCTCAATCGCCTGATTGAACCCACCCGCGGACAGGTGCTGATTGACGGCGTGGATATCGCCAGAATATCAGACGCAGAGCTCCGCGAGGTGCGCAGAAAGAAGATTGCAATGGTGTTCCAGTCATTCGCGCTAATGCCGCATATGACGGTGCTGGATAATGCCGCTTTCGGTATGGAATTAGCGGGCGTTGCTGCGCAAGAACGTCAGGAAAAAGCGCTTGATGCGCTGCGTCAGGTTGGGCTCGAAAATTATGCTCACGCCTACCCGGATGAACTTTCCGGCGGGATGCGTCAGCGTGTGGGCTTAGCCCGCGCATTAGCCATTAATCCAGACATATTATTAATGGATGAAGCCTTCTCCGCGCTCGACCCGTTAATTCGCACCGAGATGCAGGATGAGCTGGTAAAATTACAGGCAAAACATCAGCGAACCATTGTCTTTATTTCCCATGATTTAGATGAAGCCATGCGTATTGGCGACCGAATTGCCATTATGCAAAATGGTGAGGTGGTGCAGGTCGGCACGCCGGATGAAATACTGAATAATCCGGCAAATGATTACGTGCGTACCTTCTTCCGCGGCGTGGATATTAGCCATGTGTTTAGCGCGAAAGATATTGCCCGTCGAACGCCAAACGGCATTATCCGTAAAACGCCAGGTTTCGGCCCACGCTCCGCGCTTAAGCTTCTGCAGGACGAAGACCGTGAATACGGTTATCTGGTTGAACGCGGCAATAAATTTGTCGGCATTGTCTCCATCGACTCCCTGAAAACCGCCCTTAGCGAAAATCAGGGAATCGATGCGGCGTTAATTGACGCTCCCCTTGCCGTGGACGCCGAAACGCCGCTCAGCGAGTTGCTCTCCCACGTCGGCCAGGCACCGTGTGCCGTTCCGGTCGTCGGGGAAGAACAACAGTACGTCGGCATCATCTCAAAACGCATGTTGCTGCAGGCTTTAGATCGCGAGGGAGCAAACAATGACCGATCAATCTAACCCGTGGGGCACCACTGAAGCAGCGGACAGCGCTGCGCAATCTGCCGATGCGTGGGGCTCCACGCCAGCACCTGCCGATGGCGGTGGCGCGGCGGACTGGCTCAACAGCGCACCTGCGCCTGCGCCAGAACACTTCAACATTATGGATCCGTTCCATAAAACGCTGATCCCACTCGATAGCTGGGTCACGGAGGGGATCGACTGGGTAGTAACGCATTTTCGTCCGCTCTTTCAGGGGATCCGCGTCCCGGTGGATTACATCCTCAACGGCTTCCAGCAGCTGATGCTCGGTATGCCAGCGCCGGTCGCGATCGTTTTGTTCTCGCTGATCGCCTGGCAGTTCGGTAGCGCAGGAATGGGGATCGCCACGCTGATTTCGCTGATAGCCATTGGCGCCATTGGCGCCTGGTCGCAGGCGATGATCACCCTGGCACTGGTGCTGACCGCCCTGCTCTTCTGTATTGTCATCGGCCTGCCGATGGGGATCTGGCTGGCACGTAGCCCGCGGGCGGCGAAGATCATTCGTCCGCTGCTGGATGCGATGCAGACCACACCGGCATTCGTCTATCTGGTGCCTATCGTAATGCTGTTCGGTATCGGTAATGTGCCGGGCGTGGTGGTAACCATTATCTTCGCCCTGCCGCCGATTATTCGTCTGACCATCCTGGGCATTAACCAGGTGCCGGCCGATCTGATCGAAGCGTCACGCTCGTTTGGTGCCAGCCCGCGTCAGATGCTGTTTAAGGTTCAGCTCCCGCTGGCGATGCCGACCATCATGGCAGGCGTTAACCAGACGCTGATGCTGGCGCTGTCGATGGTGGTCATTGCCTCAATGATCGCCGTGGGCGGTCTGGGCCAGATGGTGCTGCGCGGTATTGGCCGTCTCGACATGGGGCTGGCTACCGTCGGCGGCGTGGGCATTGTGATCCTCGCCATTATTCTTGACCGCCTGACACAGGCTGTCGGTCGTGATTCACGCAGTCGCGGCAACCGTCGCTGGTATACCACCGGCCCTGTCGGGTTATTCACCCGCCCTTTCACGAAATCAAAATAAGGAACAACGATGCGACATAACGTACTTTTTGCCACAGCGTTTGCCACCCTTGTCTCCACCAGCACGTTTGCAGCTGACCTGCCGGGTAAAGGCATCACCGTGCAGCCGGTGCAGAGCACCATTTCGGAAGAGAGCTTCCAGACGCTCATCGTCAGCCGAGCCCTGGAAAAACTGGGCTACACGGTCAACACGCCGAGCGAAGTGGATTACAACGTGGGCTATACCTCGATTGCCTCCGGTGATGCCACCTTTACCGCGGTGAACTGGCAGCCGCTGCACGACGATATGTATGCCGCCGCCGGTGGCGACAAGAAATTCTATCGTGAAGGCACCTTCGTAACCGGTGCAGCGCAGGGCTATCTGATCGACAAGAAAACCGCCGATAAGTACCACATCACCAATATTGAACAGCTGAAAGATCCGAAGATCGCCAAACTGTTCGACACCAACGGTGACGGTAAAGCAGACATGATGGGTTGCTCACCGGGTTGGGGCTGTGAAGCGGTGATTAATCACCAGAACAAAGCCTATGATCTGGCGAAGACGGTTGATGTCAGCCACGGCAACTATTCGGCGATGATGGCCGACACCATTGCCCGCTTCAAAGAGGGTAAACCGGTGATCTACTACACCTGGACGCCGTACTGGGTGAGCGACGTGCTGAAGCCGGGTAAAGACGTGGTGTGGCTGCAGGTGCCATTCTCCTCCCTGCCGGGCGAGCAGAAGAATATCGACACCAAACTGCCGAACGGCATGAACTATGGCTTCCCGGTGAATACCATGCACATTGTGGCGAACAAAGCCTGGGCCGAGAAAAACCCGGCGGCAGCAAAATTGTTCTCGGTAATGAAACTGCCGCTGGCGGATATCAATGCTCAGAACGCCATGATGCATGCGGGCAAATCGTCTGAAGCGGATGTCAAAGGTCACGTCGACGGCTGGATCAAAGCCCATCAGCAGCAGTTTGACGGCTGGGTGAAAGAGGCGCTTGCGGCGCAGAAGTAGAGCACAAAGCCTTACCCCTCACCCTAACCCTCTCCCCAAAGGGGAGAGGGGACGTGATACACCCTCTCCCCTTTGGGGAGAGGGCCGGGGTGAGGGGGCACCAGACCGTACGATCCCCCTAAACCGCACAATCCATCACCCAACAATCCCCCCACCTTAACAATCATTCGCTATTATGGTTTCCGGAAAAATAATCACTTAACGAACGATTCCTGAAACTCATGACAAAAACAACTCCAGGGCTTAGCCCCGCACTTATCCTTTTAATGTCCGTGGCAACGGGTCTGGCCGTCGCCAGCAACTATTACGCGCAACCCCTTCTCGACACCATCGCCCGCGCGTTCAACCTTTCTGCCAGTTCCGCTGGCTTCATCGTGACGGCGGCACAGCTCGGCTACGCCGCCGGGTTGCTGTTCCTGGTGCCGCTTGGCGATATGTTTGAACGCCGGATGCTGATTGTTTCGATGACGCTGCTGGCGGCAGGTGGCATGCTGATCACCGCCAGCAGCCAGTCGCTGACGATGATGATCGTCGGTACCGCGCTGACAGGGCTGTTCTCCGTCGTCGCGCAAATCCTGGTACCCCTCGCCGCGACGCTGGCCTCACCGGACAAACGTGGCAAGGTAGTGGGCACCATCATGAGCGGCCTGCTGCTGGGGATTTTGCTGGCGCGTACCGTGGCAGGACTACTGGCAAGCCTCGGCGGCTGGCGCACCGTTTATTGGGTGGCGAGCGTGTTAATGGTGGTGATGGCGCTGGCGCTGTGGCGCGGCCTGCCGAAGGTGAAGCAAGAGAACCATCTTAACTATCCGCAGCTTCTGGCCTCCGTGTTCAGCCTGTTCACTCAGGATAAACTCCTGCGCACCCGCGCTCTGCTTGGATGTTTGACCTTCGCCAACTTCAGTATTCTCTGGACCTCAATGGCGTTTCTGCTCGCGGCTCCGCCGTTTAACTATTCTGAAGGCGTCATTGGTCTGTTCGGCCTGGCCGGTGCTGCGGGCGCGCTGGGCGCGCGTCCGGCGGGTGGGCTGGCCGACAAAGGCAAATCACATTTGACCACCACCGCCGGGCTGGTTTTGCTCCTGCTCTCCTGGGCGGCGATCTGGTATGGACACGTCTCGGTGCTGGCGCTGATCGTCGGTATTCTGGTACTCGACCTCACCGTACAGGGTGTCCACATTACTAATCAGACCGTGATTTATCGCGTGAAACCCGAAGCGCGTAACCGCCTCACCGCCGGATACATGACCAGCTACTTCATTGGTGGTGCTGCCGGTTCATTAATTTCAGCGTCGGCGTGGCAGCATGCTGGCTGGTCGGGCGTGTGTGGGATTGGGGCCATCGTTGCCGCGCTCAACCTTCTTGTATGGTGGCGCGGCTACCATCGCCAGGAGGCGATTCACTAAGTTTTACATTGCTTTGGGCCTCTTAGGGTATAAAGGGGCCCTGCAGTCTGTTAATGTAAACGTAATCATTTATCCCAGAAATTTTAATGTGGGTGACATATCTACAATTGGCATGAATAGTTCAGACCCCCGTCCTCACATCCTCTCTTCTACGGGTTCACACCCTACTCTTTCTGTGCTCACCGGGTCACGGACTTACCCGGCGCTTTCTGACGGTGACATTCATTTGGCGGATATAACCGCACAAATAATTCATTTACATTATTTGTCACTGTCGTTACTATATCGGCTGTAATTAATGAGGTTATGCCCAAATGGATAGTTCGTTTACGCCCATTGAACAAATGCTTAAATTCCGCGCCAGTCGCCATGAGGACTTCCCGTATCAGGAAATCCTGCTGACTCGCCTGTGCATGCACATGCAGGGTAAGCTACTGGAAAACCGTAATAAGATGCTGAAAGCTCAAGGGATTAACGAGACGTTGTTTATGGCGTTGATTACGCTGGAGTCTCAGGAAAACCACAGTATTCAGCCTTCTGAGCTGAGCTGCGCGCTGGGCTCTTCCCGTACCAACGCAACCCGTATTGCCGATGAGCTGGAAAAGCGCGGCTGGATTGAACGCCGTGAAAGCGACAACGATCGTCGTTGCCTGCATCTGCAACTGACCGACAAAGGTCACGAATTCCTGCGTGAGGTACTGCCACCTCAGCACAATTGCCTGCACAAACTCTGGTCTGCCCTCAGCACCGCCGAGCGCGACCAGCTTGAGCACATCACGCGCAAGCTGCTCACCCGTCTGGATCAGATGGATGAAGATGGCGCCATTCTTGAGGCGCTGCGCTAACGCGACGACACGCTCAACAATCCAGATTCATAAGAAAACCGACAGGCCAGCACGTCACACTGCTGGCCTTTCTGACAACAGGTCGGCTCAGCCGATGTGAAAATAAGAAGATCGTGGAGAACAACAATGAGCGCAAATGCGGAGAGCACTAACCCGCAGCAACCGGCCAACAAGAAAGGCAAACGTAAAAGTGCCCTTCTTCTGTTGACCTTGCTCTTTATTATTATTGCCGTGGCATATGGGATCTATTGGTTTTTAGTATTGCGTCATGCTGAAGAGACAGACGACGCCTACGTGGCAGGGAACCAGGTACAGATTATGGCGCAGGTGTCGGGCAGCGTGACGAAAGTCTGGGCTGACAATACCGACTTTGTGCAAAAAGGCGATGTGTTGGTCACCCTCGATCCGACTGACGCGCAGCAGGCATTTGAGAAAGCCCAGACCGCGCTGGCCTCCAGCGTTCGTCAGACCCGCCAGCTGATGATCAACAGCAAACAGCTGCAGGCCAATATCGACGTGCAGAAAACTGCACTCGCCCAGGCGCAGAGCGACCTCAACCGCCGCGTACCGCTCGGCACCGCCAACCTGATTGGCCGTGAAGAGCTGCAACACGCCCGCGATGCCGTTGCCAGCGCTCAGGCGCAGCTGGATGTGGCGATTCAACAATACAATGCCAACCAGGCAATGGTGCTGGGCACCAGCCTTGAAAACCAGCCCGCCGTGCAGCAGGCGGCGACTGAAGTGCGTAACGCATGGCTAGCCCTGCAGCGTACCAAAATCGTCAGCCCGATGACCGGCTATGTCTCCCGCCGTTCCGTTCAGCCTGGGGCGCAGATCAGCCCGACCACGCCGCTGATGGCGGTCGTTCCGGCAGACAATCTGTGGGTAGACGCTAACTTTAAAGAGACGCAACTTGCCCATATGCGTATCGGCCAGACCGCGACGGTTGTCAGCGACATCTACGGCGATGACGTGAAGTACACCGGGAAAGTGGTTGGCCTGGACATGGGTACCGGCAGCGCCTTCTCCCTGCTGCCTGCGCAGAACGCCACCGGTAACTGGATCAAAGTGGTTCAGCGTCTGCCTGTGCGTATTGAACTGGATGCAAAACAGCTGGCGGATCACCCGCTGCGTATCGGCCTCTCAACGCTTGTGACGGTTGACACCGCGAACCGCGACGGTCAGATCCTGGCAAGCCAGGTGCGTAGCAGCCCGGCTTATGAAAGTAACGCCCGTGAAATTAGCCTCGATCCGGTCAACAAGCTGATCGATGACATCGTGAAGGCAAACGCCGGTTAATCCGAAGGTGAGCGTTATGCAACAGCAAAAGCCGCAAAAACCGCTGGAAGGCGCGCAGCTGGTCATTATGACCATTGCGCTGTCGCTGGCGACATTCATGCAGGTGCTGGACTCCACCATCGCAAACGTGGCGATCCCGACCATCGCCGGTAACCTTGGCTCGTCGCTGAGCCAGGGGACCTGGGTCATTACCTCATTCGGGGTGGCAAACGCCATCTCCATTCCGATCACCGGCTGGCTGGCAAAGCGCGTCGGTGAGGTGAAGCTGTTCCTGTGGTCTACGGTGGCGTTTGTGCTGGCCTCCTGGGCATGCGGCATGTCAAACAGCCTGACGATGTTGATTTTCTTCCGCGTCATTCAGGGGATTGTCGCCGGGCCGCTGATCCCGCTTTCCCAGAGTTTGCTGCTGAGCAACTATCCCCCTGCGAAACGCTCCGTCGCGCTGGCGCTCTGGTCAATGACCGTGATCGTCGCGCCTATCTGCGGACCCATTCTCGGCGGATACATCAGCGATAACTATCACTGGGGCTGGATCTTCTTCATCAACGTACCGATTGGCGCCGTCGTGGTATTAATGACGCTGCAATCGCTGCGGGGACGAGAGACGCGCACCGAACAGCGGCGTATCGACAGCATCGGGCTGGCGCTGCTGATCCTGGGTATCGGTAGCCTGCAGATCATGCTCGACCGGGGTAAAGAGCTCGACTGGTTCAACTCGCAGGAGATCGTCATCCTGACCATTGTCGCGGTGGTGTCGCTCAGCTTCCTGATTGTCTGGGAGCTGACGGACGACAACCCGATAGTCGATCTCTCGCTGTTTAAGTCGCGAAACTTCACCATCGGCTGTCTGTGTATCAGCCTCGCCTATATGCTCTATTTCGGCGCGATTGTTCTGCTGCCACAGCTGTTGCAGGAGGTGTATGGCTATACCGCAACCTGGGCGGGGCTGGCGTCTGCACCTGTTGGAGTGATCCCGGTTCTGCTGTCGCCGATCATTGGCCGCTTCGCCCATAAGCTCGACATGCGTCGTCTGGTGACGTTCAGCTTCATCATGTACGCGGTGTGCTTCTACTGGCGTGCGTATACCTTCGAGCCGGGAATGGACTTTGGCGCCTCGGCGTGGCCGCAGTTTATTCAGGGCTTCGCGGTCGCGTGCTTCTTTATGCCGCTAACCACCATCACGCTCTCCGGCTTACCCCCTGAGCGTCTGGCGGCGGCGTCGAGCCTGTCGAACTTCACCCGAACGCTGGCGGGCTCCATCGGGACGTCGATCACCACCACCCTGTGGACGAACCGTGAATCGATGCACCATGCCCAGCTGACCGAAGCGGTGAATCCGTACAACCCGAATGCCCAGCAGATGTACAGCCAGCTGCAGGGCATGGGGATGACGGAGCAGCAGGCATCCGGCTGGATTGCCCAGCAGATCACCAGCCAGGGACTGATTATCTCGGCCAACGAGATTTTCTGGATTTCGGCAGGGATCTTCATCGTCCTGCTGGGGCTGGTGTGGTTTGCCAGACCACCGTTTGGTGCCGGTGGCGGGGGCGGTGGCGCGCACTAGTCCTGTGCGGCGGTTGCCGGGTGGCGGCTACGCCTTACCCGGCCTACGATAACCGGGCCGCCATCCGCAGGCCCGGTTGTCCAAAACGCGATAGCAATTGTCATTTCCGATAAAGCAGCGCGCCTGAAATCTCGTCACGATAGTGAAAAGACAACAGGAGCGCACCATGCTGAACACACCCGCAGACAAATACACGCCTTACCCTACTCTCTCTCTGCCCGATCGCCGCTGGCCGGAGCAGCGCATCACCCGCGCGCCGCGCTGGCTCTCAACCGACTTACGCGACGGCAACCAGGCGCTGGCCGAGCCGATGGACAGCGCCCGCAAACTCCAGTTTTGGGGACTTCTGCTGAGCTGCGGCTTTAAGGAGATTGAGGTCGCCTTTCCTTCCGCCTCACAGACGGACTTCAACTTTGTTCGCCAGCTGATTGAAGAGAACCGCATCCCGGATGACGTCACCATTCAGGTGCTCACGCAGGCGCGGGAAGATCTGATCGTCCGCACCTTTGAGTCCCTGCGCGGCGCAAAGCAGGCCACGGTACATCTTTATAACGCCACCGCCCCGCTGTTCCGTCGTCTGGTGTTTGGCATGGAGAAGGCGCAAATCGTCGAGCTGGCTACGCGCTCCACCCGCCTTATTCGTCAGCTGTGTGAAGAGAACCCGGATACCCACTGGCAGTATGAATATTCACCGGAAACCTTCTGTTTTACCGAGCCGGAGTTTGCGCTGGAAATTTGTGAGGCCGTGGCAGAGATCTGGCAGCCGTGCGATGCGCATCCGATGATCATCAACTTACCGGCCACCGTTGAAGTCAGTACGCCAAACGTCTATGCCGATCAGATTGAATATTTCTGCCGTCACTTCAGCCGCCGCGCCGACGTCTGCATCAGCGTGCATCCGCATAACGACCGCGGCACCGGCGTCGCCAGCGCGGAGCTGGCCGTCATGGCCGGGGCTGACCGCGTCGAGGGCTGTCTGTTTGGTAACGGCGAGCGGACGGGCAACGTCTGCCTGGTGACGCTGGCGATGAACCTCTACAGCCAGGGCGTTAGCCCCGGCCTGGACTTTAGCGATATGAACCGGGTGGTGGAAGTGGTGGAAACCTGCAACCAGCTGCCGGTACACCCGCGCCATCCGTGGGCAGGACGGCTGGCCTACACCGCCTTCTCCGGTTCGCACCAGGACGCGATCAAAAAAGGCTTTGATGCCCGCAAGCCTGGCGAGCGCTGGGAGATGCCCTACCTGCCTGTTGACCCTCAGGATATCGGCTGCACCTATGAAGCGGTGATCCGCGTGAACAGCCAGTCAGGGAAAAGCGGTAGCGCGTGGCTTATCGAGCAAAATCATGGGCTGAAACTGCCCCGCGCCCTGCAGCAGGATTTCAGCCAGCACGTGCAGCAGGAAACCGACCGCCACGGAAAAGAGATGACGCAAAATGCACTGTGGCAGCTGTTCCGCACCCGCTACGGTCTGGTGGAAACACCGCAGTTTGCGCTGCAATCGTACCGCAGCGACAGTCAACAGGATGGCCAGCTGCGTTTAACGGCAAGCGTCGCAACGCAGGGGGGGACGCGTCAGCTTGAGGGACACGGGAATGGCTTGCTATCCGCTGCCGCTCATGGTCTGAGCCGCTGGATCAACGCGCCGTTTGTAATTAAGGATTATCACGAACACACGCTGGGTGAACGCAGCGACAGCCGCTCGGTGGCATACATTCGCTGTCTGTTCCAGGACGGTACCAGCCGCTGGGGCGTAGGCATTGATAGCGACGTTGCACGCGCATCGCTTCAGGCGCTCTTTAATGCGGTCAGTCGTTCTTAAAATAATCGCTGGGTGAGATACCCATCACCCGGCGGAACATGGCCGTAAAGGCGCTGTGGCTGCCGTAACCCAGATCCAGCGCCACACCTAATACCGGCTGGCCCTGCGCCAGCCGCACTAAGGCTTCCAGCAGCCGCGCCCTTCTCACCCACTCGCTGTAGCGTAATCCCGTCTGCTGCTGAAAATGACGGTTCAGCGTGCGCTCGCTCATGCCAAGCGCGCTCGCGCTCTGTTGACTGTTCCAGCTCTCTCCTGGCGACTGACGGATCTGTCGGCACAGCTGGCGTAACGGTTTACTTTCCGGCTCCGGCAGATGAAACGGCAGCACCGGCATGATGCGAAGCTCATCCAGAATGAGTTCATACACGCGCTCGTCACGGCTTCCCGGTGAGTACGATTCAGGCAGTGAGAGGGCGGAGAGGATCAGCTCGCGCAACAGGGGCGAGATCTGCACGATCTGGCACGTGGCCGGGAGATCGGCTCGCGCCAGTGGATCGATAAACAGCGTTCGCGCCGCTACGCTACCGGTGATGCGCAGGGCGTGTTGTGTCCCCGCAGGAAGCCAGACGCCGCGCCCGGGTGGTACCACCCAACAGCCAGATGCCGTTTCGACCCGCACGACGCCCGTCAGGCTGTGCAGCAGCTGCGCGCAATCGTGCTGGTGCCATGGCTCACTGTCGCCATGAACGTAATCATGGGCAAACGGAACAAGGGGACGATGGGTAAAGGAGAACGTTGAGGTTGTGGTCATGGGCTAAACAACCCTCACCCTACCCTCTCCCGGAGGGAGAGGGAAAAGGTGCACTAGATGTGCAGTTCCTGCAGTTTTTCTTTCGGCAGGGCCAGCTCTTCGTTGCTGTTCACGCGAACATCACGCTCGATGATGTGACGAGCGATGTCCTGCGCTTCTTCCAGAGAGTGCATCTGGTAAGTCCCGCACTGGTAAACGTTCAGCTCTGGGATCTGGTTCTGCTCTTTCACCTTCAGCACGTCTTCCATGGCTGCTTTCCACGCGTCTGCAACGCGTTTCTCTTCCGGCTGACCGATCAGACTCATGTAGAAACCGGTACGGCAGCCCATCGGAGAGATATCGATAATCTCAACGCCGTTACCGTTCAGGTGGTCGCGCATAAATCCGGCGAACAGGTGCTCCAGCGTGTGAATGCCTTTCTCTGGCATCACTTCTTTGTTCGGCACGCAGAAGCGCAGATCGAAGACGGTGATCGTGTCGCCGTGCGGGGTGTGCATGGTCTTTGCCACGCGGACTGCAGGTGCTTCCATACGGGTATGGTCGACAGTAAAGCTATCTAATAACGGCATACGTCACCTCCGATAGTGATTTTTTTTAAAATAAACTGAACTCTTCTACACAATGCGCGTCTGAGTATATGAAAGACGCGCATTTGTTATCATCATCCCTGAATTCAGAGATGTATATTTTGGCCACAGCGATGTGGCCTTTTTCTTTTGGTTCAAGCCTGTTTCGCCAGAAACGCTTCAAACGACTCCGTATCCGCCGCTTCAACTTCTTTCTGACGCACCACGGACGCATCGCGTTCTGCTTCAAAATCCGCTTCGCGCAGGATCTCTAATGGCTCCTGCATCAGCATCTCACGGTACTCCGCGGAGAGTGCGCGCCCGGTACCACCAATGCCCTGATCAATCATAGAACGCAGAATGCGTGCTGAGAATGTCAGTTCCGGGTTATCGAAGCACTCTACCAACTGGTCGCAGATCTGTTGGTAGGCGTCGCCGCCGTCAATGCTGTCCAGAGTCCGGGCAACACGCTTCAGGTCACGGAACAGATCTTTACCCACTTTGGTCAGCGGGAACTGTGCCGTTTCGCAGCCAATACCCAGCGTCAGACCCGGCTTACGCCCTTCCAGAATCACGCGATTCCAGTTTGTACGGGTGCAAAGCAGTTCGTCTGCACTCATTTCCGGCGCATCCGCCAGCGCACACCAGACCATAAACAGATCCAGGAAGCGAACCTGCTGCTCATCAACGCCAATCGGTGAGAACGGGTTGATATCCAGCGAACGTACTTCAATGTATTCAATGCCGCCGCGCTGTAGCGCATCCGACGGGGTTTCACCGCTGCGCGTCACGCGCTTAGGACGAATCGGCGCATACAGTTCGTTTTCAATCTGCAACACGTTGCTGTTGATTTGCAGGCGTTTGCCGTCTTTTTCGAGGCCGATTTTCGCGTACTCTTCCGACGGGGTTTTGATCGCCCGCTTCAATCCTGCCACATATTCGTGCAATTCGTTAAACGTAATACCGAGATTGCTTTGCGATTTATTGGTATAGCCCAGATCGCTCATGCGAAGAGACGTCGCGTACGGGAGATAGTACATGCCGCACTCGGTCTTTTCGAACGGCAGCGTGGTGGGTTTCCCCTGCAGGAACGAAGAGCAAATGGCAGGTGACGCGCCAAAGAGATACGGGATCACCCAGCCGAAACGGTAATAGTTGCGGATCAGACGGAAATACCCGGCTGAGATCGCTTCTTTGTCCGTTTCTCCCCCTTTCGCCTGCCAGAACGCCATCGGCAGCGAGAAATTGTAGTGCACGCCAGAGATGGTCTGCATCAATGCGCCGTAGCGATTTTTCAGACCTTCGCGATAGAGCGTTTTCAGCCGACCGATATTTGACGTGCCGTACTGCGCCAGCTCAATCTCCTGGCCCTGTTCGATATAGCACGGCATGCTGAGCGGCCACATACGCTCGTCACCAAGATTGCGCGCCGTATAGCGATGAATATCGCGCAGGATTGTCAGCATGTGATCAATATCGCCGTCCACCGGCGTGATGAACTCCAGCAGCGCTTCAGCGAAATCGGTTGTGATCCATTTATGTGTCAGCGCCGAGCCTAACGCCTTCGGGTGACCCGTCGTCGCTAAGCTACCGTCCGCGTTAACGCGCAGCGTTTCACGCTCAAGACCACGCTGAATACCCTTCAGAGCCTGAGGGTGGTTTTCCAGCCAGGCCAGCGCCTGAGATACGTCCGGGATCAAATTGACCTCCCGCCTGTCAAAGTAATGTTACTCAGCATAATTGTAATGGTTGACGATTGAAGGTCGCGTATTCATTCCACCAATTAGTGCCACCACGTCATACCCTGTAGTGTTGCCCACGCCACGAGAACATAGCGCAACGCCTTGCCAAGGCACAAAAAAAAGAGCACCGGTCCCCAGGAGATGCGCATCCATCCCGCCAGCAGACACAGTAAATCGCCTATTACAGGCATCCAGCTTAATAACAGCGTGGCAGCGCCATAGCGTTTTAGCCAGCCAACTGCCTTTTCCTGCCAGCGCGACGTTTTGCGCAGCGGAAAGAAACGCCCAAGAATAACGTTAGTCAGCCCTCCAAGGCTATTACCCATTGTTGCTATTAATACAAGTAGCCAGGGCTGACTGACGCCGGACAACAACATCGCCACCAGCACCACTTCCGAATTTCCCGGTAACAGCGTGGCGCTTAAAAAACTGCTGGCGAATAATGAGGCAAGTGACAATGCGTCACTCACAGTAAGCGCACATCCACCGCATCCATTCCGGCATCACGTGCGGCCTGGATACCAAAATCGGCATCCTCAAACACGACGCATTTTGCCGCCGGTACGCCCATTAATTCTGCGCAGAGCAGGAAGGTGTCCGGTGCTGGCTTGTGACGCTTAACATGATCGGCAGCGACGACAGCTGAAAAATAGTGGCGCAGGCCAAGATGGTTGAGCAAGGCTTCTGCAATCGCGCTCTCGCTGCCCGTGCCGACAGACATAGGGCGACGTCCGTGCCACGCTTTAACCACGTCGATAAGGGGTAAAGGTTGTACGGTGTCTAACAGTATGGCTTTAACCGCATCGGTTTTTTCGCGCGCGAGCAGGTAGGGGTCGAGATCGGCCTGATTCAGTTCAATCACGGCCTGCGCAATACGCCAGGTTGGGGATCCGTTGAGGGCTATCATCGCCTGCAGGTCGAAACGCATACCGTAGCGGCCCAGGACCTCGGTCCAGGCTTGACGATGCGTGGGTTCGGTATCCAGCAGGGTGCCATCCATATCGAAGATCAAACCGTCATACTGTGCGTACATCGTGCTCTCGCTAAACGATTAACAAAGCATTACTTTATCGTAAATGGTGGTTTTTGTCGCTGATTGCGAAGTGATAACAATGAGAGTGATTAAGAACTAAACATCGAAGGAGACGATAAGAAGAGATGGTGCATCCGGGAGGATTACTCGGCTACGCCTCGCCCTACGGGCCGTTGCTGAAGCAACGTTATCCTCCCTGGTGCTTGCGTTTAACTCGCAGACCTTGAAACAACAGTATGGCTGTTATCTCGGAGAATATGGTGCATCCGGGAGGATTCGAACCTCCGACCGCTCGGTTCGTAGCCGAGTACTCTATCCAGCTGAGCTACGGATGCATCAGGGAAATGCTTTAAGAAACAGTAAATGGTGCATCCGGGAGGATTCGAACCTCCGACCGCTCGGTTCGTAGCCGAGTACTCTATCCAGCTGAGCTACGGATGCATCAGGGAACTGCTTTCAGAAATAGTAAATGGTGCATCCGGGAGGATTCGAACCTCCGACCGCTCGGTTCGTAGCCGAGTACTCTATCCAGCTGAGCTACGGATGCATCGGGATTTACTACTGTACTGCTCGATATTCATATCACTTCGAAAGCAATATGAAGTAATAGATGGTGCATCCGGGAGGATTCGAACCTCCGACCGCTCGGTTCGTAGCCGAGTACTCTATCCAGCTGAGCTACGGATGCAAAATGGCGGTGAGGCGGGGATTCGAACCCCGGATGCAGCTTTTGACCGCATACTCCCTTAGCAGGGGAGCGCCTTCAGCCTCTCGGCCACCTCACCACACAACGCCTCTTTCGAGTGCTTCGAGTAACTCGTTAAGAGCTTCTCGTCGCTGCGTGGCGCATATATTACTTTCTGGGACTTATAAGTCAAACAATTTTCCAAAAGCTTTTATCGTTTGCACAAATCACACGCAATTCGCATGTAAAACCCGCAAAGAGGGTGTTTTATAAGCGGATTTTGCATCGAACTTCTCAAAAAACGTTTGTAGAAAGGCTGGGGTTGGGGCGCGTTAAGAATAGTAGAGTGGTTAAAAAGAGAGCGGTTGAAATGAAACGGTAACGTTGAGCAGGAAAAATGACAGGAGGGTTGCGTCTCGCCCGACAGCGAGACGCGACAATATCAGTAACTGGACTGCTGGGATTTTTCAGCCTGGATACGCTGGTAGATCTCTTCACGGTGGACAGATACTTCTTTAGGAGCGTTAACACCAATACGTACCTGGTTACCCTTTACCCCTAAAACTGTCACGGTGACCTCATCCCCAATCATGAGGGTCTCACCAACTCGACGAGTCAGAATCAGCATTCTTTGCTCCTTGAAAGATTAAAAGAGTCGGGTCTCTTGTATCCCGGCATTATCCATCATATAACGCCAAAAAGTAAGCGATGACAAACACGTAAAGTGTAAGCAGTCACGGCATCACATTCTGTTAAACGTAAGTTTAGCCGATATACACAAACTCAACCTGACTTTATCGTTATCGATAGCACAGTGAACAAGACGCCATAACGTTGCCGCTATGGCGTCTGATTGTGCTTTGTAGTTATTACAGTTTCGCGCTCACCCAGCTTTCTACGCTGGCCAAAGCTTGCGGAAGTGCCGCCGCATCCGTACCACCGGCTTGCGCCATGTCCGGACGACCGCCTCCCTTGCCACCCACCTGCTGGGCGACCATACCAATCAGTTCCCCTGCTTTTACGCGGTCGGTCACATCCTTAGAGACGCCCGCAATCAGAGAAACCTTACCTTCTGCCACTGTCGCCAGCACGATAACGGTAGAACCAAGCTGGTTCTTGAGATCGTCGACCATAGTACGCAGCATCTTAGGCTCAACTCCCGCCAGATCGCTGACCAGCAGTTTGACGCCCTTAATGTCTACCGCTTTGCTGGAGAGGTTTGCACTCTCCTGCGCCGCAGCCTGTTCTTTCAGCTGCTGGAGCTCTTTTTCCAGCTGACGGGTTCGCTCCAGCGCAACACGCACTTTCTCGCCCAGATTCTGGCTATCGCCTTTCAGCAGCTGCGCGATGTCGTGCAGCTGATCGCTCTGCGCATGCAGGCTGGCAATTGCGCCTTCACCGGTTACCGCTTCAATACGACGCACGCCAGCCGCCGTACCCGACTCGGAAACGATGCGGAACAGGCCGATGTCACCGGTGCGCGATGCGTGAGTACCACCGCACAGTTCGGTCGAGAAGTCGCCCATGCTCAGTACGCGAACACGTTCGTCATATTTCTCACCAAACAGCGCCATCGCACCTTTTTTCTTCGCGTCCTCGAGGTCCATGATATGGGTCTCGATCGGCAGGTTACGACGGATCTGAGCGTTCACCAGATCCTCCACCGCACGGATTTCCGACGGTTTCATCGCTTCAAAGTGCGAGAAGTCGAAACGCAGTACTTTGTCATTAACCAGAGAACCTTTCTGTGCAACATGGGTGCCCAGCACGTCGCGCAGGGCAGCGTGCATCAGGTGGGTTGCAGAGTGGTTCAGACGAATACGCGCACGGCGTGCTTCATCAACATTCGCCTGCACGCCCTCGCCCACTTTCAGCGAACCGGAAACCAGTTTGCCCTGGTGACCAATCGCCTGACCGAATTTCTGGGTGTCGCTTACGCTGAAGCTGAAACCATTGCCTTTCAGTTCGCCCTTATCGCCAACCTGGCCGCCGGACTCTGCGTAGAACGGCGTTTTGTCCAGAATGACAACCGCATCCTGACCTGCACTGATGCTGTCTACGGCTTTACCGTCAACAAACAGGGCGGTCACTTTACCGGTCAGCTCCAGTGCGTCGTAGCCTTTGAATTCAGACGCGCTATCAACGCGGATCATCGCGTTGTAGTCTGCGCCGAAACCGCTGGATTCACGCGCACGACGACGCTGTTCTTCCATCGCGGCTTCGAAGCCCGCTTCGTCAACTTTGATGTTACGCTCACGGCAAACGTCCGCCGTCAGGTCAACCGGGAAGCCGTAGGTGTCGTACAGGCGGAAAGCGGTTTCGCCATCCAGCGTGTCGCCCTTCAGTTTTGCCAGTTCTTCATCCAGCAGCGCCAGACCGCGCTCCAGCGTACGGGCAAACTGCTCTTCTTCGGTTTTCAGAACCTGCTCGACCTGCGCCTGCTGGCGTTTCAGCTCGTCACCGGCTGCACCCATCACGCCAATCAGTGGCCCAACGAGTTTGTAGAAGAAGGTGTCCTTCGCGCCCAGCATGTTGCCATGACGGATCGCACGACGAATGATACGACGCAGCACATAGCCACGGTTTTCATTCGACGGGATTACGCCGTCGGCAATCAGGAACGCACAGGAACGAATGTGGTCTGCAATCACGCGCAGCGATTTGTTGTTCAGATCGGTCGCACCGGTCACTTCCGCAACGGCTTTGATCAGGGTGCTGAACAGGTCAATTTCGTAGTTGGAGTTAACGTGTTGCAGCACGGCGGCAATACGCTCCAGGCCCATACCGGTATCAACGGACGGTTTCGGCAGCGGCTCCATGGTACCGTCTGCCTGACGGTTGAACTGCATGAAGACGATGTTCCAGATCTCAATATAGCGATCGCCGTCTTCTTCCGGGCTGCCAGGAGGTCCACCCCAGATGTGGTCGCCGTGATCGTAGAAGATCTCGGTGCACGGACCGCAAGGACCGGTATCACCCATCTGCCAGAAGTTGTCAGACGCGTATGGCGCGCCTTTGTTATCACCGATGCGAATAATGCGCTCGCGCGGGATACCGACCTCTTTTTCCCAGATTTCGTAGGCTTCGTCATCGGTTTCATAGACGGTAACCCACAGACGCTCTTTCGGCAGGTTGAACCAGTTTTCACCGGTCAGCAGTTCCCACGCATATTGAATGGCATCGTGTTTGAAATAGTCGCCGAAGCTGAAGTTACCCAGCATTTCGAAGAACGTGTGGTGACGCGCGGTGTAACCGACGTTTTCCAGGTCGTTGTGTTTACCGCCCGCACGCACGCAACGCTGTGAGGTTGTGGCGCGGGAATAATTACGCTTGTCGAGACCAAGGAACACATCCTTGAACTGGTTCATCCCGGCGTTGGTAAACAGTAAAGTCGGGTCGTTGTTCGGTACCAGGGAGCTGCTGGCAACAACCTGGTGTCCCTTACTATGGAAAAAATCGAGAAACGCCTGACGGATCTCAGCGGTGCTCTTGCTCATAATTATCCTGAAATCAAGCTAACGAAATGTCGCAGCCAGCCTGTATCGATAAACCGTTGGACAGACCAGCTACTGGAAAAAGTGGGAATAAGATAAGTTTTCTTTGGTGGGAAGTAAAATCCCGCATGCGTTCAATCCACAAAATTGCGCCAGATATCCTGAATATCTTCCATCAGAAAGCCGCGGTAGAGCAAAAAGCGCTGGATTTTGACTTTATCTGAAAAATCACGCGGCAGCGGTTCGCCGTACTTTCGAATCGCCTGCTCTTTCGCCAGTTCACACCAGTCTGTGTCGCATTCACGCATCGCTTTTTCAATCGATTCCCGGGCTACCCCTTTCTGATTCAGTTCCTGGCGGATGCGTGCAGGACCGTAGCCTTTACGTCCGCGGCTGGCGAGAAAGCGGGCGGCAAAGCGTTCGTCATCGAGGTAATGATGTTCATAGCACCAGGCAACCACGCGGTCATAATCTTCGGCAGTGGCATCAATCTCTTCCGGCCCGTTTTTGCTCATGACAGGCGCTGACAGTTTTCGTCTTAGCTCCTGTTCGCTGTGGTCACGCACGGCAAGAATACGTACGGCACGGTCCAGCAAGCGCGAGTAGGCGGGTCGGCGTGTGGTCGGTTCACTCATATAAAACCTGCAGATTCAGAAATGCAAAAAGGGCCGCATCAGCAGCCCTTCATCTTTACACGAGAGACTTAAAAGTCTTCGTTGGTTTCTTCAGCATCCGCAGCATCCACCACGAAATCAGGTTTAGAGTCCTGGTTGCTCAGCAGAAGCTCACGCACCTTCTTCTCAATCTCTTTCGCCGCAGCCGGGTTCTCTTTCAGCCAGGAAATCGCATTCGCTTTACCCTGACCAATTTTGTCACCGTTATAGCTATACCAGGCGCCCGCTTTTTCAATCAGCTTCTCTTTCACGCCCAGGTCAACCAGCTCACCGAAGAAGTTAATCCCTTCGCCGTAGAGGATCTGGAATTCAGCCTGTTTGAACGGTGCGGCGATTTTGTTCTTCACAACCTTCACGCGCGTTTCGCTACCAACGACGTTTTCACCCTCTTTCACCGCGCCGATACGGCGGATATCCAGACGGACAGAGGCGTAGAATTTCAGTGCGTTACCACCGGTTGTGGTTTCCGGGTTACCGAACATCACACCAATTTTCATACGGATCTGGTTGATGAAGATCAGCAGCGTGTTGGACTGCTTCAGGTTACCTGCCAGCTTACGCATCGCCTGGCTCATCATACGTGCCGCGAGGCCCATGTGAGAGTCGCCGATTTCACCTTCGATTTCCGCTTTTGGCGTCAGTGCAGCAACGGAGTCGACCACGATAACGTCAACAGCACCAGAGCGCGCCAGCGCGTCACAAATTTCCAGCGCCTGCTCACCGGTGTCCGGCTGAGAACACAGCAGGTTGTCGATGTCCACGCCCAGTTTACGCGCATAAACAGGATCCAGCGCGTGCTCGGCATCGATAAACGCACAGGTTTTACCTTCGCGCTGTGCCGCAGCAATCACCTGCAGCGTCAGGGTGGTTTTACCGGAGGACTCTGGCCCGTAGATCTCTACGATACGGCCCATTGGCAGACCGCCCGCGCCCAGCGCGATGTCCAGAGAAAGCGAACCGGTGGAGATCGTTTCAACATCCATGGTACGGTCTTCACCCAGGCGCATGATGGAGCCTTTACCGAATTGCTTTTCGATCTGGCCCAGTGCTGCCGCCAACGCTTTCTGTTTGTTTTCGTCGATAGCCATTATTACTCCTGTCATGCCGGGAGAAGCGACTGTGCTTCACCGTGGATTTCTGTTCTGTTGGTGCAATTATACTGTATGGTCATACAGTATCAAGTGTTTTGTAGAAATTGTTGCCAGAGCGTTTTTAACGCATATTCCGTTGCCTGACGACGCACGCTTTCACGGTCGCCGCTAAAGCACTCCCGGCGAGTGATCCCTTCACCTTTTGAGGTCGCAAAACCAAACCAGACGGTGCCTACGGGCTTCACGTCACTGCCGCCGTCCGGGCCCGCGATGCCGCTGATTGAAATCGCGTAATCTGCCCGCGCCTCTTTTAGCGCGCCAATGGCCATCTCGATCACCACCGGCTCGCTGACCGCGCCGTGCTGTTCCAGCGTGGATTCACGCACGCCAATCATCTGTGCTTTAGCTTCGTTACTGTAGGTCACAAAGCCGCGTTCAAACCAGGCGGAACTGCCGGCAATATCGGTAATCGCTTTCGCCACCCAGCCGCCGGTGCAGGATTCCGCGGTGGTAAGGGTCGCCCCGCGTTGCTTAAGCGCCAGTCCGACTATCTCGCTAAGCTGCATCAATTCATGGTCAGTCATTCTCGCTCCAGGCTTCAGAAAAACGTGCAGCACAAGATAGCACTTTCTCGTCAAATATGGGGATGCGCTTCGGGTTTTACGAGGGGGCTTCAGAAAAAAGCCGATGCGGGCGCACCGGCTATGGGGGAGGTTATTTCATACTGTCAGCGAGGGTGTTCACGTTGTGGCGAAATGCCTTAACGTAGGTATCAGCAACCCCACCTTTTGCCGACAGGGCTTCCGGGTAAAGTTCGCCTCCCGGCTGCGCGCCTGTCGCCGTCGCAATTTGCTTCACCAGACGCGGATCGAGCTGGTTTTCCATAAACCAGGTTTTCACGCCATCGGCTTTGATCTGATTGATAATCTCAGCGACCTGCGCTGCGCTGGCCTCGCTCTCTGAAGAGAGCCCTTGCGGTGCCATGAAGGTGACGCCATACGCGCGGCTAAAATAGCCGAATGCGTCATGGCTGGTCAGCACGTTACGTTTTTCCTGTGGGATCTGGCTAAAGCGGGTTTTGGCCCAGCCGTCCAGTTGCGTCAGTTGCGCGATATACGGCTGGCCTGAAGCCTCCAGTGCCGCTTTATCCTCTGGATCTGCTTTCACCAGCCCGTTCAGAATATTTTGTGCATACAGCGCACCGTTCGCCGCGCTATTCCAGGCATGCGGGTCGGTCACGGTCTTTCCATCTTCCTCGAGCGTGTGCGTTTTTACCCCGGTTGAGGCCACAACCAGCTGCCCTTTGAAACCGGAGGCTTTCACAAGACGGTCGAGCCACCCTTCCAGCCCCAGGCCGTTGACCACCACCACGTCAGCCTTGCTCAGCGCCGCGCTGTCTTTAGGTGACGGTTCGAAGGTATGCGGATCGCCGTCCGGCCCGACCAGCGTCGTCACGTTCACATGGTCGCCGCCCACTTCCTGCGTAATATCTCCCAGTATCGAAAAGCTGGTCACCACATTCAGCGTTTTCGCCATCACGCCGTTCGACAGCATACCCAGCGCAAGCGCCATCACTAATCCTGTATGTTTCATCGTTTCCCCTTGCCTTAAAAAAGCGCGCGCAGACTGCCAGCCAGCCTGCTTCGCGTGCCAAATAAAACAGAAATAAAGAACAACGCGCTGGCGGTCAGCACAATGGACGGTCCGGCGGGCAGACTGATTGCCCAGGACAAACTTAAGCCCAGCCACGCGCAGAAAATTCCGCTGATGCCGGCCATCAAAAGCAAACCTGGCAATGTGCGCACCCAGCAGCGTGCCGCCACCGCCGGGAGCATCATCAGCCCGACGGCCATCAGCGTGCCGAGCACCTGAAAACCGGCCACCAGGTTAAGCACCAGCAGCGCCAGAAACAGTCCGTGGAGCAGGCCGGGCAACCCGCGGGCATTGACCTGCAACCAGGCGGTATCAAAGGCTTCGGTCACCAGCCCACGATAGAAAATCGCCAGCGTTATCAGGGTGAACATGCAAACGCCCGTGACAAACAGCGCCGCATCGTTGTCCACCGCAAGAATGGAACCAAACAGCAGATGCAGCAGATCGACATTCGACCCGCGCAGCGACACCAGCGTGACGCCCAGTGCCAGTGAGCCAAGGTAAAATCCGGCAAAGCTGGCATCCTCTTTAAGCGGCGTGCGTCGGCTGACCAGGCCGGCCACCAGCGCCACGGTAATGCCGGCAATAAAACCACCGATACTCATCGCCAGCAGCGACATACCGCTGAGCAAATACCCTACGGCGACACCGGGTAAAATGGCGTGAGAAAGGGCATCACCCATCAGGCTCATCCGGCGCAGCTGGAGGAATACGCCGAGTGCGGTTGTACTGACAGAAAGGGCCAGGCAGACCACCAGCGCACGACGCATAAAGCCGTACTCAATAAACGGCTGGAAAAAGAGATGCCAAATCATGCCACCCTCACCCGCTCGGTTTTCCAGTGGGGAATGTCAGCATCCAGCATTAATGTTTGCGGGAAGTGGCGTGCCACACGCTCGCTGTCATGCAATACCGCAAGCAGAGTCTGGCCCTGCATATACATCTCCAGCATTAGATCCATCAGCACGTTGCAGGTCGCTTCGTCGACGCCGGTGAAAGGCTCATCGAGCATCACAAGCGGTGCCTGCTGCACTAAAACGCGGGCAAATAACATGCGCTGAAACTGCCCACCGGAGAGTTCATCAATGGTGGAAAGCGCCATCGACGCCAGCCCGACCCGCTCCAGCGCGCTGGCAATGCGTAACCGCGTTTCCCGACGAAACCCGGATAAGAGCGATATGCCCGGCCAGCAGCCCATACTCACCACGTCCTGAACGGTGAGCGGAAATTGCGCCTCGAGTGCGTGGCGCTGTGCCAGCCAGCCAATCACCGGGCGCTTACCCTGCCAGCGAAAGCTGCCGCCCACGGGAGGAATAAACCCGGCGAGCGTTTTCAGCAGCGTGGATTTTCCGCAGCCATTGGCGCCGACGATAGCCGTCATACTGCCGCGCTCAATCGTGCCTGAGAGGGGCCGCGTTACAGGCTGGCGGTCATAGCCCGCGACCAGTTCGTTCATCAGGATCATGGCAGCGCCACCGCCCAGCGCACGGCCAGCCCGATAAAAACAATAAGCACCAGCGCCAGTAAAAGCCGAACCGGAGCAGACAGAGAGAAAAGGGACGTTGACATCTCGACACCACGTTAAATGTTATAACATAACAATAATGAAAGGTGATTGAGATGTAAATGGCGGGTTTGAAAAGGGAGTGTGGCGAAATGTTTCTGTAAAACGACCCTCTCCCGTGGGAGAGGGTCAGGGTGAGGGCATCAGGCCTGCCCGTCAGAGCGACTTACTGACTAAACGGTGACGCCGCCGGCACGCGGGCCTGCGAGACCGCCAGCCCCAGCTGCCATACGGCCATGGCATAATGAGTGCTGTGGTTATAACGGGTGATGGTGTAGAAGTTCGGCATGCCGTACCAGTACTGATAACCGGTTCCCACGTCCAGACGCAGCAGGCTTACCTGGTCAACATTGCCCAGCGGCTGCGTTGGCGTTAAGCCTGCCGCCGTCAGCTGCGCGACGCTGTATTTGGTTTTAAAGCCGTTTTCCAGACCAAATGCCTCGCCGTTCGCCTGCACGGCTACCTGACCACCTGGCGTCCAGCCGTGCGCTTTGAAGTAGTTTGCCACGCTGCCGATGGCATCCACCGGATCCCACAGGTTGATATGACCATCGCCATTGAAGTCGACGGCATATTGTTTATAGGAGGATGGCATAAACTGGCCGTAGCCCATCGCACCGGCAAACGAACCTTTCAGATCGAGCGGGTCGTCCTGCTCGTTGCGCGCCATCAGCAGGAAGGTTTCCAGCTCGGAAGAGAAATACTCCGCGCGGCGCGGGTAGTTAAAGGAGAGCGTCGCCAGCGCATCGAGGATGCGGGTTTTGCCCATTACGCGGCCCCAGCGGGTTTCCACGCCGATAATCCCGACGATGATCTCCGGCGGCACGCCGTATACCTGCCACGCGCGATTAAGGGCATCTTCATACTGATTCCAGAACACCACGCCGTTTTGCACGTTGTCCGGGGTAATAAACTGTTTGCGATAGCGCAACCATGCGCCGTTTGGCCCGGTAGGGACCTGTGCCGTCGGTGCCTGTCTGTCCATCAGGCGCAGCACGTAGTCCAGACGCTTTGCCTGGGACAAAATTTCGTGCAGCTGCTGGCGGTCAAAGCCGTGTTTGCTCACCATTTTATCAATGAACTGCTCGGCCGCCGGGTTATTCGCGAAGTCGCCACCCATCTGCATCATATTGTGCTGCGGCTCCAGCAGGAACCCTCCGGAAGGGGCGCCAGCCGTTTGCTGAACAGCTTCGGTCTTAGGTTTGCTACTGCAGGCAGACAGCAGAATAAGCGCTGGCAACAGCGCTGCATAACGACGCTTGAACATGAGACATCCATTTAACGGGTTCGATAAGAACCCAGTATGGTAAAGCATCCGTAACACCTCAAGGAAGCGGTACGCACCTCCCCGACGCAAATCCGTGCTTTTTTCCACCGGAAATCATTCATCACATCAATTAACTTTCAAAATAATCCATTTTTCTTTCATTGTGAGATCCAACTAACACTTTAAAACCTTTCAAAGTGATTATTATTAGCCCCAGTAATACAAAACAAAAAAGCCCCACAGGAGAGAACAATGATAGAAACCATCACCCACGGCGCCGAGTGGTTCATCGGGCTGTTTCAGAAAGGCGGAGAAGTGTTCACCGGCATGGTGACCGGGATCCTGCCCCTGCTGATCAGCCTGCTGGTGATCATGAACGCGCTGATTAACTTTATCGGCCAGCATCGCATTGAACGCTTCGCTCAGCGCTGCGCCGGGAACCCGCTGTCCCGCTACCTGATTTTGCCGTTCATCGGCACCTTCGTGTTCTGCAACCCGATGACCTTAAGCCTCGGCCGCTTTATGCCAGAAAAGTACAAGCCGAGTTATTACGCCGCCGCCTCCTACAGCTGCCATTCGATGAACGGCCTGTTCCCGCACATCAACCCAGGAGAGCTGTTTGTTTACCTCGGTATCGCCAGCGGCCTTACCACCCTTGGTCTGCCGCTCGGCCCGCTGGCGGTCAGTTACCTGCTGGTTGGCCTGGTGACCAACTTCTTCCGCGGCTGGGTCACAGACCTCACCACCGCCATTTTCGAGAAAAAAATGGGTATCCAGCTTGAACAAAAAGTCCATCTTTCAGGAGCCACAGCATGAACCGGATCCGCATTGAGAAAGGCACGGGTGGCTGGGGCGGCCCGCTGGAGTTCGACGCTACCGAAGGCAAAAAGATCGTTTACATCACCGCAGGCACGCGCCCGGCGATCGTCGATAAGCTGCGTGAGCTGACCGGCTGGGAAGCCGTCGATGGCTTTAAAGAGGGTGAGCCGCCGGAAGCGGAAATCGGCGTGGCGGTGATCGACTGCGGCGGCACGCTGCGCTGCGGCATCTATCCGAAGCGGCGTATTCCGACGGTGAATATCCACTCCACCGGCAAATCCGGCCCGCTGGCACAGTACATCCTTGAAGACATCTATGTGTCGGGCGTGAAGGAGGACAACATCACTCTGGTGAATGGCAGTCCCGCGCCGCAAAAAGTGGCCCCGCGAGATTACGACACCAGCAAGAAAATCACCGAGCAGAGCGACGGCCTGCTGGCGAAGGTCGGGATGGGTATGGGCTCCGCCGTGGCGGTGCTGTTCCAGTCCGGGCGCGACACCATCGACACGGTGCTGAAAACCATTCTGCCGTTTATGGCGTTCGTCTCGGCGCTGATCGGCATCATCATGGCGTCCGGCCTGGGCGACTGGATTGCCCACGGCCTCGCCCCGCTCGCCAGCCACCCGCTCGGGCTGGTGACGCTGGCCCTGATCTGCTCCTTCCCGCTGCTGTCGCCGTTCCTCGGCCCGGGCGCGGTGATCGCTCAGGTCATCGGCGTACTGATTGGCGTGCAGATTGGCCTCGGCAATATTCCGCCACACCTCGCCCTGCCCGCCCTGTTTGCCATTAACGCCCAGGCCGCGTGCGACTTCATCCCCGTCGGACTGTCACTGGCCGAAGCGCGCCAGGACACCGTGCGCGTAGGCGTGCCGTCCGTACTGGTCAGCCGCTTCCTGACGGGCGCGCCGACGGTGCTGATTGCCTGGTTTGTCTCCGGCTTTATCTATCAATAAGAGGTTCCTGCGATGACCGTGATTTATCAGACCACCATTACCCGCATCGGCCAGAGCGCAGCGGATGCGCTCAGCGACCAGATGCTGATTACTTTCCGCGAAGGTGCCCCGGCAGATATCGAAGAGTTTTGCTTTATTCACTGCCACGGCGAGCTTAACGGCGAGCTGAAAGCAGGAAGCCAGCTGGAGCTGGGCGAGACGCGCTATGCGGTAACCGCCGTCGGCGATGTCGCCGAGCAAAACCTGCGCGAACTGGGCCATATCACCCTGCGTTTTGACGGACAGCCGCAGGCGGAGTATCCCGGTACGGTTCACGTAGCGGGCCCGGTTCCGCAGGCTGTCACCCCAGGCTGCACGTTAAAATTTGTTGCGTAATTAAGGAGAAACACATGAGTCAGGTTGCCGTTGTCATTGGTGGAGGACAAACCTTAGGCGAGTTCCTTTGCCGTGGGCTTGCCGCAGAAGGCTACCGCGTGGCGGTCGTGGATATTCAGAGTGAAAAAGCCGCCCGCGTGGCGGACACCATCAACACCGAATTTGGTGAAGGGATGGCGTACGGGTTTGGTGCCGACGCCACCAGCGAGCAAAGCGTAATGGCGCTCGCCCGCGGCGTGGACGAGATTTTTGGACGTACCGACCTGCTGGTCTACAGCGCGGGAATTGCGAAAGCGGCGTTTATCAGCGATTTCGAACTGGGGGATTTTGACCGCTCGCTGCAGGTCAATCTGGTGGGTTATTTCCTCTGCGCCCGCGAGTTTTCCCGCCTGATGATCCGCGACGGGATTCAGGGGCGCATTATTCAGATCAACTCGAAATCCGGGAAAGTGGGCAGCAAGCACAACTCCGGCTACAGCGCGGCCAAGTTTGGCGGCGTGGGGCTGACGCAGTCTCTGGCACTGGATCTGGCCGAATACGGCATTACCGTTCACTCGCTGATGCTGGGCAACCTGCTGAAATCGCCAATGTTCCAGTCCCTGCTGCCGCAGTACGCCACCAAGCTCGGCATCAAGGCTGAGGACGTTGAGCAGTACTACATCGACAAAGTGCCGCTGAAGCGCGGGTGCGATTATCAGGACGTGCTGAACATGCTGCTGTTTTACGCCAGCCCAAAAGCGTCGTACTGCACCGGCCAGTCGATTAACGTCACCGGCGGGCAGGTGATGTTCTGATCGAGCGGTTTTGCCCGGTGGCGCTAACGCTTACCGGGCCTACAAAAACCTTCAAACCGTAGGCCGGGTAAGGCGCAGCCGCCACCCGGCAATTAAAGGAGTCAATATGGTCACCGCACTCATCACCGTCGCCGCCCTCGCCTGGATCTGCCAGATGGCGTTTGGCGGCTGGCAGATCCATCAGTTCAACCGCGCGTTTGATGCCCTGTGTCAGAAAGGTCGCGTGGGCGTCGGGCGTTCCGGCGGACGCTTTAAACCGCGCGTGGTGGTCGCCGTTGTGTTGGATGAACACGATCGCGTATGCGATTCCCTGATCATGCGTGGCATGACGGTGTTTGCTCGTCCGACTAAAATCCAGGCAATCAACGGCATTTCACTGCAGGAATTACGGCCTGATGTGATCTTTCCCCATGATTCAGGCTGTCAGAATGCACTATCATTAGCGCTTAATCTGAAACATGGATAATTTCGTTGTGAAAGCTATAGACTTGCGAAATTATCATTTCGCAACCTAAGGAACGAAGCGCCTATGAAACCACGTCAGCGGCAGGCGGCCATTCTCGAGTATCTGCAAAAGCAGGGGAAATGCTCGGTGGAGGATCTGGCCCACTACTTTGACACCACCGGCACGACAATACGCAAGGACCTGGTATTGCTCGAAAACTCTGGCGCCGTCATCCGAACTTACGGCGGGGTGATGCTGAATAAGGACGAAGCTGACCCGCCTATCGATCACAAAACGCTGATCAATACCCACCAGAAAGCGCTTATTGCCGAGGCCGCCGTTAAATTTATTCACGATGGTGATTCCATCATCCTCGACGCAGGCAGCACCGTCCTGCAAATGATCCCCCTGCTCAGCCGCTTTAACAACATCACGGTGATGACCAACAGCCTGCATATCGTCAACGCCCTGTCGGAATTTGACAGCGAGCAGACTATCCTGATGCCCGGCGGCACCTTTCGCAAAAAATCGGCGTCGTTTCACGGTCAGCTGGCCGAGAACGCTTTCGACCACTTCAGCTTCGATAAGCTGTTTATGGGCACCGACGGCATCGATCTGAACGCAGGCGTCACGACCTTCAATGAGGTATTCAGCGTCAGTAAAGCGATGTGCAACGCCGCACGGGAAGTGATTTTGATGGCAGACTCGTCGAAGTTTGGCCGCAAAAGTCCCAACATTGTCTGTAGCCTTGAAAGCGTTGATAAGCTGATTACCGACGCGGGGATTGATCCGGCGTTCAAAAAGGCGCTGGAAGAGAAAGGTATCGACGTGATCGTAACCGGAGAGAGAGATGAGTGATTTTCTGTTAGAAACGGGCCGCCAGACGCTGATGCTGGAGCTGCAGGAAGCCAGCCGCCTGCCAGAACGTCTGGGCGAGGATTTTGTCCGCGCCGCCAACACGATTATCCACTGCGAAGGCAAAGTGATCGTGGCGGGCATCGGTAAATCCGGTCATATCGGCAAAAAAATTGCCGCGACGCTGGCGAGCACCGGCACCCCGGCCTTCTTCGTGCATCCCGCCGAGGCGCTGCATGGCGATCTGGGGATGATTGAAAGCCGCGATGTGATGCTGTTTATCTCCTACTCCGGTTCGGCCAAAGAGCTGGATCTCATTATTCCGCGCCTGCAGGAGAAATCGGTCGCTCTGCTGGCGATGACCGGCAAATCCCGCTCGCCGCTGGCGCTGGCCGCTAAAGCGACGCTGGATATTTCCGTTGAGCGTGAAGCCTGCCCGATGCACCTTGCCCCGACCTCCAGCACCGTCAACACCCTCATGATGGGTGACGCGCTGGCGATGGCGGTGATGCAGGCGCGCGGATTTAACGAAGAAGATTTTGCCCGTTCGCATCCGGCGGGCGCGCTCGGCGCGCGGCTGCTCAATAAGGTTCATCATCTGATGCGCACTGACGATGCCATTCCGCAGGTCAAGCTCGATACCAGCGTGATGGACGCGATGCTGGAACTGAGCCGCACCGGGCTGGGGCTGGTCGCGGTGTGTGACGACCACGGTAGCGTCCAGGGCGTATTCACTGACGGCGACCTGCGGCGCTGGCTGGTGGGGGGTGGCAAACTGGAAACGAAAGTGTCTGACGCGATGACCAAAGGCGGGCTGACGCTGAATGCCGACAGCCGCGCGATTGAGGCCAAAGAGGTGCTGATGAAGCGCAAAATCACCGCCGCACCGGTGGTGGATGACGCCGGCAAGCTCTGCGGTGCCATCAACCTGCAGGATTTCTACCAGGCGGGGATTATTTAACCCTTCAGCCCAAGACGCTTCGCCAGCCGGTGCAGGTTGGCGACGTCCATCTCCAGCGCCCGCGCGCACGCCGCCCAGCTGCGGTTGTTCTGCTCCAGCGCGCGGGTAATCATCTGACGCTGGAACGCTTCCGTCGCCTCGCGCAGGTTTTCATTTGCATTCTCCGGCACACGCTGAGCCACCGCCTGCACGGCGTCATCGTGCAACGCAAAATGACGCGCGTGGATCACAACCTCATCACCCGCACGCGTCGCACGCGCCAGCACCACCGCACGGTGAATCGCATGCTCGAGCTCCCGCACGTTGCCCGGCCAGCCGTAGCTCAACAGATGCGCCCTTGCCCCCGGGCTGAGTACCACGCGGGAAAGCCCCATTCTGAGACGGCATTGCTCGCAGAAATAGCCCGCCAGCAGAACCACATCTTCTCCGCGCTCGCGCAGCGGCGGCACGGTAAGCGGGAACACGCTCAGACGGTGGAAAAGATCCGCGCGGAAATGCCCGGCCAGCACCGCTTCTCGCAGGTCGCGGTTGGTCGCCGCCAGCACGCGCACGTCCACCCGTAAGCTGCGGTCATCCCCCACGCGCTGGATGTCACCGTACTGCAATACGCGCAGCAGTTTGGCCTGGAGCGAAAGCGAAAGCTCTCCAATCTCATCGAGAAACAGCGTCCCGTTATCGGCCATCTCAAACTTACCGCTGCGGTTACTGATGGCCCCGGTAAATGCCCCTTTGACGTGACCAAACAGCTCGCTTTCCGCCACGCTCTCCGGCAATGCGGCACAGTTAAGGTATACGAGCGGGTTGGCCGCGCGTGGTGAGGCTTCATGAATTGACTTCGCCACCAGCTCTTTACCGGTGCCGGTTTCACCGAAGATCAGCACGTTCAGGTCGGACGCGGCGACAATCTCAATCTCTTTTTTAAGCTGCGCTATGCCCGGCGACAGGCCGATCATCTCCGTGTGCGCCACCGGCTCAAACGCCGACGGGCTGCCGGGAAGAATATTCTGGCTTTCCAGCTGTTCTATCAGCAACGCGTTATTGAGCGCCCCGGAGGCCAGCGCGGCAATCAGCCTTAACTCTTCATCACTGAAGGTGTCGAACTGGTCCGGCGACATACCGTCGAGGGTTAATGCGCCAATCAGGTGTTGTCCGGCAAACAGCGGCAGACCGATACAGGCGTGCACCTTCAGGCTCTCCTGCCCCGGGATCAGACCGTCGTAGGGATCCGGCAAGTCGCTGTCCGCCGGGAAACGTACCACGTCACCCGCACGGGCAATGGTTTCCAGCCGCGGATGCCCTTCAAGAGTAAACCGCCGCCCGAGAACATCTTTCGCGAGCCCGTCGATAGCCAGCGGAATAAATTGTCTCCCCTCGTAGCGCAACAGCGCCGAGGCATCGCACGCCAGCACGTGACGCAGCGTGGAGATAAGCCGCTGAAAACGGTCCTGATGACCGATACCGGTTTGCAGTTCAATGGCGATCTTCGCCAGCACATCTACGGAAAAGCTCATGGCTGCCTCGCTGTCATTTTGACAATAAATAGTGTCATATTGACCGTCATCAGGATAGTCATAATGACTACTCATCACGAGGTATAGAAAAAATAATCCATTAAAATCAAAAATATAAAAGTTGGCACGCAATGTGATATAGGCAAATCATCTTATTCAAACACGCTGTATTACGTTGAGGTTGCTATGTCTATTCTGGTTAAAAATAACATTCATTGGGTGGGTCAACGTGACTGGGAGGTGCGTGATTTCCACGGGACGGAATACAAAACGCTGCGCGGCAGCAGCTACAACAGCTATCTTATCCGTGAAGGCAAAAACGTCCTGATCGATACCGTCGATCATAAATTCAGCCGCGAGTTCGTGCAGAACCTGCGCAGCGAAATCGATCTCGACGCAATCGACTACATCATCATCAACCACGCGGAAGAGGATCACGCCGGTGCGTTGACCGAGCTGATGTCGTACATTCCGAATACACCGATCTACTGCACCACCAACGCCATCGACTCGATCAACGGTCATCACCACCATCCGGAGTGGAATTTCCACACCGTGAAAACCGGCGACTCGCTGGATATCGGCAACGGCAAACAGCTGATCTTCGTTGAAACCCCGATGCTGCACTGGCCGGACAGCATGATGACCTACATGACCGGCGACGCGGTATTGTTCAGCAACGACGCCTTTGGCCAGCACTACTGTGACGAACGCCTGTTCAATGATGAAGTGGATCAGACCGAACTGTTTGAGCAGTGCCAGCGCTACTACGCCAACATTCTGACCCCGTTCAGCCGTCTGGTGACGCCAAAAATCACCGAGATCCTCGGCTTTAACCTGCCGGTGGACATGATTGCCACCTCCCACGGCGTGGTGTGGCGTGAAAACCCCACCCAGATCGTTGAGCTGTACCTGAAATGGGCGGCGGATTATCAGGAAGACCGCATCACGATTTTCTACGACACCATGTCCAATAACACCCGCATGATGGCGGACGCCATTGCCCAGGGCATCAACGAAGTGGATCCGAACGTAGCGGTGAAAATCTTCAACGTGGCGCGCAGCGATAAAAACGAGATCCTCACCAATGTCTTCCGCTCAAAAGGCGTGCTGGTGGGCACCTCCACGATGAACAACGTGATGATGCCGAAAATTGCTGGCCTGGTGGAAGAGATGACCGGCCTGCGTTTTCGCAACAAACGCGCCAGCGCGTTTGGCTCTCACGGCTGGAGCGGCGGCGCGGTAGATCGCCTCTCTACCCGTCTGCAGGATGCAGGTTTTGAGATGTCCCTGAGTCTGAAAGCGAAATGGCGCCCGGATATCGACGCGCTGGAAATTTGCCGTCAGCATGGCCGCGACATTGCCCGTCAGTGGGCGCTCGCACCGCTTCCTGAGGCGTCTGCAAAACCTACCGAACAGCAGGAAGCCTGTGCCTGTGCAGCTGCCGATGCTGCACACCTCGGCCCACGCATGCAGTGCAGCGTTTGCCAGTGGATATATGACCCGGAACGGGGCGAACCCCTTCAGGACGTTGCCCCGGGCACACCGTGGTGCGACGTGCCGGATACCTTCCTCTGCCCGGAATGTTCCCTCGGTAAAGACGTCTTTGACGAACTGGGTACGGAGGCAAAATGAATCACGGAATCGTCATCATCGGTTCGGGCTTCGCCGCCCGCCAGCTGGTGAAAAATATCCGCAAACAGGACGCTAACGTGCCGGTGACGGTGATCGCTGCCGACAGCATGGATGAGTACAACAAGCCTGATTTAAGCCATGTCATCAGCCAGAATCAGCGCGCCGAAGACCTCACCCGCCAGACGGCGGGGGAGTTCGCGGAACAGTTTAACCTGCGCCTGTTTCCCTACACCTGGGTTACCGATATCGACGCCGCCGCGCACGTCGTGAAGGCGAAAGACAAAATCTGGCAGTACGACAAGCTGGTGCTGGCCACAGGGGCCTCTGCCTTTGTGCCGCCCGTTGAAGGGCGAGAGCTGATGATCACCCTAAACAGCCAGCAGGAGTATCAGGCAAGCGAAACGGGGCTTCGCGATGCGCAACGCGTGATGATCGTCGGCGGTGGGCTGATTGGTACCGAGCTGGCGATGGATTTCTGCCGCGCGGGTAAAACCGTTACCCTGGTTGACCACGCGGCGAGCATTCTGTCGGCGCTGATGCCCGCAGAAGTAAGCAGCCGCTTACAGCATCGACTGACCAACATGGGCGTCCATCTGCTGCTCAAATCGCAGTTACAGAGTCTGAGCAAAACCGCAGGCGGCATTCGTGGGGC
The DNA here is from genome assembly GCF_047456095.1 of Enterobacter sp. BNK-14. Taxonomy (NCBI): domain Bacteria; kingdom Pseudomonadati; phylum Pseudomonadota; class Gammaproteobacteria; order Enterobacterales; family Enterobacteriaceae; genus Enterobacter; species Enterobacter sp. BNK-14. Next base: position 1,784,260 of record NZ_CP179897.1, read on the forward strand.
GCTCGACCGCAACCGCAGCGTTGAGGTGGATGCGGTGGTTGCCGCGACGGGTCTGCGCCCGGAAACCGCGCTGGCACATCGCGCAGGCGCCGAAACAGACCGCGGCGTAAAGGTCGACAGCTACCTGCAAACCTCACAGCCGGACATTTATGCCCTGGGCGACTGCGCGGAAATTAATGGCCGGGTGCTGCCGTTTCTGCAACCGATCCAGTTGAGCGCCATGGTCCTGGCGAAAAACCTGATCGGCGTCAGCGCGCCGCTAAAGCTTCCGCCGATGCTGGTGAAGGTGAAAACGCCGGACCTGCCGCTGCACCTTGCGGGAGAAACGCAGCGACAGGATCTGAACTGGCAAATCGCCATTGAATCACAGGGGATGGTGGCGCGCGGCATCGACGCAGATGACCAACTGCGCGCCTTTGTGGTGAGCGAAGAGAGAATGAAGGAGGCGTTTGCGCTGCTGAAATCGCTACCTGCTTAACCGTCGTATTGCCGGGTGGCGCTGCGCTTACCCGGCCTACAAAACAACAAAAAGAGAGTTGAGGCAAAAATTCAGGAGCGCACCACCAGCGCATCGTAGCCGCGCCAGCGGTAGTTGGCCATGGAGATCAGCCAGCAGGCGACAAACAGCCCGACCACCACAAATCCGGCGTTGCCGAGGTTATCGTTTACCGCGCCCACCGCATCCCAGATGCCGCCGCTAAGGGCAAATTTATCCATCAGCAGACCCAGCGCTTCCAGCCCACCAATGAACAGCGCCACCACCACGGAGGTACCGGTAATGGTCATGTTGTAGTAGAGCTTGCGCTGCGGTTTGTTAAACGCCCAGCCGTAGGCACCGACCATCAGCAAATTGTCGAGGGTATCCACCAGCGCCATACCGCTGGCGAAGAGCGCCGGGAAGATCATGATTGACCACACCGACATCCCGCTGGAGGCGCTGGCGGCAGAAATCCCCAGCACGCCAATTTCAGTGGCGGTATCAAACCCGAGACCAAACAGGAAGCCCACCAGGTACATCTGCCAGCTTTTATTGACGAGGCGGAAGGTTTTGCCAAACAGCCAGCTCATCACCCCACCCTGGGCGGGAAGCTCCACGTCGCTGCGGGCCGCATGCCCCTTTTTCAGCGCCTGGAAACTGCACCATACGCCGCGCAAAATCACCATATTCACCAGCGCCATCGCCAGCAGGAAGGTGGCGGAAACGGCGGTGCCAATCAGGCTCCCGGTCTCGTGGAACCATGCCATATTTTTCTGAAACGCCGTGGCGGTGGCGGCGATAGCGATGGAAGCCAGCACCACGATGGTGGAGTGCCCCAGCGAGAACCACGCCCCCACGCCGGACGGGCGTTTGCCCTGCTGCATCATCTTACGCGTCACGGTATCAATGGCAGCAATGTGGTCGGCATCCACCGCATGACGCAGCCCGTAACACCAGGCCAGCAGGCTTGCCGCCATCAGCGCCGTACTGCCGCTGAAGGTGTGCCATGCCCAGCCCCAGGCCAGCAGGTTTGCCATTACCAGTGCCAGCAGCAGAAGCGCGGCGCGAGGTTCATTGCGTAACAGTCGTAACATTTTAAATCCTTTGTGAACATGACCGGGCAGCGGCGACCACCGCCTGCCCGAAGGAGATCGCTCCGTCACCTGCAGGCAGGCGCGAAGGAAAAAGAAGCGTAAAGTCAGAAAGATAATGCCGCAGGCGCGCGCGCAGCAGGCGGTTATGTAACACACCGCCACTGAGGCAGATTGTTGAAAGCGATAAGCGTCGGGCATGGGATGCGGCATGCTCCGACAGCCCTCTGGCCAGCGCATCGTGAAACGCCCACGCGCGCTCGCAGGGCTCCGCCTGCCAGGCAAGCCACTGTTGCCAGAAAAGTGCAAGGTCGTCCACCGACAGCGTAACCGGGTGTTTCACACCGTTGCACCGTGCCGCCAGCGCCTCCAGCCTGCAGGCCGCTTCGCCTTCGTAGCGCTGCGTATCGATGCCCAGCGCACAGGCAACCGCATCAAACAGGCGTCCACAGGACGAGGCCCGCGGCGCGTTGATGCCACGCTGGATCGCCGTCGCCAGTAGCGGCCAGTTCTGGCCCTGCACTGCCCGCGTTTCCGGGAACTGCTGCCAGTCAGGCACAAAGGCCAGGCAGTGGGCGAGCAAATTGCGCCACGGCTGTTTCGCTGCCAGATCGCCCCCCGGCAGCGCAACGGCAGGCAGGCCACCCAAATGTTCGCAGTCGACATAGTTCACCCGCAGGCACTCTCCGCCCCACAGCGCGCCGTTCTCGCCCATGCCGATCCCGTCCAGCGTCAGGGCGATAACGTCCCCACCGCCGAGCGGCCAGCCATTTTCAGCCAGACACGCCGCCGCATGGGCATGATGATGCAGCACGGTTTCAACGGGCAGCGCCTGCTCCAGCGCCCACTGACGGGCGTGATACGCCGGATGGGCATCGCACACGACACGCGCGGGCTTAAAGGCATAAACCTGTTGCATCATTGCCAGCGCCGAACGCCACTGTGCGTCGACCCCCTCGTCACTGAGATCGCCAAAATGCGGGCTCAACACAGCCTGATTTCCGCGCACCAGGCAGAAGGTATTTTTCATCTCTGCCCCGGTTGACAATATGGCAGGGATATCGTCAAACCCGGCGGGTAACGTGATGGCATCCGGCACAAAACCGCGCGCGCGACGCAGCATCGCGCCATCCCGATCCACCACCGAATCATCCATCCGTTGCAGAATATCGCGGTTGTGCAGCAGGAAGCCGTCAGCCATGTCGCGGAGCGCATCCAGCGCTTCCTGATTCGTCATCGCAGGCGGGTGGCCGCTGAGGTTACCGGAGGTCATCACCAGCGGACGCTGGCAGTCCATCATCAGTAAATGCTGAATCGGATTCGCAGGCAGCATCACGCCGACACAATCTAGCCCCGGCGCAATGGCCTCAGGCAGCGCGGGAAGCGAGGCTTTGGGCGTCAACACAATGGGCGCAGCAGGAGAGCGTAGCAGGGTCTGCATCGCCTCCGGCAGGTCATCCGCATCGGGGATCATCACCGCCAGCGGCTTCGTCGGGCGCTGTTTGCGTGCCCGTAGCGTCGCCACCGCCTGCGGGTTAAGCGCGTCGCAGGCAAGGTGAAAGCCTCCCAGCCCCTTGATGGCGACAATACCGCCGCTTTTTAGCTTCTCCACTGCGGCGCGTAATGCCGGTTCGCGCGTGGCGACGCTGTCCCCGGCTCGCCACATCAGCGCTGGACCGCAGTCCGGGCAGGCCACCGGCTGAGCGTGGAAACGCCGATCGGCCGGGTTGCGATACTCGGTTTCACACGGTGCGCACAGCGGGAAGTCGGCCATTGACGTGGCCGGGCGATCGTAGGGCATGGCGCGGATGATGGTGAAGCGCGGGCCGCAATGGGTACAGTTGATAAACGGGTAACGATAACGGCGCTCGCGGGGATCGCGCATCTCCGCCAGGCACGCCGGACAGGTGGCGGCATCCGGCACGATTTGCGTGTCCATCGCCCCGCTCTCGCTCTGGCGGATGGTAAAATCCGTCGGCAGAGCGGACCAGCTAAAGGGCTGCGTGTCTACGTCGTCAATCCGCGCCAGCGGTGGGCAGTCCTGGCGCAGCCTCGCGGTAAAGTCCCCCCCATTACCCGCGAGACGCACCAGGACACCCTCTCCGTCGTTACAGACGTCGCCCGTCAGCATCATCTGGTGAGCCAGCTGCCAGACAAAGGGACGAAACCCCACGCCCTGCACTTTGCCACGCACCCGAAGCTGTACGCCGTTAACGTTCATTGCGACTTAAAACAGCAGCGATGACGAGGTGTCGAACGCCGCGCGACGGCGTTTTTCTGCGCTCATCTGCTCGAGCTTGTCGCGATCCACGCAGACCAGCGCGTGGGTCGGGCAGGCTTCCATACAGGCCGGGCCAGCTTCGCGGTGGTAGCAAAGGTCGCATTTGTTGGCCTCGGCTTTCTCCGCCCGCACGCTCAGGCCCATACCGCTATTGCGTACTACCGGACGGACAACCACTTCCATCGCGCCATACGGGCAGGCGACCACGCAGGTTTTACAGCCAATGCAGCGCTCCTGCATCACATGCACAAAGCCCTTCTCGCGTTTAATCGCCCCGTTCGGGCAGACGTTCGCGCACGGTGCGTCTTCGCACTGGCGACAAATAGCGGCGGTGGAAATATTCACGCCTTTAATGACGTGGATGCGTGGCAAAAACGTGTCGGGGGTAAGTGATGCGCAATCCTGCTCCGCCTGATGGGAAACCACGCACGCCACTTCACAGGTACGGCAACCAATGCACTTACTGGCATCGGCCATAATAAAACGGTTCATCTGCTTCTCCAGCATTACAGTTATGCGCGGAGCTATTCATAAACCGTGCCAATTATTAAACAATTGATTTTAAACGACTTTAAAAATCACAGTCGCGCTGTCATCGTCACTTATGACGATGACAGCTGTCGACATCAGCAGTGGGGGCCGTCAGTCACGGAGTCGCGCAGGATAAGCTCGCCGGAGAACGTTTGCTGATATTTGAATTCACCGCCGTCGAGCATGAAAATCAGACGACTGATGGTTTCCTGGATCATCTCCGTGACCGGAATACGCACGCTGGAGAGCGAAGGCACAATGTACGGCGCTATCGCCACGTCGTCGAAGCCGATAACTGACACCGCGTCCGGCGTGGCAACGCCGCTCTCGTGCAGCTGTTTAATGGCGCCAATCGCCATGTCGTCATTGCTCGCCACCAGCGCCGTAAAGCGTTCGCCGCGTGCGAGCAGTTCGGATACCGCCGCCGCGCCGCTGGCCGGGTTCCACTTCCCTTCGGCGATAAGCTCGTCGCGCAGGGCAATACCGTGCTGCGTCAGCGCATCTTTGTAACCGGACAGTCGCTCAACGCCGGTCGGGGAATCCAGCGAACCGGTGATAAACGCAATCTCCCGGTGCCCTTTTGCAATCAGCTGCGACACCGCGTCCTGACAGGAAGCTTTATGATCGGACCAGACGCTGTGGCTGCTGTTTTTCCGCAGACGGCGGTTGAGCACCATAATCGGCTGCTCACACTTCTCGACGATCGCATCCAGTTCATCCACGTTCAAAAAGCGCGGGTAGATGATCACCGCGTCGCAGCGCATATCGAGCAGATACTGGATCGCCTCGCGCTCTTCATCGGCGCTGTGCTTGCCGTCCGCGAGGATCAACTGCCGCCCTTTCTCTTCCGTCATTCGTGCGGCATGAAACAGCAGTTCGCTAAAGTAGACGCCGTGATAAAGGGTGTTCGTCACCACCAGCCCCAGGGTCTGGGTACGTTTGGTCGCCAGGTTTCGCGCCAGTAAATTCGGGCGATAACCGCTCTCTTCAATGGCCTGAAAAACCCGGTCTTTGGTCTCCTGGCTGACATAGCCATTTCCCGACAGCACGCGGGATACCGTCGCTTTCGAAACGCCTGCCCGCTTCGCCACTTCAAGCATCGTGGTCATGTTGTTATCCCATCTGAATCTGATGAAGCGCAGTGTACTGCACTGCAGAAAAATTGTCGCAGCGGCGAAATCACGCTTTCGCCACCGACCAGTGATCGTCATCACGAATTGAAAAAATGACCAAAAAGCGATCTTGTTTCACTCAAAGAAACTCATGATGATTATGTGGAACCGGTTTCCTACATTTCACACAACGATAACAGGATCACATCCGATGGCCAAAAATTACGCTGCGCTGGCGAACGACGTTATCAGCGCGCTGGGCGGCAAAGAGAACATCGTCGCCGTCACCCACTGCATGACGCGACTGCGTTTCGTTCTGAAAGACGAAACCCTCACCGACGCCGCGCGCCTGAAAAGCATCAGCGGCGTGCTTGGCGTAGTGCGTAACGACAACCAGTGCCAGGTGATCATTGGCAACACGGTTTCTCAGGCCTACCGCGAAGTGGTCAGCCTGCTGCCCGTTGACCTGCAGCCCGCGGTGCCGGAAGGCCCGCAGAAGCTGACGTTACGCCGCATTGGTGCCGGGATCCTCGACGCGCTGATCGGCACCATGTCGCCGCTGATCCCCGCGATCATCGGCGGTTCGATGGTCAAGCTGCTGGCGATGATCCTTGAGATGACCGGCGTGCTGCCAAAGGGCGCGCCAACGCTTACCATTCTGACGGTGATTGGCGACGGGGCATTCTTCTTCCTGCCGCTGATGGTGGCCGCCTCGGCGGCAGTGAAATTCAAAACCAATATGTCGCTGGCGATCGCCATTGCGGGCGTGCTGGTGCACCCGAGCTTTATCGAGCTGATGGCGAAAGCCGCGCAGGGCGAGCATGTTGAGTTCGCCTTTATCCCGGTGACGGCGGTGAAATACACCTACACCGTTATCCCCGCGCTGGTGATGACCTGGTGCCTGTCTTACATCGAACGCTGGGTCGATCGCATTACCCCGGCGGTGACGAAAAACTTCCTCAAGCCGATGCTGATCGTCCTGATTGCCGCCCCGCTCGCCATCGTGCTGATTGGGCCGCTCGGGATCTGGATCGGGAGCGCTATCTCCGCACTGGTTTACACCATTCACGGCTATCTGGGCTGGCTCTCCGTCGCCATCATGGGCGCACTCTGGCCGCTGCTGGTCATGACGGGGATGCACCGCGTCTTTACGCCAACCATCATTCAGACCATTGCCGAAACGGGTAAAGAAGGGATGGTCATGCCGTCAGAAATCGGCGCCAACCTGTCGCTCGGTGGTTCGTCTTTGGCGGTGGCATGGAAAACCAAAAACCCGGAACTGCGCCAGACGGCGCTGGCTGCGGCGGCTTCTGCCATCATGGCGGGGATCTCTGAACCGGCACTGTACGGTGTGGCGGTACGTCTCAAGCGTCCGCTGATTGCGAGCCTGATCAGCGGCTTTATCTGCGGCGCGGTGGCCGGCATCGCGGGTCTTGCCAGCCACTCCATGGCGGCGCCGGGGCTGTTTACCAGCGTGCAATTCTTCGATCCGGCCAACCCGATGACCATCGTCTGGGTATTCGGCGTGATGGCGCTGGCAGTCGTGCTGTCGTTTGTTCTGACCCTGCTGTTAGGGTTTGAGGATATCCCGGTCGAAGACGAGGCCGAAAAAGCGCGCGCTCTGCAGACCGCGCCGGTACAGAACAACGCAGCAAAAGCATAAATTGAAAGCGAGGTAAGAATGTCTGTTTTTCCACAAGGATTTTTATGGGGCGGCGCGCTTGCCGCTAACCAGAGTGAAGGTGCTTACCGTGAAGGCGGCAAAGGACTGACGACGGTCGATATGATCCCCCACGGCGCCAATCGTCTGGCGGTGAAGCTCGGCAAGGAAAAGCGTTTTTCGCTGCGTGACGACGAGTTTTACCCGAGCCACGAGGCGATTGATTTTTACCATCGCTATAAAGAAGACATCGCCCTGATGGCGGAGATGGGCTTTACGGTATTCCGCACCTCGATTGCCTGGAGCCGCCTCTACCCGAACGGTGACGAACCGCTGCCGAACAAAGAGGGCATAGCCTTTTACCGCGCGGTATTTGAGGAGTGCAAAAAGTACAACATCGAGCCGCTGGTCACGCTCTGCCACTTCGACGTGCCGATGCACCTTGTGACGGAATACGGCTCCTGGCGCAACCGCAAGATGGTCGACTTCTTCGCCCGCTACGCCCGCACCTGCTTTGAGGCGTTTGACGGGCTGGTAAAATACTGGCTGACTTTCAACGAAATCAACATCATGCTGCACAGCCCGTTCTCCGGTGCCGGGCTGGTGTTTGAGGAAGGTGAAAACGAAGATCAGGTAAAATATCAGGCCGCGCACCACGAGCTGGTGGCGAGCGCGCTGGCAACCAAAATCGCTCACGAGGTGAACCCGGAAAATCAGGTGGGCTGCATGCTGGCGGGCGGTAACTTCTATCCGTACTCCTGCAAACCGGAAGACGTGTGGATGGCGCTGGAGAAAGACCGCGAGAACCTGTTCTTTATCGACGTGCAGGCACGCGGCCGCTATCCGGCCTACTCGGATCGCGTGTTCCGTGAGAAAGGCGTGGTCATTGTCAAAGACACCGGCGATGACGAGCTGCTGAAAAACACCGTCGATTTTGTCTCGTTCAGCTATTACGCCTCGCGCTGCGCGTCGGCGGATATGAACGCGGGCAACACCAGCGCGGCAAACATCGTGAAGTCCCTGCGTAACCCGCACATTCAGGTGAGCGAATGGGGCTGGGGCATTGACCCGCTTGGCCTGCGCATCACCATGAACATGATGTACGACCGCTACCAAAAGCCGCTGTTCCTGGTGGAAAACGGCCTGGGTGCGAAAGATGTCATTGATGAAAACGGCGAGATTAACGACGACTACCGCATCAGCTATCTGCGCGAGCATATCCGCGCGATGGGTGATGCGATTGAGGACGGCGTGCCGCTGATGGGCTACACCACCTGGGGCTGTATCGACCTTGTTTCAGCGTCTACCGGCGAAATGAGCAAACGCTACGGGTTCGTGTACGTTGACCGCGACGATGCGGGGAACGGCACGCTGGACCGGAAGCGCAAGAAATCGTTCTGGTGGTATAAGAAGGTGATTGCGAGTAACGGGGGCGATCTCGAGTAGCCTGTTGCCCTCACCCCGGCTCTCTCCCACAGGGAGAGGGAACGGGTTTGGCAGGCCGGGTAAGGCGAAGCCGCCACCCGGCACTGCTCAGAGCGGAGAAAACCCCCCGTCCCCAACCCACCCTTCAAGCCGTGAATAAACCACTTCCACCGCCTCTTTTACCGGCGGCGTCATCGGGTAATAAAACCCAACAATGTCCGGCTGAATCCCCAGAAACAGCACCTCACCCACGTCGTCCTTGATCTGATCCACCAGATAATTCAGCGGCATATTGTGGGTCGTCATCATAAACATCCCGGCAATGTCGTCCGGGTCAATGAGTCGGATCTCTCCGGGGTTGAGCCCCATATCGGTAGCATCGACAATCAGCAGCCTCTCCGGGCGCAGCTCGCGGATGGCGACCACGTCATTTTCTGGCGCGCTACCGCCGTCAATCACCACCCAGTTGCCCTGCGGGTTCGCGGCGCACATCTCTGCCAGCAGCGGGCCCGCGCCGTCGTCGCCCATCATGCTGTTGCCGACACACAGTAAAACGTCAGTCACGTAATCTCCTCACCATCAGGTAGATGGCACTCTCCTGATGAATATCATGCAGCATGCCGAGCAACGTTTTGCTCCACGCCTGCTGTTCGGCGGATTGCCTGCTCAGCGCCGCATCAAAGGCCTTGGCGAGTATCGCAATGTGGTTGGCATCGATGACGATCTCACCGTACTTTGGCACGCCTTCCATTTTACGCCGTGCCGTGCTGCCCTCCTCCAGCGTGGCGATCCACGCCAGGTACTCAGGCCAGGGGCAGCTCAGCGCGGCCTCCAGACAGTCAATCACCCCGAGGTGATGCCCAATCGCCAGGCTGTAATAGACCACCTGCTGCGCCGCATCCGGCGTGGCATCGTTCTCATCAATAAACTTACGGCTCAGTTGACTGAACACCACCGTTTCACTCATCGGATACGCGCCTCGTCCACAATGCTGTTCAGGTTCGCCACAATCTCATTCAGACGCGGATCGTTTTCCGCCTCCAGCCAGCGGGCTACCTGCTGCTCGCCCTGACTCAGCAAACGCAGATAATCGTCGGCAATCTGACGACCATAACGGTAACCCGCCAGCCTGCGCGCCGTGCGGTCGACCTTCACCCGCAGCGGCTGCACCATATCCGGATGGAGGAGCATCGCGGGCTGGTTGTCGAGCTCGCCCGGTTCACGGGCGTGGATTTTCTGCTCCAGCAGGCCAAGCGCCATCGCAAAGCCGTACAGCGTGGCGGCAGGCGTCGGCGGGCAGCCCGGAATGTAAACATCCACCGGTACGATTTTGTCGGTGCCGCCCCAGACGCAGTAGAGATCGTGGAAGATGCCGCCGCTGTTGCCGCAGGCACCGTAGGAGATGCAGATTTTCGGGTCTGGCGCAGACTGCCAGGCACGCAGCGCGGGCGAGCGCATGGCACGGGTGACCGCCCCGGTAAACAGCAGAATATCCGCATGGCGCGGAGACGGCACCACTTTGATACCGAAGCGTTCAGCGTCAAACAGCGGCGACAGCGTAGCGAAGATCTCGATCTCGCAGCCGTTACAGCCGCCGCAGTCCACGCGGTAGACGTAGGCCGAACGTTTGATTTTTTTCAGCAGCGACGCCTTCATGCTGGCAATGGATTCCTCCACCGTCATTGGCACCGGCATGCCATTGTCGTCGCGCGGGCCGAGTAAGTGTTCCATCAGCTGGCCTCTCTCATATGGCGGGTGATATCAATCCGGTCGGACGGCAGCAGGCATTTCTGACGCTTACACTCCGGGCAGGTTTCAAAACTTTCACGGTGATGTTCCGCCCGGACGTCACCGTTGTGCTGCAGCAGCGCGATGGCGTAGTCGATCTCTTTTTGCACGGCGAACGGACGCTTGCAGACGCGGCAGTGACACAGCGCGAAACGCGACTGCTGGAGGAAATCGGCTTTCTTCCACACTGCCAGCTCGTACTCCTGCGACAGGCGAATGGCGACCGTCGGGCAAACTTCCTCGCAGCGGCCGCAGAAAATGCAGCGTCCGAGGTTAAACTGCCAGGCCAGTTCGCCGGTTTTGAGATCCGTTTCCACCGTCAGGGCATTCGACGGGCAGGCATTGACGCAGGCCGCGCAGCCTATGCACTGCTGCGGATTGTGCTCCGGCTTGCCGCGAAAGTTTTTATCGACCGGCATCGGCTCCAGCGGATAACGGCTGGTCTGCGTGCCGGTTTTGATCACTTTTTTGATAAAGGTAAACATGACGAGTCCTTATTTCAGCGGCGAGTTCTTACGCTCGATGCTGTAGCGCTCAAGCTCTTTGTACGGCACCACCTGGCTTTTCTTCTTGCGCACGTCCACCACGGTCATGCGGTCGGTGCAGGAGTAGCACGGGTCGAGGCTACCGATGATCAGCGGCGCATCGGAGACCGTATTGCCGCGCAGCATGTAGCGCAGCGTTGGCCAGTTGGCGTAGGTCGCCGCACGGCAGCGCCAGCGGTAGAGCTTCTGGTTGTCGCCAGTCATGCTCCAGTGGATATCGTCCCCGCGCGGCGCTTCTGCAAAGCCGAGCGCGAAGCGGTTCGGGATGTAGGTGAAGCCCTCTACCATCAGCGGACCGCCCGGCAGGTTATCGAGGCCGAAGTCGATCATGTTCAGGGCAGTGAACACCTCGTTAATGCGGACTTTCAGACGTGAGATGACGTCGCAGCCCTGCTCGCTGTGCACGGTCATGGGCAGCAGGCCGTAGCCGACGAACGGGTGATCGGCGCGGGTGTCGCGGGCGTGGCCGCTGGCGCGCACCATCGGGCCGACGTTGCTGAAGTCGCGGGCAATTTCCGGATCAAGACGGCCAATCCCTACGGTGCGCTGCTCGATGTTTGGCGTGCTGAGCAGCATATCCACCAGCTCCTGCACGTCCCGGCGCATCTGCTGCGCCAGCTGACGGGTCTGGATCATGTCATCTTTCAGCAGGTCGCGGCGGATCCCGCCGATCAGGTTCAGCCCGTAGGTTTTACGCGCCCCGGTGAGGATCTCCGCCATCTTCATCGAGGCTTCACGCACGCGGAAGAACTGCATAAACCCGGAGTCAAAACCGACGAAGTGGCAGGCCAGGCCGAGGTTTAGCAGGTGCGAGTGCAGACGTTCCACCTCCAGCAGAATGGCGCGGATCATCTGCGCACGTTCCGGCACCACGATCCCCATGCCGTTCTCTACCGACGTGGTGTACGCGGTGCTGTGGGCAAAGCCGCAGATGCCGCACACGCGGTCAGAAAGGAACGTCACTTCGTTGTAGCCCATGCGGGTTTCCGCCAGCTTTTCCATGCCGCGATGGACGTAGAAGAGGCGGTAGTCGGCGTCGATAATGTTTTCGCCGTCGACGAACAGGCGAAAATGGCCCGGTTCGTCGGAGGTGACGTGCAGCGGGCCAATCGGCACCACGTTGTTCTTTTTACTGCCCAGCTCGTTAATGAACTCGTAGGTTTCGCTGTCGGTGGTCGGCGCCGGGCGCTGGCGGTAGTCCATGCTGTCTTTACGCAGCGGATAGAGTTCATCCGGCCAGTCGTCCGGCAGCACCAGACGGCGCTCGTCCGGCAGGCCGACCGGCACCAGGCCGTACATGTCGCGCACTTCGCGTTCGCCCCAGACGGCAGCAGGCACCCGCGGCGTAACGGACGGATATTCCGGCTTATTCGGATCGACTTCGACGCGCACGGTCAGCCAGCACTTCTCGCCCTGCTCCATCGACATCACGTAGTACACGGCGTAATTGCCACATAGCTGGCGCTCGTCGTTACCGAACAGCACCGACAGCCAGCCGCCCTGCTGGTAGTAAAGAAACTCCACCACCTCCGGCAGGTAGTTCACCTTTATGGTGACGGTGATCTGGTCTTTGGTTTGCCAGGACTCTTCCAGCACCACGCCGGGGAAAGCCTGGTGCAACGCGGCGAGATACTGCTGACCTTTCTTTTCTTCAGACATAAACACTCTCTTTAATCACGCCACCAGCAAGGAGACGAACGCTAAAAATGCAAAGCCAAAACCGGCCCAGGTGATGCGCGAGGTCGCCACAAAACGCAGACGCGCCATGCTGTTCTCGAACAGCGCAATCACCAGCACGCCGATAAGCAGCTTGATTGCAGCAACCACGACGGCCAGCACCAGGCCGCCCGCGGAAAAGTGCGTCATCTGCCCCCACGGGAAGAAGACGCCGACAAACATCTGCAACACCACCAGCTGCTTGAGGCTGATCCCCCACTTCAGTACCGCAAAGCCGTAGCCGCTGTATTCGGTGAGTGGCCCCTCCTGTAATTCCTGCTCGGCTTCCGCGAGATCGAACGGCAGTTTGCCCATCTCAATAAACGTGGCGAACGCGCAGGCGCAGAGTGCCAGCACCAGCGGAATGGAGCGGCTTACCGGCCAGTGATAAACGGTATGGGTGATAAAGCTGATATGGGTGGAGCCTGCGACCTGCGCGGCGACCCACAGCCCCAGCAGCAGGATCGGCTCAACCAGCACACCCAGCATCGCCTCGCGGCTGGCACCGAGGCCGGTAAACGGACTCCCGGTGTCCAGACCCGCAATCGCAAAGAAGAAACGGGCGATGGCGAAGAGGTAGATAAGCGTGATCAGATCGCCGAGCGCAGGCAGCGGTGAGCCCACCGTGACGACGGGCAGCGCGGTGGCGATGGTGAGCATCACGCCAACCATCACAAACGGCGTCAGGCGAAAGACCCAGCCTGCGGCATCGGGCGCCACGCTCTGGCGAGAGAGCAGCTTGAAGAGATCGCGGTACTCCTGGAGCACGCCAGGCCCGCGACGGTTGTGCATCCGGGCGCGCGCCACGCGCGTGATGCCCGAGAGCAGCGGCGCAACGGCAAACAGCACCAGCGCCTGAAGAATTGCCAGTAACAGACTCATGTCAGGCTCCTCGTGAAATCACAATGACCACCAGCACCGACAGCTCAATCAGCGCCAGACGGCGGAACAGTGCGGGCGCGGCAGCACTCTGCCAGCCCGGAACCCAACCCTGCGGGTTGAGCCAGTGGCGCAGCTTCAGCACGGCGGCGAAGTTCTCTTTTACCGGCATGGCGAAACCGTGGGCGGTGATGACCATTGACTGCTCGTGTTCGTAGCCGCAGGCCCAGGCTGCGCCGCGCGCACGGGAGGCGAGTCGATCGCGTTTAAAGAACAGCATCAGCACGAACGGCAGCAGCGGAGAGGTAATCAGCAGCAGGGCTATCATCGGTTGGGAAACGGTGGTTTGTGCCGTCTCAAGCGGCAACGGAATAGCGTTTCCGAGCAGCGGCAGCAGCCACGGCGCGGCAACCCCACCCGCGATGCAGCACAGCGCCAGCGCAACCACGCTGGTGGCCATCAATACCGGTGCACAGCAGGCATTTTCAGCCTCACGCGTGCGCGGTGCGCCAAGGAAGGTAACGCCGTAGACTTTCGCCATACACATCACCGCCAGCGCCCCGGTAATCGCCAGGCCGACCGCCAACAGCGGCCCCAGCAAACGGCCGATAAACGCATCGCTCTGACCGAGCGCGAAGAAAGACTGGTAGATCACCCACTCGCCGGCAAAACCGTTCAGTGGCGGCAGCGCGGCCATCGCCATCAGCCCCACCAGCATCGCCAGGGAAATCACCGGCATCTTTTTGCCAATGCCGCCGAGCTTTTCGATATCCCGATGACCGGTGCGGAACCAGACGCTGCCCGCGCCGAGGAACAGGGTGCTTTTAAACAGGCTGTGGTTGACGAGGTGATACAGACCACCGATAAACCCGGTGGCAATCAAGGCGGGCTGATTCAGCGCCAGACCGGTGACGCCCGCGCCAAGACCGAGCAGGATAATGCCGATATTTTCGAGCGTGTGGTACGCCAGCAAACGCTGGATGTTGTGCTCCATCAGCGCGTACAGGCCACCCACGAACGCGGTGATCATCCCGGCCAGCAGCAGCACGACACCCCACCACAGCGGCGGTTGCCCGCTGGTCAGCGTGAGTACCAAAATCCCGAACAAACCCACTTTCATCACCACCACAGAGAACAGCGCGGCGGCGGGCGCGGAGGCATTGGCATGCGCCTGCGGCACCCAGCCGTGCAGCGGGATGATCCCGGCGAGCAGGCCAAAGCCCACAACGCCCAGCAGCCAGACGTCATTCCCCAGCGGATGGCCGTTGAGCGCAGAGAAATCCAGCGTGCCAAAGCGTTGCCACACCAGCCAGCTGGCCAGCGCCAGCAGCAGCGTGCCGAGGCGACCGAGGGCAAACCACAGCTTGCCGGAGGCGCTATAGCCCGTCAGGAACACGCCGCACAGGGCCATAATTTCGGCCATCACCACCAGCGCGCCAAGATTGCTGGCGATAACGGTGCAGACCGCCGTCGCCATGAGCAGGTTTAGCAGCAGACCATTAGCTCTGGTGTGCTGGTGGCGGTGCCAGTCGATATTGAACAGGCTGACAAACAGCCCGCACAGACCGAACGTCACCAGCCAGATGGCATTCAGCGGCGTAATCTCAACGCTGTGACGAATCAGCGGCATCACGGCCTCTGTGGATTGCCCCCCCAGCAAAACGACACCGCCTGCCGCGAGCGTCATCAGGCTGCCGAGCGCCCCGCCGATACCGGCTATCCAGCCGCTCAGGATTTTATGGAAAGAGAAGAGCAGCGCCAGCACGGCGGCGGCCGCAAAGTACGCTACGGCGCTGTTAATCATGTCTATCGCGTTCATTTCGCCCCCTCGTTAAGCGCCTGCAGAAGCGAAAGATCGCCGATGTCAGTATTAATGGTCAGCTCGCGCTTGCGTTTGCTGGTACGGGCGATATCGCGGATGTTAACCAGAATGAGCGCCTTGGTCGGACAGGTCCGCACGCAGGCCGGTCCCTGTTCATCAAAGCTGCACAGGTCACACTTCACCGCCACGGCGCGGATGCCGGGAACCCAGTCCAGTAGCGTACTTACGCGTGCCGGAGCCGGTGGCGCGGGCGGCGCTTTCGGGGAGTTGGCATTGGCCGGAATGTGCAGCGGACGGCTGCCGGAAAATTCAATGGCGCCGAACGGGCAGGCAATGCCGCACAGCTTGCAGCTGACGCACAGGCTTTCGTTCAGCTGGACCGCGCCATCAACGCGGGTGATGGCATTCACCGGACAAACACCCGCGCAGGGGGCATCTTCACAGTGGTGGCAGAGCTGCGGAGCAGACTCTTTTTCATTACGCATGACGCGAAGGCGCGGCATGGACTGCAGCCCGTGCAGGCGGTGGGTTTCCGAACACGCCGCCTCACAGGTTCGACAGCCAATACAGACCGTCGAGTCAGCAATTACAAAACGGTTCACCGGGCAATCCTCAGGTGATGGTCATTTTTGACGACGAAAAGCTGTCTTCTCGACACTTTTCGACACTCGGTTCTCAGGCAACGTTTGCGGAAGGGTTTCCGGCGATCAGCTGTTTCAGGTCGACCGGTAAGTCGTGTTCAACCGCGTGATAAAGCCCGTTGTAAACCGGCGCGATTTTCTCCAGATAGTGTTCAAGCACCTGCTGGCGATCGCGGTTGCTGACGTAGCCATCGACCATGCCGTCAGCCATCAGTTGCGCTTGCGCAATACACTGTTTTTCACCCTCTTTGTTCTCGACGTAGTACTCAATGGTGTGGCTGTTAAAGCTGTCTGCCAGGGTGACAAAGACCGTGAAGTGGCCGAAGAGGACAAAGCGCATATCGCCTTGCGCCGCACAACTCATCGCATGATGCAGACGCGCTTTTGACAGGGTGATCCCCTGAACCAGAGAGTTGCAGTAGAGGTGCCACTGCTCCTGTAGCTGCTGGTGGCGCTGTGCGATGTAATCCGCTTTTTCGCTGATTTCCCAAATAGTCATAAAAGGTATCCGGTTAATGGAGATAGCGGCTGTTAAGCAGATTCCGTGCCAGTTTTTAATTAACTGATTTTATTGATCTTTAATTTCAAAACTGCTGTCAACGCGGCGGTGTCGACGTGTCATTTCGACAGCATTGACATCGTCACGCCCTGACAAAATCCAGGCTGGCACTGTTATTGCATTACCGGGGCAATTCATTGAGGAGGCGTCATGCACGAAATCACCCTCTGCCAGCGAGCGCTTGAACTTATCGAACAGCAGGCAGTGCAAAACCACGCGAAACGCGTCACCGGCGTCTGGCTGAAGATCGGGGCATTTTCCTGCGTCGAGACCAGCGCCCTGACCTTCTGTTTTGAGCTGGTATGCCGCGGCACGCTGGCGGAAGGCTGCGAGCTGCATATCGACGAGCAGCAGGCGGAGTGCTGGTGCGAGCAGTGTCAGCAGTACGTCACGCTGCTCTCCTCAAAGGTTCAGCGCTGTCCGCAGTGCCAGCGTACCGGGCTGCGGATCGTGGCGGATGACGGTATGCAGATCCAACGCCTCGAAATCGAGAAGGAGTAATGTATGTGTAGTACCTGCGGTTGCGCCGAAGGCAACCTGTATATAGAAGGGGACGAACACCGCCCCCACTCCGCGTTTCGCTCCGCGCCCTTTTCCCCTGCCCCGCGTCTTGCGGCAGTTTTGACCGGCATTACCTTTGCGCCGCAACGCTCCGACGCGGGCGACCTGCACTACGGCCACGGCGAAGCGGGCACTCATGCGCCGGGCATGAGCCAGCGGCAGATGCTGGACGTCGAGATCAACGTGCTGGACAAAAATAACCAGCTCGCGGCCCGCAATCGCGCGCGCTTTGCCGCCCGCAAACAGCTGGTGCTGAACCTGGTCTCCAGCCCGGGTTCAGGCAAAACCACGCTGTTAACAGAAACACTCAAGCGCCTGAACAAACGCGTCTCTTGCGCGGTGATCGAGGGCGATCAGCAGACCGTAAACGATGCCGCGCGCATTCGTGAAACCGGCACCCCGGCGATTCAGGTCAACACGGGCAAAGGCTGCCATCTGGATGCGCAGATGATTGCTGATGCCGCACCGCGTTTGCCGTTTGAAGAGAGCGGCATCCTGTTTATTGAAAACGTCGGTAACCTCGTGTGCCCGGCGAGCTTTGACCTCGGCGAGCGCCACAAAGTCGCGGTGCTCTCCGTCACCGAAGGGGAAGACAAGCCGCTGAAGTACCCGCATATGTTTGCCGCCGCCTCCCTGATGTTGCTGAACAAAGTCGACCTGCTGCCGTACCTGAATTTCGACGTGGAGAAATGCCTGGCGTATGCCCGCGAAGTGAATCCGGAGATTGCGATCGTGCTGGTCTCCGCCACGCGCGGCGACGGCATGGACGCATGGCTAAACTGGCTGGAGAGCGAACGATGTGCATAGGCGTACCCGGACAAATTCAGGCAATCGACGGTAACCAGGCCAGGGTGGAGGTCTGCGGTATATTGCGCGATGTGGATCTGACGCTGGTGGGCAGTACCGATGAAACCGGCGCGTCACGTCTCGGCCAGTGGGTGCTGGTCCATGTGGGCTTTGCAATGAGCGTGATTAACGAAGCGGAGGCCCGCGACACGCTGGATGCGCTGCAAAACATGTTTGACGTGGAGCCTGACGTGGGCGCCCTGCTGTACGGCGAGGAGCGGTAGCACATGCGTTACGTTGATGAATACCGCGCGCCAGAACAGGTACTGCAGCTTATCGGGCACCTGAAAACACGGGCGGCGCTGCTGAACAACACGAAAGAAAGGCCGCTGCGGATCATGGAGGTATGCGGCGGACACACGCACGCCATCTTCAAATTTGGCCTCGACCAGCTACTGCCAGATAACATCGAGTTTATCCACGGCCCCGGCTGCCCGGTCTGCGTGTTGCCAATGGGCCGCATCGACAGCTGTATTGAAATTGCCAGCCAGCCTGACGTCATTTTCTGTACCTTTGGCGATGCGATGCGCGTGCCGGGGAAAAATGGCTCGCTGCTGCAGGCGAAAGCGCGCGGTGCGGACGTGCGGATCGTCTACTCGCCAATGGATGCCCTGACGCTGGCGAGGGATAACCCTGAGCGCAACGTCGTCTTTTTTGGGCTGGGTTTTGAAACCACTATGCCCGCGACGGCCATTACGCTGCAGCAGGCCAAAGCCCGCAACGTCACTAATTTTTTCTTTTTCTGTCAGCACATCACGCTCATTCCCACGCTGCGCAGCCTGCTGGAGGAGCCGGATAACGGTATCGACGCCTTTCTGGCGCCGGGACACGTCAGCATGGTGATTGGCACAGACGCCTACGGTTTCATCTCTGAACAGTACAATCGTCCGTTAGTGGTCGCTGGTTTCGAGCCACTTGATCTACTGCAAGGTGTGACCATGCTGGTTAAGCAGAAAATAGCGGCCCTGAGTGCGGTCGAAAACCAGTACCGCCGCGTGGTGCCCGATGCGGGGAATGAACGGGCCCAGCAGGCCATTGCCGACGTGTTTAGCGTTGAAGGCGACAGCGAGTGGCGCGGTCTGGGGCTGATTGCCGAATCCGGCGTGCGCCTCACGCCTGCCTATCGCGCGTTTGATGCCGAAGCGCATTTCCGCCCGCAGCCGCAGCAGGTGTGCGACGATCCCCGTTCTCGCTGTGGCGACGTGCTCACCGGTAAGTGTAAACCTCATCAATGCCCGTTATTTGGCAACACCTGTAACCCGCAAACCGCGTTTGGCGCGCTGATGGTCTCCTCCGAAGGGGCATGCGCCGCGTGGTATCAATATCGCAACCAGGAGTGTGAAGCATGAACACGGTGGAAATGGCGCACGGAAGCGGTGGGCAGGCGATGCAGCAGTTGATTAACCGGCTGTTTATGGAGGCTTTTAACAACCCCTGGCTCGCCGAGCAGGAAGACCAGGCGCGCATCGCGCTCTCGACACTCACTGCCCAGGGCGACAGGCTAGCGTTCTCCACCGACAGCTACGTCATTGACCCGCTGTTTTTCCCGGGCGGTGATATCGGCAAGCTCGCCATCTGCGGCACGGCCAACGACGTTGCCGTCAGCGGCGCCATTCCGCGCTACCTCTCCTGCGGGTTTATCCTTGAAGAGGGGCTGCCGATGGAGACGCTCACGGCGGTGGTCAACAGCATGGCACAGACGGCGCGCGAGGCGGGGATCGCTGTCGTCACCGGCGATACCAAAGTGGTTCAGCGCGGCGCCGCCGACAAACTGTTTATCAACACAGCCGGGATGGGCGCGATCCCCGCCGACATCCACTGGGGCGCACAGCAACTTAGCGTGGGCGACGTTCTGCTGGTGAGCGGCACGCTGGGATGCCATGGCGCGACGATTCTTAATCTGCGCGAAGGGTTAGGGCTGGACGGCGAACTGCGTAGCGACTGTGCAGTGCTTACCCCGCTTATTCAGACGCTGCGCGCCATTCCTGGTGTGAAAGCCCTGCGCGACGCCACCCGTGGCGGCGTGAATGCCGTCGTCCACGAGTTCGCCGTAAGCTGCGGGTGCGGGATTGAACTGACCGAGCGTGGTCTGCCTGTCAAACCCGCCGTACGCGGGCTGTGCGAGCTGCTAGGGCTTGATCCCCTCAACTTTGCGAACGAAGGCAAGCTGGTGATCGGCGTTGAACGCGCAGCGGCGGAATCTGTCCTGGCCGGGCTGCGGTCGCATCCATTAGGGAAAGATGCCGCCATCATTGGGGAAGTGGTTGAGCGCAGAGGGGTGCGCCTGACCGGGCTTTACGGCGTGAAGCGCACACTGGATCTGCCGCACGCTGAACCATTACCCCGAATTTGCTAGAACCGCGCCATAAGCGGTCAGCACTGAATGTCTCTTTTCTGCCAGTTTCAATTGGAAAGCAATAATGCCGTATACACCGATGAGCGATCTTGGACAGCAGGGCCTGTTTGATATCACGCGCACACTTTTACAGCAGCCCGATCTCAGCGCGCTAAGCGATGCTTTGACGCGACTGGTCAGGCAATCAGCCCTGGCAGACAGCGCCGGAATTGTGCTCTGGCATAGCGGAACGCAACGCGCGAGCTACTACTCAACGCGTGATAATGGCAAAACGTTTGAATACGAAGATGAAACGTATCTGGCGCATGGTCCGGTGCGCCGCATTCTCTCCCGTCCGGAGGCCCTGCACTGCAATTTTGAGGAGTTCAGGATGGCGTGGCCGCGGCTTGCCGGGAGCAACCTCTATCAGCCTTTTGGCCACTACAGCATGCTGCCGCTGGCGGCGGAGGGCCATATCTTTGGCGGCTGCGAGTTCATCCGCACGACCGACCGGCCCTGGAGCGAAGCGGAGTACGAGCGTCTGCACACCTTTACCCAGATTGTGGCCGTGGTGGCAGAGCAGATCCAAAGTCGCGTCACCAATAACGTGGATTACGACCTGCTGAGCCGCGAGCGCGATAACTTCCGCATCCTGGTGGCAATCACTAACGCCGTGCTGTCACGTCTCGATATGGATGAGCTGGTCAGCGAAGTCTCAAAAGAGATCCACCACTATTTCAAAATCGACGCTATCAGTATTGCGCTGCGGGGGCATCGCAAGGGCAAGCTGAATATCTATTCCACGCACTATCTCGATGAAGCCAACCCGGCGCATGAGCAAAGTGAAGTGGATGAAGCGGGCACCCTTTCTGAACGGGTATTCAAAAGCAAAGAGATCCTCCTGCTTAACCTGAGCGAACAGGATCCGGTGGCGCCGTATGAGCGAATGCTGTTTAACACCTGGGGCAATAAGATCCAGACCCTGTGCCTGCTACCGCTGATGTCCGGCAACACCATGCTTGGCGTGCTGAAACTGGCGCAGTGTGATGAAGCCGTGTTTACCACCGCCAACCTGAAGCTGCTGCGTCAGATTGCCGAGCGTATCTCCATCGCGCTGGATAACGCCCTCGCCTATCAGGAGATCCATCGCCTGAAAGAGCGGCTGGTGGACGAGAACCTGGCCCTGACCGAGCAGCTTAATAATGTGGACAGCGAGTTTGGCGAAATCATCGGGCGCAGCGATGCGATGTACAGCGTCCTCAAGCAGGTGGAAATGGTGGCGCAGAGCGACAGCACGGTGCTGATTTTGGGTGAAACCGGCACGGGTAAAGAGCTGATTGCCAGAGCCATCCACAACCTGAGCAATCGCAACAGCCGCCGGATGGTGAAGATGAACTGCGCGGCGATGCCTGCGGGCCTGCTGGAAAGTGACCTCTTCGGCCACGAGCGCGGCGCATTTACCGGGGCCAGCAGCCAGCGCCTGGGGCGTTTTGAACTGGCCGATAAAAGCTCGCTGTTCCTCGACGAAGTGGGCGATATGCCGCTGGAGTTGCAGCCTAAACTGCTGCGCGTCTTGCAGGAGCAGGAGTTTGAGCGCCTTGGCAGCAACAAGCTTATCCAGACTGACGTGCGGCTGATTGCCGCCACCAACCGCGACCTGAAAAAAATGGTCGCCGACCGCGAATTCAGAAGCGATCTCTATTATCGCCTGAACGTCTTCCCGATCTGCCTGCCCCCGCTGCGCGAACGTCCGGAAGATATCCCCCTGCTGGTAAAAGCCTTTACCGCGAAGATCGCCCGCCGAATGGGGCGAAATATTGACAGTATTCCTGCCGAAACGCTACGCACCCTCTCGTCGATGGAGTGGCCGGGTAACGTCCGCGAACTGGAAAACGTCATTGAGCGTGCGGTGCTGCTCACGCGTGGCAATGTGCTGCAACTCTCCCTGCCGGAGGTTTCTCTGCCTGAAACGACCGTGACCGCAGCCGAGATCGCAAAAGAGGGAGAAGATGAATATCAGCTCATTATGCGCGTGCTGAAAGAGACGAACGGCGTGGTTGCCGGCCCGAAAGGGGCTGCCCAGCGTTTAGGCTTAAAACGCACGACCCTGCTGTCGCGCATGAAGCGCCTCGGGATTGATAAAGAGAACCTGCTGTAAGTCCGCAATCTGGCGGTGTTATTCTGGCACCGCCTTTTGTCACCCTGCGCAATTGTCCCTCATTGACACAAAATCGTTTCCTCTGTATAAAATTCCGCCTTAATAATGAGTTTCATTTGCATCAAAAAATAATTTTAATGAAGGGTAGCGTTTAATGAAAAAGGTCATCTGCGCGTTGGGCCTGGCGATTGCGTCGGTCAGTTCTGCTCTGGCAACCACATATCCTCTGACCATTGAAAACTGTGGTTATAAAGAGACCTTCACCAAAGCGCCGGAACGCGTCGTGGCCCTGGGTCAGAATACCGTCGAAATTTTGCTCCTGCTCGGCCTGCAGGATAAGGTGAAGGCCAGCGCCTTCTGGCCGACCAAAGTGCTGCCGCAGCTGGCTGAACAGAACGCAAAAATCAAAACCCTGACGGTAGAAATCCCTACGCTTGAATCTATCCTTGCGCAAAACCCTGATTTTGTACCTGCCCAGCTTCCTCTGTTACTTGGGCCTGAGAGTAAGGTCGCAAAACGTGAAGATTTGGCGACCGTCGGTGTGAATAGCTACGTCTCACCGGGCATGTGCGCGACCAAAAAAGCCACAGGAGATATGTACGGCAGCCGCCAGAAGCTGTGGGACATGACCTATCTCTATAAGGAGATTGAGGATTTTGCCAAAATCTTTAACGTGGAAGATCGCGGCCAGGCCGTCATTGCCGATTTCAAAAAACGTGAGGCTGACCTGCGCCAGGAGTTTGGTAAAAACAAAAAGGACCTCTCCTTTGTTTTCTGGTTCTCAAGCTCCTCTCCTTCGGCTGATGCTTACGTCGGCGGTAAAAACAGCGCCTCCGGATTTATTGCCAACGTGCTGGGCGGGCACAACGCCATTACATCTGAAACCGAATGGCCAACCGTGGGCTGGGAAAGCATTATTGCCGCTAATCCGGATGTGATTGTGGTCTCCAGTCTGGACCGTAACCGCTGGGCGCTGGATAACGCGGAAGAAAAAATCAAATTCCTGAAAAACGATCCTGCCGTCAGCCAGCTTGATGCCGTCAAAAAAGGCCATATCGTGGTGATGGACGGCCAGGCGATGAACCCAACGATTCGTACAATTTACGGTGCTGAACAGGTGGGTGAACAGCTCAGAAAACTGGGGCTGAACTGATGACAGCCGCTGTACTTCAGGCCCGCCAGGGCCTGTTCCTGACCACGTCTGCTCTGCTTGCCATTGTACTGTTGTTTCTGGTCATCGCCCTTGGCGTCAGCGTCGGTGAACTGTCCATCCCGCTGGATAACGTGTTTTATGCTATCAGCAATAAAATGGGGCTCACCGAGGTTCCGCTCAACCGCATCTATGAGAGCGTTATCTGGGACTTTCGTCTGAGCCGTGCGCTGGTTGCTGCCTGCTGTGGCGCCGGGCTAGCCATCTGCGGTGCCGTCCTGCAAAGTCTGTTGAAGAACGCGCTGGCGGAACCCTATGTTCTCGGCGTGTCTGCGGGGGCCTCAACCGGGGCGGTTTCCGTCGTGGTGCTGGGTGTGGGAACGGGAGCCGTTTCGCTGTCTGCGGGGGCCTTCGCGGGTGCCTTCGCCGCCTTTGCATTTGTCGCTTTTCTGACGAACGGCGCACGCGGCGGCAATGAACGCACTATTCTGGCAGGCGTTGCGGCTTCGCAGTTGTTCAATGCCATTACCGCCTACACCATCAGCACGTCAGCCAGCGCACAGCAGGCGCGAGATGTCATGTTCTGGCTGCTGGGCAGCTTCAGCGGCGTACGCTGGCCGGAATTCCAGCTGGTACTGGTGGTGGTCCTGCTGGGGTTAGCCGTTTGCCTCTACTATTCCCGGGCGCTGGATGCCTTTACGTTTGGTGACGACGCTGCCGCATCGCTGGGGATTGCCGTTCCCTGGGTACGCCTGGCGTTATTTATCACGACCGCACTGATTACCGCGACCATCGTCAGTATGGCAGGCTCCATCGGCTTTGTGGGGCTGGTGGTTCCGCACGTCATGCGTTTCCTGTTCGGACCTTTGCATCGCACGCTGCTCATTGCCAGCGCGCTGGCCGGGGCGATCCTGATGGTGCTGGCAGACATTGCCTCACGCATGCTGATTGCGCCGCAAAGCCTGCCCGTCGGCGTAGTGACCGCACTGGTGGGCGTTCCCTTCTTTGCCGTGATTATTTACCGTTCAAGGAATAAGTGATGAGTATCTGCGCTGAAAATATTACCTGGAAGGTCGGCAAAAAGGCGATCGTCAATGACGTCTCGCTGAAGGTCTCCCGGGGGGAAACCGTCGGCCTGCTGGGCCCAAACGGCTGCGGAAAATCGTCTCTTTTGCGTATCCTCGCGGGACTGCGTCGCCCGGATGCGGGCCGCGTGACGCTGGACGGGCAGGACATCTCCCGCATCGCCAAAAAGCAGCTTGCCCGCCGGGTAGCGTTCGTTGAGCAGCACGGGATGACCGACGCCAACATGCGCGTTCGCGACGTGGTGAAACTTGGACGAATTCCGCACCACTCCGCTTTTTCCAACTGGAGCACGCACGATGACGAGACCGTCACGGCGGCACTGCAACGCGTGGATATGCTGGATAAAAGCGACCAGGGCTGGCTGAGCCTCTCCGGCGGAGAGCGCCAGCGGGTGCACATTGCCCGCGCGCTGGCCCAGACCCCAACGGAAATCCTGCTGGACGAACCGACCAACCACCTGGACATTCATCATCAGATGCAGCTGATGCAGTTGATCAGCGAATTACCGGTCACCAGCATTGTCGCTATCCACGATCTTAACCACGCCTCGATGTTCTGCGACTCGCTGATTGTGATGCAGAAGGGGCAAATTGTGGCGACGGGGACACCTCAGGACATCTTATCTGAGTCGTTGCTCTGGGATGTTTTCCGGGTCAAAACCAAAATTGAGATCTCGCCGTTCCATGGCAAAAAGCACATCCACTTTATCGTTTAGGGGCGCGTAAATCACAATGCTCCTTCGCACAGCCGCCACGCTCTGGCCGCCCGTCTTACTGGGTAGCCAGTTTGTTTTCAACATTGGCTTTTACGCCGTCGTTCCTTTCCTGGCGATATTCCTGCGCGACGACATGCTGCTCTCCGGCGGACTGATCGGGCTGATTCTGGGCCTGCGCACCTTCTCCCAGCAGGGGATGTTTATCGTTGGCGGTGCCCTCTCGGACCGGTTTGGCGCGAAAGTGGTTATCCTCAGCGGCTGTATTGTTCGTGTTTCAGGTTATCTGCTGCTGGCCTTCGGGGAATCGCTCTCGCCGATTATTGTGGGCGCATGTCTGACGGGCATCGGCGGCGCATTATTTTCCCCTTCGATTGAGGCATTGCTGGCCAAAGCGGGCACGCACAGTGAGGCGAAAGGGACACGAAGCCGGGCGGAGTGGTTTGCACTGTTTGCAGTCTGCGGGGAACTCGGCGCGGTACTGGGCCCGGTTGCTGGCGCCCTGTTAACGGGGCTTGGCTTCCGCCAGGTGGCGCTGGCGGGTGCAGGGGTCTTTATTATTGCGTTAGTGGTGCTCTACTTCTGCCTTCCTGCTTCTGGCCGCCGTTCGCAAACGCTTAAAATACAGCCCTGGTGGACAACCTTCCGCCAGCCTCGCTTCGTCGCCTTCATCATTGCCTATAGCTCATGGCTGTTAAGCTACAACCAGCTTTATCTGGCGCTGCCGGTGGAGATCCAGCGATCTGGTGGTAACGAGAAAGATCTCGGTCCGCTTTTTATGCTCGCCTCCATGCTGATCATTACCTTACAGCTGCCGCTGGCACGCTTTGCCCGCCGCGTGGGCGCGGTGAGGATCCTGCCGGTGGGCTTTTTGCTGCTTTCTACGGCCTTTGCGAGCGTAGCGATGTTTGCAGCGACTGAACCGCCGGAGGGCTGGTTGCGGTTGCTGCCGTCGGTCTTATTTGTCACGTTACTGACGCTGGGACAAATGCTGCTGGTCCCCTCGGCAAAAGATCTCATTCCGCGGTTCGCCGAGGAATCAACGTTGGGGGCGCATTATGGTGCTCTCGCCACCGCCGGAGGGATTGCGGTACTGGCGGGAAATTTGTTGTTTGGCAGTCTGCTGGATCGCGCGCTGGTGCCTTCGGCTCAGGCAATATACCCCTGGCTGCTGCTGGCCCTCTTCCCGTTGTGCAGCGCCCTGGCCCTGCAGGTAATTTGCCGCCCGCTGCGAAGCTGAACGGCTCACTTTTTCGGGCGATACTTTTCCGGTAATTCCGGCACCGGACGACGATCGTCAATCAGATGACGAACGGTCAGGACAGGATGACGCCATAACATGCGTGGCCCCGCCCAGCGCATAATCTGCTTCATCTCTTCCCGCTTTGCGGGCTGGTAGCAGTGTACCGGACACTGTTTACAGGCAGGCTTTTCTTCACCAAAAACACACTTATCCAGGCGCTTATCGGCATACGCGTTCAGCGCCTGATAATGCCCCTCTTCCCGAGACGCCTGCGGGCACTGCTTTTCAAACAACGCGATCATTTTCGCGATAGTCTCTTTTTCTCGTGATATGCGTTTACCGGACATAGCGACTTACCGATTAATAAGATGCATCAATAATACTCTTTTAAACCCTGAATTTCAGTTGTTGCATTCCGTTTTCTGAAGCCTGATTCCAGCATTAATGCTACACCTCCTGAAAATCACGGGTATTTTATACAGGCATCAGGAGTGACCGTTGTCCGTATTGTCTGGAGGTTCTATGCAAGAGATCGCGACTGGCAAACCCTACCGCCATTTAAAAGTGGGATATTTCAGAAAACGTCACGAGGATCGAAAAACTAAGATACCTAAGCGTTACAGCGTACATGCGGCGTTGAGCTTAAAAGGGGACTGGCTTGAAAAGGCGGGCTTTACTACCAACGCCCAGGTCAGGGTGGGCGTGGAACATGGCAAAATTGTCATCGAGTTGATGCCGGAAGGCACCTCGTAAAGCCGCGACATTTTTCTGCGACATCGCTTTTTTTCATGCGACAATAGCAGGAACTAACGGCCACTGAGCCGCTCAAAACGGTTTCTTTTCAAAGAAATGGACATCATAACTCCATGAGCACAATCGACAATTTCGACGCACATACGCCGATGATGCAGCAGTATCTGAAGCTGAAAGCACAGCATCCGGAAATCCTGCTGTTTTACCGTATGGGCGATTTTTACGAGCTGTTTTATGACGATGCCAAACGTGCATCGCAGTTGCTCGACATTTCGCTGACCAAACGTGGCGCATCGGCAGGTGAGCCCATCCCGATGGCAGGCATCCCGCACCATGCGGTAGAGAACTACCTGGCCAAACTGGTCAATCAGGGAGAATCCGTCGCCATTTGCGAACAGATTGGCGATCCGGCGACGTCGAAGGGGCCGGTTGAACGCAAAGTCGTGCGCATCGTCACGCCAGGTACCATCAGTGATGAAGCCCTGCTTCAGGAGCGCCAGGATAACCTGCTGGCGGCGCTGTGGCAGGACGGCAAAGGGTTTGGTTATGCCACACTGGACATCAGCTCCGGGCGTTTTCGTCTGAGTGAACCCGCTGACCGTGAAACGATGGCTGCCGAATTGCAGCGCACCAACCCGGCCGAGCTGCTCTATGCCGAAGATTTCGCCGAGATGGCGCTGATTGAAGGTCGCCGAGGTTTACGCCGTCGCCCGCTGTGGGAATTCGAAATAGATACCGCGCGCCAGCAGCTGAATCTGCAGTTTGGCACCCGCGACTTGATCGGTTTTGGCGTTGAAAATGCGCCGCGCGGGTTGTGTGCAGCAGGTTGCCTGCTGCAATACGTGAAAGACACCCAACGCACCGCCCTGCCGCATATCCGTTCTATCACCATGGAGCGCCAGCAGGACAGCATCATCATGGATGCCGCCACGCGCCGCAACCTGGAGATCACGCAGAACCTGGCGGGTGGCATAGAAAATACCCTCGCGTCGGTCCTCGACAGCACGGTGACGCCGATGGGGAGCCGTATGCTGAAACGCTGGCTGCATATGCCCATTCGCGATACGAATACGCTTGTCTGCCGTCAACAGACGATTGCCGCATTGCAGGATCGTTACACCGAGCTGCAGCCCGTTCTGCGTCAGGTGGGCGATCTCGAGCGTATCCTTGCCCGTCTGGCATTGCGCACCGCGCGCCCACGCGATCTCGCACGTATGCGTCATGCTTTCCAGCAGTTACCGGAACTGCGTGCTCAGTTGAGCGACGTTGACAGCGCTCCGGTTCAGAAACTCCGTGAAACGATGGGCGAGTTTACCGAGCTTCGCGAACTGCTGGAACGCGCCATTATCGATGCGCCTCCGGTTCTGGTGCGTGACGGCGGCGTCATTGCCCCTGGCTACAACGAGGAGCTGGACGAATGGCGTGCGCTGGCCGACGGTGCAACGGATTATCTTGATAAACTGGAAATCCGCGAGCGCGAGCGTCTTGGGCTCGACACCCTGAAAGTGGGGTATAACGCGGTACACGGTTACTATATTCAGATCAGCCGCGGGCAGAGCCATCTGGCACCAATTCACTACGTCCGTCGTCAGACGTTGAAAAACGCCGAGCGCTACATTATTCCCGAGCTGAAAGAGTACGAAGACAAAGTGCTCACCTCGAAAGGTAAAGCACTGGCGCTGGAAAAACAGCTGTATGAAGAGCTGTTTGACATGCTGATGCCACACCTGGCCGATCTGCAGCTTAGCGCCAGCGCGCTGGCGGAACTGGATGTGCTGGTGAACCTGGCTGAACGCGCGGAAACGCTGAACTATACCTGTCCGACCTTTACCGACAAGCCCGGTATCCGCATCACTGAAGGCCGTCACCCGGTGGTCGAGCAGGTACTGAATGAGCCGTTCATCGCCAACCCGCTGAACCTCTCGCCGCAGCGAAGAATGCTGATCATTACCGGGCCAAACATGGGCGGTAAAAGTACCTATATGCGCCAGACCGCTTTGATTGCGCTGCTCGCCTATATCGGCAGCTACGTCCCGGCGCAACACGTTGAGATTGGCCCTATCGACCGTATCTTTACCCGCGTCGGGGCGGCAGACGATCTGGCGAGCGGTCGCTCAACCTTTATGGTGGAGATGACCGAAACGGCTAACATTCTGCACAACGCGACGGAACACAGTCTGGTGCTGATGGACGAAGTCGGACGCGGAACATCAACCTACGATGGCCTGTCGTTGGCATGGGCCTGCGCTGAAAGCCTCGCGAACAAAATCAAAGCCATGACGCTGTTCGCCACCCATTACTTCGAGCTGACGCAGCTACCGGAGAAGATGGAAGGGGTGGCTAACGTCCACCTTGATGCGCTGGAACACGGCGATACCATCGCCTTCATGCACACGGTGCAGGACGGTGCGGCGAGCAAGAGCTATGGCCTGGCCGTCGCGGCGCTGGCTGGCGTACCGAAAGAGGTAATTAAGCGCGCGCGTCAGAAACTGCGTGAGCTGGAAAGCCTGTCACCGAATGCGGCGGCGACGCAGATTGATGGCACACAGATGTCGCTGCTGGTGCCTGCGGAAGAGACGTCACCTGCGGTGGAAGCACTGGAGAATCTCGACCCGGATTCACTGACGCCGCGTCAGGCGCTGGAGTGGATTTATCGGTTGAAGAGTCTGGTTTAGTTCTCTGCGGTCTTTATTGCCCGGTGGCGCTGCGCTTACCGGGCCTACGGGTTTTGTAGGCCGGGTAAGGCGAAGCCGCCACCCGGCTTTTTTTACAGCAGCGGCGGGATCGTCGGCACCTGCGGTGCCTCGTCAATATCCTTCTGCGTCATACGAAACGCTTCCGGATAATGTTCACGGCTGGTGCGGCGCAGCGGCTCGGTATCGCGCCAGGTATAGAGACAATGCTGGCACTGATAAACCGTCCAGACCCCCTTCACGGGTGATGTCGCCATCACTTCAATATGTTCATCGGCACAACGTGGACAAATCATCTTTTCCTCCTTATTGACGTGCTGCCAGCATCGCGGTCAGTTTTTCAGCCCAGGCTTTGGTCTCAGGCAGATCCTGTACCGGCTGGCTATAGTGGCCTCGGGTGTCCGGGGCGACAGGCGTCGTCGCATCAATAATCAGTTTGTCGGTAATGCCCGCCGGGCTGGAGCCTGGGTCGAGTTCAAGCACCGACATGTTCGGCAGTTGAACCAGATCGCCTGCCGGGTTGACCTTCGATGACAGCGCCCACATCACCTGCGGGAGGTTGAACGGGTCAACATCTTCATCCACCATAATCACCATCTTCACGTAGCCCAGGCCATGCGGCGTAGTCATGGCACGCAAACCGACCGCGCGGGCAAAACCGCCGTAACGCTTTTTGGTGGAGATAATCGCCAGCAAACCGTGGGTGTACATCGCGTTCACCGCCTGCACTTCCGGGAATTCGGCTTTCAGCTGCTGGTATAACGGCACGCAGGTGGCTGGGCCCATCAGATAGTCAATTTCGGTCCACGGCATACCGAGGTACAGGGATTCGAAAATCGGTTTCGTGCGATAAGAAACTTTATCAATACGTACCACCGTCATATTACGGCCACCGGAATAATGCCCGGTAAACTCTCCAAACGGCCCTTCGATTTCACGTTTACGACCTTCAATCACCCCTTCCAGGATCACTTCAGAGCCCCACGGTACATCGAAGCCGGTCAACGGTGCGGTGGCAATCGGGTATGGGCTTTCGCGCAGGGCACCCGCCATCTCATATTCTGACTGATCGTATTTCAGCGGCGTCGCGCCCATCAGGGTGATGATCGGATCGTTGCCGAGAGTAATTGCAATCGGCAGATCTTCCCCACGCTCTTCCGCTTTATGCAGATGCAAGGCGATATCGTGCATCGGCACCGGCTGCAGGCCGAGCTTGCGCTTACCTTTCACCTCCATGCGATAAATGCCGACGTTCTGCTTGCCGAAGTTATCCGGGTCAAGCGGATCGCGCGAAACAACGCACGCTTTGTCGAGATAAAAACCACCGTCTCCGTCATTCAGGCGAAACAGCGGCAGGATGTCGAACAGGTTGATGTCTTCACCGTCCACCGTATTCTCAGCCCAGGCCGGGTTGGCGCGGCGCTCCGGTGCGATGGGGAATTTATCCCAGCGGCGGATAAACTCGTCGATCTGTTTTTTCACCGGGGTATTCGCAGGCAGCCCCATCGAAATGGCGTGGTTCTGCCAGGAGCCGATGGTGTTCATCACCACGCGGGCATCGGTAAACCCGCGAATATTGTCAAACCACAGCGCGGGCGCACCGTCGCCAATGCGACCGGTGGCGTTGGCTGCCGCCGCCAGATCCGGCTCCGCATTCACCTCTTCCTCAATTTTCAGCAGTTGCCCTTGCTCATCGAGTGCCTGCAGAAAGCTTCTCAAATCATCAAATGCCATTTTTATTCTCCTGTGAAAAATCTTTCGCCTCCCGCAGCCCATTCCAGCGGCGTGCCTTTTTATGCTCCAGACCAAACTGGTCGAGCACGCGGGTCACGATATGCTGGGTGATGTCATCGGCGGTCTGCGGATGGTTGTAATACGCAGGCATGGGCGGCACCATCGCCACGCCCATTCGGGACAGCGCCAGCATGTTCTCCAGATGGATGGTGCTGAGCGGCGTTTCGCGGGGAACCAGCACCAGCTTGCGCCCCTCTTTCAACACCACATCCGCCGCACGGCCCACCAGCCCTTCGGCGTAGCCTGCGCGGATCCCCGCCAGCGTTTTCATGCTGCAGGGAATAACGATCATGCCGTCGGTACGAAACGACCCGGAGGAGATAGTGGCGGCCTGGTCAGCCGGGCTGTGGACAACGTCAGCCAGCGCAGCAACGTCCTGCGCGGTGTAAGGCGTTTCCAGCTCGATGGTGGTTTTAGCCCACTTCGACATCACCAGATGCGTTTCCACCTCAGGCATCTCCCGCAGCGCCTGCAGCAGCGCCACGCCCAGCGGAGCTCCCGTCGCCCCCGTCATTCCCACGATCAATCTCATTCATCACCTCAATTAATTTGTTCGTGTACGAACATTATAGGTAAACTACTCCCGGATCGTTTTTCTGACAAGATCGTTCGCATACGATCACACTAATTGCTAAAAAATGCCGCGTTATCATCCCGGGCTTTAGCGGCTATCATAGGGGGAGATTTTTTCCGTCGGAGTGTTCATGGAACTAAGACAAGAGGCGTTCCACCTGTTACGTCAGCTTTTTCAACAGCATACCGCGCAGTGGCAACATGCCTTACCGGAGCTGACCAAGCCGCAGTATGCGGTTATGCGTTCTGTTGCCGAGCATCCGGGCATTGAACAGGTGGCATTGACCGAAGTGGCAGTCAGTACGAAAGCGACCCTGGCGGAAATGCTGAGCCGCATGGAGGCGCGCGGGCTGGTCAAACGCGAGCATGACCCCGCCGATAAGCGCCGCCGGTTTGTCTTCCTGACACCAGAAGGCGAAGCCCTGCTTGAAGGCTGCAAACCTGTAAGCAATGAAGTAGATGAGGCATTTTTAGGGCGCCTGAGTCAGGCCGAGCGGGAGCAGTTCTCCGCGCTTATCAAGAAAATGATGCACGATTAATTCACGCTGGCACGCATAAAATCAATAAAGGTGCGTACTTTCGCCGGCACGTGCCGGGCATCCGGATAAACCGCGTAAATGCCCTGCCGCGCGAAGGTATATTCCGGTAAAACCGGCACCAGTTTTCCCGTATCCAGCGCATCGCGCACCAGCCATTCCGGCAGTAATGCCACTCCACCTCCGGCGAGTGCAAAGGCCATAAGAGCCTGCGCACTGTCGGCAAACAGGCGCGGCGCTTTTTTTATCTCCAGCGTGTCGGGCAAACCACCGGCATTTTTCACCTGCCAGCGCAGCGGCGAGGTTAAGCGCTCGTGGATAATCCAGTCCGCATGGGCAAGCTGCGCCAGCGATGCGATCGGATGAGTACCGAGCCACTCGGGTGTCGCAACGGGCAGGATCGAAAAGTGTGCGATCAATGCAGCGTGATAGCGTGAATCGGTAAGCGTTCCCAATCGGATAGCCACATCAAAGCGCTCTGAGATAAGGTCGGCATGCAGTGACGACGAAACATGACGCACGCGAAGATCCGGGTGCTGCTGGCTGAACCTTGCCAGCATCGGCACCACGACCTGTGAGCCATACTCAGGCGTGGTCGTGATCCGCAACTCCCCGGTGAGCCCGGCATGATTCGCGCGGACATCATCCTGCAACTGTTCTGCATCCTTCAGAAGCGCGACGCTGCGTTGATGAAAAAGGGTACCCGCGTCGGTTAACGTCAGGCGGCGGGTGGATCGCAGCAACAGGGTAACGCCCAGTTCGGCTTCGAGCTGACGAATATTGAAGCTGACCACGGCTTTTGTCAGCCCCATCGCCTCAGCTGCCGCAGTGAAACTGCCGGTGTCTGCCACCGCAACAAACATCTGCGTCCGCTGTAAGTTAATCATCATCACGCCTTTTACCGTCAAAATATTTTTGACAGTATATCGCGCTTTGTCTGGTTTATCCGTGCCTGACGCGTCGATACGATACGCCTCCTCACGGGAGGAACCACCATGACCTATCGCAGCAAAGTCGCCGTTGTCTATCTGCTGGGCTTTTTTCTTGATTTGATTAACATGTTTATTGCCAGCGTCGCTTTTCCGGCAATGGCTCACGCCTTTCACACCACGCCTTCAGCACTTGCCTGGGTCAGTAACGGGTACATTGCTGGTCTGACGCTGGTGATCCCGTTTAGCAGCATGCTCACGCGCCGAATTGGACCGAAGCGCGTCATCCTGCTCTCGCTTTTTCTGTTCAGCGCTGCCTCTGCTGCGGCAGGCTTGTCTGCCACGCTGGAAAGCCTGATTGCCTGGCGAGTGTTGCAGGGGGTGGGAGGAGGCTTATTGATTCCCGTTGGACAGGCGTTGACCTGGCAACAGTTTAAGCCTCACGAGCGAGCCAGACTCTCCTCAGCGGTTATGCTGGTCGCACTGCTTGCCCCCGCCTGCTCCCCTGCTCTCGGAGGCGTGTTGGTGCAAACGCTAAGCTGGCGATGGATATTTTTCGCCACGCTCCCGGTTGCCATCGTGACCTTTGTTCTGGGCTGTTTGTGGCTTAAACACGAACAGCCCGCGATGAAAGCAAGCCGGCTGCTAAACCTGCCTTTACTTGCGGACCCGCTTTTGCGTTTTTCCATGCTGGTCTATGTCTGTGTACCAGGCATATTTATTGGTGTGAACGTCACGGGTATGTATTACCTTCAGAGCGAGGCCAATATGACACCCGGCGCAACGGGAATGCTGATGCTGCCGTGGTCTGTGGCATCGTTTGTCGCTATCACGACAACAGGACGCTATTTTAACCGTATTGGTCCTCGTCCCCTTGTCGTCACAGGCTGTCTGCTCCAGGCGCTGGGCGTTCTGCTTTTACTGAGCGTCAGTCCGGCCAGCACAGCGCTGTTACCCACCCTTGCGTTTGTGTTGATGGGTGCAGGGGGAAGTCTTTGCAGCAGCACGGCTCAGAGCAGCGCTTTTCTGACAACGCGCCGGGAAGATATGCCGGATGCCAGTGCGCTGTGGAATCTTAATCGTCAGTTGAGTTTTTTTGTGGGAACCCTGCTGCTGGCGCAGGTCCTCAACCTTGCGCAGGCCTGGCTACCCCCGCTCGCCGCGTGGCACGGGATGTTTATTTTTGCCGCAGGCATGACCTTACTGCCTGTACTGTACGTTTTTCGTCTTAACAATACGCAGGTGCTCACCCAGCTGCGACAGGAGAATTCATGACGCCTTTTGAACACGAGATTATCGACCTCCACATTGCACTTGAAAACTGGCTAGGCAAAGGCGAAGGCGATTCCGACGCCCTGCTCGCCCGTTTTCGGTCTGATTTTCTGATGATCCCACCCGGTGGGGTCCATATAGACTACAACGGGCTTGTTCGTTTTCTGGATAACCAGCGCGGAAGTCGTCCTGGGCTTAAGATCGTCATTGACGAATTATCGACGCGACAGAGCTGGGATGATGGTGCGGTGCTTCACTATCGGGAGACGCAAACCCGCCCGGATCACTCTATCAACGTGCGCTGGTCAACCGCAGTGCTGAATCAGGAAGATGGCAGGATCACATGGCGTCTGCTGCACGAAACGGCGCAGCCATAGCACAAAAGAAAAAGGCCCGTCTCACGACGGGCCTTTTTTGACGAAAGGTTGCTTATTCGCGGAACAGCGCTTCGATATTCAGACCTTGCCCCTGCAGGATTTCACGCAGGCGGCGCAGACCTTCAACCTGAATCTGACGAACACGTTCACGAGTCAGACCAATTTCGCGGCCAACATCTTCCAGTGTCGCAGCTTCATACCCCAGTAAACCGAAACGACGTGCCAGCACTTCACGCTGTTTGGCGTTCAGTTCGAACAGCCATTTGACGATGCTCTGTTTCATGTCATCGTCCTGCGTGGTGTCTTCCGGACCGTTGTCTTTTTCATCGGCCAGGATGTCCAGCAGCGCTTTTTCGGAGTCGCCACCCAACGGGGTGTCAACGGAGGTAATGCGCTCGTTGAGACGCAGCATACGGCTTACGTCATCAACCGGTTTATCGAGTTGTTCGGCAATTTCTTCTGCGCTTGGCTCGTGGTCCAGTTTATGGGACAACTCGCGCGCGGTACGCAGATACACGTTCAACTCTTTGACGATGTGGATCGGCAGGCGGATCGTACGGGTCTGGTTCATAATAGCCCGTTCGATGGTCTGACGAATCCACCAGGTCGCGTAGGTTGAGAAACGGAACCCGCGTTCCGGGTCAAACTTCTCAACTGCGCGGATGAGACCTAAGTTGCCCTCTTCAATCAGATCCAGCAGAGCCAGACCACGATTGCCGTAACGGCGGGCAATTTTCACGACCAGTCGCAGGTTACTTTCGATCATGCGACGACGCGAGGCAACATCACCACGCAAAGCACGACGTGCGAAATAGACTTCTTCTTCGGCCGTTAGCAGTGGGGAGTAACCAATCTCCCCAAGGTAAAGCTGAGTCGCGTCCAGTACACGCTGTGTGGCGCCCTGCGATAACAGCTCTTCTTCAGCCAAATCGTTATCACTGGGTTCCTCTTCTACTAAGGCTTTTTCGTCAAAAGCCTCTACTCCGTTCTCATCAAATTCCGCATCTTCATTTAAATCATGAACTTTCAGCGTATTCTGACTCATAAGGTGGCTCCTACCCGTGATCCCTGAACGAGACACCCTGGCTGGCATGCCCCGTCAAATTATCGCTGCGGCAAATACTGCAGCGGGTTTACGGATTTCCCCTTGTAACGAATTTCAAAATGCAAGCGTGTAGAACTGGTTCCGGTGCTACCCATGGTAGCGATTTTTTGCCCCGCCTTAACTTCTTGTTGTTCCCGGACCAGCATTGTGTCGTTATGGGCGTAGGCACTCAGGTAATCATCATTGTGTTTGATGATGATAAGATTACCGTAACCGCGCAGAGCATTACCGGCATACACAACGCGTCCGTCTGCGGTCGCGATGATAGCCTGTCCTTTACTGCCTGCGATATCGATCCCTTTGTTACCACCCTCAGAAGTGGCGAAGTTTTCGATAATCTTGCCGTCAGTTGGCCAGCGCCAGGTAGTGATTGACGAACTGGCATTCTGACTGCTTGCAGTCGGTTCAGTAGAGCTAACCACAGGTGCCGTAACCGGTGCTGTGACAGTAGTCGCAGTCCCTTTATTATTCGGCAACATTTTGTTAGCAGTCTGATCACCTGAATCCTCAGAATACGTAATTACAGGTTGTGAAGCAACCACCGTGGTGGATTTTTGTGCAGGCTTAACGCTGTTATTTTGTGCGGTCACATCGGCCGCTGAAACCGTGTTGCCAGGCGTCAGTGGCGTACCCGTTGCGTTGCCCACCTGGAGCGTTTGCCCAACCTCCAGACCATACGGGGCCTGGACGTTGTTACGCTGTGCGAGGTCACGGAAATCGTTCCCGGTGATCCAGGCAATATAGAACAGCGTATCGCCGCGTTTCACGGTATAGGTGCTGCCGCCGGTATAGCTGCCTTTCGGAATGTTCCCATACTGACGGTTATACACTATGCGGCCATTTTGGGTCTGAACAGGCTGTTCAACTGGCTGAATCTGTGTTGGCTGCGTCATTGGGCGCTGAACTGGCTGGATTGACGGATTTTGTTGCGCCGTGGCAGTTCCCATTTTAGGCGGAGGCGTGATCAACATTCCGCTGGACGTGTTACCCGAGCCGCTGTTTCCGCCGACGGAACTGACGGGCGCAGGCGCATTGTTAGAACTTGTACAGCCAGCCAGCCAGAGCGAAACCAGTGATAATGCCGCAACACGGCTGATGGTGAATTTAGGGCTTCCCGCGCTCATTTATCCCCCAGGAATGTGTTAACTACCAGTGACTTAAAATTTACCGTGATGGCACGAATCTTTCGCGCCACACCATACGCTGAATTTGCCTTAATAACCCTGGATAAATCCGAGTCTCAGGCCAACTCCCCCTTTACCAGAGGCACAAAGCGCACGGCTTCCACGGTGTCGATAATAAACTCGCCGCCACGTCGACGAACGCGCTTCAGGAGCTGCTGCTCATCGCCGACGGGCAGAACAAGAATGCCCCCCTCATCCAGCTGCGACAACAGGGCTGCAGGAATTTCAGGCGGGGCTGCCGTCACGATGATGGCGTCGAACGGGGCGCGAGCCTGCCAACCCTGCCATCCATCACCGTGTCGTGTCGAAACATTGTGTAAATCAAGTTGTTTCAGGCGACGACGCGCCTGCCACTGTAAACCTTTAATCCGCTCAACGGAGCAGACATGGTGCACCAGATGCGCCAGGATCGCGGTCTGATAACCCGAGCCGGTGCCAATCTCCAGCACGCGCGAATTGGGCGTGAGCTCAAGCAGCTCCGTCATGCGCGCCACCATGTAAGGCTGCGAAATCGTCTGGCCTTGCCCAATAGGCAGCGCTACGTTTTCCCACGCTTTGTGTTCAAACGCCTCGTCTACAAATTTCTCACGCGGAACCTGGGCAAGCGCTTCAAGCACATGCTCGTCGCGGATCCCCTGTGCGCGAAGTTGTTCCAGAAGAGTTTGTACACGTTTGCTTACCATTGCGCGTTCACTCCTGCGCGATCCAGCCAGCCCGACACCACATCTTGCGCACTATACGCCGTTAAATCTACGTGCAGTGGCGTAACAGAAACATAGCCTTCATCCACGGCGGCAAAGTCGGTATCCGGACCCGCATCGCACTTATCGCCAGGAGGGCCGATCCAGTAAAGCGTGTTGCCGCGAGGATCCTGCTGCGGGATCACCTGATCGGCCGGATGACGGCTGCCGCACCGTGTGACGCGAATGCCTTTAATTTCATCCAGCGGGAGATCCGGCACGTTGATGTTCAGAATACGCCCGGTACGCAGCGGCTCGCGGCCGAGCGCCCGCAGGATCGAGCAGGTCACCGCAGCGGCGGTGTCGTAGTGCGTGTGGCCGTTTAACGAAACCGCCAGCGCCGGGAACCCCAGATGACGACCTTCCATTGCGGCCGCCACGGTACCGGAGTAAATCACGTCGTCGCCGAGGTTCGGCCCGGCATTAATACCGGAGACAACAATATCCGGACGCGGTCGCATCAGGGCATTCACGCCCAGAAAGACGCAGTCGGTCGGTGTACCCATCTGAACGGCAATATCGCCATTTTCAAAGGTAAAGGTGCGAAGCGACGACTCCAGGGTCAGTGAGTTAGACGCTCCACTGCGGTTACGATCGGGCGCCACAACCTGCACATCCGCAAATTCACGGAGGTGCTTCGCCAGGGTCTGAATGCCTGGCGCGTGGATCCCGTCATCGTTACTCAGCAATATTCGCATAATCACCCGAGGTGTTGATAAGTTCCCTGACAACGCTGGTGGCAAAGCTACCGGCCGGCAGCCAGAAGCGTAACTCGACGGTGACGTCATCCCACCAGTTCCAGCTTAGCTGCTGCGGGTAGAGCAGCATCGCGCGGCGTGCTGCTTCGACTTTTTCCCGCACCAGCAATGATTGTAATGCCTGCGCATCGGCGACAGCCGCCTGCTCAGCGCTCAGCGCGTCGCCCTGCGTCCCCCACTCACCGGAGCCGGGCAACGCGGCGGTAATCATCAGCGATTTCGCGTCCACGCGCGACTGCACATCGGCCATTTCGTCGGCCGTTGCCACAAACCAGCTTCCGCGTCCCGCTAATTGTAGCGCATCGCCAACAACAACTTGATTCGCGTCCGGTTTTTTCAGCCTTTCGCTCACAATCTGATTAAACAACGCACTGCGGGCCGCCGACAACCAAAAACTGCGCTTATTCCTGTCGCGCACCGGCGCATCGCTTTGTGCCCAGCGAAGCGCGCCCTGCAGGTTACTGCCGCCAATGCCAAAGCGCTGGGCGCCAAAGTAGTTCGGTACGCCGCGTTCATTGATGGCGTTGAGGCGTTTTTCAACGTCTGAACGGTCAGACACTTCACGCAATACCAGCGTAAACGCATTGCCTTTCAACGCCCCCAGGCGCAGTTTGCGCTTGTGACGGGCGTATTCCAGCACTTTACAGCCTTCCAGCTCAAACTGGCTTAAATCAGGCATCGTAGTGCCGGGAACGCGCGCACACAGCCACTGTTCGGTGACGGCGTGTTTATCTTTCTGTCCGGCGAAGCTCACCTCGCGGGCATGAATTTTGAGGAATTTTGCCAGCGCATCGGCCACAAACCGGGTATTGCAGCCGTTTTTAAGAATTCGTACCAGGATATGTTCGCCTTCACCGTCCGGCTCAAACCCCAAATCCTCAACCACCACGAAATCTTCTGGGCTGGCCTTCAGCATGCCAGAACCCAGCGGTTTACCGTGCAGATAAGTCAGGTTATCGAAGTCCGTCATTTGGCGGCCTTCACCAGCAGCGCCACCGCTTCACAGGCAATGCCCTCGCCGCGACCGGTAAAGCCTAGCTTCTCGGTGGTGGTGGCTTTGACGTTCACGTCGTCCATGTGACAGCCCAGATCCTCAGCAATAAACACGCGCATCTGCGGTATATGCGGCAGCATTTTCGGCGCCTGAGCGATGATCGTCACGTCGACGTTGCCCAGCGTATAGCCTTTGGCCTGAATGCGGCGCCAGGCTTCGCGCAG
The DNA here is from genome assembly GCF_047456095.1 of Enterobacter sp. BNK-14. Lineage (NCBI taxonomy): Bacteria > Pseudomonadati > Pseudomonadota > Gammaproteobacteria > Enterobacterales > Enterobacteriaceae > Enterobacter > Enterobacter sp. BNK-14. The sequence continues at coordinate 1,824,811 of NZ_CP179897.1, forward strand.
CAGTTCCCGGCTGTCTGCGCCTTTAAACGCCGGATCGGTGTCCGGGAACAGCTTGCCGATATCCCCCAGCGCAGCGGCACCCAGCAGGGCGTCGGTCAGCGCATGCAACGCCACGTCGCCATCAGAATGCGCCAGAAGACCTTTTTCGTAAGGAATACGTACGCCGCCAATGATAATTGGGCCTTCTCCGCCAAAGGCGTGTACATCAAAACCGTGTCCAATTCGCATTATGCCTTCTCCTGATGGGTCGAACGGGTAAGATAAAATTCCGCGAGCTGTAAATCTTCCGGGCGCGTCACTTTTATATTATCAGCGCGTCCTTCAACCAGTTCGGGGTGAAAACCGCAATACTCCAGCGCGGAGGCTTCATCCGTGATGGTCGCCCCTTCTTTAAGCGCACGCGTTAAGCAGTCGTGGAGTAATTCGCGGGGGAAAAATTGTGGCGTCAGCGCGTGCCAGAGATCGACGCGCTCAACGGTGTGGGCGATAGCCTGCTTGCCAGGCTCGGCGCGCTTCATGGTGTCACGCACCGGAGCGGCCAGGATGCCCCCCACTTTACTGGTTTCACTCAGCGCCAGCAGGCGCGCCAGATCGTCCTGATGCAGACACGGACGTGCGGCGTCGTGCACCAGCACCCACCGCGCGTCTCCGGCAGCCTGAATGCCCGCCAGCACGGAATCGGCGCGCTCGGCGCCGCCGTCAACAACGGTAATCTGTGGATGGTTTGCCAGCGGTAGCTGCGCAAAACGCGCATCGCCGGGGCTGATGGCAATGATCGCTCGCGTCACCCGCGGGTGCGCCAGCAGCGCCGCCACGGCGTGCTCGAGGATCGTTTTATCACCAATTGAAAGGTACTGCTTGGGACACTCTGTATGCATGCGCCGGCCAAAACCTGCGGCCGGCACCACGGCACAGACGTCCGAAAAAGTTGCTGCCATGTCGTAATCCTGGGCCTGATTATCGATTATTTTGTGCTGAGCCCTGATTGCGTTTAGACGCATCCGGAACCAGACGATAAAAGGTTTCGCCCGGCTTAGTCATACTGAGTTCATTGCGTGCGCGTTCCTCAATCGCCTCCTGCCCGCCATTGAGGTCATCAATTTCAGCAAAGAGTTGATCGTTACGCGCCTTAAGTTTGGCGTTTGTTGCCTGCTGAGCCGCGACGTCATCGCTCACCCGGCTGTAGTCGTGCAGTCCGTTCTTACCGAACCACAACGAGTATTGCAGCCAAATCAGCAAAGCCAGCAACAGCAGCGTTAGTTTACCCATCCTGCCCCCTGAAAAAACGGCTTCATCATCCCATAACTTTCCGCTGGACTCTACTCTGGGGTTTTAATTATGCCGCAAGTTAACCCATCAGCCATAAAAATAGCAGCCCAAATATGATGACTACGGCGGCGATAGTGAACACGGCACTATACAGGAGCCTGCCATTGAACAGGGAGTGCAACGCAATGCCGACGACAACCGCGACGGGCATCAGCGCCAGGAAGAAAGGCCAGGTGTAGAGGAAAAAGAACAGCGTATTGCCGCCATACATAAGAAACGGGATGCCAAGCGCCAGCAACCAGGAGACGAAGCCAATAATGGCCCCGGGGAATGACCAGGTCGTTTCGTCGTCGGTCGCGAGCGGCTCCGACCCGGTGGTGATAATGTAGTTTTCACTGTTGCGCATAGCTAATCCTGTGACCGTGACTCATCGTTCGGAAAGACAGCTCCCGAACGATACCGCCTCAGGATCTGATAATATCGTCCCGTCTGAGCAGGTCTAATAATTGGCTTACTAAATTTGTTACCAATTGTTGACCTTCCAGGTGAATCTCAGGCGATTCAGGCGCTTCGTAAACCGCGTCAATTCCGGTGAAGTTGCGCAGTTCGCCGGCACGCGCTTTTTTGTACAGCCCTTTCGGGTCGCGAGCTTCGCAGACCGCCAGTGGCGTATCGACAAACACTTCGATAAAGCGATCCTGCCCCACGCGCTCACGTACCATCTGGCGCTCAGCACGATGCGGCGAGATAAACGCCGTTAACACCACCAGCCCGGCATCCGCCATCAGGCTGGCGACTTCTCCCACCCGGCGAATATTCTCTTTGCGGTCGTCGTCGCTGAAGCCTAAATCGCTGCACAAACCATGACGGACATTATCCCCGTCCAGCAGGTAGGTGCTCACGCCCCTCTGATGCAGCGCCTCTTCCAGCGCGCCCGCTACCGTGGATTTACCGGAGCCAGACAGCCCGGTAAACCACAGCACAACCCCACGATGTCCGTGGAGTTGCTCACGCTGCGCGACGGTGACCGGATGAGGATGCCAGACGACGTTCTCATCATGTGCGGCCATTATTTGCCTCCCAGCAGATCGCGGGCGCCCCAGTGCGGGAAGTGCTTACGCACCAGCGCGTTCAGCTCCAGTTCGAAGGCGCTGAATTCAGAGGCGACGGTCGCCTGCTCGTTTGGCTCACGAACCATCCCCGCGCCGACGGTGACGTTAGTCAGACGGTCGATAAAGATCAGGCCGCCCGTTACCGGGTTCTGCTGATACGGATCCAGCACCAGCGGCTCATCGAAAGTCAGATCCACCAGGCCAATACCGTTCAGCGGCAGTTCGCTCACGTCACGCTGGGTGAGATTATTGATGTCCACCTGGAACTGAATGCCGTCCACGCGGGCGCGAGTTTTCTTGCCCGCAATTTTGATGTCGTAGCTCTGGCCTGCGGTCAGCGGCTGTTCCGCCATCCAGACCACATCCACAGACGCGCCCTGCACTGCTGCCAGCGTTTCCTGCGCGTCGACCAGCAGATCGCCCCGGCTGATATCAATCTCGTCTTTCAGCACCAGGGTGACCGCCTCCCCTGCCCCGGCTTCCTGGAGGTCGCCGTCGAACGTCACGATGCGCGCGATTGCCGATTCTACGCCGGAGGGCAGCACTTTGACACGCTGTCCCACCTTCACGGAGCCGGAGGCAATCGTGCCGGAGAAGCCGCGGAAATCGAGATTTGGACGGTTAACGTACTGCACCGGGAAGCGCATCGGCTGGGTATCAACCACGCGCTGAATTTCAACGGTCTCCAGCACTTCCAGCAGCGTCGGGCCGCTGTACCACGGCATATTCGCACTCTGGGAGGCGACGTTATCGCCTTCCAGCGCGGAAAGCGGCACGAAGCGGATATCCAGATTACCCGGCAGCTGCTCGGCAAAGGTCAGGTAACTCTGGCGGATCTCCTCAAATTTCTCTTCGCTGAAGTTCACCAGATCCATCTTGTTGACCGCCACGACCAGGTGTTTGATCCCCAACAGCGTGGAGATAAAGCTGTGACGACGGGTTTGATCCAGCACGCCTTTACGGGCGTCGATCAGCAGGATCGCCAGGTCGCAGGTCGACGCGCCGGTCGCCATATTACGGGTATACTGCTCGTGCCCCGGGGTGTCGGCGATAATAAATTTGCGCTTCTCCGTTGAGAAATAGCGATAGGCCACGTCGATGGTGATGCCCTGCTCGCGCTCCGCCTGCAAACCATCCACCAGCAGCGCCAGGTCGAGTTTTTCACCCTGGGTACCATGACGTTTGCTGTCGTTGTGCAGAGAAGAGAGCTGATCTTCGTAAATCTGGCGTGTATCGTGCAACAGGCGACCAATCAGGGTACTTTTCCCGTCATCCACGCTGCCGCAGGTCAGAAAACGCAGCAGACTTTTGTGTTGTTGCGCGTGCAGATACGCTTCCACGCCGCCTTCGTTGGCAATTTGTTGAGCAATAGTGGTGTTCATGGCGGCTCCTTAGAAATAACCCTGACGTTTCTTCAGCTCCATGGAGCCTGCCTGGTCGCGGTCAATCACGCGCCCCTGTCGCTCACTGGTGGTCGACACCAGCATCTCTTCAATGATCTCCGGCAGCGTCTGCGCGTTGGATTCCACCGCGCCGGTCAGCGGCCAGCAGCCAAGGGTACGGAAACGCACCATCTGTTTTTTGATGACTTCGCCCGGCTGCAGGTCGATGCGATCGTCGTCGATCATCATCAGCATGCCGTCGCGCTCGAGCACCGGACGCTCAGCCGCCAGATACAGCGGAACGATCTCGATATTTTCCAGATAGATGTACTGCCAGATATCCAGCTCGGTCCAGTTGGAGAGCGGGAAAACGCGGATGCTTTCGCCTTTGTTGATCTGGCCGTTGTAGTTGTGCCACAGCTCCGGGCGCTGGTTTTTCGGATCCCAGCGGTGGAAACGATCGCGGAAAGAGTAGATACGCTCTTTAGCACGAGACTTCTCTTCGTCACGGCGCGCGCCGCCGAAGGCGGCATCAAAGCCGTATTTGTTCAGCGCCTGCTTCAGCCCTTCGGTTTTCATGATATCCGTGTGTTTGGCGCTGCCGTGCACGAAGGGGTTAATGCCCATCGCCACACCTTCCGGGTTTTTATGCACCAGCAGCTCGCAGCCGTAAGCTTTTGCGGTACGGTCGCGGAATTCGTACATTTCGCGGAATTTCCAGCCGGTATCGACGTGCAGCAGCGGGAACGGCAGCGTACCCGGATAAAACGCTTTACGCGCCAGATGCAGCATGACGCTGGAATCTTTACCGATGGAGTACATCATCACCGGGTTAGAAAATTCGGCTGCCACTTCGCGGATAATATGGATACTTTCCGCTTCGAGCTGCCGCAGGTGAGTAAGTCGTTTTTGGTCCATAACCGTTCCTTAAGCCAGATTCACCACAGAGGAACCAAACCCCTCTGAGTCTGTAGTATGTTGAAACCAGGCGAGCGTACTGTGCAGCTGTACCACTTCCCCCACCACGATCAGGGCGGGCATCGGGGCATCTTTCGCCAGGTCTGCAAGTTCGAGTAATGTGCCGATAGCAACATGCTGATCGACGCGGGTGCCGCGAGAAATCACGGCAACGGGCGTCGCTGCCTCGCGACCGTGCTGAATCAGCTGTTCGCTGATGTCTGCGGCTTTCATCGTGCCCATGTATATCGCCAGCGTTTGCCGGCTCTGGGCGAGATGCGACCAGTCAAACGGCGTGCTGTCGGCCTTGTAGTGCCCGGTCACAAAAGTGACGCTCTGCGCATAATCGCGATGGGTCAGCGGAATACCGGCATAGGCCGTTACTGCTGATGCCGCCGTAATGCCAGGCACCACCTGGAACGGCACGCCCGCTTCGGCTGCCGCCTGCAACTCTTCTCCGCCGCGTCCGAAGATAAACGGATCGCCCCCTTTCAGACGCACCACGGTTTTGCCCGCTTTAGCGGCAGCAATCAGCATCTGATTGGTGTCGTGCTGCGGCACAGAGTGCTCGCCTGCCCGTTTGCCGACGCAAATTTGCTCCGCGTCGCGACGAATCAGCTCGCGCACGCCGTCGGTGACCAGATGGTCGTAGAACACCACGTCCGCGTCCTGCAGCACCTGAAGGCCACGCAGCGTCAGAAGCCCGGCATCGCCCGGCCCTGCGCCCACCAGAATGATCTCCCCGTTCGTACTGCCAGGGTTATCCAGTTCGTCTTCAAGAATTTTCTGCGCCGCCGTCTCATTGCCGGCCTGCATCAGGCTGGCAAAGCGGCCGCGAAACACCCGCTCCCAGAAGCGACGACGTTCCGCCACGCTGGTCAGCCGGGTCTTCAGATGGTTACGCCAGTAGCTGGCTGTCTCCGCCATGCGCCCGAGGCTTGTCGGCAGCAGTGCTTCGATTTTTTCCCGCAGCACGCGCGCCAGCACCGGAGCGGTCCCGCCGGAGGAGATCGCCACCAGAAGCGGCGAACGGTCAACGATCGACGGGAAGATAAACGAGCATAACGGCTGGTCGTCCACCACGTTCACCAGACGGTAACGGGCCTGAGCGGCGTCGGAAACACGACGGTTCAGGTCGCGATCTTCGGTCGCCGCTATTACCAGCACTACGCTGTCGATTTGTGATTCGTCAAAATCCGCTTCTGCCACTACCCGCACCTGCGCCCCCGCACGTTGCAAAAACGCGATTTTGCGATCGGCAATTTCACCCGTGCCAACAACCAGCACCGGTTTCTCTTTAATCGCGGCAAATAAGGGCAGATAGTCCACAGGCAACAACTCACTAACAACGAGGAATAGAGGGACTATAGGGGGCGGCTTAGACCGAATGAAATTACGAATTGGAATGAGTAGTTACTCAATGGAATAACGATGTGAAAAAGTTAATATCAAAAAGTGCTTAACACGCGAATTTTCGGGCATTTAAGAGCAATTCAAATTGTGTATGGACGATCACAGTTTCATACTAGGCCAGTTAAAATTTTGCTCTGTTTTTAAGGACTCACTATGTTTTCCGCAACGCGCCACTGTGTTGCTGCCCTGGCGCTAGGCGTTTGCTTTATTCTTCCGGCTCAGGCAAAAAATCAACCCTATGGTGAAATCGCCACTCAGCAGGCGCGGCATATTGCCACCGTTTTCCCTGGCCGCATGACCGGTTCACCTGCGGAAATGCTCTCTGCTGACTATATTCGCCAGCAATTTGCTGATATGGGTTACCAGAGCGATATCCGGTCGTTTCACAGCCGCTATATCTATACCTCGCGCAATAAAACACAAAACTGGCACAACGTGACCGGCAGTACGGTTATTGCGGCTCACGAAGGTCGCGCGGCGGAACAGATTATTATCATGGCGCATCTCGATACCTACGCACCGCTCAGCGATGCCGACACCGATAACAACCTCGGCGGACTGACGCTGCAGGGCATGGACGATAACGCAGCGGGTCTTGGCGTGATGCTCGAACTGGCCGAGCGAATGAAGAACATTCCGACGCAATATGGCATTCGTTTCGTTGCCACCAGCGGTGAAGAGGAGGGTAAGCTCGGCGCTGAGAATCTCCTTAAACGCATGAGCGCTGAAGAGAAGAAAAATACGCTGCTGGTAATTAACCTCGATAACCTGATTGTCGGCGATAAACTGTATTTCAACAGCGGACAGAGTACGCCGGGTAGCGTGCGTAAACTGACGCGTGACCGGGCGCTCGCCATTGCCCGCAGCCATGGGGTGTATGCCGCCAGCAACCCGGGCGGCAATCCAAATTATCCGCGAGGAACGGGCTGCTGCAACGACGGCGAAGTGTTCGATAAAGCGGGCATTCCGGTCCTGTACGTGGAAGCAACCAACTGGGCGCTGGGGAAAAAAGATGGCTACCAGCAACGGGGAAAATCGAAAGCCTTCCCGGACGGGACAAGCTGGCATAACGTGATGCTGGATAATCAGCAGCATATTGATAGCGCCCTGCCGCAGCGCATTGAACACCGCAGCCGGGACGTGGTGAAAGTGATGCTGCCGCTGGTGAAGGAGCTGGCGAAGGCGGGGAAAGGCTGAGGTTTTTAAGTATAGCGCGGCCTGATGCCCTCACCCCAACCCTCTCCCACAGGGAGAGGGCGGTTAAGGAATTACCCTTCGTGCAACCCGCACTCGCGCTTCAGCCCAAAGAATCGCGTCTCTTCTTCCGCCATTCCCGGTTCCCATTTGCGCGTGGTGTGGGTGTCTCCAACTGACAGGTAGCCCTGGTCCCACAGCGGATGGTACTTCAGCCCGTGTTTTTGCAGGTACTGGTACACCGTCCTGTTATCCCAGTCGATAATCGGCAGCACCTTAAAGACTCCGCGCTGGACCGCCAGCACCGGCAGCGTGGCACGACTGCCGGATTGCTCACGGCGCAACCCTGCAAACCACGTCTGCGCGTTAAGCTCTTTCAGTGCCCGGTTCATCGGCTCGACTTTGTTGATCTCATTGTATTTCTCAATGCCCTCAACGCCCTGCTCCCACAGCTTGCCGTAGCGTGCCTCCTGCCAGGCCGCGCTTTCCGTCGCGCGGTAGACTTTCAGGTTCAGCCTGAGCTTGTCCGTCAGCTCGTCAATAAACTGGTAGGTTTCCGGGAACAGGTAGCCGGTGTCGGTGAGGATCACCGGAATGTCCGGACGGATCTGATTCACCAGATGCAAACTCACCGCCGCCTGAATACCAAAACTCGACGAAAGCACATAGTCTCCCGGCAGGTTTTCCAGCGCCCAGGCCACGCGCCCTTCGGCGTCGAGCTTTTCCAGTTGGGCGTTGGTTTCTGCCAGCGCCAGAATGCGTTCGACTTTTGGCAGTTCGTTAAGGGCGTTTAGATCGAGTACGGACATAATTACCTCTCGTGGTTACTCCCAGAAATCCCTTGCGGGATCGAGCACCGGGCGAATGATGCCCGCACGCACCGTAAAGTCTCCGAAGCCTTCACCCGCTTCGCGCTCTTTCGCCCAGCGCCCGACAAGCTCATCGATGGAATCAAGGATTTCCGGCTCGGTGATGTTCTCGCGGAACATACGCGGAATACGTGTGCCGATACGGTTACCGCCCAGATGCAGGTTATAGCGACCGGGCGCTTTCCCCACCAGCCCCAGCTCGGCCAGCATCGCGCGACCGCAGCCGTTCGGGCAGCCGGTCACTCGCATAACAATATGCTCGTCCGGAATGCCGTGTTTTTCCAGAATCGCTTCCACTTTGTCAGTAAATGACGGCAGGAAACGTTCCGCTTCGGCCATCGCCAGCGGACAGGTCGGGAACGACACGCAGGCCATGGAGTTTTCACGCTGCGGTTTGACCGCATCCATCAACCCATGATCGCGCGCCAGCGTCTCGATCTTCGCCTTCTGGCTCTCCGGCACGCCGGCAATGATCAGGTTCTGGTTAGCGGTAATGCGGAACTCGCCTTTGTGGATCTTCGCAATTTCCAGCAGACCGGTTTTCAGCGGACGGCCCGGATAATCCAGAATTCGACCATTTTCGATAAACAGCGTCAGATGCCATTTATTGTCGATACCTTTCACCCAGCCAATACGATCGCCGCGACCGGTGAATTCGTAAGGACGGACTGGCTCAAATTTGATCCCCGCGCGACGCTCCACTTCCGCTTTGAACGTCTCCACTCCCACGCGCTCGAGGGTATATTTGGTCTTCGCGTTTTTACGGTCGGTACGGTTACCCCAGTCGCGCTGGGTCGTGACCACGGCTTCCGCCACCGCCAGCGTGTGCTCCAGCGGCAGGAAGCCAAACTCGCTCGCGGTGCGGGCGTAGGTTTTCTTGTTACCGTGCTCAATGGACAGGCCCCCGCCCACCAGCAGGTTAAAGCCGACCAGCTTGCCGTTTTCGGCAATCGCCACGAAGTTCATGTCGTTGGCGTGCAGGTCAATATCGTTCTGCGGCGGGATCACGACCGTGGTTTTGAACTTACGCGGCAGATAGGTCTGGCCGAGAATCGGTTCTTCATCGGTGGTCGCGACTTTCTCCTGATCGAGCCAAATCTCTGCATAGGCGCGGGTGCGCGGCAGCAGATGCTCAGAGATCTTCTTCGCCCACTCATACGCTTCGGCATGCAGCTCAGACTCGTACGGGTTCGACGTGCAAAGCACGTTACGGTTCATGTCGTTGGCGGTGGCCAGTGCGTCCAGCCCGACGGAGTGCAGCATCTGGTGCACCGGCTTCACGTTCTTCTTCAGAATACCGTGGAACTGGAAGGTCTGACGGTTGGTCAGGCGGATGCTGCCGTAGATCGTGTTTTCACCAGCGAATTTATCAATCGCCTGCCACTGTTTGGTGGTGATGACCCCACCCGGCAGGCGGCAGCGCAGCAGCATCGCATGACGCGGCTCCAGCTTCTGTTCGGCACGCTCAGCGCGAATATCGCGGTCGTCCTGCTGGTACATACCGTGGAAACGGATCAGCAGGAAGTTGTCACCTTTAAAACCGCCGGTGAGACCGTCATTCAAATCTTCAGCAATGGTGCCGCGCAGGTAGTTGCTTTCCAGCTTCATGCGCTCGGCGTCTGTCAGTTTACCTTCGACCACCAGTGGCCCTGGATGTTTTTCGCTCATTAGTAGACATCTCGCTGATAACGGCGCTCAACGCGCAGCTCACTTAAAAATTCATCCGCCGTTTCGGCATCCATACCGCCGAATTCGGCAATCACTTCCAGCAGTGCCTGCTCAACGTCTTTCGCCATGCGATTGGCGTCGCCGCAGACATAAATGTGGGCACCATCATTGATCCAGCGCCACAGCTCTGCGCCCTGTTCGCGCAGTTTGTCTTGTACGTAGACTTTTTCTTTCTGGTCGCGGGACCAGGCCAGATCGATGCGGGTCAGCACGCCCTCTTTGACGTAACGCTGCCACTCAACCTGGTAGAGGAAATCTTCGGTAAAGTGTGGGTTGCCGAAGAACAGCCAGTTTTTGCCTGGCGCGTCGTCCGCCGCACGTTGCTGCATAAAGGCGCGGAACGGCGCAATACCGGTGCCTGGACCAATCATGATCACCGGGGTTTCCGGGTTTGCCGGCAGACGGAAGTTGTCGTTGTGCTCGATAAAGACGCGCACTTCGCCCTCTTCTTCCACGCGGTCCGCCAGGAAACTTGATGCCCCACCCGCACGGGCGCGGCCTTCGATGTCATAACGCACCACGCCCACGGTGATATGCACTTCGCTCTCCACCTCTGCCTGAGAAGAGGCGATGGAGTAGAGGCGCGGGGTCAATGGACGCAGCAGCCCGACCACTGCATCGGCATCCAGCTGCGCCGGAGAGAAACGCACCATATCGACAATCGGCGTCGTCGCGGCGTAATGCTGCAGTTTCGCTTTGTCGCCAACCAGCGGCAGCAGCGATTCACTGCGCGTTAAGGTGGCGTAATTTTCGACGATGTTCGGAGTGTTGACCGTCAGTTCGAAATGCCACTGCAGCGCATCAGAAAGCGACTGGGTTTTGCCGTCAACGGTGACAGGCTCATCACCTTTCAGCCACAGCAGCTCAACCAGCTCTTTCACCAGCGCCGGATCGTTCTGATACCAGACGCCCAGCGCATCGCCAGGCTGATAACGCAGGCCAGAGTCACCGAGATCGATTTCGATATGACGCACGTCTTTTTCCGAGTCGCGGCCAGTGATTTTCTGGTTCACCGACAGGCTTGCCGCCAGCGGTGCTTCTTTCGTGTAAGGGCTGGTATGGATATCGTTGACGACGCCCGCGGCGGTCAATGCGGCCTGCGCTGGCGTCTCTTTCGGCACGCGCGCTTTCAGCACCTCAACGATGCGCGCACGCCATTCGGCGGCGGCAGTCTGGTGTTCCACATCCGCGTCGACGCGGTCCAGCAGGCGCTCTGCGCCGAGCTCCGCCAGCTTACTGTCGAAGTCTTTACCGGACTGACAGAAGAATTCATAGGAGGTATCGCCCAGACCAAACACGGCAAACGCCGTGCCATCCAGTTTTGGGGCTTTTTTCGAGAACAGAAACTTATGCAGCGCTACCGCTTCTTCAGCGGGTTCACCTTCGCCCTGGGTAGAGGCGACCACCACCAGCAGCTTTTCTGACGCGATTTGCTTAAATTTATAATCGCCGGCGTTGACCAGGTTCACGTTCAGTTTGGCGGCCAGCAGGTCGTCACGCAACGCTTCGGCCACGCGGCGGGCGTTGCCCGTCTGCGAGGCGGAAATCAGCGTAATAGCGGGAATTTCCACAGCCGTTGCCGGTGCGCCCGCGACAGCGCCAGGCTGCTGATTGAGCATTCCCCAGAAATAACCGGAGACCCAGGCAAGCTGAGTGGGAGAAAAATCAGAGGTGGCAGCCTGAAGGCGCGCCAGTTGCTCCGGGTTCAGGGGAAGCAAATTTGATGGTGGGGCCTGTGTTGTCATGCGTCGTTATGTTCCAGTAGCCAAGCGGACTTTAAGCGAATAAATCCAAACTGAAGATAAGGTTAACGGCGAGGATAATAACAATTAAAGAAGGGATGGAAATAATAAATAACCAAATGGACTAACCTGTTTTAGTTATCGTTCTTAGCGATAAAACAGGTTAACTAACTCATTGAAAATAAATAGTTAAAAACCAAAAAAGCACCTTACCACCATGGCTGCGCCTTCAGAGCCGTTTTAGTTAATGCTAAAAATTGTGCTTTCCGGTACTATGCGGCGGTTTTTTCCGCATTACTGAGAGCGATCATGTCCACCACACTGTTTAAAGATTTCACCTTCGAAGCCGCCCACCACCTTCCGCATGTTCCTGAAGGGCATAAATGTGGCCGTCTGCACGGGCATTCGTTTATGGTGCGTCTTGAGATCACCGGTGAAGTTGATCCGCATACCGGTTGGATCATGGATTTTGCCGAACTGAAGGCCGCGTTTAAACCGACCTACGACCGTCTGGATCACTACTATCTGAATGAGATCCCGGGCCTTGAAAACCCGACCAGCGAAGTGCTGGCAAAATGGATTTGGGATCAGATGAAGCCGCTGGTACCACTGCTGAGCGCGGTGATGATCAAAGAGACCTGCACGGCAGGCTGCGTGTATCGCGGAGAGTAAAAAAATAGCCCGGCAAAACCGGGCTTTTTTTAGGCTATATTCAGGTACTTGTGCGTCTGCATGGACAGGCGCCAGTTACGCGCGATACAGGTTTCAATACACAGACGCGTCGCATCTTCTTTCTGGCTGATAGGCTGCAGGGCAATCACCCGCTGCTTTTCATCCGTCAGCGTCGCCAGCAGTTCGTCCAGCGCTTCGATATCGCGCACGCGCCCTACCGGGTGCTTAATCTCATCCGCGCGTTCCAGCGCCTGAGAGAGCACGTCATACCCGCCGCGCATATTCACTTTTGGCGAAACCGTCACCCAGGTAGAGTGAGAGCAGCGCACTTCGTGGGTGCCGCTGGTTTCAATCTGGCAGCTGTAGCCGTTCTTTTCGAGCAGCTCGGTCAGCGGAGTCAGATCGTGGATGCAGGGTTCACCGCCGGTGATCACCACATGGCGCGCCGTCCAGCCCTGACGACCAATAATCGCCAGCAGATCTTCTGAACTGCCCGCGCCCCACTTATCGCTCTCTTTGGTTTTCGCCAGAATGCTAAACAGCGACACTTCCCGATCTGCGAGCTTATCCCACGTATGTTTGGTATCACACCAGGCACAGCCAACCGGGCATCCCTGTAAACGAATAAAGATAGCGGGAACACCGGTAAAGTAACCCTCGCCTTGCAGGGTCTGGAACATCTCGTTAATCGGGTACTGCATAGTCATCTCAGTTAAGGGGATAAACGATAAGTATCGCAGATCCCCGCCGGATGGTCATGCTCCATCGGTGCTTTGCGCGCTAATCGCCGCCATAAACCGTTCGGTAATTTGCTGTGGACGGGTGATCGCGCCGCCGACGACGACCGTGTGCGCCCCCAGCGCCAGGCACCGGGCCGCGCGTTCAGGCGTATCCACGTTCCCTTCGGCAACCACGGGAACCGTCACGGCCGCCAGCACGGCCTTCAGGAACGCGCAGTCGTTCTCCGGAAGCAAATGGCCCGCCGTTTCCGCCGTATAGCCGTAAAGCGTCGTGCCGACGCAGTCAAAGCCCAGCGCCTGCGCCGTCACGGCTTCGTCCACGGTGGAAATATCCGCCATCAGCAGTACCGAGGGGTAGCGCGAGCGGATGCGCATGACCAGCGTTTCCAGGGATTCCCCACCGGGACGCTCCCTGGCCGTGGCATCAAGGGCTATGATTTCCGGAGCGACGGCCATGAGCTCATCCACCTCTTTCATCGTGGCGGTGATAAACACTTCGCTTTCCGGGTAATCCCGTTTGATGATGCCGATGACAGGCAAAGAGACCTGCTGCTTAATGGCCTCGATATCCACCACGCTGTTGGCACGAATGGCAGCGGCCCCGCCCTGCGCCGCCGCCAGCGCCATCCGCGACATAATAAACGGGCTATGCAGCGGTTCATTCTCCAGCGCCTGACAGGAGACGACCAGTTTTCCCTTCAGGTTATCCAGTACAGTTTTCATTACGATAAAATCTCTTCCACTTCGTTTTTGATAATGGTGACGTGCGGGCCATAAATGACCTGAACCCCGTTACCGCGCACGATAACGCCGCGCGCGCCGGTCGCTTTCAGCGCCGCGTCATCCACCTTGCTGCCGTCTTTGACCGTGACGCGAAGGCGCGTGGCGCAGCAGTCCACCTCGTCCAGATTGTCTTTTCCACCTAATCCGGCGATCACCGCCGCAGCACGCTCGCTTTGCGGCAGACTCACTTCATCAACCATCGCCGTCTTTTCACGGCCCGGCGTGGCGAAATCAAAACGGTTAATCAGGTAGCGGAAGGTGAAGTAGTAAAGGAAGAACCACGGCACGCCGACCAGCGGAACGAACATCCAGTTGGTTTTGGCCTCCCCCTGCAAAATACCGAACAGCACGAAGTCGATAAAACCGCCGGAGAAGGTTTGCCCGATGGTGATATGCAGCATGTGTGCGAGCATGAACGCCAGCCCGTCAAACAGCGCATGGATGACGTAAAGCACCGGCGCAATAAACAGGAAGGAGAACTCGATGGGCTCGGTAATGCCCGTCAGGAAAGAGGTTAACGCCGCAGAGAGCAGAAGCCCGGCAACGCGCTTTTTGTTCTCGGGTTTTGCCGTGTGGTACATCGCCAGACACGCGCCGAGCAGGCCAAACATCATCGTAATAAAGCGCCCGGACATGAAGCGCGACGTGCCTTCATAAAACTGACGCGTCGTCGGGTCGGCCAGCTGGGCGAAGAAGATCCGCTGCGTACCCTCCACCAGATGACCATTGACGATCTCGCTGCCGCCAAGGGCCGTGGTCCAGAACGGAAGATAGAAGATGTGGTGCAACCCGAACGGGCCCAGCATACGCAAAATGAAGCCGTACAGCAGGGTGCCCAGATAACCTGTGGCGTCTACCAGACCGCCCAGACCAAAGATCAGTTTCTGAAAATGCGGCCAGACCACGGTCATCAGCGCGCCGACGAGTATCGCCGCCAGCGAGCTGATAATCGGGACAAAGCGCGAGCCGCCAAAGAAGCCCAGGAACTGCGGAAGGGCAATTTTATTAAACCGGTGATGCAACGCGCAGGTCACGAGACCAATCACCACGCCGCCAAATACACCCGTTTCCAGCGTCTGAATCCCCAGCGTCATCCCCTGCCCCACGGCCCCCGGGTTTTCCTGCGCCAGTTTGCCGGTGAGGATCAGCAGCGCGTTGATGGTGGCGTTCATCACCAGAAACGCCAGTAACGCCGCCAGCCCTGCCGTGCCTTTATCACTTTTTGCCAGCCCAACGGCCACCCCAACCGCAAACAGCACCGAGAGGTTCGCAAATACGATGGAACCTGCACTGCTCATGATGGTGAAAACCGCCTGCAGCCAGCCCACATCTAAAAACGGATAGGCCGTCAGCGTATTGGGATTCGACAACGCGCCGCCTATCCCAAGCAGCAGACCCGCCGCAGGCAACACGGCGATGGGCAACATAAACGATTTGCCGAAGCGCTGCGCTTTTTCAAACCATCCCCCCGAAGAGGCTCCACTGAACATTTGCATCATTTTTTCATCCCCCCATTTATTGATGAAAATTTTTACCATATAAATATTTAATAGTGAAAATTATCACCAAAAACCAGGAGACCGATCATACTTTTTCAAAATGACTGGCATCTTTCCCCCGCTTTCCGTCACACTAGTCACAGAGAAACGCATTAAGGACCTGGCATGTCGGACCATGAAAATCTGCTGCTGAAGCTCCGCCAGGAGGCTTCCGGGTACAGCCCAACACAACAAAAACTCGGCGAGTTTGTCCTCAGCGATCCCGCCCGAGTGCTCTACCTGACGATCACGGAACTGGCGCGCGAGAGTCACACCAGCGAGGCCAGCGTGACGCGTCTTTGCCGGACGCTGGGCTGCAAGGGCTACAACGAATTCAAAATGGCGCTGGCGCTGGATATTCAGCAGGGTCAGCCCGCGCGAGAGGCCGGGGATGAAATTGATAACGTGGTGGATGAGTCAATCCTGGCTCTGCAGGATACCGCTAGGCTCCTGGACCGGGCGCTGCTTGAAAAAGCCGCACTGGCACTGCACCAGGCGCACTCCGTGCAGATCTATGGCGTCGCGGCCAGCGCAATCCTCGGTGAGTATCTGCATTACAAGTTATTAAGGCTGGGTAAACCCGCACAGTTATTTAGCGACATGCACCGCGCGGCCATGAATGCGGCAACGCTCTCGGCTGAAACGCTGGTCGTGGCTATCTCCAGTTCCGGTTCTACGCGGGATTTACTTCATGTGGTGAAACTGGCCCGCAAGCGCGGCGTAAAGGTTCTGGCGCTCAGCAACACGCCACGTAGCCCGCTGGCTTCCCTGAGTGATATGCAACTGGTAGCCGCCAAGCCAGAAGGCCCGCTTAGCGCTGGCGCGCTCAATGCAAAGGTGGGTGTCATGCTGCTGGTCGAATTGCTGACCACCTCTCTTATTACGCTGGACAACCATTACGCGGATGTTAGCCAGCAAACAGCCAGCGCTACGCTTCCTTTGCTGCTCTGAAAATATTACGCAGGCTACATAAACTAGCCTGCTTTTAAGTTACTCAATTTCCCTTAAGCAAAATTTAATTTATTTTCCAGAGAAATGTTTGGTGTAACAAAATATTTTATTTATTACATTTTCAATGCTGTAACCACCCTATCCCCGAAGCATAAAAATCAATACAAATCATAAAGTTGAAATATAATTATTTATAAATTGAATTTTTCACCTTTCCGCAATGTCCAATATCTCCACCTGATTTCCTTTCCTTAAAATAAGCTTAAGACGCAGCCTGTTTCGGCGATTTATTATTTAAATGCCGTTTACTTTTGCGCGCCTACAATCCGCCTCATCAATCATAATGAGACGGTATTAATGAAGATGTTATTGATTACAGGCGTGACCGGTTTCCTGGGCGGTGCAGTACTTGAAAAAATCCTGACGAGCGATCAATCCGTGAAACTCCTTTTGCTTGCCCGCGCCGGCGATCCGCAAAGCGGGCTGGAGCGCGTGCAGGAGAACATGCGTAAGTTCAACGTTTCTGAGGAGAAACTGGCTTCCCTGAGCGTGGAGAATATTCTCATTGGCGACCTCAGTCAGCCGGAGGCCTTTCTGAACGATCCGCGACTGAACCAGGTCACGCATGTGGTTAACTGCGCGGCTGTCGCCTCATTTGGAAACAACCCGCTTATCTGGAAGGTAAACGTCGACGGTACCCTTGCGCTGGCACGCCGCATGGAACAGGTCACTGGACTGCAGCGTTTCCTGCACGTAGGCACAGCAATGTCATGCACCCCGGAGCAGGATTCACTGGTCGCGGAAAGTGCTGAATTCAGAGAAAATGCTGAACATCTGGTGGAATACACTTATTCGAAGTCAACCATTGAAAAGCTGATGCGTCAGGAGTGCCCGGACCTGCCGCTGCTTATCGCCCGCCCCTCCATCGTCGTCGGCCATACCCGTCACGGCTGCACGCCGTCGAGCAGCATCTTCTGGGTCTTCAGTATGGGCCTGATGCTGCAAAAGTTTATGTGTTCAATGGAAGACCGGATCGACGTAGTGCCGGTGGATTATTGCGCCGACGCGCTGTTAATGCTGCTCGGCAGCAACGCGCGTCCGGGTGAGGTGGTGCATATTTCTGCCGGGGAAGAAAACAGCGTTCGCTTTGCAGACATCGATCAGGCGATGGCGCAGGCGCTGGAGAAAGCGCCCGTCGGTGATAAATATGCGCAGGTCAGCTACGAAACGCTGGTCAGAATGCGCCGCGAGCTGAAAACGATTTTTGGTCCATGCAACGAACGCCTGATGCTGAGAGCGATGCGCTTATACGGCGCCTTTGCCACGCTGAACGTGCGCTTCAGCAACGATAAGCTGCTCAGCATGGGAATGCCGAAACCCCCGCGTTTTACGGATTATATCGCCCGCTGCGTCCAGACCACCCGGGGATTGACCATCCCGGAGCAAATGGCGGTCGATTTTAAATAGCCAAAAAAAATGCCAGTCTTTCGACTGGCATTTTCATTTAAGGCTTAAGCAATTATGCCTGGCCTTTGATCTCTTTACGACCGTTGTATGGTGCTTTTTCACCCAGCGCTTCTTCGATACGAATCAGCTGGTTGTATTTAGCAACACGGTCAGAACGGCTCATAGAACCGGTTTTGATCTGGCCTGCAGCGGTACCCACTGCCAGGTCAGCAATGGTTGCATCTTCAGTTTCACCAGAACGGTGAGAGATGACAGCGGTGTAGCCAGCGTCTTTCGCCATTTTGATCGCAGCCAGGGTTTCGGTCAGAGAACCGATCTGGTTGAATTTGATCAGGATGGAGTTAACGATGCCTTTCTCGATGCCTTCTTTCAGGATCTTGGTGTTGGTTACGAACAGATCGTCACCAACCAGCTGGATTTTGTCGCCCAGTACTTTGGTCTGGTATGCGAAACCATCCCAGTCAGACTCGTCCAGACCGTCTTCGATAGAGACGATTGGGTACTGTTTGGTCAGGTCTTCCAGGAAGTGAGTGAACTCTTCGGAGGTGAACGCTTTGTTGCCTTCGCCAGCCAGAACGTATTTACCGTCTTTGTAGAATTCAGATGCTGCACAGTCCATCGCCAGGGTGATATCTTTGCCCAGCTCGTAGCCAGCAGCTTTTACTGCTTCTGCGATAACAGCCAGAGCTTCTGCGTTAGAACCCAGGTTTGGCGCATAGCCACCTTCGTCACCTACAGCCGTGTTCATACCTTTAGCTTTCAGAACTTTAGCCAGGTTGTGGAACACTTCAGAACCCATACGTACCGCTTCTTTCAGGGATTTCGCGCCAACTGGCTGAATCATGAATTCCTGAATATCAACGTTGTTGTCTGCGTGCTCACCACCGTTGATGATGTTCATCATTGGTACAGGCATGGAGTATTTGCCTGGGGTGCCGTTCAGTTCAGCGATGTGCTCGAACAGTGGCATACCTTTAGCAGCCGCTGCTGCTTTGGCGTTCGCCAGGGAAACCGCCAGGATTGCGTTCGCACCGAAGTTAGATTTGTTTTCAGTACCGTCCAGATCGATCATGATCTTGTCGATGCCAGCCTGGTCTTTAGCGTCTTTGCCAATGATGGCCTGAGCAATAGGACCGTTTACAGCGCCAACCGCTTTCAGTACGCCTTTGCCCATGAAACGGGATTTGTCGCCATCGCGCAGTTCCAGCGCTTCGCGGGAACCCGTAGAAGCACCTGATGGAGCAGCTGCCATACCGACGAAACCACCTTCCAGATGAACTTCAGCTTCAACGGTCGGGTTACCACGGGAGTCGATGATTTCACGACCGATGACTTTAACGATTTTGGACATTAGATTTTCCTCAGTACAAGTTAAACTAAAACTCCAGACAAACAACGCGTACCAAAGGTACGCGTTGCCGTTCTAACTTTTTTTACTTCGCCTGACGCTTCTGGTACTCGCTGGCGGCTTTCACGAAGCCTGCAAACAGCGGATGCCCGTCACGCGGCGTTGAAGTAAATTCCGGGTGGAACTGGCAGGCAACAAACCATGGATGGTTTGGCACTTCAATGATCTCGACTAACTGATCATCCCCGGAGCGGCCCGCAACGCGCAGGCCCGCAGCTTCAATTTGTTTCAACAGCATGTTGTTGACTTCATAGCGGTGACGATGGCGCTCGGTGATGACCGATTCGCCATACAGCTTGCGAACCACGCTATCGTCGGACAGCTGGCAGGCCTGTGCGCCAAGACGCATTGTGCCACCCAGATCGCTCTTCTCGGTACGGACTTCGACGTTACCGTCTTCGTCGCGCCATTCCGTAATCAGCGCCACTACAGGGTACTTACAGTCTGGCACAAATTCCGTAGAGTTCGCGTTTTCCATTCCCGCTACGTTGCGCGCAAATTCGATCAGCGCAACCTGCATACCCAGGCAGATGCCGAGGTAAGGAATATTGTTTTCACGCGCATAGCGTGCAGTGGCGATCTTGCCTTCAACACCACGGTAGCCAAAGCCGCCAGGGATGAGAATCGCATCCAGATCTTTCAGAATTTCCACGCCACGCGTTTCAACATCCTGCGAATCAATCAGCTTGATGTTCACGGAGACGCGGTTCTTCAGACCACCGTGTTTCAGCGCTTCGATAACTGACTTATAGGCATCCGGCAGTTCAATGTACTTGCCGACCATACCGATAGTCACTTCGCCCGCCGGATTGGCTTCTTCATAGATAACCTGTTCCCATTCAGACAGGTTAGCTTCCGGACAGTTCAAGCTGAATCGTTTACAAATATAATCGTCCAGGCCCTGCGATTTCAACAGGCCCGGGATTTTATAAATGGAATCGACATCTTTCATTGAAATAACGGCTTTTTCAGGCACGTTACAGAACAATGCAATTTTCGCACGTTCGTTCGCCGGGATAGCGCGATCGGAACGGCAAACCAGGATGTCAGGCTGAATACCGATGGAAAGCAGCTCTTTAACAGAGTGCTGAGTCGGTTTGGTTTTCACTTCACCTGCAGCCGCCATGTAAGGCACCAGCGTCAGGTGCATGAACAGCGCATGCTCACGACCAATATCTACCGCCAGCTGACGAATCGCTTCGAGGAACGGCAGGGATTCGATATCCCCTACGGTACCGCCGATTTCAACCAGCACAACGTCATGCCCTTCGCCACCGGCAAGGACACGCTCTTTGATGGCGTTAGTGATGTGTGGGATAACCTGAACGGTCGCGCCCAGGTAGTCACCGCGGCGCTCTTTACGCAGAACGTCGGAGTAGATGCGGCCTGTCGTAAAGTTGTTACGACGGGTCATTTTGGTACGAATGAAACGCTCGTAGTGGCCAAGATCCAGATCGGTTTCAGCGCCGTCTTCAGTAACGAACACTTCCCCGTGTTGGGTTGGGCTCATGGTGCCAGGATCGACGTTGATGTACGGATCCAGTTTCATCATGGTCACATTGAGGCCACGGGCTTCAAGAATGGCTGCGAGGGAGGCTGCGGCAATGCCTTTACCCAGAGAGGATACGACCCCGCCGGTCACAAAAATATAGTTCGTTGTCATGCTGAACCTGAGAAGTTAGGGTGAAACGATGGAATAACCAGGACGGGAAAGTAGTATACCCGAACACGGCGAGCGCCACAAACTTTCATTCTCCGTCTCCATTCCAGGCCATGACAAACATAAGGAGTGAGAAAATAGCCCCTTTTGGGTAAATGTTTTTGACGCAAATCAAGCGCTTGTCATTTAAAAAATCACACAAATTGCGCTTGATCGCAAAATTCCGTTAGAGATCAGATTCCTGGCGTTTTACTTCCTGCCAGACTTCTTCCATCGCCTGGAGGTCAATTCCGGTCATTTCCAGGCCGCGCGAGGCGACAATCCGCTCCACTTCACGAAAACGACGTTCGAATTTCAGATTGGCTTTTTGCAATGCGGTTTCCGCTTTTACACCTAAATGGCGCGAAAGGTTGACGGTCGCAAACAACAGATCGCCCATCTCTTCCTCAAGCTTTGCTTCATCCACCACCGCCTGCTGCGCTTCGTGCATAACCTCGTCGATCTCTTCATGCACTTTATCCAGCACCGGCCCCAGAGAGTCCCAGTCAAAACCGACGGCGGAACAACGCTTTTGAATTTTATGCGCGCGCATCAGCGCAGGCAGACTCAGAGGAATATCGTCCAGCGCCGAATGCTGGGATTTTTCAGCACGCTCGGCGCTTTTAATCTGCTCCCAGCGGGCCAGTACTTCCGCGCTGTTGCCTGCGGTGGCATCGCCAAAGATATGCGGGTGACGGCGCTCAAGCTTGTCGCTGATAGCGGCGCAGATATCATCAAAGTTAAAGCGCCCTTCTTCCTGCGCCATCTGGGCGTAGAACACCACCTGGAACAGCAGGTCGCCGAGTTCACCACGCAGGTCGTCAAAATCCTCGCGAGAAATGGCGTCCAGCACCTCGTAGGTCTCTTCAAGCGTGTACGGGGCGATGGTGGAGAAAGTCTGCTCTTTGTCCCACGGGCAGCCGTTTTCCGGATCGCGCAGGCGTTTCATGATGCCGAGCAGGCGGTCGATTTGAGTCATAGTGTTTTCCATTAAAAAACAAGCCGGGTGGCGGCAAAGCCTTACCCGGCCTACAGAAGAGTGTATTTACCCGCCGTGCAGACGACGCGCGTCAATCACATCCGGCACCTGGTTCAGTTTGCCGAGCACGCGACCCAGCACCTGCAGGTTGTAGATTTCGATGGTCATATCGATGGTGGCAAGCTGCTCGCGGGTATCGCTGCGGCTGGCAACACCCAGCACGTTGACCTTCTCGTTGGCGAGAATGGTGGTGATATCGCGCAGCAGGCCGCTGCGGTCATTGGCGGTAACACGCACCACCAGCGAGTAGCCGGCGGAGTAGCTCTCCCCCCAGACCGCTTCCACGATGCGCTCCGGCGCATGGGACTGCAGCTCGGCAAGCTGGTCACAGTCGGAACGGTGGATCGAGATCCCGCGCCCCTGGGTGATAAAACCGACGATGTCGTCGCCCGGAATTGGCTGACAGCAGCGGGCAATGTGGTGCATCAGATTGCCCACTCCCTCGACCACTACGCGGCCATTATCTTTACTGCGCTGCTGCGGGGCGTAGGTTTTCTGCTGCAGCTGCTTCAGCGCCGCCGCGTCCTGCTCTTCCGCGCTTGGCTTATTGAACTGCGCCTGCAGGAAGTTAACCATCTGATTGAGACGAATATCGCCGCCGCCAATTGCCGCTAACAGTTCGTCAAGCTCGTTGAAGTTGTAGCGCGGCAGCAGGAATTTCTCGGCCTCTTTCAGGCTGATCCCGATATGTTCCAGCTCGTCGTCAAGGATCTGACGACCGGCAAGGATATTTTTGTCTCGATCCTGCTTGCGGAACCAGGCGTGAATTTTTGAGCGTCCGCGGCTGGTGGTGACGTACCCCAGGTTCGGATTAAGCCAGTCCCGGCTCGGGTTAGGCTGCTTCTGGGTGATGATTTCAATCTGATCGCCCATCTGCAACTGGTAAGTGAACGGGACGATGCGCCCGCCGATTTTCGCCCCGATACAGCGGTGCCCCACGTCACTGTGGATGTGGTAGGCAAAATCAAGCGGCGTTGAACCGGCTGGCAGGTCGACCACATCCCCTTTCGGGGTAAAGACGTAGACCCGGTCGTCAAAGACCTGGCTGCGGACTTCGTCGAGCATTTCGCCCGAGTCGGCCATCTCTTCCTGCCACGCAATCAGCTTGCGCAGCCAGGCGATGCGATCCTCGTGACCAGAACGCGCCCCGCCCGACGTTCCCTCTTTGTATTTCCAGTGCGCGGCAACGCCCAGCTCGGCATCTTCGTGCATCTGTTTGGTGCGGATCTGAATTTCGACCGTTTTGCCGCCAGGGCCAAGCACCACGGTGTGAATGGACTGATAACCGTTAGGTTTAGGGTTAGCCACATAGTCATCAAACTCATCCGGCAGATGGCGGAAGTGAGTGTGGACGATCCCCAGCGCGGCGTAGCAGTCCTGCAGACGTTCCGCCACGATACGCACGGCACGCACGTCAAACAGCTCGTCAAAGGCGAGGTGTTTCTTCTGCATTTTGCGCCAGATGCTGTAGATGTGCTTAGGTCGCCCGTAGACTTCGGCGCGCACGTTCTCTTCTTTCATCGCCTGGCGCAAGCCGCCGACAAACTCCTCGATATAGTGCTCGCGGTCAATGCGGCGTTCATGCAGAAGTTTGGCAATGCGCTTATATTCCGCCGGGTGCAGATAACGGAAGCAGTAATCTTCCAGCTCCCATTTGAGCTGACCGATACCTAACCGGTTCGCCAGCGGCGCATAGATGTTTGTACACTCTTTGGCGGCCAGCACGCGCTCGTCTTCCGGCGCATCCTTCACCTCACGCAGGTGGGCAATACGCTCGGCCAGTTTGATGACCACACAGCGGAAATCATCCACCATGGCCAGCAGCATCCGGCGGACGTTATCGACCTGCTCAGAGGAGACGGAATCGGTGTGCGCGGCTTTAAGCTGGCGGATAGCCGCCATATCGCGCACGCCGTGGATCAGCGCGACGACGGATTTTCCGACGCTCTCACGCAGCACGTCTTCCGTCACGACGTTCGCATCGGCGAGAGGAAACAGCAACGCGGCCTGCAGCGTTTCAATATCCATGTTCAGCATGGATAAGATTTCAACCATCTCCACGCCGCGCCACAAAAGGAGATCGGCATCCGGATGACCCTGTGTGGTGCGAAGACAGTAGGCCCAGGTTTCGGTTAAGCGTTCACACGACTGCTGGCTGGAAATTCCCAGACTTGCGATCCATTTTTGTGGGTCAAACTCCCCAGCTTTATTGAGATGTGCACTTCTTACCGCAACCATTGTCCTCTCCTTTAGGGACCAGGGCCTGTCGAAGTCGACAAGCCAAACAAATTAGATGTGCTCGAACAACACCATCGATTCCAGATGCCCAGTGTGCGGGAACATGTCCAGCATTGCCAGACGCTGAATTTGGTAACCCGCGCTGATTAATACCTCACTGTCACGGGCAAGCGTTGCCGGGTTACAGGAAACATAGACCACACGCTTCGGGGCAAGTTTAATCACATGCGCCATGACGCCCGGGGCACCGGCGCGTGCCGGGTCGAGCAGGATTTTGTCAAATCCCTGCTGTGCCCACGGCTGTTGCGTCACATCTTCCTCAAGATTTTGATGAAAGAATGTCACATTTTGCAAGCCGTTCTGTTGTGCGTTCTCCTGCCCTTTAGCCACCAGCGCTTCAACACCTTCCACGCCAACGACGCTTGCTGCTTTTCGCGCCAGCGGCAGCGTGAAGTTGCCCATGCCGCAGAACAGATCGAGCACCCGATCGGTGGGCTGTATATCAAGCCACGCCAGCGCTTTCTCAACCATCTGCTGGTTTACGCCATCATTTACCTGAATGAAATCCCGCGGGCTAAACGTTAAGCGTAGCCCGTTTGACGCATACCAGGGCGCATCACCGGTAACCTGTTCAAGTATCTCGCTTTGTGGAGCAAGGAAAAGCGCCAGGTCGTGGGAATGCGAAAAGCGTTCCAGTTTTTCGCGATCTTTTTTCGATAATGGCGCGGTGTGGCGCAACACCATCAGCGGGCCATTATTGGCCATGACCAGTTCGACATGCCCAAGATGGCGAACGCCGTCCAGTCCTGAGAGGCAAGTGCGCACGTGCGGAAGCAATGCCTCAAGATGGGGCACCAAAACAGGGCACTGCTTCACATCAACAATATCGCTGGAGGCCGCTTTGCGAAAACCCATCTCCAGCCGCGCCGTTTTGGGCTGATAGCTCAGACTCAGACGCGCGCGGCGACGGTAGCCCCAGGGCTGATCAGCAATAACTTCGTTCACGTCGTGCTTCAGCAGACGCGCCAGGGCGCGGCTTTTGCTTTTTTGCTGTAATTCTGTGCTCGCATGCTGTTGCTGGCAGCCTCCGCAAACGCCAAAATGCGGACAGCGTGGCGCAACGCGCGCCGGGCTATCGTTGAGGCGACGCTTCACCTGTCCGCGCGCGTACTGGCGTTTGTCTTCCGTCAGCGTAATTTCTGCTCGTTCTGTTGGCAGCAAACCTGTTATAAACAGAGTCTTACCATTGTGATGAGCCACCCCCTGACCAAACGGGTCAAGGTCTGTGGCTTCAACAGTAATGATTTGACGCGTCGTCACGCGTCGTTTTGCAGAGTAGAATTGCGCCATCGCCGAGATTTTTCTCACATAAACATAATTATCTTAATTGTCCCATAACGGAACGCCATGACCAACTACAGCCTGCGCGCGCGCATGATGATTTTGATCCTCGCCCCCACCGTTCTCATCGGTTTGCTGCTGAGTATCTTCTTTGTGGTGCACCGCTATAACGATTTGCAGCGACAGCTGGAGGATGCAGGCGCCAGCATCATCGAACCGCTCGCCGTCTCAAGCGAGTACGGGATGAACCTGCAAAACCGCGAATCCATTGGGCAGTTAATCAGCGTGCTTCACCGACGCCACTCGGACATCGTACGCGCCATTTCCGTTTACGACGAACATAACCGCCTGTTTGTCACCTCGAATTTTCATCTCGATCCGGCGGCCCTGAAAATCCCGGACGGTACACCTTTCCCGCGCCATCTCACCGTACTGCGGCGCGGCGATATCATGATCCTGCGCACGCCGATCGTGTCGGAAAGTTATTCCCCCGACGAGTCTGCGCAATCTGACGCCAAATCCAGCAATAACATGCTGGGATACGTGGCGCTGGAGCTGGATCTCAAATCAGTCCGGCTACAGCAGTACAAAGAGATTTTTATCTCTGGCGTGATGATGCTGTTCTGTATTGGTATTGCACTGATCTTCGGCTGGCGCCTGATGCGCGACGTAACGGGCCCCATCCGCAATATGGTCAATACTGTTGACCGCATCCGCCGGGGACAGCTCGACAGCCGCGTAGAAGGTTTTATGCTGGGCGAGCTGGATATGCTGAAAAACGGCATCAACTCGATGGCCATGTCGCTGGCGGCCTATCACGAAGAGATGCAACATAACGTTGACCAGGCGACGTCTGACCTGCGCGAAACGCTGGAGCAGATGGAGATCCAGAACGTTGAGCTGGATCTGGCGAAAAAGCGCGCCCAGGAAGCGGCGCGGATTAAATCTGAATTCCTTGCCAATATGTCGCACGAGCTGCGTACGCCGCTCAATGGGGTGATCGGCTTTACCCGCCTGACGCTGAAAAGCGAGCTTAACCCGACGCAGCGCGATCACCTGCACACCATTGAACGTTCGGCCAACAACCTGCTGGCGATCATTAACGACGTGCTGGACTTCTCCAAGCTGGAGGCGGGCAAGCTTATTCTGGAGAGCATACCGTTCCCGCTGCGCGGTACGCTCGATGAAGTGGTCACGCTGCTCGCCCACTCGTCACACGACAAAGGCCTTGAACTGACGCTTAACATCAAAAACGACGTGCCGGATAACGTCATCGGCGATCCTCTGCGCCTTCAGCAGGTCATTACCAATCTTGTTGGCAACGCCATTAAATTCACCGAAAGCGGCAACATCGACATTCTGGTAGAAAAACGCGCGCTCAGTAACAACAAGGTACAGATTGAGGTTCAGATCCGCGATACCGGGATTGGTATTCCCGAGCGCGATCAGTCGCGTCTGTTCCAGGCGTTCCGCCAGGCGGATGCCAGTATCTCCCGTCGTCATGGCGGTACCGGTCTGGGGCTGGTGATTACGCAGAGGCTGGTAAACGAGATGGGCGGCGATATCTCTTTCCACAGCCAGCCAAACCGTGGTTCAACCTTCTGGTTCCACATTAACCTGGATCTCAATCCGAACGCGTTGACCGACGGTCCGGTGACAAGCTGCCTGAACGGTAAGCGTCTGGCCTACGTCGAGCCTAACGCGGCGGCCGCGCAGTGCACGCTGGATATTTTAAGCACTACACCTCTGGAGGTAGTCTACAGCCCTACCTTCTCGGCGCTTGCCGTTGAGCACTACGACATTCTGCTGATGGGTATTCCGGTGACGTTCACCGGCGAACTGACCATGCAGCAGGAGCGGCTGGCGAAAGCCGCGTCGATGACCGACTATCTGCTGCTGGCGCTGCCCTGTCACGCTCAGATAAACGCGGAGGAGTTGAAAAACGACGGGGCAGCCGCGTGTCTGCTTAAACCCCTCACCGCCACCCGCCTGCTGCCCGCCCTCACGGAGTATTGCCGTCTTAGCCAGCATGCCCTTCCGCTGATTAACGATGAGCAAAAACTGCCGATGAGCGTGATGGCAGTTGATGACAACCCGGCAAACCTGAAGCTCATTGGCGTGTTGCTGGAAGATCAGGTTCAGCATGTGGAGTTGTGCACCAGCGGCACGCAGGCCGTTGAACAAGCCAAACAGATGCAGTTCGATTTAATTCTGATGGATATTCAGATGCCGGGCATGGATGGCATTCGGGCCTGTGAGTTGATCCACCAGCTGCCACATCAGCAGCAAACGCCGGTGATTGCAGTCACCGCGCATGCGATGGCCGGTCAGAAAGAGAAGTTACTGAGCGCCGGGATGAATGATTATCTGGCCAAACCTATCGACGAAGAGAAGCTTCATAACCTGCTGTTACGCTATAAGCCGGGACATATTGGCGGAAGCTACACGGTTTCCAGCGAGCCGGTTGAGGTCACCGTCAATCAAAATGCAACCTTTGACTGGCAGCTTGCACTGCGTCAGGCGGCAGGTAAACCCGATTTAGCCCGCGAGATGCTGCAAATGCTGGTCGCGTTTCTGCCGGAGATTCGTAATAAAGTTGAAGAACAGCTTGTGGGGGAACACCCGGATGAACTGCTGGAAGCCATCCACAAGCTTCACGGCAGCTGCGGCTATAGCGGCGTACCGCGGCTTAAAAATCTCTGCCAGCTGCTGGAGCAGCAACTGCGCGCAGGTACGCCAGAATCGGAGCTGGAACCCGAGTTTCTGGAGCTGCTGGATGAAATGGATAACGTGACGCGTGAAGCGATGAAGGTATTGGGGAGCTGAGATAAAAGCCCGGTGGCGGCTTCGCCTTACCGGGCCTACGATTGCGGGTGCGGCCTGATTGCGGGTGCGGCCTGATGCCCTCACCCCAACCCTCTCCTACGGGGAGAGGGAGAACTACATTCCCTGCCCCACTTTCAGCACCGCCGCGATATTTCTGGCGGTCATCTGTACATTCGCGCTGGCATTTTCCAGCGCATCTTCCAGCGAGCAGATGGTGTAAATCACGCTAAACACCGCATCAATGCCGTGATCGTGAACCACGCCAACATCCGCCGTCAGACTGCCCGCAATCCCGATAACGGGTTTGTTAAAGCGTTTCGCGACCTTCGCTACCCCCACCGGGACTTTGCCGTGGATCGTCTGGCTGTCGATGCGGCCTTCGCCGGTGATAACCAAATCTGCATCGGCCACCTGGTCGGCCAGGTGCAGCGCATCGGTTACAATCTCAATGCCCTGGCGCAACTGTGCGCCGCAAAAAGCGTACAGCGCCGCGCCCATGCCCCCCGCCGCACCACCGCCAGCAAGGTTTAGCACATCCATATCCAGATCCCGGGCAATAATCCGCGCATAATGAGCAAGCGCATTGTCCAGGGTGATGATCATCTCAGGCGTGGCCCCCTTTTGCGGGCCAAACACGGCTGACGCGCCATCCTTTCCAACCAGAGGATTGGTCACGTCGCAGGCGACCTCAATCCGACACTCGGCCAGACGCGTGTCCAGGCCCCTCAGGTCGATACGCGCGAGTTTTCCCAGCTCGCCTCCGCCCTGCCCCAGCGGCTGTTCACTGGCGTCGAGCAGCTTCGCACCCAGCGCCTGCATCATCCCGGCCCCGCCGTCATTGGTGGCGCTGCCGCCGATACCGATGATGATATGCTTAACGCCCGCATCCAGCGCGTGACGGATAAGTTCACCTGTGCCCCAGGAGGTCGTTTTCAGGGGATCGCGCTGCGAAGGCGCAACCAGTTCCAGACCGCTTGCCGCCGCCATTTCAATAAAGGCGCTCTGTTCGTCACCCGAAATCCCGTAAAATCCTTCCACCCGCTCGCCGAGGGGACCGGTCACCGGGACATGTACCCTTCGCCCCTGCGTTGCCGCGATCATCGCCTCAACGGTGCCTTCTCCCCCATCCGCGACCGGCAGTTTGACGTAAACCGCCTCGGGAAAGATCTCGCGAAAACCGCGCTCTATCGCTGTCGCAACCTCAAGCGCACTCAAACTTTCCTTATACGAGTCCGGTGCGATAACAATTTTCATAAGCCATCCTTACGCATAGTCGTTACGTTAAGCATACACCACGTAAAGAACCGCTCATGGGAGCGGTCCCAGTGCGTTTATCGTACCATGCACGGACGTTTATTGTCGAATGTCCAGTCGGGGATCAGATACTGCATCGCCATCGCGTCGTCCCGCGCGCCCAGACCGTGTTTCTGATAAAGCTCGTGCGCTTTCATCACCTGGTCCATATCGAGCTCAATGCCCAATCCCGGCGTTGAAGGCACCTGCACCATGCCACCTTTTATCTCAAACGGCGCTTTGGTCAGACGCTGATTCCCCTCCTGCCAGATCCAGTGGGTGTCGATAGCGGTAATGGTGCCCGGTGCGGCGGCGGCAACGTGGGTGAACATTGCCAGCGACACGTCGAAGTGGTTATTAGAATGCGATCCCCAGGTCAGGCCAAACTCATGGCACATCTGCGCCACGCGGACCGAGCCCTGCATCGTCCAGAAGTGCGGGTCAGCCAGCGGAATATCAACGGATTGTAATGACAGGGTATGCCCCATCTGACGCCAGTCGGTGGCAATCATATTGGTCGCGGTCGGCAGCCCGGTGGCGCGACGGAATTCCGCCATCACTTCGCGGCCCGAGAAACCTTGCTCGGCCCCGCAGGGATCCTCGGCATACGCCAGCACACCTTTGAGCTGTTTACCTATTTTGATCGCTTCATCAAGCGACCATGCACCGTTTGGATCAAGCGTCACGCGCGCCTGTGGGAAGCGTTTTGCCAGCGCGGAAATGGCCTCTGCCTCTTCTTCACCCGCCAGCACGCCGCCTTTCAGTTTGAAATCATTGAAGCCATATTTTTCGTATGCCGCTTCCGCCAGCCTCACCACCGCATCCGGGGTCATCGCCTCTTCATGGCGCAGCCGGTACCAGTCGCATGCTTCCTTCGTCTGGCTTTGGTACGGCAGCGGCGTCAGTGTGCGATTGCCGACAAAGAACAGATAGCCAAGCATTTCTACTTCTGAACGCTGCTGCCCCTCACCCAGCAGCGAGGCAACGTTAACGCCCAGGTGCTGGCCCAGCAAATCCAGCATTGCGGCTTCAATCCCAGTCACCACGTGGATGGTGGTTCGCAGATCGAAGGTTTGCAGCCCCCTGCCACCCGCATCGCGGTCGGCAAAGGTGTTGCGCACGGTGTTGAGGACATTTTTGTACTCACCCAGCGTTTTGTCCACCACCAGCGGAATGGCATCCTCCAGCGTTTTACGGATCTTCTCCCCGCCCGGAATTTCACCCACACCAGTATGGCCGGCATTGTCTTTGATAATGACAATATTGCGGGTAAAGAACGGTGCATGTGCCCCGCTCAGGTTCATCAGCATGCTGTCATGACCCGCGACCGGAATGATTTGCATGGAAGTGACGACAGGGGTCGTAAAAGTACTCATCGTGTAATCCTTTTATCAGTGACGTCCAAAAACAGGGCGCTTACGGTCAAATGTCCAGCCGGGAATAAGGTATTGCATCGGGCCTGCGTCATTACGCGCACCGCCCGGTAGCTTTTTATACGCCTCATGGGCTTTGTGGACACGGTCCCAGTCAAGTTCCACGCCCAGGCCCGGCGAATCGGGAACGGCAATCTTGCCATTTTTGATTTCCAGCGGATTTTTCGTCAGGCGGGCTTCGCCTTCCTGCCAAATCCAGTGGGTGTCGATAGCGGTCGGATTTCCCGGTGCCGCGGCGCCAACGTGGGTGAACATCGCCAGCGAAATGTCGAAGTGATTGTTGGAGTGGCAGCCCCAGGTCAGTCCCCAGTCATCGCACAGCTGCGCCACACGCACCGCGCCGGAGAGCGTCCAGAAGTGCGGGTCCGCCAGCGGAATATCGACAGCGTTCAGCATCACCGCATGCCCCATTTCGCGCCAGTTAGTGGCAATCATATTGGTGGCGACCGGTAAGCCGGTGGCACGGCGGAATTCGGCCATGACTTCACGGCCAGAGAAGCCCTGCTCCGCGCCACACGGGTCTTCTGCGTAGGTCAGCACGTCTCCCAGACCTTTGCACAGGCTGATGGCTTCCTCCAGCAGCCAGGCGCCGTTAGGGTCAACGGTGATACGCGCCTCCGGGAAACGTTTTTTCAACGCCCGGGCGGTTTCAATCTCCTGCTCACCGGGCAGCACGCCACCCTTGAGCTTGAAATCTTTGAAGCCGTAGCGATCCTGAGCCGCCTCGGCCAGGCGGACCACCGCGTCGCGGGTAAGGGCTTGCTGGTGGCGCAGCTTATACCAGTCGTGGTTACCCGGTGATTGCGCCAGATAGGGGAGATCGGTTTTCGTGCGATCGCCCACGTAGAACAGATAGCCCAGCACGGTGACGGCATCACGCTGTTTGCCCGGCCCCAGCAGCTCGCAGACCGGGACATTCAGCGCCTTACCCAGTAAATCAAGCAGGGCGGCCTCCAGCGCGGCCACCGCGTTGACGCGCAGCTCAAACGTCCAGGCTCCTTTACCGAAGGTATCAAAATCTGCCGACTGATTGCCCTTATGCACCCGTTGAACCACCTTGTTCAGGCGGGCAACCTCCTGGCCCACCACCTGCGGAATGGCATCGACCAGGGTCTGGTAGATCACCTCCCCACCAGGTGCCTCACCCACGCCAGTATTTCCTGCGCTATCAGTCAACACCACGATATTGCGGGTAAACCACGCATTGTGCGCGCCGCCAATATTGAGCAGCATGCTGTCCTGCCCGGCCACGGGAATAACGTTCATTTCAGTCACGATGGGGCTTGATTGCGTTGTCATCAGCCACGCTCCACTACGGGTTTGAGTTCAATACGTTTGATATCCCCCACCAGCACCAGGTAACTCAGGACTGCCACCAGCGCATGCACGCCGACGTAGATCAGTGCACCGTTGAATGACCCCGTCGTACCAACGATGTAGCCAATCGCGATTGGCGTAACAATCCCGGAAATGTTGCCGAACATATTGAAAAGACCGCCGCTCAGGCCGCTGATCTCTTTTGGCGCGGTATCCGCCATCACCGCCCAGCCCAGCGCGCCAATGCCTTTGCCGAAGAAGGCCATCGCCATAAAGCCGATAACCATCCACTCGGCGCTGACGTAGTTGCAGAACACCATAGTCATGGAGAGCAGCATGCCGAGCACAATCGGCGTTTTACGCGCGATGTTCAGCGATCCGGTGCGGCGCATCAGCCAGTCGGATATCACCCCGCCGAGCACGCCACCGATAAAGCCGCAGATCGCCGGGATCGAAGCAACAAATCCCGCTTTCAGGATCGACATACCTCGCGCCTGCACCAGGTACACCGGGAACCAGGTGATGAAAAAGTAGGTTAGCGCGTTGATACAGTACTGGCCCAGATAGATGCCGATCATCATCCGCGTACCGACAAGCTGTTTGATCTGCGCCCATTTCTGGCTGAACGGGACTTTTACTTTCCCGGACTTCTGATCCATGTTGATCAGCGCACCACCTTCCGCAATGTACTCCAGCTCTTTCTTGTTTACGCCAGGATGCTGATTCGGTTCGTGGATCACTTTCAGCCAGACGAAGCTAATGATGATCCCTAGCCCGCCCATAAAGAAGAAGACGTGCGACCAGCCCACTTCGTGCGTCAGCCAGCCCATAATGGGTGCGAAGATCACCGTGGCGAAATATTGGGCGGAGTTAAAAATCGCCACCGCCGTTCCCCTCTCCTGCGCCGGGAACCAGGCCGCGACAATACGACTGTTTCCCGGGAAGGAAGGCGCTTCTGCCAGGCCTACCAGGAAGCGCAGCGTAAAGAGCGCGACGATAATGCCAAAACCGTTGAAAACATCGACAAAGCCCTGCAAAAGGGTAAATGCAGACCAGATAAAGATGGACCAGAAATAGACACGTTTAGAGCCAAAACGGTCCAGAAGCCAGCCGCCTGGAATTTGCCCGATGACGTAGGCCCATGAGAATGCGGAGAAAACGTAACCCATGCCCACCGGATCAAGGCCGATATCTTTTGCCATTTCAGAGCCGGCAATCGACAGCGTGGCGCGGTCACCATAGTTAAAGGATGTGACGATAAACAGCATCACCACTATCCAGTAGCGGGCATTAGTGCGCTTCTCAGCGCTGCTCGCTGCGTGGCTTAATGTACTCATTGTTGCACTCCTGAAACATAGCTTTCGCCTGGTTCATTCTGTACAGCACCGGTAGGGTAATCAGAATGAGATGTGTTTTGTCGTTTTGGTACGGCCTGAAGCCGTTTTATAAGTGACCGGAAAAGTATATGAAGGAGTGACACGTTCTCTCACCGTGCAAAAACACAGTATTAAAGGGTGTGCGAGCGGTTGTTTATGGCATAAGCCCAGGCAAGTGGAAGGTGGTTCACGGAATTGAGGTTTGGTGCGGGGTGTATTGCCGGGTGGCGGCTTCGCCTGACCCGGCCTGGAAAACTATTTCAGGAGCGTAGCCCACTGCTCGACCCACGGGTTCGATTCGCTTTCCGGTTCAGGATGCTCACCGGCATCAATCAGCAGCATCTCGCCGACGCGCTGGGCGCTCTGTTCCTGCAGGAGCGCATCAAACTGCTTGCCGCCGCCGCAGAAGTTTGCGTAAGAGCTATCGCCCAGGGCAATGATGCCGTAGTGAACGTCCGGCTGATAGCCAAGCTGGTCTTTAATGCCCTGGAAAAGTGGCACGATGCTGTCCGGCAGATCGCCCTGCCCGGTAGTGGACGTCACCACCAGAATGTATTTATCTTTGTACTTTTCCCAGTCTGCCAGTTCCGGGTCTTCATAGACCGTGGCTTTATGGCCCTGGCTTGCCAGAATCGCCTCAGCCTCTTCCGCTACCAGCAGTGAGTTGCCGTACATAGTGCCGACAAAAATGCCTACTTCAGCCATGATATTTTTCCCTATGAATGCGTTTACTGTTCATCCTGAACGTTGACAGATACAAACTCAACCCTTTCATTTTCGGGGAGTTGCCCCAGCCAGCCAAACTGTGACAGCGCCTGCATCCAGACATCGTCCAGCCCTGCACGGATATTCAGCGGTTCGCCGGTAAACGGGTGGGTCAGGCTAAGCTCGCTGGCGTGTAACATCAGTCGGTTACAGCCAAAATGCTCGGCCGCGCTGCGATTCTGGCGCAGATCGCCGTGCTTGCTGTCGCCAATAATCGGGTGGCGCAGGTGCGCAAGATGGCGTCGCAGCTGGTGTTTACGCCCGGTTTTGGGCAAAAGCTCAACCAGGCTGTAGCGCGTAGTGGGGAATTTGCTGGTTGCCACCGGCATTTCTGTGGTCGCCATGCCGCGATAATCCGTCACGGCAGGCTGCGGGCCTTTGTCATCGCGGGCAAATTTATCGGCGATTTTATCCAGCTCCTCTACCAGCGGATAGTCGAGCGTGGCGGCGTCCGTCAGCCAGCCGCGCACGATCGCGTGGTAGCGTTTCTGGATCTGGTGCTGTTCGAACTGCTGAGACAGCAGACGTCCCGCCTCGCTGGAAAGCCCCATCAGCAGCACGCCGGAGGTCGGTCTGTCGAGACGATGGGCGGTAAAAACATGCTGACCAATCTGGTCGCGTACGGTCTGCATCACGACCACTTTCTCGTCGCGATCCAGCCAGCTGCGGTGCACCAGCCAGCCAGACGGTTTATTCACCGCCACCAGCCACTCGTCCTGATAGAGGATCTCAAGCGTCATGCATCTTCACCGGCAAACAGGGCATCCAGTTTTTCCAGCTCAACCAGCATGACCGCGCGCGCAGGGTGCGTCGCCTCAAGGGCCATTTCATAATAGGGAGAGACCGCAAACGCCTGCGGCAGCGGATGACCGCCTTCCAGCAGCGCGTGCATGCGCGGAATTAACACCCACTGGAGCCACTCGAACGGGGCCAGGGTATCCAGACAAAATGGCTGGGTGCTGGCGAACGCTTCCGGCTGCGGCGCGGTCTCTTGCCACAGCTGATGTTGGCGCAAAAGGGCTTCGATGGCGTGCAACTGAGCACGAATGCTATCGTGTTGCGTCATGGTAACCTCAACTGAAAAAGTGAACGGCGCGCAGCATAGCATTGCGGGAGGCAGAAATAAAAAAAGGGAGCACTGTAAAAACAGTGCTCCCGGTTCGTTCCGCAGCATTCCAGCTACAATTCGTGCTCCCTGCTCATCCGTGACAACTTTTCCTGATGCCCGAAGGGCTGGTCATCCGTCTACCTTTCGCATCCTGCACACATCTTCCTGACGTGCTTGTTTCATCCTGAAACGTCCTGGCCTTCCTGACCCACCGACCGTCCTGTTCGGCTCTCGTTCTCCTTCCTGGAGGTGTCCCTTACGCGTCCTGCGTTATCCCTTTGCTTCATCCTGAAGCCTTCCTGCAGCGTCATCCTGACGTGTCCTGAGTAAGAAACGCCATCATCCTGATGTTCGTTTCTCGTGTCGGCGTCCTGTCGACAGAGATAGAATCCGCTATTCCGCTTCGTCTTACAACCCACCAGGGGAGCGTTGTAAGACGTAAGAAAGCCCTATAAAAGCTGCGATAAACAGCTAATCCATTGAAAAACAGCGTGATATTAATCTTAATTAAATGAGGTAATACTGAATGTTCCAGCGATCTCTCACAAACCTTGTAAGAGATCTCTCACACGCGCTGTAGCATTATGGATTACAGAAGAGGCTCAAGTCGGGTAAGGAAATCCGCAAGTGAAGGGGCGAGGGTCTCGCGATTGCGGGTGCCGATGGTCTCTTTAATCACTTCGCCAGACAGGTTACAGACGGAAATCACATCCAGGTCACTGTCGAGCGTAGCAATAAAGAGCGTCGGAGAAAGCTTAAGGCGTTTTTGCGTGACCAGATGACCAATCAGGTTTTCCTGAACACGCTGCAGATCGTCTTCGTTCCAGGTCTGCAACAGCGTCAGCGTCAAATCACCCAAGCGAGCGGGCATATCCCCTGCAAATTGCGTGACGTAAAACGCGTGAACCGCTGGTTGTACCACAATGTCCATAGCCCGTTCAACCGCATTTACATTTTGCCCGGCGGTACTCGGCTTCGGCTGCCAGATAACATAATCATCCTGAGAAGAGATAATGCACGGTGACGGTACGCCATATAATTCAGCACTTTGCGGCCACGTTCCATGCTTTTCATGCCACGCATCGCAATAGCGGGTCGTGAAGGTAGTAAGGGCATTTGCAGTTTCGATGTCCACCGATTTCTCTCTTCTTGTAAGACAGGATAAACTCAGCCCATAAGTGTACCTGTAAAGTGGCTATGAAACATGTCTTACGAAAATCATCAGGCGTTAACCGGCTTAACGCTGGGTAAATCGACCGATTACCGCGATACCTACGATGCAAGCCTGCTGCAGGGTGTGCCGCGCAGCCTGAACCGCGATCCTCTGGGATTGCACGCGGACGCACTACCGTTCGTGGGCGGCGATATCTGGACGCTGTATGAAATCTCCTGGCTCAACGCGCGCGGCCTGCCGCAGGTGGCGGTCGGACACGTTGAGCTGGATTACGCCAGCCAGAATCTGGTGGAATCCAAGAGCTTTAAGCTCTATCTCAACAGTTTCAACCAGACCAAATTTAATCACTGGGATGAGGTTCAGCAGACGCTGGAACGCGATTTAACCGCCTGTGCTCAGGGTCAGGTCAGCGTTTCGCTATATCGCCTGCACGAACTGGAAGGGCAGCCGATCGCCCACTTCAACGGAACCTGCATTGACGATCAGGATATCGAGGTGGAGAATTATGAATTCAGCGCCGATTACCTCGAAAACGCGGCGAGCGGCAAGGTGGTTGAAGAGACGCTGGTCAGCCATCTGCTGAAGTCCAACTGTCTGATTACCCACCAGCCGGACTGGGGTTCGGTACAGATCCAGTATCGCGGCCCGAAAATCGATCGCGAAAAGCTGCTGCGCTATCTGGTGTCGTTCCGCCATCACAACGAATTCCACGAGCAGTGCGTGGAGCGAATCTTTAGTGATATCCAGCGTTTCTGCCAGCCAGAGAAGTTGAGCGTTTACGCGCGCTATACCCGACGTGGTGGGCTGGACATTAACCCGTGGCGCACCAACACTGATTTTGTGCCAGCGACGGGTCGCCTGGTACGTCAATAATATAAATTTTTTCATAATATGCGGGCGGTATTCCGCCCGAAGTGTTGTGAAACCTCACACGCCAGGGCTATTGTAATCAAAGGGAATGACGATAATCGTCCCATAAGGAGCTCACTTGATTACACATATTAGCCCGCTTGGCTCAATGGATATGTTGTCGCAGCTGGAAGTGGACATGCTTAAACGCACGGCCAGCAGCGATTTGTATCAATTGTTTCGTAACTGTTCACTTGCCGTACTGAACTCCGGAAGCCTGACAGATAACAGTAAAGAACTGCTGTCCCGCTTCGAAAGCTTTGATATCAACGTGCTGCGCCGCGAGCGCGGCGTGAAACTGGAAGTGATCAACCCGCCAGAAGAGGCCTTTGTTGACGGGCGTATCATTCGTTCCCTTCAGGCCAACCTGTTTGCCGTACTGCGTGACATCCTGTTTGTTAACGGGCAGATCCACAACGCAGGCCGTTTCCAGCATCTCGATCTGGAAAGCTCGGTCCATATTACCAACCTGGTATTCTCTATTCTGCGCAACGCACGTGCCCTGCACGTTGGCGAAGCCCCGAACATGGTGGTCTGCTGGGGCGGTCACTCGATTAACGAAACCGAATATCTCTATGCCCGCCGGGTAGGAACGCAGCTTGGCCTGCGTGAGCTGAATATCTGTACCGGCTGTGGTCCTGGGGCAATGGAAGCGCCAATGAAAGGTGCCGCGGTGGGTCATGCGCAGCAGCGTTACAAAGAGGGTCGGTTTATCGGCATGACCGAGCCGTCAATCATTGCCGCTGAGCCGCCTAACCCACTGGTGAACGAGCTGATTATCATGCCGGATATCGAGAAACGCCTGGAGGCGTTTGTCCGTATCGCGCACGGTATTATCATCTTCCCGGGCGGCGTGGGCACGGCGGAAGAGCTGCTCTATCTGCTGGGTATTCTGATGAACCCGGCCAACAAAGATCAGGTTCTGCCGCTGATCCTGACCGGGCCAAAAGAGAGCGCAGACTACTTCCGCGTGCTGGACGAGTTTATCGTGCATACGCTGGGAGAAACCGCGCGTCGTCACTACCGCATCATCATCGATGACGCGGCGGAAGTGGCGCGTCAGATGAAAAAAGCGATGCCGCTGGTGAAAGAGAATCGTCGTGATACCGGCGATGCTTACAGCTTCAACTGGTCAATTCGTATTGCGCCCGATCTGCAGATCCCGTTTGAGCCTACCCATGAAAATATGGCGAACCTCAAACTCTACCCGGACCAGCCGGTGGAAGTGCTGGCTGCCGATCTGCGTCGCGCCTTCTCCGGGATTGTCGCGGGGAACGTGAAAGAGATGGGCATTCGCGCGATTGAGCAGTATGGTCCGTACAAGATCCACGGTGACCGGGAGATGATGCGTCGCATGGATGACATGCTTCAGGGCTTTGTGGCCCAACACCGTATGAAGTTGCCGGGCTCAGCCTATATTCCGTGCTACGAAATCTGCACGTAACGGTTGGTCTGTTGTCGTTAAAGCCGGGACGCCCTGTTGTGCGTCCCGGCTTTTTTATTACCGAATCAATTCATAGATATCACTTATGTCTTTAACAAACTCGCCGCAAACGCAAACGATTACCTCGCATTAGCAACCACAAATTATCAGCCTTAATCTAAATTACCCGCCAGAAAATCCTAAAAAGCCATTTCTTTACAGCAAAAGACACCTATCTCGCGGGCCGCCCTTTTAGCTTACATGTCGTTGGTGATAGCCTGCGCGCGCGTAAATTCTCTTTGATGTTTTTTTAACAGATAAATGGTCTAAAGATGCCCACTTCATAAGTGGATTATTGCATTTGGGATCAGGATCACTGATAGATTCATAACGAGAATGTATCTTTCCGCCCGCCAATAGTTACGGGCGAAAATTATTAAAAAACCGTCACTGAACGAATTTCATATTACCGTCAGGCACTTTTTCATCGGATTTGACTAGAAACCTGACAATTTGCTTCCTCCAGGAGATATAGATGGAAACCACTCAAACCAGCACCGTTGCTTCGATTGAATCCCGAAGTGGTTGGCGCAAAACGGATACCATGTGGATGCTTGGCCTTTACGGCACAGCAATCGGCGCTGGTGTACTGTTTCTTCCTATCAACGCAGGCGTCGGCGGTCTGATTCCGCTGATCATCATGGCCATCATCGCCTTCCCGATGACCTACTTCGCACACCGCGGTCTGACCCGCTTCGTGCTGTCCGGTAAAAACCCGGGCGAAGACATCACTGAAGTTGTTGAAGAACACTTCGGCGTGGGTGCAGGTAAACTGATTACCCTGCTCTACTTCTTCGCGATTTATCCCATCCTGCTGGTTTACAGCGTGGCCATCACCAACACCGTTGAAAGCTTCATGTTGCACCAGCTGCACATGACGCCACCACCGCGTGCCATCCTGTCTCTGATCCTGATTGTCGGCATGATGACCATCGTGCGCTTCGGTGAGCAGATGATTGTGAAAGCCATGAGCGTGCTGGTATTCCCGTTTGTCGCTGCACTGATGCTGCTGGCCTGCTACCTGATCCCACAGTGGAACGGTGCCGCACTGGAAACGCTGTCCCTGAGCAGCGCGTCTGCAACCGGTAACGGCCTGCTGATGACCCTGTGGCTGGCAATCCCGGTCATGGTCTTCTCCTTCAACCACTCCCCGATCATCTCCTCTTTCGCGGTGGCGAAACGTGAAGAGTACGGTAATGGCGCTGAGAAGAAGTGCTCCAGCATCCTGGCTCGCGCTCACATCATGATGGTGCTGACCGTGATGTTCTTCGTCTTCAGCTGCGTACTGAGCCTCTCCCCGGCAGACCTGGCGGCAGCGAAAGATCAGAACATCTCTATTCTGTCTTACCTGGCGAACCACTTTAACGCACCGCTGATTGCGTGGATGGCACCGATCATCGCGATGATCGCCATCACCAAATCCTTCCTGGGCCACTACCTGGGCGCACGCGAAGGCTTCAACGGTATGGTGATTAAATCTCTGCGCGGTAAAGGCAAAAGCATTGAAATCAGCAAGCTGAATAAAATCACTGCGCTGTTCATGCTGCTCACCACCTGGGCGGTAGCGACCCTGAACCCAAGCATCCTGGGTATGATTGAAACGCTGGGTGGTCCGGTCATCGCGATGATTCTGTTCCTGATGCCGATGTATGCGATTCAGAAAGTGCCAGCCATGCGTAAGTACAGTGGCCATGTGAGTAATGTCTTCGTGGTTATCATGGGTCTTATCGCTATTTCTGCGATCTTCTACTCCCTGTACACCATGTTCTGATTGTCACCCGCGCCGTCTTCGGACGGCGCACTCCTCCCTCTCTGACTGAAAGCAATGGACGCATCATGATTAGCGTATTCGATA
The DNA here is from genome assembly GCF_047456095.1 of Enterobacter sp. BNK-14. NCBI lineage: Bacteria > Pseudomonadati > Pseudomonadota > Gammaproteobacteria > Enterobacterales > Enterobacteriaceae > Enterobacter > Enterobacter sp. BNK-14. The sequence goes on from NZ_CP179897.1 coordinate 1,865,892, forward strand.
TCTTCAAAATCGGTATTGGTCCTTCCAGCTCTCACACCGTCGGACCAATGAAAGCCGGTAAGCAGTTCACGGACGACTTGATTGCACGCGGCATCTTGCATGACGTTACCCGCGTGGTTGTCGATGTTTACGGTTCCCTTTCTCTGACCGGGAAAGGCCACCATACCGATATCGCCATTATCATGGGCCTGGCGGGGAACCTGCCGGATACCGTTGATATTGATGCGATCCCTGGCTTCATCCAGGATGTGAACACCCACGGTCGTTTGCTGCTGGCGAACGGTGAGCATGAGGTTGAATTCCCGGTTGACCATTGCATGAATTTCCATGCGGACAACCTGTCGCTGCACGAAAACGGCATGCGCATTACCGCGTTAGCCGGCGACAAAGCGGTTTACAGCCAGACGTATTACTCTATCGGCGGCGGTTTTATCGTCGACGAAGACCACTTTGGTCAAACCAGTACCTCTTCTGTTGAAGTGCCGTATCCGTACAAAACGGCGGCGGATCTTCAGCGTCACTGCCAGGAGACGGGGCTTTCCCTCTCTGGTCTGATGATGAAAAACGAGCTGGCCCTTCACAGCAAAGAGGAACTTGAACAGCACTTCACCAGCGTCTGGGAAGTGATGCGCGGCGGTATTGAGCGCGGGATCACTACCGAAGGCGTTCTGCCTGGCAAGCTTCGCGTACCGCGTCGTGCGGCGGCGCTGCGCCGTATGCTGGTGAGCACCGACAAAACGACTACCGACCCCATGGCCGTCGTGGACTGGATTAACATGTTCGCCCTGGCGGTGAATGAAGAGAACGCCGCAGGGGGCCGCGTGGTCACCGCGCCGACCAACGGCGCATGCGGTATCGTTCCGGCCGTGCTGGCGTACTACGACAAGTTTATCCGTGAGGTCAACGCCAACTCTCTGGCGCGCTACCTGCTGGTCGCCAGCGCGATTGGTTCTCTGTATAAGATGAACGCGTCGATTTCCGGTGCGGAAGTGGGCTGCCAGGGTGAAGTCGGCGTGGCCTGCTCCATGGCGGCGGCGGGTCTGGCTGAACTGCTGGGCGCAAGCCCGGCTCAGGTGTGCATTGCGGCGGAAATCGGCATGGAGCATAACCTGGGTCTGACCTGTGACCCGGTTGCCGGGCAGGTACAGGTACCGTGCATCGAGCGTAACGCGATCGCCTCCGTGAAGGCGGTGAACGCGGCACGTATGGCCCTGCGCCGCACCAGCGAACCGCGCGTCTGTCTCGATAAAGTTATCGAAACCATGTACGAAACCGGCAAAGATATGAACGCCAAATACCGCGAAACCTCTCGCGGCGGCCTGGCGATGAAGATCGTGACCTGCGATTAAGCCTCTCAGGAAGCCTCGTTTTGCGAGGCTTCTTCCTGTTTTCCCTCACGCTATTCGTTTCAACCCACTGACAGTGATACCCTTTACCCATTAGCTTTAAGGGAGATTATCTGTGGCTGTTCATTTACTTATCGTCGACGCGCTCAACCTGATTCGCCGTATCCATGCGGTACAGGGCACGCCCTGTAAGGACACTTGCCTGCACGCGCTGGAGCAGCTTATTCGCCATAGCGAACCTACCCATGCAGTGGCGGTGTTTGATGACGAAGCGCGGAACAGCGGCTGGCGACACCAGCGTCTCCCTGACTACAAGGCCGGACGCGCGCCGATGCCGGACGACCTGCATGCCGAAATGCCCGTTATTCGCGCGGCCTTTGAACAACGCGGCGTTCCCTGCTGGGGCGCGCACGGCAACGAAGCGGACGATCTGGCCGCGACGCTTGCGGTCAAGGTAGCGAGTGCCGGACATCAGGCCACTATCGTTTCAACGGACAAAGGCTACTGCCAGCTTCTCTCTCCCACCATCCGCATCCGCGATTACTTCCAGAAACGCTGGCTGGACGCGCCATTTATTGCCAGCGAGTTTGGCGTCTCACCAGATCAACTGCCTGACTACTGGGGACTGGCGGGGATAAGCAGCTCGAAGGTACCGGGGGTCGCGGGCATCGGGCCGAAGAGCGCCGCCCAGCTGCTGACAGATTTTCAGAGTCTGGAGGGGATATACGCCAGGCTGGATGACGTGCCGGAAAAATGGCGCAAAAAGCTGGAGGCGCACAAAGAGATGGCGTTTATCTGTCGGGATGTGGCGACGCTACAGACGGATTTACAGCTGGACGGGAACTTGCAGCAGTTGCGGTTAGAGCGTTAAACGGTTCACGGTTTTGTTGGCCCGGCAAGCACAGCGCCACCGGGCAAAACAAAGCGCGCGCTATCGCTCGTCGCGACGCCCGCCTACTGCCGCCCACCAGCGACGAATATGTACCGTCACCTCTTCGCGATCGTGATATAGCTGACGTGCCTGGATCTCCACGTTAATACCGTGCTCATCCAGTTGCGCCTGGATGTAGGCCAGGTTCTGGGAGACCTCCTCGTAGCGCTTTTTCATCGGCAGCTTGAGGTTGAAAATGGTCTCGCGGCACCAGCCGTTCACCAGCCAGGAGGCCATCAGCGCGGCCACTTTTGCTGGCTTCTCAACCATGTCGCACACCATCCAGGAGATGTTGTTACGGGTCGGACGATAGCGGAAACCGTCTTCACGCAGCCAGGTTACCTGCCCGGTGTCCATCAGGCTTTGCGCCATTGGGCCGTTATCGACAGACGATACCCACATATTGCGTTTCACCAGCTGATAGGTCCAGCCGCCCGGGCACGCGCCAAGATCGACGGCATACATACCGTTAGCCAGACGCTCGTCCCACTCATCGGCCGGGATAAAGACGTGGAAGGCCTCTTCCAGCTTCAGAGTTGAGCGGCTCGGTGCATCCGACGGGAACTTCAGACGCGGGATCCCCATATAGAATGGCGAATTATTGTTGGTATACGAATAGCCGGCATAACAGCAGCCCGGAGCGATAAAGAAGATGTGTACTACCGGACGCTTCGGCGTTTCGTAGTTCGTCAGCACGCCCGCATCACGCAGCGCCGCGCGCAGCGGCACGGTAAATTTGCGGCAGAACTTCATCAGCTCTTTACTTTCGTTAGTATCCGCCACTTCCACGCGCAGATCGCCGCCCTTCTCCACTACGCCCTGCAGCATGCCGACAATTGGCGTGATGCGGTCTTCCGGGGGAAGGTCTTTCAACAGCTCACCCGCCACAAACATCTGACGAGCGAAGATCAACGAGCTAAACGGCAGTTCGCGCGCCAGCTTATCCGCATCTTCGGGCTGATAGCATTCAAAGACCACATAGCCCGCATTCTCTTTCACGCGGGCGAAGCCGAAGACGTCGCGCTTCGCCGCTTTATCGGTAATTTCCGCGGCGCACTCTTTCTCAAACCCCGGGCGACAATATAAAACAACTTTATTCATGAACAACGCCCTTGCGTTTCAGACGGATAGCTCCGATAAACATTAATACCCACCCCACCAGGAAGCTGACGCCGCCGACGGGTGTAACAAACGCCCACAGGCGCAGATGTGAAAGTGCCAGACAGTAGAGGCTGCCGCTGAACAGCACAGTACCCAGCGCCAGAAAAACGCTGCTCCAGTAAAACCAGATGCTGATCCGACGCTGCATCGCCACCGCCAGTCCAAAAATAGCCAGCGTATGGAACGCCTGGTATTCAAGGCCGGTCTGGATCCAGCCCATCTCGACAGCACCCAACGACTTGCTCAATACATGTGCGCCAAAGGCGCCCAGTGCAACAAAAATAAAGCCACTCACCGCGGCAAAAATAAGCATGAATCGGCTGGTCATGTTTAAGTCCTGAATTAATGCGTGCCCGGCACACAAACGTTATTGTTCATACCTGAAGCGGAATTTCTCTTGCTCGCTTGCCGCCTTTGCCAGTATCCACTGCCGGAAGGCGGCTATTTTACCCAGTTCTGCCTGACTGTCATGACAAACCAGATAAAATGCATTTTTGCTGACCAGTACGTCATTAAATGGGCAAACCAGACGGCCTGCCTCAATTTCGGACTGCGCCATCACGTTGTTAGCCAACGCCACGCCCTGCCCGTGAATGGCAGCCTGTAGCACCATCGCACTGTGGCTAAAAATGGGCCCCTGCTGCACGTTTATATGACTTAGACCTAATTGACGGGTATACGTTTGCCAGTCGCGGCGAGAGGCATCATGTAAAAGCGTATGCTGCGCCAGGTCAGCGGGGGTCTTCAGCGCTTTATCGCCCGTTAACAGCAGAGGCGAGCAGACCGGCAGCAGATATTCTGCGTATAATTTCTCGACACGCAAGCCCGGCCAGTTACCTCGACCGTAAAAAATGGCGACATCCACATCATCGGCCAGCTTGTCTTCCTGACGATCCACCGCCTGGATTCGAACGTCGATCCCCGGATAAGCTGAGTTAAAGCTTGAGAGTCTTGGCACCAGCCACTGAATGGCAAAACTGGGCAATAAACTGACAGTCAGGGCACCTTTTGCACTGCGGGCCTGCAGCTTGCGCGTGGCTTCCGTGAGCTGGGAAAAAATCTCTTTAATATCCTGAAAATAGCTCTGCCCCTCTTCAGTCAACAGCAATGAACGATTGCGTCGACGAAATAGCTTAAGGCCCAGGAAATCCTCCAGAGACTTGATTTGGTGACTTACTGCGGCCTGTGTCACAAAAAGCTCATCTGCCGCACGGGTGAAGCTGAGGTGACGTGCTGCTGCATCAAAAACGCGTAATGCATTAAGGGGTGGCAATCGCTTTGACATGGTTATCTGGCTTAGATGTTAACTGAATTTAACAAATAGGAAACAACGTTTAACCTATTAGTTTTTTTTATCTGAGCCATTATAATTTGTCCGTTGAGGAACTACCAGCAAATACCTATAGTGGCGGCACTTCCTGAGCCGGAACGAAGAGCTTTTTTCGGAATGCGTGTTCTGAAGGGCTTTTGGCTTACGGTTGTGATGTTGTGTTGTTGTGTTTGCAATTGGTCTGCGATTCAGACCACGGTAGCAACGCTACCAATTTTTCACTTCCTGTACATTTACCCTGTCTGTCCATAGTGATTAATGTAGCACCGCCAACTTGCGGTGCTTTTTTTTCGCCTGCGATCGGTTAATGCTCGATCTCTTTCATCTCTTTCACGTCCGTGCGGTTGATCTGCTGCTTGTTCCCGTTCGCATCTTTATACGAAATCATCCCGGTATCGTTATCGGTTGTCGGTTTCCCTTCCGAAACGATGGAACGACCATCGTTGGTATGCATCACGTAGTTGTTACCAGAACAGGCGCTCAGGGCAAAAGTAAACGCACAGGCAGAAATGATTGCAGCTGTCTTATTCATGATTATTCTCCTTTAGCAATTAATGCTATTCAAACCTCGATTTATAACAGGCTAAAACATCCGCCTAACACTATTTAGCATAACCTGCTTTTACGAGGTCGCCAGGATAAGCAGACGAATCTGATAGATATCAACCTCCTTGCCCTGCCGCTGAAATTGCGCGACGATCGCGTTATTGATATGAGGAGTCCCATGAACGCTTTCAGTCCTGCGCAGTTTCGCGCACAGTTCCCGGCGCTGGCCGATGCCGGTGTTTACCTTGATAGCGCCGCCACCGCTTTGAAGCCCCAGGCGGTGATTGACGCGACGCAGCAGTTCTACAGCCTGAGCGCCGGGAACGTGCATCGCAGTCAGTTTGCCGAAGCGCAGCGCTTAACCGCGCGCTACGAAGCCGCACGCGATCAGGTTGCACGCCTGATCAATGCTGAAAGCGGAAAAAGTATCGTCTGGACGCGCGGCACGACCGAAGCCATTAATATGGTGGCTCAGTGCTATGCCCGCCCACGGCTGCAGGCAGGAGATGAAATCATCGTCAGCGAGGCGGAACACCACGCTAACCTGGTGCCGTGGCTGATGGTGGCCGAGCAAACGGGGGCGCAGATTGTCAAACTTCCGTTGGGTGCAGACTTCCTGCCTGATGTGGCACGTTTGCCCGAGCTGATTACCCCACGCAGCCGCATCCTGGCGTTGGGGCAGATGTCCAACGTCACCGGTGGCTGCCCGGATCTGGCCCGCGCTATTGAGATTGCCCATGCCAGCGGTATGGTGGTGATGGTCGACGGGGCGCAGGGGGTAGTGCATTTCCCGGCTGATGTGCAGGCGCTTGATATCGACTTCTATGCCTTCTCCGGACATAAGCTCTACGGGCCAACCGGCATTGGCGCACTCTACGGCAAGCCGGAACGGCTGGCGCAAATGACGCCGTGGCTCGGGGGCGGCAAAATGATTACCGAGGTGACATTCGACGGCTTCAAAACGCAGGATGTACCTTATCGTCTGGAAGCCGGTACGCCAAACGTGGCGGGCGTGATTGGCTTAAGCGCTGCGCTGGAGTGGCTGACTGAAACAGACATTGTTCAGGCGGAGAGCTGGAGCCGCGGCCTGGCGACGCTGGCAGAAGAAGAACTTAAAAAACGCCCCGGTTTCCGCTCGTTCCGCGTACAAGACTCGAGCCTGCTCGCCTTTGATTTCGCAGGCGTTCATCATAGCGACATGGTGACGCTGCTGGCCGGGTACGGCATTGCCCTGCGGGCAGGACAGCACTGCGCCCAGCCGCTTCTGGCAGCGCTCGGCGTGAGCGGCACCCTGCGCGCCTCGTTTGCGCCGTATAATACTCAAAGCGATGTCGAGGCACTGATTAGCGCCGTTGACCGCGCCCTTGAAATACTGGTGGATTAATGACTCAAGCAGCGTTAGCCGGACATCCGTTCGGCACGGTCATCACAGAAGAGACCTTAAAACAGACCTTCGCTCCCCTCACGCAGTGGGAGGACAAATATCGTCAGCTGATCCTGCTGGGCAAGCAGCTCCCCACGCTTTCAGACGATCTTAAAGCGCAGGCGAAAGAGATCGCTGGCTGCGAGAACCGCGTCTGGCTCGGGTTTAGCGTATCCGGGGAGAAGCTTCACTTCTTCGGCGACAGCGAAGGCCGTATCGTGCGCGGGCTGCTGGCGGTTCTGTTAACCGCAGTGGAAGGGAAAAGCGCGGCAGAATTGTTAGCACATTCGCCGCTAATGTTCTTCGATGAGCTCGGGCTGCGCGCGCAGCTCAGCGCCTCACGCGGTCAGGGTCTGATCGCGCTCAGTGACGCGGTACTGGACGCAGCACGTCAGGCTCAGGCCTGACGTTCCGCCTTCGCCATCATCTTTTTCAGGGCGTGAGAAACCGCCACAAAGCCAAAGGAAGCGGTTACCATGGTGGCCGCCCCAAACCCTGAGGCGCAATCCATACGTTTGGGTCCTTCCGCCGTACTTTTCATTGCGCAGACCGACCCATCCGCCTGGGGATAGACCAGCGCTTCGGTTGAGAACACGCAGTCAACGCCCAGCTTGCCTTTGCTGTTCTTCACCACGTTAAAGTCGCTTTTCAGGCGTTCACGCAGCTTTGCCGCCAGCGGATCCTGAATGGTTTTCGCCAGGTCGGCGACCTGGATTTGCGTCGGATCGATTTGCCCGCCCGCGCCGCCCGTCGTGACCAGCGGCACCTTGTAGCGACGGCAGTAGGCGATCAGCGCCGCTTTGGGACGCACGCTGTCGATAGCGTCAATCACATAGCTGTATCCTTTACTCATGTACTCCGCGACGTTATCTGCCGTGACAAAGTCGTCGATCACCGTCACGCGACATTCCGGGTTAATGAGACGAATGCGTTCCGCCATCACTTCAGACTTCGCCAGGCCGACGTTATCACGAAGGGCATGGATTTGACGGTTGGTATTGGTGACGCAAACGTCATCCATATCAATCAGCGTGATTGCGCCAATACCGGTTCTCGCCAGCGCCTCTGCCGCCCACGACCCCACACCACCAATGCCCACGACGCAGACATGCGCATTCGCAAACAGCTGCAGGGCTTTTTCACCATAGAGACGTGCCGTGCCGCCAAAACGCTGACGCCAGGCATCGCTGATTACCACAGACATAAAACCTCAGATGTAAAAAGGGTGAGGTTCTTCCTCACCCTGAACAAGTAATCCGTATTGCGCTCAGAATACCACAATCAACCGCTGAATACGTTTCCGGTACCCGGTGCGGCCTTCAGCACCCACACGCGTCCGTAGTGGTTATACCAGCCCGCACGGTGGCCAGCATCCGGACCAATGCCCTGATAAATATCGAAGTGCTGGCCTTTAATCGCCCCGCCCACATCCAGCGCCACCATCAGACGCAGCTCATACTGACCGTTGAATTTACCGTTGTTGTCCAGCAGCGGGACTTCCGCCAGCAGCGTGGTACCCGCAGGAATAATAGAACGATCCGATGCCACCGACGCACGGCCAATCAGCGGAACGGCACTCGCCCCCTTCACCGGCGCGAAGTTTTGCGGTTTAAAGAAGACGAACGACGGGTTCTGCTCCAGCAGTTCACGCACCTCGGCTTCACTGTGCTTTTCGCCCCACTCGCGGATCGCCTGCATCGACATATCTTCCTTCTTCACTTCACCGCGGTCGATCAGCACCTTACCAATACTGCGATAGGCGTGGCCGTTTTTACCGGAATAGCTGAAGAAGTTAAGCGGCGAACCGTCGCCAAAATCGATGTAGCCACTGCCCTGAACGTCCATGATGAAGTTATCCATCAGGGAGTTGCTGTAAGCCAGAACGTAGTTTTCGCTCAGCGCACCCGCGTAGATCTCTGCACGAGAAGGCAGACGACCGCGTTTTGGCGGCATACGGTAGATAGGATACTGGAACTCACCCTGGCGCGTGTGTCGCGCCTGAATCACGGGCGTGTAATACCCTGTGAACTGGACGTTGCCGTAGTTATCCGCCCCTTCCATCTGCCAGGCGTCAATACCAAACTGGCGCATGTTGCGCGTATCACCGCCTGCTTTCAGCCAGTCCTGGACGGCGTTGTACACGCTACTCTGAGTGCCATACAGACGCGGCGACGCATTGCGGATCTGGTAAACCTGCTCGGAGAAATCGCCGGCGTTGATCGGAGCACCGACAGCATCAGGCTGATTAACTAAAGAGAAAGGCTGGGATAACTTCCCGTCTTTATACTGTTGACCGCGATCGGTCGGTTTGGAAGAGCAGGCCGCAAGAATCGCTACCATTGCGCCTGCCATCAGATACTTCGCCCAACGTCCTTTCATTATATCTCGTCTTTAAGTTGCCCATTTCCGCGTGATGAAGATAACAAACCGCCAGGGCTAATGAAATGCGTTCGCATGCCCTTTGGCAAATTTTGCGCAAAAAATAGTCCATACAGCGCCATGTCGTTCAATTTGCATACAAAATCATGATTTATGTAAAAAAGGGGTTGCATCACAAACCTATCCGAGTATAGTGCGCATCCACGGACGCGGGGTGGAGCAGCCTGGTAGCTCGTCGGGCTCATAACCCGAAGGTCGTCGGTTCAAATCCGGCCCCCGCAACCAATTAAAATTTGATGAAGTATCTTCTACGACAGTAGAAAGACGGACGCGGGGTGGAGCAGCCTGGTAGCTCGTCGGGCTCATAACCCGAAGGTCGTCGGTTCAAATCCGGCCCCCGCAACCAATCAAATTTGAAGAAGTAAGTTTCTACAAGAGTAGAAAGACGGACGCGGGGTGGAGCAGCCTGGTAGCTCGTCGGGCTCATAACCCGAAGGTCGTCGGTTCAAATCCGGCCCCCGCAACCAACACTTCTAAAAACAATAAACACCCTGAAGGGTGTTTTTTTGTATCTGTCGTTTGTGAATGTGCCGGGCGTTTCACCCGGCTGAATGCGCTATCCGCGTCGCGCCAGCGTCGCCCCGTCTGAGAAATACGCCCGAATCCCCGCCAGAATCGACTCCGCCACCTCCTGCTGGAATTTTGCCGTCTTGAGCTTACGCTCCTCTTCAACGTTACTGATAAACGCCGTTTCGACCAGTATGGAGGGAATATCCGGCGCTTTAAGCACCGCAAACCCGGCCTGCTCAACGCTGTTTTTATGCAGCTTATTGATGTTACCCAGCTTGCCCAGCACCGCTTTACCAAACTTCAGGCTGTCGTTAATGGTCAGGGACTGCACCATATCGAACATCGTGTGGTCGACGTAGCGGTCACCGCTTTTGCTCACGCCACCGATCAGATCCGAGGCGTTCTGAGTGTCGGCCAGGTAACGCGCCGCGGTACTGGTCGCGCCTTTGGTTGAGAGCGCAAACACTGACGATCCACTCGGCTGACGGCTGGTAAAGGCATCTGCGTGGATCGAGACGAAGAGATCCGCACGCTGCTTCTGCGCTTTCGCCACGCGAACTTTCAGGGGGATAAAGACATCTTCATTGCGCGTCATGTAGGCGCGCATATTGCCCTCTTTATCAATCAACGCCTTCAGACGACGGGCAATTTGCAGCACCACGTCTTTCTCCCGCGTATGATATTTCCCCACCGCACCGGAGTCTTCGCCGCCGTGGCCAGGATCGAGCATGATCACAATCGGGCGATCGCGCCCCGCTTTGCCCGGCTGCGGACCACTTTGCGCAGGCGGAACCTGACGTTGCAGATCGCCTTTGTTGTAATCCTCCAGCAGGGCCAGAAGCGGATCCTGAATATCCGTTGCATTGGCTGGGTAGAGATCCATCACCAGACGCTCTTTAAACGTCGCCACAGGGGCGAGAGCGAACAGCTGCGGCTTCACGTTCTGTTTAAGCTCAAACACCATACGCACGGTTTGCGGATCAAACTGCCCGACGCGCGCCGATTTAATAAACGGATCGTCACCGCGGATCTGCGCCGCCATCCCCTTAAGCACGGAGTTAAGGTTCACGCCTTCGAGATCCACTACCACACGTTCAGGATTGCTGAGGGCAAATTGCTTATATTTCAGCACACGATTGGATTCGACCGTCACGCGCGTGTACGTCGACGACGGCCAGACGCGCACCGCCACCACCTGACTCGTGGCGGCAAGGCCGACCTGGCTGACGCTAAGCAACCACATTGCCCCGGCCCCTTTTAACAAACGGCGGCGGCTTATTGCTGAATTGGATCCCGACATGCTTCTCCCGAGCAAGAAAACGAACTGATATACAAAAGTCCAGATTGACCGAAAACTTTAACGAATGACGCATAAACTGTCATCTATAAAAGGGTAAACAATTCGCTGCTAACGCACGGATTACTTATTCATTTCTGTGGGTCGCAGAAAATTTGCACTTGCACACGCGGCCACAATCGAATAAAAATACAGAAATTACGAATAAACATTCATTAAGGGTTGTGCCATGGTGAAGGAACGTAGAACCGAACTGGTCCAGGGATTCCGCCATTCTGTTCCCTATATCAACGCCCACCGGGGAAAAACGTTTGTCATCATGCTTGGTGGCGAAGCCATTGAACATGAAAACTTTTCAAGCATCGTCAATGACATAGGCCTGCTGCACAGTCTCGGGATCCGCCTGGTGGTGGTCTACGGCGCGCGCCCGCAGATCGATGCCAACCTGGCCGCTCACCACCACGAGCCGATTTATCACAAACATACCCGCGTCACAGATGCGAAAACCCTGGAACTGGTGAAACAGGCGGCAGGGCTGCTGCAGCTGGATATTACGGCTCGCCTGTCGATGAGTCTGAACAACACGCCGCTGCAGGGGGCGCATATCAACGTCGTGAGCGGCAACTTTATCATCGCCCAGCCCCTCGGCGTGGACGATGGCGTGGATTACTGCCACAGCGGCCGCATTCGTCGTATTGATGAAGAGGCCATTCACCGTCAGCTGGACAGCGGTGCCATCGTGCTCATGGGCCCGGTGGCGGTATCCGTGACCGGCGAAAGCTTCAACCTGACGTCAGAAGAGATTGCCACCCAGCTGGCTATCAAGCTGAAGGCGGAAAAAATGATTGGGTTTTGCTCCTCACAGGGCGTCGTTAACGATGAAGGGGTGATTGTGCCGGAACTCTTCCCGAATGAAGCCCAGGCGCGCGTGGAAGCGCTGGAGGCCGAAGGAGATTACCACTCCGGCACCGTGCGTTTTCTGCGTGGTGCGGTGAAGGCCTGCCGTAGCGGCGTGCGCCGTAGCCACCTGATCAGCTATCAGGAAGACGGGGCCTTACTGCAGGAGCTCTTCTCCCGGGATGGCATCGGCACCCAGATTGTCATGGAGAGTGCGGAGCAGATACGCCGCGCGACCATCAACGATATCGGCGGTATTCTGGAACTGATCCGTCCGCTGGAACAGCAGGGTATTCTGGTGCGTCGTTCCCGTGAACAGCTGGAGATGGAGATCGACAAATTCACCATTATTCAGCGCGATAACCTGACCATTGCCTGCGCTGCGCTCTATCCGTTCCCGGAAGAGAAGATCGGTGAAATGGCCTGTGTGGCTGTGCATCCTGACTACCGGAGCTCTTCTCGCGGAGAAATGCTGCTAGAGCGCGTGGCGGCGCAGGCGCGCCAGATGGGGTTGAGCAAGCTGTTCGTCCTGACCACGCGCAGCATTCACTGGTTCCAGGAACGCGGGTTCACGCCGGTGGATATCGATTCCCTGCCGGAAACGAAGAAAGAGATGTACAACTATCAGCGCCGTTCAAAAGTGCTGATGGCCGACCTGGGATAATACGCCACTTGCCGGGAAGCGCTGCGCTTACCCGGCCTGCATTTCGTCCCTCATTCAGAGAGACTCAAAGATTGCGCCCAGCCCGCTTCGGCGTTCCGTGCGGGTGGCGATGGCCTGCATCAGCACGCGTTCATCGGTATACAGCGACAGGCGCTGACGCGCACGCGTGATGGCGGTATAGATCAGCTCACGGGTAACGACAGGTGAAAGCTGCGTCGGCAGGATCAACGCCGCATGGTTAAACTCAGAGCCCTGCGATTTATGCACCGTCATCGCCCATGCAGTTTCATGCTCGGGCAAACGGCTGGGCTGGAAGGACTTCACGCTACCATCCGGCATCTGGAACCAGACGCGCAACCCCTGCCCACGATCGAGTGCAATGCCGATATCGCCATTAAACAACCCCAGCGCACTGTCGTTGCGGGAAATCATCACCGGGCGCCCTTCATACCAGCGCGAGTGCAGGGTACGGTTGATTTTACGTTTCTGCGCCAGCAGCTGTTCCAGCCTGTCATTCAGGCCGCTGACGCCAAACGGTCCCTCCCTCAACGCGCAGAGCAACTGATATTCGCCAAACGCGGCAATCACCTGCTCCGGCGGACGTTGCTGTTGTACGCCGGTGAGAAAATGTTGATACCCCAGCAGGGCATCATCCAGCATCGCCTGATACTCTTCCCCACTTTGCAGCGATTTTTTCTCAATGTCGGTAAAGGTACCGTCAAACACCGCACAGGTCGTGTGCCGGTCTCCCCGGTTCACCGCCGACGCAAGCTGCCCGATGCCGGAGTCGCTGCCGAAACGGTAGCTTTTTTGCAGCAGGCACAAGCTGTCGCGCAGCGCGCCCGCGACCGAGTGCTGTTCCGCCGCAAGGGAACACCCTGTAAGGCGGGCCAACTCCTCCGCGCGTTCCGCGGTATAACCCAGACTGGCATAGGTGCAGATATCACCCAGCACGGCCCCGGCTTCCACGGACGCTAGCTGGTCACGGTCGCCGAGGAAAATGACCCGCGCATGAGGCGGCAAAGCATCGATCAGCCGCGACATCATCGTCAGGTCAATCATCGACGCTTCATCCACCACCAGCACATCCAGGTGTAGCGGGTTACCGGCATGGTAGCGCAGACGCTGGCTACCCGGCTGCGCGCCAAGTAACCGATGCAACGTGCTGGCTTCATTGGGTAAAAGCGCAAGCTGTTCCCCTGTGAGCGGCAATTTTTGCAGGGCACCGCCTAATGACTCCGTCAGACGTGCCGCGGCTTTACCGGTGGGAGCCGCCAGACGAATACGACACTTTTGCTCACCGGATAACTGAATCAGCGCGGCAAGCAGTTTTGCAACCGTCGTTGTTTTCCCGGTGCCCGGGCCGCCCGAAATCACCGAGATCCGCCGCGTTAACGCCACGGCGGCCGCCACTTTCTGCCAGTCAGTCGCGTCGTCAGAGGTAAACAGCGTATCCAGCACTTGCCGGAGCTGCGCTTCATCGCAGGGAAGCGGGGCGTTGGTCTCGCTGAAGAAGCGCGCCACCGTCAGTTCGTTACGCCAGAGTCGGTTCAGATACAAACGCTCGCCGGTCAAAATCAGTGGCGTCCCGGTATCGGTCGCGCTGACGGCAGGCGAGCGGAGTAATATCGCCTGCCAGTCCACTGCCTCACCGAGCAGCGCGAAACACGACTGCAGCGCCGGAGGCATTTTCTCATCCACAGCCAGACGCGACAGCGGAAGGCACACATGCCCCTCGCCTGCGTCCTTACTCAGAATGGCGGCAGCGAGCATAACGGCTGGCTCCTCGCCCGCCACCATCATGGCAAACTGCACGTCCAGGTGGCGCAATAATCGTTGTTCTACCGCCTCCAGCAATAGCGCCTGCATCGTCATACCACCTCCTCTGTGCGTGCAGCAAACAGGTTATCCATTTTTTCAATCAGCTCCACGGCCGGACGGGTGCTGAAAACGCCCGACTGCGGGTCGTTAGCATCCACGCCGCGCAGGAACAGGTAAATAACGCCGCCAAAATGGTCTTCGTAACGGTAATCGGCCATGCGATGGCGCAGGTACCGGTGCAACGCCAGGGTATAGAGCTGATACTGCAGGTCGTAGCGATGCATTTGCATCGCTGAGGCCATCGCCTGTTGGGTATAGGCTTCGCTGTTCTCACCCAGCCAGTTCGATTTGTAATCCAGCAGGTAGTAGCGCCCTTCGTGGCGGAAAACCAGGTCGATGAACCCTTTTAACATCCCCTGAACCTGGCGGAAGTTGAGCGGTGGGCACCCGGCGGATAACGGATCGTACTCACGGATCAACGCGTCAAGCGCGTCGGCCCTGAGCGGGCTGGCGATGGGGAGATAAAACTCCATTTCGACCTGTTTATCTTTGGCGGTCAGCTGGCTGAGGGAAATCCCCTGTGTCGTGAGCGGCGCGTGCAAAACAGCGCGGAGCCAGTCGGTGAGAACCGGCTGCCATTGGGCGTCGTAGCCGCCGCTCTGGAGCATCTTCAGCACCCATTCTTCAGAGACCGGCTGGGTAAAATCCAGCTCTTCAAACAGGCTGTGTAAAAACGTGCCCGGCGAGGCCCCACGCGGGAACTGATGCGGCGTGAGCACCGGTTCAGCGGGCGCGCTTCCTGCGCCTGCGGCATCTACGTCCAGTTTAGGCATCAAATCCTGAGCAACGCTTTGCCCGTGCTGCTGTAAACCGGAGTAACTGGTAACGCGCCAGTCGTCGGCAATCGTGCGGGCAACCTGGCGGGCATGCAGCTCTGACGCTCTCTGTTCCGGCGTCTGCCAGCGGCTGATGTCGGGCTGAGACGGAATATGCAGGGCAACATGCTCTGAGCAAAGAGATTCGATGCACTGGCGCAGACCGGCAGCATCTTTGGGTTCGCCTCGCTGGATAAGCCTTCCCAGCGCACTCAGATGAAAATCACTCTCGCCGCTCTTATCGCCCCGGCGACGAAACAGCGGCGCAACGCCCAGGCTGCAGTGCCAGACCGAGCGGGTCAGCGCCACATAAAGCAGACGCAGATCTTCTGCCAGACGCTCGGCTTCGGCTAGCTCAACGCTTGACTCTGCGTTGCTGAGATCGAGTACCGCTTCAAACGACTCGCGATCGTGGTAAAAAGCCTGATCCTGCACGCGGTAATTGGCGATAAAGGGCAGCCAGACCAGCGGATATTCCAGGCCTTTCGATTTGTGAATGGTGACGATTTGCACCAGGTGTTTATCACTCTCAAGGCGCATCTGCTGGCTGGACGAATTACTGTTCGGGTCGGCAATCTGCTGCGCCAGCCAGCGCACCAGGGCATGCTCGCTCTCCAGCTGTGTCCCCGCTTCCTGCAGCAATTCGCTGATATGCAGAATATCGGTCAGACGGCGCTCGCCGCCCGCGGTTGCGAGCATGTTCTCCGCAATGTGACGCTCTGCCATGAGCTCGCGCACCATCGCCATCACGCCGCGCTTTTGCCATTTTTCGCGGTAGCGAACAAACTCTTCTACCACGGCATCCCACGCGGCTTCGTCATTGTTGAGCACATCAATATCACGCGCATTCAGCCCGAGCATCGCACTCGCCAGTGCACTGCGCAGCGTACTTTCACGCTCTGGCGCCAGCACGGCCTGCAGCAGCCAAAGCATCTCCTGGGCTTCCAGCGTTTCAAAAACGCTGTCGCGGTTTGAAAGATAGACGGACGGAATATTCAGTAGCGTCAGGGCGTCGCGAATAAGCGCGGCCTCCTGGCGGCTTCGCACCAGCACCGTGATATCGGAT
Source organism: Enterobacter sp. BNK-14 (assembly GCF_047456095.1). Classification (NCBI taxonomy): domain Bacteria; kingdom Pseudomonadati; phylum Pseudomonadota; class Gammaproteobacteria; order Enterobacterales; family Enterobacteriaceae; genus Enterobacter; species Enterobacter sp. BNK-14. The sequence continues at coordinate 1,882,198 of NZ_CP179897.1, forward strand.
GCTTTTACCGGCGCGGGTTTATCGCCCTTCCACAGCAGCGCATCTCCCCGCGCGCCTGCGCTGAGCCAGTCCCTAATCTGCGCCGCACAGTACTGGGCCATGGCATTTTGATAGTCGGCGACGCCACAGCCTTCTCCGTCCAGCAGCCAGAAGTGCATGGCGGGCTGCGTCTCACCGTTGAATTCGAAGCGCAACGAATCGTTTTTCGGGGCAAATTTGACCGGCAGAAACGGGATTTCCCGGAACATAAACGCCATATCCATGCGACTGAACAGCGCGTTAACGCTTTCCACCATGCCGGGAGAGGATCGCCAGTTGGTATCGAGCGTATAGTGCGCATCAACCTCACTGCGGGCTTTCATGTAGGTGAAAATATCCGCACCGCGGAAAGCGTAAATGGCCTGCTTCGGATCGCCGATTAACAGCAGTGCGGTGCCGGGCTGATGGCGCCAGATACGGCGGAAAATACGGTACTGCTGAGGGTCGGTATCCTGAAACTCGTCAATCATTGCGACCGGGAAGCGAGTACGAATCGCCTCTGCAAGCGCTTCGCCATTTTCGCTGCACAACGCCGCATCAAGGCGACTCAGCATGTCATCAAACCCCAGCTCGCCCCGCCGGCGCTTTTCGCGCGCCACGGCATCGCGAATTTCCGTCATCGCACGGGTGATCATCAGATCGTTAAGCGTCAGGGGCTCCGCCAGCAGAGTTTCAATTGCCACAAACAGGGGATGTTCAGGCACAATGCCGTCGGCTTTGGTCCGCTCAACCAGGAAACGCTGTGAGAATTTCTCCAGCGCGTCCGGAAGCTGATAACCGCGCGTCTCTTCCTTCGCCCACGCGCTGATCTTCTCGATCCATTTTCCCTGGTTGCCACGGTTGAACTTGCGTCTGTCGATCCCGGAACTCTCGATGATCGCCTCAATCTCGCCGACTGATTCATTCCATTTTTGCTTGATGTCTGCGATTCGCGCGATGATTTTTTCATGGCGTGAGGCCAGGGTTTCATCCGCTGGCGGCGGCGATTTGATGACCGGAGCTTCCCCCTGAAGATAACGATCGATGGCACGCAGCAGTGCCTCTGGCCCTTTCCACAAGGCATGTACCGCTTCGGCGATATCGCGCGGTAACGGGTAGCAGTGGCGACGCCAGAAATCCGCACAGGCCTGATAGCGCAGCACGGATTCATCTTCAATGAGTTGTTGTTCAAACAGCATGCCGGATTCGAACGCATTCAGACTCAGCATGCGCTGGCAAAACCCGTGAATGGTAAAGACGGACGCTTCGTCCATCTGTCGTTCCGCAAGGAGCAGCCACTGGGCGGCCTGCTGCTTATCAGCAATTTCTTCCAGAAGGCTCGCGTAGAGAGGGTTATCCGTACTCTGGCGCAGGCAGGCGATGCGCAGTTCGTGAATATTGGTACGAATACGGCCACGCAACTCAGCGGTGGCGGCCTCGGTAAAGGTCACGACCAACAGCTCTTCAACGCTCAAAGGGCGCGGAAAAGCAGCGTTACCGCCAAGCCCTAACAGCAGGCGCAGATAGAGCGCGGCAATGGTAAACGTTTTTCCCGTTCCCGCTGAGGCTTCAATCAATCGTTCACCCTGTAGAGGTAAACGTAAGGGATCAAGGGACTCAGCGGTATCGGTCATTCTTTCTTACTCCAGGGCATTGATTGCTGCAGCGCGCTGACGCTCTTCCAGACTTTCCAGCCTTGCGGGTTCACGTACTCCGTTTTCCCGTTCTGGCTACCGGAAACCTGAGACAGAATGGTGATGCCCTGCGGCTTTATCACGGCCTGATGGAAGAAGTCCGCAACCTTCTGCGGCGTCAGCTGTTTTATCTCGGCCACTACTTTATCACGCGAATCAAATTTCATATTACCGCGATCAAAATCTTTGCTCAGCTGCGACGCCTCTTCGCCCAGCGTCTGCGGCGGCTGCATCACCTGCGCAATGACGGCCTGCTGGATCTGGGAAAATTCTTCCGGCTTCATGGCCCGCAGCTTTGCTTCCACCTGCGGGAAGAACGCCTGATAGCGCTGCCAGAGATAGGCCGGTTGTTTATCGCTGCTTTGCAGCAGGAAGCCCAGCCCCCACTGACGGCCAACGTTCATCGAGAAAGCAAATACCGCGTAGCCAAGCTGCTCTTCCGTACGCAGTTGGTTATAGAACCACGGCTGAATAATCTGCCCCAGCACCGCGCTCTGTGCGGACCCGGAGAATTCGTCATAGCCCGTGGGCACAAACACTGCAGCCAGCGCGGAATCGGTACTGCTCCCCGCTTTTTCAAAAATCACATTCTGTTTTTTCTCAACCAGCACGTCCTGGTTACGGCACCACTCGTCGCCTTTCGAACCCAGCTGAGTGCGGACATTCTCTGCCAGCGTTTTAGCCTGTTCCTCACTCATGTTACCGACGATAAGGAACTCAGGACGCGTGTTAGTTTTCAGCGCATCACGGTAAGCCAGCACCTCTTTTAATGAGATAGATGGCAGCAATGCCCGGCGTTCTTCACGCTGGAAATACGGGATTTGCGACAGCATTTGCGCTGGCATCAGCGCCTGATCGTAGGCTTTGCCCTTTTCCGCAGAATCCATCATCTGCGCATACCAGGACTTGGCCTGCTCAAGCTGCTCTTCCGTCGGCGTATAGCTAAAATAGCCCTCCAGCAGTGCCTGGAACAGCTGAGGCAAACGCTGGGTATAGCCATTTGCATTCAGCATCAAACCATTGTTGGCATTGGTGGAGAAGCTGATCCCGCCAACGGCTGCCTGGTTGCTAAGCTGATCGAGCGCGATACCCGCGAGATAGTCATTAAGCGCGAACATCACCTGATTTTTGGCACTATTCATCGCTTTCGGATTACGCAGCACCACGCTGACATCCACCTTTGGCTCGCTCGCGAAATAACGGCTTGGGGTATACACCACGCGCAGCGTCGGCTCATCGACAATGAGCTGGGGGTGCGGATAATCCTTAGTGGTTTTGATAAGCGTAAAATCATCCGGAATGTAAGGGTTCAGTTCCGGCAACGTCAACGCAATCTCTCCAGCCTTCTTTTGCCAGGCAGCAAAGGTCTGGTCGCCGATCTTGTCTACCTGATAAGGTGCATCGACAAAGTAGGCGGTTTTGTTATGCGGTTCGTTCGGGCTGATGTACCAGATACGGGCATTCTGCGGGGTCATCATCGCCAGGCGCGCTTTTAACGCCGCCGCATCATAGCGATCGGCAATATTAACCGCATCGAGGGTGTGTTCCACCGGCACGCGGATCATGGTATCCGCCAGCCACTCCACATAATCCATGTCGCGGGTGATGGACGGGTAACGGAAATCGAGATCCAGCACATGAGCGAGTTCATCAAAATAGCGCTTATCGACGCCTTTCTCACGCAGCAAAGAGAGGTAGCTGAAGATAGCGGCAACCACTTCATCACGGTTGGCCTGCCCTTTGTCGGTCAGGGTGGCGGAAATTGCCAGCACGCCGCTGTTGCCGTTTACAACAGGATCCGAATCGGCGCGAATCCCTTCCACCAGCCCCTGTTTTTGCAGCCAGTCGGATAATGTTCCCGGACTGCGGTTACCAATCAGGTAGGTCACCAGCTCGTCGGTTTTGCTGCGAAACTGTGCGGTGTTGTTATCAATGCGGAACTCAACGCGCAGCACTTTGCGGGGCATGGCAGGAACGTAGTGGATGACGATCCCTTTTTGCGCGTCCGTGACAACCGGCACGTCAATCTTGGGCAGGTCGATATTTTTATTTGGCACCCGGCCAAACGTTTTTGCCGCCAAACCAGCCAGTTCAGGCAGCGGTTTGTTGCTGTAAATAACCGCTTTCATCAGGTTGGCTGAGTAGTATTTGTCGCGAAACGCATGCAGAGCATCAATGACCAGGCTGCCGGGTTTATCGCTGAGCGTCTCCAGATTGCCGCCCGAGAAGCGTGCACCTGGGTGCGCCGGGTTGATCGTCTCAGCGCTGACCTGCGCCATACGCATACCGTCTCGGGTACGGGCCATCGTCAGTTCGGCATTCACCGCATTGCGTTCGCGATCGGCGTATTTTTTATCCAGCAGCGGCGCGGCGATAGCATCCGCAAGACGATCAACCGCCCCGTCCAGCGCGTCATTTTCGACTTCGAGATAAAAGGCCGTGCGGTAAGGTGCCGTGCTGGCATTGTGGCTGCCGCCATGCATTTTTAGAAATTCGGACAGGCTATCCGGCTGCGGATACTTCTTTGACCCCATTAACGTCATGTGTTCGAGGTAATGCGCCAGCCCCGGATGAGCCTCAGGATCTTCCAGCGATCCAATTGGCACGACCAATGCCGAGAGGGATTTCACCGCCTGCGGATCGGAAACCAGCAGCACGGTCATGCCGTTATCAAGCCGGATCGCCTGATACTGCCGGGTGTCTTTTTCGCTCTTACGGATAGTGTCCTGAACGGGTTGCCAACCGGAGTCTGCCTGAGTGAAGGGAGCCCAAAGGGCGATAAACAAAACAAACGCTTTGAACACGGTGCTGCCTGGCATTACGACCTCTTTATCACGGCTATCCCCGTCATACTTCAAGTTGCATGTGCGTTGGCTGCGTGCGTTCACCCCAGTCACTTACTTACGTAAGCTCCAGGGGATTCACACCCTTGCCGCCTTCCTGCAACTCGAATTATTTAGGGTAAACATCATTAACACACTGCGTGCTGGACACGCCAACATCTCTTTATTGGGGGTACATCAGTCCGTGATAAGAAGTGCATCATAAATGAACACCCCATACTGCGCAATTTTTATACAGCGCTCAGGACTGATTAAATTTAAACAACGGTAACAGGTAGCGCTTTGCCTCTTCCGTGATAGCCTCAAAGTACTCTGGTTCGAGCGTGCGCCATAAGCGCTGATACCAGACATCTTCCCCCTCGCCGCGCACCATCATGTTCCCTTCATAGGCCTGTATAAATTTACTGCGCGCTTTATGCAGAGAAGCCTCATCCGTTAACATCGCATCATTCTGTGCGTCGTAACAGGCTTTTATCCACGCACCACCACTTTCAGGTAATAACAGCAGGGGTTTGTTCATTCCCTGGAGATAGCCCTCAATGTACAAAGAGAGGTAGCGAAACGCCTGCTCTGCCTCCATTGGCGGAAAGCGCCACTCGCCCTCTTTGCGCACGAAAATCCGGCTTTCGCCTTTATGGCCCAACGCACTGTAGACAAGATGTTCCAGCCAGAGTTGCAATCCCTGTGAAACGCTGAGCAGTGAAGGCCGCCAGCGCAGCAGCCCATCAGGCTGAACCTGAGTGAGCCAGCCGGTGAGCTGGATGCCATTGCAGCTAAGATCGATTTCGAGACTTTGTCCGGGCTGACGCTGCTCCCTTACGCGCTCCGCCAGAGCGTTCATCTCCTGGCATTGCGCCTCCCAGACGATCTCCCCAAACGCGCCATAAGGCAGTTGCCCTGCCGCACGATAGCGGCGATAAAGCTTGTCAGCATCTTCCTCGTCAACCAGTGCATTCAGCAGTTGCAGATTTAACTGATAGCGCTCCAGCCCTTCCAGCGTAAAAGGCTCTGCATCCGGAATTTCGCTCTCTTCAGAGCGGAAGTTGACCTGCAATCGCTGCTGGAAGAAGGCGCGAACAGGATGCGCCCAAAAGCGTTGAAGCTGTTCAAAAGTCAGGGTGTTAATGGGCAGCGGGTCAAGTGTCTGAATGAAATCCGTATGTGCTCTCCCCTCGTTTTTCGCCGCCGGTAGCCACTCGCGGGCATAGCTCTGCTGTTCGCTAACAACGTAGTTCATCGGGTCAAACGGCATACGGCTGTGGACACAGGTGATATGCGCCTTGACCCGCTGTTCGCTTTCATCACAGTTAAGGGCTTCATCACCCGCCAGATAGTGGCTCTGGCCGATATAATCCACTAACTCCTGCACCAGAACGGAGGGGAAGCGCTCGCTGTTATCCTGAATGGAGCGGCCGATATAGCTGATATAGAGCTTACTCTGGGCAGAGATGAGCGCTTCGAGGAAAAGATAGCGGTCATCATCACGACGACTACGGTCACCCCGCTTTGGATTTGCGCTCATTAAATCGAACCCCAGCGGCGCCAGGGCGCGAGGATAAACGCCGTCATTCATGCCGAGCAAACAGACCACCTTAAAGGGGATTGAACGCATTGGCATCAGCGTGCAGATATTGATTGGGCCCGCCAGGAAACGCTGACTGATTCGCTCCTGGTCAAGACGCTGCGTCAATTCATCCCTCAGCAGCGACAATGGAATCGCCTCGTGATAGTGGGAATTCACGCCCTCGTCGACGATAGCCTGCCACTGCGTTTCAATGAGCGCCATCGCCGCTTCGGTGTCACTGTCTGGCAGGAAGAAATCATTGAGCAACGCCCTGCAAACCGGAAGCCACTCTTCAAGCGGACGCGGCTGCATTAACTCACGACGCCAGCGGTTAAGCTGCATCAGCAGAGACGCTAAATGCCCCACCAGTTCAGCAATCAAACCGCTGGACTCATCGTAAGGCAGCACCTCATTCCACTCGCCCTGGCTGCTTTCCATGGCGTAGCCCAGCAGCATACGCGTCAGGCCAAACCGCCAGGTATGTTGCCCGGTCGGAGGAAGCTCGAACTCCTGGACGTTGTCGTCATCAATCCCCCAGCGCACGCCAGATTCATTCACCCACTGGCGAAGGTAGCGCAGCCCTTCCTCATTGATGTTGAAGCGTGCGGCCAGCACGGGAACATCCAGTAACGCCAGGACATCTTCCGAGATGAAGCGGCTATCCGGCAGTGAAAGCAGGGTAACAAAGGCCTGCAAGGCGGGATGCGACTGACGAGCGCGACGGTCAGAGATAGCGTAAGGCAAGTATCGCTCCCCTGTCGCACTGCCGAAAACAGCCTGAATAAAGGGGCTGTAGCTATCGATGTCTGCCACCATCACCACGATGTCACGCGGCGTGAGTTCGGGATCGTCCTGCAGCATCGCCAGCAACTGGTCGTGAAGCACTTCGACCTCACGCTGCGGGCTATGGCACACATGGATCGTGATACTACGATCGTCAGCATCCAGCTTCCGTTTGCTGTCGCTGCGTTCAAACTCTTTCGCCGTCACGCCCATAACGGCACGGTTTTCCAGATCAAGAATATCGAGCTGAATGTTATGCAGCAGGTTATCCGGGGCGATCTCGACAAAAGCATCCACATCGCCTTCACCCGATGAAGTGATATCAGAGAGCATGTGAATGTAATCACGTCCCAGCTTCCCCCATGAGGCAAGCAGCGGATTGGGCAGGTTCTGAATACCGTCTTCATCGAAAAGCTGCGCGGCGGTGGAGTCGTCTTTAAACAAAGGGACGGATCGCTCTTCAAAAAGGCGCTTTCTTTGGCGGGTTACCAGCCGCGAAAGCCAGCGTTCATCGAGGATATCCCCCCAATAGTGCCGGCAGGGGTTGGTAAACAAAATATGAATATCAATATGTTTACCCAGCGCATTCAGCGCCTTCAGATAGACAGGGGGTAATGCGGATATCCCACAGATAAAGACGCGTGACGGCAGACGGGCCGGGCGCTCCGACGCATTTTCGAGTATCGAGATAAACCGATCGTACAAATTGGCACGGTGCCACTTAGGCTGGCCCAGTTTCTCCGTATGTTCAACCAGCGCTTTCCACAGCGGCGCCTGCCAGATTTGCGCCTCCGGTAGCCCTTCAACCCGCTCACCCGCTTCCCAGCGAATTAACCAGTCAGCACGGTAAACCAGATATTGGTCGTAGAGATCGGCGGTACGGGACGCCAGCTGGAACAGCTTGCGCTTATCGGTATCGTCATTGAGATAGTGACGCAGCATGGCGAATTCATCGTGCTGCAGCATTTCCGGCAGCAGCGCCATCAGCTTCCAGCTCATGCTCTGCTTGTTGAAGGCGCTCTGCTCGGGAATGTCTGGCAATACGCGAACAAACATTTCCCAGATAAAGCTCGCCGGCAGCGGAAAATCAATATTCGCGGCAATGCCAAATTTACGGGAAAGCGACATTTGCAGCCACTGCGCCATACCGGTGCTTTGCACCAGCACCATTTCAGGCTCAAAAGGGTCGTCCAGCCGCTCGCGCTCAACGATAAATTCCATCAGCGCTTCCAGCACATCCAGACGATTTGAGTGGTAGACCCTTAACATAGACGCTCCCGACTACTGGCTAACAGGGCAATGCAGACGCGTTATCTCACCGCGCCGCCCCAGAGGCGAAAAAAGTGTAACCGTGATGCTGACACATCCTGAGTGCGTTGTCTGCACCCGACTCACCTGCCAGCCTGCGGGCAGCGCAGTCGTTGAGAGCTGAGCCTGGTTCCAGGCATAATGCCAGAGCTGGCGGTACTGGTTAAACAGGGTAAACCGCGCCGCCAGTGCCCTGTGATAACCGGCCAGTGCGGTTACGATCATCACCAGCAGCATCATCGCCAGCAGAACCTCAACCATGCTAAATCCTTTCTCTTTGTTTACGGTAGCTGGCATAACGCGCGCTCCTTAAGGGGACAAAAATCACTCCAGCCGTGGGGTGAAAAGTGAATTTTACCGTCGATTATCTCTCCTGAGCGCCAGAGCAGCAGGTCATTGCCTCCGGCAATCAGCAGCACACTCGTCTCACTCAGCCGCCGTAAACACACTCGCCACGCTGATGCCTGTTTGCACTGCGCCAGAGGCTCCGATGACCAACGCTGAACGCGTCCCCACTCAAGCGCAGATTGCACCGCGGCCTGCTGCTGAAATGAACGGCTTTCTCCGCCAACGAGCGCACTAAACGTAGTGAGTTGCTGGTTGAGACCGGTGAGGATCAGGGTACCAAGCACCAGTAAAAGCAGAACCAGCGCCAGGGAAGACATACCACGTTGACGGTTCACAAGTTGTACCCCGTGACCGTATACACCGCCTGATAAGGCTTCCCCTGCTCGCCCTTGCGGATAGCGGCCAGTTCGATAGTGAACTCAGGCGCAAACCTGGCGTGTTCAACTTTTCTCACCATAAAGTGCGTGATCACCAGCCTGTCCGGATCCGTGAGCTTTTCCCATCCTTTGCCTTCACACGAGGTTGCACCACGCAGGGTTTCCAGTGCACCCGACTCCAGACGAAAACCGGTGCTGTCGTTTTCTGATGCACTGTTATCCCAGCTGCCGTTACTGTTGGCATCCCATCGCACAATGACACAGCTACCTTGCCTGCCCGTTAACAACCCTTGTCCCGGGCAGTTACCCGCACAGTAGCCTGCCCGCTGGAGCTGTTTGCCGAGGGAAAACAGTCTCTGCCAGACCTCCTCTTCCTGTTCTCGCTGGCCGGATTGCAGTAACACCGCTCGCTGCAAACCGGGTAAAAAGCGCGATGCGCCGATCAATAACAGGCTGCTGATGGCCGTAGCAATCAGAACTTCAGTAAGGGAAAATCCCTGCTGACGCTTCAACATTGTCCCCCCTGCGAGACCTGACACATCCTGATGCGCCCTCCATCTGAGACAATAATCAGCCACGCTCCTGCACGGCTTTGCACTCTTATCCGACCTGCCCATGCCGTATCCCTTAATCCATAGAACCCGAGTGACGGCGTTACCTCGCTGACCGCGACTTCTGGCCAGAGTGGAATCAGTGCAAAGGGGCTGCCCTGCTCACAGCCTTTTACGGCAGAACTCACCAGGCATGCCCTTTCCCCCACCTGCTGCAAGGTAATGCGGTGCTCGCGGTTGTACCGGTTGGCATGGTTGCGCAGAAACACCAGGTAGTCGCGCACCTGGCTGGCGGTTTGCCACAGCCGCTGCTGCCCCTGCCAACTGCTCCAGCCGTACAGGCCTGAGGCACTGAGAATGACGACCAGCGACACAGCCACCAGCGTTTCGATAAGCGTAAAACCGTTCTCTTTTTTCATACGGGGAGTGTGGCGATGCGCCGATAAAGTGGCGAGCAGCGAATTAACGTTTTACGAGGCGTTATCCAGGGGATTAAGCGAGTTGCAGCGCGTTGCACGCTTTCTGGATAACGCCTCGGGAAACGGGATAAAGACGAAAAAAAACCGGCGCTAAATAGCACCGGTTGTGTCACGCTTTACCGCATCAGATAGCGACGGGCGCTTTGATGCCAGGGTGCGGGTCGTAGCCCTCAATCTCAAAATCATCGAAGCGGTAGTCAAATATTGACGCCGGTTTGCGCTTGATGATGAGCTTCGGCAGCGCGCGCGGTTCGCGGGTCAGCTGGAGATGGGTCTGCTCCATATGGTTGCTGTAGAGATGGGTGTCCCCACCGGTCCAGACAAAATCCCCCACTTCCAGGTCACACTGCTGCGCCATCATATGGACTAACAGCGCATAGCTGGCAATGTTAAACGGCAGGCCGAGGAACACATCACAGGAACGCTGGTAGAGCTGGCAGGAGAGCTTTCCGTCAGCGACGTAGAACTGGAAGAACGCGTGGCACGGAGCCAGCGCCATTTTGTCCAGCTCGCCCACGTTCCAGGCGGAAACAATGATTCGGCGCGAGTCCGGATCGTTTTTCAGCTGGTTCATCACGGTGGTGATCTGGTCAATATGGCGGCCATCAGGCGTTGGCCATGCGCGCCACTGCTTGCCGTAAACCGGGCCCAGGTTGCCGTTTTCATCTGCCCATTCGTCCCAGATGGAGACGTTGTTTTCGTGCAGATACGCAACGTTGGTATCGCCTTGCAGGAACCAGAGTAGTTCATGAATGATCGAGCGCAGATGGCAGCGCTTAGTCGTCACCAGAGGGAAGCCTTCCTGTAAATTGAAGCGCATCTGGTGGCCAAAAATGGAGAGCGTACCGGTGCCGGTACGGTCGTTTTTCGGCGTGCCCTCATCGAGCACTTTTTTCATCAATTCAAGATACTGTTTCATGGTTCCTCAGGAAAGTTGTTGCTGTGGACGACGACGATACGCCCAAATCATCATAATGGCACCCGCGACAATCATCGGAATGGAGAGGATCTGCCCCATGCTGATGTACTGTACCCATTCACCGGTGAACTGTGCATCCGGCTGGCGGAAGAACTCAACAATGATGCGGAACGCGCCGTAGCCAATCAGGAACAGGCCGGAGACAGACCCCATCGGGCGCGGTTTGCGAATAAACAGGTTCAGGATGATGAACAGCACGACGCCTTCCAGCGCCAGCTCATAAAGCTGGGACATATGACGCGGCAGCACGCCGTAGGTATCGAAAATGGATTGCCACTCTGGATGCGACGGCAGCAACGCCATGTCTTCTGCACGCGAGCCGGGGAACAGCATGGTGAAAGAGACGCTCGGGTCAACACGCCCCCACAGCTCACCGTTGATAAAGTTGCCCAGACGGCCAGCCCCCAGCCCAAATGGGATCAGTGGTGCGATAAAATCTGATACCTGGAAGAAGTTGCGTTTGGTGCGTTTGGCAAAAATCACCATCACCAGGATCACCCCAATCAGGCCGCCGTGGAAGGACATGCCGCCGTCCCAGACGCGGAACAGGTAGAGGGGATCGTTCAGGAATACCGGGAGGTTATAGAACAGCACATACCCAATACGGCCACCGAGGAACACGCCGAGGAAGCCCGCGTACAGCAGGTTTTCCACTTCGTTTTTGGTCCAGCCGCTGCCAGGACGGCTGGCGCGACGACCAGCAAGCCACATGGCAAAAATGAAGCCCACCAGGTACATCAAACCGTACCAGTGAAGCGAAACAGGTCCTACTGAGAAAATGACCGGATCAAATTCCGGAAAATGCAGATAACCACTGTTCATCTGTCACCACAAGATGTTGTTATTCCGCTGAAAGTGGACAGCGGTAGAAATGCGATTCTGCCTTAAGCAGAGGCTCCAAAGTTGCGAATCATAGCATAAGGCGGGCGTGGAGGATGCGCCAGAGATGTAAAAGATGTGTATAGGGTTTTATCCGCACTGGTGCCCTCTCACCACAGGGAGAGGGAATAAGAGGATTAGCGGCCGCCGCGAATCAGGCCACCCATACCGCGTCGTTCCATAAACGCCGCCACCTGGTGCCGTACCTCCGCGGACAGCTGCGCTTCAAGACTGCGCTCAGCCAGCTCGCGAGCATCATTGATGTCGATATGTCGCAACAAATACTTCACGCGTGCGACGGCACGGCCGTTCATCGACAGGTGGCGATACCCCAGACCAATCAGGATCGCGACGCACATTGAATCCCCGGCCATTTCGCCGCACAGGCGTAAATCAATGCCGTACTGCTCCGCCTCACGGGCAATCATCGCTAACGCGCGAATGATCGCCGGATGCAGACTGTCGTAAATACTGGCGACGCGGGTGTTGTTACGATCGACGGCCAGAATATATTGCGTCAGGTCGTTCGTACCGACAGAGATAAAATCAACGCGGTTAGCCAGCTGCGGCAACATAAAGACCATCGACGGCACTTCGAGCATGACACCGATCCGTGGTTTAGGGATCGCATAGCCAATCATCTCTTCCACTTCCCGGCCAGCACGTTCGATCAGGCGCCGCGCTTCGTCGATCTCATCAATACTGGTCACCATCGGCAGTAAGATGCTGAGATTCCCCGTCGCCGCGTTGGCGCGCAGCATGGCGCGCACCTGGATCAGAAAGATCTCCGGCTGATCGAGCGTAATACGGATCCCGCGCCAGCCCAGGCATGGGTTCTCTTCGCTGATCGGCATATACGGCAGCTGTTTATCCGCCCCGACATCCAGGGTACGCAGGGTGACGGGCTTGTCGTTAAACATCTGCAACATGCCCTGATACTGCGCCACCTGCTCCTCTTCGGAGGGGAAACCACTTTGCAACATAAACGGGATTTCAGTGCGGTATAAACCGATGCCGTCGATGCGGCTGCCAAGCTTCTCCTCGTGTTCCGGGCTTAAGCCCGCGTTGAGCATGACTTTGATCCGCTCTCCGCTTTTGAGTTGCGCAGGCAGGTTAACGTCATCTTCCGCCAGCTTGCTTAATTCATTCTCTTCGCTGATGAGACGCTGATATTCCTGAAGCAGAACCGGCTCAGGATCGACCAGCAGTTCACCGCGGTAACCATCAACCACCAGCGTGCGTCGGTGCAGTACCGACGGCTGGATATCCGCCCCCATAACGGTAGGAATACCCAGCGCACGTACCATAATGGCGGCATGTGAGTTGGCGGCACCATCGCGCACCACGACGCCGGCCAGCCGGTCCTGAGGCAGTTCAGCCAGCGTGGTTGCCGAGAGTTCATCGGCAACCAGGACAAACCGTTTTGGCCAGGCATTTGGCCCTTGAATGGTGTCATCCAGATGGAACAGCAGACGTTGGCCCAGCGCGCGTAAATCTCCGGCGCGCTCCTTCAGATAACCGTCAGTTAATACTGCAAACTGTTCAGCAAACTTTTCGATAACCTTTTTAACGGCCCATTCTGCTACCGAACCTTTATCCACCTCGGCAAAAAGCTCACGACGCAAACGCGCGTCTGAGAGCAGGTGCGAATAGAGGTCAAAGATAGCCGCCGTCTCTTTTTGCGCACCCGCCGCAAAGCGTTTGCTGTAGCGACGAAATTCATTCGCCGCCTCTTCCAGGGCGGCGGTAAGACGCTCGCGCTCCAGCGCTTCATCAAGCGTGGAGGCTTCGTACACCTGCTCCATTAACGGCAGCGTGGCGTCCATCCAGCCTTCAGCAATCGCCACGCCTGGCGAGGCCGGAAGAGCACGGATACGCGTATGACGATACTGACCAAAAAGCGCAGCAAGCTGAGACTGTGAGAGGATCGCCGCCATCTGTGTGGCAAGCGTAACGAGGAATGACTCTTCGCTTTCATCGTACTGACGCAGCTCACGCTGCTGGACGACCAGAACGCCGAGCAGCTGACGACGCTGGATAATTGGCACACCAAGGAAAGCGCGGAAGCGCTCTTCTTTTACGGAAGGAATGTATTTAAAACTGGGGTGTTTTTGCGCATCGGCAAGGTTGATGGGTTCCGCCAGCCGTCCAACCAGACCGACAATCCCTTCATCGAATGCGAGCGTTACGGTTCGTCCCCGTGGTTTTTTCAAACCACGGGTCGCCATCAGGTAATAGCAGCGCCGATCGTGGTCGGCCAGATACACCGAACAGACCTCGGTCTCCATCGCAAGACAGATGTCAGTAACCAGAATATTCAACGCCTCGTTCAGACGCGGAGCACTGGCCACCTTCTCGACTATTTCTCGCAAGCGGGTGAGCATGATTTGCGTAGCTTAACCTCTTTTACGTCGCCAGGCAGGTGCGCTTTGCGGCTTAGGCGGGATCTCCTGAAGCTGCATAACCACACTTGCAAACTCTTTCATCACCCTACGGTAAACATCGCGTTTAAATGACACGACCTGACGAACAGGATACCAATAGCTTACCCAGCGCCAGCCATCGAACTCCGGCGTACTGCTGGTTTGCATATTGATGTCTGAATCGTTGCCCACCAACTGCAGAAGAAACCACTTCTGTTTCTGGCCGATACAAACCGGCTTTGTGTCCCAACGCACCAAACGTTTCGGTAACTTGTAACGCAACCAGTTGCGGGTCGAGGCCAGGATGCGAACATCTTTACGGCTTAAACCGACCTCTTCAAAAAGCTCCCGGTACATCGCTTGTTCTGGGGACTCTCCCGGATTAATCCCACCTTGCGGGAACTGCCAGGAGTGCTGACCATATCGCCTTGCCCACATGACCTGGCCCTGACGATTACAAATTACTATTCCTACGTTCGGGCGGTAGCCATCGTCATCAATCACCGGACTACCCCAATCTAAACCTTATATATGAATGATTGTTTCACACTACAGGGAGGCGGTAAACCACTCTCTTACAGGCCTGCAACCTAATAACATTTGAATAACTCACAAATAAGGGCAGAGTTATAAACAGAAGTGCAGCTGCGAAGGGAATTTTATTCACCTTTTCTGTGGATATAGTTGTGAAGAAGTGTCTGATTACCCATGAACAACCTGAATCACCGTCAGGCTCCCTTTTTTAATGAAATTATATAAGATTATTATTTTCATATAGTTAAGCATGAAACCATCAACAAAAAAGAGAATAGCGTGACGATCATCACATCAGGGATCATCGTGCTGATGAAAGATCGAACAGCGTCGGTTTTATCCACAGATTGTGCCAATAAGTTAAACACAATTTGTCTGAAATTTGGATTTTCGTCGCACGTCAAGGCTGTAAATTGAAACAGTAGTCAGGGTTATGCCCAGTTATCCCACTTTTCTGTGGATAACATGGTGTAAGATCCTGTTTATTGTCAGTGACAAGATTTGAACAACCCATTTTACGTTTCAGATCTGGTGCTAAATTTTCGATAAAAAAACCTATAAATCATAGACATGGAATATTGGTACAGAAAAAGTTAAACTCTATCCACAAGGGACAATTTCTTCGTTTATTTTTTAATCAAAAGGTTACCTTCATGCATCCGCTTACCCCCTTGCTCACACCGCCGTCAAGCGAGCGTCAGTTGCTGCAGCAGGCTCAGCGTCTGGCGGGTTTCTCGCTGGGCGAACTGGCGGCGATGGCAGGGCTTCCGATCCCGAAGGATCTGAAACGAGATAAAGGCTGGATCGGCATGCTGCTGGAACTGTGGCTGGGTGCCAGCGCCGGGAGCAAACCAGAGCAAGATTTTGCCGCCCTTGGCGTAGAGTTAAAAACCATTCCCATCGACAGCCAGGGCAAGCCTCTGGAGACCACGTTTGTCTGCGTTGCGCCTTTGACCGGTAATACCGGCGTGACGTGGGAGACCAGCCACGTGCGCCATAAGCTGAAGCGCGTGCTGTGGGTTCCGGTTGAAGGTGAACGTCAGATCCCACTGGCTGAGCGTCGCGTTGGCGCGCCGCTGCTCTGGAGCCCGGATGAAGAGGAAGAGCATCAGCTGCGTCTGGACTGGGAAGAGCTGATGGACATGATCGTGCTCGGGCAGGTGGAGCGCATCACCGCCCGACACGGAGAAGTGTTACAGCTGCGCCCAAAGGCGGCTAACAGCAAAGCGCTGACCGAGGCGATCGGCGCAATGGGCGAGCCGATACTGACGTTGCCGCGCGGTTTTTATCTCAAAAAGAATTTCACCGGCGCACTGCTTGCTCGTCATTTCTTACTAAAAACATAGTTTTTTACTTATTTTGCGAGCTAACAAACATAATCGCCTGGTTTTTAAGATTTTACTGCTTCTCCCTGTTTTCATAACGGGTTAATACTACACTATGATTTGATACGAGCCAGATGAGGACGATAACGATGAAAAAATGGGCGGTGTTAATTTCAGCAGTCGGGTTGGCGTTTGCTGTATCGGGCTGTAGCAGCGATTACGTTATGGCGACAAAAGATGGCCGGATGATCCTGACCGACGGCAAACCCGAAGTCGACGACGATACCGGTCTGGTCAGCTACCACGACCAGGCAGGCAATAAAATGCAGATCAATCGCGACGAAGTTTCGCAAATTATTGAGCGATAACAGTCAGAGGTCAGTAGCGTACTGGCCTTTTTGATTTTTTTCTTCCCCTTTTGCTTCCCCTCTGCCATGTTTATATTCCTTTGTCGGGAGGTTCCTGACGCGGTCTACATGTCTATTGAAGGAAGCCGGCTATGCATTATCACCGTATCCCCCACAGCGCTCTGGAGATAAGTCAACTGGGGTTGGGCACGATGACATTTGGTGAACAAAACAGCGAAGCCGATGCCCATGCACAACTCGATTATGCCGTCAGCCAGGGCATTAACCTGATTGATGTCGCAGAGATGTACCCTGTGCCGCCACGCCCTGAAACCCAGGGACTTACCGAAACCTACGTCGGTAACTGGCTGGCAAAACGCGGCAACCGTGAAAAGCTGGTTATCGCCTCGAAAGTCAGCGGCCCCTCGCGCAATAACGATGCCGGGATCCGCCCAAACCAAATCCTCGATCGCAAAAATATCCGCGCCGCGCTGGATGCCAGCCTGAAGCGCCTGCAAACCGACTATCTTGATCTGTACCAGGTCCACTGGCCACAGCGTCCAACCAACTGTTTCGGTAAGCTTGGCTACAGCTGGAATGAGAGCGCTCCCGCCGTTACGCTGCTGGAAACGCTGGAAGCGCTGACCGAATGCCAGCGCGCGGGGAAAATCCGCTACATTGGCGTGTCTAACGAAACGGCCTTTGGCGTGATGCGCTATCTGCACCTGGCGGATAAACACGATCTGCCGCGCATCGTCACCATTCAAAACCCCTACAGCATGCTTAACCGCAGCTACGAAGTTGGCCTGGCGGAAGTGACACAATATGAAGAGGTGGAACTGCTCGCCTATTCCTGCCTCGGTTTTGGCACGCTGACGGGGAAATACCTGAACGGCGCAAAACCGGCTGGGGCGCGTAATACCCTCTTTAGCCGCTTTACCCGCTACAGCGGCGAGCAGACACAGAAAGCCGTTGCGGCCTATGTGGATATCGCAAAGCGTCACGGTCTTGACCCCGCACAGATGGCGCTGGCCTTCGTGCGCCGTCAGCCGTTTGTGGCCAGTACTCTGCTGGGGGCTACCTCTCTGGAACAGCTGAAAACCAATATTGAGAGTTTCCATCTGGACCTGAGTGAAGAGGTATTAGCGGAGATTGAAGCGGTGCATCAGGTTTATACGTATCCTGCACCGTAATAAATGCAAAACGGCAACGCACGTTGCCGTTTTTAGTGTTCGCACCCTCTCCCGTGGGAGAGGGCCGGGGTGAGGGCATCAGACCGCATAAATCAACGGCGACGCTGCCAAAGCCATAATGCGGCAATCGCCAGCGCAAACAGCGCACCAAACCCGACGCCAATTCCCACCACTGGCACACCGACTTTCACCGCCAGCGAGTAGAGCCCCAGCATTAACAGCATCGCCAGGTTTTCACCCAGATTTTGCACCGCAATGGCATTTCCCGCCCCAACAGTCTGCTTGCCGCGCTCCTGCAGTAACGCGTTGAGCGGTACCACGAAGAAACCACCCAGAATACCAATCAGGATCAGTAGAGCATAAGCAGGCAATAACGCATGCTGTAGCGAGAAAAGGAGCACCGCGACGCCAATGAGGATCCCCGCAGGCATGCAGCGTGCCACCGTTTCGAGCGTCACCAGCTTCGCCGCCGCGCCCGCGCCAACAACAATGCCGATCGCCACCATCGCGTTAAGATAGGTCGGCGTCGCATTGTCGGTAATGCCCAGCGCCACCGGCACCCACAGCACCAGCAGGAAGCGCAGCGTGACGCCTGCGCCCCAGAACATACTGGTGCCCATCAGAGAGAAACGTGTTTCACCGTTACGCCAGAGCACGCGGCAGGCATTAAAGAAACTGCCGGTCATCGGTTTGAAGCGCCAGGATTGTCCCGGACGGGCTACCGGCAGCTTTGGAATGAACAGGTTAGCCACGACCGCACCGCCATACACCACCGCACAAACGCCCAGCGCCGCCAGGACATGCCAGTCGGCCAGTACACCGCCCGCGACGGAGCCGAGCAGGATAGCGGCGATAGTAGACGACTCCATCAGGCCGTTGGCTTTCACCAGCTTATCACCCGTGGTCAGCTCTCCGAGGATGCCATATTTCGCCGGTGAGTAGGCGGCAGCACCAATGCCCACCAGCGTGTAGCCAATAAACGGATTGAAACCAAAGCAAATGCTGGCGGCCCCCAGCAGCTTCAGACCGTTAGCAAACATCATCACCCGGCCTTTCGGGAAACTGTCCGCCACCTGCCCCACAAACGGCGCGAAGATAATGTAAGCGCCCACAAACACCATCTGCAGGATCGGCTGGCTCCAGTCAGGGTAAAACTCGGCCTTCAGCAGCGCCAGGGTGGCAAACAACAGCGCGTTATCGCCGAACGCAGAGAGAAACTGCGCAGCAATCACTGCCATCATGCCTTTTGACCTAAGCGATGTGTTAGTGTGCACTGACTCACGCATTTTGCTGTTCCGCCTCTTCAACCATGCCTTTCAGGGTCACAAAGTCAGGCTTACCGCTACCCAATACCGGAAGGTGTTTCAGGTAACGAATATCGCGCGGTACCGCCAGCTCGGGAATGCCATGCTCACGCGCATGGCTAAGTAACCTGTCGCGCTTCAGCTCACTGTCGGTGGTAAACAGGACCAGCGCCTCGCCTTTGCTGGCATCACTCTTCACCACCGTCGCGTGCATCTTATCCGCGGACACCGCCGTCGCCAGCTGTTCAACCATCTCCAGAGAGACCATTTCACCGGCGATTTTGGCGAAGCGTTTTGCACGCCCCTGAATCTGCACAAAGCCCTGCTCGTCGAAGCGAACGATATCACCGGTGTCGTACCAGCCGGTTTCAACCTCACCGTTCACGTTTTCCGCCGTTGGCGCTTCCAGCACGCCCGGGTTTTCCACGCGCAGGTAACCATTCATCACGTTTGGTCCTTTCAGCTGCAGGCGGCCACCGTCCTCAATGCCCGGTACCGCCAGCAGACGCGCATCCATTCCCGGCAGAATTCGGCCAACCGTACCCGGCTTCGCCGCCATCGGCACGTTGATGGAGACGACGGGTGCGCACTCCGTAACGCCATAGCCTTCAAGAATGCGCAGGCCAAACTTGTCCTGCCAGATCTGACGCGTGCTCTCCTGCAGTTTTTCCGCCCCCGCCACCACATAACGCACACGATAGAAATCATATGGATTAGCGAAACGCGCATAGTTACCCAGGAAGGTTGAGGTCCCAAACAGGACGGTGCAGTTACGGTCATACACCAGCTCCGGCACAATGCGGTAATGCAGCGGGCTGGGATAGAGGAACACTTCTGCGCCGGTCAGCAGCGGCGTAAACAGCCCCACCGTCAGACCAAAGGAGTGGAACAGCGGCAGCGCAGACATAAAACGGTCACTGGCGGTAAAGTCAGCAATGCTTTTGATCTGTTCAACGTTCGCGAGAATACTCTTGTGGCTGTGGACGACGCCTTTCGGGTTGCCTTCCGAACCGGAGGTAAAGAGGATAATCGCGTCATCTTCCGGCTGCTGTTTAACCTGTGCCAGATGGGGCATCAGCAGGTGAGCGAAAATCCACAGCTTGTCGCCCGTCGTCACGTCCGCCTTCAGATCTTCCAGGAAGACCCAGCGAACCTGAGTCAGCTGCTCCGGCAGATGCCACAGCTTGCCTTTATCCAGGAACTGGCGAGAGGTAAAAACGGTGTTGATTTGGGCCGCAGTGATGGCACTGGTCAGCCCTTTTACACCCGCCGTGTAGTTCATCATTGCCGGAATACGGCCGCGGGACACCGCACCAAAAATCACCGCTGCGCTGATGCCCGCGTTAGGCAGCATCAGGCCAATCTTTTCACCCTTCTTACTGTATTTTTCAAGAATGCGGCCCACAAACAGGGTCTTGGTCAGCAGTTTGCGATATGTGTCAGGCGTGAAATTGATGTCTTCAATACAGTTTTTCCTGGCACCATAGCGATACTGTGCCGAAAGCAGAGATTCATACAGCGTTTCGCGCGGACGAACGGCCATTCGCGCTTCCATCATAATCTGGTGCAGCATTTCTCCGGCAATTTTACGGCGATCGCGGGCACGCGGTGCATCGGGCATCGGTAACGACGTTGGCGGCAGAATATGCAGGGTAATTTTTGGGAACAGACGCTGCTTCACCAGCCCTTTCAGGCGGCTGAAGTGGCTCAGCTCTGCGCCTTCGATACGCAGTGGCACCACGGTCGCTTTTGACTTCGCCGCGACAAATCCCGCGCCGTCATAGATTTTCATTAGCGAGCCGGTCACTGAAATGCGCCCTTCCGGGAAAATGACCACCGGACGCCCCTGCTCAACCAGACGTACCAGATGTTTAATCATCATCGGTTTGGTGGGGTCGAGCGGCACGAAGTCAATCAGCGGCGTGAGCCAGCGCATATACCACTGCTGGCTGATGGAGGTATACACCGCAAACACCGGACGCACGGGCAAAAACAGCGCCAGCAGGATGCCATCGATAAAGGAAACATGATTTGGTGTGATGAGAACGCGTTCGCCGCGAAGCGCCTGGGCATCGCCAGTGACGCGGATGCGAAAAAGAATACGGAAAAGTGTACGGAAGAACCCAAATAGCATCTCAACTCCCTTTGCCAGACAGTGTGGAGGGTTGACAGTAAATGGTGGCAGATTACACGAGAAGTGGTATGGGAGCGACAGCAAAAGTGGGGGCAAAAAAAAACCTGCGCATCCGCGCAGGTTGGTGCAAGAGATGAGTACGAAAACGTACTAAGAATTCTCACCAATCAATACCTCTGGGATCTTGATTGTGGCCGTTGCCCCTGCGCTTCGCCAGCAGGAAAACGCAAGGGAATGAGCCGAAGTGCAACCAGGTGTGAATATTCTCTTTTGCTGTTACAGGTTGAACTATCAGGCAAAAAAAAACCTGCGTAAAAACGCAGGCTGGTGTAAGTCGTGTTAATCAACCGGAGTTGATTCCACCTATCAATACCTCTGGGATCTCGACTCTATCAACCTCTTTAACGTCATCGCCACCGGACAATCGCAACAGCCTGAGGCAAAGTGTAACCAAAGGTTCAGATTCACCGTCTTCAGACATGACTGCGCGTGTAACGATTACACGATCAGGGGTGTTCTGCGTCACGTTTGTAGTGAGGGGAAATCGGTGCCCCTTGAATGCACGCCACTTTTCCGCAACACTATTTGGTGTGTAAACGCTTACCCCTAATAAGAAGGTTATAAATGGCGACAATAAAGGATGTGGCTCGTCTGGCCGGTGTTTCGGTTGCCACCGTCTCCCGCGTGATTAATGATTCCCCCAAAGCCAGCGACGCATCACGCCAGGCGGTACAAAGCGCCATGGAAACCCTGAACTACCACCCCAACGCCAATGCTCGCGCGCTCGCCCAGCAGTCCACTGAAACCATTGGTCTGGTGGTGGGTGATGTATCCGACCCCTTTTTCGGCGCCATGGTGAAGGCGGTTGAACAGGTCTCTTATCAGACGGGTAACTTTTTACTGATCGGCAATGGCTATCATAATGAGCAAAAAGAGCGCCAGGCGATCGAACAGTTGATCCGCCACCGCTGCGCAGCTCTGGTGGTTCACGCCAAAATGATCCCGGATGCCGAACTGATTCACCTGATGAAGCAGATGCCCGGCATGGTCATCATCAACCGCATTATTCCTGGATTTGAAAAACGCTGCGTGGCTCTCGACGACCGCTACGGCGCCTGGCTTGCGACCCGTCATCTGATTCAACAGGGACATACGCGGATTGGCTATCTCTGTTCCAACCACCCTATTTCTGACGCAGAAGATCGTCTTCAGGGCTACTACGATGCCCTGCGCGAAAACGGTCTACCCTGTAATGACCGTCTGGTGGCCTATGGTGAACCGGATGAGAGCGGTGGCGAACAGGCTATGACGGAACTGCTGGGCCGCGGACGGAACTTCACGGCAGTGGCAAGCTATAACGACTCGATGGCCGCTGGCGCAATGGGGGTATTGAATGATAACGGAATTGAGGTCCCGGCAGAAATCTCGCTGATTGGCTTTGATGATGTGCTGGTCTCTCGCTATGTGCGCCCGCGCCTGACCACCGTGCGTTACCCTATCATCACGATGGCCACACAGGCTGCCGAGCTGGCGTTAGCGCTGGCCGAGCAACGCCAGCCACCGGAAATTACCCATCTCTTCAGCCCAACCTTAGTGCGCCGTCACTCCGTTGCGTCGCCTGCTGAAGCGCAAAGCGAATAACGGTACAGATGTACCGTTTTATCGGGATACTCCAGCCCATCGCCAATGTACTGCCAGCCGTAACGTTCATAGAAGTCACGGCAGGCAGACCAGAGATGGAGTTCGTCGTATCCGGCCTGTGCGGCAAAGGCGATAACGTGTTGCTGTAACTTACCTGCCAGTCCCTTACCGCGCGCCGCCTCATCAACGTAGAGCGCCGCCAGCCACGGACAGAGATCCTGTCGGGTAATCAAATCGCAGCGCCAGAGGCCCACCGTGCCGAGAAGCTGTTGGTCTTCTAAAGCGATAAACGTCAACGGCAGTGCCCCCGGCGCCTGGCTGTGCTCAACGATGCTGTGGAAAAATGCCCGTGGGAGCCCCTCGCCAAACGCCTGCCATATCCAGTCGGTAACCTGCTCCGCATACTGCGGGGCTTCATAAAGCGGGAGGATGACACTCTTTTTCACGTTTCACCTGGGTGTTCTTATTAATGGGCTAGCCTGACGCCTCCAGCCCGGTTTGTCGATTATTTTACCAGAGTCAGACTATTACGTTTTACTTCTGAGGGGCCAGGCGAATCGTTACCAAAAAGCGTGATCGTGGCCGAAGTTTTGCCCTTCCCGCATCGCTTATACGCCGTCAGGTCTGTGTTAAACTGCAGGGCATTACGTGGAAGCAGGAATGTAGAATGGCAACAATGCTGGATGTCTCACTGCGTGCGGGCGTGTCGAAGGCTACCGTCTCGCGCGTGCTGAACG
The DNA here is from genome assembly GCF_047456095.1 of Enterobacter sp. BNK-14. Taxonomy (NCBI): domain Bacteria; kingdom Pseudomonadati; phylum Pseudomonadota; class Gammaproteobacteria; order Enterobacterales; family Enterobacteriaceae; genus Enterobacter; species Enterobacter sp. BNK-14. The sequence continues at coordinate 1,905,659 of NZ_CP179897.1, forward strand.
GCACGGGTCAGGTTAAAGAGAGTACGCGTCAGCAGGTCTTTGCTGCGATGGAAGAGCTGGGCTACCGCCCCAACTTTCTCGCGCGCTCACTGGCTAACCAGACCAGCAACAGCATTGGTCTGGTCGTCTCCACCTTCGACGGCTTTTATTTTGGGCGCCTTCTGCAGCAGGCGTCGCGGCAGACCGAAACCCACGGCAAACAGTTGATCGTCACCGACGGTCACGACGCGCCGGAACAGGAAGAACAGGCAGTGCAAATGCTGGCCGATCGTCAGTGTGATGCCATTGTGCTTTACACGCGCTATATGAGCGAAAAGGCGATCATCAAACTGATGAATACCGTGCAAACGCCGCTGGTGGTCATCAACCGTGAAGTCAGTCAGGCTCCGGATCGCTGCGTGTTCTTCGAACAGCAGGATGCCGCATTTAAGGCGGTGGATTACCTGATCAATCAGGGCCATCGGGAGATCGCCTGTATTACCGTCCCTATCCACACGCCCACGGGTAAAGCGCGGCTGATGGGCTATCGCAAAGCGCTGGAAAAGCACGGTATTCGCCTGGACGAGCGTCGAATTAAGTACGGTGATGCCGGAATGACGAGAGGCTATGAGCTGTGCAAGGAGCTGATTGCCGACGGCGTGCCGTTTAGCGCCCTGTTTGCCTGTAACGATGATATGGCACTGGGTGCGTCCAAAGCGTTGCACCAGGCAGGACTCAAGATCCCGCAGGATATCTCCCTGTTCGGTTTTGACGATGCCCCAAGCGCGAAGTGGCTGGAGCCTGCGCTTTCATCGGTTTATCTGCCAATAGATAACATGATTATTACGGCCATCGATCAGGCGATCCGGCTGGCAAAAAACCAGCCGGTCGATGCGATCCCGCCGTTTACCGGCACGCTGGTATTACGCGATTCGGTCACCACCGGGCCGTACTTTACTCAGATGAGTTCTAAAGCCAGCAGTTCCTGAATGGTCTGACGACGACGGATCAACTGCGCTTTGCCGTTATCAAACAGTACTTCCGGCAGCAGCGGGCGACTGTTGTAGTTCGAGGACATCGACGCCCCGTACGCCCCGGTGTCGTGCAGCACCAGGTAATCGCCCGGCTTCACCTCTGGCAGCGCGCGGGTTTCCACTTTTCCACCTTCCTGCTGAGTGAATACGTCCCCCGATTCACACAGCGGGCCTGCGACAACCGTCTCGCGGCGCGGCGCATGCGTTAAATCGCGGCCATCAGCGGCCTGCGCGGTAATGTGATGATAGCTGCCGTACATCGATGGACGCATCAGGTCGTTAAAGCCCGCGTCAATCAATACGAAGTGGCGGGAGCCCATCTCTTTGACGCTGCGTACCTGCGCCACCAGCACACCGGCTTCGGCCACCAGGAAACGACCCGGCTCAATTTCCAGCTTCACGGCATGACCGAGATGGGCGGCGATTTGGTCACGCGCGGCGCTCCACAGGCCGTAATAGTGATCGGTGTCGATCGCCTCCTCTCCTTCGCGGTAAGGAATGGAAAGCCCGCCCCCGGCGGAGATCGCCTCAAGATCCTGGCCAAAATCGACAACCTGGCGCACCATCGCTCCGCAAACCTGCTCCAGATGGCCGTAATCCACGCCAGAGCCAATGTGCATGTGAATACCCACCAGCTTCAGGTTGTAACGCTGCAACACGTCAAGCGCGGCAGGCATGTCGGCATACCAGATGCCGTGCTTGCTGTTTTCGCCGCCGGTATTCGTTTTTTGGCTATGACCGTGACCGAAACCCGGATTCACACGCAGCCAGACGCGATGACCAGGTGAAACCTGACCCAGCTGCTCCAGCATATCCACCGAACCGGCATTCACCGGCACCTGCAGTTCATGCACGCGCGCCAGCGTGGCGTCGTCAATCAGATCCGCAGTAAAGACAATCGCGTCTGGATCGGTTTTCGGATCAAATCCGGCCGCCAGCGCACGTTCGATTTCACCCAGCGAGACAGAGTCAACCTTGACCCCCTGCTCACGCATCAGGCGCAGGATGTGAATATTGGAGCAGGCCTTCTGGGCAAAACGCACCACGTCAAACTGATGCAGGGCCGCGATCTTCTCGCGAACGATCTGCGCGTCGTAGACCCACACCGGGCAACCAAACTCGGCGGGCAGGCGCAGCAGATTTTCGGCATTTAAATCGGTATCAGTTTGATTGAGCGGGCGTGGCATGGTCTTCTCCGGATAAATTCATTTTTCATGATTACGCCACAGCGGAAGGAGAATAAAAAATATCGTTTTATCGTGAGTCTATGCAAAAATGATATGGACAGTTCTCTGCTTTCAGGTGCCCTATGCCCGCTGTGAATTTACGCCATATAGAGATTTTTCACGCTGTGATGACCACCGGCAATCTCACCGAAGCTGCGCAGATGCTGCATACGTCGCAGCCGACGGTCAGCCGCGAGCTGGCGCGCTTCGAAAAGGTACTGGAACTGAAACTGTTCGAGCGCACCCGAGGAAGACTTCACCCGACGGTGCAGGGGTTGCGCCTGTTTGAGGAAGTCCAGCGCTCCTGGTACGGGCTGGACAGAATTGTCAGTGCGGCGGAAAGTCTGCGCGAGTTTCGTCAGGGCGAGCTGTCGATTGTCTGTCTTCCGGTTTTCTCTCAGTCTTTTTTACCGACCCTGCTTCAGCCTTTTCTGGCCCGCTATCCGGAAGTCAATCTCACCATCGTGCCGCAGGAGTCCCCCCTGCTTGAAGAGTGGCTTTCAGCACAGCGTCATGATTTGGGCCTGACCGAAACGCTCTCCACGCCTGCGGGAACGGCACGCACGGAGTTACTTTCTTTAGATGAAGTGTGCGTTTTGCCCGCCGGGCACCGGCTCGCCGGTAAGACAGTGATTGCACCAGAGGATTTCCACGGGGAGAACTATATTAGCCTGTCGCAAACCGACAGCTACCGGCAGCTGCTGGATACGCTTTTTGCTGAGCATCAGGTGAAACGGCGGATGGTAGTGGAAACGCACAGCGCGGCGTCAATATGTGCAATGGTGCGGGCTGGCGTCGGCGTCGCGGTCGTTAACCCGCTCACGGCGCTGGATTATGCCGGGAGCGATATCGTGATTCGCCCGTTTAGCCTATCCGTTCCGTTCACCGTGAGCCTGATCCGCCCGCTACACCGTCCGGCCTCCGCGCTGGTGGACACATTCACCGAACACTTAATGGAGCACGCCCGCAAGGTGGCGCTTCGCTTACCTGAACGGCAAGACCCATTATGAGAGCATAAACTCCACGGCATCGGCGGCGTGAATGGCGGTAGTATCGAATACCGGAACCGGGCTTCGCTCTGCAGGCACCAGCAGGCCGATCTCCGTGCAGCCGAAGATCACCCCTTCAGCCCCCTGCTGCGCCAGCTTTTCAATCACGCTGACGTAATACGCCCGGGAAGGCTCGCTGAAGGTACCCAGGCACAGTTCTTCGAAGATAATCTGATTGAGGCGCGCCCGGTCTTTCTCATCCGGTATCAGGCTTTCGATGCCGAACTCGCTGTGCAAACGCCCGCGATAGAAATCCTGCTCCATGGTGTAGCGCGTGCCGAGCAATGCCACGCGCGACATCCCCGACGAGCGAATCGCACGTCCTGTGGCATCGGCGATGTGCAGGAATGGCAGCGAACAGCGTGCTTCAATGTGCGATGCGACTTTGTGCATCGTATTGGTACACAGCAGAATGCCCTGCGCCCCCGCACGCTCCAGCCCCAGCGCGGCATCCGCCAGTATTTCACCGGCTTTATCCCACTCTCCGCTCGACTGACAGGCTTCAATTTCATGGAAATCAACGCTGTGTAGCAGCAGACTCGCAGAATGCAGTCCGCCCAGACGCTGCTTTACCCCTTCGTTAATCAGGCGGTAATAAGGGATTGTCGATTCCCAGCTCATCCCACCTATCAGGCCGATCGTTTTCATTATCTCTCCTTATCTCTGGTATCTCTTTTAACACAACCGACGCCCATAAAAAAAGGCGCTGTATTCAGCGCCTTTTTAAACCCTGCGTTTATTGTGTCAACGGCTCTGACAGCGGATGACGGGAGAGCATAGCTTCACGCAGCAACACGCTACCGCAGGCAAAAAGCCCGCCCAGGAGTGCCGCCAGAATTACAATCAGAGGTTTGCCCGGACCGTCTTTTTTCACCGGCAAAGACGGAGAAAGCTGATACCTGAAGGGTTCAAGCTTAACGTCTGCAAAGGAGAGATTTTTCAGCTGCGCCAGATAGTATTCCCGGTTCTGGAAGTCCGCGTTCAGCTCCGTCACGTCTTTGAGATTTTTTTCAATCTGCAGCTTTTGCGCGATTCCGTCAGCACCGAGCGCAACGGAGTAATCCGGGTCATCTTTTACCGCCTGCCCGCTGCTGTAGACTGGCTTCTTAATGCCCGCGGCATTCGCCACTTCCAGCGAATAATTCAGCCGCTGCAGGTTAGTATTGTGAATATTGGTCAGACGCACACGGTCGAGCTTAAGCTGCTGCTCTACCTCATTCGTCCTCAGGGCGATCTGGTTACGGATATTTTGCACCGTCTCTTTTTCAACAACCGCCGCGATATAATTGATATATCCCTCCAGTACGGTTTGCGCATCACTGGCTTTCGGTGCCGTGAAGCTCAGTGTCCAGGAGACGTAAGGCACTTTATCCGCATCTTTTGCCTGCGCGTCATTCACCGCTTTCATTCTTTCCGCAATATTGACGACCGCACGGTGCAGTTCAAGCGCGTCAACCTCAACCTCTTCAAGCTGTGACATGACGTAAGGGGAAGAGGTCAAATACTCTTTGAGCAATGACTGCGACTGGAATTTTTTGATAAACAGGTCAAAGATTTCCGAACGTGTCACCTGCGCCTTCACATCAAGAACCTGCAGCGCAACCATCATCTGGCGCAGCGGGTTCCACTGCGTCTGCTCTGCCGGGGTGATCACCGCTTTACTGGTCCATTTTTGCGGCAACATAAACGCAATAGCCAGACCTGCCAGCGCAAAGATAAAGACGATGGTGACGATGCGTTTTTTCGCGGCCAGCAGAACATCTAACAGACCCAGAAGGTCGATCTCTTTTGGAGAGATTGCGGGGGTAGCATATGAGGGAAAATCGAGATCCGTATTTTTTTTGAAATCCATTGCTGACATAGCCGTTCTTCTGTTGCGATTGCAGTAAAGTTCTGCCTGGTGAGTTCAGTTTTCAGATAATACTAGGAAATAAGAATAATCTGAACGCAAGAATTGGCTGTGTGTGTGCTTGCTATCAAAGTTGGTAGTTATTTACGACATTGCTCTTGTTAATTATCGAGCTAAAAAAAAAAGCCGGGTGGCGCTAGCGCTTACCCGGCCTACATTTTGCCCACGCAGGCCCAGTAAGCATAGGGCCCCGGTATTCACATTACACGCCGATATTACGCAGTTTTTCCCCGGCCATCAGTTTGCGTTCGATATGTTCCAGCGTCACACCTTTGGTTTCCGGAATCAGCCAGAAGGTCACGCCAATAAACGCCACGTTCAGCACCGTGTAGAGCCAGAAGGTTCCCGCAGCGCCAATGGCATCCAGCAGCGTCAGGAAGGTCGCACCAATGATCATGTTCGACACCCAGTTGGTGGTGGTGGAACAGGTGATCCCAAAGTCACGGCATTTGAGCGGCTGAATTTCGGAGCACAGGATCCACACCACAGGTGCGGCGCTCATCGCGTAACCGGCAATACACATCATGGTCATCCCGACAGAAAGCCAGGAAAGACCGCTTGAGGCCGTGCCGTTATCAAACTGCATCAGGCAGTAGCCGAGGATCAGCGTACCGAGAGCCATCACGCTAAAGCCAATTTTCAGCGCCGGTTTACGCCCGGCTTTATCGACGGTAAATACCGCAATAAAAGTGGCGAACATAAAGGTGAGCCCCACCACCAGCGTGGCAATCATCTGCTGCTCAGTGGTGGTAAAACCGGCCATTTTGAAGATGCGTGGCGCGTAGTACATGATGATGTTCATCCCGGTGAACTGCTGCATCGCCTGCAGCAACATGCCGAGGAACACCGCGCGGCGCACGTTGCGGTTGATCTTAAACAGCGCCCAGCCCCCCTGCTTTAGCTTCAGGCTTTCGCGGATTTCGTTCAGCTCTTCACGCGCTTTTTCAGAAGTATCGCGCAGCATCCGCAGCACCTCTTCCGCCTCGACGTGACGCCCTTTTTGCGCCAGCCAGCGCGGGCTGTTAGGCAGGAAGATTACTAATACAATCAGCACCACCGCAGGCAGCGCCAGCACGCCGAGCATGGCGCGCCAGTTGCCGCTGTAGCTGAAGTACGTATCGGACAGGAACGCCAGCACGATGCCCAGCGTCACCATCAGCTGATACATACTGATCATCTTGCCGCGCACATTCTCACTTGCCATCTCAGAGAGATAAAGCGGTGCCGTGTAGGAGGCGATCCCCACTGCCACGCCGAGCAGCACGCGGGAAAGCAGCAGCACCTCTACGTTGGTCGCAAATGCAGAGCCAATTGACCCCGCAACAAACAGGACGGCGCCGACCATCAGGCTGTATTTGCGCCCGAGGCGGAACGAAAGCCAGCCGTTAAACAGCGCACCGATAGCCGCACCAAGCATCATGCTGCTCACCACCCACTCCTGCAGGCGATTACTCAACGTAAAATGATCGGTAATAAACGGCAGCGCCCCGGCGATGACGCCGATATCCAGGCCGAACAGCAAACCCGCTACAGCTGCCGCAATGGAGACAAACTGGTTCATGCGTCGGGTATCGCGCAGCGCAGCGGGCATCAGGGTAGAGTCATTGATAGATGTCATATTTTTCCTGCCTCAACAGCAAAATTTGTTAAGTGAAATTACGAGAAAGCGCGGAAAAGTGTCAGGCTGGAATTCGCGAAGATATGGATGATTTCGCTATGGCATAGCGATCTGTGATGGACATTACAATTTCAACTAATCCTGAATAATCACAATATTTTACTAATGCGTTAATTTTTCAGGAATAAAAGTGTGATAGCGGTCATTTATCATTTTTCAGTATGGATTTTTCGTGTTTATCGATATGGATTTTGACAATTTTTAAGCAAAAAAAACCTCCGCTGAAGGGCAGAGGTTTTGTCAGAAGCGACGTTATCGTGCCAGCCAGCCGCCATCCACCGCAATGGTATAACCATTGATGTAGTCCGAGGCTGAGGAGGCCAGAAACACAACCGGCCCCATCAGGTCACTCGGCAGACCCCAGCGCCCGGCCGGGATACGCTCCAGAATGGCCGCACTGCGTTCTTCGTCCGCACGCAGCTGCTGGGTGTTATTGGTGGCCATGTAGCCCGGGGCAATCGCGTTGACGTTGATATTGTGCTGCGCCCACTCGTTCGCCAGCAGACGGGTCACACCCATCACCGCGCTTTTTGACGCCGTATAAGACGGCACGCGGATGCCGCCCTGGAAGGAGAGCATCGAGGCGATGTTAATGATCTTGCCGCCTTTTCCCTGCGCGATGAAGTGCTTTGCCGCCGCCTGAGACATAAAGAATACGCTCTTAATATTCAGGTTCATGACGTCGTCCCAGTCAGTCTCGCTGAAATTAATCGCGTCTTCACGACGGATCAGACCCGCGTTGTTGACCAGAATATCAATATGGCCCCATTCCGCCACCGCGCGCTCAAGCAGTTGCGGAATGCCGTCAATTTTACGCAGGTCGGCGGTCAGGCTAAGAAAACGACGCCCCAGCGCAGTCACGCGCTCAATCGTTTCTGTGGGTTCAACGATATTAATCCCGACGATGTCACAACCCGCTTCCGCCAGACCTAACGCCATCCCCTGACCCAGGCCGGTGTCGCAACCGGAAACCACCGCCACTTTGCCCTGCAGAGAAAATGCATCCAGAATCATGTTAGTTCCTTACTCTTCAGCGCCTGTCACCAACAGGCAGATAGATACTTAACTGCCCGCGACTAGCGCAGATCCTTAACAGCAACGTGGTCCATGTCATCGAAGACCTGATTTTCGCCGACCATACCCCAGATGAAGGTATAGGCTTTGGTCCCTACGCCAGAGTGAATAGACCAGCTTGGTGAAATCACCGCCTGCTCGTTATGCATGACGATATGGCGCGTCTCCTGCGGCTGCCCCATCATGTGGAACACGCAGGCATCGTCGTCCATGTTGAAGTAGAAGTAGACTTCCATGCGGCGTTCATGGGTATGGCACGGCATGGTATTCCACAGGTTGCCCGGAGCCAGTTCAGTCAGCCCCATGCTGAGCTGGCAGGTTTCCAGCACATCCGGAACGAAATATTTATTGATGGTGCGACGGTTGCTGGTGAGGTTATCGCCCAGCGTTACGGGTGCTGCGTCCTCAGGCGTCACTTTTTTTGTCGGGTATGAGGTATGCGCAGGGGCGCAGTTATAGTAAAACTTCGCGGGCTTACCGCCGTCGATGCTGGCAAAGACCACCTCTTTCGCCCCTTTACCGACGTACAGCGCATCGCGGTGACCAATCTCGAAGCACTGGCCGTCCACGGTAATCGTGCCCGGCCCGCCGATATTAATCACCCCCAGCTCACGACGCTCCAGAAAATAGCTCACGCCCAGCTGTTTACCCACTTCCCCGCCCACGGAGACGGTTTTTGCCACCGGCATAATGCCGCCGACAATAATGCGGTCGATATGGCTGTAGACCATGGTGTATTTGTCGGCCTCGAACACCTGCTCAACTAAAAACTCACTGCGCAGCCCCTGCGTATCCAGCGTTTTGGCGTGCGCATTGTGAATGCTTTGTCTGACGTCCACGGTAACCTCCAGATGTGGTCATGCCCAAAAGAAGAAAATAAACGAAACAACGTTCCGTTTTCATGATGAACACATACTATCGGCATAAAATAGGCTTTTCAATTAAATTCAAAACAACGTTTCATTTTTTATTTTGTTTATAACGAAAATGACACCCGGATCACGGTTAAGAGGCATGGGAATGAAGGGAGGATAAAAAAAACCTCCCGGAGGAGGTTTCATTAATCAGGAAAGATTAGCGTTCGATTGCCAGCGCCACCCCTTGCCCGCCGCCTATACAGAGGGTTGCTATCCCTTTGCGGGCATTGCGTTTTTTCATTTCGTGGACCAGTGAAACCAGTATCCGGCAACCGGACGCCCCGATGGGGTGCCCCAGCGCAATGGCCCCACCGTTTACGTTGACCCGCAGCGGATCCCACTCCAGCATTTTGCCGACCGAGATCGCCTGCGCGGCAAACGCTTCGTTCACTTCAATCAGATCCACATCAGAGAGTTGCCACCCTGCGCGATCAAGACAGCGACGGGTAGCGTAGACGGGTGCGATCCCCATCAGTGCCGGATCAACACCCACGCTGGCAAAAGCCTTGATGCGGGCCAGGACAGGGAGATCCAGCTCCAGGGCTTTACTTTCACTCATCATCATAACGGCTGCGGCGCCGTCGTTAATGGAAGAGGCATTGCCCGCCGTGACCGAGCCCTGGGTTTCAAACGCAGGATTGAGTCTTGCCAGGCCTTCAGCACTGGCGTCAGTGCGCGGCTGTTCGTCAGTATCCACGACAACCACCTCGCCGTTCTGACGCTGCGTACTGACCGGGACAATCTCGTCGCGAAAACGACCAGAATCAATCGCAGCACGCGCCTTTTGCTGGGAACTGAGCGCGTAAGCATCCTGCAATTCACGGCTGATGCCGTACTCGCGCGCCAGGTTTTCCGCCGTCACGCCCATATGATAGTCATTGAACGCATCCCACAGCCCGTCATGCACCAGGCTGTCGAGCAACTGACTGTTACCTAACTGCGCGCCGGTACGACTGTCGGTGAGAACGTGCGGCGCACGGCTCATATTCTCTTGTCCGCCAGCAATAACCACATCCGCTTCACCGCATTGAATGGCTTGCGTAGCGAGATGAAGCGCTTTGAGTCCTGAACCACAGACGTCGTTGATGGTGATGGCGGATACGGTGTTGGGCAGACCGCCTTTCAGGGCCGCCTGGCGCGCAGGGTTTTGCCCGGCTCCGGCAGTGAGAACCTGCCCCAGGATCACCTCATCAATTTCGTGTGCGGCGACTCCGCTACGTTCCACCAGCGCTTTGACCACCACGCTGCCCAGGTCAACCGCCGAGTGACGCGCGAGCGCTCCCTGAAAACAGCCGATAGCTGTACGCAACGCACCCACTATGACGACATCTTTCATCACGACCTCTGTGTTAAATGACATGACGATAGTAGAGGATTGTTACTGGCAATTATCTTAATTGTTTAAAAATAGTGAGTTTAATCACAAGGATTAACGGACATCCTGCAGATACTGCCGCAGCCAGCTTCCGGCAACGCCGGGAGGGGATCGTTTATTCCACAGCAGATCGATGCCGATCGCCCTTGGCCAGCCAGGCACATTGAGCTGAACCAGGGATTTCGCGGCGGCAAATTCATCCACCAGCGCGCACGGCAACACGCACCAGCCGAATCCCTGCACTGCCATACTCAAGAGTAACAGGTAATTCGGTGCTGACCAGACGGGTCCTCGCGCAATTTCAGCCTCGCGTTCCAGATAGGTGCTAAGCCGCAGTTCGCGCCAGCCGTGCAGCTCGTCACTCTGCACTTCGGGTTGGCCCGCCAGGGGGTGCGTGGTCGCAACATAAATTGCCATACGGGTCTGCATCGGCAGGCGGGTAACGCCAATATCGGTGGGGTAACTGTCCCGCGCTTCCGTCAGCCCTACCTGCGCTCGCGCCTTTTGCAGCAGATCGATCACATCCTCTTCCTCGCCAATCAGACATTCGAACGCCGTATGGGGAAAGCGAGCGTCAAACTGCTTCATCATCTCTTCCAGCACGTCCGGGTTCAGGGTATCGGAAAGGACAAATGTCAGACGCGCCTCCGTTTGTGCCGTTAGCGACACCGCCAGTTCATCCAGCCGCGTGCTGGCGGCAAGGATGGCCTGCACATAACCCAGCACCTGTTCACCCTGAGCCGTTAACACCGGCTGACGCGCCGAGCGGTCAAACAGCTCAAAACCGAGATCGGCTTCAAGATGGGCAATGGAGGTGCTGATCGTCGACTGACTTTTACGCAGCCGACGTGCGGCAGCAGAGAAAGAGCCAGCCGCAACGGCCTCAACAAACGCGGTAAGGGCTTCAGGTGAATAGCGCATAATCTATCTACTTTATCGATGGATACCATCTTTAATATATCAGCTTTAACGATAAAAATAGGCCGCATCACCGCCCATACCGGCGAATTAATGAGGTCTACACTATGCAACATCAGGATGCACTCCAACGTAAACTGCCGGAGCGGATCTTCCATGCTGTCTGTTTCGAAGGGATTGCCACGGCGATCCTCGCCCCTACGGCCGCGTGGCTCATGCAGCGCTCCGTAGTGGAAATGGGGGGATTGACCGTTATTCTGGCCACTACCGCCATGCTCTGGAACATTATTTATAACTTCGGTTTCGACCGTTTCTGGCCAGTCCAGCGGGTAACACGCACGGCAAAAGTGCGTGCGCTGCACGCCCTGGGGTTCGAATGTGGGTTTATTGTGATTGGTGTGTCGATTGTCGCTGCCGTGCTGGGCGTCACCTTGCTTCAGGCATTCACACTGGAAATAGGTTTCTTCCTGTTCTTCCTGCCCTACACCATGTTCTATAACTGGGCATACGATAACCTGCGTGAGAAATTCCTTAAGCGTCGCCAGCAACGACGCGCCCTGGCAGGCTAAATGCTCTCTGGCCGGACGCCTGTTCCGGCCAAACGCCAACGAAGCAACTGCGCTCTACGAGCATAATTATGGTAAATTGCACGCCATTCTGATGGTTTGATAGTTGAAACGTTGCTCTAATGTCGAAAATTTGGTCAAAAGATGAGACTCTCTGGAGTTTCGCTCTCTATGGCACGGCCGTGGGCGCAGGAACGCTGTTCTTGCCCATTCAGCTGGGCTCTGCAGGCGCTATTGTTCTGTTTATTACCGCCCTTGTGGCCTACCCGTTAACCTACTGGCCGCATCGCGCGCTGGCGCAATTTATTCTCTCTTCAAAAACAAAAGGCAATGAAGGGATTACCGGCGCCGTCTCGCACTATTACGGCAAGAAGATTGGCAATCTGATCACCACACTCTATTTCATCGCCTTCTTTGTGGTGGTGCAGATTTACGCGGTGGCCATCACCAACTCGTTAACCGAGCAACTGGCAAAACACCTGACGGTGGATACCGCCGTGCGCGTGCTGGTCAGTTTAGGTGTGGTGCTGGTGCTGAATCTGATCTTCCTGATGGGACGGCATATCACGATAAAGGTGATGGGCTTCCTGGTATTCCCGCTGATTGCCTATTTCCTCTTTGTCTCGATCTACCTGACCGGGAGCTGGCAACCCTCGCTACTTACCAGCCAGATGGCCGTTGATCGCCATACGCTGCATCAGGTATGGATTTCCATTCCGGTGATGGTGTTTGCCTTCAGCCATACCCCGATTATCTCGACATTTGCCGTGGATCGTCGCGAGAAGTTTGCTGACGCCGCCATGGATAAATGCAAGAAGATCATGAAGGTGGCGTACCTGATTATCTGCCTGAGCGTGCTGTTCTTTGTCTTCAGCTGCCTGCTCTCGATTCCGCCGTCCTACATTGTGGCCGCCAAAGAGCAAGGGGTAACCATCCTGTCAGCACTGTCGATGATGCCCTCTTCTCCCGCATGGCTCGGCATTTCCGGGATAATCGTGGCGATTGTTGCGATGTCGAAATCGTTCCTCGGCACCTATTTTGGGGTCATTGAAGGGGCGACGGAGATCGTGAAGTCGTCGCTCAATCAGGTGGGTGTGAAAAAGAGCCGCGCCTTTAACCGCGCGATTTCCATTATGGGTGTGTCGTTAATTACCTTCGCGGTCTGCTGCATCAACCCGAACGCGATTTCGATGATTTACGCCATCAGCGGCCCGCTTATCGCCATGATTTTGTTTATCATGCCGACGCTGTCGACGTACCTGATCCCTTCGCTGAAGCCTTACCGCTCCCCTGGCAGCCTGCTGACGCTGATCGTCGGCGTGCTGTGCGTGTCGGTGATGTTTGTTGGCTAATGTTCCTGCCATACATTGTGCCGGGTAGCGCTGCGCTTACCCGGCCTACATTCCTACAGAGAATCACGCCCGGATATCGTCATATTCCCGCGTATTATCAAACTCATGTTTCGCAAACGGACACAGCGGAATAATTTTACGGTTCTCACCGCGCATCTTCTCGACCACTTTCGCCACCAGCTGTTTGCCAACGCCCTGCCCTTTCAGGCTCGGATCGACATCAGTATGCTCAATAATGCTCAGGTGCTCGCCGGTCGGCACGAAGACAATCTCCGCCACCTGATTTCCGTCTGCATCATTCACGTAAAACTTGTTATGGCCTTCCAGAATATCCATGGTTCCTCGCTTATTTTTGGCGATACTTCAGCGCACCGCTCGGGCAGGTATCAATTACGCGTACAACCGTTTCGACGTCCACTTCATCAGGAATAATCCACGGTTTACGTTTCAGATTAAACAGCTTTGCGCTCCCACGCACGCAGTTACCTGAGTGTTTGCAGATCCCGGTGTTGAAGTACACGTCAATTTTCTCGCCGGTATAGGCCCGGTAACCCGCATCCAGTAGTTCTTTATCCATGACATTGCCTCTGTAATTATTCTCGTGCTGAATGAAGCATAGCCTTACGGGATCCCGATGGCTATCACGCTGAAAACGAAAAGCCAGCTCACAACTCTTTTCTTACCGGATTGCGTCCACTATTTGCACATGTCAGGCTCCATAAATATCCCCTTTTCCAAGGCTAGCGCGGGTTGAATGAAACGCAGACTCTCTTTTCAGGTAAAGCTGTTTTTAGCGCTGGTGTGCTTCTCCTGCCTGCTGTTGGTGCTGCTGGGTACGATCCTGTTTCATTTTATTGACCGGCAGCTCCATCACGATCTCGGCCAGCGCGCCCGGGTTCAGGCCAGTGAGATTGCGCTGATGCCGGGTCTGGCGGAAAAGGTGGCGGCCAGAGATATCCCCGGCATCGCCCGGTTAATTCAGCCGCTGCGTGCCGAAAGTGACGCCAGCTATATTGTGATTGGCGATACCCACGAGCAGCATCTTTATCATTCAGAATCCCCGGAGCGCATTAATTTACCGATGATCGGCGGCGATAATGCCGAAGTACTCAAGGGCAAAACCATTATTTCCGTGCGTCAGGGCGGGATTGGGGTTTCGCTGCGCAGCAAAGCGCCCATCTTCAATGCACAGCATCAGGTGATTGGCATTGTCTCGGTCGGCTATTTGACTTCGTATATTGCCAACATTAACGCCCGCATTCTCTGGCAGGCCGGTTTATACGGGATTGCCCTTCTGCTGCTGCTGTTTATTTTCTCCTGGCTGTTTACCCGCAACCTTAAAAAACAGATGTTCAGACTTGAGCCGAAAGATATTGCCCAGCTGGTTTTGCAGCAAAGGGCGCTGTTAGAAGCCATGTATGAAGGGGTATTTGCCGTCAATGAAGAGAAGCAGCTGATTTTAATTAACCGCGCGGCACGAGAAATGCTGGATATTCATCGGAGTGAAAAAGATCTTATCGGCAAGCCGCTGGACGAGGTTCTGCAAACCTCGCCGGGGTTTTTAACACAGCGCTACGCCTCGGTGAGCAGCGGCCGCCACGACCAGATTGCGGTACTTAACCAGCGCGAGGTCATCGTCAATCGCGTGGCGATTGAGGTCGAGCCCGGCGTTGAAAGCGGCTGGGTATACAGCTTTCGCGACAAAAACGACATTAATACCCTCAGCAGCCAGCTCAGCCAGATCAAACGCTATGCCGACAACCTGCGCATTATGCGCCACGAACAGCTGAACTGGACCGCGACGCTGGTGGGGTTGTTGCAGATGAAACACTATGACGAAGCGATCCGCTATATCCAGGTGCAGTCGGAAGGAGCACAGCGCGTGCTGGACTTCGTGTCGGCCCATTTTGCCTCTCCGGCCTTATGCGGGCTACTGCTCGGGAAATATGTCAGCGCACGGGAAAAAGGGGTTGAGCTACAGTTTGATCCCGCATGCCAGCTCACCCGCATGCCGTCCCGCCTCAGTGAAACGGAGCTGATGTCCATTATTGGTAATTTGCTGGATAACGCCGTGGATGCGACCCTCACCGCACCGGTCCCCGCGCCGGTAGAACTCTATATTTCCGATCGCAACCAGGAGCTGCTGATTGAGGTGGCCGACCGGGGCTGCGGGGTGGATGATGCGCTGAAGCCGCATATCTTTCGACAGGGATTCAGCAGCAAGCCGGACAGTGAAAACGACATTGTGGGTACCGAGCACGGTATCGGCCTGTTTCTGGTGGCAGGCTATATCAACAAAGCGGGCGGCAGCATTGAGATTGCCGACAATACGCCGCAGGGCACGATTTTCTCTGTATTTATTCCGAATGGGCTAAAGCATGACCCAAGCACTTGATGTTGTGATCGTTGAGGATGAGCCGCACCTGGCGGAGCTGCATCGCGAGTATATTGAGCAGAACTTTCATCTGCACGTGGTGGGCATCGCCGCGTCGATTGAGCAGGCATGCAGCCTGATTCGCCAGCATCAGCCGCGGCTTATTCTGCTGGATAACTATCTTCCGGACGGCAAAGGCGTGGAGTTAATCGACACTCCCCTGCTGAAAAGCTATGAGTGCTCGGTGATCTTCATCACCGCCGCCAGCGATATGCAGACCTGCAGCCATGCCATGCGCAGCGGCGCGTTTGATTACCTGATTAAACCGGTCTTTTTCCAGCGCCTGCACGCCTCGCTGGAGCGTTTTATGCGCTTCATCCACACCGTGCAGCAGGTAAAAGTCGTTGATCAGCATGCGCTGGATCGCCTGTTTAACCTGCCTGCTGCTGAATCCCCGCACACGCCGTCGACGAAGGGCATTGAGCCTCAGACCCTGGAGCGGATCAAACGGCTGTTTGCCGATCGTCCCGACAGCGCAATGTCGGTGGAGGAGGTCGTGGAAAACGTCGGGGTCAGCAAAACCACGGGGCGTCGCTATCTTGAATACTGCGTGGAGAGTGGGTTAATCAGCGTCGAAATGCTGTACGGCAATATCGGTCATCCCAGAAGGCTATACCGTAAAGCCCCCGATAAAACGTAATCCGCGAACATTAGCCAGCAAACGTTCGCGGATTCTATGGTGTTAATTGCTGAAACGACGGTGACAATCACACTTCGGAATCATCGCCCGCTTCCCCCTATTGTGGGTGGAGGCCGATAGGCTATGTTGACAATTAGTTCCTCAAATGTAACTAAAAGGTTAACTATAATGTCGAACACATTCCGAATTTCTCTGATTACCGCTACCGTCCTGTTCTCCGCTTCTGCGCTGTCTGCCCTGCCGCAGGGCTATCCGGCTGAGTATCAAAAGGTTGTCGATGCCGCCACGAAAGAGGGCAAAGTTGTCATCTACTCCACCACCGACACCAAAGCCGCCGGGCCGCTGATCGAAGGCTTCGAAAAAACGTATCCAGGCATCAAAGTTGAATATAACGACATGAACAGCACGGAACTGTACAACCGTTTTATCAGCGAACAGGCCTCCGGTGGCGGGAGCGGTGATGTGGTCTGGAGCTCGTCCATGGACACCGGACTGAAGCTCGCCGCTGACTACGCTATGGAGTACAAATCGCCGGAGCAGAGCCAGCTGCCGAAATGGGCGGTCTGGAAAGATAAGGCGTACGGCACCACCTATGAGCCGGTGGTCTTTATCTACAACAAACGCCTGATCCCGGCCGGTGACGTGCCGGATTCACACGCCGCGCTGGCGAAGCTGATTGCCAGCCAGACGGATAAATTCAAGAGTAAAGTCACCACCTATGACATTGAGAAATCGGGTCTTGGTTTTATGCTCTCAGTGCAGGATCACAAGGCCGATCCAAATTACTTTAAAACCCTGGCCGACGTTGCCAAAGGTGGCTTAGCGGTGCAGTCGTCTACCGGCACCATGATGGAGAGGGTCTCCTCCGGTGAAAACCTGATCGGCTTCAATATCCTTGGTTCTTACGCTGAAGCGCGTGCGAAGAACGACCCGTCGCTCGGCATAGCCTATCCAAAAGATTACACCCTGGTGCTGTCGCGCGTGTCGTTCATCAGCCAGCAGGCGCAAAACAGCAATGCGGCAAAACTGTGGCTGGACTATGTGCTGTCTGAAAAAGGCCAAAGCATCCTGGCAAATCAGGCGGACATTCCATCCATTCGTAACGATATCGAAGGCAAAAACGATATCGACGGCCTGACCAAAATCCTCGGCAATGCGCTGAAGCCGATCCCGGTTGATGAATCGCTGCTGGAGTATCTGCAGCCGAAGAAACGCCTGGAGTACATCAAAGAGTGGCGTGCAGCCGCCGCCAAATAAGCGTCCTGGCGCGGCGGCGTGCGCCGTCGCGCGTCTGTTCATCTGACTGAGTTCATTTTTCCGGGCTGCAACACCAGGGATACCCCATGAATACATTACGCAGAAAGTGGCAAAGCCTGCCGCGCGGTATTGTCGTGTTGATAACCGCCCTGGTTATCTATACGCCACTGTCGTTTATCGTGATACAGAGCTTCCTGTCCGCCCCGTTCTTTTCCCCGGCAAAAGAGTGGAGCCTTGAATCATTTGGTTTTATCTTCACCGACCCTGATTTCTACAAGGCCCTGAGAAGCGGCTTTCTTCTCGCGTTCGGGCTGGTCATCATTGCCATTCCGCTGGGTGGCGTGCTGGCGTTTCTGATGGTGCGTACCGATCTGCCAGGCCGACGCCTGATCGAACCGCTGATCCTGGTCCCGATTTTCGTTTCACCGATGGTGCTGGGTTTTGGCTATGTGGTGGCTGCCGGTCCGGTGGGCTTCCTGTCCCTGTGGGCACAGGCGCTGATCGGCTTTGTGCCGTGGAACATCTATGACATGTCGAGCATCGTGGTCATTGCCGGCCTGACGCATGTTCCGCATGCCTATCTCTATATTTCCTCCGCGCTGCGTAGCGTAGGCTCCGATGTGGAAGAAGCCGCGCGCACCGCGGGCGCCTCTCCACTGCAGGTGATGACCTCCGTCAGCCTGCCGATGGTGCGGCCATCCATCCTGTACGCCATCGTGCTGCTGTTCTTCCTCGGGCTGGAAGTGTTTGGTCTGATGCTGGTACTTGGCGATCCGGAAGGCAACATGGTGCTGGCGACCTATCTGTACCAGCTGACGAACAAGCTAGGAACGCCTTCCTATCATCTGATGGCGGCGGTCGCCGTGGTGCTGATTTGCATCACTATCCCGCTGGTCATGCTCCAGCGTCGCCTGATGCGCACCGCCAACCGCTTTGTTACCATGAAAGGGAAAGCCTCTCAGGCTCGCGCGTTACCACTGGGTAAATGGCGCTGGGTGGCCGGGGCGGTGGTCGCCTTCTGGCTGACTGTCACCATCGGCGTTCCCCTGCTCGGCGTAGTGCTGCGCGCGTTCATCTCCAACTGGGGGGTGGGCGTTTCGCTGTGGGATGAGCTTTCGCTGAGTACCTTCCGCACCATCTGGGCGCAGCCTAACCTGCTGCGCGCCATCGTCAACTCGATGTCGATTGGCGTGATTGGCGGCGCACTGGCCGTCGCGTGCTACCTGTTTGTTGGTATTGCCATGCACCGTAAACCGGACAACACCACGCGGTTCCTGGATTACAGCGTGCTGGTGCCGCGCGCCGTGCCGGGATTGCTGGCGGGTCTGGCCTTTTTGTGGGTGTTTCTCTTCCTGCCGATGTGGCTGGATAACGCCCTGAAATCCGGCTGGCTTTCCGGATTCGTCTGGACCGACTGGATGCGCGAAAACGTCATCGTCTGGCTGCGCTCGCTGCGCAGCACCATTTTCAGCGTCTGGCTGGCTTATACCGTGGTGTGGATGGCTTACGGACTGAGGCTCATCTCTTCCACGCTGTTGCAGGTGGGGCCGGAGCTTGAAGAGGCGGCACGCAGCACCGGCGCGACGCGCGGGCAGATCACCCGCCATGTCACCATTCCGCTCTCCCGCTACGGGCTTATCGGCTCATGGCTGCTGATGTTCCTGATCTTTGAGCGCGAATATTCAACCGGTGTGTACCTGCTCTCCCCCGGCACGGAAACCATCGGCTCGATGCTGGTTTCCCTGTGGGCCGCGGGTGCAATTGATATCGTGGCGGCGCTCTCTTTCATTAATATCCTGCTGGTCGTGGTAGGTCTGGGCATTGCCCTTCGTTTCGGAGTGAAATTACATGATTGAATTAGCGGTTGACGATCTGCACTTAACCTACGGCGACAATCCTGTTTTAAAAGGGGTCTCCATGAACCTGAAACGCGGCGAAGTGGTCTCCCTGCTGGGCCCTTCCGGCAGCGGCAAAACCACCCTGCTGCGCGCCGTCGCGGGTCTGGAAAAACCGACCCAGGGGTCGATTGTCATTGGCCAAAATAAAGTTTATGACGGTACGCCGCGCAGCGAGGTTCCGGCGGAGGAGCGTAACCTGGGGCTGGTGTTCCAGTCCTACGCCTTGTGGCCGCACAAAACCGTATTTGAAAACGTGGC
Source organism: Enterobacter sp. BNK-14 (assembly GCF_047456095.1). Lineage (NCBI taxonomy): Bacteria > Pseudomonadati > Pseudomonadota > Gammaproteobacteria > Enterobacterales > Enterobacteriaceae > Enterobacter > Enterobacter sp. BNK-14. Next base: position 1,925,223 of record NZ_CP179897.1, read on the forward strand.
CTATCCGCTCAAGTTGCGTAAAGTCCCGGCTAAAGAGATCCAGCAGCGCGTACAGGATGTACTGGACCAGCTGGGTCTCGGCCATCTTGGTAAACGTCATCCGCACCAGCTCTCCGGCGGGCAGCAGCAGCGCGTGGCGATTGGCCGGGCGCTGGTCTATAACCCGCCGGTGATTTTGCTGGACGAGCCGCTGTCCAACCTCGACGCCAAACTGCGCGAAGAGGCCCGCGTATTTCTGCGCGAGCTGATCATTAAGCTCGGGTTATCTGCGCTGATGGTAACGCACGACCAGAACGAAGCGATGTCGATTTCCGACCGCATCCTGCTGCTCAACAACGGTAAAATCGAGCAACAGGGTACACCGCAGGAGATGTACGGTTCGCCGAAAACGCTTTTTACGGCCGAGTTTATGGGCAGTAATAACCGCCTGCATGGCAAAATCACCGAAGTACGCGACGGCAAAGCACGCATTGAAGGAAAAGACTGGGTGCTCTGGGGCCAGGCGGGTGAAGGGGTACAGAGCGGTAATGAGGCTACGGCGGTGATCCGCGTCGAGCGCGTGGCGGTGGTCGAGGGGCCGGGGGAAAATCAGCTTGCGCTGCCGCTCCTCACCAGCATGTATCTTGGCGACCGCTGGGAGTACCTGTTCCGCACGGCGGGGGATGATTATGTGATCCGCGCTTACGGGAATGAGCTTCGCGACCCGCAGCATTGTCATCTATCGCTGCCAGAGAAGCATGTCTGGATATTCCCGAAAAACTAGAGAAATCGGCCTGCCATTCAGTGGCTAAACGGGATGGCAGGCCGACACTCAAAGCGCGAATGCGCTCCGCCATACTTATTTCAATCGTTTACCTGTTTCATCAACGACCTTCTCGCCGTCTTCCTTCGCGAAAGCCGCTTTCTGCGCATCCGGAAGAATATCCAGAACCACTTCTGAAGGACGGCACAGTTTGGTTCCCAGCGGTGTCACGACAATAGGCCGGTTAATCAGGATCGGATGCTGCAGCATAAAGTCGATTAACCGATCGTCAGTAAACTTATCTTCCGCCAGCCCCAGTTCTTCATAAGGCTCGACATTTTTACGCAGCAGCGCACGTACCGTGATCCCCATATCTGCAATAAGTTTGACCAGTTCATCGCGAGACGGCGGATTCTCCAGGTAATGAATGACGGTCGGTTCATTTCCGCTGTTGCGGATCATCTCCAGCGTATTACGCGACGTACCGCAGGCCGGGTTGTGATAAATAGTGATGTTGCTCATAACAGTATCTCATTACAAAGTGAAAGAGAGACGTAGCGCCAGCGCGGCCAGCGTTACAAACAGCACAGGCAGAGTCATAACGATCCCGGTGCGGAAATAATATCCCCAGGTAATCGTCATGTTCTTCTGTGAAAGGACATGCAGCCAGAGCAGCGTTGCCAGGCTCCCAATAGGGGTGATTTTTGGCCCCAGGTCGCAGCCAATCACGTTGGCGTAGATCATCGCCTCTTTGATAACACCGGTTGCGGTGCTGCCATCAATAGAGAGCGCACCAACCAGCACGGTCGGCATGTTATTCATGATGGAAGACAGGAAAGCCGTCAGGAAGCCGGTACCCAGCGTCGCGGCCCAGAGTCCTTTATCCGCCAGCACGTTCAGCACACCTGAAAGGTATTCGGTAAGCCCGGCGTTGCGCAGGCCGTAGACCACCAGGTACATCCCCAGCGAGAAGATGACGATCTGCCAGGGTGCGCCATGCAGCACTTTGCCCGTGTTAATGGCATGGCCGCGTTTCGCCACAGCAAACAGGATGACGGCCCCCACCGCCGCAATCGCGCTCACCGGAATACCGAGCGGCTCAAGGACGAAAAAACCTACCAGCAACAGAATTAAAACGACCCAGCCGGTACGAAACGTCGCCGGATCTTTAATCGCTTTTGCCGGTGTCTTAAGAAGAGACAGCTCGTAAGTCGGCGGGATATCTTTGCGAAAGAACAGATGCAGCATCACAAGCGTGGTGACAATGGCTGCAATATCGACCGGAACCATCACCGACGCGTATTCGGTGAACCCCAGACCGAAGAAGTCTGCCGAAACAATATTCACCAGGTTTGACACAATAAGCGGCAGACTGGCGGTATCGGCAATAAACCCGGCGGCCATCACGAATGCCAGCGTGGTGCCTTTGCTGAACCCTAATGCCAGCAGCATGGCAATCACGATCGGTGTCAGAATAAGAGCAGCACCGTCGTTGGCAAACAGTGCCGCTACCGCTGCGCCGAGCAGAACGATATAGGTAAAGAGCAAACGGCCCCGACCATTCCCCCAACGCGATACATGCAGCGCTGCCCATTCGAAAAAGCCGGATTCATCAAGCAGCAGGCTGATAATAATGACGGCAATAAACGTTGCCGTCGCGTTCCAGACGATATTCCACACCACCGGAATATCGCCTAAATGCACAACGCCTGAAATCAAAGCCAGGGCTGCGCCCAGCGTCGCGCTCCAGCCGATCCCCAACCCCTTCGGCTGCCAGATAACCAAAACAAGGGTCAGGACAAAAATAGCGCCTGCCAGTAACATAAAACCTCCTGACAGAGCGGCTCTGCCGCCCTGTATTAACCAAAAAATTAACGCATCAACGCTCTGAGCTTTTCGATACCGGCAGGCTCTGACGCCAGTAGCGGAACAAGCGCTATACGGTCAGCATGCTGATGCTTAACCGCCTCAATCTGCGGCAATTCCTGCCGGGCGCGCTGGCAAAGCAATGGAGAATGCGTATCCGCAATAGAAAGGCTGTTATTGATAATCCAGCCCCACGGATGAATCCCCGCGCGTTCAAGATCGGCCTGCAAATTCGCTGCCTCCAGCACAGGAGTGGTTTCCGGAAGCGTAACCAGCAGCACTTTGGTTCGCTCCGGGTCCTGAAGCTGCATCATCGGGGTAGTAAAATGGCCTTTGTCGCCCATTTTTTTGGCAATTTCGCGGTGATAAGCCCCGGTTGCATCCAGCAGCAACAGCGTATGCCCCGTGGGAGCCGTATCCATCACCACAAACCGCTTACCTGCTTCGCGGATCACGCGGGAAAATGCCTGGAAGACGGCGATCTCTTCAGTACAGGGGGAACGTAAATCTTCTTCCAGTAGCCGTTTCCCTGCTTCGTCCAGATCTTTTCCCTTCGTCTCAAGGACATGCCGGCGATAGCGTTCGGTTTCCTCGTGTGGGTTGATCCGGCTGACCTGCAGGTTATTCAGGCTGCCATTTAGCGTTGTGCTGAGATGTGCGGCGGGATCGGAGGTGGTGAGATGGACATCAAACCCCATGTCTGCCAGCCTGACGGCGACGGCAGCCGCCATCGTGGTTTTACCCACGCCACCTTTGCCCATCAGCATAATCAGGCCGTGTTCGTTACGGGCGATATCCTCGACCAGGCCAGAGAGCGATGCGTTTTCAGGCGTATCCAGGGCGTTCGTTGCCGGGAGCGGTAATGCCTCAGAACGGCTTTCCAGCAGGCCCTTTAATGCCGACACGCCAACCATGTTGACGGGTTGCAGTAATAAGGTATCTGTCGGCAGCCCGGATAAACCGGCAGGAAGATTTGCCAGGGCCTCTTGCTCCCGTTGCCATATCGCAGCAGCCAGTGCGTCATGTTCCGCTTCGGCTGCCGGCAAAACGCCATTAATCACCAGATACTGGTTTTTCAGGCCGATCGCCGCCAGTTCTTCATGGGTGCGGGCGACTTCCTGCAAAGTGGATTTCTGCAGTCGTGCAACCAGAACCAGACGGGTACGCGCAGGATCGGATAACGCCTCTACCGCGTGTGCGTACTGCTCACGCTGTTTTTCCAGCCCGGCCATTGGGCCGAGACAGGAAGCACCGTCCGGGTTACTTTCAATGAAGCTACTCCAGGCGCCGGGAAGCTGGAGCAGGCGAATAGTGTGGCCCGTCGGCGCTGTATCAAAAATGATGTGATCGAAGCGGGTCAGCAGGGAAGCGTCTGTCAATAAACCGGTGAACTCATCGAACGCCGCAATCTCAGTCGTACAGGCGCCGGAAAGCTGCTCGCTGATGCTGTTAACGACGTCATCAGGCAAAAGCCCCTTAACAGGATCAACGATTCTGGCGCGATACTGCTGTGCAGCTTCCTGTGGGTCAATCTCCAGAGCGGAAAGCCCGGGAACGGCATTAACAGAGTGGATCGTGTTACCGATAGTTTGATCAAAGACCTGGCCGACATTGGAAGCGGGATCGGTACTCACCAGCAATACCCGCTTACCCCGTCCCGCCAGGCGGATAGCCGTCGCGCAGGAAATGGAGGTTTTGCCCACTCCGCCCTTTCCGGTAAAAAACAGGTAAGGCGGGATATTCTGTAAGAATTTCATATGTCCTCCCGACATACTTAGCAACAGGAAGTCTTCCCACCACAGCAGCCGGTGGGCGCCAGGCCCACTTTTTCCAGCGGGATCCCAAACCAGCGAGCCAGCTCAGCGCGTTTTGGATATCGCCCGGCCATTACCGTTTCACCGTCCAGCAACAGTAGCGGAAGCCCTTCTGCTCCCGAGGCTTCAAGGAAGGCTTTCGCTTTTTCGTTCTGAACGAAGCTCATGGGCTGCTGCGCCAGGTTGTAACGTTCCACCTGTACGCCGCGTCCTTTCAACCACTGCACATCCGCAGAAAAATCAACCAGAACCTGATCGACATCTGAACCACATACGCCGGTACTGCAGCACAATGCCGGGTCAAACACCGTTAACGTTTTCATTCTGAACACCTCACATTTGAAAAATCATATATGTTCAGGCAAATTTTTTTTAGAGACAAATAGCCTTACCGCTACCAGAGCAATTTGCCGTTGCCAGCTTACGGGCGATGGCCTGTACGTCGTCCTGCTGGCTTAACCAGGCTTGCTCAATCACCTGAGCAGCCCATGACGGAATATGCGGGGAAAGACGATAGTGAACCCACTTGCCCTGCTTACGATCCTGCAATAGCCCACTTTCCCGTAGCATTGCCAGATGACGGGAGATCTTGGGCTGCGACTGATCCAGCGCTGTGCAGAGATCGCATACGCACAACTCTCCCATCTCTCTGAGCAGCAGTACGATGCCCAGACGGGTTTCATCGGAGAGGTATTTGAAGAGTTGTAAGGATGTTAGTGACATCAAACCTCCTGAGTATTTACCAACAGGATACTCGGCATGAACGAAAACTCAATACACATTCGGAAAAACACATATGTTTTTAATGATGGGTTTGAATCGCGACGGATGCTTTATGCCTTATAAGAAGAATGAGACTATTAGCACTACTAATACCCGATTAAAATTAGTGACTTGCCCCATCCGATCTCACCAGTAATAATACCGCCCAGAAACGTTACCAGGATAATAATCACTCACCAAAACAAAATGAAAATCTTTTTAGAAATAGTGGCGCTGTCAGTGCTATGGCTCGTCATCGGCTGGATCTTCTGTCGTGCATGGATGCGAGGCTGCAACGGGGAAGATAAATGATCAGATTGTCGCTTGAGGAAGTATTAGAAGGACTTGAACGTCATAGCTTTATCTTTGAAGACGAACAACAGCATTCTCTGATCGTATTTATACTGACCTGCATTTACGCCCAGGCGTCACAGGGTACAGGAGGCCAGCCAGATCACTGGAATGGCTAATTACCGCACCAGGGAGTACAGTCCTTTATTTTCCGGGATAAGAAATATCAGCAGTGACTAAATGCGTCTCTGATTTATCAGTTTGGATGTGATACGCAAAATTATACCGCTCCCCAGATGTAAACTTATTACTGATCCCATAAACCAGCAAAAAAAAATAATCAGCTAAAACAGAAGCTTGTTGTTCAAGGTAAAGGGAAGAGGTTACAAGGCTTTTAAAGGAGTGGAGCGGGCGAAGGGAATCGAACCCTCGTATAGAGCTTGGGAAGCTCTCGTTCTACCATTGAACTACGCCCGCTTTGAGGTGCGTAAGGCATTATAGACCTTACGCCTCTTCATACAAGCCTCTTCACCACTAAGTGGCGATAAAATAATCACTTAGCACTTCGGTTTGCTGCCGGGTGCCGGAAGATAACGCTGCGGATCGATGGCCGTCGCCTTATAACGAATCTGGAAGTGCAGCTTCACCGAATCCGTTCCCGTGCTGCCCATGGTGGCAATCTTCTGCCCTGCTTTGACGTTTTGCCCGTTATTGACCAGCATCGTGTCGTTGTGCGCATAGGCCGTGATGTAGTCTTCGCCATGCTTAATCATGATCAGGTTACCGTAGCCGCGTAGCTGGTTACCGACATAAACCACCTTACCTGCGCCTGAGGCATAAACCGGCGTACCGCGTGCAGCGGCGATATCAATGCCTTTGTTACCCCCTTCAGACAGGGAGTACGGCAGCACCACTTTACCGCTGGCTGGCCAAATCCAGCAGCGTTGACCGACCGGTGGCCAGGAGGACTGCGGCACCGCATAGGATGGCGTCACTTTGGCGGTTTTGCCTTTCGCAGAAGATTTTTTACCCGAGGTCGAACTGCCGCTAACCTTCAGCTTCTGCCCCACTTCGATGGTATACGGTGGAGAGATGTTATTCAGACGCGCCAGATCCTTCACGCTGGTCCCCGTCGCACGCGAAATCCGATACAGCGTGTCACCGCGCTTAACGGTGTAGACCGAACCGGAATAGCTGCCCATATCCGAAGATTTACTCCCCGAACAGCCGGCCAGTAATAATGTCAGCGTCAGGCAAAAAATGGCGATGATGGGGTTTCTCGTCAGGCTTCCTGCAAACAAAACAGATCCTCGGTCAGCGTGAATGGCGCCCTATGATACCAGCCCTGGCAGAAATGGGTCAGCCCTTTTCCGCTCTGTGGGTCAAACCGTTCGTATAAGAATGCCGTATAATACTGCTCTGCTGATGGTGCAGAACCATCCGCATCGTTGGCACTGGAGCACGAATGAGTATTCAAGAACACGTTATTTTGGTAAACGACCAGGGAATGGTGATTGGCACTCAGGAAAAGTACGCCGCACACACCACCCAAACCCCTCTGCATCTGGCCTTCTCCTCCTGGCTGTTTAACGCCGAAGGGGAGTGTCTGGTCACCCGACGCGCGCTAAGCAAAAAAGCCTGGCCGGGTGTCTGGACGAATTCCGTCTGCGGGCACCCTCAAACCGGTGAAAAGACGGAAGAGGCGATTATCCGCCGCTGCCGCTATGAGGTTGGCGCTGAAATCACGGCGATTACCCCCGTGGCCGCCGAGTTTCGCTACCGCGAAACCGATCCTTCCGGGATTGTGGAAAATGAGATTTGCCCGGTATTCGCGGCACGCATTACCAGCGAACTGCGTATTAATCACGAAGAAGTGATGGAATTTGAATGGGTTAAGCTGGAATCGTTGTTCCACGCCCTAAACGCCGCGCCCTGGGGTTTCAGCCCGTGGATGGTGCTGGAAGCAACGGTCGCACGAGACGCTTTGAGAGCGTTTGCCGCGCAATAAAAAAGCCCCTTTCGGGGCTTTTTTTACATCTTAACGCCTTATTTCACCGGACGCATCGCCGGGAACAGGATCACGTCACGGATGGTGTGGCTGTTGGTGAACAGCATGACCATACGGTCGATACCAATACCCAGACCCGCCGTTGGTGGCAGGCCGTGCTCCAGCGCGGTCACGTAGTCTTCGTCGAAGAACATCGCTTCGTCATCGCCCGCTGCTTTCGCATCAACCTGATCCTGGAAGCGCTGCGCCTGATCTTCCGCATCGTTCAGCTCGCTAAAGCCGTTGCCGATTTCACGGCCGCCGATGAAGAATTCGAAACGGTCAGTGATTTCCGGGTTCTCGTCATTACGACGCGCCAGCGGAGACACTTCAGCAGGGTATTCGGTGATGAAGGTCGGCTGAATCAGGTGCGCTTCGGCCACTTCTTCGAAGATCTCGGTCACGATACGGCCCAGACCCCAACTCTTCTCTACCTTGATACTGATGCTTTCCGCGATCGCTTTCGCAGAGTCGAAGTTATCCAGATCCGCCATGTTGGTTTCAGGACGGTATTTCTTGATCGCTTCGCGCATGGTCAGTTTTTCGAACGGCTTGCCGAAGTCGAACACTTCTTCACCGTAAGGGACCTGGGTGGTGCCCAGAATGTCCTGCGCCAGGGTACGGAACAGGGATTCGGTCAGCTCGATCAGATCTTTGTAATCTGCATACGCCATATAGAGTTCCATCATGGTGAACTCTGGGTTATGACGAACGGAGATACCTTCGTTACGGAAGTTACGGTTGATCTCGAATACGCGATCAAAGCCACCTACCACCAGACGCTTCAGGTACAGTTCCGGCGCGATACGCAGGTACATGTCCAGGTCCAGGGCGTTATGATGGGTGATGAATGGACGGGCAGACGCACCGCCTGGGATCACCTGCATCATCGGGGTTTCCACTTCCATAAAGTCGCGGTTCACCATGAACTGGCGAATACCGGCCATGATCTGGGAGCGAATTTTGAAGGTCTTGCGGGATTCATCGTTAGAGATGAGATCCAGATAACGCTGACGATAGCGCGCTTCCTGATCCTGCAGGCCGTGGAATTTGTCCGGCAGCGGACGCAGCGCTTTGGTCAGCAGACGCAGCTCGGTACAGTGGATAGACAGTTCACCGGTTTTGGTTTTGAACAGTTTACCTTTCGCGCCAAGGATATCGCCCAGATCCCACTTCTTGAACTGCTCGTTGTAGATGCCTTCCGGCAGATCGTCACGGGAAACATACAGCTGAATACGGCCACCCACGTCCTGCAAAGTCACGAAGGAGGCTTTACCCATAATACGACGGGTCATCATACGGCCAGCAACGGCCACTTCGATGTTCAGCGCTTCCAGCTCTTCGTTCTCTTTACCGTCGAAGTCAGCGTGCAGTTGGTCTGAGGTGTGGTCACGACGAAAATCGTTCGGGAACGGCACGCCCTGCTCACGCAGCGCTGCCAGCTTCTCGCGGCGGGTTTTCAGTTCGTTGTTAAGATCGACTACCGCGTCAGCGCCCTGTGCTTGTTGTTCAGACATGTTGGTTCCTCATAACCCTGCTTTCAAACTTGCTTCGATAAATTGGTCCAGGCTGCCGTCCAGCACCGCCTGCGTGTTACGGGTTTCAACCCCGGTACGCAGGTCTTTGATGCGGGAGTCATCAAGGACGTAAGAACGGATCTGGCTGCCCCAACCGATGTCGGACTTGTTATCTTCCATCGCCTGTTTCTCAGCATTTTTCTTCTGCATCTCCAGCTCATAAAGCTTCGCTTTCATCTGCTTCATGGCCTGGTCTTTGTTCTTATGCTGGGAACGGTCGTTCTGGCATTGTGTTACCAGCCCGGTTGGAATGTGGGTAATACGCACCGCCGATTCCGTACGGTTAACGTGCTGACCACCCGCACCGGAGGCGCGATAAACGTCAATACGCAGGTCCGCCGGGTTAATTTCGATATCAATATCTTCGTCAACTTCCGGGTAAACAAACGCCGAGCTGAAGGAGGTATGGCGACGGCCACCGGAGTCGAACGGGCTCTTACGCACCAGACGGTGAACGCCGGTCTCGGTACGCAGCCAGCCGTAGGCGTAGTCGCCAATGATCTTGATGGTGACGGATTTAATACCGGCCACTTCACCTTCAGACTCTTCGATGATTTCTGTTTTGAAGCCGCGCGCTTCTGCCCAACGCAGGTACATACGCGTCAGCATGCTGGCCCAGTCCTGCGCTTCGGTACCGCCAGAACCTGCCTGAATATCGAGGTAACAGTCAGCGCTGTCGTATTCGCCGGAGAACATACGACGGAATTCCAGCTGCGCCAGCTTCTCTTCCAGCACGTCGAGTTCTGCCACGGCTTCGTTAAAGGTTTCTTCGTCGTCGGCTTCGACGGCTAGCTCGAGCAAACCGGAAACATCTTCCAGCCCCTGAGCCATTTGATCCAGCGTATCTACGATAGCTTCGAGAGAGGAACGCTCTTTACCCAACGCCTGTGCGCGTTCAGGTTCGTTCCAGACGTCCGGCTGTTCCAGCTCGGCGTTTACTTCTTCAAGACGCTCTTTCTTGGCATCGTAGTCAAAGATACCCCCTAAGAACGTCAGAGCGCTCCGTGAGGTCCTGAATACGGTTTTTTACCGGATTAATTTCAAACATGGTCTGTTTTCTTTTATGGACTTGTCAAAATGCGGTGATAAGAGCGGGATTGTACCGAATCCACGCCCTTTTTTATAGAGATTACTGCCGCTAAATTGGCCAGATATTGTCGATGATGATCTGAAGGGTGCGGTTTCCGCGAAACTCGTTGATATCCAGTTTGTATGCCAGTTCGACCTCGCGCACGCCGTTGTCCGGCCAGATGGCCGTATCGACGTTGAAGGCGATGCCGTCCAGTAGCGGTCCGCCGCCAACGGGCTCAACCATGACTTTCAGATGACGCTCGCCGACGATACGTTGCTGAAGCAGGCGGAAACGGCCGTCGAACAGCGGTTCAGGGAACATCTGTCCCCACGGACCGGCATCGCGCAGCATCTGCGCCACGTCCATTGTCATCTCATGCGGTGAGAGCTCGCCGTCGGACACCACTTCTCCCTGCAACAAGGCAGGGTCTATCCAGTCGGTGACCAGTTCACCAAATAGCCGCTGAAATTCGTCAAATTTCGCCTCTTCCAGCGACAGACCCGCCGCCATCGCATGGCCGCCAAATTTGATCATCAGGCCCGGGTACAGCGTATCCAGACGCTCCAGTGCATCACGCATGTGAAGACCCTGAATCGAACGGCCAGAGCCTTTCAGCGTGCCGTCACCAGCCGGGGCAAACGCGATCACCGGGCGGTGGAAGCGCTCTTTAATGCGCGAGGCCAGAATGCCAACCACACCCTGATGCCACTCAGGATGATACATCGCCAGCCCGCCCGGCAGCGTTTCACCGCTGCGTTCGAGTTTTTCGCAAAGGGTCAGCGCTTCGGCCTGCATTCCCTGCTCTATCTCTTTACGGGTCTGGTTCAACGCGTCGAGCTCATTGGCCAGGACGCGCGCTTCGCCGATGTTATCGCACAGCAGCAGCGCCACACCGACGGACATATCGTCCAGCCTTCCGGCAGCGTTCAGACGCGGCCCGAGGGCAAAACCCAAATCACTTGCCGCCAGCTTGAGCGGATCGCGGTTGGCAATTTCCAGCAGCGCCTTAATCCCCGGACGGCACTTGCCCGCGCGAATGCGGCTTAAGCCCTGCCAGGTCAAAATACGGTTATTGGTATCGAGCGGCACGACATCCGCGACGGTACCCAGCGCCACCAGGTCGAGATATTCGGCCAGGTTTGGTATGGCGATACCGCGTGATTCGAACCAGCCCTTATCACGAAGCAGGGTCCGCAGCGCCAGCATCAGATAAAACGCTACCCCCACACCGGCGAGAGATTTTGACGGGAAATCGCAGTCGCGCAGGTTGGGATTGATGATCGCTTCAGCGTCCGGCAATGTTTCACCCGGCAAGTGGTGATCGGTGACCAACACCGGGATCCCCAGCGCGTGCGCATGATCGACACCTGCATGGGAAGAGATCCCGTTATCAACGGTCATGATCATCTGTGCCCCGCGGGCGTGAGCCTGATCGACCACTTCCGGGCTGAGGCCGTAACCGTCTTCAAAGCGGTTCGGCACAAGGTAAGTGACGTTATCGCAGCCCAGCGCGCGCAGACTCAATACGCTCAAGGCCGTACTGGTTGCGCCATCTGCATCGAAATCCCCTACCACCACAATACGCGTTCCCTCACGGAGCGCGTTGTAGAGCATTTCGATGGCTTTTTCGATGCCGTTGAGCTGCTGCCAGGGCAGCATCCCTTTGACGCTGCGTTCAAGATCCTCAGCACTGCGCACGCCGCGGCTGGCGTAGAGACGCTTCAGCAGGGGTGGGAGATCGTCTGGCAAATCAACCGGTTCAACCGCCTCGCGGCGGCGCAATTTTATCGGGGCTTTCACGCGGATTATTTACCACCAAACTGTTTCTGGTGCGCGTCGAGGAACTCTTTCATCTCTTTTGGTCCCTGGTAACCCGGCACAACATAGCCATTGCTCAGGACAATCGCTGGCGTACCGCTTACGCCGAACTGCACGCCCAGCGCGTAGTGGTTAGCAATATCGATATCGCAGGACGCAGGCTTAACCTCTTTACCGCTCATCGCATCGTCAAACGCTTTGTTGCGATCTTTCGCACACCAAATCGCTTTCATGTCTTGCTCTGGCTGGCTCTGCACGCCTGCACGCGGGAAGGCCAGGTAACGCACGGTAATGCCCAGCGCGTTATAGTCTTTCATCTGCTCATGGAGCTTGTGGCAGTAGCCACAGGTGATGTCGGTGAAGACGGTAATCACATGTTTTTCCTGCGCCGCTTTATAGACGATCATCTCTTTTTCGAGCGCATTCAGGTTTTTCATCAGCAGCTGGTTGGTGACATTGACCGGCTGCGCGCCGCTCACGTCATACATTGGCCCCTGAATAATATGTTTGCCGTCTTCGGTGACATACAGCACGCCGCTGTTAGTCAGTACCGTTTTCATCCCGGCAACCGGTGCAGACTGGATGTCGCTGCTGGTAACGCCCAGTTTAGCCAGTGACTGTTTAATAGCGGCGTCATCCGCATGGGCGAACCCGGTAAAAGAGGCTGCCAGCAGGGTGAACAGCGCGAAAGACTTTTTCATAGTTGATCCCGTTACAATTTGTCGGCACTCACGCACGAGGGTGGTGCTGTTGGTGTAGCTGCCGCAGGCGTTCCGTCGCGACATGGGTGTAAATTTGCGTCGTAGAAAGATCGCTGTGTCCCAGTAGCATCTGCACCACGCGTAAATCTGCGCCGTGGTTTAACAGATGCGTCGCGAAAGCGTGACGCAATACGTGCGGCGAAAGCTTTTCACTGTCGATACCCGCCAGTGTGGCGTAATGCTTGATGCGATGCCAGAACGTTTGTCGTGTCATCTGCTGTGCGCGCTGGCTCGGAAACAGGACGTCGATAGACACGCCATTGAGCAACCATGGACGGCCATGCTCAAGATACGTTTCCAGCCAGTAAACCGCTTCTTCTCCCAGCGGCACCAGCCTTTCCTTATTTCCTTTACCGATGACGCGCACCACGCCCTGACGCAGGCTGATGTCGCTCATCGTCAGGCCAACCAGTTCAGAGACACGCAAACCGGTAGCATACAATAGCTCAAGCATGGCTTTATCGCGTAACTCCAGCGGCAGGTCAACAGCAGGTGACTGTAATAATCTCTCAACTTGTGCTTCGCTGAGATCTTTCGGCAGCCGCTGCGGAAGTTTTGGGGACGCCAGCAGCGCACTCGGATCGTCTTCCCGAATCTTCTCACGGTAGAGATGCTGGAACAGCCGACGCATCGCGCTGAGCAAGCGTGCAGAACTGGTGGCCTTATAGCCCCCTTCAACCCGTTCCGCGAGCAGCGCCTGAAGGTCGTCGCTTTGCGCACTCGCCAACGATAATTCGCGACGCGCCAGCCACTCCACCAGCATGGTGAGATCGCGCCGATAGGCACTGAGCGTGTTCTCGGCCAGATTTTTTTCCAGCCACAGCGCATCGAGAAACTGTTCAACGAGTGCGAGATCCTTTTCCACATCGGCCCCTTTGATTCTGCAGTCAGGCCATTATGCCTGATTGCGACCGGTTTCTGGTACACTACGCACAAAGTCAAAGCATGAATTGAGATAGTTACGCGATGAATATTGGTCTTTTCTATGGTTCCAGCACCTGCTACACCGAAATGGCGGCAGAGAAAATTCGCGACATCATTGGCCCCGAACTGGTGACGTTGCATAACCTGAAAGATGACGCGGTCGCGCTGATGGAACAGTACGATGTACTGATCCTCGGCATCCCAACCTGGGATTTTGGTGAGATACAGGAAGACTGGGAAGCCATCTGGGATCAGCTCGATTCAGTCAATCTCGACGGCAAAATCATTGCGATGTACGGCATGGGCGATCAGTTGGGCTACGGCGAATGGTTTCTTGATGCACTTGGCATGCTGCATGACAAACTGGTACCGAAAGGGGCGACGTTTATCGGCTACTGGCCAACCCAAGGATACGAGTTCACCAGTCAAAAACCGATCATTGCCGACGGCCAGCTGTTTGTCGGACTCGCGCTGGATGAAACCAATCAGTACGATCTCAGCGACGAGCGCCTGCAGGCCTGGTGCGAACAGATACTTGGCGAAATGGCAGAAAAATTTAGCTAAGTGGGTTACTCCTGCGTCGGCTGTTGCAACAACATCCGGCGCAGATCTCGCCATTCTGAAGCATCCATACTGTCAGCCGCCAGCCACAGGTGCTGGCAACGCCCGCCGTCCACATTGCGCAACCGTAACATCATGCCGGAGTTGAGCATCCATGGCATACCCAGAATATCCCACTCTTTTCCCTGCCAGCGCAGGCGGGAATCCATCAGTAACTTGATCTCACCCTGACGAGCATTAATGCGACGCTGGCTGCGTACGCTGTCAAAAACGACAAACGAAAGTAACAGCAGCCACAGCGGCGTATAGCTCAGGGGCCATGGCATGAGTAACACGATGGCCGCAACCAGGCCGTGGAGCATTAACGACATCCACTGCGAGCGCCACGAGACGCGAAGATCAGATTGCCACAGGACCACGTTCCCGATTCCGTGTTTGAATTAATTGCACCATCCGTTGCAACTCGGTGTCGGCGGGTTTGCCGTGGTTCATCAGCCAGTTGAATAAATCCGGATCGTCAGACTCAAGCAGGCGAACAAACAGCCGCTTATCATCATCGCTTAAGCTGTCATACTCATATTCGAAGAAAGGCATGATGGAAATATCAAGTTCACGCATGCCGCGACGGCACGCCCAGTGAATACGGGCCTTGTTGTTAATATCCATGTTCAGTTTCCTGCATTACGTTTGGCACAGTCGGGCCCCCGTTCAGTGTTCTTTATTTCTCTACGGGGACACCAGCTAGTGTAACGTGTTTTTGACCGTTTCATTACTGGAATATTGCGATCAACGAGCAGGCTTCCAGAATAACCCCTACAAAGACAGCGGATTACACTATTTTGCGTAGCGCTACGCATAACCGGTTTATGGCACAAATGGTCTGCTGAAAGCGCTTGCATTGCCAGCAGGCTCTTTTACCATTAGGCATTATCAAAGCGTTAAGCAATTCAGGATATCGTTATGGCATTTACACCATTTTCTCCTCGCCAGCCCGCCGCCTCTGCGCGTCTGCCGCTGACGCTTATTTCTCTTGATGACTGGGCGCTGGCGACGCTCGCCGGCGCCGACGCTGAAAAATACCTCCAGGGCCAGGTCACCGCCGACGTCAGCCAGATGACCGAACACCAGCACCTGCTGGCGGCGCATTGTGACCCCAAAGGCAAAATGTGGAGCAATCTGCGTCTTTTCCGCCGTCAGGACGGGTTTGCCTTTATCGAACGCCGCAGCCTGCGAGATGCGCAGCTCAAAGAGCTGAAAAAGTATGCAGTCTTTTCCAAAGTCACTATCGTCCCGGACGACGAGCATGTTCTGCTGGGCGTGGCGGGCTTCCAGGCACGTGCCGCGCTGAAAAATCTGTTTGCTGAGCTGCCGGATGCAGAAAAACAGGTCGTCAGCGAGGGGGCCACCTCCATCCTGTGGTTTGAACATCCGGCGGAGCGCTTCCTGCTTGTCACGGATGCCGCAACCGCCGAACGCGTCACCGAAGCACTGCGCGGCGAAGCGCAGCTCAACAACAGCCAGCAGTGGCTGGCGCTGAATATTGAAGCCGGTCTGCCGATCATTGACGCCGCCAACAGCGCGCAGTTTATTCCACAGGCCACTAACCTGCAGGCGCTGGGCGGCATCAGCTTTAAAAAAGGCTGTTACACCGGCCAGGAGATGGTGGCGCGTGCAAAATTCCGTGGGGCAAATAAACGTGCACTGTGGACACTGGCAGGTCATGCCAGCCGCGTACCGGAAGCGGGTGAAGATTTAGAGCTGAAAATGGGCGATAACTGGCGCCGTACCGGCACCGTGTTAGCCGCCGTACAGCTGGATGATGGTCGTCTTTTAGTCCAGGCCGTCATGAACAACGACATGGAAGCCGACAGCGTGTTCCGCGTGCGTGATGATGCGAATACGTTGAGTATTGAGCCGTTACCGTATTCGCTGGAAGAGTGATGCTGTATCGCCCGGTGGCGCTGCGCTTACCGGGCCAGCCGATCCCGTAGGTCGGGTAAGGCGAAGCCGCCACCCGACAACAAACTACACCTGCCCCACATACAAATAAATTGCCAAAAAATGGCACACGCTGCCGCCCAGTACAAAACCATGCCAGATGGCATGATTGTATGGAATGCGCTTGCAGACGTAGAAAATGACGCCCAGCGAGTACACTACGCCTCCCACTGCCAGCAACGTAACCCCGCCAACCGCCAGCTTAATCGCCAGTTGATACACCACAATCAGCGACAGCCACCCCATGGTCAGATAGGTCACCAGTGACAACACTTTAAACCGGTGTGCAATGGTTAGCTTGAAGAGGATCCCCAGCAGCGCCAGGCTCCAGATGACAATCATCAGTCCGCGCGACAGCGGCGAGTTGAGCCCCACCAGCAGAAAAGGCGTATAGGTTCCTGCAATAAGCAGATAGATAGCACAGTGGTCAAATTTCTTGAGCCATATCTTGGCCCGTTGATGCGGAATCGCGTGATAGAGCGTCGACGCCAGGAATAAAAGGATCATGCTTCCGCCATACAGGCTATAGCTGGTAATCGCCATCGCGCTGGCATTGGTATCAACCGCCTGTACCAGCAATAACACTAAACCGACTATCCCAAACACCAGGCCAATGCCATGGCTGATGCTGTTGGCTACTTCCTCCGCCAGTGAATATCCCTGTGCGATTAATGGTCTGCTCGCCATACAAAACTCCGGGAAACTAAAGATGATTATTCATCGCATGACTATGCTAACTGAGAATGATTCCAGTGAACACCTGTTAGCTAAAATATTTTCCATGTAATTTTTTTACAATAAAAATCAAAAGCATAGATATATTTTTCACCTGACATTTGTTCACATTAAAGTTTATGCGTTATGAATCAATAGCATAAAATTAGATCCTGCCGTCTGGCTGCATGTTATGATGGTTAAACGAGGTCTGAATGAGAGTTTTGCCACTGTGAGTATGTTCACCCACTCCGCCATTGCCAGTCTCAATAACCTGGAGATGATGGTCTACAACTATGTCATTAAAAACCGTGACAAAGTGATGTACATGACCATCCGCGAACTGGCGGATGCGGCGGGCGTCTCAACCACCACCATCCTGCGCTTTTGCCGTAAGCTCAACTGTGAAGGGTATTCTGAGTTTCGCGTGCGCTTTAAGCTCTATCTTGAACAGAACGAACCTCAGCAGGCGAATTTCGGCGCCAGCGAAATTATCAGTTTCTTTAAAAGCGTGAATAATGAAGAGTTCGACGCTTTACTGGATGACGCGGTAAATATCATTCTCTCTTCGGAGCGAATTATATTTGTCGGCGCAGGGACATCAGGATCTCTGGCAAAATACGGTGCCCGTTTCTTTTCGAATATCGGAAAATTCAGCAACCATATTGATGACCCTTATTTCCCGGTCACCAATGATATGGCGAAAAATGCACTGGCAATTGTGCTCTCTGTGTCGGGCGAGACCGAGGAGATCCTGCGCTTCGCCAGCCAGTTCAGCCTGCATCACTGCAAGGTTCTCTCCATTACCAGCCATGAACACTCGCGCCTGGCAAAACTGGCGGACTTTAATCTCTCATGGCACGTTCCCCAGACGCGTATTGCAGGCGTCTACGACATCACCACACAAATCCCCGTTATCTATATTCTGGAATCTCTCGGACGCAAACTGGCGAAGAAACTGGCGGAATAAAACATCCTGTTTTTTTGATGTGACAAATCACAATTTCCGCGAATTGTTATATCGTGACATTCAATTTCGCTTTGCTAGACTCAAAACCAATACGTCATTTATTGAGAATAGCAGCGATGAAAAAATTGACCTTACCGAAAGATTTTCTATGGGGCGGTGCCGTTGCGGCGCATCAGGTTGAAGGCGGCTGGGACAAAGGCGGCAAGGGGCCGAGCATCTGCGACGTACTGACCGGCGGGGCGCACGGCGTGCCGCGCGAAATCACGCAGGACGTAGTGCCGGGTAAATACTACCCAAATCACGAGGCCATCGACTTCCACGGCCACTACAAAGAAGATATCAAGCTGTTTGCCGAGATGGGCTTCAAATGTTTCCGCACCTCGATTGCCTGGACGCGCATCTTCCCGAAAGGTGACGAAACGCAGCCAAACGAGGAAGGGCTGAAGTTCTATGACGACATGTTCGATGAGCTGCTGAAATACAACATCGAGCCGGTGATCACCCTCTCCCACTTCGAAATGCCGCTGCACCTGGTGCAGGAGTACGGCAGCTGGACCAACCGTAAAGTGGTCGATTTCTTTGTACGCTTCGCGGAAGTGGTTTTTGAGCGCTACAAGCACAAGGTCAAATACTGGATGACCTTCAATGAAATCAACAACCAGCGTAACTGGCGTGCGCCGCTCTTTGGTTATTGCTGCTCAGGCGTGGTCTATACCGAACATGAAAATCCGGAAGAGACCATGTATCAGGTGCTGCACCACCAGTTTGTGGCGAGTGCCCTGGCGGTGAAAGCCGCGCGCCGTATCAATCCGGAGATGAAAGTCGGCTGCATGCTGGCCATGGTAGCGCTCTATCCATTCTCCTGCAAACCGGAAGACGTGATGTTCGCCCAGGAATCCATGCGCGAGCGCTATGTCTTTACCGATGTTCAGCTGCGTGGCTACTATCCGTCTTACGTACTGAATGAATGGGAGCGCCGCGGTTTCTCCATCAAAATGGACGCAGGCGATGAGCAGATCCTGCGCGAAGGTACCTGCGACTACCTGGGCTTCAGCTACTACATGACCAATGCGGTGAAAGCGGAAGGTGGCACCGGTGACGCGATTTCTGGCTTCGAGGGCAGCGTACCTAATCCGCACGTCAAGGCGTCCGACTGGGGCTGGCAGATTGACCCGGTGGGCCTGCGTTATTCCCTGTGCGAACTGTACGAACGCTATCAGAAGCCGCTGTTTATCGTGGAAAACGGCTTCGGTGCCTACGATAAGGTGGAAGAGGATGGCAGCATCAACGATGACTATCGTATCGACTACCTGCGCGCCCACGTTGAAGAGATGATCAAAGCTGTCACCCACGATGGCGTGGATCTGATGGGCTATACGCCATGGGGCTGCATTGACTGCGTGTCATTCACTACCGGCCAGTACAGCAAGCGCTACGGTTTTATCTACGTCAATAAACACGACGACGGCACCGGCGACATGTCGCGTTCCCGTAAGAAAAGCTTCGAATGGTATAAAGGCGTGATTGCCAGCAACGGCGAGCAACTTTAACGCCGTAACGCCGGGCGGCGCTACGCTTGCACCGGCCTACAAAACCTGCGAATCGTAGGCCGGGTAAGGCGAAGCCGCCACCCGGCGTTTATTTCCCGCCCGCCAGTTCAATAAAACTGCCCGTCACGTATGATGCCTTCTCGCTCAGCAGCCAGACTATCGCCTGCGCGACCTCTTCCGGCTGGCCGCCGCGCTGCATCGGCAGTAACGATTTCACGCGATCCACCCGCCCCGGCTCCCCACCAGACGCGTGAATATCGGTATAAATCAGCCCGGGCCGCACGCAGTTTACGCGGATACCCTGCGCCGCTACCTCCAGCGATAATCCGGTAGTCAGGGAATCTACCGCGCCTTTGGAGGCCGCGTAATCGACATACTCCCCCGGCGCGCCCAGACGAGACGCGGCAGAGGAGACATTGACAATCGCGCCACCCTTACCGCCATGTTTGTGCGACATGCGCTTTACCGCCTCACGGCAGCAGAGAAAATAGCCCGTGACGTTGGTGCTCAGCACGCGGTTAATGCGTTCAGCGGACAGATTCTCAATAGTGGATTGCTCAAACAGGATGCCTGCATTATTGACCAGCGCGGTAAGGGGCTCACCTTCGCGATCGAGGCTGTCAAACATGGCCATGACCTGCGCTTCATCGCTAATGTCTGCACGCAGGGCAAATGCTTTTCCACCCGCCTCAACGATCTGATTGATGACGTCCTTTGCGGCTTTGATATTGTGGTGATAGTTCACCGCCACGGTATAACCTTCGCGAGCCAGTTGCAGCGCGGTGGCTTTGCCAATGCCGCGGCTGGCGCCGGTGACCAGTGCAATTGCCATTCTCTTCTCCCAATAAAAAAGCCGGGTGGCGGCTTCGCCTTACCCGGCTTACGTTACTACAGCAAAAAAATTACTGGTATTCGCTCATCGGCACACAGGAGCAGAACAGGTTACGGTCGCCGTATACGTCATCAAGACGCTTCACGGTCGGCCAGTATTTATTCGCCACGCCTGCCGGGAAGACAGCCAGTTCACGGGAATAACCGTGATTCCACTCGGCCACCATCTCGTGCTGGGTGTGCGGAGCGTTAACCAACGGGTTATCTTCCAGCGTCCATTCGCCGTCCTGCACGCGGTCTATCTCCATGCGGATGGCCAGCATCGCGTCGATAAAGCGGTCCAGCTCGGCTTTGCTTTCAGACTCCGTTGGCTCCACCATCAGCGTACCCGCAACCGGGAACGACATGGTTGGTGCGTGGAAGCCGTAGTCGATCAGACGCTTGGCGATATCCAGTTCGCTAATACCCGTCGCTTCTTTCAGCGGACGAATATCGAGGATGCACTCGTGTGCCACACGCCCATCGCGACCGGTGTAAAGCACCGGGAAAGCCGACTTCAGGCGAGTCGCAATATAGTTAGCATTCAGGATCGCGACCTGGCTTGCCTGTTTCAGCCCTTCCGCGCCCATCATGCGGATGTACATCCAGCTGATTGGCAGGATTGAAGCGCTACCGAACGGTGCAGCAGAGACCGCGCCCTGACGGGTCAGCATACCTTCAATCTGCACGACGCTGTGACCCGGCACGAATGGCGCCAGGTGCGCTTTCACGCCGATAGGCCCCATGCCCGGACCGCCACCACCGTGTGGGATGCAGAAGGTTTTATGCAGGTTCAGGTGCGACACGTCCGCGCCGATGAAGCCCGGAGAAGTAATACCCACCTGAGCATTCATGTTCGCGCCGTCGAGGTACACCTGACCGCCGAACTGATGCACCACTTCACACACTTCGCGGATGGTTTCTTCGTACACGCCGTGAGTCGACGGGTAGGTCACCATGATGCAGGAGAGCTTATCGCCCGCCTGCTCGGCTTTCGCGCGCAGGTCGGCCAGGTCGATGTTACCGTTCTTATCACACGCCACGACCACCACTTCCATGCCCGCCATCTGGGCAGACGCCGGGTTGGTGCCGTGGGCAGAGCTCGGGATCAGGCAGATATCACGGTGGCCTTCGTTACGGCTTTCGTGATAGTGACGGATTGCCAGCAGCCCCGCATATTCCCCCTGCGCACCGGAGTTCGGCTGCATGCAGAGCGCGTCATAACCGGTCAGTTTCACCAGCCAGTCGGAAAGCTGGTTGATCATGACATGATACCCTTCCGCCTGCTCTGGTGGGCAGAACGGGTGCAGCTCGGAGAACTCAGGCCAGGTGATAGGGATCATTTCTGCCGCGGCGTTCAGCTTCATGGTGCACGAGCCCAGCGGGATCATCGCCTGGTTCAGCGCCAGATCTTTGCGCTCCAGAGAGTGCATATAACGCATCATCTCGGTTTCGCTGTGATAACGGTTGAACACCGGATGCGTCAGGATAGCGTCATTGCGCAGCATGCTCTCCTGAATAGAGCGGCTGTCATGCGCGACCTCTTTGTCCAGCGCATCAATATCCAGACCGTGCGCATCGCCCAGCACGACATTAAACAGGTTGACGATATCGTCGCGCGTGGTGGATTCATCAAGGGTGATGCCCACGGCGTGATGAATGTCGCTGCGCAGGTTAATTTGTGCGGCATCCGCACGTGCCAGCACCGCCGCTTTATCTGCGACGTCAACGCACAGCGTGTCGAAGTAGTGCTCATGACGCAGCTTCAGGCCTTTCTGCTGCAGGCCACAGGCCAGAATATCCGCCAGACGGTGGATGCGGCCGGCAATGCGTTTCAGCCCAACCGGGCCGTGGAAGACGGCGTACAGGCTGGCGATGTTTGCCAGCAGAACCTGAGAAGTACAGATATTAGAGTTCGCTTTCTCGCGGCGGATATGCTGCTCGCGAGTCTGCATCGCCATGCGCAGCGCGGTGTTACCGGCGGCATCTTTCGATACGCCAATAATGCGGCCTGGCATGGAACGTTTAAATTCATCTTTCGCGCCAAAGAATGCCGCGTGCGGTCCGCCGTAGCCCATCGGCACGCCGAAACGCTGGGCCGAGCCGAATACAATATCCGCCCCCTGTTTGCCCGGAGCCGTCAGCAGCACCAGCGCCATAAAATCAGCGGCAACGCTGACCACCACTTTGCGGGATTTCAGCTCGGCAATCAGTGCGCTGTAATCATGCACTTCGCCGGTGGTGCCAACCTGCTGTAGCAGCACACCAAAGACATCCTGGTGATCCAGCACTTTGTCAGCGTCGTCGACAATCACGTCAAAACCAAAGGTTTCCGCACGGGTACGCACCACGTCCAGCGTCTGCGGATGCACGTCCGCCGCCACGAAGAAGCGGTTGGCATTTTTCAGCTTGCTGACGCGTTTTGCCATCGCCATGGCTTCAGCTGCCGCGGTCGCTTCATCCAGCAACGAGGCGGAAGCGATATCCATCCCGGTCAGGTCGAGCGTCACCTGCTGGAAGTTCAGCAGCGCTTCCAGACGGCCCTGGGACACTTCCGGCTGATACGGGGTATAGGCGGTGTACCAGCCCGGGTTTTCCAGCATATTACGCAGGATAACCGGCGGTAACTGCACGTTGGTGTAGCCCATGCCAATGTAAGACTTATAGCGCTTGTTAAGGCCAGCGATGGCCTTCAGCTCCGCCAGTGCGGCGAATTCCGTGGTGGCTTCTCCCACCTGAGGCGGCGTGGCAAGCTGGATGTCTTTTGGCACGATCTGGCCGATCAGTGCGTTTAATGAATCCGCGCCAACCGTTTTCAGCATCTCCTGCTGTTGCTGAGCATCCGGCCCAATGTGACGTTCAATGAAAGCGCCACGGTTTTCAAGCTGGCTTAAAGTCTGTGTCATGAGCGATGGTTCCTGAAACGTGCAGTGAATTTAAGTTCCCTCTCCCCTCGGGAGAGGGTTAGGGTGAGGGGAAGATGGGCACCCTCACCCCTGCCCTCTCCCCAATGGGGAGAGGGATAATGGCTTACTCGTCTTCTAACAGGGCTTCGTACGCGGTCGCATCCAGCAGCGCGGCAACCTGAGATTCGTCACTGGCTTTGATCTTGAAGATCCAGCCACCTTCATAAGGCTCGCTGTTCACCAGCTCCGGCGAATCGCTCAGCGCGTCGTTCACGGCCACAATTTCACCGCTTACCGGTGCGTAGATATCGGATGCTGCTTTAACGGACTCCGCCACGGCGCAGTCATCGCCCGCGCTCACGGTTGCGCCCACTTCCGGCAGGTCAACAAACACCATGTCGCCCAGCAGCTCCTGCGCATGCTCGGTGATCCCTACGGTGTAAGTGCCGTCCGCCTCTTTGCGCAGCCACTCGTGTTCTTTGCTGTATTTCAGTTCTGCTGGCACATTGCTCATTGAAGTTCTCCTGATAAAAATAGTTAGGCGACCGGCTTACCGGCGCGAACAAAAATCGGTTTGGTCACGTTGACCGGCATTTCGCGGTTGCGGATTTGCACCACCGCCGTCTCGCCAATGCCCGCCGGCACGCGAGCCAGTGCAATACTGTAGCCCAGCGTCGGGGAGAAGGACCCGCTGGTGATCATGCCTTCGCGCGGATTGCCGTCGGCATCGGTAAAACGCACCGGCAGTTCTCCGCGCAGCACGCCTTTTTCCTTCATCACCAGACCAACCAGCTGTTCAGTGCCCTTCTCGCGCTGCATTTCCAGCGCTTCGCGGCCAATAAACTCACGGTCAGCGGGTTCCCATGCGATGGTCCAGCCCATGTTGGCCGCCAGCGGAGAGACGCCTTCGTCCATCTCCTGACCGTAGAGGTTCATCCCCGCTTCAAGGCGCAGCGTATCGCGCGCGCCCAGGCCAGCCGGCTTCACGCCCGCTTCCACCAGCGCACGCCAGAAATCAGCTGCTTTCTCGTTTGGCATGGCAATTTCATAGCCCGCTTCACCGGTATAGCCGGTCGTGGCAATAAACAGATCGCCCGCCTGCACGCCAAAGAAGGGCTTCATCCCTTCGGTGGCTTTACGCTGCTCGTCGCTGAACAGAGACGCGGCTTTCGCCTGCGCGTTCGGCCCCTGCACGGCAATCAGCGACAGATCGTCACGGACGGTGATGTCGATGGCATAAGGTTCGGCGTGTTGGGTGATCCAGGAGAGGTCTTTTTCGCGGGTGGCGGAGTTTACAACGAGGCGGAAGAAGTCTTCGGTGAAGTAGTAGACGATAAGGTCATCAATCACGCCACCCGAGGCGTTCAGCATACCGGTATAGAGCGCTTTCCCCGGTGTCTTCAGCTTCGCGACATCGTTCGCCAGCAGATAACGTAGAAACTCCCGGGTGCGGCTACCGCGCAGATCGACAATTGTCATGTGGGACACGTCGAACATACCGGCATCGGTGCGCACCGCGTGGTGCTCATCAATTTGCGAGCCGTAGTGCAGCGGCATCATCCAGCCATGGAAATCCACCATGCGGGCGCCGCATAACACGTGCTGTTCGTACAAAGGAGTCTGTTGAGCCATCTTGTCCTCGTTGAAAAATTCACCGTGAAACCCGGTATCGGCCTCGTTTCCGAATGCCGACGCAAACGTTCTCTTTTACCTGAACTTACCACCGAAACCGGCGGTTAACCATAAGGTAAAACGGGTCATCACATTAGCTTATGACCAAAAAACGCTGAAAAGCCTACAGAGTTATTCACTGGAAAAATGCGATTAACCCCGCACAAAATTAACAATGATCTAACAGGATTTAGCACATGGTGATATTTCATGCGGAAAAACGGGCCGAATTTCCGTCACATAAAAATCATGACATTAGATTATCTAATGCGAAAAATGACGTGGAATTAGAATATTTCAAACGAGGGAATTTTCCCGGCACAGAGGCCGGGAAAAGAAAGTGTGACGGGGGTCTATTTTATTTCAGCCAGTCCGGCAGGTTGTTAAGACCCATCGCCTGACGCAGGAGTTGAGGTTTGACGCCAGGGAAGGTATCGGCGAGCTTGAGCCCAATATCACGCAGCAGTTTTTTCGCCGGATTTGCCCCGGCAAACAGCTCGCGGAAGCCCTGCATGCCTGCAAGCATCATCGCCGCACTGTGCTTGCGGCTGCGCTCGTAGCGACGCAGATACACATGCTGCCCAATATCTTTACCCTCTCGCTGCAGACGACGCAGCTCTTCTACCAACTCCGCCGCATCCATAAAGCCGAGATTAACGCCCTGCCCGGCCAGCGGATGAATGGTATGCGCCGCGTCGCCCACCAGCGCCAGACGATGCGCGGCAAACTGACGCGCATAGCGTCCGGTTAAGGGGAAGACCTGACGCTCGCTCTCAAGAGTACAAAGCCCCAGACGGTTATCAAACGCCACGCACAGTGCCTGGTTAAAGGCCTCTGGCGTCGCCTCCTGCATCTGCTGCGCTTTTTCCGGCACCAGAGACCAGACAATTGAGCAGAGATGCGGATCGCTTAACGGCAGGAATGCCAGAATGCCGTCGTTGTGGAAAATCTGGCGCGCCACGCCGCCGTGCGGCTCTTGGGTACGGATCGTCGCCACCATGGCATGATGGCGGTAATCCCAGTAGGTCAGCGGAATATCCGCTTTATTGCGCAGCCAGGAGTTAGCGCCATCGGCACCGACCACCAGACGCGCGGTGAGCATATCGCCACTTTGCAGGGTGATAAACGCCTCGTTTTCGCCCCACGCAACCTGCTGGATTTGCGCAGGCGCAACCAGCGTTACGTCGCTGCACTGCTGAGCTTTCTGCCACAGCGCGTGGTGGATCACCGCATTCTCAATGATGTGACCCAGATGGCTATAGCCCATGCTTTCATCATCAAAAGCAATATGACCAAAGCTGTCTTTGTCCCATACCTCCATGCCGTGATAGCAGCTCGCACGCTGGGCTACGATATCTGACCAGACGCCAAGGCGCGTCAGCAGCTTTTCGCTGGCCGCATTTATTGCCGACACGCGGAGTTCCGGCGGGGCATCAGGTGCGACGGGCTGAGGCTGCTTTTGCTCCAGCACGGCCACACGCAGGCCGCTGCCTTGTAATCCGCAGGCCAGGGCCAGTCCAACCATTCCGCCGCCAACGATGGCAACATCAACATTTTGCACAGTGATAACTCCTTAACGCGCGACCCAACCCAGGGTCCGCTGCGCCAGCACGTCGCGTGCCGGAATGAACAGTTCCATCGCCATCAGCCCGAGGTTGCGACCGGCAACCAGCGGCGCCCAGCGATTGGCAAAGAGATGGACTAAACCATCGGTAACGCCGATTGTCGCCTCTTTATCGGCCTGACGTCGCTTCTGGTAATGGCTGAGTACCGGGTATGCGCCGCAATCTTTCTGTTCGCTCCACGCTTGCGAAAGCGCTTCGGCCAGGCTCATCACATCCCGCAGACCCAGATTAAAACCCTGACCCGCGATGGGGTGAAGCGTTTGCGCGGCGTTGCCGACCAGCGCCACGCGGTGCGAAACAGACTGTGATGCGGTAGTTAACGACAGCGGGTATACCGCACGTTTTCCCGCATGGGTAATGCGACCCAGCCGCCAGCCAAACGCTTTCTGCAGTTCACTGCAAAAACGTTCGTCGGACCAGGCCTTAACGTCTTCCGCCTTTTCCTGCGGATGGCACCAGACCAGCGAGCAACGACCATCCGACATCGGCAGCATCGCCAGCGGACCGTGCTGCGTGAAGCGCTCAAACGCCCGGCCGTTGTGTTCTGCGGCAGTAGAGACGTTCGCAATGACCGCAACCTGCCCGTAAGGCTGCTGCTGCCACTCAACGCCGCACTGGGTTGCGAGCGCCGAGCGCGACCCGTCCGCCGCCACAAGAAGCTGGCCGTCGAGAACGGTGCCATTATCCAGCGTCACGCTGACCGTTTCTTCACTGCGGGTAAAGCTCGCAACGCGTGACGGACAATGCAGGGTCACGCCTGGCGCGTCCTGCAACAGACGAAACAGGCGCAGGCCAACATCATGGAGTTCAACGACCTGACCCAGGGCGTCAATACGATAATCATGGGCATCCAGCGTCACAAACCCGGCATGGCCGCGATCGCTCACATGCACGGTATGAATGGCGGTGGCGCAGTCGGCAATCGCCTGCCAGATGCCAATTCGGGAAAGCTGTTGGCAGGTTCCCTGCGCCAGGGCAATGGCGCGAGAATCAAAGCCGGGGTGATTCTTCGTTTGTGGTGCAACCGCCTCAACGAGATGCACCGGAAGCTGCCCCTTCGTCAAATGCGAGATCGCCAGTGCCAGGGTGGCGCCGGTCATGCCGCCGCCAACGATAATCACGCTCATACGCGTGCCGCTGCCATCAGCGCCTCGATATCGTCTGCGTGTTTCACCACGCTCGCGGTCAGGTTTTCGTTACCGGTTTCGGTGATGACGATGTCATCTTCAATACGAATGCCAATTCCGCGGTACGCTTCGGGCACATCGGCATCCGGCGCGATATACAGCCCCGGCTCGACGGTCAGCACCATGCCCGGTTCCAGCACGCGTGAACGGTCGGTACCGTACGCCCCCACATCATGCACATCCAGCCCCAGCCAGTGGCTCAGGCCGTGCATAAAGTACGGACGATGCGCATTTTCGGCGATCAGGGTGTCCACGTCGCCTTTCAGGATGCCAAGCTTCACCAGTCCGGTGATCATGATGCGCACAACTTCGCCGGTCACCTCCTGAATGGACGTGCCCGGGCGATACAGCGTGAGCGCCGTTTCAAGTGATTCGAGAACGATGTCATAAATTGCTCGTTGCGCGTGCGAGAACTTACCGTTCACCGGGAAAGTACGGGTGATGTCACCCGCGTAGCCCTGATATTCGCAACCGGCGTCAATCAGCACCAGATCGCCATCGCGCAGCGCACTTTCGTTTTCGGTGTAATGCAGAATGCAGCCGTTCTCCCCGCCGCCGACAATGGTGTTGTATGACGGGAAGCGCGCGCCGTGACGGTTAAATTCGTGGTGAATTTCGCCTTCCAACTGGTATTCGAACAGACCAGGACGGCATTTTTCCATGGCGCGGGTGTGTGCCAGGGCGCTGATTTCGCCAGCGCGGCGCATCACGTTCAGCTCTTCTTCAGATTTGAACAGGCGCATCTCATGCACCACCGGACGCCAGTCCGTCAGCGTGGCCGGCGCGGACAGATTCTGACGCGAGCCTTTGCGCAGCTTATCCAGAGCGGTGAAAACAATCTCATCGGCGTACGCATATTCGCCCTGCGCGTGATAAAGCACGTCGAGGCCGTTGAGCAACTGATAGAGCTGCTGATTGATTTCGCTAAACGCCAGCGCGCGGTCGACGCCCAGCTTCTCCGGTGCGGCCTCTTGCCCTAAGCGGCGGCCAAACCAGATTTCAGCGGTTAAATCTCGTACGCGGTTAAAAATCACGCTGTGGTTGTGGGTGTCATTGCTCTTAATCAGCACCAGGACCGCTTCCGGCTCGTTAAAGCCGGTGAAGTACCAGAAATCGCTATTCTGGCGATAGGGGTATTCGCTGTCGGCACTGCGCGTCACTTCCGGCGCGGCAAAAATCAGCGCCGCACTGCCGGGCTGCATTTTTGCCAGCAGCGCCTGACGACGGCGCAAATACTCTTGTTGCGAGATAACCATGACACCCTCCTGTGCGTTATTTTTCTTAATGTAAGGTTGGCTTACGAACTTCCGGCGCGGTCGGCTGTGAGCGCGTAAAGTTGTCGTGGCACAGCAGCGCCGCCACGCGCACGTACTCAATAATCTCTTCGAGGGACATTTCCAGCTCTTCCTGGTCTTCCTCTTCATCGTAGCCGAGCTGGGCGATGTTACGCAGATCGTCGATCGCTTCACCCGCTTCGCCGGTCACTTTATCAAGCTTAGGCTGGGTTACGCCCAGGCCAAGCAGATAGTGGTTTACCCAACCCGCGAGCGCATCGGCACGATCGAAGACGCTGACGTCATCACCTTCAGGCAGATAAAGCTGAAAAAGGAAGCCATCGTCCTCCAGCGAATCACTGGTTGCCGCATGCATTTTACGCAGCGATTCTGCCAGCTCGTGGCCAAACGCCAGCCCTTCGTTCGTGAGGTCGTGGATCAGCGGCTGCCATGAGCTATCGCTGTTTCCGCCGCACAGTATGCCGCTGATCAGACCGTGCATTTCGGCAGGGGTAAGTCCGACTCCCTGCTGGTTCAGTAACTGGTTTAAATCCTTGTAACCAGGCATTTCGTTCTGTATAGACATACGCATTCGTCATCAAAGGGAGGATATTCATGATATGCTACCACTTTGGACCCTGGTGATACCAGAAAAGGGCTTGTATCTTCACATCAGGGTAGCTATAGTGTCGCCCCTTCGCAGCCCCCGGGGCAGTAAGCGAAGGCAGCGCAGTCAATCAGCAGGAAGGTGGCATGTCTGCACAACCCGTCGATCTCCAGATTTTTGGCCGTTCACTGCGAGTGAATTGTCCGCCTGAACAAAGGGATGCTTTGAATCAGGCTGCGGACGATTTGAATCAGCGGTTGCAAGATCTAAAAGAACGCACTAGAGTCACAAATACTGAGCAGCTGGTTTTCATCGCCGCGTTGAACATCAGCTATGAACTGACTCAGGAAAAAGCGAAGACCCGCGACTACGCGGCTAGCATGGAGCAGCGCATTAAAATGCTCCAGCAGACCATAGAACAGGCATTGCTTGATCAAGGTCGCAATCCCGAAAGACCGGGACCAAAGTTTGAATAACACTTCTCAGTTGACTATGGTAGAGTAACTGTGAAGACAAAATTTCTCTGAGATGTTCGCAAGCGGGCCAGTCCCCTGAGCCGATATTTCATACCACAAGAATGTGGCGCTCCATGGTTGGTGAGCATGCTCGGTCCGTCCGAGAAGCCTTAAAACTATGACGACACATTCACCTTGAACCAAGGGTTCAAGGGTTACAGCCTGCGGCGGCATCTCGGAGATTCCCTCTTTCTTCTTCTACCTACTACCATGACTCAATTCCCTGAAGTTTCTGCCTCACGCCAGGATATCCGTCAACTTATTCGCCAGCGTCGTCGTGCACTTACGGCTGAACAACAGTCGCATTTTGCCCAGCAGGCCGCCGCCCGCATGATGGCGTGGCCCCCGGTGGTTATGGCTAACACGGTCGCTCTGTTCCTGTCGTTTGATGGCGAGCTCGATACCCAACCACTTATCGACCAGCTCTGGCGCGCCGGGAAGAAGGTTTATCTGCCGGTGCTGCATCCTTTTAGCAAAGGCAATCTTCTGTTTCTGCACTACCATCCGCACAGCGAGCTGGTGGTGAATCGTCTGAAAATTACCGAGCCCAAACTCGACGTGCGCGACGTGCTCCCGCTGTCACAGCTGGACGTGCTGATTACGCCGCTGGTGGCGTTTGATGAACAAGGTCAGCGCCTGGGTATGGGCGGCGGTTTTTATGACAGAACGCTGCAAAACTGGCAGCAGTACGGGTTGCAGCCGGTGGGTTACGCGCATGATTGTCAGGGCGTGGAGGCGTTGCCCGTGGAGAAATGGGATGTGCCGTTGCCGGCGGTAGTGACGCCATCGACGTTGTGGGAGTGGTGAAACAGGCGTGCAGCCTGATGCCCTCACCCCAGCCCTCTCCCACAGGGAGAGGGTGAAAACAAAAAAAAACGGTAACGATAGTTACCGTTTTGCATTTACCTCGCCACCCGACACCATCAGTAAAGCAGACGCGCGCGAATCGTCCCCGGAATCGCTTTCATGCTCTGCAGCGCTTTCTCGGCAACATCTTCATCCGCTTCGATATCAATCACCACGTAACCCATCTGCGAGTTGGTTTGCAGGTACTGGGCGGCAATGTTGACGCTCTGCTCGGCAAAGATTTGGTTGATAGCCGTCAGCACGCCAGGACGGTTTTCGTGGATGTGCAGCAGACGGCGACCACCGTGCAGCGGCAGAGACACTTCCGGGAAGTTCACCGCAGAGAGCGTGGAACCGTTGTCGGAGTATTTGCTCAGCTTACCCGCCACTTCAAGGCCGATATTCTCCTGCGCTTCCTGAGTAGACCCGCCGATGTGTGGCGTCAGGATCACGTTGTCGAATTCGCAGAGCGGAGAGTTAAACGGATCGCTGTTGGTGGCAGGCTCCGTCGGGAACACGTCAATGGCCGCCCCCGCCAGATGCTTACGCTTCAGAGCATCGCACAGCGCAGGGATGTCGACCACCGTACCGCGTGCAGCGTTGATCAACAGTGAGCCCGGTTTCATCAGCGCCAGCTCTTCTGCACCCATCATGTTTTTGGTGGACGCATTTTCCGGCACATGCAGGCTTACCACGTCGCTCATGTTCAGCAGGTCAGAGAGATGCTGCACCTGCGTCGCATTCCCTAGCGGCAGCTTGCTTTCGATATCGTAAAAGTAGACGTGCATCCCCAGAGATTCCGCCAGAATCCCCAGCTGAGTACCGATGTGGCCATAGCCGATGATACCCAGTTTTTTACCGCGCGCTTCGTATGAGCCCGCAGCCAGTTTGTTCCACACGCCGCGGTGCGCTTTGGCGTTAGCCTCCGGAATACCGCGCAGCAGCAGCAGTAATTCGCCAATCACCAGCTCCGCCACGGAACGGGTGTTGGAGAACGGGGCGTTAAATACCGGGATACCGCGTTTGGCGGCAGCATTCAGATCAACCTGGTTGGTACCGATGCAGAAACAGCCAATCGCAACCAGCTTCTCCGCCGCAGCAATAACGTCTTCCGTCAGTTGAGTACGGGATCGCAGGCCAATGAAATGGGCATCACGGATGGACGCTTTCAGCTCTTCGGTATCGAGCGCGCCCTTGTGAAATTCGATGTTGGTGTAACCCGCCGCACGAAGGCTATCAAGCGCTTTCTGATGCACGCCCTCGACCAGCAGGAATTTAATCTTGTCTTTCTCCAGTGATACCTTTGCCATTTCCCCGACCCTGTTTTTTATCTGAACTGATGTTGTGCTGGATTGAAATCCGCTGTAGCCAACATATCAAAAAAAACTATTGCAGCAATATGAACGTTTGCGTCGGCACTCTGAAGAAAAGTCATACAGGGCAAAATGGCAGAGCAAAATGCTAAGGAAAATTACAAACGTGGCAGGATCGGCAAAAGAGGTGGAAAAACGTGACACAAGTCACCGAATTTAGCTTTTCAAAAATTTTTTAGCGGGGGGAGCGCTCCCCCGTCAGATCATTTTACGATGGTTTTCACACCGTCAGCGGTGCCGATCAGCGCCACATCCGCGCCACGGTTGGCGAACAGCCCTACGGTGACAACGCCTGGAATACCGTTAATCGCATTTTCCAGGGCAATCGCGTCGAGAATTTCCAGGCCGTGCACGTCGAGGATGACGTTACCGTTATCAGTGACCACACCCTGACGGTATTCCGGACGACCACCCAGCTTCACCAGCTGACGGGCAACCGCACTCCGCGCCATCGGGATCACTTCGACCGGCAGCGGGAAATTCCCCAGAATATCGACCTGCTTGGAGGCGTCAGCGATGCAGATAAATTTGTCTGCAACGGAAGCGATGATCTTTTCACGGGTCAGCGCTGCGCCACCGCCTTTGATCATCTGCATGTGGCCGTTGATTTCGTCTGCGCCATCAACGTAAATCCCAAGACGATCCACTTCGTTGAGATCGAAAACGGTAATGCCGAGGCTTTTCAGCTTTTCCGTGGACGCATCAGAGCTCGAAACCGCGCCCTCGATCTGCCCCTTCATCGTGCCCAGCGCATCGATAAAGTGTGCCGCCGTTGACCCCGTACCAACACCGACAATGGTACCTGGCTGTACGTACTGGAGAGCGGCCCATCCTACTGCTTTTTTCAGTTCATCCTGCGTCATGATCGTTTTGCCTGTGGTGTGAAAACTCAGGGCGCATTATAGAACACGTCGAATGGATTTCGTCTGCCACAAAGGGAAAATTGTGTCATAGTGCAGATTAAGCAAAATTTAGGAGCCAGCCAGAGCAATGAAACGTCCGGACTACAGAACACTACAGGCACTTGATGCAGTTATTCGTGAACGCGGTTTTGAGCGCGCAGCGCAAAAGCTGTGTATCACCCAGTCCGCCGTATCACAGCGTATCAAACAGCTTGAAAACATGTTCGGGCAGCCGCTGCTGGTGCGTACCGTGCCGCCTCGCCCAACGGAGCAAGGTCAAAAGCTCCTCGCCCTGCTGCGCCAGGTTGAGCTGCTGGAAGACGAGTGGCTGGGTGACGAACAAACGGGCTCCACGCCGCTGCTGCTCTCTCTGGCGGTCAACGCCGACAGTCTGGCAACCTGGTTACTGCCCGCCCTTGCCCCGGTCCTGGCTGACTCCCCTATTCGCCTGAATCTACAGGTTGAAGATGAAACCCGTACCCAGGAACGTCTGCGTCGCGGTGAAGTTGTTGGGGCGGTCAGTATTCAGCCTCAGGCGCTGCCAAGCTGCCTGGTGGATCAACTGGGGGCGCTGGACTACCTGTTTGTGGGTTCAAAAGCCTTTGCGGAGCGCTACTTCCCTAACGGCGTCACCCGCGCCGCGCTGCTGAAGGCGCCTGCCGTGGCGTTTGACCATCTGGACGATATGCATCAGGCGTTCCTGCAGCAGAACTTTGACCTGCCGCCGGGCAGCGTGCCGTGCCATATCGTCAACTCGTCTGAAGCTTTTGTGCAGCTTGCGCGTCAGGGCACTACCTGCTGTATGATCCCGCATCTGCAGATTGAGAAAGAGTTGAAAAGCGGTGAGCTGATTGATTTAACGCCGGGGCTGTATCAGCGCCGGATGCTCTACTGGCATCGTTTTGCGCCGGAAAGTCGCATGATGCGCAACGTCACCGATGCACTGCTGGCGTATGGGCATAAGGTGTTGAGACAGGATTAAAAAGAAAAAGCCGGGTGGCGGCTACGCCTTACCCGGCCTACAGGTTACTGAGCCGGTTTCGGCTGTGCTGCAACGGGCTCCAGCTGGAACACCACATCCACCTGATCGTCGAACTGAATGGTTGGCTGCTCGTAAGTTTCCTGCGCAGAAACCGGTGCCGCGTCAGCCTTCATCATCCGTACCATCGGGCTTGGCTGATAGTTAGAGACGTGGTAACGCACGCTGTATACCGGGCCAAGCTTGCTCTTGAAGCCGGACGCCAGCTGTTCAGCCTGGTGAATGGCATCATCAATCGCCGCTTTACGCGCTTCGTCTTTGTATTTCTCCGGTTGCGCAACGCCCAGCGACACGGAACGGATTTCGTTCAAACCGGCCTTCAGCGCACCATCCAGCAGTGAATTCAGCTTGTCCAGCTGACGCACGGTCACTTCAACCGTACGCACGGCACGGTAGCCTTTCAGGATGCTTTTGCCGTTCTGGTAGTCGTAATCCGGTTGGGTACGCAGGTTAGCAGAGCTGATGTCTTTCTTGGCGACACCGTTCTGTTCCAGGAAGGAGAGATATTGCGCAACGCGGTCGTCCGCCTGTTTTTTGGCAGAGGCGGCATCTTTTGCAGCCACGTTGACTTCAATTGCCAGGGTTGCAACATCCGGTACCGCGTCCACGCTTGCGGTGCCTGACGTGACAATGTGCGGGCCATCCGGCAGTTCACTCGCCTGCGCCGACACCGCACCTAAACTCACAAATGCCGCCAGGGCCATCACTTTAAACTTCACTGTCATTCCTCCATGTTGCGAAGAGTGCCCCAGAAACAGGGCGCATGCCAGCAAGCTTAGCGGGTCTGGCTCAGTTGTCCATAAGACAACGCTTAGTTGAACAAACCCTGAACATGATGAACGCCCTCTTTCGCCAGTTGGAAAGCGATAAACCACATCACCAGACCGACCAGCGTATTAATGATGCGCTGGGCTTTGGCGGTCCGCAGTCGTGGCGCCAGCCACGCCGCCAGAATCGCAAGACCGAAGAACCACAGGAACGACGCGCTGACGGTTCCCAGCGCAAACCAGCGTTTAGGCTCAACGTCCAGCTGTCCGCCGAGGCTACCCAGCACCACGAAGGTATCCAGATAGACATGCGGGTTAAGCCAGGTCACCGCCAGCATGGTGACGATAATCTTCCAGCGCCCCTGCTTCATCACTTCAGCGCTTGCCAGTTCGAGGTTACTGCTCATCGCCGTTTTCAACGCACCGAATCCGTACCACAGCAGGAAGGCCACACCGCCCCAGGTCACCAGCGCCAGCAGCCACGGCGACTGCATCAGAAGCGCACTCCCGCCAAAAATCCCGGCGCAGATCAGCAGCAAATCGCTCACCGCGCACAGCAGGGCAATCATCAGATGATACTGGCGGCGAATCCCCTGGTTCATCACGAACGCATTCTGGGGGCCGAGGGGAAGGATCATGGCCGCACCTAAAGCAAGCCCTTGAAAATAATAGGATAACATGACGAAATTCTCACAGTAATGTTCTGGATGCAGACTATACTGCGCGAATCACATTAGAGGAAATGGATAATATTAATTGGGGATTAGCAGGGCTTATAAAAATAAAGCCCGGTGGCGCTGACGCTTACCGGGCCTGGGTGTGACGTTACTCTGCTTCTTTGACTTTTTTGACGTTTACGTCCATCTGCGGATACGGGAAGCTGATGCCGTTGGCGTCAAACTCACGCTTAATACGTTCCAGCACGTCCCAGTATACGTTTTGCAGATCGCTGCTTTTGCTCCAGATACGCACCACGAAGTTGATAGAGGACGCGCCCAGTTCGTTCAGACGTATAGTCTGCTCTTTATCCTTCAGAATACGATCGTCGGAGGCAATGATGTTGCTAATCAGTGACTTCACCTGATCGATATCAGAGTCGTACGCTACGCTGATAATCAACTCATTACGACGTACCGGCTCACGGGAGAAGTTGGTGATGTTCCCGTCGATGACCTTCTTGTTCGGCACTATCACGATTTTACCGTCTATCGAACGCAGCGTGGTGGAGAAAATCTGCACATTCAGCACGGTACCCGCCGTGCCGCCAAGATCGACATATTCACCGGCGCGGAACGGACGGAAGGTGACCAGCAGAACGCCAGCCGCCAGGTTAGCGAGCGAGCCCTGAAGTGCCAGACCAACGGCCAGACCGGCGGCGCCCAGCACGGCAATGACGGAGGCGGTCTGAACACCAACACGGCCTAATGCCGCAATGAGGGTAAACGCGATAATGCCATAGCGCACCAGCGCTGACAGGAAATCAGCAACCGTGGCGTCAATGTGGCGAGTGAGCATGACGCGATTGATGGCTCGGGAAACGGTACGGGCAACAATCATCCCCACGACAATAATGGCAATTGCCGCCGCAATATTCACGGCGTAGCTGATGAGCAGCGCCTGATTGCGCACCAGCCAGGAGCCAGCGTTATTGATGCTATCTACAACACCGAGATCTTCCATTTATCTTTCCTTATGCTCTTATAAACAACAAAAGCCATCCCATAGCGAGACAGGCAGGTCAGTAAAGGGTAAACAAAAAGTACGCGTATTGCCAAGCAGATCACAAAAACAGGTATTGCAGGATATTGAAAAAGCATAAAAAAAGGCCCGCTATTGCGGGCCTTTTAACGCTTTCAGCAGCTCAAATTACAGAACGTCAACCGCGTTCAGTTCTTTGAATGCCTGCTCCAGACGAGTAATCATTGAAGTCTGTGCAGCGCGCAGCCATACGCGTGGATCGTAGTATTTCTTGTTCGGCTGGTCTTCGCCTTTCGGGTTGCCCAACTGACCCTGCAGGTAAGCTTCGTTAGCTTTGTAGTACTGCAGGATACCGTCCCAGGTAGCCCACTGGGTGTCGGTATCGATGTTCATTTTCACCACACCGTAGCTGACGGAGTCTTTGATTTCCTGAGCAGAAGAACCGGAACCGCCGTGGAAGACGAAGTTCAGGCTGTTGTGAGGCAGGTTGTGTTTCTTAGAAACGTATTCCTGAGAATCACGCAGGATGGTTGGAGTCAGAACCACGTTACCTGGTTTGTAAACGCCGTGTACGTTACCGAAGGACGCTGCAATGGTGAAGCGTGGGCTGATTTTGCTCAGCTCGGTGTACGCGTAATCAACGTCTTCTGGCTGGGTGTACAGGGCAGAAGCGTCCATGTGGCTGTTGTCCACGCCGTCTTCTTCACCACCGGTGCAACCCAGTTCAATTTCCAGAGTCATGCCCATTTTGGCCATGCGCGCCAGGTACTTAGAGCAGATTTCGATGTTTTCGTGCAGTGACTCTTCAGACAGGTCGATCATGTGAGAAGAGAACAGTGGTTTACCGGTGGCTGCGAAGTGTTTTTCACCCGCGTCCAGCAGACCGTCGATCCACGGCAGCAGTTTCTTCGCGCAGTGGTCGGTGTGCAGGATAACAGGAACACCGTAGTGCTCAGCCATCTGATGTACGTGGTGCGCACCAGAGATAGCGCCCAGGATAGCAGCACCCTGAGGAATGTCAGTTTTCACGCCTTTGCCCGCGATGAACGCAGCACCACCGTTAGAGAACTGAACGATAACCGGTGCTTTAACTTTGGCAGCGGTTTCCAGTACGGCGTTGATGGAGTCGGTACCTACGCAGTTAACTGCTGGCAGAGCGAAGTTGTTTTCTTTAGCTACCTGGAACACTTTCTGTACGTCATCACCAGTGATCACGCCAGGTTTTACGAAATCAAAAATTTTAGACATGTTGCTTAGTCCTGTATCTTCGGCCGTTAGAAAAGGTGCGAGCTCTGATAAGCGCGCTGAAAATTGGGCAGGTTTCCCTGCCCTTGAATGGCTTACTTCTTAGCGCGCTCTTCGAGCATTGCTACTGCTGGCAGTACTTTGCCTTCCACGAATTCGAGGAATGCACCGCCACCAGTGGAGATGTAGGAGATCTTGTCAGCGATACCGAACAGATCGATAGCTGCCAGGGTGTCACCACCGCCTGCGATAGAGAACGCTTCGCTGTCTGCAATAGCGTTAGCCACGATTTCAGTCCCTTTGCGGAAGTTCGGGAATTCGAACACGCCAACAGGACCGTTCC
This sequence comes from Enterobacter sp. BNK-14, assembly GCF_047456095.1. Classification (NCBI taxonomy): domain Bacteria; kingdom Pseudomonadati; phylum Pseudomonadota; class Gammaproteobacteria; order Enterobacterales; family Enterobacteriaceae; genus Enterobacter; species Enterobacter sp. BNK-14. Next base: position 1,963,558 of record NZ_CP179897.1, read on the forward strand.
ACAGGATAGTTTTTGCGTTTTTCAGGATATCAGCCAGTTTCTGTGCAGAAACGTCGCCCAGGTCCAGAATCTGCTCTTCATCTTTGATGTCGTTAACAGATTTCAGGGTCGCGGTTGCGGTTTCGGAGAACTCGGTCGCCACGCGAACGTCGGTTGGAACCGGGATGTCACAGGTGCCCAGCAGGCGTTTCGCTTCGTCAACCAGGTCCGCTTCGTACAGGGATTTACCCACGTTGTGGCCTTGAGCAGCAACGAAGGTGTTCGCGATACCACCGCCAACGATCAGCTGGTCAGCGATTTTTGACAGGGAATCCAGCACGGTCAGTTTGGTAGACACTTTAGAACCACCAACGATAGCGACCATTGGACGAGCAGGTTCTTTCAGCGCTTTGCCCAGTGCTTCCAGTTCGTCAGCCAGCAGAGGACCCGCACATGCTACGTCTGCAAATTTACCGATACCGTGGGTAGAGGCCTGAGCACGGTGCGCCGTACCAAATGCATCCATCACGAAGACGTCGCACAGTGCAGCGTATTTCTTAGACAGGGTTTCGTCGTCTTTCTTTTCGCCTTTGTTGAAGCGAACGTTTTCCAGAACAACCAGCTCACCAGCAGCCACTTCAACGCCGTCCAGGTAATCTTTTACCAGGCGAACCGGGTTGGACAGTTTGTCTTTCAGGTAATTAACCACTGGCAGCAGAGAGAACTCTTCGTTGTACTCGCCTTCGGTAGGACGACCCAGGTGGGAGGTGACCATCACTTTCGCGCCCTGCTTCAGAGCCAGTTCGATGGTTGGCAGGGATGCACGGATACGCGCGTCGCTGGTCACTTTACCCTCTTTAACCGGTACGTTCAGATCAGCACGGATGAAAACGCGTTTACCAGCCAGATCCAGATCGGTCATCTTAATTACAGACATGGTGAATCCTCTCGTTGATTCTTAAAGTTTTGCAGACGCACGATGCGTCTTACCTGAAATCTTGAGCGGCCATTGCTAACGTGGTGTCGAGCATCCGGTTAGCAAAGCCCCATTCGTTATCACACCAGACCAGCGTCTTGATAAGGTGTGCGCCACTGACCCTCGTTTGCGTGCCATCAACAATAGCGCTGTGCGGGTCGTGGTTAAAATCTACTGAGACCAACGGTAATTCCGTATAGTCAACTATACCATGAAATGCTCCCTGTGCCGCTTTTTGCAGCAACAGGTTGACTTCACAGGCTTTTACCGGTTTTTTCACCGTCACGCTCAGGTCGATTGCGGTGACGTTAATCGTCGGGACACGCACGGCAATCGCTTCAAAACGGTCATTAAACTGCGGGAAAATTCGGGTGATCCCTGCCGCCAGTTTCGTATCTACCGGGATGATTGACTGGCTCGCCGCGCGAGTGCGTCGTAAATCCGGATGGTAGGCATCAATAACCTGCTGGTCGTGCATGGCGGAGTGAATCGTGGTCACGGTGCCGGACTCAATGCCATACGCATCGTCTAACAGTTTGATGACCGGAATAATGCAGTTGGTGGTACAGGAGGCGTTGGAAACGATGAGGTGTTCAGCCTGCAGCTCATGCTGGTTGACGCCAAACACGACGGTCGCGTCGAGGTCGTTACTGCCGGGATGAGAAAACAGGACTTTTTTCGCACCGGCTGCCAGGTGAGCTTCGCCATGTTCGCGATTGCCGTAAACCCCGGTACAGTCGAGCACCACATCCACGCCCAGCTCACGCCACGGTAGCCCTGCGATACTGCTTTCATGCAGCACGCGGATGGCATCGTCACCGACAAACAGCTGCTCTCTTTCCTGGCGAACATCCCAGGCAAAGCGGCCGTGGCTGGTGTCATATTTCAACAAATGCGCCATGCCCGCAGCATCCGCCAGTTCGTTGATTGCCACCACGGTTATTTCCGCACGACGCCCGGATTCATATAAAGCACGAACCACGTTGCGCCCGATGCGACCGAAGCCATTAATCGCTACGCGTACGGTCATAGATCTCCTGCAAAGCTATCCCTGAGTTTGAGGTGGCTGAAAGAGTAATCCAGCTACGCCCGAAGGGGAATCTTTGCTATCACAAACTGCGATTGATTGGTCAATTGTCGAACATTTAATCGACTGAAACGCTTCAGCAAGAATAAGCGAATCGAGGAATAAAAGGAATGGCTGTCCAGATGAATAAGCGTGCTATATGACATGCGTCACATTTTCGGTGGAATAATACCGGGGAGGTAAAAGCAAAACGGTAACCCAAAGGTTACCGTTTTTAGTGTTTGCACCCTCTCCCTGTGGGAGAGGGCTGGGGTGAGGGCGTCAGCCCGCACCGTACAAGCAATTACAGCAGTTCTTTCGCCTTAGCGACAACGTTATCAACGGTGAAGCCGAACTCTTCGAACAGCAATTCTGCCGGCGCAGACTCACCGAAGGTGGTCATACCGACGATAGCGCCATTCAGGCCCACGTATTTGAACCAGTAGTCAGCGATACCCGCTTCCACTGCCACACGCGCAGAAACCGCTTTAGGCAGAACAGATTCACGGTAAGCCGCATCCTGTTTGTCGAACGCATCGGTAGACGGCATGGAGACCACGCGCGCCTTAACGCCTTCGGCAGTCAGTTTTTCCCATGCTGCAACCGCCAGTTCAACTTCAGAACCGGTCGCGATGAAGATCAGCTCAGGCTGGCCTGCACAGTCTTTCAGCACGTAACCACCGCGAGCAATGTTCGCCAGCTGCTCTGGCGTACGCTCCTGCTGTGCCAGGTTCTGACGGGAGAGGATCAGCGCAGTTGGGCCGTCCTGACGCTCAACGCCGTATTTCCACGCTACCGCAGATTCAACCTGGTCACATGGACGCCAGGTGCTCATGTTCGGGGTCACGCGCAGGGAAGCCACCTGCTCTACCGGCTGGTGAGTTGGGCCATCTTCGCCCAGACCGATGGAGTCGTGGGTGTAGACCATCACCTGACGCTGTTTCATCAGCGCAGCCATACGCACGGCGTTACGCGCATACTCTACGAACATCAGGAAGGTAGAGGTGTACGGCAGGAAACCGCCGTGCAGGGAGATACCGTTGGCAATCGCGGTCATACCGAATTCACGTACACCGTAATGGATGTAGTTACCGGCAGTGTCTTCGTTAATTGGCTTAGAACCAGACCACAGAGTCAGGTTAGATGGCGCCAGGTCAGCGGAACCGCCGAGGAATTCAGGCAGCAATGGACCAAACGCTTCGATCGCATTCTGGGACGCTTTACGGCTGGCGATTTTAGATGGGTTCGCCTGCAGCTTAGCGATGAATTCGTTCGCTTTCGCGTCGAAGTCAGACGGCATATCGCCTTTCATACGACGGGTAAACTCAGCCGCTTCCTGAGGGAAGGCTTTCGCATAGGCGGCGAATTTCTCGTTCCAGGCAGCTTCTTTCGCCTGGCCCACTTCTTTTGCATCCCACTGAGCATAGATCTCAGATGGAATTTCGAATGCAGGGTGTTTCCAGCCCAATGCTTCACGGGTCAATGCGATTTCCGCGTCGCCCAGCGGTGCGCCGTGGGAGTCATGCGTACCCGCTTTGTTCGGAGAACCGAAGCCGATGATGGTTTTGCACATCAGCAGGGACGGTTTATCGGTGACCGCGCGCGCTTCTTCTACTGCACGTTTAATCGAGTCAGCATCGTGGCCATCAACACCACGCACAACGTGCCAGCCGTAAGCTTCGAAACGTGCTGCGGTGTCGTCAGTGAACCAGCCCTCAACGTGACCGTCGATGGAGATGCCGTTGTCATCATAGAACGCAACCAGTTTACCCAGCTTCAGGGTACCTGCCAGGGAGCACACTTCATGAGAAATGCCTTCCATCATGCAGCCGTCGCCCATGAACGCGTAGGTGAAGTGGTCAACAATGTCATGACCAGGACGGTTGAACTGCGCCGCCAGCGTCTTCTCAGCAATCGCCATACCCACTGCGTTAGCAATACCCTGACCCAGTGGGCCGGTGGTGGTTTCTACGCCAGCGGTGTAACCCACTTCCGGGTGACCTGGAGTTTTGGAGTGCAGTTGGCGGAAGTTTTTCAGCTCTTCAATAGGCAGATCGTAGCCAGTGAGGTGCAGCAGGCTGTAGATCAGCATAGAGCCGTGGCCGTTAGACAGCACGAAACGGTCGCGGTCAGCCCATGCCGGGTTCTGCGGGTTGTGGTTAAGGAAATCACGCCACAGGACTTCGGCGATATCTGCCATACCCATAGGGGCACCCGGGTGGCCGGATTTGGCTTTCTGTACTGCATCCATGCTCAGCGCACGAATAGCATTAGCAAGCTCTTTACGTGAGGACATTTTAACTCCAGATCGGACTGTTAAAGGCCATGCCCTTGACGACAGCGCGTTTTGGGCTACGCCGGAAAAAAGTGCCAACAATGTAACCCAAGCCGCAGGGCATGTACATGGACCATTCTTTTGCAGCTTAAGAAATCTCTGGATCATGCTCGCATGTTGCGCAATCTGCTCGCCCGCGCCTGTAGATATTCCTTATACTTATCCCGGCCCCGGCTTCGTTGCGGGTGCACTTTTCGGATTTTATTGAGATTAACAAGTACGGAAGCAACTTCATGAAAATGCGTGCAATAGTGCTGGCCCTGGGTACAACGCTCATGCTGAGCGGCTGTCAGAATATGGATTCTAACGGTCTGATGACGTCAGGCGCAGAAGCCTTTCAGGCCTACTCCCTGAGCGATGCGCAGGTTAAAGCGCTGAGCGATCAGGCCTGTAAAGATATGGACGGAAAAGCCACGATTGCGCCGGCTAACAGTACCTACACACAGCGTCTGAATAAGATTGCTTCCGCGCTCGGCGATAACATCAACGGTCAGCCGGTGAACTATAAGGTTTACATGGCTAAAGACGTCAACGCCTTCGCGATGGCAAACGGCTGCATCCGCGTCTATAGCGGGCTGATGGATATGATGACCGACAACGAAGTGGAAGCGGTTATCGGCCATGAAATGGGTCACGTTGCGCTCGGCCACGTGAAAAAAGGGATGCAGGTCGCCTTAGGCACCAACGCCATCCGTGCGGCGGCTGCCTCTGCGGGCGGTATCGTGGGCAGCTTGTCTCAGTCACAGCTCGGCGATGTCGGAGAAAAGCTGGTCAATTCCCAGTTCTCCCAGCGCCAGGAGTCCGAAGCGGATGACTACTCTTACGATCTGTTGCGCAAACGCGGGATTAATCCGTCAGGTTTAGCCACCAGCTTCGAAAAACTGGCGAAGCTGGAAGCGGGACGCCAGAGCTCCATGTTTGACGATCACCCGGCCTCAGAAGAACGTGCACAACATATTCGCGACCGTATGGCCGCAGATGGAATTAAATAATTCTGGAAGGAGGCAAATTTGCCTCCTTTTTATTTCGCATGAATTGCCAAATTAATCGCACGTATCGGTAACTCCCGCAAAACCCTCTCCATATCCGGCTCTTAGCGCTGAAACGTCTGGACACATAATTATTGCAATCATTAACCATTCGGGTAATTATCCGGCCTGCAGTAATTCATTTTAATATATTAAGACAGAGACGTTCCCTCCGTGAAAAAAGAATTATCGTTAATTGCTTTAGGTTTATTCGCCGCATTACCCGCCGCTGCAAGCCAGCAATCCGACAGTCAGGGTTTTATTGACGACAGCCATCTGGACCTGTTTTTACGCAATGCGTATATCAGTCGCGACTATCATCAGGGCCAGCAGGATAAAGCCGAATGGGGCCAGGGTATTATTGCCACCTTCACATCCGGTTATACCGAAGGGCTGGTGGGCTTTGGTGTAGACGGCATTGCACAGTATGGCGTTCGTCTGGACGGTGGCCGTGGAAAAAGCGGTGCGGGCGGTATCGACTTCTTTAAACAGGAAGACGATGGCCGGGCAAAATCCGATTTAGCGAAATTTGGCGCAACCGCCAAAATGCGTATCTCAAATACCGTGCTGAGCTACGGTAGTCAGCGTCCTGAGCTGCCGATCGTGAATGCCGACAACTCCCGCCTGCTGTTTGAAAGCTACACCGGCACCCTGCTGACCTCAAAAGAGATCGACGGTCTGGAAGTCAACGCCGGTTACTTCACCGACGAGCAGCGCAAAAGTGATGACCGCCACGACAGCGGCCTGAAGAGCCTGACCTTCGGTGGCGCGAGCTACCAGTTTAACGAGCAGTTCAGCGGTGCGGTGTATGCCTCGCATAATGAAGAGGTAATGAACAAGCAGTACCTGGGCCTGAATTTCAAACAACCGTTCAGCACCGGGCAGCAGCTGGTACTCGACTTTAACGGCTATAACTCGCGTCTGGAGCAGGGTTACGCCGACAGCCTCGACACGGGCCGCAGCAACACCATCTGGAGCCTGGCAGCGAGCTATATCTGGGACATTCACACGTTCAAAGTGGCATACCAGCAGAGCAGCGGCAGCACCGGCTACAACTACGGTGGCTACCGCGACCAGGGCGGTGTGGGTGACGGCGGCAACACCATCTGGCTGGCTAACTCCTACTGGTCTGATTTCAACGGCGAAGACGAACGCTCATGGCAGGCATCGTACGGTCTGGACTTTGGCGGACTCGGCCTGCCGGGCCTGAGCTGGACCACCGCCTACGTGCGTGGCGATAACATCAAAACCTCTGAAACCAGCAACGGCAAAGAGCATGAGTGGTTCAACCAGATCCAGTACCAGGTGCAGGATGGTCCGGCGAAAGATCTGAAGCTGAAGCTGCGCTATTCCGTGCTGCGTGTCTCCAGCAACGCCAGCGATTACAACGTGGGTGGGGATGAGATCCGTGCTTACGTGGAATACCCGTTTAACGTGTTCTGATGAAAAAAGCCGGGTGGCGGCTTCGCCTTACCCGGCCTACGGTTTTTTCGCTGTTATTGAGTGAGAAACCGTAGGCCCGGTAAGCGCAGCGCCACCGGGCGATATCCACGATATCAATACAGCGTCTTCTGCGGCGGCCCGGCAAACTTCAGGGTGCCAATCTGCCCCATCCGCACCTCCACTACCGACGGGCCCGGCATCGCCAGCGCTTCTGTCATAACGGCATCAAAATCCTCGGCACGCTCAACGCTCCATGCCTGCAGGCCAATCGCCTGCGCCAGCAGAGTGAAGTCCGGCGTATGCAGCTCGTTGTAATACTGACGCCCGCCGAAATACTTATCCTGAATACCACGCATTACGCCGTACCCCCCGTCGTTCATGATCAGCAGCGTCACGTTGGCTTTCTCCTGGGCCAGCGTCGCCAGTTCGCCGAGGTTCAGACTCAGACCACCATCACCCACCAGCCCCACAACCTTGCGCTGCGGGTTAGCTATCGCGGTGCCAATGGCCATCGGCAGCCCCATACCAATGGCTCCGGCCAGCGAGTGAATGTTCATCAGCGGGCCGTTGGCGCGGAACAGGCGGCTGCCCCACAGGCTGCCGGACACGGTGATATCGCGCACCAGCAGGCCGTCCTGCGGAAGCGCTTTCTCGATGGCATCGTTAAGTCTCGCATAGGGGCCGCACTGATCGCGCAGGCCCTGCCCGGCTTGCTCAACCGCCTGTTGAACCAGCGCGTCCCACTGCGCGTTGCCCCACTCACGCCCCTGTACGTTGTCGGCCAGCGCGCTAAGCAACGCGGAACAATCGGCTATCAGCGTGTTATCCATCAGATAATTACGGCTCGCCGCCGCCGGGTCGATATCTACCTGTACCCGTGGAGACGGCAGCGCCAGCGTCCATGAGCGGGTTTCGTTACTGCGCAGGCGTGAACCGGCGACCAGCGTAAAATCACACTGCGCGATGAGCGCTTCAACGGATGGCGAGTTGTGAAACGCCCGCAGGCTACCGCGATGGCTGTCCGGCAGCACGCCGCGCGCGTGGGTGCTGGAGATGACGGTGATGCCTGCATCCGCCAGTTTTTTCACCGCATCAGCGCTTCTCAGCGCTCCGCCGCCCAGCCACAGCAACGGCTGTTTTGCCTGCTTCAGCTGCGCCCAGAGTGCGTCAACTATCGCGGGGTCCACGGTGGCGACCGACGTCGGTTTCACCGGTGCGGTCACCAGCGAAAGCGGAATATTGGCACTCTGAATATCAATCGGGATCTCAACAGAGACCGGCCCGCACGGCGGCGTCTGCGCGTCCTGAATCGCTTTGTGCAGGATAGCTATCGCCTGGTTGGCGTTGCTGATGCGGTACGCCCGTTTGGAGCTGGCCTTCAGGAAGGTCAGCTGGTCGCGGGTTTCATGGATAAATCCGGTATCGGCATCCAGCCAGGCTTTTTCGACCTGTCCGGTTAAATGCAGCAGCGGCGTGCAGGCGTTCATCGCTTCTACCAGCGCGCCTACCGCGTTACCCGCACCCGCACCGGTGCTGGTCAGCGCCACGCCGAGACCGGAAAAACGTCCGTGGGCGTCGGCCATGGTCACGGATCCCGCTTCACCGCGCGCGGGCACGAAGCGAATGTTGCCGCGCTGCCCGACCGCATCCGCGATTGGCAGGTTGTGAATGGAGATGACGCCGTAGATGGCCTCAACCTGATACTGCTCCAGCGTTCTGGCGATGGCGTCGCCGACGGTTATCATTTCGCTCATTGCTCACCCTTTCTCAGTCGCACCAGTGGTTGACGCTGTTACCCGTCGCCAGATAAATGCTCTTTTGCTGCATCCAGGCTTTCAGCCCCTGAATGCCCTTTTCGCGGCCCAGACCGCTCTCTTTAAAGCCCCCGAACGGGGTTGAAATCGCAAAGACTTTGTAGGTGTTGATCCACACCGTGCCCGCCTCAAGCTGTTCGCTCAGGCGCAGCGCGCGCCCGGCATCGCGCGTCCAGATCCCCGCCGCCAGGCCGTACACCGAGTCGTTGGCCTCGCGGATAAGCGTGGCCTCGTCGCGAAACGGCATCGCCACCAGTACCGGGCCGAAGATCTCCTCCTGACACGCGCGGGCGCTGTTGCTCAGCCCTTCGATGAGGGTGGGCAGGAAGAAACTGCCGTTTGCCAGCTCAGGATCGGCCGGGATCTCCCCGCCGCACAGCACGCGGCCCCCTTCGCGCTTCGCCAGCTCGACGTAATCCTGCACGCTCTGACGATGTTTAGGGTTAATCAGCGGCCCGACATGGGTACCGTCAGTAAACGGATGTCCGACGCGCAGTCCGTGCGTGAGCTCAAGCAGCCGCGACATCAGCGGCGCGTAAATGCTCTCGTGGATAAACAGCCGTGAACCGGCGATGCACGCCTGCCCTGCCGAGCTAAAAATGCCGTAGCAGATGCCGCGCGCGGCCTGCTCGATGTCTGCGTCTTCCAGCACGATGGTCGGGGATTTTCCGCCCAGCTCCAGCGATGCCGGGATCAGCTTTTCCGCCGCCACGTGTGCAAGATGGCGGCCCGTAGTGGTGCCACCGGTAAAGGAGATTTTGCGCACCTTAGGGTGACGCGCCAGCGCATCGCCAATCACCGAGCCTTTACCGGGTAGCACGCTCAGCAGCCCGGCGGGCAGCCCGGCTTGTTCAAAAATACGCGCCAGCTCCAGCGCCATCAGTGGCGTGGCCTCGGCAGGTTTGAGGATCACCGCATTTCCGGCGGCAATCGCCGGGGCAACCTTTTGCATTTCGCTGGCAATCGGCGAGTTCCATGGTGTGATGGCAGCCACCACGCCGAGCGGTTCATAGCGGCTCAGGGTCAGCAGATCCGGCTGGCGTGGCGTCGGGAGTTCCCCTTCCAGCAGCTCGCAGGCAGCGGCAAAGTAGCGCGCCGTCCCTGCCGCACTCATCACCAGCCCACGCGCCTCCGCGAGCGGCTTGCCGTTATCGCGGCTCTGCATTTTCGCCAGTTCCTCGACGCGGGATTCAATCAGATCCGCGACCTTATGCAGGATCCTCGCGCGCATGTGCGGCAGGCTGCTGCGCCACGCGGGATCGCGCCACGCCCGCTCGCCGGCCTCGATTGCGTCATTCAGATCGTCGAGACTTGCCGCATTTAGCGTCGCATTGATCGACCCGTCTGCCGGGAAATGGCTCTGCATCGGGTTGCCTCCACCATGTCGCCAGTGGCCGCCGATAAAAATCTTCAGATCGTCCATCGTCGCTCCTCAGCTCAGGGCCAGCTCGCGGCAGGCGCGTACCGCGCTCAGTGCTGCAAGAGTGGAGGTTTTAGGGTTAGACGCCAGCGGCAGCCCGCTCAGCTCAAGATGGAACTCGCCGAACACGCCTTCGACATGCAGCGTGTGGGTATTGCGCTTCGTTGCCGGGTCGACCATCAGCTGTACGCGCGTCTCGTCCATCCCGACGCCACCGAGCGCCACCGTCGCCGCCACGTTGGCGTTCGCCGGGAACAGGCGCGCCGCCTCGCGGGCGCTGCCTTCAAAGAAAACGCTCGCCTCAGACACCGCGTTAAGGTCGATAAGCTGCTCAGCATAACTGCCGCGCCAGCTGGCCGGGCTTTTGCGCGACTGATAGGTCACGCGTTCCAGCCCGCCCTCTTTCGCCGCCGCAAGCCCGTCGATACCGGCAACCGCGCCGGAGAGCAACGTCAGCTTGCCGCCAGCACTGAGCAAACGCTGCTCCAGCGCGCTGTCCGCCAGCGCGCCGGTGGAGATCACCGCCAGATGCCAGCCGCGACGCAGTATGTCCTCGCCGTACTGCGCCACCGCCTGCTGGCTGGCGCACTCCAGCACCAGATCGGGCGTGTCAGCGCACGCCACCGGCGTACCGAGCGCCATCACTGCATCACCAAACTGTGTGTGAATCGCCGCATGATGAGATTCACGCGCCACGATCCAGCCGATAGCCACGCCCGCGGGTAAACGCTCAATCACCGCCTGCGCCATGGCGCCAAAACCAATTAACATGATCTTTTTCATAATGTGTCCTTACAGGTGGCGGCAGAAGCCGCCGGAAACGTCCAGCGCGGCGCCGGTGGTGAATGACGCCAGCGGCGAGGCGAGGAACAGCAGCGCCTGCGCGGGCTCCTGCGGCTTGCCGAGACGCGCCATCGGGATGCCACGTTTACGCGCGATCTCCGCCGTCCACTCCGGCCAGCTCTGACTTTTGTCCGTCCGGCTCTCAAAGCGGCGCTGCCACTGCCCGGACTCCACCATGCCGAGCAAAATGGAATTCACGCGGATACCTTTACCCACCAGCTCTTTTGAGAGCGTCAGCGTCATATTCAGCAGCGCAGCACGGGCGGCAGAAGTAGCGATCATGTGCTCCTCCGGCTGCAGCGCCAGCAGGGAGTTCACGCAGGTAATGGAGGCGACATCGGACCGCTCCAGCAGAGGCTGAAACGCCTGCACCGGGTTGATCACACCGAACAATTTCAGTTCGGCTTCGTGCAGCCACGCTTCGCGCGGGGTATCGCTGAAATGCGCCACGTAGCCCTGCCCGGCGTTGTTGATCAGCATGTCCGCCGCGCCAAAGCGGGCCTGAACGGCATCCGCAAAGCCCTGGACTTCGGCAGCGTTTAGCACGTCGCAGCGGTAGGAGAAAATCTCGCCGTCGGGGTATTCGTTTTGCAGCGTCGCGTGGGCGCTGGCGAGCCGGTCCGGGTCTCGGCCGCAGAAAGCCACTTTTGTCCCCTCGCCCAGCAGCAGGCGCAGCGTTTCAAAGCCAATGCCAGAAGAACCGCCGGTGACTACCGCTACGCGCCCGTCAATTTGTGCATTCATCGCGCACCTCTTCGTTAATGCGTAAAAGCTGTTGGTTAAAAAACGCCGCGTTATCGAGATAGCTGGCGTGCCCGGCCTGGGGAATGGCGGTAAACGGCATGCCGTAGCGCAGTGCCAGCCCCTGCACCAGCTCGGGCTGCGTGATCGCATCCTGCTCGCCGCACCAGACCTCAAACGTGCCGGAGTAACGTTTAAGCCAGCCGTGAATATCGTCGTGTGCCAGCATCCACGCGGCGGCAAGGTAGCCTTCAGGACGCAGCTTGCGCATGCCCGACGCGACGGTGGCGATATCTTCCCCGCGGGCGCCGGGGCGCAACAGCTTCGCCGCGCGGGTCTGGGCAAGGATTTCACCGCCCAGCGCCATCTGCTGCTCGCGGCTGCGCCAGACCTGCTCGCGTTGCTCCGGTGCGGCCTGACCGTAGCCCTGCGCGGCATCTGCCAGCACCAGATGCCGCATCCGGTCGGGAAACTTCGCCGCAAAGGCGCTGGCGACCAGCGCCCCGAGAGAATGGCCGACCAGTACCGCCTGCCAGACGCCCGCGCGGTCAAGCATTGCCGCCAGTGCATCGGCGTAATCTCCCGCACTCGCCCGTTCTACGGTCAGCATCGGGCTTTCGCCATAACCGGGCATGTCCCACGCCAGCACGCGAAAACCCTTCAGCGCCATCTGCTTATGCCAGGAGGCAGCACCCGAGCTGATCCCATGCAGCAGCATCAGCGGAATGCCGCTTCCCTGTTCACGAAAACCCGTCATCATGCCCCCTTAGTTCCGCTTCACTTTTGAAAGCGGATGATCGGCGGGATAGGTTGGGATTTCCGGCTTGTTGGTCCCCAGCATGACGCACATCAGCGCCTCTTCTTCCCCGTGGTTAAACAGGCCGCGATAGATACCCGGCGGGACGGAGATCAGGTCACGCTCGCGCAGCACGGTTTCGGTGTAGTGTTCGCCATCCTGGATCATCAGCGTGATTTGCCCTTTAAGCATGAAGAACACCTCTTCCACGTCGTCATGCAGGTGCAGCGGCCCTTCACACTTCGACGGCAGCACCATGGTGGAGAAGGTGAAATGGTCCGCCTGCACGGTGTTGGTGTCGTTCGCCACGCCCGTTGCGCCGGTGCCGATGTAGCGCATCTGCGCCCGGCGATATTTCGGGTCATAGTCGGCCTGGAACTTCAGCGCGTTCCAGTCGTACTTACGGCCTTCAAAGCGCGCGATGCGCGACTCGACCCACTCTTCCATCGTCAGGTGCTCAGGTTTGATGCCTGATTTATGGGTTACGGTTGAATCAGTCATGACACTCTCCTCAGTAACGTCTCAGCAGCGGCAGTAACAGGACGCAGCCCACCGCCGCCATCACCGCCAGAAAAATCAGCCCGGAATCCATGCTGTGGGTGAAGGCGATAAGCGCCCCCATCACCGCTGGCGACAGTGCGCCCGCGAAGTTTCCCAGCCCGTTGAAAATGCCGCCCGCCGTCGCGCTCACCCGTGGATGAGTGGCCTTCGCCAGCAGGGCAAAAATGTTGGGTGCGCCAGTGCCCCACATAAAGGTGCTGAAGCTCATCGCGGCGATGATAGTCAGCGGGGTGTCGAGGTGCATGACCGCCGCCAGCCCGGCAGCCGCGCCCGCCATGGAGATAAAGCAGGCTGCCGCACGCTTATCGACCCGGTCAGAGAGCCACGCGCCAATCACTTCGCCCGCCAGCATGGCGATGAACGGCATCGACGACAGCCAGCCCGCATGCTCCAGGTGAATGCCTTTGCCTTTGATCAGGTAGCCCGGCAGCCAGCCATTGATGCCCCACAGGTAGGTCAGGAAGGCGATGTTAAAGATGCAGATGATCCAGAAGTGCGGGCTGACGAACAGCTCGCGCCGCGCGGCACGCCGCTCATCCTGAGACGCCTGCGTGGTGCCAGGTTTCGCCTCCAGGCGGATACCACGCAGACCGACGCGCACGAAAATCAATACCGGCACGGTAAGCATCGCCATCACGAAGAAGGTGCTCTGCCAGCCGAAGGTGTTCAGCAGCCAGAGGGAAAGCGGAAAACCAATCGCCGCGCCCACCGGCGTGCCAAGCAGCCACAGCATGGTGGCGCGCGCCTGCAGATGCTGCGGGAAGTTGTGACGCACAATGGCGAAGGCCAGCGGGAACAGCGGCCCCTCCGCCACCCCCAGCAGAATGCGCAGCACGATCATCAGCGTATAGTTGTGGGTAAAGCCCATCGCCACCATCAGCACGCACCAGATCGCCATCATCCCGGTCAGCAGGCGCAGCGGCGCGATTTTATCTCCCAGCCCGCTGAGAAAGACTGACGAAAAACCGTAGCTCAGCAGAAAGGCGCTCATCAGAATGCCGAGGCGCGTGGTGTCGAAATCGATCCCCATCGCCTGCTGGAAATGGCTGTCAGAAAACAGCGCCGCAATACTGATTTTGTCGAAAAACGCCAGCAGCACGCAGGCCAGCAGCGACAGCGGGATAGCCCAGCGCACTGCTTTTTCAGGCGTGCGGGTTCCCTCACCGCCTGCCTCAACGGGCGCGGTGTTGGTCTCTAATGTGGTCATCTCTCCCCCTACGGGTGCGGGTTAGCTATCGCAATGACATCAGTGAAAAAGTCGGGTCGGCGAGCGGTACGTCCGATAAATCCCGCCCTGCCGCCATCCAGCGTTTCGCCAGCTTGACGGTGCGCGCATCGTTAAACGCCACCAGCTGCGTCAGTCGCCCGTTTTCATCCAGCGAGAAAAAGAGCGAATCTTCACGCGCTATCGTGTTGCTGCCCGGCTGCGGAATGCCGAGGATCTGAATATTGTGCTGGTATTGATCCGACCACAGCCACGGCGCGTCGTCGTAGCCTGGCGCATCGGGGTTGAGCATCGCTTTCGCCGTCGCCACCGCCTGATTCTGGGCAAATGCCCACGACTGAATGCACAAGCCGTAGTGGTGATGCTGAGCCACATCGCCAGCCGCAAAGATGAACGGATCCGAGGTACGCCCCTGAGCATCCACCACGATCCCGCGCCCGGTATGAAGCCCCGCATCGCGCGCCAGTTCCAGATTGAGATCGACGCCGATCCCGACCACCACCGCATCAAAGGTTTCGCGCTGGCCATCACAGTGAATAACCGGCAGGCCATTGTCGTCCTCCAGCTCCAGCGCGCCGCAGCCGGTACGGATGTCGACGCCCTGTTCGCGATGGATGGCCGCTAAGCGTTGCGATACTTCTCCGCTCACCGACCGCATGCACAGCGCGGGCTGCTGCTCGAACAGCGTGACCGCCACGCCGTTTTTGCGCGCGGAGGCGGCAATCTCAAGGCCGATCCAGCCGCCGCCCACAATCGCCAGGGTTTTACTCTGCGCCAGACGCCCCTTCAGACGCTGCGCGTCCTGCCAGTGGCGCAGGGTATAGACCTGCGGATGCGCCGCCCACGCCTCGCCCGGCAGACGCGCCCGCCCTCCGGTGGCAACCAAAAGAATGTTGTAACTAAGATGCGTACCATTGCTTAAACGCACCGTTTTTGTCTGACGGTCGATCTGCTCCGCACGCAGTGGGCGGTACCAGGTCAGATCCAGCGCCTGCTGTGCCTCTTCGGAAAACAGCCGCGGGAGCGCCGCGTCAGGCTCCAGCAGAGACGCCTTCGACAGCGGCGGACGTTCGTAGAAATCCCACGCTTCTTCCGCCACCACGCAAATCTCGCCCTCGAAGCCCTCGTCGCGGAGGGTTTTTGCCGCCCAGCCGCCCGCCTGACCGCCGCCGATAATGACAATGCGCGACGTCATACCGCCTCCGGCTTTTTCTGCTGACGGCGCGTGTCGTGGTCGATGCCGCCTTCCACCGCCCATTCGGTGAAGGAGACCAGCGAATGCTCCAGCTCGCGCGGCTGCCAGTTTTCGGTCAGGTAATCGTCGTTGGTGTAATACTCAAACGCGCCGCCGGTCGGGCTGTTGACGTACCAGAAATAGGCCGACGACACCGGATGACGGCCCGGCCCAATAAACGTGCTCCAGGCGTTTTTATTCATCGCGATACCGCCGCCGATCACCTCGTGGATGTCGCGCACCGTAAACGCAACGTGGTTTAGCCCGCGCTTGCGGTTCGGTAATTGCAGCAGGAACAGGTTGTGATGGCCGCCGCGCACGCCGCAGCGCAGGAATACGGCGCGGTTGATGTAGCGGTCAGAGACCTGGAAGCCGAGCACCTCGCGATAAAATGTCTCCACCGCGGCCAGCTCCTCAACGAAAAACACCACGTGCCCGACGTTAATCGGCTGGGCGCGATCGTAGACCGGGCTGGGGGTGTCGATTCGGCGAGCGTCTCCCCACTGGTTAATCGGCTCAACGTTCAGCTCCACGTCGGTCTGCTGGCTGACCTGCACGCGCAGCGTCATGCCGTTCGGATCGCGGCACTCCAGGGCGTCGCCCACTTCACGAAAGCCAGGCTGCCCGGCAAGCTTCGGGCGCAGCGCATCGAGGTCTGCCGGGGTGGCCACCGCCCAGGTCATACGGCGCAGGGTGTTGCCCGCTTCAAAGGCTGGCGGCAGGTCGGGGCTGTCAATCGGATTAAGCTCCACGCGCGCGCCGCTCAGGGTGGTAAAACGCTGGCCGCTGGCATCGCCCGTCAGGCCAAAATCACGCATAAATTTGGCGCAGTGCGTCAGGTCTTCCACGCCAAATTCCAGCTTTTCAATTCCGGTTACACTCATCGTTCGTTGCCTCATCTGGCCCAAATTGGGCGTAAAACATGCCCGACGCACTGAAGCGCCTGACGTTAACTCACTGATTTAACTGGCCTGTGACAGGTACCCTAAGAAGCCAGAAATTTTATCTGCCGCGAGGCGAACCTCGTTCTGGAGCCGCTCGCGGTCGGTCTGCGGGATCTCCTCCGACGGCACCAGAATGCTGACCACCGCCGCCACGCGCTGGCTTCGGTCATACACCGGATAGACGATGGAAGAGATGCCGTGGCGGAAGAAAGACTCGCCAATCACATATCCGCGGGCTTTGTCCTGCTGCACCATCTGCCACAGGGCTTCGCGGTCGTGAAGCTGCCCCGGCGTGTTGCCCGGCAGCCGCTCGTGCGGGAACAGCTGTTCAAATTCGGCGCGGGAAATATCGGTCAATAACATGCGCCCAAGCGAGGTACAGTGCACCGGCAGACGGGTGCCAATGCTGACCTGATTGATACGCGACCCGGCGGCGCTGACGCGGGCAATGTAAATAATGTCGCGTCCGTCGCGGATCGCCAGATGGCTGCTGCACTGGCTGACATCGCGAAGCTGCTCGATCACCGGCTGGCCTACCTGCGCCACGTCCAGCGAGGCGATGTACTCAAAGCCCAGGCGCAGCACGTTCATGCCCAGCGAGAAGGTATTGGTGCGCGCATTGCGCTCCAGAAAACCCATATACTCCAGCGTCTGCACCACGCGGTAGGCAGTGGCCTTCGGCATATCCACCAGCCGGTGTAGCTCGGCAAAGGTCAGCTCGCGATGCTGCTCGCCGAAGGCCAACAGCAGCTGCAAACCGCGTTCAAGCCCCGGCACCAGATACTTCACTTCCTGATCGTTTGCCATAATCGCCATACCTTAGTTAAAGACAAAACCGCCGTTGACCGGGATCAGCTGCCCGGTGATAAACCGCGACAGATCGCTTAACAGCCAGACCACGCTGCCGGTGACATCCTCCGGCTGCTGCGCGCCCGTTAACGCGCGGCCATTTTCGTAGAGCTGATGGCGTTCGGCGGGCACATATTCGGTGGCCTCGACGCGGGTCAGCCCCGGCGCGATAGCGTTGATTCGAATGCGTTTTTCCCCCAACTCGCGCGCCATTGAGCGGGTCATCGCAATCACCGCCCCCTTACTGGCCACGTAGGCCATCAGGCGCGGCGCGCCCCACAGCGCGGTATCGGACGCCACGTTCACAATCCCCGCCCCTTCGCGCAGCAGCGGTACGGCGGCACGCGTCACCAGCCAGGTGCCCTTGACGTTCACGCTCATCACCCGATCCCAGAGATCCGGATCGTAATCCAGCATGTTTTTACCGCCCACGCCGGTCGCCATTGCCGCGTTGTTCACCAGGCCGTCAATCTGCCCCAGCTTGCCAATGGCGCTGAATACCTGCTCGATGGACTGCGGATCGGCCAAATCGATAACGTGCGATTCGGTTGCATACCCTTGCTCGTTCAGACGGTGGGCGCTTTCGGCCAGCTCGCCTTTGAGGATGTCGCACATCACCACGCAGGCACCTTGCGCAGCGCAGGCGCTGGCAAAGTGGTAACCCAGCCCGCGCGCGGCGCCGGTCACGACGATGCGCTTCCCGCTCAGCAGTCCGTTCATCAGGCGGCTCCCTGCTGCGCTTCGCGCATCGCCAGCTGTTCTTTCGCGGCCTTTTGCATCATGCGGCGCAGGCGCGAGAGCCCGACGTCGTGCTGGTAGAGGTATTCATGGTCACGGGCATTTGGCGCCAGGCTTTCCAGCACCACGCGGTCCTGCTCCAGCACTTCCCAGTGCAGTTTTTCCAGACGATTGCGGTACATAAAGCGCCACATATCGCGCTGCCAGCCCTGCACGCGGCGAATGCGCCAGAAGAAAACGCGGCAGTTGTCGTTATCTTCCGGCACCACCATGCCGACGATAAAGAAATGGCCGCCCGGTCCGAAACGCTTCTTATACGGAATGGAGAGACGCATCCAGCAGGTGCCGCTGTTGCCCAATTCCACCCAGTCGAAATTGACGCCGCTCTGCCCCTGTTTCTCGAAGATGAAGCCGGTTTTGGTCGGCTGAAGCACCATGTCGGCCTTGCGATCCCCTTCTGCCATCGAATGTGACGACGAATGCAGATAGGTGCCGTGCATCGGGTCCATGACGTTTTCCAGCGCGTACTGGTAATTGCATTTCCACGCGGCGGTGCAGAGGAAGTTGCTGAAACTGTCCGTGTCGGCGAGCTCGTCCGGGAAAGTCAGCTCGTCCGGCTGCTGGTCAGCAGTGACGCCGAACCACAGAAAAATGGCGCCGTGCGCCTCCTGCACGTTATAGCTGCGCACGCACTGCTGGCCGACCAGCGGGCATTTGTCCACGGCGGGCACATCTTTCACTTCGCCATTGCCCGCCACTTCCACGCCGTGGTACCAGCAGGCAATACGGTCCCCAAGGTTCCAGCCCATCGACAGGCGTGCGCCGCGGTGCGGACAGCGGTCTTCCAGCGCCTGCACCTGGCCGTCTTTATTGCGCCAGACCACAATCTGCTCGCCCAGGCGGGTAATCCCCACCGGCGCGGACTGCACTTCCCAGCTCGCCAGTACCGGATACCAGAGGCCGCGCAGACCTTTATCCAGATAGTTTTGTACGGTAGTCGTCATCGCGTTGTCCTCAGTAGCCGTTAACCTGTAAGAATGCCTGGAAGCTGGCGTCGCTCCAGGGCTCGCCCTGCTGGTCGTGCATGCGCACCGCATTCAGCCCGTTCACCAGATCCGGCAAGGTTTCAACGCCCTGCTCGAAGAGATCTTCCAGCGTCGCGATCAGGTTCATCTCCCAGTTTTCCGGCTCGCGGCTGCGGGTTTGCCAGATCAGGTTCTGGTAATCGCCTGGCTTATGAATGGCACCGTTACCGCCTTCTGCGGGCGGAGTAAACTGGCGGCTTTCCGGCAGCGCCGGGTTGTAGTTCAGGGTGTCGCTCATGCCACGGTCTCCTCGACGAAGGTAATCTGGATTTGGTTTTCAAAGACCCGAACCGGGTAGCGGTTAAGGTTGCGACCACCGGGGCCATGCAGGCACTGGCCGGTTTTGACGTCGAACACCGCCTCGTGTAGCGGGCATTCCACCTTGCCATCTTCGACGAAGCCCTGGCTCAGCAGGGCATATGCGTGCGGGCATACGTCTTCCAGCGCGTAATATTCACCGTCAATCAAATAAACGCCGATCTCTTTACCGTCGACGTTGCCGCTAAAAGGGAAATCTTCCTGTACTTGTTCTGCGTCACATACGCCTATCCAGCTCATCACGATCCTCCAGGCTTTTGTTTCATATATGAAACTCTGTTTCTTATTTAATACGGTCAATATAAAAGCGATGAATGTTTCGTCAAGCGCGAATGTGACGAATTTGTTAACCAGGAGGTAATTAATTAACTAAGTGTGCAAAGGATCACGAAAAAATGCAGCGATATGAAATTTTCATTATTGCCGCGTGAAAGAATACGATTTTTCGATAGTCTAAAATTTCAAAAAACAGATATTGACTTCTTTTCTTTTTGCTCATTAAAAATAAAAAGGTGGCACGTCATCGTGTTTCACCTGTGAAACTTATTTTTACTTTATTCTTAATAAACAAAGAGTTTCACAGGTGAACCATTTTACACCCGTGACAATCACCCTGATAAAAAATATTCACACGCGCAGACATAAGGCAGGCATCATGACGGCAAGATGGCAAGGTACAATTGCACTGTTATTACTCATCATTATTTCCTACATCGACCGTGTGAATATCTCGGTAATGATTTTACACCCGGAATTTGCCGCACATTTTCAGTTAAATGAAAACAGAATGTTACAAGGAATGCTCATGACCTGCTTTCTGCTGGGTTATGGTTTTTCGGCTTTATTATTAACGCCAGTTATTGAAAGCAAACTTCATTATCGGCAGGGATTATTAAGCAGCATTGCGATTTGGGCCGCGGTCTGTGCGATTTCGCCCTTGCTCGGCTCGCTGATGGGGATGCTCATTGCGCGCGTGATTCTGGGGATTGCGGAGGGGCCGCTCTTTTCATTAAAAACGCGCTTTATCAGCGAGCGCTTTAACGCAGAAGAGATCGGCAAACCCAACGCGGTGACCGCGCTGGGCGTCTCGCTCGGGCTGGCGGTAGGCTTTCCACTGATCACCTGGCTGATGGCGCATCTGGGCTGGGCGGGATCGTTCTACGCGTTGGCCGTCATGAATCTTGTGCTGGGTGGCGGGTTAATCTGGCGCTTTCTGCCTGCGCCCCAGAGCCGGGGGAAGATGAAAAAGCCGGGATGGGTGCAGACCTTCACCTTTGCCTGGCAAACGCCGCTGCTGGGCTGGATCCTGTTGGTTGAAATCGCCACGCTGAGCTATCTCTGGGGGAGCAGCGCCTGGCTGCCCGCATGGCTGCGCGATGAACATCACTTCTCACTGCATGCTACGGGCCTGCTTGCAGCCATTCCCTTCCTACTGAGCCTGGGGTCGAAATTTTTGGGCGGCGTGCTGCTCGACAAAATGCGCCCGGAACAGGCACCGGTGCTGTTTGTGGTGGGAGGCGCGTTAACGGCGCTGTCCGTGGTCGCGCTGATGCTCAGCCATCAGCCTGTCTGGCTGGGGATGTTTATGTTGTCCGCCAATGCTTTCTGGGGACTTCAGGGAGCTGCGATCCCTGCGGTGATCCAACATCATGCCGCGCGGGAAGCGGTGGGTAGCGCGTATGGGATCATTAATGGCATAGGGAATATCTGTGCGGCGTTTATTCCGCTACTGATGGGGGTGGTGATGAAATCGGTCGGGTCGGTCAGCTCTGGCTTTTCGGTCCTGGTCGTGTCGCAGGCGATCACCCTTCTGGCCGGAGGAATGTTGCTGCTGCGCATGCGTCGCGCAGCAGCAATCAGCGCCTAAGGCTTATTCGCCTTTTTTCGCCGCCTGAATGTAGAGCATTTCCAGTGCCAGGGTCGCTGCCGCCAGGGCTGTGATTTCGGACTGGTCATAGGCTGGCGCCACTTCCACCACGTCCATCCCGACGATGTTCAGATCCTTCAGGCCGCGCACCAGCTTGATGGCGCGGTCGGACGTCAGGCCACCGATCACCGGCGTACCGGTGCCTGGCGCAAAGGCAGGATCCAGGCAGTCGATGTCGAAGGTCAGGTAGACTGGCATATCGCCGACAATCTGCTTCACCTGCGCGATGATGTCATCCACGCCGCGATCGTTCACCTGGCAGGCATCCAGCACGGTGAAGCCGTTGTCTTTGTCGAACTCAGTACGAATACCGATCTGCACGGAGTGGTTCGGATCGATCAGGCCTTCGTTCGGTGCAGTGTAGAACATGGTTCCGTGGTCAAACTCGCAGCCGTTCGCGTAGGTGTCGGTATGCGCATCGAAATGGACCAGCGCCATTTTGCCAAAGTGTTTCGCGTGGGCGCGCAGCAGTGGCAGAGTCACAAAGTGGTCGCCACCGAAGGAGAGCATACGCTTACCGGCAGCCAACAGTTTCTCGGCGTGGGCCTGCAGCTTTTCGCTCATCTCACGCGCGTCGCCGAAGGCATACACGAGGTCACCGCAGTCAACCACGTTCAGGCGCTCGCGCATGTCGAAGTTCCACGGGAAGCGGTTATGCTCCCAGGCCAGGTTGGTGGAAACCTGACGGATCGCCGCCGGGCCATGACGTCCACCGGCACGACCCGAGGTTGCCATATCGAACGGCACACCGGTGATCACCCAGTCAGCATCGCTGTCGTAGGGCTGGAAGTTCATCGGAAGGCGTAAAAAACCAAACGCGTTAGATACCAGAGAGTTGTCGTACTGATGACCTAAAGTGCTCATGTCCTGACCTCTTAAAAGTCGTTGCATTAGATACAGATGAAAAAAAATCCCCTCCGCGTCGTTAAACCCGACGAGGAAGGGATTGATGTCCTTACTGCTTTTGCCTAATGCTAGCCTCTGAAACGTGAAGATTCAAGCTCACTTTTCAAAACATAAATCAATTGTGTTGCCAGACTTTTACGGCCCCTAATTATTCACCATACCGATAAAATTCATTTTTAGAATTGATATTATCTTAACCCCCCCATTTCTTCGCATTATTTGCGTTTAAAAGTTTGAAGCAAAACTTTATTCATAAATTTAATAAATATACCATTTTAAAACTAGGAATATATTTAGGCCGGGACGATAGCGGTGGAGGAGATGACCTCTATACAATAGCCCCCCCAATGAAATGATATGGATATTTTTATGAATAAGTTATCTAAGCTGGCAATCCTGGCCGTTCTTTCAACCATCGGTACCGCCGCGGCAGCAGAAGATGGCACGATTACTTTTGAAGGTACTATTAGCGACGCAACCTGTACTATTACCGGCGGTGACGCACAGGGCGAATCTGAAAGCCCAGACTTTACCGTTCATTTACCTTCTATTAGTACAACCGCGCTTGCAACGGATGGACAGCGCGCGGGCGATACCCCATTCCACATTACGTTAAGCGGCGCAAACTGCACCAATGGCAAAGTTGCCAGCGTATTCTTCGAACTGGCGCAAAGCACCAATATCGATGCCACCACCGGTAACCTGAAAAATACCGTGGCTAAAGCGTCAGGCGGAGCGGAGAAAGTTCAGGTTGGTTTACTGGATTCTTCAAAAGCAAAACTGAACCTGAATACTGCAAACGATAGCGCTAAAACTGTTACGGTTGCCGGTAATACGGCTCGCTTTGATTACTGGGCACAATATGTGGCGACGGGTGGTGCATCTACTGCCGGTCAAGTCTCAACCGACGTTGTGTACTCCATTAAATATCAGTAATCGCGCGCACCGCGGGTTTATCCGCTAAAAGTATCACCTAAAGGATTAGGCCAGATGTTAAAAAAACTTGTTATATCTTCTGTATTCATGATGACGCTGGCCTTTTCCTTTGCGGCCAGTGCAACGATTCAAATTATGACGACCCGCGTGGCATTCAACGCCGGGGAGAAAGAACAAACGATTCGTATTAATAACGTCAGCAAAGCGCCTGAACTGGTTCAGGTGTGGCTTTCCAGCACCGATAAGAGTGACGGCATCGCCAAAGAAGATTTGCCTTTCTTTATCACCCCACCAGCGGCCAGAATTAACGGCCAAAAGGGGAAAGTATTCCGCATATTCCAGACGGAAGGCGCCGCCGCGAAATATCCAAAAGATCGTGAAACGGTTCTGTGGCTCAATGTCCTGGATATTCCGCCTGAAATGGCGGAAGACGTAGATAAAAATCAGCTAAAGATGGCGTTCAGAACGCTGATTAAATTTTTCTATCGCCCGGTTGGTCTGAAAGGTAATCCGATGAAAGCGGCGGATGAATTAACCTGGCAATTGAAAAAAGCAGCCAACGGTTATGACGTCGTTGGAACAAATAATTCGCCTTTCCATGTAAGCATGACAAATGTCTGGCTCAGAGATGCTCAGGGTAAAGATGTCATGATTGATGGCGAGATGATCGCGCCATATAGCACGCTGGTATATCACTTCCCGCAGGTTAATGCCGTGCAGGGGAAAGGGACATTCCAATACAATTATATTACCGATCTGGGTGCCTATATTAAGCGCACGTATAACTTCTGATTAGTAATCATATTGACCAGGACGGTGATATGTCGATGTTTTACAAAAAAACTAACATTCTGCGGGTGATTAGTGGCTTTGTCATTTCGGTGACCATTGCGCCACTCGCAGTATATGCCAGTGATACCAGTAAGCCGATGACATTTTCTCGTGGGTTTATGAAGTATTACGATAGCGGAATCGATCTGACACAATTTGACGGCGTTGAAAAAATACTGCCGGGGAAATATACGCTTGAGGTTTACAGCAACCTCAAGCCGGTTAATACCTGGACCGTTACCTTTGTGGCTGCAAATAATGAGCAGGGATTCAACGCCTGCATGACGCCCGAAATGGTCGTCCGCTTTGACGTCGACACATCAAAACTTCCCCCCGACTGGAAGCAGAATACCTGCATTATTCTCCCTGAGCTGATTAAAGGCGCGACGGTTAATTATAATGCGGTAGAAGAACAGCTGGATGTCACGATTCCTCAGGCAATGCTGCTTAACACGCCTGCGGGTTACGTAAGCCCGGAGTTATGGGATAACGGCGTGCCGGCGCTGATGTCCTCCTATACCCTCAGCGCCACCAGTTCACGTTATCGCCCCGCTCAGGATAACGCGACCTATCTCTACAGCAATTTGCACAACACCCTCGCACTGGGGGCATGGCGCTTTACGACTTACGACAGCCTGAGCTCCGGCAGCGACACGGAAAATACCGGCGTACAGCATATCCAGGCCTATGCAGAGCGGGCGATTGCGCCGCTGCAATCGCAGATTGTGCTGGGCGATCTGAACACCACCGGTGATTTTTTTGACACTACCGCCCTGCGTGGCGTTCGTCTCGCCACGGACGATCGCATGCTTCCCGACTCGGTACGCAACTATGCCCCGGTGGTGCGCGGCATCGCCAACAGCAACGCCACGGTGACCATCAAGCAGGCTGGCAACACCCTGTATGAAAAAGTGGTGCCGCCTGGGGAGTTCGCCATCAGCGATCTCTATGCGACCGGCTATAACGGCGATCTTGAGGTCACCGTTAAAGAGACAAACGGCAAAGAGTCCTACTTCGTGGTCCCCTACTCCAGCGTGCCGCAGCTGCTGCGCGAAGGTTACTCCCGCTACTCTGTGGCTGCGGGTGAAATCCGCGATACCTGGCTGAAAGAGGATCCGAAAGCGGTTGAGGGCACGTTTCAGTACGGCTTATTCAATAACTTTACCGGCTACGTTGGCGGACAGAGCGCGTTCGAAGGTGATTATGCGGCGCTGATGACCGGTTTTGCGATTAATACCCGTCTGGGCGCATTAGGCGTAGACGTGACGCGCTCTTTCACCCGCTTCGAGGGGCAGCCGGACACCGCAGGCTGCGGCACGTTCTGCAATATGAGCCTGCGCATTAGCCTGGCGAAGACCCTCCCGACAACCGGGACGAACTTCAGCCTGATTGGCTATCGCTACTCCAGCGCGAATTTCTACTCCCTGAGCGACGCGGTCAGCCTGAAGCGCTCGATTGAAGCCGATGAAGAAGACTTTCTCCCGGAACGCTATCGCGAGCGCCTGGAAGCCAACATCAACCAGACGCTTCCCGCCGGTTGGGGAAGCTTCTACGTCAGCGGGTTTGTGGGCAACGTCTGGAATAACGAGCAGGGCCGGAATGAAAAGTCGAACTTCGTGCTGGGCTACAACAACCAGTTTGGCATCACGACCTGGGGGATCTCCCTTGGCCGCACCAATAACGACGATGGCGACCACGAAGATACGCTCTACCTGAACGTGAGCATGCCGCTTGGCCACCACTACGAGAAGCAGGCTCGCCTGGGGGCCAACTTTAGCTATAACAGCGAAGAAGCCAACTTCCGTACCTCGCTGAACGGCTCCGCCGGGGAACGCTCACAGTTTGGCTTTGGCGGCTATTTCAGCCAGTCCAACACACCGGAAACTAACTTCGGCATGAACCTCTCCTACACGGGCGAGAGCGCCTCGGGCGGGATGACCTACAGCCAGTCCCGGGACTCCTTTATGGGAGGGGTCAACCTGAACGGCGGCGTGGTGGTGCATGAAGGCGGCATCAACTTTGTGCCGACCCTCGCAGACACCATTGGCATCGTGGAAGCAAAAGGCGCAGAAGGCTCCCGCATCTACCCGGATTCCCAGGCCGTCATCAAAGACAACGGCTACGGCATTGTCGGGTATCTGGTGCCTTACAAGTACAACGAGGTGTACGCCGACCCGAAAGGCACCGCGTATACCGTCGAGGTCGACGACACCCGCCGAACCATCGTGCCAACCTCCGGCGCGGCAGTGCTGATCAAAATGGACACCCAGGCCAATCGCCAGAGCTTTGTGCGCTTTATGCAGCCTTCCGGCGAAGTGATCCCATTTGGTGCGTCGGTACTGGACGAATCGCACAACGCGATCGGCATGGTCGGTCAAAACGGCGTGGCGATGGTGGCGCTTAAGGAAGGCCAAAACGTCTTTACCCTCCAGTGGAAGAAAAATAAAAAGCCCGCGCAGTGCGGTGCGCGTTATGTGAAGCAAGGCACTGAGGACCGACCAACCGAGGAAGAAGCGTTTAAGGCTATTGAAATTACCTGCATCAATAACGGGGCAACACCATGAAACGGATTTTTACGGCTGCGCTGATTCTTTTATCCACGGCGTTTATCTCTTTAACGTGCAACAACGCCTATGCGGCGTTGTGCACCCTCACGTCCCCGTTGGCGACGCTGAATATCATGGACGACATCACGCTTAACGTCATAAAGCAGCGTGAAGTCGGCAAGGTTTTATGGAGCAAAACCTATCAGGTGCCGGACGTCAGCTACACCTGCGACGCGTCCACCCAATCTTCATGGCATTCAAGCTATTCGCGAAGCTATATCCGGTCGCAGATTGATCATGTCTATAACACCGAAATCCCGGGGATAGGCATTCGCATGCGATGGCCCACGCAGACCGAATCTTCATGGCTGCCGGGTAACTCGGGTTCGCCGACCACGTGCTCCACCGGTTGTGGAGTGAAAAACAGTACGGTTCTGGTGGAAATGGTCCAGACCGGCTCGATGCCTGAAGGGGAATACTTTATTCCAGCGGGTAAGGTGGCGGAGGCACTGGTGATCCCGTCCGCCGATGAAAGCGAAAAACTGCCGATTATGGCCATCAACTTTGGTGTTGCCATTAAGGTGGTTACCGCCTCGTGCTCCATTTACCCCTCGGCAACAAACGTCGATTTAGGCACCTATAACATCGCCGATTTTCAAAACGACGATACTTTTCAGGGTGTTAAAAAAGACTTCAGCATCACCGTGGGCTGCCCTTCTACGGAACAAATTGGCATCACTTTCAACTCCTTAATTAACACCCCTTTAGGCGCGTTGACCGGTGTGATCGGCGTTGAAAGCGGCGATGGCTATGCAAGCAATTTCAGTATTCGCCTTTTTGAGAAGAACTCAACCGCGATCACGCTGGGTAAGGAGAAGGTCTATACCGCCTCCACGCTCACCAAAAACTATCAGGCACAAATCTATGTTGGCGGCGGGGTCGATCGTAAGACGGCCCTCACCCCCGGCAAAGTTGTCGGCGCCGTTCAATACACCGTTGTCATTAAATAACGCTCAGGGAGAGAGTGATGCGTTGTCATTTTAAAATCAAAAACGTCCTGTTTTTACTGCCTTTATTACAGGTGGCCCATGCCGCCATACTGCCCTCAGTTCAGAACAAGCAGGAACTTGACCGCCTGGAGCGGCAGAGTAACCAGTATCTGATTGAAGAGGCGAAAAGAACGGAAGCGTTGCTGCAACAGCAGCGCGCAATTCGCGGCGAAGACGCGGAGACCGGCCTGCCGGCAAATTCATCGTGGAAGTTCAACGTAACCCGGATCGAGATCCTCGACGATCATCTGTTCGACGGATCGCCGCAGCGCGAGGAGATCGTCCAGCGCTATCTGGGTAAGGATCTTGGTAAATCTGACATTTTCACCTTAGTGAAAGAGTTAACGGATTTTTATATTTCCCGTGGCTATGCCACCACTCTTATCAGTATCGACCCCGGCAACATCAAGAGCGGTACGCTTAAGCTTCGCGTGCTGTGGGGAAAGATTAACGATTTTAAGGTGAACGGCCAGACACCGGGCCTGCGTGATAGCACGCGTCTTTTTACCGCCTACCCGTTTGCCAAAGACAAGATCCTCAATATGCAGGATGTCGACCAGATGGTTGAGAACCTGATGCGGGTCTCGGAGAGGGATAATATTAGCGTTGAACCCTCAATCATTAATGGCTATTCCGATCTTAACCTGATTCATCAGCCCTCATTTCCGATTGACGCGGCGGCGGGGTTAAATAACTCCGGGAGCAAATCAGAAGGCTGGCAGCAATATTACGGCAGCCTGACGGCAAAAAATATTGCCGGATTAAACGACATTTTTAATGCGTATTACTCGTGGAACGATCTGAAAAATAATAATGATAAACAGGACTCCTGGTCATTTAGCTACAGCGTGCCGCTGGGCTATTGGGGGTTTGATACCAGCTATTACAAATCCGAATACGAAAAAGGCATCGACGGCGGCTTCGGCATTTACGATTCCGATGGCACGTCAGAGCGTGCATCCCTGCGTATCAGCCGCATGCTGATGCGTGGCGCAACGGGCAAAACCAGCGCCTGGATGAAAGTCGAACGCCGGGATAACTACAACGGCATCGAAAACGCGCGCATTGACGTTAGCTCAAAAACCTACACCTCGCTGGCGTCGGGCCTGACCTACGTTGGCGCCATGGGCGGTGGCTGGTTCTATGGCGATCTGAGCGTCACCGCGGCGGTGCCGTGGTTTGGTTCAGCCCGCGACGGCGATAAAGACCTTGAGGGTTTCGACGTCGATTATCTGAAATACAACGGCATTGCCTCCTGGACGCGCCCGCTCGCTAAGTTTGGCCGACTCGGCATGACCTACGAGCTGAACAGCGGTTTTCAGTACACGCCGGATGTGCTGGTGAGTGATGCCAAAGTGACTATCGGCGATGAATACACCGTTCGTGGTTTCAAAGACGATAACGTGATGAGCGACAGCGGCGCGTGGATTGCCAATAGCCTGCAGTTTCCTTTCGATATTGGACTGGCCGGTATTTACCAGCTGACGCCCTATATTGGCTACGACGTTGGCTTCACAAAAGATAATTGCCCGAAAGGCGTCAATGTCTGCGACAGCCAATTCATGATGGGCGCATCAGTGGGCGTTAAAGCCACTGGCAGCCATTTCTCTTCCTACGTTATGGCAGGGTGGCCCGTTAAAAAACCAGACTCAATGGAAGAAGAAACCGTCGATAACACGGTGGTTTATTACAAAACGGAAATTAACTTCTAACAAAGGGAAGAATAATGAAAAACAAAAACACACGCAGCGGAAAAATAACCACGCGCAATTTGCATAAGCGGCTCTGCCCATTATATCTGTCTTTGGCCGGCATTTTCTCGGCCCCGGTCGATGCGGCAACCACGCCTGATAATCGTCAGTCGAAAGGCCCTACCATGGGCCAGGCGGCCAACGGCACGCCCGTGGTGAATATTGCCGATCCTAATGCGAAAGGCATCTCCATGAATAAATTCAACGAATTTAACGTTGAAAAACAGGGGATGATCTTTAACAACAGCATGCAGGACGGCGTAACGAAAATTGGCGGCTATGCGGTAAAAAACGCCCAACTGCAGCACGAAGCCAGCGCCATTATCAGCGAAGTAACGGGTGCGAAAGCGTCCTACATTAACGGCACGATGGAAGTTTTCGGTAAAAAGGCCGACATCATCATTGCCAACGAAAACGGCATTAGCGTGAACGGCGCAACCACCATCAATGCCAACAGCCTGACCCTCAGCACCGGTAAAGTGCAGGCAAATAACGACGGTTCCTATAAGCTGGCGGTCGAAAAAGGGGCGGTATCCGTCACCGGTCAGGGCATTAATACCGACGGGCTGGGCTACTTTGACATCGTTAGCCGCAGCGCGCAGCTGGAAGGCGAAATTGCCGGTAAAGCAGACATCAAAGTGCTGGCGGGCCAGAACGACTACGACCTTGCGACCCGTAGCCACACCGTGCGTAACAAAGGCGACGGACGGGGTCCGGCCGTGGCTATCGACGGTAGCGCGCTTGGCTCCATGTACGGCGGAAAGATCCAGCTAATCAGCACCGAATCCGGGGCGGGCGTCCGTCATGCCGGCGGCATTATCGCCAGCAGCGATCTCGAGATCAGTGCGGATGGCGACATTACGCTCGCCAGCCTGTCGAGCGAGAAAAATATGTCGCTCTCCGGCAAGAATATCACCCTGAACAAATCCACTTCCGGCGTTCAGGCAAAAAACGACATTATCATGAACGCCCTGGCGGGCATCACGCTGAATAACGACGTGATCGCCTCAACCGGCAAAATCCGCATTGATGCCAGCTCGCTGGTGCAAAATGCCGCCTCGCTGGTAACCAACAGCACCACCACCACCGTTCCGGCGATTCAGATTAACGTCGCGGGCCAGTATACCCTGAACGGCAAACTGCAGGCGCTGGACGCCAACGGCAAGGTCATTGCAGACGGCGTCGTGACGCTGAAAAACGGCGATTTCGTTGTGAAGGTCAACGGCGTTGAAGTGCCGTTTGCCTCGCTGATCTCGGATACCCAGGTGATCAGCCACAGCGGTGACGTACAGATTACCGCAGGCAGCATGAATAACGGCGGCGGCAGCGTCCTGGCGAAAAAAGGCACCCTGCAGTTCACCCTGAAAGAGGCCTTTGTGAACAGCGGCTCCGTCAGCGCCACGGGGGACCTGACGATTGCGTCCGGCTCACTGAAGAACGACGGCGTGCTGTACGCATCCAATAACCAGACGCTCCGCGTCGGCAACCTGGACAACAACGGCCGCATCTTCGCGGAAAAACGGCTGGTGATGAACGCCAGCGCGCTGAACAACCGTGGAAACATCGGTGCGACCACTGACGCACTGCAGGTCACCACGACCGGCAATTTGACCAACAGCGGCACCCTCGTGGGTGATGCGGCAGCCGTCAGCCTGAACGTCGGCGGCGACGTCGACAACAGCGGTAACATCATCAGCAACGAAAAAGATGTCTCCCTGACTGCCAGCGGTAAATCCATCAAGAACCAGGGCAAAATCGAGGGGAAAAACGTTACCCTGACAGCGTCCAACGCCGACGCGACGCTTGAAAACAGCGGTACGCTGAACGCCAGACAAAAAGCGCAGGTGAAAGCGGCGAAGCTGAATAACAACGGCGGAACCCTGAGCGCAGCGGGCGATGTTGCGCTGAACGTCAGTAAGCAATTAAATAACACCCACGGCGGCGAGATCCTGGCGGGAGAAAACCTTACGCTGGACGGCGCGCAGACGACTGCACTGACCAACGACAATAGCCGGATCCAGGGGAAAAACGTCACCCTGACCAACATGTCCACTCTCACCAACACGGGCGACGCCGTTCTGCTCGCGAGTGGGGCGATGGATCTGTCCGGCACAACAACGCTGACCAACTCGGCCTCCGGCATTCAGGCAACGTCCATCCTGCTGGACCACATCGGCACGCTGAATAACATCAGCGATGCTACCCTCTACAGCAGCGGCAATCTCACTCTGTCCAACATCGGTACCCTCACCAACGATGCGTCTCAGCTGGTTGCAGACGGTGCGCTGGCGATGCTGAACATCACAAACGTATCCAACACCAACAGCGCCGCGATCGTCGGTAGCGGCAGCGTAACAATCAGCAATGTGGATACGCTCCACAACAGCAACAGTGCGGTGATCCAGTCTGAGCATGCCCTCAGCATGAACAACGTGGGTACGCTGAACAACAGCACTGACGCGGCGCTCCTCGCCTCGGGCAACATGACCCTGGACGGTGTGAATACGCTGAACAATGCCTCGGTGATCCTCAGCGATGGCAGCATTACGATGCAGAACGGCGACACGCTGCACAATAACGGCGTCGTGCAGGCGGGCACCGATCTGATTATCCGCAATATCCGAAGCCTGATGAACGACGGGAGCGACCATGTGCTCATGGCCCTGCGGAACCTGACGATCGAGGATGTGGATTCCCTGACCAACTCCAGCCAGGCGGTGATCACGGCCAGCATGAACACGGTGCTGAACGCCGTTGGCGTACTGACTAACCTCTCCGGTGGGGTGATTCAGGCCGTTGATGGGGCGTTAACCGTCGCGGCAAATTCGCTCCTCAACAGCGGCAGTGAAAATGGTTCGAATTCGACTCTGGTGGCGGGCGGCGATGTGATCGTGACGTCAGAGAATGTGACCAACGAGAGTGGCGCGGCCATTGTCTCGACGGATAACAACCTGACGCTGAACGTGAAGAACACCCTTAACAACAGCGATGAAGCCGTGCTCGCAGGGGCAAAAACGACCTCGCTGAATGTTCAGACAGGCAACATCAAAAACACCACTGAAGCAGTCATTGCGGGCACAAATATTGCAGTTGCGACCAAAAACCTGCAAAACGATGCCAACGCCTCCATCACCGCCGACCGGGATCTGCAGCTGACTCTCGCCAGCCTGAACAACACGGCCGGTATTCTTGAGGCCGGACGCGATCTCACGCTTAGCGTTGACAACAGCCTGACCCTCGACGCCAATAACCAGAATATCTACGCCGGACGCGCGATGGCGATCGCCACGCACGGCGACTTTACCAATAGCACCCAGATGGAAGCGATTGGCGATTTGACCGTGAATGCAGACGGTAATTTCACCAACGCCGTCTCTATCGTGACCGGAGGCGATCTCAACGTCACCGCGGGCAATATCACCAACAATGCCGGTAGCCTGCTGTGGACGATGGGCGATATGAGTCTGGAAGCCCGTAACGGTACTTTCTTCAACGGCGTGTCGGGTAACGTGCTCAGCATGGGCGATATGTCGATTATCGCGAAGGAGATCCATAACCAGGCCGGGATCATTCGCGCAGAGAAGGACGTGAATTTAGACGCGGAATCCATCAGAAACGAAAGTAGCTATACCGGCGACGAAATCTCCATGACGGGTTATCAGAACGCCAGTGCGGTATATAGCACCGTTGAGCATCTCGCGACGAAATCTAACACCATGATTAACTTCTCAATGCCGGTTGTGACCTCGGGATTGAGACTGGATCATCAGGCCGAGATCAGCGCGGGCGGCAACATTAATATTAACCAGCGCAATATCTACGACAGAAAACAGATTACAAACAAAGGTGGTCTGATTCAGGCGGCGAAAGATATTACGGTTACCGGTGATATCTACAACTCACCGGAATACGGTGAAATGTCCATTTATGATTATCTGCAGCTGCCGTTAGAGATGCAGGGCGGGCTCACCTATCAGTGGCATTTAGGCGCCTATCATACGTCAACGTGGAACTTTGATACTCTTTACCAGTTCCTCGACTTCGAGTTTGGCAATGGCGCAGCGGCCGGTAAGACAGGCAGTGATGACCCTGAAAAAGCGCTCTGGTACAACGCCGTCGTGATGACCGGCAACGAGTCCACGCTTTTCAACAAAATGATGTCCGACATCTTCGGTGAAACCTGGCAAACCACCGACTACGGTACAATGTGCGGTATCTGGGCGAGCGTAACAGCCTCCAATAATGAGGCATTAAAAAACAATAAAACCTACTTCGTTCCTTCTGAAAAAGGCGAGATCACCGCGGGCGGTAACTTTACGCATAACGGCGGCACGCTGGATAACGGTATTGCGGACGCTGGGGTGAT
This sequence comes from Enterobacter sp. BNK-14, assembly GCF_047456095.1. Classification (NCBI taxonomy): domain Bacteria; kingdom Pseudomonadati; phylum Pseudomonadota; class Gammaproteobacteria; order Enterobacterales; family Enterobacteriaceae; genus Enterobacter; species Enterobacter sp. BNK-14. The sequence goes on from NZ_CP179897.1 coordinate 1,997,265, forward strand.
TAACAGCCACAGCGACGTAAGCGATATCGACGTGGGTGAATACACCGTGGATACGGTCATTGCCGGTTACGATGTCCAGGTAAATACCAAGAAAATTGACGAGCTGGCGATGGGCATTAGCCCGATGCCAACCATCAAGGATATGGTCTCCATTCCGGGCATGTTTGAAGTCTCAACCGACTTTAAGAAAACCGCCGAAGCGGAAAAAAATGGCACGGCTTATCCGGGGCCAGCCAACAATATCGTTCCGATCTTTGAAACGCGTCCGTCAATGATCGATCAGAGCGCTTACACAGGATCGGATTACTTCTTCGATCAGGTGGGCTATGACCCGCAGAAGCCGGTTAACGTTATTGGTGATAACTACTTCACCTCAGAATTGATCCGCCGTGAGATCAACAGCTCGGTGGGCAGTTTCTTTTCGATCCGTGATGGTCTGGAAGGCGACGCGCTGGTGCAGGCCCTGATGGATAATGCAGGCTTGGCAGCACAGGACAGCGAGCTGGGGCTGGTTGTTGGTCAATCCCTGACCGAGGAGCAGCGCAACGGACTGGACGCCGATATCGTCTGGTTCGTCAATCAGACGGTGAACGGCGTGGACGTGATGGTCCCGGTCGTGTACCTGTGCCCTGAAACGCTTCGTCAGATGGAGAGCGGAGACGTTAACGGCGGCACCGCGACCGTTCATGCCGGTGGCGATATGAACGTCGACGCGAACAGCATCAATAACGCCAACGGTACAATCTCATCCAAAGGCGACATGACGCTGGTCTCTGATGGGGATATCAACAACGTTAGCAACGGCATGAGCGCGGGTATCTCTGCGGGCGGCGACATCAATATGTCCAGCACCAGCGGCAATATCAATAACAACGGCGCGGCGATTAACGCTGAGGGCGACGTGAACATGTCCGCAGCTCAGGGTGACATCACCATGACGGCCAGCGTAGGGCGCGATGAGAGCGGCAAGCAGGTGATCCACGCCTTTGAGGACGGCGTTACCGCAGGCGGCAGCATTAACATGGAGGCTAAATCAATCACCTCCAACGCGTCGGATATTACGGCGGGTCAGGATGTAAGCATGAAGGCCACCGACGGCGACGTCACCTTCAATGACCTGCATGAAATTGACGCCACGCGTATCATTGATAACGACGTCAGAAGCGCGCTCAACTACACGATGTCTGATACCTCAACCACCACGGGCAAAGCCATTGGCGCGAATGTTTCCGCTGGTGGCAACATGAGTATCGAGGCCAAAAACGACGTGGTGATGGAAGGGGGGACCTACAACGCCCAGACCGGCAGCATCACCGCTGAAAATGACGTGACGATCAAAACGTCCCAGGACGTTGCTCACGAAGAACAGCACAGCTCGTCACGCGAGTTTGTCATCAGCGCGGGCGTCAGCGGCGGCGGCCAGTCGGTTAACACCAGCTACGGCACCATGGACGGCGGCAGCACCGAAACGACCTCCGGCGACTATGTCAGCGCAGGATCAGAATCCGACACCTCCGCTATCGGCAAGAAGCCTGGCCGTGCGCCGGTGAATGATACGGCTGGCTTCACGTTTGGCATGAGCACCTCCAGTGACTCGTCCGTCACCGACAGCAAAAAGAACACCAATGCCGCAATCAACTTTGGCCAGTCCGGGACGATTGAAGCCGGTAAGACCGCTGACATTGGTGGGGCGGATCTCAGCGCGGGCAATGCCCTGACCATCAACGCCGAGGACGTCGCGACCACGAAATATGAAGATGAGATGAAAAACACCTCATCCCATAAAGCGACGTCGTTTGGTATCACGGGTGAAGCCCACAGCACCCTTGTAGATACCTTTGATAAAGCCGGTAACCTGATTGAAAAAGGCACCGAAGGCCAGTCTGCCAACGCCGGAACAACGGCTGCGGAAGTGCTGGGCGAGGCCTCTAACCTGCTGCTCAACGATCTGGCTGGCGGTTCCGTTACCATTGGCGGCAGTTCGTCTAAATCGCACTCGACCTCCACCTCCACGGCGGAAAACATTAACCACATCAGCGCCAATAACGTTTCGATCAATACCAAAAAAGACACCACGTTGAACGGAACAGACATTAGCGGCCAGAACGTTGAAATTAACGCAGGGGCGATGTGAACATGAATGCGGCGAAATCCACATCCAGCTACAGCAACACCACCGAGGAGCACTCGGCGGGCATCTCGGCTGGCGTGGGCGTGGATCTCTCCGGCGTGAGCGGCGGCGCGTCTGTCGACTACAGCGGCAGCAAAGAGACCGGAACAGGCAACAGCACCAGCTACACCAACAGCACCATTACGGCAGGCGACGTCAAAATTAAGTCCGGCGGCGACATGACCATGAGCGGTGCCAACATTGACGCCAATACCGCGGACGTGGATGTTGCAGGGGATATGACCGTGAACTCCCTTCAGGATACGGTTCACACGGACAACGAGCGTGCCAACTGGGGTGCATCCGTCGGTGTAGCCGTGTCGACGAAAGGCGTGATGCCTACCGGGGCCGTTAACGGCGGCGGCTCAGAGGCTTATGACTCGGCAACCACCGCGAAGCAGTCCGGCATTCACACCACGGGGGACGTGCAGGTGAAAACCGGCGGCGACCTCAACATGGCGGGGGCCAATATCGTCTCTGATAATGGCACCGGTAACGTCAACGTTGCGGGCAATATCAACGCCAAAGACCTGCAAGATACCGTTGAGCAGGACGGCCTGTACGGCGGTGGCGGCGTAGGTATCGGTGGTTTGCCGGGTAAAAAAGGCGGCATTCCATCGGCTAACATCTACGTGGATACGGTCGATGAGATCCACCGTAACGAAACGCAGAAATCCACCATTTCCGTGGGGGGCACCACCAGCAAAGGTACGACTGGCGAGATCAACACCAACAAGGATGAGATGTCCGTTGTCACCCGTGACGAAAAAGAAGCGGGTAACAATATCTCCTATACCCTTGCGGATCCTGGTATCGGTAAGAAGAAAAAAGGCAGTTACGACGTCGATACGCCGAGCGACCACCGCAATGGCGGCGGCTCGTCGAAGCATTCAGGCGATGGCACGAAGAAGAAAGAGGATACGCCAGCGAAACCTGCGCACAGCGAAGCGGTGCCTGCCGTTACGCCGTCGAAAGCGGACAATCTTAAGCCTGCGCCAAAACCGGCTGACAGCACGACGAAGACGGATACCACCCCGTCTGGAACCGCGCACAGCGAAGCGGTGCCTGCCGTTAAGCCGTCGAAAGCGGACGATCTGAAGCCTGCGCCGAAACCGGCTGACAGCACGACGAAGACGGATACCACCCCGTCTGAAACCGCTCACAGCGAAGCGGTGCCTGCCGTTACGCCGTCGAAAGCGGATGACCTGAAGCCTGCACCGAAACCGGCTGACAGCACGACGAAGACGGATACCACCCCGTCTGAAACCGCGCACAGCGAAGCGGTGCCTGCCGTTACGCCGTCGAAAGCGGATGACCTGAAGCCTGCACCGAAACCGGCTGACAGCACGACGAAGACGGATACCACCCCGTCTGAAACCGCGCACAGCGAAGCGGTGCCTGCCGTTACGCCGTCGAAAGCGGATGACCTGAAGCCTGCGCCGAAACCGGCTGACAGCACAACGCCGAAGAAAAAATGGGACGTTCCAAATACGAATTACCCAACGCTTTCTCCGGGTTCTGCAACCGGTAAAACCGGCAAAGATATGCCGAAAACGCCTGAGCACAGAAAATGGAACGGCGACATGACCAACGGCGTGGCGCCGTCGAGCAATCCGAAAGGCACCGACGTCAAGCTCTCGCCAGGTTCGTCCACCGGTCAGACCGGCATGGACATGCCGAAAACGCCTGAGCACAAGCAGTGGAACGGCGACATGACCAACGGTGTCACGCCGTCGAGCAACCCGAAAGGCACCGACGTGAAGCTCTCGCCGGGTTCCTCCACCGGCCAGACCGGCATGGACATGCCGAAAACGCCTGAGCACAAGCAGTGGAACGGCGACATGACCAACGGTGTCACGCCGTCGAGCAACCCGAAAGGCACCGACGTCAAGCTCTCGCCGGGTTCTTCCACCGGTCAGACCGGCATGGACATGCCGAAAACGCCTGAGCACAAGCAGTGGAACGGCGATATGAGCGCAACAGCCCAGCCGAAGCAGTGGCTGCCGCTAATGGCGGAAACGCCAATTAATATCTATGCGAAGGTGACCATTACGTTCCAGGACGAACAGCTGAGTTAACCGCCCTCTCCCCGTCGTTCACCGGCGGGGTTTTCATGTAGCCATAAAAAAGGGTCTGACCACGGTCAGACCCTTTTCATATTCAGCTGGCGGAATAATTACTCGTCTTCGAGATAAGTATACCCGTACAGCCCCGCCTCAAACTCTTCCAGGAACTGCTGCTGCAATGCATCGTCGAGACCGGTGTTTTTCACCTGGTCGCGGAACTGGGTCAGCAGCGTTTTCGGATCGAGCTGAACGTATTCCAGCATGTCTGCCACGGTATCCCCCTCGTCAGACAGCTCAACTTCCACGCTGCCGTCAGGGAAGACAAACACGTCAACCGCTTCGGTATCACCGAACAGGTTGTGCATGTTGCCGAGGATCTCCTGGTACGCCCCGACCATAAAGAAGCCCAGCATCGGCGGGTTCTCCGGGTCGTACTCCGGCATTGGCATGGTGGTGGCGATACCGTCGCCGTCAACGTAATGGTCGATAGCACCGTCGGAGTCACAGGTGATGTCCAGCAGCACCGCGCGACGTTCCGGGGCGTGGTTCAGCCCTTCCAGCGGCAGAACCGGGAACAGCTGGTCGATACCCCATGCATCCGGCATCGACTGGAACAGCGAGAAGTTGACGTAAATCTTATCCGCCATACGTTCCTGCAGCTCGTCGATAATCGGACGGTGCGCGCGGTTGCTCGGGTCGAGCTGCTTCTGCACTTCATGGCACATGTTCAGATAAAGCTGCTCCGCCCACGCACGCTCCTGCAGGCTGAAGGTGCCTGACGAGTAGCCGACGTGAATATCGTGCAGATCCATCTGGCTGTCGTGCAGCCATTCGCGCAGGGAGCGACGCGTGCCCGGCTCGTGCATCTCCTGCCAGGTTTCCCACATGCTTTGCAGGGAACGCGGTGCATCATCCTGCGGCGGCGTCGCTTCGGAAATTTCGCTACGCTCAACGCCGATGATATTAGAGACCAGCACCGTATGGTGCGCGGTCACCGCGCGACCGGATTCGGTGATCACCGTCGGGTGCGGCAGGCCGTGCTCTTCACAGGCATCACCGATCGCCCAGATGATGTTATTGGCGTATTCATTCAGACCATAGTTCACCGAGCAGTCAGACTGCGAGCGGGTCCCTTCGTAGTCCACGCCCAGGCCACCGCCCACGTCGAAGCACTGAATATTCACGCCAAGCTTGTGCAGCTCAACGTAGAAACGGGCTGATTCACGCACGCCGGTGGCGATATCGCGAATATTGGCCATCTGCGAACCGAGGTGGAAGTGCAGAAGCTGAATGCTGTCCAGACGACCGCGCTCGCGCAAAATTTCCACCAGCTGCAGTACCTGGTTCGCCGCGAGGCCGAATTTGGATTTTTCACCGCCGGAGGACTGCCATTTACCGGAACCCTGAGACGCCAGACGCGCACGCACGCCGAGGCGTGGCACCACGTTAAGACGTTCAGCCTCTTCCAGCACGATCGCGATTTCAGTCATCTTCTCGATAACCAGATAGACCTTGTGGCCCATCTTCTCGCCAATCAGCGCCAGACGAATGTACTCACGGTCTTTGTAGCCGTTACAGACAATGACCGAACGGGTCATGCCCGCATGCGCCAGAACCGCCATCAGCTCCGCTTTGGAGCCGGCTTCGAGGCCCAGCGGCTCGCCGGAGTGGATAAGGGACTCAATCACGCGGCGGTGCTGGTTCACCTTAATCGGGTAAACCAGGAAGTAGTCGCCTTTATAGCCGTAGGATTCACGCGCGCGCTTGAAGGCGGCGTTAATAGAACGCAGGCGATGTTGCAGGATCTGCGGGAAGCAGAACAGTGCAGGCAAACGCTGGCCCTGTGCTTCACGGGCTTTCACCAGTTTGGCGAGGTCCACGCGCGCTTCAGGGACGTCCGGATCCGGGCAAACGCTGATGTGGCCCAGTTCGTTGACGTCGTAGTAGTTATTGCCCCACCAGGCAATATTGTATGTGCGCAGCATCTTGCTGGCTTCCTGGGAGCTCATCGCAACCTCCTGCATAGAACGTAGTACACCCTGTTCGCCCGCTGACGAAGGCGAAAAAGAAGACATGTCGTCAGACATAGCGAACCTCAACTCTTTGTATTAAGTGTAAAACAGTTGACTACTATCGCAGCGTTATACGGCGATAACAACCCATAAACGGCTCCATTTCCCAGCAGAGTATGCTGAAATCCAGACCGTGCGACCGGTTTCTTATTCATATCATTGTAAAACACGTATCCGAACTCTGTATGACAAGGTTCGGCGAAACCACGAGAAAACTCTTGTATTAACAAGAGCGCCCTTGTTCAGTTTTCACACAGCCTGACCGGCCCTGGAATCCTGAGAAGCGCCGAGATGGGTATAACATCGGCAGGTTTGCAGACTAGAAATGCGGGTTGCGGGAATCAAATGCGCGCCAGAACGGCTGCGCTGAATTAGCGGAAAACGATGGTTCATTATCTCGTATCACCTCCACGGCCGCCTCTGCTGAAACGGACCCCAAGCCAAAGCTAAAAGTTCACTGCTTAACCCGGCTGGAAGTGGCGACTCGATGAGTTCATCGAGCGCTTATTTTGTATGAGCCGCGCGCCGCGTTTTATACCGAGAAGGGGGCTAAAAAGCAAAACAAAAATGCGTGGGTTGCCAGCGCCGTCAGGAAAAATTTCCAGCAGACATTTCAACGCCGTGAGAGATGAATCAAAAAAAACTGGAAATCGGGCGAAGAAGTGACCTAAAATAGCCATCCAGATGTTAATCCATCTATACTGATTAACACTCATACTGCCAGTGTCAAAAACCTGCAGGCCTTGGTAGAATTATCTCCTTTGGCTATTCCACACAGCAGCTTGAGCTAACCAAATTCCTCTTAGGTGAAATAAAACATGGCAAAACACCTGTTTACGTCCGAGTCCGTATCAGAAGGACATCCTGATAAAATTGCTGACCAAATCTCCGATGCGGTGCTGGATGCGATCCTGGCGCAGGATCCTAAAGCGCGCGTCGCGTGCGAAACCTATGTCAAAACTGGCATGGTTCTGGTTGGCGGTGAGATCACCACCAGCGCATGGGTTGATATCGAAGAGATCACCCGTAACACGGTGCGTGAAATCGGTTATGTGCATTCTGATATGGGCTTTGATGCCAATTCTTGCGCGGTGCTGAGCGCCATTGGCAAACAGTCTCCAGACATCAACCAGGGCGTTGACCGTGCCGATCCACTGGAACAGGGCGCGGGCGACCAGGGCCTGATGTTTGGCTACGCGACCAACGAAACCGACGTGCTGATGCCAGCCCCGGTCACCTACGCGCACCGTCTGGTACAGCGTCAGGCTGAAGTACGCAAAAACGGCACCCTGCCGTGGCTGCGCCCGGATGCAAAAAGCCAGGTCACCTTCCAGTACGATGACGGCAAAATCGTTGGCATCGATGCGGTGGTACTGTCTACCCAGCATTCCGAAGAGATTGACCAGAAATCCCTGCAAGAAGCAGTGATGGAAGAGATCATCAAGCCGGTTCTGCCGACCGAATGGCTGAGCTCTGCGACCAAATTCTTCATCAACCCAACCGGACGCTTTGTTATCGGCGGCCCAATGGGTGACTGCGGTCTGACCGGACGTAAAATCATCGTTGATACCTACGGCGGCATGGCACGTCACGGCGGCGGTGCGTTCTCTGGTAAAGATCCGTCTAAAGTTGATCGCTCTGCGGCATACGCGGCACGTTATGTTGCGAAAAACATCGTTGCTGCCGGCCTGGCAGACCGCTGTGAGATTCAGGTTTCTTACGCCATCGGCGTGGCTGAGCCAACCTCCATCATGGTTGAAACCTTCGGTACCGAGAAAGTGCCTTCAGAACAGCTGACCCTGCTGGTACGCGAGTTCTTCGACCTGCGTCCATACGGACTGATTCAGATGCTGGATCTGCTGCACCCAATCTACAAAGAAACCGCGGCATACGGTCACTTTGGTCGTGAACATTTCCCATGGGAAAAAACCGACAAAGCCGCCCTGCTGCGTGAAGCTGCCGGTCTGAAATAATCGACTGACAAGAGCGTTAAAAAAGCCAGCCTTTGTGCTGGCTTTTTTTTTGTTTGGAACCGCTTACACGCCAGTCCATGTACCTCGCTTTCGGAATAATCTCTTTGCGTGATGGCATTTCTTGTGCTGTTACATTTCCTTTCAGTTAAGTCTGAAATGTATTCTTTCGCGATGCATATCACCTCATTTACCTCTATATTTTCAAAGCTTTAATAATTTTTACGGTTACACACCAGTGTAACCGATTACACCAATGTGATTAATCTCACATATTTTTACGGGTCACTCACCTACCCTTAACATCAATAAAACTGATAACCCAACTGGAGGGCATAATGCCTGACAATAAAAAACAGGGGCGTACGTCCAACAAGGCGATGACATTCTTCGTCTGCTTCCTCGCCGCCCTGGCAGGTTTACTTTTTGGCCTGGATATCGGCGTGATTGCTGGCGCCCTTCCCTTCATCGCAGACGAATTCCAGATTAACGCGCATACCCAGGAATGGGTGGTCAGCTCGATGATGTTTGGCGCAGCGGTTGGTGCTGTCGGCAGCGGCTGGCTCTCCTTCAAGCTCGGACGTAAAAAGAGCCTAATGATTGGTGCCATTCTCTTCGTCGCCGGTTCACTCTTCTCTGCTGCCGCCCCTAACGTTGAAGTGCTTATTCTTTCCCGCGTACTGCTGGGGCTGGCCGTCGGCGTCGCGTCCTACACCGCCCCGCTCTATCTCTCTGAAATTGCGCCAGAGAAAATTCGCGGCAGTATGATTTCGATGTACCAGCTGATGATTACCATCGGTATTCTCGGGGCTTATCTTTCCGATACCGCGTTCAGCTACAGCGGCGCATGGCGCTGGATGCTTGGCGTGATCATCATCCCGGCCATTTTGCTGCTGATTGGCGTCTTCTTCCTGCCGGACAGCCCACGCTGGTTTGCCGCAAAGCGCCGCTTCCACGATGCCGAACGGGTGCTGCTGCGCCTGCGCGACACCAGTGCGGAGGCGAAAAACGAGCTGGAAGAGATCCGCGAAAGCCTGAAGGTGAAGCAGTCTGGCTGGGCGCTGTTTAAAGAGAACAGCAACTTCCGTCGCGCAGTATTCCTCGGCGTGCTGCTGCAGGTGATGCAACAGTTCACCGGGATGAACGTCATCATGTATTACGCGCCAAAAATCTTTGAGCTGGCGGGTTATACCAACACCACCGAGCAGATGTGGGGCACCGTCATCGTCGGCCTGACCAACGTGCTGGCGACCTTTATCGCGATCGGCCTGGTGGACCGCTGGGGACGTAAACCTACCCTGACGCTGGGCTTCCTGGTCATGGCGATCGGTATGGGCGTGCTGGGCACCATGATGCACGTCGGCATCCACTCCCCAACCGCACAGTATTTTGCGGTAGGCATGCTGCTGATGTTTATCGTCGGGTTCGCGATGAGCGCCGGTCCGCTGATTTGGGTACTGTGTTCTGAGATCCAGCCGCTGAAAGGGCGTGATTTTGGTATCACCTGCTCAACTGCAACCAACTGGATTGCCAACATGATCGTCGGCGCGACGTTCCTGACCATGCTCAATACCCTGGGCAATGCCAACACCTTCTGGGTCTACGCCGGTCTGAACATCTTCTTTATTGTGTTGACCATCTGGCTGGTTCCAGAAACCAAACATGTTTCACTGGAACATATTGAACGTAACCTGATGAAAGGTCGTCCACTGCGCGAAATCGGCGCACACGACTAATCCTCTTGCGGGAGGCGCCTCTTGCGCCTCCCCGCTTCGCGCTTTATGCTCTGCCCCTATGAAAGCTCCCCGTCTCCCCATCGCCCTTCAGCAAGCCGTTATGCGCAGCCTGCGGGAAAAACTCGCCCAGGCGAACCTGAAGCTCGGTCGGAATTACCCTGAACCGAAGCTCGTCTATCAGCAGCGTGGCACCGCGGCGGGTACTGCCTGGCTGGAATCGTATGAGATCCGCCTGAACCCGGTGTTGATGATGGAAAACCAGCAGGCGTTTATTGAGGAAGTGGTGCCGCATGAGCTGGCTCACCTCCTGGTGTGGAAACATTTTGGTCGCGTCGCGCCGCACGGAAAAGAGTGGAAGTGGATGATGGAGGCAGTACTGGGCGTTCCGGCGCGCAGAACTCATCAGTTCGAGCTGGAATCTGTACGTCGCAATACGTTCCCCTACCGCTGCCAGTGTCAGCAGCATCAGCTTACCGTCCGCCGCCATAATCGCGTGGTCCGCGGCGAGGCGACCTACCGCTGCGTCAAATGCGGCGAACCGCTTATTGCGGAGTAATCATTTGAACATTCAGGAACTTTCCTGATCTGACTGATTGCATACAGGAAAAACATTCGTTACGTTGCGGGCTCGTTTTGACACGGAGTGTAAGATGTCCCGTAATTTTTCTCTCGCGGTCGCCTTTCTGACGACAGCGTTCTCAGGCCATGCTCTGGCCGATGGTATCAACAGTTTTTCCCAGGCCAAGGCAGCAGGCGTGAAGGTGAACGCCGATGTGCCGGGCGATTTCTACTGCGGCTGTAAAATTAACTGGCATGGTAAAAAAGGGGTCGTGGACCTGGAGTCCTGCGGCTATAAGGTGCGTAAAAACGAAAACCGCGCCAGCCGCATCGAATGGGAACATGTCGTTCCGGCATGGCAGTTTGGCCACCAGCGCCAGTGCTGGCAGGATGGCGGTCGTAAAAACTGTTCTAAAGATCCTGTCTACCGCCAGATGGAAAGCGATATGCATAACCTGCAGCCCGCCGTGGGTGAAGTGAACGGTGACCGCGGCAACTTTATGTACAGCCAGTGGAACGGTGGCGAAGGCCAATATGGCCAGTGCGGCATGAAGGTGGATTTTAAAGAAAAAGTCGCCGAGCCGCCTGCCCGCGCGCGCGGCAGCATCGCCCGCACCTACTTCTACATGCGTGACCGCTACGACCTCAACCTCTCCCGTCAACAGACGCAGTTGTTCAATGCGTGGGATAAGCAATATCCGGTGACGGAGTGGGAATGTCAGCGCGACGAACGCATCGCCAGAGTCCAGGGGAATCATAACCCGTACGTCCAGCGGGCTTGCCAGGCGCAAAAGAGCTAACCTACACTACGGCAATTCGCTTATCTCGCATGACATATGGAATTTCTGACTATGCGCATTCCTCGCATTTACCACCCTGAACTGATTACCGCAGGTCGCGAAATCGCCCTGTCTGACGACGCGGCCAACCACGTTGGCCGCGTGCTGCGCATGGGGGCTGGCCAGGCAATACAGCTTTTCGACGGCTCTAATCAGATTTTCGAGGCGGAAATCACCCGGGCGGATAAAAAAAGCGTACATGTGAATGTGTTGCGCGGTGAAGTGGACGATCGTGAATCGCCGCTGCACATCCACCTGGGCCAGGTGATGTCGCGCGGGGAAAAGATGGAATTCACCATTCAAAAATCCATTGAGCTGGGTGTAAGCCTCATTACGCCACTTTTTTCCGAGCGCTGTGGCGTTAAACTGGATGCGGAACGTCTGAACAAAAAGATCCAGCAGTGGCAGAAAATTGCCATTGCGGCGTGTGAACAGAGCGGCCGCAACCGCATACCGGAGATCCGCCCGGCAATGGACCTGGAGGACTGGTGTGCCGAAGAGGAGAGCGGGCTGAAGCTCAATCTTCATCCGCGCGCCAGCGCCAGCATTAATACGCTGCCGCTGCCCGTTGAACGTGTACGCCTGCTGATTGGCCCCGAAGGCGGCCTGTCGGCGGAAGAAATTGCGATGACGGCGCGTTACCAGTTTACTGATATTCTGTTGGGACCTCGCGTTCTGCGCACTGAGACAACGGCACTCACGGCCATTACCGCGCTACAGGTACGGTTTGGCGATCTGGGTTGAAGTATAAACGGAGAAGAACATGATTAAGCTCGGCATCGTGATGGACCCCATCGCAAACATTAACATCAAGAAAGATTCCAGCTTCGCTATGTTGCTGGAAGCGCAGCGTCGCGGCTATGAGCTCCACTATATGGAGATGAACGATCTTTACCTGATCAACGGTGAAGCCCGCGCGCGTACCCGCATCGTTAACGTCGAGCAGAACTACGACAAATGGTACGAGTTTGGCACCGAGCAGGATATTGCCCTGGCCGATCTCAACGTTATTCTGATGCGTAAAGATCCGCCGTTCGACACCGAATACATCTACTCCACCTATATCCTTGAGCGTGCCGAAGAGAAAGGGACGCTGATCGTCAATAAGCCGCAGAGCCTGCGCGACTGCAACGAGAAGCTTTATACCGCCTGGTTCTCAGACCTGACGCCTGAAACGCTGGTGACCCGCAGCAAAGCTCAGTTGAAGGAGTTCTGGCAAAAACACGGCGATATCATCATGAAGCCGCTGGACGGCATGGGCGGCGCGTCTATTTTCCGCGTGAAGGAAGGCGACCCGAACATTGGCGTGATTGCCGAAACCCTGACCGAACTGGGTACCCGCTACTGCATGGCCCAGAACTATCTGCCCGCCATTAAAGATGGCGACAAACGCGTTCTGGTCGTGGATGGCGAACCCGTACCTTACTGCCTGGCACGTATCCCACAAGGTGGCGAAACGCGCGGTAACCTGGCGGCCGGTGGACGCGGTGAGCCGCGCCCGTTGACAGAAAGCGACTGGGAAATTGCCCGCCGCGTTGGCCCAACGCTTAAAGCCAAAGGCCTGATCTTTGTTGGCCTGGACATCATTGGCGATCGCCTGACGGAAGTGAACGTCACCAGCCCAACCTGCATTCGCGAAATCGAAGCGGAGTTCCCGATCTCGATCACCGGAATGCTGATGGACGCTATCGAAAAACGTTTACAGAAATAATCTGTGACAGCGCCCGGCTTTATCCCCATACTGGGCGCTGTCGCTTTTTAAACCAGGAAACAGTACCTCTGACAATGAATTTACAGCATCACTTTCTTATTGCCATGCCTGCTCTCCAGGATCCGATTTTTCGCCGCGCCGTGGTTTATATTTGTGAATACAATGAAGACGGCGCGATGGGCATTATCATCAATAAGCCGCTGGAAAACCTGCAGGTTGAAGGGATTCTGGACAAGCTGAAAATCCCGGCTGAAGCGCGACTGCCGGAGATCCGGCTTGATAAACCGGTGATGCTGGGTGGACCACTTGCAGAAGATCGCGGCTTTATCCTGCATACCCCGCCGGTATTCTCTTCCAGTATCCGCATCTCCGATAACACCGTGATCACCACCTCGCGCGACGTGCTCGAAACGCTGGGTACCGCAGAACAGCCTTCCGAAGTGCTGGTGGCGCTGGGGTACTCGTCGTGGGAGAAAGGCCAGCTTGAGCAGGAAATCCTCGATAACGCCTGGCTTACCGCACCAGCGGACATGAATATTCTGTTTAAAACCCCGATAGCCGATCGCTGGCGCGATGCGGCAAAACTGATTGGCATTGATATTCTGACCATGCCTGGTGTCGCGGGGCACGCCTGATGAGCGGAACACTTTTGGCCTTTGATTTTGGTACTAAAAGCATTGGCGTCGCTGTGGGTCAGCGCATCACCGGTACCGCGCGTCCGCTCACGGCCCTGAAGGCCAACGACGGCACGCCTGACTGGAATCTTATCGAACGTCTGCTGAAAGAGTGGCAACCGGATGATGTTATCGTTGGGCTGCCGCTGAATATGGACGGCACCGAACAACCCCTTACCGCCCGCGCGCGTAAGTTCGCCAATAAAATCCATGGCCGCTTTGGCGTCTCCGTGAAGCTTCACGACGAGCGTCTTAGCACCGTCGAAGCGCGTGCTGGCCTGTTTGAGCATGGTGGCTTCCGGGCGCTCAACAAAGGCAGCGTAGACTCCGCCTCTGCCGTCATCATCCTCGAAAGCTATTTCGAACAGGGCTATTAATCTCAGGGGCCTATAGCCGCCCCTGCGCCCGTCTCTCCGCCACGCTCTGATCAAAGTTCTGCATTCCCGCCTGCTGGCCTGTTTGAATGATACCGGGCAGTTGCCACGTTTTTCCTTCACGAATCAGATTTGCCGCCGCCGGGGTATTCACCAGCAGTTCATACAGCGCGACACGCCCACCCTGCAGGTCGGGAAGCAGCCTCTGTGCCAGCACCGCACGCAGGCTACCGGCCAGCTGGTTACGTACCGGGTCTTTCTCCTGCGCCGGGAAGGTGTCCACCAGCCGCTCAATGGCCTGCGAGGCACCCCGCGTATGCAGTGTCGCCAGCACCAGATGCCCGGTCTCCGCCGCCGTCAACGCGAGACGGATCGTCTCTGCATCACGCAGCTCCCCCAGCAAAATCACATCTGGATCCTCGCGTAACGCTCCGCGCAGCGCCTCGACAAAAGACGGGCAGTGCTGACCTATTTCCCGCTGCTGAATCAGGCAGCGTTCGCTCCGGTACAGATACTCCACCGGATCTTCAAGCGTGAGGATATGCCCGTCAGTATGGTGGTTGAGAAAATCGACCATCGCCGCCAGAGTGGTGGATTTGCCGCTGCCGGTCGCCCCCGTCACCAGAATCAACCCGTTGTCACTGGATAACAGTTCCGGAATGGCACGCGGCACGCCCAGCGAAGAGAGTGGCGAACAGGTGCGTGGCAGCAACCGCAGGGCGATGGACACCCCGTTAATCTGCTTAAACGCACTCCCGCGCAGACGCTGGCCTTCTGCCACCGTCACGGCAAAATCGACCTGACCGTGAGCCCACCAGCTTCCCTGCTGCTCATCATTGAGCCACGCTTTTAATAACGCCCCGACATCTGGCGGCGGAAACGGCGCGGGTTCAAGGCGTCCTGACCGGCGCCAGCGGGGTGGCGAATCACTGCACAGGTGTAGATCGGAGACGTTATGATTTACACTAAGGGCCACCATTTCTTCCACATCCATAGACTACTCCTCGGAAAATGAACGACATTGCGCATAACCTGGCACAGGTCCGGGACAAAATCTCAGCTGCCGCAACGCGTTGCGGCCGTGCTTCAGAAGAAATTACGCTCCTTGCAGTCAGCAAAACCAAGCCTGCGAGCGCCATCGCAGAAGCGATTGATGCAGGCCAGCGCGCATTTGGTGAGAACTACGTGCAGGAAGGCGTGGATAAAATTCGCGACTTCCGGGAAAAGGGGAATACGGATCTTCAGTGGCACTTTATTGGTCCACTGCAGTCGAACAAAAGCCGTCTGGTGGCAGAGCACTTCGACTGGTGCCATACGATTGACCGTCTGCGCATTGCCACACGCCTGAACGAACAACGCCCGGCAGAGATGCCAGCGCTTAACGTGCTGATACAAATCAACATCAGCGACGAAAATAGCAAGTCCGGCATTGCGCTAAGCGAGCTGGATGCGCTGGCCGCAGACGTGGCCGCCCTGCCACGCTTAACCCTGCGTGGGCTGATGGCTATTCCGGCGCCAGAGTCAAGTTATGAAAGGCAGTTTGCCGTGGCACAGCAAATGGCTGTAGCATTTGAGGCGCTTAAAGCGCGCTACAACACGGTAGACACGCTTTCTCTGGGCATGTCGGATGATATGGAAGCCGCCATCGCGGCAGGCAGCACTATGGTGCGCATCGGTACCGCCATTTTCGGTGCGCGCGACTACTCCAAATAATAAGGAAACTTGAGGAACGCCATGAAGACGTTGACTTTCCTGCTCTCAACGGTCATTGAGCTGTATACGATGGCGCTTTTGCTGCGCGTCTGGATGCAGTGGGCCCGTTGTGATTTTTACAATCCGTTCTCCCAGTTTGTCGTGAAAATCACGCAACCTATTGTCGGGCCCCTGCGCCGTATTATCCCGGCCATGGGTCCCATCGACAGCGCTTCGCTGCTGGTAGCGTTTATTCTTAGCGTTATCAAAGCCATCGTGCTGTTTATGGTCATCACCTTCCAGCCGATTATCTGGATTGCCGCCGTGCTGATTCTGATCAAAACCGTCGGTCTGCTGATTTTCTGGGTGCTGCTGGTGATGGCCATCATGAGCTGGGTGAGCCAGGGGCGTAGCCCGGTAGAGTATGCCCTGATTCAGCTGGCCGAGCCGCTGCTGCGTCCGATCCGTAACTTACTTCCCTCTATGGGCGGCATCGACTTCTCCCCGATGATTCTGGTTCTGCTGCTCTATGTGATCAACATGGGGATCGCTGAACTGCTGCAGTCTACGGGCGACATGCTGTTGCCGGGGCTGTGGATGGCGCTATGAGTGCCGTAAGCACCTGCGCTGACGGGCTGGTTTTGCGGCTGTATATTCAGCCGAAAGCCAGCCGTGACAGTATTGTTGGACTGCATGGCGACGAGTTAAAAGTCGCCATCACCGCCCCGCCGGTTGACGGTCAGGCAAACGCGCATCTGACCAAATATCTGGCAAAACAGTTTCGCGTGGCCAAAAGCCAGGTCATCATTGAAAAAGGCGAACTGGGGCGGCATAAACAGGTAAAAATCCTCAACCCGCAATCCATCCCGACGGAAGTCGCGGCTTTGACAGAACAGGACTAAACCATGCAGAAAGTTGTTCTCGCGACCGGCAACGCCGGTAAAGTGCGCGAGTTGGCCTCGCTATTAAATGATTTTGGGCTGGATGTGGTCGCTCAGACCGATCTTGGCGTAGATTCTGCCGAAGAGACGGGGCTGACGTTTATTGAAAATGCGATCCTGAAAGCACGCCATGCCGCGCAGATTACCGGTCTGCCCGCCATTGCCGATGACTCCGGTCTGGCTGTCGATTTTCTTGGCGGCGCGCCGGGGATTTACTCTGCTCGTTATTCCGGTGTTGATGCAACCGACCAGCAGAATCTGGAAAAGCTGCTTGTTGCCCTGAAAGACGTACCGCATGAACAGCGGACCGCACAGTTCCACTGCGTGCTGGTCTATCTGCGTCACGCAGAGGACCCGACGCCGATCGTCTGCCACGGTAGCTGGCCGGGCGTGATTACCCGTGAAGCTGCGGGCAACGGCGGTTTTGGCTACGACCCGATTTTCTTTGTCCCGTCCGAGGGCAAAACCGCAGCGGAACTGACCCGCGAAGAGAAAAGCGCGATTTCCCACCGTGGGCGCGCACTGAAACTGTTACTGGAAGCACTGCGTAATGGCTAATTTGCCACCTCTGAGTCTTTATATTCACATCCCGTGGTGCGTGCAGAAATGCCCGTACTGCGATTTCAACTCGCACGCGCTGAAAGGTGAAGTGCCGCACGATGACTACGTTGCGCATCTGCTGGCTGACCTGGACGCCGATGTACCTTACGCACAGGGACGTGAAGTTAAGACCATTTTCATTGGTGGCGGTACGCCGAGCCTGCTGTCAGGCCCGGCGATGCAGACGCTGCTGGACGGCGTGCGTGCGCGCCTGAACCTGGCCGCGGATGCTGAAATTACGATGGAAGCCAACCCCGGTACCGTTGAGGCCGATCGTTTTGTCGAGTATCAGCGTGCAGGCGTGAACCGTATTTCCATCGGCGTGCAGAGCTTTAGCGAGCCAAAACTGAAGCGCCTGGGGCGCATTCACGGCCCTGAGGAAGCAAAGCGTGCGGCAAACCTGGCGACAGGACTGGGTCTGCGCAGCTTTAACCTCGATTTGATGCACGGCCTGCCGGACCAGTCGCTCGACGAAGCGCTGGACGATCTGCGCCAGGCGATTGAACTTAACCCGCCGCATCTGTCCTGGTATCAGCTCACCATTGAACCCAACACGCTGTTTGGTTCCCGTCCTCCGGTTCTGCCGGATGACGACGCGCTGTGGGATATTTTCGAGCAGGGCCACCAGTTGTTAACCGCTGCGGGGTATCAGCAGTACGAGACGTCTGCGTATGCGAAACCGGGGTATCAGTGTCAGCACAACCTGAACTACTGGCGTTTTGGCGACTACCTGGGAATTGGCTGCGGCGCGCACGGTAAGGTGACTTTCCCGGACGGTCGTATTCTGCGTACCGCCAAAACCCGCCACCCGCGAGGGTATATGGAAGGCCGTTATCTCGAGCGCCAGCACGACGTTGAGGCGGCGGATAAACCGTTTGAGTTCTTTATGAACCGCTTCCGCCTGCTGGAAGCCGCGCCGCGCGCGGAATTTGCGCGTTACACCGGTCTGCCGGAGTCAGTGATTCGTCCTCAGATTGACGAGGCGCTGGCGCAGGGGTATCTGACTGAGTGTGAAGATTACTGGCAGATCACCGAGCACGGCAAACTGTTCTTAAATTCCCTTCTTGAGCTGTTCCTCGCCGACGATTCCTGAAGGCTAATTCAGGTTTTTGCATCCCGTTCTGCCGGCTGAAGGAAAAGCTGGCAGAGTGTGGGGATGGAAAACTCAAAACAACTTCGCAAACAAATGACGCCCGAAGAATTTCGCCTCTGGTATTTGCTCAGAGGTCGTCGGTTCTTTGGCTATAAGTTTCGCCGCCAGATGCCGATTGGGCCGTATGTTGCAGATTTTGCCTGTTTTAAGGCGAAATTGATTATTGAGCTCGACGGAGGGCAACATCAAAGCAAAGAGAAATACGATTCACGTCGTACAGAGTTTTTGCATACAAATGGCTGGGAAGTCGTGCGATTCTGGAACAATGAATTTACTTCTCAGGAAGAGGAAGTGCTGACGGTTATTCTTCAAAAATTGCAGAGCCTGATGCCCTCACCCTAACCCTCTCCCACAGGGAGAGGGAACGTTTACACCCTCTCCCCTGGGGAGAGGGCCGGGGTGAGGGGCCCAGCGCGCAGAGGATTACTTCAACGTCCCCACCAGCGCCTTCCGGCTATCTTCCAGCGACACCACGCGTTTACACACGTCTTTGCCGAACTGCTGGAAATCATCTTCCTGGTTCTTCCACTCGTTCTGAATTGAGGTCTGCAAGCCACCCAGACTGCCCAGCACGCCCTGCAGCGGGTTACCGCCGCCCTTCAGGACCGCTTTAGCCCCCATCTCGTTGATGCTGTCCTGCAGAATGCCGCCCATCGCCTGGTTCACCAGCTGCTGTCCGTCAGCACGGACCTGATCAATCGCCTTGTAGTGGAACGTCAGGCCATCAGAGCGCGTCTCGATAATCCGGTTCATCTGCTCTTTGAGCTGCTTATCGAGCTTCGTCAGGCGGGAGCGCATATTGCTACTCTCCCCCACCTCTTTGGTAATGATCTTATCCAGTGCAACACGGCTTTTTTCGACGCGCGTCAGGGCTCCTTCATTAATCCATGGCAGCGCGGTACGCAAATCGGCCTGATAGTCTTTCGCCTGCTCACGCTGTGCGGCTGTCAGATTGTACTCTTTGCCGTTAAAGGTGACGTTCCCTTGCGGCGTAATCACCAGATTGCCGTTCTCGCCTTTGACCTGCACGGTTTGCGGGCTTAACACCACGTCATCACGCGGGGTTACGCTACATTTATACTCCGCATGGGCGGTGAATCCGGTTGCCATCAAAGCAACAGCCAGCAACGTTTTGCGCATCTTAAACACTCCCTCAGACAAAATGGGCCAGCTAATGCTGGCCCTTGACTGCTTTATTAGTCCCACCAAACGTCGAAAAGTTCGCTGACGCGGACATCTTCCAGCTTGTGGTCTTCAAGCCATTTACGAACCAGCGCCTGATGTTCTTCGGTGCATTTACCCACTTCCTGGGTGCAGATCAGACCTTCCCACGCCAGGTAACCGCTACCGTCGAAGGCCAGCTTGTTGGGCTCAATCACGTCGTTGATGAAGGCATCCACGTCCTGATCGATCTGTTCTATACTGGTGCCTTCCGGGAAACGCCACGCAACGGAGAAACCCACTTCCTGGAATTCTTCGATATGCATTTTTTTACGCAGACGACGGCTACGATTCTTTGCCATTATTTCACCCTCTCGAACATTAAGTCCCATACACCGTGACCAAGACGATGGCCACGCTGTTCAAATTTCGTTACCGGACGTGAATCCGGACGCGGAACATAGTCGTTGCTTTCAGACTGGTTTTTATACCCGTCCAGAGACGACATCACTTCCAGCATATGTTCCGCATAAGGTTCCCAGTCGGTCGCCATATGGAAGACGCCGCCCAGTTTCAGCTTGCTTTTCACCAGCTCGGCAAACGGTGCCTGAACGATACGGCGTTTATTATGACGTGCTTTGTGCCACGGGTCAGGGAAAAAGAGCTGAACCATGGTTAAAGAATTGTCAGGAATCATTTTGTGCAGCACTTCCACCGCGTCATGACACATGACGCGCAGGTTCTCTACACCCTCTTCATGGGCAGTTGCGAGACACGCGCCGACGCCCGGGGAGTGCACTTCAATACCGAGGAAGTTCTGCTCCGGGCGAGCTTGCGCCATGGTCACCAGAGAGGTGCCCATACCAAAACCAATCTCCAGCGTGACTGGCGCTTCGCGGCCAAACAGCCCGGCAAAGTCCAGCGGCTGCTCGCTGAACTCAACGCCCATCACCGGCCAGTAGTTGTCCAGCGCATGTTGCTGCCCTTTTGTCAGGCGGCCCTGACGACGGACAAAGCTGCGAATACGGCGCAGCGGGCGACCGTTTTCATCAAATTCCGGTGAAATGACGTCGTTTTTCATAAAAGAGTTGTCTGCTTGTGAGAATGTTCGGGAAACGGGCATTATCCAAAGTTAAGGCGTCTATGCAAGCATGGGAAAGATCCGGTTTACAGCAGATTGACGCTGTGCTGCAATCTGCGTCCCTGATTATGTGAATCGATGACCATGCAAGCCTCTCAATTTTCAGCCCAGGTGCTGGACTGGTACGACAAATACGGGCGTAAAACCCTGCCCTGGCAAATTGAAAAAACGCCTTACAAAGTATGGCTCTCCGAAGTGATGTTGCAACAAACGCAGGTCGCCACGGTGATCCCATACTTTGAGCGTTTTATGGCACGCTTCCCGACGGTAACAGACCTGGCGAATGCCCCGCTGGACGAGGTATTGCACCTGTGGACAGGCCTGGGCTATTACGCCCGCGCGCGTAATCTGCACAAGGCCGCGCAGCAGGTCGCCACGCGCCACAACGGTAAATTCCCGGAAACCTTCGATGAAGTGGCAGATTTACCCGGCGTCGGGCGTTCAACGGCGGGAGCCATTCTCTCTCTCTCTTTGGGTAAGCATTTCCCGATCCTCGACGGCAACGTGAAGCGCGTGCTGGCACGTTGCTATGCCGTGGACGGCTGGCCCGGTAAAAAAGAGGTTGAGAAACGTCTGTGGGAGATCAGTGAAGCGGTTACCCCGGCCAACGGCGTCGAACGTTTTAACCAGGCGATGATGGATCTGGGTGCGATGGTTTGCACGCGCTCAAAACCCAAGTGCGAACTCTGCCCGCTCAATACTCTCTGCGTGGCCTACGCTAACCATTCGTGGTCGCAATACCCGGGGAAAAAACCGAAGCAGACGCTACCGGAGCGCACCGGTTACATGCTGCTGATGCAGCACGGCGACGAGGTGTTCCTGGCCCAGCGTCCACCGAGCGGCCTGTGGGGCGGTCTATATTGCTTCCCGCAGTTTGAAGGTGAAGATTTGCTGCGTGAATGGCTTAAACAGCGCGGTATTGCTGCCGATAACCTGACACAGCTGACCGCGTTTCGCCATACCTTCAGCCATTTCCACCTGGATATTGTGCCGATGTGGCTTCCCGTGTCCTCATTTGCCTCGTGCATGGATGAAGGCACCGCTCTCTGGTATAACTTAGCGCAACCGCCATCAGTCGGGCTGGCGGCTCCCGTGGAGCGCCTGTTACAGCAATTACGTGCCGGTGCAATGGTTTAGCATCGACAAGAAAAAGAGGAATGAGTATGGCCAGAACGATTTTTTGTACTTTCCTGCAGCGTGACGCTGAAGGCCAGGATTTCCAGCTTTATCCGGGTGATCTGGGTAAACGCATTTATAACGAGATCTCCAAAGAAGCCTGGGGACAGTGGCAGAAAAAGCAGACCATGCTGATTAACGAGAAAAAGCTCAGCATGATGAACCCGGAACACCGCAAGCTGCTGGAACAGGAGATGGTGAACTTCCTGTTTGAAGGCAAAGACGTGCATATCGAAGGCTATACGCCTCCAGAAAAATAATATTGAGCGGCTGTTGCCGGGTGGCGCTGCGCTTACCCGGCCTACAAAACCGTAGGCCCGTGCAAGCGAAGCGCCGCCGGGCAATAGCAACGACTAAGCAAACACAACACGCACGCCCGGAATGATGAAAAAACTTTTAGCGCTAGCCCTTGTTGCGCCGTTGCTGGTCTCCTGTTCGTCAAAAAAAGGCGATGATTACAACGAAGCCTGGATCAAGGACACCAACGGTTTTGACATTTTGATGGGGCAGTTTGCCCACAACATCGAGAACATATGGGGATTTAACGAAGTTCTTATTGCCGGACCGAAGGACTACGTTAAGTACACCGACGCCTATCTGACCCGTAGCCACATCAACTTTGATGAGGGTACGATCACCATTGAAACCATCGCGGGTACTGACCCTGCGGCACGACTGCGTCAGGCGATTATCAAAACCCTGCTGATGGGTGACGACCCGGGATCTATCGATCTCTACTCCGATGCCGACGATATCACCATCTCGAAAGAGCCGTTCCTGTACGGTCAGGTTGTCGATCAAACCGGCCAGCCAATCCGCTGGGAAGGTCGCGCCACGAAATTTGCCGACTATCTGCTGCAGACGCGACTGAAGAGCCGCTCTAACGGCCTGAAGATAATTTATAGCGTCACCATCAACCTCGTGCCGAACCACCTCGACAAGCGTGCGCATAAGTATCTTGGCATGGTGCGTCAGGCATCACGTAAGTACGGCGTGGATGAGTCGCTGATCCTGGCGATTATGCAGACCGAATCGTCGTTCAACCCTTACGCAGTTAGCCGTTCCGACGCCCTGGGGCTGATGCAGGTAGTCCAGCACAGCGCCGGTAAGGACGTCTTCCGCGCGCAGGGCAAATCCGGCACGCCGAGCCGTAGCTATCTGTTCGATCCCCAGAGCAACATTGATACCGGCACGGCCTATCTGGCGATGCTGAACAATGTTTATCTCGGCGGCATCGATAACCCGACCTCACGCCGCTATGCCGTAATCACCGCCTATAACGGCGGCGCGGGCAGCGTGCTGCGCGTCTTCTCGAACGACAAAGTGCAGGCCGCAAACATCATCAACAGCATGGCGCCGGGGGATGTTTACTCAACCCTCACCACCCGCCACCCATCAGCGGAGTCCCGCCGCTATCTGTATAAGGTCAATACGGCGCAGAAGAACTATCGTCGTCGCTAAAAAACTCCCCCTCACCCTAACCCTCTCCCCAAAAGGGAGAGGGGACTTGAACACCCATACGAAAATGTTATTTGCATCACAATCCAAACTGCAAATTAATGTGGATTGCATTTTTTTGCGGGAGGTAACAAAACATATCGTTGCCAACTGATAGAATTGCATCAAATAACAACCCTGAATGTTCCAAAAACAACATATCTCCCGCTCACTTGTGAGGAAAGTAACATGAACCTTAAGCTGCAGCTTAAAATATTGTCGTTTCTGCAGTTCTGCCTGTGGGGTAGCTGGCTGACTACACTCGGCTCCTATATGTTTGTGACGCTCAAGTTCGATGGTGCGTCAATCGGTGCCGTCTACAGCTCGCTGGGTATCGCGGCGGTCTTCATGCCAACACTGCTCGGTATCGTGGCGGATAAATGGTTAAGTGCGAAATGGCTGTACATGCTTTGCCATCTGGTGGGCGCGGGGACGCTGTTTATGGCGGCCGAAGTGACCACGCCGGGGGCAATGTTTATGGTGATCCTGCTTAACTCGCTGGCCTATATGCCAACGCTTGGGCTGATCAACACCATCTCTTACTACCGCCTGAAATCTGCCGGGATGGATATCGTGACCGATTTCCCACCAATCCGTATCTGGGGCACCATCGGCTTTATCATGGCAATGTGGGGCGTGAGCTTCGCAGGCTTTGAACTGAGCCATATGCAGCTCTACATCGGTGCCGCGCTCTCCGTGCTGCTGGCGATCTTCACCCTGACGCTGCCAACCATTCCGGTTTCAAACCAGCAGAAAAACCAGAGCTGGAGCACCATGCTCGGTCTGGACGCGTTCGCGCTGTTTAAAAACAAACGGATGGCGATCTTCTTTATCTTCTCCATGCTGTTGGGCGCAGAGCTGCAGATCACCAACATGTTCGGCAACACCTTCCTGCACAGCTTCGATAACAATCCGCTGTTTGCCGGAAGCTTTATCGTTGAGCATGCGTCGGTGATGATGTCCATCTCTCAGATCTCTGAGACGCTGTTCATCCTGACCATCCCGTTCTTCCTGAGCCGCTACGGCATCAAGAACGTCATGCTGATCAGTATCGCGGCATGGATGTTGCGCTTTGGTCTGTTCGCCTACGGCGACCCGAGCGCATTCGGCACCGTACTGCTGGTGCTGTCGATGATTGTTTACGGCTGTGCCTTCGACTTCTTCAACATTTCCGGTTCCGTATTCGTGGAAAAAGAAGTGAAGCCTGAAATCCGCGCCAGCGCACAGGGCATGTTCCTGATGATGACCAACGGCTTCGGCTGTATTCTGGGCGGCGTGGTGAGCGGTAAAGTGGTAGAGATGTACACCACCAACGGCATCACCAACTGGCAGCCGGTGTGGCTGATCTTCGCCGCATACTCGCTGGTGCTGTTCTTCGCGTTCATCGCGCTGTTCAAGTACAAGCACGTGCGTGTGCCGAACGGTGCGCAGCCGATCGCGCATTGATTGTTGTGCCCGGTGGCGCTAACGCTTACCGGGCCTACAAAACCAAACCGTAGGCCGGGTAAGGCGAAGCCGCCACCCGGCTATTTTATTCCAGACAGCACCCACCCCACCGACAGCAAATCGGCGCTGCCGCCCGGACTCAGATTGCGTTCTATCAATGCGATATCCATTTTAAGCAACGCTTCGCGGTCCCAGCCGTTAGCCAGCAATTCCCGCGCGTAGTCCTGAACGTAGCGCAGCCCTTCCATGCCACCGCGCGACACCAGATTGCTGTCCTGATTGACTGACATCAGGCGTAACAGCAGGCTGTGAAGCGACCGTCCGTTCCACTGTGCCAACGCCTTACGCACCGTGGCAAAGCCGCTTTCCGCCTCACCGCGCGCGCCGGTTAAGCCGTGCTGCTGAAACTGCCGCTCGCCCGCCGTCGCCTGCCCGCTGCGCGCGGCCAACTCTCGCGACACCAGCCCGCGGCAGATGTTACCCACCTCACAACAGAGGCTGTCCGCAGAAAGATTGTTCACACGTCCGGCGGCGAAGCACAGTAAACCCAGGGCAAAAATCCCGCCTTTGTGCGTATTCACGCCGTTCGTCGCGGCGTACATCGCCTGCTCGCAGGCCATCCCCATTGGGCGGATAATCCGTAGCTGTGCGTCAGCGGGCTTATCCGCATGCGCGTTACCAAGTTCAGCAAAGCGCGCAAACCACGGCGTAATCGCCGCAATGCTGCGGGCAAACAGCGCGTGGTCCATATCGCGGTGGGAACCGTTATTGAGCTTGTCCACCAGCCCCGGTTTGGGCGTCAGCTCCAGCTCCTGCCACAGTGCCGCTTCGGCAAGCGCGGGCACGTCCGCAATGCGGGGTTTAGTCGCGAGCAAACCAGTCATCAATCATCTTCTCCACCCGGGAAACCACCTGCTCAACGGGATGGTTCCGCGAGCGGGAACAGGCATGCGCAGGTTCGTCGCAGATCAGGCAGCGTCTGAGATTTGCCCCCAGCGACTGACGCCCGACGTGGCCATGCTGAGGGCAGATAACATCCAGATCCCACAGCCTGCCGAGCGGGTGCGTCTGCTCCAGATCCGCGCAGTGCGCTTTAATTTCCGCTGCCGGATGAGCCACGCACCACAGGGCCTCGGGCCCGGTCGGAAGCCACAGCACCTGACGGTCCAGCACCTGCCAGCGGTTCTCCCATAGCAGCTGGTCGCACGTCTGGAGCGCTACGCCCATGGTGTTGCGATAGCGCAGGCTGTCTTTAATTTCCCCTGGCGTGACCAGCGTGAGGGAAATCACCGGTTGTTGATAGTGCTCAAGCATGTCAGCCTGACGCGCTGCGCGGCGCTCTTTCGCCGCCAGCAGTTCGTCCAGGCTGACACCCGTCCGCACGGGTGTCGCTACTGTCATAATCACTCCTTCACCTGTCGCACGGTGTCGATCACGCTGCCGTCGCGGTAGCGGATCACCCCGACGATTTTGTCGGTAAACTCAATCGGCTTTGGTACGCCCGTCAGCGATATCGCCCGTTCATAGAGCGCGTTGATATCCACAATCTTCAGCCCGGCAGCCATCAGCCGCTCACGTACCTCCGGGCGCGCCGGGTTAACCGCAATGCCGTGATCGGTGACCAGCACGTCGATGCTCTCACCCGGCGTGAGGCGCGTGGTAACGCGCTTCACGACCGTCGGAATGCGGCTGCGCAGCAGCGGCGCAACGACGATGGTGAGGTTCGCCGCAGCGGCCACGTCGCAGTGTCCGCCGGACGCGCCGCGCATCACGCCGTCGGAGCCGGTGATGACGTTGACGTTGAAATCAACGTCGATTTCGAGGGCGCTGAGGATCACCACGTCGAGCTGGTCGCAGCTTGCCGCCTTGCTGCCGGGGTTGGCGTAAACATTGGTGGAGATCTCCACGTGGTTCGGGTTGCGCGCCAGAGACGCCGCCGCCTGGCCGTCAAAGCACTGGGTGTCGAGCAGCTTTTCGATGAGCCCCTTCTCGTGCAAATCCACCAGGCTGCCGGTGATGCCGCCAAGCGCGAAGCGCGCCTTCACGCCGCTGCGCTCCATTTTCTCTTCCATAAAACGCGTGCAGGCGGTCGCCGCCGCGCCGGAGCCGGTCTGCATTGAGAAGCCCGGGTAAAAGTAGCCGGAATGTTCAATCACGTCCGCCGCATAGCGGGCGATCATCAGCTCGCGCGGGTTGCTGGTGACGCGCGCCGCGCCAACGCTGATTTTCGCCGGGTCACCGACGCTCTCAACCTGCACGATGTAGTCCACCTGGTCCTGCACCAGGCTGGCGGGCATATTGGGGAACGGCACCAGTTCTTCGGTCAGCAGCACCACCTTGCGGGCAAAGTGCGCATCCACCATGGCGTAGCCCAGCGAGCCGCAGCAGGATTTACCGTGGGTGCCGTTGGCGTTGCCAAACTCATCGCTGCACGGCACGCCGAGAAACGCCACGTCGATATTCAGCTCGCCGTCCTGCAAGAGCTTCACGCGCCCGCCGTGGGAGTGAATTTGCACCGGCTCGTCCATCAGCCCGTGGGAGATTGCATCCGCCAGCCTGCCGCGCATTCCGGAGGTGTAAATGCGGGTGATGACGCCGCTTTCAATATGCTCGATCAGCGCGTCATTGCAGGTCATCAGCGAGCTGGAGGCCAGCGTCAGGTTTTTGAAACCCATTCGCGCCAGCAGCGCCACGACGGTGTTGATCACCCGGTCGCCTTCGCGAAACGCGTGGTGGAAAGAGATGGTCATCCCGTCCTGCAGGCCGCAGCGCTTCACCGCCTCTTCAACGGAGGCGCAGAGTTTGCGGCTGTGCTTCGCGTCAGCATCCGCCAGCCACGGCGTCGCGCTGTGGGCGGTATCAAACGGTTTTAAGCCCCGCAGATGGGGGAAATTCATATGGAGAAGTTCAGTCTGGTTCATTCTGTCATCCTTACCGACGCACGCCGGAGGCCGCCGCGCGCTCCAGCACCACCTGCGCGTGGTTAATAATCGGTGCATCCACCATTTTGCCGTTGAGCGACACCACGCCCAGGCCGTTACGCTCGCCCTCTTCTGCCGCCTCAATCACTCGCTTCGCGTGTTCCACCTCTTCCTGCGTCGGGGCGTAAGCGTTATGCAGCAGGTCAATCTGGCGCGGGTTAATCAGCGATTTGCCGTTAAAGCCCATCTTGCGGATCAGATCGACCTCGCGCAGGAACCCGGCCTCGTCGTTAACGTCTGACCACACCACGTCGAAGGCGTCGATGCCCGCCGCGCGGGCGGCGTGCAATACGGCGCAGCGGGCGTAGAACAGCTCGGTGCCGTCGCCGCGCTCGGTCTGCATATCCATCACATAATCAAAGGCGGCCAGCGCGATGCCGATGAGGCGCGGGGAGCTGCGGGCAATCGCCACGGCATTTATCACGCCAATGGCCGATTCAATCGCCGCCATGACGCGGGTAGAGCCGACCTCGCGGCCGCACTCGCGTTCAATACGCGCCAGGTGACCCTCCAGCTCGTAGATATCGTCCGGGGTATCGGTTTTCGGCAGGCGAATCACGTCCACGCCCGCCCGCACGGCGGCTTCCAGATCCAGCAGGCCAAACGGCGTGCTCAGCGGGTTAATGCGCACCACGGTTTCGATATCCTGATACATCGGGTGCTGTAGCGCGTGGAACACCAGCATGCGCGCGGTGTCTTTCTCGCGCAGGGCAACGGCGTCTTCCAGGTCAAACATGATGGAATCAGGCCGATAGATAAAGGCGGTGGAAAGCATGGCGGCGTTGGCGCCCGGCAGGAACAGCATACTGCGGCGGAGTTTGCTCATTTCAGCGCCCCCCAGTTGATGGTTTGATCATCGGCGGCACGCATCAGCGCGCTTTGCAGGCGGGCGCGAATAACACAGTCCAGCGCCCCTTTATCTTCAATAATGATGAGTCCCTGGTGCACGTTCATGGCGCGCAATGTGTCGTTGACCACCTGGCGAATCTGCTCGCCAAACTGCTTAATCACTTCACTGTGGATGACTATCTCCAGCTCGCCGTGAGCGGGAGCGATTTTCACCATCAGGTCGCTGGACTCCTGCGTGCCGGCCAGCGCCTCCCTTACAATATTCATGATAAATTCCTGGTAGTTATGCGACTTCGGCACTCGCACGGTAATGCGTTTCGAGATGCGCGAAGGTGGAGTCCGGGACAATCTCCCGGATCCGGGAAAACTGCTGTGTCTTGAGTAAACGGCGCACTTCGGACGCGGAAATGGCGTTGCCGGTGGCCTTGATGCGCGGCATTTCCACCACCTCAATATGCGAGGCCAGCAGGTCGTGCAGCGTCTGGTTGTACTGCCGGGTGATATCGCAAAAGGGCTCCGAGCCGATGAAGCGGTGGGTGATGCCCAGCGCCGGGGCAATAAAGTCCCGGAAAATCAGCACGTCGATTTCACTCCACGCCTGCTGCACTTTGCCGGTCTCCTTCAGGAAGTAGGCCGGGAAAGTGGCGCGGGAGATGATGTACTGCGAGCCTTCATGCACCACCACGTTCGGCAGATGCGCCACGCCCGCCCGCACCATCTCAATGCGCGCGCTAAACGGGAAGAACGACGCATCTTCACGCACCACGAAGAGATGCAGCGCATCGCACTGCTGCGCCGCCTGCTCCACCAGATGGCGATGGCCGAGGGTGAAGGGATTGGCGTTCATCACTATCGCGCCAATGTTCTCCCCGCTTTTGCGCTTCGCGCGCAGGGAACGGCAGTAGCGTTCGATCCCCTGCGGGGTGTTCTCCATCAGCACCGCGTTGTTTCCGCTCTGGGCAATCGGCCAGAAGCCACTGCGGGCAAAGCGCTCCCGGTTGCACGGACGGGTGCAGAGGAAGAGGTGAAAATGGCCGCGCTCCAGCGCCGCATTTTCCACCTCAGCCAGCAGCCGCGCGCTGAGGTTCTCGCCGCGAAGCTGCTCGTTGACCGCCACGCATTTGATGACGTTGGCGGCAAGCCCTGCGCAACCCACCAGCTGCGAGCCGGACCAGGCTTCGACAAACAGTGTGATGTCGTTGTCCAGGCCCAGGCCGCTGTCTGCCAGCAGGTAGCGGATCTGGCTTAAGCGTTCCGGATGCTTCGCCACCAGAGTGTGGCGAAAATCGATGGGTTGACTGTTCATGCCGTTTTACTCAGTGTGCTGCCGCAAGCCCGACGGCGGGCGCTTCCACGATCACGTTGCTCAGATGACCGATATGCTCGATCTCCACCTCAATGCGATCGCCCTCTTTCATAAACAGCGGCGGGTTACGCTTTTTCCCCACCCCGCCCGGGGATCCGGTGATGATCACATCGCCCGGGCTGAGGCGGGTGAAGGTGCTGATGTACTCGATCAGCTCCGCAACCTTGTGGATCATGCTGCTGGTGTTGTCTTCCTGCACCATGCGGCCGTTCAGCCAGGTGCGGATTGCCAGCTGGTGCGGATCCGGGATCTCATCCGCCGTCGCCATCCAGGGGCCAAACGCGCCGGTCTGACGCCAGTTTTTTCCGGCTGTAAACCAGGTGTGCTGCCAGTCACGGGCGGAGCCGTCCATGTAGCAGCTGTAGCCCGCCACGTGGCGCAGCGCGTCGTCGCGGCTGATGTTCTCCCCACCTTTGCCGATGATCACCGCCAGCTCGCCTTCGTAGTCGAATTCACTGGAGTGGCGCGGCTTCAGCACCGGTTCGTTATGGCCGGTCTGTGAATCCGGGAAGCGGACAAACAGCGTCGGGGCCGGGTTATGCTGGTCAAACTCCTTGCGCTTGTCGGCGTAGTTCATGCCCACGCAGAGAATTTTTTCCGGCTGCTCAATCACCGGTAAGAAGGTGATAGCGCTCATCGGCACGTCCACCGCGTCGTTCAGGTAGCGGGTGGCCTGCGCCAGCCCGTTGCCCTGCAGCAGCGCCTTGAGGTCGCTGTAGCGGTCGCCGAGACGGCGGCCTAAATCAATCACGCCGTCGGCCTGGACGATGCCGTAGCTGCGTTTTCCCTGGTATAAAAAGCTTGCGAGTTTCATTGTTCTTTCCTGAAAACTTAAACGAGGAAGTTGCCCAGAATCAGCAGAGAGATAGAGACGTTAATCGCTCCGCCGATACGGGTAGCAATCTGGGCGAACGGCATCAGGCTCATGCGGTTGCCTGCGGTCAGGATCGCCACGTCGCCGGTACCGCCCTGCCCGCTCTGGCAGCAGGAGACGATGGCGACATCAATCGGATGCATACCGATCTTTTTGCCGACGAAGAAGCCGGTCGCCACCAGCGCAGAAACGGTGCTGACAATCACCAGCAGGTTGCTGACGGTGAACGCCGCCACTAGTTCGTGCCACGGGGTGATAGCCACGCCGACGGCGAAGAGGATGGGGTAGGTCACGGAAGTCTGGAAGAATTTGTAGACGACCTGCGAACCTTCCAGCAGGCGCGGAGAGGCGCCGTTGCAGAGCTTCACCAGCACCGCCATAAACAGCATGCCGACCGGGGCTGGCAGGCCAATGAGCTTGTGGCCGAGCATGCCCAGCATGTAGAGCAGCACCGCCAGCAGGGCGCCAGAGGCGATTGTGGTCACGTCCGCTTTACCAGAGAACGCAGGCTGAGAGACGGTGGTATCGGCATTGGCGCGGTTAGGCATCAGCTGGCCTTCACCGGTCAGGTGCGGGTAGCGCTTACCAAGCTGGTTCAGGCAACCGGAGATAATGATCGCAGTCAGACCGCCGAGCATCACCATCGGCAGCACGCGACCGAGCGCTACGCCCTGGTCCATGTGCAGCAGGGTGGCATAACCGATGGAAAGCGGAATTGCGCCTTCCCCGACGCCGCCCGCCATAATGGGCAGAATGATAAAGAAGAAGATCTGGAACGGCTCCAGACCCAGCGCGAGACCAACGCCCATCCCCACCAGCATGCCGACAATTTCACCGCACAGCATCGGGAAGAAGATGCGCAGGAAGCCCTGAATCAGCACCGTGCGGTTCATGCTCATGATGCTGCCGACGATAATGCAGCAGATGTAGAGATAGAGAATATTGGTGGATTTATAGAACTTCGTGGTGGACTCGACCACCACATCCGGCAGCAGGCCGTAATAGACCAGCGCGGAAGGGATAAAGGTGGCGCAAATCGCCGCCGCACCGAGCTTGCCGACAATCGGCAGGCGCTTGCCAAACTCACCGCAGGCAAAGCCGAAGAAGGCCAGGGTCGCTACCATCACCACGATGTCGCTCGGCAGCTTTCCGCCCAGACAATCAATCGCAATCAGTGCGCCCGCCAGAACAAACAGCGGCAGAGGGATAATCCCGATTTTCCAGGTATCCATAATATGCCACCAACGCTCTTTGAGCGAGGGTCGCTGAATTTCAATCGGGTCGTGGGTAACAGAGAAAGAATCGTCAGTTGTGCTCATAATAAGCCCCTTGGTTATTTTGTGCGTTCAGCTTAGAGTCACAAAGGCTTACTTTATGTGAGGGATGACATATTAAAAGCGAAGTTTTAATGGCCACTATGGTTTTAATGGTTTCTTTTATTTAATGTGATTTATGCCTTATTTATTATCGTGGTTTTTATGGTTTCTTTTCTGAATTGAACAAACAAATAACATTTATTCATATAGCCTGAACGAGGTAAGCCCTCAGGATAAATCTTTTACAGCACCCGCTGTGCAAGGGATCACAAGTTTTCGGCAAAGCGCAGGCAGCCACAGAAAAAAAGATGATATATTGGCGATCTTTGTCGCTACCTTGCGTGATAGTTATGAAAGTCTCTTTCCAGATTAAGTTGTTTATTTCGCTGGTTGCCTTTTTCTCAGTGCTTTTTGCGTTACTGGGCGGATATTATTATGCCGATGTCGGTAAGCAGCTTTATCAGGAAATGAGTGCGCGCGCAAAAATACAGGCGGAGGAGATTGCGCTTATTCCGTCATTACGCAATGAAGTTGAACAAAAAGATATCACCGCGATCCATGATTTTATGCAGAAAATGGCTGCCCATAGCGATGCCAGCTTTATTGTCATTGGAGATAACACGGGAAAGCACCTTTTTCATTCCGTCTTTGCCGACAGAGTGGGCACGACGCTGGTTGGCGGCGACAATGAGGCCGTCCTGCAGGGGAAAAGCACGACAACCATCCGTAAAGGCGGACTGGGTATTTCGCTGCGCAGTAAAGCCCCTATTTTCAACGATGCCGGGCAGGTGGTTGGCATTGTTTCCGTGGGCTATCTCACCAGCTACCTGGATACCATTACCGTCAGTAAAGTGGTCAATATCCTGATTGCCGCCGTGCTGCTGCTTTTGGCCCTCTTTATCTTCTCCTGGTTCTTTACCCGCAGTATAAAGAAGCAGATCTTCTCCCTCGAACCGCGAGAAATCGGCCTGCTGGTACGTCAGCAAAAGGCGATGATGGAATCTATCTACGAAGGGGTGATTGCCATTGATAACGAGCGGCGCATAGAAGTGATCAACCAGGCGGCGCGCAAACTGCTGGGGCTGAGCCAGCCGGCGCGTGAACTGCGCGGGCAGTTGATAAGCCAGGTGATCGACCCGGTCCCGTTCTTCGACACGCAGACGATGCTGGCTAAAGATACCCACGATGAGATTTGCCGTTTTAACGATCTCACGGTGATTGCCAGCCGGGTTCACATCATGCTTGAGGGCTCGCTGCAGGGCTGGGTGATCACCTTCCGCGATCGCAACGAAATCGACTCTCTGAGCGCCCAGCTCAGCCAGGTAAAGCGCTATGTCGATAACCTGCGCATTATGCGTCACGAGCAGTTAAACCGGATGACCACCCTCTCCGGCCTGCTGCATATGGGCCGCTATGAGGAGGCGATTGGCTATATTCAGGCGCAGTCGGAACATGCCCAGGAGCTGCTGGACTTTATCTCGTCGCGCTTCAGTTCTCCCACCCTGTGCGGCCTGCTGCTCGGGAAAGCCGCCCGAGCGCGGGAAAAAGGTGTCGAGCTGAGTTTCGACCCGGCCTGTCGGCTGGATAAGCCGTTCCTGCCGCTTGGGGAGCAAGAGTTGATTTCGATTATTGGTAACCTGCTGGATAACGCCATCGAAGCAACACAGCGCTCGCCGCTTCCCCATGCGCCAGTGGAAGTGCTGATAAAACTCAGCGAGCAGGAGCTGATTATTGAAGTCGCCGACCAGGGCGTAGGCATTAAACCGGAGATCCGTGAGCGGATCTTTGAACGCGGCATCACCACCAAAACACGCGGCGATCATGGGATTGGTCTGTATCTGATCGAAAGCTACGTTATGCAGGCTGGCGGCGCGATAGAAGTTGCCGATAATACCCCACGCGGCGCCATTTTCTCACTGTTTATCCCGGCCTCGGGAACCGTCCGGCAACTGGAAGACACCGACTATGCAACATGAACTTATCGACGTACTGATTGTTGAAGACGAGAACGAACTGGCACAGCTGCACGCGGAGCTCATCAGCAAACACCCGCGTCTGAGACTGGTGGGGATTGCCTCGTCACTGGCCGACGCGCAGGTTCAGCTTGAGCGTAAACAGCCTCAGCTGATGCTGCTGGATAACTATCTGCCGGACGGCAAAGGCATCACCCTTATCAGTAACCCGATGCTGACCCGCGCCAACTGCTCGGTGATTTTCATCACCGCCGCCAGCGATATGGACACCTGCAGCCAGGCCATCCGCAACGGCGCTTTTGACTATATCCTTAAGCCGGTTTCCTGGAAGCGCCTCAGCCAGTCGCTGGAGCGCTTTGTGCAATTTGCCGAACAGCAGCGCGTCTGGAAGATTGTCGATCAGCAAAACGTCGATTCACTGTATCAACTCCAGGCGAAGAACTACCGCCAGGACAACGGCAGCAAAGGGATTGAGGAGAATACGCTGGCCCGGGTGCAGGCGCTGTTCAACGACAAGGCGACGCACTGCTTTACCGTGGATGAGGTGGTGAGCGAAACGGGGTTGAGTAAAACCACTACCCGGCGCTATCTGGAGCACTGCGTGGAGGCGGGGTTTCTGAGCGTAGAGATGCTGTACGGGAAGATTGGGCATCCAAGGAGGATGTACAAGCGTAGTGCGGTTTGATGAAACGTTCCCTCTCCCTGTGGGAGAGGGTTAGGGTGAGGGCAGCAGCCCGCACTACCTCAACACATACCCATACAGCCGTTTAATCCCGTCCGCATCCTTCTCGCTGTATACCCCCTGCAGCTCCGGCGAGAAGCCCGGCAGCAGGTTGATGCCCTCTTCCAGCGCCAGGAAGTAACGCTGTACCGCCCCGCCCCAGACCTCACCCGGCACCACGCACAGCACGCCAGGCGGATAGGGCAGCGCCCCTTCGGCAGCAATGCGCCCTGCGGCATCCCGTATGCGAACCAGCTCCACCTCTCCGCGAATATAGGCCCGGTTTGCATCCTGCGGGTTCATTACCACCTCAGGCAAGCTCTCCTTGCGGAACATCGCCTTCTGCAGATCTTTTACGTCAAAGCTGACATAAAGATCGTGCATCTCCTGACACAACTGGCGGAGGGTGTAATCCCGGTAGCGCACCGGGTATTTCTGGTAGATGGTCGGCAGTACGTCCGCCAGCGGCGTATCGTCTTCAATATGCTGCTCGAACTGTCCCAGCATTGCCACCAGCTGCGCCAGCTTCTCGCTGCTTTCAGCTGGCGTCAGCAGGAACAGGATTGAGTTGAGATCGCATTTCTCCGGCACGATGCCGTTTTCGCGCAGGTAGTGCGCAAGAATGGTCGCCGGAATACCGAACCCGGTATATTCCCCGGTTTCGGCATCAATACCCGGCGTGGTCAGCAGCAGCTTGCACGGGTCGACAAAGTACTGCTCGCGGGCATAACCCGCAAACCCGTGCCATTTCGCCCCCGGCTCGAAGCTGAAGAAGCGGCGCTCGCTGGCAATGGCGTGCGTCGGATGATCCTGCCACGGCCGCCCCGCCACCACCGGCGGGATAAACGGCTTAATCATATGGCAGTTGGCAATGATCGCCTTGCGCGCCTCAATGCCCAGCTCAACACACTCCGCCCACAGCCTGCGCCCACTCTCGCCTTCATGAATTTTGGCATTCACATCCAGCGCTGCAAACAGCGGATAAAACGGACTGGTGGAGGCGTGCAGCATAAACGCATTGTTCAGCCGCTTATGGGGGCAGAACCGCGCCTGGCCACGAATGTGGTTATCCTTTTTATGGATCTGCGACGTTTGCGAGAACCCGGCCTGCTGCTTATGCACCGACTGGGTCACAAAAATGCCAGGATCGTTCTCGTTCAGCTCCAGCAACAGCGGAGACGTTTCCGCCATCATCGGAATAAATTGCTCGTAGCCCACCCAGGCAGAGTCAAACAGGATGTAATCACACAGATGGCCGATCTTGTCGATCACCTGACGGGCGTTGTAGATCGTGCCGTCATAGGTGCCAAGCTGGATGATCGCCAGGCGGAACGGACGCGCCTCGTCGGCTTTCTCCGGCGCAGCCTCGCGGATAAGATCGCGCAGGTACGCGTCATCAAAACAGTGCTCGTCAATCCCGCCAATAAAGCCAAATGGATTACGCGCAGCCTCAAGATACACCGGCGTGGCCCCAGCCTGAATCAGCGCCCCGTGGTGGTTGGATTTATGGTTGTTGCGGTCGAACAGCACCAGATCGCCACGCGTCAGCAGCGCGTTGGTCACCACCTTGTTGGCCGCCGACGTGCCGTTCAGCACAAAGTAGGTTTTATCCGCATTGAACACTTTCGCCGCGAACTTTTGCGCATGCTTGGCGGACCCTTCATGGATCAGTAAATCCCCGAGTTTTACGTCAGCATTGCACATGTCGGCACGAAACACGTTCTCACCGAAGAAATCAAAAAACTGTCGTCCCGCCGGATGCTTTTTGAAAAACGCCCCGTGCTGGTGACCAGGACAGGCGAAGGTGCTGTTACCCATCTCCACGTACTGGCTCAGGGTGTCGAAAAACGGCGGCAGCAGATTCTCTTCGTAACGGCTGGCAGCAGTCTCCAGTTCCAGAAACTCCTGCGCTTTCCCCGAGATGACCGCGGTAGCACCGTCAGGCACGTCCGTTTGCTCCTGCGAGAAAATAAACACCGGTAGCTGAAAGCCCGTGCGTTTCAGCAACGCGAGAATACCGCTGCGACTTTCAGCAGTTGTCATGACGACTGCCGCCACATCGGTAAAATCCGTGTTATCCAGCGTCACCTTTTCACGGTGGGTTGAGACAGTGGAGAGCAGCTCGCGGCTGACGGCAATTTTCATGGTTTTCATAGGCGCTAGTTACCCTCACCGAACGGTGAGACAGGGAGGAGAAAATTCGCGCAATAATGTCACCTTTTATTTTGAGGTGCAAGAAGGAATCAATATGCACAAAACCTTCCAAAGCTAAGCGTAATGCCCGCTTTGCGTGTCATAATCATGCAATACCAATGATTAAGTAACAGGAGTTAGCGGTGGTAATTGGACCCTTTATCAACGCCGGCGCAGTGCTGCTGGGCGGCATACTTGGCGGCGTGTTAAGCCAGCGGCTACCGGAGCGTATTCGTACCTCCATGCCGTCTATTTTTGGCCTGGCCTCGCTGGGCATCGGCATCCTTTTAGTCATCAAATGCGCCAACCTGCCCGTCATGGTGCTGGCAACGCTGCTCGGCGCACTGATTGGCGAATTTTGCTATCTGGAAAAGGGCATCAATAACGCGGTAGGCAAAGCCAAAAACCTGATTGCCCGACCCGGTAAGGCGAAAAACGGTTCGCACGAGTCGTTTATTCAGAACTACGTGGCGATCATTATTCTGTTTTGTGCCAGCGGCACCGGGATATTCGGTTCGATGCAGGAAGGGATGACGGGCGACCCGAGTATATTAATTGCGAAAGCGTTTCTCGATTTCTTCACCGCCACCATTTTTGCCACCACGCTCGGTATCGCCGTCGCGGCAATTTGCGTCCCGATGCTGCTGATTCAGCTGGCTCTCGCCACCTGCGCCGCGCTGATACTCCCGCTGACTACGCCGGCGATGATGGCAGACTTTACTGCCGTCGGCGGCCTGCTGTTGTTGGCGACCGGGTTACGCATCTGCGGGATTAAGATGTTTGCCGTGGTGAATATGCTGCCCGCGCTGCTGATCGCCATGCCGCTCTCAGCGCTCTGGACGCGCTTTTTCGCTTAAGAGTGCGGCGAAATGGCGAGAGATTGCGCAGTCCGTAACGAAAACAACATTTTTCGTTGACGGCAGGAAGCAGATCAGGTTTAATGCGCCCCGTTGCCCGGATAGCTCAGTCGGTAGAGCAGGGGATTGAAAATCCCCGTGTCCTTGGTTCGATTCCGAGTCCGGGCACCACTATTTAGAAAACCCAGCCTATGGCTGGGTTTTTGCTTTATGGCTACGGCCGATTTCTGTGCGCTGATAAGCGTGGCTTTAATGCAGGCACGCTTACGCTAATAGCCCGATAAGTTAATACAGGCGGTGGCTATTTTTTATCACTTAATTTTGCCGGATAAATTGCTGACCTGATTTGAAAGGTTGTCGTTGCTCCGCTTCATGTCATCAAGGCTTCTTTGCAATCGCTCGATCTTACTCTCCTGCTCAGAATTCTTTCTCTCAAGCTGTAAAACCTTCTGAGTTAGCTCATCGACTTTGCGGTTGTCGGACTTCATCTTCCTCAGGCTATCCTGCATCTCCTGTAGATCCGACTCCCTGAAATCAGAAGGCTCGATTTCATCTGCATCAGAAATTACCGGGATATATCCTCCATTAGCGCTGCTGGGTTTGATACTAACCTGAACTTTATTTTGCCCCGCAGAGTGCGCGTAACCTATTGAAGAAAAATAAAAAAAAGAAACAACACACAGACCAGACAGATATTTATTCATTTCTAACGTCCTTTTAAATTTTTCAATCACTTCCAGGAGTCTCCTTCTGGTATCACCCGCTCAGGATAAAACACATGGCTTAGCCTCTGGCAGTTCATAAACGGGGTTAAAGAGCAGAAGATACTGTTCGTTTTTCATTATAATACGCGTTTCCTCTCCCCCAAAATCCAACCGCCACCCGCTCATTTTCTGCCACCTTATATCCGCCGGTATCGAGATAAACGCGTTACCACGCACCTTATCAAAGGTATCTCCCATGCCCATCAAAGATATAATCCTGCTTAGCCCCTGCCTGTCAGGGCACCTTGTCCGCTACAACGGTACCGATAAATCCTGTTCCTCAGATCTGCTGCAATACCGGCGCGAAGAAGGCCGTCTGGTCACCCACTGCCCGGAACTGGCGGCGTGGCTGGCGTTGAAAACTGCGCAGAGTCAGGGCGGGATTGAAAATCCCCGTGTCCTTGGTTCGATTCCGAGTCCGGTCACCACTGTTTAAAGAACCCGCCCAAAAGGCGGGTTTTTGCTTTTGATCTCTTTTCAATCTAGGGATCGTTCCCAATCACATCCAGCAGTTTATTTTTAAAGATAAACAAACACGCCTCATTGAAGTTCTCCGCCCCCAGCCGTTCCGAAAGCGCCGTTCGTTTGCGGTAGAGGCTTTTCACCGACGTATTCAGCTCATCGGCAACGGCTTCCATCGACATCCCTGCCCTCAGCAACCGCAGCATGATCGCCTCGTGCGTGCTAAGCCGTAAGTTAAGCAGCCATTTGGTTGTCAGACGCCTGCCCTTCATATTGAGCACCAGATTAAACAGCGACGCCATATCCGGCGCGGTGAGCGACGTGTTCATAAACAACTTCATACTGAGTAGATTCTCTTCGCGATGTCGCATATCCAGCATAACGCAGCAGATCGTTTTCCTTGTTCTGGCCGGATGACGTATCAGGTAATCATATAAACGGAGCGGAGAACGACTATCAATCAATACAGAGTATTCGTCGGCACCATTATCAAATATGTTTCTGTCAATCGAGTCGAGCAGGATAATATCCGGAAAAAAAAGCCTCATGCCCCTGACAAGATAGCGATCCTGAGTCACTAACACTATTGAAGTTGCCACTAACCATCCCTTTTAGATTAAAGCAAGAACGCTCCTTCCGAGAGAAGGCCGCCTTCGTTTTATAGCGCTGTTATATTAACGACAAATGTATTCTGGCTTTGAACATCCCTCAATACACACATTGATGAGTAAGACTTCCTGTAGACCATCATTCAATGTCTGACATTAATTATAAATAAAAAACAATCTCAGAAAAGACACTTCGCTAAACATTAAGAATTTTTGTCATGAAACTTCCCAAACATGCACAAGAAAGTACTTTAATTGATGCTTCCAGGCCTCATTAAAAATATAAACAAATTTGTCACAATAAAAATAAAACACTTAAATATCATGATGTTATAAATACAAAACCCCTTCAATATAATCATAAAAAATCGCTCACTACAGAATTATCTCAAAACCACCCACCCTCTATTCACCATATTTATCCGGCAACATATCAGGTGTACATTACCGTTTACCCAATCCACCGAGATAAGGATCCATAATTACCTTTTAGTAAGTACCCCATAACGTTACTGCATTCAGATTTAATGTTCTCATTTATCGCCTTTAACGCACAGTTAAAAGGCAGCCGTGTTATGCAATGGATTCATGATAAACAAATGGCAAATAGATATGGAAAGATCGCTTCGCTTCAATACGTTATTCTTTTATCGCACCCCAGGATTATTGTTACTGTTATTACTCTTTCCTGTTCTGGTTCAGGCAACGGAATCCGTTTATGAACAACAGATTCAACAGGCGCGTAACGGTAATTACACGCCGTTTCTTGATTATCTGCAGCATTATCAGCAACAGCACGCCCTGACGCCTGAACAGGTCGCAGACTGGTTACAGGTGGCATCCTGGGCAGGTCATGATGATGAGGTGATTGAGGTCTGGCAGCGTTATGGCATTTATATGCCGCTGCCCGCTCGCGGCATTGCTGCCGTTGCCCAGGCCAGGAGAAATCAAAAAGCGTGGCAGCCAGCCTTATCGCTCTGGAAAGAGGCGTGCAGCCTTGCGCCGAATAACGATGATTATCGTATCGGCTATATCAAAACCCTGGCCGATGCCCGCATGGATGCACTCGCGCTGCAGGAAGCCCGGCAGCTGGTCACCCAAAACCCCACTCAGGCGCATCTTCAGACGCTCTCGTATGTCTGGTTACGCCAGGGAAAAAGCTGGGATCGGCTTCTGGCGGACACGCGCGCACTGGCTACCGCGCCAGAGAATAATGTCCTGCTCAGCGAGCTTGTCGACGCCCTGACGGATAACCGCGTGAATACACCCGCGCTCGTACTTTCACAGCGGGTGCCACTGTCCCCGGCGGAGCGTCGCCGTCTTGAGCGTAACGCCGCCGCCGAAAGGGTTCGCCTTGCCGATGTGCCAGGCAGAACAGAAAAGGAGCGCCTGCAGCTTGCGCAATCTGCGCTGAATCGTTACGACGTTCTGCTTTCTCGCTGGAAAAGCGAGCCGCAGGCGGCGGAAGATGTCATCCTTGCGCGTATAGACCGGCTCGGCGCGCTGTACGCCCATGCTGATTATCCGCGGGTCATCAGCGAGTATCAGGATCTTACGGCAGCGCAGCACCCGGTGCCGGACTGGGCAATCGGCTGGGTTATCTCCGCGTATCTGCAGGAGAAAAACGCCGATGCCGCCTTCTCGCTTCTGCAACGCTATCCGCAATACGCCGCCGATCCGCAGGACGAAGAGCACGCACTTTTCTACGCCTGGCTGGATACCGGGCAGTATCGGGCCGCCCGC
Organism: Enterobacter sp. BNK-14; assembly: GCF_047456095.1. Lineage (NCBI taxonomy): Bacteria > Pseudomonadati > Pseudomonadota > Gammaproteobacteria > Enterobacterales > Enterobacteriaceae > Enterobacter > Enterobacter sp. BNK-14. Next base: position 2,038,949 of record NZ_CP179897.1, read on the forward strand.
CAGTATGTAGAGCGCCAGACCCGTAACGTCCCCTGGACCCGCTACGATTTCGGTTCCCCTACCCCTCAGCCGAACGATCGATGGCTCACCGGGCAGTCTCTCCGTTTTAACTATCTGCTGGCGACCCACGCCCTGCCGGAAGCCGAAAAGCTATCTCAGCGTCTGGCAACAACGGCGCCGGGCAACCAGGGATTGCAGATTGACTACGCCACTTTGCTACAGGCGCGGGGCCTGCCGCGTGCGGCCGAGCAGAAGCTGAAAATGGCGGAGGCACTGGAGCCATCAAATCTGGAGCTTGAGCAACAGCAGGCTTACGTCGCCATGGATCTACAGGAGTGGCAAGAGATGGATTTACTGGCCGACGACGTGCTTTCTCGCGCGCCGGTCGATCGCAGTGCCCGTCGTCTGGACAGGCTCAGAACGGTTCATCATATGTCCGAGCTGCGCCTCAATGCGAGCAAGGGTTTGCACTCCGATAACCCCGTCAGCGGTACGCACGACCTGAACTGGGACGCCACGCTCTATGGCCCGCCAGTTGCGGATAACTGGCGGCTGTTTGCCGGCACCCGCTATGCAGAGGGTAATTTCGATGAAGGTAAAGGCACCAGCCGCCACCTCCTGGGCGGCGTGGAATGGCGGCCTCGTGACCTCCAGCTCGAAGCCGAGCTCTCCAGTAACCGCTATCACGGCGCGAACAAGCCGGGGGCTCGCCTTTCCACAACTTACTTTCTCACCGATAACTGGCAGCTCAGCGGCAGCCTTGAACGCGTAGCTCGCACCACGCCCTTACGGGCATTACGCAACGGGATTAGCGCCAACCGGGGGGAAGGCGGCGTGCGCTGGTATCAAAACGAGCGACGTGAGTATCAGTTTAGCGCCGCCGTCAGCCGCTTCTCAGACCACAACCGCCGTCAGGAATACACCCTTACGGGTAAGGAGCGTCTCTGGCAAACCCCGTCCCTGACGCTGGATCTCGAACCGGGGATCGCCGCCAGTAAAAACAGCCTGCGGGACACGCTCTATTACAACCCGGCGCGGGATCTGTCCGTAACGGCCGCTCTGTCCGTCGATCATGAGATGTATCGCCATTACGACACCCTCTGGAGCCAGCAGTTCGTGGCAGGCGGCGGCAGCTACTGGCAGAAAAACCAGTCCGCCGGGGCCATCACCCTGCTGGGCTACGGACAACGCATCCAGTGGAACAACGTCATCGATACCGGCGTGATGCTGAACTGGGATAAACGCCCTTACGACGGCAAGCGCGAGAGCAATCTCTCCGTCACGTTTGATGCGACTTTACGCTTTTAAGGATGAATATGCTGAACATACGTTTTTCCGTGAGTGTGATACTCATCGGCTGGTTCTGCCTCAGCGCGAGCATTTGCGCCCAGGCACTCCCGTTTATTGCCCCCAAAGAGAGACCCCAGCTGGAGGCGAGCAAGCCCTGGCCAACGAATCGATTTCTGGTGCTGGCCTACCACGACGTCGAAGATGATGCCGCCGATCAGCGCTACCTCTCCGTTCGCACCAGCGCGTTAAACGAGCAAATAAGCTGGCTTTTGCATAACGGCTATCACGCCATCAGCGTGCAGGACATTCTGGATGCCCATGACGGAAAAAAAACGCTGCCGCCGAAAGCCGTTTTGCTCAGTTTTGACGACGGCTACAGCAGCTTTTATACCCGCGTCTGGCCACTGCTTCAGGCCTGGAACGTCCCTGCTCTTTGGGCACCGGTAGGCAGTTGGGTGGACACGCCAGCGAATCAAAAGGTCAATTTTGGTGGTCTGATGACGCCCCGCGATCGCTTCGCAACGTGGGACATGGTGCGCGAGCTCAGCCAGTCTCCGCTGATTGAGATCGGCTCACATACCTGGGCCTCCCATTACGGTATCGTGGCTAACCCTCAGGGAAGCCGCGAGCCTGCCATCGCCAATCGCTTTTACGATAAGGCGACGGGCCGCTATGAAACCGATCGGCAGTTCAGCCAGCGGATCGGCGACGACGTGCATAAAGTGACCGAGAAAATCACGCAGGTGACGGGCAAAGCACCGCGCGCCTGGGTCTGGCCTTACGGTGCCGCCAACGGTACGTCGCTCGCCATCGCCAGACAACAGGGTTACCAGCTGGCCTTTACGCTGGAAGACGGCCTGGGGGACGTAAATGACCCTGGCAACATTCCCCGTCTGCTGATCGCCGGTAATCCTTCGCTAAAAACCTTTGCCAGTACGGTCAGCCAGATCCAGGAACACGATCCCGTTCGCGTCATGCACGTCGACCTCGACTACGTTTACGATCCCGATCCGGCCCAGCAAACCCAAAATATCAACAGGCTGATCCAGCGAGTTTACGACATGAAAATCAGCCATGTTTTCCTGCAGGCGTTTGCCGATCCGCAGGGCGATGGCCGGATCAAAGCGCTCTATTTTCCCAACCGTCGGCTTCCGGTCCGCGCCGATCTGTTCAATTTTGTCTCCTGGCAGCTCCAGACCCGTGCGGGGGTGAAAGTCTTCGCGTGGATGCCGGTGCTCTCGTTCGATCTCGATCCCTCCCTGCCGCGCGTGCAGCGTCGGGATCGTCAAACGGGCCAGCTGCACGAGGCCACTGAACCTTATATCCGGCTCTCCCCGTGGAACCCGCAGGTTCGCCAGCAGGTGACGGACATCTATGAAGATCTGGCCCGCTATAGCACCTTCAATGGGATTTTGTTCCATGACGATGCGGTGCTGACGGACGTTGACGATGCCGGACAAGACGCCGCTCAGGACACAACGCGTCAGAAAAGCCGTCTGCTGATGGGCTTTACCCGTGCGCTGGGCCAGGCGGTGAAGCACATCCGGGGACCGCAGATCAAAACCGCACGCAATATGTTCGTCTTACCCATCCTTGAGCCTGAAAGCGAAGCCTGGTTTGCACAGAATTTTGATGATTTTCTGGCGGCCTATGACTGGACGGTGCCGATGGCCATGCCGCTGATGGAGTCCGTTCCGGCGAACGAAAGCGACGCCTGGCTGACGCGTCTGGTTAACGTGGTCGCCGCTCGTCCCGGCGCGCTCGATAAAACCATTTTCGAACTGCAGGCCAGAGACTGGGAGCAAAAACCGCAGCGTGCCGTTTCCGATAAACAGCTTGTCCAGTGGATGCGCGTTCTCCAACTGAACGGCGTCAAAAACTACGGCTACTACCCCGACGATTTCATCAACAACCAGCCTGATATCTCCCGCATCAGGCCTGAATTTTCTTCCTACTGGTACCCTGACAATGACTGATCGCATCATCGCTTTTTCTATTTTGTGTCTGGTATTCGGGTTGCCTTTAGGCGTGGCCGCCCTCTTTACCGGCGAACTGATTCTGGATTTTGTGTTCTTCTGGCCGCTGTTCATGTCCGTGCTCTGGGTCACCGGCGGACTCTATTTCTGGTTTCAGCTTGAACGCCACTGGTCGTGGGATAAAGAGACCCCACCACCCTCGCTCGCTGGCGAGCCGCTTATTTCCATTCTGATCCCCTGTTTCAATGAGGAAAGGAACGCCAGAGAGACCATCAGCGCCGCGCTGGATCAGCGGTATAAGAATATAGAGGTTATCGCCATTAACGATGGCTCTTCTGATAACACGGCGGACGTGCTGCAGCAGCTGGCGCAGGAGCAGCCGCGCCTGCGGGTAATTAACCTCGCGGAGAACCAGGGAAAAGCCGTCGCGCTAAAAGCGGGTGCCGCGGCAGCCCGGGGCGATCTGCTGGTCTGCATTGATGGCGACGCCCTGCTCGACCGCGACACTGCGGTTTATCTGGTAGCCCCGCTGATTCAGTATCCTCACGTCGGCGCGGTCACCGGCAATCCGCGCATTCGCACGCGATCCTCGCTGATTGGGCGCATTCAGGTGGGCGAGTTCTCGTCCATTATTGGCCTTATCAAACGCACGCAGCGGATCTATGGCCGGGTCTTTACCGTGTCCGGCGTCATCGCCGCCTTTCGCCGCCAGGCGCTGGCGGATGTCGGGTACTGGAGCCCGGATATGATCACGGAAGACATCGACATAAGCTGGAAGCTTCAGCTGCGCCACTGGGATATCTTTTTCGAGCCGCGGGCGCTGTGCTGGATCCTGATGCCGGAGACGCTCAAAGGCCTGTGGAAACAGCGCCTGCGCTGGGCTCAGGGCGGCGCGGAGGTGTTTCTGGTCAACCTTCGCAAGGTTGTGCGCTGGGAGCATCATCGCATGTGGCCCCTGTTTCTGGAGTACGCGCTGTCCACGCTGTGGGCGTTCGCTTACGCGATGACGGTACTGCTGTTCATTATCAGCCAGGTCGCGCCGATTCCCGCCAGGCTGACCGTTGAGACCCTGTTCCCACCCGCGTTCACCGGTCTGCTGTTGGGCGTCATGTGTCTGCTGCAGTTCCTGGTCAGTTTGTTCATCGAGCGGCGATACGAGCGGAAGGTGGCAAGCTCGCTTTTCTGGGTGATTTGGTTCCCGATGGTGTACTGGATGATTGGCCTGTTCACTACCCTCGTCGCGTTTCCGAAAGTCATGCTTAAACGTCAGCGTGCCCGCGCGCGCTGGATCAGTCCGGACCGGGGAAAAGGAAGCATTCAATGAACGAAAATACCTTAATTTTGACTGAACATCGGCTGTTACCCCGTCTTTTCGATGCCGCGTTAACTCTGGTGGCGTGGGGAGGATTTCTGTTTTTCCTGTATGCCAGGCTGTGGATGCAGTTAACCGAAGAGAGTGAACACCGGTGGAGCGTCATTATTGCCTCCTTTAATACGGTGTTGATCTATTTGCTGTTCGCCGCGCTTAACGGATGGCTGCTGATTTTGTGGTATCAGTACAACCGCCGCCGCACGCATGTGAGGCGTCGTCAGCCGGGCTATTTTCACCAGGAGGAGCTGGCCCGCAGCTTTAATGTCTCACCACAGATCATCTCCGAGATGAGCCAGTACAACCTGCTGACGGTCTATCACGATCGGATTGGCCGTATTATTGATCTAAAGATCAGTCAACAGGACGAGGAAGAAGAGTGAAGAAACGTCCCCGCAGAATGGTCTGCGGGGAGCTATTTCGAGCGGTTCTGAGTTACTTATCCTTCACCACAATCAGCGGTTCAATATCGCTCTCTTTCTTCACCACCAGCGAGTCATCTCCGCGCAGACAGGTGCCGCCGTAGTTCCCGCCGACGGTAAAGGTGCAGACCTGAATGTACTTGCCGTCAACGTTTGGCAGGCACCACAGCTGCTGGTAAATGTTTTTGCGATCGATAAACTTGCCGCTGGATTTATCCAGCAGTTCGTCCTGGGCGCTAATGAGATCGATATTGCTGCCGCAGCGTCCGGCAATCGGCTTGACGGCATAACCGGTCTGCTTCAGCAGGTCGTTAACCTCAAAATCGGTGTCGAGCAGGTAACGGTGGTTCGGGAAAAGCTGCCACAGTACCGGCAGAATGGCTTTGTTGCCCGGTATCACCGTCCACAGCGGCTCAAAGACCAGCACTTCCGGACGCAGCAGGACGTCGATCAGGCGCACTTCACCCTCGGGATGTCCGGTCCGAATCGGCACGGCGGCATATTCGGTTTCGCTGACCTCGCGGATTTGCTCTATCGCCGTTTCCCACGCCCAGGTTTTCCACACGCAGTTGACGTGGCGACCTTCGTCGTCAATCAGCTGCCCGGCAGCATCCCAGCTCAGCGCCCCCAGCCCGTGCAAAATTTTGGTTTCAAACCCGGCCTGCAGCAGTGAACGCTGAATAAAGAGCGCGTGATAATCCTCTTCGACATCGTTGTCCTGCATGATGTGCACGAACGGACGCGCGTGGCTGTGTTTCCACGCGCCGGTCAGCTCTTCCAGCAACCCTTCTGCCGGGTTATGACCGTGGCCGCGATAACCGTTTTTCACCCACTCTTCGAGAATCAACCCGCCCTCGGTATGGCAGGACGCGGAGTCGGCATTGTACTCGTAGACCTTAATCCCGCGCTCATCCATGCAAAAATCCATACGGCCGGTGATCATATGGTGACGACGCCACTGCCAGGAGAGGCGCAGGCGCGGCCAGAGGATTTTTGGAATGTCGAAAAGCGCCAGCAAATTGTCGTCTTTCAGCACCTTGTCCGTCGCGTGCAGGTACATCAGGTGCAGTTCGTTGGTGGCCTTGATCAGCTCCTGCTCGGCGCTTTCGGTGATGGTGAAGTACTGGCAGGGATCTTTATTGATCACATGACCGTTCGCGCGGATATACGCCTGCTGCAGCGCGTCATTTTCGTTGAGCCATTTTCCGTCGAACTGACGTTTGTTTTTCAGCCGCGCACCGCGAATTTTCAGCAGTTCGCCGTCGATTTCCGGCTGGGGAATGCTGTGTTCCGTGTCGTCGGTCTGGATCATCCAGCCGAGAATTTCCGTGTCGCTGAAGGTGTCATGGATTGTGTAACATCCGTTCTCCACGCTCAGCCGCAGCTCGCGCGTCCACTGCTGCCCGAGCGGCAGCGGGGAGTGCAGGACGTTCTGCTCTGCAATGCGCACCTTGTCGTCCAGAAGCTGGGTGATCACCGCCACGTGGCCGGTCTCATGAAACTCTCCGCCCTTTTGCCAGATCAGCAGCGCCCCGGCGCGCGGCGCGCGCTTCGAGCCGTTGGCAAACGCCTGAAGGGGCAGAATGTTATCGTTCACCACCTGACGCAAAAAGCGCAGGGAGAAGATCTCCCACGCCATGCCGACGTCGGTAAACACGAAACCATAGTTGAGGAACAGGAAACGGCGGGCAAACTCAACACACTGCCATTTGTGGCCCATGTATTCGTTGCCGATATAACTGCGAAAATCCGCATCTTCCGGGTATTTTCGCGGGTCCAGACTGCCGTAATTTGAGGAGTAAATCGCCACACCACCCGGCGCATAGCCTAACAACGTCCCGAATGGCGCATCACTGCTTAACTTTCCTTTACGCATGTATCCAACCTAAAACAGGCAGGCGGCAATTTTTTGAAGGGTTGTCGTCGTCTGCACGTTGTAATTAACCTGACAGAGGTGGAATTATCATACACCTGCCCTGTCCATTACGCTCGCATCGTTAAACGGTTCCCCTGCCACCTGCTAAACTGCCTCAACACAACACCAAAGAGGCAGGCCAACATGTCAGACGAAAACACCTATCAGCCACCGAAAGTGTGGGAATGGAAAAAGAACGGCGGCGGCGCGTTCGCCAATATTAACCGCCCGATTTCGGGCGCGACGCATGAGAAAGATCTCCCCGTGGGCTCCCATCCGCTGCAACTTTATTCGCTGGGAACACCTAACGGCCAGAAAGTGACCATCATGCTTGAAGAGCTGCTGGCGCTGGGCGTGACGGGCGCGGAGTATGACGCCTGGTTGATCCGCATCGGCGAGGGCGATCAGTTCTCCAGCGGGTTCGTTGAAGTGAACCCGAACTCGAAAATACCGGCGCTGCGGGATCACTCCACGACCCCACCAACGCGCGTCTTTGAATCCGGCAATATCCTGCTCTATCTGGCAGAGAAATTTGGTCACTTCCTGCCGAAAGATCCGGCGGGACGCACCGAAACGCTGAACTGGTTGTTCTGGCTGCAGGGCGCGGCGCCATTCCTGGGCGGCGGTTTTGGTCACTTCTACAACTACGCGCCAGTGAAAATTGAGTACGCGATCGATCGCTTTACCATGGAAGCCAAACGCCTGTTCGACGTGCTGGATAAACAGCTGGCGCGCGGCCGTTACGTGGCGGGCGAGGAGTACACCATCGCGGATATGGCGATCTGGCCATGGTTTGGCTGCGTGGCCCTGGGTAGCGTCTATAACGCCGCCGAGTTCCTGGATGCCGAAAAGTACACCAACGTCCAGCGTTGGGCGAAAGACGTGGCGAACCGCCATGCCGTGAAGCGTGGACGCATCGTTAACCGCACCAGCGGCGAGCTGAACGAGCAACTGCACGAACGTCACGCGGCGAGCGACTTCGATACCAACACGGAAGACAAGCGTCAGGCGTAATGCTTTGCCGGGCGGGTCACCGCCCGGCAGATGAGATCCTTGCCAGGGGCATGATTAGCCTAAAGGTTGAGCCGCAATTGCTGGCACTATCTGGCCGTTTTTCTCGCGCAGATGTGAGAAACGACGTATCAACCGACAGCAGTCACAAAGGATCTGTTATGAAACTTATTAAAACAACGCTGGTCATCAGCGCTCTCCTTTTTTCCACCTCGGGAATGGCCATCGACAAAACTGCCGCTGGCGCGGTAGCGGGCGCCGCCATTGGCGCGGTCACAGGCAAAGATCTGAAATCCACCGTCGGCGGTGCCGTTGTTGGCGCAGGTACAGGTGCCATGTTCAAAAACGGCGAAAAAGGCAAAGACGCACGTAAGGGGGGTGCCGTGGGTGCCGTCGTTGGCGCAGGAGCGGCTGCCGTGACGGGCAAGAGTGTGCTGAAAGGAGCGGCCGTGGGTGCGGGCACGGGTGCACTGATTGGCGAAGCGACCCACTGATAAGTATTGCCGGGCAGCGCTGCGTTTGTCCGGCCACAGCGTTGTTCAATAATCCCCCCCTGCCAAATCTCTCGTTTTTGCGATCCGCTTTCTGAAAATTATCTTCCCACTCAGTTATTACGATGCAAACAATTGCCTGTCGTAGCCTGAAGATTACAATGCTTTGCTTATCGTAAACTACAGGCTACAATAATGGCTAACGTTAAACACTACATCACAGCTGATGGATATGATCCTTTTGATGCATATCTGCGAAGTTTGAAAGATCCCATAGCAAAAGCCATGATTGCCACGCGTGTCGCCAGAATGTCGACGGGTAACTATGGCGATTGCAAACCATGCAGAGAGAGTGTGTCAGAGCTCAGAATTGACCGGGGACCCGGCTATCGTGTCTATTTTAGTGAAGTCTCCGATCCGGCAGATGGCGCAGTAAGTCTGGTGCTATTGACTGGAACGAAAAAAAAGCAAAATGCAGACATTGAAAGGGCCGTTGAGTACCTCAACGACTACAAGCGCAGAATATAAGAGGAAATCGCAATGGCTAAATCAGTACTTCATGATGACGCAATGGTACAACTCCTGAAAGATTCTCCGGATTTCGCGCCCGTCTATCTTCACCAGGCTTTCATTGAAATTGACGAGCCAGGAGGCTATGAGGCGTTCATGCTCGCCTTACGGCATGTGATCGAAGCCTCTGGCGGGATGACTGTTATTGCAAAACGTGCTGGCATTTCTCGCGAATCACTTTATAAATCACTCTCACCAAACGGTAACCCCTCATTTAAGCGTATCGCAGAAGTGGCATCTGCAACGGGATATCCGATTTCCCGAATTGCAACAGCAGGGTTAAACGATAATACAAGGCCGCATCAGGCGGCCTTGTAACGTTGTGTTATGCCGTCAGGCGGAACTTCTGCACCGAACGCTGAAGCTCTTCGGTCTGACGTTCCAGCGCGGCGGCTGCCGCGGAAACCTCTTCCACCAGCGAGGCGTTTTGCTGGGTGACGCCGTCCATCTGTGTAATGGCAATCCCGACCTGCGAAATGCCCTTGCTTTGCTCTTCAGAAGCGGAAGCGATTTGCTTCATAATGGTCGTCACTTCCGTCACGTCGCGTAAGATGGCATCCATGGTCGTGCCCGTGTCGCCCACCAGCTGTGCCCCCTGTTCTACGCGATTAACCGAATCAGCAATCAGCCCCTCAATTTCCTTGGCCGCGTTGGCGCTGCGGCTTGCCAGATTACGGACTTCCCCCGCGACGACGGCGAAACCGCGGCCCTGCTCGCCCGCGCGTGCCGCTTCAACGGCTGCGTTGAGCGCCAGGATATTGGTCTGGAAGGCAATACTGTTGATGACGTTGGTGATTTCAGCAATTTTCTTCGAGCTTTCGGAAATACCGCTCATGGTGGTAACCACCTCTTCCACCAGCGAACCGCCGCGGCTGGCAGTGGTTGAAGCCACATCGGCAAGCTGGCTGGCCTGGCGCGCGCTTTCCGCGTTCAGTTTCACGGTGGCGGTCAGCTGTTCCATGCTGGCCGCCGTCTCTTCCAGTGCGGCAGCCTGCTCTTCGGTGCGCGAAGAGAGATCGTTATTGCCGCTGGAGATTTCCGTCGCCCCGCGCCAGATATTTTCACTGCCCGAGCGAATCGTACTGACGGCTTCACGCAGGCTGTCCTGCATGGCACTCAGCAGGGGAACCAGTTGTCCCACACAGTTGCGGCCGAACGGCGCAATGGGCTGGCTGAGATCGCCCTGGGCAATCTGGCGGAACTGCTGGCGGATACGCTCCAGCGGTTTTACCAGCATCGCCACCAGGTAACGGTCGGTAAAAAGCAGAATCAGCAGACCGATAATCGTGGCGACGATAATCACCGTGCGGGTCATACTGGTCAGGCCGTCCACCACCACGCGGGTACTGTCGAGCGTGTTCGCAGCGGCAGTGTTGAACGCCTCGGCAGCCGCACCGAACGCACGGCTCAACGGTGGCGTGACGTTGTTGGCCTGCTGGCGGTAGCCTTCCAGAGCCCCCTGCTTCGCCTGCGCCATTTGCGGCGTCACGCCCTGGTCGAGCAGCGCCTGCCAGGAGCCGATCACCCGGGATGCGATCGCCTCATCCATCGGGCCGGGTGACATCGCTTTCATCTCGGCCAGTTTCTTGCCCATGTTATCCAGCGCCTGTTGGGCGGAGGACAAATCGGGCGTGCCGCCAGCGGCTTTGACTTCCATTGCGCGGCTCAGGCGGGTCACGAAGCGGAAATACTGATCGTTGCCCTGGCTCAGTACCGTCATCTGTTTCACCAGATGGCGATCAACTTCATTGCCCTCTGAAACGCGTGACAAAGACCAGGTGCTGTACAGCCCAACGCCCGCCCACATTAAACAAAAGATCCCGAGAATCGTCAGCATGACGAAGCGGATCGTGAAATTACGTAGCATATTCATAAGATTTCCTTGCCGTGAGGGTGAATTCGCCCAGAGGCGAGTACTCCTCTCTTTATCGGCAGGCAGCGCGGAAATTATAACCTTTTGTGATTATTTTTAATTAGCGCGGCTTCACAGGTCACACAGCCAGGGTTAATTATTACCTTTCAATATGAAGGGGTTAAACCCTGTCATCGCTTCTGTGAACAATTTATGATTTGATAAACGCAGAATAAAAACGCTGTTTCGAAAATTCATTAAATAAGAAAGGAGACATCATGTCCTGGCACCCTTCCCCTGACCGCTACGAGAAGATGCAGTACCGCTATTGTGGAAAGAGCGGCCTGCGCCTGCCAGCGCTGTCGCTGGGTCTGTGGCATAGCTTTGGCCACGTCCAGCCTCTCGATGCCCAGCGCGCACTGCTACGTAAAGCCTTCGATCTCGGCATTACCCATTTCGATCTTGCCAACAACTACGGCCCACCGGCAGGGAGCGCAGAGGAGAACTTTGGCCGCCTGCTGCGAGAGGACTTTGCCGCGTACCGCGACGAGCTCATCATCTCCACTAAAGCCGGTTACGACATGTGGCCGGGGCCGTACGGTTCAGGCGGTTCACGCAAATACCTGCTCGCCAGCCTCGATCAAAGCCTGAAACGCATGGGGGTCGAGTACGTTGATATTTTCTACTCCCACCGCGTGGATGAAAATACGCCGATGGAAGAGACGGCCTCAGCGCTGGCTCACGCCGTGCAGAGCGGTAAAGCGCTGTACGTCGGGATCTCGTCCTACTCAACGGAGCGCACTCAAAAAATGGCCGGGTTACTGCGCGAGTGGAAGATCCCACTGCTCATCCACCAGCCGTCCTATAACCTGCTTAACCGCTGGGTCGATAAGACCGGATTGCTGGATGCGCTGGAAGCAAACGGTACGGGGTGCATTGCCTTTACCCCGCTGGCGCAGGGTCTGCTGACAGGGAAATACCTGAACGGCATTCCGGAAGGTTCACGCATGCAGCGAGAAGGGCATAAGGTGCGCGGGCTGACAGAGAAGATGCTGACCGACGCCAACCTGAGCAGTCTTCGTCTGCTCAATGAGATGGCACAGGCGCGTGGCCAGACCATGGCGCAAATGGCGTTGAGCTGGTTACTGAAAGATGCGCGCGTGACGTCAGTGCTGATTGGTGCCAGCCGTCCGGAACAGCTTGAGGAGAACGTCCGGGCTCTGGATAACCTGCGCTTTACAGAGGACGAGCTCACGCGGATTGACCAGCATGTTGCGGATGGGGAGTTGAATCTGTGGCAGGCGTCGTCGGATAAATAGTGCAGATTGATGCCCTCTCCCCTCTGGGGAGAGGGATATGCATATTACTTCTTACTGATCTTATCCAGATACCCCATCACAAACGCCGACAGCACAAACGTCAGGTGGATAATCACGTACCACATCAGTTTATTATCCGGGACATTCTTCGCGTCCATAAACACGCGCAACAGGTGGATAGAGGAGATCGCCACAATCGACGCTGCCACTTTATTCTTCAGCGACGAGGCATCCATTTTACCCAGCCAGTTGAGCTTCTCCTTGCGCTCGTCGATATCAAGCTGGGAGACAAAATTCTCGTAGCCGGAAAACATCACCATCACCAGCAATCCCCCCACCAGGGTCATATCCACCAGCGACAGCAGAACCAGAATCAGGTCCGCTTCGGCAATGGAAAAAATGTTCGGCAGAACATGCAGGATTTCCTGAAAAAACTTAATCGTCAGCGCGATAAGTGCCAGCGAAAGGCCAAAATAGACGGGAGCCAGTATCCAGCGGGAGGCGTACATGGCATTTTCAAAGAAGCGTTCCATAAAGTCCTGTTTGCAAAAGAAACCAGCGCCCAGTATATCTCAACGGCGCTGGCTATTTGCAAGAACTCAACTGTTCATGACTTAGACGTTGTCCGGATTAACCTCCGGACGCGCATACTCCGGCCAGACCAGCACCACAAGTTCGGGGTAGGCTTCCAGACTGAACTCGCGAAAACACTGGCGAAGGTTTAATACGTCCAGGTCTGAATACGAGACCTTCTCTCCGTTAAGACAGCGCTTTTTGATATTGTCGTAATATTTATAAACCGCTGAATTCAGGTCGCTGCAACGACGCTGCGCCTCAAACAGACCGGGCGTGTCATTAATTTCGGACATTTTCATACGCTTAATTGTCGCGTGTAAAAAGTCGATATATTCGTGATTTACCCGCCAGTACCAGACAGGCGTAACAGAGTTCATCAAAACAGAGAAATGGTCTTCACCTTCCTCTTTTGTCATCAGTTCAGGCTGTGGAGGTTCACTGGTGTCTTTCGACACTTTCGTTTTATTGAACTCCTGCATCAATAAAAGCACACCAGCGGTCAGTAATAGTAATGTGATGACCGTAAAAAAGATGCTGTTCATGGGTTGGCTCCATTTTTTTTGATTTTAAAATTGCCTCATGATATTGTCAACGAATCTCACGCCTTTACCAACCCCACCCTGTTGAAAATAAAGGAAATTAAAAAATGCTGCCCGACTATCTCGTCCCGGCTAAGTACCACATTACGCCTGTGGAACAGCAACCGACGGAAGAAGAAAAAAAGGCCAGTTTCACTCAGGGGAAAAGAAAGCTCTCCGATTTCGAGCCTGATATATTAATTGGTGTTTCCCGCACTGGCAAATCCCGTAATATGTTGCTGGAGGAGCACGATCGCCATATAAAAGACCGCTTATTTCGCGCTATAAAAATTGAGGCCTTCGTCCACCTGCTGAATGACCTCCAGGCTGAAGGCGAAATAGATGCCCAGAAACTAAGTCAAATAATGGCTGAAAAAACAAAAGAAATAAATGAAGCGGGCAATGAAATTTGGCTTAATCTAATTACGCGTGAAAAAAACAACCCTATTTTTTATACCCTTGGGGAAGATTAACGTGAAAGAAGTTAAAGACAACGACGTTTATTTGACTTTAGATGATAAAAAAAGTGATGAATTTATCTTAAAGCAAAATCTCGACGCCCTGAGAAACACAAAAAATATCGAGATGACGCGTATTACGCAAGACCTGGTATCGATTCCGGCGACGCTGGTGCGGCTGAAATGGCAGAATCGCCGCGAGATTTACCCGCTACAGGTCAAAGAAGAGATTTACGGTGCGGTGATAAATAGCCTCATCGAGCAGCAACCCGAGCTGAAAGAGAAGCTGCTGGGCCGGCTCGAGGCCAACTATCAGTATCTGCTTGCCAGAGAAGTCGCCACCCTGCGCCTGACGCGCAAGCTGTCAGCCGGTGAGTACCGTACCTCAAACGTCACCTGCGTTGCGCTCGACGAAGACACGCTGGCAACCTCCTCTGCCGCGCAGACGGATAATAAAAACGCATAAACCGACAGACATAAAAAAAGCCGGCTTTCGCCAGCTTCTTTACTATTTTTTGGCCGCTTTCTCTTCGCCGACCAGTCCAATCTTCAGATAACCCGCCTGATGCAGCGTGTCCATCACCTTCATCATGGTTTCGTAGTCGACGGTTTTGTCCGCACGGAAGAAGACGGTGGTGTCTTTCTTGCCGCCGGTTAGCTGATCCAGCGCCGGAATAACCGAAGCATCCGTTACCGGGTCGTTACCCAGGAACATCGATTTATCCGCTTTCACAGAAAGATAGATGGGCTTTTCCGGACGCGGCTGCGGCTGGCTGGACGAGGCCGGCAGATTCACCTTCACGTCCACCGTCGCCAGCGGCGCAGCGACCATAAAGATAATCAGCAGAACCAGCATGACGTCAATAAACGGCGTCACGTTGATCTCATGCATTTCACCGTTATCGTCCAGATTTTCGTTTAGACGCATCGCCATAATATCAACCTACGCGCAGTTTAGACGCCGCATGCACCGGTTTCACGGCGCTGGCATTCAGGTCGAGATCGCGGCTTTGCAGCAGCAGAACCTGAGCGGCAACGTCACCGAGCGTGGCTTTGTAGCTGCCAATCATACGCGCGAAAATGTTATAGATAACTACGGCCGGAATCGCCGCGACCAGACCAATCGCCGTCGCCAGCAGCGCTTCTGCGATACCGGGCGCAACAACCGCCAGGTTGGTGGTTTGGGTCTGAGCGATACCGATAAAGCTGTTCATGATGCCCCAGACCGTACCGAAAAGACCGACGAACGGCGAAATTGCGCCGATGGTAGCCAGATAACCATTACCACGTCCCATGTGTCGGCCAACGGCCGCAACGCGACGCTCCAGACGGAAACCGGTACGCTCTTTAATGCCTTCGTTATCTTCACTGCCAGCGGAGAGTTCCAGCTCGTTCTGCGCTTCGTTCACTAACAGGGTGGTCAGGCTTTTTGCGTGGAAGGATGAGGTCATATCAGACGCCTGATCCAGAGAGCGGGCTTCTGCCAGCTGCTGCTGTTCCCGCTTGAGGCGACGCTTCTGCGAAAGCAGCTCGGCGCTTTTGCTGAAGAAGATAGCCCAGGTGACAACGGACGCCAGAATCAGGCCGATCATCACAATCTTAACCACGATGTCAGCATGTTGATACATGCCCCAAACGGAGAGATCCGTCTGCATCAAATTATTACCCACTCTGTATCTCCAGGACGCAAATCACAAAATCTGAACGTAATAATATCAAAACGTCGTCGAATTGATAGTAGTTCTCATTAGTATTTGCATGGTGCCGTAATTTTCGCTCACTTTCCTTGCGCTTACGCAGTAAAAATTTCTTATGCGGTTTTTTGCTAATATTTTCTGCTTATTCGATAAGCATGCGGGTGCAGTTTTTCACAATCGTGGTAGTCTGGACGTCCAGACGTATAAAACAGGGTTAGCGAACATGACTAAGAAGCATCTTGATACCACGCTGGTACAGGCCGGACGCAGCAAAAAATATACGCAGGGTTCGGTTAACAGCGTGATTCAACGCGCCTCCTCCCTGGTGTTTGACACCGTTGAGGAGAAAAAAATCGCCACGCGTAACCGCGCAAAAGGCGGGCTGTTTTATGGCCGTCGCGGCACGCTAACCCATTTTTCTCTGCAGGAAGCGATGTGCGAGCTGGAAGGCGGTGCGGGCTGCGCGCTGTTCCCGTGCGGTGCGGCTGCGGTCGCCAATACCATTCTGGCGTTTGTGGAACAGGGCGACCATATCCTGATGACCAACACCGCCTATGAACCCAGCCAGGACTTCTGCACCAAAATACTCAGTAAACTCGGCGTCACTACCGGGTGGTTCGATCCGCTGATTGGCGCAGGCATTGCCGAACTTATTCAGCCAAACACGCGCATCGTGTTCCTGGAGTCTCCCGGTTCAATCACCATGGAAGTGCACGACGTACCGGCTATCGTGAAGGCCGTGCGCAGCAAAGCGCCGGAGGCGATCATCATGATCGACAACACCTGGGCGGCGGGCGTGTTGTTTAAAGCGCTGGAATTCGACATTGATATCTCGATTCAGGCGGCGACGAAATACCTGATTGGCCATTCAGACGGGATGATTGGCACAGCAGTGTCTAACGCGCGCTGCTGGGATCAGCTGCGTGAAAATGCCTACCTGATGGGCCAGATGGTCGATGCAGATACGGCCTACATGACCAGCCGCGGTATCCGCACGCTGGGGGTTCGCCTGCGTCAACACCATGAAAGCAGCCTGAAAGTGGCAGAGTGGCTGGCTCAGCATCCACAGGTTGAGCGCGTTAATCATCCTGCGCTTGCGGGCAGTAAAGGCCATGAATTCTGGCAACGTGACTTTACGGGCAGCAGCGGGTTGTTCTCGTTTGTGCTTAAAAAACGGCTAGATAATGACGAACTGGCAAACTATCTGGATCACTTTACCCTCTTCAGCATGGCCTACTCCTGGGGCGGTTTTGAGTCCCTGATCCTGCCTAATCAGCCGGAGCAAATCGCGGCTCTGCGCCCTGGCGGCGAAGTGGACTTCAGCGGCACCCTGATTCGCCTGCACATCGGTTTAGAAAATGTGGACGATTTAATTGCGGATTTATCAGCAGGGTTTGAACGTATCGTGTAGAGTGCTCGCTGAAAATGTACTCCCCGGACGCTTTTCTTAACACTGCAAGCAGAAAAGTCTGCATGAGTTGCGCCTGCGATCAATCCCGGCAGGTATAATTGGGAGTACAATAGCGTTATCTCTGCTGTTCCACAGGAAAGTCCATGGCTGTTATTCAAGATATTATCGCGGCGCTCTGGCAACATGATTTTGCCGCACTGGCGGATCCGCACGTTATAGGCGTCGTCTATTTCGTGATGTTCGCAACGCTGTTTCTGGAAAATGGATTACTGCCAGCCTCGTTTTTACCCGGTGACAGTTTGCTTTTGCTTGCCGGGGCATTGATCGGTAAAGGCGTTATGGACTTTACGCCAACGATGGTTATCCTCACCTCTGCCGCGAGCCTGGGCTGCTGGCTGAGCTATCTGCAGGGCCGCTGGCTGGGGAACACGCGCGTCGTGAAAGGCTGGCTGGCGCAGTTACCGCATAAATACCATCAGCGGGCGACCTGTATGTTTGACCGACACGGCCTGCTGGCGCTGCTGGCCGGACGTTTTCTGGCTTTTATTCGCACCCTGCTGCCCACCATGGCGGGTATTTCCGGCCTGTCGAACCGCCGTTTTCAATTCTTCAACTGGCTGAGCGGCCTGCTGTGGGTGGGGGTCGTGACCACGTTAGGCTACGCGCTGAATATGATCCCCTTTGTGAAACACCACGAAGATCAGGTCATGACCTTCCTGATGGTGCTGCCGATTTTCCTGCTGGTAGCCGGGCTGGTGGGAACCATTGCGGTGGTGATTAAGAAAAAGTACTGCAGCGCATAAACAAAAGCCGGGTGGCGGCTACGCCTTACCCGGCATACGTTTCTCGTCAGGCGCCCTGCATCGTTCGTATACGCGACGCATCTTCTCCCGGCGTGACGCCGAAATAGCGCTTAAACTCCCGACTAAACTGCGACGCACTCTCATAGCCCACCCGCATTGCCGCCGCGCTGGCCTTCATGCCGTCGTGGATCATCAGCATCCGCGCCTTATGCAGCCGGTAGGTCTTGAGGTATTGCAGCGGCGAGGTGCTGGTCACCGATTTAAAGTTATGGTGAAACGCCGAGACACTCATGTTCGCTTCCGCGGCGAGCTGATCGACGCTGAGGTTTTCCGTGTACTGGCTCTCAATACGCTTGAGCACGCGGCTTATCAGACTGAAGTGGGTCTGTCGGCTCACCAGCGCCAGCAGCGCTCCCCCGCCGGGGCCCAGCAGTACATGATAGAGAATTTCGCGAATGATCTGCTTGCCCAGGATACGCGCGTCCAGCGGCCGCTCCATGACGTCCAGCAGACGCTCGATGGCGCACAGGATCTCTTCAGACAGCGTGGCCGAGTTAATCCCGCTTGAAGCCATCGACGGCTGGAAGAGTTCATCTTCGCCTATCTCCATCAGCAGTTCCTGCAACTGAAGGATATCGACATTAACGCGAATACCCGCCAGCGGGACCTCCTCTGTCGCGAAAGTTTCACATTCAAAGGGTAAAGGTACTGTCAGAAGCAGATATTCATTGGTGTCGTAGCGGAACACGCGGTCATTGATATAACCAATTTTATGGCCCGAAAAGAGAAAAACGATGCCCGGCTGGTACATCACTGGCGTGCGCGTCCCGGGCTGCGTGCCATAGAGCAGGCGAATATCAGGCAACTGATCGCTGACACTATTTTCATTATCTATCAGTCTCTTAATCTGCGCGGTAAGCTGATGGCAGATCGCTTCACGGTTCATTTTTCGTTACTCCGGGTACGTTTTCCGACTTTCACAGTTTGCGCACTTTCCCGAGGTTTCTCCAGCGCTCTGTAGAAATGGGCAAGACATTGGCAGGAATGTGCATTGAGAGCATAGCCCCGGACCGCCACAATGTGCAGCATCAGGCAGGCATCAGTGCCGCCACGGTTTTTCACCCACTAAAGGGAACGAGCAATGAACAATTTTAATCTCCATACCCCAACCCGCATTCTGTTTGGCAAAGACGCAATCGCTGACCTGCGTGCGCAGATCCCCGCTGATGCGCGTGTCCTGATCACCTACGGTGGCGGCAGCGTGAAAAAAACCGGCGTGCTGGATCAGGTTTACAGCGCCCTGGACGGTCTGGACGTGCGTGAGTTCGGCGGCATCGAGCCAAACCCGTCTTACGAAACGCTGATGAATGCGGTAAAAATCGCCCGTGAAGAAAACATTACTTTCCTGCTGGCGGTCGGTGGCGGTTCCGTTCTGGATGGCACGAAGTTCATCGCGGCGGCAGCGCACTACGCTGACGGCGTTGACCCGTGGCACATCCTGGAAACCCGCGGCAGCGACATTAAAAGCGCAATCCCGATGGGCTCCGTGCTGACCCTGCCAGCCACCGGTTCCGAATCGAACAAAGGCGCAGTGATCTCACGTAAAACCACCGGTGACAAACAGGCCTTTATGAACGAGCACGTGCAGCCTGTCTTCGCTATCCTCGACCCGGTTTACACCTATACCCTGCCTGCACGTCAGGTAGCGAACGGTGTGGTTGATGCCTTTGTTCACACCGTTGAGCAGTACGTGACCTACCCGGTGAATGCCAAAATTCAGGATCGTTTCGCGGAAGGCATTCTGCTGACGTTGGTTGAAGAAGGTCCGAAAGCGCTGAAAGAGCCGGAAAACTATGACGTTCGTGCCAACGTCATGTGGGCGGCTACGCAGGCGCTGAACGGTCTGATTGGCGCTGGCGTGCCGCAGGACTGGGCGACCCACATGCTGGGTCACGAACTGACGGCGATGCACGGTCTCGATCACGCTCAGACCCTGGCGGTGGTTCTGCCTGCGCTGTGGAACGAAAAACGGGATACCAAACGCGCCAAACTGCTGCAGTACGCAGAGCGCGTGTGGAACATCACAGAGGGTTCTGACGATGCGCGTATTGATGCGGCCATCGAAGCGACACGCAACTTCTTCGAAAGCCTGGGCGTACCAACGCGCCTGTCTGGCTACGGCCTGGATGGCAGTTCTATCCCTGCTCTGCTGGAGAAACTCGACGCGCACGGCATGACCCAACTGGGCGAGCACGGTGACATTACGCTGGACGTCAGCCGCCGTATCTACGAAGCGGCACGCTAAGCGTTTTTGTCCTCCCGACTTTCGTTTTTTGACATTTCGTCCAGACTTAATGCACACCCCATCGCCGGAGCCCCCCTCCGGCGATGCGCACCTGAAGGAGGAAAAATGGCAAACCAAACCGTAATCAAGCTGCAGGATGGCAACGTGATGCCCCAGTTGGGGCTAGGTGTATGGAAAGCCGGTAACGACGAGGTCGTCTCCGCCATTCATAAAGCCCTGGAAGTCGGCTATCGGTCAATTGATACCGCCGCCGCCTACAAAAACGAGGACGGCGTAGGCACTGCACTGGCCAGCGCCGGCGTCCCCCGCGATGAATTATTCATTACCACGAAACTGTGGAATGACGATCAAAAACGCCCTCACGAAGCCCTGCAGGAGAGTCTGGAGAAACTTCAGCTCGATTTCGTCGATCTGTATCTGATGCACTGGCCGGTTCCCGCCATCGACCATTATGTTGATGCCTGGAAAGGGATGATTGAACTGCAAAAAGAGGGGCTGGTGAAAAGCATCGGCGTCTGTAACTTCCAGGTTCATCACCTGCAGCGCCTGATTGATGAGACAGGCATCGCACCGGTGATTAACCAGATCGAGCTGCACCCGCTGATGCAACAGCGCCAGCTTCACGCCTGGAATGCGACCCACAAGATCCAGACCGAATCCTGGAGCCCGCTGGCGCAGGGTGGCGAGGGGGTCTTCGATCAGAAAATCATCCGCGACCTGGCGGATAAATACGGCAAAACGCCCGCACAGATCGTCATTCGCTGGCATCTGGACAACGGCCTGGTCGTTATTCCGAAATCAGTCACGCCATCACGTATTGCCGAGAACTTCGACGTCTGGGATTTCCGCCTGGACAAAGATGAGCTGGGTGAGATTGCGAAGCTGGAGAAGGGCAAACGCTTAGGGCCGGACCCGGATCAGTTTGGCGGTTAAAAAAAGCCGGGTGGCGGCTTCGCCTTACCCGGCCTACGTGTCTACATAAAAAACCCCGGCTTGCCGGGGTTTTTTATTTACGCTTTGCGCTTCACGGGCTTCTTCGCATTCGAATTACCGTTCGAACGCTGATGCACAATCGGCGTGTGCTTGGTCAGCGCCGGGCGCGTATTGCGGTTCTGGCGACGCGCTTCGCGCATCTCATCCAGCGTCGGGGCCGGTACCAGGCAGTCGCGGCGTGAACCGATGAGGTGTTTTTTACCCATCTCTTCCAGCGCCTGGCGGATCAGCGGCCAGTTTTTCGGGTCATGATAACGCAGCAGCGCTTTATGCAGACGACGCTGTTTATCCCCTTTTGGCACCACCACCTCTTCACTCTTGTAGCCAATCTTACTCAGCGGGTTCTTGCCGGTGTAATACATGGTCGTCGAGTTGGCGAGCGGTGACGGGTAGAAGTTCTGCACCTGATCCAGACGGAAGCGACGCTGCTTCAGCCACAGTGCCAGGTTCACCATATCCTCATCACGCGTGCCGGGGTGCGCGGAGATAAAGTACGGGATCAGGTACTGCTCTTTGCCCGCCTGCTTTGAATACGTGTCGAACAGCTCTTTAAAGCGGTCATAGCTGCCCATACCCGGCTTCATCATCTTCGACAGCGGACCTTCTTCGGTGTGCTCCGGCGCAATCTTCAGGTAGCCGCCCACATGGTGGGTCGCCAGCTCTTTGATGTAGCGCGGATCTTCCACGGCGATGTCGTAACGCACCCCGGAGGCAATCAGGATCTTCTTGATGCCCTTCAGGTCGCGCGCGCGACGATAGAGATTGATCGTCGGCTCGTGGTTGGTGTCCATATGCTCACAAATGCTCGGATAGACGCAGGAGAGACGACGGCAGGTTTGCTCCGCGCGCGGCGACTTACAGCGCAGCATATACATGTTCGCGGTTGGACCGCCAAGGTCGGAGATCACACCGGTAAAGCCTGGCACCGTGTCGCGAATCGCTTCGATCTCATTGATGATCGAATCTTCAGAGCGGCTCTGAATAATACGGCCTTCGTGCTCGGTAATAGAGCAGAATGAACACCCGCCGAAGCAGCCGCGCATGATGTTGATCGAGAAACGGATCATCTCATACGCCGGGATGCGGGCGTTGCCGTACGCCGGATGCGGTACGCGCTTGTACGGCAGCGCAAAGACACTGTCCATCTCTTCGGTGGAGAGGGGGATCGCTGGCGGGTTGATCCAGATAAAGCGCTCGCCGTGCTTCTGCATTAACGCGCGGGCACAGCCCGGGTTGGTTTCGTGGTGCAAAATACGGGACGCATGGGCGTAGAGAACTTTGTCAGCCTTGACCTTCTCGTAAGACGGCAGCAGCACGTAGGTTTTTTCCCACGGTTTCGGGCGCGGCGGCTGCACGACAATCGCCTTTGCTTCCGCTTTCTTTGGCTCAACCGGTTTATTATCCGCACACGGCAAATCTTCGCCGTACGGGTGTGGGATAGGATCGATTTTGCCCGGCATATCAATGATGCGGGAATCCACCCCGCTCCAGCCCGGCAGCGCCTCTTTCACCATGATGGCCGTATTGCGCACGTCGCGGATGCTGCTCACCGGTTCACCCTGCGAGAGACGATGCGCCACTTCCACCAGCGGACGTTCACCGTTGCCGTAAATCAGCATATCGGCTTTGGAATCCACCAGCACCGAGCGGCGAACGGTATCTGACCAATAGTCGTAATGCGCGGTGCGGCGCAGACTCGCCTCAATGCCACCCAGGATCACCGGCACGTCTTTCCAGGCTTCTTTACAGCGCTGGGTGTAGACGAGGGTAGCGCGGTCCGGACGTTTGCCCGCCACGTTATCCGGCGTATAGGCATCGTCATGGCGCAGCTTACGGTCGGCGGTATAGCGGTTGATCATCGAATCCATGTTGCCCGCGGTCACGCCGAAGAACAGGTTCGGTTTACCCAGACGCATAAAGTCGTCTTTGCTGTTCCAGTCAGGCTGGGAGATGATCCCCACACGGAAGCCCTGCGCTTCGAGCATACGGCCGCAGATGGCCATGCCGAAACTCGGATGGTCAACATAGGCATCGCCTGTGACCAGAATGATATCGCAGCTGTCCCAGCCAAGTTGGTCCATCTCTTCCCGGGACATCGGCAGGAACGGCGCCGGTCCAAAGCAGGCCGCCCAGTACTGGGGCCAGGAGAAGAGGTCACGATCCGGCTGGATCAGGGAAATGGCGCTCATAATGCTTCCGAAGAAAAAATAGACAAAAGGAGCGGGATTATACGCTGTTCATCCATCCAATTTGAAGAAAAGGATGCAGGAAGCAGACATAAAATCGCGGAAGTCGTTAAAATACAGCGCCCTGTTAATTTTGCATCATAATTACCCCTGACGCCTCCGGTTCTCTGCCGCCGGGAGGCATTCTGGCGTGGAGTTTCCGTGTGAAGTTCAACGATTCGTTACATGTGTCTCAACTGCGGGTTGTGCTCCACCTCTGCGGTTTCCTGGTTCTGCTGTACAGCCTTTCAATGCTGCCGCCGATGGTCATTGCCCTGCTGCACAAAGAGCGGACCTACTTTGCGTTTTTAACCACGTTTCTGACCTTTTTCAGCCTCGGGGGGTTAACCTGGCGGGCGACCCGTCACGCTGGCATACAGCTGCGCACCCGTGACGGTTTCGTGATCATTGTGCTGTTCTGGCTGCTGTTTTCAGTGATCAGCGCCATGCCGCTCTGGATGGATGATGGTCTGCATCTCTCTTTTGCGGATGCGCTCTTCGAAGGGGTGTCCGGAATCACCACCACCGGGGCAACGGTGATCGGGGACGTCAGCGCCCTGCCTAAGTCGTACCTTTATTATCGCGCCCAGCTCAACTTCATTGGCGGGTTAGGCGTCATCGTGCTGGCCGTCGCGGTACTGCCGCTGCTGGGCATCGGGGGCATGAAGCTGTATCAGTCAGAAATGCCCGGGCCGTTCAAAGAGGAGCGCCTGACGCCCCGGCTTGCCGATACTGCGCGTACCCTGTGGCTGACCTATTTCGCGCTGGGCGTGACCTGCACGCTGGCCTACTGGCTGGCGGGGATGCCCGTTTTTGACGCCATCTGTCACGGGCTTTCAACTGTGTCACTGGGCGGGTTTTCTACCCGCAGCGAGAGCATTGGCTTTTATGACAGCCACGCAATTGAACTGGTTGCCGGGGCCTTTTCGCTGCTTTCTGCCTTTAACTTTACCCTCTGGTACGTCGCCATTGTCAGACGCACCCTGAAGCCGATCCGCCGCAGCCCGGAGGTCAAATTCTTTCTCAGTGCCGCCGCGGTGATTATCCTCATCACCGCCTGGCAGGTCTGGCATGCGGGAATGTACAACCCCACGGATAGCCTGGTACACGCTTTCTTCCTTGCCAGCTCGATGATGACCGATAACGGTCTCGCGACGGCCGACTATGCCCAATGGCCTGCCCACACCATCTTTTTACTGTTGAGCGCCAGCTTCTTTGGTGGCTGCGTCGGCTCGACCTGCGGCGGGATCAAAGCGCTGCGTTTTCTCATTATGTTTAAGCAGAGTATTCAGGAGATGAATCAGCTGGCTCATCCGCGCGCGCTGCTGAGTATTAAGGTGGGCAAAAGCGTGGTGAATGAACGCGTTCTGCGTTCGGTATGGAGCTTCTTTTTTCTCTACGTGATGATTACCGGATTTTTTGTCTGGGCGCTTAATCTGATGGGCTATGACCTGTTTACGTCATTCGCCACGGTTGCCGCCTGTATCAACAATATGGGGCTGGGTTTTGGCGAGACAGCATCAACGTTTGGCACCTTAACCGAAGGGGCAAAACTGCTGATGTGCGCGGCGATGATCTTAGGGCGTCTGGAAATCTACCCGGTGCTGATTCTGTTCTCGCGCTTTTTCTGGCGGGCATAACACATTCCCGGCGAACCGGGAATGTCAGGGGGTTATGGCGCGGGGTTGATCAACATCTGCCCCACTGAGCCCCTGTCCATCATCTCCAGCGTCTGGCTATGGAACAGGAACGGGAAGTGCGGCCACGAAGGCTGACCATAGTAGACAAGCAGTTCGACCTGACCATCCACCCAGACGGTATCTTTCCAGCCGCGATCTTCCGGGAACGGCATCGCACCGTTGACGTTACGGATCAGGAAGGACACCCCTTCAATATGGAACGACTGCGGCATATCTGAACGGACCGTCCAGCGCTCCCAGGTGCCCTGCTGGGCGGTGATGTCGATACGGTTGACGTCCCACAGCGCGCCGTTGATGCCCGGATCGTCGCCCAGGCTGATATCACGGCTGCGCACCGGCGAACCGCCCATGATCTCCTGCGGCAGCAAACGCATCGGCAGGCTATCGGTGACCAGCGGCAGCAGGCCGGTTGGACGCAGGGTTAACACCAGCGTGGAGACCAGAATGCTCGACGGCTCGAAGAACCCGCGAATACGGTCAACAATGCTCGCGGCTTCGCCACAGGTGACAGAGACTTCATCCCCGTTGGTCATATCCACCAGAATTTCCCGACGTTCCCCCGGCGCCAGCGCCAGTTGCTTAACGGAGACCGGCGCAGGTAAAAAGCCCTGGTCACCGGAGATCACGTGGAGCGGGCGGCCATCGCTCATCTGCAGCTGATAACGACGGGAGTTAGAGGCATTAAGCAAACGCAGACGCACCCAACCGCGGGAAACTTCGACATACGGGCTTTGCGCACCGTTTACCAGCAGCGTATCGCCAACAAAGCCACCGCTCCCCGGCTCGCTGTACTCCGGCGTGCCAAAGTTATCCAGGCGCTTATCCTGAATAATGATCGGGAAATCATCCACGCCGTAGTGGTTCGGGATCGGCAGCGACTTGCTGACCTCATCTTCCACCAGCCACATCCCTGCCAGACCGTTATAGACCTGCTGCGCCGTGCGGTTAGGCGTGTTGGCGTGATACCACAGCGTTGCCGCGCTCTGGCGGATCGGCAGGACGGGTGCCCAGTCGGCGTTGGGAGACATCATGCGCGCCGCGCCACCGATCAGCGGGCCTGGAACCTGTAAACCGCTGATGGTCATGGCAACATTTTCAGTGGTGCGGTTGCTGTAAATGAGCTTAACGTCATCGCCGTTCCACACGCGAACGGTTGGCCCGAGGTAGCGCCCGTTAATGCCCCATACCTGCGCGCGCGTGCCCTGGGTAAAAGACCAGTGGCTGCGCTGTAGCGTCAGAAATAGCGGCTGGCCGCGACGGGATTCAATCAACGGCGGAATGGGCAGCGGCTGTTGCTGCCCGGCGGCGCTGGCTGTCAGCGGCATCGCACCCGCACAGAGGGCAATCCCCGAAGCCTGAATAAACTGACGCCGACTGAGTGACATATAAGCTCCATCTGAAACGACTAACAACGCGGGAATTCGTTTTCCCTTTAACGCCGGATTAAATCTTACCGGCGGCTTCTCTTTCTGCGACTTCTTTGTCCAACTGCGCAATACGCTGAGCCATCAGCTCGCGGCAATGTGCTGCCAGCTCGCGTACCTGGTCTTTACCGTATTTGCTGGTATCGACAGGCGGCAACATTTCGACAATCACCAGACCATTATTCAGGCGGTTGAGATTAATCTTATTCGAAGTATTGGAAACGCACACAGGAATAATTGGAACACCCGCCGCAATTGCGGCATGAAAAGCGCCCGTTTTAAACGGCAGCAGGCCACGCCCACGGCTACGCGTTCCTTCCGGGAACATCCAGATGGATATTTTGCGCTTTTTAAAATGATTCACCACTTCCGCAATGGTGCTGTGTGCTTTTGCGCGGTTATTACGGTCGATCAGCAGGTTACCGGTCAGCCAGTACAACTGGCCAAAAAACGGGATCCACAGCAGGCTCTTTTTCCCCACCGT
Source organism: Enterobacter sp. BNK-14 (assembly GCF_047456095.1). Classification (NCBI taxonomy): domain Bacteria; kingdom Pseudomonadati; phylum Pseudomonadota; class Gammaproteobacteria; order Enterobacterales; family Enterobacteriaceae; genus Enterobacter; species Enterobacter sp. BNK-14. Next base: position 2,065,818 of record NZ_CP179897.1, read on the forward strand.
CACGGTCGGCGGCAGAACGATATTGGAGGCCGTCACCATATCGTAGTTGTTTTGATGGTTGGCGATATAGATGGCATTACCGAAGTTCTCTGCCCCTTCAGGCAGGCGTTTTTCAACCTTCAGACCAAACAACGGTGCAAGGCGGCCGAACATATGGCCGAAGGTGGCAACGTGCTTAGGATTGCGCGGGCTGAACAGGCAATAAATTGAGCCGAAAACACAGACCAGAATACAGTAGATAACGGTAAGAATAAGACGAACAATATATAGCATAGCGACCTCTGAAGCCCCAACAGCTGACAATTATACTTCACCTGTGGCCAGGTAAGGACTTTATTACGAGCGCGTATTGTTAATCGCAACGCACGAATTAACAACGATTTTACGGGAAATTTTATTGAACTTCCCCCTCCGGACGGAGGGGGATATCACGAGACTACTCTTCGCTGTCACCCGCGCTGCTGCGCGCCGGTGAATCTATCTCCACACGGTCGATACGCTGCAGGCCGCGCATCAGCGAACCGCGACGACCGCGTTCGCCCACCACTTTCTGCAGCTCTTCCGGGCGCAGTTTGATCTTACGCTTGCCAACATGAATGGTCAGCGTGCTCTGCGGCGGCAGCAGGAAGAGGTGCGCCAGACCATCTTCACCTTTCGCGGCTTCCGCCGACGGGATGTTGATGATCTTGTTGCCCTTCCCTTTCGACAGCTCCGGCAGGTCGCTGACCGGGAACATCAGCATGCGTCCGGCGGAGGTGATCGCCAGCAGCATATCGCTTTCGTTCTCGATCACCAGCGGCGTCATCACGCGAGCGTTATCCGGCAGGCTAATCAGCGCTTTACCGGCACGGTTACGCGACACAAGATCGTTAAAGGTACAGATAAAGCCATAACCCGCGTCAGACGCCATCAGCAGCTTCTGGTCATCGGCCTCCATCAGCATATGATCAACCGTCGCCCCCGGCGGCAGCGTCAGCTTACCGGTAAGCGGTTCGCCCTGGCCGCGCGCGGAAGGCAGCGTGATAGGGTCGATGGCGTAGCTGCGACCAGTGGAGTCGATAAACGCCACCGGCTGGTTACTCTTGCCTTTCACCGCCGCTTTAAAGCTGTCTCCGGCTTTGTAGCTGAGACCCGGCGCGTCGATATCATGGCCTTTGGCGCTGCGCACCCAGCCGCTTTGCGACAGCACAATGGTCACCGGCTCGGAAGGCTGCATGTCATGCTCGTTCATCGCCTTCGCTTCTTCGCGCTCGTGCAGCGGAGAACGACGATCGTCGCCGAAAGCATCAGCATCCGACTGCAGCTCTTTCTTCAGCAGGTTATTCATCTTGCGCTCGGACGCGAGGATCGCCTGCAGCTGATCGCGCTCTTTTTCCAGCTCGTTCTGTTCACCGCGGATCTTCATCTCTTCCAGTTTGGCGAGATGGCGCAGTTTCAGTTCGAGGATCGCTTCCGCCTGCGTCTCGCTGATGCCAAAGCGCGACATCAGGGCCGGCTTCGGCTCGTCCTCGGTACGGATGATCTCAATGACTTCGTCGATATTGAGGAACGCCACCAGCAAACCTTCGAGGATATGCAGGCGCTTCAGCACTTTCTCCAGGCGATGGTTAAGACGACGGCGGACCGTATCGCGACGGAACGTTAGCCATTCGGAGAGGATCTCCAGCAGGTTTTTCACCGCCGGGCGTCCGTCAAGGCCGATCATGTTCAGGTTGATGCGGTAGCTTTTTTCCAGATCGGTGGTGGCAAACAGGTGGTTCATCACCTGCTCCATGTCCACGCGGTTGGAGCGCGGCACGATCACCAGACGGGTCGGGTTCTCGTGGTCAGATTCGTCGCGCAGGTCGTCCACCATCGGCAGCTTTTTATTGCGCATCTGGGAGGCGATCTGCTCCAGCACTTTCGCGCCGGAAACCTGGTGCGGCAGCGCGGTGATCACCACAGCGCCGTCTTCTTTATTCCACACCGCGCGCATGCGCACGGAGCCGCGACCGTTCTGGTAGATTTTGCGGATTTCCGCACGCGAGGTGATGATTTCCGCTTCAGTCGGATAATCCGGCCCCTGAACGATATCCAGCAGCTCGTCGAGCGACGTTTTAGGCTGCTCAATCAGGGTGATGGCGGCTTTCGCCACTTCACGCAGGTTGTGGGGCGGAATATCTGTCGCCATACCGACCGCAATACCGGTGGTACCGTTCAGCAGGATGTTTGGCAGACGCGCAGGCAGCATCTTCGGCTCCTGCATCGTACCGTCGAAGTTTGGCACCCAGTCAACGGTTCCCTGACCCAGCTCGCCCAGCAGCACTTCGGCATATTTAGAGAGACGAGATTCGGTATAACGCATCGCCGCGAAGGATTTCGGATCGTCCGGTGCCCCCCAGTTCCCCTGACCATCCACCAGCGGATAGCGGTAAGAGAACGGCTGCGCCATCAGGACCATCGCTTCATAACAGGCGCTGTCGCCGTGCGGATGGTATTTACCCAGCACGTCACCGACGGTACGGGCGGATTTCTTGAACTTGGCGGTGGCGTTCAGCCCCAGTTCGGACATCGCATAGACGATGCGGCGCTGAACCGGCTTCAGGCCATCCCCGATAAACGGCAACGCCCTGTCCATGATGACGTACATGGAGTAGTTCAGGTAGGCGTTTTCCGTGAATTCATGTAGCGCGAGGCGCTCTGCCATATCGCTCATTACGTGTGATTCCTCAACTCAGAAACCGATGGGTTTCAGGCAATATTGCCGCAGATACTACCCTATCTGACGAGTTGAGTCACAAAGAAAAAGGGCCGGGTGAGCGGCCCTTTTCGGGTTATTTGTTCAGCTTGATAACCTGCTTCACATCGATTTCAAACTCGTTCCAGTCTTTATCGACTTTACCCTGCAGCTCCACTTTATCCTGCGGGGTCACGGTCACGCCGTTCCAGCGCTTGTGGTCAATTTCGACCACCACCGTACCGGACTCATCGCGGAAGGTGTAGCGGTCATCGGACAGGCGCTCGGTAATGTTCCCGCGCAGCTTCACCCAGGCATCGTCCTTCAGATCTTTCACTTTAGCCGCGGTGGTGAGGTTAGCGTTGTTATCGACAAAACCGCCCTGCTGAGTTTGCGTCTGGGCCGGCGTGGCGGATGGGCCACTAAAACCGCCCTGAGCAGCAAAGACCGGCGCGGTGGTCATCATCATGATGGCAGCAATTGCAGCGAATTTTTTCATCGTAATCTCTCCCTTTAATGTCGTTTCGCAGTCCATTAAACAGGGTAATCCTTAACAACTTCTTAAGGGGAAAATTTATTTATTTTTACTGTACACCAGCCGCTTAGAGAGGGTTTACTGGCGGCATCAAGGAGGGAACATGCGCATTTTACTGGTAGAAGATGACAAGCTCATCGGCGATGGCATCAAAGCGGGCTTAAGCAAACTGGGCTTTAGTGTGGACTGGTTTACCGAGGGGAAAACCGGGCAGGCCGCGCTCGCTTCCGCGCCCTATGATGCCGTGGTGCTGGACCTGACGCTGCCGGAAATTGACGGTCTGGACATTCTGCGCGCCTGGCGTGAAGGCGGACACAGCGAGCCGGTACTGATCCTGACGGCGCGGGATGCGCTGAACCAGCGTGTTGAAGGGCTGCGCCTCGGGGCGGACGATTATCTCTGTAAGCCTTTTGCCCTGATCGAAGTGGCTGCCCGCCTTGAAGCGCTGGTGCGCCGCAGCCACGGCCAGACGCGCAGCGAACTGCGCCACGGCAAGGTCACGCTCGATCCAGCGAGCCTTATCGCCACGCTGGATGGCGAAACGTTAACGCTTAAGCCTAAAGAGTTCGCGCTGCTGGAGCTGTTAATGCGTAACGCAGGCCGGGTACTGCCGCGCAAGCTGATCGAGGAAAAACTCTATACCTGGGACGATGACGTCTCCAGCAATGCCGTCGAAGTCCATGTTCATCATTTACGCCGCAAGCTCGGAAGCGACTTTATCCGCACCGTACACGGCATCGGTTATACCCTGGGTGACGCATGAAATTGAGCCTGAAGCTGCGCCTGACGCTGCTGTTTTTAGTCCTCTCTCTAACGGCATGGTTCGCCGCCAGCCTGGTGGCCTGGCAGCAGACCACCCACAAGCTGGATAAGCTGTTCGATACGCAGCAGATGCTGTTTGCCAAACGACTGCTGACGATGGAACTGGACGAGCTTCATGCGCCAGCGCGCATGCGAGAGGTGCCGAAAAAAGCCAAACACGGGCATCTTGACGACGACGCGCTGGCCTTTGCGATTTACGCTTCAGACGGCACGATGATCCTGAACGACGGCGAAAACGGCCGCGATATCCCGTATCACTATCGCCGTGACGGCTTTGACGACGGACGGCTTCAGGACGATAACGACGAATGGCGCTTTTTATGGCTAACCTCGCCAGACGGGAAATACCGCGTGGTGGTCGGCCAGGAGTGGGAGTACCGGCAGGATATGGCGCTCGACGTCGTCAGCTCACAGCTGACGCCTTGGCTGGTGGCGCTGCCGGTAATGCTGCTGTTGCTTATTGTCCTGCTGAGTCGGGAACTGAAACCGCTGAAAAAGCTGGCACAGACCCTGCGCGCGCGCTCGCCGGATGCCACCGATGCCCTGCCCACCCAGGGCGTACCGGCGGAAGTGCGCCCCCTGCTCGACTCGCTGAATCATCTCTTTGCGCGTACCCAGGAGATGATGACCCGCGAGCGCCGCTTTACCTCCGATGCCGCCCATGAATTACGCAGCCCGCTGGCGGCGCTGAAGGTGCAAACCGACGTGGCGCAGCTCTCTCAGGACGATCCGCAGGCGCAGGAAAAAGCGCTGACGCAGCTGCACGCGGGCATCGATCGCGCGTCCCGTCTGGTGGATCAGCTCCTCACGCTGTCGCGTCTGGACTCGCTGGACAGCCTGGACGGTGTAGAACAGATAGCGATGGCCGATTTGCTGCAGTCCGCGGTAATGGATATCTACCCTCCGGCGCAGCAGGCGGGCATTGATATTCGTCTGAACATTAACGCGCCAGAGGTGACGCGCACGGGTCAGCAACTGCTCCTGAGCCTGCTGGTTCGTAACCTGCTGGATAACGCCACCCGTTACAGTCCGCGCGGCAGCGTGGTGGATGTGACGCTGGATGCGCGTCGCTTTACCGTGCGCGACAATGGCCCGGGTATTTCCCCCGATGCGCTGGCGCGTCTCGGCGAGCGGTTTTACCGTCCGCCAGGTCAGGATGCCACCGGAAGCGGGCTGGGGTTATCCATTGTGAAACGCATCGCCACCCTGCACGGGATGCACGTCGCGCTGGGCAACGCCCCTGAAGGCGGCTTCGAAGTGAACGTCAGCTGGTAAAAGATTATTGCATTTAACGCAAAAGACTTTGCACATTTTGCTCATTTTTCCGCTCCGTCCTCGCGCGTAGAATACCCGGCATACTCTCAGTCACGAGGACAAATAATGAGCAACATTTTGATTATCAACGGCGCAAAAGAATTTGCGCACTCTAAAGGCCAACTGAATGACACCCTGACCGAGGTCGCGGATGGTTTCCTGCGCGACGCCGGGCATGATGTTAAGGTCGTGCGTGCGGACAGCGAGTATGACGTGAAGGCGGAAGTGCAGAACTTCCTGTGGGCCGACGTGGTGATTTGGCAGATGCCGGGCTGGTGGATGGGCGCACCGTGGACGGTGAAAAAGTACATGGACGACGTCTTCACCGAAGGTCACAGTTCACTGTATGCCAGCGACGGCCGCACCCGTTCAGACGCGTCGAAAAAATACGGTTCCGGCGGTCTGATTCAGGGCAAAAAATATATGCTTTCCCTGACCTGGAACGCTCCTCTGGAAGCCTTCACCGAAAAAGATCAGTTCTTTGAAGGCGTGGGCGTCGACGGTGCGTATCTGCCGTTCCACAAGGCGAACCAGTTCCTGGGGATGGATCCGCTGCCGACCTTTATCGTCAACGACGTGATTAAAATGCCGGACGTCCCGAGCTATATCGCAGAATATCGCAAGCATCTCGCGAAAATTTTTGCTTAACTGGTAGCCTGGAATTAAAGGAGTAGTAACCATGCTTACAGTAATCGCAGAAATCCGTACTCGTCCAGGTCAACATCACCGTCAGGCGGTGCTGGATCAGTTCGCGAAAATTATCCCAACCGTACTGAAAGAAGAAGGCTGCCACGGCTACGCGCCGATGGTGGACGCCGCTACTGACGCAAGCTTCCAGGCCACCGCGCCAGACTCCATTATCATGGTTGAGCAGTGGGAAACCGTCGCCCATCTTGAAGCGCATTTGCAGACCGCACATATGAAAGCGTGGAGCGATGCGGTGAAGGGTGACGTTTTGGAGACCCACATCCGTATTCTGGAGCAAGGGGTTTAAGTTCGTGGAATTTGCCGGGTGGCACTGCGTTTACCCGGCCTACAAAACCTGAACCGTAGGCCCGGTAAGCGTTAGCGCCACCGGGCTTTTTTAGCACCTTAAACCTCAACTGCTATGCTTATTCTGACTTCATGATTAACAGGAGGATGGAATGGGTCTTTTTAACTTCGTCAAAGAAGCAGGCGAAAAGCTGTGGGATAACCTGACCGATCATAAAGGCCAGGGCGACAAAATCACCGAGCACCTCAAGAAACTCAACATTCCCGGTTCAGACAAAGTCCAGGTTAACGTTACCGACGGCAAAGCCAGCGTAACGGGCGACGGGCTGACCCAGGAGCAGAAAGAGAAAATCCAGGTCGCCGTCGGGAACATCGCGGGCGTCAGCGAGGTGGAGAACAATATCACCGCGACCGATGCCAAAGATGAAGCCACCTACTACACGGTAAAATCCGGCGATACCCTGAGCGCTATCTCCAAAACCGTGTACGGCGATGCCAACCAGTACAACAAGATTTTCGAGGCCAATCGCCCGATGCTCTCCAGCCCGGATAAAATCTATCCGGGCCAGACGCTGCGTATTCCTAAAGCGTGATCCACGAGTCGGGGGGGACCCCCGACTGTTTTTAACTGCTTTTCTTCCCCGGCTTTAACCCACGATGCAACTCATTGATACGCTTCATCGACTTAATGGTGCGCTGCGGCTCGGTGGAGGCAACGGATAAAACAATCATCTCCAGACACAGCAGCACCGTGCCATGAAGCGGGATTTTACCCTTCTCTCCGCCACGCGGGACGTGGATCACCACGCTGGCCTCTTTACTGAATTGTGAGTCGGTGGCATTGGTCAGCAAAACGGTGGGGATCCCCAGGCGTTTCGCTTCGCGCAGCGTGGTTTGTCCTTCCCGATGCGCAGATTTTTGCGCCATCATGACCAGCACATCGCCGCGCTGGAGCCCAATCAACTGTTCCGCAAGCCCTATCCCGGTACGGTTGAGCGGCATGGCGGGGAGTCCCATCCGGCTGAACAATCTGGCGGTGTATTCGGCCAGAATCCCGGACGCGCCAATACCAAATAGGGCAACCTGCCTCGCCTGAGCCAGCAGTGAGACCGCCTGCGCCATCGCGAGGCGGTTGTGGGGTTCAGACAAGACGTTACAGGTATGCTGGTGCCCCTCCAGCACGAAATCAATGCTCGCATTGACGTCGCTGGTAAGCGTATTCACCGTGGTGGAGATCTTTTCGCTGGAGGTCACCACCGGACCAAACCACTGCTCCAGCGTCTGCTTGAGATCGCGCAATCCACCAAAACCGAGTGCCTGGATGGCGCGGACGACGGTGGCATCCGACGTTTTAAGCAGCGTCGCAATCTCCATCGCCGTCTGTTCCATCACCGCTTCACGATTTTCATTGATATAGCGCGCCACCAGCAGCAGCCGCGGCGTAAGCTGGTGCGCCCGCGAGCGGAGGCGGTCGCCGAAAACATCGACTTTTCGGCTCATCGTGACGCCTCCGGCAAAGGACGTCCGGCAATCTGCGACTGCACCTGCGCGGCCATGAGCCCTAACGAGGCGAACGAGTTCGAGATGGCCTCTTCGCGCGAAATCAGTACGTAGTGGCCGGTTCGGCAGGCATTCAGGAACTGGCACCAGCCGGGCATGACCGCATCCATCGCTGCCAGCTCATCCTGCGGTTTGCCGCCCGTATCCCCGCGCCAGGTAGCGAAAACGAAATCAGCATCCAGCTCCGGCAGCCGTTCAGCACTGACGTCAATCCGCCCGCCCTCCGGGATGGACTCAATCAGCGGCGGAAAGGTAAACCCGGCATCACGCAGGACGCGCCCCAGCGAATGGTAGCTGTGCATGGCGTTGATTTTCCCCTGATTAGCCTGAATCACCGACACGGTGATTTTGCGTGTGTCGATAGTCGCCTTCAGCGCCTTGATTTGTTCCTGATAGCGGCGTTCAAGAACCTTGAGCCGCGCCTGCGTGCCCGTCAGCTGCGCCAGTTTGCGGTAGATCTCCGGCGCGCCGCCGTCGAGATGATCGATACTCACCGTCGGGGCTATCTTTTCCAGCTGCTCCACCGGCGTGTTGCGGGTCGGCTCGGTAATGATCAGGTCCGGTTTTGCCGCGGCGATGGCCTCAATGTCGATATCGGCAGTGCCGATAAATTTGATGTCGGAATTATCGAAGTCGACGCCGGTCAACATGCCGCTGGACCGCAGAAAGTGGCTACCGTCCGGTCGCGTGCGGCCATGGCTCGCCACGGGCGGTACGCCAAGCTCAATCAGTGGAATGGTGATATCCAGATCGTGTAACGAGACGATCCGTTTCGGATGTACCGGTACCACCACTTTCCGGTTCAGATCGTCCGTAAACGTCTGGGTCGGCTCGGCCGCACTCACCGCAAAGCCTACCAGCAACAGCATCGCAAACAGTACGCGCATCATAGTCTCCTAAAATCTGTCCCGACGCTGCCAGAGCAGCAGCAGGAAAAAGGGTCCACCAATCAGTGAAATCACAATGCCCGCAGGCAGCTGCAGCGGGAGGAATGCCAGCCGCCCGACGTTATCCGCCAGCAGCACCAGCAACGCGCCCAGCACCGCGCTTCCCGTCAGGAGCGCGGTTTGCCCGCCGCGCAGCAGCAGGCGCGCCATATGTGGCGCAATAAGCCCGACAAAACCAATACTGCCCACGCAGGAGACGCAGGCCGCCGTCAGCACCACCGGGGCGAGAACGCGCAGCAGCGCCAGTCGGTTTGTGCGCACCCCCAGCCCCGCCGCCGCGTGGTTGCCGAGCAGCGCCACGTCGGCAGCGCGGGCGGTTAATAACAGCAGCGCAAATGCCGGAAGCGACCAGGCTGCCGCAATGCTGACCAGCGTCCAGTTTGCCGCGTGCAGGCTTCCCGCCAGCCATAGCATCGCCGTCTGCACGTCGCGCACGTCCGCCGTGGTCATAAAGACGCCCATTGCCGCGGCGAAGGCCCATGAAACGCCGATGCCGATCAGAATGAATCGTGGACGCGAAATATCACGCGCCAGGGCCACCACCAGCAGCGCAGTGAGTAGGCCTCCGGCTATGCCGACCAGCGGCCGCCAGCCTAGTCCCAGCGCCGGAAACTGAAAAATCAGCAGCAGTACCGCCGCGCTACAACCCTCTTTCACGCCGATAAGCCCCGGGTCCGCCAGGCCATTGCGGGTAATGGACTGCATTGCCGCGCCAGCCATGCCGAGCATCGCGCCGCACAGTACCGCCATCAGGAGGCGCGGCAGACGGATATCCATCACGATGTAGTGCGTCTCTGAGGTCAGGCTTTCGGGATAAAACAGTGCCCGCCCAATGGCGGATGCGGGAACGGGAAGCGAGCCGTGCGTCAGGCCAAAAGCGGTTAGCACGCAGGCCGCCAGCGTCAGGACGGCCAGGCACACCAGCGCTTTTGGACGAACCAGCGCCGAGAAAGCCCCCACGCGTAACGCGCGCAATCCAGCCCGGTTCATTTGAACATCCTTGCAGCCATGAAGATAAAGACGGGCGCGCCGACCAGGGCAGTCATGATGCCGGTTGCCAGCTCCCAGGGCGTAAACAGCGTGCGGGCAGCAATGTCCGCCAGCAGCAGAACCAGTGCCCCGCACAAGGCAGAGAGCGGCACCATCACGCGCAGATCGACCGACACCACACGGCGAATGAGCTGCGGCACCACAAGGCCGATAAAGCCAATCGGCCCGGCGAGGGAGACCGCCGCCCCGCAGAGTAGCGCGATAGAAAGCAGAGCGAGCAGGCGGGTTTTCAGCAGCGACACGCCCAGTCCCTGCGCCATCCTGTCGCCCATCGCCAGCATATTGAGCGAGGGCGATAACCCGAGCGCCAGCACAAACCCCATGGCCGCCACCCACAGGGCAGCGGCGATCGTTTCACCGCTAAGCCCTGCTAAATCTCCCGCCAGCCAGGTCCGCATAGCGAGCAGCGTCTGTTCATCCAGAATGAGCACCGTGGCGGTAATCGACGCGGCAAACGCCGACATCGCCACGCCGCACAGGGTCACCTTCATCGGCGTAAGTCCGGCGCGGCCGGACGAGGAGAACATCAGTACCAGCAGAAACAGCGCAGCGGCGCCAGCGGCGGCAATCAGCGGGCGTCCAAACGGCAGCGTGAGCCCAAGCGCGCTCGTCAGTACCACCGCCAGAGCCGCCCCGGCATTGAGCCCCAGAATATGCGGTTCGCCGAGCGGGTTGCGGATCACGGATTGCAGCAGCACGCCCGCGACGCCGAGGGCAGCACCTGTCACCATCGCGCCGCAGAGACGCAGCAGCCGCAGTTTGATAATGATGTTATGGTCGAAATTGCGCGGGTCGAAATGGAAGAAGGCCTCCACCACCGTCTTCGGGGCGATAAAGCGCGCACCGATACCCAGCTGTGCAATCGCGCCCATCGCCAGCAGCAAGGTGAAAAGCAGGAAAGCCAGAGAGGTGCGCATCATGGCTGTTCCGTGACCTGGCGGAACGGCATAAAGAACGGTTTGCCGGTCAGCGGATTGATGGACATATGCACGTCGACATCAAATACCGCTTTAATCAACGCCGGCGTGCAGACGTCGCCCTCATGTAACACGCCCTCCACTTTTCCCTGGCGTAAAAAGACCAGTGAATCACCATAATTCACGGCGAAGTTAAGGTCGTGCAGCACCACTACCACGGTACGTCCATGCGCGCGCGTCAGCGTATGCAGCAGTTCGAGGATTTCCACCTGGTAGCGGAGATCGAGGAAGGTGGTCGGTTCATCCAGCAGGATATACGGCGTCTGCTGCGCCAGCGCCATGGCGATCCAGCAGCGCTGACGCTGGCCGCCGGACAGGCTTTCGACGGGCATATGGGCAAACTCCGCCGTGCCGGTCAGGCGCAGCGCCTCTTCCACCGCCCGCTCATCTTCGTCGCTCCACTGGCGCATAAAATTCTGCCACGGGAAACGCCCGCGCGAGACCAGCTCGAAAACGGTTAACCCTTCCGGCAGCAGCGGCGACTGCGGCAGGATGCCAAGCTGGCGGGCGACCGCTTTCGTCGGCTGCGCGTGGATTGCCTTGCCGTCGAGAACAGCCGCGCCGCCCAGCGGCTGGAGTAAGCGCGCAATCGTACTCAGCAGCGTCGATTTTCCGCAGCCGTTCGCGCCCACCAGAACGGTTATTTTCTGCTGCGGGATCGCAAGGGAGATATCATCAACGATGATTTTTTTCTGGTAACCGGCAGAAAGATTCTCCAGAACCAGTCCCGGTTTTTGGGTGTTGTGAGCCACGTGAATGCCAACGTAATGAAAAACAGCAATAAATATAAATAAAAATCATTCTCTTTTGAGAGTTTGCCGCCGCGTCATGTAGTAGTCAAGTGAAGAAATACCCTTAAAAAACCAGGGGTAACGGGGCATTTACACGCGACACAAAACTCAAATAAGTATCTATTTTTCAATCAATTAAATGGTTAACCTTTTGTATTTCCGTCACGTTTCGCCTGTGTAGCCAATTTTTATCTTTTTTCATTTACTACTACATGCCTGCATGATTGAATGATTCTCAATTACATGTTCGATGCCGGTTCTGGCTAACGAGCAGACCATTAAGGGCAATGACTCACACATTCTTCCGTGAAGATGATTCACGGATATTTCGGGATAACAGATGTAATGGCTACGTTCACACCTTCACTCTCTGGGGTAAAAGGGCGCGCGCTCTTTTCTCTGCTGTTTATCGCACCGCTGGTAAAGGCCGCAGACGCTAATACGGCTAAAGACGGCGAAACGCTTACCGTTATCGCCGATCCCACTCCCGTGGCGGAGGCCACCAACGGCTACCAGCCGCTGAACACCTCCACCGCGACGCTGACCACCATGCCCATGCTGGATATCCCGCAGGTGGTGAATACCGTCAGCGATAAAGTGCTTGCGGATCAGCACGCTACCACGCTCGATGAAGCGCTGTATAACGTCAGCAACGTGGTTCAGACCAACACCCTGGGCGGTACGCAGGATGCCTTTGTACGCCGTGGATTTGGCGCGAACCGTGACGGCTCGATCATGACCAACGGTCTGCGTACCGTCCTGCCGCGTAGCTTCAACGCCGCTACCGAACGCGTGGAGGTGCTGAAAGGCCCGGCCTCAACGCTTTATGGCATTCTCGATCCGGGCGGCCTGATTAATGTCGTCACTAAACGCCCGGAGAAAACCTTCGGCGGCGCAATTTCTGCCACCTCCTCCAGCTTTGGCGGCGGCACCGGACAGGTTGACGTGACCGGCCCGATTGACGGGACCCGTCTGGCGTACCGCCTGACGGGGGAGTATCAGGACGAGGACTACTGGCGCAATTTCGGTAACGAACGCAGCACCTTTATCGCCCCCTCCCTGACCTGGTTTGGCGATGATGCCACGGTGACCGTGCTCTATTCCCACCGTGACTATAAAACGCCGTTCGATCGCGGCACGATCTTCGACCTCAACACCAAACAGCCGGTGAACGTCGATCGCAATACCCGTTTTGACGAGCCGTTTAACATCACTGACGGGCAGTCCGATCTCGCTCAGCTTAACGCGGAATACCGCCTTAATAGCCAGTGGACCGCGAAGTTCGACTACAGCTACAGCCAGGATAAATACAGCGATAACCAGGCCCGCGTGATGGCCTACGGTGCCAAAACCGGTAACCTCACCCGTCGCGTGGATGCGACCCAGGGCTCAACCCAGCGCATGCACAGCACCCGCGCGGATTTGCAGGGCAACGTGGATATCGCGGGCTTTTACAATGAGATCCTGACCGGCGTGTCGTATGAAAATTACGATCTGCTGCGTACGGACATGATGCGCTGTAAGAACGTCAAAGGTTTCAATATTTACCATCCGGTTTACGGCAAACTCGACAAGTGTACAACCGTCTCCGCCGCTGACAGCGACCAGACGCTGAAGCAGGAGAGTTACTCTGCCTACGCGCAGGATGCCCTGTACCTGACCGATAAATGGATCGCCGTCGCCGGGATGCGCTATCAGTATTACACCCAGTACGCCGGTAAAGGCCGTCCTTTCAACGTTAACACCGACAGTCGCGACGAACAGTGGACGCCAAAGCTGGGGCTGGTTTACAAACTCACGCCGTCCGTTTCGCTGTTTGCTAACTACTCCCAGACGTTTATGCCGCAGTCGTCCATTGCGAGCTATATTGGCGACCTGCCGCCGGAAACGTCGAATGCCTACGAAGTGGGCGCAAAGTTCGACCTGTTCGACGGGGTTACTGCCAACATCGCGCTGTTTGATATTCACAAACGCAACGTGCTGTATACCGAAAGCATCGGGGGCGAAACCATCGCCAAAACCGCGGGCCGCGTGCGTTCTCAGGGCGTAGAGGTGGATCTCGCCGGGTCGCTGACGGAGAACACCAACATTATCGCCAGCTACGGCTATACCGACGCGAAAGTGCTGGAAGACCCGGACTATGCGGGTAAACCGCTGCCAAACGTACCGCGCCATACCGGTTCCCTGTTCCTGACCTACGATATTCATAATGCGTTTGCCGGGAATACGCTGACCCTCGGCGGCGGCGGGCATGGCGTGAGCCGTCGCTCAGCGACCAACAGTGCGGATTATTATCTGCCGGGCTATTTCGTGGCGGATGCGTTTGCGGCGTACAAGATGAAGCTGCAGTATCCGGTGACGCTGCAGGTCAACGTGAAGAACCTGTTTGATAAGACCTACTACACGTCATCTATCGCGACCAATAATCTGGGCAACCAAATCGGCGATCCGCGTGAAGTGCAGTTTACGGTGAAGATGGAGTTTTGATGTAAAAAAGCCCGGTGGCGCTCACGCTTACCGGGCCTACGATCCATTCCCTCTCTCTGTGGGAGAGGGTTAGGGTGAGGGCATCAGGCCTCAATATCCGCCATATCACCCTTCTCCTGCAGCCAGTTACGTCGGTCTTCCGAACGTTTCTTGGCAAGGAGCATATCCATCATGGCATTCGTTTGCTGTTCGTCTTCGTCGCTGATGGTCAGCTGCACCAGACGGCGCGTATTCGGATCCAGCGTCGTTTCACGCAGCTGCATTGGGTTCATCTCACCCAGCCCTTTAAAGCGCTGGACGTTAGGCTTGCCCTTCTTACGCTTCAGCTGTTCCAGCACGCCCGCCTTCTCTTCTTCCGTCAGCGCGTAATAAACCTCTTTGCCGAGGTCGATACGGTACAGCGGCGGCAGCGCCACGTGGACGTGACCGTTTTTCACCAGCGTGCGGAAGTGCTTCACGAACAGCGCGCACAGCAGCGTGGCAATGTGCAGACCATCGGAGTCCGCATCCGCGAGGATACAGATCTTGCCGTAACGAAGCTGGCTCAGATCGTCGCTGTCAGGATCGATACCGATCGCTACGGAAATATCATGCACTTCCTGCGAAGCCAGCACTTCATCTGAAGAGACTTCCCAGGTGTTCAGGATCTTACCCTTAAGCGGCATGATCGCCTGATATTCACGATCGCGCGCCTGCTTGGCCGACCCGCCCGCCGAGTCCCCTTCCACGAGGAACAGCTCGGTACGGTTGAGGTCCTGTGCGGTACAGTCCGCCAGCTTGCCCGGCAGCGCAGGGCCGCTGGTCAGCTTTTTACGTACCACTTTCTTCGCCGCACGCAGACGGCGCTGGGCGCTGGAAATCGCCATTTCAGCCAGCATCTCTGCCGCCTGAACGTTCTGGTTCAGCCACAGGGTAAAGGCATCTTTCACCACGCCGGAGACGAACGCCGCACACTGACGTGACGACAGACGCTCTTTGGTCTGGCCGGCAAACTGCGGATCCTGCATCTTCACGGAGAGCACGTAGGCACAGCGATCCCAGATATCTTCCGCCGACAGCTTCACGCCGCGCGGCAGAATGTTGCGGTATTCGCAGAACTCGCGCATCGCATCCAGCAGGCCCTGACGCAGGCCGTTGACGTGCGTACCGCCAAGCATGGTTGGAATCAGGTTGACGTAGCTTTCCGTCAGCAGCTCGCCGCCTTCCGGCAGCCACAGCAGCGCCCAGTCCACCGCTTCGGTGTCACCGCTAAAGTTACCGACGAACGGTTTTTCCGGCAGCGTCGGCAGGCCGTTTACCGCTTCGCACAGATAGTCATTAAGACCATCGGCGTAGCACCAGGTCTGCTCGGTGTTGTTGACGTGATCGGTAAAGGTGATTTCTACGCCCGGACACAGCACCGCTTTCGCTTTCAGCAGGTGCGTCAGGCGAGAAACGGAAAAACGCGGGCTGTCGAAGAAGCTTTCGTCTGGCCAGAAGTGGACGCTGGTACCGGTGTTGCGTTTGCCGCACGTGCCGACAACCTGCAAATCCTGCACCTTTTCGCCGTTTTCAAACGCGATGTTATAGACCTGACCGTCGCGACGGACGTTCACTTCCACCCGTTTGGACAGGGCGTTAACCACGGAGATCCCCACGCCGTGCAAACCGCCGGAGAACTGGTAGTTTTTGTTGGAGAACTTACCGCCCGCGTGCAGACGACACAGGATCAGCTCAACGGCAGGCACGCCCTCTTCCGGGTGGATGTCCACCGGCATGCCGCGCCCGTCGTCGATAACTTCCAGCGACTGATCGGCATGCAGGATGACGTCAACGCGTTTGGCATGGCCCGCCAGCGCTTCGTCCACACTGTTATCAATAACTTCCTGGCCCAGGTGGTTTGGGCGCGTTGTATCGGTGTACATCCCCGGGCGGCGGCGAACCGGCTCAAGCCCGGTGAGGACCTCAATGGCATCAGCGTTATAGGTTTGCGTCATGATTTAAACTAGCAATTCGCATTGATTGTCAGTGGCTGTGCAGTCCAAGAAAATCGACAATCTGGGTGAAATGATTCTCAAAGCCCGTGAAAGCATGGTTTCCGCCTTCTTCTATAGTCTGGCGGCAGGATGCGTAATACGCCACTGCCTGGCGGTAATCCAGCACTTCATCACCCGTCTGTTGCAGCAGCCAGATGAGATCAGGCGCTTCAAGCGGGTCGACCTGCATAACTTTGAGATCGTAAATATGGCGTGACTCTAGCACATATTGCTGCCCGGTGTAGGGGTTCTCGTTTTCACCAAGAAAGTCCCTCAGCAGCTCAAATGGCCGTACCGCCGGATTCACCACAACGGCCGGCAGCATAAAGCATTGCGAGAGCCAGGTGGCGTAGTACCCGCCCAGCGATGAGCCGACCACACCAAACGATTCACCGCCGTGTTCAAGCACGATGGATTCGAGCATTTCCGCCGCCTCCGCCGGATAAGGCGGCAGCTGCGGGATAATCATCTCAACATGGGGGTGATGCTCGCTCAGCCACTGGCGAAACTGTGTCGCTTTTGCGGAGCGCGGCGAGCTGTTGAATCCGTGCAGATAAAGGAGCGTAGACATCAATAGCCTTCTGAAGCGGTATCTGGTCGGAATTGTGCGCCTGCCAGACGGCAGACTTCCGTGGTCAGCGTGCCGTCGGCATGCAGTTCCAGCCAGCGCCAGCCTGGCGCGATAGTATCCAGCGTAAAGTTGGCACAGTGCGGTTTAAACTGCACGCAGGTCGACGGCGTCGCCAGCATGCGGCGCCCGTTCCAGTCGAGATCCTGTTCCTGATGAATGTGTCCGCACAGCAGATGTTTCACGCGGGGGAACTTCGTCAGCACGCGATCCAGCGCGGCGGAGTTACGCAGGCTGTGTTGATCGAGCCAGCTGCAGCCCGCCGGGAGCGGATGATGATGCAGCAACAGCAGGGTATGACGTTCAGGTTCGGCAGCCAGTTTGGTCTCCAGCCAGTCGAGTTGAAACTCGCTTAACTCACCGTGCGGGACGCCAAATACCTGGCTGTCCAGCAGCAGGATCTGCCACTTTTCACCCGCAAAAACACACTTCGCCGGAGAAATCCCCGCGTCCTGAAGGGAGCTGTACATCGCGGGCTGGAAATCGTGGTTTCCCGGCAGCCAGACGCAAGGCACGCTAAAGCTCGCGATGCCTTCAGCAAAATGCTGGTAGGCCGCGGAGGATTGGTCCTGCGCCAGATCGCCTGTTGCAACTATCAGATCGCAGTCGCGATGTTCAGCGTGAATGGCGCTAAGTACTGCCTGATAGCTCTCCCAGGTATTCACCCCGAGCAGCGTCTCATGCTTTTCGGCAAAAAGGTGGGTATCGGTGATTTGTAATATCCTGACTGGCGCCCCACCAGCAACAGTCAGGTTCAACAGGCTTTCCAAATGGTGTCCTTAGGTAGGTTTATGACGCTAACAAACCGGAATCGCCATTGCTCCATGTGCTAAACAATATCTTAGCCAGTCGGCTAAAAACTGGTTAATTTGATGCTTTTCGTCGCGTTGATGCAACTTTTTATTCGGGTAATCATACCGCGCCTTGAAGCGAAAGATCTGCTGACTCGAACACACTTCAGCGACCATCGCATCATGATAGAGGCGCACCGTCATTGACGGCAGGCTCCAGTAGCTAATGCTGGGCGCCGTTTGTTCAATTTCGACCAGCGTAGTGTAGCGCGTTGATTCTGTTATCGTTAACCGATACTGCGCATTGCTCACCTGATAGCTTACCGTTTCGCCGGGTGCGTCATTTCTCGGCAGCAGGCGGCGCAATTGTGCGAAATTGGTTTCGCACAGGCGCATCATTTCTGGGAAGTCAGGTGTATAGCGCTTCATTTTTTCCACTCGTTTCGTAATGTCTGATAATGCAGTTGCAGCCATTGCAGGGCAATGACAGACGCTGCGTTGTCGATTTTCCCCTCTTCTACCCACTGATAAGCCTGTTCCCGGCTCACCACATGAACCCGAATATCTTCGTTTTCATCAGCCAGACCGTGGATCCCTTCCGCCGTCGTGGCGTCCACTTCGCCCACCATGATGGACAAGCGCTCGCTGGTGCCCCCCGGGCTCGCCAGATAACTCAACACCGGTTTTGTACGACCAACCACCAGCCCGGCCTCTTCCAGCGCCTCGCGGCGGGCGACGTCTTCAACCGTCTCGCCCTCTTCGATCATCCCGGCCACCATCTCCAGCAGCCACGGGCTCTCACTGACGTCATACGCGGCGATGCGGATCTGCTCCACCAGCACAACTTCGTCACGCACTGGGTCAAAGGGTAGCAAGACAGCCGCATGCCCGCGCTCAAAAATTTCGCGTCTGATTTCGCCGCTCATTTCACCGTTAAACAGGCGATGCCTGAAACGGTAAAGATCCATTGAAAAAAAACCGCTATAAAGCGTTTCTCGTGCAATAATTTCTACATCGTTTTTGGCGAATGTCACGGGCAACTTTTCTGGTTTTTGCATGAGTCGAGTCCTGGTAGCAATGGTGATGAAATTGTGAATTTCAAGGCTGTTTGGCTGCCGTTTGTAAGGCTATATGGTAGATTGGTGCAAATTACCGCCAGATGGCACGTAACGCCAACCTTTTGGTGTGGATGATTCTGTTAGAATCGGCAATTATTTTTTAATTAGATCAGCGCTAATACTGCTTCACAACAAGGAATGCAAATGAAGAAATTGCTCCCCATCCTTATCGGCCTGAGCCTGACGGGCTTCAGTGCAATGAGCCAGGCGGAAAACCTGTTACAGGTCTACCAGCAGGCACGTCTGGGCAACCCTGATTTACGTAAATCAGCGGCCGATCGTGATGCTGCGTTTGAAAAGATTAACGAAGCGCGTAGCCCACTGCTGCCGCAGTTAGGTTTAGGTGCAGATTATACCTACAGCAACGGTTTCCGCGACGCTAACGGCGTTAACTCCAATGCTACCAGCGCCTCACTGCAATTAACACAGACGCTGTTTGATATGTCCAAATGGCGTGCCCTGACCCTGCAGGAAAAGAGCGCGGGTATTCAGGACGTCACCTATCAGACCGATCAGCAGACGCTGATCCTGAACACGGCCACCGCGTATTTCAACGTGCTGAGCGCCATCGACGCGCTCTCCTACACTGAAGCGCAGAAACAGGCGATTTACCGTCAGTTGGATCAAACCACCCAGCGCTTCAACGTGGGTCTGGTGGCGATCACCGACGTACAGAACGCCCGTTCACAGTACGACACCGTGCTGGCTAACGAAGTGACCGCGCGTAACAACCTCGACAACGCGCTGGAAGCGCTGCGTCAGGTCACCGGCAATTACTATCCTGAGCTGGCCTCTCTGAACGTGGACAGCTTTAAGACGGATAAACCGCAGGCGGTTAACGCGCTGCTGAAAGAGGCGGAAAACCGCAACCTGAGCTTGCTGCAGGCGCGTCTGAGCCAGGATCTGGCCCGCGAGCAAATTCGTCAGGCGCAGGACGGTCACCTGCCAACCCTGAGCCTGAGCGCGTCTACCGGCGTCTCTGATACCAGCTACAGCGGCTCTAAAACCAATACGTCACAGTATGACGACAGCAATATGGGCCAGAACAAAGTGGGCCTGAGCTTCTCCCTGCCGCTGTACCAGGGGGGTCAGGTTAACTCGCAGGTGAAACAGGCGCAGTACAACTTTGTTGGCGCGAGCGAGCAGCTGGAAAGCGCGCACCGCAACGTGGTGCAGACCGTTCGCTCTTCCTTCAACAACGTGAACGCCTCTATCAGCAGCATCAACGCCTATAAACAGGCCGTGGTGTCTGCACAGAGCTCCCTGGACGCGATGGAAGCCGGTTACTCCGTGGGTACACGTACGATTGTTGACGTGCTCGACGCGACCACCACGCTGTACAACGCGAAACAGCAGCTCTCCAGCGCACGTTACCAGTACCTGATTAACCAGCTGAACATCAAACAGGCTCTGGGTACGCTGAACGAGCAGGATCTGCAGATGCTGAACAGCACGTTGGGCAAACCGGTTTCAACGTCGCCAGAAAGCGTCGCGCCTGAGAACCCGGATCAGGTTGCCGCCGTTGATAACTTCAACGCTAACGGTAGCACCCCTGCGGCACAGCCAGCCGCCGCGCGTAGCACGGCCCCCGCAAGCAGCGGTTCTAACCCGTTCCGTCATTAAGCATTGCCCGATGGCGCTTCGCTTATCGGGCCTACTTAATCGTAGGCCGGGTAAGCGAAGCGCCACCCGGCGCAAAATCACACCCGAACGTAAGCCAACGTAAAGATCCCCCTGATTCCGCCCCTCTTCGCTTCATTTTCAACCACTCATCCTCTATCCTGAGCGTTATTACCACTGGGTCCTGGAAGACAAATATGAAACGGACAAAAACGATTAATCACGCGTCGTTCCGCAAAAGCTGGAATGCGCGCCACCTCACGCCTGTTGCGCTGGCGGTTACGGCTGTCTTTATGCTGGCAGGCTGTGAGAAAAACGACGAAACGGTTTCGCTGTATCAAAACGCAGATGACTGTTCCGCTGCAACCGGTCAGGCCGCAGAATGTAAGACGGCGTACACCAACGCGCTGAAAGAAGCGGAACGCACTGCGCCGAAGTATGCCTCACGTGAAGACTGTGTGGCGGAGTTTGGTGAAGGCCAGTGCCAGCAGACGCCAGCTCAGGCAGGTATGGCGCCGGAAAATCAGGCGCAGGCGCAGTCCAGCGGCAGCTTCTGGATGCCATTAATGGCAGGTTACATGATGGGCCGCCTGATGGGTGGCGGCGCGGGTTACCAGCAGCAGCCGCTGTTTAGCTCGAAAAACCCGGCCAGCCCGGCCTATGGTCAATATACCGATGCCAGCGGCAAAGGCTACGGCGCAGCAACCCCGGGCCGTACCGTGACCGTTCCGAAAACCGCAATGGCGCCGAAACCTGCGACCACCAACACCATCACTCGCGGTGGGTTTGGTGAGTCTGTGGCGAAACAGACCAGCATGCAGCGCAGTGCGTCAGGCACCTCTAGTCGCTCAATGGGCGGCTGATCATGGAACGAGTCAGTATTACCGAACGCCCGGACTGGCGCGAAAAAGCGACCGAGTACGGGTTTAACTTCCACACCATGTACGGGGAACCGTACTGGTGTGAAGATGCTTACTACAAGCTCACGCTCGCTCAGGTGGAAAAGCTTGAAGACGTGACCGCAGAACTGCACCAGATGTGCCTGAAAGTGGTGGAGAAAGTCATCGACAGCGACGAGCTGATGACCAAATTCCGCATTCCAAAGCACACCTGGAGCTTTGTTCGTCAGTCATGGAAAACGAATCAGCCTTCGCTCTACTCTCGCCTCGATCTGGCATGGGACGGCGTGGGCGAGCCTAAGCTTCTGGAAAACAACGCGGATACGCCAACCTCTCTGTACGAGGCGGCATTCTTCCAGTGGATTTGGCTGGAAGATCAGATGAACGCCGGAAACCTGCCGGAAGGCAGCGACCAGTTCAACAGCCTGCAGGAGAAGCTTATCGCGCGTTTCGCCGAGCTGCGCGAGCAGTTTGGCTTCAACCTGCTGCACCTCGCCTGCTGCCGCGACACGGAAGAAGACCGTGGAACGGTGCAGTATCTGCAGGACTGTGCCGCCGAAGCCGACGTGGCGACTGAATTCCTTTATATCGAAGATATCGGTTTGGGAGAAAAAGGTCAGTTTACGGATATGCAGGATCAGGTGATCAGCAACCTCTTCAAGCTCTATCCGTGGGAATACATGCTGCGCGAAATGTTCTCCACCAAGCTGGAAGATGCGGGCGTGCGCTGGCTGGAGCCGGCATGGAAAAGCATTATCTCTAACAAAGCTCTGCTGCCGATGCTGTGGGAAATGTTCCCGAACCACCCAAACCTGCTGCCAGCGTATTTTGCTGAAGATGATTTCCCGCCGATGGAGAAATACGTCGTTAAGCCGATTTTCTCCCGCGAAGGCGCGAACGTGTCGATTATCGAAAACGGCAAAACGGTGGAAGCGGTTGAAGGACCGTACGGCGAAGAAGGGATGATCGTCCAGGCATTCTATCAACTGCCGAAGTTTGGCGACAGCTATACGCTGATTGGCAGCTGGCTGATTAACGACCAGCCCGCCGGGATTGGCATTCGCGAAGATCGCGCGCTTATCACGCAGGATCTGTCACGGTTCTATCCGCATATTTTTGTGGAGTAAGATCTGCCGGGTGGCGGCTTCGCCTGACCCGGCCTACGGTTTTGTAGGCCCGGTAAGCGTAGCGCCACCGGGCATGTTTTCACCCTACCTGCACCGACAGCATACTCAAACTACCCATCTCAATACCATCGACCGGGAGTGTCACCGGCTCCTGACCATCCCACGCGCCAAGAACGTACAGCAGCGGCAGGAAGTGTTCCGGCGTCGGGTTAGAGAGCGAACCGCCTTCGTGATCCAGATAGTTCACTAACGGGTGCTCTTCACCCGGTCCCTGCCAGGTCAGATTGGCTTTCACGTAATCGTTGAAAGCAGTAGCCCACGGGTACGGCGTATTTTCACCGTGCCAGCGTGCCGTGCGCAGGTTATGCACCACGTTGCCGCTCGCCACCAGCATGATGCCTTCGTCACGCAGCGTCGCCAGCTTACGCCCCATTTCCAGATGCCAGGCTGCCGGTTTGGTGCTGTCGATGCTGAGCTGCACCATCGGGATATCCGCATCAGGATACATTTTAATCAGCACGCCCCACGAGCCGTGGTCAAAACCCCAGGCCTCTTTATCCAGCGCTACAGGAACAGGCGCCAGCAGTTCGACCAGACGTTCTGCCAGTGCAGGCGAGCCCGGTGCCGGATAGTGCGTGTCATAAAGGGCCTGCGGGAAGCCGCCAAAATCATGTATGGTTTTTGGCGTTTCCATGGCGGTCACGCCCGTTCCCCGGGTGAACCAGTGTGCAGATACCACCACAATCGCTTTCGGCCGCGGCAACGTCTCCCCCAGCTGACGCCAGGCGCGGGTATAGACGTTGTCTTCGAGAACATTCATTGGGCTTCCGTGGCCTATAAACAGGGCGGGCATACGGGAAGAAGTCATGATGATATCCTTACAGAAGGTGTTAATTTAATGGTGCTACATTACGCGCAATCTGGCGCAGATGAACGCAGATAAGCATGAAGATCATCATCAGGAAATTTGAACATCCGGAACAACTTAAGAAAAGATGAATGTCAGCGATGGGATTGAGCCTGGTTCTGCGCCAGGCAGCAGGCATCGGCGGTGGCAAACATACTAAAAATTAATAAATTCAATGAAAAAATAGTACTCACTGATAGTCTCTTTTTTTTACACGTATTTTTACATTTATTTATTTCCTGAAAGTCAACTTTTAAATAAGACATAATTATCGCTAATATGACCATTATTTCACGCGACTGAAAAATCCATTTTTCGCTGTTAATCCGATACTAAAGATCACTTCAGATTATATTTTAATGTTGACTACATTTATTTTTAAGAGCAATTAATCGCACTCACTCTTTTTTCACAGGTATAATCTCATGGTAATTTTCTGAAAATTAATATTCAGAGTATGAATTCATTGGAAAAGGATATTTTCATGCATGCAGGTAAAAAAGCACTGTTAGCCGTTGCGATGGCAACAATTGTCTCTGGTTCAGCATTTGCCGCCGATCAGGGCTCCGGGAAAATTAAATTTAAAGGCGTTGTTATTGACGCGCCTTGCAGCATTGCACCAGACAGCGTTGATAAAGAGGTGGATCTCGGTGAAGTGACCACCGCCGTCATCAATGCAAACAAGAAGTCCACCCCCGTTGCGGTAGATATTAACCTGCAGAACTGCGTTCTGTCAGATCCCGACGATGAGACGGCGACGCCAATAACCAAAGTGGAAGTGACGTTCAGCAGCACCGCCACCTACGCATCAGATACCAGCCTTCTGAGCAACACCTATGCAAGCGGTGCTGAAAACGTCGGTGTCCGTCTGCTGGACAACGACGAAGCAAACATCACCCTTGGCTCGGCAAAAACGGTGGATCTGCTGCCTAATTCAGACACCCAGACGCTGCACTTTAAAGCGCGCATGGAAGTGCCAACAGGTACCACTGCCACCGCGGGCCAGGTTGAAGCTAACGCCAACTATGTGCTGATGTATAAATAACGATTAAACATGATCCGTTATACCGACTGGTGATGTTTACCAGTCGGCTTTTTTATTTATTCGAGTAACAGAATGATGAAAAATAAATCACAATCGATAATCATCATTACTGCCATCTTGCTTGCGCACGCCGCCTCTGCCACTGAATTTAATATTAATGCTATCGATAAAGATTTACGGTCGGGCATTGATCTTTCTCGCTTTAAAGAAGAGACGTCCGTTACG
Organism: Enterobacter sp. BNK-14; assembly: GCF_047456095.1. NCBI lineage: Bacteria > Pseudomonadati > Pseudomonadota > Gammaproteobacteria > Enterobacterales > Enterobacteriaceae > Enterobacter > Enterobacter sp. BNK-14. The sequence continues at coordinate 2,090,385 of NZ_CP179897.1, forward strand.
CCAGGACGTTATTTTGTCACCGTCGCGATCAACGATATTCCACTGGCAAACGGCTGGGAACTGACCTGGAAAGAGGTTGATAACAAAGCCGAAGTCTGTATTCCCGCAGAACTGGCAGACACCTTTGGCCTGCAGGACACTATTCGTAAGACCCTAACGCTTAAACAGGGCTGCGTGGATTTTACCCCGCAGGCGGATATTAAATTCCGCTTCGAGCAATCAACCCAAACGCTGCACGTCACCGTACCTCAGGCCATGATGCAATTTCGTCCGAACGACTGGATGCCCCCCTCCACCTGGGACAACGGCGTGGCCGGCGTGCTGCTGGACTACAACCTCTTTGCCAGCCATTATCAGCCACAGGAAGGTAGCAGCACGGATAACGCGAACGCCTACGGTACCGCAGGTGCCAACCTGGGTGCATGGCGTCTACGTAGCGATTATCAGTACAATCAAACGCATGCCGAGGGAGGGTCAACCCATAACGGCCGCTTCTCACGCGTCTATATGTTCCGTCCTCTGCCGACGCTTGGCGCGAAACTGACGCTGGGTGAGACAGACTTTCAGTCCGCTATCTTTGATGCCTTTACCTATACCGGGGCGTCGCTGATCAGCGATGAGCGCATGCTGCCCTGGTCTCTTCGCGGCTATGCACCGCAAATCGCCGGGATTGCGCAAACTAATGCCACCGTCACGGTGAGTCTCGCTGACCGCGTGATTTATCAAACTAAGGTGCCACCCGGCCCGTTTGTCATTCAGGATTTGAACCAATCCGTCCAGGGCACGCTGGACGTTAAAATTACCGAAGACGACGGCCGCGTGAGCACGTTTCAGGTGTCCGCCGCCTCCGTGCCCTTCCTGACGCGCAAGGGCCAGGTTCGCTACAAGCTTGCCGTGGGCAAACCCCGCGAAGATGCATCGCATGCCCTTGAAGACAGTGCCTTTATGAGCGGCGAGTTCTCGTGGGGCCTGTTCTCCAATACCTCACTGTACGGCGGCACGCTCGCCGATGGCGATAATTATCGCTCCATCGCAGCGGGCATCGGGCAAAACCTCGCGCTGATCGGGGCCCTCTCCTTCGATGTGACTCAGGCGACCAGCCAGCTCCCGAACAAGCCCTCTCAGACGGGTTACAGCTATCGCTTCAACTACAGCAAACGCTTTGATACCACGGGAAGCCAGCTTACCCTGGCCAGCTACCGCTACTCCGACCCGCAGTTCCTCAGCTACGCACGCTTCCTGGACAGCGAAAATAATGACAGCCAGTCGGAAAAACAGACGTTTAGCATCACGGCCAGCCAGTACATTCCCGCGCTGTCACTCAATCTCTACCTTAGCCTGCTCCGGCAAACCTGGTGGGACGAAGCGCCATCCAATACGGGCAGCCTGACCGCGGGGTATAACTTCGATCTGGGCCGCTGGAAAAACCTTGGCGTTTCGGCATCGTTCAGCAAAACCCACTATCAAGATCGTGAGGACGACAATCAGTTTTACCTGTCTCTCAGCGTGCCGCTAGATCCTGACCATCGCCTCAGCTATGACCTGCGCAACAGCGACAACCTGAGCCAGACCCTCTCGTGGTACGACACCTCTGATAAGAACAACACCTGGGGCGTTTCTGCCGGTACCGAAAGTCAGCAGACCGATGCAGGCGCGCAGTTCAGCGGAAACTACCAGCACTACTCCCCGCTCGGCGATCTCAACGTTTCCGGAAGTTATAAGGCGAATGACTACAGCTCCCTCAGCGCCAGCTGGAATGGGTCATTCACCGGTACGGCAAAAGGCATGGCCCTGCACCGCCGCAGCTACGGCAACGAACCGCGTGTCATGGTGAGCACGGACGGCATCAGCAATATTCCGCTAAACATGTCGCGTGACCAGACCAACGCTTTCGGGATCGGGGTGCTTCCTTCATTCTCCAGCTACTCACCGTCAAGCGTGCAGGTCAATCTGAACGATCTCCCCGAAGGCGTAGACGTGGATAACCGCGTCATGACCTCGACCTGGACAGAAGGGGCCATCGGCTACCGCCAGATCGCCACCCGGGCAGGAAATGATGTTCTGGGCATCCTGCGAACCGCATCAGGCATGCCGCCGCTGGGCGCGCGCGTCCAGATGGCGGATAGCGGTAAAGACGTGGGTATCGTCGCCGACGAGGGCCATGTCTGGCTGGGTGCCGTACAGCCCGAGCAGCAATTCCTGGTAACCTGGGGCGACGCCAGCCAGTGTCGCTTCACGCTACCTTCACACCTCACTAACCTTTCGCAGCTTATGCTGCCGTGTCAGTAAATTATGATGAAACTCACTCCACTGAAAAGCCTGTGCCTGATGTTGATCGGTACAGCATTCGCCAGCCAGGCGGCCATTAATCTGGATCGTACCCGCATCGTCTTTCCCGAAACCGACAAGGCCAGCAGCCTGAAGGTCGATAACCAGAGCAAAACGCTCCCCTATCTTGCGCTCTCCTGGATCGAAGACGAAAACGGTCGTAAGGAAGACAGCCACTTTATGGCGCTTCCTCCGATCCAGCGCATTGAACCCGGATCGTCATCCCAGGTCAGGATCGTGAAGCAGGCGGCCACCAACGCGCTGCCAAAAGATCGGGAATCGCTCTTCTACTTCAACCTGCGCGAAGTGCCACCAAAAAGCGCCAGCCTCGACGATGATCGCAGCGTCATGCAGGTCGCCATGCAGAGCCGTATCAAGCTGTTCTGGCGCCCGAAGGCTATCGTGAAAAAAGCAGGCGATCGTTCTGAAATGCGCATGGAGGTGACGGCAACGGCAAAAGGGCTGACAATTCATAACCCTACACCTTATTACCTCACCCTCGCCTGGCTAAGCAAAAATGGTAAAACCATGCTGCCCGGCTTTGACAGCCTGATGCTGGCACCCTTTGCCAGCGCCTCTGTCACCACCGGTGGCTATCACGGCAGCTATTACAGCATTGGTTATATCGACGATTACGGCGCACTGCGAAAGCTTGACGCGACCTGTCAGGGGACGTCGACCTGCCAACTTAAGGATGCGAAGGCCACAAGCGATGCGAAAGCTCACTAATGTTTTGATCGCGATGCTGCTGGCGCTGCTGCCCTTAAAAGCCGCGCTGGCGCTCGATTGCTATCTGGGCGCTCAGGGCGGCCCGGTGGAAGAGACAAAAACGATCAGTCCGTTTGCTATCCCCAGCAATGCACAGGTGGGGCAAAAGATCTGGGAATCTGACGACATTAAAATCCCGGTCACCTGTAACCACGATGTGGCCGGCAGCTTCGAAAAAGAGGACGTCTATGCCTGGGTCAACCCCTATCCAGCCGCTTCCGACCCTTACTACGAGCTGGGGGTCACCTATGAAGGCATGGATTATGACGCGACGGGGCAGCCAAACGGCGTAGATACCCGCCAGTGCCTTGATAATAACAACATCACCATGTACACCCCGGAACAAATCAAGCAAATGGGGTGGGAGAACCGACTATGCTCAGGCAATGCCAATGATATTCACACCACGCGCACGTTCATTGCCCGACTGCGCCTTTACGTTCGTATTAAGGCCGTTCCGCCGCATGGCTACAAAAGTTCGCTGGAGGACTACGTCGTGGTGCAGTTTGACGGAAAAGGCGGGGTTAACCAGATGGCCGATGCAAAAAACCTCAAGTACCACATTAACGGGTTAGAAAATATTACCGTCCTCGACTGCGGCGCAACCTTCAGTATTTATCCTGAGAACCAGGAGATAGATTTCGGTACCTTCAGTGCTCGCGACATCGTGAATCAGCAAACGCGCAACCGCACCTTTACGGTTAAAACCACGAAAGTGCAGGACGCCCAGTGTTCAGATGGCTTTAAAATGGACTCATCGTTTTACACGACGGAGTCGCTCTCCGAAAACGATACTGCCCTGTTGATTGGAAATGGCTTAAAGCTACGTATCCTCAATGGAACCCAGCCTTATACCTTCAACCACTACGAAGAGTATGCGGATTTCACCGGGAGTACATTGAACTATGAACAAACCTATACCGCGGAGCTCTCCCCCGACGCGGGAAAAGCCATTAAGTCAGGTCCGTTCGAAACGGTGGTGCTGTTTAAAATTAACTACCACTAGCCACAAAAAAGCCGGGTTTCCCCGGCTTTTTCACATCAGCGGTTTCAGCTGGCTTTGCGCTCGTGCGCCTGGCGGTACTCCACCAGATCTTCAATCGTGACTACCGGCATGTTGTGCAGACGCGCAAAGGTAATGCACTCCGGCGCGCGCGCCATGGTGCCATCATCGTTGGTCAATTCACACAGCACGCCAGCAGGTTTAAAGCCTGCCAGGGTCACCAGATCGATAGTCGCTTCGGTATGACCACCACGGGTCAGCACGCCGCCCGGCTGCGCACGCAGCGGGAAGACGTGGCCAGGACGGTGCAGATCGGAGGGTTTCGCCCCATCCGCAATGGCTGCACGCACGGTGGTCAAACGGTCAGCCGCCGACACACCAGTGGTCACGCCATGCGCGGCTTCAATGGTCACTGTAAAACCGGTCCCGAAGGCGCTGGTGTTGTTTTCAACCATCATTGGCAGATCAAGCTGCTGGCGGCGTTCTTCGTTGATACACAGGCATACGATGCCGCTACCGTGACGGATGGTCAGCGCCATCTGCTCAACGGTCATGTTTTCGGCAGCGAAAATCATGTCGCCTTCGTTTTCACGGTTTTCATCGTCAAGCACCATCACACCGCGGCCTTCGCGCAGCGCATCCAGTGCATGTTCAACACGTTGAATTGAAGTGCCAAAAGAGGAAAGTAGCGTCTGATTCATGGTAAAAAAACCTCATTAACATTATGGTTACCAGAATCAGGGCAGTCTTAGGAGCGCCAACAAGCGGCAAAAAGATAACGTGAGCGGGCCCATGCCCGACTGGATCGTTACTCTCTCCCATCCGGACTCTAACCGTCGGCCCCGGAATTACACCGGATCTGCTGACCTTTGAGTAGTCACCCAAAGCGCTCGCGGGCTTTCAGCGTGAAGCTGATTTACCGCCGGTGGGGAATTTCGCCCCGCCCTGAGAATAAGCGAGATAACTATAACGCTATTGATTATGCTGGGCAATGCATAAGCATCAAACAATTTTGTTTACCCCGGGCATGACGCGCTACAATGGACACTGACACCTTTCCATCAAGGGAAACGACAATGATTGACCCAAAGAAAATTGAGCAAATTGCGCGTCAGGTTCATGAATCCATGCCAAAAGGCATTCGTGAATTTGGTGATGACGTTGAGAAGAAAATCCGCCAGACGCTGCAGGCGCAGTTGGTTCGCCTTGATTTAGTTAGCCGCGAAGAGTTCGACGTGCAGACGCAGGTTCTGCTGCGCACCCGCGAGAAGCTGGCGCTGCTGGAACAGCGTCTGAGCGAGCTGGAAAACCGCAACGCGCCGGATGAAGTGAAGCCGGCACCGGCGATTCCACCGGTGGATGATCAGGCATAAGTGCGGCCTGTTGTGCCCGGTGGCGCTTCGCTTACCGGGCCTACATGATCGCGGCGCAGCCGCCACGCGACATGAAAAAAACGGGCCAACTGGCCCGTTTTTTTACTGACTGTCTTTCTGGATCTTCCTGATGATGTTGGTGGTTGAACATCCGTCCTCAAAGTTGAGCACCATCACTTCACCACCGTTGGCCCAGACCTCTTCGCTACCTGCGATTTGCTCCGGCTTGTAATCACCGCCTTTGACCAGCAGGTCCGGCAGAATGCCAGCAATCAGGCGCTGCGGGGTATCTTCTTCAAACGACACCACCCAGTCCACCGCTTCCAGCGCGCCGAGCACAATCATGCGCTGCTCCAGCGGGTTCACCGGACGTGTTTCGCCTTTCAGACGTTTGGTCGACGCATCGCTGTTGACCGCCACAATCAGACGATCGCCCAGCTTGCGCGCATTCGCCAGATAAGAGACGTGACCCGCATGAAGAATGTCGAACACGCCGTTGGTCATCACCACTTTCTCGCCGCGTTTACGCGCAGCGGCAACAGCCACTTTCAGCTCGTCTTCGGTCATGACGCCAAAACCGGTGTCGGCACGCCCGCGCACCGCGTTTTCCAGCTCGATAGGGGAAACGGTTGAGGTCCCGAGTTTGCCGACGACCACACCCGCCGCAGCGTTCGCGAAGTAGCAGGCCTCTTCCAGGGAGTTACCCGCTGCCAGCGTCGCCGCCAGCACGCCGATCACCGTATCACCGGCACCGGTCACGTCGTACACTTCCTGCGCCTGGGTTGGCATATGCAGCGGCGCTTTGCCCGGCTGCAGCAGCGTCATCCCCTGCTCGGAGCGGGTCACCAGCAGCGCAGACAGCTCGAAGTCAGCAATGATCTTCATGCCGCGTTCAACCAGTTCTTCTTCGGTTTTGCACTTGCCCGCCACCGCTTCGAACTCAGAGAGGTTTGGCGTCAGCAGCGTCGCGCCGCGATAGCGCTCAAAATCGGTGCCTTTCGGGTCAATCAGCACCGGCACGTTAGCGTTACGCGCCAGCTGAATCATCGTCTGCACGCTCGCCAGCGCACCTTTAGCGTAGTCGGACAGCACCAGCGCACCGATATTACCCAGCGCCTGGTTAATGCGCTCGTGCAGCGGCTCAGGATCAACGCCTTCAAACCCTTCTTCAAAGTCGAGGCGGATCAGCTGCTGGTTGCGCGACAGCACGCGCAGCTTGGTAATCGTTGGGTGGGTCGGAACAGAAACGAAGTCGCACTTCACGTTCACGTCCGCCAGCGACTTGCTCAGCGCACGCGCCGCATCGTCGATGCCGGTCAGGCCAACCAGACGCGACTGCGCGCCCAGGGAGGCAATGTTCATCGCCACGTTTGCCGCGCCGCCGGGACGCTCTTCAATGGTGTCGACCTTAACCACCGGTACCGGCGCTTCCGGAGAGATACGGCTGGTTGGCCCATACCAGTAGCGATCCAGCATCACATCCCCGACAACCATTACTCCAGCACGTTCAAACTCTGGCAGTGTTACTTTCATTCCTGACTCCAGAAAGATTCACAATTTGCGCGCGATAATATCACACTTGATTTGTTACGCACGGCTCCACCAGCCATTTCTGCCAGCTTGCCGTCACCTGGGCGCGCTCTGGGGCAAAACAGTCCAGCGCGACATGTCCCGGCTGCTCCTGCAACGCCAGGTGATGAAGTTCATCGCGCAGCGTGGTGTAGGCGCGGGTTAAGGCCTGCGCCTCTTGCTCGTCCATAATATCGTTTTGCGCCAGCAGTTCCAGAATGCGCACGTTATCCGACCAGCGCGTCAGCTTCGGCTTGTTGTGCGCGTGCAGCAGCACCAGATACTGAGTGATAAATTCAATATCGGTAATACCGCCCTCGTCGGCTTTTATATCAAAGCGATCGCGATGCTTATTGCCCAGATGCGCGCGCATTTTCTCGCGCATCTCGCGCACCTCGGTCTGCAAGGTACTGCCCTCGCGCGGGGTGGTCATGACCGCCTTGCGAATCGCATCGAACTGCGCGTGCAGCTGCGGATCGCCATAGACCACGCGGGCGCGCACCAGCGCCTGATGCTCCCACGTCCAGGCTTCGTTTTTCTGATAATCGGCGAAGGATTCCGTTGAGGTCACCAGCATGCCCGCCGCGCCGGACGGGCGCAGGCGCGCATCCACTTCATACAGAATGCCGGACGAAGTGCGGGTGCTGAACAGGTGCATAATGCGCTGGGCCAGGCGCAGATAGAACTGACGCCCGTCGATTTCGCGCTCGCCGTCGGTCATCACGTCCGCCGGGCAATCATGCAGGAAGATCAAATCCAGATCGGAGCTGTATCCCAGCTCCCAGCCGCCGAGCTTGCCGTAACCCACCACCGCGAAGCCGCGCCCTTCTCGATCGGCCAGATGTTTTGGCTGACCGTAGCGGGCCACCATCTGCACCCACGCCTGATGAACAACCGCGTCAATAATCGCTTCCGCAAGCCAGGTTAAGTGATCGCTCACTTTCATCACCGGCAGCGTTCCGGCAATATCGGCCGCCGCCACGCGCAGCATCTGTGCCTGTTTAAACTGGCGCAACGCCTCCAGCTGTTGCTCTTCGTCCTCTTCAGGCACGCGCAGCAAATACTGGCGCAGCTCGTCACGATACGCATCCGTCGCCGTCGGCTGATAGAGCGTGTTCGGGTCGAGCAGTTCGTCCAGCAGCAGCGGGTAACGCGCCAGCTTGTTCGCCACCATCGGCGACGCGGCGCAGAGCGTTATCAGGTGCTTCAGCGCGCCCGGAAACTCGCTCAATAGCTCAAGATAGGTGGTACGCGTGATAATCCCGCTCAGCAGCGGCATCATGCGCGACAGCGGCACCGGCGCGTCTTCTCGCGAGCAGACCTCGCTCAGCAGGTGCGGCATCAGATGATCCAGCACCTGACGACCGCGCGGCCCGATGGCGCGTTTGTTCAGTTCGAGACGGAAATCGGCAATTAAGGCCACCACACGATGGCGGGCATCATCGCTTAAGTGCGTCAGCACCGGCGTGGTGTCATCTTCCTGGAGCGCATCCTGCCACAGCTCGCGCCAGTGCTCGGAGAGCGCATCATCCGGGGATTCACTTTCATCGTCGCCAATCAGATCGTTAAAGATGCGGCGCACGCCTGCCATGTGTGCGTCCAGCGTTTCGGTCAGTGCCGCCCAGTCGTCCGCACCCATGCCCCAGGCCAGACGCGCCCGGTTCAGCTCATCGCCCGGCAAAGTCTGCGTCTGCTCGTCATTGATGCTTTGCAGCAAATTTTCCAGACGGCGCAGGAAAAGATAGGCTTCGCGCAGGGTTTGCGCGTCGCCGTCCGGCAGCAGGTGCAGTTGCTCAATGGCGCTCAGCGTCGGCAGAAGCGAGCGCGACTGCAGCGACGGCTCTCGCCCGCCGCGAATGAGCTGGAAGACCTGAACGATAAATTCAATTTCACGAATGCCGCCCGCGCCGAGCTTAATATTGTCCTTCAGCCCACGGCGGCGGACCTCGCGGGCAATCATCCCTTTCATATTACGCAGGGACTGGATCACGCTAAAATCAATGTAGCGGCGGAAAACGAACGGGCGCAGCATGGCGCGAAGTTCGTTAGCATAAGCGTCGTCGCTGTCGCCCATGATCCGCGCTTTGACCATTGCGTAACGCTCCCAGTCGCGCCCCTGTTCCTGGTAATAATCCTCCAGCGCGGCAAAGCTCAGCACCAGTGGACCGCTGTCGCCAAACGGGCGCAGGCGCATGTCCACGCGGTAGACAAAGCCGTCCTGCGTCGGCTGGTCCAGTGCCTTGATCAGACGCTGGCCGAGGCGGGTAAAGAACTGGGCGTTGTCCAGCTCGCGGCGCCCGCCGCGCGTCGAGCCGTTTTCCGGCCAGGCAAAAATCAGGTCGATATCTGAGGAGAAGTTCAGCTCGCAACCGCCCAGCTTCCCCATCCCCAGAATCAACAGCGGCTGCGGAACCCCTTCTTCACTGCACGGCGTGCCCCACTCTTTACAGCAGGCGGCGTAGAGCCAGTCTCGCGCGGCGATGATCAGCGTTTGCGCCAGCTCGCTCAACTGCTGCAACGTACTCTCTTCGCTCACCAGCGCCAGCGACTGCGCCCAGGCAATGCGTACCATCACCCGGCGGCGGAACTGACGCAGAACGCGCATCAGCGTCGCTTCATCAGCCACATCTGCCAGCGCGGCTTGCAGCCAGCTGGCATACTGCCGCCACTCGTTCGCCTGCGGCGGTGCGCTCTCCAGCTCTGCCAGCCAGTCCGGGTTGGCACTCACACTTTCCTGAACAAAATCACTGAACGTGAGCACGCTTTTGGCCTGCTCACTTAACGATGACGCCGGTAAAGACTCGGGCAGACGCTCGCAAACGGTCTGCCAGTGCTGCTGTAACTGCGAAGAAAGCGGCATATCAGGGGTTCCTTGCCAGAATTAACGTTTTCCGCTGTGCAGCCAGTACGGATCCTGCGAAATGGCCTCGTTGCGGAAATGCTCGATCTCAATCTGCTGACGGGTTTCAATGGCATGCTTGAGCCCCTGCCAGTTTTCCAGCCAGGCCTGCGCCTTCACGCCCTCATACGCCCCCGACAGCAGCAACATGCTGTCGATATTACGCGCCAGACGGGGAAGCTGATCGCCGTACTGGTCACCCAGCGGATGTGCGAAGGTCGTTCTCAGTTCGGCAGCGTGACGGGAAAGATGGATATCCGCGAAGCGTTTAAAATTATCCGCGATTTTGGTCTGCGCTTTTGCATCCAGGAAGCTGCGCCAGCCGCGCGTCACCAGAAACTCGGTCAGCGCCAGTTTTGCCGCGGCGTTTTGCGGGCTGTAGATCACCGTTTGCGCGGAGACATCGGAATGCATCAGCGTTTCAGTTTGGGTCAGCAGGTCACGTAAGTGAGCACTTGCTTTACGCGGTACGATACCGCCAAACAGTGCTAGGGCATGACGCACCAGCCCAATGGCGGCCAGCACCTGTTTGCTGGCATTTTTCACGTTACGCGCCCAGAGTTCCTCATGGTACTGCCATTGAGAGAGGGCCAGCTCCAGCGCCGCTTCCATGCCCTGTTCAATGCTGGCCTTCGGAACAACACGCAGAATCGGGGTCTCTCTCAGCAGGCGTGGCGCATTCCCGGCCGCCAAATGGTAACCGCGCGCCGCTTTACTCAGGCTGCCCTGACGTAAACCCGGCTGGCTCACCAGCTTGCGCGCCAGTTTCAGCACGTCGCTGGCATCCCCTTCCAGCAGTTCCAGCTCCAGCTCGCAAATAGGCTCCTGGAACTCACCCGCCTTCACTTCGCCTAAATCCAGCGCGATTTCAATGCGGCTCTTACCTTCCGTCACCAGCCATTTCTCACGGCAAAAATCGGTGCTGAACAGCGGCTGTACCTGCTCTGCCAGCGTGGCAGGCCGTTCACCTTCCGGCCAGACCTCCGCCGGGAAACGATCCAGCTCAAGTTCTGGCTTACTGATGTCGATATTGTATTCCGGGCGCTGGTGCAAACCGCCGACCACGCGGCCGGCGATTTTCATCGTCATCTCGTAGCGCCCGTTTGCGCCGCGGATGCGCAGCCCCATATCGTGGCTACGCAGCCAGTTGTCCGGCGTTTCGTAGTAGATGTTGAGCAACTGTACGGGTTCATGGTGCTCGCCGGAGAGCGTATGCAGATGCTGGCGGAGCGCGTCAACGCTGTCTTTTTCGACGATAAATTTTAATTCGATTTCCTGAGCCATAGCCTTGTACTTTTGCGGGCGTCACAGACGCGTCAATGAGGGCGAACTTCCTCGCCATTTGTTTGTCAGTACATAGTATTTTGCGCCAAATTGCCATGCAATGAGCAATTTGACGGGCGTAAATGTGTAGAGTCGTGACACAGATGATTCTGATTGCTGACGAATGCTTTGCGTAGAGACACTGTTGCCACTACTATCGTTCCACTATTTATGAAAATAACGACTAATGATGCTTAAATTACGCCTGATTGGACTTACTTTACTCGCTTTTAGCGCCGCAACCGCAGTGCACGCTGAAGAGAAGCGTTACGTTTCTGACGAACTGAACACCTGGGTACGCAGTGGCCCCGGAGATAATTATCGCCTCGTGGGCACGGTGAATGCCGGCGAGGAAGTCACCCTGTTACAGACCAACGCGGACACCAACTATGGTCAGGTTCGCGACAGTACCGGTCGTACTTCCTGGATCCCGCTGAAAGAGCTGAGCACCGTACCAAGCCTGCGCACGCGCGTTCCGGATCTGGAAAACCAGGTGAAGACCCTGACCGACAAGCTGAACAACATCGACGGTACCTGGAACCAACGCACCGCAGAGATGCAGCAGAAAGTGGCACAGAGCGACAGCGTGATTAACGGTCTGAAAGAAGAGAATCAAAAACTCAAAAACGAGCTGATCGTCGCGCAGAAAAAGGTAAACGCCGCGAATCTGCAGCTTGATGACAAGCAGCGCACCATCATCATGCAGTGGTTTATGTATGGCGGCGGCGTGCTGGGCGTGGGTCTGGTGCTGGGTCTGGTCCTGCCGCATCTTATCCCAAGCCGCAAGCGTAAAGACCGCTGGATGAACTAATTCGTCTTCTCTGCCAGACTTACGTATCATTCTGGAAAAGAGAAAACGGGAGAGTTGGGCGTGAAGAGTTATCTGGTCGGTGGTGCGGTACGTGATGCGTTGTTAGGTCTGCCGGTCAAAGATAAAGACTGGGTCGTCGTTGGCGCCACCCCGGAAGAGATGCTCGACGCGGGCTACCAGCAGGTAGGCCGCGATTTTCCCGTGTTTCTTCATCCGCAAAGCCGCGAAGAGTACGCTCTGGCGCGTACCGAACGGAAATCCGGCTCCGGCTATACGGGTTTCACCTGCTACGCCGCGCCGGACGTGACGCTGGAGCAGGATTTGCTGCGCCGCGATCTCACCATTAACGCCCTGGCACAGGACGAAAACGGCCAAATCATCGATGCCTACGGCGGGCGGGATGACCTGCGCAACCGTCTTTTACGTCACGTCTCCCCGGCATTTTCTGAAGATCCGCTCCGCGTTCTGCGCGTGGCGCGCTTTGCCGCGCGTTACGCCCATCTGAGCTTCCGCATTGCGGATGAGACGATGGCGCTGATGACGGCCATGACCGAGGCGGGCGAATTAGAACACCTGACGCCGGAGCGCGTCTGGAAAGAGACGGAAAATGCCCTGACCACCCGCAACCCACAGGTCTTTTTCCAGGTCCTGCGTGACTGCGGCGCACTAAAGGTGCTGTTCCCTGAAATCGACGCGCTGTTTGGCGTACCCGCGCCGGCAAAATGGCATCCGGAAATTGATACCGGTGTGCACACGCTGATGACGCTGAGCATGGCGGCCATGCTCAGTCCTGAAGTAGACGTGCGTTTTTCCACCCTCTGCCACGATCTCGGCAAAGGCTTAACGCCGAAAGAATTCTGGCCACGGCATCATGGTCACGGCCCGGCAGGCGTAAAGCTGGTAGAAGGGCTTTGTCAGCGCCTGCGCGTGCCGAATGAGATCCGTGACCTGGCAAAACTGGTCGCTGAATTCCACGACCTGATCCACACCTTCCCGATCCTGAAACCCGCCACTATCGTGAAGCTGTTCGATAATATCGACGCCTGGCGCAAGCCGCAGCGCGTGGAGCAGATCGCACTCACCAGCGAAGCCGACGTTCGCGGCCGCACCGGGTTTGAAGCATCCGATTACCCTCAGGGGCGACTGCTGCGCGAAGCGTGGATTGTGGCAAAAGCGGTGCCGACGAAAGACGTTGTCGAGGCAGGATTTAAAGGCCCGGAAATTCGTGAAGAGCTGACGAAACGGCGAATTGAGGCCGTAACGGCGTGGAAGGAAAAACGTTGCCCTCAGCCGAAAGACTGAGGGCAGTGGGTCATCAGAAGAAGACCACGTAAACGGCAGCCGCGACAATAAAGCGGTAGATCGCGAACGGAATGAACGAGATACGCTTAATCAGCTGCAGGAAGGTTTTGATGGCAATCAGCGCCACGATAAAGGCGGTGACAAAGCCCACGGCAAACATCGGAATGTCACCCGTGGTCAGGAAGCCAATGCTTTTGTAGAGATCCAGCGCGGTGGCGCCCATCATCATTGGCACCGCCAGCAGGAACGAGAACTCCGACGCCGCGTAACGGCTCACGCCCATCAACATCCCGCCGGAAATCGTTGCCCCAGAACGGGAGAAGCCCGGCCACAGCGCCAGACACTGGAAGCAGCCAATGATAAATGCCTGACGATACGTCATATCGTCCAGCCCTTCCGCACGCGGGGTTTTAGGCTTCAGCACTTCGGCAGCAATCAGCAGGAAGCCACCGACCACCAGCGCGTACATCACGTTAATAGGGTTAAACAGCGATTTGATGGCATCGTGGAAAACCAGGCCCAGCACCACTGCGGGGATCATCCCGAGCAGAATATGAATGAGCGTCAGGCGCCCCGAGCCTTCGCCTTCACGCTGCGGCAGACGGCCAAAGTGGATGCCGATCAGGCCAAACAGGCGACGCCAGAACATCACGACCACCGCCAGAATAGAACCGAGCTGAATGACGACTTCAAACGTCTTTGCGGTATCGCCTTCAAAGCCCAGCAGATGGCCAACGATAATCATATGGCCCGTACTGGAAACTGGCAAAAACTCCGTCAATCCTTCGACCACACCCAGTATTGCCGCCACCAGCAGCGAGTGCATATCGCTCATCTATAAACCCCTAAAAAGATATAAAAAAAACGGTCGCCCCAACGGCTCCCGTGAAAGATACAGCTATAAGACCGATATAACCTAAAATGGTTTAGCAATTATGACGTTAAATCTTGCCTTTCAGATTTGTGCCACGCTCGATAATCACGCCCACATTGGCCGCACGCGCTACCGCTCCCGGCTTGCTCAGCTTGATGCGCACCCACGGTGAGTTGAATTTGGTCAGCAGCAGTTCCGCCACCTCTTCCGCCACACGTTCCACCAGCGCAAAACGCTGTCCTTCCACATGGCCGATGACCGTTTCACTGATGTCGGCGTAGCTCAGACAGTCATTCACATCATCGCTTTTTGCTGACTTGCGGTTATCCCAGCCCATTTCGATATCGAACACTAACTTCTGCTCGATGGTCTGTTCCCAGTCGTAAACACCAATTGTGGTGATTACCGAAAGTTGCTCTATAAATACAATATCCATCACGACCTGCCTGCTTTTTGGCTAAACCGGATACCACTTCCGGCGAATTATGCGTATTATCCACAGATGCTGAGAATACAGATACATTTTCAAAACGGAACAGCGTTATGAGTGCAATCGCGCCTGGAATGATCCTCCTCGCCTATCTTTGCGGCTCAATCTCCAGCGCCATTCTGGTCTGCCGCATTGCCGGGTTACCTGACCCGCGTGAAAGTGGTTCCGGGAATCCGGGAGCGACCAACGTACTTAGAATTGGCGGCAAGGGAGCAGCCGTAGCGGTTTTGATTTTTGATGTTCTGAAAGGGATGCTACCCGTCTGGGGCGCTTATGCGCTGGGCGTCACGCCGTTCTGGCTGGGGCTCATTGCGATTGCGGCCTGCGTCGGCCACATCTGGCCCGTTTTCTTCGGTTTTAAAGGTGGTAAAGGCGTTGCAACCGCCTTTGGCGCTATCGCCCCTATCGGCTGGGATCTTACCGGCGTAATGGCGGGCACCTGGCTGCTCACCATCTTGCTGAGCGGTTATTCCTCGCTCGGCGCCATCGTCAGCGCGCTCATTGCCCCGTTTTACGTCTGGTGGTTCAAACCCCAGTTCACCTTCCCGGTGTCAATGCTCTCCTGCCTGATCCTGCTGCGTCATCACGATAATATTCAGCGTCTGTGGCGTCGTCAGGAGACCAAAATCTGGACGAAGCTCAAGCGAAAGAAAAAAGATCCGGAGTAAAACGCGCAACGCCGGCAGCAGAAAACGTATCCATAAGCGACTCATATGACAGCCTTCATTTCCGCCAGGGCATACTGAAACGTATCCCGATGGTGTGGAAATGGATGCAGCATGTTAGCAGCTCAGGTCACTGATAATACGTATAAAGGCTGGCAGGCATCGCTTGCCCTGCTGTTTTGTCACACCCCTGAGAAAACCCTCCTGCACGCCGCCCACCACGTCGGGCCGCTCACCGTTCAACGCCCGTTTTATCCCGAAGGGGAAACCTGTCACCTCTATTTACTGCATCCGCCCGGCGGCATTGTGGGCGGCGATACGCTGGACATTTCCGTTCGGCTGGACGCCAAAAGCCACGCGCTTATCACCATGCCCGGCGCCAGTAAGTTCTATCGCAGCAGCGGCCCGCAGGCCTGTCTGAATCAACACTTTTATCTCGATGATGGATCCACGCTGGAGTGGCTGCCGCAGGATACCATCCTCTTTCCCGGTGCCAATGCCGCACTGCGCTCCGTCTTCCACCTGAAGGGCTCCAGCACGCTGCTGGCGTGGGAGTTGTATTGCCTGGGTCGCCCGGTAATCGGTGAAACCTTCAGCCACGGCACGCTGGAGAGCCGCCTTGAGGTCTGGGTGGACGATGAACCGCGCCTGATTGAGCGTCAGCACCTGAGCGACGGCGATCTTGCGCCCGTTGACGGACATCCGTGGCTCGGCACGCTGCTGTTCTATCCGGCCGGGGAAACGCATCTTGATACGGTCCGCGAGCGCCTCGCACCGCTGGGAAATTATGCAGGTGCAACGCTTACCGACGATCTGCTGTCGGTGCGTTTCCTCTCCCACGATAACCTGATTTGCCAGCGGGTGATGCGCGACATCTGGCAGTCGCTTCGCCCGCTTCTCACCCCTAAAAATGCCTGTTCGCCGCGTATCTGGCAGACATAAGAGAAACGTTATGGAACTGACCCCCAGAGAAAAAGACAAGCTGTTGCTGTTCACCGCCGCGCTGGTTGCCGAACGCCGCCTTGCGCGCGGGGTTAAGCTCAATTATCCGGAATCGGTCGCGCTGATCAGCGCCTTTATTATGGAAGGCGCGCGCGATGGCGAAACCGTCGCCTCGCTGATGGAAGCGGGTCGTCACGTACTGACGCGCGACCAGGTAATGGAGGGCGTACCGGAGATGATCCCGGATATTCAGGTGGAGGCCACCTTCCCGGACGGCTCCAAGCTCGTCACCGTCCACAATCCGATCGTCTAAGGAGCACGTCATGATCCCTGGCGAATACCAGATCCAGCCCGGCACGGTTGCCCTCAACGTCGGGCGTGAAACCCAACAAGTGATTGTTGAAAACCACGGCGACAGGCCGATCCAGGTCGGATCGCACTATCACTTTTACGAGGTCAACCCGGCGCTGAAGTTCGACCGGGAAGCCACCAGAGGCTACCGGCTGAATATTCCGGCAGGCACCGCCGTGCGTTTCGAGCCCGGCCAGAAGCGGGAAGTCACGCTGGTACAGGTGACGGGCGCGCAGCGTATTTTCGGGTTTCGCGGCGAGGTGATGGGGGAGGTGAAAAATGGCTGACATTTCACGCCGGGCGTATGCCGATATGTTCGGCCCCACCATCGGCGATAAAGTGCGGCTGGCCGACAGCGAGCTATGGATCGAAGTGGAAGACGATCTCACGGTCTACGGTGAAGAGGTCAAATTCGGCGGCGGAAAGGTGATCCGCGACGGTATGGGCCAGGGGCAGATGACCGCCGACGACTGCGTGGATCTGGTGCTCACCAACGCGTTGATCGTCGATCACTGGGGGATCGTGAAAGCCGATATCGGCGTCAAGAACGGGCGGATCTTTGCCGTCGGTAAAGCCGGTAACCCGGATATTCAGCCCGGCGTGACGATCCCAATCGGCGCCGCAACGGAAGTGATTGCCGCCGAAGGGAAGATCGTGACCGCGGGCGGGATCGACACCCATATTCACTGGATCTGCCCGCAGCAGGCGGAAGAGGCGCTGGTTTCCGGCGTGACCACCATGATCGGCGGCGGCACCGGCCCTGCGGCGGGCACCAACGCCACCACCTGCACGCCAGGACCGTGGTACATCGCGCGTATGCTGCAGGCAGCCGATACGCTACCAGTGAATATCGGCCTCCTCGGCAAAGGTAATGGCTCTAACCCGGACGCCCTGCGCGAGCAGGTCGCGGCTGGCGCTATTGGGCTGAAGATCCACGAAGACTGGGGCGCAACGCCCGCGGCGATCAACTGCTCGCTGGAGGTTGCCGAAGAGATGGATATTCAGGTGGCGCTGCACAGCGACACGCTGAACGAGTCCGGGTTTGTCGAGGACACGCTGGCCGCGATTGGCGGGCGTACCATCCACACCTTCCATACCGAAGGCGCGGGCGGCGGCCATGCGCCGGATATTATCACCGCCTGCGCGCATCCGAATATTCTGCCCTCCTCCACCAACCCGACGCTGCCCTACACGGTGAACACCATCGACGAGCATCTCGACATGCTGATGGTCTGCCACCACCTCGACCCGGATATTGCCGAGGACGTGGCGTTTGCCGAGTCGCGCATTCGCCGGGAGACCATCGCCGCTGAAGACGTGCTGCATGATATCGGCGCGTTCTCGCTCACTTCGTCAGATTCACAGGCCATGGGCCGCGTGGGAGAAGTGATTATCCGTACCTGGCAGGTTGCGCACCGCATGAAGGTCCAGCGCGGCGCCCTGCCGGAAGAGACTGGCGATAACGACAACTTCCGCGTGAAGCGCTATGTCGCCAAGTACACCATCAACCCGGCGCTGACCCATGGCATCGCCCATGAGGTCGGTTCCATTGAGGCGGGCAAGCTGGCGGATCTGGTGGTCTGGTCACCGGCGTTCTTCGGCGTCAAACCTGCCACCATCGTCAAAGGCGGAATGATCGCCTGCGCGCCGATGGGCGATATTAACGCCTCGATCCCCACGCCGCAGCCGGTGCATTACCGCCCGATGTTTGGCGCGCTGGGTGCCGCGCGCCACGCCACCCGGCTGACGTTTATCTCCCAGGCCGCCAGCGCGAACGACGTTCCGCAGCAGCTCAATCTGCAAAGCGCCACGGCGGTGGTGAAAGGCTGCCGGACGGTGAAGAAGACCGACATGATCCACAACGGTTTACTGCCCAATATTACCGTCGATTCGCAAACCTACGAGGTGCGGGTCGACGGTGAACTGATAACCAGCGAACCGGCCGTCGTTCTGCCGATGGCGCAACGCTATTTCCTGTTCTGAGGAGTGATGATGATCTATTTAACCCAACGCCTGGACCACGCGCACCCGATTACCGCCAGCGTGACGCTGCCGATTGACGTGCGGGTGAAAAGCCGCGCCCGTGTGGCGCTGAACGACGGCCGCGACGCCGGGCTGATGTTGCCGCGCGGCCTGCTGCTGCGCGGGGGCGACCTGCTGACGACAGACGACGGTAGTGAGGTCATCGAAGTGATCGCAGCGGCAGAGTCGGTCTCCGTGGTGCGCTGCGCCGACCCGTTCCTGCTCGCCCGCGCCTGCTACCACCTGGGCAACCGCCACGTGCCGCTGCAGATCATGCCCGGCGAACTGCGCTATCACCACGATCACGTTCTCGACGACATGCTGCGCCCGTTCGGGCTGGAGGTGACCTTCGACTCCCTGCCGTTTGAACCGGAAGCGGGCGCCTATGCCAGCGATGCCCACAGCCATAGCCACTCTCACGCTCATTCACATTAAGGATTAATTATGCGCAAGCTCCTCCCCCTGTTACTGCTGGCCTTTTCCGTTCCGGCGCTCGCCCATCCAGGCCACGGTGCCGACAGCTTCCAGGCCGGTTTTTTCCATCCCCTGACCGGGCTCGATCACCTGCTGATGCTCACCGGCGCGGGCGTGCTCTCGGCGCTGAGTGGCCGCAAACTCCTGCTGCCGTTTGCCACTCTCGGGATGATGCTCGTTGGCGCTGTTGCAGGCAGTCTGCTCGGCGGATTTAGCGGCATGGAGATGCTGATTATCGCCTCGCTGGCGGTCTGCGGCGTGATGATGTTTAAAACTGAAAACCGTCTGCTGCTGGCGGTACCTGCTCTGGCGATGTTCCACGGCTGGGCACACGGTGTGGAGATGTCCGGCCACAGCTTCTGGCTTTTCACCAGCGGGTTTATGTTCGCCAGCGCCACGGTGCTGTGCGCCAGCTTCGCGGCAGGTTTACTGCTGCGCCGTCATGACGGCCTGCGTAAAACGTTCGGCGGTGGGTTGATTGTCTCTGCCCTGCTGGCGTTGATGAGCTGATGGAGCACGCCCGCCAGTGGCTGCGCCTGATGCAGCTCTCCAGCAGTAGCCTGCCGGTTGGGTCGTTTACCTGGTCGCAGGGGCTGGAGTGGGCGGTAGAGGCAGGCTGGGTCACGAATGCCGACGCCTTTAAACGCTGGCAAATCCAGCAGATGGAGCAGAGCTTTTACTGCGTCGATCTGCCGCTCTTTACTCGCCTGTATCTCGCCTGCGAACAACAGGATTGGGTGGCGGCAAAACGCTGGACGGCATACCTGCTCGCCTGCCGGGAAACGCGCGAGCTGCGCGATGAGGAGCGCAACCGTGGCGCGGCCTTTACGCGCCTGATTAAAAGCTGGGAGCCAGACTGCCCGACTGAATGGCTGACACTGTGTATGCAGAGCCAGCTCTGCGGCATGGCGTGGCTCGGCGTGCGCTGGGGCATTGGCGCGCGCGAACTGGCGCTCAGTCTCGGCTACAGCTGGATTGAGAGCGCGGTGATGGCGGGCGTTAAGCTGGTGCCGTTTGGGCAGCAGGCGGCGCAGCAGTTGATTATCGACCTGAGCGACCACTTCGCCGCCGGGTTCGAAGAGGCATTTTTACGTGACGACGACGCACTGGGCGCAGCCACGCCGCTGTCTGCCATCGCCTCCGCGCGGCACGAAACACAATATTCACGACTATTCCGTTCCTGAGGAGTCAACATGGCTGATTACAAACATCCCCTGCGCGTCGGCGTCGGCGGCCCGGTAGGGTCGGGTAAAACCGCCCTGCTGGAAGCGCTCTGCAAGGCAATGCGCGATACATATCATCTTGCGGTAGTCACTAACGATATCTACACCAAAGAGGATCAGCGCATCCTGACCGAGGCGGGCGCACTGGAGCCGGAGCGCATTGTTGGCGTGGAGACCGGCGGCTGCCCGCATACCGCCATCCGCGAAGATGCCTCGATGAACCTGGCGGCGGTGGAAGCGTTAAGCGAGAAATTCGGCAATCTGGACCTGATCTTCGTCGAAAGCGGCGGGGATAACCTGAGCGCGACGTTCAGCCCGGAACTGGCGGATCTCACTATCTACGTGATCGACGTGGCTGAAGGGGAAAAAATCCCGCGTAAGGGCGGGCCGGGGATCACCAAATCTGACTTTCTGGTGATCAACAAAACCGATCTCGCACCCTACGTGGGTGCGTCGCTCGACGTGATGGCGCGCGATACCAACCGCATGCGTGGCGAACGTCCGTGGACGTTTACCAATCTGAAAGCGGGTGACGGTCTGGCGACGATTATTGCGTTTCTGGAAGAGAAAGGGATGTTGCGGGTGTAATGCGGTTTATCGCCGGGTGGCGGCTTCGCCTGACCCGGCCTACGGTTTTGTAGGCCCGGTAAGCCCAGCGCCACCGGGAAAAAAACTCACGCCTCAGGCAGTTCCGCCAGCGGCCAGCGCGGACGCACGGACACGCTCAGGTCAGACGTTGCCCCCGCGTTCAGACGCACCATCCCGGCGTAAGCGATCATCGCGCCGTTATCGGTACAGAACTCTGGACGGGCATAAAACACTTCCCCGCGACGCTTTTGCATCATCTCAGCCAGCTTCGCGCGCAGCGTGCGGTTGGCGCTGACGCCGCCCGCCATCACCAGACGCTTAAAGCCGGTCTGATCCAGCGCGCGCTTGCACTTGATCATCAGCGTATCGACCACCGCATCTTCGAACGCGCGGGCGATATCGGCACGGGTCTGTTCGCTGTCGTCGTTATTACGAATCGTATTCGCCGCGAAAGTTTTCAGCCCGGAGAAGCTAAAGTCCAGCCCTGGACGGTCGGTCATCGGACGCGGGAAGACAAAACGCCCTTCCGTTCCCTGCGACGCCATTTTCGAGAGCATCGGGCCGCCAGGATAATCCAGCCCCAGCAGCTTGGCGGTTTTGTCGAACGCTTCACCGGCGGCGTCGTCGATCGACTCGCCCAACAGCGCGTATTTGCCAATGCCCGTTACGCTAATCAGCTGCGTATGACCGCCGGAAACCAGCAGCGCAACAAAGGGGAACTCAGGCGGATTCTCTTCCAGCATCGGCGCCAGAAGGTGACCTTCCATATGGTGAACCGGAATGGCCGGCACGTCCCACGCGAACGCCAGCGAACGGCCTACCGTCGCGCCAACCAGCAGCGCGCCCACCAGACCCGGACCCGCGGTATAGGCCACGGCATCAATATCAGTTGAACGTAACCCGGCCTCTTTCAGCGCCGCCTGAATCAGGGGAACCGTTTTACGCACGTGGTCACGAGAGGCCAGTTCCGGCACGACGCCGCCGTAGTCAGCGTGCAATTTCACCTGACTATACAGTTGGTTGGCCAGAAGGCCTTTTTCGTCGTCGTAAATGGCGATGCCGGTTTCATCGCAGGATGTTTCAATACCCAGTACACGCATGACTTGTTTTACCTCGTTTCACTACCGCGCAGTGTAGAGCCTGGGCGGGGTGATGTAAAACTTTGTTCGCCCCAGGAAGAAGGCTCGTGTATACTCCTCACCCTTATTAAAGTCCCTTTCAAAATCGCATCGGTGCTTTACAAAGCAGCAGCATTTGCAGTAAAATTCCGCACCATTTTGAAATAAGCTGGCGTTGATGCCAGCGGCAAACCGAATTTATTAAAGGTGAGAGTTACATGCCGGTAATTAAAGTACGTGAAAACGAGCCGTTCGACGTAGCACTGCGTCGCTTCAAACGTTCATGCGAGAAAGCAGGTGTTCTGGCTGAAGTTCGTCGTCGTGAGTTTTATGAAAAACCAACGACCGAACGTAAGCGCGCTAAAGCTTCCGCTGTGAAACGTCACGCGAAGAAACTGGCTCGCGAAAACGCACGCCGTACTCGTCTGTACTAATCGCTTGAGGGCTTCAGTCCTCAATTGACAGACAGAGTAGTAGTCGTAAGGCCGTGCTTCCGGAAGGAATGCGCGGCTTGTTTTCGTTTATAAGTCGCTTAAATTTTTGGGGCATATGGCCGGAAGAATCCCACGCGTTTTCATCAACGATCTGCTTGCCAGAACCGACATCGTCGATCTCATCGACGCGCGGGTAAAGCTGAAAAAGCAGGGCAAGAACTACCATGCGTGCTGTCCGTTCCATAACGAAAAAACCCCCTCTTTCACCGTTAACGGTGAAAAGCAGTTCTACCATTGCTTTGGCTGTGGCGCACACGGTAATGCCGTCGATTTTTTGATGAACTACGATAAGCTCGAGTTCGTTGAAACCGTCGAAGAGCTGGCGGCGATGCATAACCTTGAAGTGCCGTATGAAGCAGGCAGTGGGCCAAGTCAGATCGAGCGCCATCAACGGCAAACGCTGTATCAACTGATGGATGGCCTGAATTCGTTTTACCAACAGTCTCTTAAGCACTCTGCGGCTGAGCCTGCGCGTCAATACCTGACAAAGCGCGGACTGAGCGACGATGTGATTGCGCGTTTCGCTATTGGTTACGCCCCGCCCGGCTGGGACAACGTGTTAAAACGTTTTGGCGGCAATAGCGAAGATCGTAAGTCTCTCATCGACGCAGGCATGCTGGTCACCAACGACCAGGGACGAAGCTACGACCGCTTCCGTGAACGGGTGATGTTCCCGATCCGCGATAAGCGTGGCCGGGTGATTGGTTTTGGTGGTCGCGTGCTGGGTGATGCCCTGCCGAAATACCTCAACTCCCCGGAAACCGATATTTTCCATAAGGGCCGCCAGCTTTACGGTCTTTATGAGGCGCAGCAGGATAACGCGGAACCTCCGCGTCTTCTGGTCGTCGAAGGCTATATGGACGTTGTCGCGCTGGCGCAGTACGACATTAACTACGCGGTGGCGTCATTAGGAACGTCCACGACGGCAGACCATATCCAGCTGCTGTTTCGCGTCACCAACAACGTGATTTGCTGTTACGACGGTGACCGCGCAGGACGCGATGCCGCCTGGCGTGCGCTGGAAACGGCGCTACCGTATATGACCGACGGGCGTCAGCTACGCTTTATGTTCCTGCCGGATGGCGAAGATCCGGATACGCTGGTGCGTAAAGAGGGCAAAGCGGCGTTTGAAGCGCGGATGGATCAGGCTCAGCCGCTCTCCACGTTTCTGTTTAACAGCCTGATGCCGCAGGTGGATTTAAGTACCCCTGACGGGCGCGCGCAGCTCAGTACGCTGGCGCTGCCGTTAATCAGCCAGGTGCCCGGCGAAACGCTGCGTATCTATCTGCGTCAGGAGTTAGGCAACAAGCTCGGCATTCTGGATGACAGCCAGCTTGAACGTTTAATGCCTAAACAGGCTGAAAACGGCACGGTTCGCCCCGCGCCTCAGCTAAAACGCACAACCATGCGTATACTGATAGGGTTACTGGTACAAAACCCCGAACTTGCTCCGCAAGTGCCATCGCTGGCGGGTTTGAACCACGAAAAATTGCCCGGACTTGGCTTATTTTCAGAACTGGTCAACACGTGTTTGTCTCAGCCAGGTCTGACCACCGGACAACTTTTAGAACATTATCGCGGCACAAAAGAGGCCGCTACCCTTGAAAAATTGTCGATGTGGGACGATATAGCAGATAAGGACATTGCAGAAAAAACGTTCACCGACTCGCTCAACCATATGTTTGATTCGATGCTTGAGTTGCGCCAGGAAGAGTTGATAGCTCGCGAGCGCACGCACGGCTTAAGCAGCGAAGAACGCCGGGAACTCTGGATGATTAACCAGGAACTGGCGAAGAAATAAGTGAAAGACAAAAGTATTTAACGGCTTAAGTGCCGAATATCGATCGGGGAGCCCCCGGCAGCCGCACTGAGAGGCAGCGGCAAAAATATAAGTACGCCCTCGCTTTAAAGGTTGGCAGCCCCATCGCCGACACCAATCAAACGAATTAAGTGTGGATACCGTCTTATGGAGCAAAACCCGCAGTCACAGCTGAAACTTCTTGTCCAACGCGGTAAGGAGCAAGGCTATCTGACCTATGCCGAGGTCAATGAC
This sequence comes from Enterobacter sp. BNK-14, assembly GCF_047456095.1. Classification (NCBI taxonomy): domain Bacteria; kingdom Pseudomonadati; phylum Pseudomonadota; class Gammaproteobacteria; order Enterobacterales; family Enterobacteriaceae; genus Enterobacter; species Enterobacter sp. BNK-14. Next base: position 2,115,055 of record NZ_CP179897.1, read on the forward strand.
CATCTGCCGGAAGATATCGTCGATTCAGATCAGATCGAAGACATCATCCAAATGATCAATGACATGGGCATTCAGGTGATGGAAGAAGCACCGGATGCCGATGATCTGTTGCTGGCTGAAACCTCCAACAATACCGACGAAGATGCGGAAGAAGCTGCCGCACAGGTACTGTCCAGCGTTGAATCTGAAATCGGGCGTACCACTGACCCGGTCCGCATGTACATGCGTGAAATGGGTACCGTTGAACTGTTGACCCGCGAAGGCGAAATTGACATCGCAAAACGCATCGAAGACGGGATCAACCAGGTTCAGTGTTCTGTTGCCGAATACCCTGAAGCGATCACCTATCTGCTGGAGCAGTACGATCGCGTTGAAGCGGAAGAAGCGCGCCTGTCTGACCTGATCACCGGGTTTGTTGACCCGAACGCGGAAGAAGATCTGGCGCCTACCGCGACTCACGTTGGTTCCGAACTGTCTCAGGAAGAGATGGATGACGACGAAGACGAAGATGAGGAAGAAGACGACGACAGCGCGGACGATGACAACAGCATCGACCCGGAACTGGCGCGTGAGAAGTTTGCCGAGCTGCGTACCCAGTACGAAGTCACGCGTGACACCATCAAAGCGAAAGGCCGCAGCCATGCCGCCGCGCAGGAAGAGATCCTGAAACTGTCTGAAGTATTCAAACAGTTCCGCCTGGTGCCAAAACAGTTCGACTACCTGGTAAACAGCATGCGCGTGATGATGGATCGCGTACGCACCCAGGAACGCATCATCATGAAGCTGTGCGTTGAGCAGTGCAAAATGCCGAAGAAGAACTTCATCACCCTCTTCACCGGCAACGAAACCAGCGAAACCTGGTTCAACGCCGCTATCGCGATGAACAAGCCATGGTCTGAAAAACTGCACGACGTGAAGGACGATGTCTATCGTGGTCTGCAGAAGCTGCATCAGATTGAAGAAGAGACCGGCCTGACCATCGAGCAGGTCAAGGACATCAACCGTCGTATGTCTATCGGTGAAGCGAAAGCCCGCCGTGCGAAGAAAGAGATGGTTGAGGCGAACTTGCGTCTGGTTATCTCTATCGCCAAGAAATACACCAACCGTGGCCTGCAGTTCCTGGATCTGATCCAGGAAGGCAACATCGGTCTGATGAAAGCGGTAGATAAGTTCGAATACCGTCGTGGTTACAAGTTCTCCACCTACGCTACCTGGTGGATCCGTCAGGCTATCACCCGCTCTATCGCGGATCAGGCGCGCACCATCCGTATTCCGGTGCATATGATTGAGACCATCAACAAGCTCAACCGTATCTCCCGCCAGATGCTGCAGGAGATGGGCCGCGAGCCAACGCCGGAAGAGCTGGCTGAGCGCATGCTGATGCCGGAAGACAAGATCCGTAAAGTGCTGAAGATCGCCAAAGAGCCAATCTCCATGGAAACACCAATTGGTGATGATGAAGATTCGCATCTGGGTGATTTCATCGAGGACACCACCCTCGAGCTGCCGCTGGACTCTGCCACCACCGAGAGCCTGCGCGCTGCGACGCACGACGTTCTGGCCGGCCTGACCGCCCGTGAAGCAAAAGTGCTGCGTATGCGTTTCGGTATCGACATGAACACCGACCACACGCTGGAAGAAGTGGGTAAACAGTTCGACGTGACCCGCGAACGTATCCGTCAGATCGAAGCGAAGGCGCTGCGTAAGCTGCGTCATCCAAGCCGCTCTGAAGTGCTGCGCAGCTTCCTGGACGACTAACCTGTCCTGACTGTGAAAAAGCTCCCTTCGGGGAGCTTTTTTTTGTTTATTCCCTCTCCCTGTGGGAGAGGGTCAGGGTGAGGGCATCAGGCCGCAGAGGATTACAGCCCCCGCACCATCAGCGCCTCATCCAGCTCCCGATACGCCTCTACCAGCTTATCCAGCGTTGCCCTGTTAAGCCCGCTTGGATTCGGCAGCACCCACACCTGCGTCACGCCGATGGTAATGCTCTGCTTACCCCATTTAGCGCCGCGCTGGCTGAACGCCTGCTCGTAGGCCTGCTTGCCGAGGATCGCCAGCGCTGCGGGCTGATAGTCCTCTATCTTTTTGACCAACTCCCGTCCGCCGCTGCGGAGCTCATGCAGATTGACCTCGCTCGCCTGCACCGTCGGGCGCTCGACAAGCATAGTAATGCCGCAGCGCGTATCCAGCAGGTGCTGTTCCTCTTCGGGCCTGAGTAATCTGTCGGTAAACCCGGCCTGGTGGATCACTTTCCAGAAGCGATTGCCCGGATGGGCGAAGTGAAAGCCGGTGTGCGCCGAGGACTTACCCGGGTTGATTCCGCAGAACACCACCCGCAGGCCAGGGGCCAGAATATCGTTGATCATTTTTACTCCCGATCAATCCATCGTAAGGTAAGTATAAAGGATTGATTATGCATTGTTTATAAAAACAGCAGGCAGGTGTGAATGGCTGGATTGCTGTAGAGAGTTACTTTATAATTCACCGCCACGGCCCCTTAGCTCAGTGGTTAGAGCAGGCGACTCATAATCGCTTGGTCGCTGGTTCAAGTCCAGCAGGGGCCACCAAATATATCAAGGACTTAGATGAGAAATTATCTAAGTCCTTTTTCTTTGCGTCAAATTTGGGTCAGGTAATGGGTCAGGTAACGTTTTGGCTTCGAACCTGAAATGCCAACTTCCAGACTAAAGGTTTACATGAACACTTTTGCTTCGGACATCCATGCTCTGCTGCAACGCCTCGTCAGCGAAGAAACCCCAAACCTGAGTAAGTACGATAAGGATTTGCTATCACACCTTGAGGTGGCGCTATATAACTTACTGGTGGCTGAAAATGGATTGGAGTCAGTTTACAAGGTTCGTTTCGAGGATAGCGGCCATCTGTTAAAGCAACAAATTGCAGGTATGGGTCCGGGCTCAGTTACTGATTTAAAGGCCGATTTTCAGGTACTGGCTCCCAGATTTATTTTAAACCATTTGAACATCTTACGACTCGATAATGTAAAACGTTACCTTTCTGACCGATTTAACAAAATCACGCTTGTAGAGTCAGGCCATGTTGTAACCAGCATGAGAAAAGATGAAAACCAGCGAGAAACTAAAAAACGGAAAAATGGTGGTCAGAAGAGCCATGAACGCATGAAGACAGTCAAGAATCATATTCATAATCTTGCAATGGCCTTTTTGGAAGTTCACTCTCCCAGACCTTCAGATGCTTCATTTACGTTGAAAGAAGTAAATGCTGCCATACATGAAGATGTCATCAATTTCTTCAAAGAAAATCCTGAGCTACCCCAGAGCAAAAAAATCCTCTTAAATCCCGATAACTCGCCTAAGGATGGACCTGACGCCACGCGTGCTATCGAAGACAAACTACGTTTGCTCAGAAAAGAAGGTCGGCTTAGACCATTTTTTGAGCCATCAACACCGAACCAGTAAGTGGTTCGGTATACGTCCCCAGTCGTACGAACCAGAATGCCTCCTACCCATTAAAACCAAAGAGGCATTATCAATGTTTGAAGTTTCACCAGAACAACGACTTAGCATTCTAAAAACCTATGGACTGACTGTCGACAGATTGGTACGTGAAGATGAGCGCAAATCGATTACCAGCATCTCTCGTTCTCGTGCATGGGAGCTAGAAAATCAGGGCAAATTTCCCCCGCGCAAAAAACTGGGTTCTCACAGTTGCGCATGGCTGCTTTCTGATTTGTTAGTCTGGAGTCATCAGCGTTAGGGAGTCCGATATGGATATTTTCTCTCACAATAATATGGCACCGGTTTCTTTCCGCCGTTACCTCAACAAAGTTGAAGTGTGCCTTTTTCTTCGCATCAGCTTACCGACGCTTAACCGCTGGATACGTAATGGCGATTTCCCCCCACCCCATAAATTTGGTCAGTGCATTGTGGGCTGGCCGCCAGAAATAGTTAAACGCTAAAGGATATAACGAAAATCAGCAGGCTCCCGGAGCCTGCGGGTTTTATTTATCACAAGCATGAACCTGAATGGCGTAATTTTTACAGACAATAAACCATCAGAGCTACAGGCCTCATGGCCATATTGCCAAAACTAACTCAGGATTATTTATAATATATGTCCACCAGCACACCCATGAATCCGTTTCAGATATCAAGAAAAAAGCTTGGTGTCTTTATCTATCAAGGTTATGCCTTACCCGTGTATGAATGGTCTCAGCGTGCGGTATATCCTGAACCTAAAATCATGCGTGCGATGATGAACTGTCTTACTGAGATATTCAGCCAATCGACTAAAGTGCTGGTGCTACGTTTCGACTTGCATGTCAAAGAACACAGCGAGTCTAATCAGGTCATCAGCCAGTTCAGTCAGACACTGGCAAGCACACTGAAGAAACAATATCCTGGTACCTGGTTTCATCTGATGTGGGTTCGTGAGCATGGTCGCAGCCCGAAACAGCATTATCACTGTGTGTTAATGGCTAACGGTCAAAAGATACAGCATCCGGCGAAACTCATCCCAATGATAGAGGAGCGCTGGCAGACCTCTTCCGGGGGCACTTTCAGCCTGCCATCTAACAGTTATTATTTCTGGAAACGTGGCGATAGCCATTTACTCGGCCTGATTATTTATCGGCTCAGTTATTTGGCGAAAAACATCACTAAAAAACGTTTCAATACCTAAACCAGACGTTACGGCAATCGTTGTCTCTCTGCCAGCAGCCAACTGCCCACGCAAACTTTGAATGTGCTGTTAGGCCGGTAAGATTAACGTTAAGGCACTTAAGAACTGTAATAACATGGTGCTCAGTGAATCGCTCTTAACATACGACTATCTCCTCAAAGGACATAATCAGAGTGAGGATAATCACTGAACCCTTGCCTGTTTTAGTTAACTGGTGCACATCAAGGTCTTGCAGCTAGCAATTATTTACTGGCTGCAGAACCCTTGAATAATCACAACGATAAAAGGCCATAGGTAGGCGAATCAGCTTTCTCAGCTATTCGAGCAACAATTTTTACCCCACCTGGCCCCACAATTGCTGCATGGCTGATAACGAACAAATTCGGTTCTTTGTTGTTCTGTAAGAGTCTTCCTCAGAAACGGATGTTCGTCATTGTAAGCTTTCAAAAGTTCTCCTGGGACAAGCTCCCAGTCTTCTTTATCAGGCGTCACATTTGCTCTGATCATCAAGCCATAAGGAAGCTTTTTCTCGCCTTTTAACTTAAGCCGTTTTTTTTTTGATTCCGGCTGAACCGTCATCGTTGCAAGACCGAATTCAAGATCATAAAACTCTGTCGAGCGCGGGATCTGCATATCCCCGCCAACACCAGAAACATGAACAATCAGATTTTCATCGATGCTAATTTCCAGCTCAATTCTCTCTTCCAGAGGGGGAAAATCCGGGTTAATCGGGATAACCAATTCACCATAGTTGGTGCGCGGATCTGCGGCAGCAGTTTTACCTACCATTTGTGGTCGTTTAAACGACGCAAGTGCATTCCCATCTCGAGGGTCTGTGCAATACATGGATTGTGGATAGCTGATCGAATTTCCACGGGTCGGTAGCAATGTCCCCTCAGGGATGATAGTCAGAATCGAATTGCGTGCTTCGAGTAGTTCAAAAGGCTTTGATAATGTCAGCTTCAACTCATCCGACGCGATCCAGGCTGCGCCCTCAGAAATAATACGGTCTCCCTTTTTTGAAATCTCAAGCGAAGCAATACCAAACAACTCACTCAACTGCCGTTTGATAAGGGGCATGTTAACCATCCCACCAGTAGCCAGACACAAAGCGATCGTCTGCCTATCAATATCGGCCTGATTATCAGCTAACAACGCATCGATTTCATTAATCCCTTGGCTAATTAATCGTTTAGAAATAGCCTCAAGCTCTTCTCGAGTTAACCAGTAATCGATTTCCGACTCTTCCCCTTCACCAAGGTAGTAGTCAGGCACAAAGATAGAAGTCTTGTCGTGGGTTGAAAGCGTGATTTTTGCACGCTCACAGGCCGCCTGTAATTTGGCTAGCATCCCAGGACTACGCTCTAGCTGGCTCTCATCGTCCCAGTTGTGCTGCTCTGCGTGCTTTTGCTCAACATACTTCTGAATAGCATCATCAAGATAGTCTCCTCCCACGGAGTTATTACCGCGGTTCAGGATTTGCAGGATATTGCCATTAACCACCTTGCATAACGTTAGATCAAGGGTACCGCCCCCCCAGTCAAACACCAGTAACATCTTGCCTTCGAATCGTCTTAGTGCCCCTTTAGGGTCTTCCTGATCACGAAAATAGCCATAGAGGGCTGCAAGAGGCTCATGTACAAAGCTCTCAACATAGACACCAGCGTTTAGCAATGCCTCACGAAGTACCTGCCGCTCGCGGCCTCCCATCGCAACAGGAATAGTCACCACTGCATTCTTCAAATCGGCACTTTCTTCGTCATCTTCATCTCGGGCGTGTTCAATAAGATATCGAATATACTCAGTCACCACTTCGCCAGGACTGAGTAAACGCCCATCAACATTGATATCAGAACAACCCAACAGCTTTTTAGGGCCACGAACGGTATTTCCTAAAACACCGATTCCATGCTGATCGAGCTTATCTTTTGCTTTTTTACCACAGATGGTTTTATCGCTCTCATAGCGAACAACTGAAGGGTGAGGTCGTCCTAAGTCATCGAATGATTTAATTTTCCCAGCACGCGTCACCACTGAAATCAGACTGTTTGTGGTGCCAAAATCGATACCTATTTTCTGAACCATGACAATTCTCTCTCAATGCTTTCAAGGACCAGCTCGACATAATGTGTCGCAATTTCCACCTTCGGCTTTTCTCTCTGCAATGCATTAAGAGATAATTTAAGTGGCTCCATAACATCTTCATTTAACAGATTGAAAGCGCGTGATTTTGCCTTACTGACGTCATCTTTCAGGTGTACACGCTGAGCTTTATCATCAAGCACTTGCTCTTCAGACTGGGTTTTAACCTGACTTAGGCTAACTTTTAGCAGCTCAATTTCCTGCTGCAGTGCAGAAACCCGTTGCGTCAGTTGAGCCTTTTCCGCTTCAATTTTATTCAGATTTTTTCTGAGCTGTTCATTTCTAGTCTCAGTGCCTCGCTGCCCTTCACGAGCGCGGCTCAATAATTCTTCGTAATATCTAATCGTGTCTGCGATACCGCCTCGCGGCTCGCTGAGTTGAGAAGCGAGAAAGCCACAAATTTTCTTCTCATTGATTAAGCCATCACCGCGCTCTAAGATGCGATTTTCGAATGCCTGAATGCCTATTTTTACATCACATTTGCCTGTTTCTACTGCCCACAAATAACAGATAGTCAGCAAATTTTCGCATTGCTGGCGAAGATGCTCCGGAGTTAGTGAGCGAAGCGAAGAAGATGATTTATCTGAGCCCTCTTTCTGCTTAAGCTGCTCCTTAATCGACGTAATTCTTGCTTCATAGCGTTCGCTAAAGCTACGGGTTAAGTGCGCCAGAATCCCCGGATTACTCAAACTCAGAGGTTCAGCCTCCGACAGAAAGAGATTTGAGTACCCCAGGTGTTTGCCCACCCAATGCTCACTTAATGCCTTTACGGCAAAATCGAGGACTACCTTGCTAACCTCATGATTCGATTGAGTGAGAATTACTACTTGCGACAGTTTGTTGAACTCAGGATCTGACATCCCGACAGATGCAATCAGCTTCTCAAGTACCTCGTTAGGTATTCTTCCAGGCTGCTGTATGCGCTTTAAATCAGTCTGCAATGCCTGAGTTAGCGCACTTGCACGCACCTTGCCATCCTTATTCGTCACAGGAATAAACAGCTGGTTTAAAATACTCTCTAGTGTTTTTATTTTTTCAGCATCATTCGCTTTGCTACTGCTCGCAGCTACTTCTGACGACGCTTTGTCTGAAAAACGTTCTGCCTTGTCGAACTCGGCCTGGGTTTCGGCAATCACTGATTCAGTTTCAGTGGCTGCTGCATTAACTTGGGGTTCCGCATGATCCTTGTTTCGTTTCAAGGATAAGGTCCCTGTCTTTTTTTCTTTATTTTCAGACATCTAAAGCCTCTGATTCTGGAACTGTAACGTTAAAAACTTCACTATATTTTAATTTTGTACCGTAGTTACGCTGAGCTTTAAGATTACCTTCCTCTGTCGCCTTGAGATAACGAAGGTAATTCAGTTTTTGGCGATCCTGATTAACCAGTTTCGAGATGTTAATCTGGTCAATAGCTAGCTCGAGGCTTTCCAGTGTATAGCGTGAAAAATGGGCGACATAATCATTCAGAATACGGCTGGTAATATGGTCTGTCGGTAATTTTAAAATGACATTCTGGTCGCCAGCATTGGTCAAAATAGTATCCCCACGGAAGAGCATCAACGCGTCATCCAGACGAGAAATAGACGATCGCCCATGGAAATCTGAGAAATCATTAAATGAGAATTTAATGAGTTGAGACAGTGAATACGATAACGCCGTGGGATACTGCACAAGTAACTGATGTGAACGATTAAAACACTTTGCAAAGTCTTCAGTGGTTAATCGTTCAGCGCGCTGATCCTTCGCCATCACGCCATGTAAATAACGAATAAGCCCATCTCTGTACCAGATAACTTCATCGCAGCCCTCCGTTTCACTTATGAAATGAGATATCGTATCGCCATCGAAATCATCCCGGCCAAACAAGCGCAAGAAACTCTGATCGACCTGTTCAAGCTGAGTCAGAGAGGCCACCAGCAAATCAATCTTAATGCGCTTAGGGCGGATCCCCCGGCGCGATAGCTTAATATCAAAAAAGCCTTTCTTCGCTGAACAGAGTTGTTTCAATAACTCGTCCGGGTTTCCGAGAACATCACCGTTCAGTTCAATTTCATCAACACAACTTAATACAATGTCTTCCGGACCTACCGCTCGAGTAAGTTTGAAGTTATCTCCCATGACCTCTCGTCCATCGATGGTAAGCATAGGATTCGCAACAGGATGAAGGCGTTCATGTTGGCTACGCTCTGCTATAGAAGAAAATTCCATCGAGCATTCACGACATTTAAATTTGGTCGCAGACCCTTTTTCATGCGCTGAAAAACCTCGTTCAAGAAAGAGGTCAATGGCCGTCTCCTGAATCCAACCTACGGTAGGCATAGCTTGCTCCTGTAAATGAACGCAACTAACTCAAGAAGTCAGAGGGAACAAAGCAGGCGCATCATCTGTTCTCGGTGATGTCCTGCCCTATTGCTCCCAATCAGTGCAACAATTAAGCCCCTTTCAACATATCAAACACCACGCGTGCAAAGCCCTTCGCCAGTTCAGGGTTAGAGAGGTATTGCACCATCATCTCCTGCTGGGCGTCGTTACTGTCCATCACGGCATCATCAATGGCTTTCGGGAAATCGCCCAGCATCGCCTGCTCACGCGTATTGTTGGCGATCTGAGTCATCACCGCCTGGTTTTCTGACAGTTTGTCGCGCACCGCAAAAGCATAATTGATCATGTCTTTATCGGTCAGATTATCGGTGACAAAAAGCTCATTCAGACGAGCCAGAATATTTGAAAGAAACTCCTCTTTCTTGTCCTTAGGCTTCGCCGTACCGACATCATTACCCGGCTTGATTTTGTATTCTTCAGCATCCTCTTGCAGCTTAAGATGCTGTTCGTGGAGCTTCGACAGGCGGTAATGGCTCATTTCCACATTGCTAAGGTCAATCTCGTCCTCTTCGATGCGCTGTTCATGCAGCAACGGGCGCAGGTGACGGGCAAAGAGGCTCAGCTTTTCCAGGTTCTTGTCGTCGTAATCGACGATTTGCGACATAAACTCGTAAAAGCGGACAAAGCTGCCGAGATCTTTCTTGAAGATATCGAGCTTACTTTTTTCTTTCTCGCAGTCCTTAAAGGTGTTTTCCGCATTGGTGATCAGCACAACATCACCGGTCTTTTTGGTGCGCTCAAACATCTCTTTCGCCAGCACATAAGCATCAATCGCCGAGGTGTAGCGATGCTTCCAGCGTTCCATTGCTGGTTTGCAGATATTACTAATGGCCGCGTTGGATTTGTTTTTGCTGAAGAACGCCTCGCAGAACTGCTCAACTTCGTTCCACAAGAAAATACCGCTGGCCCGCAGCTTTTCATAAAGCTCAAAGACCAACTGTGGATCGCTGACATCCGTCAGTTCCGCTGTCTGGTAGTACGGCTGGAAAGCGCCCAAAATCTCGTCGGGTTCGTTGTAAAAATCGAGCACAAAGGTACCGGACTGCGCCTTTCCAGGATAGGTACGGTTCAGGCGCGACAGCGTCTGTACGCACTCCACGCCGCCCAGCTTTTTATCCACATACATGGCGCATAGCTTGGGCTGGTCAAAACCGGTCTGGAATTTGTTGGCCACCAGCATCACCTGGTAGTCGTCGGTATCAAACGCTTTACGCATATCCCGGCCTTTCAGACCAGGGTTCATATTAATTTCGGTAAACTTCTGATTAAGCAGCGCAAGGCTGTTATGGTCCTCTTCGTGGAATTCCACTTCCCCGGAGAACGCTACCATTGCGCTGATCTTGTCGTACTTTTGCTCGGCGATGTATTTATCGAACGCCAGCTTATAGCGCACCGCCGCCTTACGCGAACTGGTTACCACCATCGCTTTCGCCTGGCCGGCCAGCAAGTGCATCACATGCTTGCGGAAGTGCTCAACAATCACCTTCACTTTCTGCGACACGTTATGATCGTGCAGCGAGACCCACTGGTTCAGCTTGATCTTCGCTTTTTTGCTGTCCACTTCCCTGTCAGGATCGTCCAGCTTTTGCAGCAGCTTGTACGCCACCTTGTAGTTGGTGTAGTTCTTCAATACATCAAGAATAAAGCCTTCTTCGATGGCCTGACGCATGGAGTAAACATGGAACGCTTCTGGCTTATTAGTTTTTGAAGCTGGTTCCAGTGGATTAGGACGACGGCCAAACAGCTCCAGCGTTTTGGCTTTCGGTGTGGCGGTAAAGGCGTAATAGTTGAGGTTGTTGCTGCCTTTACGCGCGGCGACGGTGGCGTCCAGAATATCTTCTGAAGACATCTCTACGTCGTCATCCGTTTCTTCGGTCATCAGCACTTCTTTCAGCTGACGCGCCGTAGAGCCGCTCTGCGAGGAGTGCGCTTCATCGGCAATCACCGCGTATTTTCGCTGCTTGAGGCTGACATTGCTCTCTATCGTCTTTAGAACAAATGGGAACGTTTGAATGGTGACGATGATAATCGGCTGCGCGTTTAAAAGCGCATTACCCAGCTTCTCCGATTTAGAACCATCACCCTCTTTATTATTGATACGCCCGACCACACCATCCTGATGTTCAAACTGATAGATGGTGTCCTGCAGCTGATCGTCCAGCACGGTGCGGTCCGTCACCACAATCACCGAGTGGAACTGCTTCTCGCCATTTTCATCATACAGCCGGGAAAGCTGGTGGGCCGTCCAGGCGATAGAGTTCGATTTGCCCGACCCCGCACTGTGCTGAATCAGGTATTTATTGCCGGTGCCTTCTGCTGTTGCGGCGGTGATCAGTTTGTTCACCACGTCCCACTGGTGATAGCGCGGAAAAATCAGGCTCTCGCTTTTGTACTTCAGGCCAATGGCATCTTCTTTTTCGACGATTTGCAGATGCACGAAGCTCGCGAGAATTTTCAGCAGATTGTCCGGCAACAGCACCTCATTCCACAGGTAGCTAGTGGCGTAGTCGTTGGCATCTTCCGGGATGTCGTTTCCCGCACCGCCGTCATGAGTCCCTTTGTTAAACGGCAGGAAGAAGGTTTTATCGCCATCAAGTTTGGTCGCCATAAACACTTCGTACTGGCTGACGGCAAAGTGCACCAGCGCACCGCGTTTGAAGGTCAGCAGCGGCTCAGGTTTGTTGGTGCCAGGATCCTTCGGCAAACGCGTTTTCTTATATTGCGTAATGGCGTTTTGCACCGCCTGCTTAAATTCAGACTTCAGTTCGAGGGTCGCTATCGGCAGGCCATTGACGAACAGTACCAGGTCGATACGCCATTTCTTTGCCTTGCTACCCGTTTCTTCAAATGCAGCGTTCGACGCATGCGGGCTGTAAACCAGCTCCGGCACAATGCGGCAGATATTCTGTTTGTAGCGGGTCAGGGTTTCCGGATTAAGGTTATGTTCCGGCTTAAACTGACACAGCGAAAAACGCGCATTATGGCTTTTGATACCGTGACGCAGCACGCCGAGCGTGCCGTAAGTGCGTGAAAGCATATCGGTAGCATTGATATCCGCTTTTTTCAGCTGCGCCACCAGCGCATCGAGGAAATGACGCTCGGTATCGGTAGGATAAATTTTAGCAAACTTCTCCCACTCCTGCGGCTGTGTGGTCTGCACAAAGATCAGCGCATCCTGTGAGTACAGTGCGCGTTCGCGATCGTAGCCGTTATTTGTGCCACGAATCCAGCCTTTTGCCTCCATTTGAGCAATCATCTCATTTTGGAAGATCAGCTCCTTGGTACTGTCCATGCTCATGCGGTGGCCTCCTGAATTGCCTCAACATCCTGCGCGTCAGGGGCAACCCAATCGCGGACGTCGATTTTTCCTGTGACGGTGGCGGAGATCAGGGCGGTGCGGCGTTCCTGGAGAAGTTTTATAGAGTTATTAAGTTTTGTTTCGAGCAGATCAAAGATCTTATTTTTTCCAGTTATAAAACTAGCAATTTCGATTTGTTCGCTAAAGCTGGGTGCAACCATATAAAATGACTTTATTGATTCTTTCGTTATATTATTTGCTAACCCCTCAGCGCCATTTATAGCCAATTTAATCTGGTTTCGCATTGGCAGGGAGCCCATTAAATGAGATAAAAATTCAGAGGCAATTTTTTTTGTCGGTATAACTCTAAATGTTTTATCTGAAAGCAACAATTTCGTTCGACAATTATAGACAAAAGCCATTGAACCGATTAAATCGACCGAACCGCTTGCTCGAGACATAATGAGATCACCGGGATGAACCTCATACTCAATATTTGGAATTATTGAGGGTGGTAGCGCTTTGTGCTCTTTTTCATTAAAAAGACCACTATTCACGCACCCAGACTTCAAAACACCCCATTCATTTTCTTCAGCATTACGTGCCTCGCACTCAGGGCTTTTTCCCTGTTCAATCCGAACAATTGCATGACGCATATGCATCACAACCCAATGCGCCGGTACTTCCCCGAACCATTCAACACCAGAATCTTTCATTGGCACATCAGGGTTTAGCCCTTTGGTGACGGCATGGCTAATAACTGCCTGACGTTTTTCTTTCAGCAGTTTAATCAGTTGCTGTTGCTTCTCAATCAGGTTATCGATTTTTGCGGTTTCGTGATCGAGAAAACATGCAATTGCATTACTCTCATCATCTGCCAATTCAGGGATAAGGATATTCTTCATTTCAGAAGAGTTTGTACTCCAAAGGTCTGCAACAATGCCTTTACCATAGCGGTAAAACTCTTCCTGGAACGGATAACTTCGGAGTAAATGGTGAGCAAATTTAGGGTTTATTCTTTTAGGCTCCATTACTATGCTAATTAATGAAACAGACCCATCAAGTTGGGACACGCCCGAAGAGCCCTTCCTATCTGAACGGCTATTAATAACAAAATCATTTTTCAAAACCAGCTTACGATTATCGCCTGCATCTGTTTTAGCTGCAGTATCAATCTGGGGGACAATACCCTGCATAGTTACAGATAAAGGAGGATAGTCTTTATCACTAACTTTATCTCTTCTTTCCTCAAAAAATTGACCAAGCCGTTTAATATTCCAGTGAGAGGGTACCATCCCCAGCCACTCTACCCTAGAATCCTTATACTCCGGATACGCCTTATACTTAGCCATCAGGAATGTACCTCCTGCAGCAGCTTCATAATCTCGGCACTGACCGCATCCAGATCGGCATCAATCTCCTCCAGCGGGCGCGGCGGCTGGTAGACGTAGAAATGGCGGTTAAACGGAATCTCGTAACCGACAATCCCCACCTCATTATCTTTCGCGTCGCGCTTATCGGCGTTGATCCACGCGTCATTCACATGCGGCAGCACTTCAGACTCGAAATAGTTTTCAATCAGGTCGCTGGTGGATACTGCCGGATTCAGCGGCACGTTCTCGTTATCACGCAGCTCGCCGTCCTGCTCAAACTCAACAACCTTGCCTTTGTACTCAAACGCGCCGTACAGCGGCTGAGCAGCTTCTTTCAGCACTTTCTTCACCACCGGCTCGGCTTCCGGGTTTTTGGTGGTGATGGCCTCGATAAACTGCTTGTTCTCTTTTGCATCCAGCTTCACGCCAGCCGTTTTGATGGCCCCTTTCAGGGTCAGTTGGAACTGATTGAAGTCATTGCTTACCAGCGTTTTGCCACCCGCCTGCGCCCCCAGAGCTGCCTGAATCTGCTGCGCTTTTTCCATAAAGGCGCTCTGCGCCAGCCACAGTTTGCTGTCGAACAGGTCTTTAATCTGCTTCTCTTTCAGCTCGGCAAATTCGGCTTTGATGATGGCGCGCGCTTCTGCCTCCAGTTCTGAGAAATCACCGTAGGTGTCCTTCTGCCATTGGGATGCGAACTCTTCATAAAGACGTTCCATCGGCGCGTTAAAGGGCTTCGGCGCAAAGCGCAGAGTCGCAATCGCTTCATCTGTCACCTGAGCAGATAACCGCAGCGGACGCTCAATGGTCAGGCGGCGATAGCCAAAGTCGGTGCTGTTAAAGATTTTACTGGCGAAGGTTTTCGGCGCTTCGGTTTTAGCTGTGGCAGGCTGGCGACCACGGCTGGATTTTTGCTCAGCGGCTTTTTCCAGACCCAGTTCTTCCAGAGTGGTGGCATCCACGACCTCAAAATCACCGAAGGTCTGGGTGATCAGCTTGATATCGTCTTCGCCCATCAGGTTGCGCTTGGAACCCAGCGATTTACGCATTTTGCCGCACAGGTTGGTGCCATCAATCAGCTGTACTTTGCCTTTACGCTCAGGCGCTTTCTTGTTGGAGAGGATCCAGACGTAGGTAGCAATGCCGGTGTTGTAGAACATGTCCGTTGGCAGCGCGACGATACCTTCCAGCAAATCGGCTTCCAGAATGTAGCGACGGATTTCGCTCTCACCGCTGCCCGCCCCGCCGGTAAACAGTGGCGAACCATTAAGGATAATCCCAATACGTCCACCGTTGCTCACGGTGCCATCCACATTGTGGTTGTCGCGCATTTTGCTGATCAGGTGCATCAGGAACAGCAGCGAGCCGTCGGATACACGCGGCAGACCCGGGCCAAATCGACCGTTAAAGCCTTTCTGCGTATGTTCGTCGTTAATCTCGCCCTCAATCTTCTTCCAGTCGACACCAAACGGCGGGTTAGAGAGCATGTAGTCGAACTGGTCCTGCGGTAGCTGGTCGTTAGAGAGGGTGTTGCCCAGCTTAATACGGCTGACGTCCTGA
The DNA here is from genome assembly GCF_047456095.1 of Enterobacter sp. BNK-14. Lineage (NCBI taxonomy): Bacteria > Pseudomonadati > Pseudomonadota > Gammaproteobacteria > Enterobacterales > Enterobacteriaceae > Enterobacter > Enterobacter sp. BNK-14. Next base: position 2,130,469 of record NZ_CP179897.1, read on the forward strand.
CCTTTGATCAGCATGTCGGCTTTACAGATAGCGTAGGATTCCGGGTTAAGCTCCTGACCAAAGGCACGCATCACCGCGTTAGGGTTCAGCTCATGCACATATTCCATGCCTGAAGAGAGGAAGCCGCCGGTCCCGGCCGTCGGGTCATAAATGGTGCGGATGATACCGTCCTGCGTCAGCGCTTCATCATCTTCCATAAACACCAGCGAGGTGGTCAGACGCACGATATCGCGTGGGGTGAAGTGCTCACCAGCGGTCTCGTTGGAGCTTTCCGCGAAACGACGGATAAGCTCTTCAAACACCAGGCCCATCTCATAGTTAGAAATTGCTTTCGGGCTGAGATCGGTGGTGGCGAATTTCTTCACTACTTTAAACAGCAGGTTGGCATCTTCGAGCAGGCCGACAAACTCACTGAATTTGAAGTGTTCAAAGATCTCACGCGCAGCCGGGGAGAACGCCTGTACGTAGCTTTCCAGGTTGGCTTTGATGTCATTCTGGCCCATCTTGCCTAAGTCCATCTTCGAGGTGTTGAAGAAGGAAAACGTGCTGGCGCGCAGCAGAAACTTCTCTTTGGCATCTTCCGGCAATGAGCTGGTTTTTAATTCATCATATTTCGCCACCACCGCATCTTTGGTCTCCGCCAACACACACTCAAGACGACGCAGCAGCGTAAAAGGCAGGATCACGCGCCCATACTGAGACTGTTTGAAATCACCGCGCAGCAAATCAGCGACGGACCAGATAAACGCAGCCGTTTGAGAGAAGTTTGTGTTAGTCATGAAGCCCTCGGAAGAGATTGCAGCCATCGAGCAAAATGCTCAGGCAAAATTCAATTTTGGAATGCAGTGCGCAAAATAATACCCGCTACGAAGACTATCGCAAACGATACAGGACAAAGAAATGAACGGTGGCCAGAATGAGCGTATTACCCACGGCCTATACTCCTCGATTACAGGTTAGAATGGCGCAAAACCTCATTTCTGATGACCAGGCTGGGCACCAGAACACGCTTGTAAATGGAGCCATCGTCATGCCAACTGATTATGCCTACGAACGGGCCCGCCAGGCTAAGCGCAGAGCACTACGCTCCTGCTCTCGATGGATGCAAGGCTGCGAAAATTTGCAAAGCCCTGTCCCTGCAGAAAGAATCAGAGGGATTCTTGCCCTGAATGAAATAACGATGACCACTTTCGCCAGAGCGATGAACATGAGTCTTTCGGCCTGCCATTATCTGGTGTACGGCAGCTCGCGGATCACGCCAGAAACCACCGTTCGGCTCAGCTATGTATTAGGCGGAACGCCCGAGCACTGGTTGAAAATGCAAAATGATTACGAATTACTGCAGATCAAAGTGGATAAACGCTCACTGTCACGCCTGGTCGTAACGATGTTTAATTCCAATAAATCATATAGTTGAAAGTAAATTACTGAGCGAGAACAAGCGGATCATTTTCCAAAATGATCATCAAAACCCACTGAAAAAACCAATACAAAAAATGATCCCCACCTGCCAGCCCTTGCTGTGACTGGCTTTAACTGTAGTGATCACGTTTCACCGGATGTGAAAAACGCGACCGGATACGTTTTTTTACGAATGATCTGGGCGATTGTATTAGTCAGCACCCTAACTACTGTAATTCGCTATATCGCCAGCGATAACCGGCATTGGTTTCCCGTTTACCTTTGCAGACAAGGCAAATTTTAGAAGCAGATGCGCCTGGTGTTGCCGCTGCCGCAATTGGTACGGTATCAAACAGGATTTCCGTACCATCAGGATCTATCCGGATCACCGGTCTACTCTTTGTTTTTACTTTTCGAACTTCGACGACCACCAGCGTTTTCCCTGCAGCAATTTCTTCTGGCGTGGCATAACGTGCACCATACCCACCAGCAGAGCGCCTTTTACCATTGGCCACCATTGAGAACTTGCCATTTGATACGCCTAAAGCGCGGTTAGCATCAGCCACTAAAGGCCAGTATTGTTGATACCCGTCACTGAGCCGGATAGTGATTAGCGGCCTGCCCCAGGCCTCATTCACTTTCGCCATACGACTCGCCGCCCATTCCGGATCAGAATGATATTTATCACGCATCGTAGCTTCGCGCCGGGCTAATACTGCGGCAGTCATTGAAGACTGTAGTGTTTCACCCATGCGCTCGCGTTCACCTTCACGCTGCCAGCGGAGTGCTTGAGCTGCCGTCAGCTTATCTGCATGGCCATTAGCCTGCCGCTTCACCAAACCAGCCTGATTACGCTCTATCCATGTGGGATCAATACTTCGCAGCATCATGGCTTGCTCTTTGGCATGGTTATACATTTCTGATGTTACGCCATCAGTTATATCCTGCCGACCACTCCCCTTTTTACCGCGTTTATCCAACATCATGGCATAGACAGCCTGCCAGGCGGGTGCTGTCTCTTTCCAGCGAGCATAGAGACGATGAGCGGTATAATGGTGCCAGGCAGTCAGGCGAACAGTTAAAGCCTCCAGATAAAGCCGGTTATGATGGCGGAAAATAGCTCGCTGGATTATGTGATGGTCTTCGCCGTAGCAATTTGATGCAACAGGATGAACTTGTGCCCACCAGATAAGTTGTTTGTAGAGCTGACGCGGGTTCATCGCATCAGTTTGAGGGTTATAACTCATTTTGTGCTCAACGCTGTTCTCCGATCGCATAGCCCTGCTGATATGCGTCCAGATATGCCCCGCCGTTATACTGAATCCAGTCTGGTGCGGCCTTTTTACGCTGGTGACCATCATTACCGCCGATAGCACAGGTCATATAGAGCTCGCCTGCTGTTTTGTTGAATTCCTGGAGGGTGACGGTTACGCCACGGGGGATCGCGTTCTCAGTCAGCGTGCGGGCAATGCCTTCGCATTCCGGCATCGATATTGCCGGTGTGGTGTTTGTTGGCTTAGGCTTCGGTGTGGGCTTTGGCTCATCCATGCCGGTGTAGCCGTTCATTACCGCCCAGTACAGGCTATAACTCATCATTCCCGCGAATCGGGAGCCGCGAGAATCGCCTTTGAAATGGCTGTCAGACCAGCCTTGAGAGAGCGTATTCGCCTTGTCCTGGAGCGCGGCGTAACCCAGCGTGTCAAATGTCTTACTCTGCTCGCAAAATGCCACCAGCGCGGCGCTGTACGTTTTCGGGTCGGCCTTGTATTCCGGGTATTGCGCCAGCTCAGTGAGCGCCTGCGCGTTGATTGGCTTAGAACAGTCTTTGTGTTCGCCCAAGGTGGCCGCGTGCGCTGCCGGGGTGAGAACGGCCACCAGCACGGTGGCAATGAGTAAACGTTTCATCGAGGTTCCTCAGCGCGGCGCGTAGCCAACATCAGCCAGGGCTTTACGCAGCAGCTCCAGCGCATCCATCATCAAATAACATTCACGATCATCGACTGCGCTATTACGCACATCTGAGAAGGGGATCCGCTTAACGAGCTGCGCCAGCGCCATCATGTGTTCTTTCGGTAATACCAGCTCAACGGTCGGGAAATCGCGGGCTTGCTTCTCTGCCCGGTAGGTATCGCGCTGATCGCACGCAAACGCGTACATTTCTGCGATGCCGGAGCCAGAGTACAGCGAGCTTTCCCGTGTGCCGTCCTGGGTATGCAGGCGCAACAGCACATTGGTAGCAGATTGCGCGATAGAGAAATCATGCCCAGCGTCAACGTGGTGTTTGATGCTGGCACGGATCAAATCTAAATGCTCCTGGTTCTGTTTCATTGCTGCTATCTCCATTTCGATATCCCTTTTATTTCCCAAACATGCGCCGCTGCAGGCGTTTGAAGATACTTTCTTTGCTGTATTCTTCCTGGAGAGCTTTAAACCCTTCCTCGTCGTGCTCAGCGATGATTCTGGCGGCTTTTTCATCCAGTTCTGCGCTGATAGCCTGACTCTCTTTTAGCATGCCGGACGTCGTATTGTTGAAACTGCTTGTGGCCTTTTCCATAGCCTGATCAGCTCGTTCGCGCTGTTCTTCTTTCGTCGGAGCGCTTCGGATCCATTCGTTCTCTTTTTCAATCCGGGCAAAGATGGCTAATTGCTCTGCGTCCACTAAACGGTATCCCTTAAACCCAGGTTCCCAGTGGCAAGCAAGCGGGTAATCATTGATAAACATGACAGGCTTTCCGCCCATACGGCGTAAACTTTCACGGCGCATTTCCAGCTTTTCAGACGACGGACTGAATTGTAGGCGAGGGAATACAGGTGAGATACCAGCATCAGCGGCAAGGCTTGCGGCAACCTTCTTTTTGTTCTGATAAAGCTCATCAATAACGACAATCACCGGTTCGTTACTGCTTCTGAGTGTCTCCACGAGCTCGCTATACATCAGATCTTTCATATTTCACTGCCTCTCAGAGATTCGTCCAGGACTTGCCACGTTTTTTTAGCGCCAGGTGAGCCGTATAAATCAGCGTTAAAACAATGCCTACGACTACTGCTACTTGTAGCAACAAAAGATAGTTCGCATCTGTAATGCGCTGCGCATAGTCCATATCACGCGGCATTTGATTCGTGATATACGCCACCTTATCTGCATCACCAGGGGCAGTACTATCGCCCAGGCTCCAGATAATCAATTTATCGACATAAACGAGGCTGAACGGTGCAACAAGCATGCACGGCCATAGAATGACGGTATTGATGCAGGTTTTAGTAATGAATCCCAATCCTTTGGCACGAGCCCACGGAAGTACTTTCCAGAGGATCAGGATTGATGGAATGATGAAGAAGAAAATGACGCGCCAGGGTATCAGGTGCATGATTATCACTCGCTATATGTGCATTGAACGCCACAAACTTTTTCCACGAACCGGCAGAGTTCAGAAGCGCCTTCTTCAACCGAATCGAACGGATCCGAAAGATAGGCCGACTCCCCTTTCTCCCCGAATAAATGCCGAAAGTCGGGCTTAACATCAACAGAGGTGAAGCGTTTTAATGTCGCACGGTTACAGCGGAAACGGTAAAACCTGCCGCTGCGCTGGAGCATATGGATGCCGGTAGAAGTCCGGCCTGCATTTTTACGCAGATTTTTCATTTTTGGGTTCCCCAAAGATTTCGATAAATTCTTGCCAGCGCACCGCCAGACGTTCTTTGTCCAGCTCCCACACCTGCGGCGCGATCACCTTCCCTTCATATTCCTCCCACTCAATGCCGGGCGCAAAGTGCACGCCGAGGCTTTCCGGATTGATGGCCATCAGCCCACGGTCAAACAATTTGTGGAACGTCGGAGCCATCAAGATGCCGTTGCTGGGGTTGTTCCGGATGCCGTGTTGAATGTGAGCCGCTTCCAGCACGCCGCCCAGCTTCTTGCCGGAGATCGCGCAGCGGTCGCCAAAGTTCTCAAAGCAGTATTCTCGGAAAGTTTTCTGCTTCGCCGCGTCGCGCTGTTTAACGGTGCGCTCCTGCACGCTGCCCACCAGCTCAATATCCGCCATTTTGAGGCGTTTTTCGGATTCCGGCTGCTCGTCGGTCGGCTTATCGTCTTCCGGCGCTGCTGGTGGAGTTTCCAGTGCGGGAATGACGTCATAAAGCTCTGTCAGCGCCCCTTCCCTCACCCAGTCGGCGTTATCCTGCACCCAAGCATAAAAACCATTAACCACGGAATCGACAGACATAAAATCGCGGGTGCTCAATGACGCGACAATGAAGGCGTTTAAATACTTCATATGGTGCTCAGGCACGCGGGCTACTACCTGCGAGTTTTTGCAGAGAATGGCGGCGCGGTGCTCGCGTTCTTCTTCTGCGGCCTTTTCGGCGCGAGTCATATCTTTCTGGCGCTGTTCTTTGTGATATTCGTACATCGCAGCTAGGAACGTTTTCTTTTGCTGCGAAACAGCTTCATTCCGGGCTTTTTTCTGGCGTTCTCTTTCTGCCTGGGCGGCGAGCTCATCCAGGTGTTTTTGCGCGGCGATGGCTTGTGTGCTGTAGGTTTCATTCGGAAAATATTCCTGAATGATGTGCGCAGGTACCAGATTCGCCATGCCATCGCGAGTGCGGTAGTTCATCAGGTCGGAAATAATCCGGGTGCGCATCCAGCTTTTTGACGGCTTAAGGGCGTCCTGCCACATACGATGTTTCATCGCGGGAGTGAACGGCTTGCCGTCGTCAGCAGTAGCATCGTTAAATTTCACGTAAGCCAAATACAGCGGATGGATCTGCACCAGAAAACGCATCTGCCATACGTCGTTTAAAAAGGCGAACTTCGCCACCAGCACAACCATATCGCGGTAACGTTCGGTACCGCGTGTGATGTTCAGATAGTCCAGCACCTGCTGAATTTCGGGGGTAATCATTGCCTGGCTCATGCTCGCAGCTCTCAGACTGACAGATCGTTAAAACTGATTAAGGGTTTACATCCACTGAAATGATTCGGAAGGTGCTGTACTGCGCGTCATTTTCAAAAACTGGGAATTGCGCGATGGATAACGATCCGATCGCCGCTTCACACAAATCCTTTTCACCGGATTCAACCATGCAGAGTGGTGTAATGGTTGACTAAATTTGGGAACTCTCACCGCTATCAGTTGCAGTAAGTCTGGTTACCGTACACCTGGCAGGTGCTGGTGTTGCCGTGACCGTCGTTGATATACGTTGTATTACCGTATGTTTGCGCTGTGGTGCCGTTGCTGCCATAAGTGGTGTTGCCGTATGTTTGGTAAGTAGTGCTCTGGTTACCCTGGTTCACGTAGGTTGTGTTGCCATAGGTTTGAGCAGTCGCACCGTTGCTACCATAGGTGGTATTGCCATACGTCTGCATGGTGGTACCGTTACTGCCGTAAGTCGTATTTCCATAGGTGCTGTAGGTGGTATTTGCGAAAGCAGATAAGGATGCAGCAAAGGTGACAGCAACAATGGCTGCTTTAATAAGTTTCATGGTATTTCCTGTAATAATAGAAGCAAGCAACTACCGATAAGATTAACCCTTTATTTGGCTTAATCTATTTCGGATTGAATTTCTGTTATTGCGAATGCATCAATTAAAAGGCCCACGCAAGAACGTGGCTAACAATCAAATTAGTCAGGATACTAATTTTAGTAACAGGTTCCGCCTGCATGATGACTGCCAGTACCGCCGTGTGGATGGGTCCCAGCAGGGCAGGCATTAGCCGAACCAGTGAATGCTGCTACCGCCAGAACGGCAATCAGGATAATTTTTTTCATTTTTCGCTATCTCATTTTTTAGGAGATTCTCCGGCACTGCGGAGAATGATATTTATCTGCCTTGCATAGTAGTTTCGTACAACAAAGCTGCGCAAATTTACGGCTGCTTTTTCCCAGCAGCAACTGAAAAAAGATACTCATTGAGAAAAAAGCACGGAACCCTGAGAAAGCAAAGCTCTTTAGCTATTCGTGCTTTGAAAAGTTGTTTCAAAATCGACACAGCGTTAACAAACGTAGGCGGAAATGCCCCAACGTCCGTAAACAAATCTGCTCGTTGCTAATCGATTGCCAACTAGTCGCGCTCGCCACGCACCTACTATGCATAAATGGCACAATCTCGAGCCCCTCTTGTGAGCAGTATCAGGGCGAACTAGAATGTAGGCATCAACTATGAGGCTCTACCCATGACAAAGAAAACAGCGCATCCTTTGGTCACTAAAACGCAGCTTTTCCGCACCGTTGCCAGCTCTACTGCAATTGAAACCGGCGTTTCTGTGGAGAAAATCGAGAAGCAGCTCAAGCGCTTTCAGGCACAGGCTAAAGCGGTTGGTTTGGCTCGTTAATCAGGCAGAATATCGCTAACCAACCGGATCATGGGGGCAAAGTTACCTGACACACCAGCCTGAATCGCCTTGAAGTAAAATGCTTTATGCTCATCCCATAAGCTGTAATCCAGCACCCCAACACCCGCCTGAACCGCCAGTACATCAAAAAGTAAGCGCGACAAACGCCCGTTACCTTCCCGAAAGGGATGGATCAAAATAAATTCCACATGGCATTCAGCCAAAAAACCAGCCAGCTCGGCGCGAGACAGTGTGTTCAATTCCGTGAAGCGGGAAAGGTATTGTTTTTCAAAGCCTGCGATCAGCAATGGGATCCTGTCCGCAGCAGCAAACTGAAACCCATCTTTTGCAAGGTTCGCGTGACGGAGCTTTCCAGCCCAGTCGTAGACATTACCTAGCCATTTGCGGTGCCACTCGCGAATATGCTCAAAACTCAAGGTTGCTGGTGGTTGCTGGCTAATAAATAGCTGCTCATACAACATGAGCAGCAGCCCAGATTCCAATGCATCCATTTCAGCCACGTCGAGAATGTCCAGCTTGTTCGCTAAAACTAAATCACCAGAGCCCGGCTGATACCGCTCTTCTGCTGAATTAAGCTCATATTTTGACAAGCATTACCTCCGTCCGAACAAGTTCACGACATTGTGTTCCTGCTGTCGTTGATAGGAATTGACCCTGTCTTCCCAAACCTCAAGCGCCCTGAGTTTCTCTGACAGATAATCATAACGATCATAGTGTTTCGAGCTGACATCATTCAAAGCATGATTCTGGATACGGTCACGGATCTCTTTGCTAATCCCCGCCTCTCCCATCAGCGTTTTACAGGTCCGGCGTAAATCTCGCGCCGTGAAAACTTTAAACTCAGGATTAAAAGCCCGAAAATACATAATGGAACGCGCCAAACTGTCGGTGCGCACCGGTCGCTCGCCGTTGGTTGATAGCGGGAAAATATAGGGACTGTTGCTTTCTTTAGTCAGCTCTTTCACCGAAGCTAATTCCTGTAGTGCCGATTCAGTCAACGGGATCAGGTGCTCACGCTTGTTTTTCGATACATCAGCTATGACCAGTAGCGTCTTTTGCTGCCAGTCAATCGCGCTCCACTGGCTGGCAATCATTTCAAACGGGCGCTGCCCGCCAGCATAAACACAGAAGCGGATTAGGTGCTGCATCAGCGGCCCAACGTTAGTTGCCTGAGCGAACTGTTCCATGACAAAACGTAGCTCTTCTAGCGTTAACCATGTATCACCCACTTTCTCCGCCGAGGACTGCTTCGGTATAGCCGATACCGGATTAACTTCAAGACCGAACGTAATACCCACGCTAGTATTCATCGGATCGTTATCGGCTTTTAAACCGTAGTTAAATGCTGCCATCAGATACGAACGGATACGGTTCGAGTGGACAACTGCATCGCGTTGAATGATGCCAGCCAGAATTTCTTTAACCTGTGAGGACGTGACATCCTTTGCCTTCATTTCGCGAGGAATAATTGAGTAGCACTCTTTCTCCAGCCGTTTCAACACATCTGCCCAGGTACGCTTGTTGTCCTGTTTCATTTTGTTAACGTAGCCCTGCACCAGTTCTTCAAACGACCCCTGAGAACGGTGAAGTTGCATGATGTGCTGCTCGGCCAGACGTTGTTGCTCAAGCTCTTGTTGCGGCTCTTTGCCCTCAATAAGCCAAGCACCATACTTTTTCGCCAGCTCATTGGCCGTCACCAGTTTCATCTCAGGCCAGATACCCAACTGGATAAACTTCTCTTTCTTGCCTTTATCAACGTAATAGCGAAAGTAAAAAATCTTACTGCCTGAAGGTTGCACTTTTACGCCAAGCCGCCCTGCGCCGCGTTGGCCGCTATTACTCCACTCATAGTAGGACGTGCTTTTAGGCTTGAGCCCGCGTATTGCCGTATCCGTTAAATGCGTTGCCACGTCATCACCTGTTCATTTTCGCTTACCTGACCCAATCAAAGTTTGGGTCAGGTAATGGGTCAGGTAACGATATTACTGCCGTGAACATCTAGGAACAAATCAAAACGATGACAAAGCCACAACCCCATGATTTAAAGCAATTTAAAATACAAACCAGAACAAATAAGAAAGTTTGAGAAAACAGGTATTCTATGACTCATAATCGCTTGGTCGCTGGTTCAAGTCCAGCAGGGGCCACCAAATTTTAGCTTTAGAATCATATAATTAAGCCACTCTCGCGAGTGGCTTTTTTGTTTATAAGTGTTTGAGTGTCGCAAAAGTGTCGCAGTAGTTGCTACTAGAAACTCATTTATCAGCGCCTCTATCACCATTCCTCTGCTTTTCCTACTGAAGCTTTTTAATCATCGGAATGAGCTTTTTCGCCTTTTCTTTTACATAGTCGTCAAGATGAAGTTGCAAGCGCTCGTCAAATGATGTTTCTGACCGCTTTAGGAGTGTAGTTTCTGGGGGCACAAATTTACTCTTTCCGGGACTTTGATCAGTCATCAAAAGCCGCCCATCTTCCAGGGTAAAACTTAATTCCGCAAAAATATATTTGTGGCCGCCAATGTATTCAAAGGCTCTTGCTTCAGACGAGTGGCTGAACATTGTTCGATGGCCTTCAAGCATAAAATAATCTACCATTTGAGGGGTATTATCGATGAACTCTCTAATCTGAGGCGTTGATATGATTCCGGAAACATCACGTCCGTTTATAGAAACTTCAACAACTGTTTGCTCTGGCGATTCAATCCACTTATTTTCAGACAAGCCTTCAAAATCTTCTCCTGGATAAGAGGAGGACCATGAGCCTTCAAGTGTCGGACTAGACATAACCCATTTTTCAGCAAGATGGTAATTATCAATGAGTTGTTTGGAGTCCATAGTTGCCACCATGAACAAAGAAGATCCCACTACAGCAAGTACTGCCCACCATTTTTTAATAATTTGCATTTACCGTAACCCAAATCCCCAAAGATTGTATTAATTTACAACGCGAAGGCACTAATTAGAAATAGTATATTCTCAATCTGGTTGTAATCTAGATACGATTTCATAAAGATGTGGCTTACTATCGTGTAATGAAAATTAGCATTGAATCTTGATTACCATCGGGCATTGCTCAATGAATTACACACAATTTGGTTCAAACAATACTAAAAATTTTTTCAGCCTTTTTAAAATGCTGATCTCGATTCAAACCCGCACCAGCCACGGCTTTGCTGGTTTTTCTTTGTCTGCCGCCTATCGCGCCACTTGATCTTTCCGCCTCACACAAAATAAAAAATTTCCTTACTTATCTGTTGGTTACGATTTTCGTTAGATCCTACGCAGATCCCTAAAACTGAAAAACACTGAAATTCTTTTCAATCTTTTCAGTTCCGGTATTCCTTAAAGCCGCCAGCACTGGCGCGGCCTGTCGGTCTGGTTTGTAGAAAAATAAAACTGAAAAATTTTTATGATCCAAAAACCACAGGCGGGTGCGGTGTAGTGCGATTTTGGTCTGCGAAAGATTTTTTTGGCCGTGCTGTGAAGCACCAGCGCCCCGCTGTGCGCACGATCTGTTTTAAGGGTGGCTCTGAGTGTGCGAAAAGGCTGAACGCGCCATAGCGCCGCTGACAGCACGTAGCGATAACCGCTTAAGAGGTAAGAAAAGAGATATCCCGCCAGGGGATGAAGGGCATAAAAAAACCCGCTTTCGCGGGTTATGTTCTGGACAGGTTTACTTGCCAATCAACGGGGAGTATTTGCCGTTCAGCGTGTCCGCTTTCGTTCCGGTGTTCCGTATGGCTCCCGCGTTGGTCGGTGCTCCCGTATTGCTGTGCGTGTGGCTTGCCGTTTGCTCTGCCAGCTCTTTCACCACCTCGAGCGTGTCGAGCATCAGCTGCGCCACATTGATTGTGCCAGAGTCAATCCACACTACCGGGGCAATAATCTGCTGTTGCACGACCGCCACGCTTTTGCGTATCTGCCCAATTTTCTCGATCGGGTCTTTACCCGTTGTGACTGTCTGGCTCCCGGCTATGTCTGTTTCATCATTGCCGCCGATACTCGCCACGCGGTTCTTCACTGCCTGGCTATAATCCCCCGTGCATACCTGCTGAATGGCTCCGGCCATCAGTGTGGACGTGCCCAGCACGGTAATTTTATCCGTGGCTTTAATCATGGTTTCCCGGCTGACCAGCTCCCGCTGTTCCGAAGCGGCCTTAACAACCCGCGCCATTGAGGTTTCACTGATCGTCTGGTCTGTCTGCCTCACCCAGTCACCCGCCAGGGTGACGCGCTGAGACACTTCCGCACGCTGCTGTTGCAGCTGCTCGCCAGGCTGGATATCCGGTAAGCTGGTTCCCTCCGGTACGGTCTGCCGCACAAAGGGTTTACCCGGCCTTCCGCCAGTAAAAGCAATTTCAACCAGCGTCCCTTCAGGTGGAAACTGGTACATCCCGGAATCGTTACCCGCCATAGGAACCGGCAGAGGCACAGCTGAGTAAGCAGGCGTGTCTTTATCCGGGTTCCAGACTGTCACGCCGCCAGTCAGCGGTCGACCAGCCCAAGACAAACACCAGCGAAACCAATACCTGCCACAGGCCGTTTGTCATCAGCGCATCCCGTTATGTTCCAGGCTGAAGTGATTACCAGCCGGACGGGATTTGAAACGCCCGCCCCACGTTCCGCCCAGCGATTCCCAGTATTCACCCAGCGGCAGATAATCAGCCGTGTCCGTTTCCAGTGGATCAGAATGGCCACCATCACGGTAACCCTCACATCATGCTACTGGCGCTGTTAGTCACGATATCGACGGCAGCAGCAAGAACCGGCGCAGACTGGAGGCGGCTTTCAACGGTGTAAGCCAGAACGGAAAGGGAATGGATGGCATCACGGGCACGATCAAGAATTTGTGTGCAGCGTGCGGCGGTCATGTGCTCAGTTGAAACGGCTTCCCCAGCGATTGCCCCCACATTGGCGGCGGCACTTAACGCGCAAAACTGCATGTTGGCTTCAATGGCGTTATTGATAGGAACGGACGGGAGGCTGTTAATCTGCCCCAGCATTCTATCCAATAGCCGCGAATCTTCGGTGTAATCGGTGATAGCCAAAAGCTCATCGCAGGTCAGGCGGTGCGGTTGAACCGGATTTAACTTATTGCGGAGGATCTGCGAACGCATACCAACGGCAGCAGCTACATCTTCCAGATTGTGCGCTAGCGCAAACGCTCAGCAAGCAGCATCAAAATGAGCATGTTTAGAAGTCTGATAGTCAAACATTGTTAGCTCCTCCCTAATCCGTAGGATGAATTACGCGTTAAGCGAAACATCGCATTCGCTTAACGCCATTACGGTTAAGGTGACCATGTTCACTTCAACCAGCCCTTTTTTCTGTGCACCTTTAGGCTTGATAGGGAGTTTTCCGTAGGAAATCAAATTCTCAGCAGTACTTCGCGACATGCCAGTACGGCGGCAATATGCATCAAGTGGAATGTATGGATCGGGGATCACGATTGTAATGTTGGGACGCATAATGCAAACTCCTCTTGCTGTGGATACGCCAATATCCACTGTTATTAACCTATACTCGTAAAAAGCTACAACAAGGAGAGTCCAGATCGCATTAAGCGACAAATAAATCGATTTATCGCATTTTGCGAAAACCTGACTAAATTATGGGCAAATTCTCTTACGGACAAATCAGCCACAGCAATGAAGTACTCGACAGAGTGATTAATGCTTATGGCTTTACGTCTAAGCTGATGCTTGCCGATCACTTTGGAATGGCATCGAGTAGCCTGGCTGGACGCTACAAACGAGGCGGCTTTCCCGCTGACATGCTAGTTAGGTATGTAGCTGAAACTGGCGCATCGTTAGAATGGCTTGCTACTGGTCAAGACAGGAAATTTGACGACGAAGAACTCGACATTATAAAAATGCCTCGTCGAAAAATCGTTGATGGCCTTCTTTACGATGCTGGCAGGTACATGTTGGATAAGGTCTCATTCCTCCCGGGAGTCCCTTTACCTAAGTCCCCAATCTGCGTCCATGAAGGTAATAGCCAATTTATCGTGGATACCTTATTTACTGAGGTTTATGACGATCAGTGGTTGGTTGAAATTGAAGGTAAAATAAGCATTCGCACACTTACCCGCATCCCAATTAAGAAAGTCAGAGTAAGTGGCGTCGGCATGGCCTTTGATTGTGCAATAGAAGATATAAAAATTCTTGGTAGGGTTGTATTAACAATAAGATAAGCATAAGGATTTGAAGATGATTGACTACAAAACAGCATCAAAAGACCAACTCAAAGCGGAGATGAAACGCTTAGCTGGCGTTGTATCTGACACGCCCTTTGGTACAAAAAAAGAATTCTTTCACCTCCCTGAAATTTTGAACTCGGGCGAACGTCCGGTGGCCATTGCCAGTGGCATGATGGACGGCAACACCTGGCTCATCACACTGACAAATAAACGCGTAATTTTCCTTGATAAGGGCATGATTTTTGGTGTTAAGCAGGTTGACATCAACCTCAACAACATTGTGAGCGTAGGCGGCAAGACGGGGCTTATGTTTGGTGAAATTATGATTTCTACTAGCGGCCAAAACTACACAATCAAAAATGTCATGAAAGGCTCAGTTATACCCTTCACAAATTTAGTGAACGAAACAAAAAACTCTCTGAACGCCCCTGCCTCGCAACAACAAGAACCGACCAAAGACACTCAATCATTCGATGATCAAATGGCGAAAATTGAACGTCTTGCAAAAATGAAAGAAGAAGGGATTCTTACAGAAGAAGAATTCCAGCAGCAGAAAAAATTCATTTTGAATGGTTAATTTATGTCTGTAAGAAAGTTAGCTAACGGCCAACGGGTTGCTGATTTTTACACTGTAGACAGAACTGATAGTAAAGACGGCAAGCGGGTTCGTAGGAAGTTTGTCACTAAAGGCGAAGCGCTGGCGTTTGAAAATTACACACTGCAAAAATTTGAGGACACGCCCTGGTTAGGCCAGGGCAAAGACAAACGTCGTCTTTCGGATATAGTCCATCTATGGTTTGAGCGCCATGGAATAACTTTGCGTGACGGCGAGAAACGTAAAAGCACCATGCTCTGGGCAGATCTGTGCATAGGGTCGCCCCTGGCTACTGAATTCTTAGCCCAGCTTTTCACCGCGTACCGGGCAAAAAGGCTCGATGGCCATTTTGCCCGTACTAAGCGCGTTACTCAGGTTTCGCCTCGCACCATGAACTTAGAGCACGCGTATTTCCTCGCGGTGTTCAATGAATTGAAACGACTTGGCGAATGGGAAGCGCCAAACCCGCCAGATAACATTCGACAGTTCAGAACAGAAGAAAGTGAGATGGCATTTCTTACTGGAGAGCAGATTGACAGTCTCTTAGAAGAAAGCCACCACAGCTCTGCTAAAGATTTGGAGATGATTGTCAGAATTTGCCTGGCTACTAGTGCTCGCTGAATGACGGGTGCCCCCTTGTTGTCCCCTGAGTTTTCCTCCTGGCATTCGCCAGGCTATATTCCTCCTCTGATTTTTTGCTGCACCCTGTGCAAGCACACACGGAATCAATCAAATGTAGTCCGTCCTGCCGCTCACCCTCACAAACCCTAAAAACTAAAGAAATCCCCCATCGCGCCGATCATCATCCGTGTGTATTATTTCCTGTAGCGTTGCCCACAACTACCCTTAACTCAAATACTTAAGCGCCAAAGCGAAAGGCATCATGAGCACACCGATCAAACGGCTAGAAATCATTAAAAATGCCATTGAACTGGAAGATGACGACATCATCCAGAGCCAGCTGACACGGCTGAAGAATGAAGCGTTTGACGATGAGCTACAGGCAATCGTCGTGGCGCTTGAGCAGAAGAACTACACCGCCGCCATCAGGGCCATTACCGCCTGGCTGCAGGGCCAGCGCGCCATCACTCCGTGGCGCGACCCGCAAGTGGCAGCCAGCAAGCTGGAGCTGAAGGCGCTGGAAGAGCGTCTGCGCGATCTCATCGATCGCCGCAACGCGCGGGTGCAGCAGCTTGATGAGTTCAACGATCTCTATTTCTCTCGTCTGGGTCCCCTGATGCAGCAAATCCTCGCTCTGCGTAAAACCCTGGCGGAGCTGAACCTGCGTCGTCAGCAGGCGGAGGCGCGTCGTCGCGAGGAAGATTACCGTCGCTGCCAGCGCTATATGGCGCAGGCGGTAGAGGTGCTGGCGACGCTCACCCAGCGCTGGCGCGATCTGCCAGCCGACTCCGTGCAGGCGGCTGAAGCGCGCAAGCATCTGGAGCAGCAAAGTAATTTGATTGCTAATTTGCTGGCCGAGGCGCTGGAGCTGGAGAGCGGCTTAACGCGCGAAGAGGAGCCTGCTCGCCAGGCGCGTGACGAAGCCAACGAAGAGTACGAGAAGTATCGCGAGCAACATCACGATGTCGAAATGCGGCTGCGCAAAGGGAAGCTCCTCTCTGAAGAAGATCAGAACGAACTCAAGCGTCTCTGGCGGCAGGCGAGCAAACTCTGTCATCCGGACCTGGTGGCGGACGACCTGAAAGAGGAAGCCAACGCGATGATGGTGCAGCTCAACCAGGCCAAACAGCGTGGCGACGTCAAGGCTATTCGCTCGCTGGTCGCCCGCCTGCAGCAGGGCTTCGAGCCGCTGATGGCCAGCGACAGGCTGAACGATCTGGAACGTATCCGCAAAAAAATGGCGCAGGTACGCGAGCAAATCGACACCTTAGTGAACGAGCTGGCGGAGCTGGAGAAAGAAGAGTCCTGGCTGCTGGTGTCGTCGCTGAGCAATATGGAGGCGTACTTTGCTCAGCAGGAGAAAGCCCTGCACGAGGTTCGCGCCTCGCTCGAACACCAGGTGAACGAAGCGCAGATGGATTCAGCAGCCTGATTATTTAGCGTGCCAGTAGGCGCTGGCACGCACCAACTGTTGATCAATCGCGTCAGTGTCAAACTGACGGCTCAGGCTTTTTACTACCTTTCCTTCCCCGGTCAGCCAGATAAAGTACTCTTCCGCCGGAACGGTCAACGCCGCCAGACGATCCGCCACCGCCTGCTCGCTGTGGCCCACTACCCAGGTGATGTCGACGTCGCTCAGGTGCGCCAGATAGTCCTTATATGCGTCGTTCCCGACCGTTACTACCGCGTGAATTTCTGGGCGAACCGGCAGTTTAGCAAGACTCTCTAAACGTCGACGTAGCGCAGGCATACCGGATTCATCACACACGTACAGTTGCCAGGCGTAATCTTCCGGCACCACCAGCGAACCGCGCGGCCCACCAATGGTCAACGTGTCCCCCGCTTTCGCCTCAACCGCCCAGTTGCTGGCAATGCCGCCGTCATGAATGAAGAAATCGAGCACCAGTTCATGGCGAGACTCATCATACAGCGGCGTATAGTCGCGCGTCTGCGGACGCACGCCGTCGCCCCAGTCGATGCCTTCATCAGTCACCACGGGCGGCACAAACACCGCCCCCGGTGCCGGGAAAAAGACTTTGGTGTGGTCGTCGAAGCCGCGGGAGCTAAACCCCTCCAGCGCCTCGCCACCTAATACAACGCGCTGGAAACCCGCGCTCACGCGTTCCACGCGGAGCACCGTCAGCTCGCGAAAACGCAGGTCATTACGAACACGCTGTGGGTAACGGGTAGATGCCATTTTTAGCCCCTTCTCTGATGAATACGATATATCTAAATTAATTTTTAAATGATAATGATTACTAATCATTAAAAAAGCAAGATCTTTTAGATTGCATCTGAATATATCTTAGATATAGTTTAGATATATCAAATTGAAGGAATTACTATGCGACACGAACATGATGGCGGCGGACGCCGACCGCGCTTTTTCGGCCACGGCGATCTGCGGCTGGTGATTCTGGATATCCTGACCCGCAATGCGAGCCACGGCTATGAGCTGATCAAAGAGATTGAGAACCTGACCCAGGGTAATTACACCCCGAGCCCTGGGGTGATCTACCCGACGCTGGATTATCTGCAGGATCAGACCTTTATCACCATTACGGAAGAAGAGAACGGCAGAAAGCGAATTGCGATTACCGTGACGGGCCAGCAGTGGCTGGATGAGAACCAGGAACAGCTTGAGCACATACAGGCACGCATCAAAGCGCGTTCTGTCGGCTTCCAGCTGCGCAAAAACCCGCAGATGAAGCGGGCGCTGGATAACTTTAAAGCGGTGTTAGACCTGAAGGTGAATCAGGGAGAGCTCAGCGACGCGCAGCTTAAGCAGATTATCGGCGTCATTGACCGCGCGGCGCTCGAGATCTCCCAGCTGGATTAAGCCGGAGCGTGTTCGCTCACGCGGAAGACGCGTACCAGCTCTTTCAGCTGCATCGCCTGTTCGTTAAGCGATGCCGCCGCGGCGACGGACTCCTCCACCAGCGCGGAGTTCTGCTGAGTGGTGGCATCAATCAGGCCAATCGCGCTGTTAATCTGCGAGATCCCTTCCGTCTGCTCATGGCTGGCCTGGCGGATCTCACGCAGGATGACGTCCATCTCTTCCACGTTGCCCACCATCCCGTTGATCAGCGCGCTCGCTTTTTCCACCAGGTTCATGCCGTCCTGGGTCTGACTGGTGGAGCTCTCAATAAGCTCACGGATTTCGCTGGCCGACGACGCGCTCTTCTGGGCAAGCTGGCGCACCTCACCGGCCACCACCGCAAAGCCACGACCGTGCTCACCGGCGCGCGCTGCTTCCACGGCCGCGTTCAGCGCCAGAATGTTGGTCTGGAAAGCAATGGCGTCGATCAGGTCGATAATGTCGGACATCCGGTTCGACGTCTCGTTAATCAGGCGCATTTTGCTGGTCACCTGCTTCATCATCTCACCGTTGTTTTTGACCACCGTGGCAGCATCTGCCGAGAGGTTGGTCGCTTCGCCAGTGTGCGAGGCGGTGTTTTTCACCGTCGCGGTGATCTGCTCCATCGAGGCTGCTGTCTGTTCAACGGAACTTGCCTGCTCTTCCGTGCGCGCGGCGAGATCCTGGTTACCCGCAACGATCTGCGCGGCTGCGCTGGAGATATTCTCCGAGCCGGTTTGCACCTGCTGCACAATGTCCAGCAGACGGTTTTTCATCTCCATCAACGCATGCAGCAGTAAGCCCGTTTCGTCTTTGCCGTGCGGCGTGATGCTGCCCGTCAGATCGCCCTCTGAAATGGCCTTCGCAAAATTCACCGCCTCGCCGAGCGGACGGGTGATAGCGCGAACGATAAACCAGCCGATCAGGCTGCCTGCCGCGACGCTAAAGAGGGTGATGAGGATCAGCAGCAGTCGGTTAGACCTGAAATCCCCTTCTACCTGCGCGCCTGCAGTTTGCATCTCGCTGTTTTGAATGGCAATCAGCTCCTTCACTTTCGCTTTATAAGCCTGCTGCACGGCAAGGGTGGTGGTCATCATCTCTTGAATGGCACCCGCACGATTGTTGTTCTGCACCGCCTGCAGGATGCGATAGCGCGAGTCCAGATACTGCTGGCGCACGCTACGGATATCCGCCAGCACCTGCTGAGACTTTTCATCCTGCAACGCGTTGTTCAGCTCGCCCAGGATCACCGTGATGTGCTCGCTGATCTCTTTCAGGTGCTGCTGAGATTGCCCCGTGTAAGTTCCCTGCTCGTCCAGCAGCATCAGCTGTTGAGTGCTAATAAATTCCTGGAAGTTATCGATTAACTGGTTCGCTTTTACCGTGGTCGGATAATCACGGGTAATAATGGATTGCATCCCATTATTTGCCCGGTTCAGACTCAGCAGAGACAGGCTCGCGCTGATTGCCATCAGGACAATAAAGAACCCAAACGCCAGAAATAATTTCGTGCCGATCTTTACGTCATGTAAGAACATATTTACTCCATCGATGTGATTATTTCTCAGACGATCGCTGTTATCGGTAACGAATTCGCTAACTTTATGACTTTGATCGTTTTTTTATTTCATAACCATCATAATGGATAGGCAGAGGCTATTAATTTCGTCTCATCGATCGTTACCAGACGACCAGAAGCGTGTTTTGCAAAACAGCATCATGGAAAACTGACTTAGGCAGGAATAAATAACTGAGGCACTTTTTTTAGTTATTTAATATTATATTAACAATAAAGCACATTAATAGTCACAAGCAGTCATAAAAAAGCCGTTTATTCCTTACGGAATAAACGGCTTTTCCGGAACTTTACTGACTCAATGGAGCACGGTTACCGCATCCTTCAGACGCCCGGCACGGTGTTTCACCATGGCAGAAATGTGTGCGCTCTCCTCGACCAGGTCGGCATTTTTCTGCGTGATGCTGTCCAGCTCGGCCACCGCACGGGTTAATTCTGAGAGCCCGGTGGCCTGCTCGGAGGTGGAGTGACTGATCTGAGCGATAAGCTGCGTCACGTTTTTCACCTGCTCGACAATGTCATCCATCGTGCGGCCAGCGGCGTGCACCTGCTCGGCGCCGGACTGCACTTTGCTGGCGCTGGCATCAATGAGTTTACGAATATCGTTAGCCGCACTGGCGCTGCGGCTGGCGAGATGGCGGACTTCGCCCGCGACCACGGCAAACCCTTTCCCCTGCTCACCCGCCCGTGCCGCTTCAACTGCCGCATTGAGCGCCAGGATATTGGTCTGGAAAGCGATGTCGTTTATCAGAGAGGTAATCGAGCCAATTCGCTGCGTGCTGTCGGCGATGTCATCCATGGTTTTGACCACGGTCTGCATCGCATTGCCGCCCTTCGTCGCCGCACTGCTCGCGGCAACGGAGAGTTTATCCACCTCGGCGGCAGTTTCAGAGTTGCTCTGCACGGACGCGGCCATCTGGTTCATCGTTGCGACGGTCTGCTGCACATTCGCTACCGTCTGACGCGTACGATCGTTCAGATCTTCATTACCCCGGGCCAGCCTGTCGCTGCCGTCACGCACGCTCACCACCTGGCTCGAGACGTCGTTGATCAACCAGCGGCACATCAGCCCAAGCTGGCCTATCGCGCGCAGGGTCAGTCCCAGCTCGTCACTGCGGTTCAAATGCTGCACGCTGTTGCGCTCCCCGGTAGCCACCCTCAGGGCCTGTCGCGCCACGTTTTCGACCGGACGCACAATCTGTTGCTCAAACAGCAGCGTCCCCAGCAGCATGACCACCGCAGCCGCAACGAGCGGCATCCACCCTGCGGAGGTGGCGATCAGCGTGGCGGCGAGGACGGCAAAAAGCACCGCCATTACGCTACGCACCCGCCAGCGCAGCGGCATGGCCGGCAGTTTACCCAGCCAGCCCTTTCCCACCACCAGTCCTTTATGAATACGTTTCTTACAGCTGCCGTCATTCAGCGCGCGGTAGAGCGGCTCCACGGTGGCTATCTCTTCCGCCGTGGCTTTGGTGCGGATCGACATATAGCCCGTCACCTTCCCGTGACGCACCATTGGCACCGCATTCGCGCGCACCCAGTAGTGGTCACCGTTTTTGCGCCGATTTTTGACAATCCCGCTCCACGGTTCCCCCTGTTGCAGGGTGTACCACATATCGGCAAAGGCGGCTTTTGGCATATCAGGGTGGCGCACCATATTGTGCGGCTGACCCGTCAGCTCATCAAGCGGGTAACCGCTCACCTGCACGAACGTGTCGTTGGCGTGGGTAATGTAGCTGTGGATGTCTGTGGTAGACATCAAGGTGGTGTCATCGTCCAGAGGATATTCATTCTGGGTGACATAGGTTGGAGAGGACATTGTGAGCATCCCTTGCAGGTTATTTGAATGTTAAATTTGTGGGTAATTGTTTTTTCGGCGGTAACCAATTTATCTTTAGTTGTTAAACTTGATGGAGATCGCAGATTTCACTTAAACCGCACTTTTTGTAAGAATTTATAATTCATTGATTTGAAATACTTTCTCTTGGAAATCACCTGCAAAGCATGACCTGTTAACGCCCGCTTAAGTGGCATGCATTGCACTCCTTTCGTGCAATTGCGCTTTTATGCCCCGTCCTGCACGTGCTGTGCCTTATCGCTAAATCCCGTTTCGGTTGTATCGGCATGATTAAATATTGTGCAACATTATTTTAACCTGGCGTTTATCCCGATTTTCGTTAAGTCCTCTGAAGTGGCGTAATCCCTGCAATACTTAAACCAGTATCATGTGATACGCGATCCCCGGGAGCATATTTTGAACAGGTTACCTTCCAGCGCCTCGGCTCTTGCCTGTACCGCGCACGCATTGAATCTCATAGAGAAGCAAACGCTTGATCATGAGGAGATGAAACAACTTAACCGAGAGGTCATCGATTACTTTAAAGAGCACGTCAATCCAGGATTTCTGGAGTATCGCAAATCTGTTACCGCCGGCGGGGATTACGGAGCCGTAGAGTGGCAAGCGGGAAGTCTGAACACGCTTGTCGACACCCAGGGACAGGAGTTTATCGATTGCCTTGGTGGTTTTGGTATCTTCAACGTGGGGCACCGTAATCCAGTTGTGGTTTCCGCCGTACAGAATCAACTTGCGAAACAACCTCTCCATAGCCAGGAACTGCTCGACCCGCTTCGCGCCATGCTCGCGAAAACGCTGGCGGCCTTAACGCCCGGCAAACTGAAATACAGCTTCTTTAGTAACAGCGGCACGGAATCGGTCGAAGCGGCGATTAAACTCGCCAAAGCGTACCAGTCGCCGCGTGGGAAATTCACCTTCATTGCCACCAGCGGCGCGTTCCACGGTAAATCCCTGGGCGCACTGTCGGCGACCGCTAAATCCACCTTCCGCAAGCCGTTTATGCCGCTGCTGCCGGGCTTCCGCCACGTGCCGTTCGGCGACATTAACGCCATGCGCACCGCGCTGAGTGAATGCCGTAAAACCGGCGATGACGTGGCGGCGGTGATCCTGGAGCCGATTCAGGGCGAAGGCGGCGTGATCCTGCCTCCGCAGGGCTATTTGCCTGCCGTGCGTCAGCTGTGCGATGAGTTTGGCGCCCTGCTGATCCTCGACGAAGTCCAGACCGGGATGGGACGCACCGGCAAGATGTTTGCCTGCGAGCACGAGAACGTTCAGCCAGACATTCTGTGTCTGGCGAAAGCGCTCGGCGGCGGCGTGATGCCGATTGGTGCTACGGTAGCCACCGAGGAGGTATTCTCGGTGCTGTTCGACAACCCGTTCCTGCATACCACGACCTTTGGCGGTAACCCGCTGGCCTGTGCGGCCGCGCTGGCGACCATCAACGTGCTGCTGGAACAAAACCTGCCTGCGCAGGCGGAGCAGAAAGGCGACATGCTGCTGGATGGCTTCCGCCAGCTGGGCCGGGAATATCCGGATCTGGTGCAGGATGCACGCGGCAGAGGGTTATTGATGGCGATTGAGTTTGTCGACAACGAAATCGGCTATAGCTTCGCGAGCGAGATGTTCCGCCAGCGGGTACTGGTGGCCGGAACGCTCAACAACTCGAAAACCATCCGTATTGAACCGCCGCTGACGCTGACGATTGAGCAGTGCGAGCAGGTGCTGAAAGCGGCACGTAAAGCGCTGGCAGCACTGCGTGTGAGCGTGGAAGAGGCGTAAAAAGCGCCGGGTGACGCTACGCTTACCCGGCCTAAGCAAGCCCGGTAAGCGTTAGCGCCACCGGGCAGTTTTTTACCGGTGAAACTCCGCCACCGTCATGGTGAAGCGAAGCACGGTATCGCCTTCGTTCCCATAGCCGTGCGCCATTTCTGTTTTGGCGACCGCCGACGCGCCAGCCTCAACCTGCGTCACCGTCTCGCCCACCGTCAGCGACAATACCCCCTCGTTCACGTGTAGCAGTTCACATGTGCCTGCCGGGTGCCCCGGTGAAGAGAAGTGTTCCCCCGGCTGCATCTCCCACTGCCACAGTTCAATCATGTCCGGGCCAGCGGTACCCGCCAGTAATCTGGCAGAACCGCCCTTTGCGCCCTGCCACAGAACCGGGATGGCCTGTTTTTCAATAACATGCACGACCGGTTCGCTGGAGACGTTAACAATATCCGCCACGGAAACGCCCAGCGCGGCAGCCAGTTTGCACAGGATAGCGATACTGGGATTGGCGGCCCCCTTTTCGATCTCCACCAGCATGCCTTTGCTGACGCTGGCGCGGCGGGATAGCTCATCCAGCGACAATTTTTTATCTTTACGCCAACTGCGGATGCGGTTCGCCACGGCCAGGCTTACCTGGGCAACATCGGCCCCCTGCTCAGTCATTATATTGACTTTATCAGTCATTGGTCACTACCATGGTATAAAACAGTCAATACAGGATTATTTATGTCTCTCGTTACGCCGTCAATAGACCCGCGTCTTGCCGGGATTGCCCCGGGCTTTCGGGCGCTGAGCATTCTGGTTGAAGCCGCACAGATTACCCATCCAGAAGTTGCCCCCGCCGCGCTGACGCAGGCTTGCCAGCAGGTGTTGAATGATGATGTGCAGTGGGCAGAAGCGCATCTCGCCGCCTGGGATGAGGTATTTAAAAACTTTGGCGCGAAGCCAAAACGTACCCCCTGCTCGGCCTCCGCACTGCGAAAGCGGGTGCTTAAAGACGGTTCGCTACCTTCACTCGACCCGGTGGTGGACATCTATAATGCGGTCAGTATTCGCTACGCCATTCCGGTAGGGGGCGAGAATCTCGCGGCCTATTCCGGTGCGCCGCGCCTGACGCTGGCCGAGGGCAATGAACCCTTTGACACTCTGAAAGAGGGCCAGCCGGTGGTGGAATACCCGGATGCTGGCGAGGTCATCTGGCGCGACGATATGGGCGTCACCTGTCGTCGCTGGAACTGGCGACAAGGGATACGCACCCGTCTTGATAGCCAGGCGCAGACCATGTGGTTTATTCTCGAAAGTCTGCCAACGATGCCGTCAGGTGCGCTCGAAGAAGCGGGCGAGGAGCTGGTCAGCAATCTGCAACGATTAATGCCAGGCGCAACGGCTCAGGTTCAACTGCTGGAACTGTAAGAGGACAACACGATGTTTCACGGGTTAAGTGCGTTTCCGTTAACGCCCCTGAAAGAGGGGAAGTTTGACGAGCAGGCCTTTATCAACCTGTTGCGCCCCCTGATCGACGCGGGGGTGGATTCGCTGGGTATTCTGGGTTCAACGGGCAGCTATGCCTACCTCACCGTTGAGGAGCGCACGCACATTACCCGCTGCGCGGTAGAACATGCCAATGACATTCCGGTCATGGTCAGTATTGGCGCACTGAGACTGGATGACATTCTGCGTCTGGCTGAGCGCGCGCAGAAGGCGGGAGCATCCAGCGTGCTGATGGCACCGGTGTCGTACCAGCGTTTGACGACGGACGAGGTCTATTCGCTATATGAGACGGTAACTCACCAGCTCTCCGTCCCGCTGTGCGTTTATGATAATCCCGCCACCACCGGGTTTGAGTTTAGCGACGAGCTGATGTTTGCCGTGGCGGCGCTGCCCAATATTGGCTCGGTGAAAATGGGCCACATGCCGGAGGATGTGTCGCAGGTGCGGGCGCGTCTTCCGAAGACGGTCACGCTGGGGATAAGCGGCGACTGGCGGGCAGCATCCGCCCTGCAGGCCGGGTTTGACGTCTGGTATTCCGTCGTCGGCGGGCTGTTCCCTCAGGCGGCACTGGCAATTGCGCACTCGAAAGACAGCATGGAATCAGAACGTCTGGAGCCACTGTGGGCGCTGTTCCGCCGTTACGGCAGCGTGCGGGTGATGGCAGCGGCAGCCGAGATGATGGGAAAAGTGGAGGCACCGGCGCTCCCCTTCCCACTGCAGGCGATTCAGGGTGAGCCGCGCGAGGCGCTTGCTGCGATCCTGGCGGACCTGAAGCTGGCCTGAAAAATGCCGGGTGGCGCTAGCGCTTACCCGGCCTACAAAACTTCATCAATCTGTTGCGTCCCCGATCAAACGTGGAATCTCGCAATAATGATTCCTTTTCCAGTATGAGATATCATTTCCCGATAATCGGCCAGCCACCTCTGAGGGACCATGCGCTATTTTTTTCTGGAATGGGTCAATCCTTTCGAAATCATGATGCTTAATTCGCTTGCTCAGGATCATCCCGTTAAGCAAATTAATCGCATTATGCGACGTTATAAATCAATCAATGCCCTGTTACCAGGCAACGCATTAAAAAAATGGCATAAACGCACCCACTGTGCTGTGAAATTATCAGCAATCAAGCCCGATGATATTGCGATTTGCAATGGATACAGCGTCTTTCCATTCCTGGATTATGTCGCCAGTATGCCTTGTAAAAAAGTGCTGATTCTCCGCGACTCCGTTGAAGCCCTGACACGGAAACGACGTCACCTTGGGCAACTGGCTCAGGATCAAGATTACATCGAGACCGTTCGCCCGGTCTTTGATGCTATTTATAGCTTTGATCCCGCCGATTGCGAACGTTATAACCTGCGTGCGATTGAGCAGTTTTTGCCCTTTAGCTGGAAAGAAATCGAGCAGTTTCAAAAACAAAATCCAACTGAAAATAAAAGCTGTTTTTTTGTCGGTGGCTATGAACCCATTCGCGCAAATGTTGTGCGCACATTGACGCCGGTACTCGAAAATTGCGGCTACAAGACAGATTTCTACCTGCTGGATAAGTACGATAACCAGGGTAACTATCCCGATAATTGTCAAAATAAAAAACTGAGTTATCAGGAAAATATTGAAAAAGCCAAACGCTGCTCTGTCATGCTGGAAATAAACAAACCTGAGCAACAGGGATTAACTCTCCGCGCTCTGGAAGCCCTGATTCTGAATAAGAAGCTGATCACCACAAACGCGTCGATTAAAAACATGGCGCTTTACCATCCCGACCGTATTTTCATTTTTAACGGTGTAAATACCGAGAGTCTGGAAGCGTTTCTTCACAGCGACCTGCCTGAAAGAGATGAAAAACTCCTCAGACAATATTGTGCAGACAGCCTGCTCACAACGTTACAAAAGCATCATCCCTGATCGATGCTTGCCCAGCAGACCGGTCTACCGGGCAAAAAAAACTACTCCGGCAACAACCCCACAAAACTGCGTTTTTTGCGCGGCTCCGACATCAGGTCCTCAAGCTTATCCACGCACGCCAGATAGTGCGGCGTCTGCTTATGCGCCAGCACCGCCGCTTCGTCTTTATAGGCTTCGTAGATAAAGAACCGGGTTTTCACCCTCGGATCCTGCAGGACGTCAAAACGCAGGTTTCCCGGCTCCTTAATCGCCCCTTCATGGTTGGCGCGAAACACCGTCAGAAACTCGTCCACCCGCTCGGGTTTGATGTTGATCTCCACTAACGTCACGTTCATTTTGCTTCTCCCTGTTTCTCTTCCTGCCAGAACTGGAACGCTTCACGGGCGCTCATGTTCTCGTGAACCACTTTTTTCACTGCCTTCAGCATGGCGAGCGGCGCGCTGGACTGGAAGATATTGCGCCCCATGTCCACACCGGATGCGCCCTGGTCAATCGCGCGCCAGCACATCTCCAGCGCCTCGTGCTCCGGCAGCTTTTTGCCGCCGGCGATGACGATCGGCACCGGGCAGCTGGCGGTGACTTTTTCAAAGCCCTCATCCACATAATAGGTTTTGACGAACTGCGCCCCCATTTCGGCGGCAATGCGGCTGGCAAGTGAGAAATACCGCGCGTCGCGCGCCATCTCTTTCCCCACCCCTGTCACCGCGAGGGTTGGCATGCCGTAGCGGGCACCGGCGTCGACAAGCTTGATGATGTTGTTGATCGACTGATGCTCGAACTCGCTGCCAATGTAGACCTGTGCTGCGACCGCGCAGACGTTCAGCCGGAGCGCATCTTCCATTGCCACCGCCACGCACTCGTTGGACAATTCGCCCAGAATTGAGTTACCGCCGGAGGCGCGCAGCACAACCGGTTTGTTGGTGGCCGCAGGCACGGTGCTCCGCAGGATACCGCGGGTACACATCAGCACATCGGTTTCGCCAAACAGCGGCGCAATGGAGAGATCGATACGCTCAAGGCCGGTGGTCGGCCCCTGGAAATAACCGTGGTCAAAGGCCAGCATCACCGTGCGGTTGCTTTGCGGGTTGAAGATGCGCGAAAGCCTGGACTGCATCCCCCAGTCCAGCGAACCACAGCCCTTCAGGGTAAACGGCACATTTTGCTGTGGCGTGCCGATGCCAAAATCCTTACCGTCTTTGATGTCGTCTAAATCAGCCATTTGTTCCCCCGTCAGAAATCGTATTTGTTGATGTTCTCTTTAGTGAACACCACGCGTTCCGGCAGCAGCACGATGCCGTTACCTTTCGCCTCATACTGGTAGCCCTGCACGCTGTTCGGTTCGACCTTCAGCGTACCGATCTCTTTCACGTCCACGCTGTCGCCAACGTTAAGATCGCCTTTTTTCAGTAAACGATCGGCGACATTGACCGCAATTTTGCCCTGTTGCACCACGTCCCACAGGCCGAAGGCTTTTACCGTGCCGCGCTCCACGTATGGACGCATGACGTTTGGCGTGCTGAACCCGACAATCGCCACCCCTTCCCGCTTCAGGTTTTCTGCTGCCTGCGCAGCGGCTGGCAGGGCGTTGGCATCCGGGGCGATGATCGCATCCAGATCCGGATACGCTTTTAAGATCCCCTCGGCGGTTTGCAGGGATTTGGTGGCATCGTTATAGCCAAACTGAGTGGTCACGATCTGCCACTGAGGATGATCTTTCTCGATTTTAGCCTTCGCCTCTTTCACCCACTGGTTCTGGTCGGTGACCGTTGGGCTGGAGTAGAAGAATGCCACTTTGGCATTCGGTTTGGTGACCTGCTTGCCCGCCATTTCCACCAGCAGGCCGCCGAGCTGTTCCGGCGTCCCCTGGTTGATATATATGCTGCGGCACTCCGGTTTGGTGTCGGAATCCCAGGTCAGCACTTTGACGCCGCGCTGCATCGCGCGTTTTAAGGCCGGGCAGAGGCCGTCCGGCGACACGGCAGAGACGATAATCGCGTTGTAGCCCTGGTTAACGAAGTTGTTGATGAGCTGCACCTGGCCGGAAACGCTCGGCTCGGTTGGACCGTCATAGGTGACGTCCACGCCGAGGTCTTTCCCCGCCTCTTTCGCACCGTTGCCGCCGCTGGTGAAGAAGCCAACCCCCACCAGTTTCGGGATAAAGGCAATCCGATCCGCCGCCTGCGCCGAGGCGAAGCTGAGGGCCATTGCCAGGACTATCAGTTTTGTTTTCATCTTTACGCTCCGGAAAGTTTTCTAAAGAGAGAACGCACCCATTCGCGGTGCAGACTCAGCGAACGACCCATCACCACCACAACCAGCAGCGCTCCTGAAAGCGCGCTCGATACCTGGTTGGGGATGCCGACCATCTGTAAACCCTGTTGCAGGTACCCCACCAGCAGCGCTGCCAGCGCCGTACCGACAACCGAACCTGACCCGCCGTAGATATTCGCCCCGCCGAGTACGGCGGCGGTGAGCGCAGGCATCAGCAAATCGCGCCCCAGATCTGACCGCGCGGAACCGAAATAGGAGACCATGACCAGTGCGGCAATGGCCGAGGCCACGCCCACCAGACCATACAGCGCGTAGGGCATACCGTTAACCGACAGCGCCGCATAGCGTGCCGCACGCGGGTTCTGGCCAATCAAAAACAGATGACGGCCAAAGCGCCCGCGGTGGGTAATCAGCCAGAAGAAAACGGTAATCACAGCGAACAGCACCAGCGGGAGCGGCAGGCCAACGACCGTGAGATTCGCGAACGCGGTAAAGCTGTCCGGGAAGCCGCCGATGCCCTCATAGCCCGTCGCCCCCGCCATGCCGGAAAGCAGCAACGCCCCGCCACCGTAGAGATAGAGCGTGCCGAGGGTAATCACCAGTGGACTGATGCCGGTGTAGTGGATCAGCGCCGCATTCACCAGCCCGCACAGCAGGCCGAGCAGCAGCGTCAGCGGAATGGCCACCGCCATCGGCCACCCGGCCTGCATCATCACCCCCAGCGCGATGGCGCACAGGCCGATGGTCGAACCCAGCGAGATGTCGATCCCGCCGCTGATAATGACAAGCGTGAGCGGCAGCGCCACGATACCGATACAGATGAAGTCGCTGGTGCTGAACAGCAGCATATTGATGTCGAGCATGCGCGGGTTAATGGCGCCAAAGAGCAGGATCTCCAGCACCAGCAAAACCAGCAGCGCGCTTTCCCAGTTAAGCTTCATTTACGCCACCTCTTTTTTGCGTTTGGGAAAGGGAGTGACGTGCTTTCCCCCTCTGTGACCTGGCTGGAAGCGGCCGTATTTCAGCGCCCGCTGATGGCGCGCCAGCGCCTGACGCAGCCGCCCGTCGAGCACCAGTACGCCCAGCAGCACCAGCCCGGCGATAAAGTCATTCCACCAGGCTGGCAGCCTGAACAGCACCAGTACGGTGTCGATTTGGGTGAGGAAGAAAGCCCCAAGCAAGGCACCGATCAGCGTGCCGGTGCCGCCCAGCAGAGAGATCCCCCCGAGCACGCAGGCGGCGATGGCCTTCATCTCCAGCCCGCTGCCGGTCTGGTTGGGGACAAAACCAATTTGCGCGGCAAAGACAATCCCTGCGCAGGCCGCCAGCATCCCGTTCAGGGTAAAGGCGAGCATGCGGGTGCGGTTCACCGCTACGCCCAGCTGACGCGCGGCGGCGAGGTTATCCCCCACCGCGTAGAAATCACGGCCGAACGCGGTACGCGACAGCGTCCACGCGCCCGCGGCTGCGATAATTAACACCACCATACCGAGTGGCGACATGCCGATGGCAAGCGGTTCAGAGAGAGATTTCAGCCCCGGCGGCAACCCTTCAATCCACTTCCCGCCCGTCCAGAGCAGCATCGCCCCGCGATACAGCCCCAGCGTGCCGAGGGTGGCGACAATCGCCGGGATGCGCAGCCCCACCACCAGCACGCCGTTGAACGCCCCGGCCAGTGCGCCAATCGACAGTGCGAAGAGGATGGAAACGGGCAGGCTGTAGCCGCCATTGAGCGCCACGCCGACGGCGATTGCCGACAGCCCAACGGTCGAGCCCACCGAGACGTCAATATTGCGGGTCAGCATGACCAGCGCGGCACCGATGGCCAGCAGGATCAGGATCTGGGCACTGGCGAAGATCATCCCCAGCGTTTGCAGGCTGAAGTAAGACGGGTTCAGCGCCACCAGCACGGCAAACAGTGCCAGAATGGCGAGAAACGCGCTCAACTCACGGTTCTTTAATAAGGTCTTCATGATTGCCCTCCGAACGCCAGCGCCATCATCCTGTCGAGGCTAACGGCATGGCGCGGCAGCTCGCCGCTGAGTACGCCCTGATGCATCACCAGTACGCGATCGGCAAGGCCCGGGAACTCATCGAGATCGCTTGAGATCATCAGTACCGCGACGTTCTGCGCGGCCACGCTTTTGATGAGCTGGTAGATATCGGCGCGCGCGGAGACGTCCACGCCACGCGTCGGTTCATCGACAATAAGAAGTAAAGGATTGGCCTCCAGACAGCGCGCCAGCAGTACCTTCTGCTGGTTGCCGCCGGAGAGCGTACGCACGGTTTGATCCGCATGGTTGAGCTTAATCCCGAGTGCACGGTGATAGCGCTCTACCACCGCCGACTCCCGCCTGCGCTGCTGCCAGAAAGACGGCTCGTTCAGCACCACGGTGTTCCAGCGGATCGGCGCGTCGAGGAACAGGCCGGAAACCTGCCTGTCTTCCGGCAGGTAAACCAGCCCTTTTTCCAGACGTGAACCAGGCGGCTCGGCAGTGATTTCCTGATTCTCCAGCCAGACGCGCCCCCCGCGCACCGGACGCAGGCCGTAAAGCGTTTCGGCAAACTCGGTGCGCCCGGATCCCACCAGCCCGGCCAGGCCGACGATCTCACCGGCGAAGATCTCAAGACTCAGATCGATAAACCCCTCCCCGGTGAGATCCTCCACGCGCAGCACCGGGAAATCCTGCGGCTGGGTGCGGCGGTTGCCCGGCAACGCCAGCCACAGCTTTTGCGTCTCGCTCAGAGATTTTTCCCGACTCACTGGCGTCATGGCGGCAATCAGGGCGTTATCGTCAAACTGCGCGGTTTCACCGCTCAGCACCACTGCACCGTCGCGCATCACCGAGATGTGGCTCGAAAGCAGGCGAATTTCCGGCAGCTTATGCGAGATAAAAACAATGCCGACGCCAAGCGCCTGCAACGCACGGATCTGGCGGAACAGGCGTTCAGTTTCGCCGGGCGTGAGCGAGGCGGTGGGTTCGTCGAGGATCAGGATCCTGGCGTTGCGCATTAATCCGCGGAGGATCTCTACCATCTGCTGATCCGCCACTTCCAGAGTGCTGGCGGTGGCATCAAGGTTAAGCTGGCATTGCAGCTGCTGGAGCTTATCGGCCAGGCGCGGTTCCAGATCCCGTTCACGGGGCAGGCGAAAGAGGATGTTTTCCCGCACCGTCAGGTTGGGGAACAGCAGCGGCTCCTGCGGTACCAGATAAATGCCGAGCTTATGCGCCTGCGCTGGCGTAAGCCGTGCAAAAGACTCCCCCGCAACCGAAAGTTCACCGCTGTCGGGCGTTTCAACTCCGGCGATGATCTTCATCAGCGTCGATTTTCCCGCGCCGTTCCCGCCCATCAGGGCGTGTACCTGGCCCGCGAGCAGCGTGAAATCAATGCCTTTTAACACCGGCACGCCCGAGAACTGCTTGCTGATCCCCCGCGCTTCAATAAGTGGTGTCATCATCGCCCCGCTATTGAACAAATGATTTTTAGATTTAATAATGTTCAAAAGCGTAGACGGTGAACTATATTTACAACCGTGCAGGGATCACAGTTTTATTGATTAAGATCCAGATAAAACAGAAACCCGCTTAAAGATCCGTTTTGTCGCGTGGCTCACATTTTCCCTTCGCGTCATCACGAACATATGATCTAAATTTTTATAAGAGTTCAATTATGAGCGATAAACGCACTGCGGAAGAAGGACGGTTTGCCGGGCTGGCGCTGGCGGAAGAGGAGCTGGTGGCGCGCGTGGCCTGGTGCTATTACCACGACGGGCTGACCCAGAACGACATCGGTGAGCGACTCGGGCTGCCGCGTTTGAAGATCTCCCGTCTGCTGGAGAAAGGCCGCCAGTCCGGGGTGATCCGCGTGCAGATCAACTCCCGTTACGAGGGCTGTCTGGCGCTGGAAACCGAACTACAACAGCGCTTTGGGCTGAAGCTGGTGCGCGTGATGCCCGCCCTGAATACGCCGCCGATGAACGTGCGGCTGGGCATTGGCGCGGCGCAGTCGCTAATGGGCGTGCTGGAGCCCGGCCAGCTGTTGGCGGTGGGATTTGGTGAAACGACCATGAGCAGCCTGCAGCACCTGAGCGGCTTTATCAGCTCGCAGCAGATCCGCCTGGTGACGCTCTCCGGCGGCGTCGGGCCGTATATGACCGGTATCGGCCAGCTGGACGCGGCCTGCAGCGTCAGCATGATCCCCGCCCCGCTGCGCGTGTCATCCGCCTCCGTTGCCGGGATCTTAAAACGCGAAACCAGCGTGCGGGACGTGATCCTCGCCGCCACCGCCGCCGACGTGGCGGTGGTCGGCATAGGTTCGGTGAACCAGCGCCGTGACGCCACGATACTGCGCTCCGGCTATATCAGCGAAGGTGAACAGTTGATGTACACCCGCAAAGGCGCAGTCGGCGACATTCTCGGTTATTTCCTTAATGCCGAGGGGGAATGCGTTGAGGAGCTGGAGATCCATAAAGAATTACTCGGCGTCACGCTCGATGAACTGGCGCAACTGCCCACCATCGTTGGCGTGGCCGGCGGGGAAGAGAAAGCCGATGCGATTTATGCCGCACTTAAGGGTCGCCGTATCAATGGCCTGGTGACGGAGGAGACGACAGCCCGCGCGGTGCTGGCCCTGACGTAACGGGGATGCCCTGCGCTAACAACGAGGCAAGCTCATGAGTTACCTTTTAGCGTTAGATGCAGGGACCGGCAGCGTTCGCGCCGTGATTTTCGATTTACAGGGCAACCAGATTGCCGTCGGCCAGGCCGAGTGGAAGCACCTGAGCGTGGAGAACGTGCCGGGGTCGATGGAGTTCGATCTCGACACCAACTGGCGCCTGACCTGCCGGTGCATTCATCAGGCGCTGGAACGCGCGCACCTGGGCGCGGCGGATATTCAGTCCGTCTCCTGCTGCTCGATGCGCGAAGGGATTGTGCTGTACGACCGCAACGGCGAGGCCATCTGGGCCTGTGCCAACGTTGACGCCCGCGCCAGCCGCGAGGTGGCGGAACTCAAAGAGATCCACGACAACCGCTTTGAATCCGAAGTGTATGACGTCTCCGGGCAAACTCTCGCCCTGAGCGCCATGCCTCGCCTGCTGTGGCTGGCGCACCATCGCCCAGACATCTACCGCAAAGCCGCGACCATCACCATGATCAGCGACTGGCTGGCGGCGAAACTTTCCGGCGAGCTGGCGGTGGATCCCTCCAATGCGGGCACCACCGGCATGCTGGACCTCTTCTCCCGCGACTGGCGTCCGGCGCTGCTGGACATGGCCGGGCTGCGCGCCGACATTCTCTCCCCGGTGAAAGAGACCGGCACCGTGCTGGGGGCCATTACCCGTGAAGCCGCACAGCAAAGCGGCCTGCGCGAGGGCACACCGGTAGTGATGGGCGGCGGCGACGTGCAGCTGGGCTGTCTGGGGCTGGGCGTGGTCCGCGCCGGACAAACGGCGGTGCTGGGCGGCACCTTCTGGCAGCAGGTGGTGAACCTGCCGCAGGTGCGCACCGACCCCGATATGAATATCCGCGTGAACCCGCACGTCATCCCCGGCATGGCCCAGGCGGAGTCGATCAGCTTTTTCACCGGGCTGACCATGCGCTGGTTCCGCGACGCCTTTTGCGCAGAAGAAAAGCTGATTGCCGGGCGGATGGGAGTGGACACCTATACTCTGCTGGAAGAGATGGCGAGCCGCGTGCCGGCAGGCTCCCACGGGGTGATGCCGATCTTCTCCGACGCGATGCATTTCAAGCAGTGGTACCACGCCGCGCCGTCGTTTATTAACCTCTCTATCGACCCGGAAAAGTGCAACAAAGCGACGCTGTTCCGTGCCCTGGAAGAGAATGCGGCAATCGTTTCGGCCTGCAACCTGGCGCAGATTTCGCGCTTCTCCGGCGTGACGTTTGAAAGTTTAGTTTTTGCGGGCGGAGGAGCAAAAGGCGCCCTGTGGAGTCAGATCTTAAGCGACGTCACCGGGTTGCCGGTACGCGTGCCGGAAGTGAAAGAGGCGACAGCGCTCGGCTGCGCGATTGCGGCAGGCGCAGGCGCGGGATTATTTGCAGATATGGCCTCAACGGGCGAGCGGCTGGTGAAGTGGAGCCGCGAGTTCACGCCAAATCCCCAGCATCGTGAGCTGTATGACGGCATGATGCAAAAATGGCAGGCGGTGTATGCCGACCAGCTTGGGCTGGTGGATAGCGGGCTGACCACATCGATGTGGCAGGCCCCGGGATTGGTACGGGCAGCGGCGCCGTAAAATACGCCGGATAGCGCTGCGCTTATTCGTCCTGGGGTTTTGTAGCCCCGGTAAGCGCAGCGCCACCGGGGAAGTTCTTTGAGATCTATCACAATCATTCGATCCCGCTTTTACCTTTCCGCTGCCGCTAGCTAAATTAGTAACTCATCCGACCACATAACAATAATTTTACACTGGAAGAGACTATGAGCCGCTACCCGTCGTTGTTCGCCCCCCTGGATCTGGGGTTCACCACCCTTAAAAACCGCGTGTTAATGGGCTCGATGCACACTGGGCTGGAAGAGCGTCCGGACGGTGCCGAGCGTCTGGCGGCCTTCTACGCCGAGCGCGCGCGGCATGGCGTGGCGCTGATTGTCACCGGTGGCGTAGCACCTGCGTCTTCAGGCGTGACGATGGAAGGTGGCGCGGTGTTGAACGATGCGAGCCAGCTTGCACATCACCGTATCGTTACCGACGCGGTTCACAAAGAGGGCGGCAAAATCGCCCTGCAAATCCTGCACACCGGGCGCTACAGCTATCAGCCGAAACTGGTCGCGCCGTCGGCCATTCAGGCGCCGATTAACCGCTTCACACCGCATGCCCTCAGCCACGACGAGATCATAGCGCTGATTGACGACTTCGCCCGCTGCGCGGCGCTGGCGCGTGAAGCAGGTTATGACGGCGTCGAAGTTATGGGCTCAGAAGGTTATCTGATCAACGAATTCCTTGCCGCCCGCACTAACCAGCGCGAGGACGAATGGGGCGGCGACTATGTCCGCCGCATGCGCTTTGCCGTTGAAGTTGTGCGCGCGGTGCGCGAACGAACAGGAACAGATTTTATTATCATCTTCCGCCTGTCGATGCTCGACCTGGTGGAGGGCGGCGGGACGTTCGACGAAACCGTGCAGCTGGCGCAGGCGATTGAAGCCGCTGGTGCCACCCTCATTAACACCGGGATTGGCTGGCACGAAGCCCGTATTCCGACCATCGCCACACCGGTGCCGCGCGCGGCATTCAGCTGGGTGACGCGTAAGCTGAAAGGCAAAGTGTCTGTTCCGCTGGTCACCACCAACCGCATTAACGACCCGCAGGTGGCGGACGATGTGATATCGCGCGGCGATGCCGACATGGTGTCGATGGCGCGGCCGTTCCTTGCGGATGCCGAGCTGCTGTCCAAAGCGCAAAGCGGACGCGCGGATGAGATCAACACCTGCATCGGCTGTAACCAGGCCTGCCTGGATCAGATCTTCGTCGGCAAGGTGACCTCCTGCCTCGTCAACCCGCGAGCCTGCCACGAAACTAAAATGCCGGTCGTTCCGGCGGCCAGTATAAAACGCCTGGCCGTCGTGGGCGCAGGCCCGGCGGGCCTGGCGTTTGCAGTGAATGCCGCCTCGCGCGGCCACAGCGTGACGCTTTTTGACGCCGCAGGCGAGATTGGCGGGCAGTTTAATATCGCCAAACAGATCCCCGGCAAAGAGGAGTTCTACGAGACCCTGCGCTACTACCGCCGGATGATCGACCTGACGGGCGTCGAGCTCCGGCTCAATCAGTTTGTCAGCGCGGCGGATCTGATCGGTTTTGATGAGGTGATCCTGGCAAGCGGGATCGTACCGCGAACGCCTGCGATCGCAGGTATCGATCATCCAAAAGTGCTGAGCTATCTCGACGTATTGCGTGACAAAGTGCCGGTCGGGAAAAGCGTAGCGATTATCGGCTGCGGCGGAATTGGCTTTGATACCGCCATGTACTTAAGCCAGCCGGGTGAGGCCACCAGCCAGAACATTGCCGAGTTTTGCGTGGAATGGGGTATCGACACCAGCCTGAGCCAGTCCGGCGGCCTGCGTCCGGAAGGACCGCAATTGCCGAAAAGCCCGCGTCAGATTGTGATGCTGCAGCGTAAAGCCAGCAAGCCGGGCGAAGGACTGGGTAAAACCACGGGCTGGATCCACCGGGCAACCCTGCTTTCACGCGGGGTGAAGATGATCCCGGCGGTGAGCTACGAAAAGATCGACGACGAGGGTCTGCACGTTACGATCGGCGGTGAACCGCAGCTGTTGCGCGTGGATCATGTGATTTTGTGTGCCGGGCAGGAGCCGAGAAGGGATCTGGCGGATCCGCTGCGAGAAGCCGGAAGAACAGTGCATTTGATTGGCGGGTGCGATGTGGCGATGGAGCTGGACGCACGGCGGGCGATTGCACAGGGGACGAAGTTAGCATTAGCGATTTGATTTCTTGCCCGGTGGCGCTGCGCTTACCGGGCCTACAAAACCGTAGGCCTGTGCAAGCGCAGCGCCGCCAGGCAAAACAACCTTAACGACGACGCCCCAGCTTCACCGCCTTCAGCACCACAAACTTGTTGTTCGTCGCGATGGTGACGCAGTTGCCGAAAATTTTCTTCAGCTTGTGGAAGTAGTCCAGGTGGCGGTTCGCCACGATGTACAGCTCGCCGTTGATTTTCAGACAGCGGCGCGCGTGGTGGAACATCTCCCAGGCGACGTTATCCGTCAGGGCATGCTTCTGATGGAACGGCGGGTTACAGAACACGGCGTTGAAGCGGAACGGCTCCACGCCGGAGAGCGCGTTGTTGATCATAAACTCGCAGCGATCCAGCGCCTCTGGCAGGTTAGTTTCCACGTTCAGACGGCTGGAGGCCACCGCCATTGGCGATTCGTCGCTAAACACCACGCTGGCGTCCGGGTTTTTCGCCAGCAGCGTCAGGCCAATCACACCGTTCCCGCAGCCCAGGTCGACGATCTCCCCTTCCAGATTTTCCGGCAGATGTTCCATAAAGAAGCGTGCGCCGATATCCAGGCCGGTACGGGAGAAGACGTTTGCATGGTTGTGGATGGTCCAGTCGGTGCCTTCCAGCTTCCAGCTCAGCGTCTCTGGCGCGTCGGCCAGCTCCGGTGCGCTAAAAGTACAGTTGATCAGGCGCGCTTTTTTCCAGGCAAGCGTAGTGGTGGTTGGACCGAGGACTTTCTCGAACAGCTCCAGCGTCGACGTGTGGATATCGCGTGCCTTGGCACCCGCGATAATACGGGTTTCTGGCGTGACGACTTTTCGCAGCGCGCGCAGCTGCTGCTCCAGCAGCGCCATGGTTTTTGGCACTTTGATCAGCACTACACCCGGCGCCTGCGGGTACTCCGCGGTGCTGTCGAGGAACTTCACGCTGGATTCGTCGATTTCGTTATGGCGCAGGTTTTCACGCGTCGCCAGCTCGCTTAAGTAAGAATCGCCGATGCTGTAAGGTTTGTGCTCCGCCAGGGCGCAGCCCAGCGCGCCGAATGCATCATTCAGGATCAGAACCGGCCCGAGGATTTCGGTATCATCCAACTGCTGCAGCAGATACTCATCCGCCGCTTCCCACGCCTGAAGCGGGTTAACGTCGTCCGTTTCCGGGAAACGTTTAAGGTTGAGTGAACGGAAACCGTTGTCTAAGTGGCTCATCGGCCCTCCTGAATGGTAAAATTTGGCGTATCCCTGAAAAGGGTGCGTGAGTATACCCGTTTTATTGTCGATTTGGGGCGTTGATGAACCAACTTACTTATCTCCAGGGCTACCCGGAGCATTTACTTTCTCAGGTTCGCAGCCTGATTGCCGAGCAGAAGCTGGGCGCGGTGCTGGAAAAACGCTACCCCGGTACGCACGATTTCACGACCGATAAAGCCCTCTGGCAGTATACGCAGGATCTAAAAAGCCGGTATCTGAAGAGCGCGCCGCCGATCAACAAGGTGATGTACGACAACAAAATCCACGTTCTGAAAAACGCGCTCGGCCTGCACACCGCTATCTCCCGCGTGCAGGGCGGCAAGCTGAAAGCCAAAGCCGAGATCCGCGTGGCGACGGTTTTCCGTAACGCACCGGAAGCCTTTCTGCGGATGATCGTGGTCCATGAGCTGGCGCACCTGAAAGAGAAAGAGCACGACAAAGCGTTCTATTCCCTGTGCTGCCACATGGAGCCGCAGTACCACCAGCTGGAGTTTGATACCCGGCTGTGGCTGACGCATTTATCGTTAAAGAGTAATGCGCAGTAACGCACGCGAATTGTCATGATGACGTGCTACAGTGGTTAAAGGTTCCCCGCTACGGAGTACGTAAACGTTTATGATACGTTTCGCAGTCATTGGAACGAACTGGATCACGCGCCAGTTCGTCGACGCCGCCCACGAAACCGGCAAACTTAAACTCACCGCAGTCTATTCCCGCAGCCTTGAGCAGGCGCAGAGTTTTGCGAATGATTACCTCGTCGAGCATCTCTTCACCTCTCTCGACGAGATGGCGCAAAGCGACGCCATAGACGCGGTGTATATCGCCAGCCCGAATTCCCTGCACTTCCCCCAAACGAAGCTGTTTCTCAGCCATAAAAAGCATGTGATTTGCGAGAAGCCGCTGGCGTCGAATATCCAGGAAGTGGAAGCCGCCATCGCGCTTGCCCGCGAAAACCAGGTGGTGCTGTTCGAAGCGTTCAAAACGGCCAGCCTGCCGAATTTCCTGCTATTGCAGCAGTCGCTGCCGAAAATAGGCAAAGTGCGTAAAGCCTTCATCAACTATTGCCAGTACTCGTCGCGCTATCAGCGTTATCTGGACGGCGAGAACCCCAATACCTTTAACCCGGCCTTCTCTAACGGCTCGATTATGGATATCGGTTTTTACTGCCTGGCCTCTGCAATCGCGCTGTGGGGCGAGCCGCACGGCGTCACGGCCACGGCCAGCCTGCTGGAAAGCGGTGTGGATGCGCACGGCGTCGTGGTGCTGGATTACGGCGATTTCAGCGTCACGCTGCAGCACTCTAAAGTCAGTGATTCTGTGCTGCCGAGCGAAATTCAGGGCGAAGCCGGGTCGCTGGTGATTGAGAAGATCTCCGAGTGTCAGAAAGTGAGCTTTGTGCCGCGCGGCGGTAAAGCGCAGGAGCTGACGCAGCCTCAGCATATTAACACTATGCTCTATGAGGCAGAGGTCTTCGCCCGTCTCGTGGAAGACAACGAAGTGAATCACCCGGGCCTCGCGGTGAGCCGCACCACGGCGAAGCTGCAAACGGAGATCCGCCGTCAGACCGGCGTGGTGTTCCCGGCAGACGGCGTGGGCGCAGAGGCTATCGCGTAAAGCTGTGTAATGAAAAGGCGCAGACCATTGACGAAACCGATGGTCTGACATATTTTGTTACCTGCAAAGGGGAGTAACTTCTTCGCCGGTGGATCGTCATTACGATGCGTGCAAAATCGCATCCGGTCGCCGGGCAACCTTCGTGGTTGTAAGTGAGACCTTGCCGGAAGGCGAGGTCTATGCATAAAAAGCTAACGGCTATCGTCTTCTGACCATAGCCGTTTTTGTTTTTTTATGTGTAAGGAAAATAGTATGCATTCTGTCGGCACTCCAATGTTGTGGGGCGGATTCGCGGTTGTCGTGCTCATCATGCTGGCGATCGACCTCTTTTTGCAGGGGCGTCGCGGTGAGCACGGCATGTCCATAAAGCAGGCCGCCGTCTGGTCCCTGGTATGGGTCACCCTCTCTCTGCTCTTCTGTGCTGCCTTCTGGTGGTACCTGGCCTCAACCGAAGGCCGTGCGGTGGCCGATCCTCAGGCGCTCGCCTTCCTCACCGGCTATCTGATTGAAAAAGCCCTCGCGGTCGATAACGTCTTCGTCTGGCTGATGCTGTTCAGTTACTTTGCCGTGCCTGCGTCACTGCAGCGCCGTGTGCTGGTCTATGGCGTGCTGGGTGCGATTATCCTGCGTACGATCATGATCTTCGCCGGTAGCTGGCTGATTACCCAGTTCGAATGGCTGCTGTACGTCTTCGGCGCGTTCCTGCTGTTCACCGGGGTCAAAATGGCGCTGGCGAAGGAAGATGAAACCGGTATTGGCGAAAAGCCGCTGGTCAAGTGGATCCGCAGCCACCTGCGCATGACGGATAAGATCGAGAGTGAGCACTTCTTCGTGCGCAAGAACGGTCTGCTGTTTGCGACTCCGCTACTGCTGGTGCTGATTCTGGTTGAGCTGAGCGACGTGATTTTCGCCGTAGACAGCATTCCGGCCATCTTTGCGGTGACGACAGATCCGTTCATCGTCCTGACCTCTAACCTGTTCGCGATCCTTGGCCTGCGCGCCATGTACTTCCTGCTGGCAGGTGCCGCAGAGCGCTTCTCGATGCTGAAGTATGGCCTGTCGGTGATCCTCGTGTTCATCGGTATCAAGATGCTGATCGTCGATTTCTACCATATCCCGATCGCTATCTCGCTCGGCGTGGTGTTCGGCATTCTGATCGTGACGCTGATTATCAATACCTGGGTTAACCGCCAGCACGATAAGAAGCAGCAGGTTTAGTGCGTTTTGCCGGGTAAGCGCAGCGCCACCCGGCACTTCCGTTAACCAATAGTTAAAAAACATGACGCAACACGTAAAATCCAGCATTTTACTCTTCCGCCTTGCCCTGCTTTCCCTGATACTCAACCAGGCAAACAAATACTTACATCCGGACATAAATGTGACTTAGAGCACATACAGGATGGAACGCAATTTCACTCAGGAATAACGTATGAGCACACAATCAAGCGGTCTGTTCGCGCGCCTGGCGCAGGGCAGCCTCGTTAAACAAATTCTCGTCGGGTTGGTACTGGGCATTCTGCTGGCAATGGTGTCAAAACCCGCTGCAGAAGCCACCGGGCTTCTCGGCACCCTCTTTGTTGGCGCCCTGAAGGCCGTCGCACCGGTTCTGGTTCTGATGCTGGTCATGGCCTCCATTGCCAACCACCAGCACGGACAAAAAACCAACATTCGCCCTATTCTGTTCCTGTATCTTCTGGGAACCTTCTCCGCTGCCTTAACGGCCGTGGTATTTAGCTTCCTGTTCCCGTCTACGCTGCACCTGACCAGCGCGGCCGGTGACATCACACCGCCGTCCGGCATTGTGGAAGTGCTGCGCGGTCTGCTGATGAGCATGGTATCCAACCCCATCACGGCGCTGATGAACGCGAACTACATCGGCATCCTGGTCTGGGCGATTGGTCTGGGCTTCGCGCTGCGTCACGGCAACGAGACCACGAAAAATCTGGTCAACGATTTATCGAATGCCGTCACCTTTATGGTGAAACTGGTGATTCGTTTTGCGCCAATCGGTATTTTCGGGCTGGTCTCCTCCACGCTGGCCACCACCGGTTTCGACGCGCTGTGGGGCTACGCGCAGCTGCTGGTTGTTCTGGTCGGCTGTATGCTGCTGGTGG
Source organism: Enterobacter sp. BNK-14 (assembly GCF_047456095.1). NCBI lineage: Bacteria > Pseudomonadati > Pseudomonadota > Gammaproteobacteria > Enterobacterales > Enterobacteriaceae > Enterobacter > Enterobacter sp. BNK-14. The sequence goes on from NZ_CP179897.1 coordinate 2,172,814, forward strand.
CGCTGGTGATCAACCCGCTGCTGGTGTTCTGGCAGATCCGCCGCAACCCGTATCCACTGGTGCTAACCTGCCTACGTGAGAGCGGGGTGTATGCCTTCTTCACCCGCAGCTCTGCGGCAAATATCCCGGTTAACATGGCGCTGGCGGAGAAGCTGAATCTGGACCGCGATACCTATTCCGTGTCGATCCCGCTGGGTGCGACCGTGAACATGGCGGGCGCGGCAATCACCATCACCGTGCTGACCCTGGCAGCGGTACATACCTTAGGTGTTCCGGTCGATCTACCAACGGCGCTGCTGCTGAGCGTGGTGGCTTCTCTGTGTGCCTGTGGCGCGTCCGGCGTGGCGGGTGGCTCGCTGCTGCTGATCCCACTGGCATGTAACATGTTCGGTATCCCGAACGAGATCGCCATGCAGGTTGTGGCCGTCGGCTTTATCATCGGCGTATTGCAGGACTCCTGCGAAACGGCGCTGAACTCCTCAACCGATGTGCTGTTCACCGCAGCGGCCTGTCAGGCGGAAGACGCGCGTTTAGCGAAGAACGCTCTGCGAGGTTAACAGCAAAGCGGCAACCTCTGGTTGCCGCTTTTAATGTTTTCACCCTCTCCCCGTGGGAGAGGGCCGGGGTGAGGGCACCAGCCCGCACTCAACCTAAAGCGTCACACCACTCTTAAAGATCGCCAGCTCGCGAAAATCGTTCTTCTCATTGCAGGTCTGTCTGCCGCTGGCAAACGCCACGATGGCGTCCACAAACTCCGTCAGCAGCTGCGGCATCGCTTTGCCGTGAATCAGCTGGCCTGCGTCGAAATCAATCCAGTGCTTTTTCTTCGCCGCCAGCTCGCTGTTGGTCGCGATTTTGACCGTCGGCACAAAGCCACCGTACGGCGTGCCGCGACCGGTACTGAACAGCACCATGTGGCAGCCAGCCCCCGCCAGCGCGCTGGTGGCGACCGCATCGTTACCCGGTGCGCTCAGCAGGTTCAGACCGTGGGTTTTCAGGCGCTCGCCGTAACGCAGGACGTCCACGACCTGGCTTGCCCCCGCTTTCTGGGTACAGCCGAGGGATTTCTCTTCAAGCGTCGTGATCCCGCCGGCTTTGTTACCCGGCGACGGGTTCTCATAAATCGGCTGATTATGGGCGATGAAGTACTGTTTGAAGTCGTTCACCATGGTGACGGTCTTCTCAAACGTCTCTTCGTCGCGGCAGTGGCTCATCAGAATGCGCTCTGCGCCGAACATTTCCGGCACCTCGGTCAGCACCGTTGTGCCGCCGTTAGCGATCACGTAATCCGAGAAGCGGCCCAGCATCGGGTTCGCCGTGATGCCGGACAGGCCATCGGACCCGCCGCACTCCAGACCAAACTTCAGCTCGCTTAGCTTGCCCGGCTGGCGTTTATCGTGACGCATCACCTCGTACAGCTGGTGCAGATGTTCCACGCCCGCCTCCACTTCGTCATCCTGGTGCTGACACACCATAAAATGAACGCGCGCCGGGTCAAATTCGCCCAGCGTGTCGCGGAAGGCATCGACCTGGTTGTTTTCACAGCCGAGGCCAATCACCAGCACCGCTCCCGCGTTAGGGTGGCGCACCATGTTTTGCAGCATGGTGCGGGTGTTGATATGGTCGTCGCCGAGCTGCGAACAGCCGTAGGTATGGCTGAAGAGATGTACGCCGTCGGTACCCTCGGCATCGTGTGTCTCTTTCAGAAAACGCGTCTGGATCTGGCGTGCGATGCCGTTCACGCAGCCGACGGTTGGAAGGATCCACAGCTCGTTGCGGATCCCCACCTCACCGTTCGCACGACGGTAGATCTGCACGTCCCGATCCGCCGCCTGCTCTTCTTCCGACTGAAAATCAGGTTGATAGCTGTACTCGTCAAGATCGCTCAGATTTGTGCGGGTGTTGTGGGAATGAATATATTCACCCGGCGCAATATCCGCCAGTGCATGACCGATGGGCAAGCCGTACTTCACCACGTTCTCCCCTTTCGCAATGGGGATCAGGGCAAACTTGTGTCCACGCCCAACGGCCTGGCGTAACGTCACCGACTGGTTGTTGAAGGTCACTTCCGTCCCTTCGGTTAAATCTGCCAGCGCGACGGCAACGTTATCCAGCGAATGGATTTTGATGTATTGCATATCAACCTCAGACAGCCTTAGTTCAGTTCAATGGCGAAGTAGTCACGCGCATTGTTAAAGCAGATGTTTTTCACCATGTCGCCCAGCAGCTGGATATCGGCTGGCGCTTCGCCTGCGTGAACCCAACGGCCAATCATCTGGCACAAAATGCGGCGGAAATATTCATGGCGCGTATAGGACAGGAAGCTGCGGCTGTCAGTCAGCATGCCGACAAAGCGGCTCAGCAGGCCAAGCTGTGCCAGCTGCGTCATCTGACGCTCCATGCCATCTTTCTGGTCGTTGAACCACCAGCCGGAACCGAACTGCATCTTGCCCGGCATCCCTTCGCCCTGGAAGTTGCCAATCATGGTGCCCAGCACTTCGTTATCGCGCGGGTTCAGGCAGTACAGGATGGTTTTGGGCAGCAGGTTTTGTTCGTTCTGTTTGCTCAGCAGTTTAGATAACTCTTCCGCCAGCGGGCGATCGTTGATGGAGTCGAAGCCCACGTCAGCACCGAGCAGTTTGAACTGACGCTGGTTGTTGTTGCGCAGCGCGCCGATGTGGTACTGCTGTACCCAGCCGCGACGGGCGTATTCCGCACCGAGGAACACCAGCACCGCCGTTTTAAACTGCGCCACGTCGTGCTCGTTAAGCGTTTCACCCGAGAGACGACGCGCCAGAATGCTGTCCAGCTCGGCTTCGCTGGCGTCCGCAAACAGCACCACGTCCAGCGCATGGTCAGAGACTTTACAGCCATGTGCCGCAAAGTGATCCAGACGTTTGGTCAGCGCGGTTTGCAGATCGGCGAAACGGCGGATATCGGTATCGGACACCTCGGCTAGCTTCGCCATGTAATCGTTGAAGGTGGCCTGTTCGATGTTGAAAGCTTTGTCCGGGCGCCAGCTTGGCAACACTTTAATATCGAAAGAGGTATCTTTCGCCACGACAGCGTGATGTTCCAGGGAGTCAATGGGATCGTCGGTGGTACCCACCATCTTCACGTTCATCTGCTTCATGATACCGCGTGCGGAGAAGTTATCCTGCGCCAGCAGTTCGTTGCACTGGTCCCAGATTTCATCCGCAGTGGCAGGTGAAAGCAGTTTGCCGGTGATGCCAAACGGACGGCGCAGTTCCAGATGGGTCCAGTGAAAGAGCGGGTTGCCGATCGTGTGTGGAACGGTCGCGGCCCAGGCGTCAAACTTCTCGCGGTCGCTGGCGTCGCCGGTACACAGGCGCTCAGCCACACCGTTGGTGCGCATCGCACGCCATTTATAGTGGTCACCCTTCAGCCAGATGTCATACAGGTTTTTGAAACGGTAATTTTCGGCAACCTGCTGCGGCGGCAAGTGGCAGTGGTAGTCGAAAATCGGCTGGTCTTTGGCATAGTCATGGTACAGACGGCGAGCAAATTCGGTATCTAGCAGAAAATCGTCAGTCATAAACGGCGTCATTATCGTCATCCTCATTACGGGAGCGTCAGAAAGCGTATGTTCATATGCTGCAAAGTTATCACACCAATTTCCATCAGCAGACGTTTTTTTCGTGAGTAAGATCAATAAACGCCAACAAATAAATCCCCCTGAATCACGTAAACTCTTCTCCACCCCGCGCCAGTACTGGCTTCATCCGCAAAGCAGAATGCCCACACAAATAATCATACATTTGTGATGTCACTCACCTTTTAAAGTTGTATGACAAGTTATCTTTTCGCCGTCGCAAACCATAAGCCGACGGAATGCATTGCCGGTGTGAAACATCGGATTTAACGGTACGGATACCGACTGAAAGACGCTTACTGATGGCAAAGTTCGGGCCGTTCCGGAAACACCTTCCGGCTACGCCCCTCCCGTTACACAGCTGCTCCCGGAAACGGTTGAGAGGTTGCCGTGCTCTGGCACGGAAATAACATAACGATGAGGTTTTAGATGCGTAAAATTAAAGGGTTACGTTGGTATATGATCGCACTGGTGACGCTGGGCACCGTGCTGGGCTACCTGACGCGTAACACCATAGCGGCGGCGGCGCCTACGCTAATGGAAGAGCTGCACATTTCAACCCAGCAATATTCCTACATCATTGCGGCCTACTCCGCGGCTTATACCATTATGCAGCCGGTTGCTGGCTATGTTCTGGATATTTTAGGCACCAAAATCGGCTATGCCTTCTTCGCCGTCACCTGGGCCATTTTCTGTGGCGCAACGGCGCTGGCAGGCAGCTGGGGCGGGCTCGCGCTGGCGCGTGGTGCAGTAGGTGCCGCCGAAGCGGCAATGATCCCGGCAGGGCTGAAAGCCAGCTCCGAATGGTTCCCGGCGAAAGAGCGTTCCATTGCTGTCGGATACTTCAACGTGGGGTCGTCGATTGGCGCGATGATTGCACCGCCGCTGGTGGTGTGGGCTATCGTGATGCACAGCTGGCAGCTGGCGTTCATTATCTCAGGCGTGCTGAGCTTCGCATGGGCAATGGCGTGGCTGATTTTCTACAAGCATCCGCGCGACCAGAAAAAACTCTCCGAAGAAGAACGCGAATACATTATTGGCGGTCAGGAAGCGCAGCATCAGGTCAACAACGGCAAGAAACTGTCCGTCTGGCAGATCCTGGGCACCCGTCAGTTCTGGGGTATCGCCCTGCCGCGCTTCCTCGCTGAGCCTGCCTGGGGGACGTTCAACGCGTGGATCCCGCTGTTCATGTTTAAGGTCTACGGCTTTAACCTGAAAGAGATCGCGATGTTCGCCTGGATGCCGATGCTGTTCGCCGATCTGGGCTGTATCGTGGGTGGCTATCTTCCTCCGCTGTTCCAGCGCTGGTTTGGTGTGAACCTGATTGTCTCCCGTAAAATGGTCGTGACCATGGGCGCACTGCTGATGATTGGACCGGGGATGATTGGCCTGTTCACCAGCCCTTACGTGGCTATCGCGCTGCTGTGCGTTGGCGGTTTTGCTCACCAGTCACTTTCCGGCGCGCTGATTACGCTCTCGTCTGACGTCTTCGGCCGTAACGAAGTCGCCACCGCTAACGGCCTGACCGGGATGGCGGCATGGACTGCAAGTACGCTGTTTGCGCTGGTAGTGGGTGCCCTGGCAGACACCATCGGCTTTAGCCCGCTGTTCGCCGTGCTGGCCGTCTTCGACCTGATGGGTGCGGTAGTGATCTGGACGGTACTGAAAAACAAATCCGCCGAGGAGCTGCAGAAAGAGACGCTCGGGAAACCGGCCACGCAGAGTTAGCATCGCTGTGCCGGGTGGCGGCTTCGCCTTACCCGGCCTACAACACCCAACGAAACCGTAGGCCGGGTAAGCGCAGCGCCACCCGGCATTTAAAGGCCGCTCCGTAGCGGCTTTTTTCATGTCAAAATCTGGAGAGTGGCACGCAGAAGTGGTATAACAAATCATCTGCCGTACCCTGCCTGGAGCGCATATGGACATCACCGAACCACGTCGTTTATATCAACAACTTGCTGCGGAGCTGAAAGATCGCATCGAGCAAGGCGTCTATCTTGTCGGTGATAAACTTCCCGCCGAGCGTTTCATTGCCGATGAAAAAAGCGTGAGCCGTACCGTCGTGCGTGAAGCCATTATCATGCTGGAAGTGGAAGGCTATGTTGAGGTCCGCAAAGGCTCCGGTATTCATGTGATTTCCAATCAGCCTAAACACTCTCCGGTAACGGATGAAAGTCTGGAATTCGCCAGCTATGGTCCGTTTGAGCTGCTCCAGGCTCGCCAGTTAATCGAAAGCAATATTGCCGAATTTGCCGCGACGCAGGTGACCAAGCAGGACATCATGAAGTTAATGGAAATCCAGGAGAACGCCCGCAAAGAAAAATGTTTCCGGGATTCTGAGTGGGACCTGCAGTTTCACGTCCAGGTTGCGCTGGCAACCCAGAATACGGCGCTGGCGGCAATCGTTGAGAAAATGTGGACTCAGCGCGTTCACAACCCTTACTGGAAAAAACTGCACGATCATATCGATTCCCGCACCGTCGACAACTGGTGTGACGATCATGATCAAATCCTTAAGGCGCTGATTCGTAAAGATCCTCACGCGGCAAAACTGGCGATGTGGCAACATCTGGAAAATACCAAGCAGATGCTGTTCAATGAAACCAGCGACGACTTCGAATTTAACGCAGACCGCTATCTTTTTGCTGATAATCCAGTGGTTCATCTTGATACGGCACCCAGTGCCGCAAAATAGATGACCTTTCTGCTGGCAGGCGCTTCGCTGCGCCTTCCGGCTTAAGTGGGTAAGCAAAACATATATAGTGTCAGCCTTTGTAAATCCCCTCGCTCACTTCCAGGGCTTACGCCAAAATCACCTCACCCTGCAAATTCTGTGACGCAGAACGTTGGGCTTTGTTACAATTGGATTCACTTCGTTATTTTGTAAGTTAGTGCTTGCTAACCAGCCAATTAACAGGGAACAGTGTTGGCCACACCGCAATGTGTCCGCGAGCGACCATAATGAAATCACAACAATGTCGCCGTACTGTTTGTCCCGGCTAACAGGCGTGACGTTAACCGATTTCCAGGAACACTGAATGGAACTTTTGACTCAACTACTGCAAGCCCTCTGGGCGCAGGATTTTGAAACGCTGGCCAACCCTTCCATGATTGGCATGCTCTATTTTGTCTTATTTATGATCCTGTTCCTGGAGAATGGTTTGCTGCCTGCGGCCTTCTTACCGGGTGACAGTTTGCTGGTGCTTGTCGGTGTGCTGTGTGCCAAAGGGGCAATGGCATTCCCGCAAACCGTTTTATTACTGACCATCGCGGCCAGCCTCGGCTGCTGGGTAAGTTATATCCAGGGAAGGTGGCTGGGCAATACCCGGATCGTACAGAACTGGCTTTCTCATCTGCCGGCGCATTACCACCAGCGGGCGCATCACCTTTTCCATAAGCACGGGCTTTCCGCACTGCTGATGGGCCGCTTTATTGCCTTTGTGCGCACCCTGCTGCCCACCATTGCCGGGCTGTCCGGGTTGAGCAGCACGCGCTTCCAGTTCTTTAACTGGATGAGCGGCCTGCTGTGGGTGCTGATCCTGACGACGCTGGGCTATGCGCTGGGTAAAACGCCGGTCTTCATGAAATATGAAGATCAGCTGATGTCTTGTCTGATGCTGCTTCCAGTGGTTCTGCTGGTCTTCGGCCTGATTGGCTCGCTGGTCGTTCTGTGGAAGAAAAAGTACGGAGCGCGAGGTTAACGATGGTTATCTCTCCCCTCGCCCTGCGCCGTTCTGCCTGTGCATTCATTGTACTGATGTTCCTCTGCGCCCTTCTGCTGGCCTGGAGCGCGCTTTCACATGAGGAATCTACGCTGGCCATTCGTCCGGTTAATCAGGGCGCCAGCGTGCCCGACGGTTTCTCTGTCTGGCATCATCTGGACGCGAACGGGATCCGCTTTAAAAGCATTACGCCGAAAGACGATGTGCTACTGATCAAGTTTGACTCCCGCACGCAGAGCGCCGCGGCGAAAGCGGTTCTTGACCGTACGCTGCCGCGTGGGTATATCATTGCCCAGCAGGAAGATGACAACCAGCCAGCGGCGTGGCTGTCATTGATTCGCGATACGTCGCATCGGTTTGGATAATTACCAGGATTCCGAATCTTTTCACTCACTTTGGTGAATCCCCCGTTTACTTACTATGCTTAAGTACGCGGAGCACCCCTCGAATGTACTCCGCATCATTCTGGAAAGCGGCTTACGCCGCAACACAATGGAAGGTTTCGATAATGAAATTCCGCATGACTCTGGCTCTGGCCCTTTTTTCTTTAAGCACAGCGACCTTCGCCAACTCTCTCTGTCAGGAGAAAGAACAGGATATTCAGCGTGAGATCGGTTATGCCGAAAAGCATAACAATCAGCACCGTGTTGATGGTCTTAAAAAAGCGCTGAGCGAAGTGAAAGCAAACTGTACAGACAGCAAGCTACGTGCCGATCATCAGAAAAAAATCGCTGAACAGAAGGACGAGATAGCCGAGCGCCGTCAAGACCTGCAGGAAGCGAAAGAGAAAGGGGATGCGGAAAAAATTGCTAAGCGCGAGAAGAAGTTGAAAGAAGCGCAGGACGACCTGAAAGCGCTGGAAGCTCGCGATTATTGAGTTAACGGAAATCTCAACAGGAGAGAATCATGTCAAAAGATACGACGTCTGAACATCTGCGCGCTGAACTGAAATCCCTGGCCGATACCCTTGAAGAGGTGTTGAACTCTTCCGCCGACAAGTCGAAAGAAGAAGTGAGCAAGCTGCGTAGCAAAGCGGAGCAGGCGCTGAAAGAGAGCCGCTACCGCCTGGGTGAAACCGGTGATGCACTGGCAAAACAGACCCGTGAAGCGGCGGCTCGCGCGGACGAATATGTGCGCGATAATCCATGGACGGGGGTAGGTATTGGTGCCGCCGTCGGTGTGGTACTGGGTGTTCTTCTGACGCGTCGTTGATATGGAAGATCCTCGTCACGCACAAGGGCCTGCTAACAACGTCCTCGGCATCGGCCAGCGTATTTTAACCACGCTGGTCGGGATTGCCGAAACGCGCATCCGGCTGGCAGTGGTCGAGCTGGAAGAGGAGAAAGCAAATCTCTTCCAGATGCTGCTGATGCTCGGCCTGACCATGCTCTTCGCCGCGTTTGGTCTGATGAGCCTGATGGTGTTAATCATCTGGGCCATTGATCCGCAGTATCGACTCAACGCGATGATTGCCACCACCGTCGTTTTGCTGGTTGCCGCGTTGATTGGCGGCATCTGGACGCTGCGCAAAGCACGCAAGTCGACTTTCCTGCGCCATACGCGTCAGGAGCTGGCTAACGATCGCGCCCTGCTGGAGGATGACAAGCCGTGAGCGATAAAGCCGAACGTCAGAAGCGCAAAGCCTACCTGTTGAGTCAGATCCAGCAGCAACGGCTGGATCTTTCTGCCAGCCGTCGCGACTGGATTGACGCGACGCGGCGGTTTGACCGTGGCTGGAATACCTTTCTGAGCCTGCGTTCATGGGCTCTGGTCGGCAGTAGCGTAATGGCTATCTGGACGGTTCGTCATCCAAATATGCTCATCCGCTGGGCACGCCGCGGTTTTGGTGCCTGGAGCGCCTGGCGTTTGGTGAAAGCGACGTTGCGTCAGCAGCAGCTGAGGTAGCCTTCTCGCCGGGTGGCGGCTTCGAGGTAAAAGCAAAACGGTAACTCAGGTTACCGTTTTTGTTTTTGCGCCCTCTCCCCGTGGGAGAGGGTTGGGGTGAGGGCACCAGCGCGCACCTGTTTTTACTCAATATCTTTGAAGAAGATTGACAGTTTTCCTTGCTAACAATTGTCACCCGCCCCGTTTATTATCCTCTCCATCGACAGCAAATCCGCGGTATCTACCCGGAATTGCACACAAATAAAGTTCAGCCGCTGATGTGGTTTCCTGGAGAGTAAAATGAAAAAATTAGAAGATGTTGGTGTACTGGTAGCGCGTATTCTGATGCCAATCCTGTTTATCGTAGCGGGTTGGGGAAAAATCACCGGTTATGCGGGTACCCAGCAGTACATGGAAGCCATGGGCGTGCCGGGGTTCCTGCTGCCTCTGACCATTCTGCTTGAGTTCGGCGGCGGCCTGGCGGTTCTGTTCGGTTTCCTGACCCGTACTACCGCGCTGTTTACCGCGGGCTTCACCGTGCTGACAGCGTTCATCTTCCACAGCAACTTTGCGGAAGGCGTGAACTCTCTGATGTTCATGAAAAACCTGACCATCGCGGGTGGCTTCCTGCTGCTGGCAGTCACTGGCCCGGGCGCATACAGCATCGACCGCCTTCTGAATAAGAAGTGGTAAGCACGCTATACTGAATAAACACAAAGCGAGGAGACATCTCCTCGCTTTTGCTATCTGACGGAGGAGAAAAAATGGGACAACTCGTAGACGGCGTCTGGCAGGATGTCTGGTATGACACAAAATCCACCGGAGGACGCTTTAAGCGCTCTGTTTCGGCCTTCCGTAACTGGCTGACCGCCGATGGCGCACCTGGCCCGAGCGGTGAAGGCGGCTTCGCGGCCGAGAAAGATCGTTATCATCTTTATGTTTCTCTGGCCTGCCCGTGGGCACACCGCACGCTGATTGTGCGCAAACTTAAAGGCCTTGAATCCCTCATTCCGGTTTCGGTGGTCAACCCGCTGATGCTGGAAAACGGCTGGACGTTTGACAGTGATTTCCCCGCCGCGACCGGCGACGATCTTTACCACCACGATTTCCTCTACCAGCTTTATTTGCGCGCCGATCCGCACTACACCGGACGCGTTACTGTCCCGGTACTGTGGGACAAGAAAAACCAGACGATTGTCAGCAACGAATCTGCGGAAATCATCCGCATGTTCAATACCGCGTTTGATGCACACGGCGCCCGCGCCGGGGACTACTACCCGGTTGAGCTGCGCGATAAAATTGACGAGCTGAACAGCTGGATCTACGACAACGTCAACAACGGTGTCTATAAAGCCGGGTTTGCGACCAGCCAGGAAGCCTATGACGACGCGGTCGGGAAAGTGTTTGAATCGCTGGAGCGTCTGGAGCAGATCCTCGGCCAGCATCGCTATCTGACAGGCGACCGCCTGACGGAAGCCGATATTCGTCTGTGGACCACGCTGGTGCGCTTTGATCCGGTCTATGTCACTCACTTTAAGTGCGACAAGCATCGTATCAGTGACTATCTGAACCTGTATGGTTTCCTGCGCGACATCTACCAGATGCCGGGCATTGCCGAAACGGTCGACTTCGACCATATCCGCACCCACTATTTCCGCAGCCACAAGACCATTAATCCGACGGGCATTATCTCCATCGGCCCGTGGCAGGATCTGGATGAGCCGCACGGTCGCGACGTGCGTTTTGGATAAATATCAAGGGCATCACCAGATGCCCTTTTTTAATTCACAATCTCCATCTATCCTTATCTCGATCGCTTAAAAAACAAGTGATTGACCGATTATTGAGGCAAGGAAAAATGGACTGGTATTTAAACGTACTGCGCAACTATATTGGATTTGGTGGCCGCGCCCGCCGCAAAGAGTACTGGATGTTCATTCTGGTGAACTTCATCTTCGCGCTGGTGCTAAGCATCGTGGATAAAATTCTGGGCTGGGAGTGGGCGAGCGGGGAAGGCGTTCTCACCTCAATTTACGGCTTATTTATTCTGTTGCCTTCCTGGGCCGTGCAGTTTCGACGCCTCCACGATACCGATCGTTCGGCGTGGTGGCTGTTGCTGCTGCTGATCCCGATCGTGGGATGGATTGTGATTTTGATCTTCAACTGCCAGTCCGGTACGCCGGGCGAAAACCGCTTTGGTCCGGATCCTAAGATCGCTGCGTAAATTATTGCCCGGTGGCGCTTACGCTTACCGGGCCTGCACGCTTATTTGTTGTGGTGCGCAAAGAGTTTGGGTATTTCGCGCAGGCACCACGATTTGGCTTCGCCCATGCTGTCGCGACGCCAGGCCATAATAATGTCCACTTCGCTGGTGTACTCCGGGCTCACAACGCGCAGACGCCCTTCCGCAATATCTTTTTCCACAAACGGATACGGCATGGTTGCCACGCCAAGCCCGGCCAGCAGCGCCTGTCGTTTGTCTTCCAGTGAAGTGACCGTCAGACGAGGCTGTTTATCCAGCAGCTGCACCGTCAGCACCGGACGTTCACGCGCGGTATCAGCGACCGCCACGCCGCGATACTTCACGCGCGTCACTTCAGAGAGCGGCTCTGGCTCCTGGTGAATCGGGTGATTGGGTGCGGCAACGTAAACGTTCATCACGCTGTAGAGCTTGCGCGAGTTGATTTCCGACGACGAGCGGAAGTGCATATCCGGCGCAATAACGATATCCGCCCTGCCCGTCTCCAGGCGCTCCCACGCGCCTGCCAGCACTTCGGTAATGATCGACAGCTGCGTGTTCGCTTTATCAGCCAGACGGTCAACCAGCGGGAACAGCGCTTCAGTAGGCACCAGCGCTTCGGTCACTAACGTCAGATGGGTTTCCCAACCGCGCGCCAGCGCTTCGGCATCGGTCGTTAACTTATCCGCCGCTTCCAGCAACACGCGACCGCGCTCCAGCAGCATTCGGCCCACGTTGGTGAATTTTGTTCGATGACCGGAGCGGTCAAACAGCACCACGTCCAGCTCCTCTTCCAGCTTCTGCATGGTGTAACTCAGCGCCGACGGAACGCGCCCCAGTTCATCAGCGGCTGCCGCAAAACTGCCGCGCCGGTCAATCGCGTCCATGACGCGAAGCGCCTCAAGCGTCAATGCTCTCTCTTTAGCCATCTCGTTCTCATTCAGGAAATTTGAACATACCGGGCAGAATATCTGGCTAACAATGCAGCGTCCATACCTTTACCATTGTTTTAGTGTAAAGAGAGGTCAAGTTTATGATTACGACAAGAACAGCTAAACAGTGCGGACAAGCCGATTTCGGCTGGCTGCAGGCCCGCTACACCTTTTCTTTTGGACACTACTTTGACCCTAAACTCCTCGGTTACGCTTCATTACGCGTGTTGAACCAGGAAGTGCTCGCCCCTGGCGCGTCCTTCCAGCCGCGTACGTACCCGAAAGTCGATATCCTGAACCTGATCCTGGAAGGCGAGGCAGAATACCGCGATAGCGAGGGCAATCATGTCCAGGCAAAGGCTGGCGAAGCGTTGTTAATTTCCACGCAGCCGGGCATCAGTTACAGCGAGCATAACCTCAGCAAAGATAAAACGCTGACCCGTATGCAGTTGTGGCTGGACGCCTGCCCTGAGCGGGAAAACCCGCTGGTACAAAAGGTAGATTTAACGGGCGATAAGCAGCAGCTGATTGCGTCGCCTGATGGCAGCAAAGGCAGCCTGCAGCTACGTCAGCAGGTATGGCTGCATCATATCGAACTGAAGAAAGGTGAACAGGCGAGCTTCCAGCTTCATGGACCGCGTGCGTATTTACAGTCCATCCACGGTACGGTGCATGCCGTAACGCATACGGAAGAGAAAGAGGCGCTCACCTGTGGTGACGGGGCGTTTATTCGTGATGAAGCGAATATTACCCTGGAGGCCGATACGGCATTGCGGGCGCTACTGATTGATTTACCGGTGTAATTAACCTTACCCCTCTCCCAAACGGGAGAGGGGTTTTCTTTACACCTTACTCGCCATAATCTCGATAATCTGCCGATCCGTTGCCTGCATCGAGCGGCACGCCAGTGCGCACAGGTTGGAAATAGACTGTTCCACATCGTGCGCCACAATCCCCTCATTGCCCGTTACGGCAGAATCGTCCAGCGCCATCATGACTGCTTTCCAGGCACTGTTGACGCTGGTGGAGACTTTCATCGCGCAGCTATTGGAGGCGCCATCACAGATCATCCCACTGACATCCCCGATCATACTGCCGATTGCCATCGCAACCGTCTTGTAGCTTCCGTCCATCAGCCACGCCATGCCTGCCGCTGCGCCCATTGCCGCCGTCGTTGCTGCACACAATGCGGACAAGCGCGGAAGCTGGTAGTGGATATAAATGGCCGACAGATGTGAAAGCATCAGCGCCCGCGCCAGCCGCTCGTCGTCAGCCTGAACGTGTTCAGCCACAACAACAACCGGCATAGTCGCGGTGATCCCCTGGTTTCCTGACCCGGAATTACTCATCGCTGGCAGTGTCGCACCGCCCATGCGGGCATCCGAGGCCGCGCTGGTGCGGATAACAATATCTGAACCCAGATCCTGTGCCATCCATCCGCGGGTGCGCTGTTTATCGAGCGTCGCACCAATGTGCAACCCCCATTGCCCGCTGAGCCCTTCGCGTGAGAGCGCATCGTTCAAACGCCCGGCATCAAGGATAAACCGGATCGCATCGAACGGGACCTGCTCGACAAACTCCAGGATCTGCGAAAGCGTCGTGGTTGACAGCACCGCCAGAGGGTCACTCCCTGCCTCTGCCTGTTGATCGTCCAGCCTGAAGCGCGTTTCGCCCTGACACACCACTTCCACCACACGGGTATGCCCGCCCGCGATAGTCACCATCGCCGAGGCATCACCGGCGTATACACAGGCTCGTGAATAGAGAATCTCTTCGCACGGTTCCTGAAGTTTCACCTGCACCTGACCGGCATTCAGCAGCGCTTTAGCCCGTACCAGCGCATCCGCGCTGGCATCTTTCAGTACCTCCAGCCCCGCCTGCGCATTACCACCGATGGCGCCCAGCGCCGCCGCAATCGGCAACCCGACCATTCCGGTACCCGGCACCGTTACGCCCAGCCCGTTCTTCATCAGGTTCGGCGATACCCACGCCTCAATCTGTGTTACGTCGCCTGACAGGTGCTCTGCGGCAATTGCACAAGCCAGCGCCAGAGAAACGGGTTCGGTGCACCCCAGTGCAGGTTTAACTTCTTCCTGCACCACGCGAATAAATTGATTCCATAAAGGATGAGTTTGCTCAGACATCGTTACGACCTTAATTACCCTCAGGAGAATGCGAGGAAAGGAGAAACACAAAGCAGCAGCCCGGTGATAACAATAATCACCAGCGACACGCCTTTATATTTATGCAGTGCTGGCACTTTATAGACCAGCCATGCAGGGATCAGGCAGCCCACCATGCCGAAGATAGGGCTACAAATGGAGGTGAAGCTCAATACCGGCGCGTTTAAGACAATCGCGCTCCAGGCCAGCAGAATGGCGAATAACATGATGCCGCGCTGAACGGTGCTTTCATTGATTTTCTCTGTTGGCATTTTGCGGCGCAGGACGTTCATCACGATCCCCTGCGTGGCCTCACGAAAGCCCAGATAGACGCCGAAGAACGCCGTCATCACGGCAAAGATATTGAGAATTACGCTGACGATTTTGACCCAGCCCGCACCGTCGCCGCTGATAAATTGCGCCGCGATCGCCAGGGCAGAGATATTCTGCTCGTAGGCTTTTACCGCTTCGTCGTGTCCCATTGCCAGGGTGAAAGAGACAGCGTAAAAGAAGACCGTCACAAACAGTACGCCAAAAGCGATATTCATTGCCCGCAATGCTTTGTGTCGCGCCACTTCAACGGACTTTTCCCGTGAGCGGTACGAGATAACCATCGGGCTTAAAGTCTGAATAAACAGAATGGAGGTTAAGGTAAAGGGCAACGTAATAATGGCGTTTTTAATCAGCAGACCCACCGGTGGCAGCATGCCCACATTGGCTAAATGCCAGAGGCCAATCATCGACAGCCCCAGCGCGGCAACCACGAATAGTTTGGTCAGCACCATCAGGCTGGAGACCTTAAACAGCAGCTTTTCACCGCGTGAAGAAATGGCGACCAGAATGCAGATCAGGAATAAACCGTAGAACGGATTGTCAGACAGCAACCCGTCGGTCACACCGAAAGTATGCAAATACGATGCGCTGTCGTTGGTGATGGCAGTGGAATAAACAAACATCCAGATCACCAGCATCACGAAATAGAGCGCACCTAATAGGATGCCCCAGTTTTTACCTAAGTAACCGCTAATTACGCTTGGGTAGTCTTTGCATTCCGGAGACTCCGCCAGCGTATTAATAAACAAACGCTGGAACAGATACATGGCCGGATAACCAATAATCGACGAGAGCAAAAAGACCCACAATCCCATTAATCCAACCTGCACAGGGAGAAAAACAATCCCCGCGCCAATAGCCATCCCGATACTCATGATGACCCACCCCGTGTCGGTGCTGTCGAATTTAATCGCTTCTCGCCACTCGCTTTCACTCATTCCCGCCCGCCTTGCCGCAGGGGAATCATTCACAATCACACTGCTGTTTGTTGCCGTATCCATTGGGTACTCGCTTATTTTGTAGGGTAAACAGTTGTTTTTATTAGATTCCGATCGCCAGCGATTGCGAGTCAGAGGGCAGCAGGTGCTTGTTATTGGTGTGGGAAGATCATATCCGGAGCGAGGGAGAAAAAAGTCACAAGTTTTATGGGGATTTTCAAAGACTGGAGGAAAAATTTCCTTTTTTAATTCTTTAAATGCATAATTTTTCTAAAAGTGACGACGATCAAGAAATAAAAACCCGCGCCGTGCGCGGGTAGGAAATCACTCAGCCAGCGCGTTAGCCATATCGGTTTTGACCTGCTTACGCTGCTCCGGCGTCAGCACCTGGCTGACGTCAAAGTAATATTTCACTCGGTAGTAGCGCGCCTGCTGCTCAATCTTACTGAAGGCAGAGAGCTGGCTTTTCACCGTGCTTTCGTCCCATTTACCCGCCTGGAACATGTCGATCAGCGCGCCGTCCTTCACGCCCGTCATTGGGATCTTGCTGACGTTTTGCTCCAGTTGCTGATGCAACTCTTTAATCTTATTAATCTGCTCATTGCTGAGCTTCAGGTGCTGTACCAGCGGATCCTGCGATGGAGACGGGGCTGCCTCAACGTTCGCGGCCTGCGCGGTAAAACTGCACACCGCCAACGACGCTGCAATCAAAGCAATACGGGTCATTTTCATCATCTTACTGTCCTTACATTTTGTTATTGGGAAAAGCAGGAACATTGTTTTTCAAGAGCGGATGAATATGTGTGAGTAATTATATAAACAATTTTGTATGTTTAGCGGGCAAAAAAATGCCCCCTGCGTTGAGGGGGCCTGAGAACACACTTTTAGATAGATTGAGTAAACGTCCTCGATATCACATCCTGCTGCTGCTCGCGCGTCAGGGCATTAAAGCGCACGGCATAGCCTGAAACACGAATGGTCAAATTCGGGTAATTTTCCGGATGCGCAATGGCGTCCAGCAGCATTTCCCGGTTCATTACGTTGACGTTCAGGTGCTGCCCGCCCTCAATGGCCGCTTCATGGTGGAAGTACCCGTCCAGCAGCCCCACCAGGTTGGTTTTGCGCACCAGCTCATCTTTGCCCAGCGCCTGCGGCACGATAGAGAAGGTGTAGGAGATCCCGTCCTTCGCATAGGTGAACGGCAGCTTGGCCACCGACGTCAGCGAGGCCACCGCCCCTTTTCTGTCACGGCCATGCATCGGGTTCGCGCCAGGAGCAAATGGCGTGCCGCCGCGGCGACCGTCCGGCGTATTCCCGGTCTTCTGGCCGTAAACCACGTTGGAGGTAATAGTCAGAATAGACTGGGTCGGCACCGCATTGCGATAGGTTGGCAGCGCCTGAATTTTCTTCATAAAACGCTCAACCAGGTCGCAGGCGATGCTGTCCACGCGGTCGTCGTTGTTGCCGTACTGCGGATAGTCACCTTCGATGACGAAATCAACCGCCAGACCGGTGTGGTCGCGCACCGGTTTCACCGTGGCGTATTTAATCGCGGAAAGAGAGTCCGCCGCGACCGACAGCCCGGCGATGCCGCAGGCCATGGTGCGATAGACGTCACGGTCATGCAGCGCCATCAGTGAGGCTTCGTAGCTGTACTTATCGTGCATGTAGTGAATGAGATTCAGCGCGCTGATGTACTGCACCGCCAGCCAGTCCATAAAGTGATCGAGGCTGGCCATCACGGTGTCGTAATCCAGCACCTCATCCAGCAATGGCGCGGTTTTCGGGCCGACCTGAATCTTCAGCTTCTCATCCACTCCGCCGTTGATGGCGTACAGCAGCGTTTTCGCGAGGTTGGCGCGGGCGCCAAAGAACTGCATCTGCTTGCCGATCACCATCGGGCTGACGCAGCAGGCAATGGCGTAGTCGTCGCTGTTGAAGTCGACTCGCATCAGATCGTCGTTCTCGTACTGCAGTGAGGAGGTGACAATCGACACCTGCGCGGCATATTTCTTAAACGCAATCGGCAGCTGTTCAGACCAGAGGATCGTCAGATTGGGCTCCGGCGCAGGCCCCATGGTGTGCAGGGTGTGCAAATAGCGGAAGCTGTTTTTGGTGACCAGCGTGCGGCCGTCCAGCCCCATTCCGCCAATCACTTCCGTCGCCCAGATCGGATCGCCCGAGAAGAGCGTGTCGAACTCCGGCGTGCGCAGGAAGCGGACCATGCGGATCTTCATGATGAAGTGGTCGATCAGCTCCTGCGCCTGCACCTCATTTAGCCGTCCGGCCTGCATGTCGCGCTCAATGTAGATATCGAGGAACGACGCTGTGCGCCCCAGCGACATCGCGCCGCCGTTCTGGGATTTCACCGCCGCCAGGTAGGCAAAGTAGACCCACTGCACCGCTTCCTGCGCGTTCATCGCCGGACGCGAGATATCAAAGCCGTAGTTCGCCGCCATCTGCTGGATCTGGAGCAAAGCACGCTTGTGCTCCGCCAGCTCTTCACGCAGGCGGATCGTCGCTTCGAGATCGTCACCGCGTTCCAGCTTCGGCTGGAGATCCGCAAACTGCAGCTCACGCTCGCGCACCAGATAGGTGATGCCGTACAGCGCCACGCGTCGGTAGTCACCGATGATGCGCCCGCGTCCGTAACCGTCCGGCAGACCGGTCAGCACGCCGGATTTACGGCAGCGCATCATCTCCGGCGAGTAGACGTCAAACACACCCTGGTTATGGGTTTTACGCAGGTCGGTAAACAGGTATTCAAACTGCGGATCCATCTCGCGGCCATAGGCTTCAAACGAGCTGCGGATCATGTTGATCCCGCCATACGGATGCAGGGCGCGCTTAAGCGGTTTATCGGTTTGCAGCCCGACGATCGTCTCCAGATCCTGATCGATATAACCCGGCCCGTGAGCGGTAATGGTGGTGGCAATGTTAGTATCAAAATCTACCGGGGCGTGGGTGGCATTCTCCTGACGAATGCCGACCATCACCTTCTGCCACAGCGCCGTCGTTGCTGGCGTCGCCTGCGCGAGGAAAGCTTCGTCGCCTTCATAAGGGGTGTAGTTATGCTGAATAAAATCGCGCACGTTGACGGCGTTTTTCCATTCTTCACCGCGAAAGCCAGCCCATGCGTCGCTGTAGGGCGCGACGCCTGTATCGATTGTTACGTTCATGTGTTTCTCGCTATATCAGGCGTAAGCCGCAGCCGGAGTGACCTTCCCAAGACGGAGGGCGTCCAGCGCGATCATTTTTTCTTCATTGGTAGGGACAACCGCGCAGACTACGCGGGAGGAATCGGTGCTGATGACGCGCTCGCCCGCGCTGCCCGGCAGGGCATTTTTAGCCTCGTCGAGGAGGATGCCGAAGACCTTAAGATGCTCCGCCACCAGCGCGCGGATCAGTTTCGAGTTTTCGCCAATACCACCGGTAAAGATCACGCCATCCAGACGATGCAGCGATGCCGCGTGACCGGCGATATGCCGCGCAATCCGGTGGACAAAGGTGTGGATCGCCAGCTGCGCCCGTTGATTGCCTTCGTGCCAGGCTTTCTCCAGCGCACGTAAATCGGAGGAGATGCCGGATATCCCCAGCAACCCGGACTCTTTGTTAACCACGCGCTCCAGATCATCAAATGACTGGCCGGTTTGCTGGGCAATCCACGCCATCGCGCCAAAATCCACGTCGCCACAGCGCGTGCCCATCACCAGCCCTTCCAGCGGCGTCATGCCCATGGAGGTATCGACGCTCTCACCGTTGCGCACCGCGCAGATGGAGGCCCCGTTACCAAGATGAGCAATCACCAGCCCGCTGTCGTCGGGGGACAGCCCGAGAAGCGTATGCGCCTGTCCGGCCACGTAACGATGGGAAGTGCCGTGAAAACCGTAACGCCGTACGCCCAGCGCTTCAAAATAGCGGTACGGCAAGCCGTACAGATACGCCTGAGGCGGCAGCGTCTGATGGAAGCTGGTATCGAATACCGCCACCTGCTGCACGCCCGGGAACAACCGCTCTGCGGCTTCCACGCCGCTTAAGTTGGCGTAGTTATGCAGCGGTGCCAGCGGGGAAACCTGACGGATCTGCTCAATCACCTCTTTCGTAATCAGGGTCGACTCGCTGAAGAGGTCGCCGCCGTGCGCAATACGGTGGCCAATTAAGGCCACGCTGCTCATCAGGTTGCGCTTCTCCAGCTCCAGGGCGATGGCTGCCAGCGCCCCTTCGTAGTCCTGGTGAGCCAGTTTGACTGGCTCACCCCCGTTCACGGAAATAAAGGCCTTTTCGGTGTTGATACCGTCCGCAATGCCCGTCATCAGGGTCTCACAGCTGCTGGCGTCGAGCACCGAAAACTTAACAGAGGACGAACCGCAGTTAATAACCAGTACTACCGGAAACTCAATCATCATATGACTCCGCTCTTCCTGAGCTATGGGTTAGAACAGTTTGTAAACAATATTCAGAATGGTCAGCAGGCCCACAACCGTGACGAAGATGTTCTCGGGTTTGCCCTTATATTTCGCCATGGCTGGCGCTTTGCGGATGGCGTACATCGGCAGCAGGCACAGCAGAGAGGCGATGATCGGTGCGCCCATGGCTTCGATAAGGTCGAGAATGTTCGGGTTGGCATAGGCCACAACCCAGGTGGAGCCCATGATGAAGACCATGCTGATGGTGTTCAGCTTGCCAACGGAAACCTTCTTCTTATCCCCCTTATAACCGAACTTGAGGATCAGGCCGTTCAGCCCTTCCAGCGTGCCCAGATAGTGCCCAAAGAAGGATTTAAAGATAGCGACCAGCGCGATGATGGACGCACCGTATTCCAGCACCGTGGCAAACGTCGATTTGGTTCCCGACATGGAGGCAAAGTGGTTCGCCAGATAAGAGAGCACCGGAATGTTCTGCGCTTTGGCATCCGCCATGTTCTGCGGAGAGAGCGTAAACAGGCAGCTAAAGGCGAAGAACATCACTACGGCGACCATCAGCATGCTGGCGCGACCGATGATTTTGGAACATTTCTGCTCGGTAAACGCTTTACCGAACTCGGGCTCGTACTCTTCACGCTTGGAGACCACAAATGAGGAGACGATGGGCGAGAAGTTGAAGGAGAAGACCATGATGGAGATCCCCAGCCACACCGTGACCAGAATGCCGTCATGACCGGTAAAGGAAATATCGCTCAGGTTGACCTGGTCGATCACCGCCGAGTTCCAGTATGGGATCAGCGACAGGGAAATCAGCACCAGGCTGGCGATGAACGGGAACACCAGGAAGCTCATCACCTTCACCATCAGATCTTTACCAAACCAGATCACAAAGGCCATCAGCAGCAGCAGGAACAGCGCCACTACACCACGGTTCAGCGCAGGCAGCTGGAGCTGGTTTTCCCAGAACGTCATAAAGGTGTTGGTAATGGTCACGCCGTAAATCCACAGCAGTGGGCAAATGGCAAAGAAGTAGAGGAAGGTGATGACCACCCCGCCGGTCTTGCCGAAGTGCTCTTCCACCGTTTCGGTAATGTTGCCGGAGACATTACTGCCGGACAGGCACAGACGCGCCAGCGCGCGGTGACAGTAAAATGCAATCGGGAACGCGAGGACCAGCATCAGCAGGATGGGGATCAACCCGCCAAAGCCTGCGCGAATAGGGAAGAACAGCACGCCTGCGCCAATGGCGGTTCCGAACAGGCCCAGCGTCCAGGTGGTATCAGACTTACGCCAGGAGGACGTTTTTGTCTGGCCAACGATAATGCTTTCTGTGTTGCTCATAGGTCACCTTTATGCGTCAACGAAGCCGGTAATTTGGGAAACACGGGAGAGATCGATATTGCCGCCGGAAATAATGCAGACGGTTTTTCGGCCCTGAATATAGTGGTCAAGTTTGCCGCTTAATAATGCCGCGCAGGCCAGCGCGCCAGCGCCTTCCGTCACCACTTTATTTCGCTGAATAAGCGCAATCATGCTGTTGCGAATATCGTCTTCGCTCACCAGCACAATGTCATCAACCAGTTCGCGGACGATTTCGAAGGTTAATTTACCCGGACGAGATACGTCGCAACCGTCAGCTAATGTACCGGTGACGCGATGGTTGGTGATTTCTCCGGCCTGGTATGATGCCGCCATCCCATGAACATTTTCAGACTGTACGCCAATAATATTAATGGTCGGGTTAATGGATTTAATGGCCGTTGCAATCCCGGCAATTAATCCGCCACCGCCGATGGGAACAATCACGTTATCCACATCATACAAATCTTCGAGAATTTCCAGGCCAATGGTGCCCTGTCCGGCGATCACTTTCGGATCGTCATACGGCGGGATAAAAATGCGCCCTTCCATCTCGACGATTTCACTCACTTTCGCGATGGTGTCATTGAAGTTCTCGCCGTGAAGCACCACTTCAGCCGAGTAGTCACGCGTCGCGTCTACTTTAGACTTTGGCGCGCCCTTCGGCATCACCACTTTGCCGTCAATGCCGAGCATTGCACACGAGAGCGACACACCCTGCGCGTGGTTTCCCGCCGAGCAGGCGACGACGCCCTTACGCTTTTCAGCATCGGTCAGCGAGCTTAATTTATTAAACGCACCGCGAATTTTAAACGAGCCAGTACGCTGCATATTTTCAAACTTCAGGAATATTTCACCCTTACAGCGCTCGCTGAGATAATTCGAACGCGGCATGCCGGTTTTATAGATTTTACCCGCCAGGCGTTTTCTGGCGTCCTGAATATCTTCAATCGTTACCGGAAGGTCGTAGGTAATGTGCATAATATCCTCGTTATAATAATTCATTCTTTTCAGGCAAAGTCAGGGTATCAGAGCATAAAATTATCTCTGGGTGTTTTTTATAAAATGTTTATTGCTTCTAAGGAGATTAATATTTCATCGTCGTCTTTCACCGGTGAGTGAGGCATATTGTTTTGCCAGTTCAACCAATACTGACGCGGATTTTTTAATTCTGTAATTTTTCGACCACACGGCGGCATAACGCGCCACGGGTAATTCATCCTCTACCGGCAGAACAATAAATTGATCCGAGCCGAACGGAGCAATCATGTCGCGTGGAATCACCGTCAGATAATCGGCATTCAGGACAAGGTTATAAATGGTGACCACGGAATCGGTCTGGACGATGTTTTCAATACTGATGTGGTTGTCTTGCAGAGTGGTCAGAAGTTCTTTGTAGTAGCCCATATCGGTTTGCGGCATCACCCACTGCTCATGCGTGAGCGATGCCAGTGTCGTCGGGCCGGTGCACGTTCGTGATTTACTGGCGACCAGCACAAATTCTGACTCAAACAAGGGCTCGACGTGCAGATCCTGCAGCAGCATCTCATCACTCAGCGTGCCGATGGCGAAATCCAGCCGACCATCGCGAATGGCTGGCAGGAAAGAGGAGAGTTGGGCTTCATACATAGATACACGCGCTTTCGGGAACACTTCCTTGAATTTTTTGATCATTTCGGACAGGAAGGTGAAACCAATCAGTGATGGGTAGCCAAAGGAAACGTCCATCACGGTGCTGAAACTCAGGCTGTTGATCTCGCTCACCATGTTTTTCATTTCGCGGGTGATCGACTCTGAGTAGGAGAGCAGCACCTGGCCTGCGGCAGTCAGTTTTACGCCCGTGTTTTTACGCACCATGACTTCCACGCCGAAGTAGGATTCGATATCGCTGATGATTTTGCTGACGGCGGGTTGCGTCAGGCCCAGTTGTCTTGCAGCAGAACCTATGGAGCCACTTTTAATGACTTCCTGAAATACCACGAGGTGCTGTGTTTTCGGTAGAATAATAGTGTTCATAATATTCTGCGCTTATTTCCCTATGACGCAGCGGATTCTACCCAATATTGTTTCAGGGGGTATGTGCTGTTACTCACAATTTGCCTTCCCGCATTATTCACCGGAACAACAAAAAACATAAAAAGCTTTTATCATCAATCAGATAGGCTTACCAGATCACACCATTACGCTGATATCGATCAACAAAACCAACAGTAATAAATTTATTTTATGGCGATAACCTGGATAAATTTTCTTGCGTTAATAAAATCAATAAAGACGATCTTTCAGGCAATTAAAGACCAATAAATAACCGTTATTCAGTTGAAACATTCTTTCAATTTATCAATTTTTACAGATGCTTTTAGGCTGGCTTTCGATAAAAAGAGGAATACGTCACACATTCGCAGGATGAATGTTTTTAAATGCAATATGTAGATATCAAACATGAAAACATATTGATTCATTAAGACAACAATCACAACAAATTAACAACACCGTGGATTAACCCCTTTTCAGCGCGAAATTTTGTGATAACGATCGCCTGTAGATTGCTTGAGGCCATTGAAGAGATAAAAACAGTGAAATGTGCTTAATGTCGCAAATATGAGAATTGATGTCGTTTGTGGGGTTGTCGGGTGGCGTAGCACTTAACCGACCTACAACCTCCTGAAAGCAAAAACCCCGCCGAAGCGGGGTTTTTTAAGAAGTTGAAGCTGACCGATAAGCCGGGTTCTGTCGTGGACAGTCATTCATCTAGGCCAGCAATCGCTCACTGGCTCAAGCAGCCTACCCGGGTTCAGTACGGGCCGTACCATGTGAACCCCTATTTGGCCTTGCTCCGGGTGGAGTTTACCGTGCCACGGACTGTTACCAGCCGCGCGGTGCGCTCTTACCGCACCCTTTCACCCTTACCTGATCCCGCTTGCGCGGGCCATCGGCGGTTTGCTCTCTGTTGCACTGGTCGTGGGTTTCCCCCCCAGGCGTTACCTGGCACCCTGCCCTATGGAGCCCGGACTTTCCTCCCCTCCGCCCGTCTCCCCCGAAAGGGACGACGACGAAGCGGCGACTGTCTGGTCAGCTTCGGCGCGCAGTATAGAGGGTTTGCGCGCCGCTGTCACCTTCAGGTGCAGACAAGACGTAATTAACGCGCGACTTCTACCTTTGCCAGTTTTTCGTAGTAGCACGCAATCGCACTGTGATCGGCCGTGCCCAGACCATCTGCACGCAACGCCTGCATCATCTCCATCACCGCCGCGGTCAGCGGCAGCTGTGCGCCTACACCGTGGGACGTATCGAGCGCGTTCGCCAGATCTTTAATGTGCAGGTCGATACGGAATCCCGGCTTGAAGTTACGGTCCATCACCATCGGCGCTTTGGCATCCAGCACGGTACTTCCCGCCAGACCACCGCGAATCGCCTGATAGACCAGGTCCGGGTTAACGCCCGCTTTGGTTGCCAGCGTCAGCGCTTCAGACATCGCGGCGATGTTCAGCGCCACAATGACCTGGTTCGCCAGCTTGGTCACGTTGCCCGCGCCAATTTCACCCGTATGCACCACGGAGCCTGCCATCGCTTTCATCAGGTCATAGTATTTATCGAAAATAGCTTTATCCCCGCCGACCATCACCGACAGCGTGCCGTCGATCGCTTTCGGCTCACCGCCGCTGACCGGCGCGTCCAGCATATCCACGCCCTTCGCTTTTAGCGCCTCGCTGATTTCACGACTTGCAAGCGGTGCGATAGAGCTCATATCAATCAGCACCAGGCCGGGCTTCGCGCCCTCAATGATGCCGTTCTCCCCCAGCGCGACCTCTTTAACATGCGGGGAGTTTGGCAGCATGGTAATGATGACATCGCACTGCTCAGCAATCGCTTTGGCGGTGGAGGCGGTTTCTGCGCCAGCCGCCATCACCTCGGCCACAGATTGCGGATTATGATCGGAGACCACCAGTGAGTAACCCGCTTTGATGAGGTTCTTACTCATTGGTTTACCCATGATCCCCAGGCCAATAAAACCCACTTTCAGCGTCATAACTGTTTCCTCAATGATGGTTATTTTTTAAAAGCGTCCGCTAATTTCTGCGTCGCTGAGCGGAACACCCCGAGATCGCTGCCGACGGCAACAAAGGTGGCTCCCCACTCCAGATAACGGCGGGCGTCGGCTTCTACCGGTGCCAGAATGCCACTCGGTTTACCGTGTGCTTTGGCGCGAGCAAATATGTGCTGGATCGCACGCTGCACGTCAGGGTGGCTGGCATTGCCCAGGTGGCCAAAGGCGGCAGCCAGATCGCTTGGGCCGACAAAGATACCGTCCACACCGTTTGTGGCTGCAATAGCGTCGAGGTTATCAACCCCCTGCTGGCTCTCAATCTGCACCAGAACAGTGATGTTGCTATTGGACTGCGCGAAGTAGTCCGGCACGGTGCCGAACATGTTGGCGCGGTGTGAGACGGAGACGCCGCGGATCCCTTCCGGCGGGTAGCGCGTTGACGCCACGGCCAGCGCCGCTTGTTCCTGGGTTTCCACAAACGGGATGAGGAAATTGTAGAACCCGATATCCAGCAAACGTTTGACGATCACCGGGTCATTGGTTGGCACTCGCACCACCGGGGCGCTGGCGCTGCCTTTCAGGGCCATCAGTTGCGGAATAAAGGTGCTGATATCGTTTGGCGCATGTTCGCCGTCGAGCACCAGCCAGTCAAAACCAGCAAGGCCCAGCACTTCAGTACTTATTGGGTTTGCCAGCGCAGACCAACAGCCAATCTGGATCTGGTGCGCCGCGAGGGCCGTTTTAAACGTATTCGGGAAGATATTGTTATTCATCACTTATACCTTTTTAATTCCGCAGTTTGAGCCGGGATTATTTATTGCGAAACATATTTTTTTATATTTATTTCTCTGACTGAATGTTGGCAATATAAAATCGTCCTTCAGTATAATCGTCACTTCACAACAGCACATTGTTTTTATGCTCAAGTATTGCGCCTCATTTCAACGCCATTTTGAGCATCTGCCCAACGCTGTGGGCGCTAATGCACAGAATCAGGGATTAGTTAGCCTGACGCGATCGCGATCACATTTTTAACTGTCTTCTGCTGACATCCTTTATTTCCTCGAGAATAAAACGATTATCCAACGGGTTAAATTTACTATCTGACACTTTGCCGGAGAAATGTGAATAATGGCCGATATTGAAATGAGAGAGGCATCGCCGACGGCGTTTTATATAAAAGTTCACGATACGGATAACGTGGCGATTATTGTCAATGACAATGGCTTAAAAGCGGGAACACGCTTCCCGGACGGACTGACGTTAGTTGAACATATTCCCCAGGGGCACAAAATCGCACTGGTCGATATTCCTGCCCATGGGGAGATCGTGCGTTACGGTGAAGTCATCGGCTATGCCGTTCGCGCAATTCCGCAGGGAAGCTGGATTGAGGAGTCGCTGGTTGAGCTGCCAAAAGCGCCACCGCTGAACACCCTGCCACTTGCCACCCGCGTACCGGAACCGCTTCCCCCACTGGAAGGCTATACCTTTGAAGGCTATCGCAATCCGGACGGCAGCGTCGGTACCAAAAATCTTCTCGGTCTCACCACCAGCGTACACTGCGTGGCGGGCGTGGTGGATTACGTGGTGAAAATCATCGAACGCGATCTGCTGCCGAAATACCCGAACGTCGATGGCGTGGTTGGCCTGAACCATCTCTATGGCTGTGGCGTAGCGATCAACGCGCCAGCGGCGGTCGTGCCGATCCGTACCATTCATAATATTGCCCTCAACCCGAATTTTGGCGGCGAGGTGATGGTGATTGGTCTGGGGTGCGAAAAACTCCAGCCTGAGCGTATGCTCCAGGGTACCGAAGACGTCAAAGCCATTCCGGCAGACGAGGCCAGCATTGTACGCCTGCAGGACGAACGCCACATTGGGTTCCGGTCTATGGTCGACGATATTCTGCAGGTTGCTGAGCGTCATCTGGATAAGCTCAACCGACGCCAGCGCGAAACCTGCCCCGTGTCTGACCTGGTGGTGGGAACCCAGTGCGGCGGCAGCGATGCGTTCTCTGGCGTGACGGCCAACCCGGCGGTGGGCTTTGCGTCCGACCTGCTTGTTCGT
This sequence comes from Enterobacter sp. BNK-14, assembly GCF_047456095.1. Taxonomy (NCBI): domain Bacteria; kingdom Pseudomonadati; phylum Pseudomonadota; class Gammaproteobacteria; order Enterobacterales; family Enterobacteriaceae; genus Enterobacter; species Enterobacter sp. BNK-14. The sequence continues at coordinate 2,200,535 of NZ_CP179897.1, forward strand.
TGCGGTGCGACGGTGATGTTCTCTGAAGTGACCGAAGTCCGTGATGCCATCCATTTACTGACGCCGCGCGCCGTCAATGAAGAAGTGGGCCAGCGCCTGCTTGAGGAGATGGCCTGGTACGATAACTATCTCGACATGGGTAAAACCGACCGTAGCGCGAATCCGTCTCCGGGAAACAAAAAAGGGGGCCTGGCGAACGTCGTGGAAAAAGCCCTGGGTTCGATTGCGAAATCCGGCCAAAGCGCGATTGTGGAAGTCCTCTCTCCGGGACAGCGGCCGACCAAACGCGGCCTGATCTACGCGGCAACGCCGGCCAGCGATTTTGTTTGCGGCACCCAGCAGGTGGCATCCGGCATTACGGTGCAGGTCTTTACCACCGGACGCGGCACGCCGTATGGCCTGATGGCAGTCCCGGTGATCAAAATGGCGACGCGCACCGAGCTGGCAAACCGCTGGTACGACTTAATGGATATCAACGCGGGAACCATCGCCACCGGAGAAGAGAGCATTGAGGACGTGGGCTGGAAGCTATTCCACTTCATTCTGGACGTGGCAAGCGGGCGGAAGAAAACGTTCTCGGACCAATGGGGATTACATAACCAGCTGGCGGTGTTTAACCCGGCACCAGTGACGTGAGTTTACTATAAACCTCTTTCAGCATGGCTTCGGCCATGCTTTTTTTTGTTTTCGATTCTTTCGCATTCTTACCTTTCATTTCGAATCTTTCATTTCTAAGATACCAATCACAAAAAAGCATTCCGAAACCCTATATTGTCTTTCGCACAAACAAAACGAAAGGTTTCGGAGGAAAGATGTATATCATCTCGTCAAAAGCGATGCTGATAAAGGCACAGCGTGAAGGTTACGCGGTCCCTGCATTTAATATTCATAATCTCGAAACACTGCAGGTAGTCGTCGAAACGGCCTCAGAGATGCGGTCTCCTCTGATTGTCGCGGGCACGCCCGGTACGTTTAGCTATGCCGGAACCGGGAATGTGGTAGCCATTGCTGGCGATCTGGCCAAAACGTACAACCAGCCACTGGCGATCCACCTCGATCATCACGAAGATTTCGACGATATCGCGCAGAAAGTACGGAGCGGGATCCGCTCTGCAATGATCGACGGCTCTCATCATCCGTTCTCTGAAAACGTATTGCTCGTAAAGAAAGTGACGGACTACTGCCACCGCTACGACGTTAGCGTAGAGGCTGAACTTGGCCGTCTTGGCGGTCAGGAGGATGACCTTGTCGTCGACAGCAAAGATGCGCTCTACACCAATCCACAACAGGCTCGCGAGTATGTTGAGCTGACGGGTATCGACTCGCTGGCTGTAGCCATCGGCACCGCGCACGGCCTGTATAAAGCTACGCCAAGGCTGGATTTCGAACGCCTGGCAGAGATCCGTAATTTGGTTGATATCCCGCTGGTACTGCACGGTGCCTCAGGATTGTCGACAGAAGACATCCGTAAGGCTATTAGCCTCGGGATCTGCAAGGTCAATGTCGCCACAGAACTCAAAATCGCCTTCTCGAATGCGCTGAAAACCTATCTCGCTTCATATCCCGATGCCAGCGACCCCCGTCATTACATGGTACCAGCCAAAAGTGCCATGCAAGAGGTCGTACGCAAGGTTATTGCCGATTGTGGTTGTGAAGGAAAGCTCTAACGACGAAAGATTAATGTCCTAATCCGGAGGAAATGTGAAAGATATTATTGCCCGCCATAAAGCGGGAGAGCATGTCGGTATTTGTTCTGTCTGTTCCGCACACCCGCTGGTCATTGAAGCTGCACTGCGTTTTGATTTGAATACCGACAATAAAGTGCTGATTGAGGCCACTTCAAATCAGGTGAATCAGTTTGGCGGCTATACCGGCATGACTCCTGCTGATTTTCGCGATTTTGTATTGAATATCGCCAGGGACGTTGGTTTTCCCCGAGAACGCCTGATTCTTGGAGGGGATCACCTGGGGCCTAACTGCTGGCAAAACGAACCGGCTGAAGCCGCGATGGAAAAATCCGTTGAGCTGATCAAAACCTATGTCGCTGCCGGATTTACCAAGATCCATCTGGATGCTTCCATGTCATGCGCCGACGACCCCGTCCCGCTAGCACCAGTAGTGGTAGCCCAGCGGGCTGCACAGTTATGCAAAGCTGCAGAAGAGACGGCTAATGAGGAACAAAAAGCGGCACTAACCTACGTTATTGGCACTGAAGTTCCCGTACCGGGTGGGGAAGCCAGCAGTATTAACTGCGTGCATGTTACCCGTGTTGAAGATGCCGCACAGACGCTCGATACCCACCGAGCTGCCTTTAGCGCACTCGGTCTGGAAGATGCTATGACACGCGTGATCGCTATCGTGGTGCAACCGGGCGTGGAGTTCGACCATACCCAAATCATTCACTATCAACCCCACGCGGCCGAGGCACTATCCGGCTGGATCCGCCAGACACCAATGGTCTACGAGGCGCATTCAACCGACTACCAGACCCGTCAGGCTTATCAGGCCCTGGTGCGCGATCACTTCGCGATCCTGAAAGTGGGCCCGGCGCTCACCTTTGCTCTGCGTGAAGCCATCTTTGCCCTGGCACAAATGGAGAGAGAACTTATCGCCCCTGAGCAGCGCAGCCACGTGCTGGAGGTGATTGACGAAGTGATGCTGAACGAGCCGGATTACTGGAAAAAGTATTACCGTCCAACCTGGAGCCAGGCGATGGTGGATATCCATTTCAGTCTTTCTGATCGCATTCGCTACTACTGGCCGCATCCACGTATCCGTCAGGGCGTGGAGAAATTACTCACCAACATGAGTAATACCTCCCTGCCGTTGGGTCTTATTAGCCAGTTTATGCCCGTTCAGTTCGAACGATTGTCAATGAATGAGATCGTTGCAACACCGCACAATCTCATCATCGACAAAATACAGGATGTATTACGTGCCTATCGATATGGCTGTACCCCTGAATACGTCTGATGCCCGGAGAGTCTATGAGTCACGTTTTTGTCCGTACCGGAATTGAGTTTGAAAACTGTCAGCTTGCGCTGGCGCACATTGGTGAGGAGATGCTGGCGAAAGGTGTTGTGCATACCACTTACCCAGCCGCACTTCTCGAAAGGGAGATCAACTACCCCACCGGCATAACCCTTGAGCGCCATGCGGTTGCAATCCCGCATTGTGAGGCGGTACATGCCAAAAGCCCCGCGATTTACCTGATTCGCCCGGACAAACCGGTGAATTTTCAGCAGGCTGATGATGATGGAGAGGTCGCCGTTTCACTCATCATCGCATTAATTGTTGAAAACCCTGCGGCGCAAATAAAACTGCTGCGCCGTCTTTTCAGCGAGCTACAAAACCCGGACACGCTGGACCTGTTGTTGGTCACACCAGCCGATCGCCTGGCTGAGCAATTCCGGGAGACGATCCTTGAGCCTGCCTCCTGTGCACAGGCTTCATAACATACTGATAATAAAAAGGAGTACCCTATGAAACGTAAAGTTATTGTTGCCTGTGGTGGTGCCGTAGCAACCTCAACCATGGCGGCTGAAGAGATCAAAGAACTGTGTGAAGCCCACCACATAGCGCTTGATCTGGTCCAGTGTCGGGTGACGGAAATTGAAACCTATATGGACGGTGCAGACCTCATTTGCACCACGGCAAAAGTCGACAGATCGTTTGGTGACATTCCGGTAGTTCATGGGATGCCGTTTGTATCGGGCGTCGGTATCGAAGCCCTGCAACAAAAAATCCTCACTATCCTCGAGGGGTGAAATCATGTTTACCGAAATCATGCGGTATATCCTCGACCTCGGTCCCACCGTCATGCTGCCCATCGTTATCATTATCTTCTCAAAACTTTTGGGGATGAAACTGGGCGATTGCTTCAAGTCCGGCCTGCATATCGGCATAGGCTTCGTGGGAATTGGATTGGTCATTGGCCTAATGCTCGACTCCATTGGTCCGGCAGCTAAAGCGATGGCGGAACAATTCCAGATTAACCTTCACGTAGTGGATATCGGCTGGCCAGGTTCTTCACCCATGACCTGGGCCTCACAAATCGCACTGGTGGCGATCCCGATAGCGATCGGCGTCAATGTCATCATGCTGGTCACTCGTATGACCCGTGTAGTGAACGTGGACATCTGGAACATCTGGCACATGACCTTCACCGGCGCAATGCTGCACCTGGCCACTGGCTCTTACTGGCTGGGGATCCTTGGTGTGGTGGTTCACGCAGCCTTTGTCTACAAGCTGGGTGACTGGTTTGCCAAAGACACGCGAGACTTCTTCGGCCTGGAAGGAATTGCTATTCCACACGGCTCGTCGGCGTATCTCGGTCCCGTCGCGGTGCTGGTCGATACGATTATCAACCACATTCCAGGTCTTAAGCGGATCCACTTTAGCGCCGACGATGTCCAGAAACGTTTTGGTCCGTTTGGCGAACCGGTCACCGTCGGTTTTGTCATGGGACTGGTCATTGGCATGCTGGCAGGCTACGACGCGAAATCCGTTCTGCAACTGGCAGTGAAAACCGCTGCAGTGATGCTGTTGATGCCGCGGGTCATCAAGCCGATTATGGATGGCCTGACGCCGATTGCTAAACACGCTCGCAAACGCCTGCAGGCCAAATTTGGTGGTCAGGAGTTCTTAATTGGTCTTGATCCCGCACTGCTGCTGGGTCATACGTCAGTGGTTTCCGCCAGTCTCATTTTCATCCCGTTAACCATTCTGATTGCGGTGCTGGTGCCAGGTAACCAGGTGCTACCTTTCGGCGACCTTGCGACTATCGGTTTCTTCGTGGCAATGGCGGTCGCGATTCACCAGGGTAATCTGTTCCGTACACTCATCTCCGGCGTCATCATCATGGGGATCACACTATGGATCGCCACACAGACCATCGGCCTGCATACCCAGCTTGCACAGAACGCTGGTGCGTTAAAAGCAGGTGGGCTTGTGGCATCCATGGATCAGGGTGGTTCGCCAGTCACCTGGTTGCTCATCCAGCTCCTTACCTGGCAAAACGTGGTGGGATTCATTGTGATTGGCGCGATCTACTTCACAGGCGTACTGCTCACCTGGCGACGTGCCCAGACGTTTACGACGGCAGAGAAAAACGCCGCTAACCCGCAAAGCCAGACGGTATCTTAATATCCGGGGAGCCATGCTCCCCTTCTTTTCTGGAGTAAATCATGAAATCAGTGGTAATTCACGCTGAGGGCAGCGTGCGCGTTGAAGAACGTCCGATCCCTCAAATACAGGATGCGGATGAAGTTCTGGTGCGCATTGTTTGCTCAGGGTTATGCGGCTCAGATATCCCGCGTATTTTTGCCAAAGGGGCACACTATTATCCTATCATCCTGGGCCATGAATTTAGCGGACACGTCGAAGCCTGTGGTGCAGATATAAAGGACCTCCAGGCGGGAGATGCTGTGGCCTGCATTCCACTTCTGCCCTGTTTTTCCTGCCCAGAGTGTGGGCAAGGCTACTACTCGCTGTGTAAGCAGTACCAGTTTGTCGGCTCACGCAGTGACGGTGGCAATGCCGAATATATTGTCGTGAAGCGCGCGAACTTGTTCCGCCTGCCAGCAGAGATGGCAATCGAAGACGGGGCATTTATCGAACCTGTCACCGTAGGTTTGCACGCGTTTCATCTGGCTTCAGGCTGCAAAGGTAAAAATGTCATTATCGTCGGAGCGGGGACGATCGGTCTGCTGGCGATGCAGTGCGCGTTGGCGCTCGGTGCAAAGAGCGTAACTGCGATTGATATCAACGACGATAAACTCGCCCTGGCGAAAACACTGGGTGCGACTCAAGTATTCAACAGCCGTACCTTGAGCACCGATGACATTCTCAACGCGCAGAGTGACAGTCGATTTGATCAACTGGTGCTGGAGACCGCAGGAACACCACAAACTGTCTCGCTTGCCATTGATATTGCTGGCCCTCACGCACAAGTTGCGCTGGTCGGTACATTGCATCATGACCTGAATTTATCTGCCGCAACCTTTGGTAAAATATTACGTAAGGAACTGACGCTTTTGGGTAGCTGGATGAACTACTCTGCACCGTGGCCAGGGGAAGAGTGGGAAACAGCAGTCCGCCTGCTCACCGGGAAAAAACTGCAACTGGAGCCGCTCATTGCTCATACTGGCGACAGTGAAAGCTTCGCTCAGGCCGTGCAGGCACTGAATGGGGCGCCGATGCAGGGCAAAATTATGCTGCGTTTCGCCTAATCTCTCGAGCCAGCAACCTGAGCTGGCTCACATTTACTTTCGAATATAGCCTTACACCTTTCGCATACCTTCGATTAGAATAGGAACAGTTAATTATCAGGCAAATCAATATGAACTCATTTGAGCGAAGGAACAAAATCGTTGACCTCGTCAACGCTCAGGGTAGCGTGATGGTGCAGGATCTTTCTAACCTGTTCGGCATCTCGGAAGTGACCATTCGAACCGACCTGCGCCTGCTGGAAGAAAAAGGCTTAGTCACGCGCTTCCATGGAGGCGCAGCAAAACCGGGCAGTAACCTGGCTGAAAGTGAGAATCAGGAAGTCATACTTGAGGAGCGTTACCAGCTGGCAAGCGACCCGAAAAAACGTATTGCTCAGGCCGCTGCTGCCCTGATCGAAGAAGGAATGACGATTATTTTAGACAGCGGCAGTACCACTATGCGGATAGCCGAAGCCCTGTCGAGAAAAGCCAATATTACCGTCATTACCAACAGCTTGCCCGCTGCGTTTGCTCTTTCGGAAAATAAAGATATTACGCTGGTGGTTTGCGGCGGCACGGTACGCCATAAGACGCATTCAATGCACGGTACCATTGCCGAGCGTTCGCTTGCAGGTATTAGCGCGGACTTGATGTTTGTTGGGGCGGACGGTATTGATGCGACAAACGGCATCACCACCTTCAATGAAGGCTATTCCATCAGCAGCGTGATGGCCGCCGCCGCCCATAAAGTGATTGCCGTACTCGATGCGAGCAAGTTTAATCGTCGCGGGTTTAACCAGGTACTGCCAATGGAGAAGATTGATTGTGTGATTACGGATGATGGGATCGGAAAACATGATAAAGATCTGCTGAGCAAAACGGGCACTGAGGTCATTACGGTTTAGCTAACAACGCAGGTCAGCGCATGACCTGCGCAATTTTCTTTTCCGACATTTATACCGACATTTTATAAAGTTGCAGGCAAAGTAAGGCGCAGCCGCCGCCCGGCAAAAAGACGGCTGGGGCTTACTCCCCCTGCTGCTCCAGCGCGTACTTATACAGGGCATTCTTCTTCACGCCGTGAATTTCCGCCGCCAGCGCAGCCGCTTTTTTAAGCGGCAATTCGGCCTGTAGCAATGCCAGCGTGCGCAGCGCATCGGCTGGCAGGGCATCCTCTTCTGCTTTATGCCCTTCGACAATCAGCACCATCTCACCTTTGCGGCGGTTTTCGTCTTCCTTCACCCACGCCAGCAGTTCACCCACCGGTGCGCCGTGAATGGTTTCCCAGGTTTTGGTCAGCTCGCGCGCCAGCACGACGTAGCGGGACTCACCCCAGACGGTAACCATATCGTCCAGGCTTTCCAGCAGGCGGTGGGTGGATTCGTAGAAAATGAGGGTACGCGGTTCCGCTTCCAGGTCTTTTAAGACGTCGCGACGGCCTTTGGATTTGGCGGGCAGAAAACCTTCATAGCAGAAACGGTCAGACGGCAGACCTGCAGCGCTTAACGCAGCAATCGCGGCGCACGGTCCCGGCAGGGGCACAACGCGAATGCCGGCTTCACGGCAGGTACGCACCAGATGGTAGCCGGGGTCGTTAATCAGCGGCGTTCCCGCGTCGGAGACCAGCGCAATGTTCTGCCCCTCCTTGAGCTTCGCCACCAGCGTGTCGGCTTTTTGTTGCTCATTGTGATCGTGCAGGGCAAACAAACGGGCGTTAATCGCGAAATGCTGCAGCAGTAAACCGGTATGACGAGTGTCCTCAGCCGCAATTAAATCAACGGCTTGCAATACAGTGAGTGCACGTTGGGTAATATCAGACAAATTCCCGATAGGAGTAGGTACAATATAAAGCTGGCCTTGAGAATTATCTGCCGTTTCGTGTTGTTTCATTGTTTCGTCCGTATTGCCGATTTAATATTGAGCATTGCGTAAAAAAAATCACTGGATACAGTATGGTACCGTTAACGTTTCTTCGAAAAAAAGCCACGCGCAGCGTGCCGCTTCTGCTGGCAGCCCTGATCTTTGCAGGCTGCGGCACCCAGGCACCTGACCAGAGCACCGCCCATCTTGAGGGTTCCGCTCAGGCTGATTCTGGCTTTTATCTGCAACAAATGTCGCAGAGTTCAAATGATACCAGGATCAACTGGCAATTACTCGCCATTCGTGCACTGCTGAAAGAGGGAAAAATCCAGCAGGCTGCAGAGCTGTTCGGCCAGCTGCCGAAAGATCTTAACGATACCCAGCGTCTTGAGCAGAGCCTGCTCTCTGCCGAGCTGAAGGTCGCGCAGAAAGAGTATGACAGCGCGAAAAAGATCCTGGGTAGCATCGACCTGAGCGCGCTGGATAAAAACCAGCAGGCACGCTTCTGGCAGGCGGGTATCACCGCTGAACAGGGGCGTCCTTCCCTGACGCTGCTCCGCGCGCTTATCGCTCAGGAACCGCTGCTTGCCGGTGCCGACAAGCAGAAAAATATTGATGCCACCTGGCAGGCTCTTGCCGCCATGACCCCGGATCAAGCAAAGGCGCTGGTCATCAACGCGGATGAGAACGTGCTGCAGGGCTGGCTTGATCTCCAACAGATGTGGTTTAACAACCGCACCGACCCTAAGATGCTGAAGGCCGGTATTACCGACTGGCAGACTCGCTACCCGCAAAACCCGGGCGCCAAAATGCTGCCAACCCAGCTGGTGAACGTGCAGAACTTTAAGCCAGCATCGACCAGCAAAATTGCACTGCTTCTGCCGCTGAATGGTCAGGCGGCGGTGTTTGGCCGTACGATTCAACAGGGCTTTGAAGCGGCGAAAAACGGCACTATGCCGGTGACGGGCAGCGCGGTGCCGGTGCAGGCAGCACAGGCGGCCAACGTGAATGATGTTGTCAGCCCTTCCGCCGCCGAGACCAGCGATCTGACCACGGCGCAAACCCCGGCGCAAGGCACGATGCAAAACCCGGTGACCGCACCGACGACGCCTCCGCCTGCTGCAGAACCAGCAACACAGGCGCCAGTAGAGACACCTGCTTCTCCTGCAGCGCCTGAGGCAACAGCAGAACAAACTCAACAACAGCCAGCACAACCAACCGCTCCACCTGCCGCGCAGCCGCAGGCCGTGGCGACCACCAGCGCTAATCCTGGCACCGAACTGAAAATTTACGACACCAGTTCGCAGCCGCTTGACCAGGTACTGGCTCAGGTGCAACAGGACGGGGCGAGCATCGTTGTCGGTCCGCTGTTGAAAAACAACGTGGAAGAGCTGATGAAGAGCAATACCACGCTAAACGTGCTGGCGCTCAACCAGCCGGAGCAGGTTCAGAACCGGGCCAATATTTGCTACTTCGCGCTCTCTCCGGAAGACGAAGCTCGCGATGCGGCACGTCATATCCACGAGCAGGGTAAACAGGCTCCACTGTTGCTCATCCCGCGCAGTACGCTGGGTGATCGCGTAGCGAATGCCTTCGCCGATGAGTGGCAGAAGCTGGGCGGCGGTATCGTGCTGCAGCAGAAATTCGGTTCCGTCTCAGAACTGCGCGCGGGCGTAAACGGCGGAGCGGGTATCGCGCTTAACGGCAGCCCGGTGACCGCCAGCCTGCCACAGCAGCAGGGCGTGACCATTGGTGGGCTGACCATCCCTGCCCCACCTACCGACGCGCAGATCGGCGGCGGTGGAAAAGTGGATGCGGCTTATATCGTTGCCACACCGCAAGAGATCGCCTTTATCAAACCGATGATTGCGATGCGTAACGGCAGCCAGAGCGGCGCAACGCTCTATGCCAGTTCCCGCAGCGCGCAAGGCACCGCTGGCCCCGATTTCCGTCTGGAAATGGACGGCCTGCAGTACAGTGAAATTCCGATGCTCGCGGGCAGCAACCCGGCGCTGATGCAGCAGGCGCTGAGCAGCGTACGTAACGACTACTCACTGGCGCGTCTGTATGCCATGGGAGTCGATGCATGGGCGCTGGCGAACCACTTTACCCAGATGCGTCAGGTACCGGGCTTTGAGCTTAACGGCAACACCGGCGATCTGACCGCGACGCAGGACTGCGTGATCAACAGGAAGTTATCATGGCTCAAATACCAGCAGGGACAAATCGTCCCGGCCAGTTAAGCCGTAAAGAGACCGGCGATGCGTGGGAGTTAAAAGCGCGTCGCTGGCTTGAAGGCAAAGGACTGCATTTTATCGCCGCTAACGTTCGCGGACGTGGCGGCGAAATTGATCTGATCATGAAAGAGGGTCAGGTGATTGTGTTTGTAGAAGTCCGCTTTCGACAGTCTTCCCGTTTTGGCGGTGCTGCCGCCAGCGTGACGCTCGCCAAACAACATAAATTATTACAGACTGCCCACTTGTGGCTTGCCCGCCATAATGGGAGTTTTGATACTGTGGATTGCCGGTTCGATGTGATAGCCTTCACCGGAAATGAGATCGAATGGCTTAAAAACGCTTTTGGCGAAGACGCATAATTACGATTTAAAAGGGATAACGTGCTCGAAAGAATTAAAGTGTGCTTCACAGAAAGCATCCAGACTCAGATTGCCGCGGCGGAAGCCCTTCCGGACGCGATCTCTCGTGCTGCAATGACGCTGGTGCAATCCCTGCTTAATGGCAACAAAATCCTCTGTTGTGGCAACGGTACCTCAGCCGCCAACGCACAGCATTTTGCTGCCAGCATGATTAATCGTTTTGAAACCGAACGCCCGAGTTTACCTGCCATTGCACTTAATACCGATAATGTGGTCTTAACAGCGATTGCTAACGATCGTCTGCATGACGAAATTTACGCAAAGCAGGTGCGCGCCCTGGGGCATGCCGGTGATGTGCTGCTGGCCATCTCCACGCGCGGCAACAGCCGGGACATTGTCAAAGCCGTTGAAGCCGCGGTCACCCGAGACATGACTATCGTCGCCTTAACCGGCTATGACGGTGGTGAACTGGCGGGTCTGCTGGGGCCGCAGGATGTGGAAATCCGCATTCCGTCTCACCGAAGCGCACGCATTCAGGAGATGCATATGCTCACGGTAAACTGCTTATGCGATTTGATCGATAACACGCTTTTCCCTCACCAGGATGATTAAGGAGTTTTTATGAAGGCTTTATCGACCCTCGCAGTCCTTATGTCTGCATTGCTGCTTCAGGGATGTATCGCTGCGGCTGTCGTGGGTACTGCCGCAGTAGGCACCAAAGCGGCGACCGATCCACGCTCTGTAGGAACGCAGGTGGATGACGGTACGCTGGAGCTGCGCGTCAACAGTGCGCTGTCGAAAGACGAACAAATTAAGAAAGAAGCGCGTATCAACGTGACGGCTTATCAGGGCAAAGTCCTGCTGACGGGTCAGTCACCGAATACCGAACTCTCCAGCCGCGCGAAGCAGATCGCCATGGGCGTTGAGGGCACTACGGAAGTCTTCAATGAAATCCGTCAGGGCCAGCCAATCAGCCTGGGTACGGCGTCGTCTGACACCTGGATCACCACAAAAGTCCGTTCCCAGCTGCTGGGTTCAGATCAGGTGAAATCCTCAAACGTAAAAGTGACGACCGAAAACGGTGAAGTGTTCCTGCTGGGTCTGGTTACCGACCGTGAAGGGAAAGCGGCAGCGGATATCGCCAGCCGGGTCAGCGGCGTGAAGCACGTCACCACCGCGTTTACTTACATCAAATAAAAAAACCTCACTGTAGGCCCGGTAAGCGTAGCGCCACCGGGCTTTTTTTTCACAGAAGCGCAATGCTTCCCACCAGCACCCCACTTAACGCTACCAGCCCCGCTGTCAGCCACAGCGCTTTTGCCGGGAAAGACTTACGCAGCATGACAAGCGACGGCAAACTAATGGCCGGCAAGGTGATAAGCAGCGCCAGCGCGGGCGCGGTGCCCATGCCAGCCAGCATCATGGTCTGAACAATCGGAATTTCAGCCGCCGTTGGGATCACAAACAGGCAGCCAGCAACGGCCATCGCAATCACCCACATCAGCGTGTTATCAATCGCGCCATCCGCATGCGGGAACAGCCAGACGCGCGCCGCGCCGAGCACCAGAACCGCCAGGATATAAACCGGAATGGTGCTCCAGAAAAGTTGCCACAGCGCTTTACCCCAGCGGGCAAAGAAACCGCCCTGCGGCTCGCTGATGTCCAGCTCAACAGAAGCGGGCTCTGGCGCTTTCTCTTTCACCAGATTTTGCACCAGCGTCGCCACCACCAGCACCGTCAGCAGCCCGGCAACCAGGCGGATAGCCGCAAAATGCCAGCCGAGCACAAAGCCCATAAACACCAGCGTTGCCGGGTTGAGCAGCGGGTTGCCCATCCAGAACGCCAGCGCACCGCCCATCGAGACACGCTGACGGCGCATTCCTGCGGCCACAGGGGCTGCACAGCATGAACACATCATGCCCGGCAGAGAGAAAATCGTCCCCAGCAAGGTGCCCTGAAAGCGTGGCTGCCCGAGGGTTTTCACCAGCCAGTTTCGCGGAATAAGTACCTGAATCAGCGACCCTAACAAGACGCCTAATACCGCAGCTTTCCAGACAGCCAGGAAGTAGACCATGGCGTAATCCCACGCCGCCTTCAGCGGGCTGGCATCCGCCTGCGCGAGTATCGATTTACCAATGCTGTGCGTTTCGGCGGCGGTGAAGGCCTTGCCATAGTACGGCTGCCATTTCACATACCAGAGGCCAATGATGACCACGAGAAAGAAGAGTGCGGGCTTCCACCATTGGACAGGTGTCGCCGCCTGAGATGAAGACTGACCAGTCATACCATTCCCCGGAGAGTGTTATTGAATAAGCCGGAGAAGTTTACGCCTCGCCCTGCGCGATTTCACGCAGTTTTGCCGAAGGGATGATATTGACCCCTTCCTGCGACGGTGCCAGCGCCTCTTTCAGCATCGCCTGCGCGACATCCCGCGCCTCAATGGACTTCCAGTTACCCGGCAGGATGCGAAACAGCGGAGCGAAAACAGACTCGTTAAAGCGCCGTTCGTCGCGGTGCCCCATCAGCATGGAAGGTCGCACAATGGTCAAATATTCCCACTTCTGGGCAATCAGCGCCTCTTCCATCTTGCCCTTCACCTGGTTGTAAAAAAACGGCGAGCCGGTGCTCGCGCCGTGCGAACTGACCACCAGAAAATGCTTTGCCCCCAATTTTTTCGCCGTCAGTGCGGTATCCACCACCAGCGTGTAATCCGCATGGACAAAGGCTTCTTTACTGCCCGCCTCACGCCGCGTCGTACCGAGGCAGCAAAAGGCGATATCAATCGGGTCCTGCACCTGCGCCAGCGCGTCGGTGAGCTGCGGGTCGTGCGGGTTAAAGACGCCGGAGATATCCAGCAGCGGGCGACGCGTCGGTGCGGCGATATAGTTAATATGGCGATCCTGGATCAGCAGCCGCAGCAGATGCCCGCCGACCAGCCCGGTCGCGCCCGTAATCAGTACCTGACTCATCGTATCCCCTTTACAGAATTGTCCGTTTGCGAACTCAGCGTGGTCGACCACACTTAGAAGTCTGTTACAGGTAAGTATTTACCACAAGCGGAGAAAAATCAGTCTGAAGCCAAAACAACGGAGGAAGCATGGGCAAGAAAATCGCAGTCTTGATTACCGACGAGTTTGAAGATTCAGAATTCACCTCTCCTGCAGAAGCATTCCGCAAGGCGGGACATGAGGTCATTACCATTGAGAAAGAAGCGGGCAAAACGGTGAAAGGCCATAAGGGCGAAGCCAGCGTGACCATCGACGAAACTATCGATAACGTCAGCCCGTCTGATTTCGACGCCCTGCTGTTACCCGGCGGCCATTCACCGGATTCCCTGCGCGGGGACGAGCGTTTCGTCACTTTCACACGTGACTTTGTCGCTACCGGAAAACCGGTCTTTGCTATCTGTCACGGCCCGCAGCTGCTGATCAGCGCCGACGTGGTCCGCGGACGTAAGCTGACGGCGGTGAAACCGATCGTTATCGATCTGAAAAATGCGGGGGCTGAGTTTTACGATCAGGAAGTGGTCAACGACAAAGACCAGTTGATCACCAGCCGGACCCCGGACGATCTTCCGGCGTTTAACCGGGAAGCGCTACGCCTGCTCGGCGCGTAGCCAGTGAAGCTTCTTGCCAAAGCCCAGCGTGTTGTCGGTAAATTTCAGCTCATCGAGGCGGATTTCCCACACCGGGGCTTTTAACGCAGCGGCAACCGGGAAGCGGCGCGTGTAGTGCTTACGGCGCGCGTCGCTCTCTTCTCCCTCCAGCCGACGGATCTCTCCCTTGAACTGCACGCCACGGATCAGCGCGACCGTTTTGGGCTGGCCATTTACCGTACCCGCCACCTTCGCCTGCTGGCCGGTCATTTGCGCATGCCGCGTTTTGTCTTCGCTCATGACATAGAAGGCTACGCGCTCGGGATCGTAGTAATAAAAGGCGTTCGCGCACCACATCTCTTCGTCTTTACAGACGCACCAGGTGACGACATGCTGCTTCGCCAGCCAGCGGTTAATGGCTGCCAGTGTTTCCATTTTCGCTCTCTCTCATGCTATGGTGCGTTCACCTTAACATACTGAATCTGTTTACCGTGTGCTGGTTTCTCTATCTCGTCCGAACCGCTGATAACGCACTCTACACCGGGATCACTACCGATGTGGCGCGGCGTTTTTTACAACATCAAACGGGGAAAGGGGCAAAAGCGCTGCGGGGGAAAGGTGAACTTCAGCTGGCTTTTTACGCCGCCGTCGGCGACAGGTCGCTGGCGCTCAGGCTGGAATACCGGATTAAACAGCTGACGAAGCGCCAGAAAGAGCGCCTCGTTACCGGAGATGGCTCATTTGAGGCGCTACGCGAAAGCCTGCTCAGAAACGATTGAAGTGATCGTGGTAATCAACCAGGCCACTCACACCGTTCAGGGCATCATCCGCCAGGCGATGTACCTGGAAGGAGGATTCGGTACCCGGCCAGCGGCAGCGCAGATCGTAATGCGCGGCCTGCTCGAAGCCTAAGCGGCCATAAAATGCCGGATCGCCCAGCGTGACCACGGCGGCATAGCCAAACTCATTCAGCGAGTCCAGCCCTTCATACACCAGCTGGCGCGCCAGGCCCTGGCCGCGATAGTTCTCATCGACCGCCAGCGGTGCCATGCCTACCCACTGCAGATCTTCGCCCTGAACGATTACCGGGCTGAAGGCAACATAGCCAACAACCTGACCTTCGTCATCGGTGGCTACCAGCCCTAAAGTAATCAGGCCGTCTTCACGGAGATCGTGGACCAGTTGGGCCTCCGCATCGCTCTCAAAAGCGCGGCGTAACAACGCATCGATACCCGGTGCATCAATCCCAATTTCGACTCGAATCAGCATGGCTCACCTACTGAAGTGTGTTTACTGTCAGGCGGGGTTTTCAGCCCGGCCTCAACGAAATCTGCCATTTGCATCAGCATCACGCGCAGCGCTTTCGGCATCTGCTCCAGCTCAATGGCATCCATTAAATTTTTCACGTACAGACCCAGCTCCGTATCGCCTTCAATGACCAGACGGCGCTGGAAGAATAACGTATCCGGGTCCTGTTTACGCGCGGCGATCATCAGCAGATCGCTGGCACTGGCGCTAAAGCTCACATCCGCCTCGGCGGACTCACGCACAATGAGTTGATCATTCTCAACCGAGGTAAACCAGCGCAGCCCGATGTCACGCACCTCAATGCTCAGCCAGCGGCCTTCCAGAAACTCCAGCTCGCCGTCCTGCAGCGCCTGGCGGAATTGCCAGCTCAGGACCTGCTCGAGCACCTGACGTTTTAGCGCGAACGGCGCCAGTTTCACCGGCACGCTCAGCATTGATGGACCGAATTGTACGAGACGTGAACGCAGTTTATCCAGCACGAGCTTTACTCCCTGATAGCAATAGTCCCGCTATTTTGCCATATCCGACGCACAACATAGCGGCGTAAATCAACAAACCGTCGTCCGGTGACGCTCATTATTGGTGTCATCAATACGCCATTAGCTGCCTTAAATCAAAAATTGTCGCCCAGGGGTTAATTAAAATCCCAGCTCGTTAACAATTTTGCGATCGACTACATCAGGATAATTTATGGAGCTGCTCTGCCCTGCCGGTAACCTACCGGCGCTTAAGGCGGCCATCGAAAATGGGGCCGATGCGGTCTATATCGGGCTGAAAGATGATACCAACGCCCGCCATTTTGCTGGCCTCAACTTTACGGAGAAAAAGCTTCAGGAAGCCGTTAACTTCGTTCACCAGCACCGCCGCAAACTGCATATTGCCATTAATACCTTTGCGCATCCTGACGGCTATGCCCGCTGGCAGCGCGCGGTAGATATGGCCGCACAGCTGGGTGCCGATGCGTTAATCCTGGCCGACCTCGCCATGCTTGAGTATGCGGCAGAACGCTATCCGCATATTGAGCGCCACGTCTCTGTTCAGGCATCAGCCACGAATGAAGAGGCCGTGCGTTTTTATCATCAACACTTTGACGTCGCTCGCGTGGTGCTGCCCCGCGTGCTCTCCATTCATCAGGTTAAGCAACTCGCGCGCGTCACGCCAGTGCCGCTGGAAGTTTTTGCCTTTGGCAGCCTGTGCATCATGGCCGAAGGCCGTTGCTACCTTTCTTCTTATTTAACCGGTGAATCACCCAATACCGTTGGGGCCTGCTCTCCTGCCCGCTTTGTCCGCTGGCAACAAACCCCGCAGGGGCTGGAATCACGCCTGAATGAAGTGTTGATTGACCGCTATCAGGACGGCGAAAACGCGGGTTATCCAACGTTATGCAAAGGCCGATATCTGGTTGACGGTGAGCGCTACCACGCGCTGGAAGAGCCTACCAGCCTCAACACGCTGGAGCTGCTGCCGGAACTGCTGGCGGCGAATATTGCCTCGGTAAAAATTGAAGGTCGCCAGCGTAGCCCGGCCTATGTGAGCCAGGTGGCGAAAGTCTGGCGTCAGGCTATCGACCGCTGCATGGCGGACCCGCAAAACTATGCTCCGCAGGCAGCCTGGATGGAAACGCTCGGTTCTATGTCCGAAGGCACGCAAACGACGCTTGGCGCGTATCACCGTAAATGGCAGTGAGATAACCATGAAATATTCATTAGGACCGGTGCTCTACTACTGGCCAAAAGAGACGCTGGAAGATTTTTACCAACAGGCCGCCACCAGCAGCGCTGATGTGATTTATCTCGGTGAAGCCGTGTGCAGCAAGCGCCGCGCCACCAAAGTGGGCGACTGGCTGGAGATGGCGAAAAGTCTCGCCGGAAGCGGTAAACAGGTGGTGCTCTCGACGCTCGCGCTGGTGCAAGCCTCGTCCGAACTGGGTGAACTGAAACGCTACGTTGAAAACGGTGAGTTCCTGCTGGAAGCAAGCGACCTGGGCGTGGTGAACATGTGCGCCGAACGTAAGTTACCGTTCGTCGCGGGTCATGCACTGAACTGCTATAACGCCGTCACGCTGCGCCTGCTGCTCAAACAGGGAATGACGCGCTGGTGTATGCCGGTGGAACTCTCCCGCGACTGGCTGGTAAACCTGCTGACGCAGTGTGACGATCTCGGCATTCGCAATCAGTTTGAAGTGGAAGTGCTGAGCTACGGCCATCTTCCGCTGGCTTATTCCGCGCGCTGCTTTTCCGCGCGTTCGGAAGATCGCCCGAAAGACGAGTGTGAAACCTGCTGCATCAAGTACCCGAACGGGCGCAGCGTGCTATCCCAGGAAAATCAGCAGGTGTTTGTCCTGAACGGGATCCAGACCATGAGCGGCTATGTCTATAACCTGGGCAACGAACTGGCGTCGATGGACGGCCTGGTGGACATAGTGCGTTTATCCCCTCTGGATACCGGCGTGTTCGCGATGCTGGACGCCTTCCGCGCAAATGAAACCGGCGCAGCTCCGCTGCCGCTAACGGCAAACAGCGACTGTAATGGTTACTGGAAACGCCTGGCCGGGCTGGAACTGCAGGCCTAAAAAAGGCTCACTTTGTTAACAACGGTTATCATTTTTTAATGCAGTATTAAAGATTGACCGTCGACAAAGTGAGCTGTTATGACTGACAAAACCCTTCCGTTTTCGGTGCTGGACCTGGCGCCGATCCCACAAGGCTCCTCTGCCAGAGAAGCCTTTTCGCATTCTCTCGATCTGGCTCAACTGGCTGAAAAGCGTGGCTACCATCGCTACTGGCTGGCCGAGCACCACAACATGGTTGGCATTGCCAGCGCCGCCACCTCGGTTCTGATTGGTTATCTGGCGGCGAACACAACGACATTGCACCTGGGCTCCGGTGGCGTGATGCTGCCGAACCACGCCCCGCTGGTGATTGCCGAGCAGTTTGGCACGCTGAATACCCTCTATCCTGGCCGTATTGATTTGGGGCTGGGTCGTGCGCCGGGTAGCGACCAGCCGACCATGCGCGCCCTGCGTCGCCATATGAGCGGCGATATCGACAACTTCCCGCGCGATGTGGCTGAACTGGTTGACTGGTTTGACGCGCGCGATCCGAACCCACACGTGCGCCCGGTGCCGGGCTACGGCGAGAAGATCCCGGTGTGGCTGCTGGGTTCAAGTCTTTATAGCGCGCAGCTCGCCGCGCAGCTGGGTTTGCCGTTTGCGTTTGCCTCGCATTTCGCACCGGATATGCTGCATCAGGCTCTGCATCTCTATCGTACGAACTTTAAACCGTCTGAACGTCTGGAGAAACCGTACGCGATGGTGTGTATTAACATCATTGCCGCCGACAGTAATCGCGATGCTGAATTCCTGTTTACCTCCATGCAGCAGGCGTTTGTGAAGCTGCGCCGCGGTGAGACCGGGCAACTTCCACCGCCAGTGGAGAATATGCATCAGCTGTGGTCTGCCTCTGAGCAGTATGGCGTGCAGCAGGCGCTGAGCATGTCGCTGGTGGGGGATAAAGCGAAAGTGCGGCACGGTCTGGAAGCGGTGCTGCGTGAAACGCAGGCGGATGAGATTATGGTTAACGGCCAGATTTTCGATCACCAGGCGCGTTTGCATTCGTTTGATTTGGCGATGCAGGTGAAAGAGGAGTTGGTGGGGTAGTTTTTTGCTTTGCTCCCTCTCCCTTTGGGAGAGGGTCGGGGTGAGGGGGCAAGCCGCACGTTTTACTGGTATACCGGCAACAGATTAAAGCTCGACAGCACGTGAACCACCGCGTTACCCACCCCAAATACCAGGATCAGTGCAATCATCGGTTTGCCACCCCAGACGCGGAATTTAGGGCTACCGAAGCGTTTACGTGATTTACGCGCCAGCAGCGCCGGCACAATCGCCGCCCAGATGGTTGCCGCCAGACCCGCATAGCCGATGGCGTACAGGAAACCGTTCGGCCACAGCAGCCCCCCCGCAACGGGCGGCAGGAACGTCAGCAGCGCCGTTTTGAAACGTCCCATCGCGGAATCATCAAAGCCAAACAGATCCGCCAGGTAGTCAAACAGGCCCAGCGTCACGCCCAGGAAAGAGCTCGCCACCGCAAAGTTAGAGAAGATCACCAGCAGCAGATCCAGGCTGCGGCTGTTCAGCACGCCGCTCAGCGCCTGCACCAGCACGTCGATGTTACCGCCCTTCTGGGCAATGCCGATAAATTCCGGACGCGGGATGTTGCCCATCGTCCCCAGCAGCCAAATCACATACAGACCCAGCGCCAGCAGCGTACCGTAGACCAGACACTTCACAATGGTACGGGGATCTTTGCCGTAGTACTTCATCAGGCTCGGCACGTTACCGTGGTAACCGAACGACGCCAGACAGAACGGCAGCGTCATCAGCAGGTACGGGGTGTAGGAAGTATTCGCTTCCGCGACATTAAACAGCGTGGCGGGCGTGACGTGCCCCAGCAGGCTACCGAAGGTCAGGAAGAAGGTGATGACCTTGGCGCCCAACACAATCGCCGTCATGCGGCTCACCGCTTTGGTACTCATCCAGACGATAAAGGCCACGCCCAGAGCAAAACACAGACCCGCCAGACGCGCCGGAACGTTTAGCGACATCTCAGCAAAGGTGTGGTGCAGTATCGAACCGCTCGCGGAAATGTACGCGTAGGTCAGAATGTAGAGCACAAACGCGATGGAAAGCCCGTTTACCAGGTTCCAGCCCTTGCCCAGCAGATCTTTGGTGATGGTGTCGAAGCTGGAGCCAATGCGGTAGTTGAGGTTCGCCTCAAGGATCATCAGCCCGGAATGGAGCATACAGAACCAGGTAAAGACCAGCGCCGCCAGCGACCAGAAGAACCACGCACCGGACATGACCACAGGCAGGGAAAACATCCCGGCACCTATAATGGTTCCGCCGATGATCACCACGCCGCCAAGCAGCGAAGGTGACGTTTGGGTGGTGGTTAGTGTCGCCATACAGCCTTTTCTCCAGTCAATTATGCGGTTCTGCATTTTAGTGTGACGCACTGTACCAGTACAAGAGTACAAAGGGAATAAAAAAAGCCCCGATAGCATTTATCGGGGCTGTATATTTTACTTTACGTCAGAAGCGTAAGGCTTACGCGTCACCGAAACGACGACGGCTGGTGCCTTCTTCACGACGTGGGCCACGGTTTTCGCGGCGCTCGCCGGAGAAACGACGACCTTCACCACCGCGACCTTCTGTGCGACCGCCTTCACGACGCTCTCCGCCGAAACTGCGACCACCGCCACGACGTTCACCGCCACGGTCAGGACGTGGCTGAGCATCGCCCAGCAGCTGCATGTTCATCGGCTTGTTCAGGATGCGGGTGCGAGTAAAGTGCTGCAGTACTTCACCCGGCATACCTTTTGGCAGCTCGATGGTAGAGTGGGATGCGAACAGCTTGATGTTACCGATGTAACGGCTGCTGATGTCGCCTTCGTTAGCGATAGCGCCAACGATGTGACGAACTTCAACACCATCATCACGGCCCACTTCAATGCGGTACAGTTCCATATCGCCCGCTTCACGACGTTCACGACGTGGACGGTCTTCACCACCACGCTCTGGACGGTCACCACGTGGGCCACGATCGTTACGGTCGCCACGACGTTCAAAGCGATCGTCACGGTCACGGAATTCACGCTTAGGACGCATTGGCGCATCAGGTGGCACGATCAGAGTACGTTCGCCCTGCGCCATTTTCAGCAGTGCCGCAGCCAGGGTTTCCATGTCCAGCTCTTCGCCTTCAGCCGTAGGCTGAATCTGCGACAGCAGTGCACGGTACTGATCCAGATCGCTGCTTTCCAGCTGCTGCTGTACTTTCGCGGCGAATTTTTCCAGACGGCGTTTGCCCAGCAGTTCTGCGTTTGGCAGTTCAGCTTCTGGAATAGTCAGCTTCATGGTGCGTTCGATGTTACGCAGCAGACGACGCTCGCGGTTCTCAACGAACAGCAGCGCACGGCCCGCACGACCCGCACGACCGGTACGGCCGATACGGTGAACGTAAGACTCGGAATCCATCGGGATGTCGTAGTTAACAACCAGGCTGATACGCTCAACGTCCAGACCACGTGCTGCCACGTCGGTTGCAATAAGGATATCCAGACGACCGTCTTTCAGGCGCTCCAGCGTCTGCTCACGCAGAGCCTGGTTCATGTCACCGTTCAGTGCAGCGCTGTTGTAGCCGTTACGCTCCAGCGCTTCAGCCACTTCCAGGGTCGCGTTTTTGGTACGCACGAAGATAATCGCCGCATCAAAATCTTCCGCTTCCAGGAAACGTACCAGCGCTTCGTTTTTGCGCATGCCGTACACAGACCAGTAGCTCTGGCTGATGTCCGGGCGAGTGGTGACGCTGGACTGAATACGCACTTCCTGAGGATCTTTCATGAAGCGTTTGGTGATACGACGAATCGCCTCTGGCATGGTGGCAGAGAACAGCGCGGTCTGATGACCTTCTGGGATCTGCGCCATGATGGTTTCGACGTCTTCGATGAAGCCCATACGCAGCATTTCATCTGCTTCGTCCAGTACCAGACCGCTCAGTTTAGAGAGATCCAGCGTACCGCGCTTCAGGTGATCCAGCAGACGGCCCGGCGTACCGACAACAATCTGTGGGCCCTGGCGCAGGGCGCGTAACTGCACGTCATAACGCTGGCCACCGTAAAGGGCTACCACGTTTACGCCGCGCATATGTTTAGAGAATTCCGTCATGGCTTCAGCAACCTGAACAGCCAGTTCACGGGTTGGGGCCAGGACAAGGATCTGCGGTGCACGCAGGTCCGGATCGATGTTGTTCAGCAGCGGCAGCGAAAACGCTGCAGTTTTACCGCTACCAGTCTGGGCCATGCCCAGCACGTCACGACCAGAAAGCAGGTGTGGGATACACTCAGCCTGGATCGGAGATGGTTTTTCGTAACCCAGATCGTTAAGGGCTTCAAGGATAGGAGCCTTCAGGCCCAGATCTGCAAAAGTGGTTTCGAATTCAGCCATGTAGTACAAGTGCCTCGATATTAATGGCGGCCAGTCTACTTAGCTCATCGTGAAAATGATTAGCAATTTTCATTGAAAAGTGTGAACCGGCTCAAAGTAGGTGTATTGACGAACAACAACGCCCTCACCAGTTAAGGTGATGGCAATCAAAAGATTACGGGCTGATGTTTATGTCGTCAGCTATTGCTGGTCCGATTCTGCCAGGTCGTCTTGCTCCTGGCCCAAGAGCGATAATTCCAACAATGCATAACGGTGCTCAACGAAGTTGTGTACGTTGTTAGCAACCGCTAATTTGAACAGTGCCGTAGCGCTGTCCTTATCCCCCAGACTTAGGTAGTACTTACCTAAATAGAAGTTGGTTTCACTGAGATGCTCAGCGAGCGAGGTGTTATCCGTTGCGTCCGCCTTGAGGCGTTCCATCAGCGTTGCTTCGCTAATGTTGCCCAGGTAGAACTCGACAATGTTCCATCCCCACTGTTCCTTGTCCGATTTATCGAAGCGCTGTTTCAGGGCCTCTTTTGCCTGCTTCTCATCGAGCTTCTGCTCAACGATGTAAAGCCACAGGCTACGGAAAGGATCATTAGGATCGTCTTGATAAAACGCCAGCAGATCATCTTGCGCTAACTTATCACGACCGCCGTAGTACAATGCGATACCGCGATTCAAGTGCGCGTAGTTGTAAGTTGGATCAAGCTCAAGTACAGAATCAAACGCTTCATAGGCAGCATCAAAATTGCCTGCCTGCGTTAAATAAATGCCTAAGTAATTGAATACTTCAGGCATATCAGGTCGGATAGCCAGCGCTTGTGAAAAATCATTTCGCGCCAATGCCCTCAGACCGAGACTATCATACAACACTCCGCGCTCATATAAAAGCTGTGCGCGTTCGTCATCGGTTAAAGCCCGACTGGCAAGAATTTGTTCCATGCGTGCCAGAATCACTTCCTGCTGCAAAGTCGGTTGCAATGGCACTGCGAGGACTTCGCTCTTACGCCAGGCAGAGTTGCTGCATCCTGCCAGCGTTAAAGCTGTCGCAACGAAACACCAGCGCAAAAAAGGCTTCATTTCCCACTCCCGAAGACAACTATTGGATGAACGTCCTGTCCCCCGGCGGCTTAACAAGGCGTCCTGCCTGATACCAGGCCCTCCGCAATGCGGAGGGCAAATGGCAACCTTACTCGCCTTGCTGTTCAGCAGCCGGAGTTTCCGGCGCCGCAGCAGGCTGAGACTGCTCGGTTGCTTCTTTAATGCTCAGACGGATACGGCCCTGGCGGTCAACTTCCAGAACTTTAACCGGTACTTCCTGACCCATCTGCAGGTAATCGGTCACTTTCTCAACGCGCTTGTCAGCGATCTGAGAGATGTGAACCAGACCTTCTTTACCGCCACCGATGGCAACGAACGCGCCAAAGTCAACGATACGGGTCACTTTACCGTTGTAGATACGGCCCACTTCGATTTCAGCGGTGATCTCTTCGATACGACGGATAGCGAATTTCGCTTTCTCGCCGTCGGTTGCTGCGATCTTCACAGTACCGTCATCTTCGATTTCGATGGTGGTGCCCGTCTCTTCGGTCAGCGCACGGATTACGGAACCGCCCTTACCGATAACATCTTTGATCTTGTCTGGATTGATCTTGATGGTGTGGATACGTGGAGCGAACTGAGAAATGTCGCCACGCGGCGCGTTAATCGCCTGTTCCATCACGCCCAGGATGTGCAGACGCGCACCTTTAGCCTGGTTCAGAGCAACCTGCATGATCTCTTTAGTGATACCTTCAATTTTGATATCCATCTGCAGTGCAGAGATACCGTCGCGGGAACCCGCCACTTTGAAGTCCATATCGCCGAGGTGATCTTCGTCACCCAGAATGTCAGACAGAACAACGAAGTTGTCGCCTTCTTTCACCAGGCCCATTGCGATACCCGCAACAGCGGCTTTGATCGGCACGCCTGCATCCATCAGTGCCAGAGAAGCACCACATACGGAAGCCATGGAAGAAGAACCGTTAGATTCGGTGATTTCAGACACCACACGTACGGTGTACGGGAATTTGTCAGCTTCTGGCATCACGGCCAGCACGCCGCGCTTCGCCAGACGACCGTGACCAATTTCACGACGCTTCGGCGAGCCAACCATGCCGGTTTCCCCTACGGAGTACGGAGGGAAGTTGTAGTGGAACAGGAAGTTGTCAGTGCGCTCGCCCATCAGTTCGTCGATGATCTGTGCGTCACGAGCGGTACCCAGGGTCGCGGTGACCAGGGCCTGCGTTTCACCACGGGTAAACAGTGCGGAACCGTGAGTACGTGGCAGTACGCCAGTACGCACATCCAGACCACGGATCATGTCTTTTTCACGGCCATCAATACGCGGCTCGCCGGCCAGTACGCGGCTACGAACAACGTTTTTCTCGATAGCGTGCAGGATTTCGCCAATTTCGTTAGCGTCCAGCGTTTCGTCTTCAGCAACCAGGGTCGCGGTCACTTCAGATTTGATCACATCAACCTGAGCATAGCGCTCCTGTTTGTCGGTGATGCGGTACGCGTCGCTCAGACGAGACTCTGCCAGTGCCGCAACACGTGCGTTAAGCGCGTCGTTTGCTGCTTCTGGCTGCCAGTCCCAACGTGGCTTACCGGCTTCTTTCACCAGGTCGTTGATGTTCTGGATAACGATCTGCTGCTGATCGTGGCCGAAGACCACAGCGCCCAGCATCTGGTCTTCGCTCAGCAGTTCTGCTTCGGATTCAACCATCAGAACCGCCGCTTCAGTACCGGCAACAACCAGGTCCAGCTTACTTTCTTTCAGCTCTTCCTGAGTTGGGTTCAGCACGTACTGGTCATTGATGTAACCCACGCGCGCGGCACCGATTGGGCCATTGAATGGAATACCAGACAGTGACAGGGCTGCAGATGCACCGATCATCGCAACGATGTCCGGGTTAACCTGTGGGTTAACGGAAACTACGGTTGCGATAACCTGTACTTCGTTAACGAAGCCTTCCGGGAACAGCGGACGAACCGGGCGGTCAATCAGACGCGCGATCAGAGTTTCGCCTTCGCTTGGACGGCCTTCACGACGGAAGAAACCACCAGGGATTTTACCGGCAGCGTAGGTACGCTCCTGGTAGTTAACGGTCAGCGGGAAGAAGTCCTGACCTGGTTTAGCTTTTTTCTGGCCCACTACGGTGACGAACACCGCGGTGTCATCCATGCTTACCATAACGGCAGCAGTAGCCTGACGTGCCATCATGCCGGTTTCCAGCGTGACGGTATGTTGACCATACTGGAATTTACGAACGATCGGATTCAGCAAAATTCTGTCCTTTCTTAAATGTATGACAGCACACCACCGGCGTGCTGTCGATTTAACCCGACCTTCTTCGCATCCTCGCGACTAATGACAACCGACACCCCCATGGGTGAAGCCTCTCATTAGCCGCGCGAACCTCTGCAATGAAGATCATTTATAGCAACAATACAATAGTTTCCAGTGAATTGCTGCCGTCTGGTTGAAAAAAGGGGCCATCAGGCCCCCTTTTCTGAAACTCGCAAGACTTAGCGACGCAGACCCAGACGCTCGATCAGCGCGGTGTAACGTGCAACATCTTTACGTTTCAGGTAGTCGAGCAGTTTACGACGCTGAGAAACCATACGCAGCAGACCACGACGGCTGTGGTGATCTTTTTTGTGCTCTGCAAAGTGACCCTGCAGGTGGTTAATCTGTGCAGTCAGCAGAGCAACCTGAACTTCGGTAGAACCGCTGTCGTTAGTACCACGACCAAACTCAGAAACGATTTTAGCTTTAGCTTCAACGCTTAGAGACATTTTAAAACTCCAAAGTATAAAGAATGTAAGGGTGCCGATCTCTAATTCAGCGACCCCATGTACGCCTCGCAGATTGTTAAACAATTTACCAGGCGTTAAGCGGCAATATTCTACTCGTCTCCCCTGCTTATCGCAAGATGAGGCGTTATCACCGTCACGCGTCGACCGGATATTCGACGACCAGACGACGCGGCGCAACGCGCCCTTCGCCATCCATTTCGCCCATGCCGATAAACTTACCGTCGTCACCTTCGGTCACGCGCACCAGCCCTTCCAGCGGAGCTTCCGCCGTGCGAACCGGGTTGCCGTTCTTAAAGTAAACGGACGATGTTAAAGGAAGATTAACCACCGGGAAGTCCGCTGCCGGACTGTCCATTGGCATCAGCAAGGGATCCAGCAACGCTGCTGGCGCGATCCCCTGTACTTCCGCCTGTTCAACCAGCTCGCGCAGGTGCTCAAGCGTCACCATCCGCTCAACCGGATACTTACTCACAGCCAGACGGCGCAGGTAAATAACATGCGCACCGCAGCCCAGTTTTTCACCGAGGTCGTCGATGATGGTACGAATGTACGTCCCTTTGGAACATTGCACTTCCAGCTCC
This sequence comes from Enterobacter sp. BNK-14, assembly GCF_047456095.1. NCBI lineage: Bacteria > Pseudomonadati > Pseudomonadota > Gammaproteobacteria > Enterobacterales > Enterobacteriaceae > Enterobacter > Enterobacter sp. BNK-14. Next base: position 2,227,533 of record NZ_CP179897.1, read on the forward strand.
AGCTCATCACCTTCGTGGCGAATAAAGAGCAGCTCATACACGGTTATCGGACGAGCTTCGCGCGGAACGTCAATGCCCTGACGCGCATATTCGTAGAGTTTCTTGCCCTGGTATTTCAGGGCGGAATACATCGACGGCACCTGCATCGTGTCCCCGCGGAAGCTCTCCAGCGCAGCGTCAAGCTGTTCAGCACTGAAGGTCACCGGACGTTCTTCCACGACCAGGCCATCCGCGTCGGAGGTATCCGTGCGCTGGCCGAGCTTCGCGATAACGCGGTAACGCTTATCGGAGTCGAGCAGATACTGGGAAAACTTTGTCGCCTCTCCCAGGCAGATCGGCAGCATACCGGTCGCCAGCGGATCGAGCGCGCCGGTGTGGCCCGCCCGGTTGGCGTTATAAAGACGCTTCACTTTTTGCAGCACGTCGTTGCTGGATGCCCCCTGCGGTTTGTCCAGCAGCAGCACGCCATGCACGTCGCGACCACGACGACGAGGACGACTCATTAGTCCTCCTTGCTGTCGTCCGTCGGGTTAACACGACGTTCGTCGTCATGTTTCACCACGCTGGTCACCAGATTGGACATACGCATACCTTCTACCAGCGAGTTGTCGTAGAAGAAGGTCAGCTCAGGCACGATACGCAGACGCATCGCTTTGCCGAGCAGAGAGCGGATAAACCCGGAGGCTTCCTGCAGCGCTTTAATGCCGTTCTTCACGGCCGCTTCGTCCTGATCGTTCAGGAAGGTGACGAACACTTTGGCGTAGGCCAGGTCACGGGACATTTCCACGCCGGACACGGTGGTCATCACGCCGATGCGAGGGTCTTTAATTTCGCGTTGCAGGATAAGCGCGATCTCTTTTTGCATTTCCTGCGCCACGCGCTGTGGGCGACCAAATTCTTTCGCCATAATAAATTCTCCAGACAAAAAAGGGGCTTAAGCCCCTTTTGAAATAATTGCCGGATGGCGCTTCGCTAACCCGGCCTACGATCTCAATTAATCGATGCTGCGTTGGATCTCGATGATTTCGAACACTTCGATCATATCGCCAACGCGTACGTCGTTGTAGTTCTTCACACCGATACCACATTCCATGCCGTTACGGACTTCGTTAACGTCATCTTTGAAGCGGCGCAGAGATTCCAGCTCACCTTCGTAGATAACCACGTTGTCACGCAGTACGCGGATTGGGTTGTGACGCTTGATGGTACCTTCGGTAACCATACAGCCCGCGATCGCACCGAATTTCGGTGATTTGAACACGTCACGCACTTCAGCCAGACCGATGATCTGCTGTTTCAGCTCAGGAGACAGCATGCCGCTCATCGCCGCTTTCACTTCGTCGATCAGGTTATAGATGACGGAGTAGTAGCGCAGATCCAGGCTTTCCGCTTCGATCACGCGGCGAGCAGAAGCATCAGCACGCACGTTGAAGCCTACCAGGATGGCGTTGGACGCAGCAGCCAGGGTCGCGTCGGTTTCGGTGATGCCACCTACGCCAGAACCGATGATCTTCACTTTCACTTCGTCGGTAGACAGTTTCAGCAAGGAGTCGGAGATCGCTTCCACAGAACCCTGAACGTCAGCTTTCAGCACAACGTTCACTTCGTGAACTTCACCCTCGGTCATGTTAGCAAACATGTTCTCGAGTTTAGATTTCTGCTGACGAGCCAGTTTAACTTCACGGAATTTGCCCTGACGATACAGTGCCACTTCACGCGCTTTCTTCTCGTCACGCACGACGGTCACTTCGTCACCGGCAGCCGGCACACCGGACAGACCGAGGATTTCAACTGGAATGGACGGACCCGCTTCCAGCACTTCCTGACCCAGTTCGTTACGCATCGCACGAACACGACCGTATTCGAAGCCACACAGAACGATATCGCCCTTAAGCAGGGTACCTTCACGAACCAGAACGGTTGCAACCGGGCCACGACCTTTATCCAGGAAGGATTCGATCACCGCACCGCTCGCCATACCTTTACGCACGGCTTTCAGCTCCAGAACTTCAGCCTGCAGCAGGATAGCGTTCAGAAGGTCGTCAATACCGGTACCCGCTTTAGCAGATACTGGGATGAACTGTGCTTCACCGCCCCACTCTTCCGGCATAACGCCATACTGAGACAGTTCGTTTTTAACACGGTCCAGATCGGCTTCTGGCTTATCGATTTTGTTGACTGCAACAACCAGAGGCACCTGCGCCGCTTTCGCGTGCTGGATAGCTTCGATGGTTTGCGGCATTACGCCGTCGTCTGCAGCAACAACCAGCACAACGATATCCGTTGCCTGAGCACCACGAGCACGCATAGACGTAAACGCTGCGTGGCCTGGGGTATCCAGGAAGGTAATCATACCGTTGTCGGTTTCTACATGGTAAGCACCGATGTGCTGGGTAATACCACCCGCTTCGCCAGAGGCAACTTTCGTAGAACGAATGTAGTCAAGCAGAGAAGTTTTACCGTGGTCAACGTGACCCATAATGGTCACAACCGGTGCACGCGGTTCAGCCGCAGCGCCAGTATCACGGTCGCTCATTACGGCTTCTTCCAGCTCGTTTTCACGACGCAGGATAACTTTGTGGCCCATCTCTTCGGCAACCAGCTGCGCGGTTTCCTGGTCGATAACCTGGTTGATGGTCGCCATTGCACCCAGCTTCATCATCGCTTTGATGACCTGAGAGCCTTTAACCGCCATCTTGTTCGCCAGTTCGCCAACGGTGATGGTTTCGCCGATCACGACGTCACGGTTAACAGCCTGAGCGGGCTTCTGGAAGCTCTGCTGCAGAGCGGAACCTTTACGCTTGCCACCTTTACCACCGCGAACAGCAGCGCGTGCTTCTTCACGATCGGCTTTGGATTCAGCGTGCTTGTTACCTTTCTTCGCCGGACGCGCAGCTTTTGCATTACGACCACGGCCACGGCCGCCTTCTACTTCACGGTCGTTGTCATCTTCAGCCTGACGTGCGTGCTGAGAAGTGGTGACGTGATAGTCGCTGGTGTCTTCAGTCGGTTCAACGGTATTCACACCGTTCTTCTCGTTTTCTTCTGCCATACGGCGTGCTTCTTCAGCGACGCGGCGAGCTTCTTCTTCGAGCTTGCGGCGTGCTTCTTCTTCGGCTTTACGCTTCAGTTCGGCAGCTTCATTTTCACGACGGGCTTTTTCAGCCTGGGCAGTTTTGGTCATTTCGTCTGTCTGTTGATTGCTCACTTTGTCTTTTTCCGCAGCGTCACGCTTCACTTTATCACTGGCGTCGCGTTTCGCTTTTTCTGCGGCCTCACGTTCAGCTTTTAATTCTGCCTCGCGTTTGGCGGCAGCTTCCGCCTCACGCTGAGCTTGTTCTTCCGCTTCACGCTGTGCCTGCTCTTCCGCGGCAAGGCGTTCTGCCTCTTGCGGATCACGTTTTACAAAGGTGCGCGTCTTGCGGACTTCAATTTGTACCGATTTACTTTTGCCACCGGTACCAGGAATATTCAACGTGCTGCGCGTTTTGCGCTGCAGCGTTAACTTGTCAGGCGTAGAACCGTGCTCACGGTTCAGGTGCGTTAACAAGGTTTGTTTTTCTTGCGCGGTCACCGAGTCATCAGCGGACTTCGGGATCCCTGCATCAGCAAATTGCTGTACCAGGCGGTCCACGGAGGTCTGAATCTCAGCAGCCAGCGATTTTACAGTTACATCAGTCATGCTGTTCCTTCCTGCTACAGTTTATTACGCTTCGTCGCCGAACCAGCAAATATTACGTGCGGCCATGATGAGTTCGCCGGCTTTCTCGTCGGTTAAACCTTCGATATCAGCCAGGTCATCAACGCCTTGCTCAGCGAGATCTTCCAGCGTACAAACACCACGGGCAGCCAGCTTGAACGCAATCGCACGATCAAGACCTTCCAGATTCAGCAGGTCATCAGCCGGCTTCTTATCGCCAAGGCTTTCTTCCTGAGCCAGTGCCAGGGTGGTCAGTGCGTTTTTAGCGCGTTCACGCAGGGCTTCAACGGTTGGTTCATCCAGACCGTCAATTTCCAGCAGCTCTTTCATTGGCACATAGGCCAGTTCTTCCAGCGTAGAGAAACCTTCCTCAACCAGAACAGTGGCGAAATCTTCGTCAATGTCGAGGTATTTGGTGAAGGTATCGATCGCCGCATGGGCTTCAGCCTGATGCTTGGCCTGCAGGTCGTCAACGGTCATTACGTTGAGTTCCCAGCCGCTCAGCTGTGACGCCAGACGTACGTTCTGACCGTTACGGCCAATCGCCTGCGCCAGGTTGCCCGCTTCAACAGCGATATCCATGGTGTGTTTGTCTTCGTCAACAACGATAGACGCCACATCTGCCGGAGCCATTGCGTTGATCACGAATTGCGCCGGGTTGTCATCCCACAGAACGATATCAATACGTTCGCCGCCCAGCTCGGTAGATACCGCCTGAACACGCGCACCACGCATACCGACGCAAGCACCGACCGGGTCGATACGCTTGTCGTTCGTTTTCACCGCAATTTTCGCACGGGAGCCCGGATCGCGAGCCGCCGCTTTGATTTCGATGACTTCTTCACCGATTTCCGGTACTTCGATACGGAACAGTTCAACCAGCATTTCCGGTTTAGAACGGGTCACGAACAGTTGAGCACCACGCGCTTCAGGACGCACGGCGTACAGCACACCACGGATACGGTCGCCCGGGCGGAAGTTTTCACGCGGCAGCATGTCTTCACGCAGGATCACCGCTTCAGCGTTACCCGGCATCCCTTCGGATTTGATCTCCAGAGAGATGTTGTCGCGGTTTACTTTCTTCACCACGCCGGTAATGATTTCGCCTTCCTGATCGCGGAACTGATCAACCACCAGTGCGCGCTCGGCTTCGCGCACTTTCTGCACGATAACCTGTTTCGCGGTCTGGGTAGTGATACGGTCAAAGGTGACAGATTCAATCTGATCTTCAACGTAGTCACCCACGTTCAGACTTTCGTCTTCAAAACGTGCCGCTTCCAGCGTGATCTCTTTGGTCGGCTGGGTCACTTCTTCAACAATTACCCAACGACGGAATGTATCGAAGTCACCGCTTTTACGATCGATTTCTACGCGAACATCGATCTCTTGTTCGTATTTTTTCTTGGTTGCTGTAGCCAGTGCACTTTCCAGCGCTTCGAAAATCTTCTCACGCGGCAGTGATTTCTCGTTGGAAACGGCTTCAACAACAGCCAAAATTTCTTTGTTCATCGCGGGCTTTTCACCTCAATCCAGACTGTTAAAAGTGGGGAACCAGGTTCGCCTTCTGGATATTACTCAGCGCGAACACTTCATCTTTGCCTTCGACTGTCACCGTGATCATTTCACCATCAACGGCTTTGATAATTCCCTGCCATTTACGGCGGTTCTGTACGGCCATACGCAGAACGAGAGCCACTTCTTCACCGGTAAAGCGCACATAGTGCTCGGCCGTGAACATCGGACGATCGAGGCCAGGTGAGGAAACTTCCAGGTTGTACGCAACGGTAATTGGGTCTTCAACATCAAGAACCGCACTCACCTGGTGGCTGACATCAGCACAATCATCAACATTGATGCCATCTTCACTATCAATATAGATGCGCAGCGTCGATGTACGGCCGCGAACGAATTCGATGCCGACCAGTTCGTAGCCCAGTGCTTCGACCGGTGCAGTAATCATCTCTGTTAATTTTTGCTCTAATGTGGACAAGCCCACCCCCAAGACATAAAAAAAGGGCGTAAAGCCCAGTTATTCTGTAGTCAGATAACAAAAAACCCCGATAAATCGGGGCTTTAGATAACTGAACCCTATAGCCACAACTGTGGCCTGGAGCACTCTCCGAAAGAATTTTTTCAAATCCAGCTACGAAGGCTCTGAGTCTTCACAGTATATTTGAAAAAGAACTTTATGGGAAAGTGGTTGCGGGGGCCGGATTTGAACCGACGACCTTCGGGTTATGAGCCCGACGAGCTACCAGGCTGCTCCACCCCGCGCCTGAAACGTGGCAAATTCTACGCGTTTTGGACAGAATTTGCAAATAATGCTGGGATTTGGTACCGAAGACGGGACGTAAAATCGGCGTTTAGTATATTGATAGTTGACCCCACCTGTCAACCCAACTTCCATCAGACGAAACAGACCAAATTTTTTACAAAAAACGCACGAGTCTCTTCCGGTATTCGATAAAAGATGATTAAATGAATACTCACTTATTTTGCATAAAAATGCACAAGAGAGCGAAAGCGGTCTCTAATCAGTCAATCAAGCAGGGTTTTATTCTATGACGACGATTCTCAAGCATCTTCCGGTAGGACAACGTATTGGCATCGCTTTCTCAGGCGGCCTGGATACCAGCGCTGCACTGCTGTGGATGCGCCAGAAGGGAGCGGTTCCGTATGCATATACTGCGAACCTGGGTCAGCCGGATGAGGACGACTACGATGCTATTCCTCGTCGCGCGAAAGAGTATGGCGCAGAAAACGCGCGCCTGATTGACTGCCGTAAGCAACTCGTCGCGGAAGGTATTGCGGCTATTCAGTGTGGTGCGTTCCATAACACCACCGGCGGTCTGACCTATTTCAACACCACTCCACTGGGTCGCGCCGTTACCGGCACGATGCTGGTTGCCGCGATGAAAGAAGATGGCGTGAACATCTGGGGTGACGGCAGCACCTATAAAGGTAACGATATCGAACGTTTCTATCGTTATGGCCTGCTGACCAACGCCGAGCTGCAGATCTACAAACCCTGGCTGGATACCGACTTCATCGACGAGCTGGGTGGCCGTCATGAAATGTCCGAGTTTATGATTGCCTGCGGCTTTGACTACAAGATGTCCGTTGAGAAAGCCTACTCCACCGACTCCAACATGCTGGGTGCGACGCACGAAGCGAAGGACCTGGAATTCCTGAACTCCAGCGTGAAGATCGTTAACCCAATCATGGGCGTGAAGTTCTGGGATGAGAACGTGAAGATCGCGGCAGAAGAGGTGACCGTACGTTTCGAGCGTGGTCATCCGGTTGCCCTGAACGGCAAAACGTTCTCTGATGACGTAGAGCTGATGCTGGAAGCGAACCGCATTGGCGGCCGTCACGGTCTGGGCATGAGTGACCAGATTGAGAACCGTATTATCGAAGCGAAAAGCCGTGGCATTTATGAAGCCCCGGGGATGGCGCTGCTGCATATCGCTTATGAGCGTCTGCTGACCGGGATCCACAACGAAGACACCATTGAGCAGTATCACTCTCATGGTCGTCAGCTGGGTAAACTGCTGTATCAGGGTCGCTGGTTCGATCCGCAGGCACTGATGCTGCGTGATGCGCTGCAGCGCTGGGTGGCGAGTGCCATTACCGGTGAGGTCACTCTGGAACTGCGTCGCGGCAACGACTACTCCATCCTGAACACCGTGTCTGACAACCTGACCTATAAAGCAGAGCGTCTGACCATGGAGAAAGGTGAGTCGGTGTTCTCGCCAGATGACCGTATTGGTCAGCTGACCATGCGTAACCTGGACATCACCGATACCCGTGAAAAGCTGTTCAATTATGTTGAGAATGGTCTGCTCTCCGCAAGCTCCGGTAACGGCCTGCCGCAGGTGGAAAACCTGGAGCACAGCGATAAGAAGTAATCGCTATTCAGAAATGCAGAAGGCACTCTTAGGGTGCCTTTTTTATGCCCTTTTGTAGGGCGGGTAAGCGCAGCGCCACCCGCCATTTTGCCCGGTGGCGCTGCGCTTACCGGGCCTACGAAAACAAAAAGTACAGACGAAAAAAAAGACGTCTTTCGACGTCTTTCTTCTGGAATATTGGTACCGAGGATGGGACTCGAACCCACAAGCCCGTTAGGGCACTACCACCTCAAGGTAGCGTGTCTACCAATTCCACCACCTCGGTACGGAATACTTACTGCGGGATATCGCTGGTTGGCTTCGCCGGTGCAGCTGGCTGAGTCTGCTCAGTTTTCGCTGGCGCGCTCAGGTTTTCCCACTCGCTTCCTTTACTGGTCTTGTTGCTGTTGATATTGCCCAGCACCAGACTGATGATGAAGAACAGCGTAGCCAGAATCGCTGTCGTACGGGTCATGAAGTTCGCAGAACCACTTGAACCGAACAGCGTACCGGAAGCGCCTGCTCCGAAGGAGGCTCCCATATCAGCGCCTTTACCTTGCTGCAGCATAATCAGCGCTACGAGAGCGATGGCTACAATAAGGAAAATAACTAAAAGAGCTTCGTACATAATCAACCTGTTCCTTGCGGATTTGCCGCATACCAATGCTTCGACCAATTAGCAGGATTTTTGTTTCCCACTGAAGCGGGTGTGAATACTAACCAAAGCGAATGGCCTTCGCAAGGGCATTTTTGAGCCATTGTATCAACTGCGGAAAAAAACAGCAAAAAGCCATTAATTGCTTAAAACAAAGGCGACAAAAGTCGCCTTTTTAAACAGTTAGCGTGCAAGTTTATGCAGCTTTAACGGCATCAGCAATACGGTGGGCAAATTCAGTCACCTGCGCTTCATCCTCACCTTCCACCATAACGCGAATCAGTGGTTCAGTTCCGGACTTACGCAGCAGCACGCGGCCACGGCTTCCCAGCGCCGCTTCAACGTCAGCCATTACCGCTTTCACATTGTCATTTTCCAGCGGATCGCCTTTACCTGCCGTGAAACGCACGTTCACCAGGATCTGCGGGAACATTTTCATGCCGCTGCAGAGATCGTGCAGGCTCATATGGTTACGGGCCATCGCTGCGACGACCTGAAGCGCAGCCACGATGCCGTCACCGGTGGTGGTTTTGTCGAGCAGGATCACGTGGCCTGAGTTTTCTGCGCCAATGCGCCAGCCTTTCTCCTGAAGCTTCTCCAGCACGTAACGGTCACCCACTTTCGCGCGAACAAACGGGATACCCAGCTGTTTCAGCGCCAGCTCCAGGCCCATGTTGCTCATCAGCGTGCCGACGGCACCACCGCGCAGTTGACCCTGACGCAGCCCTTCACGGGCGATGATGTAGAGGATCTGATCGCCATCAACCTTGTTGCCTTCGTGGTCGACCATGATCACGCGATCGCCGTCGCCATCCAGCGCAATACCCAGGTCGGCCTTCTCTGCCAGCACGCGCGCCTGCAGGGCACGCACGTCCGTCGCACCAACCTGCTCGTTAATGTTCAGACCATCCGGCTCGCAGCCAATGGTGATCACTTTGGCGCCCAGCTCGCGGAATACGTTTGGCGCAATGTGGTAGGTTGCACCGTTGGCGCAGTCCACCACAATTTTAAGGTGGGCAAGGCTCAGTTCGTTCGGGAAGGTGCCTTTGCAAAACTCAATATAGCGACCCGCGGCATCGACGATACGGTTTGCTTTACCCAGCTCTGCGGAGTCCACGCAGGTGATCTCTTTTTCCATTTCGGCTTCAATGGCTTCTTCCACTTCATCCGGCAGCTTGGTGCCATCAATGGAGAAGAACTTGATGCCGTTGTCATAGAACGGGTTATGGGAGGCCGAAATCACAATTCCCGCTTCCGCGCGGAAGGTACGGGTCAGATACGCAACAGCCGGCGTTGGCATTGGGCCAGTAAAGGAAGCTGACAGCCCCGCGGCTGCCAGTCCGGCTTCCAGCGCCGATTCCAGCATATAACCTGAAATACGGGTATCTTTACCAATAATGATCTTACGGGAACCATGACGTGCGAGTACCTTGCCAGCAGCCCAGCCAAGCTTAAGGACAAAATCAGGCGTGATAGGCGCATCGCCGACACGCCCACGGATACCATCGGTCCCAAAATATTTACGATTACTCATAGCGTTTGTTTTCCTTCGCTGCCAGTGTGGCTTCCACCACGCGCATGGCTTCTACTGTTTCTTTGACGTCATGGACACGAATAATATGCGCGCCTTGCATCGCCGCAATGACCGCGCAGGCCAGACTACCACTCAGGCGCTCGCTCGGCCCTACGTTAAGCAATTGGCCAATCATCGATTTTCTCGACATCCCCACCAGCAGCGGCAGGCCGAAGTGATGGAATTCCGATAAGCGCGCAAGCAGTGCATAGTTGTGGGAGAGATTTTTACCGAAACCGAACCCCGGGTCGAGCAGCAATTTCTCTTTTGGGATGCCTGCACGCTCACAGCGTTCAATATGCTCAATAAAGAAGCGATTCACATCAGCAAAGACATCGTCATACTTCGGCGCCTCCTGCATGGTTTTCGGCTGCCCCTGCATGTGCATCAGGCACACAGGCAACCCTGTCTCAGCAGCGGCTTCGATTGCACCGGGTTCAGTCAGCGAGCGGATATCATTAATAATGTGAGCACCCACTCTCGCCACTTCACGAATCACTTCTGGTTTGGAAGTATCGACGGAGATCCATACCTCAAAACGTTGTGCGATTGCCTCAACGACCGGCACCACGCGCGCCAGCTCTTCTTCCACCGACACATCCGCTGCCCCTGGGCGCGTCGATTCACCGCCGACATCAATGATGGTAGCACCTGCGTTGATCATTAAATTCGCGTGCTTAACCGCGTCGATAAGCGTGTTGTGCGTGCCGCCGTCAGAGAAGGAGTCAGGGGTAACATTCAGGATACCCATCACATGAGGATGTGAGAGATCGAGATGCGAGTCCTGGGCGAAGAGTTTCATGGCTAAATCCCTGGTATCAATATGGTTAAATGAAAAAGAAAAACCCCGGAGCAAGCTCCAGGGTTTGAGATACAGACAAACGCTTCAACAGCAGTGACTTACTTGTCGCCCAACTGTTCTGACATGGTGTTGCCCGGGTTCGGCGTACGCGGTTCATCGACCGGACGCGGCGCACGCGGGGTGCCATTGTTGTCAGAATTGTTGGAAGCACCTGGGTCTTCCCAGCCTGCTGGCGGACGCACTTCGCGGCGAGCCATCAGGTCGTCAATCTGCGGTGCATCGATGGTCTCATATTTCATGAGCGCATCTTTCATCGAATGCAGGATGTCCATATTGTCGTTCAGGATCTGACGCGCGCGACCGTAGTTACGTTCAATCAGCGCTTTCACTTCCTGGTCGATGATACGAGCCGTCTCATCGGACATATGTTTCGCTTTTGCCACGGAGCGGCCCAGGAATACTTCACCCTCTTCCTCTGCATAAAGCAGCGGACCGAGTTTGTCGGAGAAGCCCCACTGAGTGACCATGTTACGTGCCAGGTTTGTCGCCACTTTAATGTCGTTCGACGCACCGGTAGAAACATGTTCCGGCCCGTAGATGATCTCTTCCGCCAGACGACCACCGTACAGGGTTGAAATCTGGCTTTCCAGTTTCTGACGGCTGGCGCTGATCGCGTCGCCTTCAGGCAGGAAGAAGGTCACACCCAGCGCACGACCGCGCGGAATAATCGTCACTTTGTGTACCGGATCGTGCTCCGGTACCAGGCGGCCAATAATCGCGTGACCGGCTTCGTGATATGCCGTGGACTCTTTCTGCGCTTCCGTCATCACCATGGAGCGACGTTCCGCACCCATCATGATTTTGTCTTTCGCTTTCTCGAACTCCACCATGGACACCACGCGCTTGTTACCGCGAGCGGCGAACAGAGCAGCTTCGTTGACCAGGTTAGCCAGATCCGCACCGGAGAAGCCCGGGGTACCACGCGCAATAATTGCCGCGTCGATATCTGGCGCCAGCGGTACGCGACGCATGTGCACTTTCAGAATCTGTTCACGACCACGAACATCTGGCAGACCGACCACAACCTGACGGTCGAAACGGCCTGGACGCAGCAGCGCCGGGTCAAGTACGTCCGGACGGTTAGTTGCGGCGATAACGATAATACCTTCGTTACCTTCGAAGCCGTCCATCTCAACCAGCATCTGGTTCAGAGTCTGTTCACGTTCATCGTGACCACCGCCCAGGCCCGCGCCACGCTGGCGGCCTACGGCGTCGATTTCATCGATGAAGATAATGCACGGTGCTGCCTTCTTAGCCTGCTCGAACATGTCACGCACACGAGATGCACCCACACCCACGAACATTTCGACGAAGTCAGAACCTGAAATAGTAAAGAACGGTACCTTCGCTTCACCTGCGATAGCTTTCGCCAGCAGGGTTTTACCGGTACCCGGAGGGCCGACCATCAGCACGCCTTTCGGGATCTTACCGCCCAGTTTCTGGAAACGGCTCGGCTCGCGCAGGTATTCAACCAGTTCACCGACTTCTTCTTTCGCTTCGTCACAACCTGCAACGTCAGCGAACGTAGTCTTAATCTGGTCTTCCGTCAGCATACGCGCCTTGCTCTTACCGAACGACATGGCACCTTTGCCACCGCCGCCCTGCATCTGGCGCATAAAGAAGATCCAGACGCCGATGAGAAGCAGCATCGGGAACCAGGAAATGAAGATTGAAGCCAACAGGCTTGGTTCTTCTGGCGGCTCGCCTACCACTTTGACGTTTTTGGTCAGAAGGTTATCAAGCAGCTTAGGATCGTTCACCGGGATGTAAGTCGTGTAACGGTTACTATCTTTCTTGGTAACGTTGATCTCACGTCCGTTGATACGCGCTTCGCGAACCTGGTCCTGATTGACCTCCTGCAGGAAGGTAGAATAATCCACCTTGCGGCCATTCGACTCGCTGGGCCCAAAGCTCTGGAATACTGACATCAGCACAACGGCAATGACCAGCCAGAGTATTAGGTTTTTCGCCATGTCACTCAAGGGATTAACCTCATATTACAACTGTGTTAAAAACAGCGTCAGGATACTCTATATCCAGTTTCATTCAAACTTTCGCCTGAAATCTACCGGTTATCATTTTCGCCCGGTCGCTACAATATACACTTCGCGGGAACGGGCCCGGGAAGAGTCCGGCTTACGAACTTTGACCTTCGCAAACAGGGAGCGAATTTCCTTAAGATACTCCTCGAAACCTTCGCCCTGAAACACCTTCACAACAAAACTACCACCAGGCGCTAGTACATCACGACACATTTCTAACGCTAGCTCCACCAGATACATGGCGCGGGGGATATCCACCGCCGGTGTTCCACACATATTTGGTGCCATATCTGACATGACAACCTGGACCTTACTGTCACCTACACGATCAAGTAACGCTTTAAGCACTAATTCATCACGAAAGTCGCCCTGAAGGAAGTCGACACCGACGATAGGATCCATTGGTAAAAGATCGCACGCGATGATTCGGCCCGTTCCGCCGATCTGCGTTACCGCATACTGGGACCATCCGCCAGGTGCCGCACCGAGGTCAACAACCGTCATCCCCGGCTTAAAAAGTTTGTCACTTTGCTGTATTTCATCAAGTTTAAACCAGGCACGGGAACGCAACCCCTTTTTCTGCGCCTGTTGAACATATTTATCGCTAAAGTGTTCCTGAAGCCAGCGGCTGGAGCTGGCAGAACGCTTTTTACCTGTCATTTAACATTTCCGTCCTGGTTCATCGTTACCTGCCTGTGACGTAAATTTCTACGCAGCTATTTGGCGATATAAGGGAGATGGCGGTAGAATGAACCGTTTTCAATCCCAACGTAAGCAAAAATATACGATGAATCTGAGTACTAAACAAAAACAGCACCTTAAAGGTCTGGCACATCCGCTCAAGCCTGTAGTGATGCTTGGCAACAATGGTTTGACCGAAGGGGTGCTTGCCGAGATTGAACAAGCGCTGGAACACCACGAGCTGATCAAGGTGAAAATCGCCTCTGAAGACAGAGACACTAAAAACCTGATCGTGGAAGCCATCGTGCGCGAAACCGGCGCCTGTAATGTACAGGTCATCGGTAAAACGCTGGTGCTCTACCGCCCATCTAAAGAGCGTAAAATCTCGCTGCCACGCTAAGGATATCCTGAATCGAACACATTTTCTGTGTGAAACGAGGGATTTCTGTCAGCAGGCGAGCAAAATGCCATGCTCCTTGAGTTGATAAAAGGCCGCTATGCGGCCTTTTTCTTTTCTTTACAATGTATCAACATCTTACCAGAGATGCGAATTACAGGTATTCAACCTTAATAATTTCGTATTCCACTTCACCGCCAGGCGTGCGAATGGTAACAACATCATCCTGCTCTTTGCCAATCAGGCCGCGAGCAATCGGAGAGTTCACGGAAATCAGGTTCTGTTTGAAGTCTGCTTCATCATCACCCACGATGCGATAGGTCTGCTCTTCGTCGTTGTCCAGGTTCAGCACGGTCACGGTTGAACCAAAGATCACACGCCCATTGTTAGGCATCTTGGTGATATCGATAACCTGCGCATTGGACAGTTTTGCTTCGATATCTTTGATACGTCCTTCACAGAAGCCCTGCTGCTCACGCGCCGCATGGTATTCAGCGTTCTCCTTCAGGTCGCCATGCTCACGCGCATCCGCGATAGCGGCGATAATTTCAGGGCGACGAACGGATTTCAGGAAATCCAGCTCTTCGCGCAGTTTTTCGGCACCACGTAAGGTCATCGGAATAGCTTGCATTTGTTATACCTCTTAAACATTCCTGTTGGGAGCAGTGTTCCCTGCCCCTGCCCCCCTAAGCGGGCAAGAAGCAAAAAGAAAACCGACCCGGGAGCAACGCCCCAGGTCAGCAGCAATTTTTCAATTTGATACGCATTTTACCGCGAAGTTCACTATGGGTCATCGTTTACTTTGCAGTGCTATGCACCGTAGTATGACGGTTTGTTTTCGGGTTGTTAGCGCGAGATTATGCGATTTTCCAGATTTATCATCGGATTGACTACCAGTATAGCGTTCAGCGTTCAGGCCGCGAATGTTGATGAGTACATTAATCAGCTACCCGCAGGTGCTAACCTTGCATTGATGGTGCAGAAGGTCGGGGCGCAGACGCCAGAGATTGACTATCACAGTCAACAGATGGCGCTGCCTGCCAGTACCCAAAAGGTGATCACGGCCCTCGCCGCGCTGCTTCAGCTCGGCCCTGACTTTCGTTTTACCACCACGCTTGAGAGCAAAGGCAACATTGAGGGCGGTGTACTGAAGGGCGATCTTATTGCCCGTTTTGGCGGCGATCCGACCTTTAAGCGCCAGGATATCCGCAATATGGTGGCGGTGCTGAAAAAATCCGGTGTGACGAAAATCGAGGGTAACGTGCTGATCGACACCTCGATTTTTGCCAGCCATGATAAAGCGCCAGGCTGGCCGTGGAACGACATGACGCAATGCTTTAGCGCACCACCCGCCGCCGCGATTGTTGACCGCAACTGCTTTTCAATTTCCCTTTACAGCGCGCCCAAACCGGATGATTTAGCGTTTATCCGCGTGGCATCCTACTACCCGGTGACCATGTTTAGCCAGGTGCGTACGCTGGCCAAAGGCTCCCCGGATGCCCAGTATTGTGAACTGGACGTGGTGCCTGGCGATCTTAACCGTTTCACGCTCACCGGCTGTCTGACCCAGCGCGCCGATCCCCTGCCGCTGGCCTTTGCAATACAAGATGGCGCGAGCTACGCGGGTGCCATTCTGAAGGATGAACTGAAGCAGGCAGGCATTAGCTACTCCGGTACGCTGCTCCGCCAGACGCAGGTCAACCAGCCCGGAACGGTCATCGCCAGCAAACAGTCGCCTCCGCTGCACGATTTGCTGCGAATTATGCTGAAAAAGTCTGACAACATGATTGCTGATACGGTGTTCCGCATGATCGGCCACGCGCGTTTTGGCGTGCCGGGAACCTGGCGCGCGGGCTCAGACGCTGTGCGCCAGATCCTGCGCCAACAGGCGGGAATCGATCTGGGTAATACCATTGCTGTCGATGGTTCCGGATTATCGCGTCATAATTTGATCGCACCGGCAACCATGATGCAAGTGCTTCAGTACATTGCACAACATGACTCTGAGCTAAACTTTATTTCAATGCTGCCGCTTGCCGGGCATGACGGTTCTCTGCAGTATCGCGCCGGGCTTCACGCGGCCGGCGTAGATGGCAAAGTATCCGCTAAAACAGGTTCACTGCAGGGCGTTTACAATCTTGCAGGGTTCATCACGACAGCCAGCGGACAACGCATGGCCTTCGTACAGTATCTTTCCGGCTATGCCGTCGAACCGACCGATCAGCGCAACCGTCGTATTCCGCTGGTTCGCTTCGAAAGCAGGCTTTATAAAGACATTTATCAGAATAACTAACGATGAAACTACTCATAGTTGAAGACGATCTGTTATTACAGGAAGGACTCG
This sequence comes from Enterobacter sp. BNK-14, assembly GCF_047456095.1. Classification (NCBI taxonomy): domain Bacteria; kingdom Pseudomonadati; phylum Pseudomonadota; class Gammaproteobacteria; order Enterobacterales; family Enterobacteriaceae; genus Enterobacter; species Enterobacter sp. BNK-14. The sequence continues at coordinate 2,243,674 of NZ_CP179897.1, forward strand.
CGCTGGGGCTTGCCAACGAAGGGTATGCTCTGGATTGTGCCGGTACCGCGGCAGAGGCGGATTCCCTGATCCAGAGCGGCGAGTACAGTCTGGTGATCCTCGATTTGGGTTTGCCGGACAAAGACGGCGCGACGCTGCTCACCCAATGGCGTCGGCGCGGCATCGCTAACCCGGTGTTGATCCTGACAGCACGCGATGCGATTGAAGATCGTATTACCGGCCTCGATGCTGGCGCAGATGACTATCTGGTGAAGCCCTTTGCGCTCGCAGAACTTCAGGCCCGCGTGCGGGCGCTTATCCGGCGCTATCAGGGGCACAGCGATAATCTGCTGACGGACGGCGACATCACGCTCAATCTGCAAACCCAGCAGGTACTGCGTCAGTCCCAGCCCGTTGAAGTGACCCCAAAAGAGTTCGCCCTCCTGACCCGCCTGATCATGCGCAGCGGGCAAACGGTGCACCGTGAAACGCTGCAACAGGACATTTACTCCTGGCAGGACGATCCCGGCTCTAACACCCTGGAAGTCCACATCCATAACCTGCGTCGCAAGCTTGGCAAAGACCGGATAAAAACCGTCCGCGGCGTTGGCTATCGTCTGGAGAGCCAGAAATGAACAGCATGCGTCGGCGATTAATGGTGTTGCTGGCGGTCATTCTGTTATTTTTCCAGCTGATAAGCGTGATTTGGTTGTGGCATGAAAGCCGTGAGCAGATTGGCTTTCTGGTGAATGAAACGCTGTCTGCAAAAGCCCGCAATAACCATGTCGAAAAAGAGATCCGCGAGGCGATTGCATCTCTTCTGGTCCCTTCCCTGGTGATGGTCAGTTTCACACTGCTGTTTTCATTCTGGGCGGTCACCTGGATAACCCGGCCTCTGAATAAACTCCGCGACAGCCTCGCTAACCGTTCGGCGGATAACTTAACGCCGCTGCCTATGTATTCCGACATGGAAGAAATAGGCGCCGTTACCACCTCTCTCAACCAGCTACTCGCCAGGCTGGACAGTACCATTCAGCAGGAGCGTCTCTTCACCGCAGACGCCGCCCACGAACTGCGAACGCCACTGGCCGGGATCCGGCTTCATCTGGAGTTAATGGCGCAGTCAGGCGCACCGCAGGCGACAACGTTAATCAGCCGTATCGATCAGCTCATGCATACCGTTGAACAACTGCTGATGCTGGCCCGTGCGGGACAGGCGATGGCGAGCGGTCACTATGAGACCATCAACTGGACGGACACGATCATCACGCCCCTTGGTCTTGAGCATGAAGCCAAAGAACATACGGTGATATGGCCGGCCAAAAGTACGCTTACGGTGCAGGGTGACGCGGTGCTTTTGCGACTGATGCTGCGTAACCTGCTGGAAAATGCCGGACGTTACAGTCCACCAGGCACAACAATCACCGTGGCACTAACCGAGGTTGCGGGAGGTACGCTGGTCAGCGTGAGCGATCAGGGGCCGGGAATTGATGAAGCGCACCGACAGTCGATCACCGAGCCGTTCCGTCGGCTCGATCAGCGCTACGGCGGTAGCGGCCTGGGCCTGAGTATCGTACAGCGTATCCTGCAACTCCACCGCGGTAAGCTGGCGTTGGAGAACGGTGCTGAAGGCGGCCTGATAGCAAGCTGCTGGCTCCCCTCAACGCTGGAATAAAAAAAGCCCCCGGAATGGGGGCTTTAGACAGATATCAGTGTTTGTAGATGAACTCGACACCTTCTTCGTCGTCTTCATCCCAGTCATCGTCCCAGTCGTCTTCCTCTTCCGTTTCCAGCTCTTCGAGCTGCTGACGGTGGTAGTCATCCCACATGAATTCGACTTTTTCTGGCTGTTTCGCTTCTTCAGCCTGAACGACCGGGTTTTCGATGATAAAGGTCATCACGTCCCAGCAGAGGTCTTTCACGCCAACCTGGCTTGCCGCGGAGATAAGGTAGTATTTATCTTCCCAGCCCATCGCTTCAGCAATCGCTTTAGCTTTCGCTTCCGCTTCCGCTTTATCCATCAGGTCGATCTTGTTGAAGACCAGCCAGCGCGGTTTAGACGCCAGTTTTTCGCTGTATTTTTCCAGCTCACCGATGATGATCCGGGCATTTTCAACCGGATCGGAACCATCAATAGGATCGATATCAATGAGGTGCAGCAGTACGCGGCAACGCTCAAGGTGTTTCAGGAAGCGAATGCCGAGACCGGCACCTTCCGCTGCACCTTCGATCAGACCCGGGATATCAGCAACAACGAAGCTCTTCTCGTTATCCATACGGACAACACCCAGGCTCGGTACCAGCGTGGTAAACGGATAGTCCGCCACTTTTGGTTTCGCCGCAGAAACCGCGCGAATAAAGGTCGATTTACCGGCATTTGGCATACCCAGCATGCCCACGTCTGCCAGGAGCATCAGCTCCAGCTGCAGATCGCGCTTATCGCCCGGCGTACCCATCGTTTTCTGACGCGGAGTACGGTTAACGGACGATTTGAAGCGGCTGTTGCCCAGACCGTGCCAGCCACCTTTTGCAACCATCAGGCGCTGACCGTGTTTGGTCATGTCACCCATGGTTTCACCGGTGCCCTGGTCAATCACGCGCGTACCAACCGGCACTTTAATGGTCACGTCTTTACCGCGTTTACCGGTACAGTCGCGGCTCTGACCGTTCTGACCACGTTCAGCGCGGAAGGATTTTTCGAAACGGTAGTCGATCAGCGTGTTGAGGTTCTCATCCGCCTCCAGCCACACATCACCACCATCCCCGCCGTCGCCGCCATCCGGGCCACCTCGAGGAATATATTTTTCACGGCGGAAGCTCACGCAACCGTTGCCGCCATCACCAGCCACAACCAGGATCGTTGCTTCATCAACAAACTTCATTTTACTCTCCGTAACTCATTCGCCTGAGCGGGGACCGCTTCATTTTTGCGCCAACGTCCCCAAAGACGATGACCAATGGCGGAATACATCGCGCCCGCAACCACGACAAACGCACCGAGATAGCCCAACAGGTTGAGCATCGGTCTGACGAAGACATCGGGCCAGGCCATTGATAACAAATCTGAAAATAACAGGGTAAACAGCGGAGTCAGCGTGATCAATGCGCTAACCTGTGCTGCCTGCCAGCGCGCCATTGCTTCAGCAAGCGCGCCATAACCAACCAGCGTGTTAAGCCCACAAAAAATGAGGCACGCCAGCTGCCAGTCGCTCAGCTGGGTAATGACACCCGGCTTTGCTAACGGCAATAATGCAACTGTACATAAAGTGTACAGCAAAAAAAGGATCTGCTGTGAGGCCAGGCGCCGCAATAACACCTTTTGCGCGACGCCATAGCTTACCCAGACCGTAGCTGCTCCCACACCAAAAATCACACCCCAGGTGTAATCCGTCAGGCGGGTAAAAATTTCGATCAGGCTGGTGTTAAAGAACATCACCAGACCACACAGCAACATGCTCGCCCCGATAATCTGCGTCCCACGCATCTTCTCCTTGAGGATAAACACGCTGGCGACCATCATGCCCACAGGTGAAAGCTGACCAATCACCTGTGACGCTGTAGGGCTAAGATACTGCAGAGAAGAGCTGAACAGGATGAAGTTACCAAACAGACCGCCCGTCGCGATAGCCAGCAGCACCAGCCAGCGCGGTTTGCGGAAAAGTCGCAAAGGCGGAAGCTTACCTTTGATAGCCAGAATGGCGCCGAGGCCGATGCTTGCCATCAGAAAGCGATAAAAGACCACCGTAGGCGGCTCCATCACTTCCAGTACTTGCTTCATTGCAATTGGCAGCGCACCCCAGCACATTGCGGTCGTGAGCGCCAAAAGAATACCAATGCCGGCCTGCTGCTTCATGCCCGTTTTCCCTACAGAAAATTTTCCGGGTTTCCAATGTAAAAAGCCCCGCAACACGTTGCGGGGCTTTAATCCGTTACCGGACCGAGAAAACCTTACTCAGCAACGATGCTGATGTATTTACGGTTGTTCGGGCCTTTAACTTCAAATTTCACTTTACCGTCTGCTTTAGCAAACAGAGTGTGGTCACGACCGCAACCTACGTTGTTGCCAGCGTGGAATTTGGTACCACGTTGACGAACAATGATGCTACCCGCCAGAACGGATTCGCCACCGAAACGCTTAACGCCCAGGCGTTTAGCTTCTGAATCGCGACCGTTACGTGTGGAGCCGCCAGCCTTTTTATGTGCCATTTAAATCTCTCCTCAGGTCTTAGGCGCTGATGCCAGTAATTTTCACATCAGTGAACCACTGACGGTGGCCCTGCTGCTTACGGTAGTGTTTACGACGACGAAACTTAACGATTTTAACTTTCTCGCCACGACCGTGAGCAACAACTTCAGCTTTGATAACGCCGCCATCAACGAAAGGAACGCCGATTTTGACTTCTTCACCGTTTGCGATCATCAGAACTTCTGCGAACTCAACAGATTCGCCAGTTGCGATGTCCAGCTTTTCCAGGCGAACGGTCTGACCTTCGCTTACTCGGTGTTGTTTACCACCACTTTGGAAAACCGCGTACATATAAACTCCGCTTCCGCGCACATCCTCGTATGATTCAGAGTGCGCTATAAATATTCACAATAGGGCGCGAATATTACGCAAAACGCGAGCCTTTGACAAGTGCTACCATCAATACATGAAGAAAAAAAACACAACACGTACGGTAACGTTTATCTGAGCCGTTTTTTCAGTACAATCAGCACTACTATTGATAAACCGAAACCCTTCGTTACCCCATTGAAGATGGGATCAACAGGATGAAAAGCCCGGCTTTTGCGATGAATTTAGAAAAAATCAATGAGTTAACCGCGCAAGATATGGCGGGTGTGAATGCAGCAATCCTGGAGCAACTCAACTCTGACGTTCAGTTGATCAATCAGTTGGGCTATTACATTGTCAGCGGCGGCGGTAAACGCATTCGCCCGATGATTGCCATTCTGGCTGCCAGAGCCGTTGGCTATCAGGGAAATGCCCACGTCACGATCGCCGCACTGATCGAATTTATTCACACAGCGACGCTTCTGCATGACGATGTTGTGGATGAATCCGATATGCGTCGCGGTAAGGCCACGGCCAATGCCGCCTTCGGTAATGCCGCCAGCGTTCTGGTCGGGGATTTTATCTATACCCGCGCCTTCCAGATGATGACCAGCCTGGGCTCGCTGAAAGTGCTGGAAGTGATGTCAGAAGCCGTAAACGTCATCGCTGAAGGCGAAGTGCTGCAGCTGATGAACGTCAACGATCCGGATATCACTGAAGAAAACTACATGCGCGTCATCTACAGCAAAACAGCACGCCTGTTTGAAGCGGCCGCGCAGTGCTCCGGCATTCTGGCTGGCTGTTCTGAGGCTCAGGAAAAAGGGCTCCAGGACTATGGTCGCTATCTGGGGACAGCCTTCCAGCTAATTGATGATTTGCTGGACTACAGTGCGGACGGCGAAACGCTCGGCAAAAACGTGGGCGATGACCTGAACGAAGGCAAACCGACCCTGCCGCTGCTCCATGCGATGCGCAACGGAACTGCAGATCAGGCGAAAATGATCCGTGAGGCGATCGAACAGGGAAATGGTCGCCATCTTCTGGAACCGGTACTGGAAACTATGGCGATCTGCGGTTCACTGGAATGGACGCGTCAGCGTGCCGAAGAAGAGGCTGATAAAGCCATCGCTGCCCTTCAGGTTATTCCAGACAGCCCGTGGCGTGATGCCCTTATTGGCCTTGCCCACATCGCTGTTCAACGCGATCGTTAATCCTTTCACGCCTCCCCGTTTCCATCGCGGGGAGGTTCTAAAACACCCCAGTAAATTCCGTATTCATGTAAATTCATCGGTTTAGAGACCGCATGAATAAAGGCATGTCTTATTCTGAATATCCCTTCAAGTAACGCGAACTTTTTAGAACAAGAGTTTGAAATGGGTATAGTAAGCCAGTCGTTTCAGAAGAAACGGCGTAGGTGAATCCGCACTTAAGGACAGCGTTATGGATACGAAATTTATCGACTGGCATACGGCAGATATCATTGCGGCACTGCGCAAAAGAGGGACGTCACTGGCAGCAGAGTCCCGCCGCCATGGTCTGAGTTCTTCCACCCTGGCCAACGCCCTGACCCGCCCCTGGCCAAAGGGAGAATTAATTATCGCGACGGCGCTGGAAACGCACCCGTGGGTGATCTGGCCCTCGCGCTACCACGATCCCATTACCCATGAATTCATCGACAGAACGCGCATGATGCGCCAGAGAAAGTTAAAGAAAGAACCACAGGAATAACGCGCTTTTTAGCAGGAACAGCAACCCCCCGGTCATCTCTGGCAGGGGGCTGCCGGAACGATTACTCGCCCTTCACACGCTCGATATTGGCACCCAGCGCGCGCAGTTTGTCTTCGATACGCTCATAACCACGATCGATGTGGTAAATACGATCCACCACCGTAGTACCTTCCGCAATACACCCCGCCAGCACCAGGCTTGCAGACGCACGCAGATCGGTTGCCATCACCTGAGCACCTGACAGTTTCTCCACGCCGTGGCAAATCACGGTATTGCTCTCGATCTCAGCATGCGCACCCATACGGATCAGTTCCGGTACGTGCATAAAGCGGTTCTCGAAAATGGTCTCTGTGATGAAGCCTGTCCCTTCGGCAACCAGGTTCAACAGGGTGAACTGCGCCTGCATGTCCGTTGGGAACGCCGGATGCGGCGCCGTACGTACATTGACCGCTTTTGGACGCTGACCGTGCATATCGAGGCTGATCCAGTCTTCGCCGATTTCGATATCCGCGCCTGCATCACGCAGTTTCGCCAGCACCGCATCCAGGGTATCAGGCTGCGCGTTGCGACAAACAATCTTACCGCCAGAGATCGCTGCGGCCACCAGGAAGGTGCCGGTTTCGATACGGTCGGGCAGAACGCGATACACACCGCCGCCCAGACGCTCAACGCCTTCGATGGTGATACGGTCAGTACCCTGGCCGGAGATCTTCGCCCCCAGCGCCACGAGGAAGTTGGCAGTATCCACAATCTCTGGTTCACGCGCGGCGTTTTCGATGATGGTCGTGCCTTCTGCCAGCGTTGCCGCAGACATGATGGTGACGGTTGCGCCCACGCTCACTTTGTCCATGACAATGTGCGCGCCTTTCAGACGACCGTTGACGGAGGCTTTAACGTAACCTTCTTCCAGCTTGATCTCAGCGCCCAGTTTCTCCAGACCATAGATATGCAGATCAACCGGACGCGCACCGATGGCGCAACCGCCCGGCAGTGAAACCTGACCCTGACCAAAACGAGCCACCAGCGGGCCAAGCGCCCAGATGGATGCACGCATGGTTTTCACCAGATCGTAAGGCGCAGAGAAGTTGTTCACGTTGCTGGCATCGATCCAGACGGAACCGTTACGCTCAACTTTCGTGCCCAGCTGGGTGAGCAGCTTCATGGTGGTGTCGATATCTTTCAGCTTCGGTACGTTCTGAATTTCTACCGGCTCTTCCGCGAGCAGCGCAGCAAAGAGGATTGGCAGCGCGGCGTTTTTCGCGCCAGAAATTGTGACTTCGCCCTGGAGACGCGTTGGCCCCTGTACACGAAATTTATCCATTGTGTGCTCTCTTATAAATTCAACCGTGCTGCGGGCCTGTCGCCCTCAGCTCAAAAACCGTTTAGTTTGCGATCGCGTGCCCACTCTTGCGGGGTGAACGCTTTAATCGACAGGGCGTGGATGCGGTTATCCGCAATATATTCCATCAGCGGCGCGTACACAGCCTGCTGTTTCTTCACACGGCTCATACCGTCGAACATCTCACCCACAGCAATAACCTGGAAGTGACTGCCATCGCCAGTGACGTGGGCTTCCTGAAGGGAGAGTGCATTCATCAGCACTGTCTGGATTTCATGATTTTCCATGGGTTCTTAATCATCTGATAGTGAAAACAAGCCCAACATCTTAGAGCAAAGTGGCGTCGTCTTAAACAAGCAAAAAGCCCCGACGATGAAACTGTCAGGGCTTTCGGAAGTAACGCACTGAAAATATTAACGAGGCAGGACGTCCGGAGGCAAATTGTAGAGTTGGGCAAGGGTAACGACATTATCGCTCGCGCCATGAAGCCTGACGCTTGTCCCCTGCTTTTTCCCCACAGCGACCAGATGGGCGAGCAGCGCAACACCTGCCGTATCCACCCGCGTGACGTCGGTTAAGTCGATGAGCGTCACGCCCTGCATCGCGTCGTGGCGTTTATCCCACAGTGGGTTCAGCAGGTCCTGATCAAGTTCACCGGACAGCTTTAACGTCTCACCTTCACGCGACCAGCTGAGTTGCTGCGACATTACTTTTTCTCGTCCAGAGTAATTTTCTGACGCGCAATAGACTGCAGTTGCGCGGTCAGGCCATCAATACCTTTGGTGCGCAGCAGGTCACTCCACTCGTTCTGTTTGGTGGTGATCATGCTTACCCCTTCGGCAATCATGTCATAGGCCTGCCAGTGCCCGGTCTGGCTGTTTTTACGCCACTGGAAATCCAGGCGCACCGGTGGACGGCCGTTAGGATCGTTGATCGTCACGCGGATAGGCACAATGGTGGCATCACCCAGCGGCTGCTCGGGAGCAATCTGATAGGTCTGGCCGTGGTACATCGCCAGCGCCTGACCATACGCCTGTTTCAGGTATTCACGGAACGCAGCAAAGTAGGCTTCACGCTGCGCAGGCGTCGCATCTTTGTAATAACGTCCCAGCACCAGCGCACCAGCATATTTGATCTGCACATAGGGCAGCAGTTCCTGGTCTACCACGTCACGCAGATAATCAGGATTCGCGCGAATTTTTGGCTGTTCGTTTTTGAGACGGTCGAAGGTTTTCTTCGCAGCTTCGTCCATCAGTTTGTACGGGTTGCTTTGATCCGCAGCATGAGCCGCAGTCAGGGGAGCAATGACCAGCATGGCAACCATTAACAGTCGTTTAAACATGAATGACTTCTCCTGAATTAATTCGTCGCACCTGGGGTCGGCGCAGCGTTGGTATGGTCTTCACTCTGCGCAGGGGCATCGTCAGACTTTTTATCATCCCCTTTACTGTTGTAAAGGAACTGACCAATCATATCTTCCAGCACCATCGCGGACTTCGTATCCTGGATAACGCTACCGTCTTTAAGGATAGTCGTTCCAAGCTCAGGGTCTTCAAAGCCAACGTTGAGTGCCAGGTATTGCTCTCCCAGCAGGCCGGAAGTACGGATTGACAGGGAGCTGGTGTCCGGAATGTGGTTGTAACGCTCTTCGATATCCATCGCAACGCGCGGCAGATACGTTTTCTCATCAAGCGTTATGTCTGATACACGCCCAATAACAACGCCACCAATACGCACCGGTGAGCGCGCTTTCAGGCCGCCGATATTATCGAAGGTGGCATAGACACGGTACGTCGGCTCGGTGCGCACTGAGGTGATATCCGCCGCTCGCAGACAGATAAACAGTGCGGCCAGCAGCGCCAGCAGCAGAAACACGCCGACCCAAATTTCATTTTTTCTCGTTTGCATGAACTCAATTCCCAAACATCAGTGCGGTGAGCACAAAATCCAGACCCAGTACGGCCAGCGACGAATGTACGACAGTACGTGTAGTTGCACGGCTAATGCCCGCCGACGTCGGAATGGCATCATAACCATTGAACAAGGCGATCCAGGTGACCGTAATGGCAAATACCACGCTTTTAATCAGGCAGTTAACCAGATCCATTCGCAGATCGATGGCATCCTGCATGGCGGACCAGAAGAAACCGGCATCAATGCCTTTCCAGTGGACCCCCACCAGCGAACCACCCCAGATCCCCACGGCGACAAACAGAATAGTCAGTAGCGGTAACGAGATCACCCCCGCCCAGAAACGCGGAGAGATGACCCGACGCAGCGGGTCGACCGCCATCATCTCCATGCTGGAGAGTTGCTCGGTGGCGCGCATCAGGCCAATTTCTGCCGTGAGTGCTGATCCTGCACGACCGGCGAACAGCAGCGCCGCCACAACCGGCCCCAGTTCACGCAGCAGTGAGAGCGCCACCAGCATCCCGAGGCTGGTTTCCGCACTGTAGGTGGTCAGAACGAGGTAGCCCTGCAGCCCCAGCACCATACCGATAAACAGGCCGGAGACAATGATGATGAGCATCGACAGCACACCGACATTATAAAGCTGCCGCACCAGCAGAGGCGCGTGCTTGCGAAACTCCGGCTTGCCAACCAGCGCGTTGAATAACATTAATCCGGCACGCCCGAACGTCCTGATGGTTTTTATGCCACGGTGTCCAAGGGCGGCCAACGCATTTAACAGCATGAGTGGCTTAACTCCCTAATCCCAGTAAATCGTCACGATAATCGCCCGCCGGGTAGCGGAACGGTACGGGTCCGTCAGCAATACCATCGAGGAATTGCCGCACGCGCGGATCGCAATTTTCCTGAAGCGCCTGGGCGCTGCCGTGTGCGACGATCTTTTTGTCCGCCACGATATAGGCGTAATCGGCAATGCTCAACACTTCCGGTACATCGTGAGACACCACAATACAGGTTACGCCGAGCGCGCTGTTCAGTTCAGAGATAAGCTTCACCAGCACGCCCATCGTGATGGGATCCTGTCCGACAAACGGTTCGTCGAACATGATTAAATCGGGTTCTAATGCAATGGCTCGCGCCAGTGCGGCACGTCGCGCCATCCCGCCAGACAGTTCTGAAGGCATCAGTTTGGCAGCCCCCCGCAGACCGACAGCTTCAAGCTTCATCATCACCGTGCTTTTCAGCAGTTCAGGCGGCAGGCTGGTATGTTCGCGCAGCGGATAAGCCACGTTATCAAAGACGTTCATGTCGGTGAACAGCGCCCCCGACTGAAAGAGCATACTCATACGTTTGCGGACAGTATACAGGCGCGAGCGCGACATCTCCGGGATGTTTTCGCCATCGAAGAGGATTTCACCGCTATCAGGTGGTATCTGCCCACCAATAAGGCGCAGAAGGGTCGTTTTACCGATCCCGGACGGCCCCATGATGGCGGTAATTTTGCCACGCGGTACGGTCAACGAAATATCATCGAATATCAATCGATTACTACGCGAGAAACTCACACCGCGGACATCGACTAAATTCGCCATCGTTTGGCTCATTTATGGTTCCTTTCTTACCCTGCTCACGTTTAAGCGTGCAGCCTGAATCAGCCCTAAACTCAGCATTTTTACAGAATATTAGCCATTGAGGTTAGCGAAAGCTGGCATTTGTTTTACTTTTCCGGCGCATAAAGTCAAAATTAGGAATTCGTTACGCCTCAGACCGTATGCAGTCCAGCCATTCCCGCGCGATGGACCGACAAGTATACCTGAAGAAAGGACTTTTGATGCTTTTAGCAACAGCACTGTTAATAATTGGTTTACTTTTGGTGGTCTACAGTGCTGACCGTTTAGTGTTTGCTGCATCAATCCTGTGTCGCCTGACGGGCGTACCGCCGGTTGTCATCGGGATGACCGTTGTCAGTGTTGGCACGTCGCTTCCTGAAATCATCGTCTCTGTCTCGGCATCGTTGCACGGTCAGTTAGACCTTGCAATTGGCACCGCGATTGGCTCTAACATCGTCAACATCTTACTGATCCTGGGCCTGGCGGCGCTGCTCCATCCATTTCGCGTGCATTCTGATGTTCTGCGCCGGGAATTGCCGCTAATGTTAATCGTAAGTCTGCTGGCAGGCTGCGTATTTTATGATGGCGTACTGAGCTACAGCGACGGCATTTTCCTGCTGGCGCTGGCCGTCATTTGGCTGCTGTATAGTGTTAAAATCGCCCGCCAGGCTGAGAAACTGGGTCATGACAGCCTCACGCGTGAGCAGGTCGCCGAACTCCCGCGCGAAGGTACGCTACCGGTCGCCCTGCTCTGGCTTGGCGTCGCGCTGATTATTATGCCGATGGCAACGCGCATGGTCGTGGATAACGCGACGGTGCTGGCGAACTTTTTCGCCATGAGTGAACTGACGATTGGCCTGACGGTGATTGCTATCGGCACCAGCCTGCCGGAGCTGGCCACCGCCATTGCGGGGGCACGTAAAGGGGAAGATGACATTGCCATTGGTAATATCATCGGTTCCAACATATTTAATATCGCGATTGTGATGGGTCTGCCGGCCCTGATTACGCCAGGGCCCTTCAACCCTCTGGCATTCTCTCGCGATTACGGAGTGATGTTGTTGGTCAGCGTGATATTCGCCCTGCTCTGCTGGCGGCGGCAACGACAGATCGGCAAAGGCGCAGGTGCGCTGCTGACAGGTGGATTTATCGTATGGATGGCGATGCTGTACTGGCTCTCGCCTCTTCTCTCTGGGTAAACGGAAACGCATTATGTCGCAAATAGAATTGCAGCCGGGTTTTGACTTTCAGAAAGCAGGCAAAGACGTTCTGGAGATTGAACGTGAAGGTCTGGCGCAGTTAGATCAGTACATTAATCAGGATTTTAGTCTGGCCTGTGAGAAGATGTTTTACTGTGCCGGTAAAGTCGTGGTGATGGGGATGGGCAAATCCGGTCATATTGGCCGCAAAATGGCGGCAACCTTTGCCAGCACCGGAACCTCCTCCTTCTTTGTCCACCCGGGAGAAGCCGCACACGGCGACCTGGGGATGGTCACGCCGCAGGATGTTGTCATCGCGCTGTCCAACTCCGGTGAATCCAATGAAATCCTGGCGCTAATCCCGGTACTGAAGCGTCTGCAGGTGCCGCTGATTTGCATGACCAGCCGCCCGGAAAGCAGCATGGCGCGTGCAGCCGATATTCACCTGTGCGTAAAAGTACCCAAAGAAGCCTGTCCTCTCGGTCTGGCGCCAACGTCCAGTACCACCGCGGCCCTGGTCATGGGCGATGCACTTGCCGTTGCGTTGCTGGAAGCGCGTGGTTTTACGCCGGAGGACTTCGCGCTTTCCCACCCGGGTGGCGCGCTGGGGCGCAAGCTGCTGCTTCGGGTAAACGACATTATGCACACCGGGGATGAGATCCCTCACGTCAGTAAAGAGGCCTCCCTGCGTGATGCGCTGCTGGAAATCACCCGCAAGAATCTGGGCATGACGGTCGTGTGTGACGACCTGATGAAAATTCAGGGGATCTTCACCGATGGCGACCTGCGTCGCGTGTTCGACATGGGTGTAGATGTCCGTACACTTGGCATTGCCGATGTGATGACGCCCGGCGGGATTCGCGTGCGTCCGGGTACGCTGGCCGTGGATGTGCTGAACCTGATGCAGTCCCGCCATATCACCTCCGTTATGGTTGCCGATGGCGACCAGTTGCTGGGTGTGGTACATATGCATGATCTGCTGCGCGCAGGCGTAGTGTAATGAAGGATAAGACAATGAGTAATGCGGGTGCATCCCTTGCAACCTGTTATGGACCGGTTAGTACCCAGATGATGGCAAAGGCGGAAAATATTCGTCTGCTCATCCTTGATGTCGATGGCGTACTCTCCGATGGCCTGATTTACATGGGCAATCATGGCGAAGAGCTGAAAGCGTTTAACGTCCGCGATGGCTACGGAATTCGCTGCGCGCTCACCTCGGGTATCGAGGTGGCTATCATCACCGGGCGGAAAGCTAAACTGGTAGAAGACCGCTGTGAAACCTTAGGGATTACCCATCTGTATCAGGGGCAATCCGATAAAATGGCAGCGTTCAACGATTTACTGGGTAAACTGGCGATCGCGCCGGAAAACGTGGCCTATGTCGGGGACGATTTGATTGACTGGCCAGTGATGGCTGAAGTCGGTCTCAGCATTGCGGTTGCTGACGCTCACCCGCTGCTGCTCCCACGCGCTGACTACGTTACCCACATCAACGGTGGCCGCGGTGCCGTACGTGAAGTCTGCGACCTGCTTCTGCTGGCGCAGGGCAAGCTTGATGAGGCCAAAGGGCAATCAATATGAGTAAAACCAGACGTTGGGTTATCATTCTGCTTTCGCTTGTCGCACTGGTATTGATTGGCGTGAACCTGGCCGATCGCGACGATACGCAAAAGGAAGTGATCAACAATAACGATCCAACCTACAAAAGCGATCACAGCGACACCGTGGTCTATAGCCCGGAAGGTGCGCTGAACTATCGCCTGGTTGCCCAGCATGTGGAATATTTTTCCGATGAGGGCGTTTCGTGGTTTACCCAACCCGTCATGACCACATTCGATAAAGACAAAGTGCCGACGTGGTCAATTAAGTCAGATCGGGCCAAACTGACAAATGACCGTATGCTTTATCTGTATGGCCACGTTGAAGTCAACGCCCTGACCGCTGACTCGCAACTGCGGAAAATTACGACCGATAATGCCCAGATCAACCTGGTAACCCAGGACGTGACCTCGCAGGATCTGGTCACACTGTATGGCACAACATTTAATTCCAGCGGTTTAAGAATGCGCGGGAACTTACGCAGCAAGAACGCCGAGCTGATTGAAAAGGTTAGAACCTCCTATGAAATTCAAAACAAACAAACTCAGCCTTAAAGTAATTATCGCCAGCGCGATGCTGGCGGCCAGTCTCCCCGCGCTTGCTGTAACGGGCGATACCGACCAGCCGATCCACATCGAGTCTGACACTCAGTCCCTCGATATGCAGGGTAACGTCGTCACCTTCACGGGTAACGTCGTGATGACGCAGGGCACCATCAAAATTAACGCTGATAAAGTGGTCGTTACCCGTCCGGGTGGCGAGCAGGGCAAAGAGATCATTGATGGTTACGGCAACCCGGCCACCTTCTACCAGATGCAGGACAACGGCAAGCCGGTGAAAGGCCGCGCCTCGCATATGCACTATGAGCTGGCGAAAGACCTGGTTATCCTGACCGGAAACGCGTATCTGGAACAGCTGGACAGCAACATTACCGGCGACAAGATCACCTATCTGGTGAAAGAGCAAAAAATGCAGGCCTCCAGCGAGAAAGGCAAACGCGTAACCACCGTGCTGGTTCCGTCTCAGCTGCAGGATAAAGGCAAGGGTCAGGCCCCGGCACAGAAGAAGAGTAACTAATTCGTTATGGCAACATTAACTGCAAAAAATCTCGCGAAGGCCTATAAGGGCCGCCGTGTCGTAGAAGATGTCAGTCTGACCGTCAACTCCGGCGAAATTGTGGGCCTGCTTGGCCCTAACGGTGCGGGTAAAACCACCACCTTCTACATGGTGGTTGGCATTGTCCCGCGTGATGCCGGCAACATCATCATCGATGATGAAGACATCAGCCTGCTGCCACTGCACGCGCGCGCGCGTCGTGGCATCGGCTATCTGCCGCAGGAAGCCTCTATTTTCCGCCGCCTGAGCGTCTTTGATAACCTGATGGCGGTTCTGCAAATTCGTGACGACCTGACCAGCGAACAGCGTCAGGATCGCGCCAACGAGCTGATGGAAGAGTTTCACATCGAGCACCTGCGCGACAGCCTGGGTCAGGCATTGTCCGGCGGTGAACGCCGTCGTGTTGAGATTGCGCGCGCGCTGGCTGCAAACCCTAAATTTATCCTTCTGGATGAACCGTTTGCCGGTGTTGACCCAATCTCCGTCATCGACATTAAACGTATCATTGAGCATCTGCGTGACAGCGGGCTTGGCGTGCTGATCACCGACCACAACGTGCGTGAAACGCTTGCCGTCTGTGAGCGCGCGTACATTGTGAGCCAGGGCAATCTGATCGCCCACGGTACGCCGCAGCAGATCCTCGAAAACGATCATGTTAAGCGCGTCTATCTTGGGGAAGACTTCAGACTCTGATAGGGTAGAGGTAACGTAACGCCGAACCGGAGAAAAATGCTCTGAACATGAAGCAAGGTTTGCAATTAAGGCTCAGCCAACAACTGGCGATGACGCCGCAGTTACAGCAGGCAATTCGTCTGTTGCAACTGTCCACCTTAGAACTCCAGCAGGAGCTCCAGCAAGCGCTGGACAGCAATCCCCTGCTGGAGCAAGCCGATCTTCATGATGAGGTAGATACACAGCAGTCCCAGGATACAGAATCGCTCGATACCGCAGATGCACTCGAACAAAAAGAGATGCCGGACGAGCTTCCTCTGGATGCCAGCTGGGATGAAATTTATACCGCCGGCACCCCTTCCGGTACGCGTGCAGACTACCAGGACGATGAGCTGCCGGTTTATCAGGGCGAAACCACCCAGTCGCTGCAGGATTACCTGATGTGGCAGGTGGAGCTGACCCCGTTCTCCGATACCGATCGTGCCATTGCCACCTCCATTGTCGACGCCGTTGATGACACCGGCTATCTGACCGTCACGCTGGACGACATTCTGGAGAGCATGGGCGATGAAGAGATTGAGCTGGAAGAGATTGAAGCCGTTCTGAAACGTATTCAGCGTTTCGATCCCGTAGGCGTGGCAGCGAAAGATCTGCGCGACTGCCTGCTGATCCAGCTTTCTCAGTTCAGCAAAGAGACGCCATGGCTCGACGAAGCACGCTTAATCATCAGCGATCATCTGGATCTTCTCGCTAACCACGACTTTCGTAGCCTGATGCGCGTTACGCGCCTCAAAGAAGAGGTGCTGAAAGAGGCGGTGAATCTGATTCAGTCGCTCGATCCGCGGCCTGGTCAGTCGATCCAGACCAGTGAACCCGAGTACGTGATCCCGGACGTGCTGGTCAGAAAACATAACGACCGCTGGGTCGTTGAACTGAACTCTGACAGCATCCCTCGCCTGCAAATCAACCAGCAGTACGCCTCCATGTGCACCAGCGCGCGCAACGACGCCGATAATCAATATATTCGTAGCAACCTTCAGGAAGCGCGATGGTTGATCAAGAGTCTGGAGAGCCGAAATGATACCCTGCTTCGCGTGAGCCGCTGTATCGTCGAACAGCAGCAGGCATTCTTTGAGCAGGGCGAAGAATATATGAAACCGATGGTACTGGCGGATATCGCTCAGGCCGTCGAGATGCATGAATCAACCATTTCCCGCGTCACCACGCAGAAGTATCTGCACAGTCCGCGCGGTATTTTTGAGCTTAAGTATTTCTTCTCCAGCCACGTGAGTACCGAGGGCGGCGGCGAAGCGTCGTCAACGGCGATTCGCGCACTGGTGAAGAAGTTGATCGCCGCGGAGAACCCCGCGAAGCCACTGAGTGACAGTAAGTTAACCACCATGCTGTCCGATCAGGGTATTATGGTGGCACGTCGTACTGTTGCGAAGTATCGAGAGTCTTTATCCATTCCGCCGTCAAACCAGCGTAAACAACTGGTCTGACACAACCGATAAGGAAGACACTATGCAGCTCAATATCACAGGACACAATGTCGAGATTACTGAGGCCTTACGTGATTTTGTGAACGCTAAGTTCGCGAAACTCGAGCAGTATTTCGAAAGGATCAACCAGGTCTACGTTGTGTTGAAAGTGGAGAAAGTGACTCATATCTCGGATGCGACCCTGCATGTAAACGGGGGTGAACTCCATGCCAGTGCGGAAGGGCAAGACATGTACGCTGCTATCGACGGCTTGATTGATAAGCTTGCGCGACAGCTCAATAAACATAAAGATAAACTGAAACAACACTAATTGTCCGGGCAGTTAACGGGTGCAGGACGGCCTGTTGTGAAAAACAACAGGCCATTTGTACAGTTAGCGCTTAGGTGAAATTATGATGAACAACGATTCCGCTCTTCAACTGAGCAATGTCCTTAACCAGGAATGTACCCGCAGTGCCGTTCACTGCCAGAGCAAAAAACGTGCGCTGGAGATCATCAGTGAACTGGCTGCAAAACAGCTGGGCCTGCCGCCGCAAGTGGTGTTCGAAGCGATCCTGACCCGTGAAAAGATGGGCAGTACCGGTATCGGCAACGGCATCGCGATCCCGCACGGCAAACTGGAAGAGGACACCCTGCGTGCCGTCGGTGTGTTTGTGCAACTGGAAACGCCAATTGCCTTTGATGCCATTGATAATCAGCCCGTCGATCTCCTCTTCGCGCTGCTGGTTCCTGCCGACCAGACCAAAACCCATCTACACACGCTTTCGCTGGTCGCTAAACGTCTGGCCGATAAAACCATCTGCCGTCGACTGCGCTCAGCCCAAAGTGATGAAGAGCTTTATCAGATTATCACTGAAGCAGAAGGCAATCAGGATGACGCGTAACCAGGAGATGGCCTTCACATCTGTTGTCCTGAGGAGAAACGGAACATGGTGCTGATGATTGTCAGCGGTCGTTCAGGGTCGGGGAAATCCGTTGCCCTGCGCGCGCTGGAAGACATGGGTTTTTACTGCGTAGATAACCTGCCGGTGGTGTTATTGCCCGATCTGGCGCGTACCCTGGCGGAGAGACAAACCTCTGCTGCCGTCAGTATCGACGTTCGTAACATGCCCGAGTCGCCTGAAATCTTCGAGCAGGCAATGAGTAACCTGCCTGACGCGTTCTCGCCTCAGCTGCTGTTTCTCGATGCCGATCGCAATACCCTGATCCGCCGCTACAGCGATACCCGGCGTTTGCATCCGCTTTCCAGTAAAAATCTCTCGCTGGAAAGCGCCATCGACGAAGAGAGCGATCTGCTGGAACCGCTGCGTTCACGCGCCGACCTGATTGTCGATACCTCAGAGATGTCCGTTCATGAACTGGCGGAAATGCTGCGTACCCGCCTGCTGGGCAAACGCGAGCGCGAACTGACGATGGTGTTCGAATCCTTTGGCTTTAAGCACGGTATTCCGATTGATGCGGACTATGTTTTCGACGTGCGCTTCCTGCCGAACCCGCACTGGGATCCTAAACTGCGTCCTATGACCGGCCTGGATAAACCCGTTGCGGCGTTCCTCGACAGGCACACAGAAGTTCACAATTTTATCTACCAGACGCGAAGCTACCTTGAGCTATGGTTACCTATGCTGGAGACAAACAATCGTAGCTACCTGACGGTGGCGATTGGCTGTACCGGCGGTAAACATCGTTCGGTCTACATTGCCGAACAGCTGGCCGACTATTTCCGCTCGCGCGGCAAGAACGTTCAGTCCCGTCATCGCACGCTGGAAAAACGTAAAACATGACCGTAAAACAAACCGTTGAGATCACCAACAAGCTGGGAATGCATGCACGCCCGGCGATGAAACTGTTTGAGCTGATGCAGGGTTTTGATGCAGAAGTTCTGTTGCGCAATGATGAAGGCACCGAAGCGGAAGCGAACAGCGTTATCGCCCTGCTGATGCTGGATTCTGCCAAAGGGCGCCAGATTGAGGTCGAAGCCACCGGCCCTCAGGAAGAGGAAGCGCTGGCGGCGGTGATTGCGCTGTTTAATGCCGGGTTTGACGAAGATTAGGTCTGCCATTCTGGCGGGTGGCGCTGCGCTTACCCGCCCTACATCAGATGATTACGCTGCATAAATCCCTTCCCACCCAGCTGTCTCATTTGGCGCATGATCCACGCCTGACGGCTTCGCACGTAGCCTGATGGGGCACTGGCCTTAAAGCGAAGAGGATTAGGCAGTACAGCGGCTAACAGCGCGGCCTCCGACATGCTTAGCCTGCTGGCAGGTTTATTAAAATAGCGTTGTGATGCAGCTTCGACACCAAATACCCCCTCCCCAAACTCGGCAATATTGAGATAGACGGTCAGAATGCGCTTTTTGCTCCAGACTGTTTCCATTCCCAGGGTCAGCCCCGCTTCCAGCCCTTTTCGCACCCAGCTTCGGCCATCCCACAGGAACAGATTTTTTGCCGTCTGTTGCGACAGGGTAGACGCACCGCGCACGCGATTTTCATGGCGTTCGTTATGGGCAAGCGCCTTTTCAATCGCGGCCACATCGAACCCCCAGTGCTCCGGGAACTTCTGATCTTCCGCCGCGATGACTGCCAGCCCCATCCACGGTGAGATCTCGTCCGTACTCACCCAGTCAGAATGCGCGACATAGCCAAAATCACCGGAGAACCACGCGCTGAGCTGACGCTCAACCATAACGGCTGAAAACGGTACTGGCAAAATGCTGAACACGGCCAGTCCGCCTCCCCAGAACACCGCCAGCACGAGTACGATGCGCAAAAGAAGGTATTTCACCCATTTTCCTGCGGAAGACTGTCGGCTCATTCCGTCAGCACCAGTACCCGGGCTACCAGTTTTTCAATACCCTCAGCCGCTTGCGCGATATTCTGCGCCAGCATGTACGCGGGCGTGGTGACGATTTTGTTCTCTTCATCCACGACAATGTCGTCGACCGGGCACGGAACGTGTTCGCCACCCATCTCCTCGATGACCTCAGCAGTATCGATATCGGTCCCGATTGTCAGCCGTAACGGGAAATCAAAAATGTTTGGCAGCATGGCCGGTGCAATGCAGATAAAGCCCAGCGGCTTACCCGCCGCATGCATCGCCTGCGCCAGCGCTTTTAAATCCGCGTCCACCTTGCAAGCCGCGCCTTCAGCAGCAAAAGTGCTGAGATTTTTCGCGGCACCAAAGCCACCCGGCACAATGAGCGCATCCAGTTCAGCAGCATTTGCCTGGGCCAGCGGACGAATTTCTCCCCGGGCAATACGCGCGGCTTCAATCAACACATTACGGGTTTCGGCCATTGGCTCGCCGGTCAGATGGTTAATGACATCCGCCTGATTTTTATCTGGCGCAAAACACATCACCTCTGCGCCCTGTTTTGCCAGAGCCAGTAGGGTAATTACGGCTTCATGTATCTCTGAGCCATCATAAACACCGCATCCGCTCAGGACGACACCCATTTTTTTCATCTTGACGATCCTTCTTTGCAACTTGCTGAAGCACATTAATAATTTTGATTAAAACGCTATGCTTCACACATTTCACTGATTCATGTAACAAACCATTTAAGATTTGCTATCTTATCTGCGTGCGGCCTAAATTTTTCAGGCGGCGCCCATTCGAAAATAACGTTTAAAAACAGGCGCAGCCACGATTTCCCTGGTGTTGGCGCAGTATTCGCGCACCCCGGTTAAACCGGGGTCATTTTTTTCTGGCGTCCACCCAGGCTTTAAGCACCGCCACATCGTTCTGCCACTCTTGTTTCATCTCTTCAACCCAATCACCCACGTTATCTTCCCAGGCGGGTAAATCAGGCGACTGAATCTGTTGGCCCAGCTGCTGCAGGTGGCGTAACCCGACCGAGCCGGCGGCCCCTTTGATTTTATGCCCTTCTTCCACGATGCCCTTCTGGTCCCGTGCCGTCAGGTTTGACTCCAGCACGCTCAGATAGCCCGGCATCATTTTTTCAAACACAGCCAGACCGTCGGTAATCAGTTTCGGGCCGACCAGGTCAATGTACTGCTCCAGCATCGCGGTATCGAGTATCGTTTGGGCTTTTGCGCTATCAACAGACGTCATGGTGCTCTCCTCTTCATCACGGGTATCCCAGAACTTCTTGATCATGGCGGTCAGAGCAGGCACCGCCAGCGGCTTGCTGAGTACATCGTCCATACCGGCGTCGAGATACTCTTTTTTGTCTTTCAGTACGTTTGCCGTTAGCGCCACAAGCGGCGGCAGTTCGTCAGCCGCGTACTGACGCGTCAGTTCACGCGAGATATCCAGCCCGGTCATATCCGGCAACTGGATATCCAGCAGAACGAGGTCATATTCGCCCGGTGTAAACATCTCCAGCGCGGCTTTACCGGTCATTGCCACATCCACGCTGTTGCCCAGTTTTTCCAGCACCGAGCGCGCCACAATGACGTTCAGCTCAATATCTTCCACCAGCAGGACGTGCAGGGCTGGCAGCGGCATATCGTCGTTTTCAAAGGTATCCTCAACTTCTTCCGCCACAGCTGGCGCATGCACCGTCAGCGTAAAGGTTGATCCTTTGCCCGGCTGGCTGGCAACGGTAATATCACCGCCCATGCTCTTCGCCAGCCGTTTAGACACCGCAAGGCCAATACCGGTCCCGGTGGCAGGTTTTCCGCCGTTGCTGTCCTTCACCTGGTAGTACATCGCGAAAATTTTGTCCTGCTCTTCCTGTGGAATACCGATCCCGGAGTCCTCCACCTCGAAGTGCAGCATGTCGCCTGCGTCATAGCGGATACGCACCGCCACCTGCCCTTTCTGGGTAAATTTCACCGCGTTGCTGATCAGGTTCCACAGGATCTGGCGCAACCGCGTACCGTCGGTAACCACTTTATGCGGCAGCGGCAGGGTGGGCTCCATGACGAACCTCAGCCCTTTCTGCTGCGCCTGAAGACCAGACAGATTTTCCAGATCGGCAAGGAAACTGGTGAAATCAATCGGCTGGTTATCAAGCTGAACCTTACGGCGTTCCATCTTATCCATATCGATAATATCGTTGAAGATATTACCCAGCGTAACCGCCGAGACATGAATTGTTTTCAGGTACTTTTCCTGCTCTGCAGTGAGATCGGTATCCAGCAAAATACGGCTCAGCCCCACAATGCCATTGAGCGGCGTACGCAGTTCGTGGCTAATGGTGGAGATAAAGGTGGTTTTATCGCGGCTGGCGCGCTCCAGGGCATCCTGATAGCGCTTACGCTCGGTGATATCACGGCCGAAGCCCATCAGGCCGTGGCGTTTCCCTACGCGGTCATAATAGGGCACCTTACGGATCTCAAAGCAGGCTTTGCGGCCATCCGGATAATCCAGCCACTGCTCGTAGGTCAGCGAGACGTTATGGCGGAACACTTTTTCGTCCGTTTCCATAACCTTGGCGGCCGCCTCCTCAGAGTAAACGTCCTGCGGCTTCAGGTGAATCAACTGCTTCTCGCTTTTTCCGGTCAGGAGTTCCATCGCCCGGTTACAGCCGGAAAACTCTTTATCTTCGTTGCGGTAGAACACCAGATCCGGCGAAGCATCCAGGAACGAACGCAGGAAAGAGGATTGCTGCTCAAGCTGGATCTGCGTCACCTCGCGCTCTTTCATTTCAACTTTCAGTTGTTCCAGCGTGGCCTGACGCTCAGCCTCCGCCTTCTCACGATCTGAAATTTCCTGATTCAACTGCGCAATATTGTCTTTAAGCTGAACGTTGAGTTTCAGATCGCGCTCGCGCATCTCCTCCAGCTTATCCACCAGTTTTGACAAGCGCTGACGAGACTCCTCAAGCTGTTCAACCACGACGGAAAGGAAATAGACGGCCCAGGGGGTAATAAGCAAGCCAAAGAAGATAGAGCGGATGACGTCGATACTCTCAACCTGGCCATGCAGAACCATGGTGACGGCCATTTGCACGACAATGGCCAGAACGACCAGCGCCAGCGCCAGCAGCATGGAGAAACGCACCAGCCCAAGCTTCATCATCAGGTCGACGTAATACTGGGCAAGCATTCGAATTTGCTTCATAGAGGATCCCTTCACGACTTTATCGCTCAATAATACTCAAATTCGGGGCAGGGCGTTGAAGGTTGTGAGAAAAAGTGCGGGGTGAAACAGGAGATTAGCCTCGCTCCCGGTCAACCGGAAGCGAGGAGAGGTCTGTCAGGAGCGTTTCAAAAGCAGCCAGAGGCTGATCAGGAAGAAACTGGCACTCGGCAGCAGCGCGCCAATAATCGGCGGGATACCGTACACCAGCGTCAGCGGTCCGAAGATCTGATCGAGAACGTAGAAGACAAAGCCGAAGCTGATCCCCGTTACCACGCGCACGCCCATCGGTACGCTACGCAGCGGACCGAAGATAAACGACAGCGCCATCAGCATCATTACCGCCACGGACATCGGCTGGAAGATCTTGCTCCACATGTTGAGCTGATAACGTCCGGCATCCTGCCCGCTCGCCTTCAGGTACTTCACATAGTTGTGCAAGCCGCTGATAGAGAGCGCATCAGGATCCAGCGCCACGACGCCGAGTTTATCCGGCGTGAGGTTGGTCTTCCACGTGCCGCTGACGGTCTGCGAACCGGTGATCTGTTTTGGATCGGTCAGGTCAGATTCATCCACCTGCGACAAACGCCACTGCTTATGTTCGGGGTCAAACTTTGCCGAAGAGGCATGTCGGACTGACTCCAGGCGGCGCTGGTCATTGAAGGCGTAGATGCTCACGCCGCCCAGTTCATCATCGCCTTTTACCCGTTCGATGTAGACGAAGTTTTTACCATCTTTCGCCCACAGCCCTTGCTGCGTCGAGAGTAGTGAACCACCGTACATCGCCTGAGCACGATAGTTACGCGCCATCTGTTCGCCCTGCGGTGCCACCCACTCACCAATCGCCATGGTCAACAGCACCAGCGGGATAGCGGTTTTCATCACCGACAGCGCAACCTGCATACGGGTAAAGCCTGAGGCCTGCATCACCACCAGCTCGCTGCGCTGTGCCAGCATGCCCAACCCGAGGAGTGCCCCCAGCAGGGCCGCCATTGGGAAGAAGATCTGCACATCTTTTGGCACGCTGAGCAGGGTGTACATCCCTGCGCCCAGCGCGTCATAACTGCCCTGCCCGGCTTTTTTCAGCTGGTCGACAAATTTGATAATGCCGGAGAGCGACACCAGCATGAACAACGTCATCATGATGGTGGTAAAAATGGTTTTACCGATATAGCGGTCAAGAACGCCAAACGCCTGCATTAGATGGCTCCTTTACGCGAAAATCGGGCACGTATGCGGCGCACTGGCACCGTATCCCACAGGTTTAATCCCAGCGCCAGTAAGATGTACAAGCTGTTAACGAACCACGTCCAGACCATAGGATCCAGCTTACCCTTCGCGCCGTTAGAGCGAATAGAGGTTTGCAGCAGGAAATAGATCAGGTAAAGCAGCATCGCTGGCAGCATAGAGAGCACGCGCCCCTGACGCGGGTTCACCACGCTCAGCGGAACCACAATCAGTGCCATCATAAACACGGTGAATACGAGCGTAATACGCCAGTGGAACTCTGCACGCGCTCTGTCGGTGTCGGTGTTCCACAATGTACGCATATCCATTTGCTCGGTATCCGTCGGATCGAGCGCCACCGCCTGATGGCCGATAATAGCCTGATAGTTCTGGAAATCCGTAATACGGAAGTCGCGCAGCATCGCGGTGCCTTCAAAGCGAGTGCCTTTATTCAGCGTGACAATCTGCGAACCATCTTTACTCTGAGCCAGCTGACCGGAATCGGCCACCACGACGGATGGACGCGCGTTACCTTTAGGTCGCAGCTGGGCCAGGAATACATCGTTGAATTTACTGCCGTCAACGCTCTCAATGAACAGCACAGAGTTACCGTCGGTCGCCTGCTGGAACTGCCCCTGCGCTAACGCCGCCATGCCGGGGTTCGCTTTCGCTTCGGCCAGCACTTCGTCCTGATGACGAGAAGACATGGGGCCCGCCCACATCACATTCACTGCCGCCACGATCCCCGTGAACAGCGCCAGTATCATCGCCGCTTTCACCAGTACGGCTTTGCTCAGGCCACAGGCATGCATCACCGTGATTTCACTCTCGGTGTACAGCTTGCCGAGCGTCATGAGCAGGCCGAGGAAAAGACTCAGCGGCAGGATCAGCTGCGCCATTTCCGGGATCCCTAAACCAAGCAGGGAAAGCACCAAATTCGTTGGAATTTCGCCGTCAACGGCCGCACCGAGGATCTTAACCAGCTTCTGACAGAAAAAAATCAGCAGCAGGATGAAGAGGATCGCCAGTTGGCTTTTGAGCGTCTCCCGCACCAGATATCTTATGATTATCACTTTAAATACGCCCGTAAAAACCCGTCTCTTTGCTGGAAAATCGCTTGTTTCATGGCTTAAACGTCATTTATTCTCTTGAGTCGTCGAAATCATCGCTAAGATTAAAACATCCGGCGGATTCACGCTTCAGGACTTTTTCTGACGTGTCGAAACCGTAGTAACGTAAGATTAACACGAAGTCACCACAACAGCGGACATGAGTTACGAAAGGTTTCAATTCTATCCGTAGCAGCCGCTGTTGTCTTTAAGATTCAGGAGCGTAGTGCATGGAGTTCAGTGTAAAAAGCGGTAGCCCGGAGAAACAGCGGAGTGCCTGCATCGTTGTGGGCGTCTTTGAACCACGCCGACTCTCCCCGATCGCCGAGCAACTCGATAAAATCAGTGACGGCTATATCAGCGCCCTGCTGCGCCGTGGCGAACTGGAAGGCAAACCTGGGCAGACGTTGTTACTGCACCATGTTCCAAACGTCCTGTCAGAGCGTATTCTACTGATTGGCTGCGGCAAAGAGCGCGAGCTGGACGAGCGTCAGTATAAGCAGGTCATTCAGAAAACCATTAATACGCTGAATGATACCGGTTCAATGGAAGCCGTCTGCTTCCTGACCGAGCTGCACGTTAAAGGCCGTAACACTTACTGGAAAGTCCGTCAGGCGGTCGAAACCGCAAAAGAGAGCCTGTACAGCTTCGATCAGCTGAAGACCAATAAAAGCGAGCCGCGTCGTCCGCTGCGTAAAATGGTCTTCAATGTGCCAACCCGTCGCGAACTGACCAGCGGCGAACGCGCTATTCAGCATGGTCTGGCGATTGCCGCCGGTATTAAAGCGGCGAAAGACCTCGGCAACATGCCGCCGAACATCTGTAACGCTGCCTATCTGGCCTCTCAGGCGCGCCAGCTGGCAGACTCCTACAGCAAAAACGTCATCACTCGCGTCATCGGTGAACAGCAGATGAAAGAGCTGGGGATGCACTCCTATCTGGCGGTCGGCAACGGCTCGCAGAACGAATCCTTAATGTCGGTCATCGAATACAAGGGCAACCCGTCCGAAGATGCGCGCCCTGTCGTGCTCGTCGGTAAAGGCCTGACCTTCGACTCCGGCGGCATCTCCATCAAGCCTGCCGAAGGCATGGATGAGATGAAGTACGACATGTGCGGCGCGGCGGCGGTTTACGGCGTGATGCGCATGGTCGCGGAGCTCCAGCTGCCCATTAACGTGATCGGCGTTCTGGCAGGCTGCGAAAACATGCCTGGCGGACGCGCCTATCGTCCGGGTGACGTGCTGACCACGATGTCAGGCCAGACCGTTGAAGTGCTGAACACCGATGCCGAAGGCCGTCTGGTGCTGTGCGACGTGCTGACCTACGTTGAGCGCTTCGAGCCTGAAGCGGTGATTGACGTCGCCACATTGACGGGTGCCTGCGTGATTGCACTGGGCCACCACATCACCGGACTGATGTCGAACCACAATCCGCTGGCGCACGAGCTTATCGGGGCATCTGAACAGGCTGGCGATCGCGCATGGCGTCTGCCGCTGGGTGACGAGTACCAGGAACAGCTGGAGTCTAACTTTGCGGATATGGCGAACATCGGCGGTCGTCCTGGCGGGGCTATCACCGCGGGCTGCTTCCTGGCACGCTTCACCCGCAAGTATAACTGGGCACACCTGGATATCGCGGGTACCGCATGGCGCTCCGGTAAAGCCAAAGGTGCCACCGGCCGTCCGGTGGCGCTGCTGTCGCAGTTCCTGCTCAATCGTGCGGGTTTTAACGGCGACGAGTGATGTAAAACGCCGGGTAGCGGCTTCGCCTTACCCGGCCGACAACGTCGCTCAACCGTAGGCCGGGTAAGCGTAGCGCCACCCGGCTTTGCATTTAAATCCACGACAAGAAGCCCCATATATGAAGAATGCAACGTTCTACCTTCTGGACAACGACACCCATCAGGATGGCCTCAGCGCCGTCGAACAGCTGGTGTGTGACATTGCCGCAGAACGTTGGCGCGCAGGTAAACGCGTTCTGATTGCCTGTGAAGATGAACAGCAGGCGATTCGCCTTGATGAAGCCCTGTGGGCCCGCCCACCGGAGAGTTTTGTCCCGCATAACCTGTCGGGCGAAGGTCCGCGCGGTGGCGCCCCGGTCGAGATCGCCTGGCCACAAAAGCGCAACAGCAGCGCGCGCGATATTCTCATTAGCCTGCGGGCAGACTTTGCAGATTTTGCCACCGCTTTCACAGAAGTGGTAGACTTTGTCCCTTACGAAGAATCTTTGAAACAACTGGCGCGCGAACGCTATAAAGCGTACCGCCTGGCTGGTTTTAACCTGAATACGGCAACCTGGAAATAATGGAAAAGACATATAACCCACGCGATATCGAACAGCCGCTTTACGAGCACTGGGAACAGCAGGGCTATTTCAAGCCTAACGGCGACGAAAGCAAAGAGTCCTTCTGCATCATGATCCCGCCGCCGAACGTCACCGGCAGTTTGCATATGGGACATGCTTTCCAGCAGACCATCATGGACACCATGATCCGCTACCAGCGCATGCAGGGTAAAAACACCCTGTGGCAGGCGGGGACTGACCACGCGGGTATCGCGACCCAGATGGTGGTTGAGCGTAAAATTGCCGCTGAAGAAGGAAAAACCCGCCACGACTACGGTCGCGACGCCTTCATCGACAAAATCTGGCAGTGGAAAGCGGAATCCGGCGGCACCATTACCCGTCAGATGCGCCGCCTCGGCAACTCCGTAGACTGGGAGCGCGAGCGCTTCACCATGGATGAAGGCCTGTCCAATGCCGTGAAAGAAGTTTTCGTCCGTCTGTACAAAGAAGACCTGATTTACCGTGGCAAGCGCCTGGTGAACTGGGATCCGAAACTGCGTACCGCCATCTCTGACCTGGAAGTGGAAAACCGCGAGTCTAAAGGCTCCATGTGGCACATCCGCTATCCGCTGGCCGACGGCGCAAAAACCGCAGACGGTAAAGATTATCTGGTCGTTGCCACCACCCGTCCGGAAACCCTGCTGGGCGATACCGGCGTGGCCGTTAACCCGGAAGATCCGCGTTATAAAGATCTGATCGGCAAATTTGTGGTGCTGCCGCTGGTAAACCGCCGTATTCCGATCGTGGGCGACGAACACGCCGACATGGAAAAAGGCACTGGCTGCGTGAAAATCACTCCGGCGCACGACTTCAACGACTATGAAGTGGGTCGTCGTCACGCCCTGCCAATGATCAACATTCTGACCTTCGACGGTGATATCCGTGAAAGCGCAGAAGTGTACGACACCAAAGGCAACGAATCTGACGTTTACTCCAGCGAGATCCCGGCTGAATTCCAGAAACTGGAACGTTTTGCCGCGCGTAAAGCGATTGTGGCTGCCGTTGACGCACTCGGCCTGCTGGAAGAGATTAAACCTCACGACCTGACCGTGCCGTACGGCGATCGTGGTGGCGTAGTTATCGAGCCAATGCTGACCGACCAGTGGTACGTCCGTGCCGATGTGCTGGCGAAACCGGCGGTGGAAGCGGTTGAAAACGGCAGCATCCAGTTTGTGCCGAAGCAGTACGAAAACATGTACTTCTCCTGGATGCGTGATATTCAGGACTGGTGTATCTCCCGTCAGCTGTGGTGGGGTCACCGCATCCCGGCGTGGTATGACAACGAAGGCAACGTCTACGTTGGCCGCAGCGAAGACGAAGTGCGTCAGGAAAACAACCTGAGCGCTGACGTTGCGCTGCGTCAGGACGAAGACGTACTGGATACCTGGTTCTCTTCCGCGCTGTGGACCTTCTCCACCCTTGGCTGGCCTGAGAACACCGACGCGCTGCGTCAGTTCCACCCAACCAGCGTGATGGTGTCCGGTTTCGACATCATCTTCTTCTGGATTGCGCGCATGATCATGATGACCATGCACTTCATCAAAGACGAAGACGGCAAGCCTCAGGTTCCGTTCCATACCGTCTACATGACCGGTCTGATCCGTGATGATGAAGGCCAGAAGATGTCCAAATCCAAGGGTAACGTTATCGACCCACTGGATATGGTTGACGGTATTTCGCTGGAAGATCTGCTGGAAAAACGTACCGGCAACATGATGCAGCCGCAGCTGGCAGAGAAAATCCGCAAGCGCACCGAGAAGCAGTTCCCGAACGGGATTGAGTCTCACGGTACCGACGCCCTGCGCTTCACCCTGGCGGCGCTGGCCTCGACCGGCCGCGACATCAACTGGGACATGAAGCGTCTGGAAGGTTACCGTAACTTCTGTAACAAGCTGTGGAATGCCAGCCGCTTCGTGCTGATGAACACCGAAGATCAGGATTGCGGCTTCAACGGCGGCGAGATGACCCTGTCCCTGGCGGACCGCTGGATCCTGGCGGAATTCAACCAGACCGTGAAAGCGTTCCGTGAGGCGCTGGACAGCTACCGCTTCGATATCGCAGCGGGCATTCTGTATGAATTCACCTGGAACCAGTTCTGCGACTGGTACCTGGAGCTGGCGAAGCCGGTGATGAACGGCGGTTCTGAAGCGGAGCTGCGCGGCACGCGCAACACGCTGATTACCGTTCTGGAAGGTCTGCTGCGCCTGGCGCATCCGGTCATTCCATTCATTACCGAAACCATCTGGCAGCGCGTGAAAGTGATTGCAGGTATCAATGCCGATACCATCATGCTGCAGCCGTTCCCGGAATTCGATGCTGCGCGCGTTGATGAAGCCGCCGCTGCCGATACCGAATGGCTGAAGCAGGCGATTGTTGCCGTGCGTAACGTTCGTGCAGAAATGAACATCGCCCCGAGCAAGCCGCTGGAACTGCTGCTGCGCGGCTGCAGCGAGGCTGCCGTGCGTCGCGTGAACGAGAACAGCACCTTCCTGAAAACGATGGCGCGTCTGGAAAGCATCACCGTGCTGCCTGCAGATGACAAAGGTCCGGTTTCCGTGACCAAAATCATCGACGGCGCCGAGCTGCTGATCCCGATGGCAGGTCTGATCGACAAAGATGCTGAGCTGGCGCGTCTGGCGAAAGAAGTGGCGAAAGTCGACGTAGAAATTGGCAAAATCGAAAGCAAACTGGCGAACGAAGGCTTTGTCGCCCGTGCGCCGGAGGCGGTCATTGCCAAAGAGCGTGAACGTCTGGTTGCCTTCGCAGATGCGAAGACCAAGCTGATTGAGCAGCAGGCGGTTATTGCTGCCCTGTAATGCTTTTACCCCTTACGCTTCAGGGCGTAAGGGGTACCCTTCCTGAAAACTCCTCGCTTGCACTCCCTTTTCTGCGGTGCTATTAACAGCAGTTGTGTGTCAATTTTTGTCATGAGTAATACTATGAGCGTGATTACCCCCGTCGCGACGACGATGCGTCGGATCACTGAGCAGGACAATCCGGCTATTGCCACCGTTATCCGCACCGTTTCTGCGGAGTATGGGCTGACAGCGGATAAAGGCTATACCGTTGCTGACCCCAATCTTGACGAGCTTTTTCAGCTCTACAGCCAACCGGGCCACGCCTATTGGGTCATAGAGCAGGACGGCCAGGTCGTGGGCGGTGGCGGCGTTGCGCCGCTGAGCTGCAGCGAGCCGGACATCTGTGAGCTACAGAAAATGTATTTCCTGCCGTCCGCTCGCGGACAAGGGCTGGCAAAAAAACTGGCGCAGCTCGCCCTTGATCATGCTCGTACTCAGGGTTTCACACGCTGTTACCTCGAAACAACCGCCTTCCTCAAAGAGGCCATCGGCCTGTATGAACATCTTGGCTTTGAGCATATCGATGCGCCGCTGGGCTGTACGGGCCACGTCGACTGCGAAGTGAGAATGCTGAAAAATCTGTAAATTTTGTTCCTGCCCCCTTCTGTTAAGCGGCCGTAAACTGAATGCTCTACACTCTCAGTTCACACCACAACGGGGGAAACACGATGTCGAAGATAAAAAGCTACGCCGCACCGCAGGCGGGTGCAGAACTTGAGCTGTACGAATACGATGCGGGCGAACTAAAAGCAGAAGACGTCGAAGTGCAGGTTGATTACTGCGGGATCTGTCACTCGGATCTCTCGATGATCGACAACGAATGGGGCTTCTCGAGCTATCCACTGATTGCCGGGCATGAAGTCATTGGTCGCGTCGCGGCGCTCGGTAGCGCCGCCCAGGACAAAGGGCTGAAGGTCGGCCAGCGCGTAGGTATTGGCTGGACGGCACGCAGCTGCGGTCATTGTGATGCTTGTATCAGCGGCAACCAGATCAACTGCCTTGAAGGCGCGGTGCCAACCATTCTGAACAAAGGCGGATTTGCCGATAAACTGCGTGCCGACTGGCAATGGGTTATCCCCCTGCCGGAGAGCATTGATATTGAATCCGCCGGTCCGCTGCTGTGTGGCGGTATCACCGTCTTTAAACCACTGCTGATGCACCACGTCACTGCGACCAGCCGCGTAGGCGTCATTGGTATTGGCGGCCTGGGACATATTGCCATCAAACTGCTGCACGCAATGGGCTGTGAAGTGACGGCGTTCAGCTCGAACCCGGCAAAAGAACAGGAAGTGCTGGCGATGGGTGCGGATAAAGTGGTGAACAGCCGCGATCCTGAAGCGCTGAAGGCGCTGGCGGGTCAGTTTGATCTGATCATCAACACCGTCAACGTCGATCTCAACTGGCAGCCATACTTTGAAGCACTGGCCCACGGCGGTAACTTCCACACCGTGGGTGCGGTGATGAAGCCTCTGCCGGTTCCGGCGTTTACCCTGATCGGCGGGGATCGCAGCGTATCCGGTTCCGCAACCGGTACGCCGTACGAGTTGCGCAAGCTGATGAAGTTCGCCGGACGCACCAAAGTGGCGCCCACCACCGAGCTTTATCCGATGTCGAAAATTAACGAAGCTATCCAGCACGTACGCGACGGGAAAGCCCGGTATCGCGTGGTGTTGAAAGCGGATTTTTGATGTGAGTTTGCCGGGTGGCGGCTTCGCCTTACCCGGCCTACTTTTACCGCTGTGCCAATACGTTAAATACTTCTGCCACCGCAACCGCCCCCGGATCCATCACGCCATCCAGGTTTTCTTTGTTCACATACGACGAGCGCCCTGCTCCTGCTTTCTCCATTTTTGCCGTTGCTTCTGCCCCCTGCTGCGCTGCCTGCGCCGCTGCCTGAAGATCATTTTTCTGCAACGCCTCCAGCGCCGGTTGGAGCGCATCGATCAGGGTGCGATCGCCGAGATCCGCGCCGCCATACTGCTTCATTTGCGCCAGCCCGCTCAGCAGCGCATCCGGAAGCGATTTTCCGTCATGCAGCTTTTGCCCCGCTGCCGTGAAGAAGATCGACATCAGTACGCCACTCGATCCGCCC
The DNA here is from genome assembly GCF_047456095.1 of Enterobacter sp. BNK-14. Lineage (NCBI taxonomy): Bacteria > Pseudomonadati > Pseudomonadota > Gammaproteobacteria > Enterobacterales > Enterobacteriaceae > Enterobacter > Enterobacter sp. BNK-14. Next base: position 2,276,564 of record NZ_CP179897.1, read on the forward strand.
ATCACCGTTGCCAGCCGCTCCCCTACCAGCAGCAGAAGCTTAGAGACATCATCAAGCGGAAGCGCATGCTCCTCCAGACGCTGCGCAATATCCCGCGCGCCTTGCGCAAAGGTGGAGCCGGTATCGCCGTCGCCCACTTTGGCATCCAGCGCGTTCAGACGATTTTCCAGTTGGATCAGCGTCCTGGCTACCGAGGAGACAGACTTTTCGACCTGTGGGTTTTCCGACGGAGTGTATTCCACGCGATCATGGATGGCACTATGTGCGACGGTACGCAGTGGCGCAAACGCCACGGGTTTCTGCCAGCCCAGCGTTTCCACCTCTTCATGAAGCGCTTTTTCGAACAGATCGTTGAGCTTCAGCAGCGTCAGCGAAAAACCCTTCATATCCAGAGCGCTTACCAGCGGGGCCGGGCCAATAAGATAAGCAATACTCTCTTTCAGCGCCGAGTGCGCCAGCTCTTTGGTCAGTAACGCCATTTCCAGCGCCGATACGCCACCAAGATTGTTAATCAGCACCGCAAAGCGCCCTTCACCCGCCTGCGCTTTCAGAGGGGTCACCAGCGTGTCGATAATCGCTTTGCTGTTTTGTGTGTCGACAACGGAAGCGCCCGGCTCACCGTGGATCCCCAGCCCCAGCTCGACATGACCCTGCTTAATGCGTCCCTCTTCATCGTCACTGCCCGGCAGGTTGCAGGTTTGCATCGCCACGCCCAGACTCCAGAGGTTATCGCAGGCCTGTTGCGCAATATCCCGCACTTCACTCAACGATTTCCCCTGCTCCGCCGCATAGCCCGCAATCTTATGCACCAGCGCCGTACCGGCAATACCGCGCGGCTGTTTGTTGTCGGGCAGCGCGATATCGTCCGCCACAATCACCATTTCGACCTTCAGCCCGTAACGTTTGGCCTTCTCGGCCGCCAGACCGAAGTTCAGCCGATCGCCGGTGTAATTTTTGACAATCAGCAGGCAGCCGCGATCGCCCGTGACCGCGACAATGGCATTCAGCACCGCATCCACGCTCGGCGAGGCAAACAGATCGCCGCAGACGGCAGCCGTCAGCATGCCTTTGCCGACAAACCCGGCATGCGCGGGCTCGTGGCCAGAGCCGCCGCCGGAGATCACCGCCACGCGGCTTTTGTCCCAGTCACCGCGCGCGACAATCCTGATGGCAGGATCAATATCGAGTTTGACGAGATTCGCGTGTGGCGCAGAAAGCAGTATGCCTTCAATGGCATCGTTGACCAGCTGTTTGCGATCGTTAAAGAAGAATCTGGACATAGTTTCCCACTATTTTGTTAACCGTATGCAAAAGCATAGTCCGCGCTGGATAATGCGCCGCAAAGTCAGCAATTTACTCAGCCATTTTGCCGTCAGGTTGCCTATACTCCACCCAGGACTAAGAGAGGAAGCGCATTATGAGTACACCATTGTTAATTGCCCGGACGCTGGAAAAAGAGCTGTATCTGCTGCCCGCGATGGCGAACCGCCACGGCCTGATCACCGGCGCGACCGGGACGGGGAAAACCGTCACCCTGCAGAAGCTGGCGGAGTCGCTTTCAGAGATTGGCGTGCCGGTCTTTATGGCTGACGTGAAAGGCGATTTAACCGGTGTGGCTCAGGAGGGTACCGCCTCTGAAAAATTGCTCGAGCGGCTGAAGAATATTGGCATCACGGACTGGACGCCGCATGGCAACCCGGTGGTGGTATGGGATATCTTCGGTGAGAAAGGCCACCCGGTCCGCGCCACCGTCTCCGACCTCGGCCCGCTGCTGCTCGCCCGTCTGCTTAACCTTAACGATGTCCAGTCCGGGGTACTGAATATTATCTTCCGCATCGCCGATGACCAGGGACTGCTGCTGCTCGATTTCAAAGATCTGCGGGCCATTACCCAGTACATCGGGGATAACGCTAAATCTTTCCAGAACCAGTACGGCAATATCAGCAGCGCTTCTGTCGGCGCGATTCAACGCGGGTTACTGACTCTGGAACAACAGGGTGCCGAACACTTCTTTGGTGAACCGATGCTGGATATCAAAGACTGGATGCGCACCGACAGCAGTGGAAAAGGCATCATCAACATTCTGAGCTCAGAGAAGCTCTACCAGATGCCGAAACTCTACGCCGCCAGCCTGCTGTGGATGCTCTCCGAGCTTTATGAACAGCTGCCCGAAGCGGGTGACCTGGAAAAACCGAAGCTGGTGTTCTTCTTTGACGAAGCGCACCTGCTGTTCAACGACGCCCCACAGGTCTTGCTGGATAAGATTGAACAGGTCATCCGCCTGATCCGCTCCAAAGGCGTCGGCGTCTGGTTTGTCTCGCAAAATCCGTCGGATATCCCCGATAACGTGCTCGGGCAGCTCGGCAACCGCGTCCAGCATGCCCTGCGCGCCTTCACGCCAAAGGATCAGAAAGCGGTGAAAGCCGCCGCGCAAACCATGCGTGCGAATCCAGCCTTTGATACCGAAGCCGCCATTCAGGCGCTGGGCACCGGTGAAGCGCTGATATCGTTCCTTGATGCGAAGGGCAGCCCATCCATCGTGGAACGTGCGATGGTGATTGCGCCCTGCTCGCGTATGGGGCCCGTCACTGATGATGAACGTAACGGCCTGATTAACCATTCTCCGGTTTACGGTAAGTACGAAGACGAGGTGGATCGCGAGTCCGCGTTTGAGATGCTGCAAAAAGGCGTGCAGGCAACAACGGAGTCCCAGGAGGCTCCTGCCGCAAAAGGGCAGTCCGTCGCCGTAGATGATGGCATTCTCGGTGGACTCAAAGACATTCTGTTTGGCAGCACCGGTCCGCGCGGCGGCAAACGCGACGGCGTGGTGCAAACCATGGCGAAAAGCGCGGCGCGGCAGGTCACCAATCAGATTGTACGGGGCATGCTGGGGAGTTTGCTAGGCGGCCGTCGCCGGTAGACGGGGAACCCACGGGCGCCCCAGCGCCGAACCCTGTACGCCGTTTTCCTGCAGATAGCGGTCAATTTCCACCATTCCCGTCCAGCGGTTCTCACACCAGAGCGGTGCCAGAAGCGTTGGACGGCGGGCGCTGGCCGAGATGCGATGGTAAACAATCTCCGGTGGCGTGTGGCGAATCATCTCCCCCGCGGTCACCGTATAGTCCTCAAGCTCAATACCGCTCAACCGCCCCGCTTGCCAGGCTTTCGCCATAATGCTTCCCGTAACGATGTGCAGCGGATGCAGCTTGATACCGTCCACGCCTGTCTCAACGACCTTTTCCAGCGTCTCCAGGCCGTGCTGCTGCCCTTCGCCAGGGAGACCGACAATCAGATGTGAACAGACCTTCAACCCACGCGCGCGCGCGAGGCGCGTGGTGCGCTGGTAACAGGCGAAATCATGGCCACGGTTAATGCGGTGCAGGGTTTTGTCATGTGCGGTCTGCAAGCCCAGTTCCAGCCAGATCTCGTAGCCTTGCTCCTTATACTCGCTGAGCAAGTCCAGCACCGCCTCCGGCACACAGTCCGGACGCGTACCGACGCACAACCCCACAATGTTCGCCTGCGTGACTGCCTGCTGATACATGGACCGCAGCACCTGCACTTCCGCCCAGGTACTGGTGTACGCCTGGAAATAGGCCAGATACTGCTTTGCGCGGTTAACCCGGCTGGCCTGATGTGCGAGCTGCTCTGCAATAGATTTATGCTGCTGAGCTTCGTCAGCAAAGGAGGCCACGTTACAGAAAGTGCAGCCACCGCGCCCGATGGTGCCATCGCGATTCGGACAGCTAAAACCGCCGTGCAGCGTCAGCTTGTGAACCTTTTGCCCGTAGCGCTGCAAAAGATCCCCACCAAACATATTGACTAATTTCTGTAACTGCATAATCTGATAGACCGTCCCGAAGAAAGGGGACAAGCCTGCCATTTTTAGCCTCTGTCGGCGATGACCTGGATCAATCGCCCAGGACGGCCTTTATCTATATGAATAAATACTCAAGATTACTGCAGTTTCATTCACACCACCTGTGATTACTTTTCCTTATGTTCTGATTGTTTTTTTCATTTATAGCGCCAGCACTGAAAAACAGTGACTTTATGCGGGTTTAGAACCCATGCCAGATTATTGTTCTGCGTTAAAACCACTATTCAGCACGCTACGTTGATAATACCGCTTACATATAGTGAGACAGATCACACTCCGTTGCGGTCTACAAGGGCTTTTAATCAATGTAAAAATAGTTAAATTCCCTTTATTTACAAATACATAGTCACTCTTTAGCACATTTTTGGATAAATAAGATTGCCATTTGACCTGTGTACCAATTCCCGATAAGTTGGAAATCCGCTGGAAGCTTTCTGGATGAGCGGCCTGCTCATCATATTTATGCAGTAATTGAGATTCCCTCTGAAGCAAGTCCTCAAACTTGTTTACCTGCGCGAAAGGATGAAAAGAGGGCGAATGCGAGGTACGCGTATGAAGCGCAAACCCCGTCGCCATGCTCTTTCTGCGCCTGTGCGCCACGGTAAAGTTCAGAGAGAAGCCCGACGAGCCTGGGGAGGTTCACTGATATGTTGTACGATAAATCCCTTGAGAAGGATAACTGTGGTTTCGGCCTGATCGCCCACATAGAAGGCGAACCTAGCCACAAGGTAGTGCGTACCGCTATTCACGCACTGGCCCGTATGCAGCACCGTGGCGCCATCCTTGCTGATGGTAAAACCGGCGACGGTTGTGGCCTGCTGCTGCAAAAACCGGATCGTTTCTTCCGTATCGTTGCGGAAGAGCGCGGCTGGCGTTTAGCCAAAAACTACGCTGTCGGTATGCTGTTCCTGAACCAGGATCCTGAAAAGGCTGCCGCTTCACGCCGCATCGTTGAAGAAGAACTTCAGCGTGAAACCCTGTCGATTGTCGGCTGGCGCGATGTGCCAACCAACGAAGGGGTGCTCGGTGAAATCGCCCTCTCCTCACTGCCTCGTATTGAGCAGATTTTTGTTAACGCGCCTGCGGGCTGGCGTCCACGCGATATGGAACGCCGCCTGTTTATCGCCCGTCGCCGCATTGAAAAACGCCTCCAGGACGATAAAGAGTTCTACGTCTGTAGCCTCTCCAACCTGGTCAACATCTATAAAGGTCTGTGTATGCCGGCTGACCTGCCGCGCTTCTACCTGGACCTGGCGGACCTGCGTCTGGAATCGGCCATTTGCCTGTTCCACCAGCGCTTCTCCACCAACACTGTTCCACGCTGGCCGCTGGCGCAGCCGTTCCGCTATCTGGCGCACAACGGCGAGATCAACACCATCACCGGTAACCGCCAGTGGGCTCGCGCCCGTACTTATAAGTTCCAGACGCCACTGATCCCTGACCTGCACGACGCTGCGCCGTTCGTGAATGAAACTGGCTCGGACTCAAGCTCCATGGACAACATGCTGGAGCTGCTGCTGGCGGGCGGGATGGACATCGTGCGCGCCATGCGTCTGCTGGTGCCACCGGCATGGCAGAACAACCCGGATATGGACCCTGAGCTGCGCGCCTTCTTCGACTTTAACTCCATGCACATGGAGCCGTGGGACGGCCCGGCGGGCATCGTTATGTCCGACGGTCGTTTTGCCGCCTGCAACCTGGACCGTAACGGTCTGCGTCCGGCGCGATACGTCATCACAAAAGACAAGCTCATCACCTGTGCCTCTGAAGTCGGTATCTGGGATTACCAGCCTGATGAAGTGGTCGAGAAAGGCCGCGTCGGTCCGGGCGAGCTGATGGTTATTGACACCCGCGGTGGGCGCATCCTGCACTCTGCCGAAACCGATCACGATCTGAAGAGCCGTCATCCATACAAAGAGTGGATGGAGAAGAACGTGCGTCGTCTGGTGCCGTTTGAAGATTTGTCGGACGAAGAAGTGGGCAGCCGCGAGCTGGACGACGATACGCTTGCGAGCTTCCAGAAACAGTTTAACTACAGCGCGGAAGAGCTGGACTCGGTTATCCGTGTGCTCGGTGAAAACGGCCAGGAAGCAGTCGGCTCCATGGGTGACGATACCCCATTTGCCGTGCTCTCCAGCCAGCCACGCATCATTTATGACTACTTCCGCCAGCAGTTCGCGCAGGTTACTAACCCGCCAATCGATCCGCTGCGTGAAGCCCACGTGATGTCCCTGGCCACCAGCATCGGTCGCGAGATGAACGTCTTCTGCGAAGCCGAAGGCCAGGCGCACCGTCTGACCTTTAAATCGCCGATCCTGCTGTACTCCGACTTCAAACAGCTCACCACCATGACCGAGGAGCACTACCGCGCCGACACGCTCGACATTACGTTTGACGTGAACGACGCGAGCCTCGAAGAGACGGTGAATGCGCTGTGTGACAAAGCCGAACAGATGGTGCGTAACGGTACCGTTCTGCTGGTGCTGTCTGACCGCAATATCGCGAAAAACCGTCTGCCGGTGCCTGCGCCAATGGCGGTGGGTGCTATCCAGACGCGTCTGGTGGATAAGAGCCTGCGCTGCGATGCCAACATCATTGTTGAAACCGCCAGCGCCCGCGACCCGCACCACTTTGCCGTGCTGTTAGGCTTTGGCGCGACGGCGATCTACCCGTACCTGGCCTACGAAACGCTGGCCCGTCTGGTTGATACCCGCGCGATCGACAAAGATTACCGTACTGTGATGCTGAACTACCGTAACGGCATCAACAAAGGCCTGTACAAGATCATGTCCAAAATGGGCATCTCGACCATTGCCTCTTATCGCTGTTCGAAGCTCTTTGAAGCGGTCGGCCTGCATGATGACGTGGCAAATCTCTGCTTCCAGGGCGTGGTTAGCCGTATCGGTGGAGCCGGTTTTGCTGACTTCCAGCAGGATCTGGTGAACCTGTCCAAACGTGCCTGGCTGGCACGTAAGCCGCTGGATCAGGGCGGTCTGCTGAAATACGTTCACGGTGGTGAATACCACGCCTATAACCCGGACGTGGTGCGCACGCTGCAGCAGGCGGTGCAGAGCGGTGAATACAGCGATTATCAGCAGTATGCTGAGCTGGTGAACAACCGTCCGGCGGCGACGCTGCGCGATCTCATTGCCCTGAATCCGGGTGATGAAGCGGTCAGCATTGACGACGTTGAGCCTGCTTCCGAGCTGTTCAAACGCTTCGACACCGCGGCAATGTCCATCGGCGCACTGAGCCCGGAAGCCCACGAGGCGCTGGCCGAAGCCATGAACAGCATCGGCGGTAACTCCAACTCCGGTGAAGGCGGTGAAGATCCGGCGCGTTACGGCACCAATAAAGTGTCCCGTATCAAGCAGGTAGCATCCGGTCGTTTTGGCGTGACGCCTGCGTACCTGGTCAACGCCGACGTGATTCAGATTAAAGTCGCTCAGGGTGCGAAACCGGGCGAAGGCGGTCAGCTGCCGGGGGATAAAGTTACCCCGTACATCGCCAAACTACGCTACTCGGTGCCGGGCGTGACGCTGATCTCCCCGCCACCGCACCACGATATCTACTCTATCGAGGACTTAGCGCAGCTGATTTTCGACCTGAAACAGGTCAACCCGAAAGCGATGATCTCCGTGAAGCTGGTTTCCGAACCGGGCGTGGGCACCATCGCCACCGGGGTGGCGAAAGCCTATGCGGATCTCATTACCATCGCCGGCTACGACGGCGGTACCGGTGCAAGCCCGCTCTCCTCCGTGAAATACGCGGGCTGCCCGTGGGAGCTGGGACTGGTGGAAACCCAGCAGGCGCTGGTGGCGAACGGTCTGCGTCATAAGATCCGTCTTCAGGTGGACGGCGGCCTGAAAACTGGCCTCGACATCATCAAAGCCGCGATCCTCGGTGCAGAAAGCTTCGGCTTCGGTACAGGCCCAATGGTGGCGCTCGGCTGTAAATACCTGCGTATTTGCCACCTGAACAACTGCGCAACCGGTGTGGCGACCCAGGATGAGAAGCTGCGTAAGAACCACTATCACGGGCTGCCGTTCAAAGTGACCAACTACTTTGACTTCATCGCCCGGGAAACCCGCGAGCTGATGGCGCAGCTGGGCGTGAAGCGTCTGGTGGATCTGATTGGCCGTACCGACCTGCTGAAAGAGCTGGAAGGCTTCACGGCGAAGCAGCAGAAACTGGAGCTGAGCAAGCTGCTGGAAACCGCGCAGCCACACCCAGGCAAAGCGGTGTACTGCACCGAGAACAACCCACCGTTCGACAATGGCGTGTTGAATGCGCAGCTGTTGCAGCAGGCGAAACCGTATGTGGACGAGAAGCAGAGCAAGACGTTCTGGTTTGATATCCGCAACACCGACCGTTCCGTGGGCGCGTCGCTCTCCGGTTATATCGCGCAAACGCACGGTGACCAGGGGCTGGCAGCGGATCCGATTACCGCGCACTTCAGCGGCACTGCGGGTCAGAGCTTCGGGGTGTGGAACGCAGGCGGCGTTGAGCTGTACCTGACCGGTGACGCCAACGACTACGTCGGTAAAGGCATGGCGGGTGGTCTGCTGGCAGTGCGCCCTCCGGTCGGCTCTGCCTTCCGCAGCCACGAAGCGAGCATCATCGGTAACACCTGTCTGTACGGCGCGACCGGCGGTCGTCTGTTCGCCGCGGGCCGTGCGGGTGAGCGTTTTGCGGTGCGTAACTCCGGTGCCATCACCGTGGTGGAAGGCATTGGCGATAACGGTTGTGAATACATGACGGGCGGGATTGTTTGCGTTCTGGGTAAAACCGGCGTGAACTTTGGCGCAGGCATGACGGGCGGTTTTGCCTACGTCCTGGATGAAGACGGTGAGTTCCGCAAACGCGTGAACCCGGAACTGGTGGAAGTGCTGGACGTTGATACGCTGGCTATCCATGAAGAACACCTGCGCGGTTTGATTACCGAACACGTGCAGCATACCGGTTCTTCGCGCGGCGAAGAGATCCTGGCGAACTGGCCGGCGTTCTCAGCGAAATTTGCGCTGGTTAAACCGAAGTCCAGCGATGTTAAAGCCCTGTTGGGTCACCGTAGTCGTAGCGCAGCAGAGCTGCGCGTGCAGGCGCAGTAAGGAATTCAGATGAGCCAGAACGTATACCAGTTTATCGACCTGCAGCGTGTTGATCCGCCAAAGAAACCGCTGAAGATCCGTAAAATTGAATTTGTTGAGATTTACGAGCCGTTTTCAGAAGGCCAGGCCAAAGCGCAGGCAGACCGCTGCCTGTCCTGCGGTAACCCTTATTGCGAATGGAAATGCCCGGTCCATAACTACATCCCGAACTGGCTGAAGCTGGCCAACGAAGGGCGTATTTTTGAAGCCGCCGAACTCTCTCACCAGACCAACACCCTGCCGGAAGTGTGCGGCCGCGTGTGTCCTCAGGACCGCCTGTGTGAAGGCTCCTGTACCCTGAACGACGAGTTTGGTGCGGTGACCATCGGTAACATTGAGCGCTACATCAATGATAAAGCGTTCGAGATGGGCTGGCGTCCGGATATGACCGGCGTGAAGCAAACCGATAAGCGCGTGGCGATCATCGGTGCGGGCCCGGCGGGCCTGGCCTGTGCGGACGTGCTGACCCGCAACGGCGTGAAGGCGGTGGTCTTTGACCGTCATCCGGAAATCGGTGGTCTGCTGACCTTTGGTATTCCGGCCTTCAAGCTGGAAAAAGAGGTCATGACCCGTCGCCGTGAAATCTTCACCGGCATGGGTATTGAGTTCAAACTGAATGTGGAAGTGGGCCGCGACGTGCAGCTCGACGATCTGCTGAAGGATTACGACGCGGTGTTCCTCGGCGTGGGCACCTATCAGTCCATGCGCGGCGGTCTGGAGAACGAAGATGCGCCGGGCGTGTTTGATGCCCTGCCGTTCCTGATTGCCAATACTAAGCAGATTATGGGCTACGGCGAAACCGCCGACGAACCGTTCGTCAGCATGGAAGGCAAACGCGTGGTGGTGCTGGGCGGCGGTGATACCGCGATGGACTGCGTGCGTACCTCTATTCGTCAGAATGCGGCGCACGTCATCTGCGCCTACCGCCGTGACGAAGAGAACATGCCGGGCTCTAAACGCGAAGTGAAAAACGCGCGTGAAGAGGGCGTGGAATTCCAGTTCAACATCCAGCCTCTGGGTATTGAAGTGAATGCTAACGGCAAAGTGAGCGGCGTGAAGATGGCGCGCACGGAGATGGGTGCGCCGGATGCGAAAGGCCGTCGTCGTGCAGAGATTGTCGCAGGCTCTGAGCATGTGATCCCGGCTGATGCCGTGGTGATGGCGTTCGGTTTCCGTCCTCACAGCATGGAGTGGCTGGCGAAGCACAGCGTTGAGCTTGACTCTCAGGGTCGTATTATCGCCCCTGAAGGCAGCGATAACGCTTTCCAGACCAGCAACCCAAAAATCTTCGCGGGTGGCGATATCGTTCGCGGTTCTGACCTGGTGGTGACAGCCATTGCCGAAGGGCGTAAAGCGGCCGACGGGATTATGAACTACCTGGAAGTGTAAGAAAAAAGCCGGACGGTATTTACCCTCCGGCTTTTTTTATGCGGTTTACAGCCATTGATTATCACCCTACCCCGCATGCAGCTCCGCTTTTAAGGAGTGCCACGAAGAGAAGGGTTACTTCGTCAATAAACTCCAGGACAAATCACTTTCCAGCGTAGTTTGATCTGTCAGATGGCTGAACGCGCTATCGTTGAGAACCGGCGAGAGCGTTACGTTGAAACTCATCTGCTGGCCGGAAGGAACCTGGTTATTCTCAAGCGCAATCACCGCCTCGTTATTACGCAGGTAGAGAGGTGTCGGCGTACCGTTTTCAGGCGTAAAATTTAGCTGATCAACTGTTTTACCCACACTGTAACTTTTGCCATCGACGGTCATGTTGTCAATTTTGACCGCGACACCACCGGACTGCCCAAAAAGAAACCGCCCCTTATCTCCAGCTGTACCGCGCAGTAACACCGCCATCTGCTGAGTCTGAGGACAGAAAACGTTGACCGTGATGCCACGATCGGCCATTTTGTGCCAGTCCTGTTGCGTCGTTTCGATCGTATCCCGACGCATCTCGTGATAATCCACCACCGGCTGTGAGAGGCTGATCTGACAGTCTTCAGCATGGGTTACCCCTGTCATACCGAGCATCAGCAAGGCTACTAAGCCCGATAAGTGTCGACTGTTCATCGGCAGACTCCGTTCACTTCTTCGTAGAAGGCATTTTCGTCACGCTTATCAGCCAGAGTGTAATCAATCTTACACAGTCGGTTATTGTTACCGTCTAGCGCGTAGAGGGCGCTCAGCTGATCGGCATCGTTAATAAAGACGTGGCCATCATCAACCGTGGTCACGATATAGTTACCTTTCTCATCAACAATCGAGATCCCTTTATTCAGGGGCTGACCGTTAGCCTGCTTTACGCTCAGCATGACGCGGCGGCTGTTGAGTACTTTGAAATCAATCTCGCTGACCGAAGCATGGCCTGCGGCGATATATTTCGTGCCGTTAGCAAGCGTCATACTCTGCGGCAGCTTGTTAGCATCAATTTCTATGCGGGAGTTATGCCATTCGTTGAGAGAAGGCACCACGGCCTGGCCCCATGGATCGGTCCAGACGGTGCCTTGCGGAGTGGAAATTTCAACGCCGCTCTTCTTCTCGCTCAGTCTGGCAATCGCGAAGGTATCCTGAATCGAATACGGCGAGAAAGTCACGCCCTCTTTATGCATGGCCACGCCACCCGACAATGTCGCACTGTAGTTCCGCTGATTATCACCACTGGTTCCGCCCCCCACGCTTAGCTGCGTATAGTGGAGGTTAGTGTTGATGTTGCCATTGAAGCTGTTGTCTTTGGTATCCTGATCGCGATCGGCTGAGATGTAATAGTGCGTATTGTCTCCCAGCGAGCCGCTGTTAGACACGCCATAGGTGGTGCTATCACCCTGTTTACGCATATAGGAACTGATCGACTGACTGCCACCGAGCGGGATGCTCACATTGACGTAGAACATCTCATTGTCCTGATCGTCATCGACATTACCGACCGCACTTTGCCAGTTCATGGACACTGACGCGTACGAAAAGGTCTTGCCCCAGGACAGCAGGAGATAACGTGAGTCATCCCTACCACCATTGGTCTGGTTGTAGTTGAACCCTGCACTAAACACCCCCGCCAGAGGGGAGGAGAAACGAACGTTGCCAGAATAGGTATTGTCATATCCCTGATAATCGTCATCCATTGCGTCAGCCATTTCGCGGTACTCGCCGCTGTAATGCGTCGCACTGCCTGAAAGACCGACATACTCGTTCAGGATATAATCACTTTGCAGATCGGTTTTTACTCCGCTGCTGCTGTCACCAAAGCTCGCACTGCTGACTGCTGCGCCCGTTGAAAGAGTCCAGTCATCGTTTATCAGGAACTCTGTTCTGCCGCCTGCTGCCTGGTAGTTTTCCGCAGCTGCACCAGAAGCCAGGAGATTCATCCACGGTGAGATGCGCCAGCCGTCAGAAATGTTCATTACCAGCGGATCGCTATATTCGCTTTCGATGCTGCGCACCTGACCTACAGAAAGGGTCAGTCCCTGTGGGCGTGAAAGGTTGCGCGCCCTTACCTGAGACGCCGGGACAATAAACCGGTTAGTCGCACCATCGGACTCTACCACCGAGACGTCCAGATCCACATTGTTGCGAACCACGGGCACGTCATCCAGCGTGAAGGGGCCAGCAGGCACAAGGGTACTGAAGACCAACTGCCCGTTCTGGCGGACTTCTACACGTGCCTGGGAAGACTGGGCGATACCGGAAACACTCACGCCAGAGCTTGTTTTCGCCAGGCCGCTGGTCGGCATAAACTGCACGCCGGTAATCGGCACGCCGCTCAACACGTTAGACATGGCGTTGATTTCACCCACCTGCATCGTCATCTTCTGCGCGGCAAATACATGTTCTGCATAGGTGTAAATGCTTTCAGCATTTCGGCTACCGTTGTCATCCGTCAGGATATAACGGCTGCGCAGCGCCCAGTCCATCGTGTTGAATCCGGCTTCCAGGCTGGCCTGAGAGTAGCGGCTAGTGTCGTTGTCACCATAGTCGTTATGGGTACTGAACAATGAATAGTTCAGCAGCGCCGCCGTTCCGCCATGCTGAAAGTTTTTGATATCTCCCGACAGACTGTTCACCGCTTCAGCTGGCAGATAGAGTTCAACGGCTTCCTGGTTAGGCAAAGCGTTGATGATGGCTTTAGGATAGTTATCACGAATATCGTGACACGCCTCATTAGACTTTATTGGCACAGGCATCAGCCCGGCAAACTCCATGAGATCGTTGTCAAAGCAAAGCACGCCATCTTTGTTGAAACGAACTGCAGCCATTCCTCGCTCTTTCCCATTGACCTTCACCGAAACGGAGTGGGTTCCGGGTAAAAATCGCGGTGCTTCAGCGAAGTAATGGTTGAGATCTGTATTCAACCCCAGCGTTTGCATAATCCCCGTATCGAAGGTGACTTCCCTCGCCAGGACGGATGTCGAATCAAGTAATACCAGAGGTAATGTGCCGCAAAGAATGGCGCGGACACAAAATGCAAGGCGGCTTTGTTTAATCACCGTCATATCCCTATTTATTTAATTCCGATGTAAAGCTCGGTACCTCAACGCCATAGCGGCTGGCCGGGAAAAACTTAACGCTGCTGTCACCGCTGACTTTCTTTTTCATATCAGCCGTTAGCGTTTCGCCAGGAAGAATGTAGGTTTTGGACAGAGTGGCACTCACACCTGAAGGCAGCAGCATTACGTTCTGCCCAAGACGGACCACATATTTGCTAGGGTTTTTCACGGTGACAGACGCGCCGTTTGAAGACCACTTAAGGAACTTCCAGGCATCAGTAACCACTCCCAGAGATGCCGGACGAATAAGCACGGGGATATCCTGGCGAATGTTTATACCGATCTTGATTTTTTTATCATCGTTTTTAGGTGGAATACCGTCGAACGTGACGCGTTTATAATGCTCAACGTCCAACGGTTGTTTATTCTGAAGAATAAAGCGCAACTGCTGCGTCTGACCTGGCTCAAGACGTACCACTGGCTGCGTCGCAATAAGCTTAAGACCGGTATCATCCGGCAGATCAACGACATTCGTATATAAAAGTGAAGGGTGCGAGTCGGTATTCTTGACGTTTATCGTTCCACTGTGCGTCGCTTCATCAATGATTAACAGACTGGTTTCAGGCACCATGCCTTCTGCATGTACAGCAACACTGGCAGACAATAATGTGGCAGTAATAAGTGTATTAATTAAAGTGGATTTTAAACCTTGCATAATAATATCTCCTTGAAAGCAACAACAGAACAGTCCATGTTTATCGCGCCGTTAAAAAGAGAGTAAATGCAGCGCATTTACTCTCCGGTAATTAAATAATATTTACTCGATTAAAAAGTCTTACAGATAACGCAGACTGATTGTTACCTGACCGTCAAGCTGGGTGTCATCAGTGATCGCCAGCGTGGTGGTATCCTGGATCGCCAGGGAGGTTACCAGTGGGAAGGTTGCCGTTTCGAACGCCAGAGGAGCCAAAGAGCCAACAGTCGCAACGGTGAAATCACGATAGTTGTCGCCCTGAGTAGAACCGTTGATGCTCTTAGTCCATTCACCCGCAGAGCCCTGCTGGTAAATTGGATCAACAGTAGCACCATCAGCCACTACGCTGTCAGTTTTAACAAACATTGAATAAGAACCGATGCTTACTGGTGTTGCACCTGCAGTTTTACCGACACCATAAAGCTGGCTTTCAGAAGTCTGAGAATCCCCACCAAACATGCCCTTCTCAACTTCGAGTTTCGCGTTTGAATCTTTGCGATCGTCAACCATGTTCCAGGAGACTTTCGTTGCCGCGGTGCAATTAATGGTCAGGTCGATATTTTTCTGACCCAGCTGGTTAACCGCTGTAGCACTCAAATTGCCCAGATTAATTCTACCGTAGTCAACGGTACCACCATTACTTAATGTTGGCGTACATGCTGCATTTGTCAGCGTACCCTTAACCTTCAGAACAGCGGTAGGGTTAGCAGCAAATGCTGATGTTACACACAGAGAAAGGGCGGTAGCGAGTAATACTTTTTTCACTTGTTAATCCTTAACATACGAGAAATTGCAATATTAAATCACGTAATGGTAAATGCCTTTACCGATTACTGATTGTAGTCATGCTTGTCAGCATGCGCCCATAATATTATTTTTATAAATACATGCAATTTAGCAAAATTAATTTTGATATTAAGAATATCAAAAAAATGATTATTTCCTTAATTTATTAAGGAATTACTCGTTTAAAAAGGAGATTAACATCAAAAAAATAATATTACCCAAAATTTACCTTTACTTTTATCACTGTTTTGATATTGGCTTAAATCACAATAATTCACAGGAATTATAAATCCATTTAATTATTAACCAAGTGATGAAGAATCAAGAGGTATAAACAATGCTTGTTTATACCTATCGTCACGATTATTTGAAATAAGAATAAAAAAAAGCCAGTGATATCACTGGCTTTTAATAAACAGGCCGCAAGCGGATTTATTTCACTACGCGTAGTGCTGGACGACCACCGCGCGGCGGCGGTGTGTCATCAGGATCGTCGTCGTCGTCGTGATGGTCGGGCTTATCGCCGTCGATCACCGACATGACCGTTTCACCTTCAGCGCCAGCTTCTTCATCGTCATTGACGTGAATTGCGTCTTCGTCATACGCCGCTTCCGGCTCAAACATGGTGCCTGCACCGTTTTCACGCGCATAAATCGCCAGCACCGCAGCCAGCGGCACAGAAACCTGACGCGGTACACCGCCGAAACGCGCGTTAAAGCGCACTTCGTCGTTGGCCAGTTCGAGGTTACCCACCGCGCGTGGCGCGATGTTCAGTACGATTTGTCCGTCGCGTGCATATTCCATTGGAACCAGCACGCCCGGCAACGTCACATCCACAACCAGGTGCGGCGTGAGCTGGTTATCCAGCAGCCATTCATAGAAGGCGCGCAGCAGATACGGACGGCGTGGGGTCAGTTGTGACATTTCCACAGTCATTAGCCTCGGCCGAGACGCATTTCACGTTCCGGTTCAGTTAAAGATGCCAGGAAAGAGTCGCGCTCAAATACGCGGGTCATATAGCCCTTCAGCTCTTTCGCGCCAGGACCGCTGAACTCTACGCCCAGGGTTGGCAGACGCCACAGCAGCGGCGCCAGGTAGCAATCCACCAGGCTGAACTCATCGCTCAGGAAGAAGGGTTTTTGACCAAATACAGGGGCAATGGCCAGCAGCTCTTCGCGCAGTTGCTTACGCGCTGCATCGGCTTCAGAAGCGGAACCGCTGGTGATGACGTTCATCAGCGAGTACCAGTCTTTTTCGATACGCTGCATGTACAGGCGGCTTTCACCACGCGCAACAGGGTAAACAGGCATCAGCGGCGGATGCGGGAAACGCTCATCCAGGTATTCCATAATGATACGGGATTCCCACAGGGTCAGCTCGCGATCCACCAGCGTCGGTACGCTTTGGCTCGGGTTGAGATCGATCAGATCCTGAGGCGGGTTATCCTTTTCCACATGCTCGATCTCAAAACTGACACCTTTCTCGGCCAGCACGATACGAACCTGATGGCTATAAATGTCAGTAGGACCAGAAAACAGCGTCATTACCGAACGTTTGTTGGCAGCGACAGCCATGAAAACCTCCAGGTATATTCAGAATTTTTACTGCTACCGGCCCAACAGGGGCCAGCCAGATGTTGTATCGCCCATCCCAGAGAAGACACATTGTTCAGGAATCGAACAAAAATCGAGTATTCACCGACATTTGGGCAGAAAATTGGATGATAGTTTACCAGATTTTGATGGCTTTGTGGTGAGGGGATTCTGGAAAAGAGGAAAAAGAGAAGATATATGCATGGATATTGTGGATAACCTGCGCATTA
The DNA here is from genome assembly GCF_047456095.1 of Enterobacter sp. BNK-14. Taxonomy (NCBI): domain Bacteria; kingdom Pseudomonadati; phylum Pseudomonadota; class Gammaproteobacteria; order Enterobacterales; family Enterobacteriaceae; genus Enterobacter; species Enterobacter sp. BNK-14. The sequence goes on from NZ_CP179897.1 coordinate 2,293,428, forward strand.
TCCATAAAAAAACCCGCCGAAGCGGGTTTTTCGCCAATCGTTCTGCGTAAGCAGAATGGATTAACGTTTGGAGAACTGTGGACGACGACGTGCTTTACGCAGACCCACTTTCTTACGTTCAACCTGACGAGCGTCACGAGTAACGAAGCCAGCTTTACGCAGTTCAGAACGCAGGGATTCGTCGTACTCCATCAGAGCGCGGGTGATACCGTGACGGATCGCACCAGCCTGACCGGAGATACCACCACCTTTAACGGTGATGTACAGATCCAGTTTTTCTACCATGTCAACCAGTTCCAGCGGCTGGCGAACTACCATGCGGGCAGTTTCGCGACCGAAGTATTGTTCCAGAGAACGCTGGTTGATTACGATTTTACCACTTCCCGGTTTGATGAAAACGCGAGCTGCGGAACTTTTGCGGCGACCAGTGCCGTAGTATTGATTTTCAGCCATTGCCTATAATCCCGATTAGATGTCAAGAACTTGCGGTTGCTGTGCCGCGTGGTTGTGCTCGTTGCCTGCGTAAACTTTCAGTTTACGGAACATAGCACGACCCAGCGGGCCTTTTGGCAGCATGCCTTTAACCGCGATTTCAATCACACGCTCAGGACGGCGAGCAATCATCTCTTCAAAGGTCGCTTCTTTGATACCACCGATGTGGCCGGTGTGGTGGTAGTACATTTTGTCAGTACGCTTGTTGCCGGTTACAGCAACTTTATCAGCGTTCAGAACGATGATGTAATCACCGGTATCAACGTGCGGAGTGTATTCCGCTTTATGCTTACCGCGCAGGCGACGAGCCAGTTCAGTAGCCAGACGGCCCAGAGTTTTACCGGTCGCGTCAACAACATACCAGTCGCGCTGTACGGTTTCTGGTTTAGCTGTAAAAGTTTTCATTAAAAGCTTACCCAAATAATAAGTTACACGTTGGTGAACACCCAAACGTTTAGTCAGTTGAGGTTCACACGACAAAGTCCGGCAAACCTACCCCTTCGAATAGCACATGCCGACACATAGAAAGTTTCGGGAAAAAAACCTTCTCGTAACGTGGGGTCGCAAGATTATAGAGAAGTTGAGGTCAAAGATCGACCCTTAAATGTGATTTGGAATGGGTTTTTCGGGGGTTAAGTATTGTGCGGTCTGGTGCCCTCACCCCCGGCCCCTCTCCCACAGGGAGAGAGGAGCATTTACCTCACCCCCAGCCCCTCTCCACGGGAGAGGGTGGCATTTATGGCATATGCTCCCGCTTCAGGTATTCCTCGCTCTGCATCTCCTGCAGCCGCGACAGGCAGCGCTGGAACTCAAACTTAAGGCGCTCGCCCTGGTAGATCTTATATAAAGGTACCTCGGCGCTGACCACCAGCTTAACGTGGCGCTCATAAAACTCGTCCACCAGGGCAATGAAGCGTCGCGCTTCACTTTCCATCAGTTTCGTCATCACCGGCACATCCAGTACCATCACGGTGTGGAAGAGACGCGAAAGCGCAATGTAGTCGTGCTGACTACGGGCATCCACGCAGAGCGTCGTAAAGGAGACCGCCAGCGTTTGGTTTTCGACGCCGAGCGTTGGCAGCGGGCGATGGTTTATCTCCAGCGTCGGTGCATGTTCACGTTTTGTGCCCGCCAGCGCCAGCCACAGTTTATCCATCTCGCGGGTAGTCTCCGCATTGAGCGGCGAAAGCCACAAATGGGCCTGGGTCAGCGTGCGTAACCGGTAATCCACCCCGGCATCCACGTTCATGATGTCGCAGTGTTGCTTAATAGCATCAATAGCGGGCAAGAAGCGCGCCCGTTGCAGGCCGTTGCGATAGAGCTCGTCGGGCGGAATATTCGAAGTCGCCACCAGCGTGATCCCTCGGGCGAACAGGGCTTTCATCAGGCCGCCTAGCAGCATGGCGTCGGTGATGTCAGACACAAAAAACTCATCGAAGCAGAGCACGTCTGTTTCCGCCTTGAATCTGTCGGCCACAATCTCCAGCGGATCGCTTTTGCCCTGCAGCGCGGTCAGTTCCTCATGCACCCGCAGCATAAAACGGTGAAAGTGCAGACGCTGCTTACGTGCGCCAGGCAGGCTGAGATAGAACAGGTCCATCAGCCAGGTTTTTCCGCGCCCGACCCCGCCCCACATATATAAACCACGCACCGGAGCCTGAGTCTGTGGCGTTTTTTTACCGAGCAATCGTCCAAATGCCGCTTTTAGCCCACTGCTCTGATCAACGTCAGCGGGTTTTGCCGTGAGTTCCTGATAAATCATCTCCAGGCGGTTTACCGCCTCACGTTGAACATCATCTGGTTGGTGCGTGCCCTCGTTAAGGGCCTGTTGATATCGCGACGCAGGGGACAGGTTTTGCATAATCTTATTGTTATTCCTTCAATTAACGCTCACCAGCAGGCGTGACTGATGAAAAAAAGGCCGTTCTACACTACGCGATGATACGTCAGGATTCCACTTCTGCGGAAATAGCGGTTATAGTGGCATTATCAGGCACAGGCAGGAGCCGAGCCAACACCCTACGGAACAACAAGACAACGGGAGAAGTTCATGACCTGGGAATATGCGCTAATCGGTTTAGTCGTCGGCATCGTGATCGGTGCTGTGGCCATGCGTTTCGGTAACCGCAAATTGCGTCAGCAGCAGTCACTGCAGTACGAACTGGAAAAGAACAAAGCAGAGCTGGAAGAGTATCGCGAAGAGCTGGTTAGCCACTTTGCCCGTAGCGCTGAGCTGCTGGACAATATGGCAACCGACTACCGTCAGCTGTATCAGCATATGGCGAAGAGCTCCAGCAGCCTGCTGCCGGAAATGACCGCGGAAACGAACCCGTTCCGCAACCGTCTGGCAGACTCGGAGGCCGGTAACGATCAGGCTCCGGTTCAGATGCCTCGTGACTATTCTGACGGCGCATCCGGTCTGCTACGCGGTGGCGCAAAACGCGATTAATCGCACAACCTGAATATATTTTACGGGCGCATCCCTTGCGCCCGTCCTTTCTTCCCGTCCCCAGCTATTATTTAGTCAAACGCCTCATTGTTCAGCGGTATAAAATTCAATAACATCATTATGATTTTGGGCCGTTCTTCTTTCATTCCAGGATACGAGAGTCAGCATCAATGAAGAAAAAAAACCAGCTGTTGAGCGCTTTAGCGTTAAGTGTCGGGTTATCCCTCTCGGCGTCCTTCCCTGCCAGTGCGGCGTTGCCCTCACAGGTGCCGGGACAAGCAGCCATTCCAAGCCTCGCGCCGATGCTGGAAAAAGTGTTGCCTGCGGTTGTCAGCGTGCAGGTTGAAGGCACGGCAGTACAAAGCCAGCGCGTACCGGAAGAACTGAAAAAATATTTTGGCGATGAGGGCCCTGACCAGCAGGCACAACCCTTTGAAGGTCTGGGTTCCGGCGTCATTATTGATGCGGCCAAAGGCTATATCCTGACCAACAATCATGTCATCAGCCAGGCCGATAAAATCAGCGTACAGCTGAACGATGGTCGCGAATTTGACGCCAAACTGATTGGCGGCGATGACCAGAGTGACATCGCACTGCTGCAGGTACAAAACCCGAGCAACCTGACCCAGATTGCCATTGCGGATTCCGACAAACTCCGCGTCGGTGATTTTGCCGTTGCCGTGGGCAACCCCTTTGGTTTAGGACAAACCGCCACCTCCGGCATTATCTCTGCGCTGGGGCGTAGCGGCCTGAATCTGGAAGGTCTGGAAAACTTTATCCAGACCGATGCCTCGATCAACCGCGGGAACTCCGGCGGGGCGTTGCTCAACCTTAACGGTGAGCTGATTGGGATTAACACAGCGATACTGGCGCCGGGCGGCGGCAGTATCGGGATCGGCTTTGCTATCCCGAGCAATATGGCCAAAACGCTGGCACAGCAGCTTATCCAGTTTGGCGAAGTCAAACGCGGGCTGTTGGGTATCAAAGGCATGGAGATGAGTGCGGATATTGCGAAAGCGTTCAATATTAACGTGCAGCGTGGTGCTTTTGTCAGTGAAGTGCTGCCAAACTCCGGCTCGGCAAAAGCAGGCATCAAATCAGGCGATGTAATCGTCAGCCTCAACGATAAGCCATTGAGCAGCTTTGCTGAATTGCGCTCGCGTATTGCCACGACTGAGCCCGGTGCGAAGGTGAAACTCGGTCTGATCCGTGACGGTAAGCCGTTGAACGTCGAAGTGACGCTGGATAAGAGTACCTCGTCATCGGCCAGCGCGGAGCTTATCGCCCCTGCGCTGCAAGGGGCAACGTTGAGCGACGGGCAACTGAAAGACGGTACGAAAGGCATTCGCATCGACACCGTTGAGAAGAGCAGCCCTGCCGCGCAGGCCGGATTGCATCAGGAAGACGTCATCATTGGCGTAAACCGTAATCGCGTGCAATCCATCGCTGAACTTCGCAAAGTGCTGGAGAGCAAGCCGGCGGTCATTGCCCTGCAGGTGATGCGCGGCAATGAGTCCATCTACATTCTGTTGCGCTAAGCATTTGCTATCCCGGACATCACCGCTGCGTGTGATGTCCGGATAACTCATGTTATGCTGCAAATCGTTCCTTTTATCACGACACGCGCATCATGCTTTCAAAGCTCTTACGTTCCATTGTTATCGGTTTGATTGTCGCTGGCCTGCTGCTGCTGGCGATGCCGTCTTTGCGTCAGTTCAATAAACTGTCCGCTCCCCAGTTCGACAGCGCGGATGAAACGCCAGCAACCTATAACACGGCCGTTCGCCGTGCCGCCCCTGCCGTGGTTAACGTTTATAACCGCGGCCTCAATAGCTCGGCCCATAACCAGCTTGAGATCCGCACGCTGGGCTCCGGGGTGATTATGGACGAGCGCGGCTACATTATTACCAACAAACATGTGATCAACGATGCCGACCAAATCATCGTTGCCCTGCAGGATGGCCGCGTGTTTGAAGCATTGCTGGTGGGTTCTGACAGCCTGACCGACCTTGCCGTGCTCAAAATCAATGCCACCGGGGGTTTGCCGGTCATTCCGATTAACCGCAAACGCACGCCACACATTGGCGACGTGGTCCTGGCTATTGGTAACCCTTACAACCTCGGCCAGACGATCACGCAGGGGATTATCAGCGCAACCGGTCGAATTGGCCTTAACCCGTCAGGGCGGCAGAATTTCCTGCAAACCGATGCGTCAATCAACCACGGTAACTCGGGTGGCGCGCTGGTTAACTCGCTGGGCGAACTGATGGGCATCAATACCCTCTCGTTCGATAAGAGCAACGACGGCGAGACGCCGGAGGGGATCGGCTTTGCTATTCCCTTCCAGCTGGCGACCAAGATTATGGATAAGCTGATTCGCGACGGGCGCGTCATCCGCGGCTATATCGGCATTGGCGGGCGCGAAATTGCACCGATGCATACCCAGGGCGGCGGTATCGATCAGATTCAGGGCATTGTGGTCAACGAGGTATCGCCTGGCGGTCCGGCGGCTAACGCGGGGATTCAGGTGAATGATGTCATTGTCTCGGTTAACGGCACACCGGCCGTCTCTGCCCTGGAGACGATGGACCAGGTGGCAGAAATTCGTCCGGGTTCGATCATCCCTGTTGAAGTCATGCGTAACGATAAAAAACTGACGCTGCATGTGACGGTTCAGGAATATCCGGCAACAAACTGACAGCCATAAAAAAACCGAAGCCAGTCAGTGCTTCGGTTTTTTTTTGCCGGGTGGCGCTAACGCTTACCCGCCCTACGGCAGTTGGCTCGTTTTACTTATTAACGAACTCTTCGCCCAGCGTGATATCTTTCTTCAGCGTATCCAGCATGCCTTCCATCGCGTTTTGCTCAAACGCGCTCAGCGTACCGATAGACTTACGTTCTTCAATACCATTTTTACCCAGCAGCAGCGGCTGAGAGAAGAAGCGGGCATGTTCGCCATCGCCTTCAACGTAAGCGCATTCAACAACGCCTTTTTCGCCCTGCAGAGCGCGAACCAGTGACAGACCGAAACGTGCCGCCGCCTGGCCCATAGACAGCGTTGCAGAACCGCCACCCGCCTTCGCTTCCACCACTTCGGTGCCCGCGTTCTGGATACGTTTGGTCAGGTCAGCCACTTCCTGCTCGGTAAAGCTCACGCCTGGGATCTGCGACAGCAGAGGCAGAATGGTGACACCAGAGTGACCGCCAATGACAGGCACTTCCACTTCTGTTGGCTGTTTGCCTTTCAGCTCAGCAACAAAGGTGTTGGAACGGATGATATCCAGCGTGGTCACGCCGAACAGTTTGTTTTTATCGTAAACACCTGCTTTCTTCAGCACTTCTGCCGCGATAGCGACGGTGGTGTTCACTGGGTTAGTGATGATGCCGATGCACGCTTTCGGGCAGACTTCAGCGATCTGCTGCACCAGGTTTTTCACGATGCCCGCGTTGACGTTGAACAGATCTGAACGATCCATGCCTGGCTTACGCGCCACGCCTGCAGAAATCAGCACCACATCAGCACCCTGCAGTGCAGGACGTGCATCTTCACCGGAGAAGCCTTTGATTTTTACAGCTGTCGGGATGTGGCTCAGGTCAACCGCCACACCTGGGGTTACCGGAGCAATATCGTACAGGGAGAGTTCTGAGCCTGAAGGCAGTTGGGTTTTCAGTAGTAGGGCAAGCGCCTGGCCGATACCACCAGCAGCGCCGAGGACTGCGACTTTCATCCTAAACTCCTTATTATGGTTAACTTAAGTATCTGTAAATCCGTTGCCGCGACCTTAATTCAGCAAGTCTTTAATTACAATTTTCGAAGCTAAAGAATTTGAGGTCACGCGTCTTTATCTCCCATCAGAAGGCTATCTGACGACAGAAGGCAACGCATTAAGAGGGGGTTACAATACACCCTGCCCCGCCACCAAAACAACATCATTTTGATAACATTTAATTTACTTTTAAGCTTATTTGCGTGGCGTGACCTAGGCATGTTTTCTGATAACGAAATCTGATAAAATCACTCCCTTTCATAACATTATTTCAGCCTTGCGCTGAGTAGATAATTTGCATAAAAATTCATCCACATGCATAATAATGTTGTTTCTTTCGTCATATTCCGGGTGACTTATGCGAAGCTCGTCTAAGCAAGAAGAATTAGTAAAGGCGTTTAAAGCGCTACTCAAAGAAGAGAAATTCAGTTCTCAGGGAGAAATTGTTCAGGCGCTGCAGGAACAAGGTTTCGATAACATCAATCAGTCGAAAGTCTCCCGCATGTTAACGAAGTTTGGCGCGGTACGTACCCGTAACGCGAAGATGGAGATGGTCTATTGCCTGCCGGCTGAACTTGGCGTGCCGACCACTTCCAGCCCCCTCAAAAATCTGGTTCTGGATATCGACTATAACGACGCCGTGGTGGTGATCCACACAAGCCCTGGTGCCGCACAGCTGATTGCCCGCATGCTGGACTCGTTAGGTAAAACGGAGGGCATCCTGGGTACCATCGCAGGCGACGACACCATTTTTACCACCCCGGCCAGCGGTTTCTCCGTAAAAGATCTCCACGAAGCGATTCTGGTTCTGTTCGAACAGGAACTGTAATCCTCTCTCCCCGTAGCGCTGCTACGGGGAACATCCTGCTCCAGCCTCGTTTTCCCCTGCATTCCACTGCCTCTGGTTTTAACAAATAGTGCTTTTTACCGCCTATTAACATTCATCTGGTGAATGATAAATCAAAAAATCGCACAAAAAATCAAAAGCAGATATCCATATGATTTTCTTAGATTTAAACACACTTAAAGCTCAAAAATCACTCAATATTATGCATTTTGGTTATAAAAAACGGTGTGTTTAACACGTAATAACGCAGGAAACCATTAGTCTGGTATTAATTTTTACCGTTATTAGTGTATACTTGATTTTGTGATGAGGGTCACGAAACAAGACCCCACTAAAAAATTCGACGAGGTAAGAATCATGAAAATCAAAACTACTGTAGCGGCGCTGAGCGTCCTGTCTGTCCTGTCCTTCGGTGCTTTCGCGGCTGACGCTATTAATGCTGACCAGGCACAATCCCGTGAGGCAATCGGTACGGTTTCGGTCGGTGCAGTCGGCACGTCGCCAATGGACATGCATGAAATGCTGAACAAAAAAGCGGAAGAAAAAGGTGCATCATCTTATCGCATCATCGAAGCGCGTTCCGGTGACCACTGGCACGCAACCGCAGAGCTGTACAAATAAGTTTTAGTTATCACTGAAGATGTAATTCTCCACTCAACGGCACCAGGCATAAAAATAGCGGTTCAACCCTTCTCGCCGTTGAGCAAAAAACCTTTTCCAGGAGTAAAGACTATGAAAACCAAATTGATCATCGCAACCCTCGGTCTGGCATCCGTTCTCTCTTTCGGCGCAAGCGCAGCCGTACAGCAAGTGAATGCCGACCAGGCACAAAATCTGCAGCGTATGGGCAGCGTATCCGTCACGTCGGTCACCGGCTCACCGATGGATATCCGTCAGGAACTTGCCGCCAAAGCTGAAAAAGCAGGCGCCAGCAGCTATCGCGTCACCGAACTGAATCAGGGTGACCACTGGCATGCCACGGCAGAACTGTATAAATAAACCCTCGTCGTATCTCATCATACGACTTGCCCCTGGCCTGATGGTCAGGGGCTTTTTTATGGCTTGCTCAGTGGCGAGCATTGAAACGCAGTTGTCCTTCCAGCTCTTCTTCCGCTTCATCGAACAGTAATATCAGCGCCCCGAAACGTCTGCGCAGCTTATCGGGCAGATGGATAAACTCTATTTCCAGCGGTAGCGGCAACAGACTGCCGGTTACCACATCCCACAGCGTATCCAGGTTCGTCACGCTTTGTTGTTCAAGATCAAACACCCGTGTAAATTCCCGGTAGAAGTCTTCCTGACTGTCTATCTCATCAAAATCAAAGGTATAGGTTTTCATTACCAGCCACCAGTCCAGGCGAGCGGCAGATGCCGCTCCATCTATTATAATCCCCCGATATGCAGGGTTTTAACTTCCAGATACTCTTCCAGCCCCAGCACCGATCCCTCACGCCCCAGGCCGGATTCTTTCACGCCGCCAAAGGGCCCCAGCTCTGTGGAGACGGCGCACTCGTTAATCCCAATCATTCCGCTTTCAATTGCCTGTGAAACGCGGAAGACCCGCGAGAGATTCTGTGTATAGAAGTACGCCGCCAGACCATAAGGCGTGTTGTTGGCACGCTGGATGACTTCATCTTCTGAAGTGAAACGGAAGCACGCCGCGACCGGGCCAAACGTCTCCTCTTCTGCCAGCTTCATCCCTTCATGACAGTCCCCCAGTACGGTTGGCATCCAGAAATTGCCGCCAAGGGAATGAGGTTTACCGCCCGCCAGCACGGTCGCGCCACGCGCAACAGCGTCGTCAACATGTTCACGTACCTTGTCGACCGCTGCACCTTCAATCAACGGCCCGACGACGACGCCGTCCTCAAGACCATTTCCCACCTTCAGCGCCTTCACCGCATCAGCGAGTTTATTCACGAATTTGTCGTAGACGGTTTCCTGAATATAGAAGCGGTTCACGCTGACGCAGACCTGCCCGGCATTGCGAAACTTATTGGCGATCGCGCCTTTCACAGCCGCGTCGATGTCTGCATCCTCAAAGACGATGTACGGAGCATTTCCCCCCAGCTCCATCGAGACTTTTTTCATGGTTTCTGCGGCGTTACGCACCAGCGTTTTGCCAACCGATGTCGAGCCGGTGAAGGAGATTTTTCGCACGTCCCGGCTGGCCATAATCGCGTCGCTGATTTCGTGCGTATTCCCGGCGACTGCGTTGAGTACCCCATCCGGTACGCCGGCCTGTTTTGCCAGCGTCAGCAGCGCAAAAGCGCTGAGCGGCGTGTTATTGGCCGGTTTGATTACCCCGGTGCATCCGGCTGCCAGCGCCGGGCCTAACTTGCGGGTGAGCATCGCCATCGGGAAGTTCCACGGCGTGATAGCCGCGACAACACCTATCGGTTCACGGGTCGCCAGAATGCGCGAGCCGGGTTTGATCGGCGGAATAATTTCACCGTTCGCACGCTTGGCCTCTTCGGCAAACCACTGGATAAAGCTGGCGGCGTACTCCACTTCACCTTCCGCTTCTTTCAGGGGCTTACCCTGTTCGGTGGTCATTAGCCGTCCGAGCCAGCTTTTATTCTCAATAATCAGTTCGTACCAGCGGTAAAGAATGGCCGAACGCTCTTTCGCGGTTTTGGCGCGCCATGCAGGGAAAGCCTGGGTGGCGGCAGCAATTGCTGCTTCGGTCTCTGCTTTGCCGGCTTTCGCGACGCGGGCGATGACTTCCCCGGTAGCCGGGTTAAGCACATCAAACGTCGTATCCAGCGGTTTCCAGAGGCCGTTAACCAGATAGCCGGTCTGAAAAAGGGTATTGTCCTGAAGCGCCTGGGTCGTCATGTGTCCTCCCTTTCTGAATGTAAGAACGTGCTGGAATAAGTATAGCCACAAAAAAACCGACGCTTTTGGCGTCGGTTTTTTTACTTCAGTCAGTTATCGGTGAGGGCATTTTGATAGCGACGCAGCATCAGCGCCAGCCGCCCTACCGGTTCGGTGACCTGAAGCGGTGCATCCCAGTGCTTAAGCTTTTCCTGATAGATATCGAGCTCTTCAAGCAGCTGCGTAAAGTAACGGCGACGTTTGTCATCACTGCTGGCGGAAAGCACATGGTCCGCGGTACGACGCAGCTGACGGTGCCAGGCGGAGAGATCGTCGTTGATCGGCACCGGTGCACTGCGCAGACGCTGGTGCGCGATAATCATGGTTAACGCCAGGCGGAACTTCGCGATGTCGCCCGGAAACTTGTTCAGCAGTAAAAACAGCTGCTGATAGAGCGCCGGGAGGTGGTTCTCTTTACGACGCGCCGTATTGGTGGTCATCGACGACACGGCGGCAGAAACAAACTGATTCAATAACACACGCCCCGTCCGCGCCTGTGAGTTATCTCGCACCAGCAGAATGACCATCATCGCCAGGAAACAGCCCACCAGCTGGCCCAGCGCGCTGTCGAGGAATTGGCTGAAATGGAAAGTCATCGGGTTATCGAGCACGATGATGTTAATCGTACTCGCCAGCGCCCCTAGCGATCCCAGGCGACGCTTTTGCACTTCAATGCCGATAAAGAACGCCATCACCGCCAGGCTAATACAGAGCAGCAACATGCTTTGTTGCGTCGACGGGATGATGACCAGGAAATAGAGCGCCCCTATCGGCAGGGCGGCAATGGTACCGTAGAGGAAATCAACGGCAACCATACGCGGGTTAGGCAGACGCATCGCCAGTGCGGTCACAACGGCAATCATCACCATCGCGCCGCTGCCAGACGTCCAGCCTGTCCACAACCAGAACAGCGTACCGAGCATACAGGCAAGCGTGGTACGCCAGAAGTTGACCATCGCGTGGTGACGTTCGGCAGATTCGGCCTTGATGACCACTTCACCCTGGAGGACCTCTTCTTCCGCCGCGCTAATTTTGGTGTTGCCGATCACGCCACGTTTCAGCAGCAGATAGCGCGTCGCGGCCCCGACCCAGGTGTAGATGGTCACCGGCGTGTCGCGCTCCCCGGTCCAGGCGATCACCCGACGCATACGCTTAAGCTGTTTATGCACGTCCTGCACGGTTTCCACCGGCTCGGAAAACAGCTCACGGAACGTATCGGTGACCGCTTCCGGACGGGTGTTCTGGATGAGATACGTTTCGCACGCCTGGGTAATCAGCGTCAGGGAGACAGTATTGAGGGCTTTCAGGCGGCGGTTCGCACGGGCCCAGCGCGAGGACTCCATGTTGAGGTTGCTACGCATCCCCTCCAGCGCCTGCGTCCGGCGAACCAGCCCGCTCCAGGCGTTATCCACCTCTTCACTGTCGCCATGCTTAATGCACAGCTGCATCAGCTGGTACTGGGCAACGATCAGCGCGTCAAGTTCACGGTCGACTTCCTGTTTGATGGAGCGTGGAGAGAAAAGCAGGTCAGCGACAATCGCACTCACAATACCGATCACAATCTCGCTGCAGCGCTCCACGGCAAACTGCGGCGCGAGCAAAGGTTCAGACTGAATGGTGATGATAATAATCAGCGCGGTATAACCCGCCAGCCCCCAGGCGTAGGAGTTTTCCACTTTCACCAGAGACGAAATCCAGGTGCAGAAACCCGCCCAGATACAGCACACCATCAGCATCAGCAATGGCGTGCGGATCATCAGAATAATAATGGTGAGTGCCGCGAAACAGCCGATAAACGTCCCGATGATACGCAGCATCCCACGATAGCGGATCGCGCCAGAATAGGGTTCCCCGCCCGCGGCAAAGGCAGGACCCGCCGCAACTATTGCAGCCGTCAGGACCGCCCAGCGAGGGGTTTCAAGCTGGAAGTGAAAGCCAACAAACAGCGCCAGCACAATGGCACAGGCCAGCTTCACGGCGAAGCGAATGTGCTGGCTGGCGATGGAAAAGATACCCATGGCGATTAACCAAACTCGCGCAGGCGATGGGCAATTTTACGGAAGAAGGAGTCCTGGCTGGCATCCCGATCTTTTTCACCGGTGATCACCACCGTCGCCGTGGTCCCCGCTGGCCACAGGTTGCCCTGCTGTTCATCAAGGTGAATACGTACCGGCACACGCTGCGCCAGACGCACCCATTCCAGGTTGGAATCCACCGTCGCCATTCCTTTGGTATCGTTAGAGCTGCTGGAGTTGGTCACCCCTGCAGCGACACTGTCGACGGTACCTTTGAAGACGCGGTTACTGCCCAGCGGCGTGATTTCCGCACGATAACCCGGACGCACGCCTTCCAGCTTGGTCTCTTCCATATAGGCGAGCACGTAGAAGGAGTTCTGTTTAACCAGCGCCACGGCAGTGGAGCCACGGGTAATAAACTCCCCGGCATAGACATTGAGGTTAGTGACCCAGCCGTCGGATGGCGCGCGGATCACGGTGCGCTCCAGATCGAGCTTAGCGAGATCGCGCGTGGCTTGCGCTTTCGCCAGCTGATGCAGCACGGTTTGCAGCACGTTGTTAGACTGGTCTATCTCTTCACGGGACATGGCCTGAACGCCCAACTGGTTACGGCGGCCTGCCTCACGGCGTTTTTCCGATGCCAGCGCCTGGTAATAGGCGACATCTGCTTCCGCTTCTTCCAGCGCCTTCTGGTAACGAGGCTGGTCGATGGTGAACAGAACCTGATCTTTTTTCACCAGCTGGTTATCGTGAACATTCACCGCCGTGATTAGGCCAGCCACATCGGGGGCGATGGCCACGACATCAGCGCTGAAGCGCGCATCACGCGTCCACGGTGATTCGGTGTAATAGACCCAGGCACGAAAAATAGCGATGAAGGCGAGGATAACCAGCGCCATCGTGATGGCAGTGCGGGAGATTTTTCTTGTTAGCGTTTTCACATCAACCTCAGACAAACATGCGCGATATCAGGTAAAACAGGCAGCAATACAGCGCGGTATTGAACAATGCAGGGTGCCAGACGAAATCGTAAATCCCGGTAGGGACCAGCACCTTGCGCACCAGCCAGAAGATCGCCAGTGATAAAAGTAGCTCGAAAAATATCGGTGGGAACGACAGACCGAACACCACGATAACGGGAAACAGACTCATGTTGACCTTGATAAGAGAGAGTGCAGGCTTCAGAATTTTTTAGCGCACGCCATCGCGGGAGAGCAAGAAACGTCGGGCGAGAATGGCGCAGCCGTTATGTAATTAATAATATATTAACGTAACTGTTATGCTGTTATCTATAATATGTGATCTAAATCACTTTTAAGCCAGAGTGAACAATGGAACGTTTAAAACGCATGTCGGTCTTCGCCAAAGTGGTTGAACTGGGTTCGTTTACCGCCGCGGCACGTCAGCTTCAGATGAGCGTCTCATCCATTAGCCAGACGGTCTCTAAACTGGAAGATGAGTTACAGGTCAAGCTGCTCAACCGCAGTACCCGCAGCATTGGGCTGACGGAGGCGGGTAAAATTTACTATCAGGGCTGCCGACGCATGATGCACGAAGTGCAGGACGTCCATGAACAGCTCTACGCCTTTAACAACACCCCGATCGGCACACTCCGTATAGGGTGTTCTTCAACTATGGCACAAAATGTACTCGCTGCCATGACCGCGGATATGCTGAAGGAGTACCCCGGGCTTACCGTCAATCTGGTGACAGGTATCCCGGCGCCGGATCTGATCGCCGATGGTCTGGACGTGGTGATCCGCGTGGGGGCGTTGCAGGATTCCAGCCTCTTCTCGCGTCGACTGGGCAGCATGCCGATGGTTGTCTGCGCCTCGAAAAGCTATCTTGCGCAGTACGGCGTTCCGGAGAAACCCGCGGATCTCACCAATCACTCCTGGCTGGAGTACAGCGTGCGGCCCGACAATGAATTCGAGCTGATTGCCCCGGAAGGGATCTCCACCAAACTGCTGCCGGAGGGGAGGTTTGTCACTAACGATCCGATGACCATTTCGCGCTGGCTGGTAGCCGGGGCCGGGATCGCCTACGTACCGTTGATGTGGGTGATCAATGAGATCAACAGCGGCGTGCTGGAGATCCTTTTCCCTCGCTATCAATCCGATCCGCGCCCGGTCTACGCCCTGTATACCGAAAAGGACAAGCTGCCGCTCAAAGTGCAGGTGTGTATCAACTATCTGACCGACTATTTTGTGGACGTGGCAGAACTGTTTCAGGGGATGCGGGGAAGAAGAAAGGAATAATCAATTTATTTCTGAACGCATAGAGGCAATGAATATTTCCAGGATGAATCCCTTGTTGATTCAGGAATATTCCTTCGCCACTATCAGGAATAGAGAATTGACACTACTGCCGCCACCCCATTACTTTATATGCAGTCTGCTCGTCAGACTGTTATTAATTTGTTGCTGATATGAATAATAAAATGTATTCCGCAGGATGACGTTAAACAAGGAAAAGAAATGAATTTATTTGAACAAACTCCGCCTTCACGCAGGCGCTATGGACTCGCCGCGTTCATTGGTTTAATTGCAGGGATTGTCTCCGCGTTTGTCAAATGGGGAGCCGAGGTGCCGCTTCCGCCACGCAGCCCCACCGATTTATTCACCGGCGCATGCGGGCCTGAGCAATTAATAAGAGCCGCTAGCCAGATTGACTGTTCTCGTAATTTTTTAAACCCTCCCTATGTATTTTTACGCGACTGGCTGGGCGTAGCTGATCCTAACGCGGCGGTTTATACATTTGCCGGACATATATTTAACTGGGTTGGCGTGACGCATATTATTTTCTCAATCGTCTTCGCTGTTGGCTATTGTGTCGTGGCTGAAGTCTTCCCGAAAATTAAACTCTGGCAGGGTTTGCTGGCGGGTGCGTTAGCTCAGCTCTTTGTGCATATGATCTCCTTCCCGCTGATGGGGCTGACGCCACCGCTGTTTGAGCTGCCGTGGTATGAACACGTTTCAGAGATCGTAGGCCATCTGGTCTGGTTCTGGTCGATCGAAATTATTCGTCGTGACTTGCGTAACCGCATCACACACGAGCCGGATCCGGAGATACCGCTGGGTAACTTACGTTAAAAAAAGGCGCTACATCAGTAGCGCCATTTTTTATGCAGGATCAGGTCAGGCTGTGCCGCCTACCGTCAGGTTGTCCACTTTCAGCGTTGGCTGGCCGACGCCAACCGGCAGGCTCTGGCCCTCTTTACCGCAGACGCCCACGCCGTTGTCCAGCTTCAGATCGTTACCGACCATCGAGATCTGCTGCATGGCTTCGATACCGGAACCAATCAGGGTCGCACCTTTTACCGCTTTGGTCACTTTTCCCTTCTCAATCAGATACGCTTCTGAGGTAGAGAAGACAAATTTACCGGAGGTGATGTCCACCTGGCCGCCGCCAAAGTTTGGCGCAAAGATACCGTAATCTACAGACTCGATAATCTCCTGCGGCGTGGATTTGCCCGGCAACATGTAAGTATTGGTCATGCGCGGCATTGGCAGGTGCGCGTAAGATTCACGACGGCCATTACCCGTTGGCGCGACACCCATCAGGCGCGCGTTGAGTTTGTCCTGCATGTAACCTTTCAGCACGCCGTTTTCAATCAGCACATTGTACTGGCCTGGCGTACCTTCATCATCGATAGCCACCGAACCGCGACGGTCAGGCATAGTGCCATCATCCACCACGGTGCACAGCTCAGAGGAGACGAGCTGTCCAATCTGACCGCTGAACACGGATGTCCCGCGACGGTTAAAGTCGCCTTCCAGACCGTGGCCCACCGCTTCGTGCAGCAGCACGCCCGGCCAGCCTGCGCCCAGCACCACCGGGAATGTCCCGGCGGGAGCCGCAACAGCATTAAGATTCACCAGCGCCATACGCACGGCTTCTTTTGCCCACGCGTCAGCGCGCGCTTCGCCATCTACATCGCCCAGGAACCAGTCATAGCCGAAACGACCGCCGCCGCCGCTGGAGCCTCGCTCGCGTTTACCGTTGTCATCAACCTGCACGCTGATGGAAAGACGCACCAGCGGACGCACATCGGCGGCCAGCGTACCGTCCGTTGCCGCCACCAGAATCAGTTCATAAACACCGCTCAGGCTGGCAGAGACTTCCTGAACGCGTTTATCTGCAGCACGCGCCACTTTGTCCACGCGGCGCAAAATATCCAGCTTCTCTTCGCGGCTCATGCTTTGCAGCGGATCGATACTGGTATATAGCGCAGAGTGCGACACTTCACCGAGGGTTTTCACACGGCCATCGCCAGTATCACGCACAATGGTACGCGCAGCCTGCGCACTTTGCTCCAGCGCAGCCAGGCTAATCTGGTCGGCATAGGCAAAACCGGTTTTCTCACCGCTGACGGCGCGCACGCCGACGCCCTGGTCAATGTTATAAGAACCATCTTTGATGATGCTGTCTTCTAAAACCCAGGATTCGTGATAGCTCGACTGGAAATAGAGATCGCCGTAGTCGAGACGGCGTTCGGTCAGTTGACCAAGAATGGAGAACAGGTCCTGATGGCTCAGGCCGTTCGCTGCTAGCAAATGTTCACTTACCAGGTTCAGACTCATCGTATTGCTACTCGTTCGTTGCCGCCCGTGGCGGTATAAAAATCGTATTTATTGAGAGTGAGGCAATTACCTGCCCACGTCAAATCATTGCTGTGCATCTTTGCGCGGCTGGCGCAGTACCTCGTTAATCTGAGGTTTATCCACCGGACCGGTAATGCGATAGCGCAGAATCGAGACTTTGCTCCACAGCGGGCCCAGCACTTTACTGGCAGCAAATACCGCCGCACCGACTATCGGGTTCACCACAAACGCCGCCGCCACGCCCACGCTCGCGGAAATTTCCGGCGCCACCACGGCTTCCATATCCAGCTCACGGCGTACCAGATTGACTGAGCCTTTCATGGCGATATCCGCTTCCAGGCCGTCTACCAGCGTGTCATCCGTATGCATCACGCCGTCCTTTATCCACGCCGTGCTGCGGATGGAATCGTAGTAGAAACCTTCGCTGAAGGTGTCGCTGAAATCGAAGCGCAGCTTGCGCAGCAGCGCATCAAAACTCAGCAGGCGCAGGATCTGCCCGGCGCGCCCCGTGCTCACATCGGCGATTTCCCCCTTGCCAAAGCGGGTTTTTAAAATACCGTTCAGTGACGCTTCGTCTGGCTTCCACGGCGCGTCTCGCCAGTGAAGATCGTAATTCACGTCAAATGACGATCCCCGCAGCGGCGTAGTGATGCCAAAGAAATTGGTTGCCGCATCCAGTTTGTTGCCTTTAATGTCGCCCTTCAGGGAGGTCCGCTGTTCGCCCGGGTTATTGACCCATTCCCCTGCGGCCGTCATGCGGCCAAAACCGGTATCGACCAGGCCGCCGGAGAGCGTAAGCGTATTCCCCTGGATGGCAAAATCGCCGTCGATACGGCCATATTTTTGCCCCCACAGCCAGCATTCCGCGCAGCGCAGCTGGAGATCGGGCCAGCCGCTAAAATCGACGCGGGAGGCTTGACTCAGCGGCGATATATTCGCCGGTTGATCTTTACTCGCGGTGGCCGGGTTGTAGTAGAGATAGCGAATCGCTGCCTGCCACGGCGCGTTATTACGCATGGTAAGCGTGCCGTTGATCTCCCGACCCTGCGCCTCCACTTTAGAGCCATTCGCGGTGGGCTGAGAAACAATGCTAAGGTTGTTCCACTGCTGTCCGCCCAACATCAGCGACGGCGTGCGTACCGTAACGGTTTGCGGGAACTGGGCGGCTTCATCCACGTTTTGTCCAACGCCTTTCTGGAACAGCGCCAGCCACTCCGCGCCATCCATCGGCGGAAGATTGAGCTCAACGCCCGCATGGTCGGGCAGTGGCGGCGTGGTTTTGCTGTCCGTCGTCCAGATAGCCCTGTCGAGGGTGAGTTTGCGATTAAGCAGCCAGCGGCTGTTGAAATGGTTTGTGCTGCCCGCATTTCCGGTCAACGCAAAGCTGTTCAGGTTGCCATCGACGTTGACCTTCACCGGCAGCGATTGTCCGGCCTGTTTATCCAGCGGCGCGGGCAACTGGCTGTGGATGTTTTTCAGGTCACCCGTGATGTCGACCTTATACTGCACGCCTGCGTGATAAGGCAGCTCAATAGCCACTTTGCCATTCCAGGCTACCGCGCCATCCACTGATGACGCGATCGGCTTCGGCAGGACGTCCATACGCGCAGGCTGCCAGTTACCGTCCAGATTGACGGCCACCTGGTAAGCTTTTTCACCCTCAGTGGTTGTGAAGTCAATATTCACCGGCTGATTAAACCAGCTGGCGGTCAGCGGCTCGCTCTTGAGGTTACCATTCACAAAACTGAACTGCCCGCTGAGGTTTTTCAGGGTGCTCTCAAGCGGTTTAATGTACAGACTGTTGTTCTTCAGACGGACATCACCTTTGGCGGTGGTCATCTCACCGTCAAGTGGGATATCAAGATGTAAGCGAGCATTCACATCGCCATCAAGCTGGAGCTGCTGCAGCGTCGCCGCCAGCGACTCTTTCAGCGGCGTCTCCTCAAAGTACGGCCCCACCGCTTTACCTGGACCGTTGATGTCGGCATCGATAAGCAGCTTCTCTTTTGAGTAGTCCGGGATGTTAGCCGTCAGGTTGCTGGCCGTCACGCCGCCCAGCGCAACGCTGTCAGACTTCATCCATAAGCCGTCATTGAGGAAGTTAAGTTCGATATCCAGGTTTTTCAGCGCAGGCCAGCCAGGCTGGAACGCGAAGGTGGCGTTGTGCAGCGGCACCAGCACCTGGAACTGACCTTCATTATGTTTGTACGGGAAAAGATGCGGATTACCACCGTAGACCAGTGTGGCATTATCCGCCTGACCGCCCTGAATCGCGCCGCTCAGATAGTCGACCAGCGCTTTCCCCATCAGGTTTTCCGGGAAATAGCGCCAGGCCTGAGAACCATCATCGGTACTGATGCCGGCCAGAATACCCAGCCAGGGCTCATCGCCATCTGGCTGCAGGTAGCGGAAATCGCCGCGTGCATGTACCGCTTTGGCTTTGACGTCGATATGCCTGCCATCAAGCTGGAAGCCCTTATCATTACGGAGCCAGTTCAGCACCGCATTGCCCTGTTCAATTTCCAGCGGCGCACGGAAGACCGTCTCGTAAGGCATTTTGGCGTTGTGCATATCCACCGTCAGCCTGCCGTTTTCCACACTGCCTTCCAGCTTGCCGCTGAAGTGCTCGGCTCCCGGAAGCAGCTTCCACTGCTTCCAGGCAAGATCGTTCCACGAGGCCTGGAAACGGGTTTTATCTGTGGCCTGAAGCGGGATATCCAGCGCCAGCGCATCAATCTTGCCGCTCGGCTGCGTTGCCAGCCAAATCTCGCCCAAATCCGGGGAGAGTTTCGCCGCCATTGAGCGCAGGCCTTCGATGGCTGTCAGATCCAGGTTACTGGCGCGGATACGCAGCTCATCGCTGCGTTTACTGGCCGCGCCGCCCACGTCCTGCTCCGGCATCCAGGCCAGCGTCAGCGCACCGCGCGGCCACGGCTTGCCGTCCATCGTGATGCGCGTATCCGGAATAGCAAACTGCCAGCCCTCTTTCTCCTGCGTCACATGCGCGGTGAGGTTATCGACGGAAAGCTGATGCTGCTGATTTTCGCCCTTCCAGCTTGCGCCCCCTTGCTTCAGCCAGATATCGCCGCTGGCGAATTTTCCCTTCGTCAGGGTTAGCCAGCCCTCAAGGCTAAAGCGGGCGGTTTCCAGCTGCATGTTTTGCTGTAACCAGTCGCCGAGCCAGGGCTTCACGTCCACATCGTCGGCCTGCAGCCAGACTTTACCGTTGTTTAACAGACCGTCATCGTCGCGCAGATCCATACGTACCTGCATCACGCCGTGCTGGCCGTTCAGGCTGGACAGGCTCACCAGTCCTTCCGCGCGGTGTCGGTTCTTGCCGTTAAGCCAGGTTAGCTGTGGGATCGCCAGTTCGGCGCGCTGGCCGGAAAGGGTAATAAAGCTCACTTCGCTGTCGCGCAGATCGAAATGATCGAACTGGCGGAGGAAGAGATCGCTGAAGCGGTTGGCTTCCAGGCCCTGATTATCCTCACCGCCCGTTAGCGGCGTATTGGTCAGAAACTGAAGCTGGTAAAAGGTGAGATCGCGAAACTGCCAGCGCAGATGCAGCAGGCTTTGCCAGACGTCCAGCGCCAGGGTCACGCGTTTGATTTTCAGATGGCCGCCATCTTTCAGGCTGGCATTGATATCCCGGACGTCGAGCGTCGGGCCAAAATTTTGCCAGCTGGCGCTTAGCTGGCTTACGTCGACCGGCACACCGGTGGTGGATTCGATTTTTGCCAGCAGCTGCGGACGCCAGCTGTCGAGATGCGGCAAAACGAGGCGTAGCCCGCTCACGAGCAACGCGACAATCACGACCAGCGTTGCCCCTGTAAGCAATAAAATCCCCGGCAATCGCCTCACGCATCTCTCCTTGTCAGCTTTCGTCACGCAGCGTACTGCGTTTTACATCATCACAACGTCAAACTGCTCCTGGTTATAGAGCGGTTCAATTTGTACTTTTACCTGTTTGCCGACAAAGATTTCCACTTCCGCCAGCGCGTGCGACTCTTCGCCTTTCAACGCTTCCGCCACCGCAGGGGAAGCATAGACCAGAAAACGGTCGGAGTCGTAGGCGTGATGAACACGGACGATTTCACGCATAATTTCGTAGCAGACGGTCTCAACCGTCTTTACCGTTCCGCGTCCATGGCAGGTTGGGCATTCATTACACAGCACATGCTCAACGCTTTCACGGGTGCGCTTACGCGTCATTTCCACCAGCCCCAGCTGTGAGAACCCGTTGATGCTGGTTTTCACGCGATCCTTACTCAGCGCCTGCTCCAGTGAATGCAGCACGCGGCGGCGGTGGTCTTCATTACTCATATCGATGAAGTCGATGATAATAATGCCGCCGAGATTGCGCAGACGCAGCTGGCGGGCAATCGCCTGCGTGGCTTCAATGTTGGTGTTGAAGATGGTGTCATCGAGGTTGCGATGGCCAACAAACGCGCCGGTGTTGATATCGACGGTGGTCATCGCTTCGGTCTGATCGATAATCAGATACCCGCCGGACTTGAGCTCAACCTTACGCTCCAGGGCACGCTGGATCTCGTTTTCGACATCATAGAGATCGAAGATAGGCTGACGCCCGGTGTAGTGCTCCAGCAGGCCCGGCATTTCCGGGATGTATTCAGCGGTAAATTCCAGCAGCGCTTCATACGTCAGGCGAGAGTCCACACGAATGCGGTCGAGCTGCGCATCGGCAAAGTCACGCAGAACGCGCTGAGCCAGCGCCAGCTCACCGTAAAGCTGGTAGCGGGTCTGGTTGCGTTTTTTACGCTCCATCACTTTGGTCCAGACGCGCTTAAGGTAAGCGGCATCGGATGCCAGATCGTCTTCGCTGATCCCTTCCGCGGCGGTGCGGATAATAAACCCGCCCTGTTCATCGCAGTAGGCGCTGACCACTTTCTTCAGACGCTCGCGCTCGCTTTCGCTCTCAATGCGCTGCGAAACGCCGACGTGTGACGCGCCGGGCATAAAGACCAGATAACGGGAGGGTAAGGTGATGTCGGTGGTAAGACGGGCGCCTTTGGTGCCCAGGGGATCTTTCACCACCTGCACCATTAAGTCCTGGCCCTGACGCACCAGTTCGGAAATATCGCGCACGGCAAACTGCTTTTGCTCTTCGCCCGCAACGCACTCGGTGTGCGGCATGATATCGGAGGCATGTAAAAATGCCGCCTTATCCAGACCAATATCTACAAAAGCCGCCTGCATACCCGGCAGTACACGACTGACACGACCTTTGTAGATATTGCCTACTATTCCGCGCCGCGCTTCACGCTCAATATGAATTTCCTGAAGAATGCCACCGTCAATATAGGCCACACGGGTTTCCGATGGCGTTACGTTTACCAACAATTCAGCCGTCATAATTATCCCTTCCCTCACGCAGTGAGTTAAAATTGCTCAGCAACTCATACGTTTCCACCAGCGGTAAGCCGACTACGGCGTGATAGCTGCCATGAATCTTCCTGACAAAACAGCCACCCAGCCCCTGAATACCGTATGCACCTGCTTTATCCATCGGTTCACCGCTGGCAATATAAGCGGCGATCTCGTCGTCGGTAAGTACTCTGAACGTGACATCGGTTACCACCAGACAATCCAGCACGTGCTGGCTATCCGCCAGCGCGACCGCCGTCATTACCTGATGCGTTTGCCCGGACATTTTGCGCAGCATACGCGCCGCATGTTCGGTATCGTGCGGTTTCTCAAGCACTTCACCATTAAGGATAACGATGGTATCTGCTCCCAGCACTGGCAGATCGCGGGGCGCTAACGCCACGCCCGCCTGCGCTTTCTCGCGCGCCAGACGAGAGACATATTGCTGCGCACTTTCGCCCTCAGCACGTTTTTCTTCAATGCCGGTCACGATGCGTTCAAAAGATACCCCTAACTGGGTCAGGAGTTCCTGACGGCGCGGGGAACCGGAAGCGAGATACAAAGACGTCATAGAAACCTTTTATTGCACGGCAAACTGCTGGCGAACCTTACGCATCAGCAGGAACAGCCACGGCCAGAGCACACCGTTTACTACACTACTCCAGAACACTTCCGGTCGGAAAGAGACGTTGATCACTAAAAACTCTGCCCAGAAAACAACGATATCCGCAGCAAGCGACAACAACATCACGACCAGGGCCTGTTGCCAGAGCGCGAGGTTACGAAAGAGCTGGAATTTTAGTGCGACGAGGTACGCAATAATGCTCATGGACAGGGCGCGAACGCCCAGCGTAGAGCCACTAATGAGATCCAGTATGGCACCCATAACAAAACCCGTGCCGACATTTACGCGGTGCGGCAGGGCAAGGATCCAGTAAAGTAAAATGAGCAAGACCCAGTTTGGCCGGAAAACGAGAATGTTATCCGGCCAGGGCATAATCTGCAGCAACAGTGCAATGAGGAACGAGAGCCAGATGACCCAGCGTCCCTGGCTACGATAACTTGCCACTACTGCCCTCCCAAAGAGAGTTTAGGCGGTGGCGGCGCATCAGGCAGCGGCTGAGTTAACCCGGTTGCCGGCGCGGGCACTGGCGCAGGTGGCCCCATGGAGTCCGCAGGCGGAAGAACCTGCGGCATCATCTGCATCAGGCGTTCGTTTGCGACACGGTGCACCTCTTCAGGCGTCATCGGATTCGTGCCATTACGATCGGCACCCCAGAGCAGCAGCAGGTAGCGCAGACGCTGTAAACCCGCAGTCGGACGAGCCTGAATGACGGTATACGCACGTTGAGTATCGAGCTTCACGGAAGAGACCACCGCAACCGGGTAGCCCTCAGGGAAGCGTCCACCCAAACCGGAAGTCACCAGTACATCACCGACACGGATGTCCGTGTTCGCAGGCAGGTGTTCCAGCTGCAGATCGTCCGTACAGCCGTTACCGGCCGCAATCACGCGGATATCGTTACGCAGGACCTGGATAGGCAGCGCATGCGTGGCATCGCAAATCAGCAGCACGCGGCTGGTCAGCTTGGCGACGGCAACAACCTGCCCCACTACGCCTTTATCACTGATTACAGGCTGGCCTTCATACACACCGTTCACACTCCCTTTGTCGATCACAACCTGATCGCTGTAAGGATCGTTCACGGTGGAGATCACCTGGGTGACCATCTTCTGCTCATCCTGACGCAGCGGCGAGCCGAGCAGTTCACGCAGACGCGCGTTTTCCTGCTTATATTGCCCCAGCATCAGCAGTTCGCTGTTTTTCAGCAGCAGTTCCTGGCGTAATGCCCGGTTTTCAAGTTCGAGCTGGTCTCGTGAAGACAGCGTTTGAGAAACGGAGTCGAGCAGTTCACGGGGACCATTTGATATAAAGTAGAAAGGACTGACGGCGGTATCCATGTACGTTCTGATCTGGCTGAACGTACCGAGGCGGCTATCGGCAATAATGACGCCAAGCGCAACCAGAACCGCCAGAATAAGGCGAAACTGTAGCGATGGGCCACGGCTAAAAATTGGCTTCATAGGCTATGCGTATTCTCGTGTCAGAGAGAAAGGGTAGCGATTCGCTACCCTTTCACAATGACTACTCTTCGCTGAACAAGTCGCCGCCGTGCATGTCGATCATTTCCAGCGCCTTGCCACCACCACGGGCGACGCAAGTCAGTGGATCTTCTGCAACTACGACAGGAATACCTGTCTCTTCCATTAACAGGCGGTCGAGGTTACGCAGCAGCGCACCACCACCGGTCAGAACCATACCGCGCTCGGAGATATCGGACGCCAGTTCTGGTGGGCACTGTTCCAGCGCAACCATTACCGCGCTCACGATGCCAGTCAGCGGTTCCTGCAGCGCTTCCAGAATTTCGTTGGAGTTCAGGGTAAAGCCGCGTGGCACACCTTCCGCCAGGTTACGACCACGCACTTCGATCTCGCGCACTTCATCGCCCGGGTAAGCAGAGCCGATTTCGTGTTTGATACGCTCTGCGGTCGCTTCACCGATCAGAGAGCCGTAGTTACGGCGCACGTAATTAATGATGGCTTCATCGAAGCGGTCACCACCGATACGTACGGAGGAGGAGTACACCACACCGTTCAGAGAGATAACGGCCACTTCTGTGGTACCACCACCGATATCCACTACCATTGAGCCGGTTGCTTCAGACACAGGCAGACCTGCACCGATTGCCGCCGCCATTGGCTCTTCAATCAGGAACACTTCACGAGCACCCGCCCCCTGAGCAGATTCACGGATTGCGCGACGTTCTACCTGGGTTGCGCCAACCGGCACACACACCAGAACACGCGGGCTTGGACGCATGAAGCTGTTGCTGTGAACCTGCTTGATGAAGTGCTGAAGCATTTTTTCAGTCACGAAGAAGTCAGCGATAACGCCGTCTTTCATTGGGCGAATTGCGGCGATGTTGCCAGGGGTACGACCCAGCATCTGCTTCGCGTCATGACCCACTGCGGCGACGCTTTTCGGCGAGCCTGCACGATCCTGACGAATGGCCACAACAGAAGGCTCATTCAAAACGATGCCTTGTCCTTTTACGTAAATAAGGGTATTCGCGGTACCCAGGTCAATGGACAGGTCATTGGAAAACATGCCACGAAATTTTTTCAACATACTAAGGGATAATCCTGAAAGCTGGGGCGGAAAACAAAATCCGCTTACTTTACCAACCACACGCAGCAGCGACAAGGCGCAAAAATCATCTGCAACGGTGAAAATTTGTGCAGTACGTTTCCTGATGTTACAAAATTGATCCCTGACTCCCTCAGGGCTGAGTCAACAGCAGCATTCCTTACTGACCTTTGTAACCCGTTAAAGGTCGTTCACTGGCTTTTTGCTCGACATACTCAAAGCTACAGGCGCGATATTCTACGTGAAAACAACGTAAACGGCAGGTCAAACAGAGTATCTTTGCAAATATTTTTTCACGTTGGTGTCAAGCGGTTGAGAGGCGGCAAAAAAATCGCCCTGACCACCCATGACACCGCGCTCTGTTAACATCTGCCATTCGCCCCTGGAGCGCACGCCCGCGGCAAAGACTTGTGTTCGGGTTCCTTTACACGCTTCAACCAGACTCTGAACCAGCAGCTGGTTTTCCGTGCGCTTTTCAATATTTCTTACCAGCCCCGGATGCAGCTTTAATAGCTCCACATCCAGTTCCTTGATCCAGTCGGTACTGACCAGCGTTAAACCAGCTTGTGTCACCGCCACACGCGCACCGAGCGCGTTGATCAAACGAACCACCGGACGTAACCGGCTGATGTGTTGACCCACATCCGCCTCAGCAAGTTCAAAAATAATGCGTTTGCGTTGCGATTTTTCGCATTGCATTAATGTATCACGCAGCCAGCGCTGAAAACGCGGGCGTATTAACGACTCAACGGTGACCTGTAACGCCAGACTTTCTTCCGGCCAGAAAGATAAAAATGGGATCAGGCGGGAAATTTGCTGGCGGTCATACTCTTCAGACAGCCCAAATTGCAGCACCATTGGCAGATATTCCGCAGAAATAACCTCTTCCGTACCGTCAAAAATACGGCACATCAGTTCGCGATGGTGGACATAGCCGTTTTTCATGACCGCCGGTTTTTGATAAATACGTGGCCCACCGCGGCTCAGCATTTGCTCAATCAACGTACGCCACCGCACGTTTCCACGCCCTTTTTCCGGTAACGAGTCATCGTAAACGGCCCATCCGTTCGCCCCCTGCAACACGGCGTTGCGGGTAGCCGATTCCGCATGCTCCATCACCTGCTCCGTCGACTGACCGCCGCGCCAGGCGCAGATCCCCATATGCACCATGTCGTCGCGATCGAGCATTTTACTCTGGGGCAGCGCGTCTACCGCCTTCAGCAGCTGGCTGGCAATACTTTCCGACTCTTTTAGCGTGCGATGCGGCAATAACACGGCAAAGTCGCTGCGGTGATAGCGGGCCAATAGTGCCCCGGGGTAGCGCATGATAAAGGTGGAGAGCAGGTTGATCAGCGTAAAGAGATTTTCTTCCGCGGCCCGCTGCCCCCATGTGTCGCGCAGCAGATCGAAATCGGGCAGGCGAATCATCATCACCACGCCGTGAGTGCCCACTTTTTCCGAATCGTCGAGCAGCGTGGCCAGTTGATTATCAAAGAAAAGGCGGTTGTTAAGGCCGGTTTTATTATCCTGCGCGGCATAAGAGCGGATCAGCGTATCCATACGGCTGCGCTGGTCGCTGGCAAACTGAATTTCTGAGAGCAACGTATCCAGCGCACTGCTGGTGCGTGACGGCCATTCATGAACAGAGCCGCGCACCTGCGGGCCGCGCTCACCGTTCAGGATGCGGACGGAGCGGATTTCCAGCAGTTCCTGCCCTGAGAGCTGGCGGCGCAACCAGCGAACCGCGAGAAAAATGAGCAGAATAATGAATGCAACCGCGATCGTGAGCGGCGCGGTGGTCATCATGGAACGGAAATAGCTGGCCATCGGATCGAGATATACCATGTGAATGGTCATACCCGGGTTTTTAAGGGAGTGCACCGTTACTTCCCGGTACTGACTCACTACGCCCGCAGGGCGATAACTTCCCTGCCGTTCATGGCTTAAAACCTGATGCTTTCCCTGCTGAATATCGATCCGAATAATATCAACCGGCACCATCAACTCATCCAGTTCCCGGGAGAGCGACGGGAGTGGCGTGGTCAGCAGACGCGTATCAATGACCGACGCAACAGACTGCACCCGGTTGACCAGTTTGTCCTGAATGGCGTTATAAAAGCTCAAAGAGCAACCCAGAAGCGTGACAAAGATGGTCAGCCCCGTTAGCAAGGTGATAAAAGCCGAGAACTTCGTCGTTAATCGCATCCTTGAGATTACTCCGTGGGTTGAGGGGGTAGCGAGTAAGCGCTAACTTGCATTTCAAATGCGGCATACTACCAAATCGGGCGTATCTGGCAATTTATTGCGTTAAATCGGCATTGAATTACCCTGAGCGAGTATAGTCTTCAGAAATTATTTTCCAATCATCTGAGTCGTGAGGACCCCGTATGCAGGCTTTGATCTTAGAACAGCAGGACGGCAAAACGCTTGCCTCAGTACAGGCCGTAGAAGAGAGCCGTCTGCCGGAAGGCGACGTCACCGTCGACATCGACTGGTCCAGTTTAAATTACAAAGATGCGCTGGCGATCACCGGTAAGGGTAAAATCATCCGAAATTTCCCTATGGTGCCGGGTATTGATTTTGCTGGCCGGGTCCACAGCAGTGAAGACCCTCGCTTCCATGCGGGCCAGCACGTGCTGCTCACCGGCTGGGGTGTGGGTGAAAATCACTGGGGCGGGCTGGCAACACAGGCGCGCGTAAAAGGCGACTGGCTGGTGCCGATGCCGAAAGGCATGGATGGTCGCAAAGCGATGATCATCGGCACCGCAGGCTTTACCGCCATGCTGTGCGTGATGGCGCTGGAAGAGGCGGGGGTTCACCCTGAGTCGGGTGACATTGTCGTGACCGGCGCCAGCGGTGGCGTGGGGAGCACGGCGGTAACGTTGCTGCACAAACTGGGTTACCAGGTCACGGCGGTTTCCGGCCGGGAAAGTACGCATGATTATCTTCGCCAGCTCGGTGCCAGCCGCATTCTTGGCCGCGATGAATTCGCCGAAACCCGTCCACTGGAAAAACAGGTCTGGGCGGGCGCGGTAGATACCGTCGGCGATAAAGTGCTGGCGAAGGTCCTGGCGCAGATGAACTACGGCGGCTGCGTGGCAGCCTGCGGTCTGGCGGGCGGCTTTGCCCTGCCAACTACCGTCATGCCGTTTATTTTGCGTAACGTTCGCCTGCAGGGCGTGGACTCCGTGATGACGCCAGCGGCTCGCCGCACGGAGGCCTGGGAACGTCTGGTACGCGATCTGCCGGAATCGTTCTTTACCCAGAGCGCAACGGAGATAAGCCTCAGCCAGGCGCCAGACTATGCCAGTAAAATCATGGATAACCAGTTCCACGGTCGCGCGCTGGTGAAAATCGCCTAATCTTCAAATTTTCGTGACATATTCGCGTGAAGCGCTCTCCTCCGTCATGCTTAGAAAAACGCATGACGGAGGATGCCATGAAAAACCGAAAACTGACGGAAGCCGACGTAACGTCCGAGTCTGTCTTTATGTTACAGCGCCGCCAGATCCTGAAAATGCTTGGCATCAGCGCCACTGCACTGACGCTCTCCCCTGCGGCACATGCCGACCTGCTCGACTGGTTTAAAGGTAACGATCGCCCTAAGGCGCCTTCCGGTGCCCCGCTTACGTTTACGAAACCCGCCGAGTGGCAAAACAAACTGACGCTCACCCCTGAAGACAAAGTCACCGGCTATAACAACTTTTACGAATTTGGTCTGGATAAAGCCGATCCTGCCGCCAATGCAGGCAGCATGAAAACCGATCCGTGGACGTTGAAAATTGACGGCGAGGTGGCAAAACCCCTGACATTGGACCACCACGATCTGACCACCCGCTTCCCGCTCGAAGAGCGCATCTATCGCATGCGCTGCGTGGAAGCCTGGTCGATGGTGGTACCCTGGGTCGGCTTCCCGCTGCATAAGCTGCTGGCGTTGGTTGAGCCCACCAGCAATGCAAAATATGTCGCCTTCCAGACGCGCTACGCTCCGGACGAGATGCCGGGCCAGAAAGATCGGTTTATCGGCGGTGGACTGGACTATCCGTACGTTGAAGGGCTACGCCTCGACGAAGCCATGCATCCCCTTACCCTGCTGACCGTTGGCGTATACGGCAAGGCGCTTCCTCCTCAAAACGGCGCCCCCATTCGGTTAACCGTACCGTGGAAATACGGCTTCAAAGGAATTAAGTCTATCGTCAGCATTAAGCTGACCCGCGAGCGTCCGCCAACGACCTGGAACCTGGCAGCACCGGGTGAATACGGTTTCTTCGCGAATGTGAATCCGCATGTGGATCATCCCCGCTGGTCGCAGGCGACTGAGCGCTTTATTGGCGCGGGTGGTGCGCTGGATGTTAAGCGTCAGCCCACGCTATTGTTTAACGGGTATGCGGATGAAGTGGCTTCGCTTTACCGTGGCCTTAATTTACGGGAGAACTTCTGAGTGCGTTTAACGGCAAAGCAGATTACCTGGCTGAAAGTGCTGCTGCATTTAGCTGGGATACTTCCTTTTATCTGGTTGTTCTGGGCCGCCAGTCAGGGCCTCTTTAGCGCCGATCCGGCAAAGGATATCCAGCATTTTACGGGTCGGATGGCTCTGAAATTTTTACTGGCAACCTTGCTCGTCTCGCCGCTGGCGCGCTACGCTAAACAGCCATTATTGATACGTACCCGTCGGCTTTTGGGGCTATGGTGTTTTGCCTGGGCGACGCTGCACCTTACCAGCTACGCCCTGCTGGAACTGGGAATTAACAATCTGACACTGCTTGGCCGAGAGCTGGTGACACGCCCTTATCTGACGCTGGGTATCGTAAGCTGGCTGGTTTTACTGGCGTTAGCGCTGACGTCCACGCAATATGCGCAGCGAAAGCTGGGCAGACGCTGGCAGTTACTGCACAACTTCGTTTATCTTGTCGCGATCCTCGCCCCCATTCATTATCTGTGGTCGGTGAAGATCCTCTCCCCGCAGCCAGTCCTGTATGCGCTGGCGGCAGTGGCGCTTTTAGCATGGCGTTACAAGAAGTTCCGCCAGTGGTTGCGATAGTTCGCGAAACTGTGCGTTTTCCCGCAGATCCCCCCTCAACCGCAAATCTTTTTTGGATTGCGGTTGATAATCTTCCCTGATAAGACCAGTATTTAGCTGCCAAATGCTACGAAATCGTTATAATGTGCGACCTTGGTTCCCCTGACAGTGGTTTTTGGCCTCTGAAAAGGTGACATTTGCGCTTCGACGGTATATTTTGTTTTTTACCCGAAAATCGCAGGAGATAGCGGCATAATGACTGACAAGTTCCATATCTTAGTATTGAACGGACCGAACCTGAACATGCTCGGTACCCGTGAGCCAGAGAAGTACGGCACGCTAACATTGAGCGAAATTGTTAACCGTCTGAGCACGGAAGCAGCGTCGCTGAATGTGGATTTGGATCATTTTCAGTCAAACGCGGAGTACGCAATCATCGACCGTATTCATCAGGCTAAAGACAATGTGGACTATATCCTGATCAATCCGGCCGCGTTTACGCACACCAGTGTTGCTATCCGCGACGCACTGCTCGCGGTGAGTATCCCGTTTATCGAGATCCACCTGAGTAACGTGCACGCCCGAGAGCCGTTCCGCCACCATTCGTATCTGTCGGATATCGCTACTGGCGTTATCTGCGGACTGGGCGCTGACGGTTATTCATACGCTTTACAGACAGCGGTAAAACGCTTGTCACAATCACACTAAACAAGAGTACGGAACCCACTCATGGATATTCGTAAGATTAAAAAACTGATCGAGCTGGTTGAAGAATCAGGCATCTCCGAACTGGAAATTTCTGAAGGCGAAGAGTCTGTACGCATCAGCCGTGCAGCCCCAGCCGCTAGCTTCCCGGTAATGCAGCAGGCTTACGCTGCGCCAGTGCAGCAGCCTGCGCTCTCCGCAGCCGTTGCACCAGCAGCTGAAGCCGCACCTGCCGCTGCAGCAGAAATCAGTGGTCACATCGTACGTTCCCCAATGGTTGGTACTTTCTACCGCACCCCGAGCCCGGACGCGAAGGCGTTCATCGAAGTGGGTCAGAAAGTCAACGTAGGCGATACCCTGTGCATCGTTGAAGCGATGAAAATGATGAACCAGATCGAAGCAGACAAATCAGGTACTGTGAAAGCGATTCTGGTCGAAAGTGGTCAGCCGGTTGAATTTGACGAGCCGCTGGTCGTCATCGAGTAACGAGGCGAACATGCTGGATAAAATTGTTATCGCCAACCGCGGCGAGATTGCATTGCGTATTCTTCGTGCCTGTAAAGAACTGGGCATCAAGACCGTCGCGGTGCACTCAAGTGCGGATCGCGATTTAAAACACGTATTGCTGGCGGATGAGACGGTCTGTATTGGCCCGGCTCCGTCCGTAAAAAGCTATCTGAACATCCCGGCTATCATCAGCGCCGCTGAAATCACCGGCGCGGTGGCAATTCATCCGGGTTATGGCTTCCTCTCTGAGAACGCCAACTTTGCTGAGCAGGTTGAACGCTCTGGCTTTATCTTCATCGGCCCGAAAGCCGACACTATCCGCCTGATGGGCGACAAAGTGTCTGCGATCACCGCGATGAAAAAAGCCGGTGTGCCAACCGTACCAGGCTCTGACGGCCCTCTGACCGACGACATGGATGCTAACCGTGCTCATGCTAAACGCATTGGCTACCCGGTTATCATCAAGGCGTCCGGCGGTGGCGGCGGTCGCGGTATGCGCGTAGTACGCAGCGATGCTGAACTGGCGCAGTCCATCTCCATGACCAAAGCGGAAGCGAAAGCGGCTTTCAGCAATGACATGGTGTACATGGAAAAATACCTGGAAAACCCACGCCACATCGAAATTCAGGTGTTGGCTGACGGTCAGGGTAACGCGATCTATCTGGCAGAACGTGACTGCTCCATGCAGCGTCGTCACCAGAAAGTCGTCGAAGAAGCACCTGCGCCGGGCATTACCCCGGAATTGCGTCGCTACATCGGTGAGCGTTGCGCCAAGGCGTGTGTCGATATCGGCTATCGCGGGGCGGGTACTTTTGAGTTCCTGTTCGAAAACGGCGAGTTCTACTTTATCGAGATGAACACCCGTATTCAGGTTGAACACCCGGTTACCGAAATGATCACCGGCGTTGACCTGATCAAAGAACAGCTGCGTATCGCTGCGGGTCAGCCGTTGTCCATCAAGCAGGAAGAAGTCGTGGTGAAAGGCCATGCGGTTGAATGCCGTATCAACGCCGAAGACCCGAACACCTTCCTGCCAAGCCCGGGTAAAATCACGCGTTTCCACGCGCCGGGTGGCTTTGGTGTGCGTTGGGAGTCTCATATCTACGCCGGTTACACCGTACCGCCGTACTATGACTCAATGATCGGCAAGCTCATCTGCTACGGCGAAAACCGTGACGTGGCGATTGCCCGCATGAAGAACGCCCTGCAGGAGTTGATCATCGACGGTATTAAAACCAACGTTGATCTCCAGATGCGCATCATGAGCGACGAGCACTTCCAGAATGGTGGAACTAACATCCACTATCTTGAGAAGAAACTCGGCCTCAACGAGAAGTAATCTAAAAACACGCCTGTTTATCAGGCGTGTTTATTTTTTGCGTCCTTGTTTCTCACCCCACACTATTTACCGTCACTATATCTCCAACCCAACCTAGAAATATTCAATATCATCATTTTTTCTACATTTACTTTTCATTATTCCTCGGTTCTTAACGATATTACAGCGTGATGTAATGAGTCCGTTTTTCTTAATATTTTCTCGATAACGGACATATCTTTTATGAATATACTGAAGAGTGGCATACAGAAAAAATGTGTTGCTGCTGCGCTGTTATGTGCATCGGTAACGTCTTTGCCTTTATACGCTGAAACCACGGCCAACTGGTGGGAAAGATGGCAGGATAACCAGGCCTTCAATGAAGCTCTGGATGAACTCGGTATGAGTTATCAACTGTTATCTGAAGATCCACAAAAAACCCTCACCCGTTCAGCCGACCCGACTGATGTTCTCTACTGGCAAAAGCGCACCATGCAAATTTATGGTGATGCTGACAAAGACATTTATTATATTCCAGCCATTGAAGATCATGATGAAGCTCGTGCCAGAACAGGCTTCACAGGTCGCAATCCCTATTTTAATACCTATTATTATGGTGAAGAGGGTGATACGTTCACATTGACCACCTCTTCCCAACCCGATGATGTGGTCTGCTACGCAGGACTGGAAAATCAATACAGCGGTACAATCACCACTAAATATCAGGTGCAGTTAAATGCCAATCACTCAACGCAATATACCCTGAGTGAAAATGGATTAATGCTGCTGGCCTGCTGGGATAAAAGTGGTACCTATAGCCATATGAACACACTCGTTCGTGTGGATGTCACATCGACGACCGCGAAAAAACACCCGCTATTTGTTTTTGGACTTAACACAAAAGAAGAGTGGAAGGCCCTGAGCCAGCAGAGTACACCGACCGGGCAAACACTCCTGTTTGACGGGCGCTCTCGGTATGTCGTGAATAATTCCACCGCTAAAGCGTCACTGAATACCAATGTGCTGCAAATGCTGCGCGAACAATTAAGCTACGTCATGGACTATGATAGGGTTAACGGGCTTGATGGGTCATCGTATTTACATCAGCCTCTGCGCGGTTTGAATTTCGGTATTTTTAACAGCTGCTGCTGGTCTCAGGGAGGCGCCGGACGTATTGGGATCGGCTTTGGCAACAGCTTACCAACCGAAACCAGCTGGGGCCATTGGCATGAATATGGTCACCAAAATCAGATGACCTGGGCATGGGACGGGTTAACGGAAGTGACAAATAATATTATGTCCGTTTCAGCCTGCCGTGTGTTACGCGGAGAAGTAACGGATAAATCCTGTCACGAAAATCTGTATTACAACAATTTCTCCTGGGATCAGCAGGCCGTCGGTTCTTTCCTGAACTCTGGCGAAACACATCAGTTTGATACTGACAATGACGTCTTCCGTAAATTAATGATGTTTACCCAGCTGAAAACATCATGGCCCGATCTCTTCGCTTATATTGGCAAAGCCTACCGCGAAACCTATAACGAGGGTAAAGGCAAATCTCTGGTTGCAACCAATCAACAAAAAATTGATTTCTTTGTGGTCAATGCCAGCAAAGCAGCGGGGCATGATTTACGTGAATTCTTTACACGTTGGGGTTTAGGCTATTCCGCTGATGCTGACTCACAAATTGCTGCCCTGAACTTACCTCAGCCGAACAAAGTGACGAAAACCTTTACCGGTAGCCTGAACGGCTCTTCCCCGATAACGATTGAAGTTCCGGCTGAAGATAACACTGTGAATATTGCTTTTGTGACCAACACGCCTAAGGCTGGCCCTACCTCTCTGGTCTGGGTTGAGGATGGTGAAACGCCACTGTATGCGCAGGTTGTCGATAGTCGTAACAGAAGCTTCATCGTGAAACTGCGTGGCCAGAACAGCCATGGCGGCTGCAATATTCATTCCGTTAACACCGCGGTTAACTGCAACTCAGGAACAAGCGCATATTTAAGAGTCGCTTATAAAGCAGAAGATAACCCGCATCTGCCTCAGGGCAGCTATACGGGTGTTCTTCATCTGATTGCGCGTGACTGGCACAACACGGACTGGACGGCAAACGTGAATGTCGATCTCTCCATTGTGAAGTAAGTGCTTTATTGCTGCGCCAGTTTCTGGCGCAGCAGAAAATGATTCGGCCTGACTTGCTTATTTATCAGATTGACTACAATGAATATTAATTAGTTCTACATTTAATAATCCGTTACGAAATGTTGTAATTAAACAAGCTTCACCTCATGTTTAATTACGGACATTTTAACTATGAATATATTTCAACATGGAATAAAGAAAACTTTTTCCATCGCAGCACTACTTTGTGCGTCTGTTTCTTCCGCTTGTTATGCGGCAGAGACGGTCTCTACTAACCAAACGATGTGGGACGAGTGGAAAAATAATCCGGGATTTACTGAAGCACTCGATGAATTAGGTATTGACTACAATAATTTAATCAATCCAGCTTATGCATCAACCTATGATGTACAAAATGTCAATAACCCCCTGTTCTGGCTCAACCGTACTTTAAAAGTTTACGGTGAGGCTGAACAAGGTCGCTATCAAATTCCTGTTACCGAAGTTCATGGCAATGGCACGAACAGAACCACCAACGGTGGACGTAATAATTACTTCTTAACACATACATGGGGCGTCAAGGGTGAAAACGTTACCCTCCGTCTCGGTGATGTTCCGCAAAATGTTTCCTGCTATGCTGCCGTTGATCCTAACTACGAAGGTATTGTCGGTCCTGCTAATGAGCTTATTCTGAATGCAAACGGTGACACAACCTACACATTCTCTCAGAACGCGCTGCTTATCGTTGGGTGTCAGGATAAAACCAAAAAAATGGAGAATATTGATACATTCGTCTCCGTTGATATTGTTAACGGCGGTACGTATCACCCCCTCTTTATCTTTGGTATGAATGACAGAGCCGAGTGGCGCCAGCAGGCACAGGCCACAACGCCATCAGGCTACCACTTTATGTTTGATGGCAGGACACGCTTCGTTGCAAGTCAGGCAATTGCGCAAAACTCAGCAACTAAAAATATAGAGCAGACCCTCCGCCAGTCGCTGCTGCGAACCATTACTTATGACAAAGTCGATGGGCTGGATGGCTCGAGCTGGTTGCACCAGCCTAGCCGTGGCTTGCTCTTCGTCTCTTATCAGAGCTGCTGCTGGGCAAATAGCGGGCAAGGGCTGATTGGCGTGGGTGGTGACAGCTCAATCCCTGAGACACCGAGCTGGCTCGACTGGCACGAATACGGTCATCAGTTCCAGATGGGATGGTCCTGGAGTGACCAGGGAGAAGTTACCGTCAACCTTTATTCTATCGCTGCATGTTACACCACCCTCGGCGATACCGATTTCAAAAACTGTCATAGTAATGAAGGCTTTTACGGTTTCGGTTGGGATCAACAAGCTATCGGCACTCTGCTGAAATCCGGGCACACCTGGAATTTTGCTAAAGAAGATCTGTTCCGTAGGGCGTCTTTCTTTGGTGAAATAATGACGAGCTGGCCACAGCTTTACCCGGCACTGTCGAAAGCTTACCGTGAAGTTAACCAGAATGACCCAACCCTGGTTAATAGCAGCCAGAAAAAAATCGACTGGTTTACGCTTAATGCCAGTAAAATCGCCGGCGTTAATCTGAACCAGTATTTCCAGCAGTGGAATATTCCCCTTTCCGCAGAGGCGATTGCAGCAATTAATGCGCTGAATTTACCTCAACCTAAGAAAGTTGCGAAAACCTTTACCGGTAGCCTGAACGGCTCTTCCCCGATAACGATTGAAGTTCCAGCTGAAGATAACACCGTAAATATTGCTTTTGTGACCAACACACCTAAGGCGGGCCCTACCTCTCTGGTCTGGGTTGAGGATGGTGAAACGCCACTGTATGCGCAGGTTGTCGATAGCCGTAACAGAACCTTCATCGTGAAACTGCGTGGCCAGAATCAGCCATGGCGGCTGCAATATTCATTCCGTTAACACCGCGGTAAACTGCAACTCTGGAACAAGTGCATATTTAAGAATCGCTTATAAAGCAGAAGATAACCCGCTTTTGCCTCAGGGCAGCTATACGGGTGTTCTCCACCTGATTGCGAATGACTGGCACAACACTGACTGGACGGCAAACGTGAATGTCGATCTCTCCATTGTGAAGTAAATGCTTTATTGCTGCGCCAGTTTCTGGCGCAGCAGAAAATGATTTGGTATCCCCCCTGCAATGCGTACAATCCGCCTCTCACTATGAATTATCCAGGAGAGTGGATGGACGCTCGTTTTGTTCAGGCCCATAAAGAAGCGCGCTGGGCGCTGTGGCTGACCCTTCTCTATCTTGCCGCATGGTTGGTAACCGCTTACTTACCTAATTCAGACATCGGTATTACCGGCCTGCCACACTGGTTTGAAATGGCGTGCCTGCTGGTACCGCTGGTATTTATCCTGCTGTGCTGGGCGATGGTTAAATTTATCTACCGGGATATTCCGCTGGAGGACGATGATGCAGCTTGAAGTCATTCTGCCGCTTGTCGCATACCTGCTGGTCGTATTTGGCTTGTCCATTTATGCCATGCGTAAAAGGGCGACCGGCGCCTTTCTGAATGAGTATTTCCTCGGTAGCCGTTCGATGGGCGGCGTCGTGCTGGCCATGACGCTGACGGCCACCTACATCAGCGCCAGTTCATTTATCGGCGGTCCCGGTGCCGCGTATAAGTACGGGTTAGGCTGGGTACTGCTGGCCATGATCCAGCTACCTGCCGTCTGGCTCTCTCTGGGTATTCTGGGTAAAAAGTTTGCCATTCTGGCACGGCGCTATAATGCCGTGACGCTCAACGATATGCTGTTTGCACGCTACCAGAGTCGCTTGCTGGTATGGCTGGCAAGCCTGAGCCTGCTGGTCGCCTTTATTGGTGCGATGACGGTGCAGTTTATCGGTGGGGCTCGTCTGCTGGAAACGGCAGCCGGGATCCCCTACGAGACAGGGTTGATTATCTTCGGGGTAAGCATTGCGCTGTATACTGCGTTTGGCGGATTCCGCGCCAGCGTGCTGAACGATACGCTGCAGGGAATGGTCATGCTGATTGGCACGATCGTTCTGCTGGTGGGCATCGTTCATGCTGCGGGTGGACTTACGCATGCGGTGGAAACCCTGGAAGCCATTGATCCGAAACTGGTCTCGCCGCAAGGCGCGGATGATATTCTTTCTCCGGCATTTATGACGTCGTTCTGGGTGTTAGTCTGCTTTGGGGTGATTGGTCTGCCCCATACCGCCGTGCGCTGTATCTCCTATAAAGACAGCAAAGCCGTTCACAAAGGCATTATTATCGGGACGATTGTCGTCGCGATCCTGATGTTCGGTATGCATCTGGCGGGTGCATTAGGACGTGCAGTCATCCCTGACCTTACCGTGCCGGATCTGGTGATCCCGACACTGATGGTTAAAGTGCTGCCGCCATTTGCCGCCGGGATTTTCC
Organism: Enterobacter sp. BNK-14; assembly: GCF_047456095.1. Lineage (NCBI taxonomy): Bacteria > Pseudomonadati > Pseudomonadota > Gammaproteobacteria > Enterobacterales > Enterobacteriaceae > Enterobacter > Enterobacter sp. BNK-14. The sequence continues at coordinate 2,332,147 of NZ_CP179897.1, forward strand.
TTGCTGCGCCAATGGCCGCTATTATGTCCACTATCAACGCCCAGCTACTGCAAAGCTCCGCGACGATCATTAAAGATCTCTATCTCAACCTGCGTCCTGAGCAGGTAGAAAATGAACGTCGCCTGAAGCGTATGTCAGCCATTATTACGCTGGTGTTAGGGGCATTGCTGCTGTTAGCCGCATGGCGCCCGCCGGAGATGATCATCTGGCTGAACCTGCTGGCGTTCGGCGGCCTTGAAGCCGTTTTCCTCTGGCCGCTGGTGTTGGGTCTCTACTGGGAACGTGCCAATGCTGCAGGCGCGCTGGGCGCGATGATTGTTGGCGGTGTGCTGTATGCCGTACTCGCAACGTTTAAGATTCAGTACCTGGGCTTCCATCCAATTGTGCCTTCGTTACTGCTAAGTTTACTGGCGTTTGTGGTGGGGAACCGTTTCGGTCAGCCCGTCCCACAGTCCGCTATGATTTCTACTGATAAATAAAGAGTTTTGCCATGCCGTGGATCCAATTAAAACTGAACACAACCGGCGCGAACGCCGAGGAACTGAGCGATGCGCTGATGGAGGCCGGCTCGGTCTCCATCACCTTCCAGGACACGCATGACACGCCGGTCTTCGAGCCGCTGCCGGGCGAAACGCGCCTGTGGGGTGATACCGACGTCATTGGACTTTTCGATGCCGAGACCGACATGAAAGAGGTCGTCGCGATTCTGGAAAACCATCCACTGTTAGGTGCAGGTTTCGTGCACAAAATCGAACAGCTGGAAGATAAAGACTGGGAACGGGAGTGGATGGATAACTTCCACCCGATGCAGTTTGGCAAGCGTCTGTGGATCTGCCCAAGCTGGCGCGAAGTGCCTGATGAAAACGCCGTCAACGTGATGCTCGACCCGGGCCTGGCATTTGGTACCGGCACCCACCCGACCACCTCCCTGTGCCTGCAGTGGCTGGACGGTCTGGATCTGGCAGGAAAAACCGTGATCGACTTCGGCTGCGGCTCCGGGATCCTCGCTATCGCGGCGCTGAAACTCGGTGCGGCAAAAGCGATTGGGATCGACATCGATCCGCAGGCAATTCAGGCCAGCCGCGATAACGCCGAGCGTAACGGCGTCTCCGATCGTCTGGAGCTGTATTTGCCGGATGCGCAGCCAGCGGCCATGAAAGCCGACGTGGTGGTCGCCAACATCCTGGCAGGCCCGTTACGTGAACTGGCACCGTTAATCAGCGTACTGCCCGTTGAGGGCGGTCTGCTGGGGCTTTCAGGTATCCTGGCAAGCCAGGCCGACAGCGTGTGTGAAGCCTACGCGGATCTCTTCGCCCTTGACCCGGTGGTAGAGAAAGAAGAGTGGTGCAGGATCACCGGTCGTAAAAAATAAGCATTTGGCGTGGTCATCTGACCACGCCTCTCCTCCACTGATAGTCCTCTCTCCCCGCGCATTTCTCCGGTAAAATAACCACACAAATCATAATGATTTGAATTACAACAATTCACCGGAAGAATATTATGAAACACATTACTGGCAAGGCAGCGCTGATTGCGCTGAGTATGATCTCGGCATCAGCTTTCGCTTCACACTGGAGCTACGAAGGGGAAGGTTCACCGGAACACTGGGGTGAACTGGACGAGGCCTACAAGGCCTGTCAAAACGGGATGAATCAGTCTCCGATTAACATTGAATCGACCGCAAACGCCCATTTCTCTCCGCTTAAAACGCACTACATTGATGGCCCTATGACGTTGACGAACAATGGCCATACCATTCAGGCCAGTGAGAAAGCGGATACCCGCGACACGATAACCCTGGATAATCAAGCCTGGACTCTGCAGCAGTTCCATTTCCACGCGCCGAGCGAGAACACCGTGCATGGCAAAAAATACGCAATGGAAATGCATCTGGTGCATAAAAATAGCGCAGGTGAGCTGACCGTAGTGGCCGTCATGTTTGATAAAGGCGCCGCGAACCCGGAGCTTGATAAGCTGTGGAGCGTGATGCCCCAACAGGCTGAACAGAACATCTCCATTAAGCAGGATCTCAACCTGAACAAGCTGCTCCCGGTCAACAAAACTTACTGGCGCTTCAGCGGTTCACTGACCACCCCACCTTGTTCAGAAGGCGTCACCTGGATTGTGCTTAAGCACCCTCTCACGCTCTCAGCTGAGCAGCTGGAGAAATTCACCCATACAATGCATCACGATAACAACCGCCCGGTACAGGCCCTGCATGGCCGTCTTGTGGTCGAATAATCTGCATTTTTTGCCCTGAGATCATGTTCTAAAATGCGACAGAGATCGCAAAGAAGTGAGGAAATCTGCTGCGAAAAACAGCAGATTATCCCGCTCAACTGTCGCGTTTAATGAGAAATGATGAGAAGTTACGGGAAATTGCAAGCGCTCATAAAACAATCATTTAATTATAACCCAATGATTTAAATGATGAATAATTTTTAACGGAATGATTGAGCGGCGATTCCTTGATCTACAACAGTGGATTGTTCAAAGTTTGGCCTTTCATCTCGTGCAAAAAATGCGTAATATACGCCGCCTTGCAGTCACAGTATGGTCATTTCTTAACTCATGCGCATCGGACACCACCAGCTTAGAAATCGCCTGATCGCAGCCCCAATGGCAGGTATTACCGACCGGCCGTTCAGGACGCTGTGCTATGAGATGGGAGCCGGTTTAACCGTATCCGAGATGATGTCGTCTAACCCGCAGGTCTGGGAAAGCGATAAATCCCGCCTTCGGATGGTGCACATTGATGAGCCAGGTATCCGCACCGTGCAAATCGCCGGAAGCGTGCCTGAAGAGATGGCAGATGCCGCGCGTATTAACGTGGAAAGTGGCGCCCAGATTATTGATATCAATATGGGTTGCCCGGCCAAGAAAGTGAATCGCAAGCTTGCAGGTTCAGCCCTTCTGCAATACCCCGATCAGGTGAAGTCTATCCTGACGGCGGTTGTCAGCGCGGTGGACGTTCCTGTTACGTTGAAGATTCGCACGGGTTGGTCGCCGGAACACCGTAACTGTGTAGAGATTGCCCAACTGGCCGAAGACTGTGGCATTCAGGCCCTGACCATTCATGGACGCACTCGCGCCTGTTTGTTCAATGGTGAAGCTGAATACGACAGCATTCGGGCAGTTAAGCAGAAGGTTTCCATTCCGATTATCGCGAATGGCGACATAACTGACCCGCTTAAAGCCAGGGCTGTGCTCGACTATACGGGAGCTGATGCTCTGATGATAGGACGTGCAGCTCAGGGAAGACCCTGGATCTTCCGGGAAATCCAGCATTATCTGGACACTGGGGAGCTGCTTGCCCCACTGCCTCTGGCAGAGGTTAAGCGCTTGCTTTGTTCGCATGTTCGGGAACTGCATGACCATTACGGTCAGGCAAAAGGGTACCGAATTGCGCGTAAACACGTCTCCTGGTATCTCCAGGAGCACGCTCCAGATGACCAGTTTCGGCGCACATTCAACGCCATAGAGGATGCCAGCGAACAGCTGGAGGCGTTGGAGGCATACTTCGAAAATCTTGCGTAATGAAATAAAGAGCTGACAGAACTATGTTCGAACAACGCGTAAATTCTGACGTACTGACCGTTTCTACCGTTAACTCTCAGGACCAGGTAACTCAAAAGCCCCTGCGTGACTCGGTTAAACAGGCACTGAAGAACTATTTTGCTCAACTGAATGGTCAGGATGTTAATGACCTGTATGAGCTGGTACTGGCTGAAGTTGAACAGCCACTGTTGGACATGGTGATGCAATACACCCGCGGTAACCAGACCCGCGCTGCGCTGATGATGGGTATCAACCGTGGTACTCTGCGTAAGAAACTGAAAAAATACGGCATGAACTAATTTCGATTAGCGAAATGCTTGTTTAAAAAGGCGCTACTCGGCATGGGGATGCGCCTTTTTTATTGCCTGTTAATGTTATCGTCAACGCTTTGTAAACCCTCGCGTATCCCGCTTTTAAACCGCAACTTTTCGTGTATATTTCCACCACTTCAGTGGTTCTCTTCTCGCGGAATGACACAATGATTCGTAAATACTGGTGGCTGGTTGTCTTTGCAATCTCCGTTTTCCTCTTCGATGCCCTTTTGATGCAGTGGATTGAACTGATGAGCACTGAAACCGACAAGTGCCGCAATATGAACTCCGTGAACCCGCTCAAATTAGTGAACTGCTCAGAACTCGATTAACGCCCTGACGTCACTGCCCCCCGAATTACCCACTAAAAACGGGGATTTAAAACCCTTTGAGCCGTTACCTTACGGTGATAATGTCTCGCCCTTCTCAACCTCTCCTGCTTAACGTCAGACACGAGTAGAACCGACCATGCTGGTTAGCCAATACAACCTTATCCTTGTAGTTCTTTCCTTCGTTGTGGCCATCCTCGCGTCGTATACCGCACTGAATATGGCGGCACGCGTCGCCGGAAGTCAGGGCGTCGCCGCCCGCGTCTGGTTGGCTGGCGGCGGTATTGCGATGGGCATTGGCGTGTGGGCTATGCACTTTATCGGCATGCTGGCGATGGACCTCTCCATGAGCATGAGTTACAACGTCAGCCTGACCATTTTATCCATGGTCATTGCCGTGGGTTCTTCACTGTTTGCACTCTGGCTCGTCAGCTGTGAACAACTGCGCTTGCGCCGTCTGCTACCCGGCGCGCTGGTGATGGGAAGCGGTATTATCGCCATGCATTACACCGGTATGGCCGCGCTGGAAGTGAGGCCCGGTATCGTCTGGGACACGTTGTGGGTGGCCATTTCAGTCGTCATTGCCCTTGCCGCTTCGCTTGCTGCATTGTGGCTGACCTTCCGCCTGCGTCACGAAGCGGCTCAGGTCGTGCTGATGCGTCTGGGTGCCGCCATCACAATGGGCATTGCCATTGCCGGTATGCACTACGCCGGGATGAGAGCCGCGCAGTTTCCAATGTCGACGATGACGCACCATGTTGGTATTAACAGCAGCTGGCTCGCCATGTTGGTCAGCGTCGTCGCGCTCTCTATTCTTGGGATCACCCTGCTGGTGTCGATGCTGGATGCCCGTCTTCAGGCACGTACTGCCCTACTGGCCTCATCGCTTGCAGAAGCGAACCGGGAACTTGCTCAACTGGCGCTGCAGGATACGCTAACGCGTCTGCCCAACCGCATCCTGCTGGAAGACCGACTTGATCAGGCGATCAGTAAAGCCGATCGTGAAGGAACCCATTTTGCGCTGATGTTTATGGATCTCGACGGCTTTAAAGCCATCAATGACGCCTATGGTCATGATGTCGGTGACAAACTGCTGGTCGCCGTTACGCAGCGTCTGCTGCTGCTTCTGAAGGGCCAGTTCACTCTTGCACGTATCGGCGGTGATGAGTTTGTTCTGCTGGCTGAGGGCGAAGGCCCGGACGATGCGGCCTCGCTGGCAAATTCGCTGGTACGCGCGATCGATAGCCCGTTCAACCTCGACCCGTATGAACTGATGGTGACCCTCAGCATTGGTATCGCTTTTTATCCTCACGACGGCAAAACCGAACGCGAGTTGATGTTTAACGCCGACGCGGCGATGTACCACACCAAGCATATGGGCCGAAACGGTTATCACTTTTTCCAGCCTTCCATGAACACCCTGGCGCAGACCCATCTTCAGTTAATGAACGATCTGTGGATGGCCATCGAACGCAATGAGCTGCGCCTGTTGTATCAGCCAAAATTTCACGCGCCCGCAGGACCTCTCCTCGGGTTTGAGGCACTGTTGCGCTGGCAACATCCTAAGCAGGGACTACTGACGCCGGATCTTTTCCTGCCACTGGCGGAAAAGACGGGGCTTATCATCCCTATTGGTAACTGGGTGATCAATGAAGCCTGCCGCCAGCTGAGAGAATGGCATCTTCAGGGACATCAAGACTGGTCAATGGCTGTAAACCTGTCGACATTGCAGTTTGAACAACCATCACTGGTTAAAACGGTTCTCGACTGCCTGGAGCGCCATCAGGTACCGCCGGAAATGCTGATCCTGGAAGTTACGGAAACGACGGCAATGAGCAACCCGGATGAGAGCGTACGGGTGCTGACAGAATTGACGAATGCAGGCGTGAAAGCGTCCATTGATGACTTTGGAACCGGGTATTCAAGCCTGCTGTATCTCAAGCGCTTACCGGCCTGTGAACTGAAGATCGACAGAGCATTTGTAAAAGAGTTAAGCGGGGAAAGCGAGGATACCACCATTGTCTCGGCGATTGTGGCTCTCGCAAAAACACTTAACCTGAAAGTCGTGGCTGAAGGTGTGGAAACCGAAGCCCAACAAACCTTTTTAACAGAGCTGGGTTGTAACACCCTTCAGGGTTATCTGTTAGGCAAACCAGCCAGCGCGCAGACCATAGAGGCGCTTTGTGCGCGAGGTGAAATGTTGCCTGGCGCTGAGCTGTAGTCATCTTGAGGCGACACGCGCAAGACAGGGAGTGTCGCCAGAATACTGTCGACCAGAGCGGGTGCCTGTTGATAGAGATTAAAACTGTCGGTGTTCATTAACCAGTTTTTAATGATTCCGCTAAAAAAGCCATGCAATACAATCATGGTCAGCTCAACATTCATCTGCGCCGCAACGATTCTCTGAGAAATACATTTTTCCAGCGTAATACGTAAAGAATCATAATTAAAGCCAATGCGTTTACGGATTTCATCTTCTGAAATCATATCGCTATGAAACTCACATTTATGATACAGAATTTGTAAAAGCGCGCATTGCCGGGGTTCATGCGCGATATACTGTAGCGCAGTAATAAATTGCTCACGAAGCATTAACAACGGGTCATCATTTTCGGAAAGAGAAAGCCTGTCACAAATAATGTCACGCAGCGGTAATTGCTGTTCCCAGATCGCATTAAATATCTCTGCTTTACTGGTAAAGTGCCAGTAGATGGCACCGCGCGTAACCTTTGCGGCATCCGCGATATCCGTCAGCGTGGTACTGGCCACGCCACGCGTCGCAAACTGCCCGATAGCCGCCTCAATCAACTGCTGTCGGGTCTGTTGAGCCTCTTCTTTTTTTTTACGCGCCATAGGCAGCTACTCGTTACTCACTGGGTTTATACGTAACCTCGGGTTCGGATGGCTGGAATTATTCCCTAAAACCCGTTTTCATTTTGCACAAAAAAAGTCAAATCCCTTAACTCATAATTTATACAAATGCATAATCAATATTTAATTCATGATATGAATATTTTAAGGCATTAAACCCTCTTTATGTGGTTAGCCTGGAGGGGAGTATATTCATATCTTCTCCGGGCCCCATTCTGATTTTTCCTTCACGCCTCGTCATTCGCACTTATAAATTAAAAAACATTAAATATCCTCATTATTATACGCAGCTACATTTTATTTTTTTATCCCTCTGCCCCAACGACCGTTCTACGGCAAATCTCGGTTAATGGGTATTTAAAGGAACAGTAATGACGAATCATTTCAGACGTTTGCCCTTATCCGGTTTCATTGTCTGCGCTGTACTGCTCTCTGGATGCGATGGCCAGGAAAACCAACAACAACATCCCCAGGCACCTCAGGTCAGCGTGCATATCGTGAAAAGCGCGCCGCTGGCGGTCACCACTGAACTCCCGGGCAGAACGGATGCATTCCGCGTGGCGGAGGTTCGTCCACAGGTTAGCGGTATCATCCTGCGTCGTAACTTCACGGAAGGTAGCGATGTAAAAGCAGGAGATTCGCTTTACCAGATTGATCCTGCGACCTATCAGGCGGCTTACGACAGCGCGAAAGGTGAGCTGGCGAAGGCCCAGGCGGCGGCCAATATTGCGCATCTGACAGTAAAACGTTATCTCCCGCTGGTAGGCACCCAGTATGTCAGCAAGCAAGAGTATGACCAGGCCGTGGCAACAGCCCAACAGGCCGATGCCAGTGTTATCGCCGCCAAAGCCGGCGTCGAAAGTGCACGTATTAACCTTGCCTATACCAAAGTGACGTCTCCCGTCGATGGGCGCATCGGCAAATCCAGCGTGACAGAAGGTGCTCTCGTCACGAACGGGCAGGCCTCTGCACTGGCAACAGTCCAGCAGCTTGATCCGATTTACGTCGACGTCACCCAGTCCAGCAATGAATTTATGCGCCTGAAACAGACAAGCCTGCAAAAAGGCGACACGGCCAGCAGCGTTGAACTGCTGATGGAAAATGGTCAGCCTTATCCGCTGAAAGGAACGTTGCAGTTCTCAGACGTCACGGTGGATGAAAGTACCGGTTCGATTACCTTGCGCGCCATTTTCCCTAACCCTCAACACCTTCTGTTACCCGGGATGTTCGTTCGCGCCCGCATTGATGAAGGCACACAGCCGAATGCAATTCTGATTCCCCAGCAGGGCCTGACCCGTACGCCGCGAGGGGATGCAACCGTCATGGTGGTTAACGATAAAAACCAGGTTGAGCCACGCACCGTCGTTGCGCCTCAGGCCATTGGCGATCGCTGGCTGGTGACGGAAGGGCTGAAAAACGGTGACCGCGTGATTGTCAGCGGATTACAAAAAGCCAGGCCAGGTGCCACCGTCGTCGCCACCCCAGATACCACCACAGCGCCCGCCAGTTAAGGAACGACGACATGGCTAATTTCTTTATTCAGCGGCCGGTTTTCGCCTGGGTACTTGCCATCATTTTGATGATTGCAGGCGGGCTGGCTATTCTCAAACTGCCCGTTGCCCAGTATCCAACGATTGCCCCGCCAGCCGTTGCGATTTCCGCAACCTACCCCGGCGCAGATGCCCAGACGGTACAGGATACCGTGACCCAGGTTATCGAACAGAACATGAACGGTATCGATAACCTGATGTATATGTCCTCCACCAGCGATTCAGCGGGTAATGTCACCATCACCCTGACCTTCGAGTCGGGAACAGACCCGGACATCGCCCAGGTGCAGGTGCAGAACAAGTTGCAGCTGGCCATGCCGCTGCTGCCGCAAGAAGTTCAGCAGCAAGGGATTGGCGTTGAGAAGTCCAGCAGCAGCTTCCTTTTGGTCGCCGGTTTTGTTTCGGACAATAAAAGCCTTACTCAGGATGATATCTCCGACTACGTCGCTTCGAACGTCAAGGATGCCATCAGCCGAACATCGGGTGTCGGCGACGTTCAGCTGTTTGGTGCCCAGTATGCGATGCGCATCTGGCTCGACAGTAACGCGATGAACAAATACCAACTGACGCCGCTGGATATTATCAATCAGTTAAAAACGCAGAACGACCAGATAGCGGCAGGCCAGTTGGGTGGAACACCATCAGTCCCTGGACAGCAGCTGAATGCCTCCATCATCGCGCAAACTCGCCTGAAATCACCGGAAGAGTTTGGTCGCGTCACGCTCAAAGTGAACCAGGACGGCTCAATGGTTCATCTGAAGGATGTGGCTCGCATTGAGTTGGGTGGCGAAAACTACAATATGGTGACCAAAATCAACGGGCAGGCGGCAACCGGTCTGGGGATTAAGCTCGCTACTGGTGCAAACGCGCTGGATACGGCGGCAGCCATCAAGAGCAAGCTGGCACAACTGCAACAGTTCTTCCCGCAGGGACTGAAGGTCGTCTACCCCTACGACACCACGCCTTTTGTGAAAATCTCGATTCATGAAGTGGTGAAGACCCTGTTTGAGGCGATCATTCTGGTCTTCCTGGTCATGTATCTGTTCCTGCAAAACCTGCGGGCAACGCTGATCCCAACGATCGCCGTGCCGGTTGTTCTGCTGGGGACCTTCGCCGTGCTGGCTGCGTTCGGTTTCTCCATCAATACCCTGACGATGTTTGGGATGGTGCTGGCGATAGGGCTACTGGTTGATGACGCCATCGTGGTCGTCGAGAACGTTGAGCGCGTGATGGTGGAAGATAAACTGCCGCCGAAAGAGGCCACGCAGAAGTCGATGGAGCAGATTCAGGGCGCGCTGGTGGGGATCGCCATGGTCCTCTCGGCGGTCTTTGTTCCGATGGCCTTTTTTGGTGGCTCGACTGGGGCCATCTATCGCCAGTTCTCGTTAACTATCGTTTCCGCGATGGCGCTATCCGTGCTGGTCGCGCTGATCCTGACCCCTGCACTCTGCGCAACGTTGCTTAAGCCCGTCTCCAGCGACCACCATGAGAAGAAAGGGGGCTTCTTTGGCTGGTTCAATGCGCTCTTTGATAAGAGTGTGGAACACTACAGCAACAGCGTGAGCGGTATTTTGCGTAAGACCGGTCGCTATCTGGTGGTGTATGTCATTATTGTTGGTGGCATGGCGGTGTTGTTCCTGCGCTTACCGACCTCCTTCCTGCCCGAAGAGGACCAGGGGGTCTTTATGACAATGGTTCAACTCCCGGCGGGGGCGACCCAGACGCGTACTCAGGCGGTCCTCGACCAGGTTCAGGACTACTATCTGGACAAAGAGAAGGCGAACGTTGAATCCGTCTTCACCGTAAACGGCTTTAGCTTTAGCGGCCAGGGTCAGAACTCCGGTATTGCCTTTGTCAGCCTGAAGCCCTGGGAGGAGCGCCCGGGCGAGAAAAATAGCGTTGAAGCTATCGTGGGTCGCGCGACAAAAGCGTTCAGTCAGATTAAAGACGGCCTGGTGTTCCCGTTCAACCTGCCTGCGATTATTGAGCTTGGAACCGCAACGGGATTCGACTTTGAACTTATCGATCAGGCTAACCTGGGACATATCCAGCTGACGCAGGCACGTAATCAACTGCTCGGGATGGTAAAAGAGCACCCAGACCTGCTGGTGCGCGTGCGTCCAAACGGACTGGAAGATACGCCTCAGTTCAAGCTGGATGTCGATCAGGAAAAGGCGCAGGCATTGGGCGTCAGTCTTTCCGACGTCAACCAGACTATCTCGACGGCGTTGGGTGGCACCTATGTGAACGACTTTATCGACCACGGGCGCGTGAAAAAAGTTTACGTGCAGGCAGATGCCCGTTTCCGCATGCTGCCGGGGGACATTAACAACCTTTACGTGCGCAGCGCGAACGGAGAGATGGTCCCCTTCTCCGCCTTTAGCTACTCTCACTGGGTTTATGGCTCACCTCGCCTGGAACGCTTCAACGGGATGCCTTCAATGGAGATCCTCGGGGAATCCGCACCGGGTAAAAGTACCGGGGAAGCGATGGTGTTGATGGAAAGCCTGGCCGCAAAACTGCCTGCAGGAATTGGCTATGACTGGACGGGCATGTCTTATCAGGAACGCCTTTCCGGTAACCAGGCGCCCGCACTGTATGCCATTTCACTGATCGTGGTGTTCCTGTGTCTGGCGGCCCTGTATGAGAGTTGGTCCATCCCATTCTCCGTGATGCTGGTTGTGCCGCTGGGTGTTATCGGTGCTCTGCTCGCCGCGTCGCTGCGCGGATTGAACAATGACGTCTATTTCCAGGTCGGCCTGCTGACGACAATTGGCCTGTCGGCGAAAAACGCCATCCTGATTGTCGAATTTGCTAAGGACCTGATGGATAAAGAAGGTAAAGGGATTATTGAAGCCACCCTGGAAGCATCAAGGATGCGCCTTCGACCAATCCTGATGACCTCCCTGGCCTTTATCCTTGGCGTCATGCCGCTGGTAATCAGTACCGGAGCCGGGAGCGGTGCGCAAAATGCTGTCGGTACGGGCGTTATGGGAGGCATGCTTTCCGCGACGCTGCTGGCGATTTTCTTCGTTCCCGTTTTCTTTGTGGTTGTCCGGCGACGGTTTACCCGCCATAAAGAGTAACGTCCCCATGAAAGGCACCCTGTGGTGCCTTTTTTATTTTTAATATAAACAATAAATTAGACATTATTGAATTGCAGTGTTAAAAATGCGGTGATTTACATTAAGTAGAAACGCCCTGTTGTGTCTCCATAATTTCTCCATTAATTCATCCTGAAACCGACTTTTCTCCACGATTTTTACAAACGACATACTTTGAGATTATTCCCCGTGCAACGAGGTGTTATCCCGGTGGTAAAATAGCCTCCAGTTCGTTAATAGCCCTCCTGGCTTTGTAGCGAATGAGAAATAATACTGAGGTAACATCATGAAAAGATTCATTTCCGTTGCACTTCTCGCTGCGCTACTTGCTGGATGCGCGCACGATTCTCCATGTGTACCGGTTTACGATGACCAGGGTCGACTGGTTCATACCAATACCTGTATGAAAGGCACCACCCAGGATAACTGGGAAACCGCGGGTGCTATCGCCGGCGGAGCGGCTGCCGTGGCGGGTTTGACGCTGGGTATCGTTGCCCTGACGAAGTAACATCAATTAAGAAAGCGCGGCTCGGGCCGCGCTTTTGCGTTTAAAAAGTGCATTGTTTTCTAATAAGTAAAAAAATAGCCCCGTTTTTATTCAAGAAATTAATTCCCATCAACTGGCTATCACATCTTTTTAGTATAAAAAAGTTTATTTCATATTTTATCGTGATGATTTTCACACATTAATCTTATTGAATACCCTGCCAATATTCACTTCAGAAACTATCTCTTGATTTATCTCATCCTCATCGAAACTTTTGCTCCGATTTGTGGCACAGGTTGTAATTTCGCACCGTTTCGGGGCGTTCGTTTTATTTAAGCGTGTCTACACTCAGCATTAAGCGTTCTGTTATCACTTATTTTGTAGAACGCAAAACTGGCATTACGTTTGCTTTATAAACGTTGGCCAAAGCCACAGACAGGTTTAGCGCTTAAAAAGCGCTTCTATAACGATAAATTTCGCCACACAGGATGCATTATGAAAAAGACGATGATAGCCAGCCTGACCGCTGCAGGCATGTTGTTTGCCGTAGCGGGCCAGGCCCATGCGGGTACGACACTGGATGCCGTTAAAAAGAAAGGTTTTGTTCAATGTGGTATCAGTGATGGTCTGCCTGGCTTCTCATATGCCGATGCGAACGGCAAATTTACCGGTATTGATGTGGATGTCTGCCGCGGCGTCGCAGCTGCCGTTTTTGGGGATGACAGCAAAGTAAAATACACCCCGCTGACGGCGAAAGAACGCTTTACGGCGCTGCAATCCGGTGAAGTTGACATGCTCTCGCGTAATACCACCTGGACCTCCTCTCGTGATGCAGGTATGGGGATGTCATTTACCGGCGTGACCTATTATGACGGCATCGGATTCCTGACCCACAATAAAGCGGGCCTGAAAAGTGCCAAAGAACTGGATGGCGCCACCGTGTGTATCCAGGCGGGTACGGATACTGAGCTGAACGTCGCGGATTATTTCAAAGCCAATAAGATGAAATACACCCCTGTGACGTTTGATCGCTCGGATGAATCAGCCAAAGCACTGGAATCCGGCCGTTGCGACACGCTGGCCTCTGACCAGTCACAGCTGTATGCCTTACGTATTAAGCTGAGCAACCCGGCAGAATGGATTGTGCTGCCAGAAGTGATCTCCAAAGAACCTCTCGGACCTGTTGTTCGTCGTGGTGATGAAGACTGGTTCTCCATTGTTCGCTGGACCCTGTTTGCCATGCTGAACGCGGAAGAGATGGGCATCAATTCGAAAAACGTTGATGAGAAAGCCGCTAATCCATCCAACCCGGATATGGCTCACCTGCTCGGTAAAGAGGGTGATTTCGGCAAGGATCTGAAGCTGGATAACAAGTGGGCTTACAACATCATCAAGCAGGTGGGTAACTATTCTGAGATCTTTGAGCGCAACGTGGGATCGGAAAGCCCGCTGAAGATCAAACGCGGCCAGAACAATCTCTGGAATAACGGCGGCATTCAGTACGCGCCACCAGTACGTTAAGTCAAAGCTGTAACGGGCACTGCTCAGGCGGTGCCCAGTCCAGAGTCATGGTTACTGAGGTTTCTTTATGTCCCATCGCCGCTCAGCCGTAAAAGGAACGCTATCCTTTTCTCATCCCGCGGTCCGCGCCTGGCTATTCCAGATCATTGCTATTGTTGCGGTTGTTCTCATCGCCGTGTATCTCATCCATAACACCATCACCAACCTGAATAACCGCGGTATTACCTCCGGTTTTGCGTTCCTGGATCGCAGTGCAGGGTTTGGTATTGTTCAGCATCTTATTGATTATGAGGAAGGTGACACGTACGGACGCGTGTTTGTGGTCGGTTTACTGAATACGCTGCTGGTATCGGCGCTTTGTATTGTCTTCGCCTCGATATTGGGTTTCTTTATTGGCCTGGCTCGTCTTTCTGAAAACTGGCTCCTGCGGAAGCTTTCAACCTTTTATATTGAGACTTTCCGCAACATCCCACCGCTGCTGCAGATCTTTTTCTGGTATTTCGCGGTCCTGCGTAACCTTCCTGGCCCCCGCCAGGCCGTCGATGCGTTTGAGCTGTTTTTCCTGAGTAATCGTGGGCTATACATTCCCTCTCCGCAGTTCGCCGAAGGGCTTTACGCCTTCATCGTCGCAGTTATTATTGCGATCGCCATTTCTGTCGGGCTGTTCCGTTATAACCGCAAGCACCAGATTAAAACAGGGCAGCTTCGTAAAACATGGCCCGTTGGCGCTGCGCTAATTGTTGGCTTACCGTTAGTCGCTCACTGGCTTTTTGGTGCGGCTTTGCACTGGGATATCCCCCATCTGCGCGGGTTCAATTTCCAGGGCGGGATGGTGTTAATTCCTGAACTGGCAGCACTCACGCTGGCGCTCTCGATTTATACCTCCGCATTTATTGCAGAAATCATTCGCTCCGGGATCCAGGCGGTGCCTTACGGACAGCACGAGGCGGCGCGTTCACTTGGTTTACCGAATACCGTGACGCTGCGCCAGGTCATTATTCCCCAGGCCCTGCGGGTAATCATTCCGCCACTGACCAGTCAATATCTCAACATTGTCAAAAACTCATCGCTGGCCGCCGCGATTGGTTACCCGGATATGGTGTCTCTCTTCGCCGGCACCGTGCTTAACCAGACCGGACAAGCTATCGAAACCATTGCCATCACCATGTCTGTCTATCTGATCATCAGTCTGGCGATTTCATTGCTGATGAACCTTTATAACCGCCGTATTGCACTGGTCGAGCGCTAAGGATTTATGATGTCGAAAGCGATACTGTCGCACTCCTCGCGTCCAGCCAGCACAACCGGTGGACGTTTCATTATCTGGGCACGTAAGAACCTGTTCTCCAGCTGGAGCAACAGCCTGCTGACAATAGTCTGCCTGTGGTTGATGTGGGAACTGATCCCGCCGCTACTCAACTGGGCATTCCTGCAGGCGAACTGGGTGGGTTCCACGCGTGCCGACTGTACGAAAGCAGGCGCATGCTGGGTGTTTATTCACGAGCGTTTTGGCCAGTTCATGTATGGATTGTATCCTCATGAACAGCGCTGGCGGATTAATCTGGCGCTGGTTATCGGTCTGCTTTCCATCGCCGTAATGTTCGGGAAAAAGCTACCTCATCGCGGACGCTATATTGCCGGCTGGGCTGTAGCGTATCCCATTATTGTTTGGGTGTTGTTGTATGGCGGCTTCCTGGGGCTGGAACGCGTTGAAACACGCCAGTGGGGCGGTCTGACGCTGACGTTGATTATCGCTTCTGTGGGGATAGCTGGCGCTCTGCCGTGGGGCATTTTACTCGCTCTGGGGCGTCGTTCAACAATGCCGGTCGTGCGTGTGCTCTCAGTGATCTTTATTGAGTTCTGGCGTGGCGTACCACTGATCACCGTATTGTTTATGTCTTCGGTCATGCTGCCGCTGTTTATGGCAGAAGGTACAACGATCGACAAACTGATTCGTGCCCTGGTCGGGGTGATTCTGTTTCAGTCTGCCTATGTCGCTGAAGTTGTGCGTGGTGGCCTGCAGGCGTTACCTAAAGGCCAGTACGAAGCAGCGGAATCACTTGCTCTCGGATACTGGAAAACGCAGGGGTTGGTCATCCTTCCACAAGCACTCAAGCTGGTGATCCCGGGCCTGGTCAACACGATCATTGCCCTCTTCAAAGATACCAGCCTGGTCATCATCATCGGATTGTTCGATCTCTTTAGCAGCGTGCAGCAGGCAACCGTTGACCCTGCCTGGCTGGGCATGTCCACCGAGGGATATGTCTTTGCTGCTCTGATCTACTGGATCTTTTGTTTTAGCATGTCGCGCTACAGCCAGCACCTGGAAAAGCGCTTTAACACCGGGCGTACACCGCACTGAGGAAATTATGAGCCAAATTACTATGACACCCGCCGACGCGATGATTACGCTGGAAAACGTGAATAAATGGTATGGACAGTTTCATGTCCTGAAAGACATTAATCTCAAGGTAAAGCAAGGCGAACGAATCGTTCTTTGCGGCCCTTCCGGTTCAGGGAAATCGACAACCATTCGCTGTATCAACCATCTTGAAGAGCATCAGCAGGGACGCATTGTGGTTGATGGTATCGAGCTGAATGAAGATATTCGCAATATCGAACGCGTACGCCAGGAAGTGGGGATGGTATTTCAGCACTTTAATCTATTTCCCCACCTGACCGTTCTGCAGAACTGTACGCTTGCGCCGATTTGGGTACGAAAGATGCCGAAACAGGAAGCGGAGGCGTTGGCAATGCATTACCTCGAACGCGTACGTATTGCAGAGCACGCCAATAAGTTTCCCGGCCAGATCTCAGGCGGACAACAGCAGCGTGTGGCTATCGCCCGTTCGCTATGCATGAAACCCAAAATTATGCTGTTTGACGAACCGACATCTGCGCTGGATCCGGAAATGGTGAAAGAAGTGCTGGATACTATGATTGGGCTGGCGCAATCCGGGATGACGATGTTGTGCGTGACGCATGAGATGGGTTTTGCCAGAACGGTGGCAGACCGGGTGATCTTTATGGACCGCGGTGAGATCGTTGAACAGGCCCCACCGGATGAGTTCTTTGCGCATCCGAAGTCGGAACGTACGCGTGCATTCCTGTCGCAGGTGATTCATTAGTCATTTGCTTTGCCGGGTGGAGGCTTTGCCTTACCCGGCCTACCGTTTTTTCTGCACATAAACGCAAAAAGGCCATCCTTTCGGATGGCCTTTTCACTTATTTGATGTCTGGCAGTTCCCTACTCTCACATGGGGAGACCCCACACTACCATCGGCGCTACGGCGTTTCACTTCTGAGTTCGGCATGGGGTCAGGTGGGACCACCGCGCTAAAGCCGCCAGACAAATTCTTTTACTTCTTGCCGAACTTTAACCTAAGTATAAAGTGGTGCTGATACCCAGAGTCGAACTGGGGACCTCACCCTTACCAAGGGTGCGCTCTACCAACTGAGCCATATCAGCACACTAAATTTGATGCCTGGCAGTTCCCTACTCTCACATGGGGAGACCCCACACTACCATCGGCGCTACGGCGTTTCACTTCTGAGTTCGGCATGGGGTCAGGTGGGACCACCGCGCTAAAGCCGCCAGGCAAATTCTGTAATCTGTATCAGCTGAAAATCGTCTCTCACCGCCAAAACAGCTTCGGCGTTGTAAGGTTAAGCCTCACGGTTCATTAGTATCGGTTAGCTCAACGCATCGCTGCGCTTACACACCCGACCTATCAACGTCGTCGTCTTCAACGTTCCTTCAGGAGACTTATAGTCTCAGGGAGAACTCATCTCGGGGCAAGTTTCGTGCTTAGATGCTTTCAGCACTTATCTCTTCCGCATTTAGCTACCGGGCAGTGCCATTGGCATGACAACCCGAACACCAGTGATGCGTCCACTCCGGTCCTCTCGTACTAGGAGCAGCCCCCCTCAATTCTCCAGCGCCCACGGCAGATAGGGACCGAACTGTCTCACGACGTTCTAAACCCAGCTCGCGTACCACTTTAAATGGCGAACAGCCATACCCTTGGGACCTACTTCAGCCCCAGGATGTGATGAGCCGACATCGAGGTGCCAAACACCGCCGTCGATATGAACTCTTGGGCGGTATCAGCCTGTTATCCCCGGAGTACCTTTTATCCGTTGAGCGATGGCCCTTCCATTCAGAACCACCGGATCACTATGACCTGCTTTCGCACCTGCTCGAGCCGTCACTCTCGCAGTCAAGCTAGCTTATGCCATTGCACTAACCTCCTGATGTCCGACCAGGATTAGCTAACCTTCGTGCTCCTCCGTTACTCTTTGGGAGGAGACCGCCCCAGTCAAACTACCCACCAGACACTGTCCGCAACCCGGATCACGGGTCTACGTTAGAACACCAGCCATTAAAGGGTGGTATTTCAAGGTCGGCTCCACGCAGACTGGCGTCCACGCTTCAAAGCCTCCCACCTATCCTACACATCAAGGACCAGTGTTCAGTGTCAAGCTATAGTAAAGGTTCACGGGGTCTTTCCGTCTTGCCGCGGGTACACTGCATCTTCACAGCGAGTTCAATTTCACTGAGTCTCGGGTGGAGACAGCCTGGCCATCATTACGCCATTCGTGCAGGTCGGAACTTACCCGACAAGGAATTTCGCTACCTTAGGACCGTTATAGTTACGGCCGCCGTTTACCGGGGCTTCGATCAAGAGCTTCGCGTTACCGCTAACCCCATCAATTAACCTTCCGGCACCGGGCAGGCGTCACACCGTATACGTCCACTTTCGTGTTTGCACAGTGCTGTGTTTTTAATAAACAGTTGCAGCCAGCTGGTATCTTCGACTGATTTCAGCTCCACCCGCAGGGGCTTCACCTACATATCAGCGTGCCTTCTCCCGAAGTTACGGCACCATTTTGCCTAGTTCCTTCACCCGAGTTCTCTCAAGCGCCTTGGTATTCTCTACCTGACCACCTGTGTCGGTTTGGGGTACGATTTCGTGTTACCTGATGCTTAGAGGCTTTTCCTGGAAGCAGGGCATTTGTTACTTCAGCACCGTAGTGCCTCGTCATCACACCTCAGCGTTAAAAGGTACCGGATTTACCTGGAACCTCCGCCTACATGCTTAAACCGGGACAACCGTCGCCCGGCTAACATAGCCTTCTCCGTCCCCCCTTCGCAGTAACACCAAGTACAGGAATATTAACCTGTTTCCCATCGACTACGCCTTTCGGCCTCGCCTTAGGGGTCGACTCACCCTGCCCCGATTAACGTTGGACAGGAACCCTTGGTCTTCCGGCGAGCGGGCTTTTCACCCGCTTTATCGTTACTTATGTCAGCATTCGCACTTCTGATACCTCCAGCAACCCTCACAGGCCACCTTCAACGGCTTACAGAACGCTCCCCTACCCAACAACACATAGTGTCGCTGCCGCAGCTTCGGTGCATGGTTTAGCCCCGTTACATCTTCCGCGCAGGCCGACTCGACCAGTGAGCTATTACGCTTTCTTTAAATGATGGCTGCTTCTAAGCCAACATCCTGGCTGTCTGTGCCTTCCCACATCGTTTCCCACTTAACCATGACTTTGGGACCTTAGCTGGCGGTCTGGGTTGTTTCCCTCTTCACGACGGACGTTAGCACCCGCCGTGTGTCTCCCGTGATAACATTCTTCGGTATTCGTAGTTTGCATCGGGTTGGTAAGCCGGGATG
This sequence comes from Enterobacter sp. BNK-14, assembly GCF_047456095.1. Classification (NCBI taxonomy): domain Bacteria; kingdom Pseudomonadati; phylum Pseudomonadota; class Gammaproteobacteria; order Enterobacterales; family Enterobacteriaceae; genus Enterobacter; species Enterobacter sp. BNK-14. Next base: position 2,351,562 of record NZ_CP179897.1, read on the forward strand.
GCCCCCTAGCCGAAACAGTGCTCTACCCCCGAAGATGAATTCACGAGGCGCTACCTAAATAGCTTTCGGGGAGAACCAGCTATCTCCCGGTTTGATTGGCCTTTCACCCCCAGCCACAGGTCATCCGCTAATTTTTCAACATTAGTCGGTTCGGTCCTCCAGTTAGTGTTACCCAACCTTCAACCTGCCCATGGCTAGATCACCGGGTTTCGGGTCTATACCCTGCAACTTAACGCCCAGTTAAGACTCGGTTTCCCTTCGGCTCCCCTATACGGTTAACCTTGCTACAGAATATAAGTCGCTGACCCATTATACAAAAGGTACGCAGTCACCTAACAAGTAGGCTCCCACTGCTTGTACGTACACGGTTTCAGGTTCTTTTTCACTCCCCTCGCCGGGGTTCTTTTCGCCTTTCCCTCACGGTACTGGTTCACTATCGGTCAGTCAGGAGTATTTAGCCTTGGAGGATGGTCCCCCCATATTCAGACAGGATACCACGTGTCCCGCCCTACTCTTCGAGTTCACAACCTGTGCATTTTCGTGTACGGGACTATCACCCTGTACCGTCGGACTTTCCAGACCGTTCCACTAACACACAAGCTGATTCAGACTCCGGGCTGCTCCCCGTTCGCTCGCCGCTACTGGGGGAATCTCGGTTGATTTCTTTTCCTCGGGGTACTTAGATGTTTCAGTTCCCCGGTTCGCCTCGTTAACCTATGTATTCAGTTAACGATAGTGTGACGAATCACACTGGGTTTCCCCATTCGGACATCGCCGGGTCAAAGGTTCATATCACCTCGCCGGCGCTTTTCGCAGATTAGCACGTCCTTCATCGCCTCTGACTGCCAGGGCATCCACCGTGTACGCTTAGTCGCTTAACCTCACAACCCGAAGATGTTTCTTTCGATTCATCATCGGTTTGCGAAAATTTGAGAGACTCGAACACACATAACATGTGTGTCGTTTCAATTTTCAGCTTGATCCAGATTTTTAAAGAGCAAATATCTCAAACATGACTCGCAAGTCAGTTTTGAGATATGACGGCAGGTGACTTTCACTCACGAACCAGCAAGTGGCGTCCCCTAGGGGATTCGAACCCCTGTTACCGCCGTGAAAGGGCGGTGTCCTGGGCCTCTAGACGAAGGGGACACTGAAGTCTCAATCGCAAGACGCCTTGCTATTTACTTTTCATCAGACAATCTGTGTGAGCACTACAAAGGCAGGTTCTTTAAGGTAAGGAGGTGATCCAACCGCAGGTTCCCCTACGGTTACCTTGTTACGACTTCACCCCAGTCATGAATCACAAAGTGGTAAGCGCCCTCCCGAAGGTTAAGCTACCTACTTCTTTTGCAACCCACTCCCATGGTGTGACGGGCGGTGTGTACAAGGCCCGGGAACGTATTCACCGTAGCATTCTGATCTACGATTACTAGCGATTCCGACTTCATGGAGTCGAGTTGCAGACTCCAATCCGGACTACGACGCACTTTATGAGGTCCGCTTGCTCTCGCGAGGTCGCTTCTCTTTGTATGCGCCATTGTAGCACGTGTGTAGCCCTACTCGTAAGGGCCATGATGACTTGACGTCATCCCCACCTTCCTCCAGTTTATCACTGGCAGTCTCCTTTGAGTTCCCGGCCTAACCGCTGGCAACAAAGGATAAGGGTTGCGCTCGTTGCGGGACTTAACCCAACATTTCACAACACGAGCTGACGACAGCCATGCAGCACCTGTCTCAGAGTTCCCGAAGGCACCAATCCATCTCTGGAAAGTTCTCTGGATGTCAAGAGTAGGTAAGGTTCTTCGCGTTGCATCGAATTAAACCACATGCTCCACCGCTTGTGCGGGCCCCCGTCAATTCATTTGAGTTTTAACCTTGCGGCCGTACTCCCCAGGCGGTCGACTTAACGCGTTAGCTCCGGAAGCCACGCCTCAAGGGCACAACCTCCAAGTCGACATCGTTTACGGCGTGGACTACCAGGGTATCTAATCCTGTTTGCTCCCCACGCTTTCGCACCTGAGCGTCAGTCTTTGTCCAGGGGGCCGCCTTCGCCACCGGTATTCCTCCAGATCTCTACGCATTTCACCGCTACACCTGGAATTCTACCCCCCTCTACAAGACTCTAGCCTGCCAGTTTCGAATGCAGTTCCCAGGTTGAGCCCGGGGATTTCACATCCGACTTGACAGACCGCCTGCGTGCGCTTTACGCCCAGTAATTCCGATTAACGCTTGCACCCTCCGTATTACCGCGGCTGCTGGCACGGAGTTAGCCGGTGCTTCTTCTGCGGGTAACGTCAATTGCTGTGGTTATTAACCACAACACCTTCCTCCCCGCTGAAAGTACTTTACAACCCGAAGGCCTTCTTCATACACGCGGCATGGCTGCATCAGGCTTGCGCCCATTGTGCAATATTCCCCACTGCTGCCTCCCGTAGGAGTCTGGACCGTGTCTCAGTTCCAGTGTGGCTGGTCATCCTCTCAGACCAGCTAGGGATCGTCGCCTAGGTGAGCCGTTACCCCACCTACTAGCTAATCCCATCTGGGCACATCTGATGGCAAGAGGCCCGAAGGTCCCCCTCTTTGGTCTTGCGACGTTATGCGGTATTAGCTACCGTTTCCAGTAGTTATCCCCCTCCATCAGGCAGTTTCCCAGACATTACTCACCCGTCCGCCACTCGTCACCCGAGAGCAAGCTCTCTGTGCTACCGTTCGACTTGCATGTGTTAGGCCTGCCGCCAGCGTTCAATCTGAGCCATGATCAAACTCTTCAATTTAAGTTTGATGCTCGTGAATTAAACTTCGTAATGAATTACGTATGTTCACTCAGAGACTTGGTATTCATTTTTCGTCTTGCGACGTTAAGAATCCATGTCACTTTGAGTGCCCACACAGATTGTCTGATAAATTGTTAAAGAGCAGTTGCAACGCGGCTTTCGCTCACCGTTGCGAGGTGGCGTATATTACGCTTTCCTCTTTCAGAGTCAACCCGTTATTTCAGGATTTTTTCTCTTCAACCGACCGGGTTGTCTGTGAAGTGATTCACATCTGCCGTGTCGATGGAGGCGCATTATAGGGATCCCATTTTTTAGCACAAGTATTTTTTAGATCTTTTTTTCCAACTGCTGATTTTCCGCGCTTTTCGCTGAAATCCCGCCCGATCTGCTTAAATATTGACGTATTTTGCCTTGCCTCGATCCCATAATATGATCAAAGTCTTCTGTCTAGCGCTCATCCTTAGAGGTAGTTATGTCTACTGTATTACGTCCTTATAAAGATCTGTTCCCCAAACAAGGCGATCGCGTGATGATCGATGCCAGCAGCGTAGTCGTAGGTGATGTCCGAATGGCTGATGATGTCAGTATCTGGCCACTCGTTGCCATCAGGGGAGACGTTAACTCTGTGTCGATTGGCGCACGTACCAATATTCAGGACGGCAGCGTTCTGCATGTCACGCACAAATCCTCTTATAACCCGGAAGGTAATCCACTCATTATTGGAGAGGATGTCACCGTTGGTCACAAAGTGATGCTTCACGGCTGCACTATAGGAAATCGCGTACTTGTTGGCATGGGATCGATTTTGCTGGATGGCGTCATAGTAGAAGATGACGTAATGATTGGTGCCGGTAGCCTGGTCCCGCAGAACAAACGGCTGGAGAGCGGCTATCTCTATCTGGGTAGCCCTGTAAAACAGATCCGCCCCCTGAAGGAGGCAGAGATCGAAGGATTAAAATACTCGGCGAACAACTACGTTAAATGGAAGAATGACTATCTGGATCAGGATAACCAGACCCAGCCCTGATCGTCTTCCTGCTGGTCGCGGATTAAATCGCTGGCTTCTTCTTCAAGATCCCAGCGATTTTCACAAAATATGTCTAAAGGATCTGAACCGCCAAAACGACGTAGCAGCGTTTCCCTATGAATGGCACAGGTAAGTTGCATCCCCTGCACCAGCACCGGGAAGCAGACTGCTTGTTTATCCTCATCCCAGCTCTCTCTGTCCGGGAAGTGAATAGCCTGATTCACGCCGAAAGCTCCTGCTTTAACTTTTCTATCACCGGCTCGACTGCAGGTAACACCCCATGCCAGAGCAGCACCGCATGCGCAGCCTGGCCCACCAGCATCCCCAGCCCATCGGCTAACTGTTTCGCGCCATGTTCTTCACACCACATAAGGAAGGGTGTCTTCCCTTTCTGGTAAAACATGTCATAGAAGTACATATGAGAGTTGATAAGAGAAACGGGGATTGCCGGGATCTCACCATTAATGCCGCTGGACGTGGCATTGATGACCAGATCAAATTCACGGTCTTCGAGATCCTCAAGCGCGATGGCGCTCACGCTACCGGTATGGGCAAACAACGCCGCCAGCGCTTCTGCCCTGGAAAAGGTTCTGTTGGTAATGGTCACTGCACAGTCCAGTGAAAGCAGGGGCAACAGCACGCCCCGCGATGCACCACCCGCACCAATCAGCAGAACCCGGAAACCAGGCTTGATAAACGAAAGTCTTTCCAGATCGCTCAGTAAACCAATCCCGTCAGTGTTGTCACCCAGAAGGCGGCCATCCTCAAGCCGTTTTAAGGTATTTACTGCACCAGCAAGTGAAGCACGCTCGGTCAGTTCGTCTGCACGTTCAAATGCCTCTTCTTTAAAGGGAACCGTCACATTCGCCCCTTTGCCGCCCGCAGCGAAAAACGCCTCGAGCGTTGGGATAAATGCATCAACCGGTGCCAGCACGCGACCGTAAGGGTGATCTATCTGCAACTGTTCCGCAAATTGCTGATGGATCAAGGGTGACTTACTGTGCGCAATCGGGTTACCAAAAACAGCATAAGTTTCCATGAGATTACCCCTGACGAAAACGTTCACCGGTTAATGCGTCGCGAATTTCGGACGGATTCAGGCGCCCTCCCGTCTCGCCGGCAGCAACCGGGAAATCATTCCCGAACTGTGCCAGCACTTCTTCGGTTGTCCGGCACGGAGGTAACCCGGTCAGATTCGCGCTGGTTGAAACCAGTGGTTTACCAAACGCCACACAAAGCTCAACCACCAGCGGATGGTCGGTGACGCGCACCGCCAGCGAATCAAACCTTCCGGTTAACCAGCGCGGTGTTGTCGGCTGGGCCGGGAAAACGAAGGTCACCGGTCCAGGCCATACGGAGAAGATGGCTTCACGCTGGGCCGGGGTAAGCATGGAATCATCAATGTAAGGTTTAAGCTGCTCATAATTGGCCGCGATTAAAATCAGTCCTTTTTCGACAGGCCGTTGCTTAAGTGCCAGCAATCGGCCAACGGCCGTCTCACTGTCAGGATCGCAACCGACCCCAAAAACAGCTTCAGTTGGATAAGCGATGACTTCTTCTTTTTTCAGTACGTCCACTGCATACGCAATGGAACCTGATGGCAGGTTATTATTCACTGTTTTGATCCGCCGGAACCGGCTTTCCACATTGTTTACTGGCGCAGAAGCGTTTAATGCCTTGCGCGGTTTTCTTCTCGATGAGTAGCGGATAATGGCAATGCACGCAGATACCCGCTACCGGTTTGAAATTGATAACGAACTGGCAGTCAGGGTAACGATCGCAGGAATGGAAAGTCTTACCAAAACGAGAACGACGCTGTACCAGTTGACCACGTTGGCACTGAGGACAGGCAATAGCCGTTTCATCTGGCTTATCAATTTGTTCTGTATGCTCACATTCCGGATAACGGCTACAGCCAATAAACATACCGAACCGCCCCTGACGCAACGCTAATTCACCACCACAGGCAGGACATAACTGCCCCTCCAGAATTTTGACGATATGTCCATCCGCCTGGCTTTTAAGAGGACGGACATAATCACATTCCGGATAGTGTGAACAACCGAGAAACGGACCGTGTTTCCCGGACCGAATAACAAGTTCAGCCCCGCACTGCGGGCAGGGCTCGTTTTTATGCACCGTAAATAGTGCGGATTTGGCCATAACAACTCTTGGTGCTGCACATTTGAATTAATGCAGCATACCTTCATTCACTTCAAAGAGTAATTCTTCCATTTGCTGATAGGCATTTTCACAACCCGGGATATTAAACAGAACCATCAGGATCACCCATTTGAGATCTTCCAGTTCAAATTCTGCCGTATCCAGCGCCATGACGCGCTCTATCACCATTTCTCTCGTTTCGAGGTTTAGCACCTGAATCTGCTCAAGGAATAAGATGAATCCCCGGCAGCTGGCATCCAGCCTTTCACACTCTTCAGCGGTATAGATGCGTACTGACAATGGGTCAGAAGCAAGCTGCATCGGTTCGGCGAGGCCTTCCTGATAATCAGCCAGTTTTTCCAGCCACATCAACGCATTATAGATATCTTCCCGCTCAAACCCCGCATCGGTAAGATCCTGTGTCAATTTGTCCTGATCCACTCGCATTTCTGCTTCGTTATGGATGTAAGTCTCAAACAAATACATCAGTACGTCGAACATGGCATGCCCTCCTTAATCGGACATAGCCGCCGGGTACAGCTGCGATCCACCCTGCTAACTCCAGTTCGAGTAGCTGTGCTACCGTTACTGGCACAGGTTGGCCGGCACGTTCAGCGACAACGTCAACAGGTGTTACCTCATCTCCTACGTTAGCCAGGAGCTTAGGAAATGGCAATGCCACCTTTCCCTGATCTGACGAATAATGTCGCTTTTCGGGATCTTCCTGCAGCCATTGCAACCCATGTTGCAAATTTTCAAGAATATCCCCTACCTCGGTTACCGGCGTTGCGCCCTGCTTTATCAGCCAGTGTGGCCCTTCGCAGCCGGGGTTACCTATCGGACCGGGCAAGGCGAAAACCTCCCGCCCCTGCTCAAGTGCGCACCGGGCCGTGACCAGAGAGCCGCTTCGCACTGCCGCTTCAACGACCAAGACGCCCTGGCTTAACCCGCTGATAATCCGATTACGGCGCGGAAAGTTTGCCGGTCGGGGCTGTGCCGAGAGAGGAAACTCAGACACTATCGCCCCGTCAGATTCAATAATCTGCATCGCCAGAGCCTGATGCCGACGGGGATAAACGCTAAACAGGCCGTTCCCCAGCACGGCCACGCTACGTCCTTTTGCGGACAGCGCAGCGTGATGGGCGACACCGTCAATACCGCAGGCCAACCCACTGGTGATTGTGAAACCGCTTTGTGAAAGCTGTTCGCACAGGATTTTCCCCCACCGCTCACCGTACCATGACGGCGCCCGACTCCCCACCACAGCCAGTTGGACAGTATTAAGTGTCGCTAAGTTACCTTTTACACATAATGCCCCAGGATAATCGGGAATCGTTCGCAGCAAAGGGGGATAAAAGGGATGGTTTGCCGTCAACAAATGATTTCCCGGCATTTCAAGCCACTTAAGGCTTCGCTCCAGTTCACTTTCCTCTAAGGCAAAGAACCGGCTAGCCTGTTTTGCTGACAGCCCGGCGTCTATGACAGCAGGAACATCTATATTTGTCTGCTTGAGCAACCGTGCAGCGGCTTCCAGCATCCCATCACCACACAGAGAACCCGTGTGGATAAGCCGTAACCATATCTCGGTAGACGTCATCCTTTCCCCCTGCCATAAGCGGCCTGCGCAATCATTGCGATTGGTCACTGATGCTGTCAATCGACCGGGGATTTGTCTAGAATAGAAGTAATATTCTTATCAACTCCTGAACACGACTCTGGAAATTTATGGCAGTTTTGCAAGTGTTACATATTCCGGACGAGCGCCTTCGCATCGTCGCTGAACCGGTTAAAGAAGTGAATGCAGAAATTCAGCGTATCGTCGATGATATGTTCGATACCATGTACGCTGAAGAAGGCATTGGCCTGGCGGCGACCCAGGTAGACATTCACAAGCGTATTATCGTGATCGACGTTTCTGAAAATCGCGATGAGCGTCTGGTGCTGATTAACCCTGAGTTGCTTGAAAAGAGCGGCGAAACGGGTATCGAGGAAGGCTGTTTGTCCATTCCTGAACAGCGCGCTTTGGTGCCACGTGCCGAAAAAGTGAAAATTCGCGCCCTGGATCGTGACGGTAATCCGTTCGAACTGGAAGCAGACGACCTGCTGGCGATTTGTATTCAGCATGAGATGGATCATCTGGTCGGTAAACTGTTTATCGATTACCTCTCGCCGCTGAAACAGCAGCGTATTCGTCAGAAAGTAGAGAAACTGGATCGTTTGCGCTCTCGCGCATAACGTCCCCCCGGATACAAGGATCATCGTGTCTAAAACACTACGTATTATCTTCGCGGGAACCCCTGATTTTGCAGCGCGTCATCTTGGCGCGCTGTTATCTTCTGGTCACCAGGTTGTTGGCGTCTTTACCCAGCCGGACCGCCCGGCAGGTCGCGGTAAAAAACTGATGCCGAGCCCCGTAAAGGTGCTGGCAGAAGAGCATGGGCTACCCGTTTTCCAGCCCGCCTCCTTACGCCCACAGGAAAACCAGCAGCTGGTTGCTGACCTGGATGCCGACGTAATGGTGGTGGTGGCGTATGGTTTAATTCTGCCAAAAGCCGTGCTTGATATGCCTCGCCTGGGCTGTATCAACGTGCATGGTTCCCTGCTCCCGCGTTGGCGTGGTGCGGCACCTATACAGCGCTCCCTGTGGGCGGGTGATGCTAAAACCGGCGTTACAATCATGAAGATGGATGTAGGTTTAGACACGGGCGACATGCTGTATAAGTTGACGTGTCCCATTACGGCAGAAGATACCAGCGCTACGCTGTATGACAAGCTGGCAGATCTCGGCCCACAAGGGCTCATTAAGACCTTACAGCAGCTTGCTGACAATACGGCGAAGCCTGAGGTTCAGGATGAGTCTCTCGTCACCTACGCCGAAAAACTGAGCAAAGAAGAAGCCCGGATCGACTGGTCTCTCTCCGCCGCTCAACTTGAACGCTGCATCCGCGCCTTCAATCCATGGCCAATGAGCTGGCTGATGATTGATGAGCAGCCCCTGAAAGTCTGGAAAGCGTCAGTGATTAACAGCATCACAGCAGCTGAACCCGGTACGATTATCGACGCCAGCAAGAACGGAATCCAGGTTGCGACTGCAGAAGGGATCCTGAATCTTGAGTCATTACAACCGGCCGGTAAGAAAGCCATGAGTGCACAGGATCTGTTAAATTCCCGTCGCGAATGGTTTATACCGGGCAATCGCCTTGCCTGATCCAATATTTGCTTAAAGCCCGGTGTTCCGGGCATTTTTATTTTTACGGTTATGAAAAAACAAAATCTTCGCAGTATGGCGGCGCAGGCCGTTGAGCAGGTCATCGAGCAGGGTCAGTCATTGAGTAATGTCCTGCCTCCCCTGCAACAAAAAGTATCTGATAAAGACAAAGCCCTGCTTCAGGAGCTCTGTTTTGGCGTCCTGCGCACTCTCTCTCAACTTGAGTGGCTCATTAATAAGCTGATGTCACGCCCAATGACCGGCAAACAGCGCACCATACATTATTTGATTATGGTGGGTTTTTATCAGCTTCTTCATACCCGAATCCCCCCTCATGCCGCACTGGCTGAGACGGTGGAAGGTGCCGTTGCGATTAAACGTCCTCAGTTGAAAGGGTTGATCAACGGTGTACTGCGTCAGTTCCAGCGACAGCAGGAAGAGCTGCTGGCTGAATTTACGCAAAGCGAAACACGTTACCTGCATCCGGACTGGCTTCTGAATCGCCTTAAAAAGGCGTATCCACAACAATGGCAAAACATTGCCGAAGCCAATAATCAACGTCCACCGATGTGGCTGCGCGTTAACCGGAATCATCATACCCGCGATGCCTGGCTGAGCTTGCTCGAAGAGGCCGGAATGAGTGGATTCACACATGATGCCTATCCTGACGCCGTGCGTTTAGCTTCCCCTGCACCGGTACATGCTTTACCCGGTTTTGATGAAGGCTGGGTGACCGTACAGGATGCCTCTGCTCAGGGTTGTATGACTTTCCTTGACCCGAAAAATGGCGAGCAGATCCTCGATCTGTGCGCAGCACCGGGCGGAAAAACAACGCACATTCTGGAAGTGGCTCCGCAGGCCAGCGTGATGGCAGTCGATGTTGATGAGCAGCGTCTTTCACGCGTCTACGATAACCTTAAGCGTCTGGGTATGAAGGCTCAGGTTAAGCAGGGCGATGGACGCAAACCCGCAGAATGGTGTGGTGAAACACAATTCGATCGTATTTTGCTGGATGCCCCTTGCTCTGCAACCGGTGTTATTCGCCGTCACCCCGATATCAAGTGGCTGCGCCGCGATCGTGATATCAAGGAACTTGCCCAACTGCAATCGGATATTCTTGACGCCATCTGGCCGCATCTAAAACCTGGTGGAACGCTGATCTACGCGACCTGCTCCGTGCTGCCGGAAGAAAACAGCCAGCAAATCGCGGCCTTCCTTAAACGCACTCCGGACGCTACGCTGCGTGATACGGGAACACCTGAAAACCCGGGTCAGCAGAACCTGCCGGGTGCGGAAGAGGGTGATGGCTTCTTTTACGCTAAGCTAATCAAAGAGTGATGTTGAGAACAGGTCACAAGATATGAAGATTATCATTCTGGGCGCAGGACAGGTTGGTGGAACGCTGGCAGAAAACCTGGTTGGCGAAAACAATGACATCACTATTGTTGATACCAACGGAGATCGTCTGCGCGTATTGCAGGACAAATTTGACCTTCGCGTTGTGCAGGGTCACGGTTCGCATCCGCGCGTTCTGCGCGAGGCTGGCGCTGACGATGCCGACATGCTGGTTGCGGTCACCAGTTCTGATGAAACCAATATGGTGGCTTGTCAGGTAGCCTATTCGCTTTTCAACACACCAAACCGAATCGCACGTATCCGCTCTCCGGACTATGTTCGCGATGCCGAGAAACTGTTTAATTCAGAAGCGGTTCCAATCGATCATCTCATCGCGCCTGAACAACTGGTTATCGACAATATCTATCGCCTGATCGAATATCCAGGGGCACTGCAGGTGGTGAACTTTGCCGAAGGGAAAGTCAGTCTGGCTGTAGTTAAGGCTTATTACGGTGGGCCATTGATTGGCAACGCGTTGTCCACCATGCGCGAACATATGCCCCATATTGATACGCGCGTCGCCGCTATTTTCCGTCACGACAGACCTATCCGCCCGCAAGGCTCTACCATTGTCGAAGCTGGCGATGAGGTCTTCTTTATTGCTGCCTCTCAGCATATCCGTGCGGTGATGAGTGAGCTACAGCGTCTCGAAAAGCCTTATAAACGTATTATGCTGGTCGGCGGCGGCAATATCGGCGCGGGTCTCGCGCGCAGGCTGGAAAAAGACTATAGCGTGAAATTGATCGAGCGCGATCAACAGCGTGCTTCTGAACTGGCGGAGAAGTTGCAAAATACGATCGTATTTTATGGCGATGCGTCGGATCAGGAGCTGCTGGCAGAAGAACATATTGATCAAGTAGATCTTTTTATTGCCGTCACTAATGATGACGAGGCGAATATTATGTCTGCCATGCTCGCCAAGCGTATGGGGGCAAAGAAGGTCATGGTGCTTATCCAGCGTAAGGCTTATGTTGATCTCGTTCAGGGCAGCGTTATTGATATTGCCATTTCACCGCAGCAGGCAACGATTTCTGCCCTGCTTAGCCATGTACGTAAAGCGGACATTGTCGGTGTTTCATCGCTCCGCCGCGGTGTGGCTGAAGCCATTGAAGCGGTGGCGCATGGTGATGAAACCACGTCACGCGTTGTGGGCCGCGCCATCGACGAAATTAAATTGCCGCCAGGCACCATAATCGGCGCTGTCGTGCGTGGGAATGATGTCATGATCGCCAATGATAATTTGCGTATTGAACAAGGCGATCACGTAATTATGTTCCTTACCGATAAAAAGTTTATTACCGACGTCGAACGTTTATTCCAGCCAAGTCCCTTCTTCCTTTAATGAGTCGGGTGCTCGCATACGAGCACCCACGCTTTAACCGCTTAATTCCTGTGCCTTTTATTTTTCATAACGTTTAATTATCCCGAATGGCAAATAGCTAATCATTTGTTAAACTTATAGTCGTCAGCTGGCACAAGGAGAACATAATGAGTTTTATTAAAGAATTTCGCGAATTTGCGATGCGCGGGAACGTGGTTGATTTGGCAGTGGGTGTCATTATTGGTGCGGCATTCGGCAAGATTGTTTCATCATTAGTTGCAGATATCATCATGCCACCTTTAGGGTTGCTCATCGGGGGCATTGATTTCAAACAATTTGCCTTCACGCTGCGTGAAGCGCAGGGGGATATCCCGGCAGTAGTGATGCATTATGGCTTATTTATTCAGAACGTATTTGATTTCGTGATTGTGGCGTTTGCTATTTTCATGGCTATCAAGCTGATCAACAGACTCAACCGTAAAAAAGAAGAGCCAGCAGCTGCGCCAGCACCAACGAAAGAAGAAGTCTTGCTGACTGAAATCCGCGATCTGTTAAAAGAGCAGAACAACCGCGTTTAATCAGCAAATTAAAGCAGGAAGGCCAGTGGTAAATAAGCGATTCGCTTGCTTGCCACTGGCCTCCCAGTTACCCCGTTTTGCATGTTTGTTTTTACGCAGATAACTTCCCTTCCCTTTTTTATTCTTTTCAACACGCTGTCGAAAAAGCGGGTCGTGAAGTAAGGCCTCAATGGCATTGTCTTTAATTTGTCCCTTCGTATGCTGATAGTGGCTCATCTTTTCTCCTGAGCATGATTTATGACGACTGAAGTCTAGACCCGGGTGGATTAAAAATCAACATCCCCGCGTTTCTCCACTGGCCCCCTGTTCAAGGGCTTCAAGAATTGAACAATAAATACTGCTATGGGCCGTTCCACAGCAGGCATCATTCAGCCTTTGCAGAGAACGTTGCATGGTTTGCAGCTCCTGAATACGGGCTTCAACTTCATCAAGCCGGGCCTGCACGATGCTTTTTGATTCCTGGCAGGTATGATGTTCAGGATCGATGCGGATCGATAATAACTCGCGGATCGAGTCCAGCGTGAATCCAAGCTGTCGCGCATAGCGTATAAATCTTAAACGCTGTAGATCGTTATCGGTATAAAGCCGAAACCCGCCTTCTGTGCGTACTTCATGATCGATCATCTGCTGCTTTTCGTAATATCGGATAGTATCCGGCGTTACGTTCGCGAGCTTTGCAAGTTCACCGATACGGTACATCGCTACTCCTCGTTTATTTTCTGCATCAATCTTTCACTGTATTCGCCATGCAGAAATTCAGTACTCAACCCGGCCTGACGTAACTTGAGCTCGACAAGGGCAAGCCTGCGGCTAAGTTCAGTATGTCGTGGATCGTCCCGACGAATACCTTTTAGCAAATCGATAAGTTCAACGGCCTCTCTGCGCTGCTCAAGCTCAGGAGGAAGACAGCCGGCGTTTTTTAGTAAACGGTATCCGGCCCGCAGTTCAGGCGCAATATGCGAATCATCTTCCAGCACAAGAGGTTCGCCGCTTCCGGGGAGATCGTCGAAATCACCTTTATTTTGGGCATCGCGAATATGGCGTTCTGCCCACTGGTCAAGCAACCACATCGTCAGCTCCAGGGGATGAACAGAATTAATACAGACATTGTAGAGAAGTGGAGATACTGCGGATATAAAAAAACCCGCCGAGGCGGGTTTTTTTACGTTACTGCAGATTACTCTGCAGCAGCTTCTGCTTTCTCTGAACGATCAACCAGCTCGATGTAAGCCATCGGCGCGTTGTCGCCTGCACGGAAACCACACTTCAGAATGCGAGTGTAACCACCGGCACGGCTCGCGAAACGCGGGCCCAGTTCGTTAAACAGTTTTGCCACGATCTCGTTATCACGAGTGCGGGCGAATGCCAGACGACGATTAGCAACGCTGTCAGTCTTGGCAAGAGTAATCAGCGGCTCAACTACGCGACGCAGCTCTTTCGCTTTAGGCAGGGTCGTCTTGATGATTTCATGACGAACCAGTGAACCTGCCATGTTGCGGAACATAGCCTGGCGATGGCTGCTGTTGCGGTTCAGTTGACGACCACTCTTACGATGGCGCATGACCTTATCCTTCTCAGTAAAACCTTAACCTGTGATCCGGTTACTCGTCAGCAATGCTTGCTGGTGGCCAGTTTTCCAGGCGCATGCCCAGAGACAAACCACGTGAAGCCAGCACGTCTTTAATCTCGGTAAGAGATTTTTTACCCAAGTTCGGCGTTTTCAGCAACTCAACCTCGGTACGCTGTACCAGATCACCGATATAGTGGATAGCTTCTGCCTTGAGGCAGTTAGCAGAGCGGACAGTCAATTCGAGATCGTCAACAGGGCGCAGCAGGATCGGATCGAATTCTGGTTTCTCTTCTTTCACTTCCGGCTGACGAACATCACGTAAGTCAACGAAAGCTTCCAGTTGTTCTGCCAGGATGGTTGCCGCACGACGAATCGCCTCTTCAGGATCGATTGTGCCGTTGGTTTCCATTTCGATGACCAGCTTGTCCAGGTCGGTACGCTGTTCTACACGCGCTGCTTCAACATTGTAGGCAATACGCTCTACAGGGCTGTAGCATGCGTCGACCAGCAGACGGCCGATTGGGCGCTCATCTTCTTCCGAATGAATTCGGGCAGAAGCCGGCACATAACCACGACCGCGCTGAACTTTGATACGCATGCTAATAGCTGCGTTCTCATCGGTCAGGTGGCAGATCACGTGCTGCGGCTTGACGATTTCAACATCACCGTCGTGGGTGATGTCGGCTGCAGTCACAGGGCCAATGCCAGATTTATTCAGAGTAAGAATAACTTCATCTTTACCCTGAACTCTCACCGCCAGCCCTTTCAGGTTGAGCAGGATTTCAAGGATATCTTCCTGAACGCCTTCTTTGGTGCTGTACTCATGAAGTACACCATCAATCTCAACCTCGGTCACCGCGCAACCCGGCATCGATGAGAGCAGAATACGGCGCAGTGCGTTACCCAGAGTATGGCCAAAGCCACGCTCTAAAGGCTCAAGGGTCACCTTGGCGTGCGTCGAACTCACTTGCTCGATATCTACCAGGCGCGGTTTTAGAAACTCTGTCACAGAACCCTGCATTGTGTCCTCTCTTTGGTACTAAGCTTTACTTGGAGTAAAGCTCGACGATCAGGTGTTCGTTAATGTCCGCAGACAGATCAGAACGTTCCGGCTGACGCTTGAACGTACCTTCCATCTTGCCAGCATCAACTTCCAGCCAGGTTGGCTTTTCACGCTGCTCAGCCAGCTCCAGAGCGGCCTTCACGCGAGATTGCTTTTTCGCTTTCTCACGAATGCTAACAACGTCATTCGCTTTAACCTGATAAGAAGCGATGTTAACAACACGACCGTTTACCATGATTGCTTTGTGGCTAACCAACTGGCGTGATTCAGCACGAGTCGCGCCGAAGCCCATACGGTAAACAACGTTGTCCAGACGACCTTCCAGCAGAGCCAGCAGGTTTTCACCTGTGTTGCCTTTCAGACGTGCTGCTTCTTTATAGTAGTTACGGAACTGACGCTCCAGCACACCGTAGATACGGCGAACTTTTTGCTTTTCACGCAACTGCACACCATAGTCAGACAGACGCGGTTTACGCGCACCGTGCTGGCCAGGAGCTTGTTCAATTTTACACTTGGTATCGATCGCGCGAACGCCAGACTTAAGGAATAAGTCGGTGCCCTCACGACGGCTCAGCTTGAGCTTAGGACCCAAATATCTTGCCATTTTCTATCTCCAACTAACCTAAAAAACGAGCGTTATACGCGACGTTTTTTCGGCGGACGACAACCGTTATGAGGGATCGGAGTCACATCAGTAATATTCGTGATGCGGAAACCAGCGGCGTTCAGAGCGCGAACAGTAGATTCACGACCCGGACCCGGACCTTTAACCATAACTTCCAGATTCTTGATGCCGTATTCTTTTACGGCTTCAGCGCAACGCTCTGCTGCAACCTGAGCTGCGAACGGAGTGGATTTGCGAGAACCACGGAAACCGGAACCACCGGCTGTTGCCCAACCCAAAGCGTTACCCTGACGATCAGTAATAGTAACGATGGTGTTGTTGAAAGAAGCATGGATATGAGCCACGCCGTCAGAGACTTGTTTTCTTACACGTTTACGTGCACGAACTGGTGCCTTTGCCATTATTCAATCACCCCGATTATTTCTTGATCGGTTTGCGCGGACCCTTACGGGTACGTGCGTTGGTCTTAGTACGCTGACCGCGCACTGGCAGACCACGACGATGACGCAAACCGCGATAGCAACCAAGATCCATCAGGCGCTTGATGCTCATGCTGATTTCACGGCGCAGATCACCTTCAACGACAAATTTGGCAACTTCGTCACGCAGCGTGTCGATTTGTTCTTCAGACAGCTCACTGATCTTAACATCTTCAGCGATACCCGCTGCAGCCAGAATGGCTTTAGAACGGGTCTTGCCGACGCCGTAGATCGAAGTTAATGCGATCACAGCATGTTTCTGATCAGGAATGTTAATGCCTGCTATACGGGCCACTATGCACTCCTACTATTTAATATGTACGCACCATGCTGAAAAGCCCGTTTTCAGGATACTCAAATGGAAACGTACAGACATACAAAAGATTGGCTGGCTAATCTAGCCAGCTCAACCCAACTTTGCAAGAAAAATATGCGAAATAATCAGCCTTGGCGCTGTTTATGCTTCGGCTCGGCACTGCAAATCACACGGATGACACCATCACGCTTAACGATTTTGCAGTTACGGCATAATTTCTTGACGGAAGCACGAACTTTCATTTTTACTCTCCGTAACTTCTCAGGCGACCAATTAGCGGCCGTAGCCTTTCAGGTTCGCCTTCTTCAATGCAGACTCATACTGACTGGACATCATCAGAGTTTGCACTTGAGCCATAAAGTCCATAATCACGACAACAACGATAAGCAGTGAGGTCCCACCGAAGTAGAACGGTACTTTCATTGCATCACGCATGAACTCCGGGATCAGGCAGATAAAAGTAATATAAAGCGCACCAACCAAAGTCAGGCGGGTCATTACTTTATCGATATACTTCGCCGTTTGCTCTCCCGGACGAATTCCTGGTACAAATGCACCGGACTTCTTCAGGTTATCTGCTGTTTCACGCGGGTTGAAGACCAACGCCGTGTAGAAGAAACAGAAGAAGATGATCGCAGACGCATAGAGTAACACATAAAGTGGTTGCCCAGGCTGCAAATACAGCGAAATTGTTGTCAGCCAGTTCCAACCAGTACCGCCCCCGAACCATGACGCGATGGTTGCCGGGAACAGAATAATACTGGAAGCGAAGATTGCCGGGATTACCCCCGCCATATTCACTTTCAGCGGTAAATGTGTGCTCTGTGCAGCATAGACACGACGACCTTGCTGACGTTTCGCGTAGTTCACCACAATGCGGCGTTGACCACGTTCAACGAAGACAACAAAGAACGTCACTGCAAATACTAATACTGCAACCAACAGCAACAGGAGGAAGTGCAGGTCGCCTTGACGCGCTTGCTCGATAGTGTGGGCGATGGCTGGCGGAAGACCCGCAACAATACCGGCGAAGATAATGATTGAGATACCGTTACCGATACCACGCTCAGTAATCTGTTCGCCGAGCCACATCAGGAACATCGTCCCTGTGACCAGACTAACAACAGCGGTGAAATAGAATGCAAAGCCTGGGTTTAATACCAGGCCCTGCATACCAGGCATATTCGGCAGACCGGTAGCAATACCGATCGACTGGAATATTGCCAGCACCAGAGTACCGTAACGGGTGTACTGACTAATCTTACGACGTCCAGACTCCCCTTCTTTCTTCAATTCTGCCAGGGCCGGATGAACGACCGTCAGCAGCTGGATAATAATCGATGCCGAAATATACGGCATGATACCCAGAGCGAAGATAGAAGCACGGCTGAGAGCACCACCAGAGAACATGTTGAACATTTCAATGATGGTGCCTCGCTGTTGCTCAAGCAGTTTGGCAAGTACAGCGGCATCGATACCAGGGATCGGAATAAAAGAGCCAATACGGAACACAATCAGCGCGCCGATAACAAACAGCAGTCTGCGTTTCAGCTCGCCAAATCCACCTTTGGCACTTTGAAAATCTAATCCCGGTTGCTTAGCCATCTGCTACTTATTCCTCAATTTTACCGCCAGCAGCTTCGATAGCAGCACGAGCACCTTTAGTAACACGCAGGCCACGAACAGTTACCGGAGTAGAAACTTCACCAGACAGGATCACTTTCGCGAACTCGATCTGAATACCGATAATGTTTGCTGCTTTCAGCGTGTTCAGGTCTACAACGCCGCCTTCAACTTTCGCCAGGTCAGACAGACGGATTTCCGCTGTGATCGCTGCTTTGCGAGAGGTGAAGCCGAACTTCGGCAGACGACGGTACAGTGGCATCTGGCCACCCTCGAAACCGCGACGTACGCCACCGCCAGAACGAGAGTTCTGACCTTTGTGACCACGACCACCGGTTTTGCCGAGGCCAGAACCGATACCACGACCCAGGCGTTTACCCGCCTTTTTAGAGCCTTCGGCCGGAGACAGAGTATTTAAACGCATCTCTTACTCCTCAACTTTAACCATGAAGTAAACCGCGTTGACCATACCACGAACAGCAGGAGTATCCTCGCGCTCAACGGTATGACCAATACGACGCAGACCCAGGCCAAGCAGCGTTGCCTTGTGTTTCGGCAGACGACCGATTGCACTGCGGGTTTGAGTGATTTTAATAGTCTTTGCCATGGTCAATTACCCCAGAATTTCTTCAACGGATTTACCACGCTTGGCAGCGACCATTTCTGGAGAATTCATATTTTCCAGGCCATCAATAGTTGCACGAACCACGTTAATCGGGTTGGTGGAACCATATGCTTTGGCCAGAACGTTATGAACCCCAGCAACTTCCAGAACGGCGCGCATTGCACCACCGGCGATGATACCGGTACCTTCTGAAGCTGGCTGCATGAATACACGAGAACCCGTGTGAACACCTTTAACAGGGTGTTGCAGGGTGCCGTTGTTCAGCGCGACGTTAATCATATTGCGACGGGCTTTTTCCATCGCTTTCTGGATCGCTGCTGGAACTTCACGCGCTTTACCGTAACCAAAACCAACGCGACCGTTACCATCGCCTACTACAGTCAGAGCTGTGAAGGAGAAAATACGACCACCTTTAACGGTTTTAGATACGCGGTTTACCGCGATCAGCTTTTCCTGCAGTTCGCCAGCCTGTTTTTCGATGTGAGCCATCTTACACCTCTACCTTAGAACTGAAGGCCAGCTTCACGGGCAGCATCTGCCAGTGCCTGGACACGACCATGATATTGGAACCCGGAACGGTCAAAGGAAACATTGCTGATGCCTTTTTCCAGAGCGCGTTCAGCAACAGCTTTACCTACAGCTGCAGCGGCGTCTTTGTTACCGGTGTACTTCAATTGTTCTGAGATAGCTTTTTCTACAGTAGAAGCAGCTACCAGAACTTCAGAACCGTTCGGTGCAATTACCTGTGCGTAAATATGACGCGGGGTACGATGTACCACCAGGCGAGTTGCACCCAGCTCTTTGAGCTTGCGGCGTGCGCGGGTCGCACGACGGATACGAGCAGATTTCTTATCCATAGTGTTACCTTACTTCTTCTTAGCCTCTTTGGTACGCACGACTTCGTCGGCGTAACGAACACCCTTGCCTTTGTAAGGCTCAGGACGACGGTAGGCGCGCAGATCTGCTGCAACCTGACCGATCAGCTGTTTATCAGCGCCTTTCAGCACGATTTCAGTTTGAGTCGGACATTCTGCAGTGATACCGGCCGGCAGCGGATGCTCAACAGGGTGTGAGAAGCCCAGAGACAGGCCTACTGCATTCCCTTTGATCGCTGCACGATAACCTACACCAACCAGCTGAAGCTTTTTAGTGAAGCCTTCGGTAACACCAACAACCATTGAGTTCAGCAGGGCACGCGCGGTACCAGCCTGAGCCCATCCATCCACGAAACCATCACGTGGACCGAAGGTCAGAGCGTTATCTGCATGTTTAACTTCAACAGCTTTGTTGAGGGTACGAGTCAGCTCGCCGTTTTTACCTTTGATCGTAATAACCTGACCGTCGATTTTAACATCAACGCCGGCAGGAATGACGACCGGTGCTTTAGCAACACGAGACATTCTTTCCTCCGATTAGGCTACGTAGCAGATAATTTCGCCACCAAGACCAGCCTGGCGCGCTGCACGATCAGTCATAACACCTTTAGAGGTAGAAACAACTGCGATACCAAGACCAGCCATAACTTTTGGCAGCTCATCTTTTTTCTTATAGATGCGCAGGCCTGGGCGGCTGACACGCTGAATGCTTTCTACAACAGCTTTACCCTGGAAATACTTGAGAGTAAGTTCCAGTTCCGGCTTGGTGTCGCCTTCAACTTTAAAATCTTCGATAAAACCTTCTTCCTTCAGCACGTTGGCAATTGCCACTTTCAGCTTGGCGGAAGGCATGGTGACCGCAACTTTGTTCGCGGCCTGACCGTTACGGATACGGGTCAGCATATCCGCGATCGGATCTTGCATGCTCATCTGTCTTTACTCCCGTGATTCAATTGGTAATTACCAGCTAGCCTTTTTCAAGCCTGGCACTTCACCGCGCATGGCGGCTTCACGCAGTTTGATACGGCTCAACCCAAACTTGCCCACATAACCATGTGGACGACCTGTTTGACGACAGCGGTTACGCTGACGAGACGGGCTGGAATCACGCGGCAGAGACTGCAGCTTGAGAACCGCATTCCAACGATCTTCGTCGGAAGCGTTCACATCAGAAATGATCGCTTTCAGTTCAGCGCGTTTAGCGAAGAATTTATCAGCTAAAGCTACGCGCTTTACTTCGCGTGCTTTCATTGATTGCTTAGCCATTCAGTAACCCTACCTTACTTGCGGAACGGGAAGTCAAAGGCAGCCAGCAGAGCACGGCCTTCTTCGTCAGATTTCGCAGTAGTGGTAATGGTAATATCCAAACCACGCACGCGGTCGACTTTATCGTAGTCGATTTCTGGGAAGATGATCTGCTCACGGACACCCATGCTGTAGTTACCACGACCGTCGAAAGACTTAGCGGACAAGCCACGGAAGTCACGGATACGTGGAACAGCAATAGTGATCAGGCGCTCAAAGAACTCCCACATGCGTTCGCCACGCAGAGTTACTTTACAGCCGATCGGATAGCCCTGACGGATTTTGAAGCCTGCAACAGATTTGCGTGCTTTGGTGATCAGCGGTTTTTGACCGGAGATTGCTGTCAGGTCAGCTGCTGCGTTATCCAGCAGTTTCTTGTCAGCGATCGCTTCACCAACACCCATGTTCAGGGTGATCTTCTCGACCCGAGGGACTTGCATGACAGAATTGTAGTTAAACTCAGTCATGAGTTTGTTAACTACTTCGTCTTTGTAGTAATCATGCAGTTTCGCCATCGTACTACTCCAAATTACTTGATAGTTTCGCTGTTAGACTTGAAGAAACGGACTTTTTTGCCGTCTTCGAATCTAAAGCCTACACGGTCAGCCTTGCCGGTAGCCGCATTGAAGATTGCAACGTTAGAAACCTGAATAGCAGCTTCTTTTTCAACGATGCCACCTGGTTGGTTCAGGGCCGGAACCGGCTTCTGATGTTTCTTAACCAGGTTGATACCTTCAACGACGAGTTTGCCGGAAGACAGAACATTTTTTACTTTACCGCGTTTACCTTTATCTTTACCGGTTAACACGATAACTTCGTCATCACGACGGATTTTCGCTGCCATGATTCGCTCCTTAGAGTACTTCTGGTGCCAGAGAGATAATTTTCATGAACTTCTCAGTACGAAGTTCACGAGTTACCGGCCCAAAGATACGCGTGCCGATAGGCTGCTCGCTGTTATTGTTCAAAATAACGCATGCATTACCATCGAAGCGAATGACAGAACCGTCAGGGCGACGAACACCCTTCTTGGTGCGCACCACTACCGCTTTCAGCACATCACCTTTTTTGACCTTACCACGTGGAATTGCTTCTTTGATGGTGATCTTGATGATGTCGCCTACGCCTGCGTAGCGACGGTGCGAGCCACCCAGAACCTTGATACACATTACGCGACGTGCACCGGAGTTGTCGGCGACGTTCAGCATAGTCTGTTCTTGGATCATTTTAGTGCTCCGCTAATGTCAACTACTACCTGAGACTCTAAAATCAGAGCCGTTAAAAAGCCCCATATCGAGGGCGCGGCATTATAACACCGCTTCTGCAATATGGGTAGAAAAAATAAACGGCTCATCGCTGAGCCGTTTATTCGTATTGAGAATGCGTACTGTATTACAGAACCGCTTTCTCTACAACGCGAACCAGCGTCCAGGACTTAGTCTTGGACAGTGGACGGCATTCACGGATTTCAACCTTGTCGCCGATACCACATTCGTTGTTCTCGTCATGTACGTGCAGTTTGGTCGTACGCTTGATGAATTTACCGTAGATCGGGTGTTTCACAATACGTTCGATAGCTACAACAATGGATTTCTCCATTTTGTCGCTAACAACACGACCTTGCAGAGTACGGATTTTATCGGTCATTACGCACCCGCCTTCTGAGTCAGTAAAGTCTTAACGCGTGCAACATTGCGACGCACTTGCTTCAGCAGGTGAGTCTGTTGCAGCTGGCCACTTGCAGCCTGCATACGCAGGTTGAACTGCTCACGCAGCAGGTTCAGCAGCTCAGCGTTCAGCTCTTCAACGCTTTTTTCACGCAGCTCTTTTGCTTTCATTACATCACCGTCTTAGTTACAAAGGTGGTTTTGATAGGCAGTTTCGCTGCTGCCAGGCCGAAGGCTTCACGGGCCAGCTCTTCCGGAACACCGTCCATTTCATAAAGGACTTTGCCCGGTTGGATCAAGGCAACCCAGTACTCCACGTTACCTTTACCTTTACCCATACGAACTTCCAGCGGCTTCTCGGTGATCGGTTTGTCCGGGAATACACGGATCCAGATCTTACCTTGACGCTTAACTGCACGGGTCATTGCACGACGTGCTGCTTCGATCTGACGTGCAGTCAGACGACCACGGCCAACAGCTTTCAGACCGAAAGTGCCGAAGCTAACATCCGTACCCTGCGCCAGACCACGGTTGCGGCCTTTGTGCACTTTACGGAATTTTGTACGCTTTGGTTGTAACATCAGCGACGCTCCTTATTTACGGCCTTTACGCTGCTGCTTTTTAGGTTGAGCAGCCGGTTTTTCCGGTTGTTCAACAGCAGCCATACCACCCAGGATCTCACCTTTGAAGATCCATACCTTAACGCCGATTACACCGTAAGTGGTGTGCGCTTCAGAGGTGTTGTAGTCGATGTCAGCACGCAGAGTGTGCAGCGGTACGCGACCTTCACGGTACCATTCGGTACGTGCGATTTCCGCGCCGCCCAGACGGCCGCTAACTTCAACTTTGATACCCTTAGCGCCCAGACGCATTGCGTTCTGTACAGCACGCTTCATAGCACGACGGAACATAACACGACGTTCCAGCTGAGAAGTGATGCTGTCAGCAACCAATTTAGCGTCCAGTTCAGGCTTACGAACTTCAGCGATATTGATCTGTGCAGGAACGCCAGCGATATCCGCTACGACCTTGCGCAGTTTTTCTACGTCTTCGCCTTTCTTACCGATAACGATGCCAGGACGAGCAGTGTGAATAGTCACACGGATGCTCTTAGCTGGACGCTCGATAACGATACGAGATACAGACGCTTTAGCCAGTTCCTTAGTCAGGTACTGACGTACTTTAAAATCGCTGTCCAGGTTGTCAGCGAATTCTTTGGTGTTCGCAAACCAGGTAGAGTTCCATGGTTTTACAATACCCAGGCGAATACCATTAGGATGTACTTTCTGACCCATTGCTAGTCTCCAGAGTCTCAGCGATCGGACACAACCACAGTAATGTGGCTGGTGCGCTTCAGGATGCGATCTGCACGACCTTTCGCACGCGGCATAATGCGCTTCATGCTTGGGCCTTCATCTACGAAAATTTTCGCGACTTTCAGATCGTCGATGTCAGCGCCATCGTTGTGTTCAGCGTTAGCAATGGCAGATTCCAGTACTTTCTTGACCAATACCGCAGCTTTCTTGTTGGTATAGGTCAGGATGTCCAGGGCCTGCGACACTTTCTTACCGCGAATCAGGTCAGCAACAAGGCGAACCTTCTGTGCAGAAGAACGAGCATGGCGATGTTGAGCTAAAGTTTCCATCTCTTCCTCCTACCTTATTTCTTCTTCGCTTTTTTATCAGCAGCGTGGCCGCGATAAGTACGAGTCGGTGCGAATTCACCCAGTTTGTGACCAACCATTTCGTCGGTAACAAAGACTGGAACGTGCTGACGACCATTATGGACAGCGATGGTCAAACCGATCATGTTAGGAAAGATCGTTGAACGACGGGACCAAGTGCGCAGGGGCTTCTTGTCTCCGCTTTCCACCGCTTTCTCTACCTTCTTCAGCAAGTGCAGGTCAATAAAAGGACCTTTCTTGAGAGAACGTGGCATGGCTTATCCTCTAAAATTATTTGCTACGGCGACGTACGATAAATTTATCAGTACGCTTGTTGCTGCGGGTCTTCTTACCTTTGGTCTGAACGCCCCACGGAGTTACCGGGTGCTTACCAAAGTTACGACCTTCACCACCACCATGTGGGTGGTCGACTGGGTTCATCGCAGTACCGCGAACGGTAGGACGAACACCACGCCAGCGTGCAGCACCTGCTTTACCCAGAACGCGCAGCATATGCTCAGCATTGCCAACTTCGCCCAGAGTAGCGCGGCAGTCTGCTTCGACTTTACGCATTTCACCAGAACGCAGACGCAGGGTGACATAAGCACCGTCGCGCGCAACGATCTGAACGTAAGTACCCGCGGAACGCGCCAGCTGACCGCCTTTACCTGGTTTCATTTCTACGTTATGAACGGTAGAACCAACCGGGATATTGCGCATCGGCAGGGTGTTACCTGCTTTGATTGCAGCATCAACGCCAGACTGAATCTGGTCGCCAGCTTTCAGGCCTTTAGGGGCCAGGATGTAACGGCGTTCGCCATCTTTGTACAGAACCAGCGCGATGTTCGCGGAACGGTTCGGATCGTACTCAAGACGTTCAACAACTGCTGGGATACCGTCTTTGTTGCGTTTGAAGTCAACAATACGATAAGCCTGCTTGTGGCCACCACCGATGTGACGAGTGGTGATACGGCCATTGTTGTTACGACCACCGGATTTGCTGTTTTTTTCCAGCAACGGAGCAAAAGGTTTGCCCTTGTGCAGCTCAGGGTTAACCACTTTAACTACGTGGCGACGACCCGGAGATGTCGGTTTACATTTAACAACTGCCATTGTATTACTCCTCCGACTTACTCAGCGCCGCCAACGAAGTCCAGGTTCTGGCCTTCTTTCAGGGTGACGTAAGCTTTTTTCCAGTCGCTACGACGACCGATACGCTGTCCGTGACGTTTAACTTTCCCTTTAACAACCAGGGTGTTAACGACTTCGACTTCGACTTCAAACAGTTTCTGCACAGCAGCTTTGATCTCTGCTTTGGTCGCGTCTTTAGCAACTTTGAGAACGATGGTGTTTGTTTTTTCCATCGCAGTAGACGCTTTTTCAGAAACGTGCGGTGCGCGAAGCACCTTCAGCAGACGTTCTTCACGAATCATGCCAGCATCTCCTCAACTTGCTTAACAGCATCAGCAGTCATTACGACTTTGTCGAAGGCGATCAGGCTAACCGGGTCGATACCAGTCGCATCGCGTACGTCAACCTTGTGCAGGTTACGTGCGGCCAGGAACAGGTTCTCGTCCAGCTCACCGGTGATGATCAGCACATCTTCCAGAGCCATGTCTTTCAGTTTCTGAGCCAGCAGCTTAGTTTTAGGCGCTTCTACAGAGAACTTCTCGACAACGATCAGACGATCCTGACGTACCAGTTCGGACAGGATGCTTTTCAGCGCGCCGCGGTACATCTTTTTGTTAACTTTTTGACTGTGGTCCTGTGGACGCGCAGCGAAGGTCACGCCACCTGAACGCCAGATCGGGCTCTTGATAGAACCTGAACGCGCACGGCCGGTACCTTTCTGGCGCCATGGCTTTTTGCCAGAACCAGTTACTTCAGCACGAGTCTTCTGAGCACGAGTACCCTGACGAGCACCAGCTGCATAAGCAACAACAACCTGGTGAACCAGCGCTTCGTTGAAATCACGACCGAAGGTAGTTTCGGAAACAGTCAGCGCGCTCTGCGCGTCTTTCAATACTAATTCCATTGCTATCCCCTTACGCCTTCACAGCTGGTTTAACGATCAGGTCGCTACCGGTTGCACCCGGGACCGCACCTTTAACCAGCAGCAGGTTGCGCTCAGCGTCAACACGTACTACGTCCAGGCTCTGAACGGTTACACGTTCGTTACCCAGCTGACCTGCCATTTTCTTGCCTTTGAACACTTTGCCCGGAGTCTGGTTCTGACCGATAGAACCCGGAACGCGGTGAGACAAGGAGTTACCGTGGGTAGCGTCCTGGGTACGGAAGTTCCAGCGCTTAACGGTACCAGCAAAACCTTTACCTTTAGAGGTACCGGTTACGTCAACTTTTTTAACGTCAGCAAACAGCTCAACGCTAATGTCCTGACCTACGGTGAACTCTTCGCCTTCAGCAAGACGGAATTCCCACAGACCACGGCCAGCTTCTACGCCAGCTTTAGCGAAGTGACCCGCTTCTGGTTTGGTTACACGGTTAGCTTTTTTAGCACCAGTGGTAACCTGAATAGCGCGGTAGCCATCGTTAGCCAGATCTTTAACCTGAGTAACGCGGTTTGCTTCAACTTCGATTACGGTTACTGGGATAGAAACGCCATCTTCAGTGAAGATGCGGGTCATACCCACTTTTTTACCGACTAAACCAATCATTGTTTCAACCTCTCAATCGCTCGATGACCTGATTAACCCAGGCTGATCTGCACGTCTACACCGGCAGCCAGATCCAGACGCATCAGAGCATCAACGGTTTTCTCAGTTGGCTCAACGATGTCAACCAGACGCTTGTGAGTGCGGATTTCGTACTGATCACGCGCGTCTTTGTTAACGTGCGGAGAGATCAGAACGGTAAAGCGCTCTTTGCGGGTCGGCAGCGGGATCGGACCACGGACTTGCGCACCAGTGCGCTTAGCAGTCTCGACGATTTCCGCGGTTGATTGATCGATCAGACGATGATCAAACGCTTTAAGGCGGATACGGATTCTTTGGTTCTGCATGAGACCAGAGCTCCAATTATTTTATAAACGAAAATGATTACTCCTCAAACCCATTACGATTGATGGGAGAGTGTAACCGTTCTTACGTAGCTCCCCAATTGGGAGCATTGTTGAGTAACAAAATGCGCTACCCAGGTTCATATCGAACCAGCCGTCAATTACGACAAGCCCGCGCATTATACGTATTTACAGGCTTAATGCAAGTCGACTGTGTCGATAATAACCAACCTTTTGCAAGACACGTACACTACTGGTCAATATCTGCTATCGCCTGCTTAACACGCGCTTCAAGATCGCCCTTTTCCCCGGCAGCAACCGGATGCTCAGCGTCGCTTTCCTCCGACACACTAACATCCGTCTCTTCCACCGGCACCGGCACCGGCAAGGGACGCTTCTTATAGATATAGTGCTCCTCAGAAAGCCGATAATGCTGAGGCTCTGGTGATGAAGACGCGTGCAGAGCAATCCCGCGGTACAGGTAATACCCGACGACCGCGCAACCCACACTATATAAAAGCCAGGACAATGCGATGCATATCCCCGCCCAAAGCGGGCGCGGCATATCTGGCCGGACAAAGCGTACTTTGGGCTGCAAAGAGGTTTCCGTTTGCTCGCTCATATCGTCCCTCTTTCCTGAATCAACGTTGGACTTTCACCCAGGGCTTGCCATAGCCTGATAAGTGACAACTGTCCCATCACACCATCGACTTTAATCTTATTTTGCGCCTGAAACTGGCGGACCTTCTCAGTTAGCAGCGAACTCCATTCTCCCGTCCCTTCCGCCTCGACATTCAGCACGCGGCTCAGCATCGTATCAAGCCAGACAATGTCATCGGTGCTACTCTTCTTTGTTATGCTTGCGTTGCCGTCGGGCGATGGCTTCCACATTCGCGTCACATTCCCTGTCCAGACATGGCTGAACCATGCCTTATCAAGGATCCATGTTTGATTTCCTGACAGCACGGTAAGCGTGTTCTCTCCTCCCCCGATCACGACGACAGGGAAACTGGCGCTACCTGCTTTCAGGGTGGCGACCCAGGGAAGTCCGTCAGACAACAGTGTTTCAAGCGTTTCGGTGCCGGAAAGGCAGGCCATCCCGCCCCGGTATGCCTGATCGCACCAGGCTTCTCCTTTGTCTACCTCATACCCCCAGACGCTAAACAGTAAACTGAGCGATTCATTGGTAGACATCGTCTCTGCCATCAGTCGCGCATGTGTTGAGACAGGTCTTGAGAATTCTACAGGAAGCAACGTTGTGAGCGGTGGCAGCCAGCGGGAAAGAGGCCTGGCGAAGTATACGCCTCCTCCACCACATAACACCGTTAACACCAACAGCAGCAACCAGGTTACGCCCTGACGGCCAGGTGCGGGCAGGTAACGCAACGCCTCACGCTGAAGAGAAGCGTCAATAATAGAGGCGGCATGTTCCTCCCCCTCCATCTTATTACGACGAATAACCCCTCCCAGTCGCGCAGCAAGATGAAGATTGCCATCGCAACGTCTCATGCATCGTCTGATAAATTGTTCCGGAAGAGTGTTGGTTGTCTCAGGGCCAATGCCTGCATGAGAGGAGATCACCTTGCGGTAATCTTTACTGTCCGGCGCGGGTATCTCAAACCATACCGGCTGTAATACCCGTAACTCGCGCTGCTGACGACGGTTGAATATCCCTGTAAGTAGCAATCGGGCTTGCGGCATCATGGTCATAAACGCCAGAATCGTTGAAACAAGCCCCCTGGAGATTCGGTGTCCATCTTCCAGGACAAACAGCGGCATACTGCCGTGTATCACGGTCCCCGCGCTGTACAGTTCCTCCCAGAGCTTCTCAACAGGGAATATTTTTCCCGCCAGACTGTTATCCGTCTGCGAATCCGCAATAATCACCCACTCCCACAGGTAACCTTTTCGGTTCAAAGGGCTGATGGTGAGCGCGCGATAAGGCCACGCGCTAATCACCCCTTGCGCAAGCACACTTTTTCCTGCCCCTTTACCGCCCTGCAATATTAGCCATTGTTCCTGAATTAACGTGGAAAACATGCTGTCCCGAATCAGACAATGCCGCGTAGTATAAAAAGTATTTAGCTCATCCATGAATAGCCGCATTACCTCGAAAATTATTCTATTCCTAAAACAGGGATATATATTGCATATGACTTGCTGCGTGCCAGTGACTGATTATATTATGACGGACTTAAACAAGAAACACGTTCACTCTTAGTCATTCTTAAAAGTGATTTCATGGCAACCATCTCTCCCTTAGTGAAAAATGCGTTATCGTATCGCACCCTGAGCCTTATGATTATATTGACTAGCGCTATGGGTGTCTTTATCTTCATTTACTCAGCATATATACAGTGGGGTAATAACAAAGCGTCGCTGATTAATGAGGATATCATCACGCCATTGAATAATTTTAATGAAAAATATAAATGGAATTTATCATCGTCAGTCAATAATCGCATTGACGCGCCCCCATTAGTGAGTGGCAACGTAGATACTCTGTCCCATATCCATTTAAGCGGTATTATTCATAGTTCGGATAAATTATCGTCCCGGGCCATTCTGCAGGAAGGGGGGAACAGAATGTCTATTCTATTGATGATGTGCTTAAATCATCCAACAGCACGCGCATCATTGATATCACTAAGAACCAGGTGTTTTTCTCCTCAGGCGGAAACACCGCGCA
Source organism: Enterobacter sp. BNK-14 (assembly GCF_047456095.1). Taxonomy (NCBI): domain Bacteria; kingdom Pseudomonadati; phylum Pseudomonadota; class Gammaproteobacteria; order Enterobacterales; family Enterobacteriaceae; genus Enterobacter; species Enterobacter sp. BNK-14. The sequence continues at coordinate 2,381,544 of NZ_CP179897.1, forward strand.
GCTTACGCTGCTTACCGAACTGACGCCACCTGCCGCAACGCCAGAAAAAGTGAACGAGCAGCCGGCACCAACAGATGTCACATTGTCAGATTTTATTGAAGCGATTCCTGTCGTTGATAAAAATGTCTTGCGAGGATTGCGCCTTTTACCTCGCGGTAATACAGAATTATTTTCACGGACAGCCATTGCACCTGGTGACATTGCTATTCAGCTTAACAATATGTCTTTAACGCAACAGGTGAATATACCCCAGGCGCAGGAGGCACTTAGACATCTGCAGACGGCTCAGATTACCCTCTTGCGAAATGCATCACCAAAACTAATTAATGTTGCTGTTCAACAATTCCAGGACGGTCAGGATAAATAAATGGATGGAACCTCCGCAAGCCAGCGACTGAAAGCGCTTTCGCTGTTTTTTTTGCTCATCGCTACCGCTAAGCCCGGATATTCAGCTGATTACACGGCGAATTTTAACGGTGCGGACATTCAAACGTTTGTCAACATCGTGGGACAAAACATGGGGAAAACGATTCTGATTGATCCCGATGTTAAAGCATCCATTTCCGTCAGAAGCGTAGATACCTTTAATAAAGAGGAATACTATCAATTTTTCCTGAGCGTGCTCGACCTTTATGGCTTTTCACTTATCACTCTTGATAATGGCCTGCTGAAAGTCGTGCGTTCAGAAACCGTGAAAAATCTTCCAGGAAAGCTTACCAGTAACACGCAGCCCGGCAAGGGTGATGAACTGGTGACACGTATTGTTTCTCTGGAAAATGTTCCAGCGCGATCGCTGTCTCCTCTGCTTCGTCAAATGCTCGATGGCGGTAATGTCGGTAACGTCTCGCATTATGAGCCCTCTAATGCGCTGGTCATTACCGGCAAAGCATCAACCGTCAATCGCATGCTGGAAGTCATTAAACGTGTCGATGTCATGGGTGACGAGCAAGAGCAAATTATCCCGCTGAAATATGCTTCCGCTGTCGATCTTGCCGATGTCCTTAACACGCTGTCGCGTGAGAACGCAAAAGAGGCACAACCTGCGACACTCCAAACGCACATCGTTGCCGATAAAAGAAGCAATGCGCTGATTATCAGAGGCTCAGAACGCGCCCGCGCAAGAATTACTGAGTTGGTAAAACGTCTTGATACCCAGGAGCAAGGGCAAGGAAACACGCGGGTATGGTACCTGAAATATGCCAAAGCGGATAAGCTTGTTGACGTTTTAACCGGTGTCACGCAAAAACTGAAAGATGGCAAAAGTGGCACAACCAATACGGCAACCAGCAGCAGCCGCGATATCTCTATTACTGCAGATGAACAAACCAACTCACTGGTTGTGACCGCCGATCAGGGTATTCTCCAGCAACTCGATGAGGTTATCGCTAAGCTGGATATTCGTCGTGCACAGGTTCTGGTGGAAGCGATTATCGTTGAAGTGCAGGACGGTAAAGGTCTGAACCTGGGTGTACAGTGGGCTGAGAAAAACGTTGGTGGACAACAGTTTACCAAAACTGGCCTGCCAATCTTTAACGCGGCACAGGGCGTGGGTGAATTCAAAGCAAACGGAGGGATCACCAGCGATAACCCAGCTTACAACCTCTTCAGTAATTATAACGGCCTTGCGGCAGGTTTTTTCAACGGCGACTGGGGGGTGCTCCTCACAGCACTCAATACCGACAACAAAAACGACATCCTGTCTACGCCCAGCATCGTTACGCTTGATAATAAAGAAGCAGCCTTCAACGTCGGGCAGGATGTGCCCGTACTTTCCGGTTCCCAGACGACCTCCGGCGATAATATTTACAATACCGTCGAGCGTAAGACGGTGGGGACCAAGTTAAAAGTCACCCCGCAGATTAACGAGGGTGATTCTGTTCTGATGGAGATCGAGCAAGAGGTTTCCAGCGTCGACACATCGACAAGCTCTTCCTCGCTCGGCCCAACCTTCAACACCCGAACAATACAGAATGCCGTCCTGGTGAAAAGTGGCGAAACCGTTGTGCTTGGCGGTTTGATGGATGACGCCAGTAAGCAAGAAGTTTCAAAAGTTCCCCTACTGGGCGATATCCCTTTGGTGGGACAGCTTTTCCGCTACACATCCAATGAGAAAAGCAAACGTAACCTGATGGTCTTTATCCGCCCGACCATTATCAGAGACGATGAGGTCTATCGTTCACTCTCACGTGAGAAATACACCAATTTCAAAGATCTGCAAAAAGAGAGACGAGAAAAGCAAAGTGAAACACTGATTAACGTCGACAACATCAAAGAGCTTGAAGATCGGGCTTTTAATAATGCACCGGCAACACCGGACGCCAAAAATCCGTTCAGGGAAGGTCGAACGGAATGAGTCAGCACGCATGGAAAAAAGCGCAGCGCTATGGCATTGCCTTACAAGGAGAGACTCTCTTCTACTCGACAGATGCCACACTTGAGCATCTGCTCGAGTTCGCATCCGTTGCGCCAGAGTGCACCTGTTTTACCCGGCTCCCCCCGCAGCAGTTTGCCGAAAAGCTGGAACTTATTTACCAACAGAACAGCGGGTCAGCCCAGTTAATTGCCGAAGATATTAATAATTCCGACGATCTCAATACTCTCTCTGAAGAGATCCCAACGAATGAAGATCTGCTGAACGAGCAGTCGGACGCGCCGGTTATCAGGCTTATTAATGCCGTGCTCAGCGAAGCAATTAAAGAACACGCCTCAGATATTCATATTGAAGTGTTTGAAAAAGCGATGAGTATCCGCTTCCGGGTTGATGGCATCTTGCGCCCGGTGGTTCAGCCGAATAAAAAACTGGCGGCCTTACTCATCTCACGTATCAAAATCATGGCCAAACTGGATATTGCCGAAAAAAGGCTGCCGCAGGATGGACGCATTACCTTAAAAATTGGTCAGCGAAATGTGGATGTCCGTGTGTCGACGCTCCCGTCGCAGCATGGCGAACGTGTTGTTCTGCGTCTGTTGGATAAAAGTAGTCTGCGCTTATCCATCGATAAACTGGATATGTCAGCGGCAGACACACACAGTCTGAAGAATCTGCTTGCCCTTCCCCACGGTATTATTCTGGTCACGGGGCCAACGGGCTCCGGGAAAAGCACCACGCTCTACGCCATTCTCTCCGCGCTAAATAGCCCAGAACGCAATGTGCTTACGGTAGAGGACCCAATTGAATACGAACTGGAAGGTATCGGACAAACCCAGGTTAATAGCCGCGTAGATATGTCATTTTCCCGCGGACTACGCGCTATTTTACGTCAGGATCCTGATGTCGTCATGGTAGGAGAAATTCGCGATAACGAAACCGCTCAAATTGCGGTTCAGGCTTCTTTGACCGGGCATCTGGTGCTTTCCACTCTCCACACCAATAGCGCGTGCGGTGCCGTAACGCGATTACGGGATATGGGCGTTGAGCCGTTCCTTCTCTCTTCCTCGCTCGTTGGGGTGATTGCCCAACGTCTGGTCAGACGGCTATGCCCTCACTGTAAAACGGCTCACGCCGTGCGGCCTCAGGAGCAACAGCTCCTGCAAGCCCATGGGATTAATGCATCTCATCTCTGGCAAGCAAAGGGTTGCACCGCTTGCAGACAAAGCGGCTATCAGGGGCGCATGGCTATCCATGAACTGCTGCTCGCCACACCAGAACTGCGTGACGCTATTCACAATGAGCGCCATGAAAGGCAGTTGGAAGAGATCCAGCGTCGTCATCACCTCAGCCTGCTGGCAAACGGTCTTCGCGTAGCGGCAGAAGGGATGACCTCACTTGAAGAAATTCTGCGGGTGACCTCTGAAGGTCAGACTCCAGCGGATGGGCGCCAATGAAATTTCACTGGACGGCGACGGACGCGCGGGGAAACCGCCATACGGGGCTGAGTGAGGCCGCGAGTGAAAGAGATATGGTCGCGCAGTTGCGTAGCCAGGGGTTATTACCGCAAACGCTAAAACGGCAGCGGCCCAGGGTCACCCTCAGGGCTTTTTCGACACGAATCAGCCACAGCGAATTAACGCTTTTTACGCGTCAGCTGGCGACGCTGATCGCCGCGGCGTTGCCGCTGGATGAAGCGCTCGCCGTTGTTCAGCAGCAAAAAGAAAATAAAAAACTGGCCGACGTCATCACTTCTCTGCATCTCGCCGTTCTGGAGGGAAAGCCCCTCTCTGTGGCCATGCAAGCCCACCCTCGTCTGTTTGATACGGTCTTTTGCACCCTGGTAAAAGCGGGAGAGACGGTCGGCCAGCTGGGCGCCGTTCTTGAAAGGCTGGCCGAATATAATGAAGCACGTCAGCAAATGCGCAGCAAACTCACACAGGCGTTGATTTACCCTGCCCTGCTCACCACGGTCGCCATTCTGGTCGTTATCATTTTGCTTACCACGGTGGTACCGAAGGTCGCCGCGCAGTTCACTCATCTTAAGCATGAGCTACCGCTTTCCACCCGAACGTTACTGGCTATTAGTCACTTTCTGTCGACATACGGTCCCTGGATCGCACTGACGCTGATCTGTGGTGGAACGCTATTCTCTTTCTGGCTGAAGCGCGGGAAAAACCGGGATCATTTTCATCGCTGGCTCATCGCGTTTCGCATTACCTCCCCGCTGGTCTGCGCGATCAATAGCGCCCGTTATCTGCGCGCCCTGAGTATTCTCAATCGCAGCGGTATTCCACTCCTGGAAGGGATGTCGCTCTCAGCAGAAGGTGTGGGCAACCGTGAAATTGGACAGCGGCTCAGCGACGCAGCAGAAAGTGTGCGCCAGGGAAATAGCATCAGCCAGTCCCTGAAGCAGACGCAAATATTTCCCCCCATGATGATTTACATGATTGCTTCCGGGGAAAAAAGCGGCCAGCTCGGGGAACTCATGCAGCGTGCAACAAATAACCAGGAGGTGCAGCTGCAAAATCGCATTTCGCTGACCCTGGCGATTTTTGAACCGGCGCTGATTGTTGTCATGGCAGCGATCGTTTTGTTTATCGTTGTCTCGATCATGCAGCCCATATTACAACTCAACTCATTGATCAATTAAGGAAAAATCATGGAAGCGCAGAAAAAGGAAAGGCAGCGTGGTTTCACGCTTATGGAATTGATGGTCGTCATCGTGATTATGGGGGTTCTGGCCAGCCTGGTGGTGCCTAACTTAATGGGCAATAAGGATCGGGCAGACCGGCAAAAAGCCGCCAGCGATATTATTGCTCTCGAAAATGCGCTGGATATGTACAAGCTGGATAATCATCGTTATCCCACAACAGAACAGGGCCTGGAGGCGCTTATTACCGCCCCAGCGCAAGCTCCCCGGGCTGAAAACTACAACCCGGACGGTTATATCCGCCGTCTGCCCGCCGATCCGTGGGGGAATGACTACATCCTGATTAGCCCGGGTGAGCATGGCGCGATCGATATCATGTCCACAGGTCCTGATGCTGAAACCGGCACCGAGGATGATATCCACAACTGGGATAACGATAAAAAGTCACGCTAAAAATGGCCCATCAGAAAGGATTCACACTGCTGGAGGTGATGCTGGTTATGGTCATCATCGCCCTGGCGGCAGCCGGCGTTGTCGCTATGCAAAGTGACAGGCTGAGCGCTACCGGAAAGCTACTGCGGCAGATCGATGTCCTCAGACAGACAGCAAAATACATGTCAGACGTGGCGCTACTGGAAAAACATACTGTCGGCCTTCAGCTCACTACTGACGGCTGGCTTTTCTATGCACCGAAAAAGGATCGCACCGGTGAATGGCAGTGGCAGGAAATAGCAAACAATGACAATTTGCCGTTACGCGGCGATTGGGACGCACCGGCCAGGCCTGACGTGACACCGTCGTCGGAGGAGGCCAAGCCGCAAATCGTCATCCTGCCCGATGGACAAGTCACTCCCTTTTCAGTGGTTTTCAACGCTAAAGATGGCGAAAAAATCGCCATTCTGCACTCACACGGCGCGCTGCCGCTTGAGGTCATTCGCTTTAAGGAACCGCAATGAAACAACAAAGCGGAATGCTGCTGCTTGAAGTCTTGCTGGCAATGGCTATTTTTGCGACCGCCATTATTGCACTCCTCAACAGTATGCAATGGCAGCTTTCAGCACTGGAAACGTTAAAACAGGAAACGCTAGCGCTTTGGGTTGCAGACAACGTACTCGTGACCTCGACTTACGGACAACTCGCCGCCAAAGAGGGAGCCTCTTCTCAGTTAAATGAGACCTTCTCCTGGCAACTGGTTGAAGGGAAAAAAAGTTCGTCTCCTTTGCTTCAGAAAGAGGCCAGGGTGATAACGTCTGATGGCCGAACCCTCAGCCTGTATGCCTGGTCTTCAGATAGTAAGAAAACGGAGGCGAAGCATGAGTAAAGTCCCCAACGGCTTTACGCTTCTGGAAGTGATGCTGGCGATCGTCATTTTCTCAACGCTCAGCTTTCTGGCCTCTCAGGTGTTCTCCCAGGCAACCGAACAGTACCAGCGAGCCAAGAAGACTGGCGATGATTTTGAGGCCATCCAGCACACCGTGCTCATGCTTGAAAATGATTTAATGCAGTATGTCCCGCGGAAAAACCGGCAAACACCGCTCCCCTTCTTGTGTGAAAAAGAGAGCGTAATTTTCACAACACAAACCCGGGATCCCGCAATGCCTTTTGGGGCAACGTTCGTTTTAACGACCGTCCACTGGTATATCGAAAACGACACATTATTCCGTGCAGTACGCTACTCATCCGACAGTGAAAAGGACGTGGCACCACAGCCACTGCTGGATCATGTCTCCCATTTTTCTGCAACAATGACGCCAGCGGATGAAAAGAGCGAGTCAACGACAGCCACGATAACGCTGGAGCGTGACGGTAAAGCGGAAATAACCCGACACGTTGTCCTGCCCGGCTGGTTTCCGGAAAAAAAAGCCGCCAGCCAACCTGCAGGAGCGACGCAATGAACACGCAAAAAGGTTCTGCATTGCTGATCGTTTTAATGATTCTGGCGCTGATGGCTGCGCTGGCAGCAGAGATGACGATAAGTTTTCAGGTTCAGCTCCAGCGCACCCGGCGCATCAATGATAGCCTGCAGGGGAAATACGCTCTGCTCTACGCTGAAGCACAATCTATGGCACGTTTTCAGGAGAAGCCTCGAGACGTACTCACCCACTCGGAGAGTCCTGGCGACGACACCGACGTCAGCTGGCAGATAAACGATCTGCACCATTGCTACAACCTGAACGCACTGAAGAATACGCCGGAAGAACCACTGGCGACGCCACCGTATGAAATCAGCGTGTTTTATGCCCTACTGGAGAAGCTCGCCGTTGAAAAATACCGGGCAGAAGAGATCGCACAATCCATCGCAGACTACATCGATGATAACGACTCAACGCGCGTTAAAGGTGCAGAAGACGAATACTATCAACATAGTCAGCCAGGCTACCTGACCGCCGGTCAGGTGCTCTTTTTACCCACAGAAGTGCGCAAAATTAAAGGGATGACTGACGCGCTTTATCAAAAACTCGCCCCTTTTATCTGCACCCGATTCAGCAGTGACCTCGCCATTAATATCAATACCCTTACTGAGCAGCAAGCGCCGCTTCTGGCAGCCCTCTTCCTCAACAATATCAGCTTGTCAGATGCAAAAATGCTCCTGAAAAAACGTCCTGTAAATGGCTGGGAAAAGGTAGAGGATTTTCTTTACCAGGCCCAACAGGATTTCAGCGCAGCAAAACCGCTGGTGGATTCGCTTAAAAAACAGATTACAACCAGCAGCAGTTATTTTTTGACCACATCCACGGTTCATGAGGGTGACCTTACCTTTGGTATGCGCACATTTTTCATTTATGACGAAAAAACTAAAACACTCAAACTCTATTTACGCCAGCTTACGGATGGCAGTAGCGAACAATAAAGCAGTTAACGTCCCTGCGACGAAACTGCTTATCCGCCTTTCTGGATCGACGCCGAACGTCCTTGAATGGGTGGAATATGATGGATGTGGCTACAGCCAGGTTCAGAGTCTGACAACAGAACAGTTGCCGGAGATTGCCGCACGCCCGGCATCAGGATGCACTCATCTCGTTATTCCGGCCCAAAAGGCAACGAGCAGAATAATCGTCATCCCAGACGAAAATTACGAACTGACCGATCAAAAACTTCAGTGGCTTGCGGATGAAACACTGGACGAAGGCATGCCCTCGCTGCACTGGACGCTACTCTCTCGGGAGGGAACGCGAGTTTCCGTCATTGGCGTTGACGCCGACTGGCTTATGTCCCAGCTTCGTCTCTTTGCCGGGGCTGGTTTTAACGTCACGCATGCGACGATTGACGCCCTTCGCTTGCCAGCCTGTGAAAGCGGCTGGACGGTATTATCAGACAGCGGTGGATGGTTGCTCAGAACGCATGAGAACAGTGTTGCCCATCTGACAGAACCCTGGCTGGCACAGCTGCTAGCGCATTATCCCCCGCAAGAGGTCGTCAGCTACGGTCCACTGCCAGCTGGCCTTTCCGCGAAGGAAACGCGTCCCGCATGTCATAGTTTGACACTCTATACACAGGAACCACCCGCTAACCTTTTGCACGGGAAAATGCGCCCGCCAGCCCCGCGCTCTTTCTGGAACACCAATATCAAACGCATGGCGCTTTGCAGCATTTTCCTGTTAGCCGTGAGTGCGTGTCTGGCTCAGGCTGTCGTGTATTTGCAACTTCGGGAGTATGAAAAACAGCTGAGCCACACACTGACGCAGCAATGGCAACGTTATATTCCAGAAAACAGGCATACCCGTAATCTGCGTACCTATTTACCCAGGCAGCTACAGCAACGATCGCCTGCCCCCTATTTGCTCTTACAACAGCTTCAGGCTCATCTGTCCGCTTTCCCGGAACTGGCGCTGGAAGGGTTGAGTTATAACCCGGCACGTAATGATTTACGTCTTTTTATTTCTACCCGCGATGAGCAACAGATCCAGGCGTTTTTAAATCAAAAACTGGCTGGCTACTCACTCAAAGTCGATAAACATGAACAGGGATTATGGACGATTCGAAATGATTAAACGCGCTCAGGAATGGTTTCACCAAAAAGATCCGCGTGAACAGCGGCTGCTACTCGCACTGCTTGTCTGCGGTGTCAGCATTCTTTTCTGGTTTGGGCTCTACCAGCCCCTGAAGCAGGCTACGGACACCATGCAATCCCGCTATGCTAAGGTGCAACGCGATCTGCAGTGGTTGCAGAAACAGGTTTCGGCTGCAGCTCTTCTTCCGGAAAAGAGACCATCAGGCTCCCTGGAGAATCAGGTTAAAAGCAGTTTGCACATGCTGGGCACTGCCGCAAAACTCCAGCGCACCGATAGCGGAGAACTGACTGTATCGGCCGACGCTCTCAGGATGGACGCTTTTATGAACTGGCTGGCAGTGCTACAGGGAGACTACGGTCTGCGGATTGCGGAACTTGAATTCCACGCCAGTGAACAGGGTACGGACACTATAATCCTGACGCGCCTGACGCTCGGAGTGAAATAAAATGGATAGCTCACTGGTTACTCTGTTTCTCATCATTGGCCTGCTGTCAGGAACCGCAATGGGTATACTCACCTGGCGTTTGCCTGCCGAGATTTTACGACCGTCTTCGACAGGCGAGGCGGGTTCAACGTCAGAGTTTACGTTCTCTGGCTCCCGGTGCTGCCAGTGTCAAACCCCACTGTTCTGGTACGACACGGTTCCCCTGCTCGGCTGGATGCTTCTCAAAGGGAAATGTCGCCACTGCGGCCAGCCTGTTTCAACACGCTATCCCTTGCTGGAAGGGCTTTGTGCGATGATGGCCGTCATTTGCTATGCCCTCCATCCAGCATCAATGATAATGTCACTGGCGCTTTTTCTGTTCTTTTGGTTTGTACTCGCACTCAGCGTGATCGATCTGCAGCATTACCTTTTACCCGACAAGCTCACGCTACCGTTACTGTGGGTTGGCCTGTTGTTTAATGCCTTTTTTGGCCCTGTTTCCTCCCAGGACGCCATTGTGGGTGCCGCTGCCGGCTATTTAATTCTGTGGCTGCTCTACTGGCTGGTCCGCTTAATCTGTCACAAAGAAGGGATCGGTTACGGGGATTTCAAGATGCTTGCGGCAGTGGGCGCCTGGTGCGGCTGGCGAGAGGTACCCGTGATCCTTTACGTAGCGTCAATCGCTGGGATCTTTTACGGGCTTCTGCTGTGGGTAAAAAAAGGGCATTTCGGTGACCCGATACCTTTCGGTCCGGCACTGGCACTGAGCGGCTGGGGCTGTTTCTGCTGGGCAACGCTGTGAGGAGGCAGGAAGGAGGGTTTCCTTCCTGTATCAACTACTCTTTTTCTTCGCGGATTTGCGCCTGCAGATAGTTTTGAATACCCAGCTTATCGATCAAATCCAACTCGGTTTCCAGCCAGTCTATATGGCCTTCTTCATCGGCAAGGATCTCAATCATCATGTCACGGCTGACATAATCAAAAACGCTGTCGGCATAGGCAATGGCTTCACGGAGATCTTTGGCACCTTCAAGTTCCAGCCTGAGGTCGGAACGTAGCATCTCCTCGACATCTTCACCGATGCCCAGCTTGCCGAGATCCTGCAGGTTTGGAATACCTTCAAGGAATAAAATGCGCTCGATATATTTATCGGCGTGTTTCATCTCATCTATAGATTCATGGTACTCAACGTCGTTCAGACGTTTAAGTCCCCAGTTTTTGAACATTCTCGCGTGAAGAAAGTACTGGTTGATTGCGACAAGCTCATTTCCCAATAATTTATTGAGATAACTTATGATTTTAACATCACCTTTCATTATATAGTCCCTCCGCTTCCACTCATTGAAGCGTAGATCGGGCTACGGGGATGTCAAAAAAAAGATGGGCGCTTACGCGATCTCTTTGTATTCCGGGATCTGCATCAACTCGTCCTGCATGATTTCACGTGCAGCACGTACACATTTACCGCATTGATTTCCAACCGGAACAAATTTGCGAAGCTGCTGAAATGACTGTGGCTGAAACTGGCGAACGGCCTGACGTATTTTTTTGTCGCTTACACCATTACATAAACAAACGTACATAGAGACTCCCGTTCAAATTATGCGCAAAGTGTAAGTGAGAATGGTTATGATTACAATAGCACAAACGCCAGAATACGGGGCGGGTGCAGGCAAAAAATGCGAAAGTTTGTGACAACACCTGAGCAGCACAAAACAAAAAAGGACGCCGAAGCGTCCTTTTTTAATTCGGGGATAATTAATTAGCCCAGAACTTTAGCAACAACGCCCGCGCCAACGGTACGGCCGCCTTCACGGATTGCGAAACGCAGACCGTCGTCCATCGCGATTGGGTGGATCAGAGTCACAACCATCTTGATGTTGTCGCCTGGCATTACCATCTCAACGCCTTCTGGCAGTTCGATGGTACCGGTCACGTCAGTTGTACGGAAGTAGAACTGTGGACGGTAGCCTTTGAAGAACGGAGTATGACGGCCGCCTTCGTCTTTGGACAGGATGTACACTTCAGATTCGAACTTGGTGTGTGGCTTGATTGAGCCTGGCTTCGCCAGAACCTGACCACGTTCGATTTCTTCACGTTTGATACCACGCAGCAGAACACCAACGTTCTCACCAGCACGGCCTTCGTCCAGCAGTTTGCGGAACATTTCAACGCCAGTACAGGTAGACTTCGCAGTCTCTTTGATACCAACGATTTCAACTTCTTCACCAACTTTGATGATACCGCGCTCTACACGACCGGTAACAACGGTACCACGACCGGAGATGGAGAATACGTCTTCGATTGGCAGCAGGAATGGCTTGTCAATCGCACGCTCTGGTTCTGGGATGTAAGAATCCAGGAAGCCAGCCAGTTCGATGATTTTCTCTTCCCACTCTGCTTCGCCTTCCAGCGCTTTCAGCGCGGAACCACGAACGATTGGGGTGTCGTCGCCTGGGAAATCGTACTGAGACAGCAGTTCACGAACTTCCATCTCTACCAGTTCCAGCAGTTCTTCGTCATCAACCATGTCGCACTTGTTCAGGAACACGATGATGTAAGGAACGCCTACCTGACGACCCAGCAGGATGTGCTCACGAGTCTGAGGCATTGGGCCGTCAGTCGCAGCAACAACCAGGATCGCGCCGTCCATCTGCGCAGCACCGGTGATCATGTTTTTAACATAGTCGGCGTGGCCTGGGCAGTCTACGTGTGCGTAGTGGCGAGTCGGGGTGTCATATTCAACGTGAGAAGTGTTGATGGTGATACCACGAGCTTTTTCTTCTGGTGCGTTATCGATCTGGTCGAATGCACGAGCAGCACCGCCGTAGGTTTTAGCCAGAACGGTAGTGATTGCAGCAGTCAGGGTAGTTTTACCATGGTCAACGTGGCCGATAGTACCAACGTTAACGTGCGGTTTTGTACGTTCAAATTTTTCTTTAGACACGGCTATATTCCTTACTATAGTGCTCTCCCCTTCGGAGAGAGCACGGGACTTAGGTTTTAATCCTGTGGATTACTTACCACGGGCTTCAATAACGGCCTGAGCAACGTTGTTAGGCGCATCATCATACTTCAGGAATTCCATGGTGTATGATGCACGACCTTTGGTCAGAGAACGCAGCTGAGTTGCATATCCGAACATTTCAGACAGCGGAACTTCAGCGTGGATCTTAACGCCAGTTACTTCAGATTCCTGACCACGCAGCATACCGCGACGACGGCTCAAGTCACCGATAACGTCACCGGTGTTCTCTTCAGGAGTTTCTACTTCAACCTTCATGATTGGCTCAAGCAGAACTGGTTTTGCTTTCTTAAAGCCTTCTTTAAAGGCAATAGACGCAGCCAGTTTAAACGCCAGTTCAGAGGAGTCAACGTCGTGGTAAGAACCGAAGTGCAGACGGATACCCATGTCAACAACTGGGTAGCCAGCCAGAGGGCCCGCTTTCAGCTGTTCCTGGATGCCTTTATCAACGGCTGGGATGTATTCGCCAGGAATTACACCACCTTTGATGTCGTTGATGAACTCGTAACCTTTCGGGTTAGAGCCCGGCTCCAGTGGGTACATGTCGATCACAACGTGACCGTACTGACCGCGACCACCAGACTGCTTAGCGTGTTTACCTTCAACATCGGTAACTTTCGCGCGAATCGCTTCGCGGTAAGCAACCTGAGGTTTACCCACGTTCGCTTCAACGTTGAATTCACGCTTCATACGGTCAACGATGATGTCCAGGTGCAGTTCACCCATACCAGCGATGATGGTCTGGTTAGATTCTTCATCAGTCCATACGCGGAATGATGGGTCTTCTTTCGCCAGACGGCCCAGAGCCAGACCCATTTTTTCCTGGTCAGCTTTGGTTTTTGGTTCAACCGCGATGGAGATTACCGGCTCTGGGAATTCCATACGCTCCAGAATGATCGGGTGATCCGGGTCACACAGGGTGTCACCAGTGGTCACGTCTTTCAGACCGATAGCTGCAGCGATGTCGCCCGCACGAACTTCTTTGATCTCTTCACGTTTGTTAGCGTGCATCTGTACGATACGGCCAAAACGCTCACGCGCCGCTTTCACGGAGTTCAGGATGGTGTCACCGGAGTTAACCACACCAGAGTAAACGCGGAAGAAGGTCAGGTTACCCACGAATGGGTCGGTAGCAATTTTGAACGCCAGTGCAGAGAACGGCTCGTCGTCGCTTGCGTGACGCTCAGCCGGAGTATCTTTACCGTCGTCCAGGATGCCGTTGATCGCAGGAACGTCAACCGGGGATGGCAGGTAGTCAACTACCGCATCCAGCATCGCCTGAACACCTTTGTTCTTGAACGCAGAACCACAGGTTACCAGGATGATTTCGTTGTTCAGAACACGCTGACGCAGAGCTTTTTTGATCTCTTCTTCAGTCAGTTCTTCACCACCCAGGTATTTCTCCATCAGCTCTTCAGAAGCTTCAGCAGCGGATTCGATCAGGTTCTGGTGCCATTCGTCAGCCAGGTCCTGCATCTCAGCCGGGATGTCTTCGTATTCGAAGGTCACGCCCTGGTCTGCGTCGTTCCAGTTGATGGCTTTCATTTTCACCAGGTCGATAACGCCGGTGAAGCCTTCTTCAGCACCAATTGCCAGCTGCAGCGGAACAGGGTTCGCGCCCAGACGGGTTTTGATCTGACCAACAACTTTCAGGAAGTTAGCACCCATACGGTCCATTTTGTTAACGAACGCGATGCGTGGAACTTTATATTTGTTCGCCTGACGCCATACGGTTTCAGACTGTGGCTGAACACCACCAACTGCGCAATAAACCATTACCGCGCCGTCGAGCACACGCATGGAACGTTCTACTTCGATGGTGAAGTCAACGTGCCCTGGGGTGTCGATGATGTTTACGCGATGCGGTTCGTACTGCTTAGCCATACCTGACCAGAATGCAGTAGTCGCTGCGGAGGTGATAGTGATACCACGCTCCTGCTCCTGTTCCATCCAGTCCATGGTGGCTGCGCCGTCATGAACTTCACCGATTTTATGGTTTACACCGGTGTAGAACAGAATACGTTCGGTAGTAGTGGTCTTACCGGCGTCGATGTGCGCACTGATACCGATGTTACGGTAGCGTGCGATGGGTGTTGTACGAGCCATTTGATTCCTCGTTTGTTTCTTTAGGCGTTCAGTTAAGTTACCCAGAGCGGGCGGCTTCTCTGAAGCGCCCGCCTGGTGACTAATACTCCGAAGGGATTACCAACGGTAGTGTGCGAACGCCTTGTTGGCTTCTGCCATACGGTGAACGTCTTCACGTTTCTTAACTGCAGTACCTTTGTTTTCTGCAGCATCAGAAAGTTCGTTCGCCAGACGCAGAGCCATGGATTTATCACCGCGTTTACGAGCAGCTTCAACGATCCAACGCATTGCCAGAGCATTACGACGAACCGGACGAACTTCAACTGGAACCTGATAAGTAGAACCACCAACGCGGCGGGACTTAACTTCTACAGTTGGGCGAACGTTGTCGAGAGCGACTTCGAAAGCTTCCAGTTCATTTTTACCAGAACGCTGAGCCAGGGTCTCAAGCGCGCTGTATACGATGGCTTCTGCAGTAGATTTTTTACCATCTACCATCAGGATATTTACAAATTTTGCCAGCAGTTCTGATCCGAACTTCGGATCTGGAAGAATTTTACGCTGACCAATGACGCGACGACGTGGCATGGGAATACTCCGTTGTTAATTCAGGATTGTCCAAAACTCTACGAGTTTAGTTTGACATTAAGATAAATCAGTTTGGCCTTACTTAACGGAGAACCATTAAGCCTTAGGACGCTTCACGCCGTACTTGGAGCGAGCCTGCTTACGGTCTTTAACACCTGAGCAGTCCAGCGCACCACGAACGGTGTGGTAACGAACACCCGGAAGGTCTTTAACACGACCGCCACGGATCAGGATCACGGAGTGCTCCTGCAGGTTGTGACCTTCACCACCGATGTAGGAAGTCACTTCGAAACCGTTAGTCAAACGCACACGGCATACTTTACGCAGTGCGGAGTTTGGTTTTTTAGGAGTGGTGGTATATACACGAGTACATACACCACGTTTCTGCGGGCAGGCTTCCAGTGCAGGCACGTTGCTTTTTGCAACTTTGCGTGCACGTGGTTTGCGTACCAGCTGGTTAACTGTTGCCATTAAATAGCTCCTGGTTTTAGCTTTTGCTTCGTAAACACGTAATAAAACGACCTCATACAATATGAGGACGCGAAATTTTAGGGCTACGTCGAAAAGGTGTCAAGAAATATACAGCGATCTCGGATCACCAGTTCATTTGACTGGCGTGCGTCACAGTAAGATTGACGAAATCAGTATAGCCAACCACGTCAATTTTGGCTGAAATTTGACCAGAAAGACCTCGCGCGTCCAGATCGTCCTTCAGCGCAGAGACTGTTATGGGGGCATTCGTGAGAATTTCAACGAAACGACTGCCTTCCAGAGCGGCAAGCACGCCGTCCTGAATGAGCAGCAAATCATCACCTTCGCGCAGCATGCTCAACAGTGTGTCGATATCACATTGCCACGGTGAGTGGCTCAGAATATGGAGCATGGCGGCCTCAGAACGTCAAAACGGTGTCGTAGTGGGAAAGGTGTTCACGCAGATCAGAGGAAGGTAAGAGCGTCACATCCAGCACAAAAGACGACTTATCACTCAAACCGCGCGCCGTTAAGGAGTCGGCACAGACATAGCAGGTTTCGATATCGTACAGCGGCAGCAATTTGAAGGTTGCGATGTAATCGCGCGCCAGGATGGCCTGCGGCTGTTGGCCCGCGAGCAGTTGAAACACCCCGTCCCCCAGAAAAAAGACGCCGATATCTTCTGTTAATGCCGATGTCGCAAGTAACGCATCCAGCCCTTCGCGGCCCGAGGCGCTACCGTGCGGTGCAGAAGTAAAAACAAATGCCACGCGCTTCATCAGAATTGCACCACTCTGTCGCAGGTTAGCGCCGCCTGAGCCAGCTCGCCCAGACCACTCAACGAAAAACCAGGCTGAAGGTTAGCGCCCGATAACCCCAGGCGATCGGCTTCGGTTGCATCCGTCACGCCGCGACGCAGTGCCGCCGCCACGCAGATGTTCAGCTCAACGCCCTGCTTTTCATTTAACGCCTGCCACGCGCGGACCAGATCAAACTCATCGCTCGCCGGTGACGTGAACTGGTTCGCGTTATACACCCCTTCCCGATAGAAAAAGACGCTCGCCAGTTCATGTCCGGCCGCCAGTAGCGCATGCGCAAACTGCAGCGCGCTGCTGGCCTGCTGAGTGCCGTACGCCGGGCCTGTCACCATTAACGCAAAACGCATTACTTATCTTGCCCTACGAAGTCGCCGCTTTTGAACTGGCGGATGTAGAGGTAGACCGTATGCTTGGAGATATTCAGACGATCGGCCACCTGGTTAATGGCGTCTTTGATATCAAAAATCCCTTTCTCGTAGAGATTGAGTACGATCTGACGATTCTTGGCATTGTTCGAGACGTTGCGATCGGCATTCACCTCTTCAATCGTAAACTCAAGCGTTTGAGTCACCAGATCTTCTACGGAGGAGGCAAAGTTAACGGAGGAGCCAACGTCTGGCGTTTCAGGCGGAATAAAGGTGCTCATGATCTGCGAGAAAGGCACATCAAGGTTCATGTTGATGCACAGCAGTCCAATCACACGATGTTCGCGGTTTCGAATCGCGATAGTTTCTGATTTCATCAGCACGCCGCTTTTGGCGCGGGTGAAATAACATTTGGAGACGCTGCTGTCCGCGCCGGTCATGTCATGCAACATACGCAATGCAAGGTCGGTGATTGGCGAACCAATTTTACGGCCGGTATGCTCACCATTAGCAATGCGGATGGCGGAACACTTCAGATCTTGCAGGGAGTGCAATACGATTTCGCAGTGGGAACCAATGAGCATCGCTAACCCGTCCACCACCGCCTCATAGGATTTAAGAATATCGAAGTCGGTCTGGTCAAAAGGACGTTGATCCAGCAAATCAAGTTCACTGGTTTCGTTGGTTAAAAGCGACCTGGACATGAAAAAAACACTCCTTTTCAGGAGCCTGTCGTTAGGTTTTCAGGGCAGGCTCATTATCTACACGGACAACTAAATTAATACAGCGTACCAGACGCTTTCCAGTGTTAATTATATCTGCCCCGCAATAAAAAAACCGCCGCCTTAAAGGCGGCGGTTTTTATTACATTACTTCTTAGCGTCTGTCGCAGCTTTCTGATCTGCCTGCGCTTCCGGTTTCGCATCCGCTTTCGGTGCTGGTTTAATGTCCAGCAACTCTACGTCGAAGACCAGCGTGGAGTTAGCCGGGATACCCGGAACGCCCGTTTTGCCGTAGGCCAGATCCGGTGGAATAACCAGCTTGATCTTGCCGCCTTTCTTGATGTTTTTCAGGCCTTCAGTCCAGCCAGGGATCACACCGTCCAGACGGAAGGAGAGCGGCTCACCACGGGTGTAAGAGTTATCGAACTCTTTACCGTCGATCAGCGTACCTTTGTAGTTTACGACAACAGTATCGCTGTCTTTCGGCGCATCACCGGTGCCTTCTTTCTCAACTTTGTACACCAGGCCAGTAGAGGAGGTCTTCACACCCTTCTCTTTAGCAAAGGTATCGCGGTAGGCTTTGCCTTTCGCTTCGTTGTCTTTCGCGTCCGCTTCCATCTTGGTCTGAGCGGCACCCTTCACGCGTGCTTCGAACGCCTGCAGCGTCTGCTCGATTTCCTGGTCAGACAGCTTGCTCTTATCCGCAAATGCGTCCTGTACGCCTGCGATCAGCTGGGCTTTATCCAGTTTGATGCCCAGTTTCTCTTGTTCTTTCAGAGAGTTTTCCATGTAACGACCCAGAGATGCGCCCAGTGCGTAGGCGGATTTCTGGTCGTCATTTTTGAACGCCGCTTTGCTGTCTGCAGTGGCAGCAGGCTTCGCAGCAGTATCAGCAGCGAATGACAGCGGCGCGTTCAGCGCAACAGCCATCGTCGTCGCCAGCAGCGTTACTTTAAACAGTGATTTCATCCATATCTCCAGGGCCTGGGGACTCTCACCCCAGCGTTAAACGTAAATGAGTGACGTACTATAAAACGTTGCAGAAGAAATCTACAGACAGACACTCCCAATTCTCACCACTTTTCAGACTATTTTTGTTTAAATAAGTTTCTTGCCAGCGGGATAGAGACTGCACTTAAGGATAAACTCAGTTAAACTGCGCCGCCGCTGGACCATCAGGTAAATCAGACATAAACGAGGTGAATGATGAAGGATACAACGATAGAAGCGAGAATGGCTGAGCTGGAAAGCCGCCTGGCTTTTCAGGACATCACCATCGAAGAACTAAACCAGACCGTCACAGCACATGAACTCGAAATGGCGAAGCTGCGGGATCACATGCGTCTGCTGACGGAAAAGCTAAAGGCAACGCAGCCGTCAAACATTGCCTCTCAGTCTGAAGAGACACCACCACCTCATTATTGAGGCGTAAAAAAAGCGGGGTTCCCCCGCTTTTTTATTTTCCGCTTAGCGGAATTAGTGGCAACCGCAGCCGCCGTTACCGCAACCACCTTTGCCATGGTCATGACCATGGTCGTGATCGTGGCCGTGACCACCGCAGCAGCCGTCGTGGCCGTGATCGTGGTCATGGTCGTGACCGTGCGCACCGTGAACGTGGCCATGAGCCAGCTCTTCTTCGGTCGCTTCACGGATCGCAACAACTTCTACGTTGAACTTCAGGTTCTGGCCAGCCAGCATGTGGTTGCCGTCAACCACAACGTGGTCGTCTTCAACTTCAGTGATTTCAACAGGCACTGGACCCTGGTCAGTTTCAGCCAGGAAGCGCATGCCAACCTGCAGTTCGTCAACGCCCATGAACACGTCTTTAGGAACGCGCTGAACCAGGTTGTCGTCATACTGACCGTAAGCGTCGTTCGCGCCGACAGCAACGTCGAATTTGTCGCCAACTTCATGACCTTCCAGCGCAGTTTCCAGGCCGGAAATCAGGGAACCGTGGCCATGCAGGTAGTCCAGCGGCGCACTCACCGGAGACTCATCAACCAACACACCGTCTTCTGTACGTACCTGATAGGCCAGGCTGACCACCAGGTCTTTTGCTACTTTCATGATATCTCCTGAGCGTGGGAAAATTGCTGGCGCAGATTGTAGCGGAAATCTGCACCCGTGTACCCTTTAGCTTAAAAAAACTCAGGGCATATCGCTAGTCCGGATGAAAAATGCCGATCACTTGCTCTTCTTTGCGAACATGATCGCGGGCCTCTTTATCGGCCTCACGCATCTGGTGACCACACTTAACACACTCAACGATATCAATATTATTTTCTCGCCACATCGCCAGAGTATCTTGCGCCTGGCAGGACGGGCATTTTGCACCTGCGATAAAGCGTTTACGGACAGCCATCTTTCGTTACCCTTTATTCAAATTCATCCCAGCCATCAAGCTGGCGTCGTTCCTGTTGCATCTCTCGCTGGAAGATCTCCTCCAGCTCGCGACGCGCTTCCCGCACGCGGGAGATCTGCGCCGTGTCGGTATGCACCGGCATCAGTTCGCGCAGCATTCGCATATCCAGCCGACGGAAGTGCATCTGGGCACGTTGCGCCTGATGAGGATGCATGCCCAGCGAGATCAACGCCTTACGGCCTAACTCCAGCGCACTGGAGAACGTCTCACGGGAGAAGTGTTTCACACCCGCCTGCAACAATTCGTGAGCTTCAACACGTCCCCGGGCACGCGCCAGTATATGCAGGTGCGGGAAGTGCTGTTGACACAGCTCCACCAGTTTCATCGTGTCTTCCGGATCGTTACAGGTGATCACGATGGACTCGGCGGCCTCAGCGCCCGCCGAGCGCAGCAGCTCAAGCTGGGTCGCGTCGCCGTAATACACCTTGTAGCCATATTTACGCATCAGGTTAACCGCACTGATATCGCGTTCCAGCACCGTAATGCGCATCTTATTCGCCATCAACAGGCGACCAATCACCTGCCCGAAGCGGCCAAAGCCCACCACTATCACCTGGGGTTTATCGTCTTCTACCCATGGCGCTTCATCTTCATCGTCCGTCGGGTTTAAGCGGCGCGACAGCAGTTTATCCACCAGCTTCATCAGCAGCGGCGTGGTCATCATCGACAGCGTCACCGTCACCAGCAGCAGCGCCATCTGATCGTCCTTAAACAGCTTCTGAGAGGACGCGGCGGAAAACAGCACAAACGCGAACTCTCCCCCCTGGCTTAACACGCTGGCAAACTGCATACGTTCCGAACTGCGCAACCCGTAAATACGCGCCATGACGTACAGCACCAGCATTTTCACCGCCACCAGGATGGCGACGCTGACCACAACCCAGAGCAGATGGGTATAAAGCACGCCGAGATTGAGCGCCATCCCCACCGAAATAAAGAACAACCCTAGCAGCAGCCCTTTGAAGGGATCGATGGCAATTTCCAGTTCGTGACGATACTCGCTCTCCGCCAGCAGCACCCCGGCGATAAAAGTACCCAGCGCCATTGATAGCCCCAGCGCGTCCATAAACAGCGCCGAGCCAAGCACCAGCAACAGCGTCGCAGCGGTAAACACTTCACGCACGCCCGACGCGGCAATAAAGCGGAACACCGGACGCAACAGGAAGCGTCCGCCAATCAGCATGCCCGCAAAAGCCAGCACCTTCATGGAAATCTTTGCCCAGTCGAAGCTATCGTCGCCAGAACCCGCCAGCAGCGGCACCAGCGCCAGCGCCGGGATCACCGCTAAATCCTGAAACAGCAGCACCGAAAAGCCCAGCTGCCCGGCTTCATTGCGGTTCATCCCTTTGTCGCGCATCAGCTGCAACGCCATCGCCGTCGACGACATGGCGAGACCAATCCCGCCTATCACCGCGGCCTGCCAGGAAAAGTGGGTCAGCATTAGCAGACCAGCCAGAATCGCGGCGCTGAACAACACTTGCGCGGCACCCACGCCAAAGATAGAGCGTCGGAGCTGCCACAATTTAGAGGGATTCAGTTCCAGACCGATGATGAACATCAGGAACACCACGCCTAGCTCGGAGAAATGGAGAATTTCATCCACATCGCTGATGAATCCCAGTCCCCAGGGACCAATGGCGATCCCCGCGAGCAAATATCCCAGTACCGCACCGATGCCGAGACGGGCGGCAAGCGGAACCGCGACGACGGCCGCAAATAAAAACAGTACCCCGGCGAGGAGCAAATTCGATCCTTCCATTAACGACCTCCTGCCGGAATCGGCGATGCCAGCCACTCGCCATAAGCTCTGGCGTGGCTGGCCAGTTCTTTCGGATCCTGACGCCGCGCCCAGTAGACAATGATCGGGCTCATCCAGTGCATACGGCACATCGCCGCCGTCAGCTCGAATGGCCGCAGGATATCGCTCATCGGATAACGGTTCAGCCCGTCGTGACGGTAAGCACTTTCGGGTTCACCGGTGGTGATCACGCTACGCCAGTACTTTCCCGCCAGCTGGTTTCCCCCCACCCCACTGGAGAAGCCGCGGCTCAGCACGCGGTCCAGCCACTCTTTCAGCAGTGCCGGACAGCTATAGGTATAAAGCGGGTGCTGGAACACAATCACGTCATGCTGACGCAGCAGTTCCTGCTCGTACGGAATATCAATAAAGAAATCAGGATAGTGCGCGTAGAGATCGTGCACCGTAACGTTACTGAGCTGTGTGGCCGGCTTAAGCAGCACCCGGTTCGCCACCGAGTCCTGAGATTCCGGATGGGCATACAGCAGCAGCACTTTCGCTGTCTGAGACATCATTCCCCTCCCGGTCGTGTTTCTGTTTTTGTGTATCGTTGTTGTTTTGGGCTACCATGGCGGCCCGGTGCGGAAAATGGCCCACACCTTACATTATCATAATGACAAATTAACATAGTCGGAACATACGGCGCTTCTATGATTGTTTTCTCCTCGTTACAAATTCGTCGCGGCGTGCGCGTTCTGCTCGATAACGCCACTGCTACCATCAACCCGGGCCAAAAAGTGGGTCTGGTCGGCAAAAACGGCTGTGGCAAATCCACG
The DNA here is from genome assembly GCF_047456095.1 of Enterobacter sp. BNK-14. NCBI lineage: Bacteria > Pseudomonadati > Pseudomonadota > Gammaproteobacteria > Enterobacterales > Enterobacteriaceae > Enterobacter > Enterobacter sp. BNK-14. Next base: position 2,404,072 of record NZ_CP179897.1, read on the forward strand.
CTGCTGGCGCTGCTGAAAAACGAGATTAGCGCGGATGGCGGAAGCTTTACTTATCCGGGAAACTGGCAGCTCGCCTGGGTGAACCAGGAGACGCCAGCCCTGAGCGAACCGGCCCTCGACTATGTTATCGACGGCGACCGTGAATACCGCAAACTCGAAGCGGAACTCCACGCCGCCAACGAGCGCAACGACGGTCACGCCATCGCCACCGTTCATGGCAAGCTGGACGCCATCGACGCGTGGACCATTCGCTCCCGCGCCTCCAGCCTGCTGCACGGCCTGGGCTTCAGCAATGAACAGCTGGAACGCCCGGTCAGCGACTTCTCCGGCGGCTGGCGTATGCGCCTCAACCTGGCGCAGGCGCTGATCTGCCGTTCTGATCTTTTGCTACTCGATGAACCGACTAACCACCTCGATCTCGATGCGGTTATTTGGCTGGAGAAGTGGCTTAAGAGCTATCAGGGCACTCTGATTCTGATCTCCCACGACCGCGACTTCCTCGATCCGGTGGTGGATAAAATCATTCATATCGAACAGCAAACGATGTTCGAATATACCGGCAACTACAGCTCTTTCGAGCGCCAGCGCGCGACGCGCCTGGCCCAGCAGCAGGCGATGTACGAAAGCCAGCAGCAGCGCGTGGCGCACCTGCAAAGCTTTGTGGATCGCTTTAAGGCCAAAGCCTCTAAAGCCAAGCAGGCCCAGAGCCGCATCAAGATGCTGGAACGCATGGAGATGATTGCCCCGGCGCACGTCGATAACCCGTTCCACTTCAATTTCCGCGAGCCGGAAAGCCTGCCGAATCCGCTGCTGAAAATGGAAAAAGTGAGCGCGGGCTATGGCGATCGCATTATTCTCGACTCCATCAAGCTCAACCTGGTGCCGGGTTCACGTATCGGTCTGCTGGGGCGTAACGGCGCCGGTAAATCAACGCTAATCAAACTCCTGGCGGGCGAACTTAACCCGGTCAGCGGCGAAATCGGCCTGGCGAAAGGCATTAAGCTTGGCTATTTCGCTCAGCATCAGCTGGAATTTTTACGCGCGGATGAATCGCCTATCCAGCACCTTGCGCGTCTGGCACCGCAGGAAATGGAGCAGAAGCTGCGCGATTACCTCGGCGGCTTCGGCTTCCAGGGCGATAAAGTCACCGAAAACACAGAGCGTTTCTCCGGCGGTGAAAAAGCCCGCCTGGTACTGGCGCTGATCGTCTGGCAGCGCCCGAACCTGCTGCTGCTCGATGAACCGACCAACCACCTGGATCTCGACATGCGTCAGGCGCTGACCGAAGCGCTGATTGAGTTCGAAGGCGCGCTGGTGGTGGTCTCGCACGATCGTCACCTGATCCGCTCCACCACAGACGATCTCTACCTGGTGCATGATGGCAAAGTTGAACCGTTCGACGGCGATCTGGAAGACTACCAGCAGTGGCTGACGGACGTGCAGAAGCAGGAAAACCAGCCGGACGAGTCGGCGAAAGACAACGCCAACAGCGCGCAGGCGCGTAAAGACCAGAAGCGTCGCGAAGCGGAGCTGCGCACTCAGACTCAGCCGCTGCGTAAAGAGATTGCCCGTCTGGAAAAAGAGATGGAGAAGCTCAACGCCACGCTTGCCACCGTTGAAGAGAAGCTAGGCGACAGCGGCCTGTACGATCAAAGCCGTAAAGCGGAGCTGACGGATTGCCTGCAAACGCAGGCAAAGACCAAATCGAGCCTCGAAGCGTGCGAAATGGCGTGGCTGGACGCGCAGGAACAGCTGGAAGCGATGCTGCAGGCCGACTAACACACCGGGAGGGTTATGCGTTTCGATACCACGAGCGAGATTACATTCCGCAAACTCAGCATCTTCATGACCTTCATGGAGAAAGGGAATATCGCCCGTACCGCCGAAACGCTCGGGCTGAGCGGTGTCAGTGTGCACCGCGCGCTGCACACGCTGGAAGAGAACGTGCGCTGCCCGCTTTTTACCCACAAGGGGCGCAATCTGATTGCGCTGCCTTCCGCCTGGACGCTGCTGGAATATTGCCAGGAAGTCATGCAGGTGATGGAGCGCGGGCTGGAAGAGTCGCGCAAAATCGCCGGTATCGGCCAGGGTCGGTTGCGCGTCGGTACGCTCTACTCGCTCACCCTGGAAACCGTACCGCGCCTGATTATGGGCATGAAATTACGCCGTCCGGATCTGGAGATGGATCTGACGATGGGCTCTAACGACACGTTGCTACACATGCTGGACGAAGGGTCGCTGGACGCCATATTGATCTCCATCTCCGAAAGCGATATCGACCGTAACAGCCTCGAAGTACTGCCCCTGTTTCACGACGACATTTTCCTTGCCGCGCCCGCGTCCGCCACGCTGAACGCCCATGGGCCAGCGGATCTTCGTGATTACAAACACCAGAAATTTGTCGCGCTGGCAGAAGGGTTCGCCACCTACGCCGGGTTCCAGGAAGCGTTCCACATCGCCGGATTCGAGCCGGAAATCGTCACGCGCGTGAATGACATTTTCTCTATGTTGAGCCTGGTGCAGGCGGGCGTCGGTTTTACGCTGATGCCGGGGAGGATGAAGAAAGTGTATGAGAACTCGGTGCAGCTATTGAAGCTGGCGGAACCGTACCAGATGCAGCAGCTGATTGCGATTGTCTTTGCCCGCAACCGCGAGCAGGATCCGAGCCTACGCGCACTGGCCGCCGAAGGGCGGATGTATGCGCGAAGCCTCACGGCAGGTACCTCGGCCCTGTAGGCCTGGTGCATTCCCCCTGTTCCAGGGTTCACTAAAACTGAACGCCACATTTGACTTATCATCCTTTACCTCTGAATATCCACAAAAACAACATGGCTTAAAGCAGGAACAGGATGTTCACACTCTACATGAAATGGGATGCTGGCTGTGATTTAGCACCGGCTGATATTCAGTTCATCCTCACGCCACGCGATGCACTGGAAATGGCGAGCGTATTTTACGAACTGGATTATCTAAAATATGCCCCTCAAAACCGTTTTCAACATTTCACCATCCCCAAACGTCGTGACGGCGTATACCACCGCTTCGCGGCGCAACCATACAACCGCAAGCACCACACGGAATACGACGGTCTTTATGATGAAGTAAAATGGAATCTTGAGCAGGGCTGGATGGTTGGCGTAAACACCGCAGAGAAGTGGGACCGTTTCCGCAACCCCTTCTTCTTCGATGACGACGGTAATCTGGTTTATGACTGTTTCATGGACAGCTATAGCGACAGTTTCCAGCGGGAAGTACGGAATATTTACGAACATTGCCTGAACGCACACCCGGGACGAAAACCTGCTCCGACCATTAAACAGTATAATTCCGATGCTCCCGTACAGCACGCACAAGCCACCAAAACCATCAACAGCAAAGCAGCCGGACGATTACTGGCGGCAGGTGGAATCTACAACGGCAACATTGAAGGCTTTAGGCAAACAGCGGAGCAACTTGGTGGTGATGCGCCAGCCGGATACACTGAAGTCATGGACAATAAGGGGCTAATCATTGCTGGCGCTTCTGTCGCTGCGGGATTTGGTCTTAGTCGATTAGGTACGGCAAGTGAGCTTTCTGAACTGGAGAATCTCCATGTTCTTGGAAAGGTCGAGGGCGAATATTCGATGATCAAGCCTGGACCATTGAGTAATAGATTTGCTGAAACGTTCTCAGGAGGTGTATATAAAGAAATAACGCTTTCTGAAGATACAGTTTTCTATCGAGGCGGCCAGAACGGTACTGATTTAGGACGTTTTTTTAGTTACGAGAAACCTCAAGGTATTATCCAAACTCGAATCGATAAAGCAGTTCTGCCTGAATGGCCTGATGGAAGCAAATCAATAATTGATAGTTACTTTGAAGTAGAAATACCTGCTGGCTCAAAGGTCTATATTGGAAATGTCGGTTACCAAACGGGTTTCTATGCGGGTGGTTCAGAACAGGTTTTAATTCCAGCTCCATGGGATATACCAGGAGTGAAAACACTAGGTTTTGGTAATCTAAAATGAAAGCTAATATTCAGAAATTTTTGATAAAAATAACCCATCTGCTTTCAGATAGTGGTGAAACGAAATGGGCTGCAACATTTGAGAATTTCAGCAAGGACCTGGAGGTAGATTACGACACAACGTTAATCAAGATTAAACGTACATTCGGTGGCGCTGGGTCATTTAATGACGTAGTCTTACATCAAAACGGTCAAATGTTAACTAGTGAAAACAGAGAGTTGAACATACTGCAGGATCAACTTTATGACGCATTAACAGCAGAAATTGTGCGGACAAGAGGTCATTAAGCGCTTAATGATTGCCCCTGACATCCGTACCCGGCATAACGAAAATGTGCTCAGGAAGCGCTGCTATCATCCTATCTCAACGCTGCTGTGTTCCAGCGTAGTAGAGTTACTCTCCCATTCCAACTGCCGCATTTTTCACTGAAGAGAATGAAGAACTGGAACATTTGCGTCATAGGCTTTACCAGCAACTTGAGCAGGCAATCGATTTAATAAAAAAAGGTGTTTACCCTAACACTCGTCATCAGCGTCGCTGACGCATGCTCAGGGAGATTTCTACCCTGAGCTATAAGTGCCAAACTTACCTTACGTTTTTCGAAAGCGCCGCCGGGCAAAACTCACCGCTGAAGCCGCCCCGCCAGATGTACCGCTACCTCAACCCCGCTGCGTTCCAGCGAAATGGATTCCCCTTCCCACGCCGCCTGTCGCGTTAAGCAGGTCAGCACGCCGCCGGGCGGCATCTCGATTGCCAGCCGCGCATCGCGTTCATTCGCGGATATCACCGCCTCCTGCCAGCGCACGGTACGCGCCATATTCATCGCCAGATCGTCGGCGATCTTCTCCGGCTGCCAGAGCACGCGTCCGGTACTGCCGCTCAGATACGCGCAGCGTGGGCGTGAAAGCGTGACCGATTCAAACGCTGCCGCCAGCTTCTGCGCCGGGTCCGCCAGCAGTGCGCAGTGCGACGGCACGCTGATCGCCAGCCGTTTGGCCTTGCTCGCCCCTTTCGCCAGCGCCCGCTCGGCTACCTGCGCCATCCCTTCATCGGAGCCGGCAATTACAATCTGCGTTTCGGCGTTCAGGTTCGCGATGTACGTGCCCGTGCCTTCGATAAGCTGTTCCACCTGCGACAGGGTCAACCCCATAATCGCCGTCAGGCCATAGCCGTGCGGATACGCCTGCTCCATCAGATCGCCGCGCAATGCAACCAGCTTAAGGGCGTCGGTAAATTCCAGTGCGCCAGCCATCACTGCTGCCGGGTACGCGCCAATCGACAAACCGCTCACAATGTCCGGCGTCACGCCGCGACGTTGAAGCTCGCGTGCCCAGGCCACGCCTGAAATCAACAGACAAAGTTGAACCGCGCGGGTGTGGCGTAACGAGGCTGCACTGTCCAGCGTATCGACTTCGCTTCCCAGTACCTTACGCGCCTGAGCCAGCGCCGTTCCCGGCAGGTTATGCAGCATACCTTCATGCTGCGTGCCCTGCCCCGGAAAGGTAAACAGTATTTTCATTACTCCTCCCTGCGCCACGGGTCCGTTACCAGACGCGGTCCGCGGCGGGTTTTCAGCAGCGTTTTGCCGTCGCGCAGCCACTCCGCCAGCGCGAATCCCCCTTCGGGTGTATCGACCTGCGTATCCGCCCGGCACAATGCGCGACTCAGCTGCAACTGCCATGCGGTAAACGCATCAGGGGAAATCGGCTGCGGGGCGCGGATCAACAGGTCGAGATCGCTGTCGGCATGGATAACCGGAATACCGGTCGCCAGCGCATAGCCAGTGCTGCCGGTAATGCCCCACGACCATGGCCACGGCTGCTGAGAAAGTTGTAGCGCCACCTGTACCGGTGGCTGCGTCACAAAGGGCGAGCGCAGCAGATCCGCCGTTACGCTCAGTGATTCGGGTGACACCACACGCGTTACGTGTTCTGGTTTCACCCATCCGGCCGCCCGCTGGTCGCGGCGCAGGCCGCGCACGCCAACGGGAATACGGCCAGCGTTATCAACATCACGCCGCACTACGACCGGCAAACCGGTATGCCAGGCCGCCTCCACCCAGTCGTCGGTGATGCCTTCCAGCGCGTCTCGCGCGGTAAGCCAGATGAGGTCGTGGGGGCGTAATGTTATGGTCATGATTACATTCCTGAGGTCAGCGAGATAAACAGCGGCAGCGACAGGATACACAGTACGGAGCTTAACAGCAGCACGGCTTCCGCATCCGGAGACTGCACGCCAAAGCGGTTACCGAACACCACACCGAAGAAGCCCGCAGAAAGCGCAATCATCAGGATAGCGGTGATCGCCACGGAACCGTGCAGACCAAAGAGTAAAACGATACCCCAGGCAATCGCAGGCTGAATCAGCAGCTTGGCGACAGTTGACGTGATCACCATGGTGTTGATCTGCAGCTTACGGGCAGAGAGGATCACCCCGGTCAGGAACAGCGCTGCAGCGGTCGCGGACAGCCCCAGCGGTTTAATCGCCGCCAGCACCAGTTCCGGCATTTTGATACCGATGGCGGACAAAATGACACCCAGCAGCGGGCCCATCACGATCGGTTTTTTAATCGAACGCCACATCAGCACCGGCAGCATGGAGAGCGTCGAGCCAGAGTTATTCCCTTCGGCGCGCGCTTTTTCACGTTCCAGAATGAGCAGGCAGAACGGAGTCATCAGCACCGAACCGCAGGCGATGGAGACCGCAACAGACAGTGATGTCGATGAACCTTCACCCAGCACGCTGCCCAGAATAGGCAGGCCGAGCGCCGCATAGTTTGGCAGGGCGACGGTCAGCGTCAGCACGGCGGCATCCTGCGGCGATTTTTTAAAGACGCCGGTGGCGAGGAAGTAGATGGCCGCATAGGTTATCCACATCGCCAGGGTCAGCACAAGAATCAGCGGCGACTGGGCCACAATGCCGGTCCACGGCGTTTGCACGGTGGCGCTGAACAGCGCGGCAGGCAGTGCAAAATCCATCACGAAAATATTAAGCAGGGAAACGTTTTTGTTATCGACCATCTTTGCCTTACCGGCCCAGAATCCCAGCAGCATGATGACGAAAATCGGTGCAAGAGCATGAACAATTACGTAAGTCATAATTCACCTGTAGTAAAAAAGTTTAAGCACTGGCGCGATGATTATTATTTTCAGGATGCAGGTTCCCGCGCGGACGTAACGGTTACGTCCGCGGGGTCGTGCATCTGGCAGGTCTCTTTTTACTTACCAGCTTGCCCGCATGCGTTCGCGTACGAGGGCAGAGCTGCGGCGGTTGTCAGCACCCAGACGATTGTTCAACGTGGTGTCCTGACGAGCGTCACTGATGGCCTGTTGCAGGGTGGTTTTCACCTGCGCCAGATCGTTATCGGAGGGGGCATCCGGGTTGCTGATGTCCAGCAGGTTTGAAAGCAGCCCCAGGGTGGCGTAGTTGCTGATGTCATAGGCCATCGGCGGAATGGTGGCCGCCAGTTTTTCCAGCGCGTCGACGGTTCGCAACGTAATGCGCGCCGCAGACTCTTTACCCATCGCGTGGATCAGCACCCCTTTATCGTTGAAAGCAATCAGGCGGTTAGCCTGGTAGCCATGCGCCAGAAATGCGCCGGACATCGCTTTACCGACGATAAGCCCAATCACCGGATGACCGGCCAGGCGCGCGTTGGCATACGCGGCGGCTGCCCCCGCCAGCGCCTGGTGGATACCAAACGCCTCTTCGCGACGGCCATAGGCCTGGCTTGGGACGTCAATCACCGCCACAATCGGACGCTTCACGGACTTACTGGCATCCTCGGCCACGGTTTCGCTCACCACTTTCGCCAGCGTCCAGCCCTCCAGCAGACCGACTTCCCCTTTCGCCGCGCGCGGGAAATGGTTGTGGGCATCCGGTACCACGGCAACAAAACGCACCGCTTCACCGTTCAGTTCGCCGTCTGCCGCCTGCACGGACGGGCAAAGCCCTTCCACACGTTTTACATTCGGCGCGAGCAGAGTCATCCAGAGTTCGCCACGGCTTATTGCGTTAGTCATCATTTCACCTCCCGGGCAAAAAGCGCGTTAATTTGTTCGGCATCGGCCTGTTTGCGGGTGTCGAAATTCGTCAGACGGTTCAGGTAATCGTCGTAGTTATCGGTGCGGTGTTTCGCGGGTACGCCCCTGGCAATCGCGTCGTTCATCGCCGCTTTCACCGCGTTGATACCGTCACCGACCAGCGCGTCAACCAGCCCGCTTTGATAGCGCACTTCGCCACCGGTCATGCTCCAGATAAACGGACGGTCACGGGAGTCGTACTCTTCAATCCCCGCTTCCTGCTCGATGACCTGCGGACCGTTCAGTCCGAGACGCGCTTCGCGGGTCACAATCAGGTAGCTGCACAGCGCCGCCGCGATGGACATCCCACCGAAGCAGCCCACGGTCCCTGCGACAATCCCGATAACGGGCGTGTAACGACGCAGGTCAACAATCGCCGCGTGGATATCGGCAATGGCGGCCAGACCCAGGTTCGCCTCCTGCAGACGAACGCCGCCGGTTTCGAGGCACAGCACAGCCTGAGTCGGAATGCCGTTGCGGTTATCTTCTGCCGCCAGCTCCAGCGCCGCCGCCATTTTGGCACCGGACACTTCACCCATGCTGCCGCCCTGGAACGCACCTTCAATGGCGACCACAACGGCTGGCTGACCGTTGATCGTGCCTTTCGCCACCACCATGCCGTCGTCCGCCTGCGGAACAATGCCCTGTGGCCCAAGCCACGGAGAGATAATGCCTTCAAACGGATCCAGCAGTTCGCGATAGCTACCCTCATCGAGCAGGGCCTGCGCACGCTGGCGTGCTTTCAATTCGATAAAGCTGCTGTCATCACGCATGGCTCACCCCCTCAAAAACCTGTTCGATACGAATGCGAGCCACGCCCGGCGTCGCGCCGAAATCATGAATGGTCAGTTTTCCTGCTGGCAGGCTACTGACCGTTTGCAGGCGGTTGAACAGTGCCTCCCAGCGACCCCGGCTGTTGTCGACGGAGGTGGTGATATCAATGGTTAACGTCTGGCCCGGTTCGGCGGTGAAGAGCACCTCCATATCCCCGGAACCGACTACCCCTGCCAGGGCCCTGCCGCTTAACGCGCGGCTGGCTGGCACGGTCAATGTGATTTTTTCCATAACATCCTCTTAATGCTTTGAATAAGGCGTTTCGACGCGATCGAGAAACAGCGTGGCAGCAAGCAGGTCAGCAGCGCCGCCTGGGGAGGCGTTTAGCGCCAGCATCTGACGGTCTAAGTTAGCCAGCGCCTGCTGGCCTGCAGCCGTTGCACAACCTCCGGCGTTCAGTACCGCACGGGCACCGTCCTGCATGGCGTCCAGCCCCTCCAGCCCGGCGCGCGACAGCACGCAGGTGTCGGTAAGCGACGTCATGATCGCCATCAGCGCGTCAAGCCTGGCGTGCGTTTCACTGCTGCCGTTGAGACGGCTCAGGCGAAGCTGCGGCAACGCGCGCTGCATAATGTGCGGGAACGCCTGCTGAGCCTCTTCGCGTGCACCCGGTACGCGGTAGCGGTGCGTGGCGCGAAGGCCTTTGCTGAACACTTTCGGCGCCGCCTCATCAGGGAGTTTCGCCAGCTGCGCGGCGGTGCGGGCGACGTCGTGCGCCCTGGCTTCCCCGCCCAGCATCGCCACCGCGCTGACCAGCAACCCCAGCGCCCAAATCGCGCCGCGATGGGTGTTTACGCCACACGTTGCAGCCATCATCTGCTGCTCGCCTTCACGACCAAGACGGCCAACGGTTTGCCGAAGCGCAATATCTGCCGGACGCAGCCAGCTTTGCTGTGCCAGCGCCTGAAACGTCGGGGTCAGGCTGCGCGCGGAGCGCTCCATCAGCGCAAGGGATAAATCGTGGTGCGCACCGTTCCCCCGACTGTCCACCAGACCGGGTTTCGGGCTTAATCGTGCTTCGTCAATCAGACACTGCGTGGCGGTTCGCGCCAGCCATTCGGCACCGCCTTCAACCTGAATCTGGGGCAGAAGTTTCATTACCAGCTCCGGAATTTCGCAGGTGGGTTGTACAGACCGCCGGACCATTCAACGAGGTCTGACACGCTGCCCGCCGCCAGCAGAGAGCGGGTGGCGTCGGTGCGGCGAATACCCATATCTTCCGGATAAACAACCTTGCCGCTCTGGCGCAGTTCCGCCACGCGTTTAGCATCCACGCCCAGGCCGATATCGGTAATCCCCGCCACAGCGGCGACCATGGCACGACGCTCCTCAAGATCTTTGGCGCGATAGAGGTAAGCAATCCCCTCTTCCGTCAGCACGTGCGTCACGTCGTCGCCGTATATCATGACCGGCGCCAGAGGCATCCCGGACGCTTTTGCCACGTCAACAGCATCAAGCTTTTCCACAAAGGTCGGCTTTACGCCCGCCTGGAAGGTTTCCACCATCTGCACGACCAGTTTTTTACCGCGCTGCATCGGGTCAGGTTCGGTGATCATGTTCAGCCAGGCCGGTGTGGCGTGGCGACGACCGTGTGGGTCGTGCCCCATGTTTGGCGCACCGCCGAAGCCGGAAAGACGACCGCGTGTCACCGTTGAGGAGTTGGCGTAACCATCAACCTGCAGGGTTGAGCCGATAAACATATCGACCGCATACTGACCGGCCAGCTGACAGAACGCACGGTTGGAACGCATGGAGCCGTCGGCACCGGTAAAGAAGATGTCCGGACGGGCGCGGATGTACTCTTCCATCCCCAGCTCGCCGCCGAAGCAGTGCACGCTTTCTACCCAGCCGCTTTCAATTGCCGGGATCAGCGTTGGGTGCGGGTTCAGGGTCCAGTGCTTACAGATTTTGCCCTTCAGGCCGAGCTGTTCGCCGTAGGTCGGCAGCAGCAGCTCAATCGCTGCGGTGTTAAAACCGATCCCGTGGTTGAGGGACTGCACCTGATGTTCCGCGTAGATGCCCTTAATCGCCATCATCGCCATCAGGATGTGTTCCTGTTTGATCAGGCGCGGGTCACGGGTAAACAGCGGTTCGATAAAGAATGGCTTGTCGGCAACGACAACATAGTCAATCCAGGAGCCCGGAATATCGACGCGCGGCAGGTCGCATTCGTCGTCCACCAGTTCATTCACCTGCGCAATCACAATCCCGTCGTGGAAGGCCGCGGCTTCCACCAGTGCCGGAGTATCTTCAGTGCTCGCCCCGGTGTAGAGGTTGCCTTTGCGGTCTGCTTTAAACCCCGCAATCAGCGCCACGTTGGGCGAGAGGTCGACGTAGAGGCGTGAATAGAGCTCGATATAGGTATGGATAGCGCCGATTTCGAGCTGACCATCTTCCAGCAGCTGGGAGATTCGCAGGCTCTGCGTCCCGGAGAAGGAGAAGTCCAGCTTGCGGGCGATGCCTTTCTCAAAGATATCCAGATGCTCGCTACGGCCGACGCTCGGCATGATCATATGCAGATCGTGGACAATTTGCGGGTTCACTTCAGCCAGCGAGCGTGAAAGGAAATCGGCCTGCTTCTGGTTGTTACCTTCCAGAACGACCTTATCGCCAGGGGCGATCAGTTTTTCCAGCATGGCGACAAGATCGCCGGTTGGCAGTACCTTGCCCTGCACCGGTACGGACGCCAGACGACGCGCTTTTTCGCTGCGTCGCGTGTTCCATTGCCGGGTGGGTGTTTGCCCAGATAACATTATTAACCTCCTGATTCAGCTAATCATTTTGATTTGCTTAACGTTGAGTAAAGTGTGCGCTCTGGTGGGAAAGGCATCAATTAAGCGTAGAGCGGAATCATTAGCCTGAGAGTAATAATCACGGTAAAGATTTGTGATCGGGATCAGTTCATGTTTCGGAAAACCAGGCTAAACGGGGTACAATTCGGAAAGTATCGTTAATTTCCGACAAGAATCAGCATCGCGCTTATGACCCAAATCATTCCAACAGACTTCGACATTGCAGCCGAAGACAGCACCGAGTTCGTGCCCATGCGCGGTGTGTCCAACTGCCATTTGCAGACCATGCTGCCACGGCTGATCCGCCGCAAGGTTCAGTTCACGCCGCACTGGCAGCGGCTTGACCTGCCAGACGGTGATTTTCTGGATCTCGCCTGGAGCGAAGACCCCGAGCAGGCACGTCATAAGCCGCGTCTGGTGGTTTTTCATGGTCTGGAAGGGAGTCTGCACAGCCCTTATGCGCATGGATTGATTGAGGCGGCAAAAGCGCGCGGCTGGCTCGGGGTAGTGATGCATTTTCGTGGCTGCAGCGGCGAGCCAAATCGTCAGAAACGCATCTATCACTCGGGTGAAACCGAAGACGGAACCTGGTTTTTACACTGGCTGCGGGAAAACTATGGCATCGTGCCAACGGCGGCCGTGGGGTATTCGCTGGGCGGAAATATGCTCGCCTGCCTGCTGGCCAAAGAGGGCGACAGCGTACCGCTCAATGCCGCAGTGATTGTCTCCGCGCCGTTTATGCTGGAGCAGTGCAGCTACCATATGGATAAAGGGTTTTCCCGCGTCTATCAGCGCTATCTGCTCAACCTGCTGAAAGCCAACGCCGCACGTAAGCTGAAGGCTTACCCGGATACCCTGCCGGTCAGCCTGCGCCAGCTGAAAAAGGTGCGCCGCATTCGTGAATTCGACGATCTGATCACCGCAAAAATTCACGGCTTCGCCGATGCGATCGACTATTACCGTCAGTGCAGCGCCATGCCGTTGCTCAGCAAAATCACCCAGCCGACGCTGATTATTCACGCCAAAGATGACCCGTTTATGGATCATCACTCTATTCCCGCGCAGGAATTCCTTCCCGACAATGTTCACTATCAGTTGACTGAACATGGCGGCCACGTTGGGTTTATCGGCGGGACGCTGCGCCGCCCGAAAATGTGGCTGGAGGCGCGTATTCCTGACTGGCTTACTCTTTATCTGGACGGTGCAAAATGATCATCCCCTGGCAGGATCTGTCTCCCGAAACGCTCGATAATCTGATTGAAAGCTTTGTATTACGTGAAGGCACCGATTATGGTGAACATGAACGCTCACTCGAGCAGAAGGTCAACGATGTAAAACGCCAGCTGAAAAGCGGCGACGTGGTGCTGGTGTGGTCAGAACTGCATGAGACGGTCAATATCATGCCCCGCAACGCGTTTCACGGCTGACCTTCCAACCTTTTCAGTCAGGGAGTTGCTATGTCTGCCAGACATCCCATTATTGCCGTTACGGGGTCGAGTGGTGCGGGAACGACCACCACCAGCCTCGCGTTTCGTAAGATTTTCGCCCAACTGAATCTCCGGGCGGCGGAGGTCGAAGGCGACAGTTTTCACCGCTATACGCGACCTGAAATGGACATGGCGATCCGTAAGGCGCGCGATCTGGGTAAACACATCAGCTATTTCGGTCCCGAAGCCAATGACTTTGGCCTCCTTGAGCAAACCTTCCTGGAGTACGGTCAGAGCGGCAAAGGGCAATCGCGTAAGTATCTGCATACCTATGATGAAGCTGTGCCGTGGAATCAGGTGCCGGGCACCTTTACCCCCTGGCAGCCGCTGCCGGAACCCACCGATGTGCTGTTTTATGAGGGATTACACGGCGGCGTAGTCACCCCACAGCATGACGTGGCGCGTCATGTGGATCTGCTGGTTGGCGTGGTGCCTATCGTGAACCTGGAGTGGATCCAGAAGCTGACGCGCGACATGAGCGAGCGCGGCCATTCGCGCGAAGCGGTGATGGATTCGGTGGTGCGCTCCATGGAAGACTACATCAACTACCTCACGCCACAGTTCTCCCGCACGCACATTAACTTCCAGCGCGTGCCGACGGTGGACACCTCTAACCCGTTCGCGGCGAAAACCATCCCGTCGCTGGACGAGAGTTTTGTGGTGATCCATTTCCGCAATCTCGAAGGCATTGATTACCCCTGGCTGCTGGCGATGCTGCAGGGCTCGTTTATTTCGCACATGAATACGTTAGTGGTACCAGGCGGAAAAATGGGGCTGGCGATGGAGCTCATCATGACGCCGCTGGTGGAGCGGTTGATGGAAGGGAAGCAGATTGCGTGAGTTGTTCTGCCCGGTGGCGCTGCGCTTACCGGGCCTACGTTCATGCTTTTGTAGGGCGGGTCAGCGAAGCGCCACACGCCAAAAGATTAAGCCTCGATCACTTCATACGAATGCGTGATTTTTACCGCTTTCTCCAGCATTAACGCCACAGAGCAGTATTTTTCCGCAGACAGATACACAGCACGCGAAACCGCCGCGTCTTTAAGCGCTTTACCGGTGACCACAAAGTGCAGATTAATGTGGGTGAACAGGCGTGGCGCCTCTTCGCGACGTTCTGAGGTGAGTTTAACCTCGCAATCCGTCACGTCATGACGACCTTTTTGCAGAATCGACACAACGTCAATCGCGCTGCATCCACCCGCCGCCATCAGCACCATTTCCATTGGGCTGGGGGCTTTATCGCCGGAGTTACCGTCCATCAAAATCTGGTGCCCTGACGCGGATTCGCCCAGGAACGTTAAACCTTCAACCCATTTCACGCGCGCTTGCATATTCTTTAACTCCAACGTTGCATTTTCGGTGACAGATTACGCGTGCGTTACATTTCTCGCAACGGAAGGCGACCTGCATCATGCTGAAGCGAGACACCAGGAGACACGCGGCGAAAGCTATGCTAAAACACTCAGGATGCTACAGTAATACATTGACGTTACACATGTATGCAGAGGACATCAAACTTTACTGGCTGCGAAACGTTACGACAGCCGACTTCCCAGGGTATGGGTAAGAATTCGATTGCAACCCCAGAGTCCGGATGCATCTAATGACTCTGGTGACAGCTTATAACAGAGGATAACAGCGCATGGTGCTTGGCAAACCGCAAACAGACCCGACTCTCGAATGGTTCTTGTCTCATTGCCACATTCATAAGTACCCATCGAAGAGCACGCTGATTCACCAGGGTGAAAAAGCGGAAACGTTGTATTACATCGTCAAAGGCTCGGTGGCAGTGCTGATCAAAGATGAGGAAGGGAAAGAGATGATCCTTTCTTATCTGAACCAGGGCGATTTTATCGGTGAACTGGGCCTGTTTGAAGAAGGCCAGGAACGTAGCGCCTGGGTTCGTGCAAAGACAGCATGTGAAGTGGCTGAAATTTCTTACAAGAAATTCCGTCAGTTGATTCAGGTAAACCCTGACATCCTGATGCGTCTTTCTTCCCAGATGGCGCGTCGTCTGCAGGTCACATCCGAGAAAGTGGGTAACCTCGCCTTCCTGGACGTCACCGGTCGTATCGCGCAGACCCTGCTGAACCTGGCGAAACAGCCAGACGCCATGACCCACCCGGACGGCATGCAAATTAAAATTACCCGTCAGGAAATTGGTCAGATCGTCGGTTGCTCCCGCGAAACGGTGGGTCGTATCCTGAAAATGCTGGAAGATCAGAACCTGATCTCTGCCCACGGTAAAACCATCGTGGTCTACGGAACGCGTTAATTCCGCTCAAACGGCGTGCCATCGCAAGGTGTCACGCCGTTTTTGTCTCTATTCCCCATGTGGCGCAGGCTGATCTATCACCCGGAAGTTAATTACGCACTGCGACAAACGCTGGTGTTGTGCCTTCCTGTGGCCGTGGGCCTGCTTCTGGGACAACTCCAGCAGGGTCTGCTGTTTTCTCTCGTTCCCGCCTGCTGCAACATCGCCGGTCTGGACACGCCGCATAAACGCTTTTTCAAACGCCTGATCGTTGGCGGTTCGCTGTTTGCTGGCTGTAGCCTCGCCGTGCAGCTTTTACTGGCGCGCGATATTCCGCTGCCGCTGATCCTGACCGTACTGGCGATGAGCCTCGGTGTTACCGCAGAAATCAGTTCCCTGCACGCCCGCCTGCTTCCCGCTTCACTGATTGCCGCCATCTTCACCCTGAGCCTCGCCGGGAATATGCCGGTGTGGGAGCCGCTGCTGATCTACGCCCTCGGCACGCTGTGGTACGGGCTGTTTAACTGGTTCTGGTTCTGGCTGTGGCGGGAACAGCCGCTGCGTGAATCTCTGAGCCTGTTGTATGTGCAGCTTGCGGATTACTGCGAAGCCAAATATACCTTGCTGACCCAGCATACCGACCCGGAAAAATCCTTACCGCCGCTGCTGACGCGCCAGCAAAAGGTGGTGGATCTGATAAGCCAGTGCTATCAGCAGCTGCATATGCTCGCCGCCAACAAGAATCACGAATATAAACGCCTGCTGCGCACTTTCCAGGTGGGGCTGGATCTGCAGGAGCATATCTCCGTGAGCCTTCATCACCCACAAGAGGTGCAAAAGCTGGTCGAGCGCAGCCACGCCGAGGCGGTGATCCGCTGGAATGCGCAGACCGTCTCCGCGCGCCTGCGGGTGCTGGCGGACGACATTCTCTATCACCGCTACCCCACGCGCTTTAACATGGATAAACAGCTCGGCGCGCTGGAGAAAATTGCTCGTCAGCATCCGGATAACCCGGTCGGCCAGTTTGCCGCCTGGCACTTCAGCCGCATTGCCCGCGTGCTGCGCACCCAGCGCCCGCTGTATCCCCGCGACCTGATGGCGGATAAGCAAAAACGTCTGCCGCTCCTGCCAGCACTCAGAAGCTATCTCTCTCTTAAGTCTTCTGCCCTGCGCAATGCCGCGCGGATTAGCGTTATGCTCAGTATCGCCAGTCTGATGGGCATGGCGCTGCATCTGCCGAAACCGTACTGGATCTTAATGACCGTGCTGTTTGTCACCCAGAACGGCTACGGCGCCACGCGGGTACGTATTCTGCACCGGGCAGGCGGCACGATGGCGGGGCTGATTATTGCGGGCGTAACGCTACACTTCCACGTTCCCGAGGGGTATACCCTGGCTGGGATGCTGGTGATTACGCTGGTGAGTTACCTGATTATCCGCAAAAACTACGGCTGGGCGATGGTGGGCTTTACGGTGACGGCGGTATATACCCTTCAGCTGCTTACGCTAAACGGCGAACAGTTTATCGTTGCCCGCCTGATCGATACGCTGATTGGCTGTCTGATTGCCTTTGGTGGCATGGTCTGGCTGTGGCCGCAGTGGCAAAGCGGATTGCTGCGCCAGAACGCCCACGACGCGCTGGAGGCTGACCAGCAGGCCATTCGTCTGATCCTGAGCGACGACCCGCAGCCCTCCCCGCTGGCGTATCAGCGGATGAAAGTTAATCAGGCGCACAACGCCCTGTTTAACTCGCTCAACCAGGCGATGCAAGAGCCAGGCTTTAACGCGCACTATCTGGCGGACATGAAGCTCTGGGTCACGCATAGCCAGTTTATCGTCGAGCATATTAACGCCATGACCACCCTGGCGCGCGAGCACACGATGCTGACGCCGGATCTGGCGCAGCGTTATTTGCAGTCGTGTGAAATCGCCCTGCAGAGGTGTCAGCAGCGTCTGGAGTATGACGCGCCGGGTGAGTCGGGGGATTCGAACATTCTGGAAGCGCCGGAAACGCTGACCCACGGGCCGATGAGCACCCTGGAGCAGCATTTGCAGCGCGTGCTGGGCCACCTGAACACCATGCACACCATTTCGTCGGTGGCATGGCGTCAGCGTCCTCATCATGGCATTTGGTTAACGCGCCGGTTAAAACGAACCGAGTATTAGCCTTTAACGATCTTCGCGACCGCTACGGCAAAGCGGGTTAACCCGTCTTCAATGTCTTTCTCTTCCACCACCAGCGAAGGTGCGAAACGCATCACGTCTGGCCCCGCATTCAGCACCATTACCCCTTCGTGGGCGGCAGCATGCAGAAAATCGCGGGCGCGGCCTTTGTACTGTGGCGTGAGCTCGGCACCCATCAGCAGACCCATGCCACGGATTTCGCTGAACACATCATACTGGTCATTGATCTTTTGCAGATGTTTTACGAACAGCTCACGCTTCGCATTCACGCCGTTCAGCACTTCCGGGGTATTGATGATATCAAATGCCGCACCCGCCACGGCGCTCGCCAGCGGGTTACCGCCATAGGTTGAGCCGTGCGAACCGACATGAAACGCAGAGGCGATCTCCTGAGTCGTCAGCACCGCACTCACCGGGAAACCACCGCCGAGCGCTTTGGCACTGGTCAAAATATCCGGCGTCACGCCGTAGTGCATATAAGCGAACAGATCGCCGGTACGTCCCATTCCGCACTGCACTTCATCAAACACCAGCAGCGCCTGATGCTCATCACACAGCGCGCGCAGCCCTTGCAGGAATTCCGGGGTGGCCGCCGTCACGCCGCCTTCGCCCTGGATTGGCTCCACGACTACCGCGCAGGTGTGGTCGTCCATCACCGCTTTCACCGCATGCAGATCGTTAAACGGCACATGGACGATGTCGGCCGGTTTTGGGCCAAAGCCGTCGGAATACTTCGGCTGGCCGCCGACGGAGACGGTAAAGAACGAGCGCCCGTGGAAGGCGTTGTGGAAGGCGATGATTTTGGTTTTGTACGGGCTGTGACGCGTCGTCGCGTAATAACGCGCCAGCTTAAAGGCGGTTTCGTTGGCTTCGGTGCCGGAGTTCATAAACAGCACACGCTCGGCAAACGTGGCATCAATGATTTTGCGGCCCAGACGCAGCGCCGGCTCGTTGGTGAATACGTTACTGGTGTGCCACAGGGTTTCGCCCTGGGTTTTCAGCGCCTCCACCAGCGCAGGATGGCAATGACCCAGCGCCGTGACCGCAATACCGCCCGCGAAATCCACATACTCTTTTCCCTGCTGATCCCAGACGCGGCTGCCTTTCCCCTTAACCGGGATAAACTCAGCTGGTGCATAAATCGGCAGAATCACTTCATCGAATGTTGCGCGGGTAATTGCTGGTTGTTCAGTTGCCATGTCATGCCCATCCATTTTATGTCACATTGATTGTGAAAATATAATCACAAAATATGCATAAAAAATCACAACAAGGCAACAGATATTCAGCGATGGTGGAAATTAGCCAGCAGGTCATGCCCTTGCTCACTGAGGATACTTTCCGGATGGAATTGCACGCCCTCAAGATCCCACTCGCGGTGGCGGATCCCCATGATCTCCTGCGTATCGCTCCAGGCGGTCACCTCAAAGCAGTCTGGCAGCGTCGTCGGGTCAATCACCAGCGAATGGTAGCGCGTCACGGTTAAGGGATTATTGAGCCCCGTGAATACCCCGGTACTGGTATGCGTGACCGGCGACGTTTTCCCGTGCATCACTTTCGCGGCACGCACGATGGTGGCGCCGAATACCTGGGCAATGGCCTGATGGCCCAGGCAGACGCCCAGAATGGGCAGCTTGCCAGCATAGTGCCAGATAACATCCAGAGACACGCCCGATTCCGACGGCGTGCAGGGGCCGGGTGAAATCACAATTTTCTGCGGAGCCAGCGTCGCAATATCGGCCAGAGTCACGTCATCGTTACGGCGGACAACCACCTCTGCTCCCAGCTCACAAAAATACTGGTAAAGGTTCCAGGTGAAGGAATCGTAGTTATCAATCAGCAGAATCATGGCGGCTCCCGAAAAAAATGCCGCCCTATTCTACTCAGATTCCCGCGCTTCGCTCACTACTTTGGCAAAGACAGCGTTCAGCGCAGTCAAATCGCCCGTGGCACCGCTTCGGTTCGCCGCCACCCACTGCTCGGGATCGATACCCCGCCAGTCCAGGATATACCCGGCATGAATGGCCAGCTGCTCAAAGAAAACCCGCTGCGCAATGCCGTTTCCGCTCATAAAAGGATGCAGCATGTTGATTTCGCAGTAGTAGTGGCTGATTCTGTCCACAAAGGTATCTTTCTGAAGACCCACCAGATACTTTTCGCTTTCCAGGTCCGCCATCAATTCATTGCCCATCTTCTCGATGTACTCGAAGTGGCAGAAAGGAATGTCACCTTTAAAAATATCGTCGGTACGGTACTCGCCCGCCCGCGTCATCTCTTTGCGATACAGATGGCGGTGAATAAGGCAAAGATGGGGCAAACCGGGCGCGGAAGGCCCGAGCTCCAGCGTCTCGATATGGGGTTCTGAAGGACCATGACCTTTTTCAAGGAGACAACTGGCCTGAAGATTGACGTTACGCTGCTGCTCCCAAATACGGGATTTTTGCTTGTCGGTGAGTTTTTTCACTTAACGCCTCCCTGAATAGTCCGTTTGCCACAAGTATAAGCAGCAAAACGCGCTTTCGCAGGGAGGGGGCATTACACGGGCGAGCGCCGCCCGTGTCAAAGAGGGTTACGGCAGTACTTTTGCGGAGAGGATCACGACCGGCTTGGACGGCACATTCTGGTACGGGCCGACGTCATGAGTAGGAACCTGAGAAATCTTATCCGCCACGTCCATCCCTTTCACAATTTTACCGAAGACCGCGTAACCGAAGTCGCGCTGGCCGTGGTCGAGGAAGGCGTTATCCGCCACGTTGAGGAAAAACTGGCTGGTGGCGCTGTCTTTATCCGCCGTACGCGCCATGGAAATCGTGCCGCGCTTGTTCAGCAAGCCATTGTCCGCTTCGTTTTTGATCGGCGGGTTCGGCTGCTTCTGCTGCATCTGCTCGTTGAAACCGCCGCCCTGAATCATGAAGCCAGGGATCACGCGGTGGAAAGTGGTGTTGTTATAAAAACCACTGTTCACATAGTCGAGGAAGTTTTTCACGGAAACCGGAGCTTTCTGGCTATTCAGTTCCAGCTCAATATTCCCGGCAGAGGTGGTCAGCAGAACGTGAGGGTCCCCTTTGGCTGCCAGCGCAGCAGGGGAAACGGCAGAAAGAGCAAACACAGCTGCGACAGCCGCCAGTGTTGATTTGAGCATGAGAATTCCTTAACAAAGCGCAGTATAAAAAGCGAATGGCTTGATTCTAAAGAGCAGTATGAACGGAGACCAGCCTTTTACCTAATTTTACGAAATTGAAACAGTTGTAACCACGCAAACGATTGGTTATGGCGTCTTTTTATGTGATATAGATCACATAAAAAACTGCAATGAAGTTTAAATTTCTTTGAAAAGGTATGAATGGATCACTTTAATGTCTAAAATCTGCCCGCTCTCAGCGCCCTCCGGGCGCTTTTCTTTTTTTGAACAGGCCAGACATGACTAACAGCAATCGCATCAAGCTCACATGGATCAGCTTCTTCTCCTACGCCCTGACCGGCGCGTTGGTGATCGTCACCGGGATGGTGATGGGGAATATCGCAGACTACTTCCAGCTGCCCGTTTCCAGTATGAGTAACACCTTTACCTTCCTCAACGCCGGTATCCTCATCTCTATCTTCCTGAATGCCTGGCTGATGGAAATCGTGCCGCTGAAGACGCAGTTGCGTTTTGGTTTTGTGCTGATGGTCGCCGCCGTGGCGGGTCTGATGCTGAGTCACAGCATCGCATTGTTCTCCGCCGCCATGTTCGTGCTCGGCCTGGTCAGCGGGATCACCATGTCGATCGGTACGTTCCTGATTACCCATATGTATGAAGGCCGTCAGCGCGGCGCGCGCCTGCTGTTCACCGACTCCTTCTTCAGCATGGCCGGGATGATTTTCCCGATGGTGGCCGCCGTTCTGCTGGCACGCAGCATTGAGTGGTACTGGGTCTATGCCTGTATCGGTCTGGTTTACGTAGCAATCTTTATTCTGACCTTAGGCTGTGAATTCCCGGTTCTGGGCAAAAAAGCGCAAACCAGCGCAGAACCCGTCGCGAAAGAGAAATGGGGCATCGGCGTACTGTTCCTCTCCATCGCCGCCCTGTGCTATATCCTGGGCCAGCTGGGCTTTATCTCCTGGGTACCGGAATACGCGAAAGGCCTGGGCATGAGCCTGAACGACGCGGGTAAACTGGTAAGCGATTTCTGGATGTCTTACATGTTCGGCATGTGGGCGTTTAGCTTCATCCTGCGCTTCTTCGATCTGCAGCGCATCCTGACGGTGCTGGCGGGCCTGGCAACCGTGCTGATGTATCTGTTCATCAACGGTTCCCCGGACAATATGCCGTGGTTCATTATGACCCTGGGCTTCTTCTCCAGCGCGATTTACACCTCTATCATCACGCTGGGCTCCCTGCAGACCAAAGTAGCTTCGCCGAAGCTGGTTAACTTCGTGCTGACCTGCGGTACCATCGGCACCATGCTCACCTTTGTGGTGACGGGGCCGATCGTTGCCCACAGCGGCCCGCTGGCGGCGCTGCACACCGCTAACGGTCTGTATGCCGTGGTGTTCATCATGTGCTTCGTGCTGGGCTTCGTGACTCGCCACCGCCAGCACAACGCGGTAGCGTCTCACTAACCTTCACGCCCCTTTGCGCTACGCAGAGGGGCTGTTTCTGGCAAAGCTGACCTCCTCACCCCCGATATCCATCTGGATCCACGTCTGCGCCAGCTGCGTCGTGGCAATCACCCGCCCCTGACGAATCGACCAGCGCACCGGCACCTGACAGCGCACCGCTTCAAACCCGCTTTCCGCAGGCAAAATCACCAGATTCGCCGGATTGCCCGTGGCAATACCGTAATCGCTCAGGCCAAAGGTACGGGCGCTGTTATGGGTGATCAGATCCAGGCCGCTGTCGATTTGCGGATAGCCCATCATCTGGCAGACGTGTAACCCCATGTGCAGCACCTGGAGCATATTGCCGGTTCCCAGCGGGTACCAGGGGTCAAAAACATCGTCATGACCAAAGCAGACGTTAATGCCTGCTTCCTGGAGTTCCTTCACGCGCGTGATGCCGCGGCGCTTAGGATAGTCGTCAAAACGCCCCTGCAGGTGGATATTGACCAGCGGGTTAGCGACGAAGTTAATCCCCGACATCTTCAACAGGCGGAACAGGCGCGAGGTGTACGCACCGTTGTAGGAGTGCATGGCGGTAGTATGGCTGGCGGTCACGCGCGGACCGATGCCGGCCTCGTAGGCCAGGGTAGCCACCGTCTCGACAAACCGCGACTGTTCGTCGTCAATTTCATCGCAATGGATATCCAGCGGACGGTCATATTTCTTCGCCAGTGCAAAAGCAATATGCAGCGACTGGACGCCATACTCGCGGGTGAATTCGAAGTGCGGGATCGCCCCCACCACGTCGGCACCCAGTTTTAACGCCTCTTCCAGCAGCGCCGCGCCGTTCGGGTAAGAGAGAATACCCTCCTGGGGGAACGCGACGATTTGCAGCGTCACCCACGGGGCCACCTCCTGCTTCACCTCCAGCATGGCCTTCAGGGCGGTGAGCGTCGGGTCGGAGACATCCACATGGGTACGGACAAACTGAATGCCGTTGGCGATTTGCCACTTCAGCGTTTTCCAGGCGCGCGCTTTGACGTCGTCATGGCTGAGTAACGCTTTGCGCTCCGCCCAGCGTTCAATGCCCTCAAAGAGCGTGCCCGACTGATTCCAGTTCGGCTCGCCTGCCGTCTGGGTGGTATCAAGATGGATATGCGGCTCGATAAACGGTGGGATCGCCAGCCCACCGCGCGCGTTCAACACTTCATAACTTTCAGCGCGGGTGTCGTCCATTGGGGTGATGTCACCAAATCGCCCGTTCTCAATGGCGAGTTGCCATAGTCCTTCCCGGCCCGGTAAGCGAACATTCTGAACAAGCCAAAGCGGTGTTGTAGACATTTCTTATCCCCTGATCAACGCAACGTTGTTTAAGCATATTTTTGTTCAAAAATACGCCATTGCTTTGTACACAAAATCGACGCCCCCGAAAAGCCTGCGATTTCCATAACTTATAAAAATCCTGACAAATCAGCCGCATACCACCTAAGGAGTAGGCGAAGACGTATTTGATTTACATCAATAAGCGCCCCTGCTGAATCGTTAAGGTAGGCAGTAATAGAAAAGAAATCGAGGCAAAAATGAGCAAAATCAGACTCGCTATCATCGGTAACGGCATGGTCGGCCATCGCTTTATTGAGGATCTTCTCGATAAAGCCGGTGCCGACCAGTTCGATATTACCGTGTTCTGTGAAGAACCCCGCAAGGCGTACGACCGTGTGCACTTGTCTTCCTACTTCTCCCATCATACCGCCGAAGAGCTCTCTTTAGTGCGTGAAGGTTTCTATGAGAAGCATGGCGTAAAAGTGCTGGTGGGCGAACGCGCCATCACCATCAACCGTCAGGAAAAAGTGATCCACTCCAGCGCCGGGCGTACGGTTTTTTACGACAAGCTGATCATGGCGACAGGCTCGTATCCGTGGATCCCGCCTATTAAAGGTTCTGAAACTCAGGATTGCTTCGTTTACCGTACGATTGAAGACCTCAACGCCATTGAATCCTGCGCACGCCGCAGCAAGCGCGGCGCCGTTGTCGGCGGCGGTCTGCTGGGCTTAGAAGCCGCGGGCGCGCTGAAAAACCTCGGCGTAGAAACCCACGTCATCGAATTTGCCCCGATGCTGATGGCCGAACAGCTTGACCACATGGGTGGCGACCAGCTTCGCCGTAAAATCGAAAGCATGGGCGTGAAAGTTCACACCAGCAAGAACACCAAAGAGATCGTGCAGGAAGGCACCGAAGCACGTAAAACCATGCGCTTTGCTGACGGCAGCGAGCTGGAAGTAGACTTTATCGTCTTCTCCACCGGTATTCGTCCACGCGACAAACTGGCAACCCAGTGCGGTCTGGCCGTCGCGCAGCGCGGCGGGATCATGATTAACGATACCTGCCAGACCTCCGACCCGGATATCTACGCGATTGGCGAATGCGCCAGCTGGAATAACCGCGTATACGGTCTCGTGGCGCCAGGCTACAAAATGGCGCAGGTCGCCGTGGACCATATTCTCGGCAGCGAAAACGCCTTCACCGGCGCGGATATGAGCGCCAAGCTGAAGCTGCTGGGCGTGGACGTGGGCGGTATCGGCGATGCGCATGGCCGCACGCCTGGCGCTCGCAGCTACGTCTATCTCGACGAAAGCAAAGAAGTCTACAAACGTCTTATCGTCAGTAAGGACAATAAAACCCTGCTCGGCGCAGTACTGGTAGGCGATACCAGCGACTTCGGTAACCTGCTCCAGCTGGTGCTCAACGCCATCGAGCTGCCGGAAAACCCGGACGCGCTGATCCTCCCGGCGCACGCCTCCAGCGGTAAACCGTCCATCGGCGTGGATAAACTGCCGGACAGCGCGCAGATTTGCTCCTGCTTCGACGTCACCAAAGGCATGCTGATCTCTGCCATCAACAAGGGCTGCCATACCGTTGCCGCGCTGAAAGCCGAAACCAAAGCCGGTACCGGCTGTGGCGGATGTATTCCACTGGTGACTCAGGTGCTGAACGCCGAGCTGGCGAAACAGGGCATCGAAGTGAACAACAACCTGTGCGAGCACTTTGCTTACTCTCGCCAGGAGCTTTATCACCTGATCCGTGTGGAAGGCATTAAGTCCTTCGACGAACTGCTGGCGAAACACGGCCAGGGTTACGGCTGTGAAGTGTGTAAACCGACCGTCGGCTCTCTGCTGGCCTCCTGCTGGAATGAATACGTGCTCAAACCCGAGCACACGCCGCTGCAGGATACCAATGACAACTTCCTGGCGAACATTCAGAAAGACGGCACCTACTCCGTCATTCCACGTTCCGCCGGTGGCGAAATCACGCCGGAAGGGCTGGTCGCGGTGGGCCGGATCGCCCGCGAATTTAACCTGTACACCAAAATTACCGGTTCACAACGTATCGGGCTGTTTGGGGCGCAGAAAGACGACCTGCCAGAAATCTGGCGCCAGCTGATTGAAGCAGGCTTTGAAACCGGCCACGCGTATGCCAAAGCGCTGCGTATGGCGAAAACCTGCGTGGGCAGCACCTGGTGCCGCTACGGCGTGGGCGACAGCGTCGGCTTCGGCGTGGAACTGGAAAACCGCTACAAAGGCATCCGTACCCCGCACAAAATGAAGTTCGGCGTCTCCGGCTGTACCCGTGAATGTGCCGAAGCGCAGGGTAAAGACGTGGGTATTATTGCCACCGAAAAAGGCTGGAACCTGTACGTCTGCGGTAACGGCGGGATGAAACCACGCCATGCAGACCTGCTGGCAGCGGATCTTGACCACGACACGCTGATTAAGTACCTCGACCGCTTCATGATGTTCTACATCCGTACCGCCGATAAGCTGACCCGTACAGCATCCTGGCTGGATAACCTGGAAGGCGGCATTGATTATCTGAAAGCGGTGATCATCGACGACAAGCTGGGCCTGAACGAGCATCTGGAAGCAGAGATGGCTCGCCTGCGCGAGGCAGTGATCTGCGAGTGGACCGAAACCGTGAATACCCCTGCGGCGCAGACACGCTTCAAACACTTTATCAACAGCACCCAGCGCGACCCGAATGTGCAGGTAGTGCCAGAGCGCGAGCAGCATCGCCCGGCAACACCGTATGAACGCATTCCAGTCACGCTGGTGGAGGAAAACGCATGAGCCAGTGGGTAAACATTTGCGAGATTAACGACATTCTGCCCGCCACCGGCGTGTGTGCGCTGCTGGGTAACGAGCAGGTCGCGATTTTCCGTCCCCGTCACGATGAACAGGTTTTTGCCATCAGCAATATCGACCCGTTCTTCGAGGCCAGCGTGCTCTCCCGTGGCCTGATTGCCGAGCACCAGGGTGAACTGTGGGTCGCCAGCCCGCTGAAAAAGCAGCGTTTCCGTTTAACCGACGGACGCTGCATGGAAGATGAAAGCGTCTCCGTGAAGCACTATGACGTCCGCGTGAAGGACGGCAAGGTCCAGCTCAAAGCGTAACCCCCCGCCTTTTCAATAGGAAAGGCTTATGACCCCTTATGGGTAACGGCAGGAAAAACCGTATATTTTCGGCGATTCCTGCTGTTATCCTGACGTCAATGCTTACCCCCTCCTTGAATGCTGTGAGGTATCGTCGTGGACCACCTGCCGATTTTTTGTCAATTACGCCATCGCGACTGCCTGCTTGTAGGCGGCGGCGATGTAGCTGAGCGCAAGGCGCGCCTGCTGCTGGAAGCGGGGGCCCGACTGACCGTGAATGCTCTCACCTTCACCCCGCAGTTTGACGTCTGGGCCCAGGAAGGGATGCTCACGCGGGTACAAGGAGAGTTTGATGAATCCCTGCTGGATACCTGCTGGCTGACCATTGCCGCAACGGATGACGATGCCGTGAATCAGCGCGTCAGCGATGCCTGCGAAGCGCGGCGTATCTTCTGCAACGTGGTAGATGCGCCGAAAGAAGCCAGCTTTATCATGCCGTCGATTATCGACCGCTCACCGCTGATGATTGCGGTGTCATCCGGTGGACGCTCACCTGTTCTCGCCCGCCTGCTGCGGGAAAAACTGGAAGCCGTGCTGCCGCAGCATCTTGGTCAGATTGCCCACTATGCCGGACAACTTCGTTCCCGCGTGAAGCAAACCTTCGCGACCGTAGGGGAGCGTCGTCGCTTCTGGGAAAAGTTCTTTGTGAACGACAGGCTGGCGCAGTCGCTGGCGAACCAGGACACAAAAGCGGTGGAAGAGACGACCGAACAGTTACTGAACGAACCGCTGGATCACCGTGGTGAAGTGGTGCTGGTCGGCGCGGGTCCTGGCGATGCAGGCTTACTGACGCTGAAAGGCCTGCAACAGATCCAGCAGGCGGATATCGTGGTCTACGACCGCCTGGTCTCCGATGACATCATGAACCTGGTGCGTCGCGACGCCGATCGCGTCTTCGTCGGCAAGCGCGCGGGCTACCACTGCGTACCGCAGGAAGAGATTAACCAGATCCTGCTGCGCGAGGCGCAGAAAGGTAAGCGCGTGGTGCGTCTGAAAGGCGGCGATCCGTTTATCTTTGGTCGCGGCGGCGAAGAGCTGGAAACCCTGTGCAACGCAGGTATTCCGTTCTCCGTGGTGCCAGGGATTACGGCGGCGTCCGGCTGCTCAGCCTACTCCGGCATCCCGCTGACCCACCGCGATTACGCGCAGAGCGTGCGTCTGGTGACGGGCCACCTCAAAACCGGCAGCGAACTGGACTGGCATAACCTGGCCGCTGAAAAGCAGACGCTGGTCTTCTACATGGGGCTGAATCAGGCCGCCACCATTCAGGCGAAACTGCTGGAGCACGGCATGGAGGCAGATATGCCCGTTGCGCTGGTTGAAAACGGTACCGCCATTACGCAGCGTGTTGTCGATGGTGTGCTGACTCAACTCGGCGAGCTGGCGCAGCAGGTTGAAAGTCCGGCGTTGATTGTGGTGGGTCGCGTGGTTGAATTACGCGATAAGCTGAACTGGTTCTCGAATCACTGACACATATTTTTCCTTCTTCGAGTAGTCCTTAAGCGGACTACTCCCCTCTAACGGCTACCGCTAACATACCGCCCGCATAGTGGAACTTTTCCATTTATTCCCTCGTATTACATCCAATTTTTTAGACAAGGAATGCGTATGTTCAAGCTGGCAAAAGCCGCCGTTCTGGTTGGCCTGTTATCGACCCTGACGGCCTGTACCGGTCACGTTCAAAACACCAAAAATAACTGCAGCTACGATTATCTGCTGCACCCGGCGATTTCCATTTCGAAGATCATCGGTGGTTGCGGACAGGCGGCACAGCAGTAAGCCGTTTTCAGGCGTAAAAAAACCGGGATTTCCCGGTTTTTTAGTTTTGGGAAGTGCGGCCTGATGCCCTCACCCTTACCCTCTCCCACAGAGAGAGGGAACAAACCCTAAAAGCGGTAACGTGGTTACCGTTTTGCTTTTACCTATGGTTTACCAACAAACCCAATCGCTTCATACACCGCTTTGAGGGTTTCTGACGCGCGCGCGCTGGCTTTTTCCGCACCGTCTTTCATCACCTTCTGCAGGAAAGCTTCGTCGTTACGGTAGCGGTGATAACGCTCCTGCAACTCGGTCAACATGCCGGAAACGGCGTCTGCCACTTCACCTTTCAGGTGGCCGTACATCTTGCCTTCGAAGTGCTGTTCCAGCTCTGGAATGCTCTGGCCGGTCACACCGGAGAGAATATCCAGCAGGTTGGAAACGCCCGCTTTATTCTGCACGTCGTAGCGCACCACTGGCGGCTCGTCGGAGTCGGTCACCGCACGCTTAAGCTTTTTAACCACGGATTTCGGATCTTCCAGCAGGCCGATAACGTTGTTGCGGTTATCGTCTGACTTGGACATCTTCTTGGTCGGTTCCAGCAGCGACATGACGCGTGCGCCCGATTTCGGAATAAACGGCTCTGGTACTTTAAACACCTCGCCATAAAGCGCGTTGAAGCGCTGGGCGATATCGCGGCTCAGCTCCAGGTGCTGTTTCTGGTCTTCGCCGACAGGAACCTGGTTGGTCTGGTACAGCAGAATGTCAGCCGCCATCAGCACCGGATAGTCAAACAGACCGGCGTTGATGTTTTCAGAATAGCGTGCGGATTTATCCTTGAACTGGGTCATGCGGCTCAGTTCACCGAAGTAGGTGTAGCAGTTCAGCGCCCAGCCCAGCTGTGCGTGCTCTGGTACATGTGACTGAACGAAAATGGTGCTCTTCTCAGGATCGATGCCGCAGGCCAGATAGAGGGCCAGGGTGTCCAGGGTGGCTTTGCGCAGCTTCTCAGGATCCTGACGCGCAGTGATGGCATGAAGGTCCACGATGCAGTAAATGCAATGGTAGTCATCCTGCATGCTGACCCACTGACGCAACGCACCCATGTAGTTACCAATGGTCAATTCACCTGACGGCTGTGCGCCACTAAATACGATGGGCTTAGTCATTATTCAATTCCTGATGTTCACTGTGCGAAAGCCCGAGTGCGGGCAACAAATCTTTGAAGTGGTCGAACACAACATCCGGCTCACTCAGCGTAATGGCCTCACCGTAGTTGTAGCCATAGGTCAATCCGACGGAAGGACATCCTGCCGCGCGGGCAGCCAGAATATCATTTCGGGAATCCCCGACAAAGAGCAGCTCCGCAGGTGTTAAGGATAATTTTCCTGCCACCAGCAACAGCGGTTCCGGATGCGGCTTTTTGTTTTGCACATCATCGCCGCCCACAATCACGGAGAAATATTTCGCGATATCCAGCGCGTCGAGAAGAGGGGCAACAAACGGCGTGGGTTTATTGGTCACTAGCCCAAGCGGGATGCCTTTGGCATGCAGCACGCTCAGGGTTTCCTGGACGTCCGGGAAGAGAAAACTCCCCTCTTCAACGGTCTCTTCATAGAAACGATTGAACAGTTTGCGCAGAATACGTAGCTGCTCATCCTGAGGGATATCCGCGTGATCGACGCTCGGTTTGCCCTGCGCGGAACGCTGCGACGCGCGCTCCTGGCGAGCCCACGTTAACGCGCGCTCCATCAGCACATCGGCACCGTTGCCAATCCACGTCACAACACGTTCTTCGCCCGCAACGGGCAGTTCAAGGGCATACAGCGCCTGATCCACGGCGCTCGTTAAGCCCGGCGCGCTGTCAACCAGCGTGCCGTCGAGGTCGAACGCTACACCCCGAATTGCCTGCAATTTATCCATGACTTACCTTCGCCAGCTCGCGGCGCATTTCATCAATGACTTTTTTGTAATCCGGTTGGTCGAAAATGGCCGACCCGGCAACGAACATATCCGCGCCCGCTGCCGCAATTTCACCAATGTTATTCACTTTCACACCGCCGTCCACTTCCAGGCGAATATCGTAGCCTGACTCATCAATACGACGGCGCACTTCGCGCAGCTTGTCCAGCGTATGAGGGATGAACGACTGACCGCCAAAGCCCGGGTTAACAGACATCAGCAAAATGACGTCCAGTTTATCCATGACATGATCGAGATAGCTCAACGGCGTGGCCGGGTTAAACACCAGACCCGCCTTACAGCCATTCTCTTTGATCAGCTGCAGGGTGCGGTCCACATGTTCAGAGGCTTCCGGATGGAAAGTGATGATGCTGGCCCCCGCCGCGGCGAAGTCTGGCACGATTCGGTCGACCGGCTTCACCATCAGGTGAACGTCGATCGGCGCGGTGATGCCGTAGTTACGCAGCGCCTTGAGCACCATTGGGCCAATCGTCAGGTTGGGGACATAGTGGTTATCCATAACGTCGAAATGGACGACATCTGCGCCAGCCGCGAGAGCTTTAGCCGTGTCTTCACCCAGGCGGGCAAAATCGGCCGACAGAATTGAGGGAGCAATCAAAAACTGTTTCATCCGCATCTCCTTGAAATGTGTTTACCGGCGGGCAAAACGGCTCAGGGGCGATAAAGAGCCAGGAGTTCGTCCACCTTTTTACGTGTGCCGCCGTTGCTGCTAATGCTACGCCGCACTTTAACCTGAAAATGCTTCGCGGCTTTATACCATTCGCGCGTATCAGGCGTATCGTGATTCGAAATTAACACCGGAATTCTTTTGCTGACCAGCTTTTCCGCCATCTCCGCCAGACGCGCCTGTTCGGCCGGGCTGAAGCTGTTGGTATGGTAGGCGGTGAAATTCGCCGTCGCCGACAGCGGGGCGTACGGAGGGTCACAGTAAACCACCGAATTTACGCCCGCCAGTTCCATACACTCCTCATAGGAGAGACAGTGGAACTCTGCATTCTGCGCTTTTGCAGCAAAGTGATATAACTCGTCCTGCGGGAAGTACGGGCGCTTATAACGACCAAACGGCACGTTGAATTCACCACGCAGATTATACCGGCACAGGCCGTTGTAACCATGACGGTTGAGATAGAGGAACAACAGAGCGCGGCGGAACGGATCCTGGCTCTGATTAAACTCCGTGCGGAACCGATAGTAGACGTCAGGGTTGTTGTTCTCAGGCGTAAACAGCTTACGCGCCTCTTCCACATACTCATCGGTACGCAGTTTGACGATGTTATAGAGGCTGATAAGGTCGCTGTTGATATCCGCGAGGATATAACGAGAAAAATCAGTGTTCAGAAACACCGATCCTGCACCCACGAAGGGCTCGATAAGACACTCGCCTTTTGGCAGGTGCTTTTTAATATCATCGAGCAGGGGGTATTTCCCCCCTGCCCATTTCAGAAAAGCGCGATTTTTTTTCATGCTGACTAACTGATTACACCTTCTCCGGCTGTGGAGAAAGCTCCGACAGCATCCTGCGCTTTAAACATTACTTCAGATCGGCCTGAACCTGATGAATCGGCTTCGCCCATGGGTTTTTAGCCTGAACATCTGCAGGCAGCGACGCCACGGCACGTTTCGCTTCATCTTTGGATGCATAAACCCCGCTAACCAACACATACCACGGTTGACCGTTTCGGGTCGTCTGATAAACCACGTAGTTTTTCAGATTTGATTTCTTCGCCCAACCGTTGAGGTTGTCATAGTTAGACGAACTGCTCAACTGCAGCGTGTAGTTGCTGGATGGCGCAGATTTCAGCGAGCTGACGTTGCCTGCGGTTTTGCCTGCTGTCGTGCTGGAAGCCGTCGCGGCAGGCGCAGTGGTGGCCGCCGGTGCCGTTGTGGTCGCCGTCGCTTTCGGTGCAGTCTGCGTGACTGGCGCTTTGGCCGGCTCGTTCACGGCAGCTGTAGCCGTGTGTTTCGGCTGTGTCGGTGCGGCTTTCACTTCAGGCGCTTTGACTACGGCCTGAGGTTTGGTTTCACGCTTAGGCTCAATCACCGCCTGCTTACGTTCAGGACGTGTCGCCGTTTGCGTCTGACGCGGCTTGGTTTCCGTCGCCGCAGTTTGCGGCTGAGCGTTACCACCGCGAATCGGCGCAACGGTTGCAGGTTCAGTTGGCAGCGTAGAGTTCACCACAACGTTATCAACCTGCTGCTGGTTCTGTGGCTGCGTCAGTGCATTGTTCAGGTCTCCCTGAACTTCTACACGCTGCTGGCCTTCAGGCGTAACGGGAGCCTGGCCCTGAGCTGGGGTTGATGACACAGGCGGCAGGGAAACATCCTGCGGCGTCGTGGTGTTGCTGGCAGTCTGCTCAGCGGAAGTGGTGCCCGGCGCTGGCTGCGCACCGTTCGCCTGATCCGTCGCATCGTTACCGGAAAGATTAATGCTCTTCTCAGTAGAAGCCGTCTGCTCGGTTGAGTTCGTTGACGGTGCTTTCAGCGCGGAGCCAATGCCAACAATCAGCAGCACAAGCACCAAAACGCCAAGGCCCATCATAATATACTGGCGGGAAGCCGGTTTCTGCGCAGCGGCTTTTTTACGTTTACGCGGGCGACGCTCTACAGGCTGTTCGTCCATTGAATCTTCTTCGGACTCATAATCCTCTTCTTCTCGCTCATCACGCGCGTTGCGGCTACGCGAAGGGCGACGATCGTCTGCATCCAGTTCAACATCGTCAAAGTTGATCTGCGGCTCGTTATCACGTTCTGAAGATTGACGAGAACGACCAGTACGACGATCGCTGGGATCGGGTTTCAGCTCGTCTTCTGGTTTGAATTCATCCATTTAACACCCCACTCAAAGGCTTATGCCTACGTCTTTGCATTTCGCCTGAAGCTAAACGACCACCGGTAAAAGTGGCCTGACCTTTCTAGTTGTTACGCCTGCTGACAATCAGCGATAGCGCCAAGAACGACATCGTGCGACACTCCGCCGCGCACTTCACTCTTCCCTATTGCAAGCGGGAGTACAAGACGCATCTCACCTGCCAATACTTTTTTATCGCGCATCATGTGGGGTAAATACGCTTGCGCCGACATCTCCTGCGGCCCGGTTACCGGCAAACCTGCACGTTCAAGCAGCGCAATGATACGTGCCGTCTCTTCCGGTTTAAACTGACCAAGACGTTCAGAGGTGCGGGCTGCCATGACCATTCCGGCTGCGACGGCTTCACCGTGCAACCAGTTGCCGTAACCCATTTCGGCTTCAATGGCGTGACCAAACGTATGCCCAAGATTCAGTAAAGCACGTAAGCCGGTTTCACGCTCGTCTGCGGCGACAACTTCTGCTTTCAGTTCACAACAACGACGAATGCAGTATGCCAGTTTTGCTTCATCCAGGCGCAACAACGCATCCATATTCTCTTCCAGCCAGTTAAAGAACTCGCCATCCAGAATAATGCCGTATTTGATCACTTCAGCCAGACCCGAAGCCAGCTCGCGCGTCGGCAGGGTTTTCAGACAGTCGAGATCCACCACGACCGATGCGGGTTGGTAGAACGCGCCAATCATGTTTTTGCCGAGCGGATGGTTGACTGCGGTTTTGCCGCCGACAGAGGAGTCGACCTGTGACAGCAACGTGGTCGGGATTTGAATAAAACGAACGCCACGTTGATAGCTTGCGGCCGCAAAGCCGGTCAGATCGCCCACAACACCGCCGCCCAGGGCAAGCAGTGTTGTATCGCGACCATGCGGTTTTTGCAGCAATGCGGTAAAGACGGTATCCAGTACCGTCAGGCTTTTATACTGCTCGCCATCGGGCAGAATCACACTGTCGACTTTAACGCCTGCCTGCTCAAGCAGGTGGCGTACGCGGTCGAGATAAAGCGGAGCCAGCGTCTCATTGGTGACCAGCATCGCCTGATCACCCGCTTTTAGTGGTAAAAAGGAAGCTGGGTCGTTAAACAAACCAGCCGCGATGGTGATAGGGTAACTACGTTCCCCGAGAGTAACTGTAATCCTCTCCATGACGCGACATCCACCTTTAATGCTTTACCCGCAGGCGAGTGTATATAAAGCCAGAATCAGTTGCTTTCCAGCATATGAATAATCTGGTTTGCAACCACTTTAGCGCTCTGATCGTCAGTGCGAATGGTCACATCGGCAATCTCTTCGTACAGCGGATTGCGTTCATCGGCCAACGCTTCCAGAACTTCGCGAGGTGGCGTTTCAACCTGCAGCAGCGGGCGCTTTTTATCGCGCTGCGTACGTGCCAGCTGTTTCTCAATGGTCGTCTCAAGATAGACCACTACGCCACGGGCGGAGAGACGGTTGCGGGTTTCGCGAGATTTCACAGAGCCGCCGCCTGTTGCCAGTACGATGCCCTGTTTTTCCGTGAGTTCGTTGATCACTTTTTCTTCTCGGTCACGGAAACCTTCTTCGCCTTCTACATCGAAAACCCAGCCCACATCAGCTCCGGTTCGTTTCTCAATCTCTTGATCAGAATCGTAAAATTCCATATTGAGTTGTTGAGCTAACTGACGCCCAATAGTGCTTTTGCCGGCACCCATAGGCCCAACCAGAAAGATATTGCGTTTCTCTGCCATTTTATCGGTACTACTAAGACTATTCGTTAATGGTAATCCCCGCTTCGCAGACACCCGGCGTAGCAGGACATGAACTGAAACCTCATATGCAATAGAGCGAGAGTCAGACTAAAAATTATCTCAATACTCCGGCTTGTTTGGCAACTGATTAAATCACCACGCCGGGCGCATAAGGTAATAAGACGTAAGTCCAACTCAAATCGGTACTCCTTGTATGCTAATTCATGCCCCACGTCAAACATCTGCAACAAACTGAATGCAAAATCATTGCGGGGATCGTTACCCGTCAGTGAATAGCCACCAGACGTGGTGTAATAAACACCACTAACTCACGCCGTTCATTGTCTTTTCCATCATGGCGAAAAAGTTGTCCCAGCCAGGGGATGCGGCTAAGCCCGGGTACGCCGTCACTGCCGGTTTTATTCTTTTGCGAGAAAATCCCGCCCAGCGCCAGCGTTTCTCCACTTTTAACCTCCACCTGGGTTTCTATCTCCTGCTTGTCGATGGCCAGCGTTTCACCGTCAGCCTGCTGCAACACCTGTCCCGGCATGTTTTCACTGATGTGTAATTTCAGTCGCACGCGTCCACCGGGCAATACCACCGGCGTGACCTCCATTCCGAGTACTGCCTCTTTAAACTCCACCGAGGTCGCGCCGCTTTCGCCGCTTGAGACCTGATACGGGATCTCACTGCCCTGCTTGATGCTTGCCGGTTGCATATGCGAGGCCAGCAGCCGGGGGCTGGCGATGATATCGACCTGCTGTTTTTGTTCCAGCGCAGATAACTCCAGATCCAGCAGCCTGCCGTTAATCCGCCCGATGTTAAACCCCACATGGCTGGTTGCGCTGGCCACGGACAGATCGCTGCCAAGCGTCGTAATCTGTCCAACCCTGCCCGCCTCGGTAGCGTCAGCGAGATTCCATTTCACGCCCAGCTCACGGAGGCTTTTTTCATTAATGGTGACAATGTGCGCCGCCAGCTCAACCTGCTCGACGGGAATATCCATCTGCAACGCCCACTGCTGCAGCGCTTCCAGCGCGGCCGCGTTATCTCTGACCAGCAGGCGGTTGGTACGTTTGTCGACCGATAAACTCCCCTTTGGACTCAGAAGCTTTTCCGCGGCTTTTTGCAGTTCCCCGGCGTCCGCATATGAAAAAGGGAGGCTTTGGGAGATCAGCGGTGCATCAAGCTGTCGACGCGCCCGCTCCTGCTCTAAACGTTCCCGCCGATCGCGCAGCCATGCCGGGGTATGAACATAAAAAATGCTGCGCTCCTCGTGCAAAACGAGCCCGGCGCTGGCAACGACCGTCTGCAATGCTTGCCGCCAGGGGACGCCCGTCAGATTAAGCGAGAGCGTGCCGCTGACATCGGGCGATATCACCAGATTACGGTTCTCCTGCGTAACCAGTGCCTGGAGCACCTGGGCCACAGGAACATCATCCACCACCAGCGTGACCGGCTTTGGTGCGGCGGCCCACAGCGGGTGGCTGAACGCCAGCAGCAACAGCACTATCCTTAACGTCATTTGTATCCTTTCCTTCTCGTTGCCACGTCCATTGCCCGGGTTCACATGTCTCCCCCACGGCAATGACCAGTTCCGTTTCATTGATGGCGGTTATCTGCCAGCCCGCCGGAAAACGATCGCGCATTTTCATACGATGCCAGCGCTGTTGCCCGTCCTGTAAAATAGCCAGTCGCTGCTGTCCTGCTACCATTCCGCGGTAGTGCCACTGCGCCATCTCGCCCGTAGCGCAAGGGTCATCCGGCGGACGAAACGGATCGCGCATGCCGGTCAATAACAGCACGGAACAAACCAGCAGGCACTTCGCGCTATTTCGCATGTTCCAGCTCCAGCCGCAGGCGTAACACCGTACTTTGGGGCGAAATCGTAAAAGCAGCGACCTGCACATCCCGCTGTGCCAGCCGGGAAAAGAGTGCGGGGATCGCCTGCCACGCCGATTCCAGCGCCAGTTCGCCGCCGTTCTGAAACGGCTTCCAGTGCAGGAGCGTTGTTCCTTCACCCTGAAAATCGAGCGGCGAAAATGGCATCATCTCCCGTGCCGTCTGGGTTTCCGGACGAAGCGTTGTCTTACTGGCGGAAGGCCACAGCGACGCGTTAGTCCGCACCTCCTGGACCAGCTGCTGCTGTCGCTCTGTACACTGCCTCTCAACTGGCCGAAGCACCGTGCTCCATGCTGCCAGTCCCACAAGGAAAATCCCCAGACACATGCAGATCAGCCGACACCAGGGGCGGCTATCACACCAGCGTTCTAACAATGTCTCCACGCGCTACCCCTCGCTTTTCAGGTACAGCGTGAACATCCAGCGCCCCTGGCTATCCTGCCGAAGCTCCCCTTCAGGCCCGGGCATAAAGCCGGCGAGTTGTCCCACCCCGTTGCGCAGCGCAGAGAGAGCCGGAAGGGTGGAGGCATACCCGATCATCATCAGCGCGGGAGGCTGATAACGCAGCTCTGTCAGCCAGACCTGTGGGGGCATGGCGCGGGAAAGTGATTCCAGCACCGGCTGCCATGCGTGTCGTTGCAGCGTGCCCGCAGGCTTCTGCGTCACGGTGGTCAGTTTCTGGCGAGACATAAGGCCACGCTGAACGGACTGGGTTCCCACAAGCTGACTTTGCAGCGCGCGCAGCGTTACCTGATGATTCATTCGCAGACTGAAAACGATCATGAGGATCAGCAGCGACGTGCTGATAAACATGCCGCCCCAGAAACGCAGGCATCGCGCGCGACGCTGCTGACGCCAGGGCAGGAAATTGGTGACGTTCATTCAGGCTCCTCACTCATAGCCAGTGCCAGCGCGACGGTAAAGTCAGCTCCGCATTCGGGGAGAGGAGCATGGCAGCGTTGCAGGGTTTCCCATGGCGTCCGTTGGGTATCAAACAGCGCGATGTCGTTCGGGTTGAGGGCCAGCAGCGCCGCCAGCTCAGTGACGTTTTCTGCTTCAGTGGTGTATCGACGTCCCCACTGGTGGCGCATGGCCCACAGCCATTGATGCTGATCCCGCCAGGCGACGCACGGCGTCGGTGCTACCGCAGGGAGCAGGTTCGCCAGCGCGCTGGCATCCGGGGTGATGGTCGCCAGCCGCAAATGTAGTGTTTTCGCCAGCGCCAGCAGCGTTTCAACCTCCTTGTTTTGTGCGGCAGTGACGTGATACGTATTGCTGAACGTATCCTGCGTGTAATCGAAACAGAGGGTATCTGCGGACATCTCCAGTTCGCGCGAGAGCGACGCGCCCAGCCATGAGAGCTGTTCGCTGTCGCGCAGCGCAACCGCCGGGCGGGGAAGCGACCTTTGCAGAGTGCGCGCGGCTGGGAATGAGAGATAGACCCGGTGATAATGCGGCAGCGTCTTTCGCCAGTCGCGCAACGCATTAACCAGCTGTTCCGGCTGGCAAATTTTGCCGTCACGAATCGTGCCTTCAGCAAGAGTGAATGCCCACCAGCGGCGTAAACACCAGCCGCCTCTCTCCCGGGCCAGCGCCGCAATCAGCACCCTATCCTGTTGAATATGAACGCCCGTTTGCCATGTTTTGAAAGCCATGCTTCACGATCTCCTTATCGCCCGTCGCCGTGACGGCTATATCAATGAATCAGGCTTGCCTTTATACTACCGCGCGATTGTTTAGAAACTGCCCAAGTGAAACCAAATGGGAAATCTCCGGTGAAGTTCGTAAAGTATTTATTCATCCTTGCAGTCTGTTGCATTCTGCTGGGAGCAGGCTCGATTTACGGTTTGTACAAATATATTGAGCCACAGCTACCTGATGTCGCCACGCTTCGCGATGTGCGGCTCCAGATCCCGATGCAAGTCTATAGCGCCGATGGCGAATTGATGGCGCAGTATGGCGAGAAGCGTCGTATCCCGCTGACCTTAAACCAAATTCCGCCCGTGATGGTGAAAGCCTTTATCGCCACCGAGGACAGCCGTTTTTACGAGCACCACGGTGTCGATCCGGTGGGGATTTTCCGCGCCGCGAGCATTGCGTTGTTCTCTGGTCATGCCTCCCAGGGGGCAAGTACCATTACGCAGCAGCTGGCGCGTAACTTCTTCCTCAGCCCTGAAAAAACGCTGATACGTAAGATCAAAGAGGTGTTCCTGGCGATCCGTATTGAGCAGTTGCTGAGCAAGGACGAAATCCTTGAGCTGTACCTCAATAAAATCTACCTGGGCTACCGTGCTTATGGCGTGGGGGCTGCGGCACAGGTGTATTTCGGTAAACCGGTGGATCAACTCACCTTAAGCGAAATGGCCACCATCGCCGGTCTTCCTAAAGCGCCTTCTACGTTTAACCCGCTCTATTCGCTCGATCGCGCCACCTCGCGTCGTAACGTCGTCCTGTCACGTATGCTGAGCGAAGGCTATATCAGCCAGAGCGAGTACGACCAGGCGCGCAATGATGTCATCGACGCCAACTACCACGCCCCTGAGATCGCCTTCTCTGCGCCTTACCTGACCGAAATGGTGCGCCAGGAGATGGTGAGCCGTTATGGCGACAAGGCCTATGAAGATGGCTATCGCGTGTACACCACCGTCACTCGCAAAGTGCAGCAGGCGGCTCAGGAGGCGGTGCGCAACAACGTGATGGACTACGACATGCGTCACGGCTATCGCGGCCCGTCAAACGTGCTCTGGAAAGTGGGTGAAAGCGCGTGGGACAGCAAAAAAATCACCAGCACGCTGAGGGCGCTGCCAACCTATGGCCCGCTCCTCCCTGCTGTCGTGACGCAGGCCAATCCTCAGGAAGCCGTTGCGACCCTGGCGGATGGCACTTCCGTCTCCCTGCGTATGGACGGGATGCGTTGGGCACGACCTTACCGTTCGGACACTCTGCAAGGGCCAACCCCGCGTAAAGTCACCGATGTGGTACAGACCGGACAGCAAATCTGGGTGCGTAAGGTGGGCGATGCCTGGTGGCTGGCGCAGGTCCCTGACGTCAACTCGGCCCTGGTCTCGATCAACCCACAGAATGGTGCGGTCATGGCGCTGGTTGGCGGGTTCGATTTCAACCAGAGCAAGTTCAACCGCGCGACTCAGGCACTGCGTCAGGTTGGCTCCAACATCAAGCCGTTCCTCTACACCGCGGCGATGGATAAGGGCTTAACCCTTGCCAGCATCCTTAACGACGTGCCTATCTCCCGCTGGGACGCTGGTGCCGGTTCCGACTGGCAGCCGAAAAACTCGCCTGCGGAATATGCCGGCCCTATTCGTCTTCGTCAGGGTCTGGGACAGTCGAAAAACGTGGTGATGGTACGTGCCATGCGCGCAATGGGCGTTGACTATGCGGCAGAGTATCTGCAGCGTTTCGGCTTCCCGGCGCAGAACATCGTTCGCACCGAGTCGCTGGCGTTAGGCTCCGCTTCCTTTACGCCGCTTCAGGTCGCACGTGGATACTCGGTGATGGCCAACGGTGGCTTCCTGGTTGACCCGTTCTTCATCAGTAAAATCGAGAACGATCAGGGCGGCGTGCTGTTTGAGGCAAAACCGAAAATTGCCTGCCCTGAGTGCGATATCCCGGTCATTTACGGCAATACACCGAAATCCGAGGTGCTTGAAAACAAGGACATGGAAGACCCTGCCGTGTCTCAGGAGCAGCCGAATATCGTTGTACCGCAGCCACAGCTGGAGCAGGCTAACCAGTCGCTGGTTGCACAGACCGGTGCGCAGGAGTATGCCCCGCATGTGATCAACACGCCGCTGTCGTTCCTGATCAAGAGCGCGCTGAACACCAACATCTTCGGTGAACCAGGCTGGCAAGGTACCGGCTGGCGTGCGGGACGCGATTTACAGCGCCATGATATCGGCGGTAAAACGGGTACCACCAACAGCTCGAAAGATGCATGGTTCTCCGGCTACGGTCCGGGCGTAGTGACCTCGGTGTGGATCGGTTTCGACGATCATCGCCGTGACTTAGGTCGTACCACGGCATCCGGCGCGATTAAAGATCAGATTTCCGGCTACGAAGGCGGCGCGAAAAGCGCACAACCGGCGTGGGATGCGTACATGAAATCCGTTCTTGAAGGCGTACCAGAGCAGCCATTAACGCCACCGCCGGGTGTGGTCACGGTCAATATCGACCGTAGCACCGGACAGCTCGCTAATGGCGGTAATAGCCGCGCCGAGTATTTCATCGAAGGCACGCAGCCAACCACGCAGGCGGTGCATGAGGTGGGTACAGAGATTATTGATAACGGCGAAACGCACGAGCTGTTCTAAGCATAAAAATGCCCGGTAAAAACCGGGCAAAGAATCCCAGGCCGGGTAAGGCGAAGCCGCCACCCGGCTTTTTTTATGACCTACAACCGCCCCTGCCCCTTCAACCATTCCCGAACCAGGAACAACGCGCTCACGTTGCGGGCCTCGTTAAAGTCTGGGTCTTCCAGCAGATCCATCAGATGCGCCAGCGGCCAGCGCACCTGCGGCAGCGGTTCCGGCTCATCTCCCTCCAGCGATTCAGGGTAGAGATCTTCAGCCACCACAATATTCATTTTGCTGGAAAAATAGGACGGCGCCATGCTCAGTTTTTTCAGGAACGACAGTTCATTCGCACCAAAACCCACCTCTTCTTTCAGCTCACGGTTTGCCGCTTCAAAGACCGTTTCGCCCGGGTCGATCAGTCCTTTGGAGAACCCAAGTTCGTAAGATTCTGTTCCCACGGCGTATTCGCGGATCAAAATCAGATGATCGTCGACGATAGGGACAATCATCACCGCTTCGCGCGAAGAGGGGCGCATACGTTCATAAACACGACGCACACCGTTGCTGAACTCCAGGTCCACACTTTCAACATTAAACAGGCGCGATTTGGCGACAGTTTCAACATTCAGAATGGTGGGTTTTTGTAGTGGTTTGCTCATCTTGATGGGGTCTTAACAGTGTGAACTGGCTTTATTGTGCGATATGCCGCACGGTTTCGGCAATGTCAATCGCTCTTTATTTACATTTATGCAACGTAGCTGGGATCAATCCTCAATTCAAAACAAATG
Source organism: Enterobacter sp. BNK-14 (assembly GCF_047456095.1). Taxonomy (NCBI): domain Bacteria; kingdom Pseudomonadati; phylum Pseudomonadota; class Gammaproteobacteria; order Enterobacterales; family Enterobacteriaceae; genus Enterobacter; species Enterobacter sp. BNK-14. The sequence continues at coordinate 2,446,106 of NZ_CP179897.1, forward strand.
TCAAGAGGTTGAAATGTTTCCAGGAATTTGCTGATATCGCGCCATAAGAGGCTTTGCTATCATCACCGGTCACTGGGATGCGCTTCAGAATGCTCAAGTTCGACTCCATACTTGCCGATAGCCAGCCACAGACTCTCATTCAATGTAAAGGTGCTACTGATTACACCTGTAAGAAGATTAGTAAGATGGGGAAAGCATGAGCACCATTTTGATTGTTCTCGCTGCTATGCTGGCCAGCGCATTGATTGCAGGGTGGCTGTACTGGCGACGCGCACAGCGCCGTTACCGGCTGCCTTTTTTAAATGCCTTCGCGGGTGCGACCACCCGTAAACTCGCGCAAGATGAGCGCGATGCAGTTGAAAACTATCTCGAAACGCTGAACCGTACCCAGTTATCGCCTGGGCCGACGGGAGCCACAGCTGCGCCTGTCGTACTGAAACTTAACGCGCAGAGCGACACCGTGCTCTGCGTGACGCGTTCCATTACTCGCTACGGTATCACAACGGACGACCCCAACAAGTGGCGCTACTATCTTGATTCCGTCGAGGTACATCTTCCCCCCTCCTGGGAACAGTACATTAACGACGAAAACAGCGTTGAGCTGATTCATACCGATTCGCTGCCGCTGGTTATCTCGCTTAACGGTCATACCCTGAGTGAATATCTTCACGAAGCTCCGCGTTTTGCGCTGGAACGCGCGAGTTCAACGCAGGCCTCCATTCGTGGCGAAGAGACTGAGCAGATCGAACTGCTGAACATTCGTCAGGAAACGCATGAAGAATACGCCCTGAGCCGTCCGGACGGCATCCGTGAAGCCATTCTGATCGTTGCCGCTTTCCTGCTCTTTTTTGTCTGCCTGCTGACGCCGGACGTCTTTGTTCCGTGGCTGGCGGGGGGCGCTGTGCTGCTTCTGGCTGCCGGACTGTGGGGGCTTTTTGCACCGCCGGCCAAAACCTCGTTGCGGGAGATCCACTGCCTGCGCGGCACACCAAAGCGCTGGGGTCTGTTCGGTGAAAACGATCAGGAGCATCTCAACAATATTTCGCTCGGTATTATCGACCTTATCTATCCGCGCCACTGGCAACCGTGGATCGCGCAGGATTTAGGGCAGAAAACCGATATTGATATCTACCTTGACCGCCACGTTGTGCGTCAGGGACGCTTCCTGTCTCTGCATGATGAAGTAAAAAATTTCCCGCTTCAGCACTGGCTCCGTAGCACGGTCATTGCTGGCGGCGCCGCGCTGGTGTTTATCATGCTGCTGCTTTTCGTGCCGCTGGATATGCCCATCAAATTCACCCTGTCGTGGATTAAAGGCGCGCAGACCATCGAAGCGACCAGCGTCAACCAGCTGGATGAAGCAGGGGTACGGGTGGGCGATACGCTGCGCCTGAAGGGAACCGGGATGTGTAATATCCACAGCCCGGGCGGATGGAACACGCGGCAGAGCTCGCCTTTCATGCCGTTCGACTGCTCGCAAATTATCTGGAACGACGCGCCGCCGCTGCCATTACCGGAATCCGAAGTGGTGAATAAAGCCACGGCGCTGACCCAGACGGTTAACCGCCAGCTGCACCCGAAAGCGGATGACGATTCACGCGTCAGCCCTGCGCTCCGTTCTGCCATCCAGAAGTCAGGCATGGTTCTCCTGGATGACTTTGGCGATATCGTTCTCAAAACCCAGGATTTATGTTCCTCGCAGGATGAGTGCATACGCCTCAAAAACGCGCTGGTTAACCTGGGGAACAGCAAAGACTGGGACTCACTGGTCAAACGCGCCGAAGCGGGACGACTGGACGGCGTCAATGTCCTGCTGCGCCCGGTAAGCGCCGAATCGCTGGATAACCTGGTCGCCACGTCGACATCGCCGTTTATGATGCGCGAAACCACCCGTGCGGCGCAGGCGCTCAACAGCCCGGCACCGGGCGGCTTTGTGATTGTCAGCGATGAGGGCAGCGACCTGGTCGATCAGCCTTACCCGCAGGTGGCGCTTTATGACTATCCGGCACAGGAGCAGTGGGGTCAGTTCCAGCGTCTGGCGCAGATGCTGATGCAAACCCCCTTCAGCGCCGAAGGGATTGTCACCAGTATTTATACCGATGCCAACGGCACCCGTCATATCGGCCTGCACCGGATGCCGGATAGCGCAGGATTGTGGCGATACATTGGCACCTCTCTGCTGATGATTGCCATGCTTATCGCCATTGTCTGGAACGGTATTATGGCGCTGCGCCGCTATCAACGCTCGCGCACCCGTCTTGCTGAGATCCAGCAATATTATGAAAATTGCCTTAATCCCAAGCTGATCCCCTCCTCCGAGAGCCTGATCTGATAACCTCGTTGCGCGACAAGATGTGCTACCCTGTCGCGCACGTTTCTTCTGGCTGGAGTTCCCCCTTATGCATCTTGATATCGACTGGCAGCAGGTCGACACCGTTCTGCTGGATATGGACGGCACGCTGCTCGATCTCGCCTTTGATAACTATTTCTGGCAAAAGCTGGTGCCGGAAACCTACGGCGAACAGCAGGGTATCTCCCCGGCAGAAGCACAGGCATTCATTCGTTCGCAATATAGCGCAGTGCAACATACGCTAAACTGGTACTGTCTTGACTACTGGAGCGAGCGCCTCGGTTTGGATATTTGTGCCATGACCACCGCCCAGGGCCCGCGCGCGGTACTGCGCGAAGATACGGTTCCGTTCCTGGACGCGCTGAAAGCCAGCGGCAAGCGCCGTATTTTGCTGACCAACGCGCATCCACATAATCTGGCCGTGAAGCTGGAGCACACGGGGCTGGCATCGCACCTTGATTTATTGCTTTCTACCCACACATTTGGTTATCCGAAAGAGGATCAGCGGTTGTGGCATGCGGTGAAGGAAGAGACCGGCTTGCAGCCGGAACGCACGCTGTTCATTGACGACAGCGAGCCCATTCTGGATTCCGCGGCAACGTTTGGCATTCGCTATTGTCTGGGCGTCACCAATCCTGACTCTGGCCTGGCTGAAAAACGCTATCTGCGACATCCTGGACTGAACGACTACCGCCAGATGATCCCCTCACTGACCGTGAAGGAGACGCCATGAAAGAAAAACCCTCTGACGGGGTAAGACTGGATAAATGGCTGTGGGCGGCCCGTTTTTATAAAACGCGCGCCCTTGCCCGCGAGATGGTTGACGGCGGTAAAGTGCATTACAACGGCCAGCGCAGCAAGCCGAGCAAGCTGGTTGAGCTGAACGCCACCTTAACGCTACGCCAGGGCAACGATGAAAAAACGGTGGTGATTAAAGCCATTACCGAACAACGTCGGCCCGCATCGGAAGCCGCACTGCTCTATGAAGAGACGGCGGAAAGCGTTGAGAAACGCGAGAAGACCGCGCTGGCGCGCAAAATGAATGCGCTGACCATGCCCCACCCGGACCGGCGGCCGGATAAAAAAGAGCGCCGCGATCTGATGAAATTTAAACACGGTGAGACAGAGTAACCCTCACCCGCACGAGAGATGAAAATGGCCCAACACGACCAATTACACCGCTATCTGTTTGAACAATTCGCCGTGCGCGGCGAACTGGTCACCGTATCCGAAACCTGGAAACAGATTCTGGAAAACCACAATTACCCGCTGCCGGTGAAGACCCTGTTGGGCGAACTGCTGGTTGCCACCAGCCTGCTGACCGCGACGCTGAAATTTGCCGGTGATATTACCGTGCAGCTGCAGGGTGACGGCCCAATGACGCTGGCAGTGATCAACGGCAATAACCAGCAGCAGATGCGCGGCGTCGCACGCGTTCAGGGCGATGTGCCTGAAAATGCAGACCTCAAAACGCTGGTGGGGAATGGCTACCTGGTGATCACCATCTCCCCTGAGGAAGGTGAACGCTATCAGGGCGTGGTCGGCCTCGAAGGGGATACCCTGGCAGCCTGCCTGGAAGATTACTTCATGCGTTCTGAACAGCTGCCGACGCGTCTGTTCATCCGCACCGGTGAAGTGGATGGTCAGCCTGCTGCGGGCGGTATGCTGCTGCAAGTTCTGCCAGCCCAGGACGCACAGACCAATGACTTCGAGCACCTGGCGACGCTGACCGAAACCGTCAAAGCCGAAGAGTTGTTTAACCTGTCGGCGACTGACGTGCTGTGGCGTCTGTACCACGAAGAAGAAGTGACCGTTTACGACCCGCAGGCGGTGGAGTTCAAATGCACCTGTTCTCGCGAACGCTGCGCGGGTGCGCTGAAAACCCTGCCAGATGAAGAGATCGACAGCATCATGGCGGAAGACGGCGAAATTGATATGCACTGTGACTACTGCGGTACGCACTATGTGTTCAATTCAATGGATATCGCTGAGATCCGCAACAACGCCTCCCCGGCGGATCCGCAGGTTCACTAATACCCTTCCCTCTCCCTATCCTGTTCTCTCTCCCTGTGGGAGAGGGAACTGGGTGAGGGCAAAAAACCTCGCTTAAGCTGAATCGTTTTCCGTATGTAACTCTTACGTAATTTTCTTACGTGTATGCGATTACATTCACATTCTCTCCGATAAAATCACCAGCCTTTAACCTTTTCGGAACATTTTCCCCAACCAAAAAGCGATTCCTGCGATAATCCGCCTGCACTGTGACTGGAGTCGCAGCGTTTTCCGTTAGTAAGGGTTTTGTCCAGATGCGTAAATCTATGAGCCCCGTCGCGGTTAACAACCCCAGAAAAACCCTACAATTTCAGGCAGTACATATTGGCTAAGGAGCAGTGATATGCGTGTTACTGGTTTAACCCCGCAAGATCTCAAGGCTTATGGTATTCACGACGTCCAGGAAGTCGTCTACAACCCCGACTACGATACGCTGTATCAGGAAGAGCTCAATCCAGCACTGGAAGGATACGAGCGCGGTGTGTTGACGAATCTTGGTGCTATCGCCGTCGATACCGGTATTTTTACCGGTCGTTCGCCGAAAGATAAGTATATCGTCCGAGACGAAACCACCCGCGATACGCTGTGGTGGGCTGACAAAGGCAAAGGGAAGAACGACAACAAACCGCTCTCTCCGGAAACCTGGCAGCATCTGAAAGGGCTCGTCACCCATCAACTTTCTGGCAAGCGTCTGTTTATCGTAGACGCTTTCTGCGGCGCTAACGCCGACACCCGTCTCTCCGTACGTTTCATTACCGAAGTAGCCTGGCAGGCGCATTTCGTGAAGAACATGTTTATTCGTCCAACCGACGAAGAGCTGCAGGACTTCACGCCTGACTTCATCGTAATGAACGGTGCGAAATGCACTAACCCGCAGTGGAAAGAGCAGGGCCTGAACTCCGAAAACTTTGTCGCCTTCAACCTGACCGAGCGTATCCAGCTGATCGGCGGTACCTGGTACGGCGGCGAGATGAAGAAAGGGATGTTCTCGGTCATGAACTACCTGCTGCCACTGCGCGGCATCGCGTCCATGCACTGCTCGGCGAACGTCGGCGAGAAAGGCGATGTGGCGGTGTTCTTCGGCCTGTCCGGCACAGGGAAAACCACCCTCTCCACCGACCCGAAACGTCGTCTGATTGGCGATGACGAACACGGCTGGGACGATGACGGCGTGTTTAACTTTGAAGGCGGCTGCTACGCGAAGACCATTCGCCTGTCAGAAGAGGCTGAGCCGGATATCTTCCACGCAATCCGTCGCGATGCGCTGCTGGAAAACGTCACCGTACGTGCCGACGGCTCTATCGACTTTGACGACGCCTCGAAAACCGAAAACACGCGCGTGTCATACCCGATCTACCACATCGACAACATCGTGAAGCCGGTGTCAAAAGCGGGTCATGCTACGAAGGTGATTTTCCTGACGGCGGATGCCTTTGGCGTGCTGCCTCCGGTATCTCGCCTGACCGCCAGCCAGACGCAGTACCACTTCCTTTCTGGCTTTACGGCCAAACTGGCGGGTACCGAGCGCGGCGTGACGGAGCCAACCCCAACCTTCTCCGCCTGCTTCGGCGCAGCATTCCTGTCGCTGCACCCGACGCAGTACGCTGAAGTGCTGGTGAAACGCATGCAGGCGTCTGGCGCGCAGGCCTACCTGGTGAACACCGGCTGGAACGGGACTGGCAAACGTATCTCTATCAAGGATACTCGCGCCATTATCGACGCCATTCTGGATGGTTCTCTCGATAACGCCGAAACCTTCACGCTGCCGATGTTTGACCTGGCCATTCCAACGTCGCTGCCGGGTGTGGATACGCATATCCTCGACCCGCGCAATACGTACGGTTCGCCGGAACAGTGGCGCGAGAAGGCAGAATCGCTGGCGAAGCTGTTTATTGAGAACTTCGAGAAATATACCGATACACCAGCGGGCGAAGCGCTGGTGATTGCGGGACCGAAGCTGTAGGTAAAAGCAAAAAGGCAACGAAAGTTGCCTTTTTTAATGTTTTCCCCCTCTCCCAGTGGGAGAGGGCCGGGGTGAGGGCATCAGGCCGCACCGTTTAATGATTAACTCTCTTTCACCTGTCCGCGCGTCACCGGCACCGGTAACCAGGCGCGAATGCTCAGCCCACCCCGCTCGCTGGTGCCAATCTCCAGCAATCCGTTATGGTTATCGATAATACGCTGCACAATCGCCAGGCCTAAGCCCGTACCACTGGTGCTGCGCGCACTGTCGCCACGCACAAACGGCTGGAACAGATGCTTACGCTGCTCGGGCTTAATACCCGGACCGTCATCTTCCACCTGGAACCAGGCGCGGTTGAGTTCAGACCCGCTGCTGACTTTAATCCAGCCGTTGCCGTAGCGCGCCGCGTTGACCACCATGTTCGCCACCGCACGCTTAATGGAGAGCGGGTGCATACGGACCTGAATTTCACCGGCCTGAAGGGCAGTATCAATTTCACGTTCATAACCACTTTCCGCGGCCACCACTTCACCCAGCACCGCGTTCAGATCCGCCATCTCCATCGGCATCTCCTGCCCGGTACGGAGATAGTCGATGAACTGCTCGATGATGGCGTTACACTCTTCGATGTCCTTGTTGATGGACTCGGCGAGATAACCATCTTCTTCTCCCATCATCTCCGTTGCCAGACGGATACGCGTCAACGGCGTGCGCAGGTCGTGACTGACGCCCGCCATCAGCAGCGTACGGTCATCCGCCAGCTGCTTCACACCTGCGGCCATGTGGTTAAAGGCCCGCGTCACAGAACGCACTTCCGAGGCGCCATACTCGCGCAGCGGGGGAGGAATAATGCCTTTACCGACCTGCAGCGCAGCGTGCTCCAGGTCGACCAGCGGTCGGTTCTGTATACGGATAAACAGCCAGGCCCCGCCTATCGCCAGCAGCATAATGGCGAGCGTATAGCGGAACAGCGGCGAGAAGTCGCCCTGATGGATTTCCGTCAGCGGAACGCGCACCCAGATGTTGGGTGACAGCCAGGTTTTCAGCCAGACGACAGGCGAGCTTTTGTTGACCTCAACACGGACTTCCGTTGGCCCCCCCAGCTGCTGCGCCATCTGCTGGCTAAGAAATTCGTAGTGCTGCGCCCAGCGCAAACCCGCGTCTTCTGCCGCCTCATTCGAGTAGAGCGAAATGCCCAGCTCACGGTAGATTTCACGGCGAAACGCCGGGGGAACGACCAGTTGCGTGCCGTCCTCCAGTTGCAGTTTATCGGTCATCAGCATACGGACTTCGTACGCCAGGACCTTATTAAACTGCTGGAGGCTCGGCAAAATCGCAAAGTTCAAAACCACCAGGTAGGTCGTCACCAGGCTGACGAACAGCAAGGTGACGATCAGTAACAGGGTGCGGGCAAATGAGCTTCGCGGCGAGAAGCGCATTCGCCTCATGCTTTAGAGCCGTCCGGGACAAACACGTAGCCCAGACCCCATACGGTCTGAATATAACGAGGATGCGCCGGATCTTCTTCCACCATGCGGCGCAGACGGGAGATCTGCACGTCGATGGAGCGTTCCATTGCCGAGTATTCGCGACCACGCGCCAGGTTCATCAGCTTGTCACGGGAAAGCGGCTCACGCGGGTGGCTGACCAGCGCTTTCAGCACCGCAAACTCACCGCTGGTGAGCGGCATTGGCTCGTCTTCACGGAACATCTCACGCGTACCGAGGTTCAGCTTGAACTTGCCGAAGGCAATCACCGCTTCTTCCTGCGACGGTGCGCCAGGCAGCTCGTTCGCCTGACGACGCAGCACGGCACGAATACGCGCCAGCAGTTCACGCGGGTTAAACGGTTTTGGAATGTAGTCATCCGCGCCGATTTCGAGGCCCACGATACGGTCAACTTCTTCACCCTTCGCGGTCACCATGATGATCGGCATCGGGTTACTCTGGCTACGCAGACGACGGCAGATAGAGAGCCCGTCCTCGCCCGGCAGCATCAGGTCGAGAACCATCAGATGGAAAGATTCACGGGTTAGCAGACGATCCATCTGCTCAGCGTTCGCGACGCTACGAACCTGGAAGCCCTGCTCGGTCAGATAACGCTCCAGCAGCGCACGCAGGCGCATGTCGTCATCCACGACCAGAATTTTGTAGTTCTCTTGCATTGTGTGTACTCCCAAAGGTTCGGATAGTCTTTGTGACAGCGTATTCTAAAAAAGTGCACGTATTCGACCAGCGAAATCTGGTATAAATTCTAGTCGAAATTGTTACAAAGCATATTTAACAGCAGCTTATCTGCTCATTTCATCACATAAATCATTATTAATCCTGTCTGTTACACTGTGTGGTACGTATTGTGCGCCAGACAGAAAACAGGCAGCAAAGGCTTTACCATGAAAACGCCCCTGATCACCCGCGAAGGGTACGAAAAACTCAAAAAAGAGATGGATTACCTGTGGCGAGAAGAGCGCCCTGAAGTAACCAAAAAGGTGACCTGGGCGGCAAGCCTGGGCGATCGCAGCGAAAATGCTGACTACCAGTACAACAAAAAGCGACTGCGTGAGATTGACCGTCGGGTACGCTACCTGACCAAGTGCCTTGAGAACCTGAAAATTGTCGATTACTCCCCGCAGCAGGAGGGCAAAGTGTTCTTCGGCGCGTGGGTGGAGATTGAAAACGACGACGGTGACACCCTGCGTTTTCGCATTGTCGGCTACGATGAAATTTTTGGTCGTAAGGATTACATCTCCATCGACTCCCCGATGGCCCGCGCGCTGCTGAAAAAGGAAGTGGGTGATTTGGCCGTCGTTCAGACTCCCGCCGGTGAAGCCTGCTGGTACGTCAATGAGATCGTCTACGTAAAATAGTCCGAGAGCGCCCTCCCCGGCTGGCATTTTGCCGTGTCAGCCCGTATAACTATCCCCTGATTTTTCGACTCAACAGATGATAAAGCCATGATGAAAGATTCGCTCTGCCGCATTATTGCGGGTGAACTTCAGGCCAGAGCCGAACAGGTAGAAGCTGCCGTTCGCCTGCTTGATGAAGGGAACACCGTGCCGTTTATTGCACGTTATCGTAAGGAAGTCACCGGCGGTCTGGATGACACGCAGCTGCGTAACCTGGAAACCCGTCTGGGATACCTGCGTGAGCTGGAAGACCGTCGTCAGGCGATCCTCAAATCCATTGGCGAACAGGGCAAGCTGACCAGCGAACTGGAAAGCGCCATTAACGGCACCCTGAGCAAAACCGAACTCGAAGATCTCTATCTGCCTTACAAACCGAAGCGCCGCACGCGCGGGCAGATCGCGATTGAAGCAGGCCTTGAGCCGCTGGCCGACCTGCTGTGGAATGAGCCGTCCCACCATCCGGAAACTGAGGCGGCGAAATTCATCGATGCCGACAAAGGCGTCGCGGACACCAAGGCCGCCCTCGACGGTGCGCGTTACATTCTGATGGAACGCTTTGCCGAAGACGCCGCCCTGCTGGCTAAAGTGCGTGATTACCTGTGGAAGAATGCGCACATCGTCTCTACCGTCGTGGCGGGGAAAGAGGACGAAGGCGCGAAATTCCGCGACTACTTCGATCACCACGAACCGATATCTACCACCCCATCACACCGTGCGCTGGCAATGTTCCGCGGCCGCAACGAAGGTGTGCTGCAGCTCTCTCTGAACGCTGATCCGCAGTTTGACGAGCCGCCGAAAGAGAGCCACTGCGAGCAGATCATCATTGACCATCTCGGCCTGCGCCTGAACAACGCTCCGGCAGACAGCTGGCGCAAAGGCGTGGTGAGCTGGACCTGGCGCATCAAGGTGCTGATGCACCTCGAAACCGAGCTGATGGGCACCGTGCGCGAGCGCGCCGAAGATGAAGCGATCAACGTTTTCGCCCGTAACCTTCATGACCTGCTGATGGCGGCGCCTGCTGGCCTGCGCGCGACCATGGGTCTCGATCCGGGCCTGCGTACCGGCGTGAAAGTGGCGGTGGTTGACGGCACCGGCAAGCTGGTCGCCACTGACACCATCTATCCGCACACCGGACAGGCAGCGAAAGCGGCTGTCGTGGTTGCCGCTCTGTGTGAAAAATACAACGTCGAGCTGGTCGCCATCGGTAACGGTACGGCGTCCCGCGAGACTGAACGTTTCTTCCTCGACGTGCAGAAGCAGTTCCCGAAAGTCACGGCGCAGAAGGTGATCGTCAGCGAAGCGGGCGCATCAGTCTATTCCGCCTCCGAGCTGGCGGCGCAGGAATTCCCGGACCTGGACGTTTCATTGCGCGGCGCGGTATCTATCGCCCGTCGTTTGCAGGATCCGCTGGCGGAGCTGGTGAAAATTGATCCGAAATCCATCGGCGTGGGCCAGTACCAGCACGATGTGAGCCAGACTCAGCTGGCACGCAAGCTGGATGCGGTCGTAGAAGACTGCGTAAACGCCGTCGGTGTTGACCTGAATACCGCCTCCGTGCCGCTGCTGACCCGCGTGGCGGGCTTAACCCGCATGATGGCGCAGAACATCGTCGCCTGGCGTGATGAGAACGGCCAGTTCCAGAACCGTCAGCAGCTGCTGAAGGTGAGCCGTCTGGGGCCGAAAGCGTTTGAGCAGTGCGCGGGCTTCCTGCGCATCAACCACGGCGATAACCCGCTGGATGCCTCCACCGTTCACCCGGAAGCCTACCCGGTGGTAGAACGTATTCTGGCCGCCACCCAGCAGGCGCTGAAGGACCTGATGGGCGATAGCAGTGCCCTGCGCAACCTCAAAGCGGTGGATTTCACCGACGATAAATTTGGTGTGCCAACCGTCACCGATATCATCAAAGAGCTGGAAAAACCGGGCCGCGATCCGCGTCCTGAGTTCAAAACGGCGACCTTTGCTGACGGCATCGAGACCATGAACGATCTGCTGCCCGGCATGGTGCTGGAAGGTGCGGTAACTAACGTCACCAACTTCGGCGCGTTTGTGGATATCGGCGTGCATCAGGATGGCCTGGTTCACATCTCTTCTCTCGCCGACAAGTTCGTTGAAGACCCGCACACCGTGGTCAAAGCGGGCGACATCGTGAAGGTGAAAGTGCTGGAAGTGGACCTGCAGCGCAAACGTATCGCCCTGACCATGCGTCTGGACGAGCAGCCAGGCGACACCAACGCTCGTCGTGGCGGAAACGGTGGCGCTCGTGACTCCCAGCGCCCGGCCGCGAAAGCGGCAAAACCGCGCGGGCGTGATGCTCAGCCAGCGGGCAATAGCGCGATGATGGATGCGCTGGCGGCCGCGATGGGCAAGAAGCGCTAAGTGATAAACGCCCGGTGGCGCTACGCTTACCGGGCCTACGGTTTTGTAGGCCGGGCAAACGCAGTGCCGCCCGGCAAGCAGGCCGCAAAGAATTAAAACAAATAGAGTGCATCCATATTTAAACCACTAATTATCACTTCGTTAACAAATAACCCTCTTCTCTTTATCTCCGCATTTCAGCAAATATTGAGCAAGGTCAAACAGGCCGTAAATTAATACACCAAACAACATTCCGTCACAGTTTTATTATTGCTGATAAAAACTATTCTCATTATCATCCCATAGTAGATAATTTAACCTTTCGTGGAAGCAGGCGTTATGCAATTCACTCCAGACAGTGCGTGGAAGATTACCGGTTTTACCCGCGAAATAAGCCCGGCCTATCGGCAAAAGCTACTCTCGCTGGGCATGCTGCCCGGCTCGTCATTCCAGGTGGTGCGCGTGGCGCCGTTAGGCGATCCGGTTCACATTGAAACCCGACGCGTGAATCTGGTCCTGCGTAAAAAAGACCTCGCATTAATAGAAGTCGAAGCCTTATCCCGATAACGAGCCAGCGGTTTCAGTGAGTCTAAAAAAATGAAAAAATTAACTATTGGCTTAATTGGCAATCCTAATTCCGGCAAGACCACGCTATTTAACCAGCTCACGGGCGCGCGCCAGCGCGTCGGTAACTGGGCAGGCGTAACCGTTGAACGTAAAGAAGGCCAGTTCACGACAACGGATCATCAGGTCACTCTGGTTGACCTTCCCGGCACCTATTCCTTGACCACCATTTCGTCGCAGACCTCGCTCGATGAGCAAATTGCCTGCCACTACATTCTGAGCGGCGACGCGGATCTGCTGATCAACGTGGTCGACGCCTCCAACCTCGAGCGCAACCTCTACCTGACGCTGCAACTGCTGGAGCTGGGTATTCCCTGCATCGTGGCGCTCAACATGCTCGACATTGCAGAGAAACAAAAGCTGCGCATCGACGTCGATGCCCTCTCCGCGCGCCTGGGTTGCCCGGTAGTGCCGCTGGTATCAACGCGCGCTCGCGGGATTGATGCCCTGAAGCTGGCGATTGACCGTCACACGGGAAATCACGACGTTGAGCTGGTGCATTACGCCCGCCCGCTGCTGCGCGAAGCCGATCTGCTGGCGCAGGAGATGGACAAAAGCATGCCTGCAAAACAGCGCCAGTGGCTCGGCCTGCAGATGCTGGAAGGCGATATCTATAGCCGCGCCTATGCCGGACATGCGGCAGATAAACTGGACGCGACGGTGGCCCGTCTCGGCGACGAGCTGGACGACCCGGCGCTGCACATCGCCGATGCACGATACCAGGCCATCGCCTCGATTTGCGACGTGGTCAGTAATGCCCTGACGGCGGAACCCAGCCGCTTTACGGCGGCGGTGGATAAGATTGTACTCAACCGCTTCCTCGGTTTGCCGATCTTCCTGCTGGTGATGTACGTGATGTTCCTGCTCGCCATCAACATCGGCGGCGCACTCCAGCCGATTTTTGACGCCGGTTCCGTCGCGATCTTTGTACACGGGATTCAGTGGGTGGGTTACACCCTGCACTTCCCGGAGTGGCTGACCATTTTCCTCGCTCAGGGGCTCGGCGGGGGCATTAACACCGTTCTGCCGCTGGTACCGCAGATCGGCATGATGTATCTGTTCCTCTCGTTCCTGGAAGATTCAGGTTATATGGCGCGCGCCGCGTTCGTCATGGACCGCCTGATGCAGGCCCTGGGTCTGCCCGGCAAATCCTTCGTACCGCTGATTGTCGGCTTCGGCTGTAACGTGCCGTCGGTCATGGGTGCCCGTACCCTGGATGCTCCGCGTGAACGCCTGATGACCATTATGATGGCGCCGTTTATGTCCTGCGGTGCGCGTCTGGCCATCTTCGCCGTCTTTGCGGCCGCCTTCTTTGGTCAGCAGGGCGCGCTGGCAGTCTTCTCGCTGTATGTTCTGGGCATCGTGATGGCGATACTGACCGGTTTAATGCTCAAGCACACGATTATGCGCGGTGAAGCCTCACCGTTTGTCATGGAGCTGCCGGTCTATCACGTTCCACACCTGAAAAGCCTGGTGATCCAGACCTGGCAACGCCTGAAAGGGTTTGTGCTGCGCGCTGGTAAGGTGATTGTCATCGTCAGCATTTTCCTGAGCGCGCTGAACAGCTTCACCCTCAGCGGTCAGGCAGCAGATAACATCAACGATTCTGCCCTCGCCTCTGTCAGCCGCATCATCACGCCGGTCTTCAAACCGATTGGCGTGCATGAGGATAACTGGCAGGCGACCGTGGGCCTGTTCACCGGTGCGATGGCGAAAGAGGTGGTTGTCGGCACCCTGAACACGCTCTACACCGCGGAGAACATCCAGGAACAGGAATTTAATCCGGCAGCGTTTCACCTCGGTGATGAACTGCTGGGTGCCGTCGAGGAGACCTGGCAGAGCCTGAAAGATACCTTCAGCCTGAGCGTGCTGGCGAACCCGATTGAGGCCAGCAAAGGCGACGGTGAAATGGCGACGGGTGCCATGGGCGTGATGGGAGAGAAATTTGGTAGCGCATCTGCGGCCTACAGCTATCTCATCTTTGTTCTGCTCTATATTCCGTGCATCTCCGTCATGGGAGCGATTGCGCGTGAATCCAGTCGCGGCTGGATGGGCTTCTCCATTCTGTGGGGGCTAAATATCGCTTACTCGCTGGCGACGCTGTTTTATCAGACCGTTAATTTCAGTCAGCACCCACGCTACAGCCTGGTTTGTATCCTCGCGGTTGTCCTGTTTAACGTGGTTGTTCTTGGCCTGCTGCGCCGGGCACGCAGCCGCGTCGATATCGACCTGCTGGCAAATCGTAAAACCGCCGCGACCTGCTGCAACAGCCCGGCGGGCGACTGTCACTAAGGAGCACACCATGGCGTCATTGATTCAGGTGCGTGACATGCTGGCTCTGCAGGGCCGGATGGAGGCGAAACAGCTGAGCCTCAGCCTGCATACGCCCCAGCCGATGATCGATGCCATGCTGGAACGCCTTGAAGCCATGGGTAAAGCCGTGCGGATCCAGGAGGAGGCAGAGGGTTGCCTCTCTGGCAGTTGTAAAAGTTGTCCGGAAGGAAAGGCTTGCCTGCGGGAGTGGTGGGCACTGCGCTAATACTGCACTCATAAAGCCGGGCATCGCTGCCCGGCTTTATCATATTACTTATAGACGTCCGCGGTGGCGCGTACGTTTTTGGTCTGTTTTTCTGCACTGGTGACGACGTAGTACGTCCCGCCCATCTCATCCGCTTTCTTCGACAGCTCTTTTCTCGCATCCATCGGCGCGGTGGTGTCAGACGTAGAAATCTCACCGATTTTCGTCAGATTCATGCCGGCAACTTTATCTTTTTCCAGCTCTTTTGCCGCAAAGACGCCAAATGACAGTGACCCAATAACCAGAGAAGTGACAATACCTGTAACAAGTTTCATAGCCTGACTCTCCATAGGATTGTTGTTTTGATCATCGTAGGCATAACAACCGCAACGACATCTGGAGTATGGTTGCGGTGTGTAACTTTTTCCAGGCTGGATAGAAAATAATCAGTCTAAACGTTGACTTAACGCAATGAGCGCTGAACAAAATTCCGTCGGATGAGAGATAAACGGGGCATGCGCGGCTTTGGCAATGACCTGCGATTCGCTGTCCGGCCAGAGGGAGTCCAGCAAGGGCACCACTTTGCGCGGCACCAGCCCGTCAAGATAACCATAGATACGCAGATGCGGCATCGTCAGCGCGGCCAGCGGCTCACGCAGATCGACCGTTTTCAGAATTTCAAGGCCGCCGTTGAGCACCTCAACGTCCGGCATCGGCAAAGAGAGCACCACCTGCTTCAGCGCTCTGGCATCCTGTCGCGCGGTTTCGGTGCCCATCGTCTGTAGCGCGAGGAACCGCTCTACGGTCCGCTGGAAATCGTCACTCAGCTGCTGCTGGAAACCCGCCAGTACGTCAGGCTTTATGCCGGGCCACGTCTTCTGCGCGCTAAAGCAGGGCGATGAGGCCACCGTCACCAGCGCGTTTACGCGCTCGGGCCAGGAAAGCGCAATCTGGCTTGCCACCAGCCCGCCCAGACTCCAGCCCAGCCAGATGGCATGTTGTGGCGCCGCGTTCAGCACCTCCTGCGCCATCTCTTCGAGCGTCATCGCACCATAACCATGGCTACGGCCATACCCCGGTAGATCAACCAGATGTAACGTAAATTGCGAGGCTAGTTCCTCGTTTATGCAATGCCATACTTCTGCATTCAGGCCCCATCCGTGCAGCAGCACAAGATGGCAATTTCCTGTCCCTACGGTCTGCCACCACAGCGTCTTCATCAGTTACTGTTCTCTTTTTTCACATGGAGGTTGAATATGCTAACAGTGCCCGGCTTGTGCTGGCTATGCAAAATGCCGCTTGCCCTTAGCGCCTGGGGCGTCTGTTCCGTCTGCACGCGTTCGCTGGAAAGGCGTATCACCGCCTGCCCACAATGTGGTTTACCCGCCACGAACCGCTATTTACCCTGTGGCCGCTGCCTGAAAAAACCCCCGCCGTGGAGCGCGCTGGTGGCGGTGGATGATTACGTTCGACCGCTGAGCAGGCTGATTCACGCCCTGAAGTTTTCCGGCCAGAGCTCGCTGGCACTGCCCCTTGCCCGCCTGCTATTGCTGGCGGTTTTACAGGCACGGCGAACCCGCGCCCTGCCGAAAATTGATATGGTGGTCAATGTCCCCCTGTATCGCCGTCGCCACTGGCGGCGAGGTTACAATCAGAGCGACCTGCTCTGCCGTCCGCTCGCCCGCTGGCTCGGCTGTCGATATACTGCCAGCGCACTCACCCGCGTACATGCCACCGCCGTTCAGCATCAGCTCAACGCCCGGCTGCGCAAAAGAAACCTCAAAAATGCCTTTCGCCTTGAATTGGCGGTTAACGGCCTCCATATCGCGATTGTGGATGATGTCGTCACCACAGGCAGTACCGTTGCTGAACTTTCCCGACTGCTTTTGCAAAGCGGCGCCGCGTCGGTTCAGGTATGGTGTCTGTGCCGTACCTTGTAGCCCTTCTTCAATGGGCGTATGATTATACCCAGGTAATTTAGTCAACTATTAGGCCAAAGCTATGATCCGTATTTCCGATTCTGCACAAGCGCACTTTGCCAAACTGCTGGCAAATCAGGAAGAAGGGACGCAGATCCGCGTGTTTGTGATTAACCCGGGCACGCCGAATGCAGAATGCGGTGTCTCTTATTGTCCGCCAGACGCTGTGGAAGCAACTGACACTGCCCTTAAGTTTGAACAGCTCACCGCTTATGTTGATGAGCTGAGCGCGCCGTATCTTGAAGATGCGGAGATCGACTTCGTCACCGACCAACTGGGCTCTCAGCTGACCCTGAAAGCGCCGAACGCCAAAATGCGTAAAGTCTCAGACGATGCCCCGCTGATGGAGCGCGTTGAATATCTGCTGCAATCCCAGATCAACCCCCAGCTGGCGGGTCATGGTGGTCGCGTTTCCCTGATGGAAATCACGGAAGACGGCCTGGCGATCCTGCAGTTTGGCGGCGGCTGTAACGGTTGCTCTATGGTCGATGTGACGCTGAAAGAAGGGATCGAGAAGCAGCTGCTGAACGAGTTCCCGGAACTGAAAGGCGTACGTGACCTGACCGAGCACCAGCGCGGCGAGCATTCTTACTACTAAGCCGTCTGCCTTTGCCCGGTGGCGCTGCGCTTACCGAGCCTACAATACTGTTACTGTATCCCAATCGCAGGCCGGGTAAGGCTAAGCCGCCACCCGGCTTTTGTTTTCCCGCCGCGCCTCCTCTATATGTTGACCTGCGTCTCATAATTCACATTTTGCCTGCCTGGGTGATTCTCAACCACGCCATGTTACCCGTATCATTCTCGTGGGCACTAAGCACACTCATAACAGCCGACTAAACTTAATGGTTTGCAAGGCATCAGTATTAGTGCCGTTACTTCTCTGTTCCCAGTTGGGACAATCGGAATGTGTCGTTGAAACAATGACGTTACCCATAACAATTCAAAGGCCAGGTAAATCATGCCATTAGTCATCGTTGCTATCGGTGTTGTGTTATTACTGCTCTTGATGATCCGTTTCAAAATGAACGGATTTATCGCTCTGGTTCTGGTGGCACTTGCAGTCGGTCTGATGCAGGGTATGCCGCTGGTTAAAGTTATCAGCTCCATTAAAGCCGGTGTCGGCGGCACGCTCGGCAGCCTGGCGCTGATCATGGGCTTCGGTGCCATGCTCGGCAAAATGCTGGCAGACTGCGGCGGCGCGCAGCGTATTGCCACCACGCTTATCGACAAATTTGGTAAGAAGAACATTCAGTGGGCGGTGGTATTGACCGGTTTTACCGTCGGTTTCGCGCTGTTCTATGAAGTGGGCTTCGTGCTGATGCTGCCACTGGTGTTCACCATCGCAGCGGCAGCTAACATTCCGCTGCTGTTTGTGGGTGTGCCAATGGCTGCGGCGCTGTCCGTGACCCACGGCTTCCTGCCACCTCACCCGGGCCCTACGGCAATCGCCACCATCTTCCACGCCGATATGGGTAAAACCCTGCTGTTCGGTACGATTCTGGCAATCCCGACCGTGATTCTGGCAGGCCCGGTATATGCCCGCTTCCTGAAAGGTATCGATAAGCCAATTCCGGAAGGTCTGTACAGCGCGAAAACCTTCACCGAAGAAGAGATGCCTGGCTTTGGCGTCAGCGTCTGGACCTCACTGGTACCGGTGATCCTGATGGCGATGCGCGCCGTGGCAGAGATGATCCTGCCGAAAGGTCATGCGTTCCTGGGCGTGGCAGAATTCCTGGGCGATCCGGTCATGGCTACGCTGATTGCCGTCCTGATCGCGATGTTCACCTTCGGTCTGAACCGGGGTCGTTCAATGGATCAGATCAACGACACATTGACCTCTTCCATCAAAATTATTGCCATGATGCTCCTGATCATCGGCGGTGGCGGTGCGTTCAAGCAGGTGCTGGTTGACAGCGGCGTGGACAAATACATCGCTGCGATGATGCATGAAACCAACGTGTCGCCGCTCCTGATGGCCTGGTCTATTGCCGCGGTTCTGCGTATTGCGCTGGGTTCTGCAACCGTTGCTGCGATTACTGCAGGCGGTATCGTTGCGCCGCTGATTGCCACCACGGGCGTCAGTCCTGAGCTGATGGTTATCGCGGTCGGTTCCGGTAGCGTGATTTTCTCTCACGTGAACGACCCGGGCTTCTGGCTGTTTAAGGAGTACTTCAACCTGACCATAGGTGAAACCATCAAGTCCTGGTCCGCGCTGGAAACCATTATTTCGGTGTGTGGCCTGGTTGGGGTGCTGCTGTTGAATATGGTGGTTTGATGTCATAAGTCGGGTGGCGGCTTCGCCTTACCCGACCTACTGGCTCCATGTAGGCCCGGTAAGCGTAGCGCCACCGGGCAATAAAAAACCCGCCACTGGCGGGTTTTTTATCACTTCTTAGCAGCCGCTTTTCGCCGCTTATCCAAATCCTTAATCAGCCTGTTCACCCCGTCATCGGCAAACATCTTCTCAAGCGTTGTGGACAATTTGCGACGCCAGTTCTTGTACTGATAGCTGGTGCCCGGAATGTTCACCGGCTCCGCCATATCAATCCAGTCTTCCGGCTGAAGGCCAAGCAGAGCGCTGTTGCTGTCGGCAATATAGCGCTGCAAACCGCGGTTGAGCGTTGGCGTCATCGCCATCAGCGACGCCTTGTGACCGGCGCGCTTCGGCAGGCAGCCATGCTTATGCAGCGCATCCAGCAGCCCCTGCTTCGCCAGCTCGCGATCCTGATACAGCCCGCGCAGAACCTCTTCATCAGGATAGAGACCCAGCGTTTTCCCGAGCGTCAGATCGCCGCTTTCCCAGTAGCCTCTGAGCGTAGGAAGATCATGCGTCGTCGCGACTGCCATTGACTGTTCTGGATACGCTTTCGGCGCGCGGAAGGTTTTCTCATGGTCGTTTTCAAAATAGAGCACTTTATAGGAGTACACGCCGCTGTCGCGGAGCTTGCTGACAATTTCCACCGGCACGGTACCGAGATCTTCCCCGATCACCATACACTGGTGACGCTTACTCTCCAGGGCCAGGATCGACAGCAGATCGTCTACCGGATACTGGACGTACGCGCCGTGATCGGCCGTTTCACCGTAAGGGATCCACCACAGGCGCAGTACGGACATGACGTGGTCAATACGCAGCGCGCCACAGTTTTGCATGTTCGCACGCAGCAGGTCGATAAACGGCTCGTAGGCGCGCGCCGCCATCACGTGCGGATCCATCGGCGGCAAGCCCCAGTTCTGACCGAGCGGCCCAAGGATATCCGGCGGCGCACCGACGGACGCTTTCAGGCAGTAAAGCTCACGGTCACACCAGGTTTCCGCGCCGCCTTCTGCCACACCGACGGCCAGGTCGCGATACAGGCCGATCGGCATGTTGTAACCCTGGCTTACCTGCCAGCAGGCGGCAAACTGGCTGTAGGCCAGCCACTGCAGCCACAGATAGAAGTCCACCTCGTCGGCATGCGTTTTACAGAAGGCTTTGACTTCCGGGGTGTCCACGGACTGGTACGCTTCCGGCCAGACCGGCCAGCCCCAGCGCATTTCGTCCTCTTTCACCTGATGCGCGTGCAGCGCATCGAATGCCGCCTGCCAGTAGAGACTTTCGCCTTCCTGCGCCACAAACTGGCGGAAGGCCGCCATCTGATCGTCATCGCGCTTAGCAAAGCCTTTCCAGGCCAGACGCAGCGCCGCCATTTTTAGCGCGGTCACAGTAGCATAATCGACCCAGTCCGCTTCGCGGGCCTGTTTCAGCATCTGCTTCGTGGTCTCAAGCTTCCACCACGCCTGCGCGTCTTTACTGTTTTTAAAATCATCCAACGCGTTAACGTCGATATAAATGACGTTCAGCCAGCGACGGGAGGACGGGCTGTACGGGCTGGCGCTTTCCGGGTTCGCCGGATAGAGCGCGTGGATCGGGTTGAGGCCGATGAACGCGCCGCCGCGCTCACCCACGGAGGCCAGCATATTCTTCAGATCGCCAAAATCGCCGATGCCCCAGTTGCTGTCGGAACGGAGCGTGTAGAGCTGCACGCAGGCGCCCCACAGCTTTTTGCCTTCGAGCAGCGCCTGCGGCTCATAGCAGCGTTTTGGCGCGACGATCACCCGGCAGTGAAAACGCTGCTCGTCCTGGGTGAGCGTCAGGCTGTGATAGCCCTCCGGCAGTTTCGCCGGAAGGTTAAACGCTTTGCCGCCGGTGGCGTGGCCTTTATGCTGATGCCCCTCTTCGGTGGTGAGCAGCCAGCTAAACTCGCCGCGCCCCTCCACCGTCAGCGACATTTTTTTGCCCGCAGTAAAGACCTTTACGTTTGGCACCGGTAGTGCCGACGCTTTCGCGTCGGCTTTGTGCATGGCATTCAGCAAACGTCTTTTGGTGTCCGCACCAATAGACTGCGGTTTGCCGTGCGCATTGATGTAACTGAGGCTAATTCCCGCCGCCTGCGCGGCACTGTCCAGACGTTTACTCTCCATCGCGCTTCCTTAGCGTTTTGCCTGCCAGATACGAGCCTGATAATCACGGATTGAGCGGTCAGAGCTGAACATACCGCAGCGCGCCGTGTTCAGAATGCATGCCCGGGTCCACGCGTCCTGGTCGCGATACAGCACGTCGACCTGCTTTTGCGCGTCCACATAGGCGGTGAAATCGGCCATCACCAGATACGGGTCACCGCCATGCTTGTCCATGCTGTGCAGCATCTGGTCAAACGCGTGCTTGTCACCGTCGCTGTATTTGCCGCTCTCCAGCTCTTTCAGCACCGCATCCAGCACTTTGTCTTTCTTACGCCATTTCACCGGGTCGTAGCCTTTGGCCTTGATGGCTTTCACCTCTTCCACGGTATGACCGAAGATGAAGATATTCTCTTCACCGACCTGCTCAGCGATTTCGACGTTCGCACCGTCCAGCGTGCCAACGGTCAGCGCACCGTTCAGCGCCAGCTTCATGTTACCGGTGCCGGAGGCCTCTTTCCCTGCGGTCGAGATCTGCTCGGAAATATCCGCCGCCGGGATCAGCATTTCAGCCGCCGAGACGCAGTAATCCGGCAGGAACACCACCTTCAGCTTGTCGCCCACCTTCGGATCGTTGTTGATCGCCGCCGCCACTTTATTAATGGCGAGGATGATATTTTTCGCCAGGTAGTAGCCCGGTGCCGCTTTCGCACCGAACAGGAACACGCGCGGCACGCGGTCGGCCTGCGGGTTCTCGCGGATCTCTTTATACAGCGCCAGGATGTGCAGCAGGTTAAGGTGCTGACGTTTGTACTCATGCAGGCGCTTGATCTGGATATCGAAAATGGCATTCGGGTTGATCTCAATCCCGGTGCGCGCTTTCACAAACGCCGCCAGACGAACTTTGTTCTCCAGCTTGATGGCACGGTACTGCTCGCGGAACTTCGCGTCATCCGCGTATTTTTCCAGGTTGATCAGCTGGTCCAGATCGTTGGCCCACTCTTTCTTCAGGGTCTTATCCAGCAGATCGGCCAGCAGCGGGTTGCACTGCTTGATCCAGCGACGCGGCGTGATGCCGTTGGTCACGTTGTGGAATTTGGTCGGCCACAGCTGGTGATATTCCGGGAACAGATCTTTAACCACCAGATCCGAGTGCAGGGCCGCTACGCCGTTCACCGCAAAGCCGCTCACCACGCACATGTTCGCCATGCGAACCTGCTTATCGTGAACCACTGCCAGCTTCGCCCAGACCGCTTTATTGCCTGGCCAGGTTTTATCCACCAGGGTTTTAAACCGATCGTTAATCTTGTTAATGATCTGCATATGGCGCGGCAGCAGCGCTTTCACCAGCTTCTCATCCCAGCACTCCAGCGCTTCCGGCATCAGGGTGTGGTTGGTGTAGGCGAAGGTGCGGCTGGTAATCGCCCAGGCGTCATCCCAGCTCAGCTGATGCTCGTCGATCAGCACGCGCAGCAGTTCAGGAATGGCGATGGTCGGGTGCGTGTCGTTGAGCTGAATCACTTCGAAGTCCGGCAGCTGTGCCAGCTTGCGGCCCGCCAGATGATGACGGCGCAGAATGTCCGCCACGGAGCAGGCGCACTGGAAATACTGCTGCATCAGACGCAGTTTTTTACCCGCCAGATGGTTGTCGTTCGGGTAGAGGACTTTGGTCAGCTTCTCGGCGTCGATACCCTGCTGCTCGGCACGCAGGAAATCGCCGTCGTTGAATTTGGTCAGGTTGAACGGATGAGCGTGCTTCGCCTGCCACAGGCGCAGCGGCTGCGCCACGCCGTTACGGTAGCCAAGCACCGGCAGATCCCAGGCTTCACCGGTGATGGTGAAAGCCGGTTCCCAGAGGCCTTGCTTTGTGACTTTCCCACCGATGCCGACCTGCACGTCCAGCTGCGCATTGTGGCGGAACCACGGGTAGGTATTGCGGTGCCAGTCATCTGGCGCTTCCATCTGGTGACCATCAGCGAACGACTGACGGAACAGGCCATACTGATAGTTGAGGCCATAGCCAATGGCGGACTGGCCAACCGTTGCCATGGAGTCAAGGAAGCAGGCCGCCAGGCGACCCAGACCACCGTTACCGAGAGCCGGGTCAATCTCTTCTTCCAGCAGGTCAGTCAGGTTGATGTCGTGCGCTTTCAGCACATCACCCACCTCCTGATACCAGCCAAGGTTCAGCAGATTGTTGCCCGTCAGGCGGCCAATCAGGAATTCCATCGAGATATAGTTGACGTGACGCTGGCCTTTGACGGGCTTCGCCACGGGTTGAGCATCCAGCTGCTCTGCGAGCGCCCCGCTCACCGCCTGCCACCACTGGTGAGGCGTCATCTCGTTTGCAGCATGAAGGCCAAAACGCTGCCACTGACGCGTCAGGGCAGCCTGGAATTGAGCTTTGTTGAAGGTAGGCTGTGACATAGGGGATCGGCATCCTTTAGAAAGAAAACACAAGTTGGCGCTAGTGTGCCTGGCTCATTTCACCTCTTCCTCATCCTGTGGGGGATTAGACAGGGAGGAGTAGCGGGGATGAGCATAAAAGTGTGATCGAGGCCACTCTCAGAGCATAGCCTGAGTGTGCCCGGAAGAGGAAAACGTCACCGGGAAGAATGTCAAAGAAATGAAATGCAGTTTCGGATGAAATTAATCCGCGCTGAAATGATTACTTACGTAGAATAATATTTCTGCAATTGGGTCATATCTAAGGAGATTATTAAGCTCACTGAACTTTACCCGGACTTTATTAAATTTGGCGTCACTATCCCTTTCTGAAACCAGTTTCAGCATAACCGCAAGAGAACCATACAAGCCAGCACTGGCGCGGCGTCACAGCCCTTTCAGGAAAGTTCCATCATCTGCCTGAATGTTTTGTGACAGAGTGCAAATTCAGAGCCACCAAATCCAGACATAACTTGCAATAGTTCTCTATCTGTCCGACCTTATAGCTATTAATTACGAAGCGCAAAAAAAATAAAATCTCTCGTTCCCCACAGTGAAGTGAAACCTATGTTGATTCCGTCTAAATTAAGTCGCCCGGTTCGTCTCGACCATACAGTGGTCCGCGAGCGTCTGCTGGCTAAACTTTCCGGCGCGCATAATTTCCGACTGGCGCTGGTTACGAGCCCTGCAGGTTATGGAAAAACAACGCTCATTTCGCAATGGGCCGCAGGTAAGAGCGATCTTGGCTGGTACTCCCTTGATGAGGGCGATAACCAGCAAGAGCGTTTTGCCAGCTATCTGATTGCTGCCATTCAACAGGCCACGAATGGACACTGCGTCGCCAGTGAGGTGATGGTGCAAAAGCGCCAGTACGCCAGCCTGTCCTCCCTTTTCTCTCAGCTGTTCATTGAACTGGCTGAATGGCATCGTCCGCTTTATGTGGTAATTGATGATTATCATCTGATTTCAAATCCGGTTATCCACGAGTCGATGCGTTTCTTCCTGCGCCATCAACCGGAAAACCTGACCCTGGTGGTGCTGTCGCGCAACCTGCCGCAGCTGGGCATTGCCAACCTGCGCGTGCGCGATCAGCTGCTGGAGATTGGCAGCCAGCAGTTGGCCTTTACCCATCAGGAAGCGAAACAGTTCTTCGACTGTCGCCTGACCTCGCCGATTGAGGCCGCTGAAAGCAGCCGCCTGTGCGATGACGTCGCGGGCTGGGCCACGGCGTTGCAGCTGATTGCCCTCTCTGCGCGGCAAAACAACAGCCCGACACACCAGTCGGCACGGCGTCTGGCCGGTATCAACGCCAGCCATCTCTCTGATTATCTGGTGGACGAGGTGCTGGACAGCGTTGATCCTTCAACCCGTCATTTCCTGCTGAAAAGCTCCCTGCTGCGTTCGATGAACGACGCGCTGATCGTGCGCGTTACCGGCTGTGAAAACGGCCAGTTACAACTGGAAGAGATTGAACGTCAGGGCCTGTTCCTGACACGCATGGACGATCCCGGCGAGTGGTTCAGCTACCATCCCTTGTTTGGTAGCTTCCTGCGCCAGCGCTGTCAGTGGGAGCTTGCCACAGAACTGCCGGAAATCCATCGCGCCGCCGCTGAAAGCTGGATGGCGCAAGGCTTCCCGAGCGAGGCCATTCACCACGCGCTGGCTGCCGGTGACGCCAGTATGCTGCGCGATATTCTGCTCAACCACGCGTGGGGGCTGTTTAACCACAGCGAACTGACGCTGCTGGAAGAGTCGCTGAAAGCCCTGCCGTGGGAGAGCCTGCTGGAGAACCCGCGTCTGGTTCTGCTGCAGGCCTGGCTGATGCAAAGCCAGCACCGCTACAGTGAGGTCAATACCCTGCTGGCGCGTGCCGAGCAGGAGATGGAAAGTGAAATGGATACCACCCTGCACGGCGAATTTAACGCCCTGCGGGCGCAGGTCGCAATTAACGACGGCGATCCGGACGAAGCGGAACGGCTGGCGATGGTCGCGCTGGATGAACTGCCGCTGGCTAATTTCTACAGCCGCATCGTGGCGACCTCCGTACACGGGGAAGTACTGCACTGCAAGGGCGAGCTGACGCGCTCCCTTTCCCTGATGCAGCAAACCGAGCAGATGGCGCGCCGCCATGATGTATGGCACTACGCCCTGTGGAGCCTGATTCAGCAAAGTGAAATTTTATTCGCTCAGGGGTTCCTGCAGGCGGCCTGGGAAAATCAGGAAAAAGCGTTCCAGCTGATTCGTGAACAGCATCTGGAACAGCTGCCGATGCACGAGTTCCTGTTGCGCATTCGCGCTCAGCTGCTGTGGGCATGGTCGCGCCTCGATGAAGCAGAAAGCTGCGCCCGTCAGGGTGTGAACGTGCTCTCTGGCTTCCAGCCGCAGCAGCAGTTGCAGTGTCTGGCGCTGCTGGTGCAGTGCTCGCTGGCGCGCGGCGATCTCGATAACGCCCGCAATCACCTTAACCGTCTGGAAAACCTGCTCGGCAACGGCCAGTACCACAGCGACTGGGTGTCAAACGCCGATAAGGTCCGGGTGATTTACTGGCAGATGACGGGGGATAAAAAATCCGCCGCCAACTGGCTGCGTCATACGCCAAAACCAGAGTTTGCCAATAACCACTTCCTGCAAAGCCAGTGGCGCAACATCGCCCGCGTGCAGATCCTGCTGGGTGACTTCGAGCCTGCCGAGATCGTGCTGGAAGAGTTAAACGAAAACGCCCGTAGCCTGCGCCTGATGAGCGATCTGAACCGCAACCTGCTGCTGCTTAACCAGCTTTACTGGCAGGCGGGACGCAAAAATGACGCCCAGCGCGTGCTGCTGGAAGCGCTGCAGCTGGCGAACCGTACCGGGTTTATCAGCCACTTTGTGATTGAAGGTGAAGTGATGGCGCAACAGCTGCGCCAGCTGATTCAGCTGAATACCCTGCCGGAGCTGGATCAGCATCGTGCTCAGCGTATTCTGCGCGAGATTAACCAGCATCATCGCCACAAATTTGCGCATTTTGATGAGAACTTCGTTGAACGTCTGCTGAACCATCCGGAAGTGCCGGAGCTTATTCGCACCAGCCCGCTCACCCAGCGGGAATGGCAGGTGCTGGGGCTGATCTATTCCGGCTACAGCAACGAGCAGATTGCCGGTGAGCTGGCGGTGGCGGCGACCACCATCAAAACGCACATTCGTAATCTGTATCAGAAGCTGGGTGTGGCGCATCGTCAGGATGCGGTACAGCATGCGCAGCAGCTATTGAAGATGATGGGGTATGGCGTTTAGGTTTTGTGCGGCCTGATGCCCTCACCCCGGCCCTCTCCCACAGGGAGAGGGAGAACAATTTGTAGGTCGCGTAAGCGCAGCGCCACCCGACACAATTCCTAGCACAATTCCAGCTGCAAATTATTATCTTTAATCACCTGCATCACGCCCGCTGGCGGCATCGCGTCGGTGTAGACCGCATCCACAATGCTGATGCTGCCCATGTTCACCATCGCGTTACGGCCAAACTTCGAATGGTCCACCACCAGCATCACGTGGCGTGAATTTTCAATAATCGCGCGCTTGGTGCGCACCTCGTGGTAATCAAACTCCAGCAGCGAGCCGTCGCTGTCGATACCGCTGATCCCCAGAATGCCGAAGTCGAGGCGGAACTGAGAGATAAAGTCGAGCGTCGCTTCACCGATAATGCCCCCGTCGCGGCTGCGCAGTTCACCACCGGCGAGGATGATCCGGAAATCGTCTTTCTGCATCAGAGTGTTGGCGACGTTCAGGTTGTTAGTGACCACGCGCAGGTTCTCGTGATCCAGCAGCGCGTGAGCAACCGCTTCCGGCGTGGTACCGATGTCAATAAACAGCGTCGCCCCGTTTGGGATTTGGCTCGCCACTTTACGGGCTATGCGTTCTTTTTCCGCCGTCTGCGTGGCTTTACGGTCATGCCAGGAGGTGTTGACCGAGCTGGACGGCAGCGCCGCACCGCCGTGGTGGCGCAAAATACGGTTCTGATCGGCCAGATCGTTAAGGTCACGACGGATCGTTTGCGGGCTGACGGCAAACTGCTCGACCAGCTCTTCGGTGCTGACGTATCCCTGTTTTTTGACCAGTTCGATAATGGCGTCATGACGTTGTGTTTGTTTCATCAATTATCCCTGAGAATTATGTTCGTTTTCGCGCATGGAGCGTGTCGGCAAGCGCCATTGCCAGCCCGACCGCCAGGCCAGTGACGTGCGCACCATTGGCGATAGACATACCAAACAGATCAAACCATCCGGCAATTAGCCATATTAACGCAAAGGCTATTAATCCGCGTTGTAAATAGATGCCGCTTTCCGGGTCGCGCTCTCCGCGAAGCCAGACATAGCCCATCAGGGCGTAGACGACGCCCGACAGCCCACCGAACCACGGGCCGCTGAATTTATGCTGCACGTAGCCGCTCAACAGGGCGCTAATCACGGTGATTACGATCAGCTTACCGCTGCCGAGTCGCTTCTCGACAATCCCGCCGAGATACCACCACCACAGCAGGTTGAAGAGAATATGCATCACTGAGAAGTGCATCAGCGCATGAGTGAAGTAGCGCCAGACGTCAAACTCCAGAGAGGGGTCATACGGCCACGCCAGGGCGATCATCACGCTCTGGTCGCCCACCACGTTCATGATAATGAAGACGATAATACAGGCGGCCATCAGCAGCAGCGTAAACGGCCCTGCGCGCTCGCGAATCGTGGCAAGAAAAGGGAAACGACTGTAATGCAATCCGCTGCCCGTCTGGCCGGATTGCCAGCTTGCCGCCATATAGCGCGGGTCGCCAGGATTCTCAAGAAAACGCGCCAGCTCCTCGTTTACCCGCCCGGCCTGGCTCTCATCGGCCAGCCAGACATCGGTCTGCGTATGTTGCTGAATGGTCAGAATAACGCCCTGCGTTGCCATATAGTCGACAAACGCCTGGGCGACGCGCGGATTGGTAAAAGAGGTGATCATCAACATGGGCAGCGGTCGCTTATTTCCACACAAAAGGGAACAGTATAGCGGGATTAGCGCTCAAAGGCGTATTCCACTTCTGCCGGGAAATGACGATGCCAGGCATCGAAGCCGCCGTCGACGCTGTACACCGCGTCGTAGCCCTGCTGAAGCAGATACTGCGCCGCGCCTTTGCTGCTGTTGCCGTGGTAACACATCACCATCACCGGCGTATCGAAGTCGTTATCGCGCATAAACGCGCCCAGCGTGTCATTGGTGAGATGGAACGCGCCCGGCGTATGGCCCATCGCAAAACTCTGCGGATCGCGGATATCCACCAGCACCGCCGTTCCCTGGTGCATCTTCTGATGGGCTTCTTCTACGTTAATACATTCAAACTGATCCATGGTGTTCTCATCTTATATTCGGGTGTGGTGCGGTTTTCCCCCTCACCCTACCCTCTCCCGGAGGGAGAGGGAAACGGATCCCCCTCTCCCCGTGGGAGAGGGCTGGGGTGAGGGCATCAGACCGCACTATTTTACCCCGTAGTGTACGTCCTGGCGGCGGGTAAACGCCATTATGTTATCCATATCACTCTAAATTGTTTTTTTGATGTTACCAAAAGCGCGTTCCTTTGCTATTATGAGCGATATCGAACATTTTTGAGCTTTAACGAAAGTGCATGAGGGTGTTATGGAAACCAAAGATCTGATTGTGATAGGCGGTGGCATCAACGGTGCCGGTATTGCGGTCGATGCCGCAGGACGCGGTTTATCCGTGCTGATGCTGGAAGCTAACGATCTCGCCTGCGCGACGTCGTCCGCCAGCTCCAAGCTGATCCACGGTGGCCTGCGCTACCTGGAACACTACGAATTCCGCCTGGTCAGTGAAGCGCTGGCCGAACGTGAAGTGCTGCTAAAAATGGCGCCGCATCTGGCGATCCCGATGCGTTTCCGTCTGCCCCATCGCCCGCACCTGCGTCCGGCGTGGATGATCCGAATTGGTCTGTTTATGTACGATCATCTGGGTAAACGCACCAGCCTGCCGGGTTCGAACGGTTTGCGTTTTGGCTCAGAATCGGTCCTGAAGCCTGAAATCGTGCGCGGTTTCGAATATTCCGACTGCTGGGTGGACGATGCACGTCTGGTGCTGGCGAATGCGCAGATGGTGGAGAAGAAAGGTGGAGAGGTGAAAACCCGTACCCGCGCTACCGCCGCGCGTCGTGAAAACGGCCTGTGGATCGTCGAAGCAGAAGACATTGATACCGGCGAGAAATTCAGCTGGAAAGCGCGCGGTCTGGTGAACGCCACCGGTCCGTGGGTGAAGCAGTTCTTCGACGACGGCATGCATCTGCCTTCGCCGTACGGCATCCGCCTGATCAAGGGCAGCCATATTGTGGTGCCGCGCGTACACACGCAAAAACAAGCGTACATTCTGCAGAACGAAGATAAGCGCATCGTGTTTGTGATCCCGTGGATGGACGAATTCTCGATCATCGGCACCACCGACGTGGAGTACAAGGGCGATCCGAAAAACGTTGAGATCGACGAGAGCGAAGTGAACTACCTCCTTAAAGTGTATAACGCACACTTTAAGAAACAGCTGTCCCGCGATGACGTGGTCTGGACTTACTCCGGCGTGCGTCCGCTGTGCGATGACGAGTCTGACTCACCGCAGGCCATCACCCGCGACTATACGCTCGATATTCACGACGTAGACGGCCAGGCGCCGCTGCTGTCGGTGTTTGGCGGCAAGCTCACCACCTACCGCAAGCTGGCGGAGCACGCGCTGGAAAAACTGGCCCCGTACTATAAGGGCATTGGCCCGGCATGGACCAAAGGCGCGGTATTGCCCGGCGGTGATATCGGCGACAACCGCGACGATTATGCCGCGAAGCTGCGCCGTCGCTTCCCGTTCATTACCGAAGGCATGGCGCGCCACTACGCCCGCACCTACGGCAGCAATACCGAGCTGTTCCTCGGTGATGCGAAGGACATTGCGGATCTGGGCGAGCATTTCGGTCACGAGCTGTACGAAGCCGAGCTGCGTTACCTGGTCGAGCACGAGTGGGTTCGCCGCCTGGACGACGCCATCTGGCGCCGTACCAAAGAAGGGATGTGGCTGAATGCCGAACAGCAGTCGCGTGTGGCGCAGTGGCTGCAGCAGCATGCGGGAAAGCGTGAGCTGTCGTTAGCGTCGTAATTGAAAAAAAGCCGGGTGGCGGCTCCGCCTTACCCGGCCTACTCGATCCCGTAGGCCCGGTAAGCGCAAGGTATGAACCGGAAACATGGGTAACACTTTAGACCGGATACATGGGTAACAGTTATAACTGGCATAGAAGAGGAGACTCGCTATGCCCTGGACTGAGACCCGACCTATGCAACGCCTTGATTTTATCCGTGCCTGCCATGCAGGTACGGACTCCTTCTCCGCGCTTTGCCGTCTTTTTGGCATCAGCCGTAAAACCGGCTATAAATGGCTTCAGCGTTTTGACCCTTCTGACCTGTCATCTCTCTCGGACCGGTCGCGTGCGCCACGCTCCCACTCCCGGACGGTTCCTGATGATATCGCCGGACACCTGACTGCCCTGCGTCAAAAACACCCTGACTGGGGGCCAAAAAAACTGCGGATGTGGTTGCTCAATCATCACGTCGATTTTACCGTACCTGCCGCCAGCACTATCGGCGATATCCTCAAGCGCGAAGGCCTGGTTCCGGATAAAAAACGAAAACGCAGAACACCAGGCAATCGCCAGCCCCTGACCATCATCAGTGAGAACAATCAGGTCTGGAGCGCTGATTTTAAAGGCAAGTTCAGGCTGCTCAGCAGAGAGTACTGCCATCCTTTCACCCTGACCGATAATCACAGCCGGTATCTGCTCAGCTGCCGGGGAACACACCGTGAGAGTGAACCCTTTGTCAGAGAGTGCCTGACGGATGCGTTCCTGGAATATGGTCTGCCGGAAGTGCTTAGAACCGATAACGGCCAGCCCTTCGCGGGAACAGGAATAGCCGGATTAAGTCGTCTTGCCGTCTGGCTAATCAAGCTGGGCATCAGGCCGGAGCGTATCAGAAAGGGGCATCCGGAAGAAAATGGCCGCCATGAGCGAATGCACCGCTCCCTGAAAAGTGCGGTGAAACAGGGCAACACCTTCATGACGATGGAAGAACAACAGCGGTGGTTCAGTGACTACCGGAAAGAATTTAACTACGAAAGGCCGCATGAAGCACTGGCGGGAGCAACGCCCGGAACGGTATGGCAACCCTCAAACCGACACTGGGATGGCCGTGTTCCTGAATATGCTTATCCGGAAGGAGGTACAGTCTACAGGGTGAAATCGAGGGGGACCCTCTATATGGGAAAAAAGGGTACGGTGTTCCTGAGTGAAGCACTGACTGGGGAGTACATCATGCTGGAAGAACAAGATGATGGCCTTGAGGCCATCATCTTTAATGGGATAACGCTTGCGTACTACGACCGAAAAACCCAGAGTGTGCTCCGGATAGACTAAAAGTGTTACCTATGTTCCCGGTCTGATCTGTCACCTATGTATCCGGTCATACAGCAACGCCACCGGGCTTTGTTTTTACAGCCTAACCGGATCAATATGCCAGATCGTCTCGGCATACTCCTTGATGGTCCTGTCGGACGAGAAATACCCCATATTGGCGATGTTATGCATCGCAGCACTGGTCCACTTCTCCTGCTGACGGTACAGTTCGTCCACCTTATCCTGACAGTCCACGTAGCTGCGATAATCCGCCAGCACCTGGTAGTGATCGCCAAAGTTAATCAGCGAATCCACCAGATCGCGATAGCGGCCCGGCTCGTCCGGGCTGAACACACCGGTTGCGATCTGCGTCAGTACCTGACGTAACTCTTCATCTTTTTCATAGAACTCACGCGGCGAGTAGCCTTTCTTGCGCAGCGCCTCCACTTCTTCCGTGGTGTTCCCGAAGATAAAGATGTTCTCAGCCCCTACGTGCTCCAGCATCTCAACGTTCGCCCCGTCCAGGGTGCCAATGGTCAGCGCACCGTTGAGGGCAAACTTCATGTTACTGGTCCCGGAGGCTTCCGTACCCGCCGTCGAAATCTGCTCAGAGAGATCCGCCGCCGGGATGATCAGCTGCGCCAGGCTTACGCTGTAGTTCGGGATGAACACCACCTTCAGCTTGTCGCCAATATCCGGATCCAGGTTGACGACCTTCGCCACATCGTTGATGAGATGGATAATGTGCTTCGCCATGTAATAGGCGGAAGCGGCTTTACCGGCGAAGATTTTCACGCGCGGCACCCACTCGGCCGTCGGGTCGGCCTTAATCCGGTTGTAGTGGGTAATCACATGCAGCACATTCATCAGCTGACGCTTGTACTCGTGAATACGTTTGATCTGCACGTCAAACAACGCTTTCGGGTTGGCGACCACGTTCAGATGCAGCGCAAGGTAAACCGACAAACGCTTTTTGTTCAGCAGCTTGGCTTCGCGCACGGCTTTGTTCACCGTCGGGAAATCAATGTGCTGTTCCAGCTCGCTCAGCTGGCTCAGGTCGGTGCGCCAGGTGCGGCCAATGTTCTGATCCAGCACGTCAGAAAGCGGCTGGTTCGCCAGCGCCAGCCAGCGACGCGGCGTGACGCCGTTGGTCACGTTGCAGAAACGCGTCGGGAAGATCTTCGCGAAATCCGCAAACAGCGACTGCACCATCAGGTTTGAGTGGAGCTCAGACACGCCGTTTACCTTGTGGCTGATCACTACCGCCAGCCAGGCCATGCGTACGCGACGACCGTTGGATTCATCAATGATCGACGCCCGGCTCAGCAGGCCGGTATCGTTCGGATACTGCTCCTGCAGCGTCTTGAGGAAGTAGTCGTTAATCTCGAAGATAATCTGCAGATGGCGCGGCAGGATTTTGCCGAGCATATCCACCGGCCAGGTTTCCAGCGCTTCGCTCATCAGCGTGTGGTTGGTGTACGAGAACACCTGGCAGGTCACTTCGAATGCCTCATCCCAGCTGAACTTATGCTCGTCGATAAGCAAGCGCATCAGCTCTGGAATAGAGAGCACCGGGTGCGTGTCGTTGAGGTGAATCGCAGTTTTCTCCGCCAGATTGGCGTAGGTTTTGTGCAGCTGGTGATGGCGGCTGAGGATATCCTGAATCGTCGCCGAGACGAGGAAATACTCCTGACGCAGGCGCAGCTCGCGGCCGGAGTAGGTTGAGTCATCCGGATAGAGGACGCGGGACACGTTTTCAGAGTGGTTTTTATCTTCCACCGCGGCGAAATAGTCACCCTGATTGAATTTACCGAGGTTAATCTCGCTACTGGCCTGGGCGCTCCACAGGCGCAGCGTGTTGGTGGCATCGGTGTCATACCCGGGGATGATCTGGTCGTAGGCCACGGCCAGGATCTCTTCGGTCTCCACCCAGCGGGATTTTTTACCTTCCTGCTGAATACGCCCGCCAAAGCGCACCTTGTAGCGGGTATTGTGACGCTTGAACTCCCATGGGTTGCCATACTCCAGCCAGTAGTCCGGCGACTCTTTCTGACGCCCGTCGACGATGTTCTGCTTGAACATGCCGTAGTCGTAGCGAATGCCGTACCCGCGTCCCGGCAGCGCCAGGGTCGCCAGCGAGTCGAGGAAGCAGGCGGCAAGACGCCCCAGGCCGCCGTTGCCGAGGCCCGGGTCGTTCTCTTCGTCAATCAGCTCTTCTAAATCCAGCCCCATCTCTTCGAGGGCGGTTTTAACGTCGTCGTAAATGCCGAGCGACAGCAGCGCGTTGGAGAGCGTGCGGCCAATCAAAAATTCCATCGACAGGTAGTAAACCTGACGCGTTTCCTGCGAGAGCTGGGCGCGGTTTGATCGCAGCCAGCGTTCAACTAAACGGTCGCGCACCGCAAACAGAGTGGCGTTCAGCCACTCATGTTTGTTGGCGATGACTGGATCTTTCCCGATGGTGAACATCAGCTTATAGGCGATGGAGTGCTTTAACGCCTCAACGCTGAGCGTGGGTGAAGAGTAGCTAAATGGAGCATTCATATCAGTAACTTCGCCTCGTTACATCAAGCGTTGATAAAGATCGCGGTACGACTGCGCCGCAACGTGCCAGCTAAAGTCCATGGACATCGCCTGACGTTGTACGTAACGCCACAGCGACGGACGGGACCACAAGACGAAAGCACGCCGAATCGCCCGAAGCAGCGACCAGGCATTACTGTCTTCAAAAACAAACCCGCTGGCGATACCGTCCGCCAGGTTTTCCAGTGAGCTATCGGACACCGTATCCGCCAGCCCGCCCGTGCGGCGTACCAGCGGCAGGGTGCCGTATTTCAGGCCATAGAGCTGCGTCAGGCCGCAGGGCTCGAAGCGGCTTGGCACCAGAATGACGTCTGCGCCGCCCATAATGCGGTGCGAAAATGCCTCGTGGTAACCAATCTGCACGCCCACCTGCCCCGGGTGTTCCGCTGCCGCCGCGAGGAAACCTTCCTGCAGCACCGGGTCACCTGCGCCGAGCAGCGCCAGCTGTCCGCCCTGCTCGAGCAAGCCGGGCAGCGCCTCCAGCACCAGGTCCAGCCCTTTCTGGCTGGTCAGGCGGCTCACCACCGCGAAAAGCGGCACTTTGTCGTTGACCTTCAGCCCCATTGCAATCTGCAGCTGGCGTTTGTTTTCCGCTTTGTCTTCCACGGAATCGCGACCATAGCGTGCCGCCAGCAAGAGATCGGTTTCCGGACTCCAGATCTGTTCATCCACGCCGTTCAGAATGCCCGACAGGCGGCCTTCCCGATGGCGCTGTTGCAGTAGCCCTTCCATGCCGTAGCCAAACTCCGGCTGGGTGATTTCTCGCGCATAGGTTGGGCTGACCGCCGTGATGTGATCGGCGTAGTACAGCCCCGCCTTCAGGAACGAAATCTGCCCCTTAAACTCCAGCCCGTGCATGTTAAAGAACGACCATGGCAGATCGATGTCATTCATATGATGCGCGTAGTACATCCCTTGATAGGCGAGGTTATGCACCGTAAAGACCGATTTTGCCGGGTGACCGCGCGCGGCGATATACGCCGGAGCCAGCCCGGCATGCCAGTCGTGCGCGTGCACCACATCCGGACGCCAGAACGGATCAAGCCCCGTCGCCATTTCTGCCCCGACCCAGCCGAGCAGCGCAAAGCGCAGCACGTTGTCGGTATAGGCGAACAGGTTCGTATCATGATACGGGCTGCCCGGTCGGTCGTATAAGTGTGGCGCGTCGATCAGGTAAATCCCTACGCCATTGTAATGTCCAAACAGCAGGGTGATGCGTCCGGCAAACGTCTCACGGCGGGTCACAACCTTTGCATCAGGAATGCCGCGCCGGATATCCGGGAAGGCAGGCAGCAGGACTCGGGTATCCACGCCTCCGGCGATTTGTGCCGCCGGTAATGCACCAAGAACATCCGCCAGACCGCCCGTTTTTAACAACGGGAACATCTCAGAACATACGTGTAAAACCTGCATCATCGCTCCTGTTTGATCTGCAGCTTCCGCAACATTTCCCGTGTGACTAACACGATCCCCTCTTCCGAACGGTAGAAACGACGCGCGTCTTCTTCCGCGTTTTCACCGATGACCATCCCCTCAGGGATGACGCAGGCGCGGTCGATCACGCAACGACGCAGACGACACGAACGCCCTACCCAGACATCCGGCAATAAGACCGCCGAATCGATATTACAGAATGAATTTATCCGCACGCGCGGGAACAGCACGGACTGCACCACCACCGAACCGGAGATAATGCACCCGCCAGAGACCAGCGAGTTCAGCGTCATACCGTGGCTGCCGGAGCGGTCCTGCACGAATTTGGCCGGCGGCAAGGATTCCATGTGGGTACGAATCGGCCAGTTCTGGTCGTACATATCCAGCTCAGGCGTGACTGAGGCCAGATCGAGGTTCGCTTTCCAGTACGCTTCCAGCGTGCCCACATCGCGCCAGTAAGGCTCGGCATTCGGGTCTGACTGCACGCAGGACAGCGGGAAAGGATGTGCATACGCCATGCCAGCTTTGGTGATTTTCGGGATGATGTCTTTACCGAAGTCGTGGCTGGAGTTTTCGTCTTTGTCGTCGTCTTCCAGCAGCTCATAAAGATAATCTGCATCAAAGACATAGATCCCCATGCTGGCGAGGGATTTGGTGTCATCGCCCGGCATGGTTGGCGGGTTCGCCGGTTTTTCGACGAAGTCGATGATTTTATCGTCGGCGTCCACGTGCATCACGCCAAACGCCGTCGCCTCGGCAACGGGCACCGGCAGACACGCCACGGTGCAGCGCGCCCCTTTTTCGACGTGGTCGATGAGCATGTGGGAGTAATCTTGCTTGTAGATGTGATCCCCGGCGAGGATCACAATGTATTCCGCGTTATAGCGACGAATGATGTCGAGGTTCTGCGTCACCGCATCCGCCGTCCCGCGATACCAGTTCTCGCCGTGAACACGTTGCTGAGCAGGAAGGAGATCGACAAACTCGTTCATCTCTTCACTGAAGAATGACCAGCCGCGCTGAATATGCTGAACCAGCGTGTGCGACTGATACTGCGTAATGACGCCAATACGGCGAATGCCTGAGTTCAGGCAGTTGGAGAGCGCAAAGTCGATGATGCGGAACTTACCACCAAAGTGAACGGCCGGCTTGGCGCGCTTGATGGTCAAATCTTTCAGACGGGTACCACGCCCGCCCGCAAGTATCAGGGCAACCGTTTTTAATGGTAGCTGGCGTGCCAACATTAAGGGATCGTTCTTCTCTAATCTAACCATGACTAACTCCTTTTTTATCATCTTTGGAATACGCACACTCCGTGCGCAGGCCCGTGCCAGACAGCCATTACTACCGGATTATCCGCTCCGGCAAAGGGGGGAACAGCGCGCCATTCCCCGTCAGGTAAAACAATCTCTGCGACGTCATCCGTCGCGTTCAGCGTCACCAGCCACTTATCCGACAGCAGGATTTGCAGACAGGTGATGCCGTGTTGCCACTCTTGCGCACTCAACGGTTGCGCGTCTTTATTCAGCCAGCGAACGTTGCCGTCGCCCTCTTCCCACCAGCGATCGGCGGTGAGCGCGGGGATCTGCTGGCGAAGGTGGATCAGCGCTGCGGTGAAATGGGTCAGTCCACTGTTCGCCTCACCCCAGTCGAGCCAGGTCAGGGTATTGTCCTGGCAATAGGCGTTATTGTTGCCGTGCTGACTGTGGCCGTGCTCATCGCCCGCCAGCAGCATCGGCGTGCCCTGCGATAACAAAAGCGTCGTCAGCAGCGCATGAACGCTGGCGCGACGCCGCTCAATCACGTCCAAGCTCCCGCCTAATCCTTCTATACCATGATTAAAGCTATGGTTATTGTTAGTGCCATCGCGATTCTCTTCGCCGTTCGCTTCATTGTGTTTCTGATTGAAACAAACGCAGTCGCGCAGCGTAAAACCGTCGTGCGCCGTCACCAGATTAATGGTGGCCGACGGCCGTTTGCCGTCGCGCCTGAAGAGATCGCTGGAGGCGGCAAAGCGCCCGGCGAACTCCCCCAGTGACAGATCGCGCGCCAGCCAGAAGCGGCGCATGGCATCGCGATAATGGTCGTTCCACTCGGCAAACAGCGGCGGGAAATTCCCCACCTGATAGCCGCCCTCACCGATGTCCCATGGCTCGGCGATCAGTTTCACCTGCGAGAGCACCGGGCAATTTTTGATGGCCTCAAACAGAGGAGCCTGCTGGCTGAATGCCGGCGTGCGTCCCATGACGGGCGCCAGGTCGAAACGAAAACCGTCGACGTGGAACGTCTCAACCCAGTATTTCAGGCATTCATAAGCAAAATGCGTGACCGCCGGATGGCTGAGGTTGAGGGTGTTACCGCAGCCGGTCCAGTTCTCGTAATCGCCATCCTCTCTGATCCAATAATAGCTACGGTTATCAATTCCGCGCATGGAGAGCGTCGGGCCGTCGAGATCGCTTTCAGCGCTATGGTTCAGCACCACGTCCAGAATGACCTCAATGCCCGCCGCGTGCAGCGCCTTCACCGCATCACGAAACTCGTCCCGCGCCGTCTCCGGATGGGCGGCGTAGCGGGGTTCAAGGGCAAACATCGCCAGAGGGTTGTAGCCCCAGTAGTTGCTCAGCCCCAGCCGCTGCAGGCGGGGTTCATTGGCGAAATGGGCGACGGGGAGCAGTTCCAGCGCGGTGATACCGAGGTGTTTCAGATAGGCAATCATCGTCGGATGGCCGAGTGCCTGATAGGTGCCGCGCATCGCGTTGGGGATCGACGGGTGCAGCCAGGTCAGCCCTTTGACATGCGCTTCATAAATCACGGTGTTGCCCCACGGCGTGCGCGGCGGAGCATCGTCTTCCCAGTCGTAGAGGTCGTTCACCACCACGCTTTTGGGCACGACCGGCGCGCTGTCGCGGTGGTCGGGCTCACCGTAGCCGACGTGAAACAGCGGGTCGTCTTTAAACTCGCCATCGACGCGGTGCGCGCACGGGTCAATCAACAGCTTCGCCGGGTTAAACCAGTGCCCCTGAGCCGGTTGCCACGGACCGTGTACGCGAAAACCGTAATGCATCCCCGGACGCCCGCCGGACAGGTACCCGTGCCAGATATCCCCTGTGCGAGACGGTAAATCGTAACGGTGCTCGTTACCTTCCCCGTCAAACACACAAAGTTCCACCCGCTCCGCGTGAGCGGAAAAGAGCGTGAAGTTCACGCCCTTACCGTCAAAACGCGCGCCGAGCGGTTCGGGATGACCTGCCGTAAGCTGCGTCATTCACCCTCCCGCATCAGCCAGATAGTGCCAAGCGGCGGCAGCGTCAGGCTCAGGGAGTTTGGCCGCCCGTGGCTTTCGATGGCGTCGCTCTGCACCAGCCCGCCGTTACCGGCGTTGCTGCCGTGGTAGTGCATGGAATCGGTATTCAGAATTTCGCGCCATTTCCCCGGCTGGTTAATGCCAAAGCGGTAGTGTTCGCGCGGTACCGGCGTGAAGTTACTGGCGACGATGATTTCGTTGCCGGCTTTATCACGACGCACAAAGACAAATACCGAACGCTCATGGTCGTCCACTACCAGCCACTCGAAGCCGTAGGGGTCGAAATCCAGCTCGTGGAGGGCTTTGTGATGGCGATAGGTCAGGTTCAGGTCACGCACCAGACGCTGCACGCCGTGGTGCCAGTTGTCGCCGCCTTCCAGCAAATGCCAGTCGAGACTGGAGTCGTGGTTCCACTCGCGCCCCTGGGCAAATTCATTGCCCATAAACAGCAGTTTTTTACCCGGGAAGGCAAACATCCAGCCGTAGTAGGCGCGCAGGTTGGCAAACTTCTGCCACGCATCGCCCGGCATACGGTCGAGAATGGATTTTTTGCCGTGCACCACTTCATCGTGCGACAGCGGCAGCATGAAGTTTTCGGTGTAGTTGTAGAGTAGGCCGAAGGTGAGCTTGTCGTGATGGTA
This sequence comes from Enterobacter sp. BNK-14, assembly GCF_047456095.1. NCBI lineage: Bacteria > Pseudomonadati > Pseudomonadota > Gammaproteobacteria > Enterobacterales > Enterobacteriaceae > Enterobacter > Enterobacter sp. BNK-14. Next base: position 2,486,142 of record NZ_CP179897.1, read on the forward strand.
CTGACGGTACACCGGGTCGAGCTTCATGTAGTCGAGCGTGTCGTGCATCCACCCCAGGTTCCACTTATACCAGAACCCCAGACCGCCTGATGACGGCGGTCGGGAGACGCCTGCAAAGTCCGTCGACTCCTCCGCCATGGTAACCGCACCCTCGACCTGCTCACCGATAATACGGTTAGTGCTGCGCAGGAATTCAATCGCTTCCAGGTTTTCGCGGCCGCCATACTCGTTCGGGATCCACTCGCCCTCTTTGCGGCTGTAGTCGCGGTAGATCATTGACGCCACCGCATCCACGCGCAGGGCATCAATGCCGAAGCGCTCAATCCAGTACAGGGCATTACCGACCAGATAGTTCGCGACTTCACGACGACCATAGTTGTAGATCAGCGTGTTCCAGTCCTGGTGATAGCCTTCGCGCGGGTCGCTGTGCTCGTACAGCTTTGTGCCGTCAAACTCTGCCAGCGCAAAGTCATCAGAAGGGAAATGACCAGGCACCCAGTCGAGGATCACGTTCAGCCCGGCGGCGTGCGCGGCATTAATGAAATAGCGGAAGTCATCGCGCGTGCCGAAGCGGCGTGTTGGGGCATACAGCCCGGTTGGCTGGTAGCCCCAGCTGCCGTCGAACGGATGCTCGTTAACCGGCAGCAGTTCGAGGTGGGTAAAGCCCATCCATTTAGCGTACGGCACCAGCTGGTCGGCGAGTTCCCGGTAGCTCAGCCAGAAGTTGTTATCGGTGTGGCGGCGCCAGGAGCCGAGATGCACTTCATAGACGGAGATCGGCGCATCAAAGCGGTTGGCCTGTTTACGCTCTTCCGTCTGGACCACCTTCTCCGGCAGGCCGCAAATCAGCGACGCCGTGTCCGGACGCATCTGCGCCTCGAAGGCATACGGGTCGGCTTTAATGCGCAGCTTGCCGTGAGCATCGATCATTTCGAATTTGTAGAGCTGGCCGTTATGCGCCCCCGGGATAAACAGCTCCCAGATGCCCGTTTCCCGGCGCAGACGCATCGGATGGCGACGACCGTCCCAGTAGTTGAACTGCCCGACAACGGAGACGCGCTGGGCGTTAGGCGCCCACACCGCAAAACGCGTGCCGGTGATGCCGTCCATGGTATCCGCATGAGCACCCAGCGTTTCATAAGGGCGCAGATGCGTACCTTCAGACAGCAGCCAGGCGTCCATCTCTTTTAAGAGCGGACCGAAGCTGTAAGGATCATCAATCAGGTTTTGCTGGCCGTGCCAGATAACGGCGAGTTGATAACGAAAGGGGTTTTTACGACGGGGCATGATGCCCGAGAAGAAGCCACGCGAGTCGAGGCATTCAAGATTGGCCACCTTGCGGCCGGTTTTGGGCTCGATGACCCACACTTCGGTCGCATCCGGTAACAACGCCCGAACTTCCAGCCCGGCCTCTGTACGGTGCATCCCCAGCACGGAAAAGGGGTCTGCAAAATGACCCGCAATAAGCGCATTAATCACGTCTCTATCCACACGATCGGACATGGTATTCATCCTGTTTTTTATGTCGTCCTTTTTTAGCGCCTGGGACGACTTTAATGTGACCTGACGGGCATCCACTCAGTCCCGTCCTAACCTCAGGTAAGAAATGACTCTTCCTTAAAGCATAGCCAACGCTCTACATGACTCCTGATAAAAAATAAGACATACGCGTGTTACTCCATGTAGTACGCAAAAAAAGGGGGTGAAAATCACCCCCGGTCATTAACAAATTATTACGCCAGCTGGCGTAGCATGCGGCGCAGCGGTTCGGCGGCGCCCCACAGGAGCTGGTCACCGACGGTGAACGCGGAGAGGTACTCCGGCCCCATGTTCAGCTTACGCAGACGGCCAACCGGCGTGGTCAGCGTGCCGGTGACGGCAGCCGGGGTCAGCTCACGCATGGTGATATCGCGATCGTTTGGTACCACTTTCGCCCACGGGTTGTGCGCGGCCAGCAGCTCTTCCACGGTCGGAATAGACACATCTTTTTTCAGTTTAATGGTGAAGGCCTGGCTGTGGCAGCGCAGTGCGCCGATACGCACGCACAGACCGTCAACCGGAATGGTGTTCGCGGTATTGAGGATTTTGTTGGTCTCAGCCTGACCTTTCCACTCTTCGCGAGTCTGGCCGTTATCCAGCTGTTTGTCGATCCACGGGATCAGGCCACCGGCCAGCGGTACGCCAAAGTTATCCACCGGCAGCGCGCCGCTGCGGGTCAGATCGGTGACTTTACGCTCGATATCGAGGATCGCGGATGCCGGGTTTGCCAGCTCGGTTGCGACGCTGTGGTGCAGCTGGCCCATCTGGGTCAGCAGCTCGCGCATATGACGCGCGCCGCCGCCGGACGCGGCCTGGTAGGTCGCCACGGAAACCCATTCAACCAGATCCTGCGCAAACAGGCCGCCAAGGGACATCAGCATCAGGCTGACGGTGCAGTTACCACCGACAAAGGTTTTCACACCGTTGTTCAGGCCATCGGTGATCACGCCCTGGTTAACCGGGTCGAGAATAATGATGGCATCGTCTTTCATGCGCAGCGAAGAGGCCGCGTCAATCCAGTAGCCCTGCCAGCCGCTTTCACGCAGCTTTGGATAGATTTCGTTGGTATAATCGCCGCCCTGGCAGGTCACAATAATATCAAGTGCCTTCAACGCTTCCAGATCGTAAGCATCCTGCAACGTGCCTGTGGTACCACCAAAGGACGGTGCAGCCTGGCCGAGCTGGGAAGTGGAGAAGAAGACCGGGCGGATAGCGTCGAAATCGCGCTCTTCAACCATGCGTTGCATGAGTACAGAGCCGACCATACCGCGCCAGCCGATGAAACCAACGTTTTTCATAGCATTTTTTTCCTGCTGAGGGTGTGTGCTGATTGTGCAAGCCAGTATTGAACTGGGATATGCTTCACATTACAAAATGCTGCCAAAGTCGCAAGCGAAATTAATCGATGATTGCCCGGCAATCAGAAATACAGCTAATTATCATAATAACCATAGAGATGTTCAGGGATAATTTACATGAGTGAAATCATTTCCGCAGCGGTTTTATTGATCCTGATAATGGATCCACTGGGCAACCTGCCTATCTTCATGTCGGTGCTGAAGCACACTGAGCCGAAGCGCCGCCGGGCGATCATGATCCGCGAGTTGCTCATCGCCCTGCTGGTGATGTTTATCTTCCTGTTTGCGGGAGAAAAGATCCTCGCCTTCCTGAACCTGCGCGCAGAAACGGTCTCCATTTCCGGCGGGATTATTCTGTTCCTGATTGCCATTAAGATGATTTTCCCGAGCGCCGAAGGGAGCAGCAGCGGCCTGCCCGCGGGCGAAGAGCCGTTTATCGTACCGCTGGCGATTCCCCTCGTCGCCGGGCCGACCATTCTGGCCACCCTGATGCTGCTGTCACATCAGTATCCGAATCAAATGAGCCACCTGGTGATTGCCCTGCTTATCGCCTGGGGCGGGACATTTATCATCCTGCTGCAATCGTCGCTGTTCTTGCGCCTGCTGGGGGAGAAAGGGGTTAACGCGCTGGAGCGCCTGATGGGGCTGATTCTGGTGATGATGGCGACGCAGATGTTCCTGGACGGGATCCGCGCGTGGATGAAAGGCTAGGTAAAAGCAAAATGGCCACGCAGTGGCCATTTTTAGTGTTTGCCCCCTCTCCCCGTGGGAGAGGCCGGGGTGAGGGCATCAGACCGCAGCGGCGGACCACCTACCCCTTACGAATCAAATACCGGTACGGCAGCGCTTCTGTCTGCTGCGCCACAAGCTCATGCTCCATAAAGGTACAAAACCCGGGAATATCGCGGGTCGTGGCCGGGTCGTCTGCAATAATCAGCAGCGTTTCACCGGGCTGCATGTTACGCACGGTCTTGCGTACCATCATTACCGGCTCCGGGCAGCGAAGGCCCTGAGCATCAAGGGTATGGTCTGGGCTGGAAAACAGGTCGGTCATGGTCTTCTCGGTCTGGTAAAAACGGCTGTAGTTTACGCCCGGTGGCGGACAATGCAAACCAGGTTAACGATTGCGCAAAAATCAACCATTGCAATGTCCAGCCAAAGCAGTATCATGCTGCGGTTTTTATTGGGTTCCCTCACCCCAACGTATAAAAAGGTCACAATATGACGCAGTTCTCTGAATCACAGCGCGTTAAAGCGTTGTTCTGGCTTTCGCTTTTTCATTTACTGGTGATCACGTCCAGTAACTATCTGGTGCAGCTCCCCATCTCCATCTTTGGTTTTCATACCACCTGGGGCGCGTTCAGTTTTCCGTTTATTTTCCTCGCCACGGATTTGACCGTGCGTATTTTTGGCGCACCGCTGGCCCGCCGCATTATTTTTGCGGTCATGCTTCCGGCGCTGTTCATCTCATACGTGGTGTCGTCCCTGTTTTATATGGGAAGCTGGCAGGGCGTTGAGGCGCTGACGCACTTCAACCTGTTTGTCGCCCGTATCGCCGCGGCAAGCTTTATGGCCTACGCGCTGGGGCAGATCCTTGACGTGCACGTGTTTAACCGTCTGCGCCAGAACCATCGCTGGTGGATGGCGCCTACCGCCTCCACGCTATTCGGTAACGTGAGCGATACGCTGGCCTTCTTCTTCATCGCTTTCTGGCGCAGCCCGGATGCCTTTATGGCCGAGCACTGGATGGAAATTGCGCTGGTGGACTACTGCTTCAAGGTCCTCATCAGCATTGTCTTCTTCCTGCCAATGTACGGCGTGCTGCTGAATATGCTGCTGAAAAGGCTGGCAGATAAATCTGAAATCACGGCATTGCAGGCTGGTTAAGGGTTCGCTTTATCAGTTGTGATAAGATGGACGAATGAGCCGTTATGGCCGTTTATCGAAAGGAAGAAGTCAATGCGCAATCTGGTTAAATATGTCGGGATTGGCCTGCTGGTTGTGGGTCTTGCAGCCTGTGATAACAGCGACACGAAAACGCCTGCTCAGGGCGCATCCGCAGAGAGCAACGCGACCGGCCAGCCGGTGAATCTGATGGATGGCAAACTCAGTTTCTCTCTGCCAGCCGATATGACTGACCAGAGCGGCAAGCTGGGTACCCAGGCGAACAACATGCACGTTTACTCCGACGCAACCGGTCAGAAAGCGGTCATTGTGATTGTGGGCGACGATACCAGCGAAGACCTGGCCGTCCTGTCTAAACGTCTGGAAGATCAGCAGCGCGGCCGCGATCCGCAGCTGCAGGTGGTGACCAATAAATCCATCGAGCTGAAAGGCCACACGCTGCAACAGCTGGACAGCATCATCTCTGCCAAAGGCCAGACCGCTTACTCTTCTGTGGTGCTGGGCAAGGTGGATAACAAACTGCTGACCCTGCAGATCACCCTGCCAGCGGAAGATCAGCAGAAAGCGCAGACGGCGGCTGAAAACATCATTAACACCATCGTGATCCAGTAACCTTCACGATGATGACGTGGCCTCCGGTGCTTGCACCGGGGGCCATTTTTTTAGCCGCCACGTCAGTAACAAGGCAATTATCACCAGACCCGCTGCGGCAAGATAAATCACCGGTACCCCTGCCCAGGCCATCACCAGCGCCGCCAGCGGCCCGGTAATGCCTAACGACATATCCATAAATACCGTATAGGTCGCCAGCGCCGCGCCCTGGTTCTGCTGCGGCACCGCTTTCACCGCCACCACGCCCAGCGCCGGGAAGACCAGCGAGAAACCGGCCCCCGCAAGGAAGACACCCATTTTCGCCATCCAGGGTGCACTGGCGATACCGGTCAACAGCAGCCCGACTATCTCGACCGCAAAGCAGATCATCGCCACATTCAGCCCACCCAGACGGTTGATGCCGTTCGGGAAAAGCAGGCGCGCGCCAACAAACGCCACGCTAAAGAGGGTTAACGCAAAGGCCGCGCCCTCCCAGCCTTTGGCGTCATAGAACAGGGTAATGAAGGTCGCAATGACGCCGAAGCCGGTCGTCGCCAGGGCCAGTGCTATACCGTACGGCCATACGCGGCCCAGCACAGCCCGAAACGGCAGTGGCTTGCCCTTGCTGGCCTTTACTTTCGGGCGCGGCAGGGCAAACAGAATCGCCAGAAGCGCGACCACCATAATGGTGATGGCGAGCCCATAGAGTCCGCCAAAGGCATAACAGGCCACGCCGAGCGGTGCACCGAGCGCCATCGCGCCGTAGGTAACAATTCCGTTCCAGGAGATCACCCGGCCAATGTGTGATGCGCCGACAACGCCCACGCCCCATAGCGTGGAGCCGGTTCCCGCCAGACTTTGCCCAATACCGAGGATGACGCGGCCCAGGCAGAGGAGCGTCAGACTGACCAGCGGCCAGGCGCTGGTTGTGGCCGCCAGCAGGTAGCACAGGCCACTGAGGAAACAGCCGCACAACCCCACCACGACGATGCTTTTTGGTCCGAACATGTCCGCGTAGCGCCCGGCATGCGGCCGGCTTAACAGCGTGGCGAAATACTGCAGGCTAATCACCAGCCCCGCCCAGAATGCGCTAAACCCCATTACGTCATGGACATAGCCCGGCAAGACCGCCAGCGGCAGACCAATGGTCAGATAACTGGCAAAGTTGAAAATGATGACGGAAACAATACGCAGATTGAGGCGCAATCCGCTCAGCGCCGGTTCAGCGGCAGGTTCGGGCATGGAGTTAGACCTGAATTTTTTGCAACAGTGTTTCACTATTACCACGACGCCATCAGAAAATCAGCCCCGACTTTCAGATTATCGGTGCCAGACGAAGCGGAAGCCAGGCACTACACTTAATGCGTCATCTTACTAAGGAACGCGCATGATCTCCCCCCAGCCCGATAAAGCAGGACTCCACATTTTATTAAAACTCGCCTGTCTGGTGGTTATCCTCGCGGGTATTCATGCTGCCGCTGACATTATCGTCCAGCTTCTGCTGGCACTCTTTTTTGCCATTGTTCTTAATCCGCTGGTGACCTGGTTTTTACGCCGGGGCGTTAGCCGCCCGGTGGCCATCACTATTGTGGTGATTGTAATGCTGATTGGCCTGACGGCACTCTTCGGCGTACTGGCCGCATCGCTGAGCGAATTCTCCACCATGCTGCCGCAGTACAATAAAGAGCTGACGCGCAAAATCATCGCCCTGCAGGAGATGATGCCCTTTCTTAACCTGCATATCTCGCCAGAACGGATGCTGCGCAGGATGGATTCAGAGAAAGTCATGACCTACGCCACCACGCTGATGACCGGTCTTTCCGGCGCGATGGCCAGCATTTTGCTGCTGGTCATGACGGTGGTGTTCATGCTGTTCGAAGTCCGTCATGTGCCCTACAAGCTGCGTTTTGCATTAAATAACCCGCAAATCCATATTGCCGGTTTACACCGCGCGCTGAAGGGCGTGTCCAAATATCTGGCGCTGAAAACGCTGTTGAGCGTATGGACCGGGATCATTGTCTGGCTGGGGCTGATGCTGATGGGCGTCCAGTTCGCCCTGATGTGGGGGGTGCTGGCATTTCTGCTGAACTACGTTCCCAACATTGGCGCCGTACTCTCCGCCGTGCCGCCGATGATTCAGGCGTTTCTGTTTAATGGATTTTATGAATGTATGCTGGTCGGCGCGCTGTTCCTCGTTGTGCATATGGTGCTGGGGAATATTCTAGAGCCGCGCATGATGGGGCACCGGCTGGGCATGTCGACGCTGGTGGTATTTTTATCCTTACTGATTTGGGGATGTCTGCTGGGCCCGGTTGGGATGCTGCTGTCGGTTCCGCTGACCAGCGTATGTAAAATCTGGATGGAGACTACCAAAGGGGGCAGCAAGCTGGCGATCCTGCTGGGGCCGGGACGACCCAAAAGCCGGTTGCCGGGCTAAGCCGCTGGTCGGGTTAGCCATTATCGGGGACAATAGATTATAGTAATGGTTTCGCCGCGCAACTTTGCGACTCTCTGTTTGACTGAAGGCCAGACGTTATATGTACCAGGTTTTTCTGGGAAAAATCTCCTCGCTGAGCACCAACCGCTGGGCTCAAGCGCTCTCCCGACACGCGCCCGAAGGCGCCCATCGCGCGCGCTGGCTCGCTGGACGCGGGTTGCTTTCGCGTCTGTTGGCGCCGACGCCACTCCCGGAGATTATCCACAACGAACAGGGGAAACCCCTTTTTGCCGGCGACTATCCGCTGTGGTTCAGCCTTAGCCACTCGGGAGATGAGATTGCGTTAATTATCAGTGACGAAGGTAACGTGGGCTGTTCCCTGGAACGTATTCGCCCGCAGGATAACTGGCGCACGCTCGCCAATGCCGTCTTCAGCGGCGCCGAGCATGAAGAGCTGGAAAAGGAAACGCCAGAGCGCCAGCTTACGGCATTCTGGCGTATCTGGACGCGAAAGGAAGCGATCGTTAAACAGTGCGGCGGTCACGCCTGGCAAATGGTTAGCATTGACAGTACCGCCAGCGCGTTTCATTTAGTCAGCCACTGCCGCATAGACTCGCTGAGCCTTGCGGTCTGTACCGCAACACCCTTCGAACTCAGCGCCGGCCTGATCCATTCTGCTGACGACGTGCTGGCCTAAAAATCGTTAGTACACCCAGCATAATAAACCCGACGCCCACCAGCCCGTGCCAGGAGAAGTGTTCCCCCCAGCCGGGCAGGACGATTGCCGCGGCCCACACCAGAATATAACTGAGGCTCAGCAAGGCATATGCTTTGCTGAGCGCCATGCGATGCAGCGCCAGATACCAGCAGCCCATAGAGGCCACATACCCCATCAACCCCAGCAGCAGCGCACCCGTGCCGGATGAGAAGTGCCACAGCGCGGAGATAAGCGCCAGAACATCGCTGACCGGCGGCAGTGCCTGCATGGCATCGCGCAGCAACAGCTGTGCGGCGCTGACTAACAGCACGCTGCATAACACCCAGAATGCGCCTTTCACAGGCTTCCTCCCAGCACGATAATCCCAATGATGATAAACCCGACCCCCAGCCAGTGGTGCGCAGCAACGTGTTCGCGCCAGAATACTTTTGCCGCCAGCGTTACCCAGACAAAGTTGAGGCTCAGCATAGGATAGGCGACGCCAACAGGCAGGCGTTGCAGCACCACCAGCCAGACCAGCATTCCGCTACCCAGCGCCAGCCCTGCCAGACCAAGCCACAACATAATGTGCGCGCCGCGCCGCCCGGCTTTCGCCGGACGGGTGGCCTGTTTCTGGCATAACTGCCCCGCGCAGCTGAGCAAGCTTGCCAGTACCAGCCAGGTCCAGGTCATCACTTCGGCAGATACTCCAGCAAGGCAAACCGTCCCTGGATATAGAGATTGTCCGGCTGCGGTAAATTCGCCCGTGAGATATCGTCACGCTTTGACAGCAGAACCACCAGCGACACACGCCCCTGCTGACGATGCGTCGCCAGCCACTGCGCGAAGTCATCTTTGTCGACGTAACGATCTTTCACATCGGGATAATCCAGCCCGTAACGCAGTTCGCCGCTCTGACCAAACAGCGTAATGTCATTACGCTTCAGCTCCCACGCCAGACCCGCGGCCACGCCAACGTTATTGGCCAGCACAAATCGGCTTTCCTGAAGCGGCTCGCGCACGGTATCGACCAGCGACTGCGGCTGTTTGGAATCCACCACCAGGTTAGGAATGGCAAAACCAATCAGCAATGCCAGGCCTGCAGGACACAAGGCTGCCAGCCACCACCGCTGCTGACTCTGTTTGAACGTAAACCAGCCCACCGTGGCCCAGAGGAGGAACGCCACCACTGCACAGAAAACTTTGTACAGTTCGACCGGCGTCCAGACCGGATGCTTAGCCAGCCCCCATGGCGAGACCACCAGCGCCGCAATCACGCCGAACAGCCCAAACGCCAGGTTAATCCCACCGTTAATGCGCAACGCTCTCGCACCTTTTTCCGCCGCGAGGCAGGCATAGCGCGCCATCAGGATAGCCAGCGGGGCAAAACAGGGCAGGATGTAGGTCGGCAGTTTGCCTTTAGCGATGCTGAAGAACAGCAGCGGCATCACCACCCAGCCCAGCAGATAGAATCCTCCCCCCGCGCTTTGTCTGTCATTCCAGCCGAGACGAAACGCGCCCGGCAACAGTGCCAGCCACGGCAGACTGCCCGCGAGCAGGAACGGCAGGTAATACCAGAACGGGGCTTTATGCTGGGCGTCGCTCTGGGCAAAACGCTGAATATGTTCAACCCAGAAGAAGTAACGCCAGAAATCAGGCTCCCGATGCGCAATCGCCAGCGCCCACGGCAGGACAATCAGCACGCAGCTCAGGATCGCGAGCCAGCCAAAAATCAGCACCTCTTTCCAGCGCTTCTGGACGATCACCCACGGCAGCACGCCAATCACCGGAACGGCCAGCGCCAGGAAGCCTTTGGTCATCACCCCCATCCCGCAGGCCAGCCCAAGCAGCACATAGCCACCCGCTTTTCCGGCCACGGTTTGGGCCTGCGAGGCCAGCCAGAAGCTGCACATCGCCGCCACCAGCCACAGGGTGATGATAGGATCCAGCACCGCATACGTGCCGATACCGTACACCAGGAACAGGGTCAGGAAGATAAGGCCGGAGAAAATGGCTACTCGCTTATCCCGCCAGAGACGCCAGGCCATCCAGATCACCAGCAGCGCCGTTAACCCGGTGGAGAATATCGCCCCGGCGCGTACGGCAAAGTTGGTGTGCCCGAACAGCAACTGCCCGAGACTGTTGATCCAGTAGCCAGCAATCGGTTTTTCAAAGTAACGCAGCCCCAGAAAATGCGGGACGATCCAGTCACCCGATGCCAGCATTTCGCGGCTGATTTCCGCATAGCGCGTTTCGTCAGGCTGCCACAGCAGGCGGACATCGACAGGAATGAGGTAGTAAACGATAAACAGTGCGAGAAGCGCTAAGCCATAACGGGCTGTTTTCATGGGACCGGACTCACGGTGTGTTGATGGCCAAGCCAGCCTTCCCGGCCAGCCAGTTCATTACGGACAATTTTTCCCACAGGCAGGGTGCTGAGGTCGTCGGGCAGCAGCTCTCTCAACGGGCAGAATTCAATGCCCTCCTGAGCGGCCAGGGTCAGCAACGCATCGAAATCATGCTGATACGCAATCCCCTCTACTTCTGCATGGATGGTATACACCGGCGTCCCCGTATCGCGATGCATACGGTCCAGAATATAACGATTAAATTCTTCCGCCTTCACCTCGCGTCCGACCACTTCATCCCAGGTGGGAAGCGTGACCGGAATTTGCACCGTACCGTAGTGATTTGCGCCTAACAGCGGCAAAAACGGCCCGGTTCCGCGGCAATCGCTGTTGTAGCGAAACGCAAAGGCTTCTTTGGCCTTTACGACCCGTTGATCCGCACGCCATCCTGCCACGGCGGAACAGCGCACAGGCTGACCGGTGATGGCCTCCAGCTCCAGCATCCCACGTTCGACTTCACGGGAGAGACGCGGGATATCCCAGACGCCTGCCCACGCCTGCCAGGCGTGGTGATCCCAGGCATGCAGGCCGACCTCATGCTGCTGCGCCGCCTCACGGATAACCGCTTCGTTACCCGCGCCGATGCGTCTACCGGGCCAGGCGGTGCCGGCCAGCAGAATATCCCAGCCGTAGAGAGATGCTGCGCGTGAGCGCAGCATTTTGAACAGAAATGCCGGTTTAATCAGACGCCATAAATGGCGTCCCATGTTGTCAGGCCCCACGCTGAAGAAGATGCTGGCACGCACACCGTGCTTGCTCAGCAGTTCCAGCAGCCTGGGGACGCCGTCACGCGTTCCCCTGAAGGTGTCGACATCAATGCGTAAACCGACTTTTTTCATGAGACCTGTTCCGACAGCTCCACGGTGCGCAGGAAGAAATCGAGCGTCTCGTCAATGGTTTGCTCCATCTTCACCGTCGGTGTCCAGTTCAGGCAGCGCTTCGCATTGCGAATACTCGGCTTACGGTGCTCAACGTCCTGGTAGCCTTTACCGTAGTAGCTGCTGCTTTCCACTTCGCGGAAACCGGCAAACGGTGGGAATTTATCGCGCAGCGGATGGCGCTCAAAGCTGGCCAGCAGCATCTCAGCCAGTTCGCGAATGCTCGCTTCGTTGTCAGGGTTCCCGATGTTGATGATTTGACCGTTGCAGCGGTTATCTTTGTTTTCGATGATGCGGAACAGCGCTTCGATACCGTCGCTGATATCCGTGAAGCAGCGTTTCTGTTTGCCGCCTTCAATAAGCTTAATCGGTGAGCCTTCCACCAGGTTCAGGATCAGCTGGGTGATCGCACGGGAGCTACCGATACGCGCCGCGTTCAGGTTATCCAGACGCGGGCCCATCCAGTTGAACGGACGGAACAGGGTAAAGCGCAGCCCCTCTTTCTCACCGTAGGCCCAAATCACGCGGTCCAGCAGCTGTTTGGAGACAGAGTAGATCCAGCGCTGTTTGTTGATCGGCCCGACCACCAGGTTAGAGGTGTCTTCGTCGAAGTTTTTGTCGGTACACATGCCGTACACTTCAGAGGTGGACGGGAAGATGATGCGCTTGTCGTATTTCACGCAGTCGCGAATGATCTTCAGGTTCTCCTCGAAGTCCAGCTCGAACACGCGCAGCGGGTTACGGGTGTACTCAATAGGCGTGGCGATGGCGACCAGCGGCAGTACCACGTCACATTTTTTAATGTGGTATTCAATCCACTCGGAATGGATGCTGATATCCCCTTCCACGAAGTGGAAGCGTGGGTTGTCGAGGAAACGACTGATCGCATCCGCGCCAATATCCAGGCCATAGATTTCGTAGTTATCGTCTTTGAGCAGGCGTTCAGTCAGATGGTTACCGATAAAGCCGTTTACGCCGAGGATCAGCACGCGGGTGCGGCGTTTAACGGCAACCACCGGGGCGCTTGTGATCAGCGCCCCGGCGACCAGCCCCAGAGACTGGGCCAGCTGCGTGCCCTGCACGTAAAGACCGCTGTCGGTTTGCCCGGTAATAATCTCCAGCGCCTGCTCGCCGCAGCTCACAATCAGCGGGGAGACGGAAACAACGGTGCCCGGTTTTGCCGCCGGGATGTCGTCGCGCACGCGGGATTTCCAGACGATAAACTTGCTCACGCCCGCAAAGCTGTATGCCCCCGGCCATGGGTCGGTCACGGCGCGCACCAGGTTGTGAAGCTGGCGAGCAGGTTGGTTCCAGTCCAGACGACCATCCTCTGGCGTGCGGCGACCGAAGGTACTTGCTTTGCTCTCATCCTGCGCGGTCTCGCTGAAGGTGCCGTTCAGGATAGCTGGCAGCGCGTCGCGCAGCAGGCTTTGTGCCACGGTGCAAAGTTTCTGGTGCAGCTGCAGCGCCGTTTCATCCGCATCGATTGCCACGCGGTGCTGGGCAATGATGGCCCCCGCATCCGCACGGTGGACCATCCGGTGCAGGGTCACGCCCGTTTCCGTTTCGCCGTTCACCAGCACCCAGTTCAGCGGCGCGCGCCCACGGTAGGCTGGCAGCAGTGAGCCGTGAAGGTTAAATGCTCCTTTTGCTGCCAGGCCGAGGATCTCGTCGCAGATCAGGTTGCGATAGTAAAACGAGAAGATGACATCAGGGGCAAGCGCGCGGATGCGCTCCACCCACAGCGGATGGTTCACGTCGTCCGGGGCATAAACCGGAATCCCCCGCTCGGCGGCGATGCGCGCCACTGAGCTGAAAAAGTGATTTTCGCCCGCCGTGTCCGGATGGGTAAAGATTGCCGCAATGTCATAGCCCGCTTCCAGCAGGGCCAGCGTGCCCGTGCACCCCATATCGTGATAGGCAAATACAACAGCTTTCATGGGTGGATTTCCTCTTGAGATGCTTTGTGTTCCTGACGGACAACACGTTGAATAAAGTAGCGCGGACGTGCGCGGACATCGTTATAAATTCGGCCAATGTATTCACCGAGCAGGCCCATGCCGACAAACTGGGCACCGATGAACATAAACAGCACGGCAAAAAGCATGAAGACCCCTTCAGCCGCCCACTGCGGGCCAAAGACCAGCCGCAGCACCACCAGCAGGACGGAGAGCGCGAACCCCGCCAGCGCGATGATGCTGCCGAAAACGCTCAGCAGACGCAGCGGCGTGGTGGTCAGGCAGGTGATAAGGTCGTACATCAGGTTGATGAGACGCATGAAGCTGTACTTCGATTCCCCGTGCTCACGCTCGGCATGCAGGACCGGGATTTCCGTTGCCTTACGGGCGAACGTGTTAGCGAGGATCGGAATAAACGTGCTGCGCTCGTGGCAATGCAGCATGGCGTCGACAATATGACGGCGGTAGGCGCGCAGCATGCAGCCGTAATCGCCCATCGCTTTACCGGTCGTACGCTGGATAAGACGGTTGATAGTGCGTGAGGCCAGCTTGCGGAACAGGCTGTCCTGACGGTTCTGACGCACCGTGCCGACCACGTCATAGCCTTCATCGGCTTTCGCCACCAGGCGTGGGATCTCCTCCGGCGGGTTTTGCAGATCCGCGTCCAGGGTGATGATCAGATCGCCCGTAACGTGGCTAAATCCGGCCATGATCGCCGAGTGCTGGCCGTAGTTACGGTTCAGCAGCACGGCAACAATATGGCTGCCTTCAGCCTGGGCAGCATCGGTCAGCATCATTGCGGAGTCATCGCTACTGCCATCGTCCACCAGCAAAATTTCATACGCTTTGCCCAGCGTCTCGCAGGCGGCCGTCGTGCGGCGAATCAGTTCAGGCAGGCTCTCCTGTTCGTTATAAACAGGAATGACGACGGAAACTTTTTGTACGGGTGGTGCACTGAACATATCAATGTCCTGCAAGCTGATGGAGCGCGGTAATGACGCGGGTTGTGTCGTCATGAGTCATGTCCGGGAAAAGAGGGAGAGAACAAATACGCGCGCTATTCCATTCCGAATTCGGGAGCGATACATCAGGAAAACGCTCGCGGTAGTATTTTTGAGTGTGCGCCGCACGGAAGTGCAGGCCGGTACCGATGCCCTTCTCCTTCAGCGCCGCCATCAGGTTGTCGCGTGAAATACCGCAGCGGGCTTCATCAACGCGAATAATAAACAGGTGCCAGGCGTGAACGTGCGGCCATGCCGGGATGGTCAGCGGCTGGAACGGCGTATCGGCCAGCTCCCGCAGGTAGCGTTGCGCGATTTCCTCACGGCGTTTGTTGGCCTCTTTTAATTTGCCCAACTGCACCAGCGCCAGCGCGGCGTTAATATCCGCCAGGTTGTATTTATAGCCCGGCGAGATCACTTCAGCCTGCGGTGCACGACCGTGCGTCTGGCGGTCATAGGCATCCACCCCCAGGCCGTGGAATTTCAGACTGCGGATCCGCGCAGCAAGCTGAGCGTTATCCGTGACAACTAAACCGCCTTCTGCACAGGTCATATTTTTAATGGCGTGGAAGGAAAAAATCGCCGTCCCTTTCCAGCCCACATGGCGGTTCTTGTAATAGGTTCCGGCGGCATGGGCAGCATCTTCAATAACGGGAATACCGTGACGTTCGCCAATGGCATGAATCGCGTCGATGTCACACGGTGCGCCAGCATAATGGACGGGGATAATGGCTTTAGTACGCGAGGTTATCGCCGCTTCAACGGCGTCAGGCGTCACCATCAACGTGTCGTTGTCCACATCAATCATCACCGGTGTGGCACCCAGCAACACGATCATATTTAGCGTGGAAACCCAGGTCTGGGAGGGGGTGATCACTTCATCGCCGGGGCCAATATTCAGCGCCATCAGCGTGACATGCATGCCCGCGGTGGCAGAACAGACGGCAATCGCATGCTGATTGCCCGTCAGATGACAAAATGCCTCTTCAAGCTCCTGATTTTTAGGCCCCGTGGTGATCCAGCCCGACATCAAAACGTCCTGAACCGCCGCCATTTCTTCGGCACCCATTGAGGGTCGCGAAAAGGGCAGAAAATCACTCATTATTAATTTCCTTGCAATAAAAATGGCACGTTTTTGATATTAACCAAATGCCGGTCCGTTTATTTCAACGAACCATAAACTCATATCAAAATAGCTTTCATTTCTTAGGGAAAAATTAAGACAACGTTTATAACGTTATAGAGCTACTAGCAGACACTTTAAAAACAACAAGTTAAATTAATATTAAATATTTTTTATTGTGATCTTCACAACGTTTTGCCAGGAAATGATTTAAACTAAACATCAACAAACAAAAAAAATCCCGGCCATTTCAAAATAATATGAAATAGCCGGGAACTTTTCTTTTTAGTTAATTGTCGCGCTTATTTTAAGTTTTCTGGAAAGTTTTCAGGTAACTCGCTGGCCGCACAGGCAATCACGCTGTCATCATTTGGACCACAGTCGCGCACAAAGGTGATTGTCGCGAATTCATCAATCACTTCTGTGGGATATGCCGGACCGGCATCGCGATAGCTATTCATCAGCGGAATATGATCGTTCTGGAAACAGACGGTTTTTTCCGGATTGTTCATTACCCAGCGCGGGAAGAAGATGGTGCCATGGAACAGGTTGTCGCCAAGGTTAACAATCAGGCTCACGTCAGTACCGGTTGGCTCTGTCCAGGAGATTTTATAGATGCTCTCCCCGACGCGAACTATATACGCCTGCTGATCTTTTACCCAACGGTTTCCGACCAGGCCGCTGTGAATACGGTAGTCGAGGGTGTTTTCATTTTTGACGTAAATCTCGTAGTTCCAGCCGTTATCGTAGGTATAAACCAGATGTTTGCCGACGAAGCCGCTTAAGTCATGTTTGTCGAAGTTGCTCATGATGTGTCTCCTTTGTTTTGATGAACGTATCGTACCCCTTCAAAAAATGAATGAATAACGCTATGTTTGAATCAAATTAATTCAAAAATTAGATATGTCATGCATAAAACAACTCTTGAACAGTGGTCACTCCTGGAAAAAGTGGTCGAAGCCGGGAGTTTTGCCAAAGCGGCAGAACAGACACACCGCAGCCAGTCTTCCGTCAGTTACAACCTCTCTTTACTCCAGGAGCGCCTGGGCATTGCGCTGCTGGTGGTGGAAGGGAGACGGGCAGTCCTCACGCCCGCAGGAGAATTATTGCTGAATCAGGTAAAACCGCTGCTGAAAGCGTTCTCTTATGTTGAGACGCGCGCCGCGACGCTGCATAGCGGCATGCGCACCCGAGTCGATCTGATCGTAGACAGTATTTTTCCCCGCCGCAGGCTGTTCGCGATTTTAAGACAATTCCAGCAACGGTATCCGCAAACCCAGGTGCGCCTTACCGAGGTGCTGGAAAATAGCCGCGCGGACACGATAAACGACGAAGCGGACGTAATGGTCCTGACCCGCCGCCAGGACATTACCGGGCTTGGCGAGTGGCTGATGAATATCGACTTTGTCGCCGTGGCGCATTACCAGCATCCGCTCTTTTGTCTTGATGCACCGCTTAATGATGAGATGCTGCGCCCGTGGCCGCTTATCCAGATTGCGGATAGCCAGAACGCCGCGCGGGCTGCCGGCGAGTCGTGGACGTTCTCCACCATTGATGCTGCCATAGAGGCGGTTGTCTCTCAGGTCGGCTACGGCTGGCTGCCAGAGGAACGCATCCAGCCCCTGCTGGAGCAAGGCTTACTGAAAATCCTTCCGCTGAACCACGGTGTCCGCCGGGCCACGCCGCTGCATTTGATCGTGAAACGTACCCTCGCCCCGCTGGATGAGCAGGTTGAAACCCTGCTGCGCCTTTTTAGCCAGGAGCCGTCATCACCACCTGCTACGCTTTAAGGTCCGAACGCTAAAACGATAAGGAGCAGAAGATGAAAATCGACTTTGCGGGGAAAGTGGCGCTGGTGACTGCCTCAACCGGCGGTATCGGATTCGCCATTGCCAGAGGCCTGGCGGAAAGCGGCGCGGAAGTGATCGTGAATGGCCGCAGCATCGACTCGGTGAACAAGGGTATTCAGCAGTTACAGCAGGTTGTACCCGGCGTACAGGTGCGTGCCGCCATTGCCGATCTCAGTACGGCAGAAGGGGTTGAGTCGCTGCTGAAGGTCGCAAGTGATGTCGATATTCTGGTGAACAACGCCGGAATTTACGGCCCGCAGGACTTCTATAGCACCGACGATGAAACCTGGGAGCGTTACTGGCAGACCAACGTGATGTCCGGCGTGCGTCTTTCCCGCGCCCTGCTGCCAGGCATGGTGAAAAAAGGCTGGGGACGGGTGGTGTTTATCTCTTCCGAATCGGCCTGCAATATTCCGGCGGATATGATCCACTACGGGGTGACTAAAACGGCACAGCTCTCGCTCGCTCGCGGGCTGGCGAAGTTCGTAGCAGGAAGCGGCGTGACGGTGAACAGCGTACTGCCGGGGCCAACACTGTCGGACGGTTTCGCTGAAATGATGAAAGATGAAATCGAGAAAACCGGGAAATCGCTGGAGCAGCTGGCGAAAGAATTTGTCATGGCCAACCGCCCCAGCTCGGTTATCCAGCGTGCGGCCACGGTAGAAGAGGTGGCCAATATGGTGATTTATGTCTGTTCGCCTCAGGCCTCCGCCACCTCGGGCGCAGCGTTGCGCGTTGACGGTGGCGTGGTGGATGACATCATCTGATCCCGTTACGCCGCACTGCCCGTCACGCGGCGGGCCGTGATGTAATGTGCTTGCCAGTAGTCATCGGTCAGGGTTGACACCGTCACCCCCTGGCTGCTGGAGGCGTGAATAAACCGGTTGTCACCGATGTAGACACCGACATGCTTTCGGTTTGGCCCCGTCTGGAAGAAGACCAGGTCGCCGGCCTTAAGACGGTACTGCGCCACCTGCACGCCGCGATGGATTTGCTCGCTGGTCGTGCGCGGCAAATTAAGATTCGCCGCATCGCTGAACAGGTGCTGCATCAGTGCAGAGCAATCCACGCCGCGGTGGCTCGTGCCGCCCCACTGATACTGGGTTCCCTTCCACTTCTGGTATTGATCGAGAATGCGCGAGCGCAGCGGGCCCGTTTCCTGATGAAACAGCGCCGATTTCGCGGGTGATTCCGCAAACGCAGAATTCATCGAGATCATCGATGCGGGCAGTTGAAAACTCATTGCAGAAAACGAAGCAAAACTGAGTGTGAGGATTGAAATAAGCAATCTTAACGTCATATCAAAAATTGTGGCTTAGAGTGAATTTTTCCTTACGCGTGGGGGCCAATGTTCCCCCGAAATATCTTTCGATGTGGCGATAATATAGACAATTCATTTTTTCACCAACGACTATCGAGGCCAAAAATGGACTCACTTTTAGATCGCAAGATCGTGAAAAAAAGAGTGGTGATGTAAGGACTGTTCAGATAAAGCAGGTAAACTGATCCGCAGAATGTGTATTTCAGCTAAGACGTATTTATGACCAATATGATTGCCGACGAGACGGTGGCTAAATCCAGCGTGCTCTCTGTCTTTGATTTTGATGGGACACTAACGCACCACGATAGCTTTATCCCTTTCCTGCGTTTTGCCTTTGGGAAACGCTACTTCGCAGGCCGCCTGGTGCGCATGGCGTTACCTACGCTGCACTGCGTTCGCCGCAAGCTGACCCGGGATGAGCTCAAGGAAGTGCTGATCAAAACATTCCTGACGGGAGTGGATGAGCACTGGCTGCGCCAGCAGGCGGAAGCATTTTGCGAAAAATACTGGAACAAGCTGATGCGCCCCGAAGGGGTTCTGGCCGTGGCGGCGGAGGTGAATTCCGGTGCGGAGGTGACGATCTGTTCTGCCTCTCCGGCGCTGGTGCTTCAGCCCTGGGCGGATAAGCTCGGTATTAAGCTGATTGGCACCCAGCTGGAAGTGAAAGACGGCAAGCTGACAGGACGCATCACTGGCAATAACTGCCGCTGTGCCCAGAAAGTCGCTAGACTGGAAAAAGTGTATGGCGATCTGAAAGCCTATCACCTGCGCGCCTGGGGAGATACCCGCGGCGACCACGAGCTGCTGGCCGCGGCGCAGGATCCTCACTGGCGGCATTTCCACCACCCGCGCAAGCGCCGGAATTCGCCGATTAAGGGTTAGGTGCGGTCTGGTGCCCTCACCCCGGCCCTCTCCCACGGGGAGAGGGAGAAAGGCAAAGCATCAGGCCTCACGTTTCCCAGGGAACATCACGCTCGCAATAATCCCCAGCGCCAGCACGCCTAAGACCACAAACAGGCTCGCCGTCGCGCCAATGCTGTACCCGTGATGCCAGAAGTGATCGGTGGCATTTAACCCCAGCTTGAACGCCACGAAGAACAGCAGCAACACCACGGCTTTCTCAAGGTGGACCAGATACTGCTTCAGCGCTTCCAGCACAAAGTAGAGGGTACGCAGGCCGAGAATGGCGAACATCATGGCGCTATAGATAATCAGCGGCTCGCGGCTCACGGCAATAATGGCCGGTACGGAGTCAAAGGCGAACATCACGTCAGAAAGTTCCACCACCGCCACGCAAAGCAGCAGCGGCGTCGCGTAGCGTTTCGCCTTCTTCACGCGCCCGACCATGACGTCCTGGTTTTCCGGCTTTTCAAGCTCCGCATCCACCTCTTTCTGGGTCAGGATAAAAGCATTGCTGCTGATTTTCGGCCAGACCGGATAGAAGCGCTTCACCAGGCGGTACGCGAGATGGCCGGAGTAATCTTCCACTTCGTCACTCTCTTCATTGCGTTTGAGCATCATCACCGCC
This sequence comes from Enterobacter sp. BNK-14, assembly GCF_047456095.1. Taxonomy (NCBI): domain Bacteria; kingdom Pseudomonadati; phylum Pseudomonadota; class Gammaproteobacteria; order Enterobacterales; family Enterobacteriaceae; genus Enterobacter; species Enterobacter sp. BNK-14. Next base: position 2,506,736 of record NZ_CP179897.1, read on the forward strand.
GTCCAGCCGACAACCAGCGCAAAAATGACCTCCACGTACGGCCCCAGGCTCAGCAGGCTGGTTCCGATCGCCACGAAAATACCGCGGAAAACAATCGCCCCCAGCACACCCCAGTAGAGCACGCGGTGACGGTACTTATCCGGCACGCCGAACCAGGCGAAAATCGCCATCATCACAAACAGGTTATCGACGGAAAGCACCTCTTCCAGCGCATAGCCGGTGAGGAACAGGCTCGCCATCTCTGCACCGTGGTGGACATACAGGAACCCGGCGAACGCCATTGCCATCATGACCCAGAAGATGGACCACATCGCCGCGCTTTTCAGCGAGACAGGTTTATCGTGACGGTGCATAAAGAGGTCGATAAACATCGCCCCAACGGCCATCACCACAAAGACAACAACGGTTTCCGTCGGGAAACCGAGATGAGCAGCTGACATACACAACCCTTTTTTGGATACAAAACACCATGCAGACAATAAAAAGCGCGAGCCCGTTAAGGGCACAGCACGCAAAAAAAATAAATATTAACTGTTCTTTTCGGCCAGCGCCTGCGCACACGCCCAGGCACTTGCCCACGCCCACTGGAAGTTATACCCGCCGAGCCAGCCGGTGACGTCCATCACTTCGCCGATAAAGTAGAGCCCCGGCACGTTGCGGGCTTCCATGGTGCGCGAGGAGAGTTCATTTGTATCAACGCCGCCCAGCGTCACTTCCGCCGTGCGGTACCCCTCGGTGCCGTTTGGCTGAACGCGCCAGTTTGTCAGCGTCTCCACCAGCGTCTCTTGCTCGCGGCTGTTCAATTGCTTAAGCGATACGTCCGGGATCTGCCCCAGCACCTGAAGGCACTCCACCAGACGTTTTGGCAGCTGCATCGCCAGCGTGTTTTTCAGGCTCTGATTCGGGTGCGCCTCGCGCTGCTCGTTGAGGAACGCGTCCAGGTCGCAGTCCGGCACCAGATTCACCGTGACAAATTCACCCGGCTGCCAGTAGCTGGAGATTTGCAGTACCGCCGGGCCAGAGAGCCCCCGATGGGTAAAGAGCAGGTTTTCACGGAATACCGTCCCGTCTTCGGCAGTCATGACGGAAGGAACGGAGACGCCAGAAAGCGTCTGAAGCTGTTCAAGAAGGGGTTTGTGCAGCGTGAACGGCACCAGACCCGCGCGCGTGGGCAGTACCTTAAGACCAAACTGCTCGGCAATCTTATAGCCGAACGGGGACGCGCCCAGACCCGGCATAGAGAGGCCACCGCTGGCGATGACCAGATTATCAGCACTGACGGTTTCACCGTTCAGCTGCAGCGTGTACCCCTGTTCGTCGCGGGCGACCTCCAGCACTTCCGTGCGCAGACGCATCACCACGCCGCCCTTCTCGCACTCGGCGACCAGCATATCGACAATCTGCTGCGCGGAGTCGTCGCAGAACAGCTGTCCCAGCGTCTTTTCATGCCACGCGATGCCGTGCTTGCCCACCAGGTCGATAAAGTCCCACTGGGTGTAACGCGCCAGTGCAGATTTGCAAAAATGACGGTTTTGGCTCAAATACGCCGCGGGTTCGACATAAAGATTGGTGAAGTTACAACGCCCGCCGCCCGACATCAGGATCTTGCGGCCAGGCTTTTTTCCGTTGTCCAGTAACAGCACACGACGACCCGCCTGTCCGGCCATCGCCGCACAAAACATACCCGCCGCACCGGCGCCAATTACCACGGCATCAAACCTTTCCACGTCAAAATCCTCTTCGTTAACTGCCGCGGATTGTAAAGTTTCCTCTGTGGTCACACCAGCGTAAAAAGTTCTTACAAAGCCATTCCATTGAAATTTAACGATTATCCCTTCAAGCACTTTTCTCAAATCAGGTGGTATGTCAAAAAAAGTCTATATTTCACTTTGCCCGTTGCGCATTTGTCCTGGATAATGCGCCGCGTTCATGTCCTCAAAATGGCGTAACGTCCTATGCTACATTTGTTTGCCGGCCTGGATTTACATACCGGGCTTTTATTATTGCTTGCTCTGGTTTTTGTACTGTTTTACGAAGCGATCAACGGCTTCCACGACACTGCAAACGCAGTAGCAACGGTTATCTACACTCGCGCAATGCGATCGCAACTTGCGGTTGTTATGGCGGCGGTATTTAACTTTTTTGGTGTCCTTCTGGGCGGACTGAGCGTGGCGTATGCGATCGTGCATATGTTGCCAACGGATCTGCTGCTTAACGTGAGTTCCGGTCATGGCCTTGCCATGGTGTTCTCAATGCTGCTTGCTGCCATTATCTGGAACCTCGGTACCTGGTATTTTGGCCTGCCTGCATCCAGCTCTCACACTCTCATCGGCGCGATTATCGGTATCGGGTTAACGAACGCCCTGATGACCGGGACATCCGTCGTTGATGCGCTGAACCTGCCTAAAGTACTGGGCATTTTCGGTTCTCTGATCATCTCTCCAATTGTGGGTCTGGTGGTTGCGGGTGGATTGATTTTCATCCTGCGTCGCTACTGGAGCAACACCAAGAAACGTGCGCGCATCCACCTGACGCCAGCAGAGCGTGAGAAGAAAGACGGTAAGAAAAAACCGCCATTCTGGACGCGTATCGCGCTGATCATTTCCGCTATCGGCGTGGCCTTCTCTCATGGCGCGAACGATGGGCAGAAAGGCATTGGTCTGGTGATGCTGGTACTGATCGGTGTCGCACCGGCAGGTTTCGTGGTTAACATGAACGCCTCTGGTTACGAAATCACCCGTACCCGTGATGCCGTCAATAACGTTGAGACCTATTTCCAGCAGCATCCCGACCTGCTGAAAAAAGCGACCGGCGTTGATCAGCTGATCCCATCTCCGGAAGCCGGTGCAACTACCGCGCCGGGCGAATTCCACTGCCATCCGGCAAACGCGATTAACGCGCTGGAACGCGCCAAAGGCATGCTGGGCGATATCGAAAGCTACGACAAACTGGCCGTTGAACAGCGTGGTCAGCTGCGTCGTATCATGCTCTGCATCTCTGACGTGACCGATAAAGTCGCGAAACTGCCAGAGGTGAATGCCGACGACAAACGTCTTCTGAAGAAACTGAAAAGCGATATGCTCAACACCATTGAGTACGCGCCAATCTGGATCATCATGGCCGTCGCGCTGGCACTGGGTATCGGTACAATGATTGGCTGGCGTCGTGTGGCAACCACCATCGGCGAGAAGATCGGTAAGAAAGGCATGACCTATGCGCAGGGGATGTCCGCGCAGATGACGGCGGCGGTTTCTATCGGCCTGGCGAGCTACACCGGGATGCCGGTATCCACCACCCACGTACTCTCCTCGTCCGTGGCAGGTACCATGATTGTTGACGGTGGCGGTCTGCAGCGCAAAACCGTGACCAACATCCTGATGGCCTGGGTGTTCACCCTTCCGGCGTCCATCCTGCTGTCTGGTGGTCTGTACTGGATTTCGCTGAAGCTGATCTAATCAGCTGAAGGCGACAAAAAGCGGGTCAGGAAACTGACCCGCTTTTTTTATGCTCAGTGCCAAATCATCAATGCAATCATACTGACCACAACCAGCCCGCACAGGGCGCTGGTCAGAATGAACTGCCGACGCAGACGCTCGCAGCGACGGATAAACTCTTCATCGTGATGATCGCGGTAACGCTGGTAGTAGATGTATCCCACCAGTCGCATCTGTTTGCTGGGCTGTCCATGCGAGGTGAAGAACCCCCCACCGTCCACATACTGATAAAGCAACGGATCGCAACCACGAAGTACCACTAACAGCGCACGTAACGATGAGAAGTAGCGCGCCATATTCACTATGCAAACTACGCATAACGCCCAAAACAATGCGACGGTGCTAATCATACATCCTCCCCGGCGTCCGCCCACGGAGCAAGGCTCCTGAGCTCCCGCACCCCAATGCCCTGACAGACAGTTCAGTGAAAGAATGACCAAAAGTCGATCCGGTTCGCGTTTTAATATCCGAACGGCTCATTAAATAGTGTAGGAGATCCGTTAATTTTTTTGCCACAAGGTTAATCGTTATCAACACCAAAGCTTGAAAAATATGTTTAACTGGGCCGTAATGAAAGTATCAGACGACGGCATTCTCATTTAGTCATCGATAACTTAAGGAAGGAGTAACACTATGGCTTACAAACACATTCTCATCGCGGTAGACCTCTCTCCGGAGAGCAAAGTGCTGGTTGATAAAGCGGTATCCATGGCACGCCCCTACAACGCGAAAGTTTCCCTGATTCACGTTGATGTGAATTACTCCGACCTCTATACCGGTCTGATCGACGTGAATCTCGGCGATATGCAGAAGCGCATCTCCGAAGAGACGCATCACGCCCTGAGCGAACTGTCCACCAACGCGGGCTACCCGATTACCGAGACCCTGAGCGGCAGCGGCGACCTGGGTCAGGTATTGGTTGATGCGATTAAGAAATATGACATGGACCTGGTCGTATGCGGTCACCACCAGGACTTCTGGAGCAAGCTGATGTCGTCCGCGCGCCAGCTGATCAACACCGTTCACGTGGATATGCTGATTGTTCCACTGCGTGACGAAGAAGACGAGTAAGTGCGTTAAATTCCCCTCACCCTACCCCTCTCCCAAAGGGAGAAGGAATAGATCGAGGATGTAGGCCGGGTAAGGCGAAGACGCCACCCGGCTTTTTTTATTCCGGTGTACCTGAATAGATATCAAACCGGTGCCCTTTCGTGGTCACCGCGTTAGTCGTGGCAACGTCCGCCAGCGGCGGCGCGTAGTCAGGGCGCTTCACCACCACCCGCTTCGTCGCGAGCTGTCTGGCAGGCTCCAGCAGACCATCTGCATCTAAATCCGGCCCCACCAGCGACTGAAACACCCGCATCTCTTTCTTCACCAGCGCGCTTTTCTGCTTATGCGGGAACATCGGGTCGAGATAGACCACCTGCGGGCGCGGGGTGATATCAGTGAGCGCCGTCAGGCTGGAGGCGTGGATCAACTGCAACCGCTCCTGCAGCCACGGGCCGATTTCCGGGTCCGCGTAGCCACGCGTCAGCCCGTCGTCGAGCAATGCGGCGACCACCGGGTTACGCTCCAGCATTCGCACACGACAGCCAACAGATGCCAGCACAAACGCATCGCGACCCAGCCCCGCCGTGGCATCGACCACGTCCGGAAGATAGTTCCCTTTAATGCCCACCGCTTTGGCCACCGCCTCGCCGCGACCGCCGCCGAACTTGCGCCGGTGCGCCATCGCACCGCCGACAAAATCGACAAAAATCCCGCCGAGTTTCGCTTCGTCGCGCTTACGTAATTCAAGATGCTTCGGTGTCATCACCAGCGCCATCAGGTTATCTTCATCGTGCTCCAGCCCCCAGCGGGTCGCCAGAACAGATAAGGCGCCGTCTCCGGCGCCTGTTTCATCCACTAAGCAGATTTTCACGAACTATCAGCCTTTGATCCCGTAATGCTCAAGCATCGCATCCAGCTGCGGCTCGCGGCCACGGAAGCGTTTGAACAGTACCATTGGCTCCTCAGAACCGCCGCGGGTCAGGATGTTATCGAGGAACGACTGGCCGGTTTCACGGTTGAAGATCCCCTCTTCTTCGAAGCGGGAGAAAGCATCCGCTGCCAGCACGTCGGCCCACAGGTAGCTGTAGTAACCTGCCGCATAGCCGCCTGCGAAGATGTGACTGAACGCATGCGGGAAGCGGCCCCAGGTTGGCCCAGGGATCACAGCAACCTGCTTTTTAATCTCGGCCAGCGTTTCGAGGATTTTCGCCCCTTGTTCCGGGCTAAACTCGGCGTGCAGACGGAAATCAAACAGGCCGAACTCCAGTTGACGCAGGATGAACATCGCTGCCTGGTAGTTCTTGGCCGCCAGCATTTTATCCAGCAGCTCTTTCGGCAACGGTTCGCCGGTCTCATAGTGACCAGAGATAAACGCCAGCGCGTCCGGCTCCCAGCACCAGTTTTCCATAAACTGGCTTGGCAGCTCGACCGCATCCCATGGTACACCGCTGATGCCAGCCACGCCTGCGGTTTCGATGCGGGTCAGCATGTGATGCAGACCATGACCGAACTCGTGGAACAGGGTGATCACTTCGTCGTGAGTGAACAGCGCAGGTTTGCCATTCACCGGACGGTTAAAGTTACAGGTCAAGTAAGCGACAGGCTTTTGCAGAGAACCGTCGGCTTTACGCATCTGGCCGACGCAGTCATCCATCCACGCTCCGCCGCGCTTATTCTCACGCGCGTAGAGATCAAGGTAGAAGCTACCGCGCAGCTCATTCTTGTCGTCATACAATTCGAAGAAGCGCACGTCCGGATGCCAGACGTCGATATCGGTTCGCTCTTTTGCAGTGATGCCGTAGATGCGCTTCACCACTTCGAACAGGCCGTTAACGGCTTTATTTTCCGGGAAGTACGGGCGCAGCTGCTCGTCGCTGATGCTGTAAAGATGCTGCTTCTGTTTTTCGCTGTAGTACGCAATATCCCACGGCTGCAGCTCGTCCACGCCGAACTCCGCTTTCGCAAAAGCACGCAGCTGAGCCAGCTCTTTCTCACCCTGAGGACGGGCGCGTTTTGCCAGATCGGTCAGGAAGTCGAGCACCTGCTGTGGGTTCTCCGCCATTTTGGTGGCGAGGGATTTGTCGGCGTAGTTTTCGAAGCCCAGCAGCTGTGCCAGCTCGTGACGCAGGGCGAGGATTTCCGCCATCACCGGGCTGTTGTCCCACTTACCGGCATTCGGCCCCTGATCGGAGGCGCGCGTGCTGTAGGCGCGGTACATCTCTTCACGCAGTGCCTGGTTGTCGCAGTAGGTCATTACCGGCAGGTAGCTTGGGATATCCAGCGTTAACAGATAGCCTTCCTGCTCTTTCGCTTCGGCCTGCGCTTTCGCTGCTGCCAGCGCGCTTTCCGGCATCCCGGCCAGCTCGGATTCATCGGTAATCAGCTTCGTCCAGCCCATGGTGGCGTCGAGGACGTTGTTGCTGTACTGGTTGCCCAGCTCGGACAGGCGCGCGGCGATTTCACCGTAGCGAACCTGCTTCTCTTTTGGCAGACCAATCCCGGACAGCTCGAAATCACGCAGGGCGTTATCGACCGATTTTTTCTGCGCCGTGTTCAGCTCGGCGTAATGGTCGCCGTCACGCAGATCGCGATACGCTTTGTACAGCCCTTCGTGTTGGCCGACCCAGGTGCTGTACTCCGAGAGCAGCGGCAGGGTCTGTTCATAGGCCTCGCGCAGTTCCGGGCTGTTTTTCACCGAGTTCAGGTGGCTTACCGGGGAGAAGATACGCCCCAGCACATCGTCCACTTCGGCCAGCGGCTGACACAGATTTTCCCAGGTGTACGGTGCGCCCTGCGCCACCACGCTTTCTACCGCCGCGCGGCAGTTGTCCAGCGATTGCGTAACGGCTGGAACCACATGCTCAGGGAGGATTTTAGAAAACGGCGGCAACGAAAAAGGCGTCAGTAATGGATTGGTCATAAGCGCTGTCCTGTTGAAATAGGTGAATGAAGCGCGCATCCGGCGCTGTGCATATCATTAATTAATGGGGTTAAGTGTAGAGGATTTCAATGCCGGACGTCGTGGAAAAGCGCCCGGTGGCGCTGCGCTTACCGGGCCTGCGGGTAATCTGTGCCGTTCTGCTGTAAACTGTGGCAAATCGTCAATTCAGCGGAAAATCATTACCCATGCTCAGTTATCGCCACAGCTTCCACGCTGGCAACCATGCCGACGTCCTCAAACACACCGTTCAGAGCCTGATCATTGAATCGCTCAAAGAGAAAGAGAAGCCGTTTCTCTATCTGGACACCCACGCGGGCGCGGGCCGTTATCAGCTGAGCGGCGAGCATGCCGAGCGTACCGGTGAATATCTGGAAGGGATCGCCCGCATCTGGCAGCAGGACGACCTGCCAGCCGAACTGGAACCGTACATCGGCGTGGTGAACCACTTCAACCGCAACGGCCAGTTGCGCTACTACCCAGGCTCACCGCTGATTGCCCGCCAGCTGCTGCGCGAGCAGGACAGCATTCAGCTGACCGAACTGCATCCCAGCGATTTCCCGCTGTTGCGCTCTGAGTTTCAGAAAGATAACCGCGCCCGCGTGGAGAAAGCCGACGGCTACCAGCAGCTGAAAGCCAAACTGCCGCCCGTTTCCCGCCGCGGCCTGGTGCTGATCGATCCGCCGTACGAAATCAAAACCGACTATCAGGCGGTGGTGACCGGCATCCACGAAGGCTACAAACGTTTTGCCACCGGCACTTACGCCCTGTGGTACCCGGTGGTGCTGCGCGCGCAAATCAAACGCATGATCAAAGATCTGGAAGCGACCGGGATCCGCAAAATCCTCCAGATTGAGCTGGCCGTGCGCCCGGACAGCGACCAGCGCGGCATGACCGCCTCCGGCATGATTGTGATTAACCCGCCGTGGAAGCTCGAAGCGCAGATGCACAACGTACTGCCGTGGCTGCACAAAACGCTGGTGCCAGCGGGTACAGGCCACGCCACCGTCAGTTGGATCGTGCCGGAGTAATCGCAGCCATCGGTGGAAACTATTGATTTCAGGTATACAATCGCGGCAATTCACGATTAAGGATAAAAGCTATGACTAAGCATTATGACTACATCGCAATCGGCGGCGGCAGCGGTGGCATCGCCTCCATCAACCGCGCAGCCATGTATGGCCAGAAATGTGCGCTGATCGAAGCTAAAGCGCTGGGCGGCACCTGCGTGAACGTGGGTTGTGTACCGAAGAAGGTGATGTGGCACGCGGCGCAAATCCGCGAAGCGATCCATATGTACGGCCCGGATTACGGCTTTGACACCACCCTCAATCACTTTGACTGGGGCAAGTTAATCGCCAGCCGTACCGCCTACATCGACCGTATTCACACCTCCTACGACAACGTGCTGGGTAAGAACAACGTCGATGTGATCCACGGCTTTGCCCGCTTTGTGGATGCGAAAACGATCGAAGTGAACGGTGAGACGATCACCGCCGATCATATCCTGATCGCCACCGGCGGTCGTCCGAGCCACCCGGACATTCCGGGCGTGGAATACGGCATCGACTCAGACGGTTTCTTTGAACTGCCTGCGCTGCCTAAGCGCGTTGCCGTGGTTGGCGCGGGTTACATTGCGGTAGAGCTGGCGGGCGTGATCAACGGCCTGGGTGCGGAAGCGCACCTGTTTGTGCGTAAACACGCGCCGCTGCGCAGCTTTGACCCGCTGATTGTCGAGACGCTGGTTGAAGTCATGAACGCTGAAGGCCCAACACTCCACACCCACGCGGTGCCGAAAGCGGTAGTGAAAAATGCGGACGGCAGCCTGACGCTGGAGCTGGAAGATGGCCGCAGCCAGACCGTCGACTGCCTGATCTGGGCGATTGGTCGTGAACCAGCGAATGACAACTTTAACCTGGCCGTGACCGGCGTGAAAACCGACGAAAAAGGTTATATCGTCGTCGATAAGTTCCAGAACACCAGCGTACCGGGCATTTACGCAGTCGGCGATAACACCGGTGCCGTAGAGCTGACCCCGGTGGCCGTTGCGGCGGGACGTCGTCTCTCCGAACGTCTGTTTAACAACAAGCCTGACGAGCATCTCGATTACACCAACATCCCGACCGTGGTCTTCAGCCATCCGCCCATCGGCACCGTTGGCTTAACCGAGCCGCAGGCGCGCGAGCAGTATGGCGACGACCAGGTGAAAGTGTATAAATCCGCGTTCACCGCGATGTATACCGCCGTCACCTCTCACCGTCAGCCATGCCGCATGAAGCTGGTCTGCGTGGGCCCGGACGAGAAGATTGTGGGTATCCACGGCATTGGCTTCGGCATGGATGAGATCCTGCAGGGCTTCGCCGTGGCGCTGAAAATGGGCGCGACCAAGAAAGACTTCGACAACACCGTGGCAATCCATCCGACCGCCGCGGAAGAATTTGTTACCATGCGTTAAGGCAGAAGCCCCTCTCCGGAGGGGCTTTTTTTATTCACATTCATAAATCGTTGCAAAACGAATGCTCCGAAAATAGTGATCTACCGCACATTTCCCTCCCCATCTACCGAAGCGAATGTCTACGCTTATAAGACGCCCGGAAAAAAACTGTCTTTAAGTACACACAACCGGAGGTCCCTATAACCATGTTCAACCAGAAACTACAGGCTACCGAGAATATCGAATTCGAGATCGCAGAAGAGCTGCGCTACGAGACCGATCCCTGCGAGTTGAAACTGGATGAAATGATTGAGGCGGAGCCGGAACCCGAAATGATCGAGGGGCTACCCGCCTCCGATGCCCTGACGCCCGCCGATCGCTATCTGGAACTGTTCGAGCATGTTCAGTCAACACGCCTGTTCGCGGACAGCAAAACCTTCCCTGACTGCGCGCCGAAGATGGACCCGCTGGATATCCTGATCCGCTATCGTAAAGTGAAACGTCACCGGGATTTCGACCTGCGCCAGTTTGTAGAGAACCACTTCTGGCTACCGGCCACCTACGGCACGGAATATGTTTCTGACCCCGGTCTGTCGCTAAAAGAGCACATTGACAGCCTGTGGCCGGTGCTGACGCGCGAACCGCAGGACCATATCCCCTGGTCCTCTCTGCTGGTGTTACCGCAGGCCTATATTGTGCCCGGCGGGCGATTCAGTGAGACCTATTACTGGGACTCCTATTTCTCCATGCTGGGGCTGGCGGAGAGCGGACGTAACGACCTGCTGAAGTGTATGGCGGATAACTTCGCGTGGCTGATCGAACGCTACGGGCATATCCCAAACGGTAACCGTACCTATTACCTCAGCCGCTCTCAGCCGCCGGTCTTTGCCCTGATGGTCGAGTTGTTTGAAGAGGACGGGGTACGCGGCGCGAAGCGTTACCTTGAGCACCTCAAGATGGAGCACGCCTTCTGGATGGACGGTGCAGAGTCGCTGCTGCTTAATCAGGCCTATCGCAGCGCGGTCCGTATGCCGGATGGATCATTGCTCAACCGCTACTGGGACGACCGCGATACGCCCCGGGACGAATCGTGGATTGAGGACGTAGAAACGGCCCGTCACTCCGGACGTCCGCCAAACGAAGTGTATCGGGACTTGCGCGCGGGTGCGGCCTCAGGCTGGGATTACTCCTCCCGCTGGCTGCGTGAGCCTGGCCGACTGGCCAGCATTCGCACCACGCAGTTTATCCCTATCGATTTGAATGCCTTCCTGTTCAAGCTGGAGAGTACTATCGCCAATATCTCAGCGTCGAAAGGGGATAAAGAGACCGCTGAACTGTTCCATCAGAAGGCCAGCGATCGCCGCGCCGCGATTAACCGCTACCTCTGGGATGAAGAAAGCGGCTGCTATCGCGACTATGACTGGCGCCGCGAAGTGATGGCGCTGTTCTCTGCCGCGAGCATTGTGCCGCTGTACGTCGGTATGGCCACGCATGAACAGGCCGATCGACTGTCGGATGCGGTGAAAACGCGACTGCTGACGCCGGGCGGGATTCTGGCAACCGAGTATGAAACCGGCGAGCAGTGGGATAAACCCAACGGCTGGGCCCCGCTGCAGTGGATGGCCATTCAGGGGTTCAAGCAGTATGGCAATGACTCACTGGGCGATGAGATCGCCTGGAGCTGGCTGCAGACGGTGAATCATTTTTATAAGACCCACCACAAGCTGATTGAGAAGTATCATATCGCCAGCAGTACGCCACGCGAGGGGGGCGGGGGTGAGTATCCCCTTCAGGACGGCTTCGGCTGGACCAACGGCGTAGTGCGACGGCTGATAGGGTTGTATGGGGAGCCTTGAGTGGGGTGCGGTCTGGTGCCCTCTCCCACAACAGGGAGAGGGTAAAGGGATCAGCGGATAACCTCATAAATGGCAGTCTGAATGGACTGCCATTTTTTCGTGGTGGCATCCGGTTGCGACTGCGCACGCCGCGTAGCCATATCCAGATCGTGCTGCTGGCGCTTCACCACGGCGGGCACGGTGCAGAACGCTTTGAGATACGCTTTACGCACTGAGGTCAGGGATTCACCGTTCGACATCGCGTGGCTGAGCGTGTTGATAAAGCGACGGCATGGCTTCTCTTCCGTCATGTTCCGTCGGTAGCGCAGCATGAGTTCCAGCACGTCGTCATGGCCTGCCGACATCGCCTCTTCGGTCCATGACAGTTTCCAGTCCATCCCGCCCTGCAAAAAGAGCTGCGCGACACGGGTATCGTTGCGGTTAATCGCTGAACGGAAATTATTGTCGTCCCAGGTCACCCCCATGCGGGTCAGCGTCTCGCGCGCAGAAGGGGTTTCGCGCATATCTTTCGGCGGAGCCGCTTGCGCAGTGTGTTCGGCCGATGACTGCGGTTTGCTGCTGGTCACCAGCCAGAAGCCGCCCACCAGGATGGCGATTACCATCACGCCAACCGCGCCCCATAACGCACCGGAGATAAGCTGCTCACGCTGTTCGGGCGTGCGCGGCGCGCGCTGGGTCGGCTTTTCAATCGTGTCACGAACCTCAAACAGATCGCCACCGGTAACCCGATCCATTTTCTGCGCCTTTTCCCAGAAAGTGTGCAGTTCACTGGCGTCCACCGCCATCAATCCGGCTGGGTTGACGCGCGTTCTCCCCTCTTCGAATGCACGTTGAACCGGTCGGGAAATCTGCATGTAGTAGTTATCCAGCAGCTGAATTTGCGCCGAACTTAACGTTTTCTGAACCGTGATGTTGTTGCGAATTTGCCGAATATCATCAAGGAAGGTTTGCAGCGTTTTACGCGGTTCTACCAGGAGCGTCAGCATGGCAGGATCGTTAAACAGCGAGGCGTAATACCGGCTGAACTCTTTTTTATCCACCAGCATCTGCGCCAGTTCACTGAACATCATCCCACTCAGGATATCGTTGATCTCCCCGAGCTTCAGCCAGCGTCTTACCCGGTCGGCATTAAATAAGGTCTTAAGATGATTATTGAGCCGCACCTGATCGGGCCAGGCCTGCTGAATAAGTCCTTTAATCATCAGCTCAATGGCGCGAACCTGCTTGTGCGCCTGCTGTTGCTGCAGTTCGCTACCCGTTGCCAGCTCCGTGCTGTAAGTCAGCAACGGTTGCTGCAAACGAAGATGTTCCAGCGTGGTCACAAAGCGCATCGCCGCAATCAGCTGGTTTTCGCTGACATCCTGCCCGCTTTCATACTGTGGAACGCGCTGCTGCAGCAGGCGCAGCTGCAGCGTAAATTCCGACATCTCGGCATCATTCAGATTGAGGGTCTTCGCAACGGCTGCCCATCCCCCGAGCGCTAAACGTGCGCTATCCAGTTGTTCCAGGAGCCAGCGTGGATCTTTTCCCTCAGAAACATGTACATTCAGGAGAAGCAAAATTTCAACCGACGCCTGGCGAATGACCGCCAGACAGTGTTCAAACTGTTCGCGAATATGATGTGATGTGCTGAGAGTCATTGTTTTCCTTAAGCGACAACGAAGACATCAGGAATGGGCACTTATGGCCATTTTTCTTTTATTTATACATGCTTAACCATACCTGACTTTCTGTTGAAATAAAGTGACAACCCTAAAATCATTAAAAATGTTTCAGGAGAATCTTAATGCCGGTTTTAATGACTTCACGCCTGAACTGCTCGCCTCTGCAGGAGCATGACTGGCCCTTTTTTCTGGCGTTGCAGCAACATCCTGACGTGATGCGCTTTGTGGCGGAAGACCGTCCCGTTGCCGCGATTCGTGAGGCGTTTGATTCTCGTCTGCCCCTCTGGACGCCGGGCAGCACGCACTGGCTGTGTCTCGTCGTCCGTGATGCCACCTCTCAGGCACCGCTGGGCGTGACCGGGTATATTCATCGTGAGGACGATTGCGCTGAAGTGGGCTTTCTTTTTGCACCCGAGGCGCAGGGGAAAGGTTACGGTTTCGAATCCCTGCAGGCGCTTTGCGATTACGCCTTTCGTGAGGGCGGACTACGTCGGCTCACCGCCACCGTCACGGCGGGAAATATCGCCTCCAGACGACTGCTGGAAAAAGCCCACTTTCGTCTGGAGGGGGAGCTTCGCGAGAGCTATTACCTTTCCGGACGCTGGCAAAATGACTGGTTATTGGGTTTATTGCGGCATGAATATCTGAACCATAACGCCTGATCAACAGCCATTTGGCGGATATTCTTCATTGTTCAATTCCTCTACAGTATCGCCATTACGAGGAAATGAATATGAAAGGTCATGCGCTGAATATCTCTTATGCCGCCATTGATTTAATAAAGAAGCATCAGGGGCTTTCACTGGAGAAATATCGTGATGAAAATGGTTTATGGGTGATCGGCTATGGACATGCGATCCATGAGGAGGACAATTTTCACGGAGGCATTACTCCGCTTCAGGCAGAATGTTTGCTTCAGGAAGATATTCAGTTATGTGAGAGGCTGCTGCGGGAAAATATAACACGCCCATTAACCCAACAGCAGCATGATGCATTGGTAGTATTGATATTCAGTTTCGCCGAGACGCCTTCACGTCTGAACGCGCTGTATCAGGCTATCGCCCGGGTATAGTACATGGCCGCCTGGGTCCGGTTTTTCACCTCCAGCCGCCGAAAAAGTGCTTCCAGATGCGCTTTTACCGTGGCCGCGCTGATGTTGAGATTGCGGCCAATCTCTTTATTTGACTCTCCCGCTGCCAGCAGTTTGAGTACCTCGCGCTGACGCTCGCTTAAACAGAGTAACGGCTGTGCTGATGATTGCTGGCTAACCCACTCCCCGGGAAAGCAGACCATCCCTCTCGACACGGAATCCAGCACGGCGGCAAACCGTTCGGGGTTAGCGTTACGGGGGATAATGGCCATCACGTTTCGCTGCATGAGTTGCTCAACCCATCTGGCCTCTTTTCTTGCCAGAACCATAATCACCCGTATCGCCGGGAAGGAATCCATAAGCTCTTCCAGGAAAGCACTCTCCTCTTCCTGGATCAAATTGCCGTCAATCATCACGATAGCAGACGGTGAAGCAGATATTTGCCCCCATAAATCGTCCGCCTGACAAGCGCCCGTTATATTTATTTCAGGAATTAACTCCTGCAGACCGTGTATCGCTCCATGAATAAATATCGACTGCCTGTCAAACATGATTACTCGCATCGTTTTTCTCCCTCTGAGAATAGCGAAGGGGGATTCTACAGAGGCAGTATTTAAGAAAAAACTCAATGAATGGAGAGGTTACAAATCCGCGAGTGGTTTTTATATTTGCCCGTACTTTGACACATCAGTTTTAAGGATTTCCTTAAGGGGTTCCCTCCCCTTAACAGCAGGCCTCACAGGAACATACCGCCTGACACCTCAATACGTTGCGCATTCATCCAGCCCAGCTTATCGCTGAGCAGTGCCGCGATGGCATCGCCGATATCGTCCGGCAACCCCACCCGCCCCAGCGCCGTCTGTGATGCCAGCATCTGATTAAGCTGCGCGTTGTCGCGAACGCGTCCACCGCCAAAGTCGGTTTCTATCGCGCCCGGCGCGATAATATTGACGGAGATACCACGCGCACCCAGCTCCTTCGCCTGATAGCGGGTCAACACCTCCATCGCCCCTTTCATCGCTGCATAGGTACCGGAGCCTGGCTGGGTAAATCGGGCCAGCCCGCTGGAGACGTTGAGGATCCGGCCTCCGTCATTCAGCAGAGGCAGCAGGCGCTGTGTCAGGAAGAAAGGCCCTTTGAAATGAATATTCATCGCCTCATCAAACTGGGCTTCCGTTGTGTCGGTATAGGGTGCATATAAACCCGTCCCGGCATTGTTCAATAAATAATCAAAGGTGTCGCGTTGCCAGACGGTCTTAAGGATTTCCTGAAGCTGCTGAGCAAACTTATCGAAGCTGGCAATATCACCGACGTTGAGCTGTAATGCTGCAGCATTCACGCCTTTTTCCTGAATTTCGCGAACAACCTCCAGCGCGTCCTGCTGATTGCTGTGGTACGTCAGAACAATTCCCGTTCCGTCTGCCGCCAGCTTCAACGCCGCGTTTTTACCCAAACCACGGCTACCACCCGTCACTAATGCGATACGTTCAGTCATCATAAACCTCGTTTTGGCTGTCATGGAGATTGAGAAAGAGCTTATTAGGTGATAGAAGATCAATAAAGATGGTTTAAAACGCTTCACTGTTTCAACAGCAACAACAATGAGCTTCATCTATGGATAAAATTCACGCAATGCAGCTGTTTGTTCGCGTCGCGGAACTGGAAAGTTTTTCCCGTGCTGCAGAAACCTTAACGCTGCCGAAAGGCAGCGTTTCGCGGCAAATTCAGGCCCTTGAAAACCGCCTTGGCACCCAGCTGTTGCACCGGACCACGCGTCGCGTCAGCCTGACGCAGGACGGCATGGTCTATTACGAACGGGCAAAAGATCTGCTGGCAAACCTTGATGAACTGGACGGACTGTTTCAGCACGATCCCTCCACCATAAGCGGAAGGCTGCGCGTGGATATGCCCGTCGGCGTTGCTCGAAATTTAGTCATCCCCAGACTGCCGACTTTTTTGCAGCAGTACCCGGGTATTGAACTGGAACTCAGCAGCAGCGATCGTCTGGTGGATGTGATTCGCGAAGGGTTTGATTGCGTGGTCCGCGTGGGCTCCCTGAAAGATTCAGGGTTAATTGCCCGGCCGCTGGGGAAACTGACGGTAATTAACTGTGCCAGTCCGGATTATCTGGCGCGTTTTGGCTACCCTGAAACGCTGGATGATTTGGGCTCACACGCGGTGATTCACTACGCCGCCATGCTGGGTACCCGTCCGCAGGGCTTTGAATTTTATAACGGCAGTGCAACGCAGTGGATAAAGACGGGCGGCGTATTAACCGTCAACAGCACGGAAACCTATCAGGCGGCCTGCCTTGCCGGGCTGGGCATCATTCAGGTTCCACGTGTTGGGGTACGTGATTTACTGCGGACGAAAAAACTGATTGAGATCCTCCCGCAATATCGCGCGGAACCGATGCCCGTGTCCCTGATTTATCCCCATCGCCGCAACCTCTCCCGTCGGGTACATCTGTTCATGGAGTGGCTGACCGAACTCACAAAAGCTTACGTGGATTAGTCGCAAGCTATAATTCAGTAACATCCAGCCTAACGAAAAGGAAAAGACGCGTGACGCCGGAAAATAACCCGCAACGACCCACCCAACATTTAGATTATGATCCCATCAAGAAGATGGAAACCGGGCCAGAAAAGGCTAAAACCCCAGGGGCGGCCAGCAAGACGCTGGGCACCGTCACCAGCCTGGCAGAAAGAATTCAGCAGTTTCCCATGGTTGCGCATTTGATACGTGCGACCGAGCGCTTTAATGACCGCATGGGGAACCAGTTTGGTGCTGCCATCACCTATTTCTCCTTCCTGTCGATGATCCCCATTCTGATGGTGTCGTTTGCAGCGGCCGGTTTTGTGCTCGCGTCGCACCCGACGCTGCTGCAGGATATTTTCAATAAAATCCTGAATAACGTCAGTGACCCGACCCTCGCCACTACGCTAAAAAGCACGATTAATACCGCTGTTCAGCAACGTACGACCGTTGGGATCGTTGGTTTGCTTATCGCCCTTTACTCCGGGGTAAACTGGATGGGCAACCTCCGCGAGGCCATTCGCGCCCAGTCGCGTGAGGTGTGGGAGCGTAAGCCGCAGGATCAGGAGAAAATATGGGTTAAGTATCTCCGCGACTTTGTTTCGCTGATTGGCCTGCTCATTGCGCTCATCGTTACGCTTTCGATTACCTCCGTGGCGGGCTCCGCACAGCAGATGATTATCTCTGCACTCTATCTGGATTACATCGAATGGCTGAAACCGGCCTGGCGCGGCATTGGGCTGGCGATTTCCATTTTCGCCAACTACCTGCTGTTCTTCTGGATTTTCTGGCGTTTGCCCCGTCATCGTCCGCGCAAGAAGGCCCTGCTCCGCGGAACGCTGATTGCGGCGATAGGCTTTGAAGTGATTAAAATCGTGATGACCTACACCCTGCCGTCGCTGGTGAAATCCCCGTCGGGCGCGGCGTTCGGCTCCGTGCTGGGGTTGATGGCCTTCTTCTACTTCTTCGCCCGCCTGACACTGTTCTGCGCCGCGTGGATTGCCACCGCCGAGTACAAAGGCGACACACGCATGCCGGGAAAAACACACCGCTAACCCCTCTCTCGGGCTGAAATTTCAGCCCGACTCATCATTTCAGCATATAAATCCAGTCCGTAACTTTTATTTAACCAAAAACCAGTTTTATCCACCAATATTTAAAAACTGTGAAGCATTTCATGGAAGTATTTTCGCTGGCCTGAAAATTATCCGCTTTTTGTTGCTTTTATCACCAGAACGCGACTTTGTTACAGATTGAAATGTCGCTTTTGCTGTGCGTAATATGGCCTTTCGTTCGATAAAAAATAAGAAAATATTATGCAAGCAACAGCCACAACACTCGACTCTGGCGCGGAAAACGTCCCGGTCAACTCGCGCAATAAAGTTGTCGTCGCATCGCTGATTGGCACCGCCATTGAGTTCTTCGACTTTTACATTTACGCCACCGCTGCGGTCATCGTCTTCCCGCATATTTTCTTCCCTCAGGGAGACCCGACGGCGGCGACGCTGCAGTCTCTGGCAACCTTTGCTATCGCGTTTGTTGCACGTCCGATTGGCTCTGCGCTGTTTGGACACTTTGGCGACCGTATTGGTCGTAAGGTCACCCTGGTGGCCTCTCTGCTGACGATGGGGATCTCCACCGTGGCGATCGGCCTGCTGCCGACCTACGAAACCATTGGCATTCTGGCGCCGGTCCTGCTGGCGCTGGCACGTTTTGGTCAGGGTCTGGGGTTGGGCGGTGAATGGGGTGGCGCGGCGCTGCTGGCGACCGAAAATGCCCCGCCGCGTAAACGCGCGCTGTACGGTTCATTCCCGCAGCTTGGCGCGCCGATTGGCTTCTTCTTTGCCAACGGGACCTTCCTGCTGCTTTCCTGGCTGCTGACGGATGAACAGTTCATGAACTGGGGCTGGCGTATTCCGTTTGTCTTCTCTGCCGTGCTGGTGCTGATTGGCCTGTATGTCCGCGTGTCCCTGCATGAGACGCCGGTGTTCGCTAAAGTGGCCGCGGCGAAAAAACAGGTGAAAGTCCCGCTGGGCACGCTGCTGACCAAACACGTCCGCGTCACCGTGCTGGGCACGTTCATCATGCTGGCAACCTATACGCTGTTCTACATCATGACGGTTTACTCCATGACCTACAGTACCGCCGCCGCGCCGGTTGGGCTGGGTCTGCCGCGTAACGAAGTACTGTGGATGTTGATGATGGCGGTCATCGGGTTTGGTGTGATGGTGCCGATTGCCGGCCTGCTGGCGGATAAATTCGGTCGTCGTGCGAGCATGATTACGATCACCACGCTGATCATTCTGTTTGCCCTGTTCGTCTTCCCGCCGCTGCTGGGTTCGGGTAGCCCGGCACTGGTGATGGCCTACCTGCTGATTGGCCTTAGCCTGATGGGGCTGACCTTCGGCCCAATGGGCGCGCTGCTGCCAGAGCTGTTCCCGACGGAAGTGCGTTATACCGGTGCGTCGTTCTCCTACAACGTCTCTTCCATTCTGGGGGCGTCCGTTGCGCCATACATCGCCACCTGGCTGCAGGCAAATTATGGTCTGTTCTACGTGGGCGTTTACCTGGCGGCCATGGCGACGCTGACGCTGATTGCGCTGCTGCTGACGCATGAGACTAAGCATCAGGCACTGTAAGCTAATGCCGGGTGGCGGCTACGCCTTACCCGGCCTACGATTCAACATGTTGGCCGGGTAAGCGCAGCGCCACCCGGCAAAAAACATCCCGCACCTTACTTCTTCATCTGCGACAAAATTGTCCGACACTGGTTCGCCTCACCTTCTGACGGCGAGATCAATGCCAGCAGCGCGGCGGCTGGGGTGACCAGCGTCGCGAGGGCTGCGGCCACCGCACCACGCGCGATCAGCGGCCCGGGCTTCACGCCTGCCTGCGGATTTTTAAAGGTGCCGCGGACATAAAGCGGCGAGCGCAGGGTAATAATACGGATCCCTTTACTTTCCGGGTCGATCGTCAAATCCAGCTGCTCTGAGGCCATGCTGGCGGTACCGGTCACGTTAATCACCGCGTTTTCCGTGTCGAAGGCAAAAATCTGCGGACGCGCCACGCCGTTAACCAGATCCAGATTGGCCGCGGCGCAGTTCACCCGCACCTCGTCATCCCCGAAAATTTGCCCGATGATAAAGTTGCCCACGTTCAGCCCCAGGATCTCCATCAGGTTGCGGCTGACCAGGCCGTCGTTCATCAGCAGTTTCAGGTTACCATTGCCGCTGCCCAGCAGCGCCGCCACGGAATTCCCTACCCCGCGAATGTCCGCGTCACCGTTCATTTCACCGAGGGTTTTCTGCATCAACTCCACGTTTGGCATCAACGCTTTCAGCTTCAGCCTGCGGGCCTGAATTTCGGCGCGCCCCTGCATCGGCTTTTTATCGCCCTCGAGGTGAATGTTCGAGGAAATCGTTCCGCCCGCCATACCAAACTTCAGCGGCTGCAGGCGCAGATCGGCGTTTTTAAGAATGACATGCGTCGAGAGATCGCTCAGCGGTAACGTGCTGCCGTGCTCAATTTTACGCCCTTTGAAGCGTACATCGGCATCCATCACGTCCCATTTGTCAGTTTCGAAGCGATCGTAAGGCAGCACTTTCCCCGCAGGCTGAACGTCCTTTTTGACCTCTTTCGACTTCGTGCCTTTGCCCGAATCTACGCCAATCAACGGGCCCAGATCGGCCAGACGTAGCTGGCGGGACTCCACATCCCCTTCCAGTTTCGGGCGCGGTTTTCCGGTGGTGTAGGTTAGCGAGCCGTGGATATCGCTGTCACCGATGCGGCCGTTAAAATCCCGGTAGTCAAAGACAGACGATTTTTCAGTGTCGATTTTGGCAACCAGATGCCCGTCCGTTTCGAACGGCGGCGTATCGGGCAGCAACACACCGGTCAGCTCATACAGTTCACCCAGCGAATCACCGGCAAATTTCAGCCGCAGATCCACGCCCCCCATGTTCATCGGGTCGTTGACCGTGCCCACGAATGCCACGCGCGTATTCCCTGAACGGAAATCCGCCTGCACCGGGAACGGCGTACCTTCGCTCCTGAGTGCCAGCATGCCGCCCATTTTTCCTTTCCCGCTCAGCGGCTGGCCGTTGTAGCGCCCTTTGGCCGTCAGGCCGAACACATAATCTCCCGCTTTGGCGTTATCGCCTTTCGCCTGGTTGCCCGTCACTTCGCTAAACGGTAGCGGTTTACCCAACGGATCGACCAGGATCTCCACATCCGCCTTGCTGACCTTATCGTCGATGGCGATCCGCCCGCGATCGAAAAGAATATTGTCCAGACGGAATGACCATGAAGAGGGCCGGGCATTGGGATCTTTTTCGCCGTCGCTGGCAAGGTTAAACGTCCAGTTGTTGTTCTTTTCAGAAAGGCGGATCAGACGCGCATCGGGCTGCTGGAGTTTAATCCACGGCAGATAGACGGTTTTGGTCAGGAGCGCTAACGGCGCCAGCGTGGCTTCAACGCGTGGCAGATGGACCATGGTGACGTCCGGAATATCCGGCGGGTTGCCGAGAATAATGTCGTCGGCGTGGACGTGCGGCCAGGGGATCCAGCTTCGCCAGCCGGTCTCCTGTTTCTGACGTTCCCATACCACGCCCAAATCGCCGCGGATGGCGAAGGGACGGTTCAGCTCAGCTGAGACTTTCTGGTTGATGGTCGGCTTAAGGCGATTCCAGTCAAACGTCGCAATAATGACGACGATAACCACGATCAACAACAAGAAAATCCCTGTAGTCCAGGAGATAACCCTGGTTGTCTTTGTCATTTTTGTCCCCTTTCCTGATGGCCTGTCCTGTAAAACTATAGTCCAGACAAGGGGAAACGGGCGGATCAGAGGTGAGTTATGACGGTATCGAGGGTATCCATAGGAACCGGACGAGAGAGGAAATAACCTTGTGCGGCAGCGGCGGGTGAGTTTTGCACATCGCGCCACTCTTCCAGCGTTTCCACACCTTCGACAATCACCCCTTTGCAATAGCGGTTCATCAGCTGCAATAACAGCGTAAACAGGTTTCGCCCTTCCGGGGTCTGACGCAGCATAATAAACAGATCGCGGGCCACTTTGATGTAGTCATAACGCACTTCGCTCAGCGCAGAGAAGTTCGCCATGCCCGTACCAAAGTCATCCAGCCACAGCGGGCCAAATTCACACATCGAGGCAAACGAGGAGTCCTGCGGCAGCCGGACGTGCTCCACCAGTTCAAAACGCATCCACGGCAGAGTGGCGATCAGTTCCTGCAACTTTGCATTCTGACGCAGCGCCAGCAGTGTCGGGCCATCCACGTTAACCGAGGCAAGGATATTGTGCCGCTCGAAAAAGGCCTGTTTGGTCGCCAGCATACGAAGCTGCTCTTCCAGCACGTCAAGGCGCTGGCGAACGGCAACTTCGGCAAAATAGCGATCTGGCGCGATACGCTGTAAAGGGTTTGACGGGTGCGTAACGACGGTCAAAATTTCAATGGCCATCAGTCGACCGTCCGTTCGGTAGATCGGCTGATAGGTATACGCACGCTCACATTGCAGCCAGTAGCGATGCTCCTGCAAGTTCTCAATACTTGCCTCAGGCGTAGTGCTCAGCCGCTGGATAACCTGCTCTGACTTCATTTCAGATGTCCTGTTGTTGGATGGCCTTTCTGGACTCGTCACTGGGTTATCGGCGCGACAATTGAGAACTTTATGTTCAATTCACCGGGAAAATGAAATTAAGATGACAGAAATTTGCCGGAACACGTGCTGGCTCAAATTAAATAATGGAACGTCGTTTTAATATAGTTGACCATCTAATTCACTCAGCGCACACTGCTGATAAATTCTTCTGTTCAGGTTCACGACTATGTCCAAAAAAATTGCCGTGATTGGCGAATGCATGATTGAGCTGTCCCAAAAAGGCGCGGAAGTCAGCCGCGGATTTGGTGGCGACACGTTAAACACTTCCGTCTATATCGCCCGTCAGGTTGCGCCAGAAGCACTCTCCGTGGACTATGTTACCGCCCTCGGCACGGACAGCTTCAGCCAGCAGATGCTGGAAGCCTGGCAGAATGAACATGTGGGCACCGCGCTGATCCAGCGTATGGAAAACCGCCTTCCCGGGCTTTACTACATCGAAACCGACAGCACCGGCGAACGCACGTTTTATTACTGGCGTAACGAAGCCGCGGCGAAGTTCTGGCTGGAGAGCGATGCAGCCCCGGCCATTTGTGAAGCACTGGCAAGCTTTGACTATCTCTATCTGAGTGGGATCAGCCTGGCGATCCTCAGTCCAGTCAGCCGCGAAAAGCTGCTGTCGCTGCTGCATAAATGCCGCGCCAACGGCGGTAAGGTGATTTTTGATAACAATTACCGTCCACGCCTGTGGGCCAGCCGTGAAGAGACGCAGCAGGTTTATCAGCAGATGCTGCAGTGCACGGACATTGCGTTCCTGACGCTCGACGATGAAGACGCCCTGTGGGGTGAGAAGCCCGTAGATGACGTGATTGCACGCACGCAGGCGGCGGGCGTAAGCGAAGTCGTCATTAAGCGCGGGGCGGAATCATGTCTGGTCGCGATGGCGGGTGAAGCGGTGGTTGAAGTCCCGGCGGTGAAGCTGGCCAAAGAGAACGTGATTGATACGACAGCGGCAGGGGACTCCTTCAGCGCGGGTTACCTGGCGGTACGTCTGACCGGGGGAACGCCGGAAGCCGCGGCACAGCGCGGACACCTGACGGCCAGCACCGTGATTCAGTATCGCGGGGCGATTATTCCGCGTGAGGCGATGCCTGTTTAACCAAAGTGAGGGCTGATGCCCTCACCCTGGCCCTCTCCCACAGGGAGAGGGCATGTCTACGCATTACTGTCCTTGCGGAATATCCGTCGCGTCCGGGTGTAAATCATCCGCTGCGGTCGCCGGCTGCGGCGCGGTAACCATAATAGAATCCCAGGTCTTCTGAAGTTCCTTCATGTCATATTCCGGCTCGCCTTTCGGCTGCATAAGGATCAATGCCATATCCTGCGACAACTGCTGACGTAAATCCTGATTTAACATATCCACGGTCAAACCGTTCAGGAAATCCTGACGAAGCTTCTGGTACTGTTCAGGCGCAATGTCGACAACCTGATTCTGCAGGGAGCGGATGCGCTGGCTGATCAGAATATCCGTATCGGCACGCGCGTAGGTCGCAAACAGCTTCTGCAGCTCCAGTTTTTTCTGGGCCACCAGCGCATTGAACTCCTCTTCAGAGAGGCCCTCTTTACGCACTTTTGCCAGCTCTTTGGCGACCACACCCAGATTCGCATTCAGCTTATCGCCCGGCGATTCAACGTTAATGGCACATTGCGCACGCTGGAAAAGCACGCGACAGTCAAAGCCAAGACCAATATTCTTCACGTTATTCTTACTGAGCGTCTGCTGGACGTGCCAGAACAACGCTTCACGCGCCAGGTCGGCACGCCAGTAGCGCAGCAGCGCGGCGGATTCGCGGATAGGCTGCCAGGCGTTATCCCACATCACGGAGAGTCGGTCCTGACGCACGGTGTCCGTCATAATGCTGACAGGCTCGGCGCGCAGCGGAGAGAGTGTCGGAACCGGGGCAGGCGTTTCACGCTTGCCTTTCAAATCGCCAAACGCTTTGTTGATCTGTTCAACCACCGCGCGGCTATCGACATTGCCAACCACAATCAGCGTCATGGCGTCCGGGGTGTACCATTTCTGGTAGAACGATTTCACCTGTTCGGCATCGACCGGCTGCTTCAGCGGCTCCGCCGGATCGTGACCCAGCAACGTTGAACCTTTCAGACGGTAGCGCCACCAGCCCTCTTTGGTATCCGCAGGCCAGGTCGCCACCATGTCGCTGTTGCTCAGCGCATAGTTAACGGTATCCGGCGTAATCGCCAGGTTGCCTGAGGCATCAGCGAGATAGGTCAGCGCTTCTTTGAGCAGATCGTTACGGTTATTTGGCAGGCTCAGGTTAAACATGGTGTAGTCATAGGAGACCACAGCCGGAGGCAGCGGGCGTTTTGGATCGATGGCCTGTTGCCACAGCGAACGCACCTGAACCGCTTGCAGGCTGCCGCTCTGAGTGAGCGCCAGACGGGGAATAAAATGGCTAAAACCGGTTTGCTGAGTACTTTCCGTAAGGGAGCCGGTATTAACGGACAGACGGATTTCAACACGATCGCTCGGACGTTGCGGGGTGGATAAAACCTGCCACTGGAAACCGTTCGCTAACGTGCCTTGTTGCCAGGCCGGGTCTGGCTGGAGCGCATCTGCCTGCACATAACTGGCTGCTGCCATCATCAGCAAACCGCCGGTTAAGAGTCGAATTTTTGTGCCCTGCATGTGAACCCCTGATCAACATTCCTGGTTAAAAAGAGTGACTCGCGACGCGCTGCACTCTAAAAGATGACGATGAAAACACGTCGATTAGACCGCGCGTTCGGCAAAACGTCACGGTCCGAAGTGAAATATACCCAAAAAAAATCTTGTCGAATTATGACAGGTATGAAGGGTTATTATGCGCAGGAGCCCGCATCCCGACAAGGGAATGCGGGCATTTGTAACAAGATTAGGAGGTTAAACCAGGAGTTTTGCTATCAGACACGCGATTATTCAGCGTATCGTCGAGTTTTTTGTGATCCAGCTCTTTCACCCATTTCGCGACAACGACCGTCGCCACACCGTTACCTACCAGGTTGGTTAATGCGCGCGCCTCGGACATAAAGCGGTCAATACCGAGAATCAGCGCCAGGCCCGCCACCGGCAGATGCCCCACCGCAGAAATGGTGGCCGCCAGCACGATAAAGCCACTGCCCGTTACGCCTGCCGCGCCTTTCGAGGAGAGCAGGAGCACCACCAGCAGGGTGATCTGATGGAAAATATCCATATGGCTGTTGGTCGCCTGAGCGATGAACACCGCCGCCATCGTCAGGTATATCGACGTACCATCAAGGTTGAAGGAGTAGCCCGTCGGGATCACCAGCCCGACCACCGACTTACGGCACCCGAGTTTTTCCATCTTGTCGAGCATACGCGGCAACGCCGATTCTGAAGAAGAGGTCCCCAGCACAATCAGCAGCTCTTCACGAATGTAACGGATAAATTTGAAGATGTTGAAACCTGTCGCACGGGCAATGGAGCCTAGCACCACCACCACGAAAAGAATACAGGTGATATAGAAGCAGATAATCAGCTGGCCCAGCTGCACCAACGTACCGACGCCATACTTACCGATGGTGAAGGCCATCGCACCGAAGGCACCGATTGGCGCCAGGCGCATGATCATATTGATGATGCCAAAGATGACCTGTGAGAAGCTCTCAATCACGTTAAAGATAAGCTGGCCTTTGCTGCCCAGACGGTGCAGGGCAAAGCCAAACATGACGGCAAACAGCAGTACCTGCAGAATGTTTCCGCTGGCAAACGCGCCAATGACGCTGCCGGGTATCACGTCCAGCAGGAAGGCCACCACGCCCTGATCCTTCGCCTGCTCGGCATAGACCGCGACCGCTTTGGCATCGAGCGTTGAGGGGTCAACGTTCATGCCCGCACCAGGCTGGACCACGTTAACGATAATCAGACCAATAATCAGCGCAAGGGTACTGACCACTTCGAAATAGAGCAGCGCCACAGCACCGGTACGGCCTACCGCTTTCATGCTTTCCATGCCAGCGATGCCCGTGACAACCGTACAGAAGATTACCGGGGCGATGACCATTTTGATGAGCTTCACGAACGCGTCGCCAAGCGGTTTCATTTGCGCGCCCAGCTCAGGGTAGTAATGCCCCAGCAAAATACCGATGGCGATGGCTGTCAGGACCTGGAAATAGAGACTTTTGAAGAGTGAGGTTTTCATAAGGTGTCCTTGGGAAGAAAAACCACAGGTTTTGTAAGGTTATGGTTAACCTGCGGCTCTAAAATAACACCCGTATAACAGGACAGAAATAAACTCAGTTCAAATTTGAAACACAAATGTTAAGAACTTTGAGCTGGCTCGCACAAGCCAGCAACAAAATTACACTTTTGCGTGATTGTCAGCTCCGGGAAGGTAGCGTTGTTCAAAGACATCCGCAGGAACAGCAGCGGCAAAAAGGAAGCCCTGACCGCTCTCTACGCCCGCCTCTGCCAGCCAGATGCGCTGCGCGTCGGTTTCAATCCCCTCGGCAATCAGATGCAGATTGAGACTGCGCGCCATCTGAATAATGGCCTGCACCATGCTGCTGTCCTCTGGCAGCCCTTCGACAAACGCTTTGTCGATTTTCAGCACATCCACCGGCAGGGTTTTCATATGCTGAAGCTGACGCAGCCCGGCGTAGCCCATACCAAAATCGTCCAGCGCGATGCGAATGCCGGCATTGCGCAGCGGCTTCAGAATGGCAACGGCTTCGTTAGGATCGTCAATGCGTCGGCTCTCCGTCACTTCCAGCGTCAGCGTATCAGGCTTGATCCGGTAGCGATTGATCAGCTCCAGCATTTCGGAAACCATCGTCGGATGCATGAGCTGCAATGCAGACAAATTGACCGACAGCGGCAGCGTCACGCCGCGCTCCTGCCAGGCGGCAAGCTGGCGGCAGGACTCCTCCAGCACCCAATAACCGACGGTGACCATCAGGCCACAGGATTCAATGCGTTCAATCAGCCCCTCCGGCAGCTCCCATGAGCCGTCCGGCTGCTGTACACGAAGCAGCGCCTCGGCGCTTTTTACTTCACCCGTCTGTAAATTCACCTGCGGCTGTAGCCAGAGAGCAAACTGACGGTTATCCAGCGCGGTCAGGATGTCGCTCTCTTCCGTCAGGCGCTGCTGCGCCTTTTCCATCTGTTCCGGGTCGAAGAACTGGATCTGATTTTTGCCTTTGCGCCGGGCGGTAAACGCCGCCGAGAACGCGCGGCGATACAGCTGCTCCGCCGTTAAATCACCGTAGTACATGGCGATACCGATACTGGCGCTTGGACGCAGCTGGATCCCCTGAACAGGCAGCCGCTCGTTAATGACAGTGAGCACTTGCTGACCTAATGTGATGGCATGCCACGGCTCTTTCACGCCGTTGGCTATCACCACCAGGTCGTAACCGCTGACCTGCGTCAGCACCATGCGCGGGGCCAGGACAGATTTCACCTTTTCCACCAGCGTCAGCAGCAGCATTTCACGCTGGCTCTCCTTGAGCACGCCCGCCGTATCCTGCAGGGTTTCACAGGCGATCACCATCAGCGCCGTGGTTTGCTGGCGCGCAACCGTCTGCTCCAGCATCGCCATCAGAAACGCCTTATTAGGAAGTTCTGACACCGGGAATCGCGTGGCGCTGTTATTTAACTCATCCTGCTGACGCTGGATGCGCTGCTGGTTGAGGTTATAGCTGCGTACCAGCATCCCGATCTCATCGTCATGATGAAGGCGCGGCAGTTCAAGCTGGTGCCCCAGCTGATCCTGCGGCGCAAGCGCATTCAGCTCGCGGGCGATACGGCGCAACGGATGCACAATCAACCGGTTAATACACCAGGTTAACGCTACGCTGAGAATCAGGGTCATAAGTAAGCAAGTGGTCACTAACGTAACCACCCAACTCATGACGAACTTATACATGCGATACGAGTCTGCCTGCAGGACCAGGTAGGCCAGCGGCTGCGGATTGGCAGGACGTTCCAGCGAATAGAGAGGCAGAGAAATTTGCACCGGCAGTTCAAACAGGCGCATGACCATCATCGGGACGGGGCGTTCCGGGATAAAGCTCATCCGCAGCGCCTGGAACTGGTTGGGCAAGACGACATCCGCGCGGCTCACGATGCCAGCAGGCTGAATGCGTTTTAAAATGGTTTCCGCTTCGGGAATATCCCCTTTCAGGATCGAGGCGGAGAGTGGGCCGCGCACCGAGCGGGCGATACTTTCTAACTGCGAAGCCGTGTTATAGCGATTCTGCTGCACGGAATGAAACAGCAAAATGACGCAGAAAAGCAGGACAAACAGCATCGTGACGGCAGACACCATCGCCATCTGTTTGATCGTTAAGGAACGGCTGACACGCAAAATGACTCTCCACAAAACTCGAAGCGCAGGGCGCGCCAGGGTGTAAACCTGGCGCGCCTGAGTATACCCGATTGCTGTGCTATTAAGAGAGACTTACAAATGGATTAAGGAAAATCCGATTACCAGTCCGCGTAAGGAATGAGCGGCTGCGGCGGTAAGTCCATATCGCCCTGCCAGCCTGCGGCAGAGTAACGCACATAAATCAGCGCATGGCTTGGGGTATAGTCTTTCGCTTCCTGAATATCCACGCCCATGCCCACAAACCAGTTGGACGTGACCCGGCGTTCGATAATCGCCCGTGCGGTATAACCCGTGCCGGAGCTGCTGCTGCCGGTTTCCATCGCCCCCCGGTCAGTATAGCGGCCGGGTTCATCGGTCGGGATCAGACTCTGAATCGGGTAGCGCAGTTCATCTTTGGTTTTGGAGTGTGACCAGGAGACAGAGCCGCCCAGCTCCCAGGACCAGTTTTCTGTGCGTTTACGCCAGGTCACCGGCAGTGCGAAGGAGACATACTCCTGCGGGCTGTAATAGCCGCCCTGACCCAGGGTATATCCGCTCAGGTCTTTGTCGTAATGCCAGAGCATATTGGAGACGCCGACCGTCAGACGCTCGTTGTTTTTATTAATGAGCTTGTAGTAGTAACCCGTCATCCAGCGGACGCGCCAGTTATCTTCCACATTTTTACCCGTCAGCGTTTCTGCGTTCAGGCTTGACCAGACGCCGTTCGCCTCACCTTTGTCATAGCTGATGCTTACGCCCCCCCCGGTCGCACGTACGCCGCCCCAGGTGGTGCCGGTATTGGTATCTTTCTGCCCGGCGAAGGCCAGCAGTGAACTGGAGATTGGCCGACGATGGGCGTTGACGGTATAACCGATGGGACCCAGATCGCTGCTGTAGCTCAGGCCGCCCACCACGTCGACGACGTCAAAGCCCATCGGGGTGGTACCAATATCCATCGACCAGGTTTTATTCTGCCAGCCGACGGCGACGCTGGCGCCACTGTCACTCTGATGGGTGCTGCCGCTACACGGTGTTTCGTAGCAGGTCCCCCATTTAGGGTCGTACGTACCGTTATTGTTATCAAATGAACCGGCGTCCATATTGACCAAATCGCTTCTGAAGAACATGCGGCCATCAGAGAGCGGGGCATCGACCTGGAGCATGGTGGTATGGGCTTTCAGATCGGAATAGCCCCCCGTGCCGCTGGAGCCCCAGTAATCGTGCTGCAGCGTGACGTTAACATCCTGCTGACGGTACAAATCACCGGCGTCACTCCGTACGCCGCGCTTCAGCCAGTCATCTTTTTCATCGTTACGCGTCAGACGGGTGAAACTGTCGTTGTCCACCGGACGGGTCGTCGTGATGCCTGATGACACCATCGCGTCTTTATACGTCTCCAGCGCTTGCTGAGGCTGACCGTTCTGCGCCTGGAAGCGCGCGGCATCACGTAACACCAGCGCATTTTCCATTGAGGCAGGCTGCGATTTGGCCTGCGGAATGATGTTGTTGAAGGTTTGCTCTGCGGCGGCGGAATCGCCCAGCCCCGCCTGCGCCATCGCGATCCGACGCTGCATATTGAGGGATAACGGTTCGCCATTCTGCGCGGCAGGCAGTTTCGCCAGCTCGGCACGCGCAGCGTCCTTGTTACCTTGCGCGCTATAAATCTCGGTCAGACCGAGGATCGCGTCCTCGTTCTGCGGCTCACGCTGCAGGACGGCGTTGTACGTCGTTTTCGCCGATTCCAGATCGCCACGCTGCTGCGCCCAGTCGGCCAGCGTTAAGTCGATACGGGTAGAGGTCGGCTGCTGACGCAGAAGGTTTTCCGCCTCCTGCTCTTTACCGCTGTCGCGCAGGCGGTTGGCGGTTTCCAGCACCTGGTTACTTTGCAGACGGTCGGCCAGTTCCTGAATGTTGCCATTCCACTGGCTACGCGGCAGCGTATCCAGATGCGCCAGCGCGGCCCGGTCCTGATTGTTCCCGGAGAGATAGAGCCCGTTGGCATACACCTGATCCGGGTCAGACGGTTTCTGGCTGGCAAGCTGGCGCATCAGGGTGTCCGCCTGGCTGCGCTGGCCCGCGCTGTAGAGATCGCGCGAGAGACGATACGTTATCCAGACGTCGCCTGGCGAGAGCGCCAGACGGCGGCGCTGTATTTCTGCTGCCTGGGCGTATTTCCCCTGATTCTCCAGCTGTTCGGCCTGGGCAGACAGTTGCTCGTTAGTCAGGCTACGTTCAATATCATCAATGCTCCGGCGCTGGCTGGCAGAAAGCGACTGGATAAACTGCGAGGCTTTCTCCGGTGACTGTGCGCGGTAAATATTGGCCAGACCGCGAACCGCATTGCTGTTACCGCTGTCCATACGCAACGCCTGACGATAATAACGCTCCGCCGCATCGTTATCTTTACGTGCCGCCGCGGCATCACCCAGGCCCAGCACCGCGTAACTGTCGGTATTGTCGATGTTACGTGCCTGCTGATAGTAACGTTCCGCCTGTGACGGGTTATTCGCCTTGAGCGCCGCATCGCCCTGCTGGATCAGCAGCCAGTAGCGGTTGACCTTCAGCAAACTGTCCCATTTACCCCGGTTATCGCTCTGCGGGTCGAGGGCTATGGCCTTTTCGAACTGCGCCACCGCGCGGGCACGATCGCCTTTCTGGGAATAAGCCTGTCCCAGGGCACCCACCGCTTCACTGTCAGCATGGTTGGCGCTGACGGCTTTTTGCAGCTCCGTAACCGCCTTACTCCCCTGCCCGGCGTCCACTGCCGCCAGACCTTCCGCTTTCGCCCGGAAGGCCGGGTCTGCGAGCTGTTTTTGCTGCGCTTCAAGCTGGGCACGCGCCGCCGCGACGCTATCGCCGTCGCTGAAAACGCTCAGGTATTTTTGCAACGCGCTGACGCTGGCGCTGCTGGCAGGCTGGTCTTTGATCTGCTCATACCACATGTCAGACGCCTGGCTGCGGCCGCCGGTCGATTTAGCCATCTCCCGCAGGACCGCAAAGCCCTCATCGCGGCGCCCGCTCTGGAACAGGAGCTGGGAAAGCGTCGTCTGCAGCTGCGTATTACCGGGGCTGCTGCTGTTAATTTTTTTCAGCTGGTTAATGGCCGCATTGCGGCGGGCAGGATCTTTCGCCACCACATTCCAGTATTCCGTCGCCACGTCGCCACCCGGCGGGTTGCCGTCAAAGAGCTTGTCATAGGCGGCAATCGCCTCCTGAGTGTGCCCTGTCGTGGCGAGCAAGCGCGCCTGCTGTAACTGCTGTCGGCCATCCGGGGTGGAAAGCAGCATCGTATTGCGTGAGGACTGATACGCGCTGGAGCCCGGAGCGATCCCTTTCAGGCGATCCAGCTCTTTTTGCGCACCGGCGGTATCGCCCTGGCGCAGCAGGTAACGAAAACGGGCGGCGATAACATCAGGGTTGTTCGGATCAATCAGTTCAAGACGATAGAGCGACTGACGAACCAAATCCTCACGCTGTGTCGACTCGCCCAGCCGAACCTGCTCCAGCAGCTGTTTCTGCTGCGGAGAGTTAACGGCCTGCGCCAGCGGCATCAGTGCCAGCCCAAGCGATAAAGTGAGTAAATTTACTGTGAACTTGCGCATTCCTGGCCCCAATCCGGTATTAAGTCACCTTTAGCGGTGAAGCGAAAACGATGCTGATCCCATCCCTGACCAAAGAGAGTCAGTACATAGCTGTAATAGGCGTTGTTATCGGGAAAATGGTCTGCAACGCGCTGGCGCTGAACCGCCTGAGCATCGCGCTGTTGTAAAAACGGCAGCATGGCGGCAGAGAACCCGACCGGACCATTGCCGGTGCGTTTACCCGTCGCCACGTCCACTTTTTCCGGCGGCACGCCCTGTTTCATTGTTTTTGCCGCCATCGGCTGGAAGCGCGTCAGCAACCGGGCTTTCTGAGGGTCTTTATCACTCATCATGCCCACCCAAAGATAGACACGAATGGCGTCATAGCCCCCTACCAGCGCTTTATCCTGCTTTAACTGCCAGCCTCTGTTTTTCTGATACTGCACCCAGTCCGGCGAGAACCCCTTTGGCGCGCTTTCCAGCAGCAGTCGCAGATTCGTTTCACGAAGCGTGGTCCACGGGGCACCAAAGCGGGTGAAATAGCTTGCTAACTGCGGAGGAAGATAGCTGGGGTTAAAGCGCCAGGCGTTTTCATCAGCAAAACCGACTTTACCCGGAAGCAGCATGGCGCCGAGCCCTGGTACTTTCACCACTTCCTCACCGGCAATGCGTTTCAACAGCGCCTTACCCGTGCGGGTGTAGTCCGGATGTTTCCATAACCGGCCCGCTTCAAGCAGTGACCAGGCGATCCAGACATCGGCATCTGAGGCGGAGTTGGTGTCAATCACCGCCCAGTTTTCTTTGTCTTTCTGCCCCCAGAGCCAGGCAGGCAGATGGTCGTTGAGATTGCCGCCGGCAAGGTTATCGCGCGTCCATGTCAGTATTTGCTCAAACGCGCGGCGGTCGTTGGCGGCCAGAGCAAAGAACAACGCATAGCTTTGCCCTTCCGACGTCGTAATTTTGCGCGTGTCACTGGGATCAATGACGCGCCCGCCCTCGCTGATGTAATCCTTTTTGAACTGCTCCCAGGCAGGCCAGGTACAGGCGGCGCGAAGAGGAAGCGCCGCCAGCATCAACGCTGCTACTGCACACCAGCGAAAGGCTTTCATCACATCTTACTCATCCGGGTTGAGGCGACGACGGCTGATGATACGCAGCAGACGCCACAGCACCCATGCCAGCAAGACCACGCTGACCGCGGCCAGGATGGCGAGCAGAACCGGATGGTTAGACAGCGCATACCACAGGCGTTCGAACCACGGCAGATGGCCGACGTAGTACACATCACCCACGCGCAGGCTGTTGACGCCAGACTCACGGATCACCGACACAGAGCCAAACATCGCGGCACGTTTACCACTGTCGTTCATCGCCGTATTCAGCAGTTCATAGCCACGCGGGCTGTCCGCCAGAAGCGCCACCACGCTACGCTGATCGTTATAAGGTGACTGGAAGCCCACTACCGCAGCCATCGCCCCCTGAGAGGTGACGGCCGTCTGCGCGCTGGCCTGGCGATCGTTCGCATCCGGCATGATGCTCGGGAAATCGGTCTGGCGCAGCGGGGTGTTAACCCAGGACTCCGTGGCTTTCACCAGCAGGTCGATACGCTTATCATCCTTCAGCTTATCCGGAATCGTACCGATGACCATGATGTCAGCGTCTTTGTTCTGGATCTGGCTGCCATCGTCCGTCAACGTGACGTTAATTGCCGGCAATCCCGTCTGGGCCCCAACGGTTGCTATGGTATCAAGCAGGGTTGTCACCTGACCTTCGTTTGGCGCTTTTGGCATCACAACGATGGACTCAGAGAGATCGGCCATGCGGCTGAACGGGAAGCCTGCATTAGCAAAGGCGCGCAGATCCGGCATCGCCAGGAAGTGATAGTACTTCGAGAAGTCGATGGTCGACTCATCGCCGATGACAACGTGGTTCTGAACCTGCTGGAAGGTGATGCAGTTATCCACCGAACCGCCAGGCATCGGGTTCATGTACTGGAAGTCAAAACGCAACTGGTTGATTGCCCCAAGCTTCAGTGCCGGAATGGAGACATCCGTTTTACCGTCCAGCAGCCCCTGCAGCACCGGCAGGCGAAGCATCAGTCGGTTAGTGTCCTGGGTACTTTGCAGGCTGAACGATTGCAGGAACTGGTTGTTCAGGCTGATATCCATGCGCGAGCTGTCTTTCGTCGCTGGGGCGGTATAGCGGTAGTTAAGATTGATATCAATGCCGTTGGTACGCAGCAGGTACAGATCCGGCGGCAGGTTCAATGACAGGCTAATAGGCGAGGGTTCAAGCCCGGACGCCTGCAGCTGCTCTTCATAGGTTTTCAGCTCACCAAACGTCACGACACGGTCGGTACGCACCCAGTTTGGCGCATCATAAGGTTTACGCGCCAGCAGCGGCTTGACCTCGTCCACCACGACGCTGTTGCCGCGGAAAAGAACGTTGCCCTGGGCAATCGCTTTTGCCGCCTGGACCAGATCTTTATCGTCACGACCAAAGACCACCAGCAGCTTCACGTACGGGTTATCCGGGTGGCTGACCATCTCAATGGTTGGCGCTTTGACTTCAGGATGATCGCGCAGGAAGGCAGGACGTTTCGCGTTGGTGGCAAATACAATCGCGTTTCTGTCCGGCATTTTGTCATACATCACAGGGAAGTTCTGACCGCGCCAGCCGGAACGCGAACCAAACCAGGAAGCCACAATGGTGGCCGCCAGCTGCTCGGTTACGTCCGGGGACGACGCAAACACCATCGGCAGCGTGAGCGGACGGTTATCACGAGGATCGAAGAACGGCACCGGGAAGGCGGAGAGATCGTTCTTCAGCGCCAGGGACTGATAGGTCATCTGCAGCGAGGAGTTACGCCCGATGTCCATCCACAGCGTGTTGCTGGCCGGGTTTTCACAGACATCGCGGTAGTGACCCACAAACTCCAGACGAATGCGGTTAAAGTCGGTAATGAACAGCGGGTTAATCGGCACCTGCGCCTGCGTTTTCTTACCCAGTTGTTCTTTGGTAACCGGCAGTACGTCCATCAGCTCATCGTTCAGGTAAACCTTCAACTGAGACTGGGTCGGCAGCAGGGACGGCGACGGGGTATATTCAAGGTTCAGCACGGCATTCGAGACGACTTCATCGCTGCGCATGCCAAATTCAATGCCGCCATTAGGATTGATGCCGCGCAATACCATGCTGCCCGGCGGCGGCGCGATTTGCGCGAAGGTCAGCTTGACGTCGCGTGACGGGGCATTTTCCGCGACAACGGGCGCATTCGCCCCCCGAACACCCGGCATCACCTGTCCGATAACCGGGTTCTCGGCGGGTAGAGTGTTCCCCTCCGTTGGCTGGTTCGGAATGACATTTTCTGTTTGACCGGGCGCGGCAGTAATAACCGGATCGGTTGCCTGCGCGACCACAGGCACTGTTGGCGCAGGCGTTGCCGCTGCGTTATCAGGCTCTGCGTTAGCCATTGTTGCGGGGAGCGCACTCATCCCCATTGCCACTGCACATAACCAGGAAAGTTTTGTTTTCATCGCGTTATCATCATTGTTGAGCCATAACCGGGTCCGCCTGCTTCGCCTCATCCCGCTCAGGACGACGAGGAATGAACGACACGACCCAGGAAACCAGCGAAGTAAGTGACCGGAAAATTAATTTCACCGACGACGGGGCAAATTCTGCAAGGTGACGATAGCCACGGAACCCCAGCTTCAGAATATCCAGCAGGCTTTCCAGAGGTTTATCTTCCGGGAAGCTGTCCTGCCAGAGAGCCCATGTATCCGCACGGGCAAACGTACACTGCACAAAATCAATGTGTTGCTTTTTGGTCAACGGCATCAGTTGCAGACCGACTTCATTGCCCGCCACACGCGCTACCTGCGTCGGGAAGACATACTCCTGCTGGCCACGCTTAAGCAGCAGGTTAACTTTTTGCCCTTCCAGCACTTTCGCCTGGCCGTTGATTTTGATCCCCAGACCACCGTCAGAGAAGTCGTGCACGGTACAGGAGAAGAGGTGACCATCTTCACGGGCAATCGCCGCGGGCATGCAGATTTCAACGCGATGCGCGCGACGAACCTGTTTACTCTCCACCGACACCGCCACCGCGCCGCCAAGAATAATCAGGTTGTAGAAGACCCAGGCCATACTCACAAAGACGGTCAGGATTTCATTTTCAGGGCCGTAGAAGTAACGCCAGATACCGGCGATGACGCCAACGATGTTCAGCAACACCAGGAAGATATACGGACGGGAGATCACCCAGTCGACGTACTCCTCTTCCACCAGCCCCCCCTTCGCGGTGACGTTGAATTTCCCTTTATGCGGGTTGATCAGCGCCACCATCGTTGGCGGCGCAATGTACCAGGCCAGCACCGTTTCGTAGATTTCACTCCAGAAGGAATGGCGATATTTACCCTGAATCTTCGAGTTCGTCAGGCTCGCGTGGATCATGTGCGGCAGAACAAACAGCGCAATCATCAGCGCCGGGGCGTAGATGATATAGGCGTGAAGGAGCAGGAACGCCAGCGGTGCGGTCAGGAAGATCAGCCGCGGGATGCCGGATAAGAAGTGGAACATCGCGTTGACGTAGCAGAGACGCTGCGCCAGCTTGAGCCCTTTCCCTATCAGTGGATTATCGAGACGGAAAATCTGCACCATGCCGCGCGCCCAGCGAATACGCTGACCAATGTGCGCCGAGAGCGATTCCGTCGCCAGACCGGCGGCCTGAGGAATACGCATATAGGCCGAGGTATAACCCCGACGGTGCAGACGCAACGAGGTGTGCGCATCTTCAGTCACCGTTTCGACGGCAATACCGCCAATTTCATCCAGCGGTTTACGGCGGATAACCGCACAGGAGCCGCAGAAGAACGTGGCGTCCCACATGTCGTTACCATCCTGCACCAGACCATAGAACAGCGTGCCTTCGTTCGGGGTCTTACGGAAACGGCCAAGGTTGCGTTCAAACGGGTCCGGCGAGAAGAAGTGGTGCGGCGTCTGCATCATCGCCAGCTCTTTCTCTTTCAGGAACCAGCCCATGGTCATCTGCAGGAACGATCGCGTAGGTACGTGGTCGCAGTCAAAGATCGAGACAAACTCCCCGGTGGCATACTTCAGCGCGTTATTGATGTTACCGGCTTTAGCATGTTCGTGCGTCGGACGGGCGATGTATTCGACGCCGACCTCTTCCGCGAACTGGCGGAACGCTGGGCGGTTGCCGTCATCCAGGATCCAGACCTTGAGTTTATCTTTCGGCCAGTCGATGCCGAGCGCAGCATAAATGGTGTTTTTCACCACGCTCAGGTCTTCGTTGTAGGTTGGGACGAAGAGATCGACAGTCGGCCACGTCGTGGTGTCCTTCGGCAGCGGTACGGGCTGGCGATTGAGCGGCCAGATGACCTGGAAATACCCCAACACCAGCACAATCCAGGCATAGGTTTCGGCAAACAGCAGAATCAGACCGCAGACCAGACTCACCGGGTCGTCCCAGTTCAGCGTTGAGGTATAACGCCACCAGATATAGCGGCAGGAAACGGTCAGCGACAGCACAATCAGCATCAGTGCCGAGAAGCGGCCCGGAATACGACGCACCAGCAACGCCACGCCCCACAGCAGGATCAGGAAGGTGAACTGCGCCAGGGGATTGAAGGGTTGCGTAATACAGACCAGCGCCAGAATCAGTGAGAACACGACAATCACGCCGAGGATAAAACGCCGCAGGCCCGGGTGGAGGTGCCCGAGCTCTTTTTGGTTATCCAGATGGCTGGTTTTGTCGGTCACGCTGTCAGGCAATTTATCCAGCCACTGGTGATAGCGCTCGCGCAGCTGTTGAACGCGGGAGAAACTGCGCCAGTGCGGCGTCTGGCGTTCTCGCTGCGACGAGGTGACGACCAGCCAGACGGCCTGAATGAGATAACGCGCCGGATCCAAAGGCCGCGGCCGGTCAGGGTTAATGTGTGGATATAATTCATTATGGTGCGCACGTATGCGCTGCCAGCGCGGATGTTCAAGCGGAATGAACATCCAGGCCATAATCATCCAGAAACAGCCAAGCGCGGCACTGAATGCCGACGCACCATGCCGACGAAAATGTCGGTAGCGTTCGCTCAGACGCGCATTAACCGGCGGGATAAGGAACCAACTGGCGAGTCGACTCATACCGAACTCCCTGCCGGCTCCGCCGCGTTGGCGAAGTTCAGCAGACACCAGTTAGCCAGCGTGAGGATCTCCTCTGCCGCCAGGGAATCGCTGCGGTACTCGCCGAGCGGCTGCTTGGAGGCCAGGGATTCTGCCATTCCTTCATCCCGGTGAATCACAATGGGTAGCAGGCGACGCTGACTCTGTAGCCAGACCTGGTAGAGATCGTCCTGGATCTGGCTCCCGATGCGTAAGTCGTTAATCAGGAGGTGCGCATTTTGCGGCAGCCCCTGTTGATGCAGACGAATATGGCAATTTGCATCCACGTTGACGATGGAGAGAACATGATCGCACTGCGCGATAAGCTGCCGGGTTAACGTCCCGGCGCCGTGCGGCAGATCCACCAGGATCCACTGGTAGTGGCCTTTTTCTTTCAGACTTTGCAATGCAAGCGTGAACTGCGAAAACAACCGCTGATAAGCGGCTTCATTCTCACGTTCGGTGGTGGTGAGCTGACCAAAAGGCAGTAAATCAAGCTGAGAGGTATAGCGCAGCCCTGCATCCCGCCAGTCTTTATCATCAAGCAACGCGCGTGCCCAACCCGCTTCACGAGTGAAGTCGACGTTGAACGACATACGCAGCAAATTATCGGCGCAGGCGTCAATCACCAACACCGATTCACCTAAAAGCTGTAATGACCACGCCAGCGCCGCGGTAACGGATGTGGTACCCACACCGCCACGGACACCCTGTAATCCGAGTATGGCCATCAATGGCTCCCTTATTGTTGATGGGCGAATTCAGCTAATAATGGCCAGCGTTTAATAGCCGCGGCCAACTGTTCCCGCTGGGAAATATCGGTGTAATCTATTTCAGGTAAAGAAAAGGCCTGCGTCAGCGCCAGAAAATCGTTTTGGAATGTATAGCCCAGGGTCGAGTCGACTGGGGTTCCGGGTTCGTTATTATCCATTTTTCTGCCATCCCTTTGAGGAAAATCGCACGCTCAGAAGTTGCGGGGCGTCCTGCCCTGACAAATTTCATTTACATGCTAAATCTGATGTTCTTTAATTTCAATGTTAGGTTTATTTCTACGCTTTCGCTAGTAAACTGAGATACAGATAAATTAGACGAAAAGAGGGACACCGTGGACTCCATATTTTCTATTGGCATCCAGTCATTATGGGACGAATTGAGCCACATGCCAGTCGGTGGAGTCTGGTGGATTAATACCGACCGTAATGAAGATGCCATCAGTCTGGTAAACCAGACAATTGCCGCCCAGGATAAGGATTCCCGCGTGGCTGTCATTAGCATGGGCGAAGAGCCGAAGAAAATTATCACGCTGGAAAGTGACGGCGGACCGCAAACCGTGCGCTTATTTTCCATGTCAGCAGAAGTGGATAGTCTATACTTTTTGTCCCGCGACGTTCAGTGCTCCATTGATCCGGATCACTATTTAGTGATTCTTAAATGCGCAAATAACGTCCTGCAAAATATCCCTGCTGAAAAACTGCTGCCGTGGCTGGAAAAAATCAATAAATGGGCAAAATTTCAAAATTGCACGCTATTGGTCGTCAATCCCGGCAGTAATAATGACAAGTTATTTTCACTTTTAATGGGTGAATATCGCTCCCTGTTCGGTCTGGCCAGTCTGCGTGACCAGGTGGGCAGCTATCTCTACGATATTGCTTTCTGGTGTAATGAAAAAGGCGTGAGCGCCAGGCAACAGCTGACCCTGAAACAGAGTGAGGGGAAATGGCACCTGGCACAGCAGGAAGAAACGGTTGTGCAGCCGCGCAGTGATGAAAAACGCATCCTGAGCCATATTGCGGTTTTAGAGGGCGCGCCCGCGCTGTCGGAAAACTGGTCGCTGTTTGAGTCTAACGAAGCGCTTTTTCATGAAGCTCGTACAACCCAGGCGGCAACCCTTGTTTTCTCGTTGATGCAAAATAACCAGATTGAGACGCTGGCGAGACAAATTCATACCTTACGTCGCCAGCGCGGCAGCGCATTAAAAATTGTGGTGCGGGAAAACAATACCAGCCTGCGCGCCACCGATGAGCGTCTGCTGCTTGGCTGCGGAGCAAATATGGTTGTTCCATGGAATGCGCCGCTGTCACGCTGCCTGACGCTAATCGAAAGCGTTCAGGGACAGCAGTTCAGCCGCCATGTGCCGGAAGACATTTCCACCTTGCTCTCCATGACGCAGCCGATGAAGCTGCGCGGATACCAGAAATGGGATAACTTCTGCGACGCCGTCGGCAATATGATGAGCAACACGCTACTTCCTGCGGACGGGAAAGGGGTGATGGTTGCCCTGCGTCCTGTTCCGGGTATCCGCGTTGAACAGGCTCTCACCTTATGTCGTCCGAATCGTACAGGGGACATCATGACCATTGGCGACAATCGCCTGGTGCTATTTTTGTCCTTCTGCCGGGTGAACGATCTTGATACCGCGCTTAACCACATCTTTCCCCTGCCTACCGGGGATATTTTCTCAAACCGTATGATCTGGTTCGAAGATAATGCTATCAGCGCGGAGCTGGTGCAGATGCGCGCACTTCAGCCTGAACAATGGGTTAAACCGCTGGTGATCACCAGCGATGCAAAACCGATTCTCAATGCCAGACATGACGGTCATGTCTGGCGTCGGGTTCCGGAACCCCATCGCTTATTAACCGAGAATGGGGAGAACGTACCATCATGAATATCAGCGATATTATTCAACTGGTCGTATTCTGTGCGCTGATCTTTTTCCCGCTTGGCTACTATGCGCGCCATTCCATACGTCGTATCCGTGATACGGCCAGAGTGATGTTTATAAAACCTCGCTATGTAAAACCAGCCGGAACACTGACACGGGCATCACACGTCAAGGCAGACCGAAAACATGACTAATTCTACCTATACCGCTTCGTCACCCTCGCCGCTCTGGCAATACTGGCGCGGCCTTTCCGGCTGGAACTTTTACTTTCTGGTGAAGTTTGGTTTGCTCTGGGCAGGCTATCTGAATTTCCATCCCCTGCTTAACCTGGTCTTTATGGCCTTCCTGCTGATGCCGTTGCCGAATATCAGGCTGCATCGTTTACGTCACTGGGTAGCCATCCCCGTCGGCTTTGCGCTGTTCTGGCACGATACCTGGCTACCGGGTCCGGACAGCATAATGAGCCAGGGATCACAAGTTGCGGGCTTCAGTGCAGACTACATGCTTGATCTGGTTGAGCGCTTTATTAACTGGCAGATGATTGGCGCTATCTTTGTCCTGCTGGTGGCCTGGCTGTTCCTGTCGCAGTGGATCCGCGTCACGGTGTTTGTTGTCGCCATTATGATCTGGCTTAACGTACTGACGCTGGCAGGACCGGACTTCTCCCTGTGGCCTGCCGGTCAACCAACCACCACGGTGACCACCACGGGTGGAAGCGCAGCGGCTACTGTTACCACGGCAGGCGATACGCCTGTGGTAGGTGATATTCCAACCCAGACCGCACCGCCGACCTCCACCAACCTCAATGCGTGGCTTTCCAGCTTCTATACCGCAGAAGATAAGCGACAGACGAAATTCCCGGATGCACTGCCGGCAGATGCTCAACCGTTTGAGCTGCTGGTGATTAACATCTGTTCCCTCTCCTGGGCCGATGTGGATGCAGCCGGATTAATGTCTCACCCACTGTGGTCTCATTTCGATATCCAGTTTAAAGATTTCAACTCTGCCACCTCATACAGCGGCCCGGCAGCGATTCGCCTTCTGCGTGCAAGCTGCGGTCAGACATCGCATAAAAACCTGTACCAGCCGGCAGGGAATCAGTGTTATCTGTTCGATAACCTCGCGAAGCTGGGCTTTACGCAGCATCTGATGCTGGGACATAACGGCCAGTTCGGTAACTTCCTGAAAGAGGTGCGTGAACAGGGTGGCATGCAGGCGCCGCTGATGGATCAAACCGGGCTTCCCGTTACTCTGCTCGGCTTCGACGGTTCACCTGTTTACGACGATACAGCCGTACTGCAGCGCTGGCTGCAAACCATCGAAAAAGACAGCAACCCGCGCAGTGCGACGTTCTTTAACACCCTGCCGCTTCACGACGGTAACCACTTCCCGGGCGTGAGCAAAACGGCAGATTATAAAGTGCGTGCGCAGAAATTCTTCGACGAGCTGGATGCGTTCTTCACTGAGCTGGAAAAATCAGGCCGTAAAGTGATGGTGGTTGTCGTGCCTGAACACGGCGGCGCGCTGAAAGGCGACAGAATGCAGGTGTCAGGTCTGCGTGATATTCCAAGCCCGTCCATTACCAACGTGCCTGCGGGCATTAAATTCTTTGGTATGAAGGCTCCGCACCAGGGCGCGCCGATTGAGATTACACAGCCAACCAGCTATCTGGCAATTTCAGAACTGGTTGCCCGTGCCGTGGACGGGAAGCTGTTTGTGGAAGATAGCGTGAACTGGAATCAGCTCACCAGCAACCTGCCGCAAACGGCAGAGGTCTCCGAAAACGCGAATGCTGTTGTGATTCAGTACCAGAACAAACCGTACGTTCGTCTGAACGGCGGAGATTGGGTACCGTATCCGCAATAAAGGATTTACCCCTCTCCCCTGTAGGGAGAGGGGATTGTCAGTGCGTTATTATTGCGCTGAAATCCATACCAGCATTTTCAGACTTGCCGAATAGTAGTCGTCGTTAGAGGTGATTTCCGGTTCGCCGGATGGCTGACCCATCGTTAAATCCCTGACCGCCAGCAGACCGCCTTCCATCATATAGGGCGCGTATTCGTTGGTCGTGACGTTAACCCAGGCGGGTGTATGTTCCCGTGGGAACTGGCCAAACCAGGCTTTCCAGGGCGTCAGCAGCGGGCTTTGTTTATCAGACCAGGCTATGTACAGCGGAATACGAATCGCATCGTAGCTCATTCGCGGTGGCCAGCCTTTGGCCGGCGTCAGCTTGCCCGCGGATGCCAGCGAAACCCAGTCTGTCGGTAGATTCGCTTTACCCGATCCCATTTTTCCCAGCAGACGTTTCCCGTCCTTTATCAATTCACGCCAGACCGGCAAATGACTGCGTCCGGCAAAGGCCTGCCAGGCCGGAAACACAAAATAGGAAGGATTAAGGACCACTTCACCCTCAAGCTTAAATCCCTGTACGCCGGGCAGCATCACGCGGTAACCCGCATAGCGGATTACGTTGTGGTCAATCAATGCTTTCGTAATCGCATCCGATGCGGCGCTGTAGCGTTTGTCATGCCAGCGCGCATCGGCTTTTAACAACGCCCATGCAATCAGGACATCGCCATCTGTGGCGTTGTTTTTATCAGCGACCGGATTGGACTCCGCGGGGTTATAACGCCAGTAAAACAGACCATTTTCGTTGTTCTTTAGCGTCCTGTTGGTCCATTGCCAGAGCTTATCGAACGTGGCCTTATCGTCGTTAGCCACCGCCATTAACATGGCGAAACCTTGACCTTCCGTATGCGAAACGTCGCCGTTGCCGGTATCAACAATGCGGCCTTCCGGTTTGAAAAAGCGCGCCTTGTAACTCTCCCAGGCCTGACCCGCCTGCGAGAGAGGAGAGACAGCAAGCTCATCATCACAGCCAGGGTCGCGCAGACGGGTTTTCGCATCATTCACCCCATTCGGTTATTCGGCACTTCGCAGTGAAATCTCACCGCCCATCCAGGGCTTGATCACGCCATCCTGTTCCAGGAGCAACGCGCCCTGAGCGTCAATCCCGCGGGAAATGCCGTAGATCTCTTTATCACCAATCAGTAATTTCACCGGGCGATTGATAAAGTTGTCCAGTTTTTCCCAACGAGACAGGAACGTTGCGAGCCCTTCCTGTTCAAAAAGCG
Organism: Enterobacter sp. BNK-14; assembly: GCF_047456095.1. Classification (NCBI taxonomy): domain Bacteria; kingdom Pseudomonadati; phylum Pseudomonadota; class Gammaproteobacteria; order Enterobacterales; family Enterobacteriaceae; genus Enterobacter; species Enterobacter sp. BNK-14. The sequence continues at coordinate 2,551,362 of NZ_CP179897.1, forward strand.
TCAGTGAACTGCGCAACTCTTTAATCATACGCACGGCAAGGATGTTACGATCGATGACGATCCCCGCCTCCTGGAGATTCGTCCAGGCCTGGTTGACCACATCGTTTTGTACGTTACGCATCACCATATTGAGGCCCGCGCCAATCACGATTTGCGCCGCATCGCCCGTTTTTCCCGTCAGTTCGACCAGAATACCGGCAAGTTTACGATCGTTCAGGTAAAGATCGTTAGGCCATTTAACACGCACCCGATCGGCGCCCAGATCGTGCAGCACCTCTGCCATGACAATCCCGATGACCAGACTCAGGCCAATCGCTGCGGCAGGGCCTTGATCGAGTCGCCAGTACATGGATAGGTAGAGGTTGGCACCAAAGGGCGAGAACCATTTTCGCCCTCGGCGACCACGCCCGGCCTGCTGATACTCTGCAACGCAGGCATCGCCGGATTTCAGTTCAGGCAGACGCTCCAGAAGATACTGGTTCGTTGAGTCAATCACCGGCAGCACCGCAACATTGCCGTGCCCAATCTGGCTACGAATCACGTCTTCATTCAGCAATTGAATGGGTTCCGGCAGGCTGTACCCTTTTCCAGGAACGGTAAAGACATCGACACCCCAGTCGCGGAGGGTCTGGATATGCTTATTAATGCCTGCACGGCTCATGCCCAGCTGCTCACCCAGCTGCTCGCCAGAATGAAACTCCCCATCCGCAAGGATGCTAATTAGGGTTAACGGGATGGTATTGTCTTTCACGCGATGGTCTCCACGGCATTCACTTCACCTGTGCGGCCAATGAAGCGGACTTCTGGCTCCAGCCAGACGTTAAACTTTTCACCCACACGTTCACGAACATAATGAGCCAGTTTGACCACGTCATCACTGCTCGCATCATGTTGATTGATCAGTACCAGAGCCTGCTGCTGATGAACGGCAGCGCCTCCGACTGAAGTGCCTTTAAGCTGGCATTGATCGATAAGCCATCCCGCAGCCAGCTTCACGCTGCCATCTGCCTGAGGGTAATGTGGTGCTGCGGGCCATCCTTCAAGGAAGACCTTTGCCTTTTCGCTGTCGATCACCGGGTTTTTGAAGAAACTTCCGGCATTTCCATTTACTTTCGGGTCGGGAAGCTTGGTCATGCGCATATGACAAACCGAGTCAAACACATCGCGGGGTGTGGCGGTAGCCGGATCGAGACGCGTTAAATCACCGTAGGTCAGTACGGGCTGCCAGTTCTTCGACAGGCGCAGGCCCACGGCGACAATCACGTAGCGATCCTGATATTCATGTTTGAAGATACTGTCACGGTAGCCAAAACGGCACTGTTCTGCGGTTAAACGCTTAGCCGTTCCAGTCGCCAGTTCGATGCAATCGACGTATTCACAGACATGTTTCAGCTCGATGCCATAGGCACCGATGTTTTGAATCGGTGATGATCCCGCGCAGCCCGGAATAAGCGCAAGGTTTTCCAGGCCTGGCATCCCTTTTTCAAGGGTAAATTGCACCAGGTGATGCCAGTTTTCTCCGGCCCCCACGTGCAAGTGCCAGCTATCGGCGCGCTCTTCCACATCAATTCCCATGATGCGGTTAACGATCACTGTTCCCGCAAAATCGTCGAGAAACAGGACATTACTTCCTTCGCCCAGAATCAGTACGGGTTCGTTTTTTTCGGTTGCGCTTTGCCATGCATTCAGCAACTGCTGTGCAGTATCGGCACGGACAATGTGATTAGCATTGCGTTGAATACCAAAGGTATTCCAGGGCTTAAGGGAGTGGTTCATAGACGCTATCCTGATGCAAAAACGCAGGTAGTTTACCGTATAAGCAGGGCGTTGGGGGATTAGTTTGTATAGCGCAGAAACGCAAAAAGGCCATCCTTACGGATGGCCTTTTCACTTATTTGATGCCTGGCAGTTCCCTACTCTCACATGGGGAGACCCCACACTACCATCGGCGCTACGGCGTTTCACTTCTGAGTTCGGCATGGGGTCAGGTGGGACCACCGCGCTAAAGCCGCCAGGCAAATTCTGTAATCTGTATCAGCTGAAAATCGTCTCTCACCGCCAAAACAGCTTCGGCGTTGTAAGGTTAAGCCTCACGGTTCATTAGTATCGGTTAGCTCAACGCATCGCTGCGCTTACACACCCGACCTATCAACGTCGTCGTCTTCAACGTTCCTTCAGGAGACTTAAAGTCTCAGGGAGAACTCATCTCGGGGCAAGTTTCGTGCTTAGATGCTTTCAGCACTTATCTCTTCCGCATTTAGCTACCGGGCAGTGCCATTGGCATGACAACCCGAACACCAGTGATGCGTCCACTCCGGTCCTCTCGTACTAGGAGCAGCCCCCCTCAATTCTCCAGCGCCCACGGCAGATAGGGACCGAACTGTCTCACGACGTTCTAAACCCAGCTCGCGTACCACTTTAAATGGCGAACAGCCATACCCTTGGGACCTACTTCAGCCCCAGGATGTGATGAGCCGACATCGAGGTGCCAAACACCGCCGTCGATATGAACTCTTGGGCGGTATCAGCCTGTTATCCCCGGAGTACCTTTTATCCGTTGAGCGATGGCCCTTCCATTCAGAACCACCGGATCACTATGACCTGCTTTCGCACCTGCTCGAGCCGTCACTCTCGCAGTCAAGCTAGCTTATGCCATTGCACTAACCTCCTGATGTCCGACCAGGATTAGCTAACCTTCGTGCTCCTCCGTTACTCTTTGGGAGGAGACCGCCCCAGTCAAACTACCCACCAGACACTGTCCGCAACCCGGATTACGGGTCTACGTTAGAACACCAGCCATTAAAGGGTGGTATTTCAAGGTCGGCTCCACGCAGACTGGCGTCCACGCTTCAAAGCCTCCCACCTATCCTACACATCAAGGACCAGTGTTCAGTGTCAAGCTATAGTAAAGGTTCACGGGGTCTTTCCGTCTTGCCGCGGGTACACTGCATCTTCACAGCGAGTTCAATTTCACTGAGTCTCGGGTGGAGACAGCCTGGCCATCATTACGCCATTCGTGCAGGTCGGAACTTACCCGACAAGGAATTTCGCTACCTTAGGACCGTTATAGTTACGGCCGCCGTTTACCGGGGCTTCGATCAAGAGCTTCGCGTTACCGCTAACCCCATCAATTAACCTTCCGGCACCGGGCAGGCGTCACACCGTATACGTCCACTTTCGTGTTTGCACAGTGCTGTGTTTTTAATAAACAGTTGCAGCCAGCTGGTATCTTCGACTGATTTCAGCTCCACCCGCAGGGGCTTCACCTACATATCAGCGTGCCTTCTCCCGAAGTTACGGCACCATTTTGCCTAGTTCCTTCACCCGAGTTCTCTCAAGCGCCTTGGTATTCTCTACCTGACCACCTGTGTCGGTTTGGGGTACGATTTCGTGTTACCTGATGCTTAGAGGCTTTTCCTGGAAGCAGGGCATTTGTTACTTCAGCACCGTAGTGCCTCGTCATCACACCTCAGCGTTAATAAGGTACCGGATTTACCTGGAACCTCCGCCTACATGCTTAAACCGGGACAACCGTCGCCCGGCTAACATAGCCTTCTCCGTCCCCCCTTCGCAGTAACACCAAGTACAGGAATATTAACCTGTTTCCCATCGACTACGCCTTTCGGCCTCGCCTTAGGGGTCGACTCACCCTGCCCCGATTAACGTTGGACAGGAACCCTTGGTCTTCCGGCGAGCGGGCTTTTCACCCGCTTTATCGTTACTTATGTCAGCATTCGCACTTCTGATACCTCCAGCAACCCTCACAGGCCACCTTCAACGGCTTACAGAACGCTCCCCTACCCAACAACGCATAAGCGTCGCTGCCGCAGCTTCGGTGCATGGTTTAGCCCCGTTACATCTTCCGCGCAGGCCGACTCGACCAGTGAGCTATTACGCTTTCTTTAAATGATGGCTGCTTCTAAGCCAACATCCTGGCTGTCTGTGCCTTCCCACATCGTTTCCCACTTAACCATGACTTTGGGACCTTAGCTGGCGGTCTGGGTTGTTTCCCTCTTCACGACGGACGTTAGCACCCGCCGTGTGTCTCCCGTGATAACATTCTTCGGTATTCGTAGTTTGCATCGGGTTGGTAAGCCGGGATGGCCCCCTAGCCGAAACAGTGCTCTACCCCCGAAGATGAGTTCACGAGGCGCTACCTAAATAGCTTTCGGGGAGAACCAGCTATCTCCCGGTTTGATTGGCCTTTCACCCCCAGCCACAGGTCATCCGCTAATTTTTCAACATTAGTCGGTTCGGTCCTCCAGTTAGTGTTACCCAACCTTCAACCTGCCCATGGCTAGATCACCGGGTTTCGGGTCTATACCCTGCAACTTAACGCCCAGTTAAGACTCGGTTTCCCTTCGGCTCCCCTATACGGTTAACCTTGCTACAGAATATAAGTCGCTGACCCATTATACAAAAGGTACGCAGTCACCTAACAAGTAGGCTCCCACTGCTTGTACGTACACGGTTTCAGGTTCTTTTTCACTCCCCTCGCCGGGGTTCTTTTCGCCTTTCCCTCACGGTACTGGTTCACTATCGGTCAGTCAGGAGTATTTAGCCTTGGAGGATGGTCCCCCCATATTCAGACAGGATACCACGTGTCCCGCCCTACTCTTCGAGTTCACAACCTGTGCATTTTCGTGTACGGGACTATCACCCTGTACCGTCGGACTTTCCAGACCGTTCCACTAACACACAAGCTGATTCAGACTCCGGGCTGCTCCCCGTTCGCTCGCCGCTACTGGGGGAATCTCGGTTGATTTCTTTTCCTCGGGGTACTTAGATGTTTCAGTTCCCCCGGTTCGCCTCGTTAACCTATGTATTCAGTTAACGATAGTGTGACGAATCACACTGGGTTTCCCCATTCGGACATCGCCGGGTCAAAGGTTCATATCACCTCGCCGGCGCTTTTCGCAGATTAGCACGTCCTTCATCGCCTCTGACTGCCAGGGCATCCACCGTGTACGCTTAGTCGCTTAACCTCACAACCCGAAGATGTTTCTTTCGATTCATCATCGGTTTGCGAAAATTTGAGAGACTCGAACACACATAACATGTGTGTCGTTTCAATTTTCAGCTTGATCCAGATTTTTAAAGAGCAAAACTTCGCAGTGCACCTTTTCAGGTTCACTCTGAAGTTTTCTTGTGTTCGCAGTAAAAGATGGTGGAGCTATGCGGGATCGAACCGCAGACCTCCTGCGTGCAAAGCAGGCGCTCTCCCAGCTGAGCTATAGCCCCATCGTTTGTAATCTCTGTACCGCTCATCCTTTAAAAGGAGTTTGGTAGGCCTGAGTGGACTTGAACCACCGACCTCACCCTTATCAGGGGTGCGCTCTAACCACCTGAGCTACAAGCCTGCAGAGATTTTTACTGCTGTTTTTTCATCAGACAATCTGTGTGAGCACTACAAAGGCAGGTTCTTTAAGGTAAGGAGGTGATCCAACCGCAGGTTCCCCTACGGTTACCTTGTTACGACTTCACCCCAGTCATGAATCACAAAGTGGTAAGCGCCCTCCCGAAGGTTAAGCTACCTACTTCTTTTGCAACCCACTCCCATGGTGTGACGGGCGGTGTGTACAAGGCCCGGGAACGTATTCACCGTAGCATTCTGATCTACGATTACTAGCGATTCCGACTTCATGGAGTCGAGTTGCAGACTCCAATCCGGACTACGACGCACTTTATGAGGTCCGCTTGCTCTCGCGAGGTCGCTTCTCTTTGTATGCGCCATTGTAGCACGTGTGTAGCCCTACTCGTAAGGGCCATGATGACTTGACGTCATCCCCACCTTCCTCCAGTTTATCACTGGCAGTCTCCTTTGAGTTCCCGGCCTAACCGCTGGCAACAAAGGATAAGGGTTGCGCTCGTTGCGGGACTTAACCCAACATTTCACAACACGAGCTGACGACAGCCATGCAGCACCTGTCTCAGAGTTCCCGAAGGCACCAATCCATCTCTGGAAAGTTCTCTGGATGTCAAGAGTAGGTAAGGTTCTTCGCGTTGCATCGAATTAAACCACATGCTCCACCGCTTGTGCGGGCCCCCGTCAATTCATTTGAGTTTTAACCTTGCGGCCGTACTCCCCAGGCGGTCGACTTAACGCGTTAGCTCCGGAAGCCACGCCTCAAGGGCACAACCTCCAAGTCGACATCGTTTACGGCGTGGACTACCAGGGTATCTAATCCTGTTTGCTCCCCACGCTTTCGCACCTGAGCGTCAGTCTTTGTCCAGGGGGCCGCCTTCGCCACCGGTATTCCTCCAGATCTCTACGCATTTCACCGCTACACCTGGAATTCTACCCCCCTCTACAAGACTCTAGCCTGCCAGTTTCGAATGCAGTTCCCAGGTTGAGCCCGGGGATTTCACATCCGACTTGACAGACCGCCTGCGTGCGCTTTACGCCCAGTAATTCCGATTAACGCTTGCACCCTCCGTATTACCGCGGCTGCTGGCACGGAGTTAGCCGGTGCTTCTTCTGCGGGTAACGTCAATTGCTGTGGTTATTAACCACAACACCTTCCTCCCCGCTGAAAGTACTTTACAACCCGAAGGCCTTCTTCATACACGCGGCATGGCTGCATCAGGCTTGCGCCCATTGTGCAATATTCCCCACTGCTGCCTCCCGTAGGAGTCTGGACCGTGTCTCAGTTCCAGTGTGGCTGGTCATCCTCTCAGACCAGCTAGGGATCGTCGCCTAGGTGAGCCGTTACCCCACCTACTAGCTAATCCCATCTGGGCACATCTGATGGCAAGAGGCCCGAAGGTCCCCCTCTTTGGTCTTGCGACGTTATGCGGTATTAGCTACCGTTTCCAGTAGTTATCCCCCTCCATCAGGCAGTTTCCCAGACATTACTCACCCGTCCGCCACTCGTCACCCGAGAGCAAGCTCTCTGTGCTACCGTTCGACTTGCATGTGTTAGGCCTGCCGCCAGCGTTCAATCTGAGCCATGATCAAACTCTTCAATTTAAGTTTGATGCTCATGAATTAAACTTCGTAATGAATTACGTATGTTCACTCAGAGACTTGGTATTCATTTATTGTCCGAAGACATTAAGAATCCATGTCACTTTGAGTGCCCACACAGATTGTCTGATAAATTGTTAAAGAGCAGTGCCGCTTCGTTTTCGCTGCGGCGCGGGGTGTGCATATTACGCTCTCCCGCTTCAGAGTCAAGCGTTTATTTTGCTTTTCTCTGCTGACCCGGCGGCGTGTGTGCCGTTGTTCCGTGTCAGTGGAGGCGCATTATAGGGAGTTATTTCACAGTGACAAGCACAAAATACAAAAAACTTTTCGTTCGCTCACTTTTCAAACTTAACGCTTATTTAAGTCGCGAATCGTCCGTTAAATGTGCGATTTCCCGCGCAAAACTGGCCACCTGCGACCAGTCGGTATAAACCACTTCTTTACGGGTATCGGTTTCACCACCGGTCATTTTCATAATCAGGCGGATCATGAAACGGTCATACCAACGGTATCGAGGGTAACGCAGCGCACCAGCAAAAACCGCGCACAGGTCTGGCTGCCACGGTGAGCTGAGTAAAAACTTGCGCGTATAGCTGTTGGTCTGCGGCGTACGCTTCTCGGCTTTACGCGCAACCAGATTGACCGAGTAAAACGCGCCGGGCAATTTGTTGAGCACCGCCGTGTGCTTTTTCACAAAGCGATCCAGCGCTGGATGGAAATGCCCGTAACGAATAGAGGCGCCAATCACCACGCGATCGTACTCCTGCCATGTGATCTGCTCCGCGCGATTCAGGTTCACCACATCCGAGTAAATACCCAGTTCTTTTAATTCCGACGCCAGATACGCGGCAATCTCACGTGTTTGTCCGTCTCGCGTAGAGAAAAGAATCAGTGTTTTCATCAACGGCTCCTTATTCGCGCCAGAATGTTGGGGTGAAGAGCACCAGCAGAGTAAAGACCTCAAGACGACCAAACAGCATATTGGCAATGAGGATCCATTTCGCGACCGGGTTCATACTGGCAAAGTTATCCGCCACGACCCCCAGGCCTGGCCCGAGGTTATTCAATGTTGCGACGACGGACGCAAAGGCGGAGAAATCATCCACCCCCGTCGCGATGATCGCCAGCATACTGACGATAAAGACCAGCGCATACGCCGAGAAAAAGCCCCATACGGCTTCGAGAATACGTTCCGGCAGCGCGCGGTTCCCCAGTTTAATGCTGTAGACCGCGTTCGGGTGGACCAGTCGTTTCAGCTCACGGTTGCCCTGCTTGAACAGCAGCAGAATACGAATCACCTTCAGGCCACCGCCCGTCGACCCGGCGCAGCCGCCAATAAACGCAGAGCACAGCAGGAGTACCGGCAGGAACAGCGGCCAGCGCGCAATACTGTCCGTGGTAAATCCGGCGGTCGTCGCCATTGATACCACCTGGAAGAACGCCTGGTTTAGGGTCGTCAGCGCGGAGTTATAAACATCATGGAACCACAGTACCAGGGTACAGATGACGACCAGCGTAAGCTGGACACCAATGAACATGCGGAACTCAGGGTCGCGCCAGTACACCTTCAGGCTTCGCCCGCTCAGTAAAGAGAAGTGCAGGCCATAGTTACAACCAGAAATCAGCAGGAAAATCGCAATGATGGTGTTGATCGTTGGGCTATCGAAGTAGCCTACGCTGGCATCGTGGGTGGAGAACCCGCCGATAGCGATTGTCGCAAAGCTGTGTCCGATGGCATCAAAAGCAGGCATCCCGGCAAACCAGAGCGCCAGCGCACAGGCCACCGTCAGCAGGACATAAATCAGCCACAGGGTTTTCGCCGTCTCGGCAATACGCGGGCGCATCTTGTTATCTTTCAGCGGCCCGGGCATTTCAGCCCTGTACAACTGCATCCCACCGACGCCCAGAATGGGCAGAATAGCTACCGCCAGGACGATGATCCCCATACCGCCGAACCACTGCAGCATCTGGCGATAAAAGAGGATGGCGTGGGGTAATGAATCCAGACCCACCAGCGTCGTCGCCCCGGTGGTCGTTAACCCCGAGAACGATTCAAAAAAGGCATCCGTGATGCTCAGGTTAGGTTGCTCGGAGAAGATAAAGGGCAGCGAACCCACGCTCCCCAGCACCGTCCAGAACAGCACCACGATCAGAAAGCCTTCGCGGGATTTCAGCTCACCTTTCTGACGACGATTCGGCCACCACAGCAGCGAGCCAATCGCCAGTGCGACAAAAAAGGTCTGGGTAAATGCCCGCCCCGCGCCGTCCCGGTAGATAAGCGCCACCAGTCCTGGGAGAATCATCGTCCCGGAAAAAAGTATGACCAGCAGTCCAACGATTCGGGTTATGGCACGAAAATGCATCTCTGCCGCTTCCTTTGGTATTCAAAAAAGTGAGGTGGGGATTATTCTTCAATCGGCAGTAATTGCAACGAACCGCGACTAAAATCTGCCAGTTTTGCTGAAAAAGCAGCCAGCTCTGCCTGAGGAAGCGCCACGCGTAATTGCACCATCGCCTGAAAGTCACTGTGCGCGATAACGCCATTAAACTGTTTCAGCAACGCTTCGATGCCGGATAATTGGGCGTAATCACACAATAGAGTATATTCGGTGAGCGGCGTTTTGCGGGTGGTCGTCAATATATTCAGTGCCTGCTGAACGCCACCGCCATAGGCTTTCACCAGCCCGCCCGTGCCTAACAAGATGCCGCCGTAGTAACGCACCACCACGGCGGTAATTTCACCCACGCCGCTGCCCATCAGCTGCGAGAGCATGGGTTTACCGGCGGTTCCCGCGGGTTCACCGTCATCGGAAAAGCCAAGCTGTTGCGAATCGTCCGGGGGCCCTGCCACCCACGCCACACAGTGGTGACGTGCGTCAGGATGCTCAGCCCGGACAGACTCAACAAATGCCTTTGCCGCTTCAACGCCGTCGGTGTGTGCCAGCAGCGTAATAAAGCGGCTTTTCTTGATTTCCTCAACAAAGGTGACCGGTTCAGCCGGTATCAGCCAGCTTTCCATCAGGCCAGCTTCAGGTCTCGCGTCATATTCTCGATACCGTTCTCGTGAATCACCACGTTATCTTCGATACGAATACCGCCAAACGGTTTCAGTGCGTCAATTTTTTCCCAGTTGAAGTGTTTGCTGAACTGACCTTCACGCCATGGCGCCAGCAGGGATTCAATAAAGTAGATCCCCGGTTCAATCGTCAACACCATACGAGGCTCAAGAATACGGGTGCAGCGCAGGTAAGGATATTTAGACGGTGCCGCAAGATGCGTACCGGTATCATCCTGCATAAAGCCAGCGACGTCGTGAACCTGCAGGCCCAGCGGGTGACCAATACCGTGCGGCATGAATGGCCCGGTGAGATCGTTCTCGACCATTGCCTCTTCGCTCATGTCTTTCACAATCTGATGCTTACGCAGCAGCTTCGCGATGCGCTGATGGAACTGAACGTGATAATCCACGTAGCTGGTACCGGCTTTCATGGTACCAATAAGCGCCAGTTGCTCATCGTTCACGTCTTTAATCAGCTGCGCGAAATCGGTGTCAGCATTAGCCGCCCAGGTACGGGTCAGGTCAGCCGCATAACCGTTGTACTCAGCGCCGGCATCAAGCAGGAAGCTGCGCATTTCCGACGGAACCTGATGGTCCAGTTTGGTGTAGTGAAGAACAGAAGCATGCTCATTCAGCGCGACAATATTGCTGTATGGCACGTCGGTATCACGGTGGCCGGTCGCGGTCAGGTACGCCTGGTTGATATCGAATTCGCTCATGCCGGACTGGAACGCCTCGTGCGCGGCACGATGGCCATTCACCGCCGTTTTTTGCGCTTCACGCATGCAGTAAAGTTCGTAATCGGTTTTGTACGCACGGTAGTAATGCAGGAAGTCCAGCACCCCTTTCGGGTTGAGTTTGTCCGCGGGAATATCCAGACCCAATGCACGCTCCGGAACCGGGCCAATATAGGCGATATTGCCGCGTGCAGCAGGTAGCTGGCTGCCAATGCCGTCCGCTTTTGGCAGCGCAATCACATCAATTTCTTCCGTCCAGAAAGAGGTCGGCAGCGGTTCCACGTTGTGCCAGTAATCGACCGGCAGGTAGAACCACAGTTTCGGCTTGTTCACGCCATCCACCAGCAACCAGCAGTTAGGAACCTGAGTAACAGGCACCCAGGCTTTAAACTGCGGGTTAACCTTGAACGGATAGGCATGGTCATCAAGAAATGTGTTTATCAGCTCGCCGGAATGGATAAGCAGGGCATCCAGTTTGAAGCGGGCCAGTACATCGCGGGTACGTTCCTGTAGAGTAACGATATGATTTTTATAAAGCGAAGCCAGTGAGTCCATCATTCTTCCTTTCGTTTTTTTGACCTCAAGTCATCGCATCTTAGCACACCTCACTCCGGCTGCGTGATTTCCACCGACCGTGATCAATGCAGCAATTTCTTAATGAGTAATTTGCATTTTATTAACATAAATCCCACACTCCGTTTCATCTGGTATGACCAGATCCAATTGCTGGATTCAGGAGACTGACATGCTCTACAAAGGCGACACCCTGTACCTCAACTGGCTGGAAGATGGCATTGCCGAACTGGTGTTCGATGCCCCCGGCTCAGTGAACAAGCTTGATACCGCGACGGTGGCCAGTCTTGGCCAGGCGTTGGAAGTACTTGAAAAGCAAACTGAATTAAAAGGGCTGATGCTGCGCTCAAACAAAGCAGCCTTTATTGTCGGTGCCGATATCACCGAATTCCTTTCCCTGTTCCAGGTGCCTGAAGAACAGTTGAGCCAGTGGCTGCACTTTGCAAACAGCGTCTTTAACCGTCTGGAAGACCTGCCTGTTCCGACTATTTCCGCCGTTAATGGTTACGCATTAGGCGGTGGCTGCGAATGCGTGCTGGCAACCGACTACCGTCTGGCCACGCCGGATCTGCGTATCGGCCTGCCGGAAACCAAACTGGGGATCATGCCGGGCTTTGGCGGATCCGTCCGTATGCCGCGCATGCTGGGTGCTGACAGCGCGCTGGAGATCATCGCCGCCGGTAAAGATGTCGGCGCGGAACAGGCGCAGAAAATCGGCCTGGTGGACGGCGTGGTTAAGCCAGAAAAACTGGTTGAAGGCGCTCTGGCTATTCTGCGTCAGGCCATTAATGGCGATCTCGACTGGAAAGCCAAACGCCAGCCGAAGCTTGAGCCGTTAAAACTCAGCAAGATAGAAGCCACCATGAGCTTCACCATCGCCAAAGGCATGGTGATGCAGACGGCGGGTAAACACTACCCGGCGCCGATTACGGCAGTGAAAACCATTGAAGCGGCCGCCCGTCTGGGCCGTGACGAAGCCCTGAAACTGGAAAATCAGAGCTTCGTCCCGCTGGCGCACACCAACGAAGCCCGCGCGCTGGTTGGCATCTTCCTGAACGATCAGTTCGTGAAAGGCAAAGCTAAACAGCTGACCAAAAACGTTGAGACCCCAAAACACGCGGCGGTACTCGGGGCGGGCATTATGGGTGGCGGCATCGCCTACCAGTCAGCCTGGAAAGGCGTGCCGGTAGTGATGAAAGACATTAACGAGAAATCCCTGACGCTGGGCATGACCGAAGCGGCCAAGTTGCTGAATAAACAGCTGGAGCGCGGCAAAATTGACGGGCTGAAGCTCGCGGGCGTGATCTCTACCATTCAGCCTGTGCTGGAATACAGCGGTTTTGATCGTGTGGACGTGGTCGTTGAGGCGGTCGTAGAGAACCCGAAAGTCAAAAAAGCGGTGCTGGCGGAAACGGAAGACAAAGTTCGTCCGGATACCGTACTGGCCTCTAATACCTCGACTATTCCGATTAGCGAACTGGCGAGCGTACTGAAGCGTCCGGAAAACTTCTGCGGAATGCACTTCTTCAACCCGGTACACCGTATGCCGCTGGTCGAAGTGATCCGAGGGGAAAAAACCTCTGACGAAACCATCGCCAAAGTGGTGGCGTGGGCAAGCAAGATGGGCAAAACGCCGATCGTTGTTAACGACTGCCCGGGCTTTTTCGTCAACCGCGTACTGTTCCCTTACTTCGCCGGTTTCAGCCAGCTGCTGCGCGATGGGGCAGACTTCCGCAAAATCGACAAAGTGATGGAAAAACAGTTCGGCTGGCCGATGGGCCCGGCGTATCTGCTGGACGTGGTCGGTATTGATACCGCCCATCACGCCCAGGCGGTGATGGCGGCAGGCTTCCCGCAGCGCATGCAGAAAGATTATCGCGACGCGATTGACGCCCTGTTCGACGCTAACCGCTTCGGTCAGAAAAACGGCCTGGGCTTCTGGCGCTATAAAGAAGACAGCAAAGGCAAACCGAAGAAAGAAGAGGATGCGGCGGTGGATGGCCTGCTGGCCGACGTATGCCAGTCAAAACGTGACTTCACCGACGATGAGATCATCGCCCGCATGATGATCCCGATGATCAACGAAGTGGTGCGTTGTCTGGAAGAAGGCATTATCGCCAGCCCGGCCGAAGCGGATATGGCGCTGGTATACGGCCTGGGCTTCCCTCCGTTCCACGGCGGCGCGTTCCGCTGGCTGGACACCATCGGCAGCGCCCGCTATCTCGATATGGCTCAGCAGCATCAGCACCTCGGCCCGCTCTATGAAGTGCCTGAAGGGCTGCGCAACAAAGCGCGCCATAACGAACCCTATTACCCAGCAGTTGAGCCAGCCCGTCCGGTTGGCGAGCTGAAAACGGCTTAAGGAGTCACAATGGAAAAGGTTGTCATTGTTGATGCGATTCGCACCCCGATGGGCCGTTCAAAAGGCGGCGCATTCCGTAACGTGCGCGCGGAAGACCTCTCCGCACACCTGATGCGTAGCCTGCTGGCGCGTAATCCGGCGTTGGACCCCGCCGCGCTCGACGATATCTACTGGGGCTGCGTGCAGCAGACCCTGGAGCAGGGCTTCAATATCGCGCGTAATGCGTCACTGCTGGCGGAGATCCCGCATTCGGTTCCGGCCGTCACCGTTAACCGTCTGTGCGGTTCGTCCATGCAGGCGCTGCACGATGCGGCACGTATGATCATGACCGGCGATGCTCAGGCCTGCCTGGTCGGCGGTGTGGAGCATATGGGGCACGTCCCGATGAGCCACGGCGTCGATTTCCATCCGGGGATGAGCCGTAACGTGGCAAAAGCTGCGGGAATGATGGGTCTCACCGCGGAGATGCTCTCCCGCCTGCACGGCATTAGCCGTGAAATGCAGGATGCGTTTGCCGCACGTTCCCATGCCCGCGCCTGGGCTGCCACGCAGTCCGGCGCATTTAAAAACGAGATCATCCCTACCGGCGGTCACGATGCGGACGGCGTTCTGAAGCAGTTCAGCTACGACGAAGTGATCCGCCCGGAAACAACGGTGGAAGCACTTTCTACGTTGCGTCCGGCATTTGATCCGGTCACCGGTACGGTCACGGCAGGTACCTCGTCGGCGCTGTCCGACGGAGCAGCGGCGATGCTGGTGATGAGCGAAAGCCGCGCCCGTGAGCTGGGGTTAACCCCACGCGCTCGGGTACGTTCGATGGCTGTCGTGGGCTGCGATCCTTCAATCATGGGTTACGGCCCGGTTCCGGCCTCGAAGCTGGCGCTGAAAAAAGCGGGACTAGCCGCCAGCGACATCGATCTGTTCGAGATGAACGAAGCCTTCGCCGCGCAGATCCTGCCGTGCATTAAAGATCTGGGGCTGATGGAACAGATCGACGAGAAAATTAACCTCAACGGCGGCGCGATCGCCCTCGGCCACCCACTCGGTTGCTCCGGGGCGCGTATCAGCACGACGCTGATTAATCTGATGGAGCGCAAAGATGCCCAGTTCGGACTGGCAACAATGTGCATCGGGTTGGGTCAGGGTATCGCGACGGTGTTTGAGAGAGTGTAAATCAGGAAAAGTATCTCAGAGCCAATGACGTCAGAACAAGGCGGCAAGCGAGCGAATCCCGATGAGCTTACTCAAGTAAGTGATTCGGGTGAACGAACGCAGCCAACGCAGTTATGGCGTCATTGGCGAAGAGAGAGAGTTTAGTTGCCGTTCTTCCCGCCTGTCAGGGGCGGGTTTTTTATTTAAATGAAGGCAAACGCATCGCCAAACAGGCGATCTTCACGCGCGTCACGTTCGTTACAGAACAGGTCCCGGGCGATTTTCGCCATCTCGAAACGACCTGCGATATAGATATCGTGTCCTGCCAGCGTGCCGTGATCCTGCAATACCGCCGTCAGCACGGTACCGCTACGCCCACGCCAGCCCTCTTCCGGCTGCTCAACCACCGGCTCAATGCGCAGGTTAGGATGGGTTACGCTCAGCGCTTCCAGCTCAGACAGGTCATACAGATGTTTCTCTTCGCGGCCACCCCAGTAAATGGTGATGTCACGGTCCGGGTTACGTGCCAGAGCGGTCAACAGAATAGAGCGCACATAAGAGAATCCCGTACCGCCAGCGATCAGGATCAGCGGACGATCTTCGTCATCGCGCAGCCACGCTTCGCCGTGAGGGATGTCGACCACAATCTCACGTTCTTTCAGGATGCGGTCCATAACGGCCATCGCGT
This sequence comes from Enterobacter sp. BNK-14, assembly GCF_047456095.1. Classification (NCBI taxonomy): domain Bacteria; kingdom Pseudomonadati; phylum Pseudomonadota; class Gammaproteobacteria; order Enterobacterales; family Enterobacteriaceae; genus Enterobacter; species Enterobacter sp. BNK-14. The sequence goes on from NZ_CP179897.1 coordinate 2,566,899, forward strand.
ACAGGTTAAGCTCAGACGCACCAATATGCAGCTCAATAAATTCTTTCTCTGCTGGCGTAGAGGCCATAGAGAAAGGACGCTTATCACGCTCATCCATCACTACCATTAAGTACTGACCAGCGCGGAAAGAGAATGCCGCTTCTGGCACTAAACGGACGCGATATACGGTGTCGGTGATGGCATCTACCGAGGTCACTTTACAGCTTAAGGTTGTCATTCGCTCTCTCTGTCGTGAAGTCTATAGGGCTTAACGGCCTGTTTCAGGTTTACCGTTATTCATTATGGCCAGTTCATCCCAGATCGCGTCAATACGCGCGGTCACGGCAGGATCTTTTTTGATCGGGCGACCCCATTCACGGTCGGTTTCGCCAGGCCATTTATTTGTGGCATCCAGTCCCATTTTTGAGCCAAGACCGGAAACCGGCGAGGCAAAGTCCAGGTAATCTATCGGCGTGTTCTCGACTAACACCGTATCGCGCGCCGGGTCCATTCGCGTGGTAATCGCCCAAATGACGTCATTCCAGTCGCGAGCGTTAACGTCATCATCGCAGACAATAACAAATTTGGTATACATAAACTGGCGCAGGAAAGACCAGACGCCCATCATCACGCGTTTCGCATGACCGGGATACTGCTTCTTCATCGTCACTACCGCCAGGCGATACGAGCACCCTTCAGGGGGCAGGTAAAAATCAACGATTTCCGGGAACTGCTTTTGCAGGATCGGCACAAACACTTCATTCAGCGCCACCCCCAGTACTGCGGGTTCATCCGGTGGACGACCGGTGTAGGTAGAGTGATAAATCGCATCTTCACGCTGCGTAATGTGCGTAACGGTAAACACCGGGAAATTATCCACTTCGTTGTAATAACCGGTGTGGTCGCCGTAAGGGCCTTCCGGTGCCAGTTCGCCCTGCTCAAGGTAACCTTCCAGCACAATTTCCGCACTGGCCGGAACTTCGAGATCGTTCGAAATACACTTCACGACTTCGGTTTTTGTCCCGCGCAGCAGGCCGGCAAACGCATATTCAGAGAGCGTATCCGGCACGGGTGTAACGGCTCCCAGAATAGTGGCCGGGTCAGCACCTAAGGCGACAGAGACCGGGAAACGTTCACCCGGATGCGCAGCGCACCACTCCTGGAAATCCAGCGCGCCGCCGCGATGCGACAGCCAGCGCATGATGAGCTTATTCTTACCAATCAACTGCTGGCGGTAAATACCCAGATTTTGCCGTTCTTTATGCGGACCGCGCGTGACGGTCAAACCCCAGGTGATCAGCGGCGCAGCATCTTCAGGCCAGCACTGCATAATGGGAATTTTGGTCAAATCAACCGCATCGCCTTCCAGCACTTTTTGCTGGCACGGCGCACCGCGCAGGCGTTTGGTTGGCATGTTCAGCACCTGCTTAAACTGCGGCAGCTTGTCGAACAGATCGCGGAAGCCTTTCGGTGGCTCTGGCTCTTTCAGAAATGCCAGCAGCTTACCCACTTCACGCAACGCGGTAACGTCTTCCTGCCCCATCCCCAATGCGACACGACGCGGTGTACCAAACAGGTTGCACAGCACCGGCATGGAGTAACCTTTCGGATTTTCAAAGAGTAACGCGGGGCCACCGGCACGCAGGGTGCGGTCAGCAATTTCTGTCATTTCCAGATAAGGATCAACAGGAAGTGTAATGCGTTTGAGTTCGCCCTGCTTTTCCAGCAGCGTCAGGAAGTCGCGGAGATCGTGGTATTTCATGCAGTTAGTCATGGCCTCTCTGTAAGCGCTTCATTATACGGCGTAAGCCTGCTTGATGCTGTAATTTTGTTAAATTAGCGTGAACTTATGCGTTCTGTTCCAGGTTCACCCATTATAATCAACTTAGCGATCCCTCCAGGGTTTTGATATGCTTGCGCCCCGAACTAAGGGAAAGAGTGATTATGCAGGCCTGGTATTTACTGTATTGCAAACGCGGGCAACTTCAGCGCGCGCAGGAACATCTTGAACGTCAGTCTGTAAATTGTCTGACACCCGTGATCACGCTTGAAAAAATGCAGCGCGGGAAGCGCACAACCGTCAGTGAGCCGTTATTCCCGAACTACCTGTTCGTGGAGTTCGACCCTGAGGTGATCCACACCACCACCATCAGCGCAACGCGCGGCGTCAGCCACTTCGTTCGTTTTGGCGCCCACCCGGCCACCGTTCCGTCGACGGTCATTCATCAGCTTTCGGTGTATCAACAGCCCGAAGGGATCACCGACCCGGAAACCCCTTACGCGGGTGATAACGTCGTCATTACGGAAGGTGCATTCGAAGGCCTGCAGGCAATTTTCGCCGAGCCGGACGGTGAAGCACGCTCCATGTTGTTGCTCAACCTGCTGAACAAGCAGGTGTTGCAGAGCGTCAAAAATACCGACTTCCGTAAAGTTTAAAAACTGATCCTGAAGAGATGGCGCACGTTGTCATCCGTCTGCGCAGAAAGCCAGTGCGGATCGTCTCCACGCCATCGCGCCACGCGCTCAACAATGTGCCCCAGGTATGCAGGCTCATTTCGCCGCGATGACGGTTTGGGCGTCATATCTCTCGGCAGCAGATAAGGCGCATCGGTCTCAATAAGCAAACGGTCGGCCGGAATCAACGGTAACAGCTCGCGTAGCTCAAGCCCGCGGCGCTCATCACAAACCCAGCCGGTAATGCCGAGAAACAGCCCGCGCGCCAGGCACTCCTGCGCCTCCTTCCTTGAACCGGTGAAGCAGTGCAGCACTGCGCCGGGGAGTTTATCCAGCCAGGGATCCAGAAGCGCGAGAAAACGTTCGTGCGCGTCGCGGCAATGCATAAAGACGGGCATTTCAAGCTCTGCCGCCAGAGCAAGCTGGGCAGTGAATGCCTTTTCCTGTTCGTCAGGCGTGGAGAAGTTGCGGTTAAAATCGAGCCCACACTCGCCAATGGCCACCACCTCAGCGGTTTTCGCGAGTCTGTAAAGGATTTGTGCGCTCTCCTCGGTCCACTGGCTGCTGTCATGAGGGTGGATGCCTGCGGTTGACCAGCAGTGTTGATAACGTTGCGCCAGAAGCTGCGCCTGCTCGCTCTCATGAAGGTTAGTTCCGGTCAGCAGGAGTCCTTTAACGCCGGCGTCAAAAGCACGCGCAACAACGTCATCGCGATCTTTTGCAAACTGCGAGCTGGTCAGGTTGAGTCCGATATCAAACATGCGAATCCCCATATAACAACCGCCCTGACGGGCGGCTGGTTTTACTCTTCAGTGGTCTTTTCAGACGCATCGTCTACATCGTCCGATCGGCGTCCTTTACCCACGTAGAAACGCGAGAAGAATACGCCAACCTCAAAGAGGCAATACATCGGTATAGCCAGTAACGTCTGCGAGAAAACATCCGGCGGCGTAAGCAGCATGCCGACCACAAATGCACCTACCAGGATATACGGACGCTTTTTACGCAGGTCTTCAGGGGTGGTTACCCCAACCCAGCAAAGCAGCACAATGGCGACCGGCACTTCAAATGCCACGCCAAACGCCATAAACAGCGCCATGACGAAGCTGAGATAGCTGGCGATATCTGTCGACACCTGCACCCCTTCCGGCGCGGTGTGCGTCAGGAAGCCAAAGGCCAGCGGGAAGACAACGAAGTAGGCAAACGCCATACCGATATAGAACAGCAACGAGCTGGAGACCAGCAGCGGGATCACCAGTTTACGTTCATGTTTATACAGCGCTGGCGCCACAAACGCCCATACCTGATAAAGGATGACGGGTGCAGACGCAATCAACGACACCCAAAAGGTGAGCTTAATAGGGGTAAAGAACGGTGAGGCAACATCTGTTGCAATCATCGTTGCCCCCAGCGGCATCTGCTTAATCAGCGGTGCAGAGACCACCTGATAGATATCGTTGGCGAAATAGACCAGGCACAGGAATATCACCAGAACCGCAATAATGCAGTTTAACAGGCGCTTACGCAGCTCAATAAGGTGCGTAATAAGCGGTTGAGTATCATCTACTGCCATGGTTACGCTTTATCACTCGACGAGGGGGATGATTCGGAAACAGGCGCGACGGGTTTCGCTTCCGCCACTTTTATCGTGGGGTCTTCCGGCTGCGCCTGTTTTTTCACTTCGGTTTCCTGCGGCGTCTGTTCTGGCGCGGCGGCCTGGTGCTCAGCACTCGCTGGCGTCACGCCCTCACGTTGCGCTTCGCTGTCCTTCACCACCGGGTTATGAATGGTGTTCGCTTCATCGCTCGCTTTTTCAGGATCGTTAACGCTGTAAGAGCGCTTCATGGATTCCGCCGCTTCGCGCAGTTCATCCATTGAGGCTTTCAGTTCCGGCGTCAGGTTATCCATGCTCGCCTTCTCGACCTTTTTCAGGCTTTCCTGAAACTCCTGGAGCTTAAGTTCCTGTGCCAGTTCATTCTGAACGGTCGATGCCAGCGATCTCAGCGCACGCACCCAGCCCACAACGGTTTTCACCGCCACGGGCAGACGCTGCGGGCCCAGCACGATCAGGCCAATCACAAAGACTAGCAGCAGCTCACTAAAACCAATGTCGAACACGACTTACACCTGCTCTTTATCGTGGCTTTTGGCGTCTTCTTTTTTGGCTTCTTCTTGCTTATCGGAGATGGATTTTGCAGTAAAATCAGCATCCTGGCTGGCTTTATCCTGCTTGTTCTCATCATCGCTCATTGCTTTCTTGAAGCCTTTGATAGACGCGCCCAGATCGGAACCGATAGAACCGAGCTTTTTAGTGCCAAACAGCAGCACGACGATGACGGCAATAATGACTAATTGCCAGATACTGATACCACCCATACAAATTCCTCAGGAATAGATGATTAATTGGTCAAGTCGCATTATACGTATGCGACCCGTCGATGGCGACGCAAACTCAGCGCGTTTTTCTCCATCCGGCTAGCCAGACAACAACCCCGCCAGCCATCAGCCAGGCGGGCATCATCTGCCAGTCCGGACGATTGATTAGCAGCAACGTACCGCTCAACAGCAGCGTTGCGCCAATCCCAAAGAGATAGCGTGATTGCCCCTGGCGCACGCGACTGGATTGAAGCTCGCGGGCGATTTTATCCATGCTGTGCTGAAGGTTCTTGCTCTGACGCAAACTGTCGTAAACCAGTTCAGGAATTTCGGGCATTTTTTCAATCCAGAACGGGCCTTTCTCTTTCAATGAGCGCACCAGCGCTGGAAAACCTACCTGATCCTTAATCCAGGATTCCAGGAACGGTTTAGCCGTCTTCCACAAGTCTAACTGAGGATAGAGTTGGCGACCTACACCCTCAACGTAAAGTAATGTTTTCTGAAGTAAAACTAATTGCGGCTGAACTTCCATATTAAAGCGGCGAGCCGTATTAAACAGGTTTAACAGCACGTGCCCGAAGGAGATTTCTGCCAGCGGCTTTTCAAAAATCGGCTCGCAGACGGTACGAATAGCAAACTCAAACTCTTCGACGTTGGTGTCCGGCGGAACCCAGCCGGAGTCAACGTGCAGCTCGGCCACCTTACGGTAGTCACGGTTGAAGAACGCGATAAAGTTCTCGGCCAGATAACGCTTATCTTCTTTATTCAGCGACCCCACAATCCCGCAGTCGATACCGATATACTTCGGATCCTCAGGATGCTCGTAGCTCACAAAAATATTGCCCGGGTGCATATCCGCATGGAAAAAGCTGTCGCGGAACACCTGAGTAAAGAAGACCTGAACGCCACGTTCGGCCAGCAACTTCATGTTCGTTCCCTGCTTCTCCAGCGCCGCCACATCCGAAACCGGAATACCGTAGATGCGCTCCATGACCATCATGTTCTGACTGCAGTAGTCTGAATAGACCTCAGGCACATAAAGCATCGGGCTGTTTTCAAAGTTACGACGCAGCTGAATGGCGTTTGCCGACTCGCGCAGCAGGTTAAGCTCATCAATCAGCGTTTTTTCGTATTCCCGCACCACTTCCATCGGGCGCAGACGACGGCCATCAGGTAACAAACGTGGTACCCAGCGCGCCAGACGATAAATCAGCTTCATGTCAGCTTTAATGACCGGCAGGATATCCGGGCGGATCACCTTGATCACCACCTCTTTGCCGTTCTCTTTCAGACGCGCGGTATGCACCTGAGCAATAGACGCCGACGCCAGCGGGGCTATTTCGAAATCGTCAAACCAGGTTTCAACGGGAAGATTACCCATTGCCTCTTCGATCTGTTTCTTCGCCCTCACTCCGTCAAACGGGGCAACACGGTCCTGCAGCATTGCCAGTTCATCGGCAATATGAGGCGGGAAGAGATCGCGGCGGGTTGAGAGCATCTGTCCGAACTTAATCCATACCGGGCCAAGCTCCTGCAGCGCCAGACGCAGACGTTCACCCAGCGGCTGACCTTTATGACGATTAGGCATCCAGAACAACATCCGCCGCCAGATTCTAAGCGGCAGCGTGATACGCATTTTGGGGATAAGCTCATCGAGCCCGTAACTCAAAAAGGTGTGGACGATAAAATAGAGGCGCCGAATTTCACCAGGCGTCATTTGCCCTCCAGTTTTTCCAGCCGTTTGGTTAATGCATCAACCGCACGTTCAACAGCAGCGGTTTCTTCCGCAAACCATGCCACTTCCAGCGGACCGGGGGCCATGCGCCACTCTTCAGTCAGGACTTCTGCGGCATAGCGCTGCTGCCGTTGCAGATTTTTGCGCAAGAACGCCGTGCCGCCATGAATAGCTTTCCCGATCCCTTCAGCGGCGATGTCACCAATAAAAGGCGCGAGCAGTTCTGCCGGGTCAAACTCCGCCAGATCGCTGAGCGCAACGAAGTTTTGTACGACCTGGATGTCGCCCTCCACTTCCAGCTCACCGCTGCGGATAAGCGCCGTCAATTGCTGGCGATCGCGCAGTTTTGGCAGCACGCTCATATGGGTAATGACCGAGCAATCCGCCTCGCCTTCCCACTCACCCAGAACATCGAGCTGGCGTTCGCTGAAGACCAGCACGAGCGGCGTTGAGAACTCTTTTAATACAATGCGCAGGACCTTCCCGTTAAGTCGCTGACGTGCAGCTTTTAGCGCCGGCGCGCGATACAGGAAGGCATTGAGCACATTCTCGATGCCTGCGGTGACTAAGGGTTTAAAGGGCACGGGACACCTCCACTCAGAATTTGTAACCGCGATGCAGCGCAACGACACCCGCCGTCATGTTGAAGTATTCAACGTTCTCAAATTCCGCATCCTGCATCATGGCTTTTAGGGTGTCCTGATCCGGGTGCATGCGAATGGACTCCGCCAGATAGCGGTAGCTCTCCGCGTCGTTCGCCACCAGTTCACCGATACGCGGCAGCACGTGGAAGGAATAGGCGTCGTAGGCTTTGCTCAGCGGCTCAATGATCGGTTTAGAGAACTCGAGCACCAACAGACGTCCACCCGGCTTCAGTACACGGTACATGGAGCGCAGCGCTTTTTCTTTGTCGGTGACGTTACGCAGGCCGAAGGAGATCGTGATGCAGTCAAAGGTATTATCCGGGAATGGCAGCGCTTCGGCGTTTGCCTGCACGTATTCCACATTGCCCACCACGCCGATGTTACGCAACTTTTCGCGTCCCATTTTCAGCATGGAGTCATTGATATCGGCCAGAACAACGCGGCCAGTTTCACCCACCAGACGGGAAAACTTCGCCGTCAGATCGCCTGTTCCACCGGCTAAATCCAGCACGGTTTGTCCACGGCGCACACCGCTGCAGTCAATGGTGAAGCGTTTCCACAAGCGATGAATGCCGAACGACATCAAGTCATTCATCACATCGTACTTCGCCGCCACGGAATGAAATACGTGGGCCACCATGTCAGCTTTCTGCGCTTTGGCGACAGTCTGAAAGCCAAAGTGCGTCGTGTCTTGTGAATCGTCAACCATCTCAGAGCCTGCTAATCAGTCAAATGTTCGTGAAGTGTAACAGATTGGGCGCGTTTGCCCTACGATTCAACCGCCGTGATAGAAACGTGTCGGCGGCTCGTCAGACGATAAATCCGTCGTTAACTCGTTGTCTTCACTGGGGGTCTTTTGCTCATCTGCGCCTTCACGCAGACGGAACTCTTCGTCTTGCGCCGTGGCCTGCTCCACCAGTTCCGGATTAATCTCGCGTTTGACCTCCACCCCCAGGCCGCGGAATGCTTCAGCCTGAGCAAGCAGGTTGCCCCGCCCGGAGGCGAGTTTTTTCATCGCCTGACGGTAGTTATCCTGCGCACGGTCCAGGCTTTGCCCGACCGAGGACATATCGTCCACGAAGAGGCGCATTTTGTCGTACAGCTTGCTGGCACGCTCGGCAATCTTCTGTGCATTGCGGCTCTGGTGCTCATAGCGCCACAGGTTAGCAATGGTACGTAATGCCACCAGCAGGGTGGTGGGGCTCACCAGCATAATATTATTTTTGAGCGCTTCGGTGATCAGTTCGGGCTGTCTGTCGAGGGCCAGCAGGAACGCCGGTTCGACCGGAATAAACATCAGCACATAGTCCAGCGAGCGCAGCCCCGGAAGCTGCTGATAATCTTTTCTGCCCAGCAGTCGGATATGGTTACGCACGGAGGCAATATGCTCCTGCAGCGCCGACTCGCGCGTGTTGTCGTCTTCCGCATTGAAGTAACGCTCATACGCCACCAGCGTCATTTTGGCGTCGATCACCACATCTTTACCCTGCGGCAGACGCACAATGACGTCCGGCTGCATCCGCGAGCGGGCATCGTTTTCGATACTCACCTGCGTTTCGTATTCATACCCCTCGCGCAGGCCAGAGGCCTCCAGCACGCGGGTGAGCACTACTTCTCCCCAGTTACCCTGGGTTTTGTTATCCCCTTTCAGCGCCCGAGTGAGGTTGACCGCCTCCTGCGCCATTTGCGCATTCAACTGCTGAAGATTACGAATCTCGTGCGCCAGCGTGTGCCGCTCGCGGGCTTCCTGTCCAAAGCTGTCCTGCACCTGACGGCGAAAACCGTCCAGCTGTTCACGCAGCGGCGTCAGCAGGCTGTTCAGACTCTGGCGATTCTGTTCGTCAACGCGGCGGTTGCTGTGTTCGAAAATGCGGTTGGCGAGATTCTCAAACTGCTCGCTGAGGCGCTGCTCGCTGTTAATCATCTGACGGATTTTGTCTTCCGCATGCAGCTGCGTGGATTCGAGGCGGGTAGTCACTTCGCGGAGATCGGCCTCCAGCGACGTGTTGATATCACGCAGGTTGCGCAGTTCGTTATTGAGCAGCTCGCACTCGTCGCGCCAGTGGTCACTTAGCGCAAGCTGTTGCTTTACCGCGCTGAGCTCGGCGACGATCTCTTCGCGCTCCGCCAGCTGATCGGCCTTCTGCTGCGCATGCTGGTAGCTGGAAATCAGCCAGCCTATCGCAACGCCCGCCAGCGCAATCACCGCATAAATCAGGATTGAGATATCCACAATGCCCCCTGCATCAACGTATTACCCGCACAAAATAGAATTGTGCTGTATAAACGTCCAGTTTGAAAGGGTTTTCCTTCGAGGCGCTACGCAAAAAATAAAGGCCGAACGCGTCGGCCTTTGATTTGAGAAGAGAGGGCTAGATCAGACGACGAGCCGCTTCCACCACAATTTTCACCGCATGACTTTCGGTCTGCTTCATGGTTTCGGCGTTCGGGATCTCCTGCTGAGTACGGTTGACGATAACGCCCGCCACCATACCGGCACGCAGACCCTGGCTTGCACACATGGTCAGCAGCGTCGCGGATTCCATTTCGTAGTTCATTACGCCCATGGACTGCCACTCTTCCATTGAGCCTTTGAAACGGCTCACAACGCGGCCAGAGAAGGTGTCGTAGCGCTCCTGGCCCGGGTAGAAGGTGTCGGAAGAGGCGGTTACGCCAACGTGGGTGGTCGCGCCCACGGACTTCGCGGCTTCAACCAGCGCGGTGGTGCATTCGAAGTCAGCCACTGCCGGGAATTCCATAGGCGCAAAGTGCAGGCTTGCCCCGTCCAGACGAACGGATGCAGTCGTCACCAGTACGTCGCCCACGTTGATGTGCGGCTGAATCGCGCCGGTCGTGCCGATACGCAGGAAAGTACGAATGCCCAGCTGCGCCAGCTCTTCAACTGCAATAGAGGTAGACGGACCGCCGATACCGGTGGAGCACACAATCACCGCTTTGCCATCCAGCTCTGCACGCCAGGTGGTGAATTCACGATGGGCAGCCAGTTTGACCGGCTTATCCATCAGCGCGGCGATCTTTTCCACACGCTCAGGGTCGCCAGGGACGATAGCGAGCGTAGCCCCTTGTAAATCATTTTTAGTGAGGCCGAGATGAAAAACATCAGACTTAGACATAGGTGACTCCTCTGTGGGTCGGTTAGTCAGAAGAAGTAAAACGGTACTTTACAGAAGCAGTAAGCATAATTTCGTGATGCATCTCACCATGAATGAAAATGATTGCAGTGAATTTCCATCAAAAAGTGATTTACATCACATTAACAAGTTATATCGTCAGGTGCTGCACAAAAGATAGACCGTTTAAGGCACTGTGAGTTGTTAACCTGGTGTCTATATTTACCTTTGCGCTAACTCATTGGTACGGAGAATGCCATGACTGAAAAAACCGGTTTTGCACCTGCTGCAGCCCCGCTTGCTTCAACCATCGTTTCAACCTCAGAAGAGGCCATTACGGCGGGAGAGACCTCCATTCCCTCTCAGGGGGAGAATATGCCTGCCTATCACGCACGACCAAAATCGGCAGACGGTCCGCTGCCCATCGTGATTGTGGTTCAGGAGATTTTTGGGGTTCACGAACATATTCGCGACCTCTGCCGTCGCCTGGCACTTGAAGGATATCTGGCCGTTGCGCCAGAACTCTACTTCCGTCAGGGCGATCCGAACGACTATAGCGATATTCCAACGTTGTTCAGCAATCTGGTCAGCAAAGTCCCGGACGCGCAGGTGCTGGCCGATCTCGACCACGTTGCCAGCTGGGCGGCGCGTAACGGCGGCGACCCGCACCGTCTGATGGTCACCGGCTTCTGCTGGGGCGGACGCATTAGCTGGCTGTATGCCGCACACAATCCGCAGCTCAAAGCGGCTGTCGCCTGGTATGGCAAACTGGTGGGCGAGAAAACGCTGAATTCGCCAAAACATCCGGTGGACATCGCCACTGAGCTCAATGCCCCGGTGCTGGGTCTGTATGGCGGCCAGGACACCGGTATTTCGCTTGATTCGGTAGAAACCATGCGCCATGCGCTACGGGCAGCCAATGCCAATGCGGAGATTGTGGTGTATCCGGATGCCGGACATGCGTTTAACGCAGATTACCGTCCGAGTTATCACGCGGAATCGGCGAAAGATGGCTGGCAGAGAATGCTGGCGTGGTTTAGCCAGTACGGCGGGAAGAAATAAACACTTCGCAGCCCCGGCTTTCGCCGGGGCTGCGTCAGGGCTTACTCCAGGCCCAGATGTTTCCACAGCTCGTCCATCGGCAGCGTGGCCAGGGCGATACGCTCATCCGCCGCACCATACCAGATATGCAACGTGTCATTACGCACCAGCGCCCCGCAGGTAAAGACGACGTTACCGAAAAAGCCTTCACGCTCATAGGGTGCGCTCGGCTCCAGCAGCGGTACGGAAGATTTGGCGATGAGGGTGAGCGGATCCTCAAGATCCAGAAGCAGAGCGCCCAGGCAATAACGCTGGCTAGCGTCAACGCCGTGATAAATCTCCAGCCAGCCGCGCGCGGTCTTGATCAGCGGCGCGCCGCCACCCGACTTCAGCGCATCCCATTCGTCTCCCGAGCGTCCCAGCAGATGCCGGTGGTTTCCCCAGTGCAGCATATCGGGCGATTCGCAGATCCAGATTTCCGGGTGGCCGAAATGGCAGGGCGCGGGCCGGGTAAGCGCCCGGAAGGATCCGCCAACCTTCTCCGGGAAGAAACAGACGTCGCGGTTATCAGGGCAGAAAATCAGCCCTTTCTTGTCGACGGAGATAAAATCAACGGTGGTCGCCAGCGCGGTGGAGATACCCAGCGATGACACGGCGGAGTAATTGATGTACCAGACATCGTCAATCAGGGTGATACGCGCATCTTCACAGCCAAATTCCTCATAGCGGCTGTCGGCGGTAATAAACGGCTGTTGATCGATGGTGAAATTTACACCGTCCTGGCTTCGCGCCAGGCGCAGGTGGGACATTGACGTCAGCCAGACCTGAGCCGGGTCGCTTTTCAGCACAATGGTACGCGGGTCGCTAAAATCATAGCGCGGGTCGTTGCGGTCGAACGTTTTTGTTGCCGCCTGCCAGCCGCCGGACTGCTGCACCAGAAGCGGAACGACGATCTTCTGTGGGTCATCATTTATCACGCTCTCGGCAACCCGAAGCAGCAGGATAATCTCCCCGTGATACTCCGTTACGCCGGCGTTAAAGACGCACTCCACTTTCCGTCCTGGCAGAGAAGGCACCACGTCGCTGGGGGTGATCAACGGATTCTTACCGTGTCTGTTCATATACACTCCTTTTTATCAGAATTTGATTTTTGTCCAGCTGCTGCGCGTTTTGGCCGTACAGGACATCCGCTTCAATGGCCCACAATGGGTTTTGTACCGGCTGGCCAAAATTCACGGCCACCCAGACCTGTTCCTGCGCCGTTGTTCGGGTAAACCAGACGCACGCCTTATGGCGTTTCAGCGGGCTGCACTTCCCATGCTGTAGCGCCTCGATGGCGGCCCGAAGCGCAATGAAGGTCTGGTACTGACGCCACAACGAGCCGGGCGTCGATATCTGATGTTCGGCATTGAGCAAGGGATAGTCCTGGCTGACGGGCATCCACGGCGTGGATGTGGAAAAGCCCGCAAACGGGGCGTCGTACCAGAGGAAGGGGGCACGGGACCCATCCCGTGAATGTTCAATGGCCTGCGCCAGCGCGTCGGCGGCACTGCACCCCTGCCGCATGGCCGTGTCGTAGAAGTTTTTTCCCTGAATATCAAAAATCTGCCCGACCGTCTGAGGCACATAGTCGGGCATCCCCAACTCGTCACCCTGAAAAATAAACGGTACGCCGCGCACGGTCAGCTGTAGCGCCAGAACGGCCAACGCCCGGGCGGCGTCATGCGGGCCTTCACCAAAGCGGCTAATCATGCGCGGCATATCGTGGCTGGAAAAGAATAGCGTCGGCAGGCCAGACTGCAGCGCCAGCGTGGCGTTAATCTCGTCGCACAGGCGTGCCGCATCGAAGGTTTTCTGGCTGCCAATATTGAAGTTAAAGACCACGTCCATCAGCGACGGGGCCTGATAACGGGCCAGGGTCTCCCTCTCCTCGCTGCCAATTTCGCCGATCAGGAAAACATCCCCTTGCTGCCTGGCATGTTGGCATACGCGCTGCAGCGTGCCGATGAGCCCCGGCTGATTCACGTCATGCTCATGCTGCTGTACTCCCGCTTTCTCCGGATTGTCAGGCCCGATGCCGCGCGTGCTGAGGAAATTAATCACGTCGAAGCGGAAGCCATCCACGCCCTGTGCCTGCCAGAAATCAATGACCTGAAGCATTTCCTGCTCTACCGCGGGGTTCGCCCAGTTGAGATCGACCTGCTCAGGCGCGAATTTATGGTAGTAAAACTCGCCGGTGTCCGGCTCCGGGCTCCAGGCGCTGCCGGAAAAAAATGACTCCCAGTTGTTAGGGTGCGCGCTGAAAAGAAAATAGTCCCGATAGCGGCTTGCGGGATTATTCCAGGCATCCTGAAACCACGGATGCTGCGAAGAGACATGATTAAGCACCAGATCGATAATGACCCGGATCCCCTTTTCATGGCAGCGATGAACGACGTCGCGAAAATCGGTCAGCGTGCCGAATCGTGGGTCGACGGCGCAGTAATCACTAATGTCATACCCGTTATCCACCAGAGGAGAGGGGTAAAACGGCGTGATCCAGATGGCACCGATGCCTAACGCGCTCAGGTAATCCACTTTTGAGAGCAGGCCGGGGAAATCACCCAGCCCGTCACCGTTACCATCGCAAAACGACGGCAGATAAATTTGGTAACAGGTACAGGCCTGCCACCAGGGTTGATTGTTCACCGTACGTTCCTTATTTCAGTGATAACGACATGCCCTGCAGGAAATATTTCCGGAACAGGATAAACAACACGATGACCGGCAGCATTTGCACCACGGCTCCCGCCATCACTGGCCCCAGATAAACGCCGTAGGATTTACTGAAGGTGGCCAGCAGCACCGAAAACGGCATTTTGTCGGCATCGCGCATGACAATCAGCGGCCAGAGGAAGTTGTCCCACGAACTTGAGAAGGTAAATAGCGCCACGATCGCCAGAATGGACTTGTTCAGCGGCATCATGACGTGCCGCAGAATGGCCCACAGGCTGGCATGATCCAGACGCGCGGCGTACAGGTAATCGTTGGGCGTGCCCTTGAAGCTCTGGGACACCATAAAGATCCCCCAGGCACTCATTGCATAAGGCAGGATCATGGCGCTGTAACGGTTGATCAGACCGAGCTCACGCATCAGCACAAACTGTGGAATGATGAACATGAAAACCGGGAAAACCATCTGCACAATCAACAGATTACGGAAAGCGTTTTTGCCCCAGAATTCCGTTTTTGCCAGCGCATACCCCACCAGCATGGAGGTGACGGTCACGCTCGCGGTCACGGTGACGGAAACAAAAAGCGAGTTAAACAGCGTGCGCAGAAACGGCTTATCGGCCCGGTTGCTGTTATCGAAAAGGAAAGTGTAATTTTCGAGCGTCAGCGTGCCCGAAAAGAGATCCGTGGTATAAATCTGTGCCGTAGGCTTCAGGGATGACACGACCATCCAGACAAACGGATAGAGCCAGCTTAACGCCAGAATAAACATCAGCGCATGAATTAGCAGGCTCAGGGGCGTGAGTTTTTTCATTCATACAATCTCAATGTGTTTTTCGAATAACCGACGAAATAGCCAGATCATCAGGAAACTGCAGGCAGCGACGATAATCGACATGGCAGCGGCCCAGGTAGGTTTCATATTTTGAAACGCGGCTTCGTACATGACCACCATGGGACTGGTGGTACTGTTTAGTGGCCCGCCACCGGTAATTAAATAGGGCTCTGTAAAAATACTGAACGCCACCGTAATAGCCAGCACCATCACCATCACAATTTGCGGATTCATCATCGGAAGCGTTATTGCCCAACCTTTCTGAAAACGCCCGGTTTTATCGAGAATAGCCGCACTATAAATATCCGATGGAATAGCCTGCATGCCGGAATAGAGAATTAATCCGTAATAACCGACAAATTTCCAGGTCACGATAAGCGCAATGGATAGCATGGCGCAGTCAGGGTTGGTAAACCACGGCACGGAAATCCCAAACCACGCAGACAATAAGCGGTTAACCGGGCCGTACTCATTAAAAAGACGGGAAAAGACAATTGAGTACGCCACCCCTGACGAGATATTTGCCAGTAAAAAACTCAGGGCGATAAACCCCCGGCCATAGTTAATCCTGCGTAACCCGGCAGCAAAAAGCAGCGCGGTAATAAACACGATCGGGACATACCACATTAAAAAGCGGCAAATGTTCCACATGGATGTCCAGAATAATGCATCGTGCAGTACGCCAATAATGTTCTGCAACCCGGTAAATTGCGGCACGCCGATAAACTGCCAGCGGGTCACGCTTAGCACCACCAGCCAGGCAAGCGGGTAGAACCAAAATAGCAGCGAATAGCCAATCCAGGTGGAGGCCAGCAGGCCTCCGGTTCGGGATTCATATCCAGCCATCATGCCCCCTACTGGCCCGCGAGGGCGCTGATTTCCTGCTGAGATTGTTTCAGCGCGTCGGCAGGCGTACTGGTTTTGAATATCACGCGCTCAAGCATCTGCGTCATGCTGCGCTGTACTTCTGTCGTCTGGTTAGTTGCCGCAGGAGGAAGCGCGACGTCCACCCACGAGGCGATCTGTTTCTCTAGCGGATTTTGTTTGAAGTAACTGACAAAGATCGGATTACTCATTAAATCCGCGCGGGCGGGCGGCATCCCTGTCAACTCAAGCCACAGCCGGTCATGTTCAGGGTTACTGAAGACCCACTGCATAAACTGCCAGGCCTGCGCCTTTCGCTTACTGGAACTGAAGATCACCAGACCTTTACTGTCGCCGAACGTATAGGGGTGTTCAATGCCCGTCTCGGTCAGCATCGGACCGATCTGAATCGTTTTTAATATGTCCGGATACTGCTTGCGATAGCGGGCTAAATCCCACGGTCCGCGCGCTGAGGCGATAACCTGCCCCGTTGCGAGCGGATCCTCGGCAGAGGTGAAGTCGTAGCTGCTCCACTTATTATTAAAAACGTTGCCCATGAAGGTCAGCACGGCCTCGCCAGCAGGCGTGGTCAGCGCAGGTTTTTTGTCGACCAGATACGGCTTGCCGTGGCTCTGGGCGTAGAACAGCGGAATGAAGTCGAACCAGCGTTCCCACCAGTTTTTACCCGCCGTAAGCTGTATCACATAGCCGTGATTATCCGCCGCCCGACGCTTCGCCAGCGCGTAAAGTTCATCGTAGCTAACCGGTACCCGATCAAAACCGTATTGCTTCAGTAAATCGCCGCGCCACCACCAGACAATCGGGTTGATATATACCGGCAGTACCGTTTGTTTGCCGTTTAATTCCCAGGCTGACAGCAGAGAAGCCATTTGCCGTTTCTGAACCGTTTCCTGAAAACCCGGCATTCTGGAGAGATCTTCTATCTGCCCGACATCAACAAGCTGGCTGGCAAAACCGATAAATATATTGGTTGAAATATCCGGTTCAGTCCCTGATGCCAGCGCGTTCATTATCGCTTCTTCTGAACTGTTTGCGGCAGGAATAGCGGTAAATTCGACGGGCATATGGGCAGGGTCTTTATTCCATTCCGCCACTATTTTACTCCAGAAGGCTTCTTCATTGACGGTGGGTGTGACCCACATTTTGATTGTTTCACGCGCCCCGGATTGTGTCTCTTTTTTATCATCAGGCCCGCAACCGGTAAGAAAAAAGAGGAATATTACCGATGCTATTAATTTTGCTGCTTCTGCAACTCTCACGTTATATCTCCCTGATGTCGATAAGTGTTAATCGCTCACTGCTGCACTCTGTGAATGGTGCGTAAGCTAACACCCCTTTTTTATGTTTAACGTTAAACAAATCACAAAACTATTTATATTTAACGATAAACTCAGCCGCTATTATTTATTTAATTACGCCTCATAAATAATTTACGTGAATATAAAATGCCTAATTCATTTAGCAAAAGAAAGAATAAAAACGTGACGATTAAATCGCTGGCAGCAAAGATGGGTATTTCACATACCACGGTATCTAACGCGTGGAATAATCCCGAAAAGCTGTCTGCTGAATTACGTGAAAAGATACTTGGGTACGCCCGTCAGGTTGGATTTCAGGGGCCGGATAAACTCGCCCGGGCTTTACGCACCGGAAAATCCGGGGCCATAGGCGTCATTTTTAACGATGCCATGAGCTATGTTTTTATCGATCCGCATGACGTCAGCCTGATGCGCGGCGTCGCGACCCGCTGCGAAGACCGTAATATTAATCTGGTGCTGATACCGCTTCAAAAAGGGCCTTCATCGCTCACTACCCTGGTGGACGGGTATATTCTCAACGCCACGCATAACAGCGCCGCCATTATTCAACAAACCCTGGCCCGCAATCTGCCTGTGGTGACGCTCGATTTTCAGCTTCCGCAGTTCAGCAGCGTGTCGGTGGATAACACACGCGCCATGCGTGATATCACCCACTACCTGATACAAAAGGGTCATCGCCATTTCGGCATTATTGCCTTCCCGTCTCACCCGAACGCGCGCGGGATGCGGCCTCTGACGCACCGCGTGACGGGGGATAACCAACTCATGCTGACCCGCGTGAATGCCTGCCGCGACGCGTTTCAAGAGCACGGTATTAGGCTCAGTGACTGCTGGCTGTGTGAAACCCATCACGATGAGCCACACGGCGAACGGGCAGCGGAAGCATTGCTGACGGCACACCCTGAGATCACGGCGCTGATCTGCTTATCCGATCGTTTTGCCATCGGCGCGGTGAATTATTGCCAGCGACAGCGTCTTGCTATACCTGGCCGGGTCGCCATTACCGGATTCGACAATACCGCCCGGCAGTATAACGGGCCTGGACTTACCACCATCGCGCAGGATGCCGAACGTAAAGGTGAAATCGCGGTTGATCTGCTTCTGAACAATGGCCCCGTCACCCACGTTGCGCTGGAACACCGGCTTATCGAGCGTGATACGGCATGAGATTACCCTGCTTAAGATAAGAGTGAACTATGGATGAACTAACGTGCTTTAAAACCTATGACATTCGTGGCGAAGTTGACGTCAATCTCACCCCTGACATTGCGCGTCGCATCGGAAGGGCGTACGCCGTCTGGCTGCATCCCCGGCGCGTGGTAGTAGGCGCTGATGTCCGCCTCAGCTCGGAGGCGCTAAAAACGGCCCTGATCGACGGGCTTACCGCAGGCGGCGTCGATGTTATCGACCTGGGCATGACCGGTACGGAAGAGGTCTATTTCGCCACCCGGGAATTGCGGGCAGACGGAGGGATCCAGGTGACGGCGAGCCACAATCCCGCCCATTACAACGGCTTTAAGCTGGTTGGCCTTGAGGCGCGCCCGATCAGTAATGACAACGGTCTGCTGGAGATCAAAGCGCTGGCAGAACAGAACCGCTTTCCACCCTGCGTGCGTCGTGGGGGCATTTTTCCCTTCGACAATCGCCCGGCCTGGGTGAACGCTCTGCTGCGATTTATCACTACGTCCCCAACGCGAACGTTACGCCTGGTGGTCAACGCCGGGCACGGCACCGCAGGTCCGGCGCTAGATGCGCTTGATGAGGGCTTAAAGCGTGCCGGTGTACCGGTCGAGTTTATCCGTATTCATCACCAGCCAGATGGCCGCTTTCCCGCTGGCGTACCTAACCCGATGCTGCCTGAAAACCGGCAAAGCACCCGACTGGCCGTCATCGAACATCACGCCGATGCTGGCATCGCCTGGGATGGCGATTTCGATCGTTGCTTTTTCTTCGACGAGCGCGGGGATTACGTTGAGAACTATTATCTCGTGGGGCTGTTTGCCGAACATTTTCTGCGACGCTATCCCGGCAGCCGCATCATTCTTGATCCCCGCTTAATCTGGAACACGCTCGACACGGTCGCCCGTTGCGGCGGTAGCGCAATCGTGAGTAAAACCGGGCATGCCTTCCTGAAAGCCCGGATGCGAAGGGAAAACGCCATTTACGGCGGCGAGATGAGTGGCCATCACTATTTTCGCGATTTTGGCTACTGCGATAGCGGCATGATCCCGCTGATCCTGATGCTCCAGATCCTGGGCGCAGCCGCGCAGCCGCTCTCTCATCTTATGCGTCACGCACAGACCCGCTATCCGGTGTCTGGTGAAATCAACCTGACGGTCAACGAGCCCGCCGCACTCCTCAATGACGTCGCCGCGCACTATGCCCCGGTCGCATGCGAACGTGACAACTGCGACGGCCTGAGCCTGTCCTTCACAGACTGGCGTTTTAACCTCCGCGCCTCCAACACCGAGCCGCTGGTTCGCCTTAATGTTGAAGCGCGGGGAGATACCGCTCTGCTTGTCCATAAAACTCATGAAGTGCTGATGCTGATTTCTGCCCTGCAAGGGGCTCAGGAGACATTATGACCGCCCTTTCATTACGACATATTCATAAAAAGTACGATAAAAACGTCATCGTGGCGGATCTGTCACTGGAGATAGCATCAGGAGAATTTATCGTTCTTGTGGGCCCCTCCGGGTGCGGGAAATCGACGCTGCTGCGCATGATCGCGGGATTAGAGGCGCCAGACAGTGGCATGCTGATGATGGGCAATGAGGATGTCACCCACCTGGCGGCGGGCAAGCGGAGCTTGTCGATGGTTTTCCAGTCCTATGCACTTTATCCGCATATGACCGTACGGGAGAACCTCGCCTTTGGCTTACGCAATATCCGCACCCCGGAGGCCGACATTGCGCAGCGCATCACCCACGCCGCCAACATGCTCAGGCTGGACGAGCTGCTCGACAGGCTTCCGCAACACCTCTCCGGCGGCCAGCGCCAGCGCGTGGCGATAGGTCGTTCTATTGTCCAGCAGCCCGCGCTGTTCCTGTTTGACGAACCCCTTTCCAACCTTGACGCCGCTCTGCGGGTTGAAATGCGCCAGGAGATCCAGCAACTCCATAATACCCTGAAAAACACCATGATTTACGTCACGCACGATCAGGTCGAGGCGATGACGCTGGCCGACCGTATCGTGGTGATGTGTAAAGGCAATATTGAGCAAACGGGTACGCCGCTTGAACTGTACAACACCCCGGCGAACCGCTTCGTGGCCGAATTCATCGGTACGCCAAAAATCAATATGTTACCCGCCATCTGGCAGCAGGGGGCATTGCATATCGACCCTGATACCGTCTTCCCGCTTTCGCGTCAGCCCGCAGACATTCAGGAGGGGGAATCGGTATTTGTCGCGATCCGCCCTGAACACCTGGGTTATCAGCAGCCGGGGGATTTTAGCCTGAGCGGGAAAACGCGGTTATGCGAACTGCAGGGAGATTCAACCCTGGTGTGGCTGGACGTGGCAGGGCATGCCGTGTGCCTGAAATCCTTCCAGCAACTGAGTCTGCCTGCGCAGCAACGTATCACGCTGACCGTGCAGGAGGCTCATCTGCATCTCTTTGACGCGGCAGGCAAGCGGATTGCAATGACGGAAAATGCCGCCTGAGTAGAGTATCAGGCGGCGGGAAATGCGCAGACTTACCCCTGACGCAAATTCTGCGCTGCCTTCACCATGTTGGCGAGCGCTGCGCGGGTTTCCGGCCAGCCGCGGGTTTTCAGGCCGCAGTCCGGGTTCACCCACAGGCGCTCTGCCGGAATACGCTGAGCGGCTTTTTTCAGCAGGGCTTCAATCCACTCCACGCTCGGCACGTTCGGGGAGTGAATGTCGTACACCCCCGGTCCGATTTCGTTTGGATAGTCGAACTCTTCAAACGACTCGAGCAGCTCCATATCTGAACGCGAGGTCTCGATGGTGATCACGTCGGCATCCAGCGCGGCAATGGAATCCATAATGTCGTTAAATTCGCAGTAACACATATGAGTGTGGATCTGCGTGTCGTCCTTCGCCACCGACGCATTGATGCGGAAGGCTTCCACGCCCCACTTCAGATACTCATCCCAGTCGCTGCGGCGCAGCGGCAAACCTTCTCGTAACGCCGGTTCGTCAATCTGGATAATGCCAATGCCAGCGGCTTCCAGATCCGCCACCTCATCACGCAGCGCCAGCGCGATTTGCTTCGCAATGGTTTCACGGGTCACGTCTTCACGCGGGAACGACCAGCACAGAATGGTCACCGGCCCGGTCAGCATGCCTTTTACCGGCTTGTCGGTCAGAGACTGAGCATACTTCGCCCACGCCACCGTAATCGCTTCCGGGCGGCTGACGTCACCGATCACCACCGGTGGCTTCACGCAGCGGGAACCGTAGCTCTGCACCCAGCCATTCTGGGTAAACACGAAGCCGTCCAGGTGTTCACCGAAGTATTCCACCATGTCGTTACGCTCGGCTTCACCGTGCACCAGCACGTCCAGACCTAAACGCTCCTGCTCGATGATCGCCTGCCTGATGTGCTCAGCAATGCCGGTACGGTAGTGATTCGCATCCAGATTGCCCTTTTTGAAGTCGAGACGCAGGCCGCGGATCTCGGTCGTTTGTGGGAATGAACCGATCGTCGTGGTTGGCCATGCGGGCAGGTTGAAGCGGGCGCGCTGGGCTTCGGCACGGACTTCATACGGACTCTGGCGCTGGCTGTCCTGAGCGGTGATGGCCGCCAGACGTTTTTCCACTGCCGGATTATGCACGCGTGCCGAATGACGGCGCGCCTGAATCGGGGCGCTCCATTCGGTAATCGCCGCCGTGTCACCGCTGTTCAGCGCGTCGCGCAGCAGCGCCAGTTCTTCACATTTTTGCAGGGCGAAGGCAAACCAGCTTTTCACTTCCGGGTCAAGACGGGTCTCCACGCTCAGATCGATCGGGCTGTGCAGCAGTGAACATGATGAGGCCACCCACAGCTCACGTTTACCGACAATGTCTTTAATTTGAGCATACTTTTCGGTGAGATCGGCACGCCAGACGTTACGACCGTTTACCAGCCCCGCTGAGAGCAGCCAGTCTGCGGGCAGACGTTTGTGCAGGTCCTTCACGTCATCTTTGCCGTGAACCAGGTCAACATGCAGACCCTGAACCGGCAGCGCGGCAATCGTGCTCAGGTTAGGCGTCACGCCCTCGAAATAGGTGGTCAGCAACAGCTTCACCTGCCCGGTAAGCGCGTCATACGCCGGTTTGAAGGCATCGAGCCAAACCTGGGGCAGCTCAAGCACCAAAGCAGGTTCGTCGATTTGCACCCACTGAATGCCGCGTTTACCCAGCTCAATCAGTACCTGTTTGTAGACGGGCAGAATGTCCTTCAGCAGGCTGAGGCGGTCAAACAGCTCGCCTTTGACTTTGCCCAGCCACAGGTAGGTTACCGGTCCGAGCAGCACCGGTTTTACCTGGTGGCCCAGCGCCAGCGCTTCGTCGACTTCGTCCAGAAGCTGTGTCCAGGTCAGTTTGAACTGCTGACCTTTTACGAACTCCGGCACCATATAGTGATAGTTGGTGTTAAACCACTTGGTCATTTCCGCCGCTGCCGCGGGTTCACCCGTTGGCGCACGACCACGGCCTATGCGGAACAGGGTATCGATATCTACCGATCCATCTTTGTTCTGATGACGAGCCGGCACGTTGCCCAGCAGCAGGCTGGTCGTCAGAACATGGTCGTACCAGGCGAAATCGCCCACCGGCAGCAGGTCAATGCCTGCCTGCTTTTGCTGATCCCAGTGACGGGCGCGCAGCTCGCGCCCCACGGTCAGTAGTTCTTCACGGGTAGCTTTACCCGCCCAGTAGCTTTCTTGCGCTTTTTTCAGCTCGCGACGCAGGCCAACGCGAGGGAAACCGAGAGTGTGATTGCGGATTGTCATGTTATGCCCCTTGTGAATTTCGCTATTTAGACGTCCAGATGTTTACACATCTATAATTGGCAGGTACTGTATATTCCTCAAGCGCAAAATGTTCATGGCGAAGTGAAGGACTTTCATGATCGAGATAAAACACCTGAAAACGCTGCAAGCGTTGCGGAACTGCGGATCGCTCGCGGCGGCTGCGGCCACGCTGCACCAGACCCAGTCTGCCCTTTCTCACCAGTTCAGCGATCTGGAACAACGCCTCGGATTTCGTCTTTTTGTGCGTAAGAGCCAACCTCTGCGCTTTACGCCGCAGGGTGAAATTCTTCTTCAACTGGCGAATCAGGTCCTGCCGCAGATCGCCAGCGCGCTACAGTCCTGTAACGAGCCGCAGCAGACAAAACTGCGCATCGCCATTGAGTGCCACAGCTGTATTCAATGGCTGACCCCTGCGCTTGAGAACTTCCGCCAGAAGTGGCCGCAGGTGGAGATGGATTTTAAATCCGGTGTGACGTTCGACCCGCAACCCTCGCTGCAGCAGGGTGAGTTGGATCTGGTGATGACCTCCGACATTCTGCCGCGCAGCGGCCTGCACTATTCGCCGATGTTTGATTTTGAAGTGCGCCTGGTGCTGGCACCGGATCATCCGCTGGCGGCTAAAACGCGCATCACGCCGGAAGACCTGGCAACAGAAACGCTGCTGATTTATCCGGTTCAGCGCAGTCGCCTGGATATCTGGCGTCATTTCCTGCAGCCGGCAGGCATTAGCCCGCAGCTGAAAAGCGTGGATAACACCCTGCTGTTGATTCAGATGGTTGCCGCCAACATGGGCATCGCGGCGCTGCCGCACTGGGTGGTGGAGAGTTTTGAACGCCAGGGCCTGGTGGTGACCAAAACCCTGGGTGAAGGACTGTGGAGCCGTCTGTACGCTGCCGTGCGCGATGGCGAGCAGCGTCAGCCGGTGACAGAAGCGTTTATTCGCTCAGCGCGGAACCACGCGTGCGACCATCTTCCGTTTGTGCGGAGCGCGGAGCGACCCAGCGGCGATGGACCCACAGTGAAGCCAGGATCACCGCTCCCCCAATAAGGAAGCTCGGCCAGTGCGGTTGCTGCTGCCAGATGGCGAGGTTGACCAGCAGCCCCGCCGGGACGTGCACGTTATTCATAATCCCGAGCGTTCCGGCGTCGACCTGCGTCGCGCCGTAGTTCCACATGAAGTAACCCAGCCCTGACGCCACCACGCCCAGCCAGACCAGAACGCCCCACTGCACCGACGTGGTCGGCAGCTTTTGCGGGTTACCGAGCAGAAACCACGCCGATACCGCGACAATCGCCGCGCCCATATAGAACCACGCAAATGCATTGTGCTGAGGCATCGGGCGGGTTTCCATCAGGCGTTTGTAGCCCACCATGCCGATGGCGAAACTGATGTTGGCGAGCTGGACGAACAACAACCCGGTCCAGAAGTGATCGCTGACTTTGTCATAGCGAATAATTGCCGCGCCAATCACCGCCAGCGCCGCGCTTAGCAGGTATCCCCAGCGCAGACGACGCCTGCTGAGCAGGTCGTAAATCAACGTAATATAGAGCGGCGTCAACACGGTAAAGAGCAGGAATTCAGAGACGGACAAATAGACGTAAGCCCGGAAGCTGAACAGATACATGATGCCCAACTGCATCGCGCCCACCAGCATGTACAGCACAATCGTTTTCAGCGATTGACCACGCGAGCGCAGAAACGGCAGGAATACCAGCGCCGCCAGCCCCACGCGCATCAGCACCGAGAAGTAGCTGTCGACCGAACCGGCAAGGTACTCGCCAATCAGGCTAAAGGAGAAGGCCCACAGGATAGTGGTGATAATGAGTAGCGCCACAATGCTTGTCTCTCAGAAAGAAGGACAGGCATTGTAGCGGACTCTTCAGTTGACATCTGGTCAACAAACAACCAAATGAAGATTATTCAAGGAACAGCTTGCGCAGGTATTTCGGTACCGCGTTATCAGCGTTGGAACCAATCACTTCCAGTTCCGGGTGCAGATCTTTCAGACGCTGATGCGCGTTCTGCATGATGCAGCCCTTGCCTGCCATGGAGAGCATTTCAGCGTCGTTCATGCCATCACCAAAAGCGATGCAGTCTTTCAGCGCGAAACCCAGACGTTTCGCGACCGCTTCCAGCGCGTGACCTTTGGAGACGCCCCCCGCCATCACTTCCAGACAGGTCAGGGTTGAGAAGCTCACGTTGACGCGATCGCCCCAGCGGGCGTTGATCGCTTGTTCCAGTGGGAGCAGTTCTTCATGGCTATCGCAGGTGAAGAACACCTTACTGATACCTTCCGGCTCAAGAAGGCCCGGCTCGTACAGGGAGTAGTTAAATACCGCTTCCTTGAAGAAACGCATTTCATCCGGGCGGTGGCGGTTCATGAACCAGTCGTCGTTGCGGTACACGTTGGTGATGATAGCCGGGTTGTTATGCACCACGCCGAAGAGATCGGCGGCAATATCGCGATCCAGGTTATGGGTAAAGATCAGGTTACCGTCAGTATCATGCACGCGCGCACCGTTGGAGGTGATCATGTACGATTTGATCTCAAGATTATCGCGGATCTGCCCCACGTCTACGTGGTGGCGTCCGGTGGCAAACACAAAGTTCACGCCACGGGCAGTCAGAAGCTTTAAGGTCTCTTTCGCGTAAGGCGACAGGGTGTGGTCAGGGGAAAGCAGCGTGCCATCTAAATCAGATGCAACAACCTGGTACATAGGGATTTCAACCTCTGGTGGAAAACAATAATCAGTTATGCCTGTTGAAAAATTCAACAATGGCGTTGAGCGCGACTGAGCGCATAACGTCCTTTTCGAAAAGGATCTCATGGTAAGCGCCGTTGATGACCAGCGGTTTTCCCCCTTCACAAGGGTGACCGGCGGCGGCGCGTAATTCACAATAACGGTCATGCATGCGGTTATCGACCACACGCTCTTCTTCAGCCTGAATCAGGAGTGTTGGCGTGTCATCATCACCTACCCCCGCCAGCACCTGTTCACCGGCCAGAATCCCCTCCCGCACCCAGTGCCAGGTCGGGCCACCGACGCGTAAGCGCGGTTCATCGGCATAAAAGCGCAGGTTGCGGCGATAACGCTGCCGACTGTGGGTTAAGACGTTGATGGCGAACGGCAGCGCACGCCAGCGTCCGGTCCCGATGGCATAGCCTTCACGAATGCGCTGATGGCCCTCAGCCCAGTCGAGAAGATGACGCACCATCCAGTCGGGGAAACGTATGACGATACCGTACATCGGCGCGGTTAGCGCAATGGCATCACACTGGTGTTGATACCGCTGCAAAAACAGCGTCGAAATAGCGCCACCCATGGAGTGCGCAAGGATATAGCGCTTACGCCAGGGGCCGGGCTGCACTTCCTGCTGCCAGAACGCGGCAAAATCGTCGACGTAATCGCTGAAGCGATCGACATGTCCACGGTGCGTGTCCTGTAGCATGCGTCCGGACAGCCCCTGTCCACGGTGGTCGATGATGAGCACATCGAACCCCATATGGACCAGATCGTAGGCCAGTTCGGCGTATTTAACGTAGCTTTCAATGCGCCCCGGGCAAACCACGATTACCCGGTCATTTTTCTCATCACGGAAACGAACGAAGCGTACCGGGATGCCCCCGACGCCCGTAAACTCATCTTCCTCACGCTGCCGCCAGAAATCGGTCAGCGGCCCCATAGAGAAAGCAGCAAATGCGTTTTCTCGTGTTTCCCAGTCCTTTTTCTGCTGAAACATTGGGTTTCCACTCACGTAATCCAGGGAATATCGTTTTTTTTCGTCACCGGTCACAAAATGACTCATCAATAGCGTATTGTGGCATAAAAACAGACGATTCGGGAGTTTCAAATGACCTTCGAGTGGTGGTTCGCCTACCTGCTGACATCCATCATCCTGAGCCTTTCACCGGGTTCGGGTGCGATTAACACCATGACTACCTCCATCAACCACGGCTATCGCGGGGCGGCGGCGTCGATTGCCGGTTTGCAAACCGGGCTGGGCATTCACATCGTCCTGGTCGGGATTGGCCTGGGAACGCTGTTCTCCCGCTCGGTGCTGGCGTTTGAAGTGCTGAAATGGGCCGGTGCGGCATATCTTATCTGGCTGGGTATTCAGCAGTGGCGCGCGGCTGGCGCCATTAACCTGAATACGCTCGCGCAGACGCAAAACCGTGGTCATCTGTTTAAGCGGGCAGTATTCGTCAACCTGACCAACCCGAAAAGCATTGTGTTCCTCGCCGCGCTGTTCCCACAGTTTATCGTGCCGCACCAGCCTCAGGTGATGCAGTACGTGGTGCTGGGTGCGACCACAATTATTGTCGATATTATCGTGATGATTGGTTACGCGACGCTGGCACAGCGGATTGCCGGATGGATAAAAGGGCCTAAGCAGATGAAGGCCCTGAACAAAGTGTTTGGCTCGCTGTTTATGCTGGTTGGCGCGCTGCTTGCGTCAGCGCGTCATGCTTAGCGAGAAATGATGAGATGAATGCCGAAGCCGGCGAACAGCGCGCCGGCGAAGCCATCGATCCACTTCGCGATACGCTGGTAGCCACGGCGCATCGCCGGTAAGGCAAACAGGCTTGCCACGATAGTGAACCACGCGAAGGTCTCCACGACGATAAGCAGGAAAATGCCCCAACGTGCGCCCGCGCCAACGCTGTCGCCCACAAACAGCGAGAACACCGAGCCGAAATAGATAATCGCTTTCGGATTCGCCAGGTTGGTCAGTAGCCCTTTTACAAAGCTCCGTCCACCCGTTGCCAGCTCCACCTTAGGCTCTTGCGTTTTTTTCTCTTCTTTTTTCAGCGCCCCGCGCAGCATCTGGTAGCCCATCCAGCACAGGTACAGGCCACCGCCAACCATAATGATGTTATGCAGCCAGGCCATCTTCGCCAGGATCAGGTTCAGACCGAGCAGCGCAACGGCCGCCCAGACCATGACGCCCATGGTAATACCGAGCACGCCCATCATCGCCTCTTTACGGGAACGACTGACCGCTGTTTGCGATACGAAGAAAAAGTCAGGGCCCGGGCTCATCAGCGCAACGATGTGCACTAACGCCACGGTGAGAAATAGCATTAACATAATTGGCTCGCAGGGAAATAATTCAGTGAGTCATCATACTGGCACTTTTTTGGCCGGCTGACTACTCCTCATCATCTCCGTCAACGTGAGAACGGATAAGCGCCATAAACTCTTTACCGAAGCGCTCCAACTTGCGCGTGCCTACGCCGTTGACGCTGAGCATTTCGCTGGCGCTGAGCGGCATCTGTTCCGCCATCTCAATCAGCGTCGCGTCGTTGAACACCACGTAAGGCGGGATGTTCTCTTCATCAGCAATGGCTTTACGCAGCTTACGCAGTTTGGCAAACAGCTTGCGGTCATAGTTACCGCCGTAGGATTTCTGCATCACGCGTGGTTTGAGGGCGACCACGCGCGGTACGGCGAGCTTCAGTTCAACGTCACCGCGCAACACCGGACGCGCGGCTTCGGTCAGCTGTAGCGCCGAGTGCTGAGCGATGTTCTGCGTGGCAAATCCGAGGTGAATCAGCTGACGAATAATGCTAACCCAGTGCTCGTGGCTCTGATCTTTACCGATCCCGTAGACCGGCAGTTTGTCGTGGCCCATGTCGCGGATACGCTGGTTATTGGCGCCGCGCAACACTTCCACCACGTAACCCATCCCGAAGCGTTGATTCACACGGTAAATGGTCGAAAGCGCCTTACGCGCGTCCATCAGGCCATCGTACTGCTTCGGCGGATCCAGGCAGATATCGCAGTTGCCGCACGGCTCCTGTCGCCCTTCACCAAAATAGTTGAGCAGCACCAGACGGCGGCAGGTTTGCGCTTCGGCAAACGCCCCCATCGCGTTGAGCTTATGGCGTTCGATATCCTGCAGCTGTCCCTGCGGTTTCTCTTCCAGACAGCGGCGCAGCCACGCCATATCGGCTGGATCGTAAAACAGCATCGCTTCCGCAGGCAGACCATCACGCCCGGCGCGGCCGGTTTCCTGATAGTAGGATTCGATATTACGCGGGATGTCGAAATGCACCACAAAACGCACGTTGGGCTTGTTAATCCCCATTCCGAACGCCACCGTCGCGACCACAATCTGCAGGTCGTCACGCTGGAATTTCTCCTGCACATCCGCACGGATGTGGTTCTCCAGCCCGGCATGATACGCTGCGGCGCTAAAGCCACGGTTTTGCAGACGCGCGGCGGTGTCTTCCACCTTCGCCCGACTGTTGCAGTAGATAATGCCCGACTTGCCGCGCTGTTCCTGGACATAGCGCAGGAGCTGATCCAGCGGCTTGAATTTTTCCATCAGCATGTAGCGGATGTTAGGGCGGTCGAAACTGCTGACCTGAATATAGGGATCATTCAGCCCCAGCAGGCGAACGATATCCAGACGCGTCGTATCATCTGCCGTGGCGGTAAGCGCCATAAACGGCAGTTCCGGGAAGCGCTGACGGAGCTGGCCGAGGGCGGCATATTCCGGGCGGAAATCGTGCCCCCACTGCGAGATACAGTGCGCTTCATCCACCGCCAGCAGGACCGGGTTCCAGTGTGCGAGATGGTCGAGGAAGTTATCCAGCATCAGGCGTTCCGGTGCGATATACAGCAGACGAACCTGCCCGGTGCGACACCCGGCCATCACCTCTTGCTGCTGCTCCCGGGTTTGCGTGGAATTAAGACAGGCCGCCGCCACGCCGTTGGCGAGCAGTTGATCAACCTGGTCTTTCATCAGAGAAATAAGGGGCGATACCACGACCGTCAGGCCGTTAAGCACCAGCGCGGGCACCTGATAACAGAGTGATTTCCCGCCGCCGGTCGGCATAACGACCAGACAATCACGGCCTTCCAGCACGGTTTCAATGATGGTTTCCTGGCCAGGGCGGAACTGCTGGTAGCCAAAGGTTTCATGCAAAACCTGTTTAGCCAGCGACTCCTGATTCAATACTTCCGCCTGCGCCACGTTAACCCCATATGCCAGAAATGAAACAGGCGCTATTTTCAGCGCCTGAGAGAGAAACTTCAACGTTTAACGCAAAAACATTCGAGCAGCTTAGAGAATATCGTTCAGCATTACGCCCACACCCACGCGGGTCTGGTTGAAGTTATAGTCGATCAGCGACTCGCCGTAACCGCTGTACACCTGCGTATAGAGGCGCACATGCTTCGTTACCGGATAGCTCAGGCCCACTTCAGCACCACCGTAGCCGGTATTCCAGTTGTACTGGCCTTTCGCGCTCAGCACGGCATCGCCTAACTGGTAGCCGACCTTGAGCTGGTAGTACCCCATATATTTGGTGATATCCGGGTTATCGTCGGTGCTCCCCACCACATACCACGGCTTCACTTCCACCATCCAGTTGCCGTTCTGCGCCATCAGGCGCGTATAGGCACGGTTCCAGCTACGAGACGTGGGGTCTGAACGGCCGTTAGAATCGTGATTAAAGCCGACTTCGACGTCACGCAACGTCCATCCGGCAAATTCATAATCCGTTGCAAAGCCAAGGAACAGCTGCGGCTCATAGTTGGTTTCACGGAACGGCGAAGATTCGCCGCTGTTGGAAAGCTGCCACCAGGATTTCTGCGTATAAGAGGCACCGAGTACCGAGTTCGGCCCCAGAATACCGCGCCAGAACGGGAAGGCGAGGCTCAACTGGAACTTCACCTCATCTTTACGCGCATTATCAGACCAGTTATAGGAGCTTATCGCTTCTTTGTTCAGATCGCTGGTCTGGGTGTAAATCACATAGTTGGTGTCATAGGGGTAAAGCGTGAACGGATTGTCATGCTCCTGAAGCATGTTAGCAATGATGCTACCGTGTACGGATGGCGCATCGTGCACTTCTTTAACTGTCGCTTCCTGCGCATATGCTGTGAGAGGCAGCGCAACCGCCGCCAGTAACCAACCCAGATACGTCCGCATCGGTGGTGTTCTCCTGAAATAGTGACGTGTAATGAATAATTTTATCCGGGCATTCTACAGACTTCTGCGCCAACTTCCGCCTCCTCGTTTCTGAAAGTGGAAATCCGTATTGTTGAGGCATAAAATCAACATTTCATTAACAATAGGGATGTGATGCCTCATGTCAGCCATGCTTACCTCTGAAGAAGTGTTAAAGCTCGTGGGCGAGATTTTTGTTTACCATATGCCATTTAACCGTGCGCTGGGTCTGGAGCTGGAACGTTACGAGAAAGAGTTTGCCCAGTTGAGCTTTAACAACCAGCCGATGATGGTGGGCAACTGGGCGCAAAGTATTTTGCACGGCGGGGTGATTGCTTCCGCGCTGGACGTGGCGGCTGGTCTGGTCTGCGTGGGCAGTACGCTGACGCGTCATGACACCATCAATGAAGACGAACTCCGTCAGCGTCTGGCACGCATGGGCACCATTGATTTACGCGTCGATTATCTTCGCCCCGGACGCGGCAATCGCTTTACCTGCACCAGCAGCCTGCTGCGCGCGGGGAATAAAGTGGCGGTGGCGCGCGTAGAATTACACAACGAAGAACAGGTTTATATCGCCAGCGCAACCGCCACTTATATGGTGGGTTGAAGCGGCAAAATCGGGTAAAATTAATTCACTTTTTTGTAACGGATTTTCCCGATGGATGCTAAACAGACGCGGCAGGGCGTTTTACTCGCCCTTGCCGCTTATTTTATTTGGGGTATTGCACCGGCGTACTTCAAGTTTATCGCTTATGTACCGGCCGACGAGATCCTCACTCACCGCGTCATCTGGTCCTTTTTCTTTATGATCGCGCTAATGAGCCTCAGCCGTCAGTGGTCCGGCGTCAAGACGCTGCTCAAAACGCCTAAGAAAGTTTTCCTGCTGGCACTCTCGGCGGTGCTCATTGGCGGAAACTGGCTGCTGTTTATCTGGGCGGTGAATAACCACCACATGCTCGAAGCCAGTCTTGGCTACTTTATTAACCCGCTGGTAAACATCGTACTGGGGATGCTTTTCCTCGGCGAACGTTTCCGCCGTATGCAGTGGCTAGCGGTGTTTCTGGCCTTCTGCGGCGTGCTGGTACAGCTCTGGACGTTCGGCTCGCTGCCGATTATTGCCCTCGGCCTGGCGTTCAGCTTTGCGTTCTACGGTCTGGTACGTAAGAAGATTGCGGTGGAAGCCCAAACGGGGATGCTGTTTGAAACCCTGTGGCTGCTGCCGGTGGCGGCGATCTACCTCTTCGGTATCGCCGACAGCGCCACCAGTCATATGGGCAGCAACCCGTGGTCGCTGAATCTGATGCTGATGGCGGCAGGCGTGGTGACCACTATTCCTCTGCTGTGCTTCACCGGTGCGGCAACGCGTCTGCGTCTCTCCACGCTGGGCTTCTTCCAGTACATCGGCCCGACGCTGATGTTTCTGCTGGCGGTGGTGTTTTACGGCGAAGTGCCAGGCGCAGATAAGATGGTGACGTTCGCTTTTATCTGGGTAGCGCTGGCGATTTTTGTCGCCGATGCGATTTACACCCAGCGCAGAGTGCGCAAAGGGCTGTAGTGCCTTTTTGCCGGATGGCGGCTGCGCCTTATCCGGCCTACACGTTCTGTAGGCCCGGTAAGCGTAGCGCCACCGGGCGGATACTCAAAGCCAGTTACGACGCTTAAAGTACAGATACGGCGCCAGCCCGGCGAGGATCATAAAGATAATCGCCCCCGGGTAACCAAAGCTCCACTTCAGCTCCGGCATAAACTCGAAGTTCATCCCATAGCTGGAGGCCACCAGCGTCGGCGGCAGGAACACCACGGATACCACCGAGAAGATCTTGATGATGCGGTTCTGCTCGATGTTAATAAAGCCCATCGCCGCCTGCATCAGGAAGTTCACCTTCTGGAACAGGGATTCGTTGTGCGGCAGCAGGGATTCGATATCGCGCAGGATCTCACGCGCCTGCTCCAGCTGACCGCCCGGCAGACGCGCCTTGCGCACGAGGAAGTTCAGCGCGCGCTGGGTATCCATCAGACACAAACGCACCTTCCAGCCGATATCTTCCAGCTCGGCCAGCGTGGAGAGCGCTTCGTCGTATTCATCGCCCTGATGGCCTTCCATGATCACGCGGCTCAGCTTTTCCAGATCGCTGTAGATGTTTTCAATCTCATCCGCCAGCTGTTCAATTTTGGTCTCAAACAGGTCGAGCAGCAGTTCGTAAGCGTTGCCGTCCACCATTGCCTGGCTGCGGGCGCGCATGCGGTAGAGACGAAACGCGGGCAGTTCACGCTCGCGAAGGGTAAACAGGCGACCGTCGCGAATGGTAAAGGCCACGGTGGAGTTGCCCGCATGGTCTTCCGCATCTTCAAAGAAGAAGAAGGAGTGAATGTGCAGGCCGTCTTCATCTTCAAAAAAACGCGCAGAAGCTTCGATGTCTTCCAGTTCAGGACGGGTTGCCAGGCTTTGCCCCAGCTCAGATTGTACGCGAAGGCGCTCATCGTCGTCCGGCTCGACCAGATCCACCCATACGGCATCAATGAGGGGCTGTGACTCTTCGGCTTCAAGCCGAGTCAGTCGGTTATTTTCGAGTTGAAATGCGCTCAACATGACCGGGACTCCCAATGCAAAAAATATCGGACAGTTCGGTGGGCACACAGAAACAAATTGGGTTTCAGACCATTAAACAGCCTGACTCAGCGCGACGGGAATAATGCAGTCGCTGACAACCACTAAGGCCATCAGCAAGGGGAGATAGCCTTAGGAGTTGTTCCTGGATGACAGGGAATTGAGCCAGTATCTACTGGGTGTGTCCAAGGCGAATGTCCTCTTAGCGTAATCGTGCGCGCATGTTACGCCAGCAGTAACTGTGGCGTCAACACGCAACGGAACGCTGAAGGGCATTAATTGACCTTCAACGTATAAGGCTAGCAGATTATTACA
This sequence comes from Enterobacter sp. BNK-14, assembly GCF_047456095.1. Taxonomy (NCBI): domain Bacteria; kingdom Pseudomonadati; phylum Pseudomonadota; class Gammaproteobacteria; order Enterobacterales; family Enterobacteriaceae; genus Enterobacter; species Enterobacter sp. BNK-14. Next base: position 2,600,875 of record NZ_CP179897.1, read on the forward strand.
AAATAGTGATATTTTTCTGAATGTTACACTGTTTCCAGCTTAGCGTAAGCGGCCACCAGCCATTTGATCCCCTGCCCCTGGAACGCCACCTGCAGGCGGCTGTGCTCGCCGCTGCCTTCCAGATTTACAATGGTGCCTTCGCCAAACTTCGAATGGCGCACGCGCTGACCCAGCTTGTAGCCGGTGTCCGTTTCAGAGATCGGTGATCCCATACGCGGATGGCTGACAGGGCGGCTGATGCTGGCACGCAGGCGCACTTCCTCCACGCACTCCTCCGGCAGTTCACCAATAAAGCGAGACGGACGGTGGTAGACCTCTTTCCCGTACAGGCGGCGGGTTTCCGCATAGGTTAGCGTCAGCTTTTGCATCGCGCGCGTCACGCCCACATAGGCCAGTCGACGCTCCTCTTCCAGCCGTCCGCCTTCATCGAGCGACATCTGGCTCGGGAACATCCCCTCTTCCATCCCGACGATAAAGACCTGCGGGAACTCCAGACCTTTGGCGGAGTGCAGGGTCATCAGTTGCACCGCATCCTGCCAGGTGTCCGCCTGCCCTTCACCCGCCTCCAGCGCGGCGTGGGAAAGGAACGCCTGCAGCGGCATCAGGTCTTCGTCTTCTTCGTTGTAGCTGAACTGGCGCGTTGCCGTGACCAGTTCCTCTAAGTTCTCAATACGGGTCTGACCCTTCTCGCCTTTTTCCTGCTCGTACATGGTGCGCAGGCCGGAGTCTTTGATTACCCGGTCAGTCTGCACGTGCAGCGGCATATCGGCGGTTTCCTGCGCCAGGGCGTCAATCAACTCAAGGAAGCGCTGCAATGCGCTGGCCGCACGACCGGCAAGGGCTTTCTCCTGCAGCAATTCGCGGCACGCCTGCCACAGCGTCAGCTGACGGTCGCGCGAGGCCTGACGCACCACGTCCAGCGTGCGGTCGCCAATGCCACGGGTTGGGGTGTTGACCACGCGCTCAAACGCCGCGTCATCATTACGGTTCGCAATCAGACGCAGATACGAGAGCGCATCTTTGATTTCCTGACGTTCGAAGAAGCGCATACCGCCATAAATGCGGTACGGCATACCAACCTGCAGCAGCGCCTCTTCCAGCACGCGTGACTGGGCGTTACTGCGGTAGAGAATGGCGCACTGCTCTAACGCGCCGCCGTTATCCTGCCAGGTTTTAATACGGTTCACCACGAAGCGGGCTTCGTCGAGCTCGTTGAAGGCGCAGTAAATTGAAATCGGCTCGCCGTCGACGCCGTCGGTCCACAGCTTTTTACCCAGACGCCCGTTGTTGTTTTCAATCAGGGCGTTGGCTGCGCTCAGAATGTTGCTGGTGGAGCGATAGTTCTGCTCCAGACGGATGGTTTGTGCGCCGGGGAAGTCATTGAGGAAGCGCTGGATGTTTTCCACCTGCGCCCCGCGCCAGCCGTAGATCGACTGGTCATCATCCCCCACGATCATCACCTTGCCGGTGTCGCCCGCCAGCAGGCGGATCCATGCGTACTGGATGTTGTTGGTATCCTGGAATTCGTCCACCAGGATATTGGTAAAGCGTTCACGGTAGTGCTGAAGGATATGTGGTTTGTTGAGCCACAGTTCGTGGGCGCGCAGCAGCAGCTCGGCGAAATCCACCAGACCGGCGCGATCGCACGCTTCCTGGTAGGCTTTGTAGACGTTTTGCCAGGTCTGCTCCACCGGGTTGCCGAAGCTCTGAATATGGTGCGGGCGCAACCCTTCATCTTTCTGACCGTTGATGTACCACATCGCCTGACGCGGCGGCCACTGTTTCTCGTCAAGGTTCATCGCCTTGATCAGACGCTTCAGCAGACGGAGCTGGTCTTCGCTGTCGAGGATCTGAAAATCCTGCGGCAGGTTGGCGTCCATATGGTGCGCGCGCAGCAGGCGGTGCGCCAGGCCGTGGAAGGTGCCGACCCACATGCCGCCCTGGCTGGTACCCATTAACTGGGCGATACGGTGGCGCATCTCCGCCGCCGCCTTATTGGTAAACGTGACGGCCATGATTGAGTACGGCGAGCAGTTTTCCACGCTCTGCAGCCACGCGATACGGTGAACCAGCACGCGCGTCTTACCACTGCCCGCCCCAGCCAGCACCAGCATGTTAGTGCGCGAGGCCGCTACGGCTTCACGCTGTTTGTCATTAAGGCTGTCGAGCAGGTAAGAAACGTCCATTGGCACCGTCACATAGTATTCAGGAACAGAGCAAAACGCCCGGTGGCGCTTCGCTTACCGGGCCTACAACTGCAAAACCCTGGTAATTTATACAATATTACTGGTGATTATATCAGCGTCGTGAGGGATGCCAACCGTGAAATTTCCACGTGCGGCAGAAGACGGCTATCCAGCGTGGTCATCAGGTCGGCGTTCTCTGGTTTGATCCAGCAGGCCTGCATGCCGCAGCGGATAGCGCCAGCCACGTCGGTGGTGAGGTCATCACCCACATGCAGAATGTTACCCAGCGGCAGAGTTAGTTTTTCCGCCGCCAGATGGTACATATCGCTGAACGGCTTGGCGCGCCCATGCGGGCCCGCGCGCAGCACAAACTCAAAGTAATGATCGAGACCAAACAGCTCCGGCTGCGCATTGCCGTTTGTGATGGCCACCAGCGGCCACTTTTCGGCGAGCTTCGCCAGCGTGTCGTGGGCCTCCTGCGGCACGTCGATACGGCTGCGCCATTTGGCAAAGTTTTCCATCGCTGCCTCAGCACCGATGGCCGCGTCCTGCACGCTCAGACCCGCGTTGAGCATCGCCTGCTCCACCGCGCGGCGACGCCATTCGGTCACATCATGGTAAATGTCCGGCTCGGTCTCCCGCAGGGACTGACGCAGCGTCTGGAAGTCCTTGTTCTGCATCGCTTTCAGCGCCGGATGGTAATTCTGTACAAACGCCAGCGATTCCTGCTCGGTACGCAGAATCACCTCGCGGTTGTCATAAAGGGTGTCATCAAGGTCAAACGTCAGGGCTGAGATCTGGCCGAGTGGGCGGTAAAAACGCATTATTTCCCCCGTTTGGCGCGTGGATGCGCCGCGTCATACACCGAGGCAAGGTGTTGGAAGTCTAAGTGGGTGTAGATTTGAGTGGTCGACAGATTCGCATGGCCGAGGAGCTCCTGCACGCCGCGCAGATCGCCGCTCGACTCAAGCATGTGTGTCGCAAAAGAGTGGCGCAGCTTATGCGGGTGAACATGACTGTTCAGCCCCTGCTTAATACCCCACTCCGCAAAGCGCTTCTGTACGTTACGCGCCGAGATCCGCTTGCCGAGTTTCGATAAAAACAGCGCATCTTCTTCCGCGCCAAATAGCCCGCGCAGGTCAAGCCAGTGCTCAATCCAGGCGACGGCATTGCGGCCAATGGGCAGGCGGCGCTCTTTGCTGCCCTTGCCCATCACCCACACTTCGCCGGTGTCCAGATCGAGATGTTTTATATCGAGATTGACCAGTTCAGACAGACGCAGTCCGGCACCGTACATCACCTCCAGCATCGCGCGGTCACGCACCGCCAACGGATCGTTCAGATCGATATCCAGCAGACGGTTTACGTCGTCGACGTCGATATTTTTCGGCAGATGGCGCGGGGCTTTCGGCGTGGCGATCCCTTTTGCCGGGTTGGCTTTTATGCCACCCTTGCTGACCAGCCAGTCAAAGAAACTGCGTAGCGCGGAAAGCCTGAGCGCCAGGCTCGCCGGGCTGAGGTTTTTTTTACGGCTACGCACAACGAACCCGCGTACCGTGGCAGCGTCACATTGTTGCCAGCTTTTCAGGCCGATCTCGTCGGCAATCTGCATGATGGCATCAAGCTGACGCTGGTAGTTAAGCAGCGTAATGGGGCTGAGCTGACGTTCCACCCCCAGATAGCGCAGAAAGCGCGCGACGTCAGTGGAAAGCAGTCCGTCCGTCATACGCGTTCAATCCAGCGCTCCAGCAGTTCGGGCAGCATCAGGGCGATCTCCTGCAGCAGGTGCGTGGCCTGGCCTTGCTCGTAGTGGTGCGCGTCGCGGCTGGTAAATAACATGACGCCCAGATCGCCATCGCGTCCCATCAGCGACATCGCCACCGAGCCAATCGCCTTCGCTTCCGGTAATACCACCAGCAGTTCAGGCCCGTTCAGCGGCCCCAGATAGTGATGCGCATGGCCCAGACGCTGAATGCGCAGCGGTTCAAACGCCTGACGACTGAGCGCCAGATGGGTAAACCCGGACGGTGCGCCAATGCGCCAGCGGTCAGGAAAAAGACGAATCGTTGCACCCGCCAGCCCAAGCTCACGCGCCCAGCGGTGGAAGCGGCTAAGGAACTCATCAAGGCTGTGCGCCGAGGCCAGACGCGCCTGCAAATGCAGCAAACGATAGAACAGGCTTTCGTTGGTACTGGCCTGTTCCATCAGCAGCGTCATGTTCTCTTCAAGCTGATTGATGTGGTTGCGCGAGCGCGCCATGTGCCATTCGACCAGCGACACGGTCCCGCGAACCGGATGCGGCACGCGCATCTCTTCGACGACGCGTGCATTGCGAATAAAAAACTCAGGATTGCGCAGCAGATAATCCACAACAGCTCTGTCGTCCAGTTCCGTCACTGTTTCCTGCAGTTCTTCCCCTGGTTGTTTCATAGATGGATAAACCCGTCATAGACATGTGCCGCCGGGCCAGTCATATACAGTGGATGACCCGGTCCTTTCCAGGCGATATCAAGCCGACCGCCCGGTAACTCGACGCGAACCTCTTCGGCGAGTAGCCCCTGTGAGATGCCGACCGCCACGGCCGCACACGCACCGCTACCGCAGGCCTGGGTTTCGCCCGCGCCGCGCTCGTAAACCCGCAGGCGGATGTGCTCACGCTTCACCACCTGCATGAAACCGATGTTCGCCCGCTCCGGAAAACGCTCGTGGCCTTCCAGCACCGGACCGAGCGTTTCAACCGCGGCGGTTTCCACATCATCTACCTGAATCACGCAGTGCGGATTACCCATCGAGACGACGCCGCACAATACTGTCTGCTCGGCCGCACGCATAATATAGGTCTTTTCCGCTTTGTTTGCGCGAAACGGCACGGCAGAGGGTTCGAAGTTAGGCTCGCCCATGTTCACGCGCACCAGTTCGTCATCGGTGACGCTGAGCACCATGCGGCCGTTGGCCGTACTGACGCGAATATCGCGCTTGTTGGTCAGCCCTTTCAGGCGGACAAAGCGGGCAAAACAGCGCGCACCGTTGCCGCACTGGTTAACCTCGCTGCCGTCCGCGTTAAAAATACGGTAGTGGAAATCGAGGTCGGGATCGTATGGCGGCTCAACCACCAGCAGTTGATCAAACCCCACGCCCAGATGCCGATCCGCCAGGCGACGGATAAGTTCCGGGGAGAAAAACACATTCTGCGTTACCGCGTCGACGACCATAAAATCGTTGCCAAGGCCATGCATTTTAGAGAACTGCATCATTTGCTCCATTGCGCGGGTACAGAACGTTGTCGTCAGAGATTAACCTGAGTCGGGCCACCGTTGTCGCCACGATCGTTAGTATTTGGCGTGGTAGACTCAATGCCGCTTTGGACGGGTTTCGTCGGCGGCGGCGCGGTTTTATCCGCAGGTGGGAAGTAGAGTGGTCCCTTCAGTCCGCAGCCCGTCAGGCTAAACAGGGTGATGAGAACGGCAAGCGTTCGGAAAGCGTTTTTCATTATAAAGTTGCCCGTAAGTTCAAATCTGTTTCTATCATCGCAGGAGAAGACACAAAAGCAAGAGTTTGCCGCTTTCCTGCAACGGGAATTATTTAGCGTTATACTGCCGGCATCACGAAAAACAGGAACAAAACCATGAACGACAGTGAATTCCATCGCCTTGCAGACACCCTGTGGATGACCATCGAAGAACGTCTCGACGACTGGGACGGCGACAGCGATATCGATTGTGAAATCAACGGCGGCATTCTGACCCTGAGCTTCGAAAACGGCAGCAAAATTATTATTAACCGCCAGGAACCGCTTCACCAGGTCTGGCTGGCCGCAAAACAGGGCGGGTATCATTTCGATCTGAAAGACGGGGAATGGGTTTGCGACCGCAGCGGCGAAACGTTCTGGGATTTGCTGGAGCAGGCAGCGTCGGCGCAGGCGGGTGAGACCGTCAGTTTCAGGTAGTTTTGTTGCCGGGTGGCGCTGCGCTTACCCGGCCTACGCGTTCGGGCTGTTGTAGGCCCGGTAAAGCGTAGCCGCCACCGGGATCACGAAATCAGGAGAAATACTGCTGCAACAGCGGTGCGGTATCCTGGTTTGCTGGCACCGCAGGGGTAATTGCCTGCGTACGGAACGGGATCACCTGCGCTCGCCCATCAACGTTCACAATCTGATAGAACTGCGGCAGGTTGAAGTTGATAAAGCTGGAGCCATAGGTGAAGCGGTCATGTGAAGAAGAGTAGAAACGGCTGACGTCGCGCACCAGCTCCTCTTTGCTACCTTCACAATGGTGATACACCTCGGCGCGGTTGGTCTCATCCAGAATGTAAATGTTAAACCCGGCATCGTCGCCCGACTCTTCGAAGAAGAACTGAATAATCCCTTCACTCGCAAAGCCGTCCACCACCTGTGGCAGTTTGACGTGGTTGGTTTCCACCTGGACCGACAGTCCATGCAGCTTGTTATGTGAAATCGCCCCGTAAAACTCAATGGCGTTTTCCAGCTTCTGTACCGATACATTCAGACGTTCGAAGAACAGCCCCCAGGTCTGGCCGGAGACGCGCAGCGCTTTAAAGCGCCCGGTTTCCTGACGGGTGCTGGAGAGACGCAGCTCGATGCACTCGGATACCAGCTGCTGCACGCGGGTACGAATCAAACCGCGCAGGTGCTGGCTGTAGCAGAACACTTCGACGCTGTCCGGCGGCGCGGCGTCCTGGTGCATTTTGCCCAGAATAGTTTTCAGCGCTTCGATCATCGCCTGCTCGCCGTTGAAATGCAGAGTACGCACTTCATTCCACGAGTTGCGGTACAGCAGATCCACGCTGCCCACCAGACAGTTTTGCTGTTCGCCAAAGCTGAAGACGTCCAGTTTGCGGAAGTCAAAATGGACTACCTGATTACGGAAAGCTGCCGTCGGGTCGTATTCCAGGTTGACGATAATCGCCAGATGGCGAATTTCACAGGGGCTGTAGAGCGCTTTCGGCGTTGGCGCAGGCAGACGCAGTGGGAAGTGGTGCGAAACATCCGCCACCATCTCCTGCAGCTTGGCTAAATCGACGACCTCGTTGCCCTTGATAAACAGGCGGGTACGTGAAGTCAGCAGACCGTTAAACCACGCCCAGGCCACCAGTTTGTTCAGGTAGCGGTTATATTCCAACGGCTGATGGCTGATGATCGAGTCCATGCTAGGCGCACGGTTGTACAGATACCACCCGGTGCGGTTTGCGCGGCCCGGCGGTACATAGATAAAGGTCAGGTTCGGTTCTGACAGGTCAGGCGAAATCTGCGGGTTCACCAGGGTGACTTTGCCCGGCAGCGCTTCAAACGCGGCATAGAGCTTACGAGTCAGTACGCCAATGTCCTGCGGGCTGGCGGAGACGCTAAGGTTGTTGCGGCGCGCAAAGCGGATCAGGTTACGGTAGCTTTGCATCATCGCATCGAGCAGTTCGTTATGCGCTTCACGCACCTGATCGATTTTCCAGTTAGCACGGTTGTCGAGCATGGACAGACGCGCTTCGTCCCATCCCCACTCTTTCACTAACTGGCTGACCACTTCACGACGCCAGCCCACACAGGCGCGCTCGCGGCTCAGTTTTTCACAAACTTTGAGATAAAAACATCGACGCACCAGGTCAAGACGCGTGGAGTCATCAATGGCTTTCAGGTATTCGGTAACGCGTTCCAGCATCATGCAGTAGGCATCAAGCCCGTAGGAGACAATCTCACCATCGTGCAGGCGCTGCTTGATATCTTTCGCCAGCAGACGTGGCGTGGGGTATTCCCAGGAGTAAGCTTCAAGCAACAGCGTTTTCAACACCGCTTTGTACGGTGAATCAATGCTCTTATAGAGCTGCCAGAGGCTAGCGCCGAAGTACTCTTCTGCGGACAGGGAGCTAAGGCCGCCCAGATCCAGCCACTCGTTTGGCGTCAGAACGCCCTGCGAATAAAGCGACATGACGTAGTCGTCATAATTCTCTTCTTCATCGCACGGCACCATATTCCACAGAATACGCTTCCCGGCCAGACGCACAGCAGTACGATAAAATTCATCCAGCAATAAGATGTGCTGAGTCGAGCCGCAGTCTTCACCACCCAGACTGCCGCTTTCGTTATGGCGGAAACGGTTTTCATCAATCAGGAAGAAGCTCACTTCTACGCCAAGCGACGCGGCCCAGCTCTCCAGAAGGCTGCATTTACGCTGCAGCAGCTGCCGCTCTTCGTTATCGAGCCAGGATTGATGGCAGACCCAGATATCCAGGTCTGAAGAACAGCTTTGCCCTACCGATGAGGTACTCCCCATCGTGTAAACGCCGGTAATCGGCAATTCACCTGTCGGTGATTCCTGCGGCGGCATGCCGCGGTAGAGTTCCAGCTCGTTCAGATAATGCTGTTGGGTTTCATCAGGCGTGAAAAGACATATGCCTCTGGGAACGTTACCGTCAAGGTACCCAGGCATCAGCGGATGGTGATAGTGCAATAATGTCGGCAGCAGACTGTATACCTGCTGGAAAGCAGGGCCCATGGCAGCAAGCGCGCGATCCACGCGCAATTGATTTATGGCATCCAGTCTCTGTTTCAGAGTCTCAATATAGAGGTACAAGACGTATCGCCTGATGTTTCCGGGTGTCGTAAGCCATTCAAAACACGAATAACCGCGAGCCCGCAGTATTTCAAAAAGATAACCGTTACCCTTTTTTCGCCCTTATCATTATGGTGGTACCGACGAAAAAATGGTCTAAAACGTGATCAATTTAACACCTTGCCGGTTGACCGTAAAGAAAGATGCGCTACATACAAGTGTAGCACCGTTCTGTACGTGTAAATTCCTGAATACGGCTATGGCTGGCCAATACGCCACCGTGTCCCTCTCGCGCTTCATCAACCGTAAAACTGCCATCCCAGAGTCAACAATGTTAGGATGGTTAGCGATTGATAATGACGGTAACAAGCATGTTAGACAATGTTTTGAGAATTGCCACACGCCAAAGCCCTCTCGCGCTCTGGCAGGCACATTATGTTAAGCAGCGCCTTGAAGCCTGCCACAATGGATTGCGCGTCGAGCTGGTGCCGCTGGTCACGCGCGGTGACGTGATCCTGGATACGCCACTGGCGAAGGTGGGCGGCAAGGGCCTGTTTGTCAAAGAACTGGAACTGGCATTGCTTGAGAACCGCGCCGATATCGCCGTGCACTCCATGAAAGATGTGCCCGTCGAGTTCCCGGAAGGGCTGGGGCTGGTGACCATCTGCGAGCGCGAAGATCCGCGTGATGCGTTTGTCTCTAACCGCTATGACTCGCTTGATGCGTTGCCCGAAGGTAGCGTAGTTGGCACCTCCAGTTTACGCCGTCAGTGTCAGCTGGCGGAGCGTCGCCCTGACCTGATCATCCGCTCGCTGCGCGGCAACGTCGGCACACGCCTGGGCAAACTGGATAACGGTGAATACGATGCCATTATTCTTGCCGTCGCTGGACTGAAGCGTCTGGGGCTGGAGGAACGCATTCGCGTGGCGCTACCACCAGAACTGTCGCTGCCGGCCGTGGGCCAGGGTGCCGTCGGCATTGAGTGCCGTCTGGACGATGTGCGTACCCGCGAACTGCTCGCGCCGCTGAACCATGACGAGACCGCTATCCGCGTAAAAGCCGAGCGGGCGATGAATACCCGCCTCGAAGGCGGATGCCAGGTGCCGATTGGCAGCTATGCTGAATTAACCGAAGGGAAACTCTGGCTGCGCGCGCTGGTGGGTGCCCCGGACGGTTCGCAGATGGTACGCGGCGAACGTCGTGGCAATCCGCAAGATGCCGAACAGCTTGGCGTGTCGCTGGCGGAAGAGCTGCTGAATAACGGCGCGCGTGAAATCCTGGCTGAGGTCTATAACGGAGAACCCCCTGCATGAGTATTCTTGTCACCCGCCCTTCTCCCGCAGGAGAGCAGTTAGTGAGCCGTCTGCGCACACTGGGGCAGGTGGCCTGGAGTTTTCCGCTGATTGAATTCTCCCCCGGTCGCGAGCTCTCTGCGCTCGCCGATCGGATAAATACCCTGCAGGAAGGCGATCTGCTGTTTGCGTTGTCGCAACATGCCGTGGAATTCGCCAACGCCCAGCTGCAACAGCAAAGTCTGTCCTGGACAACTGCCCCACGCTATTTCGCCATTGGTCGCTCAACGGCGCTGGCGCTGCATACCGTAAGCGGCGCTGATGTTCGCTACCCGTTAGATCGGGAAATTAGCGAAGTCTTGCTACAATTACCTGAATTACAAACTATTGCCGGAAAGCGCGCGCTCATTTTGCGCGGCAATGGTGGCCGCGAGCTGCTGGGCGAAACGCTGCGTGAACGGGGTGCCGACGTGACGTTTGTTGAGTGCTATCAGCGTTGCGCAAAGCACTACGATGGCGCGGAAGAAGCGATGCGCTGGCACGCGCGCGGCATTAATACGCTGGTGGTCACCAGCGGTGAAATGTTACAACAGCTTTGGTCGCTGATACCGCATTGGTATCGCGAAAACTGGTTACTCCGCTGTCGGCTTCTGGTCGTCAGTGAGCGTCTGGCGAACCTCGCCCGGGAACTGGGCTGGCAGGATATTCGGATCGCTGATAACGCCGACAACGATGCGCTGCTGCGCGCATTACAATAACTCTCAAATGGGAAGCCATAATGACGGAACACGAAAAATCCTCCGCCGTGGTTGAAGAGACCAGGGAGACTGTGGACACCACGCCACAGCCAGAGACGACTGAGAAAACCGCTGAGAAGAAAAACGGCAGCAACAAAACCAGCCTCGCGCTGAGCGCAATTGCCATCGCCATTGCACTGGCGGCAGGTGTTGGCCTGTACGGCCTTGTGAAGCAACAGGGCGCTAACCAGACGGCCACCAGCGATACGCTGGTCAATCAGCTTACCTCCCTGCAAAAAGCGCAGGAAACGCAGAAAACCGAGCTGGAAGCGGTGATTAAGCAGCAGGCTGCCGCGCTGGCCGAGGCAAACAGCAAACAGCAAGAGCTGACCAAACAACTGGACGAAGTACAGCAGAAAGTCGCCACGATTTCCGGTACCGATGCCAAAACCTGGCTGCTCTCTCAGGCCGATTTCCTCGTAAAACTCGCCGGGCGTAAGCTCTGGAGCGACCAGGACGTTACCACCGCCGCCGCACTGCTGAAAAGCGCCGATGCAAGCCTGGCAGACATGAACGATCCCAGCCTCATTACCGCACGTCGCGCGATCACCGAAGATATCGCGAGCCTTTCCGCCGTTTCGCAGGTGGATTACGACGGCATTATCCTCAAGGTGAACCAGCTTTCGAATCAGATTGATAACCTGCAGCTGGCGGATAACAACGACGACGACTCCCCCATGGATTCCGACGGTACCGAGCTTTCCAGCTCTCTGAGCGAATGGCGCATTAACCTGCAGAAAAGCTGGCAGAACTTTATGGACAGCTTTATCACCATCCGTCGCCGCGATGAAACCGCTGTACCGCTGTTAGCGCCGAATCAGGATATCTATCTGCGCGAAAACATCCGTTCCCGCCTGCTGGTGGCGGCTCAGGCTGTGCCGCGTCATCAGGAAGAGACCTACAAACAGGCGCTGGATAACGTCTCGACGTGGGTGCGTGCGTATTACAATACCGATGACGCGACGACCACCGCTTTCCTCGAAGACATCGACAAGCTGAGCCAGCAGAACATCACGATGAACGTACCGGATAAGCTGGCCAGCCAGCCGATTCTGGAGAAACTGATGCAGACGCGCGTGCGTAACCTGCTGGCACAGCCGGGCGTTCCGGTAGAGCAAACAGGTGGAGCGGCACCAGCGCCAGCGCCAGCGCCAGCGCCTGAAAGCGCGCCACAAGGAGAGTAATGATGCTAAAAGTTCTCTTACTCTTCATCTTGTTGATCGCCGGGATCGTCCTGGGACCGATGCTTGCCGGTCATCAGGGATACGTTCTGATCCAGACCGATAATTACAACATCGAAACCAGCGTAACGGGTCTGGTGATTATTCTGATCCTCGGCGTCGTAGTACTGCTGGCAGTCGAATGGATCCTGCGCCGTATTTTTCGTACCGGCGCGCATACGCGCGGCTGGTTCGTTGGCCGCAAGCGTCGTCGTGCGCGTAAGCAAACCGAGCAGGCGCTGCTTAAGCTCGCCGAAGGCGATTATCAGCAGGTTGAAAAGCTGATGTCGAAAAATGCCGACCATGCAGAACAGCCGGTGGTGAACTATCTTCTGGCTGCCGAAGCAGCGCAGCAGCGCGGTGATGAAGCCCGTGCGAATCAGCATCTGGAACGTGCGTCAGAACTGGCTTCTGGTGACCCGATTCCGGTGGAGATCACCCGCGTTCGTCTGCAGCTGGCACGCAATGAGAACCATGCGGCGCGCCATGGCATTGACCGCCTGCTGGAAATCGCTCCCCGCCATCCTGAAGTCCTGCGTCTTGCCGAACAGGCTTATATTCGTACCGGTGCGTGGGGCTCGCTGCTGGACATCATTCCGTCAATGGCGAAGGCCGAAGTGGGTGATGACGAGCATCGTGACGAGCTTCAGCGTCTGGCATGGATTGGCCTGATGGATCAGGCACGCGCCGACCTGGGTAGCGACGGCCTGAAGACCTGGTGGAAAAATCAGAGCCGGAAAACGCGTCAGCAGGTTCCTCTGCAGGTGGCGATGGCGGAACATCTTATTGAATGTGACGATCATGACACCGCCCAGGAGATCCTCCTCGACGGTCTCAAGCGCCAGTACGACGATCGTCTGGTCATGGTGATCCCGCGCCTGAAAACCAATAACCCAGAGCAAGTCGAGAAAGTGCTGCGTCAGCAGATCAAAACCGTCGGTGACCGCCCGCTGCTGTGGAGCACGCTGGGCCAGTCGCTGATGAAGCACGGCGAATGGCAGGAGGCGAGCCTCGCCTTCCGTGCGGCACTGAAACAGCGTCCGGACGCCTATGACTACGCGTGGCTTGCCGATACGCTCGACAAACAGCATAAGCCAGAAGAGGCTGCTGCCATGCGGCGAGATGGGTTGCTGTTGACGTTGCAGAACAACGGCACGCAGCAGTAATTCACAGGGAGGCCAGACGGCCTCCTTTTTTTATGGGCATAAAAAAACGCCTGCTATAAAAGCAGGCGTTAAAACAGGTCTGTAAGACAACATATTTGGTGCTTCACTCAACGTTATGTCCATGGTGTCTGATGAGGCCGAAGCGACATCTGTCAGTGGACGATAAGCACCGTAAATGGCTCTGCGTCATTCCTGAGTTTATGAGGCACTAAGGCGAACATAAGAGATGGAATGAGCATCTACACGTATATTATTGCACGTAACGTGCCAGAGTTACACGCAAAACGTTTACATGACGCAACATTTTAAGATAAAAGGAAATTATGCTGTTAAGCACTGTCTGAAGCTTCATAACGTATCGCTAAATGCAGAAATATGTCGTCAGAAAGAGACAGTAAAGCCCCTAAATAAATATTTTTATCACTTTCAACGGATTACATGTCGCTGAATCGCGACACTGAAAAAGGGCGCTGTCGGGGAATCACTACAGGAAAGAAACATCACAGAAAACAAAAAACCCCGCCGAAGCGGGGTTCAAAATTGGTCGGCGAGAGAGGATTCGAACCTCCGACCCACTGGTCCCAAACCAGTTGCGCTACCAAGCTGCGCTACTCGCCGATGTACTGCTTTTTGAATTTTTAGTTCAATTCATTTAAAAAGTCGTGGTGCGAGGGGGGGACTCGAACCCCCACATCCTAAGGACACTAACACCTGAAGCTAGCGCGTCTACCAATTCCGCCACCTTCGCAATTCACAACTCTTTCAATAATGGGGTGGCTAATGGGATTCGAACCCACGACAACTGGAATCACAATCCAGGGCTCTACCAACTGAGCTATAGCCACCACTGTATTCTTTCACGCGGTACTGACTACTTCTCAGACCACCGCAGCTCTAGCGCCGGGACTAAAATGGCGCGCCCGACAGGATTCGAACCTGAGACCTCTGCCTCCGGAGGGCAGCGCTCTATCCAGCTGAGCTACGGGCGCTTAGCGCCGTTGCGGGGCTGGATATTACGTACCTCCGTCCCCGCTGTCTAGTGCTTTTTTGAAAAAAATGCGCGTTTGGTTATGGTTTGCACATTTTGCCGCTTATTCCTCCACTTTGTGCGTGGTGCCGCGGCGACCCAGGCCAAAAAGCTTATACGCGGCCGTCACTGCCGCCAGGAAGATTAGCCCGACAAACAGCGACATGCGGGTATCTTCATTAAAGTACATTCCAATTAATACGCAAATCAGGAACGCCATCGTTAAATAGTTCGCATATGGGAACAGGATCGAGCGGAACGGATGGCTGGCGATCGCTTTTTTATGTGCATGACGGAAACGCAGCTGGCTGATGAGAATGACAAACCACGGCACCATACCCGGCAGCACGCTGGCACTGTAGACGTAAACAAACACACGCTGCGGATTAGGAATGATGTAATTCAGGCATGAGCCAATCAGCAGAATTACAATGGATACCGCGACCCCCGCAACCGGCACACCCGCACGTGATATTTTACTCATCGCCACAGGTAGCTGGTTATTTTTCGAGAGCGCGTAGAGCATACGGCCACAGCTGTACATCCCGCTGTTACAGCCAGAGAGTGCCGCCGTCAAAACCACAAAGTTGATGATGCCTGCTGCTGCGGTAATACCAATCTTCGCAAAGGTTAAAACGAACGGGCTTCCGGTCGTGCCAATTTCATTCCACGGGAAGATGGTCACGATAACAAAGATCGCGCCCACATAGAAAATCAGGATGCGCCACAGCACTTTGCCCACCGCGCTGCGCAGCGTGACCTGCGGGTTTTTCGCTTCACCGGCAGTAATACCGATCAGCTCCACACCCTGATATGAAGCCACCACGATACACAGCGCTGTCAGGAAGCCCTTCCAGCCGCCAGCGAAGAAGCCGCCGTGTTCAGTCAGGTTGCCAAAGCCGATGGCGTGCCCACCGTTGCCAAAGCCAAAGAAAATCACGCCCAGACCAATCACAATCATCACGATGATGGTGGTCACTTTGATCATCGCAAACCAGAACTCGATTTCACCGTACAGGCGCACCGCGGCCAGGTTTGCCAGCGCCACCAGCCCCACGGCAATCAGCGCCGGTATCCACTGGACCATGTCCGGGAACCAGAACTGGACATAGACCCCTATCGCGGTGATTTCAGAGATGCCCACCGCCATCCACATAAACCAGTAGGACCAGGCTGTCAGGTAGCCGAAGAACGGGCTCATATAACGGTGCGCGTAAACGGCAAAAGATCCGGTTACGGGTTCCAGAAAGAGCATTTCGCCCATTGAGCGCATGATGAAGAAAACAAACAGCCCGGCGATGATATACGCCAGTAATACGGAAGGGCCTGCCCATTTAAGGGTGCTTGCGGAGCCCATAAACAGGCCCACGCCGATAGTGCCGCCCAGCGCGATCAGTTCGATATGACGAGCTTCCAGCCCACGCTGTAGCTCCGGTTGTTTCTCTGCCATAGATCCTCGATTGTGTTTGCTGTTTCCCGGCTTAATACCGGGTATTGTTTTTTAGGGGGACTAAAATACGGAGCGAATGGTTTCTTAAAATCGACCAAATGGCAAACGATGCATAAAAAAAATGAATGCATTGCACAAATTATCAGCAGTTTTGCAGGCGAGTTGCAGCGCGAACAGCATATCGCGCTACATTTTGATTACATTTTCCCGGTGTAGTGCCAGGCGAGGTAGCGAAGCAGACGAATCTGCCGTTTAATGCGGGTGGGTTGTGAAAGCAGGCGGTAGAGCCATTCCAGCCCCATATTTTGCCAGACCGTCGGTGCACGCTTAACGTGGCCGGTAAAGACGTCGTAGGTGCCTCCTACGCCCATATAGAGGGCATCCGGGCTGACCAGCCGACAGTCGCGCATCAGGATTTCCTGTCGCGGGGAACCCATCGCCACGGTGACAATTTTTGCCCCGCTGTCGCGAACGCGTGCAAACAAGGCCTGCCGATCTTCAGGCTTAAAGTAACCATCCTGACTGCCGACAATATTAACATTCCACTGACGACGCAGTTTCTCTTCGGTCTGTGCCAGCACTTCGGGCTTACCGCCAATCAGGAAGACTGGCGTCCCCTCCGCGCCCGCGCGGGCCATAAGATGCTCCCAGAGATCGGCCCCCGCCACGCGGGAAACATTAGCGCCAGGAAACTTTTTACGGATAGATCGGACCACGCTAATCCCGTCCGCGTATTTAAATTCAGCCGCTTCAATCAGGCTTTTGACTTCGGCGTTATCTTCCACCGCCAGCATCTTTTCTGCATTGATGGCAACCAGCGTACCGGATTTCATCTGACCATCGGCAAAAAGAAAATCCAGCGCGTGCTGCATATCGCGCCAGCCAATAAGCTGCAAACCACGAAGCGCATAACGCGGTGCAGAAGTTTTATCCGTCATGACTATCCTTTCTTAAACTTGCGACAGCGTTGTGCTGCCCTGTTGCCCGCGCTTGTGCACAAGCCCTGCACTGTCAAACAGCCAGTACAGCAATTTGGCCAGTAACAGGCTGATGCCGAAAACGACCATGAAGAACACCACGCGCGAAACGAATGAATCCAGGCCTTCGCGCGCCAGTACGATCATATTGAAAATGGCACCAAAGCAGAAACTGTGCAAAATGGCCGCTTTGTAGCGGTTCGTCTCTTCAATACCGCGCAGGTAAAGCCAGTCGAACCATTTAATAATCAGCCCTACGACAACCGCACCAGGCAGGATAAACCAGCCGCCGCCCATCACCACCAGGGAGCCGATCAGCGTTGGCGAGATCGCCAGACCCGAATGATTGTTCAACACTTCCCAGGTAAAATAGTTCGCGGTATTGAGAACCACGCCAGGGCGGTCCGGCCATAGCCAGCTCGGGATAAAGACATAGAAGTCGCGAACAATCGGCGCAAGCCCCTGGAAATCAATCTTGTCGTAGTTTTGCAGCAGCAAGGCCAGGTTTTCCCATGGCGAGAAAGTATCGCGCGTCAGGTAGAGGAACGTGTAAAACGCCTCATCGCCCGCCACGTTCATCCCGTAGCGCTTCAGCGCCAGCCAGAACATCCCCACAATGCCAAACACCCCTGCCGCCACCAGCATCCACAGCGAGATCCAGCCGCGGATGATGCCAATAAACAAGAAGATAGCGAAAGCAATGATGATATTGGCGCGCGTACCGCCCACAATCATGTAGGTCAGGATACCGAACGCGACGGTACTGACCAGGAAGAACAGCCACGCTTTACTGTCCTGTCGCAGGAAGAAAATCACCAGCATCGCCGGGATAAAGAAGTAGAAGAATCGCTTTAACGCCACGCCCGAAACTTCAGCCGAAAAAATCTGGCTGTAGGAGTTGAGCTTAAACAGCAGGAAGCCGTTATGCATAAAGAAGATCCCGACACTGACCAGGGCGATAGCCATCAATATCACCCATGTCAGGTGGGTCTCCACCCGATTCATGGTAAAGAGCGCCCGGCGTGATGCAGTGGCCCTGGCTGAACGCAGCCGCGTTTTGTAGGTGACGTAGTAAACCGCATAGAAACAGGTCGCCGCCAGAAGCGCCTGGAGCAAGATTTCCGACGGCGCGACGCTCACGTCAAACCGGAAGACCAGAATGCTGGTCAGCGGAAAGCCGAAAAAGAAGGTCAGCAGAAACAGTAACGAGAAGAATACGTTAAAGTTGAAGCGCACCCGGCGGAATTCAAACCAGGTGAGGGTGGCGATAAACAGCGTGCTCAGAAGCCAGACAACCAGTAAGCCGCTGAATTGCAACTGACTCATGCTTTCTCTCCTGACGCGATACGCAGCGCACGGTGCCACGGCGTGAGATAGTTCGGGCTGAAAAAGTCGATACTGTTTTTATCCACCAGCGTGAGCTGGCGTTGTGCTTCCCGTACCACCTCGACATTCAGCGTATCGGAGGTAAACAGCACCGGAATATGCTGTTCAACCATATCCTGCCAGAATGGGTTGTCACGGTTGAGCACGCACGGCACCCCCGCCTGGATCAGCAGACACAACGTACCAATCCCCTGCTGACGCGCAAAGATAAAATAGCCGAGATCGCATTTTCTTAGCAGCGTAAGGTATTCATCAAACGCCAGCTTTTCACTGAGGATTTGAAGATTCTCAGGGCTAAAAAGCGTAAGACCCTGCTGGCGAACCTCGTTGATGTAGGCGTCGTTATTGGCCGGATAACCCATCGGCACGACCACGTTCACCGTGTCGCCAAACTGCTGGTGTACCGCCCGCAGCGCGGCAACATGCTCGTTACTGCGGTCGCCTGAATTTCCCACCAGAATCGTCAGCTTGCCTTCACGAACCGTGTCATTCGCCAGGGTATTTAGCGCCGGATCCATGCGGGTTGGGAAATAGATTAGCTCACCGCGCACGTTCGGATGCTGTTTCGCAAAATAGTTGAGATCGCCACGGGTGGCAAAAACGCAGCCCACCCTGCCCTGTGCCATGCGGCGCAGGGGATAGAAAAGGCGGAATTTCCAGCCGCGTGAGACTTCGTAGAGATCCGCCCCCCAGATATGCCAGCTGCACTGGGAAGGTTTGATTCCCCCGCTGAGCAGGGCCAGCCACAGGCCGGTATTGAACTGCCCGTGGAAAAAGAAACGTTGCTGGCGATTCGCTTTGGCTTTGGCAATGACCGCCTTCGCCAGCGCGGCCTTGTCCGGCCAGAAGCGAAGAGTCAGCGCCGGAAATGCCTCGCTCAGGCCCTTATCCTGACCTGCAACCATAAACTCACGTGCATCAGGGTTACCCGGTGCCAGTTCATCGTTAAAGAACCGCAAAACGGTCTGGTTATGGTGTGGGATATCCGATCCCAGGATGTGAATCAGTGCAGTCATGCGCGTTTACGCCACAATAAAAATACGCCGCAACAGGCAGCGAAATAAACGATATAGGTTGCCATATAGGCCTGAGCCGCCCCCAGCGCACCATGCGAAGGTATTAGCCAGTGTGAAAATGCCGTCAGTAACCCAAACTGGCTTATCTCCGCCAGGATATACAGCCGCAGCGAGGCTTTCGCAATCACCAGGTAGCCGAAAACGTAAGCCCCCACTTTCAGCACATCACCCACCAGTTGCCAGGCAAACAGATCGCGCATGGCGGTAAACTTCGCTGAGAAAAGCAGCCATATGGCGACATCGCGCAAAAGCCAGACGGTAAAACTGGCCGCCGCCACGGCGGGAAGCACAAAGCGCAGCGAGCGGAAAATCTCACGGGTAATATCCTGCCTGGACGTCAGACGCGATAAGGTTGGCAGCAAATAAACGCTAAAGGAAGCCGTAATAAACTGTAGGTAGGCGTCGGAAATACTGCTTACGCCCTGCCAGATCCCTACCTCATCCCAGCTATAATGCGCCGCCAGCAGGTTTCGCATCATCACGTAAGCCACCGGCAGCGTGACGGAAGTGATGAGCGCCATCAGGGTAAATTTACCCAACTGGCTGGCAAGCACTTTGTCCCATTGCGGTTTGAGGTAGCTCAGAGGGATAACGCCCCGACGCATCAGCATAAACGCGGCAGGAACGACAACCAGCGCCGGAACCAGCGCCAGCCCGAGCAGTGCCCCTTCATAGCCACCCAGGCGGTAGCAGAAGTAATAGGCAATCACGCCGATGACGCTCCCCAGGATTAACGCAAGCGCGTTCCCGGCAGCATCACGAAAGCCTTTCATCAATGCCAGCAGCAGGTTTGCCCAGGCAATACCCATCTGAACCAATGCGACCAGACGCACCAGCCCCTCATACTGGGTGTGCCCAAATAATCCCTGACTGATGGGGGCCGCCGCGAGCAAAAATACGATAGCCAGCAGGGTCGAAAACCCGGTAACCATCGCCGACGCGGTGCCGACGACCCTGCGAAGCTGTGCCGCATCATCATGATACTGAGCAACGTATTTGGTCACACCGTTGAAGATACCGGCCCCGGCCAGCACGCCAAGGACGGTCACCAGCTGGCGGAAGTTCCCCGCCAGCCCGACACCTGAAGGACCGAATGAGACGGCCAGCAGCTTGACGACCAGCAGTCCGGCGCCAATCTTTACAAGCGTGGACGCGGCGGTCCACACCGATGCTTTTGCCAGAGACATATCAGCCGAAATAACTCAGAAGGGTATTAATCACCGTACGCTGGTTAACTGGCGCGAGGTTGTAGAACAGTGGCAAGCGAAGCAAACGCTCACTTTCTTTTGTAGTGTAACGGTCTTCACCGGCGAACACCCCGAACGCCTCGCCTGCCGGGCTCGAATGCAGCGGAATGTAGTGGAAGACCGCCATAATTTCGGCTTCTTTCAGCCAGGCGATGAGCTGGCTGCGATCGTCGTTATCGCGAAGCTTGATGTAGAACATGTGGGCATTGTGAACGCAATCAGCCGGGATAGTTGGCAGCTCGATACGCCCGGTTTTTGCCAGCGGTTCAAGTGCATCGTAATAGGTTTGCCACAGGGACAGGCGCTGGAGGTTAATCCGCTCCGCCGCTTCCAGCTGTGCCCACAGATATGCCGCCTGCAGATCCGCCATCAGATAGCTTGAGCCGATATCGCGCCAGGTGTATTTATCCACCTGCCCGCGGAAGAACTGGCTGCGGTTGGTGCCTTTTTCACGGATCACTTCCGCACGCTCCACGAGCGCCGGGTCGTTGATCAGCGTCGCGCCACCTTCTCCACCCGCCGTGTAGTTTTTCGTTTCGTGGAAGCTAAAGCAGCCAATATGGCCGATAGTGCCCAGCGCGCGTCCCTTGTAGGTGGACATCACACCCTGAGCGGCATCTTCCACCACAAACAGGTTATGTTTTTTGGCGATCGCCATGATGGTGTCCATTTCACAGGCTACGCCCGCGTAGTGAACCGGCACGATCGCCCGCGTTTTGTCGGTGATCGCCGCGTCAATCAGCGTCTCATCAATGTTCATGGTATCCGGACGGATATCCACAAAGACGATTTTTGCTCCGCGCAGGACAAACGCATTTGCTGTGGAGACAAAGGTATAGCTCGGCATGATCACTTCATCGCCGGGCTGGATATCCAGCAGCAGTGCCGCCATTTCCAGCGATGCCGTACAGGACGGGGTCAGCAGCACTTTAGCGCTGCGAAAACGCTGCTCCATCCACTGCTGACAGCGACGGGTGAAACCGCCATCACCGCAAAGTTTGCCGCTGCCCATGGCAGACTGCATATAGTCGAGTTCCGTACCGACGACGGGGGGAGCGTTAAATGGAATCATCTTGTCACCTGTATAACCAGTAGGCGGTGGCGTCGATGTTGGCGCCACTCGCAATATAACGTTTAAGCGCGGCAGTGTTGCCCATTTGGGTAGCCACCCGCAGCGTCACACTCTGTTGCTGCTGCGCCCAGTGCAGCGCCGCCTGCATGAGTTTTGCCCCCATACCGCGTCCGGCTAATAAGCCAATACGCGCCTCGCGCTCGTTGAGCTTACGCAGCGAAACGAATCCCTGGATCTGACCGTCCGCGGCACGACATACCAGACAGACGTGGTCAAAGGTGCCTTTGACCGCATTCTCAATCCACTGGGCATAGAAGCGTCCGCTGTCATCAGGTGCATACCAGGGCGCACGAAAGCGGCTCTGAGCAAATGCCTTAGCCGCCATCTGGCGTAATACAGGGATATCCTGTTCCGTTGCAAGTTCCGCCCCGCACGCATCGTGTCGGGTAAGGGCAATAGACAGGTCTGCCTCACCTTCAACCAGCTGAAAACCGTGTTGCTGGAGCGCATCAAGCCAATCGGCGCGGTCCGCCGGGATCTTAGCCTGCACGCGCTGCCAGGCGTTGAAGTCAGCTTCCTGCAGAGCAGGCGCATCCTCACGCAAGCGCACTATCGCCGAGGGGCGTGCAAAAAAAGTGCTTTCCCATTCAAGGGATTCAAGCACGCCGTGGAGTTCACTCAACGCCAGACGCCTTTGGTATCAACGACATACTGTTGATGCACGGTATCACCAGACGTCGCTTTAAACTCTTTATGATCCACCAGCAGCACCAGCACATCCGCCGTTGCCAGCGCGTCATCAAGGGTGGTCAACGTGCAGTGCCCCGCCAGTTTAGCCGGCAGTTCATGGATATTCGGCTCAACCACCAGCGTGTCGCCCTTGTGCCACCCGGCGATCATCTCGGCAATTTCCATTGCCGGGCTTTCGCGCAAATCGTCAATATTGGGTTTAAACGCCAGGCCAAAGCAGGCGATTTTCAGCTCGCTGGCACGCTTGCCGCTCTCTGCAAGACAATCGGCGACCGTGGCTTTGACCTGGTTGAGCACCCAGTGAGGTTTGCTGTCGTTCACTTCGCGCGCGGTACGGATCAGACGCGCCTGCGCCGGATTCTGCGCCACGATAAACCACGGATCGACGGCGATACAGTGTCCACCCACCCCCGGGCCCGGCTGAAGAATGTTCACGCGCGGATGGCGATTCGCCAGGCGAATCAATTCCCAGACGTTAATCCCCTGATCGGCGCAGATCAGCGACAGCTCATTCGCAAAGGCGATATTCACGTCACGGAAGCTGTTTTCCGTCAGCTTGCACATTTCAGCGGTGCGGGAGTTGGTGACTACGCATTCGCCTTCGAGGAAAATTTTGTACAGGGTGCTGGCACGTTCCGAGCAGACGGGGGTCATACCGCCAATAACGCGATCGTTTTTAATCAGCTCAACCATGACCTGGCCCGGCAGCACTCGCTCCGGACAGTAGGCGATGTTGATATCCGCCTGCTCTCCCGCCTGTTGCGGGAAGCTTAAATCGGGACGCGCGTCGGCCAGCCATTGCGCCATCTGCTCGGTGGCGCCCACTGGCGAGGTCGATTCCAGGATCACCAGCGCCCCTTTCTTCAGCACAGGGGCAATGGATTTCGCTGCCGCCTCGACGTAGACCATATCGGGCTCGTGCTCGCCTTTAAAAGGCGTCGGGACGGCGATCAGGTACGCATCCGCTTCCACTGGCGTCGTGCTGGCACGCAGGAAGCCGCCGTCAACGGCCTCTTTCACCACGCGGTCCAGATCGGGCTCAACAATATGAATTTCGCCGCGGTTAATGGTTTCCACCGCCCGGGCATTGATATCCACACCGACAACCTGTTTCTGACGAGAGGCAAACGCCGCCGCGGTGGGCAGGCCAATGTAGCCAAGACCAATGACAGAGATGGTAGTAAAACTCATAGCGATACCCGATTGTGTTTAAGTGCATGCAAAATACGACCACAAGCCTGGCCATCTCCGTACGGATTATGGGCCCGGCTCATTGTCTGATATGCGTCATCATCATGCAGAAGTCGCGTCACCTCTTCGACGATGAGCTGCGCGTCAGTACCGACCAGACGCACGGTACCCGCTTTGACCGCTTCCGGGCGTTCAGTCGTTTCACGCATCACCAGCACCGGCTTGCCGAGGGACGGTGCTTCCTCCTGAATGCCGCCGGAATCGGTGAGGATCAGCCAGGCATGGTTCATCAGCCAGACAAACGGCAGGTAGTCCTGCGGTTCAATCAGCAGGACATTTTCAACATGGCCAAGGATGCGGTTGACCGGCTCGCTGACGTTAGGATTGAGGTGGACCGGATAGACAATCTGTACATCGACGTTCTGCGCCGCAATTTCAGCCAGCGCGTGACAGATTTGCTCAAAACCCCGGCCAAAGCTTTCGCGACGATGGCCTGTGACCAGAATGGTTTTTTTGCCGTTATTCAGGAATGGATAGCGGGCAGCGAGCGCTTTCTGCAGATCGCTGTTTGCCAGGACGCGATCGCGTACCCAAATCAACGCATCGATGACCGTATTGCCGGTCACAAAAATTTTGTTGTCGGCGATATTTTCGCGCAGCAGGTTCTGACGCGAGTTCTCGGTAGGGGCAAAATGGTACATCGCCAGATGGCCGGTAAGCGTACGGTTGGCCTCTTCTGGCCACGGCGAATAAAGGTTGCCGGTACGCAGGCCCGCCTCAACATGGCCGACGGGAATACGCTGGTAAAAAGCGGCCAGGCTTGTTGCCATCGTCGTCGTGGTATCGCCATGTACCAGAACAACGTCGGGCTGGAATGACTCCAGGATCGGCTTGAGACCTTGCAGTATGCGGCAGGTTATTTCCGTCAATCCTTGTCCCGGCTTCATAATATTGAGATCGTAATCCGGGACGATGGAAAAGAGCGTTAAGACCTGGTCGAGCATCTCACGGTGCTGGGCCGTAACGCAGACTTTCGCTTCAATATCAGGGTCGCTGGCCAGCGCATGTACCAGAGGCGCCATCTTAATGGCCTCCGGCCTGGTGCCAAATACGGTAAGTACTTTCACATCGATTCTCTTCGATTAGACGATGAAGGCCCTGGCCTTCATCGTAAACGGCGTTCTTAGTTTGCGCGACGACGCGTTAACGCAACACCAGCACCAGCGAGTGCACCCACAATCCCCCACATGATCATCAGGAATGCACGGCGCGGACTATCGCGTTTTACAGGTTCTTCAGGTGTTCTCAAATAACGATAGGTCTGAAAACGCGGGTCCATCGTGGGACCGACATTAAGCGTGTTCAGCATCGCGCGATTTTGATCGTAGTCGAGGTCAAAATCAGGGCCAACGGCCTGCAGATTTTCCAGACGCGCCTGCAACATTGGGCGACCAAGCAGGAACATTTCAGAATCAGGCAGTTCATCTGCCGGGACATCCGTCTCAGAGCGGGAAATATTGTGCTGCTCCGCAATTTTCAACGCCTGTTCAATGTTATGTATGCGTCGGGCGAAAATGGCATTTGCCACTTCCTCCTGGCGTTTGACCTGCGCCTTCATCTGGATTGTGCGGGCCGCCCATGCGCCTTTCAGCTCTTCATTAAGATGGCTTGCGGCACGCTGGCTGGCAAACGCGACGTACTGACGCAACAGATTGTTGGCGTCCGGCGCGGTTTCTGCAATCAGCTTGACGCTGTCGTTGACGTTACGCAGCGCATCACCCGGCATAAATTGAACATTGTTAATCAGATCGTCCAGCAGCGCGGCATCGGCTTTGGTGTTATCAACCCGACGCTGCTTGTAGTAATCCGTCTGGGACCAGAAATCGCGGCGTGTATCCCACGAGGCCAGTTGCATCACAAACTCTTTATAGGCTTCATCCATAACGGAAGCCTGGTCCGGCGTCGCGAGATTGGCTTTAATATCCAGGTTTCGCAGGAATTGCTGCTGGGAATAGTACCCCCCGAGCATGTTAACCGTTGGTCTGTCTGTGATTGCCGTGGCGCTCCACTCCTGTTTTGCAAAGAATGTGTAGGCCAGCGCTAACAGTGCAAACCCCAGCGCGATCCCCGCAATCCAAAGTTTGCCTGCCCATAACACGCGAAACAAACCCCGAATATCCAGTTCATTCTCAGTTACCACTGATTTCGCTCCCGCCAACGGTTGAGTCATCATAGTCCCGGTTTTACTTAGTTAATGTTGTGTTTTTGCCACTGTTACGACGCATCCTGCGCTTAAGACGTTTAATGAATCGCGCGACTTTCCATGCGCGCTTAATGCAGTAGCCATAGAGAGAAAAAGCTAGCAAGAACAATACCAACATAGCCCACTCAGGCACAAAATGTGTATATTCCGCCGTCACACCAATCCCCGCTAGAATAGCAGCCGCCAGTGTAATTAGCACAAATGCCTGCCGGGAAGTGAATCCGGCTCGCATGATCAAATGATGAATGTGCTGACGGTCAGCAGAGAAAGGGCTCATCCCTTTACGAAGCCGGCGATACATAATCGCGACCATATCCATTAACGGGATGGCAATAATCCACAATGCCGTTACAGGACTAATGGGATGCACGTCACCCTGAGTGGTTTCCAGCAAGATCCAAATGATAGTAAAGCCGATGAACGTGCTACCCGCATCGCCCATGAATACTTTGTAGCGTCGACCCAGTGCGCCAAGATTTAACATGATATATGGCAGGATCGCCGCAATCATGGCAAAACACCACATAGCCAGGCTGTATTGCCCGTCGAACCATAAAATGAAACCTATTGCGGCAAATGAGACGCAGGACAGTCCTCCCAGCAATCCATCAATACCGTCAACCATGTTAAATGCGTTAATCGCAACCCACACAGCAAAAAGCGTCAGGAAATAACCGAATGGGCCGAGCTCCATCTCCCAGAGGCCAAAAATATAACCCAGGCTACTCAGGTGCAACTTTGCGAATGTCATCATGGTGATGGCTACAGCAGCCTGAACGAAGGCACGGATCTTGACGCTAATGTCATAACGATCGTCAAGAGCGCCGACCACGACGAGAACGGTTGCACATGCCAGGTACAACCGGGCGTGGGGAATGTAATAATCAGCTATTGCAAAAGTGAAGCAGATACCTGCAAAAACAGAAATCCCCCCAACCAGAGGGATCATGCCTTGATGCCGCTTACGGAAGTTAGGTTTATCCACTAATCCCAGGTATTTTGCCACCTTACGAGCCAGAAACAAAAAGCAGGTGGTAAATAAGAAAATACTGGTTAGTTCAGTAAACGTATCAAGTAGGTTCACAATGGATGTTCTCAACAAATGTTAGTCAAGGAAGTATAACCATCAAGGCGCTGAGCCTGAAGTTATAAAGCAAACCTCTTACAATTCCATTTGCTTATTATTCAAGCTATTAATGTTTTTACTGTGCGAATTATCTTATTGTCGCACTGACCGGTCAAAATTGGGAGTAGATGGTACTAGCGTATAATCCATAAAAGAAAAACGCCACGTAAAAACGTGGCGTTTACAGGCTTTATTTACGTTACGAGCGTTTCATCATATCGAAGAAATCGTCGTTCGTTTTGGTCATCGCCAGTTTGTTAATGAGGAATTCCATTGCGTCGATTTCACCCATTGGATGGATGATTTTGCGCAGGATCCACATTTTCTGCAGCTCTTCCTGGGTAGTGAGCAGCTCTTCTTTACGGGTACCGGAACGGTTGTAGTCGATTGCCGGGAAGACGCGTTTTTCAGCAATCTTACGAGAAAGGTGCAGTTCCATGTTACCTGTACCTTTAAATTCTTCGTAAATCACTTCGTCCATTTTGGAGCCGGTATCGATCAGCGCCGTTGCGATGATGGTCAGGCTACCACCCTCTTCCACGTTACGTGCTGCACCGAAGAAGCGTTTCGGACGGTGCAGGGCGTTGGCGTCCACACCACCGGTCAGTACTTTACCGGAAGCCGGAACCACGGTGTTGTAAGCACGTGCCAGACGGGTAATGGAGTCGAGCAGGATGATCACGTCTTTCTTGTGCTCAACCAGGCGTTTCGCCTTCTCGATAACCATTTCCGCGACCTGAACGTGACGAGAGGCGGGTTCGTCAAAGGTAGAAGCAACCACTTCACCTTTAACCAGACGCTGCATCTCGGTCACTTCTTCCGGACGTTCGTCAATCAGCAGTACCATTAGCACGCAGTCTGGGTGGTTATAGGCGATGCTCTGCGCGATATTCTGCAGCAGCATCGTTTTACCCGCTTTTGGCGGTGCCACAATCAGACCACGTTGGCCGCGACCAATTGGCGATGCCAGATCCAGAACACGCGCGGTTAAGTCTTCCGTTGAACCATTACCACGCTCCATGCGCAGGCGAGAGTTCGCGTGCAGAGGCGTTAAGTTCTCAAAGAGGATCTTGTTACGTGAGTTTTCTGGCTTGTCAAAGTTAACTTCATTGACTTTCAACAGCGCAAAGTAGCGTTCACCCTCTTTAGGAGGACGAATCTTACCTGAAATGGTGTCACCAGTGCGGAGGTTGAAACGGCGGATTTGGCTGGGGGATACGTAGATGTCGTCAGGGCCGGCGAGGTAGGAGCTGTCTGCAGAGCGGAGGAAACCAAATCCGTCTTGCAATATCTCCAACACACCGTCGCCAAAGATATCTTCGCCACTCTTAGCATGCTGCTTCAGGATGGCGAAAATGATGTCCTGCTTGCGCATACGAGCCTGGTTTTCCAGCCCCATATTTTCGCCGAGAGTGATCAGCTCAGAAACCGGCGTATTCTTTAATTCGGTAAGATTCATAATGGTGTGGGTTCTTAAACTCGGGGTGATTCTCGAACTTAATGTTGTGAATGGTATGGCAGGGTCATCCATGCCTGTTTAGCGGCCATCATCTCATGTCTGTTCGCTGTCTGGTCACAGGGAAAGAACGCAGAACTGAAACGACAAGACGGATTGAGTGACAAGCCCGGAATTTAGCCACTTCACGCACTGTTGATGTCAACAAGGGGAAGTATCGGGTAAAACAAGATTCAAACAACAGATATGTTTAAAACGAAGTCATAGCTAACTTAGCACGACTTAAGCCGGGCGTCCAGAGTTCCACATCATTTAGCCGGGTGCTCTGGACGCGCAGCGGAGAAACCTTACGCCAGGTTAGCGTCCAGGAACTCTTTCAGTTGACCTTTGGACAGCGCGCCCACTTTGGTCGCCGCCACTTCGCCGTTTTTGAACAGCAGCAGGGTCGGGATGCCACGGATACCGTATTTTGGTGCGGTGCCCGGGTTCTGGTCGATGTTCAGTTTGGCAACGGTCAGTTTGCCCTGATATTCGTCAGCGATTTCATCCAGAATCGGAGCGATCATTTTGCAAGGACCACACCATTCAGCCCAGAAATCGACGAGGATCAGCCCGTCAGCCTTAAGTACGTCCGTGTCAAAACTATCGTCAGTCAGGTGAATAATTTTATCGCTCATATATAACTCCACAGGAATAAGCCTGGTACGTTGGTTTTGTCTACACCAACGACGTGTTGATGTCGCATTAACCAACTAAAGGTTGACTTTATTTCACCGGATACGCTTTCGTAAAGCAATAGTAAGCTGATATTCTACCACACTATGAGCAAAACACATTTAACAGAACAGAAGTTTTCCGACTTCGCCCTGCACCCAAAAGTGATTGAAGCCCTTGAAACTAAAGGGTTTCATAACTGCACGCCCATTCAGGCTCTCGCACTGCCGCTGACGCTGGCCGGTCGCGATGTTGCAGGGCAGGCGCAAACCGGTACCGGCAAAACGATGGCGTTTTTAACGTCAACGTTTCATTATTTACTTTCTCACCCAGCGATTGCAGACCGCAAAGTTAACCAGCCGCGCGCGCTCATTATGGCCCCGACGCGAGAACTGGCGGTACAGATCCACGCAGACGCTGAACCCCTGGCACAGGCTACCGGTCTGAAGCTTGGCCTGGCCTATGGCGGTGACGGCTACGATAAGCAGCTGAAAGTGCTGGAAAGCGGCGTGGATATCCTGATTGGTACCACTGGCCGTCTTATCGACTACGCCAAACAGAACCACATCAACCTCGGCGCAATCCAGGTTGTGGTGCTTGATGAAGCCGACCGTATGTACGATCTGGGCTTCATTAAAGATATCCGCTGGCTGTTCCGCCGCATGCCGCCGGCCAATCAGCGTCTGAACATGCTGTTCTCTGCCACCCTCTCTTACCGTGTGCGTGAACTGGCGTTTGAACAGATGAACAACGCCGAATACGTGGAAGTCGAGCCTGAGCAGAAAACAGGTCATCGCATTAAAGAAGAGCTCTTCTATCCTTCTAATGAAGAGAAAATGCGTCTGCTGCAAACGCTGATCGAAGAAGAGTGGCCGGACCGCGCCATTATCTTCGCAAACACCAAACACCGCTGTGAAGACATCTGGGGCCATCTGGCTGCAGACGGTCACCGTGTGGGCCTGCTCACTGGCGACGTTGCACAGAAAAAACGCCTGCGTATCCTCGACGAATTTACCCGTGGCGATCTCGATATTCTGGTCGCAACCGACGTGGCAGCGCGTGGCTTGCACATTCCTGCCGTTACGCACGTCTTTAACTATGATCTGCCGGATGACTGCGAAGACTATGTACACCGTATCGGTCGTACCGGTCGTGCGGGTGCGAGCGGCCACTCAATCAGCCTTGCGTGTGAAGAGTATGCGCTGAATCTTCCAGCCATTGAGACGTACATCGGTCACTCGATTCCGCAGAGCAAATACAATCCGGAAGCGCTGTTAAGCGAACTGCCGCCGCCTAAGCGTCTTACACGCCCACGCTCCGGCAATGGCCCGCGTCGTTCAGGCGCGCCGCGTAATCGTCGTCGTTCAGGTTAAGAAAATATGCTCAGCTCCACCTCGCTTTATGCAGCAATCGATCTCGGTTCGAATAGTTTTCATATGCTGGTTGTGCGCGAGGTGGCAGGGAGCATACAAACGCTGACGCGCATTAAGCGCAAGGTCCGCCTCGCGGCGGGCCTGAGCAGCGATAATGTTCTCTCTCCCGAAGCCATGGAACGTGGCTGGCAGTGTCTGCGGCTCTTTGCAGAGCGTCTGCAGGATATCCCGCATGCCCAAATCACCGTGGTCGCCACCGCGACGCTCCGCCTGGCGGTTAACGCCGTGGATTTTATTGCCAAAGCGCAGGAAATCCTGGGGTGCCCGGTTCAGGTAATCAGCGGCGAAGAAGAAGCTCGCCTGATCTATCAGGGAGTTGCGCATACGACAGGCGGGGACGATCGCCGTCTGGTGGTGGATATCGGCGGTGCCAGTACCGAGCTTGTGACCGGTACCGGCGCGCAGGCGACCTCGCTGTTCAGCCTGTCGATGGGCTGCGTAACCTGGCTTGAGCGTTACTTCGCTGACCGCAATCTGGGTAAAGAGAATTTCGACGAGGCAGAAAATGCCGCGCGCGAAGTGTTACGTCCGGTGATGGACGAACTGCGCTACCACGGCTGGAAAGTGTGTGTCGGTGCGTCAGGTACCGTTCAGGCCCTGCAGGAAATCATGATGGCGCAGGGAATGGACGAGCGCATTACGCTTGCCAAGCTTCAGCAGCTTAAACAGCGCGCTATTCAGTGCGGACGCCTGGAAGAGCTGGAAATTGAAGGCCTGACGCTGGAACGTGCCCTGGTCTTCCCGAGCGGGCTCGCCATTCTGATCGCCATTTTCACCGAGCTGAACATCCAGTGTATGACCCTTGCCGGCGGCGCGCTGCGCGAAGGTCTGGTCTACGGGATGCTGCATCTTTCAGTGGATCAGGACATCCGCAACCGTACTTTGCGCAACGTGCAGCGTCGTTTTCTGGTTGATATCGATCAGGCTGGCCGCGTATCGCAGCTGGCCTCTCGCTTTGCCGATCAGGTCGCTAACGTCTGGGATCTTGACCCTCTGAGCCGCGATTTATTGCTGAGCGCTTGTGCTCTGCATGAAGTGGGGCTGAGTATCGACTTTAAGCAGGCCCCGGCTCATGCAGCCTACCTTGTGCGTAACCTTGACTTACCGGGCTACACGCCCGCACAGAAAAAGCTGCTGGCAACGCTGCTGCTGAACCAGACCAACGCCGTTGATCTCTCCTCTCTTCATCAGCAAAACGCCGTACCGCCGCGCGTGGCCGAGCATCTGTGCCGCCTGCTGCGTCTGGCGATTCTGTTTGCCAGCCGTCGTCGTGATGATTTGCTGTCTGCGATTAATCTGGTGGCCGATGATGAGAAGCTGACGCTGACGCTGCCGGAAAACTGGATTGATCATCACCCGCTCGGCGCAGAGATGATCGAGCAGGAGTACCAGTGGCAAAGCTATGTGCACTGGGCACTGGAAGTAAAATAAGAGAGTAAAATATGCCGGGCGGCGCTGCGCTTACCCGGCCTACAAACCCTTCAAACTCATCCCTTTTCTTTGGCTTTTGCCAGCATGGCGCGAATGTTTGCCACGTTCGCCTGGCCTTTGTGCATCCGCTCTTCAGCGGTAATCACCTTGCGCTCTTGTTCCCAAATCAGGTCGTCCTGCGGCAGTTCCAGCAGAAAACGGCTTGGCTCCGGGCGGACAAGCTCACCATACTGGCGGCGCTCTTTACACAGCGTGAACGTCAGCTCTTTCTGCGCACGGGTGATCCCCACATAGGCCAGACGCCGCTCCTCGTCGACGTTGTCTTCATCAATACTGCTCTGATGGGGCAGCAACCCCTCTTCCATACCGACCAGATACACATACGGAAATTCCAGCCCTTTTGACGCATGCAGCGTCATCAGCTGAACCTGATCGGCCTCTTCTTCGCTCTCGCCGCGCTCCATCATGTCGCGCAGGGTAAAGCGAGTGACCACCTGGGTCAGGGTCATCGGCTCATCGATTTCCGAGCCTTCCAGCATTTCGGTCATCCAGCTGAACAGCTGGTTAACGTTTTTCATGCGCATCTCAGCCGCTTTCGGGCTGGCGGAGGTTTCGTACAGCCAGGATTCGTAATCAATACCGTGAATCAGATCGCGCACCGCCGCCACCGGCTCGCGCTCTGCAAGACGCTGCACTTCGCCAAGCCAGTGGGTGAATCGCGTTAACGAGTCGTAACCGCGCCCGGTCAGCGTCTGGCTTAGTCCCATATCGAAGCTGGCCGTAAACAGGCTTTTATTGCGGGTCATCGCCCATTCACCCAGCTTTTGCAGCGTCGCCGGACCGATTTCGCGCTTCGGCGTATTCACGATGCGCAGAAACGCGCTGTCGTCATCCGGGTTAGTGAGCACACGCAGATAGGCCAGCAGATCTTTAATTTCAGGCCGTGAGAAGAACGAGGTGCCGCCCGAGATTTTGTACGGTATGCGGTTCTGCATCAGCATCTTTTCAAAGACGCGCGACTGGTGATTACCGCGATAAAGGATCGCGTAATCTTTATATTCGGTTTTGTTGACGAAGTGGTGGGCAATCAGTTCGCCCGTCACGCGCTCCGCTTCATGTTCTTCATTGTTGGCGCTGAGCACTTTCAGCTCCGTGCCGTAGCCCAGCTCGGAGAACAGGCGCTTCTCAAATACGTGCGGGTTATTGGCAATCAGGATGTTTGCCGCCTTCAGGATCCGCCCGGAGGAGCGGTAGTTTTGCTCCAGCTTAATCACCTGCAGCGCGGGGAAGTCTTTACTCAGCAGCACCAGGTTTTGCGGACGCGCGCCGCGCCAGGAGTAGATCGACTGGTCGTCGTCGCCTACCACGGTGAAACGGGCACGCTGGCCCACCAGCAGCTTTACCAGCTCGTACTGGCTGGTGTTGGTGTCCTGATATTCATCCACCAGCAGGTAGCGGATTTTATTCTGCCAGCGCTCGCGCACCTCTTCATTTCGCTGTAAAAGCAGCGTCGGCAGCAGGATCAGGTCGTCGAAGTCCAGCACATTACACGCTTTCATGTGCGCATCGTACAGACCATAACAGTGGGCGAAGATCCGATCCCGTTCCCCTTTGGCGATCGCCGCAGCCTGGGCCGGGGTCATTAGATCGTTTTTCCAGTTAGAGATCGTCGAGATCAGCTGCTGCAACAGCACCTTGTCATCTTCTATCAGCCCTTCAGTGAGCTCTTTGAGTAATGCCACCTGGTCGGTGTCATCGAAAAGCGAAAAGTTGGATTTCATCCCCAGCGCGGCATACTCACGTTTGATGATATCCAGCCCCAGCGTGTGGAACGTGGAGATCATCAGCCCGCGCGCCTCTTTGCGCCCCAGCGTCTGGCCGACACGTTCTTTCATTTCGCGTGCCGCTTTGTTGGTAAAGGTGACCGCCGCAATGTGACGGGCCTGATAACCACAGCCACGGATCAGGTGCGCAATCTTATTGGTGATGACGCGCGTTTTACCGGATCCTGCTCCCGCCAGCACCAGACAGGGTCCGGTGACAAATTCGACGGCTTGTTGTTGTCCGGGGTTTAGACGCATAAATGATCACTCAATGAAAGTCAGGAGGGGAGAATAACAGCGTGGTAGTATAGCGAGCCTAATCCATACCACTCAAGGCACGATCATGGCAAAAACAGCAGCAGCACTGCATATTCTTGTTAAAGAAGAGAAACTGGCTCTGGATCTTCTGGAGCAGATCAAAAACGGCGCCGACTTCGGCAAGCTGGCTAAGAAGCACTCAATTTGTCCGTCAGGCAAACGTGGCGGCGATTTAGGTGAATTCCGTCAGGGTCAGATGGTGCCGGCGTTCGATAAAGTGGTCTTCTCCTGCCCGGTGCTGGAGCCGACGGGTCCGCTGCACACGCAGTTTGGCTACCACGTCATTAAAGTGTTATATCGCAAATAAAAAGCCGGGTGGCGGCTGCGCCTTACCCGGCCTACATTTTACGTGTTTGTAGGTCGGGTAAGCGAAGCGCCACCCGACAAGGTTGTTAACCCGCTACCGCGATACGCTTCATATCAGTCATGTAGCCACGCAGTTTGTGACCCACTTTCTCGATCTGGTGGCTGCGAATCGCTTCATTCACATCGCGCAGCTGCGCGTTGTCTACCGCACCTTCCGCAATCGCTTTGCCCAGATCGCCCGGTTGCAGGGTGGTCATGAACTCTTTCAGCAGCGGTACGCAGGCGTAAGAGAACAGGTAGTTACCGTATTCAGCGGTATCTGAGATAACCACGTTCATTTCGTACAGACGCTTACGGGCGATGGTGTTCGCGATCAGCGGCAGTTCGTGCAGAGATTCGTAGTAGGCAGACTCTTCGATGATGCCTGAATCCACCATGGTTTCGAACGCCAGCTCAACACCCGCCTTCACCATGGCGATCATCAGTACGCCTTTATCGAAGTACTCCTGCTCGCCAATTTTGCCTTCAAACTGTGGTGCCGTTTCGAACGCGGTTTTGCCGGTCTCTTCACGCCAGGTCAGCAGTTTCTTATCGTCGTTCGCCCAGTCCGCCATCATGCCGGAAGAGAATTCGCCGGAGATGATGTCGTCCATATGTTTCTGGAACAGCGGTGCCATGATGGTTTTCAGCTGTTCAGACAGAGCGTAAGCACGCAGTTTTGCCGGGTTGGACAGACGGTCCATCATCAGCGTAATACCGCCCTGCTTCAGCGCTTCGGTGATGGTTTCCCAGCCGAACTGGATCAGTTTTTCCGCGTAGGCCGGGTCGGTGCCTTCTTCCACCAGCTTGTCGAAGCACAGCAGAGAACCGGCCTGCAGCATACCGCACAGAATGGTCTGCTCGCCCATCAGGTCAGATTTCACTTCGGCAACGAAGGACGATTCCAGCACACCCGCACGGTGGCCGCCGGTCGCCGCTGCCCATGCTTTGGCAATCGCCATGCCTTCGCCTTTCGGATCGTTTTCCGGGTGAACCGCGATCAGGGTCGGTACGCCGAAGCCACGTTTGTACTCTTCGCGTACTTCCGTACCCGGGCACTTCGGTGCCACCATCACTACGGTGATGTCTTTGCGGATCTGCTCGCCCACTTCAACGATGTTGAAGCCGTGGGAGTAACCCAGCGCAGCGCCGTCTTTCATCAGCGGCTGTACGGAACGCACCACGTCAGAGTGCTGTTTGTCCGGGGTCAGGTTAACCACCAGATCCGCCTGCGGGATCAGCTCTTCGTAGGTGCCCACTTTGAAGCCGTTTTCGGTCGCTTTACGCCAGGAAGCACGCTTTTCAGCAATCGCTTCTTTACGCAGGGCATAAGAGATATCCAGACCGGAGTCACGCATGTTCAGGCCCTGGTTCAGACCCTGTGCGCCACAGCCGACGATGACCACTTTTTTACCCTGAAGGTAGCTCGCGCCATCGGCAAATTCATCGCGCGCCATGAAGCGGCATTTGCCCAGCTGCGCCAGCTGCTGGCGCAAGTTCAGTGTATTAAAGTAGTTAGCCATGGGTGATACCTCGTGATGTTGTGTGTCTTATTGTTCGGTTCGCGTTTCAGCGAGAATAGAACCACATTACAACAGGAAATTTATTGCGGAAATTGATATATTCACAACGTCATATTGCAATTTTTGCAATATAAAAAGAGGGAGTGGAATCGGTGGATTTACGCGATCTGAAAATGTTTCTGCATCTGGCGGAAAGCCGTCACTTTGGCCGCAGCGCACGGGCGATGCACGTCAGCCCCTCCACGCTCTCGCGCCAGATACAGCGCCTTGAGGAAGACCTCGGCCAGCCGCTGTTTGTGCGCGATAACCGCACCGTCACGCTCACGGAAGCGGGTGAAGAACTGCGCCTTTTTGCCCAGCAGACGTTGCTGCAGTATCAGCAGCTACGGCACGCCATTGACCAGCAGGGGCCGTCGCTGTCCGGCGAGCTGCATATTTTCTGCTCCGTCACTGCCGCCTACAGCCATCTGCCGCCCATTCTTGATCGCTTCCGCGCGGCACATCCATCGGTTGAAATTAAGCTGACCACGGGCGACGCCGCCGACGCGATGGAAAAAGTGGTGACGGGCGAAGCAGATCTCGCCATTGCAGGGAAACCCGAAACGCTCCCGGGTGCGGTAGCGTTTTCAATGCTCGAAAATCTGGCGGTGGTACTGATTGCCCCGGCGCTGCCCTGCCCGGTGCGAAACCAGGTATCGGTAGAAAAACCGGACTGGTCCACGGTGCCGTTTATCATGGCCGACCAGGGGCCAGTGCGCCGTCGCATTGAGCTGTGGTTCCGCCGACAAAAAATCAGTAACCCGTTGATTTACGCCACGGTCAGCGGTCATGAGGCGATGGTGTCGATGGTGGCGCTCGGCTGCGGCGTGGCGCTATTGCCGGAAGTGGTGCTGGAAAATAGCCCGGAACCGGTGCGCAATCGCGTGATGATTCTGGATCGCAGCGATGAGAAAACGCCGTTTGAGCTTGGCGTGTGCGCACAAAAAAAGCGGCTGCATGAGCCGCTTATTGATGCGTTCTGGAAGATATTGCCCAACCATTGAAGTCGGGTTGCGCTCCGCTTATCCTGCCAGGAAGAAACGGAAGGCGGGGTTGTGGGTTTCGTCGTGACACTCATAGCCCAGTTCGTTCAGCCGTGTTTCAAAATCCGGCTCGTGCTCACCCAGTTCAAACGCCGCCAGCACGCGGCCGTAGTCGGTGCCGTGGCTGCGGTAATGGAACAGGGAGATGTTCCAGTGCGTGCCCAGCGTGTGCAGGAATTTGAGCAACGCGCCCGGTGATTCCGGGAATTCGAAGCTGAACAGGCGTTCCCTGAGCGGCTTCGAGGGACGCCCGCCGACCATATAGCGCACGTGCAGCTTCGCCATTTCGTCGTCTGAAAGGTCCACCACGCTGTAACCACCGTCATGCAGGAGGTTAAGGATCTCTTTACGCTCCTCGACGCCACGGCTCAGACGCACGCCGACGAAAATGCAGGCATCTTTGGCATCGGCGAAACGGTAGTTGAACTCCGTCACCGAACGACCGCCCAGCAGCTGGCAGAACTTCAGGAAGCTCCCCTTCTCTTCCGGAATAGTCACCGCCAGCAATGCTTCACGCTGTTCACCCAGCTCGCAGCGCTCGGACACGTAGCGCAGGCCGTGGAAGTTCACGTTGGCGCCGGAAAGCACATGCGCCAGGCGCTCGCCGCGGATGTTGTGCTGCGCGATGTATTTTTTCATCCCCGCCAGGGCCAGCGCGCCGGACGGCTCCGCGACCGCACGCACATCCTCAAACAGATCTTTCATTGCCGCGCAGATAGCATCGCTATCAACCGTGACGATATCGTCGAGGTATTCCTGGCAGAGACGGAAGGTTTCATCGCCAATGCGTTTTACCGCCACGCCCTCGGCAAACAGACCAACGCGCGGCAGATCCACCGGATGCCCGGCATCCAGCGCCGCTTTCAGGCAGGCAGAGTCCTCCGCTTCAACAGCGATGACTTTGATCTGCGGCATCAGCTGTTTGATCAGCACGGCCACACCCGCCGCTAACCCGCCGCCGCCCACCGGAACGAAGACGCGATCGAGATGGGCATCCTGCTGCAGCAGTTCAAGCGCCAGCGTGCCTTGTCCGGCAATGACCATCGGGTGATCGAACGGCGGCACCCAGGTGAAGCCCTGCTGCTGCGCCAGCTCAATGGCTTTGGCTTTAGCTTCGTCAAAATTGGCGCCGTGGAGCAGCACTTCCCCGCCGAAACCGCGTACCGCGTCGACTTTGATGTCAGCGGTAGCAACCGGCATCACGATTAGCGCTTTCAACCCCAGACGAGCAGACGAGAACGCCACGCCCTGCGCATGGTTGCCCGCCGAGGCGGTAATGACGCCGCGCGCTTTTTGCTCGTCGGTCAGTCCGGCCATCATCGCGTAGGCGCCACGCAGCTTGAAGCTGTGCACCGGCTGGCGGTCTTCGCGCTTCACCAGGATCACGTTATCGAGGCGCGAAGAGAGTTTTTCCATTTTCTGAAGCGGCGTGACCTGCACGGCTTCATAGACCGGTGCGCGTAGCACCGCTCTCAGATATTCCGCCCCCTCGGGGGCGGCGGATAAGGGTTGTGACTCGGCCATCATTAGCCCCCAAGTTTCGATTTATCGCGCACCGCGCCTTTATCTGCACTGGTGGCAAGGCTCGCGTAGGCGCGCAGGGCGAAGGAGACTTCACGCTGACGATCTTTCGGCGTCCAGGCTTTATCGCCGCGCGCTTCTTGTGCCTCACGACGGGCCGCAATTTCCTGGTCGCTCAGCTTCAGTTGAATGCCGCGATTCGGGATATCGATTTCGATCAGGTCACCGTCTTCAATGATGGCGATGTTGCCGCCGCTTGCCGCTTCCGGTGAAACGTGGCCGATGGAGAGCCCGGACGTACCGCCGGAGAAACGGCCGTCGGTGATCAGCGCACAGGCTTTGCCGAGACCCATGGATTTCAGGAAGGTGGTTGGGTAGAGCATTTCCTGCATGCCCGGCCCGCCTTTCGGCCCTTCATAGCGAATAACAACCACGTCGCCTTCTACCACTTTGCCACCGAGGATGGCGTCCACCGCTTCATCCTGGCTTTCGTACACTTTCGCCGGGCCGGTGAATTTAAGGATGCTGTCGTCCACGCCTGCCGTTTTCACGATGCAGCCGTTTTCCGCGAAGTTACCGTACAGCACGGCAAGACCGCCGTCCTTGCTGTAGGCGTGCTCCAGCGAACGGATGCAGCCTTCGGCGCGATCGTCATCCAGGGAATCCCAGCGGCAATCCTGCGAGAACGCCTGCGTGGTACGGATCCCGGCGGGACCGGCGCGGAACATCGTTTTCACCGCGTCGTCTTTGGTCAGCATCACGTCGTATTGGTCCAGCGACTCCGGCAGCGTCAGGCCGAGCACGTTTTTCACGTCGCGATTCAGCAGCCCGGCGCGATCCAGCTCGCCCAGGATACCGATTACGCCACCGGCACGGTGAACATCTTCCATATGGTATTTCTGGGTGCTTGGCGCAACTTTACACAGCTGCGGCACTTTACGGGACAGCTTGTCGATATCACTCATGGTGAAGTCGATTTCGGCTTCCTGCGCGGCGGCCAGCAGGTGCAGAACGGTATTGGTGGAACCGCCCATGGCGATATCCAGCGTCATCGCATTTTCAAACGCCGCTTTGCTGGCGATGTTACGCGGCAGTGCACTGGCATCATCCTGTTCGTAGTAGCGTTTGGTGAGCTCAACGATGCGT
This sequence comes from Enterobacter sp. BNK-14, assembly GCF_047456095.1. Lineage (NCBI taxonomy): Bacteria > Pseudomonadati > Pseudomonadota > Gammaproteobacteria > Enterobacterales > Enterobacteriaceae > Enterobacter > Enterobacter sp. BNK-14. The sequence continues at coordinate 2,640,453 of NZ_CP179897.1, forward strand.
TTACCGGCGTTGAGGAACAGCTGTTTACGATCGGCGTGTGTCGCCAGCAGCGAGCCGTTACCCGGCTGCGACAGGCCCAGCGCTTCGGTCAGACAGTTCATGGAGTTGGCGGTGAACATCCCGGAACAGGAGCCGCAGGTCGGACACGCGGAGCGTTCAACCTGGTCGCTCTGCTCGTCAGACACTTTCGGATCCGCGCCCTGGATCATCGCATCGACCAGGTCGAGCTTGATGATTTTGTCGGACAGCTTGGTTTTACCGGCTTCCATTGGGCCGCCGGAGACGAAGATCACCGGAATGTTCAGGCGCAGGGAGGCCATCAGCATCCCCGGGGTGATTTTATCGCAGTTGGAGATACAGACCATTGCATCGGCGCAGTGGGCGTTGACCATGTACTCAACCGAGTCGGCGATCAGCTCACGCGACGGCAGTGAATAGAGCATGCCCCCGTGACCCATTGCGATACCGTCATCCACCGCGATGGTGTTGAACTCTTTCGCCACACCGCCGGAAGCTTCGATTTGCTCGGCAACCAGTTTACCGAGGTCGCGCAGATGCACATGGCCTGGCACAAACTGGGTGAAGGAGTTCACCACGGCGATAATTGGCTTGCCGAAATCGGCGTCGGTCATCCCGGTGGCGCGCCACAGTGCGCGGGCACCCGCCATGTTACGGCCGTGGGTGGTGGTGGCTGAACGATACTTAGGCATGCTTTATTTACTCCCGTCTGACTATTCAATGGGACGGTGCGTGCCGTCCCAAATTTATATTTAGTGATTAACCTGATCCAACCAGCCGTATTTATCTTCTGTTTCGCCAGTAAAGAGGCCAAAGAAGGCTTGCTGGATGCGTTTGGTGACCGGGCCACAGCGGCCTTCGCCGACCTGAATACCGTCTACGCTACGAACCGGCGTGATTTCAGCCGCCGTACCGGACATGAACACTTCATCCGCCAGATACAGGGATTCGCGGGACAGCACCTGCTCGCGCACTTCGATACCCAGGTCTTTCGCCAGCTTGATGATGGCGTCACGGGTAATACCCGGCAGCGCGGAAGATGTGAATGGCGGCGTGAACAGGATGCCATCTTTCACTTCAAACAGGTTTTCACCTGCGCCTTCCGAGATGTAGCCATTCACGTCCAGCGCGATACCTTCCTGATAGCCGTGACGGCGCGCTTCGCTACCGACCAGCAGAGAGGAAAGGTAGTTACCGCCCGCTTTAGCAGCGGTCGGGATGGTGTTTGGCGCCACGCGGTTCCAGGAAGAAACCATTGCGTCGATCCCCTGCTCCAGGGCTTCTGCTCCGAGGTAAGCCCCCCACGGGAACGCGGCAATGATCACATCGGTGTTGTAACCGGCTGGCGGGTTCACGCCCATACCGACATCACCCACGAAAACCAGTGGACGAATGTAGGCGCTGGTCAGGTTATTCTTGCGAATGACTTCGCGGCAGGCTTCCATCAGCTCATCAACGCTCTGTGAAACCGGGAAACGATAAATTTTGGCTGAATCATGCAGACGCTGCATGTGTTCGCGATGGCGGAACACCACTGGCCCTTTGTGAGAATCGTAGCAACGGATACCTTCAAAGACGGAGGTGCCGTAGTGCAGCGCGTGGGACATGACGTGGACCTTCGCGTCCTCCCAGCGAACCATCTCACCATTGAACCAAATGTAATCAGCTTTTTTTGTCGTCATTTTTTCGTCCTGTCACGCTTAAGCGCGGATTTGTTGTGATGTGGTTGTGCTCTGGCAGATGGCAACATGGGCAACGTCTACCAGTTTTGATAACTGACTAAACAGTAAGTCGACCGGCCGCGGGCTGGCAACGGTTAATTCGATACTGATGTTCTGCGCGTCGGTGGCCGTCTCCATATTCATAGAGCAAATCTGAAAACCACGATGACGGACCACACGCAAAACGCGTTCTAAGGTTTCCGGGTTGAAGCGAGCCTGCACGGCGACCTGATGTTGCATCATGATAATTTCTCCAGCATTTGTGAGTTACTGGCACCGGGCGGTACCAACGGCCAGACGTTCTCAAGCTCGTCGATTGAGACATGAAGCAGGTACGGCCCTTCGCTTGACAGCATGGTGTCGAGTGCCGCTTCAACCTGGTCTTTACGGGTGATGTGCTGGCCAGGAATGCCGAAGGCGCTGGCCAGGGTGAGGAAATCGGGGTTATCGGTCAGGGTGGTTTCGCTGTAACGCTCCTGGAAGAACAGCTGTTGCCACTGGCGAACCATCCCTAAACGCTGATTATCCAGCAACACGATTTTCAGCGGCAACTGCTTGCGCTTAACGGTGCCCAGCTCCTGAACGTTCATCATGAAGGAGCCGTCACCGGAGATACAGATAACCGTATCGTTCGGGCGAGCCACCTGCGCACCCACGGCGGCAGGCAGGCCAAAGCCCATGGTGCCTAAGCCGCTGGAGGTGATGAAGTTTTCCGGACGGGTGTAGGTCATGTGCTGGGCTGACCACATCTGGTGCTGGCCTACGTCGGTGGTGACGACGCTATCAGCCGGTTTACGGTCAGACAACTGTTTCAGCAGCAGCGGCGCGTAGATGGCATCGCCAGGATGGTCGTAACGCCAGGCGTGTTCGGCGCGCATCTCTGCGGCGTGCTGGCGCCACGCGCTGATATCCAGTGGCTGCGCCAGTGCAGGTAACAGCGTATTGAGATCGCCCTGCAGCGCGACGTGCGCCTGACGCAGTTTGTTCATCTCCGCCGGGTCGATATCCATATGGATAACTTTGGCATTTGGCGCGAAGGTATTCAGTTTGCCGGTAACGCGGTCGTCAAAACGCGCACCCACGGCGATGAGCAGATCGCACTCTTGCACCGCCAGGTTTGCGGCTTTAGTGCCGTGCATCCCCAGCATGCCGAGATAGTATGGGTCGTCTGCATCAACCGCACCAAGACCTTTCAACGTGCAGGTGGCAGGCATTTGCGTTACCGCGATAAATTCACGCAGGGCAGGCACGGCCTGCGCCATGCCGACACCCCCGCCGACGTACAGCATCGGCTGTTTCGCCTGCGCCAACATCTGGCGCGCCTCTTCAACCTCTGCATGCGGGAACGCATCGTCGCTTTCCACGGTGGAGAAGTGCGGTTCCAGTTCGCCGAGTGCAACCTGGATATCTTTCGGGATATCCACCAGAACGGGGCCAGGGCGGCCCGAGCTCGCTACTTCGAACGCTTCGGCCATTACGCGCGGCAGCTCATCCAGAGACTGGACAAGGAAGCTGTGCTTGGTGCAGGCCAGCGATAAACCAAGTACGTCCACTTCCTGGAAAGCATCGGTACCGATAAACGGGGAAGCCACCTGACCGGTGATCGCCACGACGGGCACGGAATCGAGCAGTGCATCAGCCAGGCCGGTAATCAGGTTCGTTGCGCCCGGACCTGACGTTGCCATGCACACGCCAGTTTTACCCGTCGCGCGGGCATAGCCGATAGCGGCCATTGCTGCCCCCTGCTCGTGTCGGCACAAGAGATGTTCCACGCCGCCGTCATACAGTGCATCGTAAATCGGCATGATCGCGCCACCCGGATAACCGAATACGGTCTCGACTCCCTGCGCGCGCAACGCATGTACAACCCATTGTGCCCCATTCATAGTTAGTTCCCCGTCATAAATCTGGAGAAACAGAATTTTATGCTAGTCGTCATGTCCTGCTCCTCGTTTACGTTTTTTAGTCATAAAAAAACCCCCGGACCTTTCGGTGCGGGGGTCTTAGTTCGTTAAGGCTTGATTTCTAAGCCTTTCCTCGTCCAAGTGCAGCCCCGCACGGTGGGATAATAATCACCACCACGCTAATCACGACCAGGCTAATCACTCGTAGAAGGGCTGTCATTTTCAGTTCTTTTTGCATCTTGTTCGAAGGAATACCTAAAGAGGTATCACAGTTTTTAAATCAAACACAAGATTTATTTATGACGCATTTGGTTAGGCCGCGAATCATATTTCTTAAAATCGTTGTTTTATATGGGGAAATTGAAGAATGAATATTTTTCATATTTTTACGACGGCGCTAACCATCAAAACGGCGCTTTTTACCTTCTGCGAGAAGTCTTCCACGGGTATGTAATGATTTCAGTGTGCGCTTAAAATCTCTGAATAAGAGCCGTAAATACACAAAATGACGCTAAACAGACAAAAGAGGCACTGGCATAGTCGTACCAGGAGGTAGTGCAAATGTCACTGTCAGTTGTTTATACGCGTGCGGCTCTCGGGGTGAAGGCACCGCTTATTTCTGTAGAGGTTCATCTGAGTAATGGGCTACCCGGGCTCACGCTCGTCGGGCTACCTGAAACGACGGTTAAAGAAGCCCGGGATCGCGTTCGCAGCGCAATAATAAATAGCGGTTATACCTTCCCCGCAAAGAAGATCACCATCAACCTGGCTCCCGCCGATCTGCCCAAAGAGGGAGGACGATATGATTTACCTATCGCGATTGCGCTTCTCGCAGCCTCTGAGCAGCTTAATACGACCAGGCTAGGCTCGTACGAGTTTGTGGGAGAACTCGCGCTCACAGGCGCGTTAAGGGGCGTTCCCGGTGCGATATCGGGCGCGCTGGAAGCTATACGCGCAGGGCGGCAAATCATTGTCGCGAATGAAAATGCATCAGAAGTGAGTCTTATCGCCGAGAAGGGGTGTCTTGTCGCAGGGCATTTACAGGAAGTTTGCGCCTGGCTGGAAGGGCGCCATGAACTGTCCGAGCCGGAAGAGTGTGACAATGTTATAGCCGATACCCCAGAGGATCTCAGCGAGATTATGGGACAGGAGCAAGGGAAACGGGCGCTGGAGATTACGGCCGCAGGTGGACACAATCTTCTTTTGATCGGCCCGCCTGGTACGGGTAAAACGATGCTGGCGAGCAGGCTGAGTGGCTTGCTGCCACCGCTCAATAATCATGAAGCGCTGGAAAGTGCCGCCATTTATAGCCTTATCAGTTCTACCTCGTTGCAAAAACAGTGGCGCCGTCGCCCTTTTCGTTCACCTCATCATAGCGCTTCACTGACGGCGATGGTCGGCGGTGGGTCTATTCCCGGGCCGGGTGAAATATCACTGGCGCACAATGGCATTCTGTTTCTCGACGAGCTGCCTGAGTTTGAGCGCCGCGTCCTGGATGCCCTGAGAGAACCCATTGAATCTGGAGAGATACACATCTCACGCACGCGAGCCAAAATAAGCTATCCCGCGCAGTTTCAGCTGGTCGCTGCGATGAATCCCAGCCCTACGGGTCATTATCAGGGCAACCATAACCGCTGTACGCCTGAGCAGACATTGCGCTATCTGGGAAAGTTATCCGGCCCGTTTCTCGACCGTTTCGATTTATCCCTCGAAATCCCCCTTCCCCCGCCGGGCCTGCTCAGGCAAAAAGGCATCACGGGTGAAAGCTCAGCAGATGTACGCGAGCGGGTCATTGCTGCCCAGACGCGACAATATGCCCGTCAGAACAGGCTGAATGCACGGCTGGATAATGCCGGGATCCGGCAGTTTTGTTCTCTTAACATAGAGGATGCGGTTTGGCTGGAGGAAACCTTGACGCGTTTTGGTCTTTCTATACGCGCGTGGCAGCGTTTGCTGAAAGTGGCCAGAACCATTGCTGACGTGGAGGGTTGTAGTGACATTCAGAGGAAACACTTGCAGGAGGCGCTGAGCTACCGCGCTATCGATCGTTTGCTGCTCCATCTGCAGAAGTTGCTGGCGTAAAAAAGGGGCCGTAGCCCCTTCTCATCATCTTAGTCATCAGACTCAGTGTAGTCTTCTGCGCCTTCCATCTGCGGCTTACCGCCGGAGAGCGTATGGAAGCGTTTTGGACGCTTAATGCGCGCCATGTACTTGATCCATACACGTTCTGCTTCAGACTGTGGCTCACGCTCGCCACGGCACACTAAGACAAACTGCTTTTCATCTTCAGTTGCGGGCTCACGCTTACCCAGATCCAGCTCGTTGAAGGCATAACCATGACGCTCAAGCAGCTGCGCCTCTTTGATGGTGAAATCGCCGTGACGAGAGAACCCGCGCGGATAATGTTTATTGTCGAAAAAACGATTAGTCGTCGTAAAGCTTTCCGCCATCCTACACGCTCCTAATTCTTTGGCCGAGCTATTTATGGCGCGGAGTATTAGTTACGCTTGACAGAGTGTAAAACAAAACATTTAAATCATAACGACAAATTATTTTGCGGAGAAAGATGTGGATACGGAATTGCTAAAAACTTTCCTCGAAGTGAGCAGAACACGCCACTTTGGGCGAGCAGCTGAAGCCCTTTACCTGACGCAGTCAGCGGTCAGTTTTCGTATTCGACAGCTGGAAAATCAACTGGGTGTGAATCTTTTTACCCGCCACCGCAACAACATACGTTTAACGCCTGCCGGTGAGAAACTGCTCCCCTATGCGGAAACGTTGATGAATACCTGGCAGGCAGCACGTAAAGAGGTTGCCCATACGTCGAGGCACAATGAGTTCTCGATAGGGGCCAGCGCGTCACTGTGGGAATGTATGCTAAGTCAGTGGCTTACCCGGCTATATCGTTCTCATGAACATTTGCAATTTGAAGCCAGAATTGCGCAACGCCAGTCCCTGGTTAAGCAACTTCATGAGCGCCAGCTTGATCTTCTTATCACGACCGAAGCCCCCAAGATGGACGAATTTAGCAGCCAGATCGTAGGGCAGTTTGGTCTGGCACTTTATGCTTCTGAACCTTCAATGATGAAAGCCGATCTGACCTATTTGCGCCTGGAGTGGGGTCCTGATTTTCAGCAGCATGAGGCGGGATTGATAGCCCCAGATGATGTTCCACAGTTAACCACCAGTTCTGCCGAGATTGCCTGTCAGCAACTTCCCTTGTTGAAGGGTTGCACCTGGTTACCAGCCCGTTGGGCAGATACTAAAGCGGGGCTACATACCGTGATAGATTCCACCACCATTTCGCGCCCGCTGTATGCGATTTGGCTGCAAAACAGCGATAAGCAGTCGCAGATAAAAGATCTCTTAAAAATCAATATTATGGAATGATGCATCAGCCAGCAGGGAAGCTGGCTGAAAATTCAGGTGTGCCGTTGTATTTCAGGCAAAAAAAAATCCTTTGCCGAAGCAAAGGATTCGATATGGCAGGGGCGGAGAGACTCGAACTCGCGACACCCGGTTTTGGAGACCGGTGCTCTACCAACTGAGCTACGCCCCTAAAGTTTTTTGCCATTAAGCCTGCCAGTGAGGCAGGCTTAATGTCTTAATAAGTGGCGGAACGGACGGGACTCGAACCCGCGACCCCCTGCGTGACAGGCAGGTATTCTAACCGACTGAACTACCGCTCCACCGAAGACTGCTTGTAACCACCGGATTTATGCACCGGCTTACTACTTAATTTGATGCCTGGCAGTTCCCTACTCTCACATGGGGAGACCCCACACTACCATCGGCGCTACGGCGTTTCACTTCTGAGTTCGGCATGGGGTCAGGTGGGACCACCGCGCTAAAGCCGCCAGGCAAATTCTGTTATCTGTATCAGGCTGAAAATCGTCTCTCTCACGCCAAAACAGCTTCGGCGTTGTAAGGTTAAGCCTCACGGTTCATTAGTATCGGTTAGCTCAACGCATCGCTGCGCTTACACACCCGACCTATCAACGTCGTCGTCTTCAACGTTCCTTCAGGAGACTTAAAGTCTCAGGGAGAACTCATCTCGGGGCAAGTTTCGTGCTTAGATGCTTTCAGCACTTATCTCTTCCGCATTTAGCTACCGGGCAGTGCCATTGGCATGACAACCCGAACACCAGTGATGCGTCCACTCCGGTCCTCTCGTACTAGGAGCAGCCCCCCTCAATTCTCCAGCGCCCACGGCAGATAGGGACCGAACTGTCTCACGACGTTCTAAACCCAGCTCGCGTACCACTTTAAATGGCGAACAGCCATACCCTTGGGACCTACTTCAGCCCCAGGATGTGATGAGCCGACATCGAGGTGCCAAACACCGCCGTCGATATGAACTCTTGGGCGGTATCAGCCTGTTATCCCCGGAGTACCTTTTATCCGTTGAGCGATGGCCCTTCCATTCAGAACCACCGGATCACTATGACCTGCTTTCGCACCTGCTCGAGCCGTCACTCTCGCAGTCAAGCTAGCTTATGCCATTGCACTAACCTCCTGATGTCCGACCAGGATTAGCTAACCTTCGTGCTCCTCCGTTACTCTTTGGGAGGAGACCGCCCCAGTCAAACTACCCACCAGACACTGTCCGCAACCCGGATCACGGGTCTACGTTAGAACACCAGCCATTAAAGGGTGGTATTTCAAGGTCGGCTCCACGCAGACTGGCGTCAACGCTTCAAAGCCTCCCACCTATCCTACACATCAAGGACCAGTGTTCAGTGTCAAGCTATAGTAAAGGTTCACGGGGTCTTTCCGTCTTGCCGCGGGTACACTGCATCTTCACAGCGAGTTCAATTTCACTGAGTCTCGGGTGGAGACAGCCTGGCCATCATTACGCCATTCGTGCAGGTCGGAACTTACCCGACAAGGAATTTCGCTACCTTAGGACCGTTATAGTTACGGCCGCCGTTTACCGGGGCTTCGATCAAGAGCTTCGCGTTGCCGCTAACCCCATCAATTAACCTTCCGGCACCGGGCAGGCGTCACACCGTATACGTCCACTTTCGTGTTTGCACAGTGCTGTGTTTTTAATAAACAGTTGCAGCCAGCTGGTATCTTCGACTGATTTCAGCTCCACCCGCAGGGGCTTCACCTACATATCAGCGTGCCTTCTCCCGAAGTTACGGCACCATTTTGCCTAGTTCCTTCACCCGAGTTCTCTCAAGCGCCTTGGTATTCTCTACCTGACCACCTGTGTCGGTTTGGGGTACGATTTCGTGTTACCTGATGCTTAGAGGCTTTTCCTGGAAGCAGGGCATTTGTTACTTCAGCACCGTAGTGCCTCGTCATCACACCTCAGCGTTAATAAGGTACCGGATTTACCTGGAACCTCCGCCTACATGCTTAAACCGGGACAACCGTCGCCCGGCTAACATAGCCTTCTCCGTCCCCCCTTCGCAGTAACACCAAGTACAGGAATATTAACCTGTTTCCCATCGACTACGCCTTTCGGCCTCGCCTTAGGGGTCGACTCACCCTGCCCCGATTAACGTTGGACAGGAACCCTTGGTCTTCCGGCGAGCGGGCTTTTCACCCGCTTTATCGTTACTTATGTCAGCATTCGCACTTCTGATACCTCCAGCAACCCTCACAGGCCACCTTCAACGGCTTACAGAACGCTCCCCTACCCAACAACACATAGTGTCGCTGCCGCAGCTTCGGTGCATGGTTTAGCCCCGTTACATCTTCCGCGCAGGCCGACTCGACCAGTGAGCTATTACGCTTTCTTTAAATGATGGCTGCTTCTAAGCCAACATCCTGGCTGTCTGTGCCTTCCCACATCGTTTCCCACTTAACCATGACTTTGGGACCTTAGCTGGCGGTCTGGGTTGTTTCCCTCTTCACGACGGACGTTAGCACCCGCCGTGTGTCTCCCGTGATAACATTCTTCGGTATTCGTAGTTTGCATCGGGTTGGTAAGCCGGGATGGCCCCCTAGCCGAAACAGTGCTCTACCCCCGAAGATGAATTCACGAGGCGCTACCTAAATAGCTTTCGGGGAGAACCAGCTATCTCCCGGTTTGATTGGCCTTTCACCCCCAGCCACAGGTCATCCGCTAATTTTTCAACATTAGTCGGTTCGGTCCTCCAGTTAGTGTTACCCAACCTTCAACCTGCCCATGGCTAGATCACCGGGTTTCGGGTCTATACCCTGCAACTTAACGCCCAGTTAAGACTCGGTTTCCCTTCGGCTCCCCTATACGGTTAACCTTGCTACAGAATATAAGTCGCTGACCCATTATACAAAAGGTACGCAGTCACCTAACAAGTAGGCTCCCACTGCTTGTACGTACACGGTTTCAGGTTCTTTTTCACTCCCCTCGCCGGGGTTCTTTTCGCCTTTCCCTCACGGTACTGGTTCACTATCGGTCAGTCAGGAGTATTTAGCCTTGGAGGATGGTCCCCCCATATTCAGACAGGATACCACGTGTCCCGCCCTACTCTTCGAGTTCACAACCTGTGCATTTTCGTGTACGGGACTATCACCCTGTACCGTCGGACTTTCCAGACCGTTCCACTAACACACAAGCTGATTCAGACTCCGGGCTGCTCCCCGTTCGCTCGCCGCTACTGGGGGAATCTCGGTTGATTTCTTTTCCTCGGGGTACTTAGATGTTTCAGTTCCCCCGGTTCGCCTCGTTAACCTATGTATTCAGTTAACGATAGTGTGTCGAAACACACTGGGTTTCCCCATTCGGACATCGCCGGGTCAAAGGTTCATATCACCTCGCCGGCGCTTTTCGCAGATTAGCACGTCCTTCATCGCCTCTGACTGCCAGGGCATCCACCGTGTACGCTTAGTCGCTTAACCTCACAACCCGAAGATGTTTCTTTCGATTCATCATCGGTTTGCGAAAATTTGAGAGACTCGAACACACATAACATGTGTGTCGTTTCAATTTTCAGCTTGATCCAGATTTTTAAAGAGCAAAACTTCGCAGTGCACCTTTTCAGGTTCACTCTGAAGTTTTCTTGTGTTCGCAGTAAAAGATGGTGGAGCTATGCGGGATCGAACCGCAGACCTCCTGCGTGCAAAGCAGGCGCTCTCCCAGCTGAGCTATAGCCCCATCGTTTGTAATCTCTGTACCGCTCATCCTTTAAAAGGAGTTTGGTAGGCCTGAGTGGACTTGAACCACCGACCTCACCCTTATCAGGGGTGCGCTCTAACCACCTGAGCTACAAGCCTGCAGAGATTTTTACTGCTGTTTTTTCATCAGACAATCTGTGTGAGCACTACAAAGGCAGGTTCTTTAAGGTAAGGAGGTGATCCAACCGCAGGTTCCCCTACGGTTACCTTGTTACGACTTCACCCCAGTCATGAATCACAAAGTGGTAAGCGCCCTCCCGAAGGTTAAGCTACCTACTTCTTTTGCAACCCACTCCCATGGTGTGACGGGCGGTGTGTACAAGGCCCGGGAACGTATTCACCGTAGCATTCTGATCTACGATTACTAGCGATTCCGACTTCATGGAGTCGAGTTGCAGACTCCAATCCGGACTACGACGCACTTTATGAGGTCCGCTTGCTCTCGCGAGGTCGCTTCTCTTTGTATGCGCCATTGTAGCACGTGTGTAGCCCTACTCGTAAGGGCCATGATGACTTGACGTCATCCCCACCTTCCTCCAGTTTATCACTGGCAGTCTCCTTTGAGTTCCCGGCCGGACCGCTGGCAACAAAGGATAAGGGTTGCGCTCGTTGCGGGACTTAACCCAACATTTCACAACACGAGCTGACGACAGCCATGCAGCACCTGTCTCAGAGTTCCCGAAGGCACCAAAGCATCTCTGCTAAGTTCTCTGGATGTCAAGAGTAGGTAAGGTTCTTCGCGTTGCATCGAATTAAACCACATGCTCCACCGCTTGTGCGGGCCCCCGTCAATTCATTTGAGTTTTAACCTTGCGGCCGTACTCCCCAGGCGGTCGACTTAACGCGTTAGCTCCGGAAGCCACGCCTCAAGGGCACAACCTCCAAGTCGACATCGTTTACGGCGTGGACTACCAGGGTATCTAATCCTGTTTGCTCCCCACGCTTTCGCACCTGAGCGTCAGTCTTTGTCCAGGGGGCCGCCTTCGCCACCGGTATTCCTCCAGATCTCTACGCATTTCACCGCTACACCTGGAATTCTACCCCCCTCTACAAGACTCTAGCCTGCCAGTTTCGAATGCAGTTCCCAGGTTGAGCCCGGGGATTTCACATCCGACTTGACAGACCGCCTGCGTGCGCTTTACGCCCAGTAATTCCGATTAACGCTTGCACCCTCCGTATTACCGCGGCTGCTGGCACGGAGTTAGCCGGTGCTTCTTCTGCGGGTAACGTCAATTGCTGCGGTTATTAACCACAACACCTTCCTCCCCGCTGAAAGTACTTTACAACCCGAAGGCCTTCTTCATACACGCGGCATGGCTGCATCAGGCTTGCGCCCATTGTGCAATATTCCCCACTGCTGCCTCCCGTAGGAGTCTGGACCGTGTCTCAGTTCCAGTGTGGCTGGTCATCCTCTCAGACCAGCTAGGGATCGTCGCCTAGGTGAGCCGTTACCCCACCTACTAGCTAATCCCATCTGGGCACATCTGATGGCAAGAGGCCCGAAGGTCCCCCTCTTTGGTCTTGCGACGTTATGCGGTATTAGCTACCGTTTCCAGTAGTTATCCCCCTCCATCAGGCAGTTTCCCAGACATTACTCACCCGTCCGCCACTCGTCACCCGAGAGCAAGCTCTCTGTGCTACCGTTCGACTTGCATGTGTTAGGCCTGCCGCCAGCGTTCAATCTGAGCCATGATCAAACTCTTCAATTTAAGTTTGATGCTCGTGAATTAAACTTCGTAATGAATTACGTATGTTCACTCAGAGACTTGGTATTCATTTATTGTCCGAAGACATTAAGAATCCATGTCACTTTGAGTGCCCACACAGATTGTCTGATAAATTGTTAAAGAGCAGTTGCAACGCGGCTTTCGCTCACCGTTGCGAGGTCCCGTATATTACGTTTTCCTCATTCAGAGTCAAGCGATTATTTTTGCTTTTCTCTGTTGGCGTTCATCTCTGAACCCCGCTAACCCGGCGGCCTGTAAGCCGTTGTTCCGTGTCAGTGGAGGCGCATTATAGGGAGTTCTCAGACGTTGACAACCCCTCTTTTAAAAAAAACTTTCAACCGTCTCTTTTTTGCTCAAAACCGTGCTATAGCGCCAGTTTTTCGAGCGTTTGAAAGCCATAACGGCGTAAAACGGGTAAAAGTTGCTCAGTCTCTTTCGTAATTGCCATACAAAAAGCAATATTCGCATCGGCTGATTTCGCATCAGGCGCTTCATGTTCCAGCAGCCAGGCCGTACGACGCGCGATAGCCGCACCGGAATCCACCAGCCGTGTTCCCTCCGGTAGTACCTCTAACAGCTCTTCCTGTAGTAACGGGAAGTGGGTGCAGCCGAGCACAACCGTATCCGGGGGTTCGGGCATCCGCAACCATGGACGAAGAATACGACGCAGCTCGTCGAGTGATACCGCCTGTCCATGCAATTTCGCTTCGGCCATCTCCACCAGCTCTGCCGAACCGAGCATCGCAATCTGGCATTCGTTAGCAAAACGCTCGATCAGCTCGCGGGTATAAGGACGCTTTACCGTACCTCGCGTGGCCAGCAATCCCACAATGCCATTCGCCGTCAAACGTGCCGCAGGCTTGATTGCAGGCACGACGCCCACAACCGGGAACGGGAATTTTTCACGCAGGGCGGGAAGGGAAACGGTGCTCGCCGTATTACAGGCGATGACGGCCAGTGCAAGGGGATAGCGCTTTTGCACTGCGGTGACGATTTCAACCACGCGCTCGACGATAAAGTCCTCACTCTTTTCCCCGTACGGGAACGCGACGTTATCGAAAGCGTAAATGTAATGGAGATCCGGCAGGAGATGCCGAATCTCATCATAGACCGAAAGCCCACCGACGCCGGAATCAAATACCAGCACGGTGGGACGCGGATTAGAAGGTGTAGCTGCCAGACAAGGTGTATTCCCGTCCTGCAGTTTGGTAGCCATAAACTGTCTCGTAATCTTTATCGAACAGGTTGGCTATTTTACCACGAACTGTGAGGTGTGAGGTGACAGGATACGAAACTGCGACATCCCACAGGCTGACACCACCCATTTTTACACGTTCTGTAGAATAGGTATTCGGATCGACCGCAACGTCATAGCGTGTACCCAAATAACGATAGGAAACATTCCAGTCGAGATCCCATACCTGCCAGTCAAGCTGGTACTTAACCTGCTGCTTAGAACGGCGCGCCAGAACTTCATTGGTTTTAGTATTACGTGGGTCAACATAGTCATAGGAAATTTGGTGCCCTACCGGACCGGTATCAAACTGCGCGGTGGCTTCAATCCCTTTGATACGGGCTTCGTCCACATTGTAGTACCGGTAGTTTGCGTCGTAGCCAATTAGGTTATCAATGTCGTTACGATAACCCGTTACGCGCCAGTTAACCGGCCCCGTCAGACCTTCAAAGCCTCCTTCCCACTGTTTACTCTCTTCAGGCTTAAGGTCAGGATTGCCATATTTCTCACTGTGAATCTGGCTCATCGTCGGTGCTTTATAAGCCGTGCCATATGAACCAATAATCCGGTAACCATCGATAAACTCCCACGCAGCACTGGTTTGCCACGTAGCATGATTGCCAAAATTCGAGTTATCATCGTTACGTGCCGCAGCTTCTAGCGTGATGCTGTCAAATTGCTGCATCGCCGAGAGGAAGACGCCCGTATTGCGCTGCTCATAGCCGTTATCCATAGTGCTAGAACCAGCCTGAGTTTTTTGTTTCTGCCAGTCCAGGCCCGCACCAATATTACCATGACCTACTTCAAGGGAATTTAACCACTGTGTGGTGTACTGCTTCACATCGTCCGTCGTTGCGGAATCTGAATAACGCCCTTTCTTCGGGTCATAGTTCTGATCTTTGCTGCGACCATAACCTATGGCCAACTGCGATTTAAATATCCCCTGACTGTAGCGCAGGCCAGTATCCCAATTTTGACTGTAGAGTTGGCGCGTATCCGGTCGTCCATCAACAACAAAATTAGCATCGTAATGGTCATAGCCGTCATACGCAGTGCGATTGTCGTAACCAAAGCCGCGGAAAAAACCACTGATGCTATCGGTAATTTGCTGTTCCACAGAACCGTAAAGTGACTTACTCATAAAACCGTCACGATCCGGCTGACGCGGAGCATCTTTCGCACCGATATCGAAACCACGGGTATAAGTGTAATTACCCGCCATGGTGATTTTGGTTTTATCCAGAACCTGCTGGAAAGAACCGTCATAAGTTTGATAACCCTTAGAACCCACTCCGGCAGAAATTTCCGCGCCCGGTTTATCGCGCCCGGTGATAATGTTGATCACACCGCCAATCGCGTCGGAGCCATACAGCGCAGAACGCGGGCCGCGGATGTACTCAATGCGCTGAATCAGCGAGGTGGGGATTTGGCTAAGATCGGGAACGTTGCTGATCCCGGCATTGTTCAGCGGTACACCGTCAATCAGAACCAGAACGTGACGGGACTCAGTACCACGAATAAAAGTAGAAGAGGTCGCACCCAGGCCACCACTTTGCGCGATGTCCACTCCCGGCAAACGCGACATGATTTCCACAACGCTCTTTGCCTGCCAGCGTTCAATATCTTCTCGCGTCACAACGGACGTCGGCGCCAGAACGGTTTTTGCCGGTTGTTCAAAACGATTTGCCGTCACCACCAACGAGTCGGCGCTATCCTGCGCCCAGCCCGAAAATGCCGTGACGGACAGCGCCGTCAACAGCGATACTTTTTTAATCATTGTTAAAGCATCCACAATATAAGAAGGATGCCGCAGGCCCCATCGATAGCACGCGATGATGAAACCAAATGCGACGTGATCCCGGCAGGTCTTCGGGCTAGGTGGCGTTATACGGATGAAGACTTCCCATTGTCACAGTGTCTACAACGTTCATCCCGCCAGTCTTTACCGCTGCGCGTCAGCTCCAGAATTACACTGGATTCCCTTTTCACTCTCAGGAGACCGGAAACAGAATGCTACAATTAGACACGTATAGATGTCCAGACAGCTATGAGCCATTAAATCTGGACATCCCCTGCACAATGCCTACAATCCCCGCGTAATTCTTTATCACTCAGGACGCATCATGACCCCAGAACACCTCCCGACAGAACAGTACGACGCGCAGCTGGCAGAGAAAGTCGTCCGCCTGCAAAGTATGATGACGCCGTTCAACGCGCCCGTTCCCGAGGTGTTCCGCTCTCCCGTCAGCCACTACCGCATGCGCGCCGAGTTCCGCATCTGGCACGACGGAGATGACCTGTACCACATCATTTTCGATCAGCAGACGAAATCCCGCATTCGCGTGGACAGTTTCCCGGCGGCGAGTGAGCTCATCAACCAACTGATGACCCTGATCATTGACGGTGTGCGCGATAATCCGGTGCTGCGTCATAAGCTGTTCCAGATTGACTATCTGACCACGCAAAGCAATCAGGCGATTGTCTCTCTGCTCTACCACAAAGCGCTGACCGACGAATGGCGCGAACAGGCAGAAGCCCTGCGCGATGCGCTGCGTGCGCAGAACATCAATGTCCACCTGATTGGCCGCGCGACCAAAACCAAAATCATGCTGGATCAGGATTACGTCGATGAGCGTTTGCCGGTGGCGGGTAAAGAGATGATTTATCGTCAGGTCGAGAACAGCTTCACTCAGCCGAACGCCGCGATGAACGTGCAGATGCTGGAGTGGGCGCTCAAGGCGACGGAAGGATCTAAAGGCGACCTGCTTGAGCTGTACTGCGGTAACGGCAACTTCTCCCTGGCCCTGGCACGTAACTTTGATCGCGTTCTGGCAACCGAAATTGCCAAGCCGTCAGTTGCCGCCGCGCAGTACAACATTGCCGCTAACCATATCGACAACGTGCAGATCATTCGTATGGCCGCAGAAGAGTTCACGCAGGCCATGAACGGCGTGCGGGCGTTTAACCGCCTGGAAGGGATCGACCTGAAGAGCTACCAGTGTGAGACGATTTTTGTCGACCCGCCGCGCAGTGGCCTGGACAGCGAAACCGAAAAGATGGTGCAGGCGTACCCGCGCATTTTGTACATCTCCTGTAACCCGGAGACGCTGTGCAAGAACCTCGAAACATTAAGCCAGACGCACAACGTTGAACGTCTGGCGCTGTTCGATCAGTTCCCGTATACGCACCATATGGAGTGCGGCGTTTTACTTACCGCACGGTAATCTGTAGGCCGGTTTTGGCAGGTGGCGCTTCGCTTACCTGCCCTACAAATAATTCATTACTCTGGTAACTGGCTCTTACGGCTACGCATGCGCGAGCCAATCCAGAATACCAGCGCCACAGACAGTACCGCAGGGAAGAAGTTAGATCCGATATACGGATACTCCGCACGCACCACGGTGCTATACAGCAATACGCCCAGAATAAAGCAGGCAGCGGCCAGCCCCGGTAACCCCACCGGCATGGTGCGGTTCAGGTAACGTTGATGCAGGCAGTACACCGTCAGCACCAGCGCAATAAGCGGGAAAATCGAAAACGGAACAATTGAGCTAAAAATAGCGGCAAACGTCCCATTAATGGATAAGCCAGCGATCAATGCCAGCAACAGCGTCCCTTTATCCTGACCTGACTGTTTCATTACTCACCTTCACTCTTCGGTTTGATGTGCCAGTTTCTCTTGTTCACGGCGATACCAGTAGTACGCGCCTTTGGAGATCATCCTGAGCTGCAATACCAGTCGCTCTTCGAGCTGTTTGCGTTGTTCAATGCTGACATCCAGCGCTTCGGCACCCGCGCTGAAAACAATCGTCACCATCGCCTCAGCCTGTGCTTCAGTAAACGCACGCGGCATATGGTTTTCGAGTTCAAGATAGTCGGCAAGTTCCGCGATGAAGTGCTGAATTTCACGCGCGACGGCGGCACGAAACGCCGCCGATGTGCCCGAACGCTCGCGCAAAAGCAGACGAAACGCGTTGGGGTTATTGCCAATAAATTCCATAAAGGTCGACACGGAGGTGCGTATCACGCTACCCCCTTTGGCGATACGCTGACGTGCCTGGCGCATCAGCTGGCGCAGCATCAGACCGCTTTCATCGACCATGGTCAGGCCCAGTTCATCCACATCACGGAAATGACGATAGAAGGACGTTGGCGCAATCCCGGCCTCGCGTGCGACTTCGCGCAGGCTCAAACTGGCAAAACTCCGCTCGGCACTCAGTTGACTGAATGCGGCTTCCACCAGCGAACGCCGGGTTTTCTCTTTTTGTTGTGCTCTTACGCCCATCACGATAGTTGAATCCTTCCAAAGGCCTGCTGGCACTATACCAGAGAATAAAATTAATCTGTTTGCCTGGCTTTGTGAATGATTGTTTACGTGCGGTTTGTGCTCCACTGCCGGAAAAAAGCACAACGATAATTGGGTTACCCTGGCAATGATGTTATGATTCTGTTGCTTTTATGTATAAGAACAGGTAAGCCTTACCATGCCACATTCCTACGATTACGACGCAATAGTTATTGGTTCCGGCCCCGGCGGCGAAGGCGCTGCTATGGGTCTGGTGAAACAGGGAGCCAGAGTAGCGGTCATTGAGCGCTACCATAATGTCGGCGGCGGTTGCACCCACTGGGGTACCATCCCTTCAAAAGCCCTCCGCCACGCCGTTAGCCGCATTATCGAATTTAACCAGAACCCTCTTTACAGCGACCACTCCCGACTTCTTCGTTCCTCCTTTGCCGACATCCTGAATCATGCGGATACCGTCATTAACCAGCAGACGCGCATGCGCCAGGGGTTTTATGAGCGTAACCACTGTGAGATTTTGCAGGGCAACGCGCATTTTGTGGATGAACACACCCTGGCACTTGAATGCCACGACGGTTCGGTTGAGACACTCACCGCCGAAAAATTTGTGATTGCCTGCGGATCGCGCCCTTACCACCCGGCCGACGTCGACTTCTCGCACCCGCGCGTTTACGACAGCGACTCGATTCTGAGCCTGCACCATGAACCCCGCCACGTCATTATCTATGGCGCAGGGGTCATTGGCTGCGAATATGCGTCGATCTTCCGCGGAATGGATGTCAAAGTTGATCTCATCAACACGCGCGACCGCCTGCTGGCATTCCTCGATCAGGAGATGTCAGACTCTCTCTCCTACCACTTCTGGAACAGCGGCGTGGTGATTCGCCACAACGAAGAATACGAGAAGATTGAAGGTTGCGACGACGGTGTGATCATGCACCTCAAGTCCGGTAAGAAGCTGAAAGCGGACTGCCTGCTGTACGCCAACGGTCGTACCGGCAACACCGATTCCCTGCAGCTGGAGAATATCGGACTTGAGACCGACAGCCGCGGTCAGCTGAAGGTCAACAGTATGTACCAGACTGCCCTGCCGCACGTTTACGCGGTCGGCGACGTGATTGGTTACCCAAGCCTGGCCTCTGCCGCTTATGACCAGGGCCGTATTGCCGCACAGGCGTTGGTGAAAGGTGAAGCGACGGCGCATCTGATCGAAGATATCCCGACCGGCATCTATACCATCCCGGAAATCAGTTCCGTAGGGAAAACCGAGCAGCAGCTGACGTCAATGAAAGTGCCATATGAGGTGGGTCGCGCGCAGTTTAAACATCTGGCGCGGGCGCAAATTGTCGGAATGAGCGTGGGGACGCTGAAAATCCTGTTCCATCGCGAGACGAAAGAGATCCTCGGCATTCACTGCTTTGGTGAGCGCGCGGCGGAAATCATTCACATCGGCCAGGCGATTATGGAGCAAAAAGGCGGCGGTAACACCATTGAGTACTTCGTTAACACCACCTTTAACTACCCGACTATGGCGGAAGCCTATCGGGTCGCCGCGCTGAACGGCTTAAACCGCCTGTTTTAACGCGTTATCGAAATGGCCATCCATCGCACCGCGGATGGCCTCTGCCAGCTGCTCATAGCGGCTGCGCAGCGGTGACCCCGGACGATAAACAAGGCCGATCGTGCGACGCGGTTCCGGCTTAATGCACGGCAGATAAACCACGCCGTCACGCTTACGCTCGCGCGGCACGGCCAGCGCAGGCAGCAGCGTAATCCCGCTTCCCGCCGCCACCATATTACGCAGCGTTTCCAGGCTGGTTGCGCGGAAATGGGTATCTTCGTCGGCACCCGCTTCAAAGCAAAAGCCCATTGCCTGATCGCGCAGACAGTGGCCATCTTCCAGCATCAGCAGCTTTTCACCGGCCAGATCGGCCATCGGCACGCGATCGCGGTTCGCCCACGGGTGATCTTCATAGATCGCCAGCATCATTGGCTCATCGAACAGCGGCACTTCAATAAACGCTTCGCTCTCTTTCACCAGCGCCAGAATAGCGCAGTCAAGCTTGCCGCTATCTAACTGCGCCAGCAGTTGATGGGTTTGCGCTTCATGCAGGTACATTTCGAGTTTTGGGAAAGTCTGGTGCAACATTGGAATGATGTGCGGCAAAAGATACGGGCCAACGGTTGGGATCAGGCCAATATGCAGTGGGCCGGACATCGCTTCCCCCTGCTGGCTTGCCATTTCCTTGAGCACTTTGACCTCGCGCAGCACGGTGCGCGCCTGATCCACCAGCAACAAACCGGCCTGGGTGAACAGTACCTTACGACTGGTGCGCTCCAGCAGCATCACGCCCAGCTCATCTTCCAGCTTGCGGATCTGACCGCTCAGCGTCGGCTGGCTGACGTGGCAGGAATCTGCAGCACGGCGAAAATGGCGGTGCTCGGCTAGCGCTACCAGGTATTCAAGATCACGAATATTCATTATTCATCCTCCGTCGCCACGATAGTTCATGGCGATAGATAGCATAGCAACGAACGATTATCCCTATCAAGCTTTCTGTTGAATAATACACCACATAGACGAGGCGGCACGTGTTTGACCCTTGACGTCCCCGCACCGTCATCGAGTTTCTCTCAAAACTCGAACAACTAAAGCCAACGTGAACTTTTGCGGACCCCGTGGTCCGCTTTTTTTTTGCGCAAAAAAGCCCGAGGTAAACGCAAAATGGCAACCGAAGTTGCCATTTTTAGTGTTTGCTCCCTCTCCCTGTGGGAGAGGGCCGGGGTGAGGGCACCCACCCGCACCGATCAAACCAACCGGTTTTTCGCATCCGTAATCGCCTGCGCGACCTGCTTCGGCGACACGCCGCCTTTCGCGGCACGCTTATCCAGGCAGGATTGCAGCGCCAGAATCGGATAGACATCCTCCCCGATAACCGCACTGAACTTCTGCAGGTCAGCAAGCGCCAGGTCTTCCAGCGGTTTACCCTGACGAATCGCCTCCACCACCGCTTCGCCCACAATATGGTGCGCTTCACGGAACGGTACACCCTTCGCGACCAGGTAATCCGCCAGCTCGGTGGAGTTGGCATACCCCTGCTGCGCCGCTTCCTGGCAGCGCGGACGTTTCACCTGAATGCCATCCAGCACCAGCGCACCCATATGCAGACAATCCAGCCAGGTGTCGAGCGCGTCGAACAGCCCTTCTTTGTCTTCCTGCATGTCTTTGTTATACGCCAGCGGCAGCCCTTTCAGGGTCATCATCATGCCGGTCAGCGCGCCCTGCACGCGGCCACATTTGCCGCGGATCAGCTCCAGCGCGTCCGGGTTTTTCTTCTGCGGCATCAGGGAAGAGCCTGAGGTCACGCGGTCGGACAGCTCCACAAAACCGGCTTCACCGGAGTTAAAGAAGATCAGGTCTTCGGCAAAGCGCGACAGATGCACCATCCCGATAGACGCATTGGAGAGCAGCTCCAGTACATGGTCACGGTCAGAGACGCTGTCCAGGCTGTTACGGGTGGCGGACGCAAAGCCCAGCCAGCCTGCGAGCTGTTCACGGTCGATTTCATACGCGGTACCGGCCAGCGCGCCGCTGCCCAGTGGGCTGACATCCAGACGTTTCAGGGTGTCCTGCAGACGGCTTTCGTCACGCGCCAGCATCTCAACATAGGCCAGACACCAGTGGGCAAAGGTCACCGGCTGCGCGCGCTGCAGGTGGGTATAGCCCGGCATCACGGCGTCCTGGTTGTTCTGCGCGGTCTCTACCAGCGCGCTCTGCAGCTGACGGTTAGCTGCCAGCAGCTCGCCAACGGTCTCTTTACACCACAGCTTCAGGTCGGTAGCAACCTGGTCGTTACGGCTACGGCCGGTGTGTAGCTTTTTACCCAACTGACCGACTTTGTCGATAAGTTTGCCTTCCACCCAGCTGTGAATATCTTCGGCATCGCTCTGCAGGATTTGCTGCGGATCCAGACGCACCTCTTCCAGAAGGTTATTCAGCGCCTCTTCCAGTTGCAGCTGCTCCTCTGCGGTCAGCACGCCAACGGTTACTAGCGCTTTGGACCAGGCCACAGAGCCGACAATATCCTGTTCGGCCAGGCGGTAGTCGAAGCGCAAAGAGTCATTGAACTGTTTGAACCGCTGATCCGCTGCCTGTGTAAAACGCCCACCCCAAAGTGCCATAACATGCTTCCTTAATATCTTTGAATTTCACTGCCCGGTGACGCTGCGCTTACCGGGCCTACAAAACATTAAATCGATTACGCTAAAATACGCGTGCCAATCGGCGTGCCGTTAAACAGCGCCGGCAGTTGTTCCGCGTGACGCCAGGAGGCGATATCCACCGGGCGACCCAGCGTGCGAGCGGCATCCAGCGCGGCGTTCACTTTGACGATCATGCCGTCAGTAATGATGCCCTGCGCGATCAGCTGTTCGGCTTTGGCCGCGGTCATTTCCGCGATGCGCTGGCCTTTGCCGTCCAGAATGCCGCTCACGTCGGAAAGCAGGATCAGGTCTGCGCCCAGCGTAGCCGCCAGAGCCGTTGCCGCCTGATCCGCGTTAACGTTCATCAGCTCGCCCTCTTCGGTCACGCCGATAGAGCTCACCACTGGCAGGAAACCACCTTCCAGCAGCGTGTTAATCAGCTTAGGCGAACCCGGCTGCGCCAGTCCAACGTGGCCCAGTTCTTCATCGAGCTGGGTCACTTTTACGCTGTCGCCATCCCCCAGACAGAGGCCAACGGAGGCGATATGATGTTTCTTCGCCCATGCCAGTAGCGTTTTGTTCGCCGTTCCCGCCAGCGCGCCGGTAATGATGTCAATCTGGTCAGCGGGCGTGACGCGCAGGCCGTTTTTCTTTTTCACCGGCAGGTTGAGCCCTTTCATCAGCTCATCTACCACGCAGCCGCCGCCGTGCACAATCACCAGCGGACGTTGGTGTGATTCACGATAGTTCACCAGCGCGGTAAACAGACGCTCCAGCGCTTCTTCGCTGTCCAGCAGTACACCACCGAGTTTGATAATTAATGGGTTCATCATCACACCTTAAATAAGAGCCTGCGTTTCAGGGAAGCCGAAACGAATATTTGCACACTGCATTGCCTGTGCGGCAGCGCCTTTGAGTAAGTTATCTTCTGCAGCGACCACAATCAGGTGCTCGCCCTGTACGGCAAAGCCGATGTCGCAGAATGGCAGCCCGACCACATTTTTCAGCGCCGGCACGCCTTTGTCATACAGACGCACCAGCGGTTTATCCGCATACGCCTGCGTGAAGACCTCGCTCACCTGCTCTTTGGTCACGCCCGGTTTCAGGCGGCAGGTGATGGTTTCAAGGATCCCGCGCGGGAAGCTGCCCAGATGCGGCGTGAAAATGACGTCCGTACCCAGATGCGTCGTGATTTCAGGGTGATGGCGGTGATTAAACACGCCATACGGCTGAAGGCTCACTTCGCAGAAGCTATTAGAGATCGCCGCTTTGCGCCCTGCTCCGCTCACGCCGCTGGTGGCGTTGATCACCGGCCACTGATTCAGATCCAGCAGACCTGCGTCGATCAGCGGTTTCAGGGAAAGTTGCGCCGCCGTCGGGTAGCAGCCCGGCACGGCAATCAGATCCGCTTCTTTGAGTTTGTCTGTGCTCCACTCCGCCAGGCCGTAAACCGCTTTTTCAAGCAGATCGGGGTGCTGATGGGTGAAACCGTAATATTTTTCGTAGAACGCGCCGTCGTTAACGCGGAACGCGCCGGAGAGATCGAACACCACGCAGCCGGCTGCCAGGAACTGCGGTGCCAGGTCATGACTGACTTCGTGCGCAGTGGCTAAAAACACCACGTCAACGCCGTCGGTGAACTCACTGATGTCAGACATCGGCTGCAGCGGCAGATCGACAATGCCCAAAAGCCACGGATGCAAATCGGAAATTAACTTTCCTGCATCATTGCTTTGCGCTGACACGGTCAAAGCGGTTATGGTCATATGTGGATGGCGATTCACGTAGCTTACAAGCTCTGCGCCCGCATAACCGCTAGCGCCTACAATCAGCGTATTCAACATCGGGTTCCTTTATGCTCAACGTTAATGTATTTTTATTCACATTTATTGCATGAATATTGATACTATCACGACCTAAGGTGTGTCAACAATGAAAATGAACTTACCGCCATTTATCGAGATCTACCGCGCCCTGATTGCCACACCGTCCATCAGTGCAACGGAAGAAGCGCTGGATCAAAGCAATGAGTCTTTAATCAATCTGCTGGCGGGTTGGTTTAGCGATCTTGGGTTTAACGTTGAGGTACAGCCCGTCCCCGGAACCCGTCATAAATTTAACCTGCTGGCCAGCACCGGAACCGGTGCGGGCGGCCTGCTGCTTGCCGGTCATACCGACACCGTGCCGTTTGACGATGGCCGCTGGACCCGCGATCCGTTCACCCTGACCGAGCACGACAACAAACTCTATGGTCTCGGCACCGCCGACATGAAAGGCTTCTTCGCCTTTATCCTCGACGCGCTGCGTGACGTGGACGTGACAAAACTGAAAAAGCCGCTCTACATTCTGGCGACCGCCGACGAAGAGACCAGCATGGCGGGCGCGCGCTACTTCTCTGAAAACACGTCGATTCGCCCGGATTGCGCCATTATCGGCGAACCGACTTCACTGCAACCGATTCGCGCGCATAAAGGCCATATCTCGACGGCCGTGCGCGTGCTGGGCCAGTCCGGCCACTCCAGCGATCCGGCGCGCGGCGTAAATGCGATTGAGCTGATGCATGACGCCATCGGCCGCATCATGACCCTGCGCGACTCGCTGAAAGAACGTTATCACTATGACGCGTTCACCGTGCCGTATCCGACCCTAAACCTCGGCAGCCTGCACGGCGGCGATGCCTCCAACCGTATCTGCGCCTGCTGCGAACTGCATATGGATATCCGCCCGCTGCCGGGTATGACGCTGAGCGATCTCGACGGCTTGCTGAATGAAGCGCTGGCCCCGGTGAGCGAGCGCTGGCCGGGCCGCCTGACGGTCTCCGAACTGCATCCGCCGATCCCGGGTTATGAGTGCCCTCCGGATCACCAACTGGTTGAAGTGGTGGAAAAACTGCTTGGTGAAAAAACCGACGTGGTGAACTACTGCACCGAAGCGCCGTTCATTCAGACGCTGTGTCCGACGCTGGTCCTTGGCCCTGGCTCCATTAACCAGGCGCACCAGCCGGATGAGTATCTGGAAACCCGCTTCATCAAGCCCACTCGCGAGTTGATTACCCAGGTTGTGCACCACTTCTGCTGGCATTAAAACCGCACCGACTCTAACCCTCTCCCGGTGGGAGAGGGTTAGAGTGAGGGCAACAAATCGCATGATCTCCGTCACATTCCCATAAGCATCTCTTATCTGACGCAATGCGAATTAAATTTCGTAAATTGCCCGCATTTATTCGTTTGCTGAACCGTTTTCGCAGCAATTGACGACGGGGGTTTTACGTGGCTTTATAAAGGGAGATGACAAAATATTGTCCAGCAGATTTTCGCATGGGCATAAACAAAAATGATGGGGTGACTGGGTTTTTATGAACGAACAATATTCCGCGTTGCGTAGTAATGTCAGTATGCTCGGCAAAGTGCTTGGAGATACCATCAAAGATGCGTTGGGGGAAAACATCCTCGAACGCGTTGAAACCATCCGCAAGCTGTCTAAATCTTCCCGTGCCGGTAACGAGGCCAGCCGTCAGGAACTGCTCACCACCTTGCAGAACCTCTCCAACGATGAGCTGCTGCCCGTTGCCCGTGCCTTCAGCCAGTTCCTGAACCTGGCCAACACCGCTGAGCAATACCACAGCATTTCGCCTAATGGCGAAGCTGCCAGCAACCCGGAAGTGATTGCCCGTACGCTGCGTAAACTGAAAGACCAGCCCGATCTCACCGAAGCCACCATCAAAAAGGCGGTGGAGTCTCTCTCGCTGGAGCTGGTTCTGACCGCTCACCCAACCGAGATCACCCGTCGTACCCTGATCCACAAAATGGTGGAAGTGAACAACTGCCTCAAGCAGCTGGATAACAAAGACATCGCCGACTATGAACGCAACCAGCTGATGCGCCGTCTGCGCCAGCTGATTGCTCAGTCCTGGCATACCGACGAAATTCGTAAGCAACGCCCCAGCCCGGTCGACGAAGCCAAATGGGGCTTTGCGGTGGTGGAAAACAGCCTGTGGGAAGGGGTGCCGAACTACCTGCGCGAGCTGAACGAACAGCTGGAAGAGAACCTCGGCTACCGCCTGCCGGTCGACTTTGTGCCGGTACGCTTCACCTCCTGGATGGGCGGTGACCGCGACGGCAACCCGAACGTCACTGCGGAAATCACCCGTCACGTTCTGTTGCTGAGCCGCTGGAAAGCGACCGATTTGTTCCTGAAAGATATTCAGGTGCTGATTTCCGAACTGTCGATGGTCGAAGCGACGCCGGAACTGCGCGCGCTGGCCGGTGAAGAAGGCGCCAGCGAGCCGTACCGTTTCCTGATGAAAAAACTGCGCGGTCAGCTGATGGCGACTCAGGCCTGGCTGGAAGCGCGCCTGAAAGGCCAGCGTCTGCCGAAGCCGGAAGGCCTGCTCAGCCAGAACGAACAGCTCTGGGAACCGCTGTACGCCTGTTATAAATCACTCCAGGCCTGCGGGATGGGCATCATCGCTAACGGCGAACTGCTCGACACCCTGCGCCGCGTGAAATGTTTCGGCGTGCCGCTGGTGCGTATCGACGTACGTCAGGAAAGTACCCGCCATACCGAAGCGCTGGGTGAACTGACCCGCTATCTCGGCATCGGCGACTATGAAAGCTGGTCCGAAGCCGACAAACAGGCATTCCTGATCCGCGAACTGAACTCCAAGCGCCCTCTGTTGCCGCGCAACTGGGAGCCAAGCAACGAAACCCGCGAGGTGCTCAACACCTGTAAAGCGATCGTGGACGCACCGAAAGGATCGGTGGCCGCCTATGTGATCTCCATGGCGAAGACCCCGTCCGACGTGCTGGCCGTTCATCTGCTTCTGAAAGAAGCGGGCATCGACTATGCCCTGCCGGTGGCGCCGCTGTTTGAAACCCTCGATGACCTGAACAACGCCAACGACGTGATGACCCAGTTGCTGAACATCGACTGGTATCGCGGCTTTATTCAGGGCAAGCAGATGGTGATGATTGGCTATTCCGACTCCGCCAAAGATGCGGGCGTGATGGCGGCATCCTGGGCGCAGTATCAGGCGCAGGATGCACTGATCAAAACCTGCGAGAAAGCCGGTATTGAGCTGACCCTGTTCCACGGACGCGGTGGCTCAATCGGCCGCGGCGGCGCGCCTGCACACGCGGCACTGCTGTCGCAGCCGCCGGGCAGCCTGAAAGGCGGCCTGCGCGTGACCGAGCAAGGTGAGATGATCCGCTTCAAATACGGCCTGCCGGAAGTGACCATCAGCAGTCTGTCGCTTTATACCAGCGCCATTCTGGAAGCAAACCTGCTGCCACCGCCGGAGCCGAAAGCGTCCTGGTGCCATATCATGGACGAACTGTCGGCGATCTCCTGCGATCTGTACCGTGGCTACGTGCGTGAAAACAAAGATTTTGTGCCTTACTTCCGCTCGGCAACACCTGAGCAGGAACTGGGTAAACTGCCGCTGGGCTCGCGTCCGGCGAAGCGTCGCCCGACCGGCGGCGTAGAGTCACTGCGCGCAATTCCATGGATTTTCGCCTGGACGCAGAACCGTTTGATGCTGCCTGCCTGGCTGGGTGCCGGTGCCGCGCTGCAGAAAGTGGTGGAAGACGGTAAACAGAACGAACTGGAAACCATGTGCCGCGACTGGCCATTCTTCTCTACCCGTCTGGGTATGCTGGAGATGGTCTTCTCGAAAGCTGACCTGTGGCTGGCGGAATACTACGATCAGCGTCTTGTTAAGCCTGAGCTGTGGGCGCTGGGTAAAGAGCTGCGCGAACTGCTGGAAGGCGACATCAAAGTGGTGCTGGATATCGCCAACGACTCACACCTGATGGCGGACCTGCCGTGGATCGCCGAGTCTATCCAGCTGCGTAACATCTACACCGACCCGCTGAACGTCCTGCAGGCAGAGCTGCTGCACCGTTCTCGTCTGGCGGAAGAAGAAGGCAAGGAGCCGGATCCTCGCGTTGAGCAGGCGCTGATGGTGACGATTGCGGGCGTTGCGGCGGGTATGCGTAACACGGGCTAATCGGCTATGCCGGGGGGTGCTTGCGCCCACCCGGCAATACCCCGGTATCCAAAACATGTTCCACGATATTACGCACATCCTCACGGCTCTGATTAAAGGCGCATTCCCCCTGGATCAAGTGCATTTTGTCACGCCTGCCGAGAATAACCGCACATCACCTTGTCTCTCAGTTATCCTGGAAATCCGCTGCGAAGCCTTCTTTTCCGCATCCGGGAACGTCCCGCTGCATTCTTCAAACTCGCTCAGAATAAGTTTCGGCAAACAGCAGCTGACGCTTCAGCTCTACCGGGGTAACGCTCTTATACAACAGCAGCAGATTGCCAGAAGAGGGCCCCGGACGGGCGCGTTTCTCCTGCAAACGCTCAATGAGCTGCAGATGCAGCCAACTGAGCAGGACACGGCCAGGCTGGTGATATTAAGTCTGCTCAGCCACTGCCGCGATCTGCTTGGCAGTGATATCCACACTGATAGCCGCAGCCGCGCATTATTCGAAGCCGTTCGTCGCTTTATTGATGAAAACCATGCCTCGGCGCTGACCCGGGATTCCGTTGCCGGGGCATTTTATATTTCCCCTAACTATCTCTCTCACCTTTTTCAGAAGACCGGGAACGTCGGGTTCAATGAATACCTGACGCAGACCCGTCTGGAACACGCCCGCCAGCTGCTGAAAGGCTATGACCTTAAAATTAAAGATATCGCCGCACGCTGCGGATTTACCGACAGCAATTACTTTTGCCGTCTCTTTCGTAAGCACACCGAGCGCTCCCCTTCCGAATATCGTCGTCAGTATCACAGCCAGCTGATCGCCAAAAAATAGCATTGTGATCGTTCTCTCACTTCACTAAGGACATTACATTTGTCCAGTATTTGGCAAAATTGACCTGTATCCGCCGTACTCTGCCGCGCCTTATCCTTTATTCAACCTTTCTGACTTAAGGAAAAATAATGGAACTGTACCTGGACACCGCCAACGTGGCGGAAGTTGAGCGTCTGGCGCGGGTATTCCCGATCGCGGGTGTGACCACTAACCCGAGCATTATTGCCGCCAGCCGGGAGTCCATCTGGAGCGTGCTGCCGCGCCTGCAAAAAGCCATCGCTCCCCGGGGCACTCTGTTTGCCCAGACCATGAGCCGTGACGCCGGGGGAATGGTGGCAGAAGCCAAACGTCTCAGTAATGCCCTGCCGGATATCGTGGTGAAAATTCCGGTAACGGCAGAAGGACTTGTAGCGATTAAGGCATTGAAAAACGAGGGGATCACTACACTCGGGACGGCCGTATACAGCGCCGCACAGGGTCTGCTGGCTGCGCTGGCGGGCGCGTCGTATGTCGCACCGTATGTGAACCGCGTCGATGCCCAGGGCGGTGATGGTATCCGCATGGTCCAGGAGCTGCAGTCTCTTCTGGAAATGCATGCCCCTGAGAGCAAGGTGCTGGCCGCCAGCTTCAAAACGCCACGTCAGGCGCTGGACTGCCTGCTGGCCGGATGCGACGCAATCACGCTTCCTTTAGATGTAGCGCAACAAATGCTCGGCACGCCGGCGGTAGAGTCAGCCATAGAGAAGTTCGAGCAGGACTGGAAAAACGCGTTTGGTAACCTCAACCTCTAAGGGAGAAATGTTATGGACCGTATCATTCAATCGCCGGGAAAATATATCCAGGGCGCTGATGTGCTTACCCGCCTCGGCGACTACCTGAAACCGCTGGCAACGCGTTGGCTGGTTGTCGGCGATAAATTTGTGCTGGGTTTTGCTGAAGAAACCTTGCGCCAGAGCTTTAAAAAAGCAGAGCTGCATGCAGAAATCGCACCGTTTGGTGGCGAATGTTCACAAAATGAAATCGATCGTCTGAAAAAACTGGCCGATAGCGCCGACTGTCTGGCCGTGCTGGGTATCGGCGGCGGGAAGACGCTGGACACCGCCAAAGCGCTGGCACACTTTATGGACGTGCCGGTTGCGATTGCCCCGACCATTGCCTCCACCGATGCACCGTGCAGCGCACTTTCCGTAATCTATACCGACAGCGGCGAGTTCGATCGCTACCTGATGCTGCCGCACAACCCGAACATGGTGATTGTGGATACCAAAGTCGTCGCGGGTGCACCGGCTCGTCTGCTTGCCGCGGGGATTGGCGATGCGCTGGCGACCTGGTTTGAAGCGCGCGTCTGCTCGCGCAGCGGTGCCACGACGATGGCGGGCGGTAAATGCACGCAGGCGGCACTCGCGCTGGCGGAGCTGTGCTATAACACGCTGCTTGAAGAGGGTGAGAAAGCCATGCTGGCGGCGGAACAGCATGTCGTAACGCCTGCGCTGGAACGCATTATCGAAGCCAACACCTATCTCAGCGGCGTAGGTTTTGAAAGCGGTGGACTGGCTGCGGCACATGCGATTCATAACGGTATGACGGCGGTGCCGGATGCGCATCACTTCTATCACGGTGAAAAAGTAGCGTTTGGTACGCTGACGCAGCTGGTGCTCGAAAATGCGCCGGTAGAAGAAATAGAGACCGTCGCGGCGCTTTGCCACAGCGTGGGACTGCCGATCACGCTGGCGCAGCTGAATATTAAAGAGGATATTCCGGCCAAAATGCGTCTGATCGCAGAAGCGTCCTGTGCAGAAGGGGAAACTATTCACAACATGCCGGGCGGAGTAACGCCAGATCAGGTGTATGCGGCGCTGCTGGTGGCTGACCAGTATGGACAGCGGTTCCTGCAGGAGTGGGAGTAATAAAAAAAGCCGGGTGGCGCTACGCTTACCCGGCCTACGAATGACATGCTTTTGCAAGCCGGGTAAGGCGTAGCCGCCACCCGGCATACTGGTTACTTCACGTCAAACCGATCCAAATCCATCACTCTCGCCCAGGCGGCAACAAAATCACGCACAAACTTCTCGTGTGCATCGCTGCTGGCGTAGACTTCAGCCAGCGCGCGCAGGACGGCGTTTGAACCGAACACCAGGTCCGCGCGGGTCGCGGTGTATTTCACTTCGCCACTGGCGCGATCGCTACCGGCAAACAGCTCGTTTGAGTCGTCGGTCGCCTTCCACTGGGTATTCATATCCAGCAGGTTCACGAAAAAGTCATTGCTCAGCACGCCCTCACGGTCGGTGAACACGCCATTCTTGCTGCCATCGAAGTTTGCCCCGAGTACGCGCAGACCGCCGACCAAAACCGTCAGTTCGGGTGCGGTCAGCGTCAGCTGCTGCGCTTTGTCGATCAGCAGTGATTCGGTGGTTGACGTATCCACCTGCGCACGGTAGTTGCGGAAGCCATCGGCAATCGGCTCGAGCAGGTTAAACATCTCGATATCCGTCTGGTCCTGGCGCGCATCCACGCGGCCCGGCGTAAACGGTACGGTAACGTAAACGCCTGCCGCTTTCGCCGCCTGCTCAACGCCTACCACGCCCGCCAGCACGATGATATCGGCCAGAGAGGCTTTATTGGTGGTGCGCTGGATGGCTTCCAGAGCCGGTAATGCACGTACGGCAGCGGCGTTAACATCCCAGTCGCGCTGAGGCGCCAGCGCCAGACGCGCACCGTTGGCGCCGCCACGCTTGTCGCCACCGCGGAAGGTCGATGCAGACGCCCAGGCAACGGAAACCAGCTCACTCACGGAGAGACCCGAGGCAATGATTTCCGCTTTCAGGCTTTCAATGTCTTCTTTCGAAGGATTGAACACCGGCTGAGGCAGCGGATCCTGCCAGATCAGATCTTCTTTCGGCACTTCCGGACCAATGTACCGCGCTTTTGGGCCCATATCGCGGTGAGTCAGTTTGAACCACGCGCGCGCAAAGGCTTCGTTGAAAGCCTGCGGATCGTTCAGGAAGCGGCGAGAAATTTTCTCGAATTCCGGATCAAAACGCAGCGTCAGGTCGGTGACCAGCATCGTTGGTTTGCGTTTTTTCGACGGGTCGAACGGGTCCGGCATAATTTCTGGCGCATCCACGGCTTCAAACTGAATGGCACCTGCCGGGCTGCGGGTCTGGACCCACTCATATTTGAACAGGTTCTCGAAGAAGTAGTTGCTCCACTGGGTCGGAGTTTGTGACCAGATAACTTCCAGACCGGACGTAATGGCATCTGCACCAACGCCTGTACCGTGCGTACTCGCCCAGCCCAGGCCCTGCGCTTCAATCGGTGAGGCTTCAGGGTCGGTGCCCACATGTGTGGCTTCACCTGCGCCATGGGTTTTACCGAGCGTATGACCACCGGCGATCAGCGCCACGGTCTCTTCGTCGTTCATGCCCATATTGCCAAAGGTCGCGCGGATGGCTGCCGCCGCGGACAGTGGTTCACCGCTGGCGTTTGGCCCTTCCGGGTTAACGTAGATCAGGCCCATTTCGGTTGCGGCCAGAGGACGCTTCGCCAGCGCTTCCGGGTCACGGTGGGTCAGCCAGGCTTTTTCATCGCCCCAGTTCACGTCCAGATCCGGTTCCCAGACGTCTTCACGACCGGCACCGAAACCAAAGGTGCGGAAACCGGAGTTTTCCAGCGCCACGTTCCCCGCCAGGATGAACAGGTCAGCCCAGGAAATTTTTTGCCCATATTTTTGCTTGATGGGCCACAGCAGACGACGCGCTTTATCCAGACTGACGTTATCGGGCCAGGAGTTCAGCGGTGCAAAACGCTGTTGACCGCGTCCTGCCCCGCCGCGTCCATCAACGGAGCGATAAGTACCCGCGCCGTGCCACGCCATGCGAATAAACAGGCCAGCATAGCTGCCCCAGTCAGCAGGCCACCACGGCTGAGAGTCGGTTAAAAGCGCTTTGAGATCGCCTTTGAGGGCAGAGTAGTCGAGTTTGCTAAATTCTTTGCGGTAGTCGAAGTCTTCACCCAGCGGGTTAGAACGGTTGGAATGTTGGTTAAGAAGGTCAATGCGGAGTTGCTTTGGCCACCAGTCACGGCTGCTTGTACCTGCTCCCGCGCTGTGATCGGCGCCGCCGTGATGGAACGGGCATTTGCCGGCTGATGCTGCGTTATTGGTCTCGTCTGACGTGCTCATCGCTATGCTCCCTTGTACAGTGTTACCGTTACGATATACACCACTAGCAATAAGATATAGTTGAAATAATCCACAGATTCGATAGTTAATACCTTTTAACTATCTGTTTGATTAAAAAGCCCTCATTTTATAAGGGCTTTCTATTTTTTTATGCCGGACGAACGCCCAGGGTGTGACAGATGGCATAGCTCATTTCCGCGCGGTTGAGCGTGTAGAAGTGGAAATCCTTCACCCCTTCGCGGCTTAAGATCTTCACCATGTCCATCGCGATGTTAGCGCCCACCAGCTTGCGGGTCTCCGGGTCATCGTCCAGCCCTTCATACATTTTGGACATCCACAGCGGAATGCGCACGTTGGTCATATCAGCAAATTTCTTCGCCTGTTTGAAGTTAGAGACCGGCAAAATTCCCGGGATAATTTCGACGTCGATGCCCGCGGAAACGCAGCGGTCACGGAAACGCAGGTAGCTCTCCACATCAAAGAAGAACTGGGTAATCGCGCGATTGGCACCCGCATCCACTTTACGCTTCAGGTTGAGCAGGTCCGCCTGGGCGCTTTTCGCTTCCGGATGAACTTCAGGATACGCGGCGACGGAGATATCAAAGTCGGCCACGTCTTTCAGCAACGCGACCAGGTCGGCGGCATACATTTCCGGCTTACCGCTTCCCGGCGGCAGATCGCCGCGCAGGGCGACAATATGACGGATACCGTTGTTCCAGTAGTCCTGGGCAATGGCACGTAACTCGTCACGGGTGGCGTCGATACAGGTGAGGTGCGGCGCAGCTTCCAGACCGGTACGGTCTTTAATGCCTTTGATGATGCTGTGCGTGCGGTCGCGCTCGCCGGAGTTCGCACCGTAGGTCACGGAGACAAACTTTGGCTTCAGGCTGCTCAGGCGATCGATAGAGCTCCACAGGGTTTGCTCCATTTCACTGGTGCGCGGCGGGAAAAATTCAAAAGAGACGTTAATCTGGCCGTTTACTTCGGCCAGGCTCTGATTCAGTGCTTCCCGCTGGTTGGCGTGAAAAAAGCTCATACCTTACCTCTATCTGTCGCGTGTCATTGTTTGTTGTATTGTGAACTTCTATACGTTTAGACGTCCAGATGTAAAAATGACGGAAAAGCGGAGGGACGTCAACATAAATAATCAACAATAACGGTGAGGTTTGCTCAGGGAAGATGAAGGAAATTCATGATGGGGTGAGCGCGGTCCGATGCCCTCACCCCGGCCCTCTCCCACAGGGAGAGGGAAATGTAGACGTTACAGCAGCTTAGCCAGACGGTTGATGTCGGACTGGATCGCTCCGGCGGTGACATCGCGCCCCGCGCCCGGGCCACGGATCACCAGCGGGTTATCGCGGTACCAGCGGCTTTCGATCGCGAAGACATTATCGCACGGCAGCAGCGCCGCCAGCGGATGGTCAGGTCGCACCGCCTCGACGCCGACACGGGCTTTACCGTTGGCCTCAAAACGCGCCACATAGCGCAGCACCAGTCCCATCTCGTTCGCCGCTTCCAGACGCTGCACCATCTGCTCGTTAAGCTCTTCACCATTTTCAAAGAAATGGTCCACAGACCCTTCTTCACAGCCAGCAGGCACCAGGGACTCGACGCGGACGGCATCCGGTTCGATGTCGTAACCCGCTTCGCGCGCCAGAATCACCAGCTTACGCATCACGTCTTTACCGGAGAGGTCAACACGCGGGTCAGGCTCGGTTAAGCCCTGCTGCCACGCCTGATCCACCAGGTCGGTAAACGGTACGGTGCCGTCAAACTGCAGGAACAGCCAGGAGAGCGTGCCGGAGAAGATCCCGCTCAGCGCCAGAATGCTGTCGCCGCTTTCAATCAGGTCACGCACGGTGTGGTTAACCGGCAGGCCCGCCCCAACGGTGGCGTTATACAGCCAGTGGCGGCCTGTTTTTTCAAACGCGTCGTGGATCTGACGGTATTTATCCGTGCTGCTCGCCCCCGCCAGCTTGTTGGCACTGATAACGTGGAAACCGTGGCTGGCGAAATCCAGATACTGATCGGCAAGCTGTTCGCTGGCGGTGACGTCCAGCACCACCAGATCGTCATACGGGTGCGCGCGCATCCACAGGAACAGCGACTCTTCATCCTGCTCGACGGCCTCATCGTTAAAGAAGGCCAGCGCCCGGCTGGCGTCCAGCCCTTCGTAATTCAGCAGGCTGCGGCGGCTGTCCACCACGCCTGCGAGAATGAATTCAAACCCGGTACGTGCCGAAAGCGTCACCTGCTCACGGGCGAACAGCTCCAGCCAGCGGGAACCGATGTTGCCTTTACCAAACAGCACCAGGCCGATGCGTTTTTCCGCGCGGAACAGGGAGGTGTGCAGACCCTGAATCAGGCTTTCGGTTGGCCCTTTACGCAGCACGGCGACCAGGCTGATGCCCTCTTCTGACTGCCAGGTAAATTCAACCGGCTGGCCTTTCAGCTGCTGCCAGAAGCGGTGGCAATGCAGCGGGTTACGGGTGACGCCCGCCCCCACCATCGCCACCAGCGCCAGCCCCTGACGCAGGCGAAGCTCGCCCGGCAGGCCCGCTTCATCCAGAATCTTCAGGGCGCTGTCCGCCACTTCAGCGGTATAGCAGAACTGCAGCAGCTGGCGGTCGTTATGCACGCCAACGGCCAGCGGACGCACCTGGGCACGCTTTAACACCAGGTCGATATCTTTATGCGCCAGCTTGAAATCCTGGCCCGCGGGCACCTGGAACTCAATCAGACAGATGTCGTCGTGGCTGGTGACAATACGCGCCCCGGTACCGGACGCCAGCACGCGCTCGATACGCGTAGAGCCTTGATCCGGGGTATAGCTGCAACGCAGCTGGAGGTCTATATCGCTGCCGGACACCGGCTGCAGCGTGCGCGCGTGCAGTACCGGCGCGGCCAGACGCGCCAGCTCGCTGGCTTCGTCGAGACGCAGCAGCGGCAGCAAACAGGCATCTTTCACTTTACGCGGGTCCGCGCTGTAAACGCCGGCCACGTCGCTCCAGATGGTCACGCGGGATACGCCCGCCAGCGCACCGATTTGCGTTGCTGAATAGTCAGAACCGTTACGGCCCAGCAGCACGGTTTCGCCCGCGTTGCTGCGGCTGATAAAGCCGGTGACAACAATACGTTTGCCGGGATGCTGCACCAGGAGCTGTTGCAGCAGCGGATAGGATAACCCTTCATCCACCTGCGGCTGTGCGGCGCGTTCGGCGCGGAGGAAATCACGGGCGTCGAGCCAGGCGGCATCCACACCCAGATGTTGCAGCACGGCAGCCATCAGACGTGCAGACCACACTTCACCGTGGCCCACCACTTCGGCATACACCGCGTCGGTGATCCCGCTGTCCAGCAGGGCCGCCAGACGTTCAAGATCGTGCGTAAAAGCGCTGATCAGCCCGTCGGCAACGTCCGCTGGCAGCAGGCCAGCAATCAGTTCGCTCTGATAGCGGCGTAAGGACTGTTGCACCTGATGCGCAGAAAGGCGATCGGTCTGGCTCAGTTTCAGCCAGCTAATCAACTGGTTGGTGGTGCTGCCCGCCGCGGAGACAACCATCATGTCACCCGGCTGTGAATACTCCGTCATGATCCCTGCAACGCGCAGATAACATTTCACATCAGCAAGACTACTACCACCAAACTTGTGCAGCTGACGACCCTTCGCCCCTGCCTGCGCTATCACACTCATGATTACCCCTTGGCTGCGACCCGGAAGCCATTTTCCAGATCGGCAATTAAATCTTCAGAATCTTCAATACCGGTCGAGATACGCAGCAGCGTCTCGGAAATCCCGGCGGCGGCACGTGCTTCCGGTGCCATACCGGCGTGCGTCATGGTTGCGGCGTGGGAGATCAAGCTTTCAACCCCACCTAATGATTCCGCCAGCGTAAACAATGACAGCCCGCTCAGGAAGCGACGCAGCGTTTGCTCGTCGCCGTCCAGTTCAAAACTTAACATCGCGCCAAACCCTTTCTGCTGGCGCGCGGCAATCTCGTGCCCCTGGTTTTTCGGCAGCGACGGGTGATAAAGCTTCTTCACCAGCGGCTGGGTTTTCAGGAAATCGACAATGGCCTGGGCATTGCGCTGCGCCACTTCCATACGCGGAGAAAGCGTACGGATGCCGCGCAACAGCAGGTAGCTGTCGAACGCCCCGGCGGTGACGCCAATGTTATTGGCCCACCATGCCAGTTCCGTGACAACGTCGGGATCTTTTGCAATCACCACGCCCGCTACCACGTCAGAGTGGCCGTTCAGATATTTAGTGCATGAATGCAATACCAGATCAGCACCCAGTGCGAGTGGGTTCTGAAGGGCCGGACTGAGGAACGTATTATCCACTACACTTATCGCTCCCGCATCCCTTGCGAGCTGACAAATTTTCGCAATATCGACAACGCGCAACAATGGGTTGCTTGGACTTTCCACCAGAACGAGCTTTGGTTTCTCTGCCAGCGCCTGTTTCAGCGCCTGTTCGTCGTTTTGATCGACAAACAGCACGCGATAGCAGCCGCGTTTTGCGAGGCTGTCAAACAGGCGATAGCTGCCGCCATAGCAGTCGTGCGGGGCGACCAGCAGGTCTCCCGGCTTCAGGAACACGGTCGTCACCAGGTGAATCGCAGACATCCCGGTGTTGGTCAATACGGCCCCTGCGCCCCCTTCCAGCTCGGCCAGCGCACGCTGGGTCACATCACGCGTAGGGTTGCCACGACGCGAGTAGTCGTGCGCGCGGGGTTCATTAAATCCGGTGAAATTGTAGGTACTGGAAAGATGAATCGGCGGGACAACGCAGCCGTACTGCTCGTCATCATTTAATCCGCTACGCACTGCAATAGTGGCCTGTTTACGCGTCATGGTGAGGGCTTCCTGGCGAATGAGGTGAAAAGTCAGGCACCAGAGTAAACATTCAAATTATGGACGTCAATACATCTGGACATCTAAACTTCTTTGCGTATAGATTGAGCAATGCGCAAATAGCCGTTAAAATTATATGCTTTAGTGCACGCTGCAGCGGCAATATCCGTGCCACGGTATCGTCTCTACGGTAAACTACGCAAGATTACGGTTCAAAACGGGCAGTGACCGGTTTGCACCTTTAGATTAATGACTGAGAGGATTAAAGGTATCTCATGGCTGAATGGAGCGGCGAATATATCAGCCCATACGCTGAGCACGGTAAGAAGAGTGAGCAAGTAAAGAAAATTACGGTTTCCATTCCTCTGAAGGTGTTAAAGATCCTCACCGATGAACGTACGCGTCGTCAGGTGAACAACCTGCGTCACGCGACCAATAGCGAACTGCTGTGCGAAGCGTTCCTGCATGCGTTTACCGGTCAACCGTTGCCGAACGATGACGATCTGCGCAAAGAGCGTAGCGACGAAATCCCGGAAGAGGCGAAGGTGATCATGCGTGAACTGGGTATTGACCCGGATACGTGGGAATACTGAGAAGCGGATACAAAAAAGGCACCTTGCGGTGCCTTTTTTTCGGGAAACTTATTTAGCGCCCGGGATGCTGAAACGCTTGTTGAAGCGGTCAACACGGCCACCGGTTGCAACATCACGCTGCTTACCAGTGTAGAACGGGTGGCATTTGCCGCACACGTCCAGGTTCAGATCGTGACCCACGGTGGAGCGGATCTGGATAGAGTTACCGCAAGAACAGTTTGCAGTAATCATTTCGTATTTCGGGTGAATATCTTTTTTCATGGGAGAACCTCAGTTAAGGCCGCGTCGCTCTTCCAGCCCTAACGCCAGACACCACGCGATGTTGAATGTAAGTTCTTTGGCGTAAAGTACACCAAAGGCGGCGAATCATACAGAATTTGACCAACGTATGCAAACTGATCCGCACGCCGCTTTCACTAATGTGTATACTAACGCGCCACTTTTCAAGTCAGGAAGATTCGATGCCCGTCGCTCACGTTGCCCTGCCCGTTCCGCTTCCCCGCACCTTTGACTACCTGCTGCCCGACAGCATGAGCGCCAAAGCGGGCTGTCGCGTGACCGTGCCGTTTGGCAAACAACAGCGTGTGGGGATCGTTGTTTCCGTCAGCGATAAAAGCGAACTCCCCCTTAATGAGCTGAAATCGGTCATTGAGGTACTGGACAGCGAACCGGTTTACTCCACCAACACCTGGCGACTGCTACTGTGGGCGGCTGATTACTACCATCATCCGATTGGGGATGTCCTGTTCCACGCCCTGCCTATCCTGCTGCGCCAGGGTAAGAGCGCCAGCCATGCGCCGATGTGGTACTGGTTTGCCACCGAGCAAGGGCAGGCCGTAGACATTAATAGCCTCAAACGATCGCAGAAACAGCAGCAGGCGCTGGCCGCTCTGCGCCAGGGTAACATCTGGCGGCATCAGGTCGACGAACTTGAGGTGAGCGAAGCCGCTTTACAGGCCCTGAGAAAGAAAGGTCTGAGCGAGCTGGCAAGCCAGGCCCCAGCCCTTCACGACTGGCGCGACGGCTTCTCCGTTTCAGGGGATCGTCTGCGCCTGAATACCGAGCAGGCCACCGCGGTCGGCGCCATTCACAGCGCCTCGGACCATTTTTCTGCCTGGCTGCTGGCGGGCGTCACCGGTTCCGGTAAGACCGAAGTGTATCTGAGCGTGCTGGAAAACGTGCTCGCGCAGGGCAAACAGGCGCTGGTCATGGTGCCGGAAATTGGCTTAACCCCTCAAACCATCGCTCGATTCCGCGAGCGCTTTAACGCGCCGGTTGAGGTCCTGCACTCCGGTCTGAACGACAGCGAACGCCTCAGCGCCTGGCTGAAAGCGAAAAATGGCGAAGCGGCGATTGTGATCGGCACCCGCTCGTCGCTGTTTACGCCGTTTAAAAATCTTGGCGTGATCGTGATCGACGAAGAGCACGACAGCTCCTATAAGCAACAGGAAGGCTGGCGCTACCATGCCCGCGATCTGGCAGTTTATCGCGCCCACAGCGAGCAAATTCCGATTATTCTTGGCTCCGCCACCCCTGCGCTCGAAACCCTGCACAACGTGCGCCAGCGCAAATATCATATGCTGCGTCTGACGCGTCGTGCCGGGAATGCCCGTCCGGCCATTCAGCACGTGCTCGATCTAAAAGGTCAGCAGGTTCAGGCCGGGCTAGCACCCGCATTGATTACCCGCATGCGTCAGCATTTGCAGGCGGGCAACCAGGTGATTCTGTTCCTCAACCGCCGCGGATTTGCACCCGCCCTGCTGTGCCACGACTGCGGCTGGATTGCGGAATGCCCACGCTGTGACCACTACTACACCTTCCATCAGGCACAGCGCCACCTGCGTTGTCACCACTGCGACAGCCAGCGTCCGGTGCCGCGCCAGTGTCCATCGTGCGGGTCAACGCATATCGTGCCGGTCGGACTAGGAACGGAACAGCTTGAGCAGGCGCTGGCGCCCTTCTTCCCTGACGTTCCAATCTCTCGTATCGACAGAGACACCACCAGCCGCAAGGGCGCGCTGGAACAGCAGCTCGCGGAAGTACATCGCGGCGGGGCGCGCATTCTGATTGGTACCCAAATGCTGGCAAAAGGACACCACTTCCCGGACGTCACGCTGGTCGCCCTGCTGGACGTGGACGGCGCGCTGTTCTCTGCGGATTTCCGCGCGGCCGAGCGTTTTGCCCAGCTCTATACCCAGGTGGCCGGACGGGCAGGGCGCGCAGGCAAAC
The DNA here is from genome assembly GCF_047456095.1 of Enterobacter sp. BNK-14. Lineage (NCBI taxonomy): Bacteria > Pseudomonadati > Pseudomonadota > Gammaproteobacteria > Enterobacterales > Enterobacteriaceae > Enterobacter > Enterobacter sp. BNK-14. The sequence continues at coordinate 2,681,353 of NZ_CP179897.1, forward strand.
AGGGCGAAGTGGTTCTGCAGACGCACCACCCTGAGCACCCGCTGCTGCAAACCCTGCTGCACAAAGGCTATGACGCCTTTGCCGAGCAGGCGCTGGCCGAACGACAGACCATGCAGCTGCCGCCGTGGACCAGCCACGTCATCATCCGCGCGGAAGATCATAACAACCAGCAGGCACCGCTTTTCCTGCAGCAGCTGAGAAATCTCCTGCAGGCCAGCCCCCTGGTGGATAATCAGCTGTGGATCCTGGGTCCGGTACCGGCGCTGGCGCCGAAACGCGGCGGACGTTTCCGCTGGCAAATTTTGCTCCAGCATCCTTCGCGGATCCGTTTACAGCACATTGTTAGCGGCACGCTGGCGCTGATCAACACCCTGCCTGAAGCACGTAAAGTGAAGTGGGTGCTGGACGTCGATCCCATCGAAGGCTGAAGACGGATCGAAAAATTTAACGCTCCTCACACTTTTTATGAAAATTCTGTAACCGATTCCATTAACTATCTGTAAAAATGGTGATGTCAGAAGTTCGGTGTTCAGGCGAGGAGAAGACGTTGAAGTCCAGGAAAGAGGTTGCCACGGCGACCATGAAAGACGTTGCCGAGAAAGCACAAGTCTCAACGGCAACCGTGTCCCGCGCATTAATGAACCCGGATAAAGTCTCCCAGGCGACCCGCAACCGGGTAGAGCAGGCTGCGCTTGAAGTGGGTTATTTCCCACAGGCGATGGGGCGCAACGTCAAACGCAATGAATCACGCACAATCCTTGTGATTGTGCCGGACATCTGCGATCCCTTCTTCAGTGAGATTATCCGCGGTATCGAAGTGACGGCGGCGGAACAAGGCTACCTCGTTCTGATTGGCGACTGCGCCCATCAGAACCAGCAGGAAAAAACCTTTATCGACCTCATTATTACCAAGCAGATCGACGGCATGCTGCTGCTTGGCTCGCGCCTGCCGTTTGACGCCAGCATCGAAGAACAACGCAATTTACCGCCGATGGTCATGGCCAATGAGTTTGCCCCTGAACTGGAGCTACCGACGGTCCATATCGATAACCTCACCGCCGCATTCAACGCGGTGAACTATCTTCAGGAGCTGGGGCATAAGCGCATTGGCTGTATTGCCGGGCCAGAAGAAATGCCGCTGTGCCACTACCGCCTGCAGGGCTACGTTCAGGCACTGCGCCGTACTGGCGTTACCGTCGATCCGCACTACATTGCCCGCGGTGATTTTACCTTCGCAGCCGGTGGCCAGGCGCTGGAGAAGCTTCTGGACCTGCCTGAACCGCCAACCGCCGTATTTTGTCACAGCGACGTGATGGCGCTGGGCGCGTTATCGTACGCCAAACGCCGCGGCCTGCGCATACCGAAAGATTTATCCATCATCGGATTCGATAATATTTCGCTTTCAGAATTTTGCGATCCGCCGCTCTCAACGGTCGCGCAACCGCGCTATCAAATCGGTCGCGAAGCGATGCTGCTTCTGCTGGATCAGCTTCACGGTCAAACAGTTAGCAGCGGCTCGCGGTTGCTGGACTGCGAACTGATAGTCCGGGGCTCTACCCAGGCATTGACTTAACGTAAACGTCTTTAGGACACCCTTATCTGGTCAAAGCCCCGCCGCTTAAGTAACATGGCGGGCTGACGAACGAATAAATACAGCGAAACGATAGTGGCACAACGAGATTATGTACGTCGCGGCCAGCCGGCACCTTCGCGACGCAAAAAGAGTAGCTCAAGGAAAAAGCAACGTAGCCTGCCTGCTGTCTCGCCAGCAATGGTCGCTATTGCTGCGGCTGTTGTCGTCGCCTTTATTGGTGGTCTGTACTTCATCACGCACCATAAAAAGGAAGAGTCCGAGGCGCTTCAGGCCAGTAAAGTGGCCGGTAATGGCCTTCCTCCGAAACCTGAAGAGCGCTGGCGCTATATCAAAGAGCTGGAAAGCCGCCAGCCTGGCGTGCGTGCGCCTACCGAGCCCTCTGCCGGTGGTGAAGTGAAGAATGCCGATCAACTGACGGACGAGCAGCGCCAGTTGCTGGCACAAATGCAGGCCGATATGCGCCAGCAGCCGACGCAGTTGAACGAAGTGCCATGGAATGAACAAACGCCAGCGCAGCGTCAGCAAACGTTGCAGTTGCAGCGTCAGCGCCAGGCTCAAATTCAGCAGCAACAGCAGCAGCAGTGGACGCAAACTCAGCCGGTACAGCAGCCGAAGGCACAGCCTTACCAGCAACCGCAGCAGCAGACGCGTACGGTACAATCTCAGCCTGTTCAGCAGCAGCCAAAAGCACAGCCGCAAAAACAGGCGGCTCAGCCGTATCAGGATCTGCTCCAGACGCCAGCGCATACCACTGCACAGCAGCCGAAAACGCAGCAGGCTGCGCCGGTCACCAAAGAGACCGAAGCGCCGAAGCAGACGGCTGAGAAAAAAGACGAACGCCGCTGGATGGTACAGTGCGGTTCGTTTAAAGGTGCGGAGCAGGCCGAAACCGTGCGTGCTCAGCTGGCATTTGAAGGGTTTGATTCACGCATTACCACCAATAACGGCTGGAACCGCGTGGTGATTGGCCCGGTCAAAGGCAAAGAAAACGCCGATGGCACCCTTTCTCGTTTGAAAGTGGCCGGCCACACAAACTGCATTCGACTCGCCTCTGGGGGTTGAAACCCCCAAAATCTCCCCCATCTATCATTTAATTCAGCCCTGAGCACAGGCTCAGGGCTTCTGTTTCCCGAATTTGTAACCAGGGGGTCTGCTCGTGACAACAATAGTAAGTGTACGCCGTAACGGCCATGTGGTAATCGCCGGTGATGGCCAGGCCACGCTGGGTAATACCGTCATGAAAGGCAACGTGAAGAAAGTCCGTCGTCTCTATAACGACAAAGTGATCGCCGGTTTTGCAGGCGGTACAGCTGATGCCTTCACGCTGTTTGAACTGTTTGAACGCAAGCTTGAAATGCACCAGGGTCATCTGGTGAAAGCGGCCGTTGAGCTGGCAAAAGACTGGCGTACCGACCGTATGCTGCGCAAGCTCGAAGCGCTGCTGGCGGTAGCCGATGAAACCGCTTCGCTGATCATCACCGGTAACGGTGACGTTATTCAGCCGGAGAATGACCTGATTGCCATCGGCTCTGGCGGCCCTTATGCCCAGGCTGCAGCCCGCGCGCTGTTGGAAAATACCGACATGAACGCACGTGATATCGCGGTGAAGGCGTTGGATATTGCAGGTGATATCTGCATCTATACCAACCATAACCACACCATCGAAGAATTGACCTCCAAAGCGTAAGGATCTCCCATGTCTGAAATGACCCCACGCGAAATTGTCAGCGAACTGAACAAACACATTATCGGCCAGGATAACGCCAAGCGCTCCGTGGCTATCGCTCTGCGTAACCGCTGGCGTCGTATGCAGCTTGACGAAGAGCTGCGCCATGAAGTGACGCCGAAAAACATTCTGATGATCGGCCCAACCGGTGTCGGTAAAACCGAAATTGCCCGTCGTCTGGCGAAGCTGGCGAACGCGCCTTTCATCAAAGTCGAAGCTACCAAGTTCACCGAAGTGGGCTATGTGGGTAAAGAAGTGGACTCCATCATCCGCGATCTGACCGACTCGGCAATCAAAATGGTGCGCGTCCAGGCGATTGAGAAAAACCGCTATCGCGCGGAAGAGATGGCCGAAGAGCGCATTCTCGACGTGCTGATCCCACCGGCGAAAAACAACTGGGGCCAGGCTGAGCAGCAGGCTGAACCGTCTGCCGCGCGTCAGGCATTCCGCAAAAAACTGCGTGAAGGCCAGCTGGATGATAAAGAGATTGAGATCGATCTTGCTGCCGCGCCAATGGGTGTAGAAATCATGGCACCTCCTGGCATGGAAGAGATGACCAGCCAGCTGCAGTCCATGTTCCAGAACCTGGGCGGCCAGAAGCAGAAAGCACGTAAGCTGAAAATCAAAGACGCGATGAAGCTGCTGATTGAAGAAGAAGCGGCGAAGCTGGTGAACCCGGAAGAGCTGAAGCAGGATGCTATCGACGCGGTTGAGCAGCACGGCATCGTGTTCATCGACGAAATCGACAAAATTTGTAAGCGCGGCGGCAACAGCTCCGGCCCGGACGTGTCCCGTGAAGGCGTTCAGCGCGACCTGCTGCCGCTGGTTGAAGGCTGCACCGTCTCCACCAAGCACGGTATGGTGAAAACGGACCACATCCTGTTTATCGCTTCCGGCGCGTTCCAGGTTGCCAGCCCGTCTGACCTGATCCCGGAACTGCAGGGTCGTCTGCCGATCCGCGTTGAACTGCAGGCGCTGACCACCGAAGATTTCGAACGCATCCTGACCGAGCCAAACGCCTCTGCGACCGTACAGTACAAAGCGCTGATGGCGACCGAAGGCGTGAACCTGGAGTTCACCGAAGACGGTATCAAACGTATCGCCCAGGCCGCGTGGCAGGTTAACGAAACCACCGAAAACATCGGTGCGCGTCGTCTGCATACCGTGCTGGAACGCCTGGTGGAGGATATCTCTTATGATGCGAGCGACCTTAACGGTCAAACCATTACCATTGACGCTGAATATGTGAGCAAACATCTTGATGCGTTAGTGGCAGATGAAGATCTTAGCCGTTTTATCCTATAATCGCGGTTATTGCATTCTCATCACCGTTAATGGGGGCTAATGCCCCCATTTTTATTGGCTAACTACTTATGACTGATATCAGCCGTACTCAGGCGTGGCTCGAAAGTCTACGCCCTAAAACGCTTCCTCTGGCCTTTGCCGCCATTATCGTCGGCACGGCACTTGCCTGGTGGCAAGGTTATTTTGATCCTCTGGTCGCTGCGCTGGCATTGATTACCGCAGGGCTGCTGCAAATTCTCTCCAATCTCGCTAACGACTACGGTGATGCGGTGAAAGGCAGTGACAAACCTGACCGTATCGGACCGCTGCGCGGGATGCAGAAAGGGGTGATTACCCAGGCACAGATGAAGCGCGCGCTGATTATCACCGTGGTACTGATTTGTTTATCGGGTCTGGCACTGGTGACGGTCGCCTCGAAAACCACCAGCGACTTCATCGGCTTCCTGGTGCTGGGCTTGCTCGCAATTATCGCGGCCATTACCTACACCGTCGGTACGCGTCCTTACGGGTATATTGGCCTCGGGGATATCTCCGTGCTGGTGTTCTTCGGCTGGCTGAGCGTGATGGGGAGTTGGTACCTGCAGGTGCATACCGTTATCCCTGCCCTTTTCCTGCCCGCAACCGCCTGCGGTCTGCTGGCGACGGCGGTACTCAACATCAATAACCTGCGCGATATCGACAGCGACCGTGAGAACGGTAAAAATACGCTCGCGGTACGTCTGGGGCCGGTCAATGCGCGCCGCTATCATGCCTGCCTGCTGATTGGTGCCCTGGTTTGTCTGGCACTGTTTAATCTGATCTCACTGCACAGCGTATGGGGCTGGCTGTTTATACTCGCCGCGCCGCTGCTGATTAAGCAGGCCCGCTTCGTCATGCGTGAACTTAGCCCGGCAGCGATGCCGCCGATGCTGGAACGAACGGTAAAAGGCGCCCTGCTGACTAACCTGTTGTTCGTCATTGGGATTGTCTTAAGCCAGACGCTCAGTTAGCTGACAAATATCAATTAACAATTGATGATTTTGCCAACAACGCATTTAGCACGATATACTGAACACATTCGCAGCAACTGAGCGGTAAACCTATGAAATACGATACCTCCGAGCTTTGTGACATCTACCAGGAAGATGTCAACGTCGTTGAACCGCTGTTCTCCAACTTTGGTGGACGGTCGTCGTTTGGCGGACAAATCGTCACGGTGAAATGTTTCGAGGACAACGGGTTGCTGTATGATCTGCTCGAACAGAACGGTCGTGGCCGCGTTTTGGTCGTCGATGGCGGCGGTTCCGTGCGTCGCGCTCTGATAGATGCAGAGCTGGCCGGCATTGCCGTGCAGAACGAGTGGGAAGGCATTGTGGTGTACGGTTCCGTGCGCCAGGTGGACGATCTCGAAGACCTGGATATCGGGATTCAGGCGATTGCGGCCATTCCGGTAGGCGCAGCGGGTGACGGCATCGGTGAAAGCGACGTCCGCGTCAATTTTGGCGGCGTGACCTTCTTCTCCGGCGACCATCTGTACGCTGATAACACCGGGATTATTCTTTCGGAAGATCCGCTGGATATTGAGTAATAAAACAGTAAGCGTAAATCATAAAAAAACCGCCAATAACAATGTGGCGGTTTTTTTGTCCCTCGGGCAATGGGAATCAGACTTCTTCCATACGTCCCAGCAGCGCCTGCAGGCGATCCTGCCAGCCGTTCTGCTGTTCGCGCAGCTGGTTGTTTTCACGCTCCAGTTCTTCGCGGCTGTGCTGCGCGTTCTGCACTTCCTGCGCCAGGCTGTTGTTTTTCTCTTTCAGCTCTTCAATTTCCATTTGCAGCAGCGTGATGGTGTCAATCGCCTGCTGTACTTTCGATTCCAGTTTCTCAAACACTTCTAAAGACATGATGCTACCTCTCCTGAATTGCAAGGCGACGCTTTAACGTAAACGCGCACGACATATTCCATCGATTGTATGGAGCGCGGCGCTCTGTGTCCAGCGACACGCCGCGCAGATCGCGGTTTGCAACACTTTTCGGTCTCGTCCTGGTGCGTTCGCGGCATATACCACTAAGTTGTTAACTCATTCGTTAATGAAATGATTCAGCTCACATTCCATTTCTGATGCAAAAACGCGCTTTATGGCGCGAAAACGCTCATTTTATTGACGCAGACCACACATTTTGATTTCGATATTTCTCGTTTTTGCTCGTTAACGATAAATTAACACTATGTCTACAGGGCATCGTGGCTGTCACGGGCGACCACGCTAACAATAAACATCAATTTCTTCAGGATTCCGATTATGAGTCAGACATCAACCTTAAAAGGCCAGTGCATTGCCGAGTTCCTTGGTACCGGGTTGTTGATATTCTTCGGAGTGGGCTGTGTCGCTGCACTGAAAGTGGCGGGTGCCAGTTTTGGTCAGTGGGAAATCAGTATCATCTGGGGTCTGGGCGTGGCGATGGCCATCTACCTGACTGCAGGGGTTTCTGGTGCACATCTTAACCCGGCGGTGACTATCGCACTGTGGCTGTTCGCGTGCTTCGACGGACGCAAAGTTGTTCCCTTCATTCTTTCTCAGTTTGCCGGCGCGTTTTGTGCAGCGGCGTTAGTTTACGGGCTTTATTACAATCTTTTCATCGACTTCGAACAGACGCATCATATGGTGCGCGGCAGCGTCGAAAGTCTGGATCTGGCAGGCATCTTCTCAACCTATCCAAACCCGCATATCAATTTTGTGCAGGCGTTCGCAGTTGAAATGGTGATTACCGCTATTCTGATGGGCGTTATCCTGGCGCTGACCGACGACGGAAACGGCATTCCGCGTGGCCCGCTGGCACCTTTGCTGATTGGTCTGCTGATTGCGGTGATCGGCGCATCCATGGGCCCGCTGACCGGGTTTGCGATGAACCCGGCGCGTGATATCGGACCGAAAGCCTTCGCGTTTATCGCGGGATGGGGCGACGTGGCCTTTACTGGCGGGAAAGATATCCCTTACTTCCTGGTACCGCTGTTTGCGCCGGTGGTTGGGGCTGCGCTGGGCGCGTTTAGCTACCGCAAATTAATTGGTCGCCACTTACCGTGCGACACCTGTGTGGAAGAGGAGAAGGAAACGACTTCTACCGCACAACAAAAAGCTTCGCTGTAATCTGACTACGGGACACATACCATGACCGAAAAAAAATATATCGTTGCGCTCGACCAGGGCACTACCAGCTCCCGCGCTGTCGTAATGGATCATGACGCGAACATTGTCAGCGTGTCTCAACGTGAATTTGAGCAAATTTACCCTCGTCCAGGCTGGGTAGAACATGACCCAATGGAGATCTGGGCTTCACAAAGCTCAACGCTGGTTGAAGTACTGGCGAAAGCCGATATCAGTTCCGACGAGATTGCCGCTATCGGTATTACCAACCAGCGTGAAACGACGATTGTCTGGGAACGCGAAACCGGTAAGCCTATCTACAACGCTATCGTCTGGCAGTGCCGCCGTACTTCAGAAATCTGTGAACAGCTGAAGCGTGACGGGATGGAAGAGTACGTGCGCAGCGCCACCGGTCTGGTGGTTGACCCGTATTTCTCCGGCACCAAAGTGAAGTGGATCCTCGACCACGTGGAAGGTTCACGCGAGCGTGCAAAACGCGGCGAGCTGCTGTTCGGAACCGTTGATACCTGGCTTATCTGGAAGATGACCCAGGGACGCGTTCACGTCACCGACTACACCAACGCCTCGCGTACCATGCTGTTCAACATCAACACCCTGGAGTGGGATGACAAGATGCTGGACGCGCTGGATATCCCACGCGCGATGCTGCCTGAAGTGCGCAAGTCTTCAGAAGTCTACGGTCAGACCAACATCGGCGGTAAAGGCGGCACCCGTATTCCTATCGCCGGTATCGCCGGTGACCAGCAGGCGGCACTGTTCGGCCAGCTGTGCGTCAAAGAAGGGATGGCGAAGAACACCTACGGCACCGGCTGCTTTATGCTGATGAATACCGGTGAGAAAGCGGTGAAATCAGAAAACGGCCTGCTGACCACCATCGCCTGCGGCCCTCGCGGTGAAGTGAACTACGCCCTGGAAGGTGCGGTGTTTATGGCGGGTGCATCTATTCAGTGGCTGCGTGACGAGATGAAGCTGATTAGCGATGCCTTCGACTCCGAATACTTTGCAACCAAAGTGAAGGACACCAACGGTGTGTACGTGGTGCCAGCGTTCACCGGCCTGGGCGCACCGTACTGGGATCCCTATGCACGCGGTGCGATTTTCGGTCTGACGCGTGGTGTGAACTCGAACCACATTATTCGCGCCACCCTGGAATCCATTGCCTACCAGACGCGCGACGTGCTGGAAGCGATGCAGGCAGACTCCGGCATTCGCCTGCACGCCCTGCGCGTGGACGGCGGCGCGGTAGCGAATAACTTCCTGATGCAGTTCCAGTCCGACATTCTGGGTACCCGCGTTGAGCGCCCTGAAGTGCGTGAAGTCACGGCGCTGGGTGCGGCATATCTTGCCGGTCTGGCGGTAGGCTTCTGGCAGAACCTGGACGAGCTGCAGGAAAAAGCGGTTATCGAACGCGAGTTCCGCCCGGGCATCGAAACCACCGAGCGCAACTTCCGCTACAGCGGCTGGAAGAAAGCAGTGAAGCGCGCCCTGGCGTGGGAAGAGCACGACGAGTAATCCTATATTCCCTCTCCCATGGGGAGAGGGTCAGGGAGAGGGGCCCAAACCGCACCGGTCCCCTCCCCCCTCCCCACTCTGTGATAAACTTCGTGCAATTCCTTTTGATTGCACGAGTACCTCATGAAACGTGAACTTGCTATCGAGTTTTCCCGCGTCACCGAAGCGGCCGCCCTCGCAGGCTATAAATGGCTGGGGCGTGGCGACAAAAATACCGCGGACGGTGCTGCTGTCCATGCCATGCGCATTGTACTTAACCAGGTCAACATCGACGGCACTATCGTCATCGGCGAAGGCGAGATCGACGAAGCGCCAATGCTCTATATCGGTGAAAAAGTCGGTACCGGCAAAGGGGATGCGGTGGATATCGCCGTAGACCCGATTGAAGGCACCCGCATGACGGCGATGGGCCAGGCCAACGCGCTTGCGGTTCTGGCCGTGGGCGATAAAGGCTGCTTCCTTAACGCGCCGGATATGTACATGGAAAAGCTGATAGTCGGTCCTGGTGCGAAGGGCGCAATCGACCTCAGCCTGCCGCTGGAAGAGAACCTGCGCAACATCGCCAGAGCTTTGGGCAAACCCCTGAGTGAACTGACCGTGACGATTCTGGCAAAACCGCGCCACGACGCCACCATCGCGCAGATGCAAAAGCTCGGCGTGCGCGTGTTTGCCATTCCGGATGGCGATGTTGCCGCCTCAATTCTGACCTGCATGCCGGACAGCGAAGTAGACGTGCTGTACGGCATCGGCGGTGCGCCGGAAGGCGTGGTCTCGGCGGCGGTGATCCGCGCGCTGGACGGCGATATGCAGGCGCGCCTGCTGCCCCGCCATGAGGTGAAAGGCGACAGCGACGAGAACCGCCGTATCGGTGAAAACGAGCTGGCACGCTGCGAAGCAATGGGTATCGAAGCCAATAAGGTTCTCGCGCTGAATGAAATGGCACGCAGCGACAACGTTGTCTTCTCCGCCACCGGCATCACCAAAGGTGACCTGCTGGACGGCATCACCCGCAAGGGCAATATGGCGACCACCGAAACGCTGCTGATCCGCGGTAAATCGCGCACCATTCGCCGCATTCAGTCCATCCACTATCTCGATCGTAAAGACCCGGACGTACAGACGCACATTCTGTAAAACCGTTTGATCGATAGAGCTTTCCGGCCCGAAGGGGCTGGAAATGTTTCCCACAAGTACGGAAGATAGAACAGAGAAACAGCACAGGAGAAGATCATGGCGGACTGGGTAACAGGTAAAGTCACAAAGATAGAGTTCTGGACCGATGCGCTATTTAGTCTCACCCTGCATGCTCCCGTTCACCCGTTTAAGGCCGGGCAATTTGCGAAGCTGGGGCTGGATGTCGACGGCGAACGCGTGCAGCGCGCCTACTCTTACGTTAACGCGCCGGATAATCCGGATCTTGAGTTCTATCTGGTGACCGTCCCGGACGGTAAGCTCAGCCCGCGCCTTGCCGCCCTTAAGCCCGGTGACGATGTGCAAATTGTGAGTGAAGCAGCAGGTTTCTTTGTACTCGAAGAGATCCCTGATTGTGACACGCTCTGGATGCTGGCAACCGGCACGGCCATTGGCCCCTACCTCTCCATTCTGCAATATGGCAAAGACCTTGAGCGCTTTAAAAACATCGTGCTGGTGCATGCTGCGCGCTACGCCGCAGACCTGAGCTACTTGCCACAGATGCAGGCGCTGGAACAGCGATATGGCGGGAAGCTGAAAATTCAGACCGTCGTCAGCCGCGAAACCGTAGCAGGTACGCTGACCGGTCGCGTGCCGGCGTTAATTGAGAGTGGTGTGCTGGAAAACGCAGTGGGTTTGCCGATGACTGCCGACACCAGCCACGTCATGCTGTGTGGTAACCCGCAGATGGTTCGGGATACGCAACAGCTTCTGAAGGATACCCGGCAGATGACGAAACATCTTCGCCGCCGACCGGGTCATATGACCGCCGAACACTACTGGTGATCAGCGGTACTTCACCTCAAGGGTGTCTTTACCGTATTTATTTTCGCTCTGGGTGCCGATAAACGCGCCCAGATCGACAATCATCATCACGAAGATAACGGACGGCAGCAGTCTGCCCACCACCCAGGGAAGAATGGACGGCAGCATCCCCAGTTCCCTGCGACCAGCATCCACGCCAGAATAATCAGAAAGGCCCACGCGCCGGAACGGCCACGATCGTGAAGACGTTTCACCACCACGGCCGCCGTTGGCCACAGCAAACAGACCAGCGCAAAAGCCGCCGTTTGCGTGCTCAACCAGGCATTGTACGCAACGAAAAACAGAAGCAGCATGGCGACAACCCACGTCACCATCCAGACCCAGAAATCACGGCGTCCGATACGCCCTTTGAATGAAAACAGCCACTGCTGTATGGTCATGTAAGGTTCCTTATTATCATTTAGTCCGCATTTTACCCTGGAGTTGTGACCTTTTGACAAGCCGGGCAGATATCGTTTTAATCATGAGCACTTACGGCCAGGGGCAATGTTGATGAAAAGTTCGGCACACACTCTCTTCCTGTGTATAGCGATGCTTGGCGCGGGTTTTCCGCTGCACGCCGCCGACACGTCGGCCCCTACCACGGCACCCTATTTGCTGGCAGGCGCGCCGTCGTTCGATCAATCCATCAGTCAGTTTCGTGAAACCTTCAATCAGACCAACCCTACGTTGCCGCTGGATGAGTTTCGCGCGATTGATAGCTCTCGTGATACCCCAACCCTGACCCGCGCGGCGAGCAAGATAAACGAAAACTTGTATGCCTCCACGGCGCTGGAGCGTGGAACGTTAAAAATCAAAAGCATGCAAATCACCTGGCTACCGATCCAGGGACCAGAGCAGAAAGCGGCAAAAACGAAGGCGCAGGAGTACATGAGCGCGGTATTACAGGCGTTTACGCCCGCGCTGACGAAAAAGCAAAGCCAGCAAAAGCTACAAAAGCTGCTGGCCGCGGGTAAAAACAAGCGGTACTACGCCACAACTGAAGGGGCAATTCGCTATGTGGTGGCGGATAACGGCGAAAAAGGACTGACCTTCGCAGTTGAACCGATTAAGCTGGCGCTATCTGACACCCTCGGCGGGGCGAATTAATGACAAAAAGCAAAGCCTTTCGAGGGAAAATCTCTATACTGATTCACAGACCATGCTGCCCGACAGGGCGGCCATATTCCTTAATTCGCTTATTTAGCGTGGAGAATTGAAATGCGACATCCTTTAGTGATGGGTAACTGGAAACTGAACGGCAGCCGCCACATGGTAAACGAACTGGTTGCGAACCTGCGTAAAGAGCTGGCTGGCGTAACGGGCTGCGCGGTTGCTATCGCTCCGCCGGATATGTACCTGGATCTGGCTAAACGCGCCGCTGACGGCAGCCACATCATTCTGGGTGCACAGAACGTTGACGTTAACCTGTCTGGCGCGTTCACCGGTGAAACTTCCGCTGAAATGCTGAAAGATATCGGCGCAAAATACATCATCATCGGCCACTCAGAGCGTCGCACCTACCACAAAGAATCCGACGAGTTCATCGCGAAGAAATTCGCTGTGCTGAAAGAGCAGGGTCTGATCCCGGTTCTGTGCATCGGTGAAACCGAAGCAGAAAACGAAGCGGGCAAAACCGAAGAAGTGTGCGCACGTCAGATCGACGCGGTTCTGAAAACGCAGGGCGCAGCAGCGTTCGAAGGTGCAGTCATTGCTTACGAGCCAGTCTGGGCGATCGGTACCGGCAAATCTGCAACGCCAGCGCAGGCTCAGGCCGTGCACAAATTCATCCGTGACCACATTGCTAAAGCCGATGCGAAAGTGGCTGAGCAAGTGATTATCCAGTACGGCGGTTCCGTAAACGCTTCCAACGCTGCTGAGCTGTTCACCCAGCCAGACATCGATGGCGCGCTGGTTGGCGGTGCATCCCTGAAAGCTGACGCTTTCGCGGTGATCGTTAAAGCGGCAGAAGCGGCTAAACAGGCGTAATTGCCTTTGCGGCGGGTGGCGCTTCGCTAACCCGCCCTACGCTCTTCTCCTCCCTCTCCCTTCGGGAGAGGGTTGGGCGGACTACACTTTCCCCAGCAAGCTAAACCACAGATAATCCAGCGGCAGCAGCACCAGATACGTCGCAACGGCCAGCGCCAGACAGAGCATCATCCCCGCCTTTGCAGGCACCTTCCCTAGCCCCATCGCCACAACAATCGGCGACGCCTGATACGGCAGCAGCGGCGTGGAATAACCCAGTACCTGAATCATAATCACCGACAGCAGCGGGAAGCCGGTGGCATCTGAGAAGCTCTGTGCCAGGGTGGTATACAGCGCCGGAACGCCGTTAGCAGTCATAATGAAGTTGAGCGCGGTGGTGATACCGGTCAGCGCCAGGAAACTGGTGAACGGTTTGTCTGCGTCCAGCGGCATAATGCGGAGCAACGCTTCGCCCACCGCCGTACCGATACCGGTTTGCGTCACCACGATGGCCAGCCCAAGAATACCTGCCACATAGAGACAGGTACGCATATTCACCCCCGCAGAAAACTCTTCCCCGGTGATAAAACCAACGCGCGGCAGCATAACGATGACGGACGCCGCCAGCCCAGTCCATGCCGGCCCAATACCATGCCAGCTCTCCGTGACCCACATCACCAGCACCACCGCCAGCAGCCAGGCGAGGCGCTTTTCATCCTGCCCCATGGGTTCAGATGGCGCCAGATCCTTCGGCGGTTTTGGGCTGCCGGGGAATAACCAGCAGATGAGGCCAATCAGGATCAGCCCTTTGAGAATGCCCAGCACCGGGGTGTGCAGCAGCAGATACGGAACATAGTTCAGGTGGATGCCGTACGAGCCTTCCGCCGCACCGCTCATCACCAGGTTAGGGACGTTAGCAGGCAGGATAGTTGCCGAGAGCTGGAAAGTGCCGAACCCCACGGCCAGCGCCAGACCAAACCAGGCGCGGGAACCGTCAGGGATGCCGGCACGTTTCGCCATCGCCGCAACAATCGGCATCAGCAGCGCAATACGCCCCATATTTGACGGCATCACAAACGCCAACGCATAGCTCAGCAGCACCACACTCGCCACCATCAATATCCAGGAATCGGTAAGCTTTGCTGACAGCGCCCGGGCGGCCCTGTCAGCCAGACCGGTTTTACGGATCGCCACCCCCAGTACAAAACCGCTGAATACCAGCCAGAAAGCCGACGAGGCAAAGCCGCCGAAAATGACTTCCGGCGGGGCGATTCTGGCGGCCATCGCTGCCGTGAAAAACAGCAGCGCGGTGATAAATTCTGGCAATAGCGACGTCGCCCATAGCACGATGGTGACGCCAACAATCAACGAAGGCAGCAGCAGAGGATGAGATAACCAGAGCGACATACCTGTCTCCTGTAGATTTTTTCAGCAAGTCTACGGCGACAGGCAGGACGAGTAAACGCTATTTATGGTGGGGTCACTTCAGGATAGTGCATTGATGATCCTGCAATTCCTCAGCCGAGGCGCGGTTAAGCATGAGCAGGTTTCGCTCGGTCGCCAGCAAAACAAACGAACCATCCGACTGCTGCGCCATCGCCAGCGCAAAGCGCCCCATGTGGTCGCGCGCTTCGGGTAGCTCTTCCGCCAGCATCATAAACGGGCTGCGCTGGACCAGTTCATTCTCCGTTACCCGTCGGGCAAGATACTCATGCCCCTCCAGCCCACCGGGTAGAGGTAGCCACTGGGTGCTAATGTCGCCCTGTGCCGCATTGAGTTTCTCACGTACGTCCGGGCGCAGACAGGAGATATGAATATGGAAATGGTTCTGCGTACGGCCAGTCGGCGAGTTAATCGTCAGTGAAATGGCGCTGTCAGGCACCTCAGATCCCCGCTTCAGGGTCATAAAGCTGCGCGACTGCCACGCCAGCCAGAAGAAATTTGGCGTGTGAGGCTCGGTCAGGAGCGGGCTTTCGGTTCCATTAATGCGGTATGTCGGCATCAGCAGATACTGCAACGGCCCGTTGCGGTCTTTAAATACGACATAGCCCGCATCAGGCTTCACCTGTGCGCAGGGTGCCGGGTTACGGTGTTGCAGTTGATTAGGCAGGCACTGGTCGAGAACGATATGACGCAACGCATTCGGATTACCCGCTTTTATCCAGTACACGCCGCCAGCGGCAAGGGCGATGATAATAAGGATCAATAAGATAATTTTTTTCACAACGCGTTCCCTGTTTTCGATAGAGGCGAAAGAGTAACGCAAAATGATGACCAAATAAAAAACCCGGTGGATTTCTCACACCGGGTCACCGTGCCGTTTGATAACGCTTAGCGCTGGCTAATCTGATCGAAGGTGCCGCCATTAGAGAAGTGCTCTTTCTGCGCTTTCGTCCAGCCGCCGAACACATCATCAATGGTGAAGAGTTTCAGTTTCGGGAATTCCCCTTCATATTTCTTCGCAACAGCCGCATCGCGTGGACGATAGTAGTTTTTCGCCGCAATTTCCTGGCCTTCAGGCGAGTAGAGATATTTCAGGTAGGCTTCCGCCACCGCTTTTGTCCCTTTCTTATCAACCACTTTGTCGACCACGGAAACAGTCGGCTCGGCAAGAATAGACTCGCCTGGGGTCACAATCTCGAACTTGTCTTTGCCCAGCTCGTGGGTGGCCAGCAGGGCTTCGTTTTCCCATGCGATCAGCACGTCGCCGATACCGCGCTCGACGAAGGTGTTGGTGGCGCCACGCGCGCCGGAGTCCAGCACTTCGACGTTTTTGTACAGCGCTTTCACGAACTCCTGCGCTTTGGCCTGGTCACCGTTGTTGTGATGCAGCGCGTAACCCCAGGCCGCCAGGTAGTTCCAGCGAGCGCCGCCGGAGCTTTTCGGGTTTGGTGTAATCACTGACACGCCCGGTTTTACCAGGTCGTTCCAGTCTTTAATCTGTTTCGGGTTGCCTTTACGTACCAGGAAGACGATGGTCGAGGTGTATGGCGCAGAGTTATCCGGCAGGCGTTTGATCCAGTTTTTGTCGATACGACCACGCTCGGCAATGGCGTCGACATCGTAGGCCAGCGCCAGGGTCACCACATCGGCTTCGATACCGTTGATGACGGAGGTCGCCTGTTTACCGGAGCCGCCGTGAGACTGGCGAACCACGACATTGTCGCCAGTTTCCTGTTTCCAGTGCGCCGCAAATGCTTTGTTGTACTGCTCGTACAGCTCACGCGTCGGGTCGTAAGACACGTTCAGTAACTGGATGTCCTTCGCCAGAACGCTGGCCGATGCCAGCAATAATGTTAAACCCACGCCCCATTTATTCATCGCCCGGCTCTCTTGTGTAGTGTTTTGATGAATGCAGCGTGCCAGAAAGCGATTCGATGATTAAAGAATAAAAAAAGATTGGCTATAACGTAGAGGAATAAAAAGAAGAATGTGAGCAGCCAGATGCCCTCACCCCAACTCTCTCCCACGGGAGAGGGAGCAAACATAAAAAACGGTAACCCAAGGGTTACCGTTTTGCATTTACCTTGCCACCGGGCAACAGAGCCGATCAGTACAGTTTTTTCGCGCAGTCCAGCCAGTCACCTTTGAACGGACGCTTCATGTTTTCAATCGCGTCGATGATGTCATGGTGAACCAGTTTTTCGTTCTGAATACCGACGCAACGGCCGCCGTGACCCTGCAGCAGCAGATCGATAGCGTACGCGCCCATGCGGGACGCCAGAATGCGGTCGTAAGGGCCAGGGGAACCGCCACGCTGGATGTGACCCAGTACGGTCGCGCGGGTTTCGCGCTTGGTTTCGGCTTCGATGTACTTCGCCAGCTCGTCAACGTCACAGATGTGCTCGGTGATAGCCACGATCGCGTGTTTTTTACCTTTCGCGATGCCGGCTTTGATTTCAGCGACCAGATCTTCACGGCTGAATTCCACTTCCGGGACCACCACGAACTCACAACCACCGGCAATCGCCGCGGCCAGGGTCAGGTCACCGCAGTAACGCCCCATCACTTCAACGATAGAGATACGCTGGTGAGAAGACGAGGTATCGCGCAGACGGTCGATCGCTTCAACAACGGTACCCAGTGCAGTAAAGAAGCCGATAGTGTAGTCAGTACCTTTGATGTCGTTGTCGATGGTGCCCGGCAGACCGATGCACGGGAAGCCCATTTCGGTCAGACGTTTTGCACCCATGTAAGAGCCGTCACCGCCGATAACCACCAGCGCGTCCAGACCGCGTTTTTTCATGTTCTCGATAGCCACTTCACGGATGTGTTCGTCACGGAATTCCGGGAAGCGCGCAGACCCAAGGAAGGTACCGCCACGGTTAATCATGTCGGACACGCTGTAACGGTCGAGCTGAACCATACGATCTTCATACAGACCCAGGTAACCATCATAGATACCAAAAACTTCCAGACCTTCCGTCAGCGCTGCACGGACAACACCACGAATTGCCGCGTTCATGCCCGGCGCATCACCGCCGCTTGTCAACACACCGATTTTCTTAATCATGACTACCTCTGAACTTAGGAATGCAAAATTGAAATCTGTTGCCGGAAGAAACTTATCGACCAACGAATACTGCAAATAGTATATCAATCCCTTCCAGCTGAATTGATTCAGGTCAGACCAAATGGCGGTAATTTATACACAAAATGCTGGCCTGGCTCACTTTTTTACAACCAATTACGAAAGCCCCACGTGTCCGGGTACAACCGAGCAGGGATCCTGGTGAATAATGACGTCTGAACCAGGAAAACGCTGCAAAATTGCCTGCTCGACCTGCTCTGCAATCACGTGAGCCTGTACCAGTGGCAGGTTGTCTTCCATTTCAATATGAATCTGAATAAAGCGGGTCGGCCCTGACTGCCGCGTTCGAAGATCGTGTGCACCGCTGACGCCAGGCCAGGAGGTCACAAGAGAAAAAATTTCATTGCGTTCTGCGTCCGGAAGGGCCCGGTCAAGCAACGATTGCACCGCGTCATACCCCATCCGTAAGGCGCTATATAAAATATAGATGCCGATACCTAACGCAAATAGCGCATCGGCCCGGTGCCAGCCATACCAGGCCAGGCCGAGCGCAATAAGAATTGCCCCATTCATCATAACATCAGATTGATAATGAAGCATATCCGCCCGTACAGCCTGGCTTTGCGTTTTGCGAACCACCCAGCGCTGGAACGTTACCAGAACAAGTGTGCTTATAAGTGCAACGACCGTCACCACTACGCCCACGCCGGGATCGTTCATCGGTGTCGGCGAGACGAGATGCTGAATGCCGGTCAAAAACAGGAACAGTGCAGAACCGGAAATAAACATGCTTTGCGCCAGCGCGGCCAGCGACTCCGCTTTACCGTGCCCAAACGTGTGCTCTTCATCCGCGGGCTGCAGTGAATAGCGCACCACCAGCAGGTTGGTTAGCGAGGCGGCAATATCCATTAGCGAATCCACCAGCGCCGCCAGAATACTGACCGAACCGGTATACCACCAGGCAAAGATTTTAATCAGTAACAGGCCAGACGCCACAACGGTTGCCGCAATAGCGGCCCGGCTTACCAGCCTTCCATAGGATTGATTCATAAACGCTCCTGTCATGTCTTGCCGCTAGTATAACGGAAGCATAGGGGGACGGAGGATGAATAAACGGTTAACAAATCAGAATGCGGGGCAAAAAAAACCCCCACATCATGTGGGGGAAGACAGGGATGGTGTCTATGGCAAGGAAAACAGGGTTTACTGGTTACTACGGGTACTGCTATTGCTACTGAAAAGCGTCGCATCCAGGCTTCGCTGCATCCGTGCAACCTCACGCAACTGGTCCATTCGTTGCTGATGTCGGGTGTTCAAAACCGCTTGCTGCTCGGGCGTTAGCAGGTGGAACATCTGGTTACGGACCTTCGCCATCTCTACCTGGCGGGCAACCTGTTCCTCTGCCATTTTTTCGGCCTGAGCGCGTACAGCGCTTTCGTCAAAATTTTCTGCGGTGACAAGGCGATGCATTGTCTCCATTTCGCTAACATTAACAGGGGGCTGGTCGTGTCGTGCCCTCTGCATCAGATCTCGCATCTGTTGACGCTGATGTTCGGTTAAACTTATGCCGTCAAACATATGGCTTTGGCTACTGAGCTGCGTTGCGCCCTCTGGTGAGGGACCGGTATCGCCGTTGATAGCTACAGCGGCCTGGCTAAACGCACTGAACGCCAGCGTTGAGGCCATGACGGCAGCGGTAACTTTGCGCATCACTTGCTCCCAAAATCTTTCGTGTCGCGATTCAACGAGAGACAGTCTACGATTCAGGCTGCAAACATGCGTCAGGGGGTGTAAAACAACGTAAAGTCATGGATTAGATAGCCTTGATGTCGTAATTTCTGCCTCGGAGGTATTTAAACAATGAATAAAATCCTGTTAGTTGATGATGACCGAGAGCTCACATCCCTTTTAAAGGAGTTGCTCGACATGGAAGGTTTCAACGTCCTGGTTGCCCATGATGGCGAGCAGGCGCTGAGTCTCCTTGACGACAGCATCGATTTACTTTTGCTCGACGTCATGATGCCGAAGAAAAACGGTATTGATACGCTGAAAGAGCTTCGCCAGACACACCAGACCCCCGTTATCATGCTGACCGCCCGCGGCAGCGAACTTGACCGCGTTCTCGGCCTTGAGCTGGGTGCGGATGACTATTTACCGAAACCGTTCAACGATCGTGAACTGGTGGCCCGTATTCGCGCTATCCTGCGCCGTTCCCACTGGAGCGAGCAGCAGCAGAATACCGACAACAGCTCACCCACGCTGGAAGTGGACTCCCTGAGCCTGAACCCAGGTCGTCAGGAAGCGAGCTTCGACGGTCAGACCCTGGAGTTGACCGGCACAGAGTTCACCCTGCTTTATCTGCTGGCGCAGCACCTCGGCCAGGTGGTATCGCGTGAACACCTGAGTCAGGAAGTGCTGGGCAAACGTCTTACCCCGTTTGACCGCGCCATCGACATGCACATCTCTAACCTGCGCCGCAAGCTGCCGGAGCGTAAAGACGGTCACCCATGGTTTAAAACCCTGCGTGGTCGCGGCTATCTGATGGTTTCCGCTTCATGATAGGCAGCTTAACCGCCCGCATCTTTGCCATCTTCTGGCTGACGCTGGCCCTGGTTTTAATGCTCGTGTTGATGTTGCCAAAACTCGACTCACGCCAGATGACGGAGCTTCTTGACAGCGAGCAACGTCAGGGCGTGATGATCGAGCAGCATGTTGAAGCGGAGCTGGCAAACGATCCGCCGAACGATTTGATGTGGTGGCGCAGGCTGTTTCGCGCTATCGACAAGTGGGCGCCGCCCGGGCAACGCCTTTTGCTGGTCACCAGCGAAGGCCGCGTCATTGGGGCCGATCGCAATGAAATGCAGATTATCCGTAACTTTATTGGCCAGGCGGATAATGCCGATCACCCACAGAAAAAGAAATATGGTCGGGTAGAGATGGTGGGTCCTTTCTCGGTACGGGATGGGGAAGACAATTACCAGCTCTATTTGATTCGCCCTGCGAGCAGTTCCCAGTCCGATTTCATCAACCTGCTGTTTGACCGTCCGCTCCTGCTGCTGATTGTTACCATGCTGGTCAGCTCGCCGCTGCTGTTATGGCTGGCGTGGAGTCTGGCAAAACCCGCACGTAAGCTGAAAAACGCCGCCGATGAAGTGGCGCAGGGTAACCTGCGACAACACCCTGAGCTGGAAGCGGGGCCACAGGAATTCCTTGCCGCCGGGACCAGTTTTAACCAGATGGTCAGCGCGCTCGATCGAATGATGACCGCACAGCAGCGTCTGCTATCGGACATCTCGCACGAGCTGCGCACCCCGCTTACGCGTTTGCAGCTTGGCACCGCGCTGTTGCGCCGCCGCAGTGGGGAAAGTAAAGAGCTGGAACGTATTGAAACGGAAGCTCACCGCCTGGACAGCATGATTAATGACCTGCTGGTGATGTCACGCAACCAGCAGAAAAACGCGCTGGTCAGCGAAACGGTGAAAGCCAATCACCTGTGGCATGAGGTGCTGGACAACGCGGCGTTCGAAGCGGAACAGATGGGCAAATCGTTCACCGTCAACTTCCCGCCGGGTCCATGGCCGCTGTACGGCAACCCCAACACGCTGGAAAGCGCGCTGGAGAATATTGTGCGTAACGCTCTGCGCTACTCGCATACCAAGATTGAGGTGGCGTTCTCGGTAGATAAAGACGGGATCACCGTTATCGTGGATGACGACGGTCCTGGCGTCAGCCCTGAAGATCGGGAGCAGATTTTCCGTCCGTTCTACCGTACTGACGAAGCGCGCGACCGTGAATCCGGCGGTACAGGTTTGGGTCTGGCAATTGTTGAAACCGCCATGCAACAGCATCGCGGCTGGGTGAAAGCTGACGACAGCCCGCTGGGCGGGTTGCGGTTAACGCTGTGGCTGCCGTTGTATAAGCGTTCATAACTGTATGTGCCGGGTGGCGGCTTCGCCTTACCCGGCCTACTTTCTGCGGAGCACTATTTTCCCCACAATCTCCGCGAATTATCTTCGATCTTGTTGCTTAACCGCCGCTTCTGCATTGTTCTGGTCCAGCTGGTCGATAACCCCGCCGCAGACAGCAACCGATGATATTGTTCATCATCAAACGGCATATGCCAGGCGATGGCGCAGGCGTCATACACCGACACGTCGCTCAGGCGCGAAGCCAGCTCAAGCGGCGCATCCGCCGAAACCTGCCCGGCCAGCACCACACGGTACAGCCAGCCGGTTTTACCCGCGCTTTGCAGCTGGGCCGACATATCCTGAATGCCGAAGTGGTAGTTGAGCTTGAAGCACGGCGAGCGAGGCTGCGTCACCTGAATCAGGGCGTCGCCCCAGCGATAAATATCGCCGATAAACACGTTCTTTTCCGTCAGCCCTTCCGTCGAGAGATTCTCACCAAATGCAGGCGCGACGAAGAGGTCCGCCTGGTCAGGAAATTCGGTTTTCCAGTGCTGATAGTGCTCGCGAGGATAGTGACACAGCGCGCGATCCGGCCCGCCGTGGATTTTCTTTTCGGCCTGCTCATCGCCTGCCAGCCCAAGGTCGGTTAAGGTCAGTTCACCGTCAACCTGCACTTTCGCGATGGCGCTCGGGCGGCTGCCGTCGTACTCCCTTACCTTGCCTGTAAACACATTCACCGGGTAATGCATCGCTGCCTCCATTACGCAGATACAAAAAAAGCGAGTCATCAGACTCGCTTCTCACAGGCGTCAATGCAACCTTATTTTTTAGCGGCGAAACGCGCTGCTGCTTCGTCCCAGTTCACCACATCCCAGAACGCTTTGATGTAGTCAGGGCGACGGTTCTGGAACTTCAGGTAGTAAGCGTGTTCCCACACGTCCAGACCCAGGATCGGGAAGCCGGATGCGCCAGAGATCGCTT
The DNA here is from genome assembly GCF_047456095.1 of Enterobacter sp. BNK-14. Classification (NCBI taxonomy): domain Bacteria; kingdom Pseudomonadati; phylum Pseudomonadota; class Gammaproteobacteria; order Enterobacterales; family Enterobacteriaceae; genus Enterobacter; species Enterobacter sp. BNK-14. Next base: position 2,704,019 of record NZ_CP179897.1, read on the forward strand.
CACCCATCAGCGGGGAGTCCTGGTTAGCAGTGGAAACCACCGCCAGTTTGTCACCTTTCAGAACCAACCACGCCCAGCCAGAGCCGAAACGGGTTGCAGCGGCTTTTTCGAATTCCGCTTTGAAGTTGTCAACGGAGCCGAAGTCGCGCTCGATAGCCGCTTTCAGGTCGCCCTGCAGGGTGGTACCGGTTTTCAGGCCTTTCCAGAACAGGCTGTGGTTAGCGTGGCCGCCCGCGTTGTTACGCAGAACGGTTTTCTTGTCCGCTGGCAGCTGGTCCAGTTTAGTGATCAGTTCTTCAGCAGACAGGTTAGCGAACTCTGGCAGGCTTTCCAGCGCAGCATTCGCGTTGTTCACATAGGTCTGGTGGTGTTTAGTGTGATGGATTTCCATCGTCTGCTTGTCGAAATGCGGTTCCAGTGCGTCGTAGGCATACGGCAGGGATGGCAGTGTATAACTCATAATCCTCTCCATTATTGTCGGGCGGCACAGCTGTTAATGCCGCGTAAGCAGTTGGTTCATTATAGTTAATTAAATGATATTGAAAATGATTATCAATGCCGTAGTTTTTGTAAGGTCATTCCTTTTCTGATGAAGCGTGAAAATGTGAATCTGCTCACGCGCTTAACGCGTTGATTGCCATTTAAAACCAAAGTGCGGCAGCCTCCCGAAGGTGGTCGTTCTGCTTAATTTTTACACTCATCGGGTCGGTGGGATGCCATTGACCGATAAAAACGATGAGGACGTAAACATGAATCATGCGATTACGATGGGTATTTTCTGGCATTTGATAGGTGCGGCCAGTGCAGCCTGCTTCTATGCTCCGTTTAAAAAAGTCAGGCAGTGGTCATGGGAAACCATGTGGTCGGTTGGCGGTGTGGTCTCCTGGATCCTGCTTCCCTGGGCCATCAGCGCCATGCTACTCCCGGATTTCTGGGGCTACTTCTCCTCTTTTAACGCCTCCACTCTGCTGCCGGTGTTTCTGTTTGGTGCCATGTGGGGCATCGGCAATATTAACTACGGCCTCACCATGCGCTATCTCGGCATGTCGATGGGGATCGGCATCGCGATTGGCATCACGCTGATTGTCGGCACTCTGATGACGCCCATCCTCAACGGTAACCTCGACGTGTTACTGAATACCGAAGGCGGCAGAATGACGCTGCTGGGCGTGCTGGTAGCGGTTATTGGCGTCGGAATAGTGACCCGCGCGGGCCAGTTGAAAGAGCGCAAGATGGGCATTAAAGCCGAGGACTTTAACCTGAAAAAGGGTCTGCTGCTGGCGGTAATGTGCGGCATCTTCTCCGCCGGAATGTCGTTTGCCATGAACGCCGCCAAACCGATGCACGAGGCGGCCGCCGCGCTGGGCGTCGACCCGCTGTACGTGGCGCTGCCCAGCTACGTGGTGATCATGGGCGGCGGCGCACTGGTTAACCTCGGCTATTGCGTAATTCGTCTGGCAAAAGTTGAGAGTTTGTCGCTAAAAGCCGACTTCTCACTGGCAAAACGGGTCATCATCACCAACGTACTGCTTTCGGCGCTCGGCGGACTGATGTGGTACCTGCAATTCTTTTTCTACGCCTGGGGACACGCCAGCATCCCGGCACAATATGACTATATGAGCTGGATGCTGCACATGAGCTTCTACGTGCTGTGCGGCGGACTGGTGGGTCTCATCTTGAGGGAGTGGAACAATGCCGGACGCCGACCGGTGGGCGTTCTGAGCCTGGGCTGCGTGGTGATTATCATTGCGGCCAACATTGTCGGCCTCGGTATGGCGAACTGATTACGCCGCCCTGCGACTGTGATGACGCCATTGCACCGGCGTCATCCCTACCTCGCGATTAAAGACCACCGAAAAGTAGTTACTGTCCTCAAAGCCGCAGCGCATTGCCACGTCACTGACCATGAACTCTGTATGCTGGAGCAAATACTGGGCGTGGCAAATGCGCAGCTGGCGCAAATAGTGATTTACCGTCATGCCAGTCTGGGTACGGAACTGCTGACGCAGGGCACGTTCGCTGCACTGCTCCTGCTCGCAGAACTTTTCCAGAACAAAGCTTTTATTCAGGCTGGCCGCCAGCGTGGCAATCAGCTTATCGAGCAGGGTCTCCTGCTGCGTGGCGGAGGGGTTATCCGTCTCGTAGCGATGCCGTTTAAGCATCATCACCAGCTGTGCGAAGAGGATCTCCGCCATCGGGTTAGCCAGCGGATCGATTTTATAGCTCTCCTGTTCAAGGAGGGAAATGGCCTGACGGATGGCAGTCATGCCGCTGCTGCTTAAACGCCAGTGCGGCGAGCCTTTCGCACCGTTGAAGCCGGGAATGCATGCTGCCCAGTCAACGTTAAGGCTGAGCCGATCGGGGCAGTAGATAACGTTCTGTAAAACAAGGTCATTCACCGAGGCGTAGGCGTGTTTATCTTCGGCACGAATGTAAAACAGATCCCCCCGGGTAATCCGGTAAGGCCGATCGTTGAGAATGTGCAGACCGTTGCCGCGCCACACCAGCACCAGCTCATAAAATTCGTGCGTGTGTTCAGCAAAGACGTTTTGCGGATAGCGATCCGCCACCGCAACAGCTTGTTCAGCGGAGGCAAAAAAGTCATCTTTGCGAAGAATTAACGGTGCGGCCACATCACCACCTCAACGGCGAAAACCTGACATTATTACCCGCTTTACGGCAGCAAAACGTTGACTGGGCTCGCGTTACTGTAGTGAGGTGTCCCTCCCCTGGCGAATATCACGCGGAGACCAGCTGAACTCCCGACGAAACAGCGTCGAAAAGTGGTTACTGTCGCCGAAACCGCAGCGATAAGCGATATCCGTGACGCTTTCATCACTGTGGCGCAGCAGGTGGCGCGCTTTTATCAGCCGCAGTCGGTTAAGGTAACGCTGGGGCGTCTGCCCGGTTCGCTGCTTAAGCTGGCGGTGCAGGGTGCGCAGGGAGAGTGAAAAATGACTCGCCAGCATTTCCCAGCAGATATCCTCGGCAAAATGTTCCTCCAGCCAGGCCATCAGCTGGTTCAGGCGAGCTTCGCTGCTATCCCCCTCCACCGGGTTACTGCGGCGCAACGCCACCAGCAGCTGCATAAACAACATCTCGCGCGTGGCGAGCGCATGCATCTCCTGTCCGTCCTGACTCTGCTCCATCTGGAGCAAAATCTGGCGAACCTGCTGCAGCGTGGCCTGATTCACGCGCCAGTGCGACGGATAATGTCCTTCCTTCTCCTGCGGCAGTAGCTGATGAAGCCCCGCGAGAAACTGGAATGCGTCCGGGGATCGATAGAGCACGTTCGTCAGGCACAGGTTGTCGGTATGCTCATACAGATGCCGATCGTGGTCGCGCACAAAGCAGACGGTGCCGCCGCTGATGGTGTAGGGCTGACCGTTAAAGACATGGATGCCCGTGCCATGCTCAACAATCACGATTTCATGAAAATCATGATGATGCTCCGGGAAAGCCGCCTGCGGCAGCCGCGGCTCTATCGCCACAGGCGAACCATCCGCCGGAAAAAAGTCCACGCTGTGCAGTATGGTCATAACGCCCCCCACCAATGAGAAATGTTCTCAAAATAGTAAATAAGGCCTCTCACCCTCACCTTAAATTTTCGACAGCAAACGCCGCAAAACCTGCCTGTTTTTCAAGAATAAGCGGGAAAGATCCGGAATTGCGGTCAACGTCACAGTGGCTGAACGGCGCGCCTTCGCGGAAAAGTGTGAACCCCCTCACGTTCATCTTTGCTTTCTTGCCAGCACGGGTTGCGGACTGTCAGTGGCGAGAAGGTGGTTTTTTCGCCCCTTTTTTACACTCAGCGCTAATGATTTCAAGAAGGATCCGACCATGACCTTTCGCCATTGTGTCGCTGTGGATTTAGGCGCATCCAGCGGCCGTGTAATGCTCGCCACCTGGGACTGCGACCAGCACACCCTTTCCCTTCGCGAGATGCATCGTTTTGCGAACTGCCTGCAAAAACAGGACGGCTTTGATACCTGGAACATTGATGAACTTGAGACGGAGATCCGTACCGGGCTCAAAAAAGTCTGCGATAGCGGGATCCTCATCGACAGCATCGGCATAGATACCTGGGGCGTCGATTATGTCTTGCTGGACAGCAGCGGCGCTCGCGTTGGCCTGCCCGTCTCCTACCGCGACAGCCGCACGGATGGCCTGATGGCGCACGCCATCGCCCGGCTCGGTAAGGATGATATCTACGGGCGCAGCGGCATACAGTTTCTGCCGTTTAACACGCTGTATCAGCTGCGCGCTCTGGTCGAGCAGCAGCCAGGGCTGGCAGCAGACGTTGCCCATGTGCTGCTGATCCCGGACTATCTGAGCTATCGCCTGACCGGCAACATGAACTGGGAATATACCAACGCCACCACCACCCAGCTGGTCAACATCAACTCGGATAACTGGGATGAGCACCTGCTGGCCTGGACGGGCGCATCCCCGGCGTGGTTCGGTACGCCGACCCATCCCGGCAACGTCATCGGCCAGTGGGTGTGCCCGCAGGGGAATGCGATCCCGGTCGTTGCCGTGGCGAGCCACGATACCGCCAGCGCGGTTATTGCCTCACCGCTTTGCGGTAAAGATGCCGCCTATCTCTCTTCCGGCACCTGGTCGCTGATGGGCTTTGAAAGCAAAACGCCTTACGTCAGCGAGGAGGCAATGGCCGCAAATATCACCAACGAAGGCGGGGCCGAAGGGCGCTATCGGGTGTTAAAGAACATTATGGGGTTGTGGCTGCTCCAGCGGGTGCTTAAGGAGCAGAAAATTACCGATCTGCCCGGGCTTATCGCCGACACCGAAAAGCGCAAAGCCTGTACGTTCCTGATTCATCCCAATGACGATCGCTTTATCAATCCGGCGCACATGAGCACCGAGATCCAGGCCGCCTGCCGCGAAGCCGGACAGCCTGTACCATCAAGCCCGGCCGAACTGGCGCGCTGTATTTTTGACAGCCTTGCCCTGCTTTATGCGGATGTGCTGAGCGAGCTGGTCAGCCTTCGCGGCAGACCGTTCGACACGCTGCATATTGTTGGCGGCGGTTGCCAGAACGCGCTGTTAAACCAGCTTTGTGCCGATGCCTGCGGCATCACCGTGGTGGCGGGCCCGGTCGAGGCCTCCACGCTCGGCAATATCGGCATTCAGCTGATGACCCTTGACGAACTGGCCAGCGTGGACGATTTCCGCTCGGTAGTCACCGCCAGCGGCAGCCTGACCACGTTCCTTCCCGATCCCTGCCATGAAATTGCCCGCTACCGGGAGCAGTTTCAGCAAAACCGACTGACTAAGGAGCTTTGCGCATGACCACTCAACTTGAACAAGCCTGGAACCTGGCTAAACAGCGTTTCGCCGCCGTCGGCGTGGATGTCGAAGCGGCACTGCGTCAGCTCGACCGTCTGCCGGTCTCCATGCATTGCTGGCAGGGCGATGACGTCGCCGGCTTCGAAAACCCAGGCGGTTCCCTGACGGGGGGTATTCAGGCAACCGGTAACTATCCCGGAAAAGCGCGCAACGCGACCGAACTGCGCGCCGATCTGACGCTGGCGCTCAGCCTGATACCCGGTCCGAAGCGCCTGAACCTGCACGCGATTTATCTGGAATCCGACGAGCCGGTCGCGCGTAATGAAATCCAGCCGAAACACTTTAAAAACTGGGTGGCGTGGGCAAAAGCCAACGGTCTGGGCCTGGACTTCAACCCGTCCTGCTTCTCGCACCCGCTCAGCGCTGACGGCTTTACCCTTGCTCACGCCAACGATGAAATCCGTCAGTTCTGGATCGACCACGTGAAGGCCTGCCGCCGCGTTTCAGCCTGGTTTGGTGAACAGCTTGGTACCCCGTCGGTGATGAATATCTGGATCCCGGACGGCATGAAGGACGTCACCATTGACCGCCTCGCCCCGCGCCAGCGCCTGCTGGCTGCACTGGATGAAGCCATTAGCGAGAAGCTTAACCCGGCGCACCATATTGATGCCGTGGAGAGCAAGCTGTTCGGCATTGGCGCGGAGAGTTATACCGTCGGCTCGAACGAGTTCTATATGGGTTACGCCACCAGCCGCCAGACTGCCCTGTGTCTGGATGCCGGGCACTTCCACCCGACGGAGGTCATCTCCGACAAAATCTCTGCCGCCATGCTCTACGTGCCGCGCCTGCTGCTGCACGTCAGCCGTCCGGTGCGCTGGGACAGCGACCATGTGGTGTTGCTGGATGACGAAACGCAGGCCATTGCCAGCGAGATCGTTCGCCACGACCTGTTCGACCGCGTTCATATTGGCCTCGACTTCTTTGACGCCTCCATCAACCGCATCGCGGCGTGGGTTATCGGCACCCGCAACATGAAGAAAGCGCTGCTTCGTGCCCTGCTGGAGCCCACTGAAGCACTGAAACAGCTGGAGCAGGAAGGTGACTACACGGCCCGCCTGGCGCTGCTGGAAGAGCAGAAATCGCTGCCGTGGCAGGCCGTGTGGGAAATGTACTGTCAGCGCAACGACGTACCAACAGGCAGCCAGTGGCTGGAGAACGTGCGGGCGTATGAGAAAGACGTGTTGAGCACACGCGGGTGATTCAACCCTCCCCGCATTATAAGTAGGCCGGGTAAGCATAGCGCCACCCGGCATTTTCAAAGGAACCACAGTATGCAGACCATCACCCATTCCTGGTTCGTCCAGGGCATGATTAAAGCCACCTCTGACGCCTGGTTGAAAGGGTGGGATGAGCGTAACGGCGGCAACCTGACGCTGCGCCTGGACGATGCCGACATCGAGCCGTACGCCGCTGATTTCCACCAAAAACCGCGCTATATCGCCCTGAGCCAGCCGATGCCGCTGCTCGCTAACACGCCGTTTATCGTCACCGGATCCGGCAAGTTCTTTCGCAACGTCCAGCTCGACCCGCAGGCCAGTCTCGGCGTCGTGAGGGTGGACAGCGACGGCGCGGGCTACCACATTCTTTGGGGGCTCACGGACGAGGCAGTACCCACCTCTGAACTGCCAGCGCACTTCCTCTCGCACTGCCAGCGCATCAAGGCGACCCACGGTAAAGACCGCGTCATCATGCACTGCCACGCCACCAATCTGATTGCCCTGACCTACGTGCTGGAAAACAACGCCGATCTCATCACCCGCAAGCTGTGGGAAGGCAGCACCGAGTGCCTGGTGGTCTTCCCGGACGGCGTCGGCATTCTGCCGTGGATGGTGCCCGGTACCGACGAGATCGGCCAGGCAACCGCCAAAGAGATGCAAAAGCATTCTCTGGTGCTGTGGCCGTTCCACGGCGTTTTCGGCAGCGGCCCGACGCTGGATGAAACTTTCGGCCTGATCGATACCGCTGAAAAATCAGCTGAAGTGCTGGTGAAGGTCTATTCCATGGGCGGTATGAAGCAGACCATTACCCGGGAAGAGCTGATTGCACTCGGTAAACGCTTTGGCGTTACGCCGATGCAGTCGGCACTGGATTTGTACCCATAGCCGTCCGCTAAAGCGACTGGAGGCATGATGATCCGCAAAGCGTTTGTGATGCAGGTAAACCCGGACGCGCACGAGGAGTATGCGCGTCGCCATAACCCCATATGGCCCGAGCTTGAAGCGGTGCTGAAAGACCACGGCGCGCACCGCTACGCCATTTATCTCGACAAAGCACGCAACCTGCTGTTTGCGACCGTGGAGATTGAATCGGAGGAGCGCTGGCGCGCGGTAGCGAATACCGACGTTTGCCAGCGCTGGTGGGAACATATGGTCGACGTTATGCCGTCAAACCCGGATAACAGCCCGGTGAGTACGGAGCTTACCGAAGTGTTTTACCTGGACTGATGTGTTAACGCTGCTGCCCCCGAGGCGGCAGCAATCTCCTGCCTGCTGCTCAACGTAAACGCCGACACCACCGTAATTGCCAGTACGAAACAGCCCAGCATCAAATACGTCTCCTGGAAACCGATCCGGTCATACATATTTCCGGCAAAGGCAGAAAGGAAAATCGCCGCCGACTGTTTGGCAAACTGGAAGCCGATCAGATAGATAGTCGCCGACAGTCGGGTATCAAACACCCCGGTGATGTACTTAAAGGCGCCCACCAGCAGGAACGGGACTTCCAGCGCGTGCAGCATCTTCAGGGCAATCACCTCCACGGCGGTGGTAGCGAACGACGAGCCGATAATACGCGTCGCCATTATCACCCCGGCGATCAGCAGCGTATTTTTCGCGCCGATACGGTTAATGATCCACGGCGAGCAGAACATGATGATGGCGTTACAGATTTCCCCCGCAGTGGTGGCAAAGCCAAAGGCGCGAGTGCCTTCCTGCGGCGTGGCGAAGAAGGTTTTAAAGAAGGTGGCAAACTGCTGATCGAAAACGTCATACACGCAGGCAACGCCAATCACGTACAGAATGAACATCCACATTCTGCGCTGGCGGAACAGCTTAAAGACGGTTCTGGCAGTGATCTGCGGCTGGTTGGCTCCCAGGGCGTTCATCACCTGCGCCGTCTGGTTGGGCTTCGGCTTCGCGACCACCAGCAGCATCATCAACAGCAATGCGGCCCCTGACCCCATCCAGAATACATACGACGGATCGATGCCGAACAGGATGCCGCCCGTAGACGCGCATAGCCCCCAGCCGAGACAGCCGAACATGCGCGCCTTGCCGTATTCGAAGAAGCTGTTGCGGCTCACGCGTTCGATGTAGGCCTCGATTGCGCCCGATCCCGCCGAGAAGACAAAACCGATATATAACCCGCCGCTCAACGCCCCCAGCCAGATACTGGTTTTCAGCAGGGGCGCGAAGACGTACAGGAAGAACGGTGCGAACAGGAATAACAGCACCGAGATTATCCACAGCAGGTGTTTTTTCAGCCCCAGCTTGTCCGAAATCACCCCCAGCACCGGCTGGAACGCAATGGCCGACAGCGAGATGCAGGAGAAAACAATCCCGGTATGGGTTTTATTCAGGCCGATGATATCCGACAGCCAGATCGGCAGGAACGGAAAACAGGTGGCCATGATGAAGAAGTAGAGAAAGAAGAACAGCCCGAAGATCCAGAAATTTGGGTTGTCTTTGTGGGTACAGGTTGTTGTATTCATTATTTTTATCCTCAACGGAGGGCCAGTTTCCCGGCCCATCACCTTTACACGCGTTCCACGCCAATCAGAATGGCGGTTTCCGGATCGAGAATCGGCAGCGCAATGCCCGCCTGCATCAGCCACTCACCGCTCACCGTTTGCGGTGTTTCCATCCACGCCGGCAGCTTGCGCATGGTGTGCCCGCCTTCGCCCGTAATTTGAATATTCGGGTGATCGAGCAGCGCGACGCGGTACTGCGCGCTGGCCTCCAGCCCCGGCATGCGCAGCGGCATCATCAGGCTGTAATCCGGCATCGCGAGCTGGCTGACCATAAATAGCCCCTGCGCCTTGTCTTCGCTCACAATCCCCTGCGCCAGCGTGGTGGCGTCCGGCATATCAATCCGCCATTGGGTGCCGTGGTGGATCACCTCTCGCCACTGCTTGTGCAGCGCGGCGTAATGTCGATACCCCTCGCGCTCCTGCGCGTCCACGGTGAGCGGATCCAGCTCCAGCCCCATATGGCCAAACAGCGCCGTCAGGCCGCGAAATTCAATGCTGTGCTGGCGGAAGGTGGCGTGGCATTTATGATGACCGATATGCGCCCCCATCACCTCCGGCGGGAAAAAATAGCTCATGCCACGCTGGATGGTGCTGCGCTCCAGTGCGTCGTTGTTGTCGGACGCCCAGAAGCGATGGCTCCGGCTCAGCACTTCGTAATCAATGCGCCCGCCGCCGGAAGAGCAGGATTCGAATTCAATATGCGGGAAGCGCTCGCCCAGCACGTCCAGCAGCCGGTAAAACTGACGGGTCTGGGCGTCGGCGGCAGCTTTACCGTTGTGTCCCGGCTGCACCAGCTCGCGGTTCATGTCCCATTTCACGTAGTCGATCGCATGCTCGCCCAGCAGCCAGCTCATGCGTTCCACAAGATAATCAAAGGCCTGCGGAATGTTGAGGTTGAGCACCAGCTGATGACGCCCGGTCGCCTGGGCATAGCCCGGCAGCGCCAGCACCCAGTCAGGATGCGCGCGATACAGATCGGAGTCCGGGTTGATCATCTCCGGCTCAACCCAGATGCCAAACTCCATGCCGAGCCGTTTGACGTGGTCAATCACCGGCGTCAGGCCATTCGGATATTTTTTCTCATCCAGATACCAGTCGCCCAGCGCGGCGTGGTCGTCATTGCGGCCTTTGAACCAGCCGTCGTCAATAATAAAGCGCTCCACGCCCAGCGTGGCGGCCTCGTCGGCCATGCGCATGATGTAATCCGGATCGTGGTTGAAGTAGATCCCCTCCCAGGTATTGAGGTGTACCGGACGCGGTTTATTTTCCGGGAAGCGGATGACGTTGTCGCGCAGGTAGCGATGGAAAGACTGGCTCATGCCGTTCAGGCCCCGCGGGGAGTAGCTGGCATACAGGCGCGGTGTCCAGAGCGTATCGCCCTCTTCAATCGCCATTTCTCCCGACAGGTAGAGCGCTTCGGCCTGAATATAACGGCGACCGTCGGTTTTCGCTTCCGCGCGCAGGCGATGGTTCCCGCTCCAGCCCAGATGCACGCCCCAGACGTCACCCTGCATTTCGCTGAACGACGGCGTACCGGCTATCAGTGCAGGAAAGTGTTCGTGGGAGGTTTTACCCCGGCGGTTTTCAATCACAACGCTGTCGTGCTCAAGGTTTACGCGGTGCGGCTGGAACTCTCTGATCCAGCGTCCGTGGAAGGCCATCACCTCCCGGGCGCGCTCGGCCACCGGCAGCGTGACGGCAAAGCGGTCAACCTGCCAGGGACGTGCTTTCAGGTTCGTTAAACCGTGACGAACCACCAGCACGCCGCTGTCGTCCAGCACCAGCTCGCTGGTCAGACGCAGGCCCGCATAGTCATCTTCAGCGGTAATCGTCAGGGTGTTTAATTCCTGCTGTACCCGCGTAGTTCTGAATACCGGGGAACCGTCCAGCCCCTGTCGGTGCCCCTCAATACCCGGCGAGCCAAACAGGCCATGCCCGAGTTCAGCCATCAGCGTAACCGGAGAATCGACATCCAGCCTACCGTTAGCAACGGGCCGGGAAAGGGTTTCAGCATTTTGCGGCGAAAAGTACTGAAGATGCGGCCCCCAGTAAATAATTTCGGCGAACGGGCGCGTTTTTATCACCACATCTACCGTCGCGCTTTCAAGTCGTAAAATAGAATCTTGCATCAGACATCTCCTGTCATGGGATGCCTTGAGTTTTGATCCGAAACGTTTCGGATATAAACCAAAACGTTTCGGATTTGTGATCAGGTTTAGAAAATGGAGATATTCAGGCCGTCTGGCCGGGGGAGAATTCCGGTTGCCAGAGCACCTGAAGCTGCGCAATATCGTCGCCGTTAATTAGCCGGCGGACCATGTCGGCAATCTGTTTTCCGACACCCTGACGGGTGGACTGGATCACCGACGCCACGTCGGTATCGACGATACTGTCCTGCGGCAGTCCGTCGTAGACCACCAGCGACACGGCGTTGTCGCCGGATAAACGCCCCAGCTGTTCGAGCGCCATCGCCGCCCCGTCGCCGTGGGTGTTGCAGTCAGTAATGATCGCCGTGGGCGGTTGCGGCAGGGCAAGCAGTTCTTTCGTGGTGGCATATCCCACGCGGCGCGACGGCGGCATGGCGCGCAGCCATTCGCTGGAAAGCCCGGCTTCCCGCAGAGCGTCCAGATAGCCCTGACGGCGCTGGGTGATAAATGCCTGATTATTGCTTTCGCCGAGCAGCGCAATACGCTGATGGCCTTTCTCAATCAGCCAGCGGGTAGCATTGTACGTACCGGCATAGTTATCGAAATCAAACCACGCGTAAGGCAGCGGCAGCTGGCTGCGCCCAAGCGCCAGGAAAGGAAACCCGGCGGCCTGCAGCTGCTCAAGCCGCGGATCGCGATCCAGCGTATGCGCCACAATCAGCGCGTCGACGCGCCGGCTCTGTACCATGCGCATATAGCTGTGCTTATCCGCCAGATCGTCATCGGCAATGAGCAGTAAGTCGATCTCATGTCGCGCCAGTTCGTGGCTAATTTCGCCGACCATGTCCATAAATACACTGTTATTGAGCGGAACAGGATGGACGGGAAACACCAGCCCGACCGCGTCAATTTTGCCCATCTTCAGGCGGCGGGCGAAGGTGTTAGGTCGGTAACCACGGCGCTGAGCCTCGGCTTCCACGCGGGCGCGCGTCTCAGCAGAGACGTCGTCATAGCCGTTGAGGGCGCGGCTGACGGTCGTAATGGAGAGTCCCAGCTCTTTGGCAATGGCTTTAAGCGACATGATTTTCCGTATCTACGTTAATTTTGTTCCGCCACCAGCAACGCATGCGTGTCTGGCTCCAGCGCCTTAAAAATGTGCGGCTGGTCGGCGGGGTAACAGATGTAATCCCCGGCGGCGAGCTCTTCTGCCGCATCCAGCAGGCCGACCAGGGCCCTTCCCTGCATGACGATAATATGTTCTACCGAGCCAGGCGAGTGCGGCTGAGAAATGCGGTCTGCCCCCGGCTGGGTCATCAGGAGATAGACATCCCGTCGCGCGCCTGGCGGGCACGCCGCCAGCAGTATGGCTTCATAGTTTGCCTGTCCGGCAACCACTTTCGTTCCTTCACCACGGCGGATCACCTGCGTGCTCGGCAACTGCGGCTCCAGCAAACGGGCGAAGGGAATATCCAACGCCACGCAGAGTGACCACAGCGTCTCCAGGCTGGGGTTGCCGTTGCCGGATTCCAGCTGGGAAAGCGTGGATTTAGCGATCCCGGCACGGCGGGCAATTTCCGCCAGTGAAAGCCCGGTTCGCAGGCGTTCTCGCACCAGGCTTTTGGCGATTACGCTAATTGGCTGCGTCATATAACGGCCCTTTTTGTTCTATAAATCGAACGAATCGTTCGTCTTGAAAAACAGTTCTGTTGCGTTCATTATAATGGATACACGTTCGATATGGCTAAAATTGTATGAAGCATCATCTCTCCTGCCTGAAAGGCGACACGATAAAAGCAATCATCCTGGTTTGCCTCGCGGTCGGCGTGGTCGGGATGTCTTACGGCTCACTGGCGATGGCCTACGGTTTCCCGCTTTGGGTGCCGTTTGTTCTCTCGCTCACCGTCCTCGCGGGCGCATCGGAATTTATGTTTATCGGCATTGTGGCCAGCGGCGGTAACCCTCTGGCGGCGGCGGCAGCCGGTTTGCTGGTCAACGCACGCCATGTACCGTTTGGCGTGACGGTGCGTGAACTGGTAGGCAAGCGCGGCCTGAGCCTGTTGGGCTGCCACATTATGAATGACGAAAGCGTGGTGTTTGGCCTGTCGCAAAAAACGCCCGAGCAGCGTAAGGCGGCGTACTGGTTATGTGGTTTAGGCGTGGCAATTATCTGGCCGGTGGGCGCCTTGTTGGGCGCCATGGTCGGTAAGCTGCTCCCGGCTCCGGAAACCATCGGGCTGGATGCGGTATTTCCGGCCATTCTGCTGGCGTTAGTGGTTCCCGCGTTTAAAAACCGTACCACGCTAATCCGCGCCTGTAGCGGTGCCGTGCTATCCCTGGCTGCCGTACCGTTTGCCCCGGTGGGATTACCGGTGATGCTCTCTTTACTCGGTCTCGCTGCGAGGAAAAAATAATGGGAAATATGACGATTTTTATTCTCGGCATCGCCATTTTGTCTGCGGGAACCTATTTGATGCGTCTCGGCGGAGCAAAACTCGGCAACCGGCTGGCACTCTCTGAACGATCTCAGGCGCTGCTGTCAGATGCGGCAACGGTGTTGCTGTTTTCTGTGGCACTGGCGACCACATTTTATGAAGGGGAACATTTCGCCGGGATGGCGCGCGTGCTGGGCGTGGCGTTTGCGGTATTTCTGGCGTGGCGAAAAATGCCATTGATTGTGGTGATCATCGCGGCGGCAGTAGTGACGGCGCTACTGCGCGTGGCGGGCATAAACTAAAAAAGCGCCCCGGGGGCGCTCTTTCGACGGTGTGACTGGCTTATTTATTCAGTTCAGCAGTCATGTGTACGCGGTTACCCGTGAATGCCTGGGTAATTTTGTAGGATGATGCACCCGCTTCCTGAGCCTGTGCCGCGATTTTAGCTTCTGCACCGTCAATGGTAGAGGCGGTTGCGGTCACAGTCTGTGCAGCGAAAGAACCGAAAGAAGCAGCCAGAGCGATTACAGCGACAAAAGTTTTGATGCTTTTCATGATATAAACCCTTTCGTTAAGTTGTTTTGGTAAGGCACCGTGCCTTGATGAGATAAATACTAGACCTCATCCCGAACAACTAAAAGCGGAAGGTTTTGCCTGAAACATTCAAAATTATTGATCAACTATTAATCGCTGCGGATGGGTATAGATTGTTGCCCTTCCCGGCTTGCAGAACCCGACCAGCGTCAGGTTGCAGCGCTCCGCCACTTCCACCGCCAGCGTTGTGGCCGCCGATACCGCAAACAGGATTTCCACACCGCACATTGCGGACTTTTGCACCATCTCATAACTTGCACGGCTGGAAACGAGCGCCGCGCCCTGTTGCCAGACCTCGCTTTCTCGCGCCCGGCGTCCCAGCAGCTTATCCAGCGCGACATGGCGACCCACGTCTTCATGCCCTCCGGCAATATCGCCCGACGGCAACACCCACGCCGCCGCATGCGTACAACCGCTTAACTGGCCGATGGGCTGTACGTCGTTGAGATGCTCAAGCGCATGATCAAGGTGTGCCGGATTGAAGGTCTGGGTAAACGGCAATGGCGCAACGGGCTTGCCGATATCATTGAGCTGCTCAACGCCACACACGCCGCAGCCGGTGCGTCCGGCCAGCGCGCGGCGGCGCTCTTTCAACCCCATAAAGCGACGGCTGGAGAGTTCGATTTGCACTTCAAGACCGTTACACGCCTTCACCACGTCCATCCCGTAGATCTCCTGCGGATGCGCAATAATGCCTTCCGAGAGAGAAAAGCCAATGGCGAACAGGTCGAGATCTTTCGGCGAAGCCATCATCACCACATGCGAAATACCGTTGTAAACAAGCGCAACAGGCACTTCTTCCGCCAGCAAATCGGGCGTGGCGTGGGTAATGTGGGGCGGTCTGCGTACCGACAGTTCCACAATGCCTGCAGGCAGTGGCGACGAGTGGGTAGCACGGTTTTGTTTAGACACAGCGGTATTCCTGAACAACCACGGAGGTGAGCCTGCTATTGCAGCATAAACAACAGGCCTTACGCATAGTATGGATCAACTTTTCGACAATCATTCTCCTACTCATTTAGAAGGGGTGCAACCCGGCCAGCGCTACACCACTTTAACATGCAGAAGCAATAGCGTGATCTGTATCACACTTTATAATCAACATGGTGATAATACGTTCACTTTGTATTAACGCCATTAGAACAGGTGTACCGACATTGTGGTATTCTGATGATATCCCTCGGAGAAATGAGGGATTAACGCAAATTTTTTCCTTTGCGGTCATTCTTCAACCGCGAAGTCAAAACTACATATGTAAGCAATGTCGAAACAAGGAGTGACCCATGCAGGTCAGCAGAAGGCAGTTCTTTAAGATCTGCGCTGGCGGTATGGCAGGCACAACGGCAGCAGCACTGGGCTTTGCGCCCGGCGTCGCGCTGGCGGAAACGCGGCAGTATAAACTGCTGCGCACCCGTGAAACCCGTAATACCTGTACGTACTGCTCTGTCGGTTGCGGGCTGTTAATGTATAGCCTCGGCGACGGTGCTAAAAACGCCAAAGCGTCTATTTTCCATATCGAAGGTGACCCGGATCACCCGGTCAACCGCGGCGCGCTGTGTCCGAAAGGGGCCGGTCTGGTGGACTTTATCCACTCTGAAAGCCGCCTGAAGTTCCCTGAATATCGTGCGCCTGGCTCCGACAAATGGCAGCAAATCAGTTGGGAAGAGGCGTTTGACCGCATCGCTAAACATATTAAAGAAGACCGTGATGCGAACTTCATTGAGAAGAACGCCGACGGCGTGACGGTCAACCGCTGGCTCTCCACCGGGATGCTGTGTGCTTCAGCGTCCAGTAATGAAACCGGCTATTTAACCCAGAAATTTACGCGCGCACTCGGTATGCTCGCGGTCGACAACCAGGCGCGTGTCTGACACGGACCAACGGTAGCAAGTCTTGCTCCAACATTTGGTCGCGGTGCGATGACCAACCACTGGGTCGACATCAAGAACGCCAACCTTATTGTGGTGATGGGCGGTAACGCCGCTGAAGCGCACCCTGTCGGGTTCCGCTGGGCGATGGAAGCCAAAATCCACAACGGTGCGAAACTGATTGTGATCGATCCCCGCTTCACGCGTACAGCGTCAGTGGCGGATTTCTACACCCCTATTCGTTCAGGTACTGACATCACTTTCCTGTCAGGCGTATTGCTGTACCTGATGACCAACGAAAAATACAACCGCGAATACACCGAAGCCTATACCAACGCCAGCCTGATCGTGCGTGAGGATTACCACTTCGAAGATGGCCTGTTCAGCGGTTACGACGCCGAAAAACGCAAGTACGACAAAACCAGCTGGAACTACGAGCTGGATGAGAAAGGCTTTGCGAAACGCGATACCACCCTGCAACACCCGCGCTGCGTGTGGAACCTGCTGAAAGAGCACGTCTCCCGCTATACGCCGGAGGTGGTCGAAAACATCTGTGGTACGCCGAAGGCGGACTTCCTGAAGGTGTGCGAGCTGATCGCCGAAACCAGCGCGAAAGATAAAACCGCGTCGTTCCTCTACGCCCTCGGCTGGACGCAACACTCCATCGGTGCGCAGAACATCCGTACCATGGCGATGGTTCAGCTCCTGCTCGGCAACATGGGCATGGCAGGCGGCGGCGTGAACGCCCTGCGCGGTCACTCCAACATTCAGGGTCTGACCGACCTTGGCCTGCTGTCTCAAAGCCTGACAGGTTATATGAACCTGCCAAGCGAGAAACAAACCGACCTGCAAACCTACCTGACGGCCAGCACGCCAAAACCGCTGCTCGAAGGCCAGGTGAACTACTGGGGCAACTATCCGAAGTTCTTCGTCTCGCTGATGAAAGCCTTCTACGGCGACAAGGCGACGGCGGAAAACAGCTGGGGCTTTGACTGGCTGCCGAAGTGGGACAAAGGCTACGACGTGCTTCAGTACTTCGAGATGATGCATCAGGGTCAGGTCAACGGCTATATCTGCCAGGGCTTTAACCCGGTGGCCTCGTTCCCGAACAAGAACAAGGTTGTTGAGTCCCTGTCGAAACTGAAGTTCCTGGTGACGATTGACCCGCTCAATACTGAAACCTCGACCTTCTGGCAGAACCACGGCGAATCGAACGACGTCGATCCGTCGAAGATTCAGACCGAAGTGTTCCGTCTGCCATCCACCTGCTTCGCGGAAGAGAACGGGTCTATTGTCAACTCCGGCCGCTGGCTGCAGTGGCACTGGAAAGGTGCGGACGCCCCGGGCATCGCCATGAACGACGGCGAGATCCTGGCCGGTATTTTCTTACGCCTGCGCAAGATGTACGCGGCTGAAGGTGGCGCGAACCCGGAACCGGTGTTGAACATGACCTGGAACTACTCGACGCCTGAAAATCCTGCGCCGGAAGAAGTGGCGATGGAGAGCAACGGTAAGGCGCTGGCGGATGTTATCGACCCGACCACCGGCACCGTGCTGGCGAAGAAAGGCGATCAGCTCAGTACCTTCGCCCATCTGCGCGATGACGGTACAACGTCAAGCGGCTGTTGGATCTTCGCTGGTAGCTGGACGCCGAAAGGCAACCAGATGGCCAACCGCGACAACGCCGACCCGTCGGGCCTTGGCAATACGCTGGGCTGGGCGTGGGCGTGGCCGCTTAACCGTCGCATCCTCTATAACCGTGCCTCCGCTGACCCGCAGGGCAACCCGTGGGATCCGAAGCGTCAGCTTCTGAAGTGGGACGGCGCGAAATGGGGCGGCGTGGATATTCCGGACTACAGCACTGCCGCACCAGGCAGCGATGTCGGACCGTTTATCATGCAGCCTGAAGGGATGGGACGTCTGTTTGCCATTGATAAGATGGCAGAAGGGCCGTTCCCGGAACACTACGAGCCGTTTGAGACGCCGCTGGGCACTAACCCGCTGCACCCGAACGTGGTCTCTAACCCGGCAGCGCGTATCTTCAAGGGCGACTTTGAAGCGCTGGGTAAAAAAGACAAGTTCCCGTACGTGGGCACCACCTATCGTCTGACCGAGCACTTCCACTACTGGACCAAGCACGCGCTGCTTAACGCCATCGCGCAGCCGGAGCAGTTTGTGGAGATCGGCGAGAAGCTGGCGAACAAGCTCGGCATCGCTCATGGCGATACCGTGAAGGTCTCCTCTAACCGCGGCTACATTAAAGCCAAGGCGGTGGTGACCAAGCGTATTCGCACGCTGAACGTTCATGGTCAGCAGGTGGATACCATCGGTATCCCAATTCACTGGGGCTATGAGGGCGTGGCGAAAAAAGGGTTCATTGCGAACACCCTGACGCCGTTCGTCGGTGATGCGAACACGCAGACGCCGGAATTTAAGGCCTTCCTCGTGAACGTGGAAAAGGTGTAACGGAGACGACTTATGGCTTATCAATCTCAAGACATTATCCGTCGTTCCGCGACTAACGGTTTCACGCCCGCGCCTCAGGCGCGGGACCACCAGCAGGAAGTGGCGAAACTTATCGACGTGACCACCTGTATCGGCTGTAAAGCCTGTCAGGTGGCCTGCTCTGAGTGGAACGATCTGCGTGACGAAGTGGGTCACAACGTTGGGGTGTACGACAACCCTGCGGACCTGACCGCCAAGTCCTGGACGGTGATGCGTTTCTCGGAAGTGGAGCAGAACGACAAACTGGAATGGCTTATCCGCAAAGATGGCTGTATGCACTGCGCGGATCCGGGC
The DNA here is from genome assembly GCF_047456095.1 of Enterobacter sp. BNK-14. Classification (NCBI taxonomy): domain Bacteria; kingdom Pseudomonadati; phylum Pseudomonadota; class Gammaproteobacteria; order Enterobacterales; family Enterobacteriaceae; genus Enterobacter; species Enterobacter sp. BNK-14. Next base: position 2,722,974 of record NZ_CP179897.1, read on the forward strand.
TGCCTGAAGGCATGTCCGTCAGAAGGGGCTATCATTCAGTATGCCAACGGCATCGTCGACTTCCAGTCCGAGCAGTGCATCGGCTGCGGCTACTGCATTGCGGGCTGTCCGTTCGACGTACCGCGCCTGAACCCGGAAGACAACCGCGTCTACAAATGCACGCTGTGCGTTGACCGCGTCACTGTCGGCCAGGAGCCCGCGTGCGTGAAGACCTGCCCAACCGGCGCTATCCACTTTGGATCTAAAGAGGATATGAAAACGCTGGCGGCAGAGCGCGTGGGCGAGCTGAAAACCCGTGGTTACGACAATGCGGGCCTGTACGATCCGGCCGGTGTTGGTGGTACGCATGTGATGTATGTGCTGCACCATGCCGACAAGCCGAATCTGTATCACGGCCTGCCGGAGAACCCGGAAATCAGCGCCACCGTTAAGTTCTGGAAAGGCATCTGGAAACCGCTGGCCGCGGTAGGTTTTGCTGCCACCTTCGCAGCGAGCATCTTCCACTACGTCGGCGTCGGTCCGAACCGTGCGGAAGAGGAAGACGACAACCTGCATGAAGAGAAAGACGAGGTGCGCAAATGAGAAAACGTGACACCATCGTGCGCTACACCGCGCCGGAACGCATCAACCACTGGGTCACCGCCTTCTGCTTCATGCTGGCGGCGATAAGCGGGCTGGGGTTCTTCTTCCCCTCCTTCAACTGGCTGATGCAGATCATGGGGACACCACAACTGGCGCGTATACTGCACCCGTTTGTTGGCGTCATCATGTTCGCGTCGTTCATCATCATGTTTTTCCGCTACTGGCACCATAACCTAATCAATCGGGATGATATCTTTTGGGCGAAGAATATTCGTAAGATCGTCGTCAACGAGGAAGTAGGTGATACCGGGCGTTATAACTTCGGTCAGAAATGCGTATTCTGGGCGGCGATTATCTTCCTGGTCCTGTTGCTGGTCAGCGGCGTGATCATCTGGCGTCCGTATTTTGCGCCTGCTTTCTCAATCCCGGTGATCCGATTCGCGCTGATGCTGCATTCATTTGCCGCAGTGGCGCTAATTGTGGTTATCATGGTGCATATTTACGCCGCCCTCTGGGTGAAAGGCACCATTACCGCGATGGTGGAAGGCTGGGTAACCAGTACGTGGGCGAAGAAACATCACCCGCGCTGGTACCGTGAAGTCCGCCAGAAACAGGAAAAGTCATCTGAATGAGTATTCGCATAATCCCGCAAGATGAGCTGGGGTCGAGCGAGAAACGTACGGCGGAGTATATTCCGCCGTTGTTATTCCCCAGACTCAAGAACCTCTACAACCGCCGCGCAGAGCGTCTGCGCGAGCTGGCAGAGAACAACCCGCTGGGCGATTTTCTGCGTTTTGCTGCGCTTGTCGCCCACGCGCAGGAAGTGGTGCTGTACGACCACCCACTGCAAATGGACCTGACTGCGCGCATCAAAGAAGCCAATGAGCAGGGCAAGCCGCCGCTGGATATTCACGTCCTGCCGCGCGACAAGCACTGGCACAAGCTGCTGCATTCGCTGATTGCCGAGCTAAAGCCCGAAATGAGCGGTACTGCGCTGGCGGTCATTGAGAACCTGGAAAAAGCGTCCGAACAGGAGTTGGAAGAGATGGCGAGTGCGCTGTTTGCTTCCGACTTCTCGCTGGTCAGCAGTGATAAAGCGCCGTTTATCTGGGCGGCACTGTCGCTCTACTGGGCGCAGATGGCAAGCCTGATCCCCGGCAAAGCCCGCGCCGAGTACGGTGAAGCGCGCCAGTTCTGCCCGGTGTGCGGTTCCATGCCGGTCTCCAGTATGGTACAGATTGGCACCACCCAGGGGCTGCGCTACCTGCACTGCAACCTGTGCGAAACCGAATGGCACGTCGTGCGCGTGAAGTGCAGCAACTGCGAGCAGACCCGCGATCTCAACTACTGGTCGCTGGAAAATGAAGAAGCGGCAGTGAAAGCTGAAAGCTGCGGCGACTGTGGGACCTACCTGAAGATTCTGTATCAGGAAAAAGACCCGAAAGTCGAAGCGGTAGCCGACGATCTCGCCTCGCTGATTCTGGATGCCAAAATGGAGCAGGAGGGCTTCGCCCGCAGCTCAATCAACCCGTTCCTGTTCCCGGGTGAAGGGGAGTAATCTCCCGCAACCGTGCCGGGCGGCGCAAGCTTGCCCGGCCAGTCATACCCGCTTTAATCCGCTTCCGTACTTTCCCCCACTTTCAGATTTTATTTAGCCGCTACGCGTAGAAAAGTCGCTGTGACTTCGTCACGATCCCTTGCAAGAAACATTACATTTTGTAAGGGAAAATGTTGAAAAGGGAATTTCGACCGGTCGCAACGAAGCGCACCGGCTTTTTTATCTGTGCTGTTCTCAGCCTTTCATCGGGTGCCAGCGCCGCACCGGGTGATGAACCGTTTATCCTGCAACAGCAGCGTCAGCAGGCGCTGGAAACCCAACTGACGCCCCAGGCGCCTGACGTTCGGCTGCAATCTCCGGCAACACGTAACGAAAGCGGCGAATTTGCCGCCGAAACGCCCTGCTTCACCATCCATGACGTGACGCTGACGGGGCATAACGCCCTCCCGCACTGGGTACCGCTGCAGCGCATCGCGAATCAGGCCGTCGGGAAGTGCCTCGGCGCACGGGGTATCAACCACGTGATGAGCCTGCTGCAAAACCGGCTGATCGCCCACGGCTGGACAACCGCACGCGTGCTGGCTCCCGCTCAGGATTTAAAAAGCGGCCATTTAACACTGGCCGTTATTCCGGGGAAAATACGCCACGTCACATTGACCGATAATAGCCGTCGCGGGTTATGGCTTTACAGCGCCTTCCCGGCACATGACGGTAATCTGCTCGACCTGCGGGATATCGAGCAGGGTCTGGAGAACCTCCAGCGCCTGCCCACCGTCCAGGTTGAGATGGATATCGTTCCGGCTGAACAGCCGGGTGAGAGCGATATCGTGATAACCCGCCAGCAGAGCAAATTCTGGCGGCTTGGCCTGTCGCTTGATGATTCTGGCTCGTCGTCAACGGGCCGCTATCAGGGTGGGCTAACGCTGTCGCTGGATAACCCGCTGGCGCTGAGCGATCTCTTCTGGTTTTCCATGAACCATGACCTGCAAACCGGGCCGGAAAAAGGCAACCAAAACCTCAGCGCCCACTGGTCTGTTCCCGTGGGCTGGTGGGCATTTTCCGTTACCGGCAGCGATTACCACTATCACCAGACCGTGGCGGGGCTAAACGGCGACATTCGGTACAGCGGCAAAAGCCAGAGTCTGGTGGCGCAGGCCAGCCGGGTTCTGCACCGCAGCAGCGCCCAAAAAACCACGTTCACCTGGGACGTGGAGAGCCGGACAACGAAAAACTACATCAACGACACGGAAGTGGAAGTTCAGCGCCGCCACGTCTCTTCATGGAAGGCCGGGCTTCAGCATCGCCACTATATCGGCCCCGCCACGGTTGATGCTGGCATCAGCTACCAGCGCGGCACGCGATGGTTTGGCGCCCAGCCAGCCCCCGAAGAAACGTTCGATGAAGCCACCGCGCTGGGCCGAATTCTTCGCACCAACGCACGCCTGAGCCTGCCGTTCGCACTCAGCACGCAGCACTTGCGTTACGGCGTAGCCTGGCAGCGTCAGACCAGCAACACGCCGCTCACTTCACAGGATCAGTTCGCCATCGGCGGGCGCTGGACGGTGCGCGGCTTCGACGGCGAACGCACGCTCAACGCCGATCGGGGCTGGCTGGTTCGAAACGATCTCTCCTGGCAGACCCCGCTTGCCGGAACCGAGCTCTATCTGGCTGCCGACTATGGCGAGGTCGCTGGCAACGGTACGGAATACCTGGCGGGCAACCATCTTGCGGGTGGCGCGGCGGGCTTGCGCGGTGCGCTCTGGAAAGTGGGATACGACGCCTTCGCGGGCGTGCCGTTCTCCCACCCGGACGGTTTTAAAACCAGCCCGGCAACCTTCGGCTTCAACCTCAACATGGATTTCTGAGTATGCGCTATGGCGAATTGACGGTTCATTGTCCGCAGCTCGAGGACGTCGCGCTAAGTGAAGCCGAAGTGCTGGGCGCGTCGGTCTGGCTCTGGATGCATTCCCTCAACCACCGTGACGCGCCGCTGCACGTCCTGCCCGTGGTGCTCTTGCCCATCATTAAACGCCAGCAGTACGTGCTGATAGAGGAGAAAGGACGCCCGATCTTTTTCCTGAGCTGGGCATGGATGAGCGAAGAAGCCGAACGCCGCTATCTCACCCAGGAGACGGTCGTCCTGCCGGAAGAAGACTGGTGTAACGGCGATCGGATGTGGTTTCGCGATTTTATTGCCCCCTTTGGGCACGCGGAAGCCCTGTTTCGCCTGGTACGCGAGGAGATTTTTCCGCATCACGTTGCGCGCTTTCTGTGGCATCGCGGCAATGAGAAAGGCCGTCGTATCAAAACGTTTTATGGCAGGCAGGTCACGCGCGAAGCGCTGCTGAACTGGAAACACACGCACCCGCTGCACGGACAAAAATAAAAAGGATTTCACCATGAATAAACGTCTGTACCGTATCGTCTTTAATAAAGCCCGCGGCATGCTGATGGTCGTTTCCGAGCTGGCGCGCGGCTGTTCGGGCGGATCGTCTTCCTCCGGGATCGGGCACGCGCTTCAGCGTCTTGTCTGTCGCGTCGGCGCACTCAGCCTTGCGCTGTGGCTGGCCTCTGGTGCCGTCACGGTGCAGGCCGCCGGGATTGTGGCGGACGCCTCCGCGCCCGGTAAACAGCAGCCCACCGTGATCAGCACCGCTAACGGCACGACGCAGGTGAATATCCAGACCCCGTCTGCAGGCGGCGTGTCCCGCAACACCTACAGTCAGTTCGACGTTGGCCGGGACGGGGCCATCCTCAATAACGCCCATAAAAATACCTCAACCGAACTCGGCGGAATGGTGACCGCCAACCCGTGGCTGGCGAAAGGCGAGGCTAAAGTCATCCTCAACGAGGTGAACGCACGCAACCCGAGCCAGCTCAACGGCTACATTGAGGTGGCTGGACAAAAGGCCGACGTGATCATTGCCAGCCCGTCGGGCATTACCTGTGACGGCTGCGGCTTTATCAACGCCGGGCGCGCCACGCTGACGACCGGTACCGCGCAGATGCAGGATGGCCGGATAACCGGGTATCAGGTGGAGCGCGGTGAGATTACCGTGAACGGCAACGGGCTGGATACCTCCGGGCAGGCGCACACCGATATCATCGCCCGGGCGGTTCAGGTGAATGCGGCGATTCACGCGCAGGATTTACGCGTCACTACCGGGCGCAACACGGTGGATGCGGCGCATGAAAAGGTGACCGCCCTTGCGGATAACGGTGCGGCAAAACCCGTCATGGCGCTGGATGTCTCCCAGGTCGGCGGCATGTACGCCGGGAAAATTCGTCTGATCGGGACGGAAAAAGGCGTCGGCGTGCGCAACGCGGGCAATATCGGCGCGGAAGCAGGGACGGTCACCCTCTCCGCCGACGGGCGTATTGAGAATAGCGGCACGGTCTGGTCTTCCGCTGACGTCGCCCTTTCTGGCACCGACGCCATACAAAACAGCGGCTCCCTCGCTGCACAGCGCAACGTCAGCCTGACGGGCAAAACGATTGCCAGCACCGGCACGCTGGCGGCAGGCGTGCAGCCCGATGGCACCACGGGCCGCGACGGCGATCTGACGCTCAACGCCAGCGGCAAACTTGAGATGCATGGACTGAATGTGGCGGGTGGCAACATCAGGTCCACGGGACAGGGGGTGGATGCATCAGGCAGCGTGACGCAGGCCAACGCCATTACCCTTAACGCCGGACAAGGCGACCTCAGCACCGCCGGTGCGGAAGTCATCGCGAATGACGCCCTCAGCGTCACGGCAACCGGCACGCTGGATAACAGCAGCGGCCTGCTCGCCGCCGACCAGCTCACGCTCACGGCAAAACGCCTGCAAAATCATAAAGGCCAGATAAGCCAGAGCGGCACGCGGGGTCTGACGCTGAACCATCAGGACGGCATCGATAACCGCGAAGGCGTGATTGCCGCCAACGCCACGGTAAACGTCAACGCCGCGTCGCTGGATAACCGTAAAGGCCAGATCGTTGCCGCCGATACCGACAGCGCCCTGACGATAAAAACGGCTGGCCTGACGGACAACCGCGAGGGTGAACTGGCAGCAGCAGGCAGCATCAGCATGAGCGCCGACACTCTCAACAACAGCAGCGGCTTTATCAGCGCGGAACACGGCCGCGTCGCGCTAACCAGCCGCAACGCGCTGGCTAACGTCGGCGGGACAATTGCCGCCCACGATAACCTGACGCTCGACAGCGCCGGGTTGAACAACGACGAAGGGTTAATTCAGTCCGGGGCGGACATGATCGTCGACACTCACGGGAACCGCCTGTCAAACAACACGACCCTGACGACCGGCGGCATCGTCAGCTTTGGCACCCTGAACGTCAACGCCGGCAGCATCAGCAATCAGCACGGCATGCTGGCCAGCGCGAAAGAAACCGTCGTAACGGCCGCGGACGTGGACAACCGCAACGGTACCCTGAGCGCCACAGGTTCGCTGAATCTACATGTGGGGTCGCTGGAGAATACGCAAGGCACGCTGGTATCCGGTGGCGATGCGCGGATAGACGCCTCCCGGATAGACAACCAGAAAGGGATGATTGTCGCCCAGGGCGATCTTGCCGTCACGGCACAGCGTCTGGATAACGACAGCAGCGGGCTGGTCCAGAGCGGAGGGGATCTCACGCTGGCCGTTGACGGTATCAGCAACCGCTACAGCGGGGACACGGGCGGCATCGTTAGCCAGGGAAACCTGAGCATAACCACGACCGATCTGCAAAATGATGCGGGCGTACTGCTCGCCGAAAAACGGGCCACGCTGGACGCCGCGCGCTTTAGCAACATCGCCGGGACGCTGTATGCACTGGATACGCTGACGCTTGCCACGCGCAGCGATACCGACAACCGTCAGGGGGTCATTCAGGGAAGCGGGCTCGTTCTTGATACGCACGGCTGGCAGCTGGATAACCGCGAGGGGACGATTTACAGCCTGGCGGAAATGCAGCTCGCCACCGCCGCGCTGAACAACCAGAACGGCACGCTGGGCGCAAAAGGGGAGTTCACGCTGCGGGCAACCTCGCTGGATAACCGTTCCGGCGGGCGTCTGGTGGGTGAGCAGGAGATGACCCTCAACCTCGAGCGTCTTGATAACCAGGACGGGCAGATCCAGTCTCTCGGTGAACTGGCGGTGAATGCCGTGTCGGGTGCGATCGACAACACACTGGGCCTGATACGCAGTGGCGCAACGGTGACGCTCAACGCAGCCTCGCTGATCAATCGCAATACGCAGGCTGAAGATAAGGGTATTGAAGGGCTGGATGTGAAAATCAACAGCCAGCAGTTCGATAATGCTCTGGGAACAACGCGGGCAGGCAATACGTTATCGATCGCCAATGCCGGAACCCTGGATAACACGCAGGGTGAGCTGTCCGCCGCGGGGGCGCTGTCGCTGAGCGGCGCGGCTTTGCGGCTTCTCAACGCTGACGGGGTCGTTATTGGCGGGGAGAACGTCACGCTTGCAGCCGACGCGCTAACCGGAGACGGTCAGCTTCTGTCGCTCGGCGATATGACAATTCACACGCAGCAGAGTTTTAACAACGCGGGTGATGTGATTGCCAACGGCAGCATGACCTTCACCACGCCGGGCAGCGTGACCAACAGCGGCAACCTGCTGGCGGGCGCAAAACTGGATCTCAGCGCCGCCAGCCTGTTCAATGCCGCTTCCGGCGAGATTGCCGCCGGCGCGACCTGGCTGACCCTCTCCTCAAGCCTGAGTAATTACGGTCTTATCGACGGCAGCCAGACGTGGCTGCGTACCGAAACCTTAACGAACGCGGGTACCGGCCGCATCTACGGCGATCATCTGTCGATTCAGGCGACAACGCTGAATAACCTCGCCCAGGACGAAACGGCAGCGACCCTCGCCGGACGCCAGCGCGTGGACATCGGGGCACAGACAATCAACAACCGCGACCACGCGCTGATCTACAGCGACGGGGCGATGGCCATCGGCGGGCGCGTGGACGACAACGGCTTTGCCATCGGGCAGGCGCAAACCCTCAACAACCACAGCGCGACCATTGAATCCGCGGGCGACATGGCGCTCTCCGTCGGCCAGCTCAACAACATCAACGACCATTTCAGCACCGAAGTGGCGCTCATCTCCACGGAGCAGATCCACGAGTATCAGCAAAAGGGATCGCCCACCCGCTGGGATGCGGATGCTGACGGCGTGTTCGTCGACCACAACTCGGCCGACCACCTGCTTAACCTCAACACCCCGGACGATACCGGGGCCAACAACGACAACTTTTACGAGTACACCTACACCCGCACCATTGAAGAAGAGGTGATTGCCGAAAGTGACCCGGGCAAAATCCTCGCCGGCGGCAATATGCTGATTACGGCAAATCAGGTTCTGAACGATAAAAGCCAGATTGTGGCGGGGGGAACGCTCGGGATCTTCGCCGATTCGGTGGATAACGTGATGCCGGAAGGCAGCCGATGGATCACCGATGCAGGCTCGGTCACACACTACAGCCGTAAATCCAGAAAGGGTGGCGACTCGCAGGGAAAAAGCACCTCGGACTACGCCCCGCCTGTGGTTATCCAGTCGATCACCCTGTCGCCGGGCAAAATGGAAGGCAACAGCCAGGCCGATGGCAGCGGCATGACCCTTTCCCCCGCCAGCGCCCACAAAACAGATACCACGCTTAGCGGGACGGGGAGCCTGGCGGTGGGTGTGGACACCACCTCCCCGGGTTCCCCTGCCCTGCCCTCCGGCAATGCGCCTGGCAAATGGATTGAAACGCCCGCCAGCGATGCGCAGGGCGTGGTGGTACGTGCCGCAGGGCCGGACATCCGTCTGCCGGACAGCAGCCTGTTTAACACCCTGCCCGATCCGAATGCGCACTACCTGATCGAAACCGATCCACGCTTCACCAACAACAAGACGTGGCTCGGCAGTGATTATATGCAGAATGCGTTCATGACGGATCCGGATAACGTGCACAAGCGCCTTGGCGACGGCTATTACGAGCAGCGCCTGGTACGCGAGCAGATCATCGCGCTCACCGGCGGCCGCTACCTGGGCGACTACCGCGACGATGAGACCCAGTTCAGGGCATTGATGGATGCGGGCATTGCTTTCGGGCAGACGCATCAGCTTGTCCCTGGCGTGGCGCTCACCGCCGAACAGATGAGCCTGCTGACGGAGGACATGGTCTGGCTGGTCAACACCCGCGTTCAGCTTGCCGACGGCAGCTGGCAGACGGTGATGGTGCCGCAGGTGTATGTGCGCGTACAGCCTGGCGACATCGACGGCTCCGGCGCGCTGATGGGGGGCCAGAATCTGGTGATGAACCTGAACCGCGACCTGGTCAACAGCGGCACCCTGCACGGGCGTGACGCGGTGCAGCTCAGCGCCGACAACATCACCAACAAAGCAGGAACGATACAGGGGGCTGACGTCAGCCTGTTCGCCCGCACGGACATCAGCAACATCGGCGGCACGATTTCAGGTAACCATTCCGTACTGGCCACCGCCGGGCGCGACATCAGCCTCACCACCACCACCCGCGGCGCACAGAGCAGCAGCGGGAAAAACAGCTTTGAGCGCACCACCGTGGAGCGCGTGGCGGGGATCTACGTCCAGGGCGATGACGGTAAGCTGGTGCTGAACGCCGGGCGCGATCTCACCCTGACCGGCGCGCAGGTCGTTAACAGCGGCAGTGGAAGCCAGACGGTGCTCAGTGCCGGGCGGGATCTGAACCTCACCACCGTCACTACCTCCGCCAGCGATAACCTGACGTGGGATAAAAATAACTGGCTGAAGCAGTCCACCACTCAACAGGTTGGCAGCGAGGTGGCCGGCGGAGGCGATATCCTGATGATGGCCGGCCGCGACGTGAGTGCGCAGGCCGCAACCGTGGAGGCGGGCAGCAGCCTCGCCGTCAGCGCGGGGCGCGACATCGCCGTCACCGCCGCCACTGACAGCAGCATGTTTGAGTCGCACCATCAGTCCACCGGCAGCAGCGGCGCGCTGTCGAAAAAAACCGTGACCACGCACGATGTGGTGAACAGTGAGACCGCACAGGGAGCCCTGTTCAGCGGCGACAGCGTCACCCTGCAGGCGGGCAATAACCTGCGGGTGCAGGGCAGCGATATCGTGGGCGATAACGATGTCCGGCTGGCGGCAGGCAACAGCCTGACCGTGACCACGGCGGAGGAGCACAGCCAGGAGAGTCATCAGCGGCAGGAGAAAAAATCCGGCTTCTCCGGCACGGGCGGCATCGGTGTCAGCTACGGCAGCCAGAGCCTGAAGGTCACCGACACCGCACAGGACACCACCCATCGCGGCAGCACCATTGGCTCCGTGAACGGCAGCGTCACGCTGAGCGCGGGCAATGACCTGAGCGTCCACGGCTCGGACCTGATTGCCGCGCAGGATATGACGCTCGCCGGGAAAAACGTCAGCATCACCGCCGCCACGGAGAGCGGCACGCAGACCCACACCGTGGAGCAAAAATCTTCCGGTCTGACCCTTGCGCTCTCCGGCGCGGCGGGTGGTGCTCTCGACAGCAGCGTGAGCACCCTGAAGCAGGCCAGGGAGACCGATAACGACCGCCTCGCCGCCCTGCAGGCGGTGAAAGGCGCCCTGACCCTCGGACAGGGCGCGCAGTCCGTCATGCTCGACCAGGCCACCGGCAACCAGAAGGGCAACGACAACACCGTCGGCATCAGCCTCTCTTACGGCAGCCAGTCGTCAAAATCCACCCGGACCAGCACGCAGGCCACCGCAAAAGGCAGCAGCCTCACCGCCGGGAATAACCTCACCGTGGTGGCAACCGACGGCGACCTGCTGGTTCACGGCAGCCAGCTTGATGCGCAGAACGACCTGTGGCTACAGGCCAGCCGGGACGTGAACCTGATTTCCGCACTGAACACCTCCACGCTCGACGGCCAAAACGAGAGCCACGGCGGCAGCGCGGGCGTCGGTATCGGCTACGGCTCCGGTGGCGCGGGCATCTCCGTCTCCGCCAGCGTGAACAGCGGCAAAGGAACCGAGCGCGGCAACGGCACCACCCGCACCGAAACCACGGTTAACGCAGGGGATACGCTCACAATCGTCAGCGGGCGCGATACGAATCTCACCGGGGCACAGGTCAGCGGGGAGAGCGTCCTGGCCGATATCGGGCGTAACCTGACCATTACCAGTGAACAGGACACCGACCGTTACGACAGCAAACAGCAAAACGCCAGCGCGGGCGGCAGCTTTACCTTCGGCACCATGAGCGGCTCGGCCAGCGTTAACTACAGCCGCGACAGCATGAACAGCGACTACGTCTCCGTGAAGGAGCAGAGCGGTATCTTCGCAGGCTCCGGCGGGTTCGACATCAACGTCGGCGGCCACACGCAGCTCGACGGCGCGGTTATCGCCTCCACCGCCACGGCGGATAACAACCGCCTCGACACCGGGACGCTCGGCTGGCGGGATATCCACAATACCACTGAATACGACGTGGAGCACCAGAGCGCGGGCATCAGCACCGGCGGCAGCATCGCGGGGCAGTTCACCGGGAATATGGCGAGCAACCTGCTGGTCGGGGCGGACAGCAGCGGCAGCGCGGAGGGCACCACGCGTGCGGCCATTGAAAACGGCACGGTGGTGGTTCGCGATAAGGAGCATCAGACGCAGGACGTGGCGGACCTGAGCCGCGACACGGCGAATGCCAACGGCAGCATCGACACCATTTTCGATAAGGAGAAAGAGCAGCGCAGGATGGAGGAGGCGCAGCTTATCGGGGAAATCGGCAGCCAGGTGGCGGATATCGCCCGCACGCAGGGTGAAATCGCGAAACAGGAGGCCATGAACGACCCGGCAGCGCTCCGCGCCGCAGAGGAGAAGCTGAGGGCTGAGGGCAAGAGCAACCCTACCCCTCAGGAGATAGCCGACCAGGCCGGACGCACGGCAATTGAACAGTACGGCACGGGCAGCGACATGCAGCGCGCCATCCAGGCGGCTACCGCTGCCGCTCAGGGTCTGGCGGGCGGCGACATGACCGCCGCGCTGGCCGGAGCGGCGGCACCGTACGTGGCGGAGATTATCGGCCACCGTTCCGGGCTGGACGATACGATGGAAAAAGCCGCCGCCCACGCGGTGGCGAATGCGGTGCTGGCCGCGATGCAGGGGAAAGACGCGCTGGCGGGTGCGGCTGGAGCAGCGGTCGGGGAGCTGGCGGGTGGTATTGCGCTGGAGATGTACGGGAAGGATGTTGCTGCGCTGAGTGAAAGTGAAAAGCAGACCATCAGCGCGCTGGCGACTCTTGCCGCAGGGATAGCAGGCGGCGTTGCGGGAGACGGTACGGCAAGCGCCATCGCCGGGGCGCAGTCCGGGAAGACGGTGGTTGAGAATAATGCGCTTAATCCGAGCAGTTTCGGACAGGGTATGATGGATTACGGCCTGGCAGCACAGTCGTGGAACCAGTATGCAGAAGAGAATGGTCTGTCTCCGAAGGAGAAGCAGGCCGGACTGGAAAAACTGGCAAACGGTGATTTACCGGAAGGCGCGAATATCGCTAAAGCAATTGTGGAAGGATATCAGGATGGTGTGATGATTGCGGGAGCCTGGTATCTGGGACCAGCGGCGTCAGTAGGTAACGTTGTTAGTGGCGCAATAATAGGAGAAATTGCTAATGGAAGCTACCAGTGGTTTGACCTGAGCCGTCCAGGTAACGAGAACAAGAACTGGGATTATAAGGGAAGTATTTCAGCGGGAGCAACTGGTGCACTAGCTCCGGGTCGTGGGATTTGGGCTAATGCCGGGATCGCACTGGGTGGTTCACTATTCACTGATGGGCTGGATAAAGGTGCATTAACTGGCACGGGCGCAGGTTGGGCGTTTGGTACGGCAGTTAATATTATTGCACCACCAGTATTTTCCCCTGTATTAGGTCCGAGCGCAGCCCCTGTAGGTGATATTATCGGTACCGTGGGAGGTGAATTTATTAGTAATGTAGTTAAGGATGAAATTAATGAAAAGAAAAAATAACACTACCGTAGCTTTACTGTTCTTAAGCATTGCATACATGGTTTTTTGTTGTTTAATTTTTTTCTCTCTGGCTTTGATAATTGTAAAACTAATCATTAGTCATGAAGTAGATATTGAACAATCAGATATCAAGCATGTTTTGGTTGCAAGCGTTATTGCTGGAACGGCAGCAGCTTTCAGGTCATGGCTCTTCGCCAAACTGGACGAGCGCAAAGCCCGAAAATCCCCCCCTTCCGATCCAAAATCCTGAACCACGATCCCGGCCACTGAGCCGGGATCTTTTAACAATCACTCGCTGCGGATCAGACAATCATAACGATCGCGTTTAATCACCGGCAGATCGCCAGTGTCGTTCAGCGTCCCCGGAAATTCTCTCAGCCACTTTTTCACCTTCAATTTATTGATATGCGTGATACTTAACCCTTTCAGGCACCCCCATAACTCGCGGGTATTTTGCGGCGCAATCACAATACAGTCCGGCATAACACGGATCTTTACCGCCATCCCGCTACGAAATCCGACGCGGGACAGCCGCTCGCCCGCCAGCGGCAAATAATTGCGATCCATTCGGGTATAAAGTTCGCAGCAGGCAGAGCCTGATCCCCCTCTGGCGTAAACACGTTCAGACCCGGTGCGTTCCCCGTGAAGCGCACGCGGGTTCTTTTTGTGCACCTGCTCGCGAATTTCTACATTATTCTCAGATACTGCAACTTCTGTTTGGGCAACAGCCCGCTCTGGCATAGAATTCTTCGCAGCCATAATCAACTCCTGCTTAGTTGTTTGTGGTCAGCGGTATAAAGGTGTTGGCGCACCTTTATACCGCGCTCTTACCGTTTCACGTTCATTACATATTATTCACAGCCTGTATCACTGACTTTTCCTGCGGCCATTATACCGCTATGGATAAAGATACAGCACTGCATTATGGGAAACGTTTAATAAATGCGAAGCGACTCGAGAAAATAATACAACAGGCTGTAATACCTCATTATAATAAGGATTAAGGAAAGAATAAAATGACATCGAAGAAGTGGTTTTTACTATGGTTTTTCCTCACGTTCGCATTTGTTGTGACAGCTAATATTGTTGCTTTACTAACCTATTTTTCTGCAAGAATTTACCTTTTAATTACTCAAGACATTCCTATTGATGTTTATCTACCTGGTTTTATGAAACTAATTAAAGGTACATCCTTTGGTGGATTCATTTTTGGATGTGGTTGTTGGTGGATTTATTACCGCCAAGAAAAAAAGTAATAAAAAATCACGGCCACCGCGCCGGGCTCTCTCTTTTAACTGTCACTTATCCCGTCTGATCACCGGCACATCCCCCAAATCATTCAGCACTCCGGGAAACGTCTTCAGCCAGTTAGTCACTTTTTGTTTATTTATATTCACTACGCTCATACCATCCAGGCAACCCCATAGTTCGCGTGTATGCTGTGGCGTGATCATGATACAATCCTTCATCACGCGGATTTTAACCAGCATACAATCAATAAAACTGCATTCGACAACCATTTCCCGTTGAGAGATGTTTTTCTCTCCTTTAATTTAACGTGGATTTATTATTTCAGAGTGAATATATGGAGTTGTGGTTTCTTAATTAACTCTTGGATTTTATGAAGTTGTAATCAATTATATAAGACCCTATTTCATTTGAATGAGCACTAACCCTTACAGCATCTGCTCCTGGTTCACCCGCTGCTTGAAGTGCTTTTTTATTTGTACACAATTGAATCCAACGCTTTGTGTTATAGTCCTTAAACCACAACCCTGCTTCACAATGACCAAACCGCCCCTTTCTTGGGCCAGGATATGTTATTTCATAAGCCGCTTCGTATGTAATAACGTTTCCCTTCGACATAAACACGAAAACATCATAAATCCCTAATGAAAGAATAAAGCCACAACTAAACCCCACCCAAAAACGTTCAATGACATAATTTGATGTTTTACCAATAGGTCTATAATAGGTAGCTCTCCCGGAGAATATGAGACCAAAAATAGAGCCTATCGTTATATACGTTAACCATTCTGGAACAGAGTTCATTAGAACAGTTCTCATTGAAATCATGCTCACCCAAATGATATAGGCAAGAAAACAACCCAAAAGCAAAAAACTCAATAATAATATAATTACGAGCCCGGATTTGTTTCGTTCAAAGCTGTAGTATTTATTCATTTTATTACAAATTCATAACGAGTCATTAGTACATAAATGTTGCAATAATAATTGATGCAATAGCTAAACACCATTTAGCTTTCCTTAATTACAATTTGGGTTTTATTTGAAAAGTAGAGAATTAAAAATGCAATTGACAACACATCTTTTATTACGACAACAAGGATTAACTATACGCTCGTCTATGAAGGTTCGAACGCCGATCTGGATGGCAATTACGCCATCAATAGATTTATTTTTAATACAACATGAGAGTTATCTTCTAAAAAGATAACTCTCTTTTAACTGCGCTACTCCTCTTCATTTCCCCCCTCTTCATACGCGCCATACGGCTTCGCAGGGAGAACGATGTAAGTTCCTTCAAAAACCGCGCCCGGGGTTTCATCGCCAAACAGCTCAACCTGCATCTGTACACGCGCTTTGCGGCCACGCGCCAGACGATCAAGGTCGCCGCCCAGTGCGCCAAGGTCAGCCACCGCGCTCGGTTTGCCGCTGATTGGCGCGCTGTAACGAATATGGGCATCGGCCAGAATGATGGTGCCGCCAAGATGGCGCTCGCGCAGCATCAGCCAGATCAGCCCCCAGCCGGTGAGCGTTGCCAGAGAAAACAGGCTGCCAGCAAACAGGGTGTGGTGAGGGTTCTGGTTGCCGATTTCCGGCATGGTGGTAATGAATTTTTGCCCGGTGTACTGCTGGATGCGCACGCCCATCTTTTCACTCAGAGGGATATGTTCATACCAGGCTTGCTGTAACTGACCGCACCAGTCTGCGCGATGCAGAATGTCGTCCAGAGTGGCAATGGGTTTGATCATCAAAAAATGACGAATCGGCGTGGTTTGCGGGGCGGTGATTTCCCCCTGATTCACAAAACCGAGTTTGGCAAAAAACTCCACGGCATCTTCGCGGGCGCTACAGGTGACGCGCTTAACGCCCTCCTGGCGGGCGACGGACTCCAGGGTCATTGCCATTAGCGTCCCCAGCCCTTTGTCCTGTACGGAAGGGTGAACCGCCATAAAGCGAATAGATGCTTCGTTATCGGCATTGATATACAGACGCCCGACGGCGACGAGATTGCCCTCCTCGTCCATCACCATCTGGTGATGGGCCATTGCGTCCCAGGCGTCGCGCTCAGAGCCTTTCGGTTGATGTAATGGCTTGCGCAGCATTTCCCAGCGGAACTGGTAATAGGCTTCTAACTCTTCTTCCGTTTGCGGTACTCGAAGGTGATACATAGCTGTACTCTCTCTTGTTACCCGCGGCCACGCCGCCAGTTGGCTCATACCTGGAGCCAGAATGTGACGGGGCCATCGTTCACCAGCGATACCTGCATATCTGCAGCGAATCGTCCGGTTTGCGTATGCATTTCCTGCTGGCGACAACGCTCAACAAAGTATTCGTAAAGTGCTTCTGCACGATCCGGCGCGGCGCCTTTCGAGAAACTCGGGCGCATGCCGCGCTCGGTATCCGCTGCCAGCGTAAACTGGGACACCACCAGCACGCTGCCGCCCGCCTGCTGGACGTTCAGGTTCATCTTGCCTTCCGCATCGCTGAAAATGCGGTAACCCAGCACCCGCTCGCATAAGCGGTTAGCTTTTTGTTCGTCATCATCCTTTTCGACACCTAACAACACCAAAAGTCCTGGGCCAATTTCACCCGTCACCTCTCCCTCCACGGTGACGCTGGCACGGGTTACGCGCTGTATCAATGCAATCATGGTTGGTCTGCTTCTTGTTGTTTTTCAGCTGCTGCTGCTTTTTTAAGTTCGCGGTATACGCCGAGAGTGACAGTTATTTCGGCACCAAGCAAGACGATACACCAGGTCCAGTAGACCCAGACAAACAAAATGGGGATCACCGCCAGCACGCCGTAAATCAGCTGATAGGACGGAAACATGGTGATGTAAAGGGCAAACCCTTTTTTACCCAGCTCAAAAAGCACGGCCGCCACCAGCGCCCCCACTACCGCATCGCGGTTTGGTACGCGCGTGGTCGGTACGACGCTATAGAGCAGCCAGAACGAAAGCCATGACAGGATCAGCGGAAAGATGCGAAGCACATTATCAATAACGCCGTTTAAATCACTCGCCCAGCGCAATGACAGAAGGTAAGAGCTGATGGCAAGGCTCGCCCCGGCCAGCAGCGGGCCGAGCGTGAGGATCATCCAGTACACGGCAAAAGAGTAGACTTTTGGCCGCGCTTTTTTACTCCGCCAGATTGTGTTCAGTGCGCTATCAATGGCATACATCAGCAGCAGCGCAGTGACAATCAGCCCGCACGCCCCCACCGCCGTCATCTTGTTGGAGTTGGCAACGAACTGCTCGATGTAGTTCTGGATAACATCCCCGGTGGCAGGAATGAAATTCGCAAACACGAAATGGCGAAGCTGCAGGCTGACGTCCGCAAACATCGGAAAGGCGGAAAATAGCGCAAAGATCACCGCCACCAGCGGCACTAATGAGAGCAACGACACGTACGCGAGGTTTCCCGCCAGCGTGGTCATGTTGTCCTCATCAATGCGGTGCCAGAGCAGTTTTAGCCAGGCTCTCAGCGGGCGCGTATGATGCGTGGCTTTTTGATGAACGGTTTTTAACATAACTGCTTCGCAAAGTAGTTGGGTATCGTCTCTTTTCCGGTCACCAGAATTGACGTGATACCTAACTGGTTAGCTCCCTCTATATTATCGGCATTGTCGTCGAAAAAGACGGCATCGGCGGCAGTGAAACCTTCTGCCTGCAAAACGGCCTGATATATCCGCGCTTCGGGCTTGCGCATACCCATCTCCTGCGAGAGATAGATTTTATCTGCCGCTGCCTTAACTTCAGGGTATTCTTCAGGCCAGAACGTGGTGTGCAGGCGGTTAGTATTCGACAGGACAACCACACGGTGCCCCTGCTCGCGCAGTTTGTGCATGATGTCGATCACTTCCGGGCGGATCGCGACAAATACCGCCTGCCAGCCGTGCGAAAACTGCTCATAGCTTAACGACAGTCCCATGTCCTGGCAGAAATGCTCTGCGAATTCCTCGTCACTTATTTCACCGCGCTCATGCTGATGGAAAGTTTCGCCCATCGCAAAATTCTGCTTTAACGTCGCCAGCGGAACACGGCTAAAGTCGCTCCATGCGCCCAGCACGCGATTAAAATCGATATCGACGATTACATTTCCTAAATCAAAGATATAAAGCATGTTTATCTCCTGCTCGCCGTGGAAAAATAACTGTAGCGGGAAAGAGAAGGTTTGGCTATGTGCGAGATTCAGCTTAAAGAAAGGAATGGCCCGAAGAGAGATATCGGGCCATAAAAAGGTCAGCCAGCCTGCTGTTCTTCTCCTGAACTGACTTCAACTACTTCCACTTTGCTGGATTTGAGGAGATTTTGCAGCGCCGAGCCGGGAAGCTCATCCGTGAATAGCGCCGTGGCCTGCGCCACGTTGCCAATTTCTACAGCGGCGGAAGCGCTGTATTTCGTATGATCGGCTGCCAGTAAAATATGGCGCGAGTGAGCCATCATGGTTTTCACCACGCTGGCTTCATTGACGTCAAACTCCATCATCGCACCGTCGTGCTCAATCGCCCCTACGCTGGTCACGAGATAGTCCGCCCGGAAGCCGGATACAAACGCCGTCGCCGCCGGGCCGATAATGCCGCCGTTATGCGGGCGCAGCGTGCCGCCGGGGACCATCACTTCAAAGCGCGGGTTTTTATAGAGAATGTGCGCCACCCGCAGGCTGTTGGTGATAATACGCAAATGGTTGTGATTGAGCAGCGCCCGGGCAACATGCTCCACCGTCGTCCCGATGGTGATAAAGATGGTCGAGCCATCGGGAATGTAGTCCGCAATCGCCTCGGCAATCGCCCGCTTCTCTTCGGTGAGCGAAACTTCACGCTGCTCGAACGCCGTGTTCACCACGCTGGACGCCCTGCCCGCACCGCCATGATGACGCGTTATGAGTCCCTGCTCGCTGAGCTTACGGATATCCCGTCGTACCGTTTGTGTGGACACATCCAGCAGCTGCGCCAGTTCATCAATATTCATATAGCCGCGATCAGCAATCAGCGTCAGCAGCTGATCGTGACGCGGGTTGCCGGTCAGTTCGGTAAGACTCATGGGCTGTCCTCTGAAAACCATCACGCCCCGCATTTTATACAAAAAGTGACAAAAAAGAGCGGGTTTGATCACAGTCGGGTATACCCGCACGCCCGCCGGGCCTGGTGCATTTCAGGGCGGCGACGGCGCTGGCAAAACGCACGGCGTCAGCGGCGGACGCTTGCTGCGCCAGACTGACCGCCAGCGCACCGTGGAAAACGTCGCCCGCCCCCGTGGTATCAACCACCTCGACCTCAAAGCCAGGCTGATGACATAACCTGCCGCTTTCCAGCCAGAAGCAACCGTCTCGCCCCTGCGTAACGTACACATGTCCATTTGTGAGCGTTTGTGCTTTTTTCAGCGCGTCTTCAGCTTCATCCAGCTGCGTTAAACGCCGCAGTCCCGGCGCGGAGAAGGCGGCATGATCGCTTAGGGCGATCAGTTCCGCGATGTCCTGCGGAGTGACATCCGCATCAAGTAAGGTGGTTACGCCCTGCTGGCGAGCACGGATAAACGCCTGTTTTGCCCCGTCATGCCAGCGCACGTCTGCTAATACGATATCCCATTGTGAGAAGTCGACGTCTTGCAGCCAGTCAGCCTCAGCGGGAAGATCGGGGCTGGGGTAGTTCGCAATCACGCGCTCCCCGCTGGCGTCCACCAGCACTGCGGATTGTGACGATCGGGCCCCTTTAAACACGCGCGTGTAGCGGGTATTCACCCCCAGGGATTCCAGCTCCGCGAGCAGGCGTCTTCCGGTCTCGTCGTCACCCACGCGGCCAATAAAGTCCACCTCAGCCCCCAGTTTCGCTGCCGCCACCGCCGCAGTTGCCGCCGGGCCACCGCCCACTTCCGTATAATCTTTTGCGACATATTTCCCACCTTCCCTTGGTAAATCATCGAGATACCAGATGCGATCCAGCACGGTAATGCCGACACAAACGATGCGAGTCATGGTGATTCCTTGTGCGATTTCTGATGCTGCCATTTTAATTTCATCAAATGTTTAAAAAGTGACCCCTGTCAATTTTTTGACTATAAATTACAAATACGATCAAAAACAGACAACACAAACGCGCAAAAATTGACACGATGTGACAGGAGAAACGCATGTCAGCAATCGCATTTATCGGTTTAGGGCAGATGGGCGCGCCAATGGCGAAGAATCTGCTGAAACAAGGTCACCGGCTTCAGGTCTTTGATGTGAACCCGCAGGCCGTTCAGACGCTGGTGGAGAGCGGCGCACAGGCAGTGGCGACGCCAGCGCAGGCCGCTGCGGATGCCGAATTCGTCATTACCATGCTGCCCAACGGCGACCTGGTGCGCAGCGTACTGTTTGGTGAGCACGGCGTTTGCGAAGGGTTATCCCGCGACGCGCTGGTGATCGATATGTCCACCATTCATCCACTGCAAACTGACGCGCTGATCCGTGACATGGCGGAGCGCGGCTTCAGCCTGATGGACGTCCCCGTCGGACGGACGTCTGACCATGCCATCGCCGGTACGTTACTTCTGCTGGCAGGCGGCACGGCGCAGCAGGTTGAGCGCGCCACGCCGGTATTAATGGCGATGGGCAATGAGCTGATCAACGCTGGCGGGCCGGGCATGGGCATCCGCGTGAAGCTTATCAATAACTACATGAGCATCGCCCTGAACGCGCTTTCAGCAGAGGCGGCCGTACTGTGCGAAGCGCTCGGCCTCTCCTTCGACGTGGCGCTCAAGGTCATGAGCGGCACGCCGGCAGGCAAAGGCCACTTCACGACCTCATGGCCGAACAAGGTGCTGAAAGGGGATCTTTCACCCGCCTTCATGATCGACCTTGCGCATAAAGATCTGGGGATCGCCCTGGACGTGGCCAACCAGCTCCACGTTCCCATGCCGCTCGGCGCGGCTTCCCGTGAAGTTTACAACCAGGCTCGCGCCGCCGGGCGCGGGCGCGAAGACTGGACGGCCATTCTTGAACAGGTTCGCGCATCTGCCGGGCTGAAAAAATCACACTGATACGAAAGGACTGAGGAATGACGATGTACACCCTGAAAGATATCACCCGACCTTCCGGCGGTTTTGCCATGCTGGCCGTGGACCAGCGCGAAGCGATGCGCCTGATGTTTGCTGCGGCAGGCGCGCCGGTGCCGGTAACCGACCAGCACCTCACGGATTTTAAGGTTAACGCGGCCAAAATCCTGTCGCCGTATGCCTCCGCTATTCTGGTTGACCAGCAGTTCTGCTATCGCCAGATCGTCGAGCAGCAGGCCGTCGCCAAAAGCTGCGCGATGATTGTGGCAGCGGACGAGTTTATACCGGGCAACGGTATTCCGGTCGATAGCGTGGTGATCGACAAGAACATCGACGCGCAGGCAGTAAAACGCGATGGCGGCAAGGCGCTGAAGCTGCTGGTGCTGTGGCGCAGCGATGAAGATCCGCAGCAACGTCTGGAGATGGTGAAGGCGTTCAATACGCTGTGCCATAGCAACGGACTCCTTAGCATTATCGAACCGGTGGTGCGTCCGCCGCGTCGCGGTGCCGCGTTCAACCGCGAGCAGTCGATTATCGACGCCGCCAGAGAGCTGGGCGATAGCGGTGCCGACCTCTACAAAGTGGAGATGCCGCTGTTCGGTAAAGGTACGCAGCAGGAACTGCTGGCCGCCTCGCAAAAGCTGAACGCGGAAATCAATATGCCGTGGGTGATCCTCTCTTCCGGCGTGGATGACAAGCTCTTCCCGCGCGCGGTGCAGGTTGCCATGCAGGCGGGGGCTTCAGGCTTTTTAGCCGGTCGCGCCGTGTGGTCCTCCGTGGTGGGGCTGCCGGATACTGAAATGATGCTGCGCGATGTCTCTGTGCCAAAACTGCAGCGTTTGGGTGAGATCGTCGACGAAATGATGGCTCGCCGCTAAGAAAGGACCCGAACATGAAATGGTTTAACACCCTGAGCCATAACCGCTGGCTCGAACAAGAGACCGACCGTATTTTCGATTTCGGTAAAAACGCCGCCGTGCCGACCGGCTTTGGCTGGCTGGGCAATAACGGCCAGGTGCGAAGCGATATGGGCACGCATCTGTGGATCACCGCCCGCATGCTGCACGTGTATGCGGTGGCCGCCAATATGGGGCGTCCCGGGGCGTATGCCCTGGTTGAGCACGGCATTAATGCCCTCAACGGCCCGCTGCGCGACAAACAGCACGGCGGCTGGTACGCCTGTGTGAACGATGAAGGCGTGATCGACGCCTCCAAGCAGGGCTATCAGCATTTCTTCGTGCTGCTGGGCGCGGCGAGCGCCGTGACCACCGGCCATCCGCAGGCGCGCAAACTGCTGGACGATGCGATTGAGGTGATCGAGCGCTATTTCTGGAGCGAAGAAGAACAAATGTGCCTCGAATCCTGGGACGAGGCCTTTAGCAAAACCGAGGATTATCGCGGCGGCAACGCCAACATGCATGCCGTTGAAGCGTTCCTGATCGTCTATGACGTCACGCACGACCGCAAGTGGCTCGACCGCGCCCTGCGCATCGCCTCGGTGATTATTCACGACGTGGCGCGCAAGGGTGAGTACCGCGTTAACGAGCATTTCGACACCGACTGGAACCCGATCCGCGATTACAACATCGACAATCCTGCCCACCGTTTCCGCGCCTACGGCGGCACGCCGGGCCACTGGATCGAGTGGGGCCGCCTGATGTTGCACCTGCGCGCCGCGCTGGAAGCCCGTTTTGAAACCCCGCCGGAGTGGCTGCTGGAAGATGCGAAAGGACTGTTCCATGCCACCATCCGCGACGCCTGGGCACCGGACGGGGCCGATGGTTTCGTCTACTCCGTAGGCTGGGATGGCAAGCCTATTGTCCGTGAACGCGTGCGCTGGCCTATCGTCGAGGCGATGGGCACGGCTTACGCGCTCTACACCGTAACCGGCGAAGCACAGTACGAAGCCTGGTATCAGAAGTGGTGGGATTACTGCATTAAGTACCTGATGGATTACGAGAACGGTTCCTGGTGGCAGGAGCTGGATACCCATAACGAAGTGACAACCAAAGTCTGGGACGGCAAGCAGGATATTTACCATCTGCTGCACTGCCTGGTGATCCCACGTTTGCCGCTGGCACCGGGCTTAGCCCCGGCAACGGCCGCCGGTTTGCTGGACTGCCTGGCCAAATAATAAAAGACGGAGTTTTTATGCGTACCCTACACAATATTGACCTGAAAAATAACGAAAGGGGTTTCACCCTGCACTGGGAAAACCGCCTGATTTTGTCCCATACCGCGGATGCGCCCTGCCTGTGGATCGGTGCAGGCGTCGCCGATATTGAGATGTTTCGCGGCAATTTCAGCATCAAGGACAAACTGAACGAAAAGATCGCGCTGACGGACGCAACCGTCACGCAGCAAAGCGCGGGCTGGGCGATCCGCTTTACCCGTGGCGATGCGGTCAGCGCGACGCTGCTGGTGGGCGTGGATGGCGAAGGCCGCCTGGAGATGAAGCTTAAAAACGATGCCACCCGCCATAACCGCATCTGGCTGCGGCTGGCGGCTCAGCCAGAAGATCACATTTACGGCTGCGGCGAGCAGTTCTCTTATTTCGATCTGCGCGGCAAGCCGTTCCCGCTGTGGACCAGCGAACAAGGCGTGGGCCGTAACAAGCAAACCTACGTGACCTGGCAGGCCGACTGCAAAGAGAACGCAGGCGGCGATTACTACTGGACCTTCTTCCCACAGCCTACCTTCGTGAGCACCCAGAAGTACTACTGCCACGTGGACAACAGCTGCTACATGAATTTTGACTTCAGCGCGCCGGACTTCCACGAACTGGCGTTCTGGGAAGATACCGCCACGTTGCGCTTCGACTGTGCGGAAACCTACGTCGGTCTGCTGGAAAAACTCACCGGACTGCTGGGGCGTCAGCCTGAACTGCCAGACTGGGTTTACGACGGCGTGACGCTGGGTATTCAGGGCGGCACCGAGGTCTGTCAGCAGAAGCTCGACGTCATGCGCAAAGGGGGCGTGAAGGTGAACGGCATCTGGGCGCAGGACTGGTCCGGCATTCGCATGACCTCCTTCGGCAAACGCGTGATGTGGAACTGGAAGTGGAACAACGAGCTGTACCCACAGCTTGACGAGCGTATTCCACAATGGAAACAGGAAGGCGTGCAGTTCCTCTCCTACATCAACCCGTACGTCGCCAGCGATAAAGATCTCTGCGAAGAAGCAGCGAAACGCGGCTATCTGACTAAAAATGCCGACGGCAAGGACTACCACGTCGAGTTTGGCGAGTTCTATGCGGGCGTCATCGACCTGACCAATCCTGAAGCCTACGACTGGTACAAAGAGGTCATCAAAAAGAACCTGATCGAACTGGGCTGCGGCGGCTGGATGGCCGATTTCGGAGAGTATCTGCCGACTGACACGTTCCTGCACAACGGCGTTAGCGCAGAGATCATGCACAACGCGTGGCCAGCCCTGTGGGCCAAATGTAACTACGAGGCGCTGGAGGAGACCGGCAAACTTGGCGAGATCCTGTTCTTTATGCGCGCAGGCTACACCGGCAGCCAGAAGCACTCGGTGATGATGTGGGCGGGAGATCAGAACGTCGACTGGAGCCTGGACGACGGTCTGGCATCCGTGGTGCCTGCGGCGCTGTCTCTGGCGATGACCGGGCACGGCCTGCACCACAGCGACATCGGCGGCTATACCACCCTGTTCGAGATGAAGCGCAGTAAAGAGTTGCTGCTGCGCTGGTGCGATTTTAACGCCTTCACGCCGATGATGCGCACCCACGAAGGTAACCGTCCTGGCGATAACTGGCAGTTCGACGGCGATGCGGAAACCATCGCGCACTTCGCGCGCATGACCACCGTTTTCACCACCCTGAAGCCGTATATCAAAGCCGCCGTCGCGCAGAACGCGAAAAGCGGCCTGCCGGTGATGCGCCCGCTGTTCCTGCACTACGAGGACGACGCACGCGCCTACACGCTGAAATACCAGTATCTGTTTGGCCGCGATCTGCTGGTGGCGCCCGTTCACGAAGAGGGGCGCACGGACTGGACGCTCTATCTGCCGCAGGACAACTGGGTGAATGCGTGGACCGGGGAATGCTGCCAGGGCGGTGACGTGACCGTTGATGCCCCACTCGGCAAGCCACCGGTCTTCTATCGCCAGCACAGTGAATGGGCAGATCTGTTTAGCACCTTACGTCATATCTGATAAGGCTCGCCCGCAGGGAAACCTGCGGGCAGACGGAGAACAATAATGAGTCAACATACTTCTGATCCGGCAACCCTGCGCCTGCCGTTTAAAGAGAAACTCGCCTACGGGATGGGCGATCTCGGCTCTAACATCCTGCTGGATATCGGCACGCTGTATCTGCTGAAGTTTTACACCGACGTGCTGGGGCTGCCGGGCACCTACGGCGGGATCATCTTCCTGATTGCGAAGTTCTTTACCGCCTTCACCGATATGGGCACCGGGATCATGCTCGACTCCCGGCGCAAGATTGGCCCGAAAGGGAAATTCCGCCCGTTCGTGCTGTACGCCGCCTTCCCGGTGACGCTGCTGGCGATTGCCAACTTTGTCGGCACGCCGTTTGAGGTGACCGGTAAAACGGTGATGGCAACCGTGCTGTTTATGCTGTACGGCCTGTTCTTCAGCATGATGAACTGTTCTTACGGCGCGATGGTGCCCGCCATTACCAAAAACCCGGACGAGCGCGCCTCGCTGGCCGCATGGCGTCAGGGCGGTGCCACGCTCGGCCTGCTGCTCTGTACCGTGGGCTTTGTCCCGGTGATGAACCTGATTGAGGGCAACGATCAACTGGGCTATATCTTTGCCGCCACCCTCTTCTCACTGTTCGGGCTGTTCTTTATGTGGTGGTGCTATAAGGGCGTGACCGAACGTTACGTCGAGATGCAGCCTGCCAATCCGGCGCAAAAGCCGGGGCTGTTACAGTCTTTTCGCGCCATCGCCGGGAACCGACCGCTGTTTATTCTGTGCATCGCTAACCTGTGCACGCTGGGTGCCTTTAACGTCAAGCTCGCCATCCAGGTCTACTACACGCAGTACGTGCTGAACGACCCGATTCTGCTGTCGTATATGGGCTTCTTCAGCATGGGTTGTATTTTTATCGGCGTCTTTATGATGCCCGGCGCAGTGCGGCGCTTCGGTAAGAAAAAGGTCTACATCAGCGGGCTGATGATTTGGGTGGCGGGCGATCTGCTCAACTACTTCTTCGGCGGCGGCTCGGTGAGCTTTGTGGCGTTCTCCTGCCTCGCGTTCTTCGGTTCCGCGTTTGTGAACAGCCTGAACTGGGCGCTGGTCTCCGACACCGTGGAGTACGGCGAGTGGCGCACCGGCGTGCGCTCCGAGGGAACGGTCTATACCGGCTTTACCTTCTTCCGCAAGGTATCTCAGGCGCTGGCGGGCTTCTTCCCGGGGATCATGCTCACGCAGATCGGCTATGTGCCCAACGTAGTGCAATCCGCCGGTACGGTTGAAGGGCTGCGGCAGCTGATATTTATCTATCCAAGCCTGCTGGCGGTCATCACCATCGTGGCGATGGGCTGCTTCTACAACCTCAACGAGAAGATGTATGTGCGCATCGTCGAAGAGATCGAACTGCGCAAGCGTACGGCATAAATGACGTGATAGAGCGCCCTGCGGGGCGCTCTGAGGATCGACCATGAGAGATAATACTGATCCGTTAACCCTGAAATTGAGCCTGCGTGAGAAGTGCGCCTACGGGATGGGCGATTTTGGCTCGAACCTGATGCTGTGTATTGGCACGCTGTATTTGCTGAAGTTTTACACCGATGAACTGGGCATGCCCGCGTTCTATGGCGGCATTATTTTCCTGGTGGCGAAATTCTTCACCGCGTTTACCGACATGCTGACCGGCGTGCTGCTGGACTCCCGGCGGAATATCGGTAAGAAGGGAAAATTCCGGCCGTTCATTCTCTACGCCTCCGTCCCGGTGGCGCTGGTCGCGACGGCGCAGTTTATGGCCAACGACTTTAGCCTGACGGTGAAAACGGCGCTCGCCACGGTGCTCTTTATGCTGTTTGGCCTGTGCTACAGCCTGATGAATTGCTCCTACGGCGCGATGGTTCCGGCCATAACCAAAAACCCGAACGAGCGTGCGCAGCTGGCCGCCTGGCGTCAGGGCGGCGCGACGGTGGGGCTGTTGCTCTGCACCGTAGGCTTTATGCCCATTCAGGCACTGTTCGTCCACCAGCCCTCACTCGGTTATCTGGTGGCCGCGCTGGTGTTTGTGACGGGTGGCCTGTTCTGCATGTGGTGGTGCTACAGCGGTGTGAAAGAGCGCTACGTGGAGCTCACGCCCGATCACCATAAGCCCGGCATTCTGAAATCGTTCTGCGCGATTTTCCGCAACCCGCCACTGCTGGTGCTGTGCATCGCCAACCTGTGTACCCTCGCCGCGTTTAACATCAAGCTGGCGATTCAGGTCTATTACACCCAGTACGTGCTGAACGATCTTCATCTGCTGTCGTGGATGGGTTTTTTCAGCATGGGCTGCATTCTGATTGGCGTGTTTCTGGTGCCCGGCGCGGTGAAGCGCTTTGGCAAGAAGCAGGTGTATCTGGGTGGGCTGGCACTGTGGGCAGTGGGTGACGTGCTGAACTTCTTCTGGGGGACCAGCTCCCTGCTGTTTGTGCTGTTTTCCTGCATGGCCTTCTTCGGCACGGCGTTTGTGAACAGCCTGAACTGGGCGCTGGTGCCGGATACCGTCGACTATGGCGAATGGAAAACCGGCATCCGCGCCGAAGGGTCGGTTTACACCGGTTATACCTTCTCGCGCAAAATATCCGCCGCCCTCGCTGGCTTCCTGCCCGGCATCATGCTGACCCAGATTGGCTACGTTCCCCATGCCGTTCAAAGCGCGGGCACGCTGCTGGGATTGCGTCAGCTTATTTTCCTCTGGCCATGCGGTCTGGCAATCGTCGCCGCTGTGACCATGGGGCTGTTTTATAAACTCAACGAAGCGCGCTTCGCCTTTATTATCGAGGAGATTGGAAAACGGAAAAAACAATCAGCGAATACCCCTGAGATAACCACCAACAATAAAGCGTCAGCAGTCACTTTATAACAATAAATCCGGCCAATATGTCCTTCCTGTTAATCAGGAGGGAGGCCTTTCTGTACCTGATACATGGACAAATTATGAAAAGAATCATCACTGTACTGATCGTGTCGTCTGTGTCCTGCCCGGTATTTGCCGGGGCCTATGTCGAAACCCGCGAAGCTTACAATACGGCCTCTGAACTGCACGAGATGATCCTGCGTGCGGGATATAACTTTGATATGGGCGCGGGGCTGATGTTCACCAATGCCTATAACGTGGGGAAATGGGATGAGCTGAAGCACAGCTATAACGAAATAGAGGGATGGTATCCGCTCTTTAAACCCACCGACAAACTCACCTTCCAGCCCGGCGGATTGATTAATGACAGCAGCGCCGGTTCGGGTGGTGCCGTCTATCTGGACACCAACTATAAATTCATCGACTGGTTTAACCTGACCTTCCGCTATCGCTATAACCATAACAATTACGATACGCCGGACTATAACGGTCAGATGGATAAGAACGACACGCACGAGTTTGCCAACTACTGGAATTTCAAAGTAACGGATGCGTTTTTCTACACGTTTGAACCGCACTTTTTCCAGCGGGTGAATGATTATCACAGCAAAAATGGCAAAGACCATCACTGGGAAATCACCAATAAATTCAGCTATAAGATCGACAGAAACTGGCTGCCGTACCTCGAACTTCAGTGGCTGGACAGATGGAATGATTACAACCGCGAGCAGTACCGAATTCGCCTGGGGTTACGGTACTCGTTCTAACAAAAAAGCCGCTGATTTCTCAGCGGCTTTTTTACTACGGATTGACCGTATTAGTCTTCTTTCGCACCGCGCATAGCACGTTTACGATCGTTCTCGGTCAGGTGACGTTTACGGATACGAATTGACTGTGGAGTCACTTCGACCAGTTCGTCATCATCGATGAATTCCAGAGCCTGCTCCAGAGTCATCTTGATCGGTGGAACCAGAACCGTTGCTTCGTCAGTACCGGACGCACGCATGTTGGTCAGTTTCTTACCGGTCAGGCAGTTTACGGTCAGGTCGTTAGAACGACTGTGAATACCGATGATCTGGCCTTCGTAAACTTCTGCACCGTGACCCAGGAACAGCTTACCGCGATCCTGCAGACCGAACAGCGCGAACGCAACCGCTTTACCCTGACCGTTGGAGATCAGCACGCCGTTGTTACGCTGGCCCACTTCGCCCGGACGCACGTCGTCGTAGTGGCTGAAGGTGGAGTACAGCAGACCGGTACCGGAGGTCATGGTCATGAACTCAGAACGGAAGCCGATCAGGCCACGGCTTGGGATCACGTAGTCGAGACGTACGCGGCCTTTGCCATCTGGATTCATGTTTTTCAGGTCGCCTTTACGCTCGCCCAGTGCCTGCATAACAGAACCCTGGTGCTGCTCTTCAACGTCCAGCGTTACGTTCTCAAACGGCTCTTGTTTACGGCCGTCGATTTCGCGGAAGATAACTTTCGGACGGGAAACCGCCATCTCGAAACCTTCACGGCGCATGTTTTCGATCAGGACTGACAGGTGCAGCTCACCACGACCCGAAACGCGGAATGCATCAGCGTCTTCAGTTTCTTCAACGCGCAGCGCAACGTTGTGCACCAGCTCTTTGTTCAGGCGGTCAAGGATCTGACGAGAGGTAACGAATTTACCTTCTTTACCACAGAACGGAGAGGTGTTGACGTTGAAGAACATGGATACGGTTGGTTCATCAACGGACAGAGCAGGCAGCGCTTCGACGTTCTGCGGATCGCAGATGGTGTCGGAGATGTTCAGCTCGCCCAGACCGGTGATCGCGATGATGTCACCCGCTTCCGCGATGTCGCTCTCGATACGCTCAAGACCCAGGTGAGTCAGGACTTTACCGACTTTACCGTTACGGGTTTTGCCTTCGCTATCGATGATAGTGACCTGCTGGTTAGGCTTCACTTTACCGCGCTTGATACGACCAATGCCGATGACGCCAACATAATTGTTGTAGTCGAGCTGGGAGATCTGCATCTGCAGGGTGCCGTCCAGGTCAACGTTTGGCGCAGGAACACGGTCAACAATCGCCTGATACAGCGGGGTCATGTCTTCAGCCATGTCTTCATGGTCCAGACCAGCGATACCGTTCAGCGCAGACGCGTAAACGATAGGGAAGTCCAGCTGCTCGTCGGTCGCGTCGAGGTTAACGAACAGGTCGAAGACCTGGTCAACAACCCAGTCAGGACGCGCGCCAGGACGGTCAACTTTGTTGATAACAACGATTGGCTTCAGACCATGGGCAAAAGCTTTTTTGGTCACGAAGCGCGTCTGTGGCATTGGGCCATCCATTGCGTCAACGACCAGCAGAACGGAGTCTACCATGGACATTACACGTTCAACTTCACCACCGAAGTCGGCGTGCCCTGGGGTATCAACGATGTTGATACGGTAGTCATTCCATTTAATCGCGGTGTTTTTCGCGAGGATGGTAATCCCACGCTCTTTCTCCAAATCGTTGGAGTCCATCACGCGTTCTTGGGTTTCGGCACGCGCATCAAACGTACCGGATTGCTGCAGCAGCTTGTCAACCAGGGTAGTTTTACCATGGTCTACGTGCGCGATGATGGCGATGTTACGCAAATTTTCGATCACAACTTTGCCTCAGGCATTTAGAAATAGCGCGTTATTGTACACGGATTAATCGCACTACAAAACAGGATCACAAACATCCCCCGCAAACAAGTATTGCAGAGATGCTTTGTGATCGCTTTCACGGAGCGGTAAAAGGGCACTTTAACGTAAATTGCACCAATATGGTGCTCAATGTTCACATTGAAGCACTATACTGGTGCAACAAATCCATTGTGGTGCAGCCCTTTTGCACTATGGTGCGCATGATAACGCCTTTTTGGGGTGTTTTAAAAGTTGGCACAGATTTCGCTTTATAAAAATACATGGCACACGGCCAGTACAAACAGAAATTGAAGACCTCGTTACCACGACGACAATGACCAATCTGGAGAGTTAAGTATGTCCGCTGAACACGTTTTGACGATGCTGAACGAACATGAAGTGAAGTTTGTTGATCTGCGCTTCACTGATACCAAAGGTAAAGAACAGCACGTCACAATCCCTGCTCATCAGGTGAACGCCGAATTCTTTGAAGAAGGCAAAATGTTTGACGGCTCCTCCATTGGTGGCTGGAAAGGCATTAACGAATCCGACATGGTTCTGATGCCAGATGCGACCACCGCGGTCATTGATCCGTTCTTCGAAGAACCAACCCTGATCATCCGTTGCGACATCCTCGAGCCAGGCACGCTGCAGGGCTACGACCGCGACCCACGTTCTATCGCTAAACGCGCTGAAGAGTACCTGCGTTCTACCGGCATCGCGGACACCGTGCTGTTCGGGCCAGAGCCAGAGTTCTTCCTGTTCGATGACATCCGTTTCGGTGCCTCTATTTCTGGCTCCCACGTAGCAATCGACGACATCGAAGGTGCATGGAACTCCTCCACCAAATACGAAGGTGGTAACAAAGGTCACCGTCCAGGCGTGAAAGGCGGTTACTTCCCGGTTCCACCGGTCGACTCTGCACAGGACATCCGTTCCACCATGTGTCTGGTGATGGAAGAAATGGGCCTGGTGGTTGAAGCTCACCACCACGAAGTCGCGACTGCTGGTCAGAACGAAGTGGCTACCCGCTTCAACACCATGACCAAAAAAGCGGACGAAATTCAGATCTACAAATACGTTGTGCATAACGTTGCGCACCGTTTCGGTAAAACCGCGACCTTCATGCCAAAACCGATGTTTGGCGATAACGGTTCCGGTATGCACTGCCACATGTCTTTGTCCAAGAACGGCACCAACCTGTTCTCTGGCGACAAATATGCTGGTCTGTCTGAGCAGGCTCTGTACTACATTGGCGGCGTTATCAAACACGCTAAAGCGATCAACGCCCTGGCGAACCCAACCACGAACTCCTACAAGCGTCTGGTCCCGGGCTACGAAGCACCAGTCATGCTGGCTTACTCTGCGCGTAACCGTTCTGCTTCTATCCGTATCCCGGTGGTGGCGTCTCCTAAAGCGCGTCGTATCGAAGTTCGCTTCCCGGACCCAGCGGCTAACCCATACCTGTGCTTCGCAGCACTGTTGATGGCCGGTCTGGACGGTATCAAGAACAAGATCCACCCAGGCGAAGCGATGGACAAAAACCTGTACGAC
Organism: Enterobacter sp. BNK-14; assembly: GCF_047456095.1. NCBI lineage: Bacteria > Pseudomonadati > Pseudomonadota > Gammaproteobacteria > Enterobacterales > Enterobacteriaceae > Enterobacter > Enterobacter sp. BNK-14. Next base: position 2,755,677 of record NZ_CP179897.1, read on the forward strand.
CTGCCGCCAGAAGAAGCGAAAGAGATCCCACAGGTTGCTGGCTCTCTGGAAGAAGCCCTGCAGGCGCTGGACGCAGACCGTGAGTTCCTGACGGCGGGCGGCGTGTTCACTGACGACGCTATCGATGCTTACATCGCCCTGCGTACCGAAGAGAACGACCGCGTGCGCATGACGCCACACCCGGTTGAGTTCGAACTGTACTACAGCGTTTAATTAAGTTGTTTTACCCGGCGTGACAAGCGCCGGGAGTAGTTGCCGTGGAAACTTTTAGCCCATCTCCGGATGGGCTTTTTTCTCCACCAACAACCTGATCTCACGCGCTTTTTACGCCGAAAAAGCTATACTGCACTAAAACAGTGCAACGACTCCAGGAGACTGCTGAATGGCAACTGGCACGCTGCCCGATGCTGGGCAGATCCTCAATTCTTTAATTAACAGTATCTTGCTGGTCGACGACGAGCTGGCCGTTCATTACGCCAACCCGGCGGCGCAGCAGCTGCTGGCCCAAAGCGCGCGGAAACTGTTTGGTACCCCGCTTCCGGAACTCCTGAGCTATTTTTCGCTGAATATTGGCCTGATGCACGAAAGTTTGCAGGCCGGCCAGGGGTTTACCGATAACGAAGTGACGCTGGTGATCGACGGGCGCTCGCATATTCTGTCGCTGACTGCGCAACGACTTCCAGAAGGGATGATCCTGCTTGAAATGGCGCCGATGGATAATCAGCGTCGCCTGAGCCAGGAGCAGCTCCAGCATGCGCAGCAAATTGCCGCCCGTGACCTGGTGCGTGGTCTGGCGCATGAAATCAAAAACCCGCTGGGTGGGTTACGCGGTGCGGCGCAGCTTCTGACCAAGGCGTTACCCGATCCTGCGCTGGCGGAGTACACCAACGTCATCATTGAGCAGGCGGACCGTCTGCGTAATCTGGTTGACCGTCTTCTGGGGCCGCAACAGCCGGGAATGCATGTTACGGAAAGCATTCATAAGGTGGCTGAACGCGTCGTGAAACTCGTCTCGATGGAGCTGCCGGAGAACATCACGCTGGTGCGTGATTACGACCCCAGCCTGCCGGAACTGGCGCATGACCCGGATCAAATTGAGCAGGTCCTGTTGAATATCGTGCGTAATGCCCTGCAGGCGCTGGGACCGGAAGGGGGCGAGATTATTTTACGTACCCGTACCGCCTTCCAGCTCACCTTACATGGCGTGCGCTATCGGCTGGCGGCGCGCATCGACGTCGAGGATAACGGGCCCGGTATTCCCTCCCATCTTCAGGACACTCTGTTTTATCCGATGGTCAGCGGTCGCGAAGGCGGGACCGGCTTGGGCTTATCTATCGCCCGCAGCTTGATCGATCAGCACTCCGGAAAAATTGAATTTACCAGTTGGCCGGGACATACCGAGTTTTCGGTTTTCCTGCCGATTAAAAAATAAAGGTGACGTTTATGCAACGAGGGATAGTCTGGGTAGTCGATGACGATAGCTCCATCCGTTGGGTGCTTGAACGCGCGCTCACAGGGGCAGGATTAAGCTGCACGGCGTTTGAGAGCGGCAGCGACGTGCTCGATGCACTCACCACCAAAACGCCAGACGTTCTGCTTTCGGATATTCGCATGCCGGGCATGGACGGGCTGGCGCTTTTAAAGCAGATTAAACAACGCCACCCTATGCTTCCGGTCATCATAATGACGGCACACTCCGATTTGGATGCCGCTGTGAGTGCCTATCAGCAAGGGGCGTTCGATTATCTGCCCAAACCGTTTGATATCGATGAGGCGGTGGCACTGGTTGAGCGTGCGATTAGCCATTACCAGGAGCAGCAACAGCCGCGTCACGCGCCCGATTTTGGGCCTACCACCGACATCATCGGCGAAGCGCCAGCGATGCAGGATGTGTTTCGCATTATTGGCCGTCTGTCGCGTTCATCCATCAGCGTGCTGATTAACGGTGAGTCGGGAACCGGTAAAGAGCTTGTGGCGCATGCCTTGCATCGCCACAGCCCGCGAGCAAAAGCGCCGTTTATCGCCCTGAATATGGCCGCGATCCCAAAAGATTTGATTGAGTCCGAGCTGTTCGGCCACGAGAAGGGGGCCTTTACCGGCGCGAATACCATTCGCCAGGGGCGCTTCGAACAGGCTGATGGCGGGACGCTTTTCCTGGACGAGATCGGCGATATGCCGCTGGATGTTCAGACCCGCCTGTTGCGCGTGCTGGCCGACGGGCAGTTTTATCGCGTGGGCGGCTACGCGCCGGTGAAGGTGGACGTGCGCATTATCGCCGCGACGCACCAGAACCTGGAGCAACGCGTACAGGAAGGCAAATTCCGTGAGGATTTATTCCATCGCCTGAACGTGATTCGCGTTCATCTGCCGCCGCTGCGTGAGCGCCGGGAAGATATTCCCCGCCTGGCGCGCCATTTCCTGCAGGTGGCCGCCCGCGAGCTGGGTGTGGAAGCCAAGCAGCTTCACCCGGAAACCGATGCCGCCCTGACGCGTCTGGCGTGGCCTGGCAACGTGCGTCAGCTGGAGAATACCTGTCGCTGGTTAACCGTGATGGCTGCCGGGCAGGAAGTGTTAATTCAGGATTTACCGGCCGAACTGTTTGAAGCGACCGCGCCTGAGAGCAGTACCGGTCACGCGTTGCCGGACAGTTGGGCGACGCTGCTGGCACAATGGGCCGACCGCGCGCTGCGTTCCGGTCATCAAAACTTGTTGTCTGAAGCCCAGCCAGAGATGGAACGTACGTTGTTGACCACCGCGCTTCGTCATACGCAAGGCCATAAGCAGGAAGCCGCCCGCCTGTTGGGATGGGGACGTAATACCCTGACGCGCAAGCTTAAAGAGCTGGGAATGGAGTAATCTTACCCGAAGTGTAAAGGTTATTAATTGAGCGCAAATTGCCGTTATTTTGCGCTTTACTGTTCTGATGAGTTTTGTATGATCGTGCCCGGAAATTGAGGGTGTCGATCATGCTGGAAACTTTGGTAAATATGCTCTCTAGCGGAGCCGTTGAAAGCCACACGCCACAAACCGCCGTTGCGGCTGTTTTGTGTGCGGCGCTGGTGGGGCTGTTTAGCTAGCGAGCTGTCAATGAAAAGCCGGGTGGCGGCTTCGCCTTACCCGGCCTACAAAAGCGCAAATGTAGGCCGGGTAAGCGAAGCGACACCCGGCATTGCTGCTTAAATTACCCGCGAGAACTGCTGCATGCGCGCCTTCTGGCGCAGATACGCGTCAAAGCACATACAGATGTTACGAATCAACAGACGCCCCTTCGGCGTGACCTCAACGGCACTCTCCGACACCTCCACCAGCCCATCTTTCGCCAGCGGTGCCAGAAGCTTCAGATCTTCCGCGAAGTAATCCCTGAAGTGCAGATCCCAGTGCGCCTCAACATCGCTGAATTCGAGACGGAAGTTGCAGATAAGCGCCTTGATCACATCGCGACGGATACAGTCATCACGGGTTAACGCAATGCCGCGCCACAGGGCGTTGCCGGTTTCATCCACCTGCTGATAATACAGCTTCAGCTCTTTCTGGTTCTGCGCGTAGCAGTCGCCCATCATGCTTATCGCGGAGACGCCCAGACCGAGCAGATCGGTATCGCCCTGCGTGGTGTATCCCTGGAAGTTGCGGTGCAGCACCCCTTCTCGCTGGGCGATCGCCAGTTCGTCATCCGGACGAGCAAAGTGATCCATACCGATAAACTGATAGCCGGTCTCGGTCAGTGAAGTAATGGTTTCCTGCAGGATATCCAATTTCTGCTGAGCAGAAGGGAGATCAGCATCTTTGATTTTACGCTGGGCGGCGAACAACGTTGGCAGGTGCGCGTAGTTAAAGACGCTCAGGCGGTCCGGGTTAAGCTCGGCTACACGTTTCAGCGTGAAGGCAAAGCTCTCCGGCGTCTGTTTTGGCAGGCCGTAAATCAGGTCAATATTGGTCGACGTAAAGCCGATTTCACGCGCATGATTGAGCAAGGCAAAGATAAACTCTTCGTCCTGCTCGCGGTTCACCAGACGCTGGACCTCTTTGTTGAAATCCTGCACGCCCATGCTCAGACGGTTGAAGCCTTCCGCGCGTAAGTGATCCAGGACATCCAGCTCAATTTCACGCGGATCAACCTCGATCGAGATTTCAGCATCGTCATTAAAATTAAAGTGGCTGCGTAAAAGCGTCATCAAACGCGTGATTTGCGCTTTATTCAGGTAGGTTGGCGTGCCGCCGCCCCAATGAAGCTGGCTGACGTGACGCCCTTTAAACAGCGGTGCGCGGTGAAGAATTTCCTGTTCGAGCGCATCGAGATACTGATCGGCTTTATGCTGCTGACGGGTAACGATTTTATTGCAGCCGCAGAAGTAGCAGAGCTTGTGGCAGAACGGAATATGGACGTAGAGCGACAGCGGGCGCTCAGGATAGCGCGCAACAGCCTGCTGAAAATCCGCCTCGCCGAAGGCATCGGAGAACTCCAGCGCAGTGGGGTATGACGTATAACGCGGCCCGGAATAGTTATATTTCTGGATTAGGGCCAAATCCCAGTCGATAGTTGGTGCTGACATGCTCACTCCTTCCGTTGGTGTCGCGTTCGTATACGGCGGCCCGTTCTGGCCCCGTTGCGGGCCATCATTCGGGTGCGCAGCCACTTCTGTCGCCGCGACAACCGCCGTAGTTTAACGAATAACCACACCAGATAACATATAACCGGAAGGGTTATAAGCAGGACTATCGTACCTGCCGGGTGCAAATGTTAGTTTCCACCCTTCAGAAGACGCATCATATCTTCCTGCTTTTCATCTTCTTCTTCGTCGTCTTCGTCGTCATAAGACAGACCCAGCTTCTGCATCAGCTCATCAATGCGGTCCAGTTTGGCATCCACCCATGATTGCTCTTCAGCGGTCAGGGTTTCACCCTCTTCAAGACGTTCCAGCAGCGCGTCCAGGCGCTCATCGTTCTCCAGCAAATCCAGCTCAGCCTGCGGTGAAAGCATAGGTTTCTCGCTCTTTGGTTTGTGCTGCTTAGTGACCGGGGTGTCTGTCACGCCCAGTGGAATGGGAGTTTTACTGCCGATACGAGGATCTTTCTGCTGTTTGCCTTTTGCAGAAGCGCCCGCTGCACCACCGCCGTTCGCACGGCTTCCCGCAGCATGGCCACGATGTTTTTTATCGCGTTTGCGATCGCGCGCTTCCTGGTTCAGTTCTTCGCGCGTTTTGCGGCGTGCTTTCGCAGGGCGTTTAGCACCCGCTGCGGAGGTTGGTTTTTTCATGATGTTTTGTCTTTAAGTCGTTTTCTTCAGTATAGAATTGCGGCGAAATCTAGCAGAAAGCAAGCAAAGAAAAAAGGCGACAGAGCAATCTGTCGCCTTTTTTCCTGACTCACAACCCTTAGCGGGTCAGACATTCCATGTTTACCAACAACAAACCCTGTTTATCCCTTGGCTGATACCGTCCGTGTACGGTTCCCTTTCCTTTTAAAACGCCTCCAAGCGCCGGTCGTCCTGACTGTCCTGCGTCTTCGCCTCCTGGCGCTCCTGACCCTAATCCTTAAGTCGAATTCCTGTTGGCTTCCTCGCCCTGACGCATACTTTACCTTGTTCGCTTAAACTAACAAGCAACGAAACGGTGCAAAAAGAGATTTTCAGACAATTACCCGGAAATAAGCTTATGATTTAAAACAGTTTGACTTTTTTGACACCTGCGAATTCTCTTAAATCTCCCATAGCATGATGAGCCGATCTCTCACACAAGTGCGGGCTTTCCCCTGCAAGCTCTGTGTAATGAGAAAAGCCTTTTGTTGGCATTCGGGTATAATCCCCCCCAGATTACGATTTTGGAGACGACCACGTGACTACCTGGAACTACCAACAGACGCATTTTGTCACCAGTGCGCCCGATATTCGCCACCTGCCATCTGATACCGGTATTGAAGTGGCTTTTGCTGGCCGCTCCAATGCGGGGAAATCCAGCGCCCTGAATACGCTGACCAATCAGAAGAACCTGGCGCGCACCTCAAAAACGCCTGGCCGTACCCAGCTGATCAACCTCTTTGAAGTGGCTGAAGGCAAACGCCTGGTCGACTTGCCGGGATATGGTTATGCGCAGGTGCCTGAAGAGATGAAGATAAAATGGCAACGTGCGCTGGGCGAATACCTGGAAAAACGCATGTGCCTGAAAGGTCTGGTGGTGCTGATGGACATTCGCCATCCGCTGAAAGATCTCGATCAGCAGATGATCGACTGGGCCGTCGCAAGCGATATTGCCGTGCTGGTGCTGCTGACAAAAGCCGATAAGCTGGCAAGCGGTGCGCGTAAAGCGCAGGTGAATATGGTTCGCGAAGCGGTACTGGCCTTCAATGGCGATGTACAGGTGGAGCCTTTCTCTTCGCTGAAAAAACAGGGTGTAGACAAGCTGCGCCAGAAGCTTGATAGCTGGTTTAACGAGCTGGAACCCGCGACAGAAGCGGAAGAAGAGTAATACTGAGCGCGGCAATGCCCGCGCTTTTTTTTACCTGAACTTTTCTTTGCCACAATAAAAAACGCCCCAGTCATTACTGACTGGGGCGGCTAAAATATTCAGCCAAATCCGATTACGTGAAGTAAAAGGTCTGAAAGATAGAACATCTTACCTCTGTACCCTACGTCGATAACTCTACCCCTTTTTTTGCTGCAGAAAAAGCACTTTTTGTAGTTTTTTTTCATTCTTTACATAGGGAATTCTAATGATCGTCACAAAACGCACGTGGTTATGTTGCTAACTTACATAAAAAGCGCGTTATTCACAGAACCGTTAGTGAGCCTGATCCCAGTTTTCACCACTCCCCACTTCCACCAGCAACGGCACGTCAAGCGTCATGCTGCTTTCCATCAGTTCGTGGATCTTTTTCGACACGGTGTCGAGATCGTCTTTATGCACTTCAAACACCAGTTCATCGTGTACCTGCATGATCATTTTCACGCGCGGCTTCTCTTTCTCCAGCCAGGCATCCACGGCAATCATTGCACGCTTGATGATGTCTGCTGCAGTTCCCTGCATCGGGGCGTTGATCGCGGCACGTTCTGCGCCAGCGCGGCGCGCCGCGTTGCTGGATTTGATGTCCGGAAGATAAAGACGGCGGCCATCCAGGGTTTCAACGTAACCTTTCTCTTTCGCCTGAGCGCGAGTGCGTTCCATGTACTCCAGCACGCCCGGGTAACGTTCGAAGTAGAGATCCATATACTTCTGCGACTCTTTACGCGGGATGTTGAGCTGGCGTGAAAGGCCGAAAGCGCTCATACCGTAGATCAGACCGAAGTTGATCGCTTTTGCGCTGCGGCGCTGCTCGTTTGTCACGCTGTCCAGCGGCAAACCGAACACTTCCGCTGCGGTCGCCCGGTGAATATCTTTCCCTTCCGCAAATGCCGTCAGCAGGCCTTTGTCACGGGACAGGTGCGCCATAATGCGCAACTCAATTTGCGAGTAGTCAGCCGAGACAATCAGGTAGTCATCAGGTGCAATAAAGGCCTGGCGAATGCGACGCCCCTCTTCATTACGCACCGGGATGTTCTGCAGGTTTGGATCGGTTGACGAGAGTCGACCGGTTGCCGCAACCGCCTGATGATATGACGTATGCACCCGGCCCGTTTTCGGGTTGATCATCAGCGGGAGCTTGTCGGTATAAGTAGACTTCAGCTTCGCGAGACCACGGTACTGCAGGATCACTTTTGGCAGCGGGTAATCCAGTGCCAGTTCTTCCAGCACCTCTTCAGAGGTGGATGGCGCACCGCCAGGGGTTTTCTTCAGCGGCTTGATGCCCTGTTTTTCAAACAGGATGGTTTGCAACTGTTTCGGTGAAGAGAGGTTAAACGGTTCGCCTGCAAGCTCATGGGCTTTCTGCTCAAGCTCGGTCAGACGCTGTGCCAACTCTCCGGAGTGGTTATGCAGCACCGTAGGGTCGATTTTTACGCCGTTGCGTTCAATACGCGACAACACGGGAACCAGCGGCATTTCGATATGCTGGAACACGTTGAGCGGACCTTCATGCTTCTGCAGTTTCGGCCACATTTTCAGATGCAGCTGCAGCGTGACGTCGGCATCTTCCGCCGCGTAGCGCCCTGCTTCTTCGAGAGCTATCTGGTTAAAGGTGAGCTGATTTTTTCCTTTACCGGCAATCTCTTCAAAGGTGATGGTTTTGTGCTTGAGCCAGCGGTCAGATAAGGAATCCATATCATGACGACCCGCGACGCTGTCCAGAATGTAGGATTCGAGCATGGTGTCGAAGGCAATCCCGCGCAGTTCAATGCCGTAGTTTTGCAGAATACCGCGGTCATACTTGAGGTTTTGCCCGACCTTCAGCGCCTTTTCGTCTTCCAGAATCGGCTTCAGCAGCTCAAGCACACGTTCGCGAGAGATCTGCTCTGGTGCATCCAGATAATCGTGCGCCACAGGCACATAGGCTGCCATACCCGGCTCTGTTGCAAAGGACAGACCCACCATGTTGGCAGAGATATTATCGAGGCTGTCAGTTTCGGTATCAAAGGCAAACACCGGTGCCTTTTTCAGTTTCTCGATCCAGGCGATCAGCTGCGACTCTTCAAGAATGGTTTCGTAGTTATCGAAGGAGAGGACTGTGGCTTCTTCTTCTGCCTGCTCTTCGGCATCAACGACAATCGTCTCTTTTGGCTTTGCAGCAGGTTTGGCCCCTTTCGCCTGCAGCCATTTACCCGCTTCCACGTCAGTGGTCCAGCGCTTGAATTCGTATTTCTTAAACAGGCTCAGCAATTCGTCAGCAGAAGGCTGTTGCACTTCCAGCTGCTCACAGCCCAGTTCCAGTTCTACATCGGTTTTGATTGTTGCCAGCTTATAAGAGAGATAAGCCACCTCTTTGTTCTCTTCCAGTTTGCCGGCCATGGTTTTTGCGCCACGGAAGGAGAGGCCTGCAATTTTGTCTGATTCGGCGTAAAGCGTATCCAACCCACCCAGACCCTGAAGCAACGCCTGTGCGGTTTTTTCACCGACGCCGGGCACACCAGGAATGTTATCCGAGGAGTCGCCCATCAAGGCAAGGAAGTCGATAATCAGTTCCGGCGGCACGCCATACTTAGTGACCACCTCTTCTGGCCCCAGAATGGTATTGGTCATAGTGTTAATCAGGGTGATGCCTGGCGTCACCAACTGTGCCATATCTTTATCACCGGTGCTGATCAGTACCGGACGACCCATTTTTTCTGCTTCTCGCGCCAGCGTACCGATGACGTCGTCGGCCTCCACACCGGAGACAGCCAGCAGCGGCAGGCCCATCGCTTTCACCATGGCGTGCAGCGGCTCAATTTGCGCACGTAGATCGTCAGGCATAGGCGGACGGTGGGATTTGTAATGCTCGAACAACTCATCGCGGAAGGTTTTGCCTTTCGCATCAAAAACGACTGCCGCATGGGTTGGCTGATACTGAAGGATCAGGCTGCGCAGCATATTCAGCACGCCGTACATTGCGCCGGTAGGTTCCCCTGCGCTATTGGTCAGAGGAGGAAACGCATGGTATGCCCGATACAGGTAAGATGAGCCATCGACGAGAATAAGTGGGTTTTCTGGGATCTGAACCATAATGTCCGTGCCTTTAATCAATTTATGCGTAAAGGATGCCACATAAGGATGAAAACATCAGTTATTCAGTCCCGATACAGAAAAAGATTTTGCGATCGTGAGGATCGCTCGCAAAAATCAAACTGTGGATAAGTTTGTGAATATTTTCACTTCAAATGAAAAACAGACAGCCATTGCAGATCAAGACTGATAATAAATCATTAAATATCATATTGTTAATTAAGCGCATCACATAAAAACAACTTACTGATGGCAATTTAGTCTATGTGGATATAAGTCCTGATTAGTGCGCAATATTAGAGAAATCTTCTGCGTCAGGGTAAAAGCGGTCAAATGACGGCGTGAAAGCGCCAATACTTTGTCGTTTTTCTGGTAAAATCAGCGCCCAGCGCCGACGTGTCGGCCGCGCTCTTACCGCTAACCACCTGAAAAAACTCATCATGTCGAGATTGCTCGCTGCAATAACCTTACTGTTAAGCATCATTTTAACTATTCTGGTGACGATCGCCTGTTCCGTGCCGATCATCATCGCCGGGATCATTAAACTGCTGCTGCCTGTGCCCTCGGTGTGGCGAGCCGTGTCAGCGTTTTGTAACTTCATGATGTACTGTTGGTGTGAAGGGCTGGCGATCCTGTTGTGTCTGAACCCGCATCTGAAGTGGGATGTCGAAGGACTGGAGAGCCTCAATAAAAAGAACTGGTATCTGCTGATTTGTAATCATCACAGCTGGGCCGACATCGTGGTGTTATGCGTGCTTTTCCGCAAACACATCCCGATGAATAAATACTTCCTCAAGCAACAACTTGCCTGGGTACCTTTTATTGGGCTGGCCTGCTGGGCGCTCGATATGCCGTTTATGAAACGCTATTCGCGCAGCTATTTGCTTCGTCATCCGGAGCGTCGTGGTAAGGATGTAGAGACCACCCGCCGTTCCTGCGAAAAGTTTCGCGCGCATCCAACAACCATTGTGAACTTTGTGGAAGGCTCCCGGTTTACGGAAGAGAAACGTCAGCAAACACGCTCCCCGTATCAAAACCTGCTGCCGCCAAAGGCGGCGGGCATTGCGATGGCGCTTAATGTACTGGGTGCTCAGTTCGATAAGTTACTCAACGTCACGCTCTGCTACCCGAAGAACGATAACACCCCGTTCTTCGATATGCTCAGCGGCAAGCTGACACACATTGTTGTGCGGGTGAATTTAGTTCCCGTCGATGCCGAACTGCATGGCGACTACGTTAACGATAAAAATTTCAAACGTCGTTTCCAGCAGTGGCTTAATACACTCTGGAAAGAAAAAGACGAGCAGATAGACAGCATTAAATCTTCATACAAAAACGCCGGTCAGTGACCGGCGTTTTCATCTCTAAGAACTTACTTTTTCTCAACCAGGTATTTCACGGTGTCAGCATACTGCTGAACGAAAATATCCATGCTGCTGGTGTCCATGCCCTGCATGTTCAGCTGATATTTACCGTTAACGAACATCGCCGGAACGCCCTGAAGCTGCAGGTCAGACGCCGCTTTTTCCTGCTGAGCAACCAGAGATTTCACCACAAAGCTATTCCACGCGGCGTCATACTCTTCCCCTTTCACACCAGCATCAACGAACACTTTACGGATATCCGCTGTGGTCTGAACGGTCTGGGTTTTCTGCACGGCTTCAAACATTGGGGCAGTGATCTTATCTTCCACGCCCAGTGCCATCGCAACCGCCCACGCCTGAGTCAGGTCTTTACCCAATGGGCCCAGGAACTCAACGTGGTACTTGGTCATTTTGGTGCCTTCCGGCAGTTTTTTCTTCACGTTGTCAGAAACATGCAGCACTTCTTCGAACTGGTAGCAGTGCGGGCAGTAGAACGAGAAGAACTCGAGAACCTGTGGCTCGCCAGCAACCGGCTTCTCCAGCGTAGTGTACTGTTTGCCGTCGGTAAATTGTGCAGCAGAAGCGCTAAATGCCAGAATCATACCTGCCAGCGCCAGCCAAATTTTTTTCATGATTAACTCTCTCCTGGGTGTGTCCTATTAATACATCGGCGTTAATTGCAGCGGGGGTTCCTGAAGAACCTTAACCTGCTCAGTGAATGTAGATATCTGGCTGCGCCAGTAATCTTCCCCGGTAAGCCACGGGAAATTACGGGGAAATGCGGGATCGTCCCAACGCCTGATTAACCACGCGAGATAATATACAAAACGCATCGCACGTAAAGGTTCAATCAGGGCAATTTCGTCTGAATTAAACGGGCTAAATTCTTCATAGGCTTCAATAATGGTTTCAAGCTGCATGCGTTGCTCGGCTTTGTCGCCATTCAGCAGCATCCACAGGTCCTGAACCGCGGGCCCCATGCGCGCATCATCAAGATCAACAAACAGCGGGCCATCGCGCCAGAGTATATTTCCGGCGTGACAATCGCCGTGCAGGCGCAGGACGGAAATATCATCGCGCCAGCAGGTTTTTACCGCAGCAATAAGTTTATCGGTGGCGCTGAGGAAATCAGCCTTTAGCCCAGTGGGGATCAGTGCAGAGGTTTCGAATACCTGGCGCGGCTCGATAAGATATTCCTGAATACCGATCGTCGGTCGGGCTGTGAATGCCGTTTTTCTTCCCGTCTGGTGAATGCGACCCAGATAGCGGGCAACCCACTCCATTTGATCGATATTATCCGCTTCAAACTGGCGGCCACCCAGGCTTGGGAATACAGCGTAATAAAAGCCTTCATGCGTCAGCAGCGTTTGGTTGTTGAATTTTATCGGTGCGGCAACCGGGACATCGTCATCCAGCAGATCGTGAGCAAACTGATGCTCTTCCTGAATTTGTTCTGCGGTCCAACGTTCAGGCCGATAGAACTTCACGACAAAGCGCTGACGATCCTCATCCTGAAATTGATAGACACGGTTTTCGTAGCTATTTAAAGGCGTTAACCCCGAATCCACACGAATGCCCTGTTCAAACAGGGCATCCATAATGGTATCCGGGTGTAATGTCTGGAAAGTAAAAGCCTGGTCGTTCATCCGATCATCCGGAAATTATACGAATGATTCAGGATATCATCTTGTGGCGATTTCGGTGGCTCCGCTTACAAGCTTTTACTCTTTAATTACGCCACGGGCGCGCAGCAGCGCCGTTTTAAAATCTTCCTCATAATCCTTCTGAATACCAGGAATAACAGCATCTTTGGCAGAATCGCGCATTTTGAGGTGGTAGATCAGGATGTCGTCAGAAAGGTCTGCCAGTTCGCCGTCAAAACCTGACTCTTTTGCCAGTTTCTGCAAGAATTGCATCAGATTAAGCTCTGGCTCTTTTTGCCAGGCTGGCTGGAGGAGTTCAATAACTTCATTCAGACGTTTACATTTCATGGTGGTGCTCCTTTCATTTAGAGTGACACGTTAGCAGGGTCAATCCCACAATAAAAGAGGCGATATTCGTGAATCTTAGCCAGGAAATCATTGGGGTCGTTCTGGCAGGTGGCAGAGCAACGCGGATGGGAGGGAAAGATAAGGGGCTCCAGCTCCTGAATGGCAAACCCTTATGGCAATGTGTCGCTGATACGCTCGCCGGCCAGGTGACAACCCTTGCCATCAGCGCGAACAGGCATATCGACACGTATCAGCACAGCGGGTATGCCGTGTATCAGGATAATATTGAGGATTACCCGGGGCCGCTGGCCGGTATGCTCTCAGTGATGCAGCAGTCGAACAGTGAGTGGTTTCTGTTCTGTCCCTGCGATACCCCGTTTATTCCATCCTGTCTCGTTGAGCGTCTGGTTCAGCTTCGTGGCACAGCATCCGTGGTTTGGGTACATGACGGCGAGCGCGACCATCCTGCTATTGCCTTAATGCACCGCTCGCTAGTGTCTTCTCTGGAGGCGTATCTGGCGGCGGGAGAACGCAGAGTGATGGTGTTTATGCGCCAGTCTGGCGGCCATCCTGTTGATTTTAGCGATTTCAAATCGGCTTTTGTGAACGTGAATACGAGTGAAGATTTGCAGAGGATGCAGGAGAAGAGATGATCCCCGTTTTAGCTATTTCCGCATGGAGCGGCACAGGGAAAACCACGCTGCTGAAGAAACTAATACCCGCACTGTGTGCGAAAGGTATTCGCCCCGGATTGATTAAGCATACGCACCATAACATGGATGTCGATAAACCGGGAAAAGACAGCTATGAGCTGCGTAAAGCGGGTGCCGCGCAGACAATCGTGGCAAGCAATCAGCGCTGGGCATTAATGACAGAAACGCCAGATGAGGCACCGCTGGATCTGGCTTATCTGGTCAGCCGGATGGATCATTCCAGCCTGGATCTGGTGCTGGTCGAGGGGTTTAAGCATGAGGCTGTACCTAAGATCCTGCTGTTCCGAAGCGATGCCGGGCATGATGTTAGCGAGTTAACGCTTGATGAGCATGTGATTGCGGTGGCCAGTGATGTTGTATTGCCGCTTGAGGTTCCGCTGTTGGATTTAAATGATGTGGATGGGATAGCGGAGTTTATTACGACGTGGAGTGCGGTTTGATGCCCTCTTCCTGTGGGAGAGAGAAGCCCAAAGCAAAAAACCCCGCACCTTACGGTACGGGGTTCTTCTATTTGATGCCTGGCAGTTCCCTACTCTCACATGGGGAGACCCCACACTACCATCGGCGCTACGGCGTTTCACTTCTGAGTTCGGCATGGGGTCAGGTGGGACCACCGCGCTAAAGCCGCCAGGCAAATTCTGTTATCTGTATCAGGCTGAAAATCGTCTCTCACCGCCAAAACAGCTTCGGCGTTGTAAGGTTAAGCCTCACGGTTCATTAGTATCGGTTAGCTCAACGCATCGCTGCGCTTACACACCCGACCTATCAACGTCATAGTCTTTAACGTTCCTTCAGGAGACTTATAGTCTCAGGGAGAACTCATCTCGGGGCAAGTTTCGTGCTTAGATGCTTTCAGCACTTATCTCTTCCGCATTTAGCTACCGGGCAGTGCCATTGGCATGACAACCCGAACACCAGTGATGCGTCCACTCCGGTCCTCTCGTACTAGGAGCAGCCCCCCTCAATTCTCCAGCGCCCACGGCAGATAGGGACCGAACTGTCTCACGACGTTCTAAACCCAGCTCGCGTACCACTTTAAATGGCGAACAGCCATACCCTTGGGACCTACTTCAGCCCCAGGATGTGATGAGCCGACATCGAGGTGCCAAACACCGCCGTCGATATGAACTCTTGGGCGGTATCAGCCTGTTATCCCCGGAGTACCTTTTATCCGTTGAGCGATGGCCCTTCCATTCAGAACCACCGGATCACTATGACCTGCTTTCGCACCTGCTCGAGCCGTCACTCTCGCAGTCAAGCTAGCTTATGCCATTGCACTAACCTCCTGATGTCCGACCAGGATTAGCTAACCTTCGTGCTCCTCCGTTACTCTTTGGGAGGAGACCGCCCCAGTCAAACTACCCACCAGACACTGTCCGCAACCCGGATCACGGGTCTACGTTAGAACACCAGCCATTAAAGGGTGGTATTTCAAGGTCGGCTCCACGCAGACTGGCGTCCACGCTTCAAAGCCTCCCACCTATCCTACACATCAAGGACCAGTGTTCAGTGTCAAGCTATAGTAAAGGTTCACGGGGTCTTTCCGTCTTGCCGCGGGTACACTGCATCTTCACAGCGAGTTCAATTTCACTGAGTCTCGGGTGGAGACAGCCTGGCCATCATTACGCCATTCGTGCAGGTCGGAACTTACCCGACAAGGAATTTCGCTACCTTAGGACCGTTATAGTTACGGCCGCCGTTTACCGGGGCTTCGATCAAGAGCTTCGCGTTGCCGCTAACCCCATCAATTAACCTTCCGGCACCGGGCAGGCGTCACACCGTATACGTCCACTTTCGTGTTTGCACAGTGCTGTGTTTTTAATAAACAGTTGCAGCCAGCTGGTATCTTCGACTGATTTCAGCTCCACCCGCAGGGGCTTCACCTACATATCAGCGTGCCTTCTCCCGAAGTTACGGCACCATTTTGCCTAGTTCCTTCACCCGAGTTCTCTCAAGCGCCTTGGTATTCTCTACCTGACCACCTGTGTCGGTTTGGGGTACGATTTCGTGTTACCTGATGCTTAGAGGCTTTTCCTGGAAGCAGGGCATTTGTTACTTCAGCACCGTAGTGCCTCGTCATCACACCTCAGCGTTAAAAGGTACCGGATTTACCTGGAACCTCCGCCTACATGCTTAAACCGGGACAACCGTCGCCCGGCTAACATAGCCTTCTCCGTCCCCCCTTCGCAGTAACACCAAGTACAGGAATATTAACCTGTTTCCCATCGACTACGCCTTTCGGCCTCGCCTTAGGGGTCGACTCACCCTGCCCCGATTAACGTTGGACAGGAACCCTTGGTCTTCCGGCGAGCGGGCTTTTCACCCGCTTTATCGTTACTTATGTCAGCATTCGCACTTCTGATACCTCCAGCAACCCTCACAGGCCACCTTCAACGGCTTACAGAACGCTCCCCTACCCAACAACGCATAAGCGTCGCTGCCGCAGCTTCGGTGCATGGTTTAGCCCCGTTACATCTTCCGCGCAGGCCGACTCGACCAGTGAGCTATTACGCTTTCTTTAAATGATGGCTGCTTCTAAGCCAACATCCTGGCTGTCTGTGCCTTCCCACATCGTTTCCCACTTAACCATGACTTTGGGACCTTAGCTGGCGGTCTGGGTTGTTTCCCTCTTCACGACGGACGTTAGCACCCGCCGTGTGTCTCCCGTGATAACATTCTTCGGTATTCGTAGTTTGCATCGGGTTGGTAAGCCGGGATGGCCCCCTAGCCGAAACAGTGCTCTACCCCCGAAGATGAGTTCACGAGGCGCTACCTAAATAGCTTTCGGGGAGAACCAGCTATCTCCCGGTTTGATTGGCCTTTCACCCCCAGCCACAGGTCATCCGCTAATTTTTCAACATTAGTCGGTTCGGTCCTCCAGTTAGTGTTACCCAACCTTCAACCTGCCCATGGCTAGATCACCGGGTTTCGGGTCTATACCCTGCAACTTAACGCCCAGTTAAGACTCGGTTTCCCTTCGGCTCCCCTATACGGTTAACCTTGCTACAGAATATAAGTCGCTGACCCATTATACAAAAGGTACGCAGTCACCTAACAAGTAGGCTCCCACTGCTTGTACGTACACGGTTTCAGGTTCTTTTTCACTCCCCTCGCCGGGGTTCTTTTCGCCTTTCCCTCACGGTACTGGTTCACTATCGGTCAGTCAGGAGTATTTAGCCTTGGAGGATGGTCCCCCCATATTCAGACAGGATACCACGTGTCCCGCCCTACTCTTCGAGTTCACAGCCTGTGCATTTTCGTGTACGGGACTATCACCCTGTACCGTCGGACTTTCCAGACCGTTCCACTAACACACAAGCTGATTCAGACTCCGGGCTGCTCCCCGTTCGCTCGCCGCTACTGGGGGAATCTCGGTTGATTTCTTTTCCTCGGGGTACTTAGATGTTTCAGTTCCCCCGGTTCGCCTCGTTAACCTATGTATTCAGTTAACGATAGTGTGACGAATCACACTGGGTTTCCCCATTCGGACATCGCCGGGTCAAAGGTTCATATCACCTCGCCGGCGCTTTTCGCAGATTAGCACGTCCTTCATCGCCTCTGACTGCCAGGGCATCCACCGTGTACGCTTAGTCGCTTAACCTCACAACCCGAAGATGTTTCTTTCGATTCATCATCGGTTTGCGAAAATTTGAGAGACTCGAACACACATAACATGTGTGTCGTTTCAATTTTCAGCTTGATCCAGATTTTTAAAGAGCAAATATCTCAAACATGACTCGCAAGTCAGTTTTGAGATATGACGGCAGGTGACTTTCACTCACGAACCAGCAAGTGGCGTCCCCTAGGGGATTCGAACCCCTGTTACCGCCGTGAAAGGGCGGTGTCCTGGGCCTCTAGACGAAGGGGACACTGAAGTCTCAATCGCAAGACGCCTTGCTATTTACTTTTCATCAGACAATCTGTGTGAGCACTACAAAGGCAGGTTCTTTAAGGTAAGGAGGTGATCCAACCGCAGGTTCCCCTACGGTTACCTTGTTACGACTTCACCCCAGTCATGAATCACAAAGTGGTAAGCGCCCTCCCGAAGGTTAAGCTACCTACTTCTTTTGCAACCCACTCCCATGGTGTGACGGGCGGTGTGTACAAGGCCCGGGAACGTATTCACCGTAGCATTCTGATCTACGATTACTAGCGATTCCGACTTCATGGAGTCGAGTTGCAGACTCCAATCCGGACTACGACGCACTTTATGAGGTCCGCTTGCTCTCGCGAGGTCGCTTCTCTTTGTATGCGCCATTGTAGCACGTGTGTAGCCCTACTCGTAAGGGCCATGATGACTTGACGTCATCCCCACCTTCCTCCAGTTTATCACTGGCAGTCTCCTTTGAGTTCCCGGCCTAACCGCTGGCAACAAAGGATAAGGGTTGCGCTCGTTGCGGGACTTAACCCAACATTTCACAACACGAGCTGACGACAGCCATGCAGCACCTGTCTCAGAGTTCCCGAAGGCACCAATCCATCTCTGGAAAGTTCTCTGGATGTCAAGAGTAGGTAAGGTTCTTCGCGTTGCATCGAATTAAACCACATGCTCCACCGCTTGTGCGGGCCCCCGTCAATTCATTTGAGTTTTAACCTTGCGGCCGTACTCCCCAGGCGGTCGACTTAACGCGTTAGCTCCGGAAGCCACGCCTCAAGGGCACAACCTCCAAGTCGACATCGTTTACGGCGTGGACTACCAGGGTATCTAATCCTGTTTGCTCCCCACGCTTTCGCACCTGAGCGTCAGTCTTTGTCCAGGGGGCCGCCTTCGCCACCGGTATTCCTCCAGATCTCTACGCATTTCACCGCTACACCTGGAATTCTACCCCCCTCTACAAGACTCTAGCCTGCCAGTTTCGAATGCAGTTCCCAGGTTGAGCCCGGGGATTTCACATCCGACTTGACAGACCGCCTGCGTGCGCTTTACGCCCAGTAATTCCGATTAACGCTTGCACCCTCCGTATTACCGCGGCTGCTGGCACGGAGTTAGCCGGTGCTTCTTCTGCGGGTAACGTCAATTGCTGCGGTTATTAACCACAACACCTTCCTCCCCGCTGAAAGTACTTTACAACCCGAAGGCCTTCTTCATACACGCGGCATGGCTGCATCAGGCTTGCGCCCATTGTGCAATATTCCCCACTGCTGCCTCCCGTAGGAGTCTGGACCGTGTCTCAGTTCCAGTGTGGCTGGTCATCCTCTCAGACCAGCTAGGGATCGTCGCCTAGGTGAGCCGTTACCCCACCTACTAGCTAATCCCATCTGGGCACATCTGATGGCAAGAGGCCCGAAGGTCCCCCTCTTTGGTCTTGCGACGTTATGCGGTATTAGCTACCGTTTCCAGTAGTTATCCCCCTCCATCAGGCAGTTTCCCAGACATTACTCACCCGTCCGCCACTCGTCACCCGAGAGCAAGCTCTCTGTGCTACCGTTCGACTTGCATGTGTTAGGCCTGCCGCCAGCGTTCAATCTGAGCCATGATCAAACTCTTCAATTTAAGTTTGATGCTCGTGAATTAAACTTCGTAATGAATTACGTATGTTCACTCAGAGACTTGGTATTCATTTTTCGTCTTGCGACGTTAAGAATCCATGTCACTTTGAGTGCCCACACAGATTGTCTGATAAATTGTTAAAGAGCAGTGCCGCTTCGTTTTCGCTGCGGCGCGGGGTGTGCATATTACGCTTTCCCGCTTCAGAGTCAAGCGTTTATTTTGCTTTTCTCTGCTGACCCGGCGGCGTGTGTGCCGTTGTTCCGTGTCAGTGGAGGCGCATTATAGGGAGTTATTTCACAGTGACAAGAGGAAATTTAAAAAAAGTTTCCGTCCGTGTTTTTTTTCACCAATAGCGGTGAAATCAAGCTACAAATTGTTCTATTTGATGTATCTACAACCACAATCACATTCGAGGTGGCATAATTATCAGCATGAAACATTAAGGAATAAACGCGATGCCATTAAGCGCACAACAGCTGGCCGCCCAAAAAAACCTCTCCTATGTGCTGGCAGAAAAGCTGGCGCAGCGGATTTTAGCGGGAAAATATGCCCCGGGCAGCATCCTGCCGGGTGAAATGGAGTTGGGCGAGCAGTTTGGGGTGAGCCGTACCGCCGTTCGTGAAGCGGTGAAAACCCTGACGGCAAAAGGGATGGTTCTCCCGCGCCCGCGCATTGGTACGCGCGTGATGCCGCAGAGTAACTGGAATTTTCTCGATCAGGAGCTGCTCTCCTGGTGGATGACCGAAGATAACTTTCATCAGGTGGTCGATCACTTCCTCGTGATGCGTAGCAGCCTTGAACCCCAGGCCTGCCTGCTTGCCGCCACGCTCGGAACAGCAGAGCAGAAAGCGCAACTTAACGCGTTGATGGAAGAAATGGTATTCCTGAAAAAACACTTCAACCGGGAACGCTGGGTTGAGGTCGATATGGCCTGGCATGAACATATCTATATGATGAGCGCCAATCCCTTCCTGACCTCCTTTGCCTCGTTATTCCATTCGGTGTACCACACCTACTTTTCCTCTATTACACAAGACGAAGTGGTAAAGCTGGATTTGCATCAGGCGATAGTGGATGCCATTCAGGAGAGCGACGGGCAGCGAGCCCTGAGTGCGTGCCAGGCATTGCTGGCCGCGCCAACCCACCAGCAGGTAGATAAATGACAAAGAAAAAAGCGCGCAGCATGGCCGGATTGCCGTGGATTGCAGCCATGGCGTTCTTTATGCAGGCACTGGATGCCACCATCCTCAACACAGCGCTTCCCGCCATTGCACAAAGCCTCAACCGCTCCCCGCTGGCAATGCAATCCGCCATCATCAGCTATACCCTGACGGTGGCGATGCTGATCCCGGTAAGCGGCTGGCTGGCTGACCGCTTCGGTACCCGCAGAGTTTTCATGCTGGCCGTAACGCTCTTTACCCTGGGTTCGCTGGCCTGCGCGCTCTCCACATCCTTAACAGAGCTGGTTATCTTCCGCGTGTTACAGGGCATTGGCGGCGCGATGATGATGCCCGTGGCGCGCCTGGCATTGCTGCGTGCCTACCCACGCAGCGAGCTGCTTCCCGTGCTCAACTTCGTCACCATGCCGGGCCTCGTCGGCCCGATACTGGGCCCGGTACTCGGCGGCGTGTTTGTGACCTGGGCAAGCTGGCACTGGATCTTCCTGATTAATATCCCGATTGGTGTGGCAGGGCTGTTCTACGCTCGCAAATATATGCCCAACTTCACCACGCCAAGACGCAGCTTCGATATGGGCGGATTTTTCCTGTTTGGTCTGAGCCTGGTGCTGTTCTCCAGCGGGATGGAGCTGTTTGGTGAGAAAATCGTTGAAACGTGGCTGGCACTGGCCGTCATCCTCAGCGGTATTCTGCTTTTCCTTCTTTATATACGTCATGCGCGTCGCCACCCGACACCGCTTATCTCTTTATCGCTGTTTAACACCCGGACCTTCTCCGTCGGGATTGCAGGAAACATAGCTTCACGCCTGGGGACAGGATGCGTACCGTTCCTGATGCCATTGATGTTGCAGGTAGGTTTTGGCTATCCGGCCCTGATTGCCGGCTGCATGATGGCGCCCACGGCAATGGGTTCAATTCTGGCAAAATCAACCGTTACGCAGGTACTGCGCTGGTTTGGCTATCGTAAGACGCTGGTTGGCGTGACGATCTTTATCGGCCTGATGATTGCGCAATTCTCTCTGCAATCCGCCTCTCTTCCCGTCTGGATGCTGATCCTGCCGTTGTTTGTGCTGGGCATGGCAATGTCGACGCAATTTACGTCGATGAACACCATTACCCTTGCCGATCTGACTGACGACAATGCCAGTAGCGGCAACAGCGTGCTGGCGGTAACGCAGCAGCTGTCGATCAGTTTAGGGGTGGCGGTAAGTGCAGCAGTGCTGCGCTTTTATGAGGGTTTTGACAGCGCGAATACCGTTGAGCAGTTCCACTATACCTTTATTACGATGGGCGCACTCACGGTGGTATCGGCGCTGGTCTTTATGCTGTTAAAACCGAAAGACGGCCGAAACCTGATCAAAGAGCGCCACAAAGCAAAGGCTAAACCGAACCCCGTTCCATCAGAACAGGAGTAAGCTGCAGACGTTGCTGTTGCAGCGTGGGCTGCGCCATTCGGTGGATCAACACATCAATGGCCAGCTCACCCAGTTCATCTTTCGGCTGATGAATGGTGGTCAGCGGCGGCGTCATGTAGCGCGCCAGTTCGATATCATCGTAGCCAATGATCGCCATATCGTCCGGAACGCGTAACCCCGCCTGATACAACGCCTGATAAGCACCAAATGCCATCGCATCGTTACCGATAAATACCGCCTGCGGACGCGGCTCTTGCATCAGCAATGTCTGCATCGCCTCAAAGCCGCCGTTAAATTCGAAATCACCGGTGATCCGGTAGCCGTCAGGGATGGCAAGACCCGCGCGTTCCATCGCCGAGAGATAACCTTCCAGACGCAAGCGCGCCGGGGTTTTATCCAGCGGGCCGGTAATGCAGGCGATGCGGGTATGACCTTTATCGATCAGATGCTGAGTTGCCATGTCGCCGCCCAGCAGGGAATTATCCTGAATCAGATCGCTGGTCCCATCGAACGGCGCCCAGTCCATCATCACCGTAGGAATTGAAGGGTAGCGCTGGATAATCTCTTTCGACGGTTGATGGGTTTCGGTACAGAGCAGCAATAACCCGTCGACGCGTTTTTGCATCAGCGTTTCCAGGTTACGGTTCATGCGCTGTTCATCACCCTCGGTATTGCACAGCACCAGACTGTAGCCACGCTCGAAGCAGCTGCGCTCTACGCCGCGAACAAGTTCAGAATAAAAAGGGTTGGTACTGGCGGTGATCAGCATACCGATGGTGCGCGTCTGGTTAAGCTTAAGGCTGCGCGCCAGCGCCGACGGCGCATAGTTGAGATCTTTTACTGCGGCTTCGACTTTCTCCCGAATCGCCTCGCTAACGAAACGATCGTTATTAATAACGTGAGAGACAGTCGAAGTAGAAACGCCCGCCATGCGGGCGACATCTTTCATCGTAGCCAAGCGTTACCCCTGCTGACTTAAGAATTCATCGATCTCTTTGCGCCACGGTACGGAAGGCTGTGCCCCTTTACGCGTCACCGCAATTGCGGCGGCGGCATGCGCAAAGCGGATCGCATCATCCATCACTTTGCCTTCCAGCAGCGCCGTCACCAGCGCACCGTTGAAGGTATCGCCTGCGGCAATCGTATCAATGGCTTTAACCCTGAAGCCCGGCACGCGACGCCCTTCGCCGTTTACGCTTGCCCACACCCCACGGCTGCCAAGAGTAATGATAACGGTCCCGATGCCCTTTTCATGCAACACTTTCGCCGCACGCGCGGCATTATCATCATTTTCAACACGAATGCCCGTCAGCTTTTCCGCTTCGGTTTCGTTTGGCGTAATGATGTCCACCAGCGCCAACAACTCGTCTGATAATACACGGGCTGGAGCAGGGTTAAGTACGACAGTGGTATGGTTTTCATGCGCAATTTTGGCGGCGGCCAGCACGCTTTCAACCGGTGACTCCAGCTGCATCAGCAGGGCTTCGGCTCCACCGATGAGTGCTCGTTGCGCTTCTACGCGCGCCGTCGTCAGCGCAGCGTTAGCACCCGCATGAATACCGATGACATTCTCACCTTCAGCGTTGACGAAAATCAGCGCCACGCCGGTAGACTCCCCCGCAACAACGCTGACCGGCGCGATATCAATATTATCGCTGGCCAGCTGTTTACGTACGCGCTCACCGGTATCGTCATCACCCGTGCAGGCGATAAACGCAATATTCGCCCCACTGCGTCCGGCGGCGACGGCCTGGTTTGCGCCCTTACCGCCAAATGCTACCTGGTACTGATTACCCGTGACGGTTTCGCCCGGTGCAGGGAATAATTCAAGGTTAAGAATGTGATCGGCATTGATACTGCCAAGGACGACGAGGTTACCTGCGGTTTTCATGGTTGGATTGTCCATCTGAGAGCGCCACCGGTGTTAACCGGTGGCGTATGCCACACTTTTCTTTATTGGTGTCCCTCAGGCAGCCAGCGACTGCCTGATTCGCCTTTTACTGCTTGATGACCAGCTTCAGGTCAACAGGGTATTTGGCCTGAACTTTTTCGCCCTTCAGCACTTTGTCGGCAGTTTGTACGCCAGTCGCGCCAATCTGCTCAGGCAGCTGAGCGATGGTCGCAGCCAGTTTGCCATCATTTACCGCTTTTTCACCATCCGGCGTACCGTCAAATCCGACAACCATCACATCAGATTTACCTGCAGTCTGCAGGGCACGCAGCGCACCCAGCGCCATCTCATCGTTCTGTGCAAACACAGCCTGCACGTCAGGATGTGCGGTCAGCAGGTTCTGCATAACGTTCAGACCTTTAGTACGGTCGAAGTCTGCTGGCTGGCTCGCCAGGACGTTGAATTTGTGTGCAGCAACAGCTTGCTGGAAGCCTTCGCCACGCTCACGCGCTGCGGACGTCCCGGCAATCCCCTGCAGTTCGATGACTTTGGCGCCTTCACCGGCTTTCTTCGCAATGTAATCACCGGCGATTTTACCGCCCAGCACGTTATCAGACGCGATGTGGCTGACTACATCGCCTTTGTTCGCCTGACGGTCCAGCGTGATCACCGGAATTTTCGCCTGGTTTGCCATTTTAACGGCGTTACCTACGGCGTCAGAATCGGTTGGGTTGATCAGCAGGATTTTGGTGCCACGAACGGTTAAGTCCTGAACGTTCGCCAGCTCTTTCGCCGGGTTGTTCTGAGAATCCAGCACGACCAGGTTGTAACCCAGCTTGTCAGCTTCTTTCTGCGCACCATCCTTCAGGGAGACGAAGAACGGGTTGTTAAGGGTAGAGACAACCAGCGCGATGGTGTCTTTCGCCATGGCGTTAGCACTTACGGTTGCGCTCAGCGCGACAGCGGAAACCAGAGTAGCCAGTTTTTTCATGTTCATATCTAAGATGTCCTGTAGTGTCGTCAGTTACTGTTTTTTGTTGTCTACCAGTACCGCCAGCAAAATCACCACTGCCTTAACGATCATCTGGTAATAGGAGGAAACACCTAACAAATTCAAACCATTATTCAGGAAACCGAGGATCAGTGCGCCGATCAATGTCCCAACAATGCGACCTTTACCGCCCGCCAGACTCGTACCGCCCAGAACCACCGCCGCGATGGCATCCAGTTCATAGCCCGTACCCGCCGTTGGCTGCGCAGAAGAAAGACGCGCCACTTCGATGATGCCCGCCAGAGAGGCCAGCAGGCCGCACAGGGAGTAAACGATAATTTTGACTTTATTGACGCTAATACCGGACAGACGCGTTGCCGCTTCGTTACCGCCCAGCGCATAAATGTAACGACCCAGACGAGTGTGATGCAGCATGTACCACGCCGCCAGGAAGACGATAGCCATGATCCAGACCGGCGTCGGGACGCCCAGCGGACGGCCAATACCGAACCAGCCAAACAGATCGGCATTATCCGTAAACCCGGTATTGACCGGGCTACCGTTGGTGTAGACCATGGTCACACCGCGCAGCAGCAGCATCATTACCAGCGTGGCGATAAACGCCTGAACACGCCCTTTTGCCACGATTACGCCGGTTACAGCGCCAATCGCCGCGCCTGCTGCCAGTGCAGCGGCAACCGCCACCAGCGCGTTGACTTCAATCCCGACAAGCGAAGCGGCGATCGCACCGGTGAGCGCCAGCAGGGAACCGACGGACAGATCGATACCCGAGGTCAAAATCACCAGCGTCATCCCGACCGCCATAATGGCGTTCACAGACGTCTGCTGCAGAATGTTGAAGAGGTTATTAACGGTGAAGAAATTCGGGCTCATGGTCGACACAATCGCGATCAGCACCAGCAGGGCAATCAGCGATTTTTGTTCCATCAGCCATGCCTTTGTGAAATAGCGGCGACCAGAAACAGCCTGGGTAGTCATCTTCTTACTCCTGATTCACGCGATTAAGCTTGCCCACAGCGGCAGCCATCAGAACTTCCTGGGTGGCCTGCTCGCGAGTGAATTCACCGCCGAGATGCCCTTCATGCATGACGATAATGCGATCGCTCATGCCTAATACTTCTGGCATCTCGGAAGAGACCAGAATGATGCTCAGCCCGTCGGCCTTGAACTGGTTAATCAGCTGATAGATCTCTTTCTTTGCGCCCACGTCTACGCCGCGGGTTGGCTCGTCGAGGATCAAGACTTTCGGGCGCGTCATCAGCCCGCGGGCAATCGCCACTTTCTGCTGATTACCACCGGACAACAGGCCAATCGCCTGCTCCATTGACGGCGTTTTGACGTTAAAAAGACGGATAAAATCACTGACCGCCTGCTGCTCGTCTTTATGCTTAAGGCTGCCGCCGCTGCGGCTGAAATAGCGCAGCGCGGTAAGCGACATGTTCTCTTTTACCGACATGCCCAGCACTAAACCGTCGCGCTTGCGGTCTTCAGAGATATAGACGATACCGTTCGCCAGTCCATCCTGCGGAGAGCGCGTCACCACTTCATGACCGTCGAGGGTGACATAACCGCTGGTGCGCGGCAGTGCGCCGTAGAGCACTTTCATCAGTTCGGTACGTCCCGCGCCCATCAGACCCGCGACACCGAGGATCTCACCCTGGCGCAGGGTAAAGGTCACATCGTGAACGCCCGGACCGCAGAGGTTATCCACCTTCAGGCGGATCTCACCCGGTGCTTTATCCAGACGCGGATACTGATCTTCCAGCTTACGTCCCACCATCATTTCGATGAGCGTATCTTCGGTCAGCGTCGCCACTTCGCGCTCGGCAATAAACTGCCCGTCGCGGAAGACGGTGACGTCATCGCAAATCTCGAAGATCTCTTTCATGCGGTGAGAAATATAGACAATCCCACGTCCCTGCGATTTCAGCTCGCGGATCACGCGGAACAGGGATTCGGTTTCGGTATCAGTCAGAGCGTCGGTCGGCTCATCCATGATGATGACTTTGGATTCAAAGCTCAGCACCTTCGCGATTTCCACCATCTGCTGATCGCCGATGGAGAGCTCGCCTACCAGACGGTCGCTCTTAAAGCGCAGGTTCAGCTTCGCGAGCAGCTTGTCCGCTTCGGCGTACATGGTTTTCCAGTCGATTTTGCCAAACCGGTTCACAAACTCACGGCCGAGGAAGATGTTCTCCGCAATGGTGAGCTGCGGGATCAGGTTTAGCTCCTGGTGGATGATACCGATACCCGCTTCCTGAGAAGATTTCGGGCCGTTAAAGGTGGTCTCTTTACCCAGCCAGAGCAGCGAACCGGCATCACGCTGGTAGATCCCGGTCAGCACTTTCATCATGGTGGATTTGCCCGCACCGTTTTCGCCCACCAGCGCCATCACGCGACCGGAGTAGACATTCAGCGCCGCACCGGAGAGGGCTTTTACGCCCGGGAACGATTTATCGATCCCCTTGAGTTGCAGTAATGCGTCCATGATGGCCTCAGAAGGTGACGCCAGCACAGAGAATGATATTCGCATACGGGGAACACTCCCCGCTGCGAATCACCGCCTGACTGTCTGCGGTTTGTTGTTTGAACTGCTCGTGCGTTGTGTAACGAATTTCTATGGTGTTTCCCTGGTGTTGCTGCAGTTGCTCAATAAACTTAAGCAACGTTTCGTGGAGTTGCGGATTATGTTGTTTGATTTCCGCCGCGAGAATGGCCGCCTCAACCTGCATCTCCGACGTCACCACATCCAGTACCTGCATAAACGAAGGAACTCCCTGCGTTAACGCCATATCAATACGGGTTGTGCTGCGCGGAACCGGTAAGCCTGCATCGCAAACCACCAGCGTATCGGTATGACCAAGACGGGAAATGACCGATGAGATTTCTGAGTTGAGAACTGTGCCTTTCTTCATTTTCTGCTCCACTAGCGAAACGTTTCGCTAAAAAGAGTGTAGCCGCAAGAGTGTTCAGAAAACCATCATGGCGTAACAGATTTGTGATCAACGTCGAAACGTTTCGCTAAGTGAAATAGAGGGGGAGGTAAATGCAAAACGGTAACCGTCAGGTTACCGTTTTTTATGTTTGCGCCCTCTCCCTGTGGGAGAGGGGCGGGGTGAGGGCATCAGCCCGCAGAAGGACTTAAATCTCGACCTGCGTTCCCAGCTCAATCACGCGGTTAGGCGGGATCTCAAACTGGTCAGGCGCACGCAGGGCGTTACGCTGCAGGATAAGATAAAGCTTACCGCGCAGGCGCAAATACCAGGGACGCTTGCCGATAATCAGCGACTCGTGCGACATAAAGAACGACGTCTCCATCATCCGGCAACTTAACCCTTCAAGACCGCAGCGGTGGAACACCTCTTCGACATTTGGCGTTTCGCGCCAGCCGTAACTCGCCACCACGCGCCAGAATGTCGGGGACAGCTGCTCGATTTGCACGCGACGCACGTTGTGAACGTACGGCGCATCTTCGGTACGCAACGTCAGCAGGATCACGCGCTCGTGCAGAACCTTGTTGTGCTTGAGGTTATGCATCAGCGCGAACGGGATGACGTTCAGGGCACGAGACATATACACCGCCGTTCCCGGCACGCGCACCGGCGGGGATTTCTCCAGGGAAGCGATCATCGCCTCCAGAGAGTTACCGTGCTCATGCATACGACGCAGCAGACGGAAGCGCTCGCTCTTCCACGTGGTCATCACGATGAACATCACCAGACCCAGCGTCAGCGGCAGCCAGCCGCCGGAGACAATCTTGTCGAGGTTCGCAGAGAACAACGGTACGTCGATGCACAGGAAGCCCACCAGAATCATTGCCACAAGGAATTTATTCCAGTGCCAGTTTCGGTACGCCACGGTGGTGGAAAGAAGCGATGTCAGCACCATCGTACCGGTTACCGCAATACCGTACGCCGCCGCCAGGTTACTGGAGTGCTCAAAGCTCACGATAACAATCACAACCGCGAAATAGAGCAGCCAGTTAACGAACGGAATGTAGATCTGACCCGACTCCATCTCAGAAGTATGGATGATGCGCATTGGCGAGAGATACCCCAGACGCACGGCCTGGCGCGTCAGAGAGAACACCCCCGAAATCACCGCCTGAGAAGCAATGACGGTCGCCAGCGTCGCCAGAATCAGCATCGGTACCAGCGCCCAGTCAGGCGCCAGCAGGAAGAACGGGTTCTTAATCGCTTCCGGGTTCTTGAGCAGCAGCGCGCCCTGACCGAAGTAGTTCAGCACCAGCGACGGCAGCACCACAATAAACCATGCCACGCGGATAGGCAGTTTCCCGAAGTGCCCCATATCGGCATACAACGCCTCAACGCCAGTGATGGAGAGCACGACCGCGCCAAGCGCCACGAAGGAAACAACTTTATATTCGAGGAAGAAATGCACGGCCCAGTAAGGATTCAGGGCATGCAGCACTTCAGGGTTAGCAATAATGCTGCGCAAACCGAGGGCCGCGAGGATCAGGAACCAGGCCAGCATAATCGGCGCAAACAGTTTACCCACCAGCCCGGTACCGTGCTTCTGGATCGCAAACAGCAGCGTTAATACGATTATCGCCAGCGGAACCACCCACGTATCGAGCTGTGGCGCAATAATCTCCAGGCCCTCTATCGCCGAGAGGACCGAAATGGCGGGTGTGATAACCACCTCTCCGTAGAAGAAACTGCCGCCGATCAGGCCGATAATCACCAGCACGGACGTCATTCTGGCGGAGGTGTTGCGCCCGGCAAGGGACATGAGGGTCAGGATCCCGCCTTCGCCAGCGTTATCTGCACGCATAACGAAGGAGAGATATTTAACAGAAACAACCAGGATCAGCAGCCAGAAGATGAGTGACAAGAAGCCAAACACGGCATCACGCTCAACACCAAAGCCAAACTGGCCGGACAGACATTCACGAAGCGTATAAAGCGGGCTGGTACCGATATCACCGTAGACAACCCCGATCGCAGCAAGCGTTATTGCGGGTAATGATTGCTTATTATCAGTGCTCATAGACTAGTCTTTTCGTTTAAATAACAAATGTGTTCCCGGTCCCTTGGCCCACAAAAAGCGCACAGTATGCACGATTCGTTGCAAAATCGAACCCCTAAATGCAACCGCATTAATGTAGCGCAAAGAAAATTGCGCCGCACTTCAGCCTATTACCAGCTCTGACTGAAACGTCTATACTCGCTTCAATTGGCCGCCACGACGGCGAAAGGATGCAAAACTATTATGGCTCACTCACATTTATTAGCAGAAAGAATTTCCCGCCTCAGCAGTGCGCTAGAGAAAGGCCTTTTCGAGCGTAGCCACGCCATTCGCCTTTGCTTACTGGCAGCGTTGAGCGGTGAAAGCGTGTTTCTGCTGGGTCCGCCGGGCATTGCCAAAAGCCTGATCGCACGCCGCCTGAAGTTCGCTTTTCAGAATGCTCGCGCCTTTGAATATCTCATGACGCGCTTTTCCACCCCCGAAGAGGTTTTCGGTCCGCTCTCTATTCAGGCCCTCAAAGACGAGGGGCGTTATGAGCGTCTGACGGCGGGTTATCTTCCGGAAGCAGAAATTGTCTTTCTCGATGAGATCTGGAAAGCAGGCCCGGCAATTCTGAACACCCTGCTCACGGCGATTAACGAACGCCGGTTTCGCAACGGGGCCAGCGAAGAGAAAATCCCCATGCGTCTGCTGGTGGCCGCGTCAAACGAACTGCCCGAAGCCGACAGCAGCCTGGAAGCGCTGTATGACCGTATGCTGATCCGCCTGTGGCTCGATAAAGTCCAGGACAAGTCAAACTTCCGCTCTATGCTGGTCAGCCAGCAGGATGAGAACGAAAACCCGGTGGCGGCTTCTTTGCAGGTGACGGACGAGGAGTATCACCAGTGGCAGGAAGATATCGGCAAAATTAAACTGCCCGATGCCGTTTTTGAACTGATCTTCATGCTGCGCCAGCAGCTTGATTTACTTCCTTCCGCACCGTATGTCTCGGACCGTCGCTGGAAAAAGGCGATTCGTCTGCTCCAGGCGAGCGCCCTGTTCAGCGGTCGTGATGCCGTCGCGCCCATCGATCTGATCCTGCTGAAAGACTGCCTCTGGCACGACGCAGAAGGCATGAACCTGATGCAGCAGCAGCTGGACGTATTGATGACCGGACACGCATGGGGGCAGCAGGCGATGCTCAACCAGCTGGGGGCGATTACTCAACGCCGCATCCAGCTCCAACAGCAGCAAAGTGATAAAACGGCGCTGAAAGTCAATCGTCTGGGCGGTATGTTCGCCCGCAAACCGCATTACGAACTCCCCGCCGATCTGACCGGTACGACGCTAACGCTGCTGCTCCAGCAGCCGCTCAAACTGCATGATATGCAGGTGGTACACATTACGGTTGAGCGCGAGGCGCTGTCTCAGTGGCTCGACAAAGGCGGTGAGATCCGCGGAAAACTCAACGGCATCGGTTTCGCGCAGCCGCTCACGATGGAAGTAGACAGCAGCCAGCACCTGGTAATCCGCGACGTCAGCCTGCAGGGCTCGCGTCTTGCGCTTCCTGGCACCGCTTCTGACAGCGTGCCGGAAGAGATCAAACAGCAGTTGGACGCCCTGGATACCGAATGGCACCAGCAGCACACCCGCTTTAGCGAGCAGCAAAAATGCCTCTTTATTCATAGCGACTGGTTAGGTCGCATCGAAGCCAGCCTGCAGGATGTCAGCGCGCAGATCAAACAGGCGCGTCAATGCTAACGCTGGACACGCTCAACGTGATGCTGGCGGTCAGCGAGGAAGGGTTGATCGAGGAGGTGGTGATTACCCTTCTGGCGTCGCCACAGCTGGCGGCGTTTTTTGAAAAATTCCCGAAGCTCAAAAAGGCGATGACCGACGATCTTCCGCGCTGGCGAGATAATCTGCGACAGCGATTCAAAGAGACTGAAGTTCCGCCGGAACTGACGGAGGAAGTCGCGGCCTATCAACAGTGTCAACGGCTCTCCACGACGCAGTTTATCGTCCAGCTCCCACAAACCCTGGCAGTACTCGATAACGTCCACTCTCCGTTTGCCAGCCAGGCCCGGGCGCTGGTCACGGATAACGCCACCTTTACCCCCGCACTGCATACTCTCTTTTTACAACGCTGGCGCCTCAGTCTGGTGGTTCAGGCCACAACGTTAAACCAGCAGTTGCTGGATGAAGAACGTGAACAGCTGCTCAGTGAAGTTCAGGAACGCATGACCTTAAGCGGTCAGCTTGAGCAGGTGCTGGTGGAAAATGAAAACGCCGCAGGACGTCTCTGGGACATGAGTGCCGGTCAGCTCAAACGCGGAGATTACCAGTTGATCGTCAAATACGGCGATTTTCTGGCGCAGCAGCCGGAATTGATGAAGCTTGCTGAACAGCTGGGGCGCTCAAGGGAGGCAAAATCAGTTCCAAAGAAGGATGCCCCGATGGAAACCTTCCGCACCCTGGTGCGTGAACCGGCAACCGTGCCAGAACAGGTCGACGGGCTCCAGCAGAGCGATGACATTCTGCGCCTGCTGCCCACCGAACTGAGCACGCTGGGAATGACCGAGCTGGAGTATGAGTTCTACCGTCGGCTGGTGGAAAAACAGCTTCTTACCTACCGGCTGCACGGCGAAGCGTGGCGCGAGAAACTTAGCCAGCGTCCGGTCGTCCATCAGGATTTTGATGAACAGCCGCGCGGGCCGTTTATTGTTTGTGTGGATACGTCCGGTTCGATGGGCGGATTTAACGAACAGTGTGCAAAAGCGTTTTGCCTGGCACTGATGCGCGTGGCGCTCGCCGACCGCCGTCGCTGCTTCATCATGCTCTTCTCCAGCGAAGTCGTGGGTTATGAGCTGACGAACCAGCAGGGAATAGAGCAGGCAATCCGTTTTTTAAGCCAGCGTTTTCGCGGGGGCACTGACCTGGCCAGCTGCTTTCGCAGCATCGTTGAGCGGATGCAGGGGGGTGACTGGTACGACGCCGATGCGGTCGTCATTTCCGATTTTATCGCCCAGCGACTGCCGGATGATGTGGTTAATAAAGTGAAGGAGTTACAGCGGGTACATCAGCACCGTTTTCACGCCGTCGCGATGTCCGCTCATGGAAAACCCGGCATCATGCGCATCTTCGATCATATCTGGCGCTTTGATACCGGGTTGCGTAGCCGTCTGCTCAGACGCTGGCAGCGTTAATTAAAGAAGAGATCCCACGCTGTCACGCACCTGCTGCGGCCAGACGCCACACTGTACCTGACCAATATGCGGCAGTTGCAGCAGCAGCATGGTCAGACGGGACTGGCCGATCCCTCCCCCGATGGTCTGCGGCATTTCGCCGCGCAGCAACGCCTGGTGCCACTCTAATTTGAGACGATCTTCGTCACCGGTCACCGCCAGCTGGCGTTTCAGCGCGTCGGCATCCACGCGGATCCCCATAGAGGAGAGCTCAAATGCATCTTCCAGTACCGGGTTCCAGACCAGGATATCGCCGTTCAGCCCGGCATAGTCGTGCTCGCCCGCGGTGCTCCAGTCATCATAATCCGGCGCACGGACGTCGTGGCGTTTGCCATCAGAGAGTTTGCCGCCAATGCCGATCAGGAATACTGCACCCAACTCTTTCGCGATCGCACGTTCACGGCCTTTGGCATCAAGATCCGGGAAACGGCTCAACAGTGCCTGGCTATGAACAAAGTGGATCGTGTCCGGCAGGAACGGTGCCAGACCAAACTCTTTGCTCACGGCCGCTTCAGTCGCTTTGATCCCGGCGTAGATCGCCTCAACGGTGGATTTCAGCGTGCCGAGGTGACGCTCGCCATCACCCATCACGCGCTCCCAGTCCCACTGGTCAACGTAAACAGAGTGAATAGGTGAGAGGCGGTCTTCATCGGGGCGAAGGGCTTTCATGTGCGTGTAAAGCCCTTCGCCCGCGCTGAAGTCGTGTTGTCCCAGGGTTTGACGCTTCCACTTCGCCAGGGAATGAACCACTTCGAACTGGGCATCTGGCAGTGTTTTCACTTTCACCTGTACCGCTTTTTCGCATCCAGACAAGTTATCCTGCGTCCCGTCGCCCACCCGGCTCAGAATTGGTGCCTGAACCTCAATCAGCCCAAGCTTCTCTTCCAGCTGGCGGGAAAAATGGGATTTAACGAAACTGATCTGGCGTTGTTTTGCGATGTAAGCGGTTTTCATTATTTATACTCCTGCGTCCTGTTGGTAATGATTAAGCAACAGAACCGGCACTTAATTCAATAACTCAACAACAAAAAGCCGACTTCACTTTTGAATCGATAAAATATGACGCTAGAATAGAAAGAATCATCAATCTTCATAAGAAAAAGCTATGGAAAATTATCAGATCGACAATCTCGACCGCGGCATCCTCGAGGCGTTAATGGCCAATGCCCGTACCGCCTACGCCGAACTGGCGAAACAGTTTGGTGTCAGCCCGGGAACCATTCACGTTCGCGTAGAGAAAATGAAGCAGGCGGGGATCATTACCGGCGCGCGCATTGACGTCAGCCCGAAGCAGCTGGGTTACGACGTCTGCTGCTTTATCGGCATCATTCTTAAAAGCGCAAAAGACTATCCTTCCGCCCTGGCCAGGCTCAATGCGCTGGATGAGGTCACCGAGGCGTACTACACCACGGGGCACTACAGCATCTTTATAAAAGTGATGTGCCGATCCATCGATGCCCTCCAGCAGGTACTTATCAACAAGATCCAAACAATTGATGAAATTCAGTCCACCGAGACACTGATCTCCCTGCAAAACCCGATCATGCGTACCATCCGCCCATGATCGGGCAAATTCATTCCCACATTTTCCACAGGTAGATCCCAGCTCGTTCACAGCGTACAATATCTCCCTCTTTATCTGAGCGAGCGATCAATGGCGGACATTACCCTTATCAGCGGCAGCACCCTCGGTGGTGCGGAATATGTAGCGGAACATTTGGCTGAGAAGCTGGAAGATGCGGGCTTTTCAACACAAACCCTGCACGGACCGCTGCTTGAAGATCTCCCGACTGACGGGGTCTGGCTGCTGATCACCTCCACGCATGGCGCGGGCGATCTGCCGGATAACCTGCAACCTTTATATGACGAACTGCAGGAACAGCAGCCTGACCTCTCAAAGGTCCGTTTTGGCGCTGTGGGGATCGGCAGTCGTGAATATGACACCTTTTGCGGGGCAATAGAGAAAGTCGAAGCTGTTATCACCTCTTGCGGAGCAAAACAGCTGGGTGAAACACTCAAGATCAACATCCTCGATCATGATATTCCGGAGGATCCGGCCGAGATCTGGTTGGGTGAATGGAAAAATTTACTCAAAAACGATTAAAGATCGCGCGATCAGATGTGGATAACTCTGGTTAAAAGCTCGTATTAACCCGTAGTTATCCAAAGAACAACTGTTGTATCGTTTTTAGCCTGTGTATAAAGTCGCGATCTGATCCCAGCTTATACGGTCCAGGATCACCGATCATTCACAGCAAACGATCCTTCCTAACTGCATGATCTTATTTGCCGGATCGGACTTATCCACACAAGTACGCGATCCTAATAAGAGATCACAATAGAACAGATCTCTAAATAAAAAGATCTTCTTTTTAATAGCCCAGGATCCCAATGCTTTCTCGAAAGACTAAAGTTGAGTAGAATCCACGGCCCGGGCTTCAATCCATTTTCATACCGCTTTACGCGAGGCAGACCACCATGTTTTATCAGGATCCTTTTGACGTCATCATCATTGGCGGGGGTCACGCAGGCACTGAGGCCGCAATGGCCGCAGCGCGTATGGGTCAACAGACCCTGCTTTTGACACACAATATCGACACGCTGGGACAAATGTCCTGTAATCCGGCGATTGGCGGCATTGGGAAAGGACACCTGGTAAAAGAAGTGGATGCGCTTGGCGGCCTGATGGCGAAAGCGATCGATCATGCAGGCATCCAGTTTAGGATACTAAACGCGAGTAAAGGGCCGGCAGTGCGTGCCACTCGTGCACAGGCAGACCGCGTGCTTTATCGTCAGGCCGTACGTACCGCGCTGGAGAATCAGCCAAACCTGATGATCTTCCAGCAGGCGGTAGAAGATCTTATCGTTGAGAACGATCGCGTCGTGGGTGCTGTGACCCAGATGGGCCTTAAATTCCGCGCCAAAGCGGTGGTACTGACCGTCGGCACCTTCCTGGACGGGAAAATTCATATTGGTCTGGATAACTACAGCGGTGGCCGTGCAGGCGATCCGCCATCCATTCCGCTCTCTCGTCGTCTGCGTGAACTGCCACTGCGCGTAAGCCGCCTGAAGACTGGCACACCGCCGCGTATTGACGCGCGCACCATTGATTTCAGCGTGCTTGCGCAACAGCACGGTGATAACCCGATGCCGGTCTTCTCGTTCATGGGCAATGCGGCGCAACATCCGCAGCAGGTACCGTGCTACATCACGCATACCAACGAAAAAACCCATGACGTGATCCGCAATAACCTCGATCGCAGCCCAATGTACGCCGGTGTGATCGAAGGGATCGGTCCGCGTTACTGCCCGTCGATCGAAGACAAAGTGATGCGCTTTGCCGATCGTAACCAGCACCAGATCTTCCTGGAGCCGGAAGGGCTAACCTCAAACGAAATTTATCCGAACGGTATCTCCACCAGCCTGCCGTTCGATGTGCAGATGCAGATTGTTCGCTCAATGCAGGGCATGGAGAATGCGAAAATCGTTCGCCCTGGCTACGCTATTGAGTACGATTTCTTCGACCCGCGTGACCTGAAGCCAACCCTGGAGAGCAAATTCATCCACGGTCTGTTCTTCGCGGGCCAGATTAACGGCACCACCGGTTACGAAGAAGCGGCTGCACAGGGTCTGCTGGCCGGTCTGAACGCTGCCCGTTTCTCTGCCGAAAAAGAGGGCTGGGCCCCGGCGCGTTCTCAGGCCTATCTGGGCGTACTGGTTGACGATCTCTGCACCCTGGGCACTAAAGAACCGTACCGTATGTTTACCTCTCGTGCGGAATATCGCCTGATGCTGCGCGAAGATAACGCCGACCTGCGTCTGACTGAAATGGGCCGCGAGCTGGGTCTGGTCGATGACGAACGCTGGGCACGCTTTAACGAGAAGCTGGAGCGCATTGAACAGGAACGTCAGCGTCTGAAAACCACGTGGGTTAATCCACAGGCGGAAACCGCTGCCGAAGTGAACGCTCACTTAACTGCGCCGCTCTCACGTGAAGCCAGCGGTGAAGATCTGCTGCGTCGTCCGGAAGTGACCTATGAGAATCTGGTGAAACTCACCGCGTTCGCCCCGGGTCTTGAAGATGCCGAAGCCGCTGAACAGGTCGAAATTCAGGTGAAGTACGAAGGCTATATCGCGCGCCAACAGGATGAGATTGAAAAACAGCAGCGTAACGAAAACACGTTGCTGCCGGAAATGCTGGACTACCGTCAGGTGACGGGGCTTTCCAACGAAGTGATCGCTAAGCTGAACGATCATAAACCGGTATCCATCGGCCAGGCATCACGTATCTCTGGCGTTACGCCCGCCGCGATTTCGATTCTGCTGGTGTGGTTGAAGAAACAGGGTATGCTGCGCCGCAGCGCGTAATGCCCAGAACATTGCCCGGTGGCGATGCGCTTACCGGGCCTACTGAACCCGTAGGGCGGGTAAGCGAAGCGCCACCCGCCACCTAAGTTTTCCAACAGGTATTCACCGTGCTCAACAAACTCTCTCGTCTGCTGGATCAGGCAGGTATTTCGCTCACCGATCACCAGAAAAACCAGCTGGTGGCCTATGTCGATATGCTGAACAAATGGAACAAAGCGTACAACCTGACGTCGGTACGCGACCCCAACGAGATGCTGGTACGCCATATTCTCGATAGCATCGTTGTTGCACCGTATCTGAAGGGTGAGCGTTTTATCGACGTTGGCACGGGGCCCGGTCTGCCAGGGGTTCCGCTGTCGATTGTCCGGCCGGAAAGTCATTTCACGCTGCTGGACAGCCTCGGTAAGCGCGTGCGCTTTTTACGACAGGTTCAGCATGAGCTGAAGCTTGAGAAC
The DNA here is from genome assembly GCF_047456095.1 of Enterobacter sp. BNK-14. Lineage (NCBI taxonomy): Bacteria > Pseudomonadati > Pseudomonadota > Gammaproteobacteria > Enterobacterales > Enterobacteriaceae > Enterobacter > Enterobacter sp. BNK-14. Next base: position 2,793,334 of record NZ_CP179897.1, read on the forward strand.
ATCACGCCCGTTCAAAGCAGGGTAGAGGCGTTTCCGGCAGAACCGCCGTTTGACGGTGTTATCAGCCGCGCCTTTGCTTCACTCAATGACATGGTGAGCTGGTGTAAACATTTGCCCGCAGAAGAGAAAGGGCGTTTCTATGCGCTGAAAGGGCAACTGCCGGGTGATGAAATTGAACAGCTTCCGGACGGTTTTGCCGTTGAATCCATCGAGAAATTAAACATTCCTCAGCTCGACGGTGAACGTCATCTGGTGATAATTAAGCCAAACAATTTTTAAAAAATTAATAAAAAATGTGGAATTTGTGCTGTTCTGGTGATGTTAAAAAACAGCACAACTCACATGGATTTACCCGTTAGCATTTAACCTCTTTTTTACCATGGTTTTTCTTATGGTTAACGTTGCGCCTATTATTCACCGTGAAGATAGTCAACTATGAAAATATCAGTCTGCTAAAAGTGGATGACTGTAATCAGAGTGTGATGTTAATTATTTATTAAGAATGTCAATAAAAGGTTTTTATTGTGTACGGGGCTGTTTTGAAAATAGTTGCGATATTTTATCTTTGATTTCAGAAAGATACTCCTGTGCGATTTACGGCTTTGATAAATACAACCTTATCGCAAATGTGTGTTTTGTGATCTCGTGCACGCTTTGTAGTCAACGTTTTCGCGCTGTTTGCAGTTTTGCTCGAAGGTCGATGCTTTCAGCGAAAGTTGAAAAATAGCGGTGGGGAAAAATATTTAAACATTTATTCACCTTTTCGCTACTTAATGTTTGAAATCACGGGTACGCACCGTATAATTTGTCCGCTTTTTGATGCTTGACTCTGAGCCTTAAAGGACGTTTTATACGACACGCGGCATACCTCGAAGGGAGCAGGAGTAAAAACGTGATGTCTGTGTCGCTCTTGAGTAGAAACGTTGCTCGTAAGCTTCTGTTCATTCAGTTTCTGGCTGTGATAGCAAGTGGACTGCTGTTTAGCCTCAAAGACCCCTTCTGGGGCATCTCCGCCGTGTGCGGGGGTTTGGCAGTTGTGCTGCCAAACGTGTTATTTATGATTTTTGCCTGGCGTCATCAGGCGCATACACCCGCCAAAGGCCGCGTGGCCTGGTCCTTCGCTCTTGGCGAAGTGTGTAAGGTGTTGCTGACCTTTGCTCTACTGGTGATGGCGCTGGCGGTTTTGAAAGTGGTCTTCATGCCGCTGATAGCAACGTGGGTTTTGGTGCTGGTGGTACAAGTTCTGGCTCCAGCTGTAATCAATAACAAAGGGTAAAAGGCATCATGGCTTCAGAAAATATGACGCCGCAGGATTACATAGGTCACCATCTGAATAACCTTCAGCTGGACCTGCGTACATTCTCGCTGGTGGATCCGCATAACCCCCCGGCCACCTTCTGGACGATCAACATCGACTCCATGTTCTTCTCGGTGGTATTGGGTCTTCTGTTCCTGGCCATGTTCCGCAGCGTTGCTAAAAAGGCGACCAGCGGTGTTCCAGGGAAATTCCAGACATTCGTTGAAATGATCATCGGCTTCGTCCATGGCAGCGTGAAAGACATGTACCATGGTAAGAGCAAGCTGATTGCTCCGCTGGCCTTGACCGTGTTCGTTTGGGTCTTCCTGATGAACCTGATGGACCTGCTGCCAATTGACCTGCTGCCGTTCATCGGCGAGCACATCTTCGGCCTGCCTGCGCTGCGTGTTGTACCGTCTGCGGACGTGAACATCACTCTGTCGATGGCGCTGGGCGTGTTTATCCTGATTCTTTTCTACAGCATCAAAATGAAAGGCGTAAGCGGCTTTGTGAAAGAGCTTACCTTGCAGCCGTTCAACCACTGGGCGTTTATTCCGGTCAACCTGATCCTGGAAGGCGTTAGCCTGCTGTCCAAACCTGTTTCACTGGGTCTGCGACTGTTCGGCAACATGTATGCGGGTGAGCTGATTTTCATTCTGATCGCGGGTCTTCTGCCGTGGTGGTCACAGTGGATTCTGAATGTGCCATGGGCCATTTTCCACATCCTGATCATTACGCTGCAAGCCTTTATCTTCATGGTTCTGACGATCGTCTATCTGTCGATGGCGTCTGAAGAGCACTGATTTTTTACCAACACTACTACGTTTTAATTGAAACAAACTGGAGACTGTCATGGAAAACCTGAATATGGATCTGCTGTACATGGCTGCCGCTGTGATGATGGGTCTGGCGGCTATCGGTGCTGCGATCGGTATCGGCATCCTCGGGGGCAAATTCCTGGAAGGCGCAGCGCGTCAACCTGATCTGATTCCTCTGCTGCGTACTCAGTTCTTTATCGTTATGGGTCTGGTGGATGCTATCCCAATGATCGCTGTAGGTCTGGGTCTGTACGTGATGTTTGCTGTCGCGTAGTAGTTGTTTTAAAACCCCAAGCCACAGAAATTTAAGAGGTATTGTGCTGTGAACATGAACGCAACAATCCTCGGCCAGGCCATCGCGTTTATTCTCTTTGTCTGGTTCTGCATGAAGTATGTATGGCCGCCTTTAATGGCTGCCATCGAAAAACGTCAGAAAGAAATTGCTGACGGTCTGGCTTCTGCAGAACGCGCTAAGAAAGATTTGGACCTTGCACAGGCCAACGCGACAGACCAGCTGAAAAAAGCGAAAGCGGAAGCTCAGGTCATCATCGAACAGGCTAACAAACGCCGTTCGCAGATCCTGGACGAAGCCAAAGCTGAAGCAGAACAGGAACGTACTAAGATCGTGACACAGGCTCAGGCTGAAATTGAAGCTGAGCGTAAACGTGCTCGTGAAGAACTGCGTAAGCAGGTTGCGATTCTGGCTGTTGCTGGCGCCGAGAAGATCATCGAACGTTCCGTGGATGAAGCTGCTAACAGCGACATCGTGGACAAACTTGTCGCTGAACTGTAAGGAGGGAGGGGCTGATGTCTGAATTTGTTACGGTAGCTCGCCCCTACGCCAAAGCAGCTTTTGACTTTGCTATCGAACACCAAAATGTCGATCGCTGGCAGAATATGCTGGCGTTTGCCGCTGAGGTGACGAAAAACGAACAAATGGCCGAGTTGCTTTCCGGTGCGTTAGCGCCTGAAACTCTCGCCGCGTCGTTTATCGCCGTGTGCGGAGAGCAACTGGATGCCAACGGCCAGAACCTGATTAAGGTGATGGCAGAAAATGGTCGTCTCCGTGTGCTCCCGGATGTTCTCGAGCAGTTTGAGCACTTACGTGCCCTTAGTGAAGCAACAGCTGAAGTCGAAGTGACTTCAGCGACTGAACTGAGTGATGAACAGCTTGCGAAAATCACCGCCGCGATGGAAAAACGTCTGTCACGCAAAGTTAAGCTGAATTGCAAAATCGATAAGTCTGTAATGGCAGGCGTAATCATCCGCTCGGGTGATATGGTCATTGATGGCAGCGTACGCGGCCGTCTTGAACGCCTTGCAGACGTCTTGCAGTCTTAAGGGGACTGGAGCATGCAACTGAATTCCACCGAAATCAGCGAACTGATCAAGCAGCGCATTGCTCAGTTCAATGTTGTGAGCGAAGCTCACAATGAAGGTACTATTGTTTCTGTAAGTGACGGTGTTATCCGCATCCACGGCCTGGCCGATTGTATGCAGGGTGAGATGATTTCCCTGCCGGGTAACCGTTACGCTATCGCACTGAACCTGGAGCGCGACTCCGTAGGTGCGGTTGTGATGGGTCCATACGCTGACCTCGCCGAAGGCATGAAGGTTAAGTGTACTGGCCGTATTCTGGAAGTGCCGGTTGGCCGTGGCCTGCTGGGCCGCGTTGTTAACACCCTGGGTGCGCCAATCGACGGTAAAGGTCCGGTTGAGCACGATGGCTTCTCTCCAATCGAAGTTATCGCACCAGGCGTTATCGATCGTCAGTCCGTCGATCAGCCTGTTCAGACAGGCTATAAGTCTGTTGACGCCATGATCCCAATCGGTCGTGGTCAGCGTGAACTGATCATCGGTGACCGTCAGACCGGTAAAACCGCGATGGCAATCGACGCCATCATCAACCAGCGTGACTCCGGCATCAAATGTGTGTACGTGGCTATCGGCCAGAAAGCGTCCACCATTTCTAACGTGGTTCGTAAACTGGAAGAGCACGGCGCGCTGTCTAACACCATCGTGGTTGTGGCTACCGCTTCTGAATCTGCTGCACTGCAATACCTGGCGCCATACGCGGGTTGCGCAATGGGCGAATACTTCCGTGACCGCGGTGAAGATGCACTGATCGTATACGATGACCTGTCTAAACAGGCTGTTGCTTATCGTCAGGTTTCCCTGCTGCTCCGTCGTCCACCAGGACGTGAAGCATTCCCGGGCGACGTATTCTACCTCCACTCTCGTCTGCTGGAGCGTGCTTCCCGCGTTAACGCGGAATACGTCGAGAATTTCACCAAAGGTGAAGTGAAGGGTAAAACGGGCTCTCTGACCGCACTGCCGATCATTGAAACCCAGGCGGGTGACGTTTCTGCGTTCGTTCCGACCAACGTAATCTCCATTACCGATGGTCAGATCTTCCTGGAAACCAACCTGTTTAACTCCGGTATTCGTCCGGCGGTTAACCCGGGTATCTCCGTATCCCGTGTTGGTGGTGCTGCTCAGACCAAGATCATCAAGAAACTGTCCGGTGGTATCCGTACCGCGCTGGCACAGTATCGTGAACTGGCTGCGTTCTCTCAGTTCGCATCCGATCTGGACGAAGCAACCCGTAAACAGCTGAGCCACGGTCAGAAAGTGACCGAGCTGCTGAAGCAGAAACAGTACGCACCAATGTCTGTTGCTCAGCAGGGCCTGGTACTGTTCGCGGCTGAACGCGGTTACCTCGAAGATGTGGAACTGGCGAAAATCGGTAGCTTCGAAGCCGCTCTGCTGGCTTACGTCGACCGTGATCACGCTCCGCTGATGCAAGAGATCAACCAGACCGGTGGCTATAACGACGAAATCGAAGGCAAGCTGAAAGCTATCCTCGATTCCTTCAAAGCAACCCAATCCTGGTAATCGTCCGGCGGCTTGTCTCAGGACAAGCCGCCTGGCATTGAGGAGAAGCTCATGGCCGGCGCAAAAGAGATACGTAGTAAGATCGCAAGCGTCCAGAACACGCAAAAGATCACTAAAGCGATGGAGATGGTCGCCGCTTCCAAAATGCGTAAATCGCAGGATCGCATGGCGGCCAGCCGTCCTTATGCAGAGACCATGCGCAAAGTGATTGGTCACCTTGCAAACGGTAATCTGGAATACAAGCACCCTTACCTGGAAGAGCGCGACGTTAAGCGCGTGGGCTACCTGGTGGTGTCGACTGACCGTGGTCTGTGTGGCGGCTTGAACATTAACCTGTTCAAAAAACTGCTGGCGGATATGAAAGGCTGGTCCGATAAAGGCGTTCAGTGCGATCTGGCACTGATTGGCTCTAAAGGCGTCTCTTTCTTTAACTCCGTTGGTGGCAACATTGTCGCTCAGGTGACCGGTATGGGTGATAACCCGTCCCTGTCCGAACTGATCGGCCCGGTTAAAGTGATGTTGCAGGCCTATGATGAAGGCCGTCTGGACAGACTGTACGTTGTCAGCAACAAATTTATTAACACCATGTCTCAGGTGCCAACGATCACTCAGATGCTGCCTTTACCGGCATCAGAAGATGACGAGTTGAAGCAGAAAGCCTGGGATTACCTGTATGAACCCGATCCGAAACCGCTGCTGGATACCCTGCTGCGTCGTTACGTTGAATCTCAGGTTTATCAGGGCGTTGTAGAAAACCTGGCCAGCGAGCAGGCCGCACGAATGGTGGCGATGAAAGCCGCGACCGATAATGGCGGCAGCCTGATTAAAGAGCTGCAGTTGGTTTACAACAAAGCTCGTCAGGCCAGCATTACTCAGGAACTCACCGAGATTGTCTCGGGGGCCGCCGCGGTTTAACCAGGTTTACGAATTACGTAGAGGATTCAAGATGGCTACTGGAAAGATTGTCCAGGTAATCGGCGCCGTGGTGGACGTCGAGTTCCCTCAGGACGCCGTACCACGCGTGTACGACGCGCTTGAGGTACAGAATGGTAACGAGAGCCTGGTGCTGGAAGTTCAGCAGCAGCTCGGCGGCGGTATCGTGCGTACCATCGCGATGGGTTCTTCCGACGGTCTGCGTCGTGGTCTGGAAGTGAAAGACCTTGAGCACCCGATCGAAGTGCCTGTAGGTAAAGCAACACTGGGTCGTATCATGAACGTATTGGGTCAGCCAATCGACATGAAAGGCGACATCGGTGAAGAAGAGCGTTGGGCTATCCACCGCGCGGCACCTTCCTACGAAGAGCTGTCAAGCTCTCAGGAACTGCTGGAAACCGGCATCAAAGTTATCGACCTGATGTGTCCGTTTGCGAAGGGCGGTAAAGTGGGTCTGTTCGGTGGTGCGGGTGTAGGTAAAACCGTAAACATGATGGAGCTGATCCGTAACATCGCGATCGAGCACTCCGGTTACTCTGTATTTGCGGGCGTAGGTGAACGTACTCGTGAGGGTAACGACTTCTACCACGAAATGACCGACTCCAACGTTCTGGACAAAGTATCCCTGGTTTACGGCCAGATGAACGAGCCACCAGGAAACCGTCTGCGCGTTGCGCTGACTGGTCTGACGATGGCTGAGAAGTTCCGTGACGAAGGCCGTGACGTTCTGCTGTTCGTTGATAACATCTATCGTTACACCCTGGCCGGTACTGAAGTATCTGCACTGCTGGGTCGTATGCCTTCAGCGGTAGGTTATCAGCCTACGCTGGCGGAAGAGATGGGTGTTCTTCAGGAACGTATCACCTCTACCAAAACCGGTTCTATCACCTCCGTTCAGGCGGTATACGTACCTGCGGATGACTTGACTGACCCATCACCAGCCACCACCTTTGCGCACTTAGATGCAACCGTGGTACTGAGCCGTCAGATCGCGTCTCTGGGTATCTACCCGGCCGTTGACCCGCTGGACTCCACCAGCCGTCAGCTGGATCCACTGGTTGTGGGTCAGGAACACTACGACACCGCGCGTGGCGTACAGTCCCTGCTGCAGCGTTACCAGGAACTGAAAGACATCATCGCCATCCTGGGTATGGATGAGCTGTCTGAAGAAGACAAACTGGTGGTAGCACGTGCGCGTAAGATCCAGCGCTTCCTGTCCCAGCCGTTCTTCGTTGCGGAAGTATTCACCGGTTCTCCGGGTAAATACGTTTCCCTGAAAGACACCATCCGTGGCTTTAAAGGCATCATGGAAGGCGAATACGATCACCTGCCAGAGCAGGCGTTCTACATGGTTGGTTCCATCGAAGAAGCAGTGGAAAAAGCCAAAAAACTTTAACGCCTTAATCGGAGGGTGATATGGCAATGACTTACCACCTGGATGTCGTCAGCGCAGAGCAACAAATGTTCTCTGGTCTGGTCGAGAAAATCCAGGTAACGGGTAGTGAAGGTGAACTGGGTATTTTCCCGGGTCACGCACCGCTGCTCACCGCCATTAAGCCTGGTATGATCCGCATCGTTAAACAGTTCGGTCATGAAGAGTTTATCTATCTGTCCGGCGGCATTCTTGAAGTGCAGCCAGGCAGTGTGACCGTTCTGGCCGATACCGCTATTCGTGGCCAGGATCTCGACGAAGCACGAGCCCTGGAATCGAAGCGTAAGGCTGAAGAGCACATTAGCAGCTCTCATGGTGACGTGGATTACGCTCAGGCGTCTGCGGAGCTGGCCAAAGCGATCGCGAAACTGCGCGTTATCGAGTTGACCAAAAAAGCGATGTAACACCGGCTTGAAAAGCTCAAAAGCCAGTCTGTATACCAGGCTGGCTTTTTTTTTGTGCCTTAATTCATGATGAAAAAGATGTAGAATTTTAAGCATCAAACGTTTTTACTTCTCACTTAAATTACCGTCAGGATGCGTATGTCAAACAGTGCGATGAGCGTGGTGATCCTTGCCGCTGGCAAAGGTACCCGCATGTATTCCGATCTGCCTAAAGTGCTTCACCGTCTGGCAGGAAAGCCAATGGTGCAGCATGTCATTGATGCAGCGAATGAACTGGGGGCCCGCCAGGTCCATCTGGTTTATGGACACGGTGGCGATCTGCTTAAAAAGGCGCTGAGCGATGACGCGCTCAACTGGGTGCTCCAGGCTGAACAACTGGGTACTGGCCATGCAATGCAGCAGGCCGCCCCTTTCTTTGCCGATGACGAAGACATCCTGATGCTCTACGGAGACGTCCCGCTGATCTCCGTCGAGACGCTGACTCGCCTGCGTGCAGCCAAACCGCAGGGCGGCATCGGTTTATTAACCGTCGTGCTGGACGACCCAACAGGCTATGGCCGTATCACGCGTGAGAACGGCCACGTAACGGGTATCGTTGAACACAAAGACGCCAGCGATGAACAGCGTCAGATTCAGGAGATCAACACCGGTATCCTGATTGCCAATGGCGCAGATATGAAGCGCTGGCTGTCGAAGCTCAATAACAACAACGCGCAGGGTGAGTACTACATCACCGATATCATTGCGATGGCGTACCACGAAGGGCGTGAAATTGCCGCCGTTCATCCGGCGCGCATCAGTGAAACGGACGGCGTGAATAACCGTCTGCAGCTTTCTCGTCTCGAGCGCATTTATCAGTCTGAGCAGGCCGAAAAGCTGCTGCTGGCCGGCGTAATGCTGCGCGATCCAGCGCGTTTCGATCTGCGCGGGACCTTGTCGCACGGGCGAGATGTTGAGATTGATACTAACGTTATCCTTGAAGGCAACGTTCAGCTTGGCAACCGCGTCAAAATTGGCGCCGGCTGTGTGATCAAAAACAGCGTCATCGGTGACGACTGCGAAATTAGCCCGTACAGCGTGGTTGAAGATGCTCATCTGGACGCGGCGTGTACTATCGGTCCGTTTGCGCGTCTGCGTCCAGGTGCTGAGCTGCTGGAAGGCGCTCACGTAGGCAACTTCGTGGAAATGAAAAAAGCGCGTCTGGGGAAAGGCTCGAAAGCCGGTCATCTGACCTATCTGGGTGACGCAGAAATTGGCGACAACGTGAATATTGGTGCAGGAACCATTACCTGTAACTATGACGGTGCCAACAAGTTCAAAACCATTATCGGCGACGACGTGTTTGTGGGTTCTGACACGCAGCTGGTGGCGCCTGTCACCGTAGGTAACGGCGTGACCATTGCCGCCGGGACGACCGTGACGCGTGACGTGGCGGATAACGAGTTAGTGTTAAGCCGCGTGCCGCAGGTGCACAAGCAGGGCTGGAAACGCCCGGTGAAGAAGAAGTAACAACAAGGCGGGTGGCGCTACGCTTACCCGCCCTACCATTGAGTTTGCCTGATAAGGCGTAGCCGTCATCAGGCAAATCCGGGTGAGGAGATAAATATATATCTCCCCCCACAAGCAGTACCCATAACTATAACCCCACTCTCTACAAGGCTCGGGGTGCCCGGAAAGGGCAAATACAGGTCAGCGACAACGCAGGCATCATGCCTAAATTCGGAATCTAAAATATGTGTGGAATTGTTGGCGCAGTTGCGCAGCGTGATATTGCTGAAATCCTTCTCGAAGGTTTACGTCGTCTGGAATACCGTGGTTATGACTCTGCCGGTCTGGCTGTCGTAGATGCAGAAGGTCATATGACCCGTCTGCGCCGCCTGGGTAAAGTGCAGATGCTGGCCCAGGCTGCGGAAGAACATCCGCTGCACGGCGGGACGGGTATTGCGCACACCCGCTGGGCGACGCACGGTGAACCATCCGAAGGTAACGCCCACCCGCATGTGTCTGAACACATCGTGGTCGTCCATAACGGCATTATCGAAAACCACGAACCCCTGCGAGAAGAACTGAAAGCGCGCGGTTATACCTTTGTCTCAGAAACCGACACCGAAGTGATTGCTCACCTGGTGCACTGGGAGCTGGCACAGGGCGGCACGCTCCGTGAAGCGGTACTGCGCGCTATTCCTCAGCTGCGCGGTGCGTACGGTACGGTAATCATGGATTCCCGCGACTCGTCCACGCTGCTGGCCGCGCGTTCCGGTAGCCCAATGGTTATCGGTCTGGGGATGGGGGAAAACTTCATCGCCTCCGATCAGCTGGCACTTCTGCCAGTGACCCGCCGCTTTATCTTCCTGGAAGAGGGAGATATCGCGGAAGTGACTCGCCGCAGCGTGACCGTCTTCGATACCAAAGGCGAGCAGGTTAAGCGTCAGGAGATCGAATCGAATCTGCAGTACGATGCGGGCGATAAAGGTGCGTACCGTCATTACATGCAGAAAGAGATTTACGAGCAGCCAAACGCGATCAAAAACACCCTAACCGGGCGCATTAGCCACGGCGAGGTGGATCTGAGCGAACTGGGTGCCAATGCCAATGAACTGCTCGGCAAGGTTGAGCATATTCAGATCGTCGCCTGTGGCACCTCCTACAACTCCGGTATGGTCTCTCGCTACTGGTTTGAATCCCTGGCGGGTGTGCCGTGCGACGTGGAAATCGCGTCTGAATTCCGCTATCGCAAATCCGCTGTGCGTCGCAACAGCCTGATGATCACCTTGTCTCAGTCCGGTGAAACGGCAGATACCCTGGCAGCGCTGCGTCTTTCTAAAGAGCTGGGTTACCTGGGCTCTCTGGCCATCTGTAACGTTCCAGGTTCTTCACTGGTGCGCGAGTCCGATCTGGCGTTGATGACCAAAGCGGGCACCGAAATTGGCGTCGCCTCTACTAAAGCGTTTACCACTCAGTTGACGGTTCTGCTGATGCTGGTGGCGAAGCTGGCGCGCCTGAAAGGTGAAGATGCTTCCGTTGAGCACGACATCGTTCACGGGCTGCAGGCGCTGCCGAGCCGTATTGAGCAGATGCTGTCTCAGGACAAACGTATTGAAGCGCTGGCGGAAGATTTCTCTGACAAACATCACGCCCTGTTCCTGGGCCGTGGCGATCAGTATCCGATCGCGCTGGAAGGCGCGCTGAAGCTGAAAGAGATCTCCTACATTCACGCTGAAGCTTATGCGGCAGGCGAGCTGAAACACGGCCCTCTGGCGCTGATTGATGCGGATATGCCGGTCATCGTTGTTGCACCAAACAACGAACTGCTGGAAAAACTGAAATCCAACATCGAAGAAGTGCGCGCTCGCGGCGGTGTCCTGTACGTCTTCGCTGATAAAGATGCCGGTTTTGCCAGCAGCGACAATATGCACATCATCGAAATGCCGCATGTCGAAGAGGTGATTGCACCGATCTTCTACACTGTTCCGCTGCAGCTGTTGGCTTATCACGTGGCGCTGATCAAAGGCACTGACGTTGACCAGCCGCGTAACCTGGCGAAATCGGTCACGGTTGAATAATTTTATATATTGAAGTGAAATAGCCCCATAAATCTATGATTGTGGGGCTATTTTTTGATCGGTAAATATAAATTTACTCTGAAAATATAATTCTGGAATAATAGAGATATATAAATCCTGGTAGAATTAATCCTGTTTTTTTAAATATAATATTATATTAAGACCTCATTTCATCCTGAACTATTCCATATTCGGCAGGCGAGAATAATAGAATAATATTTCTTCTTGTTATTTTTTATTTTAAAGAGTTTAATGCTCTTCGCTTGTATGCCCTGAAGTATTTATCAGGGAAATAGTATTTTGCAATGTATAATTCAGGATGGTGTTGTAATGAAAGGAAATACGTTAAAGAGCATTGTTGTGCTTTCCTCTTTATTTTTCGGTGCGCAGACACATGCGGCCAATGGCAATGGTACTGTCCATTTCACGGGCGAAATTATCGATAGTACCTGTGAGGTGTCTACCGGTACTAAAGACCAGACCGTTGATTTAGGCAAAGTGAATAAATCAACGTTTACCGGCGTGGGGTCAATGGCGTCGGTTCAGGCATTCCAGATCGATCTGCTGAACTGCCCGGATACCTACAAAAAAGCCAGCGCCCGTTTTGACGGCACCGAAGACGGTGACGGGTACCTGAAGCTGTCTTCTGGCGGGGCGAGTGGCGTTGCGATTGCAATTTATAACCGCGCCGATAACAGTCTGCTTAAGCTTTACAATCAGTCTACGCCTGCCACTATTTCCTCCGGCAAGGCGTCGTTACCATTTATGGCTCGCTATATCGCCATGTCTGCAACCGTAACGGCGGGCACTGCCAATGCGGATTCGGAATTTACGATTACATACAGTAATTAATTCCTTCAATCTCTTTCTGTAAAAAAATAATCAGGCCTGGTGAGGTTGGGTTTGTTGCGCCCTTTTATCGGAAATTATCCAGGCCTGTTACAGGATATAATATGCGCAGGCGTTTTATAATTTTATTTGTTGCTCTTCTTTTCTCATTCGCTACCGGGACGTCAAGTGCCGGGATTGTTATTGGTGGCACCCGCGTTATCTTCCCTGGAAATAAAGCAGATACCACCCTCTCTGTCTTAAATAAAGATACGGCACTGCCTTACCTTCTTCAGGCGTGGGTTGAGCCTTTTAACAATGCGGATAAGCACCAGCCGCCCTTTACGGTTATTCCTCCCGTCTCCCGGCTGGAGCCCGGCCAGGAGCGTGTCCTGCGTATCATTAAAACTCAGGGCGAATTACCGTCTGACAGGGAGTCCGTGTTTTGGCTGAATATTAAAAATATTCCCCCGTCGACAACCGAAGAAAGCAGCAAGCTGGAAATTGCCATCAAAACGCGCATTAAACTCTTCTGGCGTCCGGCGGGTGTTAAGGAAACGCCTGAAACAGCCGCTCTGAAAGTGAAATGGCAACGGCAGGGCAGCATGCTGGTGGTCACCAACCCGACGGCCATTCACGTCAATGTGATCGACGTGGCTATTGATGGCAAGCCGCTCGACCTGGCGATGATAATGCCGTTTGAGACACGTCGGCTGGCGCTGCCTGCTGGCGTGAGCAAAATGCTCACTTGGCACAGTATTAATGATTACGGCGCGATTAGCGACGCTATTCAGCAACCTCTTTAACCGCGGCGGGGTTGCTTGTATTGAAACGTTTTCACTCTTTGATTTTATCCCTGCTGTGGCTGGGAGGAAGCTATCCGCTTCTCGTCAGTGCCACACGACCACTCTTTAACGTGCGTCTGCTGGAGCTTGATCGGCCCATTGAGGTCGATATCAGCCAGTTCAATCGCCCGGATAACCTGCCTGAAGGAGAATATCAGGTTGATATCTATGTGAACGATCGATTCATTGCGCGCAGGGCGGTGCGTTTTTTCCGCCACGATCCGGAGAGTGCGTTGGCGCCTTGTTTTGTGGATGTAAAAAACACGCTGGCGATGTTTGGCCTGAAAGTGAACGCGATTAAAGCGCTGGATACGGTGAATGCTGAAGGTTGTGAACCGGTGCCGGTGCTGCCTGGCGCGAAATGGACGCTGGACAGCGAAAAGCTTGCGCTGAAGGCGTCGATCCCTCAGGTCTATCTGGACGCCACGGCGCGTGACGCCATTTCGCCCTCGCGCTGGGATCAGGGTATTGACGCTTTGATGCTGAACTACGATTTCTCCACGACCCAGACGCTGAAGTCAGACTATGACAGTGACGATCTTTACTACCTGAATTTACGCAGCGGGCTGAACATTGGCGGATGGCGTCTGCGTAACTATAGCGCCTTAAATGCGGTCAACAGCCGCGGTAACGTTCGTTCGCTGAGCACGTACTTACAGCATGATATTGCCAGCCTGCGCAGCCAGGCCATGGCGGGCGATACGTGGACCGCGAGCGATCTCTTCGACAGTTCACAGGTGCGCGGCGTGCGTCTGTACACCGACAGCGACATGCTCCCCGATAGCCAGAACGGTTTTGCGCCGGTGGTGCGCGGCGTGGCGAAAACCAACGCCGTGGTCACCATCCGCCAGAACGGCTACATGATTTATCAGTCGGCCGTGCCGCAGGGGCCGTTTGTGTTGACCGATCTCAACACCACCTCAAGCGGCGGAGATCTGGACGTCTCCATCAAAGAGGAAGACGGCAGCGAGCAGCATTTTGTTCAGCCTTACGCATCTCTGGCAATTTTGCGTCGGGAGGGGCAAACGGATGTGGACATCAGCATCGGCGAGCGTCGTGATAACGATCGGTTTATGCCAGAGGTGATGCAGGCACAGGTATTGCACGGAATGGCGTGGGGAATGACGCTGTATGGTGGCACGCAGCTGGCAGACGATTACCGCGCGTTTGCCGCCGGCATTGGTAAAGATCTCGGCAATATCGGCGCTATTTCGATGGATATCACCCATGCCCAATCGCACTTTACGGACGATGACGAGCAGGGGCAATCCTGGCGTTTTCTGTACTCAAAAACGTTCGACGTCAGCAATACCAGCCTGCGTATTGTAGGTTATCGCTATTCAACGGAAGGGTTTTACACCCTGGGCGAATGGGCATCGCGCACGGGCGATAGCGAGAACTTCTGGCATACGGGCAACCGCCGCAGCCGGGTAGAAGGCACCTGGACTCAACCGTTTTCCGAGGGGTACGGTAATGTCTATCTTACACTGAGCCGGGAGCAATTCTGGCGTACAGACGATGTGCAGCGCCTGATACAGATAGGCTACAGCAACAGCTGGAAGCAGGTCGTGTGGAACCTGTCGTGGAACTATACCGATACGGTGTCTGACAGCATGGGAGAGTGGCAACAAGAAGATGAGAGCGAGCATCTCGTTATGCTGTCGCTGTCTCTGCCGCTTTCGGCCTGGTTACCCAACAGCTACGTCAACTACAACTACGCCCACAGCAACCATGGCACACCTTCCCACCAGATTGGGTTGAACGGCAATCTGCTCGACGATAACAATCTGAGCTGGAACATACAGCAGTCCGTGTATGAAAACCGCGGCACCTCGGCGGGAAATGCGGGACTGGTCTGGGATGCGTCCTACGGCTCGCTAAAGACGAATTATGCCTGGAGCGACGAAAGCCAGAGCCTGAACTACGGCGTCAGCGGCGGCGTGTTGATCCACGACGAAGGCATCACCTTCTCGCAGGAGATGGGCGAAACGGTGGCGCTGATCAAAGCGCCTGGTGCGGCAGGGTTATCGGTAGATAACGCCAGCGGCGTTGCCACCGACTGGCGCGGCTACACCGTGAAGACGCAGCTTTCACCCTACGATGAGAACCGTATTGCGCTTCAGAATAAGGATTTTGTTTCAGGCAACGTTGAGCTGGAACGCAGCGTGCAAAACCTGGTGCCTACGCGTGGCGCGGTGGTGAAAGCCGAGTTTGTTACGCACATCGGCTATCGGGTGCTGTTTAGCGTTTCACTGGCGAACGGCAAGCCTGCACCGTTTGGTGCGGTGGGTACCGCTGCGCTTGATGTGGGAAGCGCAACGGGAATTGTCGGTGACAAAGGTGAACTCTATCTCGCCGGGATGCCCGAATCGGGGCAATTTTCGCTGACGCTCAGCAGCGGCAAGGCCTGTCTGGCTGATTATCACATCCATCAGAAACCTGATTCCGGGCTGGTGCAACTGCCTGTCATTTGTCGATAAAGGATAAGAATGAAACCCCAATTCTGGCTTTTTACTCTCTTTTTTGCCGCTTTTTTTTTACATGCGGCGCCTACCGGCTACTGCGTACCAGACAATGGCAAATACCATAACTATTTCACTGTCGCGGAACAATTAACGACGCTTGATAACCTGGTTGGCATGCAGCATATGATCGATATGAATAACTCTACGACCTCATTTAAGGGAACGTGCTACTGCCAGACGGGGAAAAATGAAAGTTACGATCATGCTTACATCACCAGCGTGGTTAATCCAGCCCTGCAGCCCACCACTAGCAGAAACAATATCTCCTATTATTATCTCAATAAGTATCTTGATATCGGTTTGCAAATCTACATTCTTGGCGTTGGCTACACCACCGTTCCCTTCGATCACCTGCCAAATGACATTGGGGGAACGTACCGGTGTCATAATGGCGTCAGTTCGCAAACCACGTTTTACAGCGGCGGGTCGGGCTTTATTTATCTGTATGTCAAAAAACAATTTACCGGCACGATCACCATACCGTCGATGGTCATGGCAAATATCTATGCCACTATCGATCCCCGTACCGTCTCGAACGAAATCATCTCGGATGTGATTGTGCAGGGATCGGTCACGGTCCCGCAAACCTGCGAAATAGATGAAGGCCAGGCGATAATGATTGATTTCAAGTCTATTCTGGCATCGGAATTCTCAGCTAACCGGGGCCAGGCGGTGTCTTCACGCAAGATTACCCGGCAGGTCAATATCAAATGTTCAAATATGATGTTTACCGACACGCTGGGGGCATCCTTCCACGCCTCTGCCGCGACAGCCGACAGTACGATGGTAGCCACCGATAATCCTGACGTGGGTATTAAGATTTACGATATACATAACAGGGAAATTAATGTGAACGGCGGTGAACTTGAGGCGGAAACGACGAAAATGCCCGTGACTCTGGAAGGCGAGACGCTGGGGACACTCACGTTTTCAAGCGCTCCGGCTAGCGCAACCGGGTCCAGACCCGCGCCAGGTCCGTTCAACGGTACGGCTACCCTGACGATTGAAATCGGACACTAATCCTTTAACGGCTGTTTATGACAGCCGTTGTCATATTTCACGGACAAAACGGCGATCTTTAAAATAAAAATGACAAAAAAATGAATGCCTGATGAATTAAGTGCTATATTTTTCATGTGGTTACACCTTTCTTTGTGTTTGTCATAAAACTGTCATATTTCGTACATTTATCTGTCACCTGTTTGTCCTATTTTGCTCATCGTAGCCACTTAAACAATGATTTACGAAATCCTTGCAGGAGACATTATGAAAGTTATGCGTACCACTGTCGCAACTGTTGTCGCCGCGACCTTATCTCTGAGCGCGTTCTCTGTATTTGCAGAAGCAAGCCTGACTGGCGCTGGTGCAACCTTCCCTGCGCCGGTGTATGCCAAATGGGCGGATACCTACCAGAAAGAAACCGGTAATAAGGTTAACTATCAGGGTATCGGCTCCTCCGGTGGCGTAAAACAAATTACCGCTAACACCGTTGATTTCGGTGCATCAGACGCGCCGTTGTCTGACGATAAACTGAATCAGGAAGGCCTGTTCCAGTTCCCGACCGTGATCGGTGGTGTGGTTCTGGCTATCAACCTGCCGGGCGTGAAGTCTGGTGAGCTGGTGCTGGATGGCAAAACCCTGGGCGACATCTACCTGGGTAAAATCAAAAAATGGGATGACGAAGCGATCGCTAAGCTCAACCCAGGCCTGAAGCTGCCTGCTCAGAACATCGCCGTGGTTCGCCGCGCGGATGGTTCTGGTACCTCCTTCGTCTTCACCAGCTACCTGGCAAAAGTGAACGAAGAGTGGAAATCGAAAGTCGGTTCCGGCTCTACCGTTAACTGGCCAACCGGTCTGGGCGGTAAAGGTAACGACGGTATCGCTGCGTTCGTACAGCGTCTGCCTGGCTCAATTGGCTACGTAGAATACGCGTACGCGAAGCAGAACAACCTGTCCTACACCAAACTGGTGTCTGCTGATGGCAAACCAGTAAGCCCGACCGAAGAGAACTTTGCTAACGCTGCAAAAGGCGCTGACTGGAGCAAATCCTTCGCGCAGGATCTGACGAACCAGAAAGGCGAAGGTGCGTGGCCAATCACCTCCACCACCTTCATCCTGGTTCACAAAGAGCAGAAGAAACCTGAGCAGGGCGCTGAAGTGCTGAAGTTCTTCGACTGGGCATACAAAAACGGCGCTAAACAGGCTAACGACCTGGACTACGCCAGCCTGCCAGACAGCGTGGTTGAGCAGATTCGTGCTGCATGGAAAACCAACGTGAAAGACAGCAGCGGTAAAGCATTGTATTAATTTAGCATTCTGACGAAAATGGCGGGCGGCGCTTGCGCTTACCCGCCGATTTCGTAAACGCGTTTAACAGAAGAGTGATTTATGGCTGCAACCAAGCCTGCATTTAACCCTCCGGGTAAAAAAGGTGACATGATTTTCAGCGCGCTGGTCAAACTGGCTGCGCTGATTGTGCTATTGCTGCTGGGCGGCATTATCGTGTCTCTGATTTTCTCCTCCTGGCCGAGCATTCAGAAATTCGGTTTCTCCTTCCTGTGGACCAAAGAGTGGGATGCGCCGAACGACGTTTACGGTGCACTGGTGCCCATTTACGGCACGCTGGTGACCTCGTTCATCGCTCTGCTGATTGCGGTTCCGGTAAGCTTCGGTATTGCCCTGTTCCTGACGGAGCTGGCGCCAGGCTGGCTGCGTCGTCCGCTGGGCATCGCCATTGAACTGCTGGCGGCCATTCCAAGTATTGTGTACGGCATGTGGGGCCTGTTTATCTTTGCGCCGCTGTTTGCCACATACTTCCAGGAGCCGGTGGGAAATGTTCTTTCTGCCATTCCGTTTGTGGGCGCCCTCTTCTCAGGCCCGGCATTCGGTATTGGTATTCTTGCGGCAGGGGTGATCCTCGCCATCATGATTATTCCGTACATTGCGGCGGTTATGCGCGATGTCTTTGAACAAACCCCGGTGATGATGAAAGAGTCGGCCTACGGCATCGGCTGCACCACCTGGGAAGTCATCTGGCGCATTGTCCTTCCGTTCACCAAAAATGGGGTGATCGGCGGCGTCATGCTGGGATTAGGTCGTGCGTTGGGTGAAACCATGGCGGTCACCTTTATCATCGGTAACACCTACCAGCTCGACAGCGTCTCTCTGTATATGCCGGGTAACAGTATTACCTCTGCACTGGCGAACGAGTTTGCCGAAGCGGAATCCGGGCTGCACGTCGCGGCGCTGATGGAACTGGGTCTGATTCTGTTCGTTATCACCTTCATTGTTCTGGCGATTTCCAAGCTGATGATCCTGCGTCTCGCGAAAAATGAGGGGGCACGCTGATGGCGACTCTCGAAATGCAAAGCACCGCTCAGCTGGCGGAATCCCGCCGCAAAATGCAGGCAAAGCGTCGTTTTAAAAACCGCATTGCGCTGACGCTTTCCATGGCGACGATGGCGTTCGGCCTGTTCTGGCTGATCTGGATCCTGATGTCCACCATCACCCGTGGTATTGATGGCATGTCGCTGGCGCTGTTCACCGAAATGACGCCGCCGCCAAACACGGCGGGTGGTGGTCTGGCGAACGCCCTGGCGGGGAGTGGATTACTGATCCTGTGGGCGACCGTGTTCGGTACGCCGCTGGGCATTATGGCGGGTATCTACCTGGCAGAGTACGGGCGTAAATCCTGGCTGGCTGAGGTGATTCGCTTCATTAACGACATCCTGCTTTCTGCTCCGTCGATTGTCGTGGGTCTGTTTGTTTACACCATCGTGGTTGCGCAAATGGAACACTTCTCCGGCTGGGCGGGTGTGATTGCGCTGGCGCTGCTGCAGGTGCCTATTGTGATTCGTACCACCGAGAACATGCTGAAACTGGTGCCGGACAGCCTGCGTGAAGCGGCTTATGCGCTGGGTACGCCGAAGTGGAAAATGATCTCTGCGATTACGCTGAAAGCGTCGGTCTCCGGGATCATGACCGGGATTCTGCTGGCTATCGCCCGTATTGCCGGTGAAACGGCTCCGCTGCTGTTTACTGCCCTCTCCAACCAGTTCTGGAGCACGGACATGATGCAGCCGATCGCCAACCTGCCGGTGACGATCTTTAAATTTGCGATGAGCCCATTCGCGGAATGGCAGCAGCTGGCCTGGGCCGGGGTGCTGATCATCACCCTTTGCGTACTGTTGCTGAACATTCTGGCGCGCGTCATTTTCGCGAAGAAGAAACACGGTTAATTTTTTACGGCGCGGCAGCTCGCGGCGCCGAATGAGGAAAAGAGTCAATGAGTATGGTTGATACTGCCCCGGGTAAGATTCAGGTTCGTGATTTGAACTTCTACTACGGCAAATTCCATGCCCTGAAGAACATCAACCTGGATATCGCGAAGAACCAGGTCACGGCATTTATCGGTCCGTCTGGCTGTGGTAAATCCACGCTGCTGCGTACCTTTAACAAAATGTATTCGCTCTATCCGGAGCAGCGTGCTGAAGGTGAAATCATCCTGGACGGTGAAAACATTCTGACCCAGGCGCAGGATATCGCCCTGCTGCGCGCCAAAGTGGGGATGGTGTTCCAGAAACCGACGCCGTTCCCGATGTCCATTTATGACAACATCGCCTTTGGCGTTCGTCTGTTTGAAAAGCTTTCCCGTGCCGATATGGACGAGCGCGTGCAGTGGGCGTTGACCAAGGCCGCATTATGGAACGAAACCAAAGATAAACTTCACCAGAGCGGGTACTCTCTGTCCGGTGGTCAGCAGCAGCGTCTGTGCATTGCGCGCGGTATTGCTATTCGCCCGGAAGTGTTGCTGCTTGATGAGCCGTGTTCAGCGCTGGACCCGATCTCAACTGGCCGTATTGAAGAGCTGATCACCGAGCTGAAGCAGGATTACACCGTGGTTATCGTGACCCACAACATGCAGCAGGCTGCGCGTTGCTCCGATCACACCGCGTTTATGTACCTGGGCGAGCTGATCGAGTTCAGCGATACGGACGCGCTGTTCACCAGACCTGCGAAGAAACAAACCGAAGATTACATTACTGGCCGCTACGGTTGATTTGGAGTGAATCATGGACAACCTCAATCTTAACAAACACATTTCCGGCCAGTTCAACGCAGAGCTGGAGAGTATTCGCACGCAGGTGATGACCATGGGTGGCATGGTTGAACAGCAGCTTTCCGATGCGATTACGGCTATGCACAACCAGGACAGCGAGCTGGCGAAGCGCGTCATTGAAGGCGACAAGAACGTCAACATGATGGAAGTCGCCATCGACGAAGCGTGCGTGCGCATTATCGCGAAACGTCAGCCGACGGCGAGCGATCTGCGTCTGGTGATGGCCATCATCAAAACCATCGCCGAGCTGGAGCGTATTGGTGACGTGGCCGACAAAATCTGCCGCACCGCGCTGGAGAAATTCTCTCAGCAGCACCAGCCGCTGCTGGTGAGCCTGGAGTCACTGGGTCGGCACACCGTGCAGATGCTGCACGACGTGCTGGATGCTTTTGCGCGTATGGATCTGGACGAAGCGGTGCGTATCTACCGGGAAGACAAGAAGGTCGACCAGGAGTATGAAGGCATCGTGCGTCAGCTGATGACCTACATGATGGAAGACTCCCGAACCATCCCAAGCGTGCTGACCGCTCTGTTCTGCGCGCGCTCCATCGAGCGTATCGGCGACCGCTGCCAGAACATTTGCGAATACATTTTCTACTTCGTGAAGGGTCAGGACTTCCGTCACGTCGGCGGCGACGAGCTGGACAAGCTGCTGGCGGGTAAAGACCCGAAAGAGTGATTTTTGTGGCGGGTGGCGCTAGCGCTTACCCGCCCTACGCACTAACTGGTTTTCTCCCTCTCCCTTTGGGAGAGGGGAAACACTACCGAGTAATATCCCACCCGCGCGCTTTCCACAGCTCCGGCAACTGCGCCAGATCGGTAAAGGTCGTCACGTTTGGATGAACGATCGGCTTGTTGTGCGGATCGGCACAGAAGTAAAACACCTCCATCCCTGCATCAATGCCGGACTGCGCACCCGCAGACGAGTCATCCACCAGAATGCAGTTCTCGACGTTGACGTTCATCGCTTTCGCCGCATGGAACATCAGCGCCGGGTCGGGCTTCCAGCGCTGGATATCGTAGCCGCTGAACAGTTTTTCCGGGAAATGGTGCAACATTTCAAGCTTGCCGAGCGAGTGTTGCATTTTGCTGACCGGACCGTTAGAGACCACGCAGATCGGCACCGTCATCGCATCCAGCAGCGCGTTTGCGCCTGATATGACTTCCAGCTCTGAGTCGAACAGGCGTGCAACCTCGGCGCGATAGACCGGCTCCAGATCCGCTTTTGCCAGAAAGACACCGTGTTCTTCGTTAATGATGTCGATAATCTCGTAGAGCTTCACGCCCTTAAAGCGCTTAAACACCTCTTCGAGCTCCAGCGTAATGCCAAATTCCTGGAACATGGTGACATACGCGCGGGAACAAATGACCTCACTGTCGACCAGCGTACCGTCGCAGTCAAAAAATACCGCTTCAATTCCGGACATGCCTTTCCCTTTTAACAAGTTTAACGTTTTCGTACGGCAGTTCGCCGGGACGCAATCGTTGCCGTATAAGCAAAATCAATGAAAAAAGTATCACGTAACTGCCACTATTGTCGCATTTTGGTATAGGATAGCGACGAATTTTCCCTCCTTGTTCGGAAATTGATGATGAGTCAACAACACACTACCCAGACATCTGGTCAGGGTCTGCTTGAGCGCGTGTTTAAACTGCGCGAGCACGGCACAACGGCACGCACCGAAGTGATCGCCGGTTTCACCACCTTCCTGACGATGGTCTACATCGTTTTTGTGAACCCTCAAATTCTGGGCGTTGCTGGCATGGATACCAGCGCCGTCTTTGTGACTACCTGTCTGATTGCGGCGCTTGGCAGCATCCTGATGGGCGTGTTCGCTAACCTGCCGGTTGCGCTGGCTCCCGCTATGGGTCTGAACGCCTTCTTCGCGTTCGTGGTGGTTCAGGCGATGGGGCTGCCGTGGCAGGTAGGCATGGGCGCAATTTTCTGGGGCGCTATTGGTCTGCTGCTGCTGACCATTTTCCGCGTACGTTACTGGATGATCGCGAACATTCCGGTGAGCCTGCGCGTGGGTATTACCAGCGGTATTGGTCTGTTCATCGGTATGATGGGGCTGAAAAACGCCGGTGTGATCGTTGCGAACCCGGAAACGCTGGTGAGCATTGGTCATCTGACCTCGCATAACGTGCTGCTGGGCGTGCTGGGCTTCTTCATCATTGCGATCCTGGCCTCCCGCAATATTCATGCGGCGGTGCTGGTGTCCATCGTGGTCACGACCTTACTGGGCTGGATGCTGGGCGACGTTCACTATAACGGTATCGTCTCTGCGCCACCGAGCGTTTCAACCGTGATTGGTCACGTTGACCTGGCGGGTTCCCTGAACCTGGGCCTGGCGGGTGTGATTTTCTCCTTCATGCTGGTCAACCTGTTTGACTCCTCCGGTACGCTGATTGGCGTGACGGACAAAGCAGGTCTGGCGGATGAGAAAGGGAAATTCCCACGCATGAAGCAGGCGCTGTTTGTGGATAGCATCTCTTCCGTCGCGGGCTCTTTCATCGGCACCTCGTCTGTTACCGCTTACATTGAATCCTCTTCCGGCGTGTCCGTGGGTGGTCGTACCGGCCTGACGGCAGTGGTGGTGGGTATTCTGTTCCTGCTGGTGATCTTCCTCTCTCCGCTGGCGGGTATGGTTCCTCCGTATGCGGCAGCTGGCGCGCTGATTTACGTGGGGGTGCTGATGACCTCCAGCCTGTCACGCGTGAAGTGGGATGATTTAACCGAAGCGGTGCCGGCGTTTATTACCGCCGTGATGATGCCATTCAGCTTCTCGATCACCGAAGGTATCGCGCTGGGCTTTATCTCGTACTGCGTGATGAAGATCGGTACCGGCCGCTTCCGCGATCTCAGCCCGTGCGTGATTGTTGTTGCGCTGCTGTTTGTGCTGAAGATTGTGTTTATCGATGCGCACTAAGGTGCGGTTTGTGGTGTCAGGTGGCGCTTCGCTTACCTGACCTACTGAAGAGTGTAGGCCCGGTAAGCGCTAGCGCTACCGGGCTTTTTTATCAGGCTTTAACCCGCTTAATATAATCCCCAAACGCCGTCAGCTGACCAGACAGATGGTCACGCGTGCTCTGGTCCACCACGTCACCCGTCTGTGGGTCGACCTTGTTCTGAATCACGCCACCCATAAACTCCGGCTTGTTCATCACCATCGCATCCAGGAATACCAGGATCTGGCGCAGGTGGTACTGGCAGCGTGCGCCACCAATGGCACCCATAGAACTGGTCTGGATGAGTACCGGTTTACCCGCCAGCGGCTGCTCAGGTAAACGGGACAGCCAGTCGATGGCATTCTTCAGGCCACCCGGAACCGAGTAGTTATACTCCGGGGTGACAATGACCACGCCGTCGGCCTGGCGGATCTGATCTGCCAGCGCCTCAACGCTCTGCGGGAACCCTTCTTCCTGCTGGACATCTGCATCATACAGCGGGATGTCACCAATAGACGGCAGGGCGCTAATCTCCATACCTGCCGGTGCCAGCTGTGGCAGCGTGCGGGCAACCATCCCGTTAAATGAACCTTTGCGCAGGCTTCCCAGTAACGTAACAACTTTCAACGTATCAGACATGATTACTCCTGTTTCATCATGATGACCCTGAATGGATCAGTTAAGGATGTATGCTTTTTCTGCCGGTAAGCTGGTTAATCGCATCAGACGTGCGGCGGGTTCGTTGGCTCGCTCGGGCACATCCGGAAGAGTACGCCATCCCTCTTTACTGTCAAATGCCCAAACCTTTAGCCGTTCGATGGCGGGGCTGACGGCAACGGACCATATCAACACATCTTCTGCATCGCTGAGCGCTTCTACAAGCGTTGCCTGAGCGGCACGCAGGCGTCCGGAGCCTGGTAACAGCTGCAACTGACGGGCATCATCTGAGGCACAACCGCAGAGCTTGCGGATGCTCTGGCGCAGGGTGATGAGCTGAGCTCTGGCCTCGACGGGATCGGTTTGGTTGCGCACCCAGAGTTTTTCATTACTTGAGAGCGGGTAGTCATCGTGCGGGCTTGCACCGTGGAATCCTCGCGTTGCACGCTGAAGCTCCATATCCAGCCCGCAATCCCCCTCGGTGGTTAGCGCTACACCAATGATATTCCCCGTGTAGGCAATAGAAAAACGGGGGAGATCCGGGTCGGCAAAGACCGGGCGGCCTTCGGGTTGGGTGATGATCTCAGGCAGTTCGCTGGTGCCATACAGCATGAACATCAGTTCTGCGAGCAGCGCTCTGGACGCTAAAAAACGCGTTCTGCGGTGTTCGGGGAGTTTGAGCGCCTCACTGTGACAGGCGGAAGAGATTCTGGCCGATACGAGACGTCCTTCTGTGAGTATCCCTCTTGCAAAGTGCGTTGCCATTTTTCGCTCCTTGATAATGGTCGTATTCGGTTAAACGGTTACATGATTATCGCTCAACTTGCCTCCTGTTTTAATCAGTAAATGGGCGTAAGAGAAGCCTTAGGACCGAACTTTACATTTTCTTAGGCAAAAATCGGACTGTTGGCACCGTATAAGGCCTTGATGGTCTCCCGTAGCCAGAGGATTTTCGGATTATGGCTGTTCCGTTTATGCCAGATCAGCGTGAAGGGAACGGTCAGCTTTTCAGCCTGCGCTTCGTCAATGGGAATGGGAAGCGCGATCAGCTTCCGCTGGTGGAGGTGATTATAGTGATGGCAGTAGTGCGGAGCGGTGGCTATATAGTTATGACCGGGCTGAGCCGCCATAAACATCGCCTGTTCGAAGCCCGGCAGGCTCATGGCGATGGTGCGCTCACGTCCCATCTCCTTGAGAACTTCATCAAGCGCCCAGGTGTCGCTGCGTTCCCAGAAGATGCTGATATGGGGGTAGCGCAGGAAGGTCTCCAGATCCCACTCTTCCTGAAGTGCCGGATGGTCCTCGCGCAGATAGACGCACGGACGGTCGCTAAACAGGATTTCGTAGTCGATAAACCACGGCATCAGTTTCAGCAGTTCCCGCGAGCGCGGGTGCGTTTCGCGGCCGGTGAAGCCCACATCCACTTCCCCGCGCGTAATGGCGTCCAGCGAATCGTAATCCCAGTGACGCATCTTCACCGTTGCCTGCGGATAGCGCTGGTTCACCTGTTCCAGCAGGTCATTAAAGCGGATCAGCATCAACGGCGTTTCTGCAGCCAGCATGAACGTTAGCCCGCCCGGCGAATCATGATGGAATTTGTCGAGGATCTGGTTGCCGATTTGCATCCAGTCCGCCAGGTCCTGCTCCAGGCTGACCGTTAGCGGCGTGGGCAGTAGCCCTAACGGCGTTTTGACAAACAGCGGGTCGTCGAACCAGTCGCGCAGCTTGCCCAGTGATTTACTTACCGCTGACGGCGTGACGTTCATCCGCTTTGCGGCTTTGGTGACGCTGCGCTCCTGCAGCAAAAGCTGCAGACAAAGCAAAAGGTTAAGATCGAGATTGCTGATGGGCTTCTTCATAGTTTGCCGCAGGCTGGATAACCAAAAGTAAAGTGATGCAGACCATGCTACAGCCAATCAGAATCCCGATCAGCATATTGAGCGCGTTAAGTCCGATGACCGCCGCCAGCCAAATCCACAGCGATGAACCGCAGACCTGCGCGATCCCCAGCACCGAGCTTGCCACGCCTGCCCGCAGCGAGAATGGGCCGAGCGCCTGACTCATCGCGACGCCAAAACCAACCGAGAATCCGGCGCAAATGAGGGTAATGCCCACCAGCATCACCGCGTGTGAGCTTGCCGTCGCCAGGATCAGACCTGCAGCGAGGAACAGCACCTGCGAGGTCAGCATCAGCATGCGCTGGCTGAAAATATTGAGTGCAAAAGGAGTGGAGAAGGAGACGGCCATACTGACCATGGCGGTTAAGGCCATCACCGTTGAATATTCTCCGCGATCGAAGCCCATGGTCTCCATCAGCAATACAGGTGAAACGTTTACATAGGTCAGGATCACAGCCACGCTGAGCGTAGTGACGGCCAGGCGACTGAGGAAAAAGCGGTTGATGAGTTTCTCGGCCGGGTGAATGCTTGCGGTATGACCGCTATTCTGCGAACCCGGGTGGGTCTCTTTCAGCACGGCAATCGACAGGACAAACACCAGCGCACCCATGGCTGCCATGGTCCAGAACAGGCTTTGCCACGGGAGTTTCAGCATGATCAGATAGCCTACGACGGGAGCCAGCACCGGGATGATGCAGGTTATGCCGTTCAGCATGGAGAGCACCTTCGCGCGACGCTGGGCGCTTAAGGTATCGCGCAGGATCGCAAAGGCCACCACATAGCAGCCACCCGCCCCAATGCCCTGAATAAAACGTCCTGTCAGGAACAGGGTGCTTTCCTGGGCGACGGAACACAGTATCGATGCCAGGGCGAACACAATCGCACCGGTAATCGCGACAGGCTGACGACCTGCCTTATCCGCAATTTTTCCGGCAAACACCATCGACGACGCCATCCCCGCGAGGTAGGCCGAAAACGCAATATGCAGCTGCGCTTCGCTGGCACCCAGATCGCGGGCGATGTGCGGTAATCCCACCAGATACATATCAATGCCAGACGGATAAAGCAGAACAAGCGCAAAACTACAAAACAGAAAACGAGCCATAAACCCCCCATGGATGCAGGCAAGCAGAATAGGGGGAGAAGAGGGATTGGGCGAGTTGCCATTTGGACAATGGTGATTTCCTGGGAGGAAATCACCATGGATTAGCAGTCGATACAGAAGCTGGAAAATCGAGCTAACTCGTTAATCTATCAGCGATGCGTTGCCTTGAAAATATGGCTATGGGCACATTCAAGGACACAAAAGCGGGATGTTTGCTGATCCAGATGACAACATTACCCCCAGACTCTCGCCATTCCTTCGCTTTCCGGCCGGACTAACTCAAAACCGAACTTCGCGTAGAGTTCCGGTACATCAGCAACCAGAGAGACATAAGCGCCTTTATAAGCGTTGCTGTCCAGCCATTGAATAATGTTTTCCATAATGATTCGGCCAAGTCCACGCCCCTGATGGACGGGGTCGACGGCGATATCGACTATCTCGAAGTTTAATGCACCATCTCCAACGATACGCCCCATGCCGACAGGCACTCCTTGCCAGAGAATGTGTACGCCATAACAGCTTCTCGGCAAACCCACCCTGGCAGCCTCAAGCGGGCGTGCTGACAACCCTGATATATTTCGTAAGCGACAAAAATCTTCGGCAGAGGGAACAGATTCAACAACGGTATATTCGGTAGTCATGACCATCACCATTAGCAAACAATCAACATAATTAGCAGGCTGACTCTGTAGTGGCAATAGCTTTTGCCAATGAATCTCGCCTTCTTAATAACTGAATAGTAAAAACCCGCATTAACAAACAGTTAATGCGGGTTAGTGGACGTTTACGGACGAGGATGGACTAAAACTTATTTGCCAATACAGAAGCTCGAGAAAATCCTTCCCAGCAGATCGTCCGAGGTAAACTCCCCGGTGATCTCACTTAGATTCTGCTGCGCCAGACGCAGCTCTTCCGCCAGCAATTCACCCGCCCACGCGCCGATCAGCTGCGCTTTACCCTGGACGAGGTGGTTCGCCGCCTCTTCCAGCGCCTGCAGATGACGACGGCGCGCAAGGAAGCCGCCCTCCATGCTGGTGTCAAAGCCCATGCTCTGCTTGAGATGGTTACGCAGGTCGTCCACGCCCTCACCGGTGCGCGCCGACAGGCGAATGAGCGAGTGACCATTCACATCGCTGATACCCAGCGTTTCACCGGTCACGTCTGCTTTGTTGCGCACTACGGTGATCGGCAGCTTAGCCGGCAGGCGGGCGATAAAATCTGGCCAGATCTCAGCCGGGTCAACGGCGTCGGTGGTGGTGCCGTCCACCATAAACAGCACGCGGTCAGCCTGCTCGATCTCCTGCCAGGCGCGTTCAATACCGATACGCTCAACTTCATCGCTGGCATCGCGCAGACCGGCGGTATCGATAATGTGCAGCGGCATCCCGTCGATGTGGATATGCTCGCGCAGCACGTCGCGGGTGGTACCGGCAATGTCGGTCACAATGGCCGCTTCACGGCCCGCCAGGGCGTTCAACAGGCTCGATTTCCCGGCGTTCGGGCGCCCGGCAATGACCACCTTCATCCCTTCGCGCAGCAGGCTGCCCTGACGCGCCTCGGCGCGCACCGCGTCGAGGTCGCTCATCACCTGGTTGAGCTGGGCTTCGATTTTTCCGTCAGAGAGGAAGTCGATCTCCTCGTCAGGGAAGTCGATAGCTGCTTCCACGTAGATCCGAAGGTGAGTAAGTGCTTCCACCAGGTGATTCACGCGGGCAGAAAATGCCCCCTGCAGCGAGTTCAGGGCGGAGCGGGCCGCCTGTTCAGAACTGGCGTCGATCAGGTCGGCAATCGCCTCGGCCTGGGCCAGGTCAAGCTTATCGTTCAGAAAAGCACGCTCGGAGAACTCGCCCGGCTTCGCAATTCGCAGGCCCGGCAGGGTCAGAATACGTTTTAACAGCAGGTCGAGGATCACCGGGCCGCCGTGGCCCTGCAGCTCAAGCACGTCTTCGCCGGTAAAGGAGTTCGGGCCGGGGAACCACAGCGCAATGCCCTGGTCCAGCGGCGTGCCGTCGCTGTCTTTAAATGGCAGGTAATCCGCGT
Source organism: Enterobacter sp. BNK-14 (assembly GCF_047456095.1). Taxonomy (NCBI): domain Bacteria; kingdom Pseudomonadati; phylum Pseudomonadota; class Gammaproteobacteria; order Enterobacterales; family Enterobacteriaceae; genus Enterobacter; species Enterobacter sp. BNK-14. The sequence goes on from NZ_CP179897.1 coordinate 2,822,642, forward strand.
AGCGCGGTTTTGGCAGTTTACCCAGCACCGCTTCGGCCACCTCGCGCGCCTTCAGGCCGGAGATGCGCAGAATACCTACACCACCGCGTCCCGGTGGGGTTGCCTGGGCGACGATAGTGTCGTTATGGCTCATGGTTGCTCTCGTTCAATACAAATAAAAAAGGCGGTCAATCGACCGCCCTTATTTTAGCGTTAACTTATCGGATCAGGACTTTTTCTTTTCGCGGCTATGCAGGCCACGTTTTTCCAGACCACGGTAAATCAGCTGCTGCTGGATGATGGTCACCAGGTTGCTGACGATATAGTACAGCACCAGACCTGACGGGAACCACAGGAAGAACACGGTGAAGATGACCGGCATAAAGGTCATGATCTTCTGCTGCATCGGGTCGGTCACGGTGGTCGGCGACATCTTCTGGATGAAGAACATCGTCACGCCCATCAGGATCGGCAGGATGTAGTACGGGTCCTGTGCAGACAGGTCATGGATCCACAGGGCGAACGGCGCATGGCGCAGCTCAACGGAACCCATCAGCATGTAGTACAGCGCAAGGAAGATTGGCATCTGAATCAGCAGCGGGAAGCAACCACCCAGCGGGTTCACTTTCTCTGCTTTATACAGGGCCATCATTTCCTGGCTCTGACGCTGTTTGTCATCGCCCAGACGCTCACGCATTGCCTGAATCTTCGGCTGCAGCATACGCATCTTCGCCATGGAGGTGTACTGCGCTTTGGTCAGCGGGTACATGATGCCACGAACGATAAAGGTGATAACGATGATGGAGAAGCCCCAGTTACCCAGGAAGCTGTGGATGAACTTCAGCAGCTTAAACAGCGGCTGAGAGATGAACCACAACCAACCATAATCGACGGTCAGATCCAGGTGCGGCGCAACAGCAGCCATTTTGTCCTGGATTTCCGGGCCGACCCACAGGGTGCTTGCCAGCTTACCGGTTTGACCCGGCTGAACCAGAACTGGCTGAGATTTGTAGCCGATGGCTGCAATACCGTTGCCCAGGTTCGCGGTGTAGAAGTTATTGGTACCGTCGTTATTTGGCACCCATGCAGTCGCGAAATACTGCTGCAGCATTGCCACCCAACCGCCTTTAGCACTGACGTTCAGGTTTTCGTTATCGGCAATGGTGTCGAACTTGTATTTCTCATACTTCGCGTCAGGCGTGGAGTATGCCGCGCCACGGAAGGTGTGCAGCGCGAAGTTGCTGCTTCCGGTGTCACGGTGAGACGGCAGATTGATGGACTGCTTCAGCTGACCGAAGGTAGACAGTTCCAGCGGTTTCGCACCGGTGTTCTGTACGCTGTAGCCCACGTTTACCGCATATTCACCGCGTTTCAGGGTGAAGGTTTTGGTGAACGTGTTGCCTGCCGCGTCGGTATAGGTCATCGGGATAACGAGTTCGTTCTGGCCATCAGCCAGCGCAAAGGTGTCGCTCTCGACGTTATACAGTGGACGCGCACCGTTAGCCGGGTTATCCGGGCCATCACGACCGGTCAGGCCGCTCTGCGCCTGGTAGATAAACTCTGGCGTGGTTTCCAGTAACTGGAACGGTTCGGTAGACTTCAGCTCTTTCGGGTAGGTCAACAGCAGCGCCTGCTCAACATCACCACCACGGGTGTTGATAGTCAGCTCAAGCACATCGGTCTTAACCGTAATCTGTTTCCCCTGGCCACTGGCCGGTACGCCCTGGTCGGCGGCGCTACCCGCTGCGGTGGTCGTAGTCTGCGTGGTCTGCTGCTGGGGTTGAGGATTTTTATCCTGCTCCCATGCCTGCCAGATCATGAAAGACACGAACAACAAAGCGATGATAAGAAGATTGCGTTGCGAATCCATCGTTAGTGTTCTCTGGTATCAAAAGGTCCTGGGGGGACGGGGTCGTCTCCACCGGGGTGTAAAGGGTGGCATTTTAATACGCGTTTCACCGTCAACCAACTGCCTTTTATCACTCCAAACCTGCGCAATGCCTCAATTCCGTAGCTTGAGCATGTTGGTGTGAAACGGCAGTGCGGCCCGAGTAGCGGACTAATCAGGCGTTGATAGACCCGAATGAGGGCTATCAGGACCCGTGAGCCAGGCGACAGTGGCGGCGCCATAATTTTTCCAACGCTTCCGAGAGAGCACGGTTATCGAGGTCGGCAACCCCCTTTTTAGCCACCACCACGAAATCCATAGAAGGCAGTTCGTGCTGACGTAAACGGAAGCTTTCACGCGTCAGACGTTTAATCCGATTGCGTTCATGCGCGCGCTTAACGTTTTTCTTGGCGACTGTGAGACCGATGCGGGGATGCCCCAGCGAATTTTGGCGGCCGAGGATGGTGATTTGCGGCGTGCCAGCCCGTTGTGGCTGCTGGAAGACGAAAGTGAAATGAGTGGGAGTTAACAAACGTAACTCCCTGGGAAATGCGAGCTTAACCACTCAGGGGTTAGCTTTATTACTTGGAAACGGTCAGACGAGCGCGGCCTTTAGCACGACGACGTGCCAGAACCTGACGACCATTTTTAGTAGCCATACGAGCACGGAAGCCGTGAGAACGGTTGCGCTTCAGTACAGACGGTTGAAAAGTGCGTTTCATGGCGATTTCTACCTAAACTTGAATAAATTCACTGACTTTTGCGTATACCCGAACGAGTTTCGAACGACTAACGCCTCAGCGTGGGTGATTAAAGAGGCCGGATTGTAATAATTGTACACTCCGGAGTCAATTCTCTTTCCTTATTTCCCGCGTATTTCCGCACGATTTCGCGTGGAAAATGAGCAACGGACGACGCAGGAAGATGAGCATCACGCGCCGGGTCGAGGATTATACGGGCTCGGCAACAAAGCGCAAGGATCGTCCCGGATCTTCGTTAGATCATTTAAGCAATAAATTGTCGTTGCTCATTAAATTTTCCAATATGCGGGCTAAATCGCGAGGCACTCGCGCCAGGATCGTTTACACTTACCCGGTTTCGGATCTTCCTGTGGATAAATCGGGAAGAATCTGTGAGAAACAGAAGATCTCTGGCTCAGTTTAGGCTATGATCCGCGGTCCCGATCGGGATCCCAGGATCCTGGTCAGGATTAAATTGCAGATAGCAATTCGCACGTCACCCTTTGCACAGGGTCATGTCGATGTGCGCCAACAATCATGAATATTCAATAGTTTTCTTTTATTGTTCGAGTGGAGTCCGCCGTGTCACTTTCGCTTTGGCAGCAGTGTCTTGCCCGATTGCAGGATGAGTTACCAGCCACAGAATTCAGTATGTGGATCCGCCCGTTGCAGGCGGAGCTGAGCGATAACACGCTGGCTTTGTATGCGCCAAACCGTTTTGTGCTCGATTGGGTAAGAGACAAGTACCTTAATAACATCAATGGCCTGCTGAACGATTTCTGCGGGTCAGATGTCCCGCAGCTGCGTTTTGAAGTGGGCACCAGGCCCGTCACCCAAACCGTTCGTGAAACCGTGAATGTCGCAGCGCCCGCTCAGGCCGCTCCTGCGCCAGCCCCTCGCGTTGCACCTGCTCGTCAGGGCTGGGATAACGTGCCTGCACCGGCAGAGCCAACCTACCGCTCCAACGTTAACGTGAAGCACACGTTCGATAACTTCGTTGAAGGTAAGTCGAACCAGCTGGCGCGTGCGGCGGCTCGTCAGGTTGCTGATAACCCCGGAGGCGCCTACAACCCGCTGTTCCTGTATGGCGGCACGGGTCTGGGTAAAACGCACCTGCTGCACGCGGTGGGTAACGGCATTATGGCCCGCAAGCCGAATGCGAAAGTGGTGTATATGCACTCCGAGCGCTTCGTTCAGGACATGGTAAAAGCCCTGCAAAACAATGCGATCGAAGAGTTTAAACGCTACTACCGTTCCGTTGATGCGCTGCTGATCGATGACATCCAGTTCTTTGCCAATAAAGAACGATCGCAGGAAGAATTTTTCCACACCTTCAACGCCCTGCTGGAAGGTAATCAGCAGATCATTCTGACCTCGGATCGTTATCCTAAAGAGATCAACGGCGTTGAAGATCGTCTGAAATCCCGCTTCGGCTGGGGCCTGACCGTGGCGATCGAGCCGCCGGAGCTGGAAACCCGCGTCGCGATCCTGATGAAAAAAGCCGATGAGAACGACATTCGCCTGCCGGGTGAAGTAGCGTTCTTTATTGCCAAGCGTCTTCGTTCCAATGTGCGTGAGCTGGAAGGAGCACTGAACCGCGTGATTGCCAATGCCAACTTTACCGGTCGTGCGATCACCATCGATTTTGTGCGAGAAGCGCTGCGTGATCTGCTGGCATTGCAGGAAAAACTGGTCACTATCGACAATATTCAAAAGACGGTGGCCGAGTACTACAAGATCAAAGTGGCAGATTTACTGTCTAAACGTCGTTCCCGCTCGGTGGCGCGTCCGCGTCAGATGGCGATGGCGCTGGCAAAGGAGTTAACCAACCACAGTCTGCCGGAAATCGGCGATGCGTTTGGTGGCCGTGACCATACGACCGTGCTGCATGCGTGCCGCAAGATTGAGCAGTTACGCGAAGAAAGCCACGACATAAAAGAAGATTTCTCCAATTTAATCAGAACACTATCATCGTGACGCTATGAAATTTACCGTTGAACGTGAACATTTATTAAAACCGCTGCAACAGGTGAGTGGCCCATTAGGTGGCCGCCCAACGCTGCCTATTCTCGGAAACCTGCTGCTTCAGGTCGCGGACGGTACGCTGTCGCTGACCGGTACAGATCTGGAAATGGAAATGATCGCGCGCGTTACGCTGACGCAGCCGCACGACGCGGGCGCGACCACGGTTCCGGCACGTAAATTCTTTGATATCTGCCGTGGGCTGCCGGAAGGCGCTGAAATTGCCGTGCAGCTGGAAGGCGACCGTATGCTGGTGCGCTCTGGCCGCAGCCGTTTTTCGCTCTCCACGCTGCCTGCTGCAGACTTCCCGAACCTGGACGACTGGCAGAGTGAAGTTGAATTCACCCTACCGCAGGCGACGATGAAGCGTTTGATTGAAGCCACGCAGTTCTCCATGGCGCATCAGGACGTTCGTTACTACTTAAACGGCATGCTGTTCGAAACCGAAGGCGAAGAGCTGCGTACCGTAGCGACCGACGGCCACCGTCTGGCGGTCTGTTCTATGCCGATTGGCGACTCGCTGCCAAACCATTCGGTGATCGTGCCGCGTAAAGGGGTGATTGAGCTGATGCGTATGCTCGACGGTGGCGACACGCCGCTGCGCGTGCAGATCGGCAGCAACAACATCCGCGCGCATGTGGGCGATTTTGTCTTCACTTCGAAGCTGGTTGACGGCCGTTTCCCGGATTATCGCCGCGTATTGCCGAAGAACCCGGACAAGACGCTGGAAGCGGGCTGCGATAGCCTCAAGCAGGCGTTTGCCCGTGCCGCCATTCTCTCTAACGAGAAATTCCGCGGCGTGCGTCTGTACGTGAGTGAAAACCAGATCAAAATCACCGCCAATAACCCAGAGCAGGAAGAGGCAGAAGAGATTCTGGACGTCACCTACGCCGGAACCGAGATGGAAATCGGCTTCAACGTCAGCTATGTGCTGGACGTGTTGAACGCGCTGAAATGCGAGAACGTGCGCATTCTGCTGACCGACTCCGTATCGAGCGTACAGATTGAAGATGCTGCCAGCCAAAGCGCGGCTTATGTTGTCATGCCAATGAGACTGTAATGTCGCTCACCCGTCTGTTGATCCGCGACTTTCGCAACATCGAAAGCGCGGATCTCGCTCTCTCCCCTGGCTTTAACTTCCTGGTTGGCGCAAACGGCAGTGGCAAAACCAGCGTGCTGGAAGCCATCTATACGCTCGGCCATGGTCGGGCGTTTCGCAGTTTGCAGATTGGCCGCGTCATTCGCCACGAGCAGGAATCTTTTGTTCTGCATGGGCGTTTGCAGGGGGCGGAGCGAGAAACCGCCATTGGCCTGACCAAAGACAAGCAGGGCGACAGCAAGGTACGCATCGACGGCACCGACGGCCACAAGGTGGCGGAGCTGGCGCTGCTCATGCCGATGCAGCTGATTACGCCCGAGGGGTTTACTTTACTCAACGGCGGCCCCAAATACAGAAGAGCATTCCTCGACTGGGGATGCTTTCACAAAGAAGCCGGTTTCTTTAACGCCTGGAGCAACCTGAAGCGCCTGCTCAAGCAGCGTAACGCCGCGTTGCGCCAGGTCACCCGTTACGCCCAGCTGCGCCCGTGGGATTTGGAGCTTATCCCTCTCGCGGAACAGATCAGCCGCTGGCGTGCCGAATACAGCGCAGGTATCGCCGAAGACATGGCCGACACCTGCAAACAGTTTTTACCCGAGTTCTCTCTCACCTTCTCCTTCCAGCGCGGCTGGGAGAAAGAGACGGATTATGCTGAGGTGTTAGAGAGAAACTTCGAGCGCGACCGCATGCTGACCTACACCGCGCACGGCCCGCACAAGGCGGATTTCCGCATTCGTGCCGACGGTGCGCCGGTGGAAGACACATTGTCGCGCGGGCAACTCAAGCTCCTGATGTGCGCACTGCGCCTGGCGCAGGGAGAGTTCCTCACTCGCGAGAGCGGGCGACGCTGCCTGTACCTGATAGATGATTTTGCCTCGGAACTTGACGACGCGCGGCGCGGGCTGCTTGCCAGCCGCTTAAAAGCCACGCAGTCGCAGGTTTTCGTCAGCGCGATTAGCGCTGAACACGTTATGGACATGTCGGACGAAAATTCGAAGATGTTTACCGTGGAAAAGGGTAAAATAACGGATTAACCCAAGTTGAAATGAGCGAGAAACGTTGATGTCGAATTCTTATGACTCCTCCAGTATCAAAGTCCTGAAAGGGCTGGATGCGGTGCGTAAGCGCCCGGGTATGTATATCGGCGACACGGATGACGGCACCGGTCTGCACCACATGGTATTCGAGGTGGTAGATAACGCTATCGACGAAGCGCTCGCGGGTCACTGTAAAGACATCGTGGTCACCATCCATGCGGATAACTCCGTCTCCGTCACTGATGATGGCCGTGGCATCCCAACCGGTATTCACCCGGAAGAGGGCGTCTCTGCTGCGGAAGTGATCATGACCGTTCTGCACGCAGGCGGTAAGTTTGACGATAACTCCTATAAAGTTTCCGGCGGCCTGCACGGCGTAGGCGTCTCCGTGGTTAACGCCCTGTCGCAGAAGCTGGAGCTGGTTATCCAGCGTGAAGGCAAAATTCACCGTCAGCTTTATACGCACGGCGTGCCACAGGCACCGCTGGCCGTCACTGGCGACACCGACAAAACCGGTACCATGGTGCGTTTCTGGCCGAGCCTCGAAACCTTCACCAACGTCACCGAATTCGAGTATGACATCCTGGCGAAACGCCTGCGTGAACTGTCGTTCCTGAACTCCGGTGTGTCGATTCGTCTGCGCGACAAGCGTGACAACAAAGAAGACCACTTCCACTACGAAGGCGGGATCAAGGCGTTCGTTGAGTATTTGAACAAGAATAAAACGCCAATTCACCCGAATATCTTCTACTTCTCCACAGAAAAAGACGGTATCGGCGTTGAAGTGGCGCTGCAGTGGAACGATGGTTTCCAGGAAAACATCTACTGCTTCACCAACAACATTCCACAGCGTGACGGCGGTACGCACCTGGCGGGCTTCCGCGCGGCGATGACCCGTACCCTGAACGCCTACATGGACAAAGAAGGCTACAGCAAAAAAGCGAAAGTCAGCGCCACCGGCGACGATGCCCGTGAAGGTTTGATTGCCGTTGTCTCCGTGAAGGTGCCGGATCCGAAGTTCTCATCACAGACCAAAGATAAGCTGGTCTCTTCTGAGGTGAAATCGGCGGTTGAACAGCAGATGAACGAACTGCTGAGCGAATACCTGCTGGAAAACCCGTCTGACGCGAAAATCGTTGTCGGCAAAATTATTGACGCGGCACGTGCTCGTGAAGCGGCGCGTAAAGCCCGTGAAATGACCCGTCGTAAAGGCGCTCTGGACTTAGCGGGTCTGCCAGGCAAGCTGGCTGACTGCCAGGAACGTGACCCGGCGCTCTCTGAACTGTACCTTGTGGAAGGGGACTCCGCGGGCGGTTCTGCGAAGCAGGGCCGTAACCGTAAGAACCAGGCAATCCTGCCGTTGAAGGGTAAAATCCTCAACGTTGAGAAGGCGCGCTTCGACAAAATGCTCTCTTCTCAGGAAGTAGCGACGCTTATCACCGCGCTGGGCTGCGGCATTGGGCGTGACGAGTACAACCCGGACAAACTGCGTTATCACAGCATCATCATCATGACCGATGCGGACGTCGACGGCTCGCACATCCGTACGCTGCTGTTGACCTTCTTCTATCGTCAGATGCCGGAAATCGTTGAACGTGGCCACGTCTACATTGCACAGCCACCGCTGTACAAAGTGAAGAAAGGCAAGCAGGAACAGTACATTAAAGATGACGATGCGATGGATCAGTACCAAATCGCGATCGCGCTTGACGGTGCAACCCTGCACGCGAACTCTCATGCCCCTGCACTGGCCGGCGAGCCGCTGGAGCGTCTGGTTTCTGAGTTCAACGCCACTCAGAAAATGATTGGTCGTATGGAGCGTCGTTATCCGAAAGCGCTGCTGAAGGAGCTGATCTATCAGCCAACCCTGACCGAAGCCGAACTGAGCGACGAACAGGCAGTTACCCGCTGGGTGAACACCCTGGTGAGCGAGCTGAACGAGAAAGAGCAGCACGGTAGCCAGTGGAAATTTGACGTTCAGCAGAACGCGGCCCAGCAGTTCGAGCCGATTGTTCGCGTGCGCACCCACGGCGTCGACACCGACTACCCGCTGGAGCACGAATTCGTGACCGGTCCGGAATACCGTCGTATCTGCACCCTCGGCGAGAAGCTGCGCGGTCTGATCGAAGACGATGCGTTTATCGAACGTGGCGAACGTCGTCAGCCGGTAGCCAGCTTCGAGCAGGCGCTGGACTGGCTGGTGAAAGAGTCCCGTCGCGGTCTTTCTATTCAGCGTTATAAAGGTCTGGGTGAAATGAACCCGGATCAGCTGTGGGAAACCACCATGGATCCAGAAAGCCGTCGTATGCTGCGCGTCACCGTGAAAGATGCGATTGCAGCCGACCAGCTGTTCACGACGTTGATGGGCGATGCGGTTGAACCACGCCGTGCCTTCATCGAAGAGAACGCGCTGAAAGCGGCGAATATCGATATTTAATCGTAGTGAGATTGCTTTACTGAGGCCGCGCAATTAGCGCGGCTTTTTTATGGGCGCAGACAAATCCAGCGACAGCACTGACGGTAAACGGCTGGCGAGCATATCGACAGCAATTCTGACTCTCAGTGGCAGATGTGGCGTCTTTTGCCAGACTGCATGAACGTCGAAGCGCACTTCCGGTGCCTGCTTTAACAGCGGGATGAGTTTTCCCTGATGAATTTCTCTGCTGGCCATCCAGCAGGGCAGCCACGCAATGCCGTGTCCGGCCAGCGCCGCATCGCAGATAGCCTGCAAGTCGTCCATGTTGAGTGAGGAGCGGGGAGTAAAGGTGTGCGACGTCCCTTCGTTATCCATCAGCTCCCAGGGCAAAACTCTGCCTGCGCGCAGATAGTTAATGGCTGCATGGTGTGCTAAATCCGCAACGCTTTGTGGCTGGCCCCTCTCCAGCAGGTAATCCGGCGCGGCGCACAGCACCATCCGGTGCTCCCCCAGCCTTCTGGCGACCAGCATGCTACTGTCCTGAAGCGTGCCGTTACGTACCGCCATATCGAATCCTTCCTCCACGAGATCCACCACGCGGTCGCTGAACGACATTTCCAGTTCAAGACCGGGGTGCTCCTGCGCCAGTTCTATCAGCAAAGGGGCAACGCACTGACGGCCAAACAGAACCGGCATGGCGACGCGCAGGCGGCCACGGATCTGCTGTTTTCCGGACTCAAGCAACGATTCTGCGCCCCGAATCTCCTCCAGCGCGCGCAGGCAGCGTTCATAAAAAAGTGCGCCGTTATCGGTCAGCTTCAGGCTACGGGTGGTGCGCTGAAACAGACGAACGCCAAGACGCTGTTCAAGGCGAGCGATGCTTTTTCCTACCGCCGAGCGTGACAAATGCAGACGGATGGCGGCCTGAGCAAAACTTCCCGCCTCCACGGCGGCGACAAAAACAGGGATATCCTTCAGCGTATCACTCATGAATTGTATCTTTTGTGGCGTCAATAAAGAGAAAACTTATCGCCACTGGAGAGATTAAGTCAACGGTAGACTGTCAGAACTGAAGCTTAATAGATGGCAGGAGTAAATTATGACAGAGACAATGCAACGCTGGTCCATGAATGCCCTCGGGCGCGAGAACCTCAGACTCATTCAGGAACCTGTTCAAACGCCTGGCCCGGGTGAAGTGCGCGTACGGGTAAATGCCGTTGCACTTAACTATCGCGATAAAATGGTTATTGAAGGCACGATGCCGATTCCGCTTGCCTTTCCGTTTACCCCTGCGTCTGACATGGCGGGCGTGGTAGACAGCACGGGCGAAGGCGTAACACGTTTCAAACCCGGCGCTCGCGTCATTTCCACTTTCTTCCCGGAGTGGATCGACGGCAGGCCGCAGGCGGACGCGCGCAATTTGCCCTATAAAACCTCCGGCGGCTATTTCCAGGGAATGCTGGCCGAGTATGTGATTGTGAAGGAAGACGCGCTGGTGGCCGCCCCGGACACTCTGGACGATGCAGAAGCCAGCACGCTGCCCTGCGCAGGGCTTACCGCCTGGTTCGCGCTGGTGGAGCGCGGTCAGTTACGTGCCGGGCAATCGGTACTGGTGCAGGGGACGGGCGGCGTGGCGATATTCGCCCTGCAGATCGCAAAAGCGCACGGCGCAGAGGTGTTTGTCACCTCGGGGAGCGATGAAAAACTGGCGCTGGCCAAAAAACTGGGCGCCAGCCAGGGCATCAACCGGCTGAAAGGCGACTGGGCTGAAAATACCCTGGCGCTCACGCAGGATCGCGGCATCGACCATATTATCGAAACCGTGGGGGGAGAGAACCTGAAGCATTCCCTGCGTGCCGTTGCCGTTCACGGGCGTATTTCTGTTATTGGCGTGCTGGCCGGAAGTGAGATTTCGCTGTCCGCTGGCGAACTGTTGCTGAAATCTCCGGTCATTCAGGGGATTGGCGTCGGACACCGCCGGGCGCTGGAAGATTTCGTCCGCGCTGTCGATGTGACGGGACTGAAACCTGTGATCGAGCATCGCTACCGCTTTGATGAACTCGAACAGGCGCTTAAACACCTGGATCGCGGTGCGTTTGGCAAAATTGTCCTGACCCGCGAGTAAGGCATTATTCCCCGGGATGCGGGTAAAAGGGGCACTTCTGTTGCGCAATGTAGCTCTATTTTTGTGTGCTTAATCGCGTTAGCATGAGACAGCACTCATTTATCCCGGGGAACTCATGGCTATCAAACTCATTGCAATCGACATGGACGGCACGCTGCTGCTGCCAGACCACACTATCTCTCCTGCCGTTAAAAACGCGATCGCTGCCGCACGCGCGAAGGGCGTGAATGTGGTACTGACCACCGGGCGTCCGTATGCGGGCGTGCACAGTTACCTGAAAGAGCTGCACATGAACCAGCCGGGTGATTACTGCATCACCTATAACGGCGCGCTGGTGCAAAAAGCCGCAGATGGCAGCACGGTTGCGCAAACGGCACTGAGCTACGACGACTATCTGTTCCTGGAAAAACTTTCCCGTGAAGTGGGCTCTCACTTCCACGCGCTCGATCGCAATATGCTCTACACCGCCAACCGCGATATCAGCTACTACACGGTACATGAATCTTACGTTGCGACCATTCCGCTGGTCTTCTGTGAAGCCGAGAAAATGGACCCGGCGACGCAGTTCCTGAAAGTGATGATGATCGATGAGCCGGAGATCCTGGATAAAGCCATCGCGCGTATTCCGGCAGAGGTCAAAGAGAAGTACACCGTGTTGAAAAGCGCGCCGTACTTCCTCGAAATTCTCGATAAACGCGTCAATAAAGGCACGGGCGTAAAATCACTGGCTGACGCGCTGGGTATTAAACCTGAGGAAATCATGGCGCTGGGCGACCAGGAAAACGACATCGCGATGATTGAATTTGCGGGGATGGGCGTCGCGATGGATAACGCGATCCCGTCGGTGAAAGACGTGGCTAACTTCGTCACCAAATCCAATCTGGAAGACGGTGTGGCGTACGCCATCGAGAAGTTTGTGCTGCAGTAACGCCTGTTTGCATTCATCGGCCTCGGTTATCAACCGGGGCTTTTTTTTGCGCTGAATTTATTGAATTGTTCTTTTTGTGATCTTGATTGTAGTACAACATTGAATGATTGTACTACATTACAGCCATGGCAAAGACGAACTCCCTCACGTTTGTACTGCAAAAGTGAGGTGAAATTCGGCGGTCGCGGTAAAGTAGTCATGTACACAAAGAGCACAAGGACTCTCCATGACTCTCAATAAAACCGATCGCATCGTCATTACGCTGGGCACCCAGATTGTCGGGGGCAAATATGTTCCCGGTTCGCCACTGCCAGCAGAGGCTGAACTGTGTGAGGAATTTGAAACTTCGCGCAACATCATCCGGGAAGTGTTCCGCTCGCTGATGGCGAAGCGTCTGATTGAAATGAAACGGTATCGCGGCGCGTTTGTTGCCCCGCGCAACCAGTGGAACTACCTCGATACCGACGTATTGCAGTGGGTACTGGAAAACGATTACGACCCGCGGCTTATCGGCGCGATGAGTGAAGTCCGAAATCTGGTGGAACCGGCAATCGCACGTTGGGCAGCGGAACGGGCAACGTCCGGCGACCTGGCACAAATCGAGTCGGCTTTAAACGACATGATTGCCAATAACCAGAACCGGGAAGCGTTCAATGAGGCTGATATTCGCTATCACGAAGCGGTGTTGCAGTCGGTACATAACCCGGTATTACAGCAGCTTAGCGTGGCGATCAGCTCGCTACAGCGAGCAGTATTTGAACGTACCTGGATGGGCGATGAGGCCAACATGCCAAAAACGCTCCAGGAACATAAAGCGCTGTTTGATGCGATACGGCATCAGGATGGCGATGCGGCAGAGCAGGCGGCACTTACCATGATTGCCAGCTCGACACGAAGGTTGAAGGAAATCACATGACATCTCGCTACATCGCAATTGACTGGGGTTCGACCAATCTGCGCGCCTGGCTGTACCAGGACGAGCAGTGCCTGGAGAGCAGGCAATCAGAAGCAGGCGTAACGCGCCTGAACGGTAAATCCCCTGAGGCGGTGTTAGCAGAAGTGACGCAAAACTGGCGCGATAGCGCCACGCCGGTAGTCATGGCGGGTATGGTAGGCAGTCACGTAGGCTGGAAAACCGCGCCTTATTTGCCTGTTCCCGCCCATTTCTCTGCTATTGGCGATCGTTTAACGTCCGTAGGCGACAATATCTGGATTATTCCCGGTTTGTGCGTTTCTCGCGACGATAACCACAACGTGATGCGCGGCGAAGAGACGCAGCTCCTTGGCGCGCGCACGCTATCTCCTTCTTCTGTCTACGTTATGCCCGGAACGCACTGCAAGTGGGTCCAGGCGGATGCTGAGCAAATTCACGACTTTCGCACCGTGATGACCGGCGAGCTGCATCATTTGCTGCTCAACCATTCGCTGGTGGGGGCTGGTTTGCCGGAGCAAAAATCCTCGCCAGAGGCGTTTGCTGCTGGTTTGGCGCGTGGGAACGCCTGTCCTGTCGTTTTGCCGCAACTTTTTGAGGTTCGCGCCTCGCACGTGCTGGGCGATCTCCCGCGCGAGCAGGTCAGTGAATTTCTCTCGGGCCTGCTGATTGGCGCTGAGGTCGCCAGCATGCGTGACTTCATCGCGCACGAGCAGGCCATCACGATTGTCGCAGGCGCATCGCTAACGTCACGCTACGAACAGGCGTTCCGCGCTGTTGGGCTTACCGTTTCAACGGTACCCGGCGACACGGCATTTCAGGCAGGAATAAGGAGCATCGCTCATGCAGTGGCAAACTGACCTTCCCCTTATCGCGATTTTGCGCGGTATCACGCCCGATGAGGCGTTAGCGCACGTCGGCGCAGTTATAGACGCCGGGTTCGACGCGGTGGAGATTCCGCTCAACTCCCCACAATGGGAAAAGAGCATTCCGGCCGTGGTGGATGCGTTTGGTGATAAAGCGCTGATTGGCGCGGGGACCGTCTTACAACCGGAGCAGGTGGACCAGCTGGCAAAGATGGGCTGCAAGCTCATCGTCACCCCGAACATCCATCCTGAGGTGATCCGCCGTGCAGTGGGTTACGGCATGACCGTTTGTCCGGGATGCGCGACGGCCACAGAAGCGTTTACAGCCCTCGACGCGGGCGCGCAATCGCTGAAAATTTTCCCGTCCTCGGCTTTTGGTCCGGATTACATCAAAGCGCTGAAGGCGGTATTGCCCGCCAGCGTGCCGGTCTTTGCCGTGGGTGGCGTTACGCCAGAAAACCTGGGCCAGTGGATAAGCGCTGGCTGTGTGGGCGCGGGGCTGGGCAGCGATCTTTATCGCGCCGGACAGCCCGTTGAACGTACCGCACAGCAGGCGGCAGCATTTGTGAAAGCGTATCGAGAGGCAGTGAAATGAAAATAACCAAACTCACCACGTACCGTTTACCCCCGCGCTGGATGTTCCTGAAAATCGAAACCGACGAAGGTGTTGTGGGCTGGGGCGAGCCGGTGATTGAAGGGCGAGCCCGCACCGTTGAAGCTGCAGTGCATGAGCTGGGAGAATATCTGATTGGGCAGGATCCGGCACGCATTAACGACCTCTGGCAGGTGATGTATCGCGCGGGTTTCTACCGCGGTGGTCCGATTCTCATGAGCGCTATCGCCGGTATCGACCAGGCGCTATGGGATATCAAAGGTAAAGTGCTGAACGCCCCGGTCTGGCAACTGATGGGTGGCCTGGTGCGCGACAAAATCAAAGCCTATAGCTGGGTCGGAGGCGACCGCCCTGCGGAAGTGATCGACGGCATTACACAGCTGCGCAACATCGGTTTTGACACCTTCAAGCTCAACGGCTGCGAAGAGATGGGCGTCATCGACAACTCGCGCGCGGTAGACCGGGCGGTAAATACCGTGGCGCAAATCCGTGAAGCCTTCGGCAACGAGATTGAGTTCGGTCTGGATTTTCATGGGCGTGTCAGCGCGCCGATGGCGAAGGTGCTCATTAAAGAACTGGAACCATATCGCCCGCTGTTTATCGAAGAGCCGGTGCTGGCCGAGCAGGCCGAATACTATCCGAAGCTGGCTGAACAGACGCACATTCCTATCGCGGCGGGCGAACGGATGTTCTCACGCTTTGAATTTAAACGGGTGCTCGAAGCGGGCGGCATTGCGATCCTGCAGCCGGATCTCTCCCACGCGGGCGGTATCACCGAATGCTACAAAATTGCCGGCATGGCAGAAGCCTACGACGTGGCGCTGGCTCCGCACTGTCCGCTCGGACCAATCGCGCTGGCGGCCTGCCTGCATGTCGATTTTGTCTCCCGCAATGCCGTGTTCCAGGAACAAAGCATGGGGATTCACTATAACAAAGGCGCGGAGCTGCTCGATTTTGTGAAAAACAAAGAAGACTTCAGCATGGAAGGCGGATTCTTTAAACCGTTAACGAAACCGGGTCTGGGCGTTGAAATTGACGAAGCCAAAGTTATTGAGCTGAGTAAACATGCGCCGAACTGGCGTAACCCGTTATGGCGGCATGAAGACGGTTCCGTCGCCGAGTGGTAAATGCGCGTCATACTTCGCGCTGGTGAGGCGTTGGCTGCGCTTTCTTACCCCGGTCACATACTTTTGTATGCTCCCGGGGATGCGAAAACTTGCCGCCTTCCCCCAGCACGAATTATTTAGCGCATTCTGGCTACGTTTTTAAATAAAAAAATAATTACACCCTCTGAAACTACAGGGCATGGTGAGCGGCTTCGCTATGCCCAAAATCTGGAGACAGATTGCGATGGATATTCCAGTTACTGCTGCAAAAACCGGGCGTCGCCGTTACCTGACGCTGTTGATGATCTTTATTACCGTGGTCATTTGTTATGTTGACCGCGCCAACCTTGCCGTGGCATCGGCCCATATTCAGGAAGAGTTTGGTATCACTAAAGCGGAAATGGGTTATGTCTTCTCGGCGTTTGCCTGGCTCTATACGCTTTGCCAGATCCCGGGCGGCTGGTTCCTTGACCGCGTGGGTTCACGTCTGACTTATTTTATCGCTATTTTTGGCTGGTCCGTGGCGACCTTGTTCCAGGGCTTCGCGACCGGACTAATGTCGCTGATCGGTCTGCGTGCCATCACCGGGATATTTGAAGCACCCGCGTTCCCGACCAATAACCGCATGGTGACCAGCTGGTTCCCGGAACACGAACGTGCCTCCGCGGTGGGCTTTTACACCTCCGGGCAGTTTGTTGGTCTGGCATTCCTGACGCCATTGTTAATCTGGATCCAGGAACTGCTGAGTTGGCACTGGGTGTTTATTGTTACCGGTGGGATCGGCATCATCTGGTCGTTTATCTGGATTAAGGTCTATCAGCCGCCGCGCCTGACCAAAAGCATCAGCAAAGCAGAGCTGGACTATATCCGCGACGGCGGCGGCCTGGTGGATGGTGATGCGCCCGTGAAAAAAGAGGCGCGCCAGCCGCTGACCAAAGCCGACTGGAAGCTGGTCTTCCACCGTAAGCTGGTGGGGGTTTACCTGGGGCAATTTGCGGTGACGTCCACGCTGTGGTTCTTCCTGACGTGGTTCCCAAACTACCTGACGCAGGAGAAGGGGATCACCGCGCTGAAGGCGGGCTTTATGACCACCGTACCGTTCCTTGCCGCGTTCTTCGGTGTCCTGCTCTCGGGCTGGCTGGCGGATAAGCTGGTAAAAAAAGGGTTCTCATTGGGGGTAGCGCGTAAAACACCGATTATCTGCGGATTGCTGATCTCCACCTGCATCATGGGTGCCAACTATACCAACGATCCGGTGTGGATAATGACCCTGATGGCAGTGGCGTTCTTTGGTAATGGTTTCGCATCGATTACCTGGTCGCTGGTGTCGTCCCTGGCACCGATGCGGCTGATCGGTCTGACCGGCGGTGTGTTCAACTTCGTTGGCGGGCTGGGTGGAATTACCGTGCCGCTGGTCATCGGTTATCTGGCCCAGGATTACGGTTTTGGCCCGGCGCTGGTTTACATCTCCGCCGTGGCGTTGATTGGCGCGCTTTCTTACATACTGCTGGTAGGTGATGTGAAACGAGTAGGCTAATCCACACGGATGTTTTACCCTGATGCGATAACTGCGCATCAGGGTATCCTCATGAAACAAATCACCTTCGCTTCCCGCAACCACCAGCTTACTAATATCAATACCTGGACGCCGGACAGCCAGTGGCTGGTCTATGACGTGCGTCCGTCAGGCGCGTCGTTCACCGGTGAAACCATCGAGCGAGTTAACGTAGGCACGGGCGAGGTCGAGGTGATTTATCGCGCGACGGATGGCGCGCACGTTGGCGTGGTGACCGTTCATCCGGCACAGGATAAATACGTCTTTATCCACGGCCCGAAACACCCGGACGCGGACTGGCGCTACGATTTTCATCATCGGCAGGGGGTGATTGCGCATCACGGTCAGGTAAGCAATCTGGATGCGATGGATATCACCGCGCCCTATACTCCAGGCGCGCTGCGCGGTGGCAGCCACGTACATGTCTTCAGCCCGAACGGGCAGTTGGTCAGCTTTACCTATAACGACCATGTCATGCATATGCGCGATCCGAAGCTCGATTTACGCAACGTTGGCGTGGCGGCGCCTTTCGGCCCGGTGAATCCACAGGGGAACCATCCGCGTGAATATCCGGGAACCTTCTGGAGCGTGCTGGTCAGCCGCACGACGCCTAACCCACAACCGGGCAGCGACGAAATCAATCGCGCCTACGAAGAGGGCTGGGTGGGCAACGACAGGCTGGCGTTTATCGGCGATACCCTCTCAGCACAGGGCGAAAAAGTGCCTGAACTGTTCATTGTTAACCTGCCAGAAGATGAACAGGGCTGGAAACGTGCGGGCGATGCGCCGCTGCAGGGAACGCCAGAAACGCTGCCTGCGCCGCCAGCGGGCGTGATGCAGCGTCGGTTAACCTTCACGCACCACAACCGCTATCCGGGTCTGGTGAACGTGCCGCGCCACTGGGTGCGCAGTAACCCGCAGGCGACACAAATCGCGTTTCTGATGCGTGATGATAACGGCGTTGTGCAGCTGTGGCTGATCTCGCCTGAGGGCGGCGAGCCGCGCCAGCTCACCCACGCTGAGCGCGATATCCAGTCTGCGTTCAACTGGCACCCGTCCGGGAAGATGCTGGGATTTGTGCTCGAAAATCGGATTGCGTGCTGCGACGCACAGACCGGAGAGGTGACGTTTTTGACGTCCGATCACGGCAATCCACCTTCTGCGGATGCCGTCGTGTTTTCCCCGAACGGGCGCGTTATTGCATGGATGGAAGAGACGGGCGGTTTCCGTCAGCTTTGGATAACGGAAACCGCACAGAACTAGCGCGGAGGCATCTCGGCGGGCGGAATGACGGCGTTGGTCGCCAGGTTTTCCTGCTCGCTTTTCTCTACCCGTGAACGTACGGAGTCATCCTTACGGAATACATCCCACGGCAGCAGAAGCGTATCCGCTACTGCCGTAAACGGCATATCCAGGATAACCAGGGATTTGGTGCCCCAGTTGGTATCGTCATCGGAGATCATCGCCGCGCTGGCGCGCGTCCCCGGATATGTTCCTTCTTTACCGCCGGTGTGAGACATCACGCTCGAACACCCGCAAAGTAAAACTACCCCGCTGAACGTCGTCAGCTTTATCAGAACATTTTTCATCATCACTCAGTCATCGTTAATGTTACTGCATAGACCTGCAACTCAGGGTTATAGCGAGCCTTATCCGAAATGGATAGCTCGATAATCCCGCACTGTGGCAGTCATCGCAATTTAACCCTTTGTGCTGTTGTCCCAGAGTCTATGCGACAACCAGCAAAGTGCAAAAAAATCTCACATAAATAGTCTTGAAAAGCCCGGTTCCAGACCCATTTTAAGAATGTGACCCGATAACGAACGCGCCTGATGGGCGTTCGGGGCACAAAGGCCTGTCCATGGTGGAAGGCTATAATTTCTCGCTGATTTCAGGAGTTTTATTTATGCGTAACTTCGATCTTTCTCCGCTATACCGTTCTGCAATTGGTTTTGACCGCCTGTTTAACCATTTAGAAAATAACCAAAGCCAGAGCAATGGCTACCCTCCATACAATGTCGAGCTGGTTGACGAAAACCACTACCGCATCGCGATTGCCGTTGCCGGTTTTGCAGAAAACGAACTGGAGATCACCGCGCAGGACAACCTGCTGGTGGTGAAAGGTTCCCATACGGCCGAGCAGAAAGAACGTACCTACCTCTACCAGGGCATCGCCGAGCGTAACTTTGAACGCAAGTTCCAGTTAGCCGAGAACATTCACGTCAAGGGCGCGAACCTGGTTAACGGCCTGCTGTTTATCGAACTGGAACGCGTGATTCCGGAAGAGAAAAAACCGCGCCGTATCGAAATTAACTAATCACGGGGGTCGCAAGCGCGGCCCACACAGACTTGCTTGCCGTAACGGGAGCATATGCGAATCCATCAGGATTTGCAGGACCAACTGCGCACAAAATTAAACTGTGCCGAACTCGCTTCTTAGAAGGAGATTTAGTATGCGTAACTATGATTTATCCCCTCTGCTGCGTCAGTGGATTGGTTTTGACAAACTGGCTAACGCCCTGCAAAGCACGACTGAGCACCAGACGTTTCCGCCGTATAACATTGAAAAAAGTGACGATAACCACTATCGCATCACCCTTGCGCTGGCCGGTTTCCGCCAGGAGGATCTGGACATCCAGCTTGAAGGTACCCGTCTGACCGTGAAAGGGACGCCGGAAAAACAGGAGACCGAGACTCAATGGCTGCATCAGGGGCTGGTTAATCAGCCGTTTAGCCTGAGCTTTACCCTGGCAGACCATATGGACGTGTCCGGTGCGACCTTTACCAACGGGCTACTGCATATCGATCTGACCCGTAACGTGCCGGAAGCCATCGCGCCGCAGCGTATCGCCATTAGCGAGCGGCCGGCGTTGAACAGTTAACAAGCCCGCCGAACCTGTAGGTCGGGTAAGGCGTAGCCGCCACCCGACACCGCTCACAGACCGCATAAGGCCCTGCCACGGCAGGGCTTTTTTGTGCGCCATCGCCCATACAACGCCCCACGGCTCTGAGAGAATCCCTGATATAACTAAGGTTATGGGCAGGGAGTGGATCATGAGTGATATCGCGTTAACCGTTAGCGTGTTGGCCCTGGTCGCTGTTGTGGGACTATGGATAGGCAATATCAAAATCCGCGGCGTCGGGTTTGGCATTGGTGGCGTGCTGTTTGGCGGCATTTTTGTCGGGCATTTTGCCGATCGGCTCGGGCTGGCTCTGAGCGCTGAAATGCTCCACTTTGTTCAGGAGTTCGGCCTGATCCTGTTCGTTTATACCATCGGGATTCAGGTAGGCCCTGGCTTTTTTGCCTCCCTGCGTGTCTCCGGACTACGGCTCAATCTTTTTGCGTTCGGCATTGTGGTCATGGGCGGGCTGGTCACCGCGATTCTGCACAAAATCTTTGATATTCCCCTTCCTGTGGTTCTGGGCATTTTCTCCGGCGCGGTCACCAACACCCCGGCGCTCGGTGCGGGCCAGCAAATCCTGCGCGATCTGGGGATTCAACCCGGCATTGTCGACCAGATGGGGATGAGCTACGCCATGGCCTATCCGTTTGGCATCTGTGGCATTCTGCTCTCCATGTGGCTGGTACGCGTACTGTTTCGCGTTAACGTCGAATCAGAGGCCAAAGATCACGAAACCACGCTGACCAACGGCCATATGCCCATCAAAACCATCAACATTCGCGTCGATAATCCCAACCTGAATAATATGGCGATTCAGGACGTGCCGATCCTGAACAGCGCCAACATCATCTGCTCCCGCCTTAAGCGTGACGATATGCTGATGGTGCCCGCGCCAGGCACCGTTATTCAGCAAGGCGATCTGCTACATCTGGTCGGCCAGCCCGGGGATTTAAACAATGCGCGACTGGTCATTGGTCAGGAAGTGGACACCTCGCTCTCCACGCGCGGCACCGATATGCGGGTGGAACGCGTTGTGGTGACTAATGAGCATGTTCTCGGCAAAAAAATACGCGATCTGCAGGTAAAAGAACGCTATGACGTGGTTATCTCCCGTCTGAATCGCGCGGGTGTTGAACTGGTCGCCAGCCCGGAAGCCAGCCTGCAGTTCGGGGATATCCTCAACCTGGTTGGTCGCCCGTCGTCAATTGACGCGGTGGCGGATATGGTGGGTAACGCCCAGCAAAAACTGCAGCAGGTACAGATGCTGCCGGTGTTTATCGGCATCGGCCTGGGCGTGCTGCTGGGCTCCATTCCACTGTACGTGCCGGGCTTCCCGGTGGCGCTTAAGCTGGGCCTGGCAGGCGGGCCGCTGATTATGGCGCTGATCCTCGGGCGCATCGGCTGTATTGGTAAGCTCTACTGGTTTATGCCGCCGAGTGCCAACCTGGCGCTGCGCGAGCTGGGCATCGTGCTGTTTCTGGCTGTGGTCGGGCTGAAATCCGGCGGGGATTTTGTCGATACCCTGATCAAGGGCGAAGGGATGAGCTGGGTCGGTTACGGCATATTTATCACGGCAATCCCGCTGCTGACGGTAGGCATTCTGGCGCGGATGTTCGCCAAAATGAACTACCTGACGCTGTGCGGCATGCTGGCGGGCTCCATGACCGATCCCCCTGCGCTCGCGTTTGCCAATAACCTGCATGCCACCAGTGGTGCAGCGGCACTCTCCTATGCCACCGTCTACCCGCTGGTAATGTTCCTGCGCATCATCACGCCGCAGCTACTCGCGGTGCTGTTCTGGGGGATGGGCTAGCAGCACTTCCGGGTGGATGCGCCGCAGATGGTAGTCCACCTGGTAATCACTGGTATTACGGAACATCACGGAATAATTGAGGAACTCGCCGCTGTCGCTGTAGGAAAGTGACGTGATTCGCAGCAGCGGCGTCTGTTCCGGCAGGTTCAGGTAACCGGCCAGCTGTTTATCTGCCAGCACCGGCGTCAGGCTCTCATAGTTGCCGCTGATGGTGATCCCGCACTCTTTCTCGATGTAATCAAACTTTGACCCTTCCAGATGCGCCAGCGAGAGGTTGCGAAACAGCTTCACCGGCATAAAGCTGTCCTCCAGCATCAGCGGCTTCCCGTCCACGTAGCGTACCCGCCGGGAAAAGTAGATCCGCTCATCGACCTGAATCCGCAGCTGGCTGGCGATGGCGGGCGGCGCAGGCATCACTTCAAACTGCAACACTTTACTCTGCACCTCTTTTCCCTGCTGACGCAGCACCTCCACCAGCCCGGTCAGATTCGTGGTTTCGTGGTGAACGTCCTTACGCGAGACAAACGTGCCGCTGCCGTGCCGTCGCTCAACCAGCCCCCAGCTCACCAGCAGATCCAGCGCCTTGCGGATGGTCATGCGCGCCACGCCGAACTCCTGCGCCAGCGCATTCTCACCCGGTAGCGGGCTGCCGATGTTGTAGTCCGACGAATTCAGCCGCAGCCGCAATCTGTCGGCAATAGATTTGTAGATCACCAGTAGACCTCTCTGCCCGCATCATGGCGTCGGTTACGTCTTCACATGTCCATATTTACAACGAAAAGTAGACCTCACTGGTCAAAATAAAACCATGAATGCGATCACGAATCGCAACGGCACGCCATGTTCGCGTATCAGTAAGTTCTTATGCTCACCTCAGGCCAGCAAAAAACCATAACGGCCTCTACCCCCTACAGGTTGTTACGTGAGGATTTAAAAATGCTCAGTCAAATACAACGTTTTGGCGGTGCCATGTTTACCCCGGTATTGCTGTTTCCGTTTGCCGGGATCGTGGTGGGAATCGCCATTATGCTTCGCAACCCGCTGTTTGTCGGCGAAGCCTTAACGGCCCCTGATAATCTTTTCGCGCAGATCGTTCACATTATTGAAGAGGGCGGCTGGGCGGTATTTCGCAATATGCCGCTGATTTTCGCCGTCGGTTTACCGATTGGCCTGGCAAAGCAGGCGCAGGGCCGCGCCTGTCTGGCGGTGCTGATTAGCTTCCTGACCTGGAACTACTTCATCAACGCGATGGGGATGACCTGGGGTCACTTCTTCGGCGTCGATTTCTCCGCCGAACCCACGGCGGGAAGCGGGCTGGCGATGATTGCCGGGATCAAAACGCTCGATACCAGCATCATCGGTGCCATTGTGATTTCTGGCATCGTGACCGCTATCCACAACCGCTATTTCGACAAGCCGCTGCCGGTTTTCCTGGGGATTTTCCAGGGCAGTTCGTTTGTCGTTATCCTCGCGTTTTTCGTCATGATCCCCTGCGCCTGGCTGACATTGCTGGGCTGGCCGAAAGTGCAGATGGGCATTGAGTCCCTACAGGCGTTCCTGCGCTCAGCCGGTGCGCTGGGCGTGTGGGTGTACACCTTCCTGGAACGCATTCTGATCCCAACCGGATTGCACCACTTCGTCTATGGCCCGTTCATCTTCGGCCCGGCGGCGGTGGAAGGCGGTATTCAGGTCTACTGGGCGCAGCATCTGCAGGAATTCAGCCAGAGTACCCTGCCGCTGAAAACCCTCTTCCCCGAAGGCGGGTTCGCGCTCCACGGCAATTCAAAAGTGTTTGGCTCGGTCGGGATTGCGCTGGCGATCTGGTACACCGCCTCAGCGGAAAACCGCGTCAAGGTGGCGGGGCTGCTGGTCCCGGCCACGCTCACTGCCGTGCTGGTGGGCATTACTGAACCACTCGAATTCACCTTCCTGTTTATCTCGCCGCTGCTGTTTGCCGTTCACGCTGTGCTGGCGGCCACCATGGCAACGGTGATGTACACCTTTGGGGTGGTCGGCAACATGGGCGGCGGCCTGCTGGACCAGTTCCTGCCGCAAAACTGGATCCCGATGTTCCATAACCACGCCTCAACGGTCTTCACGCAAATCGGCATCGGCGTCTGCTTTACCGGCCTCTACTTCATGGTCTTCAAAACGCTGATTGTGCGTCTGAACCTCAAAACGCCGGGCCGGGAAGAGAGCGAAATCAAACTGTACAGCAAGGCCGACTATAAGGCGGCACGCGGGCAAACCACTGCCCCGGCGGCGGCCAGCCAGCAGGTCGGACAGGCCGCCGGATTCCTGCAGGCGCTCGGCGGTGCGGCCAATATCGAAAGCATCAACAACTGTGCCACCCGCTTGCGTATCGCGCTGGTGGATATGGCGAAAACCCAAAGCGACGACGTCTTCAAAGCCCTGGGCGCACACGGTGTGGTGCGACGCGGCAACGGCATTCAGGTGATTGTCGGTCTGCACGTTCCTCAGGTGCGTGACCAACTGGAATCGCTGATGAAAACCCCTTTAACGAATGAACAAACCACCCTGACAGAGGCTATATCATGAAAAAATTCTCAGTTGTCATTGCAGGCGGCGGCAGCACCTTTACGCCTGGTATCGTCCTGATGCTGTTAGCCAACCGTGACCGTTTCCCGCTGCGCGCCCTGAAGTTTTATGATAACGACGGCGCACGTCAGGAGACCATCGCCGAAGCGTGCAAAATCATCCTTAGAGAGCAGGCACCGGAGATTGAGTTTAGCTACACCACCGATCCTAAAGCGGCGTTTACCGATGTGGATTTCGTGATGGCGCATATCCGCGTCGGCAAATACCCGATGCGTGAAAAAGATGAGAAAATCCCGCTGCGCCACGGCGTGCTGGGCCAGGAAACCTGCGGGCCTGGTGGGATTTCCTACGGCATGCGCTCGATCGGCGGCGTGCTGGAGCTGGTAGATTACATGGAGCAGTACTCCCCGAATGCGTGGATGCTGAACTACTCCAACCCGGCGGCGATTGTCGCGGAAGCCACGCGCCGCCTGCGTCCGAATGCCAAAATCCTCAACATCTGCGATATGCCGATTGGCATCGAAGGACGCATGGCGCAGATCGTTGGCCTGAAAGACCGCAAAGAGATGCGCGTGCGCTACTACGGTCTGAACCACTTCGGCTGGTGGACCTCGATTGAAGATCTCAACGGTAACGATTTAATGCCGAAACTGCGCGAATACGTGGCGAAAAACGGCTATGTTCCGCCTTCTGAAGATGCGCATACCGAAGCAAGCTGGAACGATACCTTTGCCAAAGCAAAAGATGTGCAGGCGCTGGATCCGGACACCATGCCGAACACCTATCTGAAATACTATCTGTTCCCGGACTACGTTGTTGCGCACTCTAACCCGGAACGGACCCGCGCCAATGAAGTCATGGATCACCGCGAGAAACATGTGTTCAGCTCCTGTCGGGCGATCATCGAAGCGGGTAATTCCGCCGCCGGGGAGCTGGAAATCGACGAACATGCGTCGTACATCGTTGATCTGGCGACCGCGATTGCCTTTAACACCCAGGAACGCATGTTGCTGATTGTGCCAAACAACGGTGCCATTCATAACTTTGATGCCGATGCGATGGTGGAAATTCCGTGTCTGGTGGGCCATAACGGACCGGAGCCGCTCACGGTTGGCGATATTCCACACTTCCAGAAAGGGCTGATGAGCCAGCAGGTGGCGGTGGAAAAACTGGTGGTAGATGCCTGGGAGCAGCGTTCGTATCAGAAACTCTGGCAGGCGATTACCCTGTCGAAAACCGTGCCGAGCGCGTCAGTCGCGAAAGCGATTCTGGATGACCTGATCGAAGCCAACAAAGAGTACTGGCCGGAACTGCACTAACCTTCCTGACCGGCATCCCCGATGCCGGTCTCCTTGTCCTGGTCGATTTACGCTATGCTGAAGCCTGCCCGTAGCTCGACAAGGAACCTCCATGAAAATTTCCCGCCTCGGTGAAGCGCCGGATTATCGCTTCTCTCTGGCTAATGAACGCACGTTCTTAGCGTGGATCCGCACGGCGCTGGGCTTTCTGGCTGCAGGTGTCGGCCTCGATCAGCTCGCACCTGATTTCGCCACGCCGCTGATCCGCGAAGTACTGGCGCTGCTTCTGTGCCTGTTCGCAGGCGTGCTGGCGATTTACGGCTATCTGCGCTGGTTGCGCAATGAGAAGGCGATGCGTCTGAAGCAGGATTTACCCTATACGCGCGGGCTACTCATCATCAGCGCGATCCTGCTGACGGTGGCAGGCGTGGTGATGGTGCTGGTGTTCTATGGCGGATAGCCGCAAAGCGCGACGCGAAGCGGACCCTGGCCTGCAGCCGGAGCGGACGTCGCTCGCATGGCTGCGCACGTTGCTGGGGTATGGCGCGCTGATTGCTCTGGCGATCAAGCACAACTGGCACCGGACCGGGGTGCCATTCTGGATCTCGATTGTTGTGCTGGCGCTGGTAGCCTTCATTTTGTGGCGCTATACCCGCAGCCGTAACCTGATGGACGTGGCGCAAGATGATTTTGTGCAGCCGAAAGCGGTGCGGGATAAGTTCCTGATCGCGCTCGCTGTGCTGTCTCTGTCTTTACTCTTTGCCGTTACTCATATTCAGCAAATGGTGAGCTTATAAGCCCGGTGGCGGCTACGCCTTACCGGGCCTACGATTAACGGCTTTTTGCTAAATACTTCGCCATCTCGTCTTCCGGCACCATGCCGCCCCCGGTTGCCCATACCAGGTGGGTGACGTTGGCATCTGAATGCACACGCAGCGGCCCGGCCATGCCCGCCAGCGCGGACGGTTCCAGACGAATGTCTTCCTCCTGCGCCAGCCAGCCGAGCATGTCATACATGCTTTGATCGGAAAGCGTGTAGAACCCGTCCAGCAGGCGCTCCATCGCGCGGCCCACGAAGCCGGACGCGCGCCCGACCGCCAGGCCGTCTGCCGCCGTCACGTTGTCGATACCCAGGTCCTGCACCGCAATCTCGTCGTGCAGGCCGGTGTAAACGCCGAGCAGCATGCACGGCGAGTGCGTGGGTTCCGCAAAGAAGCAGTGGACGTTATCACCGAAGACCAGCTTCAGGCCAAACGCCACGCCGCCAGGGCCGCCACCGACACCGCAGGGCAGGTAGACGTACAGGGGATGCGCCGCATCCACCACGCGGCCCTGTTCGGCAAACTGCGCCTTCAGCCGCTCGCCTGCCACCGCATAGCCCAGGAACAAGGTGCGTGAGTTTTCATCATCAATGAAGAAGCAGTTCGGATCGCTTTCTGCCGCTTTGCGCCCCTGTTCCACCGCCACGCCGTAATCCTGCTCATACTCCACGACGATGACGCCATGGCTGCGGAGCTTCGCTTTCTTCCACTCGCGGGCATCGGCGGACATGTGCACCGTCACCTTAAAGCCGATGCGTGCGCTCATAATGCCGATGGACATCCCCAGGTTGCCGGTTGAGCCCACCGCAATGCTGTACTGGCTGAAGAAATCCTTAAAGCGCGGCTCCAGCAGAACGCTGTAGTCGTCTTCGATGCTCAGCAAGCCGGCGTCCAGCGCCAGTTTCTCCGCGTGGGTCAACACCTCGTAGATGCCGCCGCGTGCTTTAATCGAGCCGGAAATCGGCAGATGACTGTCTTTTTTCAGCAGCAGGGTGCCGGGAATGGTCTTGTCATATTCTTTCCCCAGTTGCGCCTGCATGGCCGGAATGGCGACCAGTTCGGATTCAATAATCCCCTTCGTGACGGCCGTTTCCGGAAAGGCTTTCGCCAGATACGGCGCGAAGCGGTTAAGGCGCGCGTGCGCGTCGTCCACGTCGGCTTTGGACAGCCCGACGTAAGGCAATCCTTCCGCCAGCGTCGTGGTACGTGGGTTAAGCCAGGTGGTTTCTTTCAGGGCAATCAGATCCTCAACCAGAGGAAACTGTGCGGTTAAAGTAGTGATAGTTGCGTTTTCCATAGTACGTCTCTTCGCGCTCAGATAATGAAAGAAAGCAGGAATGTGCCGCCAAGTGCAAGCACCGAGGCGATAAACGTCGCCGTCGTATAGTATTTGAAGGTCTCATTCAGGGTTGCGCCGCAGTATTGCTTCACCAGCCAGAAGAGAGAATCGGTGACGATCGTGCAGCCAATGGCGCCGGAACCGATAGCAATGGTGATGATCTCCGGACTCACGTTCGGATAGAGCGGCAGCATCGGGGCGACTATCGCCGTGGCGCCCATCATCGCGACCGTGGCGGAGCCTACGGCGGCATGCAGCACCAGCGCCACCATCCAGGCGAGCAGGATAGGATGCAGGTGCAGGTTCGAGAGAATATGCGCCAGTGAGTCCGCCAGTCCGCTGGTTTTGAGGATGGCGTTGAACGCGCCGCCCGCGCCGATAATCAGCAAAATATTGGCGATAGAGCCAAAACCGTGCTCGGTGTGCGTCAGCATCGCCCCCATGCTCATATGCTGGCGGATCCCCAGCAGGTAGTAGGCGACAAACACGGCGATAAACATCGCGGTGATCGGGTTGCCGATAAATTCGAGGAGCGTATACAGCGAACCTTCTTTTGCCATATTTAGCTCGGCAATGGTCTTCACCAGCATGAGGCCAATTGGCAGCAGAACCGTAAACAGCGTGGCGCCCAGCGACGGGAGGGTGTGTTCTTCCCGCACCTTGAGGTCTGAAAATTCTGCCGGAACCGGTTTAAACGGCAGACGATTGCCGAGCAGTTTCAGGAACAGCGGGCCACCGACCAGAGACGCCACCAGTCCTACCATCAAACCATAAACAATTACCGTTCCGACATCCGCGCCTAACTTATTGGTCACAAACAGCGCGGCTGGATGCGGAGGCACCACGCAGTGCACCGCCATCAGCGCGGTACAGAGCGGAATGGCCAGCTTGAGCAGCGACGTGTTGGTCTTTTTGGCGATGGAAAACGCCAGCGGGATCAGCAGTACCACGCCCACTTCCACGAACAACGTAATGCCGCAGATCAGGCCCACCAGCACCATAATCACGTCTGCTGACAGCCAGCGGCAGCGCTGCAGCGTGATCCCGATGCGCTCTGCCGCGCCGGAGACTTCCATCATTTTGCCGAGAATGGTGCCCAGACCAATCACCGCCGCCAGGAAGCCCAGCGTACCGCCAATCCCGCTCTCAATGGCGTTCACCATATCCAGTGGGCTCATCCCCATCATCGCACCGACGAAAAAGCTCGCCAGCAGCAGCGCGAGGAACGGGTGAAACTTCAGCTTAACGATGGTTAAAACAATTAACACAATGCTGACCAGCAGCGTTGCCACAACCCAGACCTGAGATCCCATATCTCACCTCACCCTTATGTCAT
Source organism: Enterobacter sp. BNK-14 (assembly GCF_047456095.1). NCBI lineage: Bacteria > Pseudomonadati > Pseudomonadota > Gammaproteobacteria > Enterobacterales > Enterobacteriaceae > Enterobacter > Enterobacter sp. BNK-14. Next base: position 2,852,016 of record NZ_CP179897.1, read on the forward strand.
CTGTGGGTATTGGACGAAAAAACGGCGGGGGCTGACAAACGATATAAATTGGCATTCAGGTGAGCCAGATTGGATCAACTGAGTGACTACGCTCTAAAAAACGCACTTAACTTGCATTAGGTTCACATAAATTCACCCTTAAACGGTATGCTGAGCGCAGAAACCACGCGTGAGAATTGTGATGACCGATGCGAATGAAGCCAGAAACCGGCTGTTAAACGGCTGGCAGCTCTCGAAAATGTACACCTTTGAAGTGGCCGCCCGGCATGAGTCCTTCGCGCTGGCCGCGGAGGAGCTCTCGCTCAGCCCCAGCGCGGTGAGCCACCGCATTAATCTGCTGGAAGAGGAGCTGGGTATTCAGCTGTTCGTCCGCTCGCACCGTAAGGTTGAGCTGACGCAGGAGGGGAAGCGCGTTTACTGGACCCTTAAATCCTCCCTCGATACCCTGAATCAGGAGATCCTGGACATCAAAAACCAGGCGCTCTCCGGTACGCTAACGGTGTACTCCCGGCCATCGATAGCGCAGTGCTGGCTGGTTCCCATGCTGGGAGATTTTACCCGCCGCTATCCGTCGATTTCACTCACCGTCCTGACCGGAAATGATTACGTCAATATGCAGCGAACGGGCATCGATCTGGCGCTCTATTTCGACGATACGCCGGCAAACCACCTTTCCCATCACTTCCTGATGGATGAGGAGATTTTGCCCGTTTGTTCACCCGCGTACGCCCGCGAACATCAACTGGTTAAAAACCCCCATAACCTCAGCCACTGTACGTTGCTTCATGACCGTCAGGCCTGGAGCAATGATTCCGGTACGGATGAATGGCTAAGCTGGGCGCAGGATTTTGCGATAAATATGCCGCCATCGTCGGGGATTGGTTTTGATCGTTCTGATTTAGCGATTATTGCGGCCATCAATGATGTGGGGGTAGCGATGGGCAGAAAGCGGCTGGTGCAGAAACGGCTCGAGAAGGGAGAGTTGATTGCACCGTTTGGTGAAAAGACCCTCAAATGCCATCAGCATTACTATATCTCAACGCTTCCGGGCCGCCAGTGGCCGAAAATTGACGCCTTTATTAGCTGGCTGAGAGAACGGGCAAGGTGAAGAATTATTACGCTTTGACGCTACACCAAATGTGAAAAAGCGTGCTAAATACAGGTAATGCTTTCGATTTATCCAGGGTAAACCGTGTTAAAGCCTTTTATTGCCTCTGCGTTACTGATCTCTTCCGGCTGGGCGATTGCCGCTGAGCCGGCGATGACGGCTGCCCGCTATGCTCAGCAGCTGGGTGTGGGGATGGATGTAGACTGGGCGCGTACCGAGCGCGGTATACGTGAATTTGACCCGCTGGTGGTACGCGATTTTCGTGCAAAAGGCATTAGCCATGTGCGCATCCGCGTCGCCGATGAGCCGACGGAAGCGCGGCTCATCCATCTGCGCAAGCTGGTGGAAGCCTGCGAGCAGTATGGTGTCATCCCGATTATTGCTTATCAGGCAGATGAATATAAAAACGACCCGAAAGCCGATAATGAGAAAGAGACAATCAACTGGTGGATTGCCGTCGCCCACTATTTCGGCCAGAGCTACCCGCAGTTGGGTTTTGACCTGATTTACGAGCCCGCCGACAAGCTCAACCACAACCTCGCGTCGTTAAATCGCGTGTATGAAAAAACCATAAAAGCGATCCATGACATTGACCCGCAGCGCATGATTTTCATCGCACCGCGCCTGCGCGCCGCGCCGGAGGATTTAACCAGCCTGAAGCTGCCTGCGCACAGCCAGAACTTCCTGCTGGCGGAGTGGCATATTTTCCCGTGGGGGCCGCTGAAAAATAACGGTAAATACCCGTGGACGTCCGGCACGGCGGCAGAGAAAGCGGCTATCCATAATCGCATCAATACCGCGCTGCGCTGGCAGCAAAAAACCGGGCACGTCAGCTGGGTCGGAGGCTGGGGCGTGGGGGAGTCAAACCACCTCACGCCAACCGCTTCGCAAATGGCCTTCGCCACCTTTATGGCCTGCGAGCTGCAAAAGGCGAAAATTCCGTATGCGCTTAACGCGGATTTCCAGTTTTACGACGGGGAAGAGGGCGCCTGGCGACCTGCGCCAGAGCCGTTATTACAGGCGATGATTGCTCCCGTCTGTGAAAAACCCGGCGACAAGCCGGGCCATCATGCGGTTAAACCGGCTGCTCGTGATGCGGGACACGCGACGCCAGCGGCAGCCAGCACAGTAAAATCAGCAGCCCCATCAGCGTCATCAGCAAACCCAAACTAGCCTGCCCGGTCTGCGGCATCATGGCCGAGAGCCAGGCCAGCGCGCCGGAGCCGATGTTTTGCAAACCGCCCACCAGCGCGCCCGCCGTGCCCGCGAGGAACGGGAACGGCTCCATCGCGCCGCTGGTGGCGAGCGGGAACAGCATCCCTGCGCCGAAGAAGAACAGCGCCGCCGGGATCAGCAGCGTCCAGACGGTCATCACGCCAAACAGTCCCGGGATCCACATCATCAGTCCCGCCAGCAGACAGCTAATCACTGCTTGCCACATCAGGGTGGAGAAACGCTTGTTCTGACGTCCGGCAAACCAGGCGCCGAAGAACGCCGCCGGGATAGGCAGAATAAACAGAATACTCACCACCATGCTGCTCAGGCCAAGCCCAGCGCCCAGCAGCACGCCGGAGCAGGCTTCGAACACCGCTATGCCTGCCAGGCCGCCGATCAGCATCAGCAGGTAACAGGTAAACGCACCGTTGCCGAACAGCGTTTTGTAGCTGGCGATAAGCTTCGTGCGCGGCGCGTCCTGCGGGCGCGTTTCCGGCATCCACCGTGCCATACTGAAGGTCACTATCACGCAGAGCACCAGCAGGAAGGCGTAACAGGCGCGCCAGGACCACATTGTGTCCAGCAGGCCGCCAATCAGCGGTGCAAGTAGCGGGCTGACCAGAATCCCCATATTCAACAGGCTGTTGGCATGGCGGAGCTGGGTGCCCTGGTACATATCGCGCGGTAAGGTTCGCGCCATCACCCCGCCGACGCCGGTTCCGACACCTTGCAGGGCGCTGGCGGCAATCAATATGGTCAGGCTATGGGTGGTGATGGCAATCACCGTCGCCACCATGAATATGCTCATGCCGACCAGGATCACCGGGCGACGCCCGACGCGGTCGGACAGCGGGCCATAGACGAGTTGTGAAACGCCGTAGGTTAGCAGGTAGGCGGCCATTACGCTTTGTACCGCGCCCTCGCGGACGTTTAATTCCTTTGCCATGTCGGCGATCGCCGGAATGTAGATGGTTTGCGCCATCTGACCGACGGCCACCAGTAACACCAGCATCAACAATAAGTTAACGTTCCTTTGTTTTTTCATGTCGCTGAATACTTTTGCCAAAAGAGAAAAATGAAGAATAAGTGACTGCGCATTCCCGTAAATGCGCGAGGAATCTACCACAGTGAGATGACAATTTAATCATTGTGATGGTGAATGGATGAACGTCAGAAGGCAGGATTTGTAAACAAAAACGGCAACTAATGTTGCCAGTGATTTATGCGAGGCGCAGGAGAATAGCGCCGCCAGCAATACCCAGCGCCGCAGCGATGCGCAGGCCCGCAACCTTCTCTTTTAAAAGCACAAAGGCAATCAGCGCCCCGAAAAGAATCGAGGTTTCACGCAGCGCCGCGACTACGGCCAGCGGTGCCTGCGTCATCGCCCACAGTGCCAGGCCATACGAGCCCATGGTGCCGACGCCGCCGAGCAGCCCCTTTTTCCAGTGCAGACGCAGGTAGCCAAAGGCTTCACGCCGACGCGCCACCATCGCCCAGCTCAGCAGGCAAAAACCGTTCATAAAGAAGGTCCACAGCGTGTAGCCCAGCGCAGTGCCCGAGAGCCGCACCCCGGTGCCGTCCACCAGCGTATATCCGGCGATAAAACAGGCGTTCAGTAGCGCCAGCCAGATCCCTTTTCGGGACTGCATGCGCCCGTTCATCGCCATCGCCAGAATCGACAGGCAGATCACCCCGATGCCGGACCAGGCTAGCCAGGAGAGACGATCGCCAAGTGCCAGGACGCTGATCAGCGCCACCAGCAGCGGGGCGGTGCCGCGCATCAGCGGGTAGGTTTGACTCATATCGGAGACCTGATAGGTCTTCGCCACCAGCACGGTGTACACCACCTGTAAGGCGCAGGAGACGATTAAAAACGGCCAGCTTGCAGCAGAAGGCTGTGGAGAGAAGGGGAGCAACACCAGCGCAATAAGCGTAGCGGAGCCGCTGACGCTTATCGCAGAATAGAGCTTGTCCGTTCCGGCCTTAACGATAGCGTTCCAGCTGGCATGCAGCAGCGCGGCAAACAGCAAAATGCAGAATACGGTGATGGTCATGGCGTATCGGGTGGTGAATTGTCACTCAACTGTAACATTCACGTCCTGATGCTGCCAGCCGGTTACACCGCACAAAACAGGCGGTGCGTCACCCGCGGCTCATCCGAGACCAGCGTGAAACCTGCCCGGCGGTAGAACCCATACGCGGTATCCGGCGCGTGGGTATTCAGGAAATCAAACCAGATGCTGGCATCGGCCATCACCACGGTTAAAAGCTGTTTGCCGATGCCCAACCCGCGACACTTCTCGCTAACATAGAGATGGCGAATGCGCCCGGCGCGCGGTTGCTGGCTGAAGGGATCGCGGTTGAGACCGCATACGCCTACCAGCTTGCCGTTAAGAAACGCCCCCAGCAGCTTTTCGCCCGGCGCGTTAAAGCGGTTTTCACCCCGCTGCCAGTTCTCTTCCAGCCTGCGCAGCATGTTGAAATTCAATGCGATACTTTCCGCCTTCAGGGCGATATAGCCCGGTTCATCAGGCGTAACAGGCTCAATTAACAGACGCGACATAGCATTCCCTCGTTATTAAAGAGGGGCGGTTGCCCGCCCCTCTCAGGTGCGACTTGAACCTGACTTACCGAACGTATTTCAGGACAGCATCAAGCAGTTGCAATAATGCAACAATGAGTTTGAGGATAAGTATCACCATATCCACGATGCCCATACGCGTCTCCTTTTGGTAAAAAGGAGCACGATGCTGGCGTACCTTTCCGCCGCCTGTTGCCAGCACCTGGATTGACGTAACACAGTGTGCTCACTTCAGGGGTTAAGGCACTGACGGCACCACCCGTTTCAGCCAGGACTTCATTGCGCCGGTAGAACTGCGGCCCCCTCGCTCACTGCGAACACCCTCAGTATAGATAAATACTGTATGCATGAACAGTATTTTTTGGACAAAAATCGAAAGGCGACCCATACTCAAAAACGTCAAAATCCGTGCCGGAATTGCGCGTTCGTCCTCGATCGCGTATACTTTTTGCGTTGACGTAACACAGTGTGTTCTGCGGCGACCAACCGCAAAACCCTGATAAAAACCTCGCTCCGGCGGGGTTTTTTGTTTTCTGGGTCCGTCCTAAGCAGGCCTTCCGTTGACTAATTGGCAATCCGTGATATTGTTGCCATAATGGCAACGGACGCGGCAGGTATGCAGTATGCATTTAATCTCAATGAAGGCAATTTTGGATGCGGTGATCCAGTTTCCGCAACACAGAGAGGAGCTTCTCTTTCTGGGGCGAACCATCGAAAAGAGCCATTGCACGACGCCTGTTGCGCTAAGAAAAATCTTTCCAACGCTAGATAATTTGAAGTATCTCGATAAGCATTATGTTATTGATATTGCTAACAACAAACTCAGAGTAGTGGCTCTCATATTCTTTGAAAGCCAAAAGTTTTATGTGCGCCATGTTTTTACTCATAAGGAATATGACCGTTTTACGGAGAAACATCGCACTAAGGGGAAGAAATGATGATCGTAGCTGATGCAATGAAAGCAACGCATGCCCTTGTCGCGGCGGTTCCTTTATTGGGTGAACATCCAAACGAGAAAGATTACCAGGACGCACTTGAGCTGGTTGAGTATTTACTGATGAACGAACCTGGCAGCCCTTTGCTGGATATCGTATGTGCAAGAATTCGTCGTTACGAAGCCAATCGGCCCGAAATTGTCGCCTTACGCCAGGAGATGGAATCTGTCCCAGTGGGCATTGCCGTTTTAAGAACCCTTATGGATCAATACAAACTGACTATTTCGGATTTTCAGGATGAAATTGGCAGTAAATCAATGGTTTCAAGGGTGTTGAACGGTCAACGTCAGCTGACGTTGAACCATATAAAAAAACTGGCTGCTCGCTTTGGGGTATCGCCTGCGCTGTTCATTGAATGAAATACTCACGTCCGACTACTGTTTTCATCACCCAACAAACGAAACGTGATCCCTGACGCATTTTTGTCCAGATGAAAATATTTCCATTGTCACGCCCGAAAACCTGTGTTTGTATAAATTCAATCAATGATTCCAAACACAGGTTCCTAATGACTCCATCTCTGTTCACCTCGACCCTACTAAAAACTGCGCAACCAGCCGCAGTGGTCGTCGTGCGTGTGGTGGTGGTCGTCGGCAATGCGCCGTAGGGACTGGATCAACACACGAATCCAAAACCCCGCCGGCGCAAACCGGGCGGGGTTTTTCGTTTAGGACCCTCCCCGGAAGGCTGGCTCAGAAGAAAAGGACTGGAGCATGGCAAGTTCGGGCACAACATCTACTAAGACGCGTTTTACGGGCGCGCAGCTGATCGTTCATTTGCTGGAACGACAGGGCATCACCACGGTTGCGGGCATCCCGGGCGGCACGGTGCTGCCGCTGTACGATGCGTTAAGCCAAAGCACAAAAATCCGCCACGTGCTGGCTCGCCACGAGCAGGGCGCGGGCTTTATCGCGCAGGGCATGGCGCGTACCCAGGGGAAACCGGCGGTTTGTATGGCGTGTAGCGGGCCGGGGGCTACCAACCTGGTAACGGCCATCGCCGACGCGCGCCTCGACTCCATTCCGCTGATCTGCATTACCGGCCAGGTGCCGTCTTCGATGATCGGTACCGATGCGTTCCAGGAAGTGGATACCTACGGCATCTCTATCCCCATCACCAAACATAACTATTTAGTTCGCGATATCAGCGAGCTTCCTCAGGTTATCAGCGATGCGTTTCGCATTGCGCAGTCTGGCCGCCCGGGCCCGGTGTGGATAGACATTCCTAAGGATGTCCAGACCGCAGAGATCGAGATTGACGTGCTGCCAGAGCCGGGCGACCGTGCCCCCGCGCCGGAATTCAGTGCTGAGAGCGTGCGTGACGCCGCGGCGATGATTAATGCCGCCAAACGCCCGGTGCTCTATCTGGGCGGTGGGGCGGTTAACGCCGCGAATGAAATCCGCCAGTTCGCTGAAAAAGCCAGCCTGCCCACCACCATGACCCTGATGGCGCTCGGCATGCTGCCTAAAGCGCACCCGCTCTCTCTTGGCATGCTGGGCATGCACGGCGCGCGCAGCACCAACTACATCCTGCAAGAAGCGGATTTGCTGATTGTAATGGGCGCGCGTTTTGATGACCGGGCGATTGGCAAAACCGAGCAGTTCTGCCCGAACGCCAAAATCATCCATGTGGACATCGACCGTGCCGAACTGGGTAAAATTAAGCAGCCGCACGTGGCCATTCAGGGCGACGTGGCTGAAGTGCTGGCGCAGCTGATCCCGCAGACGGACGCAGCCGACCGTGCCGACTGGCGTCAGCTGGTCGCCGATTTGCAAAAAGAGTTCCCGGGCGCCATCCCGACCGAGGGCGATCCGCTGAGCCACTATGGTCTTATCAACGCTGTGGCCGCCTGCGTGGACGACAGCGCGATTATTACCACCGACGTGGGCCAGCATCAGATGTGGACCGCCCAGGCCTACCCGCTGAACCGTCCGCGCCAGTGGCTGACCTCCGGTGGCCTCGGCACCATGGGCTTTGGCCTGCCTGCTGCCGTGGGCGCGGCGCTGGCGAATCCGGACCGCAAAGTCATCTGCTTCTCCGGTGACGGCAGCCTGATGATGAACATTCAGGAAATGGCGACCGCGGCCGAAAACCAGTTAGACGTCAAAATCATTCTGATGAACAACGAGGCGCTGGGGCTGGTACACCAGCAGCAGAGCCTGTTCTACAAGCAGGGCGTATTTGCTGCGACCTATCCGGGAATGATTAACTTTATGCAGATTGCTGCCGGTTTTGGCCTTCACACCTGCGATCTGAACGCCGAAGAGGATGCCCACGCGGCGCTGCAGGCGGCGATTTCGCGTCCCGGCCCGGCGCTGATCCACGTGCGTATCGACCCTGAACAAAAAGTGTATCCGATGGTGCCGCCGGGTGCGGCAAATACTGAGATGGTGGGGGAATAAGCCATGCAGAAACAACATGATAACGTCATTCTGGAACTCACCGTCCGCAACCATCCTGGCGTCATGACCCACGTCTGCGGGCTGTTTGCCCGCCGGGCGTTTAACGTGGAAGGCATTCTCTGTCTGCCGATTCAGGGCAGCGAGCACAGCCGCATCTGGCTACTGGTCAACGATGACCAGCGTCTGGAGCAGATGATGGCGCAGATCGACAAGCTGGAAGATGTCACCAAAGTGGCGCGCAACCAGTCCGATCCCACCATGTTTAACAAAATTGCGGTGTTTTTCGAGTAGATCGCTTAAGGTAAGCGTCTTTCGCTCTTGTAGGCCGGATAAGCGCAGCGCCATCCGGCGTTTTCAGACCGCAGGATCAAACATGACCACCATCGCGCTTATCGACGACCACCTTATCGTCCGCTCCGGCTTTGCCCAGCTTCTCAACCTCGAACCCGATTTTCAGGTCGTGGCCGAGTTTGGCTCCGGTCGTGAGGCGCTGGCGGGCCTGCCGGGGCGCGGAGTGCAGGTCTGTATCTGCGATATCTCAATGCCGGATCTCTCCGGTCTGGAGCTGTTAAGCCAGCTGCCGAAAGGGATGGCGACGATCATGCTCTCGGTCCACGACAGCCCGGCGCTGGTCGAGCAGGCGCTCAACGCGGGCGCACGCGGGTTCCTCTCAAAACGCTGTAGCCCGGACGAGCTGATCGCCGCCGTGCGTACCGTCTCCACCGGCGGCTGCTATTTAACACCGGATATCGCCATTAAGCTGGCGGCCGGACGTCAGGATCCGCTCACTAAACGCGAACGTCAGGTTGCAGAGAAACTCGCACAGGGGATGTCGGTGAAAGAGATTGCGGCCGAGCTGGACCTGTCGCCAAAAACCGTCCACGTTCACCGCGCCAATCTGATGGAAAAACTCAACGTCAGCAACGATGTCGAGCTGGCGCGCCGCATGTTTGATAGCTGGCAATGAACCCGCTGTTTTCGCGGCTGATCGCCGTCGTCGCCAGCTTTTTTATCTTTTCTGCCGCATGGTTCTGCCTGTGGAGCATCAGCCTGCATCTGGTGGAGCGACCCGAGCTGGCGGTATTGCTGTTCCCCTTCGGCCTGCGTCTGGGGTTGATGCTGCAATGTCCGCGCGGCTACTGGCCCGTTTTGCTGGGCGCAGAGTGGCTGATGCTGGTCTGGCTGGCGCAGGAAGTTGCGCTCACGCAGCTGCCATTATTGATGACCGGAAGCCTGCTCACGCTTATCCCGGTTGCGCTCATTTCCCGTTATCGTCACCAGCGTGACTGGCGCACGCTGCTGCGTCAGGGGGCGGCGCTGATTGCCGCCGCGCTGCTGCAATCGCTGCCGTGGGCTGGCGACAAGGAGATGCTCAACGCCCTGCTGCTGACCCTCACCGGCGGGCTGACCCTTGCGCCGACCTGTCTGGTTTTCTGGCACTACCTCACCAGCACCGTCTGGCAGCCGCTGGGGCCTGCGCTGGTCTCCCAGCCCGTCAACTGGCGCGCCCGGCATCTCATCTGGTATCTGCTGCTGTTTGTGGTGAGCCTGTGGCTACAGCTCGGCCTGCCCGCAGAGCTTTCACGCTTCACACCGTTTTGTCTGGCGCTGCCGATCATCGCCCTCGCCTGGCACTACGGCTGGCAGGGCGCCTTAATTGCCACGCTGATGAACGCCATCGCGCTCATTGCCAGCCAGACCTGGCACGACCATCCGGTGGACCTGCTGCTTTCCCTGCTGGCTCAAAGCCTGACCGGGCTGCTGCTGGGGGCGGGGATCCAGCGTCTGCGCGAGCTGAACCAGTCTCTGCAAAACGAGCTGGCGCGTAATCGCCGTCTGGCGGAGCGTCTGCTGGAGACGGAAGAGAGCGTGCGGCAGGAGGTCGCCCGTGAGCTGCATGATGACATCGGCCAGACCATCACCGCCATCCGCACCCAGGCGGGCATTGTCCAGCGTCTGGCGGCGGAAAATGCCGGTGTGAAGCAGGGCGGGGCGCATATCGAACAGCTTTCGCTGGGGGTTTATGACGCCGTTCGCCGCTTGCTGGGACGGCTGCGTCCTCGCCAGCTTGACGACCTGTCACTTGAGCAGGCGATACGCTCCCTGATGCGCGAGATGGAGCTGGAAAGCCGCGGCATTGTCAGCCATCTCGACTGGCGAATTAATGAATCTGCGCTGAGTGAAGGCCAGCGCGTGACGCTGTTCCGCGTCTGTCAGGAAGGGCTGAATAATATCGTCAAACACGCCAATGCCAGCGCGGTCACCATTCAGGGCGGCCAGCAGAACGATCGCCTGACGCTGGTGATTGAAGACGACGGCTGCGGCCTGCCGCCGGGCTCCGGCCAGCAGGGTTTTGGCCTGGCGGGCATGCGCGAGCGCGTGAAGGCGCTGGGTGGCACGCTGGCTATCTCCTGTACCCACGGGACGCGCGTTAGCGTCAGCCTGCCGCTAAGGAACCACCATGTTTAAAATGCCTGCCAACGCCTCACCGCTAGGCGACAAAGCGGAAATTGACGCGCGCTACCGCTACTGGCGTCGCCATATCCTGATGACCATCTGGCTTGGCTATGCGCTGTTTTACTTTACCCGCAAAAGCTTTAACGCCGCCGCGCCGGAAATCCTCGCCAGCGGCGTGATGACGCGTACCGATATCGGCCTGCTGGCGACGCTGTTTTACATCACCTACGGCCTGTCGAAGTTCTTCTCCGGCATCGTCAGCGACCGCTCCAACGCGCGCTACTTTATGGGCGTCGGGCTGATTGCCACCGGCGTGGTAAATATCCTGTTCGGCTTCTCCACCTCGCTGTGGGCCTTTGCCCTGCTGTGGGCACTGAACGCTTTTTTCCAGGGCTGGGGAGCGCCGGTTTGTGCCCGCCTGCTCACCGCCTGGTACTCGCGCAACGAGCGCGGCGGCTGGTGGGCAATCTGGAACACCGCGCATAACGTCGGCGGGGCGCTGATCCCGATGGTGGTCGGTGCGGCGGCGCTGCACTACGGCTGGCGCGCAGGGATGATGATTGCCGGGGGCCTGGCGATTGTTGCCGGGCTGTTCCTCTGCTGGCGCCTGCGCGACAGGCCGCAAACCGTTGGACTGCCTGCGGTGGGCGACTGGCGGCACGACGAGATGGAGATTGCCCAACAGCAGGAAGGGGCGGGGCTGACCCGCAAAGAGATCCTGACTAAATACGTGCTGAAAAATCCCTACATCTGGCTACTCTCGCTCTGTTACGTGCTGGTTTACGTGGTACGTGCGGCGATCAACGACTGGGGCAATCTGTACATGTCGGAGACGCTCGGGGTGGATCTGGTCACCGCCAACTCGGCGGTCACGATGTTCGAGCTGGGCGGATTTATCGGCGCGCTGGTGGCAGGCTGGGGCTCGGACAAGCTGTTTAACGGCAACCGAGGCCCGATGAACCTGATCTTCGCCGCCGGGATATTGCTCTCCGTCGGCTCGCTGTGGCTGATGCCGTTCGCCAGTTACGTGATGCAGGCGGCATGCTTCTTCACCATCGGCTTCTTCGTGTTTGGCCCGCAGATGCTGATCGGCATGGCCGCGGCGGAGTGCTCGCACAAAGAGGCGGCGGGTGCGGCGACGGGGTTTGTCGGGCTGTTTGCCTATCTTGGCGCATCGCTTTCCGGCTGGCCCCTGGCGCGGGTGATCGACACCTGGCACTGGAGCGGTTTCTTCGCGGTCATCGCCATCGCGGCGGGGATCTCTGCCCTGCTGCTGCTGCCCTTCCTGCACGCGCAGGCCCCGCGCGAAGCGTGACACACTTCACCTTTTACTGCCGAGTGGCACAAAACTAAGAAATTTTCCCGGTTTTACCTGGACGCTGTCTCAGGCATCTCTCCCGGCTGATTTTTACAATTCCTGCCATTCGCAGGTAAAAATCAGCTCAGGAGCAAACCATGCTGGCCTTCCTCAATCAGGTGCGCAAGCCGACCCTGGATCTGCCGCTCGACGTGCGGCGCAAAATGTGGTTCAAACCGTTCATGCAGTCGTATCTGGTGGTCTTCATCGGCTACCTGACCATGTACCTGATCCGCAAAAACTTTAACATCGCGCAGAACGACATGATCTCGACCTACGGGCTGAGCATGACGCAGCTGGGGATGATTGGCCTGGGATTCTCCATCACCTACGGGGTGGGAAAAACGGTGGTTTCCTACTATGCGGACGGTAAAAATACCAAGCAGTTCCTGCCGTTTATGCTGATTCTCTCCGCCATCTGTATGCTCGGCTTCAGCGCCAGCATGGGCGCAGGCTCCGTGAGCCTGTTCCTGATGATCGCTTTCTATGCCCTGAGTGGTTTCTTCCAGAGTACCGGCGGATCGTGCAGCTACTCCACCATCACCAAATGGACCCCGCGCCGCAAGCGTGGTTCGTACCTCGGCATGTGGAACATCTCGCATAACCTCGGCGGTGCGGGCGCGGCAGGCGTGGCGCTGTTCGGCGCGAACTATCTGTTCGATGGCCACGTGATCGGCATGTTTATCTTCCCGTCGATTATCGCCCTGATTGTCGGCTTTATCGGCCTGCGCTTCGGCAGCGATTCCCCGGAATCTTACGGCCTCGGCAAAGCCGAAGAGCTGTTCGGCGAGGAGATCAGCGAAGAGGACAAAGAGACCGAAGAAAACGAGATGACCAAATGGCAGATCTTTGTTGAGTACGTGCTGAAAAACAAAGTGATCTGGCTGCTGTGCTTCTCAAACATCTTCCTGTACGTGGTGCGTATCGGCATCGACCAGTGGTCGACGGTGTATGCCTTCCAGGAGCTGAAGCTTTCTAAAGAAGTCGCGATTCAGGGCTTCACCCTGTTTGAAGTGGGCGCGCTGGTCGGCACGCTGCTGTGGGGCTGGCTCTCGGATCTCGCCAATGGCCGCCGCGCGCTGGTGGCCTGCGTCGCGCTGGCGCTGATTATCGCCACGCTCGGCGTCTACCAGCACGCCAGTAACCAGTATGTTTACCTGGCTTCCCTGTTTGCGCTCGGCTTCCTGGTATTTGGTCCACAGCTGCTGATTGGCGTGGCAGCGGTCGGGTTTGTACCGAAAAAAGCGATCGGCGCAGCCGATGGGATTAAAGGCACCTTCGCTTACCTGATCGGCGACAGCTTCGCCAAGCTGGGGCTGGGGATGATTGCCGACGGTACGCCAATTTTCGGCCTCACCGGCTGGGCAGGCACCTTTGCGGCGCTGGATGCGGCAGCCATTGGCTGTATCGTCCTGATGGCGATGGTTGCGGTGCTGGAAGAACGTAAAATTCGTCGCGAAAGGCGAGTGCAGAAATTGAAAACAGCCTGAGTGTGCAGGTGACTTCTTTGCCCGGTGCGTTTTGCCGGGCTTTTTTGTTTTGTACGTCCTGCCTTTACTCCGCTTTACACTCTCTCTCCCCTGTATGCTCTACAGTATTTTTGCTGCCGCCTTTTGTGCAGCCTTAGAACGGAGAGCCTGGATGTTAACCCGACGATTATCCTGCCTTGCGCTGCTGATGGCGCTGGCGTCACCCGCAATGGCCGCGGATACCCCTTCCTACGGCGAGAAGCTGGAAGGTTTCGATTATGGCTGGCCGGTAAAACACTTTACCTTTACCTCGCAAAACCAGTCTCTGGATATGGCTTATCTGGACGTTAAGCCGGAAAAACCCAACGGTCGCACCGTGGTATTGATGCACGGCAAAAACTTCTGCGCTGGAACCTGGGACGGCACGATCCGCGCGCTCTCGGCCAGGGGTTATCGCGTGGTGGCACCCGACCAGATCGGTTTCTGTAAATCCACCAAGCCGGAGCGGTATCAGTACACCTTCCAGCAGCTGGCGGACAATACCCATGCGCTGCTCGCATCCCTGGGTGTCGATCGCGTGACGGTTATCGGGCATTCGACCGGCGGCATGCTGGCGACGCGCTACGCGCTAATGTGGCCGCAGCAGGTGGAACAGTTGGTGATGGTCAATCCGATTGGGCTGGAAGACTGGAAAGCGCGCGGTGTTCCGCATATTACCGTCGACCAGTGGTACCAGCGCGAACTGAAAGTCAGTGCCGACGGTATTCGTCAGTACGAGAAAAACACCTACTACGCCGGGGAGTGGAAGCCGGAATACGAGCGTTGGGTGACCATGCTCGCCGGGCTGAACAACGGACCTGGCAAAGCGCGCGTGGCCTGGAACTCGGCGCTGCTCTACGACATGATCTACACCCAGCCGGTGATCTACGAATTTAGTGAGCTGAAGATGCCGGTATTATTGATGATCGGCACGAAGGACAACACCGCCATCGGGAAAGATCTCGCCCCGCCGGAGATCCGCAAGACGCTCGGCAACTATGCGGTGCTGGGCAAAGAGACGGCAAAACGCATTCCGCACGCGACGCTGGTGGAATTTAACGATATGGGTCATGCGCCGCAGATGCAGGATCCTGCGCGCTTCCACGAGGCACTGCAAAAGGGGCTTCAGCGCGGCGATCCGCTTTCAGAATGATTTTCCACCTCTTTTCACTGCACTAATAGCATTTTGCCCGCTGTCGAGGCCTTGCGTTTCCCGCTATGATAAGCGGCTAGTCTGAGGAGAACGCATGGTCTGGATAATGCTGGCAACGCTTGCCGTGGTGTTTGTGGTGGGATTTCGTGTCCTGACCTCAGATTCCCGCCGCGCCATCAAACGTTTAAGCGAACGGCTGGGAATCACCCCAATGCCGGTTGAGTCGATGATCGATCAGTTCGGTAAAACAGCCGGGAATGAGTTTATCCGTTATCTTGAACGCCCGGACGAGGCGCATCTGCAAAACGCGGCGCAGGTATTGCTGATCTGGCAGGTCTGCATTGTCGACGGCAGTGAAGAGAACCTGCATACGTGGCACCGTCTGCTGCGTAAAGCCCGCCTGGGTGCGCCGATCACCGATGCGCAAATTCGTCTGGCGCTCGGCTTTATGCGCGAGATGGAGCCCGACCCGCAGGAGCTTAATGCCTTTCAGCTGCGCTATAACCATCTTTTCCTGCCGGAAGAGGGCGTGTTTTACCTGCATTAGTTCTCCTTCCCGCACAAGATATTCTGAGCGTTCAGGATCTCCTCCCGGTTTTCATTGAGGCGGGTTGCCGCATAGATATCAATATTGAGTCGCTTTGCCTCATCATCCGTTAGCTCGCGGTAACAGAGCCCCTCCTGATTGAAGGTGCATTTTGACTGAGGTAGCAGCGCAAACCCTTTCCCTCTTGCGATACGACTCAGCATCACCAGTGAATCGTCTGGTTCTTTTATGCGCTTCAGCGGCGTTTTCAGCGTGTCAAAGTAGCTGTCACATTTGTCGTAAAACGACGGATTAGCACTTCTGGAAAACCAGAAAATCGGTAAATCACTGATATCGTCGAGAGCGACTTTTTCTTTCAGGCTTGCAGGGTGTAAAGAAGGCATTGCGATAAGGAGCGGCTCCTGGCAAACCCAACGGTACTGGACAATATCTTCATGACCTGTCCCTTTTTCCCCTGTTAGCACCAGATCCAGCATATTTTTGGACAAGCTTTGCAGCAGCTGCGCTGATGTCAGGTCCGGTGTTTCAACATCATCCCCGGCGTTCAGTTTTTGAAGCTGCCTATTCACCGGTTCAATATATTCAAAATTAAGCGTCCGGGTGAGTCCGATCCGTAAGGTGGTTTCAGAGGAGAGGGAATCCGTTTTCAGTTCACTGATTTCGCGAAGAATTTTCTCAGCTTTTACCACCAGTGCGCGCCCTGCTTCAGTGAGGCTTACGTCGTGCGTATTTCGACTGAAGAGCTGACGCTTCAAAACGGCCTCAAGACATTTAATCTGCCGGGTCAGAGGGGGCTGCGTCATCCTCAGACGTTCAGCTGCCTTGCGGAAGTTCAACTCATGCGCGACAGCGAGAAAGCATTGCAATTGTTTGATACTGGGAAGGTTATTGCTGATTAAATGTTCTGCTGTAGCCATAACGATGATCCTGAAAAGCGAAAAGGTATTTTCGTTTTATTTTATCTTCTCAGATCTTACACGGGAACGTTTAAAATAAAAACCTAAAAAAATAGTAATACAAAAACTATATTACAAATTTAATAATTCCATTTGAGTACTGGATTGATAAATTTCTCATGCAATTTTGACTCATTTTCTCTAACGCGAAATATGGCATTTAAATTCTGTTAAAGGTCGCCCACGTAATTATCAGAACTAGCGTGTTTGGCAAGAGGGTTCTGTGTAGATGATTATATCTTGCTTACGAGATGCACAGCAGAAAAAATGGCTAATTATATAAACGATTATTGAGGTAAGTAATATGATTTCAGAGAAATTACCACAAAATATGACGCTAAAGTCATGGCTCGCTTTAGTTATTCTGGCAATTTCAACATTCACCATCGTTACCACTGAACTTGCGCCTGTAGGGTTATTAACTCCTATTGCAGAGGGGCTCCATTCTTCGGAATCCGCGGTTGGCATGACCGTGTCTCTTTATGCGTGGGTAGGGGCATTAAGCGCATTGTTTGCCTCCGTGTTCCTGGGAAATGTGGCGAAAAAGCGTCTTTTGTTGGTACTCACCGTCGTTCTTATGATATCCAATATTTTGGCCGCCACGGTAAGCACTTACGGTGCTCTACTGAGTGCGCGCGTATTGGGTGCACTTGCTCATGGTGCATTCTGGGCAATGATTGGAGCGACTGCAGTAGCCATTGTTCCTGCCCGTTATATCGGTACGGCAACATCAATCGTATTTGGCGGTGTTTCTGCGGCAAGCGTGTTTGGTGTACCGGTTTCAAATTATATTGGCATTCATTTGGGCTGGAGACAGGCATTCTGGCTGATGGCAGCACTCAGCGTCGTGGCCTTTGTGGGCATTACTGTTCTTGTCCCGCAAATAAACAATAAAAGCGCGATGGGTATTGATGCTCTCAAAAGAGTGCTGAAATCGTCCACGCTGTGGAAAATTTACTTTGCCACGCTGCTTGCCGTTACCGCCCACTTTGCCGCATTTACCTACATTGAGCCTTGGTTACACATGCAGAGTTTACTCTCCGCTGCTTTTGTTCCGGCTGTGCTTTTAGTTTACGGCATCGCGGGTCTGGCCGGTAATTTCCTGACCGGCGTGTTGATTGATAAATATCTAAAGATGACGGTAGCTTTATCCGTGCTGCTTATCTGTGCGGTGCTGATCTTCCTCGGACGGTCAGGTTCCTCACTCTCTGTCGCGCTCATTTTCACTGCCATGGTTATCTGGGGCGTTGCGGTATCAGGAGTATTTGTCGGATTTCAGACATGGGTGTTACGTATGGCGGAAGATAAAACGTTTCCAGCCTCAGCACTCTATGTTTCGTTTTTCAATATCGCCATTGGTATCGGTGCTTCAGTGGGGGCCTGGATGGTGTCATCGTTCCCGGTCCCCCTCCTGTATATCGTAGCGGGCACAGCCATTGGCCTTTCCATCCTGCTTGTCGCGGTTATTCCTGCGAGCCTTACGACAAAACATTCTCGCGTGGAGAAATCGTACGAGTCAAATTAACGACTGTGCAAGGCACTGCTGAGAAATAAAAAAACGTGACTTTGTTAGCCATAAAAAACCGGGTCTCCCCGGTTTTTTTACGTTGTTGAGCGGAATATATCAGGCGTTCACACCTTTCATGCCTTCTTCCGAATATCGTTCCCCTTTAATTTCTATCTTCCGATGAATGTTGTTCAGCGATTCAACATCGCTTTTTTCCAGAATAACTTCCGCCGCATGAGCGTTTTCAGCCAGATAACGGGTATGCTTAGTGCCAGGAATTGGAACCAGCTTATCGTATTGTGCCAGCAGCCAGGCCAGAGCAATTTGCCCTGTAGTGCAATCGTATTTCTGTGCAAGCGGGGTAATTGCATCGAGCAACTGGCGATTATGATCCAGACTGGACTGAATAAAACGCGCATTATTCTTGCGGAAATCACCGTCTGCAAAATCGTCGTTGCTGAGGTATTTGCCTGTCAGGAAGCCTCTGCCAAGAGGAGAGTAAGGGACCAGGCCGATACCCAACGCTTTCACAACCGGTAGAACGGTATCCTCAATATCACGCGTCCACAGCGAATATTCGGTTTGCAGCGCGGTGACCGGATGTACCGTATGGGCTCGCTGTAACGTTGAAGCCGACACTTCACAAAGACCAATGTGATTAATTTTACCTTCCTTAACGAGTGTGCTCAGGCACTCCATGCTTTCTTCGACCGGCGTTTCGTTGCTGACCCTGTGAAGATAAAAGAGATCAATCCGTTCAACGCCAAGCCGCTTAAGGGATTCGTTACAGCAGCGGATAATATAGTCGGGTGTGTTATTGATAGTGCGGGCATAGGACTCGTCAGGAGAGCGATCGATACCGCATTTCGTGGCAATTTTAAACTGCTCGCGAGTGCTTTTATCCAGCCCGGCAAGAAAGTGACCGATTAGCCTTTCATTATGGCCACGGCCATATAAATTTGCGGTATCAATAAACGTCACGTTCAGATCGATGAGGTTATGCAATACCTGCAGTGAGCCTTTGTCATCAGTCTGGCCATAAAATTCACTCAGACCCATGGCACCGTAGCCGACGGCACTGACGGTAAGATTTTGAGATAAAGTACGTGTTTTCATAGTTTCTCCTTTTCAGACGCTATGATTGTTTCACCTCAATTGTGGTTACTGAATTTTCATTTTCGTTATGCTGAAAAGGTATCAGTCACCGCCGATCTGCCTTCCGAATCATTAAAAACCACAAAAGTTGTCTAAACGTTAAATTCGTCACACTTTTGATGATAAACTGCGCGACTTTTCCGCACGTTTTTATCTTCAGGTGACGCCATGACAGAACATATCCAGCCCTCGACCAGACCGCAGACCAAAGAGGTTTCTCGCCCCAACTGGTCGGCGGTTTTCTCCGTGGCGTTCTGCGTTGCCTGCCTGATCACCGTCGAGTTTCTGCCGGTCAGCCTGTTGACGCCGATGGCGCAGGATCTCGGCATTTCCGAGGGCGTGGCGGGGCAGTCCGTTACCGTGACCGCCTTTGTGGCGATGTTCGCCAGCCTGTTTATCACGCAGGTGATTGGCGCCATTGACCGCCGCAAAGTGGTTATTCTTTTCAGCGTCCTTCTGACGCTCTCCTGCCTGCTGGTCTCCTTCGCGGAAAACTTCACCCTGTTGCTGCTGGGGCGCGCCTGTCTGGGACTGGGTCTTGGCGGTTTCTGGGCGATGTCCGCCTCGCTCACTATGCGCCTGGTACCCGCGCGTACGGTGCCGAAAGCGCTGTCCGTCATCTTCGGTGCGGTCTCCATCGCGCTGGTGATTGCCGCACCGTTGGGCAGCTTCCTCGGCGGGATCATCGGCTGGCGTAACGTCTTCAACGCGGCGGCGGTGATGGGCGTGCTCTGTATTCTCTGGGTATGGAAGGCATTGCCGTCCCTGCCGGGCGAAGCGGCGCATCACAAACAGAATATGTTCAGCCTCCTCAAGCGTCCGGGTGTGCTGGCGGGGATGACCGCCATCTTTATGGCCTTTGCCGGGCAGTTTGCCTTCTTCACCTACATCCGTCCGGTGTATATGACCATGGCGGGCTTTGACGTGGATGGTCTGACGCTGGTGTTGCTGAGCTTTGGTATCGCCAGCTTTGTCGGTACGTCGCTGTCGTCCCAGTTCCTGAAACGTTCCCTGAAAGTGGCGCTGGCTGGCGCGCCGCTGGTACTGGCAGTGAGTGCCACGGTGCTGGTGCTGTGGGGTAGCGATAAGTGGGTCGCCTCGGCGATTGCGGTTATCTGGGGCTTTGCTTTTGCGCTGGTGCCGGTTGGCTGGTCGACGTGGATTACTCGCTCGTTGGCCGATCAGGCGGAGAAAGCCGGGTCGATTCAGGTGGCCGTGATCCAACTGGCAAACACCTGCGGCGCGGCGGTGGGCGGCGTTGCACTGGACCATCTGGGACTGACGTCGCCGCTGGTGATTTCCGGTACGCTGATGTTGCTGACAGCGCTGCTGGTGGCCGGGAAGGTTAAGGCGAAGTAAACCAAATGTCCCCTCTCCCCTATGGGGAGAGGGGACATCAGGCTACGCCGATGCCTTAACCCTTCTACGCGAATCCATCGAAATCAGCACCACCGACGACACAATCAACAGCGTCCCCAGCCAGTCCGGCAGGGTGAACGCCACACCCAGCAAAACCACCGACAGTAATGCGCTGCTCAGCGGCTCAGCGCAGCTCAGAATGCTTGCCTTCGGCCCGCCAATCATCTGTGCGCCTTTCAGATACAGGCTAAATGTTAGCGCCGTACCGATTACCACCAGGTAGAAGAAGGCCAGCAGCAGGCCGCCGTCAATCACAAAGGTGGTCCCGCGTCCGGCGTAGAACGGCGTCAGCATGAGCCCGGCAATCAACATACTCCAGCCGACAATCGGCAGCGTGCCGTAGCGGGCAATAAGTGTTGAGGGATACGTGGTGTAAAACGCGGCGGCAAAGGCCGAGGCGATACCGAAGAACAGCGCGGCAGGAGAGATGGAGAGCGAGGTCGGGTCGCCGTGAGTCACCAGCAGGAAAGTACCTATCAACGACGTAAAAATCGCTGACAGGACAAACACGCCGGGACGCTTTTTTCGCGCCAGCGCAAACCAGGCCACGATAATGGTCGGTGACAGAAACTGCAGCACGGTGGCGGTAGCCGCGTTGGATTTTTCAATCGTCAGCAGGAAGGTGAGCTGCACGGTAAGCGCGCCAACCAGAGAGAAGAACAGCAGGCTGAGGGCATCTTTGCGATGCTTGATGACCGAGAAAATCTTGTCGCCGTGAACGAAAGAAAGCGTCAGCAGGATCACGCCGGTAAACAGCAGGCGAACCATGGTCAGATAAGGCGAAGAAATGTGGCTTTTCTCCATGATGTACTGCGCGCAAACCCCTGAACTTCCCCATAAAACGGCGGCGATCAGGACGTTTAACATCCCTTTGCGTGTGGAACCCATGTTCTCCCCTGCTATGTTGATTTTTTTGTAGCATAACATGGGATATAGCCGGGTTGTGTGCGGCCTGATGCCCTCACCCCAGCCCTCTCCCACAGGGAGAGGGAGAAAACACTAAAAACGGCAACGTTGCGTTGCCGTTTTGCGTTTACCTTGCTAGAACCACGCCTCCCACATCGCGCCGACGTTGAAGTCGTCCAGCGTTTCGTCTTTGGTATTATTCACGCGGGCGGTGCGTTCGTTATCCACTTTGCCGCCGGTCACGTAGAAGCGCAGCATTGGACGGAACTCCGGCCCCATGGCGATAGACATGTTCTGCGACAGGGTCAGCTTCCAGCCCTTGTTATCGCCGCCGTTGTCATAATCAACGTGCTGCCAGCCCGCTTCGAGCCAGGTGGAGTGAACGTCGTTCCACCAGTGCATTGGGCGCACGATGGCGTTGTAGTTCTTACGGTTGTCGGTCTTATCACGACTGTTGTCGTAGTCGTGGAAGGCGAGGATGTACTCTACCTGCGTGGCCTGGGTGAATTTGTATAATCCTTCGAAGCTGGCGTAAACCGTGGTCAGATCCTCGGTTTTGTTGAACACGCTGTTGTCCGCATTATCGGAGTAACGCGCGATCACCTTGTTCACGCCGCTGTCGTTGGTGTGGCTCAGCACCACGCCGCCCTGCCAGGCGTTCAGGCGCTCGTCGCTTTCAACCGCTTTGGAGTCAAAGCCGTAGTTAGCGTACAGCTCCATGTCGATCGGGCCGAGCTTCATGCCGTGAATTTTTGACGTCGCGGCGTAGTTGCCTTTGTCGCCCGTGCCGGAACCGCCGGTACAGGTGATGCGCGATGGGTTGGCTTCATCCTCCATCACTTCCGGGCTACAGGATTCCACCGCCGCCACGGCAGCGACGTCAAACTGCACGCCGCCGATGTCGAAGTTTTTCACACCGGCACCCTGGCCGTCGTGGTTCATCCAGAAGTAATCGTTAATGCCCTGCTGTGGACGCTGATGGAAGTCACGACCCGCCCAGAAATAGGCGTTCGGGTTGGAGGCCATAATGTTGGTCACGCCCGCGTAGGCTTTTTTAAGGTTAACTTCGTCGCCCCAGTGGTCGATCATCACGTTGATGTCCCAGATGGCGCCGTTATCACCCTTGAAGGCTTTAGAGAGCTGGAATTCCCCACCGTTGCCCTCGTTACCCAGACGACCAATCGCGGAGGCGCCGTTGTAGGAACCGTCCACCGCCACGTATTTCTGATCGGCGGCCTGGAAGTGCGCGCCGTAGCGGGCGTAACCGGTAAATTTCACCCCGAATGGGATCGCCATATCCGGGGATTGCGCCGCGCTTTGCGGCTCGGTCACCACGTCTGCCTTTTTCGCGACCGCCGCATCCATTTTGGCCTGCCGCTCGGCCAGCGCTTTGTCCACCGCTTTAGCCACAATGGCGTCGATTTGCTCCTGCGTAAATTCTTGTGCGAGTACAGAAATTGGGCAAAGCGCGGCGATAACCGCCATGGTTAATGGAAGTTTTTTAATCGTATTCATGGTTATCTCAATATAGTTTAATTTTATTCAGACAATAACCATCCCGCTCCGATCTGACAGAGTATGTCGCTATCATCAGAACAAGTGGATCTCTATTTAGGGTACAGAGGTATTACATTAATTATTTCGCCATAGACTATCTCTGATATAAATGAATAATTTCTTCGGATAATTCACGCGCTAATAAGGAGTTCATTAAATGATCCTGGGCATGAACCATAATTAAGGTCATCGGCTGGCGGCCTTCGCCAGCATCCTGCTCAATCAGTTTGGTTTGCATCTTGTGCGCCTGGCGCGCGTAGCCATCGGCTTCGCGCAGCAGACTTTTGGCCTCGTCAATGTTGCCCTGACGCGCCGCGTGCAGGGCTTCAAAGCACAGGCTGCGGGACTGTCCGGCATTGACGATAATTTCCATTACGGCTTCTTCTAGTGCGATCATCATCATTACTCTTGTTCAAAACTATTATTTAAGGCGGTGGCGGCAAACCACTCTCCACTTTTCTTAATGGTGCGCTGCTGCGTCTCTACATCGAGCTGAATAAACCCGTAGCGATTTTTATACGCATTACACCATGACCAGTTATCAATAAACGTCCACATATGGTAGCCAAGACAATTGCAGCCCTCGCTAATCCCTTTATGCAGCCACGTTAAATGCTCAGAAATAAACTCGATACGGTATTTATCGTTAATCTGGCCATTTTCAATAAAGCGCTGTTCATTTTCGACACCCATGCCGTTTTCCGAAATAAAGCAGCGCGGGTTGCCGTAATTATCACGCAGGTTAACCAGAATATCGTAAATACCCGGCGCGTAGATTTCCCAGCCGCGGTACGGGTTCATCTTGCGGCCCGGCATTTCGTAGTTATCAAAGAACCACTCCGGCATAAACGGCGCCTGCGGGTTCACCGCGCTGTCACGACACTTAACGCGGCGCGGCTGATAGTAGTTCACGCCGAGCAGGTCGATTTTCCCTTCCGCGATCAGGGCGCTATCTTCCGGCTTACAGGCAGGCAGCTGATCGTATGCCTTCAGCAGCGCAACCAGGTCCGCCGGGTATTCGCCGCGCAGGACCGGGTCGAGGAAGCTGCGGTTAAACATCAGATCCGCAATGTGTGCCGCCTTCACGTCCGCCGGGTTTTGCGAGCGCGGATAGGACGGCGTCAGGTTTAATACGATGCCGATTTCCCCCGCGTAGTGACCGGCGCGGTAGGCCTGAACCGCCTTTGCGTGGGCCAGCACGGTGTGATACGCCACGGTGGCTGCCCGACGAAAATCCACCACGTTCGGGTAGTGGAAGTCGTACAGATAGCCGCCTTCCACCGGGACGATCGGCTCGTTGAAGGTAAACCAGTGCAGCACGCGATCGCCAAACAGCTCGAAGCAAATCTGCGCATAGCGGGCGTATGCGTCCACGACTTCTCGGTTTTCCCAGCCACCGATCGCCTGCATCGCCATCGGCATGTCGAAATGGAACAGGGTAATAAACGGCGTGATGCCCTGTTCATTCAACTCATCAATGACCTGATGATAAAAATCGACCGCTTCCGGGTTCACTTCTCCGATACCGTCAGGGATCAGGCGCGCCCAGCTAATCGAGGTACGAAAGCTGTTGTGGTTCAGCTGCTTTAACAGCTGAATATCCGTTTTCCAGTGCTGATAAAACGTGGAGGTCTGCTGCGGCCCCACGCCGTTGTGAAAACGGTTTGGCTCGCGGGCAAACCAGTAATCCCACGTGGTTTCGCCCTCTCTTGCCCCTTCCGTCTGGAGAGCGGAGCTTGCGCTGCCCCACCAGAAGTTATCGGGAAATGCGTATTTCATGACCTTTCCTCTTTGACTTAATTGCTTGCGGTTTCGGCAGCACCGACGGTCGCCTGCGCTTTCTGCTCTTCGTTTTTCATCAGCGTACGCTCATAGGCACGCAGGAAAGGCAGATACATCAGCGCGGACATCACCATACACACAAGGCACATCACCACCGGGCTCAGCGCCCAGTTCGCCGCCCACGAGGCGCCAATCGGTGCCGGGGTGGTCCACGGGGTTAACGAGACGACCTGCGCCAGCCAGCCGAGTTTGGTTGCCGCATACGCCAGACAGGCGTTGATCAGCGGAACGCACACGAACGGAATGAACAGCATCGGGTTCATGATGATCGGCGCGCCGAACAGAATCGGTTCGTTGATGTTAAAGAAGCTGGGCACCACGCCCATTTTGCCGATGGTACGCAGATGGGTAACGCGGCTGCGCAGCAGCAGGAACGCCAGGGGTAACGTGGAGCCTACGCCGCCAATCAGCAGGTAGTGATCCCAGAAGCCCTGCAGGTATACGTGCGGCAGCGCCGCGCCGGCCGCCAGTGCCGCCTGGTTTGCCGAGAGGTTCGCCATCCAGAACGGGTTCATGATGCCGGTGACAATCAGCGAGCCGTGGATACCGGCGAACCAGAAGATCTGGCACAGCAGCACGGAGAGCAGAATAGCGGGCAGGGAGTCGGAGGCAGAGACCAGCGGCTCCAGCAGGTGCATGATCGCCTGCGGGATAATCATGCCGGTTTGCGCTTCGATGAACAGGTTCAACGGGTGCAGGGTACCGATCACCACCATCACCGGGATCAGGATCTCAAACGAACGCGCCACGCCGGTCGGTACTTCTTTCGGCAGGCGGATGGTGACGTTGTTCTGCTTCAGCCACGCATAAACGCGGGTGGCGTAGATGGCGGTGATCAGCGCGGTAAAAATGCCCTGGCCGGAGAGATACTGGGTCGAGATTTTACCGTCGGCATACGGCGCGGCGACCAGCAGGAAGGCCATAAAAGCCAGCAGGCCAGACATCACCGGGTCGAGGTTAAACTGGCGCCCCAGGCTCGCCCCAATCCCCACCGAGATGAAGAAGGTCATCACGCCCATGCTGAGGTTAAACGGCAGCATCAGCTGTTCGCGGTAAGTCTGGGAGAAATCCAGCCAGCCGCGCGCAAAGCTATTGGTGGTATCCGCCGAAAACGGCGGGAAGATGAACACCAGCATAAACGAGCCGATGATCATGAACGGCAGCGCGGCGGTAAAGCCGTCGCGGATAGCAATCACATACTTTTGCTGACCAAGTTTGGCGGCCAGCGGGGTAATTGACTGCTCAATCACCGCGACCATGGATTGATATAACGAACTCATGTGAACACCTTTTAGTGTGCCGCTTCGATGAGCGACAGAGCATAGTCCAGTACTTTATCGCCACGCTGCATGCCGTAGTCCATCATGTCGATGGGCTGGACCGGAATGCCTTTCGTAGCCGCCTTGTCTGAGAGTGTCTGTAACATGTATTTCACTTGTGGTCCGAGAAGCACCACCTGGTATTGCGGAAACTGCGTATCAAATTCGGAAACACCGTACGCATCTATTTTCACCGGCAAACCACGTTCTTTCGCGACATCGACCATTTTGCTGACCAACAGGCTGGTGGACATCCCGGCAGAGCAGCACAGCATAATCTTGAACATCGACAACCATCCTCTAAATGTAAAAAGTTATTGCGGGAATGATTGGACATTATACGGAAACCGGTTTCCATCCATAAAAGACAGAAGTGTGACAACCATCAAGATCCCTTACTTATGAGGCTAATTAACCGGATGTAAGTCACATAATTTGGCTGTTTTGACATCATTTTGAGTGGAAACGGAAAATCGGTTTCCATGGAAAACGGAAACGGATATACTCCGTTCTGGCTATAATATGAGCCGAAGCGGTCATGGAATTTGCAGGCGCGAGGTAAGCCTGTCAGGGGAAAGAGATGTCGACAATCAATGATGTATCACGTCTTGCCGGGGTATCTAAAGCCACGGTATCGCGAGTGTTGAGTGGGTCGCGTGGCGTAAAGGAAGCCAGCCGTCAGGCCGTTCTGAAGGCAGTGGATGAGCTTAACTACCGGCCTAATGTGATTGCCCAGTCGCTGCTGAGCCAGTCGACGGGATGTATCGGCGTCATTTGCGCACAGGAAAATATTAACCAGACCACCGGTTATTTGTACGCGCTGGAAAAACATCTCAGCCAGCATCAAAAACACCTGCTGCTGCGCTTCGCGCATAGCAAAGCCGAAGTAATGAATGCGCTCGAAGAGCTCTCCTGCGGTTTGTGTGATGACATCCTCGTCATCGGCGCGCGTTTCCCGCTGGACGTGGATATGGACAACGTCATCCTCGTGGACTGTATGGAGTCCGATAATTCCAACAGCATCCAGTTCGATCACGCCTTTGCCGCTGAAACCGCCTGTAACTACCTGACCAGCCAGGGTCGTCGCCAGATTGCCCTGATCCACCCGCACGGCAGCGGTTTTGCCGATCAGGTGCTGCTCGGCTACAAACATGCGCTGGAGAAAAATTTCCTGCCCTTTAATCGCAACCTCGTCTTTATGGACGCGACCTCCTCGTCCGTTGCGCTACAGGAGCTGCTTAACAACGCCAGCACGCTGAATTTCAACGCATTACTGGTGGCGGACGAGCAAGAAGCCCAGCGAGTGATCCCACAGCTGCAGGCGTTTAATAAATCCGTGCCGGAAGACATTATGGTCTTCAGCCTTGCTGGATCCCTGCACCTGCCGGGTATTCCGGTGATCCCGGCCATTGAATATTCCATGGATGCCATGGCGGCGCGTATCGTGAGCTGGCTGACGGAGAAAACGCAGATGCTGGGTTCGTATGTGCTGCGCGGGGATTTAATTATTCCGGATGTGCGTAAGCGTTAAAAATGTTGTGTAGGCCGGGTAAGGCGCAGCCGCCACCCGGCGAGAAGCACGTTTCCAGCCCTCAATAATCTTCCATACAATCCACCTGACCAATCGCCGCCCAGTAAGCATCCAGATTGTCGCGCTTGACGGCGGTAACGGCATTTTTGATCAGCAACTGATTGGCCTCTGACGACAAAATCATCTCCTGCCAGGCTTTATCGCTCTGCTTTCTCTGTGGCGTACAGGTTTTCTTGATATCTTTAAGGACCTGCTGCTTTATTTGCGCCTCTTTCGCGGGGTCATCCTTTTCCTGAGCATGGACAAACGCGGCGAAGAGCAGACAAACCAGCAGGCAGACCAGGTGCGCAGCTTTCATCAAAACCCCCTTTAGAAGTCACATGCTTCCCATGAAATATATCGTTACATTCAGTGTAGCGACGCCAGTCGAAAGTATGAATTTTCTCCACGCCACCGGTGTGCGATAGTGAGACGGCACAGAAAACAAGGAGAGAAAATATGCACTTGAGCATTACTGACGCCGTCACGCCGCAGGAAAAAGAAGAGCTACTTGTGGGTCTGAGAGCCTATAACGGACGGTTCCTCGATTTGACGAACTTTAGCGGTGACATAGGCGTTTACGTTCGAGACGAAAAGGGCGTCATGCTGGGCGGCTTAATTGGCGTACGTAAAGGCGACT
The DNA here is from genome assembly GCF_047456095.1 of Enterobacter sp. BNK-14. Taxonomy (NCBI): domain Bacteria; kingdom Pseudomonadati; phylum Pseudomonadota; class Gammaproteobacteria; order Enterobacterales; family Enterobacteriaceae; genus Enterobacter; species Enterobacter sp. BNK-14. The sequence continues at coordinate 2,880,210 of NZ_CP179897.1, forward strand.
GGCTGAATATCGACTATCTCTGGGTGAGCGATACCGTACGGGGCAGCGGTGTGGGCAGCCAGCTTATCAACACGGCGGAAAATGAAGCCAGGCGTAAAGGCTGCAAGCACGCGCTGGTGGATACCGTTAGCTTCCAGGCGCGCCCGTTCTATGAAAAACAGGGCTACCAGCTGCAGATGTCTTTGCAGGATTACCCATACCCGGGTATGCAGCGTCATTACCTGACGAAAGCGCTTTAAATTCTGATTCTGCGGGCCGGGGAAGCGCAGAGCCACCCGGCGATACCCGCATATAACTTATCCTTCTTATTGATTCTTTTTCGTTTTTTATTTCCCCGCCTCGTTGTCGATATAGTCATTGAAACATTCAGCAAAAGGAACTGTCTCGTGAAACGTCGATTGGGTGCGCTGGTCCTCGCTGGCCTGCTGCTGGCAGGGTGCGATCAAAATGGCAGCGATGCCAGACACATTAAAGTAGGCGTCATCAACGGCGCCGAGCAGGACGTGGCGGAAGTCGCCAAAAAGGTGGCGAAAGAGAAATATGGTCTGGACGTGGAGCTGGTCGGCTTCAGCGGCTCGCTATTGCCTAACGATGCTACCAACCAGGGGGAGCTGGATGCCAATGTCTTTCAGCACCGTCCGTTCCTTGCAGAAGATAACAAGGCGCATGGCTACAAGCTGGTTGCCGTGGCGAATACCTTCGTGTTCCCGATGGCCGGTTATTCACGCAAAATCAAATCCGTTTCGGACCTGAAGAACGGTGCGACCATTGCCATTCCAAACGACCCAACCAACCTTGGCCGTGCGCTGTTGCTGCTGCAAAAAGAGAAGCTCATTACCCTGAAGCCAGACACCGGCCTGCTGCCGACGGCGCTGGATATTACCGCTAACCCTAAACATCTGAACATCATGGAGCTGGAAGGGGCGCAGCTGCCGCGCGTGCTGGACGATCCCAAAGTGGATGTCGCCATCATCAGCACCACCTATCTTCAGCAAACCGGGCTGTCGCCAGTGCATGACAGCGTCTTTATAGAAGATAAAAATTCGCCGTACGTGAACATCGTGGTGGCGCGCGAAGACAACAAAGACGCGGAGAACGTGAAGCAATTTATCCAGTCGTATCAGTCACCGGAAGTGGCGAAAGCGGCTGAGACGATCTTTAACGGCGGAGCGGTACCGGGCTGGTAAATTCTGCCTGAAAACGCGGAGTTTAAATTGGCCCGATTCCATCGGTAATCGCCCTTTAACCCACAGCGTGACCTGCGACGTCGGGCTATCCTCCTTATCACACCAATCGGAGGATAGCCCATGAACATTACCCAAATTCGCAACGCCACCCTGCTGATTACCTACGCTGGGAAACGTCTTTTAATCGACCCGATGCTGGCCCCGAAAGATGCTTATCCGGGCTTTCCCGGCACGGCGCATGCCGAACGCCGTAACCCGACGGTCGAACTCCCTGTTGACGTCAACACGCTGCTGAACGCCGACGCGGTGATCGTCACCCATACCCATGACGATCACTGGGATCGCACCGCGGCGGAGCTGATCGCCAAAGACAAGCCGATCTACGTGCAAAACGACCGTGACGCCGCGCTGCTGCGCAGCCAGGGGTTTAGCAACCTGACGGTCATGACCGACGCGACCTTCTTCGGCGATATTCAGATTACGAAAACCCACGGCGGGCAGCACGGTACCGACCGGGCCTACGCCGTGCCGGAGCTGGCGGAGCGGCTGGGCGAGGCCTGTGGCGTGGTGCTGCGTCATCCCGATGAGAAGACGCTCTATCTTGCCGGGGATACCGTCTGGCGTGACGCGGTGGCGGCCGATCTGCAAAAGCACCAGCCGGACGTGGTGGTACTGAACGCAGGCTATGCACACGTCATTGGTTTTGGCCCCATCATTATGGGCCAGGAGGATGTGCTCAACGTTCATTTCCTGCTCCCACAGGCCAAAATAGTGGCGAGCCATATGGAGGCGATTAACCACTGCCTGCTGACCCGCAGCGCGCTGCGTGAGTACGTTGAAGCCAATCAGGTGGGTGACGCAGTGACCATTCCCCAGGATGGCGAAACCGTTATATTCTGAGTGCGTTAAAGGGAAAGGAGAGACAGATGTCGCTAATCAACGTCGCGATTGTCGCGGTAGACGGGTTCAGCCCGTTCCACTACTCCGTTCCCTGCATTCTGTTTGGCGATTCCGTCTCCGGCGAAAAGCGCTTTAACGTGACGATCTGCGCCGAAACGCCGGGGTTCCTCACCTCAAAAGACGGGTTCGCCCTCAACGCCACGCAGGACTACACCGCCATTGGTCTGGCCGATATAGTCGTTGTTCCCTACTGGCAGCACGTCCTCGAACGCCCGCCTCAGACGCTACTCGACAGCCTGGTGCAGGCGAGAGACAACGGCGCGGAAATCGTCGGGCTGTGTCTGGGGTCGTTTGTGCTGGGCTATGCGGGCATTCTCGACGGCAAGCGCGCTGCCACCCACTGGGAGTTCGAAAATCAGTTCCAGTCGCTCTTTCCGCACGTCCAGTTGGATATCAATGCCCTCTACGTGGATGACGGCAATATCATCACCTCTGCCGGAACCGCGGCTGCGCTGGACTGCTGCCTGTATATCATTCGTCAGCGCTTTGGCAGCGTGGTCGCCAACCAGATTGCCCGGCGGATGATTGTGCCGCCGCACCGCGAGGGCGGTCAGGCGCAGTTTATTGCTCAGCCTGTTCCGAATGACACCCGCGATGCACGTATCAATTGCCTGATCGACTATCTACAGCAGCACATCACCGAACCGCATAGCCTGGACTCGCTGGCGGAGGTGGTTTCGATGAGCCGCCGCACGCTGACCCGTCACTTTATTAAAGCCACGGGAATGAGCGTCGCCGACTGGCTTACCGCCGAACGCCTGCGGCGTAGCCAGATCCTGCTTGAAGCCGGAAATATGCCGATTGAACGCGTGGCCGAGCTGGTGGGATTTAATTCTGCCGTCACCTGGCGACAGCAGTTTAAGGCGCGTTTTGGGGTAAGTCCTGCGGAGTGGCGAAAGACGTTTCGTCTGCATAGCTAGCGTGAAAGTTCCACCCCAGTAAGTTGGGTATGAAGAGATTGAGCTACCCCAGCCTCTCCACCCGCGTCTCCCCCTCCGCCATCGACAGCTGGTACAGCGAAAACGATCGCTGTTTCTCAATCAACTTCGCCAGTTCCGGCGAGTGGCTGGTGAGCCAAATCTGCGAGTAGCGGCTGGCCTCGGCGATTAAGCTCGCCAGCGCGGGCAGCATCTGCGGATGCAGGCTGTTTTCCGGTTCGTTCAACGCGATAAACGCCGGTGGGCGCGGGCTTAACAGCGCCACCGCCAGGCACAGAAAGCGCAGGGTGCCGTCGGAGAACTCCGCCGGTTCCAGCGGGCGGCTCAGCCCCTCGCGCTGCATCATCATGCGAAAACGTCCGCCGGTGTTGTCGCTGTAAAACACGCAGCCGGGGAAGGCCTGGTCGAGGATGCGCATCAGGAGCAGTTCGTCGCCAATCTCCACGATGGTCTGAAACGCCGCCGCCAGGTTGGCACCGTCGCTGGCCAGCACCGGGGAACGGAACCCGACCTGCGGGGCACGCATCGCCGAGCCGGATGAGACGGAAAACTCATGATAAAAGCGCCAGTTACGCAGGGACTCGCGCATCTGCGACACTTCCGGGTAAAGATGCGGTTCGCCGAGCTGCCCGAACACCGATTCGTTCTCGTACAGCGTGCCGCTGTGGGTCACTTTCTCGTGATGCACGTTATTCAGAAACACCGCCTGATTCTTACGCTTCATCAGCTGTGACGACGGGCGTCGATGCTGGCCGCTCAGCCAGATGGACTCCTCTTTGATCACCGGGTCGAGCTGAAACTGCGAGGGATAGGGCAGTCTCTCCACAAACCCGACCTGCAGCTCGTATTCGTAGGTCTCGGTTTCCACCGCCAGGTTCATCCGCCGCAGCTGGTCGCTGCGGGTTTTGCCTGCCCAGAACACCTTCAGAATGCCGCCCTCGTTCGCCAGCGCCTGGGAGAACTGCCCCTGGGCGGCGCTGTGCATCAGGTGTATCGCCTTGTAAATATTGGATTTCCCGGTGCCGTTCGGGCCGAAGACGATGTTGAGCTGTTCCAGCTCAAGCGACATCTCGCGTATGGAGCGGTAGTTTTGAATGTGCAGGGTGTTGATCACGGGCAGGCCCCTTTTTGCAGAATAAGCCTGTATATAATCACAGTCTTTGAGGTTAAATGCAAAAAAGAGACGACAGTGAGGATGTCGTCTAAACGGGGTACTGCTTTGGGCCTCTACGGGTCAATGGGGCCTTCGCATTTTTGTGATCACTTGACTGCCAGACGCAGACCCAAATCATCAGGATAGGGATCAAAGTAGTTTTGCGTCATCAGATACCGGTCAGGATATTCGGCCAGGTAGTGCTTCAGCAGCGTGATCGGGGCGAGAATAGGCAACTGCCCGTTGCGATAGTGCAGGATCACGTCGCGCAGCTCACCGCGCTGGCGGGTGTTTAGCTGGTTACGGAAATACCCCTGAATATGCATCAGCACGTTGGTGTGGTTCTTCCGCGAAGCCGGTTTTTTCAGGATGGTCATCAGCTTTTCCCGGTACGCCACGAAGAAGGCGTCCAGGTCTTCCCATTCGTGCAGCGAGGCAACGAACGGGCCGATTTCGCGGTAGCCCGCCTGATGGTGCGCCAGCAGCTGCAATTTATAGCGGCTGTGGAAATCCAGCAGCCCACGTCGCGTCAGACTTTTAGCGCGCAGCGTGTTTAGCTCGTGCAGGGCAAATACCCGCTCAATAAAGTTTTCCCGCAGCACAGGGTCGTGCAGCCGACCATCTTCCTCGACGGGCAGCCACGGGTAGGTTTCAAGAAGGGCGGCGGTGAACAGCCCGACGCCCTCCTTGCGGCCCCGGTTGCCGTTTTCATCGTACAGCCGCACGCGTTCCAGGCCACAGCTTGGGGATTTTGCACAGACGATAAATCCCGAAAGATCGCCGATTTTTGGCAGATAGTCCGCCGTAAAGTCGGCCATTTTCTGCGTGAGGTCATCATGAGGCGGCTTGCTGAAACGGAGCTGCGTCTCGCCGCTGTCCGTCAGCGTCAGGCGTATGGCCGGGCGAGGCGTCGGCAGCCCGATCGCCATTTCCGGGCAGACGGGGCGGAAATTTACCCACTGGGCCAGCTCATCCATAACGAAGCCCATACGCTTGTGTCCGCCGTCAAAGCGTACGGCGGAGCCGGTCAAACATCCGCTAATACCGAGCACAGGTTTCGTTGTCATGGTGTGGTCCTCCCGTTCATATAATTAAAACTTACACAACATGACTAATTTGTCCAAGTATTCGCGGAACTATTTTTTTTATTCCTTTAGAATCAATGCGTCTTAACTGCCCTTGTAGGTCGAGTAACCGTACTGACTCAGCAGAAGCGGGATGTGCAGCTTTTCGTTGGTGCGGGTCACGGTAAACAGCACCGGGATCTCCGGGAAGAAGGTGTCCAGCTTTTTGCCGTGGAAGTACTCTGCGGTTTTAAAGGTCACTTTATACACGCCAGGCTGCATGTCCTGGTCCTGCGGATAGAGCGATTTAATACGTCCGTCGTGGTCGGTTTTGCCGCTGGCAACCGGGGTCCATTTGTCCTGCTGCTGCTTCTCAAGCGTAACGGTCACGTCTGATGGCGGCATCCCGGTTTGCTGGTCGAGAATGTGGACGCTCAGCGTGCCGGCAGGGGCGCTAAAGGCGGCAGGGGCAAAGGCCATGGCGGCCAGGAACAGCAGAGGGGTTGTTTTTTTCATGGTGTTTTCCTGTGGAGTTATTCGTCACAGGAAAACGTTAGCATCTGCGGCGCGGGAAAATATTCAACTTTTCGTGAAGATTCCCACAGCAGAAAATGATCAGAGGATAATCACTTCAAGCGATACCTGCTGCTGCCACTGCTCCAGCTGCTTTTTCCGTCCGGCGGTAAGTTTGCCGCTGGTGACCAGAAGCCATTTTCGCTCCGGGAAAATCTCCGGAGCCAGCGTGGCAGGGGGAACCGGCAGGATGTCGATCCGGTGACCCTGACCGGTGCGCGTTAAGGCCTCGAGCCAGATCTCGCACGGGTCGTTGAGATGCCAGCCGCTGAGCAGAATATTGTCGCCCGGCGCTTTCTTATCACCTTCGAGACAAAACGAGGTGTAGGCGATGATGATGCCGTCGAGGATCGCGCGCAGGGTCATGGCGGCGGCAACGTTAGCCGAGACCTGGCTGCGCAGCGGACGCAGCACGTTCGCGACCAGCTCTGGTCTTGGGTACTCGCGTCCGGCGTCGTAAATCATCTGGCGCAGGGATTCGACTTTGCCGTCCTGCAGGCGCTGCAGCATGTTCTGCTGCAGGGTTTGCCAGTTGTTGGTCCGCCCCAGCGTCGGGCGATCCAGCAGCGGTTTGACCTGGCCGATTGGGACGCCTTTTTTGACCCAGTCGAGGATTTTCAGCGCCTGCTGGACGTCCTCATCGCTGTACTGGCGGTGACCGCCTTCCGTGCGCTGTGGCTTGAGTAAACCGTAGCGACGCTGCCACGCCCGGAGGGTGGTGGCGGTAATGCCGCTGAGTCTGGCGAATTCGCCGATGGAGTAAGCCATGTCCGTGTCCAGAGTGGAGGAATACTCTCAATATACTACGAATTTTCCCGAACGGGATGAAGCGCCGAAACGGTGCACTACACTTAACATCCAACCGTGCAAATGAAAGGAATTCTCATGAAGCTATGGCCTGTTGTGACCGGTGTTGCCATTGCGCTGACCCTGGTTGCCTGTAAATCCCCTACGCCGCCGAAAGGCGTGCAGCCTATTACTCATTTTGAAGCCAGCCGCTATCTCGGCAAATGGTACGAAGTCGCGCGCCTTGAAAACCGCTTTGAACGCGGTCTGGAGCAGGTGACCGCCACCTACGGCAAGCGCAGCGACGGCGGTATCAGCGTGCTGAACCGGGGTTACGATCCGGTGAAAAACAAGTGGAATGAAAGCGAGGGGAAAGCGTACTTCACCGGCGAGCCGACCACCGCCGCGCTGAAGGTGTCGTTCTTCGGTCCGTTCTACGGCGGGTATAACGTAATCAAACTGGACGACAAGTACCAGTACGCGCTGGTCAGCGGCCCGAACCGCGATTATCTGTGGATTTTGTCACGCACGCCGACCATCCCGGATGCGGTGAAGCAGGATTACCTGAACACCGCGCGCAGTCTGGGCTTCCGGGTTGACCAACTGGTGTGGGTGAAGCAGTAAAGATCGTGCTTTCTTCGTAGGGTATTACGGACTCGCCTGGATAGACTTCCGTTAAAAGCCCAACGGAGGGAAGACGTTATGATCTGGCAGCCTTTTCGTGGTGACGCACCGAAAAACATGATGATTTTCAGTGCGTCCTTTCCCGACGTCAGCGACCAGTGGCCGATGAAAGACGATGCTGCCCGTGAAATCGCTGCGCTTGATCGGGCGCTGAAAGCCGAGCCAGCGCTTCGCCCTCCGCAGGTCGAATATCAGGAAGGGGGGCAGGCCGTGCTTGTCCCGCAGAACCGCTATTCCGAACAGGCCTTTCGCAACCGTCCGGCGCTTACCTCATGGCGCACCCGGCTGGTGCCCTCCGCGCTGGCGCTGTTTGTGGTGCAAAACCCGCTTGAGGATCGCCTGCCGGACGGCACAAAGATGGACAGCGATAGTCGTCAGTGGTTTATCCACGCGAACGACGCCATCGGCGTGCGCTCCCGCGCCCGGGTGCTTGCCGCGCTGGTGGAGAAGTACATTCACAATGAGAGCGAGAACAACTGGGTCAGCCTGGCAAGCGGCGCCGCCATTCCGGTGCTGGAGGCGCTGCGCGAAGCAAAGTTCGATGGTCAGCAGGTCTATCTCACGCTGGTGGATAAAGACCCCGTGGCGCTTAGCTGGGCCGAAACCATGGCGGCGCAGGAAGGCATTGTGGTGGGCGAACAGCTGACCCTGCTCAGGCGCAACCTGGTGCACACGCTGGTGCGTAACGAGGACCTGCTGCTGGAGCTGGGCGAGCATCAGGCCGAACTGGTCGACGCGCTGGGGATTTTCGAATACTTCAACGACGCCGACGCGGTGATTTTTCTTCAGCGCGCGCTGCGGCTGGTCAAGCCCGGCGGGGCGGTGATTGTCTCAAACATGCTGACCAGCAGCCCGCAGATTGACTTTGTGCTGCGCGGTATCGGCTGGGAGGATATCCACCCGAGGACGCTACAGCAGCTGCAGGATATTCACCTGGCGGCGGGCGTACCGGTGGAAAACGTCACCGTGGTCGTGCCGAAGGACGGGGTGTATGCGGTGATGGAGATTAAAGCTTAGCACGGTCGGTTCCCTCTCCCTGAGGGAGAGGGTTAGGGTGAGGGGGGAACAAGGCGCACAGAGTGACTTGAATGAATTAGGTTTTGCAGACATGATCCCCCCATGAAAATCGAAACCGCACACCCCTCCCACTTCGAACGCCTGGTCGCGATCTGGGAATCCTCCGTCCGCGCCACTCATCACTTTTTACAGGAAAGCGATATTGCGGCGCTGCGTCCGCTATTGCTCAACGCGTATCTCCCCAACCTCAAGGTCGTGATAGCCCGCGATGACGCAGGCGTTATTCACGGCTTTTTAGGCGTGGATGAAAACCGCATTGAAATGTTGTTTGTGGATGATGCGAGCCGCGGGAAGGGTGTCGGGAAACTGCTGCTTAAACACGCCATCGCAGAGTTCGGCGCGAACGAAGTGGACGTGAATGAGCAGAATCCGCAGGGAGTCGCGTTTTATCGGCATATGGGATTCGAGCAGGTCGGGCGCTCGGAACTTGACGGGCAGGGGGATGCGTTTCCGTTGCTGCATATGCGGTTGGCTAAGTAAATATTTACTTAACGCAGGAATCACACTTGTTAGATATGAAACGCAACGCGTTTTCCTGTTGGAAGTTCAACGTCAATACAAAGTTTCCCACCCATTGCCTCAATGTAGCGCTTAAGAGTGGCAATTTTTAGTTCATTTCCACGTTGCTCTATTTGTGTTACTGCGGGCTGGCTCACCCCCATTAGCTCGGCAACATTTTTTTGCGAAAGTCTGAGCTCTTCACGTAAAAGTTGCAGACCCGTTTCAAGGATCATTTCCTCTGCCATTTCTTTAATTCGTTGTTGGCTTTCCGGTGAGCGTGATGTAATTAATTCATTTAGGGTTTTCACTTGGCTGTCTCCAGGCTTGTCAGATGCCGGGTAAATTCATCATCTGCAATGCGAATGAGTTTTTCATAAAATGCCTTGTCGTTACTCTTGTTGCCTGCGCAAAGCACAATCGCCTGACGTTCGGGGTCAAATGCGAATAAAGCACGAATCGGACGGCCAGCGTATTGAATACGTAACTCTTTCATATTGTTATATTGCGAGCCTTTTACAGTATCGGCATAAGGACGAGGAAGACGAGGTCCATAGTTTTGTAGATTTAGCATGTCTGCCAGTACCTTTTCCTGTAACCCTTCTTCCTGTTCAAGCAACCATAGCTCAAACACCTTTCCGAACAGTACCGTCCACATGCTCTCTTCCATGATAAGCTGTAGCTTATATACAAGATATAAGCTGTAGTTAATAAATGCAATGGCTGTCATTGGCAACCAGGTAGCGAGTGGCAGAAGTATGACAAATACGGGGCATCTAAATGATTGTATTTGTGAGGAATTGCGAGGCGTCTTCCAGTGTTTTTTCGAGTCATGCTGGCAAGGAAGGTAGGGGGCAGCATGACTATGGCTACTCTTTAGATTCTTTTTCCATTTACCAGCCACTTTCTTGCTGAACTTGTAAGTAAGCCTTACATGTTGTTTTTATTCAGGCTTACCTTCTTCGTAAACGGCTTTAATATGCTCAGTAATGGCTTGAGGAGAGACTTGCTATAGAGCCACAATGGCTGCTTGCGACAGCCAGAGCGTTTCATGTTCAAATCGACATGTGATGCGAACCTTACCGTCCTCACTGGCAACATAACAAATTCATCAGCCGGAAATTAGATTACGTTTTTATCAATCATGTCGGCTCCGTCTTTTTAACGATTAACCTTGCCTGCCTTGAAGCCAGAAATCGCCGCTAAGCCAGGTGGTTTGTATTTGATTTTGCGAGGCGCTTTCCAGGATGCTGAATTTGAATCGCGGCAAGGGCTTTATCTATCTCACTGAGCTTCGCCTTCGTCCGCTTATAATCTTCCTGCAACCGCTGCTCTTGCTCGCTATACGCCACCAGAACGATGCACCCTTTCATCACCTTTACCGTGACCTGCTGCCCGGTATCAAAGCCTGCCGCGCTCAGCCACTTGCCGGAAAGGATGATTTTCGGCGTGGATTTGTCGAAAACATTCGGGCGGTATCCCACAATTAACGAACGCTCGGTTCCGGATTGGTCGGTGTCTGGGGTAGAATGCGAATCAGCCATAATCAACTCCTTGATAGTTGGTGAGGTTAGACGCTCCGGTTGTGTTCCCGCACATCGGGGCGTTGCTAGTACAGGAGGTTTAGGTGGCCTCCTATATGTGTGTGAGATTAAATGGATAGGTGGCCTCATGTCAATCATTTCGCGCGAGAAAAAACCAAAAGGCGGTGGGCAATCGCCGCAGTTTAAGATGCGTATTGATCCGGCATTGAAGGAACAGCTGGATGCTGTAGCGGCTGAGGAAGGGGTGAGTCTCGCCAGCTGGTTGAAGGAACTGGCGAGGGAAGCCTTAAGAAAAAAAGGATTTGAACCTAAGGGATAAAGAAAATCAATTAGTTACATTCAATCTATACTTTATATTTGTTATAGAAATAAAAAGGAATTTTTATGGCTCGCACAAGTAATCAAATAAAATTATTAGAAGCACTTCGAAGAAATGAGAGAAATAATAATTCTTTTACACCCTCAGATCTAGCCAACGAAACGGGTTACTCTGAAAATAGCATAAGAAAATATATAAATGAAAAGTTGAATGGCCAGTACTTACACAGTGCAGATGGTAAATCATGGAAAAGTAAAGGGATCTTAAAACTTTCTAATGATGATTTTATCTCTTTAATGTCCCAATCCTTAAAGGCCAAATCGTTAACACCAGATATGAAGATTTATAGATCTCTTTTAAAGAGAAGTCTGGATGCATTTATACTTTCTTTAGAGATTTATAACCGGCCCAGTCTTGAAAATCGAGTTGAAGCATTTTGTATATTGTCAGTAAATGCATGGGAACTTTTATTAAAAGCCGAATTAATAAAGTCTGTTGGGATGCATGCAGTTTTTAATAAAAATGGATATTCAATTTGTATTTCAGATGCAATTAATAAACGCTTGCAACAAAATGATCCAGTAAAGAAGAACTTAGATGTACTGATTGAACTGAGGGACGGTGCGATACATCTTCTGCTCCCAGAGTTACAACCAGAGTTATCTCGTCTTTTTCAAGCAAATGTGTTGAATTTTCAACAAAGATATCTTAATGAAACTGGGATGTCTCCATTGGCAGGACAAAGCGTAGGAATGCTTAGTTTAGTTATTGATGGACCTAAAAGCGATTTAATGACAATTAAAGAAAATTATGGAGAGATGACAGCAAATGTAGCAAAGGAGTTTTTGACTCGTTTTCATAATACGATTGAGGAGCAAAACTCTAATGAATTTAGTATATCGATTGATTATAAGCTTACTTTGACAAAGTCAGAAAAAGATAGCGATCTCTCATTAGGGATTGGAAGTAATGGTAGTAATGCTATTATTATTAGGGAGACGAGGGATCCAGATATCACTCATCCTTATTATCAAGGTTCAGCAATAGAGCGTATAAATGAATTGCAAAAGAGTAAAGTTATAACAAAATACTCTTTTAATGCCATAATTAAAAAGCATAATATTCAAAAGTCAAAACGTTCTGAAATGCATTTTACAATTGATGATCGTCATCGCTACTCTGAAAAATTTATACAATGGGTAATAAAAAGTTTGGAGCAACCAAAATGGTTAGACGAATCTATAGAATTTTATAAAAAACTGATGAAGAAAAAATGAAATTTTTGGCGGAAGATCACAGGAGTCGAACCTGCCCGGGAACGCTGGCGTCCCCAACTGGATTTGAAGTCCAGCCACCTCACCGGAGATGACGATCTTCCGCGCCTGCATTGCTACATGGAGGCGGGGCGCATTATAGCTACTTTCAGGCATTTACCACATACCCCGACACACTTTTTTCACCTCTCTTTTGACCTGTACCCCCCTGTTTCAGTTAATTCTTAAGAAAATCCTCAGGTTAGCGTTTTGTGCTCTCCGACATTTACCGCGATCACAAAAAACAAGAAACGTAATCTGCTAACCAGAAAACGCAATACCCGCTCATGAAACAATGGTTTAAAACCAATGCAACCGGTCTCAGCGCCCCCTACAGCGTGAAGGATGAATAAAAGATGAGCGAAGTATTGTCAGTAAAAGAGAAGATTGGCTACGGCATGGGAGACGCCGCCAGCCACATCATTTTTGATAACGTCATGTTGTATATGATGTTTTTCTACACCGATATTTTCGGCATTCCCGCCGGGTTTGTCGGCACCATGTTCCTGCTCGCCCGTGCGCTGGATGCAATCTCCGACCCGTGCATGGGGCTGATTGCCGACCGCACCCGCAGCCGCTGGGGCAAGTTCCGTCCGTGGATATTGTTCGGAGCGATCCCGTTTGGCATCGTCTGCGTGCTGGCCTACACCACGCCGGACCTCAGCCTGAACGGCAAAATGATTTACGCCGCCGTTACCTATACGCTGCTGACCTTGCTCTATACCGTGGTGAATATTCCTTACTGCGCGCTGGGCGGGGTGATCACCAACGACCCGACGCAGCGTATCTCCCTGCAATCCTGGCGCTTCGTGCTGGCGACGGCGGGCGGCATGCTCTCCACGGTGCTGATGATGCCGCTGGTGAACCTTATTGGCGTCGACGATAAAGCGTTCGGCTTCCAGGGTGGGATCGCCGTCCTGTCGGTGGTCGCGTTCCTGATGCTGGCGTTCTGCTTCTTCACCACCAAAGAGCGTATTCAGGTGCCGCCGAGCACCACCGCCATGCGGGAAGATCTGCGCGACATCTGGCGCAACGATCAGTGGCGCATCGTTGGCGTGCTGACCATCCTCAACATCCTCGCCGTCTGCGTGCGCGGCGGGGCGATGATGTACTACTGCACCTGGATCATGGGCTCGCCGGAAGTGTTCGTCGCGTTCCTCACCACCTACTGCGTCGGCAACCTGATCGGCTCCGCGCTGGCGAAACCGCTCACCGACTGGAAGTGTAAGGTCAGCATCTTCTGGTGGACCAACGCCGCGCTGGCGGTGGTGAGCGTAGCGATGTTCTTCGTGCCGATGCATGCCATCGTGGTGATGTTCGCCTTTATCTTCGTCATCGGCGTGCTGCACCAGCTGGTGACGCCGATCCAGTGGGTAATGATGTCCGATACCGTCGACTATGGCGAATGGACCAACGGCAAACGTCTGACCGGGATCAGCTTTGCGGGCACGCTGTTCGTGCTGAAGCTTGGCCTGGCGCTGGGCGGGGCGATGATCGGCTGGATGCTGGCAGGCGGCGGCTACGACGCGGCAGCCAAAACCCAGAACAGCGCGACCATCAGCATCATTATCGGCCTGTTTACCCTTGCCCCGGCGGTCTGCTACGTGTTGAGCGCCATTATCGCCAAACGCTACTACACGCTGAAAACCCCCTTCCTGACCAAAATCCTGGGCGAGCTGGCGCAGGGTGCGCGCCGCAATCAGCAGGAGTTTGAAAACCTGCCGGTCAGCAAAGAATTGCAGAACTAAGAGGACGAAAGCATGAAAATCAGTGATGGAAACTGGCTTATTCAACCGGGTCTGAACGTGACGTATCCGGTTCAGGTGTTCGACGTGGAGCAGCAGGGCAATGACCTGGTGGTGTACGTTGCGCCGCGCGACGTGCGTGAGCGCACCTGGCAGCTCGACACGCTCATGTTCACGGTGCGCCTGTTTGCCCCGCAGGAGGGGATTGTCGGGGTGCGCATCGAGCACTTCCAGGGCGCGCTGGACAACGGCCCGCACTATCCGCTGAACGTGCTGAAAGACGTGAAGGTCGAGATTGAAAACAACGCGGAATTTGCCGAGCTGAAAAGCGGAAGCGTCAGCGTGCGCGTCACCAAAGGGGATTCTGGGCGCTGGACTTCCTGCGCAACGGCCAGCGCATTACCGGCAGCCAGCTGAAAAACAACGGTTACGTGCAGGACACCAACACCGATCGCAACTACCTGTTTGAACGTCTCGACCTCGGCGTGGGCGAAACGGTCTACGGTCTGGGCGAGCGCTTCACCGCCCTGGTGCGCAACGGCCAGACGGTCGAAACGTGGAACCGCGACGGCGGCACCAGCACCGAGCAGTCCTACAAAAACATCCCGTTTTATCTGACCAACCGCGGCTACGGCGTGCTGGTGAATCACCCGGAAAATGTCTCGTTCGAAGTGGGTTCGGAGAAAGTCTCCAAAGTGCAGTTCAGCGTCGAAGGGGAGTATCTGGAGTACTTCGTGATCGACGGCCCGACGCCAAAAGAGGTGCTCAACCGCTATACGCGGTTCACCGGGCGTCCGGCGCTGCCGCCCGCGTGGTCGTTCGGCCTGTGGCTGACCACGTCGTTCACCACTAACTACGACGAAGCGACGGTTAACAGCTTTATCGACGGCATGGCCGAGCGCGATCTGCCGCTGCACGTCTTCCACTTCGACTGCTTCTGGATGAAGGCCTTCCAGTGGTGTGATTTTGAGTGGGACCCGGTGACCTTCCCGGATCCGGAAGGGATGATCCGCCGCCTGAAGGAGAAAGGGCTGAAGGTCTGCGTGTGGATTAACCCGTACATCGGCCAGAAGTCGCCGGTATTTCGCGAACTGAAAGAGAAGGGCTACCTGCTCAAGCGCCCGGACGGCTCCCTGTGGCAGTGGGACAAGTGGCAGCCGGGGCTGGCAATTTATGACTTCACTAACCCGGAAGCGTGCCGGTGGTATGCCGACAAGCTGAAAGGCCTGGTGGACATCGGCGTCGACTGCTTTAAGACCGACTTTGGCGAGCGCATCCCGACGGACGTGCAGTGGTTTGACGGATCCGATCCACAGAAGATGCATAACCATTACGCCTACATCTACAACGCGCTGGTGTGGAACGTGCTGAAAGAGACCGTGGGTGAGCAAGAGGCGGTGCTGTTTGCCCGCTCCGCATCCGTGGGCGCGCAACAGTTCCCGGTTCACTGGGGCGGCGACTGCTACGCCAACTATGAGTCGATGGCGGAAAGCCTGCGCGGCGGGCTGTCGATTGGCCTGTCCGGCTTTGGGTTCTGGAGCCACGATATCGGCGGATTCGAAAACACCGCCCCGGCGCACGTCTACAAGCGCTGGTGCGCGTTCGGGCTTTTATCCAGCCACAGCCGCCTGCACGGCAGTAAATCTTACCGCGTGCCGTGGGCGTATGATGACGAGTCCTGCGACGTGGTGCGCCACTTTACGCAGCTGAAGTGCCGGATGATGCCGTATCTGTACCGTCAGGCGGCGCTGGCACGCGAGTGCGGTACGCCGATGCTGCGGGCGATGATGCTGGAGTTCCCGGACGATCCGGCGTGCGATTATCTTGACCGCCAGTACATGCTGGGGGATGCGGTGATGGTCGCGCCGGTGTTCTCCGAAGCGGGTGACGTACAGTTTTATCTGCCGGAAGGACGCTGGACGCACCTGTGGCATAACGACGAAATTCAGGGTAGCCGCTGGCATAAGCAACAGCACAACTTCCGCAGCCTGCCAGTCTATGTGCGCGATAACACCCTGCTGGCGCTGGGCAGTAACAGCCAGAAACCAGACTATGCGTGGAACGAAGGCACGGCCTTCCAGCTGTTTAACCTGGAGGATGGCGCAACGGCGGTGAGTGAAGTGCCTGCGGCGGACGGCGCGGTGGCGTTTACGCTGAAAGCGTCGCGAGAGGGCGATACCGTGACCCTGACCGGCGTGGGTGAGGCGCGAAACTGGTCGGTGTGCTTGCGCAACGTGCAGAAGGTGGGCGGCGTGAAAGGCGGTTCACATGCGGGAAGCGAGTGGGGCGTGGTGGTAAAAGCGGAGGGGAATGAGGTGGTGGTTCACCTCTGAGCGATAAAAATGCCCGGTGGCGCTTCGCTTACCGGGCCTACGGTAATTATGCGGTCTGATGCCCTCACCCTGACCCTCTCCCACAGGGAGAGGGAATAAAACCGCCACCCGGCTTGTTTATTGCACGGGTGTTGAAACAATGCCACCCGTCATCGTCTGCTCTACCTGCTGTTTATCCATATTCACCGCGCTCAGCTTGCCGTTCACCGTCGGCTTCAGCGGCGCATTGGCCTGCACGCTGCCGCTGGCGGTGAGTTGAATATTGCCATCGCCCGTCACCGGTAGCGCTGGCCAGCCCCACTGCTGCAGCACGTTGAGCGGCACGCCGCGCCCGTTCAGGCTCACGGTGGTTTGCCGTTGCGGCAACTGCGAAACCGTCGCCGTCGCTTCCAGAATGCCTTTCTCGGTAAATGCGCTCAGGTCGGTAATGTTCACCGTGGCGGCGTTGGCATTCAACGCCAGCGACGGACGGCGCACGTCCACGCGGTTAAAGGTCGCCGCCGCGCCGTTCAGGGTTGCGCTGCCGCTCCACACGCCCCACTGGCGGTCTTTCACCAGCTGCAGGTTGGCACCGTAGCCATCCAGGGAGGTGATCTGCCACGGGAAGGCGGGATCGATGTCGATCACCAGGTTGCGGCTCAGGCCGAATTTTTGCAGCGTGACGCTGTTCAGCCATTCCGGTAGCGGCTCCATCCACAGCGCTTTCCAGTTCTGCGGCAGGGTGTACTCCAGACCGGCGATGGCGACATCGTCCAGCACCAGCGCTTTGCCGTCGCGCAGCCAGTTGCCGGAGGTGCGCACCATACCGCCTTCCCAGCGGGAGGTAAACTGGCGCAGCGCCATACCCTGCGGGGAAAACTCTGCGTTCAGGATCGGGTCAAACAGATGCAGCGAGCCGTAGATAAACTCGCTGGCGTTCATGGACAAACGCCCGTCCTGACTTTGCCAGTCGCCTTTGCTTATCGTCAGGTTGCGCAGGCTTAAATCGAGATCGGTCACCGCCCAGTCCGGGCCCTGCAGCCGGGCGTCGGTGACCTCCAGACGGCCTATTTGCAGAGAAGGGAGGGTGGCCAGCGGGGCAAAGAAGGCTTTCAGCGTGTTGTCGCTCTGCAGGCGGATCTCATTCAGACGCAGGGTGTCGATAACCCAGCTTCCGTCGGCGTTACGCAGGGCGGAGCCGGTGAGCGAACCGCGCGCCATATCGGCCCCGATGGTGTTCAGCACCACCTCCTTACCGTTAAGCTGGCCCTCAATTAACACGTTGGTGGCCGGGACGCCGTTGAGTGTCAGCGAGCCTGCGCTCATCTGAATCTGCGCGTTTTTCCCCAGCACGTTGCCTGCTTCCGGCTGCCATGGGCTGACGCCGCCCGTCACCTTCTGCGCGCTCAGATCCCATTCGGTATTCGGGCTGTTAAAGGCCATGTTGCTCAGTTGAAGACGATCGGCCTGCAAGGGCAGCGGTGCCGTCTGCGGCGAGAGGTTCAGCGTGCCATCGAAAAGGGTAATGGTGTCCATATGCAGCGGATCGGTCACCTGACGGCTGCTCAGGCCGATATCAACTTTTTTGGCTACCAGCGTGGCAGGTTTACCGTCCCGCCCGAAGGTGACGTTTTCCAGAATAAGATGGGAAGGCGACGAAAAGCGGTGATTCATCTTGTCGAAACTGAGTTCGTAATCGGTATTCACCGTCACCCAGCTGCTGACCTGAGCCGCGCCCCAGCGGGTCTGGAGCAGAATATAGAGCGCCAGTATCACAATGAGCAGGGCTACCAGAAGATAGACGAGCAGCTTTCCAATAAATTTCATGGTCTTCCATCCCGCAAACGTACATAAGGGAGTTATGCACGATTTATGCGCAATCCTCAAGGCGGGAATGGTGTAAATAGATGTCACGGCAGGCATTGACTGCCTGCCGTGAAGGGGATCAGTTCTTTTCAGGCGGGAAAACGAGGTTCAGCACAATAGCGGTGATACCGCCCGCGGCGATGCCGGAAGAGAGCAGGTTTTTCACCCAGTCAGGGGCAAACTGCAGGATCAGCGGTTGCTGAGAAACGCCCAGACCCACGGCCAGCGACAGCGCGATAATCATGATTGCCCGGCGGTTCAGTGGTTCGCGGGAGACGATACGCACCCCGGACGCTGCAATAGTCCCGAACATCACCAGCGTTGCGCCACCCAGCACCGGCTCAGGAATGTGCTGCACAAAGCCGCTCACCGCCGGGAACAGGCCGAGGACGATCAGCATCAGCGCCACCACAAAACCCACGTAGCGGCTGGCGACGCCGGTCAGCTGGATCACGCCGTTGTTCTGGCCGAAGCAGGAGTTCGGGAAGGTATTGAATACCGCAGAAACAAACGAGTTCAGGCCGTTCGCCAGCACGCCGCCTTTCAGGCGCTTCATGTACAGCGGGCCGGACACCGGCTGCTCGGAGACGTCGGAGGTAGCGGTGATATCGCCGATGGTCTCCAGAGAGGTGATCATAAAGACCAGCATCAGCGGCAGGAGCAGACCCCAGTCAATGCCCAGACCGTAGTACAGCGGCGTGGGGACGGTGATCAGTGCGCTGTTGGTCGGTGCGGTGTTCTCCGGCAACATGCCCAGCGCCCACGCCAGCAGATAACCGGCTGCCATGGCGATCACCAGAGAAGCCACGCGCAGGTAAGGGTTACGCTGGCGGTTAAGCAGAATAATGATCGCCAGCACGACGCCCGCCAGCAGCAGGTTTTTCGGCGCGCCGAAGGTATGGTCGCTCATGGCGGCATAGCCGCCGCCGATGGAGGTGAGGCCGACCTGAATCAGCGACAGGCCGATAATCATCACCACTACGCCGGAGACCAGCGGGGTAATGACGCGGCGCGCCAGATGCAGCACGCGAGAGATGACCATCTCCGTGCAGCTTGCCAGCATCAGGGTGCCAAACAGCGCCGCCATCATGGTCGGGACATCCGCACCGCCGGTTTTCAGGGCTGTGCCGCCCATGATCAGCGGTGCCACGAAGTTAAAGCTGGTACCCTGGATCGACAATAATCCCGACCCCACCGGCCCCCACGCTTTAATTTGAATAATTGAGGCCACGCCAGAAGCGAAGAGGGACATACTGATGATGTGCTGCGTATCCTGCGCCGGTAAACCGAGCGCCTGGCAGATCAGCAGCGCCGGGGTGATCACCGCGACAAACATCGCCAGAAGATGCTGGCAGGCCGCGAAAAGCGTCTGAGGCAGCGGCGGGCGATCTTCAAGGCGGTAAATCAGTTCGCTATTTTGCTTCTGCGCAATCGGTTGCGCATCAGGCGACTCTATGGTGTTAACGGACATCGGCGGCAATCCCACGGTGGAAAAGCGGGCATTTTATCTGACCACCTGGTAAAAGCAAACGATTGCCAGCAAAAAAAGGGAAGAAAATCTGCCGTTGTGAGCAGGTTTTCTACAACCCGTCGGGAAAAAAAATTACACTTTTTGCGCCGGTGGCTCATGAAGAGCGCAAACCGGCCAGGATAACGCCGCGTGTGTATGGAACACGCGCATAACAGGAGCCTTTTATGATTCATCTCGATACGTTGTCGACCCTTGTTGCCGCAACGCTGGTTCTGCTGCTTGGTCGCAAGCTGGTACACAGTGTTTCCTTTCTGAAAAAGTACACCATTCCTGAACCTGTCGCCGGTGGTTTGCTGGTGGCGCTGGCCCTGCTGGTACTGAAAAAAAGCATGGGCTGGGAAATTGATTTTGATATGTCCCTGAAAGATCCGCTGATGCTGGCCTTCTTTGCCACCATCGGCCTGAACGCCAACCTGGCGAGCCTGCGCTCTGGCGGTAAGGTGCTCGGCGTATTTCTGATTGTGGTGGTGGGACTGCTGCTGATGCAAAACGCCATTGGCATCGGCATGGCGACGCTGCTGGGGCTGGATCCGCTGATGGGTCTGCTGGCAGGTTCGATTACCCTGTCAGGCGGCCATGGTACTGGAGCCGCGTGGAGTAAGCTGTTTATCGAGCGTTACGGCTTTGAAAACGCAACGGAAGTGGCGATGGCCTGCGCAACCTTTGGTCTGGTGCTGGGTGGCCTGATTGGCGGCCCGGTGGCCCGTTATCTCGTTAAACATTCCACCACGCCGAATGGTAGACCGGACGATGAAATGGTGCCCACCGCGTTCGAAAAGCCGGATGTCGGGCGCAGCATCACCTCGCTGGTACTGATTGAAACCATCGCGATGATTGCCATCTGCCTGACCGTGGGCAAAGTGGTTGCGCAATGGCTGGCGGGTACAGCGTTTGAACTTCCGACCTTTGTCTGCGTGTTGTTTATCGGGGTCATTCTGAGCAACGGTCTTGCGCTGATGGGCTTCTACCGCGTGTTTGAACGTGCGGTATCGGTGCTCGGTAACGTCTGTCTGTCGCTGTTCCTGGCGATGGCGCTGATGAGCCTCAAACTGTGGGAGCTGGCCTCGCTGGCGCTGCCGATGGTGGTGATTCTGGCGGTGCAGGCACTGTTTATGGCGCTGTACGCCATGTTCGTGACCTGGCGCCTGATGGGGAAAAACTACGATGCAGCGGTGCTGGCAGCAGGCCACTGCGGGTTTGGTCTGGGGGCAACCCCAACGGCTATTGCCAACATGCAGGCGATCACCGAACGGTTTGGGCCATCGCACATGGCGTTTCTGGTGGTGCCAATGGTCGGGGCGTTCTTTATTGATATCGTCAACGCGCTGGTGATTAAGCTGTACCTGATGCTGCCGATGTTTGCCTGAAATCAGGCGTTGGAATAGCGCTCGGTTTCCGGCATCCAGCGCTCAATTAACGCTGCCGCCTGTTCGGGGTAGCGTTCATGAATATGGCGTGCGAGGCGTTGAACTTCCGGGATCATGGCCTGATCGCGCAGCAAATCCGCCACTTTAAATTCGGCATTTCCCGTCTGACGCGTGCCCAGCAATTCGCCCGGGCCGCGTATCTCAAGGTCTTTTTGTGCAATCACAAAACCGTCGTTGCTGTCGCGCAGCACCTGCAAACGCATCTGGGCAGTTTTTGAGAGCGGCGCTTTATAGAGCAGCACGCAGTGGGAGGCCACTGCGCCACGCCCAACGCGCCCACGCAGCTGGTGGAGCTGAGCAAGGCCAAGACGCTCCGGGTTTTCGATGATCATCAGGCTGGAGTTGGGGACGTCGACGCCCACTTCAATAACCGTCGTCGCGACCAGTAAATGCAGCTCACCCTGTTTGAACGCCTGCATCACCGCCTGTTTTTCGGCAGGCTTCATGCGCCCGTGAACCAGACCCACGTTTAGCTCCGGCAGCGCCAGCTTTAGCTCTTCCCACGTTGCTTCAGCAGCCTGCGCTTCAAGCAGTTCTGACTCTTCAATCAGGGTGCAGACCCAATAGGCCTGACGCCCTTCGTGGGTACAGGCGTTGCGCACGCGGTCGATGATATCGCTGCGGCGAGTATCCGGTATGGCGACCGTCGTGACCGGAGTACGCCCCGGCGGCAGTTCATCGATGGTGGAGGTATCCAGATCGGCATAGGCGGTCATCGCCAGGGTGCGCGGGATTGGCGTGGCGGTCATGATCAGCTGATGCGGATGGAAGCCCTGCTGTAGCCCTTTTTCCCACAGCGCCAGACGTTGATGCACGCCGAAGCGGTGCTGTTCGTCGATAATCACCAGCGCAAGGCCGTTAAACTGTACCTGCTCCTGGAAGATAGCGTGTGTGCCGACAATCATCTGCACCTGGCCGCTGACGATGGCTTCCTGCTGCGCAAGACGCGCTTTGCCTTTTTGCTTCCCGGCAAGCCAGCCTACCTCAATCCCGAGCGGCGCGAACCAGGCGCGGAAATTATTGGCGTGCTGTTCAGCCAGCAGCTCAGTCGGCGCCATCAGCGCCACCTGTTTACCGTGGGCAATCGCGCGCAGTGCTGCCAGGGCGGCAACCAGCGTTTTACCGGACCCGACGTCGCCCTGCACCAGGCGCATCATCGGCACGTCGAGGGCCATATCGCGTTCAATCTCGGCCGTTACGCGCGCTTGAGCGCCGGTCGGCTTAAACGGCAGAGTGGCCAGCAGCTTATCTTTGAGCGCATCATTCTGGCTTAACGGCTGAGCGTGGAAACGCTGCGCGCCTGCGCGAAGCGCCAGCATGCTCAGGTTATGTGCCAGTAATTCCTCAAGGATAAGACGCCGTTGTGCGGGATGTTTGCCGCTTTCTAAATCGCTGAGCTGTAATGTGGGTGGTGGACGATGCAGTGTGCGCAATGCCTCGGGCAGGCTCATCATGCCCTGTGCCAGCTCGGGGGGCAGAAGTTCGGTAATCGCGCAGGTATCCAGCAGCTCCAGCGCCTGATCGGTGAGTTTACGCAGCGTTGCCTGCTTAATGCCTTCAGTCGTCGGGTAAACCGGCGTAAGCGTCTCCTGCAGTTCCGGTGTGCTGAGGTCGCCCTGCACGCGGTACTCCGGGTGGATCATCTCTGCGCCGTATTTACCGCGTTTGGCTTCGCCATAGGCCAGCACTCGGCGGCCTGTCGCCAGGCTGTTTTTCATCGCTGCGCTGAAGTTGAAAAAACGCATGGTGAGAATGCCGGTACCGTCGCTGATCTGACAGGTCATCATCCGGCGTCCACCAAACGTGATGTTGCAGTTCAGGACTTCGCCTTCAACGGTGGCGTAAATGGCAGGCAGCAGATCGCCAATTTTGTAGAGCTGAGTGCGGTCTTCGTAACGCAGAGGGAGGTGCAGGAGGAGATCCTGCACGGTATGCAGGCCAATTTTTGCCAGCTTACTGCTTTGCGCCGCGCCCACGCCCGTCAGGCTATTGAGCGGAATGGCATCCAGCAGGCGGCCTTTCATCAGTTACCCGGCGTACTGCATGGTGGACCACCACTCGGCATCGGCTTCAATTTCGCCCTGCGCGTTGACGTGGGGGTAAGGCAATTTTTTCTGCTTCGCGACGCGAGCCAGCACCGGATAACCGCCTTCAAACAGCAGGCGCTGCTGTTCCTCTTCCGGCAGCATACTGTTGCTGCGCTCGTACATTCCGGCGTTCTGGCGCTGGCGCTGCGCTTCATACAGAATCAGCGCAGAGGCAACCGACACGTTCAGGGACTGAACCATACCGATCATCGGGATGATGATGTCCTGATCCGCCAGATCCAGCGCTTCCTGGGTGATCCCGGTTTTCTCCTGCCCCATCAAAATGCAGGTTGGGCGGGTGTAGTCGATCTCGCGGAAATCCACAGCTTTAGCAGAAAGGTGAGTCGCAAGAACCTGCATACCGCGGCCTTTCAGGTGCGATACGGCTTCACCAATCGTCTGATGCGTTTTGACGGATACCCAGCTGTTGCTGCCTGCGGCAGCAGACACCATGTTTCGCATGCGGGTGCCCGGCCAGACGGCGTGCACTTCATGCACGCCGACGGCGTCTGCGGTACGAACGATAGCAGAGACGTTATGAGGCTTATGAACCTGCTCCATGCAGACCGTCAGGTCAGGCTGACGCCTGGCGAGCATTTCGCAGATACGTGTATAACGTTGTGAATTCATAAACCTAGTTTCGGTTTCGGGTAACTTTAATCACGTCCGGCATGACGCGGATCTTGCGCATAATATTCGCCAGATGCACGCGGTCGCGGGCGGTCAGACGAATAAAGGCGCTATAAACGCGGCCGTCTTTTTCTTCCGTATTCAGGCTCTGAATGTTGGACGAGGCCGTGTTGATCGCTGCCGTCAGGTTTGCCAGGGCACCCTGGTGATTGAACATATCCACCTTAATTTCGGTGATAAATTCCTGCGCCGTCTCTTTGTCCCACTCGACCGCCATAAACTTCTCGGCTTCTTTCTGGTAGCCGCGAATGTTACGACAGGATTCATGGTGGATAACCAGCCCTTTGCCGGGGCTGACGTGCGCAATAATCGGGTCACCGGGGATTGGACGGCAACATTTTGCGAAGGTGATCAGCACCCCGTCCGCGCCTTTGATTGGCAGATGAGCGTGGCCGGATGCGCCAGGAGCAGAAGGTATCGCTTCGCCCTGCTGCAGGTTTTTCGCCACCACGACGCTCATGGCGTTACCGAGACCAATTTCCGCCAGCAGATCGTCCAGAGACGTGAGCTTCATACGGTCGAGTTCGCGCTGGATATGCTCTGGTGGAATTTCAGCCAGCTTACGGCTACCGCCCAACGCGTGGTTGAGCAGACGGCGTCCCAGGCTGACGGAGTCGTCGCGCTTGAGGTTTTTCAGCAACTGGCGAATTTTGGCGCGCGCTTTGGAGCTCACCACAAAGTTCAGCCAGGCCGCGTTCGGGCGTGCGCCCGGTGCGGTAATAATTTCTACCGTCTGGCCGCTGGAGAGCGGCTGAGACAGAGGATAAGGCTGTCTGTCGACGCGTGCGCCCACGCAGGCATGCCCGATATCGGTATGTACTGCGTAAGCAAAGTCGACCGGCGTTGCGCCCGCAGGCAGTTCGACAATCCGACCTTCTGGGGTGAAAACGTAAATCTCATCCGGGAAGAGATCGGATTTCACGCTCTCGATAAATTCAAAGGAGCTACCCGCACTCTGCTGCAGTTCCAGCAGGCTCTGCATCCAGCGCTGGGCGCGGATCTGTGCAGTCGTGCTGCTTTCGCCACCGTGCTCTTTATACGC
The DNA here is from genome assembly GCF_047456095.1 of Enterobacter sp. BNK-14. NCBI lineage: Bacteria > Pseudomonadati > Pseudomonadota > Gammaproteobacteria > Enterobacterales > Enterobacteriaceae > Enterobacter > Enterobacter sp. BNK-14. Next base: position 2,905,006 of record NZ_CP179897.1, read on the forward strand.
CCAGTGCGCGGCGACACCCATCTCTGCCATCTGGTCCATGTCTTCGGTGCGGATCTGCACTTCGACAGGCACGCCGTGTGGACCGATCATCGAGGTATGCAAAGATTGATAGCCGTTCGCTTTTGGAATGGCGATGTAATCTTTCATGCGCCCCGGACGCGGTTTGTAGAGGCTGTGCATCTGCCCCAGCACGCGATAGCAGGTGTCGGCATCGTGGACGATCACGCGGAACGCGTAAATATCCATGATCGAGTGAAAACGCTGCTCTTTGAGCACCATTTTGCAGTAAATCGAGTACAGATGTTTCTCGCGACCGCTGACGCGGCACGGAATACCCGCTTCCTGTAAACGCCCTTCAATTTCCGAGAGGATCTTTTGAATCATCTCTTTACGGTTACCGCGTGCGGCTTTCACCACCTCTTTAATGACGCGATAGCGGTTCGGGTATAACGCTTCAAAACCCAGCTCTTCCAGCTCGGTTTTAATGTGGTGAATACCTAAACGGTGCGCCAGCGGACTGTAAATTTCCAGGGTTTCACGAGCAATGCGGCGACGCTTGTCCGGGCGAAGTGAGCCCAGCGTGCGCATGTTGTGGGTACGGTCAGCGAGTTTGATGAGAATGACGCGGATATCCTGCACCATCGCCATAATCATCTTGCGGAAGTTTTCGGCTTGCGCCTCTTTCTTGTCGCGGAATTTCAGCTTATCAAGCTTAGAGACCCCTTCCACCAGTTCGGCAACGCTTTTGCCAAACAGCTGTTCCATATCCTGGTAGGTGGCAGGGGTATCTTCGATCACGTCATGCAGCAGAGCAGCCATCAGCGTTTCGTAGTCGAGTTTCATCTCGGCCAGAATGCAGGCTACCGCAACAGGGTGCGTGATGTAGGGTTCACCGCTTGAACGTGTCTGGCCCTCGTGAGCGTCACGTGCAACGAGATACGCCTGCTGAAGACGCTTAATCTGGTCTTCAGGCAGGTAGGTTTGAATCAGTTGATTCAGGCTTTCAAACAGATACAAGGGCGACCCGCAGGTTTAATTAACGACGACCTTCAGCAATGGCGGTTACGGCCTGCAGTTCTGCGGCTTCCTGCTCTTGCTGCTCCTGGCGCTCACGCACGTCGAGGATCTGGTTGTTGATCAGACCTTCTTCGATTTCGCGAAGTGCAATAACGGTGGTTTTATCGTTTTCTTCCGGTACCAGCGGATCTTTACCGCCTACCTGCATCTGACGAGCGCGACGCGCGGCGACCAGTACCAGGTCAAAACGGTTACCAATTTTCTCTACAGCGTCCTGAACAGTTACGCGTGCCATACTTAAAATGCTCCACAGGTGAAGAAATGACTGGGCATGATACTGAAAGTGGGTTCAGTCTGCCAACAGTTTGGTGATTAATGCGTCATGTCGCTGCTTCTGGCGGCTCATACGCAGACGTTCTGCGCGAAGGATGGTTTTGAGATCGCTCAGCGCGGCATCAAAATCATCATTCACAATAAGGTAATCATATTCCGCGTAATGGCTCATTTCTGCAACTGCCTGGGCCATACGCTTTGCAATCACGTCTTCGCTGTCCTGACCGCGGCCACGCAGACGGCGATCCAGCTCATCTTTCGATGGCGGTAAAATAAAAATACTGCGTGACTCCGGCATTTTCTTGCGAATTTGCTGTGCGCCCTGCCAGTCGATATCCAGGAAGACATTCACGCCCGTGGCCAGAACCTGCTCAATGGTTTCACGCGAGGTACCGTAGTAGTTACCAAACACTTCAGCGTGTTCAAGAAACGCATCCCTGGCGATCATCGCTCTGAACTCGTCGTGATCCACAAAGAAATAGTGTTCACCGTGCACTTCACCCGGACGCGGCTGACGCGTGGTGTGAGAAACAGATACCTGTGTGTCGTACAACGGTTGGGTTTTTAACAGTGCCTGAATAAGGCTGGATTTACCCGCGCCACTAGGGGCAGAAACAATATAAAGCGTGCCTTGAGCCATGAGAGTCTTTTGTATGTGTTAGCGAAGAAGTCCTACATACGGGCTTATTATACACGTCGGCGCAGTGTGACGTAGCCTTTGTCACACTTTTTCCCCTGGATAATTGAATTTTGCGTACCGTTTTCAGGTTTTACCCGCGGTTTGCTGCAATAAAAATGAATACTGGATAGCGTCTCGCATGATGAGAAGTTGCTATTAGCCATGTTTCTCACGTCAGGTTATACCTCCGGCATTGCAAAGGAGGGGTAGCGATGTGGCGATGGATAAGTGGGTTAATGCTGTTGTGGTGTGGTTATGGGGCGGCGGTGTGTCCGGTGTGGTCACAGGCTAAAGCCGGAAAAGAGATTGCATCCTTAAGCGCACAGATCAAACGCTGGGATGAAGCCTACTGGAAGCAGGGCGTCAGCGAGGTCAACGACGAGGTATACGACCAGCTCAACGGACGCTTAGCCCAGTGGCAGCGCTGTTTTGGCCATGATCTCTCAGAGAACACCTTACCTGCGCTGACGGGAAGCGTAAAACATCCAGTTGCCCATACGGGGGTGCATAAGGCCGCCAGCAAAGAAGCGCTAGGTCAGTGGATGCGAGGCCAGAAAAATCTCTGGATGCAGCCAAAAGTCGACGGCGTGGCGGTGACGCTGGTGTATCGCAACGGAAAGCTCGCCCAGGCTATCAGTCGCGGTAATGGGTTAAAAGGTGAGGACTGGACCGCTCGCGTGCGTTTGATTCCGTCAGTGCCTAAAGAGGTATCCGGCGCGCTGGCAAACAGCGTCCTGCAGGGGGAGCTTTTCTGGATGCGCGAGAATCATATTCAGCGGCAGATGGGCGGAATGAATGCACGCGCAAAAGTGGCGGGGGCGATGATGCGGCAGAACGACGGTGCGCTTCTGAACCAGACAGGAATATTTATCTGGGCCTGGCCGGATGGTCCGAAAGAGATGGAAAGTATGCTTTCTGCGCTGTCCGGAGCAGGGTTTTCCATGACGGCGTCCTATACCTTGCCCACCCGAACGGTTGATGAAGTTGAAAAGCAGCGTTTGGCCTGGCAAAACACAGCATTACCCTTTGCCACGGATGGCATTGTGGTTCGGTCCGCGGAGTCGCCTTCAGGGGAGCGCTGGCTGCCTGGCGAAGGCAACTGGGTCATGGCGTGGAAATATCCGCCAGTTGCGCAGGTTGCTGAGGTCAGGGATATTCATTTTTCAGTTGGGCGTACGGGTAAAATTTCCGTCGTGGCGGCGCTGGAGCCGGTGCAACTGGATGATAAACAGGTACAGCGGGTGAGCCTGGGGTCGGTTGGACGCTGGCAGAGGCTGGATATTGCCCCTGGCGATCAGATCCAGGTGAGCCTTGCCGGGCAGGGTATCCCACGGTTTGATAAGGTTATCTGGCGAGGGACGGACAGACAAAAACCAGAACCACCGGCCTCGCGTTTTCACTCCCTGAGCTGTTTTTATGCTTCGCCAGAGTGTATGGAACAGTTCTTCGCCCGGTTGACGTGGCTCAGTTCTAAGCAGGTATTCAACATTGAAGGATTAGGCGAGTCAGGCTGGCGAACACTCTGGCAGGCGCATCATTTTGAACATCTCTTCTCATGGCTGCTCTTAACGCAGGCGCAGCTCCAGTCTACGCCGGGGTTTTCTCCAGCGCGGGGGCTGGCGCTCTGGCATCGCTTCAACCTGGTACGTGAACAACCTTTTATCCACTGGATGATGGCGTTGGGTGCGCCATTGCCACAAGCCTCGCTGAAGGCGTTGGGGGATATGTCATGGCAACAGATGCATGAACGCAGCGCAAAGGCGTGGCAGGCCTTGCCGGGTACGGGGGAAGAGAGGGCGCGGCAGATCGTGAGCTGGATAAATGCACCAGAGATTGATGTGCTGGTCCGGTGGCTTGCCCGGCAGCACATCAACGGTTTCTGAGATCAGTGTACGCCGTGCTTATAGTGAAACACGGGCAGTCCCAGCTTCAGACGCAGCGCCAGCATGCGGGCCGTAAAGCCAAACAGCAGCGTAGAGATAACCACCACATCATGGTTAGAAACATAGTGCTGCAGGGCGATGTAGAGCACCGCTGCGGCGAAGGAAATGCCGGCATACAGCTCTTTTTGAAAGACCAGGGGAATGCGTTTGCAGAACATATCGCGCAGTACGCCGCCAAACACCCCTGTGACCACAGCAGCAATCGTGGCGATAACCGGCCCTTCACCCATATCGAGCGCGATCTGTGCACCGATGATAGAAAAGACAATCAGCCCCAGCGCATCCAGCACCAGAAACAGGCGGCGCAGATGGGGCATAACGGGTGCCACAATGGTGGTTAATACGGCGGCTGTTGCCACGATAATCACATACTCAGGGTGTTTAACCCAGCCGAGAGGGTAATGGCCAAGCAGGATATCGCGCACGGATCCGCCGCCCAGCGCGGTCGCGGTGGCAATAATGATCACGCCGAAGGTGTCCATGCGGCGTCGTCCGGCTGCAAGTGCGCCGGTCATGGCTTCTGCGGTGATACCAATAAGATAAAGAGTGTGAAGCAGCATATACCCTCCGGTCAGAACGCGGGCAGGTTAGCGATTTGTGCGCAAGATCACGATTGAGATTTTCTAAGGTGAATCCCTTTGCGCTATAAAAATTTATTCATTTCCCTTAAAGGGGCCTGATAAATGGAGGTAAGGAAGGAGAGTGGGTGGAAATTCGGATTAAAAATACTAATGGGTGGTGTCCAGCGGACACCACCTGAAAGCGATTACTCGATGTTCTGGATTTGCTCGCGCATCTGCTCAATCAGCACCTTCAGCTCGATCGCTGAGTTGGTTACTTCAGCATTGATCGACTTAGATGCCAGGGTGTTCGACTCGCGGTTGAACTCCTGCATCATAAAGTCGAGGCGGCGGCCTACCGCTTCCTTCTTCTTCAGGATGTTGTAGGTCTCTTTCACGTGTGCTTCCAGACGATCCAGCTCTTCGGCAACGTCAATACGCTGCGCCATCAGCACCAGCTCTTGTTCCAGACGGGTGTTTTCCAGCTGAACTTCCGCTTCTTCCAGTTTGGCTACCAGACGCTCGCGCTGCCATTGCAGCACTTCCGGCATATGGGTGCGGACTTTTGCCACTTCGGCGCTTACGCCTTCAAGACGCTGCTCAATCATCGCTTTCAGCGCCTGGCCTTCGGTTTCGCGGGCCACGATAAAGTCATCCAGGGTACCGTCGAGGGCGGCAAGGATTTCGGCGGCGATGGCATCCAGATCCTGCTCACCGGCAGCCATGACGCCAGGCCAGCGCAGAATATCAACCGGGTTGATTTCGCCTTCATCACTTTGCATTTTGACCCAGTTCGCCGCATTCACGAGCTGTTTAGCCAGTTTTTCATTCAGGATCAGTTCGCCTTGCGCACTGGCATCAGGCTCAAAACGCAGGTTACATTCCACTTTACCGCGCGTCAGACGAGTACGGATGCGCTCGCGTACAACGGGCTCGAGGCTGCGGAACTGCTCCGGCATACGGAAATATGTTTCCAGATAGCGCTGGTTTACCGAGCGCATTTCCCAGGTAGCGCTACCCCAGCTACCCTTGATTTCACGCCGGGCGTAGGCGGTCATACTGCGGATCATAGACATTCCCGTTTTTAAAGGAGAGATGGGGGGATTATAGCTTTCGGGGGCTTCTCAGGATAGGAATAAGCGTCCTTTATCCGTATAATGCGCAGCCACATTCGTTTCAAGCCGGAGAATCCATCATGCGTCCATCAGGTCGTAGCGCCAATCAGGTGCGTCCCGTCACCCTGACCCGTAACTATACAAAACACGCTGAAGGTTCCGTGCTGGTTGAGTTTGGTGACACCAAAGTACTGTGCACCGCGTCCATCGAAGAAGGTGTTCCGCGTTTCCTGAAAGGCCAGGGCCAGGGCTGGATCACCGCAGAATACGGCATGCTGCCGCGCGCGACTCACACCCGTAACGCCCGTGAAGCGGCGAAGGGTAAGCAGGGTGGCCGTACCATGGAAATTCAGCGTCTGATCGCGCGGGCGCTACGCGCCGCTGTGGACCTGAAAACTCTCGGTGAATTCACGATTACGCTCGACTGCGACGTGATTCAGGCTGATGGCGGCACGCGTACCGCGTCCATTACCGGTGCCTGTGTGGCGCTGGCCGATGCCCTGAACAAACTGGTTGCAGCCGGTAAGCTGAAAACCAACCCAATGAAAGGCATGGTTGCGGCGGTTTCCGTGGGTATCGTTAACGGTGAAGCGCTGTGCGATCTGGAATACGTCGAAGATTCCGCCGCCGAGACCGACATGAACGTAGTGATGACCGAAGACGGTCGCATCATTGAGGTACAGGGCACGGCGGAAGGCGAGCCGTTCACCCATGAAGAACTTCTTACCCTGCTGGCTCTGGCCCGAGGGGGAATCGAATCTATTGTCACGTCGCAGAAAGCGGCGTTAGAAAATTGATTTTAAAGGCGACCAATGAGTCGCCTTTTTTTTGCCTGCAAGACAGAAACCAAAGGAGCGAATCCATGAAATCGTATCAGCGCCAGTTTATTGAGTTTGCGATTAATAAACAGGTCCTTAAGTTTGGCGAGTTTACGCTGAAATCCGGTCGTAAGAGCCCTTATTTCTTTAACGCCGGGCTGTTTAATACCGGGCGCGATCTGGCGCTGTTGGGTCGTTTCTATGCCGAAGCGCTGATGGATTCCGGAATTGATTTTGACCTGCTTTTTGGCCCGGCCTACAAAGGCATTCCGATTGCGACCACCACCGCAGTAGCGCTGGCGGAACATCACGATCGCGACGTGCCGTACTGCTTTAACCGTAAAGAGGCTAAAACCCACGGTGAAGGCGGTAACCTGGTCGGCAGTGCACTGCAGGGCCGCGTGATGCTGGTGGACGATGTGATCACCGCAGGCACTGCGATTCGTGAATCGATGGAGATTATCCAGGCTCACGGCGCGACGCTGGCTGGCGTACTGATTTCTCTGGATCGTCAGGAGCGTGGGCGCGGCGATATCTCTGCTATCCAGGAAGTTGAGCGTGATTACGGCTGCAAAGTGATCTCTATCATTACCCTGAAAGAGCTGATTGCGTATCTGGAAGAGAAGCCTGAGATGGCGGACCATCTGGCTGCGGTGCGTGCATATCGCGAAGAGTTTGGCGTGTAGATGAATTGCCCGGTGGCGCTACCGCTTACCGGGCCTACATCACCCGTAGGCCGGATAAGGCGAAGCCGTCATCCGGCACCGGAGTTATTGCAACTGAGCGGCGACGAGCGGCCAGCGGGCGTCAAAATCGTCCGTTGGACGGTATTTAAATTCGCTACGGACAAAGCGTGAGAGCATACCTTCACAAAACGCTAAGATCTGGCTTGCCAGCAATGTCTCATCCATCGTGTATCCTTCGCCTTCACGCATTTTCTTCTCGCGAAGTACCTGGCGCAGCTGCGCTTCAATACGTTCGAAAAGCTGATTAATGCGGCCCTGTAGCCTGTCCTGCTCAAACATCAGCGCGTGGCCGGTGAGGATACGGGTCAAGCCCGGATTACGTTCACCAAAGCCCAGAATTAACAGCACAATCAGACGCAGACGCGCGGTGGTGTCTTTTTCGTCTTTCAGAATCAGGTTGATGCGTGTGATCAGGCTGTCTTCAATAAACTCAATCAGACTGTCGAACATCCTGGTTTTGCTGGGGAAATGACGGTATAGCGCCGCCTCAGACACGCCTACAGAGGCGGCCAGTTTAGCGGTGGTGATGCGTTGACTGCCATCGCTGGATTCAAGCATCAGAGCCAGAGATTGAAGTATTTCTTCGCGACGATTCCTTTTCGCGGTTTGTTTTTCTGCCATGTTACAAAATACCCCTGAAAATAAGCACTTGCCAGGCTGGCATCCACACAGCGACCGCAAACGGACGTTTGCGGTTTGTTATTGCATTATGGCGCTGTGAGATACGTGTTTGTTGGGCGTTTATTTGCGCCCGGAATGGCCGAAGCCGCCTTCGCCACGGTCGGTGGCGTCAAAATCTGCCACCAGGTTAAATTCTGCCTGAACCACTGGCACAAAGACCATCTGCGCGATACGCTCGCCCGGTTCAATGGTGAAGCTGTCCTGACCACGGTTCCAGACGGAAACCATCAGTTGACCCTGATAGTCGGAGTCGATCAGGCCAACCAGGTTGCCCAGCACAACGCCATGCTTATGGCCAAGGCCAGAGCGTGGCAGGATGACTGCCGCCAGAGACGGGTCAGCAATGTGAATGGCCAGGCCCGTCGGGATCAGGGTGGTGGCACCCGGAGCCAGTTCTACGGCGTCATCGAGACAGGCGCGCAGGTCAAGTCCGGCAGAGCCGGAGGTGGCATAGGTTGGCAGCGGGAATTGCTCGCCAACACGCGGGTCCAGAATCTTAACGTCGATTTTTTTCATCATAACGGGTAACGATCTCGTCCAGTAATTGTTGGCCCAGGAGTTCCTTGCGCTCAAGCGGTAAGATTTTATCTCCATCCTGCCAGAAAAGGTGCAGTGCGTTGCTGTCGCTGTTAAATCCTTGCGTGGTCAGCGATACATCGTTCGCGCAGATTAAATCGAGGTTTTTGCGCGTACGTTTTTGCCGGGCATATTCTTCCACATTATTCGTTTCTGCGGCAAACCCAACAACGTAAGGACGATGGTTTTTTAGTGCGGCGACGCCGGCAACAATGTCCGGGTTTTTCACCATTTTTAGCGTTAATTCATCGCCTTGCTTTTTGATTTTCGCATCAGAGATGGTCTCAGCGCGGTAGTCTGCCACGGCCGCACAACCGATGAAAATCTGCTGGCGTTGCGCATGAGCCTGCACGGCGGCTTCCATCTCCAGGGCGGTGGTGACGTTAATGCGCTGCACAAAAGGCGGCGTAGGCAACGAGACCGGACCGCTTACCAGCGTGACGTTGGCGCCGCGTTTTGCGGCGGCGGCGGCAATGGCAAAACCCATTTTGCCGGAACTGTGGTTAGTGATGTAACGCACCGGGTCCAGCGGCTCGCGCGTAGGGCCCGCGGTAATCATGATGTTGAGATGTTGCAGATCGTTGACAGGCGAGAAATGGGCGGCGGCCATGTCGACAATCGTCAGTGGGTCAAGCATGCGGCCCGGGCCCACATCGCCGCAGGCCTGGCTGCCGCTGTCCGGACCCCAGATAAACAGGCCACGTGACGCCAGCATCTCCAGATTATGCTGGGTGGCCGCGTTACGGTACATCTGCTGGTTCATCGCAGGCACAACGGCGACCGGGGCAGGTGTAGCGAGGCATATGGTTGAAACCAAATCGTTCGCCATACCGGCCGCCACTCGGGCGATCAAATCAGCCGTGGCAGGGGCAAGAATCACAAGATCTGCCCACTTCCCAAGCTCAATATGGCCCATTGCGGCTTCGGCGGCCGGGTCGAGCAGGCTGTCAGATACCGGGTACCCTGATACGGCCTGCAGGCTCAGGGGAGTGATAAAGGCTTTGCCGCCTTCGGTTATCGCGACCCGCACATCCGCCCCGCGCTCGCGCAGACGACGCACCAGCTCCGGCGCTTTATAGGCAGCAATACCGCCGCTTACGCCAAGAACGATTTTTTTACCGGCCAGGCTCATCATGATTCTTTCCTGTTGGGTTTCACCAGAGAGCGGGCATTTTATCACAATCCCCTGAGCGCGGTGATTTTGTCCTTAGCTCACTTTGCGAGGCGCTACGCAAGAACGATACGAGGCCGTCGAGTGCCTGACTGGCCTGTGGCAGCATGTGGGTAAAAAGGGAGAAAGAGCATGGAAGAAGAGGATGAACTGCTGCTGCCGCGCGAAAAGTTGCTGCGCAACGGCGTCACCCCATTAACAGACGATGAGCTGCTGGCGCTCTTTTTGCGTACCGGGACCCCGGGGAAAACGGTCTTTACGCTGGCAAAAGAGCTGCTCGCTCATTTCGGTTCACTGTATGGCTTGCTGACCGCCGACCTGGCGCAGTTTAAGCATATTGGCGGGATCGGCGTGGCGAAATATGCTCAGCTGAGGGCGATTGCCGAGCTGGCCCGCCGTTTTAACAATGTCCGCCTGGAGAAGGAGGCACCGATCCTGACGCCAGCGATGACGCGTGAATTCCTGCAAAGTCAGTTAACCGATGTTGAACGCGAGATCTTTATGGTGATCTTTCTCGACAACAGGAACCGGGTGCTGAAACACAGCCATCTTTTTTCGGGTACCCTGAACCATGTTGAGGTACATCCGCGTGAAATTGTGCGCGAAGCGATAAAAGTGAATGCAGCGGGCGTGATCCTCGCGCATAATCACCCCTCTGGCTGTGCAGAACCGAGCAGAGCTGACAAAGAAATGACCGAGCGCATTATCAAATGCTGTCAATTCATGGACATTCGTGTGCTGGATCATCTGATAATTGGCCGCGGAGAGTACCTTTCTTTTGCCGAACATGGCTGGATTTAGGCTATTTCTGGCGATCCATCGGGATCTTTGTCTGTTCGGGACTTGAGCACACCGCCGAGTCAGCGTATACTACGCCACCTTTGAGAATCTCGGGTTTGGCATTTGGGCCTGGCAATCGAGAGTTCACTTAGAACTATGCGATGACCGGGCTGTAAAGCCTGACGAGGCGCCGATACCCCATACGAAGCTCGAGCTAATTTGATTTTTGGAGAATAGACATGTCCCGAGTCTGCCAAGTTACTGGCAAGCGTCCGGTGACCGGTAACAACCGTTCCCACGCACTGAACGCGACTAAACGCCGTTTCCTGCCGAACCTGCACTCTCACCGTTTCTGGGTTGAGAGCGAGAAGCGTTTTGTCACCCTGCGTGTATCTGCTAAAGGTATGCGTGTAATTGATAAGAAAGGCATCGATACAGTTCTGTCTGAACTGCGTGCCCGTGGCGAAAAGTACTAAGTACTTAAAGAGGAAATAAATCATGGCTAAAGGTATTCGCGAGAAAATCAAGCTGGTTTCTTCTGCTGGTACAGGTCACTTCTACACCACCACGAAGAACAAACGTACTAAGCCGGAAAAACTGGAACTGAAAAAATTCGATCCAGTTGTACGCCAGCACGTACTGTACAAAGAAGCTAAAATCAAATAATTTTAGCCTCCTTGTATTGAAAAACCCCGCAACTGCGGGGTTTTTTGCATTCTGCATCTCAACGGAGGAACCATGCCTGAATTACCTGAGGTAGAGACCAGCCGCCGCGGCATTGAGCCCCATCTGGTCGGCGCGACGATTCTTCATGCTGTCGTTCGCAATGGACGTCTGCGCTGGCCGGTGTCCGATGAGATCCACGCGTTAAGCGATAAACCCGTGCTTAGCGTGCAGCGCCGCGCGAAATACCTGCTGCTGGAGCTGCCTGACGGCTGGATTATCATCCATCTGGGGATGTCCGGGAGCCTGCGCATCCTTACTGAAGAACTGCCCGCGGAAAAGCACGACCACGTCGATCTGGTGATGAGCAACGGCAAAGTGCTGCGTTACACCGACCCACGGCGCTTTGGCGCGTGGCTGTGGACTAAAGAGCTGGACGGGCACAATGTGCTGGCGCATCTGGGCCCGGAGCCGCTCTCAGACGCGTTTAATGCGGAATACCTGAAAGCGAAGTGCGCGAAGAAGAAGAGCCCGATTAAGCCCTGGCTGATGGATAACAAGCTGGTGGTCGGCGTGGGGAATATCTATGCCAGCGAATCGCTGTTTGCCGCCGGGATCCATCCCGATCGGCTGGCCTCTTCACTGTCGGCTCAGGAGTGCGAGCTGCTGGTCAGAGTGATTAAAGCGGTATTGCTGCGCTCGATTGAGCAGGGCGGAACCACGCTGAAGGATTTCCTGCAAAGCGACGGCAAGCCGGGCTATTTTGCTCAGGAGCTGCAGGTGTATGGCCGTAAAGGCGAGCCATGCAGAGTCTGCGGAACGCCAGTTATTGCCACGAAGCACGCACAGCGCGCCACGTTCTACTGCCGTCAGTGTCAGAAATAGCGCTACTTTAGCTTTTCTAGCAACGCCTGGTGGACGTTTACCGGCAGGAAGTGGGTAACGTCCCCATGATGGCGAGCCACCTCTTTTACCAGCGTGGACGAGATAAAGGACCACTCTTTGGACGGCATCAGGAATACGCTTTCCAGTTCCGGCATCAGGTGGCGGTTCATGTGCGCCAGCTGCATCTCATACTCGAAGTCTGCCACCGCGCGTAACCCGCGAATCAGGATGTTTGCCTGCTGGGCACGGGCGAAGTTTGCCATCAGGTCGCTGAAGCCCACTACCTCTACATTCGGCAGGTGTGCAATCGCATCGCGGGCAAGCGCAACACGCTCGTCGAGGTCAAACATGGGTTTCTTGCTGGGACTGGCGGCAATCGCCAGAATCACCGTGTCGAACATGCACGCCGCACGGGTGATGATATCAAGATGACCGTTGGTGATCGGATCGAAGGTACCCGGATAAATCGCTTTTGTGCTCATGGCTCACGTTTTCTCTGAGTAGCCGCGGCAGAGCGCCCACAGCTCGGTGTATTTGTTGAAAGTATACTGGGCATTCACCACCGCCAGTAACCAGCCCTGCTTACCGTCCAGCACCCCGCCACGCAGCAGCAACGTTTTCAGAAACGCGCCCAGCGTGTGGGTGAAGATGCCGGTCAGCGTGGCCTTCTTGCCGCGCTGGTGGCGTTCCTGCGCCCACGCGGTGGCATAGCTGAGCTGTTTACGCTGGAAGCTGGCGAAATCGCGGCAGGTCAGGTGTAGCAAATCGCCCGTCAGGGGGATCTGCCGGGCGCTGTCGCAGACCAGTGACTCGTGGACCAGGTTGTCGTTGTACTGATAGCGCTCGCGCTCATAGAGGCGCATTACGCGGTCTGGATACCAGCCGCTGTGGCGCATAAAACGGCCCAGGAAATAGTTACGACGGGCAATGCTGTAGACCGCTTCGGGCTGCGGCGCGGCAAGCACGGTCTGAATGGCTTGCTGGAGTTCCGGGGTGACACGCTCGTCGGTGTCGATCATCAACACGTAATCACCGGTAGCATACTTTTGCGCGCGCTGGCGCTGGATGCCATAGCCTTGCCAGTCCGTATTGATAAAGACCTTTGCACCCGCTGCGCGGGCAACGTCCACCGTGTTGTCCGTGCTGCCGGAGTCAAGGACGACGATTTCGTCAGCCCAGGCGATCGAAGCCAGGCAGTCCGGAAGCAGGTCGGCGGCGTTTTTGGCGATCATCACGACCGACAGACGCGTTGACATTAGTGGCTCCGCTGAGGCAGATAAGGTTGCAGAAGCTGCAGAAGACGGGTGAGTGCGCCCTGGTTCTGATGCAGCACTTCGACGGCATGGCGACCGTACCACAGACGATAATCTTCGTCCGTCAGAAGGGTCGACACCTCTTTGACGACGGAGTCCGCGTCGGTCACGGTAATTAAACCATCGGCCTGCTGCAATTTGGCGCAGATATCTTTGAAGTTAAACGTGTGCGGACCCATCAGCACCGGAATGGCGTGCGCAGCTGGCTCGAGCGGGTTATGGCCGCCGCGTTCCACCAGGCTGCCGCCGACAAAGGCGAGGTCGGCAATGCCGTACAGCAACATCAGCTCGCCCATGGTATCGCCAATCACCACCTGGGTGCTGCCGGAAGGGATCTCACCGCTGCTGCGCAAGGTGAAGCTGAAGCCGCCTTTCTGCACCATTTCACGGGCATCTTTAAAACGCTCCGGATGGCGGGGAACGAGGATCAGCAGTAAATCAGGGAATTTTTCCAGCAGCTTGCGGTGCGCCTGCAGGATGATCTCTTCTTCGCCATCATGGGTACTGGTTGCAATCCAGACCTGACGACGCGGGGCCCACTGGCGACGCAGCGTGATCGCGCGGGCGGCGAGTTCAGGGGTAACAGAAATATCAAATTTCAGGCTGCCCGTTACCGCAAGCTGGTTGCGTTTCAGGCCCAGCGCGATAAAGCGTGCGGCATCTTCTTCATTCTGCGCGGCAATCAGGGTGATTTTGCTCAGGAGACGGCGCATAAATTTACCCAGCTTGCCGTAGCCTTTCGCCGAGCGCTCTGACAGGCGCGCGTTGGCAATCACCAGTGGAATTTTACGGGCATGCAGGGCGGAAATCATGTTCGGCCACAGTTCAGTTTCCATCACGATCACCAGTTTCGGGCGAACGGTATTCAGGAAACGATTCATGGCGCAGGGCAGATCGTAAGGGAGGTAGACGTGATGAACGTCTTTGCCAAAGGCGGATAACGCGCGCTCTGAGCCGGTCGGGGTCATCGTCGTGACGGTGATGGGCAGCGACGGGTAGCGGTGACGCAGGGCGCGAACCAGCGGGATCGCTGCCAGCGTTTCACCAACAGAAACGGAATGCAGCAGAATACCGTCCGGGGCGACTTTATTGCGGCAAAAGCCATAGCGCTCAGCCCAGCGTTTACGGTACGCAGGCGCTTTACGGCTACGAAGCAACAGTCTCAGCCACACCAGTGGCTGAATGATGTAGAGCAGGGCGGTATACAACAATTCCAAGCGATTATCCGTTTTTTAGTTTCGGCCGGGAAATTCTAAGCATTTAAGCGTGCTAAAGCTATCTCTTATGCCAGATACCGTTTTAAACGGAAGTAGCGTCGACCCAGACGCCAGCGCAAACGCGGACTTTTAGCACTTTTCCAGATAAGCTTCCAGATCCCGGTATCAAAGAACTCTTTGATAATCATGGTCTTCTTCGCCTCATCCTTCATGTTGTCGAAGGTATGAATGATCCCCAGCCCCTCTTTGGCGATTTGCCAGTGGCAAGCCGGGATATTTTTCACTTTATCCGGGTAACGCTGGTTAATGGCGTCAAGCATCTGCAGGATTTTCATGTAATGACGGGCGGAGCGAATCAGCGTGTCGTCATTATCCGGAGTATGCGATACCGAAGCAGAGTGAATGTAGTAGTCATAAAAGCGTTCGCTGGTGTACTGAACGCGTTCCGCGGCAAGCAGCACTTCGGTCGTCCACGGAATATCCTGATGGCGAAGGCCGGGTTCAAAATGGAAACTGTGTTTACGAATAAAGTCGTGGCGATAGATGTTTAACCAGGTGACGTGCAGGAACTTTCGTGAATCCAGCGCCTTCTTTAACCACGCCGGGCCAGTCATGACATCCGTCGAGGCGAGTTTATCTTCAGGGAAAATAGGGCGAGAGGGTTTCTTGTTGTTTTCCCAGACGTAGTTCCCATTGCAGGTCGCGACATCCAAATCCTGCGTGACGGCCATATCCAGAAGACGATGGTACATGCCCGGCTTGAAGACATCATCAATATCCGGGAAAGAGAGATACTGACCCGTTGCTACGGCCAGGCCGGTATTACGCGCGATGGATACGCCCTGATTTTGCTGTTCAATCACCTGCAACTGCGGCAGTTTTTCACGCCAGCTTTCGACGATCTGCATCGAACGGTCAGTAGAGCCGTCATTGACAATAATGACTTCCATGCTGTCGATGCGTTGATTCACAAGGCAGGTAAAGAACTGATCCAGAAAAGCTTCACCGTTATATACGGCAACCACCACGCTTAATAATGGCGCTGAATTTTGCATAAGAAACCTGATTATTTTTGATTGTCTACCAAAGCAATATATTGCCGGCAAATGGCATTGATGCCGAACGACGCAATGGTTGCACCGCCAACGACCGGCGGGGAGGTATAAATATCGACCAGCGTTTTTGCCAGTGATTCGTCGTTTAACTCTGACAGCCCGCGCGCCAGGTCTCCCGTGAGGATTTCAGCGGGGCCTCCTGGACAATTTGTACTGACCGGCGGGGTCTGGCAGATAATGGATTCGACCAGCACATTACCAAAACCTTCGCAGTCAGAACTTAACACTAAGAGCCGCGCCCCTTTTATCCAGGGGTAGGGGTTGGCGTCGAATGGGCGGAAAACCGTTTTGTTTTCAATACCCAAATCTCTGGCAAGCTGCTGTAATTTTTGGATTTTGGCGTCGGATCCATTGCCCATCATGACCAGTGTAGTGTCAAGTTGACTCAGTGCGAACGCACGTAAAAGCCGATCGTGACGTTTGTGCTCATGGAAGCGGCCAACATGAATGATGTAATCCTTCCCTTGCATTTCAAAGGGGGCATCAGCCAGACGCTGAATTTCAGGGATATCAAACGGGTTATGGATTACCGCTTTGCGTCGAAGAGTGAGCGCCAGCGTTTCTGAAAGATCTTTCAACACGGCGCCTGAAACAGCGACAACATTACGATTTTCGTAGGTATGACGAATTTTAAGATGCTTAAACCAGCGAGAAAGCCCGCGGCGATGGCGCAAATAGGAGAACGAGAACATGCCATGCACGCAAAACCAGACTTTATCGCGTTCCAGCGCACGGCAGTGTGCAACAATGCGGTCGGTTTTGTGCAAATGAGAGAACACAACGTCAAATTTTCCGCTGCGTTCAGCCCGCTCAATAGCCCGATCCAGCAGATGGGCGCGGCGTGGGATCTCCGTCAGCTTTCGCCACGGTTTTTTGCAGGTATCCTGAACAACCTGATAATCAATGCCTTCCGGGATGGCGTAATCGCACACTTTCCGCAGGGAGAAGAGAGAGACCTGATGTCCCATTTCTATCAATCCACTGGAAAGTGTAAGAACCGTTTTTTCAGCTCCCCCACCGGGTAAACCATCAATAATCATTAGGATGCGCATTTTTAATCCAGTAATTTTTGATAAAGCGAAATAAGCTGACTTGACAGTTTTTCGGGGGTGGCGTCTTTCACACGTTCCCGTGCCGCGCGTCCCATATTGTTATTTTTTTCCAGAGAAGGAATGGCGGATATCGCTTCCTTCAATGTCTTGATATCAAGGGCGTCGCAATAAAATCCGTTCTGGCCTTGCTGAATAAATTCAGCGCCTCCGCAACTCTCTGAAGTAATGACGGGTAAACCGCAGGCCATTGCTTCAAGAATGACGTTAGGAAAGGGATCATACAGCGTTGGCAACAGTAAACCATCGGATAGCTGATAAAAAGGAAGCGTTTCTTTTTGCATCCCCAGGAAACGGATTTGCCCTTCGCAGCCGAGTGAACGGGCAAGATCGCGATAACGACTTTCTGCTTTATCCTGTCCAACCACAATCAGCCATGCCGCTGTTCCAGCGATAGCCCGTATGGCGCTGGCGAGGCCTTTTCGTTCGAACCCGGAGCCGACAAAACAGAACACTACGGCATCGGCTGGCAAACCAAATTGCTGACGCAACGCGGCACGTTGTGCCTCCTGAGCCGGAACGAAGCGGCTGGAATCAATAGAATTATAAATTACATGTATTTTTTTTGCGTCAATATCAAAATCTTCGACAATTTCGCGTTTGATCATCTCCGCATTACAGATAACCGCTTTGAGTTCCGGTGCCTGGTACATCTCTCGTTCGGCATGCATCACATAGCGGTGATAGCGATCGACCATCAGCATCTTTGCACGCCAGGCGGGTAGAATGCGTGCACGCTGCAGTAGCCAGCGGCGGTGGACGCCATCGCCTGCACGGTAGATGTCACAGCCCGGGATTCGCTCGTGGCTTTGCACAATATCAAACTGTTGTTGTTGCCACAGTTCACGTGCGGCATGAGCAAAACCACGCTCGCGGCTGATGCGGCCCCACTTACGCGGATCGCAAATGTGGATATGCCAGTCGTCCTGCTTTTCTCCCTGCCATTCACGGGTGATGACATTCAGCTCAAGATTTTGGTTGCTTAACGCGGTGAGCGCGCGGGAGACGAACCGTTCCGCTCCGCCATCAGGACGATATTTTTGGCGCACAATCGCCAGACGATGGTGTTTCATGACAGATATCTCTTTGCAGCAGAGACGACAGCATCCACAGGAATGGCGTCGAGATAGCGCGCTTGGGTGTTGGTATCAATGGCGTCCGGATCGGGGAGCGGGCCGAAGTCGCCAGCCCAGATAACGTCGCCGTTGACCTGCCATGGAGACCAAAACGTCAGTTTGGAAGGGCCAAAGAGTGCCACGCAGGGCGTCTGCAGCGCGGCGGCCATATGCATCGGAACGGAATCAACCCCAATGAACAGGCAGGCATGATCGATAAGCGCTGCAAGCTGGCGCAGCGTTAATTGACCGGCCAGCGAGACGACGCCGGTCTTCGGTGACGCGGCGAGAATGCGATCGATCATCGCCATCTCTTTTTTATCCGGCCCGGCCGTGAGTACGACGGTATGCCCATCTTGCTGCAGTGCGGTAATAGTTTGCGCCATTTTGTCTTCATCCCAGCATTTGAAGAACCAGCGGGATGTTGGCTGAATCACGATATAGTTATCACCCACACCCTTTTTCTCCAGCTGTTGACGGGCGAAGTGCCAGTCATCTGCGCTGTAGGCCATGGTGACGGCGGGCTGCGCCGCGACCTGTAATGGAGACAGAATGGAGAGGTTTTGCTCGACGGTGTGCAGAGACTGGTGATTTGCAACGGAGACTAAATCGCTGTGACAAAAACGCCAGAATGCATTGTTGCGTTTGTTAAAGGCAAATCCGAGACGAACCGGCGCGCCGGTGAAGCGGGTGACAATAGCGCTACGCCACTGATCGGCAAGGTTAATCACCAGATGATAATGTTGTTTCCTTAACGCACACAGCAACTGCCACTCTTTCTGTAGATGCTTGAGTGTGCCCAGGTGCTTCCATTTACGATCGATTCCATAAATGGTGCCAATTGCCGGATGCGCGGCGAGCATGTCGCGCGTTTCTTCATACAACAGCACATCAATTTGCGCGTGTGGCCAGTGTTGACGTAATGAATCAATGACGGGGGTGGTCAATAACATATCGCCATGATGGCGGAGTTTGATCAGTAAAATGCGCAAATCAGGCGTGTCAGGTAAGTTATTCATCATCATCTTATCGGCGTTGTACTGTTGGCAATTCTAATAGACCTGATAGCGACTTGCACTCTTTCTCCATAATCTCAGGAATTTCCCAGCAAGGGTTTACTGATGGTTTGGAGAGTGCGTAACATAGCGCTAACTTCCCTGTCTTGCGGACTCATTATGAAAAAACCCGCGTTTATCATCACGATTGATACTGAGGGCGATAATCTCTGGCAGAACCACCGCGTCATTAAAACGGAAAACGCGCGCTATCTGGCCCGGTTCCAGACGCTGTGTGAACGTTTCGGCTTTAAGCCCGTGTGGCTGACAAACTATGAGATGGCGATCGAGCCCGTTTTCATCGACTTCGCCAGGGACGTGATCGCTCGCGGCCAGGGGGAGGTGGGCATGCACCTCCACGCATGGAATAGCCCGCCTGAGCACGATCTCACGGGTGATGACTGGCGCTGGCAGCCTTATTTGATTGAATTTTCAGACGAGGTGATGCGCGAGAAAGTGCTGTTCATGACCCGCCTGCTGGAAGAGACGTTCCAGACCAAAATGTTAAGCCACCGCGCCGGGCGCTGGGCGTTTGATAGCCGTTATGCCAGGTTACTGATTGAGCTGGGGTATCAGGTTGATTGCTCGGTGACGCCGCGGGTGAACTGGCGCAATGCGAAGGGGGCTCCGCAAGGCCATGGTGGGACGGATTACCAACATTTTCCGGACCATGCCTACTTTATTGACGTTAACGATATTTCCCGGGCGGGCACGAGCCCTTTACTCGAAGTGCCAATGAGCATTCAGTATAAACATCCTGCCTGGCTGAACACGATCAAACAGGGTTACGATCGTCTTCGTGGTAAATACCGCTCACCTTCTGTGAACTGGTTACGTCCGACAGGTGGTAATGCGTCGCAGATGATTGAGGTTGCGCAGCAATGCCTTTCTCAGGGAAATGATTACGTCGAGTTTATGCTCCATTCGTCGGAATTTATGCCCGGGGGCAGTCCTACGTTTAAGGACGAGGCGGCGATCGAGGGGTTATACCAGGATCTGGAAGCGCTGTTTAGCTGGTTATCCGACAAGACGGTGGGGATGACGCTGGCGGAGTTTTATCAACACAAGAAAAAATAATGCCCGCATGGCGGGCATTATCACTTACTGGCGTTGTCTGGTTTGTGAAAAGAGTGTACTCAGCGCAAACACGGTGACAAAGAAGATGAGCGCCTCTGAGCTCAACAAAATGACGTCCGTCAGACCATAGAGCAATAAAAGAAGCATGGTCGTCAGCAGCAGACCATTTTTATTTTTAAGTGCGTACACGATCATCGAGATATAGAAAAAGAATAATATTACCAGCCCAGGGATCCCCTGAAGAGAGTATTTTTCAATGAACTCGTTGTGCAGATGAATCCGGGTAAATTCAAGCGCTGCCGCGAGATGTGGATGTCCATTTTTCACATATTGCTGTGACCAGACTTCGCGGTCTTCGACTGACTGCCCCATGGGGTGGGCAAGTCCGTTTTGAGCACCAATAATCCACATAGAAAAACGAGCACCGAGTGAGGTGGCGTCATATCCTTTTTGATAACGTTCTATTTCAGATTGTGTTTGTTGTATCTTAGGCAGAATTAACGGCTTGTAACTCACAACCACTATACCTGCCACAATACATAAGAAAATCAGCGTTGATTTCAGATGGATTCTTCTGAAGTGGTAGAGTGTGAGTACAATCGCCAGGAGCAAATATAATCCCATTGCGGCGCGCGTAGCCGTCAAAAGGATGACGAAATAAGAGAT
Organism: Enterobacter sp. BNK-14; assembly: GCF_047456095.1. NCBI lineage: Bacteria > Pseudomonadati > Pseudomonadota > Gammaproteobacteria > Enterobacterales > Enterobacteriaceae > Enterobacter > Enterobacter sp. BNK-14. Next base: position 2,925,640 of record NZ_CP179897.1, read on the forward strand.
CAAGATGGTGAGCCCTGCGGCCACATACAGCTTTCTGTTTTTCTGAAGATAAAGGCTGTATACAAACGCCAGTGACAGTACGGAGTAAACATAGGCCGACACGGTTGGACGATTGATGGCCATCTCAACACGTTCCATACCCTGTGACGCTTGCCATAAGCCATAACCAGTAGCAAGGACAAATCCTGCACCAGAGGCATACAAGAAATATTTCAGGAAGGCTGTTTTATCAATATAAGATTTGAACCGGTCAAGATAGAAAACGAGAATACTCGCCAAAATCAATTTCTTGCTGGCGCCAAGGTAATCGCTATAAGCGTTCAAGCCTTCGTTATGATATTCATAGGCCATATACCAGATAAGATTGAGCAACCCAATCAGCAAAATGGGTAGCGCAATCGAAAAGGGACGAAGGGTGATTTTTTTATATTCGCACGCCAGGCCGATAATGCTGGCATAAACCGCAATATAGAAGAATTCACGCTGTTTCCCTGAGCTCAGTAACGCCAGCGCAAGCGAAATGAGGCTCAAAATAAGCGTCAGTTGATAGAGCCGCAGTTTTACTTTTTCCATAATGCCTCAATAACCCTTTTTTTGTAGCTGAAACGAACATCGCTGGAGAAGAAAAAAGAGAACGAATAAAGTGCTTTTACTCGTTGCATAACCAGTTTGAGTTGCGCGTCGGTCAGATATTGTCGATGGTTACTGTAAATATCAAACCAGTGGCAATTAATGAGATGCCTGAATGATTGCGGGAATAACTTTTCCATCTGTAATGTGCATTCTACAAGCGTAGCGATTTTACTGGCGTCAAGACGGCTCGATAAACTATCGTTACGTTTGATGTAATAATAGTGCCCCTTCCGCTGGAAGACTATTTTACTCGATTGCATCAGCATGCCGGGAAACACGGCGAAATCTTCATAACAGACCATTGAAGGGATCGGGTTGCTTTCGTACAGCTTCCGATGAACGAATTGCCCGATGAGGTGCGCCTGAAAGTCTTTATGCTGCAGGAAACGCGTTATTGCCTGGTGTTGTGATAAAGCAACGGAAGAGAACCCTGCCAGTCAGCGGTGATTTTATGCGTATCGCGTATTTCCAGCAGGCGCGTCAGGAGCATATCAGGCCGCTGTGCTTGCAGAAATGCCACGGCGTCCCGGATGCTGCCCGGTTTCAATCGGTCATCGCTATCCAGCATGGTAATGTACTCACCTGACGCCAGAGAGAGTGCGCTGTTTCGAACATGACCGACGTTACGGTACTCAACGTATCGGGATTGCGCATTCGGAAGCTTTGGCAACCACGTCTCAATAATATCCTGTGTGGAATCATTGGAACTGTCATTAAAGATAATGATTTCTACATCATCGCCCGCATTATCAATCGCGTTTTGCAGGCTTTGTAGCGTTGCGTCAAGCGTGTCCTGGGCGTTATGTGCGGCAATAATGATGCTTAGAAAAGCCATAACAATTAGTTTCCCTGGGCATCAACGGTATATGCGGCCGCGTTAGCCGTTGGTAACGCGCAAATGAAATGTCTAATGTTGTCCAGCGATTCATCTGTTACAGAGAAGAGTTCTTCCCGGCTTTGTGAGAAGTAATAGCGAGTCTCAAAAACATACGAGCAAATATTGTCATCATTCCCAACCAACAGTACATTGCCAAGCGGACGCTGTTCATAGTGGCAACAGGGTCCAAACAGTAAGATTACCGGCACGTCCACCGCGTCGGCAACGTAGACATTTCCTGAGTCGGACGCGATATAACAATCCATTTTTGAAATGGCCCACGGGAGTTCTTCAAGCGAAATTTTGCCAATCAAATTGATGAAGTTGGGCAATTCGCCATACGCGCGGGTGATATCATCCATCCACGATTGTTCGTTCGGGGCGCCAAACACATAAAACTCGCAGGGCAGGTCGGCGAGATGATCGGCAATCCGCTTCCAGATGCCCGGCGGGACGGTTTTCGCTTTATTTCCTGCGGCAATACTGATGCCAATGCGGATCACGCCGGGTTTATCAAGGATTGCCGGATATGTCGCGGGTTTAAAAAGTGGTCTGGTGGCGTGCTTTGGTGAGTCTTTCCAGGTCAGCGTGCGGTCGGCAAGCTTGAGATAGTTCGTCACCGACAATGTCTTTTTGCCGTGTTCAACGGTACCGTCTGCCGTTGCATAGAAAATTCCGTGATACCACCTGCGTGTGTATGTGCTTAAGAACTGTTTGTTTTTGGCGTTACAAACGGAGGCAAAAAAAAGATTTACGCTGTTAGGCTGCAGAAGATACACATTGTCATAGCGGTTCATGATCCGGCAGGCAAAGCAGAGCTTTCGCCACAGGTTACGCTTATGCTGTTCGATGAAAAAAATCTCGTCGACCGTCTCATCATGCTTCGCCAGTGCACCTACGCTGCGACTAATAAGTACGTCGCTTTTTTGCAGGTATGCCAGAAGGGGCGTTGCATTAACAAAATCGCCGATTTTTGCTGTCTGAATAACCAGGTTTTTACCTGTGTCTTTGCGAAACAGCTTTCGGATGAGTTTCACCGGAAAGAGTAAAATCAGCAGAAATACATAACTCATGGGTTAAATATCCCTGTCAGAAAGCCGATGGCTGCCCTGTAAAAGTGAAAAAATAGCATCTGCGCTAATATCCTTCGTGTGTTGCGTTGGGCTGACCATCTGGTGCTGGTTTTTACCGTAGCCCCCAATCAGACCCGGATCGGTCGGGCCGAATATCGTAATATTCGGGCGATCCAGCGCTGCGGTTAAATGGCTTAATCCTGTATCCACGGAAACGACGGCATTCGCCCCCGCCAGTTCTGCGGCCACCTGCGCCAGCGTGAGTCTGGGCAATACCTCAACGTGCGAAAAACCGGAGGCCAGACGTTCTGCACGCTGTCGCTCATGTTCAGCGCCCCAGGGCAGTTTAATATGGATCCCGGTAGGTTGCATTAGTTCAATCAGTCTTCGCCAGTGCGTTTCCGGCCAGTGTTTATCGTCGCGCGTTGTGGCATGGAGGAAGACAAGATAAGGCTGAGTACAGGGGCCTGTATTGCGCAAAAAGTGCTGCGCAATGGCGTAGTCGCCCTGGGATTCCGGTTTTACATAGCCAAGACTCTTGGCAAACAGTTCACGGGTACGCTCCACAGCGTGCTGTGGTTTTGCAATACGGTGGCGACGGTTATAGAACAGACTCGCCAGCGGCTCGCGGGCGGAGTGCCAGTCCATGCCGTGCTTTACGCCGTGTGCCAGACGCGTCACCAGCGCGGCGCTTTTCACCAGCCCCTGCGCGTCGATGATCGCGTCGTAACGCTGCGCCTGAACCGCTTCGCGGAAGGCGGTGCGCTCGGCTTTAATCGGTGTGGAGAACCATGCTTTGCGCCAGCGGCGAATGGCCACCAGGATCACGCGGTCTACTGCTTCATGCCAGGTAGGGATCTGCGCGAAGCCTTCTTCCACCACCCAGTCAAAACGGATGCCCGGAATGGCCTGCATCGCGTCCGTCAGCGCAGGCAGCGTATGCAGAACATCACCCATAGAGGAGGTTTTAACGATCAATACCCGCATCCGTTACCCTTCTTCGCTCAACAGCAGTTCGTTGAGTTCTTCGAGAACACGCTGCGGCGTGATGTCGATCAGGCTCTGGTGATAGCCTTCTGCGGCATCGCCTTTGCGCACCTTGTGGTAGCCGGTAATCAGGCGAATGACGCGCGCTTTATGCGACAGCGGCGGCGTGAAGTCCGGGCTGCTTGGACCATACAGCGCGACCAGCGGGCGGTCCAGCGCGGCAGCGACGTGCATCAGGCCGGAATCATTGGTCACCACGGCTTTACAGGCGGCGATCAGAATAACAGCTTGTTCGAGCTGCGTTTCCCCGGCCAGGTTTCGGCACCAGGCCTGCTGCTCTGTGCTGAGCGTGGCGAGAATTTCATTGCCTGCTTCGTGGTCTTTTGCCGAGCCAAACAGCACAATCTGATAGCCTTCGTCGATCAGCTGTTTTGCCAGCTCCGCATAGTGATAGTGCGGCCAGCGTTTTGCCGGACCGAACTCCGCACCAGGGCAGAAGCCAATCATCGGGCGTTCAGACGAAAGACCAAACGCGTTGCAGGTCTGGGATTTCTCGCCGTCATTAACCTGAAGCTGCGGCCAGAGCAGCGGCTGCGGCAGATCTTTCGCACTGCGCATCACGCCTTTGTCGTAGGCCAGCGCCACGTAGCGCTCCACCATTAGCGGCCAGGCCTCTTTGTCCAGCACCCGCGCGTCGTTCAGCAGGCCGTAGCGCATTTCACCGCGCCAGCCGGTACGGTGCGGAATACCCGCAAAGAAGGGCACTAAGGCAGATTTGAAAGAGTTCGGCAGGACATACGCGCGATCGTAGCGCTTCTCGCGCAGGCTATGGCCGAGCTTGCGGCGTTCGCCGATTTCCAGCGCACCGTGGCCGAGCGGCATCGGGATCGCCTCGTTCACTTCCGGCATACGCGATAACAGCGGACGGCACCACGCGGGTGCCATCACGTCGATTATCGCCTGGGGATAGCGCGCCTTGAGCGTGCGATAGAGACTTTGCGACATCATCATGTCGCCCACCCATGACGGGCCGATCACCAGAATTCTCATACTTACGCGTCGCGGTTCAGCCAGGCCATATATTCCGTTACGCCTTCGGCAACGGTCTTGAACGGCTTGTCGTAGCCAGCTTTACGCAGGTTAGTCAGGTCTGCCTGGGTGAACGCCTGGTAGCGGCCTTTCAGCTTATCCGGGAACGGAATGTACTCAATGCTGCCTTTTTTGTGGTACGCCAGCGTCGCGTCTGCCACTGCCTGGAAGGATTCCGCGCGGCCAGTCCCCAGGTTGAAGATGCCGGACACACCGTTTTCCCAGAACCACAGGTTGACTGCAGCCACATCGCCCACGTAGACGAAGTCGCGCTTAAAGCCGTCGCTGCCTTCGAACAGTTTCGGGCTTTCGCCATTATTCAGCTGGGTATTCAGGTGGAATGCCACGCTCGCCATGCTGCCTTTGTGCCCTTCGCGCGGCCCGTAGACGTTGAAGTAACGGAAGCCGACAATCTGGGAGTTCGCTTCTGGTAGAATCTGACGCACGTATTCGTCGAACAGGAATTTGGAGTAGCCGTAGACGTTCAGCGGTTGCTCGTATTCGCGGGATTCGATGAAGTCTGAGGTACGCCCGCCGTAGGTGGCAGCAGAAGAGGCGTACAGGAACGGAATTTCACGCTCCAGGCAGTAGTGGAGGATCTCTTTGGAGTACTGATAGTTGTTGTCCATCATGTACTTACCGTCCCACTCGGTGGTGGATGAGCACGCACCTTCGTGGAAAATGGCTTCAATCTCGCCAAACTCTTCACCTGCCATAATCTGGATAAGGAAGTCTTCTTTATCCATGTAATCAGCGATGTTCAGATCCACCAGGTTAACGAACTTGGTGCCATCTTTCAGGTTGTCCACCACCAGGATGTCGGTGATGCCTTTGTCATTGAGAGCCTTAACAATATTGCTGCCGATAAAGCCTGCGCCGCCGGTAACGATGATCATAACGGTAACCTTTGAAGTGTGGAGTCCGGGGACAATCCCGAACGCTAATGTTTCTATCATATCATCACAATGCCCTGTCTTCAGCCATTCACCGATATGCGGTAGGGGTACACGTGATTTATGCTGCAAAAACGACAAGAGATACTGCGTCATCTCGTCATGAACTATAGGTTTGGGTAATATGTCCCGAAATTTGCCGAGTCTGGAGAATTGCAATGCGTGGTGATTTTTACAAACAGTTAAACAGCGACCTCGACACCGCACGTGCGGAAGGGTTGTTCAAGGAAGAGCGTATTATCACGTCTGCTCAGCAGGCGGACATCACCGTTGCCGACGGCAGCCACGTGATCAACTTTTGTGCGAACAACTACTTAGGTCTTGCGAATCACCCTGAGCTGATTGCCGCAGCGAAAAACGGCATGGATACCCACGGTTTCGGTATGGCCTCCGTACGCTTTATTTGCGGTACCCAGGATAGCCACAAGCAGCTTGAGCAAAAGCTGGCGAGCTTCCTTGGAATGGAAGACGCGATTCTCTACTCCTCCTGCTTCGACGCCAACGGCGGTCTGTTTGAGACCCTGCTTGGCGCAGAAGATGCGATTATCTCCGACGCCCTGAACCACGCCTCCATCATCGACGGCGTACGCCTGTGTAAAGCGAAGCGTTTCCGCTACGCCAACAACGACATGGTTGAACTGGAAGCGCGCCTGAAAGAGGCCCGTGAAGCGGGTGCTCGCCACGTGCTGATCGCCACCGACGGCGTGTTCTCCATGGACGGTGTGATCGCTAACTTGAAAGGTGTCTGTGACCTGGCGGATAAATACGACGCGCTGGTCATGGTCGATGACTCTCACGCGGTCGGTTTTGTCGGCGAAAATGGCCGCGGTTCCCACGAATACTGTGATGTGATGGGCCGCGTGGATATCATCACCGGTACGCTGGGCAAAGCGCTCGGCGGCGCGTCCGGTGGTTATACCGCTGCGCGTAAAGAGGTGGTTGAATGGCTGCGTCAGCGCTCCCGCCCGTATCTGTTCTCCAACTCCCTGGCGCCGGCCATTGTTGCCGCCTCCATCAAGGTACTGGAGATGGTGGAGTCCGGCGCGGGGCTGCGCGATCGCCTGTGGTCGAACGCCCGTCTGTTCCGTGAAAAAATGAGCGCCGCAGGTTTCACCCTGGCCGGTGCCGATCACGCCATCATCCCGGTGATGCTGGGTGATGCGGTCGTGGCGCAGCAATTTGCTCGTGAACTGCAGAAAGAAGGGATTTATGTCACCGGGTTCTTCTTCCCGGTGGTACCAAAAGGCCAGGCGCGTATCCGCACCCAGATGTCTGCGGCGCATTCGCCTGAACAAATTGAACGTGCGGTGGAAGCCTTTACCCGCATCGGCAAACAGCTGGGCGTAATTGCCTGAGGACGTGTGATGAAAGCGTTATCCAAACTGAAAGCGGAAGAAGGGATTTGGATGACCGACGTGCCGGAGCCGGAAGTCGGTCATAACGATCTGCTGATCAAAATTCGTAAAACCGCCATCTGCGGTACTGACGTTCACATCTACAACTGGGATCAGTGGTCACAGAAAACCATTCCGGTCCCGATGGTTGTCGGTCACGAATATGTGGGTGAAGTGGTTGGCATTGGTCAGGAAGTCAAAGGCTTCCAGATTGGCGACCGCGTCTCCGGTGAAGGCCATATCACCTGCGGCCACTGCCGCAACTGCCGCGGCGGGCGTACGCACCTGTGCCGTAATACCATTGGCGTGGGCGTAAACCGCCCGGGCTGCTTCGCGGAATACCTGGTGATCCCGGCGTTTAACGCGTTCAAAATCCCGGACAATATCTCTGACGATCTGGCCTCCATCTTTGACCCGTTCGGTAACGCGGTACACACGGCACTCTCCTTCGACCTGGTGGGTGAGGATGTGCTGGTGTCTGGCGCGGGCCCCATTGGCATTATGGCGGCAGCCGTGGCGAAGCATGTGGGCGCGCGTAACGTGGTGATCACCGACGTGAACGAATACCGTCTGTCGCTGGCGCGTAAAATGGGCGTCACCCGCGCGGTGGATGTTTCCAAAGAGAGTCTGACCGACGTGATGGAAGAGCTGGGCATGACCGAAGGCTTTGACGTAGGTCTGGAGATGTCCGGTGCGCCACCGGCGTTCCGCACCATGCTCGACACCATGAATCACGGTGGCCGTATCGCGATGTTGGGTATTCCGCCGTCAGATATGTCTATCGACTGGAACAAGGTCATCTTCAAGGGGCTGTTCATCAAAGGCATTTATGGCCGTGAGATGTTCGAAACCTGGTACAAGATGGCGGCATTAATTCAGTCTGGTCTGGATCTGTCCCCGATTATTACTCACCGCTTCTCAGTTGATGAGTTCCAGAAAGGCTTTGACGCGATGCGTTCAGGCCAGTCTGGGAAAGTGATCCTGAGCTGGGATAAGTAATCAAAAAGGGGCCAGCGGCCCCTTTTTTTACTGATTTTTTTTCTCTTCGTCCGTCAGGTAACGCACCTTGCGGGTATAGTCCTGACCTTTGAACAACAGTTTGTTTTCAGGTGATTCAAGATACTTTTGCCATTCTGAGAGCGGAAAACCACCGTGCGCACCAATCACCTCTTTCGGCACAACGGCTTCCTGTCCGCCAATCTTCTTGGACACCGGCCAGTTCATCCAGTCGCCCAGGTTAACCGTTTTTAAATCCAGCATGTCCAGTAGCGCGGCGAGCGGCAGCTGATCCGTCGGCGGTTGCGTGTCTTCCATCAGTTCCCAGGTATCCTGGAACAGCGTGAGCCACAGCGGGCAGATACGGCGCCAGGTCTTTTTAGTGGCTGCAAGAAACGCACCGTTAACATGATCAACCAGATACGGGCGCACCGTCTCTTTATAATACGCCGGGACTTTCTCTGCTGGCGCGCCGTCCAGCTTGGCAATCATTTTGCCCTGGCGGAAGCTGGAGTAGATGTGCATCTCGGCCATGTTGATTTCTGGCATCTTCAGGAGGTTGAGATCGGAATCGATCATCAATACGCCTTCACCGCGCGCCTGCAGCGGGGCGTTAAGCTTCACCAGGCGGCTAAGGTAGATCTGCTTGTAGCGATAACCTTCTTCACGTTTTGGCAGGTCGAGGGTCACTATGCGGGTTTTCGGCGGCAGATTGCCAAACGCGGATTCTGGTTGATCGCTGACAATCACAATCTCGCTGACGTCGGTGGCATATCGCTCTGCAAAGGTCGCGGACAATAACGCCTCTTCGACGAAATCCGCACCGGTGCAAGGGATCACGATAGAGTCAACCGCCACGAGATCGCGCGTGACCGGAAGGGAAGCGTAGGGAATGTTATGTCGCCCGGTGATGTGGCGGTAGCGAGCATTCAGGAATTTAAACATGTTCTTCTCGTTTGGTTATTGCGCGCCAAGAACGGCCTCGACACCGTTAACATAGCTTTCAATGGCATACACGTTGCAGACATTCTGATGCGCAGCGGCGGCGAGCCGGGTGCGCAGATCGGGATCCTGCCAGATATTATCCAGGTGTTGAGCAAGTTGCGACACATCGCTCCACGGGAAAAGCAGCCCGGTCGATGCATGATCGATCAATTCTGCCGTGCCGGTCACCTTTGAGCCAATGACGGGGATATTCAGCAGCATCGCTTCCAGCACGACGCGGGGCAAGCCTTCGCTCTGCGAGGCCAGAATAAACGCGTCAAAGGTCGCGAGGTAGTCAAAAGGCGTGTTCTGGAAACCGGTGAAAATCACATGCTCAGCAATACCCAGCGCATCAGCTTGTGCCGCCAACGCACCGCGTTCAGCCCCCTCACCGACCAGCACCATCTTCCACCTCGCCTCGGGATGTTTCTGGTTGAACTGTGCCAGCGCTTCCAGCGTGTGGTGGTTGGCTTTGCGAGGGATTAATGAGCCAATGCTGCCGAACACGAACGTGTCGTCATCAATGTTCAGGCGATTACGCATCGCGCGTCGGTCGGGTAAAGGCTGATGGATGTCGATGGCATTGTTGACCGTCGTACACAGCTCGGGTCGGACCCCATGCTGAACTAACACGCGTTCTACGCCATGTGAGACGGCGATGATTTTTGTGGCATGGGTATTCACCAGCTTCACCAGCGGCAGGGTCAAAACAGGTTCAATTCGACAGTGCTGGATTATCCGCGCATGCACGTTTGCACCTGCCAGATAACCCTCTTCGTTAGAGCCCGGCTGGTTGTTCATATAAAGCGTATCGAAACCGCCATCCCTGAAAATCGTCTCGATTTTGCTAACGTTGGGTCGAATACGCCAGAGCGTATCAACATGACGTGTAAATGCCTTCCGGGCGCTGCGGGAGAAAAACAGCAGGCTACGTCCCAATTCTTTGGCAATCTTCGCCCATGCGGGCTGCTTATGTTGAGGGATGACAATTAAGGGAATGCCAATACTGTTCAGCACCTGGCCGATGGTTTGCCCTTCGGCCCGGCTGTAGTCACTGTAAAAACAACAGGTAATATCGAACTTTTCGCGGTTAATACGCTTCAGAAGTTCGAGCATACTGTTGGTGCCTCCTCCCCATTCTTTACCGGTATCGAGGAGCAGAATTTTGTGTCGCTGCGGCATTTTTCTACCTTAATCGCCTGTCACTGAGAATGGCTCACTGATACTTTCTTACCCCATCCCTGCCACTGGTGCTGGAAGTATTGCACCAGCGTACTCTGGCTCACGCTTTCGCTGATGACCGCGAAGAAGCGGGTTGCATGCACCGGTTCAGGCGGTTGTTTCAGCTTGCAATTCTTCACGCCACGGAACGGGTTACGCGGCTGCGTTGCGGGTGGTTGTGCGCTACCCGGGCGAGACGTATCGACCTGCGGCTCATTGAGCAGATCGCTCGGACGTACCAGTGTGATATCTGGAGGCAAGGTCGGCAACATCTGTTGTAAAACGCGCACCGTAGAAGGATGCGGGTGGCCGATGGCAATGGCTGAACCATTACGTCGGGCGAGCTGTACGGCGCGATTGAACTGCACGCGAATGTCGGCCTCGTTCTGAGTATCATCCAGGAACACCTTGCGCTTGATCACCTTCACTCCCGTTCCCTGAGCGGCACGCATCGCCTGGCTGTTGCCGATGGTCATGCTGTCGAGGAAGTAGAGGTTGTAGCGTTCCAGCGCCTGCATCACTTTTAGCATGCCATACAGGCTGGAGGTCATCGCGCTACCCATATGGTTGTTCAGGCCAACGGCATACGGCACGTTGTTGTAAGCGTCACGGATGATGCGCTCGATCTCATCGCTGCTCATATCCGGACGAAGCGTATCTTTTTCCAGCGGCTGTTTACTGAGCGGTGCCATCGGCAGATGGATGAGGACCTGATGTCCGCTGTTGTGGGCTTTGGTCGCCATCTCACGGGCGTGAGGCGCATTCGGAAGGACGGCGACAGAGATGGCTGGCGGCATCGCCAGCACCTGATTTTCATAGTGCGGACGATAACCGAAGTCATCAATCACAATCGCGAGTTTACCTGCGTATACCGGTGCAGCCAGCGCCAGCGCGCTGACGACGGAGAGAACCATTCGACGAAATTGAAGCAAAACTTATCTTCCCAACCACGGCTGTGGATTGACCGCCTGACCCTGACGACGAATTTCGAAATAGAGTGACGGGCGGCCCTGACCGCCACTGCTGCCCACAAGGGCGATGGGTTGGCCTGCGCGCACCTGTGTGCCAACGCTGACCAGTGCGCTCTGATTGTAGCCGTAAAGACTCATGTCGCCTTTACCGTGCTCAACCACTACCACAAGACCGTAACCCTGCAGCCAGTCGGCCAGAATCACTCGTCCATCGGCAATGGCTTTTACTTCACTACCTTCAGACGCACCGATAACGATCCCTTTCCAACGTAGCTCACCCTGCAGCTGTTCGCCATAACGATGCAGAAGCGTACCGCGAACGGGCCAGTAGGCCTGACCGCGTGGGGAACCCAGACCGCCGGTACGCGACATCAGGGAACGTTCGCTTTCGCTTGGTTTGTAGGTGGTACCTTTGCGGGAGGCTTCCTGCTGCTTGTCGCGGACAGCCTGTGCCTCGCGGGCCTCTTTTTCGGCACGCGCTTTCGCCGCGGCTTCGGCACGGGCGATACTGTTACGCAGTTTTGATTCGTTGGCACGCATTTCACTCAGCTGGCTCTGACCTTGCTGAATGGAGGACTCAAGACCGGAAAGGGTTTTCTTGCGCTCGTTACGGGCCTGCTCAAGTTTCGCCTGCTGCGCTTTTTGTTCGTAGAGCAACGTCTGCTGCTGACTCTGCTTCTCTTCAAGCTCAGCTTTTTGGGTGGAGACCTCTTCACGCGTCTGTTTCAACTGCGCAATGGTCTCCTGACGCGCCTGGTTCAGATAACCGAAGTAGGCCTGCAGACGCTGACCGCGCTGGCTCTCTTCACCGCTGAGGATCAACTGAAGACCGGTGTGTTCACCCTGTCGGAAAGCGGCATCAAGCTGTGCGGCAAGGTTGCGCTCCTGTGCATCACGCTGGCGCTCCAGTTTGGCAATCGACGCGTTCATCTCGTCGATCTGTTTATTCAACTGAGCGAGGGTATCTTGCGTTTCACGGAGCTTACGGGCTGCGGCCGAAATAGCTTCTTCCTGCTGCTTAAGCTGGGCGAGCAGGGCGGAGCGTTGCTGTTGTTGCTGGCGTACCGCACGCTCTTTAGCGGCGATATCCGCCTGAATGGATTTCAACTGGTCGCGTTCGTCCGCGTGGGCGGATGCGGCGCACAGCAATACGCCAGCGCTGAGTGCGCTGGCGCAAAGCAGGGGTCTGACTGATAACCTAAGCGGCTTCACGACCCATGTGATTGAAAAAATCGCCTTTCCCCTCATGGGGAGGGATTATTCCACGATGAACAGCGGCTTACCAGTCATCTCTTCAGGGATCGGCATACCCATCAGCGACAACATGGTTGGCGCGATGTCAGAAAGCTTGCCGCCTTCCACTGCTTTCAGTGATTTATCACCGACATAAATCAGCGGAACAGGCAGGTTGGTGTGAGCGGTATGCGCCTGGCCCGTTGCCGGGTCGCGCATCTGTTCCGCGTTACCGTGGTCAGCGGTGATCAGCAACTGACCGCCTACGGACTCAACCGCTTTTGCAACCTGCTCAACGCAGTGATCCAGTGCTTCAACCGCTTTCACGGCGGCTTCCATCACGCCGGTATGACCGACCATGTCGCCATTCGGGTAGTTACAGATGATGGTGTCGTACTTGCGGCTCTTGATGGCCGCGACCAGTTTTTCAGTCAGCTCAGCAGAGCTCATCTCTGGCTGCAGATCGTAAGTCGCGACTTTCGGTGAGTTGATCAGAATGCGCTCTTCACCTTTGAACGGCTCTTCCACGCCGCCGTTAAAGAAGAAGGTCACGTGCGCATATTTTTCGGTTTCGGAAATACGCAGCTGCGTTTTGTCATTCTTCGCCATCCACTCGCCGAAGGTATTAGCCAGCGAGGCTGGTGGATACGCGCATGGGGCTTTGATGTCTGCCGCGTATTCGGTCAGCTGGATGAAGTCGAGGTTTACCACTTTCTTACGGGCAAAACCGTCGAAGTCGCTGTTGACGAAAGCACGGGTGATTTCACGCGCGCGGTCAGCGCGGAAGTTCATGAAGATCAGCGCATCGCCATCTTCCATGGCGGCATCGGGCTGGCCTTCAGCACGAATCACGGTCGCTTTCACGAATTCATCGTTTTCATCACGTGCGTATGCGGCTTCCAGGGCTTCAACGGCCGTCGTGAACTGGAACTCACCTTTTGCCAGGGTCATCAGGTCATAGGCCTGTTCAACGCGATCCCAGCGGTTGTCGCGGTCCATGGCGTAGTAACGACCAATGATGGAGGCGACGCGGCCTTTGCCCAGTGCGGCAAATTTCTCTTCGAAGGCTTGCAGAGAGCCTTTTGCGCTGCGTGGTGGCGTATCGCGACCATCCAGGAAGGCGTGCAGATAGATTTTTTCTGCACCGCGCTCGGCGGCCAGTTCAACCATCGCCATGATGTGATCTTCGTGGCTGTGTACACCGCCCGCGGAGAGCAAGCCCATGATGTGAACGGCTTTACCTGCCGCAACGGCTTTATCTACCGCGCCGCAAAGAACCGGGTTCGCGAAGAAGGTGCGTTCTTTGATTTCGACATCCAGACGGGTCAGGTCCTGATAGACGATACGGCCCGCGCCCAGGTTAACGTGACCGACTTCGGAGTTGCCCATCTGGCGGTCAGGCAGACCGACTTCCAGACCGGATGCGTCGATCAGGGTATGGGGACGTTTCGCCCACAGCGCATCCATCACCGGGGTTTTTGCGCTGAAAATAGCGTTATCCTGGCTGTCTTCACGGTAGCCATAGCCATCCAGAATCACCAGTACCATAGGTTTTTTAGAAACCGACATTGCAACAACCTCATGCTCAAGAGTCAAAATTTGCGTAATTTTACTACAGCTGAATCGATCAAATAGCCGCAGAAGATCAAAGAAAGCGCAGGGGCAAGGCGCTGACCGGACCATTTTGAGGCATTTTTTAGGTGGCATGCCGCAGAAAATGGATTAGGTTAGGGTCGCTGGCTGTATTTGCCAGAACGCACAGGTATACTCCTGTCCTGGTTTTTTTATCACTTAGTCGGGAGTAGTTACCCTCCATGCAAGAAATTATGCAATTCGTTAGCCGCCATCCGGTTCTGAGCATCGCGTGGATTGGCCTGCTGGCTGCTGTGCTGTTCACCACATTTAAGAGCCTGACGTCTAAGATTAAGGTTATCACCCGTGGTGAAGCGACGCGTCTGATCAACAAAGAAGATGCCGTCGTTGTCGATCTGCGTCAGCGTGACGATTTCCGTAAAGGTCACATTGCAGGCGCAATCAACCTGTTGCCAGCTGAAATCAAAGCGAACAACGTGGGTGAGCTTGAAAAACACAAAGCCCAGCCAATTATCGTTGTTGATGCAACCGGCATGCAGGCGCAAGAATCTGCCAGCGCGCTTTATAAAGCGGGCTTCGAAAATGTAACGGTACTGAAAGAAGGGATCTCCGGCTGGAGCGGGGAAAATCTTCCTTTGGTTCGCGGTAAATAAGGAGTTCAGTCATGGCCAATATTGAGATCTACACCAAAGCGACGTGCCCGTTCTGCCACCGTGCGAAAGCGCTGCTGAACAGCAAAGGCGTCACGTTCAAGGAACTGCCGATCGACGGTGACGCGGTTAAACGTGAAGAGATGATCCAACGTAGTGGTCGTACGACGGTTCCGCAGATTTTTATTGATGCGCAGCACATTGGCGGCTGTGATGACTTGTATGCGCTCGACGCCCGTGGTGGACTCGATCCGCTGCTGAGCTAAGAGACTTTAGGACAATTAAAAAGGGTTTTTCCATGTCAGAACAAAGCAATAATGAAATGATTTTCCAGATCCAGCGCATCTACACGAAAGATGTCTCTTTTGAAGCGCCAAATGCGCCGCACGTTTTCCAGAAAGACTGGCAGCCAGAGGTTAAACTTGATCTGGATACCGCATCTACCCAACTGGCAGATGACGTGTATGAAGTTGTACTGCGTGTGACCGTGACCGCCTCTCTGGGCGAAGAAACCGCGTTCCTGTGTGAAGTACAGCAGGGCGGCATCTTCTCCATCGGCGGCATCGAAGGCAACCAGATGGCGCATTGCCTGGGTGCATACTGCCCGAACATCCTGTTCCCGTATGCGCGCGAATGCATCACCAGCCTGGTTTCTCGCGGTACATTCCCGCAACTGAACCTTGCGCCAGTTAACTTTGATGCGCTGTTCATGAACTATCTGCAGCAGCAAGCTGGCGAAGGTGCTGAACAACATCAGGATGCCTGATGAGCACTGTTAATGCTTCAATGACTGTGATCGGTGCCGGCTCATACGGCACCGCTCTTGCCATCACGCTGGCAAGAAATGGTCACGACGTGGTCCTGTGGGGCCACGATCCAAAACATATCGCCACGCTGCAGCACGACCGTTGCAATGTGGCGTTTCTCCCGGACGTTCCGTTCCCTGACTCCCTGCACCTGGAAAGCGATCTTGCGACCGCGCTGGCGGCCAGCCGCAACATTCTGATTGTCGTCCCGAGCCATGTGTTTGGCGAAGTGCTGCGTCAGATTAAGCCGCTGATGCGCCCGGATGCCCGTATTGTCTGGGCAACCAAAGGTCTTGAAGCGGAAACCGGACGCCTGCTGCAGGACGTTGCCCGCGAAGCGCTGGGTGATGCGATCCCGCTGGCGGTCATCTCCGGTCCGACCTTTGCCAAAGAGCTGGCTGCTGGCCTGCCGACGGCGATCTCGCTGGCATCGACTGACCAGGCTTTCGCCGACGATCTCCAGCATCTGCTGCACTGTGGCAAGAGTTTCCGCGTCTACAGCAACCCTGATTTTATCGGTGTCCAGTTGGGCGGTGCGGTGAAGAACGTGATTGCTATCGGTGCCGGGATGTCTGACGGTATTGGCTTTGGCGCCAACGCCCGTACGGCGTTGATTACCCGCGGCTTAACCGAGATGTCCCGTCTTGGCGAGGCGCTGGGCGCCGATCCGGCCACCTTTATGGGGATGGCGGGTCTGGGCGATCTGGTGCTGACCTGTACCGACAACCAGTCTCGTAACCGCCGCTTTGGCATGATGCTCGGACAGGGCAGCGATGTAAAAAGCGCGCAGGAGAAGATTGGACAGGTGGTGGAAGGCTACCGCAATACCAAAGAAGTCCGCGAATTGGCGCACCGGTTTGGTGTCGAAATGCCAATAACCGAGGAAATTTATCAGGTATTGTATTGCGGAAAAAATGCGCGCGAGGCAGCATTGACCTTATTAGGTCGTGCGCGCAAGGACGAGCGCAGCAGTAAGTAGTCGGAACCGTTGTCACCTGAATGACCCAGCCAGCGCAGAACTGGCTGGTCATTAACTTATCGTCTGGAGTAAGCAATGCCGTGTGAAGAACTGGATATCGTCTGGAACAATATTAAAGCCGAAGCCCGGGCGCTGGCCGACTGTGAGCCTATGCTGGCCAGTTTTTACCACGCTACGCTACTCAAACACGAAAACCTTGGCAGTGCTCTCAGCTACATGCTCGCCAACAAGCTGGCTTCCTCGATTATGCCTGCTATCGCCATCCGCGAAGTTGTGGAGGAGGCATACGCCGCTGACCCGGAAATGATCGCCTCTGCCGCCTGTGATATTCAGGCCGTGCGTACGCGTGACCCGGCGGTAGATAAATACTCTACGCCTCTGCTATACCTGAAAGGCTTCCACGCCCTGCAGGCGTATCGCATCGGCCACTGGCTATGGAATGAAGGCCGCCGCGCGCTGGCAATCTTCCTGCAAAATCAGGTCTCCGTGACCTTCCAGGTCGATATTCACCCGGCAGCGAAAATTGGCCGTGGAATTATGCTCGACCACGCCACCGGCATTGTTGTGGGTGAGACGGCGGTGATTGAAGACGACGTTTCGATCCTGCAGTCGGTTACCCTTGGCGGTACCGGTAAAACCAGCGGCGATCGCCATCCGAAAATTCGTGAAGGGGTGATGATTGGCGCGGGTGCCAAAATCCTCGGCAACATCGAAGTCGGACGCGGCGCGAAGATTGGCGCAGGGTCGGTTGTGCTCCAGCCGGTTCCGCCGCACACCACCGCGGCTGGCGTACCGGCGCGTATCGTCGGCAAACCAGACAGCGATAAGCCGTCCATGGATATGGATCAGCACTTCAACGGTATCCACCATACGTTTGAGTATGGTGACGGCATTTAACTTCTGAGAATGGCGCCCGGGTACCCCAGCTGGCGCCATGCTTCATACACCACCACCGACACCGCGTTCGACAGGTTCATGCTGCGGCTGTCCGGCATCATCGGAATACGGATTTTCTGCTCAGCGGGCAGGGCATCCAGAATCGTGGCTGGCAGGCCGCGGGTTTCCGGGCCAAACATCAGATAGTCACCGTCCTGATAGCTCACGGCGCTGTGCGCTGGCGTGCCTTTGGTGGTCAGGGCGAACATGCGCTGCGGCTTTTCGCTTTCCAGAAACGCGGCGTAATCATGATGGCGCACGACGGCAGTAAATTCATGGTAATCCAGCCCCGCGCGACGCAGACGCTTGTCGTCCCACGTAAAGCCCATCGGCTCAATGATGTGCAGACGAAAGCCGGTGTTGGCACACAGGCGGATGATATTGCCGGTATTCGGCGGAATTTCTGGTTCGAATAAAACGATGTTAAGCATGCTGCCCCCTTAATTGCGGGGGCAGAATAGCAGAAAAGTGAGGATTTACGCGACGCCAGGTTCCTGCGCACGGCAACGCAGCATTTTGTAGCACGTTGCCGCTGCGGCGACCAGGGCAGGCACGCTGAGGATCATCAAAATACTGTCCGCCTGCCACTGCAGGGAAAGCAGCTGAGCGCTGGTCATGGTTCCCGCCACGCCGCCAAAGCGGCCGATCCCCTGCATCCAGGCAATACCCGTTGCGCGGCACTCTGTTGGGTAAAAAGTCGCTGCCAGGGTTTGCATGCCCGATTGCGCCCCGTTCATCGCGATCCCCATCAGGAAAATCAACCCGCCAAACAGGGCGATATGATTATGCTCAATGCCCAGTAACAGAATGAGACCCATTGTCAGCACAAAGCCACCCGCGACCACTTTGTGTGCCTCCCAGCGATCCATCATCCAGCCCGCGAGCAGAATGCCTGCGGTACCGCCGAAGGTGAACAGCGAGGTGAGCCAGGCGGATTCCGCCAGCGCATAGCCCATCCCCTGCATCAGGGTCGGCATCCAGCTCAGCAGGACGTAGTAAATCACCAGCCCCATAAAGTAGGTGACCCACAGCATTAGTGTGCCGGGCAGCCAGGGCATGGAGAAGAGCTGCGCCACGCTCCCTTTTCTAGAAGCGACTTTTTCCTCTGCCAGGAAAAAGCCGGTAACGCTCTCCAGGGTACTGCGGCTGAACCGGCTGGCGATACGGCGGATCTGCATGACGTCCTTCCCGCGCTGCACCAGAAACTTCACCGACTCCGGCAAAAACAGCGCCAGCAGCAGCGTCAAAATCAGCGGCGCAATTGCACCCGTCAGCAGCACGCTTCGCCAGCCATGGTGGGGAATAAGCCACGAAGAGATCGCACCGCCCCCTGCGGCACCCAGAGGGAAGCCGCAGTACATGGTATTAATCGCCATGGCGCGGCAGCGCTGGGGGGCGAACTCCGAAATCAGCGTAATGGCGTTTGGCATTGCGGCACCGAGGCCAAGGCCCGTCAGAAAGCGCCACAGCGTCAGCGTGTTCAGAGTTTGCGCCCAGGCCGTGCCCAGGCTTGCAAGGCCGAAGAACAGGCAGGAGAAGACCAGCACGCGCTTGCGCCCCATCTTGTCCGATACCGGGCCTGCAATGAGGGCACCCAGCGACAAGCCCAGCAGGGCTGCGCTCAGCACCGGCCCCAGATCCTGTTTATGTATCCCCCATTCTGCCGATAGCGTAGGGGCGATGTAACCCATTGCTGCGGTATCAAATCCATCGATCGCCAGAACCAGAAAGCCCAGTACGATAAGAAGCCAGTGAAACCCTGAAAAGGGACTCTCATCGATCACCTGCTGAATATCCACCTTGCCTGAATACGTCATATGCTCCTCTCCGATGTGATGTTGTTTTTGTGTTCTTGTATTTGCTTGTCTATACAATTGCGGAGGGAGCAAATATGTCAAATTTTCTTATTCAATTTGTTATCTAAGTGTTATTTCTGGCAAAAAAAAAGCGCCCGAAGGGGGAACCGGGCGCGTGAACAGCGGTGTTAACAGGAGGGGTATTCAGGCAGCGTTTCCCTGCGCAAGGGGAGCCAGCGCCGCCGGTAATCGACTTAACTCCTGCACCAGAGAGTCTTTGCTGATTTCGCTAATGGTTTTCGCACCGGTCAGCGTCATCGCGACTTTCATCTCTTTTTCGATCAGGTCAAGCAGGTTCGCCACGCCAGCCTGACCCGACGTCGCCAGCGCGTACAGATACGCACGGCCCAGCAGCACGCTGTCGGCGCCAAGCGCGATCATGCGTACCACGTCCAGCCCGTTGCGAATGCCGCTGTCGGCCAGAATCGTGATATCGCCTTTCACCGCATCGGCAATGGCGGGCAGCGCGCGTGCGGAGGAGAGCACACCGTCGAGCTGACGCCCGCCGTGGTTTGAAACCACAATGCCGTCTGCGCCAAAACGTACCGCGTCGCGGGCATCTTCCGGGTCGAGGATCCCTTTGATCACCATCGGGCCGTCCCAGAATTCGCGGATCCACTCCAGGTCTTTCCAGGAGATGGACGGATCGAAGTTGTTCGCCAGCCAGCCGATGTAATCTTCCAGCCCGGTCGGTTTACCGAGGTAAGCCGAGATATTGCCCAGATCGTGCGGACGTCCGTTCAGACCCACATCCCACGCCCACTGCGGGTGCGTCACCGCCTGCCAGTAGCGGCGCAGAGCGGCATTCGGGCCGCTCATGCCGGAGTGGGCGTCGCGGTAGCGCGCGCCCGGCGTTGGCATATCGACGGTAAAGACCAGCGTGGAACAGCCCGCCGCTTTGGCGCGCTCCAGCGCGTTGCGCATAAAACCGCGATCGCGCAGGACGTACAGCTGGAACCACATCGGACGCTTGATGGTCGGCGCGACCTCTTCAATCGGGCAGACGGAGACGGTAGAGAGGGTAAACGGAATACCTTTGGCATCCGCGGCCGCCGCCGCCTGCACTTCGCCACGACGGGCGTACATACCGCACAGGCCGACGGGGGCGAGGGCGACCGGCATGGAGAGCGTTTCGTTGAACAGCGTCGTCTCAAGGCTCAGGTCAGACATATTCTTCAGCACGCGCTGACGCAGGGCCACCTCTGACAAGTCTTCCACATTGCGGCGCAGGGTGTATTCGGCATACGCCCCGCCGTCGATGTAGTGGAACAGGAACGGGGGCAAAATGCGCTGCGCCGCGGCGCGATAGTCACTGGCTGCTGAAATGATCATGCTTTGTTCTCCCTGGAAATATCACTCTCGCCAGGCAGACGGGTAATACGCGCCTGTCGGGCCTGGTCTTCATCGAATCGTTTAATGGTGGTGTGAACGAAGCCGAGATGCGCCATCATCGCCTTGCGTGCGGCCTCGGCATCACCGGCCAGAATGGCGTTAAGCACCGCCTCGTGTTGTTCAGTCAGTTGGGCAAACACCGGCGGAACCAGGTACATGCGCTGGCGGCTTTGTTTGACAGAGGATTGCAGCAGGTCGAAGAACCCGCGCATGGTCTGGAGCAGAACCACATTGTGCGACGCTTCGGCAATGGCCAGGTGAAAACGCACGTCAGCCTGGGAGGCGATATCCGGGTCGCTGCTTTGCGTGGCCTCAAAGCAGGCTTTGAGCTTCTCTTTGTCGGCCTCGGTTGCCCGCATGGCCGCATGCCAGGCGGTGCTGGTCTCGATGGCGTGACGCGCTTCGAGGATGTCAAAGCTGTAGTCCGGGTCATTTTCCATCAGCGTCTTCAGCGGCTGAACGATGTTTTGCTCGGACCAGTCGTCATGCTGCCAGCGCACAAAGGTGCCGCCGCCGCGACGGCTCACCAGTACCCCTTCGCTGACCAGCGTGGCCAGCGCTTCACGCAGGGAATTACGCGATACACCAAGCTGGGCGGCGAGCTGGCGTTCAGCGGGCAACTTCATGCCCGCTTCCAGCTGTTGTTCTTCAATCAGCGCCCGTACGCGAGAGGCTATCTCGTCGGACAGGCGTCTGGGCATCACTATCATGGGATCATCCAGGTTAAGACATAAGCCTGCAGGGTGGTGATCACCCCGACCATGCAGGTGAATATCAGGCTGTGTTTCACGGTAAAGCGGAACAGATCCGACTCTTTACCGACCAGTCCCACCGCCGCACAGGCAATGGCGATGGATTGCGGGGAGATCATTTTCCCGGTCACGCCGCCGGTGGTGTTCGCAGCGACCAGCAGGACATCCGACACGCCAATCTGCTGGGCCGCCGTAGCCTGCAGTGCAGCAAACAGGGCGTTCGACGAGGTATCTGACCCGGTCAGGAACACACCCAGCCAGCCGAGGAACGGTGAGAAGAAGGTGAAGGCGTGGCTGGTATGGGCCAGCGCCAGTGCCAGCGTCGATGACAGGCCGGAGTAGTTCGAGATAAACGCGAACGCCAGCACCATGCCGATGGAGTAAATCGGCAGCATCAGCTCTTTAATCGTCGCTGCGAAGGTCTGCACCGCGGCGGCAGGCTTCATGCGCAGCCACACCACGGAAAGGATCGCGGCAAACAGGATGGCGGTCCCGGTGGCGGAGAACCAGTCGAACTTATAGACCGCGGCATACGGTGTGGCGGCATGCACGACTGGCGGCATGCGGGCGACCATTTTGTCGAGGAACGGCACGGAGATGTTAATCACCATGTCGTACAGCGCGCCGCCCGGGGCGAACAGGGCTTTAAACGGCGGGATGCTCCACAGCGTTACCGTTGCGGTCAGGAACAGGAACGGTGACCAGGCACGGATCACCTGCCCTGCGGTATAGCCCGTGCGTGCCAGGGTTTGATCGACCTGCGAGGCACCCATGTCGGCGAAGCGGAAAATACGTACCGGCTGCCAGCGTTTCAGGAACAGGGTCAGGCAGACCAGCGAGACCAGCGACGAGATAATGTCCGGCAGCTCCGGACCGAGGAAGTTTGAGCTCAGGTATTGCGCGATGGCGAACGAACCGCCCGCCACCATTACAGCAGGCCACGTCTCTTTCACGCCGCGCCAGCCGTCCATAATCGCCATGATCCAGAACAGCACGATGATGGTCAGGAACGGCAGCTGGCGACCCACCATCTGGCCGATCTCAAAGCTATCCAGCCCGGTCACCTGCCCGGCGACCAGAATCGGAATCCCCATTGCGCCAAACGCCACCGGGGCGGTATTCACAATCAGGCACAGGCCCGCGGCATAAAGCGGGTTAAAGCCGAGGCCCACCAGCAGAGCGGCCGTAATGGCGACCGGTGCGCCAAATCCGGCGGCACCTTCCAAAAACGCCCCGAAGGAGAAGCCGACAATCAGCATCTGCAGGCGCTGGTCCGGCGTGATGGAGAGAATCGACGAGCGAATGATGTCGAACTGCCCGGTTTTCACCGAAATTTTATAGACAAAGACAGCGGCGATGATGATCCACGCAATTGGCCACAGACCGTAGAAGAAACCGTAGACAACGGAGGCCAGCGCGCGATCGACCGGCATTTTGTAGAAGAACAGCGCCACCAGCAGAGCGATGGCAACGGTGTACGTCGCGGCAAGGTAGCCCTTCAGCTTGAGCTTAATCAGCGCAAAGAAGAAGAACAGGATTGGAAGCGATGCGATCAGGCTCGACAGCCAGATATTTCCGGCCGGGTCGTAGTTTTGTTGCCAGAGGCTCATGCAGGTCTCCTGGGGACCAGATAACCTGCGCGGCGGGTGAGTCTCCGCTCATCTCTGCATCACAGGTTATGTAAAAGTGGTCCTGCCAATGTTGTGTTGTAGGGTTAATGACAATGAATGGTTAATCAGATGTTATGGGGTAGCAATGGTTTTGTGAGCGGAAATAATGGAATTGTGAACCAGGGGAGGATTGATTGCGCAATTGGTTGGACCAATTCATGCGAAGGGGAAAAGAGTAGGCCGGGTAAGCGCAGCGCCACCCGGCATGAAATCAGAATGCGGTCTTACAAAAACCCGTCATCTCTTTCAGGCCCATTTCACGGCCAAGCTCGGTCATCGGGTGTACGACCACCAGGCCACGGACGCTTTTCTTCAGCTTGCCCATGTCAGCCTGTTCTTTTTTAGTGATTGCGCGGCGGTGTGGCATGTTCATCAGCTTCTGCGCTTCGTTGCTCAGCTTCTGGCCTTTTACTTCGCGCAGGCGCTCGATCTCTGCCTCCAGCTTCGCGGTCTCTTTCTCCAGCTCGGCGTACTTCTCGGCGGAATCGACCAGTGACAGACCCGCCATCTGGTGACGGATCAGATCCAGGCGGTCGCTCAGGCGTTTAATTTCGTTCTTTTCGACTTCTTTCATGACAAATAACTCTGAAAACGGGGAATTTACAGGGAAGGATACACCAATGTGAGCAGGCTTACTTCTGAAACGCTTTTTTTAAGCTGATCCGGGAAATCAGCTCAGTCAGGGAAAGGACCATCGTGGAGCGGACAACCTGCTGATAACGCAGCTTTTGCATCGCGTATAGCTCAGGGTCGCTGCTGTCGAAATGAGGGGCAGGGGGCAGCGCGGCCACGCAGTGCAACTCGCCGAAGGGCCCCAGGATCTCATCATCGGTAAAGGCGTATTCGTTACCGTCATGATTGAGCTCCTCACGTAGCGCCATTAACAGCTCTGCATCTTCGTACTCTTGCCGGTTCAGCACGCCAAGACCGTAAATCAGCTTCAGACGCACCGATAAATCGCCCAGCGGTCCATCGCCGTCCAGTAACGGTTCTACAGCATATTTTACCGCGTAGTCGTCTTTGCGAAACACCTGAAGCACCAGGATATTTACCGCCTCGGTTAACAGCTCGACGGCGGCAATCAGGAAGCTTCGTACGGTTTTGCCAGCATTCAGACGCTCAAGCACACGATTTTCAAAGGCCTGGGTTTGTTCCATTATTGCCTGCATATCTGACAATCTGTTATCTGGGCGCAGACTAACCTGCGCCACACTGTGCATCATTTGGTTGCGTTGTATGCGTTAACCGCCTCCACAACCACGTCGCTATTGGCGTCCAGACCGGAAATCTGCGCCAGCGCAGCCTGCGCGCCTTTGTCATCAATCAGCTGAGCCAGCTCGATCGCCTGCGGGTCCTGATCGCTGCGGTAGTGCATTGCAGCGGCAATCCCTTTCACCAGGTTGGCATGCGGCAGACCGTATTCCAGCGTGCCGAGCAGCGGCTTAATCAGACGGTCGCCTGCACTCAGCTTACGCAGCGGTTGACGTCCCACGCGCTCAACATCATCTTTCAGATACGGGTTTTCAAAGCGACCGAGGATTTTCTGGATGTAGGCTGCGTGTTTATCAGCATCAAAACCGTAGCGTTTGATCAGCACCGCGCCGCTCTCTTCCATGGCCCCTTTTACCACCGCGCGGATTTTCTCATCGAGGATCGCATCGCGAATGGTCTGATGACCGGCCAATTTTCCGAGGTACGCGGTTATAGCATGCCCGGTGTTCAGCGTGAAGAGTTTGCGTTCGACAAATGCCATCAGGTTATCGGTTAATTCCATTCCCGGAATGGTCGGCAGCGCACCTTTAAACTGAGTTTTATCGACGATCCACTCGCTGAAGGTTTCCACGGTCACTTCCAGCGGGTCGTGGGTGGCGGATGCTGACGGCGGAACGATGCGGTCCACGGCGGAATCCACAAACCCAACGTGCGCGTCGACCCAGGCTTTATCCTCGTCAGCCACGGCCGCCATGACATGGTCTTTCAGCTGTGTGGTGCCGCGTACCATGTTTTCACAGGCGATGATGTTCAGCGGGGTGTCGATGCTCTGCGCTTTACGTTTTGCCAGGCCTTTAGCCACCGCCGGGGCGATACGCTCCAGAACCACCGGGCCTACCGCCGTGGTGATAAGGTCAACGCTGGCAATCAGGTCGATTACGTCGTCGCCAATGCTGCTGACCGCGTTCACGCCTGAGACGGTATCGACCTGCTCGTTTTCGCCCACCACATGGACCTGATAGCTATGACGGGCATTCAGGGCATCCAGGACCACCTGATTCACATCGGCGAACGTCAGCGTAATGCCCGCGTCTGCCAGCAGTTTGCCGATAAAACCACGACCGATGTTACCTGCGCCAAAATGTAATGCTTTCATAGTGTTAACCTTCATCAATGTTTTTACCCGAGAGGGCTGGGGTGAGGAGCTTTCTCCCCCTCACCCTAGCCCTCTCCCCGGGGGAGAGGGAAGAGGCGCTGTTATTTGTTCAGCAGTGCCAGAACTTCTTCAACGCTGGTGGTTTTGGCCAGACGCTCGATAACGGACTCATCGTCCAGGGCGTTGGTCAGGCTGGTGATCACCTGGATATGCTCGTTGTTGCGAGCGGCGATACCAATCACCAGACGGGCGATGTCATCTTCTTCTTCACCGAAGCGTACGCCATCAGGATACTGACAGAACACCACACCGGTTTTCAGCACGCGGTCTTTCGCCTCAACGGTACCGTGTGGAACCGCGATGGATTCACCGAGATAGGTCGGGGTCAGTTTTTCGCGTTCCAACATCGCATCGACATATTCAGGCTGAACGTAACCGCCTTTTACCAGCTGTTCACCGGCAAAGCGAATCGCTTCTTCTTTAGTAGCCGCGGTACGGCCGAGGAAGATGTTCTCCGCACCCAGTTTAAACAGGTGGGCATTACTCTCGTCAAAGCTATCCTGCAGGCTGGTGCGCACTTTCACTTCGTTATCTTCATGACGCTGCGCGGCAACCAGACGTTCTGTCAGGCTGGTGTACAGGCCGCTGTCGAGGAAGTTAGTCAGCGAAATGTGCTGTGCCTGCGGTACCTGACGCATGGCGCGTTCGGTCAGATCGCGGTGGGTGATCACCAGGTCAACGTCCGGCGGCAGACTGTTAATTGCGCTGTTGGTCACGGAGATGTTGGTCAGGCCCGCATCCTGTACTTTCTTACGCAGCACGCCGGCACCCATTGCACTGGAGCCCATACCGGCATCACAAGCAACGATGATTTTACGCACGTGGCTCAGGTCGTTAGAGACATCGCCAGCCGCCAGCGGGGTCGCGCCTTTGGATTCCGCCTTCATGTCGTGCATACGGCGGGTTGCCGCTTCGATATCGTCATCTTCTTTCACTTTGCTGGTTTTCAGCAGGATAGAAGAAACCACGAAGGAGACCGCCATGGCCGCACAGATAGCCGCGATGTTAGCGAAGTAGGCACCTTTCGGGGTCATCGCCAGCACGGCCAGGATAGAGCCTGGAGAAGCAGGAGAGACCAGACCGCCGCCCAGCACGCTCAGGGTGAACACGCCGGTCATACCGCCGAGGATAACGGCCAGGATCAGGCGTGGGTTCATCAGCACGTACGGGAAGTAAATTTCGTGGATACCGCCCAGGAAGTGGATGATAGCCGCACCGCCAGCAGACTGCTTAGCGCTACCGCGACCAAAGAACATGTATGCCAGCAGAACGCCCATACCCGGACCTGGGTTCGCTTCAATCAGGAAGAAGATGGACTTGCCGAGATCGTGAGACTGCTGAATACCCAGCGGCGAGAAGATACCGTGGTTGATGGCGTTATTAAGGAACAGAATTTTCGCCGGTTCAACGAAGATAGACGCCAGCGGCAGCATGTCGTGCGCCACCATAAAGTTAACGCCTGCCGCCAGAATTTTGGACAGCACTTCAACCGCAGGACCAATGCCGAGGAACGCCAGAATCGCGAGGATCATCCCGATGATGCCCGCAGAGAAGTTGTTCACCAGCATTTCGAAGCCGGATTTGATCTTACCATCTACCCAGACGTCGAATTTCTTAATCGCCCAGCCGCCCAGAGGACCGGCAATCATGGCACCGAGGAACATCGGCATATCCGCACCGACGATAACACCCATTGTGGTGATGGCACCCACAACGCCACCACGGTCACCGCCTACCAGACGACCACCGGTGAAACCGATCAGCAGCGGCAGGAGGTAAGTAATCATAGGGCCAACAAGTTTCGCCAGCGTTTCGTTAGGCAACCACCCTGTCGGAATGAACAATGCGGTGATAATACCCCACGCGATAAACGCGCCGATATTTGGCATCACCATGTTGCTGAGGAAACGACCAAAGCTTTGGACTTTGATCTTGAAATCGGATGACATAAAACACCCCTTCTTATGTTTACGCTTAGGCTTGCGGCCCGAGGTTTATCGTTAATGTGCGGCGGCAGAGGTAGCCGGGCCCTGTTCTGATGCTGTGAAATCTGGCACTGAATCGTTCAACTGTCCAGACAGTGAAAATTTGTGTGATATGTGTCACGTAAATGTAGGGGGTGTGGCATTCAATGACGTGATCTGAATCACAAAATTAGTGGGTAAAAAAAATACGATGGCGAAAAACAAAGCAAAAACTACGCGTTTCTGTGATTGTGATCTCATTTTTGTTTTGTGGGTTTGTTTCTGGATTGTGACTGAATTCACAAAATATTTTTATGCAGATTTCTCTGGCTGTGATCGGCGGCAAACTCTGCTTTGCGAATTGGCGTCAGGATAGTCTTGAGTGACACGTAAAGCTAAAAAACCACTTTTCATGTGTGGTATGGCGAAAAGTTAAAAGGTGGATTACGCTCATAATGTAAGGTTAAGTATATTATTATTCAGGTTATATTTTGACACGTTTATAAACTTGCATGGAGATATTATAAAAACCGATACTCCCCGGCTCTGAAATAACCAGTGTGCCTTTTAAATTTAAAAATAAATTAATTAGGCTGCGTGCTGTTTTATTCGTTTAATGAGTTGACGTTGTTTAAGTGAGGAAAATATGTTTCTCAACTATTTTGCGTTGGGCGTATTGATTTTTGTATTTCTGGTGCTTTTTTACGGGATTATCGCTATTCATGATATCCCTTATAATATGGCTAAAAAACGTAATCATCCCCATGCCGATGCGATTCATACGGCAGGCTGGATTAGCCTGTTCACCCTCCATGCCATCTGGCCGTTTCTGTGGATTTGGGCCACGCTCTACCGTGAAGATCGCGGTTGGGGCATGCAGAACCACATTACAAAGCCAGATGAGGTCCCGGGCATGGATGCGCTGTCCAAACGCGTGGCCGAATTAGAACAAAAGCTGGCGGCGGTACAGCCCACTGCTGATCAGAACACGCTGGAGCGCTAATCATGGATCTGTTGATTATTTTGACCTATGTGGCATTTGCCTGGGCGATCTTTAAAATATTCCGCATTCCGGTAAATCAGTGGACGCTCGCCACCGCAACATTGGGCGGGGTATTTATTGTTGCCGGACTGATTCTGTTAATGAACTATAACCATCCGTATACCTTTACGGCGCAAAAAGCGGTTATTTCCATTCCGATTACACCGCAGGTGACGGGCGTGGTCACCGAAGTGACTGATAAAAACAACCAGCTCATTAAAAAAGGCGAAGTATTATTTAAACTTGATCCGGGCCGCTACCAGGCGCGGGTCGACAGACTCAAGGCCGATCTGGTCACCGCAACCCATAATATCGATAGCCTGAAAGCGCAGCTTGCAGAAGCCGTCGCTAATACCACGCGCGTCTCGGCAGAGCGTGACCGCCTGTATAAAGATTATCAGCGTTACCTGAAAGGCAGCCGGGCGAAGGTGAACCCGTTTTCTGAAAGCGATATCGACAACGCGCGGCAGAACTATCTGGCGCAGGATGCACTGGTGAAAGGTTCTGTGGCTGAACAGACGCAGATTCAAAGTCAGTTAGACAGCATGGTGAACGGTGAACAGTCGCAGATTGCCTCATTACGCGCCCAGCTTGCCGAAGCGAAATACAATCTCGATCAGACCGTGGTGCGCGCGCCGAGCAACGGCTATATCACCCAGGTGCTGATCCGTCCGGGGACCTATGCCGCCGCGTTACCTCTGCGTCCGGTCATGGTCTTTATTCCGGAACAGAAACGTCAGATTGTGGCGCAGTTCCGCCAGAACTCGCTGCTGCGTCTTAAGCCGGGTGATGAAGCAGAAGTGGTGTTTAATGCGCTGCCGGGCCAGGTATTTACCGGGAAACTCACCAGCGTCCTGCCGGTGGTGCCGGGAGGGTCGTACCAGGCGCAGGGGGCGTTGCAGGCATTGACCGTCACACCGGGCACGGATGGCGTACAGGCGCTGATTGAACTGGAGCCTAACGCCGACGTCGATGCGCTACCAGACGGTATCTATGCCCAGGTGGCGGTCTATTCAGACCATTTCGCCCACGTCTCGGTGATGCGTAAAGTGTTGCTGCGCATGACCAGCTGGATGCACTACCTCTACCTCGATCATTAATCCCGCCAGGGCAGTAATGCGACATCCATACCTGCCCTTTTTTCATCCCGTGATCCATACTGACCTTTTTCCGGCATCAAGGATCAGGCAATGAAACTCATCGGTAGCTACACCAGTCCCTTCGTGCGAAAAATCTCGATTCTCCTGCTGGAGAAAGGGATGACATTCGAATTCGTCAATGAACAGCCCTACAACGCTGAAAACGGCGTCGCGCAGTACAACCCGCTGGGAAAAGTTCCGGCGCTGGTGACGGACGAGGGTGAATATTGGTTCGACTCCCCGATTATTGCGGAGTATATCGAGCTGCTGGGCGTGGCCCCGGCAATGCTGCCGGCTGACCCAAAAGCGGCGCTGGCGGTGAAGCAGATTGAAGCCCTGGCCGATGGCATTATGGATGCGGCGCTGACTTCCGTGCGTGAGCAGGCAAGGCCCGCCGCACAGCAGTCAGAAAACGAACTGCTGCGCCAGCGGGAAAAAATCAACCGCAGTCTGGATATGTGCGAACAGCTCATCCGGGAGGGAAAAATTCACACCGATAGCCTGAACCTGGCCACCATCGCCATTGCCTGCGCCATCGGGTATCTCAATTTCCGCCGCGTGTCCCCCGGCTGGTGCGTTGACCGACCGTTGCTGGTGAAGCTGGCTGAAACGCTCTTTAGCCGAGAGAGCTTTGCCCGTACCGAACCGCCAAAGGCTTGACGCGGGTTATAACACTTCGCTGCAGGAGGCGGTACAATCTCTCCACATGTTAACTCCCTCTCCCGTCGGGAGGGGGGAAGATATTTACTCGCCAGGCGCTTTCATGACTACTCATCATTCGCTCTACAGCCAGATCCCCGCTACCGATCGTCTTCTTCGCGAACCTCGCATTCATGCTGTTGTGGAGCGTTTCGGCCATACCGCGACGGTTGAGATGTTACGCCTGCTTCAGGACGAAGCCCGATGCGCCATTCAGGCAGAAAATAGCTTGCCCGACTGGTGTAGCGCGTGGGAGCTGGAAGTGGAACATCGGCTGGACAAGAACGCGCAAAGCGCATTACGCCCGGTGATCAACCTTACCGGTACCGTGCTGCACACCAACCTGGGCCGCGCGCAGCAGGCGGAAGAGGCCGTGGCTGCGGTCGGGCAGGCCATGCGAACGCCGGTGACGCTGGAGTACGATCTGGACGGCGCAGGACGCGGGCATCGCGATCGTGCCCTGGCGGATCTGCTGTGCCAGCTGACCGGTGCAGAAGATGCCTGCATTGTGAATAACAACGCCGCAGCGGTGCTGCTAATGCTGGCGGCCACCGCCAGTGGCAAAGAGGTGGTGGTATCCCGCGGCGAGCTGGTGGAAATTGGCGGGGCGTTTCGCATTCCGGACGTGATGCGCCAGGCGGGCTGCACGCTGCATGAGGTCGGTACCACCAACCGTACCCATGCGAAAGATTATCGCGCTGCGGTGAATGAAAACACCGCCCTGCTGATGAAGGTTCACACCAGCAATTATCAGATTGAAGGCTTCACCAAAACGGTTGATGAGGCCGAGCTGGCGGAAATTGGGCGCGAACTGAATATCCCGGTGATTGCCGATCTCGGCAGCGGTTCGCTGGTGGACCTGAGCCAGTACGGCTTGCCAAAAGAACCGATGCCGCAAGAGATGATTGCGGCGGGCGTCAGCCTGGTGAGTTTTTCCGGCGACAAACTGCTGGGCGGGCCGCAGGCCGGAATTATCGTCGGCAAACGCGAGCTGATTGCCCGGCTGCAGCAGCATCCGCTCAAGCGCGCCCTGCGAGCCGATAAAATGACCCTTGCCGCGCTGGATGCGACGCTGCGGCTCTATCTCCATCCGGAGAAGCTGGCCGACCGCCTGCCTGTGCTGCGTCTCTTAACCCGTGATGCCGCCTCGATTCGTGCGCAGGCCGAGTTATTGCTGCCGCGCATCGCCCCGCACTACCCTGATTTTGACGTTCGGATTGAGCCCTGCCAGTCGCAGATTGGCAGCGGTTCGCTGCCGGTGGACAGGCTGCCGAGCGAAGCGCTCACGTTTACCCCGCGTGACGGGCGCGGCAGCCACCTGGAGGCCCTGTCGTTACGCTGGCGCGCCATGCCTGTGCCGGTTATCGGGCGGATTTACGATGGACGAATGTGGCTGGATCTGCGCTGCCTTGATGATGAAGAGCGATTTCTGGAGATGTTGTTGAAATGATTATTGCCACCGCCGGTCATGTCGACCACGGAAAAACTACGTTGCTGCAGGCGATTACTGGCATAAACGCCGATCGTCTGCCGGAAGAGAAAAAGCGCGGCATGACCATCGACCTGGGCTATGCCTACTGGCCCCAGCCAGACGGCCGCGTGCTGGGTTTTATTGATGTACCAGGGCACGAGAAGTTTCTGTCTAACATGCTGGCGGGGGTGGGGGGTATCGATCATGCCCTGCTGGTCGTGGCCTGCGATGACGGCGTGATGGCGCAAACCCGCGAGCATTTGGCAATCCTCCAGCTGACCGGCAACCCGCAGCTGACCGTAGCGCTGACGAAAGCTGACCGCGTGGATGACGCGCGCGTCGGCGAGGTGCGCGAAGGGGTGCAGGCCACCTTACGGGAGTATGGCTTTGCCGATGCGCCGATTTTTGTCACCGTGGCCACCGAAGGCCGCGGCATCGACGAACTTCGTCACCATTTGCAGCAACTGACGTCACGTGACCACGCAAGTCATCATCGCTTCCGTCTGGCGATTGATCGGGCATTTACCGTAAAAGGGGCGGGCCTGGTGGTCACCGGTACCGCGTTGAGCGGTGAAGTGAAGGTGGGCGATAGCCTGTGGCTGACGGGCGTTAACAAACCGATGCGCGTGCGCGGCTTACATGCACAGAACCAGCCCGCAGAGCAGGCGCATGCCGGGCAGCGGATCGCGCTGAATATTGCCGGAGATGCGGAAAAAGAGCAGCTTAACCGCGGCGACTGGCTGCTGGCCGATGCTCCGCCAGAGCCGTCTGAACGCGTGATTGTCTCTCTGCAGACGAATGTGCCGCTGACTCAGTGGCAGCCGCTGCATATTCACCACGCGGCCAGCCATATCACCGGACGCGTGTCGCTGCTGGAAAACGATCTTGCTGAACTGGTTTTCGATTCACCGCTCTGGCTTGCAGACAACGACCGTCTGGTTCTGCGGGATATCTCCGCGCGGGAAACGCTGGCCGGGGCACGGGTGGTGGCGCTTAACTCGCCGCGACGCGGCAAGCGTAAACCGGAATATCTGCAATGGCTGGCCGCGCTGGCACAGGCCCCTGATGATAACGCCGCGCTGCGGGTGCATCTCGATCGCGGTGCGGTGAACCTGGGTGATTTTGCCTGGGCACGCCAGCTGAGCAGGGAAGGATTAGACCCGTTGACCCGGCAGCCGGGCTTTATTCAGGCCGGTAATAGTCTGTTGAATGCCCCGGTTGCCGCACGCTGGCAGCGTAAAATACTCACCACTCTCGCGACGTATCATGAACAGCATCAGGATGAGCCTGGTCCGGGGCGTGAGCGTCTGCGCCGCATGGCGCTGCCGATGGAAGACGATGCGCTGGTGCTGCTGCTGATTGAAAACATGCGCGAAAGCGGGGTGATTAAAAGCCACCACGGCTGGCTGCACCTGCCGGATCACAAAGCCGGATTCACCGCAGAGCAGGAGGTTATCTGGCAGAAAGTGGCTTCGCTGTTTGGTGATGAGCCGTGGTGGGTTCGCGATCTGGCGCGCGAAACGAACACCGACGAGCAGGCGATGCGTCAGGTATTGCGGCACGCTGCGCAGCAGGGGCTGATAGTTGCGATCGTGAAAGATCGTTATTACCGTAACGATCGCATTGTGGCGTTTGCTAACCTGATCCGCGAGCTGGATCAGGCGCGCGGCTCCACCTGTGCAGCCGATTTTCGCGATCGGCTGAACGTAGGGCGCAAGCTGGCGATTCAGATCCTGGAGTATTTCAACCGTATTGGGTTTACGCGTCGCCGCGGTAACGACCATGTCCTGCGAGATTCGTTATTATTTCCTGAAACTCCGTGACCCCCGTCGTAAACACCGTTACCGGTTGGCGAGAAAATCGCCAGCCGGGACTACCCTTGTTGTACACCAACAGCAAGGAGACGGTCATGACAAACAATCCTCCCTCTTCGCGTATCCAGCCTGGCGAGTATGGTTTTCCCCTCAAGCTAAAGCCTCGTTATGACAACTTTATTGGCGGCGACTGGGTGGCCCCCGTCGACGGCGAATACTATTCCAACCTGACCCCCGTTACCGGCCAGCCGCTGTGTGAAATAGCCAGCTCCGGCAAGCGCGATATCGATCTGGCGCTGGATGCGGCGCACAACGCGAAAGACAAATGGGGGCATACCTCCGTTCAGGATCGGGCAGCCATTCTGTTCAAAATCGCTGACCGGATGGAGCAGAATCTGGAACTGCTGGCGACGGCAGAAACCTGGGATAACGGCAAGCCGATCCGGGAAACGATGGCGGCAGACGTGCCGCTGGCCATTGACCACTTCCGCTATTTTGCCTCCTGTATTCGCGCTCAGGAGGGCGGAATCAGCGAGGTCGACAGCGACACCGTGGCGTATCACTTCCACGAACCGCTGGGCGTGGTAGGGCAAATTATTCCGTGGAACTTTCCGCTGCTGATGGCGAGCTGGAAAATGGCGCCCGCGCTGGCAGCAGGCAACTGCATTGTGCTCAAACCGGCGCGTCTGACCCCGCTTTCGGTTCTGCTGCTGATGGAAATCGTTGGCGATCTCCTGCCGCCGGGCGTGATTAACGTGGTGAACGGTGCGGGTGGCGAGATAGGGGAGTATCTGGCTACGTCTAAACGTATCGCCAAAGTGGCATTTACCGGGTCGACGGAAGTGGGCCAGCAGATCATGCAGTACGCCACCCAGAACATCATTCCGGTGACGCTTGAGCTCGGGGGAAAATCCCCGAACATCTTCTTTGCAGACGTGATGGAAGAAGAGGATGCCTTCTTCGATAAAGCCCTGGAAGGGTTTGCGCTGTTTGCGTTTAACCAGGGTGAAGTCTGTACCTGCCCGAGTCGCGCGCTGGTGCAGGAGTCTATCTATGAACGCTTCATGGAGCGCGCCATTCGCCGCGTCGAATCTATCCGCAGCGGGAACCCGCTCGATAACGTTACGCAGATGGGGGCGCAGGTCTCACATGGACAGCTGGAGACCATCCTCAACTACATTGATATCGGCAAGAAAGAGGGCGCAGATATCCTGACCGGCGGACGCCGTAAGGTACTTGGTGGCGATCTGCAGGACGGGTATTACCTTGAGCCGACGATCCTGTTTGGCAAGAACAACATGCGCGTCTTCCAGGAGGAGATTTTCGGACCGGTACTGGCGGTGACCACCTTCAAAACGATGGAGGAGGCACTGGAGATTGCCAACGACACGCCGTATGGCCTGGGGGCAGGCGTCTGGAGCCGCAACGGTAATCTGGCCTATAAAATGGGCCGGGGCATTCAGGCCGGGCGCGTCTGGACCAACTGCTATCACGCCTATCCGGCACACGCCGCATTTGGGGGTTATAAGCAATCCGGCATCGGGCGTGAAACCCACAAGATGATGCTGGAGCATTACCAGCAGACGAAATGTTTGCTGGTCAGCTACTCCGATAAACCGCTGGGCCTGTTCTAGTCGCCCTGCTCAGGCCGTCCCTGGGCGGCCTGAGCAATTTGCTGGCGCAGGCAATTGAGGACGCCATCAAGGACGTACTGCACACGCCAGGGCTGGTATTCACGTTTGCGGAATATCGCGGTCAGATCGAGCCACCACTCTTCCTGATGCGGGAAGCAGGGAACCAGCATGCCTTGCGCTAATTCTTTTTTCAGGCTCTCTTTAGGTGCGAATACGATGCCAAGATTATTTCTTGCCAGCTCCAGCGCCGTCTGCGTGTTGTCGCAAATATAATTTCCGGTCACCCTGTAATCTTGCACGTTATCACTACCATGGGTACGAAAACGCCAGATATTTGCATCGTCGACCAGCATGGAATCGATCAGAATACATGAGTGATTAATTAAATCGTCAGGTCCGGCTAATGGATGGTTATTCAAATATTCCTGGGTGGCGAATGCCGTAACGGAATATTTTGTTAATACGCTGGCGACCAGACTTCCATCTTTTGGTTGTGCATAGGTAATTAAAATATCGCAGTCATCCGGGAAGGAAACGCCTTCTGAAAATTCATTGCGGTCCAGGTTGTACGTTTTCAGGGAGATACGAATGTCGCCGATGTCTTTTATCTGATGGATGACATGGCGCGCGAGGTAGGTGACAATTCCCGTGGGCGCGTAAAGGGTCACTTTGCCCCGCTTTTCATGCTTATAATCGGCAATGAAATTCACGAGCTGATCGTTTTTGTCCAGCGAAGCGTCAATATAGGGAAGTAACGCTTCACCAAACTGAGTAAGCGCAAGCTGACGGGTCGTGCGCTCAAAAACCTTTAGTCCAACCCGCGCTTCAAAATCAGAGAGATATTTACTGACGTTAGCCTGCGCCATACCCAACAGGGCAGCAGCATCACCAATGCTGTGAGTGGCGGCGATGACGGAGATTATTTTTAATTCGCGTGGCTTTAGCTGTAATTTACTCATCATGCGTGCCCATCTATATCATTATATATATAATATTATATAAACCGCAGCGTTGCATTGGCAAATTTGTAACCATTATTATTCGCCCCGCTTGTTTGGCGTTTAAATGGATTACTTTGATGACTATTAAATACAATTTACTTATCGCTGCCACGTTATTTGCAGCTACGTCTGCAATGGCCGGTGACTTTTCAATAGGGGCGGGGGCTGTATTTAATGAGTCGCCTTATAAGGGGTATAACGAAAATACCACTGCGGTGCCGTTAATCAGTTACGAAAGCGATCGTTTTTATGTGCGCCAGACCACGGGCGGCTGGATCCTGTGGAAAGACGCAAAAAATGAACTCAGCCTGACCGCATCGTGGATGCCGTTGCATTTTGATCCCGATGACAATGACGACCATCAGATGAAACAGCTTGATGAGCGTAAGGCGTCCGCTTTCCTCGGTGGCGCGTACTATCACCACGAAAGCTGGGGTTCTTTGAAAGTGGCGGTCTCTGGCGATGCCACGGATGAAAGCGGCGGCATGATTGGAGAAGTCTCCTACTTTCGACCCATCAGGATGGAACGTCTGACCCTGACGCCATCTGTGGGTGTTTTTTATACCGACGAAAGCTATAACGACTACTACTACGGCGTATCCGGCAACGAGTCTCGCCGCTCAGGTCTGAAGCAATACACCGCCGGTGACAGCTGGACGCCATACGTTGGCCTGGCGGCTAAATATCAGTTAACCCAGAAGCTGTACCTTAACGCCAGCGCGGTCTACACCGTGTTGCCTGACGACGTGAAGAACAGCCCGATGATCGACCGCGACGACAGCTTCGTGCTGATGACCGGGCTGACCTGGCGCTTCTGATACGTTAAAGCCGGTTTACTCCCTCTCCCCGTGGGTGTGTACAGTCCGGGGGGAGGGCAACGGACCGCAAATATTCAGCCTTCATCCACCCATATCCGCATCTCCCCTTCTCCCCGGTTTGCCCAACTGAACCAGGGAATAAAGGTCAGCGTCTGGGGCTGACGCTGTACTGGCGAGCGATCGTACTGCCACAGCGCATCCGTATCCTTCGCGTGATAACCGCGCCCCTCCGCCTGTATCAACATTTTGTGCGCGAAAATGCCTTTGCCTTCAAATACCCGGAACGCACTGTTTTCAGGCAAAGAGAGGTTATGCAGATTTGCGCCGTTATCAGCTTCTTCCAGACAGTAAACCAGGGGCCCGCGCTGAAGCGCAACTTTACCTGCCTGCTGGCGCACCAGCGGGTTACCGTACACGCGGCGAACCGGCATAGGGAGTGTCAGAGTCAGCGTGTCGCCCTCATGCCAGCAACGGTTGAGGTAAAGATATCCACGAACGACCTCCCCGGTGACGCGTTCACCATTCAGCGAAACAGCCGGTTCGGCGCACCAGTCCGGCAGTCGCAGGGCCAGCGTGTGAGTCACCGGAACAGGCGAGGTTATTTCGATGGTCACCTGATCCTGCCACGGATAGTTACCGCTAATACGTAGCCGGAGTGTGTTTTCATCAATCTGTATGGCGACATCGTTCCCCACATACAGGTTGATCAACAGGGCATCCGGGCGAACGGTATAAATGTAATGTCCCAGTGAGGTCAGCACGCGGGCGATATTCGGCGGACAGCAGGCGCAGCCGAACCATCGCTGGCGGACGGGCTTCACGTGATCGTAGATATGGTTGAACGCCAGCGTTTTCGGATGTACCTCCAGCGGGTTCACATAGAAGAAGTGTTTTCCGTCCAGCGCCATGCCACCGAGTACCGTGTTGTATAACGCGCGCTCCATCACATCGGCATAGTGGCTATCTGCCTCCATCTCGAGCATCCGGCGTGCAAACATCATCAGGCCAATGGAGGCGCAGCTTTCCGCGTACACCGTATCGTTGGGCAGATCGTAATCGCTGCTGAACGCCTCGCCGCTACTTTGCGAGCCAATCCCGCCGGTAATGTACAGCTGGCGCTGCGCCATGTTATTCCACAGCCGCAGGCAGTCCTGGCGTTTACCTTCGTCGCCGCTCAGGCGCGCCAGATGCGCCATGCCCGCCATCAGGTAGACAAAGCGTACCGCATGGCCGATGGCCGTTTGTTGTTCAGCAAGAGGTTGATGTGCCTGGCTGTAGGCTTTGTCCTTGACCATCCACGCAGGTCCATAGGTATTCCAGTATGACGTTTTGCCACGCTTCTCGTACTCGATATCGTAGAAGTGAGGCTGGGTGCCGCGTTCCTCAATAAAGTATTTCACCAGATTGAGGTAGCGTGGTTCCTCCGTGACGTCGTACAGCCGCATCAGCGCCAGCTCGATTTCCGGATGGCCAGGATAACCGTGCAGCTGCGTTTCGCCAGGGCCAAACACGCTGTCGATATGGTCTGCCAGCCTGCACACCACATCCAGCAGGTTGCGTTTACCGGTTCCCTGAAACCAGGCCACGCCAGCCTCAATCATATGCCCGGCGCAGTACAGCTCGTGGCATTCGGCCAGATTGGTCCAGCGCGCCTCGGGGGCCTTAACCGTAAAGTACGTATTGAGATAGCCATCTTCACACTGTGCTGCGGCAATCAGTTCAATGACCTCGTCGGCGGTTTTTTCCAGTTCAGCATCCGGTTTCTGGCATAGCGACCACGCCACGGCCTCCAGCCATTTCGCCACGTCGCTGTCCTGAAACACCATCCCGTAGAATTCACCCTCTTCCAGACCCGCGGCAATGCGGAAGTTGGTGATGGCGTGGCTGGGTTCAGCCTCTGCCACGCGATCGTTCAGCGCATCCCACTGGTAGGGGATCACCACATCACGGACCAGTCGTTGATACTGCCCGAGAAACGGGTCATTGATTTTCAGTTGGTGCAGATCGGGTTCCATTACGGACATCGTATTCTCCTCAGGAAGGGACATGACGCTGGCGCAGATCGGTGGCAATGCGCGACATCAGTGGATTGTTAAGCCTGCACCAGCGGATAGTGACCGCCAGCAGCAGATGGAAAAGGGCAGGCAGCAGTGTCTCCATGGCGGTGATGCCCTGTAACGAGGCTGGCGTCTGGTTACCCATGCCCGGCTGATAGGCTACGGTGATAAACACCAGGCTGATGATCCCGGCGCTGGATGCCCATGCGAGCTTGATGAAAAACAGGTTGAAGGCGAAGTTCATGCCCGATGAGCGCACGCCGTTTTTCCATTCACCGTAGTCATCGGCAAAAGCCATCAGCGAGAAGTGCAGTGGCAGGGTAAAACCGAGGATCACGCCGTTGCTTAAAATAATCACCAGCCAGAGCGTCTGGTGCGCCGGGCCTCCCGGCAGAAACCACATGCCCACCGCAAGCGCAGCGAGCACCAGGTTGGTGTAGTAGTAGAGTTTGACGGTATCAATACGACGCGACAGCGGATTGACGATCACCGCACCCAGAATGGCCGCAAAAGTCACCATCGTGAAAAACAGCGAGGTATAGGCCGTGCTGCCCTGCAGGACGTAGGTGATGAAGTACATGTATCCGCCGCCGCGAATGTTGAAAACGTTGATCAGCAGAAACGACATCACCAGCATCAGGAGCAGTTGATCGTTTTTACGCAGGCCCGCAAGGTGCTCGCGTAAGGTGAATTTACCCATCAGCGCCAGCGGAACGCGCTCGCGAACCCAGAAGAAGCAGCAGAGAAACATCACCACGGCGACAGCACACAGGACGCCGACGCC
Organism: Enterobacter sp. BNK-14; assembly: GCF_047456095.1. Classification (NCBI taxonomy): domain Bacteria; kingdom Pseudomonadati; phylum Pseudomonadota; class Gammaproteobacteria; order Enterobacterales; family Enterobacteriaceae; genus Enterobacter; species Enterobacter sp. BNK-14. The sequence goes on from NZ_CP179897.1 coordinate 2,965,536, forward strand.
AAGCTGATAACCCTTTGCGGCATCGCCCTGACCGAGCTCCGCGACCAGCCATGGCAATCCCACAGAGACCAGAAATCCCGCCACGCCGCACAGCACAAAGCGCCATGACTGGCAGGCGATCACCTCGTTGTGTCGGGTAGTCATGGTGTTAATCAGCGCGCAGTAGGGCACGTTAATGGCGGTATAACCAACGGACAACAGCAAATAGGTACCAAACGCCCAGGCGATTTTCACCCCCATGCTGGCTTCCGGTACGGTGAACGTCAGCACGCCAATCACCCAGATGGGGAGCGCCACCCATAGCTGCCAGGGACGAAAACGTCCCCAGCGGCTCTGCGTGCGGTCAGCAATCACGCCCATCACCGGATCGGAGATGGCATCAAACACACGAAGAGCAATAAATAGCGTGCCCACGAGCGCGGGAGTGAGGCCAAAGACATCGGTATAGAAAAAGGTCAGGAAATTCATGATCAGGCAGGTAATTACCGTCCCGCCCGCATCACCCAGGCCGTAGCCAATTTTTTCGCGGACGGACAGCCGGTCATCTGCCGCCCCTTGTGTCACGTCTGATTCAGTAATCGGTGTGGAAGTCATGAAGTAACTCCTCGATGAACGAATTTATTATCGTATTTATGCAAGGTACCCATTTATTCTGCATTGAACGGCAAGGCCAACAAGGGAAGGGAAAAGTATAAAAAGGTGACGATTCCGACCTGATGAAGAAAATGTGATTTCGATCGGACAGTTATTCAGATATTAGTTAATAATCAATGTGTAAATTGAATATTGATGGCAATAAAAGCGGAATGGTGAATATCCATGCTCGAATTATCCATAGCGCTTCCGATTAAGGTCCAAAATGGCGGGCTATTTATTTCCCGGGGCGTGGGTCGCCATCCTGCGCGGAAATTAACATCGTGGGAGATTATTTTTGTCGAAAAAGGGACATTAACGATCCAGGAAGAAAATACGGTGTTTGAGGTGCGTGCAGGGGAGACGTTACTGCTTTGGCCTGACAGGCGACACGTGGGCGTAGGCGAATTCCCTGTCGATCTTAAATTTTACTGGCTGCATTTTGAGATTGAACATTACCCCTCTTCACAACCCAATCTGGCGATAGAACAGCATTGTCGCGTGAGGGACGCCCAGTCTGTCATTTCTCTTTTCCGCCAGTTCTTAAGCGAGCAGGAGAAATTACAGCGAACCATGGCGCTTGAAATCATTTTACTGCTGATCTTACAGCAAATTTCCCGTCCTTCCGGATATGAAGACAGCGCCAATGAAGCCGGTGCGGCCATGGCGTGGAAGGCGAAACAGCTTATTCGCACACAGTTTCATTTACCGCTTTCAACGTCGCTACTGGCAAAAGAACTGCACTGCAATGCGGATTATCTCGGGCGAGTATTTCGCCGGACATTTCATTTAACCCTGACGGAGGCCATTCATCGCCAGCGTGTCCGGGCGGCAGAAAAATTACTGCTCAACGAGGCCGCATCATTAACCGAAGTAGCGACACGCTGCGGTTTTAATGATGTGGGCTATTTTCGACAGATTTTTTCTAAGCACACCGGTCTAACGCCCGCCGTCTGGAAACGGCGGTACTGTAAAGAGCATATTAATTCTGGTTGACCTGCCTCGGGGTCGCCAGATTATGCCCGCTGTGCAGCATCATCTGGCGTAACGCGTCACTGACCGTCTTCGAGCCAGGCTTTTTCGATTTCTTCGGCGAGAATTTTGACGCCCGCTTCAATTTTTTCCGGATCGGGCACGTAGTTCATACGCATGCACTGGTGCGTGTGCGGCCACGGCTTATCCAGACCCGGGAAGAAGTAATCACCCGGCACCATCAACACACCGCGTTTTTTCAGACGCTGGTAGAGCAGTTCGGTGGTGATCGGCAGGTCCTTAAACCACAGCCAGAGGAAAATCGCCCCCTCAGGTTTGTGGATCAGGCAGCGCTCTTCCGGCAGGTAGCGGCGAATCGTCGCGATGGTTTCCTGAACGCGCTGATAATAAAACGGCTTGATAACCTCGTTAGACAGACGCAGCAGGTCGTTGCGCTTAATCATTTCACACATCATTGCCGGACCGATGCCGCCCGGTGAAAGGCTGATAATGCCGTTCATATTGGTAATGGCGGTGATGATTTTCTCGTTGGCGATGATGATGCCGCAGCGGCTACCCGGCAGGCCCAGCTTAGAGAGGCTCATGCACAGAACGATATTCGGGTTCCATAGCGGACGCGCTTCGCTGAAGATAATGCCCGGGAACGGCACGCCGTAGGCGTTATCGATCACTAGCGGAATGCCGTGCTGATTTGCCAGCGCATCCAGCTTCATCAGCTCGTCGTCGGTAATGACGTTGCCCGTCGGGTTAGTCGGACGGGAGACGCAGATCATGCCCGTCTCTTCACCGATATGCAGATGTTCAAAATCGACGTGATATTTGAACTGGCCTTCCGGCAGCAGCTCAATGTTAGGGCGTGCGGAGACGAACAGATCCTCTTCCAGACCGGAATCGGCATAGCCGATATATTCCGGGGCCAGCGGGAACAGCACTTTTTTGGTCGTGCCGTCGGCGCGACGTCCAGCGAACAGGTTAAACAAGTAGAAAAACGCGCTCTGGCTGCCGTTTGTTAGTGCAATATTCTGTGGTTCGATATCCCAGCCCAGCTCGTCACGCAGCATTCCAGCGAGGAGTGCCAGCAGTTCAGTTTTGCCCTGAGGACCGTCGTAATTGCAGAGCGCATCGGTCGCTTTGCCGTTTTCCAGCATCTGAGCGAGCAGCGTCTGGAAATAGGTATTCATCTCCGGAATTTGAGCCGGGTTTCCGCCGCCGAGCATGATTGCGCCCGGTGTGCGCAGCCCGTCGTTGAGGTCCTCCATCAGGCGAGTAATGCCTGAATGGCGGGTGAATTTGTCGCCGAAAAGTGAAAACGTCATAGCAGGTGATCTGTCGAGCTTATTTTGAAAGTGGGTAACCATAACGCTAGCACCGTGTTGGTGCAAATCGGGTGGTGTGGTCGGATTTGTTGTTTTGTGTGGCGGGTAAGGATTTATTCAGTGAATTGTTCTGGCGGTTTTTTCTCCCCTCACCCCGGCCCTCTCCCCTGTGGAGAGAGGGTTAGGGTGAGGGGGGGATTATTGATTACCAGCCCATACCACCATGACTTTATCGCCCTTGTGCTCGCGCACAAAGCCATACCCTTCTTTCAGCGACAGCGTGGTTTGCTTGCCTTCGCCGATCGCCGGGTGACGGGCGCGGAACTGACCCAGCATTTGCCAGTGGGCGACGGTTGACGCCTGCGTGCCCGTGACATCCTGCCAGTTCATATCCGAACGGGTGCCCTGAAGCGGGTCGGAGCCCGTCGGGCCGAACGGACGTTCGGATTCATCCCCGTAATAGATTTGTACGCTGCCCGGTGCCAGCAGGAGCAGCTCAGCCGCGCGCTGACCACCTTCGCGGAACAGGCGTGTGTCATGGGAGGAGAGGTAGCTCAGAACGTTGAAGCTTTGCAGCTTTTCTGCCATCTGCTGCCACGTCAGGTCGATATCGGCCAGGCAGTTCACCGCCTTTGCCGCCTGCTCCTGATAATCAAAGTTGATCATCGCATCGAAACCGTGGCGGTAATAATCACTCTGCATCACCCCGTGACCCCAGGATTCCCCGGTCATCCAGAACGGTGCGTTGTCGAGCTTTTTGTCCGGGTTCGCCCCTTTCCAGGCCGCCAGTGCCTGACTTGTCTGATCTTTTAGCTGCTGCCAGGCCGCAAGCTCGACGTGCTTCGCGGTATCGACCCGAAAACCGTCGATGCCGTAGTCTCGTACCCACTGGCTGAGCCAGTGAGTCAGATAGTCGCGCGGGGTATATCCCGGGATGGCCTTCGCGTGGGTATCGGGTTTGTGCTGATAAAAATTGGGTAACCCGGAAGGGACGGTGGATTCCGTTTTCAGGTCGGGCAGGAACGCCAGCGACATCGTCAAATCATCAAAGCCAGGGTTGTCGTAATCACCGATGTCGGTACGGATCCATTTCTTGCCCCACCATTTTTCCCATGCGGCTTTGTCGCTGAAGTTAATGTAGTCATTGAAGCTGTGCCAGGTTTGGCCTGCACCTGGCTTCCAGTCGGTCCAGTGTTCACCCAGCGTTTTTTTCAGCTCATCACCCTGTAAATACAGCGCGCCAAACTGATACGCCTGCATGTCTGCTAGCGTCGCGTAGCCCGTGTGGTTCATGACGATATCGAACAGGATGCGGATACCACGCTTGTGTGCTTCATCGACAAGATGGCGCAAATCTTCTTCGGTACCCATGTTGGCATCAAGCTTTGTCCAGTCCTGGGTGTAATAGCCATGATACGCATAGTGAGGGAAATCCCCTTTGGTCCCCCCGCCTACCCAACCATGGATCTGCTCAAGCGGAGAGCTTATCCAGAGCGCATTCACCCCCAGTTGCTGTAAATAATCGAGCTTGCTGGCAAGTCCCTTGAGGTCGCCACCGTGGAAGGTGCCAATCTCCTGCATGCCGTCTTTATGGCGGCCATAGCTGTTGTCGTTGCTCGGGTCACCGTTCACATAGCGGTCGGTCAGGACAAAATAGACGGTGGCGTTCTGCCAGCTAAACGGTGCGGGTTTATCCGTTTCGGCGCGCTCAAGCAGCAGCAGGCCATTACTGCCAGCGGCGGGCTGCAGGGTAATGTTTCCGTTCTGTACCGTCGCGGTCTGTTTGCTGTAGAAATCACGCACTACTGTCCCTTCCGGGAAAGTATCGCTAACGTTCAGCGTCAGCGGTTTACCATCCCACTTCGGACACTGGCGGATAGCGGTTGCCACCGGTTCTTCTGCTGCACTCTGAATTGTCAGCAGCATTGTGGGCGTGCCGGAGCGAGTATCAATCCGCATCTGATATTCACCGTCGCGGAAAAGGCGCCACTGCGGCGGCGTGCCATCGCAGGGTTTGAGCGACAGCATCTCATTGAGTTTTATCGCCTCTGATGGCTGCCAGCACGTCTTGTCAAAACTCAGCGTAATAGGACGCGTACCCTTCGCAAGCTTTGCCTGGCTGGTGAAAATCCCGGTGCCTTCGGCGCTAAAACTATTAAACCCCGGTGATGACCAGTCAGCGTGTGCCAGTGTGGGTAGCATCAGAAAAGCCAGAGCGGTGCGTTTCATTCCATTTTCCTGTCGCGGCATTTTTAACCAGTTTGCCATCAGGCGGGGGGTAAAAACTCATCCTCCAGCGCTTTCTGCCAGGAGGACGTGTGAGGATGAGTGATCCCGCGCAAAATTAGGCAGTTATCTGCGATATCGCGCACAAATTTTCAGGAGTGCTGTTTTTATAAGCAAGTTTCAGGTGACATAGTTTCGGATTTGGACTATTTCTATACGTGCTCTTGAAGTCTATTTTTGATATGATTTGAGATTCCGCTCTCAAATTTGTGAAAAAAATAAGGTGTTAGGATGATGACATCCGACCAGGAGACCTAATGATATCGACTCCCATTCGACGATATGGGGCTGCGATACTCATGTTACTCACCATGGCATTTTCAGGTGAGGTGCTTGCGAAGACGCACACGGATACAACGAGTAAGAAAGCCCACGTAATAAAGACGACAAGTAGTAAGGTTAGCAGTAAACAAGAGTATTCTCGCAATAGTGCAAAGAGTAGTTCACTTCCTGATTTGCGAAAATACCCTTCCGGAACACCAAGGAAAAAAGCGTTTCTCCGGACGGTAATGCCTTACATCACGAGTCAAAATGCCGCGATTACTGCGGATCGTAACTGGCTGATTTCCAAACAGTACGATAGCCGCTGGTCGCCTTCAGAACGCGCGCGTCTGAAAGATATCACGAAGCGCTACAAGCTGAGCTGGAACGGTAACACCCGTCGTGTGCCGTGGAATGCTCTCCTTGAACGTGTCGATATCATCCCGAATAGCATGGTTGCGACCATGGCGGCAGCCGAAAGCGGCTGGGGAACGTCAAAGCTGGCGCGTAATAACAACAATCTTTTCGGTATGAAGTGTGTGAAAGGTCGTTGTAATAATGCGCCTGGCAAGGTGAAAGGCTATTCTCAGTTTGAATCAGTTAAAGATTCCGTGGGTGCCTATGTGGTCAATCTGAACACGCACCCGGCCTACTCATCCTTCCGTAAATCACGTGCTCAGTTGCGTAAAGCGGATCAGGAAGTGACGGCCAGTACGATGATCCACAAGCTGAAGGGTTATTCGACGAAGGGACAGAGCTATAACAACTATCTGTTCGCGATGTACCAGGATAACCAGCGCTTAATCGCCGCCCATATGTAATCACTAAAAACGCCTTCTAAATGAAGGCGTTTTCTTTTCTATATCAGCACCTCGCTGTGGCGATCCCGATACTCTTTTGGCGTGGTGTCATACTCTTTGCGAAACACCGAATAGAAATATTGCAGCGACGGATAACCGCACATCTGCGAGATTTCGTTGATCGACAGTGATGTTGAGATGAGCAGGCTGCGGGCTTTCTCCAGTTTCTCCGCATGGATGACGGCATGAATGGTTTCGCCCACTTCTTCTTTGAAACGCTTCTCCAGATTCGAACGAGAAATGCCCACCGAATCCAGAACCTGATCGACCTTAATTCCTTTACAGGCGTGGTTGCGAATATAGTGCATCGCCTGAATGACGGCCGGGTCACTCAGGGAACGATAGTCGGTTGAGCGACGCTCCACGACGCGGACAGGGGGTACCAGCAAACGCTGAAGCGGCAGAGACTCTTTATCCAGCAGACGATGCAGCAGCTTCGCTGCCTGATAGCCCATCTGACGGGTGCCCTGTGCCACAGAGGAGAGCGCCACGCGGGAGAGATAGCGGGTGAGTTCTTCGTTATCAATGCCAATCACGCACAGCTTCTCGGGCACGGGGATATGTAAATGCTCGCAGACCTGCAGCACGTGGCGGGCGCGGGCGTCGGTGACGGCAATAATGCCGGTTTGCGGGGGCAGCGTTTGCAGCCAGTCCGCCAGCCGGTTTTGCGCGTGCTGCCAGTTTTCCGGAGCCGTCTCCAGCCCCTGATACACTACGCCGCGATACTTCTCCTGCGCGACCAGCTGGCAAAACGCATGCTCGCGCTCGACTGCCCAGCGCTTGCCGCTGGTGGCGGGTAAACCATAGAACGCGAAACGATGGACGCCTTTCTCTTTTAAATGAAGAAAAGCGGCTTCGACCAGGGCATGATTATCGGTGGCGATATAGTGAACCGGCGGGTAATTTTCGGGGGAATGGTAGGAGCCGCCGACGCCCACGATCGGGACGTCGACGTCGGTCAGCAGCTGTTCAATGACGGGATCGTCATAGTCAGCGATGACGCCATCCCCCAGCCAGTCTTTGATGTTCTCCAGACGGGTGCGGAAGTCTTCCTCAATGAAGATATCCCACTCGGATTGCGACGCCTGCAAATATTCACCCACGCCTTCAACGACCTGACGGTCGTAGGCTTTATTGGCATTGAATAACAACGTAATGCGGTGACGCTTTTCAAACATGGCTCACTTCCCAATTAAGTCACAATACGGTTATCAGGCTCGTCGCTTGGTGGCAGAGTCCATCCAGACTGCCAGCAAAAGAATGGCCCCCTTGACGATATACTGCCAAAACGTCGGGACGTCCATCATACTCATCCCGTTATCCAACGACGCCATAATAAATGCCCCCATGACCGCACCCGCCACGCTACCGATACCGCCGGCGAGGCTGGTGCCGCCAATGACGCAGGCGGCAATCGCATCCAGCTCGGCGATGTTACCTGCGGAGGGCGAACCGGCACCCAGACGCGAACTGAGGATCAACCCGGCGATGGCGACCATCAGGCCGTTAATGGCGAACACCGCGAGCTTAGTGCGCTCGACGTTGATCCCCGAGAGACGGGCAGCTTCAAGGTTGCCACCGATGGCATAAATGCGGCGGCCAAACGCGGTGCGCGTCGCCATAAACATCCCGCCCAGCAGTAACAGCGCCAGCAGCAGGACCGGTGTCGGAACACCGCGATAGTCGTTAAGAAGCCAGATGGCGCCCAGCACAATGACCGCAGTCAGCGCATGGCGTCCTACCACGGAGGTTGATGCCGGTGACGCCAGCCCCAGCGCCTGACGACGCATGCGCCCCCGCCACTGCCAGGCGACAAACGCCAGCAAACCTACCACGCCAATCGTAAAGCCCACGCTATCGGAGAGGTAGCTCTGACCAATTTGCGACATGGCGGCGCTGGTGGGAGAGACGGTAGTGCCGTTGGTAATCCCGATTAAGATCCCACGGAAGGCCAGCATACCCGCCAGGGTAACAATAAACGACGGGACTTTGCGGTAGGCAACCCACCAGCCGTTCCAGGCCCCCAGGACCAGACCCAGTACCAGCGTCACCGCCACGGTCAGCGGCAGCGGCCAGCCAAGCCAGACGTCGAAAATAGCCGCCACGCCGCCGAGCAGGCCCATCATCGAGCCTACAGACAGGTCAATTTCTGCCGAGATAATGACGAACACCATGCCTACGGCCAGGATCCCGGTAATGGCGGTCTGGCGGAGCAGGTTAGAGACGTTACGCGCGCTTAAGTATGAGCCATCGGTCATCCAGGTAAAAAACAGCATGATGACGATAATTGCTGCGATCATCACGAAAACCTGCAGGTTCAGCGCTTTTAGCCCTGCGAACGCACCGGGCGTCGGAACGGCGACTTTGATATCAGACGGATTGCTTTTCGACATGACGTTCGCTCCTTAAAGCGGCTTCCATCACCTGCTCCTGCGTCAGGTTCTGGTTAATCAGGTTGGCTTTCAGTTTCCCCTCGTGCATCACCAGCACGCGGTCGCTCAGGCCGAGCACTTCGGGTAACTCAGACGAAATGACAATGACGGCAATCCCTTGCTGAACAAGCTGATTAATCAGTTTGTAGATTTCATATTTGGCACCGATATCAATCCCGCGCGTTGGCTCATCGAGGATTAATATGCGTGGGTTGAGAAGCAGGCAGCGCGCCAGAATCGCTTTCTGCTGGTTACCGCCACTCAGGCGGCCAATCGCCAGTTCCGGGGAGGACGTTTTGACCTTCAGCCTGGCAAGCGACTGAAGAATGCACTGCTGCTCTGCGGCATCGTCCAGGCTGCTCAGCGCGCCGGAGAACCGATCGAGTGCCGCAAGCGTGATGTTTTTCCCCACCGCCATGACCGGTACGATGCCGTCTTTTTTACGATCTTCCGGCACCATAGCAATGCCGCGGGCAATCGCCTGCTGGCAGTTGTCGATTTTCACTGGCTGGCCGTCGATATAAATCGTCCCCTCCCAGCGCCCGGGCCACACGCCAAAGAGACACTCTACGGCCTCCGTGCGTCCGGCGCCGACGAGGCCCGCAATCCCGAGAATTTCGCCGCTGTGAAGAGAAAACGAGACGTTATTCACGCGTTTAATGTGGCGGTTAACGGGGTGCCACGCGGTCAGGTTTTCCACACGCAGCACTTCCTCGCCTCTGGCGTGTGGCTCATTCGGGTAGAGCGCCGTCAGCTCGCGGCCTACCATCATGGTGATGATGTCATCTTCACTCATGCCTGCCGCTTCGCGCGTGCCGATGTGTTGCCCGTCGCGAATGACACAGATGGTGTCCGAAATGGCTTTAACCTCGTTTAGCTTGTGCGAAATGTAGATACAGGCGATGCCGTGGTTTTGCAGATCGCGGATGATATTGAGCAGAACTGCGGTTTCCTGTTCGGTGAGCGAAGCCGTGGGCTCATCGAGGATCAGCAGCCGTACCTGTTTGTTCAGCGCCTTAGCAATTTCTACCAGCTGCTGTTGCCCCAGACCCAGATCGCCCACGCGGGTATCCGGTGAAATATTGAGGCTCACCTGCGCCAGCAGCTTTTCACAGCGGAGCGTCATGGTGTCGTAATCCAGTACGCCGTGGCGGGAAATCTCGGCTCCAAGGAAGATGTTTTCCAGCACGGTGAGATGCTTCACCAACGCCAGCTCCTGGTGGATAATGGCGATCCCTTTACGTTCGGTATCGCGAATGTGTGTCGCCTGGATCACTTCACCGGCAAAGACAATTTCGCCTTCGTAACTGCCGTGTGGGTAGATCCCACACAGAACTTTCATCAACGTTGATTTGCCCGAACCGTTCTCGCCGCACAGCGAAACCACTTCGCCGGGGTTCAACCGGAGGCTGACGTTGTCGACGGCCTTCACTGCGCCGAAGCGCTTGGTGATGCTTTTCATTTCAAGTAAATAAGGCATACCTGCTCCACATAACCCGAGGGAAGAACAGTACAACGTGATGCGCCCCCACAGAGCGGGGGCCGCGCTGGATTACAGTTCGCTCTTCTTGTGGAAACCGTCTTTAATCACGGTGGCGTCAATGTTCTCTTTATTGACTTCAATTGGCGTGAGCAGGCGAGCCGGAACATCTTTCAGCCCGTTATTCAGCGTCGCGTCTGCTTTAGGCTGCTTGCCATTGCCCAGCTCCACGGCGATTTCAGCCGCGGTATTGGCAAGCTCGGTAATCGGTTTGTAGACCGTCATGGTTTGTGTGCCAGCGATAATGCGTTTTACCCCTGCCAGGTCGGCATCCTGCCCGGAGATAGCGACTTTCCCGGCCAGCCCCTGGGCGCTCAGCGCTTGGATAGCACCGCCTGCGGTGGCATCGTTGGAGGCCACGACCGCATCAATTTTGTTGTTGTTGGCCGTCAGCGCGTTTTCCATAATTTTCAGCGCGTTTTCTGGCAGCCATCCGTCGGCCCACTGATCGCCAACCACCTTAATTTTCCCGTTGTCGATGTAGGGTTTAAGGACTTTCATTTGTCCTTCACGGAACAGTTTGGCGTTGTTATCTACCGGAGAGCCACCCATCAGGAAATAATTGCCCTGAGGCACTTTGTCGATCAGGCTTTGCGCCTGTAATTCACCCACTTTTTCATTGTCGAACGAAATATAATAATCAATATCCGCATTATTAATCATGCGGTCATAAGCGAGAACTTTGATGCCCTCTTGCTTCGCTTCTTTCACTACGTTACTTAATACCTGGCCGTTATAAGGGATAATGACCAGGACATCGACACCACGGTTAATCATATTCTCGATCTGTGACATTTGCGTTTCTTCATTGCCATTCGCTGACTGAACAAAGACATTCGCACCGAGTGATTCCGCTTTTTTCACAAAGATATCGCGATCTTTTTGCCAGCGCTCCAGGCGCAGGTCGTCAATCGCCATGCCAATTTTGACCTCTTTGGCATGTCCTGCAAAGCTTACAAGGAGGAGAGTAGTGCAGATCGTTAGGGTCAGGTTCTTTATCTTCATAATTATTAGGCCTTTTGTAGGGGTATGTGTTGCTGAGATAAAAGAAACATTCACTGCTGGGACGCAGCAAATTTTTAACGCGGAAAGGCGGGCTGGCAATTACAGATTTTTATCTTCTCATTACGATATTTGGTTTATTTCTGAATTTATGACCGCGATCGGATTTTAAAATGCGTAACGTCTTAATTACATTTGATTCTGGAATTTACGCCGAAAAATAGTTTGCCTGCGCATTATTTTGCGAGCCAGCGCACAGTTGTGCATTCTCTCAATAGCAGTGTGAAATAACGTAATTGAGCAACCCAAAATGTCTATTCACTATTACTCCTGTATCAACGACTCGCCGCATACCCTGATTATGGAGCTCAATATGCAAGCTTATTTCGACCAACTCGATCGTGTTCGTTACGAAGGCCCAAAAACGACCAATCCTTTAGCATTTCGTCACTACAACCCGGATGAGCTGGTACTGGGTAAGCGCATGGAAGACCATCTGCGCTTTGCCGCCTGTTACTGGCATACCTTCTGCTGGAACGGCGCCGATATGTTCGGTGTGGGTTCCTTTGACCGCCCATGGCAGCAGCCGGGTGAAGCCATCGAGCTGGCGAAACGCAAAGCCGATGTGGCATTTGAGTTTTTCCACAAGCTGAACGTGCCGTACTACTGCTTCCACGATGTGGACGTCTCGCCGGAAGGTGCGTCTCTGAAAGAGTACCTGAACAATTTCGCGCAGATGGTGGATGTGCTGGCGGCAAAACAGCAGCAAAGCGGCGTGAAGCTGCTGTGGGGTACCGCAAACTGCTTCACTAACCCACGCTACGGCGCGGGCGCGGCAACCAATCCGGATCCGGAAGTGTTTAGCTGGGCGGCCACGCAGGTGGTGACGGCCATGAACGCCACGCATCAGTTGGGCGGCGAAAACTATGTCCTGTGGGGCGGCCGTGAAGGCTACGAAACCCTGCTCAACACCGATCTGCGCCAGGAGCGCGAGCAGATTGGCCGCTTTATGCAGATGGTTGTCGATCATAAGCACAAAATCGGCTTCCGTGGCACGCTGCTGATCGAGCCGAAACCGCAGGAACCGACCAAGCACCAGTATGACTACGACGTGGCGACGGTGTATGGCTTCCTGAAACAGTTCGGTCTGGAAAAAGAGATTAAAGTTAACATTGAAGCCAACCACGCCACGCTGGCGGGCCACTCTTTCCATCACGAGATTGCGTCTGCGATTGCACTGGGCATATTTGGCTCTGTCGATGCTAACCGCGGCGATGCACAGCTGGGCTGGGATACAGACCAGTTCCCGAACAGCGTGGAAGAGAATGCGCTGGTGATGTACGAAATCATTAAAGCGGGTGGTTTCACTACCGGCGGCCTGAACTTTGACGCCAAAGTACGTCGTCAGAGCACCGACAAATACGATCTGTTCTACGGCCACATTGGCGCGATGGACACCATGGCGCTGGCGCTGAAAGTCGCCGCTCGCATGATTGAAGACGGTGAGCTGGATAAGCGTGTTGCGAAGCGCTACAGCGGCTGGAACAGTGAGCTGGGTCAGCAAATTTTGAAAGGCCAGTTATCACTTGCGGAGATCGCGAAGTACGCTGAACAGCAGCAGCTGGCGCCGCAGCACCAGAGCGGGCACCAGGAACTGCTGGAAAACCTGGTCAACCACTACCTGTTCGATAAATAACAGCACGTAGGCCCGGTAAGCGTTAGCGCCACCGGGCATTTCTGTTAAAGGAGTCACCGTAATGTATATCGGGATCGATCTTGGCACGTCGGGTGTGAAAGCCATCCTGTTAAGCGAGCAGGGCGATGTGTTAGCCACGCAGACGGAAACGCTGCAGGTTTCACGTCCGCATCCGCTGTGGTCGGAACAGGACCCGGAGCAGTGGTGGCAGGCAACGGACCGTGCCATCAAGGCGCTAGGCGAGAAACACCCTCTGCGGGACGTCAAAGCGCTGGGGATTGCCGGGCAAATGCACGGCGCAACGCTGCTGGATAGCCAGCATCGCGTGTTGCGTCCTGCGATCCTCTGGAACGATGGCCGCTGTGCAGAAGAGTGTGCGCTTCTTGAGGAACGTGTACCCACCTCCCGCCAGATCACCGGCAACCTGATGATGCCCGGTTTTACCGCACCGAAACTTCTGTGGGTACAGCGTCATGAACCTGAGATTTTCCGGCAGGTGGCGAAAGTCCTGCTGCCGAAAGATTATCTGCGTTTTCGCATGACGGGTGATTTCGCCAGCGACATGTCTGACGCGGCGGGCACGATGTGGCTCGACGTGGCGAAACGTGACTGGAGCGAGGCGATGCTGGATGCCTGCCATCTGACCCGCGCCCATATGCCCGCGCTGTTCGAAGGTAGCGAGGTGACAGGCACGCTGCAGCCAGCCGTTGCTGAACGCTGGAATATGCCAGCCGTACCGGTGGTGGCCGGAGGCGGTGACAATTCGGCGGGGGCCGTGGGTGTCGGCATGGTGGAGGCAGGGCAGGCGATGCTGTCGCTGGGAACGTCCGGTGTCTATTTTGCCGTTAGCGACGGGTATCGCAGCAACCCTGAAAGCGCAGTGCACAGTTTCTGCCATGCCCTTCCGGGGAAATGGCATTTGATGTCAGTGATGCTCAGTGCCGCATCTTGCCTGGACTGGGCGGCAAGACTCACCGGCATGGCCGATGTTCCGGCGCTCATCTCCGCCGCGCAGCAGGCGGATGACACCGCGGGTACGATCTGGTTTTTACCGTATCTTTCCGGTGAGCGAACGCCGCACAACAACCCGGAAGCGAAAGGGGTGTTCTTTGGTTTAACTCATCAGCATGGCCCGGCTGAGCTGGCGCGTGCGGTTCTGGAGGGTGTGGGCTATGCGCTGGCCGACGGCATGGACGTGGTGCATGATTGCGGCCTGAAACCGTCGAGCGTCACCCTGATTGGCGGCGGCGCGCGGAGCCCATACTGGCGACAGATGCTGGCTGACATCAGCGGATTGCAGCTGGATTTCCGCACTGGTGGCGATGTCGGGCCCGCGCTCGGCGCCGCACGGCTGGCACAGATAGCCATGAACCCCGAAAAACCGCTTTCACAATTGTTACCGCAGCTTCCGCTTGAACAGGCGCACTTGCCTGACGCAGCACGCCATGCCCGCTATGCGCAGAGGCGCGACGTGTTCCGCAAAATCTATCAGCAGCTGCTGCCGCTGATGTCGTAAACATCCGCCGGGTGGCGCTGCGCTGACCCGGCCTACCACTCCCCGTCCATCTGGTTAACTTACAAACCTACGCGTATCGATTCTTTGCAGCAGCATCGACAGCAGCAGGCTGATGACCAGCGTGGCGGCAAAAATCCAGATGATATCCAGCACCGGCCAGCTCTTTAGCTCCACACCTCTTGTTCGCAGGGCGTGGATAACCAGCGCGTGAAAACCATAAATTCCGAGCGAGTGCCGCGAAATCACGCTCAGGACCGGGAGTGGCCGCGCGTTGAGCGTGTTTTTAACGAGCGTAAGCAGCGAGACGGCACAGAGAAACACCATCGGTCCGCAATACAGGTACCAGGTATCGGCAAAATTACCGCGCCACTGCAATTCGTGCAGCGTCCCGCGCGATATCACCGCCACGCCTGCGATAAACAGCGACGCACAAAGCCAGTTCAGACTACGTTTTTGCGTCTCCATCATCCCGATGGCGCGCCCCAGCATGCCGTAAAGCACGTAATAGAAGGTATCGCCGTTGATATAGAGATTGACCGGCAACCATTCAAATCCGTCGATTTTCTGCGAGACCGTATTCGGGTTGGCGATGAGGCCAATCACCACCATCAGGGCCAGCAGCATTTTCCCGCTGACGTTTTTCACCTGAATAAGAGGAGAGACAAGATAGATAACGATAATGGCGAAGAAAAACCACAGGTGATAGAACACTGGTTTTTGCAGCAAATATTTGAGTGATAGCCCGGCGTTAATTGAGGTGAACAGGGTGATATAGAGCAAGGCAACGGCGCTGTAAAACCCCAGACAGGCCGCGATGCGGGTGAAGTGCCTCGGTTGCGCGCTACGTTCGCCAAAAAAGAGAAAGCCGGAAATCATAAAAAACAGCGGAACGCTGACGCGAGACGCAGAGTTGAGAATGTTGGCAATGTCCCAGTTAACAGAGCTGATGCTGTGCGCATTCGTGACATACCAGGTCGTCGTGTGGATCATGACCACCATCAGACACGCTATTCCTCGCAGGTTATCAATCCAGTTAATTTTTGACGCCATCAGTTCCTCGTGTTCCCTGTAAATGGAGTGTGACTGCCATTGTCCAAAAGTCTTCGTTTGGAAAATTCTGAGTTTTATCAGCAGGCTTGCCGGAAGACCGCGAGATTCGCAGAATGGCGGACCTTAATCTATAAAAGCTTTGATACTAAAAATAACAGCCACTGACCATGACGGTAATAAAAATGATGATGAAGCGAGTGGCGTCACTCTTTCTGCTGCTCATGCTGGCAGGTTGCAGTACGCCACAAGAAGCACCTGTGCAAAAAGCACAGCAGGGCAAAATGAGCCCGGAACGTTCACTGAAGATGGAGGCAATCTGTAAAGATCAGGCTGCACGCCGCTATAACTCGGCCGTTCAGAAGATTGATGTCACCGGATTTGAGCGCTTTCAGGGAAGCTATGAGCTGCGGGGCCATACGTCGCGTAAAGAGGGCTTTGTCTGCTCGTTTGATGCAGACGGCCAGTTTTTACACCTCTCCATGCGCTAGCCTGCTCGCATAATCAACAGCCAGACGTCGCCCACGTTCTGGCCTGAAGGCTTATTTCCCAATTTTCCCTAAACAACCCCGTTTCGTACTGTATATCTTGCAGCCAGCGGGTATACTGGTCCCTTCCATTTAAAACCACACGTATCCAGCACGAAATACTATGCAAAAGTTTGATACCAAGACCTTCCAGGGCCTGATCCTGACCTTACAGGATTACTGGGCTCGTCAGGGCTGCACCATTGTTCAACCTTTGGACATGGAAGTCGGCGCCGGCACTTCACACCCGATGACCAGCCTGCGCGCGTTGGGACCAGAGCCAATGGCGACCGCGTATGTGCAGCCTTCCCGTCGTCCGACCGATGGTCGTTACGGTGAGAACCCGAACCGTCTGCAGCATTACTATCAGTTCCAGGTGGTGATTAAGCCATCGCCCGACAATATTCAGGAACTGTACCTCGGGTCGCTGAAAGAGCTGGGTATGGATCCAACCATTCACGATATCCGTTTCGTGGAAGATAACTGGGAAAACCCAACGCTGGGTGCCTGGGGTCTGGGTTGGGAAGTGTGGCTGAACGGCATGGAAGTGACCCAGTTCACTTACTTCCAGCAGGTTGGCGGTCTGGAATGTAAGCCGATCACGGGTGAAATCACCTACGGTCTGGAACGTCTGGCGATGTACATTCAGGGCGTAGACAGCGTTTACGACCTGGTCTGGAGCGACGGCCCGCTGGGTAAAACCACCTACGGCGACGTGTTCCATCAGAACGAAGTGGAGCAATCCACCTATAACTTCGAATACGCGGACGTGGACTTCCTGTTCACCTGCTTCGAGCAGTACGAGAAAGAAGCGCAGCAGCTGCTGGCGCTGGAGACTCAGCTGCCGCTGCCTGCTTACGAGCGTATTCTGAAGGCCGCCCACAGCTTCAACCTGCTGGACGCCCGCAAAGCCATCTCCGTGACTGAACGTCAGCGCTACATTCTGCGTATTCGTACCCTGACCAAAGCCGTTGCTGAAGCTTACTACGCGTCCCGTGAAGCCCTTGGCTTCCCGATGTGCAACCGAAACAAATAAGAGGCGGCCATGTCTGAGAAAACTTTCCTGGTGGAAATCGGCACCGAAGAGCTGCCACCAAAAGCCCTGCGCAGCCTGGCTGAATCTTTTGCTGCGAACGTGACTGCCGAGCTGGATAACGCTGGCCTGGCGCACGGTAAAATTGAGTGGTTTGCTGCGCCGCGTCGTCTGGCGCTGAAAGTGGCAAATCTGGCGGCGTCTCAGCCGGATCGTGAAGTCGAAAAACGTGGCCCGGCTATTGCCCAGGCGTTCGACGCGGAAGGCAAGCCGAGCAAAGCGGCTGAAGGCTGGGCGCGCGGTTGCGGCATCACCGTTGACCAGGCCGAGCGTCTGACCACCGACAAAGGCGAGTGGCTGCTGTATCGTGCGCATGTGAAAGGCGAGAGCGCAGAAGCGCTGCTGCCGGACATGATTGCCACGTCGCTGGCGAAATTGCCGATTCCTAAGCTGATGCGCTGGGGCGCGTCTGACGTCCACTTCGTGCGTCCGGTGCATACCGTGACCCTGCTGCTGGGCGACACCGTTATTCCTGCCACCATTCTGGGCGTGGCGTCCGATCGCGTGATCCGCGGCCACCGCTTTATGGGCGAGCCGGAGTTCACCATCGACAATGCCGACCAGTATCCGCAAATCCTGCTGGAGCGCGGTAAGGTCATTGCTGACTACGAACAGCGTAAAGCCAAAATCAAAGCGGACGCGGAAGAGGCGGCGCGCAAGATTGGCGGTAATGCCGATCTGAGCGACAGCCTGCTGGAAGAAGTGACCTCTCTGGTTGAATGGCCGGTGGTGCTGACCGCGAAGTTTGAAGAGAAATTCCTGGCCGTTCCGGCAGAAGCGCTGGTGTACACCATGAAGGGTGACCAGAAGTACTTCCCGGTCTACGCCAACGACGGCAAGCTGCTGCCAAACTTCATCTTCGTCGCCAACATCGAATCGAAAGATCCGATCCAGATTATCTCCGGTAACGAGAAAGTGGTGCGTCCACGTCTGGCGGATGCCGAGTTCTTCTTCAATACCGACCGCAAAAAACGTCTGGAAGATAACCTGCCGCGTCTGCAGACCGTGCTGTTCCAGCAGCAGCTGGGTACGCTGCGCGACAAGACCGACCGCATTGCGGAGCTGTCCGGCTGGATCGCCCGCGAAATTGGTGCCGACGTCAACCATGCGACCCGTGCGGGCCTGCTCTCCAAGTGCGACCTGATGACCAACATGGTGTTCGAATTTACCGACACCCAGGGCGTGATGGGCATGCACTACGCGCGTCACGATGGCGAAGCGGAAGACGTGGCTGTGGCACTGAACGAGCAGTATCAGCCGCGCTTTGCGGGTGACGAACTGCCGTCTAACCCGGTCGCCTGCGCCGTGGCGATTGCCGACAAGATGGACACCCTGGCGGGTATCTTCGGTATCGGCCAGCATCCAAAAGGGGACAAAGACCCGTTTGCGCTGCGTCGTGCTGCGCTGGGCGTGCTGCGCATCATCGTTGAGAAGAACCTGAACCTCGATCTGCAGACACTGACCGAAGAAGCGGTGCGTCTGTACGGCGACAAGCTGACCAACGCGAACGTGGTGGACGACGTTATCGACTTTATGCTCGGTCGTTTCCGCGCCTGGTATCAGGACGAAGGTTACACCGTTGACACCATTCAGGCGGTGCTGGCGCGTCGTCCGACCCGTCCGGCTGATTTCGATGCGCGTATGAAGGCGGTTTCCCACTTCCGTACGCTGGAAGCGTCATCTGCGCTGGCTGCGGCTAACAAGCGTGTCTCCAACATTCTGGCGAAATCCGACGAAACGCTGAACGAACGCGTGAACGCCGCAACCCTGAAAGAGCCGGAAGAGATTGCTCTGGCGATGCAGGTTGTGGTGCTGCGCGACAAGCTCGAACCGTACTTCGCGGAAGGCCGCTACCAGGAAGCGCTGGTGGAGCTGGCGGAACTGCGTGACGTGATCGACGCCTTCTTCGAGAAAGTGATGGTGAACGTAGAAGATAAAGACCTGCGTATCAACCGTCTCTCTATGCTCGAAAAACTGCGCGAGCTGTTCCTGCGCGTGGCGGATATTTCGCTGCTGCAGTAATGTGCACGCTGTCATAAACATGTGAGCCGTCTTTCTTGCCGGGTGGCGCTACGCTTACCCGGCCTACATTGTGTAATGGGTTGCACGTTTCATTGTAGGCCCATGCAAGCGTAGCGCCGCCGGGGGAAACTGACAAAATGCACTTTGCCAGCAGTTTGAAAACCCGCTTCGGCGGGTTTTTTTATGGGGCTTTTGTAGGCCGGATAAGCGCGGCGCCTTCAGGGTATCGGCAAAGTAGTCCTTCCCAAAGGGCTGAGGGAGTATAAGTCGCCCAAAATTTAACCTTGAAACCTTCAACACATTACCGTTATCCTTACCCTCGTTAAATTTCTCGCGCTGGAGTGCCCCCCAAAAATGAACAAACACGACTGATGAATTTCGATCCTTGCTAAACGCCACCGCGTCGGCAGGGGATGTTTTGATTTCATTCAGGAGTGCTTATGGCTCATTTTGCGCAGTCCCCTTCTTTTATTTTGCATCAGGTCACCTGTCAGTTTGCGACGGGGGATATCCTTTTTGGTCCGCTGAATCTTTCTCTGGAGCCGTCTCTGTGCGCGCTGGTGGGCCGCAACGGCAGTGGGAAAACACGTCTGCTGCGCCTGCTGGCGGGGCTTGATGAACCCGCAAACGGGCATATCGAACGAACCGGAACACAGGTTTATGTGGCGCAGCAGCAGGATATTTTGCCACACACGACGCTGGCTGAATTGCTCGGGTACGAGGCCATCTTCGCGGCGCGAGCGCGTGTCGACAGCGGAGAGTATCAGCCTGACGATCTGGAAACGCTTGATGGCTTCTGGGATTTAGCAGAGCGCCTGAGAGAGGCGTTTGCCCGGGCGACACTGCCGCCGTTTGAGCCTGATAAGCCTGCCGCTGAACTCAGCGGTGGCGAGCGTGTCCGCGCGTTGCTGTGCGGGGCGTTTACGGCGCAAGCGGATTATCTGCTGCTGGACGAACCCACTAACCACCTGGACCGGCAAGGCCGGACATGGTTCTACGACCAGCTTGCCCGTTATCAGGGCGGTGTACTGGTGGCCTCCCATGACCGTGAGCTGCTGGCGCAGGTGCCGCGTATTCTTGAACTGAGTGGCGCTGGTCTTCGCAGCTATGGCGGGAATTATGCGGATTATCAAACCCAGCGCGATGCTGAGCAACAGGCTGCCCGCGCGGCGCTGGAGCACGCGGCGACGGCGCGCAAACGTACCCGCGCGCGCATGCAGAAAGAGCATGACGACAGCCAGCGGCGGTCGGCAAAAACATTACGCACCGTCGATACCCTCAATATCGCATCGTTCGAACGTGTCAAATATAAAGGCGCGGCAAAGGAACGTATTGGCAGCTGGAAAAAGCAGCATAACGAGCAAAATGATGCCCTGAACGCTGCCGTAAACAAGGCGCGTGAGCGGGTTGAAGACGATAACCCGGTGATGTTTACCCTGCCGGGGAGTCAGATTCCGGAAGGAAAACAGGTGCTGGTGATGGAAAATCTGGTGCTGCCGCATGTGCCCGTTCCCCCACTCAACTGGCGGATGGATGGTCCGATGCGCGTGGTGTTAAAAGGACCAAACGGCTGCGGGAAGTCGACGCTGTTAAAAGCGATTCTCGGCGAAATCAGCCCGCGTTCAGGGACCTGCAACGTTTCCGTCAGCTGCGCTTATCTCGACCAACATCTGTCCCGGCTCGATCTCTCGCAGTCGGTCATGACCCACCTCAACCTGGGCAATACGCCCCTTGAAGAGGGGGTATTACGAACCCGTTTAGCGCAGCTTCAGTTGGGGGCCGATAAAGTCGCGCTCCCGCTGGCGGAACTGAGCGGCGGTGAGCGTCTTAAGGCGGCACTGGCATGCGTATTATGGCGTGCTGAGGCCACGCAGCTCCTGTTGCTGGATGAACCGACCAACCATCTGGATCTGGCCTCGGTTCAGGCCATTGAAGCGGCATTGGCCGGTTTTCCGGGAGCTCTGCTGGTGGTGTCTCACGATGACGCTTTTTTACAAGGGTTAACGTTGTCGCACGAGATGATCTGGGAAGAGGCGGGCTGGCGTTGCGAAAGCCTTTAAACACAAGCCCCCGCGAAGGCGGGGGCGTTCAAACGTCACTACGCTATCTGTTTGCTGAGTGCAGGGTTGGCCTGAATCAGGCGCATCAGCTTTAACTCGGTTGGCGTGGGTCTCTCACGTTTTGACTCCCACTCCAGCACCATCGCTACGCTGACACCCATCGCTCTGGCGAATTCTTCTGTCTTCAGACCTGTCCCTTTGCGCAATTGCTCATATTCTGTAAAGGGATTGGCTTTTTGTTGCAGGGTAATCGTCTGCGGTACATCTTTAAAAATGATCTGTTCCAGACTGCTCAGCAGCTCAAACTCAGGATCTTTATATTCCATTGAGAACTCCTCTTAAATCTCACATCGTGATCAAGAACATCAGAGAGCCAATTAAGAATAGTCCCTAATACAAACCCAGGATCGTCACGGGTGTGATTAATCGTGCGGTAACGATCGCTTTATCCGATTCAGCTATATGGATAGTTATGCTAATTACCTGATTAACCATAAGGAGGGCCCGTCAGGTATTTTTTTGTAAATGATAAGAAATAAATCGGCAATAGGCGTTTTACATGAAAAGAGTATCTTGCAAGGCTGACCTGGACTATCCTTGTAAGCCGTCGGGCACGCGTGTGCCGGTGTGCGCTTTTTTGGGTGAAAGGAGTAATAAAATGGCGACAGGAAAGTCCTGCTCTCGCTGGTTTGCGCCTATTGCGGCGTTGTTGATGGTTGTTAGCCTGAGTGGGTGTTTTGATAAAGAAGGCGATCAGCGCAAAGCGTTTATCGATTTTCTGCAGAATACAGTGATGCGCAGCGGCGAGCGGTTACCGACGCTGACTGCGGATCAGAAAAAACAGTTTGGTCCCTTTGTGTCTGATTACGCCATTCTTTATGGGTATTCACAGCAGGTGAGCCAGGCGATGGATTCCGGTATCCGCCCGGTCGTGGATAGCGTAAACGCCATCCGCGTTCCACAGGATTATGTGACTCAGCGTGAACCGCTGCGCCAGTCCAACGGGGCGCTTGGCGTGCTGAGCCAGCAGCTACAGAATGCAAAAATGCAGGCTGATGCGTCACGTTCTGCGCTTAAGCAGGGCGACGATCTCAAACCGGTCTTTGACAAAGTGTATGAGAAAGTGGTGACCAAACCGTCTGAAGCGCTGCAACCGCTGATTCCGGCCGCGCAAATCTTTACGCAGCAGCTGGTTCAGGTGGGTGACTTTATCGCCCAGCAGGACACTCAGGTGAGCTTTGTTGCCAACGGCATCCAGTTCCCGACTTCGCAGCAGGCAAGTCAGTACAATACGCTGATTGGGCCACTGGCCTCCCAGCATCAGGCCTTTAGCCAGGCCTGGAGTGCCGCCGTCACGGCCACAGAATAAACCGGAAAAACCCCGCGTCAGGCGGGGTTTTTTTATGCATTGCGAAAATAACGCTTGTCATTCCTCTACCACATCGGTATAACTATTCCCGTCGGTTTGTTACACAGACCTAAAGCAGTTTAGTAAAGCAGTCCAGATTGTTATCCATAGATACCCTTCGTTGTGACCCTTCCTTCATCGCTTAAAAATCTGTAACGCAATCCATCAAGCCGGAAGGCACAATATATTTGTTAATTAAGGTAATTCTATGTCTGCTAAAATGACTGGTCTGGTAAAATGGTTCAACGCTGATAAAGGTTTCGGCTTCATCACTCCTGACGATGGCTCAAAAGACGTGTTCGTACACTTCTCTGCTATCCAGAACGATGGCTACAAATCTCTGGACGAAGGTCAGAAAGTG
This sequence comes from Enterobacter sp. BNK-14, assembly GCF_047456095.1. NCBI lineage: Bacteria > Pseudomonadati > Pseudomonadota > Gammaproteobacteria > Enterobacterales > Enterobacteriaceae > Enterobacter > Enterobacter sp. BNK-14. Next base: position 2,988,589 of record NZ_CP179897.1, read on the forward strand.
TCCTTCACCATCGAAAGCGGCGCTAAAGGCCCAGCAGCTGGTAACGTTGTAAGCCTGTAAGCTTCCAACCCAGTAGCACAAAATTCAAAAACCCGCCTTCTGGCGGGTTTTTTCGTTTCTACTGTTGGATCTGCGGGTTAACGCAGTTTTTATCCACTTTTCCACCCAGCGCGGCAATCAGGTTGTCCACTGCGGTAGCCGCCATGTTGTAGCGCGTCTCGTGAGTGGCAGAGCCGATGTGGGGTAGGGCGACGACGTTTGGCATTTTCAGCAGTGGAGAATCCACCGGCAGTGGCTCCTGCTCAAACACGTCCAGACCGGCGGCGTGGATCTCGCCATTTTGAAGGGCTTCAATGAGCGCCTGCTCATCCACCACCGGGCCACGACCCGCGTTGATGAAAATGGCGGATTTCTTCATTTTTTCAAATGCGGATTTGCCAATCAGGTGACGTGTTTCATCCGTCAACGGCAGGATCAGGCAGACAAAATCGGCTTCCTGCAACAGCGTATCCAGCTCACAGTAACGCGCGTTAAAACGTTCTTCCGCTTCACCGTGGTGACGGCGCGCGTTGTACAGTATCGGCATGTTGAAACCAAAATGCGCGCGCTGTGCCAGCGCCAGCCCGATACGTCCCATACCCACGATGCCCAGCGTTTTGCCGTGAACATCCACGCCGAACCAGTCCGGGCCAATGCTTTTTGTCCATTCGCCTGCTTTAACGCGCTCGGCCACTTCAACCACGCGACGGGCGGTGCTGAGCACCAGCGCCATCAGCGTGTCGGCCACGGTTTCCGTCAGGGCATGCGGCGTGTGCATCAGCAGGATTTTGCGGGCGCTCAGGGCATCCACGTCGAAGTTGTCATAACCTACTGAAACAGTTGAAGTAGCACGAAGCTTCGGCATTTTCTCCAGCAGGGCGATGTCCACTTTCTCGCTTGAACCCAGCAGGCCTTCGGCGCTGGCGAACGCATCGGCATGCTGTGCCACGGTCTCCGGACTCAGGTTTTTCACCTGCGTGACGGTGAAGTGCTCTTCCAGGCGTTTCTGCAGATCTTCCGGCAGTGCTTTATACAAAATGACGGACGGCTTCATGCTAATCTCCGTTGATTTTTAAGGATTCAGGCGTGGCGTGCGCCGACGGGGTGCTGTTGATTATTAGCAGGCTTAACAATCAGAGTAAGCCACACGGAGGCAAAAAGCGCCACCCCCATAAAGATGTACGATGCGGATGGGCTGCCGGTGGCTCCGTTCAGGTAACCAACAAACCAGGAGCCGCAGAACGAACCCAGCGCGCCCATGCTGTTAATTAATGCCATGGCACCGCCCGCCACGTTACGCGGCAGCATCTCCGGGATGATGGCAAAGAATGGACCGTACGGGGCGTACATGGCGGCACCGGCAATGACCAACAGGGTATAAGAGGCCCAGAAGTGATTCGCGCCCACGGCCCAGGAGCCGATGAAGGCAAAAGCAGCAATCAGCAGCAGCGGCCAGACGAACACCTTACGGTTTTGCAGCTTATCCGACGCCCAGGAGGCGACGATCATGGCGATGGTCGCAGCCAGATACGGTACGGACGAGAGCCAGCCCACTTCAACCATGCCGAGGTTTTCGCCGCCGCTGCGGATGATCGACGGCAGCCACAGCACGAAACCGTACACGCCGATACTCCAGGTAAAATACTGCGCGCAGAGCAGGATCACGTTACGGGAGCGGAAGGCTTCACCGTAGTTACGTACCGCCTTCAGACCCTGCTGCTCTTTATCCAGCTGCGCCTGGAGCGCCGCTTTTTCATCTTCGGAAAGCCATTTCGCCTGGGCAGGTTTATCTTTCACCAGCACCCACCAGCAGAATGCCCAAATCACTGCCGGAACCCCTTCGATGATGAACATCTCGCGCCAGCCGAAGGACTGGATCAGGTAGCCGGAGACCACCGACATCCACAGTACGGTGACCGGGTTACCGAGGATCAGGAAAGTATTCGCGCGTGAGCGTTCAGATTTGGTAAACCAGTTGCTGATGTAAATCAGCATCGCGGGCATGACCGCCGCCTCAACGACGCCAAGGATAAAGCGAATGGCGGCCAGGGCAGGAATATTGTTCACCACGCCGGTAAGTGACGCACAGGCGCCCCACAGGATCAGACAAATGAAGATCAGCTTACGCACGCTGCGGCGTTCGGCGTAAATAGCACCGGGGATCTGGAAGAAGAAATACCCCAGGAAGAAGAGGGCGCCCAACAGGGATGAGACGCCCTTAGTGATCCCGAGGTCTTCGGTGATCCCCGCCGCGGATGCGAAACTGAAGTTGGCACGATCAAGGTACGCCAGGCTGTACGTGATAAACACGATTGGCATGATGTACCACCAGCGTTTTACTGCATTGGTCGAACTGTTCATAGGCTTGCCTCTGTTGTTGAGGTTGTTACCGCCGTTGCCTGTAGGGTACACGGTGGTTTAATTATTGGGTGCGGCCTGTTGCCCTCACCCTGGCCCTCTCCCACGGGGAGAGGGAATTTACATGCCGAGCTGTGCTCGTGTCGGTAATCCTTCGCTGTCGCCCTGCACCTGAATGGCCAGTGAGCCAATCTTGTTGCCTCGTGCAACCGCCTGCTGCAGCGGTTTGCCTTCCAGCAGCGCGCTAATGACGCCCACGGCAAAGCCATCGCCCGCGCCGACGGTGTCGACGACATTCTCGACCTTCACCGCCGCGACCGCGCCTTGCTCGCCTTCGGCTGTTTTAAACCATGCGCCATCGGCGCCGGTTTTCAGCACCACCGCTTTTACCCCTTTATTCAGGTAGAAGTCAGCAATGCCTTCCAGTGTATTTTTGCCGGTCAGGATCATCCCTTCTTTCAGGCCCGGCAGAACCCAGTCCGCCCTGAATGCCAGCCGGTTAAGCTTCTCGATCATTTCCGCTTCGCTTTTCCACAGCACCGGGCGCAAATTTGGATCGAAAGAGATCGTTTTGCCCAGCGACTTCATGGTCGTTGCCGCATGATCCAGCAGCGAATACGAGCTGGCAGAGAGTGCCGCCGCCACGCCGCTCAGGTGCAAATGGCGCGCGGAGGCAAAATAATCGGCGTGGTAATCTTCTACGGAGAGATGGCTGGCGGCCGACCCTTTACGGAAATACTCCACAATGGGATCGGTTCCATTTGCAACTTTAGACTTAAGCTGAAAGCCGGTGGGGAAGCGTCCGTCGAGCGTGACGCCTGCGGCATCAATCCCCTCTTTTTTCAGCGAATCGAGAACGAAATGGCCAAAGCTGTCATCGCCCACGCGGCTGACCCAGCCGACGTTCAGACCCAGACGCGCCAGGCCGGTTGCGACGTTCAGCTCTGCGCCCGCCACGCGTTTGATAAAGTGCTCTACCGCGCTCAGCTCGCCCGTTTCGGTGGCGACAAACATCGCCATGGCTTCGCCAATCGTGATGACATCCAGCGTCTTGTACATGATTTACTCCTCGCGCAGCAGGTTGACGTAATGGCGGGTAACGGCGGTTAAATCCGCCCCTTCCAGCGGGAACTCGATACCGCGCGGGGCATCGGCAGGCAGCTGGCCAAGCAGATCCAGCCAGCGGGAATCGGCACCGTCCGGCGCGACGGCGCGGAAGTTATCTTTATGCGGAACGGCGGCTTTAACGTGGATATAGCTCACGGCAGGCGCCAGATGACGCGCGGCCTCTTCCGGGGAGTCACCGACCCACAGCCAGTTGCCCATGTCAAAAGTCAGCGTGACGGGAAGCGCCCTTTCGCAACAGGCGGCCTGAAAGCGTTGCATCGGTGCAAGCTGGCCGCAGTCGGTCTGATCGTTTTCCACAACCAGCGCGATACCGCTGGTATTGAGCAGAGTACGTAAGGCATCGAGAGGCTGCGTGTCGCTAAAATGGCCCAGGGAAACCTTCAGCCACAGCGCGTTCAGGGTGCTGGCTTCTGAGAGATACCGCGGAAGGTCCGGGTTGAGGGTGCCATCGGGCATAAACAGGGCGGCAGGTGCTGAGTAACACGCCAGCAGGCCCAGAAGCTCAATGGACTCACCGAGCGCAGGCAGCGCCAGTAACTCTTCGCTATTGAACAGCTCGCGGCGGATCTCCACGCCGTCGGCGCCTGCACCCGCAATAACGGGAAGCATCGCCCGCTGACCGCCCGCCTGTCGCACCTGCTCCGCGCCATATGCGGCGGTGACCACCATGATTTTCCTGCCCATCTTCGGACTCCATCGCAACATATCAATACTATTACGCTAGATGGAACCGGTTCCAAAGAAAAGCTCAGGATGTCGAATTTATGATCGCTATCACAAGGGGAAATTAACGTGCGGTGGAGCCGCGGACGATCAGCTCGCCGGAGAAGACCTGCTCGCGTACGGCCTCACTGGTGCCTTCAATACGACGAACCACTTGTTCTACAGCAGCATAGCCAATCTGCCAGGTGGGCTGTTTGAGGGTGGTAATGCCGACGCCAGCCAGCTCCGCCCACTCCAGTTCATCAAACCCCAGCAGACCGATATCGCTGCCCCAGTGCAGGCCAATACGCTTGAGTGAGCGGGCAACCTGCAGGGTTAGTGCCCCGTTGGCGGAGATAACGGCTTTGCGCATCCCGCGATGGCGCGTGTGGAACTGGCGTAGGGTATTGTCGAGCTGATCGGCTTCGTGAAGCGGCGTTTCGGCATTTTCGGCGATCACGCCAGGATAACGCGCCAGCGTGGCACGAAATGCAGCCAGCCGATCGCGTCGGGTATTTACCATGCCCAGCGGTTCGCTCAGAAAGAGAATCGCCTCGAAACCTTGTTCAATCAGATGCTCGGTCGCGGTCGTGGCAGCCTGGGTGTTATCCAGCCCGACCACATCGCAGGCAAATTCCGGGATTTTACGGTCGATGAGGACCATGGGCAGGGAGGATTGCTGCAGACGGTTCAGCCCCTCTTCACGCATGCCCACCGCGTTGACCACAATCCCTTCCACCTGATAGCTGCGCAGCAGATCGAGATAGTGCAACTCCTGGTCGACCTCGTTGTTGGTATTACAGACCAGAGGCGTAAAACCTTTTTCGCGGCAGGCGGCTTCGATACCGCTGAGCACGTTTACAGAGTAGGGGTTAGTGATATCCGCGATGATAAGTCCGATAAGGCGGGTGCGGCCACGTTTGAGCCCGCGGGCCATCAGGCTGGGGCGGTAGTCGAGATCGGCAATAGCCTGTTCAATACGCGCCAGCAATGCATCGGACAATAGATGTTTCTCGCCGTTAAGGTAGCGCGAAATGCTGGTTTTACCGGTTCTGGCGGCTTTCGCCACGTCGCTGATGGTGGCCCGGGCTGGTTTGCTCATCGCTGATTTCCCTGAATTTAGTGAGAATACCTTAACGGGAAAATCGGACGAATCAAGTAATTTGCCCGGTGGCGCAGCGCTTACCTGGGGTGCGGTCTGGTGCCCTTGTATGTTTAAAGTCACTTCAGTTACCCGTCAACAGACGGGTAAACTGTCACTGAGTTTGACCTGATGCCACAGCCCGTTAGCCCTCTGGGTTTCCAAGCCCGCGGGTGAGCTCCTGGCGTGGCTTCAGTTTTCCTGTTAACCCGAACAGCTGCCCGGGCGGCCTGTGCCAGCCCGTATATTACAAGGCCGGGAGACTCGAACATGACTGAACATACCACCGTTGGCATCGATATCGCCAAAGAGACCTTTGATGTATTTATCAGTCCTGACGGGATTTTCCTTCATCTGGACAATACCCCTCAGGGCCATCAGCTACTCCTCGACGCCCTTTCATCCCGTGCCGTTGCACGCATCGTGATGGAAGCCACCGGGCGCTACCACAACCTTCTTGCTGCCACACTTGAACTTGCCGGGCTGCCTGTCGCCGTCGTTAACCCTGCTCAGGTCAAACACTTCGCACGGGCTCTCGGGACGCTGTTCAAGACAGACCCGAACGATGCCCGCATCATCTGCGAGTTTGGCCGCAGAATGACACCGGATGTCAGACCCGCTCCGGACGAACAGACACAGCGTCTGGCCATGATGGTATCCCGCCGCCGTCAGCTGGTGGACAACAGAACCATGGAGCAGAACCGCTACGGCTCCTGCACTGATGAGCTTATCCGGACGGGCATCAAACGGCATATTGACTGGCTTAATGCAGAGATAAAGGACACGGATGACGACATCGACCAGCAGATAAAAGTGATGCCGCTATGGCAGGAGAAAGTGAAGCTGCTGGAAGAAGTCAAGGGTATAGGACGGACAACGCTGGCGGTTCTGCTGTCGATGCTGCCGGAGCTGGGACAACTTAACAGATGTAAAATCAGCGCACTGGTAGGCGTGTGTCCTTATGCCCATGACAGCGGAAAGATGAAAGGAAAACGATGTATCTGGGGAGGACGAAGTGCGGTGCGTGCAGCGCTGTACATGGCGGCAATGTCAGCGGTGCGTTATAACCCAACCATACAGGCTTTTTTTGAGAAACTGAGAAGCAAGGGAAAAGCCTTTAAAGTGGCGATGACAGCCTGCGTCAGAAAGCTGGTAACAATCCTGAATGCGATGGTGCGGGACAATAAAAAATGGGCGGCAGCTTAGTCGTCAGATGTTGACTTTAAACACAGCTGCTCACCCCAACCCTCTCCCACGGGAGAGGGAGAAATGCGATTACTGAATTGGACTCAACGTAATCTCTACGCGACGGTTCTGCGCTTTACCTTCCGCCGTGCTGTTGCTGGCGATAGGGTTGGCAGGGCCCATGCCGCTGGTGCGGATGCGGTTCGCTTCCACACCCTGGGCGATCAGCGAGCTGGCAACGGAATCCGCGCGCTGCTGTGACAGACGCATGTTCAGATCCTGGCTGCCGGTGCTGTCGGTGTAGCCAATCACGTTCACGGCGGTCTTGTTGTACTCTTTCAGCACCATCGCCACGCCGGTCAGCGTGTTCGCACCCGCTGGTTTCAGCGTTGCGCTGCTGCTGTCAAAGGTCACGTTGTTCGGCATGTTCAGAATGATGTTATCGCCGCTGCGCGTCACGCTTACGCCGGTTCCCTTCATTTTGTCACGCAGTTTTGCTTCCTGCACATCCATGTAATAACCGACGCCGCCGCCCAGTGCTGCCCCCGCCGCTGCGCCAATCAGCGCGCCTTTACCGCGGTCTTTCTTGGAGGAGGAGAGTGCCCCAACGCCTGCACCTACCAGTGAGCCGATACCTGCGCCGATGCCGGATTTACCCGCTTCGCGCTCACCGGTGTAAGGGTTGGTTGTGCAGCCAGAAACAGCCAGTGCACCGCTCACCAGAGCGGCAATAACGAGTACGCGTTTTTTCATCTTCTTTCCTTAATCCTTTTTATTCTTTGCCACGGCGTGCGTGGCAGTTGATTATGACGTCCAGATACGGAGAAAATTCCGGGTATAACTCTGAAATTTGTGACAAACCATAAACGGCCTCAGCAAGAAGGCCGTAAAACCTGCACGTAACCAGGAGCGCACGCTTGAGCACCTCAACGAAAACCATTCTGACCGCCGCCCACTGGGGGCCGATGCTGGTCGAAACCGATGGCGAAAATGTTTTGTCGTCCCGCGGGGCACTGCCAACACAACATCCCAACTCTTTACAGACCGTCGTTCGCGATCAGGTGCATAGCAAAACGCGCGTGCGCTGGCCGATGGTGCGTAAGGGTTTTCTGGCTTCGCCGGACAAACCGCAGGGTATTCGCGGCCAGGATGAGTTTGTTCGCGTGAGCTGGGATGACGCGCTGGCGTTGATCCACGCCCAGCATAAGCGCATCCGCGAACGTTACGGCCCATCGTCCATTTTTGCCGGATCTTACGGCTGGCGTTCAAACGGCGTGCTGCATAAGGCGTCGACGCTGCTGCAGCGTTACATGAGTCTGGCGGGCGGTTATACAGGACATCTGGGAGATTATTCCACTGGCGCTGCGCAGGCGATCATGCCGTACGTGGTCGGCGGCAACGAAGTTTACCAGCAGCAGACCAGTTGGCCGCTGGTGCTGGCGCATACCGATGTGGTGGTGCTCTGGAGTGCCAACCCGCTTAACACGTTGAAAATTGCCTGGAATGCCAGTGACGAGCAGGGCATTGGCTATTTCGACGCGCTGCGCAAAAGCGGCAAGCGCATCATCTGCATTGACCCGATGCGCTCTGAAACCATGGATTTCTTCGGCGACAGAGCCGAGTGGATTGCGCCGCATATGGGCACCGACGTGGCAATGATGCTGGGTATCGCCCATACGCTGCTGGAGAACGACTGGCACGACAGTGACTTCCTCACCCGCTGCACCTCCGGCTTTGACCAATTTGCCGACTATCTCACGGGGCAATCCGACGGGGTGGCTAAAACCGCAGAATGGGCGGCAGGAATTTGTGGTGTTTCTGCTGACAAAATTCGCGAACTGGCCGCGTTATTCCATGACAACACCACGATGTTAATGTCCGGCTGGGGGATGCAGCGCCAGCAGTTTGGCGAGCAGAAGCACTGGATGCTGGTCACGCTTGCCGCCATGCTCGGGCAGATCGGTACGCCGGGCGGCGGTTTTGGTCTCTCCTATCATTTTGCCAACGGCGGAAACCCAACGCGCAAAGCGGCGGTGCTGGCTTCTCTGCAAGGTTCGGTGGCAGGCGGCGTGGATGCCGTGGATAAAATCCCGGTGGCGCGAATCATTGAAGCCCTGGAAAACCCGGGCGGTTTTTATCAGCACAACGGTCTGGACCGCCATTTCCCGGATATTAAATTTATCTGGTGGGCGGGCGGGGCGAACTTCACGCACCATCAGGATACCAATCGCCTGATCCGCGCCTGGCAAAAGCCGGAGTTGGTGGTGATTTCCGAGTGCTTCTGGACCGCTTCGGCCAAACATGCGGATATTGTGCTGCCGGCGACCACGTCGTTTGAGCGTAACGATCTCACCATGACCGGCGATTACAGCAACCAGCATATGGTACCGATGAAGCGCGTTGTGGCGCCGCGCGATGAAGCACGTGATGATTTTGACGTGTTTGCTGAACTGAGCGAGCGGTGGGAAGCGGGCGGTCGTGAACGTTTTACCGAAGGGAAAACGGATCTGCAATGGCTGGAGACGTTTTACCAGATCGCCGGGCAGCGCGGTGCGGCGCAGGGCGTAACGCTGCCGCCATTTTCTGCGTTCTGGGAAGCGAACCAGTTGATCGAAATGCCGGAAAGCGAACAGAACGCGCAGTTCGTCCGTTTCGCTGATTTCCGCCGCGACCCGGAGAACCATCCGCTGAAAACCGAGAGCGGCAAGATTGTGATCTACAGCGAGCGCATCGCCAGCTTTGGCTATGCCGATTGCCCGCCACACCCTTCCTGGCTGGAGCCGGACGAGTGGCACGGCAACGCCCAGCCGGAGCAGCTGCAGGTGTTATCTGCTCATCCCGCACATCGTCTGCACAGCCAGCTTAACTACTCCTCACTGCGTGAGCAGTATGCGGTCGCCGGGCGAGAGCCGATCACGCTGAATACCCATGACGCAAAAGCCCGCGGGATTGCGGACGGCGATGTGGTGCGCGTCTGGAATCATCGTGGTCAGGTGCTGGCAGGGGCGGTGGTCAGCGACGGGATTAAACCGGGCGTGATCTGTATTCACCAGGGCGCATGGCCCGATCTTGAGCCTGCCGAGGGGGGGATCTGTAAAAACGGGGCGGTTAACGTGCTGACCAAAGATCTCCCCAGCTCGAAGCTGGGGAACGGTTGTGCAGGGAATACGGCGCTGGCCTGGGTCGAGAAATACCAGGGGCCTGAGCTTACCTTAACGGCGTTTGATCCGCCTGCCAGCTCATAATCCAGGTCGGGTGCTGGGTATCGTCCTGCCAGGCGCTGTCTTCGATGCGAAAGCCCTGTGCATGATAGAAATTCACCGCCCGGACGTTTTTCTGATAGACCTCCAGGCTTAAATGCGGGAAGCGCTGTTGAACATGGTTCAGCAGCGCGCCTCCAATACCTTGCCCGATATACGTTGGCCTGACGAACAGCGCCCCCACAAACTGCGACTGTATAATGCTAATAAAACCACGCAGCGTACCGTCCTCTTCCCACACCCAGGTTTCCGCTGCAGGGAGGTAGACCTCCCGCACCATGGCTTCGTTCTCCTTCCAGTAGCTTGCGCTGATGAACGGGTGCGCTTCGGTGGTGCTTTCAAGCCACAGGCTCAGGAGCGGATCGGCATTGTCACTTTGCCACTTGCGGATCATGTTGCCTCCCCGGATGACAGAAGCAGCCGGTAACATGGTCATTGACCAGGCCACAGGCCTGCATAAAGGCGTAGCAGATGGTGGAGCCGACAAACTTAAAGCCGCGCTTTTTGAGGGCCTTAGAGAGCGCGTCCGACTCCGGCGTGGAGGCCGGGATCTCCGCCAGCGAGGTGGCCTGAGTGAGCTGCGGCGTGTTATTCACAAACGACCAGACAAACGCAGAGAAGGGCTCGCCGTTTTGCTCCATCGCCAGGTAAGCGCGGGCATTGCCGATGATGGCCTGGATCTTACCGCGATGGCGGATGATGCCAGCATCCTGCACCAGGCGTTCTACGTCTTCATCGGTCATGGCGGCGACGGCGGCGGGGTCGAACTGGTGGAAGGCGTTGCGGTAGTTTTCACGTTTCTTCAGTACCGTTATCCATGACAATCCCGCCTGCTGTCCCTCAAGGCAGATCATCTCAAAGAGTTTTCTGCCCTCCGTCTCCGGCACGCCCCATTCCCGATCGTGATAGTCGATATAAAGCTGATCCTGGCTTACCCAACCGCAACGTTCCATCCGTTATCTCCCTTACTGATGCTGATTTCGCAAAATTTTCATTCCGTCTGTCTTGACGTGCCTGGTATAAAGACAATAGTTAATACAGGGCTATATGCCCGCTAAACGCTTCCTGAATAACGACAAATATCGCCGAACTCGGCTCTCTCTGGGGTCGCTTTGATGATGATAAAAAAAATCAGTGGTCGCCATGCTGTTTCTGGCCTGGTGGGGATTTCAGCCTGCCTGTTGTTTTGTCATACAGCGTCTGCCTGGCAACAGGAATATATCGTTTCAGACGCCCAAAATAATACGGCGGAACGCTATACATGGGACGCGGATCACCAACCGCGTTATGAAGATATTCTTGCTGAGCGTATTCAGTCTTCGCAAAATTTGCCTGGGCTTGCCCTGGCTGTACCTTCAGGCGCCACCACGGACGCGGCGATGAGCCTGGGCTGGAATTTTCCGGTTTCAGCGCGGATAACCACCGGTCCGGTGATGTCCTGGCGGTATGACGGCTCGACGCCGATGATGATCAATGAGTTTGGCGATAGCGCGACGACGCAGACGCTCGCCGATCCGCTCTGGCATGCCAGCGTGAGCACGCTAGGCTGGCGCGTAAATACTCAGTACGGCGATCTTCGTCCCTGGGCGCAGGTGAGCTATAACCAGCAGTTTGGTGAAAACCAGTGGAAATCGCAGTTTGGCATGCCGCAAACGCCGGCCCCTGCTCAAAACGGTAGCTGGATGGATGTCACTGTTGGAACGGATATGCCTTTTAATACGCACATGGCGGCGTATGCGTCGCTGGCTCAGGGGGAACGCACCACGACGGGTGAAGAGTTTCTCTATACCCTGGGGGTGAGTGCGAATTTTTAATGTTGTTACTTTTTTAAACGTAGCGATAACATCTCGGAAACAATAACCACGGGCTTTACAGCGATAGCAGGTACTAACCTGCTGTCGCTTTGTTCCCCGGCAAGGTCATTCATTCCCGATTCCAGGCATTTCATTCCGTTCCTCCTGCATTTCATGCCGTTTTACCCCATCACCGCTAGGGTTTTGTTTATCGTTGTCCTCAGCGAATTCTTCTAATTTCTGTTGCAGGACAACGGCCATGAACACATCAACTTATAACCGTACGCGCTGGCTCACGCTCTTTGGCACCATCGTCACCCAGTTCGCGCTGGGATCGGTCTATACCTGGAGTCTGTTTAACAGTGCGCTTTCCGACAAACTTGGCGCACCGGTCAGCCAGGTGGCGTTTTCTTTTGGTCTGCTGAGTCTTGGGCTGGCGATCTCGTCTTCCGTCGCGGGCAAGCTGCAGGAGCGTTTTGGCGTGAAGCGCGTGACCATGGCGTCCGGCATTTTGCTCGGTCTGGGCTTCTTCCTGACGGCGCATTCCAGCAACCTGATGATGCTGTGGCTGAGTGCTGGCGTCCTGGTGGGCCTGGCAGACGGTGCGGGCTATCTGCTGACGCTGTCGAACTGCGTGAAGTGGTTCCCGGAGCGTAAGGGGTTAATCTCCGCCTTTGCCATTGGTTCTTATGGCCTGGGCAGCCTCGGCTTTAAGTTTATTGATGCCCATCTTCTGGCGTCCGTTGGCCTCGAAAAGACCTTCATGATCTGGGGTGCCATCGTGCTGGTGATGATTCTGTTCGGTGCCACGCTGATGAAAGATGCCCCGCAGCAGGAAGTGAAATCCGTTAACGGCGTGGTGGAGAACGACTTTACGCTGGCGCAGTCCATGCGCAAACCGCAGTACTGGATGCTGGCGGTGATGTTCCTGACGGCCTGCATGAGCGGTCTGTACGTCATTGGCGTGGCGAAAGATATCGCCCAGGGAATGGTGAAACTGGATGCGGCAACCGCGGCGAATGCGGTGACGGTTATTTCCATCGCCAACCTGTCTGGTCGCCTGGTGCTGGGGATCTTGTCCGACAAGATTGCCCGTATCCGCGTCATTACGATAGGGCAGGTGGTCTCTCTGGTGGGGATGGCGGCGTTACTGTTCGCCCCGCTGAATGAAGCGACATTCTTTGCAGCAATTGCCTGCGTGGCCTTTAACTTTGGCGGCACCATTACCGTCTTCCCGTCGCTGGTAAGCGAGTTCTTTGGGCTGAATAACCTGGCGAAAAACTACGGGGTTATCTATCTCGGCTTTGGGATCGGCAGTATCTGCGGCTCGCTGATTGCCTCGCTGTTCGGCGGGTTCTACGTGACCTTCTGCGTGATATTTGCTTTGCTGATTATTTCGCTGGCACTGTCCACGACGATTCGTCAGCCGCAGCGTGAAGTCTATAAAGAAGCGCATGCCTGATTTAATGAAGAGAGGCCGCAGGGCCTCTTTTTTATCTCTGCATTGCTTTCGGACTTGTTATTTTGTAAAAATCTTCATCGATCACATTCTCTGCTGCCACTTTTCTTTCCCGCTGTGGTCTACTTATCGCGCTTGTGGACCTTTCTGATAACGGTTTCTCTCGCACCAACTTACTCTGTCTGCTTTCTCGATGAGATTCGGCGGGTCTTTATACCCCTTCCCCCAGGGTTGTTTGCATGAAATATATTAGGTCTCTTACCCAGCAACGATTGTGTCTGATGCTGGCTGTCTATATCGGTTTGTTTCTGAATGGCGCGGTGCTGTTCAGAAGAGTGGAAGGTTATTTTGAACACCTCACCGTAAGAAATGGAATTTTTGCCGCGATTGAAGTGTTTGGTTCCGTTCTGGCAACCTTCTTCCTGTTACGCCTGCTCTCACTTTTTGGCCGACGTACCTGGCAAATTCTGGCCTCGCTGGTGGTGATTATCTCTGCCGCCGCAAGCTATTACATGACGTTCATGAACGTCGTCATCGGGTACGGTATCGTGGCGTCGGTGATGACCACGGATATCGATCTTTCAAAAGAGGTGGTCGGTAAAGGCTTTATCGTCTGGACGGTGTTAACCTGCCTGATCCCGCTCTTCTTTATCTGGAGTAATACCTGCCGCTATACCTTATTACGCCAGTTGCGTACGCGCGGACAGCGGGTACGCAATATCGTTGTCGTTTTGCTGGCCGGACTGCTGGTATGGGCGCCTATTCGCTTAATGGAAAAACAGCAAAAACGAATTGAAAAAGCGACGGGCGTTGATATGCCAAGCTACGGTGGTGTAGTGGCTAACTCTTATCTGCCGTCTAACTGGCTCTCGGCATTAGGTCTTTATGCCTGGGCACAGGCGGACGAATCGAGTGATGTGAAATCGCTGATTAACCCGACAAAAAAATTCACCTATCAGGCACCTGCTGACGGACTGGATGATACTTACGTCGTGTTTGTTATCGGTGAAACAACACGCTGGGATCATATGGGTATTCTCGGTTACGACCGTGATACCACACCAAAACTGGCTCAGGAAAAGAACCTGGTGGCCTATCGCGGCTACTCTTGCGATACCGCGACGAAGCTCTCATTGCGCTGTATGTTTGTGCGTGAAGGCGGTGCGAGTGATAACCCACAACGCACGCTGAAAGAGCAAAACGTGTTTGCTGTGCTGAAGCAGCTTGGTTTTAGCTCCGATCTCTTCGCTATGCAAAGTGAGATGTGGTTCTACACCAATACGCTGGCGGATAACATCGCGTACCGTGAGCAGATTGGCGCCGAGCCCCGCAACCGCGGTAAAAACGTCGACGATATGCTGCTGCTTGAGGAGATGTCTGAGTCTCTGAAGAATCATCCGCAGGGCAAACATCTCGTCATTCTGCATACAAAAGGGTCACATTACAGCTATTACCAACGTTACACGCGCGACTTTGCAAAGTGGCAACCTGAGTGCGTCGGTATTAATAAAGACTGCAGCAAGCAGGAATTGATCAATGCCTACGATAACTCGGTACTGTATGTTGATACCTTCCTGAGCCGCGTGATTGACCAGCTGCGCGACAAGAAAGCGATTGTTATCTATGCGGCAGATCACGGTGAATCCATCAATGAGAAAGAGCATTTGCACGGTACACCGCGCAAGCTGGCACCGCCGGAGCAGTTCCGCGTGCCGATGATTATGTGGATGTCGGATAAGTATCTGGAAAACCCTGACAAAGCTGCAATGTTTGCTCATCTGAAAAAAGAGGCGGAGATGAAGGTGCCACGTCGCCACGTTGAACTGTACGACACCATTATGGGTTGTCTCGGCTATACCTCACCAAATGGTGGAATTAACGAAAACAACAACTGGTGTAAACTCCCTGATAGCACCGCAAAAGCCGCGCAGTAGCTGCTCTGGCGAGAATATCGCCAGTTGAATGGCTTTTTGAAAATAAGGGATTGACGGGGGCGCACCTCAGCAGTAAGATGCGCTCCGCATTCGGCGAGTAGCGCAGCTTGGTAGCGCAACTGGTTTGGGACCAGTGGGTCGGAGGTTCGAATCCTCTCTCGCCGACCACATTCTGAAAAGGGCTAACCGCAAGGTTAGCCCTTTTTGCATTATGACCTTAGCCCGCCAGAGTCACCAAAACGCCCCTTATCCTGGCTTCTCCCTGCCTGTTAACGATTTTGTGACATAATCCATTGTATTTTTTTATATATAGATTGATCTTTTTTCGCGTTGCTTATGGATAACCTCAGCATTTTTCGCTGTGCGTTTTAACGTTCGCGGTATTTAGTGCTCAGATAATCACCATTCTGCAAGAAAATTTACCCATTCTGAATAAAAGTTAATCACTGATTGTTGCGAAATATGAAGATATTTGTGCTGCAAGATGGCGAGTAGCATAAATTTCCCTGCTGAAAACTGGCATACATAGTTTTTTTAATCTTTGTTTGCGGTTTCTCACACTCCACGTAAATCCCCGTCACCTGTATTGACGTTTTCACATTCTGTTGACAGATTGTAGGGCATGAGGGGCATTTCAGGGACGATCTGCGCTGCAACTCAAACGCTCTTCTGAAAGGATTCTCCATCCCTTTACTGCCTTCGGGCACCACCGACCGGACCGGGTAAAAAATAAATAAAGGTCTGGCGGCGTAACACAACAAAGCAAAACATCACATTGGAGCAGAATAATGAGTATTTCCTTGAAGAAGTCAGGGATGCTGAAGCTTGGTCTGAGCCTGGTGGCTATGACCGTGGCAGCAAGCGTACAGGCAAAAACCCTGGTTTACTGTTCTGAAGGCTCGCCGGAAGGCTTTAACCCACAGCTCTTTACCTCTGGCACGACGTACGACGCAAGCTCTGTACCGATCTATAACCGTCTGGTTGAATTCAAAACCGGCACCACCGAAGTGATTCCGGGTCTGGCTGAGAAGTGGGACGTCAGCGAAGACGGTAAGACCTATACCTTCCACCTGCGTCAGGGCGTGAAGTGGCAGGACAGCAAAGAATTTAAACCAACGCGTGACTTTAACGCCGACGACGTTGTGTTCTCCTTCGACCGTCAGAAAAATGCCCAGAACCCGTACCACAAAGTGTCGGGCGGCAGCTATGAGTACTTCGAAGGGATGGGTCTGCCTGACCTGATCTCAGAAGTGAAAAAAGTGGACGATAAAACCGTGCAGTTCGTGCTGACGCGTCCGGAAGCGCCATTCCTGGCTGACCTGGCCATGGACTTCGCCTCTATTCTCTCTAAAGAGTATGCGGACAACATGCTGAAAGCCGGCACGCCTGAGAAAGTGGACCTGAACCCAATCGGTACCGGCCCGTTCCAGCTGCTGCAGTACCAGAAAGACTCCCGTATTCTGTATAAAGCCTTCCCGGGCTACTGGGGCACCAAGCCGCAGATCGACCGTCTGGTCTTCTCCATCACGCCTGATGCGTCCGTGCGTTATGCAAAACTGCAGAAAAACGAATGCCAGGTGATGCCATACCCGAACCCGGCTGACATCGCGCGCATGAAGCAGGATAAGAACATTAACCTGCTGGAACAGGCGGGCCTGAACGTGGGCTACCTCTCCTTCAACACCGAGAAGAAACCGTTTGATGACGTGAAAGTGCGTCAGGCGCTGACCTACGCGGTGAACAAAGAAGCGATCATCAAAGCCGTTTACCAGGGCGCAGGCGTTGCAGCCAAGAACCTGATCCCACCAACTATGTGGGGCTATAACGATGACGTTAAAGACTACAGCTACGATCCTGAGAAAGCGAAAGCGCTGCTGAAAGAAGCGGGCCAGGATAAAGGCTTCACCGTTGAGCTGTGGGCGATGCCGGTACAGCGTCCGTACAACCCGAACGCACGCCGTATGGCGGAAATGGTTCAGGCTGACTGGGCGAAAGTTGGTGTACAGGCCAAGATCGTGACCTACGAGTGGGGCGAGTACCTGAAGCGCGCCAAAGCGGGTGAGCACCAGGCGGTGATGATGGGCTGGACCGGTGACAACGGGGATCCGGACAACTTCTTCGCTACCCTGTTCAGCTGCGCGGCGGCGAAAGACGGTTCTAACTACTCTCGCTGGTGCTACAAGCCGTTTGAAGACCTGATCCAGCCGGCGCGTGCGACCGACGATCACAACAAACGTATTGAGCTGTACAAGCAAGCGCAGGTTGTTATGCACGATCAGGCTCCGGCGCTGATTGTTGCTCACTCCACCGTGTATGAGCCAGTGCGTAAAGAAGTGAAGGGCTATGTGGTTGATCCACTGGGCAAACACCACTTCGAAAACGTATCGGTTGAATAATTAAAAGCAACGCCAGGCGGCGCTGCGCTGCACTGGCCTACGGTATGTAGGCCGGGTAAGCGTAGCGCCACCCGGCAGCAGTGCTTTATTTCCTCTCTGAAAGGAGAGGGGATAAGATTTGTGAGCAATACAGACGTCACGCCACTGGTCGTGCGTCATCAGAGAGAATCCGGGTTATGTTGCAGTTCATCCTCCGACGTCTGGGACTTGTTATCCCGACGTTTATCGGTATCACCCTTCTCACTTTTGCCTTCGTCCATATGATCCCCGGCGACCCGGTAATGATTATGGCGGGCGAGCGTGGTATCTCCCCTGAACGTCATGCGCAGCTTCTGGCTGAACTCGGCCTCGATAAGCCGATGTGGCAGCAGTACCTCCATTATATCTGGGGCGTGTTGCACGGTGACTTAGGGATTTCGCTAAAAAGCCGTCTTCCGGTGTGGGACGAGTTCGTGCCGCGTTTTAAAGCGACACTGGAGCTTGGCGTCTGCGCCATGATTTTCGCCACTGCGGTGGGTATTCCAGTTGGGGTACTGGCTGCCGTTAAACGTGGCTCAATTTTTGACCACACCGCTGTTGGCCTGGCGCTGACCGGCTACTCCATGCCTATCTTCTGGTGGGGCATGATGCTGATTATGCTGGTTTCGGTGCAGCTTAACCTGACGCCCGTCTCCGGGCGCGTCAGCGATATGGTTTTCCTCGATGACACCAATCCGTTGACCGGCTTTATGCTGATTGATACGGCTATCTGGGGTGAAGAGGGTAACTTCATCGATGCCGTCGCGCATATGATCCTGCCAGCCATGGTGCTGGGCACCATCCCTCTGGCGGTGATTGTGCGTATGACCCGTTCCTCCATGCTGGAAGTGCTGGGCGAAGATTACATCCGTACCGCACGCGCCAAAGGGTTAACCCGTATGCGCGTCATCATCGTACATGCGCTGCGTAACGCCATGCTGCCGGTGGTGACCGTTATTGGTCTTCAGGTGGGTACGCTGCTGGCAGGGGCTATCCTGACCGAAACCATCTTCTCCTGGCCCGGCCTTGGTCGTTGGCTGATTGATGCGCTGCAACGCCGTGACTATCCGGTCGTGCAGGGCGGGGTGCTGCTGGTCGCGACGATGATTATCCTCGTCAACCTGCTGGTCGATTTGCTGTACGGCGTGGTGAACCCGCGTATTCGTCATAAGAAGTAAGGGGCCATCATGTCACACGTTTCTGAAAACAAAGTGGTTGCTGCACCGGTTCCAATGACACCGCTGCAGGAGTTCTGGCACTACTTCAAGCGCAATAAAGGTGCGGTAGTAGGGCTGGTGTATGTCGCAATCATGATCCTGATTGCGGTGTTTGCGAACTTCCTCGCACCTTATAACCCTGCGGATCAGTTCCGCGATGCGCTGCTTGCACCTCCTGCGTGGCAGGATGGCGGTAGCCTGGCGCACCTGCTGGGTACCGATGATGTAGGCCGCGATGTGCTTTCGCGTCTGATGTACGGCGCGCGTCTGTCGCTGCTGGTTGGCTGCCTGGTGGTGGTGCTGTCCCTGATTATGGGGATTGTGCTTGGTCTGGTGGCGGGTTACTTCGGCGGCATCGTCGATAACATCATTATGCGTGTTGTCGACATCATGCTGGCGCTGCCAAGCCTGCTGCTGGCGCTGGTGCTGGTGGCGATCTTCGGTCCGTCTATCGGTAACGCCGCGCTGGCGTTGACCTTCGTGGCGCTTCCTCACTACGTGCGTTTAACCCGTGCGGCGGTGCTGGTGGAAGTGAACCGCGACTACGTCACCGCGTCTCGCGTGGCGGGGGCGGGGGCGATGCGCCAGATGTTCGTCAATATCTTCCCGAACTGCCTTGCGCCGCTGATTGTTCAGGCGTCGCTCGGTTTCTCAAACGCCATTCTTGATATGGCCGCTCTTGGCTTCCTGGGCATGGGTGCGCAGCCGCCAACACCGGAGTGGGGCACGATGCTCTCCGACGTGTTGCAGTTCGCACAAAGCGCCTGGTGGGTTGTCACCTTCCCGGGTCTGGCAATCCTGCTGACGGTGCTGGCATTTAACCTGATGGGTGATGGCCTGCGTGATGCGCTTGATCCCAAACTGAAGCAGTAAGAGGCACGAGATGGCGTTATTAAATGTAGATCAATTATCGGTGCACTTCGGAGACGTTGGCACTGAGTTTCGCGCCGTGGACCGCATCAGCTACAGCGTAAATCAGGGCGAAGTGGTGGGTATTGTCGGGGAATCCGGTTCCGGTAAGTCGGTGAGCTCACTGGCGATTATGGGGCTTATCGATTATCCCGGCCGTGTGATGGCGGAAAACCTGCAGTTCAATGGTCAGGATCTGAAGCGCATTTCCGAAAAACAGCGCCGCCAGCTGGTGGGCGCGGAAGTGGCGATGATTTTCCAGGACCCGATGACCAGCCTTAACCCGTGTTACACCGTCGGCTTCCAGATTATGGAAGCGATAAAGGTGCATCAGGGCGGTAATAAGAAAACCCGTCGCCAGCGTGCGATCGATCTGCTGAATCAGGTGGGTATTCCTGACCCGGCATCGCGTCTGGACGTCTACCCGCACCAGCTCTCTGGCGGGATGAGCCAGCGCGTGATGATCGCGATGGCGATTGCCTGTCGGCCAAAACTGCTGATTGCGGATGAACCGACGACGGCGCTGGACGTGACCATTCAGGCGCAAATCATCGAACTGCTGCTGGAGTTGCAGCAGCAGGAAAATATGGCGCTGGTCCTGATTACGCATGACCTGGCGCTGGTGGCCGAAGCGGCGCACAAAATCATCGTGATGTATGCAGGCCAGGTCGTCGAGACCGGAAGTTCGCACGATATCTTCCGCGCACCGCGTCACCCTTATACGCAGGCTCTGCTGCGTGCGCTGCCGGAGTTTGCCCAGGATAAAGCGCGCCTGGCGTCACTGCCGGGTGTGGTGCCGGGTAAATATGACCGTCCGCAGGGCTGTCTGCTTAACCCGCGCTGTCCGTATGCGACGGACAAATGCCGGGCGGAAGAGCCAGAGCTGAACCAGCTTGCTGACGGCCGTCAGTCGAAATGCCACTACCCACTCGATGATGCCGGGAGGCCAACACTATGAGTACGCAACAGGCCACCACGCAACAACCGCTGTTGCAGGCCATCGATCTGAAAAAACACTACCCGGTGAAGAAGGGGATTTTTGCCCCTGAGCGCCTGGTGAAAGCGCTGGACGGCGTCTCCTTTACCCTCGAACGCGGCAAAACGCTGGCGGTGGTTGGGGAGTCGGGCTGTGGTAAATCTACGCTGGGCCGTCTGTTGACGATGATTGAAGTCCCGACCGGCGGTGAACTTTATTATCAGGGGCAGGATCTGCTCAAACACGATCCTCAGGCGCAGAAGCTGCGTCGCCAGAAAATCCAGATTGTGTTCCAGAACCCGTACGGTTCTCTGAACCCGCGTAAAAAAGTGGGACAGATTCTGGAAGAGCCGCTGCTCATTAACAGTAATCTGAGCAAAGAGCAGCGCCGCGAAAAAGCGCTGGCGATGATGGCGAAGGTCGGCCTGAAAACCGAGCATTATGACCGCTACCCGCATATGTTCTCCGGCGGCCAGCGTCAGCGTATTGCCATCGCCCGCGGCCTGATGCTCGACCCGGACGTGGTGATTGCCGATGAGCCCGTCTCCGCGCTCGACGTTTCCGTGCGTGCGCAGGTGCTGAACCTGATGATGGATCTCCAGCAGGAACTGGGACTCTCTTACGTGTTCATCTCCCACGATCTGTCGGTTGTCGAACACATTGCGGATGAAGTGATGGTGATGTACCTGGGGCGCTGCGTGGAGAAGGGGAGCAAAGACCAGATCTTTACTAACCCGCGTCACCCGTATACCCAGGCCCTGCTGTCTGCGACGCCGCGTCTCAACCCGGACGATCGCCGTGAGCGTATTAAGCTGACGGGTGAGTTGCCAAGCCCGCTGAATCCGCCTCCTGGGTGTGCTTTTAACGCCCGCTGCAGTCGCCGCTTTGGTCCTTGCACGCAGCTGCAGCCGCAGCTGAAGGATTATGGTGGTCAACTGGTCGCCTGTTTCGCGGTCGATCAGGATGAAAATGGCGAGAAGCCACATGCATAAAGAAAAAACCGGCGTGAAGCCGGTTTTTTTATGTCTGCGCAATTATTTCCGCAAGCGAATCTGGTCGACTGCGTGCTTCTCGCTCTTGGTGAGGATCAGACTTGCGCGTTCACGCGTCGGCAGGATGTTCTCTTTCAGGTTCACGTAGTTGATCTCATTCCACAGCCCCGTCGCCACCTTAATGGCCTCTTCTTTTGACAGCTGCGCATAGTTATGGAAGTAAGAGTCAGGATCGGTGAACGCGCCTTCCCGAAACTTCAGGAAGCGGTTGATGTACCAGCTCTGGAGAAGATCTTCCGGCGCATCAACATATATAGAGAAATCGACGAAGTCTGAAACGAACACATGATGTGGGTCATGAGGATAATCCATCCCGCTCTGCAGGACGTTTAACCCTTCCAGGATCAGGATATCCGGCTGGACCACCGTTTTATCCCCATCCGGAATACGATCGTAGATCAGGTGTGAATAGACCGGTGCCGTGACGTGAGGCACCCCGGATTTCAGGTCAGAGACAAATTTCACCAGACGGTGCATATCATAAGAGAGCGGGAAGCCTTTCTTCTTCATTAGCCCGCGTTCTTTTAATACTTCGTTCGGGTGCAGGAAGCCGTCGGTGGTAATTAACTCAACGCTGCGGTGTTCAGGCCAGCGGCTCAACAGCGCCTGCAATACGCGCGCGGTGGTGCTTTTACCCACGGCCACGCTGCCCGCAATGCTGATGATATAAGGAATGCGCTGACCGTTCGTTCCGAGGAACTGCTCCAGTACCGCCTGACGGCGCAGGTTGGAGCTGATATAGAAGTTAAGCAAGCGAGAAAGGGGGAGATAAATTTCTGCCACCTCTTCCAGGGACAGATCTTCGTTTATCCCTTTTAACCGTGCGATTTCACCTTCCGTCAGCGTCATAGGGACGGAATCACGCAGGGCAGCCCACTGGCTGCGGTTAAAGTGAAGATAAGGCGTCATTAACGTTTGCTCTTTTTTGCTCATAAGCATGCTTCAGTGAGCCAGCTCAATACTGCCGGATCGTGGCTCATCACACAGTTAATTTTGGACAATGGGCAGGAGGTTAACACCAGATGGCAGGAATAATAAGAAAAAAGATGGAAAGCGCTACGTTACGCGGAAGCCGTCACGCTACGGTGTATCCCGTGCAAACGACCCTTGCATGTTGATTATTTGACCGCGAATGACTACTTTTACAGCGCTTAGTGTGCTGTTCGCATAAAATGTGAGCGAAAGAACGTTTTATGCAAATTTTTAGTTGCATGACCGCGCAGGTATCCATAGAATGCGCGCTACTTGATGCCGACTTAGCTCAGTAGGTAGAGCAACTGACTTGTAATCAGTAGGTCACCAGTTCGATTCCGGTAGTCGGCACCATCAAGTCCGGTGGGGTTCCCGAGCGGCCAAAGGGAGCAGACTGTAAATCTGCCGTCACAGACTTCGAAGGTTCGAATCCTTCCCCCACCACCACTTTCTGGCAGCGTAAATGCCGCCGGAGCTGGTTGGAAAAATTAGCCAGCTCAAACTGAAAAAGAGAGAAATCTCTTTTTTTGTTACAGAAAGAACTGGGTAGCCGAGTTTCAGGATGCGGGCATCGTATAATGGCTATTACCTCAGCCTTCCAAGCTGATGATGCGGGTTCGATTCCCGCTGCCCGCTCCAATACGTGCTGATATGGCTCAGTTGGTAGAGCGCACCCTTGGTAAGGGTGAGGTCCCCAGTTCGACTCTGGGTATCAGCACCACTTCACTTCTCCTTCCCGTTTCTCTCTGTTTCAATTTTACTGTATTCAACAATTCAGGCATTTCGCCTGGTTGATGTGGTGATATCACCGATTTATCCGTGTCTTAGAGGGACAATCGATGTCTAAAGAAAAGTTTGAACGTACAAAACCGCACGTTAACGTCGGTACTATCGGCCACGTTGACCATGGTAAAACAACGCTGACCGCTGCAATCACTACCGTTCTGGCTAAAACCTACGGTGGTTCTGCTCGTGCATTCGACCAGATCGATAACGCACCAGAAGAAAAAGCTCGTGGTATCACCATCAACACTTCTCACGTTGAATACGACACCCCGACTCGCCACTACGCACACGTAGACTGCCCAGGCCACGCCGACTATGTTAAAAACATGATCACCGGTGCTGCGCAGATGGACGGCGCGATCCTGGTTGTTGCTGCGACTGACGGCCCAATGCCTCAGACTCGTGAGCACATCCTGCTGGGTCGTCAGGTAGGCGTTCCTTACATCATCGTGTTCCTGAACAAGTGTGACATGGTTGATGACGAAGAGCTGCTGGAACTGGTAGAGATGGAAGTTCGTGAACTGCTGTCTCAGTACGATTTCCCAGGCGACGACACCCCAATCGTTCGTGGTTCCGCGCTGAAAGCGCTGGAAGGCGACGCTGAGTGGGAAGCGAAAATCATCGAACTGGCTGGCTACCTGGATTCTTACATCCCAGAACCAGAGCGTGCGATTGACAAGCCATTCCTGCTGCCAATCGAAGACGTATTCTCCATCTCCGGTCGTGGTACCGTTGTTACCGGTCGTGTAGAGCGCGGTATCATCAAAGTTGGTGAAGAAGTTGAAATCGTTGGTATCAAAGAGACTGCGAAGTCTACCTGTACTGGCGTTGAAATGTTCCGCAAACTGCTGGACGAAGGCCGTGCTGGTGAGAACGTTGGTGTTCTGCTGCGTGGTATCAAACGTGAAGAAATCGAACGTGGTCAGGTTCTGGCGAAGCCAGGCTCAATCAAGCCACACACCAAGTTCGAATCTGAAGTGTACATCCTGTCCAAAGACGAAGGCGGCCGTCATACTCCGTTCTTCAAAGGCTACCGTCCACAGTTCTACTTCCGTACAACTGACGTGACCGGTACCATCGAACTGCCAGAAGGCGTTGAGATGGTAATGCCAGGCGACAACATCAAGATGGTTGTGACTCTGATCCACCCAATCGCGATGGATGACGGTCTGCGTTTCGCAATCCGTGAAGGTGGCCGTACCGTTGGCGCGGGCGTGGTTGCTAAAGTTCTCGGCTAATTGCTGATAACATTTGACGCAATGCGCAATAAAAGGGCATCATTTGATGCCCTTTTTGCACGCTTTCAGATCAGAACCTGGCTCATCAGTGATTATTTTTGTCATAATCATTGCTGAGACAGGCTCTGCAGAGAGCGTATAATCCGAAAAGCGAATGAGCATTTCGATTTGGTTTGCCTCGCAATCGCGGGGTGAAAATGTTTGTAGAATACTTCTGACAGGTTGGTTTATGAGTGCGAATACCGAAGCTCAAGGGAGCGGGCGCGGCCTGGAAGCGATGAAATGGGTAGTGGTAGCCGTTCTGCTGATCGTAGCGATTGTCGGCAACTACCTTTATCGTGACATTATGCTGCCGCTACGCGCGCTTGCAGTGGTAATTCTGATTGCTGCAGCGGGTGGTGTCGCGCTGTTGACGACGAAAGGCAAAGCGACTGTCGCTTTTGCACGCGAAGCGCGTACCGAAGTCCGCAAGGTGATTTGGCCGACTCGCCAGGAAACATTGCACACCACGCTGATTGTAGCGGCGGTTACCGCTGTAATGTCACTGATCCTGTGGGGACTGGATGGTATTCTGGTTCGCCTGGTATCCTTTATCACTGGCCTGAGGTTCTGAGATGTCTGAAGCCCCTAAAAAGCGCTGGTACGTCGTTCAGGCGTTTTCCGGTTTTGAAGGCCGCGTAGCAACGTCGCTGCGTGAGCATATCAAATTACACAACATGGAAGAGTTATTTGGCGAAGTTATGGTTCCGACCGAAGAAGTGGTTGAGATCCGTGGCGGCCAGCGTCGCAAAAGCGAGCGCAAATTCTTCCCGGGTTACGTGCTGGTTCAGATGGTTATGAACGACGCGAGCTGGCACCTGGTGCGCAGCGTACCGCGCGTGATGGGCTTTATCGGCGGCACGTCTGACCGTCCGGCGCCAATCAGCGACAAAGAAGTTGATGCGATTATGAACCGCCTGCAGCAGGTGGGTGATAAGCCGCGTCCGAAAACGCTGTTTGAGCCGGGTGAAATGGTTCGTGTTAATGACGGTCCGTTTGCTGACTTTAATGGTGTGGTTGAAGAAGTGGACTACGAGAAGTCCCGCCTGAAAGTCTCCGTCTCTATCTTCGGTCGTGCGACCCCGGTAGAACTGGACTTTGCTCAGGTAGAGAAAGCCTAAGCAGCGATCAAAAAAGCGACGATTTAATCGTTGCACAAGGCGCGAGATTGGAATACAATTTCGCGCCTTTTGTTTTTATGGGTCTCGGCCCGTAAAACGAATTTTATTCACGGGGAGCCTCCCTGAGGCGCTATTACCCAATCAGAGGATTTTAGAATGGCTAAGAAAGTACAAGCCTACGTCAAGCTGCAGGTTGCAGCTGGTATGGCGAACCCAAGTCCACCAGTTGGTCCAGCTCTGGGTCAGCAGGGTGTGAACATCATGGAATTCTGTAAAGCGTTCAACGCCAAAACCGAATCCCTGGAAAAAGGTCTGCCAATCCCAGTTGTAATCACTGTTTACGCTGACCGTTCTTTCACTTTCGTTACCAAAACCCCTCCAGCAGCAGTTCTGCTGAAGAAAGCGGCGGGTATCAAGTCTGGTTCCGGTAAACCGAACAAAGACAAAGTGGGTAAAATTTCCCGCGCTCAGCTGCAGGAAATCGCGCAGACCAAAGCTGCCGACATGACTGGTGCCGACATTGAAGCGATGACTCGCTCCATCGAAGGTACTGCACGTTCCATGGGCCTGGTAGTGGAGGACTAAGAAATGGCTAAACTGACCAAGCGCATGTCCGTGATCCGTGACAAAGTTGATGCGACCAAACAGTACGACATCAACGAAGCTATCGCTCTGCTGAAAGAACTGGCTACTGCTAAGTTCGTTGAAAGCGTTGACGTTGCTGTTAACCTGGGCATCGATGCTCGTAAATCTGATCAGAACGTTCGTGGTGCAACTGTACTGCCACACGGTACTGGCCGTTCCGTTCGCGTAGCTGTATTTACTCAGGGTGCTAACGCAGAAGCTGCTAAAGCTGCTGGCGCTGAACTGGTAGGTATGGAAGATCTGGCTGACCAGATCAAGAAAGGCGAAATGAACTTCGACGTTGTTATCGCATCTCCAGATGCAATGCGCGTTGTTGGCCAGCTGGGCCAGGTTCTGGGTCCACGTGGCCTGATGCCAAACCCGAAAGTGGGTACTGTAACGCCTAACGTTGCTGAAGCGGTTAAGAACGCTAAAGCAGGTCAGGTTCGTTATCGTAACGACAAAAACGGCATCATCCACACCACCATCGGTAAAGTGGACTTTGACGCTGACAAACTGAAAGAAAACCTGGAAGCTCTGCTGGTTGCGCTGAAAAAAGCAAAACCAACTCAGGCGAAAGGCGTGTACATCAAGAAAGTTAGCATCTCCACCACCATGGGTGCAGGTGTTGCAGTTGACCAGGCTGGCCTGAGCGCTGCTGCAAACTAATGCCTTTACGTGGGCGGTGATTTTGTCTACAATCTTACCCCCACGTTTGCTAACAAAAGTTAGCGGCTAAAAGAATTGTTCGTTGGAGCCTGGCCTAATCCAGGCCTCCGTCGAAGACCGCAGGTGTTTCGCAAGAGACTTAATCCCCTGCGTAGACGGTGACAGAACGCTAAGATTATTTTTGGATATTCTGGCTTGTTTCTGCTCACCGTATTAAGACGCTCTTTCCGTTTGGGAGAGTGAAGTGAGTTCCGGAACATGAGTTCCGGCAAACATCCAGGAGCAAAGCTAATGGCTTTAAATCTTCAAGACAAACAAGCGATTGTTGCTGAAGTCAGCGAAGTAGCCAAAGGCGCGCTGTCTGCAGTAGTTGCGGATTCCCGTGGCGTTACTGTAGACAAAATGACTGAACTGCGTAAAGCAGGTCGTGAAGCTGGCGTATACATGCGTGTTGTTCGTAACACCCTGCTGCGTCGCGTAGTTGAAGGTACTCCTTTCGAGTGCCTGAAAGACACGTTTGTTGGTCCGACCCTGATTGCATACTCTATGGAACACCCGGGCGCTGCTGCTCGTCTGTTCAAAGAGTTCGCGAAAGCGAATGCAAAATTTGAGGTCAAAGCTGCAGCCTTTGAAGGTGAGTTGATCCCGGCATCGCAAATCGATCGCCTGGCAACCCTGCCGACCTACGAAGAAGCAATTGCACGCCTGATGGCAACCATGAAAGAAGCTTCGGCTGGCAAACTGGTTCGCACTCTGGCTGCTGTTCGCGATGCAAAAGAAGCTGCTTAATCGCAGTTATCTTTATAAAGCATTTGCTTACGTATAAACTTATTCTGATTTTCAGGAACAATTTAAATGTCTATCACTAAAGATCAAATCATTGAAGCAGTTGCCGCTATGTCCGTAATGGACGTTGTAGAACTGATTTCTGCAATGGAAGAAAAATTCGGTGTTTCTGCTGCTGCCGCTGTAGCTGTTGCTGCTGGCCCAGCTGCTGACGCTGCTGAAGAAAAAACTGAATTCGACGTAATTCTGAAAGCTGCAGGCGCTAACAAAGTTGCTGTTATCAAAGCAGTACGTGGCGCAACTGGCCTGGGTCTGAAAGAAGCTAAAGACCTGGTAGAATCTGCTCCAGCTGCGCTGAAAGAAGGCGTGAGCAAAGACGACGCAGAAGCACTGAAAAAATCTCTGGAAGAAGCTGGCGCTGAAGTTGAAGTTAAATAAGCCAACCCTTCTGGTTGCAGCCTAAGCAATTAGGCTGATGGCTGGTGACTTTTTAGTCACCAGCCTTTTTGCGCTGTAAGGCATCAGTAGCATTTCACACTGTTTGACTGCTGATTGTCCTGACAATGCATGTTTCTATCGACGACTTAATATATTGCGACAGGGTGCTCGCTCTGTGTAAATCGCGACGAAATGATTTAAGCGTGATAGCAACAGGTATTGCGGAAAGTATTCAATTTTCCGGTCCACAAAATGGTGTTGCACAAACTGTCCCTTCGTCGGACAGATGGGTCGACTTGTCAGCGAGCTGAGGAACCCTATGGTTTACTCCTATACCGAGAAAAAACGTATTCGTAAGGATTTTGGTAAACGTCCACAAGTTCTGGACATTCCATATCTCCTTTCTATCCAGCTTGACTCGTTCCAGAAGTTTATCGAGCAAGATCCTGAAGGGCAGTACGGTCTGGAAGCCGCCTTCCGTTCCGTGTTCCCGATTCAGAGCTACAGCGGTAACTCCGAGCTGCAGTACGTCAGCTACCGCCTTGGCGAACCGGTGTTTGACGTTCAGGAATGTCAGATCCGTGGCGTGACCTATTCCGCACCGCTGCGCGTAAAACTGCGTCTGGTGATCTACGAGCGCGAAGCGCCGGAAGGCACCGTAAAAGACATTAAAGAACAAGAAGTCTACATGGGTGAAATTCCGCTCATGACAGACAACGGTACTTTCGTTATCAACGGTACTGAGCGTGTTATCGTTTCCCAGCTGCATCGTAGCCCGGGCGTCTTCTTCGACAGCGATAAAGGTAAAACACACTCTTCCGGTAAAGTACTGTATAACGCACGTATCATTCCTTACCGTGGTTCATGGCTGGACTTCGAGTTCGATCCAAAAGACAACCTGTTTGTCCGTATCGACCGTCGTCGTAAGCTGCCTGCAACCATCATTCTGCGTGCGCTGCAATATACCACTGAGCAGATCCTGGACCTGTTCTTTGAGAAAGTGATCTTTGAAATCCGCGACAACAAGCTGCAGATGGAGCTGGTGCCGGAACGTCTGCGTGGTGAGACCGCGTCGTTCGACATCGAAGCCGACGGCAAAGTGTATGTGGAAAAAGGTCGCCGTATCACCGCGCGCCACATCCGCCAGCTGGAAAAAGATGATATCAAACACATCGAAGTTCCGGTTGAGTACATTGCAGGAAAAGTAGCCGCGAAAGATTACGTTGATGAATCAACTGGCGAGCTGATCTGCCCGGCTAACATGGAGCTGAGCCTGGATCTGCTGGCTAAGCTGAGCCAGTCTGGCCACAAACGTATCGAAACGCTGTTCACCAACGATCTGGACCACGGTCCTTATATCTCTGAGACTATCCGCGTCGACCCAACGACCGATCGTCTGAGCGCGCTGGTTGAAATCTACCGCATGATGCGTCCTGGTGAGCCACCAACTCGCGAAGCGGCTGAAAGCCTGTTCGAGAACCTGTTCTTCTCCGAAGACCGCTACGATTTGTCCGCGGTAGGTCGTATGAAGTTCAACCGTTCTCTGCTGCGTGATGAGATCGAAGGTTCCGGTATCCTGAGCAAAGACGACATCATCGAAGTGATGAAGAAGCTCATCGATATCCGTAACGGTAAAGGCGAAGTGGACGATATCGACCACCTCGGCAACCGTCGTATCCGTTCCGTA
The DNA here is from genome assembly GCF_047456095.1 of Enterobacter sp. BNK-14. Taxonomy (NCBI): domain Bacteria; kingdom Pseudomonadati; phylum Pseudomonadota; class Gammaproteobacteria; order Enterobacterales; family Enterobacteriaceae; genus Enterobacter; species Enterobacter sp. BNK-14. The sequence goes on from NZ_CP179897.1 coordinate 3,018,516, forward strand.
GGCGAAATGGCGGAAAACCAGTTCCGCGTTGGCCTGGTACGTGTTGAGCGTGCGGTTAAAGAGCGTCTGTCTCTGGGCGATCTGGATACCCTGATGCCTCAGGATATGATCAACGCCAAGCCGATTTCTGCGGCAGTGAAAGAGTTCTTCGGTTCCAGCCAGCTGTCTCAGTTCATGGACCAGAACAACCCGCTGTCTGAGATTACGCACAAACGTCGTATCTCTGCACTCGGCCCAGGCGGTCTGACCCGTGAACGTGCAGGCTTCGAAGTTCGAGACGTACACCCGACGCACTATGGTCGCGTATGTCCAATCGAAACGCCTGAAGGTCCAAACATCGGTCTGATCAACTCCCTGTCCGTGTACGCACAGACAAACGAATACGGTTTCCTCGAAACCCCGTATCGTAAAGTGACCGACGGTGTTGTAACCGACGAAATTCATTACCTGTCTGCTATCGAAGAAGGCAACTACGTTATCGCTCAGGCGAACTCCAACCTGGATGACGAAGGCCACTTTGTAGAAGATCTGGTTACCTGCCGTAGCAAAGGCGAATCCAGCTTGTTCAGCCGCGACCAGGTTGACTACATGGACGTATCCACCCAGCAGGTGGTATCCGTCGGTGCGTCCCTGATCCCGTTCCTGGAACACGATGACGCCAACCGTGCATTGATGGGTGCGAACATGCAACGTCAGGCCGTTCCAACTCTGCGTGCTGATAAGCCGCTGGTTGGTACCGGTATGGAACGTGCTGTTGCCGTTGACTCCGGTGTTACTGCAGTTGCTAAGCGTGGCGGTACCGTTCAGTACGTTGACGCATCCCGTATCGTTATCAAAGTTAACGAAGACGAGATGTATCCGGGCGAAGCGGGTATCGACATCTACAACCTGACCAAATACACCCGTTCTAACCAGAACACCTGTATCAACCAGATGCCTTGTGTATCTCTGGGTGAGCCAGTTGAGCGCGGCGACGTGCTGGCAGACGGTCCGTCCACCGACCTCGGTGAACTGGCGCTCGGTCAGAACATGCGCGTAGCGTTCATGCCGTGGAACGGTTACAACTTCGAAGACTCCATCCTCGTCTCCGAGCGTGTGGTTCAGGAAGATCGTTTCACCACCATCCACATTCAGGAACTGGCATGTGTGTCCCGTGACACCAAGCTGGGGCCAGAAGAGATCACGGCCGATATCCCTAACGTGGGTGAAGCAGCGCTCTCCAAACTGGATGAATCCGGTATTGTTTACATCGGTGCGGAAGTGACCGGCGGTGACATTCTGGTTGGTAAGGTAACGCCGAAAGGTGAAACCCAGCTGACGCCAGAAGAGAAACTGCTGCGTGCCATCTTCGGTGAGAAAGCGTCTGACGTTAAAGACTCTTCTCTGCGCGTACCAAACGGTGTTTCCGGTACGGTTATCGACGTTCAGGTCTTCACCCGTGATGGCGTTGAGAAAGATAAACGTGCGCTGGAAATCGAAGAGATGCAGCTCAAGCAGGCCAAGAAAGACCTGTCTGAAGAACTGCAGATCCTCGAAGCAGGTTTGTTCAGCCGTATTTATGCGGTGCTGGTTGCCGGTGGCGTTGAAGCTGAGAAGCTCGACAAACTGCCACGCGATCGCTGGCTGGAACTGGGCCTGACCGACGAAGAGAAACAGAATCAGCTGGAACAGCTGGCTGAGCAGTATGACGAACTGAAACACGAGTTCGAGAAAAAACTCGAAGCGAAACGCCGCAAAATCACTCAGGGCGACGATCTGGCACCAGGCGTGCTGAAGATTGTTAAGGTGTATCTGGCCGTTAAACGTCAGATCCAGCCTGGTGATAAGATGGCAGGTCGTCACGGTAACAAGGGTGTTATCTCTAAGATCAACCCGATCGAAGATATGCCGCACGATGCTAACGGTACGCCGGTAGATATCGTACTGAACCCACTGGGCGTACCGTCTCGTATGAACATCGGTCAGATTCTGGAAACCCACCTGGGTATGGCTGCGAAAGGTATCGGCGACAAGATCAACGCCATGCTGAAACAGCAGCAGGAAGTCGCGAAACTGCGCGAATTCATCCAGCGTGCCTACGATCTGGGTACCGACGTTCGTCAGAAAGTCGACCTGAACACCTTCAGCGATGAAGAAGTGCTGCGTCTGGCAGAGAACCTGCGCAAAGGTATGCCAATTGCAACGCCGGTCTTCGACGGTGCAAAAGAAGCTGAAATTAAAGAGCTGCTGCAACTGGGTGGTCTGCCAACGTCTGGTCAGATTACGCTGTTTGACGGCCGTACCGGTGAACAGTTTGAGCGTCCGGTAACCGTAGGTTACATGTACATGCTGAAACTGAACCACCTGGTCGACGACAAAATGCACGCTCGTTCTACCGGTTCTTACAGCCTGGTTACTCAGCAGCCGCTGGGTGGTAAGGCACAGTTCGGTGGTCAGCGCTTCGGGGAGATGGAAGTGTGGGCGCTGGAAGCATACGGCGCGGCATACACCCTGCAGGAAATGCTCACCGTTAAGTCTGATGACGTGAACGGTCGTACCAAGATGTATAAAAACATCGTGGACGGCAACCATCAGATGGAACCGGGCATGCCAGAGTCCTTCAACGTACTGTTGAAAGAGATTCGTTCGCTGGGTATCAACATCGAACTGGAAGACGAGTAATTCTCGCTCAAACAGGTCACTGGTGCCGGGTTAACCCCCGGCACCGGATTGTGCTAACTCCGACGGGAGCAAATCCGTGAAAGATTTATTAAAGTTTCTGAAAGCGCAGACTAAAACCGAAGAGTTTGATGCGATCAAAATTGCTCTGGCTTCGCCAGACATGATCCGTTCATGGTCTTTCGGTGAAGTTAAAAAGCCGGAAACCATCAACTACCGTACGTTCAAGCCTGAGCGTGACGGCCTTTTCTGTGCGCGTATTTTCGGGCCAGTAAAAGACTACGAGTGCCTGTGCGGTAAGTACAAGCGCCTGAAACACCGTGGTGTGATCTGTGAGAAGTGTGGCGTTGAAGTGACCCAGACCAAAGTGCGTCGTGAGCGCATGGGCCACATCGAGCTGGCGTCTCCGACTGCGCACATCTGGTTCCTGAAATCTCTGCCGTCCCGTATCGGTCTGCTGCTGGATATGCCGCTGCGTGATATCGAACGCGTACTGTACTTCGAATCTTATGTGGTTATCGAAGGCGGTATGACGAATCTGGAACGTCACCAGATCCTGACTGAAGAGCAGTATCTGGACGCGCTGGAAGAGTTCGGTGACGAATTCGACGCGAAAATGGGTGCGGAAGCTATCCAGGCCCTGCTGAAGAGCATGGATCTGGAGCAAGAGTGCGAGCAGCTGCGTGAAGAGCTGAACGAAACCAACTCCGAAACCAAGCGTAAAAAGCTGACCAAGCGTATCAAACTGCTGGAAGCGTTCGTTCAGTCTGGTAACAAACCAGAGTGGATGATCCTGACCGTTCTGCCGGTTCTGCCGCCAGATCTGCGTCCGCTGGTTCCACTGGATGGTGGTCGTTTCGCGACGTCTGACCTGAACGATCTGTATCGTCGCGTCATTAACCGTAACAACCGTCTGAAACGTCTGCTGGATCTGGCTGCGCCGGACATCATCGTACGCAACGAAAAACGTATGCTGCAGGAAGCGGTAGATGCCCTGCTGGATAACGGTCGTCGCGGTCGTGCGATCACCGGTTCTAACAAGCGTCCTCTGAAATCTTTGGCCGATATGATCAAAGGTAAACAGGGTCGTTTCCGTCAGAACCTGCTCGGTAAGCGTGTTGACTACTCCGGTCGTTCTGTTATCACCGTAGGTCCATACCTGCGTCTGCATCAGTGCGGTCTGCCGAAGAAAATGGCACTGGAGCTGTTCAAACCATTCATCTACGGCAAACTGGAGCTGCGTGGCCTGGCCACCACCATCAAAGCCGCGAAGAAAATGGTTGAGCGTGAAGAAGCTGTCGTTTGGGATATCCTGGACGAAGTGATCCGCGAACACCCGGTACTGCTGAACCGTGCACCAACCCTGCACCGTCTGGGTATTCAGGCATTTGAGCCAGTACTGATCGAAGGTAAAGCTATCCAGCTGCACCCGCTGGTTTGTGCGGCGTATAACGCCGACTTCGATGGTGACCAGATGGCTGTTCACGTACCGCTGACGCTGGAAGCCCAGCTGGAAGCGCGTGCGCTGATGATGTCTACCAACAACATTCTGTCCCCAGCGAACGGTGAGCCAATCATTGTTCCTTCTCAGGACGTTGTACTGGGTCTGTACTACATGACCCGTGACTGTGTTAACGCCAAAGGCGAAGGCATGGTGCTGACTGGCCCTAAAGAAGCTGAGCGTATTTATCGCGCTGGCCTGGCCTCTCTGCATGCGCGCGTTAAAGTGCGTATCACTGAATACGAAAAAGATGCAAACGGCGAATTCGTTGCGCACACCAGCCTGAAAGACACGACCGTTGGCCGTGCCATTCTGTGGATGATCGTACCGAAAGGTCTGCCTTTCTCCATCGTCAACCAGGCGCTGGGTAAGAAAGCGATCTCCAAAATGCTGAACACCTGTTACCGCATTCTGGGTCTGAAGCCGACCGTTATCTTCGCTGACCAGACAATGTACACCGGCTTTGCTTATGCAGCGCGTTCAGGTGCATCTGTTGGTATCGATGACATGGTCATCCCAGAGAAGAAACACGAGATCATCTCTGAAGCGGAAGCTGAAGTTGCTGAGATCCAGGAGCAGTTCCAGTCTGGTCTGGTAACCGCGGGCGAACGCTATAACAAAGTTATCGATATCTGGGCTGCGGCGAACGATCGTGTATCCAAGGCGATGATGGATAACCTGCAGACCGAAACCGTGATTAACCGTGACGGCGTAGAAGAGCAGCAGGTTTCCTTCAACAGCATCTACATGATGGCCGACTCCGGTGCGCGTGGTTCTGCAGCACAGATTCGTCAGCTGGCAGGTATGCGTGGTCTGATGGCGAAGCCAGATGGTTCCATCATCGAAACGCCAATCACCGCGAACTTCCGTGAAGGTCTGAACGTACTCCAGTACTTCATCTCCACGCACGGTGCGCGTAAAGGTCTGGCGGATACCGCACTGAAAACAGCGAACTCCGGTTATCTGACGCGTCGTCTGGTTGACGTTGCACAGGATCTGGTCGTAACTGAAGACGATTGTGGCACCCTCGAAGGTATCACCATGACCCCGGTTATCGAGGGTGGTGATGTTAAAGAGCCACTGCGCGATCGCGTACTGGGTCGTGTAACCGCGGAAGACATTCTGAAGCCGGGTACCGCAGACATTCTGGTTCCACGCAACACGCTGCTGCACGAACAGTGGTGTGACCTGCTGGAAGCGAACTCTGTTGACTCCGTGAAAGTGCGTTCCGTTGTATCCTGTGACACCGACTTTGGTGTTTGTGCGCACTGCTATGGTCGTGACCTGGCGCGTGGCCACATCATCAACAAAGGTGAAGCTATCGGCGTTATCGCGGCACAGTCCATCGGTGAGCCAGGTACACAGCTGACGATGCGCACGTTCCATATCGGTGGTGCGGCATCTCGTGCGGCTGCTGAATCCAGCATTCAGGTGAAAAACAAAGGTAGCATCAAGCTCAGCAATGCGAAGTCGGTTGTTAACTCCGCAGGCAAGCTGGTTGTGACCTCTCGTAACACCGAGCTGAAGCTGATCGACGAATTCGGTCGTACCAAAGAGAGCTATAAAGTACCTTACGGTGCGGTTATGGCGAAAGGTGATGGCGAGCAGGTTGCCGGCGGTGAAACCGTTGCAAACTGGGATCCACACACCATGCCGGTTATCACCGAAGTAAGTGGTTTCATCCGCTTTACTGACATGATCGACGGCCAGACCATTACTCGTCAGACCGACGAGCTGACCGGTCTGTCTTCTCTGGTGGTTCTGGATTCTGCTGAACGTACTACCGGTGGTAAAGATCTGCGTCCTGCACTGAAAATCGTTGATGCTCAGGGTAATGACGTTCTGATCCCGGGTACCGATATGCCTGCGCAGTACTTCCTGCCGGGTAAAGCGATTGTACAGCTGGAAGATGGCGTACAGATCAGCTCTGGTGACACCCTGGCGCGTATTCCTCAGGAATCCGGCGGTACCAAGGACATCACCGGTGGTCTGCCACGCGTTGCGGACCTGTTCGAAGCACGTCGTCCGAAAGAGCCGGCAATCCTGGCTGAAATCAGCGGTATCATTTCCTTCGGTAAAGAGACCAAAGGTAAGCGCCGTCTGGTTATCACTCCAGTAGATGGCAGCGAGCCGTACGAAGAGATGATTCCTAAGTGGCGTCAGCTCAACGTGTTCGAAGGTGAACGTGTAGAACGTGGTGACGTTGTTTCCGACGGTCCAGAAGCGCCGCACGACATCCTGCGTCTGCGTGGTGTACATGCTGTTACCCGTTACATTGTTAACGAAGTACAGGACGTATACCGTCTGCAGGGCGTTAAGATTAACGATAAACACATCGAAGTTATCGTTCGTCAGATGCTGCGTAAAGCAACCATCGAAAACGCAGGCAGCTCTGAGTTCCTCGAAGGCGAGCAGGTTGAATACTCACGCGTCAAGATCGCTAACCGCGACCTGGAAGCGAATGGCAAAATCGGTGCGACTTACGCGCGCGATCTGCTGGGTATCACCAAAGCGTCTCTGGCAACCGAGTCCTTCATCTCTGCAGCATCGTTCCAGGAAACGACTCGTGTCCTGACCGAAGCGGCTGTTGCAGGTAAACGTGATGAACTGCGCGGTCTGAAAGAGAACGTTATCGTGGGTCGTCTGATCCCAGCGGGTACCGGTTATGCATACCATCAGGATCGTATGCGTCGTCGTGCTGCGGGCGAACTGCCAGCTGCACCGCAGGTGACTGCTGAAGATGCATCCGCGAGCCTGGCAGAACTGCTGAACGCAGGTCTGGGCGGTTCCGACAACGAGTAATCGTTGATGCAGTAAATAAAAAACCCGCCTCGGCGGGTTTTTTTACATCTGCATTTTTTCAATTCACTAACGGGATCCGTCGATAAAGCTCAATCATGTCGCCTGCCAGATCCTGAATCACCATGGCGTTCATCAGGTGGTCCTGAGAGTGAACGGTTATCAGGTTGACCGGGAGCTTGCCGGTTCCTTCGTCAAGACCGATAAGCTGTGTCTGGATCGTATGCGCATGCTTCACATATTCGCGAGACTCTTCCATTGCTTTTTCGGCTTCGTCGAACTCACCTTTGCGGGCCATTTGTAATGCCGTAAGCGCGGCACTTCGCGCCGCCCCGGCGTTGACCAGCAGTTCCATGATCGTTGTCTCTAAATCTTCCATGAGGTCACTCCAGCAGTTTGAGGGCTTTTTCCAGTACGGCATCGCCTTTCATCATGCCGTAGTCCATCATGTCGATCACCGCGACTTTTTTGCCCAGTGGGTCAGCCTGTGCCTGCAGTTTTGCCTGCTCGTATTTAACCTGTGGCCCCAGCAATACGATGTCGGCCGTCGCGATGTTGTCTTTAAACTCCGCAACCGGAACGGCTTTAATGGTGACTTCAACCCCTTTTTTCTGCGCGGCGTCTTTCATACGTTGAACCAGCATGCTGGTTGACATTCCCGCTGCACAGCATAAAACGATGTTCTTCATAATCAGCCTCGATCTACATGTGTTTATTGATAATTATCCCGTGCAGACCGCTTCAACAACCGCTTTACCGCGATTGTGTGTCAGGCATCACAAAGAAAACGGCATTTTTCTGAAACCGGTTACAATTCTGACGGGAGGAGAGAAAATTAGCCGACGGTTGTTCGAACAATGCGGTTTTTTCCCTGCTGTTTAGCGCTATAAAGCGCGTTATCGACACTTCCCACCAGTTGTTCCAGCGGTTCGAAGTGCCATTCCCCCAGACCCGCACTGAACGTAACGTGCAGGTTTTCTTCCCGCCAGACGCGCCTTTCAACGGCGGTGCGCCAGGCGTCAAGCAATGAGAATGCGGCAGCGATCTGCTCGGCCTGGAAGATCACCGCGAACTCTTCTCCACCGTAGCGATAGACCGAGATGTTGTGTGGCTGCATTATCTGGATCCCTTCGCGCGCCACATTACGCAGGACAATGTCACCACTCAGATGTCCCCATGTGTCGTTGATCGATTTGAAGTTATCGATATCAATCAGCGCCAGTGCGAAAGGCTGGTGGGCGGTCAGCAGTTCATCCACATCATTGTCAAACGCGCGGCGGTTTTTGCAGCCGGTCAACGCATCGTGAGTCGCCTGGCGAACATACGCCATCTCCCGCTCTTTATTGGACTGAATCGTGTGGCTCAGCATCGCTTCCAGACGCGGTGCCTGGCTGACATCGCCCGTTTTGATCGCATTGATAATGGTCATTAATACGGTACGCGAGGCATGACGCAAATAAAGGCCGAACAGAATGATGATGATGGCTGCCAGCGCGAAGCCCCAGACAACGATAGTAGTTTCGTGGCGGGTGATATCGGTAAGCGTTGCGCCAGATACCCGATAGATAACAAACCAGTCCGGGTTCGTGAAAGAGTAGTAGTAATACCAGGCATTGGTTTTCCGGTCGTAAAGATGGCCTTCGCCGCTGGTCATTTTGTCCATCAGCGCTTCGCTCACGTACTTTTTGAACAGGGCGCCTGTATCTGGGTGCAGCACGACGGTCCCGTCGCGTTCGACGACGAAGAATTCCCCTTGTACGGGGGCCACCATTTGTCGAAGGGTATACCCCATCGACGTCAAATCAAGATGAAAGGCGAGGGTTCCCTTGAGTCTGCCTTCTGTTGAAATCAATGGCTTATAAAGCGTAACTGTCGGATGCCCGGTAAAGTAGTCCGTATAATGGTGGGTATAATGGCTGAAAATACTGGCTTCTGCGTGCGCGACAAACCACGGGCGCGTCCGCGGATCGACGTTTTTACTCTTTTCCGTGGGAGGTGCTTCTGGTGCGTGTAAATAATGTCCCTCTGTATCGGCCAGCGAGATGGATGACACGGTCGGCATCAGGTTTTGCAAATGCATCAACATCTGCAGCCCTTGCGTCGGGTTGACGTTGAGCGTCTCATTCAGTATCTCGCTGCGGGCAAAGTACATCGCAGAGCGACCAAGGATATAGTCGTTTTCACGCAGGATTGATTCGGTATAGTTAACCGCCAGGTTATGCGTGAAGTTACTGTTAATCTTGTGATAATCCTCAAGAAAATCCTTTCTTTGCGAAAGAGAGACCACGACCGCGATCAGCGCAAAACTGCACAGGATCCCCGCGAAGCTGAGCATGATTGGCCGGGTAAAAGAGAGCTTTTTGCTGTGAAGTGCCATGAGTTGTACATCGATCCTGATGGTGAATACTTTTTGTCTGCCGATATCCTCTCAGCATAGTCGCTGTCCTGCGGTTCGCGGTGAATTATACGGAACACGATTTTCGGCAAGATGATTTATCTTAAGAATCACTAAGAAATTCCTTATCCATGTTTTTTGCCGCCCCATTTATGCAAGAAACCGGAGGCAGGGCGAAACGAGGAAGAAGCTTTTCGCCCTGGCCAGCATCCCTTGCTGACCGGATGACAATAAAAAAACCGGACGATCGCTGACAATCGTCCGGTTTTATCTTTCCGTAGTGTCTCGACACTTTTTTACCGTATTGCAGCGTGTTTCAACGTTATTGCGAGGCTCTTCCCAGCCAGCTGTCCCAGTCTTTCCAGACCGGCTGTAGGCCCTGTGCCGTCAGGGCGGCGGCGACTGCCTCCGGACGTCGCCCGTCATGCGGTGCAAACTGCTCCAGCTCCGGGTGATCGTCGGCGTAACCGCCCGGCTGTGTTTTGGAAAACGCGCTGACGTTGTTAATTGCCAGCGGGATCACGCGATCGCGAAACGCCTGGGACTCACGCGTTGAAAGCGATAATTCAACCTCCGGGGCGAGCAGGCGAAACGCGCAAATAGTCTGCACCAGCTGACGCTCATCCATCAGCGATGCCGGTTCTATTCCGCCTGCGCAGGGTCGCAGGCGGGGGAAAGAGATAGAATAGCGGCTCTGCCAGTAGTGCTGCTGGAGCCACAGCAAATGCTCTGCCACCATGTAGCAATCGACCCGCCAGCTGTCGGAGAGCCCAATCAGCGCCCCGAGACCGATTTTATCGATCCCGGCGCGGCCCAGCCTGTCCGGTGTCTCCAGCCGGAAGAAGAAATCCTGTTTCTTGCCCTTCAGGTGGTGCCGGGCGTACGTTGCCTCGTGGTAGGTTTCCTGGTAAACCATGACCCCATCCAGCCCGAGCGATTTTAACTCCGCGTACTCATCCTGCGACAGGGGCTGTACCTCCATCTGCAACGACGCAAACTCGCGACGTATCGCCGGAAGGTGCTGACGGAAATAGTCCATTCCCACTTTTCCCTGATGCTCGCCCGTGACCAGCAGAAGATGTTCGAACCCCATTTCACGAATGGCGGCGCACTCACGTGCGATCTCATCTTCATCAAGGGTTTTCCGCTTGATGCGGTTGCTCATGGAGAAACCGCAATAGGTGCAGTCATTGGCGCACAGGTTCGAGAGATAAAGTGGAACGTAGAAGCTTACCGTGTTGCCAAAACGCTGGCGGGTAAGGCGCTGAGCGCGCTGCGCCATCGGTTCAAGGTACGCGCTGGCCGCCGGAGAGAGCAGGGCCATCAGGTCCTCACGGGTCAGATGACGGGCATTCAGGGCACGCTCCACGTCAGCCGCCGTTTTGCTGTTGATACGCAGGGCGATATCGTCCCAGTTGAGCTGACGCCAGCGTTCGGTAAACGTACTCATGAGAGAGCCTCCAGAAAACCGGTCAGCGGGCTGGTGGCCTGCGCCTGAAAACTGCGCGAGCCAGGGCCGGATCCTCTTGCCAGCAAGCCGGCCTCTACGGCCATGCGGAACGCGCGCGCCATCATGACCGGATCGTCAGCCACCGCAATCGCCGTATTGACCAGTACCGCGTCGGCCCCCATCTCCAGCGCCTGCGCGGCATGGCTTGGTACGCCAATCCCCGCATCTACCACCACCGGCACGGTGGCTTGTTCAATGATGATCTCCAGCATCGCGCGAGTTTCGAGACCCTGATTAGAGCCAATTGGCGCACCCAGCGGCATCACGGCGGCACAGCCGACCTCTTCCAGACGCTTACATAGCACAGGGTCCGCCCCGCAGTAAGGCAGGACGGTAAACCCTTGCTGCACAAGCTTTTCTGCTGCTTTCAGCGTTTCAATCGGGTCCGGCAGCAGCCAGCGGGCATCCGGATGAATTTCCAGCTTCAGCCAGCGGGTACCGAGCGCTTCACGTGCCAGCTGTGCGGCGAAAATTGCTTCTTCCGCCGTTTTTGCACCGGAGGTGTTGGGCAAGAGCGTAACGCCTGCCTCCAGCAAAGGCGCAAGAATGGCATCGTTGTGCTGGCGCAGATCCACGCGTTTCATCGCCAGCGTCACCAGCTGGCTGCCACTTTCACGGATGGCCTCTACCATCAGCTGTGGAGAGGCGAACTTTCCGGTTCCGGTAAACAGATGTGAATCAAAGATTTTATCGGCAATATGTAGCATCTCAGCCCCCTGCGATAACCTGAAACAGCAGGATCTGGTCGCCGTCATTGACCTGCTGATGTTCCCACTGCTCGCGCGGCAGGATCTGTTGATTGAGTGCCAGCGCCGTTCCCGGCTTGAGCTGACGTAACTTATCGAGCAGGGCGGCAATGGTCAGCCCGTCGTCGCAGCTTATCGGCTCATCGTTAAACAGAATGCGCATCGCGGCCTCCGCATACCGGGCAGTGGCTGGCGCGGTTTAAGGCCAGATGGCGCCAGCCGCCTGAACGAGCGTCGAACAGCCGCAGCGTATTACGTTCCGTCTCCATGCCGCTGAGCAGCTTGATGGCCTCAAGCGCCTGAAGGGTGCCCATCACTCCGACTACCGGGCCAAGAATGCCTGCCGTGCGGCAGTTGCGTGCGGGCTCGGCATCGTCCGGCCACAGGCAGCGATAGCAGCCCTGCGCCCAGGGGGGCGTCAGGACCATCATCTGTCCGCCGAACCCCACCGCGCTGGCGGTGATCAGCGGCGTGTTATTGATCACGCAGGCGGCGTTGATCGCCTGACGCGTCGCCATATTGTCAGTGCAGTCCAGCACCACGTCGGCCAGGGCGACCTCACGGTGCAGATTGTCATCGCTCAGCCGCGTCTGGAGTGCAATCAGTTCGATGTCCGGGTTGAGCTGATTCAGCCTCTGGCGGGTAATCTGCGCTTTGGGTTGATTAATGTCCTTTGTCGTGAAGAGGATTTGTCGCTGCAGGTTGCTGAGGTGCACCTCGTCGTCGTCGGCCAGCACCAGCGTACCGATACCTGCGCCTGCCAGATAAAGCGCGGCGGGGGCGCCTAATCCACCCAGACCAACAATCAACACCCTGCTGGCGAGCAGCTTTTGCTGCCCGTCGATGGCGATATCCTCCAGCAGAATTTGACGGCTGTAGCGCATAAAATCGCGGTCATTCATCGCCCGCTCCTGCCAGCTGTAAAAGCCGTGCCGTGGCCGCCTGCCAGTCCGTCGCCTGGGTAATCGCGCTGACGACGGCGATACTGCCGACGCCGGTTTCCAGTACCGCAGGGGCGCGTTCAAGGCTTATCCCGCCAATGGCAACGGTGGGGTAATCGGTCAGGCGCTTAACGTGTAACGCCAGCTGCGTTAAACCCTGTGGTGCGGAGGGCATCTGCTTGGTTTGCGTCGGAAAAACGTGGCCGAGGGCAATGTAGGAGGGGCGCGCCGGCAGTGCCACGTCAATTTCCATATCGTCGTGTGTCGACACCCCCAGCCGCAGCCCGGCTTTGCGAATAGCGTTAAGATCGGTAGTTTCCAGATCTTCCTGACCCAGATGGACGCCGTACGCCTGGTGCTTAATAGCCAGCCGCCAGTAGTCGTTGATAAACAGACGAGCGTGGTAGCGTCGTCCCAGCGCGATGGCGGCGATAACGTCGGCCTCAACTTCTTCATCGCGCTTATCCTTGATGCGCAGCTGGAGGGTGCGAACGCCTGCCTCCAGCAGGCGTTGGATCCACTCCACGCTGTCCACCACCGGATAGAGCCCTAAACGGAAGGGCACGGAGGGGAAATCAGGCTGGTACATTAGGCCTCCTCTTTTTTGAGGTAGATCTCGCCGCCTTTCGCGCGGAAGGTTTCTGACATGTCTGCCATACCCACTTCGATGGTCTGTGCGGCGGCGTAGTCGCGTACCTCCTGGCTGATTTTCATCGAGCAGAATTTTGGACCGCACATGGAGCAGAAGTGTGCCACCTTGCCCGATTCCTGTGGCAGGGTTTCGTCGTGGTAGGCGCGGGCGGTGAAGGGGTCCAGCGCCAGGTTGAACTGATCTTCCCAGCGGAATTCAAAGCGCGCCTTCGACATGGCGTTATCGCGGATTTGCGCCCCCGGGTGGCCTTTCGCCAGATCCGCCGCATGAGCGGCAATTTTGTAGGTAATCAGTCCTTGCTTCACGTCCTCTTTATTTGGCAGGCCCAGGTGCTCTTTCGGCGTGACGTAGCAGAGCATGGCGCAGCCGAACCAGCCGATCATCGCTGCGCCAATCCCGGAGGTGAAGTGGTCGTAGCCCGGTGCAATATCGGTGGTCAGGGGCCCCAGAGTATAGAACGGCGCTTCGTGGCAGTGCTCCAGCTCCTCGGTCATATTGCGGCGGATCATCTGCATCGGCACATGTCCAGGGCCTTCAATCATTACCTGTACGTCATACTCCCATGCAATTTTTGTCAGTTCGCCCAGCGTGTGCAGCTCGGCAAACTGCGCTTCGTCGTTGGCATCGCGAATGGAGCCCGGACGCAGGCCGTCGCCCAGCGACAGGGATACGTCATAGGCAGCGCAGATTTCGCAGATCTCGCGGAAGTGTTCGTAGAGGAAGTTTTCCTGATGATGTGACAGACACCATTTTGCCATGATGGATCCGCCGCGGGAGACGATGCCGGTCAGACGTTTTGCGGTCATCGGCACGTAGCGCAGCAGCACGCCAGCGTGAATCGTGAAGTAGTCCACGCCCTGTTCCGCCTGCTCCAGCAGCGTGTCGCGGAAGGTTTCCCAGGTGAGGTTTTCGGCGATGCCGTTCACTTTCTCCAGCGCCTGATAAATCGGGACGGTACCAATCGGGACCGGGCTGTTACGCAGGATCCACTCGCGGGTTTCGTGAATATAACGGCCAGTTGAGAGGTCCATTACCGTGTCCGCGCCCCAGCGCGTTGACCAGACCAGCTTTTCTACCTCCTCTTCGATGGAGGAAGTGACGGCAGAGTTACCGATATTGGCATTGACCTTCACCAGGAAATTGCGGCCGATAATCATCGGTTCGGATTCCGGGTGGTTGATGTTGGCAGGGATAATCGCGCGGCCAGCGGCCACTTCGTCACGCACAAACTCCGGCGTGATGTTTTCCGGCAGGCGAGCGCCAAACCCTTCACCTGGATGCTGGTGGCGCAGCACTTCGCTACGGATACGCTCGCGGCCCATGTTTTCACGAATGGCGATGAACTCCATCTCCGGCGTGACGATTCCCTGGCGCGCATAGTGCAGCTGGGTCACGCGTTTGCCCGCTCTGGCGCGTTTTGGCGTCAGCAGACCGGTGAAACGCAATTCGTCCAGACCGTCGTCGGCCAGGCGCGCTTTGGTGTACGACGAGCTTTGTTCGTTGAGTTCTTCACAGTCGTTACGTGCGTCAATCCACGGCTGGCGCAGCTTTGCCAGACCCCGCTGAACATTGATGGCAACAGAGGGATCGCCATACGGGCCGGAGGTGTCATACACCGGGACGGCTTCGTTATCTTCATATTGCGGGTTATCTTTGCTGCCGCCGATAAGCGTCGGGCTAAGCTGGATTTCGCGCATCGGCACGCGAATGTCGGCCTGTGAACCGGTGATGTATATGCGCTTCGAGTTCGGGAAAGCGGTACCTTCCAGGGTATCGATGAAGTGTTGGGCGTGTTCGCGCTGTTCGCGACGGGTCAGTTTAGTGGTAGACATAGCTCATTCCAGAAGTGAAGGACATGGCTTGTCAGACGACGGATGAAGCAAGAGAAGATCGCCTCAGGGGCGATACAACAGCAGTGTGACTCTTGTTCCCTTCGCAGGTATTAACCTGATCAGGTTCCGCGGATCCCGAATTAACGGTCTCAGCCCGCGCGTTTAAGCGCTGGGCACTCCGACAAGAAAAATCCCCCTCCGCAGAGGGGCGAATGGTTGTAAATTACTCGTTAACGATTAAGAACTCAAGCAGGGCGCGCGATGTTATCTTCGTTACTCACATCCAGGCCGTTATTCAGGACGAGGGCGATCAGCCTGTCTTCCAGCGTGAATCGCTCTTCCAGCGCTTCGCCAAGATCGGAAAGCGCCTGCTGGAACTCAAGATAATTGTCGTGATCGATGGCATTTTCGAGCGTGGAATCGTAGTAATCCATGATCTGCTGGGTGTTGGCTTCCAGCAACGGATAGAGTTTACTGGCCGCTAAATACGGCGTTGTCCCTTCCATTTCGCGGATAATACGTTCATAAATATTGAAATGTCCGTCGGACAGGTAGTCGACCAGGCTCTGACAAAAATCATCCAGCGCTTTTTCATTCAGCCGCATAAACGATTCTTTGCCAGGCTTAATACCGACCAGATTGTAATAAGCCACGAGTAGATGCTTGCGTACATGTAGCCAGCGATCCACCAGTTTGTTACTTCCTCTAACGCGCTCAGTCAGGCTTTCTAGCTGGTTTAACATGGTTGACTCCGCAAGGTTGAGAATTGAATCTGCTTATCCAAAATGTAACCACAATGCTAACAACATGTCAGTGAAGCGAAGGTAGTGCAATAGATATGGATCGTATTATTGAAAAATCAGATCTGGGTTGGTGGATCGTCAGTCACGAACAAAAACTATGGCTTCCTGCCGGGGAGATCCCTTATGGCGCAGCAGAGGCGTTCGATCTTGTTGGCCAGCCAGCACTGAAGATTGGTGAATGGCAGGGGGATGCAGTGTGGTTGATCCAACAGCCTCGCCGTCAGGAGATGGGATCGGTTCGTCAGGTGCTGGATCAGGATGTTGGCCTGTTCCAGCTGGCGGGGCGCGGCGTCCAGCTGGCGGAGTTTTACCGCTCGCATAAATACTGCGGCTACTGCGGCCATACCATGCACCCGAGCAAAACCGAGTGGGCAATGCTCTGCGGCCACTGCCGTGAACGTTACTATCCGCAGATTGCACCCTGCATTATCGTCGCCATTCGCCGTGAGGATACTATCCTGCTGGCGCAGCATACCCGCCATCGCAACGGCATTTATACCGTTCTTGCCGGTTTCGTCGAAGTGGGTGAAACGCTGGAGCAGGCGGTAGCGCGTGAAGTGATGGAAGAGAGCGGGATCAAGGTGAAAAACCTGCGCTACGTAACGTCTCAGCCGTGGCCATTCCCGATGTCCCTGATGACGGCGTTTATGGCGGAATACGACAGCGGTGAGATCGTTATCGATCAGAAAGAGCTGCTGGACGCGAACTGGTATCGTTATGACGATTTGCCTCTGTTACCGCCACCCGGCACCGTGGCGCGTCGGCTGATAGAAGATACCGTGGCGATGTGTCGGGCCGAGTATGAGTAGTGTTACACTGAGGCCATGACGCTTAAGGAACTGCAAAAATGACCGAACTGAAGAACGATCGTTATCTGCGTGCGCTGCTGCGCCAGCCCGTTGATGTCACCCCGGTGTGGATGATGCGCCAGGCAGGACGCTATCTGCCAGAGTACAAAGCCACGCGTGCGCAGGCAGGTGATTTTATGTCGCTGTGCAAAAACGCTGAGCTGGCGTGTGAAGTGACGCTCCAGCCGCTGCGCCGCTTCCCGCTGGATGCCGCCATTCTCTTTTCGGACATTCTGACCATTCCGGATGCAATGGGCCTTGGCCTGTACTTTGAAACCGGCGAAGGCCCGCGTTTTACCTCCCCGATCAAAAGCAAAGCCGACGTGGATAAGCTGCCGATCCCCGATCCGGAAGGCGAACTGGGCTATGTGATGAACGCCGTGCGCACCATTCGCCGTGAGCTGAAAGGCGAAGTGCCGCTGATAGGCTTCTCCGGTAGCCCGTGGACGCTGGCAACTTACATGGTTGAAGGTGGCAGCAGCAAAGCTTTTACCGTGATCAAAAAAATGATGTACGCCGAGCCGATGGCTCTGCATGCGCTGCTGGACAAGCTGGCGAAGAGCGTCACGCTCTATCTCAACGCGCAGATTAAAGCGGGCGCGCAGTCAGTGATGATTTTCGATACCTGGGGTGGCGTACTGACGGGGCGCGATTATCAGCAGTTCTCCCTGTATTACATGCACAAAATCGTTGATGGCCTGCTGCGTGAAAACGAAGGCCGCCGCGTGCCGGTGACGCTGTTTACCAAAGGTGGCGGTCAGTGGCTGGAAGCGATGGCGGCGACCGGCTGCGATGCATTGGGTCTCGACTGGACGACCGATATCGCTGATGCTCGCCGTCGCGTGGGCGACAAAGTGGCGCTGCAGGGCAATATGGACCCGTCCATGCTCTATGCACCGCCAGCCCGCATTGAAGAAGAAGTGTCGACTATACTCTCTGGTTTCGGCCAGGGGGAAGGCCACGTCTTTAACCTCGGCCACGGCATTCATCAGGATGTTCCGCCAGAGCATGCAGGCGTATTTGTGGAGGCGGTGCATCGGCTTTCTGCCCAGTATCACCAGTAAGGAGTGGTTATGGATCTCGCGTCGCTACGCGCTCAGCAAATTGAACTGGCTTCATCGGTGATCCGCGAGGATCGCCTGGATAAGGATCCCCCGCAGTACATTGGCGGAGCGGACGTCGGATTCGAGCAGGGTGGTGAAGTGACGCGAGCGGCGATGGTGGTTCTGAAATACCCTTCGCTGGAGCTGGTTGAGTACAAGGTGGCGCGTATCGCCACCACTATGCCGTACATTCCGGGTTTCCTCTCCTTTCGCGAGTATCCCGCGCTGCTGGCAGCATGGGAGCAGCTCTCGCAAAAACCTGACCTGCTGTTTGTGGATGGACACGGTATCTCACATCCGCGCCGTTTAGGCGTGGCCAGCCATTTTGGGCTGCTGGTGGATGTGCCGACCATTGGCGTTGCCAAAAAACGCCTGTGTGGCGCGTTTGAACCACTTTCCCCCGAGCCGGGTGCGCTGGCGCCGCTTATCCATAAAGGCGAGCAGCTGGCGTGGGTCTGGCGCAGCAAAGCGCGCTGTAATCCGCTGTTTATCGCGACCGGTCACCGGGTGAGTATGGACAGCGCACTGGCGTGGGTTCAGCGCTGTATGAAGGGCTACCGTTTACCGGAGCCAACCCGTTGGGCGGACGCCGTCGCTTCCTCGCGTCCGGCTTTTGTTCGTTGGCAGGAAATTCAGCCGTGATTCAGGTAAACTGCGGCTAATTTTCGATTCGAGACATCATCATGTTACAAAACCCGATTCATCTGCGCCTTGAGAAGCTGGAAAGCTGGCAGCACGTCACCTTTATGGCTTGCCTGTGCGAGCGCATGTATCCCAACTATGCCGCGTTCTGTAAGCAGACGGGCTTTGGTGATGGTCATATCTACCGCCGCATTCTGGATTTGATCTGGGAAACGCTGACGGTCAAAGACGCAAAGGTGAATTTCGACTCCCAACTGGAGAAGCTGGAAGAGGCGATCCCGGCCGCGGATGATTTTGATCTGTACGGTGTCTATCCGGCCATTGATGCCTGCGTGGCATTAAGTGAGCTGATCCACTCCCGTCTGAGTGGCGAAACCCTGGAGCATGCTATCGAAGTCAGTAAGGCATCCATTACGACCGTTGCGATGCTCGAAATGACCCAGGAAGGCCGTGAAATGACCGACGAAGAGCTGCGAGCTAACCCGGCGGTTGAGCAGGAATGGGATATCCAGTGGGAAATTTTCCGCCTGCTGGCAGAGTGTGAAGAACGTGACATTGAGCTGATCAAAGGGCTGCGTGCGGACTTACGTGAGTCGGGTGAGAGCAATATTGGTATAATTTTTAACCAATGAGACAACAAAACGTGATTTAACGCCTGTTTTGTCGCACCTCGACTCTTCCCTTCTGCCCCCCGTCTGGTCTACATTTGGGGGGCGAAAAAAAGTGGCTATCGGTGCGTGTATGCAGGAGAGTGCTTTTTTGGCATTTTCGTCGCACTCGATGCTTAGCAAGCGATAAACACATTGAAAGGATAACTTATGAACAAGACTCAACTGATTGATGTAATTGCGGACAAGGCTGATCTGTCTAAAGTGCAGGCTAAAGCTGCTCTGGAATCTACCCTGGCTGCTATTACTGAGTCTCTGAAAGAAGGCGATGCTGTACAACTGGTTGGTTTCGGTACCTTCAAAGTGAACCACCGCGCTGAGCGTACTGGCCGCAACCCGCAGACCGGTAAAGAAATCAAAATCGCCGCAGCTAACGTGCCGGCATTTGTTTCTGGTAAAGCACTGAAAGACGCTGTTAAGTAAGACGCGTGGCAGTGAACAGTTTTAGCGAAGGGGCGGTAACGCCCCTTTTGTCATTCTGGCGTGGAACGCTCGCGCTGGCAGGCGTGCTTCTGCTGTCTGCCTGCAGCCACGACACCTCTCTGCCACCGTTTACCGCCAGCGGGTACGCTGACAATCAGGGTGCGGTGAGGATATGGCGCAAAGATTCCGGCGGCGAAGTGCATCTGCTCTCTGCTTTCAGTCCGTGGCATAACGGCAATACGTCGACCGCGGAGTATCGCTGGCAGGGTGATTACCTGTCGCTGATTGAACTGAACGTCTACAGTAAAACCCCCGAACATGTGAAAGTGCGTTTTGACGACCATGGAGAGCTGAGCTTTATGCAGCGTGAAGTGAGTGGTCAAAAACAGCAGCTTTCCAGCGATCAGATTGCCCTCTACCGCTATCGTGCTGAACAAATCCGCCAGACCAGCGATGCGCTTCGTCTTGGACGTGTGGTGCTGCGTCAGGGGCGCTGGCATAACGATGGCACGGTAACCACCTGCGAAGGGCAGACGGTGAAGCCTGAGCTTGAATCCTGGGCGACCGAACATATTCAACGCCGTCAGCGTCATTCATCAATGGAAGTGAGTGTCGCGTGGCTTGAGGCGCCGGAAGGCTCCCAGCTGTTGCTGGTGGCGAACGAAGATTTCTGCACGTGGCAGCCGACAGAGAAGAGTTTTTGAATTCTGTGGATTAAGCCGGATGGCGCTAACGCTTATCCGGCCTACGAACGATCCCCTCTCCCTTAGGAAGAGGGTGAGGGTCTGAAATTACTCGCCCTGCTCGCGCGCAATCGCACGATAACCAATATCCTGACGGCTAAAGCTACCGTTCCAGTGAATATCCGCCATCAGCGCATAGGCACGCTTCTGCGCTTCTGCAACGGTATGACCCAGTGCGGTAGCACACAGGACGCGGCCGCCGTTGGTCAGTACGCGCTCGTCGTCAGACAGTTTCGTACCCGCGTGGAATACCTTCGCGCCGTCAATCTCTTCCAGCGGCAGGCCGTGGATTTCATCACCGGTTTTGTAGTTACCCGGATAACCGCCCGCAGCAATCACTACGCCCAGAGACGCACGTTCGTCCCACTCTGAGGTTTTTTCGTCCAGCTTGCCTTCGCAAGCCGCCAGACACAGATCGACCAGGTCCGATTTCATGCGCAGCATTATCGGTTGAGTTTCCGGATCGCCAAAGCGGCAGTTGAACTCGATAACCTTAGGGTTGCCCTGCTTGTCGATCATCAGACCCGCGTAAAGGAAACCGGTGTAGGTATTCCCTTCCGCCGCCATGCCTTTCACGGTAGGCCAGATAATGCGGTCCATGGTGCGCTGATGTACTTCATCCGTCACCACCGGGGCAGGGGAGTAGGCGCCCATCCCGCCGGTATTAGGACCGGTATCGCCATTACCCACGCGTTTATGATCCTGGCTGGTGGCCATCGGCAGAACGTGCTCGCCGTCGACCATGACAATGAAGCTCGCTTCTTCGCCGTCGAGGAACTCTTCAATCACGATACGGTGGCCTGCATCGCCAAAGGCATTGCCAGCCAGCATATCCTGAACCGCGGCTTCCGCTTCTTCGAGGGTCATCGCAACGATAACGCCTTTACCGGCGGCCAGACCGTCGGCTTTAATAACGATCGGCGCGCCTTTTTCACGCAGGTAAGCCAGAGCTGGCTCCACTTCGGTGAAGTTCTGATATTCCGCCGTCGGGATGTTGTGACGTGCCAGGAAATCTTTGGTGAAGGCTTTAGACCCTTCCAGTTGGGCAGCACCTTCCGTTGGTCCGAAGATTTTCAGGCCAGCAGCGCGGAACGCGTCAACTACGCCAATCACCAGCGGCGCTTCCGGGCCGACAATGGTCAGATCGATTTTCTCATTCTGGGCAAAGTTCAGCAGGGCCGGGATATCGGTCACACCGATGGCGACGTTCTGCAAAGCGGGTTCCAGGGCAGTACCGGCATTACCCGGTGCCACGAAGACCGTTTTCACCCGCGGAGACTGCGCCGCTTTCCACGCCAGGGCGTGCTCGCGTCCGCCGTTACCAATCACTAATACTTTCATTTTTCTGCTCCGGGAATTAATGGCGGAAGTGGCGCATGTCGGTGAAGATCATCGCGATACCGTGCTCGTCGGCGGCGGCAATCACTTCGTCGTCGCGGATAGAACCACCAGGCTGGATCACGCAGGTAATGCCTACAGCGGCTGCCGCATCGATACCGTCACGGAACGGGAAGAAGGCATCAGAGGCCATGGCGGAACCTTTCACTTCCAGCCCTTCATCACCTGCTTTGATCCCGGCAATTTTCGCAGAATAGACACGACTCATCTGGCCTGCGCCTATTCCGATGGTCATGTTCTCTTTGGCGTAGACGATGGCGTTGGACTTGACGAACTTCGCCACTTTCCAGCAGAACAGCGCGTCACGCAGCTCCTGCTCGCTCGGCTGGCGTTTGGTCACTACGCGCAGGTCAGCTTCTGTCACCATACCCAGATCGCGATCCTGAACCAGAAGGCCGCCGTTCACGCGTTTGAAGTCCAGACCCGGCACGCGATTTGCCCACTGGCCGCAAATCAGTACGCGCACATTCTGTTTTGCCGCGGTGATTTTCAGCGCTTCTTCGGATGCCGATGGTGCAATAATCACTTCAACAAACTGACGGGAGATGATGGCCTGCGCGGTTTGGGCATCCAGCTCGCGGTTGAAGGCGATAATGCCCCCAAACGCGGAGGTCGGGTCGGTTTTGTAAGCACGGTCGTAAGCGTCCAGAATAGAGGTGCTCACCGCCACACCGCAAGGGTTGGCGTGCTTGACGATAACGCAGGCTGGCTCGCTGAACTCTTTCACGCATTCCAGCGCAGCGTCGGTGTCAGCAATATTGTTGTAGGAGAGCGCCTTGCCCTGAACCTGCTGAGCGGTGGCAACCGAGGCTTCTTTGATCTCTTCTTCTATATAGAAGGCAGCCTGCTGGTGGCTGTTCTCGCCGTAACGCATATCCTGCTTCTTGATGAAGTTCAGGTTCAGCGTGCGCGGGAAGCGGCCAGAAGGATCGTTGCTTTCACCGTGGTAAGCCGGCACCAGGCTACCGAAGTAGTTGGCGATCATGCTGTCGTATGCAGCGGTGTGTTCGAAGGCTTTGATAGCGAGGTCGAAACGCGTGTCGAGCGTCAGTGACCCTTCGTTGGCATCCATCTCGCTAATAATGGTGTTGTAATCGCTGCTCTTCACCACGATGGCCACATCTTTATGGTTCTTGGCTGCAGAGCGCACCATGGTCGGGCCGCCGATATCAATATTTTCTACCGCATCTTCCAGAGAGCAGCCTTCGCGGGCAACGGTCTGGGCAAACGGGTAGAGGTTAACGACAACCATGTCGATTGGCGCGATATCATGCTTTTCCATAATGGCATCGTCCTGGCCGCGACGGCCAAGAATACCGCCGTGCACTTTCGGATGCAGAGTTTTGACGCGTCCATCCATCATCTCCGGGAAACCGGTGTAATCGGACACTTCGGTTACCGGCAGACCTTTATCTGCTAACAGGCGTGCGGTGCCGCCTGTAGAAAGCAGCTCCACACCGCGTGCAGAAAGTGCCTGAGCGAATTCGACGATACCGGCTTTATCAGAAACACTGAGCAGAGCGCGGCGGACTGGACGACGTTGTTGCATGGTAAATCCCCTGGATTTCACGATTACAGAGAGCGTTAGATGAATTTTCCTGCGAAAAACTCATCTAACACACCTGACGAGGCATCCTTGTGAAGCGCGAGCATTTTAACGAAAACGTTTGCGCAACGCTCGCACATTTTTACTTTTTCGTATCATTGTGGATAAGTCTGTGTGTAAAAGGGTATAAGACGGGGTTTTGCTGTGGAATGCAGCAGTCAGTCATTTTTCTGTCATTTAGCGGTTGCGGCCTGCGGAGAACTCCCTATAATGCGCCTCCATCGACACGGCAGATGTGAATCACTTCACAGACAACCCGGTCGGTTGAAGAGAAAAAATCCTGAAATAACGGGTTGACTCTGAAAGAGGAAAGCGTAATATACGCCACCTCGCAACGGTGAGCGAAAGCCGCGTTGCACTGCTCTTTAACAATTTATCAGACAATCTGTGTGGGCACTCAAAGTGACATGGATTCTTAACGTCGCAAGACGAAAAATGAATACCAAGTCTCTGAGTGAACATACGTAATTCATTACGAAGTTTAATTCACGAGCATCAAACTTAAATTGAAGAGTTTGATCATGGCTCAGATTGAACGCTGGCGGCAGGCCTAACACATGCAAGTCGAACGGTAGCACAGAGAGCTTGCTCTCGGGTGACGAGTGGCGGACGGGTGAGTAATGTCTGGGAAACTGCCTGATGGAGGGGGATAACTACTGGAAACGGTAGCTAATACCGCATAACGTCGCAAGACCAAAGAGGGGGACCTTCGGGCCTCTTGCCATCAGATGTGCCCAGATGGGATTAGCTAGTAGGTGGGGTAACGGCTCACCTAGGCGACGATCCCTAGCTGGTCTGAGAGGATGACCAGCCACACTGGAACTGAGACACGGTCCAGACTCCTACGGGAGGCAGCAGTGGGGAATATTGCACAATGGGCGCAAGCCTGATGCAGCCATGCCGCGTGTATGAAGAAGGCCTTCGGGTTGTAAAGTACTTTCAGCGGGGAGGAAGGTGTTGTGGTTAATAACCGCAGCAATTGACGTTACCCGCAGAAGAAGCACCGGCTAACTCCGTGCCAGCAGCCGCGGTAATACGGAGGGTGCAAGCGTTAATCGGAATTACTGGGCGTAAAGCGCACGCAGGCGGTCTGTCAAGTCGGATGTGAAATCCCCGGGCTCAACCTGGGAACTGCATTCGAAACTGGCAGGCTAGAGTCTTGTAGAGGGGGGTAGAATTCCAGGTGTAGCGGTGAAATGCGTAGAGATCTGGAGGAATACCGGTGGCGAAGGCGGCCCCCTGGACAAAGACTGACGCTCAGGTGCGAAAGCGTGGGGAGCAAACAGGATTAGATACCCTGGTAGTCCACGCCGTAAACGATGTCGACTTGGAGGTTGTGCCCTTGAGGCGTGGCTTCCGGAGCTAACGCGTTAAGTCGACCGCCTGGGGAGTACGGCCGCAAGGTTAAAACTCAAATGAATTGACGGGGGCCCGCACAAGCGGTGGAGCATGTGGTTTAATTCGATGCAACGCGAAGAACCTTACCTACTCTTGACATCCAGAGAACTTTCCAGAGATGGATTGGTGCCTTCGGGAACTCTGAGACAGGTGCTGCATGGCTGTCGTCAGCTCGTGTTGTGAAATGTTGGGTTAAGTCCCGCAACGAGCGCAACCCTTATCCTTTGTTGCCAGCGGTTAGGCCGGGAACTCAAAGGAGACTGCCAGTGATAAACTGGAGGAAGGTGGGGATGACGTCAAGTCATCATGGCCCTTACGAGTAGGGCTACACACGTGCTACAATGGCGCATACAAAGAGAAGCGACCTCGCGAGAGCAAGCGGACCTCATAAAGTGCGTCGTAGTCCGGATTGGAGTCTGCAACTCGACTCCATGAAGTCGGAATCGCTAGTAATCGTAGATCAGAATGCTACGGTGAATACGTTCCCGGGCCTTGTACACACCGCCCGTCACACCATGGGAGTGGGTTGCAAAAGAAGTAGGTAGCTTAACCTTCGGGAGGGCGCTTACCACTTTGTGATTCATGACTGGGGTGAAGTCGTAACAAGGTAACCGTAGGGGAACCTGCGGTTGGATCACCTCCTTACCTTAAAGAACCTGCCTTTGTAGTGCTCACACAGATTGTCTGATGAAAAGTAAATAGCAAGGCGTCTTGCGATTGAGACTTCAGTGTCCCCTTCGTCTAGAGGCCCAGGACACCGCCCTTTCACGGCGGTAACAGGGGTTCGAATCCCCTAGGGGACGCCACTTGCTGGTTCGTGAGTGAAAGTCACCTGCCGTCATATCTCAAAACTGACTTGCGAGTCATGTTTGAGATATTTGCTCTTTAAAAATCTGGATCAAGCTGAAAATTGAAACGACACACATGTTATGTGTGTTCGAGTCTCTCAAATTTTCGCAAACCGATGATGAATCGAAAGAAACATCTTCGGGTTGTGAGGTTAAGCGACTAAGCGTACACGGTGGATGCCCTGGCAGTCAGAGGCGATGAAGGACGTGCTAATCTGCGAAAAGCGCCGGCGAGGTGATATGAACCTTTGACCCGGCGATGTCCGAATGGGGAAACCCAGTGTGATTCGTCACACTATCGTTAACTGAATACATAGGTTAACGAGGCGAACCGGGGGAACTGAAACATCTAAGTACCCCGAGGAAAAGAAATCAACCGAGATTCCCCCAGTAGCGGCGAGCGAACGGGGAGCAGCCCGGAGTCTGAATCAGCTTGTGTGTTAGTGGAACGGTCTGGAAAGTCCGACGGTACAGGGTGATAGTCCCGTACACGAAAATGCACAGGTTGTGAACTCGAAGAGTAGGGCGGGACACGTGGTATCCTGTCTGAATATGGGGGGACCATCCTCCAAGGCTAAATACTCCTGACTGACCGATAGTGAACCAGTACCGTGAGGGAAAGGCGAAAAGAACCCCGGCGAGGGGAGTGAAAAAGAACCTGAAACCGTGTACGTACAAGCAGTGGGAGCCTACTTGTTAGGTGACTGCGTACCTTTTGTATAATGGGTCAGCGACTTATATTCTGTAGCAAGGTTAACCGTATAGGGGAGCCGAAGGGAAACCGAGTCTTAACTGGGCGTTAAGTTGCAGGGTATAGACCCGAAACCCGGTGATCTAGCCATGGGCAGGTTGAAGGTTGGGTAACACTAACTGGAGGACCGAACCGACTAATGTTGAAAAATTAGCGGATGACCTGTGGCTGGGGGTGAAAGGCCAATCAAACCGGGAGATAGCTGGTTCTCCCCGAAAGCTATTTAGGTAGCGCCTCGTGAATTCATCTTCGGGGGTAGAGCACTGTTTCGGCTAGGGGGCCATCCCGGCTTACCAACCCGATGCAAACTACGAATACCGAAGAATGTTATCACGGGAGACACACGGCGGGTGCTAACGTCCGTCGTGAAGAGGGAAACAACCCAGACCGCCAGCTAAGGTCCCAAAGTCATGGTTAAGTGGGAAACGATGTGGGAAGGCACAGACAGCCAGGATGTTGGCTTAGAAGCAGCCATCATTTAAAGAAAGCGTAATAGCTCACTGGTCGAGTCGGCCTGCGCGGAAGATGTAACGGGGCTAAACCATGCACCGAAGCTGCGGCAGCGACACTATGTGTTGTTGGGTAGGGGAGCGTTCTGTAAGCCGTTGAAGGTGGCCTGTGAGGGTTGCTGGAGGTATCAGAAGTGCGAATGCTGACATAAGTAACGATAAAGCGGGTGAAAAGCCCGCTCGCCGGAAGACCAAGGGTTCCTGTCCAACGTTAATCGGGGCAGGGTGAGTCGACCCCTAAGGCGAGGCCGAAAGGCGTAGTCGATGGGAAACAGGTTAATATTCCTGTACTTGGTGTTACTGCGAAGGGGGGACGGAGAAGGCTATGTTAGCCGGGCGACGGTTGTCCCGGTTTAAGCATGTAGGCGGAGGTTCCAGGTAAATCCGGTACCTTATTAACGCTGAGGTGTGATGACGAGGCACTACGGTGCTGAAGTAACAAATGCCCTGCTTCCAGGAAAAGCCTCTAAGCATCAGGTAACACGAAATCGTACCCCAAACCGACACAGGTGGTCAGGTAGAGAATACCAAGGCGCTTGAGAGAACTCGGGTGAAGGAACTAGGCAAAATGGTGCCGTAACTTCGGGAGAAGGCACGCTGATATGTAGGTGAAGCCCCTGCGGGTGGAGCTGAAATCAGTCGAAGATACCAGCTGGCTGCAACTGTTTATTAAAAACACAGCACTGTGCAAACACGAAAGTGGACGTATACGGTGTGACGCCTGCCCGGTGCCGGAAGGTTAATTGATGGGGTTAGCGGCAACGCGAAGCTCTTGATCGAAGCCCCGGTAAACGGCGGCCGTAACTATAACGGTCCTAAGGTAGCGAAATTCCTTGTCGGGTAAGTTCCGACCTGCACGAATGGCGTAATGATGGCCAGGCTGTCTCCACCCGAGACTCAGTGAAATTGAACTCGCTGTGAAGATGCAGTGTACCCGCGGCAAGACGGAAAGACCCCGTGAACCTTTACTATAGCTTGACACTGAACACTGGTCCTTGATGTGTAGGATAGGTGGGAGGCTTTGAAGCGTTGACGCCAGTCTGCGTGGAGCCGACCTTGAAATACCACCCTTTAATGGCTGGTGTTCTAACGTAGACCCGTGATCCGGGTTGCGGACAGTGTCTGGTGGGTAGTTTGACTGGGGCGGTCTCCTCCCAAAGAGTAACGGAGGAGCACGAAGGTTAGCTAATCCTGGTCGGACATCAGGAGGTTAGTGCAATGGCATAAGCTAGCTTGACTGCGAGAGTGACGGCTCGAGCAGGTGCGAAAGCAGGTCATAGTGATCCGGTGGTTCTGAATGGAAGGGCCATCGCTCAACGGATAAAAGGTACTCCGGGGATAACAGGCTGATACCGCCCAAGAGTTCATATCGACGGCGGTGTTTGGCACCTCGATGTCGGCTCATCACATCCTGGGGCTGAAGTAGGTCCCAAGGGTATGGCTGTTCGCCATTTAAAGTGGTACGCGAGCTGGGTTTAGAACGTCGTGAGACAGTTCGGTCCCTATCTGCCGTGGGCGCTGGAGAATTGAGGGGGGCTGCTCCTAGTACGAGAGGACCGGAGTGGACGCATCACTGGTGTTCGGGTTGTCATGCCAATGGCACTGCCCGGTAGCTAAATGCGGAAGAGATAAGTGCTGAAAGCATCTAAGCACGAAACTTGCCCCGAGATGAGTTCTCCCTGAGACTTTAAGTCTCCTGAAGGAACGTTGAAGACGACGACGTTGATAGGTCGGGTGTGTAAGCGCAGCGATGCGTTGAGCTAACCGATACTAATGAACCGTGAGGCTTAACCTTACAACGCCGAAGCTGTTTTGGCGTGAGAGAGACGATTTTCAGCCTGATACAGATAACAGAATTTGCCTGGCGGCTTTAGCGCGGTGGTCCCACCTGACCCCATGCCGAACTCAGAAGTGAAACGCCGTAGCGCCGATGGTAGTGTGGGGTCTCCCCATGTGAGAGTAGGGAACTGCCAGGCATCAATCAAGAGGAACCCCGTACCGTAAGGTGCGGGGTTTTTTGCTTTGGGCGTTATTCCTCTCCTTGAAACTTTCTCACCTTCCTCTTGCAGACTCGACATTCAGGCCGGATCTCGGTATTGTTAGCTGTCTGGATGTCTAAACGTTTATACGTATGCTTTGAGGATTCAACGATATGCCGATTCGGGTGCAGGACGAGCTACCAGCCGTCAATTTCTTACGTGAAGAGAACGTCTTTGTGATGACGGCTTCACGCGCAACAGTTCAGGAAATTCGCCCGCTGAAGGTTCTTATTCTCAACCTGATGCCGAAAAAGATTGAAACAGAGAATCAGTTCCTGCGTCTGCTTTCAAACTCTCCGCTGCAGGTCGATATTCAGCTGCTGCGGATCGATGCGCGCGAGTCACGCAACACGCCTTCTGAGCACCTGAACAACTTTTACTGTAACTTCGATGACATTCAGGGGGAAAACTTCGACGGCCTGATTGTGACCGGCGCACCGCTCGGTCTGGTTGAATTTAACGATGTTGCCTACTGGCCGCAGATCAAACAGGTCCTGGAGTGGGCAAAAGATCACGTCACGTCCACCTTGTTTGTTTGTTGGGCGGTACAGGCGGCACTGAATATTCTTTATGGTATCCCTAAACAAACCCGCACTGAAAAGCTCTCCGGCGTATACGAACACCACATTCTTCATCCACATGCTCTGCTGACGCGCGGGTTTGATGATTCGTTTCTGGCGCCGCATTCGCGCTATGCCGATTTCCCGGCGCAGCTGATCCGTGATTACACCGATCTGGAGATCCTGGCCGAAACGGAAGAGGGGGATGCATACCTGTTTGCCAGCAAAGATAAGCGCATTGCCTTTGTAACCGGGCATCCTGAATACGATCCGCATACCCTTGCGTCAGAGTATTTCCGTGATGTCGAAGCGGGTCTTAATCCGGATGTGCCGTACAACTATTTCCCGAAAAACGATCCACAAAACAAACCGAGAGCAACCTGGCGCAGCCACGGGAATTTGCTTTTTACTAACTGGCTCAACTATTACGTCTACCAAATCACGCCATACGATCTGCGACACATGAATCCGACGCTAGAGTAATCTTCTGCATTAAACGATCCTAAAGCGTTTCAGCTGTTCGCATCAGGCACCTTCGGGTGCCTTTTTTATTTCCGAAATTCTACTCAACATTGAGAAAAACTTTAATTTCATACTGATCAAGGAGTTAACGTTATAAATAAAATAAAATGGAAATTGTTTTTGATTTTGGAAAGAATAGAGATAGTCTTAATTCTGCTGAGCGAAAACTACACAACGATCTTTCGTTCGCATCGGGGGCGTGATTTTGGATCTTTGATGAGGAGCAGAGTAATGACTCAACAGGCAACGACGGTCGACGAACTGGCCTTTACCCAGCCGCATGGTGAGCAAGAACAGCAAATATTGACGGCAGAGGCGGTCGAATTTCTGACTGAACTGGTGACCCGCTTTACGCCGCAGCGCAATAAGCTGCTGGCAGCACGCATTCACCAGCAGCAGGAAATTGACGATGGCAAGTTGCCTGGGTTTATTTCGGAAACCGCTTCCATTCGCCGTGGTGAGTGGAAAATTCGTGGTATTCCTGAAGATTTACAGGATCGCCGCGTTGAGATCACCGGTCCGGTAGAACGCAAAATGGTGATCAACGCCATGAACGCGAACGTTAAAGTCTTTATGGCTGATTTTGAAGACTCGTTGGCACCGGACTGGCGTAAGGTTATCGAGGGGCAAATCAACCTGCGCGACGCCGTGAACGGCACCATCAGCTATACCAACGAAGCCGGGAAAATCTATCAACTTAAACCGAATCCGGCGGTGCTGATCTGTCGCGTACGCGGTCTCCATCTGCCTGAAAAACACGTCACCTGGCGTGGGGAAGCCATTCCCGGCAGCCTGTTTGATTTCGCGCTCTATTTCTTCCACAACCACAAAAACCTGCTGGCAAAAGGCAGCGGCCCCTATTTCTATCTGCCAAAAACGCAGGCCTGGCAGGAAGCGGCGTGGTGGAGTGAGGTGTTCAGTTATGCAGAAGATCGTTTCAACCTGCCACGTGGCACCATCAAAGCCACCCTGTTGATTGAAACGCTGCCTGCGGTTTTCCAGATGAACGAAATTCTGCATGCCCTGCGTGACCACATCGTCGGCCTGAACTGTGGGCGTTGGGACTATATCTTCAGCTATATCAAAACCCTGAAAAATTATCCCGATCGTGTACTGCCCGATCGTCAGGTCGTCACTATGGATAAGCCGTTCCTGAGCGCCTACTCGCGCCTGCTGATCAAAACCTGCCACAAGCGCGGTGCCTTTGCGATGGGCGGCATGGCGGCATTTATTCCGAGCAAAGACGCGGAGCGTAACAATCAGGTGCTCAACAAAGTGAAGGCCGATAAAGAGCTTGAAGCGCGTAACGGTCATGACGGAACGTGGATCGCCCATCCGGGCCTCGCAGACACGGCAATGGAAGTCTTTAACCGCGTACTCGGTGACAATAAAAATCAGCTCTTTGTTACGCGCGAAGAGGATGCGCCAACGGCTGAAGAACAGCTGCTGGCACCGTGTGCAGGTGAACGTACGGAAGAGGGCATGCGCGCCAACATTCGCGTTGCGGTGCAGTACATCGAAGCCTGGATCTCTGGCAACGGCTGCGTGCCGATCTACGGCCTGATGGAAGATGCCGCCACGGCGGAAATCTCCCGCACCTCTATCTGGCAATGGATCCATCATCAAAAAACGCTCAGCAACGGCAAGCCGGTGACCAAAGCCCTGTTCCGCCAGATGCTGGCCGAAGAAATGCGGGTGATCCAGGACGAGTTGGGCGAACACCGCTTCAGCAGCGGACGTTTTGATGATGCTGCACGCCTGATGGAACAAATCACCACCTCAGATGACTTAATCGACTTCCTGACCCTGCCGGGCTACCGCTTCCTGGCGTAACTCACCACATAACAATATGGAGCATCTGCACATGAAAACCCGTACCCAACAAATCGAAGAACTGAAGAAAGAATGGACACAACCGCGCTGGGAAGGCATTCGTCGTCCGTACAGCGCGGAAGAAGTGGTGAAATTACGCGGCTCGGTCAATCCGGAATGCACGCTGGCGCAAAATGGCGCGGCGAAAATGTGGAAGCTGCTGCACGGTGGTTCCAAAAAGGGTTATATCAATAGCCTCGGGGCGTTGACCGGCGGTCAGGCACTGCAGCAGGCGAAGGCCGGTATTGAGGCTGTCTATCTTTCCGGCTGGCAGGTTGCGGCGGATGCCAACCTGGCATCCAGTATGTATCCGGATCAGTCCCTCTACCCGGCGAACTCCGTGCCGTCGGTGGTTGATCGAATCAACAACACCTTCCGCCGTGCGGATCAGATCCAGTGGGCGGCAGGCATCGAACCCAACGATCCGCGCTTTATTGACTACTTCCTGCCGATCGTCGCGGATGCGGAAGCGGGTTTCGGCGGCGTGCTGAACGCGTTCGAGCTGATGAAATCAATGATTGAGGCCGGTGCAGCGGCCGTTCACTTCGAAGATCAGCTGGCATCGGTGAAGAAGTGCGGACACATGGGCGGTAAGGTGCTGGTTCCGACCCAGGAAGCGATTCAGAAGCTGGTTGCCGCGCGTCTGGCGGCAGACGTGCTCGGCGTGCCGACGCTGGTCATTGCCCGTACCGATGCGGATGCGGCTGACCTGATCACCTCTGACTGCGATCCGTACGACAGCGAGTTCATCACCGGTGAGCGCACCAGTGAAGGGTTCTATCGTACCCATGCAGGCATCGAACAGGCGATCAGCCGTGGCCTGGCGTATGCCCCTTACGCCGACCTGGTCTGGTGTGAAACCTCCACGCCGGATCTGGCGCTGGCAAAACGTTTTGCCGATGCCATTCATGCGAAATATCCGGGCAAACTGCTGGCCTATAACTGCTCGCCGTCCTTCAACTGGCAGAAGAATCTGGATGATAAAACCATCGCCAGCTTCCAGCAGCAGCTTTCTGACATGGGCTACAAGTACCAGTTCATTACCCTGGCGGGTATCCACAGCATGTGGTTCAACATGTTCGACCTTGCACATGCTTATGCGCAGGGTGAAGGCATGAAACACTACGTCGAGAAGGTTCAGCAGCCAGAATTCGCCGCCGGAAAAGAGGGTTATACCTTCGTTTCTCACCAGCAGGAAGTGGGAACGGGCTACTTCGACAACGTGACCACTATCATTCAGGGCGGTGCCTCCTCCGTCACCGCCTTAACGGGATCAACCGAAGAAGCACAGTTCTAATCGTTTCCCCCTCTCCCCCCTCGGGGAGAGGGTTGGGGTGAGGGGGAATATATGTCGCGTGGCCTGGAATTACTGATTGCTCAAACTATTTTGCAGGGCTTCGATGCCCAGTATGGTCGTTTTCTTGAAGTGACATCCGGTGCGCAACAGCGCTTCGAACATGCAGACTGGCATGCGGTTCAGCAGGCCATGAAGCAGCGTATTCACCTTTATGACCACCACGTGGGTCTGGTGGTGGAGCAGTTGCGCTGTATTACCGATGGTAAAAGCCCGGATGCGGACTTTTTACTGCGCGTGAAAGAGCACTACACCCATTTATTACCTGACTATCCGCGCTTCGAGATTGCGGAGAGCTTTTTCAACTCCGTCTATTGCCGGTTATTTGACCACCGCTCATTATCTCCTGAGCGGTTATTTATCTTCAGCTCTCAGCCTGAACGACGATTTCGTGCTATCCCACGTCCGCTGGCGAAAGATTTCTTCCCGGAACGCGGGTGGGAGAAGCTTTTGCACCGTGTGCTAACCGATTTGCCGCTGCGTTTGCCCTGGGAGAATAAAACCCGGGATATAGGTTATATCCACACCCACCTGCGCGAAACCTTCGGCGAGGCGTTGCTCGGCCGCAGCCACTTGCAGGTTGCCAACGAGCTTTTCTATCGCAATAAAGCCGCCTGGCTGGTAGGAAAACTGGTCACGCCATCGGCCATCGTACCGTTTCTGCTCCCCATCCATCGCACAGATGACGGGGAACTGTTTGTCGATACCTGCCTGACCACCAGCGCCGAGGCCAGCATTGTATTTGGCTTCGCCCGCTCCTATTTCATGGTGTACGCACCGTTGCCTGCCGCGCTGGTGGAATGGCTGCGGGAGATCCTGCCGGGCAAAACCACCGCCGAGCTGTATATGGCGATTGGCTGTCAGAAGCACGCTAAAACGGAAAGCTATCGGGAATACCTGCGTTATGTCACCACCGCAGATGAACAGTTTATCGAAGCGCCTGGCATTCGCGGCATGGTGATGCTGGTGTTTACGCTTCCGGGGTTCGACCGCGTATTTAAGGTCATTAAAGACCGCTTCGCGCCGCAAAAAGAGATGACCGCCGCGCACGTCCGCGCCTGCTATCAGCTGGTCAAAGAGCATGACCGTGTCGGACGTATGGCGGATACTCAGGAATTCGAAAACTTTGTGCTGGATAAGCAACAGATCGACCCGGCGCTGATGGCGCTTTTGCTCAAGGAAGCATCCGGGAAAATCACCGATCTTGGCGACAAAATCGTGATTAGCCATCTTTACATCGAGCGCCGCATGGTGCCGCTGAACATCTGGCTGGAGCAGTCCGAGGGTCAGGTGCTGCGCGATGCTATAGAAGAATACGGTAACGCGATTCGCCAGCTTGCCGCGGCCAATATTTTTCCGGGCGATATGCTGTTTAAAAACTTCGGTGTCACGCGCCACGGGCGAGTGGTGTTTTATGATTACGACGAGATTTGCTACATGACCGAAGTGAATTTCCGCGATATCCCGCCGCCCCGTTACCCGGAAGATGAACTGTCTGGTGAACCGTGGTACAGCGTTTCGCCGGGCGATGTCTTTCCCGAAGAGTTTCGCCACTGGCTGTGCGCCGACCCGCGCATCGGGCCGCTATTTGAAGAGATGCACGCCGACCTTTTTCGTGCCAGCTACTGGCGTGGGCTGCAAACGCGGATCAAAAACGGGCATGTGGAAGATGTGTACGCTTACCGCCGCAAGCAGCGGTTTTGCATCCGGTTTAACGAATCCCACCATACGCCAGCGTCACCTCTTTCGCCGCCTTAATCACCAGCGCACCTAACTCGGTGACGCGGTCGTCGGTCATGCGCGAAATTGGCCCGGAGATAGAGATGGCGGCAAACGGCTCGCGGTGCTCATCAAAGATACAGGCCGCGATACAGCGCAGACCCAAAGCATGTTCTTCATCATCAAATGAATAGCCACGCTTGCGGGTTAACGCCAGATCCTCTTTCAGATGCACCGGCGAAACCAGCGTGGCATGGGTATAGGCGTGCAGCCCTTTACGATGCAGCAGCCCTGTCACCTGATCTTCGCTGAGCTGAGACAGAAACGCTTTTCCTGCCCCGGACGCATGCATCGGCAGCTTACCGCCAATCGGCGCGGACATACGCATCAGCTGCGTGCACTGCACCTGATCGATAATGATTGCCTGATGATCGCTCTGATCAAGCACCGCCAGGTTTACCGTCTCGCCGGAATCTTCCATCAGCTTGCGCAGAATCGGATGGACAATCGCCAGCAGATTGCGGCTTTGCAGGAAGCTGCTGCCAACGATAAAGGCATGTGCGCCCACCGCCCAGTGTCCCAGCTCGCCGACCTGGCGGACAAAGCCCAGCTGCTGCATAGTGGTCAGCAGGCGGTGCGTGGTGGAGTTCGGCAGGCCAGCCTGCTGGGCCAGCTCCGTCAGGGCCACGCTGCTGTGCGACTCGGCTATCCACTCCAGCAGCTTCAGACCGCGCGTGAGCGATTGAACCTGTCCGCTCGGTTGTGCAGCGGGGGTGGCAGCAGGTTTTCTGCCGCGTTTGGCGGGAACGGTCGCGACCATGACGATCTCCTTTTTCTGTATCGTGGAAATCATTTTCGTTTTATTTGGTGATTTTGCAACCGTTATCCTGACTGATCGGAGGAGTGATGGTGAACATGTCTCATGTTACCGCTGTGTGACTTTTCCACCCTGCGAGATTGTGCCAGTATGGAACGCAGCCTTTTGGCCTTGTTGAGCGTTGTCGGGAGCAAGTGTGAGCAGCAAAGTAGAGCAACTGCGTGCGCAGTTAAATGAACGAATTCTGGTGCTGGACGGCGGCATGGGCACGATGATCCAGGGCTATCGTCTGAGTGAAGACGATTTCCGCGGCGAACGCTTCGCTGACTGGCCTTGCGATCTGAAAGGTAACAACGACCTGCTGGTGCTCAGCAAGCCGTCCGTCATTAAGGATATCCACAATGCCTACTTCGAGGCAGGGGCGGATATCGTTGAAACCAACACCTTTAACTCGACAACCATCGCTATGGCGGATTACCAGATGGAATCCCTGTCGGCGGAGATCAACTTTGAGGCGGCTAAACTGGCTCGTGCCTGCGCAGATGAATGGACTGCCCGCACGCCGGACAAACCGCGCTACGTTGCCGGGGTGCTTGGCCCAACCAACCGCACCGCATCAATCTCACCGGACGTCAACGACCCGGCATTTCGTAATATCACCTTTGACCAGCTGGTCGCTGCCTACCGTGAATCGACCAAAGCGCTGGTGGAAGGCGGTTCCGACCTGATCCTGATTGAAACGGTTTTCGACACCCTCAACGCCAAAGCCGCGATTTACGCGGTGAAAGAGGAGTTCGAGGCACTGGGCGTTGACCTGCCGATCATGATTTCCGGCACCATTACCGACGCCTCCGGCCGTACCCTGTCCGGCCAGACCACCGAAGCGTTTTATAACTCCCTGCGCCACGCGGAAGCGCTCTCCTTTGGCCTGAACTGTGCCCTGGGGCCAGATGAACTGCGCCAGTACGTGCAGGAGTTATCGCGCATCGCAGAATGCTATGTCACCGCGCACCCGAACGCCGGTCTGCCCAATGCCTTTGGTGAATACGATCTGGATGCCGACACCATGGCGGCGCAAATCCGCGAGTGGGCTGAATCTGGCTTCCTGAACATTGTTGGCGGCTGCTGCGGCACCACGCCGGAACACATTGCCGCCATGAGCAACGCCGTGGCCGGGCTTCCGCCGCGTAAGCTGCCTGAGATTCCCGTTGCCTGTCGTCTTTCTGGTCTCGAGCCGTTGACCATTGGCGACGACAGCCTGTTTGTGAACGTGGGGGAGCGGACTAACGTTACCGGTTCCGCGAAGTTCAAACGGCTGATCAAAGAAGAGAAGTACAGCGAAGCGCTGGACGTCGCCCGCCAGCAGGTGGAAAGCGGCGCACAGATTATTGATATCAACATGGACGAGGGGATGCTCGACGCCGAAGCGGCGATGGTGCGTTTCCTCAACCTGATTGCCGGCGAGCCGGACATTGCCCGCGTGCCGATCATGATCGACTCTTCCAAATGGGAAGTCATCGAAAAAGGGCTGAAGTGCATTCAGGGTAAAGGCATCGTCAACTCTATCTCGATGAAAGAGGGCGTTGATATCTTTATCCACCACGCGAAGATGGTCCGCCGCTACGGTGCCGCCGTGGTGGTCATGGCCTTTGACGAAGTGGGCCAGGCGGATACCCGCGAGCGTAAAATTGAGATATGCCGCCGCGCGTACAAGATTTTGACCGAAGAGGTGGGTTTCCCGCCGGAAGACATCATCTTCGACCCGAACATTTTCGCCGTCGCGACCGGGATTGAAGAGCATAACAACTATGCCCAGGACTTTATCGGCGCATGTGAAGACATTAAACGTGAATTGCCGCATGCGTTAATCTCCGGCGGCGTGTCGAACGTGTCGTTCTCGTTCCGCGGCAACGACCCGGTGCGTGAAGCGATCCACGCCGTGTTCCTCTACTACGCCATCCGCAACGGGATGGACATGGGGATCGTTAATGCCGGCCAGCTGGCGATTTACGATGACCTCCCTGCCGAGCTTCGCGACGCGGTAGAAGATGTCATCCTTAACCGTCGCGACGACGCCACCGAGCGCATGCTGGACCTCGCGGAGAAATACCGCGGCAGCAAAACGGATGAATCGGCCAACGTTCAGCAGGCCGAGTGGCGTTCCTGGGACGTGAAAAAGCGTCTGGAATATTCGCTGGTGAAAGGCATCACCGAGTTTATTGAGCAGGACACCGAAGAAGCGCGCCAGCAGGCAGCCCGCCCGATTGAGGTGATCGAAGGCCCGCTGATGGACGGCATGAACGTGGTCGGCGATCTGTTCGGCGAGGGAAAAATGTTCCTGCCGCAGGTGGTGAAATCTGCCCGCGTGATGAAGCAGGCCGTGGCCTATCTGGAGCCGTTTATCGAGGCCAGCAAAGAGAAAGGCTCCAGCAACGGCAAGATGGTCATCGCCACCGTGAAGGGCGACGTGCACGACATCGGCAAGAATATCGTCGGCGTGGTGCTGCAGTGCAATAACTACGAAATTATCGACCTCGGGGTAATGGTTCCGGCGGATAAAATCCTCAAAACCGCGCGTGAGGTGAATGCCGACCTGATTGGCCTTTCCGGGCTGATCACGCCGTCGCTGGACGAGATGGTCAACGTGGCGAAAGAGATGGAGCGTCAGGGCTTCACTATTCCGTTATTGATTGGCGGGGCAACCACGTCGAAAGCGCATACGGCGGTAAAAATCGAACAGAACTACAGCGGCCCGACGGTCTATGTGCAGAACGCCTCGCGCACCGTAGGCGTGGTGTCCGCGCTGCTCTCCGACACCCAGCGCGATGACTTCGTGGCGCGCACCCGCAAAGAGTACGAAACCGTCCGCATCCAGCACGGTCGTAAGAAACCGCGCACGCCGCCGGTTTCACTTCAGGCGGCGCGCGATAACGATCTGGCGTTTGACTGGTCGAGCTATACCCCGCCGGTTGCGCATCGTCTGGGCGTGCAGGACGTCACCGCCAGCATCGAAACGCTGCGTAACTACATTGACTGGACGCCGTTCTTCATGACCTGGTCGCTGGCGGGCAAATATCCGCGCATCCTCGAGGATGAGGTGGTTGGTGAAGAGGCGAAGCGGTTGTTTAAAGATGCCAATGACATGCTCGACACGCTGAGTGCAGAGAAATCCCTCAATCCGCGCGGCGTGGTGGGGCTGTTCCCGGCGAACCGCGTGGGTGACGATGTGGAAATCTACCGCGATGAAACCCGCACGCATGTGCTGACCGTGAGCCATCACCTGCGTCAGCAAACGGAGAAAGTTGGCTTCGCCAACTACTGTCTGGCGGATTTCGTCGC
Source organism: Enterobacter sp. BNK-14 (assembly GCF_047456095.1). Classification (NCBI taxonomy): domain Bacteria; kingdom Pseudomonadati; phylum Pseudomonadota; class Gammaproteobacteria; order Enterobacterales; family Enterobacteriaceae; genus Enterobacter; species Enterobacter sp. BNK-14. The sequence continues at coordinate 3,057,512 of NZ_CP179897.1, forward strand.
ACCGAAACTGAGTGGCAAAGCCGACTATATCGGCGCCTTTGCGGTAACCGGCGGCCTGGAAGAAGATGCGCTGGCGGAGGCATACGAAGCGCAGCATGATGATTACAACAAAATCATGGTCAAAGCGATTGCCGACCGCCTGGCGGAAGCCTTCGCTGAGTATCTGCATGAGCGCGTACGTAAGGTGTACTGGGGCTACGCGGCCAATGAAAACCTCAGCAACGAGGAGCTGATCCGCGAAAACTACCAGGGCATTCGCCCGGCGCCGGGCTATCCGGCCTGCCCGGAGCACACCGAAAAAGGCACCATCTGGAAACTTCTCGATGTTGAGGCCCATACGGGGATGAAACTCACCGAGTCGTTTGCCATGTGGCCAGGTGCCTCTGTTTCCGGCTGGTATTTCAGCCACCCGGACAGCAAGTACTTTGCCGTGGCGCAGCTACAGCGTGATCAGATCGAAGATTACGCCCTGCGCAAAGGCATGAGCGTGTCAGAAGTCGAGCGCTGGCTGGCGCCTAATCTCGGCTACGACGCCGACTAAAATCACTTTTCCTTACAACAAACAGGGCGCTCATGGGGCGCCCTGTCTCTTTCTTACGTTTAAACCCTTATACTGAACCTAAGGAAAATGAATAACGATAAGGAGGAAAACCTTCCGTGCTGACCCTGTTACATCTGCTCTCCGCAGTCGCACTGCTCGTTTGGGGGACCCATATCGTCCGTACCGGCGTGATGCGCGTCTTTGGTGCTCGTTTACGCACCGTTCTCAGCAGCAGCGTTGAGAAGAAGCCGCTCGCCTTTTGTGCGGGGATAGGCGTCACGGCGCTGGTTCAGAGCAGTAATGCCACCACCCTTCTTGTCACCTCCTTTGTGGCACAGGATCTGGTGGCGCTCGCGCCGGCACTGGTGATCGTGCTGGGGGCCGACGTGGGTACCGCGCTGATGGCGCGTATTCTGACGTTCGATCTCTCCTGGCTGTCGCCGCTGCTGATTTTCATTGGCGTCATCTTCTTCCTCGGGCGCAAACAGACGCGTGCCGGGCAGCTTGGGCGCGTGGGGATTGGCCTGGGGCTGATCCTGCTGGCGCTGGAGCTGATTGTGCAGGCGGTCACCCCCATCACCGAGGCCAACGGCGTTCAGGTCATCTTCGCCTCTCTGACCGGTGACATCATGCTGGACGCGCTGATTGGCGCGGTGTTTGCCATCGTCAGCTATTCAAGCCTGGCAGCCGTATTGCTGACGGCCACGCTCACCGCTGCCGGGGCGATCTCCTTCCCGGTGGCGCTATGTCTGGTGATTGGTGCGAACCTGGGGTCTGGCCTGCTGGCAATGCTCAACAACAGTGCCGCCAACGCTGCGGCTCGCCGCGTGGCGCTCGGCAGCCTGCTGTTTAAGCTGGTGGGTAGCCTGATTATCCTGCCGTTTGTGCACCCGCTGGCGAACCTGATGGATAACCTCTCGCTGCCGAAAGCGGAGCTGGTGATCTATTTCCACGTTTTCTATAACCTGGTGCGCTGCCTGGCGATGGTGCCTTTTGCGGGGCCGATGGCCCGCTTTTGCGAACGACTCATTCAGGATGAACCGGAGCTGGATGCGCGCCTGAAACCGAAGCATCTGGATACCTCCGCGCTGGATACCCCGGCGCTGGCGCTGGCGAATGCCGCCCGCGAGACGCTACGCATGGGTGATGCGATGGAAACCATGCTCGAAGGGCTGCAGAAGGTGATGCACGGCGAACCGCGCGAAGAGAAAGAGTTGCGCAGGCTGGCGGACGATATCAACGTGCTTTATACCGCCATTAAGCTCTATCTGGCGCGTATTCCGCAGGATGAACTGGCGGAAGAGGAGTCTCGCCGCTGGGCAGAAATCATCGAGATGTCGCTCAACCTGGAGCAAGCCTCCGATATCGTGGAGCGTATGGGGAGTGAGATTGCAGATAAGTCACTGGCAGCACGTCGGGCATTCTCCATTGAGGGCCTGAAGGAGCTGGAGGCGCTCCACGAACAGCTGTTGAGCAACCTGAAGCTGGCGATGCTGGTCTTCTTCTCCAGCGACGTGCCGAGCGCGCGCCGCCTGCGTCGTAACAAGCATCGCTTCCGCATCCTCAACCGTCGCTACTCGCACGCCCACGTTGAGCGTCTTCACCAGCAAAACGTGCAGAGTATCGAGACCAGCTCCCTGCACCTGGGGCTGCTGGGGGACATGAAGCGTCTCAACTCGTTGTTCTGCGCGGTGGCCTATAGCGTGATGGAACAGCCGGATGAAGATGACGAGCGGGACGAGTATTAATCTCTGAAAGCGCCTCGCAAAACCGTTTTGCGAGGCGTGACACCTTATAAAGCGCCATTTACGCTGCAGACCTTACATTTTTAAGGGAATAGAAAATGCTCGTTTATTACGCTACACTTCGCCAATTCATGCGCATACCGATGGGGGTTCTCATGCGCACTACTCATGGCATCAAAAAATCAGTCAATGTGTCGTTAGCACCAGAAATCCTTGAAGAGGCGCGACGGCTTAAACTTAATCTCTCTGCTGTACTTACGGCTGCATTGCAGGAGCAGTTTCGTGCACATCAGCGTGCAGAGTGGTTAGAAGAAAATAAAGCGTCTATCGAGGCTATTAACCAGTGGGTTGATGAAAACGGCTCCTTTAGTGACTTTCAGAGGTCGTTCTGATGGAGCAATATTTTGCTTATGAGAATGAAGGTAAGGGGAAAACTGCCTATCCCTGGCTAATCAATATGCAGCATCCCGTGGCCAATGTGATGAAGCATGTTCTGGTCGCCCCCGCAGTTGAGCTTAGCCACCTGGGAGGCATTCAGCCGCCTGCGAAAGTGTGCCCTGTCGTTGAGATAGCGGGTAAGCCCTGCGTGGTTATGATGCACATGATGGCAGGCATATCGCCAAAAGAGTTAGGCGAGCGTGTCGCCGATCTTACTCAAGACCGGGCCTCATTGCGGGATGCACTCGATTTTTTGATCAACGGTTACTAACACTTTTTTGTCAGCCGCAAGGTAAGGTATATTTCGCCCTTCACAGGAGAAACTATGCTGCCAACTCAATCAACCCGATTAAACAAATACATTAGCGAGAGCGGGATCTGCTCACGTCGCGAGGCTGACCGTTACATTGAACAAGGTAACGTGTTTCTTAACGGCAAACGCGCCACCATCGGCGATCAGGTGGTGCCTGGCGACGTGGTCAAAGTGAATGGTCAGGTCATTGAACCGCGTGATGCAGAAGACCTGGTGTTTATCGCGTTGAATAAACCGGTTGGGATTGTCAGCACCACGGAAGACGGTGAGCGAGACAACATCGTTGATTTCGTGAACCACAGCAGCCGCATCTTCCCGATTGGCCGTCTGGATAAAGATTCGCAGGGGCTGATTTTCCTCACCAACCATGGCGATCTGGTGAACAAAATCCTGCGAGCCGGTAACGACCATGAGAAAGAGTACATCGTTACGGTAAACAAACTGGTAACGGACGAGTTTATCCGCGGGATGAGCGCAGGCGTGCCGATCCTGGGCACGGTGACGAAGAAGTGTAAGGTCAAGAAAGAAGCGCCTTTCGCGTTCCGAATTACCCTGGTACAGGGCTTAAACCGCCAGATCCGCCGCATGTGCGAGTACTTCGGTTATGAAGTGACGAAGCTTGAACGTACGCGCATCATGAACGTTAGCCTGTCCGGGATCCCGCTGGGCGAGTGGCGTGACTTGACGGATGACGAGCTGATTGAGCTGTTCAGGCTTATCGAAAACTCGTCGTCAGAAGCGAAGCCGAAGGCTAAGGCGAAGCCGAAAACCCAGGCGATTAAACGCCCGGTGGTGAAGGCGCCGCAGGCGGAAGAGAAAGGGCGAGGCAAGCCGGGTAACGGTAAGCGATTTACCCAGCCGGGTCGTAAAAAGAAAGGGCGCTGATTAGCGCCTTCCACGGATTGACGTGCTGGCGGACCAGGAGAAGGTCGCCTCTGCATCCGGTTTATAAGCCTGCTCTTTTTTCAGTTTGCGGGCTTTCTTCGCCGCAGCGTCACGTTCCGCCATCAGCTTGTCGATGTACTCTTTTTTCACCTGATTGGTTTCGGCGTTCGTCAGCGTGCGGCCATGTGCAATGCGGGCGCGGTCGAGAAGCGTTTTCAGTTCGCGCTGCTCGGCTTCCGTCATGTCTTTCTGGGTCAAACGTGGTGTAGCCATTGCTGAAGCCTCCTGAGGGTGAGGCTTCAGTGTAAAGCAATTCAATCCTGTTTCACCGCTTCTTTTTTCGTTTGTGCATTAATCGGTTTGCCGGACCAGTAGCCCGCCAGCAGCGAACCTGAAAGATTGTGCCACACCGAGAACAGGGCACCCGGCAGGGCCGCCAGCGGCGAGAAGTAAATTTTGCCAAGCGCCGCCGCCAGACCGGAGTTCTGCATCCCGACTTCAATCGCCAGCGTGCGGCAGGTGGATTCGTCGAAACCAAACAGCTTCCCGCCCCAGTATCCTCCCAGCAGGCCGATGGTGTTATGCAGCACGACTGCGACGATCACCACAAAACCGACGGAAGCAATGTGCGAGGCAGAACCCGCCACCACGGCGCTGATGATGGCCAGAATGCAGACCATCGAAAACGCAGGCAGGTAGGGCTCAACGGCTTTCACCACGCGCGGGAACAAATGGTGAATGACCAGCCCCAGTGCAATCGGGATCACCACAATCTGCAGAATGCTGAGCAGCATCCCCATCACGTCCACCTGAATATGCGCGTCCACGTACAGGCGGGTTAACAGCGGCGTGGCAATCACGCCCACCAGCGTGGAAACGGATGAAATGGTAACGGAGAGGGCTACATCCCCTTTCGCCAGATAGATCATGACGTTAGACGCCGTACCGCTGGCGACGCTGCCCACCAGCACCATTCCGGCAGAGAGATCCGGCGGCATCTTAAAGGCCATCGCCAGCAGCCACGCCGCGAGCGGCATCACCAGGTAATGCAGGAAGATACCCGCAGCAACCGGAGCCGGGCGCGACAGCACGCGTTTGAAATCATCGATTTTTAAATGCACGCCCATGCCGAACATAATCAGCATCAGCAGCGTGGCGACCCATGGACCAATACCGGTGAACGTGGCGGGCGTGTAATACGCGAGGACAGAGAGCAGCAGCGCCCATAAGGGGAACAGCCGGGTGATAACGGATAACATAGTGAATTCCTTGCAGTATTGTCGTGTTGTTTTGTTATGAAAAAGCCGGGTCTGTGCCCGGCTTATCGATATTGTTTAACGTGCTAACGAATTTTATTCAAACAAATTCTGATGAAGTTTCTGCACGACCTGCTCAGCCTGATCGGCAGGGACCAGGAAACAAAGGTTGTAGCTGGAGGCACCGTAGCAAATCATGCGGATGTTGAACGGGTCGAGCACACCAAACACCTCTTTGCCCACGCCGCAGGCGCGCGACAGCTTGTTGCCAATGATGGCCACCAGCGCCAGGTTTTCTTCCACTTCCACGCGGCACAGCTCGGACAACTCAATCAGCAGCGACTGCGTCAGCAGGGTATCGCCGGTGGAGGTCGAGCCGGTGGTGTCCAGCGTCAGCGCAATGCTCACTTCAGAGGTGGTGATGAGGTCTACGGAGATATTGTGACGCGCCAGAATGCCAAACACCTCTGCCAGGAAACCGCGGGAGTGGAGCATATTGTGGCTATGCAGCGTCACCAGCGTCTGGCGACGGCGCAGGGCCAATGCACGGAACAGCGGTGGGTTTTCCGTTTTCTTGCAAACCAGCGTGCCGCCCGCTTTAGGATCTTTACTGGAGCCCACGAAGACCGGAATATCGCTGCGCACGGCAGGCAGCAGCGTTGCCGGGTGTAGCACCTTCGCGCCGAAGGTGGCCATTTCCGCCGCTTCTTCAAACGCGATCACATCAATACGTTTCGCCGCGGAAACCACGCGCGGGTCGGTGGTGTAGATACCCGGCACGTCAGTCCAGATATCCACACGGGTGGCATGCAGAGCTTCACCCAGCAGAGCCGCGGTATAGTCGCTGCCGCCACGGCCCAGCGTCGTCGTGCGACCTTTGGCTTCGCTGCCGATAAAGCCCTGGGTGACCACCATGCCTTCAGCCAGGCGCGGGGCCAGTTGCTGGTTGGTGAGCTCAGCCAGCATCTCAACGTCCGGTTCAGCGCGGCCAAAACGGTCACTGGTGCGCATCACTTTACGCACGTCAAACCACTGCGCCTGAACGTTACGTTCGCGCATGATTTCAACGAACAGCAGGGTAGACATCAATTCACCGTGGCTGACCAGTTCATCGGTCAGGGCGGTGGAGGTGGCCAGAGACGCTGCTTCTGCCAGGGTGGTGATATTTTCCAGCAGGCGTTCCACTTCTTCGCGGATCACGTTTGGATTTTGCAGACGCTCAAGGATGTCGAACTGAATTTTGCGCAGTGCATCCAGCTTCACGAAACGTTCTGTCGCTTCCAGTCCTTCAGACAGAGAAACCAGCAGGTTCGTCACGCCAGCGGATGCGGAGAGCACCACCAGGCGGGTATTCGGATCGGCCAGCACCACATCGGCGCTGCGGTTCATGGCATCGTAGTCGGCCACACTGGTGCCGCCAAACTTGGCGACCACAAAACTCGTCATAACAACCTCGTGTCAGGGAATGAATAAGCGACCTTGGCACAAGAGTGAAACGAAAACAGGTGCAGGCGCAAAATACGGCCCTATAAATAAAATGCGGGGGAGGTCCTGTCAATGCTGGGATTATGCGGATTTTTTATGGGGGGGTACCCCTGAGAAACAGGACTTATAACAGGGCCATATTTTATGCTCCGTTTTACCCCCTTTTGACCGACAATTCGCCGCCCGGGAGGGCACTTCAGCAGCTATACTTTTCGGGTCTTTTCACCTGTGTTTGATGCAGGCCAGGGCAATGGCATAAAAACCATCACAATTTTTATTTGCAGGCGCTACAATCGACCGCAGTCACAATTCTCAAATCAGAAGAGTATTGCTAATGAAAAACATCAACCCAACGCAGACCGCTGCCTGGCAGGCACTCCAGAAACATTTTGATGAAATGAAAGACGTCACCATCGCGGATCTGTTCGCGAAAGATGCCGATCGTTTCGCTAAGTTCTCCGCGACCTTCGACGACCTGATGCTGGTGGATTTTTCCAAAAACCGCATTACCGAAGAGACGCTGGCAAAGCTGCAGGATCTGGCAAAAGAGACTCAGCTTGCCGACGCTATCAAGTCCATGTTCTCCGGCGAGAAAATCAACCGCACCGAAGACCGTGCTGTGCTGCACGTGGCCCTGCGTAACCGTAGCAATACGCCAATCATCGTTGACGGCAAAGATGTTATGCCGGAAGTGAACGCGGTGCTGGAAAAGATGAAAGCTTTCTCCGAAGCGATCATCTCCGGTAGCTGGAAAGGCTATACCGGTAAAGCGATCACCGACGTGGTAAACATCGGCATCGGCGGTTCTGATCTGGGTCCGTTCATGGTGACCGAAGCGCTGCGTCCGTACAAAAACCACCTCAACATGCATTTCGTGTCTAACGTCGATGGTACTCACATCGCGGAAGTGCTGAAGAACGTGAACCCGGAAACCACCCTGTTCCTGGTGGCGTCTAAAACCTTCACCACCCAGGAAACCATGACCAACGCCCACAGCGCGCGTGACTGGTTCCTGAAAACCGCGGGCGACAACAAGCACGTGGCGAAACACTTTGCGGCGCTGTCCACCAATGGTAAAGCGGTTGGCGAGTTCGGTATCGACACCGCGAACATGTTCGAGTTCTGGGACTGGGTTGGCGGCCGTTACTCTCTGTGGTCTGCCATCGGTTTGTCCATCATTCTGTCCGTAGGCTTCGATAACTTCGTTGAACTGCTCTCCGGCGCGCACGCGATGGATAAACACTTCTCCACCACCGCACCTGAGAAAAACCTGCCGGTGCTGCTGGCGCTGATTGGTATCTGGTACAACAACTTCTTTGGCGCTGAAACCGAAGCGATCCTGCCGTACGACCAGTACATGCATCGCTTTGCGGCCTACTTCCAGCAGGGCAATATGGAATCCAACGGTAAGTACGTTGACCGTAACGGCAACGCGGTGGATTACCAGACGGGTCCAATCATCTGGGGTGAGCCGGGCACTAACGGCCAGCACGCGTTTTACCAGCTGATCCACCAGGGAACCAAAATGGTACCGTGCGATTTCATCGCCCCGGCTATTACCCATAACCCGCTGTCTGACCACCATCCAAAACTGCTGTCTAACTTCTTCGCCCAGACTGAAGCGCTGGCGTTCGGTAAATCCCGCGAGGTGGTTGAGCAGGAGTATCGCGATCAGGGTAAAGATCCGGCCACGCTGGACCACGTTGTGCCGTTCAAAGTGTTTGAAGGCAACCGCCCAACCAACTCCATCCTGCTGCGTGAAATCACCCCGTTCAGCCTGGGTGCGCTGATTGCCCTGTACGAGCACAAGATCTTTACTCAGGGTGCCATCCTGAACATCTTCACCTTTGACCAGTGGGGCGTTGAGCTGGGCAAACAGCTGGCAAACCGCATTCTGCCAGAGCTGGGTGACGATAAAGCAATCACCAGCCACGACAGCTCGACCAATGGTTTGATTAACCGCTATAAAGCCTGGCGCGCGTAATTAAAACATCATGAAAATGTGCCGGCGAAATGCCGGCATTTTTTTATCGGATAATTCCTGATGCCTGTTAGTTAACTCAAATTCTGGATGTGAGTTTAATCCGAAAAAGACGGTTAACCCGTTAATTGCTGCGGTTTATTTTAAGAAAATACGTAGAAGTAAGATAATGGGTTTATATTATAAATTATTGATTTTTAGCTATTATATATTTTAATTATTTGCTTTTCATTTCGATTTTATCCATTAGTCCGAAAACCCCTTCCCTATTTCCCCTCACGGTAATCCCGCTGCTTTAGTTGTGTATACTCGATTCCGCCTGAATTTCTTTTCGGGCAAATCTCCATTCATTCATTGAAGGGAAATTGTTATGAAGAAAGTACTGTATGGCATTTTTGCCATATCTGCACTTGCGGCGACATCTGTCTATGCAGCTCCGGTCCAGGTCGGGGAAGCAGCAGGGTCGGCAGCGACGTCTGCGTCTGCGGGAAGCTCTACCGCAGCCAGCACCAGCGCCGTAAGTTCAGCCGTGGGTGTCGCGCTGGCGGCAACCGGTGGCGGTGATGGCTCCAATACCGGAACCACGACCACTACGACAACCAGCACCCAGTAAGACCGGGTGTTTTAATCATAACCACACTTCGGTGTGGTTATTTCGCCCCTTCGGAGAAGAGTCGTGAAGCGACCTGCAATCATTCTGATTTGCCTGCTGTTGCAGGCGTGCTCAGCCACCACCAAAGGGCTGGGTCATTCACTGTGGGACAGCCTGTTCGGTACGCCGGGCGTGCAATTGACCGATGACGAACTTCAGAACATGCCTTACGCCAGCCAGTACATGCAGCTTAATGATGGCCCGCAACTGTTTGTGGTGCTCGCTTTCGATGAAAACGGGCAGCAGAAATGGGTGACGCAGGATCAGGCCACCATCGTGACGCAGCATGGCCGTATCGTGAAAACCCTGCTCGGGGGCGACAACCTGCTTGAGGTGAACAATATCGCGGCCGATCCGCTGATCAAGCCGAACCAGATTACCGACGGCGCTGGCTGGACGCGCACGATGGGCTGGACTGAACACAAGCAGGTGCGTTACGCCACGGCGCACTCCACCTTCCGCTGGGTTGGCACCGACAGTGTGAAAGTGGGGAGCGATGAAACCCAGGTACGCGTGCTGGATGAAGAGGTAACAACCGACCAGGCCACCTGGCATAACCGCTTCTGGATCGACGAGGAAGGGCAAATCCGTCAGTCCCTGCAGTATCTCGGTGCCGGTTTCTTCCCGGTGAAAACCACGCTGATCAAGGCCGCAAAATCATGAAAACAATTATCCGCGTTGCGCTAATTGCGAGCCTTGCAACCCCTGCGGCATGGTCTGCAGGAACGGTGAAGGTCTACACGGCGGACAACGAGAAACCCAAAACGTTAACCAACGCTGAACATCTGCTCGATCTCGTCGGGCAGCCGAGGCTTGCCAACAGCTGGTGGCCGGGGGCGGTGATCGGCGAGCGTCAGGCAACGATTAAGGCAGAGCAAGAACATCTTGCACTGCTTGCCCGTCTGACAGGTCTGGCGGCGCAGGAAGACGGTGACGATGCCGCAGCAATCAATAGCATTCGCCAGCAGCTTCAGGCGCTGAAGGTGACTGGCCGCCAGAAGGTGAATCTTGATCCCGATGAAGTGCGCGTCACGGAAAAGGGCAACCCAACCCTTGAAGGGGAGTACACCCTCTGGCTGCCCGTAAAACCGACGACGGTGACCGTGATGGGGCTTGTCAGCAGCCCGGGTAAAAAGCCCTTTACGCCAGGTCGCGACGTGGTGAGCTATCTCGACGAGCAAAGCCTGCTGAGCGGTGCCGATAACAGCTACGCCTGGGTCGTTTACCCTGACGGGCACACGCAAAAAGCGCCGATAGCTTACTGGAATAAACGCCATATCGAGCCCATGCCTGGCAGCATCATTTTTGTCGGTTTTGCCGACCATTTCTGGACGAAGGCATATGACGGGCTTAACGCCGATATCCTTCACTCCCTGACACAGCGGATACCGGAAGAATGAAAAAAACCTATCTCTACAGCATGCTGGCGCTCTGTGTAAGCGCCGCCTGTCATGCAGAAACGTATCCGGCACCCATTGGCCCGTCTCAGTCAGATTTCGGCGGCGTCGGTTTACTGCAAACGCCCACCGCGCGCATGGCGCGTGAAGGGGAAATCAGTCTGAACTACCGCGATAACGACCAGTACCGCTACTATTCCGCCTCGGTACAGCTTTTCCCGTGGCTTGAAACCACGCTGCGCTACACCGATGTGCGAACGAAACAGTACAGCAGCGTCGAGGCGTTCTCTGGCGACCAGACTTACAAAGATAAAGCCTTCGACCTCAAGCTGCGCCTGTGGGAAGAGAGCTACTGGATGCCGCAGGTGTCCGTGGGGGCCAAAGATATTGGCGGGACCGGCCTGTTTGATGCGGAATACATTGTGGCCAGCAAGGCCTGGGGGCCGTTCGACTTCTCGCTTGGCCTGGGATGGGGCTATCTCGGTACCAGCGGTAACGTCAAAAACCCGTTCTGCACCTACAGCGATAAATATTGCTACCGCGATAACAGTTACCAGAAAGCGGGTTCCATCAACGGCGACCAGATGTTCCATGGCCCGGCCTCGCTGTTCGGTGGCGTGGAATACCAGACCCCCTGGCAGCCATTGCGCCTGAAGCTGGAGTACGAAGGAAACGACTACTCGCAGGATTTCGCCGGGAAGATTGAGCAGAAGAGCAAGTTTAACGTCGGCGCCATTTATCGCGTCACCGACTGGGCCGACGTTAACCTCAGCTACGAGCGCGGTAATACCGTGATGTTTGGTTTCACGCTGCGCACCAACTTTAACGACATGCGGCCACACTACAATGATAACGCGCGGCCAGCCTACCAGCCGGAGCCGCAGGATGCGATTCTGCAGCACTCCGTGGTGGCAAATCAGCTGACGCTGCTGAAATACAATGCCGGTCTGGCGGATCCGAAGATTCAGACCAAGGGCGACACGCTTTACGTCACCGGCGAGCAGGTGAAATACCGCGACTCGCGGGAAGGGATCGAGCGCGCCAACCGGATCGTCATGAACGATCTCCCGGACGGGATCCGCACGATCCGCGTGACCGAGAACCGCCTGAACCTGCCGCAGGTGACGACGGAAACGGACGTTGCCAGCCTCAAGCGCCATCTCGAAGGCGAGCCGCTCGGGCATGAAACCGAGCTGGTGCAAAAACGCGTTGAGCCGGTCGTGCCAGACACCACCGAGCAAGGCTGGTATATCGACAAGTCGCGCTTTGATTTCCATATCGATCCGGTGCTGAACCAGTCCGTTGGCGGACCGGAAAACTTCTACATGTATCAGCTGGGCGCAATGGCGACGGCAGATCTGTGGGTCACCGACCATCTGCTGACTACCGGTAGCCTGTTCGGCAATATCGCCAACAACTACGACAAATTTAACTACACCAACCCGCCGAACGATTCAAAACTGCCGCGTGTAAGAACTCGCGTTCGTGAATACGTGCAGAACGATGTCTACGTGAATAACCTGCAGGCCAACTACTTCCAGTACTTCGGCAACGGTTTCTACGGCCAGGTGTACGGCGGATATCTGGAAACCATGTTCGGTGGCGCAGGGGCAGAGGTGCTTTACCGTCCTGTCGACAGCAACTGGGCATTTGGGATTGATGCTAACTACGTGAAACAGCGTGACTGGCGCAGCGCGCAGGACATGATGAAGTTCACCGACTACAGCGTCAAAACGGGCCATCTGACCGCCTACTGGACACCATCATTCGCACAGGACGTACTGGTGAAAGCCAGCGTCGGCCAGTATCTGGCGGGCGACAAGGGGGGCACGCTGGATATCTCCAAACACTTCGACAGCGGCGTCGTGGTGGGCGGTTATGCCACCATCACCAACGTCTCGCCGGACGAGTACGGGGAAGGGGACTTTACTAAAGGGGTCTATGTGTCCATTCCGCTGGATCTCTTCTCGTCAGGCCCAACCCGCAGCCGTGCGGCAGTGGGCTGGACACCGCTGACCCGCGACGGGGGCCAGCAGCTTGGGCGTAAGTTCCAGCTGTATGACATGACCAGCGATAAGAACGTAAACTTCCGCTGATGCTTGTTTGCCCGGTGGCGCTGCGCTTACCGGGCCTACGAGAGTGTTTTTGTAGGCCGGGCAAACGCAGTGCCGACCGGCAAGAATGCTAATGCGGACAAAACATAAACAAAAAATATAGATCCCCGTCACATTTTTGCGTTATACAGGAACCTCGCCCTGGAGAATGAGGTGCTGTATGACATCCCTGACTCGCCCGCGCGTTGAGTTTATCTCAACGATCCTCCAGACCGTGCTAAACCTCGGTCTGCTAAGCCTTGGCCTGATTCTGGTCGTCTTCCTTGGCAAAGAGACGGTGCATCTGGCGGATGTGCTGTTCGCCCCTGAACAAACCAGCAAATATGCGCTGGTGGAAGGCCTGGTGGTCTACTTTCTCTACTTCGAGTTTATTGCCCTGATTGTGAAGTACTTTCAGTCGGGCTTTCACTTCCCGCTGCGCTATTTTGTCTACATTGGGATCACCGCGATTGTGCGGCTGATCATCGTCGATCATAAATCCCCCCTCGACGTGCTGATCTACTCGGCGGCGATCCTGCTGCTGGTGATCACCCTCTGGCTGTGTAACTCGAAGCGGCTGAAACGGGAATAAAAAAATGGCGCTCCGAAGAGCGCCTAACAACAGTCACAAGTTGGGTCAATACAATACGTCTAAAGTTGAGGGTTGCAGTGGCATAACAAATGAAACTTAACCTTTCACACCGCCCGCCGTCAGGCCGTTAACCAGCCAGCGCTGGGCCAGCAGGAATACCACGGTAATCGGGATGGCAGAGAGTACGGCCGCCGCAGCAAAGTCGCCCCACAGGTAGTTTTGCGGGTTGAGGTATTGCTGCATACCCACGGCCAGGGTGTAACTGTTCACGTCGCGCAGTAACAGAGAGGCGACCGGTACTTCGGTGATCGCAGCGATAAACGACAGGATAAACACCACCGCCAGGATAGGTACCGACAGCGGCAGCAGCACCAGACGGAAGGCCTGCCACGGAGTAGCGCCATCCAGCGCGGCCGCCTCTTCCAGCGAACCGTCGATGGTTTCGAAATACCCTTTGATGGTCCACACATGCAGGGCGATACCGCCAAGATAGGCGAAGATCACGCCGCCGTGGGTGTTCAGGCCGATAAACGGCACGTACTGACCCAGACGGTCAAACAGGGCATACAACGCGACCAGTGACAGCACGGCCGGGAACATCTGGAAAATGAGCATGCCTTTCAGCAGCGTCGCTTTGCCCGGGAAACGCATACGGGCGAAGGCGTAAGCACAGGTGGTGGAGAGCGTGACAATACCGATTGCGGTAATGGTCGCCACTTTCACCGAGTTCCACAGCCACAGCAGCACCGGGAACGGCGGAGGAGTCACGCGTCCATCCGCATGCTCCACGCTGAAGCCCAGCGCCAGCTTCCAGTGCTCCCAGGAGATTTCGTCCGGGATGAGACTCCCGGTCGCGAAGTTACCCGAACGCAGGGAGATAGCGATAACCATCAGCAGCGGGAACATGATTGCCGCGATGAAAATCAGCAGGCCTAAGTGTGTCGCCAGGAGGCGCAATTTCTGAGATTTGGGTTGTACCATAGCCATGATCGATGCCCTCCTTAGTCAAATTTCATACGTGTGGCTTTCAGGTTCACAATCGCCAGGGCACCAACCAGCAGGAAGATCAGGGTGGCAATGGCTGCTGCCAGACCGAAGTCCTGTCCGCCGCCGCCTTCGAAGGCGATACGGTAGGTGTAGCTCACAAGCAGGTCGGTATAGCCTGCCGGCGTGGTGGTGCCGAGACGGTCCGGGCCACCGTTGGTCAACAGCTGAATCAGCACGAAGTTGTTAAAGTTAAAGGCAAAGCTGGCAATCATCAGCGGGGTCAGCGGTTTAATGAGCAGCGGCAGCGTAATTTTAAAGAAGTTCTGGAACGGACCCGCGCCGTCCATCGCTGAAGCTTCGTACAGATCGTCCGGGATAGCCTTCAGCAGGCCCATGCACAGGATCATCATATACGGGTAGCCCAGCCAGGTGTTCACGATAATAATCATCGAGCGGGCGGTGGTTGGGTCGCTGAACCAGGCCGGTTTGATACCGAACAGCGCGCTCAGCATCATGTTGATTTCACCGAAGCTCTGGTTAAAGAGCCCTTTGAAAATCAGAATCGAGATAAACGACGGCACGGCATACGGCAGAATCAGCAGCACGCGGTAAATCGCTTTGCCTTTCAGGGATTCCCACTGCACGAGACAGGCCAGCACCATGCCCACGGCCACGGTCAGGATCACGGTGAGCACCGAGAAAATCACCGTCCAGACGAAGATGGCGAAGAACGGTTTCTGGATGCCTTCGTCGGTGAACACGCGGGTAAAGTTATCCCAGCCGATGGTAACGGTATAACCCGGGCTGAGTTTGTCATCACCCCATTTGCCGTCGGCAGTAATGGACTGATAGAAACCAATGTCGTTGTTCGGGCGATACTTCACGCCGCTCTGATTGTTAGTCAGCGTGCCGTCTTTTGCCAGGGTATAGAGCGGCTGAGTGCCGGAGAACTGGCGCAGCGAGCTCATGGTCACTTTGCTTTCATCTGGCAGCACGGCGGTGAGCTGGGTCAACGCCTGGCGATTCTGGGTAATGATACGCAGGTTAGCACGTTCACCTTCCGGCAGGGCCGCAGCCTCTTTTAAGGCCAGCTTCTGCTCGCCGCCAAATTTAAACGCGTCGGAAATATAGTTTTTGCCGCTCTCACCGTCAGTGAGCGCTAACTTCCATTCGTCACCCGCAGGATACAGGCCGAAATTAAAGGTTTTTCCCGCCTGATAGGAACGGTCCAGAAGCACCTGTTGGGCGCGTTCCTGCGCAAGCTGGTTGGTGCTGCTGTAGTTGGTGAATGCAATGGCGATGGTACAGATCAGTGGGAACAGGACAAACAGCCCCATCCCGGCTACGCCAGGGTAAACATAGCGCCAGGCATAGGCTTTACGGTTGGCGAAAATATACAGGCCAGCAGAGCTTAAGATCAGCGTCATGATGGCAAAGAGATATTCCCCTTGTACGTACATTAAAACAACAAGGTAACCCACCAGCAGACACAGCAGACCTATCACTGACCATTTCAGCGCGTCGCTTTGCCACCAGTGCTTCTTTTTAATGACATCCATGGGGTTCTTCCTCTACAACGGTGGAAACTTTTCGTCAGGTGGCGCGGCGCTTACCTGACCTACGGATCGTGCCGTAGTCGTAGGGCGGGTAAGCGCACGCGCCACCCGCCGTTTTTCTGCTTACTTAGTAATACGACCCTGCGCATCCTTCAGCGCGGCATCAACAGTCTGACGACCGCTTGCTGCGTTGATGACTGCAGTACGGGTGGCGTACCAGAACGCTGCCATCTGTGGGATGTTCGGCATGATTTCGCCTTTCTGGGCGTTATCCATAGTGGCCGCGATGCGTGGATCTTTCGCCAGCTGATCCTGGAAGGATTTCAGCGCCACGGCGCCCAGCGGTTTATCCTTGTTCACTTCATCCAGACCCTGATCGGTCAGCAGGTAGTTTTCCAGGAACTCTTTCGCCAGCTCTTTGTTCGGGCTGGCGGCGTTGATACCCGCACTCAGCACGCCAACGAACGGTTTAGACGGCTTGCCGTTAAAGGTTGGCAGCAGCGTTACGCCGTAGTTGATTTTGCTCTTATCGATGTTGGTCCAGGCCCACGGACCGTTGATGGTCATCGCGGTTTCGCCTTTGTTGAACGCCGCTTCCGCGATGGAGTAATCGGTATCCGCGTTCATGTGTTTGTTCTTGATCAGGTCAACCAGGAAGGTCAGGCCTTTTTTCGCGCCTGCGTTATCCACGCCCACGTCTTTCACGTCATATTTGCCGTTTTCAAACTTGAACGCGTAACCGCCGTCGGCAGCAATCAGCGGCCAGGTGAAGTACGGCTCTTGCAGGTTGAACATCAGAGCGGATTTACCTTTCGCCTTCAGCTCTTTATCCAGTTTCGGGATCTCTTCCCAGGTTTTCGGTGGGTTTGGTACCAGGTCTTTGTTGTAAATCAGAGACAGGGCTTCAACCGCGATAGGGTAAGCGATCAGCTTGCCGTTGTAGCGAACGGCATCCCAGGTGAACGGGAAGAGTTTGTCCTGGAACGCTTTGTCTGGGGTGATTTCAGCCAGCAGGCCAGACTGCGCGTAGCCGCCGAAACGGTCATGCGCCCAGAAGATGATGTCCGGGCCGTCGCCGGTTGCTGCAACCTGCGGGAATTTCTCTTCCAGTTTGTCCGGATGTTCTACGGTAACTTTGATACCGGTGTCTTTCTCGAATTTTTTGCCCACTTCGGCCAGGCCGTTATAGCCTTTGTCGCCGTTAATCCAGATAACCAGCTTGCCTTCTTCAATTTTGGCGAGCGCCGGTGCGGAAACCATCATTGCTGCAAGGGCGGACAATGCGAAAACGCGTGCGCCAGTCTTGATATTCATATCTGCCATCCTTTTGGTGATGTCTCGTAGTATGACTTCAGTGGTTCAACGTGAATCAGTCTCCTTATTTGACATCCTCTTTCCATCCTCCCAACCCCTACGCCCCACCCCCCGTTTGTGTGATCTCCGTTGCATAAATTTAAGTTATGAGTGCTGGCGCACATAAAAACCCACCGAATTTTGCAGGCGGCTTCACGAATTTCACCTCAGCCCCCCGGCTGCGGTCGCAGAGCCTGCTCTCTCATCCTCCCGCCTCCTCCCCCATAAAAAAGCCGGGGGGTGGAGGATTCGTGAAAGTTATGGATACCCCATAGTGAACTTATGTTGAATGTTTCTGTCGGTGACAGGTTGTAACGAAGGGAGAAGGGCATGGCGAGCGTACAGCTGCGTAATGTAACGAAAGCCTGGGGCGACGTAGTGGTGTCAAAAGACATCAATCTGGACATCACTGAAGGTGAGTTTGTGGTGTTTGTCGGCCCATCAGGCTGTGGTAAATCTACTCTGCTGCGTATGATTGCCGGTCTTGAAACCATCACCAGCGGCGACCTGCTGATCGGTGATACCCGAATGAACGACATTCCGCCTGCCGAACGTGGCGTCGGTATGGTGTTCCAGTCTTATGCACTTTATCCCCATCTTTCCGTTGCCGAGAACATGTCCTTTGGCCTGAAGCTGGCCGGCGCGAAGAAAGACGTGATTAACCAGCGCGTCACCCAGGTGGCGGAAGTATTACAGCTGGCGCACCTGCTGGAGCGTAAACCGAAAGCGCTTTCCGGCGGTCAGCGTCAGCGTGTGGCGATTGGCCGTACGCTGGTGGCCGAACCGCGCGTGTTCCTGCTCGACGAACCCCTTTCTAACCTGGATGCCGCCCTGCGCGTTCAGATGCGTATCGAAATCTCCCGTCTGCACAAACGTCTTGGCCGCACGATGATTTACGTCACCCACGATCAGGTCGAAGCGATGACGCTGGCCGACAAAATCGTGGTGCTGGATGCCGGTCGCGTGGCGCAGGTGGGCAAACCGCTGGAGCTCTATCACTACCCGGCAGACCGCTTTGTTGCAGGCTTTATTGGCTCGCCAAAGATGAACTTCCTGCCCGTTAAAGTGACTGCAACGGCCATTGAACAGGTACAGGTGGAGCTACCAAACCGCCAGCAAGTCTGGCTGCCGGTGGACAGCGCCAACGTACAGGTCGGGGCAAACATGTCCCTCGGTATCCGTCCTGAGCATCTCCTGCCGAGTCACATTGCCGATGTGACGCTGGAAGGTGAGGTTCAGGTCGTTGAACAGCTTGGTCACGAAACACAGATTCATATCCAGATCCCCGCCATTCGTCAGAACCTGGTCTACCGCCAGAATGACGTGGTGTTGGTAGAAGAGGGTGCCACATTCGCTATCGGCTTGCCGCCAGAGCGTTGCCATCTGTTCCGTGAGGATGGCACTGCATGTCGTCGGTTGCATAAAGAGCCAGGCGTTTAAGCAATCCCAAAAGAAGACACGAAACCGACAGGTGAAGTGTTCAAAGAAAAGCAATGATCTCAGGAGATAGAATGATGATTACTCTGCGCAAACAAGTCCCTCTGGCAATCGCCGTTGCGGCAGGCATCCTGTCTGCCCAGGCGGGTGCTGTGGACTTTAAAGGTTATGCTCGTTCCGGCATCGGCTGGACCGGGAGTGGCGGTGAACAACAATGTTTCCAGGCAACCGGTGCACAAAGTAAATACCGTCTTGGTAACGAATGTGAAACCTATGCCGAGCTGAAACTGGGCCAGGAAGTGTGGAAAGAGGGCGATAAGAGCTTCTACTTCGACACTAACGTTGCGTATTCCGTTTCTCAGCAGAATGACTGGGAATCCACCAGCCCGGCCTTCCGTGAAGCAAACGTGCAGGGTAAAAACCTGATTGAATGGCTGCCAGGTTCTACTATCTGGGCCGGTAAGCGTTTCTATCAGCGTCATGACGTCCACATGATCGACTTCTACTACTGGGATATTTCGGGTCCTGGTGCGGGTATCGAAAACATCGACCTGGGCTTCGGTAAGCTCTCTCTGGCTGCAACCCGTTCTTCTGAATCAGGCGGTTCTGCAACCTTCGCCGATCGTGATGCGAACGGCGATCGTATTTACGACAACGTTGTACCAAACGATGTCTTCGATGTTCGTTTAGCGGGTCTGGAAACCAACCCGGGCGGCACCCTGGAGTTAGGTGTCGACTACGGTCACACCAACATTCCTGACGACTACTACCTGCAGCCTGGCGCTTCTAAAGATGGCTGGCTGTTCACTGCTGAGCACACCCAGAGCATGTTGAAAGGTTTCAACAAGTTCGTACTGCAGTATGGTACGGACTCCATGACCTCCAACGGTAAAGGGATTCCACAGGGCGGCAGCGTTGATAACGACGGCTCCATGTGGCGTGTGCTGGACCACGGTGCAATTACCCTGGCAGACCGTTGGGACCTGATGTACGTCGGTATGTACCAGAACATCGATCGTGACAACAACAACGGTACCGAGTGGTGGACTGTGGGTGTTCGTCCGATGTTCAAATGGACGCCAATCATGAGCACCCTGCTGGAAGTGGGCTACGACAACGTCAAATCTCAGAAAACTGACGAGAAAAACAGTCAGTACAAAATCACCCTGGCACAGCAATGGCAGGCTGGCGACAGCATCTGGTCCCGTCCGGCTATCCGTGTCTTCGCAACATACGCGAAGTGGGATGAGAAATGGGGTTACGCAAACAACAGCGATACGGGTTACACCTCTGGTGTGGCTTACAGTGACACTTCTGCGAAAACCTTCAGCCGTGGCGACGACGACGAGTGGACCTTCGGTGCCCAGATGGAAATCTGGTGGTAATTCGTTAGACCTGACGTAATGACCTAAAAAAGAGGGGCGTAAGGCCCCTCAATCCTTAGGGTGCTGCGCGCTATTGCCTGGCCACCGCAGTGCTCACGCTATCAGAGGTAATAACAATGAAAATGAAGAAAAGTTTCGTCGCGCTGTGCCTCTCTGCGGGGCTGCTGGCCTGCGTTCCGGCGGTCACCTTTGCAGATGTCAATTTTGTTCCTCAAAATACCAGCGCTGCGCCTGCAATTCCGCCGGCGGCGCTTCAGCAACTGGTGTGGACACCGGTCGATCAATCGAAAGTACAAACCACTCAGCTTTCCGCTGGTGGTCAATCCCTGAATGTTCCCGGCATCAGCGGTCCCGTTGCCGCTTTCAGCGTACCCGCTAATATCGGCGAGCTGACCCTGACGTTGACCAGCGAAGTTAATAAACAAACCAGCGTATTTGCGCCGAACGTGCTGATTCTCGATCAAAACATGACGCCATCAGCCTTCTTCCCGAGTGATTATTTTAGCTACCAGGAACCGGGCGTGATGAGTGCTGATCGGCTGCAGGGCGTTATGCGCCTGACGCCAGCTCTTGGCCAGCAGAAAATTTACGTCCTGGTCTTCACAACGGAAAAAGATCTGCAGCAGACGACGAAGTTGGTTGATCCAGCGAAAGCCTATGCGAAAGGCACCGGAAACTCTGTTCCGGATATTCCTGACCCGCTTGCTCGCCATACCACCGATGGCCTGGTCAAACTAAAAGTCTCCACCAATAGTGCTTCCAGCGTACTGGTTGGCCCACTGTTTGGTTCGTCTGGCCCGGGTCCGGTAACCGTGGGCAATACCGCTGCCCCAGTCTATGCAGCACCTGCAGCTCCTGCCGCAACTGCCGCTGCACCAGCACCGGCGAAGAAAGCTGAGCCGGTACTGAACGACACCGAAGAATACTTCAACAACGCTATTAAGCAGGCGGTGAAGCGCGGCGATGTCGATAAAGCGCTGAAACTGCTTGATGAAGCCGAACGTTTAGGTTCAACAACTGCCCGTTCCACCTTTATCAGCAGTGTAAAAGGCAAGGGGTAACCGTTTCCCCACAGTGCTGATTTGTCAGTAGTTTAGTGCGCCTGAGTGGGCGCACTTTTTTTCGTGTCCGCCAGGCTGTTGCATCCATGTTGCGATCGTGATCGTTAAATAACGTTTGGCCCCCCTCAATCCGTGTTTCTGCGATACAATGCCATTACGTTATGTATCGGAGAGTCTGGCATGTCACACCCCGCGCTAACGCAACTGCGTGCGCTGCGCTATTTCGACCAAATACCTGCGCTTGATCCGCAGCAACTGGACTGGTTGCTGCTGGAAGATTCCATGACGAAACGTTTTGAACAGCAAGGTAAAACGGTCACGGTGACCCTGATACAGGAAGGGTTTGTCTCCGGCGATGAGATCGCCAGCGAGCTGCCGCTGCTGCCGCAAGAGGAACGCTACTGGCTGCGCGAAATTTTGCTCTGTGCCGATGGTGAGCCCTGGCTTGCCGGACGGACGGTAGTGCCCGAGTCCACCCTTTCCGGGCCTGAGCTGGCGCTGCAGCGGCTGGGGAAAACCCCGCTGGGACGTTATCTTTTTACCTCATCTGAGCTGACCCGGGATTTTATTGAGATTGGGCGTGATGCCGAACTGTGGGGACGCCGTTCCCGCCTTCGCCTGAGCGGTAAGCCGTTAATCCTGACGGAACTTTTTTTACCGGCATCACCGTTGTACTAAGAGGAAGAAAAAATGGAGTGGAGCCTGACGCAGAATAAGCTGTTGGCGTATCACCGCTTAATGCGTACTGATAAACCTATTGGCGCGTTACTGCTGCTGTGGCCGACCTTATGGGCGCTGTGGGTTGCAACGCCGGGCGTACCGCCGCTATGGATCCTGGGCGTATTTGTCGCCGGTGTCTGGTTGATGCGCGCGGCGGGCTGCGTGGTGAATGACTATGCCGATCGTAAATTCGACGGCCATGTAAAACGGACAGCCAACCGTCCGTTACCCAGCGGCCAGGTGACCGGAAAAGAAGCCCGCGTGCTGTTCCTCGTACTGGTGCTGCTCTCATTCCTGCTGGTGTTAACGCTGAACACCATGACAATTCTGCTTTCCGTCGCTGCGCTTGCACTGGCCTGGGTTTATCCGTTCATGAAGCGCTATACCCATCTGCCTCAGGTTGTGTTGGGCGCGGCATTTGGCTGGTCAATTCCGATGGCGTTTGCGGCGGTGAGCGAATCCCTACCGCTCAGCTGCTGGCTGATGTTCCTGGCGAATATTCTCTGGGCCGTGGCGTATGACACGCAATACGCGATGGTAGACCGCGACGATGACCTGAAAATTGGTATTAAATCGACCGCCATTCTCTTTGGACGTCAGGACAAACTGATCATCGGCATTTTACAGGTCGCGGTACTGGCACTGATGGTCGCGATTGGCCGTCTGAACGGGCTGAACTGGGAGTTTTACTGGTCGGTGCTGGTGGCGGGATTGCTGTTTGCTTACCAGCAAAAGCTGATTGCCAAACGCGAACGTGAAGCCTGCTTTAAAGCGTTTTTGAATAATAACTATGTCGGGCTGGTGCTGTTTTTAGGCCTGGCGATGAGCTATTTCTTATAAAAAAGTCGGGTGGCGGCTTCGCCTTACCCGACCTACGATCTGGCAGAACATGTAGGCCCGGTAAGCGTTAGCGCCACCGGGCGTTTTTTTATCGACGACGCAACAGCCTGAGCGCGTTCGCCGTCACCAGCACCGTTGCCCCCGTATCCGCCAGCACTGCCAGCCACAGCCCGGTCATGCCGAGCAGCGTCGTCACCAGGAAAATCCCCTTCAGTCCGAGCGCAATCCCGATGTTCTGGCGGATATTGGCTCGCGTCGCCCGCGCCAGGCCGATCATCTCTGCCAGCCCGGTCAGACGGTTATGCGTCAGCGCCGCGTCTGCCGTCTCCAGCGCCACGTCGGTGCCGCTTCCCATCGCAATGCCTATGGTGGATGCTTTCATCGCGGGTGCATCGTTAATGCCGTCTCCGACCATCGCGAGCGGGGCGTGGCTGTTCAGTTCGGTTACCGCACTGACCTTATCGGCGGGCAGCAATCCAGCTTTAAATTCCAGTCCCAGTTCACCCGCAATGGCTGACGCCGCACGTGGGTTATCCCCGGTCAGGATCACGCCCTGCACGCCCAGCTGATGCAGCGCCGCTACGGCTTCCTTCGCGTCATCACGCAGGGTATCGCGCAGCGCCAGCATCCCTTTCGTCACGCCGTCCTGCATAACAACCACGACAGTTTGCCCGGCCTGCTCTAACGCCTGAACCTGTGCGGAAGGGGAGTGACCCGCCGCGACAATCAGGACCTTTTTACCGTCGACGTTGGCCTCAATCCCAGACCCGACCAGCGCGCGCTGGGCGGTGGCCGCCGGAATCGGTAATCCGCGAGCCTGCGCTTCCCGCACAATGGCTTGCGCCAGCGGGTGGGTGGAACCCTGTTCGACGGCGGCGGCTAAGGTAAGCAGTTCATCTTCAGCGATATCCTGCGGATAAATGCCGGTCACCTGGGGTTTGCCGACGGTTAACGTGCCGGTTTTGTCGAAGGCGATATGCTGAACCTGGCTCAGCTGCTCCAGCGCCGCGCCGCCTTTAATCAGCGCCCCGCGACGTGCCGCTGCCGCCAGACCGGAGGTGATCGCCGCTGGCGTGGAGATCACCAGCGCGCACGGGCAGCCAATCAGCAGCAGGGTCAGACCTTTATAAATCCAGCCCTCCCAGGGCGCGCCAAAGAACAGCGGTGGAACGAGCGTAACCAGCAGAGCAATCAGCATAATGGCGGGCGTGTAAATCCGGCTAAAGCGATCGATAAAACGCTCGACGGGGGCACGACGCTCTTCAGCTTCTTCAATCAGCTTCAGGATACGGTCGATGGCGCTGTCGCCGGGCCCGGAGAGCACCTCAAGCTGCACCAGGCGGTCAACGCTGGTGGCGCCTGCAGGCACTTTTTCTCCCGCGGCACGCTCAACCGGAATGGATTCCCCTGTCAGGGCGCTTTCATCAAAGCTTGCGGTGGCGCTAAGCAGTGCGCCATCGGCAGGCAAGCGCCCCCCTGCGGCGACTTCAATGACGTCGCCCGGGCGCAGCGTGCTGATGGCGACCGTTTCACGTTTGCCTTCGTTAACCCGCGTCGCGGTTTCCGGCTTCAGTGCCATTAACGCGCTCACCCCTTTACGCGCGCGGCTGGCGGCCCAGCCCTCAAGCCGTTCGCCGATCAGGAACAGCAGCAGAACCATCGCCGCTTCCGCCGTCGCGCCGATAAAAAGCGCGCCGATCGCCGCCACGCTCATCAGCGTTTCGATGGCGAACCAGCTGCCGCTTCTCATCAGACGTAATGCCTGGCGGGCAATCGGAAACAGTCCGACCAGCGTGGTGGCGATAAACGCCAGGTTGCCAAACGGATGGTTGATCCGTTCCAGACCCCAGCTCAGGGCCATCATGATGATGAGGGTAATGAGCGGCAGATTTTCTTTCAGGGAGGCGGTCTTTTCGACAGGGGCTGTTTCGCTGCGCAGGGTGTATCCCGCCTTGCTGACGGCGGCTTCAACCTGCTTACTGACATCCTTGTCGGCGCTGACTAACAGCTTTTCGGTCGCAAAAAGCACCTGAACGTGGCTGACGCCCGGCACCTGTTTGACCGCATTTTCCACTTTACGTGCGCAGGCTGCGCAGTCCATACCGTTGACGGCCCAGCTGTAGCGATTACCGCTTTCGGGCAGCGCGTCGGCTTGCGTTTCGCAGCTCCCCTCGCAGCAGCAGTCCTCTTTTGGCGGAACCGGGCTGAGCTTAAGTGCCGAAAATTGTGGGATTTTTTTAGGTGCTTCTGGAGTCGACATGGCAGTCTCCGGTAATGATAATTTTCTCATTAACCGCAGCATACACTCTGGAGTCGACTCCAGAGTCAAGCGTTATTTAGATATACAGCGAACGCACGATCAGGAAGTGCCCGGCAAAGTAGCAGGCGGAAGCAATCGCGTTGTCGGCGCGGAAGCGACGGCGATAGTGGCTGCCCAGCCAGACGATATTACCGAGTAAGAGCAGTGCTGCGCCGAAGAACGCAGACATCGCCTGAGACGTCGGGCGGAAGAACCAGAGCTCGCCAGCGAGCCACACCATCACCAGCGTCATGGCGATAAATGTACAGACCGGCAAACGCATCTCTTCCAGACGCGACCAGATCACCGCTATCAGCAGTGCGCCAATCACCAGCAGCACCAGCGGCAGCGGCCAGAAGAAGGAGAGCGTCATCTGGCTGGCGAAGTAGATGGTATACAGCAGATGCGACAGGAAAAACGCCCCAACGGCATACAGCAGACGCTGACGCGGGAGCAGGGTTAGGGCATCGCCAATCAGGGACGCGCACAGCCCGGCGAGAACCAGGTAGCTGATGGCGTTAAACATCGGCGCTTGCCAGGCAAGCAGCAGAAGGAGCAACAGCGTGACGGGTTTAAACAACCAGCGCTGCCAGGCTGGGCCACGGTAGGACGCATCAACATAAAGCCATGCGGAAAAACAGACAGCGATAAATGACCAAAGCATATTAACTCCCTGTAACTGTTAAGGCTGAATAATCAGTTTCTGATCCAGTGTAGTGACGCGGGCGGGCGTTTGGCAATGCCGGGGCAGGCGAGGTATCCTGAATTCCGCATAATCTGATGGGATGTTTCAATGAGCAAGATGCCGCTGTTTTTCATTATCGTGGTAGCGATTATCGTCATTGCCGCCTCGTTTCGCTTCGTGCAGCAGCGCCGGGAAAAGGCGGATAACGATGCCGCACCGCTGATGCAAAAGCGGGTGGTGGTGAGCAATAAGCGCGAGAAAGCCCTCAACGATCGACGCTCTCGCCAACAGCAGGTTACGCCTGCAGGCGCGACGATGCGCTATGAAGCCAGCTTTAAGCCGGAAACCGGCGGGCTGGAGATGACTTTCCGCCTGGAGGCGCAGCAGTACCACCAGTTGACGGTGGGTGAGAAAGGAATGCTGAGCTACAAAGGGTCACGTTTTGAAGGTTTTAGGGCGGAATAATGCGCGATCGGTCCCCTCTCCCGGTGGGAGAGGGTTAGGGTGAGGGCATCAGGCCGCACCCTACTTCTTCACCTGCGCCTTAAACTTCTTCATCCACACCAGCAACTCAAACACGCCGAAAATAAATACCCGCAGTTGCTGCCAGCCGGTCATCGGCGGGCCATCTTTTGGCAGGCCGTTTTTCAGCATTACCATCTGCAGGGCGTGCATGAACGAGGTGAAAATCAGCGCCACGTTAACGAAGATGTTCAACGGGCGCGGGAACGGGTGCACCAGATTCAAAATCAAAAATGCCCAGACGCCCAGCATCAGCAAACGTCCCAGGTTAATCAGTACCGGCATCAGAGCCTCCTTGTACCTGACGGTGATAAAGACGATAAGCGACCTGACCGGCAACCTTTTCGCGGTGCAGATCCCAGTGCGCGGGCACTGGCGGAAGACCGTTTTCCACTTCGCTTTCAACGTAAATTAATGCGTCATCCGCCAGCCAGCCGTTTTGTTCCAGCAGGGATAACGTCTCTTCGAGCAGCCCCTTGCGGAACGGCGGATCGACAAACACCACCTGATGCGGCGTGCCTTTCTGCGCGAGGAAGCTCAGGGTATTGGTGTTTACGACTTTGGCGTTACTCGCTTTGAGCGTCGCCAGATTTTGCTGCAGCGTCTGTGCCACGCCGCGCTCCATCTCCAGCAGCGTGGCGCTGGCGGCGTAGCGCGACAACGCTTCGAGCCCTAATGCACCGCTGCCGGCGAAGCAGTCCAGGCAGTGGGCATCTACCATTGACGGGGCGAGCCAGTTAAACAGCGTCTCGCGAACGCGGTCGGTTGTCGGGCGTAAACCGGGGCTGTCCGGCACCGGTAATTTCCGGCCTCGCCACTGACCGCCGATAATTCGAATTTGACCGGCCGGGGCGCGGGTGGGTTTCTTCATCTCTGGAAAGCTCTGTTAACCATTGCCCTGCGATTGCGGGCGGTGATGTCAATTAAGTAAAGTGTTAGACTATTTCATCATTTTTTTAGCTTCCCTGTATATAGCGCCGCGAGGAGTGTAGTCGCAGATGGCAAAACAAAAAAAACGTGGCTTCTTTTCCTGGTTGGGTTTCGGTGAAAAAGAGCAAGAAACAGAACAGAAAACCGAAGAACAACAGGTTGTAGAAGAGCAGTCACAGCCTGAAACGCCTGTAGAAACCGCTGCGGTTATCGAAGCGGAAGAACCTGTCCACAGCAAAGAAGAGATTGAATCGTTTGCTGAAGAGGTGGTTGAAGTCACTGAACAGGTTCAGGAGAGCGAGAAGCCAGAACTGGTTGTGCCCGAAGCCGTTACCGACGCACCGCAGGCTGTTATCGAACATGAAGAGCTGCCGCTGCCGGAAGAGGTTAAAGCCGAAGAGGTATCTGCAGAAGAGTGGCAGGCCGAAGCGGAAACCGTTGAAATTGTTGAGGCGGTGGAAGAAGAGGCGGCGCTTGAGCCAGAGCTGACCGACGACGAGCTGGAAGCCCAGGCGCTGGCGGCGGAAGCGGCTGAAGACGCGGTTATCGTCGTGCCGGTGGAAGAGCAGGAGCAGGCTGAAGAAGAGATCGTTCAGGAGCAGGAAAAACCGACCAAAGAAGGTTTCTTTGCCCGTCTGAAGCGCAGCCTGTTAAAAACCAAAGAAAATCTGGGTTCCGGATTTATCAGTCTGTTCCGCGGCAAGAAGATCGACGACGATCTCTTTGAAGAGCTGGAAGAGCAACTGCTGATCGCTGACGTGGGGGTGGAAACCACCCGTAAGATCATCGCCAGCCTGACCGAAGGGGCAAGCCGCAAACAGCTGCGCGATGCCGAGGCACTGTACGGCCTGCTGAAAGACGAGATGGGTGAAATTCTCGCAAAAGTTGATGAACCGCTTAATATTGAAGGCAAAACGCCATTTGTTATTCTGATGGTGGGTGTTAACGGCGTGGGTAAAACCACGACTATCGGCAAGCTGGCGCGTCAGTTCGAGCAGCAGGGAAAATCGGTGATGCTGGCGGCGGGCGATACCTTCCGTGCGGCGGCGGTTGAGCAGCTGCAGGTGTGGGGCCAGCGGAACAACATTCCGGTGATTGCCCAGCATACCGGCGCGGATTCCGCGTCCGTGATTTTTGATGCCATTCAGGCGGCGAAGTCCCGTAACGTGGACGTGCTGATTGCTGACACCGCAGGGCGTTTGCAGAACAAATCGCACCTGATGGAAGAGTTGAAGAAAATCGTCCGCGTCATGAAGAAGCTGGACGAAGATGCACCGCATGAAATTATGCTGACTATCGACGCCAGCACCGGACAGAACGCCGTTAGCCAGGCGAAGCTGTTCAATGAAGCGGTAGGATTGACCGGGATCGCGCTGACCAAGCTGGACGGCACCGCGAAAGGCGGGGTGATCTTCTCCGTAGCCGACCAGTTCGGCATTCCTATCCGCTACATCGGTGTGGGCGAGCGTATTGAGGATTTGCGTCCGTTTAAAGCGGACGACTTTATTGAGGCACTATTTGCCCGAGAGGACTAACAATGATTCGCTTTGAACACGTCAGCAAGGCCTATCTCGGTGGGAGACAAGCGCTGCAGGGAGTCACATTCCACCTGCAGCCAGGCGAGATGGCATTCCTGACCGGCCATTCCGGCGCGGGGAAAAGTACTCTGCTCAAGCTTATCTGTGGGATCGAACGGCCAAGCGCCGGGAAAATCTGGTTCAGCGGCCATGATATTAGCCGTCTTAAGAACCGTGAAGTGCCGTTCCTGCGTCGTCAGATCGGCATGATTTTCCAGGATCACCATCTGCTGATGGATCGCACCGTTTTCGATAACGTCGCTATCCCGCTGATTATTGCCGGTGCCAGCTATGATGATATCCGTCGTCGCGTCTCTGCGGCGCTGGATAAGGTTGGGCTGCTGGACAAAGCGAAGAACTTCCCGATCCAGCTCTCCGGCGGTGAACAGCAGCGTGTGGGCATCGCCCGTGCGGTGGTGAACAAGCCGGCCGTACTGCTGGCGGATGAACCCACAGGTAACCTGGATGATGCGCTCTCCGAAGGGATTTTGCGTCTGTTTGAGGAATTCAACCGCGTTGGGGTCACAGTATTGATGGCGACGCACGATATCGGGCTGATTTCCCGTCGTTCGTACCGCATGCTGACTCTGAGCGATGGACATTTGCACGGAGGCCATGGTGAACAAGCGTGATGCAATGAACCAGATTCGGCAGTTCGGGAACCGGTTTGACCGTTTCCGTAAGCCGCAGGGTGGCGGTGATGGCAATCGTAACGCACCTAAGCGCCAGAAAGCGGCGCCAAAGCCGGCTTCGCGCAAAACCAACGTGTTTAACGAGCAGGTGCGCTACGCTTTCCACGGCGCGTTGCAGGATCTGAAAAGCAAACCGCTGGCAACGTTCCTGACGGTGATGGTCATCGCCATCTCCCTGACGCTGCCAAGCGTCTGCTACATGGTTTATAAGAACGTGAACCAGGCGGCGTCCCAGTATTATCCGTCGCCGCAGATCACCGTTTATCTGGATAAAGCGCTCGACGATAACGCGGCGGCGCAGGTGGTCGGGCAAATCCAGGCCGAGCAGGGCGTGGAGAAGGTCAACTATCTTTCCCGTGAAGAAGCGCTGGGCGAGTTTCGCAACTGGTCCGGTTTTGGCGGTGCGCTGGATATGCTCGAAGAGAACCCGTTACCTGCGGTAGCGGTGGTGATCCCGAAGCTCGATTTCCAGGGGACCGATTCGCTAAATACGTTACGCGATCGCATCACCCGGATTAACGGAATTGATGAAGTGCGCATGGACGACAGCTGGTTTGCCCGTCTTGCCGCGCTGACCGGGCTGGTGGGACGTGTGTCGGCGATGATCGGCGTACTGATGGTGGCCGCGGTGTTCCTCGTCATTGGTAACAGCGTGCGCCTGAGCATTTTTGCTCGCCGCGATACCATTAACGTGCAGAAACTGATTGGCGCGACGGATGGCTTCATCCTTCGTCCGTTCCTCTATGGCGGCGCATTGCTCGGTTTTTCCGGGGCATTTCTTTCACTGATTTTGTCAGAAATTTTGGTGATGCGTTTGTCATCGGCCGTGACGGAAGTGGCGCAGGTTTTCGGAACTAAGTTTGATATCAGTGGCTTAGGCTTTGACGAGTGCCTGTTATTACTGCTGGTTTGCTCGATGATTGGTTGGGTGGCAGCCTGGCTGGCGACCGTTCAACATTTACGCCACTTTACTCCCGACTAATAAAAGCGTGATATAATCTTTCCCTGCACTGAGATGTTCGCTCTGCAGGGAAAGCGTCCCTGTTGTCTCTTCCCCTGTTATCATCTCCATGTCACATTTTGTGCGTAATTTATTCACTGTTGCACCTGGAACTTGTGGATAAAATCACTGTCTGATAAAAGAGTGAATGCTAATCTCGTTGCTCAAACGCTTTGGCATGGTTGTTGCCTGACGGGGACAACCTGGACCAGAAGAAACATTGAGAGGAATGAATGACCAAAGAAATGCAAACTTTAGCTTTAGCCCCTGTTGGTAACCTGGAATCTTACATCCGGGCTGCGAACACCTGGCCGATGTTAACGGCCGAGGAAGAAAAGGAGCTTGCTGAAAAGCTGCATTACCAGGGCGATCTGGAAGCAGCGAAAAAGCTGATCCTGTCTCACCTGCGCTTTGTTGTTCACATTGCTCGTAATTACGCGGGCTATGGCCTGCCGCAGGCGGACTTGATTCAGGAAGGTAACATCGGTCTGATGAAGGCTGTACGTCGCTTTAACCCGGAAGTGGGTGTGCGACTGGTCTCCTTCGCAGTACACTGGATCAAAGCAGAAATTCATGAATACGTGCTGCGCAACTGGCGTATCGTGAAAGTCGCCACGACAAAAGCGCAACGTAAACTGTTCTTCAACCTGCGTAAAACCAAGCAGCGTCTGGGCTGGTTCAATCAGGATGAAGTGGAAATGGTGGCGCGCGAGCTGGGTGTATCCAGCAAAGATGTGCGTGAGATGGAATCCCGTATGGCCGCGCAGGACATGACGTTTGATATGTCCTCCGACGACGACGGCTCTGACAGCCAGCCAATGGCCCCGGTTCTGTATCTGCAGGATAAAACCTCCAACTTTGCTGACGGCATTGAAGAGGATAACTGGGAAGATCAGGCCGCGAATAAGCTCACCCATGCGATGGAAGGCCTCGACGAACGTAGTCAGGATATTATCCGTGCCCGCTGGCTGGACGAAGACAACAAGTCCACGCTGCAGGAACTGGCCGACCGCTACGGCGTCTCCGCTGAACGTGTGCGTCAGCTTGAAAAGAATGCCATGAAAAAACTTCGCGCCGCTATCGAAGCGTAATTTCTGCGAAGTACACTGAGAACCCCTGGATGAGAGTCCGGGGGTTTTGTTTTTTTAGCGCCCGCTCTGGCGAATTCCTCCCCCCTGGCAAACACTTACTGATGCGCTAAGCAGGCGATTTTCTCAGGGGGACAGGGTGAAAAATAACGAACTGAACGACCGGCGTTTGCAGGCGACGCCGCGCGGTATCGGCGTCATGTGTAATTTCTATGCCGATAAAGCCGAAAACGCCACGGTGTGGGACGTAGAAGGCAACGAGTATATCGACTTCGCCGCCGGCATTGCGGTGCTGAATACCGGCCATCGCCATCCCAAAGTCATTTCCGCTATTGAAAAACAACTCCACGCCTTTACCCATACGGCGTACCAGATTGTGCCATATGAAGGCTATGTGGCGCTGGCCGAGCGTATCAACCAGCGCGTGCCCATTGATGGCCCGGCCAAAACGGCCTTTTTCTCGACGGGCGCAGAAGCGGTTGAAAACGCGGTTAAAATAGCCCGCGCCTATACCCGACGTCCTGGCCTCATCACTTTCGGCGGCGCGTTCCACGGCCGTACTTTTATGACCATGGCGCTGACTGGCAAAGTTGCGCCGTACAAACTGGGCTTTGGTCCGTTCCCTGGCTCGGTGTATCACGCGCAGTATCCGAACGATCTGCACGGCGTTAGCACGAATGAGGCGTTAAAAAGCCTGGAGCGCATCTTTAAAGCGGATATCGCACCGGATCAGGTCGCGGCCATTATTCTCGAACCGGTTCAGGGGGAAGGCGGTTTCAATATTGCACCTGCCGATTTTATGCAGGCGCTGCGTGCCCTCTGTGATACCCACGGTATTTTGCTGATTGCCGACGAGGTACAAAGTGGTTTCGCCCGTACAGGCAAACTGTTCTCGATGGAACACCACTGCGTGAAGCCGGATCTGATCACCATGGCGAAAAGCCTCGCGGGTGGGATGCCGCTCTCTGCGGTATCGGGCCGTGCCGACGTGATGGACGCACCTGCGCCGGGCGGGCTGGGCGGTACTTACGCGGGGAACCCGCTGGCGATTGCCGCTGCGCATGCGGTGCTGGACGTGATTGATGAGGAGGATCTCTGTACACGTTCTGCGCATCTTGGTCATCACCTGGTAGAGGTGCTGAACAAAGCGAAGGAACACTGTCCGTATATCGCCGACATTCGCGCGCAAGGATCGATGGTGGCGGTAGAGTTTAATGACCCGCAAACGGGCCAGCCTTCGCCGGAATTCACCCGCAAGGTACAGGAACGCGCGCTGCAGGAAGGTCTGCTTCTGCTGAGCTGCGGCGTTTACGGCAACGTTATTCGTTTCCTTTATCCGCTGACAATCCCCGAAGTGCAGTTCCGTCAAGCGCTGGACATTATCTCCGCCTCGCTGACACGTTAAAGCCGCGCGCCCGGTGAAATCTTTGCCGGGCTTATCATATATTCATTTCAAATTAGCTATTCCAAAATCATAAAAATGGGGTATGTTTTAGCAGAGTATGCTGAAAAAGCGCGAACAGCACACCAATAACTGAAATAAAGCGCTGCACAACAACATCACAACAATCGTAATAACCATAATAATGGGGAATCTCAGGATGAACATGAAGGGTAAAGCGTTACTGGCAGGATGTATTGCGTTGGCATTCAGCACCATGGCACAGGCAGACATTAAGGTGGCAGTGGTTGGCGCAATGTCCGGTCCGGTAGCACAGTACGGCGACCAGGAATTTACGGGCGCTGAACAGGCGGTTGCAGACATTAATGCTAAGGGCGGTATTAAAGGCGAAAAACTGCAGATCGTAAAATATGATGATGCCTGTGACCCGAAACAAGCGGTAGCGGTTGCGAACAAAGTGGTAAACGACGGGATCAAATACGTTATCGGTCACCTGTGCTCTTCCTCAACTCAGCCTGCGTCTGACATCTACGAAGACGAAGGGATTCTGATGATCACCCCGGCGGCGACCGCACCGGAGCTGACCGCGCGCGGCTACAAACTGACCCTGCGCACCACGGGCCTGGACTCTGACCAGGGTCCAACGGCGGCGAAATACATTCTGGATAAAGTGAAGCCGAAGCGTATCGCGATTGTTCATGACAAACAGCAGTACGGTGAAGGTCTGGCGCGTGCGGTGCAGGATGGTCTGAAGAAAGGCAACGCCAATGTGGTCTTCTTCGATGGGATCACTGCCGGTGAGAAAGACTTCTCCACGCTGGTGGCGCGCCTGAAAAAAGAGAATATCGATTTCGTTTACTACGGCGGTTACCACCCGGAGATGGGCCAGATCCTGCGCCAGGCGCGTGCTGCCGGTCTGAAAACCCAGTTTATGGGACCTGAAGGCGTAGCGAACGTTTCCCTGTCTAACATCGCGGGTGAATCTGCGGAAGGCCTGCTGGTGACCAAGCCGAAGAACTACGACCAGGTCCCTGCGAACAAACCTATCGTAGATGCCATCAAGGCGAAGAAACAGGATCCAAGCGGCGCGTTCGTCTGGACCACCTACGCTGCGCTTCAGTCTCTGCAGGCGGGTCTGAACCAGTCAGCCGATCCGGCCGAGATTGCGACCTGGCTGAAAGCGAACACCGTCGAAACCGTGATGGGACCGCTGTCCTGGGATGAGAAGGGTGACCTGAAAGGCTTTGAGTTCGGCGTGTTTGACTGGCATGCCAACGGTACGGCGACCGACGCAAAATAAAAGCAAAAAGGCAACGTAAGTTGCCTTTTTTAGTGTTTTCTCCCTCTCCCGGTGGGAGAGGGCCGGGGTGAGGGCATCAGGCCGCACCGCACGCATCAGGCCGCACAATTCATCCCTGGCGCTTCTCCCACCCGCTCTCCTGCGCCGTAAACCCTAACGCCTGCATAAACGCCGCCATCACGCCGCGGTCTTCTACGCCTACGTCAGCCATCCACCATGAGGTCACGTTCGGGTTTTCGCGGATCACTTCTTCAATTAAATACTGCCCCACGCCGCGACGCCGGGTGACGTCACGTACACGCAGTGAGTCCAGCGCCCCTTCTGTACCGCTCAGGGTCACGCGAACCGCAGCCAGCAGGCGTTCGTTGAAACGCGCGGCATAAATGCGGTGAGTCTCGTCGACGCGTAGCGACGAAGGGGAATATTCCGGCCAGATCTTGCCCAGGTCGATATGATCCTGGTCGCTAAAGGTCACCAGACGCACGATAGTCAGTTTCATTAGCTACATGTCCAAATCAAATTGAGTAGGGGCAGTGTACTCAATTTATTCACTCAGCGGCTTCCTCTTTTTATTCTCATTAACCAGGTGATTAGTTTTTTGGTAACGCGCTGGGCAGTTTGAAAACACATGGATCGAAAAATAAGCAGAATTTTAACCTGAATGGTAGTGATTTATTCGGCGCTTTGTACCGTTATTTTATGCTGCAAACTGCACTTTTATTTGTTTATCTCTGCATGATTTCAGAATATTATCTTTGCTTAATCGCATGAAAAATAGAGATTTTAGTCTGGTTTTTGGCAAAAAACTGCGCTAAACCATTAAAGGCACTGGTAAAAATAGCGTTGTGCATTAAAAGTACAGAATGCTTTTTAACCATAATAAAACAAAATATAAACACGACATCACGAATGGGGATTCTGAGATGAAAAGGAACGCGAAAACATTTATCGCGGGAATGGTTGCACTGGCGATCTCGCATGCAGCCATGGCGGAAGAGATCAAAGTTGCGGTCGTGGGCGCAATGTCCGGCCCTGTTGCCCAGTGGGGTGATATGGAGTTCAACGGCGCGCGCCAGGCCATCAAAGACATCAACGCCAAAGGCGGCATCAAAGGCGACAAGCTGGTGGGCGTGGAATATGACGACGCCTGCGATCCGAAACAGGCCGTCGCGGTCGCCAACAAAATCGTCAACGATGGCATCCAGTATGTGATTGGCCACCTGTGCTCATCGTCCACCCAGCCTGCGTCTGATATCTACGAAGACGAAGGTATTCTGATGATCACCCCCGGTGCCACTAACCCTGAACTGACCCAGCGCGGCTATCAGCACATTATGCGTACCGCCGGTCTCGATTCTTCCCAGGGACCCACCGCCGCCAAATTTATCCTCGAAACCGTAAAGCCAAAGCGCATTGCCATCATTCATGACAAGCAGCAGTACGGCGAAGGCCTGGCGCGTTCCGTTCAGGACGGCCTGAAAAAAGGTGGCGCGAACATCGTCTTCTTTGACGGCATCACTGCCGGTGAGAAAGACTTCTCCGCGCTGATTGCTCGTCTGCAAAAAGAGAACATCGACTTCGTTTACTACGGCGGCTACTACCCTGAAATGGGGCAGATGCTGCGTCAGGCACGCGCCACCGGTCTGAAAACCCAGTTTATGGGACCAGAGGGCGTGGGTAATGCCTCCCTGTCGAACATCGCGGGCGATTCTGCCGAAGGCATGCTGGTTACGATGCCAAAACGCTATGACCAGGATCCGGCGAACAAGGCTATCGTTGATGCGCTTAAGGCGCAGAAAAAGGACCCGAGTGGTCCGTATGTCTGGATCACCTACGCGGCCGTACAGTCTCTGGCGACGGCTCTGGAGCGTACCGGCAGCAAAGAGCCGTTGGATCTGGTGAAAGATTTAAAAGCACACGGGGCGAACACCGTGATTGGGCCGCTGAACTGGGATGAGAAAGGCGATCTGAAGGGATTTGAGTTTGGTGTCTTTAAGTGGCACGCCGACGGGTCTTCCTCGGCCGCCAAATAATTATCCCGCCGCCCGGACCGCCGGGCGGGAATAAAAAGGTTTGCATATGTCCGAGCAGTTTCTCTATTTCCTGCAGCAGATGTTTAACGGCGTCACGCTGGGAAGCACCTACGCGCTGATTGCCATCGGCTATACGATGGTTTACGGCATTATCGGCATGATCAACTTCGCCCACGGCGAGGTGTACATGATCGGTAGCTACATCTCCTTTATGATCATCGCCGCCCTGATGATGATGGGCATCGACAGCAGCTGGCTGCTGGTTGCCGCCGGGTTTGTCGGCGCCATTGTGATCGCCAGCGCCTATGGCTGGAGCATCGAGCGCGTGGCCTATCGGCCGGTGCGCAGCTCCAAGCGTCTGATTGCGCTCATCTCCGCCATCGGTATGTCGATCTTCCTGCAAAACTACGTCAGCCTGACCGAAGGGTCGCGCGACGTGGCGCTGCCAAGCCTGTTTAACGGCCAGTGGATCGTGGGGGCCAGCGAAAACTTCTCTGCCTCTATCACCACCATGCAGCTCGTCATCTGGGTCGTGACCTTTATTGCGATGCTCGCCCTGACGCTGTTCATCCGTTATTCCCGCATGGGGCGCGCCTGCCGTGCCTGCGCGGAAGACCTGAAGATGGCGAGCCTGCTTGGTATCAACACCGACCGCGTGATTGCCCTGACCTTCGTGATCGGCGCCGCGATGGCGGCAGTGGCGGGCGTGCTGCTCGGCCAGTTCTACGGCGTGATCAACCCGTACATCGGCTTTATGGCCGGAATGAAAGCCTTCACCGCGGCAGTACTTGGCGGTATCGGCAGTATTCCTGGCGCGATGATCGGTGGCCTGATCCTGGGCGTGGCGGAAGCGCTCTCCTCGGCGTACCTGAGCACCGAATATAAAGACGTGGTGTCGTTTGCCCTGCTGATTCTGGTTCTGCTGGTCATGCCTACCGGTATTCTGGGCCGTCCGGAGGTAGAGAAAGTATGAAACCGATGCATTTTGCAATGGCGCTGCTCTCTGCCGCCATGTTCTTCGTGCTGGCGGGCGTCTTTATGGGCGTCCAGCTGGAGCTGAGCGGCACCAAACTGGTGGTGGATACCGCACCTGACATCCGCTGGCAGTGGGTGTTTATTGGCACGGCGGTGGTGTTCCTGTTCCAGCTGCTGCGTCCGCTGTTCCAGAAAACGCTGAAAGGTGTCTCCGGGCCGAAATTTGTTCTTCCGGCTATCGACGGTTCCACCGTGAAGCAAAAGCTGTTCCTTGTGGCGCTGCTGGTGGCGGCCGTGGCGTGGCCATTCGTGGTTTCGCGCGGTACGGTGGATATCGCTACCCTGACCATGATTTACGTGATTTTGGGTCTCGGTCTGAACGTGGTGGTGGGGCTCTCTGGCCTGCTGGTGCTGGGCTACGGTGGTTTTTACGCCATCGGTGCCTACACCTTCGCGCTGCTGAACCATTATTACGGCCTCGGCTTCTGGACCTGTCTGCCGCTGGCGGGTCTGGTTTCTGCCGCTGCGGGCTTCCTGCTGGGCTTCCCGGTGCTGCGCCTGCGTGGTGACTACCTGGCGATTGTGACCTTAGGCTTTGGCGAAATCGTCCGTATCCTGCTGCTGAATAACACCGAAATCACCGGTGGTCCGAACGGCATCAGCCAGATCCCGAAACCGACCTTCTTCGGGCTGGAGTTCAGCCGTACCGCCCGCGAAGGCGGCTGGGATACCTTCAGCAACTTCTTTGGCGTGAAGTATGACCCGTCCGACCGCGTGATTTGGCTCTACCTGGTTGCGCTGCT
This sequence comes from Enterobacter sp. BNK-14, assembly GCF_047456095.1. Classification (NCBI taxonomy): domain Bacteria; kingdom Pseudomonadati; phylum Pseudomonadota; class Gammaproteobacteria; order Enterobacterales; family Enterobacteriaceae; genus Enterobacter; species Enterobacter sp. BNK-14. The sequence continues at coordinate 3,095,535 of NZ_CP179897.1, forward strand.
GCTGGTGGTGGTGACCCTTTTCGTGATTAACCGTCTGCTGCGCATGCCGCTGGGCCGCGCGTGGGAAGCGCTGCGTGAAGATGAGATCGCCTGCCGCTCCCTGGGCCTGAACCCGACCCGCATCAAGCTGACCGCGTTTACCATCAGCGCCGCGTTTGCCGGTTTCGCCGGGACGCTGTTTGCCGCGCGTCAGGGCTTCGTCAGCCCGGAATCGTTCACGTTTGCCGAATCGGCCTTTGTGCTGGCGATTGTGGTGCTCGGCGGGATGGGCTCGCAGTTTGCCGTCATTCTCGCGGCCATCCTGCTGGTGGTCTCGCGCGAGCTGATGCGTGACTTTAACGAATACAGCATGCTGATGCTGGGTGGTTTGATGGTGCTGATGATGATCTGGCGTCCGCAGGGCCTGCTGCCGATGACCCGTCCACAGCTGAAGCTGAAGAACGGGAAAGCGAAAGGAGAGCAGGCATGAGTCAGCCATTATTATCCGTTAACGGTCTGATGATGCGTTTTGGCGGCCTGCTGGCGGTCAACAACGTGAATCTGGATCTGCATAAGAAAGAGATCGTCTCCCTGATTGGCCCCAACGGCGCGGGAAAAACCACGGTGTTTAACTGTCTGACCGGTTTCTACAAGCCGACGGGCGGCACCATCATGCTGCGCGATAAGCACCTGGAAGGGCTGCCGGGCCAGCAAATTGCCCGCATGGGCGTGGTGCGTACCTTCCAGCACGTGCGCCTGTTCCGCGAGATGACGGTGATTGAGAACCTGCTGGTGGCACAGCATCAGCAGCTCAAAACCGGGCTGTTCTCCGGTCTGTTGAAGACTCCGGCCTTCCGCCGCGCCCAGGAGGAGGCCCTCGACCGCGCCGCCACCTGGCTCGACCGCATCGGCTTGCTGCAGCACGCCAACCGTCAGGCAAGCAACCTGGCCTACGGCGATCAGCGTCGTCTGGAGATTGTGCGCTGCATGGTGACGCAGCCGGAGATCCTGATGCTCGACGAACCGGCGGCGGGCCTCAACCCGAAAGAGACCAAAGAGCTGGACGAGCTGATTGCCGAGCTACGCGATCACCACGACACCACCATCCTGCTGATTGAGCACGACATGAAGCTGGTGATGGGTATTTCGGACCGTATTTACGTGGTCAACCAGGGCACGCCGCTGGCAAACGGCACGCCGGAAGAGATCCGCAACAATCCGGACGTGATCCGCGCGTACCTTGGTGAGGCATAAGATGGAAAAAGCGATGTTAACGTTCGACAAGGTCAATGCGCACTACGGCAAGATCCAGGCGCTGCACGACGTCAGCCTGCACATCAATCAGGGTGAAATCGTTACCCTGATTGGCGCCAACGGCGCGGGCAAAACCACGCTGCTCGGTACCCTGTGCGGCGACCCGCGGGCTACCAGCGGGCGGATTGTGTTTGATGGCAAAGACATTACCGACTGGCAGACTGCAAAAATCATGCGTGAAGCGGTGGCGATTGTTCCGGAAGGGCGTCGCGTCTTCTCGCGCATGACGGTGGAAGAGAACCTGGCGATGGGCGGCTTCTTCGCTCACCGCGATGAATACCAGACCCGCATCAAGTGGGTATACGAACTCTTCCCGCGCCTGTGGGAGCGCCGTATTCAGCGAGCGGGCACCATGTCCGGCGGTGAGCAGCAGATGCTGGCGATTGGCCGCGCGCTGATGAGCCAGCCACGCCTGCTGCTGCTGGACGAACCGTCGCTCGGTCTGGCGCCGATCATTATCCAGCAGATCTTCGACACCATCGAGCAGCTGCGTAAAGAGGGGATGACCATCTTCCTCGTCGAGCAGAACGCCAACCAGGCGCTGAAGCTCGCCGACCGTGGCTACGTGCTGGAAAACGGCCGCGTGGTGCTTGAAGATACCGGCGATGCGCTGCTGGCGAACGAAGCGGTACGGAGCGCGTACCTCGGAGGCTAAGCCGTCTGTGTTGCCCGGTGGCGCTTACGCTTACCGGGCCTACGGGATCGACCAGGCCGGGTAAGGCGAAGCCGCCACCCGGCTTTTTTTAACCCAACACCCTTCACACAACCATCATCCCCCTGACGCTTTGCTGTCACTTATCTGTAAACAAACAGTTATTTTTCTGTCATTCGAGCATGTCATGTTACCTCGCGAGCATAAAACGCGTGATATCGCGCATCCGGCACAATAAGAGAGATGACAATGACATCGTTACGACACACAGCTTTGGGTCTGGCACTGGGTCTGGCTTTTGCGACGAACGCAATGGCTGTCACCACCATTCCATTCTGGCATTCCATGGAAGGGGAGTTGGGTAAAGAAGTTGACTCCCTGGCGCAGCGTTTCAACGACACCCACCCGGATTACAAAATTGTGCCGGTGTACAAAGGCAACTACGAGCAGAGCCTGAGCGCGGGCATCGCCGCCTTCCGTACCGGTAACGCCCCTGTACTGTTACAGGTTTATGAAGTGGGTACCGCGACCATGATGGCCTCCAAAGCCATCAAGCCGGTCTATGAAGTCTTCAAAGAGGCGGGCATCAACTTCGACGAGTCGCAGTTCGTGCCAACCGTGGCGGGCTACTACACCGATTCCAAAACCGGTCACCTGCTGTCTCAGCCGTTTAACAGCTCCACGCCGGTCCTGTACTACAACAAAGATGCCTTCAGGAAAGCCGGTTTAGATCCGGAGCAGCCGCCAAAAACCTGGCAAGACCTGGCGGAATACACCGCTAAGCTGAAAGCGGCGGGCATGAAGTGCGGCTACGCCAGCGGCTGGCAGGGATGGATCCAGATTGAAAACTTCAGCGCCTGGCACGGCCTGCCGGTTGCCACCAAAAACAACGGCTTCGACGGCACCGACGCGGTACTGGAGTTCAACAAGCCGGAGCAGGTGAAGCACATTGCGCTGCTGGAAGCGCTCAACAAAAAGGGCGATTTCAGCTACTTCGGCCGTAAAGACGAATCCACTGAAAAGTTCTACAACGGTGACTGCGCTATTACCACCGCGTCTTCCGGTTCGCTGGCAGATATCCGTCACTACGCCAAATTCAACTACGGCGTGGGCATGATGCCGTACGACGCTGACGTGAAGGGCGCGCCGCAGAACGCCATCATCGGCGGGGCCAGCCTGTGGGTGATGCAGGGCAAAGACAAGGGCACCTACAAAGGCGTGGCCGAGTTCCTCGACTTCCTGGCGAAGCCAGAGATTGCCGCTGAGTGGCACCAGAAAACCGGCTACCTGCCGATCACCAAAGCCGCCTATGACCTGACCCGCGAGCAGGGCTTCTACAGCAAAAACCCGGGCGCGGATATCGCGACGCGACAGATGCTGAACAAGCCGCCGTTGCCGTTCACCAAAGGTCTGCGTCTGGGCAACATGCCGCAGATCCGCACCATCGTGGATGAAGAGCTGGAAAGCGTGTGGACCGGGAAGAAAACGCCTCAACAGGCGCTGGATTCAGCGGTAGAACGCGGGAATCAGCTGCTGCGCCGTTTTGAGCAGTCGACCAAATCGTAATTAAAACCTGCCCCTCACCCTAACCCTCTCCCCATAGGGGAGAGGGGACTGCACGGAGCCGTCTTTTCTCCCTCGTCCCTTTGGGGAGAGGGTCGGGGTGAGGGGTGAATACCTACAGAGCTAACCTATGTCATCATCCCGTCCGGTGTTCCGCTCCCGCTGGCTGCCCTATCTTCTGGTCGCGCCGCAGCTGGTCATCACCGTTATCTTCTTTATCTGGCCTGCGGGCGAAGCGCTGTGGTACTCGGTACAAAGCGTCGACCCGTTCGGGCTGTCCAGCCAGTTTGTTGGCCTGGACAACTTCACCGCGCTGTTCCACGACAGCTACTATCTGGACTCCTTCTGGACGACGATGAAATTCAGCGCGCTGGTCACCGTCAGCGGTCTGGTCGCTTCGCTGTTCTTTGCCGCGCTGGTGGACTACGTGGTGCGCGGCAGCCGCCTGTATCAGACCCTGATGCTGCTGCCTTACGCCGTCGCGCCCGCCGTTGCGGCTGTGCTGTGGATCTTCCTGTTTAACCCGGGGCGCGGGCTGATTACCCATTTCCTGGCCGAATTGGGTTACGACTGGAACCACGCCCAGAACAGCGGTCAGGCGATGTTCCTGGTGGTGTTCGCCTCGGTGTGGAAGCAGATCAGCTATAACTTCCTGTTCTTCTTTGCCGCACTGCAGTCCATCCCGCGTTCGCTGGTGGAAGCGGCGGCGATTGACGGCGCAGGGCCGGTTCGCCGCTTCTTCAGATTATCGCTGCCGCTGATCGCCCCGGTGAGCTTCTTCCTGCTGGTGGTTAACCTTGTGTACGCCTTCTTCGACACTTTCCCGGTGATCGACGCGGCGACCGCGGGCGGCCCGGTGCAGGCGACCACGACGCTTATCTATAAGATCTACCGTGAAGGCTTTGCGGGGCTTGATCTCTCTGCCTCCGCCGCGCAGTCGGTGGTGCTGATGTTCCTCGTCATCATCCTCACGGTGGTGCAGTTCCGCTATGTTGAAAGTAAGGTGCGCTACCAATGATTGAGAACCGTCGCGGGCTGACGATTTTCAGCCATACCATGCTGATTTTAGGGATCATCGTCATCCTGTTTCCGCTGTACGTGGCGTTTGTCGCCGCCACGCTGGACACCAACGCGGTGTTCGACACGCCGATGACGCTGATCCCAGGTTCGCATTTGTTTGAGAACATGAAGACCATCTGGACCCAGGGCGTGGGCGCGAACAGCGCGCCGTTCTGGCTGATGATGCTCAACAGCTTCATCATGGCGTTCGGCATCACCGTCGGCAAAATCACGGTGTCGATGCTCTCCGCCTTCGCCATCGTCTGGTTCCGTTTTCCTCTGCGCAACCTCTTCTTCTGGATGATCTTTATCACCCTGATGCTGCCGGTGGAAGTGCGTATCTTCCCGACGGTGGAAGTGATTGCCAACCTGAAGATGCTCGACAGCTATGCGGGCTTAACCCTGCCGCTGATGGCCTCGGCGACCGCCACCTTCCTGTTCCGCCAGTTCTTTATGACCCTGCCGGACGAGCTGATTGAAGCCGCGCGTATCGACGGCGCGTCACCGATGCGCTTCTTCCGCGATATCGTGCTGCCGCTGTCGAAAACCAACCTTGCGGCGCTGTTTGTGATCACCTTTATCTACGGCTGGAACCAGTACCTGTGGCCGCTGCTGATTATCCAGGACGTCAGCCTCGGCACCGCCGTCGCGGGTATCAAAGGCATGATTGCCACCGGCGAAGGCACCACCCTCTGGAACCAGGTGATGGCGGCGATGCTGCTCACCCTTATCCCACCCGTAGTCATTGTTTTAGCCATGCAGCGCGCGTTTGTCCGCGGCCTGGTCGATAGCGAGAAATAAGATGGCAGGTTTAAAACTTCAGGCAGTAACCAAAAGCTGGGACGGCAAAACCCAGGTCATTCAGCCGCTGACGCTCGACGTAGCGGACGGGGAATTTATCGTGATGGTTGGCCCGTCCGGCTGCGGCAAATCCACCCTGCTGCGCATGGTGGCGGGGCTGGAGCGCGTGACCTCGGGCGATATCTGGATTGACCGCCAGCGCGTCACCGAGATGGAACCGAAGGATCGCGGTATTGCGATGGTGTTTCAGAACTACGCCCTCTATCCGCACATGAGCGTGGAAGAGAATATGGCGTGGGGGCTGAAAATCCGCGGCATGGGCAAAGGCCATATCGACGAGCGCGTCAAAGAAGCGGCACGCATTCTGGAACTGGACGGCCTGCTCAAGCGCCGCCCGCGCGAGCTCTCCGGTGGTCAGCGCCAGCGCGTGGCGATGGGGCGCGCCATCGTGCGCGACCCGGCGGTATTCCTGTTCGATGAACCGCTCTCCAACCTGGATGCCAAGCTGCGCGTGCAGATGCGTCTTGAGCTGCAACAGCTCCATCGCCGTCTGAAAACCACCTCCCTGTACGTGACCCACGATCAGGTCGAAGCTATGACCCTTGCCCAGCGCGTGATGGTGATGAACAAAGGCATCGCCGAGCAGATTGGTACGCCGGTGGATGTTTACGAGAAACCGGCCACCCGCTTTGTGGCGAGCTTTATCGGCAGCCCGGCAATGAATTTGCTGGAAGGGCGTATCAGCAATGCAGGCACGCACTTTGAGCTGGAAAGCGGGATGGCATTACCGATCAACTGGTACTATCGTGGCTACGCCGGGCGTAAGATGACGCTCGGGATCCGCCCCGAGCATATCGGTTTAACCTCTCAGGCGGACGGCGGCGTGCCGCTGGTGATGGACACGCTGGAGATGTTGGGGGCAGATAACCTGGCGCACGGGCGCTGGGGCGAGCAAAAAATGGTGGTGCGTCTGGCACATCAGGAGCGCCCGAAAGCAGGCAGCACGTTGTGGCTGCACCTGCCGGAAAATCATCTGCACCTCTTTGATGGTGAAACAGGACAACGAGTATGAGCAACTGGCCTTATCCCCACATCGTCGCCCACCGTGGCGGCGGTAAACTGGCGCCGGAAAATACCCTGGGGGCGATTGATGTTGGCGCGCGCTACGGTCACACGATGATCGAGTTTGACGCCAAGCTGTCGAAGGACGGCGAGATTTTCCTGCTGCATGACGACAACCTCGAACGCACCAGCAACGGCTGGGGCGTAGCGGGTGAACTGCCGTGGCGCGATCTGCTGAAAGTGGATGCCGGAAGCTGGTACAGCGGTGAATTCAAAGGCGAACCGCTGCCGCTGCTGGCGGAGGTGGCGGACCGCTGTCGTCAGCACGGCATGATGGCAAACATTGAAATCAAACCGACCACCGGCACCGGGACGCTGACGGGTAAAGTCATTGCGCTGGCCGCGCGTGAGCTATGGGAAGGGATGACGGCGCCGCTGCTCTCCTCGTTTGAAATTGACGCCCTGGAAGCGGCCCAGGCTGCCGTGCCTGAACTCCCGCGTGGGCTGCTGCTGGACGAGTGGCGTGAGGACTGGCGCGAGCTGACGACCCGCTTAGGCTGTGTCTCTATCCATCTCAATCACAGGCTGCTGGACGAGGCGCGGGTGAAGATGCTCAAAGACGCGGGTCTGCATATTCTGGTTTATACCGTGAATAAACCCCGGCGTGCAGCCGAACTGCTGCGCTGGGGCGTGGACAGCATCTGTACCGATGCCATAGACCTGATCGGCCCGAATTTTAGTTCTGCGGGTTAAGCATACTGCCATTCGACTGCGACGGCAGCATATGCTGCTGTCCGCTGCCTGACGACGTCATCCCACCTAACATCCCACCGTTTTTATTCGGCAGCGGCTGCTCACGCACCTGTCCCTGCTGTACGCGCTGGGTGTTGGCGTTCATCTGATTTTGCAGGCTCTGCTGCTGCATCTGGGTCTGTGTTTTCAACTGCTGGTTCAGCATCCCTTTTTGCTGCTGCTGCTGGCTCATCATCTCCGTCTGCATACGCTGCTGGCTCGGGATGACATAACCCTGCTGGTTCGGGTTGTTCATGGTGTTAAGTGGCTGTGCGAGCGCGGCAAATGGGATCAGCGCCGCAAGAATCAGTAAGCGTTTCATTGTCATTTCCTCCTGTTGAGGTCTCTCTTAAGTTTACCCTGATTTCACCATGACGATGATTTTTTAGGAGTTGTGAACCAGGCTTAAGCGGGGAATATGGATCCCTTCACCTGGAGAACAATAATGATGAAACCAACGTTTTTGCGCTGGGTCGCCATCGCCGCGCTGATGGCAGGCGGGACATTTAGCGTGGCGGCCAACCCGCCAGCGGCTCCGCCAGTATCGTATGGCGTGGAGGAAGATGTTTTTCATCCCGTGCGGGCAACCCACGGTATGGTGGCGTCCGTGGATGCGCTGGCAACCCATGTGGGCGTCGACATTCTCAAACAGGGCGGTAACGCGGTAGATGCGGCGGTCGCGGTGGGATATGCACTGGCGGTAACGCACCCGCAGGCGGGGAATCTGGGCGGCGGCGGCTTTATGATGCTGCGCACCAAAGACGGCAAAACGACCGCCATCGACTTCCGCGAAATGGCGCCTGCTCAGGCGTCCCGCGATATGTTCCTCGACGACCAGGGGAACCCGGACAGTAAAAAATCCCTGACTTCCCATCTCGCAAGCGGCACGCCGGGCACCGTGGCGGGCTTCTCGCTGGCGCTGGAGAAATACGGCACCATGCCGCTGAACAAAGTGGTGCAGCCAGCCATTAAACTGGCCCGGGACGGCTTTGTGGTGAATGACGCTCTGGCGGACGATCTCAAAACCTACGGCAGTGAAGTGATTCCCAATCACGAAAACAGTAAAGCCATCTTCTGGAAAGACGGCGAGCCGTTGAAGAAGGGCGATAAGCTGGTGCAGAAGAACCTCGCCAAAAGCCTTGAGCTGATAGCTGAAAACGGTCCGGACGCCTTCTACAAAGGGGCAATTGCCGACCAGATTGCCGAAGAGATGAAGAAAAACGGCGGGCTCATCACCAAAGCGGACCTGGCCGAGTACAAGGCGGTAGAGCGTGAGCCAATTAGCGGAACCTATCGCGGCTACGAAGTCTTCTCGATGCCACCGCCGTCCTCCGGCGGGATCCACATCGTGCAGATCCTCAATATTCTTGAAAACTTCGATATGCATAAGTTCGGCTTCGGCAGCGCGGATGCGATGCAGGTAATGGCGGAGGCCGAAAAACGCGCCTACGCCGACCGCTCGGAATACCTCGGTGACCCGGACTTCGTGAAGGTGCCGTGGCAGGCGTTGACCAACAAGGCATATGCCAAATCCATTGCTGATGAGATCGACATCAACAAGGCTAAACCGTCCAGCGAGATCCGCCCCGGCAAGCTGGCACCGTATGAAAGCAACCAGACCACCCACTTCTCGGTGGTGGATAAAGACGGTAACGCGGTGGCGGTGACCTATACGCTCAACACCACCTTTGGTACCGGGATTGTGGCGGGCAACAGCGGCATTCTGCTTAACAACGAGATGGATGATTTCTCTGCCAAGCCGGGCGTGCCGAACGTCTACGGTCTGGTCGGCGGCGATGCGAATGCGGTTGGGCCGAAGAAGCGACCGCTGTCATCCATGTCACCCACTATCGTGGTGAAAGACGGTAAAACCTGGCTGGTCACCGGCAGTCCTGGCGGAAGCCGGATTATCACTACGGTATTGCAGATGGTGGTCAACAGTATCGATTTTGGGATGAACGTCGCCGAAGCGACCAACGCGCCGCGTTTTCATCACCAGTGGCTGCCGGATGAACTGCGCGTTGAGAAGGGCTTTAGCCCGGACACCATCAAACTGCTGGAGCAACGTGGACAGAAGGTGGCGGTAAAAGAGGCGATGGGCAGCACCCAGAGCATTATGGTCGGGCCGGACGGTGCGCTGTTTGGCGCATCGGACCCGCGTTCGGTAGATGATTTGACGGCGGGGTACTGATTTTGTTGCCCGGTGGCGCTGCGCTTACCGGGCCTACAACGGCACGAATGTAGGCCGGGTAAGGCGAAGCCGCCACCCGGCAACAAATTACTTCATTCTCGCCATATAATACGCATCCACATACTCACCGTTGCGCAGGGCGTAGCGCTTGCCAGTACCTTCAATCTCGAATCCGTGTTTTTTGTACACGGCTATTGCCGGCTCGTTATCCACAAACACCGTTAATTCGATGCGGTCGACGCGCAGCCAGTTGTCGCACATGTCGATCATGGTGCGGATCAGCGCGCTGGCGACGCCGCGGTTGTGCCACTGTGCGCCTACGCAGATACCAAAATCGGCCACGTGGCTGCGGCGCGGGCGCTGGGCAACATCAATGGTGAGGTGCCCAACCACGATATCGTCAATACAGGCAACCAGTTGCTTAATACCGGGCTGGTCGCCTAGCCGCATCTGCCACATTTCCAGCGAAGGGTGAGGAACCTGTAGCGTGTTGTGGTACACCTCCGGCTGGGCGTGGATCTGACGAATGGCGTCATAATCTTTCGGTTCCGCGTGGCGTATCACAATCTCACTCATCCCTTGTTCCTCAGTCAGTTAAATGTCCCTCTCAACATCAATGACTTTAAAATTTGAGTCAACCGCTATTTTTTGCAAAAAGTATTGGACAAGTGCGAATGAGAATGATTATTATTGCTCTGCATTCAGGAAGACCCCTATGGGAACCTGAAAGCACGACATTGCTCACATTGCTTCCAGTATTACTTTAGCCAGCTTTTAGCTGGCTTTTTTTTGTTATGGTTAGACTCAGTAACCTTCCAAAAGGACTGAGCCATGACACTACATTGCGCATTTATTGGATTTGGTAAAAGTACGACCCGCTATCACCTGCCGTATGTTCTCAACCGTAAAGACAGCTGGCACGTCGCGCACATCTTCCGCCGCCGCGCGAAGCCGGAAGAGCAACTCCCGCAGTACTCCCATATTCATTTCACCAGCGATCTCGATGAGGTGCTTAACGACCCGCAGGTCAAGCTGGTGGTTGTCTGCACCCACGCCGACAGCCATTTTGACTATGCGAAACGCGCGCTGGAAGCGGGCAAAAACGTGCTGGTGGAAAAACCGTTCACCCCAACCCTTGCCGAAGCGAAAGCGCTGTTCGCGCTGGCAAAAAGCAAAGGGCTAACCGTGACGCCGTACCAGAATCGTCGCTTTGACAGCTGTTTCCTGACGGCGAAAAAAGCGATTGAAAGCGGTAAGCTCGGTGACATTGTGGAAATCGAAAGTCACTTTGATTACTACCGTCCGGTAGCGGAAACCCAACCCGGGCTGCCTCAGGATGGCTCTTTCTACGGACTTGGCGTGCACACCATGGACCAGGTCATCTCCCTGTTTGGCCGGCCGGACCACGCTGCGTATGACATTCGCAGTCTGCGCAATAAAGCCAATCCGGACGATACCTTTGAAGCGCAGCTGTTCTACGGTGACCTGAAAGCCATCGTCAAAACCAGCCATTTGGTGAAAATCGACTATCCGAAATTTATCGTTCACGGCACCCGTGGCTCGTTCATCAAGTACGGTATCGACCAGCAGGAGACGAGTCTGAAGGCCAACATTATGCCGGGTGAACCGGGCTTTGCGGCGGATGATTCCGTGGGCGTACTGGAATATGTCAACGACGAAGGCGTAACGGTCAAAGAAGCGCTGAAGCCGGAAACCGGCGACTATGGTCGCGTCTACGATGCGCTGTTTGAAACGCTGACCCGCGGGGCACCCAATTACGTCAAGGAATCTGACGTTCTTACCAACCTCGAACTGCTCGAGCGGGCGTTCGAACAGGCTTCTCCTGCCACGATCACCCTCGCGAAATAAGCAAAAACGGCTCCTCTGCGCTTGTTCACAATTTTTGAACAGAGGAGTCAATTTTCACCCTCTATGATCCCAGGCTGTTTGCGTCCACACTTACTCCATCGAAACGAACTGAGGGTGAAAACAATGATCTATTTACGCAAAGCAAACGAACGTGGTCACGCGAATCATGGCTGGCTGGACTCATGGCATTCATTCTCGTTTGCCGACTACTACGACCCGAACTTCATGGGCTTCTCTGCACTGCGCGTCATTAACGACGACGTGATTGATGCAGGTCAGGGCTTCGGTACCCACCCGCACAAAGACATGGAAATCCTGACCTATGTGCTGGAAGGGGCGGTTGAGCACCAGGACAGCATGGGCAACAAAGAGCAGGTTCCGGCGGGCGAGTTCCAGATCATGAGCGCGGGTACCGGGGTGCGTCATTCCGAGTACAACCCGAGTAAAACGGAAAAACTGCACCTGTATCAAATCTGGATCATTCCAGAAGAGACCGGCATCACGCCGCGCTATGAGCAGCGCCGCTTCGACGCCAAACAGGGCAAACAGCTGGTGCTGTCCCCGGATGCGCGTGAAGGTTCCCTGAAAGTGCATCAGGACATGGAGCTGTACCGCTGGGCGCTGGCGAAAGATGAACAGTCTGTGCATCAGATTGCCGCTAACCGCCGCGTCTGGATCCAGGTAGTGAAAGGTGAGGTGTCCATCAACGGCACCAAAGCCACCACTGCCGATGGTCTGGCTATCTGGGATGAACAGGCACTCTCCGTGCACGCCGACAGCGAAAGTGAAATCCTGCTGTTTGACCTGCCGCCGGTCTAAATAATTTCTCAACCTTCCCTTTAAACGGGGAAGGTTGAGCTTTGTCCGTGATAAACTGAGCAAATCTCTCACTTCAAGATTTCTCAGGACGATGAAAAAGAAACGCCCCGTACTTCAGGATGTCGCCGATCGCGTCGGTGTGACCAAAATGACGGTCAGCCGCTTTTTACGTAACCCGGAACAGGTTTCCGTGGCGTTGCGTGGCAAGATTGCCGCAGCCCTTGATGAACTGGGTTATATCCCCAACCGCGCACCCGATATTCTTTCCAATGCGACCAGCCGTGCGGTGGGTGTCCTCCTGCCTTCCTTAACCAACCAGGTTTTCGCCGAGGTGCTTCGCGGCATTGAAAGCGTCACCGATGCGTTTGGTTACCAGACCATGCTCGCCCACTACGGGTACAAGCCGGAGCTGGAAGAAGAACGTCTTGAATCCATGCTTTCCTGGAACATCGACGGCCTGATTTTAACCGAACGTACGCACACCGCCCGCACGCTAAAAATGATTGAAGTGGCGGGTATTCCGGTGGTGGAGCTGATGGACAGCCAGTCGCCGTGCCTCGACATCGCCGTGGGTTTTGATAACTTCGAAGCGGCACGTCAGATGACGGCGGCCATCATCGCCCGGGGACATCGTCATATCGCCTATCTGGGCGCGCGTCTTGATGAACGTACTATCATCAAACAGAAGGGATACGAGCAGGCGATGCTCGACGCGAACTTAACCCCGTACAGCGTAATGGTTGAGCAGTCCTCTTCCTATACGTCGGGTATTGAGCTGATGCGTCAGGCGCGACGCGAGTATCCGCAACTGGACGGTATTTTCTGTACCAACGATGACCTTGCGGTCGGTGCAGCGTTCGAATGCCAGCGTCTGGGGCTGAAGATCCCGGAAGATATGGCGATTGCGGGTTTCCACGGCCATGACATCGGCCAGGTTATGGAGCCGCGTCTGGCGAGCGTGCTGACACCGCGTGAACGTATGGGCCGCATTGGCGCAGAACGCCTGCTGGCGCGCATTCGTGGCGAGACGGTTACGCCTAAGATGTTAGATTTAGGTTTCACCTTGTCACCGGGTGGATCTATTTGAGCTGACAAATTTGAACTAGCTCACACTTATTCACTTCGCGCACGTTTGGATATTGCTTCTCTTTTGCCCCGGCAGGACAATGTTACCGATAACTGTTACCCGTAACAATTGACTGAGGGACACCCTTTGAGCACGACTAATCATGATCACCACGTTTACGTCCTGATGGGCGTGTCCGGTAGCGGTAAATCTGCCGTGGCGAGCGAAGTGGCGCATCAACTCCAGGCTGCGTTTCTTGATGGTGACTTCCTCCATCCGCGCAGCAACATCATGAAAATGGCCTCCGGCGAGCCGCTCAACGACGACGATCGCAAACCGTGGCTGCAGGCGCTGAACGACGCCGCATTCGCCATGCAGCGTACCAACAAAGTTTCGCTGATCGTCTGCTCCGCGCTGAAAAAAACCTACCGCGATCTGCTGCGCGACGGCAACCCGAACCTCTCTTTCATCTACCTGAAAGGCGATTTCGAGGTGATTGAAAGCCGACTGAAGGCGCGTAAAGGTCACTTCTTCAAAACCCAGATGCTGGTGACGCAGTTCGACGCGCTCCAGGAGCCGGGTGAAGATGAGAAAGACGTCTTAGTGGTTGATATCGATCAGTCACTGGAGGGTGTTGTAGCCAGCACCATCGAGGTCATTAATAAAAGGCAGTAAGTTTTGAGTACATTAACGCTAGTTTTGACAGCAGTGGGTTCGGTATTGCTGCTGCTGTTTTTAGTGATGAAGGCGCGTATGCACGCCTTCGTTGCTTTGATGGTGGTTTCTATTGGTGCAGGTCTCTTTTCCGGTATGCCGCTCGACAAGATCGCTGCGACGATGGAAAAAGGGATGGGAGGCACGCTCGGCTTCCTGGCGATAGTGGTCGCGCTGGGCGCGATGTTTGGCAAGATTTTACATGAGACGGGCGCGGTCGATCAGATTGCCGTCAAGATGCTGAAATCCTTCGGCCACAGCCGCGCGCACTATGCGATTGGTCTGGCGGGTCTGATTTGCGCGCTGCCGCTGTTCTTCGAGGTGGCGGTTGTGCTGCTGATTAGCGTGGCATTCTCTATGGCGCGTCATACCGGTACCAACCTCGTGAAGCTGGTCATTCCGCTGTTTGCGGGCGTGGCGGCAGCGGCAGCGTTTCTGTTGCCTGGGCCCGCGCCGATGCTTCTGGCCTCCCAGATGCACGCTGACTTTGGCTGGATGATCCTGATTGGCCTGTGCGCCGCGATCCCGGGAATGATTATTGCCGGCCCGCTGTGGGGCAACTTCATTAGCCGTTACGTTGAGCTGCACATTCCGGATGACATCACCGAGCCGCATTTGGGCGAAGGCAAAATGCCGTCCTTTGGCTTCAGTCTGTCACTGATCCTGCTCCCGCTGGTCCTCGTGGGTCTGAAAACCATCGCAGCGCGTTTTGTGCCGGTGGGCTCTACCGCCTACGAATGGTTTGAGTTCATTGGTCACCCGTTTACGGCGATCCTGGTGGCGTGTCTGGTGGCTATTTATGGCCTGGCGATGCGTCAGGGAATGCCGAAAGACCGCGTGATGGAGATCTGCGGTGCCGCGCTGCAGCCTGCGGGTATTATCCTGCTGGTGATTGGTGCCGGTGGCGTGTTCAAGCAGGTGCTGGTGGATTCTGGCGTGGGCCCGGCTCTGGGTGAAGCGCTGACCGGAATGGGCCTGCCGATTGCGGTAACCTGCTTCGTGCTGGCGGCGGCCGTGCGTATTATCCAGGGTTCCGCCACCGTGGCGTGTTTAACCGCCGTGGGTCTGGTAATGCCGGTGATTGAACAGCTGAACTACTCCGGTGCGCAGATGGCAGCGCTGTCTATCTGTATCGCGGGCGGTTCAATTGTGGTCTCTCACGTTAACGACGCTGGCTTCTGGCTGTTCGGTAAATTTACCGGCGCCACCGAAGCGCAAACCCTGAAAACCTGGACGCTGATGGAAACCATCCTCGGTACGACGGGTGCGATTGTCGGGATGATTGCCTTTACCTTGCTGAGCTGAATGCGGTGATTTAACCCGGCTCAAAAATAAGGCCCGGTAGCGTTAACGCTGACCGGGCCTTAATCTTTTCATCTTATGCAGAACATCAGGCCGGGAAAGGTGAAACCACCACCCGGCTTTTTTACATCATTCGCCCTGCGTCGCGCTCTCAATCGTCAAGCGCACATCTGACGTAATCAGCTCTGCCAGCATCTGGTAAACCTTCAGCGTCTCTTCTGGCTCGGCATCGCCCGTATCACTGATGAAGCCTTCATCACGCAGCGTCAGCACGAGGGAACTGAAGACCGCTTTGTCGAAGAATTCTGGTGCGTTAATGCCGTGCAGCACAGACAGGCGCTGTGCCAGCGTCCGGCTCTCTTTCTCCAGCGTACCGCGGTTGATCGACGGGTTCGCACTCAGCAGCCAGAACGTAATGGCGTAGCGCTGCAGCGTTTCGCGCGCACCGGCCGCCAGCAGCTGCAGGGTTCGGGAGCGTGACGGATTGATATGCAGCTCATCGTTGGCAACGGTGATCAGCCCCTGACGACGAAGTTCTTCCGTCAGTTTATCCAGCTCAACGGCCAGCTCATCTTTGCTCCAGCGCAGGAACAGCTCCGCTTTCAGCATCGGGTAGAGCGTATCAACGTGACGCAATAGCTCCTGACGTGAAATGTGGCGATGCTGGGTAATGATAGCCGCCATCAGCGACGGCAGCATCAGCATATGCGCGATGTTGTTGCGATAGTACGTCATCAACACGGCCTGTTCGCGCGGCAGAATGATAATGTCGCCGATCGTATCCTTCTCGACTTCAAACTTGTTCATCTGCAACGCGTGATCGATGAGCTCGCTGGCGGTAGCCGCAGGAACCGTTGAATCAACCGAGTAAGGCACGTTGCGCATCATGTCCAGGTAGCAGTCCAGCTGCTCCGTGAGCTGTTCACGGGTCAGGGAGCGCTGACGAGAAGCCAGTAGCGCGGTACAGCACAGGTTCATGGCGTTAGCCGCCCCCGCGTTGTTAATACGCACCATCAGCTCGGATGCAATGCCGTTAACCGTTGGTGTCAGCCAGGCAGGACGAACCGCTTCGATAGGATCGATGGATTCGCGCCACTCCGGAACGTGATGGTTCAGGTACGTCATCAGCGGCATTGGCTCGCCAAAGTTCACGTAGCCCTGACCCAGGTTGCGTAACTTGCTCAGGCCGCGCAACATCTGCGGCAGGCTCTCTTTCTCTTTGGTTGCGCCACGCAGTTCTTTGGCATACGTACCCACTTCCATGACGTGCTCATAACCAATGTAGATAGGCACCAGCGTGATCGGACGGGTTCCGCCGCGCAGCATCGCCTGAATGGTCATCGACAGCGTGCCGGTCTTCGGATCAAGCAGACGTCCGGTACGGGAGCGACCACCCTCCACGAAGTACTCCACGGAATAGCCGCGGCTGAACAGTTCGCCCAGATACTCGCGGAACACGGTGGAGTAGAGCTTATTGCCCTTGAAGGTACGACGGATAAAGAAGGCGCCCAGGCGGCGGAAGATCGGGCCCGCTGGCCAGAAATTCAGGTTAATACCGGCCGCGATGTGCGGTGGTACCAGCCCCTGGTGATAGAGCACGTAGGAGAGAAGCAGGTAGTCCATGTGGCTGCGGTGGCAGGGGACATAGACAATTTCATGGCCATCATGCGCCAGCTGGCGTACACGCTCGGCGTTATGAACGTTGATGCCCTGATACAGGCGGTTCCAGGTAAAGCCGAGAATACGATCGGAAAGGCGAATCATCTCGTAAGAGAAGTTCGCGGCAATCTCTTCCATCAGCGCAATGGCGTTCTGCTGGGCTTTCTCATGCGAAATCTTCTTGCTACGCGCTTCGTCTTCAACGGCGCGGGCGATCGCTTTGGAGGCCAACAGTTTGTTGAACAGGTCCTGACGCGCCGGGAGTCGTGGCCCGACGGCCGCGAGGCGCTGACGGGCGAAGTGCATACGTGCTACGCGCGCCAGCTTCTGCGCGATGATCTTGTCGGTACCGTGCTCATCTGCCATTCGGCGCAGTGAAACGGAAGGGGAGAAGCGCACAAAGCTGTCGCGTCCCAGCCAGGAGACCGCGAAGAACTTCTGGATGCCGTTAAGCATACGCAGCGGCGGATTCTCTTCGCCTTTTTCACGGCCCGGACGGCGGCCAAACATCACCGATACCGGCACCATCTGCACATCCAAATCGGGATTGCTGCGGTGCAGGTCGAGATAGTCGTGGAACAGCTTAATGGACTCTTCTTTTGGCGTGTAATAGGTAAATACACGCGGCCCGCCATGAATGAACACGTAGCGCGGCAGCAACGTGCCGTCGACTTCCAGCGGTTCAAGCGGGTCAGGTAAGTCATGCGCCAGACATTGGGCGCGAAGGGTCAGTAAGTCTGCCTTCGAGTTATAAGGCAAAACGTACATAATAGGACGCGACGTATCGAGCCCCAATTCCAGCGCGGGTTCTGCTGGGATAGACTTGCTTTTTACCAGGATGCTTAATGGTAAATTAAGTAATTTGTAGTAAATTCGTGGCCAGCCGGACATAAACGATGTAAAGCCTCTGGTTAATAATGCAATTGCGGCGCAAGGATAACAGAAAGCGCGCAAAATTTCTGTTGTTACCCGTCATACTTCAGGCTGTAGCGAAACGCGCTACAGTTCCTGTTACTGACGCTTTTTTTCATAAAAGGTTCTTTTAATGGCCAATAATACCACTGGGTTAACGCGTATCATCAAAGCCGCCGGCTATTCATGGAAAGGTTTCCGTGCCGCGTGGATCAACGAAGCCGCCTTTCGTCAGGAAGGTGTCGCCGCTATCATCGCGGTCATCATCGCCTGTTTCCTTGATGTCGATGCTATTACCCGCGTACTTCTCATCGGTTCCGTGCTTCTGGTGATGATAGTGGAAATTCTCAATAGCGCTATTGAGGCCGTTGTTGACCGTATTGGCTCAGAATTCCACGAGCTCTCCGGTCGCGCGAAAGACATGGGTTCTGCCGCTGTGCTGCTGGCGATTATCACTGCAGTCATTACCTGGGTCACGCTGCTTTGGTCACATTTCCGATGAGCCTCGAGGAATAATTAAGTCCCTGGTTTTTTGTGCAGTTTTTGGTTCCAAATTCACCTTTGACTGTATATACTCACAGCATAACTGTATATACACCCAGGGGGCGGAATGAAAGCATTAACGACCAGGCAGCAAGAGGTGTTTGATCTCATTCGGGATCATATCGGCCAGACGGGTATGCCACCCACGCGTGCGGAAATCGCTCAGCGTCTGGGCTTCCGTTCTCCGAATGCTGCCGAAGAACACCTGAAAGCGCTGGCACGTAAGGGCGTGATTGAAATTGTTTCAGGCGCGTCACGCGGTATCCGCCTGCTGGTGGAAGAAGAGACGGGCATTCCGCTGATAGGCCGTGTTGCTGCGGGTGAGCCGCTGCTGGCGCAGCAGCATATCGAAGGCCACTACCAGGTTGATCCTGGTATGTTCAAGCCGAGCGCAGATTTTCTGCTGCGCGTAAGCGGCATGTCGATGAAAGATATCGGCATTCTCGACGGCGATCTGCTGGCGGTACACAAAACGCAGGATGTGCGGAACGGCCAGGTGGTGGTCGCGCGCATTGATGACGAAGTGACCGTTAAGCGTCTGAAAAAGCAGGGTAACACCGTTCAGTTGCTGCCCGAAAACAGCGAGTTCTCTCCTATTGTGGTCGATCTCCGCGAACAGAGCTTCTCTATCGAAGGTCTGGCGGTCGGTGTGATTCGCAACGGTGAATG
This sequence comes from Enterobacter sp. BNK-14, assembly GCF_047456095.1. Classification (NCBI taxonomy): domain Bacteria; kingdom Pseudomonadati; phylum Pseudomonadota; class Gammaproteobacteria; order Enterobacterales; family Enterobacteriaceae; genus Enterobacter; species Enterobacter sp. BNK-14. The sequence continues at coordinate 3,114,501 of NZ_CP179897.1, forward strand.
GCTGTAATCTCTTCCTGACAGGCTACGGTTCCGCTGTAGCCTGCCTTATTGACCACTCCCGGTGTTTCTCATGTCACTGCTGACGGCATCCGATAAGGCATTGTGGCGTCTTGCACTGCCGATGATTTTCTCCAATATTACCGTGCCCTTGCTGGGTCTGGTCGACACGGCCGTTATTGGGCATCTCGATTCCCCTGTCTATCTTGGCGGCGTGGCGATTGGCGCGACGGCAACCAGCTTCCTCTTTATGCTGCTGCTCTTTTTGCGCATGAGCACCACCGGACTCACGGCACAGGCGTATGGTGCAAAAGATCCGTTACGTCTGGCGCGGGCGCTGGTGCAGCCGCTGATTCTTGCGTTAGGCGCGGGCGCGTTAATCGTTTTACTCCGCGATCCCCTGATTGACCTTGCGCTCCATATCGTTGGCGGCAGTGAGGCGGTACTGGAGCAGGCGCGACGTTTTCTCGAAATCCGCTGGCTCAGTGCGCCCGCTTCGCTGGCAAATCTGGTTCTGCTGGGTTGGTTACTGGGCGTTCAGTATGCTCGTGCGCCAGTGATTCTGCTGGTCGTGGGAAACCTGCTCAACATCGTGCTGGATCTCTGGCTGGTGATGGGCCTCCATATGAACGTGCGGGGCGCGGCACTGGCGACGGCGATTGCTGAATACGGGACCTTTGTGATGGGGCTGTGGATGGTCTGGCGCGTGCTGGCGATGCGCGGGATCTCCCTCGCGCTGCTGAAAACCGCATGGCGCGGCAATATTCGTAAGCTGCTGGCGCTTAACCGTGACATCATGCTGCGCTCGCTGCTTCTGCAACTCTGCTTCGGCGCGCTGACGGTCTTCGGTGCACGGCTGGGGCCTGAAATCGTCGCGGTCAACGCGGTATTGATGACGCTGCTGACGTTTACCGCCTATGCGCTGGACGGCTTTGCCTACGCGGTTGAAGCACATTCGGGGCAGGCGTATGGCGCGCGTGAAAGCGGGCAGCTTCATGATGTCTGGCGGGCAGCCTGCCGTCAGTCAGGACTGGTAGCGCTGGTGTTTGCTGTGGTCTATGCCTGCTTCGGCGAACAGATTGTTGCCTTACTGACCTCTCTCCCTGCGCTGCGCGAACTGGCGAGCCACTATCTCATCTGGCAAGTCATCTTACCGGTGGTGGGTGTCTGGTGTTATCTGCTGGACGGCATGTTTATTGGTGCGACGCGCGGGGCGGAAATGCGTAACAGTATGGCCGTTGCGGCGGCAGGATTTGGCCTGACGCTGCTGACGCTTCCCTGGCTGGGTAATCATGGTTTGTGGTTGGCGCTTGCGGTCTTTCTCTCTCTGCGTGGCCTGTCGCTGGCTTTTATATGGCGCCGCCACTGGCAAAAAAATACCTGGTTTCCTTCGCATCACGATATATCGTGATGGTTAAAGATTCCGAATATGAAATCAACCGCCGAATCCTTAACTACAATAATTATCACGTCCAGCAGAAAAGAACGTAACGGACGTTACGACCCGACGCTTAACTAAGAGGACACGATGATGAATAAAGACGAAATCGGCGGCAACTGGAAGCAGTTCAAAGGTAAAGCGAAAGAACAGTGGGGTAAGCTGACGGATGACGATATGACCGTCATTGAAGGTAAGCGCGATCAGCTTGTCGGTAAAATTCAGGAACGTTACGGCTACGCGAAAGATCAGGCGGAAAACGAAGTCAAAGACTGGGAAACCCGCAACGATTACCGCTGGTAACGCTGAATAACCTACTGGGGCGGCTTCAGGCCGCCTTTTCTTTTGCTGCTAACGCGGCTTTTTTTTCACCAGAATAGAGTGGTCATGCTGACACTCATCCTGATGTCGACACGCTTCCACCTCGACACACGCTGAACACAGCCCGTGTGCTTCAATCACATTATGACGCAGGGCAAACCCCATTCTTGCCGCCAGCGTATGCATAATGTCTTCCACGCCTTCCGCAGCTTCTTCTTTCACTACGCCACAACGGTCGCAGATAAACATGGCCGACGTGTGGGTGGGCTGATCGAAAAGATGGCACAGTACATAGCTGTTTGTGGATTCCACTTTATGAACAAATCCTTGTTCCAGCAGGAAATCCAGCGCGCGATACACTGTCGGCGGTTTAGCCTGCGGCTCGCTTTCGCGGAGCAGGTCGAGCAGGTCATAGGCGCTGATGGCACCCTGTTGCAGGCTCATCAGACGTAAGACTTCAAGGCGCTGCGGAGTCAGGCGCACATTGCGTTGCGCGCACAGCTTTTCGGCCTGCGCTAACAGCTCTTTTGTGGACTTATCCATTGAGCACCTCGGATGTTCTGGGAAGTAAAACCCTCACTTTATCATGTTCTGGTAAAAACACCGATATCCGTCAGGCTGTGCTATACCTGACGCATCGCAAATCGGGAATATCATCATGAAAAAACCAGACTGTATTAAGCACTGGCGCGACATAGAAGGGCCGGATGACGCCACCTACCCCGACAGTAATGAGCTCTTTTCTATCGGTGCACCGCTGGCCCGCAGCCTTGGCCTCCGACGTATCGGCATTCATCATGAGCGTTTATTGCCCGGGCGTCGGACATCCTATCCCCATGCAGAGAGTGACGAAGAAGAGTTTATCTACGTGCTTGAGGGCTATCCTGAAGCCTGGATTAATGGCTATTTGTGGAAACTTGAACCCGGCGACAGCGTGGGATTTCCTGCCGGAACTGGCGTCTGCCATACCTTTATCAACAACACGGATGAAGAGGTTCGATTACTGGTGGTGGGCGAGGCCAACAAGAAGCACAACCGCATCTACTATCCGCTCAATCCGGTCTATGCCGCCACGCGGGAGGATCGCTGGGTTGACCATCCTCCGCAGTTTTTTGGCCCGCATGATGGAAAACCTGTGAAAAAATAATTTCCTCTTCTATAAATATTGAAGGCCGTCACAAATTACAACAGGCCGTAAGGGAATTTCACTTAGGGAAAGAAATAGCGGGTCTTTTGCTTCTTATTCACAGCAATAGTTCGTTCCTGTTTGGGTGATAACAGACAGGGGTTATCTAATAACAAACTATTACGGGCATACTGTGAAAAAACATTTTAAATTTTCGGTGGTTAGCATTGCTGTTTCCCTGTTTATGGCAAATCAGGCGGGAGCAGCCAATACCTGGACAGAATCACGTAGCGACGCCATGGGCGGGACGGGCGTAGCCGCTGGCAGTTATGGCAGCGGAGCGTTAATCAACCCCGCGCTGCTGGCAAAGGCAAAACCGGACGATGATGTGACGGTCATTTTGCCATCCGTTGGGGTGCAGGTGACGGATGAAGACAATCTTCAGGATGAGATTGATACCATCAACGACAAAATCAATCACTATAAGGATGTGGTTGATAACCTTACGCCTATTGAAGTCATCACCAATCCGTTAGGTTCGATCAACCAGTTCCAGGGCGCGGCCAAAGATCTTGCCGATGAACTGGACTATCTCAAGGGTAAAACTGCACGTGCAACGGCAGGGGCAGGACTTGCCGTGAGTATCCCTAACGATGTGCTTTCCGTTGCCTTTATGGCCAAAGGTTATGCTCATGGTCGGGTTAGCTCATCTATCGACCAGCAAGATATTGATTATCTGCGCAGTATTCAACGAAGCGATGTGGTTGCTGCCGGCGTTGCCCTGGATGCAGCGCTGAATGGCACGGATCAGATTACCAAAAACCTCAACTCAACGGCGTCTGGCCGTGCGGCGATTGTGTCCGACTACGGTATTGCGGTTGCCCGTCAGTTCGATCTCGGGGGCATCCCGGTTTCCGTTGGCGTCACGCCAAAACTGCAAAAAACCTGGATCTATAACTACACCACTTCCATCTACGATTACGACAGTAATAAGTGGAACGATAGCCGCTACCGTACAGACGATACGGGCTTTAACGTTGATGCTGGTATTGCCGCTGATTTTGGCGAAAACTGGACGGTCGGCCTGAGCGGGCAAAACCTGATGTCACGCGATATCGACAGCAAGGATATCCGCATCCGCAATGGGCGTACGGGAGAAGTGGTGAGCTATAAAGACACCTACCAGATCCGTCCGCTGGTCACCGCGGGCGCCGCCTGGCACAACGATCTTGTTACGCTGACCGCTGATGGCGATCTGACCGAAACCAAAGGTTTCAAGAGCGAAGATACGTCGCAGTATGTTGGGGTAGGTGCTGAAGTGACCCCGCTGAGCTGGCTGGCGGTACGCGCAGGTTATCGCGCTGACGTGAAGGGTAACGACAGCAACGTCTTTACCGGTGGTGTCGGCTTCGCGCCGTTCAACACCGTGCATGTTGACCTGATGGGCCTCTACGGTGAAGACGAAACCTGGGGCGCAGGGGCACAGCTAAGCATGACGTTCTAAAGTGCACCGGAGGCGCTGCGCCTCCGGCTTTTCTTTGTGCTATAGTAGCGCCCCTTTTCCACCAGATGCTTAAAACTTCGCCATGTTGTCAGAATACCAGACCGCTTTCCCAGCACACCGTTTCTCCATTGCGCCAATGCTCGACTGGACGGACAGACACTGCCGCTTCTTCCTGCGTCAGCTCTCCCACCATACGCTGCTGTACACCGAAATGGTGACCACTGGTGCAATCATTCACGGCAAGGGCGACTATCTGGCATACAGTGAAGAAGAGCATCCGGTTGCCTTGCAGCTGGGTGGCAGCGATCCGGCCGCGCTGGCGCAGTGTGCGAAGCTGGCGGAAGCGCGCGGCTATGACGAGATTAACCTCAACGTTGGCTGTCCTTCAGACCGTGTGCAAAACGGTATGTTCGGTGCGTGTCTGATGGGGAACGCGCAGCTGGTTGCCGACTGTATCAAGGCGATGCGTGATGTGGTCTCCATTCCCGTGACGGTCAAAACCCGTATCGGCATTGACGACCAGGACAGCTACGAATTCCTGTGCGATTTCATCAACACGGTGTCCGGCAAAGGCGAATGCGAGATGTTTATCATCCACGCCCGTAAAGCCTGGCTCTCCGGCCTGAGCCCGAAAGAGAACCGTGAGATCCCACCGCTGGACTATCCGCGCGTATATCAGCTTAAACGTGATTTCCCGCATCTGACGATGTCGATCAACGGCGGTATTAAGTCGCTTGAAGAAGCCAAAGCGCACCTCGAACATATGGACGGCGTGATGGTCGGACGCGAGGCCTATCAGAACCCGGGCATTCTGGCGACGGTCGACCGTGAAATCTTTGGCGTTGACGGCGCCGATACCGATCCGGTTGCCGTCGTGCGCGCCATGTATCCTTACATTGAGCGCGAGCTGAGCAACGGCACGTATCTCGGCCACATTACCCGCCATATGTTGGGCCTGTTCCAGGGCATACCGGGGGCGCGGCAGTGGCGTCGTTACCTCAGTGAGAACGCACATAAAGCCGGTGCGGATATCGAGGTGCTGGAACATGCGCTGCGACTGGTCGCAGATAAGCGATAATTTTCGCTAAAAGATCGTCAAATTCACCACGCCCTGCATATCATTGCGGGGCGTTTTTCTTTAAGAACAATGGTTTAGTTTTGGCATGATTCTTGTAATACAGACTGTATTACTCGGGAATTCGTGGGAGAGCACCATGCTGGAACTACTTTTTGTCATTGGCTTTTTTGTCATGCTGTTAGCCACGGGCGTTTCGCTGCTCGGCATTCTCGCTGCGCTCGTCGTGGCGACGGTGGTGATGTTTATCGGCGGACTGTTTGCCCTGACCATCAAACTGCTGCCGTGGTTATTACTGGCCATTGCGGTGGTGTGGGCGATACGGGCGATTAAATCACCAAAACTGCCGACTTATCAGCGCAATAACCGCTTCCGTTACTAAGGTATTGAGGGGTTCGTCACATACTTGTAACTTTCCCGGCAGCATTACTTAGAACAGAATAGGATTTACTTATCGAATCTGTCACTATGGCTGCCGCTACAGAATTCATCGAGCTGTACCCTACATACAGCCGAACTAAAAAAAGAAAGGGCTTCCCACGGGAAGCCCAATTTCTTTTTGGGGCTCAGGGAATGAGTAAACTTGAACCCTCTGTCGCCCGGCTTTCCAGCACCTCATGCGCACGCTGCGCATCGGTCAGCGGATATTTCTGCGCATCCGCCACGTCCACCTTAATCACGCCGCTGGCGATCAGCGAGAACAGCTCGTTGCTGGCTTCCTCCAGTTCTTCCCGGTTGGTGATATAGCCCTGCAGGGAAGGGCGGGTCACGTAGAGCGAGCCTTTCTGATTCAGGATGCCAAGATTGACGCCAGTGACAGCGCCTGACGCATTCCCGAAGCTCACCATCAGCCCGCGACGTTGCAGGCAGTCCAGCGACGCCTCCCAGGTGTCTTTGCCCACCGAGTCATACACCACGCGCACTTTTTTACCGCCAGTAATCTCTTTCAGGCGCTCGACGATGCTCTCTTCGCGATAGTTGATCACTTGCCACGCCCCCGCGTCCAGCGCACGCTGCGCTTTTTGGGCATTGCCTACGGTACCGATGAGTTTCGCGCCTAAGGCTTTCGCCCACTGGCAGGCAATCAGCCCCACGCCACCCGCTGCGGCATGAAAAAGAAACTGCTCGTCGGGTTTAATTTCATAGGTTTTGCGCAGCAGATAGTAAACCGTTAACCCCTTCAGGAACGAAGCGGCCGCCTGCTCGAAGGAGATAGCGCCAGGCAGCAGAGCGGCTTTATCCGCCGGAACGTTGTGGACGGAGCTGTAAGCGCCCAGCGCAGATTGCGCATACACCACGCGGTCGCCCTCTTTAATATGCTTAACCGCGCTGCCCACTTTAATGACGACACCGGCCGCCTCGGTGCCCAGACCACTCGGCATTGACGGAGGCGGGTAGAGACCGCCGCGAATATAGGTATCGATGTAGTTAATGCCGATAGCTTTGTTTTCAACCTGGATTTCGTTCTCGCCAGGCGCTGCGGGGGTAAACTCCACCGCTTTCAGTACGTCCGGACCGCCGTGTTTCTGGAACTCAATGCGCGTTGCCATGCTCCCTCCGTAAGAAAAATATGGTAATCTTTCGACCCACTCTTTATCTCGGTAACTCCATTCACTATGGCAGGAAACAAACCCTTCAACAAACAGACTGAACCCCGCGAGCGTGATTTCCAGGTCGCAGGGTTAAAAGTCCCGCCGCACTCGATTGAAGCGGAACAGTCGGTATTGGGCGGTTTAATGCTGGATAACGAACGCTGGGACGACGTCGCTGAGCGCGTGGTGTCTGAGGATTTCTACACCCGTCCGCACCGTCATATCTTTACCGAAATGGCGCGCCTGCAGGAGTCGGGCAGCCCGATTGACCTGATTACGCTCGCGGAATCGCTTGAGCGTCAGGGTCAGCTGGACAGCGTCGGCGGGTTTGCCTACCTGGCAGAACTGTCAAAAAACACGCCAAGCGCGGCGAACATCAGCGCTTATGCCGATATCGTGCGGGAACGTGCCGTCGTCCGTGAGATGATATCGGTGGCGAACGAGATCGCCGAAGCCGGTTTTGATCCGCAGGGGCGCACCAGCGAAGACCTGCTCGACCTGGCGGAGTCCCGCGTCTTTAAAATTGCCGAAAGCCGTGCGAACAAAGACGAAGGGCCTAAAAACATTGCCGATGTGCTTGACGCGACCGTGGCGCGTATCGAGCAGTTGTTCCAGCAACCGCACGATGGTGTCACCGGGGTCAACACCGGTTATGACGACCTCAACAAAAAGACCGCTGGCCTGCAGCCGTCGGATCTGATTATCGTTGCGGCGCGTCCGTCGATGGGTAAAACGACATTTGCGATGAACCTCGTCGAAAACGCCGCAATGTTGCAGGATAAACCTGTACTCATCTTCAGTCTTGAGATGCCCTCCGAGCAGATTATGATGCGTTCTCTGGCATCGCTGTCGCGCGTGGACCAGACCCGTATCCGTACCGGCCAGCTCGATGATGAAGACTGGGCGCGTATCTCCGGCACGATGGGCATTCTGCTGGAAAAACGTAACATCTATATCGATGACTCCTCTGGCCTGACGCCGACGGAAGTGCGCTCCCGCGCGCGCCGTATCGCCCGCGAACACGGTGGCATCGGCCTCATCATGATCGACTACCTCCAGCTGATGCGCGTACCGTCGCTCTCCGACAACCGTACGCTGGAAATTGCAGAGATTTCCCGCTCGCTTAAGGCGTTAGCCAAAGAGCTGCATGTGCCGGTGGTGGCGCTGTCGCAGCTGAACCGCTCCCTGGAACAACGTGCCGATAAACGCCCGGTCAACTCCGACCTGCGTGAATCCGGCTCCATCGAGCAGGATGCCGACTTAATCATGTTCATCTACCGTGATGAGGTTTATCACGAGAACAGCGACCTGAAAGGGATCGCCGAAATTATTATTGGTAAACAACGTAACGGCCCGATCGGGACGGTGCGTCTGACCTTTAACGGACAGTGGTCGCGTTTCGACAACTACGCCGGTCCTCAATATGATGATGAGTAATTTCTAAGGAATTCAAATGCAAGCGGCAACTGTAGTCATTAACCGCCGCGCTCTGCGACACAACCTGCAACGTTTGCGTGAACTGGCGCCCGCCAGCAAGCTCGTTGCAGTCGTGAAAGCGAACGCTTACGGACACGGTCTTCTTGAGACCGCGCGAACGCTCCCCGATGCCGACGCCTTTGGCGTCGCCCGTCTTGAAGAAGCTCTCCGCCTGCGTGCGGGGGGGATCACGCAACCCATTTTGCTGCTGGAAGGCTTTTTCGAAGCCACAGACTTGCCTACGATTGCTGACCAGCATCTGCACACGGCGGTACATAACGAAGAACAGCTGTCCGCGCTGGAAAACGCCGAGCTGAGTGAACCCGTTACCGTCTGGATGAAGCTCGACACGGGCATGCACCGTCTGGGCGTTCGCCCGGAAAATGCGGGGGCGTTTTATCAGCGTTTGTGCAGGTGCAAAAACGTGCGCCAGCCTGTGAACATCGTCAGCCATTTTGCGCGTGCCGATGAGCCTGAATGTGGGGCAACCGAGCAGCAGCTCGATATCTTTAACACCTTCTGCGAAGGCAAGCCGGGAATGCGCTCGATTGCGGCTTCCGGCGGGATCCTGCTGTGGCCGCAGTCGCACTTTGACTGGGCGCGCCCGGGCATTATTCTTTATGGCGTGTCGCCTCTGGAGAGCAAACCCTGGGGGCCGGACTTTGGCTTTAAGCCAGTGATGTCGCTGGTCTCGAATCTGATTGCCGTGCGTGAGCACAAAGCGGGCGAGCCGGTGGGCTATGGCGGCACCTGGATTAGCGAGCGCGACACGCGCCTTGGCGTGGTGGCGATGGGCTACGGAGATGGCTATCCGCGTGCTGCACCGACAGGTACACCGGTGCTGGTCAACGGTCGCGAGGTCAACATTGTCGGTCGCGTCGCGATGGACATGATTTGCGTGGACCTTGGACCCGACGCCCAGGATAAAGCAGGTGATGATGTTGTGATGTGGGGTGAGGGCCTGCCCGTTGAGCGCATTGCTGAAATCACGAAAGTGAGTGCTTACGAACTTATCACGCGCCTGACCTCCCGGGTGGCGATGAAATACCTTGACTGAACCGTCTGTGAAGTGAGGTTATTAACCTCACTTCAACTTTATTAACATCCTCTCGACCTTCTCCCACTTCCGGTTTATTGTTGAAACTCCTGCCTCATCGAATTCCGGAGAACCATCGCGTGTTTCAGAACGTTGACGCCTATGCCGGCGACCCTATTCTCTCCTTAATGGAGCGTTTCAAAGAAGATCCTCGCAGCGATAAAGTGAACCTCAGCATCGGTTTGTATTACAACGAAGAGGGTATTATTCCTCAGTTACAAGCCGTTGCCGAAGCCGAAGCGCGTCTGAATGCGGTCCCGCATGGAGCGTCGCTCTATCTGCCGATGGAAGGGCTCAATGCGTACCGCAATACCATCGCACCGCTGCTGTTTGGGGCCGATCATCCGGTACTTGCGCAAAAACGTGTGGCGACCATCCAGACGCTGGGTGGATCGGGCGCGCTGAAAGTCGGTGCTGATTTCCTGAAAAAATACTTCCCGGATTCCGGCGTGTGGGTCAGTGACCCGACGTGGGAAAACCACGTCGCAATTTTTGAGGGCGCAGGCTTTAATGTCGAGACTTATCCGTGGTTTGACAGCGAAACCAACGGCGTGCGCGTTGAAGCCCTGCTGGAAAAACTGAAAACGTTGCCGGCGCGCAGCATTGTGTTGCTGCATCCGTGCTGCCACAACCCAACGGGTGCGGACCTCACCAATGACCAGTGGGATGCCGTCATTGAGGTGCTCAAGGCTCGCAACCTGATTCCATTCCTCGACATCGCCTATCAGGGCTTTGGCGCCGGGATGGAAGACGATGCCTATGCTATCCGCGCCGTTGCGAGTGCCGGCCTGCCTGTGCTGGTGAGCAACTCTTTCTCGAAAATCTTCTCCCTGTATGGCGAACGCGTCGGCGGGCTGTCCGTGGTCTGCGAAGATGCCGAAGCTGCCAGCCGCGTGCTGGGCCAGCTTAAAGCTACGGTGCGCCGTATCTACTCCAGCCCCCCGAACTTTGGTGCGCAGGTAGTGGCGACGGTACTCGGCGACGAACAGCTGAAAGCTAGCTGGCTTGCCGAAGTGGAATCCATGCGTAAGCGCATTCTGTCGATGCGTCAGGAGCTGGTCAACGTGCTGAAAGAGGCGGTACCGGGGCATAACTTTGATTATCTGATCAGGCAGCGCGGGATGTTCAGCTACACCGGTTTGAGCGCCGCGCAGGTCGACCGTCTGCGCGACGAGTTCGGCGTCTACCTTATTGCCAGCGGCCGCATGTGCGTCGCGGGTCTCAATGCCAGCAACGTTCATCGCGTGGCACAGGCATTTGCTGCGGTAATGTAAGTACTCACTACGGTTTCTCCCTCTCCCTGTGGGAGAGGGCCGGGGTGAGGGCATCAGGCTACTCAGGTCGATGTCTCGCTTTGTGATCGTCTTCTTTTTCTTCAGATTGATAATCAAAAACTCCTTTTCTTCACCTGCCGCTGGGGTTATGGTCGGATAGTTTTTTGACCATTCACTCAAAATAAAACGATAACGAACTGAATATTCAGGGGAAAATATGCGCAAGATCACACTGGCGCTCAGCGCCGCCTGCTTATTGTTCTCACTTAATAGTGCCGTCGTCGCGCGCGCTTCTGCGCCAACGCCGCTTTACACCGGCACTACCGCTGCCATTCTTGCCGAACAGGCTCCCATTCACTGGGTATCCGTGGCCCAAATCGAAAACAGTCTGATGGGCCGCCCGCCCATGGCCGTTGGCTTTGATATTGACGACACCGTTCTGTTCTCCAGCCCGGGATTCTGGCGCGGCAAAAAAATGTATTCGCCGGACAGCGAAGCGTATCTGAAGAACCCGGCGTTCTGGGAAAAGATGAATAACGGCTGGGACGATTACAGTATCCCGAAAGAGGTCGCCCGGGCGGTCATTGCCATGCATGTGAAGCGCGGCGACAGCATTTACTTCGTCACCGGTCGTAGTCAGACCAAAACAGAAACCGTCTCCAGAACCCTGCAGGATGATTTCCAGATCCCGGCTGCCAACATGAACCCGGTCATTTTTGCGGGTGACAAAGAAGGGCAAAACACCAAAACCCAGTGGCTGGAGAAGAAAAACATCAAAGTGTTCTATGGTGATTCGGATAACGACATTACCGCGGCGCAGGATACAGGAGCCAGAGCGATCAGGGTGTTACGCGCCTCTAACTCGACCTATCGACCGCTGCCGATGGCCGGAAAATTTGGCGAAGAGGTGATTGTTAACTCGGAGTATTAAGCGTCTGGCCGCGAGTTTGATTCTTTTTTAATCAAATCTCGCTGCGGCGGGTTTTACCTTTCGACTTCTTGCTGCACACTTAGAAAGGTTCATCTTTCTAAACGGAGCAGCACATGTGGTATCAACAGACCCTGACCTTAAGCGCTAAACCCCGCGGGTTTCACCTGGTGACGGAGGAAGTCATCGGGCAAATCCGCGATTTGTCGCGCGTCAGAACGGGTTTACTGCATCTGCTGCTTCAACACACGTCAGCCTCCCTCACGCTTAATGAAAATTGCGATCCCACTGTCCGGTCTGATATGGAAAACCATTTTCTGAAGAGTGTCCCGGACAACGCCCCCTATGAGCACGATTATGAGGGCGCAGATGACATGCCTTCGCATATCAAATCTTCTCTGCTCGGGGTATCGCTGATGCTGCCGGTACACAACGGGCGGCTACTGCTGGGAACGTGGCAAGGGATCTGGCTGGGAGAACATCGCATTCACGGTGGTTCGCGTAAAATTATCGCAACGCTACAAGGGGAATAATGATGACAATTTCGGAGCTACTTCAGTACTGCATGAGTAAACCTGGCGCGGAGCAGAGCGTGCATAGCGACTGGAAAGCCACGCAGATAAAAGTGGGAGATGTGCTGTTTGCGATGGTGAAAGAGGTCGAAGGCCGCCCGGCCGCGTCGCTGAAAACCAGCCCGGAGCTGGCGGATTTGCTACGCCAGCAGCATGATGATGTGAGGCCGAGCAAACACCTGAATAAGGCGCACTGGAGCACGGTTTATCTGGATGGATCCCTGCCCGGCTCGCAAATTTACTATCTGGTGGATGCGTCTTATAAACAGGCAGTAGAGCTGCTGCCGGAAGCGACCCGACAACAACTCTCCGTCTGACATTACAGCAACGGTTTAAGGAAGCGCGCGGTGTGCGAGGCTTCGCACTCTGCAACGGTCTCTGGCGTACCGGAGACGAGGATTTCACCGCCGCCGCTGCCGCCTTCCGGGCCGAGATCGACAATCCAGTCCGCGGTTTTAATCACGTCCAGATTATGTTCGATGACCACAATCGTGTTGCCCTGATCGCGCAGCTGATGCAGCACGTCGAGCAACTGCTGGATATCCGCAAAGTGCAGACCGGTAGTCGGCTCATCCAGTATATACAGCGTCTGACCGGTGCCGCGTTTGGAGAGCTCACGCGCCAGCTTCACGCGCTGGGCTTCACCGCCCGACAGCGTAGTGGCGGACTGCCCCAGACGAATGTAGGTCAGACCGACGTCCATCAGGGTCTGCAGCTTACGCGCCAGCGCAGGGACGGCGTCAAAGAACTCGCGCGCCTCTTCGATGGTCATGTCCAGCACTTCGTGGATGGTCTTGCCTTTGTACTTAATTTCCAGCGTTTCGCGGTTATAGCGTTTACCTTTGCACTGGTCGCACGGGACGTAGATATCCGGCAGGAAGTGCATCTCAACTTTAATGACGCCATCGCCCTGGCACGCTTCACAGCGGCCGCCGCGCACGTTAAAGCTGAACCGTCCCGGCGTGTACCCGCGTGAACGCGCTTCCGGCACGCCGGCGAACAGTTCACGTACGGGCGTGAAGACGCCGGTATAGGTCGCCGGGTTCGAGCGAGGGGTTCGGCCAATCGGGCTCTGGTCAATGTCGATAACCTTATCGAAATGTTCCAGCCCCTGAATGTCTCGGTACGGCGCGGGCTCGGCCAGCGTCGCACCGTTCAGCGCCGTCTGCGCAATCGGGAACAGGGTATCGTTAATCAGCGTCGATTTACCGGAACCGGACACGCCAGTGATGCAGGTAAACAGGCCAACCGGTAGCGTCAGCGTCACATCTTTCAGGTTGTTGCCGCGCGCGCCGGTCAGCTTCAGCACTTTTTCCGGATCTGCCGCTACGCGCTGTTTTGGCACCTCAATCTTACGCTTGCCGCTCATGTACTGGCCGGTCAGCGACTCGGGTACCGCCATAATGTCTTTCAGCGTCCCTTCCGCGACCACCTGACCGCCGTGTACGCCCGCGCCAGGACCAATGTCGATCACGTGATCCGCAGCGCGAATCGCGTCTTCGTCGTGCTCCACCACAATCACCGTGTTACCGAGGTTGCGCAGGTGGACCAACGTGCCGAGCAGACGTTCGTTGTCGCGCTGGTGCAGGCCGATTGACGGCTCATCCAGCACGTACATCACGCCCACCAGGCCTGCGCCAATCTGGCTGGCCAGGCGGATACGCTGGGCCTCACCGCCGGACAGCGTTTCTGCCGAGCGGGAAAGCGTCAGGTAGTTCAGACCCACGTTCACCAGGAACTTGAGACGATCGCCAATCTCCTTCAGCACTTTTTCAGCGATTTTCGCGCGCTGACCGGAGAGCTTCAGGTTGTTGAAGAAGTCCATAGCGTGGCCGATGCTCATGTCTGAGATGGTCGGCAGCGCCGTGTTTTCGACAAAGACATGACGCGCTTCGCGACGCAGACGCGTGCCTTCACAGGTGGCACAGGAGCGGTTGCTGATGAACTTCGCCAGCTCCTCGCGTACCGCGCTGGATTCGGTCTCTTTGTAGCGGCGCTCCATATTGTGCAGCACCCCTTCGAACGGGTGGCGACGCACGGAGGTATCACCGCGATCGTTCATGTATTTGAACTCAATGTTCTCTTTACCGGAACCGAACAGGATCACTTTGTGCACGTTCGGGCTCAGGCTGGCCCACGGCGCTTCAACGTCGAACTTATAGTGCTCCGCCAGCGATTTCAGCATCTGGAAGTAGTAAAAGTTACGCTTATCCCAGCCGCGAATGGTGCCGCCTGCCAGCGACAGCTCAGGGTTCTGGATCACGCGGTCCGGGTCGAAATACTGCTGTACGCCCAGGCCGTCGCAGGTTGGGCATGCGCCTGCCGGGTTGTTAAACGAGAACAGACGCGGTTCCAGCTCGCGCATGCTGTAGCCGCAAATCGGGCAGGCAAAGTTTGCGGAGAAGAGCAGCTCTTCCGCTTTCGGGTCGTCCATATCGGAAACAACGGCGGTACCACCGGAGAGTTCCAGCGCCGTTTCGAACGATTCCGCAAGACGCGTCGCGAGGTCTTCACGCACCTTAAAGCGATCGATCACCACTTCAATGGTGTGCTTTTTCTGCAGCTCCAGTTTTGGCGGATCCGACAGGTCGCACACTTCGCCGTCAATACGGGCGCGGATATAGCCCTGGCTTGCCAGGTTCTCCAGCGTTTTGGTGTGTTCGCCTTTACGCTCTTTAATAATTGGCGCCAGCAGCATCAGGCGTTTGCCTTCCGGCTGCGACAGCACGTTATCCACCATCTGGCTCACGGTCTGCGCCGCCAGCGGGACGTCGTGGTCCGGGCAGCGCGGCTCACCCACGCGCGCAAACAGCAAACGCAGGTAGTCGTGAATTTCAGTAATGGTACCGACCGTTGAACGCGGGTTATGCGAAGTCGACTTCTGCTCGATGGAGATCGCAGGCGATAACCCTTCAATATGATCGACATCCGGTTTTTCCATCAGCGACAGGAACTGACGCGCGTACGCGGAGAGAGATTCAACGTAACGACGCTGTCCTTCGGCATACAAGGTGTCGAAAGCCAGTGAGGATTTGCCAGACCCCGAAAGCCCGGTCACGACGATGAGTTTGTCGCGAGGGATTATGAGGTTGATATTTTTGAGATTGTGGGTGCGGGCGCCCCGAACTTCGATCTTATCCATTCACCTTTCCCGGTTGAAACACGGATTGCCTGGTTTGTTTGAAGGACAAACGGCTGTCAGAAACGGCTAATTATGACACAATTTAACCTGTTTGAATATACAGTATTGGAATGCATTTTCTGATTCGCTGTGTAACAATGTTCAGTTCGCGCGCGAACTCTGGAAGATACTACGCAACTATCAAAGTGGCGTCTGGAAATGGTACACTCGCGCGTTTACACTATTAAGAAACGTATTCAGGAGACACGAACATGGCCAGCAGAGGCGTAAACAAGGTGATTCTCGTCGGTAATCTGGGCCAGGACCCGGAAGTACGCTACATGCCGAGTGGTGGCGCAGTTGCCAACATTACGCTGGCTACTTCCGAATCCTGGCGTGATAAAGCGACCGGTGAGATGAAAGAGCAGACTGAATGGCACCGCGTGGTGCTGTTTGGCAAACTGGCAGAAGTTGCCGGTGAGTATCTGCGTAAAGGTTCTCAGGTCTATATCGAAGGCCAGCTGCGCACCCGTAAATGGACCGATCAGTCCGGCGCTGAGAAGTACACCACCGAAGTTGTGGTAAACGTTGGCGGTACCATGCAGATGCTGGGCGGCCGTCAGAGCGGTGGCGCGCCAGCAGGTGGTGGTCAGCAGCAGCAGGGCGGTTGGGGTCAGCCTCAGCAGCCACAGGGCGGCAACCAGTTCAGCGGCGGCGCGCAGTCTCGTCCGCAGCAGCAGTCTGCTCCGGCACCGTCTAACGAGCCACCAATGGACTTCGACGACGACATCCCGTTCTGATCAACGGATGCACAAAAAAACCCAGACATCGTCTGGGTTTTTTGTTTATACAGGAATCAGGTAACCACCATTGGCCAGTCTGGTGGCTGGTGGCTCATTGCCTCTACCATCACGACTTTAATATTTTCCCAGACAGCGGCAATATCCAGCAGGGTGATGCCCAACAGGCCCGTTGCGAACCAGCAAGCCGCGCCAAGTCCCAGCAGAGTACTGATGACCGCAAGACCCGCGTAGTCAGATTTACGAAACTGAATGTTCAGCGTGCTGGCTAAAAACATTAGTACCGCGCTCAACAAAGGCCAGCGCAGGAGAACCATGCTGGTAGTAATGGTTGCCATAGAACCCATCCTCTACAAAACAGACGAACTGAATGAAACGGTGTTTCTCGTTACAGAATATGTGTGAACTATATCACATTTGTTGATTTATTCGCCAGCGTCTGAGCGTTCAAAATGGGGATTTTATTACGCAAAAAAGGCGATGGTGCCGGGTACCTGGGTCCCGATACCTGGCTGAGCGGACACACGATGGGCCAGCCACGTTGTTTTTATAAGTGGCACGTTATTTTTTGCTCATCCTGAAAATAATGTGGTAATAGCCGGGCATTTATAAAACATCGATTCTCTGTTGTGTTATCTTCAAACCCCACATGTGCGCTGGATAATTATTTCCCTTAATTGAAACGGAACGAATACTTACAGTTTAGCTTACGGGAAAATATTATCGTCATAACGAAATTTAAGATTTTTAATACTAAAAGTCAGTTGCTAACTTCGCATGATTCATGCAACGTAATCACCTGTTTAACAAAGCATCCGGCCTTCATTACTACAGGCGTACAACATGCAGGGATATAGGGCGGGAAATGAATCGTAGCGCGCGGCGCAAAATGCTCAGGGTAGTAGGGATCATCATGGTAGTTATGCTGCCGGTGATGCTTGCCCTATGGTTTGCCCAGCTAAGAGCCGTGTCGGAAACAAGCGCTCAGCTCCGTACATTTGCTGAACTGGCTTTAGACAAAACAGAACTGGTTATTCAACAAGTTGATCTGGCCCGGGACGAGGCCGAAAAATATCAGGGTAAACTTTGTACACCGGAACATCGCCAATATATGTTGAACGTTGTGCGTGGCCGCCTGTTTGTCGCTGATTTAATTTATGCAGAAGGTCAGAATTTTCTTTGTTCAACCGTTTTTACACCGGACCAACCTTACGCGATCCCGATTGCCAATTACACCCGTAAACCTGACATCGCTATCTATTATTTTCGCGACACGCCATTTTATACTGGCTATAAAATGACATATATGCAGCGTGGAAATTATGTCGTGGTGGTCAATCCGCTTTCTTACAGCGAAGTGATGTCTACCGATCATTCTCTCTCCTGGGGAGTGTACGACACGGTAACCAATGCATTCTTTTCCGTTAGCCAGAAAGCTAATCCTTCTTTATTAAATTCGATGATTCAGGATAAGGAATCGGTATTTCAAAAAGATAACCGTTTCTATACCGTCGTGAAATCACCGAAACGGCCTATTGCCGCTATCGTGTCGACGTCAAATAAGCGTTTTTACGAAACGCTCTACCATCAGGCGACGTTGACGCTGCCGCTGGGGATGATCTGCAGCATTATTATTTTGCTGGTATGGTCGCGGACGCACCGCGAGCTTAATTCGCCAGGGCGGTTGCTGCATCGGGCGTTGCACAAACGACAGCTTTGCCTGCACTACCAGCCGATTATTGATATCAAGAACAACCAGTGCGTGGGGGCAGAGGCGTTGTTGCGCTGGCCGGGTTTCAACGGGCAGGTGATGAGTCCGGCTGAGTTTATTCCGCTGGCTGAAAAAGAGGGAATGAGCGAGCGGATTACGGATTATGTCGTTGAGGAGGTATTCAGCGATCTGGGCCATTTCCTGGCTGAGCATCCGCATCTCTATATTTCAATTAACCTGTCGGCCACGGATTTCCACTCCTCGCGGCTGATCGCCATGATTTCTGACAAGGCGCGCCACTATGCCGTCCGTGCCCAGCAAATCAAAATCGAAGTGACGGAACGTGGGTTCATTGATGTGCCAAAAACCACTCCGGTGATTCAGGCTTTCCGGCAGGCGGGTTATGAAGTGGCGATCGATGATTTCGGGACCGGTTACTCGAACCTGCACAATCTCTATTCGCTGAACGTCGACATTCTGAAAATCGATAAATCGTTTATCGATACGCTAACGACCAACAGCACCAGCCACCTGATTGCCGAGCATATTATCGAGATGGCGCAAAGCCTGCGGCTTAAAACCATTGCGGAAGGGGTCGAAACGGCAGAGCAGGTGAGTTGGTTGCTGAAGCGTGGCGTCCAGTTCTGTCAGGGATGGCACTTCGCGAAAGCGATGCCGCCCCAGGAATTTATGACCTGGCAGCAGCAACCTTTGCACTAAGGGTGATTAATTCAACTGGTGGCGATAGTCGCTCGGCGTACGGTCAAACTCGCGGCGAAACACGCGGGAAAAGGTTTGTTGCGACACATAGCCAAGATCCATCGCGATATCAAAAATCGGTCGCTGCGTTGAGCGTAACGCCTGCGCCGCCAGCAGTAATCTGCGCTGACGAATGTACTCACCCAGGGTTTGATGCATAACCGTGCGGAACATTCTCTGTAAATACCATTTCGAATAGCCCGACTTTTTAGCGACCACATCGATGTTCAACGGTTGATCGATATGATCATCAATCCATTCAATAAGTGTCTGAATAATCTGCTGATGCGACATAAGGTTGCCCCTCTGTAGATACAACTTTCTTGGTTGATTCGTCGTTTTCTCTGCGGGGGAGTATAATTCCTCAAGTTAACTTGAGGTAAAGAGGTTTTATGGAAAAGAGATTGCCGCGTATTAAAGCGCTTTTAACCCCCGGCGAAGTGGCAAAGCGAAGCGGTGTTGCGGTATCGGCGCTCCACTTCTATGAAAGCAAAGGGTTAATTAAAAGCATCCGTAACGGCGGAAACCAGCGCCGCTATACCCGTGACGTTCTCCGTTATGTGGCGATTATCAAAATTGCGCAACGAATCGGTATTCCCCTGGCGACGATAGGTGAGGCGTTTGGGGTGTTGCCAGAGGGCCACACGCTGAGCCCGAAAGAGTGGAAAGAACTCTCCTCCCAGTGGCGTGAAGAGCTGGACAGACGTATCCATACGCTGGTTGCGCTGCGCGATGAACTGGACGGTTGTATCGGCTGCGGCTGTCTGTCCCGCAGCGACTGCCCGTTGCGGAACCCCGGCGACAGGCTGGGCGAGCAGGGGACAGGGGCGCGGCTGCTGGAAGAAGATTGAGGTTGCGCGGCCTGTTTGCCGGGTAGCGCGTCGCTTACCCGACCTACAACACCTGCGAACGCAGCCGCCACCCGGCATACACACGCACCCTATAAAGAACTAAAGCGCCACTAAGGGCGCTTTAGTTTTTCCCGGTCTTTGTCTTTCTCTCTATCCCGCTGGTTCACGGGAGGGTTTCCCCCGACATCAGCACCCCTCGTGTCGAGCTGGTTGGTGAGGTTCCGGATTGTGCTGACACTTTAATTCTATGCAAGCCCCGTTTTTTCGCCAGCGTCGCTGACCGGTTTTTAGCCGAATTTTTTTCGCGGTGTTGTTCAATTTTCTATAGTTAAAAAGTATGAATCACAGGAGAAGACCATGCTCACGGTACATCACCTTAACCAGTCGCGCTCACATCGTGTGATCTGGGCGCTGGAAGAACTCGCCCTGCCTTATGAGATCGTTCACTACCAGCGCGAAAAGAACATGCTGGCGCCGGAGGCTCTCAAAAAGGTGCATCCGTTGGGCAAATCACCCATCATCGAAGATAACGGACTTATCCTCGCGGAATCGGGTGCCATTCTGGAATACCTCCAGGAAACCTATGATGCCGAATCGCGCCTTAAGCCGTTAGATCCGGCGCATAAGGTGCAATACCGCTTCTGGCTGCATTACGCGGAAGGATCGCTGATGCCACTGCTGTTAATGAAGCTGGTTTTCAACAGCCTCGGCAAGCCGCCCGTGCCGCCAGGCATCCGACTCCTGGGCAAGGCGCTGGGTAAGGGGGTGCAGAAAGCGTATCTCAATCCCCAGCTGGAAACGCATGCGCGCTTTATTGACTCGCATCTCGCTCAAAACAGCTGGTTTGCCGGGGACGCGCTCAGCATGGCCGACATTCAGATGAGTTTCCCGATCTTTGCCCTGCTGGCGCGTGGGGGCATCGACAATCTGCCGCATATTGAGGCCTGGAAGCAAAAGGTCGACAACAGTCCCGGCTGGAAGCGAACCCTGGAACAGGGTGGGCCATTATCCATCCCGGGTGAGGATTAAATGTAAACAAATTGCGCATAGACGATAACGTTTGCGCATCCTCTGTTTATTTCTTCAGCGTCATAAGCGAATTTTAGCGAAAAACGATAAAGTTCAGTTGAAAAGGGCGGTGTTTAGGCTGGATAATCGTTTGCCTTAATTTGACCACCCGTTTTTAAGCGCGGAGCTAAACGTTTGCTTTTTTTGTGACGCCCTTTCGTCGCAAACGCAAGACAAGGATTTGACGTTTAGCTGGCAGTGGCGTCTCCACCACGCTTATGAACGTTCTATAAAAACTCTCAGGGGATGTTTTCTATGTCTACGCCATCTGCGCGTACCGGCGGTTCACTTGACGCCATGTTTAAAATTTCGGCTCGCGGCAGCACCGTGCGTCAGGAAGTTGTTGCCGGTCTGACAACGTTTCTGGCGATGGTTTACTCCGTCATCGTTGTGCCGGGCATGCTGGGTAAAGCGGGCTTCCCGCCAGCAGCTGTTTTTGTCGCGACCTGCCTGGTAGCCGGTGTGGGCTCCATTGTGATGGGGCTGTGGGCGAACCTGCCGCTGGCGATTGGTTGCGCCATCTCTTTGACCGCGTTCACCGCGTTCAGCCTGGTGCTGGGTCAGCAGATCAGCGTACCGGTCGCACTCGGCGCCGTGTTCCTGATGGGTGTGCTGTTCACCGTTATCTCTGCTACCGGCATTCGTAGCTGGATTTTGCGCAACCTGCCGCAGGGCGTGGCGCACGGCACCGGTATCGGCATCGGTCTGTTCCTGCTGCTGATTGCCGCTAACGGCGTGGGCCTGGTGATCAAGAACCCGCTGGACGGCCTGCCGGTGGCGCTGGGGCATTTCGCGAGCTTCCCGGTGATCATGTCGCTGATCGGTCTGGCGGTGATTATCGGTCTGGAAAAACTGAAAGTGCCGGGCGGCATTCTGCTGACCATTATCGGTGTATCCATTGTCGGCCTGATTTTCGATCCGAACGTTCACTTCTCCGGTATTTTCGCTATGCCGTCGCTGAGCGATGACAAGGGCAATTCTCTGATTGGCAGCCTGGATATCGTTGGTGCGCTTAACCCGGTAATCCTGCCAAGCGTGCTGGCACTGGTGATGACCGCCGTGTTTGACGCAACCGGTACGATTCGCGCGGTGGCCGGTCAGGCTAACCTGCTGGATAAAGACGGTCAGATTATTGATGGCGGCAAAGCCCTGACGACTGACTCCCTGAGCAGCGTCTTCTCAGGACTGGTGGGCGCAGCGCCTGCGGCAGTGTATATCGAGTCCGCAGCGGGCACGGCAGCAGGCGGTAAAACCGGCCTGACGGCCATCACCGTCGGCGTGCTGTTCCTGCTGATCCTGTTCCTCTCTCCGCTCTCTTATCTGGTACCGGCTTATGCCACCGCGCCAGCGCTGATGTATGTCGGCCTGCTGATGCTGAGCAACGTGGCGAAGATCGACTTTGCGGATTTCGTGGATGCCATGTCTGGCCTGATTACCGCCGTGTTTATCGTGCTGACCTGTAACATCGTGACCGGCATCATGATCGGTTTCGCGTCGCTGGTCATTGGTCGTCTGGTCTCTGGTGAATGGCGCAAGCTGAACATCGGCACCGTGGTGATCGCCGTTGCGCTGGTGGCATTCTACGCGGGCGGCTGGGCCATCTAAGTTGTCCATTGATGCGAAAACGGGTGGCTCAGGCCGCCCGTTTTTATTTTCAGAGCTCATCCCGTTGCCTTTTGCGTTACTCTGAAGAAGATAGAATAAAAGGCACGACGCCTTCCGTAGTACATAAGTAACACAGCAAACAGGGAACGCATGGAAATCTTCTTCACAATACTCATCATGACCCTTGTGGTCTCTTTATCCGGGGTGGTTACACGCGTACTGCCCTTTCAGGTCCCCCTGCCATTAATGCAAATTGCCATCGGCGCGCTGCTGGCGTGGCCGACGTTTGGCCTGCACGTGGAATTTGACCCCGAACTGTTCCTCGTGCTGTTTATTCCGCCACTGCTGTTTGCTGATGGCTGGAAAACGCCCACGCGCGAATTCCTTGAGCATGGGCGAGAGATCTTCGGCCTGGCGCTGGCGCTGGTCGTCGTCACCGTCGTCGGGATTGGCTTCCTGATTTACTGGGCCGTACCGGGTATCCCGTTAATCCCCGCCTTTGCGCTGGCCGCCGTGCTCTCGCCAACCGATGCCGTGGCGCTTTCCGGCATTGTGGGTGAAGGTCGTATTCCGAAGAAAATCATGGGGATTTTGCAGGGCGAGGCGCTGATGAATGACGCCTCTGGTCTGGTCGCCCTGAAGTTTGCCGTGGCGGTTGCCATGGGGACGATGGTCTTTACCATTGGCGGCGCGACGCTGGAATTCTTCAAAGTGGCGATTGGCGGTATCCTCGCGGGCTTTGTGGTGAGCTGGCTGTATGGTCGCTCCCTGCGCTTCCTCAGCCGCTGGGGCGGTGATGAACCCGCCACGCAAATCGTACTGCTGTTCCTGCTGCCGTTTGCCTCCTACCTGATTGCCGAACATATTGGCGTATCGGGCATTCTGGCGGCGGTAGCGGCAGGGATGACCATTACCCGCTCCGGCGTGATGCGCCGCGCGCCGCTGGCAATGCGTCTGCGTGCCAACAGCACTTGGGCGATGCTGGAATTCGTGTTTAACGGCATGGTATTCCTGCTGTTGGGCCTGCAACTGCCGGGCATTATGGAGTCCTCGCTGATTGCGGCAGAGGCCGATCCGAACGTTGAAGTCTGGATGCTGTTTACCGACATCGTGCTGATCTACATGGCACTGATGCTGGTGCGTTTTGGCTGGCTCTGGACGATGAAGAAATTCAGCGTGCGCTTCCTGACGAAAAAGCCGATGGAGTTTGGCTCCTGGACCACACGCGAGCTGCTGATTGCCTCTTTCGCTGGCGTGCGTGGGGCGATCACCCTTGCCGGTGTGCTCTCTATTCCGCTGCTGCTGCCGACGGGCGATGTCTTCCCGGCGCGCTACGAGCTGGTGTTCCTGGCGGCAGGCGTGATCCTCTTCTCGCTGTTCGTGGGCGTGGTGATGCTGCCGATTTTACTGCAGCACATTGACGCCGGGGATTCGACCCAACAGCATAAAGAGGAGCGTATTGCGCGTGCGGCTACCGCCGAAGTGGCGATAGTCGCTATTCAGAAAATGGAAGAGCGTCTGGCGGCCGATACAGACGAGAACATCGATAACCAGCTGCTGACGGAAGTGAGTTCCCGCGTGATTGGTAACCTGCGCCGTCGGGCTGACGGTCGTAATGACGTGGAAAGCTCGCTGCAGGAGGAAAACCTGGAACGCCGGTTCCGCCTGGCGGCGCTGCGTTCAGAGCGTGCCGAGCTGTACCATCTGCGTGCCACGCGGCAGATCAGCAACGAGACGCTGCAAAAGCTGCTGCACGATCTGGATTTGCTGGAAGCGTTGTTGATAGAGAATCAGTAGCGCGCTTTTGCCCGGTGGCGCTGCTGTATGACCGGATACATAGGTGACAGATCAGACCGGGAACATAGGTAACACTTTTAGTCTATCCGGAGCACACTCTGGGTTTTTCGGTCGTAGTACGCAAGCGTTATCCCATTAAAGATGATGGCCTCAAGGCCATCATCTTGTTCTTCCAGCATGATGTACTCCCCAGTCAGTGCTTCACTCAGGAACACCGTACCCTTTTTTCCCATATAGAGGGTCCCCCTCGATTTCACCCTGTAGACTGTACCTCCTTCCGGATAAGCATATTCAGGAACACGGCCATCCCAGTGTCGGTTTGAGGGTTGCCATACCGTTCCGGGCGTTGCTCCCGCCAGTGCTTCATGCGGCCTTTCGTAGTTAAATTCTTTCCGGTAGTCACTGAACCACCGCTGTTGTTCTTCCATCGTCATGAAGGTGTTGCCCTGTTTCACCGCACTTTTCAGGGAGCGGTGCATTCGCTCATGGCGGCCATTTTCTTCCGGATGCCCCTTTCTGATACGCTCCGGCCTGATGCCCAGCTTGATTAGCCAGACGGCAAGACGACTTAATCCGGCTATTCCTGTTCCCGCGAAGGGCTGGCCGTTATCGGTTCTAAGCACTTCCGGCAGACCATATTCCAGGAACGCATCCGTCAGGCACTCTCTGACAAAGGGTTCACTCTCACGGTGTGTTCCCCGGCAGATGAGCAGATACCGGCTGTGATTATCGGTCAGGGTGAAAGGATGGCAGTACTCTCTGCTGAGCAGCCTGAACTTGCCTTTAAAATCAGCGCTCCAGACCTGATTGTTCTCACTGATGATGGTCAGGGGCTGGCGATTGCCTGGTGTTCTGCGTTTTCGTTTTTTATCCGGAACCAGGCCTTCGCGCTTGAGGATATCGCCGATAGTGCTGGCGGCAGGTACGGTAAAATCGACGTGATGATTGAGCAACCACATCCGCAGTTTTTTTGGCCCCCAGTCAGGGTGTTTTTGACGCAGGGCAGTCAGGTGTCCGGCGATATCATCAGGAACCGTCCGGGAGTGGGAGCGTGGCGCACGCGACCGGTCCGAGAGAGATGACAGGTCAGAAGGGTCAAAACGCTGAAGCCATTTATAGCCGGTTTTACGGCTGATGCCAAAAAGACGGCAAAGCGCGGAGAAGGAGTCCGTACCTGCATGGCAGGCACGGATAAAATCAAGGCGTTGCATAGGTCGGGTCTCAGTCCAGGGCATAGCGAGTCTCCTCTTCTATGCCAGTTATAACTGTTACCCATGTATCCGGTCTAAAGTGTTACCCATGTTTCCGGTTCATACCCTGCGCTTACCGAGCCTATATTCGAATCGTAGGCCGGGTAAGGCGAAGCCGCCACCCGGCACTATTCAGACTGCACCCAAAACCCCTTACAGCACTCCAGCCACGCCTGCGCGCTATGCGACAGATACACCCCTTCACGCCAGATCATCCCTAACTGCCAGTGCAGCTCGCTCTCCAGCGGGATCCAGCGCAGGGTGTTTTTATCCAGCCGCTCGCAAATTGGCTGCGGCAGAATGGCAATCCCCACGCCAGCCTGAACCATCGCGGCCAGAAAATCCCACTGACCGCTGCGCACCGCAATGCGTGGCTTCACATTATGTTGGTTAAACAGCGTCATCAGCTGGCGGCTTAAGGCGAAGTCTTCGTTGTATATCAGCAACGGATGTTCGCCGAGCAGTTCGGGTTTCACCGAGTCAATTTTCAGCCAGTCACCGGAGCGCGGTACGAGCACGCACAGCGGATGGCTGAACAGCGGCAGCGTCGCCAGACCGCTCTCTTCCTCTACGGGGAGGGCCGTCATCGCCACATCCAGCTCGCCGTTCATCACGGCCTGCTGGACGGTCAGGCCGCCAAATTCAGAAATTTTTAGCTCAACGCCGGGGTAGCGCTGACGAAAGAGGCTAATCGGCCCGGCCATCATCATGCCGACCATCGGCGGAATGCCAAGACGTAATAGCCCTTTGGTAAGGTGGTTGATATCCGCAAGCTCAGCCTCAAGCTGGCGGAACTCAGCCAGAATCGTCAGCCCGCGCTCGAAGACCACGCGCCCGGTATCCGTCAGCAGCAGCTTGCGTCCGTCACGAAGCAGCAGGGTACAGTTCAGCTCGTCCTCAAGGTTTTTCAGCATCTTGCTGATGGTCGGCTGGGTAACGAACAACTTCTCCGCTGCGCGGGTAAAACTTTGCTGGCGAACCACCTCGACAAAATAGCGCAGCGTTCTTATGTCCATGATTATTCCTCGAAACTATACCTTCGATGATTTTAATTCATTTCTGTCCCTGACGTGCGCTCACTATACTGGCGCCTCGTCTCAATTTTGAGGAAAACCCCCATGGCCGTGGCGTTAAGTCGTGTTACGCCTGCCGTTGTGCAACGACTCCAGGTACCGGTTCAGGTACTGCTCTATGCCGGACTGTTTGTTTTCGCGGAATATCTTGTCGACTGGCTGCACCTGCCTTTACCCGCCAATCTGGTCGGGATGGTGCTAATGCTAACGCTGATCCTCTGTCGCGCGTTGCCCCTTAGCTGGGTGCGAGCCGGCGCGCGCTGGCTGCTGGCGGAGATGCTGCTGTTCTTCGTGCCTGCGGTGGTCGCGGTGGTGAACTATGCCCAGCTGCTGATGGTCGACGGCTGGCGCATCTTCGCGGTTATCGCCCTGAGTACGCTGATGGTATTGGGCGCCACTGCCTGGGTGGTGGATAAAGTCTATCGCTTTGAAATCAGCAGGCAGAAGCATGACTAACGTTCAGATAAGCGTGCTGTGTCTGATTGCGACCATCGTAATCTACTTTGCCAACAAGCGTTTGTACCGCCGCTTTCGCGCGCTGCCGCTCATGCCGCTGGTGTTCACCCCCATCCTGCTGGTGCTCATGCTGGTCTTCGGCCATATTTCCTGGCAGAACTACATTGGGGAATCCCACTGGCTGCTGTGGCTGCTCGGCCCGGCCACTATCGCCTTTGCCGTTCCCGTGTACGACAACCTGAATATTATTAAACGCCACTGGATGTCGCTTAGCGCAGGCGTTCTGACTGCCACGGTGGTGGCGGTGTGTAGCTCGGTCTGGCTGGCGCGGCTGTTTACGCTGCCCGATGAAATTCAGCGCAGCCTGGCCGTGCGTTCGGTGACGACGCCGTTTGCGCTGGCAGCGGCTAAACCGCTTGGCGGGCAGCCGGATCTGGTGGCGCTGTTTGTGGTCGTGACGGGCGTCTTTGGCATGGCGGTGGGCGATATGCTCTTTTTGCGGCTTTCTATTCGGGAGGGGATGGCGAAAGGGGCAGGGTTTGGCGCGGCGTCTCATGGCGCAGGTACGGCGCGTTCGTATGAGCTGGGTCAGCAGGAAGGCGTGGTGGCAAGTCTGGTGATGATGCTCTCTGGCGTGACGATGGTGCTTATCGCACCGCTGGTGGCATGGGTGATGTTTTAAACTCCCCGGCCTGAGAGACCGGGGAGAAAGGCTTAGTGTGCGCGGCCCTGTTCAACGCCAAGGCCGGTTTGTGAGCGAATAAACTGGGCGCGGAATTTCTCACGCTCCAGGTTACCTTCCGGCGAGTTGTCGGTGGCCGAGAAGACCCAGATACCAATAAACGCCACGGCAATCGAGAACAGCGCCGGATACTCATACGGGAAAATGGCGCTTTCGTGACCGAGGATCTGTACCCAGATGGTCGGGCCCAGAATCATCAGGATCACCGCCGTCAGCAGCCCCAGCCAGCCGCCAATCATCGCCCCACGGGTGGTCAGTTTTGACCAGTACATGGAGAGCAGAATGATCGGGAAGTTACAGCTCGCCGCAATCGAGAAGGCCAGCCCCACCATAAAGGCGATGTTCTGCTTCTCGAACAGAATACCGAGCAAAATGGCGACCACACCCAGCACCAGCACGGTGATCTTAGAGACTTTCAGCTCGTCACGTTCGCTTGCCCCTTTACGGAACACGTTGGCGTAGAGGTCGTGCGAGACCGCAGAGGCACCGGCCAGCGTCAGTCCCGCTACTACGGCAAGGATGGTGGCGAAGGCCACGGCAGAGATAAAGCCGAGGAACAGGTTACCGCCCACCGCGTCGGCCAGATGCACCGCCGCCATGTTGTTGCCGCCAATCAGCGCACCCGCCGCGTCTTTAAACGCCGGGTTTGCCCCTACCAGCATGATCGCGCCAAAGCCGATGATAAAGGTCAGGATGTAGAAATAACCCATAAAGCCGGTGGCGTAGAAGACGCTCTTACGCGCTTCACGCGCATCGCTCACGGTGAAGAAACGCATCAGAATGTGTGGCAGGCCCGCGGTACCGAACATCAGGCCGAGACCGAGGGAGAGTGCGGATATCGGATCTTTCACCAGCCCGCCCGGGCTCATGATTGCCTCTCCTTTTGGATGAACCGCCATCGCTTCGGTAAACAGGTTATTGAAGCTGAACCCGACGTGCTTCATCACCATAAAGGCCATAAAGCTGGCGCCGAACAGCAGCAGGACCGCTTTGATAATCTGTACCCAGGTGGTCGCCAGCATGCCGCCGAACAGGACGTACATCACCATCAGGACGCCAACCAGTACCACGGCGATGTGGTAGTTCAGACCGAACAGCAGTTCGATCAATTTACCTGCCCCGACCATCTGCGCAATCAGGTATAGCGCGACCACCACCAGCGAACCGCAGGCGGAGAGGGTACGAATGGGCCCCTGTTTCAGGCGATAGGAGGCCACGTCAGCGAAGGTATAGCGCCCGAGGTTGCGCAAGCGCTCGGCAATGAGGAACAGGATGATCGGCCAGCCGACGAGGAAGCCCAGGGAGTAGATCAGGCCGTCGTAGCCGGAGGTATAAACCAGCGCGGAGATCCCGAGGAACGAGGCGGCAGACATAAAGTCGCCCGCTATCGCCAGCCCGTTCTGGAAACCGGTAATGTTGCCGCCCGCGGTGTAATAATCATTACGAGAGCGCACGCGCTTCGACGCCCAGTAAGTGATGTACAGGGTCAGCAGGACGAAAATCAGGAACATCACAATCGCCTGCCAGTTAGTCGGCTGACGCTGAACGTCGCCGGTGATGGCATCCGCCGCGTGGGCGGCAAAAGGAAGTGTGGCGGCAAGCGCCGTCAGGATCCGCTTCATGATGCTTTTACCTCTTGCAGTACCGCTCTGTTGAGACGATCGAATTCACCGTTCGCGCGCCAGACGTACACGCCGGTCAGCAAGAAGGAGATCACAATCACGCCAATGCCAATAGGAATGCCGCGCGTGACGCTGGTGCCCGCGTGCAGCGGGGTGCCCAGCCAGTGCGGAGCAAAGGCGATCAGCATAATAAAGCCGACGTAGATAATCAGCATGATGATAGAAAGGATGAAGGCAAACCGTTGCCGTTTTTCGACGAGCTCCCTGTAGTGCGCACTATTCTCTATCTGCTGACAAATATGGTCATTCATCACAGAGTCTCCAAAGGTAAGGTTGGTTTGTTTTTAGTCCCCTCTCCCCTTTGGGGAGAGGGTTAGGGTGAGGGGAGAGGAAGGTGCGGTCTGATGCCCTCACCCCGGCCCTCTCCCACGGGGAGAGGGAGAAAAAACTAGGAAGGCATTGCGATGGACTGCTTCTCTTCGAGCAGTTTTTCCACCACGCCAGGATCCGCGAGCGTTGAGGTATCACCGAGGTTGCTGGTATCCCCCGCCGCGATTTTGCGCAGGATACGGCGCATAATCTTGCCGGAGCGGGTTTTCGGCAGCGAGTCGGTCCAGTGCAGCACGTCCGGCGTAGCAAGCGGGCCGATCTCCTTACGTACCCAGTTGCGCACCTCGGCGTACAGCTCGGGTGATGGCTCCTCGCCGTGGTTCAGCGTGACGTAAGCGTAAATCGCCTGGCCTTTGATGTTGTGCGGGATCCCGACAACGGCGGCTTCAGCAATTTTCGGATGCGACACCAGCGCCGATTCAATTTCAGCCGTCCCCAGACGGTGGCCAGAAACGTTGAGCACGTCATCCACGCGACCGGTGATCCAGTAATAACCGTCTTCATCACGGCGCGCGCCGTCGCCGCTGAAGTACATGTTTTTAAAGGTCGAGAAATAGGTCTGCTCAAAGCGTTCGTGGTCGCCGAACAGGGTACGCGCCTGGCCTGGCCACGAGTCGACGATCACCAGGTTGCCTTCGGTGGCCCCGTCCAGCGGGTTGCCCTCGTTATCCACCAGCGCAGGCTGTACGCCGAAGAATGGGCGCGTGGCAGAACCGGCCTTCAGCTGTGTGGCGCCAGGCATAGGGGTGATCATGAAGCCGCCGGTTTCGGTCTGCCACCAGGTGTCCATCACCGGGCATTTTTCATTGCCGATTTTCTTCCAGTACCACTCCCAGGCTTCGGGGTTAATGGGTTCACCCACGGAACCGAGGATGCGCAACGAAGAGCGGTCAGTGCCTTCGATGGCCTTATCGCCTTCCGCCATTAACGCGCGGATCGCCGTTGGCGCGGTGTAGAGAATGTTGACCTGGTGCTTGTCGACTACCTGACACATACGCGCCGGGGTCGGCCAGTTTGGCACGCCCTCAAACATCAGCGTGGTGGCACCGCAGGCCAGCGGGCCGTAGAGCAGGTAGCTGTGCCCGGTCACCCAGCCCACGTCGGCGGTACACCAGTAGATGTCGCCCGGGTGGTAGTCGAAAACATATTTAAAGGTCGTGGCCGCATAAACCAGATAACCGCCGGTGGTGTGCAGCACGCCTTTCGGTTTACCGGTTGAACCGGAGGTGTAAAGAATGAACAGCGGGTCTTCAGCATTCATCTCTTCCGGCTGATGCTGGTCACTCGCTTTCTCGATCAGGTCACTCCACCACAGGTCACGTCCCTCGTTCCAGTCGATCTTGCCGCCGGTACGCTTCAGCACGATAACGTTACTGACCGTTTTGACATTCGGGTTTTTCAGCGCTTCATCGACGTTTTTCTTCAGCGGGATACCGCGTCCGGCGCGCACGCCTTCATCGGCGGTGATCACCAGTTTTGAACTGGAATCGACAATACGGCCGGCAACGGCTTCCGGTGAGAACCCGCCGAAGATAACCGAGTGAATTGCGCCGATACGCGCGCAGGCCAGCATAGCAACCGCGGCTTCCGGCACCATTGGCATATAGATAGCCACCACATCGCCCTTTTTAATGCCTTTTTCCAACAGGACGTTGGCGAAACGGCAGACGTCGCGATGCAGTTCTTTATAGGTAATGTGTTTGCTCTGTGAGGCATCGTCGCCTTCCCAGATGATGGCGGTTTCATTCCCGCGTTCGGCAAGATGGCGATCCAGGCAGTTCGCCGCCAGGTTCAGCGTGCCATCTTCATACCATTTAATGGAGACGTTGCCGGGCGCAAAGGAGGTGTTTTTCACCTTCTGATAAGGTTTGATCCAGTCAAGGATGTGTCCCTGCTCGCCCCAGAAGGCGTCAGGGTGGGAAACTGATTGCTGATATTTCTCGTGGTACTGCTCCGGGGTGATCAGGCAACGGTCCGCAATGTTTGCGGGAATGTCGTGTTTATGTATTTGGCTCATGGCTTTTTTTCTCCTTGTAAGATGTTAATAATATGTCGCAAAAACGTTAATAGTAGGGGCTTTACAAGCTTTGTTTATTATTTGGGCTACAGATCACGCATTGTTTGAAGAGGTTGAAAAACGAGCGAATGAAACTTTGAAGGGAAATAATTCAGCCTGACGATTATTCGCATTTAGATTTAAAAAAGCGTTTTTATAACAAATGGTTATTTATCAGGATAATGACAAACTCGCGTTATACCGTCATTTTCCAGTGAAATGCGTCGTTCTTTAAGGCTTGCGCAACAGGTCGCGCAAATGATACTCATACGCCGCGTTAAAAAATCCCATAAACCAACGCAACACAATTCATACCCTTTCAGTATGTCTCCATATTCATGCAGTTTTGCTGGTGCGGAGATTTCATTGAGGAAGTCAGTTTCTATGAAAAACGTTAAAGTCAGCCTGGCCTGGCAGATCTTGCTAGCCCTTGTGCTGGGCATCTTGCTGGGCAGTTATCTCCACTATCATAGCGACAGCCGCGAATGGCTGATTGCCAACCTGCTCTCCCCGGCGGGCGATATCTTTATTCATTTGATCAAGATGATCGTGGTCCCGATTGTGATCTCGACGCTGGTGGTCGGCATTGCCGGGGTCGGTGACGCGAAACAGTTAGGCCGTATCGGTGCGAAAACCATTCTCTATTTCGAAGTGATCACTACGGTTGCGATTATTCTGGGGATTACCCTGGCAAACGTGTTCCAGCCAGGTTCCGGGATCGATATGTCGCAGCTGGCCACGGTGGATATTTCGAAATACCAAAGCACAACGGCGGAAGTGCAGAGCCATGCGCACGGCCTGATGGGCACGATCCTTTCACTGGTGCCGACCAATATCGTGGCGTCGATGGCGAAAGGCGAGATGTTGCCGATCATCTTCTTCTCGGTGCTGTTTGGCCTGGGGCTCTCCTCGCTGCCTGCCACGCACCGTGAACCGCTGGTCACCGTCTTCCGCTCCATCTCCGAAACCATGTTCAAAGTGACCCACATGGTGATGCGCTACGCGCCGGTTGGGGTGTTCGCATTAATTGCGGTGACCGTGGCAAACTTCGGCTTTGCCTCCCTGTGGCCGCTGGCGAAGCTGGTGATCCTGGTGCACTTCGCCATCCTGTTCTTTGCGCTGGTGGTGCTGGGCATTGTGGCGCGCCTGTGCGGGCTGAGCATCTGGATCCTGATCCGTATCCTGAAAGATGAGTTGATTCTGGCGTACTCCACGGCAAGCTCTGAGAGCGTGCTGCCGCGCATTATTGAGAAGATGGAGGCTTACGGTGCACCTGCCTCTATCACCAGCTTCGTGGTGCCGACCGGCTACTCTTTCAACCTGGACGGTTCAACGCTGTACCAGAGTATCGCCGCTATCTTTATTGCGCAGCTGTATGGCATTGACCTGTCGCTGTGGCAGGAGATCGTGCTGGTGCTGACCCTGATGGTGACGTCTAAGGGTATTGCAGGCGTACCGGGCGTTTCGTTCGTGGTGCTGCTGGCGACGCTGGGCAGCGTGGGTATTCCGCTGGAAGGTCTGGCGTTTATCGCCGGTGTCGACCGTATCCTCGATATGGCGCGTACGGCGCTGAACGTGGTGGGGAATGCCCTGGCGGTGCTGGTTATCGCCAAGTGGGAACACAAATTCGACCGTAAAAAAGCGCTGGCGTATGAACGCGAGGTGCTGGGGCGTTTTGATAAGACGGCCGATCGGTAACATCTTATGCCCGGTGGCGCTGCGCTTACCGGGCCTACGGGTTTTGTAGGCCGGGTAAGGCGAAGCCGCCACCCGGCGCTTTACTCCCCGCTCAACGCATCAAACTCTTCACATCCCGTATCAAACCCTTCCGTACAGCTCAGGTTCAACCAGTAAAGCGCTTTCTGCTTATTCGGCGTGATAAACCCTTTCTCGCCCTGTCTGAACAGCATTCCCGCCCAGTACTCCGCATAGCCCGTTCGCGACAGGGTAGAACTTCGCTTGAACCACGACGCGGCCCGCACGTCATCCTGAGCCACCTCAACGCCGTTGGCATAGATCAGCCCCAGCAGCAGCTGCGCGTCTACCGCCGAATCGTTGTCGATATCTTCAGTCGCCGTTTGCAGGAGCTTAATGGCCTGGGGATAGTCGGTTTGACCGGCCTGAGTGTTGACCAGCACGCGCGCCAGCATGATCGCGCCGCGTTTGCTGCCTGCAATGTTTGCCTGCTGCGCCAGAGCCTTGGCCTGCGCGTAATCCCCCTGCGTAAAGTGAATTTGCGACAACAGCGCCATGGCATCGACATCGCCACCTTTTGCGGCTTTTTCGGCCCACCGCGCGGCCTGTGTGCGGTCCCCCGAGCTGAAGTAGGTATCAGCAAGATAATACTGGGCGCGGGCATCGCCCGCTTCCGCCTGCTTCAGATACTGGCTGCCTATCTCATCCGCGCAGGCGAACGAGGTTATAAAGAATAACAACAGAAAAATGGCTTTCATGGATTCTTATCTTCTGGGTACACGCCGCGCAGTATAATCGCGGTGGCGGAAATAAAAAAAGGGAGTGAATATATCACTCCCTTCGTTCATTAATTAATTACCCGCTTCAACCCATTGCGCTTTCACGCAGTCGGGCTTTCAGCTTGTTATATTCGTCAATCACATACTGTTCGGCAGCGTGTTGATCCGCAATGGGCTCCACGTTGACGGCACAATATTTATACTCCGGCGTTTTGGTTATCGGGCTTAAGTTCTCCGTCACCAGTTCGTTACAGGCACCAATCCACCACTGGTAGGTCATATAGACCGCTCCTTTGTTGGGACGATCGCTCACCTGCGCACGGGTGATGATTCGCCCTTTGCGCGAGTTCACCCATACCAGCGCCTCATCCTCAATACCCAGGCGTTCCGCGTCGGCAGTGTTGATTTGCGCGTAGCCGGGTTCATCTGCCAGCGCGGCCAGCGCGGCGCAGTTCCCGGTCATTGAGCGACAGGAGTAGTGGCCTACTTCGCGCACGGTGGAGAGCACCATCGGATACTCGTCGGTGAGTTTATCTATAGGTGCGACCCAGTCGCAGGTGAAGAACTGCGCCAGCCCGTTCGGGGTGTCGAACGTCTCTTTAAAGAGGTATGACGTCCCCTGGTCGGCTTCCGACTCATCGCGGCATGGCCACTGGATATACCCCAGCTCACCCATTTTTTCATAGGTGGCACCGTAGAAGTCCGGGCACAGATGCCGCAACTCGTCCCAGATCTCCTGGGTGTTGTTGTAGTGCATCGGGTAGCCCATACGGGTGGCGATTTCGCTGATGATCTGCCAGTCGGTTTTCAGATCCCACTTCGGTTCGACCGCTTTGAAGAAGCGCTGGAAGCCGCGGTCCGCCGCCGTGTAGACGCCTTCATGCTCACCCCATGACGTCGACGGTAAAATCACATCCGCCGCCGCCGCGGTTTTGGTCATGAAGATATCCTGGACAATCACCAGCTCAAGATCCTCAAACCCTTTACGTACCGCAGAGAGTTCGGCATCGGTCTGGAGCGGATCTTCACCCATGATGTAGGCCGCACGCACTTCACCGTGCGCCGCGCGGTGCGGCAGCTCGCTGATGCGATAGCCGGTGTGTTCCGGCAGGCTTTCGACCCCCCAGGCTTTCGCGAATTTCTCGCGGTTTTCCGGGAATTTGACGTACTGATATCCTGGATAGGTATCCGGCAGCGCGCCCATATCGCAGGCCCCCTGGACGTTATTCTGGCCACGTACCGGGTTGACGCCGACGTGGGCCTTGCCCAGGTTACCCGTCAGCATGGCGAGGCTGGTCAACGAACGCACGGTTTCCACGCCCTGGTAGAACTGGGTCACGCCCATGCCCCACAGAATGGCGGCGGTTTTCGCCCCGGCGTACATGCGTGCGGCCTGGCGGATCTCCTGTGCGCTGACGCCGGTTATCGCTTCAACGGACTCTGGCGTATAGCCTTCGACAATTTTACGATACTCTTCAAAGCCCTCCGTGCGGCTGGCCACAAACGCCTGGTCGTACAGATTCTCCTCAATAATGACGTGCCCCATCGCATTCAACAGCGCGATGTTCGAGCCGTTTTTCAATGCGATGTGCATATCTGCAATGCGCGCGGTTTCAATTTTGCGCGGATCGCAGACGATGATTTTCGCCCCGTTCTGTTTGGCGCGAATAACATGGTTCGCGACGATAGGGTGAGAATCCGCCGGGTTATAGCCGAAAATAAACACCAGATCGGTGTTGTCTATCTCGTTGATGGCATTACTCATTGCGCCGTTACCGACCGACTGGTGCAGACCTGCAACCGATGGGCCGTGTCAGACGCGAGCGCAGCAGTCGACGTTATTGGTTCCAATAACGGCGCGTGCGAATTTTTGCATCACATAGTTGGTTTCATTCCCAGTCCCGCGTGAGGAACCGGTCGTCTGAATCGCATCCGGGCCGTACTTGGCCTTGATGGCGCTGAGGCGCGTGGCGACGTAATCGAGAGCCTCGTTCCAGCTGACGGCTTCCAGCTTGCCACCGCGCTCGCGGCGGATCATAGGGGTTTTCAGGCGCGGGGTGAGGATTTGGGTATCATTGATAAAATCCCAGCCGTAATACCCTTTCAGACACAGCGTGCCCTGGTTGGTTTTCCCCTGTGCGGCCTCCGCCCGGACGATTTTGCCGTTATCGACCACCAGGTGGATCTTGCAACCTGAGGCACAATAAGGGCAAACCGTGACGACTTTTTTCATCAGTCTGCTCCAGTTAATCGAATCTTTCGCACCGACTAATGCAGCTTCTATGCCATGTTTTTAGTAGGGGTAATGGCGCGTTTTACGGCGTATTCCTGCCGACAACCCTGACGAAAAGCAGACCATCGTCAAAATTGACGTGTCGAATGGGCAGGGTATGTGACATGGGTTGAATTTCCATCACGGAAAACGCCCTTTCACTGGAGCTGACGGCAGAATGGTTCAGACTTAACATAATCCCCTGACGGAAGCATATGATGAAACCGGCGATTCTGGTGGTTGATGACGATTTGGCAGTGTGCGAACTGCTGCAGGATGTGCTGAGTGAACACGTCTTTGACGTGCTTGTCTGCCATAACGGCCAGGATGTGCCAGGCCGGGTACAACAGACGCCGGAGATCGCCCTTGTCCTGCTGGATATGATGCTGCCGGATATCAATGGGTTACAGGTTTTGCTGCAGTTGCAAAAGCAGCGTCCGGCGCTACCGGTGATCATGTTAACCGGGTTGGGCAGTGAATCCGACGTGGTAGTGGGGCTGGAGATGGGAGCCGACGACTATATTGGCAAACCGTTTAATCCGCGCGTGGTGGTTGCCCGGGTTAAAGCGGTCCTGCGTCGGAGCGGCGTGCTGGCCGCAGAAACGCCGATGCCACGCGTAGCGGGGATAACCTTCGATAACTGGACGCTGGATACCTCCCGATGTGAACTGATTGATCCGCAGCGTAACGTCGTGCCGTTGACCCAGGGGGAATATGGCCTGCTGCTGGCGCTTACGCAAAATGCCCGCCGGGTACTCAGCCGCGATCAACTGCTGGAACTCACCCACAGCGAAAGCACGGAGGTGTTTGACCGGACTATTGACGTGCTGATCATGCGTCTGCGCCGGAAAATCGAGGTCAACCCGCATCAGCCAGCCCTCATCAAAACCATTCGCGGGCTGGGCTACGTGTTTGCCACCGATGTTAGCCGCCCCGAACAGGCGGCATAAGGTCTATGTTATCGCCGGAATAAGAAGGGCGGCAAAAATGGCGCTGATGCACAGGTACTTGAGGGCATAATAGGCTTTACGATTTCGTTTTTTAAGACGCTGTCCGCGTTCGCGCCCCGCATGAACATATTTAAAAATGCGATTAATGCCGCCAGTGCGGTCATTCTCATCATTGGGTGAGCTGGCTGCAGACATCAGCGTCGTCCCTACCCAATGGTTAACTGCCTGTGCCCAGCCCCACTTCATCGGACGCTCGATATCACAGAAAAGAATAATGCGCGTTTGATCGGTTTTATTTTCTGCCCAGTGAACGTAAGTCTCATCAAAAATGACGGCCTCGCCATCGCGCCAGCTATGGCGCTGCTGGTCCACTTCAATAAAGCAGCGATCGTCATTCGGGGTAGATAAGCCCAGATGATAGCGAACCGAGCCCGCGTAGGGATCGCGATGCTTGCCCAGCTTTGCCCCCGCAGGCAGTTCGGCAAACATCGCCGCCTTTACGCAAGGAATTTGACTCACCAGTTGCGTGGTCACCGGGCAAAGCGCTTGCGCAGAAGGGTGAGCGTCGGCGTACCATTTCAGATAAAAACGTTTCCAGCCGCGTTTAAAAAAGGTGTTAAAGCCAGCGTCGTTATTATTTTGCGCCGCCTTTATATGATCCTGTAAACGCACAGCCTCTTCACGAATAACCTGCCAGTTTTCCGTCAGCGTTTTTAATTCAGGGAAACGCTCTGTCTCAAAGAAAGCCTGCCTGGCGGGCAGGGAAGAGAACGCCGTCATAAACATATTGATGGGTGCCATGAACGTCGAATGGTCGAACAACTGACGAGACAGCGTCTGTTTTTCTTTCCCGCGTGAATGCGCGTAAATAACGCTAATAATGAAAATACCGATGATGATGGCTGCGAACATTTTTCCCTTGTCCTCTTTCTATCTCATTTCGGAAAAGCGTGCGGACAGAGTGCTGCCCACGCCGAATATGCCAGATGGAGAGAGTGTAGTTCGGGAATGTAAAATTCATAGAACTGTAATGAAAAATCGCAATTATTGTTAAATTAATTGCCCTCGCGAATAAAAGCCTGCAGCCCGGCCAGCGTTTTTTGCCACCCACTCTCCCCAAAGGGGAGAGGGTTTAGGCTGAGGGGTTACTTAACCGTCCAGCCCTTATAGGTACCGACGTTCTTTTTATCGATCATCGTCACCGGGATCAGCACCGGTTCTTTCGGTGCCGGTTTGCCCTGGAGAATGTCGTAGCCGATCTCGACCGCTTTTGCCGCCATCACCTGCGGATCTTGTGCCGGGGTTGCCACAAACAGGGAGTTTTCCCGCTTCAGCGCTTCTTCACCATCCGGGCTGCCATCCACGCCCACAATGAAGAATTCATTGCGCTGCGCCTGTTTTGCCGCCAGATCGGCGCCGATCGCGGTAGGATCGTTAATCGCGAATACGCCGTCGATCTTCGGATTGGCCGCCAGAAGAGAGGTCATGACTTCCAGACCGCCTTCACGGCTGCCTTTGGCGTTCTGGTTATCCGAGAGCACCTTGATATCCGGATGTTTTTTGAATTCCATCTGGCAACCTTCCACACGGTTTTGCACCGCTGAGACCGGTGGTCCGTTGATGATCACCACATTGCCTTTGCCTTTCAAGCGGTCGGTAATGTACTTACAGGCCATTTCGCCCGCCTGGGTGTTATTGGAGGTGATGGTCGCATCGGCACCTTCCGCCGCCACGTCAACCGCCACGACCACGATCCCGGCATCCTTCGCGCGTTTCACCGCCGGGCCGATCCCTTTGGAATCCGCGGCGTTGAGGATGATCATGTCCACTTTCGCGGCGATAAAGTTATCGATCTGCGCCACCTGCTGACCGAGATCGTAACCGCTGGAGACCAGCGTCACTTTGACGTTATCGCCCGCCAGCTTGCGCGCTTCCAGCTCGGCACCTTTGGTGATCTGCACAAAGAACGGATTGGCCAGGTCACCCACCGTCACGCCGATGGACTTCAGATCTTTCGCCTGCGCAAACGGCGTTGCGGCAAGCAGCGCGCCAGCACAGAGCGCGGTCACTAACGGTTTTAAACGCATATTGTATTCCTCGAAGCTGTAGGGTTTTGTTGTTATGCACTTTGATGGTGTCGGGTACGGTATTTGTCGATCAGCACCGCAATGATGATCACCGCCCCTTTGATCACCAGTTGCCAGAAGTAGGAGACGCCCATCAGCGTCATGCCGTTGTTGAGGGTGGCGATAATCAATGCCCCCACCAGCGTGCCGGTGATCGTGCCGATCCCGCCGACGAAGCTGGTACCGCCGAGGATCACCGCCGCAATCGCATCCAGCTCATAGCCGGTACCGAGGTTGCCGTTGGCGCTGTAAAGGCGCGAGGCGCTCATCACGCCACCGAGGCCGGAGAGCAGCCCGCTCATGCCGTAGACAAACAGCAGTACCATCCAGACCTTGATGCCCGTCAGGCGCGCCGCCTGCATGTTGCCGCCCACGGCGTAGA
The DNA here is from genome assembly GCF_047456095.1 of Enterobacter sp. BNK-14. Classification (NCBI taxonomy): domain Bacteria; kingdom Pseudomonadati; phylum Pseudomonadota; class Gammaproteobacteria; order Enterobacterales; family Enterobacteriaceae; genus Enterobacter; species Enterobacter sp. BNK-14. Next base: position 3,154,405 of record NZ_CP179897.1, read on the forward strand.
TGTGAACGCCCAGCGTAGTGCGGCGCAGGATAAACCAGCAGATAGCAATGACCGCCAAAGCAATGACCACCAGCCATGGCACGGGACCGAGGTAGTTATTGCCGATCCACTCGAAGTTGATGTTCGAATTGATCACCGTGGTGCCGTCTGCCAGCAGGTAGGCCGCGCCGCGCAGCGCCGTATAGGTACCGAGCGTGACGATAAACGGCGGTAGCCCGGCAAAGGCCACCAGCGCGCCGTTGAACAGCCCCAGCACCATGCCGAGCATCAGCGCCGCCGGAATAGAAAGTCCGGCGAATTCCGGGATCAGCGACACCACCATTGCCGCAACGGCGGTAGTACCGAGAATCGACCCCACGGAGAGGTCAATCCCACCGGTTAAGATGATGAAAGTCATCCCCGCAGCCAGCACGATGTTGATTGACGCCTGACGGGTGATGTTGAGCAGGTTGCTCTCGGTGAAGAAGTTAGGGGCGATAAAGCCAAATACCGCCACGATCAGAATTAAAATAGGTAAAATGCCGATCGTTTGCATCAGATCGCTCATCAGCATTTTTTTGGCGGAGGCGGATTTCGCCACCTGCTGCGGATGGGTTGGAGTTGTCATAATTACACCGCCTGATGATGTGTGTCGTCCACGCCGGTTGCCAGCGTCATGATGTTTTCCTGAGAGATATCGCGCCCGTGGAGTTCACCCGCAATGCTGCCTTCGCGCATCACGTACACCCGGTCACTCATGCCCACCACTTCCGGCAGTTCGCTGGAGATCATCAAAATCGCCACGCCCTTACGCGCCATCTGGTTCATGATGCGGTAGATCTCGCTTTTCGCGCCAACGTCCACGCCGCGGGTGGGTTCGTCCAGAATCAGAATGCGCGGGCCTATCGCCACCCAGCGCGAGATCAGCAGTTTTTGCTGATTACCGCCGGACAGTCCGCCCGCGCGTACCTGTGAATGGGGCACACGAATGTTGAGCAGGGCGATAGCGTCATCGGAAATGGACTGGGCTTTTTTGCGGTTCAGCATGCCGAAGGTGGCATCGCGTTCCAGCGTCGCCATCGTGATGTTCTCCTGCGCCGCCAGCTCCAGAAACAGCCCCTGCTCCTTACGGTTCTCGGTGAGAAAACCGATCCCGTTTTCAATGGCCGCGCGCGGGGAGTGGATCACCACCGGCTCGCCGTCCACCTCAATCATGCCGCCCGTGGCTTTGCGCACGCCGAAAATCAGCTGCGCCAGCTCGGAGCGTCCGGCACCGACCAGCCCGGCCAGCCCGACGATTTCGCCGGAACGGACCTGTAAACTGCACGGCCGCACTTTTTTACCGTCGGTAAGGTGGTGGACGTTCAGGCGGGGGCTGCCGAGAGGGATATCGCGCTCTTTGTTGAACAGATCGCTTAAAGGGCGGCCCACCATCATTTTCACCAGCTCGGAGGCGTTGAGCTTGTCGCGCGTCAGGCTGCCGACGTACTGCCCGTCACGCAGAACGCTGACGCGGTCAGAGAGTTCATACACTTCCGCCATGCGGTGGCTGATATAGATAATCGCCATGCCTTCATCGCGCAGGCGCAGAATCAGTTCAAACAGGCGGTGGGTTTCGCGGGAAGAGAGGGCAGCGGTGGGTTCGTCCATCACCAGAATGCGGCTGTTGCGGTGCAGCGCGCGGGCAATTTCTACCTGCTGCTGTTCGGCGATGGTCAGCTTCATCACCCGATCGGTGGCGCTGAACTGGGCGCCGAGGCGATCGATCACCGCCTGCGCCTGGGCGGCCATCTCTTTACGCTGAACCAGCCCGCCGCGCGACAGTTCGCTGCCGAGGAAAATGTTTTCCGCCACGGTCAGATTGGGGGCGAGTTGCATCTCCTGGTAAATCAAGGTAATGCCTGCGGCCAGGGCATCTTTCGGCCCTTTGATGTGAAACGGCTGTCCGTCGATCAGGATCTCACCGCGGGTGGCAGTGTAGGCACCTGCGAGGATTTTCATCAGCGTGCTTTTGCCCGCGCCATTTTCGCCCATCAGCGCGTGGATCTCACCGGGGAAAACCGTCAAATCCACGCCCTTGAGCGCGTGGAAATTGCCAAAGGTTTTGGCTATGCCGCGCATCTCTAAAACCGGGGTTCTGCTCATGGCGGATCTCCTGTGAATGTCGATATCTGCACTTCATCACAGGTGCGTAAATGCAAAATGTCAGAAGCTGTTCATATTTGTCATAGTTATGAATAGTTAACCGCCGTCACATTTCTCTTTTCCCTCTCCCCGTGGGGGAGGGCCAGGGTGAGGGCATCAGACCGCTAAGGAGCCTAAAGAGATGTCATCACGCCCCCCGTTTTTTACCAGTGCCCGTGGCCGCCTGCTGATGTTCAATCTGCTGGTTGTTGCGGTCACGCTGATGGTCAGCGGCGTGGCGGTGCTTGGCTTCCGTCATGCCAGCCAGATCCAGGAGCAGGTGCAGCAGCAAACGCTGGATGACATGACCGGCAGCATGAACCTCGCTCGCGATACGGCTAACGTGGCGACGGCGGCGGTGCGGTTGTCGCAGGTAGTCGGATCGCTGGAGTACAAAGGCGAGGCGGAGCGGTTAAAGCAGATGCAAACGGCATTGCGCCGCTCGCTGGAGCAGCTGGCCGATGCGCCGCTGGCGCAGCAGGAGCCGGCGCTGGTGGCGCGGATTATTCAGAGAAGCAATGAATTACAGCAAGGCGTGACGGGGATGCTGGAGCGCGGGCAGCGACGCCATCTGGAGCGTAACGCGCTGCTCAGTTCGCTCTACCAGAGCCAGAGTTACCTGCGTCATCTGCAGGACATCAACCGCCGTACTGGCAGCGATGTTCCGGATGCGCAGCTGCTGATGGAAATGGACAGGCTGATCGCCGCCGCCATCGAAACCCCTTCACCACGCGCCACGATACAGCAGTTGGATACGGTGACGGCGATGTTGCCCCAGCGCGCGACGCAGCCTGCGGTCAACGTTGTGCTGCCCGACTTTAACGCCGAGCTGCGTAAGCTTGCCCCGCTGTCGACGCAGCTGGCAGAGAGCGATCTGGCAATAAGCTGGTATATGTTCCACATCAAGGCGCTGGTGGCGATACTGAATAGCGATATCAATCAGTACGTTGAACAGGTCGCGCAAGCCTCCCGGCTTCGCACGGCCCAGAGCCATCACGAGCTGCAATCCATTAGCGTTTTTATCAGCATTTTCGCCGTGCTGGCGCTGATCATCACCGGGTGCGCCTGCTGGTATATTTACCGTAACCTGGCCTCCAACCTGACGGCTATCTCCCGGGCCATGTCGCGCCTTGCCCGTGGCGAACAGGATGTCTCGGTGCCCGCATTGCAGCGGCGGGACGAGCTGGGCGAGCTGGCGCGCGCGTTTAACGTTTTTGCCCGCAACACTGCTTCACTTGAGCACACGACGCGTCTGCTGAAAGAGAAAACGACGCAGATGGAGATTGACCGCATCGAGCGTCAGGGACTGGAAGAAGCGTTGCTCCACAGCCAGAAGATGAAGGCTGTCGGACAGCTGACCGGCGGGCTGGCGCATGATTTTAATAATCTTCTGGCGGTGATCATCGGCAGTCTTGAGCTGACCGACCCCGAATCAAAAGACGCGCCGCGTATTACCCGGGCGCTGAAGGCGGCAGAACGCGGCGCCATGCTGACCCAGCGCCTGCTGGCATTTTCCCGCAAGCAATCCCTGACGCCGCATACCGTTGAGATGAAACCGCTGCTGGAGAACCTGCGGGAACTGATGCGCCACTCCTTGCCTGTCACCCTGACTCTGGAGATTGAAGCGCAAACCCCGGCATGGCCCGCATGGATAGACGTCGGCCAGCTGGAAAACGCGATTATCAACCTGGTGATGAACGCCCGCGATGCGATGGAAGGGCAAAGCGGCGTCATTAAAATTCGTACATGGAACCAGCGCGTGACCCGCAGCGACGGCCGCAGGCAGGATATGGTGGCGCTGGAGGTCATTGACCATGGTAGCGGTATGGCGCAGGAGGTGAAATCCCGGGTCTTTGAACCGTTCTTTACCACCAAACAGACCGGAAGTGGCAGCGGATTAGGGTTGTCGATGGTGTACGGTTTTGTGCGTCAGTCCGGGGGACGCGTGGAGATTGAAAGCGCGCCGGGGCAGGGCACCACCGTTCGGCTCCATCTGCCGCGCTCGACGTTTTCCACCGTGTCTGAAAGTGAGGCGCTCCCGGCTACCACCTCCCCGGATAGCGAGCGGCTGGTGCTGGTACTGGAAGATGAGGCGGATGTCCGCCAGACCCTGTGTGAGCAGCTGCATCAGCTAGGCTACCTGACACTCGAAGCGGAGAATGGCGAGCAGGCCCTGAGCATGCTGGAGGCATCGCCGGATATTGGCATGTTTATCAGCGACCTGATGCTGCCCGGAAGCCTCAGCGGAGCGGAGGTCATTAACCATGTGCGCAGTCATTATCCGCAGCTTCCGGTGCTGCTGATCAGCGGCCAGGATTTGCGGCCTACGCATAACCCTCAGTTGCCGGACGTTCAGTTACTGCGTAAGCCGTTTACCCGCGTACAGCTGGCACAGGCGCTGCGTAAGGTGATGGTAATTTGAGATTCCTCCGCTACTCCGGCACAGTCCCGTTGATTACCTTAACGCCAGTCCACCTGTGAGTCTGGCCTTATGAAACGTTACTTTTCCGCTCTGATATTGGGTCTGCTGTCACTCACCAGCCAGCTGGCCCACGCCGACGTGATTGATGATGCCATTGGCAACATTCAGCAGGCGATCAACGATGCTTATAACCCCGACAGCAGCCGTAATGACGACGACGATCGCTACGATCGCAGCCGTCAAAGCGACAGCCGTCAGTACGACGATCGCCGTCGGCAGCTCGAAGACAGACGCCGCCGTTTAGACGAGCGTCAACGTCAGTTAGATGACGACAGGCGTCGACTGGAAGAGGATGAACGGCGTTTAGAAGACGATTACGATCGCGGCTAAAGCCTGGTCCGTAGGCCGGGTAAGGCGCAGCCGCCACCCGGCAAAACTCAGTCGAGTACCAGCACCATGCCGTCATACCCCGCTTCGATACCGTTCGGCAGCGGGTTGTTCATCATCCACACGTCAAACTGATGGCTGATGTGCGTCAGGATCACCTGCGGACAGCCAATCACCTCGTTTAACGCAACCACGGTGTTCAAATCACAATGGTTACGCGGCGGCTCGTCACGCGGTTCATGACTGCAGTCGATGATTATCGCCTGCGGCTGATTGTTGAGCAGAAACTTCACCGTTTTTTCCGGTAATCCCGCCGTGTCTGAAAGCCACGCCACGCGGCTGTGGGCGGATTCCAGCAGATAGCCAAACGTCAGCTTCGAATGGTTGAGGGGCAGCGGCGTCACCCGCAGTCCCTGTAGCTCAAACACCACAAACGGTTCGACCGTATGACTGAAATCCAGGATCCCCGGATGTTTGAACAGGTCGTCACACCCCGCGTCGTCCGGTGGGCCGTAGACCGGAATCGTTGCACCCACGCCCCAGCGCAGGGGAAACAGCCCCTGAACGTGATCCATATGATAGTGAGTGAGTAAAAACTGCTGAAAACTGCCCGCGGGCCAGTCCTCCATCAGGTGTGGAATACCGGCGTCCAGCAACGTGACCGCATCGTTGTATTTGACCACCGCACTGCAGGGACGACGGCGATAATTTTCCTGCAAACGCGCGCGTCTACACGACGCGCAGTCGCAGCCAAAGACGGGCACCAGCTGGGCACCGCCGGTGCCGGTTAACGTTATGGTCAGACTCATCACTCACCTCTACAGCGGTTTGGTGAAGCGGAAATGGCTCTGCGTATACCCTTCACGAAGGTAGAAACGGTGGGCGTCCACGCGCTTCACGCTGGTGGAAAGTTCTGTCAACTCCGCGCCAGCCTGTCGTGCAACGTCCTCTGCCCAGGCGAGCAACTGGCTACCCACCTTTAACCCGCGCGCTTGCGGCATGACCACCAGCTCCTGGATCTCGCCGATCCAGCGGGCGTGATGGAGGTGAAACTGCATGTGCAGACCGATCATGCCGATGACTTCCCCGTTCAGCTCGGCAAGCTGGTAGCGCATATTGTGATCCTGCAGATTAGCCAGATAGCCGGCATGAAACGCCTGGTGATCGAACTCTGCTTGCTTAAGTTCGCAGATGAGGGCGTACACGCTCTGCGCATCATCAGCAGTGGCGGGGCGAAGCTGGCAGTCAGGCATGCTGTTTCTCCTTCTGACGGATAAGGGATAAAAAGATCTCGACTGACTGTAGCAAACTTCCGTCGTTATTGAGGACATGGCAGCCTGAAGGGGTGTAGCGCGCCGCGCGCGCCAGCCGCTGGTCAATCTCACGCGCGTTTTCGCGCCCCCGGTTTTGCAGCCTGCTGCGCAGAACGTCCGGGGAAACCTGCAGGCAGATCGGCAGCAGGGCCGCCTCATATCGGGCTTTTGCCTGCGGCAGATGGGCGCGTGAGCCGTTGACCAGCACATCAAAACCCGCGTGCAGCCAGAGGTCGATCTCAATGCCGACGCCATAGTAGAAACCGTTAGCGTGCCAGCTCAGTGCCAGCAGGTTTTGCCCGGCGCGGGTGAAAAACTCCTGCTCGCTCAGGGCGATATAGTTTTCACTTCCGGCGTTCGCCGCGCGGGTAATATAGCGGTGCGCCACCAGCAGCTGTGAATGTTCCCGCTGCCGCAGGGCAGACAGCAGGCTGTCCTTACCGGAGCCGGACGGCCCCATCAACCAGATAAGTCTTCCCATCAGAACACCCTTTTTCCCTGACGCCAGACGTGGTCGATATGAATATGCTCGCCTTTGCGGTGGGCAAGCACCAGATCTGCCCGTTTTCCTTCGGCAATCTCACCGCGATCCTGAAGATTGAGTGCGGCGGCCGGGTTTTTGGTCACCAGGCGAATGGCCTGCGGCAGCGTAAAACGGTTCTCCTCATCGTCCGCGACCCGGAATGCCGCATCCAGCAGGCTGGCGGGGTAGTAGTCAGACGAGAGGATATCCAGCAGGCCGAGCGAGGCGAGCTTGCTTGCCGCCACGTTGCCGGAGTGCGAGCCGCCGCGCACGATGTTCGGCGCGCCCATCAGCACGTTCATCCCGTGCTGACGTGACGCCTCTGCGGCTTCGAACGTAGTGGGAAATTCGGCGATCACGCTACCAAGCTGGTGGGATTCACGCACATGATCGTGCGTGGCATCGTCATGGCTTGCCAGCGCAATATTGCGGTCACGGCACATTGCGGCAATCCTGAGACGGTTCGGCTGCGACCACTGTGCCGCAAGCGCCAGCTGTTCTCTTCGTAGCGCGCCATCTCGGCATCGTTGAGCGAGTATTTGCCCTGATAGTATTCACGATACTTCTCAATGTTGGCGAACTGACGCTGCCCCGGCGAGTGGTCCATCAGGGAGACCAGCGAGACAGGCTCGCGGCCCACCAGTTTTTCAAACAGCGGCAGGGTGGTGTGGTGCGGCAGCTCGCAGCGCAGGTGCAAACGGTGCTCGGCGCGGTTGAGGCCACGCTTTTGCGTCTCTTCCACGGCGTTAATCATCTTCTCCAGGTTTTCAAGCCTGTCGCCGCCGTCGCGCACGTCGCCAATCGCCACCGCGTCCAGCACCGTGGTAATACCGCTGGCGACCATCAGCGCGTCGTGGCTGCTCATCGCCGAATGGGCGGGCCAGTCCACCTTTGGGCGCGGGGTGAAGAATTTGTCGAGGTTGTCGGTATGCAGCTCAATGAGCCCCGGCAGCAGCCAGCCACCTTCGCCGTCCATCGCGTCAGGCGCGCGGCTCCGGGTTTCGGCAAACGCGCGGATGACGCCGTCCTGGATTTCAACCGAGCCATCCACGACCTCGTTTTCCAGCACCAGCCTGACGTTATTGATAATCATACGTTTGTCCCCATCGGGTGCAGTCTGTCCGCTACGCGCTCGCGCACGGCTTCATCGTGGAAGATCCCGACGATCGCCGCGCCGCGCGCTTTGGCCTGTTCGATCAGTTCCATCACCGCTGCGCTGTTTTTGCTGTCGAGCGAAGCGGTGGGTTCATCCAGGAGTAAAATCGGGTAGTCGACAATAAAGCCGCGTGCGATGTTGACCCGCTGCTGCTCGCCACCGGAAAAGGTCGATGGGGCAAGGTGCCACAGACGCTCCGGCACGTTGAGGCGCGTCAGCAGGCTGGCGGCTTTGGCGGCACAGGTATCACGCGGTACGCCGAGATCCAGCAGTGGCTGCATCACCACGTCCAGAGCGGAGATCCGCGGGATCACCCGCAGAAACTGGCTGACCCAGCCGATCGTTGAACGGCGCACTTCAAGTACCTTACGCGCGGGTGCCTGTACCAGATCCACCCACTCGTTGTAGTGGCGAATATGAATGTGGCCTTCGTCTGGCTGATAGTTGGCGTACAGGGAGCGCAGCAGGGTGGATTTTCCACTGCCGGAGTGGCCGTGCAGCACGACGCATTCGCCGTTGCCGACTTCTAACGACGCGTTTTGCAGGACGGGCAGCCGCACGCCGTTTTGCTGGTGGAGCACAAAGGTTTTACTGACGTTTTGTACGTGGATCATGTTGGCCTCGTGATTCGTTTTGCCGGGTGGCGGCTTCGCCTTACCCGGCCTACAGGTGCGGTGTTCGTAGGCCGGGTAAGCGTAGCGCCACCCGGCAACAGCAGCCTCAATTCTGCAATACGGACGACACCAGCAACTGGGTGTACGGATGATGGGGATCGTCGAGCACGCGGTCGGTCAGCCCACTTTCCACCACCTGACCCTGCTTCATCACCAGTAGACGGTCCGCCAGCAGGCGTGCGACGCCCAAATCGTGGGTGACAATCACCACCGCCAGGTTCAACTCCACCACCAGGCCGCGCAGCAGATCGAGCAGGCGCGCCTGAACCGAGACGTCCAGCCCGCCGGTGGGCTCATCCATAAACACCAGCTTCGGATGGGTGACCAGGTTGCGGGCGATCTGTAAACGCTGCTGCATGCCGCCGGAGAAAGTGGTGGGCAGGTCGTCGATACGCGAGGCGGGGATTTCAACCTCCTCCAGCCAGTGCTGCGCGGTGGCGCGGATGTGACCGTAGTGGCGCGCGCCGGTGGCCATCAGCCGTTCGCCGATGTTGCCTCCCGCTGAAACCTGGCGGCGCAGCCCGTCCATTGGGTGCTGATGCACTACGCCCCACTCGGTACGCAGCAGGCGACGGCGCTCGGCCTCGCTCATGCCATACAGCGACGTGCCCTCATATAAAATCTCACCGTTCTGCGGCGTCAGGCGCGCGGAGAGAGATTTGAGCAGCGTGGTTTTGCCGGAGCCGGACTCGCCGACAATCCCCAGCACTTCGCCCGGCCACAGCTCGAACGACACGTCGCTGAAGCCTTTGCCCGGCGCGTATAGGTGAGTCAGGTTATTAACCGAAAGCAGCGGTTTCATTGGCTGTTCGCCTCGCTCTGTTGGCGGCAGAAATCGGTGTCGGAGCAGACGAACATCCGTTTGCCCGTGTCATCCAGCACCACTTCATCCAGATAGCTATGTTGGGATCCGCAGATGGCGCATGGCTCGTCCCACGCCTGCACCGTAAACGGGTAGTCATCAAAATCGAGACTCTCCACACGGGTGTAAGGCGGTACGGCATAGATGCGTTTTTCACGCCCGGCGCCAAAGAGTTGCAGGGCTGGCATCATGTCCATCTTCGGGTTATCGAATTTCGGGATTGGCGACGGGTCCATCACATAACGCCCGTTGACCTTCACCGGGTAAGCGTAGGTGGTGGCGATATGGCCGAAGCGGGCGATGTCCTCGTACAGCTTCACCTGCATCACGCCGTACTCTTCCAGCGCGTGCATGGTGCGGGTTTCGGTTTCCCGCGGCTCGATAAAGCGCAGCGGCTCCGGGATCGGCACCTGGAAAATCAGAATCTGATCTTCAGTCAGCGGGGTTTCCGGAATGCGGTGGCGGGTCTGGATCAGCGTTGCGTCTTCGGTTTTTTCAGTGGTCGCTACGCCGGTCACGCGCTTGAAGAAGTTGCGGATCGAAACGGCGTTGGTGGTGTCGTCTGCCCCCTGGTCGATGACCTTAAGCACGTCGGCTTCCCCGATCACGCTGGCGGTCAATTGAATACCGCCGGTGCCCCAGCCGTAGGGCATTGGCATCTCGCGGCCGCCGAACGGTACCTGGTAGCCCGGAATGGCAACCGCTTTGAGGATGGCGCGGCGGATCATGCGTTTGGTTTGCTCATCCAGATAGGCAAAGTTGTAGCCGCTTAAGTTAGCCATTGGCGCGCTCCCGTTGCAGACGTTTCAGCAGTTCCAGTTCGGCCTGGAAATCGACGTAGTGCGGCAGCTTGAGGTGCGAGACGAAACCGGCGGCCTCAACGTTGTCTGCATGGGCCAGCACGAACTCCTCATCCTGCGCCGGGCCGGCGATGTGCTCGCCGTAGTCCGGTGCCTGCAGGGCGCGGTCGACCAGCGCCATCGCCATGGCTTTGCGTTCGCTCAGGCCAAACACTAGCCCGTAGCCGCGGGTAAAGTGCGGGTCTTCATTCTCTGGCGCGACAAAGCCGTTAACCATTTCGCATTCGGTCATCAGCAGTTCGCCGACGTTCACCGCAAAACCCAGCTCTTCCGGCACAATTTCGACGTCGATATAGCCGCTGCGAATTTCGGCCGCAAACGGGTGGTTACGCCCATAGCCGCGCTGGGTGGAGTAGGCCAGCGCCAGCAGATAGCCTTCGTCGCCGCGCATCAGCTGTTGCAGGCGCGAGGAGCGCGAGCACGGGAAAACTGGCGGCGTGCGGGTGATGTCATCCGGCGCGGTACCCGAATCTTCTTCCGCTTTCGCCAGCCCCTGGTTTGCCAGCAGGCTGAAGACGTGCGGAGACGGCTCCTGTTCGGCATCCGTGGTGCTGAGCCGTGGCGCTTCGCCATTTGCCAGCAGGGTAAAATCCAGCAGGCGATGGGTGTAATCGTAGGTGGGGCCAAGCCGCTGGCCGCCGGGGATGTCTTTATAAACGGCAGAAATACGGCGCTCCAGGCGCATCTGCGCCGTATTCACCGGCTCGCTCGCCGTGAAGCGGGGAACCGTGGTGCGCCAGGCGCGCAGCAGAAAGATGGCTTCGACGTTATCGCCGCTGGCCTGCTTCAGCGCCAGCGCCGCCAGCTCGCGATCGGCGACGCCGCCTTCGGTCATCACCCGGTCAACGGCCAGGTTCAGCTGCTGCTCAATCTGGGCGACGCTCAGTTCGGGCAGTTTTTCATCGCCCCGTCGTCTGTGTTCCTGCAAGGCATGGGCGGCGGCGATCGCCTTTTCGCCCCCTTTAACGGCAACGTACATCAGCACACCTCCACGTGGGTGGTCCGCGGGATGGCGAGCAGACGCTCGCCGCAGGTCAGGATCAGGTCTATGCCCAGCGGGAACGGGTGCGGGCGTTCGGTCAGCTCATGAATGATGCATTCTGGCAGCTGCGGCGCAACCATGCGTTCATCGGCGATACCTGCACCGGTCAGGCGGAGCATGCGGCCGCCGCTCAGGCTGGAGACCTGCAGAATCAGCGTGGCGCTGGTTTCCGGTGCAACGGCGCTCCCTTCGCTCAGGGCGTTGAGCTGCTCGTGGCTGATGTGTTCGTCGGCCACGGCAAAGACCGCCTGTCGCGGTTGCTCAACCAGCGGAGCACTGGTGTGAAAACGCAGGTTCTGGCTGGCGATGCCATTAGATAAGGCGCCTGACAGCCACACCGGCGTGTCGTTGTCGGCAAGGGTCAGCAACACGCTGGTGGTCGCCAGATTCAGCGGCAGCCAGCCCTGTGAAAGCTGATGCAGCGAGACAATCACCCCCGGCTCGCTCATGGCTTTCAGCAGGCGACGAAAACTTTGTTGGGCATCCTGGACGGCAAGGGTAAAAGCAGGTTGAAGCGTCATGCGTTGTCTCCGCGAACGAGCGTAAAGAAGTCGACCCGACTGGTATTCACTTCGGCCTGACGTGCGGCAAGTCGTGCGGCGCGGTCAGCTTCCAGCGGGGCAATAAGGGTTTCCATTAACGTCTGAAAATGCGTTTGTTCCTGCAAAAGGGCGTCTATTACTGCGCAGCGCTCGGCGTGTGCTTTATCGCGTCCCAGCACGTAGCTGTAGCCCAGCGTGCCGCTGTTCAGGCGGATCGCGGCGCGGGTGAGGGGGGCGTCTCCCGCAAAAAAGCGCTGCCCGGTGCCGCCCATCCGGGCCTGGATCTGCACCAGGCCAATTTCCGGTGCGCGGATAGTGTCGTAGTCTGGCGTCAGGCTCAGGGCGTTCATGCGATCGCGCAGGGCAGCAGGCTGGCTGTGGGCCAGCACACGCATCCAGCGCTGTCGGGTGGCGGTATCGACGTGCATTCAGTGCTCCATAGTGAATTCGATCATGTCGGCACGGGTCAGGCTGACGGAGTATTCCGTCGCATTGACCTCGCCGTCACGGTGGTTGAGGGTGCGCACGCAGAGCAGCGGCGCCATATTGGGGATTTCGAGCACTTTGCTCTCTTTAGCCTGCGCGCGGCGGGCGCTGATACGCGTCTGGGTGCGCTTGAGAGCGATGCCCGTGGCATCCTGCAGAAAGTCGTGCAGGGAACCGCTGGAAAAGTTTTGCAGCACTGGCCAGAGGGCGAGGTCCGCGAAGTAGTGGTCAATCTGGCATACCGCTACGCCGTTGACGCGGCGCAACGTGCGCAGGTGGATGACGTTATCGCCTTCCTGAATGCCCAGCGCGTCCGCCACATGGCTGGAGGCCGGGCGCAGGACCGAGAGCAGCTTTTCGCTGGTGGGATGGCTGCCCTGATCCAGCAGGTTCTGACTAAAGCGCGCCTGGGCATTGAGCGGATAGTCGAACGGGCGCATCAGCACCAGCACGCCCACGCCCTGACGGCGTTGCACCCAGCCGCGCTCGACCAGCTGGTCAATGGCGCGGCGCAGGGTGTGGCGATTCACTTCATAGCGATCCGCAAGCTGCTGCTCGGCAGGCAGGTAGTCTCCGCAGCGGTAGTGCGTGCGCAGTTCCGCTTCGAGCTTTGCCGCAATTTCTTGCCAACGGGTTGGGTAACTGGTCGGATGTCTGGATAAGTGCATAGAAAACAAAGCCTCGCTTCTCAGATGAAGTGCTTACGCAAACGTTGAGAGAGGAAATCCAGCAGGCTGACGGTGACGATGATGAGCACCATCAGGGCGCAGGTTTGCTGGAACTGGAAACCGCGAATCGCTTCCCACAGGGTGACGCCGATTCCGCCTGCACCGACCATGCCGACGACCGTGGCGGAGCGAACGTTGGACTCAAAGCGGTACAGCGAGTAGGAGATCAGCAGCGGCATCACCTGCGGCAGGACGCCGTAGAGGATCTCTTCGATTTTGTTGGCACCGGTGGCGCGGATGCCTTCCACCGGGCCGGGCTCAATGGCTTCGACCGCTTCCGAGAGTAGCTTGGAGAGCACCCCGGTGGTGTGGATGAATAGCGCCATGACGCCCGCGAACGGACCCAGACCCACGGCCACCACGAACAGCATCGCAAAGACCATTTCGTTAATCGCGCGGCAGGCGTCCATCAGGCGACGCATCGGCTGGTATACCCACCACGGCACGATGTTTTCCGCGCTCATCAGGCCAAACGGAATGGAGAGAATGACGGCAAGGGCGGTGCCCCAGACGGCAATTTGCAGGGTAATGGCCATTTCGCTGAGATAGTCCTGCCACTGGCTGAAGTCCGGCGGGAAGAAGTCGGCAGCAAAGGTTGCCATGTTGCCGGAATCTTTGAAGAGCAGCAGGGGATCCATTTCTGCGCCCTTCCAGGAGATAACCAGCACCGCCAGCAGGATGGCCCAGCTTATGAGCGAGAACCAGCTGCGCTTTGGCGGCGGGAGGGTGATGGTTTGCATGTTGGCTCCTTGGGTTTTAATTCCCTCTCCCTTGAGGGAGAGGGTTAGGGTGAGGGGGAAATGTGCGCGCTGATGCCCTCACCCCGACCCTCTCCCACGGGGAGAGGGGGAAAAGAAACTACTGCACCGCTTTATTTACGCTGGTCATGGCGCCGAGTGCCGCGGTCAGGCGGTCAAGGTCTTCCAGCTGGGCCTGAATGTCAGAGACTTTGCTGGTCTTCTCTTCTTCCTTGAGCCCTTTGTTGTCCTTCACGGCCTGCATCTGTTTAAACAGCGCCAGCTGGCGAATCGGGACCAGCTGAAGGTCGCTGGAGGCGCGGAACGGTGCCCAGCCCAGTTTCTCAAGAACCGCTTTCTCTTCCGGCGTTTTGCCGTAGTTCATAAAGAAGTCGTACACCTTGTCCTTGGTGCTTTCGGAGAGGTTTTTACGCCAGACGATCGGGTCGCCCGGGATCAGCGGCGATTTCCAGATCACCTTCAGTTCTTTCAGCTTGTCCGGCGCGGAGGTTTTCAGCTTGTCGAGGTTTTCGGTGTTGTTGGTGGCAACATCCACCTGCTTGTTCGCCACGGCCAGGGCGTTGGTTTCATGGCTGGCGTTGACGGTGCGTTTGAAGTCGCTGGCGGAGGCGTTGTTTTTCGCGAAGACATAGTAGCCAGGGACGAGGAAGCCGGAGGTGGAGTTCGGGTCGCCGTTACCAAAGGTCAGCTCTTTGCGTTTGGCGAGCATGTCGTTGAGGTTGTTGATCGGGCTGTCTTTGTTCACGATCAGCACGCTCCAGTAGCCCGGGGAGCCATCTGCCGCAACGGTCTGGGCAAAGACCTGGCCGTTGGCGCGGTCTACCGCTTCCATTGCGGAGAGGTTGCCATACCAGGCGATGTCGACTTTATTAAAGCGCATTCCCTGGATAATGCCCGCGTAGTCCGGGGCGAAGAAGGCATTCACTTTGATCCCCAGTTTGGTTTCCATATCTTTCAGGAACGGTTCCCACTGAGGCTTCAGGTTCTGCTGTGATTCCGTCGAAATAATGCCGAAGTTCAGCGCTTTTTCCTGCTCTTCCGCATACGCCGGGCTTAACAGGGTGCTGATGCTGAACATGCTGGTAAAGGCCAGCGCGGCAACGGCTTTGTAGTTCATTTCCATTCCTCGTTATGGGGATTTATGCAGCCTGCGCGCGCTCTTCGACGCGGTTTACGCTGCGGTAGAGATGATCAAAACGTTCGTTATCAAACTGGTGGCTTGCGCCGTCAAAGAACACATGGCCCTGACGCAGGGCGACAATGCGCTCGCAGTAGCGCAGGGCGTAATCCACCTGATGCAGCGTTACCACCACGGTAATGCCGTCGTTCTGGTTAATGTCGCGCAGGGTTTCCATCACGATGCGGGCGGATTCCGGGTCCAGCGAGGCGATAGGTTCATCGGCCAGAATGATTTTTGCTTTCTGCATCAGGGCGCGGGCGATGGCGACGCGCTGCTGTTGTCCACCGGACAGGGTGGAGACACGCTGGTGGGCTAGGTGTGCCATACCGACGCGAGTCAACGCCTGAAGAGCTTCCTGCTTCTGGGAAGGTGAGAACCAGCGCATGCAGGTGCGCCAGAACGGTGTGCTACCGAGTGCGCCAATCAGCACGTTCTCCAGTACCGTCAGGCGATTGACCAGGTTGAACTGCTGGAAGATGTAGCCCGTCTGGGCACGGCTCTTGCGGATATCACTTGCCAGACGCCCGGCGCGCTGCACCGTGTTGCCCAGCAATTCGACGTGACTTTCCGGGGTTTTATCGCAGGTGATAAGACCGCTTAAATGGCGCAGAAGGGTGGATTTACCGGAGCCAGAAGGGCCGAGAAGCGCCACCATGTCGCCCTGCTGGACGGTCAGATCAACGGCATGCAGCGCCTTGTTGTGATTGAAGGTCTTGCTCAGTTTCTCGACGCGGATGACAGTTTGCATGTGCGGGGCCTCACGATAAATGTGGCCTCATGCTGGCGCATCAATGTGACATTTGGGTTAAGTCTGGGTTGCGGGAATTTGAAGAGTTGAGGGGAGTTTGATGACAGGCGGAGGCTGACCGCCCACCGCCAGAAAATTAGTGCTGCTGCTTAACGACGTTAATCATCCACGGTACGCCGTATTTATCGGTGACTTTACCGAAACCGTGCGCCCAGAAGGTCTCCTGCCACGCCATGTCGATATTGCCGCCAGCGGCGAGGTTGTCGAACCAGCGCTTGCCTTCTGACACATCCTGCGTGTCGAGCACCAGCGTGAACCCGGCATACTGCGCGTTGCTGCCCGGCGGCTGCCCGTCGCTCATCATGATGTCGCTGCCCGCAATGCGGACGTTAGAGTGGGCGATAGCGGAATCAGGAAACTGCATGCCGGACGGACAGCCTTCTTCACTGCTGTCGCTTTTGGGCATTTCACCGAAAGTGATTTTATAGAGGAGTTCAGCGCCGACGGCCTGCTGATAAAAGGCGGTTGCCTCTGCACAGTTGCCGGCGAAGGAGATGTAGGGACTTAACGGCATATTCTTTACCTCACGTAAGAAAAGCCCATTAAGTGTAGTTCTTTTTTTGTAGGCCGGATAAGCGTAGCACATCCGGAAAAGCGCCCGGCGGCGCTTCGGTTATCGAGCCTACAGGAGAAAAATCAGTTCTTTTTCACGAACTCAGATTTCAGTTTCATCGGACCGAAGCCGTCAATTTTGCAGTCGATATTATGATCGCCTTCAACCAGACGGATGTTCTTCACTTTGGTACCGATCTTCAGCATGGAAGAGCTGCCTTTGACTTTAAGATCTTTAACCACGGTGACGCTGTCGCCATCCGCCAGCAGGTTACCGTTCGCATCTTTTACGATCAGGGCATCTGCATCCTGTGCCGGTTCGGCATCATTCCATTCATGCGCACATTCCGGGCAGATGAACATGCCATTATCTTCATAGGTGTATTCAGAATTGCATTTCGGGCAGTGTGGGAGAGACATATCGGTATCCTCAAAAAAGTGTTAACACGCTGGAAAATGCCAGCTAAATGACGGCAGTGTGCCGAAAAAGGCGGCAAGTATAGCGCAAATCCACACGTTTGTCGGTGATATTCTGAATTTAAAAAAAAGCAAAAAATGTGTCGGGAGTGACACTTCCTGTCAGTCAGTTAAGCGATGCTAACGTCATTAACACGGTGGAAAGAGAAGTCGCTAAATATATCGAATATTTTATTGTGGCAAATTGCTACGCACCTTCATTTCGGATAAGGTGAAGCAACACATTGTTATTTATCTTTGGTCTTTACTGCCATGCATTTCGTATGGTTGTGGCATAACCCGTTCTTTTTAGGTGGGTAAATAATGATGATATATCCTGAAGTTTCTTAAAAAGGGCTACGCTTTTTATCTTTTGGCTGTTAGGCCTTGAGGAGAGCTTTACACGCCATGCAAGGATAGCCATTTATTTCTGATTATCTTCAATCAGTTATATTCCGGTGAACATGTTTTCCACACGTGATCATATAAGCCTGAACATCATAATTAATACCAGTGGCTTAATAAAAGTAATAAATTTGCGTTAAGGAAAGGCTTTTATCATGCACACACAGACCATTTTTGAATTAAGCCAGGAAGCTGAGCGTTTGTTACAGCTTGCCCTGCAAAATCTTGATACCTTGAAGTCAATGCCGACAGCGATGCTGGAGAACACGACGGCCGCTATTACGGGTGAAAAGAACAACGTTCTGCCTTTGCATTTTAGTGCGCGGGGTGTCGAAGCGCAGCAGGCAATGCTGAATAATGAATTACGCAAAATAACACGTCTGGAAATGGTTCTGGCTATCGTTGGTACCATGAAAGCGGGGAAATCGACCACCATTAATGCCATTGTGGGGACCGAAGTGTTGCCTAATCGCAACCGCCCAATGACGGCACTTCCTACCCTGATTCGTCATACGCCAGGCCAGAAAGAGCCGGTACTCCATTTCTCACATGTCTCGCCTATTGATGATTTGATCCAGCTGCTGCAGAAACAACTCTGCGATTACGATCGCGGGAAGCTGGCTCAGCATCTGGAAATTGATAAAGACATGAATACGCTGCTGGAACGCATTGAAAAAGGTGAAGCCTTTGAAAAGCATCATCTTGGAGCGCAGCCAATATTTCATTGCCTGAAAAGCCTCAATGACCTGGTCAGACTCTCTCAGGCGCTGGGCGTGGCGTTTCCGTTTTCAGAATACGCGGCCATTGAACACATTCCGGTCATTGAAGTGGAGTTCGTGCATCTTGCGGGTCTGGATGCCCACCTCGGGCAACTGACGCTGCTCGATACCCCTGGGCCTAATGAGGCCGGACAGCCGCATCTGCAAAAAATGCTGAGTGAGCAATTAGCCCGCGCATCGGCGGTGCTGGCGGTAATGGATTATACCCAGCTTAAATCTATATCTGATGAAGAGGTCCGTCAGGCTATTTCGGTGGCGGGGAAATCCGTGCCTCTGTATGCCCTGGTGAATAAATTCGACCAGAAAGATCGCAATAGCGATGATGAAGAGCAGGTCCGGGCGATGATCTCCGGCACCTTAATGAAAGGCAATATTTCGCCTGGCCAGATCTACCCTGTCTCCTCCATGTGGGCGTATCTGGCGAACCGTGCTCGCTACGAGATGAATACCCACGGACAACTGCCGGATCATCAGGAGCAACCCTGGGTGCAGGATTTTGCCGAAGCCGCCCTCGGTCGCCGCTGGCGTACGGCGGACCTGGATGATATTGGCCATATCCGTCACGCCGCCGATTTGCTCTGGGAAGATTCGCTGTTTGAACAACCGATACGCAAACTGATTTACGCCGCCTATGCTAATGCCTCGTTATTTGCGTTGCGCTCGGCGTCCCATAAGCTGCTCAACTACGCACAAAATGCCCGGGAATATCTCGACTTCCGCTATCAGGGGCTGACGGTCGCCTTTGACGCGCTGGAACTGAATATTACGCGTCTTGAAGAGGACATGGCGATGATGCAGACGCGCCAGCGGGTGGTGAGTGATGAGGTGAAACATGAAGTTGAGCAGGCGCTGAATGCCACTGCGGACTTTATGGGGGCCCAAAAAACAGCGCTTCACCAGGCGATTGGTCACGTGTTTAGCGCTCGCAATATCCTTGATTTCGCCGGTAACGATCGGTTGAATCCTCGCGGTGACGAACCGCAAGAACTACAGCAGCTGGTACTGGATGACGAGGGGCAGGCACAGATTGCCCTGAGTAAAATCCGCTCCTCCTGCGAGCTTATCATGCTGGATGCGCAGACAAAGATCTGCCGGGAGCTGGCGTTACGCTTCGATCAGCTGGAGTCTACGCTGGCGCGTTCCCTGAATGACGCCATGCGTCCCATCGAAACGCGTATTAAAGAGCATCTGAGCCATGCCGGCTTTCGGGCGCGGATTAGCTTCCCGGCTTTTCAGGCTAACCAGCTTAACGTCAATACGCAGGCGCTGTTTAACGATGCCATCGCGCAGGACAACCGCCCTGCAGGACAGCCATCGGGCGCGGGCAGCATGCGTGAGACTGTCTCTCGCTGGCTGAATAATCCGGGCTGGGGCTGGGATGAATATGTGGCGACCCGCACGCGCTATGTTATCGACATTGCGCAGCTACATGACAAATTTAAGCAACATATTGATCAGTTTTGTGAACATATACGTAAAGCTTTGTCCGCCCAGGTCGATGTCTCTGTTACGGCAGGAATGGCGACGTTCTTTGCAGAATTTTCGTTATACCTGACCGGGTTACAGGAAAGCTTGCGTGATAGCCTCGCAGTGCGTCAACAAAATGAGCATTCGACCCGAGCGCTCAGCCAGCTGTTGAAGCAAAGTATCACTACTGCGACGTGGATACAGGAAGATACCCGACTGTTACGCGATGATATTCAAACTCTATTCGCGGCAGAGCAACCATGACAACACAGCTACTGGACGGTCCCGGGCGGACGCTGGAGTGTATTCATCCTAAATTTATGGTCGATCTTGTGCAGGGCGTGGACGTTGCACGTCATCCTCATTTGGGGCCGCAGCAGCTGCAGTTTCGTGAGCGCTTGACTCAGGAGATCATGACGCACACCCGGTTACGCCCCTGGGCGATGGCCGGAATGCTGAATGAGAATGCTGCCCTGCGCCTCGGTCTGGCTGAAAAACTCGCCGGGATGCTTGACCCTGGCCATCTTGCGCTGACGCTGATGGCGGATAAATTGAATACACTTCGTCAGCAGGCTCACTTAAGGGCTCAGCCCTCTCCGGGCCTGCTTGAACAGTACGCTGAGCTCTCATCGCATTTTACCCAACGTGCCGTTTATAAAGAAAAGGCGCTAACTCAGCGTGGACTGACCGTCCAGGCGGGTGAGCACAGCGAGCAAATTTTCACTCGCTGGCGAGCCGGTCATTATGATGGCTGGTCGCTGGCCGGGCGTTGTTTCATTGTCCTGGAAGAGTTGCGCTGGGGGGCCTTCGGCGATGCTTGCCGTCTGGCGAAGGACGATGTATCGGCCATGCTCAAGGATAATTTACGCAGTATGGCTGCCAATTATCTTGCTCAGGGTATCAATGCGTCTCCTGCAACGCGCCATTTCTATCATCAGTGGCTGACCACACCCGCTTCGGCGGGTTTAATCGATCATAAAGACATGCTGGGGTGGCTGGGTGACTGGTGTCAGGCGGATAAACACCCGGTGAGCTGGTCAGTTACGCAAAACTGGCAGACCGTTGCGCTGGGTATGCCGAGGCTGTGTTCGGCAAAACGTCTGGTGGAGGCGATGGTGGAGGAGATTTTTGGTTGAACCCCTCACCCTCACTCTGGCCCTCTCCCCAGAGGGGAGAGGGGATGGTTTGGTGCGGTTTGTTAATGTTGAAGCTCTGCTGCCTTCCTTTCTACATCTTTCTCTTGCACGTTTCCGTAGCGTTTCGCGTACAGTGCCGTGATGATCGGCACCAGAATCGCGGTAACAATCACGCTGGCAGCCACCAGTGCCGTTGCAGAAGCGGCTACCGGTTCGAAGGCCGGGTTAATCTGAGCAATAATCACCGGGTTTGCGACCGCAGCACCTGCGGCTGAAGAGGCGGCGACACCCGCCGTGCCGTTTCCGCCGCCAATCACGCGGTCGGCAATAATCAACGGAATACCGGTGATGATGATGACCGCAACCCCCAGCACAATACCCAGCAGGCCCGTATCAAGGATCACGTTCAGGTTGATGGTGTTGCCCAGCGCAAAACCAAAGAACGGGATGAGTACGGGTGTGGCTTTGCTGAAGAAATCGCGCAGATCGTGATCCAGATTCCCGAGGGCGAAACCGATCAGGAAGGGCAGGATCGCGCCAACAAAGTGGTGAGGCTCAAAAGAGGCCAGGCCAGCAGAACCCAGGATCAGCATCGTCATGAGCGGGCCGGACTCCAGAGACATCAGAACAAATGCCCCGGATTCTTCTTTCGTTCCGTACTGGTTCATCAGGCTGGCATACAACCCGCCGTTAGTCATATCCATCGCCGAGACAATTGCCAGGACCGATAAACCCGCGAAGAAACCGGTCTGAATTCCATTCTCTGGAATGAACATCGCGCATATCATGGCGACAACCCAGGCCACCGCTATTTTGGTTATGACCAGCGTGCCGGATTTGCGTAATACGGTGCCTGTTGCACGTAAATTAATGGATGCACCGATACAAAAGAACCAGACTGCCAGGATGGGGACGGTACCTGTAATCATCCCTTTTGTGAAACCGCCAAAATAAGCCCCGGTTTCAGGCGCTAAGGTATTCAGAATAGCACCGAGTACCAGGGGGACCAGCATCATACCACCAGGAATACGTTCTATCGTGGCTTTAATCTTCATATACAACCCTCACAATGTTACCCCTCATAGCGAGCGGCGGGCGCGAATAAAAAATCAATAAATTCAAAATGATGAAGGGTTTTCTTGATGGCTTGTATTGGATAACCCCGCAACAAAATTCAGTAAGCGCTCTGGTTTTCTCTTGTCAGAAAACACTCATCGCTATGTTTCGGGAATTATCATGCGATCACTGGAATAATGATTCAATGAAAATAAAACAGTGTTTTAGTTATCTGCGTCACATATTGATTGTAAACTTTACGCCGCGTTCTGGCTGGATGGGGTTTATGTAAATCTCTTGTAAAAAAGCGGCTTTTTATGTCGTGATAAAAAGAAAATGGGACAACATGAAAATGTTTCTTTGGGACGGGTTGAGAAAGTGCTTATTTGCGGAAATTGACAAAGACTGTCTTCACTTTACGCAGCATAAATATATGTGTGAAGTTGATCACAAATATAAACGCTGGTAGGGTAAAAAGGTCATTAACTGCCCTGGCAGGCGTCAACAGGTTCGGTTGTATCGACGATAAACGTCAATGTAAGTAAACCTGCTACGCTTGAATAAGGCGATTCGCATGGAGCGGATCCCAAGGTTCACAGCACCCACACTGGATTGTGAAACAGACAGGGCCGAGTCAACGAGGATAGCTATGCTGAGAAGGAAAAAGATTAAACCCATCACGCTTCGCGACGTCACTATTATTGACGACGCAAAATTGCGTAAGGCCATCACCGCAGCCTCGCTCGGTAATGCGATGGAATGGTTCGATTTTGGTGTCTATGGCTTTGTGGCCTACGCGTTAGGTAAAGTGTTTTTCCCAGGGGCTGATCCCAGCCTGCAGATGATTGCCGCACTGGGGACGTTCTCCGTTCCTTTCCTTATTCGCCCGCTGGGTGGTCTGTTCTTCGGTATGCTCGGTGATAAATACGGTCGCCAGAAGATCCTTGCCATCACCATTGTCATCATGTCGATAAGTACCTTCTGTATCGGCCTGATTCCGTCCTATGCCACGATCGGCATCTGGGCACCGATTCTGCTGCTGCTCTGTAAGATGGCGCAGGGTTTCTCCGTCGGTGGGGAATATACCGGTGCCTCGATCTTCGTCGCGGAGTATTCCCCGGACCGTAAGCGCGGTTTTATGGGGAGCTGGCTGGACTTCGGCTCGATTGCCGGGTTCGTGATGGGGGCGGGTGTCGTGGTGCTGATTTCAACCGTCGTCGGTGAAGAGAACTTCCTCGACTGGGGCTGGCGTATCCCGTTCTTCCTCGCGCTGCCGCTGGGGATCATCGGTCTGTATCTGCGTCATGCGCTGGAAGAGACACCGGCGTTCCAGCAGCACGTTGAGAAACTGGAGCAGGGTGACCGCGAAGGGCTGCAGGATGGTCCGAAGGTGTCGTTCAAAGAGATTGCCACTAAGCACTGGCGCAGCCTGCTGACCTGTATTGGTCTGGTGATTTCGACCAACGTGACCTACTACATGCTGCTGACCTACATGCCGAGTTATCTGTCGCATAACCTGCATTACTCGGAAGATCACGGTGTGCTGATTATTATTGCCATCATGGTGGGTATGCTGTTCGTGCAGCCGATTATGGGTCTGCTGAGTGACCGTTTTGGTCGTCGACCATTCATTATTCTGGGAAGCGTGGCGCTGTTTGCCCTGGCAATCCCGGCCTTTATTCTGATCAACAGTAACGTGCTGGGGCTGATTTTTGCGGGTCTGCTGATGCTGGCGGTGATCCTGAACTGCTTCATCGGGGTGATGGCCTCAACGTTGCCTGCGATGTTCCCGACGCATATTCGTTACAGTGCGCTGGCGGCAGCCTTTAACATCTCGGTACTGATTGCCGGTCTGACCCCGACGCTTGCCGCCTCGCTGGTGGAAAGCACGCAGAATCTGATGATGCCTGCTTATTACCTGATGGTGATCGCGGTGATTGGCTTGATTACCGGTATTACGATGAAGGAGACGGCGAACCGTCCACTGAAAGGGGCGACGCCTGCGGCATCGGATATTCAGGAAGCGAAAGAGATCCTGCGTGAGCACTACGATAATGTAGAGCAGAAGATTGAAGACATTGACGCAGAGATTGAAGAACTGCAGAAAAAACGCTCCCGACTGGTGGATCAGCATCCACGCATCAACGAGTAATAAAGAAACCCGCCAACGGCGGGTTTTCTTTTATTAGCATCCGGCAGCGATGTAGTCGCCATTGGCGCTGATGGGGATGACCGTCAGGAAGAGAACGGTCGCGAACAGGATCAGAACTATCCCGCCGGCTATTTTGACGGCTGGCACCAGCCATCTTAACGTGCTATTTCCCCCGAAGCAGGCCACCGTGCGTTCACGGGCATAACGTACCGCCAGCGAGAGCCCCATAATCGAGAGTGCCGTTCCCAGGGACATTGTCATGACGGCAGCCATCCCCCAGGTGACAATGCCCAGCGCATTTGAAAACATCAGAATCATGATTGCCCCACTGCACGGGCGTGCGCCAATCGCCAGAATCACCCCCAGGCGAGTTTTCCAGTCTCCCTGCGTCAGGTCGGCACCCACGCCGTGATGGCCGCAGCCACAGTGTTCATTGTGCTGATGGAGGGGACTGATGGCTGAGATCGTCATTCTGCGCGGACGCAGGCTCTTTAATGCCTGATAAATGACGAACGCGCCGAATACACCAATCAGCACTGCGCTTATCTTCTCTACATACCAGCGGCTGGTACTGATATCCCCTGAGGCGAGGTTAAACCCCACCGCCAGAATAAAGACAAACAGAATGGCGCTCACGCCCTGCATCAGGCTGCCAAGGAAAGGAACGACCCGGGCAGCCCGCTCGCTTTCCTTATTAGTGGTCAGATAGGTCGTCACAATGAATTTCCCGTGCCCCGGCCCGATGGCGTGCAGCACGCCATAAAGGAAGGCGCCTGTTAAGAGCCATAGTCCGCCGCTGTACTGGTGGTTATTCAGCTGCAGCAGATACATCACCAGATAACGGTGCAGGGTAATTTGAGTGGCAAGACACCACTGGATAAAGGCGCTCCAGTGCGTATGCAGGGTAAAACTGGCAAACAGAATAGCCAGCAGCATCACCCCTGCGGTAGGGAGACGCCAGTCGCGGGCGAGGCGTTGTGTGTTCATGAGGGAGTGCTCTGCTAGGAAGAATATTTGCCGCTAGTATAGTTGATCTTCTTGTTCAGTTCGCAGGATCGCATCGGGATCCTGATGATGTTGTGGATAAGTCTGTGTGTAAAAGGGTATAAGGCGGGGTTTTGCTGTGGAATGCAGCAGTCAGTCATTTTTCTGTCATTTAGCGGTTGCGGCCTGCGGAGAACTCCCTATAATGCGCCTCCATCGACACGGCAGATGTGAATCACTTCACAGACAACCCGGTCGGTTGAAGAGAAAAAATCCTGAAATAACGGGTTGACTCTGAAAGAGGAAAGCGTAATATACGCCACCTCGCAACGGTGAGCGAAAGCCGCGTTGCACTGCTCTTTAACAATTTATCAGACAATCTGTGTGGGCACTCAAAGTGACATGGATTCTTAACGTCGCAAGACGAAAAATGAATACCAAGTCTCTGAGTGAACATACGTAATTCATTACGAAGTTTAATTCACGAGCATCAAACTTAAATTGAAGAGTTTGATCATGGCTCAGATTGAACGCTGGCGGCAGGCCTAACACATGCAAGTCGAACGGTAGCACAGAGAGCTTGCTCTCGGGTGACGAGTGGCGGACGGGTGAGTAATGTCTGGGAAACTGCCTGATGGAGGGGGATAACTACTGGAAACGGTAGCTAATACCGCATAACGTCGCAAGACCAAAGAGGGGGACCTTCGGGCCTCTTGCCATCAGATGTGCCCAGATGGGATTAGCTAGTAGGTGGGGTAACGGCTCACCTAGGCGACGATCCCTAGCTGGTCTGAGAGGATGACCAGCCACACTGGAACTGAGACACGGTCCAGACTCCTACGGGAGGCAGCAGTGGGGAATATTGCACAATGGGCGCAAGCCTGATGCAGCCATGCCGCGTGTATGAAGAAGGCCTTCGGGTTGTAAAGTACTTTCAGCGGGGAGGAAGGTGTTGTGGTTAATAACCGCAGCAATTGACGTTACCCGCAGAAGAAGCACCGGCTAACTCCGTGCCAGCAGCCGCGGTAATACGGAGGGTGCAAGCGTTAATCGGAATTACTGGGCGTAAAGCGCACGCAGGCGGTCTGTCAAGTCGGATGTGAAATCCCCGGGCTCAACCTGGGAACTGCATTCGAAACTGGCAGGCTAGAGTCTTGTAGAGGGGGGTAGAATTCCAGGTGTAGCGGTGAAATGCGTAGAGATCTGGAGGAATACCGGTGGCGAAGGCGGCCCCCTGGACAAAGACTGACGCTCAGGTGCGAAAGCGTGGGGAGCAAACAGGATTAGATACCCTGGTAGTCCACGCCGTAAACGATGTCGACTTGGAGGTTGTGCCCTTGAGGCGTGGCTTCCGGAGCTAACGCGTTAAGTCGACCGCCTGGGGAGTACGGCCGCAAGGTTAAAACTCAAATGAATTGACGGGGGCCCGCACAAGCGGTGGAGCATGTGGTTTAATTCGATGCAACGCGAAGAACCTTACCTACTCTTGACATCCAGAGAACTTTCCAGAGATGGATTGGTGCCTTCGGGAACTCTGAGACAGGTGCTGCATGGCTGTCGTCAGCTCGTGTTGTGAAATGTTGGGTTAAGTCCCGCAACGAGCGCAACCCTTATCCTTTGTTGCCAGCGGTTAGGCCGGGAACTCAAAGGAGACTGCCAGTGATAAACTGGAGGAAGGTGGGGATGACGTCAAGTCATCATGGCCCTTACGAGTAGGGCTACACACGTGCTACAATGGCGCATACAAAGAGAAGCGACCTCGCGAGAGCAAGCGGACCTCATAAAGTGCGTCGTAGTCCGGATTGGAGTCTGCAACTCGACTCCATGAAGTCGGAATCGCTAGTAATCGTAGATCAGAATGCTACGGTGAATACGTTCCCGGGCCTTGTACACACCGCCCGTCACACCATGGGAGTGGGTTGCAAAAGAAGTAGGTAGCTTAACCTTCGGGAGGGCGCTTACCACTTTGTGATTCATGACTGGGGTGAAGTCGTAACAAGGTAACCGTAGGGGAACCTGCGGTTGGATCACCTCCTTACCTTAAAGAACCTGCCTTTGCAGTGCTCACACAGATTGTCTGATGAATGATGAACTTCTGAATGTACTTTTGAGTGCATTAAGAAGTTTTGCTCTTTAAAAATCTGGATCAAGCTGAAAATTGAAACGACACACATGTTATGTGTGTTCGAGTCTCTCAAATTTTCGCAAACCGATGATGAATCGAAAGAAACATCTTCGGGTTGTGAGGTTAAGCGACTAAGCGTACACGGTGGATGCCCTGGCAGTCAGAGGCGATGAAGGACGTGCTAATCTGCGAAAAGCGCCGGCGAGGTGATATGAACCTTTGACCCGGCGATGTCCGAATGGGGAAACCCAGTGTGATTCGTCACACTATCGTTAACTGAATACATAGGTTAACGAGGCGAACCGGGGGAACTGAAACATCTAAGTACCCCGAGGAAAAGAAATCAACCGAGATTCCCCCAGTAGCGGCGAGCGAACGGGGAGCAGCCCGGAGTCTGAATCAGCTTGTGTGTTAGTGGAACGGTCTGGAAAGTCCGACGGTACAGGGTGATAGTCCCGTACACGAAAATGCACAGGTTGTGAACTCGAAGAGTAGGGCGGGACACGTGGTATCCTGTCTGAATATGGGGGGACCATCCTCCAAGGCTAAATACTCCTGACTGACCGATAGTGAACCAGTACCGTGAGGGAAAGGCGAAAAGAACCCCGGCGAGGGGAGTGAAAAAGAAC
The DNA here is from genome assembly GCF_047456095.1 of Enterobacter sp. BNK-14. NCBI lineage: Bacteria > Pseudomonadati > Pseudomonadota > Gammaproteobacteria > Enterobacterales > Enterobacteriaceae > Enterobacter > Enterobacter sp. BNK-14. The sequence continues at coordinate 3,182,050 of NZ_CP179897.1, forward strand.
CTGAAACCGTGTACGTACAAGCAGTGGGAGCCTACTTGTTAGGTGACTGCGTACCTTTTGTATAATGGGTCAGCGACTTATATTCTGTAGCAAGGTTAACCGTATAGGGGAGCCGAAGGGAAACCGAGTCTTAACTGGGCGTTAAGTTGCAGGGTATAGACCCGAAACCCGGTGATCTAGCCATGGGCAGGTTGAAGGTTGGGTAACACTAACTGGAGGACCGAACCGACTAATGTTGAAAAATTAGCGGATGACCTGTGGCTGGGGGTGAAAGGCCAATCAAACCGGGAGATAGCTGGTTCTCCCCGAAAGCTATTTAGGTAGCGCCTCGTGAATTCATCTTCGGGGGTAGAGCACTGTTTCGGCTAGGGGGCCATCCCGGCTTACCAACCCGATGCAAACTACGAATACCGAAGAATGTTATCACGGGAGACACACGGCGGGTGCTAACGTCCGTCGTGAAGAGGGAAACAACCCAGACCGCCAGCTAAGGTCCCAAAGTCATGGTTAAGTGGGAAACGATGTGGGAAGGCACAGACAGCCAGGATGTTGGCTTAGAAGCAGCCATCATTTAAAGAAAGCGTAATAGCTCACTGGTCGAGTCGGCCTGCGCGGAAGATGTAACGGGGCTAAACCATGCACCGAAGCTGCGGCAGCGACACTATGTGTTGTTGGGTAGGGGAGCGTTCTGTAAGCCGTTGAAGGTGGCCTGTGAGGGTTGCTGGAGGTATCAGAAGTGCGAATGCTGACATAAGTAACGATAAAGCGGGTGAAAAGCCCGCTCGCCGGAAGACCAAGGGTTCCTGTCCAACGTTAATCGGGGCAGGGTGAGTCGACCCCTAAGGCGAGGCCGAAAGGCGTAGTCGATGGGAAACAGGTTAATATTCCTGTACTTGGTGTTACTGCGAAGGGGGGACGGAGAAGGCTATGTTAGCCGGGCGACGGTTGTCCCGGTTTAAGCATGTAGGCGGAGGTTCCAGGTAAATCCGGTACCTTTTAACGCTGAGGTGTGATGACGAGGCACTACGGTGCTGAAGTAACAAATGCCCTGCTTCCAGGAAAAGCCTCTAAGCATCAGGTAACACGAAATCGTACCCCAAACCGACACAGGTGGTCAGGTAGAGAATACCAAGGCGCTTGAGAGAACTCGGGTGAAGGAACTAGGCAAAATGGTGCCGTAACTTCGGGAGAAGGCACGCTGATATGTAGGTGAAGCCCCTGCGGGTGGAGCTGAAATCAGTCGAAGATACCAGCTGGCTGCAACTGTTTATTAAAAACACAGCACTGTGCAAACACGAAAGTGGACGTATACGGTGTGACGCCTGCCCGGTGCCGGAAGGTTAATTGATGGGGTTAGCGGTAACGCGAAGCTCTTGATCGAAGCCCCGGTAAACGGCGGCCGTAACTATAACGGTCCTAAGGTAGCGAAATTCCTTGTCGGGTAAGTTCCGACCTGCACGAATGGCGTAATGATGGCCAGGCTGTCTCCACCCGAGACTCAGTGAAATTGAACTCGCTGTGAAGATGCAGTGTACCCGCGGCAAGACGGAAAGACCCCGTGAACCTTTACTATAGCTTGACACTGAACACTGGTCCTTGATGTGTAGGATAGGTGGGAGGCTTTGAAGCGTGGACGCCAGTCTGCGTGGAGCCGACCTTGAAATACCACCCTTTAATGGCTGGTGTTCTAACGTAGACCCGTAATCCGGGTTGCGGACAGTGTCTGGTGGGTAGTTTGACTGGGGCGGTCTCCTCCCAAAGAGTAACGGAGGAGCACGAAGGTTAGCTAATCCTGGTCGGACATCAGGAGGTTAGTGCAATGGCATAAGCTAGCTTGACTGCGAGAGTGACGGCTCGAGCAGGTGCGAAAGCAGGTCATAGTGATCCGGTGGTTCTGAATGGAAGGGCCATCGCTCAACGGATAAAAGGTACTCCGGGGATAACAGGCTGATACCGCCCAAGAGTTCATATCGACGGCGGTGTTTGGCACCTCGATGTCGGCTCATCACATCCTGGGGCTGAAGTAGGTCCCAAGGGTATGGCTGTTCGCCATTTAAAGTGGTACGCGAGCTGGGTTTAGAACGTCGTGAGACAGTTCGGTCCCTATCTGCCGTGGGCGCTGGAGAATTGAGGGGGGCTGCTCCTAGTACGAGAGGACCGGAGTGGACGCATCACTGGTGTTCGGGTTGTCATGCCAATGGCACTGCCCGGTAGCTAAATGCGGAAGAGATAAGTGCTGAAAGCATCTAAGCACGAAACTTGCCCCGAGATGAGTTCTCCCTGAGACTATAAGTCTCCTGAAGGAACGTTGAAGACGACGACGTTGATAGGTCGGGTGTGTAAGCGCAGCGATGCGTTGAGCTAACCGATACTAATGAACCGTGAGGCTTAACCTTACAACGCCGAAGCTGTTTTGGCGGTGAGAGACGATTTTCAGCCTGATACAGATTACAGAATTTGCCTGGCGGCTTTAGCGCGGTGGTCCCACCTGACCCCATGCCGAACTCAGAAGTGAAACGCCGTAGCGCCGATGGTAGTGTGGGGTCTCCCCATGTGAGAGTAGGGAACTGCCAGGCATCAAATAGAAGAACCCCGTACCGTAAGGTGCGGGGTTTTTTGCTTTGGGTTTTATTCCTCTCCTTGAAATTTTCCCGTAGGACGGATAAGGCAAAGCCGCCATCCGGCAAAGCAGATTGCACGATCTCACCGGAAAGAGAAGCAAGAATATAAAAGAAGGGATTTATAAACGCAGAAAAGCAAAAACCCAGCCATAGGCTGGGTTCTTTAAATAGTGGTGCCCGGACTCGGAATCGAACCAAGGACACGGGGATTTTCAATCCCCTGCTCTACCGACTGAGCTATCCGGGCAACGGAGCGCATTAAACCGCAATCGCGCCTTATCGTCAACATTATTTCGGGGAAAGCTGTTCAATTGCTTAACTTTACGGCAATCTGGCGGTTTACGCGCCGAAAAGACCAAATTTCGCTGATTCGCTTACGTCAACGCCCCGCCCATACGACACTGAGCAAAGCGAAGAATATCTTCCGCCAGGCGGTGCGCCGTATCCACATCGGCCTGGCTACGATTCACCAGCATGCGGCTCAGACAACCCTCCAGTACCAGCTCCATTTGCTTAGCGACCATTGCCGGGTCATCCACTTCAAGCGTTGTCAGTAGCTCGTGAGTGAAGTCATGCGCCGCACGCTTTTGCTGATCCGCCAGCTGATGTATTGGATGCCCGGGATCGGGATAAAATGTACAGGCGGCAATAAACAGGCAGCCCGGATAACGATTGTTACTGACACATTCAGTCAGGGCGGTGTAGCGAGCCAACAGCTTTTGCTCAGCCGTCAGTTCTTCATTAAGCATCAGCTGTCTGCGCCAGATATCCACCTGCTGGCTAAGGTAGCGCAGCGCATCATAAAGCAGGGCCTCTTTATCCGGCCAGAAGCGCGTTAACTCATCCAGAGGGTAATCGATACGGTCGGCTACCATCTCAAGCGTGGTGCTGGCGATCCCTTGAATCTCAAGTAATTGCAGGGCTTGTCCCAGTACGTCTTCACGTTGCACGGTTATCTCCTCCGCTATTCCCAACGGTATGTCCCGTCTAAAGTGTTGTTTACGGTTGGCGATTGCGCAAATGCGCGCTGAATGCCGTTGAATCCATAAACCCGGTTACACGCTGTTCTGGCTGCTCTTCCCCTTGTTCATTGAAGAATAAAATGGTTGGCAGCCCGAGTACGTTAAGGTGCTTAAGCAGAGTCTTATCCTGCTCATTGTTGGCCGTGACGTTTGCCTGAAGCAACACCGTCTCTTTCAGGGCGCTTTGTACCTGAGGATCGCTAAAGGTGTATTTTTCAAACTCTTTGCAGGCAACACACCAGTCAGCATAGAGATCGAGCATCACCGGTTTACCTTTTGCCTGAGCCAGGGCGCTATTGAGCTCATCGACATTGTTAATGCGGGTGAAGTCCAGATGCGCCTGCGTCTGACCCACCGGCGTGCCAAATGCCCAGTCCTGCAGCGGACGCACGCTGACCAGTGCAGCCGCCAGCAGCAGGATTTGCACAAGGCGCATCCATGGCTTTTTCGCCCCCAGGCTGACGATAAATGCCCAGGAGAAGAATGCGACGCCAAGCATCGCCCACAGACGCCTTCCCCACTCGTCTCCGATGATGCGCTCCAGCAGGAACACCGGTAGCGCCAGAATGACAAAACCAAACGCGGTTTTCACCGTCTCCATCCACGGTCCGCTTTTCGGCAGCAGACGATTACCAAAGACCGTCACAAGAATGAGCGGCAGACCCATCCCCAGCGCATAAAGATACAGCGTTCCGCCACCGAGCCACATATTGCCGCTCTGGGCGATGTACAGCAGGATGGCGCTGAGCGGCGCAGTGGTGCAGGGTGAACAGATTAGCCCGGCAATTGCACCCATTGCGAACACGCCGCCTGCAGCTCCTCCCTGCTGACGATTACTCATCAGCGTTAAGCGGGTTTGCAGCGAAGAGGGCAGTTGCAGAGTGAACAGGCCAAACATCGACAGCGCCAAAAGAATAAAGACAACTGACAGACCAATAAGCACGTAAGGATGCTGAAGCGCTGCCTGGAATTGCAATCCAGCGGCGGCGACCACGAGGCCGAGCGCCGTGTAGGTTAATGCCATGCCCTGGACATAAATAAAAGCCAGCAGCAGCGCCCGGGCGGTGGAAAGCCGTTGCTTACCGCCTAGCACAATCCCGGAGATCAGCGGGTACATGGGCAGTACACACGGCGTAAAGGCAATGCCAATACCAATCAGTAGCGCCCAAAACGCTGAGAAGGGAAGATCTGAAGTGGCTTCGCCTTCTCCCTTCACCCTGGCCCTCTCCCCTGGGGGGAGAGGGGAGGCAGCGGCTTTAACTTCAGTAAGCGGAACGACCTTCGTTTCAGGAGGATAGCAGAAGCCCGCGTCGGCACAGCCCTGATACGTCACCGTCAGCGTGGCGCCTTTATCCGCCTGATTCACCGTGACGGGGACGTTTAAGCGCTGACGATAGATTTCACTCTTACCGTAGAACTCGTCCTCGTGCCACTCGCCCGCGGGCATCTGCAATGCGCCGACGTTAGCCTTTGCGGACGTGATACTGACCTGTTTGCGGTAAAGGTAGTAACCCTCTCTCACCTGCCAGGTCAGATTGAGATCGTGCTGGTTCTGCTGAAAATCGAAAACAAACGCCTGGTCGGCAGGAATAAAGTTTGAACGGCCGGGTGCGTCAAACAACCCGGCAAATACTGATGTGCTGCACAGCAGCAGGATCAGCGTAAGGAAGCGTTGAGCCATGTGAGATAGTCGTTATCGCCATGGAGCACTGGCAGCACCAGCAGCTCTGGAGTTTGGTAAGGATGATGAGACTTGAGGCAGTCGAGGAGCGCCTGCTGGTTCGCCCGGTTGGTTTTTAGCAACATCTGGACTTCGTACTCCTGCTCCAGTTTGCCTTCCCAGTAATAAAGGGAGGTTGCGCCGGGGAGGAGCGTTACGCAGGCTGCCCATTTTTCGGCCAGCACTTTGGCGGCGAGATCCTGGGCAGAGGCTTCATCAGGGGCGGTACACAGTACGACAACGGCATCAGGCGTGTTCACAAGTCGACCTCCTCATCACGAAAGTCTTCACTATATCACGCAAGACGATTGGTCATTAATGAATCGGGCCGCAGTGCGGCCCGATTTTAACTATTTTTACAACGGCTGAAGGTTTACAGCACAATGCCACCGATGATAAAGCCGAGGATGACGCAAAGCGTAATTGCTACCACGCCCGGGATCAGAAACGCGTGGTTAAACACGTATTTACCGATACGGGTAGAGCCAGTGTCATCCATTTCAACCGCTGCCAGCAGGGTTGGGTAGGTTGGCAGAACGAACAGTGCGGAAACGGCTGCGAAAGAGGCAATCGCCGTCAGCGGCGTTACGCCTAACATGAGTGCCGCAGGCATCAGCGCTTTGGTGGTTGCTGCCTGGGAGTAAAGCAGGGTCGCAGCAAAGAACAGCACGACCGCCAGCAGCCACGGGTAGTTGTGCAGCAGGTCGCCGGCTACGGTCTGGATATCGCTGATGTGCGCCTTCACGAAGGTGTCGCCGAGCCATGCCACACCCAGTACACACACGCAGGCACTCATACCGGATTTAAAGGTACTGGCGTTCAGCACTTCGCTGGTGTCGATTTTACAGGTGATACTAATCAGCGTCGCGATAGTCAGCATGAACACCACAATCGCTTCGTTACGCGGCAGAACCGGGTTCTGAATCAGCCCCACGGTGTCACTGATGGCGGTTGCGTAGAACATCACTGCGACGATACCAATCAGGAAAAGCAGTACGGAGCGCTTTGCGTGCGGCTTCAGTTCGAAGACCTGGCTACCGCGCAGTCTCACTTCACCTTTTGCCAGACGCTCCTGGTAAACCGGATCGTCTTTCAGTTCGGCACCGAGGAAGTTACACAGCACGGCAGTAATCATGACCGCAATCAGCGTCACCGGAATACAGATCGCCAGCAGCGTCAGGTAGCTCACGCCCATCGGCTCAAGGATACCGGCGAAGAAGACCACGGCGGCAGAGATCGGCGACGCGGTGATGGCAATCTGAGACGCAACGACGGCAATAGAGAGGGGACGAGACGGGCGAATCCCCTGTTCTTTTGCCACTTCGGTAATCACCGGCAGCGTGGAGAACGCCGTGTGGCCAGTTCCCGCGAGAATGGTCATAAACCAGGTGACCAGCGGGGCAAGGAAGGTAATGTATTTAGGATGGCGGCGCAGCATACGCTCCGCCAGACTCACCAGGTAGTCCATACCGCCTGCCACCTGCATAGCGGCGATAGCGGCAATAACTGCCATGATGATTTCGATAACGTCAAAGGGGATTGCGCCGGGTTTAATCTGAAAGATAAGGGTAAGAACGAGCACCCCGAGACCGCCGGCAAAACCGATGCCGATACCCCCGAGTCTTGCTCCCAAATAAATCGCCAACAAGACGATGACGAGTTCTGCTCCAAACATAAGGACCTGCCTTGCTTATTAACAAGTTGATATTGAATTGTTGTATTTTGGTAACGCCTAAAAAGAAAAAAGGCACGTCACAAGTGACGTGCCTTTAAAAGCCTAGCCTGAACGGTTACTGTTCGCTTTCATCGGTATATCGTTTCGCTTTATATGCCGGGTGCATCAGGTTCTGGGCGGAGAAGATATCGTCCAGCTCAGCCTCGGTCAACAGTCCGCGCTCCAGCACCACTTCACGCACGCTCTTACCGGTTTCGGCACAAATCTTACCGACGATGTCACCGTTATGGTGACCGATGAACGGGTTGAGGTAGGTGACGATCCCGATAGAGTTGTAAACGTAGCCTTCACACACTTCTTTATTTGCGGTAATGCCGTTAATGCATTTTTCCAGCAGGTTGTAGCAGGCGTTAGTCAGGATGTGGATAGATTCGAACATCGCCTGGCCAATCACGGGCTCCATTACGTTCAGCTGCAGCTGACCGGCCTCGGAGGCCATCGTCACGGTAGTGTCGTTACCGATGACTTTGAAGCAAACCTGATTCACCACTTCTGGCACGACCGGGTTCACCTTAGCTGGCATGATGGACGAACCCGCCTGCAGCTCTGGCAGGTTGATTTCGTTCAGGCCAGCGCGCGGGCCGGAAGAGAGCAGGCGCAGGTCATTACAGATTTTGGACAGTTTCACCGCCAGACGTTTCAGTGCGCTGTGTACCATCACGTACGCGCCGCAGTCGGAGGTGGCTTCAATCAGGTCTTCCGCAGGCACGACCGGCAGGTTGGATACTTCAGCCAGCTTCTGAACCGCCAGCTGCTGATAGCCATCCGGGGTGTTCAGACGCGTACCGATGGCGGTTGCGCCCAGGTTCACTTCCAGCAGCAGCTCAGAGGTGCGCAGCAGGTTTTTGGTCTCTTCATTCAGCAGCACGTTAAATGCGTGGAATTCCTGGCCCAGCGTCATTGGCACTGCGTCCTGTAACTGGGTACGACCCATTTTCAGGATATCCTGGAACTCAACCGCTTTACGCTGGAAGCCATCGCCCAGTTGGTTGATGGCGTCCACCAGTTTCACCACGGAGGCATACACCGCGATACGGAAGCCGGTTGGGTAGGCGTCGTTGGTGGACTGGCATTTGTTAACGTGGTCGTTCGGGTTCAGGTACTGGTATTCACCTTTCTGATGACCCATCAGCTCCAGGCCGATGTTTGCCAGTACTTCGTTGGTATTCATGTTGACGGAGGTACCCGCGCCGCCCTGATAGACGTCAACCGGGAACTGGTCCATGCATTTGCCGTTGTTCAGCACTTCATCGCAGGCAGCGATAATCGCATTTGCCGCGCTTTTAGGAATGGTTTGCAGCTCTTTGTTGGCCAGCGCTGCGGCTTTCTTCACCATCACCATGCCACGGACAAACTCAGGGATGTCGCTGATTTTGCTGTTGCTGATGTAGAAGTTTTCAATCGCTCTCAGAGTGTGAACACCATAGTAGGCATCCGCTGGAACTTCCCTGGTACCCAACAAGTCTTCTTCGATACGAATGTTGTTTAACATGTGAACCTTCTTTTCAAGCTGCCGATGGATTGTACTAAACACACAGTATATATGTGGTTTTGAATATTTTCTGACCGACGATTATTCCCTCAATCAGCCAGATGCTCGAGATCATATGCTGATGATAGCGAATTGCCGTAAGCTGGATCACTTATTATCGAGCCGATTCCATGATAATTATTAATCTGTGAAATGTGTCACCGCTTTAATATTTCCAGAAAAAATATCCGTGCAAACCGATTGAATTTTCGCTAACTGCCACCATTTCATACAAACGCGCGTCGCGAACACATTCAGACAGGGGCCTGACGGCACCTGCCCTACAGGAGATGCCAGTGCGCTGGATACCATTTATTGCTTTCTTTCTCTATGTTTACATTGAGATTTCCATTTTTATCCAGGTTGCCCATGTACTGGGCGTCCTGCTGACGCTGGTTCTGGTGATTTTCACCTCCGTCATCGGCATGTCGCTGGTGCGTAACCAGGGTTTCAAAAATTTCCTGATAATGCAGCAGAAGATGGCTGCAGGCGAAAGCCCGGCAGAAGAGATGATCAAAAGCGTGTCGCTGATTATCGCGGGTCTGCTGCTTATTCTGCCTGGCTTCTTTACCGACTTCCTCGGCCTTTTGCTGCTTCTGCCGCCAGTGCAAAAACACCTGACCATGAAGCTGCTGCCGCATCTGCGTTTTAGCCGTATGCCGGGCGGTGGCTTCAGTACGGGCCCGGGCGATACGTTTGAAGGGGAGTATCAGCGTAAGGATGAACAGCACGACCGTTTAGACCACAAAGACGATCGGTGATTTTTTTGCCCGGTGGCGCATCGCTCACCGGGCCTGCGGGTTTTGCCGCTTCGGTAAAAACAGCCACAGCCCTGCCAGCATGACGATGGCATACACACTCTTCCATCCCACCATTGCCAGCAACAGCAGGCAAAGCACACCCCCGACGACCGCCAGTGCTTTATAACGGCCTTCCAGCAGACGACAGCCCGCCAGCATGCACAGCAGATAGATCATAATGAAAATGCCGTTGGCGTAGACGATCAGGGCATCCAGATTGATTTTCAGTACGTAAATACCCAGCGTACTCAACACGCAGCAGCCCAGCACGGTATTCAGTGCATTCACCGGAAGTTGACGTTTGGACAACTGCGCAAGACGGCTTTCAGGATTATAAAGCGCCTGCGACCACACCAGACGGGCAAAGCTCTGGATATAAATATTCAGGCTGGCAAAACAGGCGAGATAGCCAATCATACACGCGACCCACAGCGCTTTTACGCCAAACAGCTGTACCACTATGCCAGGCAGTGACGCGGCAGCCGCTTTATCCGCACCGAATGCGTTGAAGTGCAATACCAGCACGGTGCAGGCCCAGTAAACTGTTCCCGCCAGCAGCAGGCCAATCATCAGCGCGCGCGGAAAATCGCGCTCAGGCTGCTTAAATTCAGAGGCCAGATGGGCGAACGCTTCGAGACCCACAAAACACCAGAACATAACGGCAAGGGCGGCGAAAAGCTGTGAATGGTCAATGTTTGTCGCTGCCGGGAAGGGAATGTCCTTAATTGTGATATCGCCCGCCCACCAGACAGCAGCAACGAGCGCAACAATCAGTACCGCAACCAGCGTCTGCAGGTTTGCACTTGAGCTGGCGCCGCGTGAGCCCACCCACCAGACGATGGCCAGCGTACCCAGTTCAGCCAGCAGGAGCTGCTCGTTATGCCAGCCAAACAGCGCCTGTCCAAAGCCGGTTGCAATATGCAATGCCGCAGGAAGACCCACCGGGATCACCGAGAGAAACAGCCAGCCGGTAACACGCTTCAGTCGCGGGCCAAAAGCCAGCCCGACAAAGTGCGCCACACCGCCTGCGTCAGGGAAGTGCCGCCCGAGGATGGCAAACACAATGGCTATCGGAAACACCAGCACAATCAGCACCGGCCACGCCCACAGGCTGTTATTGCCTGCTACCAGCGCCGCCAGTGCGGGTACGGCAAATACGCCCGTACCTAACAAGGAGGTTGAGAGCAGGCCAACGCCCTGCGCCAGTCCCAACTCCTGTTTAAGTCCACTCATTGACATCGTCCTGCCAATATCAAAAGAGAGGGGATGGTAACACTTTCGCAAATTTTTTTTTCAACTCCCCCTTGAAGGGGGAAAAAGCTATCCCCATCTCTCAGGGCACTAGTCGGAAAACCGCATGCGGGCCGGCGTCATCCATAACTGATAATGACTTTCTCAAAGGAGAGCTATCAATGAGTATTCGTCCGTTACATGATCGTGTGATCGTCAAACGTAAAGAAGTTGAAACCAAGTCTGCTGGCGGCATCGTTCTGACCGGTTCTGCTGCAGCCAAATCAACGCGTGGCGAAATCATCGCTGTCGGTAAGGGCCGCATCCTGGAAAACGGAACTGTGCAGCCGCTGGACGTTAAAGTTGGTGACATCGTAATTTTCAACGATGGCTACGGCGTGAAATCCGAGAAGATCGACAATGAAGAAGTGTTGATCATGTCCGAGAGCGACATTCTGGCAATTGTTGAAGCGTAATTTACGCACGAGAATTTGAGGAAATAAGAACATGGCAGCTAAAGACGTAAAATTCGGTAACGACGCTCGTGTAAAAATGCTCCGCGGCGTAAACGTACTGGCCGATGCAGTTAAAGTGACCCTGGGCCCGAAAGGCCGTAACGTAGTGCTGGATAAATCCTTCGGCGCGCCAACCATCACCAAAGATGGTGTTTCTGTAGCACGTGAAATCGAACTGGAAGACAAGTTCGAAAACATGGGTGCGCAGATGGTGAAAGAAGTTGCCTCTAAAGCGAACGATGCTGCAGGTGACGGTACCACCACCGCGACCGTACTGGCGCAGGCTATCATCACTGAAGGTCTGAAAGCCGTTGCTGCGGGCATGAACCCAATGGATCTGAAACGTGGTATCGACAAAGCTGTCGCTTCCGCTGTTGAAGAGCTGAAAGCGCTGTCCGTACCGTGCTCTGACTCCAAAGCCATTGCTCAGGTAGGTACCATCTCCGCTAACTCCGACGAAACCGTAGGTAAACTGATCGCTGAAGCGATGGACAAAGTCGGTAAAGAAGGCGTTATCACCGTTGAAGACGGTACCGGTCTGGAAGACGAACTGGACGTGGTTGAAGGTATGCAGTTCGACCGCGGCTACCTGTCCCCATACTTCATCAACAAGCCAGAGACTGGCGCTGTTGAGCTGGAAAGCCCGTTCATCCTGCTGGCTGACAAGAAAATCTCCAACATCCGCGAAATGCTGCCAGTGCTGGAAGCCGTTGCGAAAGCAGGCAAACCGCTGGTTATCATCGCTGAAGACGTTGAAGGCGAAGCGCTGGCGACCCTGGTGGTTAACACCATGCGTGGCATCGTGAAAGTGGCTGCGGTTAAAGCACCTGGCTTCGGCGATCGTCGTAAAGCGATGCTGCAGGATATCGCTACCCTGACTGGCGGTACCGTTATCTCTGAAGAGATCGGTATGGAGCTGGAAAAAGCGACCCTGGAAGACCTGGGCCAGGCAAAACGCGTTGTGATCAACAAAGACACCACCACCATCATCGACGGTGTGGGTGAAGAAGCCGCTATTCAGGGCCGTGTTGGTCAGATCCGTAAGCAGATCGAAGAAGCAACCTCTGATTACGACCGTGAAAAACTGCAGGAGCGCGTAGCGAAACTGGCAGGTGGTGTCGCTGTTATCAAAGTCGGTGCTGCGACCGAAGTTGAAATGAAAGAGAAAAAAGCGCGCGTTGACGATGCCCTGCACGCGACCCGTGCTGCGGTAGAAGAAGGCGTGGTTGCTGGTGGTGGCGTTGCGCTGGTGCGTGTTGCCGCTAAACTGGCTGGCCTGACTGCACAGAACGAAGACCAGAACGTGGGTATCAAAGTTGCGCTGCGCGCAATGGAAGCGCCTCTGCGTCAGATCGTTTCTAACGCCGGTGAAGAGCCATCTGTGGTTGCGAACAACGTGAAAGCGGGCGAAGGTAACTACGGTTACAACGCGGCAACTGAAGAATACGGCAACATGATCGACTTCGGTATTCTGGACCCAACTAAAGTTACCCGTTCTGCTCTGCAGTATGCGGCATCTGTAGCTGGCCTGATGATCACCACCGAGTGCATGGTTACTGATATGCCTAAAGGCGACGCGCCTGACTTAGGTGCTGCTGGTATGGGCGGCATGGGTGGTATGGGCGGCATGATGTAATCATGTTGTTCTGAACCTCTCAGAACGAACCCCGGGCAGCGATGCCCGGGGTTTTTTATTGCCTGTCCAGTTGCTACTCAAAGGTGCCTTTCACGCACACAACACCTTCGCGCACCATCTGGCGGCCTTTCGCCCAGACCTCGTGGATTTTTAGATCGTCCGTCAACACCAGGAAATCGGCATCGCATCCGGGCGCGATCCGTCCTTTATGCTCCAGCCCGAGAAACTCCGCCACATTACGCGTAAATGGCAGAAGCGCCTCCTCCAGCGGCAGGTGATAGCGGCTGACCAACTGCTGTAGGGTTTCCGGAAGGGATTCGAATCCTGCCACGCCAATACCTACCAGATTGCCATTTGCGTCAAAATTCGGTTGGCTACCGTTACCGTCCGAGCTGAGCGTGAGACGGTTAAACGGCACCTGCGCTTCGCGGGCTGTCGCAATGGCGGTGGCGGCATCAATGGGTTCGCTGATGCTGGTGGTGATATCGATATAACCCCCTTCGCGAGCATAGTTTAGCGCGGCGAGGAAGAGCGCCTCACCGCGGTTAACGTGGGTGGGCAGCAGCTTCGTGCGGGGAACGTCAGCGTTATTCAGAATGTTAAGGAGCGGCTCCAGCAGCTTCGGGCTGTTGCCGAGGTGAAAAACGGAAATCCCCGCTTTGGCACCCAATAGCCCGCCGACGCGTGACTGGGCGGCCATGCTGGCGAGCCGATCGTCCGCTGGCGCGGAAGAGCGATGATCGGAAATCGCGCATTTCACACCAATGATTTTGTCGATCAGCGCCACATCTTTTTCAATACTGCCGGTAATCGTCGGAGAAGGCAGTCCGTACGCGCCCGTCAGCATCCACGCGCTGATCCCTTCATGCTCAAGCGCGCGTGTTTTTGCCAGCAGTGATTCAGGGTGTCGGGTGACGCCGTCGGTGCCCAGCAGGCCAACCACGGAGGTGATACCTGCTGCTACCAGCGCAGACAGCCGCACCTCCGGCGTGCGGGTGTGGGGCCCCGCTTCACCGCCGCCACCGATGAGATGCACATGCTGATCGATAAATCCCGGGCAAATCACCGCTCCAGCGAGATCGGTTTCAGGACACGCCATCCGCGTTGTTGCATGCCCCGCTTTTTCGATCGCAACAATTTTTCCCCCAGCGATCAGCAGATCGCAATGTCCCCGATCCTCCGGGGCGTAGAGATGTGCGTTGCGGAAAAGATGGGGTTCCAGCACTGAAAAATCCATTTTTATCTCCTCAGAAGAGTAGCTGCATCACCCACATTGAGAGCAGGGCGTTAATGACGCAAACCGTAATAATGTGCGGGTAATATTTCGGATTCACGCCTGCGGTACCCAGGCAGCGGCCGGTATTTTGCACCGGATTGCCCATCAAATAGATGGCGGGCAGCAGGATGGTGGCATCGTGACCGTTGAGTGAGCCGGCGGCGACCAGACTGGCGCAGACCCCCACGCCGCCGCCCATACTCATCACCGAGGCCAGAAGGACCGTTGCCGCCGCGCCCGGAAGCCCCCAGAGCGCCATGACGGGCTCGCAAACATTGCCCACGATATCCAGCAGGCCCGTCACCTTCAGCGCCTGAATAATGACAAATGCCATGACCACGTTTGGCAGCAGGCTGGTGGTCGCGATGGTAAAGCCGCGACGGGCACCATCAATAAACATGTCCATGATATTTTTACGCGGCTGGGCGATCATTTTTTTCCTCCTGAAAACGATGATCTTCCATACGGGCGATCCACAGTCGCAGGAAGTTAGCGCCAACAAATTTGAATACCAGAATGACGGCCAGCGGCGCGATCACCGGGACGGTAATAAACGTGAAAAGCGCGGCGCCGGAAGAAAAATAGTTGGTAATAATGGCGCTTCCGCTGGTCTGGAAGGTAGCGAAAATGGCGCGTTCATGGTCGGTAATTGCTCCGTCGTCGGTCAGCTCTTTGGTCATACCTGCCGCCGCATCGGTGTTTTGCAGGTTGGCGATAAGGGCCAGAGAGCAGATCCCCGGCACGCCAAGCAGCGGACGCAAAATAGGCGTCATCAGCTGTTGTGCGGCACGCAGTCCGCCCAGACCTTCGGTGACGGCAATGATCCCGAGCGATAAAATGACCGAGGGCGCCAGTTCAAGGGCAAATAAAAACCCGTCTTTCGCCCCCGTTCCGCCCGTGCCGCGAAACGTCAGGGCGCCGTTGACCGGTCCAAAGCTACCGTTTAAGACGGTAAAGTCCAGCACGCGCCACCATTCAGTACTTTTGGCGAAAAAACCGGAGAAAAATACGATGGTGAGTACAAACGCCAGATAGCCTACCCATGTCACTTTTTCCTCTCCTGAGGATGATGCACTCATGAAACCCCCTTTTTCATTGCGTACAAAAGTTGTACGTCGCACCACTACATACGATCGAGGGCTAAAACACGATATCCCAAAGGCTATTATCAGAATTCATTTAAGATGTCGGAGGAGTGCCAGGCGGAATCTGGCTCGCAGAAATGCTCGGCATTTTTCTTTTGGTCATCTTTTAGGTATAAGATTTAGACACGGACAACTACTGTCCAGCTTATTGAAAACGAGGAATAACATGCGCGTAAAAGTCTGTGCAGGGATTGTAGGGGCAGCATTGCTGCTGGCGGGTTGTAGCTCCAGCAATGAGCTGTCGGCGGCGGGCCAGGGTGTTCGCTTTGTGGAAGATAAGCCGGGTAGCGAATGCCAGCTGTTAGGCACGGCCACGGGCGAGCAAAGCAACTGGATGTCGGGACAGCATGGTGAAGAGGGCGGCTCTATGCGCGGTGCGGCGAATGCCCTGCGTAACCAGGCTGCGGCGATGGGCGGCAATGTGATTTACGGCGTGAGTAGCCCAACGCAGGGAATGCTCTCCAGCTTCGTGCCAACCGCCAGCCAGATGAGCGGCCAGGTCTACAAGTGCCCGAACTGAGTTAACGCGGTGATGGCGCTGCGCCCGGACCCTGTAGGGCAGGTAAGCGTAGCGCCACCTGCCTTTTAGTGCTGCCGCAGCTGCAAATCCAGCGGCGTCTTACTTGGCTCTCCGCCAATTTCGCGCGCCAGCTTGGGTACCATATAACCTGAAACCAGCGTTAACAGCTCGCGCATAATCTGTCGGGCTTCTTCATCGGTCACCATGAAGTGCGCCGCACCCTGCACGCGGTCCAGCACATGCAGGTAATAGGGCAAGACACCCGCATCAAACAGGGCGTTGCTGAGGTCGGCCAGCACGCGGGCGCTATCATTTACCCCACGCAGCAGCACGCTCTGGTTTAGTAGCGTGACCCCCACTTTACGCAGGCACGCCATGGCCGCGCGAAATGCATCGTCAATTTCATTCGCGTGGTTAATATGGTTCACCAGCAGCACCTGCAAGCGGGATTGCGCCAGGCGCGACACCAGTCCGTCAGTAATGCGTGCCGGAATGACAATCGGTAAACGGCTGTGAATACGCAGACGTTTGATGTGCGGGATGGCCTCAAGCTGGGTTAATAGCCAGTCCAGCTCATGATCTTTTGCCATCAGCGGGTCACCGCCGGAAAAAATAATCTCATCCAGCTCTGAATGGGCGGCGATATAGTCCAGCGCGACCTGCCAGTTGCGCTTATTTCCCTGGTTTTCGGCGTAAGGGAAGTGCCGACGGAAGCAATAACGGCAATTTACCGCGCAGCCGCCTTTGACCAGCAGCAGGGCGCGGTTGAGATACTTATGCAGTAAACCCGGTACCACACTGTTCTGCTCTTCCAGGGGATCGGTGCTGTACCCTGGTGCAGTAATGAACTCATCCTGCAAGGTAATGGTTTGTTTTAAAAGCGGATCGTCAGGATTGCCTTTCTCCATGCGCGCAACAAACGCGCGTGGAACGCGCAGGGCGAAAAGGCGCTTTGCCTCGCGGCCCGCAAGCAACTCTGGGTGCTGATCGAGGTCTAAAAGACGCAGCAATTCATCAGGACTGGTGATTACATCGGCAAGTTGCGATAACCAATCTTCTCTGGACGGGGTGTTTAGGGTTACAATATGCGCCATTTTGTGGCTTAGCTACCAGTTAACAAATTTAGAGGGCCTTATGGCAACGTACTATAGCAACGATTTTCGTGCTGGTCTTAAAATCATGATGGACGGCGAACCGTACGCGGTTGAAGCCAGCGAATTCGTTAAACCAGGTAAAGGCCAGGCATTCGCACGCGTTAAGCTGCGCCGCCTGCTGACCGGTACCCGCGTTGAGAAAACTTTCAAGTCTACCGACTCCGCTGAAGGCGCAGATGTTGTGGATATGAACCTGACTTACCTGTACAACGACGGTGAGTTCTGGCACTTCATGAACAACGAAACCTTCGAGCAGCTGTCTGCTGACGCGAAAGCGATTGGCGATAGCGAAAAATGGCTGCTGGATCAGGCTGAGTGCATCGTGACCCTGTGGAACGGTCAGCCTATCGCTGTTACCCCGCCAAACTTTGTTGAGCTGGAAATCGTTGAAACCGATCCAGGTCTGAAAGGTGACACTGCCGGTACTGGCGGTAAACCAGCGACGCTGTCTACCGGTGCTGTGGTTAAAGTGCCACTGTTCGTACAGACTGGCGAAGTGATCAAAGTGGATACCCGCTCCGGCGAATACGTATCACGCGTGAAGTAATAGTCAGGGCGCAGCGCCCGCTGCGCCTGATTTTTGCAGGCAGGGATGATGAAACGTACCGTTAAAATTCTGCTTCTGTTAGCGCTCTCCAGTGCATTGCTTTCCGGCTGTAACACCACGCGCGGCATGGGGGAAGATATCCAGGATCTTGGGCATATCATTTCTCACGCGTCCAGCTAAGCTCGTCTAATTTTCCGAAAAATGCTTCCTTGTCCGTCAATCGGCGGGATCTTGTCTATTCTTAAGTTGCTATACACAAAACAACTTTGGCTATAAAAGGAAGATATTATGGTTAAGAAGACAATTGCAGCGATCTTTTCAGTCCTGGTACTTTCTTCAGTATTAACTGCCTGTAATACCACGCGTGGCGTTGGTCAGGATATTTCTGAAGGTGGTAGTGCAATCTCTGGTGCGGCAACAAAAGCACAGCAGTAATTAATTAACGGTACGGAACCAGAAGGGTTTCGTACCGTCAGTTTTCTGTACCCTGCGGAGATAAAAACGGGGAAAAGCGCGTGTCCATATGCAGCTTCATGCGGATATTTCGCTTGTAGGTATATACCGTTTTCCCATTGATACTCAGGTGAGCGGCAATTTTTTGATTGCTTGCGCCGTCCATCCACATTGTCAGCACTTTCTCCTCCTGGCGGGTCAGCAACGGCGTGGCCACTGTTGGTCTGTGCGTGTCTGAGCCCGAAATTAACGCGTCATTAATAACCGTGGCGAGTTCCTCAAGACGGGCATTTTTCATGAGTGAAGACCAGACAGGGAAGTTCTCCAGCCAGGCCGTCATGTCTCTGTCCTCTCCCGATTGCAACATAATAAAGGGGAGTTTTTCGCTGGCATTCAGTAAGGAAGAGAATTGCTGGAAATGGGGAGTATCCTGCCTGAAACCATGCAGGTCAGCGATAACCAGTGAGGGTTTCCATTGCAGAATGTGCTCTCTGGCGAGGAAAAGATTGTTCAGCCCGGTCACAACGTAATGTCCCGGGAATAAACCGGAATGATTGAGCCATGCTTCAAACCCCGCGCGGGTAAAGTGACAACGGTCAATCAAAAGTATTTTGAACATATTTTATTCGCAGTCGGCTAGTGGTTTGGCTTCCTGCCATCAGAAAGCACATCATCATAGAGAAGTCCGATGAGTAATAAATGCCTGAACTGCGCGCCTTACTGCGGCTATTTCTGGCCTTAAGGGGGGCAGCAGAAAATGATTGAAAAAAAATCGCACGTTAACCAAAATATGAGGCGTTATCTGCCTTGCGGGACGACCCGTAAGCGCTTTCTTCATCGGGGACGGCCCCAACTTATTTAAGTTAAGGAGCCTGAGATGTCCTGGATTATTCTTTTTATTGCCGGCCTGCTCGAAGTGGTATGGGCGATTGGTCTTAAGTACACCCACGGTTTTACCCGCCTGACGCCCAGCGTCATTACCGTTTCTGCGATGATTGTGAGTATTGTTCTGCTCTCATGGGCGATGCGTTCCCTGCCCGTGGGAACAGCCTATGCTGTCTGGACGGGGATTGGTGCCGTGGGGGCTGCAATTACCGGCATTCTGTTGCTGGGTGAGTCAGCGAGCCTGGCGCGTATCGCCAGCCTCGCCCTGATTGTGGCCGGTATCATTGGACTGAAGCTCAGCACCCATTAGTGGGGCTGTTTAACCCAGATGAGTTTCGACACATCAAACCCTTTCCGGGTCGCGACATCCAGCATCTGCTGTTTCATCTCCGACGAAATGGTTGGCGTGCGGGAAAGAATCCACAGATAGTTGCGATCCGGCCCGCAGACCAGTGCGTGACGGTACTCTCTGTCGAGCGCTATCACGTTATAGCCGCCATAGAAGGGGCCAATGAAAGAGACTTTGAGCGCGGCCCGTCGCGGGTCGCCGGTGAAGTATGCTTTCCCGACAGACTGCTGCCACATCTGCCGATCGGGGTTATAGCCCCGGTTGATAACCTGAATACCCCCATCCTCCATCGTGCTGTAATGTGCAGTCACCTTCTCTAAACCCTGTTCGAACCGATGGTCGAGGCGGGCGATTTCATACCATGTTCCGAGAAAGCGTTGTGCGTCAAAAGGCGTGACGACAGTGACACCAGGAGGTGGGGTAGGGGAACTGCAGGCAACCACTAAAAACGCGGCTGTCACCGCGGCGATAACAGGCAGAATGCGCATAGGAGTTTCCTTACTGTTTTTTGTTAAGTGTAGATGACAGCAGGGAAAATGCGGGAATTTTGCAGGCCGGGTGGGCGTTAGCACCACCCGGCAAGGTTTTACTGCAGAGCGCTCAGAATACGGTATGCCGCTTCCACGCGCGCCGGGTTCGGGTAGCTCTTGTTCGCCAGCATAACAATGCCGAGTTCCTTTTCAGGAATAAATGCGACATAGCTGCCGAATCCACCCGTCGAGCCTGTTTTATGTACCCATGATGCTTTTACTGGCGGAACTGGAGGGTTCACTTCTGCCACCGGTAACGGTGCAAGAGCCACCTTGTTATCGCTGCCCTCCACGACGGTTTTGGCTTCTACCGGCCAGTTGAGCATCTCCCAGCCCAGACCCTGATACATGGCACCCACGCGCCAGTAGCGAGACTGTGCCAGGGCAATACCCTGTTTCAACGTTGAATCCGGAAGGGCGTCAGGGTTCATGTTGGCCTTCAGCCAGCTCGCCATATCCTGGATGTTGGTTTTGACACCATACGCTTCGGCATCCAGCATTCCCGGTGAAACGTGGATTGCTTTACCATCACGGTATCCCCAGGCGTAATGCGCCTCTTCTTCTTTCGGAACGTTAATCCATGTATGGTCCAGTTTGAGTGGCTTGAAGACCCGCTTCGTCATGGCCTGTTCAAAGCTCATACCGGAGGGTTTAACCGCGAGGGCGCCAAAAAGCCCGATGCTGGCGTTCGCATAAAGACGCGTTGTGCCTGGTTTCCACTGAGGTTGCCAGTGTTGATAGAAACGCAGCAGGGAGGCGTTATCCGTGACCTCATCCGGCACCTGTAGCGGCAGGCCACCCGCGGTGTAGGTCGCCAGATCCAACATGCGAATACCCTGCCACTGCTTGCCTGTTAGCTCGGGCCAGTACTTTGTCACGGGGTCGCCCAGCGATATTTCTCCGCGCGCAATCGCATCGCCACCTAATACGCCGGTGAAGGTTTTACTTATAGAGCCCAGCTCAAACAGGGTTTGCGGGGTGACAGGTTTGTTCGCAGCAACATCGGCCTTTCCGAAGGTAAAGTAGTGCGGCTGACCCTGATAAATCACCGCTACCGCCATGCCCGGAATGGCTTGCGCTTTCATCAGGGGGGTAACGGTACGTTCCACCACGTCAGACAGCTGTTTCTCTGACATCGGCGCGGCGAGAACAGAGCAGGAGGTGCTGAGCAGCAGGGCACAGAAAAGGGATTTTGTCTTCATCAGTTATCTTCCGTAATAGCGGTTCAAGGGAGTGTCCGGGCCCGTCAGACCTCAGTAGTCTGTTGGATTTGACTGTGGCTGACAAACGGTTAAATTTAGCATTAGCTGTTAATTTTTCTAAAGGATGTAATGATGACCCGCAGCTATCTCCCGCTTAATTCGCTTCGCGCTTTCGAAGCTGCCGCCAGACACCTCAGTTTTACGCATGCTGCGATAGAGCTGAACGTGACCCACTCTGCCATCAGCCAGCACGTTAAAGCGCTGGAGCAGCATCTGAATTGTCAGCTGTTTGTCCGCGTTTCGCGCGGGCTGATGCTGACCACGGAAGGTGAAAATTTGCTGCCGGTGTTGAATGATTCATTCGATCGGATCGCCGGAATGCTGGATCGCTTTGCCAGTCATCGCGCCCAGGAGAAGCTAAAAGTGGGTGTGGTCGGCACCTTTGCTACCGGTGTTTTATTCTCGCAGCTCGCGGACTTTCGTCGCTGCTATCCGCATATCGATCTTCATCTTTCGACCCATAACAACCGCGTCGATCCCGCGGCGGAAGGGCTGGATTATACGATTCGCTACGGTGGCGGGGCGTGGCATGGCACTGAAGCGCAGTTCCTGTGTTCTGCACCGCTGTCCCCGCTTTGCTCACCCGATATTGCTCTCGGGCTCCAGTCTCCGGCCGACATTCTGAAGTTTACCCTGCTGCGCTCCTACCGACGCGACGAATGGTCGGCGTGGATGCAGGCGGCAGGTGAACATCCCCCGTCACCCACGCATCGGGTGATGGTCTTTGATTCGTCCGTGACCATGCTGGAAGCCGCGCAGGCAGGTGTGGGCATCGCCATAGCACCTGTGGATATGTTTACCCATCTGCTCAATAGCGAGCGTATCGTGCAGCCGTTTGCCACCCGGATTGACCTGGGGAGTTACTGGCTCACGCGATTACAGTCGAGGGCTGAAACCCCCGCAATGCATGAGTTTGCTCAATGGCTGGTGGGAAAAATGCAGAAATAAAAGGCCCGCCGGAGGGCGGGCCAGATGTATCAGATAGTGACCACGGCAATCAGCGTCACCACGGTCAGGATGGCCGCCAGACCGTAGAATACCCATTTACCGCTCGGTACATGGATTTTCAGGTCATGCATCGCATGGTGAATACGGTGCAGGCCACACCACAGCGGCAGGACGATCATCAGGAAGATGAATACCCGACCAATAAAGCTGCTCGCAAACGCCAGCACGCGTTCGTAGCTCAGCGCATCGCCCGGGAATAACCCCAGCGGCAGCATAATCCCGACCAGCAGAATGATCACCGGCGCGATGATGGCGCTCCACATGCCGCCTGCGCCAAACAGGCCCCAGAAGACCGGCTCGTCTGAACGTTTTGGATTTGGATTAATCACAGTCGTCTCCTTACCAGAACAGTGCGACAAACAGAATGACCACAGTGACCAGGATCGTCACTCCCCATAGCCCTTTAATCACCGGCTCTGGCCCCATTTTCTCGCCTTTTACGATGATGTTTGCCGCTTTTGGCGCCAGTTCAAACCAGGTTTTGGTATGAAGCAGCGCTGCCGCGAGCACGATCAGGTTCAGAATTACAATGATGGGGTTTTGCAGGAAACCGACAAAGTTCGCCCAGGTTTCCGGCCCGTGCTTGAGGGCAAAAACGCCATACATCAGCTCAAGGCTGAACCAGACCGCCGGTACCGCCGTGCCTTCACGCAGCATGTAGAAGCGATAAAACGGCAGGTTTTTCCACCAGGTGGACGGCACTGGCCGCACATAGGCTTTGCGTTTAGTCGTCATCATGCACTCCTTAGCGTGGTTTCAGGGTAGCGATAAGAAAGTCTTTCGAGCTTTCCACTTTACCCTGCTGAATTGCGGCGGCAGGGTCGACATGCTTCGGACAGACTTCGGAGCAATAACCCACAAAGGTACAGGTCCAGACGCCGTTCTGGCTGTTAAGCTGCGCCATGCGTTCTTTTTTACCGTGGTCGCGGCTGTCCTCGTTATAGCGGTGCGCCAGGGTAATGGCGGCCGGGCCGATGAACTCAGGGTTCAGGCCAAACTGGGGACAAGCGGCGTAGCACAGGCCGCAGTTGATGCAGCCGGAGAACTGATGGTATTTCGCCATCTGCGCTGGCGTCTGGGTATTGGGTCCCTGATCCGGGGTACGCGGGTTGCCAATGATGTACGGCTTAATCGCTTCCAGACTTTCGATAAAGTGCGTCATATCGACCACCAGATCGCGCTCGATTGGGAAATTACCCAATGCTTCAACCTTGATGCCTTTGGTGTAATCGCGCAGGAAGGTTTTGCATGCCAGCTTCGGCACTTTGTTGACCATCATGCCGCAGGAGCCGCAGATTGCCATGCGGCATGACCAGCGGTAGCTCAGGTCCGGTGCCAGGTTATCTTTGATATAGCCGAGCGCATCCAGCAGGGAGGTTTGCTCGTCATAAGGCACTTCATAGAAAGCGCTGTGGGGGGCGGTATCCACTTCCGGATTGTAGCGCACCACTTCAACTTTCAGTTTTTGCATCTCAGCCATTCGCCTTCTCCTTCTTCTCGGCGGCTTCTGCTTCTGCGCCGTACACGCGTTTAGCCGGCGGCAGCGTGGTGATTTTCACGTCGCTGTAGTCCAGGCGCGTTGTGCCATCCGCATCGCGCCAGGCGAGAGTGTGTTTCAGGAAATTGACGTCGTCACGCTCGGTGCAGCCTTCGTCCAGACGCTGGTGTGCCCCACGCGACTCTTTACGCGCCAGCGCAGAGTGCGCCATACATTCCGCGACGTTCAGGCCGTGGCCCAGCTCAATGGTATAGAGCAGGTCGGTATTGAAGACGCTGGAGGTGTCGGTGATGCGCACGCGCTTGAAGCGCTCCTGCAGCTCCGCCAGCTTGTCGACGGTTTTCTGCATCAGCTCAGGGGTACGGTAGATACCGCAGCCTTCTTCCATCGACAGACCCATTTCATCGCGGATCTTCGACCAGTTCTCGTTACCTTCCTGGTTCACCAGGTCTTTCAGGCGTTTTTCAACGTCTGCGACCTGCGCATCCAGCGCGGCACCGTTAGCTTCGCCTGCGGTTGCGGCACGCTCCATTGCGCGTTCGCCCGCCATGCGGCCAAAGACCACCAGCTCTGCCAGCGAGTTAGATCCCAGACGGTTGGCGCCGTGCAGACCCACAGAGGAACATTCGCCCACCGCAAACAGGCCCTGAATACGGGTTTCGCACTGCTGATCGGTTTCGATACCGCCCATGGTGTAGTGTGCAGTTGGGCGAACCGGAATCGGCTCTTTCACCGGGTCGACGCCCACATAGGCTTTCGCCAGCTCACAGATAAACGGCAGACGTTCCAGCAGTTTCTTCTCGCCCAGGTGACGCAGGTCAAGGTAAACCACGTCGCCGCGCGGCGTTGAGATGGTGTTGCCTTTGCGCCACTCGTGCCAGAAGGCCTGAGAAACTTTGTCGCGCGGGCCGAGTTCCATGTATTTGTTCTTCGGCTCGCCAAGCGGCGTTTCCGGACCCATACCGTAATCCTGCAGATAGCGGTAGCCGTTTTTGTTGACCAGAATACCGCCTTCACCGCGGCAGCCTTCCGTCATCAAAATGCCGGACCCTGGCAGACCGGTTGGGTGATACTGCACAAACTCCATATCACGCAGCGGCACGCCGTGGCTGAGCGCCATGCCCATGCCGTCACCGGTAACGATGCCGCCGTTGGTGTTGTAGCGGTACACGCGTCCCGCGCCGCCCGTTGCCATCACCACCGCGTTAGCGCGGATCTGAACGAGCGTGCCTTCCATCATGTTCATTGCCACCAGGCCGCGCGCATGCCCGTCATCAACCAGGATATCGAGGACGAAATGTTCATCAAAGCGCTGAATTTGTGGGAACTGAAGGGAGGTCTGGAACAGGGTATGCAACATGTGGAAGCCGGTCTTATCGGCGGCGAACCAGGTGCGTTCAATCTTCATTCCGCCGAAGCGGCGGACGTTGACGCTGCCGTCCGGACGGCGGCTCCACGGGCATCCCCACTGCTCAAGCTGGGTCATCTCCGTTGGACAATGGTGGACAAAGTAGTCAACGACATCCTGTTCGCAAAGCCAGTCGCCCCCTGCAACCGTGTCGTGGAAATGGTATTCAAAGCTGTCATGATCCTGCGCAACGGCGGCGGACCCTCCTTCTGCGGCAACCGTGTGGCTGCGCATCGGATAGACTTTTGAAATCAGTGCGATTTTAGCGTTTGGATTAGCCTGCGCTGCAGCAATCGCAGCACGTAATCCAGCCCCGCCAGCGCCAATTACGGCAAGATCGGCTTGAAAAGTTTGCACGACATTCCTCCAGATTTTTGTTATTTCGCAACGCGACAAACTAAAGGTAGTTCACCCGCCCAAAGGGACGATTGCGAAAGCGTTTCCACTGCTCCTTTATGGGTAAAAGAGTATAACCGTGTAGATGTCAGGGAAATTTGACGTGTTCGATTTTTTTGCTGTTCTGTGCGGTGATTTATCATGGTGATTGATGAATTACGTCACGAAATAATCAACCTAAATGAAATGCGCTTTTTTACTGCGCAAAATTTGTCTCTGTCCCTGCTAACGAGTAGACTTCGTGCCCTTGTCTGAAATCGGAGAAAAACTCATGAGCGAAACGGCCACCTGGCAGCCGAGCGCATCCATCCCAAATCTGTTAAAACGCGCTGCAATTATGACGGAGATCCGTCGTTTCTTTGCCGACCGCGGCGTCCTGGAGGTGGAAACCCCGTGCATGAGTCAGGCAACGGTGACGGATATTCATCTGGTCCCGTTTGAAACCCGTTTTGTTGGTCCTGGCCACTCTCAGGGCATGAATCTGTATCTGATGACCAGCCCGGAATACCACATGAAACGCCTGCTGGCGGCGGGGTGTGGTCCGGTGTATCAGCTGTGCCGCAGTTTCCGAAATGAAGAGATGGGTCGTCACCATAACCCGGAATTCACCATGCTGGAGTGGTACCGCCCGCATTATGATATGTACCGCCTGATGAATGAGGTGGACGATCTGCTGCAGCAGGTACTGGAGTGTTCAGAAGCAGAAACGCTCTCTTATCAGCAGGCTTTCCAGCGCCATCTGGAAATCGATCCGCTGTCGGCGGACAAGGCCCAGCTGCGCGAAGTGGCGGCAAAACTGGATCTGAGCAACGTGGCGGATACCGAAGAGGATCGCGACACGCTGCTGCAACTGCTGTTCACTTTTGGTGTTGAACCGCTGATTGGCAAAGATCGCCCGACCTTCGTTTACCATTTCCCGGCAAGCCAGGCGTCACTGGCGCAGATCAGCACCGAAGATCACCGCGTGGCGGAGCGTTTTGAGGTCTATTACAAAGGCATTGAGCTGGCGAACGGTTTCCACGAACTGACCGACGCGCGTGAACAGCAGCAGCGTTTTGAGCAGGATAACCGCAAGCGCGGCGCGCGTGGTCTGCCGCAGCAGCCAATTGATAACAACCTGCTGGAAGCGTTAAAAGCCGGTCTGCCGGACTGCTCAGGCGTAGCGCTGGGTGTTGACCGTCTGGTAATGCTGGCTCTTGGCGCAGAGCAACTGGGCGATGTGATTGCCTTTACGGTCGATCGCGCGTAAAGAATTGCCGGGTGGCGCTATTGCTTACCCGGCCTACGCTTCTGGTGGAAATTATCCTTTCCATTTTGTCATGGCAACATTAAAAACTGCCATTTTCTGTGTACACGGGTCTTTTTCTTAAATTGCCTCGCATAGCCACAATATTTGTCTGGTCATCTGCTACCATCCGCGCAGTTTAATTCCTCTTCGGATGGTTATATGTCCCACTCACTCAAAAAAATGACCCTTACCGGGCTCATACTGATGATTTTTACGTCAGTTTTTGGCTTTGCTAACAGCCCGTCGGCTTTCTATCTGATGGGCTATAGCGCGACGCCGTTTTATATCGTTTCTGCTCTGTTCTTCTTTATCCCGTTTGCGCTGATGATGGCGGAGATGGGCTCGGCTTACCGAAAAGAAGAGGGCGGTATCTATTCGTGGATGAACAACAGTATCGGCCCGCGTTACGCGTTTATCGGGACGTTTATGTGGTTTTCATCCTACGTCGTGTGGATGGTCAGCACGGCGGCCAAAGTCTGGGTGCCGTTCTCCACGTTTCTTTTTGGTACGGATAAAACGCAGGTCTGGTCTCTGACAGGGCTGAGCTCCACGCAGGTCGTCGGTATTCTGGCGGTCTTCTGGATGGTGATGGTCACGCTGGTGGCGTCGAAAGGTATCAACAAAATTGCCCGTATCACCGCGGTTGGTGGTATTTCAGTGATGTGTCTGAACCTGGTGCTGCTGCTGGTGAGTATCGCTATTCTGTGCCTGAACGGCGGGCATTTTGCGCAGGAGGTCAATTTTGTTTCATCCCCTAATCCGGGTTATCAGTCCGGGCTGGCTATGCTCTCCTTTGTGGTGTTTGCCATCTTCGCTTACGGTGGTATTGAAGCGGTAGGCGGGCTGGTCGACAAGACCGAGAACCCGGAAAAGAACTTCGCCAAAGGGATTATTTTTGCCGCTATCGTGATTTCCATCGGCTATTCACTGGCCATTTTCCTCTGGGGCGTCAGCACCAACTGGCAACAGGTGTTGAGCAATAACACCACTAACCTCGGTAACATTACCTATGTGCTAATGAAAAGCCTGGGGATGACCCTGGGGCAGGCGATGAACCTGAGCCCCGAGGCGGCATCGGTAATGGGAGTCTGGTTTGCGCGTATCACCGGCCTGTCGATGTTCCTCGCCTATACTGGCGCATTCTTCACGCTGATCTACTCGCCGCTGAAAGCGATCATTCAGGGTACGCCTAAAGCGCTGTGGCCAGCACGCATGACGCAGTTGAACACCGCAGGAATGCCAGCTAACGCTATGTGGATGCAGTGTCTGCTGGTCTGCATGTTCATCCTGCTGGTGTCTTTTGGTGGCGATACGGCGTCTGCGTTTTACAACAAGCTGACCCTGATGGCGAACGTGTCGATGACGCTGCCCTACCTGTTCCTGACCCTGGCGTTCCCGTTCTTCAAAGCGAAGCTGGATCTTGAGCGTCCGTTTGTGATCTTCAAAACCCGCGCGGCAACGCTGCTGGCGACCACGGTGGTGGTGCTGGTCGTGGCGTTTGCCAACATCTTTACCGTTATACAGCCCGTGGTTGAGGCGAATGACTGGAACAGCGCGTTGTGGATGGTTGGTGGGCCGATCTTCTTCTCGCTGCTGGCGATGGGGATTTACGAGAATTACCGTCGACGCTCGCAGGCGTTCGTCACGGAAGTGGCATAGCGCTAAAATCCCCCTCCCGAAAGGGAGGGGAGACAGTTACAAACTTCCTGCCGGGCGGGTTCTTGCCGCCGAGGTTAGGGTTTTACCCATCTTTCGTCCGTCCATACTTTCCAGACGCATCTGGAACGGTGGGAACGGCATATCAATACCGTGCTCGCGGAAGCCCGCCAGAATCAGCTGGTGGATCTCGTGGCGAAGCGGCATTCGGTGCCCCATTTCGGCGGCGTAGATACGGAGCTCGAAAATCTGGATCCCCTGTTGTAAATCGACCAGGAACACTTCCGGTGCAGGGTTATCGAGCACCAGCGTGCAGCGTTCGGCAGCGGTATAGAGGATCTGCGTGACTTCTTCACTGTTAGCATCCGACGGTGCCGGCACTGTCAACACCACACGCGTGACGGAGTCTGACAACGACCAGTTGATAAACTGCTCGGTGATAAACGCCTTGTTAGGCACGATGATCTCTTTACGGTCCCAGTCACTGATTGTGGTGGCGCGAGTGTTGATCTTCGTTACGCTACCGGTCAGATCGCGAATCGTCACCGTATCGCCTATACGAATCGGTTTTTCAAACAGGATGATCAGGCCGGACACAAAGTTGGCGAAAATCTCCTGCATGCCAAAACCCAGGCCAAACGTCAGCGCGGCGACCAGCCACTGCAGTTTAGACCACTCGATACCAATCATTGAGAAACCGACCATCCCACCAAAAAGCAATATCAGGTATTTGGTGATGGTGGTAATCGCATATCCCGTGCCGGGGGTTAAATCCAGATGCTGCAATAGCGCCAGCTCGAGCAGTGCCGGGAAGTTACGCACCAGTTGGGTGGTGATGATCAGCACCAGAATGGCAATCAGCACCGCACCCAGGGTAATCGGCTCCAGGCTTTCCACGCCCTGCACCGTGGACGTCACATCCCACAGAGAGATGTTCTCCAGGAAGCCAAACGCGGAATGAATTTCCGACCACAGGAAGATTACCGACAGGAGGGCTATCAGCATCAGGATGGAACGCACCAGCCGCAGGGACTGGGTACTGATGGCATCCAGGTCCAGTTCGACCTCGTCCGCGTCTATCGTGCCTTCCGTGCTGTTAACATGGTTTGACTCTTCCTCACCTCGCGCACGTTGAGCGAGGATCTCCGCCCGGCGGTGCTTGGCGCGGTCAAAGGCCAGACGACGGCGCTGGATCAGCATTCCGCGGCGGATAACGTGATACACCACCAGAAGCAGGAACCAGATCGCCACAGAGGTTTCCAGCCGCGCCAGTAGCGCCTTCGAGGTAGCCAGATATCCCACTGCTGCGGCCAGCATTGCAATCAGAGGGGCACTGAGCAGCAGGTTCCAGAGCAGTCGGTTAAACATGTTGTCGCCGCTACCGGATTTATCCAGATAGAGCGGTATCCCTGCACGTTTCAGGCTGAGCGTGACAATGGCCAGCGCACCGCATATCAGCATAAAGCAGAGGCGGCCCAGCGAGCCTGAGAACTCGCGGTCATCGAGATTATCAAACATGATCAGCGCCATAATCAGCGGCACAATCAGCCCGATGCTCATCAGGTAGTAGCGCATGGCGCGCGCAACGCGGTTACGTGGCCAGCCAAAGTGGGCAATGAAAAGGCCATTTGGTCGCGCGAGGGTGGCGCAGATCATCACGACCCACAGCAGCGGTACCGTGGCGGTCACGCCATCGCCAATGGCAACGGCGAGTGGATAGGGCCAGGCTTCCCGTAGCCCGTAACCGAGCGTCATCCACAGCACCGGCAGCGGAGAGGCGACAAGTATCGACCAAAACACGGTGCGCAGCGTCAGCCAGAAATGGTCCTGAGTGACTTTCCCCACCCGTGCGCTGGAACGCTCCAGGAAACGGGTAAAATGCCTGCGTGAGTAAATGCTGAATCCCACCAGAATCAACGCGCCCAGCAGCGGGAAGATGGTCTCTTTGCTGGTCAGCATCATCACGCTGGCCTGTCCCAGTTGGCTGACGGTGTCCAGCGAAATCAGACGGCGCAAATCCTGCACGATCTCGATCGGCCACGAGAAGGTCATTGGACGCACGTCGGATGTCCAGAAAAGATAACGGTGCGTTGCCTCGTTGACCTCTTTCAGCGCATCTTCCAGCTGGCTGTTGGAAACCTTGAGCTTAGTCAGCTCCAGAATCAGCGTATCGCCGCCCTGCAGCAGGGAGTTCAGCAGTTCACGCTGGGTACGCAGCTGAGCTTCCAGAATCCGGTTTTGCTCGCTGGTCAGGGGCTGGCCATCCGCCTGTCGGATTTGGCGAATTTGCGGCTGCTTATTGAGGAGATCCTCAAAATGTAATCGCTGAACGCGTAGCTGGGCCATCTCAGTATCCAGCTGCTGCGGCTTCGGCATTTCCGGCAGACGCGCAACCTGGGCACGCAGCGCCTCGCCCAGCAGGTTTGATGACCCAAGCCACTGGGACTGTTCGCGCAGGGTGTTGAGCGCCTGACGCACCTGCAGGGTTTGATTGGTCGCCTGACGTTGCTGTGAGGCAACCAGATCCATACGCTGCGCCTGCTGATTCAGTGCGGCAGAAAGCTCACGGTTGACCTTAAACTGATCGACGATGTCCGC
Source organism: Enterobacter sp. BNK-14 (assembly GCF_047456095.1). Classification (NCBI taxonomy): domain Bacteria; kingdom Pseudomonadati; phylum Pseudomonadota; class Gammaproteobacteria; order Enterobacterales; family Enterobacteriaceae; genus Enterobacter; species Enterobacter sp. BNK-14. The sequence goes on from NZ_CP179897.1 coordinate 3,212,833, forward strand.
TGGCAGGTTGGCACTGTTTTCCGCCAGCAGTTCGGTGCTTTCGAGAGCACGTTCGGCCTCGCGCTGGCGCTGGCTATTAAGCTGATTACGCAGGGCCTGAAGATACGCATCCAGCTGCTCGCTCTGCTTTTGTGCGAGTTCCGAGCGCATCCGCGACAGCTCCTGGCGGTTATTGGCGGACAGCTGCGCCAGTTCCAGTTCATCTACCAGGGCTTTCAGACGCGCCGATTCCGCCTGCAGACCAAGATTTTGTGCCTGCGCCTGCGGCGTGTTGCCAGTTTGCGTACCCACGCGGCGCTCAACTTCATTAAGCTGGCGACGGGCGTCGGTTTGCTGCTGCGGGAGCTGGCTGAGGGAGTCGGCAATTTCACGTGCACGCTCTTGCTCCTGCTGAGCCAGACGGCTCTTCTCCAGAAGCTGGCTGCTGACCTGCAGGATTTCCTGATTCAGGGCGTCCGTGGTCATATTGGCTGGCACATCGCGCGGCTCATCACGCAGATTCGCCAGCTGCGCGCGCAATGTTTGCGATAGTTTGGGGAAGTTGTCGATAACTTGCTGATATTGCTGAGCGCGCTCAAGAGAGCCTTTCCGCTCTTCAAGCGCGTTCAGTGCGGACTGAAGCGACTCGACGGTCTCTGGCTGAGCGGGTTTGGCCGCTTTTGCCTGCTCCAGTTCCTGAGTTATCTGTTTGGCGTCGGGGGCTGTCGCTGCGTACGCCCCCATGCTGAGGCACCAGGCCATCAGTAGAACGATAATCGGGCGCACGTCAGCGATCCTTCTGTTGTTAGCCTTCGTCTTTTTTGTCGTCAACCAGCGGGCTGGCGTCATGCTCGGCGTTGATCTCTTGTTGTGACAGCGGAGCAGGTTCTGCATCGGGTGTCACAAAAGTTTCGGTGGAGACTGCCAGCGGCTGGCCAAGTTTGGTCACCGACAGGCTTTCAAGCTGTTCAGCCAGCTTCACTTTGCCCGGCGCAAACAGGTTGATAACGGTAGAGCCCAGCTTGAAGCGCCCCATCTCTTGACCTTTCAGCAGGGCGACAGAGCCTTCCGCTTCACCGGCAGGCCACGTCCAGCGTTTGATGATACCTTCACGCGGAGGCGTGATGGTGCCAGCCCAGACGGTTTCAATACTGCCGACAATGGTCGCGCCCACCAGAATTTGCGCCATCGGGCCAAATTCAGTATCGAACAGGCAGATGACGCGTTCGTTACGGGCAAACAGGTTCGGTACGTTCTGCGCGGTCAGGTGGTTCACGGAGAAGAGATCGCCCGGAACGTAGATCATCTCACGCAGGATACCGTTACACGGCATGTGTACGCGGTGATAGTCGCGCGGTGACAGGTAGGTGGTCGCAAACGTACCGTTACGGAACAGGTCCGCCATCAGGTAGTTACCCGCCAGCAGCGCTTCCAGGCTGTAGTTATGGCCTTTCGCCTGCAGGATTTTGTCGTCTTCGATATTACCCAGCTGGCTGATCACGCCGTCAGCGGGCATCACCAGGACGTTAGGGTCGGTGTTCAGCGGACGCACTTCATCGCGTAGCGGGCGTACAAAAAACTCGTTGAAGGTACGGTAGCTGGCGGTGTCTGGCTTCTGTGCCTCTTTCATGTCGACCTTGTAATACTTCACAAAAAGGTCGATGACCAGTTTGGTCAGCCAGCCCGCGCGTTTGCTTGCGCCCCAGCCCGCCAGGCGAGTGAGCCACAGTTTTGGCAGAATGTATTGAAGCGAAAGTTTAAATGCGTTTAACAAGGTAGCCTCCAGGCCATTGTTTTGTCGTTCCTGATCCGGCGGTAAGCCGCCGGAACCTGAAAAAAGGGGACGATTTTAGCGATGCTTAGCTTAGTTGTCAGTTGTCAGAATCAGAAAAGTTTTTACGCGTTTTTACCTGATCCATGCTCTCAAGAATGCGGTGGTAATTCTCGAAGCGGGTCTCCGCAATCTCACCTTTTTCGACCGCTTCACGGATAGCGCAACCTGGGTCGTTATCGTGTTTACAGTCGCGGTACTTGCAAGCGCCTAAATAATCATGGAATTCGACAAATCCGTTGAAGATTTGTTCCGGTTCAAGATGCCACAAACCGAACTCGCGCACGCCCGGGGAGTCGATGACATCGCCCCCGTGCGGGAAGTGATACAGGCGTGATGCGGTGGTGGTGTGCTGGCCAAGACCCGAGACATCAGACACATCATTGGTAAGGATCGCCTGCTGGAGGCCAAGCAAATTGTTCAGCAGACTCGATTTGCCCACGCCGGACTGGCCCGCAAAGATGCTGATGCGATCGGTGAGCGCCTCTTCCAGCGGTTTCAGACCATCTTTGGTATGGCTGGAGACCATCAGGACGCGATAGCCAATATTGCGATAGATATCCATCTGCTCATTGACGAAGGCCATCCCGTCGTCGTCCAGCAGATCGATTTTGTTTAATACAATGATCGGCTCAACCTGCAGCGTTTCGCAGGCGACAAGGTAACGGTCGATAATATTGAGCGAAAGCTCAGGTAAAATCGCCGAAACAATCACGATCTGGTTAATGTTGGCGGCAATCGGCTTCACGCCATCGTAGAAATCCGGGCGGGTGAGCACTGACGTGCGTTCATGCACGGCTTCAACGATACCTTTAACCGTGACCCCTTCAGCCGCCTCTTTACCCGGACGCCAGACCACGCGATCGCCGGTAACCAGTGAACGGATGGTGCGACGGATATTGCAGCGGTGAATATCCCCGTCGGCGGATTCCACATCGGCATGCATACCGAAACGGCTGATGACGACGCCTTCTGTCGCTTCACCAAACAGGTTATCGTCATAATCCGGCTTCTCCGAAGTGGTTTTAAGACGGCGCTGGTGGTTGGCGTTTACGCGGCGCTGCTGCCCTTTGGAGAGTTTATTTTTACTCAATCGCGCTGGCTCCTGGTCGCCCGTAAGGGGCAAAACCTCTATGATACACTCTAATTAATACTAGTTAACCTGCTACTGCCGGTTATGCGAGAAGGGTGGAAAATAACATGAGCGCGGATGAAAACAACCTGATTTGGATCGATCTCGAAATGACCGGGCTGGATCCCGAGCGCGATCGCATTATTGAGATTGCAACTCTGGTGACGGACGCCAACCTGAATATTCTGGCCGAAGGGCCGACGATTGCCGTGCATCAGTCCGACGATCAGCTGGCTTTGATGGATGAATGGAACGTTCGCACCCACACCGGTAGCGGCCTGGTGGATCGCGTGAAGGCCAGCACGTTGGGCGATCGCGAGGCAGAACTGGCGACGCTTGAGTTCCTGAAACAATGGGTTCCGGCAGGTAAATCGCCTATCTGTGGGAATAGCATTGGCCAGGATCGCCGTTTCCTGTTTAAGTACATGCCGGAGCTGGAGTCTTACTTCCACTACCGCTATCTGGATGTCAGTACCCTGAAAGAGCTGGCGCGCCGCTGGAAACCTGAAATCCTTGATGGCTTTAAAAAGCAGGGGACGCACCAGGCGATGGACGATATTCGTGAGTCTGTGGCAGAGCTTGCGTACTACCGCGAAAACTTTATTAAGCTGTGATTTTGAGATCCGGCGCCTTGCGTGGCTGGGTTTTTGTCGTTAAATTGTTCAGCTTGCCGATTTAATAAGCATTTGAACTGAATTTCGAAAAAATCGCTTTAAGGGGGGTTGCAGCTAAAAGGATTTCTCGTATAATGCGCCTCCCGTAACGACAGAGAATTACACGTTACGACAGCAACAAAAGCAGTACAGATTTGCGGGAATAGCTCAGTTGGTAGAGCACGACCTTGCCAAGGTCGGGGTCGCGAGTTCGAGTCTCGTTTCCCGCTCCAAAATTTGAAAAGTGCTTTCACAGCACAGACTGCCCAAGCGGGAATAGCTCAGTTGGTAGAGCACGACCTTGCCAAGGTCGGGGTCGCGAGTTCGAGTCTCGTTTCCCGCTCCAAAATTTGAAAGTGCTTTCAGAGCACGGACCACCCAAGCGGGAATAGCTCAGTTGGTAGAGCACGACCTTGCCAAGGTCGGGGTCGCGAGTTCGAGTCTCGTTTCCCGCTCCAAATTCTTCTTCATATTTAAAGTATCCACAGCGAAAAGAGTCGTTGGGGACGTTTTCTATTTCTTCTGAAATACTCTTGTGAACAGAGTTATCCACAGATTCCGTCTTTAATCCTGACTGTGCAGAAAGTTAGCAGGGTGAATAATATCCTTCCAAGTGATTGTATAAATTGAAGAAAATTTGATTTCAAAATGTTATTGAGATCACTTGACCTCTTCTCAAGCCCAGATGGCGCTTGAGTTTTTATTTTTATACACAGGCTGTGAATAGTTCACGCATCCCGCGTAAGTCCTTTTTCGATGACCCTGACCAGCCGCTGTTTTTTCGGAAGCTGCACCTCAACCACACAGGCATTACGCTTCTCAATCTGCTGCGCAATCGCCCATTCTATGTGTTCATCAAGAAGTGGGTGCTCACCTCTACGGCTTTCAAGAGCCTGAATGTTCGCTTCATCCCACGGGGCATTACCCAGCGCGACGGCGACATTACGCAGCCAGCGCAGATGACCGATACGACGAATGGCCGAGCCTTCCGTCACTTTCAGGAACCAGGCTTCGCTCCAGGCGAACAGTTCGATGAGTTGTGGCGCATGCAGCGCCTTACGCGGGCTGAAATCCTCTTCATCCGTAAGCTGCGAATAACGGTTCCACGGGCAGATCAGCTGGCAGTCATCGCAGCCGTATATGCGGTTGCCGATAAGTGGTCGAAACTCCTCCGGAATGGCCCCTTCCAGTTCGATAGTGAGATAGGAGATGCAGCGACGGGCATCAACGGTATAAGGCTCAACGATAGCCCCCGTCGGGCAGATGGTCATGCAGGCCACGCACCGGCCACAGCCTTCCTCCACCGGGCCGTCTATCGGTAACGGTAAATCAATCAGCAATTCGCCAAGGAAGAAGAACGATCCGGCGTCACGGCTAAGGATAAGTGAGTGCTTACCTGTCCAGCCAAGCCCGGCTTTTTCAGCGATCGGGCGCTCAAGAATAGGCGCGGAATCAACAAAGGGTCTAAAATTCAGCGAAACACAGTGCTGCTGAATAGTTTCCCCGAGTTTTTTTAAACGGTTACGCAGAAGCTTATGGTAATCACGCCCCAGGGCGTACCGGCTAACGTAACCCAGAGAGGGATTTTTTAGCGTGCGCGCAAAAGCTGCGTTGGCAGGCAGATAGTTCATGCGTACGCTGATGACGCGCAAGGTACCCGGTAAAAGCTCGTGTGGGCGGGCACGCATCATGCCGTGACGCGCCATCCACTCCATTTCGCCGTGGTATTGTTTGTCCAGCCAGGCCTGCAGTTTTGGCTCGCTGGCGGAGAGGTCGGTGTCGGTAATACCCACCTTCTGGAAGCCAAGCTCAGCACCCCACTGTTTTATTTTTTGCGCTAACTCATTGAGATCTAGGGGCTGTGACATGACGGACCATACAGTGAAGAAAAACCCCGCAAGTATACCACATTCCATCTGGCATGCGGATGACCTCCGGTGCGCCGAAAAAGAGGCTGCAGACAGCCTCGGGATCACCCTTTATGAACTGATGCAGCGTGCGGGAGAAGCAGCATTTACCGTTGCCCGCAGCGCCTGGCCGCAATCCACCCACTGGCTGATTTTGTGCGGACACGGCAATAACGGCGGGGACGGCTACGTCATTGCCCGTCTTGCGGTAGCTGCCGGTATTCGCGTTACGCTGCTGGCGCTGGAAAGTGATAAGCCCCTGCCGGAAGAGGCCAGTGCAGCACGGGAGGCATGGCTGAATGCCGGTGGTGTGATTCATGCGCCTGATATCGTCTGGCCGGAGGATGTCGATCTGATTATTGATGGTCTGCTGGGTACCGGGCTGCGCAGTGCTCCCCGCGAGAATATTGCCGCGCTGATTGAACACGCCAACAGACATTGCGCCCCGGTAGTGGCGCTGGATATCCCTTCAGGCCTGAACGCGCAAACCGGCGCGACGCCTGGCGCCGTCATCCAGGCTGCGCACACCGTGACCTTCATTGCTTTGAAGCCGGGTCTGTTAACCGGTAAAGCACGGGATGTGGTCGGCGTATTACACCATAACGCGCTCGGGCTGGAGGGCTGGCTAGCCGGGCAGGAAATGCGCATCGCCCGTTTTGATGCATCGCAGCTGACTGAGTGGTTTCCGCCGCGCCGTCCGACATCCCATAAGGGCGACCACGGCAGGCTGGTGATTATTGGTGGCGATCGCGGTACGGCAGGGGCGATTCGCATGACCGGCGAGGCAGCATTACGCAGCGGTGCTGGTTTAGTGCGAATTCTCACTCGTATTGAGAACATTGCACCGATAATCACAGCCCGACCGGAGCTGATGGTGCATGAGCTTACGCCCCAGACGCTTGAGGAAAGCCTCGAATGGGCGGATGTCGTGGTCATTGGCCCAGGGCTTGGGCAACAGGGATGGGGTAAACAGGCCCTGCAAAAAGTCGAGAATTTTCGTAAACCGATGCTGTGGGATGCCGACGCGCTTAACCTTCTGGCAATAAACCCGGATAAGCGTCACAATCGCATCCTGACGCCACACCCCGGCGAAGCCGCGCGCCTGCTTAACTGCAGCGTCGCAGAAATTGAAAGCGATCGCTTACTTTCTGCTCAGCGTCTGGTAAAACGTTACGGAGGTGTTGCCGTTTTGAAAGGGGCAGGAACCGTCGTTGCCAGTGACGAGGCGCTGGGCATTATTGATGCCGGAAATGCGGGCATGGCGAGCGGCGGTATGGGCGACGTGCTTTCCGGTATCATCGGCGCATTGCTTGGACAGAAACTTCCCCTTTATGATGCAGCCTGTGCGGGCTGCGTGGCCCACGGTGTCGCGGCAGATAAACTGGCGGCGCGATATGGGACACGCGGTATGCTGGCCACCGATCTTTTTTGCACGCTACGGCGTGTTGTTAACCCGGATGTGATTGACGTAGAAAATGACTAATCGAGCGATTCCTTTACCTGATGAACAAGCCACTTTAGATCTCGGCAAGCGCGTGGCGCAGGCCTGTCAGGGGGCAACCGTCATTTATCTGTATGGTGATTTGGGGGCGGGTAAAACCACTTTCAGCCGGGGTTTTTTGCAGGCGTTAGGGCATAACGGGAATGTGAAAAGCCCAACCTACACGCTCGTCGAGCCGTACACCCTCGACAATCTCATGGTGTACCACTTTGATTTATATCGCCTTGCGGATCCTGAGGAGCTGGAATTTATGGGGATCCGTGATTATTTTGCCAATGATGCCATCTGCCTGGTGGAGTGGCCGCAACAAGGTGCGGGTGTGTTACCTGACCCGGATGTCGAAATTCACATAGATTACCAGGCACAAGGGCGTGAGGCTCGCATCAGTGCGGTTTCCTCATCAGGGTGTTCCTTACTGGCGCGTCTCGCCGGTTAAGCGTAGGGATGACGGGATGAAAAATCGCGTTAAAAGTTGGCTGTTGGCTGCTTCGGTGCTGCTGTGCGCGCAGGCCGGGGCGGCAAGCCTTTCGGATATTCAGGTGTCGAACGGCGAAAGCCAGGCCCGGATCACGTTTAGCTTTATGGGTGACCCTGAATACGCTTTTTCACAGCCAGACAGCCACAGCGTGGCGCTGGATATCAAACAGACCGGGGTGATTCAGGGGCTCCCGCTTCGGTTCAGCGGTAACAACCTGGTGAAAAGTATCCGCTCGGGTAACCCGCAGGACAGCCAGTCATTGCGCCTGGTGGTGGATCTCACCGAAAAGGGCAAAACGAAAGCGGTTAAGCAGCAAAACGGCGCGAACTATACGGTCGTTTTTACCATCAATGCCGACGTTCCGCCGCCGCCTCCGCCGCCACCGGTTGTCGCGAAACGCGTGGAGGAGCCTGTGTATACTCCGCGTCCATCGGAACCCGCGCGTAATCCGTTTAAATCGCAGAACGATCGCATTACCGCAGCAACCAGCAGCAATACGGTAACGCGTCCGGCGGCCAGTGCGCGCCGCGCGGTCAGCGGTGATAAAGTGATTATCGCCATTGATGCCGGACACGGTGGTCAGGATCCTGGTGCGATCGGCCCGGGCGGCACGCGGGAGAAAAACGTCACCATTGCCATTGCCCGCAAGCTGCGCGCGCTGCTGAATGACGATCCTATGTTTAAAGGCGTGTTGACCCGCGACGGCGACTATTTTATTTCCGTTATGGGGCGCTCGGACGTGGCGCGTAAGCAAAATGCCAATTTCCTGGTCTCTATTCATGCGGATGCTGCGCCAAACCGCAGTGCCACGGGCGCGTCTGTGTGGGTGCTGTCAAACCGCCGGGCAAACAGCGAGATGGCAAACTGGCTGGAAGAGCATGAGAAACAGTCAGAACTGCTGGGCGGTGCGGGTGATGTGCTGGCAAACAGTCAGTCAGACCCGTACCTCAGCCAGGCGGTACTGGATTTACAGTTCGGTCATTCCCAGCGCGTCGGGTATGATGTCGCCACTAACGTGTTGAATCAGCTGCAGGGCATCGGGGCATTGCACAAGCGTCGCCCGGAACATGCGAGCCTGGGCGTGCTGCGTTCGCCGGATATTCCGTCAATTCTGGTGGAGACCGGCTTTATCAGCAACAACGCCGAAGAGCGCCTGCTGGGAAGCGACAGCTATCAGCAGCAAATTGCCGAAGCGATTTATAACGGTCTGCGTAAATACTTTGACGCGCACCCGCTGCAGTCCGCGCCGTCGGGCGGAGCAGGCCAGGTGGCCAACGCTTCACTGCCGGGTGGGATGACCGCGACCAACTAAGGAGACATCATGCCGATTCAGGTTCTACCGCCGCAGCTTGCGAACCAAATCGCCGCCGGTGAGGTGGTGGAACGTCCTGCATCGGTGGTGAAGGAACTGGTGGAAAACAGCCTCGATGCGGGAGCTACCCGCATTGATATTGATATCGAACGCGGCGGGGCGAAACTTATCCGCATTCGCGATAACGGCTGTGGGATAAAAAAAGACGAGCTGGCGCTGGCGCTGGCGCGTCATGCCACCAGTAAAATTGCCTCTCTGGACGATCTTGAAGCGATAATCAGCCTCGGCTTTCGCGGCGAGGCGCTCGCCAGTATTAGCTCGGTTTCCCGCCTGACGTTGACCTCTCGTACCGCTGAACAGCAGGAAGCCTGGCAGGCATACGCCGAAGGACGCGACATGGATGTGACGGTTAAACCCGCGGCGCATCCTGTCGGTACCACGCTGGAAGTGCTGGATCTGTTCTACAACACCCCCGCCCGACGCAAGTTTATGCGTACCGAAAAAACCGAATTCGGCCATATCGACGAGATCATTCGTCGTATCGCGCTGGCGCGTTTTGACGTCACCATTAATCTCAGCCATAACGGCAAGGTGATGCGCCAGTATCGCGCGGTGGCGGAAGGCGGGCAGAAAGAGCGCCGTTTAGGGGCTATCTGCGGAACGCCATTTCTGGAACAGGCGCTGGCGATAGAGTGGCAGCATGGCGATCTCGCTTTACGTGGCTGGGTGGCCGACCCGAACGCCAGCAGTGCGGCTTTCTCTGAAATTCAGTATTGCTACGTGAATGGCCGCATGATGCGCGACCGCCTCATTAACCACGCCATTCGTCAGGCCTGTGAAGACAAGCTTGGGGCCGATCAGCAACCGGCTTTTGTGCTTTATCTGGAGATCGATCCGCATCAGGTCGATGTTAACGTTCACCCCGCCAAGCATGAGGTGCGCTTCCATCAGTCGCGTCTGGTGCATGATTTTATCTATCAGGGCGTACTGAGCGTATTGCAACAGCAGGTTGAGCCTGCATTGCCGCTGGAAAAAGACGATTCCTCACCGCGTCCCATCCCGGAAAACCGTGTCGCTGCGGGCCGCAACCATTTTGCGCAGCCCGCTGTCGCGCGAGAGCTGGAAACGCCTCGATTCTCAACCGGTGCGAGCACGACGCGTCCGACGGGAGCAAACTATCCGAACGCTCAACCCGGCTATCAAAAGCAGCAGGGGGCGTTGTACCGTAAGTTGCTGGAAACGCCTGCTGTTGAGCGCAAAGATCACGTTGCAGTGGCGACACCGTCCCTTGAAGGGCACAGCCAGAGTTTCGGGCGAGTGCTGACGATTATCGCACCGGATATGGCATTGCTAGAACGCGACGGCAAATTGCAGCTTCTGGCGTTACCGGTTGCCGAACGCTGGCTCAAACAGGCGCAACTGACGCCAGGGGAAAATGCGGCCTGTGCGCAGCCGTTATTGATCCCGGTTCGTCTGAAAATATCCGCTGAAGAAACGCGGGTATTGCAGCGTACAGAGGCCCTACTGGCGCAAATGGGCATTGAAATGGTGCTCGAACCACAACATGTGACAATTCGCGCAGTGCCTTTACCCTTACGCCAACAAAATTTACAAAACTTGATTCCTGAACTGATAGGCTACCTGGCGCAGCAAACATCGTTTGAGGCCGCCAACACCGCGCAGTGGATCGCTCGCCATCTGGCCAGCGAACATACACCGTGGAGTATGGCGCAGGCGATTACCGTGCTGGCGGAGGTCGAACGCCTCTGCCCACAGCTGGTGAAAGCGCCGCCGGGTGGGTTATTACAACCTGTTGATTTGAAAACGGCGATGACCGCCCTGAAACATGACTGACGTAAGTAAGGCGAGCCTGCCAAAGGCAATTTTTTTAATGGGCCCAACGGCCTCCGGCAAAACGGCGTTAGCCATTGAGTTACGCAAAGTTTTGCCTGTAGAGTTGATTAGCGTTGATTCCGCCCTCATCTATCGGGGGATGGACATTGGTACGGCGAAGCCTGGCGCAGAAGAACTGCGTGCGGCACCGCACCGTTTGCTGGATATTCTCGACCCGGCAGAGGCTTACTCCGCAGCGGATTTCCGCCGGGATGCCTTAGCCGAGATGGCCGAGATTACGGCGGCGGGACGTATACCGCTGTTGGTTGGCGGCACCATGCTCTACTTTAAGGCGCTGCTGGAAGGATTATCACCTTTACCTTCCGCAGATCCTGACGTGAGAGCAAAGATTGAGCAACAGGCGGCAGAGCAGGGATGGGACGTGTTGCATAAGCAACTGGCAGAGATTGACCCGGTTGCGGCAGCGCGAATCCATCCAAATGATCCGCAAAGGCTTTCCCGGGCACTGGAAGTTTTTTTCATTTCGGGTAAAACTTTAACGGAACTGACGCAAACGTCAGGAGACGCTCTGCCGTATCAGGTGCATCAGTTCGCCATCGCCCCGGCGAGCCGTGAACTGCTCCATCAACGAATTGAGCAGCGTTTTCATCAGATGTTAGCTTCAGATTTTGAAGCAGAAGTGCGGGCGCTATTTGCCCGTGGAGATTTGCATACGGATATGCCTTCCGTTCGTTGTGTGGGATACCGCCAGATGTGGTCGTATCTTGAAGGTGAGATTTCATACGATGAAATGGTTTATCGAGGTGTTTGCGCCACGAGACAGTTAGCGAAGCGCCAGATCACCTGGTTGCGCGGTTGGGAGGGAGTTCACTGGTTAGACAGTGAAAAACCGCAACAGGCGTTAAACGAGGTGATTGAGGTTGTTGGTGATATCGCCCACTGAATGTGTACAATTGAGACGTATCGTGCGCAATTTTTCAGAATCGCAAGGTTCTAAGTACAAAACAAGCATATAAGGAAAAGATAGAATGGCTAAGGGGCAATCTTTACAAGATCCGTTCCTGAACGCATTGCGTCGGGAACGTGTTCCAGTTTCTATTTATTTGGTGAATGGTATTAAGCTGCAAGGTCAGATTGAGTCTTTCGATCAGTTTGTGATCCTGTTGAAAAACACGGTCAGTCAGATGGTCTACAAGCACGCTATCTCTACTGTTGTTCCGTCCCGTCCAGTCTCTCATCACAGCAATAACGCTGGCGGCGGCACTGGCAGTAACTACCATCATGGCAGCAACGCGCAGGGTTCTTCAACGCCAGCGCAGGACAGCGACGAAACCGAATAAGGTTTCAGCTGTTATCCACACGGGGAGCCAGGGATCCTGCGTTCCCCGCTGATCTTTTTAGAGAGGTTTACGCTTGTTTGACCGTTATGATGCCGGTGAGCAGGCGGTGCTGGTACACATCTATTTTTCGCAAGACAAAGATATGGAAGATCTCCAGGAGTTTGAATCTCTGGTCTCTTCCGCCGGTGTCGAAGCAATGCAGGTGATTACCGGTAGCCGTAAAGCGCCGCACCCAAAGTATTTTGTTGGTGAAGGTAAAGCAGTAGAAATTGCGGATGCCGTAAAAGCAACCGGCGCGTCAGTCGTGTTGTTTGATCATGCGCTGTCTCCAGCCCAGGAGCGCAACCTGGAAGCTCTCTGCGAATGCCGTGTGATCGACCGCACGGGATTGATTTTAGACATTTTTGCTCAGCGTGCACGTACCCATGAAGGGAAATTGCAGGTTGAGCTTGCACAGCTGCGCCATCTGGCGACGCGTCTGGTGCGTGGCTGGACCCACCTTGAAAGACAAAAAGGCGGGATCGGTTTGCGCGGTCCGGGTGAAACCCAGCTCGAAACCGACCGTCGTTTACTGCGTGGCCGTATTACCCAGATCCTCTCGCGTCTGGAACGTGTAGAGAAACAGCGTGAACAGGGGCGTCGGGCGCGAACCAAAGCTGACATCCCGACCGTGTCGCTGGTGGGTTATACCAACGCCGGTAAATCTACCCTGTTTAACCAGATAACCGAGGCCCAGGTTTATGCCGCAGACCAGCTGTTTGCGACCCTGGACCCTACGCTGCGTCGTATTGACGTAGCAGACGTGGGTGAAACGGTGCTGGCGGATACCGTAGGGTTTATCCGCCATTTGCCACACGATCTGGTGGCGGCGTTTAAAGCGACGTTGCAGGAGACGCGACAGGCGACCCTGCTGCTGCACGTGATTGATGCGGCTGACGTACGCGTGCAGGAGAACATCGACGCGGTGAACGTGGTGCTGGAAGAGATTGATGCCCACGAAATTCCCACGCTGTTGGTGATGAACAAGATCGATATGCTGGAGGATTTCGAACCGCGTATCGACCGAGATGAAGAGAACAAACCGATTCGGGTCTGGCTTTCTGCTCAGACCGGTATTGGTGTGCCACTGCTTTTCCAGGCTTTGACAGAACGTCTTTCCGGTGAGGTAGCGCAGCACACGCTGCGCCTGCCGCCACAGGAAGGCAGGCTGCGCAGCCGGTTTTATCAGCTTCAGGCGATAGAAAAAGAGTGGATGGAGGATGACGGCAGCGTGGGGATGCAGGTGCGTATGCCGATCGTTGACTGGCGTCGCCTCTGTAAACAAGAACCTGCGCTGGCGGACTATATCGTCTGATCAGAAAGGGGAAGCCTGAAAAATTCGCCCTTGCATAACAAATATGGAGCATATACATGGCGTGGAATCAGCCCGGTAATAACGGACAAGACCGCGACCCGTGGGGAAGCAGCAATAATCAAGGCGGCAACTCTGGGGGAAATGGCAACAAAGGTGGTCGCGAGCAGGGGCCGCCGGATCTGGATGATATCTTCCGCAAGCTGAGCAAAAAGCTTGGTGGCCTGGGCGGAGGAAAAGGTTCTGGCTCAGGGGGGAATTCCACTCAGAGTCCGCGCCCGCCAATGGGTGGCCGCGTAGTGGGCATTGTGGCCGCTGCGGTGGTAATCATCTGGGCAGCCAGCGGGTTCTACACCATTAAAGAAGCAGAACGCGGCGTGGTCACCCGTTTCGGTAAGTTCAGCCATCTGGTTGAGCCGGGCCTGAACTGGAAGCCGACCTTCATTGACGACGTGACAGCGGTAAACGTGGAGTCCGTCCGTGAACTGGCCGCCTCTGGCGTGATGCTGACGTCTGATGAGAACGTGGTACGCGTTGAGATGAACGTCCAGTACCGCGTGACCGATCCTGAACGTTATCTGTTTAGCGTAACCAGCGCCGATGACAGCCTGCGTCAGGCGACTGACAGCGCCCTGCGTGGTGTGATTGGTAAATACACCATGGACCGCATTCTGACCGAAGGTCGTACCGTTATTCGTAGCGATACCCAGCGCGAGCTGGAGGAGACCATTCGTCCGTACAACATGGGTATCACCCTGCTGGACGTTAACTTCCAGGCTGCTCGTCCGCCGGAAGAGGTGAAGGCCGCATTTGATGATGCAATTGCTGCCCGTGAAAACGAACAGCAGTACATCCGTGAAGCGGAAGCGTACACCAACGAAGTTCAGCCACGTGCTAACGGTCAGGCGCAGCGTATTCTGGAAGAAGCACGCGCGTATAAGACGCAGACCATCCTGGAAGCACAGGGTGAAGTGGCTCGCTTCGCGAAGATTCTGCCGGAATATAAAGCAGCGCCAGAAATTACCCGTGAGCGTCTCTATATCGAGACCATGGAAAAAGTGCTGAGCCATACCCGCAAAGTGTTGGTTAACGACAGCAAAGGTGGAAACCTGATGGTGCTGCCGCTGGATCAGATGCTGAAGGGCGGTTCTGCACCGGCCGCGAAAGACACCAGCGGAGCGAACAACCTGCTGCGTCTGCCGCCAGCGTCATCGGGCAGCGCCAGCGCGAACACAACGCCTTCTTCGAACGATGGTGACATTATGGACCAACGCCGTGCTAACGCGCAGCGTAACGACTACCAGCGTCAGGGGGAATAAGGATGCGTAAGTCAGTTATTGCGATCATCGTCATCGTACTGGTCGTGCTGTATACCTCGATCTTTGTGGTGAAAGAGGGCGAGCGTGGGATCAAGTTCCAGTTCAGCAGCGTCGTGCGTGACAGTGACAAACGTCCGGTGATTTACGAACCGGGTCTGCACTTCAAGGTGCCGTTCATTCAGTCAGTGAAAACGCTGGATGCGCGTATCCAGACTATGGATAACCAGGCTGACCGTTTCGTGACCAAAGAGAAGAAAGACCTGATCGTTGATTCCTACATCAAATGGCGCATCAGCGATTTCAGCCGTTACTTCCTGGCCACCGGCGGTGGCGACGTTTCTCAGGCGGAAGTGCTGCTGAAACGTAAGTTCTCTGACCGTCTGCGTTCTGAAATTGGTCGTCTGGATGTGAAAGACATCGTGACCGACTCCCGCGGTCGTCTGACCCTGGAAGTGCGCGATGCGCTGAATTCCGGTACAGCGGGCACGGAAGACGAAGTGGAAACGCCAGCAGCGGATGACGCGATTGCGAAAGCAGCTGAACGCGTTCAGGCTGAAACCAACGGTAAAGTGCCGGTGATCAACCCGAACAGTATGGCTGCGCTGGGTATCGAAGTGGTTGACGTGCGTATCAAGCAGATCAACCTGCCAGCTGAAGTGTCCGAAGCGATCTACAACCGTATGCGCGCCGAGCGTGAAGCGGTAGCCCGTCGCCACCGTTCACAAGGCCAGGAAGAGGCTGAGAAGCTGCGTGCGGCAGCGGACTACGAAGTTACCAAGACGCTGGCGGAATCTGAGCGTCAGGGCCGTATTCTGCGCGGTGAAGGTGATGCGGAAGCGGCGAAGCTGTTCGCTGATGCCTTCAGCCAGGATCCCGACTTCTACGCCTTTATCCGTAGCCTGCGTGCTTACGAGAATAGCTTCCAGAGCAACCAGGATGTGATGGTGCTCAGCCCGGACAGCGATTTCTTCCGTTATATGAAGACGCCGACTAACGCAACACGATAAACTCTGGCACGTTTGAGTATTCAAACCACCGCTCCTTCCGGAGCGGTGGTTTTCTTTTATAAGGAATAAAAATGAATTCAACCATTTGGCTGGCGCTGGCCCTGGTGTTAGTGCTGGAAGGCCTGGGACCGATGCTTTATCCGCGTGCCTGGCGCCGCATGATCGCGACCATGAGCCAACTTCCGGATAATATTTTGCGCCGTTTCGGCGGTGGACTTGTGGTTGCTGGCATCGTGATCTACTACATGTTGAGGAAAACGATTGGCTGATCAAAAAGTGGTCGGATTTGGCGTATTTTGAGGTCAAAAAGTGCTGTATATCTGAAAAAGCGATGGTAGAATCCATTTTTAAGCAAACGGTGATTTTGAAAAAAATGGGTAACAACGTCGTCGTACTGGGCACCCAATGGGGTGACGAAGGTAAAGGGAAGATTGTTGATCTTCTGACTGAACGGGCTAAATATGTTGTACGCTACCAGGGCGGTCACAACGCAGGCCATACTCTCGTAATCAACGGTGAAAAAACCGTCCTCCATCTTATTCCATCAGGCATTCTTCGCGAAAACGTCACCAGCATCATCGGTAACGGCGTTGTGCTGTCTCCCGCTGCGCTGATGAAAGAGATGAAAGGTCTGGAAGACCGTGGTATCCCTGTTCGTGAGCGTCTGCTGCTCTCCGAAGCCTGCCCGCTGATCCTGGATTATCACGTGGCACTGGACGTCGCGCGTGAGAAAGCACGTGGTGCGAAAGCGATCGGTACGACCGGTCGTGGTATCGGCCCGGCTTATGAAGATAAAGTGGCACGTCGCGGTCTGCGCGTGGGCGATCTCTTCGACAAAGCCACCTTCGCTGAAAAACTGAAAGAAGTGATGGAATATCACAACTTCCAGCTGGTGAACTTCTACAAAGTTGACGCTGTTGACTACCAGAAAGTGCTGGATGACGTCATGGCGATTGCAGACATTCTGACCGGTATGGTTGTTGATGTGTCCGATCTGCTGGACCAGGCGCGCAAGCGTGGCGATTTCGTCATGTTCGAAGGTGCGCAGGGTACGCTGCTGGACATCGACCACGGTACCTATCCGTACGTAACCTCTTCTAACACCACCGCAGGTGGCGTGGCGACCGGCTCTGGCCTGGGTCCACGTTATGTGGATTACGTTCTGGGCATCATTAAAGCTTACTCCACGCGTGTGGGGGCAGGTCCATTCCCGACCGAGCTGTTCGATGAAACCGGCGAGTTCCTCTGCAAGCAGGGTAACGAGTTTGGCGCGACCACCGGTCGTCGTCGTCGTACCGGCTGGCTGGACGCGGTTGCTGTGCGTCGTGCCGTGCAGATCAACTCCCTGTCTGGCTTCTGCCTGACCAAGCTGGACGTGCTGGACGGCCTGAAAGAAGTGAAAATCTGCGTCGGCTACCGTATGCCAGACGGCCGTGAAGTGACCACGACTCCGCTGGCCGCTGATGACTGGGAAGGCATTGAGCCAATTTACGAAACCATGCCGGGCTGGTCTGAGACCACTTTCGGTGTGAAAGAGCGTAGTGGCCTGCCACAGGCGGCGCTGGATTACATCAAGCGTATTGAAGAACTGACCGAAGTGCCGATCGATATTATTTCTACCGGCCCGGATCGTACTGAAACGATGATCCTGCGCGACCCGTTCGACGCATAATCTTCGTGAATGCTGGCCTGCGGGGAAACTCGTAGGCCGGATAAGCGTAGCGCCATCCGGCGACCGCTCCTGGATCTCCGCTTTTTCGCCCCGTCTGTCAAATAAATTAGCCGCTATCTATCTGGCTGGTTTATCATCATTAATGAATATCTCTGCGGTTTGACCGCGTTTTCCCTTTTTCCTGAGGTTGATGTGCAGTTAACAAGTTTCACCGATTACGGCTTACGTGCGCTGATTTACATGGCGTCGTTACCCGATGGGAAGATGACCAGTATCTCTGAAGTGACGGAGGTATACGGCGTATCTCGTAATCATATGGTCAAAATAATCAATCAACTTAGTCGTGCCGGATACGTTGCTGCCGTCCGCGGGAAGAATGGGGGGATCCGTCTCGGTAAACCGGCGCAGAGTATTCGCATCGGGGATGTGGTACGCGAACTGGAGCCCTTGTCTCTGGTGAACTGCAGCAGTGAGTTTTGCCACATTACACCCGCTTGCCGCCTGAAACAGGCGCTTTCTAAGGCTGTGCAAAGTTTTCTCAAGGAACTGGATAACTACACGCTGGCCGATTTGGTTGAAGAGAATCAACCGCTTTATAAATTATTGCTGGTGGAATGAAGAAAATTTCCACCGGAGCTGACAACGGAGGAACCGACATGTCACAAGATCCTTTCCAGGAACGCGAAGCCGAAAAATACGCGAATCCTATCCCCAGCCGCGAGTTCATCATTGAACACTTAACAAAACGCGAAAAACCCGCCAATCGTGAAGAACTTGCCGTTGAATTAAATATTGAAGGTGAAGAGCAAATTGAAGCCCTTCGCCGTCGCCTGCGTGCCATGGAGCGCGACGGGCAACTGGTCTTTACCCGCCGCCAGTGCTACGCGCTGCCTGAACGCCTCGACTTGCTGAAAGGCACCGTGATTGGGCACCGTGATGGCTTTGGCTTCCTGCGCGTGGAAGGCCGCAAAGATGACCTGTATCTGTCATCTGAACAGATGAAAATGTGTATCCACGGCGACCAGATCCTGGCGCAGCCGCTGGGTGCTGACCGTAAAGGTCGCCGGGAAGCGCGCGTGGTGCGCGTACTGGTGCCAAAAACCAGCCAGATTGTTGGCCGTTACTTCACTGATGCGGGTGTGGGCTTTGTGGTGCCGGACGACAGCCGTCTGAGCTTTGACATCCTGATCCCGCCTGAAGAGGTGATGGGCGCACGCATGGGCTTTGTGGTTGTGGTAGAACTCACTCAGCGCCCAACGCGTCGCACCAAAGCGGTTGGTAAAATCGTGGAAGTCCTGGGCGATAACATGGGCACTGGCATGGCCGTTGATATGGCATTGCGCACCCATGAGATCCCCTACATCTGGCCGAAAGCGGTTGAAGATCAGATCGAAAGTCTGCGTGAAGAAGTGCCGGAAGAGTCCAAAGTGGGCCGCGTGGATCTGCGCTCCCTGCCGCTGGTCACCATTGATGGCGAAGATGCCCGCGACTTCGATGATGCCGTTTACTGTGAGAAAAAACGCGGTGGCGGATGGCGTCTGTGGGTGGCGATTGCGGACGTGAGCTACTATGTTCGCCCGCACACCCCGCTGGATAACGAAGCGCGCAGCCGTGGTACCTCGGTGTATTTCCCCTCTCAGGTAATACCAATGCTGCCGGAAGTGCTCTCTAACGGCCTGTGCTCCCTGAACCCGCAGGTTGATCGCCTCTGTATGGTGTGTGAGATGACCATCTCCACCAAAGGGCGCTTAACCGGCTACAAGTTCTATGAAGCGGTCATGAGTTCCCATGCGCGTCTGACCTATACCAAGGTCTGGCATATGCTGCAGGGCGACCAGGATCTGCGCGAACAATACGCGCCGCTGGTCAAGCATATTGAAGAACTGCATAACCTCTACAAAACGCTGGATCAGGCACGCGAAGAGCGCGGCGGGATCTCGTTCGAGAGCGAAGAAGCGAAGTTTATCTTCAACGCAGAGCGTCGCATTGAGCGTATCGAGCAGACCCAGCGTAATGATGCGCACAAGCTGATCGAAGAGTGTATGATCCTGGCGAACATCTCGGCAGCGCGTTTCGTTGAGAAAGCCAAAGAGCCGGCGCTGTTCCGTATTCACGATAAGCCGTCAACGGAAGCCATCACCGCGTTCCGTTCAGTACTGGCGGAACTGGGTCTGGAGCTGCCTGGCGGCAACAAGCCTGAACCGCGCGATTACGCCGAGCTGCTGGAGTCCATTGGCGACCGTCCTGACGCAGAAATGCTGCAGACGATGCTGTTGCGTTCGATGAAGCAGGCGATTTACGATCCGGAAAACCGGGGACACTTCGGCCTGGCGCTGCAGTCTTACGCGCATTTCACCTCGCCGATCCGTCGCTATCCTGACCTCTCTCTGCACCGCGCGATCAAGTATCTGCTGGCGCAGGAGCAGGGCCATAAAGGGAACACTACCGAAACCGGCGGTTACCACTATTCGATGGAAGAGATGCTGCAGCTCGGTCAGCACTGTTCCATGACCGAGCGTCGTGCTGATGAAGCCACGCGCGACGTAGCGGACTGGCTGAAGTGTGACTTTATGCTGGACCAGGTGGGCAACGTCTTTAAAGGCGTGATTGCCAGCGTGACCGGCTTTGGTTTCTTCGTGCGTCTGGACGAGCTATTTATCGACGGTCTGGTGCACGTCTCCAGCCTGGATAACGACTACTACCGCTTCGACCAGGTTGGTCAACGCCTGATTGGCGAATCGGGCGGCCAGACCTACCGTCTGGGCGACCGTGTGGAAGTGAAAGTTGAAGCCGTGAATATGGACGACCGTAAAATCGACTTCAGCCTCATCTCCAGCGAGCGTGCGCCGCGTAACGTCGGTAAAACCGAGCGTGAACGGGCGAAAAAAGGCGGAAACGGTAAACCGGGCGGCGGTAAACGTCGTCAGGCGGGTAAGAAGGTAAACTTCGAGCCAGACAGCGCGTTCCGCGGCGAGAAGAAGCAAAAGCCGAAGGCGGCGAAGAAAGACGCTCGCTCAGCGAAAAAACCTTCTGCGAAGACGCAGAAAATCGCTGCTGCCACCAAAGCAAAACGTGCAGCGAAGAAAAAACAGGCGGAGTAAGTTCCGCCCTTCACCCTGACCCTCTCCCCAGGGGGGAGAGGGGAAAGAACAGTCATAATGAGAACCATCAATGAGTGAAATGATTTACGGCATCCACGCGGTGCAGGCCCTTCTCGAGCGCGCACCGGAGCGTTTTCAGGAAGTGTTTATTCTGAAAGGGCGTGAAGACAAACGTCTGATGCCGCTGATCCACGCGCTGGAAGCGCAGGGCGTGGTGATCCAGCTGGCGAACCGTCAGTACCTGGATGAGAAAAGTGAAGGCGCGGTTCACCAGGGCATTATTGCCCGCGTGAAGCCGGGCCGTCAGTATCAGGAAAACGATCTGCCGGATCTTATTGCCGCACTGGATAACCCGTTCTTCCTGATCCTTGATGGCGTAACCGATCCGCACAATCTCGGCGCATGCCTGCGTAGCGCGGATGCGGCAGGTGTGCATGCTGTGATTGTACCGAAAGATCGCTCCGCGCAGTTGAACGCGACGGCGAAGAAAGTGGCCTGCGGCGCAGCGGAAAACGTTCCGCTGATCCGCGTAACCAACCTGGCGCGTACCATGCGTCTGCTGCAGGAAGAGAATATCTGGATCGTCGGTACCGCGGGTGAGGCAGATCATACTCTGTACCAGAGCAAAATGACCGGACGTCTGGCGCTGGTGATGGGGGCGGAAGGTGAAGGTATGCGCCGTCTGACGCGCGAGCACTGCGACGAGCTGATCAGCATCCCGATGGCGGGCAGCGTGTCGTCCCTGAACGTGTCTGTGGCGACGGGCATCTGCCTGTTTGAAGCGGTGCGTCAGCGTAGCTGATTTTCGCCCGATGGCGCTTCGCTTACCGGGCCTGCGTTTTTGTAGGCCGGGTAAGGTGAAGCCGCCACCCGGCAAAACAACCTCACTCCTCTAACGACCGCAAATGGTCATCCTTTCGCAGCGTCATCAGCGCGAAAATACTCACCACCGCCGTTGCCATCACGTAATATGCCGGAATATCCAGGTTGCCCGTCTCTTTAATTAATCCGGTAATAATCAGTCCCGCACAGCCCGAGAAGATCGCGTTTGACAGGGAATACGCCAGCCCCAGACCGGTATAACGCACGCGCGTCGGGAACATTTCAGACAGCATCGCCGGCCCCGGTCCTGCCAGCATCCCCACCAGTCCGCCCGCAATTAGCACCACCATCGCTTTAACGGCCAGCGTGGCGGACTCAGCCTGCAACATTTTCAGCAGCGGCAGGGCGAGGATCAGCAGCAGGGCGGTGGCAATCATCATCACCGTGCGGCGGCCAATCTTGTCGCTCAGGATACCCGAGGGAATGATGGTCAGCGCAAAGCCGATATTCGAAATCACCGCTATCAGCAGTGCCTGATTAAACCCGGTGTGTAGCGCCGACTGGAGATAGGTTGGCATAATCACCAGGTAGGTATACCCTGCCGCCGACCAGACCATGACCCGGCAAATGCCCATCAGAATCGTTTTGAGCGTGGCGGAGGTGCTGGCCTGAGCCACAACCGGTTTTTCCTTCTGCTGCACAAAGCTCGGCGTCTCTTCCATACTCACACGCAGCCATAGCGCGACAGCCCCCATCGGCAGCGCAAGGAAGAATGGAATACGCCAGCCCCAGTCATGTAATGCCTCAGGCGTGAGAAGGGCGGAGAGCAGTGCCACAATCCCCGCGCCCGCTAGCAGCCCGAGCGCCACGGTAAAGGACTGCCACGCGCCATACAGACCGCGCTTGCCGCGTGGAGCGAACTCTGTCATCAACGAAACTGCACCACCGTACTCTCCGCCTGCGAACAATCCCTGCAAAATGCGCAGCAGCGTAACGATCAGCGGTGCGGCAATGCCTATGCTGGCGTAGACGGGCACAAGACCAATGGCTGTGGTGGCGAGCGTCATCAGTACCAGCACAATGATCAGCGTCGGTTTCCGGCCAATCCTGTCGCCGATGCGGCCAAATACCACCGCACCCAGGGGACGGAAGAAGAACGCGATAGCAAACGAGGCCCAGGTGAGGATCAGGCTGGTCAGTCCCGCTTCTCCCTCGAGCTGGAAGAAGTTTCTGGCAATCACGGTCGCCATAAAACCGTAGACCGCAAACTCATACCACTCGATGAAGTTACCAATGGAGCCTGCAATTAATGCTCGCTTGTGCGCATCCGGTTGCATAACGATCCTCACTGAAAGGGGTAAGAATAAATTATTCAACAAAAGCGGAGTGATGAAATAGTTTATTCTTATGTTCTGTGAGCTATTTCACGAATGATATCAGCGGGATCGCCAGCTTGTGACCCCCCTCCCATGCAGCGTGCACGCGGCCTGTCCATACTTATCCTCATTGCCACTGAAGGAGGGAGACAGCATGCACTGGCAGACCCATACCGTTTTCAATCAACCGGCACCGCTTTCAAACAGCAACCTTTTCCTCTCCGACTGCGCCCTGCGTGACGCGGTTTCCCGCGAGGGGGCCGAGTGGGATAGCGAGCTGCTCGCCAGTATCGGGCAGCAGTTAGGGACCGCAGAGTCGCTGGAGCTGGGCAGGCTGGCCAACGTCAACCCACCGGAGCTGTTACGCTACGACGCCACCGGAGAGCGGCTGGACGATATTCGCTTTCACCCCGCCTGGCACCTCCTGATGCAGGGGCTCTGTGCCAACCGGGTACATAACCTGGCGTGGGAAGAGGAGGCGCGAAGAGGTTCCTTTGTGGCCAGAGCGGCCCGGTTTGTTTTGCATGCGCAGGTTGAAGCCGGCACGCTTTGCCCCGTCACCATGACCTTCGCCGCCACGCCGCTGTTGCAACAGTCGCTACCTAAACCGTTTCATGCATGGTTAACGCCGCTGATGAGCGATCGCTACGATCCCCATCTCGTGCCGGGTGGGCAAAAACGCGGGCTGCTGATCGGCATGGGGATGACGGAAAAGCAGGGGGGATCCGATGTCCTGAGCAACACCACCAAAGCGGAAAAATGCAGCGACGGTAGCTACCGTCTGGTAGGCCATAAATGGTTTTTCTCCGTCCCGCAGAGTGATGCGCATCTGGTGCTGGCTCAGGCAAAAGGTGGCTTATCCTGCTTTTTTGTCCCGCGCTTTTTACCTGACGGACAACGTAACGCCGTACGGCTGGAGCGCCTGAAGGACAAGCTCGGGAACCGCTCCAACGCGAGCAGCGAGGCGGAGTTTCTTGATGCCTCCGGCTGGCTGCTGGGGGAAGAAGGGGAAGGGGTACGGCAGATCCTCAAAATGGGCGGTCTGACGCGCTTCGACTGCGCGCTGGGCAGCCATGGTTTAATGCGCCGGGCGCTGTCTGTGGCGTTGTACCACGCTCATCAGCGGCAAACCTTCGGTAAAAATCTCATCGATCAGCCGTTAATGCGTGAGGTCTTAAGCCGCATGGCGCTGATGCTGGAGGGGCAAACGGCACTGCTGTTCCGTCTCGCCCGCGCGTGGGATAAACGCGTGGATCCGCAAGAGGCGGCCTGGGCACGGCTGTTTACGCCGGCCGCGAAATTTAGCGTCTGCAAAGCGGGTATCCCGTTTGTGGCAGAGGCGATGGAGGTGCTGGGCGGCGTAGGGTACTGCGAGGAGAGTGAGCTTCCCCGCCTGTATCGCGAAATGCCGGTGAACAGTATCTGGGAAGGCTCAGGCAATATCATGTGCCTGGACGTGCTGCGCGTGCTGACGAAGCAGCCCGGGATCCACGACCTGCTGGCCGATGAGTTTGCGCAGGTCAAAGGGCAGGACAGACACTTTGACCGTAGCTGGCGCCAGCTTCAGCAAAAGCTGCGTAAACCACAGGAGGCGCAGGGGCGGGAGATCGCGCAGCAGCTTTTCTTGCTGGGAGCCGGGAGCCAGATGCTGCGGCACGCATCGCCGCCCGTGGCGCAGGCGTGGTGCCGCATGATGCTGGATACCCGTGGCGGTACGCTGATGAGCGAGCAGGTGCAAAGCGATTTGCTGCTGCGCGCCACGGGCAGGGTTGGCTAGCGTTTAAGCTGGAACAGACTGACCAGTTGGGTAAGGTGTAAACCTTTCTCGCGCAGCGTGTGTGCGGTTTGTTCGCTGCGCGAGACGCGATCGGCGTTGATGTGTGACGCTTCACCAATGTGGGTCATGGCGAGATTCACCTGGCCAATCCCCGCGGATTGCTCGCGCGATGCATGGTTAATTTCGGTGACCAGCTGGCTGATGTTATCGATATGAACGATGATGGAATCCATAGCCAGACGCGTCTGTTCAGACAGCGCGTGACCTTCGCTCACTTTTCTCAGCGTATCGCCAATCAGCTGTTCTATCTCTTTCACCGCGTTGGCGCTCCGGCCCGCCAGCGCGCGAACTTCCTGGGCAACCACCGCAAAACCTTTTCCGTGCTCGCCTGCACGTGCCGCTTCTACCGCCGCATTCAGCGCCAGAATATTGGTCTGAAACGCGATGGACTCAATCACGCGGGTAATATCTTCGATACGTTTTGACGCTTCGCGAATGTCATCCATCGTGGCAACCGCATGGGTTACCGTTTCACCCCCCTCGTGAACCGCGCGTGAGGTTTCACCCACCAGTTGCTGCGTTTGCTCCATGTTGGCGGCATTTTGCTGTACGGTCGCGGCCAGTTGCTCCATGCTGGCTGAGGTCTCCTCCACGCTGCTGGCCTGCTTGTTGATCTGCTCTGAGATCTCGCCGGTATCGGAGGCCAGCGCGTTAGTCCCCGTCTGGATCTCACCTGCAGCCTCGCGAACCTGCAGAACAATTTTTTGCAGCCCGCCGCCAATGCCGTTAATGGCGTCAATCAGCTGTCCGACCTCGTCCCGGCGCGTCACGGGCAGGCTGGAGCGAAGATCGCCGTCGGCATACTGCCGTGCAAGCTGGATCACGTTGCGCAGCGGTTGCGTCAGCATACGGCGAATAAGGATCACGAACAGGCCTGCAAAGAGGACTGACAAGACCACACCGGCCAGCAGGAAGCGATCGCGCATGGCGGTGACGCTTGAAAGCAGCACTGACTTATCCACTTCGCCCACGATAGTCCAGTTCCAGCCGGGTAGCGGGGTATAGGCCATTTTCAGCGTCCGTCCGTCGTCACTTACGCGCTCCAGGGTGCCGGGTTTATCACCCAGAAGCTGCTGTTGTGTCGCGCTGTCCCACTTCGGCAGTTGTCCCTCTTCCGTGGTGTGGAACAGGTATTGCCCGCGTGTTTTGCCGTTGCTGCGATCCAGCACGAAGAAGTGACCGCTCTCGCCCAGGCGGCGGTTGAGGATTTTCTCGCGCATGACGTTCCAGGAGTGGCTAATGTCCACCCCGACAAAGACGATCGCAATGACATGACCTTCGGCGTTTTTCACCGGCTGGTACTGGGTGATATAGCGTTTGCCAAACAGCAGCGCCAGGCCACGGTAGACATCACCTTTATTGGCGGCGGCAAAGGCCGGGCTGGAGGTATCCAGAACGGTCCCCATTGCGCGCTCGCCATTCTCTTTACGCAGGGAGGTGGCGACGCGAATAAAGTCGTTACCGCTGCGAACAAATAGCGTGGAGATGGCCCCCGTTCGGTTCAGGAAGTCGTCAGAAAAAGTGGTATTTTCATGGAGTTCCGTGTCCCCGCCTTTCAGCAGAGGAACATTGAGCCCGTTAATTGTCCGGGTCTGAAGCGTATCGACGCTAAATGGCTGGGGCAAAAAAGTCGTAAACAGTCTGGTATAGCTTTCGACTTCTTCACTCAGGCTGGTGTTGAACATTTGCACCATATCGACCATACCGGTGGACTGGTTATGCAGGTCTTCTACCGCGAGGGCTTCAAGCTGCTGGCTGGCTTTTTGGCTGAGCAGGAAAGTGAAAAGCAGAAACAGCACGGCAACACTGACGCCCGTCAGCAGCGATAGCTTTGTCCCGAGGCCCGCACGGCGGAAAAGATTGATCATAAATTGCTCATCATTGAAAAGGTATGGTTCTTCAACGGCAGAGCGGGGATTACGTTTACTGAATTAGTGTAACAAAATGTTATTGAGTTGTTTTTATATGGTTTTGTAAAAGATAAAAAACTTGCAAAAACGAAAAGCCACTAAAAATAAGTGGCTTTTATCAGGAAGGTTCTTAGACGTAGAGAATGGCCTGTACCCGCCAGTGGTCGACATGGTTATCTTCCTGCATCTGGATGATGCGATACCATGACGCACCCTGTTCATCGGCTTTTAATGCCACGATACGTTCAACATCTTGCGGGCTCCCCGAAATGTTATTGACGGAGATATGGCCTATTTCATTCAGACCTGTTACGCAATCCGCGCTGGCAAATTCTGCTGACTGCGCGGTGGTGCTCACCAGGCCTGCTGAGAGCAACAGAGAGGTCAAAGCAAGAGTTCGTTTCATCGTCAGCTCCATTTCACATATCTCCGGTATCCGCCGGGCAATCCTTCGCGAATAAACTCCTTTCCATTGACGCGGGCATGGAGTTTATTGTGGACAGGAAAATGTCTATGGACGCAAAGCAGTGTAAATGTCGTTCAAAGGAAAACCATTACTGACGGTATAAAATGGCCTGTGAATACCACTGCCCCGTAATGATGGTTTCATCGACCATGATAATGACGTAATAATCTGCTTTGGCGGCGACGGCTTGTGCCTTTATTGCCTCTTCTGCGTCATCCGGAGAACCGCGAACCAGCGCGGAGACGGTGCCCATTCGTTGTAATCCTTCTGTCTGATTACGACGAATCTCCTGCGGGTGATCGGCAACCGGGGGAGCGGGTTGCGGCGTTCCCTGCAGTGCGCTACAGCCACTGAGAAGAAGCACCAGCAATAAAGCTGCAAACCTGTGCATAACCATATCTCTTTTCCTGATAGCCATAGTGTAGTTGTCTGCGAATTTCGTTTTGGGGGAATGTTCCCGAAGTGTTATCTGGGGCGTAATTTTCGAATGAAAATAGCCTGAAACCGTAACCCAGTTCTCAACATTATGAATCATTCATTCGTACAGGGTCGACAATGATTGAAATTGAAATACGCCGTCTCGGCGACCATGAAATTTTACACGCCATGCCGACGGGGAAACGTGATAAACCGCTGCCAGTTGTGGTTTTTTATCATGGATTTACCTCGTCAAAGCTGGTTTACAGTTATTTTGCGGTGGCGCTGGCGCAGGCCGGTTTTCGTGTCGTCATGCCGGATGCCCCCGATCACGGTGCGCGCTTTACGGGGGATGAACAGGCGCGGCTTGGTCAGTTCTGGCCCATTCTGCACGGCAGTCTGACCGAGTTTTCCGGGATGCGCGATGCGCTTTATGACGCAGGGCTGGTGGCCGATAACCGGCTGGCGGTTGCCGGGGCCTCGATGGGCGGCATGACGGCGCTGGGGATTATGACGCATCATCCTGAAGTGAGATCCGTCGCCTGTCTGATGGGCTCCGGCTACTTTACGTCACTGGCGAAGACGCTTTTTCCCCCGCAAGATTTGACGGAAATGACGGCGAGGCTGGCTGACTGGGAAGTGACTCGCGCACTGCCGCGCGTGGCCGATCGTCCGCTTCTGCTGTGGCACGGTGACGCAGATGACGTGGTACCGCCTGACGGCACCTTTCGCCTGCAGCAGGCGCTAAAGCGTGAAGGACTGGACGGCAATCTGACCTGTTTGTGGGAATCGGGCGTCCGCCACCGCATTACGCCAGCGGCGCTGGAGGCCACGGTGGCGTTTTTCCGCCAGCACCTTTAAACCCGCAGGATTTTAACGCCCTGATCTTCCAGTTTCTGGAGGATCTCGGGGTTAGCCCCTTTGCCGGTGATCACCATGTCGATCTGCTCTGCGCGGCTAAATAGCATGCCTGCGCGTTCACCGACTTTACTGCTGTCGACCAGCACGACGAGTTTGCCCACAACGTTCAGCATGTTTTGTTCGGCCATCGCAGTCAGCATATCGGTTTTATATAAACCGTCTGCAGTCAGGCCTTTGCCGCTGGTAAACATCCAGTGCCCGGCGTAAAGACTGTTTTCACTGTCCTGGGGGCTAAGGGTGATGGACTGGCTCTTATTGTACTGGCCGCCCATGATCACCACGCTGTCATGCTCCTGGTCGATAAGATAGTTGGCGAGCGGTAGGTAGTTGGTGATGATCTGCACCGGCTTGCCGCACATCTCGCGGCCCAGCAAAAATGCCGTAGACCCGCAGTTGATGACGACGCTCTCACCCGGGTTCACCAGCTGTGAGGCGGCTCTGGCGATCCGCACCTTTTCATCGTGATTCTGCGCCTGATGGATATTCATTGGCGACCAGCGTGGACGCTGCTGGCTGATGGCTTCTGCACCGTTGCGGACTTTTTTCAGTTTGCCGCTCTCATCCAGCTTGTTAATGTCCCGCCGCGCGGTAGCGGGGGAGATGCCTAAACGTTCGATCACTTTCTCGACGGTGATAAACCCTGTTTGCGCCAGGAGTTCCAGTAAAATTTGATGCCGTTGCGCTTCCGTCATGAGCTATTCCGATAAGAATTGATTTGAAAAGATGATATTTGAAATAGCGTGAAATTACTAAAATAAATATGAAATCGCCAGACTCAGGGTCTGGCGATGTGGCCGGATAATCAGAGGAAGGACTTAAACGGCAGGTCAGGCTCAATAGTAAAGCAATCATCGAAACCGCGTGGGTAGTGGTACTCAAGATTGTCTTTATCCAGCGGCCAGGTGAACTTGCCGCCTACCTGCCAGATAAATGGCTTGAAGCCGTACTTCAGGCGGTCTTTTTTCATCTCCCACAGCACGCGAATTTCCTGCGGATCGGCCTGGAAGTTTGACCAGATGTCGTGGTGGAACGGAATCACGACCTTGGTGTTCAGCGCTTCCGCCATACGCAGCATATCGGCGCTGGTCATCTTGTCGGTAATTCCACGTGGATTCTCGCCGTAGGAGCCCAGCGCCACGTCAATCTGATGGTCATTACCGTGCTTCGCGTAGTAGTTGGAGTAGTGTGAGTCGCCGCTGTGGTACAGGGAACCGCCAGGGGTTTTGAACAGGTAGTTGACGGCGCGCTCGTCCATGCCGTCCGGCAGAACGCCTGCGGCTTTCTGGTCAGCCGGCAGCGTAATCAGTGCGGTACGGTCAAAGGCATCCAGGGCGTGAATTTCAATGTCTTTGATTTTCACCACGTCGCCTGGCTTCATCACGATGCAGCGCTCTTTTGGCACGCCCCAGCCAATCCAGAGATCCACGCAGGTCTGCGGCCCGATAAACGGCACGTCGTCCGCGCAGTTTTGCATTACTGCCGCCGCCACGTTCACGTCAATATGATCGTTGTGATCGTGGGTGGAGAGCACGGCATCGATTTGGCGAATGGCAAAAGGGTCGAGCACAAACGGCGTGGTACGCAGGTTCGGTTGCAGTTTTTCCACGCCGGCCATGCGCTGCATCTGGTGGCCTTTTTTCATCAACGGATTGCCGTGGCTCTGTTTGCCTGTGCCGCACCAGAAATCGACGCAAATATTGGCGCCACCCTCGGATTTCAGCCAGATACCGGTGCAGCCCAGCCACCACATGGCAAAAGTACCAGGAGCAACCTGTTCCTGTTCGATCTCTTCGTTCAGCCAGCTACCCCACTCCGGGAAGGTGCTCAGAATCCATGATTCACGGGTGATGGTGTTCACTTTACTCATCGTTTTGACTCCTGGTTTTAATCAAAAGTAATCATATGGCGATTTGTTGTGATTAACTCTGGCACCATTTGACGTGCTTTGCAATGACAAAAGTGCGTAATTTTAACTGTGCGATATCACAGATACTTCGCTTTATCCTTGTTAGACTATCCGCTGTTAATGATTAATTACATGAATTATAAAGAATAATTCATTTTGTTTGTGCGGTAGTGAAAACCATTACTAACACCATGGAAATAATTTGCGTGATACGTCACAAATAATCAAATTCAATCTTGTGATGATTATTTGTGATTACTAGAGTGATGACACCAACCACACAGGGATTGCCCCTCGTGTTCTCATTTCTGGAGAGAGTTATGGAGATCCTCTACAACGTCTTTACCGTTTTCTTCAATCAGGTAATGACCAACGCCCCGCTGCTGCTGGGTATCGTGACGTGCCTGGGTTACATCCTGCTGCGTAAAAGCGTCAGCGTGATCATCAAAGGCACGATTAAGACCATTATCGGTTTTATGCTGTTGCAGGCGGGGTCAGGCATCCTGACCAGCACGTTTAAGCCAGTCGTCGCCAAAATGGCGGAGGTCTACGGTATAAACGGTGCAATTTCCGATACTTATGCCTCTATGATGGCCACGATTGACCGCATGGGTGACGCCTACAGCTGGGTGGGTTACGCGGTTCTGCTCGCGCTGGCGCTGAACATTATCTACGTGTTGCTGCGTCGCATTACCGGTATTCGCACCATCATGCTTACCGGTCACATCATGTTCCAGCAGGCGGGTCTGATCGCGGTTTCTCTCTATATCTTCGGTTACCCAATGTGGACCACGATTATCTGCACCGCGGTGCTGGTCTCGCTCTATTGGGGCATCACCTCCAACATGATGTACAAGCCGACCCAGGAAGTAACCGACGGCTGTGGCTTCTCCATCGGCCATCAGCAGCAGTTTGCGGCCTGGGTTGCTTATAAAGTTGCGCCGTGGCTAGGGAAAAAAGAGGAGAGCGTTGAAGACCTCAAGATGCCCGGTTGGCTGAATATCTTCCACGACAACATCGTCTCGACGGCGATTGTGATGACCCTGTTCTTCGGCGCCATTCTGCTCTCCTTTGGCATTGACGTTGTGCAGGCGATGGCGGGCAAAACGCACTGGACGATTTATATCCTGCAGACCGGTTTCTCCTTCGCGGTGGCCATTTTCATTATCACCCAGGGCGTGCGTATGTTCGTCGCCGAGCTCTCTGAAGCCTTCAACGGCATCTCTCAGCGCCTGATCCCGGGAGCCGTTCTGGCAATTGACTGTGCGGCCATCTATAGCTTCGCGCCAAACGCCGTCGTCTGGGGCTTTATGTGGGGCACCATCGGCCAGCTGATTGCGGTGGGTATCCTGGTGGCCTGCGGCTCCTCAATCCTGATTATTCCTGGCTTTATCCCGATGTTCTTCTCCAACGCCACCATCGGCGTCTTTGCTAACCACTTCGGCGGCTGGCGTGCAGCGCTCAAGATCTGCCTGGTGATGGGGATGGTGGAAATCTTCGGTTGCGTGTGGGCGGTCAAGCTCACCGGTATGAGCGCCTGGATGGGCATGGCGGACTGGTCAATCCTGGCGCCGCCGATGATGCAGGGCTTTGCGTCCGTCGGGCTGGTCTTTATGGCCGTCATCATCCTGATTGCACTGGCTTATATGTTCTTCGCTGGCCGTTCGCTGCGAGCAGAAGAAGATGCAGAAAAACAAACAGCAGAAGTTTCTGCTCACTAAGGAGTTTCGATTATGACCGTACGTATCCTGGCTGTGTGTGGCAATGGGCAAGGCAGCTCCATGATCATGAAGATGAAAGTGGACCAGTTTTTAACCCAGTCAAACATCGACCACACGGTAAACAGCTGCGCAGTGGGTGAATACAAAAGTGAGCTGAACGGCGCAGACATCATCATCGCGTCAACTCACATTGCCGGCGAGATTAGCGTGTCGGGCAACAAATATGTGGTGGGCGTGCGCAACATGCTGTCGCCTGCGGATTTCGGACCAAAACTGCTGGAAGTGATCAAAGAACACTTCCCACAAGACGTGAAGTAAGGACCCGACATGAAACTACGAGATTCGCTGGCAGAGAATGACTCCATCCTTTTGCAGGCTGACGCCAGCACCTGGCAGGAAGCGGTGAAGCTGAGCGTGGATCTGCTGGTTAAGGCGGATGTTGTCGAGCCGCGTTATTACCAGGCCATTCTGGATGGCGTGGCGCAGCACGGCCCCTATTTTGTGATTGCCCCGGGGCTGGCTATGCCGCACGGCCGCCCGGAAGAGGGCGTGAAGAAAACCGGCTTTGCGCTGGTCACGCTGAAAACGCCGCTGGTCTTCAACCATGAAGATAACGACCCGGTCGATATCCTGATCACCATGGCGGCTGTCGATGCCAATACCCACCAGGAGGTGGGCATCATGCAGATCGTCAATCTGTTTGATGATGAAGCCAATTTTGACCGTTTACGCGCCTGCCGTACCGCGCAGGAAGTGCTGGATTTAATTGATAACGCCACTGCGGCGGCCGTTTAAGAGGAATTGAACATGTCATTACCAATGTTGCAGGTTGCGCTGGATAACCAGACGCTGTCCGATGCTTATGAAACCACCCGCCTGATTGCCGAAGAGGTAGACATCATTGAAGTGGGTACCATTCTGTGCGTGGGCGAAGGCGTTCGCGCCGTTCGTGACCTGAAGGCGCTCTACCCGCACAAAATCGTACTGGCTGATGCCAAAATCGCTGACGCGGGCAAAATCCTCTCCCGCATGTGTTTTGAAGCCAACGCCGACTGGGTCACCGTGATCTGCTGCGCGGATATCAACACTGCCAAAGGCGCGCTGGATGTGGCAAAAGAGTTTAACGGCGACGTGCAGATTGAACTGACCGGTTTCTGGACCTGGGAGCAGGCACAGGCGTGGCGCGATGCGGGGATCCAGCAGGTGGTGTACCACCGCAGCCGTGATGCGCAGGCCGCTGGCGTGGCGTGGGGCGACGCGGACATCAGCGCGATTAAACGTCTGGCCGAAATGGGCTTCAAAGTGACCGTGACCGGTGGCCTGGCGCTGGAAGATCTGCCGCTGTTCAAGGGTATCCCGATTCACGTCTTTATCGCGGGTCGTAGCATCCGTGACGCGGCGTCTCCGGTGGAAGCAGCGCGTCAGTTCAAACGCTCAATCGCTCAGCTTTGGGGCTAAGGAGCGGGTATGTTGTCAAAACAGGTTCCGCTTGGCATCTATGAAAAGGCACTCCCTACGGGGGAGTGCTGGCTGGCGCGGTTACAGCTGGCGAAGCAGCTGGGTTTCGATTTTGTCGAAATGTCAGTGGATGAGACGGATGAACGCCTCTCTCGCCTCGACTGGAGCCGCGAGCAGCGTCTGGCGCTGGTGAGCGCCATTGCCGAAACGGGCGTGCGCGTGCCGTCCATGTGCCTGAGCGCTCACCGTCGTTTTCCCCTCGGCAGCGAAGATGATGCCGTGCGGGCGCAGGGGCTGGAGATCATGCGCAAAGCCATTCGCTTTGCTCAGGATGTCGGTATCCGTGTGATCCAGCTGGCGGGTTATGACGTTTACTATCAGGAAGCCAACGATGAAACGCGCCGTCGTTTCCGTGACGGTCTGAAAGAGAGCGTTGAAATGGCAAGCCGCGCGCAGGTGACGCTGGCGATGGAGATCATGGACTACCCGTTAATGAACTCCATCAGCAAGGCACTGGGCTACGCGCACTATCTGAATAACCCGTGGTTCCAGCTCTATCCGGATATCGGCAACCTGTCGGCATGGGATAACGACGTGCAGATGGAGCTGCAGGCGGGCATCGGGCATATCGTGGCGGTGCACGTCAAAGATACCCGTCCAGGCGTGTTTAAAAACGTACCGTTCGGCACCGGGGTGGTGGAGTTCGAACGATGCTTCGAGACGCTCAAGCAGACAGGGTATTGCGGGCCTTACCTGATTGAGATGTGGAGCGAGACGTCTGACGACCCGGCAGCGGAAGTGGCAAACGCGCGGGACTGGGTGCGCGAGCGTATGGCGCGAGCAGGTTTGCTGGAGGTGGAACATGCTTAAGCTTAAACAGCAGGTCTATGAAGCCAATATGGATTTGCCGCGCTATGGCCTGGTAACGTTCACCTGGGGTAACGTCAGCGCGATTGACCGAGAGCGCGGCCTCATCGTCATTAAACCCAGCGGAGTGGCGTATGAGACCATGAAGGTCGACGATATGGTTGTCGTGGACCTTGAAGGAAACGTCGTAGAGGGACAGTGGCGTCCTTCTTCGGATACCGCTACCCATCTGGCGCTTTATCGACGTTATCCCTCCCTCGGCGGGGTAGTGCATACCCACTCAACCCATGCCACCGCCTGGGCACAGGCTGGGCTTGCCATCCCGGCGCTGGGCACGACGCACGCGGATTACTTCTTCGGGGATATTCCCTGCACGCGCGCGTTAACGCAGGCCGAGGTGGAAGGCGAGTACGAGCTCAACACCGGCAAGGTGATTATCGAAACGCTGGGTGAGTCAGAACCGCTGCATACGCCGGGAATTGTGGTGTACCAACACGGTCCGTTCTCCTGGGGTAAAGATGCTCACGACGCTGTGCATAATGCTGTGGTGATGGAAGAGGTGGCCAAAATGGCGTGGATTGCCCGCGACATAAATCCACAGCTTCAGGGGATTGATGATTACCTGATGAACAAGCATTTCATGCGCAAGCACGGCCCGAATGCCTATTACGGGCAGAAGTAAATAAGTGCTCTGGAATACCGAAAAACAGTTGTAACCGGTGGTATTTCAGAGCCATTTAAAAAAAAAGCCCCCGGGCAGGGGGCAACGTAAACTATGGCTATGTTCTCGTTGTTGGCTTTCCTGGTGCTAGCGTTAAAGCGTTATCGGTAAATGTCTGCACTGGCGTGCATATTGCCGTTGCTGCCGGGCTCACGGATTAACATCACGTGGTAATAGGTTGCGCCTTGGGCATCGGTCTCTTCATTTAGTGCCTGATCTGCTTCGCTTTCAGTGGCGAAATTATGATTGATATAGATTACGCCTAAGCTTTGCACATCATCCATGTTCCTGGCCTGCCGGCCGTCTATTTTGATGGCTGCCATCGCGTTTGCACTGAGCAAAAGCGCAGCCATAATGGCTAATGCGATTTTTTTCATGATATGCGCTCCACGACTGCGTGCTGTGAGAGAGGGAATACTCCTTCTTTAATTCAGGTGTTCTCTGATTAAAGTGTAATCATTCATACGGCGGGGATGCGTGACCATTTCTGATGCAGTTGTTCAAAAAAACAACGCTTCCTGGTGTGTTCAATTTTAAATCACCCACTTAGACCCGCTTTACGCTTTGTGCGAATTATTTGTGCAATCAGCTTGAGTTTCCAGGGGCGCGCAAGTATTATGACGCGTCAATTTTTCAGCCGACCTTTAACACGTTCCTTGCCTCCCCGGGCCTCGGCTGACCCAGACAGGAGGCTGAATAATCCGTAAGGAGCAATTCGATGCGTCATTACGAAATCGTTTTTATGGTCCATCCTGACCAGAGCGAACAGGTTCCGGGTATGATCGAGCGTTACTCTGCTGCCATCACTGGTGCAGAAGGTACGATCCACCGTCTGGAAGACTGGGGCCGCCGTCAGCTGGCTTACCCGATCAACAAACTGCACAAAGCACACTACGTTCTGATGAACGTTGAAGCGCCGCAGGAAGTGATCGATGAGCTGGAAACTACCTTCCGCTTCAACGATGCCGTTATCCGCAGCATGGTTATGCGTACCAAAAACGCAGTTACCGAAGCATCTCCGATGGTTAAAGCGAAAGACGAGCGCCGTGAGCGTCGCGATGATTTCGCAAACGAAACCGCAGATGATTCTGATGCTGGGGATTCTGAAGAGTAATTTCTGATGACCAACCGTCTGGCGTTGTCCGGCATCGTATGCAGGGCTCCCCTTCGAAAGGTCAGTCCATCAGGAATTCCGCATTGCCAGTTCGTGCTTGAGCATCGTTCTGTGCAAGAGGAAGCCGGGTTTCACCGGCAGGCGTGGTGCCAAATGCCCGTTATTATTAGCGGACACGAAAACCAGGCCATTACTCACAGTTTAACGGTCGGTAGCGCAGTAATCGTTCAGGGGTTCATCTCTTGCCACAAGGCAAAGAACGGCCTGAGCAAAATGGTTCTGCATGCCGAGCAGATTGATTTGATAGATTCTGGAGACTAGCCATATGGCACGTTATTTCCGTCGTCGCAAGTTCTGCCGTTTCACCGCGGAAGGCGTTCAAGAGATCGACTATAAAGATATCGCAACGCTGAAAAACTACATCACCGAAAGCGGTAAGATTGTCCCAAGCCGTATCACCGGTACTCGTGCAAAATATCAGCGTCAGCTGGCTCGCGCTATCAAACGCGCTCGCTACCTGTCCCTGCTGCCGTACACTGATCGTCATCAGTAATCGGGCACGGTCCATTAATACGACTTTAAGAGGATAAGGTAATGCAAGTTATTCTGCTTGATAAAGTAGCAAACCTGGGCAGCCTGGGTGATCAGGTAAACGTTAAAGCGGGTTACGCTCGTAACTTCCTGGTTCCACAGGGTAAAGCTGTTCCAGCTACTAAGAAAAACGTAGAGTTTTTCGAAGCACGTCGTGCTGAACTGGAAGCCAAACTGGCTGACGTTCTGGCGGCTGCTAACGCTCGCGCTGAAGCAATCAACGCACTGGGCACCGTTACCATCGCGTCTAAAGCTGGCGACGAAGGTAAACTGTTCGGTTCCATCGGTACCCGCGATATCGCTGATGCAGTGACTGCAGCAGGCGTTAAAGTGGCTAAGAGCGAAGTTCGCATGCCGAACGGCGTTCTGCGTACCACTGGTGAGCACGAAGTTGACTTCCAGGTTCACAGCGAAGTGTTCGCTAAACTGGTTGTTAACGTTGTAGCTGAGTAATTTTTTACTCTGCTCACGTTGAAACGCCGGCCTTGTGCCGGCGTTTTGCTTTTTAAAGAACCAGGTTTTAACGCGCCCGGACAAAACTGCCGTCCGGCTGGCGGGTAAACAGCACCTGCTGACCATTTCCTGTATCAATCGTTAAGCCTGTCACCACACCGCTGGCATTCTGGCGAATCTGTACCATCTGACCATTCTGCAGGTTACTGAGCGGCTTACCCGCACCTTCCACTTTTGCCATGGCATACACGTCAGTCGGCGGCAGGTTGTGATCGCGGAAAAGCTGCGCCAGGGTTTTACCCGGCTCGACGCGATAGGAGCGCCACTGCTGCTCAATGCCCGTAGGCTGCTGAGCCTGCTGCTCTACCGGGGCGGAGGTTTGAGCCTGATCTTCCTGGACGGGCTCCGGTTCAACCGGCGCGACCTGACCCGGATCGTTCGAAGGGGTCACCAGTTGCGTTTGCATCGGCTGTGCATCAGGCTGCGGCCGCGTTTGCGACTGAATATCCAGTTGTGCATTGCGGGTGACAGGGGCGGTATCGGCATCATCACCGCCGGAAGGAAGCAGGAAGCCCACGATCACCATCAGCGCACCAATGATAATCCCTCTGCGATGCAGGGGAGGCAGCGGGTCCATAATGCGAAAATTGTCCGGCGCCTGCCAGATTTTCGCCAGGGTAGGTTTCAGTTCAAATCGCCCGGGCATGGCTCTCCTCCTGCTCCGCGTCTTTTTTATCCTGTGCATCGAAGTATAGTTTGCTAACTGCCTGAACGGCGTAGCAAACCCGACATCCGTGACATCAGTTCGGGATTAATCCTGGTTGTCTCTATTGTTTCTGTTTCGTCGCGGTTTGTCACCTTAACTTCAGACAAAGTTTTACCCATAAGGGCATGGCTGCTATGCTGCCCGCTACTTTAAATGTGATGGAAGGAAAACCCATGACCACCCCGACTTTTGACACTATCGAAGCGCAGGCAAGTTACGGTATCGGCTTGCAGGTAGGACAGCAGCTGAGCGAATCCGGCCTGGAAGGTCTGTTACCAGAAGCGCTGGTGGCGGGTATCGCTGACGCGCTGGAAGGTAAACAGCCTGCTGTTCCGGTTGACGTTGTTCACCGCGCACTGCGTGAAATTCATGAACGAGCTGACGCTGTGCGTCGCGCGCGTTTCGAAGAGATGGCGGCCGAAGGCGTGAAATATCTGGAAGAGAACCGTGAGCGTGAAGGCGTGAACAGCACCGAGTCTGGCCTGCAGTTCCGCGTGATCAACCAGGGCGACGGCGCAATCCCGGCACGTACCGACCACGTTCGCGTACATTATACCGGTAAACTGATCGACGGCACCGTGTTTGACAGCTCCGTGGCGCGTGGCGAACCGGCAGAATTCCCGGTCAACGGCGTGATCGCAGGCTGGATTGAAGCGCTGACCCTGATGCCAGTTGGCTCCAAATGGGAACTGACTATCCCGCACAACCTGGCTTACGGCGAGCGTGGTGCTGGCGCATCCATCCCGCCATTCAGCACCCTGGTATTTGAAGTCGAGCTGCTGGAAATCCTGTAATCGACTTTTCTTATTTCCTCTCTCCGTTCGGGGAGAGGAAAATAGTGATAAAACCTATAGTTACGACGTTATCAATATTTTATCTTGCAAACGAAACTTTTGCGTGTATTTTTGTGAGCTGTTTCGCGCTGTATGAGTGATATGACACTCACTTTCAACATATTATTAACATAATATCTAAATCATAGTATTCATCCCGCCGATTCTTACCTAATATCGATAAGCCCTTACAAGGGGAACGTCATCTTTTGACGTATTTAAAGGCCAGAAGAGCCTTAACAACACAGACAGGCATAAACAGGAAAAATTACATGGTAGATCAGGTCAAAGTCGCCGCTGCAGAAGAGGCGACGTCTGAACAGTCGCTACGGCGCAATCTCACAAACCGTCATATTCAGCTTATCGCCATAGGTGGGGCCATCGGGACCGGGCTGTTTATGGGGTCAGGCAAAACCATCAGTCTTGCCGGGCCGTCGATCATCTTCGTTTATATGATCATTGGTTTCATGCTGTTCTTCGTGATGCGGGCAATGGGTGAATTGCTGCTCTCGAACCTCGAATACAAATCCTTCAGCGACTTCGCGTCTGACCTGCTCGGTCCATGGGCAGGCTATTTCACCGGCTGGACCTACTGGTTCTGCTGGGTTGTTACCGGTATGGCGGACGTCGTGGCGATTACCGCCTACGCACAGTTCTGGTTCCCGGGACTGTCAGACTGGGTGGCCTCGCTGGCGGTTATCGCTTTGCTGCTGAGCCTCAACCTCGCCACCGTAAAAATGTTCGGTGAGATGGAGTTCTGGTTCGCGATGATCAAGATTGTCGCTATCGTGGGGCTGATTGTTGTGGGCCTGGTGATGGTACTGACGCACTTCCAGTCGCCAACCGGCGTACAGGCGTCATTTACCCATCTGTGGAATGACGGCGGCTGGTTCCCGAAAGGCATCAGCGGCTTCTTTGCCGGCTTCCAGATTGCGGTGTTCGCGTTTGTGGGCATTGAGCTGGTGGGAACCACGGCGGCCGAAACTAAAGATCCCGAGAAGTCTCTCCCGCGCGCCATTAACTCGATTCCGGTTCGTATCATCATGTTCTACGTCTTCGCGCTGATCATCATTATGTCCGTGACGCCGTGGAGCTCCGTGGTGCCGAGCAAGAGCCCGTTCGTTGAACTGTTTGTGCTGGTAGGGCTGCCCGCTGCGGCAAGCCTGATTAACTTCGTCGTGCTGACCTCTGCGGCGTCGTCCGCGAACAGCGGTGTATTCTCAACCAGCCGTATGCTGTTTGGTCTGGCGCAGGAGGGCGTGGCGCCGAGCGCCTTTGCGAAACTGTCTAAGCGTGCGGTACCGGCGAAAGGGCTGACTTTCTCCTGCATGTGCCTGCTGGGCGGCGTGGTCATGCTCTACGTGAACCCAAGCGTGATTGGCGCGTTCACCATGATCACCACGGTCTCTGCAATCCTGTTTATGTTCGTCTGGACCATTATCCTCTGCTCGTACCTGGTGTACCGCAAACAGCGTCCACACCTGCATGAGAAGTCGATCTACAAGATGCCGCTGGGCAAGCTGATGTGCTGGGTGTGCATGGCGTTCTTCGTGTTCGTGCTGGTGCTGCTGACGCTGGAAGATGATACCCGTCAGGCGCTGATTGTTACGCCGCTGTGGTTTATCGCGCTGGGGCTGGGCTGGGTGTTTATCGGTAAGAAACGTATGGCAGGCGTAAGATAAAAGCAAAACGGCAACTTCAGTTGCCGTTTTTAGTTTTTGCACCCTCTCCCTGTGGGAGAGGGCATCA
Source organism: Enterobacter sp. BNK-14 (assembly GCF_047456095.1). Lineage (NCBI taxonomy): Bacteria > Pseudomonadati > Pseudomonadota > Gammaproteobacteria > Enterobacterales > Enterobacteriaceae > Enterobacter > Enterobacter sp. BNK-14. Next base: position 3,253,198 of record NZ_CP179897.1, read on the forward strand.
GGCCGCAGCGGCTTTTTTTATTCCCCAGCTAATGCCCGCGGGAACAACACGTTGTTCTCAAGACTGATGTGTTCCATCAGGTCATCGATCATCTCGTTAATGCCGTTGTACATCGCTTTCCAGGTGGTGCACGCCTCTGGCGGCGGTGTGACGTTGTGGGTGGTGTGTTTGATCACTTCCAGCAGTTCGCCCGCATCATCATGCTCGCTTTCCATCACGCTAATCGGACCCATTGCCTGGCTGCCCATTCCCTGTTTAATCATCGGGAAGAGGATCTGTTCTTCTTTCATCATGTGGCTGGAAAGCTCTTCGTGCAGCATGGTCAGATATTTCGCCAGACCGCGGGGTACGGAAGGTTTGTCAGCATGTACGCGCTCGACTTTGGTCGCCTGCAGGATCAGCTCCGGCAGTTGCTCCCGGTGGCGATCGTGGTAACGCACAATGATGTGGTCGATGATTTCTGCGAGCGGGGCGGTACGCCAGTCTTTATCAACAGGCTGTTCGGCCAGTTGCGCCAGCTCTGCTTCAATCACCTCCACATCCAGCTCCTTACGTGAGGCCGCTCGCGCGAGGGTTTGCTTACCGCCGCAGCAGTAATCCATATCGTATTTACGGAACAGCGCAGAAGCGCGAGGGATGGAGAGCGCCAGCTCGCCGAGGGGTTGGTCGCGAAAGGCCATAGCAGTTACCTCGTCATCAAGAATATAAGATGCATATTAAATGCATCTTTAAGGCGACGCTATAACCCTTTAGAGGGAAGGGGAAAAGTGAGATGTAAGTCACAAAAAAATTATCCGGGTTAACGCCCTGAATGGACTCAGGAAAGTGGTTTAGAAAGTTTTTAAAGGTGGAGAAACAGTAAACAACCCGCCTTGCCTGCCGATATATCCACGTCAGACAAACCTGCATATAACAAAGGCAACGTATGTTTAAACGTATAAAAGTTATTACTCTTCTTATTTCGGTGCTGCTTGTACTCGGCATCATGCAAGTGATTTCCGCGGGGATCTTTATCAACGCGCTGAACAACGATAAAGACAATTTCACCGTGTCGCAGCTCTCCAGCAAGAATGTGGCGGAGTTTACCGATGCGTGGATCAGCCTGAACCAGGCGCGCGTGACGCTGAACCGTGGGATGCTGCGTCTGCAAAGCAGCATGGCCTCTCAGATTAACGGCGGACAGCTGAACGAGCTGGTTAACACGGCGAAAAACCTGCTCGCAGATGCCCAGGTTCATTACGATAAATACTACGCGCTGCCAGAAACGCCGGGCCTGGATGAAAAACTGGCCGATCGGCTGGAAGAGCAGTACCGCACATACTCCGCCACGTTGACGCAAATGAACGTGCTGCTGAGCCAGGGCAATCTGGAAGACATGTTCAAGCAGAACGCTGAGCAAAAACAGACTGCGATGCAGGCGGTTTATCGCGAGTGGCGCGAAGCACAGGCAACGCTTACCGATAAAGGCATCCAGGACAATGAAAGCGACTACAAACGCATTCTGTGGATCCTCTCTGCGGTAATGCTGCTGGTCATTGTGGTGATTATTTCCAGCTGGATCGCCATGCGACGCGTGCTGCTGCTGCCTCTGGAAGAGGTGATCAACCATATTCGCGCCATTGCGGCAGGGGATTTAACCCAGCCGATTCAGGCTGACGGTAAGAACGAAATGGCGATCCTGGCGCGCAACGTGCAGGAGATGCAGACCTCGCTGGCGAACACCGTTGGCGTGGTGCGTGAAGGTGCCGACACCATCTACACCGGAGCCGGTGAAATTTCTGCCGGGAGTAACGACCTTTCTTCCCGTACTGAGCAGCAGGCGGCTTCCCTGGAAGAAACGGCAGCCAGCATGGAACAGCTGACGGCCACCGTGAAGCAGAACGCCGATAACGCCCGTCAGGCTTCCCGTCTGGCACTGGATGCCTCCTCAACGGCGAAGAAGGGCGGGAACGTGGTGGAAGGTGTCGTGCGCACGATGGACGAAATCGCCACCAGTTCCAGTAAAATTGCGCAAATTACCAACGTAATCGACGGTATTGCTTTCCAGACCAACATTCTGGCGTTGAACGCGGCGGTAGAGGCTGCGCGTGCAGGTGAACAGGGCCGTGGCTTTGCGGTGGTCGCAGGGGAAGTACGTACCCTCGCCCAGCGCAGTGCTCAGGCGGCGAAAGAGATCAAAGCGCTGATCGACGATTCCGGCGAGCGCGTGAACGCCGGCTCGCAGCTGGTTAACGAAGCCGGGGCGACGATGGCGGAGATCGTCAATGCGGTCACCCGCGTGACGGACATTATGGGCGAGATCGCCTCAGCCTCTGACGAGCAGAGCCGCGGTATCGACCAGGTGGGCCAGGCGGTGGCTGAAATGGATCGCGTGACCCAGCAGAACGCCTCGCTGGTCGAGGAATCTGCGGCCGCGGCGGCCGCGCTGGAAGATCAGGCTGCACGCCTGAATGACGCGGTGGCGGTGTTTAAAATTACCCGTAATCAGGCGGTCAAAGCCGCGCCGGTGAAAACCTACGTGCCGAAAGCGCAGCCCGCAGCGAGCGTGCCTGAAGCGAACTGGGAAACGTTTTAACCTGGTGCCGGGTGGCGCTGACGCTTACCCGGCCTACAAAATCGCTCCGTGTAGGCCGGGTAAGGCGTAGCCGCCACCCGGCAAAAATCACACTTCTGATGCTGACACAACCCTCGGTTTTTCCGGCTTCGCTCTCACCGCCATCACCACCCCAACGACCAGCAACACAATCCCACAGGCCGTTAATACAGGCGGTACGCTCTGGCGCATCAGGAAGGTATAAAGCAGCCCGGCCAGGGTTTCGAAAACAATCAGCGGCCCCAGGATCACCGTTGGCAGTTTCTGGCTGGCAATGTTCCAGCACAGCGCGCCCACCCAGGAACACAGCACTGCAATCGCCACCATCAGGGCAACAAATACCCACGGTCTGGGTCCGAAGGGTTGGGCGAAATCGGGCTGTTGATGGCCTAACCAGAGGCACGCTCCAACATATCCCAGCAGTGAAACGGGCAACGTAACCAGGGCCTGAGCCGTCGCCCACATCATCGGATGCTTGTCCGGGTTCTCACGCAGCCAGCGTGCATTGCGCAGGGCATACCATGCCCAACACGCCACGGAAACGAACGCCAGCAGAATGCCGGAGCCGTAACGCCACAGATCAAAGTCCTCCAGCCCATGACGCAGCTCGGCAATATTGACGCATATTAGCCCTACGGCGGTACACAACAGCGCAGGCACCATTTTTGGCCACGCCAGTTTGCCATCGCGGTGGCTATAGAGCAGGTTAGCAAAGATGGGGATGACAACCGGCAGTGTGCCGATAATCATGGTCGAGACCGGGGCCCCGGTGCGTTGAATGGCACTCGCCAGGCAAACGTAATAGATGAGGTTGCCCATCATGGTCAGCGCCAGCGCGGTGCGCCAGTCCTGACGGCTAAGCTGACGCAGGCGCGCGCGTCCCAGCCATGCCAGAGGTAAGGCTATCAGCCCCAGCGCCAGATAACGTCCGGTCGACTGCAGTATTGCCGGGTATTCGGGCACGATCAGCGGGCCAACAAAAATCAGCCCCCACATCATCCCTGCCAGCAGGGCATACAACACGCCACTAATCATTTTTCCATCCCTATTGCTTCACGTTGCGCTCAGTGTAGGAGGGGCAAATGCGCGCGTATTGTATGAGATTGCGCATTAGCGCCGGGTGACCTGCTTCTGGTAGCGCACGGGCGTAATGCCGTAGCGGCGGGTAAATGCCCGGGTCAAATGTGACTGGTCGGTCAGCCCGGTCGCCGCAGCGACCTCAGCTGCGGGCATGCCATGGGTGAGGAACGCTTTGGCGCGCCACAGGCGGATAGCCATCAGCATCTGGTGCGGCGTAACGTGGAAATGGGCTTTGAACTGGCGCTGAAAATGATACGGACTGAGCGAAACGACGTTGGCCAGCTCATCCAGCGTCAGGGAGTGCATATAGTTGTCATGCAGATACTCACGCACACGTTCGAAGCGGTGCGCACCTTCCTGAACCACCGGCGCGTGATGGGCCAGGGGCTGAAAGGTCTCAATCAGATCCAGCAATAATCCTTTTTGCGCCAGCGGATCGTCCGTATGCCACAGGCCATAGATGAGCCTGCCGATTTGCTGCGAGCGCTGGGGGTCAAAACGGGTCACCTCGCTGAACCACCAGTGCCGGAGGCCGGTTACCTCTTCCAGCAGGTCAGGTTCGATGTAAACCATCCGGTAGCGCCAGCCGCCTTCGGTGGCGGATTCCCCGGTGTGGATCTCGTCCGGGTTCATGGTAACGACGGATTTCTCCGGCGCGAGGTGCTGGGTACCGCGATAGCGAAAACGTTCGGCACCGGTTTCAATCGTGCCGATCCCGAAGGCTTCATGGGTGTGAGGCTCAAAGGCGTAGCGGGAAATATGCGCGTGATAGAGTTCGATGCCCGGCACCTGCGCCAGATGGCGAAAGCGCGCGCTGTCTCTCTCATCAATGAACTGTTCCGGTACGCCTTGCACGTTGAGCCTCCTCGTGGTCATCGCTTCATTATCAGAGATGACCCGAGGGGATGCCACAAAAAATAACCAATCTGTAACAATTACAGAATGGCTTTAATGCTCTCCGCCAGCGGCGTGGTCGGGCGGCCGATCAGTGTGCTCAGGGTATGGCTGTCGTCAAACAGGCCGCCTTTGGATGCACCCACGTCGGAGTCCGCGAGCATATCCGCCAGCCCCGCAGGCAGACCCACCCCCTTCAGCGCGGCGGCAAAATCGGCTTCGCTGAGATTCTGATAGGTCACCGGCTTCCCGCTCTGTTTGCTGAGTTCAGCCGCCAGCTCGCTCAGCGTCCAGCCGTGGTCGCCAGCCAGTTCATATACCTTGCCAGCATGACCCTCTTCAGCGATCACTTTGGCTGCGGCGGCGGCGTAGTCTGCACGGGTGGCAGAGGCAATTTTGCCTTCGCCTGCCGCACCTATAAACACGCCATGCTCAATCGCCGGTGGCGCGCTTGCCAGATAGTTTTCGGTATACCAGCCATTGCGCAGCAGGGCATAAGGAATGCCGGACGCCGCCAGCGCTTTCTCCGTCTCGACGTGTTCAACGTGCAGGCCCAGCGGGGAGCGATCCGCATGCAGCAGGCTGGTGTAGGCGATGAATTTCACGCCAGCGGCTTTGGCGGCGTTAATGACGTTCTGATGTTGGGTTGCACGCTGGCCGACTTCGCTGGAGGAGATCAGCAGCAGCTTATGCACGCCGCTCAGCGCGGCGGTGAAGGCGGCTTCGTTCGTGTAATCCGCCTGACGAACTACAATTCCCTGCTGGCTTAAGGCGTCGGCTTTCGCCGGGTTACGGACAATGGCGACAATCTCGTTTGCCGGAACCGTTTTCAGCAGTTCTTCAATAACGTATTGGCCAAGCTGGCCGGTAGCGCCGGTAATCGCAATCATGATGAATCTCCTTCGTGTTTGTCTGGTGTTATGGCACACTAGCACCATAGCTAACTTTTAGTAAGTACGTACAAAAAGGTAAGTATGAAAACAACGATACCGACACTCAGCGAACAAATGCGCGATGGCAACCTCTTTGCGGAACAGTGTCCTTCCCGGGAGGTGCTCAAACACGTTACCAGCCGCTGGGGCGTGCTGATTCTGCTGGCCCTGCGTCAGGGAACGCATCGCTTCAGCGATCTGCGCCGCAAAATGGGCGGGGTAAGCGAAAAGATGCTGTCCCAGTCGCTTCAGGCGCTGGAGCAGGACGGGTTTGTCGATCGCGTGTCATATCCGGTTGTGCCGCCGCACGTAGAGTATAGCCTGACGCCGATGGGGATTGAGGTCAGTGAGAAAGTGGCTGCGCTGGCGGACTGGATTGAGGTGAATACGCCGAAGGTGATGGCGAATCGGGACGATCGGGCGGCGTGACATGCCGGGTGGCGGCTTCGCCTTACCCGGCCTACCCGATCTCGTAGGTCGGGTAAGCGAAGCGCCACCCGACACAATCACCGCGACTTGCTTAGGTCAACCTGATAAATCGCGAAGCCAATATCATCGGTCGCCACCTTCTTCATCGGATACTGCGCCTTATCCTTAATGAACGCGGCGGCCTTATCGGACGGTGACGTTTCAAAGCGGATATCCAGTTTCGTATCGCTGTGGATCGGTGCCAGGCGCCAGTTGTTATCCACGGCCGGGTGAATTTCGCCCGCCTTCTTCGACTCAGCACTGATCCACGCCGCCAGTACCGAGCGGTTTTCGTCCGGTGAAGCAAAGGCGATGTGGTTATCTCCCGTACCGGCAAACTTACCGCCATAGGCGCGGTAGTTATTGGTTACCACCAGGAAGGTGGCATTCGGATCGATCGCCTTACCGTTGAAGGTCAGGTTTTTGATGCGCTCGGCCTGCGGGTTAATGGCCTGGCACTCGCCGTCATATTTCGCGGGTTGGGTAACGTCAATCTGATAATTCACGCCATCGATCACGTCAAAGTTATAGGTTCGGAAGCCATCCCAGTTAATCAGCGACTGCGGTTTACTGCTCTTCGGATCGATCTGGTTAAACTGTCCGGCAGAGCACTCCAGCCATTCCTTCACTTCTTTACCCGTCGCTTTCACCACCACCAGCGTGTTCGGATAGAGATAGAGATCGGCGGCGTTACGGAACGTCAGCTGGCCTTTCTCAACTTCGACATAGCTTGCCGGGTCGTTCTTACGCCCGCCAACTTTGAATGGCGCAGCGGCAGACAGCACCGGCAGTTTTGCCAGATCCGGATCGCCCTGAACAAAGTGTTCGGCATAGGCCTTCTGCGCCATGTTGACGACCTGAACGGTTGGGTCATCCTGCACCAGCGCCAGGAAGCTATACATATTATCGGCGGATTGGCCGATCGGCTTGCTGACGAATTCGCGGGTGGCGTCGTGATCGTGCTTCAGCACGTCGACCAGTTTTTTATCTTCAGCGGCCAGTGATTTTTTAGCCGCAGCGTCGTAAATCGGACGCGCCTCTGCTTTTGACTGAGTGACCTTCCAGCTGCCGCCGTCGTTATTGAGTACCAGATCCACCACCCCAAGGTGGTCGCCCCACATGCCCGGCATCACCGATGGCACGCCATTGAGCGTCCCTTTCTCGATGTCTGCGCCCTTAATGCTGGCAAAGTCCTTACCCGGGAAGACCGCGTGGGCGTGGCCGAACAGGATCGCATCGACGCCCGGGACTTCACTCAGATAATAAACGGAGTTTTCCGCCATGGCCTGATACGGGTCGGCGGAGAGTCCCGAGTGCGCAACCACCACCACCAGATCGGCCCCTTTTTCGCGCATTTCCGGCACGTATTTGCGCGCAGTTTCGGTAATATCGTTAACGGTCACTTTACCGTCGAGGTTGGCTTTATCCCAGGTCATGATTTGCGGCGGCACGAAGCCGATATAGCCGATTTTAAGCGTCTGTTTTTTACCGTCCTGATCGACAACCTCGGTCTCTTTAATCAGATAGGGGGTAAAGAGCGGCTTCTGCGTCTTAACGTCGATGATGTTGGCGTTAACGTAAGGGAATTTTGCGCCAGCCAGCGCATCGTGCAGGTACTTCAGGCCGTAGTTAAATTCGTGGTTGCCCAGGTTGCCGACGGCATAATCCAGCGTATTCATCGCCTTATAAACGGGATGGATCTCGCCTTTCTTTAGCCCCTTCGCGGCCATGTAATCCCCGAGTGGACTACCCTGAATAAGATCGCCGTTGTCCACCAGCACGCTATTTTTCACTTCACCGCGCGCGGCATCGATCAAACTTGCCGTGCGGACCAGACCGAATTTTTCGGTAGGGGTATCTTTGTAGTAATCGAAGTCCATTATGTTGCTGTGCAGATCGGTCGTTTCCAGAATACGCAGATCTACCGTCGCCGCCTGCACGCTCGCTGCAATCAGCGTCGCCAGAAGCGTTGCACTAAACTTAATCATCAGAGGAGTCCTTTTTTCGATCCATGCCACAAAAGAGTATGTATCTATAGCGTGTTGCTTACAGAAATGTGAATCCTGACAGAAAAAAGCGTACTGAAACCGGAATTGCTTCACAGATAGCGGAATTGTTCACATTACGATATAACTAAAACAATGAGTTAACCTCACTGCGTTAACAAAGAGGTGGAGAATGCTAGATAAAATTTGTCAACTCGCACGGGATGCGGGGGATGCCATCATGCAAGTGTATGACGGTGCAAAACCGATGGAGGTCGTCAGTAAAGCGGACGACTCCCCGGTCACGGCGGCGGATATCGCTGCGCATAAGGTCATTATGAACGGTTTACAGGCGCTGACGCCGGACATCCCCGTTCTGTCTGAAGAAGCGCCGCAGAGCTGGGATGTACGCCAGCACTGGCAGCGCTACTGGCTGGTCGATCCGCTGGACGGTACCAAAGAGTTCATCAAGCGCAACGGGGAGTTCACCGTTAATATCGCTCTGATTGAAAAGGGAAAGGCGGTGCTCGGCGTGGTTTACGCCCCGGTGATGAAGGTGATGTACAGCGCGGCGGAAGGTAAAGCCTGGAAGGAGGAGTGCGGCGTTCGTAAGCAGATCCAGGTGCGCGATGCGCGCCCACCGCTGGTGGTGATTAGCCGCTCGCACAGCGACAGTGAACTGCAGGAGTACCTGCAGCAGCTGGGGGAACACCAGACGACGTCGATTGGTTCATCGCTGAAATTCTGCCTGGTGGCGGAAGGACAGGCGCAGCTTTATCCGCGCTTTGGGCCGACTAACGTCTGGGATACGGCGGCAGGGCACGCGGTTGCAGCGGCCGCCGGGGCGCATGTTCATGACTGGCAGGGCAAGCCGCTGGACTATACCCCGCGTGAATCCTTCCTCAACCCCGGCTTCCGCGTCTCGATTTATTGAGCCAACAGCTTGTGCAGCAGGGCGACGACCTGCTGCACCTCTTCCTGGGTCAACGCGCCGTCTTTCACCCACTGGACGCGACCTTCCTTATCCAGCACGATAATCGCGGAACTCTCTTCCTCCAGTTGCCAGGCCTTACGGGTGACTCCGTTGCTGTCGACGATAAACTGCGACCACGGATAGAGCTTCTTATTACTCTCAAGGCTTGAACGCACAAACATCCCGGAGCCGGGAATCGCGTCATCGGTGTTCACAATCGTGGTGGTCTGGTAGCGATCGTGCGGGAATTTTGCGGCCTTGATCGCTTCCACCAGGTTGGCATTTTTCTCTTTTGCAGATGTACGACCGGCAATATGTTGTACAACTCTCACTTTGCCTGCGAGCTGCGCGCTATTCCAGGCTTTATAGCTAAACTTATCATTGTCGAGAATCAATTCTCCCCGGTCAGCAATGCCGACTGGCGGGACACGTTGTCCTTTTTCAATGTTGTGAGCGCAAGCCCACAGGGGCAGCAGCAGACAAGCTGCTGCAAGGATGTTACGTAGGGTCATGGCGTTTCCTTATTGTTTGCAGGTGATCCGACCACTTGGTCTTACGCTTTTAATCATAAGTGCGATCAATGTGGTTTTCCCGCAATCCCAATGCCAGTTTGCGGGTGAACGCACATATCCATGAAAAAACGACGGCTTATACTGCTCTCAGTCACGCTTTGCAAAGATTATTCTGAATAATTGTAATCAAACGGTAAATAAACTTATGCACACTGGGTAACACCGTAGTTCTGGTCTATAGTCATTGGGCATCAAAATTTGCGCTCAGGACAGTCGGGCCGATTGTGGCACCGCAAGAGCGTATGATTCGCAGGAGATACAAGAATGAAAATTTTCCAACGCTACAACCCGCTTCAAGTGGCGAAGTACGTGAAGATCCTGTTCCGTGGACGGTTGTACATCAAGGATGTTGGCGCTTTTGAATTTGATAAGGGCAAGATCCTTATCCCAAAAGTGAAGGACAAACAGCACCTGTCTGTGATGTCCGAAGTCAACCGTCAGGTTATGCGTCTGCAAACTGAGATGGCTTAACCAACGTGCTATGCAGTAGTTAAAAAGACGGCTCCCAATGGGAGCCGTTGATGTATATGGGTCTTACGCCGACACCTTATCTTCTGCGTCAGGCATCCGCGGCACCAGCACGGTCGGTTTGTTGTCGATGCGCGTCACCAGCAGCTGGTCGATGCGGTAGTTATCAATGTCCACCACCTCAAACTTGTAGCCGGAGAACTTCACCGAATCGGTACGTTTCGGGATTTTGCGCAGCATAAACATCATAAAGCCGCCGATGGTTTCGTAATTACCGGACTGCGGGAACTCGTCGATGTCCAGCACGCGCATGACGTCTTCAATCGGTGTACCGCCATCAATCAGCCACGAGTTATCGTCACGCTGAACAATCTGCTCCTCCAGCCCCTGGCCCACCAGGTCGCCCATCAGCGTGGTCATCACGTCGTTCAGCGTAATGATCCCCACCACCAGCGCGTATTCGTTCATGATGACGGCGAAGTCTTCCCCGGCGGTTTTGAAACTTTCCAGCGCTTCCGAGAGCGTCAGGGTGTCTGGCACGATCAGGGTGTTGCGGATCTGCACGCCGCTGTTGAGCGCCAGGCTCTGGTTTGCCAGCACGCGGTTGAGCAGGTCTTTGGAGTCGACGTAACCGATGATGTGGTCGATATCTTCATTACAGACCAGGAACTTAGAGTGCGGATGCTGTGCCACTTTGTTCTTCAGGCTCTGCTCATCCTCATGCAAATCGAACCAGATAATGCTTTCACGGCCCGTCATGGAAGAGGGCACGGTACGGGATTCAAGTTCGAATACGTTCTCAATGAGCTCGTGTTCCTGCTTACGCAGCACCCCGGCCAGCGCGCCAGCTTCCACCACCGCATAGATGTCGTCAGAGGTGATGTCGTCTTTACGCACCATGGGCAGCTTGAAGATGCGGAAAATCACGTTTGCCAGGCCGTTGAAGAACCATACCAGCGGACGGAACACGAACAGGCAGAAGCGCATCGGGTTGATGATACGCAAAGCCACAGCTTCTGGCGCAATCATACCGATGCGTTTCGGGGTCAGGTCAGCGAAGAGGATGAACATGCCGGTAACCAGCGTGAAGGAGAGAATAAAGCTCAACTGCTCGGCCAGTTCGGCGGACATGTACTGCACAAACAGGCTGTAAAACGCCGGCGAAAACGCTGCATCGCCCACGATACCGCCGAGAATGGCGACCGCGTTCAGGCCAATCTGCACCACGGTGAAGAAGGTGCCGGGGTTCTCCTGCATTTTGAGAATGCGGGAGGCGTTGATGTTGCCTTCATCAGCAAGCAGCTTCAGTTTGATTTTACGGGAGGCGGCCAGCGAAATCTCCGATATCGAGAAAAATGCACTGACGGCAATCAGACAAAGTATTACTAAAATACTGTTTAACATAGTTTATCCGGCTTCTCGCCAGATCCTCAGAAGGGGAATTGATACCATTTGTGTGAAAACACGTAGAACGTCAGCCCGTAGCGTTGAGCTGATTATTTCAGCGGGTAGTATAGCGTAAAGAGATGTAAATCTGCCAGAGGTCACATTTTGGCATAAAAACAGACCGGACAGTGGAGTGCTGCCCGGTCTGCGCGGTTATTTCACGGGAGATAATTGGGCGCTTCCCACCGTCTGTCGTGTGGCGTCGCCTCCCCACACCTGGTCATACTCGTATCCGGTTAACTGCTTGATGATCACCCGAGTCCTGGCGTCGCAGTCGCGGTAATCTCCGCCCAGTTTCCGCCGGGCAATCTCCTTGAGGAGCAACTTATGCGTCTCGCGGGTGAGCTTAAACTTGTAGGTAGTGAAGAAACTCACCGCCAGAAGCGCCGCGGTGGCGAAAATCATCAGGCCGATAATGGCCCCCAGCGCGCTTTCCGGTTGTGCGCCACTGCCTTTCACGAAACCGGACTCCTGCAGCACCAGACCAATAATCATGATGGCAATAGCCACGGTACTTTTGCGGGTCAGGACCATCACACCGGCAAAAATCCCTTCGCGGCGCTGCTGCGTCACCATCTCGTCGATATCCGGAATGAAGCTGTAGATATTCCACGGAATGTAGTAAAGGCCGGAGCGGGCGGCACCCAGCAAGATAAAGACCGCCGAGAACAGCAGCGTCGGCACCTGCGTTTCGGTAAGGTAGACCGTAAACAGGAATACCAGCACGCAGAAAATACAGCCGTAGGAGAGGCGGAGCGCGGCGGATGGAGTCACATTCAGCCGGTTCAGCAACAGCATAAACCCGTACGTGCCTGGCACCGAGGCGAAGGCCGCAATGCTCAGCCAGCCAGATACCGCCGCCGCATCCTGGCTCAGGCAATACACGACATAATAGGTAAAGACCGAACCGAATACGTCCATCGCCGTAAACGAAAAGATATAAATAATGATATGCAGCCGGAACGCGCGAATGCGGAATGAAGAAAAGAGATCCAGAACCAGATATTTCAGGTGATTGAGTATCCCGCTGGTGCGCTGGTTATCCACTTTAAAATCGGACTCCTGCTGCACATCTTTGGCTTCCCAGGTGGTGTACCAGGTAATAAATACCGCAATGCAAAATACGCAGGAAAATATCAGCCCGGTAAGGGTATAGGTAAACGGATTATCTTTACCCGTGAACTGCATAATGACGCCGGGGACGGAAACCGCAAGAAATCCCCCGAGCTGAGAGCAGATCATGCGCACGCCGGAAAGGCGGCTACGCTCTTCATAGCGGTTTGTCATTTCCGCTGCCAGCGTTTCCCACGGGACCAGCACCATCGCCGACAGCAGTTCAATCGAGAGATAGGTGCCCAGATAGTACCAGTAGCCCATGTCCGTCATCCACAGCAGGGCATACAAAAACATGAGCGGTGAGCTGAGTAATAAAAAGAAGCGGCGGCGGCCAAATTTACGTCCGAGCCAGGTATCACCGAAATTATCGGTGACGTATCCCATAATGGGGCTGAGGAGTGCGTCAATAACGCGGGCAATGGCGAATATTGAACCCGCTTCAATCACTGAGAGTCCGCAATAGGTGGTGTAAAAAAAGAGCAGCCAGGTGCCGATAATGGCAAAAGCGCCCCCGCCAAACAGATCGGTTACGCCGTAGCCAAGCGCTACGCCGTAACCAACTCTACGTTCAGTTGGTTTGACCATAATAATATCCAGTGTAGGGTAATGATTAACCTGTGTTTCAGGTCGTTTTTTTATTTACTGCTGGACGACACATTACGTTCTAATTATTGATATCTATCCATTTTCTTAATTGAGATGAGCGATAAAGGGCCTCCACAAGGGTGAGTGATTTCCCGGCAGCATGGATATCGGTGTAGTCCGTTTCCGGGTGATGAATGGCATGATAAAAACGGCGGATCGCCTGCTGGTGTCCCAGCCCCCAGTAGCTTTTGACCGAGCCGTCAGGAGAATCATCGGTTGCCAGCTTGCGACGTTCGCCCGGGGTAATGCGCCAGAGCACGTTGTCATTGAGCAGCAGCGAACCCCGTTCGCAATGGATCTCAAGCCAGAGGGGGGAATCCGTGGTATTGCAGTTGCTGGCATAAAACAGGCCACGCGCGCCGTTAGCAAAGTGCAGCGTCGCCATTGCGCTGTCCTCCCCTTCGGTTACGTCCGCCAGCTCACCGCTCTCCACCACGCCTTTCAGGCGCGTGACCCCGCCGGCGAACCACTGCATCAGGTCGAGGGTATGGATCGCCTGGTTGATCAGCAGACTGCCGCCTTCCGTTGCCAGCCGTCCACGCCACGGACTTTCGGTGTAATAGGCGCCCGACCGCGACCACGTCAGCACCGCTTTCATGCCGAGCATCTTCCCCAGCTCGCCCTCGCTTAACTCCTGTCGGATGCGCAGGCTGGTGGGATTGAGCCGGTTCTGATAGCAAACGCCGAGCAGGCCCGGCGCCTGCTCGACGGCCTGGACGATATCGCCGAGCTCACTGCTGTTCATCCCCACCGGTTTTTCGCAGAACACATGCTTCCCGGCGGCGAGCGCCGCCAGAATCATACGTTTATGCTCGAAATGCGGCGTACAGATATGGACCACGTCGATGGCATCATCCAGCAGCATTTCCCGGTAATCCTGATAAAAACGGCACTGATAGGCCATCGCCAGCGTCAGTCCTTTAACGCTGTCGATATCCACCAGCGCGCGCAGCGCGACGTTGGGGATCTGGCGTAATGCATTCACATGGCAGCGGTGAATCGCGCCGGCACCGATAACCGCTGTGTTCAGGATCGTCATCGTTGCCTCCCGTTATGCCGTCGCGTTGGCCAGCATCTGAGCCTTTACGCAAAGCTCCGCCGCCTTGAAGGCGTGCGCCTGCGTCATGGCGTTTTCGGTCCGGTGCAGGCAGTCGAGGATCAGTTCACCAAAGAACGGGAACCCGACCTGCCCGGCGACGGGATAACGGAATTCTCCCTCCTTGTTCACCAGGTAAACCACATCCTGCTCGCCGCGGGTTAAATCGACATATTTGCGGATTTCGATATAGCCTTCGGTGCCGAGCAGGGTCAGACGACCGTCGCCCCACGTTGACAGCCCGTCTGGCGTAAACCAGTCGCAGCGGAAATAGCCGCTGGCACCGTTTTCCCCTTTCAGCATCGCGTCGCCGAAATCTTCGAAGGCGGGATACTGCGGGTGTTTAACGTTGCGAACCTGGCTTGCCACCACCGAGGCGTCGCTGTTGCCGGTATAAAAAAGGAACTGCTCAATCTGGTGGCTGCCGATGTCGCAGAGAATGCCGCCGAAGTCGCGACGATCGTAGAACCACTCCGGACGACCGCTCCCTTCCCGGTGCGGACCGGTTCCCAGGGTTTGCACGACGCGGCCAATCGCGCCCTGCTGCACCAGCTGTCCGGCAAAGACCGCGCTCTCTACGTGCAGACGCTCGCTGTAATACACCGCGTATTTCTTCCCGGTTTGCGCCACCATTGCTTTGGCATCGGCCAGCTGTTCAAGGGTGGTGAGCGGCGCTTTATCCGTGAAATAGTCCTTACCCGCGGCCATCGCTTTCAGCCCCAGTGCACAGCGCCCGGACGGGATGGCGGCACCCGCCACCAGGCGCACCTCGTCGTCGTTGAGTATCACGTCCAGCGACGCCGCCACGTGGGCCTGCGGATATTGCTGGATGAATTTATCCACCTTCGCCGGATCGGGGTCGTACACCCATTTCAGCGTGGCGCCGGCTTCAATCAGGCCGTTGCACATGCCGTAAATATGACCGTGGTCGAGTGCGGCAGCGGCAAAAACAAATTCACCTTCTCGGACAACCGGCTGCGGTTTACCTACCGGGGCGTAGTTCATTCCGTCTTTCTTGTTCATGATGACATTCCTCGATCCAGATCTTTTCCCAGGGGGATGGCACCGACTTCGCTGAAGTTGGCCACGCTTGCGGACTTCTCATAAAAACGGGGGGCGAGGGCGTTCGTCCCGCCGGTACGGTAAAACGGGTCATCGCGCTGAATCGGCAGCGGGACGACGGTGCGGGTAATGGCTGATTTATAAATTGCGGTAATCAGTTCGAGGGAACGCTTGCCCTGCAGACCATCCACTAACGGTGCCGTGCCGTGCTCAATGGCATAAAGCAGGTCGTTAATCTGCCCGTTGTGTAGCGTCCATTCGAGTTTGCGGGTGTCGTGAAAAACCGCGTTGAGTTGCGCTTCTCGCGGCAGATCGTGGCTTTCCTGTGGGAAGCCGTTATCGGCGCTGACGCTGGCAAAGGCCTGCCACGGCGCGGAGATACGCGCTTTATCGCCCTGAATGATGATTTTCTGATCTTCCCCGTGGTGCACCACCGAGGCGGTAAGCTGCGTGAGCGCGCCGTTCGGGTATTTGAAGATCGCGGCGCTGAGGTCTTCCACCTCGGCATTGTCGTGCGCCACGTTGGTCATCATTGCCACGACCTCCGACGGGAAGCCGAGCATCCACTGGATGGCGTCGATATGATGTACCGCGTGGTTAAGCGTGCAGCCACCTCCCTCTTTTTCCCAGGTGCCACGCCACCACAGATCGTAATAGCAGTGTCCGCGCCACCAGAACGAATCCACCTGCGCATGGCAGATTTTTCCCGCGAGGCCGGAATCCAGTGCGGCTTTTAAGCGCCAGAAAGCATCGGTAAAGCGGTTCTGAGCGATGATGGAGAGCGTTTTACCGCTGGCCTGCTGTGTGGCGATCATCGCGTCGCACTCTTCCAGCGAGGCGGCCATCGGTTTTTCGCACAGCACATGGCACCCCGCGCGCAGGGCATCAATGCTGATCTCCGCGTGAACATAGGGCGGCGTACAGACATCGACGATATCCACATCGGGCTCTGACGCCAGCATCTGCTGGTGGCTTGCGTACACGCGGGCATCCGTCAGGCCGTAGCGTGCTTTTTTCTCGTGGGCTTTTTCCGGGTAGATATCGACCAGCGCGACGATCCGGCAACGCTGACCAAACTGCAAATAGCCCTGAATATGGTTATGCGAGATATTCCCTGTTCCCACGATAGCGACATTTAACATCGTGTTTCTCCGCTGTTACCAGGTGCCAGAGGCGTCCAGCGTGATGCTGGCGGTCTCTTTAGCCACTGAGGTGCTAATACGCTGCTGAAGCAGGCGCAGATACTGTTTCTCATTGAGCGGCAGGTCGACCCAGTCGTCTGTCCAGGTGGAGAGGTGCATGGCGTTGGAAAGCGTAAGCCCGCGGATCCCTTCCAGACCCGGGGCGATCAGCGGCTCGCCGCGCAAAATGGCGGCCGAGAAATTGGCGGTAATAACGTGATGTTCGCTGCATTCCGGGGCGACGGGGATGGAGACCTCCCAGCATTCGGGTTCACCAAAACCGTTTTGCCAGCGGGCGTTGAAGGCGGTTTCGGATTCACGTAACCGCCAGTAGCGCAGTTTCCCCTCTTCGACGACCACCTTGCCGCGGTCGCCAACGATTTCCAGGCGGTTGGTCCCCGGTGTTTCCGCGACGGTAGTGATAAACACGCCCGTCGCGCCATTGGCGTACTCCGCATAGGCGGTGACCTCGTCTTCCACTTCGATATCGCGATGTTTGCCGAACTGGCAAAACGCGCGCAGACGGACCGGCATGCCGACCAGCCACTGCCAGAGATCGAGCTGATGCGGATCCTGGTTGAGCAAGACGCCGCCACCTTCCCCTTTCCAGGTGGCGCGCCAGCCGCTGGAGTTGTAGTAGCTCTGCGAGCGATACCAGTTGGTGATGATCCAGTTGGAGCGGCGGATCTCGCCCAGCTCACCGCTGTCGATAAGGTCTTTTACCTTCTGATAGAGCGGGTTCGGGCGTTGGTTGTACATGATGCCAAACACCACGTCGCAGTCCCGGGCGCAGGTGTTCATCTCCTGCACCTGCGCCGTGTATACCCCCGCCGGTTTTTCACACAGGGTGTGAATGCCGTTGCGCATCGCCAGCATCGACAGGCGCGGATGCTCGTAGTGCGGCGTCGCGACAATCACCGCGTCGATAAGCCCGCTCTGGATCATCTCCTGGGCGTCACTGAACACGGGGAGATTGCCGACCAGCTGGCGAATGGCCGGGTGCTTTTCCGGTGCATTATCGCAAACCGCCGTCAGGCACGCGTCGCTGACCGTACCCGCCAGTAAATAGCACGCGTGGACCGTGCCGATATTACCTATTCCAATAATGCCAAAACGTACCTTCTCCATGTCACACCTTAATTTCTGTTGAAAAGAAGTGATGACCGGAAAATAGGAAAGGCGAGCCGCAGCGACAATGTGTTTTTGTGAGAATACTCGCAAGGTGATTAAGTAATCTCCAGGCTTTCTGAAATTTGGTTTTAAAATCAAAAGGCTGTTTCTGCAAATATTTGCAAAAACTGAATGAGAGCGAGGTCACACTATGCCGGGCAGGTTAAAAATGGAGGAGATTGCGGCCCTGACGGGCTATTCCGTCAGTACGGTATCTCGGGTATTAAGCGGCAAATCGTATACCAGCGATAAAGCCCGGGAGGCGATCGTTCGTACTGCCAGAGAATTAGGCGTACTGGAGTCCATGGCGAGCGGCAGACTGTTAATTAACGGTATCGCTGTTTTTGCGCCAGAAAGAACCTTTCAGGGACGTGGCGATATTTTTTATCTGGAAGTCACAAAAGGGATTACTGAAGCCTGCGCGCGGCACAATGTGTGGGTGAGCTGCTGTGGATTAGAAGAACAGCACGCCGACGTGAAATTATTTATGGAAAAGGCCAGTCAGAAGAATATTAACGCGATAATTATTATTGGGACTGATGATTCCATCATATTTAAACTGGCGAGCACGTTAAATAAGCCCTGCGTGTTAATTAATTCCGTTGACCGGGATCGGGAGCTTGATGCCGTGTCACCCGATCACCGGGCGATTGGGTTTACCGCCATGCAGTATCTTTTTGAGCAGGGACATCGGCGTGTGCTCACGCTCACCTGCCTGCGGCGAGAAACGCTTTACGCGCGTCTGGACGGCATTAAAGAGGCGTACCGCCATTTTCACGTGGGCTTTGATCCCCAGCGTGATTTGCTCGTGACGGAGTGGTTTACCGCCGAAGAGGCTGAGCGGGCTCTGGATGCGTGGCTGATGAGCCATGATAGATCGCAGTGGCCGGAGGTGATTTTCCCGAACAGCACCAGCATGGTGGAAGGGGTGGTCAGGGCGTTAACCCGACACGGGCTGCGCGTTCCGGAAGATATTTCACTGATAACGACCGATTTTGCATGGAACCTGGCGCACCGTCTGGAAAAACCGGTCACGGGCGTGACGGTGCCCTGTCGGGAGCTGGGGATTGAAGCCGTTCACCTGCTGCAAACGCGGCTTAACCGACCGCAGGCGCCGGTCTTTAACCTGCTGTTGCAGGGAAAAGTGATGGATTACGGCTCGGTCTGTAATGCAACGCGCCACGCGGCTCGCGTGGCGCTGGAACGGTGATCAGGCCAGCTGAGGCGGCAGGCAGACGCCGATGCCTCCGATACCGCAGTAGCCGTACGGGTTTTTGTGCAGGTACTGCTGATGATCGTCCTCGGCATAGTAGAACGGTTTCGCGGTGGTGATTTCGGTTGTCACGTCACGCGTATCGCCCGCTTCCCGCATGGCCTGCTGGAAACGCTCAAGGCTGGCGCGGGCGGCAGCATCCTGCTCAGGCGTGAGCGGATAAATGGCCGAGCGGTACTGTGTGCCGTGGTCGTTGCCCTGACGCATACCCTGCGCCGGATCGTGGTTTTCCCAGAAAACCTGCAGAAGCTGCTCGTAGCGAATCACCGCAGGGTCGTACACCACGCGAACCGCTTCCGCATGGCCGGTCTCGCCGGAGCAGACTTCGCGGTAGGTTGGGTTAGGCGTGTAGCCGCCGGTGTAGCCAGCAGCGGTGCTGTATACGCCGGGCAGCTGCCAGAAGAGGCGCTCAACGCCCCAGAAGCAGCCCATGGCGAACAGGGCGATCTCCATTCCATCCGGCACGTTAGTCATCGAATGGCCATTCACGGCGTGTAAGGTCGCCACAGGCATAGGGGTGTTGCGTCCCGGTAATGCATCAGCTTGTGAAACCAGATGCTTTTTGTCGAATAAACTCACGATGGGGCCTCCCGGGGTGCGATGTTTCGGTTAAGGTTGTCACGACGCGTTTAATTGAACACAATAAATGCGCTGAATGAGTCTAGATTTAATCATAAGAAATATTTGGGTGTTACACCCATTTTCAACCCGTGATGTGGGTTTTTGGCTAACAGGCCGTATTTTGCCGCGGAGCGGCACTGCATTTGCTTCCAGGGTGGAAACAGGGATATTCAGGAGAAAACGTGACAAAAATCCGCCAGTTATGTTTGGTCAGTGTGTTGCTGACAAGCGGGGTTGCCAGCGCGGCGAATGTCCGTTTGCAGGTTGAGGGGCTTTCCGGGGCGCTGGAAAAAAACGTGCGTGCGCAGCTGTCGACCATCGAGAGTGATGAGGTGACGCCGGACCGGCGTTTTCGCGCGCGCGTGGATGACGCGATCCGTGAAGGGCTGAAAGCGCTGGGTTATTACGAACCCACCATTGATTTCGATCTCCGTCCGCCGCCAAAGAAGGGGCGTCAGGTGCTTATTGCCCGCGTCTCGGCGGGGGAGCCGGTACGGATTGGTGGCACGAACGTCGTCCTGCGCGGCGGGGCGCGTACCGACCGGGATTACCTGGATCTGCTCAGCACGCGGCCGAAAATCGGCACCGTGCTTAACCATGGCGATTACGACCATTTCAAAAAAGAGCTGACGAGCGTTTCCCTGCGTAAGGGCTACTTTGACAGCCAGTTCAACAAAAGCCAGCTGGGCATCGCGCTGGCGCGACGCCAGGCCTTCTGGGACATCGACTACGACAGCGGGGAGCGCTACCGCTTTGGCGACGTGACGTTTGAAGGTTCGCAAATTCGTGAAGAGTACCTGCAAAACCTCGTGCCGTTTAAAAAAGGCGACTACTACCAGTCGAGCGACCTGGCGGAGCTAAACCGTCGTCTCTCCGCCACCGGCTGGTTTAACTCGGTGGTTGTCGCGCCGGAATTTGATAAGTCTCGCAAAACCAAGGTGTTGCCGCTGCATGGCGTTGTCTCGCCGCGCACCGAGAACACCATTGAGACCGGTGTTGGCTATTCGACCGACGTCGGCCCGCGCGTGAAGGCCACCTGGAAAAAGCCGTGGATGAACTCATACGGCCACAGCCTGACGACCAGCGCCAGTATCTCTGCACCGGAGCAGCAGCTTGATTTCAGCTATAAAATGCCGCTGCTGAAAAATCCGCTTGAGCAGTACTATCTTGTCCAGGGGGGCTTTAAGCGCACCGACCTGAACGATACAGAGTCCGATTCCACCACGCTTGCGGTATCCCGCTACTGGGATCTCTCCAGCGGCTGGCAGCGCGCCATTAACCTGCGCTGGAGCCTGGACCACTTTACCCAGGCCAACGTCACCAACACCACCATGCTCCTCTATCCTGGGGTGATGATCAGCCGCACCCGCTCGCGCGGCGGCCTGATGCCAACCTGGGGGGATTCCCAGCGTTACTCCATCGATTACTCCAACACGATGTGGGGTTCTGACGTGGATTTCTCGGTGATTCAGGCGCAAAACGTCTGGATCCGCACGCTGTATGACAAACACCGCTTTGTCATGCGCGGCAACCTCGGCTGGATTGAAACCGGCGATTTCGACAAAGTCCCGCCGGACCTGCGTTTCTTCGCCGGGGGCGACCGCAGCATCCGCGGCTACAAATACAAATCTATCGCGCCTAAAGACGATGACGGCAAGCTGATCGGGGCCTCCAAGCTGGCCACTGGCTCGCTGGAGTACCAGTACAACGTCAGCGGAAAATGGTGGGGTGCCATGTTCGTTGATGGCGGCGAGGCGGTGAGCGATATCCGCCGCAGCGACTTTAAAACTGGCGCAGGTGTAGGCGTGCGCTGGCAGTCACCGGTCGGGCCCATCAAGCTTGATTTCGCCGTTCCGGTCGGCGACAAAGAAGAACATGGATTACAGTTTTACATCGGTCTGGGGCCTGAATTATGAGTTTATGGAAGAAAATAAGCCTCGGGGTGCTGATTTTTATCGTGCTGCTGCTCGGTACGGTGGCGTTTCTGGTGGGGACGACGACCGGGCTGCATCTGCTGTTTAACGCGGCGAACCGCTGGGTGCCGGGGCTGGAGATAGGTCAGGTGACCGGCGGCTGGCGCGACCTGCGTCTGAAGAATATCCGCTATGAGCAGCCGGGCGTGGCGGTAAATGCCGGGGAATTTCACCTCGCGGTGAAGCTGGGCTGTCTGCGTGACAGCAAGCTGTGCGTTAACGATCTGTCGCTAAAAGACGTTAACGTGGCGATAGATTCGAAGAAAATGCCGCCGTCTGCGTCGGTGGAAGAAGAGGATAGCGGCCCGCTGAATCTCTCCACGCCGTACCCGATTGCGCTCTATCGGGTGGCGCTCGATAACGTCAATATTAAAATCGACGACACCACCGTTTCCGTCATGGATTTCACCTCCGGCCTGCGCTGGCAGGAGAAAAACCTGACCCTGACGCCAACCTCACTGCAGGGCTTGCTGATCGCGCTGCCGAAAGTGGCCGAGGTGGCGCAGGAAGAGATCGTCGAGCCGAAGATCCAGAATCCGCAGCCGGAAGAAAAGCCGCTGGGTGAAACGCTGAAGGATCTCTTCTCGAAGCCTGTTCTGCCGGAAATGACTGACGTTCATCTGCCGCTGAACCTCAATATTGAGGAGTTCAAAGGTGAGCAGCTACGCCTGACCGGCGATACCGACCTGACCGTCTACAACATGCTGCTGAAAGTCAGCAGCATTGACGGCAACATGAAGCTCGACGCGCTGGATATCGACACCAACAAGGGGTCGGTGAATGCGTCTGGTAACGCCCTGCTGCGCGACAACTGGCCGGTGGATATCACGCTGAACAGCGCGCTCAACATCGACCCGCTGAAGGGCGAAAAAGTGAAGGTCAAAGTGGGTGGGGCGCTGCGCGATAAGCTGGACGTCGGGGTCAATCTCTCCGGCCCGGTGGACATGGTTCTGCGCGCGCAGACTCAGCTGGCTGAAGCCGGGCTGCCGCTCAATCTTGAGGTCGTCAGCAAGCAGCTTTACTGGCCGTTCACCGGCGAAAAACAGTTCCAGGCCGATGACCTGAAGCTGAAGCTGAGCGGCAAGATGACTGACTACACGCTCTCGTTCCACACGGCGGTGAAGGGGCAGGGCGTACCGCCCGCGAACATCACGCTGGATGCGAAGGGCAACGAACAACAGGTCAACCTCGACAAGCTGACCGTCGCGGCGCTGGAAGGGAAAACGGAGCTGACCGCGCTGCTCGACTGGCAGCAGGCGATCAGCTGGCGGGGCGAACTGAAGCTGACGGGTATCAACACCGCCAAAGAGGTGCCGGACTGGCCGTCGAAGCTGGACGGGCTGATCAAAACGCGCGGTAGCCTGTACGGCGGTACGTGGCAGATGGACGTGCCGGAGATCAAGCTCACCGGTAACGTGAAGCAGAACAAAGTGAATGTTGAAGGCTCGGTGAAAGGCAACAGCTACCTGCAGTGGGTGATCCCGGGTCTGCACGTCGCGCTGGGGCGCAACACGGCGGATATCAAAGGCGAGCTGGGGGTAAAAGATCTCAATCTTGATGCCACCATCGACGCGCCGAACCTGGATAACGCCCTGCCGGGCCTGGGCGGAACGGCGAAAGGGTTAGTGAAAGTGCGCGGTACGGTCGACGCGCCACAGCTCCTTGCGGATATCACCGCCAATAATCTGCGCTGGCAGGAACTGAGCGTTGCTCGCGTCCGCGTGGAAGGAGATGTGAAATCCACCGATCAGATCGGCGGTAACCTGAACCTGCGCGTGGAGCGCATTTCTCAGCCGGACGTGAACATTAACCTGGTCACCCTGGACGCCAAAGGGAACGAAAAACAGCATGACCTCCAGCTACGCGTGCAGGGTGAGCCGGTTTCCGGGCAGCTTCACCTGACCGGCAGCTTCGACCGCAAAGCGGAGCGCTGGAAAGGGACGCTGGACAATACCCGTTTCAACACGCCGGTGGGGCCGCTGGCGTTGTCACGTTCTCTCTCGCTGGACTACCGTAATGCTGAACAAAAGATCGCTATTGGGCCGCACTGCTGGATCAACCCGAATGCAGAGCTGTGCGTGCCGCAGACCATCGATGCGGGCGCGGCAGGGCACGCGCAGGTAAACCTCAACCGCTTTGATCTGGCGATGCTGAAACCGTTTATGCCGGACACCACGCAGGCCAGCGGCGTCTTCAGCGGGAAAGCCGATGTCGCCTGGGATACGACCAAAGAGGGGCTGCCGCAGGGTAGCGTCACGCTTTCGGGCCGTAACGTGAAGGTGACGCAGGAGGTGAATGATGCGTCGCTCCCGGTGGCATTCGATACCCTCAACCTGAGCGCAGACCTGCATAACAACCGTGCTGAGCTGGGGTGGCTGATCCGTCTTACTAACAACGGTCAGCTTGACGGACAGGTACAAATTACCGATCCGCAAGGACGGCGTAATCTGGGCGGCAACGTCAATATCCGTAACTTCAACCTGGCGATGGTGAACCCGATATTCGCCCGCGGGGAGAAAGCCGAGGGTATGCTGAACGCCAACCTGCGTCTGGGCGGCAACGCGCAAAGCCCGCAGCTATTCGGTCAGATGCGCCTCAGCGGCGTGGACATCGACGGCAACTTTATGCCGTTTGATATGCAGCCCAGCCAGATTGCGATGAACTTCAACGGCATGAGCTCGACCCTGAGCGGTTCGGTGTTAACGCAGCAGGGGCAAATCAACCTGAGCGGTGACGCGGACTGGAGCCAGCTCGATAACTGGCGTGCCCGCATCGCGGCCAAAGGCAGCAAGGTGCGCATTACCGTACCGCCAATGGTGCGCCTGGATGTCTCGCCGGATGTGGTCTTTGAGGCGACGCCAAGCCTCTTCACCCTGGACGGGCGCGTCGACGTGCCGTGGGCGCGTATTGTGGTTCACGAGGTTCCGGAAAGCGCCGTCGGTGTCTCAAGTGATGAAGTTATGCTCAATGAAAATCTGAAACCTGTCGAACAGAAGAGCGCTGGCATACCGATTAATAGTAACCTTATCGTACACGTGGGGAATAACGTGCGGTTGGATGCGTTTGGGCTGAAGGCGAGGCTCACGGGCGATCTGAAAGTGGCCCAGGATAAACAAGGGCTTGGCCTGAACGGGCAGATCAATATTCCTGAAGGGCGTTTCCATGCCTATGGTCAGGATCTGATTGTGCGTAAGGGCGAGCTGCTGTTCTCCGGTCCACCGGATCAGCCTCTGTTGAACATCGAAGCGATTCGTAACCCTGAAGCGACGGAAAACGACGTCATTGCAGGCGTACGCGTCACCGGCTCTGCCGACGAACCGAAGGCGGAGATCTTCTCTGACCCGGCGATGTCGCAGCAGGAAGCCCTCTCTTACCTGCTGCGTGGACAGGGTCTGGACAGCGGTCAGAGCGACAGTGCGGCGATGACCTCAATGTTAGTCGGCCTGGGGGTTGCACAAAGTGGGCAGGTTGTGGGTAAAATCGGCGAGACGTTCGGCGTAAGCAATCTGGCGCTGGACACCCAGGGCGTGGGTGACTCCTCGCAGGTGGTGGTCAGTGGCTATGTACTGCCGGGTCTGCAGGTAAAATACGGTGTGGGTATCTTTGACTCACTGGCAACACTCACGCTACGCTATCGCCTGATGCCTAAGCTATATCTGGAAGCAGTGTCCGGCGTAGACCAGGCACTTGATCTGCTCTATCAGTTTGAGTTTTAGCAATGCGAATATTTGTCTACGGCAGTTTACGAACCAAGCAAGGCAACAGTCACTGGATGACCAATGCCCTGCTGCTGGGGAATTACAATATCGAAAATTACCAGTTGTACAGCCTGGGCCACTATCCAGGCGCGGTTCCCGGCGAAGGAACAGTACAGGGTGAAGTTTATCGTATTGATAATGCTACACTTGCCGAACTTGATGCCTTGCGCACCAGGGGCGGTGAATACGCTCGCCAGTTGATCCAGACGCCGTACGGAAGTGCGTGGATGTATGTCTACCAGCGTCCGGTCGATGGGTTAACGCGGATTGTAAGCGGTAACTGGTTAGACAGAGACCAGTACTGAAAAACGACAACGCCACCGGAAGGTGGCGTTGTTTTTTTACTCTTTCAATTATCTTCTGTATTACGGCGTCTGGTTAAGAACAGAGGAACGAACAGCATGACGTACGGGGCAATAATCCATAAAAAACACAAGGCGCGTGAACGGCCATAGTAGTTTATGCACCGCGTATTGCTTGAAATGACGGGCAGGAAAAACAGTAAAAACAGCAGAATCGCATAATCGCTTCGATAAGGGATCCATAAGTAAAACAAAAACCAGGCAAGCTGGAATGTTATGATGCAGAGATACTGCCATTTGCTGTCTTTGCCGTAACAGTCAAACGCCTTTATGTAACCCATCTTTATGCTTTGAAGAAAGAAACTTAGCATGTATAACGCTCACGATCGCGACGGTCAGGAGTGTGCTCGTCAGCAACGCCCCTAAAAAATAGCTGTGGGTGATATCAGTAGCACCCGAGCCTAAAGTATGCAATTTACTATATCCTCTCTCTACTGCAACAAAAAGTGTATATAGCCCGATGTTGATACAGAACTGAAGTAGACAAGAAGCGACGATATTTTTGGGAATTCTTTTTAATAACATAAGTGATGCGTAGATAATACTTGCTGAAAGAGCAAAATAGAGTCCGTTAAATAAACTTGATAGTAAGGCGATATTAACTTCATTGAAGACTAAATTATCGCTTCCATAGTACCATGCCAGGTATTCAACATACGTGCTTCTGCCAAAGATAAAGGCAGCAATAATAAGGATGAATAGACTCAAGATATGGCTTTTCTTACTCATAATTTTGCTCCCTTAGAAAGCAGTTCCTTCATTGTTTTACCAGCTTCCAGCTGATCTTTGATTATGGCAAGGTCACGAGTATTGTGGTTATACTTTGCAATAGCGGTTGGCGTACCTTTACCACCATTGTCCATAAAGAAGACAATATCCTTACGACCATAAAGAAGTACCTGTGGGATGGGATCACGCCCATAACTCACTGCTTGCGGAAGGGAGTGAATAGACTCTGTCGTGAGGAAGCGAGGAATGCTTTCATGCTCAATATTGCCTAAAGGTGTAGTGGCAACAAGGGAGCCGATAAAATCGGTCGTATACACTAACGCATCGGTATCTTTAGTCGTGACTTTTGAACCCGTAAGATATTTTATCTGTTGCCAAAGGGTAATATCTTTTGGGATTACTTTTATACCATCCATAAACATATCTTGCTTACGTTTTAGCTGAATGACTGTACGATGCACCTGTGTCAAAGAGGGGCTTATTTCCCCAATAGAAGGCATAAGTCCATCGCGGGAATACAGTCGTTCAATGATAAAATAAATTCCAGTTGGGCGGGCAACATCAATGTTAATGGATGACATATGAATCCTGTTATGAATGGGGATTAATGATCATCATGACAGTATGTTATTAATTTCCATGCTATTCAACCACTCCCACCATAAATGATAGGGTGTCCTTTTTTTAAGAATATACAAGATAAAAGAAATGGGATTTATCTTAAAAACTCATGTGGTGCTTTTAACTAATCCATAAAAAAGCCCCGACTCGCGGGGCCTTCATTATCAGCGTAAGAATTACTTCTTAGCCGCGCGCTCGAAAGAGGCGATGATTTCTGCTTTCGCCGCTTCTGCGTTGTCCCAGCCGTCAACTTTAACCCACTTGCCTTTTTCGAGGTCTTTGTAGTGCTCGAAGAAGTGAGTGATCTGCGCTTTCAGCAGTTCTGGCAGGTCGTTCACATCTTTAATGTGATCGTACTCTTTGCTCAGCTTGGTGTGCGGTACTGCAACCAGCTTCGCATCTTCACCGGATTCGTCGGTCATTTTCAGCACGCCAACTGGACGGCAGCGAATGACTGCGCCTGGCTGCAGCGGGTATGGCGTTGGGACCAGTACGTCAACCGGGTCACCGTCCAGAGACAGGGTGTGGTTGATGTAACCGTAGTTGCATGGATAGAACATCGCGGTAGACATGAAACGGTCTACGAACAGGGCGCCGCTCTCTTTGTCCACTTCGTATTTGATCGGATCTGCGTTTGCCGGGATTTCGATAACTACGTAGATGTCTTCTGGCAGTTCTTTACCCGCTGGGACGTTGAGTAAGCTCATGTCGGTGTCCTTTAAAATGGATGGTAAACAAGTGGCAGGTATTATAGCCAACTCACGCTGAATGTCTCCGCCTGTTTTCGCATTCTCTCCCCGCCAGCACCACTTTTCAGACCGATTCCATGACAGAAAAATCCATAAACTCAGCCGCATTTTTAATGGTGAAATGAAAGCGATTACAAACTTGTGATTAACGTTTTATTCACTTTTCCGAAGTGTGATGTAACGCAATTCGTTACATATTTCATTGGCTATAGTCATTTCGCAGAACATCTTTTAACCAACAATAAACACCCCTACGAGGACGCTCATATGTGGAAGCGCTTACTTCTTGTCACAGCAGTTTCGGCAGCCATGTCGTCTATGGCGATGGCCGCCCCTTTAACCGTAGGTTTTTCGCAAGTTGGCTCTGAATCCGGCTGGCGTGCGGCAGAAACCAACGTTGCGAAAAGCGAGGCTCAGAAACGCGGCATCACGCTGAAAATCGCAGATGGTCAGCAAAAGCAGGAAAACCAGATCAAAGCCGTGCGCTCATTTATTGCTCAGGGCGTGGATGCCATCTTTATCGCGCCAGTGGTGGCGACCGGCTGGGAACCGGTTCTAAAAGAAGCCAAAGATGCTGAGATTCCGGTCTTTCTGCTCGATCGTTCCATCGACGTTAAAGACAAATCTCTCTATATGACCACCGTGACGGCCAACAACGTGCTTGAAGGGCAATTAATTGGCGACTGGCTGGTAAAACAGGTCGACGGCAAGCCGTGTAACGTCGTTGAACTGCAGGGCACCGTGGGGGCGAGCGTGGCTATCGACCGTAAGAAGGGTTTTGCTGAGGCCATCGCGAAAGCGCCAAACATCAAGATTATCCGCTCTCAGTCCGGCGACTTTACCCGCAGTAAAGGTAAAGAGGTCATGGAGAGCTTTATTAAAGCGGAAAACAACGGCAAGAACATCTGCATGGTTTACGCCCATAACGATGACATGGTGATCGGTGCGATTCAGGCGATTAAAGAAGCGGGCCTGAAGCCGGGCAAAGATATCCTCACCGGCTCTATCGACGGTGTGCCGGATATCTACAAAGCGATGATCGACGGCGAAGCCAATGCCAGCGTAGAACTGACGCCAAATATGGCGGGTCCGGCATTTGATGCGCTGGAGAAATTCAAGAAAGACGGCACGATGCCTGAGAAGGTGACCGTCACCAAGTCCACGCTCTACCTGCCGGATACGGCGAAAGAAGAGTTAGAGAAGAAGAAAAACATGGGCTACTAAGCCAGTGAAATTGCCGGGTGGCGCTGCGCTTGCCCGGCCTACGATACGCTCTTTTGTAGGCCGGATAAGCGTAGCGCCACCCGGCTTGATGTAGGGGGAACCATGACCACTGAACAGCACCAGGAAATCCTCCGCACAGAGGGCTTAAGCAAATTTTTCCCGGGTGTAAAAGCGCTGGATAACGTTGATTTCAGCCTGCGGCGCGGTGAAATTATGGCGCTGCTGGGCGAGAACGGCGCGGGAAAATCGACGCTGATTAAATCTCTGACCGGCGTTTATCACGCCGACCGCGGCACCATCTGGCTGGAAGGCAACGCCATTTCGCCAAAAAATACCGCCCATGCTCAACAGCTTGGGATTGGGACGGTCTACCAGGAAGTGAACCTGCTGCCAAATATGTCGGTGGCGGATAACCTGTTTATTGGTCGTGAACCAAGACGTTTTGGCCTGCTGCGGCGCAAAGAGATGGAAGCGCGGGCGACGAAACTGATGGAATCCTACGGCTTCTCCCTCGACGTTCGCGAGCCGCTGAACCGGTTTTCCGTCGCGATGCAGCAGATCGTCGCCATTTGCCGCGCGATCGATCTCTCCGCGAAGGTGCTGATCCTCGACGAACCTACTGCCAGCCTCGATACCCAGGAAGTCGAGATGCTCTTTACCCTGATGCGCCAGCTGCGCGATCAGGGCGTCAGCCTGATCTTCGTCACACACTTCCTCGATCAGGTGTATGAAGTGAGCGATCGCATTACCGTACTGCGTAACGGCAGCTTTGTCGGCTGCCGTGAAACCCGCGAGCTGCCGCAGATTGAGCTGGTCAAAATGATGCTGGGCCGTGAGCTGGAGACCAATGCGCTCCAGCGCGCAGGGCGCACGCTGCTGAGCGAAAAACCGGTGGCCGCGTTCAGCGATTACGGCAAAAAAGGGATCATCTCACCGTTTAACCTCGAAGTGCGCCCCGGCGAAATTGTCGGGCTGGCGGGGCTGCTAGGGTCAGGCCGGACCGAAACCGCCGAGGTGATCTTCGGCATCAAGCCTGCGGACAGCGGTACCGCGTTGATCAAAGGTAAACCGCAAACCCTGCGATCGCCGCATCAGGCCTCCTGTCTGGGAGTGGGGTTCTGCCCGGAAGACAGGAAAACAGACGGCATTATTGCCGCCGCCTCGGTGCGGGAAAATATCATTCTGGCGCTACAGGCGCAGCGCGGATGGCTGCGTCCAATTCCGCGTAAAGAGCAAAACGCCATTGCCGAGCGCTTTATTCGCCAGCTGGGTATTCGTACGCCGAGCGCGGAACAGCCGATCGAATTTCTCTCCGGCGGTAACCAGCAGAAAGTGCTGCTGTCACGCTGGCTGCTGACCAAACCGCAGTTCCTGATCCTGGATGAACCCACGCGCGGCATTGACGTTGGCGCGCACGCCGAAATTATCCGGCTTATCGAAACGCTGTGTGCCGACGGGCTGGCGCTGCTGGTCATTTCGTCCGAGCTGGAAGAGCTGGTGGGGTATGCCGATCGCGTGATCATCATGCGCGATCGCAAACAGGTGGCTGAGATCCCGCTGGATAAGCTGTCCGTTCCGGCGATCATGAATGCCATCGCGGCATAAGGAGTGAATTGTGATGTCCCGTTCGCTTTCGCAAACCGGTGAGTCAAAGCGCCGCTTTAACTGGCCAACCGGCACGCCGCAAATCGCAGCGCTGCTGCTGGTGTTACTGGTGGATAGCCTTGTCGCACCGCATTTCTTCCAGATTATTGTTCAGGATGGTCGCCTGTTTGGCAGCCCGATCGATATTTTAAACCGTGCCGCGCCCGTCGCGCTGCTGGCGATTGGTATGACGCTGGTGATAGCCACCGGCGGGATTGACCTCTCCGTCGGCGCAGTGATGGCTATTGCCGGGGCTACCGCAGCCTCCATGACCGTGGCGGGCCATAGCCTGCCGGTGGTACTGCTGGCGGCATTGGGAACCGGCGTGCTGGCCGGACTGTGGAACGGCATTCTGGTGGCGGTACTAAAAATTCAGCCTTTCGTCGCCACCCTTATTTTGATGGTGGCCGGGCGCGGGGTGGCGCAGCTGATCACCTCCGGACAGATAGTCACCTTTAACTCCCCGAGTCTGGCGTGGATCGGCAGCGGCAATTTCCTGTTCTTTCCAACACCGGTGATCGTGGCTCTGGTTACATTAGTGGTGTTCTGGCTTTTCACCCGCAAAACAGCGCTCGGCATGTTTATTGAAGCGGTGGGGATCAACATTCGTGCGGCACGAAATGCCGGGGTCAATACGCGGCTGATGGTGATGCTGACCTACGTGCTGAGCGGCGTTTGCGCCGCCATTGCCGGGGTGATTGTCGCGGCCGATATCCGCGGGGCCGATGCCAACAATGCTGGGCTCTGGCTGGAGCTGGATGCCATCCTCGCGGTGGTGATTGGCGGCGGATCGTTGATGGGCGGGCGCTTTAACCTGCTGCTCTCGGTCATTGGCGCGCTGATCATTCAGGGCATGAACACCGGGATCCTGCTCTCCGGTTTTCAGCCGGAACTCAACCAGGTGGTAAAAGCGGTGGTCGTACTCTGCGTGCTGATCGTCCAGTCACCGCGCTTTGTCAGCATCATTAAGGGGATCCGTGGCCATGATAAAACGTAATTTACCGTTAATGATCACGCTGGGCGTGTTTGTGCTGGGGTATCTCTACTGTCTGACCCAGTTCCCCGGTTTTGCCTCAACACGCGTGATTTGCAACATCCTGACCGATAACGCCTTTTTAGGCATCATCGCCGTCGGGATGACCTTTGTGATCCTCTCCGGTGGGATCGATCTCTCCGTTGGCTCGGTGATCGCGTTTACCGGCGTGTTCCTCGCCAAGGCGATCGGTTTCTGGGGGATCTCCCCTCTGGTAGCGTTTCCGCTGGTGCTGGCGATGGGCTGTGCGTTTGGCGCCTTTATGGGGCTACTGATCGACGCGCTAAAAATTCCCGCTTTTATTATTACCCTCGCCGGGATGTTCTTCCTGCGCGGCGTAAGTTACCTGGTATCGGAAGAGTCCATCCCGATTAACCACCCGGTGTACGACACGCTCTCCAGCCTGGCGTGGAAAATCCCCGGCGGTGGCCGTCTGAGCGCGATGGGGTTGTTGATGCTGGGCGTGGTGGTGGTGGGTATCTTCCTTGCCCACCGTACCCGGTTCGGTAATCAGGTTTACGCCATTGGCGGGAACGCCACGTCGGCAAACCTGATGGGGATCTCGACCCGCAGCACGACCATCCGCATCTATATGCTCTCAACCGGCCTGGCAACGCTGGCGGGTATTGTCTTCTCGGTGTATACCCAGGCGGGCTATGCCCTTGCAGGCGTAGGCGTGGAGCTGGACGCGATTGCCTCTGTGGTCATTGGCGGCACGCTGCTCAGCGGCGGAGTGGGGACGGTGCTGGGAACGCTGTTCGGCGTAGCGATCCAGGGGCTGATCCAGACCTATATCAACTTTGACGGCACGCTCAGTTCCTGGTGGACCAAGATCGCCATCGGCATTCTGCTGTTTATATTTATTGCCCTGCAGCGCGGTCTGACGGTGCTCTGGGAGAACCGTCAAAGCTCGCCTGTTACTCGCGTAAACACCTCGGTAACAGAGCGATAACACGCTGAATTTGCTTAAAGTCTAAACATTTTCCGGTAGCGGCCGATAACCTTTTTTTCTGTCCAGAAATATCTCGCTACCGGAAATAATATCATGCTTAAAACGCTATCGATTCGTACCGGCTTGCTCTCTTTACTGGCCGTTATGACCCTTCTGCTGCTGATTGTCAGCGGCATTGGCATTTATGCCCTCACACAGAGTTCTTCTTCACTGCAGCGCATTAATCACCTTCAGGGTGAGCAGATGGTGCAGCTAAATACCGGCTATACGCTGATTCTGCGCGCGCGCAATGAGGCGGGCCAGGCCGTCCGGATGATGGAAATCGGCATGCTCGATGATGCGGCCAAATCGGTTAAAAACATCAATCAGGAAATCGCCGTGGCTCAGAAAACGCTGAAAGGCGTGATCGACGGCGGCGTGGCTGACGAGCAGGGGCAAAAGTTGCTGGATAACGTGGCAACCAGTCTGGCGACGTATAACCAGCAGGGCATCAACCCGATGCTAAAAACCCTGAATGACCAGAGCGCGGACAGTTATTACGACCTGCTGGAGAATACGCTGATCCCCGTGGCGAAGCAGTTTGATAACGATATGCAGGCGTTTCAGACATGGAGCGAAGCGCGAGGGAAGGCGGAAGTCACTGCCGTACAGGCGAGCAAAACCCGCGTGCTGATCCTGATTATTGTCGCCGCGCTGCTGACGGCTGGCATCATCGTGCTTGCCTGGCTGGTGCTGCGCCATATGCTGCTTAAGCCGCTCTCTGCTTCCATTGCTCAGCTGGAGAATGTGGCGGCGGGCGATTTAACCCACACGCTGAATGCCCCGGCGAGCCAGGAATTTAACCGCCTTAACGCGGCGATAGAGGTGATGCGTCAGTCGCTGATGCACTCGGTGATGCGGGTACGCGATGCCAGCTCGCAAATCGACACCGGCAGCCGTGAGCTGACGGCGGGCAACCGGGATCTTGCCGAGCGTACAGAATCCACCGCCACCTCGCTGGAGCAGACAGCAGCCAGTATGGAACAGATTACCGCCACGGTGAAACTCAACGCCGATAATGCCGAGCAGGCGCACCAGCTGGCGAAATCGGTTTCTGATACCGCCGATCACGGCAGCGAAATGGTCTGCTACGTGATTGAAAAAATGCGTGATATCTCCGGCAGTTCAGCGCGTATTGCTGACATCCTGAGCGTGATCGATGGCATTGCCTTCCAGACCAATATTCTGGCCCTTAACGCCTCCGTGGAAGCGGCGCGCGCGGGCGAGCAGGGGCGCGGGTTCGCCGTCGTGGCGGGTGAAGTGCGTAACCTTGCCAGCCGCAGCGCCGACGCGGCGAAAGAGATCCGATCCCTTATCAGCGATTCGCAGACCCACGTTAACGAGGGCAGCGAGCTGGCCCAGCAGGCGGGTGAAACGATGGATGAGATTGCCACCGAAGTGCTGCGCATGACCAAACTGATGCGCGAGATTGCGACCGCGTCTCAGGAGCAGAGCCGCGGCATTGAGCAGGTGAATATTGCGGTGAATCAGATGGACGAAACGGCGCAGCAGAATGCGGCGCTGGTGCAGCAATCCTCCGCCGCGACCCGCTCTCTGGAAGAGCAGTCGCGTCAGCTGATGGAGGCCATGTCATCATTTAAATTAACGGCTCAGACTGCGGCATAATATTTCCCAACCCCGGTACGTTCTGTGCCGGGGGTTTATTTCGCCCTGAATTAATGGCCGCAATATTATCGTGAATATCGCCCATTAATATTTCCAGCGAGTGGGTTAACGCTAACGCTTTTTCAGTTGGCTCAAGGTATAAACCTTTGCGGAAAAATAATGGCTCATCAAACAGTTGATTAAAACGCTTCAGGGCCAGGCTCACCGCAGGACGTGACATCTCCAGGCGCACAGAGGCCTTTGCCATGCTGCCGCAGCGGACCACTTCAATAAATACAGGAATAAGGTTTAAATCAATGCCGGTATTCGCCCGGGAATAATTTTTCATTGCGATGCTGCTCCACGAAATATCTGTCAAACTGTTATGGAAATAATGCAGGAGCAATGGCGAATATTAAAGCGTGTTTTTTATAAACACTTATACGGTAAAAGATATAAATGTGTTGGGGAGCCAGACGGGCTCCCCGGGGGTGAGAGATTACGCGTCCGGATACTCGCGGATAAAGCGCTCAACGTCTTCAACCATGTGGTTGTTGCCGACGAAGAAGGAACGACGCTGGTGGAGGCTTTCCGGCACGATGTCCAGAATACGCTCTTTACCGTCGCTCGCCTTGCCGCCCGCCTGTTCGGCCAGGAACGCCATTGGGTTGCACTCGTACAGCAGGCGCAGCTTTCCGTCAGGGTGGCTGGCGGTACTTGGATAGAGGTAGATACCGCCTTTCAGCAGGTTACGGTGGAAATCCGCGACCAGCGAGCCAATATAGCGGGAGGTGTACGGGCGCTGAGTCGCTTTATCTTCTTCCTGACAGAATTTGATGTACTTCTTCACGCCGTTCGGGAATCGGATGTAGTTGCCTTCGTTGATGGAGTAGGTGTTGCCCTTCTCCGGGAAGCGCATACGCTCCTGGCTCAGACAGAAGACGCCCAGCGATGGATCGTAGGTAAAGGCGTGAACACCACACCCGGTGGTGTACACCAGCATGGTGGAGGAGCCATAGACGACGTAACCGGCAGCCACCTGATTACTGCCCGGCTGCAGGAAATCTTCCTCGGTCACCGGCGTGCCAACAGGCGTGACGCGGCGGTAGATGGAGAAAATGGTACCGACAGAAACGTTAACGTCGATGTTGGAGGAACCGTCGAGCGGATCCATCAGTACAACGTATTTCGCGTGTTCACAGCCTTCGAAAACAACAATTTCATCTTCTTCTTCGGAGGCGATACCCGCAACGATGTCGCGCGCGCGCAGTGCAGCTTTCAGTTTTTCATTTGCGAACAGATCGAGTTTCTGTTGAACCTCGCCCTGAACGTTCTCGGCACCGCTGGCACCCAGGATATCGACCAGACCGGCCTTGTTGATATCACGATGGATGATCTTAGCGCCCAGCTTTATTGCCGACAGCAAAGCAGTGAGTTCACCCGTAGCATGAGAGAACTCGTGCTGCTTTTCGACAATAAATTCACCTAACGTTTTCATAACACTTTCCCTGCATCTTTGTGAGTAGAGCGATTGTATGTTCACTAAAACGACTAAAGCCCAACAATCTTAACAAATATTCAAATAGTAGCGCAGAGGTGAATCGCGCCAGCAACATACGGATTTACCTGAAATGCGTTTCACAGCCGCTAACATGTGAGTAAAATGTGCGCCACATTGAAGAAGGATAGTGACGTATGCGCATTCATATATTGGGGATTTGTGGCACTTTCATGGGCGGGCTGGCAATGCTGGCGCGCTCGCTGGGCCATGAAGTGACAGGTTCGGACGCCAATGTGTATCCGCCGATGAGCACGCTTCTGGAGAAGCAGGGTATCTCTCTGATTCAGGGCTACGATGCCAGCCAGCTGGATCCCGAGCCGGATCTGGTCATTATTGGCAACGCCATGACCCGCGGCAATCCGTGCGTTGAAGCGGTGCTGGAGCGCAATATTCCATTCATGTCCGGCCCGCAATGGCTGCATGATTTCGTCCTGCGTGACCGCTGGGTGGTTGCCGTTGCGGGTACCCACGGAAAAACCACCACCGCCGGCATGGCGACCTGGATCCTCGAAGCCTGTGGCTACAAGCCGGGCTTTGTGATCGGCGGCGTGCCGGGTAACTTCGACGTTTCTGCGCGTCTGGGCGATAGCCCATTCTTTGTCATTGAAGCGGATGAATACGACTGCGCGTTCTTCGACAAACGCTCCAAGTTTGTCCATTACTGCCCGCGCACGCTGATCCTCAACAACCTTGAGTTCGATCACGCGGATATTTTTGACGACCTGAAAGCGATTCAGAAGCAGTTCCACCACCTGGTGCGCATCGTGCCGGGGCAGGGCCGTATCATCCTGCCGGAGAATGACATTAACCTGAAGCAGACTCTGGCGATGGGCTGCTGGAGCGAGCAGGAGCTGGTGGGCGAGCAGGGTCACTGGCAGGCGAAGAAACTCAACGCGGATGCCTCCGAGTGGGAAGTGTTGCTCGACGGCGAAAAAGTGGGTGAGGTGAAGTGGGGCCTGGTGGGCGAACACAACATGCACAACGGCCTGATGGCGATTGCAGCTGCGCGTCATGTTGGCGTTCTGCCTGCGGATGCCGCCAATGCGCTGGGCACGTTTATCAATGCCCGCCGCCGTCTGGAACTGCGCGGTGAAGCGAATGGCGTGACGGTGTATGACGATTTCGCGCACCACCCAACGGCTATTCTGGCGACGCTTGCCGCGTTGCGTGGCAAGGTCGGCGGCACCGCGCGCATTCTTGCCGTGCTGGAACCGCGCTCGAACACCATGAAAATGGGCATCTGCAAAGACGATCTGGCCCCGTCGTTAGGCCGTGCCGATGAAGTCTTCCTGCTGCAGCCGCAGCATATTCCGTGGCAGGTGGCGGAAGTGGCCGATGCCTGCATTCAGCCTGCCCACTGGAGTGCGGATGTGGATGCGCTCGCGGATATGGTGGTCAAAGCCGCACAGCCTGGCGACCATATTCTGGTGATGAGCAACGGCGGGTTTGGTGGGATCCATCAGAAGCTGCTGGACGGTCTGGCGAAAAAGGCCGAGGCCGCAGAGTAAAAAAAAGCCCGGTGGCGCTAGCGCTTACCGGGCCTGGATTTTGCACGACCTTGTAGGCCGGATAAGGCGTTTACGCCGCCATCCGGCGCAAAACCGCACCGATTACCCTTCGTTCTCAGACAGCTCGCGCAGATACTGGAAAATCAGACGCGCAGACTTCGGCGGTTTATTCCCTTCTTTCTCTTTCTTCGCGTTGCGGATCAAAGAGCGCAGCTGCTGACGGTCGGCATTCGGCCACAGGTTCAGCACTTCCGGTACCGCATCATCGCCCTGTTCAATTAGACGATCGCGGATCTGCTCCAGCTTATGGAACAGCGCAACCTGCTGGTTGTGGCGGTTTTTCAGTTTATCCAGCGCCTGGCGGATCGGATCTACGTCGCGCTGACGCAGCATTTTCCCGATAAGCTG
Source organism: Enterobacter sp. BNK-14 (assembly GCF_047456095.1). Lineage (NCBI taxonomy): Bacteria > Pseudomonadati > Pseudomonadota > Gammaproteobacteria > Enterobacterales > Enterobacteriaceae > Enterobacter > Enterobacter sp. BNK-14. Next base: position 3,290,939 of record NZ_CP179897.1, read on the forward strand.
AAGCTGGCGACGACGGCCTTCTTTTTTGATTTTCTGTGCCAGTTCAATGGCATCACGCAGATCCTGGTCGAGCGGGATTTTGTCCAGCGCGTTTTTACCCAGTTCTACCATTTCTGCGCCAAGCTGTTTTAACTCTTCGGCGTCGCGTTTAATTTCACTTTTACTGACCCAGATGATCTCATCATCTTCGTCTTCGATGTCATCACCGGGAACGTCGTCGAGCCAGTCTTCGGGCTGCTTAGTCATGTCAGGCTCCTTAAAAAAAGAGGCTAATGTTACCAGTTAAGACGCGCACTGAAAAACGGTTCTCTGTTAGACTTCATTTAACTCTCTCTTACAGTATGGCATTTGCGATGAAAGTAACCTCACAAGTTGAAGCGCAGCGTAAGATTCTGGAAGAAGCCGTCTCCACCGCGCTGATGCTTGCTTCCGAAAAATCAGATGGCGCCGAAGTGGCGGTCAGCAAAACCACCGGTATCAGCGTGAGCACCCGCTATGGCGAAGTGGAGAACGTAGAATTCAATAGCGATGGCGCGCTTGGGATCACGGTGTATCACCAGAATCGCAAAGGCAGCGCGTCGTCTACCGATCTCAGCCCGGATGCCATTGCCCGCACGGTGCAGGCGGCGCTGGATATCGCCCGATACACCTCGCCGGATCCTTACGCCGGCGTGGCCGATAAAGAGCTGCTGGCCTTTGACGCGCCGGATCTTGATCTCTTCCACCCGGCAGACGTCACCCCGGATGAAGCCATCGAGCTGGCCGCGCGTGCCGAGCAGGCTTCCCTGCAGGCCGACAAGCGCATCACCAATACCGAAGGCGGCAGCTTCAACAGCCACTACGGCATCAAAGTTTTCGGCAACAGCCACGGCATGCTGCAGGGCTACTGCTCCACCCGTCACTCGCTCTCCAGCTGCGTCATCGCCGAAGAGAACGGTGACATGGAGCGTGACTACGCTTACACCATTGGCCGCGCGCTGGGGGATTTGCAATCGCCGGAGTGGGTGGGCAAAGAGTGTGCCGAACGCACGCTGTCTCGCCTGTCGCCGCGTAAACTCTCTACCATGAAAGCCCCGGTGATTTTTGCCAATGAAGTGGCAACCGGTCTGTTTGGTCATCTGGTGGGCGCTATCGCCGGTGGCTCCGTTTACCGTAAATCCACCTTCCTGCTCGACTCGCTGGGCAAGCAGATCCTGCCGGAATGGCTGACCATTGAAGAACACCCGCATCTGCTGAAAGGGCTGGCCTCTACGCCGTTCGACAGCGAAGGGGTGCGCACGGAACGCCGCGATATCGTTAAGGACGGCATTCTGACCCAGTGGCTGCTGACCAACTACTCCGCTCGCAAGCTGGGGCTGAAAAGTACTGGCCACGCGGGCGGTATCCATAACTGGCGTATTGCCGGGCAGGGCCTGAACTTTGAGCAGATGCTGAAAGAGATGGGCACCGGTCTGGTGGTAACCGAACTGATGGGCCAGGGCGTCAGCGGCATCACCGGAGACTATTCTCGCGGGGCGGCGGGCTTCTGGGTCGAAAACGGTGAAATTCAGTATCCGGTGAGCGAAATCACCATCGCCGGCAACCTGAAGGACATGTGGCGCAACATCGTTACGGTCGGTAACGATATTGAAACACGTAGCAATATACAGTGTGGTTCTGTACTGCTGCCCGAGATGAAAATTGCGGGTCAATAAAGATAGCGTTTTGTTAATAATAAAAAAGGAAGTGAGCAATGCGTAAACATCTGTTAGCGATCGTCGCGGCTTCAACGCTGGTTCTTGGCTCTTCTGCGTTTGCTGCCGATCTTGAAGAAGACATGGGCATCCTCGGGCAAAACCTGAAGGTGGTGCAAAAGACGGACAATGCGGCGGAAATGAAAGACGCCCTGACCAAAATGCGTGAAGCGGCGCTGGACGCCCAAAAAGCGACACCGCCGAAGCTGGAAAGCAAAGCGGCTGACAGCGCAGAGATGAAAGACTATCGCCACGGCTTTGACGTGCTGGTCGGCCAGATCGACGGCGCGCTGAAGCTGGCCAACGAAGGCAAAGTTAAAGAAGCCCAGGCGGCAGCCGATCAGTTCGTGACGACCCGCAACACGTATCACAAGAAATACCGTTAACCGATCGCGCATCGGACCAACACCCAACGGGAGCCAGTGGCTCCCGTTTTTTTTGCGTGGTGATAAGTAAACCCTATCGCCATCACATTTTTGCATTACCACGCCTGAACGTTTTCGTTGCCTCTGCCCGCCTTTGACCGCTGGAATCAGTGATATTCATCACGTAAATGCATTGATTTGACCGCATTCACCGTATTTATGTGGCACAGATCACTGCCGCGGCTTGCCTTTCCACTTCGAAGTGGAAAACAACTCGCTACAAACCCTTCCTCCCCACCGTTAGTTTTATTCCAGAGCCATTAACGGGGTAAGACGAGTGATTAACGGAGCGGTAATGAACGACGTTGGGGAACAGGCGGTGCAAACAGAACAGCTCGCGAACACCATGCTACAGCAGGTCTATGCCCTGCTGGCCCGGCACAACATCATCCCCAACGCAGTACAGGAGCAGATGCTCACCTCCCACGTTCGCGCCATGGCGCACCGGTCCGTGACCGGCGAGCCGCTGCCGGAGGTTGAAGCAGAGCTGTTTGACGAAATTTCACCGGATTCAATGCGGCTTGCCCGTGAAGTGGTGGCGCAGTTTGGCAACCTTCCTGATGAAGAGGCCTGGCTGCTCTCCGTTCACTTTGAAGTCGCGAAAGACAACCTTTAAGGAGCAACACATGGAACAGATTACAGTCGTGATTGGCGATCGCCTGGGTAAAGGTCAGAAAGTGGCGGCCGGGGTGGAAAAAGCAGGTGGACGCGCGGTGGTCGTGCCGGGCATGGCAGCGGATATGAAGCTCGGCGACGTAATGAAAGCGGAAAACGCCACCTTCGGCATCTCCTTCTGCGGCAGCGGCGGCGCGGGCGCGATTACCGCGCAAACCAAGTATGGCTACAAAGCCAAATACGGCATGCGTTCGGTGGATGAAGGCGTCACCGCCATCAACGAAGGCTGCAACGTGCTGGGCTTTGGCTTTATGGACAAAGAAGAGCTGGGCGAGCGTCTGGTGCAGGCGTGGCAGAAGAAACACGGCGCATAAGCATGAAAGAACAGTTCACAACCACGGTGAGAGTGAAGGGGAAGGGCGACGCCAAAGCGCGCGCCTTTGCCGACGCGCTCAACCACGTTCAGGCCGCGGTGATGAAAGCCTCACCGCATATCTTACTGCGTATTGAGCCACAGGATGTGCAGGTCGTTCAGGCGCAAGAAGCGGTGCGTAAAGAAGCGTTTCTGTTCTTCTTTTTGCGCCGGGAAAGACGCACCTACAGCGTGGAGCTGGATGTGACCGTCAACGTGACCGCCATCAATCTCGATCTGGTGGACTTCGTCACGCAACGCTGATTATTCATAAAAGGGCAGACTGATGTTCTTAATTATATTAATAAAATCGCTCATCATCGGCGGCCTGGTAGGCGTCGGTGTTGGGGCCGGGGCTGCACGCATGTTTCATGCGCCTACCACTCAGGGTATGGGCGCGTTTCGTACGTTGGGGGAACTGAACTCCTGCGAAGGGGATCCCGCTTCTCACTTCTCCTTTGGGTTAGGTTTCTTCTTTAACGCCTGGGCCTCTTCCGTGGCCGCGGGTGCTTTCACACAGGACGTTGACCACCGCATCATCCCAAACTGGGGCGCGGCGGCACTGATGATCAAAAACCGTAACGTCGGCGAAACGCTGCACGATCCGCGCAAAATGGCGATTGCCTGTGGCGTGATCGGCATGATCGTCGTGACTTTCCTTAACCTGACGGCCTCCTCCGTACCGGCTGCGCTTCAGGTCACCGCCGTGAAGGTGCTGGTGCCCGCTGCGAACCTGCTGGTCAACACCGTGATGCCGGTGATCTTCTGGCTGGCGGCCATCGACGCCGGTAAAAAATCGGGCTTCTGGGCCACCATCTTTGGCGGCGCGGCACAGCTGATCATGGGTAACGCCGTACCGGGCCTGGTGCTGGGGATCCTGATCGGTAAAGGCGTTGAAGAGAGCGGCTGGAACCACGTCACCAAAGTGATGATGGCGGCGATCGTTCTGCTCTTCGTGCTGAGCGGCTTCTTCCGCGGCTTCGACATGAAGATGATCGAATCCTTCCATCTGACCGTGCCGAACTGGCTCGACATGATCCACAACTCGCTCAGCGGTAAATAACAGGAGCCTCGACATGGAACAGAATAAAGGTTTTTGGTATGCCGACTGGTCGTTCCCGATCTTCGTTGGCCTGCTCTCCTCCGGCGTGTTCGCCGGGACGCACATGTACTACCTCTACGGCATCGGCGCGTTTAACGAAGTGGCCTTCGTGGCGATGCTGAAAGCGGGGATTGATACCGGGGTCTACGGTGCGGTGGCGGCATTCGGCGCAAGCTTCCTGTTCGCCCGCATCATTGAAGGCTCACTGGTGGGTATTCTCGACATCGGCGGTGCGATTCAGACCGGCGTCGGGCTCGGCGTGCCGGCGCTGCTGTTGGGGGCGGGGATCATGTTCCCGGTGACCAACTTTATTGCCTCGCTGATTACCGGCCTGGTGATTGGCCTGGCGATTGGCTACGTCATCATCCTGGCGCGTAAGTTCACCATCAACCAGAGCAACTCCACCTACGGGGCTGACGTGATGATGGGCGCGGGTAACGCCTCAGGCCGCTTCCTCGGGCCGTTGATTATCCTCAGCGCCATGACCGCCTCTATTCCTATCGGCGTCGGTTCGCTGGTGGGCGCGCTGCTGTTCTACATCTGGCAGAAGCCGATCACCGGTGGCGCCATCCTCGGTGCAATGATTTTGGGCTGGCTGTTCCCGGTCGCCCTTTAATACCCGCGGGCGCTCAGGCGCCCGCCTTATCAGGAGAACCCCATGTTTGATTTACTCCTGCGCCGCGCGCGCCTCGCCGACGATACCCTGACCGATATCGCCATTCAGGATGGGAAAATCGCCGCGCTGGGCGACATTGACGCTCCTGCCCGTAAAACGGTTGAGCTGAACGGTAATGTGTTCGTCAGCGCAGGCTGGATTGACTCTCACGTCCACTGCTACCCGAACTCGCCGATTTACCACGACGAGCCGGACAGCGTAGGCATTGCCACGGGCGTCACCACCGTGGTGGATGCCGGCAGTACCGGGGCAGATGACGTGGATGATTTCTATGAAATTACCCGCAAAGCCGCCACCGAGGTGTTTGCCCTGCTGAACATCTCCCGCGTCGGGCTGATTGCCCAGAACGAACTGGCCAATATGGCGAATATTGATGCCGATGCCGTGAAGCAGGCAGTAAAACGCCACCCTGATTTTATCGTCGGCCTGAAAGCGCGCATGAGCAGCAGCGTGGTCGGTGAAAACGGCATTACGCCGCTGGAGCGCGCGAAAGCCATCCAGAGCGAGAACGGCGATCTGCCGCTGATGGTGCACATCGGCAACAACCCGCCGAACCTCGACGAAATCGCCGAACTGCTCAGTTCCGGCGACATCATCACCCACTGCTACAACGGCAAACCCAACCGTATTTTGACGCCCTCCGGCGAGCTGCGCGCCTCCATCACCTCCGCCCTGAAGCGCGGCGTGCGTCTGGACGTGGGGCACGGTACGGCGAGCTTCAGCTTTGAGGTGGCGAAACGCGCCATCGCGATGGGCATTCTGCCGCACACCATCAGCTCGGATATCTACTGCCGTAACCGGATTAACGGACCGGTCGGGTCGCTTGCAAGCGTGATGTCGAAGTTTCTCGCCATCGGCATGTCTTTGCCGCAGGTCATTGACTGCGTCACCGCCAACGCCGCGGATGGCCTGCGCCTGACGCGTAAAGGCCGCATCCAGCCCGGCCTTGACGCCGACCTGACGCTGTTCACGATTAAACGCCAGCCAACGGTGCTGACGGATGCCGAAAACGACAGCCTGCAGGCTGAACATATTCTGGTGCCGCTTGCCGCGATCCGCGCGGGCAAGGGCTACATGACCGAACAAGGGAGCACGGAACATGCCTTCGATTTATGAGAAGTACCACTTAAAGCAAGTTATCAACACCTCGGGCCGCATGACGGCGCTGGGCGTTTCCACGCCGCGCCCGGAAGTGGTGCAGGCCGCAATGGACGGCATGAATCACTATTTTGAGATGAAGGATCTGGTCAACAAAACCGGGGAATACATCGCGAAGCTTCTTGATGTGGAAGGCGCGACGGTGGTCTCCTGCGCGTCGGCGGGCATTACCCAGTCCGTAGCGGCAGTGCTGGTCAAAGACAGCGACTGGCTGCTGGAAAACCTGCACGTGACCCCGATTGCGAACAACGAGATTGTCCTGCCGAAAGGCCACAACGTTAACTTTGGCGCGCCGGTGGGCACCATGGTCGCGCTGGGCGGCGGAAAACTGGTCGAAGCGGGCTATGCCAACGAATGTTCCGCCGATCAGCTGGCGGCGGCGATCACCCCGCGCACGGCGGCGATCCTCTATATCAAATCTCACCACTGCGTGCAGAAAAGCATGCTCAGCGTCGAGCAGGCGGCAGTAGTCGCACGTAAACACGATCTGCCGCTGATCGTCGATGCCGCAGCGGAAGAAGATCTGCATATTTACTACCGTTCCGGCGCGGATCTGGTGATCTACAGCGGTGCGAAGGCGATCGAAGGGCCAACCAGCGGGCTGGTGATCGGCAAAACCCAGTACGTTGAGTGGGTGAAACGCCAGACGGCAGGTATTGGCCGCGCGATGAAGGTGGGTAAAGAGGGCATTCTCGGCCTGACCTGCGCCATCGAACACTACCTCACGGCGACCAAAGAGAGCGGTGCCGAGATGGTGGCGAAGATGACGCCGTTTATCGACGCGCTTAACACCCTGAACGGCGTCACCGCGCGCGTAGTCTGGGACAGCGCCGGGCGCGATATTGCCCGCACCGAGATTAAATTTGACGAAGCGACCACCGGCGTGGGCACCGGTGACCTGGTGAATAAGCTCAAGCAGGGTGAATACGCCATCTATTTCCGTGGCTACAAGGCCAACGAAGGGATTATCGAAGCGGACGTGCGCAGCGTAAATGCTGACCAGCTGAACATCGTGTACCGCCGCATTAGCGAAGTGTTAGGACAGGAGAAAAACGCATGAAACTGACCCCCAATTTTTACCGTGACCGCGTCTGCCTGAACGTGCTGGCAGGTTCGAAGGCCAATGCCAGCGCCATTTACGAGGCGGCGGAAGGCCATGTGCTGGTGGGCGTGCTCTCCAAAAATTACCCGGACGTGGCAAGCGCAGTGGCGGATATGCGCGAGTACGCGGCGCTGATTGATAACGCGCTTTCCGTGGGACTGGGCGCGGGCGACCCGAACCAGTCGGCGATGGTCAGTGAAATCTCCCGTCAGGTACAGCCGCAGCACGTCAACCAGGTCTTTACCGGCGTGGCGACCAGCCGCGCGCTGCTGGGGCAGAACGACTCTGTGGTGAACGGTCTGGTCTCACCGACCGGCACCGTCGGTATGGTGAAAATTTCCACCGGTCCGCTGAGCAGCACGGCACCGGACGGTATCGTCCCGGTGGAAACCGCGATTGCCCTGCTGAAAGATTTTGGCGGCAGCTCGATCAAATACTTCCCGATGGGTGGCCTTAAGTGCCGTGACGAATACCAGGCGGTAGCGGAAGCCTGCGCCCGTTACGACTTCTGGCTGGAACCGACCGGTGGGATCGATCTGGAAAACTTTGAGGCGATCCTGCAGATCGCCCTCGACGCGGGCGTGAGCAAGATCATCCCGCATATCTATAGCTCGATTATCGACAAGGCCAGCGGTGATACGCGTCCGGAAGATGTGCGTACGCTGCTTGAGATGACGAAGAAACTGGTTAAGTCATAACACCCAAAGGAGCCACCATGCACACCCGTAACCTGCTTGTTGCTTCACTCTCTTTGCTTGCTACCGCCGCCGTCGCGCAAACCCAGTATGCCTGGGTCGGCACCTACAACCCCAACGGCGAAGGGCTGTACCGTTTTACCGTTGACGCGCAAACCGGCGCGCTCGGCAACAAAACGCTGGTGAGCAAACTGCCGAACGCCGCTCAGTTGGCCGTCTCACACGACGGCAAAACGCTCTATCTGGCAAGCGAAGTGGAGCAGGGCGTGGTGCAGGCGCTGCGGGTGGAAGATAACGGCGAGCTGAGCGAGTTGAATCAGGTGGCCTCCGGCGGCGCGGGGCCGGTTTATCTTTCGCTGACGCCGAATGGCCAGCACCTGCTGGTGGCCAACTACGTCAGCGGATCGATTGCCGTTTTGCCGGTCAAAGCAGACGGCAGCCTGGGAGATGCCACGGATAAACATCAGGATCAGGGCGAACCGGGTGCAGCAAAACCAGAAGCCGCTGTAGAGGGCAGTTTTGCTATCAGCGATCACAACGGTCCTCATGCGCACATGATCGCCGCCGATCCGAGCGGGAAGTACGTGTTTTCGACCGATCTGGGGTTAGATCGCATCTATCAGTACCGTTTTGACGATCGAAGCGGAAAGCTGACCCCCAACGATCCGCCGTTTATCAGCGCCTCCTCGAAAGGGGCCGGACCTCGCCATTTCGTCTTTAGGCCGAAAGGGGATGCCCTGTGGCTGATTAACGAAGAGGCCTCAACGCTCACCCATTATGCCGTGAATGCCAACGGCACCTTGAAAGCGGGTAAAACACTCTCTGCCCTGCCAAAAGGGTACAAAGGCACCAGTTTTGCTGCCGGGCTGGCGTTAAGCGCCGACGGTAAACAGCTGTATGTGGCTAACCGTTTGCATAACAGCATCGGGCACTTTACCGTAACAGCAGAAGGCACGCTGAGGCATCAGGATGACGTGTGGACGCGTGGCGACTACCCGCGCACCCTGACGCTCGATAAACAAGGACGCTGGCTGTACGTTATGAACCAGCGCAGCGATAACATTACCCGTTTTCGCGTGGCGCAGGATGGGAAGTTGAGCTTCGAGCCAGACTATACGCCGGTTGGCAGCCCATCCCAGATGGTCATTTCACCCTAAGCCGTAAGAGGACAACGACGTGCGATTTCCGAACCAACGTTTAGCGCAACTTTTCGATCTGTTGCAAAACGAGACGCTGCCGCAGGACGAGCTGGCGCAGCGGCTGTCGGTCTCCACGCGAACCGTCCGTGCTGACATCACCGCCCTGAACGCGCTGCTGGCGAGCCACGGGGCGCAGTTTATTCTGAGCCGTGGAAATGGCTATCAGCTTAAAATTGACGACGCCGCGCGTTATCAGCAGCTCCAGGCCTCCCATCCGCGCGCACTGCGTATTCCCCGTACGGGCGCGGAGCGCGTGCATTATCTGGTGGTGCGTTTTCTGACGTCGGCGTTTTCGCTTAAGCTGGAGGACCTGGCGGACGAGTGGTTTGTCAGCCGCGCCACGCTACAAAGCGACATGGCGGAAGTGCGCGAGTGTTTTCATCGCTATAACCTGACGCTGGAAACCCGTCCACGCCATGGCATGAAGCTGTTTGGCAGCGAAATGTCGGTTCGCGCCTGCCTGACCGATCTGCTCTGGGAGCTGGCGCAGCAGGACAGCCTGAACCCGCTGGTGACGGATGTCGCGCTCAATGCGGGCGTGGCGGAAAAGATGGTGCCAGTGCTGCACGACGCGCTGACGCGTCACCACATTCGCCTGACGGACGAAGGGGAGTTGTTCCTGCGCCTGTACTGCGCGGTATCAGTGCGACGCATCAGCGAAGGCTATCCGCTACCGGAATTCCATGCGGAGGATGTGGAGGAGAACGTGCGGGAAGCGGCGAAAGATATTGCTGTGGCCATTCAGGAACTGGCGGGCAAAGCGCTTGCACCCTCGGAGGAGAACTGGCTCTGCGTGCACATCGCTGCGCGGCAGATCCAGGAGATCGCCCCAAGCGCCATTAACGCCGATGACGAAGAGGCGCTGGTGAACTACATCCTGCGCTACATCAACACCCACTACAACTACAACCTGCTCAGCGACGCGCAGCTGCACGCGGATCTGCTCACGCACATCAAGACGATGATCACCCGCGTGCGGTATCAAATCATGATCCCCAATCCGCTGCTGGATAACATCAAGCAGCACTACCCGATGGCCTGGGACATGACCCTGGCGGCGGTATCGAACTGGGGCAAATACACGCCGTATGCGATCAGCGAAAACGAAATTGGTTTCCTGGTGCTGCACATTGGCGTCGGGCTGGAGCGTCACTACAACATTGGCTACCAGCGCCAGCCGCGCGTGCTGCTGGTCTGTGACGCCGGTAATGCGATGGTGCGTATGATTGAGGCGGTACTCCAGCGTAAATACCCGCAGATTGAGGTCACGCGCACGCTCACGCTGCGCGAGTACGAGCAGGTGGAATCGCTTAGCGAGGACTTTGTTATCGCTACCGCGCGCGTCAGTGAAAAAGCAAAACCGGTAGTGATGATCGCACCGTTTCCGACTGATTATCAGCTGGAGCAGATTGGCAAGCTGGTGCTGGTAGACCGCACCCGCCCGTGGATGCTGGATAAATACTTCGACGCCGCCCATTTCCGCATCATCGACGCGCCGATTGACCAGCAAACGCTGTTCCGCGAGCTGTGCGAACAGCTTGAAGGGGAGGGGTTTGTGGGGACGGCGTTTCTGGAGTCGGTGGTTGAACGTGAAGCCATCGTCAGCACCATGCTCGGTGACGGCATTGCGCTTCCGCACTCCCTCGGTCTGCTTGCCCAGAAAACCGTGGTCTACACCGTACTCGCCCCGCAGGGGATTGCGTGGGGTGACGAAACCGCGCACGTGATTTTCCTGCTCGCCATCAGCAAAAGCGAGTATGAAGAGGCGATGGCGATCTACGATATCTTCGTCACCTTCCTGCGCGAGCGCGCCATGGCGCGGCTCTGTAGCTGCGGCGATTTTGCCGAGTTTAAAACGGTGGCGATGGAGAGTTTGAGTCGGTTTTGAGAAAAAGGCGGATAAATAATATCCGCTTTTAATTAACGCAAATGATGCACAACCTGGTTACTGCTGCCGCGCCAGATCAGCGCGGGATCTTTTAAATCCTGAACGAACTTGCCGTCGACCAGCACGTTAATCAACTCCACCACTTCCATCTGAGCCGCATTCAGTTCATCCAGCCTGTAACCCGTCCAGACCCAGATATCCTTTCCTGCGCACTCGCGGCGAATGCGTTTTACCAGATTCAGGATCTCCGGCACGTTTTGCGGGTGAAGAGGATCGCCGCCGGAGAGCGAAATTCCCTGTCGTTTGATGCGCGTATCGTTGAGATCGTTAATGATCCGGTCTGCCATTTCCGCGGTAAACGGCATACCGGAATTTAAGCGCCAGGTGCTTTTGTTATAGCAACCCGGGCACTCGTGGACGCAGCCTGACACGAACAGGGTGCAGCGGGTGCCGGGTCCGTTGACGATATCAACGGGGTAGTATTGATGGTAATTCATAGCGTTAACCTGATGCCCTCACCCCGGCCCTCTCCCACAGGGAGAGGGAGAAAACCGGAGCCGGGCTCAACAATATGCTCGATCGGTTCCCTCTCCCTTGAGGGAGAGGGGTAGGGTGAGGGGGAGAACCCAGCGCAGAACTTACCCGATCTGCCCATTCCCCAGATGCTTCACGCGGCGTTTTACCTCTTCCTGCTTACCGGCGTTAAACGGACGCGCATCCGGGCTACCGAGATAGCCGCACACGCGGCGGGTTACCGACACGCGTGCCGCGTCGTGGTTACCGCATTTCGGGCAGGTAAAGCCTTTGCTGGTACACTCGAACTCGCCGGTAAAGCCGCACTCGTAGCATTCGTCGATGGGCGTGTTGGTGCCGTAATACGGCACATGCTGATAGCTGTAATCCCACACGTCTTCCAGCGCCTTCAGGTTGTGCTGAATGTTCGGGTACTCGCCGTAGCAGATGAAGCCGCCGTTGGCGATCGGCGGATACGCCGCTTCAAAGTCGATCTTGTCGTACGGGTTTACCTTCTTCTCCACGTCGAGGTGGAAGCTGTTGGTGTAGTAACCTTTATCGGTCACGCCTTCCACGATGCCGAACTCGGCGGTGTCCAGACGGCAGAAGCGGTCGCACAGGTTCTCGCTTGGGGTACTGTACAGGCTGAAACCGTAGCCGGTTTCCTCTTTCCACTGGTCCACGGCATCGCGCAGGCGCTGAACAATCGCCACGCCTTTTTCACGCAGCGCGTCGCTGTCATACATATGCGTGCCGCCAGACAGGGCATTGATGGTTTCATGGATGCCGATATAGCCCAGCGAAATCGACGCGCGGCCGTTTTTGAAGATCTCAGACACGTCATCGTCCGCTTTCAGGCGCACGCCGCAGGCCCCTTCCATATAGAGGATAGGTGCCACGCGGGCTTTGACCCCTTCAAGGCGGGCGATACGGGTCATCAGCGCCTTGCGCGCCAGCTGCAGACGTTCATCCAGCAGCGTCCAGAATTCCGCTTCATTGCCTTTCGCCTCCAGCGCGATGCGCGGCAGGTTCAGGCTGATGACGCCGAGGTTGTTACGCCCGTCGTGGATCTGCTCGCCGTTTTCATCTTCGTATACGCCGAGGAAGCTGCGGCAACCCATTGGCGTTTTAAATGAACCGGTTACTTTTACGACCTGATCGTAGTTCAGAATATCCGGGTACATGCGCTTGCTCGCGCACTCCAGCGCCAGCTGTTTGATGTCGTAATTCGGATCGCCAACTTTGTGGTTCAGCCCGTCGCGGATGGCGAATACCAGTTTCGGGAACACCGCCGTTTTGCGGTTCTTACCGAGGCCGGAGATACGGTTGCGCAGGATGGACTGCTGGATCAAACGCGATTCCCAGCTGGTGCCCAGGCCAAAACCGAAGGTCACAAACGGCGTCTGGCCGTTGGCGGTATGCAGGGTATTCACCTCATACTCCAGCGACTGGAACGCGTCATAGCACTCTTTCTCGGTGCGCGAGTGTGCATAACCGTCGGCGTCCGGGATCTGCCACTCTTCGGCCGTTTTGCGGTGCTTGTTGAAGCTTGCGGTCACAAACGGGGCCAGCACTTCGTCAATGCGGTTAATGGTGGTGCCGCCGTAAATGTGGCTGGCGACCTGGGCGATAATCTGTGCCGTGACCGCAGTGGCGGTGGAGATGGATTTTGGCGGTTCAATCTCGGCGTTACCCATTTTAAACCCGTGGGTCAGCATGCCTTTCAGGTCGATCAGCATACAGTTGAACATCGGGAAGAACGGTGAATAGTCGAGATCGTGATAGTGGATCTCACCGCGCTCGTGCGCTGAGACCACATCGCGCGGCAGCAGGTGCTGACGGGCATAGTGTTTGGCGACGATACCGGCCAGCAGATCGCGCTGGGTGGGGATCACTTTACTGTCTTTGTTGGCGTTTTCATTGAGCAGGGCAGAGTTGGTCTGCTCTACCAGACCACGGATCTCCTGGTTCAGGCGACCGCGCTTTTCACGCTGCACGTCACGATCGTGGCGGTACTCAATGTAGGCGCGGGCCAGCTGCTTGTAGGGGCCCGCCATCAGCTGATTTTCAACCGCGGTCTGGATCTCGTTGATATCAACCTGGCTGCGTTCATTCATCTGGCTGCTAACGACTTCTGCGACGGTGGCGCAGTAATCTGCGTCATCGACTCCCGCTGCTTTAGCTGCACGCAGAATGGCTTCCTGGATGCGCTCTGATTTAAACGGCACTTTACAGCCATCACGTTTCATCACATGCGGTGTCATGATCACTCCATTTTTAAAAACAGTTTATCCACAGAGGTGGAGAAGTATTCACCGGGCGCATTCCCCGCCAGGCCAAAGACTTCCCGCGTTCCCGGCTCGTGTTATCCACAATTCCGGCCAGCGTAAGCGCCGTCTTGTTGTTGGAATAGTAGACGATTAATACAACATGTTGGGTTGGCGTGCATTTTAAGTGCTACATATAGTGATTTGCATCAAACTTGTTTGCGATTTATTTGATGCAGAACAAAGTAAAAAGACGAGAGTACAAACGGCGGGCGCTTCAGCGATTGTAAAGACCAGAAGGAAAAATCTGATTAATTATTCAACAAAAACAAGCGCTCAGCACGGTCTGTACTGAGCGCTACGTGATTAATGGATGCCGCGCACCCAGCTTAAACCTGCCTGTAAAAAGGCGGCGATAGCGACAGTGCCCAGCACCAGTGGGATGAGAAGGGAACGCGCGGGCACCGCATCCTCAATGTGCGGTTCTTCCGTACTCAGGGCAGACAGCGCCTCTTCCCGGGTGCGTGCCGCCAGAAGCTGCTCACGCACACGGTCTTCCGTCAACAGGCTGGTTAGCGTCGTCAGCAGCTGCATATGCGTGCTGCCTGCTTCAGCAGGGGGAATGGCGAGCAGGAAGACCATTCTGACCTCTTCATCCCCCTCCAGCCCCGGCCAGCGTATTGGGTCGTCAAAAAGCGCCAGACAAAACGCCGCCTGATGCACCGTCTCGGTTTTACCGTGTGGAACGGCAAGTGCTTCGCCCAGAGCCGTGGGACCTTCACTTTCACGCTGTAAAACGCTCTGGATAAATGTCTCTTGATCGCCGATGACGTTTCGCCTGACGAGCGGTTCGGCGAGCCAGCGGATCAGCGCTTCAGGGGTACGGTGCGGCGGGTTGATAAAAACCAAATCGGGGTGCGTCAATGCAAGCAAGTTCATATTAAGCCTCTAACAAAAAATCGCAGGTCGCGGAAGGTTGGATCGCCGTTACCGGCTGCACGGGCTCTTCCAGATAGTTGATCTGAGGAAGCCCCGCGAGATCTGCCGGAACGGGAACCGGCTGCGTGCCAGCGTTAAACACGCGGATGACCGTGCCATGTGACTGTTGGGCATGGGGCAGGGCAGACAGAATAAGCGGCTCCGGTAGGGTCAACAGCGAGAAGTGTGCCGGAAGCTGGCGTTCGGGCAGGCGCAACGAAAAGCGCTCAAGGCGATGATCGAGCGTGTGCAGCTTTTGCCGTTGATAGGTAAAGGGCTGTCCGGTCGCGAGATTTTCCAGCTGGCGTAGCGTCAGATGATCGGCACTGTCGGCCAGCGCGACGCTGAATGAAAAGTGCAACGGCTTCAGCAACTGGGCATCGGGGGTCTCAACCACCGTATTATTAATCCCGGATGCCCGACCCGGCCGCCAGTCCAGGTCGTTTCGTCCGAGCACACCCGTTGACTTAAACAGCGTCAGGGCAATCACTGCCGGTTCGTGCCCGAGGATCTGAAACTCCTTCATGCCGCGGCTATTCACCACCAGCGCTTTGCCTTCTTCTGCGACAGCGATAATGCCCTCGCTGGTTTCGATATCCACGGGCAGCTCGCGATAGCGTTCCTGCCAGTTTTCATCGTCATACCCCGTTTCGCGTTGGATGATCGCAAAGGGCTGTGAGGCGATAGCGTGATGCGTGTGAATATCGCTGTTGATCAGCAAGCGCAGCCGGTGATCGCAGTGGCTGTTTTCCAGCGCACCGTCGACATACAGGTTCGGATCGTCATGGCGCAATTCACACGCCAGACGCAGGCATAACGGTTTTCTGGCTGCATCCTGATGTCCGGCGAGATCCGGCGGCAGAAGCAGCGTCGCCTCAATAACCAGCTTTTCGACAAGCGGCGTTTTCAGGCAATCAATGAGTGCGAAATGGGAACAGCGCGTTGGCGTATCGCCCGCGAGCGGGGAGAAATCGTAGCTGTCGCCCGCATCCGCGCAGTCTTCGAGGGTAAAGAACGCGGGGATGCATCTGCCCGTGTGTTTGTCCTCAAGGGTAAGCGTTCCGGCGTCCAGCATCAGCCGATAATGCGCATTTTCTATTTCGCGGCCCTTTTCCTGTTCAGGCTGCCGTAGCGGCGCAGGGCTATTCTCAACGTTCACGGTGAGATAGCCAACCGACGGCAGAACCGGCGTCTGCACAGCAACGTGCCAGCGGAAATAGGGAGGAAGGGGCGTTTCACACTCGCCTTCGGCAGTGAGGGAGATCGCCGTTCCGCCGGGTAAAATGTCTCTTTTCAGGACGTCGAAGCGCACGGGCTGCCCCTGATACGTCAGCGCGATATGTTCAGCCCGGCTATACAGCGTGGTTTTAACCACGCGCCGCATTGGGGTGGTCAGCGGATTGAAGATCAGCAGGTCCCCTTCCTGAGCACAGGCGGCGGCCAGCGTTTTTACCACCAGATTCCACAGGCTGTGACACAGCTGCTCGGTTTGTTCCAGCCGATGCAGAATGTCGCGATTGGTCGCATCGCTATTACAGCCGCCGATAGAGTCGTGGGCGTGGCTTCGCAAAAGCGTCTTCCAGAGGGTATCGACTACAGAGAGATTGACCGGTAGCCCCTGATGCCGCGCCATGGCAATCGTCGGCTCCAGCTGTCGCAGGATAAACTGCTCGATCTCATCATTTTTCTTTTTAATGTCGTAGCGCACAGAGCCGATCGTTTTATGGATGCGGGTGTAGCGTGGCGATTTCAGCTCGCCTTCCCAGCTTTCAAACTGCTCACGCTGCGCGCGCAGGATGTCCACGTAACGCTCCAGCGAACTGATGGTGTACCAGTCCTGGTTGGGAGAGTGTTTGCTGGCGACCTGCAGGATAGTCGGCAGCGCCGGGTCGATGCTGACCTGATCGCCGCCGCAGGGTAGGAGCAGGTCATCGATACCGGCCCGTGAACGCAGCAAATCGACCATCGGGTAGATTTTCCCCTGCAGATGGCTGGCTTGCGAAGCGATATTTTTAGCCGCGCCATACCCGAGCGCCATCGCGCAGGCGATGACGCTCGCCCCTGACGGCGCGCGCCAGATAAACTGGCTGCGTTTGGCATGCCGGTCGTGATCGATACCGCGCCAGAAGACGATGTTATCGATATTGCAGCCCTGCAAAATCGTCGGCATCTGCGCATTGTGGCCGAAGGTATCCGGCAGATAACCGACCTGCATCGCATGTCCCAGCGTTCGGGCGGCGAAGATGCCGTACTTCAGGTTGCGGATAATGGATTCGCCATGCACGTTGTAGGTGTCCGTCTGGGTATACCACGGCCCGACGAAAATCCTTTTTTCTCTGACCAGCTTTTCCAGCCTGGCGCGATAATCGGGATTGATCGCAAGAAAGTCCTCCACGACCGCCATCTGCCCGTCAAGGTGATAGCAGGCATAAGCCGGGTTCTGCTCCAGCGTGTTGATAACATCCGCAAAGTTGTATGACGCCAGCACCATGCTGTCCTGACGGGTGAAATACCACTCCTGATCCCAGTGCGTGTGGGCAATAACGTGGATCTGACTCATGATGTTTCCCTCACCTGACGTTCTTTGGGCTGACATAAAGCACGCCCAGGGCGCAAATCAGTGCGCCAATAAAGACGCTCGCCAGATAGCCCGCCACATTGGTCGCCAGCGGCCAGCCCCAGATGGCGGGCAGAGGCAGCGTCTGCTTCACGCCGAGTGCAATCGCCACCAGTGCACCGGCGACGGCACCGGTCATGAACACCGGGATCAGGCGTGGGTTTTTCAGGATGAACGGGATAGCGCCTTCTGAGATCCCGATTACGCCCAGCAATAACGAGGTGCTGCCAACGGTTTTTTCTTCCCGGCTGAAGACATCCGGCAGACCAAAGCGGCCGTTGAGGAATGCGGCAAAACCGACGCCAATGGAGGGGATCACGATAGAGAGTTCGCGGGCGGTTAAATCAAACGTCTCGCTCATGCCATTCAGGCCGAGCGCGACCGAGCCTGCCGCCTTATTGACCGGACCACCAAGGTCGAAAGCGGTGCCCGCGGCGATCATTGCGGAATAGAACCCGCGACCGGTGTCGCCTGCCGAGGTAAAAAAGACCACCATCAGCTGATTAAGCGAGCCAAAAATCGGGTTAATCAGATATTCCATGACCATCACCAGCGTAATGCCGGTGATCAGCGGGACGATTAGCATGGTTTTAATGGTGGTGAGCTGCTGGCGGACATGAATCGAATCGTTGAGCCAGCGCACCAGATAGCCCACAAAGAAGCCAATCCCAATCGCGCCAAAAAAGCCGGAGGGCATAAAGCCCTCGATATCAAAGAAGCGCTTGTAGACTTCGTCTGACATGATGCCGCCGATAAGCCCGGGGATCAGCGCCGGTTTTCCGGCAATGGCAAACGCCAGATACATGGCGAAGACCGGATACATGAACTTGATTGTCATAAAGCCCACTTTATCCAGCACGCTGAACGGCGAATGTTCAATGTTAATAAACTGGCCGGTAATTTTGGCCGTCGCCATCATCAGCCCACCCATGACCACGACCGGTAACATATAGCTGATGGCCGCCATGATATGGCCAATAAATATCTGGTAAGCCGAACGCCGGAGATCGTCTTCGTCTTCATCTGCTACAGCGGTAGCATTTTTTTCCATTGCCAGCGCCTGACGCAGATAGCGATCGGTGTGCTTGATCAGCTCTTGTGTTCGTGTCTGAAGGTGAGGAATGTCATCAAAACGTTCGGCATCCTGAATGGGGACGTCGGTTGCCAGAATAATGGCGGTGGCAGAGGCAATTTCCTGTTTTGTTAAGCGATTTTTAACACCGTCGCTACCCTGCGTTTCGACCTTTACCTCAATGTTATGCGCTTTAGCCCATGCGATAATTTTATTCGCGGCCATAAACGTGTGTGCAATGCCTGTCGGGCAGGCCGTTACCGCGACAACTTTTTGTTTCGTCATTGTCATAATTCCCTGGATGTGAAAACAGGGAAAGTATAAAGAGAAGCCAAAACAGTTTTTAATGTTTGCTAATACTTATTACGTATCGTCATACGCGGGCTTGCAATATGTGAAGCGCCTTCCAGAGGATATTTTTCGGCTGTGGTAAAATCATGTCAGGATTAAACAGGGTGTAATATATGAATTCATTTCAGGGAAGTGAGCGTTTGATATTTGAATACATTCAGCATCACGCTACTCATATTTCTACTATATCGGCAAAAGAGATTGCCCGTGATACTTTTACCACGACAACCTCCGTTAATCGCGTGTGTAAGAAAATGGGCTATAAGAGCTATACAGAGCTTCGGTATCGTTTTTTACGCGATCATTTTACCCCTGCGCCTGTAAACCCTGACGTGGGGCCGCAGGCGGAGGAGATTGTGGTGGAGATGTCCAGGTTGCTGACCCATTCCAGCCATATTTTTCTCTATGCACGGGGCGCATCACTCACCAGCCTCAACTACCTGTCGCGTTTTTTATCTCTGGCGAGCCTGCCGCACCTTATTCTCAACGATATGCACCAGCTGACGCGGGTATCGAAGGGAACGCTGGTGTTGATCAGTAAATCCGGAGAGACGCAGTCGTTAATTGAAATGGCGCGTAACGCGCTGCGCAAAGGATTAAAGATTATTGCGATCACGCGCGAGGGGTCTACGCTGGCCGCGCTCTCTTCTCTATGCTGGCCGTTGTTGATTGATATCAACGCGGTATCGTTATATCAGCGGGAAGGGCAGCTGGAACTGTTAAGTGCGGTAGACCGTATCGGCTGCAGGCTGCTGCAGCACGATACGGTGTAGTCAGGTCGTCAGAGCTGCTTCACTATCCCCATACGGACGGCATAATCATTTTCATGGTTGCCGTCATCGTTGATATAGGTTTTATCCAGTGAAACCAGTTCGACGTAAGGCGTCCAGCCATCGTCGAGCTTGTAGTTGAAGGCGACGGTATGTTCCCAGTAGGTATCATCCCCGGTTCCCTGATCGACACCATCCTGCCAGCGGAAGCGTGGGTTGTAGGACATCCCGAATTTGCCAATGTTATACGCGAACCAGATGTCGAACTGGTGTGACTGGCGGCGGGTATACCCGCTGCCGTCGAGTTCTTTGTCGCTGTGCGCGTCATTGACGGTGTTATAGCGATAACGGGCGGCGAGATTCAGACCGTTATCGAACGCTTTCCAGCCCTGAATGAAGGGGCGGTAATGGGTATTGCTGGCGGTGAAAACCGTCACCATACCCGGCGCTACGGCAAAGCCGTTTCCAAGATCGAAGCGCCAGCGTGTTTCAATCTCTTGTGCCGCCTCCGTTAAGCCTTTTTCGTCTGGGTTATATCGGTCGGTATCGCCAAAAAAGGTATCATTGTGGTTTTGTGCGGCTTCAACGGAGAAGTAAAAACCATTCTCCGCCTGATGCATGACCTTAATACGGGAATCATTGACGTCTGAGTTTGTGTTGTGACCAAAACGAAGGTCGACGGATGTATTTCCGCACCATCCCTGTGTGCTTAATAATAGTGCGCTAATACACGTTGCTTTAATAATTCTCTTTTTCATAATGTCCTGCCGAGATTATTTGATTGGCAGGGCTATTTTTATTTTCGGCACGCCACGATGTAAAAGTTATCGTCGTACATTTAGCGTATCGCTAAACATAAAAAAAAGAGATACAGCATGCTGTATCTCCTGATAGTTATTCCTGCACCCACCAGATAGCTTCAAACGGGCGCAAGAGCAGCGTGTCGGGACGGGTGGGGACATCATCATAGTTGCTGAGTGCGACCCGCCATGCGCCCTGTACCGGCTCCGGTTGCCACTGCTGACGCTCGCGGCTCAGGTTCGCCACCACCCTCAGCGTCTGCCCCTGCCACTGACGGCGATAACACCACAGGGAAGGATGGTCCGGGAGCAGATCCTCGTAGTCGCCCCACGTGAGCAGCGGCAGCGTTTTGCGCAGGCGAATCAGCGACTGGTAGGTGTAAAACACCGAGTCCTGGTCGTCCAGCGCCGCGCGGGCGTTCACGGTTTCGTAGTTATCGCAGACGCCAATCCACGGCTCGCCCTCGCTAAAGCCCGCATTGTGCGAGGCGTCCCACTGCATTGGCGTGCGGCCGTTATCGCGGGATTTGCTTGCCAGAATCGCCAGCAGTTCCTCAGGATCGCGACCGTTTGCCCGCATTTCGGCGAACATATTCAGGCTTTCCACATCGCGATAATCGGTGATGCGGCTGAAGTGCGGGTTGGTCATCCCCAGCTCCTCGCCCTGATAAATGTACGGCGTGCCCTGCATACCGTGCAGCACCATGCCCAGCATTTTCGCTGCGGCTACGCGGTGTTCCCCTTCGTCGCCAAAGCGTGAAACGATGCGCGGCTGATCGTGGTTACACCAGAACAGCGCGTTCCAGGCTTTGTTGTGCATCCCCTGCTGCCAGTGGCGGAAGAGGGTTTTCAGCGCGACAAAGTCCGGTTTCGCCTTCGTCCATTTTTCACCGCCCGGGTAATCCACCTTCAGGTGATGGAAGTTAAAGGTCATCGACAGCTCGCGCCCGTCGAGCGAGGCATACTGCTGGCAATTCTCCAGCGAGGTCGAGGACATTTCGCCCACCGTCATCAGGTTGCGCGGGGTAAAGACGTCGCGGCTCATCTCCTGAAGATATTCGTGGATGCGCGGCCCGTCCGTGTAGAAGCGGCGACCGTCGCCCGTTTCGTCATTCGGGAAATCCTGATCTTTTGAAATCAGGTTAATGACGTCCAGACGTAAGCCGTCCACGCCGCGATCGGCCCAGAACTCGCATACCTTTTTCAGCTCGGCGCGCACCTCCGGGTTTTCCCAGTTGAGATCCGCCTGCTCCGGCGCGAAGAGGTGAAGGTAATACTGCTCGCTCTCGGCGTGCCAGCGCCAGGCGTTGCCGCCAAACTTGGAGCGCCAGTTGTTAGGCAGTTGCTCCGGCGTACCGTCGCGCCAGATGTAGAACTGGCGGTACGGGCTTTCCTTATTCAGTGATTCCCGGAACCAGGCGTGCTGGGTTGACGTGTGGTTGAACACCATGTCCAGCACGATGCGAATACCGCGTTGATGCGCCCCGGCGACCAGTTCGTCAAAATCATCCAGCGTACCGTACGTCGGGTCGATGGCGATGTAATTCGCCACGTCATAGCCGTTATCCACCTGCGGCGAGATATAAAACGGCGTCAGCCAGATGGCGTCAATGCCGAGGGTTTTCAGGTAGTCCAGCCGCGCGGTCACGCCGCGTAAATCGCCGGTGCCACTGCCGGTCGTGTCCTGAAAACTCTTTGGATAGATCTGATAGATGACGCCGTTCTGCCACCAGTGAGGAAGGGTATTCATAATGCGTTCCTGCAAATGCGAAGGGGCGCAACTGCGCCCCGAAAGATGAAGTTAAACAATCTGCAGCGCGCCCTGACGGAACTTACGCTGATAAACCACGGTGGTGAGCGCCATTGGGACGATAATCGCAATCGCCATTGCCAGGGCAAACACCTGCCAGTAAGCGGGCTGGATGGAGAGAATGCCCGGCAGACCGCCCACGCCAATCCCGTTCGCCATCACGCCGTTCAGACCACACACCAGGCCTGCCAGACCGGAACCGATCATCGCGCAGAGCATCGGGAAGCGGTATTTCAGGTTGATACCGTACATCGCCGGTTCGGTGACGCCGAGGTAGGCGGAGATCGCGGCCGGAACGGAGATTTCGCGCTCGTTGTGCTTACGGCTGACGATGATGATGCCGGTCACCGCAGACGCCTGCGCAATGTTAGACAGGGCGATAATCGGCCAGACCGGCGTGCCGCCGAGGCTCTGGATCATCTGCATATCAATGGCCAGCGTGGTCTGGTGTACACCGGTGATCACCAGCGGGGCGTACAGGAAGCCAAACAGCGCGGCGCCAATCGGTGCGAAGCTGCCGGTCATCAGGTGGCGCACCGCGAAGGCCACGCCGTCGCCGATCATGCGGCCAAACGGACCGATAAACGCATGTGCCAGGAAGACGGCCAGAATCAGCGAGCAGACCGGAACGACCACCAGATAGAGATAATCCGGCACGATGCGCTTCAGGCGTGTCTCAATAAAGCCCAGCATCAGCCCCGCCAGCAGGGCCGGGATAACCTGCGCCTGATAGCCCACTTTGGCGATGGTGAACAGACCGAAGTTCCACACTTCAGGCACCTGCTGACCAAGTAAGTAAGCGTTCATTAACTGCGGAGAGACCAGCGTGACGCCCAGCACGATACCGAGAATCGGCGTACCGCCCATTTTGCGCACCGCGGACCAGCAAATCCCGACCGGCAGATAGAAGAAGATCGCTTCACCAATCAGCCACAGGAAGTCGTAAACGGTTTTCAGCGCCGGATACATCTGCGCCAGCGTTTTGCCGTCGCTCATCGGCACATCACCGATGACGTTACGGAAACCAAGAATTAAGCCGCCGCTGATCAGCGCCGGCAGCAGCGGGAAGAAGATCTCCGCGAAGTGGGAAATCAGCTGCTCGTGCCACTTCATATTCTGGCGTGCAGCCTTCTTGGCCTGCTCTTTATCCGCCGAGCTGTGCCCGGTGGTTGCCAGCAGAGCCTGATAGTAATCGCCCACTTCGGTACCAATGACCACCTGGAACTGCCCGGCGTTGGTGAAGCAGCCTTTAACCATTTTGAGTTCTTCAATGGCCTTCGGGTTCGCTTTTGCCGGATCGTTCAGCACGAAGCGCAGGCGGGTAATGCAATGGCTAACGGTTGCGATGTTTTCGCGGCCGCCGACCAGGACGATCAGCTGATCAATATCTGCTTGTTTGACTTTACTCATCATGAAACCTCATGACAGATGGTGAGGGGTGTAATGACCTGAGCGCAAGCCTACTCTTTCAGCGTGACGGCGAAAATGGGAACGTTCCCGAAATCGGGCGAAGATCACAATAAACGCTTCAGGGGGGCTATGAAAGATGAGCGGGAATCACGATCTGCCGCGGCTCACTCCGCCCGTTGATCTGCTCGATCAGCTGCGCGGCGGCCTGTCTGCCGGACTCGGCATAACCCGGATCGACGGTGATGATCTCCGGGTGCAGAAACTTCATCAGCGGCGTGCTGCCGACGCTCGCCACCTGCAGGCTGTCGATGCGCTGCTCCTGAAGGTATTTGCTGGCTCCCAGCGCCAGCGTATCCGTGGCGCACACCAGCGCGGTTGTCTGCGGGGTCAGGACACTGGCAACCTGCTCGTAGCCTTGCTTCATGCCCAGACCCGGCAGGGAGGCGACGGCCGGGAGGTTGTGCTTTTTGCAAAACGCCAGATAGGCCTCATGGCGACGCTTGCCGGTGGTGACGTCGGTGTGGGGTACGCCGAGGAAGCTGATATGGCGATGGCCTTTATCGTACAGACGCTGCATCAGGGTGATAATCGCCCCCTCGTCGTCATAACAGACAGAGGCAAAACCGTGGGCGTCGCGCGCCATCATGACCAGTGAGGGCTGCCAGGGTTTTAGCATCTCGTCTTTAATGCCGGTAAAGCCGAACAGCACCACGCCGTCAATGTTGCGTCGCTGGAGCATGCCCAGATGCTCTTCAACCAGCTGCGGCGAGAACTGGCTCTCCATCATGATGGGGTCATATCCCTGCTCGTAAAAGGCGGGCAACATGGTCTGCACGGCAAGGTTCTCCGAGAGCGAATCCAGACGAGAGACAATAATCGCGACCACTTTGTCACTCTGCCCGCGCATAGCGCGCGCGGAGCGGGAAGGGGAAAAGCCGTGCTGATTCATCACCGCCTCGACGCGCTCGCGGGTGCGTTCGCTGACACCGCTTTCGTTATTCAGCACCCGTGAGACGGTCGATTTCCCCACGCCGCTTAAACGCGCGATGTCTTTAATGGTAAGGCGGTTCTGCATGCTGTTTTCCCTGTAACAACGACAAAATGATCAATTGAGCCTAATGCTATAGCGCGATTTCGCTATGGGCAAAGTCTGGTTTACGTTCGGTTTATTTGCAGGGGGGTATAATACCGCCCGAATCGTCACAAAGGGTACGCTTAAATCCTTATACTGCGCGGCGACACCCTGTTTTTACTTACCGGAGGCTCCATGGATCCCGATCCCACACCTCTCCTGAACGGGAGAACACGTTCTTTCCGGTAAGCCAGCTTTTGCTGTCTCACCGGTGATGTGAGGCAGCAACGTCCCAAACGTTCCTGCTTGAAAAATTGAGTGCCTGACAGGTACGGCTTTGCCACGCCTGAAGGGAATGCTGCGTCCGCCGTTGCGGATGCGGAGGAATGACTATGTTTAAAAATATCACTCGGCAGCTGCAGGCCCTGCTGAGCCGCCACCTGCCATATCGTCTTATTCAGCGCGACCCGCTGCCCAATGCAAAAAACATCGCGGGTGCAGCGATTCCCTCTTCCCTGACCGAACGCTGCCTGAACGTGGCGGCAATGGATGAGAACGAAGTCTGGCGCGCCTTTGGCGGCCACCCGGAAGGGCTGAACGCGACGGAAGTGGACAAAATCCGCGCCGTGCACGGCGATAACCAAATTCCGGCGCAAAAACCGTCTCCGTGGTGGGTGCACCTGTGGCTCTGCTACCGCAACCCCTTCAACCTGCTGCTGACCGTGCTCGGCATCATCTCCTACGCGACGGAAGATCTCTTTGCCGCAGGGGTGATTGCCCTGATGGTGGGGATTTCCACGCTGCTGAACTTTATTCAGGAAGCCCGCTCCACCAAAGCGGCGGACGCCCTGAAAGCGATGGTCAGCAACACCGCGACCGTCTCGCGCGTGATTAACGACCTCGGCGAAAACGCCTGGGTGGAGCTGCCCATTGACCAGCTGGTGCCGGGTGACCTGGTGAAGCTGGCCGCGGGGGACATGATCCCGGCGGATTTACGCATCATTCAGGCGCGGGATCTGTTTGTCGCCCAGGCCTCCCTGACCGGGGAATCCCTGCCCGTTGAAAAGGTGGCGCGCAGCCGTGATCCGCAGCAGATGAACCCGCTTGAGTGCGACACCCTGTGCTTTATGGGAACCACGGTCGTCAGCGGTACGGCGCAGGCGATTGTCACCGCGACCGGGGGCAACACCTGGTTTGGTCAGCTTGCCGGACGCGTCAGCGAGCAGGAGAGCGAGCCGAATGCCTTCCAGAAAGGGATTGGCCGCGTCAGCATGCTGCTGATCCGCTTTATGATGGTGATGACGCCGATTGTGCTGTTGATCAACGGCTACACCAAGGGCGACTGGTGGGAGGCGGCGCTGTTTGCCCTCTCCGTGGCCGTTGGCTTAACGCCGGAAATGCTGCCGATGATTGTCACCTCCACGCTGGCGCGTGGGGCGGTGAAGCTCTCGAAACAGAAAGTGATCGTCAAGCACCTCGACGCTATCCAGAACTTTGGCGCGATGGACATTCTCTGCACCGACAAAACCGGCACCCTGACGCAGGATAAAATCGTGCTGGAGAACCACACCGATATCGCCGGTAAAACCAGCGAACGCGTGCTGCACAGCGCGTGGCTGAACAGCCATTACCAGACCGGGCTGAAGAACCTGCTCGACGTGGCGGTGCTGGAAGGGGTCGATGAGGAAGCCGCCCGCACGCTCTCCGGTCGCTGGCAGAAGGTGGATGAGATCCCGTTTGATTTCGAGCGCCGCCGCATGTCGGTGGTGGTGAGCGAGCAGCCGGACGTGCACCAGCTGATCTGCAAAGGCGCGCTGCAGGAGATCCTGAATGTGTCGACGCAGGTGCGCCATAACGGTGAGATCGTGCCGCTGGACGACACCATGCTGCGCCGCATCAAGCGCGTTACCGACAACCTGAACCGTCAGGGGCTGCGCGTGGTGGCGGTGGCGAGCAAGTTTCTGCCCGCGCGCGAGGGGGACTATCAGCGTATCGACGAATCCGATTTGATCCTCGAGGGTTACATCGCATTCCTCGATCCGCCGAAAGAGACCACCGCGCCTGCGCTGAAGGCGCTGAAGGCGAGCGGTATCACCGTTAAAATCCTCACCGGCGACAGCGAGCTGGTGGCCGCGAAAGTGTGTCACGAAGTCGGGCTGGATGCGGGCGAGGTGGTCGTGGGCAGCGACATTGAGCCCCTGTCCGACGACGAGCTGGCGAAACTGGCGCAGCACACCACGCTGTTTGCCCGCCTGACACCGATGCATAAAGAGCGCATTGTTACCCTGCTGCGTCGTGAAGGGCACGTTGTGGGCTTTATGGGCGACGGCATCAACGATGCGCCCGCCCTGCGTGCCGCGGATATTGGCATCTCCGTGGACGGCGCGGTGGATATCGCCCGCGAAGCGGCGGATATTATCCTGCTGGAAAAAAGCCTGATGGTGCTGGAGGAGGGCGTTATCGAAGGGCGTCGCACCTTCGCCAACATGCTCAAGTACATCAAAATGACCGCCAGCTCCAACTTCGGTAACGTGTTCAGCGTCCTGGTGGCCAGCGCGTTTCTGCCGTTCCTGCCGATGCTGCCGTTGCACCTGCTGATCCAGAACCTGATGTACGACGTGTCCCAGGTGGCGATCCCGTTTGATAACGTCGACGACGAGCAGATCCAGAAGCCGCAGCGCTGGAACCCGTCCGATCTGGGGCGCTTTATGCTGTTCTTTGGGCCGATCAGCTCCATCTTCGACATCCTGACCTTCTGCCTGATGTGGTTTGTGTTCCATGCCAACACGCCGGAACATCAGACCTTGTTCCAGTCCGGCTGGTTCGTGGTGGGTCTGCTGTCGCAAACGCTGATTGTGCATATGATCCGCACGCGCCGCATTCCGTTCATCCAGAGCCGTGCCGCATGGCCGCTGATTGTGATGACGGGCATTGTGATGGCGCTCGGCATCGCGCTGCCGTTCTCGCCGCTGGCAAGTTACCTGCAGCTTCAGGCGCTGCCGCTGAGCTACTTCCCTTGGCTGGTGGCGATCCTCGCGGGCTACATGGTGCTGACGCAGATGGTGAAAGGGTTTTATGCGCGTCGGTATGGATGGCAGTGATTTTTTGCCGGGTGGCGGCTTCGCCTTACCCGGCCTACTCCCGTCACGTAGGCCCGGTAAGCGCAGGGTATGAACCGGAAACATGGGTAACACTTTAGACCGGATACATGGGTAACAGTTATAACTGGCATAGAAGAGGAGACTCGCTATGCCCTGGACTGAGACCCGACCTATGCAACGCCTTGATTTTATCCGTGCCTGCCATGCAGGTACGGACTCCTTCTCCGCGCTTTGCCGTCTTTTTGGCATCAGCCGTAAAACCGGCTATAAATGGCTTCAGCGTTTTGACCCTTCTGACCTGTCATCTCTCTCGGACCGGTCGCGTGCGCCACGCTCCCACTCCCGGACGGTTCCTGATGATATCGCCGGACACCTGACTGCCCTGCGTCAAAAACACCCTGACTGGGGGCCAAAAAAACTGCGGATGTGGTTGCTCAATCATCACGTCGATTTTACCGTACCTGCCGCCAGCACTATCGGCGATATCCTCAAGCGCGAAGGCCTGGTTCCGGATAAAAAACGAAAACGCAGAACACCAGGCAATCGCCAGCCCCTGACCATCATCAGTGAGAACAATCAGGTCTGGAGCGCTGATTTTAAAGGCAAGTTCAGGCTGCTCAGCAGAGAGTACTGCCATCCTTTCACCCTGACCGATAATCACAGCCGGTATCTGCTCAGCTGCCGGGGAACACACCGTGAGAGTGAACCCTTTGTCAGAGAGTGCCTGACGGATGCGTTCCTGGAATATGGTCTGCCGGAAGTGCTTAGAACCGATAACGGCCAGCCCTTCGCGGGAACAGGAATAGCCGGATTAAGTCGTCTTGCCGTCTGGCTAATCAAGCTGGGCATCAGGCCGGAGCGTATCAGAAAGGGGCATCCGGAAGAAAATGGCCGCCATGAGCGAATGCACCGCTCCCTGAAAAGTGCGGTGAAACAGGGCAACACCTTCATGACGATGGAAGAACAACAGCGGTGGTTCAGTGACTACCGGAAAGAATTTAACTACGAAAGGCCGCATGAAGCACTGGCGGGAGCAACGCCCGGAACGGTATGGCAACCCTCAAACCGACACTGGGATGGCCGTGTTCCTGAATATGCTTATCCGGAAGGAGGTACAGTCTACAGGGTGAAATCGAGGGGGACCCTCTATATGGGAAAAAAGGGTACGGTGTTCCTGAGTGAAGCACTGACTGGGGAGTACATCATGCTGGAAGAACAAGATGATGGCCTTGAGGCCATCATCTTTAATGGGATAACGCTTGCGTACTACGACCGAAAAACCCAGAGTGTGCTCCGGATAGACTAAAAGTGTTACCTATGTTCCCGGTCTGATCTGTCACCTATGTATCCGGTCATACAGAAGCGCCACCGGGCAATAGCTTTCTTCCCAAATTCAACAACCTGTGATCGCCGTCGGCGCATTCGCTTGACGACAATTTGTACGCATGTTAACAGAATGTTTTGCCTTTATTTGGCCCGTCAGATATGGAACATTCATGTTACGGTACAGTCTCTTAACCGCCGGGCTGCTGCTCGGCGCCTCTGCCTTTGCCGCCCCGGCAGGGGATCTCCCGTTAATGCCCTGGCCTGCGAAGGTGGAACGCCCGACCACGCAGGGCGCACTGGTGCTCACCAGCCAACTTTCCGTGACCGTCAGCGGCGACGATCTCGGCGACGCGGTCAACCGCCTGCGTCAGCGTATCGCCCTGCAAACCGGCTGGACGCTACAGCCGCAGGCTGAGCAACCGGACAAACCGACCATTCGCATCGCCATCGCCAAAAAGGTGAAGCAACAGCCGCTGCCGGACAGCGATGAAAGCTATAAGCTAACGGTGGATGCCAACGGTGTGAACATCTCCGCCAACACCCGCTTCGGCGCGCTGCGGGCGATGGAAACGCTGCTTCAGCTGGTGCAAAACGGCGCGGAAAACACGTCGCTGCCGTGGGTGACCATTGAAGACGCGCCGCGCTTCCCGTGGCGAGGGCTGCTGCTCGACTCGGCGCGCCATTTCATTCCCGTCGCGGATATCAAACGCCAGATTGACGGCATGGCGGCCGCAAAGCTTAACGTCCTGCACTGGCACTTAACCGACGATCAGGGCTGGCGCTTCAGCTCGAAGCGTTACCCGAAGCTGACGCAGCTTGCCAGCGACGGGCTGTTCTATACCCCTGAGCAGATGCGCGAGATTGTTCGCTATGCCACCGAGCGCGGCATCCGCGTGGTGCCGGAGATCGACATGCCGGGCCACGCCTCGGCGATTGCTGTAGCCTACCCGGAGCTGATGAGCGCGCCGGGGCCCTACAAAATGGAGCGCAACTGGGGCGTGCTGAAGCCGGTGCTTGATCCGACCAAAGAGGCCACATACGCCTTTGCTGACGCGATGGTCAGCGAACTGGCAGCGATCTTCCCGGATCCGTATCTGCACATCGGCGGGGATGAGGTGGACGACAGCCAGTGGAAAGCGAATCCTGCCATTCAGCAGTTTATGCGTGACCACACGCTGGCGGACAGCCACGCGCTGCAGGCCTATTTCAACCGCAAGCTGGAGACGCTCCTCGAGAAACATCATCGGCAGATGGTCGGCTGGGATGAGATCTATCACCCTGACTTACCGAAAAGCATTCTGATCCAGTCCTGGCAGGGGCAGGACGCGCTGGGTAAGGTGGCGCAAACCGGCTACAAGGGCATTCTTTCGACCGGTTTCTACCTCGATCAACCCCAGTCCACCGCCTATCACTACCGCAATGAAATCGTTCCCCAGGGGCTGAATGGCGTGGACGTGATAGCAGACACCGACAGCGCCCAGAGCTGGGCCTTCTCCATGCCGCGTCTGAAAGGCAAGCCGGTCGAGGGGAGTTTTACCCTGGTGAAAGGGGACGCCGGCTGGCGCGGTTTTATTGATTTTGCCGGGAAATCCCGCCGCGCGGTGCAGGATATTGCATGGCGCGACGACAATCAGGTGACGTTTACCGTTGACACCTGGATGGGTGAAACGCGCCCGGTCGTCTCGGTCGATAACGACAAGCTCACCGGTTACTTCCTGGTGGGCAATACCCGCTATCCGATTAGCTGTACCCGTCTGGACGAGGTGCCGAAAGGGATCCCACCGGTAGTGCCGGACGTGGCGAATCAGGCTAATTTGCTCGGCGGAGAAGCCGCGCTGTGGGCGGAAAACGTGGTCGCACCGGTGCTGGATATCCGCCTGTGGCCGCGGACGTTTGCGGTGGCGGAGCGGTTATGGTCCGCGCAGGACGTCAATGATGTCGACAACATGTATACCCGCCTGCAGGCGATGGACAGCTGGACGACGGTGTCGGTTGGCCTGCAGCAGCATACCCAGCAGCAGGTGCAATTCACGCGGCTCGCGAATAATGCCGACACGTTGCCGCTGCAAATCCTCGCGCAGGCGCTTGAACCGGCCCAGTATTACACCCGTCAGCACCTCAAGTTCCAGGCGGGAAACTATCACCAGTTTGAGCCGCTTAACCGCCTCGCGGATGCGCTGAATGCGGAAAGCATCACCGTGCGTCAGATGAACAAATGGGCGGACCGTCTGGTGAGCGATGCGGAAGACACGGAAAGCGCCGACGCGCTGCGCCACGTCTTTAATCGCTGGCAGAGCAACACCAGCGACGCGCTGGCGCTGAGCGAAAACAGCTATCAGCTGAAGGCGATTAAACCGGTGATCCTGGAGGTGGATAAGCTTGCCGCAATTGGCCTGAGGCTGACGGATCTGGTGGCGCGACAGGGCACGCTGGATGACAAAGAGATCGCCTCGATTCAACGCGAGCTGGATAACGCGGCGAAGGTGCAGGACGAAGTGGTGATTGCGGTGGTGTATCCGCTGGAGACGTTATTGCGCGCCACGCGGAATCAGTAGAAAAGAATCCTGACCCCGCCCTCTCCCAAAGGGAGAGGGTTAGGGTGAGGGAATCAAACCACTCAGTTCTTCAACACCCACGCCTCTTTCCAGTCTGAACCCACGCCGGGCTCGAACTGGGTAGAGGTCGAACTGTACTGCTTGCAGTACCCACTGTACGGGAATGGCTTGCACTCGTAGGTCTTACCGTCTTTGGGCTGCAACACCACGGTGCCCGCCTTATAAGAGGCAAGGTTATCCGGGAAGATAAAATCAGATTTACCGGTATCGCCGGAGGTTGCTTCACCTTCGAGCATCATATCCAGCACGTCCTGCGCGAACAGGGTGCCGGCTTTATTGGTAGCGTAGTATTTCAGCATGTGGTGCCCTGGCGTGACGTTTGTCAGGTTCATGGTCACATCCTGGTTGCTGTTATTCATATCCTGCTTCAGATAACCTTTTTCCGCTCCGGGATGGTTCAATACGTGTGCTTCAAGGTTCACGTCACCCTGCGTATTGACGTGGAATGTCACCGTCGCGGCACCGTGAGTCACTTTGCTGTAATGCAGGTCAGTCACAGCAATGGATTCATTAACCACTGCTTTTTGCTCTTCATAAGAGATAGCCACTGACTTCAGCGTACTGTCTTCTTTTACGAAGACGCTGTTTGCGCCGTGAACCGGGCTAACGTCTCCGCTTTCATCCTTCACGCCGACGCGCACGTCGTGATGAGCGCTGTTAATTTTTTGCGCAAGATCGTAGGCCCACTGGTTGGCATCTCCCTGTTGAGCCGAGGCGATAGTCAGCTCGGTCGCCATGGAGGCAATTTCGCCGTTGGCATCGAAGAAGCGAGCAATCACTTTATCGCCCACGTTGAGGTTGTTACCTGCAACCTGGCCGCTCAGCGTTTTGCTCCAGACGGAGGCGGCGGCCGGGGTTTCATCCGGCGTGACGTTGCCGCCGTTACCGAAGTCCACGTCGATGGCCTGATAGAAACTGTTGGGCGTATCGGCAATTTCCCACACGCCGTAAATCACCTGATAACCGGTACGTTCCGGCACGTTACAGTTCATCGACTGGGTCATTGCGGGCGCCTGGCCGTTGCCGTTTACCGTACAAAACGGCGTTAAGTCGAACTGGTCGCGGGTCAGCGGCTTATTCGGGTTCCAGTTTTGTTTGGTGATGTAATAGCGCCAGTTGGTGGTTTTGTGCGGCGCGGTGTGGTGCCAGACAAACTGATGTACCCCGGCGGTCATCGGCGTTTTGATCCAGGCATTCTGGCTTTGCTTATCAAGCTGCGAGTAGTTGGCAATCCCGGCGCTGGCGAGTTCGCCATCCGGCGGCAGGCTCCCTGACGGGAAACCGGAGGCACGTTCTACGCTCTGGGGTTCATATTCCACCAGACCGCAGTCAATATTTTGTCCCTGTTTACACATATAAGCGCGGCTGGCAGGGGATTCGATATAGCCATGTGCCAGCGCAGAAGAGGCTACCGTAAGAGTGGCCATAGCCAACGCAATTCTGGAGATTTTCATTTTTGTCCGAAGCGGGAATTTATAAAGGTGTGCGAGTGTATTTATTCCCGAACCGCGTCGTCATCGTATTACGAAGGTAAAAATAGCCAAATAAAAAAGGCAGCCGAAGCTGCCCTGGTTTGCCTGAAATTGATTAGCGGCGCACGGCGATCGCTTCGATTTCAATTTTCACGTCTTTTGGCAGACGCGCCACTTCAACGCAGGAGCGCGCCGGGAAGGTCGCGTTGTGTTCGGTAAAGAATGCTTCGTAAGTGGCGTTAACGGTCGCGAAATCGTTCAGATCTTTCACGAACACGGTCGTTTTCACGATGTCGCCCACTTTCAGACCGGCAGATTCAACGATAGCCTGCACGTTTTCCAGCGACTGACGCGCCTGTGCCGCTACGTCGGCTGGCACTTCACCGGTTTTTGGGTTCACCGGGATCTGGCCCGAGGTGATGATCATGCTGCCCAGATCAACGCCCTGAACGTACGGGCCGATAGCCGCGGGTGCATTTTCCGTCGCGAGTACTTTGGTCATGATTTCTCCAGAATAACAGCTGATTAAATGTTCCCGGCCATTATAGGGAGGCCGGGATCCTTTACCAACCTCAATTAGTTGGCCAGCACCACATAATGAGAAAACTCTTTTTCGCAGTATTTGCATTTGAGTGCGATGTCATCAGCGCGTTTTTTCACTGCAAAACTGGATGAAACCGGCTCAGCATGACTGATGCAGTTGCTGTTCGGACAGACCAGCACGCTCTCAATGCGATCCGGCAGGCCAGGATGGGATTTGCCGACCACTTCATACTCGTCGATGCGGTTGACGGTGGCATCCGGTGCGTACAGCGACAGCTGGTTGACCTGCTCGTCGGTCAGGAAGGTATTCTCGATTTTGATCAAGTCCTTGCGGCCCATCTCGCCCGACGGCAGGTTCAGGCCAATGGTGATGCGCTGATCGGTTTCGGTCAGTTTGAACAGCGTCAGCAGCTTAAAGCCCACCTGCGCAGGGATGTGGTCAATCACGGTGCCACGTTTGATGGCTTCAACCTGGAGTTTGTTATCGTGTGTCATGGTCGTCTCCCCTTACAGAGCTAAGTCGCGATTCAGAACCAGTGCCAGTAACGCCTGGCGGGCGAAGATACCGTTCCCGGCCTGCTGGAAGTACCAGGCGTGCGGCGTTTTATCCACGTCTGTGGTGATCTCATCGATGCGCGGCAGCGGGTGCAGCACCTTCATGTTGTCGCGCGCGCCGTCGAGGTCGCTGGCGCGCAGCACAAACTGCGCCTTCACGTTGGCGTACTCGGAAGGATCCAGACGCTCTTTCTGCACGCGGGTCATGTAGAGAATATCCACGTGGCTCATCACCTCTTCGATGCTGGCGTGCAGGCTCCACGCAATGCCTTTTTCGTCCAGCATATCGAGAATGTACTGCGGCATCGCCAGCGCGTCTGGGGCGATGAAGAAGAAGCGGTTGCCGTTAAATTTCGCCAGCGCCTGGGTCAGGGAGTGGACGGTGCGGCCATATTTCAGGTCGCCGACCATGGCGATGTTCAGGTTCTCCAGCGTGCCCTGCGTCTCCTGAATGGTGAACAGATCCAGCAGGGTCTGCGTCGGATGCTGGTTAGCACCGTCCCCGGCGTTCAGTACCGGGATGCCGCCGGAAAACTCGGTCGCCAGGCGCGCCGCGCCCTCCTGCGGGTGGCGCATCACAATCGCGTCTACGTAGGTGCTGATCACTGAAATGGTATCCGCCAGGGTCTCGCCTTTTTTACCCAGCGACGTGTTGCTGCTGTCTGAGAAGCCCACCACGCTCGCGCCCAGGCGGTGCATGGAGGTTTCAAAGGAGAGGCGGGTGCGGGTCGAGGCTTCAAAGAAGCAGCTCGCAATCACCTTGTGCTTCAGCAGCTCCGGTTGCGGATTGGCCTTCAGTTTTGCCGCGGTTTCCAGAACCAGTTCCAGCTCTTCGCGGCTGAGGTCGTTTATGGAAATGATGTGTTTTTGATAAAGCGGATTCATGTTTATCTCCTGACGCCGGGCAAAAAAAAGCCCCTCAAATGAGGGGCTCTGGGAATAGATTAAGCAACGGGAAGAAAAACGGCAGGCCAGCGTCTGATTTCAGACGCGGTAAGACGTTATGTCGTACACGCTTGACCATGCTTCCTCCCGGCAAATTGTCGGGCATTATACGCAGCTCGCTTTGCGGATCAAGCGATTTAATGCACGCTTTACTCAATGCAAACGGTTCTTTATGAATATTAATGCGTTCTGAGTAAATAATTAATTTGCTTATGCACCAGCGCGGTGCGCTTCACCACCCGAGGGGCGACCCAGACGATACTGCTTCCGGCCACCACGCCTAAAATTTCCGGTAACTGGTGATAATCCAGGATACGCGCCACCGCGCGGCCATATCCGGCAACGGTATGGATAAGGATAAATTCGCTATTGTGCTCAACGCTCACCACCATTTCGGACACGGTGCGCGCGGCATCAGGAGCCGGGCGCAGCTGGGGATTCAGCGAATAAATCTTTAGCCCTTTGGCATTTCGAATTTTTATGACTCCGAGCAACTTCAGCAGACGTGAAACGGTGGACTGGCTGATGGTCTCAAAACCCCGCTCCTGTAAGTCGCGGCGGATCTCCTCCTGAGAGAGATAGCCCTTTTCCGCGATCAGACGCTGGCAGACCGTTAGCTGTAGTTGCTCTTTGGGAGAGTACTCTTCGTAATCCATCATAGTTCCCATATCAGTTCCCGAAATAACCGGTGACACCGCACCGATCCACAGGCCGGATAAGCGCAGCGCCATCCGGCAAATTACAACAACGCCCCCAGACTTAACGCCACCATAATCACCACCGTTAAAATCCCCAGCAGCGGCGCGACCCATTTCAGATAGCGCACGTAAGGCACGCGGGCGATAGCCAGCCCGCCCATTACGACGGCAGAGGTGGGAGTGATCAGGTTAACGATACCGGACGCCGACTGGTAAGCCGTAACCACCAGGTCGCGGTTGACGTTAGCGAAATCGGCAAGAGGCGCCATGATCGGCATCGTCAGAACGGCCAGGCCGGACGAAGAAGGCACAAGAAACGACAGCACCACCT
Organism: Enterobacter sp. BNK-14; assembly: GCF_047456095.1. Lineage (NCBI taxonomy): Bacteria > Pseudomonadati > Pseudomonadota > Gammaproteobacteria > Enterobacterales > Enterobacteriaceae > Enterobacter > Enterobacter sp. BNK-14. The sequence goes on from NZ_CP179897.1 coordinate 3,327,190, forward strand.
CCAGCCAGTACATCACGTTGATGAACGCCACCGTCGATAAGCCGGTAACCATTCCCTCGGCGCTGTGCAAAATGGTGTGGGTAATCATGCCCTTATCCATGATTACTACGATACCGCGCGCGATACCGATAATCAGCGCGACGCCCAGCAAATCTCGCGCGCCGTTGATAAAGGTTGAGGTCAGTTCCTCTTCGCTCATGCGGGCGATCAGGCCGACGATTATTGCACTGGCGAGAAACACCGCTGAGATCTCCGCCATCCACCAGCCGAGCACCGCCACGCCGTAGATCATGACCGCGAAGGCAAGGGCGAAAATCACCAGGATGATTTTGCGCACCGGGGTGAATTCCAGCGACTGTTCGCCCTTGTTGCCGAGGAAGTGGGCGAGGTTCTCCTCCTGTTTGTCCGCCACGATGGAGAGAGAAGGATCCTTGCGCACTTTACGGGCATAGCGCATCACCCACGCCACGCAGATGATCCACCCGATGACCAGCAGCGCGACGCGCAGGGCGATACCGTTGGTGAAGGGGATCCCGGCGGCGTTGGCGGCGATCACTGTCGCGAACGGGTTAATGGTGGAGCCAAGCGTGCCGATCCCGGCGCCGAGCAGCACGGTGGAGGCGGCTACCACCGGGTCGAAACGTGCGGCCAGCATCACCGGAACCAGCAGGGTATAGAACGGCAGGGACTCTTCGGCCATGCCGTAAATGGTGCCGCCTGCGGCAAACAGCGCCATCAGGATCGGGATCATCCACTCTTCGCGACCGCGCAACCGGGTGGTGACGCGTTCGATCCCGGCGTCAATGGCCCCGGTTTTGGTGACGATCCCGAGGAATCCCCCGATGATCAGTATAAACAGCGCAACGTCGATCGCCCCGGCCTGGCCGGACTCGGGATCGTACAACCCGGCAATCGGGGCCATCAGCACGGAAACCAGCCCCTGCGGATGGGCCGCTACGTGTGCATAGGTTCCGGCAACCGGCACGTCCTTGCCGAGCGCCTCGTTCATGGCCATGTGATACTGCCCGGCCGGAACAATCCACGTCAGGACGGCAACGACGGCAATCAGAAAAAAGAGAATGGTGTATGCGGAGGGAAATTTGAACTTGCCCATGATGTTCTCCTGAAACCCGGCGCACCCCGCGGCGCGCCGGGCGGTGATTAGTCGCCGAGTGTCGCCACCATGACCGCTTTAATGGTATGCATGCGGTTTTCTGCTTCATCAAAGACGATAGAGTTCGGGGATTCGAAGACCTCTTCCGTCACCTCCAGCCCTTTCAGGCCATAGGCCATTTCGATTTCGCGGCCCACTTTGGTGTGCTCGTTGTGAAACGCCGGCAGGCAGTGCATGAACTTGACGTTCGGGTTGCCGGTGGCTTTCATGACGTCCGCGTTGATTTGATACGGCTTCATCAGGCTGACGCGTTCGGCCCACGCCTCTTTCGGCTCGCCCATGGAGACCCACACGTCGGTGTAGAGGAAATCCGTCCCGCGCACGCCTTCTTCCACGTCATCGGTCAAAGTGATGCGCGCGCCCGTTTCTTTCGCGATGGCACGGCACTGCTCAACCAGACCCGCTTCCGGCCAGAAGGATTTCGGTGCCACCAGGCGGATGTCCATCCCCATTTTGGCCGCGCCGACCATCAGGGAGTTGCCCATGTTGTTGCGTGCGTCGCCGAGATAAGCAAAGCTCAGCTCCGGCAGGGTTTTGCCCGGGGCGTGCTCCAGCATGGTCATCAGATCGGCGAGGATCTGCGTCGGATGGAATTCGTCGGTCAGGCCGTTCCACACCGGTACGCCCGCGTATTCACCCAGCTCTTCAACAATCGCCTGGCCATAGCCGCGGTATTCGATACCGTCATACATACGCCCCAACACGCGGGCGGTGTCTTTCATTGACTCTTTATGGCCGATCTGCGACCCGCTTGGGCCGAGGTAGGTCACCTGCGCACCCTGGTCAAACGCGCCCACTTCGAAGGCGCAGCGGGTGCGGGTGGAGGTTTTTTCAAAGATCAGGGCGATGTTTTTGCCGACCAGGGTTTGCTTTTCGCGTCCGGCTTTTTTGGCCGCTTTCAGCTCGATGGCGAGGTCGATCAGGTACTGGATCTCCGCCGGGGTGTAGTCCAGCAGTTTCAGGAAGTTGCGGTTTTTCAGGTTGATGGTCATATGGGAAATCCTTTTTAAATGTATGTTCAGTTACGAATCAACGTGCCTTTCTCGCCCGCCAGAATCTCTGCCCCATCGGCCAGCGCGCCGATCCCGGCAATGCCGTTGCAGGCTTCAACAAACTCGCGGCAGGCGGCCACTTTCGGCCCCATCGATCCGGCGTCAAACTGCATGTCTCTGAGCAGTTCTGGCGTCACCTGCGCCAGCGGGCGCTGGGTCGGTTTTCCCCAGTCGAGGTACACCGCGTCGGCATCGGTGAGGATCAGCAGGGCGTCGGCCTCAATCTGGCGCGCCAGCAGGGCGGCGGAGAGGTCTTTGTCGATCACCGCCTCAATGCCGTGATAGCCGTTGGCGTTTTCCACCACCGGCACGCCGCCGCCGCCGTTGCAGATCACCAGGTGGTCGCGCTGGATCAGCGCCGTGATGGCGTCGCTCTCGACGATGCGTTTCGGCTGCGGTGACGGCACCACGCGACGGAAGTAGCTGCCGTCGGCCTTAAACACCCAGCCTTTTTCCGCGGCCAGCGTTTTTGCCTGGGCTTCGCTGTACACCGGGCCGATGTATTTGGTCGGGTTGCTGAACGCCGGGTCGGCGGCGTCCACTTCCACTTGCGTAAGCAGGACGCTCACCTCACGCTGCGGCAGGTTGTTTTTCAGCGCCTGCTGGAGCATGTAGCCGATCATCCCCTGGCTTTCGGCACCAAGAACGTCCAGTGGGTAAGGGGTCACTTTGTCGTAGGCGCTGTTCTGCAGCGCCAGCAGCCCGACCTGTGGACCGTTGCCGTGGACCAGCACCACGCGCCACTGCGCCGTGAGCCCGGCGATGGTGCGGGCGGCCTGCTCAATGTTCTGGCGCTGGATCTCTGCTTCCAGCGGCTCGCCGCGCTTCAGCAGCGCGTTGCCGCCAAGGGCCACAACCAGAGTGGGTTTTCGTTCCATGATGGCTCCTTTAAATTCCGTCGCGTTCCAGTGGGCAGCTCATGCAGCGTGCGCCGCCGCGGCCGCGTCCCAGCTCATCGCCCGGGATGGGCAGCACGGTGATGCCGGCTTTGTCGTACTTCTCGTTAGTCCAGACGTTACGCTCGTAGCCAATCACCACGCCGGGACGGATGGTCAGAACGTTGTTGGCGTCGTTCCACTGTTCGCGTTCGGCTTCAAAGGCGTCGCCGCCGGTGGTGATCAGGCGCACCTGATTAATGCCGAGCGCTTTCTCGATGGCGTGCAGCAGGTCGGTTTCCTGGGTACGTTGCAGACCGCCGCGCCCGTCCGGGGTGAGCGTCCAGCACTGGGCGTCTTTGCGCACTACTTCCGGGTAGACGGAGAAAGTGTCCACGTCGATGTGGGTCATCACGGTGTCGAGGTGCATGCAGGAGCGATGTTTTGGCAGTTCAACGGCGATCACGCGCTCGGCCTGGCGGTGTTTGAACAGGCTGTTGGCGAGGAACTCCACGCCCTGCGGCGTCGTGCGTTCGGACATGCCGATCAATACCGCCCCGCGACCAATCACTAATACGTCGCCGCCTTCCAGGGTAGCGTGGTCGTAATTAATATTTTCGTCGCCGAAATACTTAATAAAATCGCCGTCGGCAAATGCCGGATGCCAGCGATATATTGCCCGAAGGTTATTGGTTTCACGCTGACGGGCGGGTTTAGCCATCGGGTTAATGGACACGCCGTTATAAATCCAGCAGGAAGTGTCGCGGGTAAATAAATGGTTCGGCAGAGGCTTCATAATAAAGTCATTGGCCGTGTGGGTATCTACCACCATATTTTTGATGGCCGCCGGAATTTCGCCGTAGGTTAATCCGCCGCTTAATCTGCGCGCCAGTTCACGGTGCGGCATGTCCGCCAGCCAGCCGCGCACGTCGCCCGCAAAGGTAGGCCCGAGGCGATAGTCCGAGATTTGCGTCTCCAGCAGCCAGGCTTTCGCTTCTGTAATATCAAGCGTTTGTGTCAGGAGGTCGGTTAACAGCAGGACTTCCACACCCTGCTCGCGCAGCGTGTTTGCGAAGATATCATGCTCTTCACCCGCCCGTTCAACCGAGAGCACATCATCGAAAAGCAGTTCCTGACAATTCGATGGCGTTAAACGTTTCAGACTTAAATTTGGGCGGTGCAGCATAACGCTACGCAATTGACCAATTTCAGAACCGACGTAATGCTTTTCCATAATTATTCCTTTAACTGTTTTTCAGAATAAAAAGGGCATGCGCCATGTGATGTGTTTAATTTCATGGCGGCTAAGCTCAATTGATTTCGTGGTTCATACTAGGCGGTTAAATAATCATTATTGTGATGCAGTTCACGCGAAAATGGATATTAAGGTGTTTGTTTTCATTTGCATGATTCGCATCAGATAATGATTAATTTCATATTATTGGCACGTGAATAGCTAAGCAGCATTCGGTGGCAATATTTGTATTTGTTATTATTTTGTAGAATTTAATGTTTCGAAATAATTAGTTATATCATTGATTTTAAAAGTTAAAATTTAGTGGCGGGAATAGCTATGCAATAATGGCAGTTAACTATTTTTGACTTAAGGAAAATCCATAAATAATTATGAGTTTATAAAGGAAATTTTTAAAGTGATAAAATGTGATACGGCAGCAGGTTTTGTGATTTACGCTTTCGTTTCAGGAGGTTATGTTGGCGCTATCGCGCGCGCGAAATGAGGTTATGCATAACCGCTGCATAATTGCCTGTGTGTGATTAACAGTGAATTAACACCTTTCCCGATAAACATGCGCTCGCGCAAAGGTCACAGAAAAAGGGCTGGTATGGCAGCGCGAACTCTCGTATAAAAGACAAAAATGAAACGTTGTTTTACATTGAGGGTTTTCTCATGATCATCGGCAACATTCACCATCTCCAGCCCTGGCTGCCTGTCGAGCTGCGCCAGGCCATTGAGTATATAAAGCGCCACGTCACCGACGCCACGCCGCCCGGCAAGCATGATATCGATGGCAACACTCTCTTTTATCTGGTCTCGGAAGACATGACTCAGCCGTTTGCTGAACGCCGCGCCGAGTTTCATGCGCGCTATCTGGACATCCAGATCGTGATGAAGGGTCAGGAAGGGATGACCTTCAGCACCCTGCCGCACGGTACGCCGGATACCGACTGGCTGGCGGACAAAGACATCGCGTTCCTGCCGGAAGGCGAGCAGGAGAAAACCGTGGTGCTTAGCGAAGGGGATTTTGTGGTGTTCTGGCCTGGCGAAGTCCATAAGCCGCTGTGCGCGGTGGGGGCGCCTGCCAGGGTGCGAAAAGTCGTGGTGAAAATGCTGATTGAATAACTCCATTAACCCCGGCAGGGAGTAAAAGTCCCCTCTCCCTGTGGGAGAGGGTTAGGGTGAGGGCAACAGACCGCACCCTTTAATCTGTGATCCAGCTTAAATTTCCCGCACTCCCTCCTCATCTCCCATTTACCTGCGCTTTTTCTGCGTCATAGTATGATCGTTAAATTAATGAACGCTGTTCTATAATGTAGAACAAAATGATTCAGCAAGGAGATCTCATGCCGCAGCCTGTGTTGTTTACGGGAATCATTCCCCCTGTCTCCACCATTTTTACCGCCGATGGCCAGCTCGATAAGCAGGGCACCGCCGCGCTGATCGACGATCTGATCGCCGCAGGCGTTGATGGCCTGTTCTTCCTCGGCAGCGGCGGCGAATTCTCCCAGCTCAACGCCGAAGAGCGTAAAACCATTGCCCGCTTTGCTATCGATCATGTCGATCGTCGCGTGCCGGTTCTGATCGGCACCGGCGGCACCAACGCCCGGGAAACCATTGAACTGAGCCAGCACGCGCAGCAGGCGGGCGCGGACGGCATCGTGGTCATCAACCCCTACTACTGGAAAGTGTCGGAAGCGAACCTGATTCGCTATTTCGAACAGGTGGCCGACAGCGTCACGCTGCCGGTGATGCTCTATAACTTCCCGGCGCTGACCGGGCAGGATCTCACGCCAGCGCTGGTGAAAACCCTCGCCGACTCGCGCAGCAACATCGTAGGCATTAAAGACACCATCGACTCCGTCGCCCATCTGCGCAGCATGATCCACACCGTCAAAGCGGCCCACCCACACTTCACCGTGCTGTGTGGCTACGACGATCATCTGTTCAATACCCTGCTGCTCGGCGGCGACGGGGCGATCTCGGCGAGCGGCAACTTTGCGCCGCAGGTGTCGGTAAATCTTCTGAAAGCCTGGCGCGATAAGGACGTGGCGAAAGCGGCTGAGTATCATCAGACCTTGCTGCAAATCCCGCAGCTGTATCAGCTGGATACGCCGTTCGTGAACGTCATTAAAGAGGCGATTGTACTTTGCGGTCGCCCGATCTCCACGCACGTGCTGCCGCCCGCTTCACCGCTGGACGAGCCGCGCAAGGCGCAGCTGAAATCCCTGCTGCAACAGCTCAAGCTCTGCTGAGCCGGAAGATAACCATGACCATCGAGAAAATTTTCACCCCACAGGACGATGCGTTTTACGCGGTGATCACCCACGCGGCGGGGCCGCAGGGCGCGCTGCCGCTGACCCCGCAGATGCTGATGGAATCCCCCAGCGGCAACCTGTTCGGCATGACGCAAAACGCCGGGATGGGCTGGGACGCCAACAGGCTGACCGGCAAAGAGGTGCTGATCATCGGTACCCAGGGCGGCATCCGCGCCGGGGACGGACGCCCGGTTGCGCTGGGCTACCACACCGGGCACTGGGAAATTGGCATGCAGATGCAGGCGGCAGCGAAGGAGATCACCCGCAACGGTGGGATCCCGTTCGCGGCCTTCGTCAGCGACCCGTGCGACGGGCGCTCTCAGGGCACGCACGGCATGTTCGACTCCCTGCCGTACCGCAACGACGCGGCGATCGTGTTTCGTCGTCTGATCCGCTCCCTGCCGACGCGCCGGGCGGTAATCGGCGTGGCAACCTGCGATAAAGGGCTGCCTGCGACCATGATCGCGCTGGCCGCCATGCACGATCTGCCGACCATTCTGGTGCCGGGCGGCGCGACGCTGCCGCCGACCGTGGGTGAAGACGCGGGCAAAGTGCAAACCATCGGCGCGCGCTTTGCCAACCACGAGCTGTCGTTACAGGAGGCCGCCGAGCTGGGCTGTCGCGCCTGCGCGTCGCCGGGCGGCGGGTGTCAGTTTCTCGGCACGGCGGGCACCTCTCAGGTGGTCGCGGAAGCGCTGGGTCTGGCACTGCCGCACTCCGCGCTGGCACCGTCCGGGCAGGCGGTGTGGCTGGAGATCGCCCGCCAGTCGGCGCGCGCGGTCAGCGAGCTGGATAACCGCGGCATCACCACGCGCGATATCCTCACCGATAAGGCCATCGAAAACGCCATGGTGCTCCACGCGGCGTTCGGTGGTTCCACCAATTTACTGCTGCACATACCGGCCATCGCCCACGCGGCGGGCTGCACCCTTCCTGACGTCGCGCACTGGACGCGCATCAACCGTAAAGTTCCGCGCCTGGTGAGCGTCCTGCCCAACGGTCCGGACTATCATCCGACCGTGCGCGCGTTCCTGGCAGGCGGCGTGCCGGAGGTGATGCTCCACCTGCGCGATCTCGGCCTGCTGCATCTGGATGCCATGACCGTGACCGGCCAGACGGTGGGCGAGAACCTCGACTGGTGGCAGGCCTCGGAACGTCGGGCGCGCTTCCGTCAGTGCCTGCGCGAGCAGGACGGCGTCGATCCGGATGACGTGATCCTGCCGCCGGAGAAGGCAAAGGCGAAAGGGCTGACCTCAACGGTCTGCTTCCCGACGGGCAACATTGCGCCGGAAGGATCGGTGATCAAGGCCACGGCGATCGACCCGTCGGTGGTCGGTGACGATGGCGTTTACCGCCACACCGGCCGGGCGCGGGTGTTTGTCTCAGAAGCGCAGGCGATTAAGGCCATCAAGCGGGAAGAGATTCAGCAGGGCGATATCATGGTGGTGATCGGCGGCGGACCGTCCGGCACCGGCATGGAAGAGACCTACCAGCTCACCTCCGCGCTGAAGCATATCTCGTGGGGCAAAACGGTGTCGCTGATTACCGATGCGCGCTTCTCGGGCGTGTCGACGGGCGCCTGCTTCGGGCACGTGTCGCCGGAGGCGCTGGCGGGCGGGCCGATCGGCAAATTGCGCGATAACGACATCATTGAGATTGCCGTGGATCGTATGACCCTGACGGGCAGCGTGAACTTTATCGGCACGGCGGACACCCCGCTGACGCCGGAAGAGGGCGCGCGCGAGCTGGCACGGCGGCAGACGCATCCGGACCTGCACGCCCACGACTTTTTGCCGGACGATACGCGGCTATGGGCAGCATTGCAGTCGGTGAGCGGCGGCACCTGGAAAGGCTGTATTTATGACACCGATAAAATTATTGAGGTAATTAACGCCGGTAAAAAAGCGCTCGGCATTTAATTATTTCCAGGAAAAAACGTCTGCGGAAAATATTCCGCGGACGGCTTTCCCGTTTCTGTAATTTATTAATTTAAACAATCAGTTGCGATATATCGTTGGCGTCACAAAAGCAAAATAACATAATTCAGAAATAAGATATGACCATTGCTGGTTAATTGAACAGCTCATTACACTCCATTAACACGATGTTGTTATTCAGCACACGACATAAGGGTGTAAATCTGATGACGCAATTAACCATGAAAGACAAAATTGGCTACGGGCTGGGTGACACCGCCTGCGGCTTCGTCTGGCAGGCCACGATGTTTCTGCTGGCCTATTTCTATACCGACGTCTTCGGCCTGTCGGCGGGCATTATGGGCACGCTGTTTTTGGTCTCCCGCGTGCTCGACGCCGTCACCGACCCGCTGATGGGGCTGCTGGTTGACCGCACCCGCACGCGGCACGGCCAGTTCCGCCCGTTCCTGCTGTGGGGCGCGATCCCGTTCGGCATCGTCTGCGTACTGACCTTCTACACGCCGGACTTCTCGGCGCAGGGCAAAATCATCTACGCCTGCGTGACCTACATTCTCCTGACCCTGGTCTACACCTTCGTTAACGTGCCGTACTGCGCCATGCCGGGCGTCATCACCGCTGACCCGAAAGAGCGTCACGCCCTGCAATCCTGGCGTTTCTTCCTGGCGGCGGCGGGGTCGCTCGCCATCAGCGGCATTGCCCTGCCGCTGGTGAGCATCATCGGCAAAGGGGACGAGCAGGTGGGCTATTTCGGCGCCATGTGCGTGCTGGGGCTGAGCGGCGTGGTGCTGCTCTACGTCTGCTTCTTTACCACCAAAGAGCGTTACACCTTTGAGGTGCAGCCGGGCTCGTCGGTGGCAAAAGATCTCAGGCTGCTGTTCGGCAACGGCCAGTGGCGCATTATGTGTGCCTTTAAGATGATGGCGACCTGTTCCAACGTGGTGCGCGGCGGGGCGACCCTCTACTTCGTCAAATACGTGATGGATCACCCGGAGCTGGCGACCCAGTTTTTACTCTATGGCAGCCTCGCCACCATGTTCGGCTCGCTCTGCTCCTCCCGCCTGCTGGGCCGCTTTGACCGCGTCACCGCCTTCAAGTGGATCATCGTCGCCTACTCGCTGATCAGCCTGCTGATTTTCGTCACCCCGGCGGAGCATATCGCCCTGATTTTCGCCCTCAACATCCTGTTCCTGTTCGTCTTTAACACCACCACGCCGCTCCAGTGGCTCATGGCCTCTGACGTGGTGGATTACGAGGAGAGCCGCAGCGGGCGCCGCCTCGACGGGCTGGTGTTCTCCACCTACCTGTTCAGCCTGAAGATTGGCCTGGCGATTGGCGGGGCGGTAGTGGGCTGGATCCTGGCGTACGTGAACTACTCCGCCAGCAGCAGCGTGCAGCCGGTTGAGGTGCTGACCACCATCAAAATTCTGTTCTGCGTGGTGCCGGTAGTGCTCTACGCGGGCATGTTCATCATGCTGTCATTCTATAAGCTCACCGACGCCCGCGTGGAGGCCATCAGCCAGCAGCTGATCAAGCACCGCGCGGCCCAGGGTGAAGCCGTTCCCGACGCCGCGACAGCCGCATTCCATTAACCGGAGGCACTATGGAAATCACTAACCCGATACTCACCGGCTTCAACCCGGACCCGTCCCTCTGCCGCCAGGGCGAGGACTACTACATCGCCACCTCGACCTTCGAGTGGTTCCCGGGCGTGCGTATCTACCACTCCCGCGACCTGAAAAACTGGTCGCTGGTCAGCACGCCGCTGGACCGCGTGTCGATGCTGGACATGAAGGGCAACCCGGACTCCGGCGGCATTTGGGCGCCGTGCCTGAGCTACGCCGACGGCAAATTCTGGCTGCTCTATACCGACGTGAAAATTGTCGACTCGCCGTGGAAAAACGGCCGCAACTACCTCGTCACCGCGCCGTCCATTGAGGGGCCGTGGAGCGAGCCGATCCCGATGGGCAACGGCGGGTTCGACCCGTCCCTGTTTCACGACGACGATGGCCGCAAATATTACCTTTACCGCCCGTGGGGGCCGCGCCACCACAGCAACCCGCACAACACCATCGTGATGCAGGAGTTCGATCCGCAGACCGGCACCCTCTCGCCGGAGCGTAAGACCCTGTTTACCGGCACGCCGCTCTGCTACACCGAAGGCGCGCACCTGTATCGCCACGCAGGATGGTACTACCTGATGGTTGCCGAAGGCGGCACCAGCTACGAACACGCCGTCGTGGTGCTGCGTTCAAAAACGATCGACGGGCCGTACGAGCTGCACCCGGACGTGACGATGATGACCAGCTGGCACCTGCCGGAGAACCCGCTGCAGAAGAGCGGCCACGGTTCGCTGCTGCAGACCCACACGGGGGAATGGTATATGGCCTACCTCACCAGCCGCCCGCTGCGCCTGCCCGGCGTGCCGCTGCTGGCCTCCGGCGGGCGCGGCTACTGCCCGCTGGGGCGCGAGACCGGCATCGCCCGTATTGAGTGGCGCGACGGCTGGCCGTATGTCGAAGGTGGTAAGCACGCGCAGCTGACCGTGAAAGGCCCGCAGGTGGCCGAGCAGCCTGCAGCCGTTCAGGCCACCTGGCGGGACGATTTCGACGCCAGTTCGCTTGACCCGGAGCTGCAAACCCTGCGCATTCCGTTCGACGACACTCTCGGCTCGCTCACCGCGCGCCCCGGCTATTTACGGCTCTACGGCAACGACTCGCTTAACTCGACCTTCACCCAGTCGACCGTGGCGCGCCGCTGGCAGCACTTCACCTTCCGGGCGGAGACGCGGATGCAGTTCTCGCCGGTCCACTTCCAGCAGAGCGCGGGGCTGACCTGCTACTACAACAGCAAAAACTGGAGCTACTGCTTTGTGGACTACGAGGAGGGGCAGGGGAGAACGATCAAGGTGATCCAGCTCGACCACAACGTGCCGTCATGGCCGCTGCACGAGCAGCCGATTCCGGTACCGGAGAGTGCGCAGAGCGTCTGGCTGCGCGTCGATGTGGATACGCTGGTCTATCGCTACAGCTACTCGTTCGACGGCGAGACGTGGCACACCGTGCCGGTAACCTATGAGGCGTGGAAGCTATCGGACGACTACATCGGCGGGCGCGGCTTCTTCACCGGCGCGTTTGTGGGGCTGCACTGCGAGGATATCAGCGGTGACGGCTGCCATGCGGACTTCGACTACTTCACCTACGAGCCGCTATAGCGGCTCAGGCCGGGTAGCCCAGCGCGCGTGAGAGCTGGAGCCCGGCCTGCTGAAGCTGCTCGCGGAAATTAGCCAGCTCGGCGTCGTCCACGCGCGAGGTCAGCGTCGACAGGCTCAGGGCGGCAATCACGCGTGACTCGTGGTTCCACACCGGCACCGCCACGCAGCGCACGCCCTGCTCGTTCTCTTCGCTGTCCAGGGCGTAGCCTTGTTCGCGGGTTTTTTTCAGCGCATCCACCAACGCTTCGCGGGTGGCAAGAGTGGAAGGGGTAAAGGTAGTGTACTGATAGCCCTCCAGCAGGGCGTTCAGCTCGGCCTCGCCCAGCCAGGCAATCAACACCTTGCCGATGGCGGTGGCATGAACCGGCAGGCGACGGCCAATGCGCGAATAGGCGATGGCGGCCAGCTTGCCTTCAATCTTCTCGATATAGACCCCTTCACGCCCGTCCAGGATCCCCAGATGGGTGGTCTGCCCGGTCCGCCGGGAAAGATCCGTCAGCCAGCCTTTTGCCTTCTGACGAATATCCATTGAGCCCACGACGAAATGGCCGCGCTCGACCAGCTTCATGCCGAGGCGATATTTACCGTTCTCTGGGTTCTGATCGATATAGCCGTGAAGCTGCAGGGTTTTCAGCAGCGAATGGAGGGTACTTTTGCTCAGCCCCATCAGTTTGCTGATGTCGGTGATCTTAAGCTCGGTGGCCTGCTCGTTGAAGAGGTCGAGGATCTGCAACGCACGTTCAACAGACTGAATAATCGGCATAATGCTGGCATGTCCACGCTGGAATTAAGGCGAAAACGTACCTTTTTTGGGGTGAAAAATCAATTGAGCAGGCCTGATTTGCCCGGCGGCGCTTCGCTTGCAAGGGCCTACGGGTTTTGTAGGCCGGGTAAGCGCAGCGTCACCCGGCAAGAAGAGCGCACCGAATCAATAATGTGGAGAGAGGATCACTCCCCAAGCGTCGCCACCATCACCGCCTTAATCGTATGCATCCGGTTTTCCGCCTGGTCGAACACGATGCTCGCCGCCGACTCAAACACCTCGTCCGTCACCTCCATCCCGCCGTGCAGATCGAACTCCTTCGCCATCTGCTTGCCGAGCGTGGTCTGGTCGTCATGGAACGCCGGCAGACAGTGCAGGAACTTGACGTTCGGGTTGCCGGTCAGCGCCATCATCTGCGCGTTCACTTGATACCCACGCAGCAGCGCAATCCGCTCCGCCCACTTCTCTTTGGCTTCGCCCATCGACACCCACACGTCGGTATAGATAAAGTCCGCGCCCTTCACGCCGGCCGCCACGTCTTCCGTCAGGGTGATTTTGCCGCCGTGCTTCTCTGCCAGCGCGCTGCACTCCGCTACCAGGCTCTCTTCCGGCCAGCAGGCTTTCGGGGCCACCAGACGCAGATTCAGCCCGGTCAGCGCCGCCGCTTCCAGCATCGAGTTGCCCATGTTGTTGCGCGCATCGCCCGCGTAGACCAGCGTCATCTCGTTAAACGCTTTGCCCGGCAGGTGCTCCTGCATGGTCAGCAGGTCCGCCAGCAGCTGCGTCGGGTGGAACTCGTTGGTCAGGCCGTTCCACACCGGCACCCCCGCATATTGTGCCAGCGTTTCGACCACGTCCTGGCCATGACCGCGATACTGAATGCCGTCGTACATCCGCCCGAGCACCCGTGCGGTGTCCTTAATTGACTCTTTATGCCCAATCTGGCTGCCGCTCGGCCCTAAATAGGTGACGCGTGCGCCCTGGTCAAATGCGGCAACTTCGAAAGAGCATCGTGTACGGGTCGAGTCTTTTTCGAAGATGAGCGCGATGTTTTTACCGGTAAGCTTTTGTACTTCCTTGCCCTTTTTTTTATCGGCTTTAAGCTGTGCGGCAAGAGTCAGCAGAGAAGTGAACTGTGCAGGGGTAAAGTCGAGCAATTTCAGAAAGTGTTTCTTGTACAAATCGGACATTTTATCCTCGCCTGGCAAACGCCACTTATTGAATTAAAATTCACTTTATATGTGTAATTATTCATTTGCAACCCCGTTTCACAATTCTTTCTTACAAAGGTGGAGGCAAACCCGTCCGTGTGTGAAAATAGAAGTATCTGCCGCACTTTAAAGAGGATTGAGCCATGGCAAACCCGGAACACCTGGAAGAGCAACGCGAAGAGACGCGTCTGATTATTGAAGAGCTGCTGGAAGACGGTAGCGATCCGGACGCGCTGTACACCATCGAGCACCATTTCTCTGCGGATGATTTCGACGCGCTGGAAAAAATGGCGGTGGAAGCCTTCAAGCTGGGTTACGAAGTGACCGAGCCGGAAGAGCTGGAAGTGGAAGAGGGCGATACCGTCATCTGCTGCGACATCCTGAGCGAAGGCGCGCTGAAGGCGGAGCTTATCGACGCGCAGGTAGAACAGCTGATGAACCTGGCCGAGAAGTTTGAGGTGGAGTACGACGGCTGGGGAACCTACTTCGAAGATCCGAACGGTGAAGACGGCGAAGAAGGCGACGACGAAGATTACGTCGACGAAGACGACGACGGCGTGCGTCACTAAGCGTTTCAGGCGGTGGCGCGCGCCACCGCTTTTTCAAGGCAGAACCATGGATTACCCGCAGATACTCGCCCCCGTACTCAACTTCCTCCAGTGCCCGACCCCGCAAGCATGGATTGATCAAGCCCGCGACCCGGCTAACCTGCCGCTGCTGCTCACCGACCATATGGTGTGCGAGCTCAAGGCCGCCCAGACCGCGCTATTACTCGTGCGTAAATACGTCGCCGACGAAAGCGGTGCCGACGCGCTGCTCGACTGGCTCAAACCCTACGAACAGTTCACCTTCCGCGACGGCCCGGAGCCGGACTTCATCGCCCTGCACAAGCAGATTGGCAAAAGCGTGATGCCCAAAACCGACGACCCATGGGGCCAGGCGCTCATCGACAGCATGGTGCTGCTGATTAAAGAGGAGCTGCACCACTTCTGGCAGGTGCGCGAGGCGATGCTGGCCCGCGACATTCCGTACGTCAAAATCACCGCCAGCCGCTACGCCAAAGGGATGCTTAAAGAAGTGCGCACCCACGAACCGCTGACGCTGATCGACAAACTCATCTGCGGCGCCTACATCGAAGCCCGCTCCTGCGAACGCTTCGCCGCGCTGGCCCCGTTCCTCGAGGACGACCTGCAGAAGTTTTATCTCTCGCTGCTGCGCTCGGAAGCGCGCCACTATCAGGACTACCTGACGCTGGCCCAACAGGTGAGCGACGACGATATCTCACCGCGTATACAGCATTTTGGCGAAATTGAAGCCACACTTATCTCGACACCGGACAACGAGTTTCGCTTCCACAGCGGCGTGCCGGTGTAAACCGGCATAACGCAAGGATAAGGATGCGAGATGAATAAAACGTGGACCCGTATTGTGATTGTTGTCGTCGCGGCCGCCGCCGTGGCGTTCTGGGTGTTCTTCGACAGGCAGCGCGCGCCTGAACAGCAGATGGATGCTGCCCTCAACGCGATGCCCGCCTGGCAGGTGATTAAGGAGCAGGAGCCTGCGCTGCATCAGCGCATCCTCGACCAGATGGCCGCCCTGCAAAAAGCGGGCGAGCCGGAGCAGCAGATTATCGACACCATCCAGCCGCAGATCCTGCATCTGCAGATGTCGCGCCTGCAAAACGCCCCGGACGCCAACGTGGTGAACTACATGACCATCAACATGGAGCAGACCGCCGCCATCCAGAAGGTGAGCGACGACGCCTGCTTCCGCTTTCTTTACCCAATGGTGAAGGGCGGCATCAACCCGATGCGCATGCTGGATAAAGACCTGATGGCGCGGCGCATGCAGGCCGACGCCGACATGATGCGCGCGGCCTACGGCAAAAACCGCCACACCGTGACCCAGGCCGAACGCGAGGCGGCCGTCGAGGATGTGCGACCGATTATGAAGGGGCTTGCCGATAAGTACGGCGAGGACATCCAGCTGCTGCAGATGCCGGAGAAGGCGGCGGGCAAAGAGAAGCTCTCCTGCGATATGGTGCAGGACATGTGGGCGAAGGTGCTGGCGCTGCCGGAGCAGAAGGCGGCAGGCGTGATTCGGCTGGCGGTGTCTGAGCTGGAGTGACGAAGGGCGCTGGTTTTTTGGGCACTTAGCGCGGGTTTCGCGCGTCGTCGCTTGCATGGCGGCGCGCGACAGGTATAATCCACAACGTTTCCGCATCCCCTTCAGTGCCGAAGTGGCGAAATCGGTAGACGCAGTTGATTCAAAATCAACCGTAGAAATACGTGCCGGTTCGAGTCCGGCCTTCGGCACCAAAAGATGCAAATCAAAGTCGCTTAAGGGCGGCTTTTTTTGTTTGCATAATCCTCGCATTTTACATGCTTTCTCATTGATGTCCCCTTTAAAACCTGCTAAAAATTATTTAGGAGTATTCTGAATCAATGGACATTTTTAAAGGAACTCAGATTGCTTTGAGAATGTTGTTTAGCGGAGGAGATGATGTTCGACAACAAAAAAACGTTATCTGAGTTTAAACCAAACGTTGTATATGATACTGATTATGATGACATTATTAAAGATTTTTATAATAAAGCCCTACCATTAGCAAAAATATATAAAAGAGCGGTTGGTTATTTTTCTTCATCATCAATAATGTTAGCTGCGCAAGGGCTTTTTCAGTTCATTCATAACGATGGAAGGATGCAGTTGATAATAGGCTCTCCGTTGTCACGAGAGGAGTTTGATGCAATAGACGAAACTAAAAAAATATCCTTCTTAAACCAATGTTGTGCAGAAACATTAAACAGAATTTATTATGAATGTACTTCAAACGTATTGAAGGCAGGTATAGAGTTACTTTCATATCTTGTTTTTAACGGTAATCTCGATATCAAATTTGCTCTAAAAAAAAATGGAATGTATCATGAAAAAATTGGCGTATTGATATCAGAGGATGGAAGGAAAATATCATTTGGAGGTTCCGCTAATGAAACAGGAAGTGCTTTAAGTGGCGATGTAAATAGTGAATCGATAATGGTATTTAGCGACATTGATTCTGAGGTGTATGCTAAGTATGGAATTCAAATAGAGCGAAAATTTGATTCATTATGGAATAACAACGTTAAAAACATTAAGGTTGTACCAGCAACACCAGATTTTATTTCTTCAATAAAAGAATATTCCAAGGGGAAAGATTTAAATTATTTCAATGAGTTGTTTTCTAAAATTAATACAAATGATAAAGATTTTGTGTCAATTGATTTCGAGGACAATCTCAATCCAAAAATCCCTCTTTATATTAATGGGCAGTCTTATTCTCTGAAAAAACATCAAGAAAATGCAATCAAGGAGTGGCAGAATAATTCATTTAAAGGGATTTTTACAATGGCAACAGGTGCTGGTAAAACGATTACCGCATTACATGCAGCTACAAAGCTTTTTCAACATATGAATAGTAATTTGTTTTTCATTGTAGCTGTGCCGTATCAAGCCTTAGCTGAGCAATGGCGAAAAGAAATGGCTCGTTATAATATATTCCCTTTGATTTGTGGTTTTTCAAAAAACAACTGGAATTTTCAATTAAAAAAAATTGTCGCATCGTCAAATTTAGCGAAAAATAAAAAATTCAACGCTATTATTGTTATTAATGCAACGTTAAAATCAAATGATTTTCAGTTTGAATTGAATAAGATTAATCCGAATGGAATGCTTTTTATTTGTGATGAATGTCATCATCATGGTTCATTTAAAATGAACGGAATTGTCCCTGAAGCAAAATTCAAAATTGGATTATCTGCCACACCATGGGAGGACTATTACTCGGATTCAGCAGTTTTTCTCAGGAATATATATGGTCAGCCGATTGCTAAGTACGATCTTGAAGATGCATTGAAAGACAATGTGTTGTGCCCATATAAATATAAAACAATATATTGTGAAATGGATGATGATGAGGTTGAGAGTTACTTGCAGATTTCGAAATCCATTTCAGTTTTAGAAGGTAAAAGAGAAAAAGGAGTAAGTATTGATGAAAGTCAACTATTGCATCTGCTCTTAAGGCGTACAAGAATGTTGGGAGCTATAAAAAGCAAATATTACAAATTAGATAAACTTATAAAAAATGAAGGAATAAAATCAAAATCATTATTTTACTGCGGCGAGGGGAGTGATTTATCAGAAGAAGTTAACGAAGAATATGGTTCAACACAAATCATTGATAAAGTTACAAGGGTACTCGCCAAATATGGTTATAAAAATGCTCGATTTACCAGTGAACAAACAAATATTCAGAGAGAAGAATATTTAGAGGCATTTAAAAATGGCACTTTAGATTCTCTGGTAGCTAAAAGAGTTTTGGATGAAGGAATTGACATTCCAGATTGTAGGTATGCATTTATTTTAGCTAGTGCAAATAGTACAAGGCAGTACATTCAACGAAGAGGGCGCATCTTACGTAAAAGTACTGGGAAAGAGTTTGCAGTGATTTATGATTTTATTGTATCACCTCCCACTAATAGGAATTCTCAAGCACTTGATTCCTTAATAAAACGGGAGGAAGCAAGAATTCATGAATTTAGCCGCCTAGCGATCGAAACGGAGATAGTAGATGTCTAACAATCATGTAGAAATACTTAAACAGATTCGTGAATCTTTGGAGAAAGATCCCGACTTTTTATCAACCGATGAAGATAGAATTCTTCAAAAAATAATAGATCATGAAAGAGTTGCTCGTTCTGTATCGAATCCTTCTGATGATAAAATTCGGTTGAATTATATTGATTCAATATTGAAAGAATACTTGGAGTCATAACATGAAATTAAACAAGATTATAGTCACCAACTTTCGGCAATTCTATGGAAGTAACACTATTGTTTTTGCCACAGATGAGGATAAAAACATTACTTTAATTCATGGTGAAAATGGTCTAGGAAAAACCACTCTTTTAAATGCAATTTTATGGTGTTTTTATAACCGCTTTACTAACGATTTTGAAAACCCACGTGAAATAGTGAATATTTTTTCATTGAGTCAAGGGAATATTATAGCTACTGTAGAGATCATATTTAATCATGAAGGTAAAGAATTTTATATAAAGCGAGAATATAACAATAGCACACAGAACAATGATGTTATTGTATACGAATTAGAAAATGGTACATTTATTAAGCAAGTAAAATTAGCTGTGCCATTTATTCAAAGTGTTATTCCTTCTCAAATGGCTGACTATTTTTTCTTCCATGGTGAGGGTATTGCTAACATTAATAATAATAATAACTTGACTAAATTCAGGAAGGCAATAAGAGACATATTAGGATTCACATCTGCTGAATATGCAAAGGATGATCTGATTGAATTAATTTCAAGAAGAAAGGTCGAAATTCAAAAAATAACAAAAAAAAATAATGAATATAGTGCTAAATATAAAATAAAAACTGATCTTGAGTATGACAGGAGAGAATTGATTTCTGCTAGAGAGGTTTGTAAGGATAATATTGAAAATTACCAGATTGAGTTAGATGCACTGAGTGAGAGACTTAAGAATATAAAAGTATATAATGTCTCTGATATACAAAACAAAAAACAAGCAGAAGAGAAAAGGGTAAAGTACATCGAAGCAAAAACTAGCGAATTTATGTCTAAACAAAAAAAATTAATTTACCAATATGGAATGATGCTTTTTGGCTATAAATTAGCAAACGATACGATGCTAAATATTACTGAAAAGGAGGTTTTGGGTGAGATACCCTCTCCATATGATGAAAGTTTAATTAATAAGATTATTGAAGCAAAATTATGCATTTGTGGGAGAGAGGTTAATCCTTTATCTTCTGAATATGAGCATATCAAAAGCTTAAGGAATAAAGCTAATACAGCTGATATAAAACAAAAAAGACTTGCAGCAGTACATTTTGCAGGGTCTATAGGAAATCTTTCTGAGAAACCACAAGAATTTATTACGGCATACCAAGATATTGATAAAGAGATTGCAAATTTATTAAGAGAAAAACAAATATCTACACTTGAAATAGCTGACCTCCAACAACAATTAGAAGATATAGGTGATGGTGGAGAAAGAGAGGTCGCAACAATTAATAAAGAGATTCATTCTATATCGACACAAAAAGAAAATGCAAAAATTAGAATGAGTAATATTGAAAAAAATATTTCTGTACTTAATACTAGGATTGGTGAATGTGACCGATGGATAAGTTCTAATGCGCCAGACAATGATTTGGTTTATAAATATAATCGAGATATTGAGAAGTTAGAGAAACTAGTCCGTTTGTGTGAATCGAAACTAAAGAATTATGAATTAACAGCTAGAAATAATATTGCAGTAAGTGTAAATGTTATTTTGAATAACTTTTCAAGAAAAGAATTTAACGTTAGAGTTACGGAAAACTTTGACTTTAAATTAGCAAGACCAGATGGTTCTTTAGTTGCAAAAAGTAAGGGGGAAAATCTCCTTTTAAATCTATCCTTTGTTTCAGCGCTTTTAGGGTTTTGTGCACAACGGGCTTCAGGAGATAATCGTTTTTTAATCAAAGGTACTGTTGCACCATTTTTCATTGATGCCCCTTTCGGCGAGCTTGACGATACATATCGCCAAGCAACAGCAGTATTTTTACCTCAATGCTGTGAGCAATTGATATTACTACTTTCCTCTTCTCATTGGAGTGGGACCGTCGACTCTTCAATAAAAGATCGTGTTGGCAAAGAATATTTGATTATTTCACATAAAACTGACAAGCAAAATGAAAAGCCCTCTGATCTTATTGAAATTAAAAATATAGTTCATCAGCAATCAATTTATGAGTCTGATTTTGAAGGTTCATTGATTAAGGAAATTTAATGGAAATTTATTTCGATGCCCAATTTGATGATCTTCTTACCGAAGTAGTGGATGAAGACAAGATTTTTCCAACATATATGCATTTCGCATGTTTTGCAGCATCAATTGGTTGGCGTTTAGATAATGTACAAATCAAAACAAGAGGAAAATCAGCCAGAGATACTGTATTTACTAACAATCAAATGGAAGGTTTAATATATTTGATTGGTATAAACAAAACTAATGGTATGGAGTGCCTTAGAGAAGAGAACATAAATCAGTGCTGGGACCATTTTCAAAGTGCTGTCAATGCTGGTATGAATGTTATCAATGATTGGTTACATGAATTCCCATTGAAAGATAAGTCTGAAGTAATTCTTCTTCATATGCTTAGTGCTGCGACTGAGATATCAAATGAGCAGAGTAGTAACAATGCTTTTGATATCAATAATATTAAAGATCTTTTGTCTTAATATTGATATTTGTATATGGTTTCGAATGTAACTCTTAAGCACCTTGATATTATTAAGGTGCTTTTGATACAAGCAATATATTTTAACTCATGAAGTATTCACCGTTATGATGATTATCTAGAGTTTTTACTAATATGAAATATATATCCATTATTATTTATATGCATGTATAACAGTGTGGTATAATTCATTCGTGCATTTATTGTTAGAGTAATCTTGGAGTAACCGTGAACATTAAAGCAGATGGCAAAAACTTAGAACAGATATTTTATGGTTTAGATACTCGATATTTTATTCCCCGATATCAACGTGATTATTCATGGACTGCCAGCAATGAGCTTAACGAACTATGGACTGATATTATTACCTCTTATAATGAAGGTAAAGAATATTTTATGGGGACGTTACTATTAGCAAGTCGAGGTAAGAACGGAACTCAGTATGATATTGTTGATGGACAACAAAGAACGATTAGCTTCATGTTATTGCTGTCTGTAATCCAGGATTATTCTAAGCTTGTTGTTGATGGCGTAATTAGTTCTGATGATCTTGATTCAACGACTGAGAAAAGAGAAGATGCTGCTGACTCTTTATTTTCAAGCGTTAATAGACACATTAAACAAGATGACTATTATTTGCGAGCAAATAACAAAGATTCAAAATATTTTGAAGATGCTTTAGATATATCAAAACGAGAAGTTCTTACTAATGTAGTAAATAAATCAAACAGAATAACAAAAGCAAAGCGTTTTTTCCAAGAGAAAGTAAGAAAAGAATTTTTTGGTCGTAGTAATTCTTTAACTGAACTCAAAAAATTTTTCCGCTTCGTTATTACGAAACTGAAGTTCGTAACTATTACAGTTGAAGATGATTTCGACGCCTACATAATATTTGAATCTCTTAACTCAAAGGGGATGGACCTCTCTGTTGCTGACCTGCTAAAAAATAAGATATTAAGCAATATTTCGAGCAATTATCAAGATGCAGCGCTTTGCGAATGGGATGACTTGGTAAAAAAAATTCAGGGTGTTCCAGCAAGTTTCGTAGATTATATTAAGGTTTACTGGAACTCTTACGAATCAACGGATGTTACAAAAGCAACGCTTTATCAAACAATCAGAAAAAAAATTGGTAATGACGAAATCAATACCAGGAATTTTCTAAGTGAGCTTATTCAAAATTCTGAACCATTTAGTAAGCTAAAAAATAAGTCAAATCTTAATTGGCCTAAGATAAATACCAACGATAAATGGGCAGAAAAAGTAGCCGAAATGAATTTATTGGGCTATACAATCCATTTGCCTTGTTTCCTTTACGCACTCAAAAATAAAGAAAGTATTCTTGAAAAGTTGGCTGAATTATCATTGAATTTGTTGTTCAGGTGGGTGACAGTTTGTGATTATGGTATTGGTGAAATAGATTCTCTCTTTAAAAAAATTCTTGCTGATCTTAAAGCTGGTAAATCTGATACTGATATTTTGAAAAACTTCATTCCGCTGATAGAAAAAGTTCAAGGCTCTTTCATTGAAAGTTTCAGCCTATTTGAAACTGAAAGTTCGACAATATTGAAATATATTTCATGTAAAGTAGATTTACATCTGGGGGCGACTAAAGCCTTAATTCCTGACTTCTTAGAGGTAGACCTAGAGCATATATTCCCTAAAAATCATGAAGTATGGGGCAGTAATTTGGATTGTTTCAGTAAACCTTACAGTCGTTGGGTTAATTCTGTTGGGAATGTGATCTTGCTCGAGAAAGGAAAAAATAGAAAAATCAAGAACTCTGTCTTTGAGGAAAAGAAAAGCGTATTTTCTTCCTCTGAATTCAATAGCGCAAAACAAATATCTACACTACCAAATTGGTCTGAGGAATCAATTTTTAATCGTTGTAGCTATCTTGCTGATCTAGCAATTGAAATTTGGCCGCTGAACTCAGATATGTGTAATTAAAAAATTAACCAGCCCTATAATAGGGCTGGTTTCATTACAAAGCTTGAGTAAAATCTCTTAAGTTTTTATAATTTCTTAGCGGTGCAATCCCATCTTGTACATGAGAAGCCCATATTTTATGCATTTCCTTTTCATTATAGTTCGGGTATAACATTTTCAGGGTTAGTTCTGTTAGCAATAACGTCTCACCAAGCCAAGTTATTTTGTCTAATACTAAACTTCCATCAAGTTTGTCTCTGTTATTTTTTTCATTGTATCTAAACCCGCTTTCAACAGAAAAAAAGAAAGCAAGTCTTGCAGAAATATTGGGGGTCAATCCTGTGAAAGTTTTCAAACGCTTCAGTTGCTCTTCCGTTTGATGATTTAATTGCATTCTATTAGGAAGCATTAAATTTCCTCCTTCGTTAAATTCCAGAAGTACCCAGGCTTAAGAGCTGACGATTTAGTTCGAGAATTGAAAATAATCTCGTATGCATGAGATATATCATCACGTAATTGATCAACAAAATACCGTTCATCAACTTCAGTATCTGTAGATAACAACACGACCTGGTGACTCGCATATGGGAAGTAATGATTGATTAGCTTATCTCGATGCTGAGAATCTAAGCGTCCTAGCGGAGTATCAATGATTACCGGCAGGTCTCTACCCGATGTTTTAGCCAGTGCTTCAAGAATCGCTATCGCATAAATTTGCTTCTCTCCAGCGGAAAGTAGTTTACGGTTGATAACTTTGTTGTTCTCATCCACCAGTTCAACATCAAATGTTTCTGGATTGATATGCGCATTCAGCTGCAAATCTTCTTTTCTGGCTAACTTTCGGTAAGCAACTTCAAAGTTAGCTGAGAGGGTTTTTACTCGCGCCTGCGTTAACAGTTCACTATAACGATCAAGCAAGCTGATTGTCTCTTGCGCATTGTTGAATGCACTATTAAAGCTATGCTGAGTGCGTGCTGCGTCGTGAGCCTTTTGTATCTGGCGAGCGCAATCAAGTTGCTGTTGCTTGGTATTTTTTGCTTCTTCCAGCAATGAGCGATACTCCTGCCGCTTAGCTTCACGTTGACGATCCAGCTCACGGATTCTTTCAAAAATATCCATCAGCTGATCATCTTCCGGCGCTCGGGCGATATTTGCTGCGGCTTGCTCTAATTGTTCTTCTATCTCTGCCAGCTGGTTACGATAAAGGTCAAAACGTTGCCAGGCTTTTTTACTATCTTGTTCGATAGACTGCTGGATCATCCCAGCTTCACGTTCAGATATGTCAAACAGCAATTCACCTTTTGGCTTATCAGCAAGATATGTTTTAAGGTTATCTTCTATAGCCTCAGCAGCTATTTTCCCTGTGCTTCCTGAGCGGAAAGAAATGTCGCTTTTGAGTTGCGTAAGGAATTGATTCAATTCCTTTTCAAAGCTATTTGCCTGTTTTATTTGCGTCTCTGCACTAATCTGTTCAAGCAAACGACCCAGAGTCTTTGGAGCTAAAGCATACGGTAAAGAGCTATCACACTCATGACGAAGCGCTTTTTCCAGTCGATCTTTTTCTTTTAAAAGCGTCTCGACCTTCTGTTTCTCCTGGGTTTTTGTTTGAGCAAATGCCCCCCCTTGTGCGTTAAGTAGGGTCTCATTCTGCACAATTTCCTTGGAGATTAGGTCAATACGCAATTTAGCGAAATCAGCCTTTTCAAGAATTTGCTCGGTTTTAAAGGAAAATTCTTTAATCTGTTTCTCAAGTTCAAGAAGCTTCTGCTGTTGAGATTCAGCCAATTGACCAGATTGTTGGCGCTTCACGAAAATTGTTAAATCGTTCCGGAGCTTCTCGATTAGATCCAGGCCCAGCAGACGACGCACAGCCGTACGGAGGATATTTCCCGATTCGTCCTCAGCAAGCTCCGCAATTTTTTCACCATCGAAGAAAAACAGGTCGGCTATGCCGTGGGGGATTAATTCATTTAAAAAACCCTGGCACTGATCATAGCCAAGCCCTTCAATGAGTTTGCCATCCTGCTGTAAGGACAGTTTGTCTCGCTTACCTTTTTGCCAGGTGCGGGTAACGGTAAATTCAGCCTCCTGCCCACCTTTGTTGTACGTAAAAATAAGCTCGACTGAGGCCTCATCGGGCTGTTCACCCAAAGTTGAGCCGTTGTGTATCAGGGCACTAAGCTCTTCCACATACTCTTGCTGTTGAGTAGTTGAACCAAATGCAAGCCTTCCATAAAGGGCTAGGCGGATAGCGGAAAGTATTGATGTTTTACCTGCGCCGTTTAACCCACCGAATAAAACGATAGGGCGGGGGTTATCGTCGTTCTGCCGTTTTTTAGGGGCCAGATCGATAACATGGGTTCCATTGAATACCCGATAATTACGCAGTACCAGCTGTTTAATTAACACGTTCTTTTTCCTCACTGGTAAGCAGGCTTGGCTCGCTGACTTCGGCAATTCTCCGCTGCAGTATCTGCAGTTCAGCTTCTATGCTTGCCACTTCTTCCTGATGAACATCACGCTCATTACGTTTCTGCAAAGCTTCCTGCTGTTGTTTTATCTCTTCAAGACTTCCCCAGTCTTGCTTGAGGATCGTCCCTAGTTTGTCGAAGATCCCCTGTCGGCGGCTAAGGCCTTCCATCGAAACTTCGAGCTCAATTAATTTCATAACCATTTCAGGAACAACATCAAACCCTTGGGCAATTTGCTCAAGAAGTTCGGCATCGCTGGCGTCGAAACGTGATTGATCGTCTATAACCCAGTCCAGATCCTTGCCATAAACATCACGATAAATACCCGGTAATGTGTCGTACCAGTCGGGTTCATTAGGATCCTTCAGCCATTGCTGGCGTATGGCATGCAGCTCAGGTTCTGTGATTAATGTAATGGTGTGACCTTGCGCGTTCATATCACGCTCAATCGTCAGCAAATCCTTCAACCATTCCTGGCGATACTTAAGCCAGTAAGGGCCTGGCACATGTTTACGCTCAGCTGTAAGTTCTTCGCCATCCTTCGCATATTGGTAGCTCACTTTACCTGTGCGTCGTTTATAGTTGCGGTAGGTATCTTTGTTTACTGGATCGGTTGTGAAAGCCAGCAGGTCGCGGTATTTCAGAAGGGGCGACATCCACTCTTCACCATTCTGGATTAAGCTTTCCATCGCTTTATCTTTTGTGACTACAGTACATGTCCAGCAACCAAAGCGTGAATTACCGCAGGAAGGCGTGCTGTCATCAATAACTAGCGGGCATTCACCTTGAGCTGAGGAATCCATATAAAGAGTCCACAGCGGGCGGTTATTCCCCCCCCAAGGGCTTTCCCACTCGTCAATATCATCAGGCGCATATCTGAATGCACCACGCAGTAATTTCCATACGTCTTCAACATCCCAGGTATCAATCGGGGTGTAAATGAAGGCATTTGAAAGGGTGGTATGGCGTGCAAGGCGCGAGCCGTCAATCTTATGCTTTGCAATAACCTGAGCACGTGATGCACTTTCACTGCTGCGCGATCCAAGAACGACAATAACTTCATCAAACTGGCTGACCTTATCTTTGATAAAGTCACTTACCGGGTTGATTTTCATGCGTTCTGTACACCAACGGAAACTACGGGTTGGCGCTGGATAGCCTTTACCAAGCAGGTTTACCCAGAATGTCTCGTTGGTTTTTGGCGTTACAGCATGTTGTGTTATCGGTAAAGCGTCGCGTTTAGCGCCAGCTTCAATCTGGAGCATCGTTTTTTTGATGAGGTCTACTACAACCGGCGTCTCTACGAGTGTGTCTGAAGAAACGACAAACACATCCTTCGTACGCATTTCCGGCGGAAGACCCATCAACGCCAGGTAAACAAGGGTAATAACTGCCGAAGAGTCTTTGCCACCACTGTATCCAATTACCCAAGGGCGTTTATCTGCGCAGTAGACACGCTGAACTTCAGAGACAAAATCAGCGAGAGTACGCCCAGCAAATTGCTCTTCGTTTATGAAATCTTCATAGTCGGCCAGATCATAGGCCTGAGTTAATGTACTCATGATACAACCATCTGAGCTTCAAGCTCTTGTTCTTCAGGAGAAAGGGGGAGAGACAGCGCTATTTTTAAAGCGTTGCACGTTAGCTGAATGGCGGTACCGGTTTTGCTCAATTTGCCATGTTGCATTGCGCGCTTAATCATCTCAGGATTGCTTTTACGCCAGTCAAAGGTTTTTAGCTTCGTAAGTCTTTCCTGCCAGTGTTCGGGTTCCTCAGCCAGTAGTGAACGGCCCAGAAGGCCCAAAGCCTGCAAACCGATACCGTGGGCATGCACATAATCCTGGCGGAGCTGCGCCGGAGATACTTCTTTGCGTGCAGCAAGCTGCCAGTCTGGCATGACTTTGAAAATAGCCTGCCAGTATAGCGTAGCGATGTGCGTATTGTCCTCAATGCTGCCTACTTTAGGGTCTTTACCAAGCAGGGCGCGTGTTGCCTGTTTAATGCTGCTTAGCGTGAACAGTTTATTGGAAAGCAAACTGATACTGGATTTCTCAAGTTCAGTAAGACCTATAAAGGGCTCGATAGACATGGCCAGATAGCGTGCAAGGTTTGAGCTTACGTCGCGATGATCGTAAAGCGCGGAGAGTGAAGGGCTAGGGCGGATTGCGTATTTGTTCAGGTCAGCAAACATCTGCTGACTACGCCTTAAACCTTCATCAACAAAGAACAATACGGGGATGTTGTCCTGCCCTAATTCAGGACGCTCCGAAAGGGCATCCTCGATAGCCTTACGGCGATGTTGACCATCATTGATGAGAATTTGCGCATCCATTGGTACTCGAAGCGTTCCAAGATTGTTGGAGTTTTCGAACTCGTCAAACTGTACATCGACCGCAATGGATGCAGTTAATGCAGAGAATACATAATCTTTCGGGTTTTCAAGTAAATAACGCACCATTTCTGGGATGCGTGATTTATTCAAGATACGCTGAGCGCGCAGCTCCGGCGGCACGTCTGTCTCATCGAAGCTGAAGATCTTCGGAATGATGCGCATAGGACAAGTGGCGATGTAGAATGGTCGTCCAGCTTGGACACCCCTTACAGCGGGGAAAGAGTAGCAATAATCTGCATCGAAGTTAGCCATAATCTAGTCCCTGTTTTAAAGATGCTATTACGTTACATTTTACGTAAAAAATTTCTTAGAACGAAATTTTTATGATGATAAAACACAAATTGTTAAAGATTTACGTATGATTTGACGTAACTCTTTGCTGTGCTTGATTCTTCTTCCATGTAAGCTTCGATCCGAAGATTTAAAGGTACGACGTGGCCCTATGAGTTCAGGATTGATGCCAATTGATCCTGCAAAGAAGAATTTTACTTTGTGTCACGGTCTCTTAAGAGCGTTAATCGTTGTGTAGGCGCTGAGACCGAAGGTGGCAAGCGAAATCTTGTTCCTTTTTGAGAGCAGCTAAAACGCAAGCTTTGTACCAAACCATTCTTCATATCTCCTTGTGGGAAGTTGACTAACGAGACACTACGTTATTCGTAGCTTCTTTGGAATCTTTAAAAACTACGTTTTACGTAGTTTTGCGAGGGTGATCGAGAATTTTTGAAATTCTTACGTAAAAATCAATCTAGCGGTTGCACTACGTAAAACGTAGTATCTTCCGTAGGCATTAACTACGATTATCGTAGTTATGAAAACTTCCAATTCTCATAATCAGCTCTTCAGTCGACGCCTCAAAGAGGTGCGCTTAGACATGGCGTTATCGCAAAAAAACTTGGGTATTTTGGCTGGCATAGATGAGTTTGCAGCGAGCGCACGTATCAACCGCTACGAGAAAGGGGTTCACCAGGCAAGCATAGAAGTCGTCCGGCATCTCGCTAAAGTTCTCGAAGTGCCTGTAGCATACTTCTACACAGAAGATGATGAACTTGCCTCTTTAGTCCGTCTTTGGCCGAAGTTGGACTCGGAGAAGAAGAAAAACATCCTTCAGCAGCTCTAAACAAAAAAGAGTGCTTCGCTGTAATTTCTCTTCTCGAAAAGCTTTCCAGTGATTTAGAACCAAAACCTTGCATTAGTGTCTTGCTCTAATTCGTCTGATTTCATTTCCTGAATCCACCTCGCAAAATCCAAATCTATCCCACTCCAAACCGCTGTATTTATATTCAGTGTAAAGCAG
The DNA here is from genome assembly GCF_047456095.1 of Enterobacter sp. BNK-14. Taxonomy (NCBI): domain Bacteria; kingdom Pseudomonadati; phylum Pseudomonadota; class Gammaproteobacteria; order Enterobacterales; family Enterobacteriaceae; genus Enterobacter; species Enterobacter sp. BNK-14. The sequence continues at coordinate 3,356,362 of NZ_CP179897.1, forward strand.
GTGAACGCGTTTATGGTTCCAGGTATTGCCTCGCCTGCGCAGCAGTTGAAACAACTTCTAAAACCGTAGCGCGGATAGCGCTCTACCAGCTCAGTCAGTGCCTGGATCACCGGTCCATCACTTGGGTATCGAGCTGGTAAAAATAAATCTTCCTGCTCAGCGATAACGTCCTGCAGGCCTGGCGTAAACTCATGGCAAATTGCGCCGTCAGATAGCTGGCGAGTTCACGGTTTATCGCTGATTTTAAAGCTTTTATGTGATAACGTCTTTCAGAGCTAGGCATTCAAGGCTGAAATCGGCAAACATCTGTTTAGGGCGACGATTTTCATCCTCCGGGTCTTTGATTTTTTAAATATCAGCTACTTCCATCCCGCCATATTTTGCTCTCCAATTTTAGTAGCTGGCTTTTGAGATACAGGCTGCGCGGCAGACATCCTTAACGGCACGTCCGGCTTCGACGGACTTCAGGACGGCAATGATCTGGTGTTCAGTGAATAGGGCTTTACGCTAGGCGACCTCCTCGGGCGGACATAATCAGTATGTCGGAAGATCTCTAAAAGTGAATGGTTCGTTTTTGCCGGGATACTTACACTGCCAGCGGTTCGGTCTCGCCCCTGAGGGTGCATGTTCAACTTGATAAACTTCGCTTCCTGACACACCTCTGATGTTACCGCTTAACGGCCTTACACGTTGTCTTACCACCAACGGGCTATTGTCTGAAAATCAGATGTCTCTCGGACGAAAACCTTCTTATGTCAGATTGCGTAGGAGTACGATAAGCCAACAAATCATTATAGATAAAAGGGTTATCTATGGCTCTACATGGAAAGTTCGTAATTAATGATGCGTACTACTCCCCGTTATCGTTTCCTGGTATAGGCACGTTTTTAGCTTTCTCTGGTAATGGTGCTTACCGTAATCGTGGGGCATGTGGAATGATCCCCAAAGAGGGGCCAGTACCAGCGGGTAAATACTGGATTGTTGACCGCCCTCAAGGTGGACTCAAGTCGCAGCTAAACGCAGCGGGAAGAGACATTTATAATCACTTCGCCAATGGTGCAACGTTCAAACATTCTGAATGGTTCGCATTATGGCGTGATGATTGGGGGATCGACGATTACACATGGATTGAGAGCGTTCAGCGTGGCAATTTCCGTTTGCATCCAGGCGTACTATCAGAAGGTTGTATCACTCTCCCACATGATTCTGATTTTGCCATGTTGCGTAATGCTCTGTTGAGAAGCCAAAGAATGGATGTTCCTTGCATGAGGAAGCTACAGGCATACGGCACGATTGAGGTGATCTCCAATGGCAAAACATGCCCGTAGTTTATTTATCAAGATAGTGTTGTTCGCTGTTGTTATGCTGATCGTTGCTGAAATAGTTCCGTATGATGGATTAGTTAATTCTATTACGGGGCTTTTTGATTTCCAGAGCGCCGACAAGTTTACCCGCTTCATTTTGGGTGAACCTGATTTAGAAGTTTGGGAATCGTTAGACGCCTATTTTAGCATCTTAATCAATACATTAATCAGCGTACCTGTCATGAGCGCCATTACCACGGCGTACAGTGGCGCGACACATAAAGTTAGTCCAGCAGGCATCCCCAGAGAGTGGTTCAGTTCCACATTGCGACGGTTAGCTAAAATCTTCGGGTTTACCTTCCTGCTTTGGGCGTTGTTTCGCTTGCTGCCTTATCAGTCTTTATTCCCGGATCAAACGTATTCAAATTTCACAATGGCGGCGATTGTGGGCTTTCAGTTGCTCTTAACGATTGTTTGCTACTGGTTCATCACGAAGAAAATCACAACTAAAAGGAGTTTGTAAAATGCCTATTCCGGCTTACATGTGGCTTAAGGACGATGGCGGCGCAGACATTAAAGGAGCTGTAGACGTTCAGGATCGTGAGGGGAGTATAGAGATTGTTGGCTTTAGTCATGGTCTGAACATTCCAGTAGACAGTGCCAACGGGAAGATTACTGGCAAGCGTTCACATTCTCCGATGATGATTGAAAAGGAGTTTGATAGCTCCAGCCCGTATCTATACAAAGCCGTTGCCACCGGTCAAACGTTGAAAAGTGCGGAGATTCGCTGGTATCGCATTAACCATGCAGGACAAGAAGAGTGCTACTTCGTCATGACCATTGAGGGCGTGAAAGTGACGGGCATTAACCCAGGGATGCCAAACGCTAAAATGGCAGGAAACTCGCAGATCAACCACATGGAATCTGTTTCCCTGATGTATGACAAAATCACCTGGCGTTATGTTGATGGTAATGTCCAGTATACGGACGATTGGAACGTAAGAGCGTAACAAATAGAAAGGAGGCATTGAGTGCCTCCTCTTTATTAACGCTTATCCTCTCAAAGGAGCCTGTCCGTAATTCTGTGTAACTGCCATCGTATTAAAGGTTATCGCTCAGTCGGTCACCGAACTTGATAATAAAACGACTCATTGCCAGCCCGCAGATCGGCGAATGGTTGCTCTGAGGTTCATGCGGGCGCTCACCTTATATTCTGATAGTCCTCGCTGCGTAATTTCCCTGACCCAACCCTTTTCCTGAATCTCCCTCGCAAATTCCAAATTTCCCCCACACCAAACCGCTGTATTTATATTCAGCCCTGTATAATGAGCACCAGAAATTACGCCGAACGGCAAAGGAAGTATCAAAGATAGTTTAACCGAGAATTCGCGATATGAAGGTGCTGCAACACCCCCATACCGCTAACCACAACCAACTATAACGGAGTTGAAAATGGCTGCGACGAATTTTAAGCCAGAGTTTACTGTTTGCAAAACAGAATCAGACGCTTTCACCGGCATGATTGAAAACCGCGAGCTGGTGCGCAAAAACAGCGCCCGCCGACTTCACGGCAACCAGACCAACGCAGCGCCCGTCCATCCCCGCGCAGAAACGCCGCAGGACAGCGCCGCCTGCTGCGAACTTTATGCACGCATAGACATGAAATATCTTCTTCTGGGCGGCGACTGGTTAAACCGTGCAGGCTTTATCAACGGTATGCCCGTAAAAATCCGCGCCATGAAAGACTGCATTGTGATTACGCCCCAGCATACAAGAGAATTATGGGGATGCCTGGAAGGGATGAGCGTGGTGAATATCAATAAACAGAAAGTCGCACAGTGGCTGAAGACGTTTCCGGGGGCGCTGAATGATACAGGTGATGTTCCGGTGATTAAGCGTGGGAGTGGGCAGGCTGTTTAAACTTAAGGCTACCTGCACGGGCATGTAAGCACATGCCCGCACTACGCTAAGAATAACTCAGTCATGATGTATTTGTTCTTTCACTGCCTTAACCAGCACAGCATGGAGTTCGCCAACGGTTAAATCGCTTATCACCGGTTCCGGAGTACCACGTATCCTGCGAATCAAACGGCAGATAGCGAAGTAATCTATGCCTTCGGTGCTAAAAAGAAACTCATTTTCAACGAGAGAAAACGTTGTCTCATAGCCATCTTCTTCAGTGACAAGCGTAACGCCAAACGCTGCCTCGCAGTCTTCAATCAGGGCATCGCCATCCATGCCGCAGATATCAAGGTCGGCTTCGATTAGGGTGTTCTCATCAATGCGCTTGCGATGATGTCCAGAGGAATGACGCACTACTTCAATGACCTGCGAAAGAGTGGGGTACATTATGTTGGATTCCGTTGGTGAAGAAATGACGTAGATATTGATTAACAGACCGAGTTAATGCCTGGGACTGATTATTGAAGGTACAAAGAAAATCAAAACAATCCACGCAAACATCCCAATGATTTTTAACGGCCAGGGTTCGAATACATCAAAGCACACAATTGCGCCTATAACTAATAGTGGTCCTCCCAATAATTCCAGTATTCCTTCTAAGATAGATAACTTATGAGGCAATACACGATTAAGTAAAACGGCCATGAAATGTGCGCATCCTAAAGTAATGATTATAGCTATAGTGCACTCTTTCCAGTTATCAGTGACGCCCACGCATAGGAGGCATAGCACAATCACAAAAACACAAAGTAACGTATTCAGCATGGAAATAATAAACTTGCTCATAACATTTGCTACGACGTTCGAAAAATATTAAGAGTCTATGAATATAGCGCTCTCAAAAGAATGACAAACGACATTGGCTAATAATGCATTTCAGAATTTATTGCGCCTCGCTAAGTTCCGTAATTATCAAGTTAGCGGCTTCATGCTAATCTCCCGCACTCCACCGCTATATCGACTTTAACTAAACACTGGCACCCCCAGCCCAACCTTCACCTCCCTCAACGTCCCTTGCGTCACCCCCTGCGCCCGTTCCGTCCCGCGCTTAAGCATCGCCATCAGCTCGCCTTTATCCTGCATATACCTCGCCCTCCGCTCCCGCATCGGCGCAATCAGCTCCTGCAAACACCCCTCCAGCTCGTTCTTGCACGCCCGGTCACCCAGCCCGCCCGCCTGATAGTGCGCCTTCATCGCCGCCACTTTCGCCTTGTCCGGATGAAACGCGTCGAGGTAAGTAAACACCACGTTCCCCTCAATCAGCCCCGGGTCGCTCACCTTCAGGTGGTTCGGGTCGGTGTACATGGCGCTGACCGCACGATGAATGGTCTCTTCGCTGGCCGAAAGGTGCAGCGTGTTGCCCAGCGATTTCGACATCTTGGCACTGCCGTCGATGCCGGGCAGGCGGCTGGTGTCGCTCAGCATCGCCTTGCAGTGGCGCAGCACCGGGGCGGGCAGCAGGCTGTTCATCTTGTGCACAATCTCGTTGGTCTGCTCAATCATCGGCAGCTGGTCGTCGCCGACGGGCACGCACTCGGCCTTAAACGCCGTGATGTCCGCCGCCTGGCTGATGGGGTAGGCCATAAACCCGACCGGCAGCGAGCGGGCAAAGCCCTTCTGTGCAATCTCGTTTTTCACCGTCGGGTTACGCTCCACGCGGGCGACGGTGACGATGTTCATATACAGCATCGTCAGCTCGGCGAGGGCGGGCAGGGCGGACTGCAGGCAGATCGTGGTCAGGTTTGGGTCGATGCCCGCGGCGAGGTAGTCGGCCAGCACTTCGGGGATGTTGTCGCGAATTTTCTGCGGGTTGCTGCCGTTGTCGGTCAGCCCCTGCAGGTCGGCAATCAGCACAAACTGGTTGTGCGTCTGCTGGAGCGCCACGCGCTGGCGCAGCGATCCGACGAAGTGGCCGAGGTGCAGCGGGCCGGTCGGGCGGTCGCCGGTGAGGATGGTTGGTGCGTTCATAAAGACTCCTTAATGTGCAGTTGCCGAAAGGAGTCTTAGATGTGAGAAAGCCGCCTTTCGGCGGCTATCTGAAAATGGGGAAAACAACTCCGAGCCGCCTTTAAGAAGGCAGCCACCAGCGGTTTACGGTGAGCACGGCGTGGTTTATGTTCATCTCTTTACCGTATCACGTCCGGCGCGAAAAACAAAAGGGCTCATTATGCTGCAATCACTCAACCATCTGACCCTCGCGGTCAGCGACCTGCAAAAAAGCGTCACCTTCTGGCACGAGCTGCTGGGGCTGACGCTCCACGCCCGCTGGAATACCGGGGCCTATCTCACCTGCGGCGATCTGTGGGTCTGCCTGTCGTACGACGAGGCGCGCCAGTATGTGCCGCCGCAGGAGAGCGACTACACCCACTACGCGTTTACCGTCGCAGAAGCGGATTTTGAACCGTTCTCGCACAGGCTGGAGCAGGCGGGCGTCACCGTCTGGAAGCAGAACAAAAGCGAGGGGGCGTCGTTCTATTTTCTCGACCCGGACGGGCACAAGCTGGAGCTGCACGTGGGCAGCCTCGCCGCGCGGCTGGCGGCGTGTCGCGAGAAGCCCTATGCGGGCATGGTGTTTACCTCAGACGAGGCTTGAGGCGCGCACCTTCAGCCTGCCCGCCAGCGTCACGTGCGTGGCGGCATCTTCCTGATTGCACAGGTACTCCACCGCCAGCCGTCCCAGTTCGCTGTAGGGCAGCTGGATACTGGTCAGCGGCGGGGTGAGCTGCTCGGAGATCTTCTGGTCGTCGTAGCCCGCCAGCAGCATGTCCTGCGGGATGCGCACGCCGTTCACCGCCAGCGCCTGATAGCAGCCAATCGCCAGCCAGTCGCTGGCGCAGAAGATGGCGTCCGGGCGCTCGGCCAGTTCCAGCAGAGAGGTAGTGACGGTAAAGGACTCGCTGAACTGCCAGTTGGTCTGGCGCACCAGGTCGTCGTCGCACGCCAGTCCGGCCTGCTGCAGCGCGGCCTGGTAGCCTGCCAGTCGCTGGCGTGAGGCCTCCATCCAGCTCTCGCCGGTGATGTGGGCGATGCGCGTGGCCCCGCAGGCGATGAGGTGTTTAGTCACCTGGAAGGCGTTGGCGTAGTCGTCCGGGATAAACGACGGCAGCAGCGGCGAGCCGGGGTCACGCTGGTTGAGCAGCACCAGCGGGATGCGGGTGCAGTCCTGAAACGCCGTCATGTCCACCAGCGTGGTGACCGGAGAGGCGAGAATAATCCCGATGCAGTTGCGCTTCTCCAGCTGACGGATGATGTTCAGCGCCAGCTCGATGTCGTCGCCGTAGTCGTAGACGGTGAGCAGGGTCTCGTTGCGCCACGCCGCTTCCCGCGCCTGGCTGATGGCGTCGATAAACGGGTCGAAGCTCTGAACGGAGCTGACCAGCAGGGCGATCTCTTCCTGGTTGCGCGGGGCGTGAACGGCGGGGAGGCGGTCGTAGCCGAGCTCGGTGGCAACGCCAATCACCCGCTGGCGGGTGTCGTCGCTGAGCTTGATGTTGCGGGACTGGTTAAGCACCAGCGATACCGTCGCCTGCGACACCCCTGCCGCCCGCGCAATATCGTTCATCGTCACTTTCGGTTTTCGCTTCATCCGTCCTCTCCCTTTCGCGAATTCGCATCATACCCTAACCGCGCGCTTACGCGCCGTCGATCACGTTTCTCATTCATCGAAGCGCGAACTTTGTGAAGGCCGTCGCTTTTCGGCGTGCCGTGATTTGCGCATTTATCCCGCAACTAATATTTATTAGCTAAATATTATCAGTAAGAGGACGCGTAATGAAAGAGCAGTGGAGCAGGGAGCAGGCACAGGCGTGGTATGAGCAAAAAGGCTGGCTGTGCGGGTTTAACTATTTGCCGTCGACGGCGGTGAACTGGACCGATATCTGGCAGGAAGAGACCTTCGATGCCGAGACCATCGACCGCGAACTCGGCTGGGCGGCGGAGGCAGGCTACAACACCCTGCGCATTAACCTGCCGTTTATCGTCTGGGAGCATGACCGCGACGGGCTGATGGCGCGCATCGACCGGTTTTTGACCATTGCCGACGGCCGCGGGTTCAGTACCATGCTGACCCTGATGGACGACTGCGGCTTCTCCGGCGACGAGCCGTACCTCGGCCCGCAAAAGCCGCCCGTACCGGGCAAGCACAACAGCCAGGCGGCGGCGAGCCCGGGGCGGGATAAGGTGTGCGATCCCGACTGCTGGCCGCAGATTGAGCGCTATATCCGCGACGTTGTCCGCCAGTTCCGCGCGGACAAGCGCGTGCTGCTGTGGGATCTCTACAACGAGCCGGGTAACCGCGGCATTTTCGCGACGGGCACGCAGGAGGTGCAGTACGACGCGAAGCTGGAGACCTGCGCCCATGAACTGATGAAGCTGGCGTTCCGGTGGGTGCGTGAAGAGAACCCGACCCAGCCGCTCACCGTCTGCGCCTGGCGTCTGCCGCCGGAAGAGGAGGGCGAGACGTTCTTCCGGCATCCGCTGGACCAAACCGCGCTGGCACTCTCGGATGTGGTGAGCTTCCACGCCTACACCCACACCGGGCGCATGACGGCGATAATCCAGCAGCTGCAAACGCTCGGTCGTCCGCTGTTCTGCACCGAATGGCTGGCGCGCCACGTGGGCAGCACCATCGAAGAGCAGCTCCCGCTGATGTATGCGGCGAAGGTCGCGCCCTACCAGTGGGGGCTGGTGCGCGGCAAAACCCAGACGTGGCTGCCGTGGCCGGTGGTGATGAAGGAGTCCACGGACTACTGCCGCCTCTGGTTCCACGACGTGTTTGAGGAAAACGGCATTCCGTTCTCACGTCGTGAAATCGCCCTGATGCAGCAGCTGCGCAAGATCGCCCCGAAGGCGCAGGACTAATAATATCGACCCGGCGGTCCACCGCCGGGCAACCAGGCAGGCATATAACAATGGCAATGACAATGAAAATACCGTCTCGCGAGTTGTGGTCTTATTTTGGTTATGGATTAGGTCAGTGTTTTAGCTTTGGTTTAGTGGGTTCGTTTATTAACTATTTTTACACCGACGTGCTGGGCATTTCGGCGCTGGCGGCGAGCACCATTTTCCTGATTGCCCGCGCGTGGGACGCGGTTCACGATCCGCTATTTGCCAGCATTATGGACACCATTAACAGCCGGTTCGGCAAGTTTCGCCACTTTTTGCTGATCGCCCCTTTGTTGATCACCGGCGTCACGCTGCTGTCGTTCTATAAAATTGAAGCGGACATGACCACCAAAATCCTCTACGCCGGGGTGACCTACATCCTGTGGGGGACGCTGTATGCCATCTCCGATATTCCGTTCTGGTCGATGTCGTCGGTGATGACCAACGACTCCGCCCAGCGTACCCGCGCGGTGACGGCGGCGATGCTCGGGGTGAACGCCGGGATTGCCTGCGCCAATATCTTCTTCCCGAAGCTGGCGGCGTTCTTCGCCCAGTACAGTAACGACAAAGGCTATTTTATGGCGGCGCTGGTGATGATGCTGGTGGGGCTGCCGCTGATGCTTAACGGCTTTATGCAGATCAAAGAGCGCGTGCCGCCGAGCCCGGAAAAGGTGACCATCCGCGACACCTTCCACAACCTGCGTCAGAACAAGCCGCTGTTTATCGTCCTGCTGTCGTTCTTTTTCTGCGTGTTCCACAACGTGGCGGGCGGGCTGTATATCTACTTCTTTATCAACAACCTGGGCGACGGTAGCCTGCAGATGGCGATTGGCGTGATGGGGATAGTCGCGGCAGTGCTGTGCCTGGTCGCCCCGATGCTGACGCGCCGGATGCAGAAGCGGAAGCTGTTTATGATCCTCTGCGGGCTGGACGTGGCGGTGCGCGTGGTGATGTGGTTTGTCGGGTATCAGCAGGTGACGATGCTGTTTATCCTGCTCGGCCTGAGCACCCTGTTTGTGATGATGACCAACATCCTCACCTCGTCGATGATTGCCGACACCATCGAGTACGCGGAGTACCACACCCACAAGCGCTGCGCGGCGATTACCTTCTCCGGGCAGACCTTTACCGGCAAGATGTCGGTGGCGGTGGGCGGCGGGTTAATCGGCGTGTTCCTGACGTTGATTGGCTACGTGCCGCAGGCGCAGATCCAGAGTGAAAGCGTGCTGGAGGGGCTGTTCTTTGGGATTTGCCTGCTGCCGGCGATGGGGTCAGCGATCCGAATGGGCTTTATGTCGCGCTTTACCTTTACCGAGGAGAAGCATGCGGAGATTTGTCGGCTGCTGGCAGAGCGGAACGCGTCTGCGAAAGCGCCGGGTGGCGGCTGCGCCTTACCCGGCCTACAGAAAATTACAGCGACTTCACAAACGCCAGCAGATCTTCGTTGAGCTGGTCCTGGTGGGTCAGCGCAAAGCCGTGCGGCGCGTTGTCGTACACCTTCAGCGTGGCGTTTTGGATCATCTCTGCCGCCAGCTTGCCGGTGCTTTCAAACGGCACGATCTGGTCGTTGCTGCCGTGAATCACCAGCGTCGGCACGTCGATTTTCGCCATATCCGGGCGGAAGTCGGTTTCGCCGAACGCGGTCACGCAGTCGATGGTGCCTTTCAGCGATGCCAGCAGGGCAATGTTCAGCGTCTGGGTCAGGGCACCGGCAGAAACGGTTTGTCCGGCGTTGGTACCGTAGAACGGGGTGGCGAAGTCGCTGATAAACTGGGCGCGATCTTTACGCAGTCCGTCGCGAATGCCGTCGAATACGCTTTGATCCACACCCTGCGGGAAGGAGTCGGATTTACCGAAGATCGGCGTGACTGCGCCCAGCAGCGCCAGACCGGCGACGCGTGAGCTGCCGTAGTTATTGATGTAACGGGTCACGTCGCCGCCGCCCATAGAGAAGCCCACCAGCGTCACGTCGCGCAGATCCAGGGTGGTGATCAGGTCATTGATGTCGGACGCAAAGGTGTCGTAGTCGTAACCGTTCCACGGCTGATCCGAGCGGCCAAACCCGCGACGGTCAAAGGCGATGGCACGGAAGCCGCGCTCGGCCAGGTAGTTCAGCTGGCTGTCCCACATGTCGCCGTCCAGCGGCCAGCCGTGGCTGAAGAGAACCGGTTTACCCGCGCCACAGTCTTTGTAGTAAATCTGCGTGCCGTCTTTTGCCTTAAACGTTGCCATAGTGTGTTCCTGTACAGGTGATGGTTATGGTTATACCGGCGCGACCAGGTAGCGAATAGCCGGTGAGGTTGTGCCCTGATGAAAAGCCAGAACGCGGCTCTGCAGCAGGAGGTCATTCATGGTGTGGCGCTCCTGCTGCCGCAGATGCTCAATCCACGAGCCCATCAGGAAGGTCTCGATAAACAGACCGGGGCGCTCGATATCTTCATACACCGCCCAGCTCATCGCCCCGGCGCGGCGGCGCACCCGGCGCAGCTCGTGGACCGCCTCCAGGAAGGCTTTGGCGTGTTGCGGGTCGATGAGGTACTCGTGCGAGACCAGCACCGGGCCGCGTTCGTTCGGCAGGTCAATCTCTACGCCGTCCAGCGGCTGACCGCTCAGGTCGAGGTTCAGGTCCGGATCTTTCTCCAGCTTCCAGCGGAACACCGTCGCGCTCGCCAGCACCATCCCCAGCGTGGCGACAACCAGCGAGGTTGGGGTACCGAACCGGGAGGCGATCTGCCCCCAGAGGGCGCTGCCTGCGGTCATCGAGCCGAAGAACACCGTCAGATACACCGCCAGCGCGCGGGCCTTCACCCAGCGGGCGGCGCTGCGCTGCGCGCCGAGATTGAGGGTGGAGAGCACCGCAATCCACGCGAAGCCAGTGAAAAACTCAAACAGGTTAAGCAGCCAGACGTGGCGCACAAACGCCAGCGCCAGCATGGTGAGGGCAAAGGTCAGGCTGGCGGCCACCATCAGGCGGTCGGCATTCAGCCGCTGGCGCAGGCGCGGCAGCAGAATCGCACCGGCAATCGCCCCCAGGCCAATGCACGCCAGCATTACGCCGTAGCCCGCCGGGCCTAAGCCCAGCTCGCGGCGCGCCACCAGCGGCAGTAACGCCCAGCCCGCGCTGCCGAAAACGAAGAAGGCCACGGTGCGCACCAGCACGTTGCGCAGCACCGGCGCGGCGTGCACGTAGCGAATGCCGGATCGCACCGCCGAGAAGAAATGCTCCGGCGGCAAACGCTGCACGGTCGGGGCCTGACGCCAGCGCCACAGCACCCACGCCACGCCGACCACGGACAGCGCGTTCAGGGCAAACACCATCCACGGCCCGGCGAGCGACAGCAGAAAACCACCCAGCGCGGGACCAATCGCCCGGCTGATGTTTACCCCGAGCGAGTTCAGCGCCACGGCGGCACCCAGTTCGGGCTTGCTCACCAGGTCCGGCACCACGGCCTGAAACGGCGGCGAGCTCATCGCCGCGCCGACGCTCAGCAGAAACGTCGCCACCAGCAGAACGGCGGGAGTGACGTGTCCGGTGAAGGAGAGCACCGTCAGCCCGGCGGCGGCGATAAACACCCACAGCTGGGAGAAGAGCAGGTATTTACGTCGGTCGACGATATCCGCCATTACCCCGGACGGCAGGGCGAAGAGGAACATCGGCAGGCTGCTGGCCGCCTGCACTAGCGCGATGTCCAGCGGATCGGCGCTCAGGGTCAGCATGCTCCAGTTGATGCCGACGTCGCTCATCCATGAGCCGACGTTAGAGACCACCGTGGCGATCCACAGCATCCTGAACACCGGCTGGCTTAGCGGCTGCCAGGGCGAAACCGTTGATGTGTGCGTCGTCTCGACGTGTGCGTCGCGAACGTCGTTAACCTGGGTCATGCGAACCTCTCCGCTGCCTTACGCTGCAATCGCCACTGGCCAGGGCCGGTGAGGGCAAGGGTGGTAAAGATAATCAGCAACAGCCAGCCAAACTGCCCTTCGGCAATCGACCAGTTCGGGTGCACCGCCAGCATCGCCACCAGCAGCACGGCGATAATCGGCAGGCACGCCAGGCGGGTATACACGCCCGCAATAATAAACAGCGGGCAAATTACCTCGGCGACGATGGCCGGGATCAGGCTGGCATAGGGCCCGAAGCCGAACGGATCTTCAATGCGCGTCAGCTCTTCACTGAAGTGCAGTACCTTTGGCAGGCCGTGCACGTACAGCAGCAGCAGGCTGCCGGTCAGGCGCAGGAAGAACAGCCCCAGGTCAACCCGGGGCGGAGCAAGCGTGTTTTTCATCAGAATGCAAAGCAGCTGCAGCCCAGCGCCCCCCAGAAAGCGTTATCGTCGGACACCGGCATTTCTGACGTGCGGGCAAAATCATGCTGGTGGCTGTGAACCCCGCACGGGCCGCTGCAGTGGTGAACGGCGCTCATGCCCACGCGTGCGGCCTGCGGCGGCGCGCTGCGGTAGTGGCCCGGTACTTTCACGACCGGGGACCAGTCGGGCAGAACCGGAATGGCGGGCGGCGCGAGCGGGCCAAAGGTGCCTGCCGCGTAGACGATATCGCCGTTGACCACCGTCAGGACGGACTCGATGCCCTTGATCTCCTCTTCCGGCACGCGGAAGTAGTCTTTGCTGAGTACGGCCAGGTCGGCGAGCTGGCCGACCTTGATCTGCCCCTTCTGATTCTGCTCGCTGGAGAACCACGCGCTGCCCTGGGTCCAGAGCATCAGGGCGGTATCGCGATCCAGACGGGCGCTGTGGTCGTACATCTGCATCCCGCCGACGGTACGGCCGGAGACCAGCCAGTAGAGCGCGGTCCACGGGTTGTAGCTCGCCACGCGGGTGGCGTCGGTGCCTAAGCCCACCGGTACCCCGGTCTCCAGCATTTTCGCCACCGGCGGTGTATGGCGGGTGGCTTCGATACCGTAACGTTCGGCAAAGTACTCGCCCTGGAAGGCCATACGGTGCTGGACGGCAATGCCGCCCCCGAGCGCTTTGATGCGGTCGATGTTGGCCTGGGTGACGGTTTCCGCGTGGTCAAAGAACCAGTGCAGGCCGTTGAACGGAATGTCGCGGTTCACCTTCTCGAAGACGTCCAGCATGCGGCTGATGGATTCGTTATAGGTGGCGTGCAGGCGGAACGGCCAGCGGTGCTCCACCAGGTGGCGCACCACGCGCTCCAGCTCGTCCTCCATGCCCGGCGCGAGATCCGGGCGGGGTTCGAGGAAATCTTCAAAATCGGCGGCGGAGAAGACCAGCATCTCGCCCGCGCCGTTATGGCGGAAGAAGTCGCTGCCCTGGCCCGGCGTGAGCATGTCGGTCCATTTCTCAAAGTCCTCCAGCTCGTGGCCCGGACGCTGGGTAAACAGGTTGTAGGCGATGCGGATGGTCATCTGCTTTTTCTCGTGCAGCTCGGCAATCACCTCGTAATCTTCCGGGTAGTTCTGGAAGCCGCCGCCCGCGTCGATGGCGCTGGTCAGCCCCAGACGGTTCAGCTCGCGCATGAACTGACGGGTGGAGTTAACCTGCTGCTCCAGCGGCAGCTTCGGTCCTTTGGCCAGCGTGGCGTAGAGGATCATGGCGTTCGGGCGCGCAATCAGCATCCCGGTTGGGTTGCCGTTGGCGTCACGCTGGATCTCGCCGCCCGGCGGGTTCGGCGTGTCTTTGGTATAGCCGACCACCTTCAGCGCGGCGCGGTTGAGCAGGGCGCGGTCGTAGAGGTGCAGGATGAAAACCGGGGTGTCCGGGGCGGCGGCGTTGATCTCGTCCAGCGTCGGCATGCGGCGTTCGGCAAACTGGAACTCGGTCCAGCCGCCCACCACGCGTACCCACTGCGGCGACGGCGTGCGCAGAGCCTGCTCTTTCAGCATCCGCAGGGCATCGGCCAGCGACGGCACGCCTTCCCAGCGCAGCTCGAGGTTGTAGTTCAGCCCGCCGCGAATGAGGTGCAGGTGCGAATCGTTCAGCCCGGGGATGGCGGTGTGGCCTTTCAAATCGACCACTTTCGTACCGTCGCAGTGATGTTGCATCACCTCAGCGACGGTACCCACTTCCAGAAATTTTCCATCGCGCACGGCAACGGCTTCCGCGATGGGGTTCTCGCGATCGACGGTATGAAACTGGCCATTAACCAGAATGAGATCGGCTTTACCGAGGGTAACCATAACTGCTCCTGACTGAGAGGGGAATGGTCAGGATTATGGGAACCGGTTTCGGCAAAGATCCAGTTATACAATAGGATAGGTATACCAAAGTATAACTATACCTAAGGTTAACTATACGAAGAGATAATTACGCCCAGGGGCGATAAACCGCAGGATGAGCGTGACTTTATCGCCGTGCGCTCACGGCGATTTCACCCTTAACCACTGGAAAATGCTATGACCTCTTCAAAGCTCGAAGTGTTAACCCCTGCGAACTGTCAGATAATCTTTATCGATCACCAGCCACAGATGGCGTTTGGCGTGCAGTCTATTGACCGCCAGGTGCTGAAAAATAACACCGTGGCGCTGGCGAAAGCGGCGAAAGTCTTCAATATCCCGACCATCATCACCACCGTAGAGACCGAAAGCTTCTCCGGTAACACCTATCCGGAACTGCTGGACGTGTTCCCGGGCCAGGACATTCTGGAGCGTACCTCCATGAACTCCTGGGACGACCAGAAAGTGCGTGACGCGCTGAAGGCCAACGGCAAGAAGAAAGTCGTGGTAGCAGGTCTGTGGACCGAAGTGTGCAACAACAGCTTTGCCCTGTGCGCGATGCTGGAAGGCGATTATGAAATTTACATGGTGGCGGATGCCTCCGGCGGCACGTCAAAAGAAGCCCACGACTTCGCGATGCAGCGCATGATCCAGGCGGGCGTGATCCCGGTGACCTGGCAGCAGGTCATGCTGGAGTGGCAGCGCGACTGGGCGCGTAAAGAGACCTACACCGCGGTAATGGATATCGTGCGCGAGCACTCTGGCGCGTACGGCATGGGCGTCGATTACGCCTACACCATGGTGCACAAAGCGCCATCTCGCCAGAAGAGCGAGCACCGCACCTTAGCGCCGGTCCCGGCTCGCTAAGCCCTGTCGGCGGGCTGGTCCCTCATCCGGCTCGCCGCTGCTTTTTTCTCTGGAGTTCACAATGAGTACTGGGCTGATATCCCTTGCGGCAGGCGTGTTGATTGGCCTGATGTATGCCGTGCTGAAGGTGCGCTCCCCCGCGCCGCCCGCGCTGGCGCTGATTGGCCTGCTGGGGATGCTGGCGGGTGAACAGGCGACGCGGCATCTGTTATCCCGCGACAGTGCGCCTGCACAGGTCACCGTTCCGGCAGCACCGCAGACAGGAGCATCGTCATGAAAGCATGGATTATTTCGCTGGTGTGCGGCGTGGTAGCTGGGGTAATTTACGCTCTGCTCGACGTCCATTCGCCGGCACCGCCGGTTGTCGCCCTGCTTGGCCTGTTTGGCATGCTGGTGGGGGAGCAGCTCATCCCGGTGGGACGACGCTTAATGAGTCGCGAACCGCTGACCCTCGCCTGGTTTCGTCACGAATGCGTACCGAAAATCAGCGGCACGGCGCCCCCGGCGCCCGCGAAGGACACGCGCGACGTTTAATGATTTGTGAGAGGAAAGACCGCATGACGCTGCCGTGGCGCATTGCCATCATTGATGACGAACGTTCCGTCCGCAGCGGGTTGAGTAATCTCCTGGAGTCGGAAGGGTATTCGACCGATACGTTTGATTCGGCTGAGGGGTTCCTGAGCCATCCTCTCGCGCTGTCCGGCGCGGCGCTGGTGATCACCGATATCAAGCTGCGAGGCATGAGCGGCCTTGAGCTGTTCGACAAGCTGCGGCTGCTGGCCGTACCGCCACCCCCTGTACTCTTTATCTCCGGTCATGCTGATGAAAATATGCAGCGGTACGCCCTCAGTCTGGGCGCCGCTGCATTTTTGCGTAAGCCGATTAACATCGATATTCTGCTGGATCATATTCAGCGGGAGCTGGCCCGCCGACAATAAGGATCGCGGATGAACGAAAACGAGCAGCCTGCATTCTGGCCCGCCCAGGGAAATCTTCATCAGGGGCGGGTTTTTGTCCTTAAAGAGGATGTGATTTTTACCGTGCTGGCGCAGGAGGGCGGCATCGCCTGGATGAACGCACGTCATCCCCATTCCGGCGGCTCCTTCATCATTGCCACCGCGGTGAGCGACGAAGAGGAAGAGCGGGCCACCCGGCTGCTGAAAAACGAGTTTGCGCTGCGCGACGTGCTCCAGGACAGCTGGGCCATTCGCGCCGTCGCCTCTACCCAGTATCGGGGGCGTTTCGCGCTGGTTTACGCCCCGTTTTCGTTTGAGCTGCTGGCGCGACGCGCGGGCAGGGCGATCTCCGGGATTGCGCGCTTTATCGAGCTGGCGATCCAGATCTGCGCCCCCCTGCGCCAGATGCATCTGCAAAACCTGATCCACGGCGATATCAAACCCGGCAGTATTTTTGTTTATCACGATGCCACCTGCCGTCTGGGCAGCTTTGGTCTCTCCTGCCGTTTTTCCGATGCCTTCTCGCAGACCCGTCTTACCGTTTCAGGCGGTACTCCCGCCTGGATGTCGCCGGAACATACCACCCGCACCCGGCGCCCCGTCGACAGCCGCAGCGATCTCTACAGCCTCGGCATGGTGCTGTATGAACTTCTGACCGGACGCCTGCCGTTTGAACTGGGCGCGGACGATCAGACCAACTGGGCGCACTACCATATTGCCTCGGAGCCGCTGGCCCCGGACGTGATACGCCCGGACGTGCCGGGAATGCTCTCAACCATCCT
Organism: Enterobacter sp. BNK-14; assembly: GCF_047456095.1. NCBI lineage: Bacteria > Pseudomonadati > Pseudomonadota > Gammaproteobacteria > Enterobacterales > Enterobacteriaceae > Enterobacter > Enterobacter sp. BNK-14. Next base: position 3,373,310 of record NZ_CP179897.1, read on the forward strand.
CCTCAAGCTGCTGGAAAAGCATCCTGATAACCGCTATCAGACGGTGGACGGGCTGATTGCCGACCTGCGACGCTGCCAGGCGACGTTGACCGGTGAGGGCGAGATCGCCCCCTTTACTCCCGGTCAGCAGGATCGCACCCCGGCGATCCATCTGGCGGATTCCCTGTTCGCGACGCATCCGCAGGCGAATGACGTCATTGCCGCGTTTGAGCGAGTCGGGCAGAGCCGGGTGCCAGAGCTGGTGACGATCGGCGGACCGTCAGGGATCGGGAAATCCTCGATCATCGCGACGGCGCTTAAAACGCTGCAGCAGCGTACGGTGCTGCTGGCGGTAGGCAAGGTGGACCAGTTTTCGCCGTCACTGCCTTACGGCGTGCTAAGTTCCGCGTTTCGCACCCTGACGTTGCACCTGCTGGGGCTGCCCGCAGACGACGTGGCGAAGTGGAAAATCCGTCTCTCGCGCGCCCTGGAGGGCCACGAGGCGCTCGCTGTCAGTCTTGTGCCTGAACTGGGGCTGCTGCTTGAGAGCAAACCGCGCTTCTCGCCGGATACGTTTTCCATTGATGCCCGGGCGCGCTTCAGCCATATGGTGCTGGCGCTGGTCAAAACCTTTGCCTCTCAGGGCTGCCCGCTGGTGCTGGTGCTTGACGATCTTCAGTGGAGCGACGCCGCCAGCCTGCATACGCTCAAATACCTGCTGGTGAACAGCGGGGCAATCCCGCTGCTGGTGGTTGTTGCTCACCGGGATATCTGTTCGTTATCCGATGCCACTTTACAAGCGCTGCTGACGAGTCTTCCGGAAGCGGCGCTAAACGCGAGCGAAATTGTCCCTCAGGCGCTGTCCGTGAAAGCGGTAGCGCGCTGGCTGGCGACGCTGTTTCGAACCCGCAGCACGGCGACGTCTGACCTCGCCACGCTGATCCATGAAAAAACCGGGGGCAACCCGCTCTTTGTGCATGAGTTTTTCCGCCGCATTGTCGATGACGGGCTGGTGGTGCATAACAAATATCAGGATAAGTGGCACTACGATCTGCAGGCGATCCGCGCCCGGCATTACACCGAAAACGTCGTCACCCTGGTGCTGGAGCAGCTCGAAGAGTTGCCCGACGAGACGCGTCGCCTGCTGGGGAGTTTTGCCTGCCTCGGCGGCAAGGGCGAGATGGAGATGATATGCCGCGTTGTCGGCATGTCGATGGCGGAAATGCGCTATGCGCTCCATCCGGCGGTCATGGCGCAGCTCATCGTGCTGACGGAAAAAGAGTACGCCTTCACCCACGACAGGGTGCAGGAAGCCGCCTTCGCGCTGCTGGATCCGCATGAGAAAAGCCACCTTCATCTGACCACCGCCAGCCTGCTAGCCGATGCCGCGCGGCAGGCTGCGGGAAACGAACTGCTTTTCCGCGCCGTTCACCATGTTACGGCCGCACTGGACAGCATTCAGCCCGCTCCGCAGCGGCAGATGTTCCGCGAGCTGAGCCTGCTGGCCGCGCGCCGGGCGAAACGCACGGGCGATTATCTTTCGGCACTGAGCTACATCCAGACGGCGAGAGCGCTGGGCAATGCCGGTGTGGTGTCAGACTTTGTGCTGGATATTGAAGAGGCGGGCTGCGAGTTTGCGCTCGGCCATCTGGAGCGGACCCGCGAGCTGTGCGATGCGATCCTGGGCTGCCCCGGCGGGCTGACCGAAAAAGCGCTGGCGGCCAACCTGCTGGTGGAAGTCTATATTCGCCAGTCGGATAGCCGTCTGGCGCTGGAGGCGGCGCTCTGCTGGCTGGGTATTTTTGGTATTCAGATCGGCCGCCATCCGGAAGATGCCGACTGCGATGCTGCCTGGAAAGACTTCTGTAACCGCACGGGCGACGCGCCGCAAAGCCGCTATGCCCAGCTCTCGCGGATGGAAAATCCGGAAACGGAAGCGGTAATGAACCTGCTCTACAGCGCCAGCATTTGCGCCAGCTTCATCTGTCCGCGTCTGCACTTTTTGCTGCTCTGCCGCATGATGCACCTGACCCTCGACCACGGCATCACCGGCGCCTCCACCACGGCGATGGCCTGGTTTGGCGTGTTGATCGGCCACCGCTACGCCGAGTATCGCCTCGGGTTCCAGTACGGCACGCTGGCCCGCGAGCTGGTCAATCGCCACGGCTATGATGCGTATGAAGCGAAAACCCTGCTGCCGCTCGATCAGCTCAGCGTCTGGACCCAGCCGCTGTCGTTCACCATCGAGTGCGCAAAAGCCTGCTTCACCGCGGCGGTGACCCACGGTGATATGACGATGGCCTGCTTCGCGGCCTGCCACCAGGCCATTAACTTCCTCTCTCGGGGCGATCATCTCGACGGGGTGCTGACCAGCATCGATCGCGGCCTGGCCTTTGTGCGGAAAACCCACTTCCAGGACGTTGAGACCATTTTGATGGTTCAGCGTGGCTACGTGGAGTTTTTACGCACGCCGGTGATCGGCACCTGGACCGCCTCGCAGGTGCTGCCGGAGGCGCTGCTGCCTGCTTCGCCAGAGCAGGCTCCGGAACAGACGTCGACCATGCTGTTCTGGTACTGGCTCTATCGCGGTATGGCGCACTTTACCTGCGGCGAATTTGCCGATGCGCAGGCGGATCTTGAGATGGCGGGCTGGTACGCGTGGTCTGCGCCTGGCCATATCCATCTGCTGGATTACCATCTCTACAGCGCCCTGGCGCTTTCCCGCCAGCTAACGCCGGAGACGTTCTCGGCGAATCATCGACGCAGTATTCACGCTCACTACGACAAAATTGCCCTCTGGGCGCGCATTAATCCGGGGACGTTTGCGGATAAAGAAGCGCTGATTTACGCCGAAATCGTGCGTCTGGACGGCATGAACAGCATTGCGCTTGAGCAGTACGAGAAAGCGGTCCGGCTGTCACGCGAGGGCGGCTTTAATCCGATTAACGCCCTGGCGCACGAGCTGGCGGGTCGCTTTTCGCTGTCCTGCGGTTACCCGACCGCGTCAGATGCGCATTTTCGCGGCGCCATTGCCGCCTGGGGCCGTGCCGGGGCACAGGCTAAGGTGCGCCAGCTGGAGCAGGATTTCCCGCATCTGCTGGCCTCTGGACAGGCCAGCGCCTATGACACGGTAGCGTTTGCCCAGAATGAAGTGATCCGCGATTTGCAGAGCGTGATCAAAGCCTCACGCGCCCTGTCGGAAGAGATCAACCTTGAGCGGCTCATCGAAAACCTGATGACGCTGCTGCTCGAACGTGCCGGGGCGCAGCGCGGCCTGCTGCTTCGCGTGAGCGATAACCTGATTCCGGAGATCGAAGCCAGCGCGTGGACCAGCACCGAGGGCGTGCGGGTGCGGATCCTGAAGGACGTACCGGTAGCGACCGACATGCCGCTGTCGGTGCTGGCGGCGGTGATCCGCACCGGACAGGAGATCCGCACCGGTAAACCGGAGGAGTTCCATCCCTTCAGTCAGGATCCCTACCTGGTGACCTCGGGGGCGGCCGTGATGTGCGTTCCGATGTTCAAACAGGCGCGGCTGGTGGGGGTGCTCTATCTGGAAAACCGCCTGATGCCGGAGGTCTTCACCGCCGAGCACTCTCGCGTGGTGAGCCTGCTGGGGGCGCAGGCTGCGGTCTCTCTGGAGACGGCGCGGCTGTACGCCGAACTGCTGGCGGAGAACATCCAGCGCCGACGCGTGGAAAAAGAGCTGCGCGCCAGCCAGAACTCGCTGATGCTGGGTGAGCAGATCAGCCACACCGGGAGCTGGCGCTGGGAGCTAGAGCAGGATCTGATGTTTATGTCCGAAGAGTACGCCCGTATTCTCGGCCTGCCCGAGCAGCAAAAGATGATCTCCATGGCGGAGTTTTTGACCTTCGTCCATGAGGATGATTACGCCCGCATCAGCGCCATCGTCACCCAGAGCGTGCGCGAGGGGCTCTCTATGCGCGCGGAGTTTCGTATTAAGCGTACCGACGGTTCCACGCGCTATATCCTCGGGATTGGCGATCCGGTGGGCGTGGGCAGTGAGGTGAACGAGTATTACGGCATCATTACCGATATTACCAGTCAGCGCGCCGCGGAGGATGCCATGCGGGTGGCGCAGGCGGAACTGGCGCGGGTGTCGCGTGCCACCACGGTCGGTCAGTTAACCTCTTCCATCGCCCACGAGATCAACCAGCCGCTGATGTCGATCGTCTCTAACGCCGGGGCAAGCCTGCGCTGGCTTAACCGTGAACCCGCCCGGCTGGATAAAGTGCGGGAAGGGCTGGAGGAGATCGCCGCGGAAGGTGCCCGGGCGGGGGAGATCATCCGCAGCATTCAGTCCCTGACCCGCAAGCAGGATCCGACCTTCGCGCGTATCGATCTCCACTATCTGATCCACCACATTATTACCCTTTCCCGCAGCGAGCTGGAGCAGCGACACATTAGCGTGGATTATCTGTTAAACGCCGGTGACAGCTTTATCACCGGGGACAGCGTGCAGATCCAGCAGGTACTGCTGAATCTGGTGATGAACGCCGTTGAGGCCATGGCGGAGGTTAACGATCGCCCCTGCATCATCACCCTCAGCACCGGCAACGCCGACGGGAACGTTATCGTCGAGATCGCCGATACCGGCAGCGGCATTGAGCCCGAGCGGCTGGAGAAGATTTTTGACTCGTTCTATTCCACCAAGGCGCAGGGAATGGGGATGGGGCTGACCATCAGCGCCAGCATCATTGAGCGACACAGAGGAAAACTGAGCGCGCGCCGCCGGGAGCCACACGGCACGGTGTTTGCGTTTGTGTTACCGCTTGCCGGACAGACAGGGGAGTAGTTAATCCGAAGGCTGGCTGTGGGTCAGGCGCTCAACGGCCCTGACCAGCTCCGCTACGGAGCGCACCTGCATTTTTTCCATTACGCGACGGCGATGCACTTTCACCGTGATCTCGCTGACGCCAAGCTCGGCGGCAATTTGCTTGTTCAGCATCCCGCTTATCGCCAGTGTTAACACCTCATGTTCCCGTGGCGTAAGGGACATGTGGCGCTGCTTCAGGGCATAGTGCTCTTTGTTGCGCACGGCGTTGTTTTCCGCCAGCTGGAGCGCAGACTGAATGGCGTCGATCAGCGCGGTGGATTCAACGGGCTTGGTGAGAAATTCGTACGCGCCGCCTTTAATGGCGCGCACCGACATCGGGATAGTGCCGTGGCCGGTGAGAAAAATAATCGGGATGTCGCGCCCGCTGTCCTTGAGGGCGTCTGCTACGTCAAAACCTGAAATGGCGGGCATTTGCATATCGAGGATCACACACGACGGCAGATCCTCAAAACGGTGCTGAAGAAACGCCTCTGCTGATGAAAACCCCATGGCGTCTAAATCCGCTGATTCCAGCAGGCCGAGAACGGACTGCCTGACCGCGTCATCGTCGTCAACCACATACACAATGTGTTCCATTCACTGCCCCGGTGCTGAGTTAACTGTCGAGAAAATATACACGTCCCGTCACGTAAGAGACTGTTTCTGCTGGCTTTCATCTTAACACATTAAATATCATTATCATTTAACAATATGATAACCGTATGAAGAGGAAGTATAGCGAACGGTTGTCGACTGGCGTGTCGTTTGCCTGCGCACGTTTCATCATCGTTCTCGCGATCTGTCTCTGAGGACTTTACCCCGTAAAACAGGCTACACTCTGGTTTTGAGCGCGACAAGCTGAGGAAACAACAATGCTCTACACACTGAAAGAAAGCGACAAGGATAAGGCGGAAGGGTCAAACGGCGCGGGCGCTCTGCAGCAAAAACTGCTGGAATCCCGTTCGATTGTGATCTCCGGGGAGATCAACCAGGAGCTGGCGCAGAAGGTGATCACCCAGATGATCCTGCTGCAAAGCGTCAGCAACGATCCGATCAAGCTGTATATCAACAGCCAGGGCGGCCACGTGGAAGCGGGTGACACCATCCACGACTTTATCAAATTCATCCGTCCGGAAGTGCACGTCATCGGTACCGGTTGGGTGGCGAGCGCGGGGATCACCATCTTCCTGGCGGCGAAAAAAGAGCACCGTTATTCCCTGCCTAATACCCGCTTTATGATCCACCAGCCGCTGGGCGGCGTGCGCGGTCAGGCAACGGATATTGAGATCGAAGCGCGCGAGATCATCCGCATGCTGGATCGCGTGAACAAGCTGATTGCTGACGCCACCGGCCAGCCGCTGGAGAAAGTGAAAAAAGACACCGACCGTAACTTCTGGATGTCGCCGGCAGAAGCGCTGGACTACGGCATCGTGGGCAAGCTGATTACCCACTATGACGAACTGAAGCTGGACTAAGTTTTAGCGCCGTATTGCGTCGGGTGACGGCAATGCCTTACCCGACCTACGCGAGCTGGTTTGACCCATGACAAGTTCCCCCTCCACCGTCTCCCCTATAATCGCGCCTGTTTCCCCTCTCACTGGTGCTACCCATGGCGTATCAACTGAACCTGAACTGGCCGGAATTTCTTGAAAAATACTGGCAAAAACAACCCGTTGTGCTGAAAAATGCCTTCCCGAATTTTGTCGATCCGATTACCCCGGACGAGCTGGCAGGTCTGGCGATGGAGCCGGAAGTTGACAGTCGTCTGGTGAGCCACGCTAACGGCAAATGGCAGGCCAGTAATGGTCCGTTTGAACACTTTGACGATCTGGGCGAAACGGGCTGGTCGCTGCTGGCGCAGGCGGTGAATCACTGGCATATGCCCGCGGCGGAACTGGTGCGTCCGTTCCGCGTTCTGCCGGACTGGCGACTGGACGATCTGATGATCTCCTTCTCCGTGCCGGGCGGCGGCGTGGGTCCGCATATCGATCAGTACGATGTGTTTATCATTCAGGGGATGGGCAGCCGCCGCTGGCGCGTGGGGGACAAGCTGCCGATGCGTCAGTTCTGCCCGCATCCGGCACTGCTGCATGTTGATCCGTTTGAGCCGATCATCGACGAAGATCTTGCGCCGGGCGATATCCTCTACATTCCACCAGGATTCCCGCACGACGGCTTTACCCACGAAACGGCGCTCAACTACTCCGTCGGCTTCCGCGGGCCGAACGGTCGCGATCTGATCAGCAGCTTCGCCGATTACGCGCTGGAAAACGATCTGGGCGGCGAGCACTATAGCGATCCGGATCTGACCTGTCGTGAACACCCGGGCCGCGTGGAGCAGTACGAGCTCGATCGCATTCGTCAGATGATGATCGAGATGATCAGCAAGCCGGATGATTTCACGAAATGGTTCGGCAGCTTTGTCTCGACGCCGCGCCACGAGCTGGATATTGCCGCCGCCGAGCCACCGTATGTGCCGGAAGAGGTGCTGGATGCGCTTCAGGGCGGCGAAACGCTGTCTCGCCTGAGCGGCCTGCGCGTGCTAAATATTAACGGCAGCTTCTTCATTAACAGCGAACAGCTTGAGACGGTGGATGCGAAGGCCGCGGATGTGCTGTGCCGCTACACCGAACTCGGCCAGGCCGAGCTGGGCGATGCGCTGAAAAACCCGGCGTTTGTTGAAGAGCTCACCGGGCTGATTAACCAGGGGTACTGGTACTTCGACGAGTAGTGCGGCACGGCTTTCTCCCTCTCCCTGTGGGAGAGGGTCGGGGTGAGGGCATCAGGCCGCACTAGCCCTCCTCCATCGCAATCACAATCGCTTCACCCATCTTCTTTAATGCCTCGCGATTTTTGTCCGTCGGCGGCAGCGCCACGTTGATGCGCAGGCAGTTGCGGTACTTCCCTGACGCGGAAAACAGCGAACCGGCTGCGGCCTGGATCTTCAGCCGACACAGCTGCTTGCTGACGCACACCATATCCACCTTCTCCGGCAGCTCAACCCACAGCAGGAAGCTGCCCTGCGGGCGGGTCACGCAAATCCCTGCCGGAAAATACTGCCGTACCCAGCAGGTATAGGTTTCCATATTCTGCTGATAAATCTGGCGCATACGGCGGACGTGGCGATGGTAATGGCCGTCGCGAATAAACGCCGCCACCGCCATCTGCGTGCCCGGTACGTTAAACCCGCCCGCGGCGTATTTCATGTGCATCACCCGGTCGTAATAGCGTCCCGGCACAATCCAGCCCACGCGCAGACCCGGTGCCACGGTTTTGGTAAACGAGCTGCAGAGGATCACCCGGCCGTCGATATCCATCGAATGAATGGTTCGCGGACGCGGGTACTCCGCCGCCAGCTCGCCGTAGATATCATCTTCAACAATCACAATGTCGTGCCGCTGGGCGAGGGCTAAGACCTGCTTTTTCCGCGCTTCCGGCATGATAAACCCGAGCGGGTTATTGCAGTTGGGCACCAGGATCACCGCTTTGATCGGCCACTGCTCCAGCGCCAGCTCAAGCGCCTCAATGCTGATCCCGGTTTCCGGGTCGGTGGGAATTTCAATCGCCTTGATGTTAAACCCGCGCAACATCTGCATGGTGCCGTGAAATGACGGCGACTCCACCGCCACGATATCCCCCGGTTGACACACCGAGAGCAGGGCAATCGACAGCGCGCCGTGGCAGCCGTTGGTGATGACAATCTCGTTCGCTGCCACGGTGGAGCCGCCGTCCAGCATCAGGCGGGCGATCTGCTCGCGCAGCTCCAGGCGCCCGTCGAGCACGTCATAGCTCAGCATCTCACCCGGATTATGCTGCGCGATGCGGCTCATCTCGCGCCACAGGGGCTTCAGGCTCGGCTGGTTAATGTCCGGCGAACCGCCGCCAAAAGAGATCATCTCTTTGTCAGCGCGGGCGTCCAGCAGCATCATCACCTCATCCCACTGGGTGACGTCCACGGGGCGCTGCACCGGGCGCGTCATCGCCGGGACGGGCGGCTGGGCTTTACGCTGCGAAACAAAATAGCCGGAGCGCGGCTGGGGCGTGATCAGCTGGAGGTTTTCAAGGATCTGATAAGCCTGCTGTATGGTGCTGATGCTCACGCCGTGCTCCTGGCTCAGCGTGCGCACCGACGGCAGACGTTCGCCGCTGCGATACAGCCCTTGTTCAATGCGTTCTGCCAGGAGATTGGCCAGATGTTGATAGCGCGTCATGCTGTATCCTTTGTTTTCACCATACAGATTGTAAAACCAGTACAGATTGCCGTAAAAAATGCCATGCAGATACCGTTTTAGCGGATCTGTATGGTAAACAAAAGGTGTTTTTGCATCTGTATTGCACAGGCGGATTTCCAGGATGATAACCCCACTGGCACAGTGAGGAGAGCATCATGGAATTTTTCGAGAATCGTTCTAAAAGACCGTTTATCGTGTTTGTCTGGATCGCGAAAACGCTGCGTAACTGGTATCGCATCAACCGTACCCGCCGCATCCTGAGCCAGATGAGCGATGAGCAGCTCAAAGATGTGGGTTTATCCCGCAATGACATTTAAACCGTAGGCCGGGTCAGGCGCAGCCGCCACCCGGCGATGTTCAACTCAACAGCGCAAGCGTCTGCCGTTTCGGCCTTTCCAGCAACGCCACCGCCTCCTGGTATGTCCGCACGTTGTTGTAGCCCATCACCAGCCCGTAGCGTTTTCCCGACCCGCGGTACCATTCGGAGAGCGCGTTAACCTGCAGCTGCTGTTCCTGCCAGCAGCGCGCCACTTCGCGGTCACAACTTCCTTTGGTCAGAAACGCCACGATATGCATCCCGCCGTCGTTCTGCTCGGTGAAAAACAGATCGCCATACACCTCGCGCAGGGCGGCAATCATCCAGTCGCGGCGGGTCTGATACAGCGCGCGCATCTTTTTCAGGTGACGGAAAAAATGGCCTTCGTTGAGAAATGCGGTGAGGATCTTTTGCGTCAGCACCGGCTGGCCGCTGGTGGTAATGTCCGCACAGTCGGTAAACGCCCCGACGGTGCTGGCGGGCATCACCACGTATCCCATGCGCAGCGACGGCATGATGGTTTTGCTGAAGGTGCCCATAAAAATTACCCGGTCGTGCTGGTCGAGGCTTTTCAGCGACGGCAACACCTTGCGGGTGTAGTGAAACTCGCCATCGTAATCGTCTTCGATGATCCACGCCTCGTTCTGGCTGGCCCAGTCGAGCAGCTGCTGTTTACGCGGCAGGGAGAGCGTCACCGCCAGCGGGCTCTGGTGCGACGGGGTGACGAGGGCAAAACGGGCGTCGCGATGGTGGCGGAGGAGGTATTCCGTGTCCATGCCGCAGCGATCGACCGGCACCGTGTGCAGACGCGGCACGATCCGCTTCAGGAGCTGCTGGCCCATAAAGTAGCCCGGATCTTCGAACACCACCTTGTCGCTGCGGCTGGCGAGCGTGTCGAGGATCAGGCGCAGGCTGCCGCTGTAGCCGCTGGTGATGAGCACCTGCCCGGCGGTGCAGGACAAGCCACGCGAGATATTGAGATAGCTGGCGATGGCCTGGCGCAGCGGGTACCAGCCCAGAACGGGCGGGTTAAGCATCTCCTCCTGACGCATGGCGCGCGTCGCCTGGCCTGCCAGCAGCAGCCATTTTTTGTACGGAAAGCTGTCGAGGGATGGGATGCCAGGGCGCAGAAACCCTGCCCGCTCGCGCTGGCTGATAAGCGACGCCGGAAGCGTACCGGTAGGCTGTTCCGTTGGGGCAGGACGCTCCGGCAACAGTAAGTCCGGGTTGACCCGCGTGCCGCGCGCGCCCTGGCTAACCAGATACCCTTCGCCCGTCAGAATGGCATACGCCGTTTCGACCGTTTTACGCGCCACCTTCAGCTCTTCGGCCAGCACGCGGATGGCGGGCACTTTGTCGCCCGGCTTGAGCACGCCGCGCGTAATGTTGTCGCGATAGCGGGAGTAGATCTCGTGATAGCCCGGCTTCATGTCCTACCTCATTTCACGCTTTTTGTGTCTTTTTACTATGTCATGAACGGCGTAGATTTGCCTCATCGCATCACCGATGCCGCACAAAAAAAGAGGAAAGACCATGAGCACTCGCGTCAACCACCATAAAGTTACACCTGCCCTCGCTAACGCACTGTCTGCCCTGAGCATGGAGGTGGCGAAAACTTCCATCGACCCGGCGCTGAAGCACCTGATCGACATTCGAGTGTCGCAGCTGAACGGCTGTACCTTCTGTCTGGATATGCATTCGAAAGAGGCCAAAATTGCCGGCGAACGCGAGCTGCGCCTGTACCATCTGGCGGCCTGGCGTGAATCCCCGCTGTTCAGCGCCCGCGAAAAAGCCGCGCTGGCCTTTACCGAAGCGCTGACGCAGATTGGCGTGCATGGCGTGAGCGATGCCCTGTACCGCAGCGTGGCGGAGCACTTCTCGGACGTTGAGATTTCAGAGCTGAACTTCGCCATCGTGGCGATTAACGCCTGGAACCGTCTGGGAATTACCTCCCGCATGGCGCCAGGCTCGCTGGATGCGGCTTACGGGTTGAATAAAGCTAACCTGGAATAATGCCGCGCTCGCGGATCATCGCCACCAGCGCCCGTAACCCTGGCGGGACGTGGCGATGACCAGGATAGTAAAGGCGCAGCCCGGCAAACGGCTGCGTCCAGTCGTTTAACACGCTCACCAGTTCCCCGCTCTCAAGCTCTTCCTGGATATAGAGTTCCGGCAAAAATCCCACGCCTAACCCCGCTTTTACGGCGCGGATCGAGGCGAAAAGATCGGACGTCGCAAAGCGCGGCGGCACGGCAAGCGCGTACGTTTCCCCCCGACGGGCCAGCTCCCAGCGGTAGATCCCGCCGTGAGCCATACGCATGCCGATCCCCTGATGTTGCAGCAGATCGTCCGGCGTTTGCGGAATGCCGTGACGTGCGAAGTAATCTGGCGTGGCGGTGACGAGCTGGCGGATCTCCCCTGTCAGCGGTACGGCGATCATGTCCTGCGGGATGGACTCTTCGAGGCGGATCCCCGCGTCGTAACCCTCGGCGACGATGTCGATCATGCGTGCTTCACTGAAGATCTCCACGCGCATTTTCGGGTAGCGGATCATAAAGTCGATCAGCAGTTGGTCGAGAAAAAGCGAGCCGATATGGTTCGGTACGTTCAGACGCAGCGTTCCGGCAGGTTCCCCGGTGTCGCTGTGGATCTCCTCACCCGCGAGGCGGATTTCCTGCAAGGCCGGCCCCACGCGCGCCACGTAGCGCTGCCCGGTGTCCGTAAGCGCCACGCTGCGGGTGGTGCGGTTAAAGAGGCGAGTCTCAAGGCGGCTCTCCAGCCCGGCGATGGCATTGCTCACCGCCGTCGCGGACATCCCGAGCTCCTGCGCCGCGCCGCGAAAACTGCCGCGCCGCACCACGGCCATCACCACTTCCAGCTCTGTCAGACCTGAACGATGCATAGATTATCCTGAAAATCGAAACAACCCTTGCAGCATAGCGTGGATTATCGCAACGGAGAAGCCGTGCCAGACTGTGCTCACACAGCCTGAGGAGGCTTATATGCACCAGATCGAACAGATTTTTATTAACGGCGAGTTTGTTACCCCGCACGGCACCGAATGGTTTGATTTGTATAACCCGGCGACGGCGCAGGTTATTGGTCAGGTTCGTCTGGCGGATGAGGTTGACGCCGGACGCGCCATCGCGGCGGCGAAGGCGGCGTTTCCGGCGTGGTCAAAGACCACAAGGCCGGAACGCATCGCGGCGCTAAAACGCATGCACGCCGCCGTGGTCGCTCGCCACGACGATCTGCTGGAAGCGATCGTTGAAGAGTATGGTGCGCCCGCCTCGCGTTCCGCCTGGATGGCCCGCTATCCGGCCGAGGTGATTGCCCAGGCCATTGAGGCGCTGGAGGCGTTTGAGTTCGAGACAACCGCGGGGGCCGCGACGGTACAGATGACGCCCCTTGGCGTGGCCGGGCTGATCACGCCGTGGAACAGCGACGCGGGTTTTATCTGCGGCAAGCTGGCGGTCGCGCTGGCGGCAGGCTGTACGGCAGTGATCAAGCCGAGCGAAATGAGCGCCCTGCAAACCCGGATTGTCACCGAAGCGTTGCGCGATGCTGCTTTGCCGCCGGGCGTGTTTAACATTGTCACCGGACGCGGTGACATCGTCGGGGACACCATCAGCCGCCATCCGGACGTGGCGAAAATCTCGTTTACCGGTTCGACGAATACCGGCAAGGCCATTCTGCGTAACGCGGCGGAAAGCTTTAAGCGCGTGACGCTGGAGCTGGGCGGTAAATCGCCGACGATCCTGCTGGATGATGTGGACTTAGCGCAGGCGATCCCGCTGGTGATTCAGGCCGGGTTTATGAACAGCGGGCAGGCGTGCGTGGCGGGAACGCGCATTCTGGTGCCGCAGTCGCGTAAAACGGAAATCGAAACCGCGCTGGCGCAGGCCGTGGCGGCGGTGAAATCCGGTGACCCGCGCGACAGTGCCACGGACGTCGGCCCGATGGTCAGCGAGAAGCAGTGGCTGCGGGTGCAGGGATATATTCGTCAGGGGCTCGACGGGGGCGCACGGCTGCTGGCAGGAGGCGAAGGGCGGCCAGCGGGCACGCAGGACGGCTGGTTTGTACGCCCGACGCTGTTTGCTGACGTGAATAATGACATGGTGATTGCCCGCGACGAGATTTTTGGCCCGGTGCTGTGCATCATTCCCTATCAGGACGAAGCGGAGGCTATCGCGATTGCCAATGATACCGAGTACGGCCTGAGCGCGATGGTGCTGGGTGAGGATGTGGACCGCGCCCGCCGCGTGGCGCAGCAGATTGTCTCCGGGCGCGTGCTGGTGAATACGCTTGCCCATGAGCCGAAAGCGCCGTTTGGCGGGTTTAAGCACTCCGGCGTGGGGCGCGAGATGGGTGAGTGGGGGATTCGGGCGTTTATGGAGCCGAGGTCGATCCTGGGCTAAAACCTGCCCGGTGGCGCTGCGCTTACCGGGCCTACAGGTGCTCGTAGGCCGGATAAGCGCAGCGCCATCCGGCAAAAACACTTCGTCAGTCGCCGAAGTATGAAGTTAATTTTCTCTGCATTCTCTCCTCACTATCACAACGGAGAGACACTTATGATCGCAGTCCTTTTCGAAGCCAAAGCGGAGCCTCATCATCAGGCCCGCTACCTGCAACTCGCCGCTGAACTCAAACCTTTGCTGGCCGACATTGATGGTTTTATTGATATCGAACGCTTTCAGAGTTTGACCACCGACGGCAAAATCCTGTCCCTTTCCTGGTGGCGGGATGAAGAGGCCATCCGCAGCTGGAAGCAAAACGTCTTTCACCAGGCGGCGCAGGCCGAAGGGCGGGGATCCATTTTTGCGTACTATCGCATTCGCGTGGCACAGGTCGTGCGGGAATACAGTTCCGAAAACGGAGGGCAGGCGAATGTATGACGTTCACGTGATTTTCAGCGACAGGCCCGGCGAGCTGGCGCGCTTTGGGCAACTGTTAGGCCGTCACGGCGTGGGGCTGGAGGGGGGCGGCGTATTTGGTACCGATGCCCATTTCCTGGTGGAGGACGGAGAAAAAGCCTGCCGCGTGCTGATGGAGGCCGGATTTACCGTTCAGGCGGTGCGCAAGCCGGTTATCAGAAAACTCAGGCAGGAGCGGCCAGGCGAGTTAGGTGACATCGCGGCGGTGCTGGCGGCACGCGGTGTGTCTATTCTTACCCAGTACAGCGACCATGCGAATCACCTTATTCTGCTGACGGATGATGATAAGCTGGCCGCAGAGATCACCGAACCCTGGGCGCCCCATGTTAAAAACGAACCAGCCTCCTGAGAACAGCGCGGCACTGGAACAGGCCATTGCGGCGGTGGCGGCGGCAATGGCCGATCCCTCGCGCGTGAAGATGCTCTGCGCGCTGATGGACGGGCGGGCGTGGACCGCTACCGAACTCAGCACTGCGGCAGATGTTGCGCCGTCGACCGCCAGCGGGCATCTCGCCCGGCTGGTGGAGGGAAAGTTGATTACGTGTTTATCGCAAGGGCGGCACCGCTATTATCGCCTTGCCGGGCACGACGTCGCGGCGCTGGTCGAGCAGATGATGGGGCTCTCCTGGAGCCGCATTACGCCGCCGGAAACGTCTGCGCCAAAAGCCCTGCGTGAAGCCCGCACCTGCTATAACCATCTTGCCGGAACGGTGGCGGTTCAGATCTATGATTTTATGCAGGCGGAAGGCTGGCTGGAGGATGACGGTTCCGCGCTCACCCTGTATGGCCGTGAGCAGTTTCTGAAACTCGGCATTCCATTAAATGCTCATCCCCATCGCAAGGCCTGCTGCGCCTGCCTCGACTGGAGTGAGCGACGGTTTCATCTTGGGGGAGACGCTGGCACGGCGCTGCTAACTTATCTGGAGAGTAAAGGCTGGATCCAGCGGGTGATGGGGTACAGGGAGGTGGTGGTGACGGCGTCGGGGAAAAGTGCCATTACCCGACATTTTAGCTTTAGCCGTTAAATTCCACTGCGGGCTGATGCCCTCACCGCGGCCCTCTCCCACAGGGAGAGGGAGAACGTCGTTTTCGCAATTCCTGCGCTTTCGTCCCTCGTTTCTTGATACTTACCCTGATAACTATTATCTTGACTGCGTGTGACGAGAGGGACTCCCTATGAGTGAAGAAGAACTGTTTAGCCGCAGGCCGATGGGTATGCGGATGGCGATGATTGTGCGTCAGTGGCGTGCGGTGATCGACGATGCCATTCTCGATACCGGGTTAACCCAGTCGAGCTGGACGGTGATGATGCAGCTTTTTCAACTTGGGGATAACGTCTCAATGAGTGAGCTGGCGGAGGTGCAGGGCATTGAACTGCCGCCGCTGATGCGCACGCTCACACAGCTGGAAAAACAGGGTTACCTGCTGCGCACCACATCGCCTTATGACAAGCGCATCCGGCTTCTGACGCTGACGCCTGAGGGAAAAGCCATTTTAAAAAGGCTTACTCAGGTGATTGAGACCTATCAGGCGCGGGTATCGCAAAATATCGCGCCGGAACATATCGATATCTTCAGCGCCACCCTGAATCAAATCGCCTGTAATTTGCGGACAATCCGCGAAGAAGACAACAAGACCGAAAAATAATGACCCCTGAACAAAAGTTTGCCCGCTGGGTAAGGGTGAGTATTGCCTCTTTCCTGCTGATGTTTATCTATTTTGTCGTCGCGGATATCTGGATCCCGCTGACGCCGGACTCCACCGTGATGCGCGTGGTGACGCCGGTTTCTCCGCGTGTCTCCGGCTATGTGGCGGCCGTGCATGTGCACAACAACAGCCAGGTGAAGCGGGGCGATCTGCTGTTTGAACTCGACGACACGCCGTTTCGCAATAAAGTGGAAGCGGCGCAAATCGCGCTGGAGCAGGCTCGTCTTTCCAACCAGCAGCTGGACGCGCAGATCGCCGCCGCGCAGGCCAGCCTGAAAACCGCCGTGCTGACCGCGCGTAACGATAAAGTGACCTTCGAACGTTATCAGAAGCTGAGCACGTTACAGAACGTCTCGCAGGCGGATCTGGATAAAGTCCGGACCACCTGGCAGAGCAGCGAGCAGTCCGTCAGCACGATTCAGGCTAATATCCGGAACCTGCGTATTCAGCGCGGCGAGCGGGATGAACACCGCAACGTCACGCTGCAAAAATACCGCAACGCGCTGGATGAGGCGGAGCTGAATCTCGGCTGGACGAAGGTGTATGCTCAGGCAGACGGCACGGTCAGTAACCTGCAGTTAAGCCCCGGTTTTTATGCCTCCTCAGGCGCAGCGGCGCTGGCGCTGGTGAACAACCAGACCGACATCGTGGCCGATTTCCGCGAGAAAAGCCTGCGCCATACCCATCAGGGCACCGATGCCGCGGTGGTGTTTGACGCCTTTCCGGGACACGTCTTCCGCGCCCACGTGACCAGCAGCGACGCGGGGATCCTCGCGGGTCAGGAGGCGGTGAACGGCCAGCTCTCCGAGCCGGAAACCTCGAACCGCTGGGTGCGTGACGCCCAGCGCATGCGCATTCACGTCATGCTGGACGAGGCGCTGCCGAAGCCACTGCCGACCGGCGCGCGGGCGACTGTCCAGCTCTATAACAGTGAAGGGCCGTTTGCGCGCTTCTTCTCCGGGATGCAGATCCATCTGGTGAGCCTGCTGCATTATGTCTATTAATACGCTGGCGCGGGTGTTTACCCCGCACGGTAACATCGTCTACACGGCAAACGACTTTCGCCAGACTTTGCGCATCGTCTTTGCAGGGATGATTGCGCTGAGCATTTCCAGTTTCTACAACACCAGCTACGGCGTGTTTTTTGTGGTCTACCCGATCATGCTGCTCTCGCTGGTGCCGGTCTTCAACCGCCATGTGGCGAAGCAGTTTATCTTCAGTGCATCGCTGAACTGCGTTGAAATGGTGATTATCATCGGCTATCTGTCGCAATGGCCGGTCATCATGACGCTGGTGGTGTTTGCCCTGTACGTCATGCGTTTTCGCTTTATGAGCAAAGGGCCGCTGTTCCTGTTCGGGTCGATGGGCGTGGTGTGCCAGAGCGTGATGCTCAATTTTATGAGCTACCCCACCACCAACTGGCACACGCTGCTGTTTTCCAACATCGAAGCGAGCGTGATGGCGGTGTGCCTGAGCGCGCTGATGAACTATCTCCTGCCGGACGTGGAACCCCGCAAGCCGCCGCCATTGATTGAGAAAGACGATGCCCGCGTGCGCCATGAGTCGCTGCTCTCCGGCACCGTCGCGACGCTGATTTTCGTCGTTTTTCAAATCAGTGACTTAAGCGATTCCCTCTCGGCGCTGATGGCCGGGATTTTGATCCTGTTCCCGATGCACTATCGTGGCGCGGTGATGAGCTCCATCTGGCGCGTGGTCGGCGTGGTATTGGGCTGTCTTTATATCCTGGTTGTCCAGCTCATCCTCTACGACCACAGTAGCCATATGCTGCTCATGATGCCGCTGATTGGCCTTGGGCTGGCGTTTGGCGCACGTCTGCATGTGATGGAGAAAGTGGGCGCAGGCGTAGGATTTTCAAGTATTACCACCATCGGCATTATGTTCGGGCAGAACATGCACCCTGACAGCGACCTGGTGTTCAGCGATCTCTATCGCATCACCTCCGTCACGTTTTCGCTGGTGGCGACGCTGACGATGGTCTTTCTGGTGCATTTAATCCTGAATCGCTTCGAGGCGACGCGCTATATCATCGCGCCGCCCAAAGCGGATTAATGTCCCAGCACGGCAGGCAGCTGCGAGAGTAAAAACAGGATCAGGCCAATCGTCCCGCCCACCAGCGTACCGTTGACGCGGATAAACTGCAGATCTTTGCCGATATTCAGCTCGATCTGGCGGGACATGTCTTTAGCATCCCAGCTTTTCACCGTGTCGCTGATGTGGCGGGTCAGGAACGCGGCGAAATCCGGCGCGACGCGATGCGCGGCCTGCTCCAGATGCTCGTTCAGCGACGCCCGCAGGCTGGCATCGTTTGTCAGCGTTTCGCCAAACCACAGCCCGGCGTTGGCGATGCGCTGCTTCACGCGCGAGTCTTCACTTTGCATATCCGCCTTCAGCCACTGGCGCAGATCGGCCCACATTTCCCCCAGATAGCGGTTAAACGCCTCGTCATTTTTCAGGTAGTGCTTGATGTTGTCGGCTTTCGCCGCCATTTCCGGATCGTTTTTCAGGTTGTCGATAAGCTTCAGCGTGGCCCGGTCGAACGCCTGACGGATCTGGTGCGTGCGGTCGTGGCTGATATCGTCCAGCAACGTGTTCACCGCATTCGATACCATCTCTGCACTCTGATCGCCCAGCCACTCGGTGGGCAATACCATCGCTTTGCGGGGATGTTCGGTCTTCAGCCAGTGGACGATCTGGTCAGAGATAAATTCCCGCGTGCTGTCGCGCTGAATCAAGGTAATCAGGCGGTTGATGATGGCATCGAGCAGCACCTGGTGGCGGTTGTTTTTGGTCATGCTCTCCAGCATCACGGCGCTGGTTTCGGTGAAATCGACCTTATCGATGGCCTTATGCACCGCGCGTTTGAGCATCCGCTGAATGCGCCCGTCGTCGGTCAACTCAAGGAACCCGCTCATCACCTGCATCAGATGCAGCCCGACGCGCTGGGCGTTGTCAGGCTTGCTGAACCAGGCACCGATCATGTGCGCGGGTTCATAGCGGCGGATTAACGCTACCAGGGACTGGGTATCCAGAAACTTCTCCTGCACAAACTGGCCAAGATTGTCGCCGATACGGTCTTTATTGCGCGGGATAATCGCCGTATGGCGCGCGATAAACGGAATGGGGACCCGGCGAAAAAGCGCAACGACGGCGAACCAGTCCGCCAGTGCGCCGACCATCGCCGCCTCGGCAATCGCCTTTACCCCGCGCACCCAGAAAGTCTGCGGGAGGAACAGAGTGAAGATAAACGCCGCGGCGGCAACCAGCAGCAGCGACAGCGCGAGAAGCTTAGCGCGTTTGAGTTCAGCTATTTTTTCCATGGGTTAAGGATAGAGGGAGACGGGAAGAAAATGCAAAAATCGCCACAGCACCCACCCACCAAACCCCATCAGCACCACGCCCGCCGTGCGTTCAATCCACCCGAGCGCACGGCTGAGCTTCTGTTGCACCGCTCGCAACCCCATTAGCGACACCAGCGCCAGATCCCACACCAGCACCACCATCACCATCCAGACGCCGCAGGTTGCCTGCTGAAGCAGCGTGACGTCTGGCCCCAGTAACGCCGTCATCAGCGCCAGATAGAACAGCGCGTTCTTCGGATTAAGCAGTGCCGAGCCGAGCCCCAGCAGGATTTGCTTACGCAATGCGGGAAGCCGCTGATGAGTTTCATTCAGCGCCAGCGTCTGCGGGCGGCTGCGCACCAGGTGCGAGCCAATCCACAGCAGGTACAGCGCCCCGGACAGTTCGATTAGCGTAAACAGCCACGTAAACTGGCGCAGGGCGCTCCAGCCGACAATCACCAGAACAATATAGAGCGCGTTACCCGCGGCGATGCCGAGGCACAGCCCGGCGCTGCCGCGCAGTCGGTAGCGCGCCGCGTAGCCCACAAGCAAGAAGAAATCCGGACCCGGGCTTAACAGCGCAACAAAATGCGCCAGCGCCAGGGCGAGAAAAGCGGAAGGGAAGAACAGTTCCATAGTGACCTCATAGCCGTAACTGAGATCACCTTACGGTGTTACGTATCCTGATTATTGTCTGATATTGATCGTCCTGTGGCGTACTGGCGCGGCGTAGCGGCGCTATAGCGAACGAAGGTCTTATGGAAATGGCTCTGATCGGCAAACCCACTCTGGTAGCTCACGTCGGCAATATCATCCCCGGCGCGCAGCCGTGCTTTGGCGTATTCCACGCGGGAGATATTAAGGAAGCTGGCTGGCGTCAGCCCGGTGTCCTGCCGGAAGGTACGAATCAGCGTCTCCTTGCGTAGCGAGAAGCGTTGAGCCAGTTCATCAAGCGAAGGCGGTGCAGCCAGATCGGCAAGAAGTGCCTGCTGAATATGCTGGCTGGTTGAACGCAGCGCATCAGGGTTATCCGCACGGTGGGGAAGGACAGAAAGCAGCTTGTCCACGGATGCAGGCGACATTGTCTCAACAATATCAAGGAAGTGGTTGAAGAACGTAGCGTTACGGATCACCTGGAGCGCCAGAGGACGATCGGTGTCGATATAGAGCATATGGTAGCTGCGCGCTTGCCCGGCGATGGGGTTGCAGCTGTGCGGCGCATAAGCCGGGATCACAATCAGATCCCCGGGATGAAGGATGTACTCCCTGTCATGGCACACGCAGCAGGTCTGGCCTTCCACAATCGCGCCAAGAGAGAGTTGAGGATGACAATGACGTTTGTAGGCTTGCGTGCTCTGCCATGTGCTGCGGAGCTCAAGGCCTGAGGCGCGGTGAAAAGTCTGGAGGATGTGTCGGGTATCGGTCATGGGAACTCCTTCTGGACGTTTTTTATACCACGTCAGGGAACCGTCTGGCAGCGCTTCATTAGGAACCGTCCGGATATACCCAACTTTACGTCCAGAGCCAGTCATGTTGACTACCCTTAATACCCTAAGCGGTAAAACATGGAGATTCGATATGGCTTATCAGACAGTAAATCCTGCCACTAACCAGCTCATCAAAGAATACCCCTCACATACCGACGCGGATATTGAAGCGGCCCTGAAGGCGGCTGATGCGCTTTACCATTCTGACTGGGCGAAAGGCGACATCAACCAGCGTCTCCCGGTGTTGCATAAGCTTGCCGACCTGATCGACGAGCGCGTGGACGATCTGGCGAAAATTGCCAGTCAGGAGATGGGTAAGCTCATTGAGCAGAGCCGCGGCGAGGTGAAGCTGTGTGCACAAATCGCCCGCTACTACGCCGACAACGCGAAGCAGTTCCTGGCGCCGGTGAAGTATCCCTCTGAACTTGGGGAAGCGTGGGTGGAGCATCACCCCATCGGCGTACTGATGGCCGTTGAGCCGTGGAACTTCCCGTACTACCAGCTGATGCGCGTTCTGGCGCCGAACCTGGCGGCGGGGAACCCGGTCATCGCCAAACACGCCAGCATTGTACCGCACTGCGCTGAGACCTTTGCCCATCTGGTACGCGAGGCGGGTGCGCCGGAAGGGGCGTGGACCAACCTGTTTATCTCGTCCGATCAGGTGGCGAACATCATCGCTGACGATCGCGTCCAGGGTGCCGCGCTGACCGGTTCCGAAAAAGCCGGTAGCGTCGTGGCCGCACAGGCGGCGAAGCACATCAAGAAATCCACGCTGGAATTGGGCGGTAACGACGTCTTCGTGGTACTGGATGACGCCGACCTCGAAAAAGCGGTGAAGACGGGGGTCAGTGCGCGCCTCAACAACGCCGGGCAGGTCTGTACCGCGGCGAAGCGCTTTATCCTGCATGAAAAGATTGCGGATGCCTTCCTGACTAAATTCACCGAGGCGTTTAAGCAGGTGAAAATCGGCGATCCGCTGGACGAAAGCACCACGCTGGGACCGCTGTCGTCTAAAGATGCGCTGGAAACGCTGACCAAACAGGTTAACGAGGCGGTGAAAAACGGTGCGACGCTGCACTATGGCGGTAAACCTGTTCAGCGTGACGGCAGCTTCTTCGAGCCGACGATTCTGACGAATATCTCTCGCGACAACCCGGCGTATTTCGAGGAGTTCTTCGGTCCGGTGGCCCAGATGTATGTGGTGAAAAACGACGACGAGGCCGTCGCCCTGGCGAACGATTCACACTATGGCCTGGGTGGGGCGGTATTCAGTCAGGATATCGAGCGCGCGAAGAAAATGGCGTCGCGGATTGAGACCGGGATGGTGTACATCAACTGGCTCACCGATACCGCGCCAGAGCTGCCGTTCGGCGGCGTGAAGCGCTCCGGTTATGGACGCGAGCTGTCGGATCTGGGGATCAAAGAGTTTGTGAACCAGAAGCTGGTGGTGGTGCGTAAGTAACGTCATCGCCTTTCTTGCCGGGTGGCGCTGCGCTTACCCGGCCTACAAAACCCGTAGGCCCGTGCAAGCGTAGCGCCGCCGGGCGAAACGCGCAATACAGCCTTAGAAGGACACACCACCGCCCACGTATGCGCCGTCAATCAGCGTGTGGCCAGGGCGACCGTCTTTGCCATCAACGCTCACGTGGCGGTAACCCACTTTCAGGGTCAGCGGCGTGACAGGCGTCCAGCTTACGCCCCCGTTGGCTTCCACATAGTTTTTCACGCTGTTGTTCAGGCCTTCAGGCGCAACGTAACCTTCGCCATAGACATGGATGCTGTCAGTCAGCGCAACGTTTACGCCGCCACCAATCGGGAACGCCACGCCGTTATCGCCTTTTTTCGGGCCGATGTAGATCGCCTTCGCGCCTGCGTTCAGCATGACCGGGCCCACTTCCAGGTTGTAGCCTGCGCCCACGCCACCGGTCTGGGTACCGTCATCGGTGTTTTTGAGCCAGTTGCTTTCGGCGTACAGGCCGGATGAGGATTTGCCCATTTCCAGATTGAGGTTAGTAAAGTTTTTACCCTGCTCAACGCTACCGCCCATGGCCAGTGCGGAACCAGAGAGGGCTGTCAGTGCAGAAAGAAGAAGGATATTCAGTTTTTTCATGTTTCATGCCTCATCATCAAATTAATCTGGAGGCACCATAACAAGCGATGTTTATGACTGCAAATGTGATGCAAGTCGCTGTTTTATGCTGGTTTTGTTAAATTTTATTTATTTAATGTTGCGTTTTTGTTTGATTGAACGGGAGTCAACGCGTGATTTTCAGGCGTTTAGAAACCGTTTAGTTTTTTGACTAAACATAAACTGAACGAGGGCGGGATAGTGACTGGAGGTGTAATAATGGAGGCTCCAGAAATTTCCAAAAATATTTCAAAAATCACATAAAACAACAAAGATTTACACTTATGGTGGTGAAAACACGTCCTCTCGCGCAGGCGCCTTTCCCTGCGATGTCATTTTTCTGACACGTTTGTTCATTACGTTGTTGGCTTCTCTTACTGGATGCTAACAATATGAAAAGAAAAATCATTCCTGTGCTGGTTGGTTGTGCGCTCTCTTTCTCTGGCCTGGCGGCACAGCCCACGGCTGAACGCTATGTCGTCAGCTTTCCTGAAGGCTCACACGTCAACTACAGCGGCGCGTTCGCCAGCGCATTTCCGAACGGACTCCCGGTGGGCATTGGCTCTGGCCTGCTGTTTACGGGTAAGCAGGGCGATGCTCTGACCTTTGCAACCGTGACCGATCGCGGTCCAAACGCCGATGCGCCAAAAATGGGTAAAAATGAAGCCAAAATTTTTGTCACGCCGGATTTCGCGCCGCTGCTGATGACCATCCGCGTGCAGAACGGTAAAGCAGAAGCGACGGATGCCCGCCCGCTGCATGACGATAAAGGCGAGATTAACGGTCTGCCGCTGCAAAGCGGCGTGATTGGATCCACCAATGAGGTGGCGTTTAGCGACACCCTCAAGACGCTGAAGGGTGACAACCGCGGGCTGGATACGGAAGGCATCACGCCGGACGGCAAAGGCGGCTACTGGCTGTGCGACGAGTATGGCCCGTTTCTGATTAACGTCGACAGTAAAGGGAAAATCCTGGCGATCCACGGCCCGCAGGCGGCGGAAGGGGAAAAGTCGATCGCGGGCGGTCTGCCAAACGTTATCAAATGGCGTCAACCGAACCGGGGCTTTGAAGGCCTGACCCGTATGCCGGACGGGCGCATTATCGCCGCGGTACAAAGTACGCTGGATATCGACGGTAAAAGCAAAAAGCAGGCGCTGTTTACGCGTCTCGTGAGCTTCGACCCGGCGACCGGCAAAACAGCGATGTACGGCTACCCTATCGACAGCGCGGCCTACAGCAAAAACAGTGATGCCAAAATCGGCGACATCGTGGCGCTTGATGACCAGCATATCCTGCTGATTGAGCAGGGAAGCGATAAAAATGACGGGATGCGTAACCTTATCTACAAGGTGGACCTCAGCAAAGCGAGCGACCTGAGCGCCTTTGACAAGCCGGGCGAGTACCCGGAGTTTGATGATGAGAAAACCCTGAAGCAGCGCGGCATTACCCTTGCGGCAAAAACGCAGGTCGTTGATTTGCGCGCGCTGGGCTGGCAGCAGGAGAAAGCTGAAGGGCTGGCGCTGATCGACAGCAAACGGCTTGCCGTGGCGAACGATAATGACTTTGGCGTGAAGGTGGCGATGCAAAATCCGGTCGAGGGCAAGAAGCTCAAGGATTATCGGGTGAACGCGGAAGGCAAGCTGACGCTGGATGATAAACCGGTTGAAACCACGCTTAGCGTGAAGCCGCTGAAGAAGCCTGAGTCGGATAGTGAGCTGTGGATTGTGACGCTGCCGGAGGCGTTGAAATAAGTTTAGGCACCCCTCAACCTTCCCCTCTCCCCACGGGGGAGAGGGGAAGCAGGGCGGTTATTTTTTCAGATCTGCAAACGCCGCGCGAATCTCTTCCTCCGGCAGCTGTATGCCAATAAATACCATTACGCTACGCGGCGCTTCATCGCCCCACGGGCGATCCCAGTCGGCGCTGTATAAGCGCTGCACGCCCTGGAACAGCAGGCGGTTCGGTTCGCCGTCGATCCACAGCATCCCTTTGTAGCGCAGCAGTTTGTCGGCAAATGACAGCAGGAGGTTCTCCATCACGCGGGAGACCTCGCTGATATCCACCGGGTAATCCAGCTCCACCACAATCGACGTCACGTCGTTTTGCTTGTCTCCCATAAAGTGGAAACGCGGTTTCGTGGTGACGTTCTCTTCCAGCATAAAGCCGTTGGTGTTGAACAGCTGTGAGAGGTCGATATCGCCGTGCGTCACGGTGTAAATCGGCGCGCGGGAGTTAATGCGGGTCAGACGTTCACGCAGTTTCTCGCTGTCACCCGCCACGTCGGTTTTGGTCAGCAGGATGCGGTCGGCGTAGCCCACCTGAGACTGGGCGATGGTGAACTGGTTCATCTGATCGTTGGCGTGAACCGCATCGACCAGGGCGATGACGCCGTCCAGCAGGTAGCGCTGGCAAAGAATGTCATGGGAGAAAAAGGTCTGAATAATCGGGCCGGGGTCGGCCATGCCGGTGCATTCAATCACCAGGCGGTCGAAGTCGATTTCACCGCGATCGCGGCTGTCGAGCAGATCCAGCAGGGCGTCTTCCAGCTCGTTTGAGCGGGTACAGCAGATGCAGCCGTTGGTCAGGGTTTTGATCTGCGTGGCGCGATCGCCAATCAATTGATCGTCCACGGAGACTTCGCCGAATTCGTTTTCGATGACGGCGATCCTGAAGCCGTGCTGCTCGTTCAGGATGTGGCGCAGCAGGGTGGTTTTACCGGCGCCGAGGAAACCGGTCAGCAGGGTGACGGCAATCGGGGTCATGTTCTCTCCTTTAGCAGCAGCGGACGCCGCCTTCTCCACTTCCACCGTAGCGTGCTTCCTGACGCTCGCGGAAGAATTCAGTGTAGGTCATGTACGGTTTATCCGGATGGTTGGTCTTCATATGCTCAACGTAGTTGTCATAGTCCGGAATACCAATCAGCATTTTTGCCGCCTGACCGAGGTATTTTTTCGCTTCGCCTAAGTTACCAAACATAATACATCCTGATAAGACAAAGCCCGGTGGCGCTACGCTTACCGGGCCTACAGTACCGTTGTAGGGCGGGTCAGCGTAGCGCCACCCGCCATTTTTTTTTAATGGTGTGAAGAGGTCTTCACGCCGCCTTCCGGCACCGGCACGTACGGCGTTTCTTTATCCGTACGGCCTTCGGCGTTACGCACTTTCAGCCAGGTTTTGATACCGTAGAAAATGATGCTGTACACCACCACCAGGAACAGAATGCTCAGACCTGCGTTGGTGTAGTTGTTCACCACGATATGGTTCATGTTGGCAATCTGCTGCGCGGTCAGATCTGCGCCGCCTGCGGCAATCTTCTCTTTGTACTGGTTCGCCATGAAGAAGAAGCCTTCCAGCTGCGGGTTGGTGCTGAACAGCTTCAGGCCCAGCGCCCAGGTGGTGCAGAGCAGCAGCCACAGTGCAGGAATGACGGTCACCCAGATGTATTTGGTGCGTTTCATTTTCACCAGTACGACGGTGCCAAGTACCAGAGCCACAGCGGCCAGCATCTGGTTAGAGATACCGAACAGCGGCCACAGGCTCTTCACGCCGCCGAGTGGATCAACCACGCCCTGATACAGCAGGTAACCCCACAGGCCTACGCAACCCGCAGTGCCGAGCACACCCGCCACCAGAGAGTCGGTTTTCTTCAGGAACGGCACGAAGTTACCCAGCAGGTCCTGCAGCATGAAGCGGCCCGCACGGGTACCGGCATCCAGCGCGGTGAGGATAAACAGCGCTTCAAACAGAATACCGAAGTGGTACCAGAAGCCCATGTCTGCCCACGGCAGCACTTTATGGAACACATGTGCGATACCGACAGCCAGCGTCGGTGCGCCACCTGCGCGGTTCAGCACGGACGGTTCGCCGATGTCTTTCGCGGTCTGCATGATCTGCTCAGGGGAGATCACGAAGCCCCAGGAGCTGACGGTCGCTGCCGCGTGGGCGCTGGCATCCTTCAGCTGGGCCATGATCAGCGCGGTATTTTCGCCGCCCATCTCATGCAGGTTTGGCATGGTGATGCCCAGACCCGCAGGCGGGGTGTTCATTGCGAAGTACAGGCCCGGTTCGATGATAGACGCCGCAACCAGCGCCATGATCGCCACGAAGGATTCCATCAGCATCGCGCCGTAACCGATAAAGCGCGCGTCGGTTTCGTTGGCCATCAGCTTCGGCGTGGTGCCGGAGGAGATCAGCGCGTGGAAGCCAGACACGGCACCACAGGCGATGGTGATAAACAGGAACGGGAACAGCGCGCCTTTCCACAGTGGGCCGGTGCCGTCAATGTACTGAGTCACCGCCGGCATTTTCAGCTCAGGGTTGATGATCACAATCCCGATAGCCAGCCCGACGATAACCCCGATTTTCAGGAAGGTCGCGAGGTAATCACGTGGTGCCAGAATCAGCCATACCGGGAGCAGGGCGGATACAAACGCGTAACCAATCAGCGCGAAGGTGATGGTGGTGTCCTTAAAGGTCAGCGCCGGGCCCCAATACGGGTCATGCGCAATGACGCCGCCAAAGTAGATAGAGGCAACCAGCAGCACGATACCAATCACGGAGACTTCACCCACGCGCCCCGGGCGCAGGAAGCGCATGTAAATGCCCATGAACAGCGCGATCGGTACGGTAGAGCAGACGGTAAACACGCCCCACGGACTTTCGGCCAGCGCTTTCACGACGATCAGCGCCAGCACCGCGAGGATAATGATCATAATCAGGAAACAACCGAACAGGGCAATGGTGCCCGGCACGCGACCCATCTCTTCTTTGATCATCTCACCCAGCGACGAACCGTTACGGCGTGAGGAGATAAACAGCACCATAAAGTCCTGCACCGCGCCCGCGAGCACCACGCCCGCCAGCAGCCAGAGGGTACCCGGCAGGTAGCCCATCTGCGCGGCCAGTACCGGGCCGACCAGCGGGCCAGCGCCTGCAATGGCGGCAAAGTGGTGACCAAACAGCACGTAGCGGTTGGTTGGCACGTAGTTCAGGCCGTCATTGTTAATGACCGCCGGCGTGGCGCGCGTTGGGTCGAGCTTCATGACCTTCTGCGCGATGTATAAGCTGTAGTAGCGATAAGCCACAAGATAGACGGAAACGGACGCGACGACGATCCACAGGGCGCTGACGTGTTCGCCCCGGCGTAATGCGACAACCGCCAGACAGAAAGCACCGAGGATCCCGAGTAAGGCCCAGGGCACGTGCTTAAGTAGTTTTTTAGTATCCATAGTAAGACCTGGTTTTTTATGTAAAGAAAAAAGGGTCAAGGTTCGTTGTGAGGAGGTATTGAATAATGCTGGAGCGATCGTGCCAGATCCTCGCGCGTGTAAAGGTGGGTAAATGAATGAGTGGTTGAAAGTGACGGGTGAGCGGTCAAAGGAAGCGGCGAGTGGTTAAGGCTCGCCGCCGCTGGAGGAAATTATGTGATTGAGATCACTTGGTTATCCGGGCTGCGCGCCATCGCCAGATAGTTTTCCAGCGTTTTAACCAGTTTCTCCTTCAGCCAGTTCGGTTCCAGGATTTGAATATTCGGCAGCCAGTAGAACAGCAGCGGCAGGATCTGGTTCTCGTGTGCCGCCCGGCAGCGCAGCGTGATACCGCCGCGTTGTTCTTCCAGCAGCTCTTGTTCCGGCAGAAGATCCCGGCGCAGGAAGTAATGTGAAATATTATCTTTAATGAATATTTTCACGGTGAAAGTATCTTCAGACACCCACGGATCGAGGCTTTTTTCCAGGAGCGCGCGGACATTCTCTTCAGGGGTAAAAAGGGTTTTCTGAATATCAAACCAGCGAATCTGACTCAATGAAAAGGATTTAAGCCGACTATTTTCGGTAGCTTGTAAATACCATATATTTTTTTTGTTAATGAGTTTATAGGGATTAATCAGGCGGGTTTTACCCTTATAAACGATCTGGCAAACATTATGGTTATTAATAGATTTCTCAATTTTCGCTAAATGACGGCTGATATCACGTTGTACCGTGTGCTCTGCGTCGTTTCCAAGGATAAGAATATGATTTTCGTCAACGCGTGTTTCCAGCTTTTGCCAGAATTCCGTATTTCTTTCAGGGAAAAAGTTATCTGCATTCAGGAAGTTAGCCAGTGTGTGATGTAACCCTTGTCCGCCGGGAGATTGTGCGGAATGGATCAGCCGATATAGCCCGTTACCGGTATGTTCAACGATTGGAGAGAGCGCATTTAAATCCCGGTAGACGGTACGCTCGGTAATTTTAAATTTGGTCATTAGCGCACTGCGGTTTACCACACCGTTTAAATGTAGCTCAACCAGAATATCGACCAGACGTTCAGCCGAGCGGCTCCGCGTCGTTTTAGCCATAAGGTAATCCTGTATATTAGGTATGCGCTGAATGAAGCGGGAAGCACTGACCAGAGATGTCAGTATTCAGGCACAGAAAATTTATCTTATGGTTGTATAACGGCGTGATTTAGCGGAAACCTTAGGAGTTTTTGCAGAAAGTGGCGCTGGCCGAAAAAAAGGCCAGCGCGCGGGAGAATTACGCGGTGGCTTCCACCTCCATCATGACCGGGTGGAAACGGCGTTTGAAGTAGATCAGGCCGTGTCCTGCATCACTCAAAATGATATTTTTAATTTCAACAAGATACACCAGATGCGTGCCGATGGTTTGCACCTGGCTTATCTCGCCTTCCAGGCTTGCCAGCGCACCTTTCAGCATCGGCTGCGCCAGCGGGCCTTTCTGCCAGCAGGAGAGGGCAAAGCGCTCCTCCATTGTCATACCGGTCATCCCGGCGAAGTGGCGAGCCATGATCTCCTGCTCGTGGTTCAGCACGTTTATGCACAGTCTGCCGTTGCCCTGGAATACCGGGTTCATGGCGCTGTTGGCGTTGATGCACACCATGACCGACGGCGGCGTGTCCGTAACCGAACAGACTGCGGTGGCGGTAATGCCGCAGCGGCCTGCTTCCCCCTCGGTGGTGACGACATTGACTGCGGCCGACAGGCTGGCCATCGCGTCGCGAAAACGCAGGCGTTCTTCTGATTGCATTGAAACCTCCCGCTGCGCTATTTCAGCAGCTTATCCAGCATGTTGATATCGCTGTTGTTGTGCAGGTGCGGCACCGTCCAGCCGTGTTGGTCGTATTCGGACATACAGCGGTCGACCATCGCCATCATTTTGTCCATGTTGCCGGAGCTCTGCGCCTGGCGC
Organism: Enterobacter sp. BNK-14; assembly: GCF_047456095.1. NCBI lineage: Bacteria > Pseudomonadati > Pseudomonadota > Gammaproteobacteria > Enterobacterales > Enterobacteriaceae > Enterobacter > Enterobacter sp. BNK-14. Next base: position 3,403,476 of record NZ_CP179897.1, read on the forward strand.
AGACACTGCAGGCGAATTTCATCCTGGCTACCGGAGTAGTTGATCTCATACAGCTCGTGACGGCCGCCAAACTCGCTGCCAATGGCATCCCACATCAGCTTCAAAATCTTGATGCGTTCGACGTGATCCATGCCGTTGGAGCCGCGCACGTATTTCGCCAGATACTGGTCAATCTGTGGGTTATTCAGGTCCCGCGCGCTGGACGGCAGATAGATCAGCCCGCTGGTGACGTTACGTTCGATAATATTCTTAATCTTCGCGTAGGCCATCGGAGCCATCACGCGGTAGGTCTGCAGCGCCGCGTGGTCCGGCAGATACGCGCCATTGACCCACGGCGTGGCTTCAGAGCACATGGAGTCGCTCAGCGCCCAGAACATATTGCGCCAGGCCACCACCTCGCCGAGATCCGCCTGTACGCCGCGGAATTCAAGGGTGCCGGTACACTCCAGCGATTTTTTCAACAGGGCGGTGATGAAGTCGAGCTTCACTGCCAGGCGCACGCATGCCTGTAGCGGATACATCCGCGCAAAGCCACCTTCCATCGTCCAGCGACGACAGCGGTCGAAATCGCGGTAGATCAGCACGTTTTCCCACGGGATCAGCACATGATCCATCACCAGGATCGCGTCGTTCTCATCAAAGCGGCTGGAGAGCGGGTAGTCATACGGGGAGCCGGTTGCGCCAGCCACCATCTCGTAAGAGGCACGGGAGATGAGCTTGACGCCTTCGGCATCCATCGGTGCGACGAACATCAGCGCAAAGTCCGGGTTTTCGCCCATCACCTGCGCGGAGCCGAAGCCGATCATGTTGTAGTGGGTCAGCGCCGAGTTGGTTGCCACCACTTTCGCCCCGCTGACAACGATCCCGGCGTCGGTCTCTTTCTCCAGTTTGATGTAGACGTCTTTCACCTCATCCGCCGGTTTGTGGCGGTCGATAGGCGGGTTAACGATGGCGTGGTTGAAATACAGCCCGGTTTCCTGAATGCGGGTGTACCAGCTGCGGGCGTTCTGCTCGAACTGACCGTAGAAGGCCGGGTTGGCACCGAGCGCGCAGCCGAACGCGGCCTTATAGTCCGGCGTACGCCCCATCCAGCCGTAGCTTAGGCGTGACCATTCGGCGATAGCGTCGCGCTGCTGGCGCAGGTCGTCGGCGCTTTTCGCCACGCGGAAGAACTTGTGGGTGTAACCGCCGCTGCCGGTGTCGGTGCCCCAGCACAGCGTGTCCTGCATGTCCGGCTTGTGCAGGGCATCGTACATCTGCGCGATGGAGGCTGCCGCATTGCGGAACGCCGGATGGGTGGTGACGTCTTTGACGCGCTCGCCGTAGATATAAATCTCACGCCCGTCCTGCAGGCTTTTTAAATACTCTTCACCGGTTAACGGACGTTTGGCATCGGCGCGGAAATCTTCAGGCTTCATAGGGACCTCGTATCGGAATAGTGATGTTAAATTTATGTTTTGTTTTTGTTGTTTAATTGAAGCGTGAGAGGGGCGGGACGTGAAGGGACGATTGGGACAACGGCGGGTACTTTTCGGGGGGGATGTGGATTTGTGATCTGTGCGGCTTTTCGGCGGGTGGCGCTGCGCTTACCCGCCCTACGAACCGTGATGCGTTCAGGAAACCGGTACTTTCTGCGCCCGATATGCGCTTGGCGAGCACCCCACTAAGCGGTTAAAAAAGCGGGCGAAATAGGCCGGATCTTTAAACCCCAGCTGCCAGGCAATCTCGCTGACCGCGCTGTCGGAAAAGAGCAGCAGCCGTCTGGCTTCCCGCAGCTGTCGGTCGAAGATCAACCGCTTCGGCGGGCGGTTGGCGAAGCGGCGACAGATATCGGTTAGCCGGGATTCGGTCAGGTGCAGTTCGTTGGCATATTCCGGCACTGTCCAGTGCTGGTGGTAGTGCGTGTCGATCAGCTGGGTAAAGCGCTGGAACAGCTTCAGCTCGCCGCGCATACCGCCTGAAGCGTGATCGTCGAGCTTCGCGTTGCGCAGCAGCAGAGTGAATACGGCCTGCGCCAGCAGAACCAGCGTATGCTCGCGGCCCGGCAGCTGTTCCATGGACTCCCGGGCTATCAGCTGCCAGTAGTGTTTCAGCGCCGCCAGTTCATCAGGCTTGTCGGCCAGCGACAGGCAGATCCCCGGCAGACCAAACGCTTCCCGGGTGCCGGGGTAGAGCACCTCCAGCAGCGGCCAGATCAGATCCTCGCGCACCGTCAGCACGTGCCCGTCGCTGTCGGATTCGGTAATAAACGCGTGCGGCACCGACGGCGGCGTGAGAACGAAAAGCGGGGCCTGCACCGAGTAACGGTGATCGTCGAGCTGGAGTTCAATCTGCCCGGTATCCAGAAAGTGCATCTGAAAATACTGGTCGTGACGATGCGCCTGCATGTCGCGGCCAAAAAAGGCCGCCATGCGTGCGAACGACTGGTAGTGCACATCGTCGGTGCCCAGACTTTCGTCGTACTCCTTGCTGATATCAATGTTGGCGATAGGGCTCTGGCACATGATCGTTCCTCTGTTGATCCCGCTGCGTCATCGGAATGCGCGTCAGCACCAGCGCGCCGACCACCAGTAGCCCGGCCACAAACCACAGCCCGGAGCTGAAGCTGCCGGTCGCGTCGCGCAGAATGCCGATCAGCAGCGGGCTAACGGCAGAACCCACGTTGCCGATGGCGTTGATCACCGCCAGCGCCACCGCGCGGGACTGCAGGCTAATCACCCGATCTGGCGTGGTCCAGAATATCGCCATGGCGGTAAATGATCCGGTTGAGGCCATGATGATGCCAAGCAGCTGGATCAGGCTGTGATCGGTGGCGGAGGCCAGCATCCATCCCGCCGCCGCGAACAGGTACGGCAGGATGGTGTGCTTTTTTCGCTCTTTCAGCCTGTCGGATCGGCGGCTCCACCAGATCATCCCGAGGATGGTGCAAAACTGCGGGATCGCCGCCAGCAGGCCAATGACGATATTGCTGCTGCCGGTGTTAAAGCTCTGCAGGATCTGCGGCGTCCAGATGTTGATCGCGCTCAGCGTGTTGGTCAGGCAGAAGTAGGCCAGCGTATAGAGCAGCACGGCGGGCGTCAGCACTTCTCGAAGCGTCGAGCGCGGCGTGACGGCGCGGGCAATGGCGACCTCCTGCTCGCGGGCGATCATGGTTTTCAGCGCCTGCTTTTCGTCCTCATCCAGCCAGGTGGCCTGATCCGGCGTGTCGTTAAGGTAGAACCAGGTTACTACCCCGAGCACTACTGACGGCAGCCCTTCCAGCAGGAACAGCCACTGCCAGCCCTTCAGGTTCCACAGCCCGTCCATCGCCAGAATGTACCCGGAGAGGATTGAACCGAGCATCATGGTGACCGGCATGGCGATCATAAACAGCGCGTTGGCGCGGGCGCGGTGATAGGCCGGGAACCACCATGTGAGATAGACCAGGATCCCCGGCAGGAAACCGGCTTCGGCAATGCCCACCAGCATGCGCAGGACGTAAAGGGTTTCAGGGCTGGTGGCGAACATGGTGCAGGTGGAGGCGATGCCCCACACCACCATGATCCCGGCGATCCAGCGCCGCGCGCCGATCTTCGCCAGCATGATGTTGCTTGGGATCCCGCACAGCACATAGGTGACGTAAAACAGGGTTGCGGCCAGGCCAAACATGGTGGAGGTGAGGCCGAGATCTTTACCCATCGTCAGTCCGGCAAAGCCGATGTTGATGCGGTCGAGAAACGAGAAAACAAACAGGATAAAGAGAAACACGATTAAACGTCGGAACAGCTTGTTAATGGCGCGTTGTTCAACAGCTTTATTATCATGGGTTTGCAGGGTAGAGGTCGTCATGGTGCGCTCCAGATCTTACGTTTAGTAGACGGATTTATTGTTATTAACTGACGTAACCGGTTGTTCGATAAAGCGTGCAGCCAGCGCTTCCGCACCGCGGGCGAGCAGGGTGGTGTCGACGCCGACGGCGACAAACAGCGCGCCGAGGTCGAGATAGCGTTTTGCCAGCGCCTCGTTTGCCATCAGGATGCCGGGGGCTTTGCCCGCGCTCAGGATCTGCGCGATCGCCTGCTCGATAGCGGCCTGGACCTCCGGGTGCTGCGGATTACCGGCAAAGCCCATGTCGGCGCTGAGATCGGCCGGGCCGATAAACACGCCGTCGACGCCTTCCACGTCGAGGATCTGCGGCAGGTTTTTCAGCGCCTCACGGGTTTCGATTTGCACCAGTACGCACATGGCGTCGTTAGCCTGCTGCAGATAGTCCGGAATGCGGTTCCAGCGCGACGCTCTTGCCAGCGCGCTGCCGACGCCGCGAATGCCCGCCGGTGGGTAGCGGGTGGCACGTACCGCCAGCCGCGCTTCTTCAGCGTTTTGCACCATCGGCACCAGCAGGGTTTGTGCGCCGACGTCCAGCAGCTGTTTGATCTGCACCGGATCGTTCCACGACGGGCGCACCACCGGCTGGCTCGGATAAGGGGCGATGGCCTGCAATTGGGTTAAGACGGTTTGCACGCTGTTCGGGGCGTGCTCGCCGTCGATCAGCAGCCAGTCGAAGCCTGCCCCGGCCAGCAGTTCGGCGCTGTAGCTGCTGGTGAGCCCCAGCCATAAGCCGATTTGTGGACGGCCCGCTTTCAGCGCCGCTTTGAATGCATTCTGCATGATTGTCTCCTTACACAAAGCGGCAGCTGATGGAGCCCATGTTGCCGTAGTCAACGTGGAAAGTGTCGCCTCTGCTGGCGGGCACCGGGCGGGTAAACGAGCCGCCGAGGATGATCTGCCCCGGCTCAAGCTGCACGTCGTACGGCGCCAGCTTGTTCGCCAGCCACGCCACGCCGTTCGCCGGGTGGTTAAGCACGCCAGCGGCCACGCCGGTCTCTTCGATCACGCCGTTGCGGTAGAGCAGGGCGGAGATCCAGCGCAGATCCAGCGCGTCGGGCTTAATCGGGCGACCGCCGAGGATCACCCCTGCGTTGGCAGCGTTATCGGAGATGGTGTCGAACACCTTGCGCGGGCGCTGGGTTTCCGGGTCAACGTTGTGGCAGCGGGCGTCGATCAGCTCCAGCGCGGGAATGACGTAATCCGTGGCGTTGTAGACGTCGAAGATCGTGCAGTTCGGGCCGCGTAGCGGTTTTGCCAGCACGAACGCCAGCTCTACTTCGATGCGCGGGACGATAAAGCGATCGACGGGGATGTCGCTGCCGTCGTGGAAAAACATGTCGTCCAGCAGCGCGCCGTAGTCCGGCTCGCTGATCTGCGAGCTGGCCTGCATCGCTTTGGAGGTGAGGCCGATCTTGTGACCCTTCAGCACGCGGCCTTCGGCGATTTTCAGGCTTACCCATTCGCGCTGAACGGCGTAGGCGTCGTCAATGGTGATCTCCGGGTAGTCCAGCGAGATCGCGCGGATCTGCTCCCGGGTTTGTTCCGCCTGATGCAGGCGGTGGGCGATCAGGGTATGGGTGTGTTTATCGAGCATGGCGATATCCTGTTGTATTGTTTTCTCCCTCTCCCAAAGGGAGAGGGGACAGATCGAGCGGTATTACTTAAACAACGCGTGCACGTTGTTTTGTTTGTAATTGAGCGTCGGGTGCAGTTCGTCCAGCTCGAACGACAGCGCCAGATAGCGGGCAGCCATCAACGCAGCAAAGTGCGCTTTGATAAGCCCAAACAGCATTTCCCCCACGGCTTCCCGACTTTCCAGGCTGCGCCCGGAACCGATCTTCAGCGTCATATGCACAAAGGCGTAATCCTGCTTACCGTCGGCCATCTGCCAGGTATCCAGCCAGTGGGCGCGGCTGCGGATACCACCGATCGGGAAGATGCCCGTGGCGGCCAGCGCCTCGTTCACTTTGGCGAACAACCCCGGCAGGTCTGCCTGCTCGCGGATGTTGTCGGTACATTCAGCAATAAAGTGCGGCATGGTGGCTCCTCACGCGGGCAGGGGGAAAACGGCGTTAACCTGGCCGGTGCCGGAGCTGGCGAACAACTCGGTGAGAAACTCCACCTTGCCGTCGTATTTGTCCCAGCCGAGCATGCCCAGCAGCATCACCGTGTCATGCATATTGCCCTCGCCGTAGCAGTAGTCGGCGTATTCCGGCAGCATGCTGCAGAATTCTTTGAACTGCCCCTCTCGCCACAGCTTCACCACGCGCTCGTCCATCTGGCGGTCAAACTCGCGGGTATAGCTGTTCATCCCTTCTTCCGCGCGCTGGTCGTCGATAAAGCGGTGCGACAGTGAGCCGCTGGCGAGCACCGCCACGGTGCCGTCGTATTTTTTGATGGCGCTGACGATGGCCTCACCGAGTTTGCGGCTGTCGGCGAAGTCGTGAACGGTGCAGAACGCCGAGATAGAGACCACTTTGAAGTGTTTATCCGGGTTCATGTAACGCATCGGCACCAGCGTGCCGTACTCCAGTTTCAGGCTTGGGATGTTGTGCGCCTTGGCGCGCACGCCGAGCTTCACCGCCTCGTCGGCAATCAGCTGGCCGAGCGCCGGGTTGCCGTCGTAGTCGTAAGTCATGTCGCGGATAAAGTGCGGCAGTTCGTTGCTGGTGTAGACGCCTGAAAAATGGTCCGCACAGTTGATGTGGTATGCGCTGTTCACCAGCCAGTGGGTATCGAAGACGATGATGGTGTCCACGCCCAGCTCGCGGCAGCGCTTGCCGATCTCTTTATGCCCGTCGATGGCGCCCTGACGGCAGCCGTGGTTTTTCCCCGGCAGCTCGGAGAGATACATTGACGGGACGTGGGTGATTTTTGCCGCTAACGCTAATGTACCCATGATCAGATCCCCCATTTTGGAATCGGATGGTCGCCCATGGAGATGCAGACGTTCTTCATCTCCGCAAACACCTCGAAGCTGTACTCGCCGCCTTCGCGCCCGGTGCCGGAGGCCTTCACGCCGCCAAACGGCTGGCGCAGGTCGCGCACGTTCTGGGTATTGACGAACACCATGCCCGCTTCGATATTGCGCGCCAGGCGCAGCACTTTGCTGACGTCCTGGGTCCAGATGTACGACGCCAGGCCGTACTCCACGTCGTTCGCGAGGCGCAGACCTTCCGCTTCATCCTTAAACGGCAGCAGGCAGGCCACCGGCCCGAAGATCTCCTCCTGCGCCACGCGCATGCGGTTGTCGACGTCCGCCAGTACGGTCGGGCGCAGGAAGTTGCCGCCTTTCAGATGTGCAGGCAGGTCGGTCGGTTTGTCCGGGCCGCCCGCCAGCAGGGTCGCGCCCTCTTCAATGCCGAGGCGAATATAGCCAGAGACTTTCTCCCAGTGTGACTTACTGATGAGTGCCCCAATCTGGGTGGTCGGATCGGTCGGGTCGCCCACGCGCAGACGGTTGGCACGCTCCGCAAAGCGTTTGACGAACTCCGGGTAGATGCTCTGCTGGATGAAGATGCGCGAGCCCGCGGTGCAGCGCTCGCCGTTGATGGAGAAGATGGTGAACAGGGCGGCATCCAGCGCGCGCTCGATGTCCGCGTCTTCAAAAATCAGCACCGGGGATTTGCCGCCCAGCTCCATGGAATACTTCTTCAGCCCGGCGTTTTTCATAATATTGCGCCCGGTGGCCGTGCCGCCGGTAAAGGAGACGGCGCGCACGTCGTGATGACGCACCAGCGCATCGCCTGCCGTCGCGCCGTAGCCCTGCACCACGTTGAGTACACCCGCCGGAATGCCCGCCTCCAGCGCCAGCTCGCCCAGACGGTCGGCGGTCAGCGGGGAGAGTTCAGACATTTTCAGTACCGCGGTATTGCCGAGCGCCAGGCACGGGGCGACCTTCCAGGTGGCGGTCATGAACGGCACGTTCCACGGTGACACCAGCGCGCAGACGCCCACCGGCTGCACCAGGGTGTAGTTGAGCATTTTGTCGTCAACCGGATAGGTTTTGCCGTTCATCTGCTGACACACCTCGGCGAAAAACTCGAAGTTGTGCGAGGCGCGCGGGATCAGCACGTTTTTAGTCTGGTGGATCGGCAGGCCGGTGTCGGCGGTCTCCATAGCGGCGATCTCGGGCACGTTCTGATCGATCAGATCGCCCAGACCACGCATCAGGCGTGCGCGTTCCTTCATCGGCAGGTTGGCCCATTTTGGAAACGCCTCTTTCGCGGCGGCTACGGCCTGATGGATTTCGGCTTCACCGCCGGAAGCCACTTCGGCCAGCACCTCGCCGGAGGCCGGATTGGTGGTGTGGAAATAGTCGCTTCCCGCCACGTTTTTGCCGTTGATCCAATGGTTAATTTTTTTCATTTTGCCGTCTCCTCACTCACAATTCGGTTTACCAGGCGTCCCACGCCTTCCACTTCCACCACCACTTCATCCCCCGGCACCACGTCGGACAGCCCCTTCGGCGTGCCGGTGGCAATCATGTCGCCCGGTTGCAGGGTCATAAAATCGCTCAGGTAGGCAATCAGGAACGGGATGCTGAAAATCAGATCCGCCGTCGTGCCAAGCTGTCGCAGTTCGCCGTTAACGAAGGTGCGCAGGGCGAGGTTGTGTGGGTCGGGAATGGCTTCTTTTGGCACGATGTTTGGGGAAATGGGGGTCAGCCCGTCGCGGCTTTTCACCCGCAGGTTTGGGCGGTAGTAGTTCTCGAGATAGTCGCGGATGGCGTAGTCGTTGCAGACCGTGTAGCCCGCAACAACGTCCATCGCCTCGGCTTCACTCACCTTGCGCGCGGTTTTGCCGATGACCACCACCAGCTCCGCTTCGTAGTGCATGTAGTCGATGTTGTTCGGGCGCACCGAGGTCTGGTCGTCACCGTTGAAAGTGTTCGGCGCTTTGATAAACACCAGCGGCTCGGTGGGGGGCTTGAAGTCCAGCTCGCTGGCGTGGTCGGCGTAGTTTAGGCCAAGGGCGAACAGCGTGGCGTGCGGGGGCGTGCGGTGAGCGATAGCGACGTCGCGTTCGTCCACCACCGGGTTTTCCAGCGGCGGAAAACCTTTTGCCAGAATGCGTACCCGGTCTCCAGGGCGGATCTCGACGCGGCTGTGCGGGGTGCCGAGCAATATCGCATCGCCGGGATTAAGGGTCGCGAACTCACTCAGGGCGCTCAGCAGCTGCGCGGCGTTGCGATGCAAATCGGCCGTATTCCAGTGGTCCGCCTCGCGGCCGTTAATTTCGGTGATGAGGGTCAGGTTATCCACGTTATCAACGTTGACCAGCTCGCCCAGCGGACAGAATCCGTCCCGGCATTTCGCCTTGATCGCCGGGCGGTAGAAGCTCTCTTCCGGCAGACTCACCTCGTTGGCCAGCGCATATCCGGCAATGTACGCCGCCGCGTCTTCCTCGCGCACCTTGCTGGCCGTTTTGCCCACCACCAGCGCGACCGTTGCGCCGCTTAGCACCGTTTCACCCTGCGGGAAGGGAATGGGATCGCCTGCGCGGATCACGGTGTTATGCGGTTTGATAAACCACACTGCCGTTTTCGGCGGCGTGTTGTAGGGGGCTTTTTCAAACGCCTCAGCCCAGGCATCGCGCTGGCTTTGATGATTCAACGCGACGGCAAAAACGGTACCTTTCATTCACCTGCTCCTCACCCCGGCAGTCCGGGTTATAATTTCATTAATATGTTAATGATCTGGTTTTATGCTTTTGCTGTTTATTTCGCAATCAGAAGTGAAAAATTTGTGATATGAATAACAATAAATTTACATTTTGGTTTTTATTTTGATTAAAATCAGTGTGTTAACAAAAGTGGCGGGTTTCTGTTAGACTTTTTGGCAGAAAACGTGTTGTTTATAAAAACATCTTTTATGAATTGTTTACTTGTTAATGAAGGTCGGGGAGAGGCTATGCATGATTCATTAACCATCGCGCTGCTGCAGGCGCGGGAAGCGGCGATGTCGTACTTCCGACCCATTGTGAAGCGACATAACCTGACCGAGCAGCAGTGGCGTATTGTGCGCGTGCTGGCGGAACATCCGTCGATGGATTTTCACGATCTGGCGTTTCGCACCTGCATTTTGCGTCCCAGCCTGACCGGCATTCTGACGCGCATGGAGCGCGACGGCCTGGTGCTGCGCTTAAAGCCAGTGAACGACCAGCGCAAGCTGTACGTGTCGCTGACCAAAGAGGGCAATGCGCTGTATGAGCACGCCCAGGCACAGGTGGAAGAGGCATACCAGCAGATTGAGGCGGAATACACGCCGGAGAAGATGAAACAGCTGACGACGCTGCTGGAAGAGTTTATTGAACTCGGAAACCGGCATAACGCAGCGCGGGAAGAAGAGTAAAAACCACAAATTCCAGGATGATTTTCGTAAAGTTTTCCCTTTCCAGGCCGAAAATTCTGTATCTGTCTGAGGAAAGAGAAAACATGTTAAACCGTATCAAGATTGTCACCAGTTTAATGCTGGTTTTAGCTATATTTGGCCTGTTACAACTCACATCCGGTGGTCTTTTCTTCAATGCCCTTAAGCATGACAAAGAGAATTTCACCGTCCTGCAAACCATTCGCCAGCAACAATCCACGCTGAATGCCAGCTGGGTGGCGTTGCTGCAAACCCGTAATACACTGAACCGCGCGGGTATTCGCTACATGATGGATCAGAGCAATATCGGCAGCGGCGCGACCGTTAACGATCTGATGCAAATCGCGTCCACGTCGCTGAAGCAGGCGGAAAAAAACTGGGCCGCCTACGAGGCCCTGCCGCGCGATCCGCGTCAAAGCGACGCGGATGCCATGGAGATCAAGCGTAACTACGATATCTACCACGGTGCGCTGGCGGAGCTGATTCAGCTGCTGGGTGCGGGCAAAATCAACGCCTTCTTCGATCAGCCGACCCAGAGCTACCAGGATGGTTTTGAGAAGCAGTATGTCAGCTACCTGCAGCAGAACGACAAGCTGTATCAAATGGCGGTTGAAGACAGCAAGAGCTCCTTCAGCCAGGCCATCTGGGTGTTGATTAGCGTGCTGCTTGCCGTGCTGGTGGTGATCGTGGCCGTCTGGTTGGGTATCAAGCAGGCGCTGATTTCGCCGCTGACGCGCCTCATCGACAACATTCGCCATATCGCCAGCGGCGATCTGGTGAAGCGCATTGAAGTGGAGGGTTCCAACGAGATGGGCGAACTGGCCGATTCTCTGCGTCATATGCAGAGTGAGCTGGTACGGACCGTTGGCGACGTGCGTAATGGCGCGAATGCTATCTACAGCGGCGCGAGCGAAATCGCGATGGGCAATAACGACCTCTCTTCCCGTACAGAACAGCAGGCTGCGTCCCTGGAAGAGACTGCTGCCAGCATGGAGCAGCTGACGGCGACCGTGAAGCAGAACGCCGAAAACGCCCGTCAGGCGAGCCATCTGGCGCTGAGCGCGTCCGAGACCGCGCAGAAAGGCGGTAAAGTGGTGGACAACGTGGTGCAGACCATGCGCGATATCGCCGGTAGTTCGCAGAAGATTGCCGACATTATTAGCGTTATCGACGGAATTGCTTTCCAGACCAACATCCTGGCACTGAACGCGGCGGTAGAAGCGGCGCGCGCAGGCGAGCAGGGCCGTGGTTTTGCGGTGGTGGCAGGTGAGGTGCGTAACCTGGCCCAGCGCAGCGCCCAGGCAGCACGTGAAATCAAGAGCCTGATTGAAGACTCTGTGGGTCGCGTGGAAGTGGGTTCAACGCTGGTAGAAAGCGCCGGTGAAACCATGGGCGAGATCGTGAATGCGGTAACCCGCGTTACGGATATCATGGGCGAAATCGCCTCGGCTTCTGACGAGCAGAGCCGCGGTATCGACCAGGTGGGTCTGGCGGTCGCCGAGATGGATCGCGTGACCCAGCAGAACGCCTCGCTGGTGGAAGAGTCTGCCGCAGCGGCGGCGGCGCTGGAAGAGCAGGCGAGCCGCCTGACCCAGGCTGTCGCGGTGTTCCGCATTCAGCAGGAGCAGATGAAAGCGCGCGAGTTCGCTTCGGCGAAAAGCGTTGCTACCCCGGTGATGTCGCGTAAAGCGGCAACCGCTGATGCGGGTGATAACTGGGAAACGTTCTGATCGTGCGTGTTGTGCCGGGTGGCGGCTTCGCCTTACCCGGCCTACGGGGAGGGGTATGTGCCGGGTGTCGGCTATGCCTTACCCGGCCTACGGTTCAGGGTTTTGTAGGCCCGGTCAGCGCAGCGCCACCGGGCGATATCAAAGCGGCAGACGCATGGCGCAGCGGGAGTCAAACGCTAAGCCGTGCGCTGTCTCATCTTCCCTTTTCTGACGCAGTTCAGGCGTGAGTTCAGTGACGTATTCAAACCCCAGCCGCGCATAGAACGGCGCATTCCACGGTACGTCGCGGAATGTCGTCAACGTCAGCGACGACAGCCCCCCTTCACGGGCATGGTCAGCCACAGCGTTAATGAGCTGCCGACCAATCCCCTTTCCCTGCCAGTCCAGATGCACCGAAAGTTCGACAATAAACAGCGATGTCGCGTGCGCCTCTGCGAGGATAAACCCAACGGGATGGTCGTTCGCCAGTGCCAGCCAGCTTAGCCCCCGTTCGGCATAGTTGAGATGCTCTTCAGTTGAAATCACCTCACCCCCGGCAAGCCAGGCGAGAGGGGGGATTTCACGAAAACGCTCGCCCGCCGCGCGTTCAATGGCGGGCAGGGTGGCAGCGTCGTTGAAGGTGGTAGGGCGAATGCGAATGTTCATGGCGGGAAGTATAGCCTGACCCGCCGGTATTATTCTGTGCAGACCAGTACCGGCGAGTAAAAATTGCTGATAACCAGTGCATCATGCGGCGTGCGCTCTATCGCCAGGAGCCTTTTTTTCCCCTGGGTCAGGCCCGCGACGTACTTCTCAAATACGCCCTGCGGCATGGCGTCATGGCCAAAACGCTCCACTTTTTGAATAACGATCTCATACAGTTCCCCTTCCACGTGGCGCCATTTAAACATCTCCTGACGGGACACTTCCCAGTGGTTTGGGGCATTCTCCACGTTACCGTTTAGCGTGATGTACCCGGTTTTGTTGGGGTGAAACTGCATGATGACCTCCCCGTCAAACGTGAAATCGTGGCTGTCACGTTTGTCGGAGAAGGTCAGGTATCCATTGCAGGCCACCGACAGCGGTGGCGTGTAGAAATACCACGCCAGTGCAGCGCCGGTAATCATCAGGTTAAGGGCCAGAATGAGCCAGATTTTTGTGTATCTCATATCACCACTCGTAATAGTAAAGCGTACGACAGGCGCTCGCTTGCCCCTGCGTGAGCGAGCATTGGGAGAGCACCAGTCGTCCCTCGTGGCCGTAGAAAAGCGTTCGCTGAATGTGCATGTAGAAAATTGAATTTTCCAGGCACGGAAGGTGACCGTCCTGCTGAAGGCTTTGCGCCAGCGCAGCCGCCCGCTCGTGAAACACATCCGCCAGCGGCGTAAAGGTATAGACCGGACAGTTCCCGATATGGGTCAGCAGATGAATGTCCTTCTGCCGGGTTTCGGGTTTGATAGCCGTTATCCAAAGGCACAGCGCAACGACCGCCAGCGTAAGCGCGCCCCAGAGCAGCCGCTCCGGTCGGGCGGGTACTGCAGTTTTCGCCGTTTCGGCGGCCGGTGTTTCTTCCTCCAGGGCTGTTACCGTGACGTCTGCGCTGAGCATAAAGCCCGTCCTGGGGACGGTGACGATAAACAGCACGTCGGGAAGCAGGCTGGCCAGCATTTTGCGCAAGATGCTGATGTACTGGTTTAACGAATTGTTAGACCCCTGGAGCCCACGCCGATCCCAGACGTCATGCAGGAAGGTCTCCCGCTCGACCACGTTCCCATGATGCTGCACCAGCAGCTTCATAATGCTATTGGCTGTGCAGGTGAGGATCTGCGCATCCTCAGGCGGCACATTGATAAGAGAAACAGAACCGTCCTCGTCGTTGTAGACGATGACGTCAGCAAGCAGGTATTTCATAAGTTGTTGTAAAACAGACAGAGATAACGAATAAAAAAGAGAAGGTTTACGCCTTGTATGCAGAGCTGGTGGCTATTTTAACGCCATTGTTACCGATAACATTGATCCAGACAGGATTTTGGTCTGTTTAATAAGTCAGCGTGATTATCACGTCATCAATAAATTCCCCTGTACCGCTCAGGGGCTGAGCGGGGACTTCCCCGTAAACGGTGAAGTTCTGGGTGCCGCCAGCAGGATGGGTGACATGCAGCGCATCGCCGCTGTGCAGATCGCCCCAGCTTTGCGTGGCACCCGCATCCTGCCAGAGCCCGTAGCGCAGGCACTGACCCTCATCGTTACACAGCTGCCGCTGATTCCCGATGGCATGGTTGCCGTTGCCCATGCCAAGCGTAAACGCTGTACCGGCCGGACAGCGCGTGGTAAGGGTTGCGGTGGAACGCGTCGGGCGCAGCGTGGCGGTACTGTTCAGGGTGCCGAAGTTAAGCGGGGTGACGCGTTCTATGTAGCAGCCCTGGCTGATTTCGGCCTGCGCATTGGTACCGCCCTGCACCTGCTCCCCCTCCGCAGAGCCATCCGAGCAGTTTTGCAGTGCATCCTGACGGCTAGCGCTGTGCCAGGCGATGCGCAGATTCATGTTGTAGTTGTAATAGTGGTACGCCGGAAGTTGGTTTTGCCCTGCCGGGACGGTGGCGATAAGCGGAAAGCTCCCGCTGATGTTGGCATTGCTGTCGGCGGTCAGAGTCTGCTGAATGAGCTCCCCGCTGCTGACGGGACCGAGTTCCTGAGCGCGCGCGTCGCCGTTAAGCAGGCGGAAAAGCAGGGTGTACTGTTTACCCTCCGAATCTCCCGGTGAGACCATCTGAAAGGGCGGTGCGTCGATACTGCTCAGACAGACGTTGATATATTCCGTCGTGCCGTTGTTGTCAGCCTGACAGCTAAATTTAACTTCGGTGTTGGTCGACGCGGCATTGCCCGCCACGACATTGCCAAAGTTGATGACGGCAGGTGATGTTATCCAGCATGCGGCGGCCATCGCCTTCACGGACACCGCAAGCAGCAACAAGAACGGTGCTTTTAATGACACTGTTGTTCTCCAATATTCTGTATGGGTGACGCAGTACGGGGGGCCGGAAGCCTGACCCGGCACTCACCCTCACCGGTTTTTACCACCAGCTCACCTGGCAGAGGCGGGTCTTCAAGCCAGATAAAACCGTCACGCCCCACAATGGTGGCACCGCGTGGCGTTGAGACAATGCTGCCGAGCGGGAGCGGATTATGGTGGAGGTCCACCAGTCGGGCCTGAACTGTGACGGCGTGATGGACGTTAAAATCGACTTTTACCGCGCCGCCGTTGCCCGGTCTGGCCTGCATGTCGGTGACGGGGGCAATCACGTCGGCAGGCAGATCCAGCGGATTGATGCTGACTTTGCTGGCGTGGTAACGCGGCAGGTCGGTCAGCAGCAGATACCCTTTCTCGTCGGTTTCGCCTGCCGGGCGGTTTTCCAGCATCACCGGCACATGTCCGACACCGTGCGTGGAGACCAGGGCCAGGCTTTGTTGGCTGTAGCGCAGCGTGTGCAGGCTGCCATCCAGCAGCGTCAGGCTACCCTCGGCTGAGGCATAGTTAGCGCCCTGCGCCATCCCGACGTGCCACTCACCTGCGTGGCCCAGATAGCCCACGTCCGCATAGGTTTCCCGGTGCTCGCCAAAGCCTCGCCCCAGCTGCCATGACCAGCCGCCGACCTGATCGTCCGGCTGATGGCGATAATCCATGCGCGGCATATCGCGGCTGGCCTGAACGGAGAGGGTATCCTCACGCCCTAACGGGATCGAAAGCATCAGCTGAACGTGGCTCGACGCATCCGTAAACGAGCGGGTGTAGCTCAGCGTGGTGGAAATATGTGCCGGCAGCGAGGCGGACCAGGAGGCGTTGAGATAGCGTTGCCTGGTGCCCTGAATGTTTTGCTGTACCCAGCCCGCACCGAAGGTACCTGAATGGGGAATCGACTGGCTGACCCAAACGCTATCGCTGCGTCTGACGGGGAGGGTACCGCTCATGCGGGCGTTATCGGCAAATGTGGCATCGGTACGAACGGTACTGGCAGAGATCCCCGTCCCGCGACCGTTCCATTGCCAGCCAAGGCCCCACTGTTTTCCCTGACCGTAGGGGCTGTCGCTGATGGCGACATGCTGGCTGATAATCCCTGTCCCGGGCGAGATCAGCCAGTCGACCCCTGTCCCGACATTGCGCAGTTTACTCTGCTGCTCCGTGTGCAGCGCCAGCGTCAGCTGGTTATTCACCCCGTAGCGCCACCCTGCGTCGAGCATGGGCGAGGCGGCATAGTCATTTGATCGCAGGGCGTAGTTTTGTCGCATCCAGCCGATATCCAGCGAGCCGCTGCTGAGTCCTTCCGCCAGCATCCCCGGCGCACCGTAGAGATCGAGCTGTACGGTACGACGCTGACCGTTGATGTCGGTAATGACCACCTGGGCCTGCCCGCTTCCGGTAAATGAGGGCAGGGTATCCAGCAGAAAATCGCCCGGCGTGACGCGCTGGCTGCTCTGCTTAAGCCCGTCGATGTACAGATCGACCGTAGAAGGCAGAACCGCCGTGTCGCTGTAACGGCTACGCGGTTCGGTGTTGAGCTGCGGATTGAGCTCAAAATTACGCGCCCAGTGCAACCCGCCAAAGCGTACCTGTCGGCTCCAGCGGGAGCCCGTGGTGATGTTGTCGCCCAGCGCCAGGCTGGTGAGCGAGTCTGTGTTGTCCCACTGCCAGCGAGTTTCAAGGCGTGTGTGGCGGGGCCGACCTGCGCTGTTTTCCTCACCGGCATGGCTCGAAAAGCTGCTGCTGAACGTCCCGGGAAGCGCCCCGGATGCGGTGAGCGACGTTTGCGCGTTAAGCTGGCGTTTCCCCTCTGCGCCGCTGCCATAAAGCGCATACCCGAGCGTCAACACGCTGATGGGCTGCGCCTCAGGATAGCGATACTGCGGCGTCGGCCTGCCGACAGACAGATGCTGTTGGCCCTCAAGTGCCTTTGCGTCGGCGATAATGGAGACCTGCTGAGCATGCAAATCGAGACTGACTTTCAGGCCCGGCAGGGACGTCAGCGCGACCCACTCGTTGGCGTTATCCGGGGCGCGCAGCCCCAGTTTTTTGAGGTCGCGGTGGTCCATCCACAGCGCATCTCCCACTACCCGGCAGGCCCACAGATCCCCGCGCGGGTCGTGGTTCAAGGTGATTGCCAGCCATTGCAGGGTATCGGCGGCGGGTTCAGTCCGGGCTGACAGCATCAGCGGTAGCCAAAACAGGAGCGCGAGAAGCAAGCGGGCGCAGGGGTATCTGGCTGGCATGGTGGTCGTCATTGAGATAGGCGCGCAACGCGCTGAATGTGTGGCGCGAAGTGTGCTTAAGCGTTATAAGCGCGGTCTGTCCCGGCAGAACATAACCTGCCAGCCCTTTCAACGACCCGACGACCTGACCGGCGGCCGTCAGGGCCTGCAGGTGGCTCAGGCGGATATGGCTGTTTCCGGCGTTATAGCAGCGGATCGTTCCCGGGGTGTCCGCCTGTTCGCAGCTCAGGGCATCGCGGCTGACGGGCATATTCTGGTTTCCGGCAATGAAGACAGGAATAGAGTAGCGAAGCAGAAAGTGTATCGCGTTGGGATTGGCCGCACGGGACGTTGCATCCGGTAGCTCATCAATGACCAGCCGGTAACTTTGCTCCTGTTCACGGATCCCTGGCTGCATCACGATTATGCGCACCAGCTGCTGCTGGCCCGGCGCCAGTGAGGTCATCGCCGGGCTGCTGACCACCTCGTCGGTGGCCGTTAATACATCTTTACCGTTTTGCTGGGTCCATTCGTAAACCCGTATCTGCGCATGGATGGCCGCTTTACCGCTGTTAGTGAGGTAGACCGCCGAGGCGCTTTGCCCGCTCTGGAGGTCGAGCGTCACTGGGGCCACCTGAAGCGTGGCGGCCATCGCGTAGCGTGACAGCAGCGCCAGCATCATGAACCACAGAATGAAGCAGGGGAGAAAACGACGCATGATCAATACACCAGATTCAACGTGACATCATCGCTATAGGCGCCAGCCTGCGCGGTCGTCAGGGCACCTGCGTCAATCACGCCATACAGCGTCTCTTGCTGTTCCATACCGTTGCCGGTGTCGGTGAGTCCATCGGTGCTGGTAATTTGCGTCTGTTTGCCTTCATCGGCAAAAAGTTTCCAGGCAATCTTCTGTGCGCCCGTTTCACCGTTTTCTGGCTTCAGCCAGAAGGTGCCGTTGTCACTGCTATCGTTGCTGGTAGCAGAGAGCGTGAACGGCGTCCCGTTGGTACAGACGATATCGACCTGCGTTTTGGCTTGAATTTCGCTTGATTCGTCCGAGCCGTGGCGCGAGAAATTGAGGTCGTTGGCTTTGAGCGTGCAGGACTTCACCACCTCAAGTGAAACGTGCATCGTCGCGCTTGTGGTGCTGTCTGCGGCGATTGCAGCAGCAGGAAGCAGGAGAACGGAACAACATACAACAACAGGGATAATTCTCATGATCGTATTTCCTGACGTGAATAACAGTGCAATTACAAAGAAGAGGGGAGCGCGTCCAGCAGGCAGAGTTTTTGATGGAATTCCGCCAGGTTCTGGCAGCAAAATTTGTTCATCGCGTTACGTTTGTGGGTGTAGATCGTTTTAGGTGACTTATTAAGGATTTGCGCAATACGTATCGGGCTGAATCCTTTATGGAACAGCATGCAAACCCGCATCTCCTGACAGGTGAGCGTGGCGGTATTCTCGAAAGAGAAGCTTGTGTCGCTAAAACAGAGGCTTAGCTGCGCGAGAGACACATTGTCCGCAACCACTCTGACCCGCGCGTTGTGTAGCCAGGCGTTAATGTCGTTGACCCGGGCCGCGTCCGTCAATAACAGCCAGTTTCCCCCGACGTGCGTATTGAGCAGCAGTGTCTGCAGACGCATAAGCCCTTGTGGATTAACGTTGTTAATCCAGTACACCTCAGGACGGGGTGATACGGCTGTCGACAGGATCGAATTCAGGCCAAGCCATAAAAAAGCGTTGCTGCTCAGAACGATAACCTGATAGCCGGCATTTGCGATGAAAGGCGTCATTTTAGACCCCACAGATAACCCTGGCCGTAATCGGCCGCGCTTGCCCGGGCCAGTGCGAAATCACCCGCCGTTTCGATGCCTTCAATAAGGACTTTACTGGCGACACGCTTGCATTGACGGGTGAGATGCAGAAACTTCGCCTGCTCTGTGCGCCCGCTCCAGAAAGTATGTTTGTCAATTTTGACGCCACAGAAGCGGATCTGGCTGGCAAGCAGTTCGGGAAGAATGGCTTCACAGACATCATCAGCCCACACTTCAATTCCCCACAGATGAAGTGTCGCAATGCAGTTTCGCAGGACCCGGCTTTGCGTATCATCGAGTTGTACCATCGTATGGAGATCGGTCACTTCGATAGCAAGCCTCTCCGGACAGGGTGTTGCTTCTTTTAGCTTGTCGAGGAAGTCCGTTTCCAGCAGCAAATCTGATGTCGCGTTGAGATAATATTTGTCGCCCTCTTCGCAAAACATGGCATGGCGAAGCTGCGCAAAGAAAAGTTGTTTACGCTGCGTCGAAGGCATGGCGTCAAAATAGTCTTCGAGATTGACGTGGGGTTTTGCCGTGGACAATACCTCCCAGGCAATCACATGTTCACTGCGCAGTGCCCGGATGGATTCGAACTTATAGCCGGTTAGCATGATAAAAGTGTGTCACTCTCCGTCGTTACTTTAGGAGTTACACATTTTATAGAATGGTGTTTTTGCGGGATATTTATAAATAAAAATGACTTATATATGGTGTTTTTATCTGATTTATAATCAATTTATAGGTTTATTTATTTTTATAAGCACCCGGCAGGGACGCCGGGTGCTCAGGCATTAACCTTGTCTGCTGACAATTTTGATTTCGACCATGCCAATCCCGAGCTCGCGCGGTGAGTGGCCAAGAATATTTCCTTCATTGGTGGACTGCGGGTCTGGCGGCACAATCACCAGGGTATTGCTGCGCGATGGGTTGGCAAAATGCAGAGTGTGCGTGCTGACATCATTCCCAAGCGTCAGCGTCTGCTCCTCATCGCCCACGCGCACCGGCACTGGCTTATTCGCGTTAGGTCCATACGCTCTGGCTGTGATCACCAGGTCAAATTGCTCCGGCAGGGGATGGGTGTACTCAATTTTCACTTCGTTACCCAACTGCGCGTTTGACCAGCGTCCCCACGACTCCGGACGAGAGATGCCGCTAAACTGCTTCACTTCTTCAGGCGCGCCTGCCACGTTGAAGATGAAGCTGTCTGCTTTATAGCGAATGTCGTTGTCGACGATTTTCAGCATGTCGATGTTGTGCTGATAGCGTGTGGTATCAATCACCGTATCTTTAAAGGCGGTTTTGCCTTTCCACTGGGCTTTGTCCACATGCTGCACGGTTTGCTCCCCGCCAAGCTGCCCCTGAGAGACGCACCAGTCGGTCGACAGCGCCAGCGGCTGTGACCAGAGCTGACCCATTTTGTAACACCTGTCGATCCAGACAAAGTTATCGCGTGGGGCGAAATCGGCCAGCTGGAAACGCAGCGGTGCGGAATATTCACTTTCCGGTAGCGGTTCAACGCGACTGTCCGACACCCGTACCAGCAGCGGCAGACGGAAGTTACTGCCAGAGAAGGCAATCGTGTTTTTCTCCCGATCGATGGTGAAGTCTTTCATCTCTTTCGGGAAGTTCCACAGCCGGATGATGTCGGGCTTCCAGGCGAGGATTTTCTCCTTCATGTTGAGGAACACTTCCGACAGGGATTGCCCGGACAGCGTGCTGCGACCCAGGCCAATAAAGTTGTCGCCACCCAGAATGTCCAGCACGGTTGCGCCGTTATCCATGGAGTTGCGTTTGGTGGCGATCACCTCTTGTTGCGGCTGGTCGCCGCGCAGAACGAAGAACAGGTTGCTGCGATCCTGCTTGTTGAGCTGATCCCAGGCGCTGTTTTTCATCGCCAGATGGTCAGACGAGACGACGATGACGGTGTTTTTAAAATACGGCGAGGCTTTGATTTTCTCGACCAGAGCGGCGATATGCTCCTGGCTACAGGTCACGGCGCTAAAGGAGGCGTTGCTTTTGCCGTCCACGTCATAGCGTTTGCGTTTACAGGTGCGCGAGACGAAACCATCCGGATGGTGCGTATCTACCGTCAGCGCGAAGAGGGAAAAACGCTTCCCGGCGCGGGAAAGCGCCTCGAATTTCTTCCAGGTTTCGTCCAGTACCGTATCGTCATAGAAACCCCAGTCGTTGCGGTAGGTCGGGTCGGCAACCGTCGTCTTTAACTCTTCTGAGCCGTACAGGTGATCAAAACCGTGGGATTTCAGGAACACATCTTTTCCGGCAAAGCGCAGGTTTGCACCCTGCACGAAGTAGTTTTCGTAACCGGAATTTTTCAGTATATCGCCCAGGCAAATATTCTGCGGGAAGAACGTCGACATCGAGGCTGAAGCGTTACCTTCAAAAGGTGCGAACAGCGGGATACCGCACTGGGAAGCCACCATCCCGGCGATAGTGTAATCCGTGCCGGGCAACTGCATGGTGTGGCTGAAATCGAGACCTTCATCTTTCAGCGCCCCCAGGTCCGGGGTCAGGTTCGGGAACGCAGTGTTGTCGAAGTAGGTGCGCTCCAGGCTTTCACCGTAGATATAGACCAGGTTGAGTTTCGGGTTGGCGATCGTTTTCGATGGCTCTTTGTAGTACGCCACAAAGTCTGGATCGCCGTCACGCGACTGAGATTTCACCAGTTCGGTGATCTGATGAAACGCCGGGCTGGCGTCGACGGAGGCTAACGCCAGGAAAAGCGCCAGCAGGCTGTAACCATGATGGTGAGGAAGATGACGACGGCGACGCAGCACCCAGGCGAGTGCGCCAAAAATGGTTACCAGCGCCACAACCAGGCCCAGCCCCGGAAGAATGTACTTGCCCACTCCCGCGCCCGTCAGGCTGTTCGTCAGGGTATAAAGTACCGCATCGTTGATCCCGTCACCGGTGAAGTAATCGCTGGCGTATAAGGTAATGTTTAAAATAATAAAAAAGCCGAGTACGACCAGTGTGGCGATAAACCACCAGGTGTTACGGCCGGCTTTCCAGGCATAAACGCCCACAGAAGCCAGAAAAAGGACAAGAGACATGAATTCTGACAACAGCATATCCTCATGACGCCAGGTGCTTCGCTGGCTAACTGTTTATTTTTTGGGTTATACAATGTAATGGCGATGTCGTTTAGCTGCAATTTTAGTGTCACGAAAGTGTGCTGTTGTTAGGATTTGGTTTAGAAAATCGTTTTTATGAAGAAGGTCGCATCCTGACAAACGGACGCTGAGACGGTGGCAGGTTGGAAAAACGCTCGTTTCACGCCGCGATGCAAGACTATCGCAATAAACGCGGCGTGTTGTGGCAGAAAATGGGGGAAATCAGGAGATGAAATTAACGCCTTGTTTCAACACCAGATCGCAGGCTTTGGTTTTCACCTGTTTCGCCAGAGAAGAGTTGCCAAGGGTGCTCAGGTTAAGTTGCTGACCGTTTTGTGCGTTAAGCAGACCCTGAATGCCATCCATATAGCTGGTATCCGCTTTTTGCTCCTGAGTATCGAGACCCAGTTTACCCAGCACCTGGTTTTTCACGTTTTGCGCGTCGGTCACCGAGGCCAGTTTTTGCTTCGCGCAATATTCCAGAATCCCCGCCGCGTTGTTCATCGTGCCCGCGCTCAGGCTTTGGGAGCTGTTGCTTAGCAGGCTGGTGAGGGAAGAGGCGGAGAGCCCACCCTGAGTGCTGCTGCTCTCTTTGGTCAGCTCGTTTGCTGCGCTTGAGAGGGACTCCTGCCAGGACGCCGCTTGCGCTGCGCCGGTAACCAGCAGCGCGCCTAAAAAGGTGCTGATAAGGATCTGTTTTTTCATAATGGCTTTCTCAAAAAGGTCCGTTTTGGGCCGGAAGGGGTTCCAGTATATACCTGTGTCCCGCTGGCGATTCCTGGAACTGTCTTAATACTCTTTGCCGGTAACGCGGCTGCGGTAACTGTCCCAGTCGAAGATGACATACAGACTGTTACCCAGCTTCATACGGTCCATGACGCGTTCGCCCAGTAAGCGGGTCATCTCGTCGATGTTGTGGTTTGTGAGCATGCCGGTGGGGCGTTTGGAGGAAGAACGGCGATCGACAATCTGATTGATGATGACCTTTTCATAACGGGATTCCGTCTGAACGCCAATCTCGTCGATGACCAGTAAATCGACATTACTCAGATCGTTAAGCAGCTGTTCTTCGCTGGTTTCGCGGTTGCTAAAGGTGTCTTTCATGGCGGACATGATATCGGCCACGGTGATAATGAGCACCGATTTACCGCGCAGAAGCAGTTCGTTACAGATGGCCGCGGCAAGATGGTTCTTCCCGGTGCCCGGTTTACCGCTAAAAATGAAGCTGGCGATATTACCGTCAAATTCATCCACGTACTGACGTGCGGCGGCGAGCGCGTTCATCTGCCCGCTGGTTTCAACTTTATAGTTATCAAACGAGCAGTTCTGATGCAGAGGGCGAATACCGGAGCGGTTAAACGTGCGCTGCATTTTCATCGCCCGGTTTTCGCGGGCGAGCGCGGCGGCACGGATTTTTCCTTGCTCTTTTTGCCACGCCAGCAGTTCTTCCCCCGTCGTGAAAGCGGGCTTCACGTTGGCTGGCATCATTTTTTGCAGACGTTTCATCAGGTCACCGACGTTCTTCATTTCGCACCTCGGAATCCACTGGGGATCTGTTTATCCGGTTCTGAAAACGCGTTGATATCGCGTTTTGGCTGGCCATTATTGCTGGCGCGGGTAATCTGCAGATGACGCGCGAGCTTTTGCTGCCACTGAATATGGGTGAAAACTTTACCCTCTGCCTGCCACCAGGCCGTAAAGGCGGCGAGCTCTTCCGCGGTGGCCGGTTGGGTTAACGCAATGCCCCACAGCGCGGCCTGCCGTTGAAAATCGGCGTCGGGCTGCCAGCCCGCATAAAGGGCAAATTTGCCCATCGGAACGGTCACCGGGGCGTTAACCGGTTCATCAAACAACTGGTTATCCAGCGTGACATCGCTCACCGGGCGGGACAATTGCGCTTCAGTCTCCAGAAGCTGTGCCAGACGTTCCGGCGTGATTGCGTAAAACGCCGGCGCGTTGTCGGCAAAAACCGCAACCGTGCCGCCTTCGGCGTGAGTCAACACACCGCGTGGGTCGCGCATAAAGGCATCAATGCCAGCAATGCTGGTGGTCAGAATTCTGGAGGACATAACGCTTACTCTACTGATAACGACGGGCGTGATAAGGGCTTATGGTAGCACAGAGAGGGGGAAGGGAAGGAGGGGATTTCCCCGGTGGCGCTGCGCGTACCGGGGCTACAGTCATAGGCCTGATAAGCACAGCGCCATCAGGCATTTATCACGCGATGATATTCAGGGTCACGTCGATGTTGCCGCGGGTCGCGTTAGAGTAAGGGCAAACAATGTGCGCCGCATCGACCAGTTTTTTGGCTTCCGCCGGATCCATCCCTTCAACGTGGATGTTCAGTTTTGCTTCGATACCAAAACCGGTTGGCAACGGACCAATACCCACTTCGCCTTCAATAAAGGCTTCTTTAGGCAGGGCAAATTTGTCGCGAGCCGCGACAAACTTCATCGCGCCCAGGAAGCAGGCGGAGTAGCCAGCAGCAAACAGCTGCTCAGGGTTAGTCACTTCACCCCCCATGCCACCCATCTCTTTTGGCACGCCCAGTTTGACATCCAGAACGCCATCGGAAGAGGTCGCACGGCCGTCACGGCCCCCGGTGGCTTTTGCTTTGGCGGTATAAACAACTTTTTCTAAAGACATGGCAGGTTCCTCATCTTACTTTTATGTGTGCTATTAAATAGCGTGCGATATACATGGGTAAATAAATACGCGTAAAGTATAGCGTCACGCGCGTTGAATCTGTTGTCGCAAAACTTCCAGCTGCTGCTTGAGCGACAGCATGGTCTCGGTATCACACTGTGCCGCACATCCCACCGCATGAGGGATCCCTGCGGCCTGCTGCTGTAGGTGACGTCCTGCATCAGTCAGGGTGACAGCGACCTGGCGTTCGTCTTTACGCGAGCGGTGACGGTTGATGAGCCCGGCGCTTTCCAGACGCTTCAGCAGCGGCGTCAGCGTTGCGGAATCAAGGAACAGCCGTTCACCGATGTCTGATACCGTCACGTCATCCTGCTCCCACAGCACCAGCATCACCAGATATTGCGGGTAAGTCAGGTTTAGCGGTGCCAGCAACTGCCGGTACAGCTTGTTAAGCGCCAGATTTGCCGAATAGAGGGCAAAGCAGAGCTGGTTATCCAGCAGGAGCGCAGCGGTCGTGTCGTTCGTTTTCGCGTTCATGAGGTGAATATAGATAGTGTACGATTTAATTGCAAGCAATTTTATGGGCAGGTATATCGCAGCGCCACCTGAACGGCCATTTTACGGTAGTGCTGGCGCTGAGCCCGCTCGTCGGCACCCTCTTCAAACAGCAGAGTGAAGGTGTAGCTGTTGGCGACGTAGTGAAAGCTGAAGCTGCTTATCAGGCGGTGGAGATCGCGGGCGTCAACCGTCTGGCTGAACAGCAGTTTCTCTTTGCCGCGACGCAGGATCTCTTCCAGCAGGTCGAGCGCGCTGCGGTTAACCTGGCGCAGATAATTCGACTGCTGCATAAAGCGGCCACGCTGCATGTTTTCCATGCAGATGATACGGATGTAATCCGGATGGTCAGCATGATAGTCAAAGGTGGTTTCAACCAGGTGGACCAGCGCTTCGACGGGGGGCATATCCGCCAGGCTAAGCGCTTTTTCGCTGGCGCGAATTTCGGTGTAAACGTGTTCCAGCACCAGCAGATAAAGATTTTCTTTATTCTTAAAATGGTAAACCACCATGCGTTTGGTGGTGCCCGCTTTCTCCGCGATCTGCTCCATGCGGGCGCCGTTCAGTCCGTATTCGGCAAACAGCGCAATAGCGCTCTGAAAAATTTTCTCTTTCAGGCTGGACTCTTCGTTGTGCTCGGGGTGTTCGCTGCCAGGGTTAGCCACATCCTTTCCTTATTTTCACCAAACGGACCAGAAAGATTATCTCCACGGCAACGAAATAACACAAATATCAAACGCGCGGGCGTTTGCGGTACAGCCACAATCCGGGGATCGACAGCCCGATAGAGAGCGCACCGACAATGGACGACGCTTTAAGAAAGTTGCTCAGAAGAAGGATCATCTGCGGCTCGGTGTAGCCAAAATGGCTGATTTTCACCGCCGAAATCATTGCCGTATACGCCGATATGCCCGGGAACATTGGGATCACGGCGGCGACGGTGAAGACTTTAGGATGCGCCAGATACCAGCGCGACCATTGAATGCCGATGCTACCGACCAGCATAGAGGCCATAAATGTCGACCATTCGATATTAAAACCCGCCGCCATCATGGCCATCCGCGAGCCGTGACCAATCGCCCCCAACAGCGCACACCACGGCAGAGCACGTTGCGGAACGTTAAAGACCATCGCAAAGCCGACGGCAGGAATGGCGGCCAGGATCATATCCTGTGCCAGTGCCAGCAGAAAATCTATCACGCCCATCCGCGTAACCCCCAGAGAGTCATAGCCATGACCACGCCGATACAGGTTGCCAGCGTCAGCAGGCTGGCGATGGCCCAGCGTGCCAGACCGGTATTAATGTGCCCTTTAAACATATCGGCAACGGCGTTGATTAACGGAAAGCCCGGCACCAGCAAAAGCACGCTGGCCGCCATGGCAATCGTCGGGGTGTTGGCGAACTGCGGCAGGCGCAGCAGCAGGCCTGAAACGGTAGTGGCGACAAACGCGGTAATGCAGAAGTTAATTTGCGGGTGCAACTGCCGATGGGTCAGCAACTGGCGTACATACATGGCGATACTACTGGCGAAAAAGGTGACCAGTGCGCCATCCCAGCCGCCTTTATTGAGCTTACAGAAACAGGCGCATGAGAGCCCGACCATCAGCACGACAAGCCAGCGCGGATAACGTAACGGTTTGATTTGGTTGAACCGTTTTTCAATCTCTTTGAGATCGAGAAGCTTATGCTCCGCAAGGATGACGATATGCTGCACTTCGGTCACAACGTGCATGTTAATGCCACGGTCCTGGTTTTTACGGGTGGAGGTCAGGCACTGACCGTCCTTGATCGTGGTCAGCACAATGGCGTTGGAAGAGATGGCGCTTTCCACGCTGTCCATCCCCAGCGCCAGCCCCAGCCGGGTTGAAAGTTCCTCAACCAGCGCGCTTTCCGCGCCGTGCTGGAGCAGAAAAAGACCGCACTGAATACAGAGCCGCGTGATAGCACGCTGCGTTGACCGTTCTGCCTGCATGTCGTGTCCTGAAGAGAAGGTGAAGAGTAGCCGCGTGGCCCGTAGTGCCTACTTTTAGCACAAAATGCAGTGGCAGTTGCTGTGGGTCAGATCAAGGTTTATGCAAACAGTTGCAGCCTGGCTGACGAAAGACGTTGGGATCAATTTATCAATTCGGTGAATTATTGGTTTGGAAATATAGAATATTTGTATTTAGTTATTCTAATTTTATATTGTCGATATTTTAATGATTGTCGAATTAAATTTATTGTCGCTTTGTGAGATATTAGTGCAGTTTTAGGCATTTCTTAAACTTAAAACATTTCTCATCTTCTGCTTGTATTAATCAGTTTTACACTCAGGGACGAAAATACGTATAACTTGATGCGTTTTAACGTTACTTATCAAATGAAAATGGACACGGAGGGTCTATGTTGTCATTGCACGGTAAGCATGGCGTTGTCATTAGCCGGATACCCGTAATGCAAAATGGGTTAGGGGATGTGGTGACACGTCATTTTCCCGATTTTGAATTGACCTATTGCCGCTCACTGCAGGAGTTGACCCTGCTTCAGTTACGCCGCGCAGATGTGATTATTGCCGATGTTTCAGGCGAATACAGGAACCCGCGGGGTGCGCTCGAAGAGTATTACCGCTTATTGAATCAGTACAGGGATATCCACTGGATCTTTTTGGTTTCCCGGCCATTTTATCCTATTGCTGTTGAGCTGCTTATGCGCCCGGAAACCACGTTGCTTTCTGATATGGAACCTATCGAAGGTGTCGTGAACGCTATCCGGGCAGGAAGTGAACGCGCAGAGCGGATTAGCCAGACGTTATTAACTCCCGAATCTCAGGAAGGCGAAGAGGAAGACGAACACGTCATTGCGCTTACAAATTCTGAGCGCAAGGTACTTCGTCTGTTAGGTAAAGGGTGGGGGATTAACCAAATCGCTACGTTGCTTAAGAAGAGCAATAAAACGATCAGTGCGCAGAAAAACAGTGCGATGCGAAGGCTGTCATTACGGAGTAATGCCGATATGTACGCCTGGATCAACAGTACACAGGGAATGAGAGAGCTGAATCTCATGTCAGCCTATGGAGAGTTCGAGGAATGGAAAAAACCGATTCAACACGACATATCGCCATCATCGAAAATTGCACGATGAGTGCCATTGGGCTGCAGCATCTTTTTGCGCAGTCCGAACTCAGTCAATATCAACTGCACCTGTTCAATGATTTCGATGGCTTTAAGAAGGCGCTTTATCACGTTAATTTTTTCTCGCTGATCTATTCCCTTTCCGATGCGCGAGAAGCGCGTCGTAACTGCCTGGCACACCTGAGGGATCTCGCGTTTACGCATAGCCATATTCAGCGCATTATACTGGTATCTGATGAGATGGAGGCGCGGCTGATTAGCCATCTTTCCCCTTCTCGTCTTCATGGTGTGGTCAGTAAATCAGTGACGCTTGAACACCTGCGGAAAGAATTCATGGTGCTGTTGAGCGAAACGCTGCGCATAAACGACAATATGCTTAATCACTGGTACTGCAGCCAGAACCGGATGTTAAGCCCGACGGAGAGGGCAATATTGCGTTATATGTCGTGCGGCTATTCCATCCCTGAAATCGCGGCGCAGCTTAAGCGCAATATCAAGACTATCCGCGCACATAAGTTTAATGCGATGGTGAAGCTGGGGGTGAATTCTGACGTCGGGTTGCTCGATGCCGCGGATATTCTTACGCATTTGCCGGTAAGAGAAACGCGTAGTGTGGGGTTAAACAAACCGACATTTTTGTAACCTGCCTTTTGCGCCAGAGATCTTCTGGCGCATCAATCAGATGCACACATCGACCCACTTTGCGGATGTCAGCTCTGCCATTCTGTCCGGAGAAATACGCACAGCACTATGGATTGCGCCAGCGGCAGGAAGCACTTCCGCGTACTGTTTTAGAGAGATATCACAGTAAACCGCGAGCGGGTTTTCCAGCCCGAACGGGCAGACGCCGCCAACGGGATGGCCCGTCACGGTGACCACTTCATCACTGCTGAGCATGCGCGCTTTTGCGCCAAAGGTGTCTTTCAGTTTTTTGTTATCCAGACGCGCATCACCCTTCGCAACGACCAGTATCACCTCATTTTTAATCTTCAAAGATAAGGTTTTGGCGATTTGTCCCGGTTCCACACGATGGGCGGCAGCAGCCAGCGCAACGGTAGCCGTACTCTGGCTAAGTTCTATAACTTCTATCTCCGGCGCGTTGTCGGCAAAAAACTGCTGTACGGACTGCAAACTCATTATTTCCTCCTGACAAATAACCTGCGTAATCTGTCATAAGAATTTATGCTCTGTAAATATCTCTTAAGTAACAAATATCCCGGATGGCTGATTTCTGGATCCCCTTCACAATCACAGAAACCGGTTACAGTAACCGGTTGCAGAGCGTGATGCGTAGATTAATACTGAGTATGTAACGTCCCTGTATCCAATAATAAGAGCCAATTATGAAACCATTTCGTCTGAGCAGTACCGCGGGTACACAAGCCAGCAAGGTTGTGAAGCTGAGTTATGGAACAACGTGCGGCGCGAGCGCGTCCGTTATAAACGTCTGACAGGAGAGCTGCCATGTCTGCCAACCATGCTGCGTTTAATCTGATATTCCGTTTCGTTGAAAATTACGTTAGCCCGATTGCCGGGCGCATCTCTTCTCAACGTCATGTGATGGCTATCCGTGATGGCTTCATCTCCGCGATGCCGTTTATGATTGTGGGTTCATTTTTATTAGTGTTCGCTTACCCGCCGTTTTCGCCTGATACCACCTGGGGTTTCGCACGCGCCTGGCTGGATATGGCGAAACAATTTGAAGGCCAGATCCTCACGCCGTTTGATATGACGATGGGGATTATGTCCATTTATATCTGTGCGGCCATTGCCTATAACCTGGGCAAACACTATGTCAAAACGCACCAGCTCGATCCGTTTATGTGTGCCATGCTCTCGCTCATGGCATTTTTGCTGGTCGCGGCACCGAAAACCAAAGGTACACTTCCTGTCGATAGCCTCGGTGGAACCGGTATTTTCACCGCCATTCTGGTCGCGATTTACTGCGTTGAGATGATGCGTTTCCTCAAGGCGCATAACATCGGTATTCGCCTGCCAGACCAGGTACCGCCGATGATCAAAAACTCCTTTGACCTGCTGATCCCGGTGCTGGTGGTGGTGTTAACGCTCTATCCGCTGAGCCTGGTGATTCAGTCTCAGTTTGACATGCTGATCCCGCAGGCGATTATGTCGATCTTTAAACCCCTGGTTTCCGCGGCAGACTCACTGCCTGCGATTCTGCTGGCGGTACTGATTGGGCATTTGCTGTGGTTCGCCGGGATCCACGGCGCGGCCATTGTCTCCGGGATGCTGCAGATGTTCTGGCTGACAAACCTTGGGGCTAACCAGACAGCGCTGGCCGCCGGTCAGCCTTTGCCACATATTTTTATGGAAGCCTTCTGGACGTTCTTCATCGTGATCGGTGGGTCGGGCGCGACGATGGGGCTGGTGATTTGCTATCTGCGTAGCCGCTCGGCGCATTTACGTTCTATCGGGCGTTTGAGCGTGGTGCCCAGCTTCTTTAACATCAACGAACCCGTTATCTTCGGCACGCCGATTGTGATGAATCCGGTGTTCTTTATACCGTTCCTGCTGGCCCCCATGGTTAACGCCGTCCTGGCCTGGGCCGCGATGACCTTTGATTTGATAGGCCGGGTCATTTCCGTCGTACCCTGGACAGCACCGGCGCCGATAGGCGCAGCATGGGCCCTGGGCTGGGATTTCCGTGCAGCTATTCTGGTTGTCGTTCTGGCCTGCGTATCGGCCATCATCTACTACCCGTTCTTTAAAGTTTACGAGAAACAACTGCTGGAGCAGGAAGCTGAAGAAGCGCAGCGTAATGCGGAAGAGGATAATCAGCAGGTGGCCTAGGTAAAAGCAAAACGGCAACTTTCAGGTTGCCGTTTTTAGTGTTTGTTCCCTCTCCCCGTGGGAGAGGGGCAGGGTGAGGGCATCAGGCCGCACCCAATTACTTCAGCGTACAATCCCCGCACTGCTTAACGTCCGGCAGGCGATAGCGCTGGCAGCAGGTGCGGCGCACCAGGAGTCCGTCACGGAGTACAACGGTACGAAAGAGCGGGTTATC
Source organism: Enterobacter sp. BNK-14 (assembly GCF_047456095.1). Lineage (NCBI taxonomy): Bacteria > Pseudomonadati > Pseudomonadota > Gammaproteobacteria > Enterobacterales > Enterobacteriaceae > Enterobacter > Enterobacter sp. BNK-14. Next base: position 3,434,952 of record NZ_CP179897.1, read on the forward strand.
GCGGCCGTCTGAAAGCTGTTTTGCAAAGAAACAGGACTGACGCAGTGCATCAACGTTCTCATCACCAAGCAGCGGTTTCATTTCCGTTAAATACCAGTGGATTAAATATCCGGTATTACTCCAGATAAGCTTTCCGTTGATCTCCCCCGCCGCTTCAAGCGCATCCACCACCGGGATCAAGGCCTGAATGACAAGTTGCTCCAGTCGTTCCTGGGCAGAGAGGTGTGCCGCGTTCAGGTCCTCGTGCAGATCGATCCAGAAACAGGCCGCTCGACCGGTTTCGTGGAACTCGACATGGAAATGTTCCGGGGAGAGCGCCAGCATGCTTTTCTGGGTTAACACCGCCAGCATGAGCGGAGGTACCATCAGCCCGATATACCATTGCGCCCACAGGGAAAGCAAAGGCTTATTTTCTCGCGTCAGGGCTGGCTGATTGCGATAGATATGGTCGGAATAGGTGGCAAGCAGCGACTGCAGCGTAGAGGGTTGTCGCCACTCCGCGAGGGTCATGGCGTGGTGCGGGGGCGCTTCATCAAGCCGGATAAAGTCCAGCAGGTGAGCGCGTGTTTCCGCAATCTTATCCCGTATGGCATCCGCAAGCGACGCATTCCCGTTGGTGAGGGGCGCTCGCCAGAGAAGGGGTTCAACAATGTGTGCGGTATGCGTAGCCATAGTTGAGATAGGAATCTAAATGATAATGATTGCCAATCCTAACTATTGCTTATACCAATGGCAAGACTTTTGTCCTGATTCAACGCCGACTCGTCTACGCGGTTTGCAGCTCTTCGCTCAGAAGAATGTTGTTACGCCCCAGATGCTTTGCTTCATAGAGCGCTCTGTCTGCTCTCTCCAGCGCGCCTTCGACATCTTCATTTTCAAAAATGGCAATACCGATGCTGATGGTGACATTGGTGGCGACGCTTTCGTTGAAGAGATGCGGGATTTTCAAATCGTAGACTTTTTGCCGGATCCGCTCTGCCGTATGACGGGCGTGTTCAAGTGAAATATTCGTCAGCAGCACCATAAACTCTTCCCCGCCGAAACGCGCCACAATGTCACGCGAACGCACGGCGTCGCGGATTGCTGCAGAAACACGTTTCAGGGCCTGGTCACCCATCATATGGCCGTAGTGGTCGTTATAGGCTTTGAAGTGGTCGATATCCATCAGCAGAACAAAGTGTTCACCGTTTTCCACCGCTGGCAGGTTCTCCAGGCGGCTCTGCAGGCCGCGACGATTATAGAGGCCGGTAAGCGGATCCATCATGCTGAGATCGGTAAGGGTCTCCCGTTCTTCCAGCAGCCGGGAAAGCAGTTCCTGCGCAAAGCGATCGTTGCGTCTTTGCAAAATGTTATGAATAGCGATGGCCACCACAGGAAGTGCGAAGGAATAGGTCATTCTCAGCCACATCTCTGGATCGCTTAACCACAGACAGACAATAAACGCGGGGAGTGAATGCAGAGTAAATGCTTTGATATTACTGGCGAATGCTAGCGTTCCGATAAAAAGCACCGTTAATAGGGCGATTAACAAATACGTCGCCTGGTTATGGGTAATTAGCGAAAATTTCGAATCAATTTGCCATGCCCACAAAATACCGAAGATCCCTGAAACCACAGGAATATTTATCTTTCGCGCACACTTTTTCCAGTGCCAGACGAACAGGCCTATGCTGATGGAAAAAATAGCAATCAGCGGGGCGGAAAACACGCGCACGGAATAGAGCGGATTTGTTACCGAGAACACCGCTGAGGTTGCATTCAGAAATAAAAATAAACGTAACGATAATTGATATTTTCGTTGAACCAAAGACCGCCAGGATTGTGATGTCATAGTCGTGCGTTTTTATTAAAATTTAATTAAAACAGATAAATAGGCGTTGTTTTGCAATAAAATATGCAAAAAACTCAAAGAGTAATTATAAGAAAAACTTTATGTGTAGTTAACAGGTGAGCAATTTATCACCTTAGGCTATTCCTGTCATTCTACATAGCGGTAAAGGTCGAACTTTTTTGATTGTCTGCGCTGACAAATGATAATCTTTATCATATGATATTGTTTATCATTATCGTTGTGAAAGGGCGATGCATGTTGAACAGGGTGCTGGGAAGTGCATGGGGGGTACTGCTGCCGGGCGTCGTGCTTGGCGGTTTGATGTTCGCCGATCTCTCCATTGATGTCTGGAAGACCATTCTTGTGTCGGGATTGCTGGTGACTTCATGCATGATCTGGCATAAGCAACTACGTCACTTTGTTTTACTGCCATCCGGTATGGCACTGATCGGTGGAATTCTGGTAATACTGATGAGTTTGAAATAACAGGGAAAAATAAGAGGTACAACAGAAGGGATGCAAGATAATTGGTGCGAGGGGGGGACTCGAACCCCCACATCCGTAAGGACACTAACACCTGAAGCTAGCGCGTCTACCAATTCCGCCACCTTCGCACAGTTATCTTACTGGTTTGATATCGCCTCGTTGGTGCGAGGGGGGGACTCGAACCCCCACATCCTAAGGACACTAACACCTGAAGCTAGCGCGTCTACCAATTCCGCCACCTTCGCCCAGTGCGAGCAATATCAACGTGATTTATGGTGCGAGGGGGGGACTCGAACCCCCACATCCGTAAGGACACTAACACCTGAAGCTAGCGCGTCTACCAATTCCGCCACCTTCGCATACCATCGATACTGTAAAAGTATCGTAACCACGGAGGCGCATTCTAGATGTTTTCAGCTTTACGTCAACAGAAAAGTGCGCACGATTTATTGATCGCTGCAAAAATGGTCGGGAGCGAGGTGCCTGTTTGCCGGATAGCGCATGCGCTTATCTGGCAAACAGAACGGGAGATTACTTTTTGGCCTGACGCGTCATCACGGTGCGATACACCTTAAAGCGGCCGGTCTGGGCGATCACTTCGTGGAAGCCAAAGGTTTCATCCAGCACTTTCGGATACGCCAGGAAGGCGTTCGCGACGATACGCAGTTCACCGCCACTGTTGAGGTGACGGGTCGCACCACGAATCAGCGCTTGCGCCGCTTCGAGGCTGGTCTCCATACCGTCGTGGAACGGCGGGTTAGAGATGATCATGTCAAAGCGGCCGGTCACGTCAGAGAAGACGTTGCTGGCAATAACATCGCCTTCAATGCCGTTTGCCGCAAGCGTTGCACGGCTGGCTTCTACCGCCGGGGCGCTCACATCACACAGGGTTAAACGGACTTTAGGCGAATGGCTGGCAAGCACCGTTGAAAGCACGCCCGCGCCGCAGCCCACGTCCAGCACTTTGCCTTTGGTGTGTGGTGTCAGGGTAGAAAGCAGCAGCTTACTGCCGGTATCCAGCGCATCACGGCTGAACACGCCCGGCAGAGTTTTGATGGTCAGGCCGTCAAGCTGATACTCGTCCCAGTAGGTGTTAGCATCGAATTCTGTCTGTTTTTCCAGACGACCATGGTACAGACCGCAGCGACGCGCGCTGTCGACTTTATTCAGTGGCGCATAGCCTTCCAGCATCTGTTCAGCACTGCGCACGCCGCTGCGGTTCTCACCGACAACGAAAATGTCGCAACCCACCGGCAGCAGGGAGAGCAGGTTCATCAGCTGAAACTGGGCTTCCGGCTTGTTCTTCGGCCAGTAGTAGATCAGCGTATCGCAGTCAGCAATATCGCGCTGCTCCGCCACCAGGCTAAAGCGCGCGCGCTCGCCCATCTGTCGGCTCAGGACCTGCCAGTGGTGGTAGTATTGGGTATGGGCACGGCTTTCAGCACAGTCGAAACGCGCAGGCAGGTCATCCTGCATATCTCCGGCAAACAGAATACGGCTTTCTTCGAAATCATCACTGTGACGCAGCAAGACTTCACTTGCCGGGGTAAATGCAGACATGAATTATTCCTCAATAAACTCAGGCGGGGATTATAGTAGGTAGATGGCGCACTTTCGACACATTTGCTATATTTGCGCGCCTGAGAGACAGGAGTTTTCGCTATGACATCCCGACGAGACTGGCAGTTGCAGCAACTGGGCATCACCCAGTGGGCCTTGCGTCGCCCGACGGCGTTGCAGGGTGAAATCGCTATCTCCATCCCGGCGCACGTCAGGCTGGTGATGGTGGCGGAAGAACTGCCTGCCCTGAATGAACCCCTGATTGGTGATGTCCTTCGCAGCCTGAAGCTGACTTCCGACCAGGTTTTACAGCTGACGCCGGAACGGGTGGCAATGCTTCCTCCTGAGAGTCGGTGTAACAGCTGGTGCATCGGAGAGACGACCGACATCTCTCTTCAGGGGAGCCAGATCTGCTCGCCAGCGCTGGACGAACTGAAAGCCAACCCAAAAGCGCGCAGCGCGCTATGGCAACAAATCTGCGAATATGAACACGATTTCTTCCCTCACGACGCCTGACCTGACCACCGCGTTCGCGATTGAAACACGCGCCCACGCGTTTCCGTGGAGCGAAAAAACGTTCGCCAGCAACCAGGGCGATCGGTACCTCAACTACCGGCTGGACGTTGACGGCACTATGGCGGCGTTTGCCATAACGCAGGTCGTCCTTGATGAGGCGACGCTGTTTAACATCGCGGTTGACCCTGCGTTTCAGCGCTGGGGACTGGGAAGAGAACTGCTTGAGCATCTCATTCGTGAGCTCGAAACCCGTGACGTTTTTACCCTCTGGCTGGAGGTGCGCGCGTCGAATGTCGCCGCCATCGCGCTCTATGAAAGCTTAGGCTTTAACGAGGCGACAATCCGCCGTAACTACTACCCCACCGCAGAGGGACGTGAAGACGCCATTATTATGGCTCTGCCAATTGGATAACAAAGATAAGGTTGTAACGATGAAATGGGACTGGATTTTCTTTGATGCCGACGAAACGCTGTTTACCTTTGACGCGTTCGGCGGCCTACAGCGGATGTTTCTCGACTATAGCGTGACCTTCACCGCTGAAGATTTTCAGGACTATCAGGCGGTGAACAAGCCGCTGTGGGTGGATTATCAGAACGGCGCCATCACCGCGTTACAACTCCAGCACCAGCGTTTTGACGCGTGGGCGGAACGCTTAAACGTCAGTCCGGGCTCGCTGAACGACGCTTTTCTCAATGCGATGGCAGAGATTTGCTCCCCACTGCCGGGCGCGGTTTCCCTGCTGGATTCTCTCAAAGGTAAAGCGAAGCTTGGGATCATCACCAACGGCTTTACCGCGCTGCAGCAGATCCGCCTTGAACGCACCGGCCTGCGCGATCATTTTGACGCGCTGGTGATCTCCGAAGAGGTGGGGGTGCCGAAGCCGGATCCGCGAATTTTTGATTATGCCCTGGCGCAAGCCGGAAATCCCGACCGCGACCGCGTGCTGATGGTAGGGGATACCGCAGAGTCTGATATTCTGGGGGGTATGAACTCCGGTCTGTCGACTGTCTGGCTGAATGCGCATGGCCGCGTGAAGCCTGAAGGCATTGAGCCGACCTGGACCGTCACGTCGTTGAACGAACTGGAGCAACTCCTGTGTAAACAATGATTGCCTGCCCCCCATTGATGGGTAAAATAGCCGCAATTTTGTATTCCATGACGCGTGGCGTGCTGCCGCGCTTATAAAAGAAGATTTAATTATGACGTTGTCTCCTTATCTGCAAGAGGTGGCCAAGCGCCGTACTTTTGCCATTATCTCGCACCCGGATGCCGGTAAAACGACCATCACCGAGAAGGTGTTGCTGTTCGGACAGGCGATCCAGACTGCGGGTACCGTTAAAGGCCGTGGCTCCAGCCAGCATGCGAAATCAGACTGGATGGAGATGGAAAAGCAGCGTGGTATTTCGATTACCACCTCCGTGATGCAGTTCCCGTATCACGACTGCCTGGTAAACCTGCTGGACACCCCGGGCCACGAAGACTTCTCCGAAGATACCTACCGTACACTGACGGCAGTGGACTGCTGCCTGATGGTGATCGACGCCGCGAAAGGGGTAGAAGATCGTACCCGTAAGCTGATGGAAGTTACCCGTCTGCGCGATACGCCGATCCTCACCTTTATGAACAAACTCGACCGTGACATCCGTGACCCGATGGAGTTAATGGATGAAGTGGAAAACGAGCTGAAGATCGCCTGTGCGCCAATCACCTGGCCTATTGGCTGCGGTAAGCTGTTTAAAGGGGTGTATCACCTCTATAAAGACGAAACTTACCTGTATCAAACCGGTAAAGGGCACACCATTCAGGAAGTGCGCATTGTGAAAGGTCTGGACAACCCGGATCTGGACGCTGCGGTCGGTGAAGAGCTTGCCGCGCAGCTGCGCGATGAGCTGGAGCTGGTGAAAGGTGCCTCGCATGAGTTCGACAAAGAACTGTTCCTGAGCGGTGAAATTACCCCGGTGTTCTTTGGTACCGCGCTCGGTAACTTTGGCGTAGACCATATGCTCGACGGTCTGGTGGAGTGGGCGCCACAGCCGATGCCACGCAAAACCGACACCCGTGAAGTGGAAGCGAAAGAAGAGAAATTCACCGGCTTCGTCTTCAAGATTCAGGCTAACATGGACCCGAAACACCGTGACCGCGTCGCCTTTATGCGCGTAGTGTCCGGTAAGTATGAAAAGGGCATGAAGCTGCGCCAGGTGCGTATTGGTAAAGATGTGGTGATCTCCGACGCGCTGACCTTTATGGCGGGTGACCGCTCGCACGTTGAAGAAGCGTATCCGGGTGACATCATCGGTCTGCACAACCACGGTACGATCCAGATCGGCGATACGTTCACTCAGGGTGAAATGATGAAGTTCACGGGTATCCCGAACTTCGCCCCTGAGCTGTTCCGTCGTATTCGCCTGCGCGATCCACTGAAGCAGAAACAGCTGCTGAAAGGTCTGGTTCAGCTCTCTGAAGAGGGGGCGGTGCAGGTCTTCCGTCCTATCGCCAACAACGATCTGATCGTCGGTGCGGTCGGCGTACTGCAGTTCGACGTTGTCGTTGCGCGTCTGAAAAGCGAATACAACGTGGAAGCGATTTACGAATCGGTGAACGTGGCGACGGCGCGCTGGGTTGAGTGTTCTGACGTGAAGAAATTCGAAGAATTTAAGCGTAAGAACGAAGTACAACTGGCGCTGGATGGCGGCGATAACCTGACCTATATTGCCCCAACCATGGTGAACCTGAACCTGACGCAGGAGCGTTATCCTGACGTTCAGTTCCGCAAAACGCGCGAACACTAATTCCCTCTCAGAGCACGGCACTCGCCGTGCTCTTCTTTATTTCCTGTCTTATTAGTCCCTTGCGGAATGTTCTTAATTCACTGCGTTTTCACGCCTTTTGCCTATTTTTTGCCCAAATCTGAAAGCGGCATTGTGAGAGTGATCTATATTTAACTCAGTGTTTAGCACCGGGCGTGGATAAATTAACTGTTCAATGCATGGCTTTAGGTTATCCATTTCGCCCGTGTGTTTATTCGCAATATATAAAACTACTAAGGAAGTATGTAGCCCGAATAACGGGTCAACACAGGAATACATCGATGAATATGACAAGACTGAAGATTTCTAAAACTCTGCTGGCTGTAACACTGGGTAGCGTTCTGGTTAGCGGTTCCGCTCTGGCGGAAAGCAGCACCATGGATAAAGCACAGTCCACGGCCGATAGCGCAGGGCAAAAAATCGATAGCTCTATGAATAAAGTCGGTAATTTCATGGACGACAGCTCTATCACAGCAAAAGTGAAAGCCGCACTGGTGGATGACGAAGCGATCAAGAGCACCGATATTTCCGTTAAAACCGACAAGAAAGTCGTGACCCTGAGTGGCTTTGTGGAAAGCCAGGCCCAGGCCGAACAGGCTGTCAAAGTGGCGAAGGGTATTGAGGGTGTCACCTCCGTGAGCGATAAACTGCACGTTCGCGACAGCAAAGACGCTTCAGTGAAAGGTTATGCCGGGGATGCGGCAACCACCAGCGAAATCAAAGCTAAACTGTTAGCAGATGACATCGTACCGTCCCGTAAGGTGAAAGTGGAAACCACCGATGGCGTGGTTCAGCTTTCCGGTACGGTTGATTCCCAGGCGCAAAGTGAACGCGCCGAGTCAATTGCGAAAGCGATTGATGGTGTGAAAAGCGTTAAAAACGATCTGAAAACGAAGTAAATCTGGACCAGTCGCCCGCCAGGCTCAACCCTGCGGGCGAAATAAGAACGACTCTGGAAAAACGCCGGTGAGTGACCTGAGCGCTCACGTTTAGCGGCCGACATTAACTATGGTAAAGGAGAAGCTTATGTTTCGTTGGGGCATTATATTTCTGGTTATCGCGTTAATTGCCGCCGCATTGGGCTTTGGTGGACTGGCAGGTACAGCGGCATGGGCAGCTAAAATTGTCTTTGTTGTGGGTATTATTCTGTTCCTGGTCAGCCTGTTTACAGGGCGTCGACGTCCATAGCAAACGCAATATTCCATCAACAAAATAAAGCCAGTCACCGCGACTGGCTTTTTCTTATTTGCGTTACAGGTCGGGTGCGTTACTGTGGTGTTATAAAATAATCAAAACAGGAAAGCAGAGGTGGGGCAACGAATTCCCGTTACGCTCGGCAATATTGCGCCGCTGACGTTAAAACCGTTTCGCGCGGGTCAACTCGCACTGGTCTGTGAGGGCGGTGGGCAGCGCGGCATTTTCACCGCTGGCGTGCTGGATGAGTTTATGCGCGCGCAGTTCAACCCGTTTGATCTCTACTTTGGCACGTCTGCCGGGGCGCAGAATCTCTCTGCCTATGTCTGCAACCAGCCTGGCTACGCGCGAAAAGTGATTATGCGCTACACCACGGCGAAAGAATTTTTTAACCCGGTGCGCTTTGTGCGCGGCGGCAACCTGATCGATCTCGACTGGCTGCTGGAGTCGACCTCCAGCCAGATGCCGCTGGCAATGGACACGGCGGCCCGTCTGTTTGATAGCGGAAAAGAGTTTTGGATGTGCGCCAGTCGGGGGGATGACTATTCCCCGGGCTATTTCTCTCCGCAGAAGGAGAACTGGCTGGACATCATCCGCGCCTCCAGCGCCATTCCCGGTTTTTATCGTACCGGCGCCCTGCTGGACGGGATCAGCTATCTGGACGGCGGGATCAGTGACGCGGTACCGGTGCAGGAAGCCGCCCGTCGCGGTGCGAAAACGATCGTGGTGATCCGTACCGTGCCGTCGCAAATGTACTATACACCGCAGTGGTTTAAGCGGATGGAGCGCTGGTTGGGTGACAGCAGCCTGCAACCGCTGGTGAACATCGCGAAGCAGCATGAAACCACCTACGGCGCGATGCAGCGTTTCATTGAAAAACCGCCGGGTAAGCTGCGAATTTTCGAAATCTATCCTCCTAAGCCATTGATCAGCATGGCGCTGGGCAGCCGCGTCCCTGCGCTGCGCATGGACTACAAAACGGGGCGGCTGTGCGGACGCTACTTCCTGGCGACGGTCGGTAAGATGCTGGCGGAGCAACCGCCTCTGCATCGGCATAAACCCATCATTACGCCCCCTGCAATTGTCGCCAACGACGCCCTGACGATGCCGCTGGTGGACATTCCACAGGCGAATGACGCTTTATTAGATAACGAGGATCTGGCGTGACGCACCGCTTTGTTGACACCCACTGCCACTTTGATTTTCCGCCGTTTACGGGAAATGAGGCGCAAAGTATTGCGAAAGCCGCTGAGGCAGGCGTTCAGGCGATCGTTGTACCGTCGGTAGAAGCGGCTGATTTTTCGCGTGTGCTGACGCTCTCCACGCGTTACCCCGCTCTCTATGCTGCGCTCGGCCTGCATCCGATAGTGATTGAGCGCCACCTTGATGAGCATATTGAGGCACTTGATAAAGCCCTGCAGACCGCAGGAGACAAACTTGTCGCTATCGGCGAGATCGGGCTCGATCTCTATCGTGAGGATCCTCAGTTTGAACGCCAGCAGACGATCCTCGACGCGCAGCTTCGGCTGGCTAAGCGTCACGACCTGCCGGTGATCCTCCATTCAAGACGCACGCACGATAAGCTGGCGATGCTCCTGAAACGCATCGATCTACCGCGTAGCGGCGTGGTGCACGGTTTTTCCGGCAGCCTGCAGCAGGCGCAGCGTTTTATCGAACTGGGCTATAAAATTGGCGTGGGGGGCACCATTACCTATCCGCGTGCCAGTAAAACCCGCGATGTGATGGCACAGTTGCCACTCTCTGCGCTGCTACTGGAAACGGATGCCCCGGATATGCCGCTGAGTGGTTTTCAGGGTCAGCCGAATCGTCCGGAGCAGGCGGCGCGCGTGTTTACCACCCTGTGTGAGCTGCGAACGGAGCCTGAAGAGGTGATTGCCGATGCGTTACTGGAAAATACCCGTGCGGTATTTGGCATCACGCTATAGGTAAAGCGCCGGACGAATCACCGTTATCTTCTGTTTTTCCAGTGCCTGCGCCAGCGGTTCAATGTCCTCCGGCTTGGCGCTGCGCCATGACGCCGCCTCTCCGTAAACCCCATGCGCATGAAACGCGTTAATACGCACCGGAACATTCCCAAGCCCGCGGATAAACGTGGTCAGCGGCTTAAGATGTTCCAGATAATCGCACTGCCCCGGGATAACCAGCAAGCGCAGTTCCGTCAAACGGTGGCGATCGGCAAGCCAGCGAATGCTCTGTTTAATCAGCGGGTTTTCGCGCCCGGTCAGGAAACGGTGATGCGTGTTTCCCCATGCCTTGAGATCCAGCATCGCCCCATCCAGTACCGGCAGCAGTTTCTCCCAGCCGGTTTCGCTTAGCAGCCCGTTGCTATCCACCAGGCAGGTTAAATGCTGCAGTTCAGGATCGGTTTTGATTGCGCTAAAAAGGGCGATTAAAAACGGCAGCTGTGTTGTGGCCTCGCCGCCGCTCACGGTAACGCCCTCAATAAAGGGGGCAGCTTTTCGGATCTGCGTGAGGATCTCCTCCACGCTCAGGCGGTGCGCCATGGGCGTGGACTGCTGCGGGCAAAGATGAAGGCAGGTATCACACTGCTGGCAATGACTCTCCTGCCACCATACGCGTCCGGCCTGAATGTTGAGTGCATCATGAGGGCAGTGGGGCACGCAGTCGCCGCAGTCGTTGCAGCGCCCGATGGTCCATGGGTTGTGGCAGGTTTTACAGCGCAGGTTGCAGCCCTGCAGGAACAGGGCCAGGCGACTGCCCGGCCCGTCCACGCAGGAAAAAGGAATGACCTGACTAACTAAAGCGCATCTGTTGTTCATGGCTTATCACGCGCGGCTGACGTTCCAGGATGCGGGTATTGCGTGCGGCTTCTTCGCCAAGCCAGGTCGTATTGGTGCGCGAACCGGCTTCGCGGAATTTTTCCAGGTCCGACAGGCGCACCATGTAGCCCGTCACGCGGACCAGATCGTTACCCGCAACGTTGGCGGTGAACTCCCGCATACCGGCCCTGAACGCGCCCAGACAAAGCTGCACTATCGCCTGTGGGTTGCGTTTTACCGTCTCATCGAGCGTTAAAATATCACTGATACCGGAGTGATAGTGTCTGTGGTGTGGCGCAACGGCCAGCAGATGGCTGATGGGATCCGGTTCGTCACCATAAGGCAGACGCGCGCCTGGCGTGGTGCCTGAATCAGAGCTGATGCCCGACTGCGCATGGAGCATGGCGCGCTGTTTCCAGCCGTGCTTCACCGGCGTGTTTTCTACAAACGCCGCAAGCTGTTCGCTGATGCAATAGCCCAGCGCGTTAGCCTGCTCGTCTTTGCCATAGCGACCGTTGATTCCGTCCTTCTCACAGAGCGTGTTTACCGCTTCTGCCAGGCCGTACATGCCAAACATCGGCACAAAACGCCCGGCATCAATCAGCCCCTCTTTTACCAGGAAGCTATTCTCAAAGAAGCCTGATTGTTGATAGAGAAAATCACAGCGGGCATCAATGATGGCGATTTGCTGCTGACAGTAGTGCGGAAGCGTACGGTTGAAGAAGTCGTCAACGGAGGTGCTGTGCTCCGCAATGGCTTTGAGGTTAAGGCGCACCAGGGTACTGCCACCGCCAGCCAGCGGCAGGGAGTTGTAACAGCTCACCACGCCAAAACGCCCTTTTGTGAAAATTTTATCATTCACGGGGCCGTTTGAAATATGCGGTTTACTGCATTCGCAAATGTTTTTTGCCACCTCAAGCAGCAAATCGTCCGGGGTGATTTCAGGATCGTAAATAAAGGTCAGATTCGGCGCAACCTGCTTAAGCTCTGCATCTGCGCGTAGAATGGCGCGGATGATAGGGCCGTCAGCGGGCCCGATGTTTGCGTGCATAAACGCATCAGGGAGCGTTCTGTCGAGATAGCGCCAGAAACGTTTTATTCGGCTATCGATTTCTTCTTGTGTTAGAATTCTAACATATGGATTCAGTATCGCATCAAGCTGCCCCAGATAGACCGGCATAGATGTCACTGAAGGAACATGATGGTAGAGAATGGTTAATAGCGAGAGGGCATCATCCAGATCCTTTGCCCCTTCCAGCTCCAGCCATTCAGAACCGTTAGCCAGGAATTTTTCATAATCCGGCAGGACGTAGCGCGGTTTGTAAGGCGCATGGCCTTCGAACATGTCGCAGATAAATCCCTCGTCCAGCGCGGCGCGGGCGGCTTCAGGAAGTGCCGGATAAGGCAGGTTGTTTTCCGCTTCCAGCGCCAGAAAATGACGTTTTTGTTCCGGGGTTAACACCGGACTTGTCACAATGTGCTGGCAACGTTGTTGCAGGGTATCTGGCATGTTCGCTTCCTTGAGTGTTCTGCTGATGATGAACGAATTGTAGAAAGCCAGCCTGTTGGGGCTTTTGATCCCACAGGGGGTATCGCGGCTTTAGTCAGCAATAAGTGCGCTAAAGTTTGAAGAGGATCTCATTACAGTAATGCAAATTTGTACGCAGTTTTCATTAACTGTGATGAATGTCGAAGTGTGGATGCGGGTGGATGTTAAAATACTCACAGACCCGCAAGGTAAAATTGATACGGCACTGCCGTTGGAGAATGTTATGACCGATTTAACTGCAAGCAGCCTGCGCGCGTTGAAACTGATGGACCTGACTACCCTGAACGATGACGACACCAATGAGAAAGTCATCGCCCTGTGCCATCAGGCGAAAACGCCAGTGGGTAACACCGCAGCCATCTGTATCTACCCGCGCTTTATTCCGATTGCCCGCAAAACGCTGAAAGAGCAGGGCACGCCGGATGTGCGCATTGCAACCGTAACTAACTTCCCGCACGGCAACGACGATATCGAGATTGCGCTGGCAGAAACCCGCGCGGCCATTGCTTACGGTGCAGACGAAGTTGACGTGGTATTCCCGTACCGCGCGCTGATCGCCGGTAACGAGCAGGTTGGCTTCGACCTGGTGAAAGCCTGTAAAGACGCGTGCGCGGCGGCAAACGTGCTGCTCAAAGTGATTATCGAAACCGGCGAGCTGAAAGAAGAAGCGCTTATTCGTAAAGCGTCTGAAATCTCCATCAAAGCCGGTGCGGATTTCATTAAAACCTCTACCGGTAAAGTACCGGTGAATGCGACCCCGGAAAGCGCGCGCATCATGATGGAAGTCATTCGCGATATGGGCGTGTCCAAAACCGTTGGTTTCAAACCTGCGGGCGGAGTGCGTACTGCCGAAGACGCGCAGCAGTTCCTGGCGATTGCCGACGAGCTGTTCGGCGCCGACTGGGCCGATTCCCGTCACTACCGCTTCGGTGCGTCCAGCCTGCTGGCAAGCCTGCTGAAAGCGCTGGGTCATGGCGACGGTAAGAGCGCAAGCAGCTACTGATTGCCAGACAATGCCGGATGACGCTTTGCTTATCCGGCCTACAGGGTCGTAGGGCGGGTAAGCGTAGCGCCACCCGCCACAATTCCCCCGATTCCGCATGGAGGTTACCGTGTTTCTCGCACAAGAAATTATTCGTAAAAAACGTGATGGTCATGCATTAAGCGACGAAGAGATCCGCTTCTTTATCAATGGCATTCGTGATAACACCGTCTCTGAAGGGCAGATTGCGGCTCTGGCGATGACCATTTTCTTCCACGATATGTCGATGCCCGAGCGCGTGTCGCTGACCATGGCGATGCGAGATTCAGGAACCGTTCTGGACTGGAAAAGCCTTAACCTTAACGGCCCGATTGTGGACAAACACTCCACCGGCGGTGTGGGTGACGTGACCTCCCTGATGCTGGGCCCTATGGTGGCCGCCTGTGGCGGTTACATCCCGATGATTTCCGGGCGCGGTCTGGGCCACACCGGCGGTACGCTCGACAAACTGGAAGCCATTCCGGGCTTCGATATCTTCCCGGATGACAACCGCTTCCGCGACATTATTAAAGACGTGGGTGTGGCAATTATCGGCCAGACCAGCTCTCTTGCCCCGGCAGACAAGCGTTTCTACGCGACCCGCGACATCACCGCCACCGTTGACTCCATTCCGTTGATCACCGCCTCTATTCTGGCGAAAAAGCTGGCAGAAGGGCTGGACGCGCTGGTGATGGACGTGAAGGTGGGCAGCGGTGCCTTTATGCCGACCTATGAACTTTCTGCCCAGCTCGCCGAAGCGATCGTTGGCGTCTCCAACGGCGCAGGCGTGCGCACCACCGCGCTGCTCACTGACATGAACCAGGTACTGGCCTCCAGCGCCGGTAACGCGGTCGAAGTGCGTGAAGCCGTCCAGTTCCTCACGGGGGAATACCGCAACCCGCGCCTGTTCGACGTGACCATGGCGCTGTGTGTAGAGATGCTGATCTCCGGCAAGCTGGCGAAAGACGAGGCGGAAGCCCGCGCGAAACTGCAGGCCGTGCTGGACAACGGCAAAGCGGCAGAGATCTTTGGCCGTATGGTCGCCGCACAAAAAGGCCCGACCGACTTCGTTGAGAATTACGCCAAATACCTGCCAACCGCGACGCTCAGCAAAGCCGTATATGCCGACAGCGAGGGCTTTGTCTCAGCAATGGACACCCGTGCGCTGGGTATGGCGGTGGTCTCGATGGGCGGCGGTCGTCGTCAGGCGTCAGACACCATTGATTACAGCGTCGGCTTTACCGATATGGCCCGTCTGGGCGACAGCGTTGATGGCCAACGTCCGCTGGCGGTGATCCACGCCAAAGACGAAGCCAGCTGGCAGGACGCGGCGAAGGCGGTGAAAGCGGCCATTACGCTTGCTGATAAAGCGCCAGAAAGCTCACCTTCGGTCTATCGCCGTATCACCGAATAGCGGTATACTGATCTGATCGAATTTTTATGAAGCACTACGTACGGAGAACAATTATGAAACGTGCATTTATTATGGTGCTGGACTCATTCGGCATCGGCGCAACCGAAGATGCAGAACGTTTTGGTGACGTGGGTTCCGATACCATGGGTCACATCGCGGAAGCCTGTGCGAAAGGCGAAGCGGACAACGGTCGTAAAGGCCCTCTGACCTTGCCAAACCTGACCCGCCTCGGTCTGGTGAAAGCGCATGAAGGTTCTACCGGTAAAATCGCAGCCGGTATGGACGGCAACGCGGAAGTGGTGG
Source organism: Enterobacter sp. BNK-14 (assembly GCF_047456095.1). NCBI lineage: Bacteria > Pseudomonadati > Pseudomonadota > Gammaproteobacteria > Enterobacterales > Enterobacteriaceae > Enterobacter > Enterobacter sp. BNK-14. Next base: position 3,450,435 of record NZ_CP179897.1, read on the forward strand.
GCGCCTACGCCTGGGCTCACGAGCTCTCTTCCGGTAAAGATACCCCGTCTGGCCACTGGGAAATCGCCGGTGTGCCGGTCCTCTTCGACTGGGGTTATTTCTCCGATCACGAGAACAGCTTCCCGCAGGAGCTGCTCGATAAGCTGGTGAAGCGTGCCAACCTGCCGGGCTACCTCGGTAACTGCCACTCTTCCGGCACCGTGATTCTGGACCAGCTTGGCGAAGAGCACATGAAAACCGGCAAGCCGATTTTCTACACCTCCGCTGACTCCGTTTTCCAGATTGCCTGCCACGAAGAGACGTTTGGCCTGGATAAACTCTACGAGCTGTGTGAAATCGCCCGTGAAGAGCTGACCGAAGGCGGCTACAACATTGGTCGCGTTATCGCCCGTCCGTTTATCGGCGATAAAGCAGGTAACTTCCAGCGTACCGGTAACCGTCACGACCTGGCCGTTGAGCCACCGGCCCCTACCGTGCTGCAGAAACTGGTCGACGAGAAAGACGGTCACGTGGTGTCCGTGGGTAAAATCGCAGACATCTACGCTAACTGCGGCATCACCAAAAAAGTGAAAGCCACCGGTCTGGATGCGCTGTTCGATGCCACCATCAAAGAGATGAAAGAAGCGGGCGATAAGACCATTGTCTTCACCAACTTCGTGGACTTCGACTCTTCCTGGGGGCACCGTCGTGACGTCGCGGGCTATGCTGCCGGTCTGGAACTGTTCGACCGCCGTCTGCCAGAGCTGATGGAGCTGGTGGGTGAAGATGACATTCTGATCCTGACCGCCGACCACGGCTGTGACCCAACCTGGACCGGTACCGACCACACCCGTGAGCACATTCCGGTGCTGGTGTACGGACCGAAAGTCAAACCAGGTTCACTGGGACACCGTGAAACCTTCGCAGACATCGGCCAGACCCTCGCGAAGTACTTTGGTACGTCCGACATGGAATATGGCAAGGCTATGTTCTGAGGTCATTGCCCGGTGGCGCTTCGCTTACCGGGCCTACGGTTTTGTAGGCCGGGTAAGGCGTAGCCGCCACCCGGCAAAAACAACAATGTAAAAGGAACTGAAGATGGCAACTCCTCACATTAACGCAGAAATGGGTGATTTCGCTGACGTCGTATTGATGCCGGGCGACCCGCTGCGCGCGAAGCACATTGCAGAAACTTTCCTCGAAGACGTGCGTGAAGTGAACAACGTGCGCGGCATGCTGGGTTTCACCGGTACCTATAAAGGCCGCAAAATCTCTGTGATGGGCCACGGTATGGGTATCCCATCCTGCTCTATCTATACCAAAGAGCTGATCACCGATTTCGGCGTGAAGAAAATCATCCGCGTGGGATCCTGCGGCGCGGTGCGCATGGATGTTAAGCTGCGTGATGTGGTTATCGGCATGGGCGCATGCACAGATTCTAAAGTGAACCGTATTCGCTTTAAGGATCATGACTTCGCGGCGATTGCTGACTTCGACATGGTGCGTAACGCGGTGGACGCGGCCAAAGCGCTGGGCGTTGATGCGCGCGTAGGCAACCTCTTCTCTGCCGATCTGTTCTACTCCCCGGACGGTGAAATGTTCGACGTGATGGAGAAGTACGGCATCCTCGGCGTGGAGATGGAAGCGGCGGGTATCTACGGCGTAGCGGCAGAATTCGGTGCAAAAGCGCTGACCATCTGCACCGTCTCTGACCACATCCGTACCCACGAGCAGACGACCGCTGCTGAACGTCAGACCACCTTCAACGACATGATCAAAATCGCGCTGGAATCCGTTCTGCTGGGCGATAAAGAGTAATGTTGTGCTGCCGGGCGGCGAAAGCCGCCCGGTTTCTGTGACTTACAGGTACACCACGCTGATGGTGGCCTGACCATCAAACTCGGTATCTTCTGTCAGAGACAGTTTCTTCAGGTTTTCCACTGCCAGCGAAATGTTCAGCGGGAAAGAGACGCTGGTCACCGCCATCGGGGCCGTTTTGCCCGCAGAGGCGACGCTCATTAAGCCCAGATCCTTATTGGCGATAGTGCCACCATTGGCTTTTTGCCAGCGACTCATGCCCACACCAGCAGTGACTGCCGTACGAATCGGTTCAACCGTCGCCCCGTTTGCCGTCACTTCACCCGTGCTGGTATAGATGGAATAGGCACCGATATTCTTGCCATCGTGCGTTTTGCCAAGGCCAAAGGTCGTCATGCTGCCGCGCAGTTCGCCGCCGTTTGACGTGGCGTTCTGCACCTTCAGGTTTGAGTCGGTTCCGGTGCTGGCGTTCGAATCCGTACGGTTGTCGGCAATACTCCAGCCCACTTTGGTAGGGGTAGGGCAGGTGATAGTCAGCGTCAGACCCTTTTCACCTAGCTGCGTGGTCTGAGTTTGCGAGAGATCGCCAACCTGAACGGTACCGAAGTCAATCACGCCATCGTTGCTGAGTTCCGGCGTACAGGAGTTGCTGGTCAGTGAGGCTTTCACTTTCAGCACTGCCGTATCTCCCGCATGAGCACAGGTCGCTGTCAGCGCCAGCGCAGCGGCAAGGAGACTCTTTTTCATGGTTATTCCTTAACATAGATATATCGTTAAAATAAATGGACGAATCCACGTGTTTTGCCTTTATTTTTCTTCTTTTCTCTTCACCCGAATAATCTATTCGGCGGTGAATGCGTTACTCTGTCGTTAATAGCTCCCAGGCGAGTGCGCTTTCCAGCTCGGTATTATCTGAAATGCCGCGCAGTTGATCGTCATTAATGACAGGTATAATTTTTATCGTCACACTCATTTGTTTGCCACGCATCGGCAGGCCATTTTGATATGCAAGGATGCCGTCATTATTCCTCAGAAAGACTTTTTCCTTGGGGGTTTCCGCAGAGGTGAACGATACCCGGTCAGAGGTCCTGACCAGATTATAGTGATGACCATCGACCAGAATATTGCTGGCAACCAGCGCCAGTCGGCTCTTCTGACCAAACAGAACGCCCCCGTTGCTGCCGGACGTGGATTGCAGAAAAAGCGCCATCACCCTTGGCTGCGGGCAAAAAACCGCGGCGGTGACCTCTTTGCCCGGCATGCGGTTCCAGTTTTTACGCGAGGCGATAATGTCATCCTGTTTGAATCTGCCAAAGGAGACGTTCGGTTGCGACAGCGTAATTTGACACGCTTCGGCCACGACATAAGACGAAAAAAGTGATGCTGCACCGATGAGCACTGCGTTAACTATTTTCACTGGCAAACTCCTTCTGCTTTTTCGTAATAGGCGTCTTTATCTTTTTCGTCTTTCAGGGTGTAAGCGATCTGGCAGAGTTTGGTTAAATTGTCGTCCACCACATAAAGCGCAGGCGTATCCGACGCATCGGGAATAAATACGCTGCCGTTATCCATTACGCTGACAATATAGTTACCGTCCTGATCCACCACGCTCAGCCCTTTTTCCAGCCATGACCCGTTGACTCGCTTGACGTCCAGCATGACGCGACGCGTATTCAGCACGTTGAAATCGATCAGCGCAAAAGAGCCATACGCGGCGGAGACGGTCTGAATACCGTTTGATAAATCCATCCCCTGAGGTAACGAGCTGGCATTAATCACTATTTGCGATTTTTGCCATTCCCGAAGTCCGGGAACCACGGCCTGTCCCCAGCGATCTGTCCAGACGGTTCCATCGGGGGTGGTGATTTCAATACCGCTTTCCGGTTCGCTTAACCGGGCGATGCCGAATGTCTCTTTTACCGTATAGGGCGAAAACGTTATGCCATGACGATGCAGCGCTACGCCACCGTTTAAGGATGCGCTGTAGTTATGCTGATTGCCGTCATTCAGGCCAGCGGATAAACCGAGCTGCGTATAGTGAAGGTTGGTGGTGATATTGCCGTTAAAGGCGTTACTCTTATCCTGATTATCGCGGTCTGCAGAGACGTTGTAGTTAAGGTTTTGACCGATAGAGCCGCTTTCCTGAACGCCATAATTTTGTTTTTCCCCCTGAGCGCGCATGTAGGTACTGACGCGATCCTCGCCAAAAGGAACGATCAGGCTGACATAAAAGAGATCGTCATCGCGGCTGGTGCTGCTCTGGTTCTGGGTATCACTATTGCTCATGGCATGCTGCCAGTTTACGGACAGCGAGGTACGCCCGAGACTTTTACTCCAGGAGGCCATCAGATAGCGTGAATCACCGCTGTTTTCATCACCGGAATTCACGCTGTATTGCATTGAGATCGCGCCAATGTACTCATTGTTCCAGGTGAGGCTGGCGTTCCAGTTATTTTCGTAGGTCTGCGCCTCTTCATCCATGGCTTCCGTGAGTTCGCGGAAGCCGCCACTGAACTGGGACGCACTTACCCCCATCGTCAGCTGGGCGGGCAGTAAGATATTGCTGCTAAGTTCAGCCTTGCTGCCCTTCAGTCGATCGTAAAAGTGGGACTGGCTCAGTAAAAAGCTCGGTGAGATCGCCCAGTTTTCGTTGATGGAAACGTCGAGTTTGGCACCGGTAGCCTGATATTTTTCTGCCAGTACGCCGGCGGCTACGGCGGACATGCGCGTGTTCAGCATCGTTCCGTCAGAGAGCGTAAATACCCAGGGCGTACTTGACTCATCCCCGCTGTCGCGAACCCGTCCGAGAGAGAGGTTTAACCCTTCGGCACGATTACTTCCCTGTATATTGAGGGCGGAAGAGGGAACGCTAAATTGGGTTGTCGAACCGTCCGTTTCCACCACGCTGACGTCAAGATCGACATTTCCGCGCACCAGGGGCACGTCCGTCAGGGAGAAAGGGCCGGCGTTGACCAGGGAAGAGTAGATCAGCTGTCCCGACTGGCGAACCTCTACGCGGGCCTGATTCGTCCGGGCAATTCCCGACACCTCAGTGGCCTGGATATTAGGCTGAAGGCCGGTTTCAGGCATTAGCTGAACGCCGGTGATTTGCGCGCCGCTAAACAGGGCCGAATTGACGTTGATCTGCCCAACCTGCGCCCGCATTTTCCGCTCTTCAAAAACGTGTTCAGCGTAGGTGTACAGGTTCTCTGTGCTGCGAGTCCCGTTGTCATCCGTCAAAATGAAATTGCTGCGCAGCGTCCAGTTCGCAAGATTAATGCCTGCCCCCAAATTTCCCTGGGCATAACGGCTGCTCCCGCCCGAGCCGTACTCGTTAATGTTACTGAAGGCGCTATAGTTGATTAAGCCCGCAACACCGCCGTGCGAGTAATATTTCGCGGCATAAAATCCAGTGTCCATTGCCTCTGCGGGAACGAAAATCTCCAGTGATTCGGTATTCGGTAGAAGCGTTACCGTCGCGGAAGGGTAATCTTTCAGCAGGTTATGACATTTCTCTTTTTCGCCGATATTCAATGGCAGTAGGCCAGCTGCACGGGTGAAGTCATCATCAATGCAAAGCTGCCCCTCTTCTCCAACCCGAATGGCCAGGCTCCCCTTCTCAACGCCGTTAATTTTGACCTGCACGGCATGCTGGCCGGGCAGGTAGCGTTGTGCATCAGAGAAGTAATGGGCGAGATTAGTACTGATTCCCCGCGAGGCCAGTATATCGGTATTGAAATCCAGATCGGATGCATGCAGCGCCGACGACGGCAGAAAAGCGACCGCCACTGCTGTTCGACGCATCGTGTTTTGCAAAGCGCGCGGTATCACTAAAAATTCCCTGTGATATCAGCGTGTAAGCGCGGCAGTGAACTTGTCCACTTCAATCCCGTAGCGACTGGCAGGGTTGAACTCGACGGCATTATCGCCGCTACCGATCGGGGTATTTGTCTGCACCTTCATGGTCTCACCCGGCAGGATAAAGGTTTTATTAACCACTCCCTCGGTGTGGGAAGGCAGTAGCGTCACTGATGTGGAAAAACGTACAACGTACGGCGAGGTATTACGGACCTGAACCTCTTTCTCTTGTACGGACCAGGTCAGTAATTTCCATGCATCCGTGACAACAGGAAGATTTTTAGGATGGATCAACACCGGTAAATCCTGACGAAGATTGATACCGACTTTAACGTTTTTATCTTTGGTTTTAGGCGGAATGCCTTCAAAGATCACGCGTTTATAATGTTCAACGGTCAGCGGTTCTTTGGTTTCAAGAATAAAGCGCACCTGCTGTTCCTGGCCTGGCTCAAGGCGTACAACCGGCTGAGTGACGTTGAGCTTGACCCCATTCTCCCCCTCGATGTCGTTAATGGAGGTATAAAGCAGGGTGGGGATGGAGTCCGTATTTTTCACACTCATAACGCCGCCGTGGTTGGCTTCATCAATCATCAGCAGTGTGGTTTCTGGCACCATGCCTGCAGCATAGACTGTCGCTGGAAGGGTGAGAAAAAGAGCGCAGACCAAAGGAGAAATTTTCACAATTCTTTCCATGAATATTGATATTGAACAATGGGTTAAAACTCCCCGCCTGAGCGGGGAGTTTAGCGTCGTGAATGCGGGTTACAGATAAACCAGCGTGATTGTGGACTGACCGTCCAGGTCGGTCCTGTCAGTCAGGGTCAGATTTTTGCTTGGCGCAATCGCCAGCGCGATCTTCAGAGGGAAGGCCGCCGTCGTGAAGGCCAGCGGAGCGCGTTCGCCGGTTTTGGCAACGGTCATGACGTCGGTACCATCGTTAGTGAGGATGCCGGTGGCCCACAGGTTGATCCAGCTTCTGCTGCTGATGGTACCGCCGGTATACATCGCTGCGGCGATAGGCTGAACGGTTGCACCGTCAGCAGTGACCGCGTTCATGTAAGTTGAAACTGAATAGGCACCGATACTTTCGCCAGCGCTGGTTTTTCCGACACCGTTGAGCTGGTAATCGCCGTATGCCTGTGCGCCGCTTGCGGTAGCGTTATCCACATGGAACTCGCTTGACGTTTTATGTGCGCCCGCGTTTGAGTCTTTGCGGTCATCTTTGATTGTCCAGCCGACGCGGGTCGCAGACTGACATGTGATGGTCAGAGTGACATCTTTATGCCCAGCCTGATAAGCCACACCGGAGGAGAGTGAGTCCAGACCCACTTCGCCAAAATCGGCCACGCCGCCGTTGCTAATTTCAGGAACGCAGCCTGCGCTGGTCAGCGTACCGTGAACTTTTAACATTGCAGTAGGTTCGGCATAAACTGCTGTCGCCGCCATCATCATAACGGTGGCGAGAAGGCACTTTTTCATTGTTATTCCTTAACCATAGAAAGAGATAATTCGGATATTTTTAATTTAAATGAATCTTGCCAAAAGATAATTTCTGGCATAAGAGTCGCGGCCGATTCTATTAACGAATCAACGCATTAAATAGTTAGATTTTCTTACGACAGTATTGAGATTTTATAATGTCGATTAAACATTTCTGAACGTATGTTTTATGCAGAAACGGCGGAAATATCCGCCGTTGAGTCACGCGTTTTTATCTGTTAGAGATAAACCAGAGTGATGGTGGTTTCGCCGCTCAGCTGCGCTTCGTCAGTGGTGGTCAGACGGTCAGTGTTAACAATGGCCAGAGAGACTTTGAAAGGGTAGACAACGCTGGTGATGGCCAGCGGTGCGGTATAACCTGGTCTGGTAGCGGTCATGATCTCGGCGTTACCGTTGGCAATCACACCGGTGGCCAGGTTACGCCACATATATTCGCCTTTGCTGTTGAGGAAGTTTGGCGCAAAGATCGCCTGAGCAGGCACACCGTTAGCGGTGATCTCATTGATGCGGGTACTGATTGCATAGGCGCCAATTTTATCGCCAGCAGCGGTGGTACCTACGCCGTAGGTGGTACCTGAACCGTAAACGTCCCCACCATTGTCTGTGGCGTCACGAATGTAAAACTCGCTGGAGTTCAGGTAGGTCGCCGCATTGGAATCTTCTTTGTTATCAGCAATACTCCATGCCACTTTAGTCGCTGACGGGCAATTGATCGTCAGAGACATATCTTTATGACCCATCTGGTTGGTCTGGGTTGGAGAAAGCTGGTCCAGCGCGATTGTGCCAAAATCAATCGATCCGCCGTTACTGAGTTCCGGCGTACAGGATGCATGGTTCATCTTGCCCTGAACCTTCATGACGATGCTGCCTTCGGCGAATGCAGCCGAAGAGGTCATCGCAATCAGCGTTGCGAGAAGAAGCTTTTTCATTGTTATTCCTTAACCATTAATAAAATAAATGTATAAATTTCCGTGAAGTCATTAACTTGCTGAAATGCAAGCGCAGGGATTCTATTAATGGTTATTGTTATTTCTGTAATGAGTATTTCTAATCTCTGAATTGAGTTTTATTAAAATGTGTAAATACATTCACGGTTGTATTTACACATTTCGGCAGGATAAGAACGGAGGAAGCTATTTTCTCTTCTTAACCGGGGGCGAGAATTATTTTATCGCCTGAGCGATCCACGCCGACAATTCCCGAAGTTCCCGCTCTTGTTCCGGATAATGTTCAAGCAACCCGTCGCACACATGTTGCAGCATATCGGGACGGTATACACAGCCCTGCAGGCGTGACGCCAACGCTTCCAGCGGTGCCGGGTTAAGACTATCCGTAAAAATTTGTGTGCGGGTAATATGACCTTTCTCCACGTCAAAGTGCAGCTCCACGCCGCCCCAGGTAAAACGTTCATCCAGCAGATGTGAAAACGCCGGTGCCTGGCCGAAGTTCCACTCCCAGCTGCTCTGGCGGGCAAAGGTTTCAGCGAAGTTGGGCAGGTCAGGCGTTTTATTAGGGGAAATCACTTCCGCCTCCACACGCTCGCCGTAGTGCGCAAAGAAGGCCTCACGGATCGCGTCGCAAATCTGCTCGTGAGTAATACCCGGCAGAAGCTCCACCAGATTCGCCACGCGGCCGCGTACGGAGGTAATGCCCTTTGCCTGTAACTTTTTCTTGTCAGGATTGAGGTAGTTAGCCAGCCGGCTGAGATCGGCATTCAGCAGCAGAGTGCCGTGGTGGAACCCGCGATCCATTGTTTCGCGATAGGCTGAGCCGGAGACCTTCCGGTCGCCCTCGGGGGTCTTGACGACCAGATCGTTCCGGCCTGACGCTTCTGCGGTTACGCCGAGCGCATTCAGCGCGTTCAGCACAATCGACGTAGAGATGCTTTTGTCGTATTCCGGCTTGCCTGCCATAAAGGTAAAGCAAGTGTTGCCCAGATCGTGAAACACGGCTCCACCGCCGCTGCTGCGGCGCGCCAGGCGGACGTGGTCCTCTTCCATGCGGCGGGTGTTGCACTCTTTCCACGGGTTTTGCGCGCGGCCAATCACCACCGTGTCGGCATTGCGCCAGAGAAACAGTACGCGCTGGGTGGCGGGCATCTGGCGGAAGATGCACTCTTCCACCGCGAGATTAAACCAGGGATCGTAAGAGTCAGAGATAAGCAGGCGTAACGTCGTCATGGCAGAGTTCCTTTTCCATATCCTCCGCCTACTTTATCACTATTCTTTCTTCTCGCTCTCTTCGTCTTCCGGAACCGACTTGCTGGCGGTCAGCAGGAACGGCGACTGTTGCCATCGGGTGCGCTTACCCTGCAGCAGCGTGCGCGCCAGCACCACGCCAATCGCCAGTGAGAGCAATAACATCAGGCGCAGAATATTGGTGGTGTTATCCACCTGTTTGGCTTCGGTCGGCAGGGTGTGAGTGTCGAGCGTCAGGCGCAGATAGCCCAGCGGGCCATTTTTTCCCTGAACAGGTTCGACGAGCTGCTGGTTGAAATAGCCTCCGGCTTTTTTGCCGTCCAGCGCCAGCCTGTCGCGCACGTCGACGTGCTCACCGGCGCGGGCAATCAGGTCGCCTTTTTCATCGTACACGCCCGCATCGAGAATGCGGCTGTTTTCCGTAAGCTGACGCAGGATCTGGCCGATGCGCTTATCGTCCGGTGTCTCGGTGCGCATATAGGGGGCGACGTTAAGGGTCACCTGACGCGCCAGCGTGCGGGCCAGCTCTTCAAACTGCGGGTTACGCTGCCGCTGATGATTCTGGCTAAACCACGATGCCCCTTGCATCAATGCCACTAACAGTGCGAGACAGGAAAGGACAATCACGGCGCGATGAAGCCGGAATTTCAGTTTTGCGCGAGCCATATTCCACCTGCTTAAAATTTAGGGCTTAATGTTGCCAGAAGTGATGGTTACAGGGTAGCCTCATGCGTTATTTTCCCTCTGGAACCTTCCGGCGCGAACGAAATTACAGGAGCTTTGATGCCGAACATTACCTGGTGTGACCTGCCAACGGATGTCTCTTTATGGCCAGGATTGCCGCTCTCGTTAAGTGGCGATGAGGTGATGCCTCTGGATTACCACGCTGGCCGTAGCGGCTGGCTGCTGTATGGTCGCGGCCTGGATAAGCAACGCCTGACCCAGTATCAAACCAAACTGGGTGCGGCAATGGTCATCGTCGCCGCCTGGTGCGTAGAAGATTACCAGGTTATCCGCCTGGCGGGTTCTCTGACGCAGCGTGCCACGCGTCTGGCGCATGACGCAGGGCTGGACGTTGCCCCGCTCGGTAAAATTCCGCACCTGAAAACGCCGGGTCTGCTGGTCATGGACATGGACTCCACCGCTATTCAGATCGAGTGTATTGACGAGATTGCTAAACTGGCAGGCAGCGGTGAGCTGGTGGCGGAAGTCACTGAACGTGCGATGCGCGGCGAGCTGGATTTCACCGCCAGCCTGAGACAGCGCGTGGCGACCCTGAAAGGGGCCGATGCTAACATCCTGCGCCAGGTGCGTGATGTGCTGCCGCTGATGCCAGGACTGACGCAACTGGTGCTGAAGCTGCAGTCCCTTGGCTGGAAGGTGGCGATTGCCTCCGGTGGCTTCACCTTCTTCGCGGATTATCTGCGCGAGAAACTGCATTTGACCACCGTGGTGGCCAACGAACTGGAAATTATGGACGGCAAGCTGACCGGACAGGTGATTGGCGACATCGTGGATGCGCAGTACAAAGCTAACACCCTGACCCGTCTGGCCGAAAAATATGAAATCCCGGTGGTCCAGACCGTCGCCATCGGGGACGGCGCGAACGACCTGCCGATGATCAAAGCTGCTGGTCTTGGCATTGCCTACCATGCCAAGCCAAAAGTGAACGAAAAGACGGAAGTGACTATCCGTCATGCTGACCTGATGGGGGTGTTCTGCATCCTTTCTGGCAGCCTTAATCAGAAATAACGGTCTGCTTTGTAGGCCGGGTAAGCGTAAGCGCTACCCGGCACGCAGTCCGCACAGAAATAACGAGGTACACCGTGGCGAAAGCTCCAAAACGCGCATTTGTCTGTAATGAATGTGGTGCGGATTATCCGCGCTGGCAGGGGCAATGCAGCGCCTGTCATGCCTGGAACACCATCACCGAAGTGCGTGGTGTGGCGGCTTCGCCGAGTGTGGCCCGCAATGAACGCCTGAGCGGCTATGCGGGCAATGCAGGCGTGTCGAAGGTGCAAAAGCTTTCAGACATCAGCCTGGAAGCGTTACCGCGCTTCTCCACCGGGTTCAAAGAGTTTGACCGCGTGCTCGGCGGCGGCGTGGTGCCGGGCAGTGCGATTCTGATCGGCGGTAACCCCGGGGCGGGTAAATCGACCCTGCTGCTGCAAACGCTTTGCAAGCTCGCCGAGCAGATGAAAACCCTTTACGTCACGGGGGAAGAATCACTCCAGCAGGTGGCGATGCGTGCGCACCGCCTGGGCCTGCCAACCGGCAACCTGAATATGCTGTCGGAAACCAGCATTGAGCAGATCTGCATGATCGCCGAAGAAGAGCAGCCGAAGCTGATGGTGATCGACTCCATTCAGGTGATGCACATGGCGGACATTCAGTCCTCGCCGGGCAGCGTGGCGCAGGTGCGCGAAACCGCGGCCTACCTGACACGCTTCGCCAAAACGCGCGGCGTGGCGATTGTGATGGTCGGCCATGTGACGAAAGACGGTTCCCTGGCCGGGCCAAAAGTGCTTGAACACTGTATCGACTGCTCGGTGATGCTCGACGGTGACGCGGATTCCCGCTTCCGCACCCTGCGCAGCCATAAAAACCGTTTTGGCGCGGTGAATGAATTAGGTGTTTTTGCCATGACGGAGCAGGGGCTGCGTGAAGTCAGCAACCCGTCGGCCATCTTCCTGAGCCGTGGCGACGAAGTCACCTCCGGCAGTTCGGTCATGGTGCTATGGGAAGGAACGCGCCCGCTGCTGGTTGAAATCCAGGCGCTGGTGGATCACTCGATGATGGGCAACCCGCGTCGCGTGGCGGTGGGTCTGGAACAGAACCGTCTGGCGATCCTGCTGGCGGTGCTGCACCGTCACGGTGGTCTGCAGATGGCGGATCAGGACGTCTTCGTGAACGTGGTGGGCGGGGTGAAGGTCTCGGAAACCAGCGCGGACCTGGCGTTGCTGCTGGCGATGGTCTCCAGCCTGCGCGACAGACCGCTGCCGCAGGATCTGGTGGTGTTTGGCGAGGTTGGCCTGGCCGGAGAGATCCGACCGGTGCCGAGCGGCCAGGAGCGTATCTCCGAAGCGGCAAAACACGGCTTCCGCCGCGCGATTGTGCCCGCCGCTAACGTGCCGAAAAAAATCCCCGAAGGGATGCAGGTTTTTGGCGTTAAGAAACTCGCAGATGCGTTAAATGTCTTTGACGACTTATAATTACGTATTCGATTTTGCAGGAGGCACCGTAATTTATGTCATCATTTGACTACATCAAAACCGCAATCCGCCAGAAAGGCTGCACGTTGCAGCAGGTGGCGGACGCCAGCGGTATGACCAAAGGCTATTTAAGCCAGCTGCTGAACGCCAAAATCAAAAGCCCCAGCGCGCAGAAGCTCGAAGCGCTGCACCGTTTCCTGGGACTTGAATTTCCCCGTATGCAAAAGAACATCGGCGTGGTGTTTGGCAAGTTTTACCCGCTGCATACTGGTCACATCTACCTGATTCAGCGCGCCTGTAGCCAGGTGGACGAGCTGCACATCATTATGGGGTACGATGAAACCCGTGACCGCCAGTTGTTCGAGGACAGCGCCATGTCGCAGCAGCCGACGGTGCCTGACCGCCTGCGCTGGCTGCTCCAGACCTTTAAGTACCAGAAAAACATTCGCATTCATGCTTTTAACGAAGAGGGCATGGAGCCCTATCCGCACGGCTGGGACGTGTGGAGCAACGGCATCAAAGCGTTTATGGAAGAGAAGGGCATTGCACCTAACTGGATCTACACCTCTGAAGAGTCCGACGCGCCGCAGTTCCGCGAGCATCTGGGCATCGAGACGGTGCTGATCGATCCGAAACGGACCTTCATGAACATCAGCGGGGCGCAGATCCGCGAAAACCCGTTCCGCTACTGGGATTATATCCCGACCGAGGTAAAGCCCTTCTTTGTACGTACCGTTGCGATCCTGGGCGGTGAGTCGAGCGGAAAATCCACTCTCGTTAATAAGCTGGCGAATATCTTCAACACGACCAGTGCGTGGGAGTATGGCCGCGATTACGTTTTCTCGCACCTCGGCGGTGACGAGATGGCGCTGCAGTATTCCGACTACGATAAAATCGCGCTCGGCCACGCCCAGTACATTGATTTTGCGGTCAAATATGCCAACAAAGTGGCGTTTATTGATACCGATTTCGTCACCACGCAGGCGTTCTGTAAAAAGTACGAAGGGCGCGAGCACCCGTTCGTGCAGGCGCTGATTGACGAATACCGCTTTGACCTGGTGATCCTGCTGGAAAACAACACGCCATGGGTCGCTGATGGCATGCGCAGCCTCGGCAGCTCCGTAGACAGGCGCGAGTTCCAGTCCATGCTGGTGGAGATGCTCAACGAAAACAACGTTGAGTTTGTGCATGTTGAAGAGTCGGACTACGACTCCCGTTTCCTGCGCTGCGTCGAGCTGGTGAAGGAGATGATGGGGGAGCAGGGGTAAGCTTTAACCACCCTCTCCCTGTGGGAGAGGGCATCATCTCCTTCAGAACGCAACCACCACTTTCCCCCGCATATGTCCCTCCAGCACTTTGCGGTGCGCCTCGGTAATGCTTTCCACGCTCAATCCGTGAAGCGTTTCGCTGAGCGAGCTTTCCACCAAGCCGTTGTCCACCAGCTTTGCAACCTCGTTTAAGATCTCGCCCTGACGTGCCATATCAGCGGTCTGGTACATGCTGCGGGTGTACATAAACTCCCAGTGCAGGGCGGCGGATTTCGATTTCAGCTTATCCTGGTTCAGCGGATGCGCGTTCTCAACGATGGAGCAGATGTGCCCCTGCGGTGCGATCAGTTCGCTGACGGCATCCCAGTGGCCGTCGGTGTCATTGAGGATGAAAATGTAATCCACATAAGTGATACCCTGTTTTGCCAGCTCACCTTTCAGGTCGCGGTAGTTCACGACCCGATCCGCACCGCGCTCGCGGCACCACCGGGCGGAATCTTCTCTTGATGCTGTCGCGATGATGTTCACCTTGCTGTTGTGCTTTGCAAACGGGATCGCCAGCGAGCCCACGCCGCCCGCGCCGCCAATAATCAGTAACGTTTTATCCGCGTCCGCATCCTGAATGTTCAGCCGTTCGAACAACCCTTCCCAGGCGGTCAGCGCGGTCAACGGCAATGCGGCTGCTGCCGCCCAGCCAAGGCTGGCAGGTTTGTGTCCGACAATACGCGCATCGATCAGCTGATGGGTGGTATTGCTGCCCGGACGAGTGATATCCCCTGCGTACCACACTTCGTCACCGGGTTTAAATCCCGTAACGGCCGCGCCCACGGCTTTAACGATACCGCTGGCATCCCACCCGAGAATGCGCGGCTCGTTCAGCCCGTTTTTGACAATGCCTGCATGCACCTTGGTGTCGACCGGGTTAACAGACACGGCTTTCACTTCGACAAGCAGATCGTGCTCGCCGGGCTGCGGCATCGGCGGGGCGATTTCAATGAACGTGCCGGGATTCGCAGGATTAACGGCAATGGCTTTAACTGACATGGATGGACTCCTCAATGGCATGCGTTTTGTTGAGGCTAGTCTATTAAGTGGTCAGCTGCATGATAAGATGGACAATCAAGAACGAAGTGTTCTCACAGGATGAACAATCATGTTTAAACAGCTTCAGGATATGGCGCTGTTTGCGCTGGTGGCCGAGATGGGCAGCTTTACTGCTGCGGCACAGAAGGCTGAACTGCCAAAATCCAGCGTCAGCCAGCGAATAAGCCAGCTGGAGCAGCAGGTAGGAATACGCCTGCTCAACCGCACGACGCGCAGAATCAGCCTGACTTTTGCAGGCGAGCATTATCTGGTGCACTGTCGCGAAATGCTGGCGGCCAGCGAGCGGGCGGAGTATGCCATTCAGCGGCTACGCGAAAACCCGAGCGGGCGGCTGCGCATCACCTGCCCGGCGGGGATTGGTGCGACGCTGCTGGCGCATATGAATGCCGAATTCCAGCTTCGCTATCCTGACGTGTCGCTGGACGTGTCGATCTCTGATGATGTGGTGGATCTGGTCGAGTCCGGCTTTGACGTGGCGCTGCGTACCGGTAAGCCGCAGGACTCCTCCCTGATTGGCCGGATGATCGGACATTGTCCGCGCTATATGCTGGCTTCACCCGACTATCTGGCGCGTCGGGAGCCGTTAATCCATCCCCGTCAGTTGGTGGAGCACCGCTGCATTACCCACAAAGCCTGGTCTGAGTGGCTGCTGCGAAGCGAGAGTGAGGATTACCGCTACCTGCCGGATAACGCCCACATGACGGATAACCTGGTGTACGCCCGTGAATGTGCGATTGCTGGCGCCGGGATCACGCTGTTACCCGCCTTTCTTCTGGAAGATAAGATTGAGACAGGGGCGCTGGTGAAGGTGCTGCCTGAATGGAACGTCGAGGGGAATGATTTGTGGCTGGCTTATCCGAGCCGCAAGCTGAACTCGCCTGCGCTGATGAGCTATATCGACTTTGCGATACAGTTTGACGAGGTGAAGCGGTATTACGTGGACAAATAAAAAAGCCGGGTGGCGCTGACGCTTACCCGGCCTACGAACTGTGCGGCCTGATGCCCTCACCTGGCCCTCTCCCACGGGGATAGGGAACAAATACTAAAAACGGCAACCGAAGTTGCCGTTTTGCTTTTATTTCGCAATACGCTTGTACTTAATACGCTTCGGCTCCAGCGCGTCAGCGCCCAGCGTGCGTTTCTTGTACTCTTCGTATTCGGTGAAGTTACCTTCAAAGAACTCCACTTTCCCTTCATCCTGGTAGTCCAGAATGTGGGTCGCGATACGGTCAAGGAACCAACGGTCGTGCGAGATAACCATCGCGCAGCCCGGGAACTCCAGCAGGGCGTTTTCCAGCGCGCGCAGGGTTTCGATGTCCAGGTCGTTGGTCGGTTCATCGAGCAGCAGTACGTTACCGCCAACCTGCAGCAGCTTCGCCAGGTGCAGACGACCGCGCTCACCGCCGGACAGCTCGCCCACGCGTTTGCCCTGGTCGGTGCCTTTGAAGTTGAAGCGGCCAACGTAAGCGCGGCTTGGCATCTCGGTGTTGCCGATACGCATAATATCCAGACCGCCGGACACTTCTTCCCACACGGTTTTGCTGTTATCCATCGCGTCACGGAACTGGTCAACGGACGCCAGCTTCACGGTTTCACCCAGGGTGATAGAGCCGCTGTCAGGCTGCTCCTGACCGGACATCATGCGGAACAGCGTCGATTTACCCGCGCCGTTCGGACCGATGATCCCGACGATAGCCCCTTTTGGTACGGAGAAGGTCAGATCGTCAATCAGCAGGCGATCGCCGTATGACTTACGCAGATTGGTGACTTCAACCACTTTATCCCCCAGACGTGCTCCAGGCGGAATAAACAGTTCGTTGGTCTCGTTACGTTTCTGGTATTCGGTGTTGTTCAGCTCTTCAAAGCGTGCCAGACGGGCTTTGCCCTTAGACTGACGGCCTTTAGCACCCTGACGAACCCACTCCAGCTCTTTCTCGATAGACTTACGACGCGCGGCTTCCTGAGAAGCTTCCTGCGCCAGACGCTGATCTTTCTGCTCCAGCCAGGAGGAGTAGTTACCTTCCCATGGAATACCTTCACCGCGGTCCAGCTCCAGGATCCAGCCTGCGACGTTGTCGAGGAAGTAACGGTCGTGGGTAATTGCCACCACGGTGCCTTCGAAGTCGTGCAGGAAGCGTTCCAGCCACGCCACGGATTCCGCATCCAGGTGGTTGGTGGGTTCGTCGAGCAGCAGCATGTCTGGTTTTTCCAGCAGCAGGCGGCACAGCGCTACGCGGCGGCGTTCACCCCCGGAAAGATTGGCGATTTTCGCATCCCAGTCCGGCAGGCGCAGGGCATCGGCCGCGCGCTCCAGCTGCACGTTCAGGTTATGACCATCGTGCGCCTGGATAATCTCTTCAAACTTGCCCTGCTGAGCGGCCAGCTTGTCGAAGTCTGCATCCGGCTCGGCGTATTTGGCATACACTTCATCCAGACCTTTCAGGGCGTTAACCACTTCGGAAACCGCTTCTTCAACGGATTCACGAACGGTGTGTTCCGGGTTCAGCTGAGGTTCCTGCGGCAGGTAGCCGATCTTGATGCCAGGCTGCGGACGGGCTTCACCTTCGATGTCTGTATCGATGCCGGCCATGATGCGCAGCAGGGTGGACTTACCGGCACCGTTGAGACCCAGAACACCAATTTTTGCGCCCGGGAAGAAGCTCAGCGAGATATTTTTAAGAATATGACGTTTCGGCGGGACAACTTTGCCGACACGATGCATGGTATAAACGAATTGAGCCACGTTGGACTTCGCCTCTTTTATCGTAATGAGAAGGAATTTCAGCCTCGAAGTGTAGCCTTTTTCACGCCCTAATCCCAGCCAGGAACGTCGGGAGTGTTAAAACGCGCAAGAAAGGTAAAAAAGTGTCCATAACGTGGCGCGTTGCAGGATGCCTGGTTAGCATAAGTTGGTGTGACTTTGACGTGGCAAGACGCTGCAATTGACGAAAAAACAATGAGGAAGAGCTTGTGGAAAAAGCCAAACAGGTGGTCTGGCGTCTGCTGGCTGCCAGCGTATGCGTAATGGCGGTAAGCCAGGCGGTGCATGCCGATTCACTGGATGAACAACGTAATCGCTACGCCCAGATTAAACAGGCGTGGGACAATAAGCAGATGGATACCGTGCAGGCGCTGATGCCGACGCTGAAGGATTATCCGCTGTATCCGTATCTGGAGTATCGCCAGATCACTGACGATCTCATGAACCAGCCGACCGTCACTGTGAATAATTTCATTCAGGCGAACCCGACCCTGCCGCCTGCGCGAACCCTGCAATCTCGTTTTGTGAATGAACTGGCGCGTCGCGAAGACTGGCGCGGGCTGCTGGCATTTAGCCCCGATAAGCCGAATACCACCGAAGCGCAGTGTAACTACTACTATGCGAAATGGGCGACCGGACAGCAGGAAGAGGCCTGGGCCGGGGCGAAGGATCTTTGGCTGACCGGCAAAAGCCAGCCGAATGCCTGTGATTCGCTGTTTGGCGCGTGGCGAGCCTCCGGCAAGCAGGATCCGCTGGCCTATCTTGAGCGTATTCGCCTGGCGATGAAAGCCGGCAACACGCGCCTGGTGACCGCGCTGGCGGGGCAGATGCCCTCCGATTATCAGACGATCTCTACGGCCGTTATCGCGCTGGCAAACGATCCGAACAGCGTCCTGACCTTTGCCCGCAGCACGGGCGCGACTGACTTTACCCGTCAGATGGCGGCGGTGGCTTTTGCCAGCGTGGCGCGCGACGATGTGGAAAACGCCCGGCTGATGATCCCGCAGCTGGTGCAGGCTCAGCAGCTGAATGACGATCAAACCCAGGAGCTGCGTGACATCGTGGCGTGGCGACTGATGGGCACGGATGTGACCGACGAACAGGCACGCTGGCGAGATGATGCCATTATGCGTTCGAACTCCACGTCGCTGGTGGAGCGCCGCGTGCGCATGGCGCTGGGCACCGGCGATCGCCGGGGGCTGAATACCTGGCTCGCACGTTTGCCGATGGACGCCAAAGAGAAAGATGAATGGCGCTACTGGCAGGCCGATCTGCTGATGGAGCGCGGTCGTGATGATGAAGCCAAAGAGATCCTCCACGGCCTGATGCAGCAGCGTGGCTTCTATCCGATGGTAGCCGCGCAGCGCCTGGGCGAGGAGTATACCTTCCGCATTGATAAAGCGCCCGCGAATGCGAACCCGGCGCTGACGCAGGGGCCAGAGATGGCGCGCGTGCGCGAGCTGATGTACTGGAATATGGACAATACCGCGCGCAGCGAGTGGGCGAATCTGGTAACCAGTCGCACCACCGACGAGAAAGCCCAGCTTGCCCGCTATGCGTTGGATAACCACTGGTGGGATCTGAGCGTGCAGGCGACGATCGCCGGTAAGCTTTGGGATCATCTTGAAGAGCGTTTCCCGCTGGCGTACAACGATCTTTTCGAACGCTACACCAGCGGCAAAGATATCCCGCAAAGTTACGCGATGGCGATTGCCCGTCAGGAGAGTGCCTGGAATCCGAAAGTCCGCTCCCCGGTGGGGGCCAGCGGTCTGATGCAAATTATGCCGGGAACGGCGACCCATACGGTGAAGATGTTTAACATTCCCGGGTACAGTAGCCCCTCACAGCTTCTCGATCCGGATACCAACATCAACATCGGTACCAGCTATCTGCAGTATGTTTATCAGCAGTTTGGCAATAACCGCATTTTCTCTTCGGCGGCGTATAACGCGGGGCCGGGGCGCGTGCGTACCTGGCTCAGCAACAGCGCCGGACGCATTGATGCCGTGGCGTTTGTGGAGAGCATTCCGTTCTCAGAAACGCGCGGTTATGTGAAGAACGTGCTGGCGTACGATGCTTACTATCGCTACTTCATGGGGCAGAAAGATACCCTGATGAGCGATGCCGAGTGGCAGAGACGTTACTGATCGGCGTGGGTTGTGTTATGCTGTACTCGCTAATGAGTACAAGAGGCAGCATAACATGACCCAGCATTCCCCGTATTCCTCGGCAATGGCCGAACAGCGTCACCAGGAGTGGCTTCGTTTTGTGGAGCTGCTTCGCCAGTCTTACGATCAGGATTTGCACTTACCTCTTATGCAGCTGATGCTGACCCCAGACGAGCGTGAAGCGCTGGGCACGCGCGTGCGGATCATTGAAGAGCTACTGCGCGGTGAGATGAGCCAGCGTGAGCTGAAAAATGAGCTGGGCGCGGGCATCGCGACGATCACCCGCGGCTCGAACAGCCTGAAGTCTGCGCCGGTCGAGCTGCGCCAGTGGCTGGAAGCGGTGTTGTTGAAAAATACCTAACGATAAATCGCGTTATGGAACGGGCTTAACGCTAAAATCACCGCCTGGTGGTAAACGCCTGAACGCGTGAGCGTGCCCGCAGTAAAGACGCCAATCGCCCCTTCTTTACGTCCAATCTCATCAATGCCGGTGTACTGTGACATCACCGGCCCGAGCGCTTCGCCTTCGCGCACTTTGTTCAGAATGATCTCTGGCAGCGGCAGGGTGGCAGAACGCGCTTCACCGCGCTGCTCTCGGCTTTCTATCACTACCCAGCTAAAGGTGGCACCTTCGTCGATCCCGGCTTCAATGGCGACCCAGAAGTCCGCCTTTGGGGCCGCGGCTTTAGCATTTGCCACGCGATTTCGTGCGCCAGCGCGCGTTTCCTCGCTGCCAAACGGCTGTTCAGGTACGCCACTCTCGACGCCGATGGCTTCGATATGGCAGGATCCTTCGCCGAAAATCTCTTCAAAAGCCTTTAGAATTGCCTGAATTTTGGCAGGATTGGTGGTAGCAGAGACAACATGGTGCATAATTAAGCTCGATTCAAAAAAAACTCATCGCAGTATAACGGAAAAAAAGCATGTTACAGGTATACCTTGTTCGCCACGGTGAGACGCAGTGGAACGCCGAGCGACGTATTCAAGGCCAGTCAGACAGTCCTCTCACTGAGAAGGGGATCCAGCAAGCGTGGCAGGTGGCAGAGCGTGCCAGGACGCTGGGCATTACCCACGTGATCACCAGCGATTTAGGTCGCACGCAGCAGACAGCGCGCATCATCGCAGATGCCTGCGGCTGTGACGTGATGCTAGAGCCGCGTCTGCGCGAGCTGGATATGGGCGTGCTGGAAAAACGCCATATCGATACGCTGACCGAAACGGAAGAGGGCTGGCGTCGTACGCTGGTCAACGGTACCGAAGATGGCCGCATCCCTGAGGGGGAATCCATGCAGGAGCTGAGCGTGCGTATGCATGCCGCACTGGCGGAATGTCTGAAGCTTCCGGCAGGTAGCCGTCCGCTGCTGGTGAGTCACGGTATTGCGCTGGGCTGCCTGGTGAGCACCATTCTGGGATTACCGGCTTATGCTGAACGTCGTCTGCGTCTGCGCAACTGCTCTATTTCCCGAATTGATTATCAGGAAAGTGCGTGGCTGGCGTCGGGTTGGGTCGTGGAGATGGCAGGGGACATTTCGCATCTCGATGCCCCTGCGCTTGATGAACTGCAGCGTTAACGACGTATCGGAATTAAGAATTCCATCCGCAGATTGATTGGGCCTTCTTCCGGTTTCGCATCCTGCGCCGGGTAGTAGCGCTCAATGTCCTGACCTTTACGGCGATTCAGATTCAGCATCGGCATGCAGGTCCCGTAAACGGTCAGGATGAACTCCTGAACGCCCGTTCCCAGTCCTTCATACGAGAACATCACGTATTCGCCGCCTTCCAGCACGACCGGTTTAGACCCCTGAATATAACCATTTGCCATCTCTGGCGTCAGCGCGGTGGTGTAGAACACCTCCTGCTCGTCGTCTTTTTCCTGGCTTGGGTGCGTTTCGTTGAGACCATAGAGGATCGGTGGGATCGCTGGCGCATGACTCAGGAAGTCGCGCCAGAACTGGACACGCATCTGATGACGGAACTCAGAAATCTGCTCAAGAGAACAGGAGTAGCTCTGGGTAGTACCGATCAGATGGGTTTCCGGCAGCGTGACAATTTCGTATTTCGGCATGGCGAACTCGCCCAGACGCAGCGGCGGGCGCATACCAAACGAGCTCCAGTCTGGCGAGCGGCGATAGAGCGCTGGCGTCAACGAGAACTGTTTTTTAAACGCACGGGTGAAGGTCTGCTGCGAATCAAAACGATACTGCAAGGCAATATCCAGAATGGGCCGCGCGGTCAGGCGCAATGCCACCGCAGACTTGGACAAACGACGTGCGCGAATATAGGCCCCGATAGCATGACCGGTGACATCCTTGAACATCCTTTGCAGATGCCACTTGGAATAGCCTGCTTTAGCCGCCACATTATCCAGTGACAAAGGCTGGTCGAGATGACCTTCCAGCCAAGTGAGCAGGTCGCGAATAATTCCAGCCTGATCCATATACTATCCTCATCCTTAAAACAGCAGGTGCCTGATAACAGGTTAGCGGATAATAGCATTTTTTGATGTTTTAGCATTCAGTGTTTTTTTTGCGCATTAATGCCTTTTCTCCCCCGTTTTGGGCGAATATATTCTAATCCTGTGATCTTGCTACATTTTTGTCTAAAGTGTTGAATAATCGCTCAATGCAATTTTAAAGAATGGTAACAATATGAAATACAAGACTTTGCTTCTTACCGCTCTGTTGCTGGTTGCTGGCCGTGCGGCGCAGGCGGAACAGATTGGATCTGTCGATACCGTGTTCAAAATGTTTGGCCCGGACCACAAAATTGTGGTGGAGGCGTTTGACGATCCAGATGTGAAAAACGTCACCTGCTACGTCAGCCGTGCGAAGACGGGCGGTATTAAAGGCGGTCTGGGGCTGGCGGAAGATACCTCCGATGCGGCGATCTCCTGCCAGCAGGTGGGGCCAGTTGAGCTGAGCGATAAAATTAAAAACGGTAAAGCGCAGGGTGACGTGGTGTTCCAGAAACGGACGTCGCTGGTGTTCAAAAAGCTGCAGGTAGTGCGTTTCTATGATGCGAAGCGCAATACGCTGGCTTATCTTGCCTATTCCGACAAAGTGGTGGAAGGCTCACCGAAAAACGCCATCAGCGCCGTGCCGATTATGCCATGGCATTAATTCAGGGATGAACCATGCAACAACCTGTGGTCTGGCTGGTTGAAGACGAAACCAGTATCGCCGATACGCTTATCTACATGCTTCAGCAGGAAGGCTTTGCGGTAAAGGCGTTTGAGCGCGGTTTACCGGTGCTGGAGGAGGCGCGGCGGCAGATCCCGGCGCTCGCCATTCTGGATGTTGGGCTGCCGGACATCAGCGGCTTTGAACTCTGCCGCCAGCTGCTGGCGCAGCATCCGTCACTTCCGGTGCTGTTTCTCACGGCACGCAGTGATGAAGTGGATAAACTCCTCGGGCTGGAAATGGGCGCCGACGACTACGTCGCCAAGCCTTTTTCTCCGCGAGAGGTTTGCGCCCGGGTAAGGACAATTTTACGGCGGATGCAAAAATCCGCCGCGCCAGCAGAAACTATGCGTATCGGGCAATTTGAGCTAAATGAACCTGCCGCCCGAATAAGCTGGTGCGGTGAAGTTTTACCCCTGACCCGCTACGAGTTCTTGCTGCTCAAAACCTTTTTACAGGCCCCCGGGCGGGTATTTTCGCGCCAGCAGCTGATGGACAAGGTATGGGGTGAAGACGGCGACAGCTTCGATCGTACCGTGGATACCCATATCAAAACCCTGCGCGCCAAGCTGCGGGCGGTGAACGATGAACAGTCTCCCATCAGTACCCATCGGGGTATGGGCTACAGTCTGGGCCTTTACTGATGCGCATTGGGATGCGGTTGTTGCTGGGATATTTCCTGATCGTGGGCATCGCCGCGTGGTTTGTGCTGTCGATTTTTGTTCAGGAAGTGAAGCCCGGCGTGCGCAGGGCCACCGAGGGGACGTTGATCGATACCGCGACCTTGCTTGCCGAAATCGGGCGCGACGATCTTCTTTCGGGGAATGCGCAGCAGGGCAAACTGGCGCAGGCCTTTTCACAGCTCCATCAGCGGCCTTTCCGCGCCAACCTCGGCGGCATCTATAAGGTGCGTAACGAGTATCACGTCTATATGACCGATGCGCAGGGCAGAGTGGTGTTTGATTCCGCCGGTCTGGCCGTGGGGCAAGATTACTCGCGCTGGAACGATGTCTGGCTGACGCTTCGCGGTAAATACGGCGCGCGCAGCACTCAGAGCAATCCAGACGATCCTGAGAGTACGGTAATGTATGTTGCCGCGCCGGTTGTGGAGCAGGGTAAGATTATCGGCGTGCTGTCGGTCGGGAAACCGAACAGCGCGATGGCTCCGGTTATCCACCGCAGCGAGCGGCGGATCCTCTGGGCGGGTGGCGCGTTGCTCGGCATTGCCTTGCTGATTGGTCTCCTTGTCGCCTGGTGGATCAATCGTTCTATCAGTACGTTATCGCGCTATGCCGATTCGGTGACCACCGACACGCCTCTCCCGCTACCTAATCCGGGCAGCAGCGAACTGCACAAGCTGGCCCAGGCGCTGGAGAATATGCGCATTCGTCTCGAAGGGAAAAATTACATTGAACGCTATGTCCATGCGCTCACCCACGAGCTGAAAAGCCCGATGGCGGCCATACGCGGCGCGGCGGAAATCCTTGCCGAGCAGCCGCCGCCGCAGGTGGCAGCACGCTTTATTGATAACATTCTGGTACAAAACGCACGCATGCAGTCGCTGGTTGAAAAACTGCTCGCGCAGGCGCGGCTTGAAAATCGGGTCGAGATTACGCCGGAGGTCATTCGGGTCAATTCACTGTTTACGCGGCTTGCTGACGCGCGCTCGGCCCTGCTATCGGCAAAAGCGATTGTGCTGACTATCCAGCCTGTTCCGTTTAATGTTGAAGGCGATCCCGATCTCCTCGAACAGGCGCTCGGCAATTTGCTGGATAACGCCATCGATTTTACGCCTCAGGGCGGAACCATTGAACTGGCGGCCCGGGAAGAGCAGGGGCAGATACAGCTTGTCGTCATCGACAGCGGAAGCGGGATCCCGGATTACGCGCTGGATCGTATTTTTGAACGCTTCTATTCCCTTCCGCGCGAGAACGGGCTTAAGAGCAGTGGGCTCGGGCTGGCCTTTGTGCAGGAGGTGGCGCGTCTGCATCAGGGAGAGATTACATTGCGCAATCGTGATGAGGGCGGCGTGATGGCCACGCTGACACTTCACCGTCCCTTCACATAACTTCAAACTGCCCCCACACAGCCTGGTTACGCTCTCTTCATCACAAAGGAGACGTAATGATGAAATCCCCCCTGTTCTGGAAAATAAGCACCCTGCTGGGGTGCATTCTGCTGCTGTTAGTCCCGTTGTTTATGGTAAGTAACCTCATTGAAGAGCGTGAAAGCTACCGTAATGATGTCGAAAATACGCTTCGCCAGAGCACCAGCGGACCGCAAAAACTGGTCGGCCCGCTGATTGCGATTCCGGTGACAGAGATCTTTTACAAGCTAGAGGATGAGAAGAAGGTCGAGTACAAGAAAAGCTATCTGCATTTTATCCTGCCGGAGTCGCTGCTTGTTGAGGGTAACCAGCGCGTTGAGTCCCGAAATATCGGCATCTATGACGGACAGATCTGGAACACCGATCTCAAAATAAAAGCGCAGTTCAGCACCGAAAAAATGACGCAGCTAAAAGGGGAGACGATGACCCTGGGGCAGCCGTTTATCGTTGTTGGAGTGGGCGATGCACGCGGTATTGGCACGGTGAAAGTCTCCAGTATCAACGGCGAGACGCTGAGCGTAGAGCCGGGTTCGGGCGTATCTGGCGCGCTTTCCGGTCTTCATATCCCGCTGACGGATAAAGCGCTGGAGTCAAAAACGTTTGCCATGGAGATGTCGCTGAATCTGGCGGGGACGGGGAGTTTTGCCGTGGTGCCCGTGGGACGTAACAGCGAAATGGCGCTGAACAGCAACTGGCCGCATCCGGGCTTCATGGGCAACTATCTGCCGGTGAAACACAAAATCGGTGATTCAGGTTTTCAGGCGAACTGGCAGAGCAGCTGGTTTGCGAACAACCTTGAGAGCTGGTTCAACGGGAGTGAATCTCCTGCGTGGGAGTCGATCCCGGCTTTTAGCGTCACGGTAGCCACACCTGCCGATCAGTATCAGCTGACTGACCGGGCAATCAAGTATGCTATTTTGCTGATTGCGCTGACGTTTATGGCCTTCTTTGTCTTCGAAACCTTAACCGGGCTGCGCCTGCACCCAATGCAGTATCTGCTGGTGGGGCTGTCGCTGGTGCTGTTCTATCTGGTGCTGCTGGCGCTGTCAGAACACGTCGGCTTTACACCTGCCTGGGTTGTTGCAAGCCTGGTGGGTGCTGCGATGAACGGGATGTACCTGCAGGCGGTGCTAAAAAGCTGGAAGCGCAGCGGGTTGTTTGTGCTGGCCTTGCTGGGGCTGGACGTGGTGATGTGGTTCCTGCTGCGCTCGGAGGATAGTGCGCTGCTGTTGGGGTCAGCGGTGCTCGCACTGGCACTGTTCGCCGTGATGTACCTGACCCGGCATTTCGACTGGTATTCGCTTTCACAGCCGAAGCGCCCTGAGCCACCCGCAGAGCCCGATAACGACACGATGCGGATCTGGAAATAAAAAAAACGGCGCGAATGCGCCGTTTTTCTTTATTGCATTGACTGCGGGATTACTCCTGCAGGTCTCCGCAGAAACGGTACCCTTCGCCGTGGATAGTGGCGATGATTTCCGGCGTATCAGGCGTAGATTCGAAATGTTTACGAATACGACGGATGGTTACGTCTACGGTACGGTCGTGTGGTTTCAGCTCACGGCCGGTCATTTTCTTCAGCAGTTCTGCACGGGACTGAATTTTGCCCGGGTTTTCGCAGAAGTGCAGCATCGCGCGGAATTCGCTGCGCGGCAGTTTATACTGCTCACCGTTCGGGCTAATCAGCGAACGGCTATTGATATCAAGTTCCCAGCCGTTGAATTTGTAGCTATCGACGCTACGACGCTCTTCACTGACCGTGCCCAGGTTCATGGTGCGGGACAGCAAGTTGCGTGCACGAATGGTTAACTCGCGTGGGTTGAACGGCTTGGTGATGTAGTCATCCGCACCGATTTCCAGGCCAAGAATTTTATCAACTTCGTTGTCACGGCCTGTCAGGAACATTAACGCGACGTTCGCCTGCTCACGCAGTTCGCGCGCCAGAAGAAGCCCGTTTTTGCCCGGCAGGTTGATATCCATGATTACCAGGTTGATATCATTTTCAGAAAGGATCTGATGCATCTCTGCGCCATCGGTCGCTTCAAAGACATCGTAGCCTTCTGCTTCGAAAATGCTCTTTAACGTGTTGCGTGTTACCAACTCGTCTTCAACGATAAGAATGTGCGGGGTCTGCATGTTTGCTACCTAAATTGCCAACTAAATCGAAACAGGAAGTACAAAAGTCCCTGACCTGCCTGATGCATGTCGCAAATTAACATGATCGGCTTAACGTGACTAAAGTACGTAATTGCGTTCTTGATGCACTTTCCATCAACGTCAACAACATCATTAGCTTGGTCTTGGGTACTTTCCCTTTGGACCCGACAGTGTCAAAAACGGCTGTCATCCTAACCATTTTAACAGCAACATAACAGGCTAAGTGACACCAGACACCCAATAAAACTACGCTTCGTTGACATATATCAAGTTCAATTGTAGCACGTTAACAGTTTGATGAAATCATCGTAGCCGAATGCTAGCCTTTGTCACAATTTTTCAATAAACCAACTAGTTGCGGACATTGATATATAAACGAAGCGAATCCAATCAGAATAGGGTATTCATGATGCCATTATCATTATAAAACATAGGGATAATGGTCTTCTATTAACATTCTAACTGATTGTTCAGACACAAAATAGTTTAGCGTCTTTAATTTGTTGTGAAACGCTATTTCGGTGATTTGTGTTGCAAATTTGTAAATTTGCGCTGCGTAATATGTTGAAGTGCATCACATTTTTACCCGCTAACTGATTAAAAAGAGAGCATAAATGCATCTGTCGATTGTACTGGTCGCCCCAGCCAGAGCAGAAAATATAGGCGCTGCGGCGCGTGCCATGAAGACCATGGGTTTTACCGATTTACGTATTGTGGACAGCACTGCGCACCTGGAGCCTGCTGCCCGCTGGGTGGCGCATGGTTCGGGAGATATTCTCGATAATATAACGACTTACGCTACTCTTGCCGACGCACTGCATGACATTTCGTTTACCGTTGCGACCACCGCCCGCAGCCGCGCGAAGTTCCATTACTACGCCACGCCTGCTGAGCTGGTGCCCATGCTGCAAGAGAAAAGCCAGTGGCTTGAGAAAGCGGCGCTGGTGTTTGGCCGCGAAGATTCCGGACTCACTAACGAAGAGCTGGCACTGGCGGATGTTTTGACTGGCGCGCCGATGGTCGCGGATTATCCGTCTCTGAATTTAGGCCAGGCGGTCATGGTCTATTGCTATCAATTAGCATCCTTAATACAAATCCCCCAGCCGCCCGATACAGGAACCGATGAAAACCAGCTGGCTGCCCTTCGCGCTCGCGTGGAGAACTTGCTCTTGCGGCTGGATGTGGCGGACGATCAAAAAATGGCTGACTGGCTACACCAGCGTCTCGGACGACTTGAGCAGCGGGACACGGCAATGTTGCACCGTTTGCTGCACGATATTGAAAAAAAATTAGCCGAGTAAAATGCTGTCATAAGTTTTTACTATGGCGAAATTGTCTGTCATGGAGGGTTGCATTTGGGGGGATCGGATGAAAATAAATCGGCAAACAGCGGGGCGTGAGTCTCTGCGGAATTGTGATCAAATTAAAAATTCATTGACTTAAGGTGCCCGATCCTTTAACCCTAAAAGAATACAGCACAGACAGATAATAATGACAGAGTACACAACATCCATGAAACGCATCAGCATTACCACCATTACTACAACCATCATCATTACCACAGGTAACGATGCGGGCTGACGCGTACAGGAAAAACAAAAAAAAGCCCGCACCTGAACAGTGCGGGCTTTTTTTTCGGCTAAAGGAAACGAGGTAGAACCATGCGAGTGTTGAAGTTCGGCGGTACATCAGTGGCAAATGCAGAACGTTTTCTGCGTGTTGCCGATATCCTGGAGAGCAACGCCAGGCAGGGGCAGGTTGCGACCGTGCTTTCTGCCCCGGCAAAAATCACGAACCATCTGGTGGCGATGATTGAAAAAACCATCGGTGGTCAGGATGCACTTCCGAACATCAGCGACGCCGAGCGTATCTTCGCTGAGCTGCTGCAGGGGCTGGCGGAGGCACAGCCCGGCTTCCCGCTCGCACAGCTGAAGTCTTTCGTTGAGCAGGAGTTTGCTCAGATCAAACATGTGCTGCACGGTATCAGCCTGCTGGGCCAGTGTCCGGACAGCATCAACGCGGCGCTGATCTGCCGCGGTGAGAAACTGTCAATCGCCATCATGGCTGGCCTGCTGGAAGCGCGTGGCCACGGCGTGACCGTCATCAATCCGGTTGAAAAACTGCTTGCGGTGGGCCACTACCTCGAATCTACCGTTGATATTGCCGAATCAACCCGCCGTATCGCCGCGAGCAAAATCCCGTCTGACCACATGATCCTGATGGCGGGTTTTACCGCCGGAAATGAGAAGGGTGAGCTGGTGGTGCTGGGCCGTAACGGCTCCGACTACTCTGCCGCCGTGCTGGCTGCCTGTTTACGCGCAGACTGTTGTGAGATCTGGACTGACGTCGACGGCGTGTATACCTGCGACCCGCGCCAGGTACCGGACGCCAGGTTGCTGAAGTCGATGTCTTACCAGGAAGCGATGGAGCTTTCCTACTTCGGCGCCAAAGTGCTTCACCCACGTACCATCTCCCCGATTGCCCAGTTCCAGATCCCTTGCCTGATTAAAAACACCGGTAACCCGCAAGCGCCAGGCACGCTGATTGGTGCCAGCTCCGATGAAGATGGCCTGCCGGTGAAAGGCATCTCCAACCTGAATAACATGGCGATGTTCAGCGTCTCCGGTCCGGGGATGAAGGGCATGGTCGGCATGGCGGCGCGCGTCTTTGCCGCAATGTCACGCAACGGTATCTCGGTGGTGCTGATCACGCAGTCCTCTTCCGAGTACAGCATCAGCTTCTGCGTGCCGCAGGCCGACTGCCTGCGCGCGCGCCGTGCGCTGGAAGAAGAGTTTTATCTGGAGCTGAAAGAGGAGTTGCTGGAGCCGCTCTCCATTCAGGAGCGTCTGGCCGTCATCTCCGTCGTGGGCGACGGAATGCGCACCCTGCGCGGTATCTCCGCAAAGTTCTTTGCCGCGCTGGCCCGCGCCAACATCAATATCGTGGCGATTGCCCAGGGCTCGTCTGAGCGTTCTATCTCCGTCGTGGTGGATAACGACGATGCCACCACCGGCGTGCGCGTGGTGCATCAGATGCTGTTCAATACCGATCAGGTCATTGAGCTGTTCCTGATTGGCGTGGGCGGTGTCGGCGGCGCGCTGCTCGAGCAGGTGAAGCGTCAGCAGGCGTGGCTCAAGAAGAAGCATATCGATTTGCGCGTCTGCGGTATTGCCAATTCCAGAGCGCTACTGACCAATGTGCATGGTCTGAATCTTGAAAACTGGCAGGCCGGGCTGGAAGAGGCGAAAGAGCCGTTTAATCTGGGTCGCCTTATCCGTCTGGTAAAAGAGTACCATCTGCTTAACCCGGTGATTGTCGACTGTACGTCAAACCAGGCCGTTGCCGACCAGTATGCGGATTTCCTGCGCGAAGGCTTCCACGTGGTGACGCCGAACAAAAAGGCCAACACCTCGTCGATGGATTACTATCACCAGCTGCGTCTGGCGGCGAGCAAGTCGCGCCGTAAGTTCCTGTACGACACCAACGTGGGCGCAGGCCTGCCGGTTATCGAAAATCTGCAAAATCTGCTGAATGCGGGCGATGAACTGCAGCGCTTCTCCGGCATTCTCTCCGGCTCCCTGTCGTTTATCTTTGGCAAGCTGGACGAGGGCATGAGCCTCTCGGAAGCCACCCGCGCCGCGCGCGAGCTGGGCTATACCGAGCCGGATCCACGTGACGATCTCTCCGGCATGGACGTGGCGCGTAAGCTGCTGATCCTCGTGCGCGAAACCGGTCGCGAGCTGGAGCTTTCGGATATTGTGATTGAGCCCGTGTTGCCAGCCGAGTTTGACAGCAGCGGTGATGTCAGCACCTTTATGGCGAATTTACCCCAGCTTGACGATGCTTTTGCCGCGCGCGTGGCGAAAGCCCGTGATGAAGGTAAGGTATTGCGCTATGTTGGCAACATTGAAGAAGATGGCGTGTGCCGGGTGAAGATTGCCGAAGTGGATGGCAACGACCCGCTGTACAAAGTCAAAAACGGCGAAAACGCCCTCGCGTTTTACAGCCACTATTATCAGCCATTGCCGCTGGTGCTTCGCGGCTATGGCGCAGGGAACGATGTGACAGCGGCGGGTGTGTTTGCCGATCTGTTGCGTACCCTGTCATGGAAGTTAGGAGTTTAACATGGTCAAAGTTTATGCCCCGGCTTCCAGCGCCAATATGAGCGTCGGATTCGATGTGCTGGGGGCGGCGGTCACGCCGGTGGACGGTTCGCTGTTGGGCGATACGGTTACGGTTGAGGCGGCGGCGAGTTTCAGCCTCAATAACGTGGGCCGATTCGCCAGCAAACTGCCGTCCGACCCGCGCGAGAATATCGTCTATCAGTGCTGGGAACGCTTCTGTCAGGAGATCGGCAAAAACGTGCCGGTCGCCATGACGCTGGAAAAAAGTATGCCGATTGGTTCGGGGCTGGGCTCCAGCGCCTGTTCCGTTGTTGCCGCGCTGGTGGCGATGAACGAGCACTGCGGCAAGCCTTTGAATAACAGCCGCCTGCTAGGGTTAATGGGCGAGCTGGAAGGGCGTATCTCCGGCAGTATCCACTACGACAATGTGGCACCGTGCTTCCTTGGCGGTATGCAACTGATGATTGAAGAAAATGGCATCATCAGCCAGCAGGTGCCAGGGTTTGATGAGTGGCTGTGGGTGCTGGCGTATCCGGGGATTAAGGTCTCTACCGCGGAAGCGCGTGCGATCCTGCCTGCGCAATATCGTCGTCAGGACTGTATTGCTCACGGACGTCATCTGGCGGGCTTTATCCACGCCTGCTATACCCGTCAGCCGCAGCTGGCGGCGAAGCTGATGAAAGATGTCATTGCCGAGCCGTACCGCACGAAGCTGCTGCCTGGCTTTAACGAGGCGCGACAGGCCGCCATGGATATCGGCGCGCAGGCGTGCGGCATCTCCGGCTCAGGCCCGACGCTGTTCGCCCTGTGCGATACGCCAGACACCGCGCAGCGCGTGGCGGACTGGCTCTCTAAACACTACCTGCAAAATCAGGAAGGCTTTGTTCATATTTGCCGTCTGGACACGGCTGGCGCACGAGTACTGGGATAACGAATGAAACTCTATAACCTTAAAGATCATAACGAGCAGGTCAGCTTCGCGCAGGCAGTGACTCAGGGGCTGGGCAAAAATCAGGGGCTGTTCTTCCCGCATGACCTGCCGGAATTTCAGCTGACCGAGATTGATGAACTGCTGAAGCAGGACTTTGTCACCCGCAGCACCAAAATTCTGTCTGCGTTTATCGGCGACGAAATCCCTCAGGAGCTGCTGGAAGAGCGCGTGCGTGCGGCGTTTGCCTTCCCGGCTCCGGTGCAGCAGGTGGAGCCTGACGTCGGTTGTCTGGAGCTCTTCCACGGCCCGACACTGGCGTTTAAAGACTTCGGCGGCCGCTTTATGGCGCAGATGCTGACCCACATCAGCGGCGACAAGCCGGTGACCATTCTGACAGCCACCTCTGGCGATACCGGTGCCGCGGTCGCGCATGCGTTCTACGGCCTGAAAAACGTCCGCGTGGTGATCCTCTATCCAAAAGGCAAAATCAGCCCGCTGCAGGAAAAACTGTTCTGTACGCTCGGCGGCAACATTGAGACTGTGGCGATCGACGGTGACTTTGATGCCTGTCAGGCGCTGGTCAAGCAGGCGTTCGATGATGAAGAGCTGAAGGCCGCGCTGGGGCTGAATTCCGCCAACTCCATCAACATCAGCCGTCTGCTGGCGCAGATTTGCTACTACTTCGAAGCGGTAGCGCAGCTGCCGCAGGAAGCGCGCAATCAGCTGGTGGTGTCCGTACCAAGCGGTAACTTCGGTGACCTGACGGCGGGATTACTGGCGAAATCGCTCGGTCTGCCGGTGAAGCGCTTTATCGCCGCTACCAACGCCAACGACACCGTGCCGCGCTTCCTGAAAGACGGGAAATGGGCACCGAACGCGACGCAGGCAACGCTCTCCAATGCCATGGATGTGTCACAGCCAAACAACTGGCCGCGCGTGGAAGAGCTGTTCCGCCGCAAGGTATGGCGTCTGGTGGACCTGGGCTACGCGGCGGTGACGGATGAGACCACTAAAGCGACCATGCGCGAGCTGAAGGCGGTGGGATATACCTCTGAGCCGCACGCGGCAATTGCGTATCGCGCACTGCGCGACCAGCTCAACCCGGGGGAATATGGTCTGTTCCTCGGTACCGCCCATCCCGCCAAGTTCAAAGAGAGCGTGGAAGCGATCCTGGGCGAAACGCTGCCGCTGCCAAAAGAGCTGGCCGAGCGTGCCGACCTGCCGCTGCTGTCACACGAGCTGCCTGCGGATTTTGCCGCGCTGCGTAAGCTGATGATGACTCGCGCGTGATTGTGTTGCCCGGTGGCGGCTACGCCTTACCGGACCTACGGGGTTTGTAGGCCGGGTAAGCGCAGCGCCACCCGGCAAAAGCAGCACCGATTTTTAGGCCGGGAAAGGCGAAGCCGCCACCCGGCTTTTTTGTGAAGAAAATAAGGAGGAATAAAGCAGGAAAAAAGCAGAAATTCCCAATAAATGCGGTCACTTAGCGTTTAGGATTGCAGAGAATAACATCCCCCGTTCCCCTCGCGTACTCTCCTTACATCGGCCCACGTTGGGCAAGAAGAATAAGGAGTCACAGATGTCTACACTGAAACCTGCACTCATCGCGCTTTCACTGGTGCTGGTCGCTCCCATGGCGGCACAGGCATCCGAAATCACCCTCGTACCGGCGGTTAAACTGCAGATTGGCGACCGGGACAACAGCGGGCATTACTGGGACGGCGGCCGCTGGCGCGACCACGACTGGTGGAAGGCGCATTATGACTGGCGTGATAACCACTGGCGCCCGCATGACGAACATCGCGATCGTGACGATCGACACGACCATCATCATGACGATCGCCATCCAGGGCCGGACTGGAAGCACCATTAATGCAACACCCCGCCAGCAGGCGGGGTGTTGTTTTATTGTTCGTGGCGTTTAAAGACCAGTTCGCCTTTCCCCGACGCGTCTTCGTCAAAGAAATAGCCTTCGCTGTTAAAACCGGTCAGCTGCTCCGGCTTGGTCAGGCGGTTCTGAATGATATAGCGGCTCATGAGGCCCCGCGCCTTTTTGGCATAGAAGCTGATGACCTTGAACTTGCCGTTTTTCTCATCCAGGAAGACCGGCTTGATGATCTCCGCATCCAGCTTTTTCGGTTTCACCGACTTGTAGTATTCATCGGATGCCAGGTTAATCACCACGTTATCGCCCTGAGCGCGCAGCGCCGCGTTCAGCTTATCGGTGATGATTTCGCCCCAGAAATGGTACAAGTCTTTGCCTTTGGCGTTTTCCAGACGAATGCCCATCTCCAGACGGTACGGCTGCATCAGATCCAGCGGACGCAGTACGCCATACAGACCCGACAGCATACGCAGATGCTGCTGGGCAAAATCGAAGTCGGCTTCACTGAAGTCTTCCGCCTGCAGACCGGTATAGACATCACCTTTAAACGCCAGAATCGCCTGACGCGCGTTAGCAGGGGTGAAATCCGGATGCCATTCATGGAATCGGGTCGCGTTAAGGTCTGCCAGCTTGTCGCTGATGCCCATCAGCGAGGCGATTTGCGGCGCAGAGAGCTTGCGCGCTTCACGGATCAGCTGCTGTGAATAATCCAGCAGTTCTGGCTGGGTATAGCGCTCGGTGGCGAGCGGGCTCTGGTAGTCGAGCGTTTTTGCAGGTGAAATCAGAATCAGCATATCCAGTCCTTGCAGGAAATTTAGAGCGACTTTAACAAAAAATCGCCCTGAATTGATCGATAGCTGTTATCGCCGGGGCAAATCATCCCAGGTGCCAGGGGCAAGTTGTGACGCAATTTCGGGGTAACGTGACGCATCAAATACCGGGGCAACCCCCAGCTTGCGCTGGCGAAGATAATCTTTGGCAATAAGCGTCACAACGGGGGAGAGCAGCAGGATCGCCGTCAGGTTAGTGATTGCCATTAGCGCCATAATGACATCCGCCAGCTGCCAGATCATAGGCATCGTCAGAAGGGCGCCCGCGAACACCATCAGTATCACCCCCAGGCGAAGCAGGAGGATAGCAGGGCGAGCGTTGAATCTCAGGAAAATGAGGTTGTTTTCAGCGTACAGATAGTTGACCACAATTGAGCTGAAGGAGAACAACATCAGTATGAGCGAGACAAAGCCAGCCCCCCAGCCGCCGGTCAGGTTCACCAGCGCCTGCTGAAGAAATTGTATCCCGACGGCATCCGAGGTATGGGGGACCGGGCCGGCCAGCAGGAGGATCATGGCACTGGCGGAACAGATGATCACCGTATCCATAAAGACGCCGATCATCTGCACAATACCCTGCGCAGCCGGGTGTGGCGGCCACGAAGAGGCGGCCGCTGCGACGTTGGGAGTGGAACCCATTCCGGCTTCATTGGAGAACATGCCCCGTTGAAAACCTGCCATCAATGCCTGGCTCAGGGTATAGCCCAGCGCGCCTGATGCGACTTCTCGCCAGCCAAAGGCGCTTTTAAAAATGGACGCAATGACCCCCGGAACCTGTTCGAAATGCAGTGCTGCAACGACCAGACTCGCGGCAACCCAGAGCAGGGCCATAATGGGCACCAGCCACTGCATTAGGCGGGCGACGCCCCTAAGGCCGGCAGAAATGGCGAGCAAAACAAAGAGGGCTAACACGCTGCCCGTGAGCCACTCCGGACAGGAGAAGGTATAGCGCAGAGCATGGGCAACCGAGTTTGACTGGACGGTATTAAAAATGAGGCCGTATGCGAACAGTAAAAAAAGCGAGAACAGCACGCCCATCCAGCGCATCCCTAAGCCACGCGCCATATACCATGACGGGCCGCCACGAAACTGTCCGCTTTTATCCTTCTCTTTGTAGAGTTGCGCCAGCGAACTTTCGGCGAAAGAGGTGGCCATTCCCAGAAGTGCCGTGACCCACATCCAGAACACTGCGCCAGGCCCTCCTGCGCTGATGGCCAGCGCAACGCCTGCCAGATTGCCGCTGCCAAGGCGTGCCGCAAGGCTGGTACACAGCGCCTGAAACGAGGTGAGTCCGCCCGGATGGGGCGTGACGCTGTTTTTCAGACTTCTGCCAAACTTGCGAATATAGCGAAACTGGATAAACCCACTGCGTAGCGTAAACCAGATACCTGCTCCCAGGAGCAGGTAAATCATTATCGAACCCCAGAGGACTTCGTTAATAAAGAAAAAGAAATCAGGCATTAACGTCCCTCTTGTTGATGCCAACGTGAATATGTAAGCGCTACCACTGATTGGGCATGCTGTTGCTTAGCAGCCTGTTAATATTCTCAGTTTATCATACTCTGCCTAAGCGCACTGTCTGCGGTTGCGCTACCCCTCCGTCGTGTTATCATCAGGGCAGACCGGTTACATCCCCCTAACAAGTAAACCTGTCATTTTTCCGCTGCAGGCATGCTGTCGGTAGCGTGAATTATCCAGGGCACGTTAAAAGAGAAACACTATCATGACGGATAAATTGACCTCCCTTCGTCAGTTCACCACTGTCGTAGCTGACACCGGAGATATCGCGGCAATGAAGCTGTACCAGCCGCAGGATGCCACAACTAACCCTTCTCTGATCCTTAACGCCGCACAGATCCCTGAGTATCGCAAACTGATTGACGAGGCCGTGACCTGGGCGAAAGCACAGAGCAATGACCGCGCGCAGCAGGTTGTGGATGCCACTGATAAACTGGCCGTGAACATCGGTCTGGAAATTCTGAAACTGGTCCCGGGCCGTATCTCCACCGAAGTGGATGCACGTCTGTCCTACGACACCGAAGCGTCAATTGCTAAAGCAAAACGTCTGATCAAACTGTACAACGATGCGGGCATCAGCAACGACCGTATCCTGATCAAACTGGCGTCTACCTGGCAGGGCATCCGCGCGGCGGAGCAGCTGGAAAAAGAAGGCATCAACTGTAACCTGACCCTGCTGTTCTCCTTCGCGCAGGCGCGTGCTTGTGCTGAAGCTGGCGTATACCTGATTTCTCCGTTCGTAGGCCGTATTCTGGACTGGTACAAAGCCAACACCGACAAGAAAGAGTACGCGGCTTCTGAAGATCCAGGCGTGGTTTCCGTGACTGAAATCTACGAATACTACAAACAGCATGGTTATGAGACCGTGGTGATGGGCGCAAGCTTCCGTAACGTCGGTGAAATCATCGAACTGGCTGGCTGTGACCGCCTGACCATCGCCCCTGCGCTGCTGAAAGAGCTGGCAGAAAGCGAAGGTACCATCGAGCGCAAACTGTCCTACACCGGTGAAGTGAAAGCACGCCCAGAGCGCATCACTGAATCCGAGTTCCTTTGGCAGCACAACCAGGATCCAATGGCGGTAGACAAACTGGCGGACGGTATCCGTAAGTTTGCTATTGACCAGGAAAAACTGGAAAAAATGATCGGCGACCTGCTGTAATCATTCTGCGTGACCGGGTCCCCGGTCACGCTACTTCTTTCGTACTCTGTCTGAATTTCCCCTCTGCGTGTATCATTCCCTTTAATCAGTACTTTTTGAATGGAATGGATATGAATACCTTACGCATCGGCTTAGTGTCGATTTCCGACCGCGCCTCCAGCGGCGTTTACCAGGATAAAGGCATCCCTGCTCTGGAAGAGTGGCTGGCAAGCGCGTTGACCACCCCGTTTGAGATCCAGACCCGCCTGATCCCGGACGAACAGCCAATCATCGAGCAGACCCTGTGTGAGCTGGTCGATGAAATGAGCTGTCACCTTGTGCTGACGACGGGCGGAACCGGCCCTGCGCGCCGCGATGTTACCCCGGACGCGACGCTGGCGATTGCCGATCGTGAAATGCCAGGCTTCGGTGAACAGATGCGTCAGATCAGTCTACACTTTGTCCCGACAGCCATTTTGTCTCGCCAGGTGGGGGTGATCCGCAAACAGGCGCTGATTCTGAACCTGCCGGGCCAGCCGAAGTCCATCAAAGAGACGCTGGAAGGACTGAAAGCGGAGGATGGCAGCGTCATCGTCCACGGCATCTTTGCAAGTGTACCGTATTGTATACAGTTGCTGGAGGGGCCGTACGTCGAGACGGACGACAAAGTGGTAGCAGCATTTCGTCCTAAAAGCGCCCGCCGCGAGACAATCTCCTGAAATTAATTAAAATGTGACATTAGCGTCAGCCGCAGTGGCGTGTAAATGGATTTACGATATAGTAATTTTTTCTTTACGATTGCTGTAAAAAATAATCCACAACACATGCACAATGGTTCGCTATGTCACATAACACCCGACCTCTGAATCGACAGGATTACAAAACCCTCACGCTCGCCGCTCTGGGCGGCGCGCTGGAGTTTTACGACTTCATCATCTTTGTTTTCTTCGCCGCTGTGGTAGGGGAGTTGTTCTTCCCGGCGGATATCCCGGAATGGCTGCGACAGGTGCAAACCTTCGGCATTTTTGCTGCCGGATATCTGGCACGTCCGCTGGGCGGCATTGTGATGGCGCACTTTGGCGATCTGGTCGGGCGCAAGAAAATGTTTACCCTGAGTATCCTGCTGATGGCCGTGCCGACGCTGGCGATTGGCCTGCTGCCAACCTATGCCTCAATGGGTATTGTTGCCCCGTTATTGCTGCTACTGATGCGTATTCTTCAGGGGGCGGCGATCGGTGGTGAGGTACCGGGGGCGTGGGTGTTTGTTGCGGAACATGTTCCGGCGCGCCGCATTGGTATCGCCTGCGGCACCTTAACCGCGGGGTTAACGGTGGGGATTTTGCTTGGTTCCGTCGTTGCGACCATTGTAAACACCAGCATGACGCAGCAGGCTGTGCACGACTGGGGCTGGCGCTTACCGTTCCTGCTGGGCGGAGCGTTTGGCCTGGTGGCGATGTACCTGCGTCGCTGGTTGCAGGAGACGCCGATTTTCCTTGAGATGCAGCAGCGCAAAGCGCTGGCTCAGGAGTTGCCGGTCAAAGCCGTGGTGGTGCGCCATAAAAAAGCGGTCGTGGTGTCGATGCTGCTCACCTGGCTTCTCTCGGCGGGCATCGTAGTGGTGATTTTGATGTCGCCGGTCTGGCTGCAAAAACAGTACGGGTTCGCCCCGGCAGTGACGTTACAGGCGAACAGTATCGCGACCATTATGCTTTGCTTTGGCTGTCTTGCCGCCGGGCTGGCTGCCGATCGTTTCGGTGCCAGCGTGACCTTTATCGTCGGCAGCCTGTTACTGGCCGTATCAAGCTGGGCGTTTTACCATTTGGCAGGCAGCCACCCTGAACAGCTGTTCCTGCTGTACGGTGTGGTAGGCCTGTGCGTAGGCGTTGTCGGGGCGGTACCGTATGTGATGGTACGCGCGTTTCCACCTGAGGTGCGCTTCACCGGCATCTCATTTTCTTACAACGTCTCGTATGCCATCTTTGGCGGACTGACGCCGATTGCCGTGACGGTATTAATGGGTGTGTCTCCCCTGGCGCCGGCCTGGTACGTGCTGGCGTTATCGTTAATGGGGCTGGTATTGGGGGTTTGGCTTCGGCAGTCAGGGGAAAATCGTGCCCGCGAGGCGGGCACGACAGACGAATCAGTGTTTTTCACCAATCGGTAGAATAGTGCGGCCGAACTGCTCGTTCAGCACTTCACCCATGGCCAGGTAGATAGCGCTTGCGCCGCATACCAGGCCAATCCAGCCTGCAACGTGTACGATGCCTTCGTTATCCACCAGGTGGCCGATGGCCAGCAGGGCGAACAGTACGGTCAGGCTCAGGAAGACGAACTGCAGCGCGCGGTTCCCCTTCAGCGTGCCGAAGAACATGAACAGGGTGAAGACGCCCCACAGACCCAGATACACGCCCAGGAAGTGGGCATTCGCTGCGTCTGCCAGACCCATTTTAGGCATCAGCAGGATAGCGACCAGCGTCAGCCAGAACGAGCCGTAAGAGGTGAAGGCGGTTAAGCCGAAGGTGTTGCCTTTCTTATATTCCAGCAGACCCGCGAAGATTTGTGCGATGCCGCCGTAAAAAATGCCCATCGCCAGGATAATGCCATCCATCGGGAACATCCCGATGTTGTGCAGGTTCAGCAGGATAGTGGTCATGCCAAAACCCATCAGGCCCAGCGGAGCCGGATTAGCCAACTTAGTGTTGCCCATAAGTCCTCAAAAAAAATCATCATTAATATGGTGAAATGGTTAAACCCGCGTCATTACTCCCTGACGGGGCGCGGCATCATAATGGGCGCAATCGATGCCGTCTATGATCTCATCAGGGTGAAATTAAAAATTTTTTTACGCTTGCCCCTTGATGGATGCCGTAGCGACCCCATCTTGTAGTCAACCGCAGTGTGTGGACCTGAAAAAAATCAAATCTGGGCAGTTGAAAAAGCACGTTCTGCCCTTATTACAGGTACACAACCACATGTTGACTGAATTTTTAGTGGAGACGTTTAGATGGGTAAAATTATTGGTATCGACCTGGGTACGACCAACTCTTGTGTAGCGATTATGGACGGCACTACTGCACGCGTGCTGGAGAACGCCGAGGGCGATCGCACCACGCCTTCTATCATTGCTTATACCCAGGATGGTGAAACTCTGGTTGGTCAGCCGGCTAAACGTCAGGCAGTGACAAACCCGCAAAATACCCTGTTTGCGATTAAACGCCTGATCGGCCGCCGCTTCCAGGACGAAGAAGTTCAGCGTGACGTTTCTATCATGCCTTATAAAATCATCGCAGCAGATAACGGCGATGCATGGCTTGATGTGAAAGGCACCAAAACTGCACCACCGCAGATCTCTGCTGAAGTGCTGAAAAAAATGAAGAAAACTGCTGAAGATTACCTGGGTGAGCCAGTAACTGAAGCCGTTATCACCGTACCTGCCTACTTTAACGATGCTCAGCGTCAGGCTACCAAAGATGCTGGCCGTATCGCAGGTCTGGAAGTAAAACGTATCATCAACGAACCTACCGCAGCGGCTCTGGCTTACGGTCTGGATAAAGAAGTGGGCAACCGCACTATCGCGGTTTACGACCTGGGTGGTGGTACCTTCGATATCTCTATTATCGAAATCGACGAAGTTGACGGCGAAAAAACCTTCGAAGTTCTGGCAACCAACGGTGATACCCACCTGGGTGGTGAAGACTTCGATACCCGTCTGATCAACTACCTCGTAGACGAGTTCAAGAAAGATCAGGGCATCGACCTGCGTAACGACCCGCTGGCCATGCAGCGCCTGAAAGAAGCCGCTGAGAAAGCGAAGATCGAACTGTCTTCCGCTCAGCAGACCGACGTTAACCTGCCGTACATTACTGCAGATGCGACCGGTCCTAAACACATGAACATCAAAGTGACCCGTGCAAAACTGGAAAGCCTGGTCGAAGACCTGGTGAACCGTTCTATCGAGCCACTGAAAGTTGCTCTGCAGGATGCTGGCTTGTCCGTGTCTGATATCAATGACGTTATCCTCGTTGGTGGTCAGACCCGTATGCCAATGGTCCAGAAGAAAGTGGCTGAGTTCTTCGGTAAAGAGCCACGTAAAGATGTTAACCCGGACGAAGCCGTTGCTATCGGTGCTGCCGTTCAGGGTGGTGTATTGACCGGTGAAGTGAAAGACGTTCTGCTGCTGGACGTTACCCCGCTGTCTCTGGGTATCGAAACCATGGGCGGCGTGATGACTGCGCTGATCACTAAAAACACCACTATCCCGACCAAGCACAGCCAGGTGTTCTCTACCGCTGAAGACAACCAGTCTGCGGTAACCATCCATGTGCTGCAGGGTGAGCGTAAACGTGCGTCTGATAACAAATCTCTGGGTCAGTTCAACCTGGATGGTATCAACCCGGCACCACGCGGCATGCCGCAGATCGAAGTG
Source organism: Enterobacter sp. BNK-14 (assembly GCF_047456095.1). Taxonomy (NCBI): domain Bacteria; kingdom Pseudomonadati; phylum Pseudomonadota; class Gammaproteobacteria; order Enterobacterales; family Enterobacteriaceae; genus Enterobacter; species Enterobacter sp. BNK-14. Next base: position 3,492,596 of record NZ_CP179897.1, read on the forward strand.
ACCTTCGATATCGATGCTGACGGTATCCTGCACGTTTCCGCGAAAGACAAAAACAGCGGTAAAGAGCAGAAGATCACCATTAAGGCTTCTTCCGGTCTGAACGAAGAAGAGATCCAGAAAATGGTTCGTGAAGCAGAAGCGAACGCGGAATCTGACCGTAAGTTCGAAGAGCTGGTTCAGACCCGTAACCAGGGTGACCATCTGCTGCACAGCACCCGTAAGCAGGTTGAAGAAGCGGGCGACAAACTGCCAGCGGAAGATAAAACGGCTATCGAAGCTGCACTGACCGCGCTGGAAACGTCTCTGAAAGGCGAAGACAAAGCGGATATCGAAGCGAAGATGCAGGAGCTGGCACAGGCTTCCCAGAAGCTGATGGAAATTGCTCAGCAGCAGCACGCGCAGCAGCAAGCGGGCGCTGAAGCTTCCGCGAACAACGCGAAAGATGACGACGTTGTCGACGCTGAGTTCGAAGAAGTTAAAGACAAAAAATAATCGCCCTGATGCAGGGTAATTAATCGGCACGGGCGTAGGAGAACTCTCCACGCCCGTGCTCGCATGTTAAGGGGCTTAAAAAAACCAATGGCAAAGCAAGACTATTACGAGATTTTAGGCGTTCCGAAAACTGCGGAAGAGCGTGAAATCAAAAAGGCGTATAAGCGCCTGGCCATGAAATTCCACCCGGACCGCAACCAGGGGGATAAAGAGGCTGAAGCAAAATTTAAAGAGATCAAAGAAGCCTACGAAGTCCTGACCGATGCACAAAAACGTGCGGCCTATGACCAGTACGGCCACGCAGCCTTTGAACAGGGCGGCATGGGCGGCGGCGGATTCGGTGGCGGCGGCTTTGGCGGCGGTGCTGATTTCAGCGACATCTTCGGCGACGTGTTCGGCGATATCTTTGGCGGCGGTCGTGGTCGTCAGCGCGCAGCGCGCGGCGCAGACCTGCGCTACAACATGGAGCTGACGCTGGAAGAGGCCGTTCGCGGTGTCACCAAAGAGATCCGTATCCCGACGCTTGAAGAGTGTGACGTGTGCCACGGCAGCGGCGCGAAAGCGGGTACCCAGCCGCAGACCTGTCCAACCTGTCACGGTTCCGGCCAGGTGCAGATGCGTCAGGGCTTCTTCGCAGTACAGCAGGCCTGTCCTCACTGTCATGGCCGCGGTACGCTGATTAAAGATCCGTGCACTAAATGCCACGGTCATGGTCGCGTTGAGAAAACCAAGACCCTGTCCGTCAAAATCCCGGCAGGCGTGGATACTGGCGACCGCATCCGTCTGGCAGGTGAAGGTGAAGCCGGTGAGCACGGCGCACCGGCAGGCGATCTGTACGTTCAGGTTCAGGTGAAGCAGCATGCCATCTTCGAGCGTGAAGGTAACAACCTGTACTGTGAAGTGCCGATCAACTTCGCCATGGCGGCGCTCGGTGGTGAAATTGAAGTGCCTACACTGGATGGTCGCGTCAATCTGAAGATCCCGGGCGAAACCCAGACCGGTAAGCTGTTCCGCATGCGTGGTAAAGGCGTGAAGTCCGTTCGCGGCGGTGCTCAGGGCGACCTGCTGTGCCGTGTGGTTGTAGAAACCCCAGTGGGGCTGAACGACAAGCAGAAACAGCTACTGAAAGAGCTGCAGGAGAGCTTTGGCGGCCCAACGGGCGAGAAAAACAGCCCGCGCTCCAAAAGCTTCTTTGATGGCGTCAAAAAATTCTTCGACGATTTGACCCGCTAATCTGTTAGCCGGTTTTCCACGATATAAAGCCCGGAAGCGATTCCGGGCTTTTTTATTTTGGGGGATAGATCGGTAAAACTGAGTCTACACTCAATATTAATCTGTTTTTGCCGAGCTATTTGGCTTGGTATTATGGTTTTATCGAGGTATTGTTGTAAAAGAGAGAACTTAAATGAAATTACTACACCGTTTCTTTAGCAGTGAGGCGTCCGGTGGTGTGATCCTGATTATTGCCGCGGCAGCCGCAATGGTGCTGGCGAACCTGGGCATGACGCGCGATCTCTATCACGCATTTTTGGAAACACCCGTTGAGCTGAAGGTCGGGGCGCTGGAAATTAACAAGAACATGCTGCTGTGGATCAACGATGCGCTAATGGCGGTGTTCTTCCTGCTGGTGGGACTTGAGGTCAAACGGGAGCTGGTGTTGGGCTCCCTCGCCAGCCGTCAGCGCGCCGCCTTTCCGGTGATCGCCGCTATCGGCGGGATGGTCGTTCCGGCACTGCTGTTCCTTGCGTTTACCTGGCAGGATCCTGTTGCGCGTGACGGGTGGGCTATCCCGGCGGCAACGGATATCGCGTTTGCGCTCGGTGTCTTAGCCTTGCTCGGCAGCCGCGTGCCGATGGCGTTGAAAATCTTCCTGATGGCGCTGGCGATCATTGATGATCTGGGCGCGATCGTGATTATCGCGCTGTTTTATACCAGCGATCTGTCGATTCTGTCGCTGAGCGTGGCGGCAGGCGCAATTGCGGTCCTGGCGCTGCTGAACATTTTCAATGTCCGCCGCATCGGCATTTACATCCTCGTGGGGATGGTACTCTGGACAGCGGTATTGAAATCCGGCGTGCATGCCACGCTGGCCGGGGTAATTGTTGGCTTCTTTGTGCCGCTAAAACCGCAGGAGGGTAAATCCCCTGCTAAACAGCTTGAGCACGTCCTGCACCCGTGGGTCGCCTTTATGATCCTGCCACTGTTTGCCTTTGCTAACGCTGGTGTTTCCCTGCAGGGCGTGACGCTGGATGGGCTGACGTCTGTCCTGCCGCTGGGCATTATTGCCGGGCTGTTTATTGGTAAACCGCTGGGGATCAGCCTGTTCTGCTGGCTGGCGCTGAAGATGAAGCTGGCATCGCTGCCGAACGGCACCACCTTTGGTCAGATTATGGCTGTCGGCGTGCTGTGTGGTATTGGATTTACCATGTCGATCTTTATCTCGACGCTGGCGTTTGGCACAAATGCCCCTGAACTCATCGTCTGGGCGAAGCTCGGCATTCTTATCGGGTCATTACTGGCCGCGGTAATCGGTTATACCTTGTTGAAGGTGAAATTGCCCGGACAGGCTGTCCAGGCATAACGGAAACCGGGAGAAGATGAGCCTTCTCCCGTTACATACTCAGGGAGTGAAGACGCTATGTCTCATTTGAATTACAACCATCTTTACTACTTCTGGCACGTCTACAAGCAGGGCTCGGTGGTGGGGGCGGCTGAGGCGCTCTATCTCACGCCGCAGACCATTACCGGCCAAATCAAGGCGCTGGAAGAGCGCCTGCAGGGCAAGCTGTTCAAGCGTAAAGGCCGCGGGATTGAGCCAAGCGAACTTGGGGAACTGGTCTTTCGCTATGCGGACAAGATGTTCACCCTGAGCCAGGAGATGCTGGATATCGTCAACTATCGCAAAGAGTCTAACCTGCTCTTTGACGTCGGCGTGGCGGATGCGCTGTCCAAACGGCTGGTGAGCGGCGTGCTGGATGCCGCGGTGGTGGAAGATGAACAAATCCATCTGCGCTGCTTTGAATCCACCCACGAGATGCTGCTGGAACAGCTGAGCCAGCATAAGCTGGATATGATTATCTCGGACTGCCCCATCGACTCCACGCAGCAGGAAGGGCTGTTCTCAGTGAAGATTGGCGAATGCGGTGTCAGCTTCTGGTGCATTAATCCACCGCCGGAAAAACCCTTCCCGGCCTGTCTGGAAGAGCGTCGCTTATTGGTGCCGGGAAGGCGGTCAATGCTCGGGCGTAAGCTGTTGAACTGGTTCAACTCGCAGGGGCTGAAGGTGGAGATCCTCGGTGAATTCGACGATGCGGCACTGATGAAAGCCTTTGGCGAAGCGCACAATGCCATCTTCGTTGCGCCAACGCTGTACGTGCTCGATCTCTATTCAGACAACAAGATTACGGAGATTGGCAGAGTGGATAACGTGATGGAGGAGTATCACGCCATATTTGCCGAAAGAATGATTCAGCACCCGGCGGTGCAGCGAATCTGCAACCGTGACTACTCGGCGCTGTTTACGCCACCGGCAATCTGAAGACATAAAAAAACCCGCGTTAAGCGGGTTCTTTAAACAAGCAACAACAAGTAGCGATTAAGCCAGTTTGTTGATCTGCGCGGTCAGGTTTGCTTTATGACGCGCTGCTTTGTTTTTGTGGATCAGACCTTTAGCAGCCTGACGATCCACGATTGGTTGCATTTCGTTAAATGCGTTCTGCGCTGCAGCTTTGTCGCCAGCTTCGATTGCTGCGTATACTTTCTTGATGAAAGTACGCATCATAGAGCGACGGCTTGCGTTGTGCTTACGAGCCTTTTCAGACTGAACGGCACGTTTCTTAGCTGATTTGATATTAGCCAAGTCCAACTCCCAAATATGATCTATGTGGACAATTCAAAGGCCGAGGAATATGCCCTCTTTGCCTTCTTTTGTCAATGGATTTGTGCAAATAAGCGCCGTTAAAAAGCGACGCTACGTTACGTAGTGATGGCGCAGGATTCTACCAGCTTGTCTTGCGTGAATACAGCCTTTCGGCATAAAAATCGCAGTTCACGAGCAGATTTTTTCGCTGTGAAAGGTCAGCCTGATGAAATCATTACGGCTTTCTGTTTTGCGCGAACAATCGCCGGTTAACCTTAACCGCGGTACAAGGTATACTTTGGCGATTTTCACTGTTTTGAGCCAGACATGAAGCTGATACGCGGCATACATAATCTCAGCAGCGCACCACGCGGGTGCGTGCTGACTATTGGTAATTTCGACGGCGTGCATCGTGGTCATCAGGCGCTGTTGCAGGGATTGCGTAAAGAAGGGGAGGCCCGTGGCCTGCCCGTGGTGGTGATGATTTTCGAACCGCAACCGCTGGAGCTGTTTGCGGGGGATAAATCGCCCGCCCGTCTCACTCGCCTGCGTGAGAAGCTGCGCTACCTGGCAGAGTCCGGCGTGGACTACGTGCTGTGCGTGCGTTTCGATCGTCGCTTTGCCGCACTGACAGCACAAAATTTCGTCAGCGACCTGCTGGTTAAGCGTCTTGGCGTACAGTTTCTCGCCGTGGGGGATGATTTCCGCTTTGGCGCTGGTCGGCAGGGCGATTTCTTGCTATTACAGAAGGCGGGCCTGGAGTACGGTTTTGACGTGACCAGCGCGATGACCTTCTGTGAAGGCGGCGTGCGCGTCAGCAGCACGGCGGTGCGTCAGGCGCTGGCGAATGATGAACTGGATACGGCAGAAACGCTGCTGGGGCATCCGTTTACCATCTCAGGCCGCGTCGTGCATGGCGACGCCCTGGGGCGCACGATAGGTTTCCCGACGGCGAATATCCCGCTGCGTCGTCAGGTTTCCCCGGTTAAAGGGGTCTATGCGGTGGAAGTGGCAGGACTGGGCGATAAGCCGTTTTACGGCGTTGCCAACATTGGCACGCGTCCCACTGTCGCCGGTGTACGTCAACAGTTAGAAGTGCACCTGCTGGACGTTGTAATGGACCTTTATGGTCGCCATATAGATGTAATACTGCGTAAAAAAATACGCAATGAGCAGCGATTTGCTTCACTGGATGAACTAAAAGCGCAGATTGCGCGTGATGAATTGACGGCCCGCGAGTTTTTTGGGCTATGAACCCGGCTTAAATGCCTACGTGATAAATACGGAACCGAGAATCTGATGAGTGACTATAAATCAACCCTGAATTTGCCGGAAACAGGGTTCCCGATGCGCGGCGATCTCGCCAAGCGCGAACCGGGAATGCTGGCGCGTTGGACCGATGATGACCTGTACGGCATCATTCGTGCAGCCAAAAAAGGCAAAAAAACCTTCATTCTGCATGATGGCCCTCCCTATGCGAATGGCAGCATTCATATTGGTCACTCTGTAAACAAGATTCTGAAAGACATTATCGTGAAGTCCAAAGGCCTCACGGGATATGACTCGCCTTACGTTCCGGGCTGGGACTGCCACGGTCTGCCAATCGAGCTGAAAGTAGAGCAAGAGTTTGGCAAGCCAGGTGAGAAGTTCACCGCCGCTGAGTTCCGAGCAAAATGCCGCGAATACGCTGCCACGCAGGTTGACGGCCAGCGTGCGGACTTTATCCGTCTGGGCGTATTGGGCGACTGGTCGCACCCGTACCTGACTATGGACTTCAAAACTGAAGCCAACATCATCCGTGCGCTGGGCAAAATCATCGGTAACGGCCACCTGCACAAAGGCGCGAAGCCGGTGCACTGGTGCGTGGACTGCCGTTCTGCGCTGGCAGAAGCCGAAGTAGAGTATTACGACAAAACCTCGCCTTCTATCGACGTGGCGTTCGACGCCGTCGATCAGGATGCGGTGAAAGCCAAATTTGGCGTCTCCTCCGTTAACGGCCCGGTCTCGCTGGTGATCTGGACCACCACGCCGTGGACGCTGCCAGCCAACCGTGCAATCTCCCTGTCCGGTGAGTTTGACTACGCGCTGGTGCAGATTGAGGGTCGCGCGGTTATCCTGGCGAAAGATCTGGTGGAGAGCGTGCTGAAACGCGCGAACATCACCGACTACACCGTGCTGGGTACCGTGAAAGGCGACGCGCTGGAACTGATGCGCTTCAAACACCCGTTCCTGGGCTTCGACGTTCCGGCCATCCTGGGCGACCACGTTACGCTGGAAGCCGGTACCGGTGCGGTACACACCGCCGGTGGTCACGGCCCTGACGACTACAACATCAGCCTGAAGTACGGTCTGGAAATCGCTAACCCGGTGGGGCCGGACGGCTCGTACCTGCCTGGTACTTATCCGGCTCTGGACGGTATCAACGTCTTTAAAGCCAACGACATCATCGTGGATATGCTGCGCACCAGCGGCGCGCTGCTGCACGTTGAGAAAATGCAGCACAGCTATCCATGCTGCTGGCGTCACAAGACGCCGATCATCTTCCGTGCAACCCCGCAGTGGTTCGTCAGCATGGATCAGAAAGGCCTGCGTGAGCAGTCTCTGAAAGAGATCAAAGGCGTGCAGTGGATCCCGGACTGGGGCCAGGCGCGTATCGAATCCATGGTCGCTAACCGTCCTGACTGGTGTATCTCTCGTCAGCGTACCTGGGGCGTGCCGATGTCTCTGTTCGTGCATAAAGAGACGCAGGAACTGCACCCGAATACCCTGGAACTGATGGAAGAAGTGGCGAAGCGCGTCGAAGTTGACGGCATTCAGGCGTGGTGGGATCTCGATGCCCGCGACATCCTGGGCGCGGACGCGGACAACTACGAGAAAGTGCCAGATACCCTGGACGTGTGGTTCGACTCTGGTTCGACCCACGCCTCGGTGGTTGACGTGCGTCCAGAGTTTGCCGGTCACGCTGCCGACATGTATCTGGAAGGGTCTGACCAACACCGCGGCTGGTTCATGTCATCCCTGATGATCTACACCGCCATGAAAGGTAAAGCACCTTATCGCCAGGTACTGACTCACGGCTTCACCGTGGATGGTCAGGGTCGTAAGATGTCTAAATCCATCGGGAACACCGTTTCTCCGCAGGATGTGATGAACAAGCTGGGCGCAGACATCCTGCGTCTGTGGGTGGCTTCTACCGACTACACCGGCGAAATGGCGGTGTCTGACGAGATCCTGAAGCGTGCTGCCGACAGCTATCGTCGTATCCGTAACACCGCGCGCTTCCTGCTGGCGAACCTGAACGGTTTTGATCCAGTGAAGGACATGGTGAAACCGGAAGAGATGGTCGTGCTGGACCGCTGGGCGGTAGGCTGTGCGAAAGCGGCGCAGGACGATATCCTGAAAGCCTATGAGTCTTATGATTTCCACGAAGTGGTGCAGCGCCTGATGCGCTTCTGCTCCATCGAAATGGGCTCGTTCTATCTCGACATCATCAAAGACCGCCAGTACACCGCGAAAGCGGACAGCGTGGCGCGTCGTAGCTGCCAGACCGCCCTGTTCCACATCGCTGAAGCGCTGGTTCGCTGGATGGCGCCGATCATGTCCTTCACCGCAGATGAAATCTGGGGCTACCTGCCAGGCGACCGTGAGAAATATGTCTTCACGGGCGAGTGGTACGAAGGTCTGTTCGATCTCTCCAGCACCGAAGCGATGAACGATGCCTTCTGGGACGAGCTGCTGAAAGTGCGTGGTGAAGTGAACAAGGTTATCGAGCAGGCGCGTGCGGACAAGAAAGTCGGCGGCTCTCTGGAAGCGGCAGTAACCCTGTACGCCGAACCTGAGCTGGCGGCAAAACTGACCGCGCTGGGTGATGAATTACGATTTGTCCTGTTGACCTCCGGTGCGAAAGTTGCGGATTATGCCGAGGCCTCTGCTGATGCTCAGCAGAGCGAGCTGCTCAAAGGACTGAAAGTCGCGCTGAGCAAAGCCGACGGTGAGAAATGCCCGCGTTGCTGGCATTATACCACGGATGTCGGCCAGGTGGCGGAACACGCAGACATCTGCGGACGCTGTGTAAGCAACGTCGCCGGTGACGGCGAAAAACGTAAGTTTGCCTGATGAGTAAAACTCTCTGTTCAACAGGACTGCGCTGGCTGTGGCTGGTTGTGGTAGTGCTGATTATCGATCTGGGCAGCAAGTTCCTGATCCTCCAGAACTTTGCTCTGGGGGAGACGGTCCCGCTGTTCCCGTCGCTTAACCTGCACTACGCACGTAACTACGGTGCGGCGTTTAGCTTCCTTGCTGACAGCGGTGGCTGGCAGCGCTGGTTCTTCGCGGGTATCGCTTTAGGTATTTGCGTCATACTGGCAGTGCTGATGTACCGTTCGAAGGCAACGCAAAAGCTGAATAACATCGCCTACGCGCTGATCATTGGCGGCGCGCTGGGCAATCTGTTCGATCGCCTGTGGCACGGCTTTGTGGTCGATATGATCGACTTCTATGTCGGCGACTGGCACTTCGCGACCTTTAACCTCGCCGATAGCGCAATTTGCATCGGTGCGGCGTTAATCGTGCTGGAAGGTTTCTTGCCGAAACCGGCCGCGAAAGAGCAGGCGTAAGCATCAATGCCGGGTGGCGCTACGCTTACCCGGCCTACAGAATTTGTGGCCTCCCGTAGGCCCGGTAAGCGTAGCGCCACCGGGCAACAGGTGACCCAAAACAAGCGAGCAATTTGCATGTCTAAATCCGTACAGAGCAACAGCGCGGTTCTCGTCCACTTCACGCTGAAGCTGGATGATGGCTCCACGGCTGAATCCACCCGCAATAACGGCAAACCGGCCCTGTTCCGTCTTGGCGATACCTCCCTGTCTGAAGGTCTTGAGCAGCAGCTTCTTGGCCTGAAAGAGGGCGAGAAAAAAGCCTTTTCGCTGGAGCCAGATGCTGCGTTTGGTGTGCCAAGCCCGGATCTGATCCAGTATTTCTCGCGTCGCGAATTTATGGACGCAGGTGAGCCGGAAATCGGGGCGATTATGCTCTTTACCGCTATGGACGGCAGCGAAATGCCTGGTGTGATCCGCGAAATCAATGGTGACTCCATTACCGTTGATTTCAACCATCCGCTTGCCGGGCGTACCGTTCATTTTGATGTTGAAGTGCTGGAGATTGACCCAGCACTGGAGGCCTGAAATGCAGATCCTGTTGGCTAACCCGCGCGGCTTCTGCGCCGGTGTAGACCGCGCTATCAGCATTGTTGAAAACGCGCTGGAAATTTACGGCGCGCCGATTTATGTGCGTCATGAAGTGGTGCACAACCGCTACGTGGTCGACAGCCTGCGCGAGCGTGGTGCTATTTTCATCGAGCAGATTAGCGAAGTGCCGGACGGCGCGATCCTGATCTTCTCCGCGCACGGCGTCTCTCAGGCCGTCCGTAACGAAGCGAAAAGCCGCGATCTGACGGTCTTTGATGCCACCTGTCCGCTGGTGACGAAAGTACATATGGAAGTGGCGCGCGCCAGCCGTCGTGGTGAAGAGTCGATTCTGATTGGCCACGCGGGTCATCCGGAAGTCGAAGGCACGATGGGGCAGTACAGTAACCCGGAAGGGGGCATGTACCTGGTGGAGTCGCCTGAAGATGTCCTGACGCTGAACGTCAAAAACGAAGCCCGTCTGTCGTTTATGACCCAGACGACGCTCTCCGTTGACGATACCTCTGACGTGATTGACGCACTGCGCCAGCGCTTCCCGAAGATCGTCGGGCCGCGTAAAGACGATATCTGCTACGCCACCACCAACCGTCAGGAAGCGGTGCGCGCGCTGGCTGAACAGGCGGATGTGGTGCTGGTGGTCGGCTCGAAAAACTCCTCTAACTCTAACCGTCTGGCCGAACTGGCACAGCGTATGGGTAAAGCGGCATTTCTGATCGACGACGCGACGGATATTCAGGAAGCGTGGGTGAAAAATGCGGCCTGCGTCGGCGTGACCGCAGGCGCTTCCGCGCCGGATATTCTGGTGCAGAACGTCATTGTCCGCCTGCAGGAACTCGGCGGCGGCGAAGCGGTTCCGCTCGAAGGACGCGAAGAGAACATTGTTTTCGAGGTCCCGAAAGAACTGCGTATCGATGCGCGCGAAGTGGAATAACCCCTTATCTGATGAAAGGCCAGCATCTCATGTGCTGGCCTTTTTTTTGCCCCGTACTTTATCGTGACGACAAAATCATGTCTTTTACTGATATTTAAGTCTGTTTCACGTTAAATTCTAATTATCGGTGTTTTCAGTTGGCAGCCTTTGCGAAGGCTGGTTAATCTGAAAACGATTTACATCATTTTAACGTAAGAGAATAACTATGCATGATGCACAGATCCGTGTCGCCATTGCGGGCGCGGGTGGACGTATGGGCCGTCAGCTGATTCAGGCGGCACTTCAGATGGATGGCGTGGCACTGGGCGCGGCGCTGGAGCGTGAAGGGTCATCACTGTTGGGAGCCGATGCAGGTGAACTGGCGGGCGCAGGAAAGACCGGCGTCACCGTACATAGCAGCCTGGAAGCGGTTAAGGATGACTTCGATGTATTTATCGATTTTACCCGCCCGGAAGGGACGCTGACGCATCTGGCGTTTTGCCGTCAGCACGGTAAGGGGATGGTGATCGGCACCACCGGCTTTGACGACGCAGGTAAGCAGGCCATCCAGGATGCATCGAAAGAAATTGCGATTGTCTTCGCGGCAAACTTTAGCGTGGGCGTTAACGTCATGCTGAAGCTACTGGAGAAGGCGGCGAAGGTGATGGGCAACTACACCGACATTGAGATTGTTGAAGCGCACCACCGCTACAAAGTTGATGCGCCGTCAGGCACGGCGCTGGCGATGGGCGAAGCGATTGCTCATGCACTCGATAAAGATTTGAAAGACTGCGCGGTCTATACCCGCGAAGGTCATACCGGCGAACGCGTACCGGGCACGATTGGTTTTGCTACCGTCCGTGCGGGTGACATCGTCGGCGAACATACGGCGATGTTCGCCGATATTGGCGAACGCGTCGAAATTACGCATAAAGCTTCCAGCCGAATGACGTTTGCCAATGGTGCAGTGCGTTCCGCTTTGTGGCTGAAAGGCAAGAAGAGCGGCCTTTTTGATATGCGAGATGTGCTTGATCTCAACAATCTGTAAGCATTATTACCCATCGTGATGTGGTTATTGCAGTCGTAATATATTGATTGCATAGGGCAATATTTTATTGCCCTTTTATTTTACCTCATTTTATTTAATTCTTGCTCTAAAGCTTAAAAATAAGAAGTTTTATCTCTTGTTTTCGTTACTGAAATGTAAATTTTGACCATTTGGTCCACTTTTTACTGCCTCGCCGAATAATTTTTCATTAAACCTTGCACGCAAGCGTTTTCTACAGTGATTTACCTGATCTTTTTGTCGCTTAAGTGGCTTTACTCTCGCCAGGCTTGTAAAAGGATAAACAAAATATCCGTTTTAAGTTGACTTTTAGCCTCCCAATCTCCAGAATGCCGCCGTTTGCCAAAAATCCGCTGGCAACACATTTGCATTGATTCATGACATGGTTATGAATTAATATGCAAATAAAGTGAGTGAATATTCTCTGGAGGGTGTTTTGATTAAGTCAGCGCTATTGGTTCTGGAAGACGGAACCCAGTTTATCGGTCGGGCCATAGGGGCAACGGGTTCGGCGGTTGGGGAAGTCGTTTTCAATACTTCAATGACCGGTTATCAAGAAATCCTCACTGATCCTTCCTATTCTCGCCAAATCGTTACTCTTACTTATCCTCATATCGGCAATGTCGGCACCAATGCGGCTGACGAAGAATCTTCTCAGGTACATGCGCAAGGCCTGGTCATTCGCGACCTGCCGCTGATTGCCAGCAACTTCCGCAGCACTGAAGATCTCTCGTCTTACCTGAAGCGCCATAACATCGTGGCGATTGCTGATATCGATACCCGTAAGTTAACGCGTCTGCTGCGCGAGAAGGGTGCACAGAACGGCTGCATCATCGCGGGTGATAACCTCGATGCCACGCTGGCGCTGGAAAAAGCGAAAGCCTTCCCGGGTCTGAACGGCATGGACCTGGCGAAAGAAGTGACTACCGCTGAAGCCTATAGCTGGACGCAGGGTAGCTGGACGCTGGAAGGCGACCTGCCAGAAGCGAAAAAAGAGAGCGAGCTGCCGTTCCACGTGGTGGCCTATGATTTCGGCGCCAAGCGCAACATCCTTCGCATGCTGGTTGACCGCGGCTGCCGTCTGACGGTGGTTCCGGCGAAAACCTCTGCCGAAGACGTACTGAAGATGAACCCGGATGGCATCTTCCTTTCTAACGGTCCTGGCGACCCGGCACCGTGCGACTACGCTATCGACGCCATCAAGTCCTTCCTGGAAACCGACATCCCGGTATTCGGCATCTGCCTCGGCCATCAGCTGCTGGCGCTGGCGAGCGGTGCGAACACCATCAAGATGAAGTTCGGCCACCACGGTGGTAACCACCCGGTGAAAGATATTGATAACAACACGGTGATGATCACCGCGCAGAACCACGGTTTTGCCGTCGATGAAGCGTCAATGCCGGCTAACCTGCGCGTGACGCATAAATCACTGTTCGATGGCACCCTGCAGGGGATTCATCGTACCGATAAGCCAGCGTTCAGCTTCCAGGGCCACCCGGAAGCCAGCCCGGGCCCGCACGACGCCGCGCCGCTGTTCGATCACTTCATCGAACTTATCGAGCAATACCGTAAGACCGCTAAATAATCAGGAGCCGAGAAGACCATGCCAAAACGTACAGACATAAAAAGCATCCTGATCCTTGGCGCTGGCCCGATTGTTATCGGCCAGGCCTGTGAATTTGACTACTCCGGTGCGCAGGCATGTAAAGCCCTGCGTGAAGAGGGTTACCGCGTTATCCTGGTCAACTCCAACCCGGCGACCATCATGACCGACCCGGAAATGGCGGATGCAACCTACATCGAGCCGATTCACTGGGAAGTGGTACGCAAAATCATTGAGAAAGAGCGTCCGGATGCTGTGCTGCCAACCATGGGTGGCCAGACGGCGCTAAACTGTGCGCTCGAGCTGGAGCGTCAGGGCGTGCTGGCCGAGTTCGGCGTGACCATGATTGGCGCGACCGCCGATGCAATTGATAAAGCAGAAGACCGTCGTCGCTTCGACGTGGCGATGAAAAAAATCGGCCTCGACACCGCGCGTTCCGGTATCGCGCACAATATGGAAGAGGCGCTGGCCGTTGCGGCTGAAGTGGGCTATCCGTGCATCATCCGTCCATCCTTCACCATGGGGGGGACCGGCGGCGGTATCGCCTACAACCGCGAAGAGTTCGAAGAGATTTGCGAACGCGGTCTGGATCTCTCGCCAACCAAAGAGCTGCTGATTGATGAATCGCTGATTGGCTGGAAAGAGTACGAGATGGAAGTGGTGCGTGATAAAAACGACAACTGCATCATCGTCTGCTCCATCGAAAACTTCGATGCGATGGGTATCCACACCGGCGACTCCATCACCGTTGCGCCAGCCCAGACGCTGACCGACAAAGAGTACCAAATCATGCGTAACGCCTCGATGGCGGTGCTGCGTGAAATCGGTGTGGAAACCGGCGGCTCAAACGTGCAGTTCTCGGTGAACCCGAAAACGGGGCGTCTGATTGTTATCGAAATGAACCCGCGCGTGTCCCGTTCCTCCGCGCTGGCCTCCAAAGCGACCGGCTTCCCGATTGCGAAAGTGGCGGCGAAACTGGCGGTGGGTTACACCCTCGATGAGCTGATGAACGATATCACCGGTGGCCGCACGCCAGCCTCCTTCGAACCGTCCATCGACTACGTTGTGACCAAAATTCCACGCTTCAATTTCGAGAAATTCGCCGGTGCGAACGACCGCCTGACCACCCAGATGAAATCTGTCGGTGAAGTGATGGCGATTGGCCGCACGCAGCAGGAATCCCTGCAGAAAGCGTTGCGCGGTCTGGAAGTGGGTGCAACCGGCTTTGACCCTAAAGTCAGCCTGGACGACCCGGAAGCACTGACCAAAATTCGCCGCGAACTGAAAGATGCGGGTGCAGAGCGTATCTGGTACATCGCCGATGCCTTCCGTGCTGGCCTGTCCGTCGACGGCGTATTCAACCTGACCAACATTGACCGCTGGTTCCTGGTGCAGATTGAAGAGCTGGTGCGTCTGGAAGAGAAAGTGGCAGAGCTGGGCATCAACGGCCTGGACGCAGACTTCCTGCGTATGCTGAAGCGTAAAGGTTTCGCCGATGCGCGTCTGGCCAAGCTGGCGGGCGTACGTGAAGCGGAAATCCGCAAGCTGCGTGACCAGTATGACCTGCACCCGGTTTACAAGCGCGTGGACACCTGTGCGGCGGAGTTCTCCACCGACACCGCGTACATGTACTCCACCTATGAAGACGAGTGTGAAGCGAACCCGTCCGTCGACCGCGACAAGATTATGGTGCTGGGCGGCGGTCCAAACCGTATCGGCCAGGGCATTGAGTTTGACTACTGCTGCGTACACGCCTCGCTGGCGCTGCGCGAAGACGGTTACGAGACCATCATGGTCAACTGTAACCCGGAAACGGTCTCAACCGACTACGACACCTCCGACCGCCTCTACTTCGAGCCGGTTACTCTGGAAGACGTGCTGGAAATCGTGCGTATTGAGAAGCCAAAAGGCGTTATCGTGCAGTACGGTGGCCAGACTCCGCTGAAGCTGGCACGTGCGCTGGAAGCCGCAGGCGTACCGGTTATCGGTACCAGCCCGGATGCGATTGACCGTGCGGAAGACCGCGAGCGTTTCCAGCAGGCGGTTGACCGTCTGAAGCTGAAACAGCCAGCCAACGCCACCGTCACCGCCATTGAGATGGCCGTTGAGAAGGCGAAAGAGATTGGCTATCCGCTGGTGGTGCGTCCTTCTTACGTCCTGGGCGGCCGCGCGATGGAAATCGTGTATGACGAAGCTGACCTGCGTCGCTACTTCCAGACGGCGGTGAGCGTTTCTAACGATGCGCCAGTGCTGCTCGACCGCTTCCTCGACGACGCGGTAGAGGTGGACGTTGACGCCATCTGCGACGGCGAAATGGTGCTGATTGGCGGCATCATGGAGCATATCGAGCAGGCGGGCGTGCACTCCGGTGACTCAGCCTGTTCTCTGCCAGCCTACACCCTGAGCCAGGAAATTCAGGATGTGATGCGTCAGCAGGTGCAGAAGCTGGCCTTTGAACTGCAGGTTCGCGGTCTGATGAACGTCCAGTTCGCGGTGAAAGACAACGAAGTCTACCTGATTGAAGTGAACCCGCGTGCGGCACGTACCGTCCCGTTCGTCTCCAAAGCCACCGGTATTCCGCTGGCGAAAGTGGCGGCGCGCGTGATGGCGGGCCAGACGCTGGCGCAGCAGGGCGTGACCAAAGAGATCATTCCGCCGTACTACTCGGTGAAAGAAGTGGTGCTGCCGTTCAACAAATTCCCGGGCGTTGACCCACTGTTAGGGCCAGAAATGCGCTCTACCGGGGAAGTGATGGGCGTGGGCCGCACCTTCGCTGAAGCGTTCGCGAAAGCGCAGCTCGGCAGTAGCTCCACCATGAGAAAATCAGGTCGTGCGCTGCTCTCCGTTCGCGAAGGCGATAAAGAGCGTGTGGTTGACCTGGCGGCCAAGCTGCTGAAACAGGGCTTCGAGCTGGATGCAACTCACGGTACGGCGATTGTGCTGGGTGAAGCCGGTATCAACCCGCGCCTGGTGAACAAGGTGCATGAAGGTCGTCCGCACATTCAGGACCGTATCAAGAATGGCGAATACACCTACATCATCAACACCACCGCAGGTCGTCAGGCGATTGAAGACTCCAAGCTGATTCGCCGCAGCGCGCTGCAGTACAAAGTGCACTATGACACTACCCTGAACGGCGGTTTCGCAACAGCTATGGCGCTGAATGCGGATGCCACCGAGAAGGTGATTTCAGTGCAGGAAATGCACGCGCAGATTAACAAGTAAGACAAAATGCCCGGTGCCATTCGGTTGCCGGGCATTCTTCCCCTCTTCAGAACCTTCTGGTTTTCCATCCGCTTTCAGTCAGTTAGCCTAAAATGGTTAGGTCGATAACGAAATTCATCTGAGAGCAGGGGAAAACACCATGCAAAATAAATTACTGATCGCTTCCGTTCTGGCTGCCACTGCACTGTTTACCGTAGCAGGCTGTTCATCTAACCAGGCAGTCAAAACCACCGATGGCAAAACCATCGTGACTGACGGGAAACCGCAGGTAGATGATGACACCGGACTGGTGTCGTACAAAAACGCCGAAACCGGTCAAACGGAGCAGATTAACCGTGACCAGGTGAAATCCATGGGCGAGCTGGATAACTAAAAAAAAGCCGTGGCAAATGCCACGGCTTTTCGCTTTTGCTGGACGATTACCAGCGGTGGTTCAGCAGGATATGGCCGCCATAGGCAGCATAGCTGTTCTCACCCCATTCGCCGCTGGCACGCAGCGAAAGCGTCGTGGTTTCGTTCAGGTTGCCGGTGACGCCCAGTTCTAACTGACCACGATCTTCCGGCGTATCGTTGCTCACGGTTTCATCATTAAACGCCAGATCGTTTTGGCCTGCCCCTTTCAGCCAGTTCACCGCAACGTACGGCTGCCAGGCTTTCACGTCCTTCTGCTCGAAGTAGCTGGACTTAACGCCCAGACGACCAAAGATGCTGTCGTTGTCCAGAGTCGTTACGCGCACGCCGTCGCGATCGGTATGATTTTCCTGATCGAGATAGCTGTAGATCACCTGCGCCTGCGGCTCGATCTTCCAGGTACGCGCGTTTTCTGACGGGATAACCCACGCGTGGCCGACTTCGACAGACGCAGCGAAGCCTTCGCTGTCGTAGTCTTCATCATTGCGGTTGCTGGTCACTTTATTGTTGTACCAGCTATAAGCGGCCCAGGTATCAATGTAGCTGCCCAGGCGTAATGTCTGATCTTCCTGCCAGGTGGCATACACCCCAACATTGAAACCATCCACCTTGCCTTGAGCATCACGCACGTTGTGCTTCGCATCCGAATGCGTCTTCGCCTGGCCAGCACCGAACATGCCACCGGCACGCAGGATCCCATTGTCCATTGGCTTGCTCATGAAATCGCTGCCGACTTGCAGAACGGTCGTGGTGGTGTCGTAGCTGACTTTATCGCCACCCGCGTCGTTCTCGTGATAACGACCCTTAACGTACATCCAGGTGTTCAGATCGTCTTCATTGCGGAAGGTGATTTGATCGCGGTCGTCACGCTTGTGCAGGAACATGCTTTGGGCAGCAAGGTAGTTGCCTAAGTAAGCGCCAACTTCAGGGGCCATAACTTCAGGGGCTGAGTTGCCACCGTTATCGCTATTACCGCCGTTATCCGTGTTGCCACCGTTATCGCTATTACCGCCGTTATCCGTGTTGCCATCGGTATCGGTATTGCCACCGTTGTCGGTATTGCCACCGTTGTCGGTATTGTCGCCGTTATCGGTATTACCACCGTTATCGGTATTGTCACCGTCGGTGTTTCCGCCGTCATCATTATCGTCTGCCGGCTCATCTGATGGCGTCGCCTTCGATTCCAGATACCAGTTGCCGTCGCCGTGCTGATACAGATTGTATTCATACGCCCCGGCAACAACCGGTGCTGCCAGCGTCAGTTGGGCTTCAGAACTGCCACCGACGCTCACAATTTCCATACCATTTACCGTTTGAGCGCCCAGACCGCCTATATTCTTAACGCTGACATCAGACTGACCGAAGCTGCTGCCCGTAATGGTGAGGTGGTCGGTTGGTGCGTTATCTTCGCCGAGGCTGCTGTTCATTACGATCTGGCTACCAGAAGAACCCGTGTAGTCGCCGTTTATTATGAAATTGTTGCCAACACTGTTATTGGCCGCGCCGAGTAACAGCGTGCCACCGTTGGTAACGTTGCCGTTAACCGTATCGATACCTGAAACGCTCAGGGTCGTGTTACCCTGAACCGCATTCCATGCCGCCAGCGTACCGCCGGTCAGGATATCAATGTTGTTATTCACTTCACCTGCCGTGGCAAACGCTGCACCATTTTCAACGGTGACGGTGGCGTTACTGCCTTTCACGCCGAGCGTTGCACCACTGGCGATCAGCGTCGTACCGTTATGCAGAACGGTATTTCCCGTGTAGCTATTATTGCCGGAGAGCGTCAGGGTGTTTGAATCTGCTTTTTCGACATTACCGCTACCGGTAATGCCGGTGGCGAATGTGGAAGAACTGCCCTGATTAAAAATAACGGTGCCGTTGTTGGTCAGGCCACCGCTCAGCGTGGCGGTTTTCGTGCCATCACCAAGCTGGAGAGAGGCATCTTTTGCAACGAGGGTATTACCGGCATTCGCGACGGCACCTGACAGGACTAAATCACCGCTGTTGACCTGTAAAGAGTCATCTGCGCCGATAATGTCTATATTGCCTGACAGCGTCCACTTTTCACCATCCATTTTTACTGACGCAAAGCCATCCCCTTCCTTCAGTCCGATGAAATTGCTGTCTTCTGTGCCCGTACCAACCAGTGAAAGCGTGTTGCCTTTTGACGCGGTGGAGATGACATCTCCTTTGAGTGACGATCCTGTGTTCAGTACCAGCGTATTATTTTTCGTGCTGGCAAACATAATAGCTGTCGTATCGCCACTAATCGCGCCACTGTTTGTGATGTCCGCTTTCGACGTGTCCGTGACGTTGATACCGTACTGCGTTCCCTCTAAGGTGCCGGTATTAATAATTTTGGTATTACCATCGCTCAGGCTGATACCATCGCCGTTTGTACCCGTTATTTTTCCGCTATTATTTATTCCCACACCAATCTGAGAACTCAGGCCTGTGTTTCCTCTGATTATGCCTGTGTCAGTGTTAGCGATATTGACGGCTGAAGAGCTTTCACTGACGAACACGCCATTCTCTGTGCCTGTGATGTTTCCATCATTGTTTAGATCGCCAAGCATTGACTGAACATTTACGGCATTGGCTGTTGTAGAGGAAATGGTTGCACCGCTTTCATTATGAATAATGACTCGCTGAGCCCCGGTATTAATATCTAATCCATTCCCTTTTCCGGAAATATTACCTTTGTTGGTCATGGATGTGACATTGATGCCTGTGACCGATACGGCACTCTCGCTTCCCGCGGAGGAAATGGTGACATCTTTATTTATCACGTATTCTGCATCAGCGGAAAAATCCTGGGGTACTGAGGTTGACTGGCTAATAGTTCCAGCGAAGGCCACTACCGGTGTGAATATAAGTAAAGCAGGAAATATATTTCCCAGAGTTTTTGTGGTCTTGTTTAATTTGAATATTTTGTTGCGCATTTACACGTCCATTTGAAAAGAAGTGGCGCTAATTAATGACTTAAAATAGCGCTTCTGGGCTACTTAAAAGAATGATTCAACGATAAAAAGCGTAAAATTATTAATTTTTCAATGTGTTATGTATAGATCATTTTGCTAAAGAATAATTTTATATTTTCTTAATTGATCACTTGCTAATATGCTTTAGCGCTTAATTATTCATTTCAAATATCATCTGATAACAGTCATTTTTGTTGGTTTGAGGTCTGCTATACCCGCCAGGAAGTAGGGTTGCCAATAGTTGCGTTTTACCTTTGCGAGGTCTGTTGACCCTTTCACCGGGCGGGTTAACTGTCTACACTCACTGCTACAAGAAGAGAAGAAGACAGGTCATTTGATGATACTCATAATTTACGCGCACCCTTATCCGCAGCACTCGCATGCGAATAAGCGGATGCTTGAGCAGGTAAGGACGCTTGATAACGTAGAGATACGTTCCCTCTATCAACTTTATCCCGATTTTAATATCGATATCGCTGCTGAACAGGACGCGCTCTCCCGTGCCGATCTGATTATCTGGCAGCATCCAATGCAGTGGTACAGCACGCCTCCGCTCCTGAAACTGTGGATTGATAAAGTCTTCTCCCACGGTTGGGCGTATGGCCACAATGGCAATGCGCTAAAAGGGAAAAGCCTGATGTGGGCGGTGACCACTGGCGGAGGAGAAAGCCACTTTGATATTGGTTCTTTCCCGGGGTTTGACGTGCTGGCCCAGCCGCTACAGGCTACTGCACTCTATTGTGGTTTGAACTGGATCCCACCTTTTGCGATGCACTGCACGTTTGTCTGCGACGATGAAACGCTGCAGGCGCAGGCTCGCCATTACAAACAACGCTTACTTGAGTGGCAGGAGACGCACCATGGATAGCCATACGCTGATACAGGCGCTGATTTATCTCGGCGCGGCGGCGCTGATTGTGCCCGTGGCGGTACGCCTGGGGCTGGGCTCGGTTCTCGGCTACCTGATTGCGGGCTGCGTCATTGGGCCGTGGGGTTTTCGTCTGGTTACGGATGCAGAGGCGATTCTCCATTTCGCTGAAATCGGTGTTGTGCTGATGCTGTTTGTGATTGGTCTGGAGCTCGATCCGCAGCGCCTGTGGAAACTTCGCGCCTCGGTATTTGGCGGCGGGGCATTGCAGATGGTGGCCTGCGGCTTGCTGCTGGGCGGGTTCTGCATCCTGCTGGGAATGGACTGGAAAGTGGCTGAGCTCATCGGCATGACGCTGGCGCTCTCCTCGACGGCCATTGCCATGCAGGCGATGAACGAGCGAAACCTGACGGTCTCCCAGATGGGGCGCAGCGCGTTCTCGGTGCTGCTGTTCCAGGATATAGCGGCGATTCCGCTGGTGGCGATGATCCCGTTGCTGGCGGCAAGCGGCTCCTCCACCACGCTGGGCGCGTTCGCGCTGTCGGCACTGAAGGTTGTAGGGGCGCTGGCACTGGTGGTCCTGCTGGGCCGCTACGTGACCCGTCCGCTGCTGCGTTTCGTCGCCCGCTCGGGTCTGCGCGAAGTGTTCAGCGCCGTGGCACTGTTCCTGGTCTTTGGTTTTGGTTTGCTGCTGGAAGAAGCCGGGCTGTCGATGGCGATGGGGGCATTCCTTGCGGGCGTTCTGCTGGCAAGCTCTGAATACCGGCACGCGCTGGAAAGCGATATTGAGCCGTTCAAAGGGTTGCTGCTGGGACTGTTTTTCATCGGCGTGGGGATGTCCGTCGACTTCGGCACGCTGGTCACACACCCGCTGCGGATTATCATCCTGCTGGTCGGTTTCCTGGTCATTAAAATGGCAATGCTGTGGCTGATTGCGCGGCCTTTAAATGTGCCGGGTAAACAGCGCAGCTGGTTTGCAGTACTGCTGGGGCAGGGGAGTGAATTTGCGTTCGTGGTCTTTGGCGCCGCGCAGATGGCAAACGTGCTGGATCCTGAGTGGGCAAAAGCGCTGACGCTGGCGGTCGCACTCTCGATGGCGGCAACGCCTGTTCTGCTGGTGGTGCTGACTCGCCTCGAAAAATCGGGTAGCGATCAGGAGCGCGAAGCCGATGAAATCGACGAGGAGCAGCCACGCGTGATCATCGCTGGTTTTGGTCGCTACGGACAGATCGTAGGGCGTTTGCTGCTGTCGAGTGGGGTGAAAATGGTCATCCTCGACCACGATCCCGACCATGTCGATACGCTGCGTAAATTTGATATGAAAGTGTTTTACGGTGATGCCACCCGTGTCGATCTGCTGGAATCCGCGGGGGCCGCAAAAGCGGAGGTGTTGATTAACGCCATTGACGATCCGGAGACCAGCATACAGATGGTGGAGCTGGTAAAAGAACATTTCCCGGCGCTGAGGATCATTTCCCGCGCGCGCGATGTGGATCATTACATCCGACTACGTCAGGCAGGCGTTGAGGCACCCGAGCGTGAAACATTCGAAGGTGCGCTGAAATCCGGGCGTATGGCGCTCGAGAATCTGGGGCTCGGGGCGTATGAAGCGCGCGAACGTGCGGATCTGTTCCGCCGCTTTAACACCGGGATGGTGGAAGAGATGGCGGCGATGGCAGGCAGCACGGCCACGGAGCGGGCGGCGGTGTTTAAACGCACCAGTGCGATGCTGACGGAAATCATCAATGAGGACCGTAATCATCTGTCGCTGATCCAGCGTCATGGCTGGCAGGGCACGGAAGAGGGCAAGCATACCGGCGATCCGGCTGACGAGCCCGAGAGTAAACCTTCAGTGTGAAGTGGCGTTGCCAGCAATATTAAAAAATTTCTGTATCTTTACTCTGCCGCCAGTCGACGAAAGATTAAGCTTTCCGTATAGTGGCGGCAATTTTTTGCATCCGGGAAATTTTCAATGATCAGTCTGATTGCAGCGCTGGCGGTAGACCGCGTTATCGGTATGGAAAATGCCATGCCGTGGAACCTGCCTGCCGATCTCGCATGGTTTAAACGTACGACGTTAAACAAGCCGGTAGTGATGGGCCGCCTGACCTGGGAGTCGATTGGTCGTCCATTGCCGGGCCGTAAGAATATCGTTATCAGTAGCCAGCCGGGTACTGACGATCGCGTCGAATGGGTTAAGTCCGTAGATGAAGCGATTGCTGCCTGCGGTGATGCCGAAGAGATCATGGTGATCGGCGGTGGTCGTGTTTATGAGCAGTTCCTGCCTAAAGCGCAGAAGCTGTATCTGACCCACATTGATGCGGAAGTGGAAGGGGATACCCATTTCCCGGATTACGATCCGGACGAGTGGGAATCCGTATTCAGTGAATTCCACGACGCCGATGCGCAGAACTCCCACAGCTACTGCTTCGAGATTCTGGAACGTCGTTAAGTTTTTCCCCTCACCCTGGGTGAGGGGGATTCATCAGGAGGCGACGGCCTCACTCTCCCCTGAGTCCTGCTGTCGGTTGGATGGCTGCACGAAGTAAGCTTTATCTTCCCAGCGTAAGCAGGTTAACTCGCCTCCCCAGCAGCAGCCGGTATCCAGACCGTAGATACCCTCTGGCATGCCTTTGCCCTCCAGTGCCGCCCAGTGACCAAACGCTATGCTGTATTCGGTTGTTACCGGCCCCGGAATGGCAAACCACGGTTTGAGGGGGGCAGGCGCGCTTTCCGGCGTTTCCTTGGAATACATGTCCAGCTGCCCGTTCGGGAAGCAGAATCGCATGCGGGTGAACGCATTGGTGATAAAGCGCAGGCGGGCCAGACCGCTGAGCTCTTCGCTCCAGTGGTTCGGCATATCGCCGTACATGGCATCCAGGAAGAAGGGATACGAGTCGCTCGCCAGTACCGCTTCTACGTCACGCGCACAGGTTTTTGCCGTCTCAAGATCCCATTGCGGGGTGATCCCGGCATGGGCCATGACCAGTTTTTTATCCTCGTCGACCTGCAACAAGGGCTGACGGCGCAGCCAGTTAATCAGATCGTCCGCGTCTGGCGCTTCCAGCAGCGGAGTGAGGCGATCTTTAGGCTTGTTGCGGCTGATCCCGGCAAACACGGCCAGCAGATGGAGATCGTGATTGCCCAGCACCATGCGCACGCTATCGCCCAGCGATTTGACGAAACGTAAAACCTCAAGCGAGCCCGGGCCGCGCGCGACTAAATCGCCCGTCAGCCAGAGGGTGTCCTGCCCTGGCGTAAAGTCGACCTGTTTTAACAATGCGATCAGTTCATCGTAGCAACCGTGAACGTCGCCAATCAGATATGTAGACATTAGATTAATGAATGAGTGTGGTTACGGCGAGACGGAACACAGGAATAGCAACGCGGAACACATTGCCATCGACGTCGACCATTTCGTAATGGCCTTGCATGGTACCCAGCGGCGTTTCAATCACCGCACCGCTGGTGTACTGGTACTCTTCGCCAGGGGCGATGTGGGGCTGTTCGCCCACGACACCTTCACCCTGAACTTCGATTTCGCGGCCATTGCCGTTGGTGATAAGCCAGTAGCGCCCGCGCAGCTGCACGGGCATCCGCCCCAGATTGCGAATGGTCACGGTGTAAGCAAAGACAAAACGCTCTTCATCGGGTGAGGATTGCGATTCAACATAGACGCTTTGTACATGGACACATACGCGGGGCGAATCAATCATGGCTTAACTCTCCTTCGGCGGCGCATTTTCGCTGATGTAATTAGCCAGCTTGCAGTACTGCTCTACGGAAATGTTCTCCGCACGCATTGCCGGGTCGATCCCCAGCTCGGCTAACACCTCAACGGTAAATGAATTGCTCAGGCTGTTACGGATCGTTTTACGGCGCTGGTTAAAGGCTTCTGTGGTAATGCGGCTGAGGACACGCAGATCTTTAACCGGATAGGGTTTCGTTTTATGTGGCACAAGGCGCACAACCGCTGAATCCACTTTCGGTGGTGGTGTGAACGCTGACGGCGGCACTTCGAGTACCGGGATCACGTTACAGTAATATTGTGCCATCACGCTTAAACGACCATACGCTTTACTGTTCGGCCCTGCAACCAGACGGTTAACCACCTCTTTTTGCAACATGAAGTGCATATCGGCAATGGCATCAGTATAGCTAAACAGGTGGAACATGAGCGGCGTGGAGATGTTGTACGGCAGGTTGCCGAAGACGCGCAGCGGCTGACCCATTTTCTCCGACAGTTCGCCAAAGTTCATGGTCATGGCGTCCTGCTGGTAGATGGTCAGCTTCGGTCCGAGGAACGGGTGCGTTTGCAGGCGTGCGGCAAGATCGCGGTCCAGTTCGATGACGGTCAGCTCGTCGAGGCGTTCGCCTACCGGCTCGGTCAGTGCAGCAAGGCCCGGACCGATTTCGACCATAGCCTGACCTTTTTGCGGATTAATAGCCGAAACAATGCTTTCGATCACGAACTGATCGTTGAGGAAGTTTTGCCCGAAGCGTTTTCGGGCTAAGTGGCCCTGATGGACTCGATTAGTCATTGAGTATTAACAATCATTTTGATGGCGAGATTAAGCGCCGTAATAAAACTGCCGACATCCGCTTTCCCCTGTCCTGCCAGATCCAGCGCAGTACCGTGGTCAACGGACGTTCGAATAAAGGGTAAACCGAGGGTGATATTCACCCCGCGGCCAAAGCCCTGGTATTTTAGCACGGGCAGGCCCTGATCGTGGTACATCGCGAGGACGGCGTCGGCATTATCCAGGTATTTCGGCTGAAAAAGCGTGTCCGCAGGGAGCGGCCCGCTAAGATTCATCCCTTTAGCGCGCATTTCTTCAAGCACCGGAATAATGGTGTCGATCTCTTCGGTGCCCATGTGTCCACCTTCTCCCGCATGCGGATTCAGGCCGCAAACCAGAACGTGTGGCTGTTTGATGCCGAATTTGGTTTGCAGGTCATGATGCAGGATCCCGATGATCTCCCGCAGCAGTGCCGGGGTGATGGCATCAGGAATGGCCTTAACAGGCAGATGGGTGGTCACGAGCGCAACGCGCATTGCCTCCGTCGCCAGCATCATCACTACTTTCGGGCTGTGCGAGCGCTCTTCAAAGAATTCCGTGTGCCCGGTGAAGGGGATACCCGCTTCGTTGATGACGCCCTTGTGCACGGGGCCGGTGATCAGGGCAGCAAATTCACCCTTCAGGCAACCGTCGCAGGCGCGCGCGAGGGTTTCCACGACGTAGTGGCCGTTTTCCGTGCTGAGCTGGCCTGGAATGACCGGTGTACGAAGAGGGACAGAAAGAACCGTGAGCGTACCGGCTTGCTGTGGTGCTGGCTGTTGGCCTTCAACGTAAGGAATAAGCGTTAAAGGCAGACCGAGCAGCTTCGCCCGGTCTTGTAACAGTGTTGCATCTGCGCAGACAACCAGTTCCACCGGCCAGCTTCGCTGGGCGAGCTGGACAACGAGGTCTGGCCCAATCCCGGCGGGTTCGCCGGGGGTGATCACAACACGATGCGGTTTCATTAGTTACTCAGAACTTTCACGTAAGCACTGGCGCGTTGTTCCTGCATCCAGGTTGCCGCTTCTTCAGAGAACTTACGGTTAAACAGCATACGGTAAGCGCGGTCTTTCTGCGCCGCATCCGTTTTATCCACGTTACGGGTGTCCATCAGCTCGATCAGATGCCAGCCAAATGAAGAGTGTACCGGAGCACTGATCTGGCCTTTGTTCAGCTTCATCAGCGCATCGCGGAAGGCAGGATCGTAAATATCTGCTGCAGCCCAGCCCAGATCGCCGCCCTGATTAGCAGAGCCTGGATCCTGAGAGAACTCCTTCGCGGCATTGGCAAACGAGGTTTTACCGCTCTTAATGTCTGCCGCAATCTGCTCCAGCTTCGCACGTGCCTGATCGTCAGTCATGATCGGTGACGGTTTCAGCAGAATATGACGAGCGTGAACTTCAGTCACGGAAATGTTCTGGCTCTGACCACGCAGATCGTTCACTTTCAGAATGTGGAAGCCCACACCGGAACGGATTGGACCCACGATATCGCCTTTCTTCGCCGTACTCAGCGCCTGGGCAAAGATGGATGGCAGCTCCTGAATACGTCCCCAGCCCATCTGGCCGCCTTTCAGCGCCTGTTGGTCAGCGGAGTAGGTGATAGCCAGCTTGCCAAAGTCGCCGCCGTTACGCGCCTGTTCGACAATAGAACGTGCCTGACTTTCTGCTTCCGCAGCCTGATCGGAGGTTGGGTTCTCTGGCAGTGGGATCAGAATGTGGCTCAGGTTCAGCTCTGTGCTCGCATCGTTCTGGTTACCCACCTGTTTTGCCAGCGCGTCCACTTCCTGCGGCAGGATCGTGACGCGACGACGGACTTCATTGTTACGCACTTCCGAAATCAGCATCTCTTTACGGATCTGGTTGCGGTAGGTGGCGTAGCTGATGCCGTCATAGGCCAGACGACTGCGCATCTGATCCAGAGACATGTTGTTTTGCTTTGCGATGTTAGCGATGGCCTGATCGAGTTGCTCGTCAGTCACCTTCACGCCCATTTTCTGACCCATCTGCAGAACGATCTGATCCATGATCAGTCGTTCCAGGATCTGATGGCGCAGCGTGGCGTCATCCGGAAGTTGCTGACCTGCTTCGCCCGAATTGAGCTTCACAGATTTCATCAGACCGTCAACGTCACTTTCGAGAACGACGCCGTTGTTAACAACAGCGGCGACCTTATCAACAACCTGGGGGGCCGCGAAGCTGGTATTCGCAACCATAGCGACACCGAGCAGCAGCGTTTTCCAGTTCTTCATACTTTTTCCATTTCAATTAACCGCAAAGCGGATTACGTTGTAAATCAAATACATTACAAGGAACTACGGTATGGCAGGATGTTCGAACGCAGCATCTGCTGGGTGCCCAGGCCGTAGTTGGAACTCAGGCCGCGCAGTTCGACATTAAAGCCAATCACGTTATCGTATTTGCTCTGATTGTTTTGAGTATCCCAGCCGTTAAGCTTACGTTCGTAGCCGACACGCAGCGCATAACAGCAGGAGTTATATTGCAGACCCACCATCTGGTCAGCAGGTTTATTGGCGTTAGTGTCAAAGTAGTAAGCGCCTACGATTGACCAGCGATCGGCGATAGGCCAGCTTGCTGCGCCACCCACCTGCGAAATCCCATCTTTGTATTGGTCAGCATTGGCGTAGTTCGGCAATGTCGCCTGAATATATTCCGGACTGGCATAACGGTACGTCAACTGCATCATACGGTCTTCATCGCGACGGTATTCAATAGCTGCACTGCTCGTCGCGATATTGTCCAGTCGCGTATCGTACTGCAACCCACCGCGCAGACCCCAGCGATCGGTCATGCGCCAGTAGGTATCACCCGCCCACACCAGTGAACCCGTTTTGTTGTCTTTCTCCCAGTTAATGTCGTCATCACCCGTACGAGACTCGGTGAAATAGTAAATTTGACCAACAGAAACGTTAAAACGTTCAACGGCAGATTCATCATAAACGCGCGTTGTGACACCGGTCGTTAACTGGTTAGCGGAAGCAATTCGGTCGAGACCACCGTAGGTACGGTCGCGGAACAGGCCGCTATAGTCCGATTGCAGGAAAGAGGAGTCGTAGTTCTGAATCTTGCTCTGATCGCGATAAGGCACGTAAAGATACTGCATACGCGGTTCAAGCGTCTGAGTATAGCCATCCGCCAGGAGTGCCATATCACGTTCGAAAATCAGTTTACCGTCCATCTTAAACTGGGGAAGCGTACGGTTTACTGATTCTTCAAGATCGGTACCATAGCGATTGTTGTACCAGTCCAGATTTTTCTGCTGATAGTGCGTCGCCATGAGCTTGGCTTCGGTATTCAGACTTGCCCAGTCATTTGACCAGGGCAGGTTGACCGTCGGCTCAATATGAACGCGTGTGGATTCTGGCATATCCGAGTTGGTATTAACGAAATGCACCGCCTGAGCGTAGACGTGGGTGTCGAAAGGACCGACATCGTTTTGGTACCAGTTCACGTCCAGTTGCGGTTCAGCACCGTAGGTACTTGCTGTTTGGGTATTAAAGACCTGGAACTGCTTGGTTGACACCGTGGCGTTAAAGTTTTGAATCGCATAGCCAACGCTGAATTTCTGCGTGGCATAACCATCGGTACTTGAACCGTACTTGGAGTCAAAGTCATTAAAGTAGTAAGGATCGCTGACCTTGGTATAGTCGACGTTAAAACGCCAGACCTGATCCAGTACCCCTGCATGCTGCCAGAAATACATCCAGCGGTGCTTGTCGCCTTCGGTCGGGTGCTCATCCTGGAAGACTTTATCTGACGGCAGATAATCCAGCTCCATCAGACCCGCACCGGCCTGAGTCAGGTAGCGGAACTCGTTCTCCCACATGACGTTGCCGCGCTTATGGATATAGTGCGGCGTGATCGTGGCGTCCATGTTGGGCGCGATGTTCCAGTAATACGGCAGGTAGAACTCAAAGTAGTTCG
Source organism: Enterobacter sp. BNK-14 (assembly GCF_047456095.1). Classification (NCBI taxonomy): domain Bacteria; kingdom Pseudomonadati; phylum Pseudomonadota; class Gammaproteobacteria; order Enterobacterales; family Enterobacteriaceae; genus Enterobacter; species Enterobacter sp. BNK-14. Next base: position 3,521,721 of record NZ_CP179897.1, read on the forward strand.
AGGTGCTGTATTTGGCGTTAGGGATCAGGAAGCCCGAGCGACGCTTGTCACCCACGGGAAGCTGAAGATAAGGGCTGTAGAATACCGGTACCGGACCCAGCTTAAAGCGGGCGTTCCAGATCTCCGCGACCTGCTCTTCACGGTCGTGGATCACTTCGCTCCCGACCACGCTCCAGGTGTTTGACCCTGGCAAACAGGAGGTAAAGGAGCCATTTTCCAGGATCGTATAGCGGTTTTCACCGCGCTGTTTCATCAGGTCCGCTTTACCGCGTCCCTGGCGACCCACCATCTGGTAATCACCTTCCCAGACGTTAGTATCTTTCGTATTCAGGTTTGACCAGGCTTTCGGACCTTTCAGGATGACCTGATTGTCGTCATAGTGCACATTACCCAGCGCATCCACCGTTCGTACCGGCTCGGCCGCGCCTTCCGGCTGCTTCTGGTGCAACTGCACTTCATCTGCCTGCAGGCGGCTATTGCCCTGGTTAATATCCACATTGCCCGTAAACGTGGCGTTGTCAGGATAAGTACCCTTAGAACTGTCTGCAGTAATGGTTACCGGCAAGCTATTTGTATCACCCTGCACCAGTGGGCGATTATAACTTGGAACGCCAAGCATACACTGCGAGGCGAGATCGGCCGCCAGCCCCTGTTGACTGTACAGGGCGGTGCCAATCATTGTGGCCAGAAGGGTGGGGATACGTTTTTTCATACGTTGTATTTTATTGTTCCGTCATCAGTGGCTACGGCTTACAAACGCTCAGAGACTATCTTACTCATCAGCGCAGTACCAGCGTTAATCCTGCCCGTTTGCGTGCCAGAGTGTTAGGCTCGCTATCGAATGACGAGTATGATAAAGCAAATTATAGGCGATGTCCTTCAATTGACCGTGGCTTGAACACTGTGATGATGACGTTGCGTCGGCCAGGAATATGACTATCCGGGGAGTATATGCAGTATTGGGGTAAAATAATCGGCGTTGCGTTCGCCATCATCATGGGTGCCGGGTTCTGGGGAATCGTGCTTGGGCTCATTATCGGTCATATGTTTGATAAGGCGCGCAGCCGCAAAATGGCCTGGTTTGCGAATCAGCGCGAGCGCCAGTCACTCTTTTTCTCCACCACCTTTGAAGTCATGGGGCATTTAACCAAATCCAAAGGCCGCGTGACCGAAGCCGATATTCAAATCGCCAGCATCTTTATGGACCGCATGAATTTGCATGGTGAATCCCGTGTGGCCGCGCAGAATGCGTTTCGCATTGGGAAATCAGATAACTATCCGCTGCGTGAAAAAATGCGTCAGTTCCGCAGCATCTGCTTCGGACGTTTTGATTTAATTCGGATGTTTCTGGAAATTCAAATCCAGGCGGCGTTTGCTGACGGTTCACTGCACCCTAATGAACGTGATGTTCTGTACGTCATTGCAGAAGAGTTGGGCATCTCCCGAATGCAGTTCGACCAGTTCTTACGCATGATGCAGGGCGGCGCGCAGTTTGGCGGGGGGTATCACCAGCAGTCTTCCGGCGGTGCATGGCAGCAGGCGCAGCGTGGACCGACGCTGGACGATGCGTGCAACGTACTTGGCGTGAAACCCACTGACGATCAAACCACCATCAAACGCGCCTATCGCAAGCTGATGAGCGAGCATCACCCGGACAAACTGGTCGCGAAAGGCTTACCGCCGGAAATGATGGAGATGGCGAAGCAGAAAGCGCAGGAAATTCAGAAGGCTTACGAGCTGATTAAAGAGAAGAAAGGTTTCAAATAAAAAAGGGCCCGACACTGTCGGGCCCTTTTTTCAGAAGTCCACCGGGGCGTTAAACGTCATCGTGTTACCGAAGGCCGGATGGGTAATGGTCAGCGTCTGGGCGTGAAGCTGCAGACGCGGCGCTAACGCCAGCGCTTCCGGCGGCGCGTAAAACCGGTCGCCTAAAATCGGATGACCTAGCGCAAGCATATGCACGCGCAGCTGGTGTGAACGTCCGGTAATCGGCTTAAGGAGTATGCGCGCGGTGTTATTCGGTGCGTACTCCAGCACTTCATACTCGGTCTGCGCGGCCTTGCCGGTTTCATAGCAGACCTTCTGCTTAGGCCGGTTCGGCCAGTCGCAGATCAGCGGCAGATCCACCAACCCTTCTGCCTGTGCAGGATGTCCCCAGACGCGCGCCACGTACTGCTTCTTCGGCTCGCGCTCGCGGAACTGGCGCTTCAGCTCGCGCTCCGCCGCTTTATTGAGCGCCACCACAATCACGCCGCTGGTTGCCATATCCAGACGATGCACAGATTCCGCCTGTGGATGATCGCGCTGAATGCGCGTCATCACGCTGTCTTTGTGCTCATCCAGACGCCCCGGTACGGACAACAGGCCGCTCGGCTTGTTAACTACCATAATGTGTTCATCCTGATACAGGATGACCAGCCAGGGATCCATCGGCGGATTGTAGGGCTCCATTACCATTTTTTTGCTCCGCTTACTGATGCGTGACAACAATCAGACGCAATGCGTCCAGTCGCCAGCCCGCCTGATTCAGGCTTTCCATAATTTGCTGACGGTTGCTTTCAATGGCAGCCAGTTCATCGTCACGGATGTTCGGGTTCACCGCCTTCAGCGCTTCCAGACGGGACAGCTCCGCTGAGAGTTTCTCATCGGCCTCGGTGCGTGCAGCATCGATCAGCGCACGGGCCGCTTTCTCGATCTGGCTTTCGCCCAGCTGCAGAATGGCATGCACGTCCTGCTGTACCGCATTCACCAGCTTGCTGCCCGTATGGCGATTCACCGCGCTCAGCTGACGGTTGAAACTCTCGAATTCAACTTGCCCTGCCAGGTTGGTACCGTTTTTATCCAGCAGCAGACGCACAGGCGTTGGCGGCAGGAAGCGGGTCAGCTGGAGCTGTTTCGGTGCCTGGGCTTCCACAACGTAGATCAGTTCTACCAGCAGCGTACCCACCGGCAGTGCCTTGTTCTTGAGGAGTGAAATCGTGCTGCTACCGGTATCGCCGGAAAGGATCAGATCCAGTCCGTTACGGATCAGCGGGTGTTCCCAGGTGATGAACTGAGCATCTTCGCGGGACAGCGCCACATCACGCTCGAAGGTGATAGTACAACCATCTTCCGGCAGGCCCGGGAAATCCGGCACCAGCATGTGATCGGACGGGGTCAGGACAATCAGGTTCTCGCCGCGATCGTCCTGGTTAATACCGACGATGTCGAACAGGTTCATGGAGAAGCTGATCAGACTGGTGTCATCATCTTGTTCTTCAATGCTTTCAGCCAGCGCCTGCGCTTTCTCACCGCCGTTGGAGTGAATTTCCAGCAGGCGGTCGCGACCCTGCTCAAGCTGCGCTTTCAGCGCTTCATGCTTCTCGCGGCAGGATTTGATCAGATCGTCAAACCCGTCACTGTTTTCCGGTGCGGCCAGGTAGCCGATCAGATCGCTATGCACCTGATCGTAAATGGTGCGGCCCGTCGGGCAGGTATGCTCAAACGCATCCAGACCTTCGTGGAACCAGCGCACAAGCACGGACTGGGCAGTTTTTTCCAGATACGGCACGTGGATCTGAATATCATGCGCCTGGCCGATACGATCCAGACGACCGATACGCTGTTCCAGCAGATCCGGGTTGAACGGCAGATCGAACATCACCAGATTACTGGCAAACTGGAAGTTACGGCCTTCAGAACCGATTTCCGAGCACAGCAGAACCTGTGCGCCACTGTCTTCTTCACCGAACCATGCCGCGGCGCGGTCACGTTCAACGATGGACATCCCTTCGTGGAACACGGCAGCGCGAATACCTTCACGCTCGCGCAGCACCTGCTCCAGCTGCAGCGCGGTAGCCGCTTTGGCGCAGATCACCAGCACCTTCTGGGAGCGGTGGGCGGTCAGGTAGCCCATCAGCCACTCCACGCGCGGGTCGAAGTTCCACCAGGTGCCGGTATCGCCTTCAAATTCCTGGTAGATTTGTTCCGGGTAGAGCATGTCGCGGGCGCGCTCTTCCTGGGTTTTGCGCGCGCCCATAATGCCAGAGACTTTGATCGCCGTCTGATACTGGGTGGGCAGCGGCAGCTTGATGGTATGCAGCTCGCGTTTCGGGAACCCTTTCACGCCGTTACGGGTGTTGCGGAACAGCACGCGGCTGGTGCCGTGGCGGTCCATTAGCATGTCGATGAGCTCTTTACGCGCAGGCTCCGCGTTATCGCTATCGCTGTTCGCGGCCTGCAGCAGCGGTTCAATATCCTGCTCGCCAATCAGCTCGCTCAGGGTGTTGAGTTCCTCATTAGAAAGACGATTGCCTGCCAGCAGCATGGCCACGGCATCCGCGACCGGACGGTAGTTATTCTGTTCTTCCACGAACTGCCCGAAATCGTGGAAACGGTTTGGGTCAAGCAGGCGCAGACGGGCGAAGTGGCTTTCCAGACCCAGCTGTTCCGGCGTTGCGGTCAGCAGCAGGACGCCAGGGACGCGCTCCGCAAGCTGTTCGATAGCCATATACTCGCGGCTTGGCGCGTCTTCGCTCCAGACTAAATGGTGCGCTTCGTCAACGACCATAATGTCCCACTCGGCGTCGCACAGGTGCTCGAGACGCTGCTTGCTGCGGCGCACGAAGTCCAGGGAGCAAATGACCAGCTGTTCGGTTTCAAACGGGTTGTCGGCGTCGTGCTGCGCTTCGGCATAGCGTTCGTCGTCAAACAGGGAGAAGCGCAGGTTAAAGCGGCGAAGCATCTCGACCAGCCACTGGTGCTGCAGGGTTTCAGGCACCACGATCAGCACGCGCTCGGCGGCACCGGAAAGCAGCTGTTGATGCAGGATCATACCCGCTTCAATGGTTTTACCCAGGCCCACTTCATCGGCCAGCAGTACGCGAGGGGCATGGCGACGGCCCACGTCATGGGCGATATTCAGCTGGTGGGGGATCAGGCTGGTGCGCTGACCGCGCAGGCCGCTCCACGGCATGCGATACTGTTCACTCTGGAACTTGCGCGCGCGATAGCGCAGCGAGAAGCGATCCATACGGTCAATTTGCCCGGCAAACAGGCGGTCCTGCGGCTTACTGAAAACCAGTTTGCTGTCGAGCAGCACTTCACGCAGGATGACATTGGCTTCGTCTGTATCAAGACGCGTACCAATGTAAGCGAGCAGTCCATTCTCTTCTTTTACGTCTTCAATCTTGAGCTGCCAGCCGTCATGGCTGGTCACGGTGTCACCCGGATTGAACATCACGCGGGTTACAGGGGAGTCATTGCGAGCGTACAGGCGGTTTTCACCGGTGGCAGGGAAGAGGAGGGTAACCATACGCGCATCGACGGCAACGACGGTTCCTAATCCAAGTTCGCTTTCTGTATCGCTGATCCAGCGTTGACCAAGTGTAAAAGGCATAGTTGTTCGGCTCTAATCTTTAATTGCAGGCAATAGTTCGACCCCCGTCAAAAAAAGACGGTCATCGAAAAATGGGTCCGGGAATGGAAAGGGCGCTATGGTACTGGATGGCAGCCATTTCGTCACGTGTCAAAATAGGCCAAGTTGCCCTGTCACTAGTGTAGCAAAATCGTCGTCGATGAAGGGCAAAATTCCGTCGGCGACCGGCTGAAGCTGACGCGTCAGGTAGTGATCGTAATCGAGCGGTGAGTATTGATAATCCACCGGTTCCGGACCGTTAATTGTCCAGACGTATTTGATCGTTCCTCGGTTCTGATACTGCGGGGCGCGGCCGCGCTTCACGTTCTCTTCATCCGCCAGGCGCGCGGCGCGTACGTGGGGAGGCACATTACGTTGATACTCTGCCAGCGGGCGGCGCAGGCGTTTGCGGTAAACCAGTTGGTTATCCAGCTCACCCGCCATCAGGCTGGCGATGGTTTCGCGCACGTAATCCTGATAGGGCTCATTGCGGAATACCCGCAGGTAAAGCGTTTGCTGGAACTGCTGCGCCAGCGGGGTCCAGTCGGTGCGCACCGTCTCCAGCCCTTTGAACACCATCCGCTGCGTGTCACCTTCCTGAATCAGCCCGGCGTAGCGCTTCTTACTGCCCTGGTCGGTACCGCGAATGGTGGGCATTAAAAAGCGGGCGAAATGGGTTTCAAATTCCAGTTCTAACGTGCTGGTTAACCGCTCTTTTTGCAAACTTTCGCGCCACCAGGCGTTCACGAAGGCGACCAGTTCTTTGCCGATTCGCGCGGCGTCCTCTTCAGAATGGGCGGCTTTCAGCCAGACAAAGGTGGAGTCGGTATCGCCATAAATGACGTCATAGCCCCGGGATTCAATCAGCGCTTTGGTTTGACGCATGATTTCATGCCCGCGCATGGTGATGGATGACGCCAGTCTGGGGTCGAAAAAGCGGCAGGCGCTGGTGCCCAGCACGCCGTAAAAGGCATTCATAATGATTTTCAGCGCCTGCGAGAGGGGCTTATTGCCGTGACGCTTCGCCTCGTCGCGCCCGTGCCAGATGTTTCCCACAATTTCAGGCAGGCAGTGTTTTTCACGCGAGAAACGGGCGCCGAGAAAGCCTTCAGTGCTGTGCGCGTCGTCCGGCTGCGCCATCCCTTCCACCAGCCCCACCGGGTCAATCAGGTACGTGCGGATAATCGACGGATACAGGCTTTTATAATCCAGAACCAGCACCGAATCGTAAAGCCCTGGCCGGGAGTCCATCACATACCCGCCGGGGCTGGCCTGTGGCGGTACGTCCCCGAGGTTGGGGGCAACGTACCCTGCCCGGTGCATGCGGGGGAAATAGAGGTGGCTAAAGGCCGCTACCGAGCCGCCGTGCCTGTCGGCCGCGAGGCCGTTTACCGTCGCGCGCTCCAGCAGGAATGGCATGATCTCGGTTTTGTGGAAAATCTGCGTAACCAGCTCGCAATCTTTCAGGTTATAGGTGGCGAGCGCCGGTTTATCTTCGTTAAAGCGTCGGTCAATCTCATCCATTCTGTCCCAGGGATTGTCAATGGATTTGCCCTCGCCAAGCAGCGCCTGCGCTACGGCTTCAAGAGAGAATGACGAGAAGTTCCAGAAGGCGGATTTCAGTGCCTCGATGCCGTCGATAATCAGGCGGCCATTGGCCTGGGCGAAGAAGACGCCATTCTTAAAGCCGTGCTCGCGCCACTCCAGCTCGCTGTTGCCGCGCCCGAGTATCAGCGGAATGCGATACCGCTCGGCATGTTTTTGCAGCACGCGCAGGTCGAACTGCACCACGTTCCAGCCGATCAGGACATCGGGATCGTAGTCGGCAAACCACTGGTTAAGCTTCTCCAGCAGCTGGGGTCGGCTATTGACATATTCAAGCCGGAAATCCAGCGCGGACGAATCGCCATTTGGCGGCCCAAGCATGTACACAACCCGATCGCCGCAGCCTTCCAGGCCAATGCAGTACAGCTCGCCGTGGCGGGTAGTTTCAATGTCCAGGGAGACCCATTTTAGCGGCGGGCGATAGCCCGGGTTAGGCTTCAGACGAGCGTTAACGAGGCGACCGTTTTGCGCTGTGCCATCCACCCAGACGGGCGCGGTAATAAACCGTTCCATCAGGAAACGCTCGGGGGGACGGATATCCGCTTCGTAAAGCGTTACGCCCGCCTCGCGCAGCAGCTTTTCATAGCGCATCAGTTGACGATGGGCGCGACAGTAAAGGCCGTATACCGGATGACGGTGGAAATCTTTCAGCTCAAGAGGGGTGATGCGCCAGCCGTTTTCGCCGCGCAGCAGTTGTTTGACTTTTTCGACGTGCGATCCAGGAATAAACGCCACGGACTCCTGCGGCGGCAGCGTTACGTGCAACGGGCCGCTGTCCGTCGCCAGCCAGAATTCAACCTCAGTGCCCTGAGGCGTATCCCGCCAGTGCCGGGTCAGTAAAAAGCCTTCTTGCGCCTGCGTCACACCGTTATCCCATAAACAAAACCAGGCTTGATTATAGCCTGGTTAAGGGGTGTTTGCTGGGGTTTTATACAGTGTCTGTTTTGCCGGATGGCGCTGCGCTTATCCGGCCTACAAGCTACTGCCCGTAATACGCTTTCGCGCCGTGCTTGCGCAGGTAATGCTTATCCAGCAGGGTTTGCTGCATATCCGGTAGCTGCGGCGCGAGCTGGCGACAGAAGATCCCCATATAGGCGACCTCTTCCAGCACGATGGCGTTATGTACCGCGTCTTCCGCGTTTTTACCCCAGGCGAAGGGACCATGGGAGTGCACCAGCACGCCAGGCATCTGCGCCGCGTCGATACCCTGTTTTTCGAAGGTTTCGACAATCACGTTGCCGGTTTCCCACTCGTACTCACCGTTGATTTCCGCCTCGGTCATTAAGCGCGTGCAGGGAATGGTGCCGTAAAAGTAATCCGCGTGGGTGGTACCCGTGGCCGGAATGGACTGGCCCGCCTGCGCCCAGATGGTGGCGTGACGCGAATGGGTATGCACGATGCCGCCGATGGTCGGGAATGACTGATACAGCAGACGGTGGGTAGGCGTATCGGAGGAGGGTTTTTTGTTGCCTTCCACCACTTCACCCGTTTCGATGCTGACCACCACCATATCGTCTGCCGTCATCACCGTGTAATCCACGCCAGAAGGCTTGATCACGAACACACCTTTTTCGCGGTCAACGGCACTGACGTTGCCCCAGGTCAGGGTCACCAGGTTATGTTTCGGCAGCGCCAGGTTGGCTTCGAGCACCTGTCGTTTGAGATCGTCTAACATTGTTGTCTCCCTGCCCGGTGAACACGGTGCCACCGGGCATTTCGTACTTAGCGTTTCGAACCGTAATAGACTTCGTTCCAGCGCAGCGCATCTTTGAACGCAGGCAGGCGGGTGTCGTTATCAATCACGGTCAGTTCGATATCGTGCAGCTCGGCGAACTGACGCATGTCATTCAGATCCAGCGCGTGGCTGAACACCGTGTGGTGCGCGCCACCTGCCAGGATCCAGGCTTCTGACGCGGTTGGCAGGTCTGGCTGTGCTTTCCACAGGGCGTTGGCGACAGGCAGTTTTGGCAGTGAATGCGGCGTTTCAACTGCATCGACGCAGTTCACCAGCAGGCGGAAACGATCGCCCAGGTCGATCAGACTGGCGTTGATGGCCGGGCCCGTGCGGGTGTTGAAGATCAGACGAGCCGGATCGGCTTTACCGCCAATGCCGAGGTACTGCACGTCAAGAATCGGTTTCTCTTCCACCGCAATAGACGGGCACACTTCCAGCATGTGCGAGCCGAGTACCAGGTCGTTGCCGTTTTCGAAGTGGTAGGTGTAGTCCTCCATAAAGGAGGAGCCGCCCTGCAGACCGGTTGACATCACCTTCATGATGCGAAGCAGAGCGGCAGTTTTCCAGTCGCCTTCGCCTGCAAAGCCGTAGCCCTGCTGCATCAGACGTTGTACTGCCAGACCCGGGAGCTGTTTCAGGCCGTGGAGGTCTTCAAACGTTGTCGTAAAGGCGTGGAAGCCGCCCTGTTCCAGGAAGCGCTTCATGCCAAGCTCAATGCGCGCGGCATCCAGCACGTTCTGGCGCTTGTCGCCGTTGATTTGTGCCGCAGGCGTCAGGCGGTAACGGCTTTCGTACTCGTCTACCAGCGCGCTCACGTCGCCATCGCTGATTTCATTCACTACCTGCACCAGGTCGCCCACCGCCCAGGTATTGACGGAGAAACCGAACTTGATTTGTGCTGCGACTTTATCGCCATCGGTGACCGCCACTTCACGCATGTTGTCACCGAAACGCACCACTTTCAGATGGCGGGTATCTTGTTTCGATACCGCCTGACGCATCCACGAGCCGATACGGTTTTGCGCCTGGCTGTCCTGCCAGTGACCAGTCACGACGGCATGCTGCTGACGCATACGCGCGCCGATGAAGCCGAACTCGCGGCCGCCGTGCGCGGTCTGGTTCAGGTTCATGAAGTCCATATCGATGCTGTCCCACGGCAGGGAGGCGTTGAACTGGGTATGGAACTGCAGCAGCGGTTTGTTGAGGATAGACAGGCCGTTGATCCACATTTTGGCCGGTGAGAAGGTGTGCAGCCACACGACCAGACCGGCGCACTTGTCGTCGTAGTTCGCGTCGCGACAGATATGGGTGATCTCATCCGGCGTTGTACCCAGGGGTTTCAGCACCAGTTTGCATGGCAGTTTGGCTTCCGCGTTGAGGGCATTAACGACGTGCTCCGCATGTTTCGTCACCTGCTGCAGCGCTTCCGGCCCGTACAGGTGCTGGCTGCCAATCACAAACCACACTTCATAATTATTAAAAATGGTCATCATCGTGTCCTTAATGGGTCAGGGTTGCCGTCGTGTCCGCGGTGTGTTTTGACGGGGCGGCGACAGGGAGATAGTGAAGTTCGGCGCTTTTTGCCCATTGCTGGTAGCGCTGATAAAGCTGTTCAAAGCGTTGTGCCTGCTGGGCACGCGGCTCGAGTGTGTTTTCGACGGCGCTCGCCATATGCTGCTGCGCGGTGGGGATATCCGCGTGGACACCGGCTGCCACGGCGGCGAAAATCGCCGCGCCCAGCGCGCAGCATTGATCGGACGCGACAATCTGCAGCGGACGGTTCAGCACGTCGCAGCAGGCCTGCATAATGATCGGATTTTTACGGGCGATGCCGCCCAGTGCCATCACGTTATTCACGTCGATACCCTGTTCGGTGAAGCACTCCATAATGGCGCGCGCGCCGAAGGCAGTGGCGGCAATCAGGCCACCGAACAGCGCAGGGGCGTCGGTCGCCAGGTTGAGATCGGTAATCACCCCTTTCAGTCGCTGGTTGGCAAACGGCGTGCGGCGGCCGTTAAACCAGTCCAGCACCACCGGCAGGTGATCGAGAGACGGATTTTTCGCCCAGGCTTCCGTGAGCTGTGGCAGAAGCTGTTTTTTGCTGTCGGCGATCTGGCTTTTCAGTTCAGGATGCGCAGCCGCGAGCTGATCCAGCGGCCAGCCCAGCACGCGGCCAAACCAGGCGTAGATATCGCCGAACGCGGATTGACCCGCTTCGAGACCGATGAAGTCCGGCACCACGCTGCCGTCAACCTGGCCGCAAATGCCTTTTACCGCGCGATCGCCAACGGTGGCTTTATCCGCCGTCAGAATGTCGCAGGTGGAGGTGCCGATAACTTTCACCAGCGTGTTAGGTTGTGCGCCTGCCCCCACGGCACCCATATGGCAGTCAAACGCGCCCCCGGAAATCGCCACGTTCTGCGGCAGGCCGAGGCGTTTTGCCCACTCTTCGCAGAGCGTGCCCACCGGAATATCGGCGGTGAAGGTGTCGGTAAACAGCGGGTAGGTCAGGTTTTTATTGATAATTGGATCGAGTTCATCGAAGAAGGCTGCCGGAGGCAGACCGCCCCAGCTTTCATGCCACAGGGATTTATGCCCGGCGCTGCAGCGTCCGCGGCGAATATCCTGCGGACGGGTGGTGCCGGAGAGCAGGGCGGGAACCCAGTCACACAGCTCAATCCACGATGCCGCAGCCTGCGCGACGGTCGCATCGGCACGGGTGACATGCAGGATTTTGGCCCAGAACCATTCGCTGGAGTAAATCCCGCCGATATAGCGTGAGTAGTCTGTTTTGCCCGGCTGATGGCAAAGACGGGTGATGGCTTCGGCCTCTTCCACGGCGGTATGGTCTTTCCACAGCACGAACATGGCGTTCGGGTTGTCGGCGAATTCCGGGCGCAGCGCCAGTACGCGGCCTTCGGCATCCACCGGGGCAGGCGTTGAGCCGGTGCTGTCGACGCCAATCCCAACGACATCGACCCGCTGGGCATCCGTCAGCTCCGCGAGAACGGTTTTGACGGCCGCTTCCATCGACTCGATATAGTCACGCGGGTGGTGACGGAACTGGTTATTTGGCGCATCACAGTAGCGCCCCTCTTGCCAGCGCGGGTACCACTCAACGCTGGTTGCTATCTCCTGGCCAGTCGTACAGTCCACTGCCAGCGCGCGAACCGAGTCGCTGCCAAAATCGAGGCCAATTGCAATTGCCATGGTGTTGCTCCATCCGAAAAACAGGTATGGAAGAACATTAGAGACTGGGGACAAAAATCGTCAGGCAGGATCCGCTAATCTTATGGATTAAATTGCTGTTACAGCGGAAAGTGTGACGCCGTGCAAATATTCAATGTGGACATTTCTGCCGCACTTATAGACACTTTTGTTACTGCTTATCTGCCTCCTCTGGCGGAGAAATCAGGGGGAAAGGCTGAAACATGGCGGACGTAAAAGAGGCGTGATGCTTTCTGGATCTTTTCGCAGACCATTTTTGACCTGCTTTTAGTGATATGGACAATTGGTTTCCTTCAGGACCGTTGGGAGAACTGAATCTATGGCCGAAACGCAAAACGATCCCTTGTTGCCGGGATACTCGTTTAACGCGCACCTTGTGGCAGGGCTGACCCCTATCGAGGCTGAGGGATATCTCGATTTTTACGTCGACCGACCGCTCGGGATGAAAGGGTATATCCTCAACCTGACCGTGCGCGGAGAGGGGATCATCAAGAATGGCGACCAGCAGTTCGTCTGCCGCCCCGGCGATATCCTGCTGTTCCCGCCGGGGGAGATCCACCACTACGGCCGTCATCCGGATGCCAAAGAGTGGTATCACCAGTGGGTCTATTTCCGTCCGCGCGCCTACTGGCAGGAGTGGCTTACCTGGCCGGCTATTTTTGCGCACACCGGTTTTTATCGCCCGGATGAAGTGCATCTGGCGCAGTTCCGTGAGCTGTTCGCGCAGATTATTGACGCGGGGCAGGCTGGTGGTCGCTACGCTGAACTGCTGGCGATAAACCTGCTTGAACAACTGCTGCTGCGACGGATGGAGGCCATTAACGAGTCGCTTAATCCTCCGCTGGATAACCGCGTGCGCGACGCCTGCCAGTACATCAGCGACCATCTCGCCGACAGTCAGTTCGATATTGCCAGCGTCGCCCAGCATGTGTGTCTGTCGCCGTCACGGCTGTCACATCTGTTTCGCCAGCAGCTTGGCGTCAGCGTCCTGAGCTGGCGTGAGGATCAGCGTATCAGCCAGGCGAAACTGTTGCTCAGCACCACCCGGATGCCGATTGCCACCGTGGGGCGTAACGTTGGCTTTGAAGATCAGCTCTATTTTTCTCGCGTCTTTAAAAAATGCACCGGTGCCAGCCCGAGTGAATTCCGCGCGGGATGTGAATAAACGGTAAAAAAAGATAAACAAACAGGTGAACGCAGAAAGCTACCTGTAAACTATTCAGACAATTGTTGCCTTGACGCAGTGCGGGGCGCTAAGCAGAATCGCTGATTCGTTTTCTGACCGGAATAGTTATGCAGGCATTGCTGGAACACTTTATTACCCAGTCCGTTATGTATTCGCTCATCGCCGTGGCGCTGGTGGCCTTTCTGGAGTCGCTGGCGCTCGTGGGGTTAATCCTGCCCGGCACCGTGATGATGGCGGGTCTTGGCGCGCTGATTGGCAGCGGTGAGGTCAATTTCTGGCAGGCGTGGCTGGCCGGGATAATCGGCTGCCTGCTGGGCGACTGGATATCCTTCTGGCTGGGCTGGCGCTTTAAGAAGCCGCTGCACCGCTGGTCGTTCATGAAAAAGAACAAAGCGCTGCTGGATAAAACCGAGCATGCGCTGCATCAGCACAGCATGTTTACTATTCTCGTCGGCCGCTTTGTTGGACCCACGCGTCCTCTGGTGCCGATGGTTGCCGGAATGCTGGATCTGCCCGTTGCAAAGTTTGTGGTGCCGAACATCATCGGCTGCGTCTTCTGGCCGCCGTTCTACTTCCTGCCGGGGATCCTGGCCGGTGCGGCCATCGATATTCCTGACGGCATGCAAAGCGGTGAGTTTAAGTGGCTGTTGCTGGCAACGGCGGTGCTGCTGTGGCTGGCTGCGTGGCTGTGCTGGCGGTTGTGGCGCAGCGCGAAAGCCAGTGTCGATCGCCTGACACGCTATCTTCCGCGCACTCGTCTTTTGTGGCTGGCCCCGCTGATGCTGGGCGTTGCGGTGGTGGCGCTCGTCGCACTGATTCGCCATCCTCTGATGCCGGTGTACGGTGAAATCCTGTTGAAGGTGGTGAGCCGTTAATGTGTTTCCCTCTCCCTGTGGGAGAGGGCCAGAGTGATGGCATCAGACTGCGCTGATGCCCAGCAGCGACGACGCGGCAGCGTTACCCTTCAGAAGTTCTTCTGTCATCCCATCCCACACAATTCGTCCTTCGGCAATGACCACCGATCTGGGGGCAATCCGTGCGGCATCTTCGATGCTGTGCGAAACCATCAGCATCGTCAGCTGCTGGCGCTGACAGACATCCTGCACAAGCGTCAGCATCTCCTGGCGCAGCGCCGGGTCGAGCGCAGAGAACGGTTCATCCAGCAGCAGTATCGGCTGTTCGCGGACCAGACAACGGGCAAGCGCCACGCGCTGACGCTGGCCGCCGGAAAGCTCGCCGGGCAGCCTGTCGAGAAATTCCGCGATCCCCATCTGGGCGGCAATGACCTCCAGCTTCTGGCGCTGGGGGACGTTCAGCTTGAGTCCCGGATGCATCCCCAGCGCGATGTTTTGCCGCACCGTCAGGTGGGTAAACAGGTTGTTTTCCTGAAACAGCATGGAGACAGGACGTTTTGCAGGCGGCGTATGGGTATGGTCCCGATTTTCAATGACTATCGATCCGCTTGCCGGCTGCAGAAACCCCGCAACCAAATTGAGCAGCGTGCTTTTTCCCGCACCGCTTGGGCCAAGCACCGCAATAATCTCTCCCTGACGCACGGAGAGCGTGAAGCGCATCGGCAGATGCTGGTAAAGCCAGGTTACATCAGTCAGTTTTAACATCACGCCCCGGAAGTTTTTCGATAACGGTAAAGAGTCCAAAGCACAGCAGGAGCAGCAGCAGCGCCGTGACGGCCCCGTCCTGGCTGCGGTAGGAGCCAATCTGCTGATAAAGCCAGAACGGCAGCGTGCGGAAATCGTCATTGCCGAAAAGGGCCACCACGCCAAAATCCCCGATGGAGAGTACGCAGGCGAAGGCCAGCGCCTGGGCGAGCGGTCGTTTCAGGGCGCGAAGTTCCACCACCTTTAACCGCCGCCAGCCGGTTATCCCAAGGGACTGACACAGGACGCTGTAGCGGCTGTTGACATCCCGCATAGGATTTTCCAGTACTTTCAGCGCGTAGGGGATGGCCATTAAGGCATTGGTAAAAATGACGATGCCGTCAGCACTTTCCGGCAGGCCGACGGTGGTGTTGAACAGCAGAAAGAAGCCGGTCGCCAGCACAATGCCCGGCATCGCCAGGATCAGCATGCCCGTCAGCTCCAGCGCTTGTCCGGCTTTACGGGCATGACGCGCGTAGAGCTCGCGGCTGCTCCAGAGCAACATCATGGTCAGGATCACGCATAGCGCTCCGGCTGCCAGCGCAATGCGTACCGAGGTCCACGTCGCTTGCCACAGCACGGGCTGTTGCAGTACTGACACCACATTCCTGTTCAGGCCATCAACGATAACGGCCAGCAGCGGTGGCAACAGAAGCAGGAGTGCCAGCACGATCAGGATAAAATCGGAGACGCGGCTGTGCAGGCTATCCTGCGGATCGCGCCAGCCCGAGAGGCTATTGCTGCCCGGGGGAATCGCTTTGCTCAGGCGCTGGCTCAGCAGCACCAGCACCAGACAGCACGCCATCTGCACGATCGCCAGAAGCGCGGCGCGGCCCGGATCGTAGTCGTAACTTAAGGCCTGATAAATCGCCAGCTCAATGGTGGTCGCCTGTGGCCCGCCGCCGAGAGAAAGCACGGTGGCGAAGCTGGCGAAGCAGAGCATAAAGATCAGCGCGGCAACCGGGGCAATCTGACGTCTTAACCAAGGCCATTCGACAAAGCGGAAAAACGACCATCCACGCATGCCAAGCTGAGCGGCAATCTGGCGTTGTTCGCCGGGAATATTCTCCAGTGCCTGCAAAAAGAGGCGCGTTGCCATCGGCATATTGAAAAACACGTGCGCCAGCAGAATGCCCTGCAGGCCGTATGGCGAGAAGGTCCATTCCAGACCAAACCGGGCAAACAGCAACGCCAGCCAGCCCTGTCGACCGTAAACGCTCAGGATACCAAATACCGCGACCAGCACGGGCAGGATCAGCGTCATGGCGCACAGGCGCAGCAGGACTACTCTTCCGGGGAAATGCCGACGATACAGAGCCCGCGCAAGAAAAATAGCCGGGAGCGCTGACAGCAGGGCAGAAAGAAACGCCTGCCAGAAGGAGAAACGAATGACGTGCCAGAGATAGCTATCGCGCCAGAGCGCGAGCAGATCGCTCTCCGGCGCGTTGAACCACAACGCAAGGAATGCTCCCAGACTGACTACCACCATCAGCATGGCGGCGAGCAGTCCGGGAAGTAACCAGCCGGGAATTAACGGCTGACGGCGCGTTGCCATTCACTTACCCATGCTGCTCGCTGCGCGGCCACCTGCTGCGGCGTAAACTCCAGCGACGTTTGTGGTTTGGTTAACTGGTCGAAACCGGCTGGCAGTGCAACGTGGGTGACGGGATACATCCAGTTGCCCGCAGGAATGGCATTCTGGAACGCCGGAGAAACCATAAATTTCAGGAACTTCTCGGCGAGTTCCGGCTGTTTGCTGGCAGCGGTACGCGCGGCAACCTCCACCTGCAGATAATGCCCTTCGGCAAAATTCGCGGCGGCGTAGTTGTCTTTCTTCTCGGCGATAATGTGGTAAGCCGGCGAGGTGGTGTAGCTGAGCACCAGATCGCTTTCGCCTTTCAGGAACAGACCATACGCTTCACTCCAGCCTTTGGTCACAGTGACGGTTTTGGCGGCCAGCTTCTGCCACGCTTGCGGCGCGCTCTCCCCGTAGACCTTCTGCATCCAAAGCAGCAGCCCCAGGCCTGGCGTGCTGGTACGCGGATCTTCATAAATCACGCGCCATTTCTGGTCGCTCTCCACCAGCTCCTTCAGGCTCTTCGGCGGATTTTTCAGCTTGTTTTTGTCATAGACGAAAGCAAAGTAGCCGTAGTCGAACGGCACAAAGGTGTCGTTGTTCCAGCCGCCCGGCACGTTGACGGCCTCTGCCGCTACGCCGCTTTTGGCAAACAGTTTGGTTTGCGTGGCGGCTTCCAGCAGGTTGTTATCCAGCCCGAGCACCACGTCGGCTTTGCTGTTTTTCCCTTCCATACGCAGACGGTTAAGCAGCGACACGCCATCTTCCAGCGCCACGAATTTCAGCTCGCAATTACAGTCAGCTTCAAAGGCTTTTTTGACTACCGGGCCAGGGCCCCAGTCGGCAGAGAACGAGTCGTAAGTATAGACCGTCAGGACGGGCTTCGCGAACGCAGGCAGCGCAAACAGCGCCAGCAGAGGAAGAACTTTTTTTAACACTTTGCACCTCAGGGTTGAGTGGCAAAGGATTTTGAGTGACAGCCTCAAATCCCTTCGCCGGCGTTATCCGGATCAGGTTCGACGGGTATTATCTCAGCGCACATCTGTGATGCAGCACCCCGTTGAGAACGGCGCTATTGTAATGATTTGGTGAATATTACGAAAGCGTTATGGCTCCGGCGGCGCAAACCAGGCTGATTTGAAATCAAACCAGCCCAGGGTGTTCATCCGCAGACCGCGCATACTGCGTTGACCCTGGATCATCAGCCAGTGGTGTATCAGAGGTACAATCGCCTGTTCAGCCAGCAATTGCTGACACCAAACGGCAAGATTCATGTCGCCAGCGCGCCACTGGGCAGCGTCCTGCTGCCAGTCACGGTTGATACAGTGCTGGATCAGCGGGATCTCATACAGATGAGAAAAGAGCGAGAAATCGAGCGGCAGGGTGAAGTTGGCGCTGTTTAGCCAGATATCACTGACGATCTCCCCCCGGTGCCATTCGTCATAGTCCACTTCTCTGATCTCCAGCGTCACGCCTTCGGCTGCCAGCAGCCTGGCCATGATCCCGGCGATAAAACGATGCTCCACGTGCTCGCGGTAGTAGGTCAGGGTGATGGACTCCAGCCCGGCAGGTCTGTCGCAGTGCGCCGGGCGGGCGTGGTGCCAGCGCGGAAGCAGGCCGTACGCCGGGAACCAGTATGTCTGGTACTGCTCTTCCGCATGGTAGATCAGATTGGAGGGGGACAGCACGTGGCTGACCCACTGACGAACGGCCTGGTTTGCCCCGCGGTGGGTGCGGCTATCAAACAGCAGGTAGTAGCATCCCTCCTCCAGACGACTCTCCACCGCTTTTTCTCCCGTGGTGGGGCCTTCCAGCGTCAGCCCGCAGCTGAGATCTTCATTGAGATCCGGTAATACCCAGACGTTCACTTCGTCGATCAGTGCCCGATAGCCAAAGTAGTCATCAAACGCGAGAATTTTCAGCTGGTTGTTGTTATTGCGGGACACGGAGTAGGGTCCGGTGCCAATCGGCAGGCTGGCGAAATTGTTCAGCGACTCCCACTCGGCGGGCAAAATCATCGACGGCACATAGCCCAGCAGCCAGGGAAGCCATTTGTCCTGCTGCGACAGCTCAATATCCAGCGTCCATGCCGTCGGGGAATGGACGCGGGAAATGTGTGAATAAAGCGGTAGCTTGCGGGCACGTTCCAGAGAGGCGATGACGTCGCGCATGTCCAGCTCGCGACCGTGGTGAAAGTGGATGCCGGGGCGTAAGAAGAAGCGCCAGTGGCACGGGGAAAGTTGCTGCCAGTGATGCGCGATATCCGCTTCCAGTTCCCCATTTTCCTCATTTATCCGCGTCAGGCCGCTGAAAATCTGCCGGGCCATGTGGGTTTCAGAACGCCGTAACGCCGTGCCGGGTAACAGATTTTTCATCGGACGGTAGTAGAGCACCCGCAGAATGTGGCGGCCCTGACGAAAGCTACGTCCAAGATGTGAAACCAGCATCTGGCGCACGGCGGCTTTGTCGCCCACCAGCTGCACCAGCTGGTCGATGCGATCCTGCTCCAGCAGATCCTCCGCGCGCTGCTGCTGCAACGCCAGACCGGTATAGAGAAAGGTCAAACGTGAGCGCTTCCCGCGTCCTGCCTCCGCTTCCCAGCTTAACCAGCCCTGCTGCTGCATGGTGTTAAGCAGCGTGCGCATATGACGGCGCGAACAGTTGAGCAGGTCAGCCAGCTCGTTGAGCGTGGTCTCCTGCGATTGCCCCTCGCAGCACTGCCAGAGGCGGATAAATTGTTGTTGCAGACGACCAGAAGGCATAAAAGGGGAACTCCTGACAAAAAACCAGCAATTTATTTATCCCTATATTAGGCCAATAATTCTCCCCGATGAAGTGAGGAGGTAAATTATGAAGAGGTCCACCGCACGTCAGTTTTATCAGCAGTACTTTTCAGCGACAAAAGGAGCGTCCTGGCTGGCCCGCCGGTGTGCAGAGCAGCGGCTGAAAATGTTAGAAGAACTGATGCAGTGGGACGTTACGAAACCGACTTCTTCCCGCTAACTCGCCTCGATCATGTGTGACTGAGTATTGGTGTTTATCACCCGCCAGCAAAATGTTTTTGCTGGCTTTTTTCGTTTATTCTTTCACCCAATTTCGATTCGCTTTCACAAGGACTTGCGTATGCTGTGGTTGATGACGATGGGGCGCCGCCTGAATGGCGTATATGCCGCTTTTATGCTGGTAGCCTTTATGATGGGCGTGGCGGGGGCGTTGCAGGCGCCAACGTTGAGCCTGTTCCTCAGCCGCGAGGTGGGGGCGCAGCCGTTTTGGGTCGGCCTGTTTTACACCGTTAACGCCATTGCCGGGATCCTGGTCAGCCTCGCGCTGGCGAAACGATCGGACAGCCAGGGCGATCGCCGCAAGCTGATCCTCTTTTGCTGCGCCATGGCCGTGGGCAACGCGCTACTCTTTGCGTTCAATCGCCATTACCTGACGCTCATTACCTGCGGTGTCCTGCTGGCATCGCTGGCGAATACCGCCATGCCGCAGCTTTTCGCCCTGGCCCGAGAATACGCGGATAACTCCGCGCGGGAAGTGGTGATGTTCAGCTCGGTGATGCGTGCTCAGCTTTCACTGGCATGGGTCATCGGCCCGCCGCTGGCCTTCATGCTGGCGTTGAACTACGGTTTTACCGCCATGTTCTCCATCGCCGCGGCCATTTTTGCCATCAGCCTGGCGCTGATTGCCTTCGTGCTGCCGTCTGTGGCGCGCGTCGAACAGACGACGGATAAGCCGATTACGCAAGTGAGCGGCTGGCAGGACAAAAACGTCCGTATGCTGTTTATCGCCTCCACGCTGATGTGGACCTGCAATACCATGTACATCATTGATATGCCACTGTGGATCAGCAGCGATCTCGGTCTGCCGGACAAGCTCGCTGGGATCTTAATGGGAACGGCTGCCGGGCTGGAGATTCCGGCGATGATTCTTGCAGGATATTACGTAAAGCGCTTCGGTAAACGCAAAATGATGGTGGTTGCGGTTGCCGCCGGGGTGTTGTTCTATCTTGGGCTGATCTTCTTCCATTCGCGCGAAGCACTGCTGGCGCTGCAGCTGTTCAATGCCATATTCATCGGGATCGTGGCCGGGATCGGCATGCTCTGGTTCCAGGACTTAATGCCGGGACGCGCTGGCTCGGCGACCACGCTTTTCACCAACAGCATTTCGACAGGCGTCATTCTGGCGGGGGTGATTCAGGGAGCGCTGGCGCAGAGCTACGGACATGCCTCGGTTTACTGGATGATTGCCGCGATTTCGGTCATCACGCTTGGGCTGACATGCCGGGTTAAGGATGTTTGATTCTGGAAGGCGGCTTCACGAAATGAAACGAATTTCTGACAGATGAAGGGAAGGCGCATAGAGTGCGTGGCGGGTGCTTGAGGCTGTTTGCCTCAGGCTTTCGCAAGAGGCAAACAGTGGAGAGTCCCACATCAATAAAACTGATGGGGAGACCAACTTCACAACCCACATTGCGAGGTTAGTCTCTTCATTGCCGAAAAGCAATAAGGAGGCTGGAATGCCAAAACGTACTCTGCTGTTAGGTTTGTTTCTGATCTGTACGACGCTGTTGATCTTCACCTGGATGGTGCGTGATTCGCTATGTGAATTGCATTTCAGACAGGAGAAAACAGAGCTGGCAGCAGTGTTGGCTTACGAAGCAAAACGTTAGCGGTATTGGCGGGGAAGGTTTCCCCGCCTCTCCAGAGTGGTTGAGCCTCAACGCACCCTTATCAATGGCCCGCTTTTCGCGGGCCATTGCCTTTAGCCCATAAACGCAGGCTGTTTTTTCTCGTACGCTGAGATGGCGTCTTCGTGCTGGAGCGTCAGACCAATGCTGTCCAGACCGTTCAGCATGCAGTGACGGCGGAATGCATCAATGCTGAAGCTGTAGGTCTTCTCACCCGCTTTAACCACTTCCGCTTCCAAATCCACTTCAAACGCCATGCCCGGATTCGCCTTAACCAGCGCAAACAGCTCATCAACCTGTTCGTCACTCAGCGTCACGGGCAGCAGCTGGTTGTTGAAGCTGTTACCGTAGAAGATATCCGCGAAGCTCGGGGCGATAACCACCTTAAAGCCGTAATCGGTGAGCGCCCAGGGAGCATGTTCACGCGAAGAACCGCAGCCAAAGTTTTCCCGCGCCAGCAGAATGGACGCGCCTGTGTATTCCGGGAAGTTCAGAACAAATTCTGGATTAGGCACTTCGCCTTTATCATCCAGGAAACGCCAGTCGTTGAACAGGTGTGCACCAAAACCGGTGCGGGTCACTTTCTGCAAAAACTGCTTAGGAATGATGGCGTCAGTATCGACGTTAGCGGCATCCAGGGGGACAACCCGGCCTGTGTGTTGGGTAAATTTCTCTGCCATGATTGTCTCCTTATTTCAGGCTGCGAATGTCGGCGAAATGGCCGGTAACGGCTGCAGCGGCGGCCATTGCCGGGCTGACCAGATGGGTACGCCCACCGCGGCCCTGACGGCCTTCAAAGTTACGGTTGCTGGTGGAAGCACAACGTTCGCCTGGATTCAGACGGTCGTTGTTCATAGCCAGACACATGGAGCATCCCGGCAAACGCCACTCAAAACCTGCTTCGATAAAGATCTTATCCAGCCCTTCCGCTTCTGCCTGAGCCTTCACCGGACCGGAACCGGGAACCACCAGCGCCTGCACGCCCGGCGCAACTTTGCGGCCTTTAGCAATCTCTGCAGCAGCACGTAAATCTTCGATACGGGAGTTGGTACAGGATCCAATGAAGACTTTATCAATGGTCACGTCGGTCAACGGCACACCGGGCTTCAGTCCCATATAGGCCAGCGCTTTCTCCGCACTGGCACGCTCGACCGGATCGGCAAATGAGGCCGGGTCAGGAATGCTGTCGTTAACGGAAATCACCTGACCCGGGTTGGTGCCCCAGGTCACCTGAGGCGCAATCTCTTCTGCCTGCAGCGTGACAACGGTGTCAAAGGTTGCCCCGTCGTCGGTTTTCAGGGTTTTCCAGTACGCGACCGCATCGTCAAAATCCTGGCCTTTTGGCGCGTGCAGACGACCTTTCACATAGTTGAAGGTCGTTTCGTCTGGCGCCACCAGGCCTGCTTTGGCGCCCATCTCAATGGCCATGTTGCACAGGGTCATACGACCTTCCATGCTCAGCGCCTGAATAGCGTCGCCGCAAAATTCCACTACGTGACCGGTACCGCCTGCGCTGCCGGTTTTGCCGATGATAGCCAGCACGATGTCTTTCGCCGTTATCCCAGGTGCGGCTT
The DNA here is from genome assembly GCF_047456095.1 of Enterobacter sp. BNK-14. Taxonomy (NCBI): domain Bacteria; kingdom Pseudomonadati; phylum Pseudomonadota; class Gammaproteobacteria; order Enterobacterales; family Enterobacteriaceae; genus Enterobacter; species Enterobacter sp. BNK-14. The sequence continues at coordinate 3,544,368 of NZ_CP179897.1, forward strand.
TACCTTTCACTTCAATCTTCATGGTTTTGGCGCGGCCCTGTTTCAGGGTCTGCGTCGCCAGAACGTGTTCCACTTCAGACGTACCGATACCAAACGCCAGCGCGCCAAACGCGCCGTGCGTTGCGGTATGAGAGTCACCGCAGACGATGGTCATGCCCGGCAGGGTAATCCCTTGCTCCGGCCCCATCACGTGGACGATGCCCTGATAAGGGTGGTTCAGATCGTACAACTCCACGCCAAATTCGTTGCAGTTCTTGATCAGTTCCTGCATCTGGATACGTGCCATCTCACCCGACGCATTGATGTCTTTGGTCTGAGTGGAAACGTTATGATCCATCGTCGCGAAGGTTTTTCCCGGCTGACGCACGGGACGCTTGTGCGCACGCAGGCCGTCAAATGCCTGCGGGGAGGTCACTTCGTGTACCAGATGACGGTCGATATACAGCAGTGGGGTTTCGTTTGGTGCTTCGTAGACAACGTGTGCATCAAACAACTTTTCATATAAGGTTTTGGCCATGATTACACCCCTTCAGCGACATAGCGGGCAATGATGTCGCCCATTTCATCAGTACTGACTGCTGCCGTGCCGCGTGCTAAATCACCGGTACGGACGCCTTCTTCTAACGCCCGGTTAATGGCGTTTTCAATTGCGGTTGCTGCATCACCTGCATCAAGGCTGTAGCGCAGCAGCAGAGCCAGGGAGAGGATCTGTGCAATCGGGTTGGCGATGTTTTTGCCTGCGATATCCGGTGCGGAGCCCCCGGCAGGTTCGTACAGCCCGAAGCCTTCTTCATTCAGGCTGGCGGATGGCAACATCCCCATGGAGCCGGTGATCATCGCGCACTCGTCAGACAGGATATCGCCGAACAGGTTAGAGCAGAGCAGCACGTCAAACTGGGAGGGATCCTTAATCAGCTGCATGGTCGCGTTATCAATGTACATATGCGACAGCTCAACGTCCGGATACTGCTTCGCGACTTCGCTGACGATCTCACGCCACAAAATGGACGACTGCAGCACGTTTGCTTTATCAATGGAGGTCACTTTATGACGGCGTTTACGCGCCGACTCAAAGGCGATATGGGCGATACGTTCAATTTCGAAACGGTGATATACCTCGGTATCGAATGCTTTTTCATGCTGGCCGCTGCCTTCGCGGCCCTTTGGCTGACCGAAGTAAATTCCGCCGGTCAGCTCGCGTACGCAGAGAATGTCGAAACCGTTGGCCGCGATATCCGCGCGCAGCGGGCAGAATTCTTCCAGCCCCTGGTAGAGCTTCGCCGGACGCAGATTGCTGAACAACTTAAAGTGTTTACGCAGCGGCAGCAGCGCGCCGCGCTCTGGCTGCTCAGCCGGCGGCAGGTGTTCCCATTTTGGGCCACCGACGGAGCCAAACAGCACGGCGTCGGCATTTTCGCAGCCTTCGACGGTGGCTTTTGGCAGCGGCGTACCGTGGTTATCAATGGCAATACCGCCCACGTCGTAATGGCTGGTGGTGATTTTAATCGCAAAACGCGAGCGAACGGCTTCCAGTACTTTCAGCGCCTGTGCCATCACTTCCGGGCCAATACCATCACCCGGCAACACAGCAATATGATAATTCTTCGACATTACACGGTTTCCTTGTTGTTCTCTTTATTCTGAGCTTTGCGTTGCAACTCTTTTTCGACTTCAGCGGCGCGCCAGATGTTGTTCAGGACATGCACCATTGCTTTCGCGGAGGATTCGACAATATCCGTCGCCAGACCCACTCCGTGGAAACGGCGACCGTTGTAATTGACGACGATATCCACCTGGCCTAAAGCGTCTTTACCATGCCCTTTCGCCGTCAGGTCATATTTCACCAGCTCAACGTCGTATTCGGTGACGCGGTTGATTGCCTGATAGATGGCGTCGACAGGGCCGTTACCGTTTGCCGCTTCGGCTTTAATCTCGTCACCACAGGCCAGTTTGACCGAGGCGGTGGCGATGTCGCTGGAGCCGGACTGCACGTTGAAGTAATCCAGACGGAAGTGCTCTGGCTCTTCCTGCTGTTTGTTAATAAAAGCCAGCGCTTCCAGGTCATAGTCGAACACCTGACCTTTTTTGTCGGCCAGCTTCAGGAATGCGTCGTACAGCTGATCCATGTTGTAATCGCTGTCCTGATAACCCATCTCTTCCATACGGTGTTTCACCGCAGCGCGGCCGGAACGGGAGGTCAGGTTCAACTGCACCTGGTTCAGACCGATAGATTCCGGGGTCATGATTTCGTAGTTTTCGCGGTTTTTCAGTACGCCGTCCTGGTGGATACCAGAGGAATGCGCGAACGCACCCGTGCCGACAATCGCTTTGTTGGCCGGGATCGGCATGTTGCAAATCTGGCTGACGGTCTGGCTGGTGCGCCAGATTTCGTTGTGATTGATGCGGGTGTGCACGTTCATGATGTCTTTGCGCACTTTGATCGCCATGATCACTTCTTCCAGCGAACAGTTGCCCGCGCGTTCACCGATACCGTTCATCGCGCCTTCTACCTGACGCGCACCAGCGTGGACAGCGGCGATGGCATTGCCCACCGCCAGCCCTAAATCATCGTGGGTGTGGACGGAGATAATTGCTTTATCAATATTCGGTACGCGGTCATACAGGCCGGTGATGATGTTTGAGAACTCAAACGGCATGGTGTAGCCGACGGTGTCCGGGATGTTGATGGTTTTCGCGCCCGCGTTGATGGCGGCTTCCACAACGCGCGCCAGGTCTTCGATTGGCGTACGGCCCGCGTCTTCGCAAGAGAATTCAACGTCATCGGTATAGTTACGTGCGCGCTTAACCATATACACCGCGCGTTCAATCACCTCATCCAGCGTGCTGCGCAATTTGGTTGCGATATGCATTGGCGAAGTAGCAATGAAAGTGTGAATACGGAAGGCTTCGGCCACTTTCAGCGACTCGGCCGCAACGTCGATGTCTTTCTCTACACAGCGTGCCAGGCCACAGACGCGGCTATTTTTAATGGTGCGCGCAATGGTCTGTACGGATTCGAAATCACCCGGAGAAGAGACCGGGAACCCCACCTCCATGACGTCGACGCCCATTCGCTCGAGAGCCAGCGCAATCTGCAGTTTCTCTTTTACACTCAGGCTTGCCTGTAATGCCTGTTCACCGTCACGTAAAGTAGTATCGAAAATAATGACTTGCTGGCTCATGGGTTAGGTCCTTGTCAGTCTTAGGGCGCCTTGCTACGAGCATAAAAAAACCCGCGCAGTGGCGCGGGTTTTTAGTCTTACTGGTGACGATTCAACGCTGAATTTCGCCCGCCAGTCTACCGCGCACAGAAGATGCGTTTAGTAGTAGTAGACCGGTGAAACGATGGGTGCGTGTCATGAATCGTGCTCCGTTAAATTCAATATACTTTTAGTGGTACTGGATACGGCTGTTCATGTCAACCCCTGACGGTAAAAACGGTTCCGACAGACTGAACAGACAGGTTATAGGCTTTAGCTTATTGTGCTGGATTTTGCTTTTCAGGCTATATGAATTGTCTAAAATTGGACTCAAAAAGCATTTGCAGAAATAAGTACATTTAGCAGGTATTTTGAAATATGTATTTTTCGTCGTGGATGTTTTCTTTTTAAAGTATTTAATATCATTGATTTACCATTCACATAGGCATTCTTTCTCTCTGGCCGTGAATGAATGGGAATAACAGATTATTAACGTAAGTATACGCAAAGTCGATAACAGTTTAATTATACTTAAGTCATCCTTAACTAGATGACCATTGTGTATTGACTTGGTTTATGGTTTCATTCTAACTATAAAGTCAAATATATCTGTTATGCCGGTTTTTATTTGTGTGTTATCGCGTGGTCTTTATATATTCCGATTTTTAAACAATTCTCTTTTGTTGGACGTATTGGCATGGTAAATCATATTTTTCGGGATTATTACAATGCGTCGGCGAAGGACGTGCTGTGTAGCGTGACAGTGGAGTCAGAAGTGTCAGAAAATAATATTAAACAACCTCAAGTTACAGATGGGATTAAACCCCAGCTACGCACGGTGGATCTTAATCTACTGACGGTGTTTGATGCTGTCATGCAGGAGCAGAATATCACCCGGGCGGCGCAAGCGTTGGGGATGTCACAACCTGCCGTGAGTAATGCCGTTGCCAGGCTTAAGGTGATGTTCAACGATGAATTATTCGTTCGCTACGGACGAGGGATTCAGCCTACTGCGCGGGCATTCCAGCTCTTCGGCTCTATTCGCCAGGCTCTGCAACTGGTGCAAAATGAGCTGCCGGGCTCGGGTTTTGAACCACTAAGCAGTGAACGCGTATTCCATCTCTGCGTCTGCAGTCCGTTAGATAATTATCTGACATCTATTATTTATAATAAGGTTGAAGAGATTGCGCCAAATATTAATCTGGTGTTCAAATCATCCTTAAATCAAAACACAGAACACCAGTTACGTTACCAGGAAACCGAATTTGTCCTGGGATACGAAGAGTTCCGTCGCCCTGAATTTTCGTGCGTGCCGTTGTTTAAAGATGAAATGGTATTGGTTGCCAGTAAAAAACATCCACGATTGAATGCTCCGCTACGTGAAAGTGATGTTTATAGCGAACAACATGCCGTGGTTGCGCTCGACAGATATGCCTCATTTAGTCTGCCGTGGTACGACACAGCAGATAAACAGGCGAGCGTGGCATATCAAGGAATGGCTATGGTCAGCGTATTAAACGTCGTTTCCCAGACGCAGCTGGTGGCTATTGCCCCGCGCTGGCTGGCGGAAGAGTTCTCTGACGCGTTAAATCTGCAAATTTTGCCTCTGCCGCTTAAGCTTAATAGCCGTACCTGTTATCTCTCCTGGCATGAAGCTGCAGGGCGGGATAAAGGGCATCAGTGGATGGAAGAATTACTTATCAGCATCTGCCGCCGTTAATCAGATCAGGATAAATTGCATCTTTGCATGTGGTTTATCCTGGTTTTGTTTTGTTAACTGCTATTTTATTCTGTTCTGAATCTTTTCTGGTGGTTGCCAGACCTGTAAAAATAGATGATTTCCTGAATCATCGCGCTTTTCAACGATGATTTATCATCTCCTCCTCTAATTACAGATGAATTAACCATATCCTCTGGCAATGTCTGTTTTTTCTGCTTTAACCGCCTCTTCGCTCTCCGGGTTTGCTAATTGCCTGCCTCATAACGAGCGGTTAAGGTAAGTATCACTCAGCTAATAGAAGACGGGTTCATCCCGATCGCAAGACGGTGCAGAAATGAATTCGGCGGTCCGTCTATAACAAAATGCCTGGAGGCAAAGCATGGAGATGTTGTCTGGCGCGGAAATGGTCGTCCGATCGCTTATCGATCAGGGCGTGAAACAAGTGTTCGGCTATCCTGGCGGCGCGGTCCTTGATATTTATGATGCACTGCATACGGTAGGCGGCATTGACCATATCCTTGTACGTCATGAACAGGCGGCGGTGCACATGGCTGATGGCCTGGCGCGTGCGACGGGGGAAGTGGGCGTGGTGTTAGTCACGTCGGGCCCCGGCGCGACAAACGCTATTACCGGGATTGCGACCGCGTACATGGACTCTATTCCTCTGGTGATCCTCTCCGGGCAGGTGGCAACCTCTCTGATTGGCTACGACGCATTTCAGGAGTGCGACATGGTCGGGATATCGCGTCCCGTTGTGAAGCACAGCTTCCTGGTCAAGCAAACCGAAGACATTCCTGGCGTGCTGAAAAAAGCATTCTGGCTGGCGGCAAGCGGACGTCCGGGACCGGTGGTGGTCGATCTGCCTAAAGATATCCTGAATCCGGCAAACAAGCTGCCTTATGTCTGGCCAGAATCGGTAAGCATGCGTTCTTACAACCCCACCACGCAGGGCCACAAAGGCCAGATCAAACGTGCACTGCAGACGCTATTGACCGCTAAAAAACCGGTGGTCTATGTCGGCGGTGGGGCAATTAATTCTGCGTGTGAGCCACAGCTTCGTGAACTGATCGAAAAGCTCAATCTTCCTGTTGCGTCGTCGCTGATGGGACTCGGGGCGTTTCCCGCCACCCACCGTCAGGCGCTGGGCATGCTGGGTATGCACGGTACCTATGAAGCCAACATGACGATGCATCATTCCGATGTGATCTTTGCCGTCGGCGTGCGCTTTGACGATCGTACGACCAACAATCTGGCGAAGTATTGCCCGAATGCCACGGTGCTGCACATTGATATCGACCCCACGTCGATTTCAAAAACGGTGTCAGCTGATGTGCCTATCGTCGGCGATGCCCGGCAGGTGCTGGAGCAAATGCTGGATCTGCTGACCCAGGAGAGCACGACTCAACCGCTGGATGAGATCCGCGACTGGTGGCTGCAAATTGAGCAGTGGCGCGCGCGCCAGTGTCTGAAATATGACACTCAAAGTGAGCATATTAAGCCTCAGGCCGTGATTGAAGCGGTCTGGCGACTGACGAAAGGCGACGCCTATGTCACTTCAGACGTGGGTCAGCATCAAATGTTCGCCGCCCTCTATTATCCCTTTGATAAACCGCGTCACTGGATCAATTCGGGGGGGTTAGGAACGATGGGCTTTGGTTTGCCTGCCGCGCTGGGCGTGAAGCTGGCACTGCCAAATGAAACCGTCGTCTGCGTGACCGGGGACGGCAGTATCCAGATGAACATTCAGGAACTATCCACCGCGCTGCAATATGAGTTGCCGGTACTGGTGCTTAACCTCAACAACGGCTATCTCGGTATGGTGAAGCAGTGGCAGGATATGATCTACTCTGGCCGTCACTCTCAGTCATACATGCAGTCGCTGCCGGATTTTGTTCGTCTTGCTGAAGCTTATGGCCACGTGGGGATGCGGGTGACCGATCCCGCTTTGCTGGAATCGTCGCTCGCACAAGCGCTTGAGCAGGTTAAAAACAACCGCCTCGTCTTTATGGATGTCATCGTTGATGGGACCGAGCACGTTTATCCGATGCATATTCGCGGCGGTGGTATGGATGAAATGTGGTTAAGCAAAACGGAGAGAACCTGATATGCGCCGGATATTATCTGTATTGCTGGAAAACGAGTCTGGCGCACTGTCGCGCGTCATTGGGCTTTTCGCGCAGCGCGGCTATAACATAGAAAGCCTGACCGTTGCCCCCACGGACGACCCGACGTTGTCGCGTATGACGATTCAGACCGTTGGTGATGCCAAAGTGCTTGAGCAGATTGAGAAACAGCTGCATAAACTGGTTGATGTCCTGCGCGTGAGCGAGCTGGGGCAGGGGGCTTACGTTGAGCGTGAGGTCATGCTGGTAAAAATTCAGGCCAGCGGCTACGGGCGTGAAGAGGTCAAACGCAATGCGGATATTTTCCGCGGGCAGATCATTGACGTCACGCCTTCTCTTTATACGGTTCAACTGGTCGGGACCAGTGACAAGCTGGACGCTTTTCTGGCGTCCGTGCGGGATGTAGCAAAAATTGTTGAAGTGGCCAGATCGGGCGTTGTGGGTCTGTCACGCGGCGAGAAAATCATGCGTTAGTTGTCAAAAAGGTTCGCCTCTTTCTGCCCGGTCACCAAAGCCGGGCTTTTTTTTGCGTAATCAGCCAATAACGCAGATAAAAGCGGTTGCCGCGAAGGCTTTTCTGCGTTTAGATGTTAAAAGATTTAACCATAACCTTGACAGGGCCATGGACTCTTTTCTTTTTTTAAGGGGCAATTGTGAAACTGGATGAAATCGCCCGGCTAGCCGGCGTGTCACGAACAACGGCCAGCTATGTGATTAACGGTAAAGCAAAGCAGTACCGTGTCAGCGATAAAACCGTTGAAAAAGTTATGGCGGTGGTTCGTGAGCATAACTACCATCCGAATGCTGTCGCTGCCGGCCTGCGCGCCGGGCGCACCCGATCGATCGGTCTGGTGATCCCCGATCTGGAAAATACCAGCTATACCCGTATCGCCAACTATCTTGAGCGTCAGGCTCGCCAGCGCGGCTACCAGTTGCTGATTGCCTGTTCTGAAGATCAGCCGGACAACGAGATGCGCTGCATTGAACATCTGCTCCAGCGCCAGGTGGATGCCATCATTGTATCGACCTCCTTACCGCCAGAGCATCCATTCTACCAGCGCTGGGCGAACGATCCTTTCCCTATCGTTGCGCTGGATCGTGCGCTCGATCGCGAGCATTTCACCAGCGTAGTGGGTGCCGACCAGGATGATGCGGAAATGCTTGCCGCGGAGCTGAGAACCTTCCCTGCTGAAACGGTACTCTATCTTGGCGCATTGCCTGAACTTTCAGTGAGCTTCCTGCGTGAGCAGGGGTTCCGAACCGCCTGGAAAGACGATCCGCGTGAAGTTCACTATCTCTACGCCAATAGCTATGAACGTGAAGCCGCTGCGCAGCTCTTTGAGAAATGGCTGGAAACGCACCCGATGCCCCAGGCGCTGTTCACGACATCCTTTGCACTCTTGCAGGGGGTGATGGATGTGACCCTACGCCGTGAAGGTAAGCTTCCCTCCGACCTGGCTATTGCCACTTTCGGGGATAACGAGCTGCTCGACTTCCTGCAGTGTCCGGTGCTGGCCGTGGCACAGCGTCACCGTGATGTGGCTGAACGCGTACTGGAGATTGTTTTGGCGAGCCTGGATGAGCCGAGAAAACCGAAGCCGGGTCTGACACGTATCAAACGTAATCTCTATCATCGCGGAATTCTTAGCCGCCATAAATGAAATGACGGGGCGGTGAAAACGGCCCCTTATTGCGGGAATAATTCGCTGAGTTAATTCCCGCAATGAAATTAGGATAATTCCTGCAGGATCATAATCTCCTCATTTTCTTAATTCATTTTGGCTTTTAAACTGCCCTTTAAGGAGCCTGAAAGCGATTTTAAACCGCTATCTTTGTATTATTTTGTTACAAACCGGCTTCGGTCGATGAATATTCAGACGTTTTTCCTGGACCCTGACCAGCCAGCGTGGCAACGGCCGCCTTAACCACGCGTCTGAATGAATCTGGCGCTGTTATCCCCTGAGAATCTGTCATAAAATGCTGCCCGCGTCGCAAACTGACACTTTATATTTATCTGCGATGATATTGAGTGAGCTTTAACGCTAGTGTGCATATTCGGTTTTTTTCTTACAAATATTCATAACGTTAATTTTGCCTCGCCAGTTGTTCAGTTATTAGTCATGTCTGTTTATCTCTGTAAATAGAGGGCTTTCGGGTCCTTATAGGGAGAGTCCTGGCTTGACAAGCTTTTCCCTCGCTCCGTAAACTCCTTTAGGTGGGAATTTGTGGGTTAAAGTGGTGAGGAGGGGTGAGACTGGCATGTTCCGTGGAGCTACGTTAGTCAATCTCGACAGCAAAGGGCGTTTATCGGTGCCAACCCGATACCGCGACCAGCTGATTGAGAACGCTTCGGGTCAAATGGTTTGCACCATTGACATCAACTCCCCCTGCCTGCTGCTTTACCCCTTACCCGAATGGGAAATTATTGAGCAAAAGCTGTCGCGACTGTCGAGCATGAACCCGCAAGAGCGCCGCGTACAGCGGCTGTTATTGGGACATGCCAGTGAGTGTCAGATGGATAGCGCCGGGCGATTACTGATTGCGCCTGTGCTGCGGCAACATGCCGGTCTGACTAAAGAAGTGATGCTGGTCGGGCAGTTCAACAAGTTTGAACTGTGGGATGAAACGACCTGGTATCAACAGGTCAAGGAAGATATCGACGCTGAGCAGTCCGATTCCGCAACTTTATCGGAACGGCTGCAGGACTTGTCTCTATAAATATGATGGAAAATTATAAACACAAAACGGTGTTACTGGATGAGGCCGTGAACGGCCTGAATATTCGTCCGGATGGCATCTACATTGATGGTACGTTTGGTCGCGGTGGTCACTCGCGTTTGATTCTCTCCCAGCTTGGAGAGGAAGGACGTCTGCTGGCAATTGATCGCGATCCGCAGGCGATTGCCGTTGCACAGACCATCAATGACCCTCGCTTTTCCATCGTGCATGGACCTTTCTCTGCGCTCGCGGATTATGTTGCCGAGCGCGGCCTGACGGGCAAGATCGACGGGATTCTTCTCGATCTTGGCGTCTCTTCACCACAGCTTGATGATGCTGAACGCGGTTTCTCCTTTATGCGTGATGGTCCGCTGGATATGCGTATGGACCCGACGCGCGGCCAGTCTGCTGCCGAATGGCTGCAGACCGCTGACGAAGCGGATATTGCATGGGTGATCAAAACCTTTGGCGAAGAACGTTTTGGCAAGCGCATTGCGCGCGCCATCGTTGAGCGCAACCGCGTTGAGCCCATGACCCGTACCAAAGAGCTGGCCGAAGTGATCGCGGCGGCGACGCCGGTGAAGGATAAGCACAAACATCCCGCGACCCGTACCTTCCAGGCGGTGCGCATCTGGGTAAACAGTGAACTGGAGGAAATAGAGCTGGCGCTAAAAAGCTCGCTCGACGTACTGGCCCCAGGTGGGCGGTTATCCATCATCAGCTTCCATTCGCTGGAAGACCGCATTGTGAAGCGCTTTATGCGTGAGCAAAGCCGCGGTCCTCAGGTTCCTGCGGGGTTGCCGATGACGGAAGAACAACTCAGGAAGCTGGGTGGTCGTCAGTTGCGAGCATTAGGCAAGTTGATGCCGGGCGAAGAAGAGGTGGCAGAGAATCCACGCGCCCGTAGTTCAGTGCTGCGAGTTGCAGAGAGGACGAACGCATGATCAGCAGAGTGACAGAAACCCTAAGCAAAGTTAAGGGATCGTTAGGAAGCAACGAGCGCCATGCCTTGCCTGGCGTGATCGGCGACGATCTTTTGCGGTTCGGGAAACTGCCACTCTGCCTGTTCATTTGCATCATTGTTACGGCAGTCACGGTGGTCACCACAGCCCACCATACACGTTTATTGACTGCGCAACGCGAGCAGATGGTACTGGAACGCGATGCGCTGGATATTGAATGGCGAAATCTGATCCTTGAAGAAAACGCGCTCGGCGATCACAGCCGGGTTGAACGGATCGCAACGGAAAAGCTGCAACTGCAGCATGTTGATCCTTCCCAGGAAAATATCGTAGTACAAAAATAAGGGAAAACGCGACGCATGAAAGCAGCGGCAAAAACGCTAAAACCAAAACGTCAGGAAGAACAGGCCAACTTTGTCAGTTGGCGTTTTGCGTTGCTTTGCGGCTGCATTTTACTGGCGCTGGGTTTCCTGCTGGGACGTGTGGCGTGGTTGCAAATCATTGCCCCTGACATGCTGGTACGTCAGGGGGATATGCGCTCTCTGCGTGTGCAGGAAGTGTCAACATCACGTGGGATGATCACTGACCGTTCTGGTCGCCCGCTGGCCGTGAGTGTGCCGGTAAAAGCGATTTGGGCCGACCCGAAAGAGCTGCACGACGCCGGTGGCATTACGCTGGACAACCGCTGGAAAGCGCTGTCAGATGCCCTGAAAATGCCGCTGGATCAGCTGGCTTCCCGCGTTAACGCCAACCCGAAAGGGCGTTTTATCTATCTGGCGCGTCAGGTTAACCCTGACATGGCGGACTACATTCGTAAACTGAAGCTGCCGGGCATTCATCTGCGTGAGGAATCCCGTCGTTATTATCCGTCCGGCGAAGTAACCGCTCACCTCATCGGCTTCACTAACGTCGATAGCCAGGGGATTGAGGGCGTTGAAAAAAGCTTCGATAAGTGGCTCACCGGCCAGCCGGGCGAGCGCATTGTGCGTAAAGACCGCTATGGGCGCGTCATCGAAGATATTTCCTCTACGGACAGCCAGGCGGCACACAACCTGGCACTGAGTATCGACGAGCGCTTGCAGGCGCTGGTTTATCGCGAGCTGAACAACGCCGTAGCGTTCAACAAAGCGGAGTCTGGCAGTGCCGTGCTGGTTGATGTCAGCACCGGCGAAGTGCTGGCGATGGCTAACAGTCCGTCCTACAACCCGAATAACTTTACCGGTACCGCAAAAGATGCGATGCGTAACCGGGCAATTACCGACGTGTTCGAACCTGGCTCCACGGTGAAACCGATGGTGGTGATGACGGCGCTTCAGCGCGGCATCGTCAATGAAAACACGGTTCTGAACACGATCCCTTACCGTATCAACGGCCACGAGATTAAAGACGTGGCGCGCTACAGCGAATTGACCCTGACCGGGGTGTTACAGAAGTCGAGTAACGTCGGTGTTTCAAAGCTGGCGTTAGCGATGCCGTCCTCAGCGTTAGTAGAGACTTACTCTCGTTTTGGACTGGGAAAGGCGACCAATTTGGGGTTGGTCGGAGAACGCAGTGGCTTATATCCTCAAAAACAACGGTGGTCTGACATAGAGAGGGCCACCTTCTCTTTCGGCTATGGGCTAATGGTAACGCCGTTACAGTTAGCGCGAGTCTACGCAACGATTGGCAGCTATGGCGTCTATCGCCCGCTGTCGATTACCAAAGTTGATCCACCGGTTCCGGGCGAGCGTATCTTCCCGGAATCCATCGTTCGTACCGTTGTGCACATGATGGAAAGCGTGGCGCTGCCCGGCGGCGGCGGCGTGAAGGCGGCGATCAAAGGCTATCGCATTGCCATTAAAACCGGTACAGCGAAAAAGGTGGGGCCAGACGGCCGCTACATCAACAAATACATTGCCTATACCGCAGGCGTAGCGCCTGCAAGCAATCCGCGTTTTGCGCTGGTGGTCGTCATAAACGATCCACAGGCGGGTAAATACTACGGCGGCGCCGTCTCCGCGCCTGTGTTCGGAGCTATCATGGGCGGCGTGTTACGTACCATGAACATTGAACCGGATGCGCTGGCGACGGGCGAAAAAAGTGAATTTGTAATTAATCAAGGCGAGGGTACAGGTGGCAGATCGTAATTTGCGCGACCTTCTCGCTCCGTGGGTGCCAAATGCACCGGAGCGAGCACTGCGAGAGATGGTACTGGACAGCCGCGTTGCGGCTTCTGGCGATCTTTTTGTGGCGGTGGTCGGTCATCAGGCGGACGGGCGTCGTTATATCCCGCAGGCGATTGCGCAAGGTGTTGCTGCCATTATTGCTGAGGCCAAAGATGAGGCAACCGACGGTGAGATCCGTGAAATGCACGGTGTGCCGGTTATCTATCTCAGCCAGTTGAATGAACGTCTTTCTGCTCTGGCAGGACGTTTTTATCACGAACCTTCCGACCAGCTGCGTCTGGTTGGCGTGACGGGCACGAACGGAAAAACCACCACCACGCAACTGATGGCGCAATGGGCCCAGTTGCTGGGTGAAACCGGCGCGGTAATGGGCACCGTGGGTAACGGCCTGCTGGGCAAAGTCAGCCCAACGGAAAACACCACCGGCTCGGCAGTTGACGTACAGCATGTTCTTGCCGGTCTGGCAGGGCAGGGGGCAACCTTTGCTGCGATGGAAGTTTCTTCGCACGGTCTGGTACAGCATCGTGTTGCGGCGCTGAAGTTTGCCGCCTCTGTGTTTACCAACCTGAGTCGCGATCATCTTGATTATCATGGTGATATGGAGCATTACGAAGCCGCGAAATGGCTGCTGTTCTCGACTCACCATTACGGACAAGCCATCATCAACGCCGATGATGAAGTCGGTCGCCGCTGGCTTGCGAAGCTGCCAGACGCGGTTGCGGTGTCGATGGAAGACCATATCAATCCGAACTGCCACGGCCGCTGGCTGAAGGCGGTTGAGGTGAATTATCACGACAGCGGGGCGACAATCCGCTTTGCCTCTTCCTGGGGTGAAGGTGAAATTGAAAGCCGCCTGATGGGCGCCTTTAACGTCAGCAATCTGCTGCTGGCCCTGGCAACGCTGCTGGCGCTGGGTTATCCGATGGCTGAACTGCTGAAAACCTCAGCGCGTCTGCAGCCTGTATGCGGCCGTATGGAAGTGTTCAGCGCGCCGGGCAAGCCGACCGTGGTTGTCGATTATGCCCACACGCCGGATGCGCTGGAAAAAGCGCTGGAAGCGGCGCGCCTGCACTGCACAGGGAAGCTCTGGTGCGTGTTTGGCTGCGGCGGCGATCGCGATAAAGGCAAACGCCCGCTGATGGGCGCGATTGCGGAACAGTTCGCGGATATTCCGGTAGTAACCGATGACAACCCGCGCACGGAAGAGCCGCGCGCCATCATCAACGACATTCTGGCGGGCATGCTGGACGCCGGTCGCGCCCGCGTAGTGGAGGGCCGTGCGGAAGCCGTGACCAACACCATCATGCAGGCCAAAGAAAATGATGTGGTTCTGCTGGCAGGTAAAGGCCACGAAGATTATCAGATTGTTGGCAATCGTCGTCTGGACTACTCCGACCGCGTAACGGCAGCGCGTCTGCTGGGAGTCGTCGCATGATTAGCATCACCTTAAGCCGGGCGGCTGCGGTACTGCACGGCGAACTGTTGGGTCCAGATCTGACCATTGACGCGGTAACCACCGACACCCGCAAAGTGACCGCGGGTTGTCTGTTTGTGGCGCTGAAAGGCGAGCGTTTTGACGCGCATGATTTTGCCGGGCAGGCTAAAGAAAACGGCGCTGGCGCGCTGCTGGTCAGCCGTAAACTCGATATCGAACTGCCGCAAATTGTAGTGAAAGATACGCGTCTCGCCTTCGGTGAACTGGCCGCCTGGGTTCGTCAGCAGGTGCCAGCTCGCGTTGTCGCGCTAACCGGATCATCAGGCAAAACGTCAGTGAAAGAGATGACGGCGGCGATCCTCAGCCAGTGCGGCAATACACTTTATACCGCGGGCAACCTCAATAATGACATCGGCGTGCCGATGACATTACTTCGCCTGACCAACGAGCACGAATTTGCGGTGATCGAGCTAGGGGCAAACCACCAGGGGGAAATCGCCTGGACCGTGAGCCTGACGCGCCCGGAAGCGGCGCTGGTGAATAACCTGGCGGCGGCACATCTGGAAGGCTTTGGCTCGCTGGAAGGCGTGGCGAAAGCGAAAGGCGAGATCTACACCGGTCTGCCCGCTGACGGTATTGCCATTCTCAATGCCGACAACAACGACTGGCTGAACTGGCAGAACATCATTGGCTCGCGTAAAACCTGGCGCTTCTCGCCGAATGCGGCCAACAGTGATTTTACCGCGACCAATATTCATGTGACGTTGCACGGTACAGAGTTCACGCTCACGACCCCAACGGGTGACGTAGACGTGCTGTTACCGCTGCCGGGTCGCCATAACATCGCCAATGCGCTTGCGGCTGCGGCGTTGTCGACGGCCGTGGGCGCGTCGCATGAGGCGATTAAAACCGGGCTGGCAACGTTAAAAGCCGTGCCGGGACGCCTGTTCCCGATCCCGCTTGCGGAAAACAAGCTGCTGCTGGATGACTCTTATAACGCGAACGTTGGCTCAATGACGGCGGCGGTGCAGGTGTTATCTGAAATGCCGGGCTACCGCGTCATGGTGGTCGGCGATATGGCCGAGCTGGGCGACGAAAGCGAAGCCTGTCATATCCAGGTCGGGGAAGCGGCGAAAGCGTCAGGGCTGGACTGTGTGCTGAGCGCAGGAAAACTGAGCGAGGCGATTAGCCGTGCCAGCGGCGTTGGCGAACATTTTGCCGATAAAGCTGCGTTGATTGAGCGCCTGAAGGCGTTGATTACAGAAAAACAAATTGTGACTGTGTTAGTGAAAGGTTCACGTAGTGCCGCCATGGAAGAGGTTGTGCACGCATTACAGGAGAACGGGACATGTTAGTTTGGCTGGCCGAACACTTGGTCAAATATTATTCAGGCTTTAACGTCTTTTCCTATCTGACGTTTCGTGCCATCGTCAGCCTGCTGACTGCGCTGTTCATCTCATTGTGGATGGGCCCGCGCATGATTGCCCGTCTGCAAAAACTCTCTTTCGGCCAGGTGGTGCGTAACGACGGTCCTGAGTCGCACTTCAGTAAACGCGGTACGCCGACCATGGGCGGGATTATGATCCTGACTGCAATCGTTGTCTCCGTGCTGCTGTGGGCGTATCCGTCTAACCCATACGTCTGGTGCGTGCTTACCGTGCTGGTGGGCTATGGGATCATTGGTTTTGTGGATGATTACCGCAAAGTCGTTCGCAAAGATACTAAAGGCCTGATTGCCCGCTGGAAGTACTTCTGGATGTCGGTGATCGCGCTTGGTGTGGCCTTCGCGCTCTATCTGGCAGGAAAAGACACGCCCGCGACCGAGCTGGTGGTGCCGTTCTTTAAAGACGTCATGCCGCAGTTGGGGCTGTTCTATATCCTGCTGGCCTACTTTGTGATCGTCGGAACCGGCAACGCCGTCAACCTGACCGATGGCCTGGATGGTCTGGCCATTATGCCAACCGTCTTTGTGGCGGCCGGTTTTGCACTGGTGGCGTGGGCGACCGGTAACATGAACTTTGCTAACTACCTGCACATCCCTTATCTGCGACACGCGGGTGAGCTGGTGATCGTCTGTACGGCGATTGTCGGCGCGGGGCTGGGCTTCCTGTGGTTCAACACCTATCCGGCGCAGGTCTTTATGGGCGACGTCGGTTCTCTGGCGCTGGGCGGCGCACTGGGCATCATCGCCGTGCTGCTGCGTCAGGAGTTCCTGCTGGTGATCATGGGCGGTGTGTTTGTGGTCGAGACCCTGTCGGTGATTTTGCAGGTCGGCTCCTTCAAGCTGCGCGGTCAGCGCATCTTCCGTATGGCGCCGATTCACCACCACTATGAACTGAAAGGCTGGCCGGAGCCGCGCGTGATTGTGCGCTTCTGGATTATTTCGCTGATGCTGGTGCTGATTGGCCTGGCAACGCTGAAGGTACGTTAATCATGGCAGATTACCAGGGTAAAAAAGTCGTTATCATCGGGTTGGGCCTTACCGGCCTTTCCTGCGTGGACTTTTTCCTTGCGCGTGGCGTGACGCCGCGCGTGATGGATACGCGTGTCTCTCCGCCGGGTCTGGACAAGCTGCCGGAACAGGTTGAACGCCACCTTGGTGGTCTGAATGATGACTGGCTGCTGGCCGCCGATCTGATTGTCGCCAGCCCGGGGATGGCGCTGGCGCACCCTTCACTCAGCGCTGCGGCTGATGCGGGGGTGGAGATTGTCGGTGATATCGAGCTGTTCTGCCGTGAAGTGCAGGCGCCCGTTATTGCGATTACCGGTTCTAATGGTAAAAGCACCGTCACCACTCTGGTGGGCGAAATGGCGAAAGCCGCAGGCATGAACGTCGGCGTGGGCGGTAATATCGGTCTGCCCGCACTGATGCTGCTGGACAAAGGCTGCGAGCTGTATGTCCTTGAGCTTTCCAGCTTCCAGCTGGAAACCACCTCCAGCCTGCGCGCAGCTGCCGCGACGATCCTTAACGTGACCGAAGATCATATGGACAGGTACCCATTTGGTCTTCAGCAGTACCGCGCCGCCAAGCTGCGCGTGTATGAAAATGCCAAAGTCTGCGTGGTTAATGCCGATGATGCGCTGACCATGCCGGTGCGCGGCGCGGACGATCGCTGCATTAGCTTCGGTATCACCATGGGGGATTATCATCTGAACCGTCAGTTGGGTGAAACCTGGCTGCGCGTGAAAGGTGAGAAAGTGCTGAACGTGAAAGAGATGAAGCTCTCCGGCCAGCATAACTACACAAATGCTCTGGCAGCACTGGCGCTGGCGGATGCTGTTGGCCTGCCGCGCTCTTCCAGCCTGAAAGCGTTAACCACGTTTTCCGGTCTGGCGCACCGTTTCCAGCTGGCGCTGGAGCACAACGGCGTGCGCTGGATTAACGACTCCAAAGCCACCAACGTGGGAAGTACGGAGGCCGCGCTGAACGGTCTGCATGTTGACGGTACCCTGCATCTGCTGTTGGGCGGTGACGGCAAATCCGCTGATTTCTCCACCCTGAAGCCGTATCTTTCAGGCGATAACATCCGCCTGTACTGTTTCGGTCGTGACGGCAGCGAGCTGGCTGAATTACGCCCGGAGATTGCCGAGCAAACTGAAACGATGGAACAGGCGATGCGGCTGATCGCCCCGCGCGTGAAGCCGGGGGATATGGTGCTGCTCTCTCCAGCATGCGCGAGTCTCGATCAGTTTAAGAATTTCGAACAGCGTGGCGATATCTTTACTCGCCTGGCGAAGGAGTTAGGCTGATGCGTTTATCTCTCCCTCGCCTGAAAATGCCGCGCCTGCCAGGATTTGGAATTCTGGTGTGGCTGTTTGCGGCACTTAAAGGCTGGGTGATGGCTTCGCGGGAAAAAGACTCCGATAGCCTGATTATGTACGACCGCACCCTGTTCTGGCTTACGCTGGGGCTGGCGGCGATCGGCTTTATCATGGTGACCTCGGCCTCGATGCCCGTCGGACAGCGTCTGGCTAACGATCCTTTCCTGTTCGCCAAGCGTGACGGGCTGTACATCATTCTGGCGTTCTGTCTGGCGCTGGTGACGCTTCGTCTGCCGATGGCATTCTGGCAGCGGCACAGTACGGCGATGCTGATTGCGTCAATTATCATGCTGCTGATCGTACTGGTTGTCGGGAGCTCCGTTAACGGGGCATCGCGCTGGATTGCGTTTGGCCCGCTGCGTATTCAGCCGGCCGAATTCACCAAGCTTTCGCTGTTCTGCTACCTGGCGAACTACCTGGTGCGTAAGGTCGACGAAGTGCGTAATAACCTTCGCGGCTTCTTAAAACCGATGGGCGTAATTCTGGTGCTCGCGATCCTGCTGCTGGCGCAGCCTGACCTCGGTACCGTGGTGGTGCTGTTTGTCACGACGCTGGCGATGCTTTTCCTGGCAGGGGCCAAGCTGTGGCAGTTCATCGCCATCATCGGAATGGGGATTTCAGCGGTAGTGCTGCTGATCCTCGCCGAGCCTTACCGTATCCGCCGTGTGACCTCGTTCTGGAACCCATGGGAAGATCCGTTCGGCAGTGGTTATCAGCTGACGCAGTCGCTGATGGCGTTTGGTCGCGGTGAGGTTTGGGGGCAAGGGCTGGGTAACTCGGTACAGAAACTGGAGTATTTACCGGAAGCGCACACTGACTTCATCTTCTCCATTATTGGGGAAGAACTGGGTTATATCGGTGTGGTATTGGCGCTATTAATGGTATTCTTCGTCGCTTTCCGCGCCATGTCGATTGGCCGAAAAGCGCTGGAGATCGATCACCGCTTCTCAGGTTTCTTAGCCTGTTCAATTGGGATCTGGTTTAGCTTCCAGGCACTGGTTAACGTCGGCGCCGCAGCGGGTATGCTGCCGACCAAAGGTCTGACGTTGCCGTTGATCAGTTATGGTGGTTCGAGTCTGTTGATCATGTCGACGGCCATTATGTTTTTGTTACGCATAGATTATGAGACGCGTCTGGAGAAAGCCCAGGCGTTTACACGAGGTTCACGATGAATCAACCGAAGCGGTTAATGGTGATGGCAGGCGGTACCGGCGGACATGTGTTCCCGGGGCTGGCGGTTGCGCACCATTTAATGGAGCAGGGCTGGCAGGTACGCTGGCTGGGAACCGCAGACCGCATGGAAGCCGATCTGGTACCGAAGCACGGTATTGAGATCGACTTTATTCGTATTTCCGGCCTTCGTGGCAAAGGTCTTAAGGCGCTGCTGCTGGCTCCGGTGCGTATTTTTAACGCCTGGCGTCAGGCACGCGCCATCATGAAGCGTTTTAAGCCTGATGTGGTACTGGGCATGGGTGGCTACGTCTCTGGCCCAGGCGGGTTGGCTGCGTGGTCACTAGGTATTCCCGTCGTACTGCATGAGCAGAACGGTATTGCCGGTCTGACCAACAAGTGGCTGGCGAAAATCGCCACCAAAGTTATGCAGGCGTTTCCCGGTGCGTTCCCGAAAGCGGACGTGGTGGGTAACCCGGTGCGTGTGGATGTGCTGGCGCTGCCGCTGCCGGACACCCGCCTGACGGGGCGTGAAGGACCGGTACGCGTTCTGGTTGTGGGCGGCTCTCAAGGGGCGCGCATTTTAAACCAGACGATGCCGCAGGTGGCTGCAAAGCTGGGTGATGCCGTGACCATCTGGCATCAAAGCGGGAAAGGCGCGCAACAGACCGTTGAGCAGGCTTACGCCGCTGAAGGCCAGCCGCAGCACAAAGTGACCGAATTTATTGACGATATGGCTGCAGCCTATGCCTGGGCCGATGTCGTGGTTTGCCGCTCTGGCGCACTGACGGTAAGCGAAATCGCTGCCGCCGGTTTGCCCGCGGTGTTTGTCCCGTTCCAGCATAAAGACCGACAGCAGTACTGGAACGCGCTGCCGCTTGAGAAAGCCGGTGCGGCGAAGATATTTGAACAGCCACAATTTACCGCCGACGCGGTCGCCACTACCCTGGCGGGCTGGAACAGAGATGCATTGCTGGAGATGGCACAACGCGCGCGCGCGGTGGCAATCCCGGATGCGACTGAACGGGTGGCAAAAGAAGTGAGCCTGGCAGCCCAGGCTTAACCCTCGCAGCGCGTGTTGCGCTGCACGAATTTTAAGTAGTCGATGGCGTTTAGAGAATGAATACACAACAACTGGCAAAACTGCGTTCAATCGTGCCCGAGATGCGTCGCGTCCGGCACATTCACTTTGTTGGCATCGGTGGTGCTGGCATGGGCGGTATTGCCGAAGTGTTAGCTAACGAAGGTTATCAGATCAGCGGGTCTGACCTGGCGCCAAACCCTGTTACGCAGCAACTGGCGTCGCTTGGGGCGACTATCTATTTCAACCATCGCCCTGAAAACGTGCGCGATGCAAGCGTGGTGGTGGTATCGAGCGCTATCTCCTCTGACAACCCGGAAATCGTTGCCGCGCATGAAGCGCGCATTCCGGTGATCCGCCGTGCTGAAATGTTGGCGGAACTGATGCGTTTTCGTCACGGCATCGCGATTGCCGGGACCCACGGTAAAACCACGACCACTGCGATGGTTTCCAGTATTTATGCCGAAGCGGGTCTCGACCCGACGTTCGTCAATGGCGGTCTGGTCAAAGCCGCAGGCGTGCACGCGCGTCTGGGTCACAGCCGTTACCTGATTGCGGAAGCAGATGAGAGCGATGCGTCGTTCCTGCATCTGCAGCCGATGGTGGCGATTGTCACCAATATCGAAGCCGACCATATGGATACCTACCAGGGCGACTTTGAGAATTTAAAGCAGACCTTTATCAACTTCCTTCACAACCTGCCGTTTTATGGCCGCGCGGTGATGTGTGTGGATGACCCGGTCATCCGCGAACTGCTGCCGCGAGTGGGGCGTCAAATCACCACTTACGGCTTCAGTGAGGATGCTGACGTTCGCGTGGAAGAGTACAAACAGGTTGGTGCGCAGGGGCACTTCACGCTGGCGCGTCAGGACAAAGAGCTGCTGCACGTTACGCTGAATGCGCCAGGGCGTCATAACGCCCTCAACGCCGCAGCGGCGGTGGCGGTGGCGACAGAAGAAGGCATCGATGATGAAGCGATCCTGCGCGCCCTGGAAAGCTTCCAGGGCACTGGACGTCGTTTCGATTTCCTCGGTGAATTCCCGCTGGAGGCAGTAAACGGTAAAGCCGGCACCGCTATGCTGGTGGATGACTACGGCCACCATCCAACCGAAGTGGACGCGACCATCAAAGCTGCACGCGCTGGCTGGCCTGAAAAAAATCTTGTCATGATCTTCCAGCCGCACCGCTATACGCGCACCCGCGATCTGTATGACGATTTCGCCAGCGTACTGTCACAGGTGGATACGCTGCTGATGCTGGATGTTTATGCAGCGGGCGAAACTCCGATTCCGGGGGCTGACAGTCGTTCTTTGTGTCGCACGATTCGCGGACGCGGTAAAGTTGACCCTATTTTGGTTTCTGACCCGGTACAGGTGGCGGAAATTCTGGCACCTGTGCTGACCGGTAACGATCTGATTCTGATCCAGGGTGCGGGAAATATCGGCAAAATCGCCCGTACCTTAGCTGAAATCAAACTGAAGCCGCAAACTCAGGAGGATGAGCATCATGGCTGATAAGATTGCTGTCCTGTCTGGCGGCACGTCCGCCGAGCGCGAGGTTTCTCTGAATTCCGGCGCTGCCGTACTGGCGGGTCTGCGTGAAGGGGGCGTCAATGCGCACCTGGTCGATCCAAAAGAGGTCGACGTGACGCAGTTAAAAGCAATGGGCTTCGATAAAGTCTTTATCGCATTACATGGCCGTGGCGGAGAAGACGGAACCCTGCAAGGGCTTCTGGAGTTGATCGACATGCCGTACACCGGCAGCGGCGTGATGGCGTCTGCCATCTCTATGGATAAACTGCGCAGTAAGTTACTGTGGCAGGGCGCGGGGCTACCGGTTGCACCGTGGGTGGCGCTGACGCGTCGCGAATTTGAATTGGGCCTGTCTGACAGCGTTAATACACGCATTGCGGCACTGGGCTTACCGGTTATTGTAAAGCCGAGCCGGGAAGGGTCGAGCGTAGGAATGTCAAAAGTCGATAAAGCTGAAGATTTAGCGTCGGCTTTAGCATTGGCATTTCAACACGATGAAGAAGTTCTGATTGAAAAATGGCTCAGCGGGCCGGAATTTACCGTCGCGATGCTTGGCGAAGAAATTTTACCGTCAATTCGCATCCAACCCGCCGGAGTCTTCTATGATTATGAGGCGAAGTATCTCTCTGATGAGACGCAATATTTCTGCCCTTGTGGTCTGGAAGCTGAGCGTGAAGCGGATTTACAGTCCCTGGTGCTTAAAGCCTGGAATATTCTTGGGTGTCGCGGCTGGGGACGCATTGATGTGATGCAGGACAGTGACGGGCAATTTTACCTGCTGGAAGCCAATACCTCTCCGGGAATGACCAGCCATAGCCTTGTGCCGATGGCTGCGCGTCAGGCAGGAATGAGCTTCTCTCAGTTAGTCGTACGTATTCTGGACCAGGCGGGCTGATATGTCTCAGGCTGCATTGAACACGCGCAACCGCGATGACGAAGAAGAATATGCTTCTTCACGCCGGAGTAATGGAACGCGTCTTGCAGGGATTATTTTCCTGCTCGGGGTGCTGTGCACCGTGTTTATCAGCGGCTGGATGGTGCTGGGCTGGATGGAAGATGCGCAGCGGTTGCCTCTGTCAAAGCTGGTGGTGACCGGCGAGCGTCACTACACGCGTAACGATGATATTCGCCAGTCAATTCTGGCGCTGGGATCGCCCGGCACCTTTATGACTCAGGACGTCAATATTATTCAGAGTCAGATTGAACGTCTGCCCTGGATAAAACAGGCGAGTGTCAGAAAGCAATGGCCTGATGAATTGAAGATTCATCTGGTTGAATATGTGCCCATTGCGCGTTGGAATGATCAGCATATGGTTGACGTAGACGGAAATTCCTTCAGCGTCCCATCCGATCGTGTCAACAAGCAAAATTTACCGATGTTGTATGGCCCCGAAGGTAGCGAAAACGAAGTCTTGCAGGGTTTTCGTGAAATGGGTCAGGTGCTGGCGAAGGACAGGTTTACGTTAAAAGATGCTGCAATGACGGCGCGCCGCTCCTGGCAGCTGACGTTGACGAACGGCATTAAGCTCAACCTGGGGCGCGGCGACACAATGAAACGTCTGGCGCGTTTTGTAGAACTTTACCCGGTTTTACAGCAGCAGGCGCAGACGGACGGCAAACGGATAAGCTACGTTGATTTGCGCTATGACTCAGGCGCAGCAGTCGGTTGGGAGCCGGCTCCGGTCGAGGAACCTAATCAGCAACAGAATCAGGCACAGGTACAGGCAGAACAACAATGATCAAGGCGACGGACAGAAAACTGGTAGTTGGACTGGAGATTGGCACCGCTAAGGTTGCCGCTTTAGTAGGGGAAGTTCTGCCCGACGGTATGGTCAATATCATTGGCGTGGGCAGTTGCCCGTCCCGTGGTATGGATAAAGGTGGGGTAAATGACCTTGAGTCGGTGGTGAAATGCGTGCAGCGCGCCATCGATCAGGCTGAATTAATGGCGGATTGCCAGATTTCTTCTGTCTATCTGGCCCTTTCTGGCAAGCACATCAGCTGCCAGAACGAAATCGGTATGGTGCCGATTTCCGAAGAAGAAGTGACGCAGGAAGACGTTGAAAACGTGGTGCATACGGCGAAGTCCGTGCGCGTGCGCGATGAACATCGTGTACTGCACGTGATCCCGCAGGAATATGCGATCGACTATCAGGAAGGGATTAAAAACCCGGTCGGTCTGTCTGGCGTGCGTATGCAGGCAAAAGTGCACCTGATCACATGTCACAACGATATGGCGAAGAACATTGTAAAAGCCGTTGAACGTTGTGGCCTGAAAGTTGACCAACTTATTTTCGCCGGTCTGGCGGCAAGTTATTCCGTGCTGACCGAAGACGAACGTGAACTCGGTGTCTGTGTGGTCGATATTGGTGGTGGTACAATGGACATGGCTGTCTATACAGGCGGTGCGCTGCGCCACACCAAAGTGATCCCTTATGCCGGGAACGTTGTGACCAGCGATATCGCATACGCTTTTGGTACGCCACCGAGCGATGCAGAAGCGATTAAAGTGCGCCACGGCTGTGCGCTGGGTTCAATTGTTGGCAAAGATGAGAGCGTTGAAGTGCCGAGCGTGGGCGGTCGTCCGCCGCGCAGCCTGCAACGTCAGACGCTGGCAGAGGTGATTGAGCCGCGTTATACCGAGCTGCTCAACCTGGTCAACGAAGAGATTTTACAGTTACAGGAACAGCTTCGTCAGCAAGGTGTGAAACATCATCTCGCGGCGGGGATTGTATTAACCGGCGGGGCAGCGCAAATTGAAGGTCTTGCGGCCTGCGCTCAGCGCGTGTTCCATACGCAGGTGCGTATTGGTGCGCCGCTGAATATTACCGGTTTAACGGATTATGCTCAGGAGCCGTACTATTCGACGGCTGTGGGCCTGCTCCACTACGGGAAGGAATCTCATCTCAGTGGTGAAGCAGAAGTGGAAAAACGCGTTTCAGTGGGGTCGTGGGTCAAACGACTGAACAACTGGCTGCGAAAAGAGTTTTAATTTTTTTAAGAGACCGGAGAGAATTAGCGGTCTCGGGCGACAGGCACAACGGAGAGAGAAATTATGTTTGAACCTATGGAACTGACCAACGACGCGGTGATTAAAGTCATCGGCGTCGGTGGCGGCGGCGGTAACGCCGTAGAGCATATGGTGCGTGAACGCATTGAAGGTGTTGAATTCTTTGCAGTTAACACCGATGCGCAGGCACTGCGTAAAACAGCAGTTGGCCAGACTATCCAGATCGGCGGTGGCATCACCAAAGGGCTGGGCGCTGGGGCAAACCCGGAAGTCGGTCGCAACGCGGCTGAAGAAGATCGTGAAGCCCTGCGTGCTGCACTGGAAGGTGCAGACATGGTCTTCATCGCAGCAGGTATGGGCGGCGGTACGGGTACCGGTGCAGCACCTGTTGTCGCAGAAGTCGCTAAAGATTTAGGTATCCTGACCGTTGCTGTCGTGACCAAGCCTTTCAACTTTGAAGGCAAGAAGCGTATGGCTTTCGCGGAGCAGGGTATCACCGAACTGTCCAAGCATGTGGACTCACTGATCACCATCCCGAACGACAAACTTTTGAAAGTTCTGGGTCGCGGTATCTCCCTGCTGGACGCCTTCGGCGCGGCAAACGACGTGCTGAAAGGCGCGGTTCAGGGTATCGCCGAACTGATTACCCGTCCTGGCCTGATGAACGTTGACTTTGCAGACGTTCGTACCGTGATGTCCGAAATGGGCTATGCGATGATGGGCTCTGGCGTGGCAAGCGGTGAAGACCGTGCAGAAGAAGCGGCTGAAATGGCTATCTCTTCTCCACTGCTGGAAGATATCGACCTGTCTGGTGCGCGCGGCGTGCTGGTCAACATTACCGCTGGCTTTGACCTGCGTCTGGATGAGTTCGAAACCGTGGGTAACACTATCCGTGCGTTCGCCTCTGACAATGCCACCGTGGTAATTGGTACGTCTCTCGACCCGGAAATGAACGACGAGCTGCGTGTAACTGTTGTTGCCACCGGTATCGGTATGGACAAGCGTCCTGAGATCACCCTGGTGACCAACAAACAGACTCAGCAACCGGTAATGGATCGTTACCAGCAGCACGGTATGTCTCCTCTGACTCAAGAGCAGAAACCGGCCGCAAAAGTGGTGAACGACCCTACGCCGCAAACGGCGAAAGAGCCAGATTATCTGGATATCCCGGCGTTCCTGCGTAAGCAAGCTGACTAAGAATTGGCTGGAATTTGGGGATTTGCGCTCTTTGTGCTAAACTGGCCCACCGTTAGTGATATACACTTTCGGTTGGATAGTTAATTTGGCGAGATTATACGATGATCAAACAAAGGACACTTAAACGTATCGTTCAGGCGACGGGTGTCGGTTTACATACCGGCAAGAAAGTCACACTGACGTTACGCCCTGCGCCGGCCAATACCGGGGTCATCTATCGTCGCACCGACTTGAATCCACCGGTAGATTTTCCGGCCGATGCCAAATCTGTGCGTGATACTATGCTCTGTACTTGTCTGGTGAACGAGCATGACGTGCGGATTTCTACCGTAGAGCACTTGAACGCCGCCCTGGCGGGTCTGGGTATCGACAATATTATGGTTGAAGTCGATGCGCCAGAAATCCCGATTATGGATGGCAGTGCTGCTCCGTTCGTTTATCTGTTGCTGGATGCCGGCATCGAAGAACTGAACTGCGCGAAGAAATTTGTTCGCATCAAAGAGACCGTTCGTGTCGAAGATGGCGACAAGTGGGCTGAATTCAAACCGTACAATGGTTTCTCGCTGGACTTTACCATCGACTTTAACCATCCGGCGATTGATGCCAGCACCCAACGCTATGCGATGAACTTCTCTGCTGATGCGTTTATGCGCCAGATTAGCCGCGCACGTACGTTTGGCTTCATGCGTGATATCGAATATCTGCAGTCCCGCGGCTTGTGCCTGGGCGGCAGCTTCGATTGTGCCATCGTTGTTGACGATTATCGCGTACTGAACGAAGACGGCCTGCGTTTTGAAGACGAATTCGTGCGTCACAAAATGCTGGATGCGATCGGCGACCTGTTTATGTGTGGTCATAACATCATTGGTGCATTCACCGCGTTTAAATCCGGTCATGCACTGAACAACAAACTGTTGCAGGCAGTCCTGGCAAAACAGGAAGCCTGGGAATATGTGACCTTTGAAGACGAAGCGGAACTGCCGCTGGCCTTCAAAGCACCAAGCACGGTTCTGGCTTAACGGTTCACACCGTTTCGTAAAAAATCGACTGGTTAACCTGGTACTCTCTCCGACCAGGAAGACCAGTCGTTTTTATTTTTACCCGTCTTCGTTTGCCTCAGCATTCTCTCTTGTTTGTCTTGCGCAGAAAATGTGTGCGTTAGCTGTATTCTTGACCGTTTTTCCCTGCAACGATGCCTCATTCCTGCTGTTGTGTAGCGGCATTAGTGGTAATATCTGGGCGCTTAAAAAAATAACTGAATTTAGCCTGTAACTGGCGGGCTTATGTGGTGGAGCAAGTGAGCGGAATACTGACGCGCTGGCGACAATTTGGCAGACGATACTTCTGGCCGCATCTCTTATTGGGGATGGTCGCGGCGAGTCTCGGCTTGCCTGCGCTCAGCAACAGTGCCGAAGCGGCGACGCCAGCGAAAACCTCCACAACCAAACACGATCTCAACACGCGGGTTAACTTTACTAACCTCGCGTGGCTTGAAGCCAGTCGTCGCCCGAATTTCTCCGTTGATTACTGGCACCAGCACGCTATCCGCACGGTCATTCGTCATCTGTCATTTGCGATGGCGCCGCAGACAATGCCTGTTGCCGAAGAGACGTTGCCGGTACAGGCACAGCACCTTGCCCTGCTGGATACGCTCAACGCGTTGCTCACGCAGGACGGCCAGCCGCCGGTTATGGTTCGCCAGACGGCGCAAACTGTGCTCACTCCGTCAGTCTCATTCTCTGTATCAACCTGGATTAGCCAGGCCCACGGCATCCGCGCCGGGCCGCAACGCCTCAGCTAAATTAACTTTTTCAATACCTTAATTTATCTGCCCACGATGGGGCGTTTGAGAATTTATTATGCTAATCAAATTATTAACTAAAGTTTTTGGTAGTCGTAACGATCGTACACTGCGCCGTATGCGCAAAGCTGTCGCTGTCATCAACGGTATGGAACCGGCGATGGAGAAGCTCTCCGATGACGAGCTGAAAGCAAAAACCGTGGAATTCCGCGCGCGTCTGGAAAAAGGGGAAACCTTAGAAAGCCTGATCCCGGAAGCCTTCGCCGTAGTGCGTGAAGCGAGTAAACGTGTGTTTGGCATGCGTCACTTCGACGTTCAGCTGCTGGGTGGTATGGTGCTTAACGAGCGCTGCATCGCGGAAATGCGTACTGGTGAAGGTAAAACCCTGACCGCAACACTGCCGGCTTACCTGAACGCGCTGACCGGTAAAGGCGTTCACGTGGTTACCGTCAACGACTATCTGGCCCAGCGTGACGCCGAAAACAACCGTCCACTGTTCGAATTCCTCGGCATGACGGTCGGCATCAACATGTCCGGCCTGCCTGCGCCAGCCAAGCGTGAAGCGTATAACGCGGACATCACCTACGGCACCAACAACGAATACGGCTTCGACTACCTGCGTGACAACATGGCCTTCAGCCCTGAAGAGCGCGTCCAGCGTAAACTGCACTACGCGCTGGTGGATGAGGTGGACTCCATCCTGATCGATGAAGCGCGTACCCCGCTGATCATCTCCGGCCCTGCCGAAGACAGCTCTGAGATGTACCGCAAAGTCGACAAAATCATTCCGCACCTGCTGCGTCAGGAGAAAGAAGACTCCGACACCTTCCAGGGTGAAGGTCACTTCTCCGTTGATGAAAAAGCGCGCCAGGTGAACCTGACCGAGCGCGGTCTGGTGAAAATTGAAGAGCTGCTGGTCGCTGAAGGCATTATGGAAGAGGGGGAGTCCCTGTACTCTCCGAGCAACATCATGCTGATGCACCACGTAACGGCTGCACTGCGCGCCCACGCGCTGTTCACCCGTGACGTCGACTACATTGTGAAAGACGGCGAAGTCATCATCGTCGATGAGCACACCGGCCGTACCATGCAGGGACGTCGCTGGTCTGACGGTCTGCACCAGGCTGTGGAAGCCAAAGAAGGTGTGGATATTCAGAATGAAAACCAGACCCTGGCGTCCATCACCTTCCAGAACTACTTCCGTCTGTACGAGAAGCTGGCGGGCATGACCGGTACTGCTGATACCGAAGCGTTTGAATTCAGCTCCATCTACAAGCTGGATACCGTTGTCGTTCCAACCAACCGTCCAATGATCCGTAAGGATATGCCGGACCTGGTGTACATGACCGAAGCGGAAAAAATTCAGGCAATCATCGAAGATATTCGCGACCGTACTGCCAATGGGCAGCCGGTTCTGGTGGGGACCATCTCCATCGAGAAATCCGAAGTGGTTTCCAATGAGCTGACGAAAGCAGGCATTAAACACAACGTTCTGAACGCCAAGTTCCATGCTAAAGAAGCGGATATCGTTGCTCAGGCGGGTTATCCGGCTGCCGTGACCATCGCTACCAACATGGCGGGTCGTGGTACCGATATTATGCTGGGCGGTAGCTGGCAGGCTGAGGTTGCTGAGCTGGAAAACCCAACGCCAGAACAGATTGCACAAATCAAAGCCGACTGGCAGGTACGTCACGACGCGGTTCTGGCTTCCGGTGGTTTGCACATTATTGGTACCGAGCGTCACGAATCTCGTCGTATCGACAACCAGCTGCGTGGCCGTGCGGGCCGTCAAGGGGATGCCGGTTCTTCTCGCTTCTACCTGTCTATGGAAGATGCGCTGATGCGTATTTTCGCCTCCGACCGCGTGTCCGGCATGATGCGTAAACTTGGCATGAAACCAGGCGAAGCCATCGAGCACCCGTGGGTCACTAAAGCGATTGCCAACGCGCAGCGTAAAGTGGAAAGCCGCAACTTTGATATTCGTAAGCAGCTGCTGGAGTATGATGACGTCGCGAACGATCAGCGTCGTGCGATCTACACCCAGCGTAACGAACTGCTGGACGTGTCCGACGTGAGCGAAACCATCAACAGCATTCGCGAAGATGTGTTCAAAGCGACCATTGACGGGCATATTCCACCGCAGTCTCTGGAAGAGATGTGGGATATCGAAGGCCTGCAGGAACGTCTGAAGAACGACTTTGACCTCGATCTGCCTATCAAAGAGTGGCTGGACAAAGAGCCTGAGCTGCACGAAGAGACGCTGCGCGAACGTATCTTTGAAACCGCGCTGGACGTTTATAAGCGTAAAGAAGAAGTGGTTGGCGCTGAGATGATGCGTCACTTCGAAAAAGGTGTGATGCTGCAGACGCTGGACTCCCTGTGGAAAGAGCACCTGGCGGCAATGGACTACCTGCGTCAGGGTATTCACCTGCGTGGCTATGCGCAGAAAGATCCGAAGCAGGAGTACAAGCGTGAATCCTTCTCCATGTTTGCGTCTATGCTGGAGTCGCTGAAGTATGAGGTGATCAGCACCCTGAGCAAAGTTCAGGTACGTATGCCGGAAGAAGTGGAAGCGATGGAACAACAGCGTCGTGAAGAAGCTGAGCGTCTGGCGCAGATGCAACAGCTGAGCCACCAGACTGACGAGAGCGAAGCTGCAGCGGCGATCGCCGCGCAGACTGGCGATCGTAAAGTGGGTCGTAACGATCCGTGCCCGTGTGGTTCCGGTAAAAAATATAAGGCCTGCCACGGCCGTCTGAGCTAAGTCCATAAGACAATGAAAAGGCGCAGATATCTGCGCCTTTTTTATGGAAGTGACAATATGAAAATACTGCAAATTGCCGTCGGGATTATTCGCAACCCGCAAAACCAGATCTTCATTACCCAGCGCGCTGCCGATGCCCATATGGCGAACAAATGGGAGTTTCCCGGTGGAAAAATCGAATCAGGGGAGACGCCGGAAGAGGCGCTGGTGCGTGAGCTTCAGGAAGAAGTAGGAATTACGCCAGTTGGCGCAACGCTGTTCGATAAGCTCGAATACCAGTTTCCGGACAGGCACATCACGCTTTGGTTCTGGCTGGTCGAAAACTGGGAAGGCGACCCCTGGGGAAAAGAGGGGCAACCCGGTAACTGGGTGGAGCTTCAGGCCAGTGATGCCGATAAATTCCCACCGGCAAATGCGCCCGTCATATCCCGACTGACGGACGACCTGTAGGCCTGCTAAGCGAAGCGCCAGCAGGCTTTAAAGCTATTGCTGCTCTTCACTCCAGTCATCGCTGTCCGAGAGATCGCCTTTGCTCGGAATGCGTTTCTCTTCCGCCGCCCATTCTCCAAGGTCAATTAACTGACAGCGCTTGCAGCAGAATGGACGGAACGGACTCATTTCGCCCCATACAACGGTTTTACCGCAGGTGGGGCAGTTTACGGTGGTCACTTCAGACATCGGCACTCCTTAACAACAGGCCAGTTCAAAATCGAGGCGTTCCGGCACGGTGCCATTCTCGCTGTCCAGAGGCATAAAGCGGATCGCAAAACGACTCTTATGCCCGGAAATCTGTGGGTAAAGCTGCTCGCCGAGCGATAAATTCAGACGCAGAAGATCGGCATCATCGCCGTTATCCTGATAGAAACCGTTCAGGCTGGTTTGCTTGCGGAACGGCGCCGAGTTACGGATGAGGTCGAGAATTAGCGACAGCGTCTGGTGCATGGGGGCGAGACTTTCCAGCCAGCTGTTCACCTGCGCATCACGCTGTGCTTGCGGCATATGCAGCCACATATGCAGCGTTGGCAGGTCGAAACTACAGCAGCCACCAGGAATACTCAGGCGCTGGCGCACCAGGCCGATCAGGCGATCTTCTCGCAAAAATTGCCCGACACGAGGTGCGGCCATCAGCGTACTGCTGCTGTTTTTAAGCTGCTGACGAAGTGAATCAATGCGGCTCTGATCCACGCCCGGCACTTCGGCCCAGGCCTGTAATTTACGCTGCTGGCGCTCCAGTTCTTTCAGAAGCTCTGTGCGGACGTCGCCCCGCTCAATGACATCCAGCAGATCCCCCACGTTGCGGAAGAAGTGCAACGCAGTGGCATGATCGCTGACGGGCAAATGTTGTGAAAGTTGTTGAATCAGAAATTCGATACGCAGCCAGGTACGCATTTTTTCGTTGAGCGGATGCTCAAAAAGGATGTGGGTCGACATTATGGTTTTTCCTGTGCAACGGCCTGCGCGGCGAACGCCAAATACTGCGCATGCAGGCGGGCAACATCCGATGCAATGGCATCTGGTGCGCCGTTATTATCAATAACATCATCCGCAACGGCAAGGCGCTGAGCGCGCGTGGCCTGAGCGGCAAGAATTTGTTCAGCCTGTTCGCGCGAGACACGATCGCGCGTCACGGTGCGCTGGATTTGCGTTTCAGGCGAGACATCAATGACCAGCACCCGATCGGCTTTATTGTGCAGCTGATTCTCTACCAGCAGCGGAACCACCCACAGAACATACGGCGAGCGGGCTGCGGCAATTTGACGCTGAGTTTCCTGGTGGATAATGGGGTGGAGCAGGGCATTAAGCCAGCGTTTTTCCGCAGAATCGGAAAAAATGCATTCGCGTAGCTTGCGGCGATTTAGCGTGCCATCTGCACTGATAATTGCCGGACCAAAATGGTTTTCGATGGCTTTTAGCGCGAGTGTATTGGGCTCTACCACCTGACGGGCAATGATATCGGCATCAATAATCGTGATACCCAGACGAGAAAATGCGTCCGCAACGGTACTTTTGCCACTACCGATGCCGCCGGTTAATGCGACGATATACCCCATTAAATCAAATCCTGGGAATTATTCATTATTAAAATCAGTTGGTTAAATTTCAAACGTGCTTCAGCCACTGTTTAGCCCTGTTTACCGGCTTTTTACCAGGTAAATTTATAGGATTGTAGCGTAAAAAAAGAGAATTTCGCAGTCTTGCGGAGCAGGTATTAGTGCGTATGATAGCGTCACTGGAGTTGTGCTTTTAACATATTTGCCTCTAACCCCAGGAATCCGCACATGCGTATCGAAGAAGATCTGAAGTTAGGTTTCAAAGACGTTCTTATCCGCCCTAAACGCTCTACACTGAAAAGTCGCTCAGACGTTGAACTCGAACGTCAATTCACCTTTAAACATTCCGGTCAGACCTGGTCTGGCGTGCCGATTATCGCCGCCAATATGGATACGGTGGGCACCTTCGGGATGGCAACCGCCCTGGCGCAGTTCGATATTCTCACCGCAGTGCACAAACACTACAGCCCGGAAGAGTGGAATGCGTTTGTTGCATCCGCCTCTGCGGATGTGGTGAAGCATGTGATGGTCTCCACCGGCACCTCTGATGCCGATTTCGAGAAGACCAAACAGATCCTGAATGCGAACCCGGCGCTCAATTTTGTGTGTATTGATGTGGCGAACGGTTACTCCGAGCATTTCGTGCAGTTCGTCAGCAAGGCGCGTGAGGCCTGGCCAACGAAAACCATCATCGCGGGCAACGTGGTGACCGGTGAAATGTGTGAGGAGCTGATCCTCTCCGGTGCCGACATCGTGAAAGTGGGCATTGGCCCGGGCTCCGTATGCACCACGCGCGTCAAAACCGGCGTTGGGTATCCGCAGCTGTCCGCCGTTATCGAATGTGCAGATGCGGCGCATGGCCTGGGCGGCCAGATCATCAGTGACGGCGGTTGCACCATGCCGGGCGATGTGGCGAAGGCGTTTGGCGGCGGCGCAGACTTCGTGATGCTCGGCGGTATGCTGGCCGGTCATGAAGAGAGCGGCGGCACCGTGGTGGAAGAAAACGGTGAGAAATTCATGCTGTTCTACGGTATGAGCTCTGAGTCTGCAATGACCCGTCACGTTGGTGGTGTGGCAAAATACCGTGCGGCAGAAGGCAAAACCGTGAAGCTGCCTCTGCGTGGCCCGGTTGAAAACACCGCGCGCGACATCCTGGGCGGCCTGCGCTCAGCCTGTACCTACGTGGGTGCCTCCCGTCTGAAAGAGCTGACGAAACGTACGACGTTTATTCGCGTTCAGGAGCAGGAAAACCGCGTTTTCAATAGCCTGTAATGGCTTTCGCTGGCGCATGTCCGTGCGCCAGCTATTGGCTATCCCGCGCTCATCGCATCCCCCAAATGGAAAATGGGCAAATACATTGCCACCACTAGCGTGCCGATGATGACCCCCGTGACCACCAGTAGTAACGGCTCCAGGAGTGCTGCCAGATTGTCGGCCAACTGAAAAGTTTGCTCCGTATGATGACGAGCAAGGTTTGCCAGCATGATGTCCAGTGAACCTGACATTTCGCCCGTTCGTAAAAGCTGAATACAGAGCGGGGTAAACATTGCCGCTTTCTGAAAGGATGACCAGACGGGAAGCCCTTTTTCAATATCTTCGCGTATTCTGCGAAGGATCCCTTGCCAGTAGCGGCTTTCGACGGTCTCTTCTGCGCTCTCAAGCCCCTGTAAAAAGGCAATGCCTGCCTGCTGCGTGAGCGACAGTACGGTGAAGATCTGCCCCAGCTTTTGCCCTTTCGCCAGCGCCCCCATTACAGGTAGATGCAGAAGAAATCGCTGCCAGCGAGGCGTGTGACGCAGAGTCCAGGCTGCGGTTAACGGAACAAGCAGCACCGCGAACAGTGCGAGAGCGTAGGACTGCATAAACGCGGATATACCCATCACCATCCGCGTCAGCGCCGGAAGGGGAGTGTTAAACGTTTTGTAGATTGCAGCGAACTCGGGCAACACCAGGGTGACCATGGCGAGTACGACGAGTACCGCCAGCGTCAGGATGATCGCCGGGTAGCGCAGCGCTTTTTTCACTTTCTGACCGAGCTGCTGCTGCGCTTTTTGTTGCTGGGCGAGCTGGCGACAGCACTCTTCCAGCTTCCCTGTTAGCTCACCCGTTTTTACCATTGAGATATGCAATGGGGTAAAGACCGCGGGCCACCGCCTGAGCGCCTCAGAAAAAGGGCACCCTTCACTGAGTTCATCGGCAACGCTTTGCAGCAGTGCCCGCCACGGTTCTGATGGATGCTGGTCAGCCAGCATTTGCAGGCTATGCGCAAGCGTTAGTCCGGCCTGCAGCAGCGTGGCGAGCTGGCGAAACATCTCGTAGCAGTGATGAGGGTGCCAGCGGTGTCTCTGAGGGCATCGGGAGAGGGCCAGAGGATGCAGGTCGTTCCGCATTAGCCTGGTGAAGGCCGCGTTGCGGTCTGTGGCCCAGAGTGTCCCGCTTCGGGGTTCTCCTTCTGTGGAGAGGGCTCGCCAGCGCCAGAGGTGATTAGTGGCCATCGGGCATACCCAAAACACGCAATAATTCTTCGAGCGTGGTTAGCCCTTGCTCAATGGCCATACAGCCGTGTTCAAACAGCGAGATTAACCCTGCCTGCCGGGCACTGGCTTCTATCACTTCGGTGCCTGCCCCGCTGGCAATTGCCTGGCGCAGAGGGTTGTCGATTGCCAGTACTTCAAAAATCGCCACCCGGCCGTAAAAACCGTGATAGCAACGATCGCAGCCTGTGGCTTGCCAGCGGGGAAGTGGTCGCGGCCAAACCGGGCGGGGTAAGCCCGAATGCTCCCCGTTTTGCTGTCGGCAATGTGGACAAAGACGCCGAACCAGCCGTTGGGCAATCACCATAGAGAGTGCGGAAGAGATCATCCAGCGCGCGACGCCCATCTGCTCCAGGCGAATCAGGGTTTCCGTTGTCGAGTTGGTATGCAGCGTCGACAATACCAGGTGCCCGGTCTGCGCGGCATTAATAGCGATCTCTGCCGTTTCGCCATCACGAATTTCGCCGACCATAATGATATCCGGATCCTGACGCAGCAGCGCCCTTAGCACGCTCTGAAATGTCAGGCCCGCTCGCGGGTTAATCTGCGTCTGATTCAATCCCGCAAGCGGGATTTCAATGGGATCCTCTACGCTGCAGATGTTGACGTCAGGGGTGTTAAGCGCCTGTAACGCGCTATAGAGGGTGACGGTTTTGCCGCTGCCTGTGGGGCCGGTAACCAGAATCAGCCCCTGAGGCTGGTGCAGTGACGCAGTAAAACAGGCCAGCTGCTCAGCGCTCATGCCGAGTGCTTTCGGTTCAAGAGCCTGCTGAACCTGATGCAGCAGTCGCAGCACAATTTTCTCACCGCCGTTGCAGGGAAGCGTGGCGATACGAAACGAGACCGGCTCGTTTGTCAGCTCAATGGTAAACTGACCATCCTGCGGTAAGCGGCGTTCAGCAATATCCAGATTACCCAGCACTTTTAACCGGGCGCTGAGCATCGTTGCCAGCGCGGCGGAAAGCGGAGGTTGCGGGCAAAGTACGCCATCGATACGTAAGCGAATCTGGCACGCGTGCTCCATCGGTTCAATATGGATGTCGGAGGCGCGCTGGTTTATCGCCTGTTGCAGCGTGTGGTTGAGGATATCCACCGCGGAATGTGCCTGCGAAACGTTAGGCAGATGCGATTGCGCGCTTAACTGCCGATGCTTTTCCATGCGTTCAGCGCTCCAGCACTCGATATCAATCCGTTTCTGCGTTGCGAAGCGCAGGGCTTCCATCAGTTCAGGTGCTGGGCTTCCCACGACGGCGATGCTGACCATGTCACTGTCGCTGGTGAGCAGCAGAGCATGATGGCGAAGGCAAAGTGCCACGAGTTGATCGGTGTTCATTGTCCGCCCCTCAGTTATTGTCGAAGCGGAAGACGTCTTCACAGGCCTGCTTAAGCTCGCTGTCAGCACTGATGTTGCAGTCACGCGTCCAGCCTGTCATACCGTTGCCGTTATTCCACTGTGGCGTCATGGTCACCGTCAGTCCGCTGAGACTCTCCTGACCCGTCAAGGTCACGATCCCTTTTGCCACGTTCATTGCTGAGACGTAACGCGTCGTCGTCGGGGAAGGGATGCCGTTACTGCCTGCGTCACAGCTCTCCACGCCACCGTGATCGAGCGCGCAAAGCTCAATGGCAGTGCGATAGGGAATGAAGGTTTGCAGCATATCGGTGAGGGCGGCTTTACGCAGGTAGTTCTGATAGGCGGGAACGCCGATGGCGCTCAGAATCGCAATAATGCCAATGACCACCATCAGCTCAATGAGTGTGAATCCTTGTTGTCTGTCCATATCTGCTCCTTATGCAAAGTGGCGCTACTCTGGCAGCGCGAAAGGAGAGAAACGAGGGGCAAAAAAGGGAACGGGAAAGGGGCTTCAGAGAATTCATGCAGTGTTGCAGGGAAGAACAACGGATTTGCGAGCAGGACTGAAATTCCCCTCTCCGGGCGGAGAGGGGAAGCGTGTTATTTGAAGCGCATGGAGAGGTCAAGGGCGCGAACGTGTTTGGTCAGCGCGCCGACGGAGATGTAGTCCACACCGGTTTCGGCGAATTCACGGATCGTGTCGAACGTGACGTTCCCGGAAACTTCAAGCTGGGCGCGGCCGTTAGTCAGTTTTACCGCCTCGCGCATCTGCTCAGTTTCGAAATTGTCGAGCATGATGATATCGGCTCCGGCCTTAACGGCCTGCTCCAGCTCTTCCAGGCTTTCGACTTCCACTTCAACAGGGACGTCCGGGTGCAGCCAGAAGGCTTTCTCAACGGCCTGGCGAACGGAACCCGACGCAATAATGTGGTTCTCTTTGATCAGGAAGGCATCGGATAAGCCCAGTCGATGGTTGGCGCCGCCCCCACAGAGCACCGCGTACTTCAGCGCAGTGCGCAGGCCTGGCAGCGTTTTGCGGGTATCCAGCAGCTGAGTGTGGGTGCCGGCCAGGAGGTCAACATAGCGACGCACTTCGCTGGCGACGCCAGAGAGCGTTTGTACAAAATTGAGCGCGGTGCGTTCGCCGGTCAGCAAGACGCGCGAGGGACCGTCCAGCTCGAACAGCGGCTGATTGGCTGTAATCGCATCACCATCTTCAACGTGCCAGGTCACCTGCACATCATCGCCCGCCAGTTGAGTAAATACCTCTTCAACCCAACGCTTGCCGCAAAAAACGCCCTCTTCACGGGTAATAATGACCGCGTGGGAACGTGTCTCTTTTGGCAATAATTGTGCGGTAATGTCTTTATCGGCATTTACGTCACCCCCAAGGTCTTCTTTTAACGCATGGGCAACGCTTGCCGGAATATCCATATTAATACGTTCCAGAAGTGCTTCACGTCGGTGGTCGGGGTTGTAGCGGCGAGGCGGCATGATAAAACTCCAAATTGGTAACGAATCATAATATTGAAACATGCTACTCTGAACCGAGTCATTGCACCATACAGAAGGAGTTCCAGCATGTTGTTAGAAAACGGATGGCTGGTGGATGCGCGGCGTGTACCCTCGCCGCACCACGATTGCCGCCCGGAGGATGAAAAGCCCACACTGCTGGTGGTTCATAATATTAGTCTCCCGCCGGGTGAATTTGGCGGCCCGT
This sequence comes from Enterobacter sp. BNK-14, assembly GCF_047456095.1. Lineage (NCBI taxonomy): Bacteria > Pseudomonadati > Pseudomonadota > Gammaproteobacteria > Enterobacterales > Enterobacteriaceae > Enterobacter > Enterobacter sp. BNK-14. The sequence continues at coordinate 3,582,727 of NZ_CP179897.1, forward strand.
GGATCGATGCGTTATTCACGGGAACGATAGATCCCAATGCCCATCCTTTCTTCGCTGAGATTGCGCATTTGCGCGTGTCGGCTCACTGTCTGATTCGTCGTGATGGTGAGGTGGTTCAGTATGTTCCTTTTGATAAGCGCGCCTGGCATGCCGGGGTGTCGATGTATCACGGGCGCGAACGGTGCAACGATTTCTCCATTGGGATCGAGCTGGAAGGCACGGATACTACGCCCTACACCGACTCACAGTATCAACAGTTAGCGGCTGTGACCCGTACGCTTATCGGACTCTACCCGGCAATCGCCGACAACATTACCGGACACAGTGATATCGCTCCGGCGAGAAAAACCGATCCTGGCCCGGCATTTGACTGGCCCCGCTTTCGCGCCATGCTCACCGCGTCGTCAGAATAAGGAGATACCATGACGTTGTTTACCATGCTGCTGGTTATCATCGCTGAACGTCTGTTCAAGCTCGGTGAGCACTGGCATCTGGATCACCGGCTGGAGGTGTTATTCCGCCGCATCAGGCACTTTTCCATGCTGCGCACGCTGCTGATGATGGCGGGTGTGATGGTGATTACCTTCCTGCTGCTGCGCGCGCTGTACGAACTCTTTTTCAATGTGCCGCTGCTGGTGGTGTGGATCCTGCTTGGCGTGCTGTGCATTGGTGCGGGCAAGGTGCGTTTGCACTACCACGCTTATCTTAAAGCGGCCTCCCGCGATGATGCCCACGCGCGCGGTGCCATGGCGAGCGAACTGACGATGATCCACGGCGTGCCGCCGGATTGCGACGAGCGCGAGTTCCTGCGCGAGCTGCAAAATGCGCTGCTGTGGATTAACTTCCGTTACTACCTCGCGCCGCTGTTCTGGTTTGTGGTGGGCGGCCCGGTGGGACCCGTCTTGCTGATGGGGTACGCGTTCCTGCGTGCCTGGCAGACCTGGCTTGCCCGTTATCTGACGCCGCATGAACGTTTGCTCTCCGGCATTGATGCCATCCTGCATGTGCTCGACTGGCTGCCGGTGCGTCTGGTGGGTGTGGTGTATGCGCTCATTGGCCACGGTGAAAAAGCATTGCCAGCGTGGTTTGCGTCTCTGGGCGACCGACACACCTCGCAGTATCAGGTGTTAACCCGTCTGGCGCAGTTTTCCCTGGCGCGAGAGCCGCATACCGACAAGATTGAAACGCCAAAAGCGGCGGTTTCAATGGCAAAGAAAACGTCGTTTGTGGTGGTGGTGGTGGTGGCGCTGCTGACCATTTACGGCACGCTGGTGTAAGCCAGCGCGCCGCAAACGCTATAGCGTATCCGCAGGCGGGATGCCGAAATCAGGCATCCCGCTTTCATTCCAGCGGACAAGCTTCAGTCGGGTATGGCGATTCGGATCGTACAGCGGGTCGCCCTCAATTTCGGTGTAATTCCGCGCGTGATACACCAGCACATCTTCCCCTTCCGGCGTTTGCGTAAAGCTGTTGTGACCCGGGCCGTACTGACGATTTTCGTAGCTGGTAACGAACACCGGACGCGCAGATTTGTGCCAGTTCGCCGGCTGTCGCGGATCGGCATTCAGGTCTATCCACAATAACCCCATGCAGTAGTTCTCATCGGTGGCGCTAGCGGAGTAGCTGATAAACAGCTTGTCGCCGTGAACCAGCACCGCCGGACCTTCATTAACCAGAAATCCGCGGCATTCCCAGTCATATTCAGGTTTACTGAGCATCACCGGCTCGCCTTTCAGCGTCCACGGATTTTCCATTTCACACAGATAAAGGTTGGAGTTTCCGGCGATATCCGGCGCTTTTTGCGCCCACAGATACCAGCGTTTCCCCTGATGGACAAAGGTGGTGGCATCGAGGGCGAAAGTGTCGAATTGCGTTTTTATTTGCCCCTTCTCGACCCACGTACCGGCGAGCGGATCGCTGTCGGTACACTCCAGCGCAAACATTCGGTGCTGGAACATGCCGAGGCTATCAAGCGCCTGGGTGTGCGTCGCGGCAAAATAGATGTACCACTTCCCGTCGATGTGATGCAGTTCTGGGGCCCAAATCAACTGGCTCATTGGACCGGTGTCGGGTTTGCGCCAGACCACTATCTCTTCGGCGCTGCGCAAGCCCTCCAGCGAGTCAGCACGGCGGATAGCCAGCCTGTCGTACTCCGGCACGGAGGCAATAAAATAGTATTGCCCCTCATGATGTAAAATGTACGGGTCGGCGCGTTGTTCAATAAACGGGTTTGGCCAGGTTTGCATGCAACTTTCCTTATTTTGTCTCTGCGGCTTTGAGTTCCTGATAAGCGTTCAGCTCGCGGTAGTTGGCGCGGCGCTTTTCCAGATCGGACTGGATCATCTTCATGGTTTCGCGGTCCACTTTCAGCAGGCGTACAACGCCCGCGGTAATTAAGTATCCAACGCCAGGAATAACGGTAAACAGCAGTACGATACCGTTAATGGCCTCCGCGCTTTGCGCTTTTGCGCCTGCGTCGTAACCGTACCAGGAGAGCAGAAAACCGACCATTGCCCCGGCAATCGCCAGACCCAGCTTCAGGAAGAAAATGTTGCCGGAGAAGCTGATCCCGGTGATGCGTTTCCCGGTTTTCCACTCGCCGTAGTCATCCACGTCAGCCATCAGCGACCAGTGCAGCGGAGACGGGATCTGGTGCAGGATGTTCAGCAGAACGTAGAGCACCACGATGGTGACGGTGGCTTTCGGGTCGAAGAAATAGAAGGCGCAGGAAAATATCGCCAGCACGATATTGGTCCAGAAGAAGACCTTCAGTTTACACCAGCGGTCGGTCAGCACTTTTGCCAGCACGCTGCCAAGCATCATGCCGATAACCCCCAGGCTGATAAACACGGTGGCGAAGTGGGTGCTCTGGCCCATCACCCAGGTGACGTAATACATGGTTGCCGCCATGCGGATAAAGCCCGGGCAGACGTTGCAGAGCGTCAGGAGCAAAATTCGCACCCACTGGTCGTTTTTCCACACGTCTTTCAGGTCATTTTTCAGCTCGTCGTGGGTCTGCACCGCCGGGCGCACGCGCTCGCGCACGGTGGCGAAGCAGAACAGGAACATGCAGGTGCCAATCAGCGCCAGTACGGTCATTGCCATCTGGTAGCCTTTGGCTTTGTTATCCCCGCCAAACCAGTCGGCCATCGGCAGCAGCGTCAATGACAGCAGCAACGTGGCGATGCCGACCAGCACGAAGCGGTAGGACTGGCAGGCCACACGCTCTTTCGGATCGTTGGTGATCACCCCTCCTAACGAGCAGTAAGGGATGTTGATGGCCGTATAGGTTAATGAGAGCAGGAAGTAGGTGACAAACGCATAGATAACTTTGCTGTTATAGCTCCACTCCGGTGTGGTGAACATCAGAATACTGAACAGCGCGTAGGGGAAGGCAATCCACAGCAGCCATGGACGAAAACGGCCATATTTACTGCGGGTGCGGTCGGCAATTGCCCCCATGATAGGGTCGGTGACGGCGTCAATCACACGGACCGACAGCAGTAAGACCCCCACCAGCGCAGGCGCGAGGCCAAATATGTCGGTATAAAAATAGTTAACAAACAGCATGATGGCGCCAAAGATGATGTTGCAACCTGCATCGCCCATCCCATAGCCGATCTTTTCTTTTACTGACAGTTTAGCGTTATCCATAGACTGCTCTCCGGGTTTCGGTATGGAGAGAATTATTTGCTGGCAAACGAATATATGCGTTGCAGTATCAGGGCGGTGATATGGATAAAAACGCTGTAGGGATGAAAGTGTGAGGGAGGTAACAACGCGCGGTACCCGCAAAAGCAGGTACCGCGGAGGAGACTTAGTGGGCCTTCATGGCCTTGCGGCTTTTCTGGCTGAAGAGATAGCCAACGCCCAGCACGGCAATCCAGACCGGGATCAGGTAGACGGAGATTGCCATACCCGGCGTGATCAGCATGATCACCAGCACGGCCGCCATAAACAGCAGGCAGATCCAGTTACCCAGCGGATAGAGCAGGGCAGGGAAGCGCGTCGTCACGCCCTGCTGCTGTTTCGCGCGGCGGAACTTGATGTGCGCCAGGCTGATCATCGCCCAGTTGATGACCAGTGCAGAGACCACCAGTGCCATTAGCAGGCCAAATGCGGATTCCGGCGCCATGTAGTTAATCAGCACGCACAGCGCCGTCACGATGGCTGAAACAATGATGGTGTTGACCGGCACGCCGCGTTTATCAACGTTGAGCAGCATCTTCGGCGCATTGCCCTGCTGGGCCAGACCGAACAGCATACGGCTGTTGCAGTATACGCAGCTGTTGTACACGGAAAGCGCCGCGGTCAGCACCACGACATTGAGCGCGTTCGCCACGACGGTATCACCCAGTTCGTGGAAAATCAGCACAAACGGACTGGTGTCGGCAGTCACGCGCGTCCACGGCAGCAGGGAGAGCAGGACCGCCAGCGAGCCCACATAGAAGATCAGAATGCGGTAGATAACCTGATTCGTCGCTTTCGGGATGCTCTGCTCTGGGTTGTCGGCTTCTGCGGCGGTGATACCCACCAGTTCCAGACCGCCGAAAGAGAACATAATGATGGCCATCATCATCACCAGACCGGTCATGCCGTGAGGCAGGAAGCCGCCCTGTTCCCAGAGGTTACGCACGGTTGCCTGTGGGCCACCGTTGCCGCTGAACAGCAGCCAGCCGCCAAAGATAATCATCGCCACGACGGCGATCACTTTGATGATGGCAAACCAGAACTCCATCTCACCGAACACTTTTACGTTGGTGAGGTTAATGGCGTTGATAATGACGAAGAAAGCTGCAGCAGAAACCCAGGTTGGGATGTCGGGATACCAGAACTGAATATACTTCCCGACGGCAGTCAGCTCGGCCATGGCAACCAGAACGTACAGTACCCAGTAGTTCCAGCCGGAAGCGAAACCGGCAAAGCTGCCCCAGTACTTATAGGCAAAGTGGCTAAAGGAGCCAGCGACCGGCTCCTCGACAACCATTTCACCTAACTGGCGCATGATCAGAAAAGCAATGAAACCCGCAATCGCGTAACCCAAAATAATGCCCGGACCGGCAGACTGGATAACGGATGCGCTGCCCAGAAACAGGCCGGTACCAATAGCACCGCCCAGTGCGATGAGCTGAATATGGCGGTTTTTTAGCCCGCGCTTTAGCTGATCGCCGTGCTGTTGAGCTTCCATTTGAAACCTCGTGTGTGGTTGTTATGTCACGCTGTGCGTGTGTAATTATGAAAATCCATATTCTGTATTTATTTCTTTACGGTTAAACGAACCGAAAAAAGCGGAGATGACTTCCGTAAGCGCCAGAATAGTGGTAAGTGCCTGTGAATGCACCTGCTTTATGAAGGGCTGATGACGAGTTGAATAAAAAGAAAGCATTTGTAAATCACTCCGCTCTCGCTTCTTACCCCAACCTATAGAATAGAAATGCGCCTTAAGTGGGCGAATTTTCATAATTTGCCTTGTTGAATCGCTTCAGATTGCAAAAACCCTCGTTTCATTATGGTTAAAACTCCCACTTTGGGAGTAATCAACTCATTTGTGCAAAGTTACATTTCTGAAACGTTATTTCTGTAAGGTTGTTAAAATGTGCAGGGTTTACTGATTTCAATCAAAACCAATATGGACAGAAGGTGAATACTTTGTTACTTTAGCGATACGAAATATAAATTGGTAAGACCAATTGACTCCGGGCAAAAAGGCGTAAGACAGGGAATATGGCCTACAGCAAAATTCGCCAACCAAAACTATCTGATGTGATTGAGCAGCAGCTGGAGTTTTTAATCCTCGAAGGGACTCTGCGCCCGGGTGAGAAACTTCCGCCAGAACGCGAACTGGCAAAACAGTTCGACGTTTCACGTCCCTCTCTGCGTGAGGCGATTCAACGCCTCGAAGCAAAGGGCTTGCTGCTTCGTCGCCAGGGCGGCGGAACCTTTGTGCAAAACAGCCTGTGGCAGAGCTTCAGCGATCCGCTGGTAGAACTTCTCTCTGACCACCCAGAATCCCAGTTTGACCTGCTTGAGACCCGTCACGCGCTGGAAGGTATTGCGGCCTATTACGCCGCCCTTCGCAGCACTGATGAAGATCGCGTGCGTATCCGCGAGCTGCATCAGGCCATTGAACGGGCACAGCAGTCCGGCGATTTAGACGCCGAGTCCAGCGCCGTCGTCCAGTATCAAATCGCCGTCACCGAAGCGGCACACAATGTGGTGCTCCTCCATCTGCTACGCTGCATGGAGCCGATGCTGGCCCAGAACGTTCGTCAGAATTTTGAATTGTTGTATGCCCGTCGGGAGATGCTCCCACTGGTAAGCAACCATCGCACCCGAATATTCGAGGCGATAATGGCCGGGGAACCGGAGCAGGCGCGCGAAGCGTCGCACCGTCACCTGGCTTTCATTGAGGAAATCTTGCTGGACCGCAGCCGTGAACAATCGCGTCGCGAACGTTCATTACGCCGCATACAGCAACGAAAGGATTAAGCGCCAGGTACTTTTAGAGCGCGGCAACTAAACGCAGAACCTGTCTTATTGTGTTCTTGCCGAAGAGCACAATGGGACAGGTTCCAGACAAATCAACGTATTAGATAGATAAGGAATACCCCCATGTCAGAACGTCTCCAAAATGACGTGGATCCGATCGAAACTCGCGACTGGCTACAGGCGATCGAATCGGTCATCCGTGAAGAAGGTGTTGAGCGCGCTCAGTATCTGATTGATCAGCTGCTTTCTGAAGCCCGCAAAGGCGGCGTGAAGGTTGCTTCAGGTGCAGGGGCTAGCAACTACGTAAACACGATTGCCGTTGAAGACGAACCGGAATACCCGGGCAATCTGGATCTGGAACGTCGTATCCGTTCAGCTATCCGCTGGAACGCCATCATGACTGTTCTGCGCGCGTCCAAGAAAGATCTGGAGCTGGGTGGCCACATGGCGTCCTTCCAGTCTTCTGCGACCGTTTACGAAGTGTGCTTTAACCACTTCTTCCGTGCAGCGAACGAGAAAGACGGCGGCGATCTGGTGTACTTCCAGGGCCACATCTCTCCGGGCATCTATGCACGTGCATTCCTGGAAGGTCGTCTGACTGAAGAGCAGATGAACAACTTCCGTCAGGAAGTTCACGGTAAAGGCCTGTCTTCTTACCCGCACCCTAAACTGATGCCTGAATTCTGGCAGTTCCCGACCGTATCCATGGGTCTGGGTCCAATCGGTGCGATCTATCAGGCTAAATTCCTGAAATATCTGGAACACCGTGGTCTGAAAGACACCTCTGAGCAGACCGTTTACGCCTTCCTGGGCGACGGCGAAATGGATGAGCCAGAATCTAAAGGTGCGATCACCATCGCAACCCGTGAGAAGCTGGACAACCTGTGCTTCATCATCAACTGTAACCTGCAGCGTCTGGATGGTCCGGTAACCGGTAACGGCAAGATCATCAACGAACTGGAAGGCATCTTCGCGGGTGCTGGCTGGAACGTAATCAAAGTCATGTGGGGTTCCCGTTGGGACGAACTGCTGCGTAAAGACACCAGCGGTAAACTGATCCAGCTGATGAACGAAACCGTTGACGGTGACTACCAGACCTTCAAATCCAAAGACGGTGCCTACGTGCGTGAGCACTTCTTCGGTAAATATCCTGAAACCGCCGCACTGGTTGCAGACTGGACTGATGAGCAGATCTGGGCGCTGAACCGTGGTGGTCACGATCCGAAGAAAATCTACGCGGCACTGAAAAAAGCGCGTGAGACCAAAGGTAAAGCGACTGTTATCCTGGCCCATACCATCAAAGGTTACGGCATGGGTGATACCGCAGAAGGTAAAAACATCGCTCACCAGGTTAAGAAAATGAACATGGACGGCGTGCGTTATATCCGCGACCGTTTCAACGTTCCAGTGACCGATGAGCAGGTAGAAAACCTGTCTTACATCACCTTCCCGGAAGGTTCTGAAGAGCACAAGTACCTGCACGAACGTCGTCAGGCGCTGAAAGGCTACCTGCCAGCTCGTCAGCCTAACTTCACCGAGAAGCTGGAACTGCCAGCGCTGGAAGACTTCTCACAGCTGCTCGAAGAGCAGAACAAAGAGATCTCTACCACTATCGCTTTCGTTCGTGCCCTGAACGTGATGCTGAAGAACAAGTCGATCAAAGATCGTCTGGTGCCAATCATCGCCGACGAAGCGCGTACTTTCGGTATGGAAGGTCTGTTCCGTCAGATCGGTATCTACAGCCCGAACGGCCAGCAGTACACCCCGCAGGACCGTGAGCAGGTTGCTTACTATAAAGAAGACGAGAAAGGTCAGATCCTGCAGGAAGGTATCAACGAGCTGGGCGCAGGCGCATCCTGGCTGGCTGCTGCGACATCTTACAGCACCAACAACCTGCCGATGATCCCGTTCTACATTTACTACTCCATGTTCGGGTTCCAGCGTATCGGTGACCTGTGCTGGCAGGCAGGCGACCAGCAGGCTCGCGGCTTCCTGATCGGTGGTACTTCTGGTCGTACGACCCTGAACGGTGAAGGTCTGCAGCACGAAGATGGTCACAGCCACATTCAGTCTCTGACTATCCCTAACTGTATCTCTTACGACCCGTCTTACGCGTACGAAGTGGCAGTCATCATGCATGACGGTCTGCAGCGCATGTACGGTGAAGCGCAAGAGAACATTTACTACTACATCACCACCCTGAACGAAAACTACCACATGCCGGCAATGCCAGCAGGTGCCGAGGAAGGTATCCGTAAAGGTATCTACAAACTCGAAACTGTTGAAGGTAGCAAAGGTAAAGTTCAGCTGCTGGGCTCCGGCTCTATCCTGCGTCACGTGCGTGAAGCCGCACAGATCCTGGCGAAGGACTACGGTGTCGGTTCCGACGTGTACAGCGTGACCTCCTTCACTGAACTGGCTCGTGATGGCCAGGATTGTGAGCGCTGGAACATGCTGCACCCAATGGAAACTCCACGCGTTCCGTACATCGCTCAGGTGATGAACGACGCGCCAGCGGTGGCGTCTACTGACTATATGAAACTGTTCGCTGAGCAGGTTCGTACTTACGTTCCAGCTGATGATTATCGCGTACTGGGTACTGACGGCTTCGGTCGTTCAGACAGCCGCGAAAACCTGCGTCACCACTTCGAAGTTGATGCTTCTTACGTGGTTGTAGCAGCACTGGGCGAACTGGCTAAACGTGGCGAAATCGATAAGAAAGTGGTTGCGGACGCAATTACCAAATTCAACATCGATGCAGATAAAGTTAACCCGCGTCTGGCGTAAGAGGTAAAAGAATAATGGCTATCGAAATCAATGTACCGGACATCGGGGCTGATGAAGTTGAAATCACCGAGATCCTGGTCAAAGTGGGCGACAAAGTTGAAGCTGAACAGTCGCTGATCACCGTAGAAGGCGACAAAGCCTCTATGGAAGTCCCGTCTCCTCAGGCTGGCATCGTTAAAGAGATTAAAGTCTCTGTTGGCGATAAAACCGAGACCGGCAAACTGATCATGATTTTCGATTCCGCCGACGGTGCAGCAGCTGCTGCACCTGCGCAGGAAGAGAAGAAAGAAGCCGCTCCGGCTGCTGCTCCAGCAGCTGCCGCCGCAGCAAAAGAAGTGAACGTGCCTGACATCGGCGGTGACGAAGTCGAAGTCACCGAAATCCTGGTGAAAGTGGGCGACACCGTTGCGGCTGAGCAATCACTGATCACCGTAGAAGGTGACAAAGCCTCTATGGAAGTCCCTGCGCCGTTCGCGGGTACCGTTAAAGAGATCAAGATCAACACCGGTGACAAAGTGTCTACAGGCTCCCTGATCATGGTCTTCGAAGTGGCGGGTGCTGCACCTGCTTCCGCGCCTGCTCAGGCTGCTGCTCCGGCTCCGGCCGCTGCACCGGCTGCTGCTGGCGGCGCGAAAGACGTTAACGTACCGGACATCGGCGGTGACGAAGTTGAAGTGACGGAAGTGATGGTGAAAGTGGGCGACAAAGTTGCCGCTGAACAGTCACTGATCACCGTTGAAGGCGACAAAGCTTCCATGGAAGTTCCTGCGCCGTTCGCGGGTACCGTTAAAGAGATCAAAATCAGCACTGGCGACAAAGTGTCTACCGGCTCTCTGATCATGGTCTTCGAAGTGGAAGGCGCTGCGCCTGCCGCCGCTCCGGCTGCCGCTGCTGCTCCAGCACCGGCTGCTGCACCGGCTCAGGCTGCTAAACCTGCTGCTGCCCCTGCTGCGAAAGCAGAAAAATCTGAGTTCGCTGAAAACGACGCGTATGTCCACGCCACCCCGCTGATTCGTCGCCTGGCGCGCGAGTTCGGTGTGAACCTGGCGAAAGTGAAAGGGACTGGCCGTAAGGGTCGTATCCTGCGCGAAGACGTTCAGACCTACGTGAAAGACGCGGTGAAACGTGCCGAAGCTGCACCTGCTGCAGCCGCTGGCGGCGGTATCCCGGGCATGCTGCCATGGCCGAAAGTGGACTTCAGCAAGTTCGGCGAAATCGAAGAAGTGGAACTGGGCCGTATCCAGAAAATCTCTGGTGCTAACCTGAGCCGTAACTGGGTGATGATCCCGCACGTTACGCACTTCGACAAAACCGATATCACCGATCTGGAAGCGTTCCGTAAACAGCAGAACGCCGAAGCTGAGAAGCGTAAACTGGACGTGAAATTCACCCCAGTGGTCTTCATCATGAAAGCCGTTGCCGCTGCACTTGAGCAGATGCCACGCTTCAACAGCTCCCTGTCTGAAGACGGCCAGAAGCTGACGCTGAAGAAATACATCAACATCGGTGTTGCGGTTGATACGCCAAATGGTCTGGTTGTTCCGGTCTTCAAGGACGTGAACAAGAAGAGCATCACTGAGCTGTCCCGTGAACTGACCACCATCTCCAAAAAAGCGCGTGATGGTAAGCTGACTGCCGGCGAAATGCAGGGCGGCTGCTTCACTATCTCCAGCATCGGTGGCCTGGGCACTACCCACTTCGCGCCGATTGTGAACGCGCCGGAAGTGGCTATCCTCGGTGTGTCCAAGTCCGCGATGGAGCCGGTGTGGAATGGTAAAGAGTTTGTGCCGCGTCTGATGATGCCAATCTCTCTGTCCTTCGACCACCGCGTGATCGACGGTGCTGATGGTGCGCGTTTCATCACCATCATCAACAACATGCTGAGCGACATTCGCCGCCTGGTGATGTAATCGAAAAGCCGGCCAGTCGGCCGGCTTTTTTCTGGTAATCTCACGATGTTTTTGAGGTTACTGGCGTAAGCAAAAATTCATGAGCCGTTTGTTGTTTCAAAATTGTTAACAATTTTGTAAAATGCGGGCGGATAGAACGACCCGGTGGACGACGGGTATAAATTAAGAGGTCATGATGAGCACAGAAATCAAAACTCAGGTCGTAGTACTTGGGGCAGGCCCGGCAGGTTATTCCGCAGCATTCCGCGCCGCGGATTTAGGTCTGGAAACCGTCATCGTAGAACGTTACAGCACCCTCGGTGGTGTTTGTCTGAACGTCGGCTGTATCCCTTCTAAAGCGCTGCTGCACGTCGCGAAAGTGATCGAAGAAGCCAAAGCGCTGGCTGAACACGGTATAGTCTTCGGCGAGCCGAAAACCGATATCGACAAAATTCGTACCTGGAAAGAGAAAGTTATCACTCAGCTGACCGGCGGTCTGGCGGGTATGGCCAAAGGCCGTAAAGTGAAAGTGGTAAACGGTCTGGGTAAATTCACCGGTGCGAACACCCTGGAAGTGGAAGGCGAAAACGGCAAAACCGTGATCAACTTCGACAACGCGATCATCGCGGCAGGTTCTCGCCCAATCGAACTGCCATTCATTCCACATGAAGATCCGCGCGTGTGGGATTCCACCGATGCACTGGAGCTGAAAACCGTTCCTAAGCGCCTGCTGGTTATGGGTGGCGGTATCATCGGTCTGGAAATGGGTACCGTGTACCATGCGCTGGGTTCAGACATTGACGTGGTTGAAATGTTCGACCAGGTTATCCCGGCTGCAGACAAAGACATCGTTAAAGTCTTCACCAAACGTATCAGCAAGAAATTCAACCTGATGCTGGAAACCAAAGTAACTGCCGTTGAAGCCAAAGAAGACGGTATTTACGTTTCCATGGAAGGCAAAAAAGCCCCATCCGAACCACAGCGTTACGACGCCGTGCTGGTGGCTATCGGCCGTGTGCCGAACGGTAAAAACCTCGACGCGGGCAAAGCTGGCGTGGAAGTGGACGACCGTGGTTTTATCCGCGTTGACAAACAGCTGCGCACTAACGTGCCGCACATCTTTGCTATCGGCGATATCGTCGGTCAGCCAATGCTGGCGCACAAAGGTGTTCACGAAGGTCACGTTGCCGCTGAAGTTATCGCCGGCATGAAACACTACTTCGATCCGAAAGTGATCCCATCTATCGCGTACACCGAGCCAGAAGTGGCATGGGTGGGTCTGACTGAGAAAGAAGCGAAAGAGAAAGGCATCAGCTACGAAACCGCCACCTTCCCGTGGGCTGCTTCTGGCCGTGCTATCGCTTCCGACTGCGCAGACGGTATGACCAAACTGATCTTCGACAAAGAGACTCACCGCGTGATCGGTGGTGCGATTGTCGGGACCAACGGCGGCGAGCTGCTGGGTGAAATCGGTCTGGCGATCGAAATGGGTTGCGACGCGGAAGACATCGCGCTGACCATCCACGCTCACCCGACTCTGCACGAGTCCGTGGGCCTGGCGGCAGAAGTGTTTGAAGGTAGCATCACCGACCTGCCAAACGCGAAAGCGAAGAAGAAATAAGTTTCTTTTGATTGCTAAACGCCTCTCCGGAGGCGTTTTTTTTGCCCTAAAACTACCCAAATTGGTAGTCATCTCGTTGATATTTCCGCTAAAAATTCCTCTTCATCTGCCGATACTTTTTTCACCGTTGTGTGGCTACTGGCTGCGCTGTTCAGGGGTTCTGGACTTTTAATTACACGAAAAAAGGAAAACGCATGTCTTTAAAGAAAGTTGTGGGAATTGGCTTACTGGCGTCAGTCATGACGCTGACCGGATGTGGCGCGATGACGACTGCCGTGAAAAAACGCAACCTGGAAGTGAAAACCCAGATGAGTGAGACCATCTGGCTTGAGCCTTCCAGTGAAAAAACGGTCTACATCCAGGTTAAAAACACCTCCGATAAAGACATGAGCAACCTCCAGACGCTGCTGGCAAACGATCTGAGCGCTAAAGGGTATAAGGTAACGTCCTCACCTGACAGCGCATACTACTGGGTGCAGGCTAACGTCCTTAAAGCAGACAAAATGGACCTGCGCGAGTCTCAGGGCTACCTGAAAACCGGCTATGAAGGCGCCGCCGTGGGGGCCGCTCTGGGTGCCGGTATTACCGCCTACAACAGCAACTCCTCTGGCGCCGCGCTGGGCGTGGGTCTGGCGGCTGGGCTAATTGGCATGGCGGCAGATGCGATGGTAGAAGATGTGAACTACACCATGGTTACCGACCTGCAGATCTCTGAGCGTAGCAAAGCGAAAGTCACCACCGATAACATTGCGGCGCTGCGTCAGGGTACGTCCGGCGTGAAGCTGCAAACCAGCAGCGAGCAGGGCGATCGCGCGAAGTATCAGACCCGCGTGGTATCGAATGCTAACAAGGTCAATTTGAAATTCGAAGAAGCGAAACCAGTTCTGGAAGCGCAGTTGGCGAAATCAGTGGCAAATATTCTGTAAGTAAAACAGCCGGGTGGCGGCTTCGCCTTACCCGGCCTACAAAACGTGGTCCGTTGACGTTACTCAGGGTTCGACGGGCTGCCAGGTTTTATCCGGGCTATACGCGGTCATCACCCGGACTTTCTGCTCAGAATCGCGGCCGAGATCGGACTGGTAAACCTTGTCGTTCTGGTTTATCACGAAGCTCATCACGCCGGTTTGACCATAGCTGACCGGCCAGGCCACCATCGCGAAACCGTTATTATCCGGCAGGATGCGGAAGCGATAGCCGTGGTATCCCGCCCCAGGCTCTTTCGGACTGAACGCCGGACCAAGTGGGCTTGGCGTTTCGCCTGGCGAGACGGGCCAGTACAAACCATCCTTTTTCCCGTCCGCGCTGACAATTTTCTGCGCGTATTTCTGGTTCAGCGCAAAATAGTTCTGCTGGGCATCCACATAGGCATGTAAGGCTTCAATGGCGGCAAGCTCGTTACGCCCAATCTCGCGGGTCAGGATCTCCTCGGCCCCTTCTTTCATGTCAAATTGCCAGCCGGAAGCGGTTTTAACCACCGGGATGGGAAGCTGCCAGCCGCTGTCTCCGACAGCAAGATGTGCTGTGTTACCCTCGACAACCGTGTTGTGCCGGACTTTCCAGTCACGCAGGAAGCGAGCAACGGCATCAGGATCTACCCCTTCAGGCGGCAGAAAGTCGCGCCAGTTTTCGCCGAGCAGATTGCTCATCGCACTTTCGTTTTGCTCGCTGATGGCGCTAGCCAGCGCATCTGTTGCCTGTTCTGGCGTGCTGAAAGATTGCTGCGCCATCGCGGACGCCGACATCATGAACACCACCATTCCACAGAGAAGTTTATTTTTCATGTTTGCTCCCTTAACGATGACGGAATTCACGGTGTTCAACACGTCCGGCAGATGCCTGACGCGGCGGCTGATGACGGGCAGCCAGTTGTCTGCTTTGCGAACCACGCTGCTGCTGGGCTTGCCAGTTGGCGGAGCGACTGTCGTTACCGCTCAGCGCATTCGCCCTGGGCTGACTGGTTCGCTGCTGGAGCGCGTGTTGTTGCGCAGGTTGTGAGATTCGTTTCTCCTGTCGCTGCGTTGCGGTCTGGCGGTTTTCGCGCTGCTGTGTGGTTGTCCGCTTCGCCGTCTGAGGTTTGGTGTCATAGCCACGGTAGTTACTGCGCTGAGAAATCTGCTTGAGCTGTTCACTTGAGGCCTGCCGCTGTGCATCTTTAATCCCCGGGTGCGCAGTCTGTGGGAAGGTTTTGCCCGTCGATTTCTCCATCTGGCTGAGGGCGGCCTGACGCTGGCTATCGCGGTTAACCGGTTTTTGCTGTGTTGCGCTGAGCCCCGTAGCCGTGTTGGTGGAGTGGAAGCGCGTGTTGAGCTGGTTTGTCGGGTAGGGCACACCTTCCCGGTAGGCCGGGTTGTGCTGCCAGGTGCGGCTGGCGTCCGTCAGACGCTGACCACTGATTTTATTAAAGTTCTGAACGTTAATATTGATGTTGTTATCACCGTTGCGATTATAGCCGCCGTGATCCCAGTCATCGTCATGATGGTGATGATCCCAGTCATCATCGTCATCCCAGTCGATATTGCTGAAGATGGCGTAGGTTGTCGCCACGCCCAGGCTAAAGCCTAAGCCTTTCACCAGGCTGTCGGTAAATTGCTCTCCAGGCGAGGGCGGGAGATAGGTTGGCGGATACGCGCTGTTTGGCCAGGTACCGTAAACCGTATTGGGGTTATAGGTGGGGACGTAAACGACCTGCGGGTCAGCGGATTCAATTTTAATGACCGTGGGTGCGGGCGCGGTAGATGTGGTTGACTCGCTGGAGGTAGTTTTCGCTGGCGCCGGTTTTGTCACGGTGGTGACCGTCTGCTGAGGCGTGGATTGTAAAGCGCCGGTCTTCTGCGCCAGCGCGCGCAGGCGCTGAACGGAATCCATCACGTCCTTCGGCTGCGCGAGAAACGCATCGCCGAGGTTTTGTACCCACGGTGGATTCCCGCCCATCAGCGACATTAACTGAGGAAACGCCACCAGCGATTTCACGCTGGGATCCCACGGCTGGCTCGCCACCGCCTGAATCGCGGCATCGCCCTGCATGTTGGGGTTATCTTTTGACCACTGCGCGGCCTGGATAACGTTGGCCGGATAGGTCGATGCCATTAAAATTTGAGACAGCAGCGCGTCCGGGTAGAGCGCAATCGGGGCGACCCACTGATCGATTTGCGCGGCCGTGTAAGCTGGTGCGACAACGGGAGCGGGTTGGGCCGCAGGTGTTGCCACCTGTTGTTGGGCGACAGGCGCGGGAGCGACAGGCTCTGATGCACGGCTTTTGACAAACATCACGCCAGAGGCGGCAAACAGCCCGGTACTGCACAGAAGGACGAGCAGATGTGGCTTAAAGGGCAACTTCATATAGTGACTCCAACGAGACAAGCGCTGTGCCGTGAGGCGTTACGGTTGGCGTGAGTATTATTCACCCGTCTTTTACGGTTTTGACTTTTCTTGGGAAGCGTCGATTTTGTCCGGACAAAGAGTGTGAATATTTATTACACAATTATATAGGATGGTTGAAAAACCGCCGGGGTTTCAGAAGGCCGCTCTTGCGAGCGGCCAGCAGCTAGTTGCCGAGGTTGACGACGAACAGCACCGTGATGTCGGATATGTTCCAGCCACCGTGTAGTGCGGTAAGCAGTAAACCGATCGCAACGATCAGCGCAGTGATTCGCATCTCCATTGCATGCGTTCCTGTACAGGCTACGCGGGTTCATTCTTCACCGGGAAAGGCAGAACCAGGCAAGTTGGGATTGCCGCGTAGGTTACGGAACTGCTCCCGGGCCCGGTGACTGGTTGCTACGCCAGCGAAGCAGGCCGGGGAGAAGAGTAATCGACTCAGCGGTCTTTCAGAAGACGAAAAATGAAGTTGAACGGATTTTTATTCGAAGCAGGAAGGCGCTACGCAAAATCGACATAATGGCTTGCAAGCCAGCGTGGCGTGATGCAAAATTCATCGCGTTGGGATTGCCGCAAATCTGCCAACCCGGTGTGCTACCACCGCAAGGCAACAAATTAACCGCTGTGAAGCGGTTTTTTTGTACCCCAAATTCGTCTCGTTTCCCCGCTACACCATGCTTAACGATTCAGCAAATTTTTTAATGTTGCTTTTTTGTAAACAGATTAACACTGTGCAGAAATCCTGCTATGCTGCCCGACGCGGTATAGGGCATTTACCCTACAAACTGCTGTCTCACAGGAGCGTGAAGAGAACGCCCGCCGCATATGACAATGAGAGCGAGGAGAACCGTCGTGCTAGAAGAATACCGTAAGCACGTAGCAGAACGTGCCGCCGAGGGAATTGTACCCAAACCGTTAGATGCAACCCAAATGGCCGCGCTCGTCGAGCTGCTGAAGAACCCGCCTAAGGGCGAAGAAGAATTCCTGTTAGATCTGCTGATCAACCGCGTACCGCCTGGCGTAGATGAAGCTGCCTACGTAAAAGCCGGATTCCTTGCTGCTATCGCCAAAGGCGAAGCCATCTCCCCACTGGTTACTCCTGAAAAAGCCATTGAACTGCTCGGCACTATGCAGGGTGGTTACAACATTCATCCGCTGATTGACGCGCTGGATAACGACACGCTGGCACCGATTGCCGCGAAAGCGCTCTCTTCAACGCTGCTGATGTTTGATAACTTCTACGATGTCGAAGAAAAAGCCAAAGCGGGCAATGTCTATGCGAAGCAGGTGATGCAGTCCTGGGCGGATGCCGAATGGTTCCTCAACCGTCCGGCCCTGGCTGAAAAAATTACCGTGACCGTCTTCAAAGTGACCGGTGAAACCAACACCGATGACCTCTCTCCGGCGCCGGATGCGTGGTCTCGTCCTGATATCCCTCTGCACGCCCTGGCGATGCTGAAGAATGCCCGTGAAGGCATTGAGCCGGATCAGCCGGGTAGCGTCGGCCCGATCAAACAGATCGAAGCGCTTCAGGAGAAAGGTTTCCCGCTGGCCTATGTGGGTGATGTTGTGGGTACCGGTTCTTCCCGTAAGTCCGCGACCAACTCCGTGCTGTGGTTCATGGGTGACGACATTCCGCACGTGCCTAACAAGCGCGGCGGCGGCCTGTGCCTCGGCGGCAAAATTGCCCCTATCTTCTTTAACACCATGGAAGATGCAGGTGCGCTGCCGATTGAAGTGGATGTCAGTAACCTGAACATGGGCGACGTGATTGACGTCTACCCGTATAAAGGCGAAGTGCGTAACCACGACACTAACGAACTACTGGCAAGCTTCGAGCTGAAAACCGACGTGCTGATCGACGAAGTGCGTGCCGGTGGCCGTATCCCGCTGATCATCGGTCGTGGCCTGACCACCAAAGCGCGTGAAGCGCTGGGCCTGCCGCACTCAGACGTGTTCCGTCACGCGAAAGATGTTGCGGAAAGCAACCGTGGTTATTCGCTGGCGCAGAAAATGGTGGGTCGCGCATGCGGCGTTGCGGGTATTCGCCCTGGCGCATACTGCGAGCCGAAGATGACTTCCGTGGGGTCTCAGGACACCACCGGCCCAATGACCCGTGACGAACTGAAAGACCTGGCGTGCCTGGGCTTCTCTTCTGATCTGGTGATGCAGTCCTTCTGTCACACAGCGGCGTATCCGAAGCCGGTTGACGTGACCACGCACCACACGCTGCCAGACTTCATCATGAACCGTGGCGGTGTCTCCCTGCGTCCAGGTGACGGTGTTATCCACTCCTGGCTGAACCGCATGCTGCTGCCGGATACCGTGGGTACCGGTGGTGACTCCCACACCCGTTTCCCTATCGGTATCTCCTTCCCGGCGGGCTCCGGTCTGGTGGCATTTGCGGCTGCGACCGGCGTGATGCCGCTGGATATGCCGGAATCAGTGCTGGTGCGCTTCAAAGGTAAAATGCAGCCGGGTATCACACTGCGCGACCTGGTTCACGCGATCCCGCTGTATGCGATTAAACAGGGCCTGCTGACCGTTGAGAAGAAAGGGAAGAAAAACATCTTCTCTGGCCGCATTCTGGAAATCGAAGGTCTGCCGGATCTGAAAGTGGAGCAGGCGTTCGAGCTGACCGATGCCTCCGCTGAGCGTTCTGCGGCGGGCTGTACCATCAAGCTGAACAAAGAGCCGATTATTGAGTATCTGACCTCCAACATCGTGCTGCTGAAGTGGATGATTGCAGAAGGCTACGGCGACCGTCGTACGCTGGAGCGTCGTATCCAGGGCATGGAGAAATGGCTGGCGGATCCGCAGTTGCTGGAAGCGGACGCTGACGCAGAGTATGCGGCAGTGATCGACATCGATCTGGCGGATATCAAAGAGCCAATCCTGTGTGCACCGAACGATCCTGACGATGCGCGTCTGCTCTCTGATGTGCAGGGCGATAAGATCGACGAAGTGTTCATCGGCTCCTGCATGACCAACATCGGTCACTTCCGTGCTGCCGGTAAGCTGCTGGATACCCATAAAGGCCAGCTGCCGACCCGCCTGTGGGTGGCACCGCCAACCCGTATGGATGCCGCACAGCTGACGGAAGAAGGTTACTACAGCGTGTTTGGTAAGAGTGGTGCGCGTATCGAAATCCCAGGTTGTTCCCTGTGTATGGGTAACCAGGCGCGCGTGGCGGACGGTGCGACGGTGGTCTCCACCTCTACCCGTAACTTCCCGAACCGTTTAGGTACCGGTGCGAACGTTTACCTGGCTTCTGCGGAGCTGGCTGCGGTTGCGGCGCTGATTGGCAAGCTGCCAACGCCGGAAGAGTACCAGACCTTTGTGGCTCAGGTAGATAAGACGGCGGTGGACACCTATCGCTATCTGAACTTCGACCAGCTCTCTCAGTACACCGAGAAGGCTGACGGGGTTATCTTCCAGACCGCGGTATAAACGGCAAAACCGTCTCTGTTGAGACGGTTTTTAGTGTTTGCACCCTCTCCCGTGGGAGAGGGGCAGGGTGAGGGCATCAGGCCGCAGGGTCTTGCTCTCACTTTTTATTTTCATTCCTCCCGCCTCCCCCGCTTTTTTTCTTCCTCTCTGCTGCGATAATTACCCTAATGGCTTTGCAGAGGAAAATACTATGGATTACGAATTTCTGCGCGACATCACCGGAGTGGTGAAAGTGCGTATGTCGATGGGGCACGAAGCCGTTGGCCACTGGTTTAACGAAGAGGTGAAAGAGGATCTCGCGCTGCTGGATGAAGTTGAACAGGCGGCGAAGACGGTAAAAGGCAGTGAACGCTCCTGGCAACGTGCCGGACATGAATACACGCTGTGGATGGATGGCGAAGAGGTGATGGTGCGCGCCAACCAGCTGGAGTTTTCGGGTGATGAGATGGAAGAGGGGATGAGCTACTACGATGAAGAGAGCCTGTCGCTGTGCGGCGTCGAGGACTTTTTGCAGGTGGTAGCTGCGTACCAGGCGTTTATGAAACAGAAGTAACGGAAATTCCCTCCGGAGAGTACCGGAGGGAATCTGCGGGTTTTACGCTACAGTAAAAATCTCACAAAATTAGCGGTAGGGTTGGTCGCTGCAACGGGCGTTGCCCTCCCGGCGCTGAACGACCACGCCTGGCATTGGGAGGCGACTGGCATACCGTCGTTACGTACAAGGAATTTCACACCACCTGGGTTTTGCGGCGGATCGCTGACCGGCATTCCGCAGGCGATCAGAAAATCAATGTCGCTGTTTTTGCTCTGCAGCTCCGCTATCCGTTGCTCCCAGCCCGCCGGGCGAACATTCCCCTGCGTGAAGTAATCCAGACAGATATCAATGCTGAACGGCTTATCGCCTGCATAAGTATTGGTGAAGTAATCGGTGACAACGATCCCATGCAATGATTCTGCCGACACTTCGCTGCTGTCGCCGATATGAATGATCTGACCATCCGGCAATTGGGCAGAAATATGCCCCGGGATCGCGTGGCCGTCCGTCTGAGGAAAGAAATCAATCGTGGAAACGTAGCGTTTCGGCCACATCGTCAGGGATTTATCGCTACGGGTATTTTGCCCGCACAGCAGCCAGTTCACGGCGTGAAAAACGGCGTCGTGGCAGGGCGTCTTCTCACTCTCGTCATCGTCTCGATACAGGATGGCACAGGTTCCCGCCAGAAAGGTGATGGCAGAGGAGGGATCCCCGGAACGGGCAGGGAAGGCATCAATCAGTCTGTTAACGTAGTCGCTGACATTGCTCATGTAGAAATCACCGAGCTTCATGATGTCATCTTCACTGTGCACATTACTCCAGCGGGTATTCCAGAAGAATTCTGGAAGCGTGACAAAGGTATGATCCCAGCTGCCGGAGTCGGTTTCCAGTACCGTTTTGAGCTGAGCACTGACCTGACTCAGGCGGAATTCCATCCGCTCTTTGGCGTGTGCCAGCAGATCTTCATCCGCCCCTCGCAGGTCGTCTGCCTCATGCGTAAAGGAGTCAGCACACCAGGAAAGAATTCGAATTGTCATGTTACACCTCGTGATTTATCAGGATAAAAACAGGTTTTTTTCAGCGTTCCGACGTGCTGTCAGGCCCGCCAGAACCTGGCCACCGGCATGGTTCCATTTCGGAAATTCCTCAGCTGCGCCGTTGAAGTCTCCGCTGTTCACTTTGCGTAACAGGGTTGAACTCTTCAGATTGGCTGGCCCCAGATTAAAGGCGAAGCTCACCAGGGCATCGAACTGGTTCTGGGTGACTTCCACCGTCAGCATGCTGTTGACGTCATGCTCAAAACGCTGCAAGTCCTCACGAAGGATCTGCTCCGCGGCTTCAGCGGTGATGGTTCGCGTGCCGCCTGGTGGGATCGGGTTTTCGACATGGCCATAACCGATGGTTGGAATGCCGACGGCATCTTTGTAGGTGGTTAAACGCAGGCCTTCATACTGTTTGATAAGGGCAATGCCGCCATTGCCCGTTGTTTTCAAAGCATCACTCATGGTTTTTCTCCTTTACGGGGACGGGAGTCATACGGTGGATGAATTCATCAAGCAGGCGCAGTACCGCTTCTGGCGGCTCCTGAGCGACAAAATCAATTTCAATATCAATGTTTTGGGTGTCCGTTTTACCTTCATGGGGCTGGGGCGCCATGGTGACGAGGAAGTGGCCACGCTCTCCCTGTCCCGTTAGCGTGCTTATGGATTCGGTTGCATCACCGCGAACGGTCAGGCGCATCTTCATTCTCTCCATCGAGAGATTGCGCGGTGGTGCAAGCGTTACCAGCGGCACGTTCAAACGATGCTCATCATCCAGCTGAAGCTCGGCGTAGTCGGGTTTGTAGCTACCGTCCGGAGCCTGCTCAAACAACTGGGAGAGCACGGCGATGTACTGATGGGTCATATACTGGTTGGCACTGAAAGCCGCGTGCTGGAGCCCTTGTACCAGTGTATCTAAGCCCATAGCGTGGTTGCCCTTGTTGCCGGCAGGAGGCGGCGGCGTACCGTTATCGCCTCCACCGGCACCGCCGTTATTTCCCCCGTCATTGCCTCCGGTGTTGCCACTTTCCCCTGTGGGAGCATGGGACGGCGTTATGTCCGGTGGATCTTCTGATGACAGCGTTGTCGGTTTATCCGTCGGGGTTTCGGGACTGGTTTCAGGCGTTACAGCGTCGGGCGATTTACGGCTGAACCAGAATCGACGTGAATCAGGCATGCTTTTTCTCCTTCAGGCAGGTGTCCGTAAGCCGGGCACCTGCCAGGGGTATTAAATGCGTTTGAATGTGTGGTGTGGGTTAACCATTACCCCCTTGAGGCGGCGCGACCGGGGCAGGGGCCGGTGCTGGGGTAATCAGACCTGAACTGTTGGTGGCAGGCAGTGTGGCAGGCTGATCTTCTGCGCGTTGTGCCGGTTTGGTGGCAGCATTTGTCAGATAATCGACCACACGGCTGAGCGCCTCCGGCATCGGCTGACGTTTTACAGAGGTGTGGATGGAGTATTTGGCTCGGGTATCGGTCGAGCGGGTCTGTTCTGACTTATGGCTAACACTACCCTTCACGCTGACGGAGAATGGACCCCAGCCGATTTTGCCCTCCAGGGAGCCTTCCTGGCTGCTGCTTTCGTTGCTGGCTGCGCTCTGATGGATCTCAAGCTCGAAGTCGATAGTCCCTTCTTCGATACAGATGATGGGATGCACGACTGCCGCGAGCAGAGGAATACGCATGACTTTGGTCTGCGTACCGGTCGTCACGCCTTTCTCATCGACGAGCGTTTCCTCATAATCAAACTGTACCGAAACGGCCTTGCCGTCCTTAATACAGACACTTAATAAGAAATCGGTATAACTTTTTGCTGCCTGGGTTTGGGCTTTAATCATTGCCTGTAGTGGCGCAGAAATCATACTGTCTAGCGGCAATGAACTAATAACTGAACCTATAAATCCGGCATCAACATTTGCATCTGGCATAATTCATTCCTCGATATTTTGGTGGTTGCAGAATATGTCTGCCCCTTAATCATGGATATCGATGAATAAAGCATCTATGAGCGTAAAGTTATGTTTTCAGAAATCATTCCGTCTGTATGGAATGGCCTGTATCGAAAGTTACATGGCGAAATGTGACGGGCTGTGCTTAATAAATTAAACCGGCATTACTCCTGCAATTGAAAATTTCATCTGGTGTTATTGCTTTTCATCGCACAGCAGCTCTCGCGTTGAGGTCTGTATGAGGTTTTTAAGTGCCGCTAACAAGATAACGATTATTTAAGTGGGACGACAATGAATATACTTATTTATGATGAATTGCCGCTGTTCATTCATGGCATCCGATGCCGTTGGGCTGAACTTGCGCCCGCACTACATATCACAGCAGCACATAGCGAAGATGAGGTCTGGAAAGGTTTAATAAAAAACCGGGCTGATATTATTATTCTGGATGCTGATTACGAGATTGAGAAAAAAATAGCATTATTAACGCAGTTAACATCACAGGCGGATCATGTTTTCGTGTTGATGAACTTTTCACGGCTGGATAATGTAAACCCGATTTATTTTTTGGAGAATGGCGCTGCCGGGATTTTGACAAAGAAAATGGAGTCGGAAGAGTTATTGCAGGCGATCGAATGGGTGCGGCAAGGGAGAATATATTTACCGGATAGTTGCCTGCGTGAGCATAAATTAATACGAATGCATAATTCCCCGCCCCCTTTGCGCACACTCTCACCCCGGCAGCGCGAGATCCTGCATCTTGTTGTCCAGGGACACAGTAATAAACAAATTTGTCGTGTGCTGGGGATTGCGGAAGGAACGGTTAAGAATCATCTCCATGCCTTGTTTCGTCAACTGGGTGTCAGAAATCGTACGGAAGCGGCGATGATACTGGCACAAACGCCGGTTTAAGAAACAAACAAAATAATAAAGAAGGAAAAATCATCGCTTTTCCTTCTTTATCCGTTTGCATGCGTGTTACACGGCAGGAATATTGCGGCCGTAGTAGATTTCGCGCATCTCTTTCCAGAGCAGGTCGGTAATGGCCTTGCGCTCGTCTTCGCTCAAATCTTCTGGTCGGGTGTGGAACATGTAGTGCTTAAGGTCAAACTCCTTAAGTAACATCTTGGTATGGAAGATGTTTTCCTGATACACGTTCACATCCATCATGTCATACAGCGACTTCATGTCGTCAGACATAAAGTTCTGGATGGAGTTGATCTCATGGTCGATGAAGTGCTTCATCCCGTTGATATCGCGGGTAAAGCCGCGCACGCGATAATCAATGGTCACGATGTCCGATTCCAGCTGGTGGATTAAATAGTTCAGCGCGTTCAGCGGGGAAATCACGCCACAGGTCGACACTTCTATGTCAGCCCGGAAAGTACACAGCCCACCTTCCGGGTGGCTCTCCGGATATGTGTGCACGCAGATATGGCTTTTATCGAGGTGCGCGACGACCACTTCCGGCAGCGGGCCCGGATGCTCCGTTTTGTCGATAAGCTTCGGGTCGACCGGCTCTTCGCTGACCAGAATGGTCACGCTGGCACCCTGGGGTTCGTAATCCTGACGCGCAATGTTCAGGATGTTGGCGCCAATGATTGAACAGGTTTCTGTCAGGATCTCGGTCAGACGGTTGGCGTTGTAGAGTTCGTCGATATAGGCGATGTAACCATCGCGTTCTTCCGCTGTTTTGGCATAGCAGATATCGTAAATACAAAAACTCAGGCTTTTGGTCAGGTTGTTAAAGCCATGCAGTTTAAGCTTTTTCAATTAGCTCACCCCCTTAGTGGATAATGCGTCTTGCAGGTACTGCGGCAGCGCAAACGCGGCGGTATGAATTGCCGGATTGTAGTAGCGGCACGTGAGACCAGCCTGATGGAAGCGGGCCTGAATAATTTCAGTCGAGAGGTGGCGCAGCACGTCGTTATCCGTCGCCCAGGCAAAGGTCATGATCCCGCCGTAATAGGTAGGAATGGCCGCCTGATAGAAGCTGACGTCAGAAAAATAGGTGCTGAGCTTGCGATGGCTGTCGAGCGCTTCATCCTGCTGCAGGAAGCAGACGCCGTTTTGTGCGACAAAGATCCCGCCAGGGTTCAGGCAGCGCTTACAGCCTTCGTAGAACGAGGAGGTAAACAGCGATGCACCCGGGCCGATAGGGTCGGTGCAGTCGGAGATAATGACGTCAAAGGTCTGCGAGGTCTGGTTAACGAAGTTAACGCCGTCGTCAATCACCAGGTTAAACCGCGGATCGTTATAGCTACCGGCATTGTGGTTGGGCAGGTACTGACGGCAGAAAGAGACCACACCCGCGTCGATCTCGACCATCGTAATGGTTTCAATCGATTGATGACGGGACACTTCACGCAGCATTGCGCCGTCGCCACCGCCGATAATCAGAACGTGTTTCGCGTGCCCGTGCGCCAGCAGCGGAACGTGGGTCATCATCTCGTGATAGATAAACTCGTCACGCTCGGTCGTTTGTACTACGCCATCCAGTGCCATGACGCGGCCAAAAGCGGCATTCTCAAAGATGATGAGATCCTGGTGATCGGTTTTCTCATGATAGAGCACGTTATCAACGGCAAAATACTGACCAAACTGGTCATGCAGTGTTTCATGCCACAACGTGTGGTCGGCCATACGCGGACTCCTCCTTTGTTAACATCCGTAACACTCATAAAAAATGAGCGAAACATGATAGCTAACTATAACCATGGTTGCACGGTTATAGGGTGAACAGGGGGCGTCGGGAAGATTATTTCACGTAGGCGAGCAGGCTGAGTGAATCGCGAGCCAGCGCTTTGCATTTTTTAGCCGTGGGAATGCCAATACCGCTCAAGTCACGGTAACTGTCTTCACCGAGCGCCTTCATGTCAAAGCTGTCGTAGTTGCTGAGATCCCATTGGTTCTGCTGGGCGAAAAAGACCAGCGCACGGCGAATTTGCCCGTTGGGTAAATTCTGGTAGCCACAATCATTTTTCAGGAATACAAAAACCGCCGTCAGGTCGGCCATATCTTCCGCTTCATTTTCACTGAGCGCATAGCTGTTCGCACACATTGCCATCAGGCTACCGAACAAAATTGTCCTGAAAAACGTCTTCATTGCTTCTACCACTTCTTCACGGAAAATTAACGTTAGCATACTTGATGCCAGTGCGACGATCTTTATTATTGCCGCCCGACTTGACCTTCCGGTAAGGGGAGGGTTTATGCTCAAAAGATCGCCTGCTGGAAATAAGGAAATGAACATGCAACGTCGTGATTTTTTAAAATATTCCGTTGCGCTGGGGGCTGCCAGCGCACTACCACTCTGGAGCCGCACCGTTTTCGCGGCTGAAAGACCTGCCTTACCCATCCCTGATTTACTGACCGCTGACGCCCGTAGCCGTATCCAGCTCGTTGTTCAGTCCGGTCAAACATCCTTTGGCGGGCACAACGCCACGACGTGGGGCTATAACGGCAATTTGCTCGGTCCGGCGCTTCAGCTACGTAAAGGGAAAGCGGTGACGGTGGATATCCACAACACGCTCGCAGAAGAGACGACGCTCCACTGGCACGGGCTGGAAGTGCCGGGTGAAGTCGACGGTGGACCACAGGGCATTATCAAGGCCGGTGGTAAACGTAGCGTGACTTTTAAGCCCGAGCAGCGTGCGGCGACCTGCTGGTTCCATCCGCATCAGCATGGCAAAACCGGCCATCAGGTGGCGATGGGGCTGGCCGGGCTGGTGCTGATTGAAGACGATGAAAGCCGCCTGCTGCGTCTGCCGAAACAGTGGGGCATCGATGATGTGCCGGTGATTGTGCAGGACAAAAAATTCACCGCAGACGGGCAGATTGACTACCAGCTGGACGTCATGAGCGCGGCGGTCGGCTGGTTCGGGGATACGCTGCTGACCAACGGTGCGATTTACCCTCAGCACGCCGCGCCAAAAGGCTGGCTGCGTTTACGTCTGCTTAACGGCTGTAACGCGCGTTCCCTTAATTTTGCGACCAGTGATAAACGCCCTTTGTACGTGGTCGCCAGCGACGGGGGGCTTCTGCCCGAGCCAGTTAAAGTGGATGCGCTGCCGATGCTCATGGGGGAGCGCTTTGAGGTGCTGGTGGATATCAGCGACGGCAAGGCGTTTGACCTGGTGACCCTCCCGGTCAGCCAGATGGGGATGGCGGTTGCGCCATTTGATAAGCCGCATCCAGTGTTACGCATTCAGCCGTTACTGGTTACCGCGTCGGGCACGCTGCCGGATACGTTAACCACGCTGCCTGCACTCCCGTCGCTTGACGGGCTCACGCAACGCAAGCTTCAGCTCTCCATGGACCCGATGCTCGACATGATGGGCATGCAGGCGCTGATGAAGAAGTATGGCAATCAGGCAATGGCGGGAATGCATCACGGTCAGATGATGGGCCATATGAATAGGGATCACGGCAAAATGGGCGGCATGGATCATGGCGGTCATGGCTTTGATTTCCACAACGCCAATAAGATCAACGGTAAAGCGTTTGATATGAACACGCCGATGTTTGCCGCTACAAAAGGGCAGTTTGAGCGCTGGGTGATTTCAGGCGAAGGCGACATGATGCTGCACCCGTTCCACATCCACGGCACGCAGTTCCGCATTCTTTCTGAGAACGGCAACGCCCCGGATGCGCATCGCGCAGGCTGGAAGGACACCGTGAGAGTGGAGGGCGGCGTGAGCGAGGTGCTGGTGAAGTTTGACCACGACGCGCCGAAGGAGTTTGCCTACATGGCGCATTGCCATCTGCTGGAGCATGAAGATACGGGGATGATGCTCGGTTTTACCGTATAAAAAAAGCCGGGTGGCGGCTTCGCCTTACCCGGCCTACTTTTCGCTGGTGCGGCCTGATGCCCTCACCCTGACCCTCTCCCACGGGGAGAGGGAACAGACACTAAAAACGGCAACTTTCGTTGCCGTTTTGCTTTTACCTTGCGTCGTCAGGCAGCGCATACGCGACGATATAGTCGCCCATCTTCGTGCCAAACGAACCGTGACCACCCGCAGAGATGACAACGTACTGCTTGCCATTCACTTCATAGGTCATCGGCGTTGCCTGTCCACCCGCAGGCAGACGGCCTTGCCACAGTTTCTCACCGTTGGTCATGTTGTACGCGCGCAGGTAGTTATCTGCGGTTGCCGCGATGAACAGCACGTTACCGGCGGTAGAGATTGGGCCACCCAGCATTGGCATACCCATATTGAACGGCACCGGAACCGGCATTGGGAACGGCATGCTGTCCTGTGGCGTACCAATACGTTTTTTCCACACAATCTGGTTGGTTTTCAGATCCAGACCGGAGATGTAACCCCAGGCAGGCTGTTTACACGGCAGACCAAACGGTGACAGGAACGGGTTCAGGGTCACGCCATACGGTACGCCGTACTGCGGCTGGATACCGGCTTCGGTACCGCTGCCTTTCGCATCTTTCGGCTGCTCCATTGGGTTGCCCGGACCGCGTGGGATCAGGCGGGAAACGAACGGCAGCGCCATTGGGTTGGCGATAGCAACCTGACGGTTCGGGTCGACGGAAATACCGCCCCATTCGAACATCCCCAGGTTACCCGGGAAGACCAGCGTGCCCTGCTCAGAAGGTGGTGTGAAGATGCCTTCATAGCGCAGCTGATGGAACATCACGCGGCATACCAGCTGGTCAAACATGGTGGCACCCCACATGTCTGCCCCGCTCAGGTCTTTCTTCGGACGGAAGCTCAGGTCAGAGAACGGCTGCGTTTTAGAGACGTAGTCGCCTTTCGCCGCGCCCTGCGGAACCGGTTTTTCCGGCGCAGGCACAACCAGCTTGCCGTTGCTGCGATCCAGCACGAAGATGTTGCCCGTCTTGGCCGGAGCGTAAATCACCGGAACGGTTTTGCCGTTAACGGTAATGTCGGCCAGCGTCGGCTGGGACGGCATATCCATATCCCACAGATCGTGGTGAACGGTCTGGTAGCTCCATGCCAGCTTACCGGTCGTCGCGTTCAGCGCCACGATGGCGCTCGCATAGCGCTCCTGCTCCGGCGTACGGTTACCGCCCCAGATATCTGGCGTGGTCACACCCATCGGCAGGTACACCAGGTCCAGCTTCGCGTCATACGCGGCAGGCGCCCAGGAGTTTGGCGAGTTGAAGGTAAACGTGTGTTCGTCTGACGGAATCGCGTTAGGATCTTTCGCGCCCGGATCGAAGGCCCACAGCAGTTTACCGGTATTCACGTCGAAGCCGCGGATCACGCCCGAGGTTTCACGCGTGGAGAAGTTATCCGTCACCGAACCGGCAATCACGATGGTTTTATCGGTGATGATTGGCGGAGAAGTCGGTTCATACAGACCCGGCGTGGTGTCCGGCATGTTGGTCTGCAGATTCAGGATACCTTTGTTGGCGAAGGTTTCGCACAGCTTGCCGGTTTCTGCGTTGATGGCAAACAGACGGCCATCGTTAACAGGCAGCATAATGCGGCGAGGACAGTCGGCAACCACTTCCGGACTCGCATTATCCGCACGCGCTTCGTGGTAAGAGACGCCACGGCAGGTCACGTGCTGGAATGACGGGTTGGAATTCAGCTGTGGATCGAAGTGCCATTTCTCTTTACCGGTGGCCGCGTCGAGCGCGAACAGACGCTGGTGCGCCGTACACAGATAAAGCATGTTGCCGACTTTAATTGGCGTCACTTCGTTAGTCAGTTCGCCCGGATCGTTCGGCATCTTCAGGTCGCCGGTACGGAATACCCAGGCTTCTTTCAGGTTTTTAACGTTGTCGGCGTTGATCTGCTTGAGTGGAGAGTAGCGTTGGCCTTCCTGGTTACGCCCGTAGGCTGGCCAGTCGCCATCCGCAACCTGAGAAATGGCCGCAGCAGGGGTGGCTTCCGTGTTCAGCGTACCGTTGATCTCCTGCGGGTCGTTAAAGCCGGCCCAGGTCAGGATACCGCCGCTGATCAACAGCGCCACGACCAGTGCCGCAACGGCTCCGCTGGATGGCACAATCAGGCGACGCCAGACGAACGGCAGGATCAGCCAGATACCGAAGAAGACCAGGATGTCGCTGCGCGGCGTCAGTGCCCAGAAGTCGAAGCCGACTTCCCAGACGCCCCAGATCATGGTTGCGAGGAGTAAAACTGCATACAGCCACAGTGCAGATTGTTTTCTACGCCAGAGCAGGACGGTTACGCCAAGCATAACCAGGCCCGCGATTGGGTAGTACCAGGAGCCGCCGATCGCGACCAGCCAGACGCCACCGATTAACAGGTACAGGCCGCAGAAGGCGGCGAATAACGCTGTTAGTGTCACCAGTAGACGCGGCTGTTTAGAGTGTGTTTCAGCCATAGAAAGTGTACTCGTCAGTTTTTGTTAATAATTTGCTAGCAACTAATTATAGGTATTAACAAGTGTGATCGGAATCACAATATTTGCTTTTTATAACTCATACGCCAGGCTTATCCATTTGCTGATATAATGGCTGGCTTGCGTATCAATGCCTGAAGTGAGTTCATCTGCATTGAGAGATTTTCATTAAAATCATATGGTTAGTAATATGAAACATACTGTTGAAGTGATGATCCCGGAAGCCGAGATCAAAGCGCGTATCGCCGAACTGGGTCGTCAAATCACCGAACATTACAAGGACAGCGGCAGCGAAATGGTGCTGGTTGGTCTGTTGCGTGGCTCTTTCATGTTCATGGCGGACCTGTGCCGTGAAGTGCAGGTGCCTCACGAGGTCGATTTTATGACCGCCTCCAGCTACGGCAGCGGCATGTCCACAACCCGTGATGTGAAAATCCTGAAAGATCTGGATGAAGATATTCGTGGCAAAGACGTGTTGATCGTGGAGGATATTATCGACTCCGGTAACACGCTCTCTAAAGTGCGCGAGATCCTGAGCCTGCGCGAGCCGAAATCACTGGCAATTTGTACGCTGCTGGATAAACCTGACCGTCGCGAAGTGCAGGTCCCGGTAGAGTTTGTCGGTTTCTCCATTCCGGACGAATTCGTGGTGGGTTACGGCATCGACTACGCACAGCGTTATCGTCATCTGCCGTATGTGGGAAAAGTGGTATTACTGGACGAGTAAACGAGTTGGGTGCGGCCTGATGCCCTCACCCCGGCCCTCTCCCACAGGGAGAGGGAGCAAACCCAAAAAACGGCAACCTGGTTGCCGTTTTGCTTTTACCTCGGCGCCACCCGGCTTTTTAACGTGCACTTATTTGTGGTTCACATGCTTAAGCTTGAGGTTGGCAATCCCTGAGCGGTAACGCTGTTCCAGCGTTTCGCGGTTGGTGGCGGTGACTTCCAGATTGCGCAGCAGACCATCGTGAATACCGTACGCCCAGCCGTGGATAGAGACCTTCTGCCCGCGTTTCCACGCTGACTGCATGATGGTCGAATGCCCAAGGTTATACACCTGCTCCATCACGTTGAGTTCGCACAGGGTGTCCATGCGACGCTCCTGCGGCATTTCGCCCAGCAGTGAGCTATGTTTGAACCAGATATCGCGGATGTGCAGCAGCCAGTTATCAATTAATCCCAGTTCCGGGTTTTCAACCGCCGCCTGCACGCCGCCGCAGCCGTAGTGGCCACAAATAATGATGTGCTCGACTTCCAGAACGTCAACGGCATACTGAACCACAGACAGGCAGTTGAGATCGGTGTGAATCACCAGGTTGGCGACATTACGGTGAACAAACAGTTCTCCTGGCTCAAGGCCAGTCAGACGTTCCGCCGGCACGCGGCTGTCGGAACAGCCAATCCAGAGAAAGCGCGGGTTCTGGGCTTGTGCGAGTTTTCCAAAAAATCCGGGGTCTTCCTCCACCAGCATTTTTGACCATAGTGCATTGTTGCTAATGAGTGTATCTATGTCGTTCATGGAGGTTAGCGACCTGTAACCAAGTAATTGCGTTGCGCTACTATAGGGTAACCCGACTTTTAATGAAACCACACAACGTGTGTAAGAACTGAAGGTAAGTTAAATTCATGGCAATTGCACTGGAGCTTGAGCAGCTTAAAAAAACCTATTCGGGTGGCGTTCAGGCGCTACGCGGGATAGATCTTAAAGTAGAGGCCGGGGATTTTTACGCGCTTCTGGGGCCGAATGGGGCAGGGAAATCTACCACCATCGGGATCATCAGCTCGCTGGTGAACAAAACCTCCGGCCGCGTTAGCGTGTTCGGATACGATCTGCAAAAAGATGTGGTTAACGCCAAACGCCAGCTGGGGCTGGTACCGCAGGAGTTCAACTTCAACCCGTTCGAGACGGTGCAGCAGATCGTCGTTAACCAGGCGGGTTATTACGGCGTTGAGCGCAAAGAGGCGCTGGAGCGCAGCGAAAAGTACCTGAAGCAGCTCGATCTGTGGGAAAAACGTAACGAACGTGCGCGGATGTTGTCCGGCGGGATGAAACGTCGCCTGATGATTGCCCGTGCGCTGATGCATGAGCCAAAACTGCTGATCCTCGATGAACCGACCGCGGGTGTGGATATCGAACTACGCCGCTCGATGTGGGGCTTCCTGAAGGATCTGAACGATAAAGGCACCACCATTATTCTGACTACCCACTATCTGGAAGAGGCTGAAATGCTGTGCCGCAACATCGGCATCATTCAGCACGGCGAGCTGGTGGAAAACACTTCGATGAAAAACCTGCTTTCCAAGCTGAAATCAGAAACCTTTATCCTCGACCTGGCGGCAAAAAGCCCGCTGCCGAAGCTGGAAGGGTACCAGTATCGTCTGGTGGATACCTCGACGCTGGAAGTGGAAGTGCTGCGCGAGCAGGGGATCAACAGCGTGTTCTCTCAGCTGAGCGCGCAGGGGATTCAGGTTTTAAGTATGCGTAACAAAGCGAACCGACTGGAAGAGCTGTTTGTCTCTCTGGTGCAGGATAAACAAGGAGACAAGGCATGACGCATCTTTATTGGGTCGCGCTGAAAAGCATCTGGGCGAAAGAGATTAACCGCTTTATGCGTATCTGGGTGCAAACCCTGGTGCCACCGGTGATCACCATGACGCTCTATTTCATCATCTTCGGTAATCTGATTGGTTCCCGGATTGGTGAGATGCACGGTTTTACCTATATGCAATTTATCGTGCCGGGTCTGATCATGATGGCGGTGATCACCAACGCCTACGCGAATGTGGCGTCGTCGTTCTTTAGCGCCAAATTCCAGCGCAATATTGAAGAGCTGCTGGTGGCACCCGTGCCGACGCATGTGATTATCGCCGGATACGTGGGCGGCGGCGTGGCGCGCGGTTTGTGCGTGGGGATCCTGGTGACGGCGATTTCGCTGTTCTTCGTCCCGTTCCAGGTCCACTCCTGGCTATTTGTCGCGCTGACGCTGCTTCTGACGGCAATCCTGTTCTCGCTGGCCGGTCTGCTGAACGCGGTATTTGCCAAAACGTTTGACGACATCAGCCTGATCCCGACCTTCGTGCTGACACCGCTCACCTACCTCGGCGGGGTATTCTACTCCCTGACGCTGCTGCCGCCCTTCTGGCAGGCGCTGTCGCACCTGAACCCGATCGTCTACATGATCAGCGGCTTCCGCTTTGGCTTCCTCGGGATTACCGATGTACCGCTGTTTACGACGGTGGCGGTGCTGGGGGTATTCATTGTCGCGTTCTACCTGCTGTGCTGGTATCTGATCCAGCGCGGTCGCGGTCTTCGCAGCTAACCTTTTGCCCGGCGACGTTCTGTTTGCCGGGCGCTTTCTTTGACAGTTATCACCGTAAGCTAACCTTCACTCCGCTAAACTACTTGCCTGCTAAGGAGAGAGTTATGCTGGGATGGGTTATCACCTGCCACGATGAACAGGCGCAGGAAATGCTGGACAAGCTTGAGGCCAGATTGGGTCCGCTGGTGCAATGCCGGGCGGTTAACTACTGGCGTGGGTTAAGCACCAACATGCTCAGCCGGATGATGTGCGATGCGCTGCATGAAACAGACACCGGTGATGGGGTAATTTTTCTGACGGATAAATCAGGCGCTGCACCTTATCGGGCCGCCGCGTTGCTGAGCCACAAGCACGATAATTGTGAAGTGATCTCCGGTATCAGTCTGCCTTTACTCGAAGCCATGTATCCTCTTCGCGCCTCATTAAGCAGCGCGGAGTTTCGTCACGCCATTGTGGGGGAGGGAATGCCTGGAGTGAGCAGCTTGTGGCACCAGCAGCAGAAGAACCCGCCTTTCGTTCTGCTTCACGATCTGTATAAACATTAAACATTGGTATTGATGTCGCTTTTGCTACAATGACGACTGATTTTCCGTGTCGATTTATATCCTATGTTCATGCGCGTTATCTTTATCCTTTTGCTGCTGGTGTCCGGTGGGGCGTCTGCCAGCCTGGTGAGTCAGCAAGGTCTCCCTGCTCACTATATGCAAACCACTGAGGATGCAGCCATCTGGGCCCAGGTGGGTAACGACGTGGTTAACGTGGGCAATGTGCGCGCCGGGCAGATCCTCGCGGTCTTTCCCGCCGCGGCGGATTATTATGAATTTCGCTTCGGATTCGGCACGGGGTTTATTGATAAAGCGCACCTTGAAAACGTGCAGGGCAAGCAGCGTGTAGAGGACAGTCTGGGCGATCTGAATAAGCCGCTCAGTAACCAAAACCTCATCACCTGGAAAGATACGCCCGTCTATAACGCGCCCAGTAGCGGAAGTGCGCCCTTTGGCACCCTTAGCGCCAACCTGCGTTACCCCATTCTGAATAAGCTCAAAGACCGTCTGAATCAGACGTGGTATCAAATCCGCATTGGCAATCGCCTGGCGTGGATCAGCAGCCTGGATGCGCAGGAAGATAACGGCATCCCGGTTCTCACCTACCACCATATTCTGCGCGACGAAGAAAACACCCGTTTTCGCCATACCTCCACGACCACCAGCGTACGTGCGTTCAGCAACCAGATGACCTGGCTTCGCGATCAGGGATACGCGACGCTGACGATGTACCAGCTGGAAGGCTACGTGCGTAACAAGATGAACCTGCCCGCGAAGGCGGTGGTGATTACGTTTGACGATGGGCTGAAGTCGGTGAGCCGTTACGCTTACCCGGTTTTGAAAGAATATGGCTTCAACGCGACCGCGTTTATCATTTCGTCACGCATCAAAGGTCATCCGCAAAAGTGGGACCCAAAATCGCTGCAGTTTATGAGCGTTCAGGAAATTAAGGGCATACAGGACGTGTTCGACATTCAGTCTCACACTCACTTCCTGCATCGCGTGGATGGGTATAAACACCCGATTTTATTGAGCCGCAGCTATCACGTGATCCTGTTCGATTTTGAACGTTCCCGCCGTGCGCTGTCGCAGTTCAACCCGCGCGTGCTGTACCTTTCTTACCCGTTTGGCGGCTATGACAATAAAGCGATCAAGGCAGCGAACGACGCCGGTTTTCATCTGGCGGTAACGACGGTGAAAGGGAAGGTCAAGCCGGGGGATAATCCGTTCCTACTGAAACGCCTCTATATCTTAAGAACGGATTCGCTGGAGACGATGTCGCGGCTGATCAGCAATCAGCCGCAGGGGTAGGATTAATTGTAGGAGATGGTGAACACGCCGGAGGCGCTAAACGCGCCGGGGGTGATCATGCTGCCATCTGCGATCAGTTGGGCCACGAAGTTTATCTGCGTCGACGTGGGGACGCCTGTTTCCGTCATAACATATGACGAGTTCGCATCATTGGGAATAAGCTGCGAGTTTCCGTTGTTATACAAGATCTTCACGCCCGCACCTTGCGCCCCTGTTGAAAGCGTATTGCCGAGAAGGTCATGGTCTATACCCGTCAGCCTGGTTGTCGTGAGCTTAGTGGTATATTGCGCCACGCTGGTGCAGTCGTTGAAATTTATGCTAAAAGGCACGTCCTTGACGCGCTTGTATCTGATGTCGGAAACAAAATAATCTCCCAGATCCACCGTGTGCGTGCCGTTACCCAGCATGACGATATCACAGGTAGGCAATACGATAGGTACCTGGAATGAGTTCTCGTCCACTGTGAACGTCCAGGGCTTGTTATTGCTGTCCGCGGGATCGCCTATCGACATTTTCCCCAGAGTACCCGGTTTCGGTTTTATGACGGTTTCCCTGTTCGGGTTACCCTGGTAGTCATAACCGACGTAGAGGTATACGAAAGTGTTAATCCATCTGTCCTGTATAGGGGTATTTTGCCCCCATGCTGCAGTGGTATACCAGCCGGAAGTATTCGTTCCAAATAGGCCGCCGATTCCAGTGTCGGAGGTTTTTACCTTCACGCTGTAATAGATGCCGGGGATATTGGTCGCAAACATGCCCTCGTTGTACTTGCTGCCTGCCAGTAGTTCAGGGTTGGTTTGCGCCATCAGATTGTAACCGTCATTCCCGGGGCCACAATGTATCTGGATGCCCGGCGTGATGTTAACGGTAAAGATTTCATTGATATACGCCCCCTGATCGGGTAAGCGAATTGTTGCCCCCGAGTATTCAGAGTTGACCAGTTTTGTTGTACCGCCATCGCCATCATCCATTCGACATTCTGCTGCCCAACCTGACTGGCAAAAAGAGAAAAGCAGGCCGGTTAAGGCAATCTTCGCAGCACCGCTAATAAGGGGGCTGTGTGTGAATTCTTTGAACATTCTCATCCATTTCCTGTTCTGGTTATTATTCATAAGTGACGTCAACGCGTATTTTGCTGGTCACCGTCCCGCCAGTAACAACGCCTGTGTTTTGATATCTGACGTAGAATTCATAATCCGTTATATATGCAGAACCCTCACCACTCACGTCGTAAACGACTTTTGACGTTCCGTCGTTATTTAATACGTTGGCATTATTTTTTCCGGAAAAAATCACCACGCCGACGTTTCTCGCCGTTCCTGCAGCAGTATCATCGCTTTTAAATACCTGGTTTTGTCCCGGCCAGAATCCTGATTGAGGAGAGAAGCTGAAATTCAGCTTTGCAGGGTTGCCGCTTTCACCATAGCAGTCATCGACATGAATCTTAAAAGGTGTGCCGCCTGCATCATCGCCAGGAACATAGCGATCGCTACCATCAGCGTTATAAAACCAACTACGTATAACCGTGGGGAGATAGATTTCTCCTCCATTATCAACGGTTACCTTACAACTGCTATTAACAATGTTGGCGGTAATGTTCGTATCCAGGCCTGAATTTGCCCGGCCTACGTCAGGTAAAAGCCCACCAGCCAGGCCGACAAGCAACACAAGACCGGGCTGGCGAAAGAGAATCGGTAATTGTTGCATGACAATTCCTGTATTACTGATAGGTTACGGTGAAGGTCACAGGCGCAGTTACCGAGCCTGTACCCACATCAGCGATGGTCTTATCCTTCGCGATCACGATACGGGAGTTCATCGGGAACTCACCCACGCCGCTGGTGATGGTAACCGCCTGCGCTGCGGGGGGCGTCTTACAGTTCAGTTGAAGGCCGGAATCCACCGCGCCAGACCAGAGCTCAAAGGCGGTGTTCTGGCCCGCGGCATAAGCGTCCCCGTCCAGGTTATTACCTGAGCATGAGCCGCCTGTACCGGACGCCGCAGACACCATGGCTTTTTTCACGCCTGCACAGCCAGTAAATGAGATCTTCAGCGGTTCTACGCGACTTTTGTTTTCCAGATCAGCTTTATACACATCACCAAAGTTCACCTCAGTGGCATCCGCGCCCGCGCTGTTGGTCACTTTCGCCGTACAGGTGCCAGCGGTGATGGTTGACTGGACGGTTAGCTTGGCGCTGGGGGTGCCTGTAATCGCTGCATTTGCCGTGCCGGTAGCGAAAAGGGCAGCAACGGACAGGGCGAGTAAAGTTGAGTTAAATTTCATTTGAGTGCTCCGTTATCTGCACAAATCATTCGTAGCTGAATTCAAACGTCACTATGGCTTCGAAATCGCCTGTGGTCATTTTGCCGGTTTGGGTTTCTTTCAGGGTCGCCACCAGGGGGATTTCCTTGCTGGTGATTTCCGCCGCGGACCAGACCAGACGCTGAGCATCGTTGGTTGAGTTAATGGTGAACGGTGCGTCCGGGGCGGATGCACGGGCAATGGTGACGGCTGCATAATCTGCACCGCCGCTGGCGGTCGTTTTCGAGTTACTTACGCCCGTTAACAGATCGGTGTTCTGCGTACCCTTCACCGTGGTTTTCAGGTCGCTCAGCGAGGACGGACATTCAACGATGGCCAGCTTGAATTCAGCTGTCGCTGTACCGGCCTGCACCTGGTCGAGACGGATTTTGCCCTGTGAGTCTCCGATTTTAAGCGTCTGCTCGGTATTGGAACCTGAGCCGCCAACCAGCTTCATATCACAGGTCGTTTCACGAAGGTTGGCGGTAAAGTTAACCGTAAGATCGGTACTGTGTGCCGTCCCTGAAAGCGTCAGCGCTGTCATGACAATGACAGACAGGCTGAGAAGCATCTTTTTCATATGATTTCTCTTAATTTCCCGAATTACATTTCACATGTTTGGTTATTGAGGAGGGTAATGAGCCCGGCTTTCTCTAAATCGGGTTTCAGCTGATAGCGCACTGTGCAGGAACCGTCCTTGTCACCGCTCCAGACCACGCGGAGCACGCCGCTGTTCTCGATACCGCGAACATAGGCCTGACCGGCCTGGCCCACGGAACCCACCGATTCATTTTTTTCATTCAGCACGTCAGCGCCCAGCGGAATAAAGCCGTTATCGTTACGCTTAAGCTCAAGAACGACCGAACGTCCTTCGTCGGTTTCAAAATTCACCAGCACGACAGAACCGCTGCGCGGTACGGTGGTGGTGGTGGTATTTTTCACTTCAACGTCGTTTTCGAGGGTCCTGATATCCAGCGAAACCCGGTTTTCCCGATACGCGGACATATACGGCAGAATGCCGTAGCCGGAGTCGTCAATTGTGCCTGCGCCGTAGCCCACACCCGCGCCCTTCGCACCGCTGGCCTTGACTACCGCGATGGCATCGTTATCGCCAATGCTGCCCGGTGCGAAGGCGATACCGCCCGCGTGTGCGACCATCCCGCCGCTGTAAGAGGCGGAGAACTGCTTGCTATTGTCGTCACCAAACGAGGCGGAAACGCCGAGCGGACCATAGCTGCTATTTAGCGAGCTATAACCACTGATTTGGTTCAGGTTGCCGTAGTTACCGCTGCTGGACGACGTACTGACGGAGTAGCTGACCTTGTTATCCTGAGTGTTGCCACTCGCGGAGCTGTTGAAGTTAGTACCGCCTTTAAGATCGGAACGCAGGCCCATGTTGACGTTCGAGAGCCCAGCTAAACGCGAGTTGTCCTGCGAGAAGACGCTCAGCGGCACGCTCAGGCTGAGGTAAACGCTGTCATCCTGTTGACCGCGCTGGTCGTAAGTCCGCTGTAACGACAGGCTATAGCTACCGTAGGCGAAGCTGTTGTTGTAGCCCACGTTGTAGTTAGAGTTAGAGCCTTCCCCGTTCCAGTAATCTTGCCAGGTTCCGCTGACGTACAGCGAACCGTAATCCTTTTCAGCCGCCCTCAGAGGCTGGTTGAGGCTGATTTGGATCTGGTTTTTAGTACGCTGGTAGTCATCGTAAAGAGCCGTATTTGACTCATAGCTACGGTTGGCATAGTTCTGCTGTTTGATGCTGTTACGCAGTTGCGCGGCATCGTTCAGGCTCAGATAGTCTTCGGTAGAGAAGCGATAGGCCGCCACGTTGAACGAGGTGTTCGTGGCTTCAATGCGCTTACTGTATGTCAGACGATAACTCTGCCCACTGCGCGTGCCCAGGTCTTCGATATCCGCGTGCGACTGGGTGATGTCCAGCGCGAAAGCACCGATGGGGGTGTTCATTGCCAGGCCGAGGATGCCTGCATAGAAGTCCATGTCGGTGTACTGGGCGCCAGCATAGCCCGTGAAGGTATTGTTGAGGCCGTAGTAGAGCGTACCGTAGCCTACCTGGGGCTTGTCGATCAGCGAGTCGTCGTTTAGTTCACCCATGCCAACGTCCCAGCGTGAGGATCCAGGGCGTAGCATCTGGGTCACGGACGAGAACGGCACCGTGAACGTGCGCTTGCTGCCGTCCGCCTCTTCAATGGTGACCAGCAGATCGTTACCGTAGCCCGTGGTGCTCAAATCGTTGATCTCAAACGCGCCCGGCGGCACTGAGGTCTCATAAATTTTATTGCCGCTCTGCGTAACGCTGACTTTGGCATTGCTGTTTGCCACGCCGCGAATCACCGGTGCATACCCCGTCGAACCGTTTGGCAGCATACGTTCGTCGCTATACAGACGTGTTCCGCGCAGGCTCAAGGAGTCGAAGGCTTCTCCGTTGGTAAAGGAGTCACCGAGTACCCATTGCGCGTCAAGAGAGGTGATGTCACGCTGAAGATAAATATCCTGGCTGCTGTAGTGCGTGCCGTTGTCTTTATCCCAGTTCAGACTGCCGCGCGATCGCAGGCGCCATGGCCCCATGTTGAGACCATAGCGCAGGCCCGCATAGGCGCTTTCAGAGGTTGAACCGCTGTTTTCGCTGTGCCAGCCGTTGAGATCGTAAGACAGAAGTGCCGCCGGAATGCCGTTATCCCAAAGGGACGGGTCGACATAGCCTAACGGGCGCTTAACCACGTAAATTTGCGGGAAGTTGAGGTTCAACACCTGCTTAGCACTGTCGTAGTTGACCGACGCTTCAGGATAGAATTTTTTTACATCGATGCAGGTCTCGTCGTCGTCGTCGTCCAGCTCGTCTCCGAGTGCGCGGGTATCCACACCGGACTGCGAGAGCAAAAGCCTCGTAATACAGGGTGTCGCGCGCGGCGTCCCGTTATCTTTAAAGATAATGTCAACCGTCGATTTTAACGTGCCGTTTAAATTGACCCTGGTACGGTACGTACCCGGCGCCACCGGGTTACCATGCGCAAAGCGGCTTACGTCAATATTTGTGCTTCTTGAGAGAAGAAACTGTTCGTTAAATTCGACCGCATCTTCGTTTTCCTGCGCGGTGTCATTAGCTGCGTGACTGTCTGCACAAACATGTAAGGGGAATGCCGTGCCGATCGCAAGGCATAAAAGAGAACGTCGGAACACCATGGCACATCCATTTATCAGTGCGGATAAACATATCCGCAGAGCTCATGCTATCTATTGTTATGTTGTCGGGTGGCAAATTACTTCAACGTGGTTTCGTGGTTGTCGACCCCACCGTTATCGTTAATTGTTTCGTATGCCACTTTGCCGGTTGTGGTGGTGGTTAATCCTTTGACCAGCATGGCTTTCTCGCTGAAAGGCAGAACAGACTGGTGGGCTACCTCATAGGTCTTTTGGCCCGACTTAAGTTTGACCATTGAAATCGCTACGTTGTACGGGGACTCGTTATGGGCGACGAGGCTGACGCCGTTGCCGTCTTTCTTCATGGTCCAGGTGACATGGTCGGCGGCTTCCAGCGCTGAGCCTTTCAGTCCGTCTGGACGGAAAAAGAATTTAATGCGGGTGCGGAACGCCAGCTGAAGCTGGTTTGTATTTTCGGCGTTGGCATTTTTAGGTTTTGGCGGAATTTCTAATACGTTAAACCAGAACAACGATTCGCGGTCTTTTGGCAGCGAATGACCCATGTAGGTAATACGCAGAGACTGACCTTGCTTAGGGTCGATACGTGAAACTGGCGGGGTGATCACGAACGGGAGCTTAAGTTCTTCCGGGCTTTTTTCGTCGCGACCGTCGTCCAGCCAGGACTGAACCAGCAGAGGTTTTGCACCACGGTTATCCAGGTTAACGATGACGTCTTTTGATGACTCAGGGTAAACAATGCGGGTGCCGGAAATAACAATATCGGCACTGGCGTGTGATGCTGAAAATAAAACAGCAGTAAACAGCGCGGTCTTTAATCCTTTAATTACGGATGCGTTAAACATAATTTTTCCACTTCCTGTTGGAATGATAAGAATAATCCCCCAGAAGCGGGGGATTATTTAAAACCTGCAAAACAAAGAGGTTTATTCGTAGTTCATGGTGAAGGCAACTTGTGCCTGCACGGTACCGGCGGATACTGGGTTAGTGGTTTGATCCCAACCCTGGCCCTGGGTATAAGCTACTTTGTAGTACAGCTTAGCCGCGCCGCTTGTATCAACAGTGGCCTGCTGAGTGTTGTTAGTCTGGTCGATTTTCACCAGATCGGTTTTGGTATTGCCATCGTTGCTCAGTACGAGGTTAACGTTCTTCGCAGAACCCTGAGCGTTTGCTGGTGGAACCAGCAGGCCGCCTTCGGTAGAAGTAGAACCCGCCCAGGAGTTGAACTGTGCAGATGCTTTAGCCACGGTAGCAGTATCACAACCGGTCAGCGCCAGGTTGAATTTTTTCTGGCCCAGGGTGCTGGTAGTACCCAGTGCAGTGGTGCCAAAATCAGCAACAGATACGGTGTCCAGGGTGACATCGAAATCGTTACCACTCTGGTCAATTTTCTGATCCAGGGAAACTTTACAAGTGGTGTTAGACACCATGCCGTGGAAAGTAATCGTACCTGTGTCACCTGGAACAGCTGCAACTGCGGAACCTGCGCTCAGAGCCAGTGCAATTGCCATACCCATGCTAACTTTTTTAAAAGACATACCAATATCCATATTTTGAAGTTAAAACATTTAAATCAATAATTTTTTTGGAGCTATTGATTTAAAATCTGAAGTGTTATTTCGTGGCGGATTCTAGAGATTTATTTAGGATAAGACTAGTCAACGGGGGTGATTAAAACTGCAGGTTGGTTTAAGTTTTTCTTAATGGGTGGGGATTATAATTTGAGAATTATATAATATAATTCTCTGAGATTTCTTTGGTTATTTATTTAAATCCTATTAAATGCGCTATAATTGATCGTGGCTTGCACAAAAAAGACTGGACTCATTTTGATAGTGAATGGGATAAAAATGAGTCCAGGGAAAAGAAATCAGGCGACCTGAACAGGAATAGCTTTTGCCGTGCGCTTCATTTCGTTATCGCCTTCAAAATAGGCCACTCTGGGCTGCCAGCGACGCGCTTCTTCGTCAGACATCATCACGAAGCTGGCGATGATCACGATATCGCCCACCTCTGCGCAGTGTGCTGCCGCGCCGTTGACGGAGATGATTTTGGACCCGCGTTCGGCGGCAATTGCATAGGTAGAGAAGCGTTTGCCGTTATTGACGTTCCAGATATCGATCGCTTCGTTCTCAAGAATACCCGCCGCGTCGAGGAAATCCTGGTCAATGGCGCAGGAGCCTTCATAGTGCAGGTCTGCCTGAGTCACTTTCACACGGTGAAGCTTACCTTGCAGCATTTTGCGAATCATTACGTTTACCTTTCATCTTCCGGGTAGAAAAACTACGCCAGCTCAACCACTTTGTTGTCAATTAGGCGAGCCTGGCCAAGCCATGCCGCCACCAGAATTACCGCACGTTTGCTTGTCTCTGCAAGTTCGAGCAGCGTATCAGCATCGCGGATTTGTACATCGTCAGCCCGGAGACCTTTGTCGTTCAGCGCCTGTTCCGCAAGAGCAATAATCTCTTCTGCGGTTAATGCTTTCGCCAGAAGCTGTTCTGCCATGCTGTTCATGACCTTGCTTAACGCGGGGGCGATTTTACGCTGCTCGGCGGTCAAATAGCCATTGCGGGAGCTGAGCGCCAGCCCGTCTTTAGCACGCACGATCGGCACGCCCACAATCTCAATATCATATCCCATGTCCGCCACCATTTTGCGGATCAGCGCCAGCTGCTGGAAATCTTTCTCGCCGAAGCAGGCGATATCCGGCTGTACCAGGTTAAACAATTTGCTGACAATGGTGGAGACGCCGCGGAAATGGCCCGGACGGCTGGCGCCTTCCAGCATGGTCGAAATTCCCGGAACGTCCACGTAGGTTGCTTCGCCGGTTCCCTGAGGATAAACGTCTGCCGGAGACGGCGCGAAAACAATGTCCGCCTGACGCTTTTTGAGCTTCTCGCAGTCTTCCTGCAGGGTTCGCGGGTAGCGCGCCAGGTCGTCTGCGC
The DNA here is from genome assembly GCF_047456095.1 of Enterobacter sp. BNK-14. Lineage (NCBI taxonomy): Bacteria > Pseudomonadati > Pseudomonadota > Gammaproteobacteria > Enterobacterales > Enterobacteriaceae > Enterobacter > Enterobacter sp. BNK-14. Next base: position 3,626,818 of record NZ_CP179897.1, read on the forward strand.
GGTCAAACTGCATGGGGTTTACGAAGATACTGACCACCACGATATCTGCACGGGCTCTTGCTTCGTCGACAAGCTTCATATGGCCGTCATGCAGGTTGCCCATGGTCGGGACCAGTGCGATACGTTTACCTTCCTGACGCGCGCGACGGATGTGCTGGCGAAGCAGCGGCAGGGTTTCAATGATTAGCACAACGAGACTCCTTAATGGAAACTGTGTTCTTCACCCGGGTAAACACCGGATTCAACGTCGGCAATATACTGCCTGACCGCGGCGCGCATGTCGTCCGCTTCGGTAAGGAAATTTTTCGCAAATTTCGGGATATGCCCGCCGGTAATACCAAAGGCGTCGTGCATCACTAAAATTTGCCCGTCGGTCACGTTGCCAGCACCAATACCAATCACCGGAATCGACAGCGCTTCAGTGATACGTTTCGCCAGTTCAACAGGCACGCACTCCAGTACCAGCAATTGCGCGCCTGCAGCTTCCAGCGCCAGGGCATCATCAAACAGCGTCTGTGCCGCATCGCCACGGCCCTGCACCTTGTAGCCGCCAAAGATGTTGACGGACTGCGGCGTCAGGCCCAGATGGCCGCACACCGGCACGGCGCGTTCGGTGAGCATCTTCACCGTATCCACCAGCCAGGCTCCGCCTTCAATTTTGACCATATTGGCCCCGGCACGCATGACCGCCGCCGCGTTTTCGAATGCCTGCTCCCGTGTGGCATAGGCCATAAACGGCAGATCGGAAAGCAGGAGGCAGGCTGGCGCACCGCGGCGCACGGCGCGGGTATGGTAAGCAATATCCTCAACCGTGACCGGCAGGGTGGAATCATGTCCTTGTACCGTCATCCCTAACGAATCTCCGACCAGCATGACGTTGATACCCTCTTCGGCAAACAGTTTGGCGAAGCTGTAGTCATACGCGGTGATGGTGGCGAAGCGTTTTTTTTCCTGTTTGCATTTCTGCAGTAAGGAGATGGTGGTTGGTTTCATACTGTTTCCTGATAGCCCAAAGCGAATCTTTGCGCATTCTAACAGTAACATTCCGGGGAACAATGATTTTAGGCAACCGATTAACCACAATTATTTAGCGGCCAACCGGTGGGGGAGAGGTTTACCAGCGAGCGGGTTTTTCCGCGTTCAGGTTGTCCAGAACGGTCTTTAACGAGGTACCGTCCGGGAAGGTGATATCGGGGGCGACTTCAAAGAGCGGCCAGAGCATAAATCCGCGATTTTTCATATCATAATGCGGTACGGTGAGGCGATCGGTATGAATCACCTCCTGGCCAAACAGCATGATGTCGAGATCGAGGGTGCGCGGTCCCCAGCGTTCGGCTTTGCGCACGCGGCCCTGCTGGAGCTCAATGCGCTGGGTATTATCCAGCAGCGCTTCTGCATCAAGGGCTGTTTCCAGTACCACGGCAGCGTTCAGGTAATCAGGCTGATCCTGTGGGCCGAGCGGCGGGGTACGATAAAACGACGAGACGGCGACGATCCGGCTTTGCGGAATCTCGCCCAGCGCCTTTACGGCAGCGTTAACCTGCTCCAGCGGAGAGGCTAAGTTACTGCCGATGGCGATACAGGCGAGTGTCATGCTGACCCTTCACGACGCGGCGCACGTTTGCGCGGACGACGATGACGGCGACGCGGTGCGGGCTCTTCATCCAGCCCGGTCAGCATATCCTTCTGTTCCGGCGGAGCGGAAACCTGGAATTCAGCCCACCACTGCGCCAGACGCTGCAGCTCCTGATTGCGTTCAATTTCCGCACGCAGGGACAGCAGATCGAACGCGGCGCGGAACTTTGGATGTTCCATCAGTTTCCAGGCGCGTTTGCCCTGGCGACGGGACATGCGCAGCTGAAGCTGCCAGATGTCGCGCACCAGCGTGGTAATACGTTTCGGGATCGCCAGCGTACGGCACCCTTCGTCCAGCACGTCGTTTGCGGCCAGCGCGAAGGCATCGTAATAGGCCAGGCCGCTCTCCTGAGTAATTCTTTGCGCGGTTTCCAGCAGGGGATACCAGAACATCGCCGCAAACAGGAATGCCGGGTTCACGCGCATGTCATTCTGGATGCGGGTGTCGGTATTTTTCAGCACCTGCGCAATCATGCGCTCCATCGGGCTGTCACCGTTTTCGGTGAAGTAGCGCGTAATGGTCGGGAACAGCGGCTGGAACAGGTTGTATTCGCGCAGCAGCTTGTAGGTTTCAAACCCGTAGCCAGCCTGCAATAGCTTCAGCGCTTCTTCAAACAGACGGGCAGGCGGCACGTCGTTGATCAGCGTCGCCAGACGCGGGATCGGCTCCGCCGTCTCCGGGCTGATGCGCATGTTGAGCTTGGCGGCGAAACGCACGGCACGCAGCATACGCACAGGATCTTCGCGATAACGCGTTTCTGGCGTGCCGATCAGGCGGATCAGGCCCTCTTTCAGGTCCTGCATACCGCCCACGTAATCACGCACGGTGAAATCCGCCACGCTGTAATAGAGGCTGTTGATGGTGAAGTCGCGGCGCTGGGCATCTTCTTCGATAGAACCGAAAATATTGTCACGCAGCAACATACCGTTCTGGCCGCGCTGGGAGGTCGTGCGATCGGATGCGCCCGCTTCGTGGTGGCCGCGGAAGGTCGCCACTTCGATAATTTCTGGCCCAAACATGACGTGAGCAAGACGGAAACGGCGGCCAACAAGACGACAGTTACGGAATAATTTGCGCACCTGCTCAGGCGTGGCGCTGGTCGTCACGTCGAAATCTTTTGGTTTTTTGCCCAGCAGTAAATCACGCACCCCACCGCCAACGAGATAGGCCTCGTAGCCCGCTTTATTCAGACGATAGAGCACCTTGAGGGCATTTTCACTGATATCTTTGCGGGAAATAGTGTGCTGCTCACGCGGAATAACCGACATGTGTGGCTGTGCAATAGCATCGTTCGCCATGCTCTCTTCGCGGCTTAGCACTTTACGGCAAAAATTAGCGACTCGGGTAAAAATGGTACACCTCGTAGTGTGTTTTGTTATGAAAAAAGCGGCTAATCATAGCTCAGCGCAACGCATTTGAGAATGCTGGATTTTTGGCACCGCCGTGAGCGTCCATTGCGCGATGGCCATTTTCAGCAGTTCGTCAATACGCAGATCCTGCCATTCGTGGGTTACATTTTGGTTGAGAAATCGCAGCGCGTCGATCAAAACAGGACGCGGATCGCCGTCTGGCAGGGCTGGGGCGTGGTTTTGCTTGGACAGTTTAATGCCCTGCGCATTGACCGCCAGCGGCAGATGAAGATAACCCGGTACCGTCCAGCCAAACTGCTGATACAGCGATATTTGCCGCACGGTAGGTTCGACCAGGTCTGCCCCGCGCACAATTTCCGTGACGCCCTGGAAATGGTCGTCGACGACCACGGCCAGGTTATAAGCAAACAGACCATCACGACGGTGAATAATAAAATCTTCGCGCGCCAGACGTTCATCGGCACGGATCTCTCCGGAGAGCAGATCGTGGAAACGGGTGACGGGCGCACGTTGCAGCAGGCGCACGGCGGCGTTCTCCGGGGGATGATTGAGCGTACGGCAGTGCCCGTCATAGACGCCGCCAACGCTCTGGATACGCGCGCGGGTGCAGGTGCAGTTGTAGGAAAGCCCTTGCTCAGCGAGCCAGGCCAGACGCTCCCGATACGCCTCGTGGCGTTTTGATTGCCAGAGAACCTCGCCGTCCCAGTGCAGGCCGTAATGTTCCAGCTGACGCAGTATGGTCTCTGCAGCACCGGGAACTTCACGCGGCGGGTCAATATCTTCTATGCGGACGAGCCATTTGCCCTGGCTGGCGCGAGCCTGCAGGTAGCTGCCGAGCGCGGCAATTAATGAGCCGAAGTGTAATTCACCGGAGGGAGATGGCGCGAAGCGCCCGATATAGTGTGATTCAGACATATCAACGTTAACAAGGCGGGAGAGACTCCCGCCTTTGGAGTGGGTAAACAGCGCTGGTATTAACCGGCCATCTGTTTTTCGCGGATTTCGGCCAGTGTTTTACAGTCGATGCACAGATCGGCGGTTGGACGCGCTTCCAGGCGACGAATACCGATTTCAACACCGCACGATTCGCAGTAGCCAAAATCTTCGTCTTCGACTTTTTTCAGCGTTTTCTCGATCTTTTTGATCAGTTTGCGTTCGCGGTCACGGTTACGCAGTTCGAGGCTGAACTCTTCTTCCTGAGCGGCACGGTCTACCGGATCCGGGAAGTTTGCAGCTTCATCCTGCATATGCGTAACGGTGCGATCGACTTCATCCCTGAGTTGATTACGCCATGCTTCAAGAATACGCTTGAAGTGCGACAGCTGGGCTTCGTTCATATACTCTTCGCCCGGTTTCTCTTGATACGGCTCCACCCCAGCGATGGCGAGAATACTCAGGGACGATGTTTTACGGTTTTGCCCTTCTTGCATGTTGCTTCTCCTTAACACGCACTATCGATCCCCGTGTTGGGGGAAAAATCAGGTCGCTATAAATAGCAGATGCTTTTCCGTATGGCAATTATCTAAACGTAACACTTGACAAGCCTGTGAGGAAAAGCGTATTTGCGCACGCGGCCAGAACACATAATCATCAATCGTCTAATCCCTTATAAGACAATGGGAAGAGAGGATCTCAGAGTCATATTATCGGCAGAAAGTTCCGCCTTATAAGCGAAAACCTCTACCCCCTGCTTTTGTGCCTCATTCAACAATTGCGCGTATTTAGGGTCAATATGGCGGGCAGGTGAGAACCGTTCAATGGCTGAATGCAGTACCGCAAACAGCAGTACGGCGCGTTTGCCCGCCGCCGCAACACTCATTAGCTCCCGCAGGTGCTTCTGTCCACGTAGCGTAACCGCATCCGGGAAGTAGCCATTTTCCTGTTCCGCTAACGTCACTGATTTTACTTCAATATAGCACTCCGGCCTGTCTTCCGCCTGTAACATGAAGTCAATTCTGCTGCTTTCATCGCCATATTTCACTTCACTTTTATGCGTACCATAACCCACCAGTTCGGGAATAGTGCCATGGGTCAGCGCTTCCTTAACCAGTTGATTGGCGCGCAGGGTATTAACGCAAATAAATGCCCCACTTTGTGTCTCAGTTATTTCCCAGGTATGGGGATATTTGCGTTTAGTATTTTCTGAAGTGGAATACCAGACCGTGTCACCCGGCGTGGCGCAACCGGTCATGGCTCCGGTGTTGGGGCAGTGCAGAGTGAGCGTTTCCCCCTCAGGTGTCACCACGTCGGCGAGGAAGCGTTTGTAGCGTTGGATCAGCGTGGCGGGCTGGAGTGCAGGGCTAAACTTCATCAGGATTCCTTCATCGTGTCGCCCAGCGTCCAGCGCTGTAGCGGCGTGTAGCGTGTGCGTCCTTGAGCAAAGACAGATTCATAAAGCGCGAATGCATTGACCGGGAAAGCCCAGTGAAAACCCGGGGCCGGGAGGGCAACGGCCTGACCGGCATCGCGCAGCAGCGTGATATGCGGATGAAATGGCTGCGGGCTCTGATAACAGCCGCTGCGCGCCGCCTGCGCGCGCAGCATATTCGCCAGCTGCAATAATCCGCGCGGTGGCTGGCGCGTGCCCAGCCAGACCACGCGCGAACGTAGCCATTGTCCTGCATCGTCGAGGTGCAGCGTAAACGGCGGCTGAGAAATCCGCCCGGCCACGGCGGCTAACGCCCGCTGTTTCCCGGCACTTACGTCGCCCAGGAATGCCAGCGTCAGATGCAGGTTCGCGGCCGCAACGGGCCGACCTGCTTCCGGTGGAAAATGTTCAGCGCGCCAGCGTACGATTTGCCGCTGAACAGGGGCGGGCAGCTCAATGGCAAAAAACAGTCGTTTTGACTCAGACATACGGGGGACTCGGTAATGATATGCGCCGATGCTACAATGTACGCCGACTAATGTTAACCCTCTGGAGCTGTTAGTGTCCTCATTGCCAGTCGCCGTCGTCCTTCCCGAGCTTCTTGCTGCCTTACACCACGCCCCGCAGGTTTTGCTTAACGCGCCTACGGGGGCGGGCAAATCCACCTGGCTGCCGCTACAGATCCTCAAAGAAGGGAAGATTGCCGGAAAAATCATCCTGCTGGAGCCGCGCAGGCTCGCCGCACGCAACGTGGCGCAGCGACTGGCGGAACTGCTGAACGAAAAACCGGGCGAAACGGTAGGTTATCGGATGCGTGCCGAAACCTGCGTTGGCCCGTCCACGCGCCTTGAAGTGGTTACCGAGGGCATTCTCACCCGCATGCTGCAAAACGATCCGGAACTGACCGGCGTGGGGCTGGTGATCCTGGATGAATTCCACGAACGCAGCCTGCAGGCGGATCTGGCCCTGGCGCTGTTGCTGGACGTCCAGCAGGGGCTGCGCGACGACCTCCGGCTGCTCATTATGTCGGCGACGCTGGATAACGCGCGGCTGCAGCAGACGCTGCCTGATGCCCCAGTGATTGCCTCCGAAGGTCGTGCATTCCCGGTGGAGCGGCGCTATCAGCCGCTACCTGCCCATCAGCGTTTTGACGAAGCGGTGGCTGTCGCCACGGCTGAACTGCTTCGTCAGGAGCCGGGGTCGCTGCTGCTATTTTTACCCGGTGTGGGAGAAATCCAGCGCGTACAGGAGCAACTGGCATCACGGGTGAGTAGCGACATTATTCTGTGTCCGCTCTATGGCGCGCTGTCGCTGGCCGATCAGCGTAAAGCGATCCTTCCCGCCCCGGCGGGGCAGCGCAAGGTGGTGCTGGCGACCAATATCGCGGAAACCAGTTTGACCATCGAAGGCATTCGCCTGGTGGTGGATAGCGCCCAGGAGAGGGTGGCCAGTTTTGACCCGCGCACCGGGCTGACTAAGCTGCTCACGCAGCGCATCAGCCAGGCGTCGATGATCCAGCGTGCGGGCCGTGCCGGGCGTCTTGCGCCGGGCATTTGTCTGCATTTGACCAGCGCGGAGCAAGCTGAGCGTGCCGCACAGCAAAGCACGCCAGAAATTTTACAAAGTGATTTGTCTGGCCTGGTGATGGATCTCCTGCAATGGGGCTGTCCTGACCCTGCCCAGCTCACATGGCTCAACCCTCCGCCAGCGGTTAACTTCACGGCGGCGCGCAGCCTGCTGACTCAGCTTGGCGCGCTGGAAGGCGAGCGTCTGACGGCGCGCGGGCAGAAAATGGCGGCGCTGGGTAACGATCCGCGTCTGGCTGCTATGCTGGTGGCCGCGCAGGGGAACGATGAAATTGCCACGGCGGCCAGGCTGGCGGCTATCCTTGAGGAGCCGCCGCGCGGTGGCACTAGCGATCTGGGACAGGCATTTTCGCGTAATCAGGGGAACTGGCAGCAGCGGGCGCAGCAGCTGGCCAAACGCCTGAATAGCCGGGGCGGTTCACCTGACAGCGATAAAATTGCCTCCCTGCTGTCAGAGGCCTTCCCGGACAGAATTGCCCGCCGCCGCGGGCTGGACGGGCGCTATCAGCTGGCAAACGGCATGGGGGCGATGCTGGACAGCGATGATGCGTTAACGCGTCACGAATGGCTGATTGCCCCGCTTTTGCTTCAGGGGAGCCACTCTCCTGACGCACGTATTTTACAGGCGTTTGCCGTAGACATTGATGCCCTGACCCGCGCTTGTCCGCAGCTGCTGCAGCAGTCCGATATCGTGGAATGGGATGAGACTCAGGGCACGCTGAAGGCGTTTCGCCGCAGTCAGATTGGCAAACTGACGCTCGGGACGAAACCGCTGGCGAAGCCGTCAGAAGAAGAGTTACACCAGGCGATGCTGAACGGCATCCGGGAAAAAGGGCTGAGCGTACTGAACTGGACGCCGGAAGCTGAACAGTATCGTATACGCCTGCACTGCGCCGCGAAGTGGCTGCCGGAACACGGCTGGCCAGCGGTGGATGATGAGACGCTGCTGGCTACGCTTGAGCACTGGCTACTGCCGCAAATGAGCGGCGTACACTCCTTGCGTGCGCTCAAGGCGCTTGATGTTAAGACCGCGTTACAGAATTTACTGGACTGGTCATTACGTCAACGTCTGGATAGTGAGCTGCCTGGGCATTACACTGTGCCCACCGGGAGCCGGATTGCCATTCGTTATCATGAGGATAATCCTCCGGCGCTGGCGGTACGGATGCAGGAGATGTTTGGTGAAGCCACCACACCGTCTATCGCAGAAGGGCGTGTGCCGTTGGTGCTTGAGCTGCTGTCGCCTGCGCAGCGTCCGCTGCAGATCACCCGCGATCTGGGCGCGTTCTGGGCGGGAAGTTACCGGGACGTGCAGAAAGAGATGAAAGGGCGCTATCCCAAACACGTCTGGCCGGACGATCCGGCGAACACGGCGCCGACACGGCGGACGAAGAAGTATTCGTGAATCAGGGGAAGAGGGGAGTGCGGCCTGGATTGTGCGGGCTGGATTGTGCGGACTGATGCCCTCACCCCGGCCCTCTCCCACAGGGAGAGGGAGAAAACTAATTTTGAGAGATTTCTTCTTTCACAGGTCAGTGGAAGAAATGAGAATCGGGCCTTTGCGCCTGAACGTTGCGGAGAAAAAGCATGGCGGGGAATGACCGCGAGCCAATAGGACGTAAGGGAAAACCCACGCGTCCGGCGAAAGAAAAGGTAAGCCGTCGTCGCCTCAGAGATGAGGACTATGACGATGACTATGAAGACGATTATGAGGATGAAGAACCGATGCCGCGTAAAGGAAAAGGCAAAGGGCGCAAGCCTCGGGGCAAACGCGGCTGGTTCTGGCTGCTGCTGAAGCTGTTCATTGTTTTTGTTGTGCTGATGGCGATTTACGGCGTTTATCTGGATCAGAAGATCCGCAGCCGTATCGACGGTAAAGTCTGGCAGTTACCTGCGGCAGTGTATGGCCGTATGGTGAACCTTGAGCCAGATATGTCCATCAGTAAGAACGAGATGGTGAAACTGCTGGAAGCGACCCAGTATCGTCAGGTGTCGAAGATGACGCGCCCTGGCGAATTTACCGTTCAGGCGAAAAGCATTGAGATGATCCGCCGTCCGTTCGACTTCCCGGACAGCAAAGAGGGGCAGGTGCGCGCGCGTCTGACCTTTGACGGCGATCGTCTGGATACCATCGAGAACATGGATAACAACCGTCAGTTCGGTTTCTTCCGTCTCGATCCGCGTCTGATCACCATGCTCTCGTCGGCAAACGGCGAGCAGCGCCTGTTTGTGGCGCGTAACGGCTTCCCGGATCTGCTGGTGGATACGCTGCTGGCAACCGAGGACCGTCACTTCTACGAGCACGACGGCATCAGCCTCTATTCTATCGGCCGTGCCGTATTGGCGAACCTGACCGCGGGTCGTACCGTGCAGGGGGCGAGTACGCTGACTCAGCAGCTGGTGAAGAACCTGTTCCTCTCCAGCGAACGCTCTTACTGGCGTAAAGCCAACGAAGCGTACATGGCCGTGCTGATGGATGCGCGTTACAGCAAGGATCGTATTCTTGAACTGTACATGAACGAGGTTTACCTCGGTCAGAGCGGCGATAACGAAATCCGCGGCTTCCCGCTGGCAAGCCTGTACTACTTTGGCCGCCCGGTGGAAGAGCTGAGCCTGGACCAGCAGGCATTGCTGGTGGGCATGGTGAAAGGGGCGTCCATCTACAACCCGTGGCGTAACCCGAAACTGGCGCTGGAGCGTCGTAACCTGGTCCTGCGTCTGCTGCAACAACAGCAGGTGATCGATCAGGAACTGTACGACATGCTGAGCGCGCGTCCGCTTGGCGTGCAGCCGCGCGGTGGGGTGATCTCTCCTCAGCCTGCGTTTATGCAAATGGTGCGTCAGGAGCTGCAAAGCAAGCTCGGTGATAAGGTCAAAGATCTCTCCGGCGTGAAGATTTTCACCACCTTTGACTCCGTGGCCCAGGATGCAGCAGAAAAAGCCGCGGTGGAAGGTATTCCGGCACTGAAGAAACAGCGCAAGCTGAGCGATCTGGAAACCGCCATGGTGGTGGTTGACCGCAACACCGGCGAAGTACGCGCGATGGTGGGCGGTGCCGAGCCGCAGTATGCGGGCTATAACCGTGCCATGCAGGCGCGTCGTTCGATTGGTTCTCTGGCAAAACCGGCGACCTATCTCACCGCCCTGAGTCAGCCGAATCTGTATCGTCTGAACACCTGGATTGCCGATGCGCCAATCTCACTGCGTCAGCCTAACGGTCAGGTCTGGTCCCCGCAGAACGATGATAAACAGTTCAGCGGCCAGGTTATGCTGGTGGATGCGTTGACCCGTTCCATGAACGTCCCCACGGTTAACCTCGGTATGGCGCTGGGCCTGCCTGCGATTGTCGACACCTGGCAGAAACTGGGCGTGTCGAAAGATCAGCTGCATCCGGTTCCGGCGATGATTCTGGGGGCACTTAACCTGACGCCGATCGAAGTGGCACAGGCGTTCCAGACCATTGCCAGCGGCGGTAACCGTGCGCCGCTTTCGGCCCTGCGCTCGGTGATTGCCGAGGATGGCTCCGTGCTGTATCAGAGCTTCCCACAGGCAGAACGTGCGGTGCCTGCGCAGGCGGCCTATATGACGCTGTGGACCATGCAGCAGGTTGTGCAGCGCGGTACTGGCCGTCAGCTGGGGGCGAAATATCCGGGTCTGCATCTGGCGGGTAAAACCGGGACCACCAACAACAACGTCGATACCTGGTTTGCCGGTATTGATGGCCGTGAAGTGGTGATCACCTGGGTAGGCCGTGATAACAACCAGCCAACCAAGCTGTACGGTGCAAGCGGGGCGATGTCGATTTACCAGCGCTATCTGGCGAATCAGTCTCCGGTGCCGCTGAACCTGGTTGCGCCGGAAGATATCGTCGATATGGGCGTGGACGGTTCCGGTAACTTTGTTTGCGGCGGTGGGATGCGTACCCTGCCGGTCTGGACCACCAATCCGGACTCCCTCTGCCAGCAGAGCCAGCCTGAACAGCCAACGGGCAACCCGTTCGATCAATCTTCTCAGCCTCAGCAGCCGCAGCAACAACAGCCGCAGCAGCAGAATGAGAAGAAAGACAGCGATGGCGTAGCCGGCTGGATTAAGGACATGTTTGGCGGGAATTAATTAATTCCCTGAATAAAAGGCCGCTTTATTTTAAAGCGGCCTTTTTTATTGTTTACAGTCCGCAATCCTTTAAAAAAAGTTAATTCAAAATTAAGAATTCCTAAGATTCATTATTTTTTATTTAAAACATAGTCTTGTACGCCATTATGTGCAGGAGGTTTTTAGGCTATCTGGACACTGGTAAGAATGATCTGATTTAATCGCCTCAAGGAATCACAGGCTTTCCTGAAACATGGCTGGGTTAATTACCCCTGTATGAGTGATATGAGCGCTTAAATAACATTCTGACGCACAGTATTGGGGCGGGAATGGATGACTGCATCGATATATATAAGGATATGATTATGAGTAAGTATGTTCTTTCTTCATTTTTGGCTGCAAGCATAATGGCAGCGCTGTCTCTGCCAGCATTTGCCGGAAACGATTCTGGCACGGTGAACTTTGCCGGGAAAGTGGTGGCCGACACCTGTGAAATTAATGTTGATGGCTCCGGTACGACCTCGTCAACCGTCACGTTCCCCGATACCTATGCGTCGGACTTTGGCACTGATGGCGCAGTGGGCACCAGCAAAACGTTTAATATTGAAGTGAAAAAATGTGACCCGCTGGTTGCCAAACTCAACCTCAAATTCAGCGGAACGACAACGGATGCCGCGCATAAACGTCTGAAGAACGACCTCAGCGGCGCCGGTAATGCCACCAACGTTGGCATCATCGTCAGCAATGAAAACGGCACGAAAGACGATGTGGTATTTGATGGCTCCCTGCCTTCGACGGGAACGGATGTGGCTAACGATGCGACGGGAACAAATGCGTCAGTCTTTAACTACATCGCGAAGGTGATTCAGATTGGTGATACTGCACCCACCGCAGGCCGCTATTCTTCTTCGGCAACTTTCGAGGTTGTCTATCGCTAAGTCATTACTGGCAGCCTTTATGGCTGCCTTTTGGAAAGTTGTATGAAGACTTTATTTAAATTGTTATGTGGTTGTTTAATTATTTCATGTCTGTCAGCGCAAGCCAGTGTGGTTTTGGGTGGTACTCGTATTATTTATCCATCAAATAAAGCTGAAGTACAAATAGCCCTTAAAAATAAAGATCCCCATACGCGTTATCTGGTACAAAGCTGGGTCAGCTATGTCAATAATGCAAAAGCGCCCTTCGTTATTACCCCTCCTGTTTATAAGCTGCAGGAAAATCGTCAAACCCTTTTACACGTTATTTTTACTGGCGATAAAAAAAGCCTGCCATCAGACCGTGAATCGCTGTTCCTGGCGAATGTGAAATCGGTCTCCGCGCTGTCGCCTGAGCTGAAAGAGAAAAATACCCTGCAGTTCGCGATGAAAACGCGGCTGAAGCTTTTCTGGCGCCCGTCTCAGTTAAAAGAGGCCGATGCGCTGGTGGCGGATGAAAAAATCACGTTCCGTCGTCAGGGCGACACGCTTATTGCCAACAACCCCACACCGTTTTACGTCTCCTTTGGCGAGCTGGCCGTGGGCGGGAAAAGCGTACCGGTGAAAGAGACCGAAACCACGCCGGGGGCTATTTCGATGATGGTTGCACCGTTTAGCGAGCAGCATTTTGCGTTGCCAAAAGGGGCGACGGGTGCGGTGACCTGGACGGCAATCAATGATTTTGGGGCGCAAACCCCTCAGCGCAAGCAGGCCCTTTAACGGGATCGTGTTGGAATGCTATGTCCTCTCCCTCTCGCCAAAAACAGGTATGGTCCGGGATCGTGCTCGCGCTGTTCGTCGCGATCCCGCCTGCGTGGGCTGATGACGAATTCAACCTGCGGATCCTTGAGCTGGATACGCCGCTGGAAAATACCGCTACGCTCAAAAACTTCATTAATGATAACGGCTTGCTGGCAGGGCGCTATCTGACCACCATCATGTGGGATCGGGACGTCGTGGATAAACGCGAGGTCACCTATGTGCTTTCTGACGATAAGCAGCAGCTTCTGCCGGAGCTGACCAAAGCGGATCTGCGTGAATTCGGCGTGAACGTCGACGCGGTGCCGGATCTCAAAGATATGGACGATGCGGCCTGCATTCGGGATATCTCCCATTTCATCGAACATGCTCGCTACGATTACAATCAGGATAACCAGACCCTGACGCTGGTCATTCCCCAGGCCTACCGCAACCGCGCGGCTGCGGGCGCCATTAACCCGAAATTCTGGGATGACGGTGCTCCGGCGGCCTGGACAAGCTATCAGCTCAGCGGTTCTCAGCAGCACTACAGCACGGGTCAAACCTCATCAACCTGGCTTGGCCTGACGTCGGGTCTTAATCTGGGCGCGTGGCGGCTGCGCAACAACAGTACCTGGAGTGACTCTTCGGGCTGGGAAGCCATCGCCACCACCCTGCAGCGCGATATCAAAGCGCTGAAAAGCCAGCTTGAACTGGGCCAGACGTACACCAACAGCGAGCTGTTCGACAGCGTGCAGATGACCGGCCTGACGCTGGAAACGGATACGGCGATGCTACCGGTCAGCCAGCAGGGGTTTGCGCCAGTCGTGCGGGGGATTGCCAACAGCGATGCAAAAGTCACCATTAAGCAAAACGGCTACACCCTTTATCAAACCAACGTCTCGCCGGGGCCATTTGAGATCCGTGATTTAAGCCAGGTCGCCTCCGGCGCGGATCTGGAAGTCACCGTTGAAGAGGCGGATGGCTCGGAGCATAGCTTCATACAGGCCAGCGCGTCGGTGCCGGTCCTCCAGCGTGAGGGCGGGTTTAAGTATTCGCTGGCGGCCGGGCGTTATCGCGGCAATGAAGGGGAAGATGAGCCCACCTTTGTGCAAGGTACGGCTATTTATGGCCTGCCGTATGGCGTGACGGCCTACACCGGCGCTCAGGGGGCGTCGATGTATCATGCACTATTGCTGGGGGTTGGCGCGGATTTGGGTCACCTGGGCTCAGCCTCGGTGGATATCACCACCGCGAGAACCGCCTTTGATGACGGACGTGATGACGCAAATGGACTCTCATGGCGAGCGCAGTATTCAAAAGATATTCCCGACACAGATACCACCGTCACGCTTGCCAGCTACCGCTATTCCACCTCCGGGTTTTATACCTTTCAGGAGGCTATCGATCAGCGCGACAGCGAGATTGATGACGGCATTTATACCTATCGCAGAACCAACAACCGCCGAAGCCGCATGCAGGTAAACCTTTCCCAGCGGCTTTCTGACTGGGGTTCGGCGTATCTTAACGGCTATCAGCAGGATTACTGGGATATGGACGGCCACGAGCGTAGCGTCAGCGCCGGGCTGAGCTCCAGCTGGCGGAATATTACCTGGTCGATAAGCTACAACCTGACCCGCACGCCAGATGCCGATGCCGATCGGCAACTGGCGCTGAACGTCAATATCCCGTTATCGCACTGGCTCTCTAACGCGTGGGCAAACTACAGCGTAAATACCGCAAGCGGCGGGTATGTCTCGCACCAGGTGGGGATCGGGGGGACCGCGCTTGAGGATAACAAGCTGAGCTTTAACCTCCAGCAGACCTACGCCAACAAAGATACGGGCTATGGCGGCAGCGTATCCGGGCGCTATCGCGGCTCGTCCGGCGAAGTTGGCATGGGGTACAGCTACGGCGGGGATAACCGCCAGTGGAACTATAACGCTCAGGGATCCATCGTGGCTCACGGTCAGGGCATTACGCTGGGGCAGCCCGTGCGGGACGCTTTCGCGATTGTACACATCAACGACGGAGAGGATGTCAACGTTCAGAGCGGCCGCGGCATTTATACCGATGCGTTTGGTAATGCCATCGTGCCGTCGCTTACCGCTTACCGACACAACACCCTCACGGTAAACACGCAGGAACGCAGCGATATTGATATTGACGCGGCAACGTTAGATCTCGTGCCGACAAAAGGCGCGGCGATACTGGCGAACTTCGAGGCCCGCGTTGGGCGTCGCGCGCTGGTCACTCTGCGTCATCAGGGTAAACCAGTGCCGTTTGGTGCCATCGTGGCGCTTGATAACACCACCGCGATTGTCGGGGATGATGGCGAGGTCTACCTCTCAGGGCTTAATGGACACACATCGTTCAGCGCGCAGTGGGGAGAGGCGGGCGACGAACAGTGTCATGGCGTCATCGATTTACCCGATGACAATGGCGAGGGAATCATTAATACCGCGGTCAATTGCCAATGAGGCTGGAGAGAAAATGCGCGTGACTATTCTGGTGAGAACCGTTATCTCTGCCGTACTGCTGGTCGCCGCCGCGGGGGTACATCCGGCATTTGCTCAATGTACTTTCAGCGGCGGGGATGGATCTGGCGGCATTGTTACCTTTCAGCTTCCAGCGGTCTTTATGCTCGATCCCGATACCCCTGTGGGGACCGTAATTTATGATAATGCCGTCGAATCCAATGAAATTACGGTGCACTGTGGCGGAGCTGACGCGCAAATCCGGCGCGGCTATTTGACCCTGACGGATGCCGACGCGCGTGAGGACGTTCTGCCGGGAGTCTATAAAACCAACGTGCCGGGGATTGGCATCCGTGCGGCGGCGTCAAGCGAACGGTTGCCCGACTATATAGAGGAGGACCTCATTCGTCCCTGGCAGTATTATGGCTACAAACATGGCGGGTCTGATGGCACCCACGTCTTTCGGGCCGCCGCTCAACTGGTGGTCATCGGCCAGGTCCAGGACGGGATGCTGGATACCTCGCGCCTGACCGCGCAGGATACGCTCGGCGGTGTCGTGGTCGGTGAAATGCGTTTTTCGCCCACCAGCGTCCATATTACGACCAATACCTGTAATCTGGTTGACCGTAACATTTTTGTTCCTCTCAAAACGGTCAATTCTCAGGATTTTGACGGGCAATACTCAGAGATACTGACTGACGGTGGTTTTAAGATTGCAATAAACGACTGCGCGGCGGGAACAAAGATTGACTATCAGTTCACCCGCACGGGGTCGACGGGGGTGACCAACGGCTCGATTTTGGGCATTGCATCCGGTGATGCTGCCGCACAAGGGTTGGGGATTCAAATTCTCGACAGCAACGATACCGTCCTTCAGTTTGACCAGACCTATACTGCGATATCCGCTACGCAGGACAAGGTGCCCGCAGAGATCCTCCTGAAGGCCCGCTACGTAAAAACGGGGGAGGTCAAACCCGGAAAAGTCGAGGCGGTCGCCACGTTCGAGCTGTTTTACCGCTAATGCTTCCCGCCCGCTCCGGCGGGTTTTGGCGATCCTTTCGCTAACATCATTAACCCCCTGTTTTCATCTGGTTAATTCTTAATCCCTCAATTCTCGTAGGGCCGCTTATTGCTTGCTATGCAACCGGCGTTTCGCCTATTATTCTTGCGCTCATAATAATAATTCTCGTTTACGTTATCATTAACCTTTCCATCAGAGATACAACATGGCGCTTTCCAATACTGCTCAGCCAATCAACACGTCGCTGCGAAAAGTCGCGGTCGTCGTAGCCACAGCGGTTGCCGGCATGTCGGCTTATGCACATGCTGCCGAAACCCCGAAAAAAGAAGAAACCATTACGGTAACCGCAGCGCCTGCGGCACAGGAAAGTGCCTGGGGACCGGCACCCACGATTGCGGCCAAGCGCACCGCCACGGCGACCAAGACCGATACGCCAATTGAGAAAACCCCGCAGTCTATTTCCGTAGTCACTCGTGAAGAGATGGACATGAAGCAGCCGGGGACGGTGAAGCAAGCGCTGGCCTATACGCCGAGCGTTTTTGCTACTCGCGGTGCATCAACAACATATGATGTAGTTTCTATCCGTGGTTTCACCACTTCCACAACCGTGAATACTAACCAGTACCTGGACGGGATGAAGCTACAGGGTGATAACTATTCTGAAGCGTCAATGGATCCCTATTTCCTTGAGCGTGTCGAACTGCTGCGTGGCCCAACATCCGTTCTGTACGGTAAAAGCCACCCGGGCGGCGTGGTCAGCATGGTCAGCAAGCGCCCAACGACCGAGCCACTGAAAGAAATCCAGTTCAAAATGGGTACCGATAACCTGTGGCAAACCGGGTTTGATTTTAGCGATGCGATTGATGATGACGGCGTGTGGTCATACCGCCTCACCGGTCTGGGGCGCAGCGAAAATGCACAGCAGGAAATGGTTAAGTCCACCCGATACGCCATTGCACCCGCTTTCAGCTGGCGTCCTGACGATAAAACGGATTTCACCTTCCTGAGTAATTTCCAGAGCGATCCGGATGCAGGCTATTACGGCTGGCTGCCGCGGGAAGGCACCGTTGTGCCGTACTATGATGCCAATGGCAATGCGCACAAGCTGCCGACAGACTTCAATGAAGGTGACGAAGACAACAAGATCTCCCGTCGCCAGAAGATGGTGGGCTACAGCTTCTCACATGAGTTTGACGATACCTTTACCGTACGTCAAAACCTGCGCTATACCAAAGTTAATACCCTCTACCGTTCTGTTTACGGCAACGGCTACATCGCGCCGGGGAAAATCAGCCGCGCCTATGTACGTTCTGATGAAAACCTGAATTCTTTTACAGTTGATACCCAGCTGCAATCCAAATTTGCGACCGGTGCAGTGGATCATACCCTGTTAACGGGTGTCGATTACTTGCGCATGCGTAACGATATCGATGCTGATTACGGCACCGCTGACCCTATCAGCATGAGTAATCCGCAGCATAACAATGCCAATATCAACGTGAACTTCCCGTATGCCGTGCTCAATCGTCAGGAACAAACGGGCCTGTACGCGCAAGATCAGGCTGAATGGGATAAGTGGGTCATGACCCTTGGCGGACGCTATGATTTCGCCAAAACGTCCACGTTGACGCGTTCCTCTGACACGACGGCTGAAATCAACGATCGGGCGTTCACCTGGCGCGGCGGGATCAACTACCTGTTTGATAACGGTATTACGCCGTACTTCAGCTACAGCGAATCCTTCGAGCCTATTTCCGGTGCAACCCAGGGCGGTAAACCGTTCGATCCGGCTCGTGGCAAACAGTATGAAGCGGGCGTGAAGTATGTACCGAAAGATCTGCCAGTGGTTGTGACTGCAGCGGTATACCAGCTGACTAAAAACAACAACCTGACGGCCGATCCGGCGAACCCGACCAGCGGCTTTAGCGTACAGGGCGGTGAAATTCGTTCCCGCGGGTTCGAACTGGAAGCGAAAGCGGCAGTAACGGCAAACGTTAATGTGACGGCATCCTATAGCTTTACTGATGCAGAATACACGCACGATACCTGGTATGAAGGCCGCCGTCCGGCGGAAGTGCCGCGTAATATGGCGTCTCTGTGGACAGATTACACCTTCCACGAGACGGCGTTGAGCGGTCTGACGGTAGGGGCGGGAACCCGATACATCGGTAATACCGTTTCTTACTACTCTGCCTCGTCGCCAAAAGCCTACCAGTCGTTCAACGTCGCGGGCTATGCGCTGGCGGATGCGACCGTGAAGTACGACCTGGCTCGCTTTGGGCTGCCGGGCTCTTCTGTCGGTGTCAACGTAAACAACATCTTCGACCGCGAATACGTCTCCAGTTGCTACAGCGAATATGCGTGTTACTGGGGAGCAGGACGTCAGGTTGTCGCCACCGCGACCTTCCGCTTCTAATCTCTTTTTGGGCACGGTTCGCCGTGCCCTTTTTATTTAAGTTGGCTGATATGCAGGATAATCAAACGCAAACCGACACCACCTTCACGCTCAATCATCTCTCCTTTCGCGTACCCGGACGCACGTTGCTGCATCCGCTCTCTCTGACGTTCCCGGCCGGTAAAGTGACGGGCCTGATTGGTCACAACGGTTCCGGAAAATCCACGCTCCTTAAGATGCTGGGACGCCATCAGCCGCCGTCTGAAGGGGATATCCTGCTGGACGGACAGCAACTGGAGAGCTGGAGCAGCAAAGCCTTTGCGCGCAAAGTGGCCTATCTGCCGCAGCAGTTGCCGCAGGCGGAAGGGATGACGGTGCGTGAGCTGGTGGCGATTGGGCGTTATCCGTGGCACGGGGCGCTTGGGCGCTTCGGCGCGGCTGACCGGGAGAAAGTGGAAGAGGCGATTGCGCTGGTTGGGCTAAAACCGCTGGCGCACCGTCTGGTGGATAGCCTGTCTGGCGGTGAGCGTCAGCGGGCGTGGATTGCAATGCTGGTGGCTCAGGACAGCCGTTGCCTGCTACTGGATGAGCCTACCTCTGCGCTGGATATTGCCCATCAGGTCGACGTGCTGGCGCTGGTACACCGGTTAAGCCAGCAGCGTGGCCTGACGGTGATTGCGGTCCTGCACGATATCAACATGGCGGCTCGCTACTGCGATTATCTTGTCGCGTTACGCGGCGGCGAAATGATTGCGCAGGGAACACCGTCAGAATTAATGCGCAGCGAAACGCTGGAACACATTTACGGTATTCCAATGGGTATCTTGCCTCACCCGGCTGGGGCTGCACCGGTGAGCTTCGTGTACTGATGCTGGACAACACATTTATCAGCCGTCGTCGCCTGTTGACGGCAATGGCGCTCTCACCCTTGCTGTTTAACATGACGACGGCGCGTGCTGCCGCAGTCGATCCTCACCGCATTGTGGCGCTGGAGTGGCTGCCGGTAGAGCTGATGATGGCGTTGGGTGTCACGCCCTATGGCGTGGCGGACATCCCTAACTATAACCTCTGGGTGAACGAGCCGAAGCTGCCGGACTCGGTGATTGACATCGGCCTGCGTACGGAGCCAAACCTCGAACTGCTTACCCAAATGAAACCGTCATTCCTGTTCTGGTCTGCGGGCTATGGCCCGTCAGAAGAGACCATGGCACGTATTGCGCCAGGGCGCGGTTTTTCCTTTAGCGACGGTAAAAAACCGCTGACCGTGGCGAAAAACTCGATCAACGAGATGGCGCATTTCCTCAACCGTGAAACGGAAGCCAAAAAGCATCTCGATGAATTCGATGCCCTGATTGACGCCCTGAAGCCGCGCTTTGCCGGGCGGGGCGATCGCCCGCTGCTGATGGTGACGCTGCTGGATGCCCGCCATATGCTGGTATTCGGTAAAAACTGTCTGTTCCAGGAGGTGCTGGACAGCTTTGGCATTCGCAATGCGTGGGAAGGGGAGATGACCTTCTGGGGCAGTACCGCCGTCGGTATCGATCGTCTGGCGGCGTTTCGTGATGTGGATGTGCTGTGCTTTGACCACGGCAACGAGCGCGAAATGCAAACGCTGATGGCGACGCCGCTCTGGCAGGCGATGCCGTTTGTGCGCGAGAAGCGCTTCCAGCGTGCGCCCGCTGTGTGGTTCTACGGCGCGACGCTATCGGCCATGCATTTTGCCCGCGTACTGGATAACGCGCTGGGAGGTAAAGCATGAGTACCCGTATCGCGCGTTTCCCGGTTCTACTGCTGTCCGTGCTTTTTCTGGCTGCACTGTCATTCACCGGGTTCAATCTCTCGACGGCGTTACCGCGTGCGCAGTGGGGAGCCGCGCTGGTCTCGCCGGATATCGACAATATTCAGCAGATGCTGTTCCACTACAGCCTGCTGCCGCGTCTGGCGATCTCCCTTTTGGTCGGGGCCGGTTTAGGCCTTGTAGGCGTTTTGTTCCAGCAGGTGTTACGTAACCCGCTGGCGGAGCCAACCACGTTGGGCGTCGCTACCGGGGCGCAGCTTGGGATCACGATCACCACGCTGTGGGCATTGCCCGGCGCGTTAACCTCGCAGTTTGCGGCCCTCGCGGGGGCGTGTGTCGTAGGGGCGCTGGTCTTTGGTGTGGCCTGGGGGAAACGCCTTTCTCCGGTAACGCTGATTCTTGCCGGGCTGGTTGTCAGCCTCTATTGCGGTGCGATTAACCAGCTGCTGGTGCTGTTCCATCACGATCAGCTGCAAAGTATGTTCCTTTGGAGCACCGGCACGCTCACCCAGACCGACTGGAGCATCGTGCAGCGTCTGTGGCCGCAGCTGGCGGGCGGGGTCGTGCTGACGCTGCTGCTCCTGCGTCCGCTGACGCTCATGGGGCTGGATGATGGCGTGGCGCGCAACCTGGGGCTGGCACTGTCGCTGGCACGCCTGGCGGCGCTCACGCTGGCGATTGTGCTGAGCGCTCTGCTGGTTAACGCGGTTGGCATTATCGGCTTTATCGGTCTCTTTGCGCCGCTGCTGGCAAAAATGCTCGGGGCGCGTCGGCTGCTGGCGCGTCTGCTGCTCGCACCGTTGATCGGGGCGCTGATCCTCTGGCTTTCCGATCAGATCATTCTCTGGCTGGCCCGCGTCTGGATGGAAGTGTCTACCGGGTCAGCAACGGCGCTTATCGGTGCGCCGCTGCTGCTGTGGTTGCTCCCGCGTTTGCGCAGCATCAGCGCGCCTGCGATGGACGCGGGCGATAAGGTCTACGCGGAACGTCAGTCGGTACTGTGGTTTAGCCTTGCCGGTCTGGGAGTCTTGCTTCTCGCCTCGTTTGCCGCACTCGCGTTTGGGCGCGATGCCGCAGGCTGGCACTGGGCAACGGGTGATTTACTCAACGAATTACTGCAATGGCGCTGGCCGCGGATCCTCTCCGCGCTTATTGCCGGTGTGATGCTGGCGGTTGCGGGCTGTATTATTCAGCGTCTGACCGGTAACCCGATGGCGAGCCCGGAAGTGCTGGGGATCAGCTCCGGTGCCGCCTTTGGCGTGGTGCTGATGCTGTTCCTGGTGCCAGGGAACGCGTTTGGCTGGTTGATGCCTGCCGGGAGTATCGGTGCGGCGGTGACGCTGATGATTATTCTGATTGCCTCTGGCCGCGGCGGATTTTCCCCGCACCGGATGTTGCTGGCCGGGATGGCGCTCAGCACGGCCTTTACGATGCTGTTGATGATGCTGCAGGCGAGTGGCGATCCGCGAATGGCGAAGATCCTGACCTGGATTTCTGGCTCAACCTACAACGCGACCGCCAGCCAGGTTGTGCATTCCGGGATCGTAATGATTGTGCTGCTGGCGATTGTGCCGCTGTGTCGTCGCTGGATGACCATTCTGCCGCTCGGCGGTGAAACCGCGCGGGCTGTGGGCATGGCGCTGACGCCTACGCGTGTCGCACTTCTCCTGCTGGCAGCGTGCCTCACGGCAACGGCAACCATGACTATTGGCCCGCTGAGCTTCGTCGGGTTGATGGCACCGCATATCGCCAGAATGATGGGGTTCCGCCGGACAATGCCGCACATTGTGATGTCAGCCCTGACGGGCGGAGTCATTCTGGTATTTGCGGACTGGTGTGGAAGGATGGTGCTGTTCCCTTACCAGATCCCGGCGGGACTGCTGTCGACCTTTATAGGCGCGCCGTATTTTATTTATCTGTTGAGAAAGCAGAGTCGGTAATAAAAGTAAACGGCAATCCTTAGATTGCCGTTTTAGGGTTTGCTCCCTCTCCCTGTGGGAGAGGGTTGGGGTGAGGGCATCACCCCGCACGGACCTTAAAGCTTCGCAAACACCTTACGCGCCGCGTCGATGGTGTTATTGATATCTTCTTCGCTGTGCGCCACGGACATAAAGCCCGCTTCAAACGCCGACGGCGCCAGGTACACACCTTCTTCCAGCATCAGGTGGAAGAAGCGCTTGAAGCGTTCAACATCGCACTTCACGACGTCCTGATAGCAGGTCACGGTTGGCGCATCGGTGAAGAAAATCCCGAACATGCCGCCGACGTGATTGACCACCAGTGGGATACCCGCCTCTTCTGCGGCTTCCAGCAGACCGTTAGCCAGTTGAGTCGTCAGGTCGGTCAGGGTTTCGTGAATACCTGGTTGCGCCACTTCGGTCAGGCAGGCGAAGCCTGCTGCCATCGCAATCGGGTTGCCGGAAAGGGTACCAGCCTGGTAGACCGGGCCCGTTGGCGCCAGCGCTTCCATCACATCCTTACGGCCGCCGAATGCGCCAACAGGCATTCCGCCGCCGATGATTTTGCCGAGGCAGGTAAGGTCCGGCTCAACGCCATAATAAGACTGGGCACCCGCCAGCGCTACGCGGAAGCCGGTCATCACTTCGTCGATGATCAGCAGGGCACCAAACTCATCGCACAGGGCGCGCAGGCCCGGCAGGAAGTCCGGCTGCGGTGGAATGCAGTTCATGTTGCCCGCTACCGGTTCAACGATGATGCAGGCGATCTCCTGTGGATACTGCTCGAACGCCGCGCGAACGGTGTTCAGATCGTTATAGGTACAGGTCAGGGTATGCTTAGCGAAATCCGCCGGCACGCCAGGCGAGTTTGGCTGGCCGAGGGTCAGCGCGCCGGAGCCTGCTTTCACCAGTAAACAGTCTGCGTGGCCGTGGTAGCAGCCTTCGAATTTAATGATTTTATCGCGACCGGTAAAACCGCGCGCCAGGCGGATCGCGCTCATGGTCGCTTCTGTACCGGAGTTCACCATACGTACCATGTCCATGGTCGGCACCAGTTCGGTCACCAGCTCCGCCATCTTCACTTCCATTTCGGTTGGCGCACCGAAGCTCAGGCCACGCTGAGCGGCTTCAATGACCGCGTTACGAATGGCTGGGTGGTTGTGCCCGAGCACCATCGGTCCCCAGGAACCGACATAATCGATATAGGCTTTGCCATCGACATCATACAGATACGCGCCGTCAGCACGTTCAATAAACAGCGGCGTACCGCCCACGCCGGTAAAGGCGCGAACAGGCGAGTTCACACCACCTGGAATAAGCTCCCGGGCTGCACTGTAGAGGTTTTCAGACTTGCTCATGGCGTCGTTCCTGGTTCGTATAAAATGATTAAGCACACTATTCTAAGTGATTCGCAGTAGGTTATGAAATTTTTAGCCAGATAATGCTTTAAGATTTGTTAAGTATTTTTAAGGGGACGGAGGGAAGGTCTCTGGTAAAATCTCCTCGGCTTTTTGTATGACGAATAAGAACAGGACATGAAATCAGATTCTCCGTCTTTTGAAGAACAACAGTTTACGCGCGCTCAGCACCGGATCAGTATTCGGCGGCTGCTCAATCGCGATAAAACGCCGCTGGCGATCCTTTTGGCTGCAGCCGTGGTGGGGACTCTCGCCGGTCTGGTTGGCGTGGCGTTTGAAAAAGCGGTCAATGCCGTACTCAACTGGCGAGTGGGCACCGTCGCGGGTTTTGCCGATAGCCGGTGGCTGGTCTGGGTCGGGGCATTTGGACTATCGGCGCTGTTTGCCATGGTGGGGTATTTTCTGGTGCGTAAATTCGCCCAGGAGGCCGGCGGGTCTGGCATCCCGGAAATTGAAGGTGCACTAGAAGAGTTGCGCCCGGTGCGCTGGTGGCGCGTGATCCCGGTTAAATTCATCGGCGGTATGGGGACGCTGGGCGCGGGGATGGTGCTGGGCCGGGAAGGGCCAACGGTACAACTGGGGGGCAACGTCGGACGCATGGTGGGCGATCTGTTCCGGATGCGAAGCGCCGAAGCGCGCCATACGCTGCTCGCCACCGGTGCGGCGGCGGGTCTTTCAGCGGCGTTTAACGCACCGCTGGCGGGCATATTGTTCATCATCGAAGAGATGCGCGCGCAGTTCCGCTACAATCTGATCTCCATTAAAGCCGTGTTTACCGGCGTTATTATGTCGAGCATTGTTTTCCGCCTCTTCAATGGCGAAGGGGCGGTAATTGAGGTGGGTAAACTGACCAACGCGCCGGTCAACACCCTGTGGCTTTACCTGATCCTCGGCATGATTTTTGGCGTGGTGGGGCCGCTGTTTAACACCTGCATCTTACGTGCTCAGGATATGTTCCAGCGTATTCATGGCGGCAATACGACGAAATGGGTGCTGATGGGCGGCCTGCTGGGCGGGATGTGCGGCGTGCTCGGCTTTATTGAGCCGAATGCCGCAGGCGGCGGCTTCGGGCTGATCCCCATCGCCGCAGCGGGAAATTTCAGCGTCGGTCTGCTGCTGTTTATGTTTATCTCCCGGGTTATCACAACGGTTCTGTGCTTCTCCTCCGGTGCACCCGGCGGGATTTTCGCCCCGATGCTGGCGCTTGGTACGCTGCTGGGCACCGCGTTTGGTATAGCAGCCAAAGTGGGCTTCCCGGCGTATCATCTTGATGCTGGCACCTTCGCGGTGGCCGGCATGGGGGCACTGCTGGCAGCGTCTCTGCGTGCACCGTTGACCGGTATCGTGCTGGTGCTGGAGATGACAGATAATTACCAGCTCATTTTGCCAATGATCATTACCTGTCTCGGGGCGACACTATTAGCCCAATTCCTGGGCGGGAAACCGCTATACTCCACCATCCTCGCGCGTACCCTGGCAAAGCAAGAGGCGGAGCGGGCCGCCGCGCAGAATACTTGAATGAATTACCAGGGTATTAGATAATGACGAAAAGAATTGGGTGAATTTTACCCAATAGCAGTATTCATGGGAGCATAAGATGAGTGATGACGTAGCTGTGCCGCTGGAATTTACCGAAGCAGCAGCCAACAAAGTGAAAACCCTGATTGCCGACGAAGACAATCCGGATCTGAAACTGCGTGTCTATATTACCGGTGGCGGCTGCAGCGGCTTCCAGTACGGTTTTACTTTTGACGATCAGGTGAACGATGGTGATATGACCATCGAGAAGCAGGGCGTTGCGCTGGTGGTTGACCCGATGAGCCTGCAGTATCTCGTCGGCGGTTCAGTGGATTACACCGAAGGTCTGGAAGGGTCACGCTTTGTGGTGACTAACCCGAACGCAACCAGCACCTGCGGGTGTGGTTCTTCGTTCAGTATTTAAGCCTGAATGCGGATTTGTAGGCCCGGTAAGCGAAGCGCCACCGGGCTTATAAACGACGCCTATCTTGAATTTTCATCCAACGCAAACGTCGGCAGCTTCAGGTGCCAGCGTATTGCCGCCAGACGAATCACCAGCGTCACGACCATCCCCAGCATCGCAGCATTTTCCAGCGGCACCGCAAAGGTGTAATACGCCGTGGCGTGCACAATCCCGCCAATAATACAGGCAGTAGCATAGATCTCGGTACGCAGGATCATCGGTACTTCACGCGCCAGAATGTCGCGAATAATGCCGCCGCCCACGCCGGTTAATACGCCCATGCAGATCGCGACCATCGGGCCGGTTCCGGCATTGAAGGCTTTATTGACGCCAATACCGACAAACACGGCCAGACCCACGGCATCCAGCACCGGGAGTATCCATTTCGGTAATCTGCGGGGCTGGCGAACCAGCACAATGGTTAACAGACAGGTCACCATGGCTACCACCAGATCGGTCGGATCTTTCACCCAAAACACCGGGCCATTCGCCAGCGCCATATCACGGATAGTCCCGCCGCCAACGGCCGTGACTACGCCAAGCACCAGCACGCCAAACGGATCCATGCGTAGTTTTCCGGCGAGCAGAACGCCGGAGATAGCAAAAACGGCTGTGCCAAGAATATCCAGCCAATAAACGAGCATCGTGAAATCCTCGAAAAAGGTCTTCTGTTAGTGACTCTCTGCCAGTGCGGCACAGAGCTGTTTTGCGGCGAGGATAATACGCGGGCTGGCGCGTTCAAACCAGTCACTGTTGAGGGGTATTACCGGTATTTTTAGCTGCTTTTGCCAGAATTGTTCTATTTTGGGAATTTCGCTCGCATTTCCGACCACGACGATGGCTTGTGGCTGGCGCGCCAGAACCTGCTCACGGCTAACCTGCGGCCACGGCACCCGGCTGGCTGCAAAAATGTTTTCCCCTCCGCAGACTTCCAGGACCTGGTTCTGAATTGACCCTTTACCTGTGGTAAACAGCGGCTGACTGCCAAACTGCAGGAAGATGCGCTTTTTAACGGACGTATCGTATTGGGCTTTCAGCGCAGCATAGTCATTGAGCATCTGGCTCGCCGCGTGCCTGGCTTTTTCAGGCGCAGGGCTATAAGGGGCAAGGGCGCGCAGTGCCTGAGCGACTTGCTCAATACTGACGGCGTCAACCCACATGACCTTGATGCCAAGCGAGGTAAGCTGATTGACCTGCCGTTCGGCGTTACCGCCACGCCAGGCCAGCACGAGATCGGGTCTCAGCGCCACGATGCGCTCAAGGTTCATCCCTTGCCAGGTCGCAACGTGTTCAATGTTGGCCGCCTGGGGTGGGTAATCCGAAAAGCTACTCACGCCAACGGGGGTGATGCCAGCGGCAAAGGCCAGCTCGGTGTTAGCGGGAGAGAGCGTAATTACGCGAGGCGCGGCACAGAGCCACGCTGAAGCAAGCAGAAGCAGGGCGGCAAGCGCCCTGAGGGATGGTTTAGCCACGTGCCAGGTTCTGCACCAGGCGTTCCACCATCACGGTAGACTGTTTTGCCGCAACGGTCAGGAACTCGTCGAAGCTGATGTGAGACTGCTGGTCTGCGACGTCAGAGATGGCGCGAACCACCACGAACGGTACGCTGAAGTTGTGGCAAACGTGCGCAATCGCGGTCGCTTCCATCTCAACGGCAACCGCCTGCGGGAAGTTATGACGTATTTTTGCCAGACCGACGGAGCCATTGATGAACGCATCACCGCTGACAATCAGGCCGCGTACCGCGTTAAGATTGAGCTCAGCAATGCAGGTTTCAGCCGCCGCAATCAGTTTGTCGTCAGCTTTAAACCCTGCCGGGCAGCCCGGGAGTTGACCGTATTCGTAGCCAAACGCGGTGACGTCGGCATCGTGATAACGCGCTTCGTCGGAGACAACGATATCGCCCACTTTCAGCGTCGGCGCCAGGCCTCCAGCCGAACCGGTGTTCACGATCACGTCCGGCTTGCAGCGCTCAAGCAGCAGGGTCGCACCCAGCGCAGCAGCCACTTTACCGATGCCTGATTTCAGCAGAGCCACGTCAACACCGTTAAGCTGACCGGTGTAGATCTCACACCCCCCCAGAGAGAGGGTCTGACGGTTCTCAATTTTGTCACGCAGGAGCGTAACTTCTTCTTCCATTGCACCAATAATGCCGATTTTCATAGATTTACTCGCGATGTGCCTTGTTAAGATGCATAGTCTATCATGCGGTTAAGGGGAAACGCATTCTCACGCGGGGGAGCACATGTCACCAATCGATTTTCGTACCAAAATTAACTGGCACCGACGTTTCCGCTCGCCACAGGGCGAGAAGAGCGAACATGAGATCCTGCGTATCTTCGAAAGCGATCGAGGAAGGATTATTAACTCGCCCGCCATCCGGCGTTTGCAGCAAAAAACGCAGGTGTTTCCGCTGGAGCGTAATGCCGCTGTACGCACGCGCTTAACCCACTCAATGGAAGTGCAGCAGGTCGGGCGGTATATTGCCAAAGAGATTTTAAGCCGTCTCAAAGAGCTACGTTTACTGGAAACCTATGGTCTGGACGAGCTGACGGGGCCCTTCGAGAGCATCGTTGAGATGGCCTGCCTGATGCATGACATCGGCAATCCGCCTTTTGGTCACTTTGGCGAGGCGGCAATTAATGACTGGTTTAAACAACGCCTTCATCCGTCGGATGCGGCAAGCCAGCCGCTCAGCGATGACCGCTGCATCGTGCGGGATTTACGTCTGCATGAAGGTGAAGAAGGGCTTAACGATCTGCGTCGCAAAGTGCGTCAGGATCTCTGTCACTTCGAGGGCAATGCCCAGGGTATCCGACTGGTACATTCCCTGATGCGCATGAACCTGACCTGGGCGCAGGTCGGCTGTATCCTGAAATATACGCGTCCCGCGTGGTGGACGGGAGAGACGCCCGCATCCCACAGCTATTTAATGAAGAAACCGGGCTACTACCTTTCCGAAGAGGCCTATATTGAACGGCTGCGTAAAGAACTTTCATTGACGCCAAACGGTCGCTTTCCATTAACCTGGATTATGGAAGCCGCGGATGATATTTCCTATTGCGTCGCTGACCTGGAAGACGCCGTTGAGAAAAGAATATTCAGCGTCGAGGAGCTTTACCAGCACCTTTATGCCGCCTGGGGAACCCACGAAAAAGGTTCACTGTTTGCTCAGGTTGTCGAAAATGCCTGGGAAAAGTCGCGCTCAAATACATTAAGCCGCAGCACGGAAGACCAGTTCTTTATGTATTTGCGCGTCAATACATTAAATAAACTGGTGCCCTACGCAGCCTCGCGCTTTATCGATAATCTGCCGCAGATTTTCAGCGGGGAATTCAATCACGCGCTGCTGGAAGATGACAGCAGTTTTAGTCAACTCCTTGAGCTCTATAAACATGTGGCGATGCGGCATGTGTTCAGCCATCCGGATGTCGAGCAGCTCGAACTGCAGGGCTACCGGGTAATCAGTGGGTTACTGGAAATTTATTCTCCGTTGCTTCTGCTGTCGGTCGACGAATTCAGTGAGCTGGTGGAAAAAGAACGCGTGCGACGAATTCCTATCGAATCCCGGCTTTATCAAAAACTTTCAACCCGTCATCGGCTGGCCTATGTCGAAGCGATAAGTAAGCTGGATCGTCACGCTACGCAGTGGCCGGTAATGGAATATTATTATCGCTGCCGTCTTATCCAGGACTATATCAGCGGCATGACGGATTTGTATGCCTGGGATGAATACCGCAAGCTAATGGCCGTGGAATAAACGCTGAGTTTTGTAAAGACGGCCAATAAATTTTTACCTTTTCCATAAACTTATGACCGGAACTAAGCGGTATAAAATGAATCTGAGTTACACAGCAATTTTGCGTTACCTGTAAATCGAGATTGAGAAACATGAAAAAAACCACATTAGCAATGAGTGCACTGGCTCTGAGTTTAGGTTTAGCGCTGTCTCCTCTGACTGCTACCGCAGCCGAGACCGCGTCATCGGCAGCAACCGCGCAGCAGATGCCAAGCCTGGCACCGATGCTCGAAAAAGTGATGCCATCGGTGGTGAGTATTAACGTTGAGGGGAGTACGACCGTCAATACGCCGCGTATGCCGCGTAACTTCCAGCAGTTCTTTGGTGACAACTCACCGTTCTGCCAGGACGGTTCGCCATTCCAGAGTTCCCCGTTCTGTCAGGGCGGTGGTGCAGGGGATGACAGCCAGGGCGGCGGCCAGCAACAGAAATTCATGGCGCTTGGCTCGGGAGTCATTATCGATGCAGCGAAAGGCTACGTCGTGACCAACAACCACGTGGTTGATAACGCGAACAGCATTAAGGTTCAGCTGAGCGATGGCCGTAAGTTCGACGCAAAAGTGGTCGGCAAAGACCCGCGTTCCGATATTGCGCTGATCCAGATTCAGGATCCGAAAAACCTGACGGCGATTAAAATTGCCGACTCTGATGCGCTGCGCGTAGGTGACTACACCGTGGCTATCGGTAACCCGTTCGGTCTGGGCGAAACCGTGACCTCAGGTATCGTCTCTGCGCTGGGCCGTAGCGGCCTGAACGCAGAGAACTATGAAAACTTTATTCAGACGGATGCGGCCATCAACCGCGGTAACTCCGGCGGTGCGCTGGTGAACCTGAACGGCGAGCTGATCGGTATTAACACCGCGATCCTGGCGCCGGACGGCGGCAACATCGGGATCGGTTTTGCTATCCCGAGCAACATGGTGAAAAACCTGACCGCGCAGATGGTGCAGTACGGCCAGGTGAAACGCGGCGAGCTGGGCATTTTGGGCACCGAGCTGAACTCTGAGCTGGCAAAAGCGATGAAAGTGGATGCCCAGCGCGGCGCGTTCGTCAGCCAGGTGATGCCGAACTCCTCTGCTGCGAAAGCAGGGATTAAAGCGGGTGACGTGATCACCTCCCTGAACGGTAAGCCGATCAGCAGCTTTGCAGCCCTGCGTGCGGAAGTCGGCTCTATGCCGATTGGCAGCAAAGTGACCCTCGGTCTGCTGCGTGACGGTAAGCCGGTCAACGTGAGCCTGGAGCTGCAGCAGAGCAGCCAGAATCAGGTTGATTCCAGCACCATCTTCAGCGGTATTGAAGGCGCTGAGATGAGCAATAAGGGCGCAGACAAAGGTGTGGTAGTGAATAACGTGAAGGCGAATTCACCTGCTGCCCGTATCGGCCTGAAAAAAGGGGATGTGATCATGGGCGCTAACCAGCAGCCGGTGAAAAACATCGCTGAACTGCGCAAAATTCTCGACAGCAAACCGTCCGTGCTGGCGTTGAATATTCAGCGTGGTGATACCTCTATCTACCTGCTGATGCAGTAATCCTCTTAAGCCCCTGTACGCAGGGGCTTTCTTGTTTCTGTGACTTTTCCCACAACTCCATACTTCTTCCGCTCTCTTTGTGCATTCGCACAATGCAGCCGTCACTGAACTTCCCTATGCTTGAGCTCTGCTCAGAGGAGGGTGACATGGCTGGCTGGCATCTTGATACCAAAATGGCGCAGGATATTGTGGCGCGCACGATGCGCATCATTGATACCAACATCAATGTAATGGATGCCCGTGGGCGCATTATTGGTAGTGGCGATCGTGAGCGTATTGGTGAATTGCACGAAGGCGCGCTTTTGGTGCTCTCTCAGGGGCGTGTGGTTGATATCGACGATGCGGTTGCGAAACACCTGCACGGCGTGCGTCAGGGCATCAATTTACCGCTGCGCCTTGAAGGCGAGATTGTGGGGGTTATCGGCCTGACCGGCGAGCCGGAGTCCCTGCGTAAATATGGCGAGTTGGTCTGTATGACGGCGGAAATGATGCTGGAGCAGTCGCGCCTGATGCATCTGCTCGCCCAGGACAGCCGCCTGCGCGAAGAGCTGGTGATGAACCTTATTCAGGCGGAAGAGCTTACGCCTGCACTCAGTGAATGGGCGCAGCGCCTGGGGATCGACCTCAATCAGCCGCGCGTGGTGGCGGTGATCGAGGTCGATAGCGGTCAGCTTGGCGTAGACAGCGCGATGGCCGAACTGCAGCAGCTGCAAAATGCGCTAACGACACCGGAACGCGATAACCTGGTGGCGATAGTCTCGCTGACGGAAATGGTGGTGCTCAAACCCGCGCTCAATCCGTTTGGCCGCTGGGATGCCGAAGATCATCGTCGTCGCGTGGAACTGCTGATTTCCCGGATGCAGGAGAACGGTCAGCTGCGTTTTCGCGTTGCGCTCGGCAATTACTTTTCCGGGCCGGGCAGTATTGCCCGCTCCTGGCGCACCGCGCGCACCACCATGATGGTGGGTAAGCAGCGGATGCCGGAGAGCCGCAGTTATTTCTATCAGGACCTGATGCTGCCGGTGCTGCTCGACAGCCTGCGTGGCGGCTGGCAGGCCAACGAGCTGGCGCGGCCCTTAGCGCGCCTGAAAGCGATGGACAACAACGGCCTGCTGCGCCGGACGCTGCAGGCGTGGTTCCGCCATAACGTGCAGCCGCTGGCGACGTCGAAGGCGTTGTTTATTCATCGCAATACGCTGGAGTACCGGCTTAACCGGATTTCGGAGCTAACGGGGCTGGATCTGGGGAATTTTGACGACAGGCTGCTGCTGTATGTGGCGTTGCAGCTGGATGAGCAGAGATGACTGAGTGCGGGCTGGTGCCCTCACCCCATCCCTCTCCCACGGGGAGAGGGCGCAAACATTAAAAACGGCAATCAGGGACTGCCGTTTTGCTTTTATTTCCGAGTTAACTTCTCAAGATCCGCTTCAATCTCGGTGATCTTATTGGTAACAACGCTTTCAAGGTGACGCAGATCGTCAAGGATCTTACGTTTGAGATCGACTTCAGTGCGGTCGCGCTGACAAATCTGATCGAGTTCATCGATCACATAGCGCAGGTTAGGGCTGATTTCCTGAACTTCTTTGTACCCCTGGCCTACGCCGTCCGCGACGACGGTCTTACGCTGGCGTGGATATTTAAACTTCACGCTTTTGGCGAAAAACTCGCCTTTATCCTTGTGAAAATAAATTTTTAAGATGTCGTTGTTGGCTTCCTGGCGGAGGCTGTAACGATCAATTTCATCAGGATTGGTAATGCCCAGACTTTTCAGATTATCGTACATAGCGGTACCCTTATCTCAACATAACCTTTGAATAATTAATGAAAAAATTCCTTTTTGCCACCCTCGGGTTCAAAAAAAGCGGGGTCGATCCTGATTACCTTTCACTGACATTACCGAGCAGGGAAAATAAATGCTCCCACTCGTTTATTGTTGTTTTTAACGACCACGTCAAGCGGAAATCAATGTAATAAGGTAATCATTTCTCTCAACGTTAATGCAGCATCGTGAGAGTCGTGAGAAAAGGCGAGCGAGACGGTATTCAAAGCCGGGGAATTCAGGCAAAGTTATCGCACGAAAGCGTAGGCTGCGGGGATAATGACATGTCAGGACGCATTGATTATCAAATCGAAAAATATAGCTTTGGTGCCGTAGAGGAGAACCAAAGACTGACGCATCAGTGGGCAGAAGTCGCCGCCGAATGCCGCCTGCTTCAGGCGGGGGCGGAGGAGCGTTTACGCATTGCCTTGCTCAACGTGGATTATGTCACCAGCTTCGAACTGCCATTTCGGCTGATACTGACCCGCGCCCCGCAGCTAATCACCGGGCTGCGCGATGAGTTTCAGCTAAACCAGAAGAACGTCATCTTCAACGGCAAGCGCTTTGGCTGCGTTTACAGCCTGAAGGGCGATCTGGATGCGATCCCCGACGCTTTTCAATACCGCATGACGACCCGCATTCGACGGGTCGATCCCACCGGGCTTACGGCGGAGCCATTCCGGCAGATTGCCAGAGAGGTCAAAGCGCCGCGTGAGCGACTGAAGCTGGCGCTGGAATCGGGTCTGGCTGTGACTGCGCTTGACGGGCTTTTCTGGTTGGGGAGCCAGCGTATGGCGGCGGATATTGCAGGGTTGAGAAGAAAGGGAATGGCAATCGTGACTGCGGAAACGGACGTCTTTGATGATTACACCGGGACGCACAGGCGGGTCCCGGTGTATCAACGGGTCAGCGATTAGTCGATGGTGCGCAGCAGTTCGTTGATACCGACTTTACCGCGGGTTTTCGCATCCACTTTCTTCACGATAACGGCACAGTACAGGCTGTATTTGCCATCTTTCGACGGCAGGTTACCGGAAACGACCACGGAGCCCGCCGGAACGCGGCCGTAGTGAACTTCGCCGGTTTCGCGATCGTAAATACGGGTGCTCTGGCCGATGTAAACGCCCATGGAGATCACGGAACCCTCTTCCACGATCACGCCTTCAACCACTTCTGAACGCGCGCCGATGAAGCAGTTGTCTTCGATGATGGTTGGGTTAGCCTGCAGTGGCTCCAGAACACCACCGATGCCCACGCCGCCGGACAGGTGAACGTTTTTACCGATTTGGGCACAGGAACCGACGGTAGCCCAGGTATCCACCATCGTACCTTCGTCAACGTAGGCACCGATGTTCACGTAGGATGGCATCAGCACGGTGTTGCGTGCGATGAACGCGCCCTGACGCACTGCCGCAGGCGGCACCACGCGGAAGCCTTCTTTCTGGAAACGCGCTTCGTCGTAATCAGCGAATTTCATTGGGACTTTATCGAAGTAGCGGCTTTCTGCTCCGTCGATAACCTGGTTATCGTTGATACGGAAAGAGAGCAGCACCGCTTTCTTCAGCCATTGATGAGTAACCCACTGACCGTCGATTTTTTCTGCCACGCGCAGCGCGCCGGAATCCAGCAGGGAAATCACCTGGTTTACCGCTTCACGGGTCACGGTATCCACATTTGCCGGGGTAATCTCGGCGCGACGCTCAAAAGCGGACTCAATAACGTTCTGTAACTGCTGCATTGTTTACTCTTTCCATTTCACTAAAAAACACGTCACCCTTTATCGTTTGGATTGAGGGCTGCTGTCAACCGTTGTTGCACTTCAAGTTGCAGGTCATTATTAAGGGCACGCCGGTCGGCGGTGGCGATTATAAATAAATCTTCTACTCGCTCGCCAATGGTTGTAATTCGGGCGCCATGAAGCGAAATTCCCAGATCGGCAAAAACCTGGCCGACGCGGGCGAGCAGCCCTGGCTGGTCGAGCGCGATCAGCTCCAGGAACGATTTACGGTCGGTGTGGGTCGGCAGGAAATTGACCTCGATATCGACGGTAAAGTGGCGCAATTTCGCCGGCTGGCGACGCGGCTGCGGTGGCTGCCAGCTGCGCTGAGTGATCGCCTGTTCCAGACCGAAGCGTATCCCTTCATGTCTGTCCGACGAGAGCGGACTGCCGTCCGGCTCCAGCACGATAAAGGTATCCATCGCCATGCCGTCGCGGGTGGTAAAAATCTGCGCGTCGTGAACGCTCAGGTTACGCCTGTCCAGCTCGGCGCAGACCGCAGCAAACAGATAAGGCCGATCCGGGCTCCAGATGAAGATCTCCGTCCCGCCGCGCGTCGCTTGTGGGCTAAGCAGGATCATCGGCTGCGACAGATCGTGCTTCAGCAGATGTCGCGCGTGCCAGGCAAGCTGGTTTGGGCTGTGGCGGACAAAATAGTTGGCACGGCAGCGGGCCCAAATCTGATGCAGTGCTTCTTCATCAATGTTATCCATCCGCAGCAGCGCCAGGGCCTGCAGCTGATGATGTCGCACGCGCTCGCGCATGTCCGGGGTGTTTTGCATTCCGCGACGCAGCTGTTTTTCGGTGGCGAAATAGAGCTCGCGCAGCAGGCTTTGCTTCCAGCTGTTCCACAGGGTTTCATTGGTGGCACAAATATCCGCGACCGTCAGGCACACCAGATAGCGCAGACGGTTCTCCGTCTGGACCTCTTCGGCGAATTGCTTAATTACCTCTGGATCCTGAATATCACGACGCTGGGCAGTGACTGACATCAGCAGGTGATGGCGTACCAGCCAGGCGACCAGCTGCGTTTCGCGCGAGTTGAGCCCATGCAGCTCGGCAAATTTCAGCACGTCCTGCGCACCCAGCACCGAGTGGTCTCCACCGCGGCCTTTGGCGATGTCGTGGAACAGGGCGGCAATCAGGATCAGTTCCGGATGGGTGAGGCGCGGCCACAGCTCCACGCAAAGCGGGTGGCGGGATC
This sequence comes from Enterobacter sp. BNK-14, assembly GCF_047456095.1. Lineage (NCBI taxonomy): Bacteria > Pseudomonadati > Pseudomonadota > Gammaproteobacteria > Enterobacterales > Enterobacteriaceae > Enterobacter > Enterobacter sp. BNK-14. Next base: position 3,662,758 of record NZ_CP179897.1, read on the forward strand.
GCGTCTCTTCTTTCGCAAAGCTTTCCAACTTGAGCATGACGCGGATCGTGTGCTCATCCACCGTGTAGGCGTGGAAGAGATCGAACTGCATCTGTCCGACGATGTGCGACCACTGCGGCATATAGGCCCACAGCACGCTATGACGGTGCATTGGCAGCAGACCACGACTGACGGCGCCAGGATGACGGAGCATACTCAAAAACAGCGAGCGCGCTTCCGGGATATAGCACAGCGGCTGCGTCAGATGACGGCGCGCATGGCGCAGATGGCGCAGGGTGGTGGAGTAGATCCCGGTAATCGTGCTGTTGCGCACCATGGTGTAGAACATTCGCAGGATCGCTTCCGGCTCGCGGATAAACAGCGTTTCGTCCCGCAGATCGATAAGCGTGCCGCGCAGCTGGAATTCGTCATCAATTGGGCGCGGCTTTTCGTCCGCCGTCAGGGCCAGAATGGCCTCGTCGAACAGCTGCAACAGCATCTGGTTCAGCTCGGTCACCCGGCGGGTGACGCGGAAGAAATCCTTCATCATCTGCTCAACCGGTTCGTTACCTTCGCCCTGATAATTCAATCGCTGCGCCACGCTGAGCTGGCGGTCAAACAGCAGGCGGTTATCGTAGCGGGTCACTTCCAGATGCAGGGCAAAACGGATGCGCCACAGCAGATGCAGGCACTCGTTCAGTTCGTTACGTTCGGCCTCGGTTAAAAAGCCAAAGCCGACCATCTCGTCCATTGAGGTGGCGCCAAAATGGCGGCGGGCTACCCACTGTAGCGTGTGGATGTCGCGCAGGCCGCCGGGGCTGCTTTTAATATCGGGTTCAAGATTGTAACTGGTGCCGTGGTAGCGCTGATGGCGCTGATTTTGCTCCTCGACCTTCGCGGCGAAGAATTTTTCTGACGGCCAAAAGCCGTCGCTGAAGATGTGTTTTTGCAGCTCCAGGAACAGCGCCACGTCACCGATCAGCAGACGGGTTTCAATCAGGTTGGTGGCGACGGTCAGGTCAGATAAGCCCTCCAGCAGGCACTCTTCCAGGGTTCTCACGCTGTGTCCCACTTCCAGCTTCACGTCCCAGAGCAGGGTCAGCAGCTCGCCAATCTTCTGCGCCTGTTCGTCCGGTAGCTTTTTACGGCTTAAGATCAGGAGATCGATATCGGAAAGTGGATGAAGTTCACCGCGGCCATAGCCCCCGACGGCAACCAGCGCGATGTCGCTCACCTGCCCGAAACCGTAGTCGATCCACAGACGTTGCAGGAGCTGGTCGATAAATTCGGTGCGCGCTTCAATAAGTTGCTCGGCTGAGACCCCTGCGTCGAACGCGCTGCCCAGCCAGCGATGGAAAACATCCATATGGGCTTTGATATGCGCGCAGGTCAGCTCGTGCGACGGCCAGACGCCCGGGTTATCGGGCTGGTCGGGAAGGGTGGGAAGTGCTGTGTTAGCATACTGTTCGGGTAAGAGATTACTCATCGTGCGCCACCCATAAGAAAAAGCTATCGCCATTAAAAAAGCCGGCATTTGCCGGCTTCTTATCACTCAATGTTCGTCAGTATCGCCGGGATGGTGTCATCCTTGCGCAACGTCATAATTTCGCAGCCGTTGTCTGTTACCACAATAGTATGCTCGTACTGAGCAGACAAGCTTCTGTCTTTGGTTTTCACCGTCCAGCCATCTTTCATGGTGCGGATGCGGTAGTCACCGGCGTTGACCATCGGCTCGATGGTGAAGGTCATGCCCTTTTGCAGCACCACGCCGCCGTCATCGGCATCATAGTGCAGAACCTGGGGTTCTTCATGGAAAACGCGGCCAATACCGTGACCGCAGTATTCGCGCACGACGGAGAACCCTTCCGCTTCTACAAACTTCTGGATGGCAGCACCAATGGTACGCAGGCGAATACCCGGCTTAACCATTTTCAGCGCCAGGTACAGGCTCTCTTGTGTCACTTTGCACAGACGCTCGCCCAGAATCGTTGGCTTGCCGACAATGAACATCTTAGAGGTGTCACCGTGGTACTCGTCTTTAATGACGGTCACGTCGATGTTGACGATGTCGCCATCTTTCAGCAGTTTTTCGTCGTCCGGGATACCGTGACAAACCACTTCATTAATAGAAATGCAGACGGATTTCGGGAAACCGTGGTAGCCGAGGCAGGCGGAAACCGCGTGCTGCTCGTTCACGATATAGTCGTTACAGATGCGGTCCAGTTCACCGGTGCTGACGCCCGGCTTCACGAACGGTTCGATCATTTCCAGCACTTCCGCGGCCAGACGACCGGCGACGCGCATCTTTTCAATTTCTTCAGGTGTCTTAATAGAGATAGCCATGTAATCTGTCCATCGGTGTCGATTTTTTCGACAATACTAGTCTAAGTGTCGTCAATGGTATCAGTCAGGCACGCTCCGTGCCAAATTGAGAATCATTAACAGCACACTCCGCCAACAACTGTTGGTTTCTGGTCGTGTTTTGTGGTATAAAGCGCGCCGGACTTCCGATCCATCTCAGATACACAGGCTGGACGGGAGCGACAAATCTCACTTTGTGTAACAACACACACGTATCGGCACATATTCCGGGGTGCCCTTCGGGGTCGGTAATATGGGATACGTGGAGGCATAACCCCAACTTTCAATATAGAGGTTTTAAACATGGCAACTGTTTCCATGCGCGACATGCTCAAGGCTGGTGTTCACTTTGGTCACCAGACCCGTTACTGGAACCCGAAAATGAAGCCTTTCATCTTCGGCGCGCGTAACAAAGTTCACATCATCAACCTTGAGAAAACTGTACCAATGTTCAACGAAGCCCTGGCTGAGCTGAACAAGATCTCTTCCCGTAAAGGTAAGATTCTGTTCGTTGGTACTAAGCGCGCTGCAAGCGAAGCTGTGAAAGATGCTGCTAACAGCTGCGACCAGTTCTTCGTGAACCATCGCTGGTTGGGCGGCATGCTGACCAACTGGAAAACTGTTCGTCAGTCCATCAAGCGCCTGAAAGATCTGGAAACCCAGTCTCAGGACGGTACTTTCGACAAGCTGACTAAGAAAGAAGCGCTGATGCGCACTCGTGAACTGGACAAGCTGGAAAACAGCCTGGGCGGTATCAAAGATATGGGCGGCCTGCCAGACGCGCTGTTCGTAATCGATGCAGACCACGAGCACATCGCTATCAAAGAAGCTAACAACCTGGGTATCCCGGTATTCGCTATCGTTGATACCAACTCCGATCCGGACGGTGTTGACTTCGTTATCCCGGGTAACGACGACGCAATCCGTGCTGTTAGCCTGTACCTGAGCGCTGTAGCTGCTACCGTTCGTGAAGGCCGTTCCCAGGATCTGGCTTCTCAGGCGGAAGAAAGCTTCGTAGAAGCTGAATAATAAGGTTTTACCCCTTATTAGTACCGTGTATGAATAGGGGCCCATTACCGGCCCCTTTTTTCAATTTACACTGTTTGGCCCCCGGCCGGGCAGTTCACATCTCCCGAGGATTTAAGAATGGCTGAAATTACCGCATCCCTGGTAAAAGAGCTGCGCGAGCGTACTGGCGCAGGCATGATGGATTGCAAAAAAGCGCTGACTGAAGCGAACGGCGACATCGAGCTGGCAATCGAAAACATGCGTAAATCCGGTGCGATCAAAGCAGCTAAAAAAGCAGGCAACGTTGCTGCTGACGGCGTGATCATCACCAAAATCGACGGCAACTACGGCATCATTCTGGAAGTTAACTGCCAGACTGACTTCGTTGCTAAAGATGGCGGTTTCCAGGCATTTGCGAACAAAGTTCTGGACGCAGCGGTTGCTGGCAAAATCACTGACGTTGAAGTTCTGAAAGCACAGTTCGAAGAAGAACGTGTTGCGCTGGTTGCTAAAATCGGTGAGAACATCAACATCCGTCGCGTTTCTTCTCTGGAAGGCGACGTTCTGGGCTCTTACCAGCACGGTGCACGTATCGGTGTTCTGGTTGCGGCTAAAGGCGCTGACGAAGAGCTGGTTAAACAGCTGGCTATGCACATCGCTGCAAGCAAACCAGAATTCGTTAAGCCAGAAGACGTGTCTGCTGAAGTGGTAGAAAAAGAGTACCAGGTTCAGCTGGACATCGCGATGCAGTCTGGTAAGCCAAAAGAAATCGCAGAGAAAATGGTTGAAGGCCGTATGAAGAAATTCACCGGCGAAGTTTCTCTGACTGGCCAGCCTTTCGTTATGGATCCAAGCAAGTCTGTTGCTCAGCTGCTGAAAGAGCACAACGCTGACGTAACTGGCTTCATCCGCTTCGAAGTGGGCGAAGGCATCGAGAAAGTTGAGACTGACTTCGCAGCAGAAGTTGCTGCAATGTCCAAGCAGTCTTAATGATTGAAAAGGAGCCGCCTGAGGGCGGCTTCTTTTTGTCACCCGTCATAGGAAATCAGACAGGCTCCAGTATCGCTGTGCTGATTTGCGGCATATCATGTCGCCAGAATTAACTCCCATCTTAATCGTTGACAGTCTCAGGAAAGAAACATGGCTACCAATGCAAAACCCGTGTACAAACGCATTCTGCTTAAGCTGAGTGGCGAAGCGCTGCAGGGATCGGAAGGCTTCGGTATTGACGCAAGCATCCTTGATCGCATGGCACAGGAAATCAAAGAACTGGTCGAACTGGGTATCCAGGTTGGCGTGGTCATTGGCGGTGGCAACCTTTTCCGTGGTGCTGGTCTGGCGAAAGCGGGGATGAACCGCGTTGTGGGCGACCACATGGGTATGCTGGCAACCGTCATGAATGGCCTGGCGATGCGTGATGCGCTCCACCGCGCCTATGTGAATGCCCGCCTGATGTCCGCGATTCCACTGAATGGCGTATGCGATAATTACAGCTGGGCAGAGGCGATCAGCCTGCTGCGCAACAACCGCGTGGTGATCCTCTCCGCCGGTACGGGTAACCCGTTCTTTACGACCGATTCCGCTGCCTGCCTGCGCGGTATTGAGATCGAAGCCGATGTGGTACTGAAAGCGACCAAAGTAGACGGCGTGTTTACTGCCGACCCGGCAAAAGATCCTTCCGCCACCATGTACGATCAGCTGAGCTACGGCGAAGTGCTGGAAAAAGAGCTGAAAGTGATGGATCTTGCCGCCTTCACGCTGGCTCGCGACCACAAACTGCCGATCCGTGTCTTCAACATGAATAAGCCTGGCGCACTGCGTCGCGTGGTCATGGGCGAAAAAGAAGGCACTTTGATCGCGGAATAATTTCCGTCGGCGATAAATACAGGTAAGATTCCGCTTTATTTTGTAGTGGTATCTTACCCGGGCGCGCCTTTGGCGTTGTCATGAATTAAACGCGACTATACTTAGCACACCTGTAGCGCTGTGCTGGCGGATAGTCTGCCTGAGACAAGTTTTCAAGGATTCGTAACGTGATTAACGACATCAGAAAAGATGCTGAAGTACGCATGGAAAAATGCGTAGAAGCGTTCAAAACCCAAATCAGCAAAATCCGTACTGGCCGTGCTTCCCCAAGCCTGCTGGATGGCATCATCGTGGAATACTACGGTACGCCAACCCCTCTGCGTCAGCTGGCGAGCGTGACGGTAGAAGATACCCGTACGCTGAAAATCAACGTGTTCGATCGCTCTATGAGCCCGGCGGTTGAGAAAGCGATCATGGCCTCTGACCTCGGTCTGAACCCAAGCTCTGCCGGTTCTGATATCCGCGTTCCACTGCCTCCACTGACGGAAGAGCGTCGTAAAGATCTGATCAAAGTGGTGCGTGGCGAAGCTGAGCAGGGTCGCGTATCCGTGCGTAACGTTCGCCGCGATGCGAACGATAAAGTGAAAGCACTGCTGAAAGAAAAAGAGATCAGTGAAGATGACGATCGTCGTTCTCAGGACGACATTCAGAAAATGACCGACGCAGCGATCAAGAAAATTGATGCGGCGCTGGCAGATAAAGAAGCGGAACTGATGCAGTTCTGATTTCTGTCGTACACTGATAAACGCCGTTCAGAGGGACTTCGGGTCTTGCTGGCGGCGTTTTGCTTTTATCTGGTCTAACTTTTTTCGGGCATCCCATGAAGCATTTAACTCTCCTTGGCTCAACCGGCTCTATCGGTTGCAGTACTCTCGACGTCGTCCGCCACAATCCTGAACATTATACCGTGACCGCGCTGGTCGCCGGTAAGAACGTGCAGCGCATGGTCGAGCAGTGCCTGGAGTTTATGCCACGTTATGCGGTTATGGATGACGATGAGAGCGCGCGTCAGCTGAAAACTCTGCTGCTTGAGAAGGGCAGTCGAACCGAGGTGCTGAGTGGGTCGCAGGCGGCCTGCGACATGGCGGCGCTGGATGAGGTTGACCAGGTCATGGCGGCCATTGTCGGTGCGGCCGGGTTGCTGCCGACGCTTGCGGCAATAGATGCGGGTAAAGATGTTCTGCTGGCCAACAAAGAGTCGCTGGTGACCTGCGGACGCCTGTTTATGGACGCGGTGAAGCAGCGCGGGGCGCGTCTTTTGCCGGTCGACAGCGAGCACAACGCCATTTTTCAGAGTTTACCGCAACCTTTTCAACAGAACCTGGGGTACGCTGACCTGGAGCAGAATGGCGTCGTGTCGATTCTGCTTACCGGGTCTGGTGGCCCGTTCCGTGAAACGCCACTGTCTGAACTGAGCGCAATGACGCCGGATCAGGCGTGTCGTCATCCGAACTGGTCAATGGGACGTAAAATCTCCGTTGACTCCGCCACCATGATGAATAAAGGTCTGGAATACATTGAAGCTCGCTGGCTGTTTAATGCGTCAGCGAAACAGATGGAAGTTCTGATTCACCCGCAATCGGTCATTCACTCGATGGTTCGCTATCAGGATGGCAGCGTGCTGGCACAGCTGGGCGAGCCGGATATGCGTACGCCCATCGCCCATACAATGGCGTGGCCAAACCGGGTGAAATCGGGCGTGAAGCCGCTTGATTTTTGTAAGCTAAGTTCCCTGACGTTCAGTGAACCCGATTACGATCGCTATCCTTGTCTGAAGCTTGCGATGAACGCCTTCGACCAGGGACAGGCGGCGACGACGGCACTGAATGCAGCCAACGAAATTACCGTTGACGCATTTCTGCATCAGCAAATCCGCTTTACCGATATCGCAACGTTGAATTTATCGGTACTGGAAATAATGGATTTGCGTGAGCCTCAAAGTGTGGAAGAGGTACTGGCGGTCGATGCTGCTGCACGTGATATTGCGCGTAAACAGGTGAGCCGCCTCGCAAGCTGGTGATAAAGCAAGCACTAGTCGTCGTGCTATTTGTTAGCTTTGGGCTTCAGTGATATAGTCTGCGCCACCTGATCGCAGGAATTTGACTTTATGTGGTCAGGTAAGCCGTGGTTTGACACGGCTTTTTTATGTACAGGCTTAAGTATTCCTGAGTACCGTTAAATCCTTTTCAGGGACAAAAAACGCGTTATGTTGTCTGCGAATCAACCAATAAGCGAAAACTTGCCAGCTCATGGCTGCCGTCATGTAGCAATCATTATGGATGGCAATGGCCGCTGGGCGAAAAGACAAGGGAAGATACGAGCCTTTGGGCATAAAGCAGGGGCGAAATCCGTTCGCCGCGCCGTTTCTTTTGCCGCGAATAACGGCATTGATGCGTTAACGCTCTATGCTTTTAGCAGTGAAAACTGGAATCGACCGCCGCAGGAAGTGACTGCGTTGATGGAACTGTTTGTGTGGGCGCTCGACAGCGAAGTAAAAAGCCTGCACCGCCACAACGTCCGCCTGCGTATCATTGGCGATACCAGTCGTTTTAACTCACGTTTGCAGGAACGGATTCGTAAAGCAGAAGCGCTGACTGAAAATAATACCGGTCTGACGCTCAATATCGCGGCGAATTACGGCGGACGCTGGGATATTATCCAGGGCGTTCGGCATCTGGCCGAACAGGTTCAGGAAGGGCTGTTGAGACCCGACCAGATTGATGAAGAGGCGCTGAGCAAGCAAATCTGCATGAATGAGCTGGCACCTGTGGATTTGGTAATTAGGACAGGGGGGAACATCGCATAAGTAACTTTTTGATATGGCAAATTGCCTATGCCGAACTTTACTTTACAGATGTTCTTTGGCCCGATTTTGATGAACAAGACTTTGAAGGTGCGCTGCATGCCTTTGCCAATCGAGAGCGTCGTTTCGGCGGCACCGAGCCAGGTGGCGACAACGCCTGATGGGGGTAGCTTTTGCTGAAGTATCGCCTGATTTCCGCTTTTGTATTAATACCCATTGTTATTGCGGCGCTGTTTTTACTGCCCCCGGTGGGATTCGCTATTGTCACGCTGGTGGTCTGCATGCTCGCGGCGTGGGAATGGGGACAGTTTAGCGGCTTTACCTCGCGCAATCAGCGAGTATGGCTTGCGGTACTCTGTGGCTTTATTCTGGCCATAATGCTGTTTACGTTGCCTGAATATCACCACGATATTCATCAGCCGCTGGTTGCCGGTTCCTTGTGGATATCGCTGGCCTGGTGGGTGGCGGCATTGCTGTTAGTTCTTTTTTATCCAGGCTCTGCGGCGTTATGGCGTAATTCAAAAGTGTTGCGACTCATTTTTGGTCTGCTCACCATTGTGCCTTTTTTCTGGGGGATGGTCGCGCTACGCGCCTGGCACTATGACGAAAACCACTATAGCGGTGCGATCTGGCTGCTTTATGTGATGATTCTCGTCTGGGGGGCTGACTCCGGGGCCTATATGTTTGGTAAACTGTTCGGCAAACATAAACTGGCGCCGAAGGTGTCTCCAGGGAAAACCTGGCAAGGATTCATCGGCGGCTTGTTTACGGCTGCAGTTATCTCCTGGGGCTATGGCGTCTGGGCGGATCTGGCAGTGGCTCCGTCAATACTGCTGGTATGCTCTATTTTTGCAGCGCTTGCCTCAGTGCTCGGTGATTTAACCGAAAGTATGTTTAAGCGTGAAGCAGGGATTAAGGACAGCGGACATCTGATTCCAGGGCATGGCGGTATACTGGATCGCATTGACAGCCTGACAGCGGCTGTTCCAGTGTTTGCTTGCCTGCTTTTACTGGTATTCGGGACGATTTAACGGAAGGTTTTATGCTGAGCATTCTCTGGAATCTGGCGGCGTTCATTGTTGCACTGGGTGTGCTGATTACCGTGCATGAATTTGGCCATTTCTGGGTTGCTCGCCGTTGTGGTGTGCGGGTAGAGCGATTCTCCATTGGTTTTGGCAAATCACTCTGGACGCGCACCGACCGTCACGGCACGGAATTTGTCATTGCACTTATCCCGCTTGGCGGCTACGTCAAAATGCTCGACGAACGCGTCGAGCCTGTCGCACCCGAGCTGCGACACAGTGCGTTTAACAACAAAACCGTTGGACAACGCGCTGCCATCATCGCTGCCGGACCGGTAGCCAACTTCATCTTTGCAATTTTCGCTTACTGGCTGGTGTTTATTATCGGCGTCCCTGGCGTGCGTCCGGTGGTGGGGGAAATTGCGCCCAACTCTATCGCGGCGAATGCGCAAATTACGTCCGGGATGGAACTTAAAGCGATTGATGGCATCGAAACCCCTGATTGGGATGCCGTGCGACTGCAACTGGTAGCCAAAATTGGCGATGCGCAGACAACCCTCAGCGTATCGCCGTTTGGGTCAGACGCGCGTCAGGACAAAGTACTGGATTTACGCCACTGGCGTTTCGAGCCCGATAAAGAAGATCCCGTCGCAGCGCTGGGTATTCGTCCCCGCGGTGCGCAGATTGAGCCGGTATTAGCTGAAGTCCAGCCAAATTCGGCGGCGAGCAAAGCGGGTTTGCAAGCGGGCGACAGGATCGTTAAAGTCGATGGTCAACCATTAACAGAGTGGATGACCTTTGTTACTCTGGTGCGCGATAATCCGGGGACGTCCCTCGCGCTGGAAGTTGAAAGGCAAGGCAGTCCGCTTTCGCTGACGCTGATCCCGGATACGAAGTCGGTCGGCAAAAAGGCAGAAGGGTTCGCAGGCGTTGTGCCAAAAGTGATCCCGCTGCCAGATGAGTACAAGACAATACGCCAGTATGGGCCGTTCAGCGCCATCCTTGAAGCCACGGATAAAACATGGCAACTGATGAAGCTGACGGTCAACATGTTGGGGAAATTGATAACCGGTGATGTGAAACTGAACAACCTCAGTGGGCCAATCTCGATTGCTCAGGGGGCTGGGATGTCAGCGGAATTCGGGGTGATTTACTATCTCATGTTCCTCGCGCTCATTAGCGTGAACCTTGGGATAATCAACCTGTTCCCGCTTCCCGTGTTAGACGGGGGTCATCTGCTGTTTTTAGCGATTGAAAAGCTAAAAGGCGGACCGGTATCCGAGCGAGTTCAAGACTTTAGTTACCGCATCGGCTCGATTTTGCTGGTGCTGTTAATGGGGCTTGCACTTTTCAATGATTTCTCTCGGTTGTAAGAGAGTTAGTTAGGAAGAACGCATAATAACGATGGCGATGAAAAAGTTGCTCATAGCGTCGCTGCTGTTTAGCAGCGCCACCGTATACGGTGCTGACGGGTTCGTAGTGAAAGACATTCATTTCGAAGGCCTTCAGCGTGTCGCCGTTGGTGCGGCCCTCCTCAGTATGCCTGTGCGCCCCGGCGATACGGTTAATGATGAAGATATCAGTAACACCATCCGTGCTCTGTTTGCCACCGGCAACTTCGAGGATGTCCGCGTCCTGCGCGATGGTGATACGCTGCTGGTACAGGTAAAAGAACGTCCAACGATCGCCAGTATCACTTTCTCCGGTAACAAGTCGGTGAAAGATGACATGCTCAAGCAAAACCTTGAAGCATCCGGTGTTCGTGTGGGGGAATCTCTGGACCGCACAACCCTTTCAGACATTGAAAAAGGTCTGGAAGACTTCTACTACAGCGTCGGTAAATACAGTGCCAGCGTGAAAGCGGTGGTTACGCCGCTCCCACGTAACCGTGTTGACCTGAAGCTGGTCTTCCAGGAAGGTGTTTCCGCGAAGATCCAGCAGATCAACATCGTGGGTAACCACGCGTTTAGCACCGACGAACTGATCTCCACTTTCCAGCTGCGCGATGAAGTGCCGTGGTGGAACGTGGTTGGCGATCGTAAATACCAGAAACAGAAACTGGCGGGGGATCTCGAAACCCTGCGCAGCTACTATCTGGATCGCGGTTACGCCCGTTTCAACATCGACTCGACTCAGGTCAGTCTGACGCCGGACAAGAAAGGTATCTACATCACGATTAACATCACTGAAGGCGATCAGTACAAGCTTTCCGGTGTTGAAGTCAGTGGTAACCTGGCCGGGCATTCAGCTGAAATTGAAGCGCTGACTAAAATTCAGCCGGGCGATCTGTACAGCGGTTCTAAAGTCACCAAAATGGAAGACGGCATTAAGAAGCTGCTCGGCCGCTATGGTTATGCTTACCCGCGTGTACAAACACAGCCGGAAATCAACGACGCGGATAAAACCGTTAAGCTGCATGTTAACGTTGATGCGGGTAACCGTTTCTACGTACGTAAGATCCGCTTCGTCGGTAACGATACCTCCAAAGACTCCGTTCTGCGTCGCGAAATGCGTCAGATGGAAGGGGCATGGTTGGGTAGCGACCTCGTTGACCAGGGTAAAGAGCGTCTGAACCGTCTGGGCTATTTCGAAACCGTGGACACGGAAACGCAGCGTATACCCGGCAGCCCGGATCAGGTTGATGTCGTGTATAAGGTGAAAGAGCGTAACACCGGTAGCTTCAACTTCGGTGTGGGCTACGGTACTGAAAGTGGCGTGAGCTTCCAGGTTGGCGTCCAGCAGGATAACTGGCTGGGTACAGGTTACTCTGTCGGTATTAACGGCACCAAAAACGACTACCAGACCTACTCTGAGTTCTCTGTTACCAACCCATACTTCACCGTTGACGGTGTAAGCCTGGGCGGTCGTATCTTCTATAACGACTTTAAAGCAGACGACGCGGATCTCTCCTCCTATACCAACAAGAGCTATGGTGTAGACGGAACGCTCGGCTTCCCGGTTAACGAATATAACACCCTGCGTGCGGGCTTAGGTTACGTGCATAACGACCTGTCCAACATGCAACCTCAGGTGGCGATGTGGCGTTATCTGGACTCTATTGGCCAGTCTGCGAGTAAAACCGGCGATAACAATGGTTTTGCTGCGGATGACTTCACCTTCAACTACGGCTGGACCTATAACCGCCTCGACCGTGGTTACTTCCCAACGGAAGGTTCTCGCGTCAACCTGAACGGTAAAGTGACCGTTCCGGGCTCTGACAATGAGTTCTACAAGGTAACCCTGGATACCGCGTCCTACTTCCCAATTGATGATGACCACAAGTGGGTCGTTCTGGGTCGTACCCGTTGGGGCTATGGTGATGGTATCGGCAGTAAAGAGTTGCCGTTCTACGAGAACTTCTACGCGGGTGGTTCCAGCACCGTGCGTGGCTTCCAGTCCAACAACATTGGTCCGAAAGCGGTTTACTACGGCGGTAACGATAAAGATAACTGCTATAAATCTTCATCTTCCGAAGTGTGTAGCTCTGATGATGCAGTGGGCGGTAACGCCATGGCCGTGGCGAGCCTCGAGTTCATCACACCAACGCCGTTTATCAGTGATAAATACGCGAACTCCGTCCGTACGTCCTTCTTCTGGGATGCCGGTACGGTGTGGGACACCAACTGGCAGAATACTGCACAGATGCGTGATGCTGGCGTTCCGGACTACAGCGATCCGAGCAATATTCGCATGTCTGCTGGTATCGCATTACAATGGATGTCACCGCTGGGACCGTTGGTCTTCTCTTACGCCCAGCCGTTTAAGAAATACGATGGAGACAAAGCGGAGCAATTCCAGTTTAACATTGGTAAAACCTGGTAATAATCCGCTGCAAAGGAATGCGTTGGCAGTGTAGCGCTGACAACCGGCGATCGGTAAAACGGTCGCCTTGCCACGCAAAGAACGGTACCTTCTGGTGCCAATGGGATGGTAAGGAGTTAATTGTGAAAAAGTGGTTATTAGCTGCAGGTCTCGGTTTAGCGATGGCAACTTCTGCTCAGGCAGCAGACAAAATCGCAATCGTCAACATGGGTAATTTGTTCCAGCAGGTTGCACAGAAAACGGGTGTTTCTGCAACACTGGAAAACGAATTCAAAGGCCGTGCGAGCGAACTGCAGCGTATGGAAGGCGATCTTCAGTCCAAAATGCAGCGTCTGCAGCGTGATGGTTCTACCATGAAAGCAAGCGATCGCAGCAAACTGGAAAAAGACGTTATGGCTCAGCGCCAGACCTTCTCTCAGAAAGCGCAGGCTTTCGAGCAGGATCGTCAGCGTCGTTCTAACGAAGAGCGTGGCAAGCTGGTCACTCGCATTCAGACTGCTGTTAAAGCAGTGGCTGCCGATCAGAGCATCGATCTGGTTGTTGATGCGAATGCCGTTGCTTTCAACAGCAGCGATGTTAAAGACATCACCGCTGATGTTCTGAAACAGGTTAAATAAGTAATGCCTTCAATTCGACTGGCTGATTTAGCTCAGCAGTTGGATGCAGAATTACACGGTGATGGCGATATCGTCATCACCGCTGTTGCGTCCATGCAATCTGCTAAAGCTGGCACGATTACCTTCATGGTAAGCCCTAAGTACCGTGAACAACTGGCTCAATGCCAGGCGTCAGCTGTTGTTCTGACGCAGGACGATCTTCCCTTTGCCACTGGAAGTGCACTGGTAGTGAAAAATCCCTACCTGACGTATGCACGCATGGCTCAAATTCTTGATACCACGCCGCAGCCGGCTCAGAACATTGCTGCCAGTGCAGCAATCGATCCGACGGCTAAGCTTGGTAACAATGTTGCCGTTGGTGCGAATGCGGTTATCGAGTCTGGCGTTGTGCTGGGTGATAACGTCGTGATTGGCCCGGGGTGCTTCGTTGGGAAAAATACGAAAATCGGCGCAGGAACCCGTTTATGGGCCAATGTGTCCGTTTATCATGAAGTTGAAATCGGCGAAAATTGCCTCGTCCAGTCCAGCACCGTGATTGGTTCTGATGGCTTTGGTTACGCGAACGATCGCGGTAACTGGGTTAAGATCCCGCAGCTTGGTCGCGTTATTATTGGCGATCGCGTGGAGATTGGGGCCTGTACCACGATCGACCGTGGTGCACTCGACGACACGGTCATTGGCAATGGTGTTATCATCGATAACCAGTGCCAGATTGCGCATAACGTTGTGATTGGCGACAATACCGCAGTTGCGGGGGGCGTCATCATGGCGGGCAGCCTGAAAATTGGTCGTTATTGCATGATTGGCGGTGCGAGCGTGATTAATGGCCACATGGAAATATGCGACAAGGTGACGGTGACAGGCATGGGCATGGTAATGCGTCCGATCACTGAACCTGGCGTCTATTCCTCGGGCATTCCGCTGCAACCCAACAAGGTATGGCGTAAAACAGCAGCACTGGTGATGAACATTGATGATATGAGCAAGCGACTCAAGTCTCTTGAGCGTAAGATCGATCAACAAGACTAAACGTCACCCGTTTAACGCTATCTTTCCCGGCCTGTCGGCTTTCTAATAAACCGGCAGGCCGTGTTATTATTGTTATCAGTACATTTTGACAGGAAGAGTATTTTGACTACTGACACTCATACTCTGCATATTGAAGAGATTTTAGAACTTCTGCCGCACCGCTACCCGTTTTTGCTGGTAGACCGTGTGCTGGATTTTGAAGAAGGTCGTTTTCTGCGCGCAGTGAAAAATGTTTCCGTGAACGAACCGTTCTTCCAGGGACACTTCCCGGGTAAGCCTATCTTCCCGGGTGTGTTGATTCTGGAAGCGATGGCTCAGGCTACCGGTATTCTGGCGTTTAAAAGCGTCGGTAAACTGGAGCCAGGTGAACTCTATTACTTCGCAGGTATTGATGAAGCGCGCTTTAAGCGTCCTGTCGTGCCTGGTGATCAGATGATCATGGAAGTCACTTTTGAAAAAACGCGTCGTGGCCTGACTCGCTTCAAAGGCGTAGCGCTGGTTGACGGCAAAGTTGTTTGCGAAGCGACGATGATGTGTGCTCGTAGCCGGGAGTCCTGATACGTGATTGATAAATCCGCCTTTATTCATCCTACTGCTATTGTGGAAACCGGCGCCATCATTGGTGCCAACGTTCACATTGGCCCGTTCTGTATTGTTGGACCCAATGTCGAAATTGGTGAGGGTACAGTACTGAAATCTCACGTTGTCGTGAATGGTCATACGACCATTGGCAGCAATAACGAGATCTATCAGTTCGCTTCCATCGGCGAAGTTAACCAGGATCTGAAATATGCTGGTGAGTCGACCCGTCTGGAAATTGGCGATCGTAACCGTATTCGCGAAAGCGTCACCATTCATCGTGGAACAGTACAGGGTGGTGGGTTGACGAAGGTGGGTAGCGATAACCTGTTTATGGTGAATGCGCATATTGCGCATGACTGTACCGTGGGCGATCGCTGTATTCTTGCCAACAACGCAACGCTGGCAGGACACGTATCTGTTGATGACTTCGCAATTATTGGCGGCATGACCGCAGTCCATCAGTTCTGCATCATTGGTGCACACGTGATGGTCGGTGGCTGCTCCGGTGTGGCGCAGGACGTCCCACCGTATGTGATTGCGCAGGGCAACCATGCCACGCCGTTTGGCGTGAACATCGAAGGCCTCAAGCGTCGTGGTTTTAGTCGCGAAGCGATTACTGCCATCCGTAACGCGTACAAACTGCTGTACCGTAGCGGTAAAACGCTGGAAGAGGCGAAGCCGGACATTGCCGAACTGGCGGATAAGTTCCCGGAAGTGAACGCGTTCATGGAGTTCTTTGACCGTTCAACAAGGGGTCTGATTCGTTAATGGTCGACAGTCGTCCGCTTACGATAGCCCTGGTCGCCGGAGAAACCTCCGGCGATATTCTTGGTGCCGGTCTCATCCGCGCGCTCAAAGCTCGCGTACCTAACGCCCGCTTTGTTGGCGTGGCTGGCCCGCTGATGCAGGCCGAAGGCTGTGAAGCCTGGTATGAAATGGAAGAGCTGGCCGTGATGGGCATTGTTGAGGTGCTGGGGCGTTTGCGACGCTTGCTGCATATTCGTGCCGATCTTACCCGCCGCTTTACCGAGCTCAAACCCGATGTGTTTGTCGGTATCGATGCACCCGACTTCAACATTACCCTCGAAGGTAATCTGAAAAAGCAGGGCATCAAAACCATTCATTACGTCAGTCCGTCCGTTTGGGCGTGGCGACAGAAACGCGTTTTCAAAATTGGACGGTCCACCAACCTGGTGCTGGCTTTTCTGCCTTTCGAAAAAGCGTTTTACGACAAATTTAATGTTCCGTGCCGTTTTATCGGTCATACCATGGCGGATGCGATGCCGCTGGATCCGGATAAAAACGCGGCGCGCGACGTGCTCGGTATCCCTCATGATGTGCACTGTCTGGCATTGCTGCCAGGAAGCCGTGGCGCAGAAGTGGAGATGCTGAGCGCTGATTTCCTGAAAACCGCGCAGATTCTTCGCAAGACGTATCCCGATCTTGAAGTGGTCGTGCCGCTGGTGAATGCCAAACGCCGCGAGCAGTTCGAACGCATTAAAGCGGAAGTCGCCCCGGATCTTCACGTCCGCCTGCTGGACGGGAAAGGTCGGGAAGCGATGTTTGCGAGCGATGCCGCACTGCTGGCCTCTGGCACGGCTGCGCTGGAATGTATGCTGGCGAAATGCCCGATGGTGGTCGGTTATCGTATGAAGCCGTTTACCTTCTGGCTGGCAAAACGTCTGGTGAAAACGGATTATGTCTCCCTGCCAAACCTGCTTGCCGGGCGCGAGCTGGTAAAAGAGCTCTTACAGGATGAGTGCCAGCCTCAGGCGCTGGCGGAGGCCCTGTTGCCGCTGCTCGCCAACGGCAAGACCAGCCACCAGATGCATGATACCTTCCGTGAACTGCATCAACTGATCCGCTGCAATGCAGATGAGCAAGCGGCCGATGCAGTGCTGGAGTTAGCGAAATGATGGAATTTGTATACCCTCACACGCATCTTGTGGCAGGGGTGGACGAAGTCGGTCGTGGCCCGTTAGTGGGGGCTGTTGTGACCGCCGCGGTGATCCTCGATCCCGCCCGCCCGATCGTCGGGCTAAACGACTCAAAAAAATTATCCGAAAAACGTCGACTGGCCCTGTTCAGTGAGATTCAGGAGAAGGCTCTGGCCTGGAGCCTGGGGCGCGCTGAGCCGCATGAAATCGACGAGTTGAATATTTTGCATGCTACAATGCTGGCCATGCAGCGCGCGGTAGCGGGCCTGAAAATTGCTCCGGAATATGTCCTGATTGACGGCAACCGCTGTCCGGCACTGCCGATGCCTTCGATGGCGGTCGTCAAAGGCGATAGCCGTGTCGCCGAGATCAGCGCAGCATCTATTATTGCCAAGGTGACACGCGACGCTGAAATGGCCGCGCTGGACCTCACTTACCCTCAGTATGGCTTCGCCCAGCACAAGGGGTATCCTACGGCTTTCCATCTGGAAAAGCTGGCTGAACATGGCGCAACTGAACATCACCGGCGCAGCTTTGGCCCGGTGAAACGCGCGCTGGGACGGGTGTCCTGAATCAATACGCAAGCAATTAAGTAACGCGGAATCTGAAGATGGCTGAACCACGTTTCGTACACCTGCGGGTGCATAGCGACTACTCCATGATCGATGGGCTGGCGAAGACCGGGCCGCTGGTAAAAAAGGCGGCCGCGCTTGGCATGCCTGCGCTGGCGATCACCGATTTTACCAACCTGTGTGGCCTGGTGAAGTTCTACGGAACGGCACATGGCGCGGGGATGAAGCCTGTAGTCGGTGCGGATTTTCATGTGCAGAGCGATCTCATCGGCGATGAACTGACGCAAATTTCCGTGCTGGCTATGAACAACACGGGCTACCAGAACCTCACTCTGCTTATTTCGAAAGCCTATCAGCGCGGCTATGGCGCGCTGGGCCCGTGGATCGACCGGGACTGGCTGGCAGAACTGAACGAAGGGCTGCTGCTGATCTCCGGTGGCCGCATGGGCGACGTCGGCAAATGCCTGCTGCGTGGCAACAGCGCGCTGGTGGATCAGTGCGTCTCGTTTTATGAAGAATATTTCCCGGATCGTTACTATCTGGAATTGATCCGCACCGGCCGCCAGGACGAAGAGAGCTATCTGCACGCCGCTGTTGCGCTGGCTGAAGAGCGCGGTTTGCCCGTGGTGGCGACGAATGATGTGCGTTTCCTGGAATCCGGCGATTTTGACGCCCACGAAATTCGTGTGGCGATCCATGATGGCTTCACCCTTGACGATCCAAAGCGCCCGCGTAATTACTCATCGCAGCAGTATATGCGCAGCGAAGAGGAGATGTGCGAGCTCTTTTCCGATATCCCTGAAGCGCTGGAAAACAGCGTAGAGATTGCCAAGCGCTGTAACGTCACCGTGCGCCTCGGCGAATACTTCCTGCCGCAATTCCCGACGGGTGACATGACGACGGAAGATTTCCTGGTCATGAAATCGAAGGAGGGTCTGGAAGAGCGTCTCGAATTCCTCTTCCCGGATGAAGAAGAACGTAAAAAACGTCGTCCGGAGTATGACGAGCGTCTGGATATAGAGCTTCAGGTTATCAACCAGATGGGCTTCCCCGGCTACTTCCTGATCGTTATGGAGTTCATTCAGTGGTCGAAGGATAACGGGGTGCCGGTAGGTCCGGGCCGTGGCTCCGGTGCGGGCTCGCTGGTGGCGTATGCATTAAAAATTACCGACCTCGATCCGCTGGAATTCGACCTGCTGTTCGAACGTTTCCTCAACCCGGAACGTGTTTCCATGCCCGACTTCGACGTCGACTTCTGCATGGAGAAACGCGATCAGGTGATCGAGCACGTAGCGGACATGTATGGCCGTGATGCGGTATCGCAGATCATTACCTTCGGTACCATGGCGGCGAAAGCGGTTATCCGCGACGTGGGGCGTGTACTCGGCCACCCGTACGGTTTCGTCGATCGTATTTCTAAGCTGGTGCCGCCCGATCCGGGCATGACGCTGGCAAAAGCGTTTGAAGCCGAACCTCAGCTGCCGGAAATCTACGAAGCTGACGAAGAAGTCAAAGCCCTGATCGACATGGCGCGCAAGCTGGAAGGCGTCACGCGTAACGCCGGTAAGCATGCAGGTGGCGTGGTTATTGCTCCGACCAAAATTACCGACTTCGCGCCGCTCTACTGCGATGAAGCGGGTGAGCATCCAGTCACTCAGTTTGATAAGAACGACGTGGAATACGCCGGGCTGGTGAAGTTTGACTTCCTCGGCCTGCGTACGCTGACGATCATCGACTGGGCACTGAAGATGATCAACCCGCGCCGGGAAAAGCAGGGCCTTGAACCGATAGACATTGCTGCCATCCCGCTGGATGACAAGAAAAGTTTCGACATGCTGCAGCGCTCGGAGACCACCGCGGTCTTCCAGCTTGAATCCCGCGGCATGAAAGACCTGATCAAGCGCCTGCAGCCTGACTGCTTCGAAGATATGATCGCACTGGTGGCGCTGTTCCGCCCGGGGCCGCTGCAGTCGGGGATGGTAGATAACTTTATCGACCGTAAGCACGGTCGCGAAGAGATTTCCTACCCGGACGTGCAGTGGCAGCATGAAAGCCTGAAACCGGTACTGGAGCCGACCTACGGCATCATCCTGTACCAGGAACAGGTCATGCAGATTGCTCAGGTGCTTTCTGGTTATACCCTCGGCGGCGCGGACATGCTGCGTCGTGCTATGGGGAAGAAAAAACCGGAAGAGATGGCCAAGCAGCGCTCCATCTTTGAAGACGGCGCGAAGAAAAACGGCGTTGACGGCGAGCTGGCGATGAAAATCTTCGACCTGGTGGAGAAATTCGCCGGGTACGGATTTAACAAATCCCACTCTGCCGCCTATGCGCTAGTCTCATACCAGACGCTGTGGCTGAAAGCGCACTATCCTGCTGAATTTATGGCGGCGGTAATGACTGCCGATATGGATAACACCGAGAAGGTCGTTGGCCTGGTGGATGAGTGCTGGCGCATGGGGCTCAAGATCCTGCCGCCGGATATTAACTCGGGGCTTTACCATTTCCATGTCAACGACGACGGGGAGATCGTTTACGGGATCGGTGCGATCAAGGGCGTGGGTGAAGGGCCGATCGAGGCGATCATCGAAGCGCGTAACAACGGCGGCTATTTCCGCGAGCTGTTCGATCTGTGCGCCCGTACCGATACCAAAAAACTGAACCGCCGCGTACTGGAAAAGCTGATCATGTCCGGCGCGTTCGACAGGCTGGGGCCGCACCGCGCTGCGTTGATGAACTCCCTCGGCGATGCCCTGAAAGCGGCGGACCAGCACGCGAAAGCGGAAGCCATTGGGCAGGCAGATATGTTCGGTGTGCTGGCGGAGGAGCCGGAGCAGATTGAGCAGTCGTATTCTAACTGCCAGCCATGGCCAGAACAGGTCGTGCTGGATGGCGAGCGTGAAACGTTAGGCTTGTACCTGACGGGTCACCCGATCAACCAGTACATCAAAGAAATTGAGCGCTATGTCGGCGGCCACAGGCTAAAAGACATGCATCCGACAGAACGTGGTAAAATTACCACGGCTGCGGGGCTCGTGATTGCTGCAAGGGTTATGGTCACCAAGCGCGGCAATCGTATCGGCATCTGTACGTTGGATGACCGTTCCGGGCGTCTGGAGGTGATGTTGTTCACCGACGCGCTGGATAAATACCAGCAATTGCTGGAAAAAGACCGCATACTTATCGTCAGCGGACAGGTCAGCTTTGATGACTTCAGCGGGGGGCTTAAAATGACCGCCCGCGAAGTGATGGACATTGACGAAGCCCGGGAAAAATATGCTCGCGGGCTTGCTATCTCGCTGACGGACAGGCAAATTGATGACCAGCTTTTAAACCGACTCCGTCAGTCTCTGGAACCCCACCGCTCGGGGACAATTCCAGTACATCTCTACTATCAGAGGGCGGATGCACGTGCGCGGTTGCGCTTTGGTGCAACGTGGCGTGTCTCTCCGAGCGATCGTTTACTGAACGATCTCCGTGGCCTCATTGGTTCGGAGCAGGTGGAACTGGAGTTTGACTAATACAGGAATACTATGAGTCTGAATTTCCTTGATTTCGAACAGCCGATTGCTGAGCTGGAAGCGAAAATCGATTCTCTGACAGCGGTAAGCCGTCAGGATGAAAAACTGGATATTAACATCGACGAAGAAGTGCATCGTCTGCGTGAAAAAAGCGTAGAGCTGACGCGCAAAATCTTTGCCGATCTCGGCGCATGGCAGATCGCCCAGCTGGCGCGTCATCCACAGCGTCCGTACACCCTGGATTATGTCCGCCTGGCGTTTGACGAATTTGACGAACTGGCAGGCGATCGCGCATACGCTGACGACAAAGCTATCGTCGGCGGTATCGCGCGTCTGGACGGACGCCCGGTGATGATCATTGGTCATCAGAAAGGGCGTGAAACCAAAGAGAAAATCCGTCGTAACTTCGGTATGCCTGCACCTGAAGGCTACCGCAAGGCCCTGCGTCTGATGGAGATGGCTGAGCGTTTCAACATGCCAATCATCACCTTCATCGACACCCCGGGTGCATACCCTGGCGTGGGCGCGGAAGAGCGCGGTCAGTCTGAAGCCATCGCCCGTAACCTGCGCGAGATGTCCCGCCTGAAGGTGCCGGTCATCTGTACCGTCATCGGTGAAGGTGGTTCAGGTGGTGCGCTGGCCATTGGCGTGGGCGATAAAGTGAATATGCTGCAGTACAGCACCTATTCCGTTATCTCTCCGGAAGGCTGTGCGTCCATTCTGTGGAAAAGCGCTGATAAAGCGCCGCTGGCCGCAGAAGCGATGGGCATCATTGCCCCACGTCTGAAAGAGCTGAAGCTGATCGATACCGTGATCCCGGAACCGCTGGGTGGCGCGCATCGTAAGCCGGAAGTGATGGCTGCTTCCCTGAAAGCCCAGCTGCTGGCTGACCTGGCCGATCTGGACGTCCTGAGCAAAGAAGACCTGCTCAACCGTCGTTATCAGCGTCTGATGACTTACGGCTACGCGTAAGCTTCACAATTATCTGAAAAGCCGCACAATGTTGCGGCTTTTTTTATACCCGCCGTTTACCTTAACTATGCTTAGCTAATGTTTTTCAAGGAGGTAGACCGTGAACATCATTGCCATTATGGGGCCGCACGGCGTCTTTTATAAAGACGAGCCCATCAAGGAGCTGGAGCAAGCCCTTCAGTCGCGCGGGTATCAGCTCATCTGGCCGCACAACAGCGCCGACCTGCTGAAGTTTATTGAGCATAACCCGCGAATCTGTGGCGTGATCTTCGACTGGGACGAATACGATCTGGAGCTGTGCAGCGAGATCAACAAGCTGAACGAATATCTCCCGCTGTATGCGTTTATCAATACCCACTCGACCATGGACGTCAGCGCGCATGATATGCGGATGGCGCTGTGGTTCTTTGAATATTCTCTCGGCGTGGCGGAAGATATCGCGACCCGCATTCAGCAGTACACGGGTGAATACCTCGATAACATTACGCCGCCCTTTACCCGCGCGCTTTTTACCTATGTGAAAGAGGGGAAATACACCTTCTGCACGCCAGGGCATATGGCCGGAACAGCCTATCAAAAAAGCCCGGTAGGCTGTCTGTTCTATGATTTTTTCGGGGGCAACACGCTGAAAGCGGACGTGTCAATTTCGGTCACGGAACTGGGCTCTCTGCTGGATCATACCGGCCCGCATCTGGAGGCCGAGGAGTATATTGCCCGCACCTTTGGCGCTGAGCAGAGCTATATGGTGACCAACGGCACCTCGACCTCGAACAAAATCGTCGGGATGTACGCTGCGCCTGCGGGCAGCACGCTGCTGATTGACCGCAACTGCCATAAATCGCTGGCGCACCTGCTGATGATGAGCGACGTGGTGCCGCTCTGGTTATCCCCTACGCGTAACGCGCTGGGGATTCTCGGCGGCATTCCACGCCGGGAGTTCACGCATCAAACCATTGAAAAGAAAGTTGCGGCGATCCCTGGCGCAAGCTGGCCTGTTCATGCGGTGATCACCAATTCCACCTATGACGGCCTGTTATACAACACCAACTGGATCAAGCAGACGCTGGACGTGCCGTCGATCCACTTCGATTCTGCGTGGGTGCCTTATACCAATTTTCACCCGATTTATTCGGGTAAGAGCGGGATGAGCGGCGAGCGCGTGCCGGGCAAAGTGTTCTTCGAAACGCAATCGACCCACAAAATGCTGGCCGCCTTTTCCCAGGCGTCTCTTATTCACATCAAAGGCGAGTACGACGAGGATACCTTCAACGAAGCCTTTATGATGCATACCACCACCTCACCGAGCTATCCGCTGGTGGCATCTATCGAAACCGCGGCGGCGATGCTGCGCGGCAACCCGGGTAAACGCCTGATAAACCGCTCGGTGGAGCGGGCGCTGCATTTCCGTAAAGAGGTCCAGCGGCTGAAAGATGAGGCAGACGGCTGGTTCTTTGATATCTGGCAGCCGGAAGAGATCGACGAGGCCGAGTGCTGGCCCGTTGCGCCTGGGGAGAGCTGGCACGGCTTCCGCGATGCCGATGCGGACCACATGTTCCTCGATCCGGTTAAGGTGACGATCCTGACGCCAGGCATGGACGAGCAGGGTGTAATGGGTGATGAAGGTATTCCCGCCGCGCTGGTGGCGAAGTTCCTTGATGAGCGCGGCGTGGTAGTGGAGAAGACCGGCCCCTATAATTTGTTGTTCCTGTTCAGTATCGGGATCGATAAAACCCGGGCAATGGGTCTGCTGCGCGGGCTGATGGAGTTTAAGCGTGCCTACGATCTCAACCTGCGGGTGAAGAACATGCTGCCGGATCTCTACGCGGAAGATCCTGACTTCTACCGCAATATGCGCATTCAGGATCTGGCCCAGGGGATCCACAGATTGATCCGCCAGCACGATCTGCCGCGCCTCATGCTTCAGGCGTTTGACGTCCTGCCTGACATGAAGCTGACGCCTCACAAGGCCTGGCAGCGGCAGGTAAAAAGTGAGGTAGAAACCGTTGAGCTGGAAAATCTGGTCGGGCGCGTGTCGGCCAATATGATTCTGCCTTACCCACCGGGTGTACCGCTGCTGATGCCGGGGGAAATGATCACCGAGGAGAGCCGGGCAGTGCTCGATTTTCTGCTGATGCTCTGTTCGGTGGGGCGTCACTATCCGGGTTTCGAGACGGATATTCACGGTGCGAAGCGCGATGAGCACGGCGTTTACTGGGTGCGAGTCCTAAAATAAGGGTGACCGCTTGCCAGGTGCGGGTTCTCGGTTGTAACGTTCAGACATCATAAAAAGGAGAAGCTATGCTGGGTTTAAAAGCGGTTCACCATATTGCGATCATTGCTACCGATTACGCGAAAAGTAAGGCCTTCTATTGTGACATTCTTGGCTTTACGCTGTTGAGCGAGGCCTACCGCGAGGAGCGTGACTCCTGGAAGGGGGATCTCGCTTTAAACGGGCAATATGTGATTGAGCTGTTCTCTTTTCCCTTCCCGCCTGCGCGCCCGTCGCGCCCGGAAGCCTGTGGACTGCGCCATCTTGCCTTCAGCGTTGATGACCTGGATAACGCAGTAAAACATCTGGAAGCGCACGGCGTGACGTGTGAACCGATCCGTGTCGATCCCTTCACCGACAAGCGTTTTACCTTTTTTAACGACCCGGATGGTTTGCCGCTGGAGCTTTACCAGCAGTAATGTTTGTCCTGTGTGATAATGCCCGCTCAGTTCGGGCATTTTTTATGTGTAATTTCCTATGACCTTACCCGCTATCGCACAAGCTGTTTCACCGTACCGCCAGCTGCTGGTGGGGTTTAGCGGTGGCCTGGATTCCACCGTTCTGCTCCATCGCCTGAAACGCTGGCGCGACCGGGAGCCTGACATCCAGCTTCGGGCTATGCACATCCATCATGGATTAAGTCCTCACGCTGAGGAGTGGGTGGCGCACTGTGAAGCCTTGTGTGCGGCCTGGGCGATCCCGTTCATCGTTGAGCGCGTCACGCTCATTGATGAGGGGAAGGGCATCGAGGCACAGGCGCGGAAAGCCCGCTATGCCGCTTTTTCCGCGGCATTACTTCCTGGCGAAGCGCTGGTAACGGCTCAGCATCTGGACGATCAGTGCGAAACTTTTTTGCTGGCGCTTAAGCGGGGAAGCGGACCGGCGGGGCTGTCCGCCATGCCTGCACGATCTGAGTTTGCCGGGACGCAATTGCTGCGCCCGCTGCTGGGCGAGACGCGGGCGTCGCTGGAAGCCTGGGCGCGGGAATATCAGCTGAACTGGATAGAAGACGAGAGTAACCAGGACGACAGTTACGATCGTAATTTCCTGCGCCTGCGCATCCTACCGCTGTTGAGCGAGCGCTGGCCGCATTTCGCCGACGCGACAGCGAGAAGCGCCATGCTGTGTGCTGAACAGGAATTGTTGCTGGATGAACTGTTGAGTGCGGATCTGGCTGACCTGATTTCTGAAGACGGAGCACTGGCGATAGCGCCCCTGGAGGCGATGAGCCCGGTGCGTCGCGCCGCACTGTTACGCCGCTGGCTGGCTACTCATCATGCAGCGATGCCGTCGCGGGCGATGCTGAGCCGGATCTGGGACGAAGTCGCGCAGGCGCGGGAAGATGCTTCCCCCTGCGTGTATCTGAATGGTTTTGAGGTCAGGCGCTATAAAGGCAAACTCTGGTGGATCAAATCCACGCCTTCACTGACCGAGGTGGTACTCGACTGGGCGTCGCCAGAGGTACCGCTGATATTGCCCTGTGATGCAGGGAGCGTCTCTTTGAGCCCGTCCGGTCATGTGCGTCTGCCGAAGCCTGGTGAGCCGGTAACCGTACGCTTCAAGGCTGGTGGTTTGCTGCATATTGTCGGGCGCAACGGGGGACGGAAGCTTAAGAAGATATGGCAGGAGTGCAGCGTGCCGCCGTGGCGACGTGATACCACGCCACTGCTGTTTTACGGTGAAACGTTGATGGCTGCTGCCGGGGTTTTCATCACGGAAGAGGGATGGTCAGAAGAAGGGGGCAGTTTTGATTGGCAGAAAGTGTAACGGGCAGCCAGGCTGCCCGTAAGTGTCATCAGGATTCGCTCACCACGACGGTGCCGATTTGCGGGTGGCTGAAGCTGGCTATTTTATCCAGACGTAGCTCACGCGTTGCACTGCCGTCTTCAACAACCAGATATTCCACGTTCTTACGTGAAACCAGATCGCTGGCTTTTGCCTTCAATACTTCGCCATCTTTTAGCTCCAGCGTCAGTATTAAATGATGCTGGCAGGCGAGTTCGAGGTTGTCATAGTCATCACAATTGATGGGTTGATAAGTATCATTCATCGACATAATCGCTCACCAGTAAATTCGCCGCAGCGTACGCTGCTTTTTCCCTGACCGACTCTGAAAGGCTCTCATCAGAGGCCACTTCATTAAGCACTTTCAATACACAGCCCAACGCGTCCGGGACATACCCCAGATCTCCGCTGGCGATTTCCGCATACCGTTTGCGAATTAACTCACAATAATTATTCACATCCCCTCCCGCCAGCGCACTGACTTACTGTGAGATATCATTAAGCCTACGAAGATAAACTCGGTTTAGCAAGGTGACTATACCATACTCATTTAAGCAATATCAGCGCCTTGACAGGTGTGATTTATCACCGCGTGACAGCCTTTTGCCTCTGTTTTCGCTACAATGTGCCCCTGATTCGAATGGAGTTCTCTCATGGCGCTTAAAGCGACAATTTATAAAGCAGTGGTCAATGTGGCCGATCTTGATCGCAACCAGTTTCTGGATGCGTCGCTGACGCTGGCGCGCCACCCCTCCGAAACCCAGGAGCGTATGATGCTGCGCCTGCTGGCGTGGATTAAATACGCCAACGAGCGGCTGCAGTTTACCCGCGGCTTAAGTGCAGAGGACGAGCCAGAAGCCTGGCTGCGAAACGATCATCTGGGCATCGACCTGTGGATCGAGCTCGGTCTGCCGGACGAGCGTCGGATTAAAAAGGCCTGTACCCAGTCCGCTGAAGTGGCGTTATTCGCCTATAACCAGCGCGCGGCGGAGATCTGGTGGCAACAAAACAAGAATAAATGTGCGCAGTATAAAAATCTCACCGTCTGGTATCTGGATGATGAACAGCTGGCGCAGCTCAGTGAGTTTGCCGGCCGGACGATGGCCCTGCAGGCAACCATTCAGGACGGTGCCATCTGGCTCTCTGATTCTCAGAATAATCTGGAAATTCATTTGACGGCCTGGCAGCCTGCGTCATGATTGTTTTGTCCCGAAACGTCAGCATCCCTGATAATGAGCTGGAGATCACCGCCATCCGTGCTCAGGGGGCGGGTGGACAGCACGTCAATAAGGCGTCAACGGCGATCCATTTGCGTTTTGACATTCGGGCATCAAGCCTGCCAGAGTATTATAAAGAGAGTCTGCTTGCTGCCAGCCATCATCTGATCACCAGCGAAGGTGTGATTGTGATTAAAGCCCAGGAGTACCGCAGCCAGGAGTTAAACCGGGAAGCGGCGATAGCCAGGCTGGTGGCCGTTATTAAAGAATTAACAGCAGTACAAAAAAGCCGCCGGGCAACGCGGCCAACCCGCGCATCGAAAGAGCGTCGGTTGTCCTCGAAAGCCCAAAAATCCACAGTGAAAGCACTACGCGGTAAAGTTCGTCGCCCGATGGAGTGACGAAAGGGAACACACTTTTCATAAGGAATTCATTGTGAAAAAAGCATTATTTTCAGCGCTGGCAGTGAGTACGCTGTTTGCGCTTTTCGGGTGTAACAACCGTTCTGAAACGCAGGTTTTGCAGCCCTCGCAGAATGAAGCGTTAAAGCCTATGCAGCAGAGCTGGCGCGGCGTATTGCCTTGTGCAGACTGTGAAGGCATCGAAACGTCCCTGTTCCTGCAAAAAGACGGCACCTGGGTTATGAACCAGCGTTATCAGGGCGCTAAAGAACCCTCTTCGTTTGCGACCTACGGAACCTGGGCGCGTACAGCGGAAAAGCTGGTCCTGACGGATACCACGGGTGAGAAAACGTATTTCCGCGCCAAAGGTGAGGGGATGGAGATGCTCGACCGCGAGGGCAACCCGATTGAATCCCAGTTCAACTATACGCTTGCGCCGGTGAAAGCGGCTCTGCCTGCTACGCCGATGCCAATGCGGGGTATGTATTTCTATATGGCGGATGCGGCGATCTTTACCGACTGTGCAACGGGTAAGAAAGTCAGCGTGGCGAACAACGCGCAGCTTGAACGTGATTACGCCGTGGCGCGTGGCAATGACAGCAAGCCGGTATTGCTGACCGTAGATGGTCACTTTACGCTGGAGCCAAACCCGGATAGCGGAGAGAGCGTGAAAACGCTGGTGGTGGATAAAGAGGCGAAATTTATCGCAGGCAAAGACTGTAACAGTCAATAAGCTGACGATTATCCATTAAAAAACCCCGCCTGAGCGGGGTTTTTTGTTTAGCCTTTGATGGCTTTCACCAGGTAATCAAGAATATCGCCTGTCTTGATCATCTGTTTCTCGCCGCTACGACGGTATTTGTATTCGATCTCATCGCTGTCGAGGTTACGGTCACCGATGACCACCGTGTGTGGAATACCAATCAGTTCCATATCGGCGAACATCACGCCCGGACGCTCTTTACGGTCATCCATCAGCACTTCGATACCCTGAGCACGCAGCTCGGCGTACAGCTTCTCAGCCAGCTCCTGCACACGGTAGGATTTGTGCATGTTCATTGGCAGAATCGCAACCTGGAACGGAGCGATATTGTCCGGCCAGACGATACCACGCTCGTCGTAGTTCTGTTCAATGGCCGCCGCGACCACACGAGTGACCCCGATACCGTAGCAGCCCATGGTCAGGATCTGGTTACGGCCATCTTCACCCTGAACGGCGGCGTTCAGTGCGCGAGAGTATTTGTCACCCAGCTGGAAGATGTGACCGACTTCGATACCGCGCTTAATCATCAGGGTGCCCTGACCGTCCGGACTTGGATCGCCTGCGACCACGTTACGGATGTCTGCCACTTCAGGCGTCGCCACGTCGCGATCCCAGTTAATACCGAAGTAGTGTTTACCGTCGATGTTAGCACCGGCGGAGAAGTCGCTCATCGCAGCAACTGTGCGGTCAATAACAACCGGAACCGGCATATTAACCGGGCCGAGAGAGCCAGGACCTGCATTGACCACGGCACGGATTTCCGCTTCTGTTGCAAACGTCAGCGGGCTCGCGACCTGCGGCAGCTTCTCTGCTTTCACTTCGTTCAGCTCGTGATCGCCACGCACCAGCAGGGCAACCAGCGGGTAAGCGCTGCCTTCGGTAGATTTCACCAGCAGCGTTTTGACGGTTTTTTCAATCGGCAGACCAAACTGCTCAACCAGCTCAGCAATGGTTTTCGCGTTTGGCGTATCAACCAGCGTCATCTCCTGCGTTGCAGCGCCGCGTGGTTCTTTTGGTGCCAGCGCTTCTGCAAATTCGATGTTCGCGGCGTAATCTGAAGAGTCCGAGAAGATCACATCGTCTTCACCGCTCTGCGCCAGTACCTGGAATTCATGGGATGCGCTACCACCGATGGAGCCGGTATCAGCCTGCACAGCGCGGAAATCCAGACCCATGCGGGAGAAGATTTTGCTGTATGCCTCGTACATTTTGTCGTAGGTCTCTTGCAGCGATTCCTGAGAGGTATGGAAAGAATAAGCATCTTTCATCAGGAATTCGCGGGAGCGCATCACCCCGAAACGAGGACGAACTTCATCACGGAACTTGGTCTGAATCTGGAAGAAGTTCAGCGGCAGCTGTTTGTAAGAGCTCAGCTCGTTACGGATCAGGTCGGTAATGACCTCTTCATGCGTTGGGCCGAGAACGAATGGACGCTCGCCGCGATCGACGAAGCGCAGCAGCTCTGGGCCATATTGTTCCCAACGGCCGCTCTCCTGCCACAGGTCAGCGGGCTGCACCACAGGCATGGACACCTCGATAGCACCGGCGTTGTTCATCTCTTCACGCACGATGTTTTCGACTTTTTTCAGGACGCGCACGCCGGTCGGCAGCCAGGTATATAACCCGGAGGCCAGCTTGCGGATCATCCCGGCGCGCAGCATCAGCTGATGGCTGATCACTTCGGCGTCGGCAGGCGTCTCCTTCAGAGTGGAGAGCAGATATTGGCTAGTACGCATGTTGTTACGGTTCCATTTCGACGATTGGAACAGGCTGAAACACCAGCCTGACACAAAAAAAGTGGTTTAGTTTACCAGTGTGGCAAAGATGCCAAAAGAGAGGAGAACAAAATTACCTGGGTTCAAGGGCAAACACTTCAAAACCTGCCCCGGTGACGCGCCAGCGCACGTTAAAATCCAGCAGCCAGACGGCGTATGTTTTTCCTGCTTCCTCTTCTTTACGGTAGGCTGGACGGGGGTCCTGTGCCAGCACTTCGGTGATGAAATTCCGCAAACGAGGATAGCGCTTCTCCATCTGGCTAAGCTGCGAGGCGATCTCAGGGGTAAAAGAGACAGGCATATCCGCCTGCGGTGCATCCTGAGCATAACTTGCGCGCGCGTCCGGGAGCGCTTCCGCGAAGGGCAAATAGGGTTTGATGTCGATAACCGGCGTGCCGTCCACCAGGTCCAGACTGCCTAATTCCAGTATCACCCGATCTTTCTGACAACGTATGCCTTTCAGTTCAACCAACGACATCCCGATCGGGTTTGGACGGAAGGTCGAGCGAGTCGCAAATACGCCCATTCGCGCATTTCCACCCAGACGAGGAGGGCGCACGGTTGGTCGCCAGCCGCCTTCCATCGTCTGATGAAAGACAAATACCACCCATAAATGGCTAAATGCCTCAAGCCCGCGTACCGCATCGGCCTGGTTGTAAGGCGCCAGAAGATGAAGCTCGCCCCCGCCGCTGGTCACCAGACCCGGCTGGCGAGGCACGGCGAACTTCTCTTTATAGGGAGAGTGGATAACGCCTATCTGCTCAAACTGAAATGCACTCATTTCGCCGTAATGTTCAGCGCAGAACCGATGCAAACCGCCTGACGATAGCAGCCCGGCGTGCCGCTGGTGACTTCACAGCTGTGCAGCAGAACCGCGTTGGCTTTCATTTTGGCAGCGTTAATCTGCATGCGTTTACGCGCTGTCGGGATATTCGGCGGAGAGTCCTGATTGGTTGCCTGACAGGATTCACCGCTTACTTCACCCAGTTCACGGAACGGTTTACCGACGAGTTCGTCAGCTTTCGTGATAATGCGAACCGGCGCAGGGCGAACCACTTTCGGTTTCGCAGGCTCTGTTTTTGGCGGGGTTGCCGTGCTTTGAACAGGTTCAACAGGAGATCTGCTTAGCATAGAACAGCCGCTCAGCATGAGTGCTAAAAGACAGATCGGTAAAGCACGCATAATAATTCCTCAATGGATAATCAAAACGTCAGATATTGAATCAGTTGACTGCACAAATGACAAGACGGGCATAAGCCCGTCCTGATGATATTACACTGAGGTGAGATTACCAGCCTTTAACCGCGCCACCGTTAAACACTTTGTTGGCTTCCTGGTAAACTTCGTCAGACTGATAAGCCTGTACGAACTTCTTCACGTTTTCCGCGTCTTTGTTGTCTTCGCGAGTCACGATCAGGTTAACGTACGGGGAGTCTTTATCTTCAACGAAGATACCGTCTTTCGCTGGCGTCAGGCCAATCTGGCTGGCGTAAGTGGTGTTGATAACGGCCAGAGCAATCTGCGCATCGTCCAGAGAACGTGGCAGCTGTGGGGCTTCCAGCTCAACAATTTTCAGATTTTTCGGGTTCTCGGTGACATCCAGAACGGTTGGCAGCAGGCCAACACCGTCTTTCAGTTTGATCAGGCCCACTTTCTGCAGCAGCAGCAGGGAACGACCGAGGTTGGTTGGGTCGTTAGGCACCGCAACCTGAGAGCCCGGCTGCAGTTCGTCCAGTGATTTAATTTTCTTGGAGTAACCGGCAATCGGATAAACGAAGGTGTTACCGACACCTACCAGCTTATAGCCACGATCTTTGATCTGCTGATCCAGGTAAGGCTTATGCTGGAAGGCGTTAGCGTCGATATCGCCTTTGCTCAGCGCTTCGTTTGGCAGAACGTAATCGTTGAAGGTCACCAGCTCAACGTCCAGGCCGTATTTCTCTTTCGCCACTTTCTGGGCAACTTCAGCAACCTGCTGTTCTGCACCAACGATAACGCCCACTTTGATGTGGTTTGGATCTTTTTCGTCCTGACCGCAACCCACCAGTGCCAGAGAGCCAATAAGCGCGCCTACTGCTGCAAAGGTCTTTAATTTAAACGCCATGTTTTATCCTTAACTCGTCGAGTTTGTGTTGTGTGTAACGTTATTTGTGAGTAACAGCCCGGACGATGCGATCGCCAGAGAACTGGATTAAGTAAACCAGCACAACCAGCAATACCAGAACGGTATTCATTACGGTAGCGTTATAACCAATATAGCCGTACTGGTAGCCAATCTGGCCTAAACCGCCGGCACCTACGGCACCACCCATCGCGGAATACCCCACCAGAGTAATAAGCGTAATCGTGGCCGCATTCACCAGGCCAGGCAGTGCTTCAGGCAGCAGTACCTTGCGGACGATCTGCATAGGTGTTGCGCCCATCGCACGAGAGGCCTCGATCAATCCCGTTGGGATCTCCAGCAGGGCGTTTTCCACCATACGGGCGATAAACGGCGCAGCGCCGACCGTCAACGGAACAATGGCCGCCTGCAGACCGATTGACGTACCAACGATCACGCGGGTAAATGGAATCATCCACACCAGCAGAATAATGAACGGGATGGAACGGAAGATGTTAACCAGTGCAGAGAGCGTACGGTAGAGCTTCGCGTTCTCAATGATTTGACCCGGACGCGTGACATACAGCAGTACGCCGACCGGCAGGCCAATCACAAAACCAAAGAAACCCGATACGAAGGTCATTGCCAGCGTTTCCCAAACGCCGCGAACCAGCAGCCACATCATCGGCTCAGACATAACCCAGTACCTCTACTTTTACGTGGTGTTCTTGCAGCCAGGCGATTGCCGCCTGGGTTTCTTCTTGTGTGCCGTGCATTTCCGTCAGCATGATGCCGAACTTCACGCCACCGGCGTAATCCATCTGGGCGCTGATAATGTTGTTGTTCACGTTAAAGCGACGCGCGGTTTCGGAAAGCAGAGGGGCATCAACGGACTGACCGGTGAACTCCATGCGCAGCATTGGGACACTGTCTGCCGCGGGTTCAGTTTTCAAACGCTCCAGATAATCTTCCGGAATATCCAGGTGCAGCGTCGACTGAATGAACTGCTGCGCCAGCGGGGTCTTCGGATGGGAGAACACTTCGCTGACGGTGTCCTGCTCAATCAGTTCACCGTTGCTAATGACCGCCACGCAGTCGCAGATGCGTTTCACCACATCCATCTCGTGCGTAATAAGGAGGATCGTCAGGCCGAGGCGACGGTTAATGTCTTTCAGCAGTTCCAGAATAGAACGCGTGGTAGCCGGATCCAGTGCGCTGGTCGCTTCATCACACAGCAATACCTTAGGATTGCTAGCCAGTGCGCGGGCAATCGCCACACGCTGCTTTTGACCACCAGACAGATTTGCCGGGTAGCTGTCATGTTTGTCACCCAGACCCACGAGGTCGAGCAGTTCGGTAACGCGACGTTTCACTTCTTCTTTCGGTGTGTTGTCCAGCTCCAGCGGCAAGGCGACGTTGCCGAAAACGGTGCGGGAAGCCAGCAGGTTGAAGTGCTGGAAGATCATGCCAATCTGACGACGCGCTTTGGTGAGTTCTTTCTCTGAAAGAGCGGTAAGTTCCTGGCCGCCAACTTCTACGTTACCCTGGGTTGGACGCTCAAGCAGGTTAACACAACGGATCAGCGTGCTTTTACCTGCACCCGATGCGCCAATGACGCCATAAATTTGACCAGCAGGAACATGCAGGCTGACATTGTTCAGCGCCTGAATGGTTCGGTTCCCCTGCTGGAACACTTTGGTGATATTGGAAAGTTTAATCATTAGATTATTTTTATCGTATGTAAGTTAGCCGTGGCATTTTGTTCTGCCAGATACGGGTGATGACCGTAAACAAAACGGATGTTAAGGCATCCAGACGTCTAAATCAATCCAACTCTGTACGATGAGCACTTTATTGCGCTGCGTTTCATGAGATACTAGCTCAACAGGCCTTTTTCAGGAGCAAACCGGTGGCAAAATCAGTACCCGCAATTTTTCTCGATCGTGATGGCACTATTAATGTGGATCACGGTTATGTTCATGAGATTGATGAGTTCGAATTTATCGAAGGCGTTATAGAGGCAATGCGCCAGCTGAAAGAGATGGGCTACGCGCTGGTGGTCGTAACGAACCAGTCTGGTATTGCGCGCGGTAAATTCACCGAAGCGCAATTCGAGACGCTGACAGAATGGATGGACTGGTCGCTGGCGGATCGCGGGGTCGATCTTGATGGCATTTATTATTGCCCACACCACCCTCAGGGAACCGTAGAAGCGTATCGCCAGACCTGTGATTGCCGTAAACCGCATCCGGGAATGTTTATCTCCGCGCAAGAGTTTCTGCACATCGATATGGCCGCTTCTTATATGGTGGGCGATAAACTGGAAGATATGCAGGCAGCTGCAGCTGCAGGTGTGGGGACCAAAATATTAGTGCGCACGGGTAAGCCTGTTACGCCAGAAGCTGAAAATGCCGCGGATTGGGTGATTAATAGCCTGGCCGATCTGCCAAAAGAGATAAAAAAGCACCAAAAATAGCCGTTCTGGTGAAAAGGTGAGCGGTCGAAATAAAAATGCATATTTCCACTTGTCATTCCTCGGCAGCTCCCTATAATGCGCCTCCATCGACACGGCAGATGTGAATCACTTCACAGACAACCCGGTCGGTTGAAGAGAAAAAATCCTGAAATAACGGGTTGACTCTGAAAGAGGAAAGCGTAATATACGCCACCTCGCGACGGTGAGCTGAAAGCCGCGTTGCAACTGCTCTTTAACAATTTATCAGACAATCTGTGTGGGCACTCAAAGTGACATGGATTCTTAACGTCGCAAGACGAAAAATGAATACCAAGTCTCTGAGTGAACATACGTAATTCATTACGAAGTTTAATTCACGAGCATCAAACTTAAATTGAAGAGTTTGATCATGGCTCAGATTGAACGCTGGCGGCAGGCCTAACACATGCAAGTCGAACGGTAACACAGAGAGCTTGCTCTCGGGTGACGAGTGGCGGACGGGTGAGTAATGTCTGGGAAACTGCCTGATGGAGGGGGATAACTACTGGAAACGGTAGCTAATACCGCATAACGTCGCAAGACCAAAGAGGGGGACCTTCGGGCCTCTTGCCATCAGATGTGCCCAGATGGGATTAGCTAGTAGGTGGGGTAACGGCTCACCTAGGCGACGATCCCTAGCTGGTCTGAGAGGATGACCAGCCACACTGGAACTGAGACACGGTCCAGACTCCTACGGGAGGCAGCAGTGGGGAATATTGCACAATGGGCGCAAGCCTGATGCAGCCATGCCGCGTGTATGAAGAAGGCCTTCGGGTTGTAAAGTACTTTCAGCGGGGAGGAAGGTGTTGTGGTTAATAACCACAGCAATTGACGTTACCCGCAGAAGAAGCACCGGCTAACTCCGTGCCAGCAGCCGCGGTAATACGGAGGGTGCAAGCGTTAATCGGAATTACTGGGCGTAAAGCGCACGCAGGCGGTCTGTCAAGTCGGATGTGAAATCCCCGGGCTCAACCTGGGAACTGCATTCGAAACTGGCAGGCTAGAGTCTTGTAGAGGGGGGTAGAATTCCAGGTGTAGCGGTGAAATGCGTAGAGATCTGGAGGAATACCGGTGGCGAAGGCGGCCCCCTGGACAAAGACTGACGCTCAGGTGCGAAAGCGTGGGGAGCAAACAGGATTAGATACCCTGGTAGTCCACGCCGTAAACGATGTCGACTTGGAGGTTGTGCCCTTGAGGCGTGGCTTCCGGAGCTAACGCGTTAAGTCGACCGCCTGGGGAGTACGGCCGCAAGGTTAAAACTCAAATGAATTGACGGGGGCCCGCACAAGCGGTGGAGCATGTGGTTTAATTCGATGCAACGCGAAGAACCTTACCTACTCTTGACATCCAGAGAACTTTCCAGAGATGGATTGGTGCCTTCGGGAACTCTGAGACAGGTGCTGCATGGCTGTCGTCAGCTCGTGTTGTGAAATGTTGGGTTAAGTCCCGCAACGAGCGCAACCCTTATCCTTTGTTGCCAGCGGTTAGGCCGGGAACTCAAAGGAGACTGCCAGTGATAAACTGGAGGAAGGTGGGGATGACGTCAAGTCATCATGGCCCTTACGAGTAGGGCTACACACGTGCTACAATGGCGCATACAAAGAGAAGCGACCTCGCGAGAGCAAGCGGACCTCATAAAGTGCGTCGTAGTCCGGATTGGAGTCTGCAACTCGACTCCATGAAGTCGGAATCGCTAGTAATCGTAGATCAGAATGCTACGGTGAATACGTTCCCGGGCCTTGTACACACCGCCCGTCACACCATGGGAGTGGGTTGCAAAAGAAGTAGGTAGCTTAACCTTCGGGAGGGCGCTTACCACTTTGTGATTCATGACTGGGGTGAAGTCGTAACAAGGTAACCGTAGGGGAACCTGCGGTTGGATCACCTCCTTACCTTAAAGAACCTGCCTTTGTAGTGCTCACACAGATTGTCTGATGAAAAAACAGCAGTAAAAATCTCTGCAGGCTTGTAGCTCAGGTGGTTAGAGCGCACCCCTGATAAGGGTGAGGTCGGTGGTTCAAGTCCACTCAGGCCTACCAAACTCCTTTTAAAGGATGAGCGGTACAGAGATTACAAACGATGGGGCTATAGCTCAGCTGGGAGAGCGCCTGCTTTGCACGCAGGAGGTCTGCGGTTCGATCCCGCATAGCTCCACCATCTTTTACTGCGAACACAAGAAAACTTCAGAGTGAACCTGAAAAGGTGCACTGCGAAGTTTTGCTCTTTAAAAATCTGGATCAAGCTGAAAATTGAAACGACACACATGTTATGTGTGTTCGAGTCTCTCAAATTTTCGCAAACCGATGATGAATCGAAAGAAACATCTTCGGGTTGTGAGGTTAAGCGACTAAG
The DNA here is from genome assembly GCF_047456095.1 of Enterobacter sp. BNK-14. Classification (NCBI taxonomy): domain Bacteria; kingdom Pseudomonadati; phylum Pseudomonadota; class Gammaproteobacteria; order Enterobacterales; family Enterobacteriaceae; genus Enterobacter; species Enterobacter sp. BNK-14. Next base: position 3,700,006 of record NZ_CP179897.1, read on the forward strand.
CGTACACGGTGGATGCCCTGGCAGTCAGAGGCGATGAAGGACGTGCTAATCTGCGAAAAGCGCCGGCGAGGTGATATGAACCTTTGACCCGGCGATGTCCGAATGGGGAAACCCAGTGTGATTCGTCACACTATCGTTAACTGAATACATAGGTTAACGAGGCGAACCGGGGGAACTGAAACATCTAAGTACCCCGAGGAAAAGAAATCAACCGAGATTCCCCCAGTAGCGGCGAGCGAACGGGGAGCAGCCCGGAGTCTGAATCAGCTTGTGTGTTAGTGGAACGGTCTGGAAAGTCCGACGGTACAGGGTGATAGTCCCGTACACGAAAATGCACAGGTTGTGAACTCGAAGAGTAGGGCGGGACACGTGGTATCCTGTCTGAATATGGGGGGACCATCCTCCAAGGCTAAATACTCCTGACTGACCGATAGTGAACCAGTACCGTGAGGGAAAGGCGAAAAGAACCCCGGCGAGGGGAGTGAAAAAGAACCTGAAACCGTGTACGTACAAGCAGTGGGAGCCTACTTGTTAGGTGACTGCGTACCTTTTGTATAATGGGTCAGCGACTTATATTCTGTAGCAAGGTTAACCGTATAGGGGAGCCGAAGGGAAACCGAGTCTTAACTGGGCGTTAAGTTGCAGGGTATAGACCCGAAACCCGGTGATCTAGCCATGGGCAGGTTGAAGGTTGGGTAACACTAACTGGAGGACCGAACCGACTAATGTTGAAAAATTAGCGGATGACCTGTGGCTGGGGGTGAAAGGCCAATCAAACCGGGAGATAGCTGGTTCTCCCCGAAAGCTATTTAGGTAGCGCCTCGTGAACTCATCTTCGGGGGTAGAGCACTGTTTCGGCTAGGGGGCCATCCCGGCTTACCAACCCGATGCAAACTACGAATACCGAAGAATGTTATCACGGGAGACACACGGCGGGTGCTAACGTCCGTCGTGAAGAGGGAAACAACCCAGACCGCCAGCTAAGGTCCCAAAGTCATGGTTAAGTGGGAAACGATGTGGGAAGGCACAGACAGCCAGGATGTTGGCTTAGAAGCAGCCATCATTTAAAGAAAGCGTAATAGCTCACTGGTCGAGTCGGCCTGCGCGGAAGATGTAACGGGGCTAAACCATGCACCGAAGCTGCGGCAGCGACGCTTATGCGTTGTTGGGTAGGGGAGCGTTCTGTAAGCCGTTGAAGGTGGCCTGTGAGGGTTGCTGGAGGTATCAGAAGTGCGAATGCTGACATAAGTAACGATAAAGCGGGTGAAAAGCCCGCTCGCCGGAAGACCAAGGGTTCCTGTCCAACGTTAATCGGGGCAGGGTGAGTCGACCCCTAAGGCGAGGCCGAAAGGCGTAGTCGATGGGAAACAGGTTAATATTCCTGTACTTGGTGTTACTGCGAAGGGGGGACGGAGAAGGCTATGTTAGCCGGGCGACGGTTGTCCCGGTTTAAGCATGTAGGCGGAGGTTCCAGGTAAATCCGGTACCTTATTAACGCTGAGGTGTGATGACGAGGCACTACGGTGCTGAAGTAACAAATGCCCTGCTTCCAGGAAAAGCCTCTAAGCATCAGGTAACACGAAATCGTACCCCAAACCGACACAGGTGGTCAGGTAGAGAATACCAAGGCGCTTGAGAGAACTCGGGTGAAGGAACTAGGCAAAATGGTGCCGTAACTTCGGGAGAAGGCACGCTGATATGTAGGTGAAGCCCCTGCGGGTGGAGCTGAAATCAGTCGAAGATACCAGCTGGCTGCAACTGTTTATTAAAAACACAGCACTGTGCAAACACGAAAGTGGACGTATACGGTGTGACGCCTGCCCGGTGCCGGAAGGTTAATTGATGGGGTTAGCGGTAACGCGAAGCTCTTGATCGAAGCCCCGGTAAACGGCGGCCGTAACTATAACGGTCCTAAGGTAGCGAAATTCCTTGTCGGGTAAGTTCCGACCTGCACGAATGGCGTAATGATGGCCAGGCTGTCTCCACCCGAGACTCAGTGAAATTGAACTCGCTGTGAAGATGCAGTGTACCCGCGGCAAGACGGAAAGACCCCGTGAACCTTTACTATAGCTTGACACTGAACACTGGTCCTTGATGTGTAGGATAGGTGGGAGGCTTTGAAGCGTGGACGCCAGTCTGCGTGGAGCCGACCTTGAAATACCACCCTTTAATGGCTGGTGTTCTAACGTAGACCCGTAATCCGGGTTGCGGACAGTGTCTGGTGGGTAGTTTGACTGGGGCGGTCTCCTCCCAAAGAGTAACGGAGGAGCACGAAGGTTAGCTAATCCTGGTCGGACATCAGGAGGTTAGTGCAATGGCATAAGCTAGCTTGACTGCGAGAGTGACGGCTCGAGCAGGTGCGAAAGCAGGTCATAGTGATCCGGTGGTTCTGAATGGAAGGGCCATCGCTCAACGGATAAAAGGTACTCCGGGGATAACAGGCTGATACCGCCCAAGAGTTCATATCGACGGCGGTGTTTGGCACCTCGATGTCGGCTCATCACATCCTGGGGCTGAAGTAGGTCCCAAGGGTATGGCTGTTCGCCATTTAAAGTGGTACGCGAGCTGGGTTTAGAACGTCGTGAGACAGTTCGGTCCCTATCTGCCGTGGGCGCTGGAGAATTGAGGGGGGCTGCTCCTAGTACGAGAGGACCGGAGTGGACGCATCACTGGTGTTCGGGTTGTCATGCCAATGGCACTGCCCGGTAGCTAAATGCGGAAGAGATAAGTGCTGAAAGCATCTAAGCACGAAACTTGCCCCGAGATGAGTTCTCCCTGAGACTTTAAGTCTCCTGAAGGAACGTTAAAGACTATGACGTTGATAGGTCGGGTGTGTAAGCGCAGCGATGCGTTGAGCTAACCGATACTAATGAACCGTGAGGCTTAACCTTACAACGCCGAAGGTGTTTTGGCGGTGAGAGACGATTTTCAGCCTGATACAGATAACAGAATTTGCCTGGCGGCTTTAGCGCGGTGGTCCCACCTGACCCCATGCCGAACTCAGAAGTGAAACGCCGTAGCGCCGATGGTAGTGTGGGGTCTCCCCATGTGAGAGTAGGGAACTGCCAGGCATCAAATTAAGTAGTAAGCCGGTGCATAAATCCGGTGGTTACAAGCAGTCTTCGGTGGAGCGGTAGTTCAGTCGGTTAGAATACCTGCCTGTCACGCAGGGGGTCGCGGGTTCGAGTCCCGTCCGTTCCGCCACTTATTGAAAGCCCTGAGTTAACGCTCAGGGATTTTTTCTTATCTGCTGTTTAATTATTGCGAAATGAGCAAAAATCCTCTGCGTTTTACGATCTTTTTCAATATAACAACGCCAGCGATAATCCTCCTCAGTTTACGAACATAATGATTGAGGAATACTATGACTCTCCCTGCATTTGGTCTGGGCACTTTCCGCCTGAAAGACGACGTTGTTATCGCATCTGTTAAAACGGCACTCGAGTTAGGCTATCGCGCAATTGATACGGCACAGATCTATGAAAATGAAGCTGCCGTTGGACAGGCCATTGAAGAGAGTGGTGTACCGCGTAACGAGATATTTATCACCACCAAAATCTGGATTGAAAACCTCAGCAAAGACAAACTGCTCCCTAGCCTGAAAGAGAGTCTGAAAAAGCTGCGTACTGACTACGTGGACCTGACGCTGATCCACTGGCCATCACCAAACGATGCCGTTTCTGTAGAAGAGTTCATGCAGGCGCTGATGGAAGCGAAAAAGCAGGGATTAACGCGTGAAATCGGTATTTCAAACTTCACCATTCCGCTGATGGAAAAAGCCATTGCCGCAGTAGGTGCAGAAAATATCGCGACCAACCAGATTGAACTTTCACCTTATCTGCAAAACCATAAAGTCGTGGACTGGGCAACGCAGCACGGTATCCACATCACGTCATACATGACGCTGGCTTATGGTAAGGCTCTGAAAGATGAGGCGATTATACGTATTGCAGAAAAACATAACGCGACTCCGGCACAGGTCATTCTGGCATGGGCAATGGGCGAAGGTTATGCCGTGATCCCATCGTCAACCAAACGTGTAAACCTGGCCAGCAACCTGTCAGCGGTCGACCTTCATCTGGATGATGACGATAAAAAAGCGATCGCAGCACTGGAGTGCAACGATCGCCTGGTCAGCCCGGAAGGTTTAGCGCCTGACTGGGATTAAGTTTCACTAACCCTCTGTCGCCTTAACCCTCATACAGCTCCTCCGGGAGCTGTCTTTATATGTTCACTCAGGAAGTCAATAAAAGCACGAATCCGCGTACTCACCGCTCTGTCACTGTAATACACTGCGCTAAAAGGCATCTCGACCGGCAAACGTTTATCCGCCATCAGTTCCACCAGTTCACCTCGTGCAATCTCCTTATCTATCATATAGTCAGACAGGCATGCGATGCCGTTCCCTTCAAGACACAGTTGCTTTAGCGTTTCTCCACTGTTTGACGATAACCCACTGGTAATTTCATGAAGCTGACCATCACGACAGGCGACAGGCCAGGTGTTCAGTGATACCGGTTCCGTAAAGCCCAGACAAAGATGCTGCTTCAACTCTTCAACGGTCTCCGGTTTACCGTGCTCAGCAATGTACTGCGGCGACGCGATAATTTTGCGGTAGCTGGCAAACAGCGGGCGGGCGCGCAAGCTTGAATCGGTCAGTGTACCGGCCCGGATAGCCACATCCACTTTACGCTCGATGAGGTTGATAAACGTCTCTGATGAGACCAAAGAAAGCGTCATCTCCGGATAGCGTTCACGAAAAGGTTTGATCAGCGGCATCAGAAAGTGCAGTACTACCGGCGTGGCCGCATCAATGCGCAGCAATCCCCGCGGCGTGCTGCGGCTTTCCATAATTTCTGTCTCTGCTGCAGCCATCTCCTGCAGCACCGACTGCACGCGGCGGAAATAACGCTCTCCTTCTTCCGTCAGGCTCAGTTGCCGCGTCGTCCGGTTGAGCAGGCTCACCCCAAGCTTCATCTCCAGCTTTTTCACTGAGCGGCTGATGGCCGAGTTAGCCTGTCCCAGCTGTTCGGCTGCACGGCTAAAGCTACCGCTTTCAACAACGGCGACAAAGATTGTCAGCTCTTCTGACGTTGCTTTCATTGTTGCACCACCTGCAAAATTCTATTGATATTTTGACCATTTTTGTTATTTAAGCACTGGCGCATACTGCCTGTCATCTTAATCCTGATGATACGGAGTATTTTATGCCACTGGCGCTACTTGCCCTGACGATCAGTGCCTTTGCAATTGGCACGACCGAATTTGTTATCGTGGGACTGGTTCCCACCATTGCTAACCAGCTTGCGATCTCGCTGCCTTCCGCCGGATTGCTGGTGTCAATCTACGCCCTGGGCGTCGCCGTCGGTGCGCCTGTGCTGACGGCTCTGACCGGACGTTTTCCGCGTAAGCAGCTGTTAGTTGCGTTGATGGTGTTGTTCACCGCCGGTAACATTCTGGCCTGGCAGGCACCGGACTACACCACCCTGGTGATTGCCCGTCTGTTGACCGGCCTTGCACACGGCGTGTTCTTCTCAATTGGTTCCACCATTGCAACCAGCCTGGTCTCCAAAGAGAAAGCAGCCTCAGCTATTGCGATCATGTTTGGTGGACTGACCGTCGCACTCGTTACGGGCGTGCCGCTAGGCACGTTTATCGGACAGCACTTCGGCTGGCGTGAGACGTTTCTGGCCGTCTCCTTATTGGGGGTTATTGCCCTTGTTGCTAGCCTGCTGCTGGTACCGTCGACTATTCCAGGCCGGGCCAGCGCCAGCCTGAGCGATCAGCTAAAGGTGCTTACCCATCCGCGTTTGCTGATCATCTACGCGGTCACGGCTCTGGGCTATGGAGGCGTATTTACCGCCTTCACCTTCCTGGCACCGATGATGCAGGACCTGGCAGGCTTCTCCCCGAGTGCCGTGAGCTGGATTTTGCTGGGATACGGTATTTCCGTGGCGATTGGCAATATCTGGGGCGGCAAGCTTGCAGATAAACATGGTGCGGTTCCGGCGCTGAAATTTATCTTCGCCGCCCTGGTGGTTCTGCTGTTGATATTCCAGTTCACGGCGTCCATGCAATACGCCGCACTGATCACGGTACTGGTAATGGGTGTCTTCGCTTTTGGCAACGTGCCCGGGCTTCAGGTTTATGTTGTTCAGAAAGCGGAGCTCTATACGCCAAACGCCGTGGATGTGGCATCCGGACTGAACATTGCCGCGTTCAATATTGGGATCGCGCTGGGCTCCATTATTGGCGGACAAACCGTCGAACACTTTGGATTAACCCAGACACCCTGGATTGGTGCGGTGATCGTCCTTGTCGCTTTCCTGCTGATAGGGCTGAGTGGCCGCCTCGATAAACCTACCCGCGTAGCACTGGGATAACATCAGTAAGTGCTTGCTTACAAAACTGGAAAGCGGTTTCTCAGAAATTGCGTTGAAAGTGTGACCTAAAGTCCCTATAACATTAGAACCAGTCCGTTTTCGGGCTGGTTCATGTTACAGAGGCCGTTTCCAAAAGTGCGAAAAAATACCTATGCCATGCGTTATGTTGCCGGAATGCCCGCGGAGAGGATCTTGCCTCCGGGGTCGTTTGCGAGCATAAGCCAGGCATTACCCGCAGGGACACCGTTAAGCAGCGATGACAAAATTCGGGTACTGGTCTGGAATATCTTTAAGCAGCAGCGTGCGGAGTGGTTATCGGTACTCAAGAATTTTGGTAAAGATGCTCATCTGGTTCTGCTTCAGGAGGCGCAAACCACACCTGAACTGGTTCGGTTTGCCACAACGAACTATCTTGCTGCCGACCAGGTGCCGGCGTTTGTCCTGCCGCAACATCCTTCAGGCGTGATGACCCTCTCTTCAGCACACCCGGTTTACTGCTGCCCGCTGCGTGAGCGCGAGCCTATACTGCGTCTGGCGAAATCGGCGCTGGTGACCGTCTATCCGCTGCCGGATACCCGGATGCTGATGGTGGTGAACATCCACGCGGTAAATTTCAGCCTGGGCGTGGATGTGTACAGTAAGCAGTTACTTCCCATTGGCGATCAAATTGCCCACCACAGCGGGCCTATCATTATGGCCGGTGATTTCAATGCCTGGAGTCGTCCGCGCATGAATGCGCTGTATCGCTTTGCGCGTGAAATGTCTCTGCGTGAAGTCCGTTTTAGTGACGATCAGCGTAAAAAAGCCTTTGGTCGACCTCTCGATTTTGTCTTCTATCGTGGTCTGAGCGTGCATGATGCCTCTGTTCTGGTCACGCGCGCCTCCGATCACAACCCTCTACTAGTCGAATTCAGTCCCGGCAAACCTGATAAATAATGGTGTGTCAGGTCTGCCGTGGGGCAGGCCTGCGCGGGTGCTGCCCTTTTATTTTTAACCAACAAAGGACAGTACGATGACAACAACACACTCCCATCATGACAACGTAGAAAAACAGTTTGGCTCCCAGGCAAATGCCTATCTGACCAGCGCCGTGCATGCTTCAGGTCGTGACCTGCTGCGTCTCGGCGAACGTCTGGCAGCATTCCCGCAGGCGCACGTGCTGGATTTAGGCTGTGGGGCAGGGCATGCCAGCTTTACGGCTGCGCAGCAGGTGGCGAAGGTCACCGCGTATGACTTATCCAGTCAGATGCTGGATGTTGTTGCTGAGGCGGCGAAGGCGAAAGGGTTGAGCAACGTGGATACGCGCCAGGGGTACGCCGAGTCCTTACCGTTTGATGATGCCTCGTTTGAGGTGGTGATTAGCCGTTATTCCGCGCACCACTGGCATGATGTCGGCCAGGCGTTACGTGAAGTCAAACGTGTCCTGAAGCCGGGCGGGATCTTCATTATTATGGATGTGATGTCTCCCGGGCATCCGGTGCGCGATATCTGGCTGCAGACAGTAGAAGCGCTGCGTGATACTTCCCACGTACAAAACTACTCCAGCGGAGAGTGGTTATCGCTTATCACTGAAGCGGGGTTGATTACCCGAACGTTAACAACAGACCGTTTGCCGCTGGAATACCCTTCGTGGATTGCCCGTATGCGTACCCCGGAAGCATTAAGTCAGGCGATTCGCCTCTATCAGGAGAGTGCCTCTGCTGAGGTAAAAGCGTACTTTGAATTGCGGGAGGATGGATCGTTTACCAGCGATACCATCATGGCTGAAGCGCAAAAAGCGGGATAAACAAAAAAGGCACCGAGGGGAATCGGTGCCTTTTTATCTTTCGATCGTGTAATCAGGAGTCTGGCGTGGCGCTGTTCTTCACAAACAACGTCAACTGGTCGCCTGGTTTCAGATTGTCAGTATCATTGTTCCAGCGCATTACATCTTTGATGTTCACGCCATGTCGTTTTGCGATACTGGACAGTGAATCGCCTTTGCGTACGCGATAAGTGATGCTATCGCTGTTGCTGGCGAGACGCTGTGCGCTGCTACCTGCGCCTACCGTCAGAGTTTGACCCACTTTCAGACCTGAGCTGCGCAGATTATTCCACTGCTGCAGATCTTTCGCCGTCACGCCAAGACGTGATGCAATGCCAGAAAGCGTATCACCTGAACGCACCTTATAGCTGCGGCTGTTAACGGATGAAGCATCGGCGATCAGCGTTGACTGAACGGCGGCAATCTCACCCGATGCTAAAGACTCACGCAATTGCTCAGCATGTTTCTGCGGAACCATCACATACTGCGGGCCGCTAGCCCCCAGCGTTGAGCCTTTAACGCCTGCATTAAAGGTTTTAAGTTTACTTACCGACATACCCGTCATATCAGCAACCTGTTGAATATCCACAGGGTTGCTGAGGCGAACGCGCGCCAGTGCACGACTTTCGTCTGGTGTTGGCAGTTGTACACCGTAACGCTTGCTGTTCTTGAGAATATCGCTCAAGGCCAGCATTTTCGGTACGTAAATCTTCGTTTCCTGTGGCAGTGAGAGCGACCAAAAATCGGTGGATTTACCCCGTGCTTTATTCGCTTTCATTGCCTTCAGTACACGACCCTCGCCACTATTATACGCCGCGACCGTTAACAGCCAGTCGCCGTCAAACATCTTATTCAGACGTTGCATCATGTCGAGAGCGGCTGTCGTTGAAGCGACAACATCCCGACGCGCATCATAGTTGCGGGTCTGTTTCAGACCATAGTTTCGCCCGGTGCTCGGAATGATCTGCCAAATGCCTGCGGCATTGGCGCCAGACGTCGCGTGTGGGTCAAAAGCGCTCTCCACTATGGGTAGGAGTACCAGCTCCATAGGCATGTTACGTTTCTTAACTTGCCCGGCTATCCAGTACATATACGGCTCTGCCCGTAACGTTACATCGTGGAGATAGCTCTTATTTCTTAAATACTTCTGCTTCTGTTCGCGAATCCGGCTGTTTTCCGGAATTCCCATCTTTAGCTCGTCGCCAATAGAGGTCCACAAGTCTTGCTCCTGCGCGAAAGATGTCCCATCGTCCATCCAGCGCGCCGAACTTGTAAACTTCCCTGCTTCCCCTTGACCAGCTGCAGAAAGGCTCTGTGCGTGCTGTTGTACGTTGCTGCCGTTCTGCGACTGGCAACCTACAAGCAGGACAGAGGCGAGTAATATCGCTTTTGCCTTCATGTGTGTGTCAATAGTTGCTTAAAAGACGAGCGATGATAACGGCGAAATTTTGAAAAGGCAACCCGCATTTATCTGAAGTTATCTTTCTTTGACCTTAACCATGCAAATCGCTGTTCTGGTTGTTGCAAATTTGTTTCTTGGTTAATTTTATTAATTAAATCAATATCATCTGTTCGCAGAAATAAATTAATTCGGCGCTCATTTTTCAGAATTGCGGGTAGTGTATTTTGGTTTTTTGCACGTAACTCCTTCACTTTGTGATAATAATCCTGAATCGCCCGATCCTCGGGTAAGAGGCTCTCCGCAAACTTCATATTCCCTAATGTATACTCATGGGCACAACAAATAAGTGTGTCATCGGGTAAAGCACTAATCTTTTGTAAAGACTGATACATCTGTTTTGGTGTGCCTTCAAAAAGTCTTCCGCAACCGCCTGAGAAGAGGGTGTCGCCACAAAAAAGATAAGGTTTACTGTAGAAACACAGATGTCCCAAAGTGTGACCTGGCGTAGCAAATACGGAAAACTCCCACTCACGGATGTGGATATTTTCGCCCTCCTGGACTACTTGCGTCGTTCCCTTATCTTGTGTCTCAGCCGGTCCGTAAACCACAAGATGCGGAAAATGAGCGCACAGTTCCGGCACGCCGCCAGTGTGATCGTTATGATGGTGCGTCAACAGAATGGCTTCTGGCTGCCAGGCGTTCTCCTTTATTGCATCAAGCACAGGGGCGGATTCGCCGGGATCGACAATGACGCATCGACGATCGTTATCGACCAAAACCCAGATGTAATTGTCCTGAAAAGCAGGAATACTGATAAGATTCATACATTACCTCTTATAGCGTGGCGGGTGTTTTGATGAAACCGGCAAGGATACCTCAGACTGTCGCAGCACCGGAACGTTGGGCGGAATTGCCCTGGGGTGAATACTATCGCGAGGCGCTTGAGCAACAGCTGAAGCCCTGGCTCGCGAAAATGTATGGCTTTCACCTGCTTAAGATTGGCAATCTCAGCGCAGAAATCAATACCGAAAGCTGCGCCATCTCACATCAGGTCAATGTCTCTCTCGGCGGATCGCCGGTTCAGGTGAAGGCTGACCCATTGCATCTGCCGTTTGCGGAAAAATCCGTAGATGCGTGTCTTCTTGCCCACGCGCTGCCCTGGTGCAGCGATCCTCATCGTATGCTGCGTGAAGCCGATCGCGTGCTGATTGATGACGGCTGGCTGATACTCAGCGGTTTTAATCCGCTGAGTCTGATGGGGTTACGTAAGCTGGTGCCTGTATTGCGCCGAACGCCACCCTATAACAGCCGGATGTTCACCATGATGCGCCAGCTCGACTGGCTGTCACTGCTCAACTTTGAAGTGCTCAACTATGGCGGTTTTCAGGTACTGCCGTGGGCACGTCAGGGGGGAGTTTTATTGAGTACGCATTTGCCCGCATTAGGCTGCATGCAGTTTATCGTCGCGCGTAAGCGAACCATCCCTCTGACGCTTAACCCCATGAAGCAGAGCAAATCGAAAACGCCCATCCGCCAGACCGTTGGCGCAACGCGGCAGTACAGAAAACCCTGATCAGGATTCAGGCTGGTAGCCAGTATCCTCATGGGCCGGATTAGAGGCCGCCGCGCGCGCCAGTTCATCGCAGCGCTCGTTTTCCGGGTGGCCGGCGTGGCCTTTAACCCACTCCCACTTAATCTCGTGCTGGCCCAGTGCCGCATCCAGGCGCTTCCAGAGATCGACGTTCTTTACGGGCTTCTTATCTGCAGTTTTCCAGCCGCGTTTTTTCCAGTTGTGGATCCACTGGGTGATACCCTGTCGCACGTACTGGCTATCCGTACTCAACACCACGTCGCAGTGTTCTTTTAAGGCTTCCAGCGCCACAATGGCCGCCATCAACTCCATACGGTTGTTGGTGGTCAGGAAATACCCTTCGCTAAATGTTTTCTCATGCTGACGATAGCGCATAATCGCGCCGTAGCCGCCGGGGCCTGGGTTCCCGAGACAAGATCCATCGGTGAAAATTTCTACCTGTTTACGCATCTCTGGTAGACTTCCTGTATTGAAACGTTCAGTTAAACGATAAGTCTGACATAAATGACCGCTATGAGCACTGCAATTACTCGCCAGATTGTCCTCGATACCGAAACCACCGGTATGAACCAGATCGGCGCGCACTACGAAGGGCACAAGATCATTGAGATCGGTGCCGTTGAAGTGGTGAACCGTCGTCTCACGGGGAACAACTTCCACGTCTACCTCAAACCCGATCGGCTGGTGGATCCAGAAGCGTTTGGCGTTCACGGTATTGCCGATGAGTTCTTGCTGGATAAACCGACCTTCGCCGAGGTGGCAGACGAGTTTCTCGACTACATCAAAGGCGCTGAGTTAATCATCCATAACGCGTCGTTCGATATCGGCTTTATGGACTATGAGTTTAGTAAGCTCCATCGCGATATTCCGAAAACCAATACCTTCTGCAAAGTGACCGATAGCCTGGCGCTGGCGAGGAAGATGTTTCCCGGCAAGCGTAACAGCCTCGATGCACTCTGTTCACGTTATGAAATAGACAACACCAAGCGAACGCTGCACGGGGCACTTCTCGATGCCCAGATTCTGGCTGATGTCTATCTGGCGATGACCGGCGGTCAGACGTCGATGAAATTCAGCATGGAAAATGAGTCGCAGCAGACGCAGGGCGAAGCGGGCATCCAGCGCGTGGTCCGTCAGGCAAGTCGTTTACGGGTTGTTTTAGCCAGTGATGAAGAGTTACTTAACCATGAATCCCGTCTCGATCTGGTACAGAAGAAGGGTGGCAGCTGTATGTGGCGCGCCTGAAAAAACGCCATAATGTCTGTAAAATCATCGGTTGGGCGATTTTTGCAGCAAACGATTCAAAACGTGAGAAAAAGCGTTGACGAGATCGGAGGCACACCGTAATATGCGCCTCGTTCCCCAAACGGGAACAGTGGAGCGGTAGTTCAGTCGGTTAGAATACCTGCCTGTCACGCAGGGGGTCGCGGGTTCGAGTCCCGTCCGTTCCGCCACTATTCAGAAGGCCTGAATCAGAAATGATTCAGGCCTTCGTCGTTTCAACAGCCTTTGTCTTTTATCCCCCTTTCTTTTCATTAACAAAATGTTAATTTATGTGGTGCAATTAATTAACATTTGCACAGCATTAGTGCGTTATTTGCACTGTGTTTGTGCATTCTTTCGCCCGGCCACTTTTTGGCCTTAATCAGACTGTGTCGCTTTGTAAAAATAATTTTCATGAAATCATTCGCTTACAGTGGATATCGTGAAAGTTTTTGAACCAATAAATAATTGGTTCGGTTATTGCTTAATCATTAGCACGATAAGGTTCATGCCATATCAATAACTTATCGTTAATAAAAAGAAAATAATGATGATAGCGAGCGAACCAATATGGAAAAACCGTCACGGTTTCTGGCCAATTCCAGTACCGCGCTTGAGCAGTTGCGCGGGCTTATCAACCAGCATGAGTCAACACCAGGCACTCCGCTGCCCACGGAACGTGAGCTGTCGGAAACTCTCGGCGTAGGACGACGCGAAGTGCGTCGCGCGCTGGATGTGCTGGAAGAGGAAGGACGGATCTGGCGTAAACAGGGTAAAGGCACCTTTATTGGTCCCGCTGCCCCTGTTGAACCGCTGGCGCTTCAGGGATTGGTTCAGCAAACCAACCTGCTGGAAGTTATGGAAGCTCGTCTACAGCTCGAACCCGGCTTAGCCCGGCTTGCGGCACTGCGTGCCACCAGGGAAAACCTCGCGCTCATGCAGCGCATGCTGGAACGCATCGACAAGGTCAGCCCGGATGACCGCGATCTCAACGAACTATGGGATAGCGCCTTTCACCGCGCTATTGCCGAGGCTGCGGGCAACCGCCTGATGCTCGGCCTGTTTGACGCGATTGATGCCGTGCGGCGCGAACCGGGCTGGCAGCATCTGCGTGAATTAGCCCGCACGCCCGAACGTGTCGACAGCTATAACGACCACCATCACAAGATCATGTCTGCGATTATCCATCGCCAGCCTAATGAAGCAGCTGCCGCCATGCGCGAACACCTGCTTAGCCTGCAAACCGCCCTGATTCAGGCGATCCACCTTGAGGACGACTTCACGCTATGACGACGATCCCGTTTAAGGACACCACGCCTGTACTTCGGCTGAATAATCTCAACGTTAAATTTTCCGGCTCGCCGGTTAGCGTACTGGACGGTATTTCCCTCACGGTCAAAGCAGGCGAGACGCTGGCGCTGGTGGGAGAGTCCGGCTGCGGGAAAAGTATCACCTCGCTGGCGCTGATGGGATTACTGCCCGCCAGCGCGCAGATTGTCAGCGGAGAAATGCAGTTTCGCCGTCACGATCTGCGAAAGCTCTCGCCGCGGGACTATGCCGATTTGCGTGGCAGCGAGCTGGCGATGATTTTCCAGGAGCCGATGACCTCGCTCAATCCCGCTTTCACATTAGGCGATCAGCTCAGTGAAGCGGTCATGCGTCACCAGAGCGTTTCCCGCACAGAGGCGATGAAGGTCGCGCTGCAGATCCTGGAGAAGGTGCAGATCCCCGCGGCGGAGATGCGCCTCAAGGCTTACCCGCATCAGCTTTCCGGCGGTATGCGCCAGCGTGTGATGATTGCCATGGCGCTGATCAACCATCCTAAATTACTGATTGCCGATGAACCGACTACCGCGCTCGACGTCACCATCCAGGCGCAAATCCTCACCTTGCTCAACACCCTCAAAGAAGAAACCGGCACGGCGGTCCTGATGATCACCCACGATTTAGGCGTGGTGGCCGAAGTCGCCCAGCAGGTGGCGGTAATGTATGCCGGGCAGGTGGTGGAGCAGGGGAGCGTCGAGGCCATCTTTGCCGACCCGCAGCACCCGTACACCATCGGCCTGATGGGCTCAATCCCTTCGCTGGGTGCACGTAAAGGCCAGCTCTCCACCATTCCCGGGTCGGTCCCGCTCCCGGAATCCATGCCTAAAGGCTGTCGTTTTGCGACGCGCTGCCCGTTTGCGCAGTCTCGCTGCCATGATGAAAAACCGCCGCTCAACACGCTCGGCGCGGGTCATCAGGTCGCCTGCTTCCGCGTGCCGCTCGAACACCACATTGCCCTGGGAGAGACCGCATGACTACGCCAATTCTTGAAGCCCGCGACCTCAGCAAGCGCTTCCCTGGTCCGAAAAAACTCTTTTCACCGGCCCGGTTTGTTACGGCGGTCGATCGCGTTTCGCTTGCCGTGATGCCGGGTGAAACGCTGGCAATTGTCGGCGAGTCTGGCTCCGGCAAATCTACCCTTGGGCGTCTGCTGCTGCGCCTGCTCGCCGCCAGTGAAGGGCGCGTGTTTTACCAGGGTGAGGAGATTACCGACGCCTCGGGCGCCCGTCTGAACCAGCTCCGGCGTGAGCTGCAAATTATTTTCCAGGATCCGTTTGCCTCGCTGAACCCGCGCATGACGGTGGAGCAGATCGTCGGTGAGCCGCTGTGGCTGCACCAGAACATGAAGAAAGCCGACCGACAGTATCGCGTCGCCGAACTTCTCAAAACCGTTGGCCTGCCTGCCGCCTGGTCCGGGCGCTATCCGCACGAATTTTCCGGCGGCCAGCGCCAGCGTATCGGCATTGCGCGCGCGCTGGCCTCGGGACCAAAACTGTTGCTTGGCGATGAACCCGTCTCTGCGCTGGATGTTTCCGTCCAGGCCCAGGTCGTCAATTTGCTGGAAAGCCTGAAGCACCAGCTCGGGCTGACGATGGTGATCGTTGCCCACGGCCTGGCGGTGATTCGCCATATGAGCGACCGCGTGGCGGTCATGTATCTCGGGCAAATCGTTGAACTTGCGACCGTCGACGAGATCTTTGACGCCCCGCTGCACCCTTATACCCAGGCACTGATCGCCTCGGCACCACAGATGCAGCCGGGCATTGAACGCGACGCACCGCTGCTGCAGGGGGATCTGCCGAACCCGGCGAGCCCTCCGTCCGGCTGCCGTTTCCATACCCGCTGCCCGTATGTTACCGATGAATGCCGTCAGGTTGAGCCGATTAATCAGGTGCTGGACGGTGGACGTCAGGTCGCCTGTCACCGCTGGCAGGACATCAATCGCGATCGCAGTGTTATTCAGATAGCACCGCCATCCGCAGCTTTTCTGCGCCGCCGCGCGCTGTTTGAACACGCGGCCACTCACTCCTCCCTTCCTTCAAGGAACTCATGATAATGACAATGCGTAATTCTCTTTTGACCGTACTGGGAAGTGTTATGTTGCTTGGCGCGGCGCTGCCCGCCCATTCTGAAAGCGTGCTGCGAATTGGTCTGGGAGCTGACCCGGACATGCTCGACCCGCATCTGGCGCGCACCTACTATGGCCGCTTTGTCTTTGCTTCCCTGTGCGACAGGCTGGTGGATGTCGACGAGCATCTGAAAGTGGTGCCAGGTCTGGCGAAGTCGTGGGCCTGGAGCGATGACGGCAAAACGCTGACCATGGATCTCCGTGAGGGGGTGACCTTCCATGACGGCGAGAAATTCGACGCCGCTGCTGCGAAATACAACCTCGACCGTGCGTTGACCCTAAAAGGCTCCCTGCGCAAAAGCGAGATCTCCTCGGTGGAATCGGTAGAGGTCACCGGTCCGATGCAGATTGCGCTGCACCTGAAAACCCCTGACGCCGCGCTGCTGATGCAGCTGACTGACCGCGCGGGCGCGATGATGGCACCCGACGCGGCGAAAAAGCCTGACTTTGCCGCCCATCCGGTCTGTTCCGGTCCTTATAAGTTTGACAGCCGCGTGTCCCAGGACCGCATTGTTCTGACTCGCTTCGACAATTACTGGAATAAAGACGCCTACCACTTCGACAAAATTATTTATCTGCCGATCCCGGACGCCTCCGTGCGCCTCGCGAACCTGCGGGCAGGCGATCTCGACCTGACCGAAGGCATTGCGGCCAGCGACGTTAAAACCGTTGAATCTGACAGCAAGCTGGCGCTGGCGAAGGTAACGGGTCTGGGTTACCAGGGTATTACCTTCAACATCAATAACGGCAAGGTCCCGGCGAACGATCCGTTCAGAGATGCCCGCGTACGCGAGGCATTTTCGCAGACCATCGACCGTGATGCGCTAAATCAGGTGGTCTTTGAAGGGCTATACACGCCGGCAAACCAGGCGTTTTCCACGGTGAGCCCGTATCACGTCAATCTGCCGGTTCCGCCCCGTGACGTCGATAAAGCCAAAGCGCTGCTCAAAGCGGCAGGCGTCACCACGCCGCTGACCGTCAACCTGCTGGTGCCGAACAACCCGACCTCGCAGCAGGTGGGTCAGGTTCTGCAGGCAATGGTTGCCGAGGCCGGCTTCACGCTCAACCTGCAGATGACCGAATTCGCGACGCTGCTGGATCGTCAGCAGAGTGGTGATTATCAGCTCAGTTTCTCCGGCTGGTCGGGCCGCCCGGACCCGGACGGCAGCATCTACGGCTTTGTCCATAGCAAAGGCACTCTGAATGACGGACGCTACAGCAACGCGCAGGTCGACGAATGGCTGACTCAGGCGCGCCAGAGCACCGACCAGGCCGCACGCCAGCCGCTGTATGACAAGGTGGTGAAACAGCTGCAAACCGACATGCCGATTGCCTACCTCTACTTCGAGCCGCGCATTTTTGGTCTGAACAAGCGCGTGCAGGGCTTTAAGCCTTACCCGGACGGCATCGTGCGTCTGGCGGGTTTGACGCTGGCGAAATAAACGTCCTGAGGAGAACCCATGCTGGAACTGATTTGCAAACGTCTGCTGCTGGCCATCCCGACCCTGCTGCTGGTGAGCATGATGGTGTTTGGCCTGCAAAAACTGCTGCCCGGCGACCCGCTGATCGCCATGGCCGGGGAGGAGCGCGATCCGGCGGTTATCGCCCAGCTGCGTGCTGAGCTCAATCTGGATGCGCCCATTCCTGTGCAGTATTTCAACTGGTTAACGCGCGCATTGCAGGGCGACCTGGGGGTCTCCTTACGCACGCACGAACCGGTGACGCAGCTGATTGCCAGTAAGCTGCCTGTGACGCTGGAGCTGTCGCTGCTGGCGATGATTATCGCGCTGGTATTTGGCATTAGCATGGGGATCCTCGCGGCAGTGAACAAAAACAGTTGGGTCGATCACGGGGCGAACTTTGTGGCGATCTCGGGGATCTCGATCCCCCATTTCTGGCTGGGGATCCTGCTGATTCTGGTCTTCTCGGTGAACCTGCAGTGGCTTCCCGCGTCCGGCTATGTACCGTTCAGTGAGGATCCGGTGCAAAACCTGCGCACGCTGCTGCTGCCCGCAGCCGTTCTCGGAACAGGGCTGGCGGCGACGCTGATGCGCCATACCCGAGCATCGATGATTGCGGTCCTGAAAGCGGATTACATCCGCACCGCGCGCGCGAAAGGATTACTGCCGAAAGCGGTGATCTTAAAGCACGCGTTTCGCAATGCGCTGGTGCCGGTTATCACCCTTACGACGTTGCTGTTTGGTGAGCTTCTGGGCGGTGCGGTGCTGACCGAGCAGGTCTTCACCATTCCCGGCTTCGGCAAGATGATCGTCGATTCGGTATTTAACCGAGACTACGCGGTGGTGCAGGGCGTGGTGCTGATCGTGGCGATCGGCTTCCTGCTGCTCAACCTGCTGGCTGACGTGCTCTACGTTCTTATCAACCCGAAAATGCGAGGTTAACCATGGCGGAACTGACGACGCAAACCGCTGTGCCCGCGCTGCGGCGCGCGCAAAACCGGGTGCTAAAGAAATTCCTCGCCAATAAAAGCGCGGTGATTGGCGCGGTGGTGGTGGGCTTCTTTGTGCTGGTGGCGCTGCTGGCGCCGTGGATTGCCCCGTTCGACCCGGTCAAAGCCAACTTCCTGGCGGTGCGTAAAGCGCCGTCGGCAATGTACTGGTTCGGAACCGACGAGCTGGGGCGCGACATTTTATCCCGCATTATCTGGGGGGCGCGAACCTCGCTGATGGCGGGCTGTATGTCGGTCGTTATCGCGGTAGCGATCGGCGTGCCGCTGGGGCTGGTAGCGGGGTATTTCCAGAAGATGTGGGATGGGGTGATCTCGCGCTTCATTGAAGCGCTGCTGGCCTGCCCGTTTCTGATCATGGCGATCGCGCTGGGGGCATTTTTAGGCCCAAGCCTGACCAACGCGATGATCGCCATTGGCCTTTCCGCGATGCCGATCTTCGCCCGTCTGACGCGTGGGCAGGTGATCGCCATCCGCAACGAAGAGTACATCGACGGCGCGCGGGCGATTGGCCTGCCGGATCGCTGGATCATCATCAAATACGTGCTGCCCAACGTGATGTCACCGATCCTGGTGCAGGCCACGCTGGCGATTGCCTCGGCGATTATCGCCGAAGCCAGCCTGTCGTTTTTAGGGTTGGGGCAGCAGCCGCCCAATCCGTCCTGGGGGTCAATGCTCAACACCGCGAAAGGTTTTCTTGAGCAGGCGCCGTGGATGTCCGTTTTCCCCGGCGTGGCAATTTTCCTTGCCGTGCAGGGCTTTAATTTACTTGGCGACGGGCTGCGCGATGCGCTCGATCCGCGCCACGACTAAGGAGTCATGATGACTAAAGCGCTTGATTTTACGTCCGGTTACGAATCACGACGCCCGCCGATGATGGGCCATAACGCCGTTGCCACTTCGCAACCGCTGGCGGCGCAGGCAGGAATGAAAATGCTGCAGCTGGGTGGTAATGCTGTTGATGCGGCGATTGCCACCGCGATGGCGCTGACGGTAGTCGAGCCGACCGGTAACGGGATCGGCAGTGATGCCTTTGCCATCGTCTGGGACGGTGAAAAACTTCACGGTCTGAACGCGTCGGGGCGCTCACCGGCCAGCTGGCATGCAGATCTGTTTGCCGGAAAAACGGCGGTACCCGAAATCGGCTGGGACGCCGTGACCGTGCCCGGTGCGGTATCCGGCTGGGTCGCACTGGCAGAGCGTTTCGGCACGCTGCCGCTGACCACGCTGGCGCAGCCCGCCATTGACTATGCGCGAAACGGTTTCCCGGTTTCGCCGCTGATTGGCCATCTCTGGCAGCGCGGCTACAACAAGCTGAAAGATCAGCCTGGCTTCAGCGCCTGCTTCGCGCCGGAAGGCCGCGCGCCGCGAGTGGGGGAGATCTTCCGTAATCCGGCGCAGGCGAATTCGCTGGAACTGATAGCGAAAACCAACGGCGATGCGTTTTACCGCGGCGAGCTGGCGCAGAAAATTGCCGCCTTCGCCAAAGAACACGGCGCGCATTTGACGGCTGAAGATCTCGCCAGCCACCGCGTGGACTGGGTAGACCTGCTGTCACGCGACTTCGCGGGTGGTTCGGTGCAGGAGCTGCCGCCAAACGGCCAGGGGATCGCCACGCTGATTGCGCTGGGTATTCTGGAGCAGTGCGGCATCGAGCAGCATCATCCGGACTCCGTGCAGTCTCTGCATTTGTCCATTGAAGCGATGAAGCTGGCGCTGGCGGATCTCGACCGCTACGTGGCGGATGAAGATCATATGGTGTTCGCGGCCAAAGAGCTGCTGAGCGATCATTACCTGAAATCGCGTGCGGCGCTTATCAACCACGAAAGCGCCTCTGATTTTGTCTACGGTTCACCCACCCAGAGCGGTACGGTCTACATCAGCACTGCGGATGCCAGCGGGATGATGGTCTCCTTTATTCAGTCCAACTATATGGGGTTTGGTTCAGGGATCGTGGTGCCAGACACCGGGATTAGCCTGCAAAACCGGGGCTGTGGTTTTTCGCTGGATCCTAATCATCCGAACGCGCTGGCGGGCAGCAAGCGTCCGTTCCACACCATCATTCCGGGCTTTGCGATGGACGGCAGCGGCAAGCCGTTGATGTCCTTCGGCGTGATGGGCGGCCCGATGCAGGCGCAAGGACACATGCAGATGGCGCTGCGCATTATGCTGCACGGGCAAAACCCGCAGGCGGCGATTGACGCTCCGCGCTGGCGCGTGGTGCAGGGCAGGGAAGTGATCGTCGAATCAACGTTCGATCGCAATACTATCGCCGCGCTGCGCGAACGCGGACACCAGATCGTGGTGGAAGATCCGCTGCAGGATTATAACTTCGGCGGTGCGCAGGTGATTTATCGCCTTCCGGAAGGGCATTACGTGGCGGCAACGGAGAGCCGTAAAGACGGACAGGCGTTGGTGAGTTAAACGCTCGAGCAACATTTGTAGGCCGGGTAAAGCGTAGCCGCCACCCGGCTTTTTTTACCCGATGCTAAACGGATCCGCATCCTGCCAGGCCGGAAACTTCTCCCGATACTCCTTCAGCGCGGTCAACGATAGCTCCGCATCAATTCGCGTTGCCTGATGCGGCTCGGCAGTCGCAATAATCTCGCCCTGCGGATTTACCACCCGGCTGTCGCCGCGGTAGTGATGCCCGTTGCCATCCGTCCCCACACGGTTACAGCCCACCACATACGCCTGGTTCTCAATGGCGCGCGCCACCAGCAGCGACTGCCAGTGCAGCGAACGCGGTGCTGGCCAGTTGGCGACATACAGCGCCAGGTCATAATCGTTGCGGTTGCGCGACCACACCGGGAAGCGCAGGTCGTAGCAGACCAGCGGCAGAATGCGCCAGCCGCGCCACTCGAATACCACGCGCTCATTACCCGCTTCATAGTGATGATGCTCATCCGCCATGCGGAACAGGTGGCGTTTATCGTAAAAATGCACTTTCCCTTCCGGCTCAACCAGCAGAAAACGGTTCACTGGCCCGCGCTCGGTTTGCAGGGCGGCACTACCCGCGATCAGCGCGTTTGTTTGCTGCGCTTTGGTATGCATCCAGGCGACCACGTCATCCTGAGGCATTGATTGCTTCGCTGCTTCCATGGCGAAGCCGGTGGTGAACATCTCCGGCAGGACAATCACATCTCGTCCGGTAATCTCTTCCAGTTGACGATCAAAGTGGCGCAGGTTGGCAGGGCCATCCATCCACACTAAAGGTTGCTGCAAAATCGAAATCTTCAAACCCGGCACGATACAGACTCCTCAAACGACCCCTTTTTGACACTGTAGCACGTCATTACGAGAAAATGTGGCAATAAAAAACCCCGCGCGCGGCGGGGTTTGTCAGAACGAAACGGGTTATGCCGCTTCAGGTTTGCGGTGCTTCTCTGGCAGCTTTACCGGCTGTGTTGCCAGCTCGTCCGGTTCGAAATCATCGACGTTAATACTGCGCAAACGGCTCTCTTCGGCTTTCACCAGAATTGCTGCTTCAGCATTATCGATAATGCCACCTGACAGCGCCTGTTTCGCCAGTTCATCCAGACGGGTGAACGGCAGGTTTTTGCCCAGTTGTTTGCAGATCTTCTGATGAATTGGGTCGGCGGCCATTACATCAAGCAGCGCCTCTTCCAGCAGACCCACCGGGTTATGAGGCGTAGGGGCCAGGTACTGACCACGGCCGATACGGGAGCGTGTCGCGCTCGGTACCTGCAGGATTTTCGCCACTTTGTGGTCCAGCTTGTCGGACGGTGCCAGGTGGTGACGACCGGTCGGGAAGATCACCACGCGCAGGGCGCCCGCAACAAAGCGGTTCGGGAAGTTCGCCAGCAGATCGTCAATCGCCTGTTCTGCCTGATACATCGCATCCTGAACGCCCCAGTGTACCAGCGGCAGATCTGCTTCCTGACGCCCTTCGTCGTCGTAACGCTTCAGGACCGCAGACGCCAGGAAGATCTGGCTCAGCACATCCCCCAGACGGGCAGATATACGCTCGCGACGCTTCAGGCTACCGCCGAGAACGGCCATGGAAACATCCGACAGCAGAGCCAGGTTGGCGCTCAGACGGTTCAGATGCTGGTAATAGCGTTTGGTCGCATCACCGGTTGGCGTCGCGCTGGTAAGACCGCGCGTCAGGCCGAGCCAGAAGCTACGCACCTTGTTGCTACCCACGTGACCGATATGTTTGAACAGCAGCTTATCGAAGGCATCCACGTCGTTGTTCTGCGCAGCGGCCATCTCTTCCAGCACGTACGGATGGCAGCGAATCGCCCCCTGACCGAAGATCATCATGCTGCGGGTCAGGATGTTGGCACCTTCAACGGTGATGGCAATCGGTGCGCCCTGATAGCCGCGCGCCAGGAAGTTGCCTTCGCCGAGCATAATGCCTTTACCGCCTGCGATATCCATCGCGTCAATGATCGACTGCTGTGCGCGGTGGGTACAGTGGTATTTCACAATCGCGGACAGCACGGCCGGTTTTTCGCCCAGCATAATGCCGTAGGTAATCAAAGATGCGGCGGCATCCATCACGTAGGCATTACCTGCGATACGCGCCAGCGGCTCTTCGATACCTTCCATCTTGCCGATGGAGATTTTGAACTGACGGCGGATGTGGGCGTATGCACCAATCCCCATCGCCACAGATTTCAGGCCACCAGTAGAGTTCGACGGCAGGGTAATGCCGCGGCCAACCGACAGACATTCCACCAGCATACGCCAGCCCTGACCGGCCATTTTCGGACCACCGATAATGTAATCAATCGGCACAAAGATGTCCTGACCGCGGGTCGGACCGTTCTGGAACGGCACGTTCAGCGGGAAGTGACGGCGACCAATTTCAACGCCCGGGGTAGAGGTTGGGATCAGCGCACAGGTAATGCCCAGATCTTCTTCGCCGCCCAGCAGTTTTTCCGGGTCAGAGAGCTTAAAGGCCAGACCCAGCACGGTGGCGATTGGCGCCAGGGTGATATAACGCTTGTTCCAGGTCAGGCGCATGCCCAGCACCTGCTCGCCCTGCCACTCGCCCATGCAGACCACGCCGGTATCCGGGATCGCGCCTGCATCGGAACCCGCTTCCGGGCTGGTCAGCGCGAAGCAAGGGATTTCCTGACCACGCGCAAGACGCGGCAGGTAGTGATCTTTCTGCTCTTCCGTACCGTAATGCTGCAGCAGTTCACCCGGGCCTAAGGAGTTAGGCACGCCAACGGTAATCGCCAGGATCCCGGAGACGCCCGCCAGCTTTTGCAGGACGCGAGCCTGAGCGTAAGCGGAGAATTCCAGACCGCCATACTCTTTCTTGATGATCATCGCGAAGAAGCGATGTTCTTTCAGATACGCCCACAGCTCTGGCGGCAGATCGGCCATTTCATGGGTGATGGCAAAGTCGTTTGCCATGCGGCACGCTTCTTCCACCGGGCCGTCAATAAAAGCCTGTTCTTCAGCGGTCAGACGCGGCTGCGGATAGTTATGCAGCTTTTTCCAGTCCGGGTTGCCCTGGAACAGGTCGCCTTCCCACCAGGTGGTACCGGCATCAATCGCTTCTTTCTCAGTCCGCGACATTGGCGGCATTACTTTGCGGAAGCCTTTGAACACCGGCGCGGAGATCATCGACTTACGCATCGGGGTAAAGTTAAACGGCAGAAGAATGATGGCCAGCGGAACTAAAAGCCAGATATTCCACAGACCAGCGACGCCAAGTGCAGCCGTCCAGGCCAGCAGAATCACACTACTCAGGAATAAACTGACGCGGTGATAGAACAACACACCGAGCAGTACAACAGTTGCGAGAATGCTCAAAATCATCATAAAGAAAAGCTCCCTTGCTTGTAGGAGGTCTGACCACTTGTGATGATATGGTTGTAGTTGATGTTATTTCCTTTAGCAATGTGTTTACAAAATAATTACAACCGGGCTCACATTGTTCGTGTTTTCGCCGGCACGAAAAAGCAAAACGCCGGAGGATTCGCATGGCTTTAGCTTCTCGCTTTTCCCGCTATCCGGTACACTCCACTGTGTTATTTCATCAATACTGAAGGATTATCCTCATGTACCAGGATCTTATTCGTAACGAACTGAACGAAGCGGCGGAAACGCTGGCTAACTTTCTGAAAGATGATGCCAACATTCACGCTATTCAGCGCGCGGCGGTCCTGCTGGCCGACAGCTTTAAAGCGGGCGGCAAAGTGCTCTCCTGCGGTAACGGTGGTTCCCACTGTGATGCCATGCACTTTGCAGAAGAGCTGACCGGACGCTATCGCGAAAACCGTCCGGGCTACCCGGCGATTGCGATTTCCGACGTCAGCCACATCTCCTGCGTAGGCAACGACTTCGGTTACGACCACATCTTCTCCCGCTACGTTGAAGCGGTAGGCCGTGAAGGCGACGTGCTGCTGGGGATCTCTACCTCTGGCAACTCCGGCAACGTGATCAAAGCGATCGCCGCCGCGCGTGAAAAAGGGATGAAAGTCATCACCCTGACCGGTAAAGATGGCGGTAAGATGGACGGTACCGCGGATGTCGAAATTCGCGTTCCGCACTTCGGTTATGCTGACCGTATTCAGGAAATTCACATCAAAGTGATCCACATCCTGATTCAACTGATCGAAAAAGAGATGGTTAAGTAAGACTTCGCTGGGGGCACTCTTGCCCCCGCTGTTGTGGAGGTGATGTATGTGCGAACTGCTCGGGATGAGCGCCAATGTGCCAACCGATATCTGCTTTAGTTTCACCGGGCTGGTGCAGCGCGGTGGAGGAACCGGGCCGCATAAAGACGGCTGGGGCATTACCTTCTACGAAGGCAAAGGGTGTCGCACGTTCAAAGATCCACAGCCCAGCTATAACTCACCGATTGCCAAACTGGTGCAGGACTATCCCATCAAGTCCCGCTCAGTGATTGCGCACATCCGTCAGGCAAACCGCGGCGAAGTGGCGCTGGAAAATACCCATCCGTTTACCCGTGAACTGTGGGGGCGAAACTGGACCTATGCGCACAACGGGCAACTGACGGGCTATAAGTCGCTGGAGACGGGGAATTTCCGCCCGGTCGGCGAAACGGATAGCGAAAAAGCCTTCTGCTGGCTACTGCACAAGCTGACGGAACGTTATCCTCGTACGCCCGGCAACATGACCGCCGTGTTTAAATACATCGCGACGCTGGCATCCGAGCTACGTGAAAAAGGCGTGTTTAACATGCTGCTGTCAGACGGACGCTATGTCATGGCGTTCTGTTCGACGAACCTGTTCTGGATCACGCGCCGTGCGCCGTTTGGCGTTGCAAAGCTGCTCGATCAGGATGTGGAGATAGACTTTCAGAAAGAGACCACACCGAACGATGTGGTCACAGTCATTGCGACGCAGCCGCTGACGGGCAACGAAGCCTGGCAAAAGATCATGCCAGGCGAGTGGGTGCTATTTTGTCTCGGGGACCGTGTAATTTGACGCCAGCTGTGGATGGACGACTTCGTGGCTCAGCGGTTTGCTGACCACGTAACGGCCATCTACGATTGAAACCACAGGCGGCTTGTGGGTCTGCTCAAAGTAGTCGTAACCCGGCTTCAGCTGTTTCCAGAAATCGGCGTAATAGGAGTACTTATGGCGGGCCATGTTGGCATCTGTCATACGGAACGGATAAATGCTGACCTGAACGTTAGGCTGCCCGAACACCAGCGCGCCTGTTACGAACTGGAAAATTTCATCAATGCCGGCATCGGTCATCGCATAACAGCCGATAGACACGCAGGCACCGTGGATCATCAGGTATTTCCCTTCATAACCGTGAGCACGGTCATAGGCATTGGGGAAACCGATGTTAATGGCTTTATAGAAGCGGCTGTCCGGTTTGAGCTGGCTACGCTGAACGTTATAAAACCCTTCCGGACTTTTAAAATCACCCTGGCGCTGTTTTGGCCCCAGCCCGCCGGAGTAATTACAAATTTTGTAGCTATCAAGCAGCTGATATGTCTCGCCCATTTTCACAAATAGATCGAGCGTGCGTTCTTCCTTGAAGATTTGAATATAAACCGGCGATCCCATTAACTGCTGTTTATATTCTTTGCTGATCGGCGTCGTGGAGCTGTTGCTGCTGAGCAGCCCGGCAAACGACATGCACGGAATCAGAAGCATCGCAATGAACAATGCGATTTTACGCATACTACAAGTTCCTTGATAAAACGTAGACCAACTTGCCAGGGCGGCAAAAGAGACCCGAAATCAGATTATTCTGTTAGGAGCGCTCACATTAGCACCGCTATAGATTTTCGCAAGAGTCGGGCGATGAGTTTACAAATTAGTTTTACTTTATAAACCATCAAAATCACGCTGGCTCCAGGAACTTTGCGTATTAGCTCGCAATTTGGCGCACCCGCAGGCGGATCCCCTGCCCGTGAGAAGGGGAAAATGGTACACTTCGCGCCCACTGGATTGTTGTTTATGGAAACCTGCTAACCACATGTTTAAAATAAAAAAAGGACTTAATCTGCCGATTGCAGGCGTGCCCGAGCAGCACGTTTCGCCCGGTGCAAGTGTCCGTCATGTCGCCATCGTCGGCGACGATTATCTGGGAATGCGCCCCTCTATGCTGGTTCAGGAGGGCGATCGCGTTATCAAAGGGCAGGCGCTCTTTGAGGATAAAAAAAATCCCGGCGTGCTGTTCACTGCTCCCGCCAGCGGCACCGTTGTGGCTATCAATCGTGGCGAGCGCCGTGTCCTTCAGTCGGTGGTGATCCGCATTGAAGGCGATGAACAGCGTGAGTTTGCCCATTACGACGCCGCAGAACTCGCGTCGCTTAGCCGGGAAACTGTGCAGGCTCAACTGCTGGCATCCGGTTTGTGGACGGCACTTCGCACGCGTCCTTTCAGCAAATCCCCCGCTCCTGATACGGCCCCGGCTGCCATATTCGTGACGGCCATCGACACCAACCCGCTCAGCGCAGACCCGCAGCCCGTTATTCTGGCGCAGCGTAAAGCCTTCGATGCCGGGCTGACGGTTTTAACGCGCCTGACGCCCGGAAAAGTTCACGTCTGCCAGGCCGGCGGTGGCAAGCTTGGCGGCCATCCGCAGGGGCAGGTCACGTTTAATGAATTTTCGGGTCCACATCCGGCTGGGCTGGTCGGCACCCATATTCACTTCCTTGAGCCGGTGAGTCTGAAAAAACAGGTCTGGCATCTTAATTATCAGGACGTCATTGCCATTGGTAAGCTCTTTACCACTGGCGTTCTCTGCGCTGAACGGGTCATCGCTATCGGCGGTCCGCAGGCTGCAAACCCGCGCCTGGTAAAAACGCTTCTGGGAGCCGATCTTAATGACCTGCTTTCCGGGGAAACGAAAGAGGGTGAAAACCGCCTGATTTCCGGTTCAGTACTCAGTGGGCGCCGCGCAGTTGATGCGCATGCGTACCTGGGCCGTTTCCATCTTCAGGTGAGCGTTGTGCAGGAAGGGCGTGAGAAAGAGCTGTTCGGCTGGGTGCTGCCGGGTGCAGAGAAATACTCCGTGACCCGCACTACGCTGGGTCACTTCCTGCGTCATAAGCTCTTTAATTTCTCCACCAGCACGAACGGCGGTGAGCGCGCAATGGTCCCGATTGGCAACTACGAACGCGTGATGCCGCTGGACATTCTGCCCACCGTGCTGCTGCGCGATCTCCTTGCCGGTGATACCGACGGCGCGCAGGCGCTGGGCTGTCTCGAGCTGGATGAAGAAGATTTGGCGCTGTGTACCTATGTGTGTCCAGGTAAATACGAATATGGACCCGTATTGCGCGAGGTGTTAACCCGCATTGAGCAGGAAGGATAACGATGGGCTTAAAACACCTCTTTGAAAAAATAGAGCCGCATTTTACCGAGGGTAAACTGAAGAAGTACTACCCGCTGTACGAAGCGACGACGACCATTTTCTACACGCCGGGTCTGGTGACGAAAGGGGCGGCGCACGTTCGCGATGCCATCGACCTGAAACGCATGATGATCCTGGTGTGGTTTGCGGTCTTCCCGGCCATGTTCTGGGGTATGTACAACGTGGGTCTGCAAACCATTCCGGCGCTGCATCATCTCTATGATGCGCAGCAGCTGGCGCAGGTCATTCAGTCTGACTGGCACTACCGCCTGGCACAGTCGTTAGGCGTGAGCTTCGCGGCGGACGCGGGCTGGCTCAGCATGATGACGCTGGGGGCGGTATTCTTCCTGCCGATTTATATGACTGTCTTTATCGTGGGCGGTTTCTGGGAAGTGCTGTTCGCCATCATCCGCAAACACGAGATTAACGAGGGCTTCTTTGTTACCTCTATCCTGTTTGCGCTGATTGTGCCACCTACGCTGCCACTCTGGCAGGCGGCGTTGGGGATAAGCTTTGGCGTCGTGATTGCCAAAGAGATCTTCGGCGGGACCGGGCGTAACTTCCTGAACCCGGCGCTGGCGGGGCGTGCGTTCCTGTTCTTTGCCTACCCGGCGCAGATCTCAGGTGACCTGGTGTGGACGGCTGCGGACGGTTTCTCTGGTGCGACCCCCCTTTCCCAGTGGGCGGCAGGCGGCGGTGAAACGCTGGTCAATAATGCGACCGGCCAGCCGGTGACCTGGTTTGATGCGTTTATTGGCAACATCCCGGGCTCCATCGGGGAAGTGTCTACCCTGATGATTTTGCTCGGTGGGGCGATCATTCTCTTTGGTCGCGTGGCCTCCTGGCGCATCGTCGCAGGCGTGATGCTCGGGATGGTGCTTACTGCCACCCTGTTCAATCTCATTGGTTCAAACACGAACCCGATGTTCTCTATGCCGTGGTACTGGCACCTTGTGCTGGGCGGTTTTGCGTTTGGCATGATGTTCATGGCCACCGATCCCGTCTCAGCCTCGTTTACCGACAGAGGTAAATGGTGTTACGGCGCGCTCATTGGGGTGATGTGTGTATTGATTCGCGTGGTCAACCCGGCCTATCCGGAAGGGATGATGTTGGCCATTCTGTTTGCCAATCTGTTTGCGCCGCTGTTCGACTATCTGGTCGTGCGCGCCAACATTAAGCGGAGGAAGGCGCGTGGCTGAAGTCAAAAATAACGACAGCATCAGCAAAACATTGCTGGTGGTTCTGGTGCTTTGCCTGGTCTGTTCCATTGTCGTCGCCGGTTCTGCCGTCGGGTTAAAACCGCTGCAGCAGGAGCAACGGGCGCTGGATAAACAGCGTAACATCCTGGCCGTGGCCGGGCTGATGCAGGAAGGCATGACGAAGGACGACGTCTCAGCCGTGTTTGCTGAACGCATTACCGCACGGCTGGTGAATTTAAAAACCGGTGAACTGATGGATAAAGACCCGGCGAAATATAACCAGGCGCTGGCGCTGAAAGATCCGCAGATGAGCACTTCGCTTGATGCCTCTCAGGATCCGGCAGGGATTAAGCGCCGCAGCAATATTGCGGAGATTTATCTCGTTCGTGACGAGCAAAAACGCGTGCAGGAAGTGGTTTTACCCATCTATGGTAACGGCTTGTGGTCAATGATGTACGCCTTTGTGGCGCTGGACACCGATGGCCGCACGGTCAAAGGCATTACTTATTATGATCAGGGCGAAACGCCGGGGCTGGGTGGCGAAGTTGAGAACCCTAACTGGCGTGCGCAGTTTGTCGGTAAAAAAGTACTCGACGATAACGGTCAGCCTGCGCTTAAGGTGGTGAAAGGGGGCGCGCGTCCCGGTGATGACTTCGCCGTTGACGGCCTTTCCGGGGCCACGCTCACCTCTAACGGTGTGCAGCACAGTTTTGATTTCTGGATGGGTGAACTGGGCTTTGGTCCCTTCCTGAAAAACGTACGTGAAGGAGCGCTAAACAATGGCTGATACGGGTGAACTGAAAGAAGTTAAAAAGGTACTGATTGGCCCACTTTTAGCCAATAACCCGATAACGCTACAGGTGCTGGGCGTTTGCTCTGCCCTGGCGGTGACGACCAAACTGGAAACGGCGGTAGTGATGACGCTGGCAGTTACGCTGGTGACAGCGTTCTCCAGCATGTTTATCTCAATGATCCGCCACCACATACCCAACAGCGTAAGGATCATCGTCCAGATGGCGATCATCGCTTCGCTGGTGATCGTCGTCGATCAGCTGCTGCGCGCGTTTGCTTATGAAACCTCGAAGCAGCTTTCGGTGTTTGTCGGCCTGATTATCACCAACTGTATCGTGATGGGACGCGCTGAAGCCTACGCCATGAAAATGCCGCCGCTGGCGAGCTTTATGGATGGGATCGGCAACGGTCTGGGCTACGGCGTGATCCTGCTGACGGTCGGTTTCCTGCGCGAGCTTATTGGCAGCGGCAAGCTGTTTGGCATCACGGTGCTGGACACGGTACAGAACGGCGGCTGGTACCTGCCAAACGGACTGTTCCTGCTGGCCCCAAGCGCATTTTTCATTATCGGTTTGCTGATCTGGCTGATTCGTACGTTGAAGCCCGAACAGCAGGAAAAGGAGTAACCGACAATGGCTCATTACCTGAGTTTATTTGTGCGCGCGGTGTTTGTTGAAAACATGGCGCTCGCCTTCTTCCTGGGCATGTGTACGTTCCTTGCCGTTTCCAAAAAGGTCTCGACGGCATTTGGTCTGGGCGTGGCGGTCACCGTGGTGTTGGGGCTTTCCGTTCCGATTAACAACCTGGTGTTCAACTTTGTGCTGCGGGACAGTGCGCTGGTGGAGGGGATTGATCTCAGCTTCCTGAACTTCATCACCTTTATCGGGGTAATTGCGGCGCTGGTGCAAATCCTGGAGATGATCCTCGATAAGTATTTCCCGTCGCTGTACAACGCGCTGGGGATCTTCCTGCCGCTCATCGCCGTAAACTGTGCCATCTTTGGTGGCGTCTCATTCATGGTTCAGCGTGATTACAACTTCAGTGAATCCGTGGTGTATGGCTTTGGATCCGGTATCGGCTGGATGCTGGCGATTGTTACCATGGCGGGGATCCGCGAAAAAATGAAATATGCCAACGTCCCTGCCGGGCTGCGTGGCTTAGGGATCACCTTTATCACCACCGGCCTGATGGCGTTGGGCTTTATGTCCTTCTCCGGTGTGCAGCTATAAGGGCTAAAAGATGGAAATTATTCTTGGCGTGGTGATGTTCACGCTGATAGTACTGGTGCTCTCAGGGCTGATTCTGGCGGCGCGCGCGAAGCTGGTCAATTCCGGTGATGTGGTCATTGATATCAATGACGATCCCCAGAATCAGATCCGTACCCCGGCAGGGGATAAACTGCTTAATACGCTCTCCGGCAACGGGATCTTTGTCTCGTCAGCCTGCGGTGGCGGCGGCTCATGCGGGCAGTGCCGTGTGACGGTGAAAGAGGGGGGCGGTGATATTCTGCCCACAGAACTGTCGCATATTACGAAACGTGAAGCGAAAGAGGGTTGTCGTCTGGCATGCCAGGTCGCGGTGCGTCAGAATATGAAGATTGAGCTGCCGGAAGAGATCTTCGGCGTGAAAAAATGGGAGTGCGAGGTTATCTCTAACGATAACAAAGCCACCTTCATTAAAGAGCTTAAGCTGCGTGTGCCTGAAGGGGAGAGCGTCCCGTTCCGTGCGGGTGGCTATATCCAGATTGATTGTCCGGCACACACCGTGGCGTATGCCGACTTCGAGGTGCCTGAAGAGTACCGTGCCGACTGGGATAAATTTAATCTCTTCCGCTTTGTTTCCGAGGTCAAAGAGCCCGCGCTTCGCGCCTATTCCATGGCTAACTACCCGGAAGAGAAGGGCATCATTATGCTCAACGTGCGTATCGCCACTCCGCCGCCAAACGTGCCACATGCCCCGCCGGGCGTGATGTCGTCGTACATCTGGTCCCTCAAGCCTGGCGACAAAGTCACCATCTCCGGTCCGTTCGGGGAGTTCTTTGCCAAAGATACCGACGCAGAAATGGTCTTTATCGGCGGGGGCGCGGGTATGGCGCCAATGCGCTCACACATCTTTGACCAGCTCAAGCGTCTTGGGAGCACGCGTAAGATCAGCTTCTGGTATGGGGCGCGTTCCCTGCGCGAAATGTTCTATGACGATGAGTTCGAACAGCTGGCGCGTGAGAACCCTAACTTTACCTTCCACGTGGCGCTTTCCGACCCGCAGCCGGAAGATAACTGGACAGGCTATACGGGCTTCATCCACAACGTGCTGTATGAAAATTACCTCAAACAGCACCCGGCACCAGAAGACTGCGAGTTCTACATGTGTGGTCCGCCAATGATGAACGCCGCTGTGATAAAGATGCTGAAAGATCTCGGCGTGGAAGATGAGAACATCCTCCTTGATGATTTTGGAGGCTGATCATGTTGACCTTTCTGGCGACCTTTGCGGTGTTTGTGCTGGTGGTATTCGGCATGTCATTAGGCTGGATCATCAAGCGTAAAAGCATTCAGGGCAGCTGCGGCGGGATCTCTTCTCTCGGAATGGAAAAGGTCTGCGACTGCCCGGAACCGTGCGATGCGCGGAAAAAAAGAATGGCCCTCGAACAGCAGCGCATTATTTAGTCTTGTTAGTCGGGTAAGGCGAAGCCGCCACCCGACAATTCCCACGTACACTTCTCAACCCTCATTTGTTTACTGTATACTTATCCAGTGATGAGTGAGGGCTTACTATGCGCAAAATAATCCATGTCGATATGGACTGCTTTTTTGCCGCAGTGGAGATGCGTGACAACCCGGCGCTGCGGGATATCCCCATCGCCATTGGCGGCAGCCGCGTACAGCGTGGGGTGATCAGCACCGCCAACTACCCTGCGCGCAAATTTGGCGTGCGCAGCGCCATGCCGACGGCGATGGCGTTAAAACTCTGCCCGCACCTCACCCTTTTGCCTGGGCGCTTTGAAGCCTATAAAGAAGCGTCGAACCATATACGGGAAATCTTCTCACGCTATACCTCACTGATTGAGCCGCTATCCCTGGACGAAGCCTATCTTGACGTCACCGACAGCCTTCACTGTCACGGCTCCGCCACCCTGATGGCGCAGGAGATCCGCCAGACTATTTCCAGCGAGCTGAATCTCACCGCATCGGCAGGGGTCGCGCCGGTAAAATTTCTCGCTAAAATCGCCTCCGATTTAAATAAACCCAACGGTCAGTACGTCATTACCCCCGAAGAGGTGCCTGCGTTTTTGAAAACGCTTCCGCTTGGCAAAATCCCCGGCGTAGGCAAAGTCTCTGCCGCGAAGCTGGAAAGTATGGGATTACGCACCTGCGAAGATGTGCAGCGAAGCGATCTGGCTATGCTACTCAAGCGTTTCGGAAAGTTTGGTCGCGTGCTGTGGGAACGCAGTCAGGGCATTGATGAACGCAGCGTAAGCAGCGAGCGGTTGCGTAAATCGGTTGGTGTTGAACGCACGCTGATGGAAGATATTCACGACTGGTCCGAATGTGAATTCATCATCACTGAACAGCTTTATCCTGAGCTGGAAAGGCGCTTAGCGAAGGTTAAGCCCGATCTGCTCATCGCCCGGCAGGGCGTGAAGCTCAAGTTTAACGACTTCCAGCAGACTACGCAGGAGCACGTCTGGCCGCGTCTGAACAGAGACGATCTTATCGCGACGGCAAAAAAAGCATGGGAAGAACGGCGGGCAGGGCGCGGAGTAAGGCTGGTGGGGCTGCACGTCACACTGTTGGATCCGCAGTTAGAGCGTCAGTTGGTTTTGGGATTGTAGATTACGCCAATCGTAGGCCCGGTAAGCGTAGCGCCACCGGGCAACAGACGACGAATTACTTAGCAGGAATCGCCTTCAGCAACTCGGTCAGCAGGGTCCAGTAATGGCCCACACTTTCGATATGAACTTGCTCATCCGGCGAGTGCGGCCCGGTAATGGTTGGCCCGATAGAGACCATGTCCATGTTCGGATACGGTTTCTTGAACAGACCACACTCCAGACCCGCGTGGATCACCTGAATGTTCGGCGTGCTGTTGAACAGACGCTGATAGGTTTCGCGCACCAGCGCCATCACCGGAGAACTGGCATCCGGCTGCCAGCCCGGGTAGCTGCCTTTAGCGGAGGTTTTGGCACCCGCCAGCGTCCCCAGAGATTCCAGCATGCTCACCACGTACTCTTTACCGCTGTCGATCAGGGAACGGATCAGGCAGATAATTTCTGCACTGTCGTCGCTCATGGTGACCACGCCCACGTTCAGTGAGGTTTCTACCACGCCTTTCGCCACGTCAGAGTTGCGGATCACGCCGTTTGGCGTCGCGTTCAGCAACTGAACAAAGGTTTCACGAGACTGCACGGTCAGCGCGGCTTTGTCGGTAGTAACAGACTCCAGCACCACGGTCAGGTTTTTCTCTTTCGCTGACAGTTCGTTTTTCAGGATATCCAGGTAGACGCTGGAGAGTTTTTTCAGCTCGTCCGCTTTTGCTGCAGGTACTGCAACGGTGGCGAAGGCTTCGCGTGGGATCGCGTTGCGCAGGGTACCGCCGTTGAAGTCTACCAGGCGCAGATCCAGCTCAGCCGCGTGGCCCGCCAGGAAGCGTGCCAGCAGTTTGTTGGCGTTGCCCAGGCCCAGGTGAATATCGCCGCCGGAGTGGCCGCCTTTCAGCCCTTTCAGCGTCAGCTTGAAGGTCTGGTAACCCGCAGGCACCGTTTCGCGTGACAGTGGCAGGGTAGAGATGAAATCAATCCCGCCCGCGCAGCCCATGTAGATCTCACCTTCTTCTTCGGAGTCGGTGTTGATCAGGATATCAGCCTGCAGCCAGTTCGCCTGCAGACCGAATGCGCCGTCCATGCCCGCTTCTTCGGTCATGGTCAGCAGCACTTCCAGCGGACCGTGCTCAACGCTGTCATCCGCCAGCACGGCCAGCGCAGAGGCCATGCCGATGCCGTTATCTGCACCCAGGGTGGTGCCGCGCGCTTTCACCCAGTCGCCGTCGATGTAGGGCTGGATCGGGTCTTTAGTGAAATCGTGAACGGTATCGTTGTTTTTCTGTGGCACCATGTCCAGGTGCGCCTGCAGGACAACCGGTTTGCGGTTTTCCATGCCTGCGGTGGCCGGTTTACGGATAAGAATGTTGCCCACCTGGTCGCGTTCAGCGTGCAGACCTTTTTCCTTCGCCCAACCCATAATATGTTCGGCAAGCTGTTCTTCATGATAGGAAGGGTGTGGAATGGAACAGATTTTGGCAAAAATATCCCACAGCGGCTGCGGAGATAATTGAGACAGTTCAGACACGATAAGTCTCCTTGTCGATGCTCTGCAAACAAGGTTGCAGGTCACAGGGTTAGCAGGTTAATAGTTACCACAAGACAGGCTTGCGAGATGCAACTGAGAATACCACTTTCTCTGCGGGCTGGTAGCATAAAGCATGTAAAAACTCAGGCAGAGGGCGCTAAACACTGGTTTTTAGTGCGTCAGATCTCTATAATCTCGCGCAACCTATTTCCCCCTCGAACACTTTTTAAGCCGTATAAAAACAGGCTGGGACACTTCACATGAGCGAAAAATACGTCGTCACCTGGGACATGTTGCAGATTCACGCCCGCAAACTGGCTGCGCGTCTGATGCCTTCCGAACAGTGGAAAGGCATTATTGCCGTCAGCCGTGGCGGTCTGGTACCGGGGGCGCTGCTGGCACGTGAGCTGGGTATTCGTCATGTCGATACCGTTTGCATCTCCAGCTATGACCACGACAACCAGCGTGAGCTGAAAGTGCTGAAACGCGCTGAAGGCGACGGTGAAGGCTTTATCGTCATCGACGATCTGGTGGACACCGGTGGTACCGCGGTGGCTATCCGCGAAATGTATCCAAAAGCGCATTTCGTCACTATCTTCGCGAAACCGGCGGGTCGCCCACTGGTTGACGATTACGTGATTGATATCCCTCAGGATACCTGGATTGAACAGCCATGGGATATGGGCGTGGTCTTTGTACCGCCTATTTCAGGCCGTTAATTTCCGCACGTAACTTTACACGCCCGGCTATGTCGGGCGTTGTTCTTTTTATCCTGCCACGCGTTACAATGGACGTTATATGACGTATCCATGGAGGCAACGCAATGACGCAGGCGAATCTCACCGAGACACTCTTCAAACCCCGTTTCAAACACCCTGAAACGTCGACGCTGGTCCGTCGGTTCAATCCGGGTATCCAGCCTGCCGTCCAGTCTGCCTTAGACGGCAAAAACGTCCCCCAC
Organism: Enterobacter sp. BNK-14; assembly: GCF_047456095.1. Taxonomy (NCBI): domain Bacteria; kingdom Pseudomonadati; phylum Pseudomonadota; class Gammaproteobacteria; order Enterobacterales; family Enterobacteriaceae; genus Enterobacter; species Enterobacter sp. BNK-14. Next base: position 3,736,493 of record NZ_CP179897.1, read on the forward strand.
TGGTATCGCATGATTAACCGCCTGATGTGGATCTGGCGCGGTATTGATCCGCGTGAAATCCTGGATGTGCAGGCGCGTATCGTCATGAGCGAGTCGGAGCGCACAGACAGCGAACTCTACGACACGGTGGTCGGCTATCGCGGCGGCAACTGGATCTATGAATGGTCTAAACAGGCGATGCTCTGGCAGCAAAAAGCCAGCCAGGAGGAAGATGCTACGCGGAGCGGCAAGCACTGGCTCCATGCGGCCAATCTCTACGCCATTGCCGCCTACCCGCATTTAAAAGGTGATGAGCTGGCTGAGCAGGCTCAGGCGCTGGCGAACCGAGCCTATGAAGAAGCGGCTCAGCGCCTTCCGGGCCAGATGCGCGAACTGGAGTTCACCATTCCCGGCGGTGCGCCCGTCACCGGGTTCCTTCATATGCCTGAAGGAGACGGCCCGTTCCCGACCGTCCTGATGTGCGGCGGGCTGGATTCGCTGCAAATCGACTATTACAGCCTGTATGAGCGTTACTTCGCACCAAAAGGGATCGCGATGTTGACGCTTGATATGCCCTCAATTGGTTTCTCATCCAAATGGAAGCTGACTCAGGATTCCAGTCTGCTGCACCAGCATGCGCTAAAAGCGCTGGAAAACATTCCTTGGGTTGACCACACCCGCGTGGCGGCATTCGGCTTCCGCTTTGGGGCGAACGTCGCAGTGCGTCTGGCTTACCTTGAATCATCGCGCCTGAAGGCCGTCGCGTGCCTGGGCCCGGTAGTCCACGCCCTGCTTAGCGATCCTGCCCGTCAGGGCAGCGTGCCGGAAATGTACCTTGACGTGCTGGCCAGCCGCCTTGGCATGCATGATGCATCAGATGAAGCGCTGCGCGTTGAGCTCAATCGTTACTCGTTAAAAACGCAAGGTTTGCTGGGACGCCGTTGCCCGACGCCGATGTTGTCCGGTTTCTGGAAAAACGATCCGTTCAGCCCGGAGGAAGAGTCACGCTTAATCACTTCGTCATCTGCGGATGGCAAATTGCTTGAGGTGCCGTTCAGCCCGGTATATCAGAATTTCGACAAAGCACTGAAAGAGATTACGCGCTGGATCGCTCAGAGATTGTGTTAATAGATTGCTAAATTTTGCTGGTTTGGTAAAACAGTGGCTTCACAAAAGGAGATCGCAATGACGTTACCGAGTGGACACCCGAAAAGTAGGCTGATTAAGAAATTTATGGCTCTCGGCCCGTATATTCGAGAAGAGCAGTGTGAAGAAAATCGCTTTTTTTTCGACTGCCTGGCTGTTTGCGTCAACGTGAAGCCTGCACCCGAAAAACGTGAATTCTGGGGCTGGTGGATGGAAATGGAAGCTGAGGAGAAACGTTTTACCTATAGCTACCAGTTTGGCCTGTTTAATAAAGACGGCAACTGGCAGGCCACCACCATCAACGATCAGGAAGTGATTGATCGCCTGGAATATACCCTCAAAGAGTTCCATGACAAAGCGAGCGCACTGCTGGCCTCTCTGGAGCTGAAGTTCGAACCCGCGGATAACTTTTCCAGCGAAGCGGTGAAGCTGACCGCGTAATGCTTTTCTCCCTCTCCCTGTGGGAGAGGGCCGGGGTGAGGGCATCAGACCGCATTCATTTCGGGCAAAAAAAATCCCGGCACATCTGCCGGGATTTTCTTATTCGGATAATCTTAGAACTGGTACGTCATACCCAGCGCAACAATATCATCGCTGCTTACGCCCAGTTTATTATCGTCGTCAATCTGGTTGATTTTATAATCAACAAATGCGGACATATTTTTGTTGAAGTAATAGGTCGCGCCGACATCGATATATTTCACCAGGTCTTCGTCACCAATCCCTTCTATATCCTTGCCTTTAGACTGGACATAGCCCAGAGACGGGCGCAGGCCGAAATCGAACTGATATTGTGCAACAACTTCAAAGTTCTGCGCTTTATTAGCAAAGCCGCCGGAAATTGGCGTCATATTGCGGGTTTCGGAATACATGGCTGCCAGATAAATATCGTTTGCGTCGTATTTCAGACCGGTAGCCCAGGCTTCCGCTTTCTGGCCCTGACCACGCGCCAGCAGGTTCTGCGCGTTGGTGCGGTCAGAGTTGGTGTACGCACCGCTGACGGCGAAATCGCTACCGCCGAAGTCATAGGTCAGAGAGGTACCGAAACCGTCACCGTTCTGTTTTTTGGCGTCACGGTTTTCGTTTTTGCCCTGGTACTGCAGCGTCATGTCCAGGCCATCAATCGCACCGAAGAAATCGGTGTTACGGTAGGTTGCAAGACCGCTGGCACGCTTGGTCATAAAGTTGTCGGTCTGTGCGGAAGAGTCGCCGCCGAACTCAGGGAACATATCGGTCCACGCTTCGACGTCGTACAGGGCACCCAGGTTACGACCATAATCCAGGGAACCAAAGTCTTTCAGTTTCAGACCCGCAAACGCCAGGCGTGTTTTCTGAGAAGAGTCGCTTTCGGCTTTGTTACCGGCAAATTCAGCTTCCCAACGGCCATAGCCCGTCAGCTGATCGTTAATCTGGGTTTCACCTTTAAAACCGAAGCGAACGTACGTCTGGTCACCATCTTTGGTGTCATCATCGCTGATATAGTGCATCGCTTTAACTTTGCCGTACACGTCCAGTTTATTACCGTTTTTATTATAAACTTCAGCTGCGTGAACGGATGCAGAAGCCACCACGCCCATAACCACTAATGCCAGAGTGCTCTTTTTCATTTTCGATCCTGTCTTATAAACGCGCTAAAAAAATTCGCTGGACGATAAGCTCATGCTTAAGTCCCGTGAAAAAACAGGAAGGGTTTTATCGTTCTGGAATGAAACTTTTATGACAAACTAAGAATAATTTTAAAAAACTGTGATTTATTATTTCGGTAATAAATCCGTCAAATTTTGCCGCTACGCTTCCTGATCCCGCGCAACAAAGTGCTTTGTGATGTACTAAGGCAGTTGGCAACCGGGCTGACTCCTGTTAAAACGTTCGTTCGACATTACTTTCCCTTATCGTTGAACGGCAGAGAATCATGAGTGACAGCCAGACGCTGGTGGTAAAACTCGGTACCAGTGTGTTAACAGGCGGATCGCGCCGCCTAAATCGCGCCCACATTGTTGAGCTTGTACGTCAGTGCGCTCAACTGCATGCCGCAGGGCATCGTATTGTGATTGTGACTTCCGGGGCGATTGCCGCCGGGCGTGAACATCTGGGTTACCCCGAACTCCCCGCGACGATCGCCTCTAAACAGCTGCTGGCCGCCGTGGGACAAAGCCGACTCATTCAACTCTGGGAACAGCTGTTCTCCATCTATGGTATTCACGTCGGGCAGATGCTGCTGACGCGCGCGGATATGGAAGACAGAGAGCGCTTCCTGAACGCGCGCGACACCCTGCGCGCGCTGCTGGACAACAACATTGTTCCCGTCATCAACGAAAACGATGCCGTTGCCACCGCTGAAATCAAAGTGGGGGATAACGATAATCTCTCTGCGCTGGCCGCCATTCTGGCCGGAGCTGATAAACTCCTGCTTCTGACCGATCAGCAAGGGCTGTTTACCGCCGACCCGCGCTCCAACCCGGAAGCTGAGCTGATCACCGACGTTCATGGCATCGATGATGCGCTGCGTGCCATCGCGGGTGACAGCGTTTCAGGGCTGGGAACCGGTGGTATGGGAACCAAGCTGCAGGCTGCTGACGTGGCGTGCCGTGCCGGTATCGACACCATTATTGCGGCGGGCAGCCGCCCGGGCGTGATTGGTGACGTGATGGAAGGCATCTCTGTCGGCACCCGCTTCCATGCGCAGGAATCCCCGCTGGAAAACCGCAAGCGCTGGATTTTTGGCGCGCCTCCTGCCGGTGAGCTCACCGTTGATGAAGGCGCGACGGCGGCGATTCTGGAACGAGGGAGTTCATTGCTTCCTAAAGGAATTAAAAGCGTGACAGGCAACTTCTCCCGTGGTGAAGTGATCCGCATCCGTAACCTTGAAGGTCGCGATATCGCTCATGGCGTAAGCCGCTATAACAGCGACGCGCTGCGCCGCATTGCGGGCCACCATTCGCAGCAGATCGACGCCATTCTGGGCTATGAATATGGCCCGGTTGCCGTTCACCGCGATGACATGATTATTCGTTAAGGAGCCAGAACATGCTGGAACAAATGGGCGCAGCCGCGAAGGCCGCCTCTTACAAACTGGCGCTCCTTTCCAGCCGTGAGAAAAACCGCGTGCTGGAAAAAATCGCTGATTATCTGGAATCGCAATCCGCTGAGATCCTGCGAGCCAACGAACAAGATTTAGCTGAGGCGCGTGAAAACGGCCTGAGCGAAGCGATGCTCGACCGCCTGGCGCTGACGCTAGCGCGCCTGAAAGGCATCGCTGATGATGTCCGTCAGGTTTGTAATCTGGCTGACCCGGTAGGGCAGGTGATTGACGGTGGGCTGCTTGACAGCGGTTTGCGTCTGGAGCGTCGCCGCGTGCCGCTCGGCGTCATTGGTGTGATTTATGAAGCCCGTCCAAACGTGACGGTTGACGTCGCCTCCCTGTGCCTGAAAACCGGTAACGCTGCCATTCTGCGCGGCGGAAAAGAGACCTGGCGCACCAACGCCGCGACGGTAAACGTCATTCAGCAGGCGCTGGAAGAGTGTGGCTTACCGGCGGGAGCCGTGCAGGCGATCGAGAGCCCAGACCGTGCGCTGGTCAACGAAATGCTGCGCATGGATAAATACATCGACATGCTGATCCCACGCGGTGGCGCAGGTCTGCACAAGCTGTGCCGTGAACAGTCCACTATTCCGGTCATTACAGGCGGTATCGGCGTATGCCATATCGTTGTCGATGACAGCGCAGAGATTGCCCCGGCGCTGAAGATTATCGTTAACGCCAAAACTCAGCGTCCAAGTACCTGTAACACTGTGGAAACGCTGCTGGTGCATCAGGGCATTGCAAATACCTTCCTCCCGGCGCTGAGCAAACAGATGGCGGAGAGCGGCGTAACGCTGCACGCGGATGCCAATGCGCTCACACTGCTCCAGGATGGCCCGGCTAAGGTAGTGCCAGTCAAAGCGGAGCAGTACGATGACGAGTTCCTGTCGCTGGATCTGAACGTGAAGATTGTTAGCGATCTCGATGACGCGATTGCCCACATCCGTGAGCATGGTACCCAGCATTCTGACGCGATCCTGACGCGTACGCTGCGCAATGCCGATCGCTTCGTGAACGAAGTGGACTCCTCTGCGGTGTATGTCAACGCCTCAACGCGCTTCACCGACGGTGGCCAGTTTGGACTTGGCGCAGAAGTGGCGGTCAGCACGCAGAAACTGCACGCGCGTGGTCCGATGGGCCTCGAAGCTCTGACCACGTACAAGTGGATCGGCCTCGGTGACGATACAATTCGTGCGTAAATAATCACGGGTGATGCAAAAATAGCCGTTTGATTCAAAAGGGCATTGACGCATCACCCGGTTAGATCTAACCTTTTGCACCGTGGTTACACTCGTAACCGGCCTCTCAGGGCCGATATAGCTCAGTTGGTAGAGCAGCGCATTCGTAATGCGAAGGTCGTAGGTTCGACTCCTATTATCGGCACCACTCAAAACTCTTCTCATGTCTACCGAAAACAACTCAAAGCTGTTTCCGTCCTGTAATCTTATTTCCTGTTATCAACGGGTTTATATTCGTTCCAGGGTTATAGCTTCACTGAAACTTAATACGCGACAGGCTGGCGCTGCTAAACCCAGAGAGAAAGCCTATAAGCTGACAGATGGTATCGACCCATCCTTTACCAGGAAAGAAGAAAAGCAGATTCGGGATGTACCACTCAATAATATGTTTCATTCTGTGGCGCTTGAGTGGCATGGCTTTCGGGAATATATAAAGATGTAACTTGAAAACTAACTCATTTTCAATTTATTATATAGTTTACTCTAATTCCTTCTTCTGCTTTAACCTCCAATATTATGAAGTCTGTAAAATAAAAAAACTCGACAAATAAATAATGTTGATATCATTTCATTAGCCAATTCAACTCAATTGTTTTTGCTCGCAATATTGCTGAGTCCGCCGGTCAATGACTTGTGTTTGTTATGCGCTGTAGTCCAGATTATGGCGCAGTAAATAAAGTTCTCTATTCGATTTAAGCCCCAGTTTGCGCATACCGGTCTGTTTCTGTCCGCTGATAGTCTTAATACTGCGTCCATATTTTTGTGCAATCTCTTTCACAGTCATTCCCTCCAGCAAGCCGTGTATGACTTCCTGCACTTTGGGCGACAAACTGCTGAGCGAAACCCGCGAAGCTTCTTGCGTTGGCGGCGCATGTCTGGAAGAAGCCTGCATTTCAGCGTAATGTAATTGCGCCAGCAGTACCGCCATTTCCAGCTCCAGATACACATTGCCGCTACCGACCACCTTTACCGCATTAATCATTTCAGCTTCTGACGCCTGCTTGTGAATGAACCCTCGTGCGCCATTGCGCAATGCCATGGAGACGCTGCTGGCAGAATAAAACGAAGACATCACTAAAATATATAAATTTGGATGGTGCTTATGCAAATAATTAATTAAGTTGATTCCGTTTTTTTTCTGCGGCAAAAGCGCAAAATCCATAAGCAAAATATCAGCATCATTAATGAATATATCCAGATCTGTGCAATCACTTACACTACCCAACAATTTAATATCAAACTCATGCTGGAAGAGATTATGAACGCCCCGTAAAAAAATTGGTTGATCGTCAAGGATAATGATGCGCAACGGTTGAGAACGGCTGAAATTCATGGGATCCGCTTCCTGTATAAATATTTTTGAAAAGTCTCCACGTGCAGGCTTAACTCTTTTGCTTTTTACAACTCAGATCGCCGACCATCAGCGTATTATTTTCACGCTTGAATGCATTGACATCCAGATGTACTTTGCATTGCTGATCGTTACGTGAATGAATGATCAGTTCCGGCGTATGTTCATGCATATCAGTGACAAAAAAACCATCCCCTTCAGAGATACCATGTCCGGCATGATTCACTAATTTGGCACCGGACAAAGGATTTCCGTTAATATCTACCACGCGACCAATCACCGTGACGGTTTTCATTACGCGTACTTTAGCGGTTGCTACCCCCCCTTTATTCAAGTGATAAGGCAGTTCCGTTGGCCAGACTTTGAGTGCTGGCGCATCTTTACCAATGAAATCAATTTGCATCTGACCTGATTTCCACGCATTCACGGGAATGAAATTACGACCGGCACGTAAAGTGCTGGTGGTTCCCATGCTATCCCAGGCTTTGAGGATGACATCTGCATCGTCACTCTCAACATCAATGATCATGCCGGTGTGACTGGCCCATGATTCAGGGGTATGGCTGGCTGAGACCTTACCGCCACCAACGGCAAGCGTATTACTCATGTTGATACCGCCACTCAATTTGCTGTTATTGCTGGTACTTTGCGCATATATCGAACCGCTGGCGTAGCGATGCGCGAAGTCGCTATAAATATTGCCGCTCAGACCATATCGATCGCCGGTGACCCCAGCCGAAAAGCTTTTAATGCTCCCTTGTTCAAAGGACTGGCTTATACCCGCGGAAGCGAACATTTCTCGTTCACCCCGGTTATCATTACGACTGCCCAATGTCGCGTTTATGCTGCGTCCACTCCCGCCCAGGGCGAAGCTGAGATTAAGGTTCGCTCCACGATTTCTTGTGCTCCCACTTTGGCGATAAGGACGATCAAAGCCGTTTAGCGTTAATGAGATTGGCGTGTCTTTAACGGTGAAACGAGTACGCCAGTTAGCATCTATCCCAACGCTCTTTTCACGTTCGTAATGCGTGCCGCGTAGTGAAAGCGAGTCGCCATTATCGAGTCGATGGTTTAGTGTCGCCCCGCTGGATTGATGCTTAGTGGTTTGGCACTTTTTGTTACCGCAAAAGGAGTTTTCCTCGCCGTACCAGCTCTGGCTATGATTCAGCATTAAGCTGGTTTGTGGTCGCATTTGCCAGTTGAACTGCGTGTCGAATCGCGACCCCAGACTGTCGCTCACGCCGACGCTGCCATAAAGGCGGACATTCTGCCCAGCCTGAATATCGGTTGAAGCGCCCACCTGGTTCCCGTTGGCATTACGTTGTCCTGCAGCACCTACAATCACACGCGGATGCAACAAATAGTTAGCGCTAGCACCCAATGCCTCTTTGCCACTGTTATCGTTAAGACGATTGTTGCCCAGCTGTTGTTCGACACCTCCATATATATTGTATTGCCAGCGACTTTCGGGATTGCGCCAGCTATTGGGCTTGTAAATTGTTTCTTCGCTGCGGCTAATTTCTTTACCCAATTCAAGTATACGCACCTCAACACTGTAAATGCCGGAGGGCAATACCGTAGTATCGAGTTGTTGCATACCCGGTTTAACCGGCTGGCTATTGATCAACACACCATCGCGATAAATTTCAGCGATTGCGTCTCGATTGGCAGTGACGTAAAGCGGATAGACGCTGGCCTGCCCCGACGTTTCTAATAACGTGTCTGAACTTCCAACCATCACGCCAACCAATGTTTGGCTACTTTGGCTGCCGGGCATTTGCGGCTGGCGCAAAATTCCCTGGCTATCAGGCATAAAGAGACCTGCTCTAACTGATTTCCCCGGTAGTTCACGTTGTAAAAAAAGCGAACTTACACGTGCCTCAGTATGACTATTCTCAACATCACTACGGCTGAGCTGGCTACTGGCCTGTGCCGTCCAGTTCCCAATACTGCCTTGTGCCTGTAAGCTTTGATAACCAGACCAGGGCTGCATTTCACCCCCAACTAAATTCATCTGGTTACGCAGTATCAATCCACTACTGCCGGTTTCAGGCAGAGCAATGTGACGCACGCCGCCCCGGGCATTTTTATCTGCATCGGTGGTGATATATAGCGCCGCGTTGATCAAGCTGTAATCAAGGCTAATTAAGCCGTCTGCACAATTTTTATCGCATTTCCCTAGCTTGTTCGACTGTTTAAGTGTATTTGCCCAACGATTACGGACTTGTGATGATAATTTGCTTTCCGAGAATTGGGAGAAATTAATAAGTTGGACGGTGTTATTCCTTGATAATAAAACCATGGCGTCACCTAAATACTCTCCATCCAGCTCAACTTTGGTCAGCAATGGCGCATCGAAGAAATGACTACTAAAATCTGCAGGCAAATTTTCTGCCTGTGTGTTCAAATCTTCCATGGCGAATACAGTGACCGGCAGCGACATCAACGACATCATTACCGCAATGGTCAGAGTTTTTTTTGAGAATAACGTCATGGTTTTATCCGTTAAAAAAAGGACGCTGACGCGCCCTTGTATTCAAACAGGCACAATTAAAAACTGTGATCAAAATTCATGGTGACGGTGCCGTTATATTTCCCATCATCATAGGTTGGTGCTCCTGTTGGGCTAACCACCAGCGGCAACGTCTGTACTGTGGTAGTCGCATCATCCACAATCTCAACGGCTGAAGCAGCCCCAACAGGTAACGTTTTTCCGTCAATGGTTACTGTCAGCGGGATCTTCTTACTGATATCAGTTTCGTGAACTAACTCTGCAGCGGAAGCAATATAAGCCTCAATTTTTCCACTATTATTTAGCGCTTTCAGTTGAGTAGAAACATTATCCAGTTTCTGAGCACTTTGGTTCCACACCATCTCCTGTGTATTCGTGCCAAAAGTAGGGTCGTTAAATTCAACGAAATAACGCGTTGTTGGAACCGTAGCTTCTAAATCAAACTGTAGTGTAGTGGTATCATCTGCAATTGCCGTAGCAGAGGTGCTAATCAGTGCGGTAAGGAGAATTTTCTTGAACATGGTAGACTCTCAATAAGGGATTAAATATTAACCGAATGATTTCGGTGTACTTTTACTTCCTTCCTGCAAAATAAATTGCAGAGAATGATTGGTTTTCTGGTGTATCTGGTGTGTTTTACCAGGTAACAAGAAAACCGAATTTTCTGGCGCGCACTTTTTATTTATGCATTCTTTAATTCCGTCAATTAAAACTGTGCTATTGCCATTGTTCTTAAATGAAATGATTTGTCCGACACGTTCGATTTGCGTGCTGTATCTGACATTTTCGGGGCGTACAATAATCATTGCGCCAAATCCTGTCAGGATATTAATACCTGCACTAAGTTTTTGACGATAAGCCTCATACTCCTGCTTAGATTGATTAAATTCATACTGATCTTTAGGTAATACTGGTGAGAAGCGTACTCGGAAATAGCGCTCCTGTTCACGCTTACCAGAAAACACTAATCGTCCGGACTGCATAGCCTTAGCAGGAATAATCATGCGCAATGGGGTAAACACCAGGCCATTAATGTTTCCGCGTGCTACCTCGCTTGCATCCATTTTTCGTTCGATTTTTTTTCCATCGTGTTGATAAATTATCTCACTGACTTCCGTGCGGATATAAGCCGTTTGATCACCGTTGTTACGAATACGTTTCAATAAGGTGCTTTTATCCGCATCTATAAATTCATACATAGAGCCGATAGAGATTTGTGGCGTTGCGGCTGCAATACCTGAAGCGGTGAATAGTGCAATACCTAATAAAGTTTTTAACATTGTGACCTCTCAGTGATTAACACCACCTCGTGCCCATGCAATATGAGGTTGTGCGTATTCAATGAGCAAGACTATGCCTCAAACTAAGCTTACTCTTACACAAGACCACTCTCAAAACATGAATGTCGTCCTGCAAGGAAGAATCCTTTTTCTCGAAAAAGTTATCTTATAACTGCGACCAGTTTGAGAGTACTCCTGTTGGAGCTACTGTAAAAATAAAACAAGCTTATATCAACATCGAACTAAGAGATTATTATGATGAACCCTGTTATAAAAATTTTTATCCTATTACTGCTTACGCTTGCCACTAATCGCTTTGTCTATGCAGACGAAGTTATTATTACTACAGAGTTTACTCCTTCAGCCGTAAATCCTGGTAATAATGAATTTGTGAACACTACGCCTATTTCAGGGTTTTGTCAGACCAATGCAAACACGGCATATTGCAGAGCGGGGAATGTCACGATTGCAACTAATTTGAGTGCAAGAAATCGCGTATTAAATTTCAATAGCACCAGTTTAAGAGACCAGCTTTATCAGCGCATCGACAACGGGTGGCGAATTGTGACGTTATATGATCGAGGCAGCCGCAAACAAATCACCGCAACATTTAGAATAACGGCTGTGTTCACCAGGTTTGTGACCCGAACAGGATGGGATAAGGACAAGTTTTCCGTGGGTGGGCTATCGCCTGTTGGCGGTTGTGAGCGGGCCACTTCTCTAAGCAGTTCAACAGTTTATGATTTTGGGTGGATACATCCTGGACCTGGTCTGGAATGCTATAAAAAAGTCCCGGATGTAAATGTAAATGATATTACCATAAGTCCGATTTCCATCGGTTATGAGTTGAGATCGTTAAGTCCAATGTCATTACCCAATGGTAATTATGAGGGTTCAATTAGCTATTTTGTAGGTAATAACAATGCGATAGATTTGGGTAACGCCACTTACAGTGATGATGAGTTAAAAATTACGATTCGGACCACAATCAAACATGATTTCAAGGTTGAACACACCAGCTCTCAAAAAGTGATGCTGGAACCTCAAGGGGGCTGGGACACCGTAATCGGTTCAGGTTCAAATGAGGTTCCATTAAGAGCACAATCAACCTTTGCTTTAACCGCTTCGGCACCATTTAGCTTATATCTTGAATGCGAACATAACCAGCTTGGCAACTGTGCATTACAAAAGGAGGGGTCAGATGAAACGGTTCCCGTTATTATCTCCGTAACGATGCCCCAAATGCGAAATATAATAACGGGTGAATCCGTGACAGATATGGTGCTACCGATGCGACAAAATCATATGCCAAGCTTTAATCTTGAACCTACACAATTTAATAATGCCGCTTCATCAACAGTTCAGTTTAAGATTAATGGGCCTGATAGTCGTAAAATGATCACCCAACCCGGTACCACCTGGAAAGGGGCAGTAACGCTCGTATTTGATGCCGATTTGCCTTTCGCCAGCCAATAACCTGCCCCTTACTACCTCTTCGAATGGGGCGATCCATTCAGCCTGACGCCGGTGCATGCTGGCTCAGGCTAGATCCCCGCAACGCATCTCCACTGCTTACAGCCTCATTACAACATGATTAACTTGCAAAGTGCGCCATTATTCGCAATCAATATCTCTTATTGAGATTATATTGATGGTTAATTCATGAAAAAGTGGATAACACTTCTGCTCTGTCTTATCACTTTATCTGCCGCTCAGGCGAAGCCGACAGCGCTTAGCCCGGAACAACTGGAGTGGATTAAGCACCATCCGGACGTCACCTACACCGTCAGCGACCGCTGGCCGCAGGACTTTCGCGTCAACGGTCATCCGGTCGGGCTCAGTCAGAGTGTTCTGCAGGAAATCAGCGCACGGACGGGGCTGCATTTCAGGTATATCGCTCCTGAAGACGCAGTAGCATCACCGCCTATGCTTGTTGCGGCGCTCAGCGTGCAATTACTTAGCGATAACGATAAATCCCGCTGGCTGATGACTCATGCATGGGCTAACACCATGCCCATGCTGATCGGTAAAAATACCGCGACAGGCATCCGGACTCTGGGTCAAATGTCCGGTAAAACGCTGGCGATCGAGAAAAACAGTGAATATGCCAGTTGGATCCGCCAGCATAATCCTGCAATACGGTTGGTTGAAGTTAGCGATGTAAAGGCTGCACTGCAGAAGGTTGAAGACGGTGACAGCGATGCTGCTATTGGCTCAGGGCTGGTGATTCTACCGCTTCTCCAGCGTTATTATGCACGTGATATGGCCATATCCGGACAGGTTCCTGAAATGGCCAGCAGCATCAATATGGCCGTTGATCCTCACTATCCGATACTGCGCGATATTATCAACGTCACCCTTGAAAGCATCAGCGCCCTTGAGGCACAGCAGGTTTTTGAACACTGGGTAGGTATTGTAGATTTTGGTTCGCCCTCGATAAGCGTGGTTATATACCATTATCGCTATGAACTTTTTGTTTTTGGCATTCTGTTAATGCTGTTAATGCTGACTCTGTTTTACGCCCTTAAGGCTCGCCGACGGGCGCAGAGAAGCGAAAAACAAAAAGAAGAGTTTCTCGCCATCATGAGTCATGAAATTCGCACGCCGATGAACGCCATTGTTGCCGCTCTGGAGCTCCAACAGCAGCCAGCGGGCCAGCATAAATCGGAGGAATATCAGGTGCTCGCGCTCTCTGCAGCCAATGATTTACTGGAATTACTCAATAATGTGCTCGACCACAGCAAACTCACCCATCAGCCTGTGCCGCTTCAGATGGCTCCCTGCGATATTCGTCAGTTACTCATGGTGGTATGTGACAGCCAGCGGCCGTCAGCAGAACGCAAAGGATTAAAGCTATATTCTGCGCTGGACGCTTTACCCTCCGATTTATGGATTGACGCAGATGCACACCGTGTAAGGCAGATTGTTAATAATCTTCTTTCAAACGCGGTCAAATTCACTGACGTCGGTAGCATTGCATTAGAGTGCACCTGGACGTCAGAGGAAAGTGTATGCGGAGTACTCTCCATCAGGGTAACGGACAGCGGTATCGGTATCAGTGAAGTCGATCAGCAGCGCCTTTTTCAGGCGTGGCACCAGGCTGAAAGCAGTGGTACAGGCCTTCGCAGCGGCAGTGGTTTAGGGCTCTACCTGTCCCGCCAGCTTGCAAAACAAATGGGAGGTGATATTTCGCTTAAAAGTGAACAAGGTAAGGGCAGCATCTTTACCTGCACACTGTCGGCGCAACGCGTACATCCCCCCGAAACAGATACGCCCACCGCGGATAACCTGCCCGTGCTTTCTCTGGGCTTAAGTGTGCTGATTGTTGAGGATCATCCCGCTAATCAACGCGTGATATCTGCACAGCTTGATCTGTTGGGTTGCGAATGGGAAGTCGCTCAAAGTGCGGAGGATGCGTTTCAGTTGCTTGAAGATGAAAATTATTACGACCTTATGCTGCTGGATTGTAATCTGCCGGGTAAAGATGGCTACTGGCTGGCCGGTGAAATCAGGCAATATGAACGCCTGCACCAACATGAACGCATGCCTATAATAGCTATTTCTGCTGTCAGTAGTCAGGAACACCATAAACGGTGCCAGCTAAGCGGTATGGACGATGTACTGGTCAAACCTATCCGTTTAAACCCACTCGCAGAAATGCTTAGGCGGTATTGTCTCCCCTCTCATCAGGGGCTTAATTTTGGACAGCTCAACGACGATACCTCATTCGCAGGCAGATCCTCGCCGGTGATTAATGACGAAGTGCGGCAGTTGCTCAGACAGGACATAGATCAATTTCACCAGGCATGCGAGAGCCGTGACAATATTCAGATGATTTATTACAGCCACCGGATACGCGGCGTGGCGCAGATGTATAATCTTTCCGAGCTCGCGTTACTTTCGGAAGAAATTGAACAATCCTTGCGACGGCAAGGAGTGCCCGATCTGCTCAGAATTGATGCGTGGAGAAATAGACTGGATCACATCAAAATCAAATGAGAGTGCTCTTGTAGAGCTTGTGGTGTTTTTTTCATCAAATACCTGAATTGATTTTAGGAATTCAGGTTATTCATTATGCATTTCATCATCAGCCTGTTGATGACACTCACAGGTCTGTTTTATCACCTGCCATCTGCGGCATCAGAGCCGCTTTTTTCCCCGGAAGAACGACGATGGATCGCAGAACATCAGCAGGTCATTTATAACGTCATCCCCAGCTGGCCTCTGGACTATGAAGAAAAAGGACAACATTTTGGTCTGAGTCGTGATTACCTCGACGTGATAAGCAAAATAAGCGGGCTGAATTTTATTCTGACTGACGGAGCCAAAGCCCCGCAGCTTATTTCCGCAATATCCCCTGAATTTTTACCCGAAAGCGAGCTTAAAGAATGGCGCTTCAGCCAGCGATGGATGACCACACACGCCCTGGTTATCAGTGATAATGACGCGGCCACAATACAGTCACTGCAACAACTCAGTGGGAAACGCGTTGCGGTTCGCCGTGGCACTTATTATGAAAGCTGGCTTCGTGAACACCACCCGGAGATTAGCCTGGTCCCCCAGGATCATACTCGTGGATTATTCGAAGCGATCTATAGTGGGGATGCGGATGTCGGACTTGGCGCTGATTTGGTCATCAGGCCTCTTTATTACAGGTATTACTCGCATAAGCTCGCCATTGCAGGGCAGATCCCTGAATTACGCGCGGGTATTAATATCGCTATTCGGCAGGATCAGCCTCTGCTATTGAGCATAATAAATAAGTCGCTAGGATCGATTCCAGCACAAATGAGTAATACTATTTTTAACCGCTGGGTGAGTGATATGAAACTCGGCTATCCCAGCACTGGGGTTATTTTTTCTTTGTACAGTCTGGAAATTTCGGCTTTTTTATTGCTGCTGATATTGCTGGGATGGATGCTGCAACGCACCGTAAAACTGTGGCGAAAAGCCATGGCCAGTGAAAAACATAAGACGCAGTTTTTGGCAATGATGAGCCATGAAATTCGCACGCCTATGAATGCGATGATTGCCTCCCTTGAACTGCTGAATCGCCCGGTGACGGATGAGCAACGGGAACAGTATCTCGCACTTGCCAGTTCTTCCGCCCGCAGTCTGCTGGACCTGCTAAACGATATACTTGATCACAGCAAAATAAGCCAGAAAGGTATCCGCCTTGAGTCGCGCCCGTTTGTACTTGCAGAGCTTATCCGTGCGGTATGTGACAGCTATCGTCCACTTGCCGCGCAAAAAGGACTGATGCTGTCCGTATGTATCAATCCCGACCTCGATAACCAGATGATGGAAGGTGATCCGCACCGGATCAGACAAGTCGTCAACAATCTGCTGTCCAATGCGATAAAGTTCACCGCGAGTGGTTCTGTTTCAGTAACGCTAAAGGGTGAGTTTTTGGCCAATAAAACGTGCATGATTTCGCTAGACGTCGCCGATACGGGTATAGGCATTTCACCTGAAATCCAACATAACCTGTTTAAAGCCTGGATGCAGGCGGACGACGCACCCGATCGCCATTATGGAGGTAGCGGGCTGGGTTTATGGATTTGCTGGCAGTTGATGCGTCTGATGAAGGGTGAGCTGATGTGTCAGAGCGAACCGGACAAGGGAAGCCTATTTAGCATAAAGCTACCCCTTCGTTTAACTGAACCGGAGAGAATGCCTGCCGAGCCAGATCTTCCGCTTTTTAAGTCCGATACAATACTTCTTGTCGTGGAAGATCACCCTGCTGCACAACGAATATTGAAGGATCAGCTGGCGGTGCTGGGTTGCCAGGCCGATATAGTCGAGACTGGAGCACAAGCCTTAAGTAAAATCGCCGATGAAAACTATTATGACGTGATACTGCTTGACATTAATCTTCCCGACTTGAGCGGTTACGAAGTTGCGCGTAGGCTTCGGGAAATTGAGCAGCAACGTGGCAGTGAAGCGATGCCCTTGATTGCAATTTCTGCTATGAGTGACGAAACGCATCTTTCAAGTTGCCAGCAAAGCGGAATTAACGTGGTGCTCAGCAAACCTATCGTACTGAGCTCGCTGGCGCATAATCTGCGTCGCTGGTGCCATCTTTCCCCATCAACAGCACGCTTAAAACGTCAGCAAAATCCCCAGCAGGAGGAGGAACTGGCGCGGTGGTTGCGGGAAGACCTGCAGGGATTTTCCGCTGCAAGCTCGGATGGCAATGTCAGGCTGATGCAGTATCACGTCCATCGTCTTCGCGGCGCGGCCCAGACGTATAACCTCAATAACCTGGCATACGTCGCCACCCGGATTGAAGCGGCACTGCGGGAAGGTGCAGAACTCAGCAGCAGCCAGAAGGAATCCTGGCTGCAAACGCTTAAAATTGAAGTATCTTCATTAACTCATCTTTGATAATAAAAAGCTCGTGGTCAGCTTTCAAACCCAGCTTGCGCAAAGCACTCTGTTTCTGGCCGCTAACGGTCTTCAGGCTGCGGTTAAATTTCTCGGCAATCTCTGTGACTGTCATACCGGTAATAAAACATCGGATAACCTCCTGCTCTTTAGGTGAAAGAACCGCCAGACTTAATGCCCGTTCAACATTCACCTTGCTGAAGTTTCCTGTCAGCAGCACTTCCCCCTGCTGCTGATATTGGGCCAACTCCTGTGCCATTCGGCTTTCAATGAACGTTCTACCACGGCTGACCTCAAGTACTGCATTTTGAATTTCTTCAAAAGGTCGATTTTTACCAATAAATCCGTTGGCCCCACCGCGCAGTGCCTGCGCTACAGTGGCTGTGTTGTAATGCGCTGAAAGTACCAGAATGGCAACATCCTCATACTGCCGACGAACCATCTGAATAAGGCTGAGGCCGTCGATATCAGACGGCGCAAGTTCATAATCCACAATTATCACATCAGCTTTAAATGCCTTCAGCGCTTTCAGTAATTCTTTGCTGTCAGTAAAAGTACCTGTGACATTAAAATCAGGGTTTTCGCGCAATACATCAGCAAGCCCTCGTAGCACCAGAAGATGATCGTCTAACAAGGCAATGGAAACCTGATTTCGCGCTGTACTTTTCATCACAATCACTCATAGCAATAGATTCGGTTAACTTTAGTGTGGAGCATTGTAAAAACTCCCGCTTTGTCGACTTCCTGTCCGCAACCTTCCATAAATCTGACGATAATCACTTTATGATTCAAAACTCGCCAAATCAATCCTACAGGATCCACAACTTAAGGTTAGTTTAGCGGGGGGTAGCACTTATACATGAAATTAACGTTCGCACGCGCGAAGATTTGAAAGAGCCCATATAGAACACGCTTGCAGAATATATTCGTTATCACTGCACCATTTCCACCTCGTCTTAGCCAGGTTCACTGAGCATGGCTGACTAGCCACGGTAGCGTCAGGAAATCAGCCCGCGCGCCGTCTGGTCTGTTTGCTGAACAACTGACTCAAAGCGATACCGGTCATGGCGTGAGCCCGGATCTGAGCACACTGGATCTGGCTGAGTTGTGAATGATTGCACCATCCAACAGGCTTTGTGTGCCTCTAAAAGGGGGGAAGGTGCAGGATGGTCCTGATCTGCGGCACAGGGTTCGAATCCATTTCTCTTTTGAAGGTTGCCCGGTTAAATACACTATGCCCGACGGCTTTGCCTTCATGACGGATCTGCAGAGGTAATGTGGTGGCCATTTTTTGGCCGCTACAAGAGTTTTAGAATTTAAATGGCTATGTAAATCAA
The DNA here is from genome assembly GCF_047456095.1 of Enterobacter sp. BNK-14. Classification (NCBI taxonomy): domain Bacteria; kingdom Pseudomonadati; phylum Pseudomonadota; class Gammaproteobacteria; order Enterobacterales; family Enterobacteriaceae; genus Enterobacter; species Enterobacter sp. BNK-14. Next base: position 3,754,805 of record NZ_CP179897.1, read on the forward strand.
ATGATTATGTTTTATTGGTTTCTGTTAACGCATCATCTCAAACTCATTCCAGGCCAAGCGGAATCAACCCAAAGCCTGATAGTGCGGTTTCTGGCCCGGATTTTCTGGTATCAACGGGAATTTGTTCTGGCAAACTAAAATGCTCACGCTGCAATGGAGAACTACAGGTTTTGATAAAGATGTCTGTTTTTTCTTACTAACAGTGCATTCAGGCTTTTCAACCCGGCTCGTTTTAGGGCCAGCATTTTGTATCGACTTACCGCGTTGTAGCTGATGCCCATCCTCCGGGCAACATCGCCGGGTTTTTCCCCCTTCATTAAGGCGTATAACACTTCGCGTTCAACCATTCTGGCGCGCTGATGTCCCTCCGGACGAGAAGACCTACGGACGGGGATAGCAGACAGCAGAAGATGAAACAGACTGCGCTTTAACCTGTTTACGGGAGCCGATTTCTCAATAAAAATGATTTTCTTATTGTGCTCAAGGCTGTAAGTATCGCGAAAAATACGGTCTGTCATGACCACTATCGTCGTGTCCGTCGTAATACATGCCGACAAAATATTCAGTTTGTCCTCCCTTAAGGCGACCTCGTCGAGAATCACCATATCTGCGTTGCAGTGGGTGTGCGGGAGCGTAGTTGACGAGATTTTTGTTATGAGCAACCTACCGCATGCCTGTGCGTCTGCCGATAAAACCGTATAAAGCCCCTGCGACGTAAAATGGCATGCCGTTCCGATAAGAACGCGCCGGAGAGGGGCTCTTTTTGTGTCAGGCATAAGGGGGTTATCGAAGATAGGGTTGTCATTCATCATGTTTTTTACACTGCGCCTGGGAAAGATTTCTGTCGTATATTTACGGTAACGGAAAAGAACAGGGAGAAATATGAGACCGCGCCACCTTATCCTGTAGGCAGGGGACTACAGGTTCAGTCGGTTCATCACGCCTGAGCGAGCAGTAAGGTTTAGAGACCTAATGACCATCACATTCAGGGTCACACTTCCGGCGTATTTTTGACTGAATTCACGAACAGACTTCGACGCACACGCTAATGGAGGCGTATGTCAGCATTATGGAATAAGTCAGGCCTTCTTCTTGCGTTGATTTGTCTGCTGGGACCTGCTTTTGCTATTTCGGCCAAACCCGTTTCGCTAAATCTTCTGGCCCATACGCATTTTTCTGAGCCCCTTCCCGAACTTAATCCTGACGATAAAGGCTGGCTTCAACAGCATCCAGCAATCCGCGTTGGGGTGAGCGCATCCGCACATCCACCCTATCAGGTGAGCATTGCCGATCGGGATTTTGAGGGGATTACGGCGGACTACCTCGAACGTTTGTCCCGCACGCTGGGAGTGGATTTCCAGGTATTACGTTACCCTGACAGTTCTGCAGCATTGGAAGCCTTAACCGCGTCACAGGTGGACATGATCGTCGACGATCGTTCCCTTACCGATACAGAACGTCATCCCGACCTGCTTCTGACCGACCGTTATCTGGCCGATCGTGCTGTTCTGGTGAGCCAAAAACCGGTTCGGGAAGCGGACGGATTACGTGGAAAAGTGCTGTTTTATATTGGTGGAGATGCGTTACGCGAACAGCTAAGAAACGCGTTTCCGAAGGCTTCATTGACTGCCGCTACAGATGATTACCGCGCAATGGCGTCTGTGGCCAATGATGACAATGCCGTATTCTGGACCAACTTTGTGACGGCTGCCGAGATTAATCGTCAGAATTTCAATAGCCAGTTAACGCTGTCCCCCAGTACGTTTTTGCCAGAACAGGGACCCAGATTTATCATCCGTCCGGACATGATGCCCCTTAAGGATGCCATCAACACGGCACTCAGAGATCGTCGCCGCCACATTTACAATGAAGTAGCCCAGACGTGGGGTTTGACGCGCCTGTCGGAAGAGGGAAAAAAGACCCTTAAAAACGCTCTTACTTCTGAGGAAAGAAACTGGATTGCGCATCATCCTAAGATTGCGGTGTATGTGGTAAACACGCATGTTCCGGTAACTTACATTAATGATGGCGGTCAGCAGAGTGGGTATGCCGTATCATTACTCCAGAACATCGCCAAAGAGACGGGATTAACGTTCAGTTGGGTTCCGTTTTCAAATGTGCCGGAGATGCGTGATGCGCTGAAACGCGCGCCTGACTCGTTAATAGCGGCCGCAGATGCATCGGCAACTCACGAACCTGACATTATCTACTCCCGGCCCTATCAAATATCTAACTGGGTGCTGGTGACCCGTAGCGCATTCCCCGCCATTCGCTCTCTGTCTGATATGAAGGGAAAACGCGTGGCGGTATTTACCGGCATTTATTATTTACCTGAGCTGCGCGAACGCTTCCCTCAGGTGGAATTTGTTGAAGATGATTTTTCGCTGGAAACGGCGCTTTCACTTTTTACCCACCGACTCGATGGGGTCATTGTGCCGCAGACCGCGGCCAGTTTTGTACTGAAAAGCTATTTGAACGATCGTTTCCGGATCGCCTTAACCCTGCCAATCGCCCCCCTTCGGCTTGCCATGGCGACCAGCGCAGAAAATAAAGATCTGATTTCTATCATTAACAAAACGCTCAGTGAACAGACATCCAGTGAAATGGGCGCAGAACTCACGGGCTGGCAAATGCGCTATGCCCTTGAGCGCTTTGAAGTCTGGGGGCGCTACCGAACCGCTATATTAATTGCCAGCGCCGTGATGTTTGTCATCGCGGTGATGCTGGCTTTTTACTTCTGGCGCAACCGCTGGCTCAAAAAGAACCTGGCCATACAGCAAGCACTGCAAAATGAACTCACCGTGGCAAAGCAACAGGTTGAAAAGGCGAGTGAATCCAAGAGCGTGTTTCTGTCGCAAATGAGCCATGAAATACGCACGCCGCTAAATGCCATTATCGGCCTGCTTGAACTTGAGCATCTCGGCCACTCCTCCCCGGCGCAACGGCGTAATAATATTGCTGTTGCCTATGAATCATCGAAATTCCTGCTCATGCTCGTGGGCGATATTCTGGATATGGCGAAAATCGAGTCCGGTACCTATGCCGTACGCTCCGTACCGGTTTCTCTCAACGCTATTGTTAATCAGGTCAGTACGTTATTTCATCATACGGCAGAAAAAAAAGGTTTGACGCTGCTGACGCAGGTGGACGTCGAGGTTGATCGGGTCATGAGCGATCCCCTGATGCTGAGCCAGATCGCCTCCAATTTACTGAGTAACGCCATCAAATTTACCGCTCACGGTGAAGTGGAGATTGTAATCTATCAGACCCCCTCAACCCCTGAACGCGGTAATAGCTATGTGCTGGAAGTGAGTGATTCAGGTCCCGGATTAACGGAAGCCCAGCAAGCCGCTATTTTCGAACCTTTTGTGCAGGTTCACAGTGCCCACTCTGCGCGGCAGGGGACCGGGTTGGGATTGACGATTTGCCGGCAGCTCGCCGAATTACTGGACGGGCAGCTGGCGGTAGAGAGCGTACCGGGTGAAGGTACCACCTTTATTTTTCGTTTTTCTGCACCAGCGGTCATTGATGAAGCCGATTTGCCACCGGCTACGAACGTGGGGGCGGTTTCCACGCCCTGTAACATACTGGTGGTGGACGATCATGCTCCCAGCAGAATGCTACTGTCGCAGCAGCTGACGGTCGCCGGGCATACGTGCGTTGTGGCAGAAGATGGCGTTCAGGCTCTGCAGTTATGGGGTGAGGAAACGCCGCCGTTTGATATGGTGATTACAGATTGCAATATGCCCGGTATGAGCGGCTTTGAACTCATCCGGCAACTACGTGAAAAGGAAAAACAGCTGAATCGGGCTCCCGGGCCGATGCTGGGATTGACTGCCATGGCCGAGCAGAAAGTCGTCGCGCTGGCTGAGGAGGCCGGGATGACGGCCTGCTTGTTTAAGCCCGTCGAACTTGCGCGGCTCCTTGAGCATATCCCCGAAACGACGCGACTGGCATCCCCCTCCGGGGAGCGTCATACTCGTCTCGGTTTGAGGGAGATGGCGCAATCGCAGCCCGAAATATTCGACAGGCTGATCGACGCGGCGATATCGCAAAATACGCAGGACTGGGCGGCATTTAAACGGGGGATTGCGGACGCTGATTTTACGGGCATTCGACGCGCGGCGCACAGCCTGACCGGAGGGGCGAGATTACTTGAAGCGCACGAACTTGCCGGAATATGCGAGAGGCTGGAAAACGCAGCGGAAGAAGAAGACTTGCCTCACATTCTGTCTCTGGTCACCGCACTGGAGGCCCATCTGCTGCAACTGAATAATCGCCTTAAAGACCAACAGTTTTCTCACCAGGGGAAGAAGGCGGATGACGAATAAACGCAGGGTATGCTTATGAGCACAATCTTTATTGTTGATGACCATCCTGTTTCTCAACTTGCCGTGCAGGTCGTGGCGAACGGGAAGGGATATGACGTTGTGGGCACCTGCGACAACGGGCACGATGCATTAGTCTATTTGCGTAACCATCGTCCCGATCTGGTGGTGATTGATATTGATATCCCTCCGCCTGACGGACTTGAGGTCATAAAACGGCTGCGCGAAGAGAATTATCCAGGCGGAATTATTGTTCTGACGACGCACAGCGATCAGCATTTTGTAGACAGGGTCAGGGCCGCAGGCGCCAATGGTTTTATCAGTAAGAACAACCAGCTTGACGCCCTGGCAGATGCGTTCAGGGCCGTGTTAAACGGATACGAGTTTTTTCCCCAGCGCCAGTCATCGTCAGGCCGACCGGATGGGATACAGCCGGAGAAGGACCTGCTGAGCCGCCTGTCTAATCGGGAGCTGCAGGTTCTTGGCTATATCGCGCGGGGCGAACTGCTGGTGGAGATTGCGGAGAAACTGCATGTCAGCAACAAATCCGTCAGTACCTATAAGCGACGTATTATGGAAAAGCTGGGCCTGAGTAAAACGCTGGAGCTGGTCGAATTCGCTAAACGTAATCATCTGGCGTGACTAAAGGGAATTAGCGGTACCCGTTTCGGGGGACCGCTCAGCGATTTACTGGTACGTTGTCGTAAACGTTGCCGTGGCGTTAGCCGTACCCGGCGTCAGGATGGTGCCAGTCTGATAGTAGCGTGCCGCAAGCGGGAGGGCATACAGACCGTCTGACGCGGTGGTGGTAATTTTAAGCCGTTCTCCCGGTATAACTGGCGTGTGGTTAAACAGCACCTGTATCCCCACTCCGCTGGCTGTTTCACCCGAGCCTGTTGTGTCAATATTCAAAATACCCTTACTGGTATCCGCTACGCCCGCACGTCCCGCCTCCAGCGTCAGGTAAATATTAGCAGACGCGTCGCAGTTCAAATTGACGTTAAAGCTCACGTCGCGCGAGGTGCTTCCAGCCCCCGAAAACTCGGTATTTTTTATGCTTCCCATGTTCACAAAGATGTTTGGAGTGGTTACGGAACAGGCCACCGTATGTACTTCTCCACTCGCGATATTCACGTTCATGACATCCATTTCACCCACAACGCCTGCCCGCGTGATAGATCCGGTCTGCAGACGGCCTGACCCCGTTACGGGAGCAATTTTGATCAGCTGGAGCTGATAGTTCCCCCAGGAGCCGCCACAGAGCCTCCACCAGGTGGGGGAGAGGCGACACCAGATATTACTGACGCGTCTGGGCAGAGGCCCCGTTCCATAGCGCCCGGCCGTTGACCCTGCTCCCGGGGTCACAACCCTGAAGGCAAGACCCGCCACGCCTGACTGATAGAGAGTTTCAGCATTATGCTGTACTGGCTGAAAATTACCGCTTCCTGGCGCCCACTGGGTGACGAACCTGGAGGTGGTGCATTCGATAAAATCGTTCCGGTTAGCGAGTGTGGCAGAACTGGCGGTTGCAACCACGCTACCGATGGGGGTGTCGCGCTGAACGATTATCTGACCAAAATTGAGGTTAATATTGTCGCTGGCCGTAAACCGGTTATCCATAAAGCTGCAGGCACCCACCGCCATTTTAGAGGTCAGGAGCAGTACGCCGCAGAATAAAATTCGTATGTTCACTGGAGAGCGTTGTCCTAAAATAATCACTGATAAGTCATGGTAAACGTGGCATTAGCATCCGCTTTTCCCGGTGTTACCGTCGACTGTGTCTGGTAATAGCGCGCTTGCAACGGTATGGAATAGGTGCCATTCGCCGTGGTTCTGGCTACGTTTATGCGCGTGCCCAGTGAAACCGGTCTGCTGTTATAGAGCACCTGAACACCCACTCCGGTTGCGTTGTCTGCCGCCCCGGCATTGTCGAGGTTCAGCACGCCCTGTGTTGAGTCGGCCGCACCTGCACTTCCCGCTGTCAGCGTCATATTGATATTGGTGGAGGCATCGCAGTTAAGGGCGATCGCAAAATCGGTATTGCCGCTGGTGCTTCCCGTCCCCCGGAAATCGGTGTTTTTGGCCGTTCCCATGTTGACCGTAATATTAGGATTGGTTACCGAGCAGGCCACCGTCTGAACCGTGCCGCTGGCGATGGCATAGTCAAAAATAGTGGTCTCTCCGACGATCAGCGCCCGGGTAATCGTGCCGGTCGTGATGGGGCCCGATCCGGTAGTGGGGGCAATTTTGACGAGCTGAAGCTGGTAGCTTCCCCAGGTTCCCCCGCATAACCGCCACCAGGTCGACGAGCTGGTGCAGGGGACGTTGGAAATTTGACGGGGAAGAGGGCCGGTTCCATACCGGCCGCTGGTCGTTCCTGCCCCTGGAGTGACGATCCTGAAAGCCAGACCCGGGACACCGGACTGGTACAGCGTCTGGCCGCTATAGGCTACCGGCGCATACCCGGAACCTGCAGCCCACTGTGTACGGTATCCCGTGGCGTTGCATTCGATGAAATTATTTCGCCCGCCCAGAGTATTGTTTGTGGCGCTCCAGACGACGGTCCCGACGGGCGTGTCGCGTTGAACGATCACTGACCCCAGATTCAGCTGAACGGCATCATTCGGTGTAAAGCGACTGTCCATAAAGCTACAGGTGGCGAGTGCGCCGTTTGAAACCCCCATCAGCAAGATGGCCGAGAGCAGGCGGTTTCGAAATATGTGTTTGATTAACGTTTTCATTACTAACCTTCTATTGATGTTCGCTCAGCGACACTGTCCCTGGATGACCGGGATGCTTTCGCCCGTTTTCGGTTTACTCAGGCGATAGGACACCCGACATTGACGCTGCGCGTCATTTCCCCACTGCACCTTCAGCGTGCCTTCAGAAGACAGGCCGGCGAGGTACACCTGTCCACCATCGCCGACAATACTGCTGCCGGCATCCGGATCGGCGTCGTTCACAACGGTTGCGCCAAAGGGCACCGGTTTGCCGTCAGCGCGGATAAGCGTCATCATCACGCGCTGCCCTACCTGCGCGCGGTATTCTGCCCGCACCAGCGCTCCCCGGGTCGGAACGACGCTACGGCTGGTTTGTTTCAGATCGACATCCTCATCCAGCGTTGACGTGTTCAGCGTGACGTCATTGCGGCGGTACGGCATCAGGTTTGGTACGAGCGCATAACCGCGATAATCCGTTCTGATACCGGTTTGATTCTGGATAGCTACGTTCGATGCGCCCGGCACTTTGACCAGTCCAAACGTTTCGCCCATGGGTTGACCGGCGGTTATGCCCCCGGCGTGAGCGACAATACTGCCCTGGAGGACGTAGCTGAGATTGCGCTGACCGGCGCTCTGGCTGTAGGCACCATTCACCTCGCCATAAGTTCCCCGATAGTTAACGCTCCCGTAGCCGCTGTTAGACTGCTCCTGCGATGCATGGCTTTGCGTCAGGTTCCAGTTAAGGCTGTTATCCTCCAGTGCCGTACCGTTAAGTCCCACGGTATTGACGGTCCCTCGTGCGGGACTGCTGCTGACGTTGTAGCTGGCAAAGGATTTACCCAGCCACTTATCCAGAGGAATGCTCAGGTTGAGGGACAGGACATCATCGCGTTCGCTGTTTTTTCCGCCTGTGTATTGACCCCCGCCCGCAGTGTTACGATTCATGGCGTAGTTAAGGCTGTAGCTGATGCCGTTCCAGCTGTTGTTGTAACTCATATTCCACGAGGTCGTTTTACGACGGTTATCCCAGTAGTCTTCACTGATTGCCCCAACGGACAGATAACCGCGTTCGCCGCCTAAATCCTGGCTCAGGGTCAGTTCCGCGCGATTACGCTTGCGTTCGGTGCGCATGGAAGAGGGTTTATCGCGATAGCTTTCCAGGACATCAGCCAGATCGTAAAACCCCTCGGTGGAATAGCGATACCCTGCAACCGCAAGGTGGGTTCCCGTTTCCGCCAGACTTTTGCTATAACGCAGACGCCAGGATTGTCCCTGTTGTTCTTTATCGTTTTGTGGCGTACTCCACGCCTGCGTAACGTCTACCGATAACGCCCCCAGCCCCCCCAGGTTCTGACCCACGCCCGCCGCGAAAGCGCGATAAGGTTGTGCCAGCTGTGCGCCGCCATATAACGTCATCCCTTTACCCACGCCGTACAGAAGGGTTCCCTGTGAAAAGGGCGTTTTTTCAATACTGCTGTCATAGGCACGATACTGACCTGCCGTCAGGCTGAACTGCAGTCTGCCCTCACGCTGGAGGACAGGAAGAGAGGCGTAAGGCACGACCATCGACTGCTCACTGCCGTCGGCCTCTTTAATGGTGACGTACAAATCGCCGCTGCCGCCGGTAGGGTACATATCCGTGATTTCGAATGCCCCGGCCGGTACGGTTGTCTGGTAAATGACGTAACCGTTCTGGCGAATGGTGACCTGCGCACTGTTACCGCGTGCGATGCCGCGCACGACCGGCGCGTAGCCGCGCTGACTGTCGGGGATCATTTCGTCATCGGATGCCAGCTGCGCACCTCTGAAAGGCACGCTGTCAAACACGTCAGACGGGGACAGGCTGTCCCCCAGCGTTAACTGGCTTTTCAGCGGAACGATGCTGCGCTGAGCATAGGTATAGACGGTGTTCCACTTGTCGCCGCCACTATCACTGCTGGCGGGGCGGTTCCAGGTGGTGTAGTTACGAAAACGCCAGGCACCCAGATTCAGACCCGGACGCAGATTGAGATACTGACTGCTACCCTCGCCGGTCAGAGGGCTCACGCCGCTGAAGCTGTAATGCAGAAGTGCGGCGTTAATACCGTCATCCCACTGCGTGGGTGAAACATAGCCACGAATGCGCGGGTTAACCGCCGCCTGCGGGATCGAAATGTTCAGACGATGTGCGCCGAATACGAAGACAGCTGCGCTGTCCGGAATCGTTGAAAAATCCACGCACTGCTCGCCTTCAGGCTGTAATCCAGGAAATAACTCTGTACGAACGCCATATCCCGCCAGAGTTTCTGCATCCAGACACGGCTGAAGGCCGTTCTCGGAGGTCTGGAAAAAGGTGACGTCTCTGCTGTCTACCTGTTCGTCATTAAGATAGATATCAACGGGATAACGACCCGGTAACTGCCCGCCATTCTCAAAAGCCGACAGATCAGGTACGGTGCCGCCTGTACCTGTCTGCTGTAAAAGCGCAGGATTAAAGTAGTCCCTGGCTTCAGCGTGAACGGAAGGCAGAAGGAGGGCGACTAGCACGGCCATAAGGGATGGCCGAAACTCCGGACGTTTTTGTGCAGCGTATGATAATGGGGACATGGTTCTTTCCAGCGGTTCGTTACAGGTGCGTTAAAGGGAGGCTTTGTGAGCAGCGCCAGTTGCGCCGTAATCACTGATCACCTTCCATTCGACCTGATTGCCCTGAGCACCAGACGGAAGGTCAAAGAAGGCCGTTGCGCGAGGGGCAACGTAGGTCACATTCTCAAGTTGACGTCCGTTCAGGCTGATTGACTGAAAGTTGATGTAGTATGGGGTCGGGTTATTTACCGACAGGCGCTGTCCCTGACGCGTCCATTTCAGGCTGTTGCTGGCCTGATCCGGTGAGGAAGCCTTCAGGGCTGACGGGCGATAAATCAACTTCAGGCGCGTATTGACGGCCAGTTGCAGGGTATTGTCCGAACGGCTGGGATCGGCTGCGGGGATGGATTTAATATTCATCCAGAACATCGTCTCCCGATCTGCAGCGAAATTTGGGGCCATTTTCAGAATACGCAGGGTATTTTTCTGGCTTCCATCCAGGCGAAAAAGCGGAGGCGTCACGATAAAGCTCTGTTTATCGCTCTGACCGCGTTCATTTTCTATCCAGGACTGAATGAGATAAGGCGTGGCGTCGGGATTGTCTACGCTGATTGACGCCTCTTTTTTGTCACCATCATAGATAATGCGCGTGCCGCCCACGACTACGCCGGCGTGAGCCATTTCGCACCCGATGAGCATGCCCGCAACCAGTAAGGATGAGAGTTTGAATGTCACTGTGGTTTCTCCTCTGGGAAAAAGCCAGCCGGGGGCTGGCTTTCGGATAACGGCAGAAAGCGCTGCCGTTGGATCAGTTGTAAACAACGCTGAAGGTGGCGGTTGCGTTCGCTGGACCTGCGGTCACTGTGGCGGCTTTTGCTACGTAAGCAGCGTTAAATTTCAGCGTATTGGTCCCCGCCTGGGAAAGCGTGACGCGCTGAGATTCGGTGAACAGAGGCAGCACGGTGTTGTCCGCATTACGGATCTGGATGCCGACACCGGTTGCGACGCCATTCACCGGCGTCAGTGCGAGCGCGCTGTTGTCTCCCTGATAAGGCGTTCCGTCGAATTTCACCGCTGCGGAGGTCACGCTTGCCGGGCAGCTCGTCAGATCAATCTGGAAAGCGGTCGCACCGGCGGTATCACCTGCGGCGGAGAAGGCGTTTTCGCTAATCTGGCCTAAGGTGACCGTCTGGTTGGCGCTGGATGCCGATACCGTACAGGCGGCATCAATGATTTCGCCGTTAAACTGAATGGTGCCGTCAGCAGCGTGGGCGGCAGTCAGTGATGCACCGCTGATGATTGACGCGATGGCGATAAAGTGAAGTTGCTTTTTCATCAGGTTTTATTCCTGTAAGTGAGTAACAATTAACACTGTGTTTACGTATTGCGCCTGGATGATGCTGATAAAACGGCAAGCAGCTTCCTGTTTGCAGGTGATAAAAACAGCGCATTTTTGGGTTTGCGAATAAAAGTATTTTCAAAGCGATGTATTTCTCAATGATAATGAAATTTGATTTGCCCATTTTTATTAGGCTATAAATATCCATTGCGCATGAGAAATCCTGTTTATGCGTAACAGTTGGGATTTTGAAACTTATTCAAAAAGCATTTCTGTTTGGTCTCGCTTTGTGTAATCCACTATACCCTCGCAGTAAATTAAAACACTCAGACTGGGAGTTGATTTATGTCATCAAAGACGACATTACCTGTAGTCCTTTGCCTACAAGCGGCGAAAACCACCTGGTTGTGAAAATGTTTCTTTGGTTGGTAAATTAATTAAAATCAATGAATTAGATTTGTTTTTCTTCTGGTAATTGAGTTGAGAATTAAAGCGGATCTGTCAGGAAAAAGATGTCATCCCCGTAAGGTAACCGGGAGAAATAGCAGTGAATAAAAATATTTTTGCGACAATAAAATAAAAAAATAGATTTTTGGATTGATTTTACCAGGGATTTTATGACAGCCTTTAATAAAAGGAAATTAAAGAGGCTGATATGGCTAATATCCTCATTGTCGACGACCATCCTATGGTTCGTCTGGCTATACGTATGCTGCTCGAAAAAGATAACCATATCATCATTGCTGAAAGTGGTGATGGGACGGACGCATTTAAGGTGATTCAGAAAATAAAGCCCGAAATCGTGGTGGTCGATCTTGATATTCCCGGTTTGAGCGGCGTGGAGTTAATAGAAAAACTGCGTAAAACAGAATTTCCTGGCAGGTTACTGGTACTGACGAGTCGGGATGATGAACATTACCTTAACCGATGTATTCAGTTTGGTGCGGATGGATTTGTCGGGAAAGGGAATAATCTGGATGAACTTCGAAATGCCGTCAACGCGGTAGAACGCGGCTACGCCTATTTTCCTCTGCGTCGTCAGGCCAATCGGGTGCCCGCCAGCTTTGTCCGCGAGAGCGATGTGATCAAAACCCTGTCAAACCGCGAGCTTCAGGTTCTGCGCTATGTCGCGCGCGGTATGAAAATCAATGATATCGCCAACAAAATGTTCATCAGCAACAAAACCGTCAGCACCTATAAAACCCGGTTGATGCACAAGCTTGAGATAACGCACACCATTGGATTGGTTGATTTTGCGCGTCGCCATCATCTGGACTAATGCATTGAAAAAATTTCTTTTTACCCTTGGCTTATTGTATCTGGTGCTTGCCCCTCTGCGCAGCCTTGCGCTGGAACCAGCGGATGTGCAGATTATTAGCCGGGAGAGCTACGCGCCAAAAGAATTTACGCTCACCAACGATGACTGGCGCTGGTTAGGGAAAAAACGAGTGCTGACGATGGCGGTCTGGCAGCCTGAGATCCCTCCGCTGTCACTGTTTCCGGAAGACGGTCGGCTGGAAGGCATGATTGCAGACTATATTGCGCTTCTTGGCGAGTATCTGGCCGTGCGGATCCACGTCGTTGCATTTGAGGATCGCGATTCGGCTTATGCTGCACTGGCCCAGAAAAAGGTGGATATCGTGGTGGATCCCTCGGCAAAGGTCCGTGGGGTTCATGCTGCACTGGTAGCGTCAGCGAATTTCATTCGGGATCATCCTGTCCTGGTCCACCGAAAACAATCCCCTGAAAAACCGTTTCACTATCAACCCGGGATGCGGTTGGCCATCGCGCGCTGGTATGTTGACGACAGCTGGATAGAGGCCCATTTCCCCGGCGCCAGGCTGATTCATTTTGACACCGACGATCGGGCCATGGCCTCCGTGGCGTTCGGTGAAAACGACTTTTATATTGGTAACCTGGTGACAGGATCATATTTACTTGAACGCCACTACCCGCATTTTCTGGTGCTTCAGCAGGTCTATCCGGAACGTGATACCGGAAGCCATTTCGTCATGCGCAAGGAAGACCATGCGTTGATACGGTCCGTGGGACGGGTGCTTGATTCGATACCCCGTACCCAGAAGGAGGTCATTCTGCAGCAGTGGAGTGAAGGCTCGTCACGCTGGCGCGTCAGGGAACAAGTGGCGTTTACCGCAGCAGAGAAAAAGTGGTTAGCAGACAATCCCACGGTGCCGGTTTCCGTTAATGCCCTCTATGCCCCCTTCACCATGATTGATGCAAAGGGGAATTTTTACGGGGTTACCGCCGATATTTTACGTCTGGTCCGGCTGCGTACCGGCCTGCATTTTGATCCGGTTCCGGCGGATTCAATCCGTCGGATGGAGGACCAGATCGCCGGTAAAAAGGCGCTCTTCATGGGCGCGGTCAGCCAGAGCGAGGAACGAACGAAGCAGCTGCGGTTTTCCCGACCCTATTTTACGTCGCCATTTGTGTGGGTAGAGGCCTCGGACAAACATTACACCGCAGCCCTGCCGCCGGGAACGCGCGTGGCAATCGTGACGAAAAATGCCCTCATCCCTGAACTCAGGCGCACCCGCCCGGGGATCGTGCTGATCGAAACCGAAAACGCCGCGATAGCGATGCAAAATGTTGCCGATGGCAAGGCAGACGTGGCGATACATACGCTGTTTGGGGCCAGCTACATGATCGATCGTTATTTTCGCGATCGGCTCAAGATTGGCGGTCATATCGGCAATCAGACAGCAAAAGTTGCGTTTGCAGTTTCGCGGGATCAGCCCGAACTTCTGAGCATCCTTAACAAGTCACTGGAGAATATCTCCCCGGCGGATATCACTCATGTGATCGATAAATGGCAGACGCGACCCGATGTCAGACTCAATACGTGGGAGCTGTACAGAACCCGCTTCTGGCTGGTTTCCGGGGTGGCCGGGATTGTCATTCTGACCTCACTTATCTGGATCTATTACCTGCGGCGCGAAATTGGCGCCCGTCAGCTGGCTCAGCAGGATCTTCAGTCTCAGCTGGCCTATAACGAAACGCTGACCCGTGCGCTTTCAGAAGAAACGGAACGCGCCGAACAGGCTAACCGCGCAAAAAGTACGTTTCTGGCAACCATGAGTCATGAAATACGGACGCCAGTAAGCGCCATCATTGGGCTGCTTGAGCTGACGGTCAACGCCGCAGATAAAACATGGGAAGATGACGATCCCGTCAGGGTTGCCTGTGAATCTGCCCGCTCCTTAATGGGGCTTATCGGGGATATTCTGGATATGGCCCGGATTGAATCAGGCCGACTTGAATTAACTCCGCAGTGGGTCAGAACGGCGGATCTTCTGCCGCCGGTGGTGCGGGTCTTTGAGGGCCTGGCGAGGCAGAAAGCGTTACGTCTGCAGTATGTGGTGCCTCCGGAGTTGCCAGAGGAGATTTTTCTCGATCCGCTGCGGTTCAGACAGGTGCTCTCAAACCTGGTGAGTAACGCCATTAAATTCACCGAGAAAGGTTGCATCACCGTTGAAATGACCCTTTTTAACGGTGAAACGGCCCCGGCTAACTATCTTCTGCACATTAGCGTTTCGGATACGGGGCGAGGGATTTCCGCGGAAGAGCAAAAGAATATCTTCGATCCCTGGGTCCAGGCGAGGGATGGTGCCGTCCAGAGTGGTTCCGGGCTGGGACTGGCGATTTGCGCGCAGCTGGTCACGATGATGGGCGGCAGTATTACCATCGCGAGTGAGAAAGGTAAGGGAACGCAGGTCAGTTTTACGGTGTCAGTCCAGCAGCGGGACAACCCCGTCAGTCCAACGGAGGCAGATGTCGAACCAATAGCGGTTCCTCATCGTCCTCTGAGCATTCTGGCGGTGGACGATCATCCAGCGAACCGGATGCTGTTACGCCGCCAGCTCATGCATCTTGGTCACCATGTCAAGGAGGCGCAGAATGGCCTGGAGGCCTGGGAATTGTTTCAGGAGACGCGATTTGATGTGGTTATTACCGATTGCAGTATGCCGGGGATGGATGGTCTGGCATTGACGCGTCTGCTGCGGGAACGTGCCGGTGACGCCCTGATCATCCTCGGGCTAACGGCCAATGCCTGGCCTGAAGAGCGGGCCAGATGCCTCGCGGCCGGAATGGACGACTGCCTGTTCAAACCTCTTCCGATGTCCCAGCTCAAAACGTTGTTGAATGACGTGATGAAAAACATTGCTGCACCCAGGGGGGAGGCCGTTTCTCTCTCCCGAGTGGTGGATTACCCGAAGCTGGAGGCGCTCAGCAGCTTTGATGAGCAGATGCTGGGAGAGTTGCTGCGGGTAACCGTTCAAACGAATAATGACGATCTGCGCTATGCGGCAGACCTGGTCGAGCTGCAGGACTGGCCGGAGCTGGCCGCTTGCATGCATCGTCTGTCGGGAGCCGCGAAAATTTGTGGCGCGAGACGGATTGAACGGGCGAGTCGTGAACTTGAGATGGCCTGTCTTTGTCCGGAACAGGCTCTGGAACACCTGCATGCCCTGTGGTCAGAGCTTTGTGACGCGGTGGAGGAGTTTAACCTTGCTGTGGGAGGCTGGTTGGCTGAGGTGGAACCCTGAATATCTTCATCCTTTCCGCCCGGTAAGCGAAGCGCTACCGGGCGATCGTAGAGTAAATGCGCGGTTCGGGTCAATTTATCGCAGATATCGGGTAAGGTAATCAGATATCCGGTTTTCCCTTTAGGCGGTACCGCAAACGTCCTCCTGTCGTGCCATTAACGCAAACACGCCCCAGCCGAGGTATTCCCGCGTGTAGGTCACATGGCGTTCAGGCGCGCTTTTCAGCTCCGCTCGCACCTCCTGCGCAAAGTCATCGTCAGGGTTTTGCTCCAGCCAGCGACGCAATGTCATCCATTTCGCGGCTTCGTATCGGTCCCAGCCTTCCTGGTCTGCCAGCACCATTTCCACCAGGTCATAGCCTTGTTGATCGAAAGAGGCGACGAGGTCGGGCAGGGTGAGAAAGTCTGCGATGGACGAGGCGCCACAGGCCCGAGCCACCTCATCCGTTGCGGGAAGTCGCCGCCAGTAAGGTTCGCCGATGAGCATGACCCCCCCGCGCTTAAGGCTTTGTGCCAGCAGGCTCATCGTCCCGGCGACGCCACCTGCAATCCATGTGGCGCCAATACACGCCGCCACGTCACATTTTTCATCCGCAACGTAACCTGCCGCGTCGTTATGAATAAATTGAACGCGTTCGGCAACGCCCAGTTCCTCTGCGCGCAGTTTGGCCTGCGTGGTAAAGAGCGGGCTCATGTCGATGCCGGTGCCGGTAATTCCGTGGTCACGTGCCCAGGTGCAAAGCATCTCTCCCGAGCCGCTGCCGAGATCGAGAATGCGCGTGTCTGGCTTCATGCGTAACACGCGGCCCAGCGTGGCGTATTTTTCTGGCGTAAAGGGGTTATGAATGCGGTGTTCGCTTTCGCTGACGGTAAAAATACATGGGATATCCATATTCCTCTCCTTAACGATTATCAGGCTGAGCACGAACGTTGTTCAGCCCGGTGGTATTGATGCGGTAGGGCTGACCCTTAACGGATTTGATCAGCTTTTTAGTTTTGAGTTTTTTAAAGACGGCGAGCGTGCAATCAGACAGCAGCAGCCCTTCGCGGCTGTAGCATTCCACGGCGGTGACGCGGCCGGACGTATCGCGGACGTGCACAATACGGCCACCTTTGGCGAGAACGTGTAAGGTACGTTGTTCCTGACGGGATAAATTCATACTGGAAAACCTGTTTAATCATCATGTGCAAAACGTGCAAACACACAGCGGTGTCCGCATTCGATTTCGGCGCATTGATAATCAGTCCGGCCTGAAAGGTCGGGGAGCTGATTATCGGATGATGACATTCTCCAGCATCAAAGCCTCGGGTTGAGTTGAAAGGTATTTACGGGGTGAATGGTAACAGCTGGTGAGGGGATGTGAATACCCACGGCTGAAAAGTGTGATCCCGGAGGGATCACGCTGCACCGCTTTTTATTTTTTTGTCGACTTCAGCCTGCGGTTTTCCGAACAGATAGCCCTGCACGAGGTCGCAGCCAAGCGCCTGAAGGCGTTCAAGCTGTGCTTCGGTTTCCACGCCTTCTGCAATGACCCTCATATTAAGGCTCTTTGCCATACCGGCGATCAGCTTAACGATATTCAGCGCATCATCTTGCGTGGAGATGGGATTCACAAAGGATTTATCTATTTTGATTTTATCAAAGTTGAGTTCACTGAGCCGTGAGAGCGATGAATACCCGGTACCGAAATCATCGATCGAAATTCTTACCCCCAGCGATCTGAGCTTTTTGAGAATAGTGACTGGCGTGTTGCTGTCACTGAAGAGTGAAGACTCGGTGACTTCTAACTCAAGGCGATTGGCCGGTAGCCCAGTCTCTTTCAGAATAGACTGCACCATCGCCGTAAAGGATTTCGTGCCTAACTGAACAGGCGAGACGTTCACCGAGATCCGTGCCGGAACCGCCCAGGAAACGGCCTCCCGGCAGGCAAGCTCAAGCACATTTTTACCGATCTCATTGATCATCCCTGTTTTTTCAGCAACAGAGATAAAGTAATCCGGCGACAGTATTCCTTTCTGCGGGTGTATCCAGCGAATAAGCGCTTCATAGCCGTAAATATCATTGCTGAATGCATCGACAATAGGCTGGTAATACACCACAAATTCATGGTGATCGAGCGCCAGCGCCATATCATGTTCAAGGGTTCTGCTTTCCTGCAGTTTTTGCAGCATCCACTGACGGAAGACTTTTATCTGCTGCGAGCCCTCTTTTTTGGCTTCGTAGAGGGCGAGATCGGCAAACTTGTAAAGATAATCAGAGCGTCGTTCGTTATCCGATAAAACAATACCCACGCAGGTGGCAATTTTTATCAGCTGGTTATTAATCGTATAGGGCTGGCTGATATGATCGCTGATCTCTTTGGCGCGCGAAACCGCAGCGCTTTCCGTCAGGCCGCTGGAGAGAAGGGCAAACTCGTCGCCACCCAAACGGTAAAACGTATCCGTCGCGCTGCTCATTGAGGTAAGGCGGCGGGAGACCTGGTTCAGCAGTAAATCTCCGGCATCATGACCATAGGTATCGTTGACCTCTTTAAACCGGTCTAAATCAAATAACATTACCGTGACGGGGATATGGTTTTTATCCGCCTGAAGATTAATTTTGTTGAGATCGTCCCAGAAGAAAAGGCGGTTTTTCATACCGGTCAGGGAATCATGATAAACATCATACTCCAGCTTCGCGTTCTGAATCTGCAGCGTTTCTTTTGATATCTGTAGTTCGTCAGCCAGGCTTTTAACCTGCATGTGGGCTTTGAGAATGTTTTTATTCTGGTAGATCATTAAAAAGCCCAGAATAAAGCTTAAGATCACCAGAAGTAATGAAAGTGCGGAGTAAATATAATACAGGATTTGGATTTTTCTGTTTGATTCATTAACTGTATTAATATCTTTTGTTAATGCCGTGGCCGAAAGTTGGCTGAGCGGCGCATCAAGCATATGCATATTTTTCAGGTATGCCTGTAACTCCGAATGGCTCATTTTTTCGAGATTGCCATCCAGATACGCCAGTATTTTCTCTAAACGCGAAGCGAGTTCCTGGTGCATTTTATCGCTGTCAATATAGCGACCTAAATCCCCGCCGTTCATTAAATCGCTCTGGCTTAGCATAATTTCAAGACGCATGCGGACCTGGTCTATCGTAACGTCATCGGTATCGGTTGCGTATAGACCAAGCCATGATTCAAATCGGTAATACTCTGATACCAGTTGAGCCACGGACCAGGACTCGGTGTATTGAGTCAGTTTTTGCAACTCCTGCTGTCGATCGTAAACAAGGAATGCAATATATCCTGTCGTGATAAAAAGAGAAAAAATGATACCAACCAGTATCCTGTTCATTATGTTCTCCTGAACTGCTACTCAATCTTCATTTTGCTAACCTGCCATGCTGAACGCGAATAATAAATTTGATTATTCAACTCAGGAAGACTGTCATAAGGGTAAACAATGAACGACGGGCCTTTGTCGCGGATGCGCATATATTCGCCATTGACCTTTAAGGCAAGTATGGCGTTGTATTTTTTGAAGTCGCTAAGAGGGATGACGGTAGAGTAATCATTGAGCGCAATGACGTTAACGTTAGTACCCTTTGCCCCCACATAATCCATGAGTTTTCTCATAGGGACACCCTCAAACTTTGTACGTCCGTTATACCAGGGCGATGTCGTCTCGAAACTCACCATCCCTAGTTTTTCAAGGCTGGCGAGATCAAACACTGCTTTTCCCTCTTCGTTGGTATTTTCTATATTACCGTAAATCGTCAAAATAGGTTTTCCAACAGGTTTTGGCAGTTCACCTGCCCAGGCTAAAGTTGGCACCAGACAGCACAACAGCATTAAGGTTAATCTCATTTTGACCCCCACTTTTTTAACGAAGTATATGAATTATAATTTAGTTATCACAGTAGTTTACATATTTTGTTGAGTAGCGGTTGTTACTGCACGTTTAGTTTAGTAAAAGCCATTAAAAACAATGGGTTGGGTGGTTTTGGGGTAGGGTGTTTGATTTGTGGATGGTGCTACTGAAATTTTGAGACAAACTAACATTACTTGAATAAGCTCTTTTGCGTTTAAAAAATAATCGTTTTAAATGAGCGTTATTTTCTCACGACACAGATTTTACCTGCCCATCACAGCTAAAAAAGCGCCACCCATGGGGTGGCGCAGCCATATTAGCGAGTGTTCATCGGCGGGTTCGTGTCCTGTCGCAAGCGCCACAGATCGTACCGTTCATGGCCTGGTTTGACCATTCCAGCGAAGTGGTCATTAAGGCTACTTGATGTGAAGATCAGGTCACCGTCCGGGCGAATAGCCGGTGTGTCTGGCCACTTTATGGCTTCATTTGCAGCAATAAGTAACATTTTACGGGTCTTCGGATCATATCTGACAATGCCGTTATGGGTGACATCTGTAATATAGAGGTAGCCTTTTGCATCGGTCACCAAACCGTCAGTATTACCTCCCACCGTGCCCAGATTCTGAATTTGAGCGGCAATCTGCGCATCAGTTGAATCATGTTGCTTCAGCACGGCAGTGGGCACCGCGTATGCATGTGTTCCCGTCGTCACCGTCCAGTACAATGTTTCTGCATCGGGAGACAGCGCAATGCCGTTGATACCAATCAATAGCGGTTTACCTGGCCATACCTCCGCGCCATGGGAAATGACGTTTACCCCCGGTTCAATCTGCAGGGCAGGGTGACTATTCAGCACGCGTCGGGCTGTGCCGGTGGCGAAATCCACGACGATCAGGCCGACACGGTTTTCAGGCGCACTGCGCGACCCGCTGTCGGAAATGTATGCGATACGATGATTCTCATCGACAACGACATCATTAAGGAAACTTGCCTTACGGTCGGCCACGCCGTCCAGGGGGATACGTTTAACCGTTCGGCCCGAGTCGAGATCCAGTACGACCAATTTCTGCGAGCCTGAAGGGGATTCCGTTTCTCCCGCGATGAACCCCATATCCAGCGCCCATAACCAGCCGTTTTTACGATCAACATAAAAGCCGAGCACGTTGCGCAGGTTCTGATCGGGAGCGGAATCAACCGCATTACGCTCGCGGGACGGAAATGCTGTCAGGCGCGCGGGTCCGGACTGAGGATCGGTGTCGAGAATATTCAACGTGGCGGGGGCGCTGGCTGAAATCAGTCGGGGCGTGCTGACAAAGGCCCGGCCCTTTGCATCAAAGTGAATGCCTGCTAAGGGGGCATTCACCGACCCGGAAAACACGGCTGGCATTTGCACATTTTCAGGTTTATCCCAGCTTACGCCTGAGTAGCTGCGCCAGTGCTCAAGAGGCATCTGATCCGCCGCGCTGGCGCAGCTTGCGAAAGAGAACAATGCCGCCATTGCAATGGCGGGGAAAGTACCGATACGGTAGGACATACATGCTCCGGTGATGTGAGTAAGACGCGGTTTCTTAATGCGGTATCAAAGAATGGAGCGGAACGTTCCGCCTTCGACGCGTACCGCAGCCCCGTTTGATGCCGCGCCGAGTGGGCTTGCCAGTAGCGCGACCATAGCGGCTATCTCGTCAGCCTCGATCATTCGCGCGATCAGGGAACTGGGGCGGTAGGTCTGGAAGAAATGCGCTTCAATCTGCTGGTCTGTCATGCCAGGTTCAGGCGCTGTCTGGCGCAGGTAATCAATGATTCCGTCAGAGCGGGTTGCCGATGGCAGTACGCTGTTGACCGTTACGCCGGTACCCTTCGTCAGCTCTGCCATTCCTCGCGATACGGCGAGTTGAGCTGATTTACTGACGCCGTAATGCACCATGTCTGGCGGAGTGAAAGCGCCAACTTCGCTGGACATAAAAATCACCCGGCCCCAGTTGCGTGCTAGCATGCGTGGGAAGTAATGCCGTGAAAGACGAACGCCTGACATCACGTTAATGTTGAACATGCGTAGCCATTCCTCGTCGGTGATATCAGCGAAAGGGGCGGCTTCATAAAAACCCAGGTTATTGATAAGAATATCGGTATCCGTACAGGCCTTAATCAGCGCTTCTGCACCTTCAGCGTTAGCCAGATCGGCGACAATGGCTGATACCCGGGCCTGGGGAGCTGCCTGAGCAATTTTCGCTACCGCATTGTGCAGTTTTTCCCGATCGCGTCCGGTAATCGTGACGGCAACACCTTCGCGCGCAAGGGTACTGGCGATAGCCAGCCCAATGCCTGCGGTGGCCCCTGTAACAAGTGCTGTCTTACCGTTGAGTTGAAGATCCATCGTTTTTGCCTTTTGGTAACAAGTGCGGCTACTTTACTCATCGCTCAAACGGAGATAAATTAGCGAAAATGAAAAACATTTGTTCCTGAAAGAGCAAGATGAGCAGAAAATTCGATTATCTCGGCGATGTTGAGGTCTTCATTACTGTTGTTGAACATGGCTCATTTACCGCTGCAGCGGTCGCCCTTTCAACCACGCCCTCAGTGTTGAGTCGTGCGGTCTCCCGCCTTGAAGTGCGTCTTGGACGACAGCTATTGCAACGCACCACACGTCGTGTGGGACTAACGGAAGCCGGACGGATTTATCTTGAGCAGGCGCGTTCTGCTTTTTCCCTGCTTGATGACGCCGAACGCGATGGCCGGGGGCAGGAGGGGGATCTGACTGGCCGGGTACGGATCAGCGTCCCGACCACCTATGGGCATTATTGTCTGCCGCCCTTGCTGGCCCGCTTTTCCCAACAGTTTCCGCGCGTTCAGGTGGAGCTGAACATTACCAATCGCAATGTCGACCTGATCGCTGAGGGATTCGACCTGGCTATTCGCCTGGGTCAAATGCCTGACAGTGGATTCGTCGCGCGTAAATTGCAGGATGCGGCACTGCTGTTGGTTGCTTCACCCGCTTACCTTCATCGCATGGGAATGCCGCAGACGCTCGATGAACTGCGGCAGCATATGTGCCTGCCTTTTATTATGCCGCGTACCGGCCGTATTGCGCCCTGGGTATTTCGCGTGGATGAGCGGGATGTTGACTGGCAGCCAGATTCAACCATCGAGATTTCAGATGATGTCCTTGGCGTGGTTTCGCTGGCTGAACATGGAATAGGGGTCTGTCAGAGCTACGAATTCATTGTCCGCGAGAAGATACAGCGCGGCCAGTTAGTTGAGATACTTCCGCAACTTCGTGGACGATCGCGACCTTTCTCGCTCATCTATGCGCCCCATCGACGCCAGTCAGCTGCCACACGGGCCATGATTGATCTTCTGGCGTCAGAACAATGACATGAACATCATGCGTCATGAATAAGAGTCTAACCTTAACCCGCTTCCAGCATCCCAAAACTCACAATCCGCGCCCGGCCCAGCTCTTTCGCCCGGTATAAGGCGACATCCGCGGCGCGCAGCAGGTTGTCGCTCTGGGCATGCTCTGGATAGCTGGCAATACCAATCGAGACATCCACCGGCCCAATCTCTGAGAGGCCGTAACGAAGCGACAGCTCACGCACACCGTCATAAATTTTCTGCGCACAGGCATGCGCTTCTGCTTCTCCGGCGCCGGGAAGCAGTACCAGAAACTCCTCCCCCCGAAGCGAAAGGCCAGACCGCTGTCATGCCCGGCCCGCTGAACAATCAGCGCCACGCTTTTAATGACCAGGTCTCCGGCCTCATGGCCGAAACGGTCATTAATGCTCTTGAAGTGATCGATGTCGATCATCAGGCAGCTAACCGGTTCATCGTTACGCATGGCTTGTGCCATCTGGGTGTGCAGGGTGTCTTCCAGATGATGGCGATTACGCAGGCCGGTGAGCGGGTCAAACAGGGCTTTTTCCAGTAACGCGTCGCGCAGACGTTGGTTCGCCAGCGCCAGTCCGAGCGCCTCAGCCATCAGTTCAAGATACGGGCGGGAAGGGGCATTGTCCGCGTTGATGTTCTGGAAAGAGAGCAAGCCAATGGCCTCCCCCTGGGCGATAAGCGGCACGCACAGCGCGCTGTTCGCCGTCTCTTCCTGCAGGTGATAGCAGGCGATATCCGGCTCACCGTTGACCGGCGGATGGCTCTGACCACGACGCACGGCCCAGCACTCGTCAGGGTGGAACGTTGTCTCGTCACCCACCGGCGCAAGCCATTGCGCGACGCAGCGCATCTGCCACGGATCCCGGTCGAGAACGTAGAGTCGGCCAGGGATCCCCGGTGCAATATTGGGCGCAAACAACTCCGCCACGTTAATCACATCGTTTACGTTCTCACATCCCTGCAGCCTCTGGGTCATGCGCGCCAGCAGCTCGCGGATGGCCCAGTCGGCATCGCGCTCTTTTTCCAGACGCTGGCGCGCAAGGCCGTTTTCACGGAAGATGCGGATGGCCTGCGCCATATCGCCGATCTCATCAATCTGGTTGAAGTTGGGCGTTTCCACCGCGTAGTCCTGTGATGCCAGGCGGTGCACCACGTCGCTCAGGCGCACGACCGGACGCAGCACGCGGCGTTTTAATATAAAGCCAAGCACAAACAGGAACAGCAGGGCGGTGAGGCCAACCATCAACTCAGAGGTCGTTCGCAGCGCTTTCGATTTTTTTGTCGCCTCCCGTACGGACGTGATCACACGTTTGTCGAGTATCTGGCGAAAGTGATCGATCTGGTTCTGGGCGCGCTCAAGCTCTTGCTCATAAGAGGCACCATAGAGCAGGGCGATGGCCTGAGCGTCTTCACCCCGCGCCGTGTTCGCCAGGGCCATTTGCTGTTCGTCCTGCAGCTCATCAACAATCTTTAAGCCTTCATGCAGCAGGGCAAGCTCGTCATCCGATGCGCCAGCGTCCTGCAGTTTTTCCAGCTTCAGCTCGATGTGCTTCAGGCTATTCTCTGACTGGTTATACTCTTTGAGGATTTGAGGATCTTTTTTGACGACGTACAGGCGCGCTAAATCGGACTGTACCCAGGCATCAGTTTCAATATTTTCCGTCAGCTCATCAAAACGTTGACGCTGTTCAATGGCCTGACGTTCCGCGGTGTCGGCGTCGGAAGCCAGCAGCATGATAATGCCGGACGCAATGGTCAGGCAGACCGTGGCACCATAGGCCCAGTTAGTAATTGTCGCGATTCGCACCTGGTGATCCTTTTACAACATGAAGAGGATGGCGTTCTTCAGATTATAGAAAACGGCTGATTTATGGCGAAAAAAAGGCGGCACAGTGCCGCCTGGTGGGGTCTATATTGTCACATCCTTACAAATCTGGAGGGTTTTTTCCCTCTTCAATGAAATCGGCATCCAGCTCTTCAGCATTTCCTTCGTGGTCGCGGCCGGAGAAGAGGTTCCAGCAGGCGATAAACAGCGCGGCAATCAGCGGCCCAATGACAAAGCCATTAATGCCGTACAGCTCCATGCCGCCGAGGGTGGAGATCAGTATCAGATAGTCCGGCATTTTGGTGTCTTTACCCACCAGCAGCGGTCGCAGGATGTTGTCCACCAGCCCGACGACTATCACGAAGAAGCCGACAATGAACAGCCCCTGCCAGATCTGGTGCGTGGCGAACAGGAAGATGGCGGCAGGGACCCAGACAATCGCCGAACCGATGGCAGGTACCAGCGAGAGGAAAGCCATCAGCGCGCCCCAGAGGACGCTGCCGTCGAGGCCCACAATGGCAAACGCAATCCCGCCGAGTATGCCCTGGACCACCGCCACCGCCGCCGTGCCTTTTACCGTGGCACGCGATACGCCGACAAATTTGGCGAACAGGTGTTGTTTGGCGAAATCAGACAGGGGCAGGGAGTCGAGGATCTGGCGCACCAGATACGGTCCGTCTTTCAGCAGGAAGAACAGCAGATAAAGCATGATGCCGAAGCTAATCGCAAAGCCAAACGTACCTTTGCCGATCAGAAACGCGCTACCCGCCAGATACTGCCCGCCCTGCAGCGCAACATCGGAGAGTTTTTTCTGGATCTGCGCCGCGTTGTTCAGGTTGTGATCCGCGAGGAAGCCGCTGGCCCAGTCCGGCAGGTGGTTAAAGATGCTCGCCACCACTTCCGGGAACTGCGTGTTGTTCTCCTGAAGCTTCGTGTACACCACGTTCAGCTCAATGGCGAGTGAGGAGAGGATCACCATCAGCGGAATAAAGACGATCAGGCAGATAATGCCGATGGTCAGCAGCGAGGCCAGCCCGTTGCGATCCCCCAGCGCGGTGCGCAGCTTGTTTTTTACCGGGTTAAAAATCACGGTCAGAATAGCGGCCCACAGTATTGCGGAGAAGTAGGGCGACAGCACGTCGAAGAAGGCCCAGGTCACAAGGGCGAGGATGAAAATAAAGAAACCTTTGGTCAGTCCGTTAAAGCGCATCAGTCATTCCTGGTTACTAAGAAACTGTTCGACTATAGAACTGATTGTGAGAATTACCAACCTTTGCGCCTTACCTGTCCTGTGGACAGTGTTGCGGTATGAATCCACTCTTCACGGATCCCACTTTCGACTGACCGAAGATCGTCTCTTCCCGCACCATGATGTACATATCAGCTTGCGGAGGTGCTTATGGCCTGGCGTCCTTTTCTCTATGTCATCCTGACATCCCACCCCAGACTCAGTGCGCGGCGCGCTCGTTTGCGTCTGGTCATCTAGCTTTTTATTAACAATCGCGGTATAACACCTTCTTTGGATGTTTAGATGTCCATACGTATAGAAGGTAATATGCAAACACAACAAGAAAATGGGCAGCTGAAGCGCACCATGAAAACACGCCACCTGATTATGCTCTCGCTGGGCGGCGTGATTGGGACTGGGTTATTTTTTAATACGGGTTATATCATTTCCACGACCGGGGCGGCTGGCACGCTGCTGGCATACCTGATTGGCGCGCTGGTGGTCTGGCTGGTGATGCAGTGTCTTGGTGAGCTTTCCGTGGCGATGCCGGAAACCGGCGCGTTCCACGTCTATGCCGCCCGTTATCTTGGCCCGGCGACGGGCTACACCGTGGCGTGGCTCTACTGGCTCACCTGGACGGTGGCGCTCGGGTCGAGCTTTACCGCCGCCGGGTTCTGCATGCAGTACTGGTTCCCGCAGGTGCCCGTCTGGACGTGGTGCGTGGTCTTCTGCGTGGTGATTTTTGGCCTTAACGTCATCTCCACGCGCTTCTTTGCTGAAGGCGAATTCTGGTTCTCGCTGGTGAAAGTTATCACCATCATCGCCTTTATTATCCTCGGCGGGGCGGCGGTCTTTGGCTTTATCCCGATGCAGGACGGTTCTCCTGCGCCGGGGTTAAGCAACATTACCGCTGAGGGCTGGTTCCCGCACGGCGGCCTGCCGATCCTGATGACCATGGTGGCGGTGAACTTTGCCTTCTCCGGCACCGAACTTATTGGTATCGCGGCGGGCGAAACCCAAAACCCGCACAAGGTCATTCCGGTCGCAATCCGCACCACCATCGCGCGGCTGATTATCTTCTTTATCGGCACCGTGTTTGTACTGGCGGCGCTGATCCCGATGCAGCAGGCGGGCGTGGAAAAGAGCCCGTTCGTGCTGGTGTTTGAGAAGGTCGGTATTCCTTACGCGGCAGATATCTTTAACTTCGTGATCCTGACGGCAATCCTCTCGGCGGCCAACTCCGGGTTGTATGCCTCCGGGCGCATGCTGTGGTCGCTCTCTAACGAGAAAACGTTGCCGCGCTGCTTTGCCCGGGTGAACAAAAATGGCGTGCCGTTGACGGCGCTTTCGGTTTCCATGCTCGGTGGCGTGCTGGCGCTGTTCTCAAGCGTTATCGCCCCGGACACGGTGTTTGTCGCGCTCTCGGCCATTTCCGGCTTTGCGGTGGTGGCGGTCTGGATCAGCATCTGCGCGTCGCACTTCGTTTTCCGTCGCCGACATCTGCAGTCCGGCCAGCCGCTCTCTGCGTTGCAGTATCGCGCACCGTGGTATCCGCTGGTGCCGGTACTCGGTTTTATTCTCTGCGTGGTTGCCTGTGTCGGCCTGTGGTTTGACCCGAGCCAGCGTATTGCCCTTTATTGCGGGCTTCCGTTTGTCGCCCTGTGTTATGGTGCGTACTACCTGACCCGAAATATGACATCGCAGGAGCCTGAACATGTCGCAGAATAATCCGCTTACCGCCCTTCTCGAAAAACAGCCGTATGTGGTGCTGGATGGGGCGATGGCAACGGAGCTGGAAGCGCGCGGGTGTAACCTTGCAGACAGCCTCTGGTCTGCCAAAGTGCTGGTAGAAAACCCGGAACTTATCCGCGAAGTGCATCTTGATTATTACCGCGCAGGGGCGCAGGTGGCGATCACTGCCAGCTACCAGGCCACGCCCGCGGGCTTCGCGGCACGCGGGCTGGACGAGGCACAGTCCCGGGCGTTGATTGGCAAAAGCGTGGAACTGGCGCGTAAGGCCCGCGAAGCGTATCTGGCTGAAAACCCGCACGCAGGTACGCTGCTGGTGGCAGGCTCCGTGGGGCCGTACGGCGCGTATCTGGCGGATGGTTCGGAATATCGCGGCGACTACGTGCGCAGCGCCGAGGCGTTTACCGCCTTCCACCGCCCGCGTGTGGAAGCGCTGCTGGATGCGGGGGCGGACCTGCTGGCCTGCGAAACGCTGCCTTCGTTTGGGGAAATTAAGGCGCTGGCGGCGCTTCTGGCCGAGTATCCTCGCGCCCGGGCGTGGTTCTCGTTTACCCTGCGTGATAGCGAGCACCTGAGCGACGGCACGCCGCTGCGTGAGGTGGTCGACGTGCTGGCAAACTCCCCGCACATTGTCGCGCTGGGCATCAACTGCATCGCCCTGGAAAACACCACCGCGGCGTTGAAACATCTGCAAAGCCTGACGGCGCTGCCGCTGGTGGTCTACCCGAACTCGGGCGAGCACTATGATGCGGTGACCAAAACCTGGCACCACCACGGCGAAGCGTGCGAGACGCTGGCGGGCTATTTGCCTCAGTGGCTGGCGGCTGGAGCGAAATTAATCGGTGGATGCTGTCGCACCACACCGAAGGATATTGCTGAGCTAAACGCAAAGCGCTGATTTCTCTGCCGGGTGGCGGCTACGCCTTACCCGGCCTACATCTGAGGGTTTCCGTGTAAATTTTTAAACCAGAAGCCATTCAATTTTATAATGTGAAATGACTAACTTACAGCGATGCTCTGGTCCGGCTGTAAATCGCCGAAGCGTTTCCGTAAGGCCGGGGCGAGGCGCACGGATGCGCCGAGAGGGCGTGGCCTGCAGGGATGCAGGCTCATGCCCGACCCGATAGCCTGAAGGAATAAGCTGAGGGCACCGCGAAGCGGCGATTTACCGCCGGGAGCCCGGGTCGCCAGGGTGGTGGCGATTGAGCCACCCTGGCACGTTCACCGGTCATGCCGTCACAGAGTGGCAAGGAACATTAAGTGAACGGAATGACCACTACAGCCGTATGTTCCCCTCACCCTAACCCTCTCCCCGAAGGGGCGAGGGAATTGTTCACGGCTCGCATTTAATTGCGGGGATACATCAGCCCACAGGGAGAGGGGAAAAACGAATCGCACAATACTGACTATCCTTTCCCACTTTTTATCTAAAAACGAATCGTTATGAGCGATGCGTTTTAATTCCTTTATCAAAATTCCCGCGCCGGAAATACTGCCCTCATAACAACAAGGGGAGCAGATACTATGGCAATTTCATCGCGAATCACACTTCTCGGCGCGCTGGCGCTGTGGGCCTTTCAGGCGCAGGCGGTAGACGTCACCGTCGCGTATCAAACCTCTGCGGAACCGGCGAAAGTTGCGCAGGCGGATAACACCTTTGCCAAAGCGAGCGGCGCGAACGTCGACTGGCGCAAGTTCGACAGCGGGGCGTCCGTCGTGCGTGCGTTAGCCTCCGGCGACGTGCAGATCGGCAATATCGGATCCAGCCCGCTAGCGGTCGCGGCCAGCCAGCAGGTGCCGATTGAGGTGTTCCTGCTCGCCTCGCAGCTCGGTAACTCTGAAGCGCTGGTGGTGAAGAAAAACATCACCAAACCGGAAGACCTGATCGGCAAGCGCATCGCCGTGCCGTTTATCTCTACCACCCACTACAGCCTGCTGGCGGCGCTCAAACACTGGGGCATCAAGCCGGGGCAGGTTCAGATTCTTAATCTCCAGCCACCCGCGATAATTGCGGCCTGGCAGCGTGGGGATATTGACGGAGCCTATGTCTGGGCCCCAGCCGTGAACGAGCTGGAAAAAGATGGCACCGTGCTGACCGACTCCGAAAAGGTGGGCCAGTGGGGCGCGCCGACGCTCGACGTGTGGGTCGTGCGCAAAGACTTTGCTGAGAAACATCCCGAGGTGGTGAAAGCCTTTGCCAAAAGCGCCCTCGACGCCCAACAGCCTTATATCAGTAATCCCGATGAATGGCTGAAGCAGACCGCCAATCTGGAAAAACTCGCCCGACTGAGCGGCGTGCCGGAAGCGGACGTGCCGGGGCTGGTGAAAGGCAATACCTACCTGACCCCTGCGCAGCAGGTGCAGCAGCTGACCGGGCCGGTGAACAAAGCGATTGTCGATACCGCCACCTTCCTGAAAGCGCAGGGCAAAGTGCCCGCGGTAGCGGCGGATTACAGCCAGTACGTCACCGACCGCTTTGTGAAATAAGGAGTCCGCCATGCTGAGCATAACGAACCTGTATGCCGATTACGGCGGCAAACCTGCGCTGGAGGAGATCAACCTGACGCTGGCCAGCGGTGAACTGCTGGTGGTGCTGGGCCCCTCCGGGTGTGGGAAAACTACGCTACTGAATCTGATTGCCGGTTTTGTCCCTTATCAGCGTGGCACCATCCAACTGGAAGGCAAAAAGGTGGAAGGCCCCGGCGCCGAGCGCGGCGTGGTTTTCCAGAATGAAGGTTTGCTCCCCTGGCGCAACGTGCAGGAAAACGTGGCATTTGGGCTACAGCTTGCGGGGGTGAACCGCGAACAGCGGCTGGAAACGGCACGGCAGATGCTGAAAAAAGTGGGTCTCGAAGGGGCGGAAAAACGCTTTATCTGGCAGCTTTCCGGCGGTCAGCGCCAGCGTGTCGGCATTGCCCGTGCGCTGGCGGCAAACCCGCAGCTGTTGCTGCTGGACGAGCCGTTCGGCGCGCTGGACGCCTTCACCCGCGAGCAGATGCAAACCCTGCTGTTGCGTCTCTGGCATGAGACGGGCAAGCAGGTCCTGTTGATCACCCACGACATCGAAGAAGCGGTGTTTATGGCGACCGAGCTGGTGCTGTTATCGCCGGGGCCGGGGCGCGTGGTGGAACGCTTGCCGCTCGAGTTCGCGCGCCGTTATGTCGCCGGAGAACCCGTGCGCAGCATCAAATCCGATCCGCAGTTTATCGACCAGCGTGAGTACATCCTAAGCCGCGTGTTTGACCAACGGGAGGCTTTCTCATGAGCATCGTCTTCAGTGAAAAAACGCGCCGCACGCGTCAGGCGCTGCGCTGGCCGTTCTCCCGCCAGCTCACGTTGAGCGTCGGGACGCTGCTGGTGTTACTGGCGGTGTGGTGGCTGGTGGCGGCACTGCAGTGGATCAGCCCGCTGTTTCTGCCGCCGCCGGGACAGGTGCTGGCCAAACTTATTGCCATCGCCGGGCCGCAGGGGTTTATGGATGCCACGCTCTGGCAGCATCTGGGCGCAAGCCTGACGCGCATTCTGGTGGCGCTGCTGGCTGCGGTGATGATCGGCATTCCGGTTGGCATCGCGATGGGCTTAAGCCCGACGGTGCGCGGCATCCTCGATCCGCTGATTGAGCTTTACCGCCCGGTGCCGCCGCTGGCCTATCTGCCGCTGATGGTAATTTGGTTTGGCATCGGTGAAACGTCAAAAATCCTGCTGATCTATCTGGCGATTTTCGCCCCGGTTGCGATGTCGGCGCTGGCGGGCGTCAAAAGTGCCCAGCAGGTGCGGATCCGCGCGGCGCAGTCGCTGGGCGCCAGCCGGACACAGGTGCTGCTGTTCGTGATTTTACCGGGCGCGCTGCCGGAGATCTTAACCGGGCTGCGCATCGGCCTCGGCGTGGGGTGGTCCACGCTGGTGGCGGCAGAGCTGATCGCCGCCACGCGGGGATTAGGGTTTATGGTGCAGTCGGCGGGAGAGTTCCTGGCGACTGACGTGGTGCTGGCTGGGATCGCGGTCATTGCCGCGATCGCCTTCGGATTAGAGCTGGGGCTGCGCGCTCTACAGCGTCGTCTGACGCCCTGGCATGGAGAAATACAATGAGTGAACGTCTGACCATTATCCCGCTGGGGCCGTATATTGGCGCGCAGGTGTCGGGCCTGGATGTAACCCGTCCGCTGAGCGATAACCAGTTCGAGCAGCTGTATCACGCGGTGCTGCGCCATCAGGTGGTGTTCTTGCGCGAGCAGGCGATCACCCCGCAGCAGCAGCGCGCGCTGGCGCTACGCTTTGGCGATCTGCATATCCATCCGGTCTATCCGCATGCGGAAGGGGTGGAGGAGATTATCGTCCTGGATACCCATAACGATAATCCGCCGGATAATGACAACTGGCACACCGATGTGACCTTTATCGAGACGCCGCCCGCAGGGGCGATCCTCGCGGCAAAATTGCTGCCGGAGACCGGAGGCGATACGCTGTGGGCGAGCGGCATTGCGGCTTTCGAGGCGCTGTCCGCACCGTTCCGGACGCTGCTGAGTGGTCTGCGGGCGGAGCACGATTTCAAAAAATCGTTCCAGGAATACAAGTACCGTAAAAGCGAAGAGGAGCATCAGCGCTGGCTGGATGCGGTTGCAAAACATCCTCCGCTGCTGCACCCGGTGGTGCGTACCCATCCGGTCACGGGCAAGCAAGCGTTATTCGTGAACGAAGGGTTTACCACGCGCATTGTGGACGTGACGGAAAAAGAGAGCGAGGCGCTGCTACGCTTCCTGTTTGCGCATATCACCAAACCGGAGTTTCAGGTGCGCTGGCGCTGGCAGGAGAACGATCTCGCGATCTGGGATAACCGCGTGACGCAGCACTATGCCAATGCGGATTATCTGCCGCAGCGTCGGATTATGCAGCGGGCGACGATTTTGGGGGATAAGCCGTTTTATCGCCCTTGATCCTGTAGTACCTGTAGGTCGGGTAAGGCGTAGCCGCCACCCGGCAATTTTGCACCGTTTTTGCCGGGTGGCGCTGCGCTTACCCGGCCTACAAAGAGTGTACCCCTATATACCGCTGATAGCGGTTCGTCTTCAGGTAGCACAAATCCACCAGCACCAGCCCGTCGACGCAGTTGTTGAACGCCGGGTCGCTGCCAAAATCAATAAACTGCACGCCGCCCGGTTCGCACAGCTCGGAATACTGCTTGTAGAGTGGCGGAATGCCGCAGCCCAGATTGCCGAGCAGGGATTTCAGCTTCGTCAGATCGTCCACGTAATCCACGCCGCCAAACTGTGCCAGCACGTCCGGTAACGATGCAGGATAAGGCTGGCGCGACGCGGCCAGCGGATGGCTTGCCGGGAACCACAGACGGTAAAATGCCACCAGCAGATCCCGCGCCGCTGGCGGTAAGCCTCCGGAGATCGAGACCGGGCCAAACAGATAACGGTAGTGCGGATAACGTGCCAGATAAGCCCCAATCCCGGACCAGAGATAATCCAGGCCGCGGCGTCCCCAGTAGCGCGGCTGAATAAAGCTGCGACCCAGTTCAATGCCGTGCTCCAGCACGTCCTGCATTTTATCGTCGTAGTGGAACAGGCTGTAGCTGTACAACCCTTCCAGACCCCGATGCGCAACCTGCTTTGCGGTGGGCATAAAGCGATACGCCCCCACGATCTCCAGATCCTCATCATCCCACAGGATCAGGTGCAGATAATCGTCATCGTAACGGTCGGTGTCCCGGCGCTTGCCGCTCCCTTCCTCCACCGCACGAAACGCAATTTCGCGCAGGCGGCCCAGCTCGCGCAGCAGCGGAGCCTCTTCCTGGCCGTTGCGCTGCCACAGATAGATGAGCTTACCGTCGCCGGTTTTGCCCAGACACTCGGCCTGCGCCAGCTCGCGTTTCAGAGTCGCCCGGTCCTCTGGACGAGCAATGGCGCACTGGGTTTTAAAGACGCCAGGCATTCCCTTGCCAAGACGCATCACGTGCTGACGGCACTGCTCGGCCATCTCACGCGACGAAAGGGTGGCGCTGTGCCAGTGATGCCAGGCGATCTGCTGGCCGATTTTAATCGGCAGCTGGCTATGGCGGCGGCGGAACATCTGCTGCATTAACAGCAGCATCGACAATGTCGGCGACACCAGCGTGCTGGCATAAAAGAGGAGACTATTGTGCGCCTGAATATGCACCGGCAGCAGCGGCGCGCGCAGCTTGCTGGCGAGCTTGATAAAGCCCGGGTGCCATTTTTTATCGTGAATGCCTTTGCGCGTCGGACGTGAAACTTCTCCCGCCGGGAAGAAGATCAGTACGCCCGCATTTTGCAGATGTTGTTCCATCTGCACCAGGGAGGATTTCGCCGTCCTGCCCCCCATATTGTCCACCGGAATAAAGAGTGAACTGAGAGGCTCAAGGTGGGTCAGCATCCGGTTGGTCACGACTTTGACGTCACGCCGTACGCGGGAGACGGCGTACAATAGCGCAAGCCCGTCCAGCGTACCCGTCGGGTGGTTGGCAATAATGACCAGCGGGCCATGTTCAGGGATTTGTTCGAGATCGCGGGCGGAAACGGTGCAGAGAATATCAAGATGCTCCAGAACTTGCTCCACCATGTCCAGTCCTTTGAGGTGGCGGTGTGCGGCGGCAAACTGCTGGAATTCATCTTCGTAAAACAGTCTTTTTAACAGACTTTTTTGCCAGGGTGCAGGCCTCGCCTGAGGCCAAAGATCGTCGAGAACGCTATCGAGGCTAAACATGGTTACTCCTCCTGCCGTCTTGCGAAGACAGTAGAAGGAGCAGATGTCGGTTGTATTGCAGTTTGGTGAAGATTAGCGGAGGATTTTTTTCTCAGCCAGATCCAGCGCGAAGTAGCTGAAGATCAGGTCCGCGCCCGCACGTTTGATCGCACCCAGGCTTTCGAGGATCACTTTCTCTTCGTCAATCGCTCCCGCCTGCGCGGCGAATTTGATCATCGCGTACTCGCCGCTCACCTGGTAAGCGCCCAGCGGCAGTTCAGTGCGTTCGCGGATGTCGCGCAGAATATCAAGATACGCGCCAGCCGGTTTGACCATCAGGCAGTCTGCGCCCTGAGCTTCATCCAGCAGGGATTCGCGAATCGCTTCCCGGCGGTTCAGCGGGTTCATCTGATAGGTTTTACGGTCGCCCTTCAGCGCCGTGCCAGCCGCTTCACGGAACGGGCCGTAGAAGGAGGAGGCAAATTTGGTGGAGTAGGACATGATGGCGGTGTCGGTGAAGCCTGCCGCATCCAGTGCCTGACGAATCGCCTGAACCTGTCCATCCATCGCGGCAGAGGGGGCGATGAAATCTGCACCCGCTGCGGCCGCGACCACGGCCTGCTTGCCGAGATTCAGCAGGGTGGCATCGTTATCCACGCCATGATCGCACAGCACGCCGCAGTGGCCGTGAGAGGTGTATTCGCAGAAGCAGGTGTCTGACATGACGACCATTTCCGGCACGGTCTCTTTGCAGATGCGGGACATACGGGCGACAAGGCCATCTTCTTTCCACGCATCGCTGCCGGTGGCGTCGGTATGATGGGAGATGCCAAAGGTCATCACCGAGCGGATCCCCGCGTTGGCGATACGTTCGATCTCGCGCGCCAGATATTTTTCCGGAATGCGCATCACGCCCGGCATGGCTTCGATGGCTTTGTAGTCATCGATCTCTTCTTCAACAAAAATCGGCAACACCAGATCGTTTAAGGTCAGGGTTGTCTCTTCAAACATAGCGCGCAGTGCAGGTGACTTGCGCAGACGGCGGGGACGTGCAATTAAATCGGTCATGGGATGCCTGATGTTTGTGGAACAAAGAGGCCTAGTGTACCTCAAAGTGAAGGCCGTTGTTTTACGAAAGTAGGCTTTTTTCTTTTCTCAAATTGACGGCTGAAGAACCTTTTTTCACTCTACACTCGCGCGGTCTGTTTTTTCAGGAAAAGGGGAATGATTAGTATGATTTCTATATCAGATAGAATATATAAAAAATAATGATCTATTTATTTTAATAATATTAATGTGAGTTATGAAATTAATTTTCAACTTTCTGTTTTTATAATGTTTATAATGATTGCCTGCTGTGTGGTTGACCTTTTTTCTCTTTTTTTGTCTGTATGCGGACTTAATGGAATCATTCATTGAACCTTTTCTAAATGCAACTGCATAATTCTCTCCGCAATTGAATATTGCACAATGATTTGACGGACAAACTTGCTTACGTCCCTGAGGAGGGATGACCCAATGCAAACATGGAAAAAGAAACTGGTTGTATCTCAACTTGCATTAGCCTGTACCCTGGCTATCGCTTCTCAGGCCAATGCGAAAGATATTTCCGGTACGACGTATAATACATTTGGATATGATAACGCCGCCTCAACCCCGTGGTATTATGGTTATGCTGACTGGGATTACACTGATGCCAGCCATGACGGTGATATTTATCCGGTGATCAATAAATCAACGGTGAATGGCGTTATTTCGACGTATTATCTGGATGACGGCATCAATGGTCATTCAAATGCGCTCAGCATTTCTAACAGCACCATCAACGGTATGATTACCTCTGAGTGTATGACCGCAAACTGTGCCGACGGCGTAGACGCCGACGGTACCGCACATGCTCAGTTCGATCGTTTTAGCCTGACCGTCGATAACAGCACGATCAACGACGCTTACGAGCATTACGCTTATGACGTCGTGAATGGCGAAACGACGGAAACCCATTATCAGGATACCTACGCTCTCGGTAACGCGATTACGCTGGACGTGGAGTCTGATATTGTTATCCAGAATAATTCCCACGTTGCGGGCATTACGCTAACGCAGGGCTATCAGGAACTCGATAATACTCCGTATGACGGCGTTGAAGGCGTGGCGAACAGCGCAAACGTGTTCACCGATACGCTGGTGGTTAAAGACTCCGTGCTGACGTCAGGCGCCTACAGCGATCTAGGTACCAGCGGATTCTACG
Organism: Enterobacter sp. BNK-14; assembly: GCF_047456095.1. Lineage (NCBI taxonomy): Bacteria > Pseudomonadati > Pseudomonadota > Gammaproteobacteria > Enterobacterales > Enterobacteriaceae > Enterobacter > Enterobacter sp. BNK-14. The sequence goes on from NZ_CP179897.1 coordinate 3,791,315, forward strand.
GTCAAACGGCTAAGCCGAGCGACTACGGTGAAACCCACGCCACGGGTGCGGATGACGCGGCGCTGATCGTTGCGGCCAGCGCATCTGACAACGCCATGCAGACCACCGCCACGTTCGACCATTCTACCGTCACCGGCGACATCCTGTTCGCCAGCACCTTCGATAACAACTTCTACGAAAATGGCGATCCGGCAACCGATACCACCGATGATGGCGTCTATAACCCAACCACTAACGGCTGGGATGGCACCGACAGGCTGGACGTGACGCTGACCAACGGCAGCAAGTGGGTCGGTGCGGCGCAGTCCAGCGTTCAAGCCATTGGCACTTCGCAGATGTACGGTCTGGGTTACAGCAACGTTGACTGGCATGCGCTGGCGCCTAATAGCATCTGGCCTGACTCCACCTTTGACAGCAACGGCCACGTAGCGGGCGAAGCGGTCTACCAGAGCGGCCTGTTCAACGTAACGCTGGACAACGGTTCCGAGTGGGATACCCGTAAGATCTCTAACATCGACGCGCTGGCGGTGAATAACCGCTCTCAGGTCAACGTTGAAAACGCTGGCCTGCTGGCGGACTCCATTACCCTAACCAATGCTTCATCGCTGAATATTGGCGACAGCGGCGGCGTAGCGACCGACAGCCTCTATCTGGACAGCGATAGCCGTGCAGCTCTGACCGAAGAGACGGCCGCGCTGTATGCGAATACGATCACCGTCGATAACGGTGCCGAGCTGGCTCTGGGTCTGGGTCAGGTCGACACGCACAATATGGTGCTGACCGACGGCGGCGTACTGAACGTAGCCAGCCGTGATTACGTGCTGAACAGCGATCTGAATAACGCGCGTTATATCACTAACGATCGTTACAGCGCGGACTACGACTATGGTGTCGTCGCACTGAACTCAGACGGCCATCTGGCGGTGAACGGTGACGTTGCCGGTAACTATAAAGTGCGCATTGATGATGCGACCGGCGCAGGCTCTGTCGCTGATTACAAAAACAAAGAGATCGTCCGTGTTTATGATAACAATCCGGATACCGCAGCCCACTTTACTGCCGCAAACAAAGCGGATTTAGGGGCTTACACCTATCAGGCACAGCAGCAGGGTGATACCGTTGTCCTTGAGCAGAAAGCGCTGAGCGACTACGCCAACATGGCGCTGAGCATTCCTTCTGCCAATACCAATATCTGGAATCTGCAGCAGGATACCGTCGGTTCGCGTCTGACCAACAGCCGTCATGGCCTGGCGGACAATGGCGGAGCCTGGGTGAGCTACTTCGGTGGCAACTACGACGGTGACAATGGCGTTATCAGCTACGATCAGGACGTGAGCGGCATTATGGTCGGTCTGGACACCCAGATTGACGGTAACAATGCGAAGTGGATCGTCGGCGGTGCAGCAGGCTTCGCGAAGGGGGATATCAGCGATCGTACCGGTCAGGTCGATCAGGACAGCCAGACGGCAATGATCTATGCCTCTGCGAAGTTTGCGAACGATATGTTCCTCGACAGCTCCCTGAGCTACACCCGCTTTAACAACGACCTTTCAGCTACCATGAGCAACGGTCAATACGTTGACGGTGACACGACCACCGATGCGGTTGGCTTTGGCATGAAGCTGGGCTATGACTGGAAACCAAACCTGTCTGGCTACGTAACCCCTTACGCGGCGGTATCCGGTCTGTTCCAGTCCGGGGATGATTATCGCCTGAGTAATGACATGCGCGTTGATGGGCAATCTTACGATAGCCTGCGCTATGAACTCGGCCTGGATGCGGGTTATACCTTCAACTACGGTGGCGAGCAGGCGCTGACGCCTTACTTCAAGCTGGCCTATGTCTATGATGATGCTGATAACACTGCGGATATCAACGACGACAGTATCGACAACGGCGTTAAAGGCTCTGCGGTGCGTGTAGGGCTGGGTACGCAGTTCAGCTTCACGAAGAACTTCAGCGCGTATACGGATGCCACGTATCTTGGCGGCGGTGACGTTGACCAGAACTGGGGCGCCAATTTGGGTGTGAAATATACCTGGTAATACCTGAAAGCGGGGGAGAATATCCCCCGCTTTTTTACGATAAAAACAAAAAACAATATTGAACCGACCAATACGGATGTCTTGAGGTCTGCATGAACGTTAATGCGAAACCGCTTTCTGAATTAAGCCGGCTCGAACAGTGTCTGATAGCAGCCAGTAGTACGTTTCAATGTGCTCCACAACAAATCATTACTTCTCACGAGTGCAATGAGTCACGCACGGTCGTATTACAGACCGGTATAATCGAAATCTATCGTTATCCAGATGAATTGCTGTTGGGGATCGCGAAAGCGCCATTTATTTTTGGGCTATCCACCGTGATGATTAAACACTGTCACGAATACAAAGTTATCGCCAAAACACCCTGTACGGGTTTTTATTTATCCACGGAAACCACCCGTCAGCTCATACAACAGAATGCGCTCTGGAAAGAGGCCTTCACCTGGTTATCATGGATAAATTACATTCTTGCGAAACGCGACATGCAGCTGGTGGGAAATAATTCTTATCACCAGATCCGCGCCATGTTGCTGAATATGGCGGAGTGGGATGAAACGTTGCGCTCGAAAATTGGTGTGATGAATCATATTCAACAAAGCACCCGTATTTCGCGCTCGGTTGTTGCAGAGGTTCTCGCTGCGCTGCGGCAGGGAAACTACATTAATATGAGCCGGGGCAAGCTGGTCAGCATCAACCGCTTGCCCACGGAATATTAAGATCAGTTAGACGCGGTCAGCACCTGGGCTTTATTGGCGCTCAGTTCAGCCACCAGGTTATTAATGCCATCACTCATATTAACGAAACGCGTATGCGGGGAGCGGGTGACCACCACAAATGCGCCCACGTTGGACTGCGGGATCATCGCCATATAGGTAATGAACCCGCCACCGCCGCCGGTTTTCTGAATAATACCCGGACGGCCATTTTTTGGTGCCATATAGACCCAGCCCAGGCCGAGCGCATCGGCTTTACCCGGTACGTCCATTCCGACCACACGGTGCAGCTGAGTTCGCTGATAAATCAGGGTCTGCATACGGTCGGCCTGGCTGCTGCGCGAATAGAAATCCGATGAGAGGAACTGCTGCATCCAGCGCATCATGTCGCCTGGGGTGGAATAGACCCCGCCGCTCCCCACTGCCGCCAGCGTGTTGTTACACGGGCTTGCGCCTTTCTCCGCCACCATCAGGCGACGGCACTGGTCCGGAGAAGGGGTAAAGGTGGTGTCTTTCATCCCCAGCGGACGGGTTATCTGCTCTTCAAACAGCTGCGTGTAGGGTTTGCCCGCAGCCGCTGAGAGGGCATCCGCCAGCAGGTCGAACGCCAGATTGGAGTAAGAGGCCTGCGAACCCGGGGCCGCCTTCAGCGTGGCGGTGCTCAGGTAGTTCCAGCGCTGCTCACGGGTGGGCCAGACAAACACGTCGCGGTGCGCCGCTCCGCCAGGCTGCTCACGCGGCAGCGCGCTGGTGTGCGTCGCGAGGTTCACAAGGCGAATGGGCGTTCCCTGATACGTCGGCACTCGTGCACCCGGTGGGGCGTATTTGCTGAGCGGATCGTCGAGCTTCACCACGCCCTGGTCGAGCAGTTTCACCAGCATTTCGCTGGTCATCAGCTTGGTTAAGGACGCGATGCGAACGACGGAATCCAGCTGCGGGTGAATGTTATTGCCTGGGCGCGTTTCACCGAAGCTGCGGAATACGCGCTGGTTGCCATCAATAACCACCATTGCCATCCCGGTTGCGCCGCTGCCGTAATAGATCAGGTTCGCGTAGCGATCGGCAATGTCTGAAGCCAAAACGGGAGCCGTCAGCGGTTGGGCCGCCTGGGCGGTGGAGAAGCTCACCGCACACAGCGCGGCAAAAGAGAGCAGACAACGTTTCAACGAAAAGCATCCATGAAGTGAATGAAGAAAGTAATGGGTATTTATACTACTAATCTCTACCGTGCAATGCCCGGAATAGCATAACGATAGCCAGAAAAACGTAACCATGGGTAAATATGAATAATTTACTTGCGAGCGCTCTCCCATTTTCTGGCATCGGGCTTATGATAGGCACCAGTATTACTCAATCTTACGGAGAACGGTATGTCTGAAAAGCGTGTGGTCATGGTGGTTGATATGCAAAACGGGGTATTTGAAACCCCTCGTCATCAGCGCGAAAAGTGTGTCTCTCTGATCAACCAGCTTACGCAGGCGGCCGACACCGTCATTTTTATTCAGCATACCGAGGCCGGGGGGCTGGAAGAAGGAAGTGAAGGGTTTGCGCTGCTGCCTGAACTCCATCAACCGGCTGATGCGCTTTACGTTACCAAGACCGCCTGTGATTCTTTTTACAACACATCGCTTGAAGCGCTGTTACGTGAACACGGAATTCGTGAGTTTGTCATCTGCGGCTGCGCCACGGATTACTGCGTGGACGCGACAATTAAAAACGGCGTCAGTCGGGGCTACCACATTACCGTGGCTGAGGATGCCCATACCACCGCGAATCGCCCGGCGGCTGAAGCACAGATTCTGATTAACCACCATAATGACGTCTGGCGTAACTTCATTGCACCGATGAACCCTCCCGCGGTGAAACGCACCGAAACAATTCTCGAAAACTGGAAAGCGAACTAATAATCAACCCTCGGGTCTGACCTTTTTGCCCGAGCCGGTCTTCCGGCCCGGGCAGGGTATTCGTTTGGTCATGTGTTGAGCACAGCAACAACCATAACAACAAGAAGGAAGCATCATGTTTAAGTCTTTTTTCCCAAAGCCGGGGCCATTTTTCCTGTCGGCATTTATTTGGGCTCTTATCGCGGTCGTTTTCTGGCAGGCGGGCGGCGGTGCATGGCTGGCACGCATAGCCGGGGCGACAGGCGACGTGCCGATTAGCGCAGCGCGCTTCTGGTCACTGAGCTATCTGCTGTTTTACGCCTACTACATGCTGTGCGTAGGGCTGTTTGCGCTGTTCTGGTTTGTCTATTCTCCGCACCGCTGGCAGTACTGGTCGATTCTCGGTACCTCGCTGATCATCTTTGTGACGTGGTTCCTGGTGGAAGTGGGGGTGGCGGTAAACGCCTGGTATGCACCGTTCTACGATCTGATTCAGACCGCACTGAGTTCGCCGCACAAGGTCACCATTAACCAGTTCTACCATGAAGTCGGCGTCTTCCTCGGTATCGCGCTTATTGCGGTGATCATTGGTGTTATGAACAATTTCTTCGTCAGCCACTATGTTTTCCGCTGGCGTACCGCGATGAACGAACATTACATGGCGCACTGGCAGCATCTGCGTCATATCGAAGGTGCCGCGCAGCGTGTGCAGGAAGACACCATGCGTTTTGCCTCCACCCTTGAAGATATGGGCGTCAGTTTCATCAACGCCATCATGACGCTGATTGCTTTCCTGCCGGTACTGGTGACGCTCTCTGCGCATGTGCCGGATCTGCCGATTGTCGGCCATCTGCCGTATGGTCTGGTGATTGCCGCGATTGTCTGGTCGCTGATGGGCACGGGCCTGCTGGCGGTGGTGGGGATCAAGCTGCCGGGTCTGGAGTTTAAAAATCAGCGCGTCGAAGCGGCGTATCGTAAAGAGCTGGTTTACGGGGAAGATGATGCCAGCCGCGCGTCGCCACCGACCGTCCGTGAGCTGTTTGGTGCCGTGCGTCGTAACTACTTCCGCCTTTACTTCCACTATATGTATTTCAACATTGCGCGCATTTTGTATCTGCAGGTGGATAACGTTTTCGGCTTGTTCCTGCTGTTTCCGTCGATTGTTGCGGGTACGATTACGCTCGGTCTGATGACGCAGATCACCAATGTTTTCGGTCAGGTGCGCGGGTCGTTCCAGTATCTGATCAGCTCCTGGACCACGCTGGTGGAGTTGATGTCCATCTACAAACGTCTCCGCAGCTTTGAGCGTGAGCTGGACGATCGTGACCTGCAGGAAGTGACCAATACCTTTAGCTAATACAGGGAGTTGCTATGTCTTTTGCCGTACCGCGCGCGTTATCGCTGTCCTTACTGGCCGCTCTGGTGCTGGCGGGCTGTGCCGAAAAAGGGGCAGCCCCGCTCAAAAAGGGTGAAAAGCCCGTGGATGTGGCAAGCGTTGTGCGGCAAAAAATGCCCGCCAGCGTGAAGGATCGCAATGCGTGGGCAGATGCGCTGGCTAAAACCTTTGAAAGCCAGAAGATTGCCCCGACCGAGGAAAATATCTGCTCGGTGCTGGCGGTGGCGCAGCAGGAGTCCATGTACCAGTCAGACCCGGTGGTGCCGGGTCTGAATAAAATTGCCTGGAAAGAGATCGACCGCCGCGCGGAATCGATGCATATCCCGGTGTTCCTCGTGCATACCGCACTGAAAATCACCTCGCCGAACGGTAAAAGCTACAGCGACCGGCTGGACACGGTGAAAACCGAAAAACAGCTCAGCGCCATTTTTGATGATTTCATCAACATGGTGCCAATGGGGCAGAAACTGTTTGGCTCGCTCAACCCGGTTCACACCGGCGGACCAATGCAGGTGAGCATCGCGTTTGCCGAGAAGCATACCGACGGCTATCCATGGAAAATTGACGGTACGGTGCGCCAGGAGGTCTTCTCACTGCGCGGCGGACTGTGGTTCGGCACGTATCATCTGCTGAACTATCCGGCGAATTACAACGCGCCGCTGTACCGCTTCGCAGACTTTAATGCCGGCTGGTATGCCAGCCGTAACGCGGCGTTTCAAAGTGCGCTTAGCCGCGCAAGCGGCGTCAAGCTGGCGCTGGACGGCGATCTCATCGCCTACGGCAGCAGCGAGGCGGGAGGCACCGAAAGCGCGGTACGGACATTATCGACAGCGCTTGATATGAGCAACAGCGATATCCGCCGTCAGCTTGAAAAAGGCGATAGCCTGGCATTCGAGAAAACGGATCTCTACAAGAAGGTGTTTGCCCTTGCGGAGCAGAAGAGTGGGAAAACGTTACCGAGGGCTATCCTGCCGGGTATTCAGTTGGAAAGCCCGAAGATCACACGTAACCTGACCACCGCCTGGTTTGCGAAGCGCGTGGACGATCGCCGGGCTCGCTGTATGGGGCTTTAATGGCGACGACGAAAGCGCAGGACTAACGCGACTACGCCTAAAATCATACACCCCGCGAGGAAAGGAACGAGACCGAACAGCGTGCTCACGCCAAATCCAATCTCCACTCGCGGACGTCCGTTATCCTGCACCTGCATCAGGTGTTCATAAACACCTGGCGCATGGACCAGCATATTGAGCAACTGGGAGCCTGCCCAGAAGCAGAAAAGGACAAACAAGGCATACGCGATATTACCCGCCGTAGAGGTTTTTGGTTTGCCGCCAAAAATCGGTTTCGACAATGTAAAGTCAGCCATGTTGACCTCCCGAGGTATAACTCTGTTTTAATACGCGTCTTACGGGGTGAGTTTGACAGGTGATTGCATTTGTCAATATCAGAATCGTGGTAATTTACGCTCAGGAATTCTCCTGGATTATTGATTTCTGCAGCGCGTCACAATTTTTAAACTTAAGTGAAATTGCGTCGCGTTTCAGAATTTCCGCATCTGCCACAGACCTCGTGCTTAAACTGTGAGAGGATGTCTTTTTTCCTGCCGGAGTTGTTATGAAGCTCACGTCCAAACTTCGCCGTGACTGGCACTACTATGCCTTTGCTATTGGGCTGATTTTTATTCTTAACGGCGTCGTGGGGCTGTTAGGATTTGAAGCAAAAGGGTGGCAAACCTATGCCGTCGGGCTGGTGACCTGGGTGATCAGTTTCTGGCTGGCGGGGTTGATTATCCGCCGTCGCCCGGAAGAGACGACGACGGAAGAGACGGCGAAGGGTGCCGATTAACCGTTAACGGAACTTTTCAGCGCGCTGTCGGCGGCGTGACGCTCCAGCGCCAGTTCGATCAGGCGGGTGATCAGCTCAGAGTAGCCAAGCCCGCTGGCCTGCCACAGTTTTGGATACATGCTGATGTTGGTGAAACCCGGCAGCGTGTTGATCTCATTGATTACCACGTCGTTCTCCGGCGTCAGGAAGACATCCACGCGCGCCATGCCGCTGCAGCCGAGAGTCTGGTAGGCGCTGATGGCGATCGCCCGGATCTTGTCGTTGATCGCCGGATCGATATCCGCAGGTACAACGACCTGTGCGCCTTTATCATCAATGTATTTGGTGTCGTAGGAGTAGAAGTCGCTGTTTAAGACCACTTCACCGCAGGTGCTCGCCTGTGGAAAATCGTTGCCCAGCACGGCGCACTCAATTTCGCGACCTTTGATCCCTTGCTCAATAACCACTTTATGGTCAAATTCAAACGCCAGACGGACGGCTTGCGTGAACTCTGCTTCGCTGGCGACTTTGCTAACGCCCACGGATGACCCCTGGTTGGCAGGCTTCACAAACAGCGGCAGCCCCAGTTGACCGCTAACCTGCGCGAAGCTGTACTTGTCGCGGTTGGCGCGGGTGAGCGTGACGAATGGCGCGATATTCAGTCCGGCATCGCGCAGCAGGCGTTTGGTGACGTCTTTGTCCATGCACGCGGCGGATCCCAGTACGTCTGATCCAACAAACGGCAGGTTGGCCATGCGCAACATCCCCTGCAGGGAACCATCTTCCCCGAGCGTGCCGTGTACGATAGGGAAGACCACGTCGATCTGAGTGAGAGCCTGCGCATTGCCGGCGTCGATGAGCTGTCCCTTCATGACGCCAGGAACGGTCGCGACGCTGATGTCCGAAGGATTTAGGGCGATGTGCGCCGGATCGTGGGCATTCAGCAAATACTGGCTGGCGTCGTTAACATGCCACTGGCCCTGTTTATCAATGCCCAGCAGGACCACGTCAAAACGGCTTTTATCGATCGCATCAACGATATTTTTGGCCGATTGCAATGACACCTCGTGTTCCGCTGATTTTCCCCCAAAGACAATACCTACGCGCTGCTTTGCCATCTCACTCTCTTCCAGTCTGACGAAAAGCCAATAACATACCACGATGCCCTGCGGGTTTCGCGGCCTTCTGCCATAATGTTTTGGGGAAGAGTGAGGGGGAACGTGAAAGGAAAAACTCTGCTGACCGTTTTCATCCTGGGGGCAGTTGCAACGGCGGGTTATCGCTGGTTGCCGTCTTACTACAATCCATTTAAACCGCTGGCCCTGGACGATCCCCCTGGCCGTATTACCCAGTATAAACTGCGACGTTTAACCCCCGAAGCCTGCGCGAGCCTGTTAACGCAGGCCAATCAACGAAACCTTATCCGCACCCAACCGGTCGCTGACGGCGGCGGGACATGTCCGCTGCGCAACGTCGTGCGCGTGCGTGACTTCGGCCCGGTGAGTCTGAACGGCAGTTTTCTTGCCAGCTGTCCGCTGGCGCTCAGCTCTGCACTGTTTGTCAGCCAGCAGGTCCGGCCACTGACGCAGCGCTTCACGGGACATGAGCTGACGCGCATTGAGCACCTTGGCAGCTTTGCCTGTCGCAATATCTACCACCGGCCCGATGCGCGGCGCAGTGAGCATGCCACCGCAGACGCGCTGGATATCGCCGCTTTTCGGCTGGCGAACGGGGAGCGCGTCACGGTGCTGAACGGCTGGAAATCGGCAAAAACGCAGCCATGGCTGAAGGCCCTGCTGGCGGCCAGCTGCGGCTACTACGGTAACGGTTTGGGGCCGGAGTATAACGCGGCGCATGCCAACCATTTTCATCTGGGGATGCGCGGTTTCGGACTCTGTCGCTGAAGCATAATCTTCCGCCAGAAAGTGGATGATTTGTGACTTATTTCACAAATATGATGACTGGGAAGATAAAACACCAAAGTCAGCAAAGCCGCATCTCTGGTGCGACGCCGGCGTGCGTAACTTGCTAATCTGACGGCGAATTCGCCTAAAAATGAAGACTATTTCTTTATGGAATCCTGGAAAGTTAATCTCATCTCGGTCTGGTTCGGCTGCTTTTTTACCGGGCTGGCCATTAGCCAGATCCTGCCGTTCCTGCCGCTGTACGTGTCGCAGTTGGGGGTTACCTCCCACGAAGCGCTCTCCATGTGGTCCGGTCTGACGTTCAGCGTCACGTTTCTGGTCTCCGCCATTGTGTCTCCGATGTGGGGCAGCCTGGCGGATCGGAAAGGCCGTAAGCTGATGCTGCTGCGCGCCTCGCTCGGGATGGCGATTGCGATTCTGCTCCAGGCCTTCGCCACGAACGTCTGGCAGCTGTTTTTCCTGCGGGCGGTGATGGGGCTGACGTCCGGGTACATTCCGAATGCCATGGCGCTGGTGGCCTCTCAGGTGCCACGCGAACGAAGCGGCTGGGCGCTGAGCACCCTCTCAACGGCGCAGATAAGCGGCGTCATCGGTGGCCCGCTGCTGGGCGGCTTTCTGGCAGACCACGTTGGGCTGCGCGCGGTATTTATCATCACTGCGATCCTGCTGGTGGTTAGCTTTCTGGTCACGCTCTTTCTGATCAAAGAGGGAGGGCGCCCCGTTGTCAGCAAGTCTGAACGCCTGAGCGGTAAGGCCGTCTTCGCCTCGCTGCCTTACCCAGGGTTGATGATCAGCCTGTTTGTCACCACCATGGTGATCCAGCTCTGTAACGGCTCGGTGGGGCCCATTCTGGCGCTGTTTATTAAATCAATGGAGCCAGACAGCAATAATATTGCTTTTCTCAGCGGGATGATTGCCGCCGTGCCGGGCGTTTCCGCGCTGATCTCTGCGCCACGTCTGGGGAAGCTGGGGGACAGGATCGGCACGGCGCGTATCCTGATGGCGACGCTGATTTTTGCGGTGGTGCTCTTTTTCGCGATGTCGTTTGTTACCTCTCCGCTTCAGCTGGGCGTGCTGCGATTTTTACTCGGTTTCGCCGATGGGGCTATGTTGCCTGCCGTACAGACCTTGCTGGTCAAATATTCCAGCGACCAGGTCACCGGACGTATTTTTGGTTATAACCAGTCGTTTATGTATTTAGGCAACGTTGCCGGTCCGCTTATTGGCGCATCCGTTTCTGCGATGGCAGGTTTTCGTTGGGTATTTGCTGCTACGGCAATTGTCGTTTTAATCAATATTATCCAGCTGGCGATTGCCCTGCGCCGTCGAACACGAATGGCGGAGGCGAAATCAGCGAAATAGTCCTTTCGCGGGTGTATTATATATTCTTATGGTAGCCGTATTTTTATATAACTAAATGCGGCGTTTTTTTATAGAAAAACGTTTCGCTAATAAGGGTGGCACCCTAATTTGGCGGTAATGTCACTTTTACATAAGATAATACTTTTCTCCGCTTTGCATATTTCATTCCTGGTGTTAATTTCAGAGGAAACCCCATAAGGAAATAGCACGATGAAGAATCTCATTGCTGAGTTGCTGGTTAAGCTTGCACAAAAGGAAGAAGAGTCTAAAGAACTGGTTGCCCAGGTCGAAGCGCTGGAAATTGTCGTCACCGCGCTATTGCGGCGGATGGATACATCCGATCAGCAGGCGTTAATCAATAGCATCGAAGGGGCGCTGGATAAGGCGCGACCCGACACTCAGGTTCCACCAGAGGATGCCGAATTGCTGCAGCAATACGTAAAGAAGCTGTTGAGGCATCCGCGCAGTTAAGCCGTCACGAACGGTTCTGACGTTTCACAAAATTGTCATGCAGGATGCCTGGCGCTGCTCTGTATTTATTTTTTATCTGTTTGTACCGCGAGAAAATAAAAGTGAAACAGAGCACACGTGTTATCGCGTTACTTCCCCTATCCTTTATGTCGATACCGCCAATACCGGTACGTTGGGTCTGAAATGAGAAATTCCCGGCAAAATCACCGCTGCCGGGTGGTTTTTTTCCTGTTACGAACCAGACTTACAGGGAATATTCACAAAAGGATGGTGCAATGAAAACAACATTACTGGTTACTCTGCTCTCCGGCCTGTTCCTGATCTCATCGGCGAATGCGGAAGAGAAAACGCTAACGCCTCAGCAGCAACGGATGACGACCTGTAATCAACAGGCGACGTCCCAGAGTCTGAAAGGCGATGCCCGTAAGACCTATATGAGCGACTGCCTTAAAAACGGTGCCGCGAAGCCTGGCGAAAAAAGTCTGACGCCGCAGCAGCAAAAAATGCGCGAGTGTAATGCGAAAGCGACCGAACAGTCCCTGAAGGGAGACGATCGCAGCAAGTTCATGAGTGCCTGTCTGAAGAAACAAGTGTAGTTCTAACGGGTGAGTGGCGTCGGCTGCTCACCCGAAATTTCATACTTTCCCCGCAGTCCCCCTCTCTATAATTTGGGAAAATGTTTCAGAATATTCCCAAAAATGATGAATGATGAAACGTATTACAACAAAAAGCGCATTCGGGAAGAGTGGAGTTTAACCCTTTCTCAGGATGACCCTTATCGCGCCGGCATCCAGTTTGCCCGGCGGGTTCGGCTGGCGCGCGCTGTTGGTCTGGCAGCCATGTTTTTCCCCGTGGCGGGAATGCTGGTCATCCATTTTTTACCCGGCGGATGGTGGTTGATCCTGGTAGGGTGGGCGTTCGTCTGGCCCCATTTTGCCTGGCAGTTATCCTGCCGCGCCGCGTCACCTCACCAGCAGGAGATTTTCAACCTTAAGATGGATGCCATTATCGCCGGGCTCTGGATTGGCGTGATGGGGCTGTATGCATTACCCACGGCAGCGCTGGTAATGATGGTGGGAATGAACATGATGGGCTCCGGTGGCTGCCGCCTGTTTCTTGTGGGGATAACGTTAACCCTCCTGACCGCGCTGGTGACGCTGCCCCTCGTCGGGAAAGTAACTGTCTTCAACCCCGATCCCGTGGAGTGGGGCTTAACGCTTCCGGTGCTCATGCTTTATCCCATGCTGTTTGCCTGGCTCAGCCACCGGACGGCCATCAGGCTTGCGGAACATAAGCGGCGGCTGGAAATGATGAGTACCCGCGACGGCATGACCGGGGTCTTTAACCGACGACACTGGGAAATGCTGCTGCGTAATGAGTTTGAGCACTGCCGCCGGAGCCACTGCAACGCCACCATTTTGCTGATTGATATCGACCATTTTAAAAACATCAATGATACCTGGGGGCATGACGTGGGCGATAAGGCGATTGTTGCTCTTACCCGTCAGCTTCAGATGTCAGTCAGGTCAGGCGATGCGATAGGCCGTTTTGGCGGAGATGAGTTTGCCGTGATTATGTCGCAGACAGCGGCTGAAAGCGCCATCGCCGTCATGTCTCGGGTTCACGAGCGTCTGGAAACGTTGTCCTTACCGTGCGCACCGAAAGAGCCTCTGCGCATCAGCGTAGGCATTGCCCCCTGGGGGCCACAGTTTGGACATTATCGGGAATGGCTGAAGGCGGCAGATGTGGCGCTGTATAAGGCGAAAAATGCCGGGCGCGGCCGCACCGAAGTGGCCGCCTGACGCCCGGTCAGAAATCAGGATTTACTCAGCTTCTCTGATTTTTCCATGCATTTTGCCATCGCCTCGATGACGGCAGAGCGGAATCCACGTTCTTCCAACACTCGTACCGCTTCGATGGTCGTGCCGCCAGGCGAGCAGACCATGTCCTTCAGTTCGCCCGGATGTTTACCGGTCTCCAGCACCATTTTGGCGGAACCCATCACCGCCTGCGCGGCGAATTTATACGCCTGCGCACGCGGCATGCCGCCAAGCACGGCGGCGTCGGCCATGGCTTCTAAAAACATGAACACGTATGCAGGTGCAGAGCCGCTGACGCCGACAACAGGATGGATCATGGATTCCGCAATCACTTCCGCCTCACCGAAGCAGCGGAAAATGTTCAGCACATCAGCCACCTCTTCTGAGGTCACCAGCGCGTTAGGGGTGACGGAGGTCATACCGGCATTAACCAGTGAGGGAGTATTGGGCATCGCGCGGACGATTTTACGGTCATGACCGAGCGCGCGGGCCAGTTGATCGAGCGTCACGCCCGCGGCAATCGACACGACCAGCGTCTCTTTATTCAGACTGGAGGTGATGTCGCTCAACACTTTGATCATGATGTTCGGCTTAACGGCGCCAAAGACGATATCGGCGACCTGGGCGACTTCCTGCGCGCTTTCGGCGGCGTTGATCCCGTATTGATCGCGCAATGCGGCGACGTTGTCCGGTGACGGGGTATAGACCCAAATCTGACCGGGCAGAACCTGCCCGCTGGCGATCAGGCCGCCCAGGATGGCTTTGCCCATGTTACCGCAGCCGATAAACCCGATTTTCTTATCCATCACGATTCTCCGTCATTATGCGTTGTTTTCTCTGATTGATAGCTTAACAACGAAATGCAGGCGACAATAGTCGGCAGAGACATTATGGGGAGACAATATGGCGATTTGGGTTGATGCGGACGCGTGTCCGAATGTGATTAAAGAGATTTTATTCCGCGCCGCCGAGCGCGTTCAGATGCCACTGACGCTGGTGGCGAACCAGAATATCCGCGTTCCGCCTTCGCGCTTTATCCGTTCCTTGCGCGTCCCGGCCGGGTTCGACGTGGCGGATAATGAAATTGTTCGTCTGTGCAGCCCGGAGGATCTGGTCATTACCGCTGATATTCCACTGGCGGCGGAAGTGCTGGAGAAAGGCGCAGCGGCGCTCAACCCGCGCGGTGAACGTTATTCGCCTTCAACCATCCGGGAAAAACTCACTATGCGTGATTTTATGGATACCATGCGGGCCAGCGGCGTGCAGACCGGAGGGCCGGACAGCCTGTCCCAGCGCGATCGCCAGCAGTTTGCTGCCGAACTGGATAAATGGCTGCTGGAAGTGAAGCGTCGCACAGCGTAATGATAATTATTGTCACTTTGTGGTACAGTGTGGCTTCCGCAGGGTTGTCATCCCGTACCGCTTTGCAGTAAAGTATTCTACACATCTTCTGCAATGATTTCTTTACACTCTTCAGCCATCCGGCATCAAGGGGAACACCTGGCTATGACCCAACCCATCTTTTTAGTTGGCCCCCGCGGCTGTGGGAAAACCACCGTTGGCCTGGAACTGGCACGCGCATGTCATCGTCAGTTTGTTGATACCGACCACTGGCTGCAAACCGAGGCCGGCAGAACCATCGCGGACATTGTTGAGCAAGAGGGATGGGAGAGCTTTCGCGCACGCGAAACGGCCGCGCTGAAAGCGGTCACCACGCCGTCAGCCGTGATTGCGACAGGAGGGGGGATTGTTCTCGCCGAGTGTAACCGGCATTTTATGCGTGAAAAGGGCATTGTGATCTATCTCTGCGCGCCGGTTTCGGCTCTCGTGGGGCGCCTTGAGGCCTTTCCGGAGGAGGGACAACGTCCGGCGCTGACCTCCAGACCGCTCAGCGAAGAGGTGAGCGAAGTCCTGGCCGAGCGTGATGCCCTGTACCGTGAAGCGGCGCACCACGTTGTGGATGCTTCTGCGGCACCGGAAGAGGTGGTGATTCAGATTATTACCGCCCTGCGTTTGGCTTGTGCCAGCTAACCGCCGTCTATACTGATAGCTCAGACATAAAAAAAGGATGAGCTATGCCAACCAGACCTCCCTATCCGCGCGAAGCACGTATCGTTACCGTTGAAAAAGGCACAGGCGATCAAACCGTGACCTGGTATCAGCTGCGTGCCGATCACCCCAAACCGGACTCGCTGATCAGTGAACATGAGACTGAACAGGAAGCCCTGGATGCCAAACGGCGCTACGAAGATCCCGAAAAGTCATAGATGTTTTCCTAAACGCTCCAATACCGTGCCTGAATCACACTTTTTACTCATCGCCAATGTTAAGCAGGAGTTAATATTTAGTTATTACAGGTGACTCCGTTACCCGCAGGTGATCTTTACATTTCGCGATGCAGATCACCTGCTACGCTTGGTGCTGTTTTGTTGAAAAAACGAACTGTGCAGCGTAGTGAGCCTGTACCTGTGTAATAAGATTTTGTAGTAATGGAAGGCGAAGACGATGAAGGCAACGTTGGCGATCCTCACTATTGGTGTGGTCCCTGTAAGCGAAGTGTTACCGCTTTTAACCGAGCATGTCTCTGAACAGCAGATCACGCATCTCAGCCTGCTTGGTAAGATGAGCCGGGAAGAGGTCATGGAGGACTACGCTGTTGAGGCGGGGGAGGAGCCCCTGGCGACGTTATTAAGCGACGGTAAACTGGCGCATGTTTCACGACAGAAAATTGAGCGTTCGCTGCAGGCAGTGATAGAAGTGCTCGATAATCAAGATTATGACGTTATTTTGCTGATGAGTACCGCCCCCATTAAGGGACTGGTGGCGCGCAATGCGATTTTGCTTGAGCCAATGCGCATCATTCCGCCGTTGGTGGCCTCTATTGTTGACGGGCATCAGGTGGGGGTGATTGTGCCGATGGAAGAGCTCATGAACAACCAGGAAGCAAAATGGCACGTGCTTGAAAAAACGCCTCTGTATGCCCTGGCAAATCCCTTCTGGGACAGCGAGGCCAAACTGATCGCTGCCGGGAAGGCGCTACTGGAGAAAGGGGCGGATGTGTTGATACTGGACTGCCTCGGTTTCCATCAGCATCACCGTGATTTATTGCAAAAGGCGCTGGACGTGCCGGTGCTGTTATCAAATGTTCTGATGGCGCGCCTGGCTTCCGAACTCCTGATGTAATGATTTTGCGTGACAGGCAATGAGCATGGCCCCTATAGTGAATTTTTATCTCTGAATATAAGGGCCAGTTCATGCTTCAAAGTAACGAATACTTTTCCGGTAAAGTGAAATCCATTGGTTTTACCAGCAGCAGCACGGGCCGCGCCAGTGTGGGCGTCATGGCTGAAGGGGAATACACCTTTGGCACGGCCGAAGCGGAAGAGATGACGGTAGTCAGCGGCGCGCTGAACGTCTTACTGCCGGGTGAAACGGAATGGAAAGTTTACGCTGCCGGGGAAGCCTTCAACGTTCCTGGCCACAGCGAATTTCATTTGCAGGTTGCTGAACCGACCTCTTATCTGTGCCGCTATTTGAAATAAAAAAAAGCCGGGTGACGCTAACGCTTACCCGGCCTGTGTTTTGCCTGTTATCTCTGCGCTTCGCCGCCGAGGCCTTCCACCAGATTCTGAATTAACGCCGCCAGCTCACCGGTCATCAGGATAAAGTCCGCATCAAAACGCTGGGCGTAATCTTCCCGGTCAATATCTTCGTTTTGATCGCGCAGCTCATCACAGAACTTCAGACGCTTCACGGAGCCGTCATCACACATCACGAACTGAATGCGCTGCTGCCAGTCGAGCGCCAGTTTGGTAACGACTTTCCCGGCTTCGATGTGTACCGCGATTTCGTCACTCACCAGATCCTGCTTTTTGGCGCGGATCACGCCGCCATCTTCCAGCAGGGCTTTCAGCTCGGCTTCATCCAGAATCTGGAAACCTTGCGCCGCAGTACCACTGCGAACCCATTCTGTCAGGGTCAGCTCAATCGGCGTTTCCAGTGCCAGCGGAACGACCGGTAAAGAACCGATACTTTTACGCAGCAGGGCCAGGGTATCTTCTGCTTTTTTGGCGCTGGCGCAGTCGACCATGATCAGCCCGTTAACGGTATCGATCCACATCATCGTCTGGCTAAAGCGGCTAAAAGCGCGCGGCAGCAGAGAGTGCAGGACTTCATCTTTCAGCGAATCTTTTTCGGTTTTTTTCAGCTTGCGGCCCTGCTCGGCTTCCAGCTTGAAGATTTTTGCTTCAAGCGCTTGCTTCACCACCGGCGTGGGCAGAATTTTCTCTTCTTTGCGAGCGCAAACGATGATTTGTCCCGTGCTGCTGGCGTGGGTCAGGGCATCGCTTTGTGAACCCATTGGCGGAACCCAACCGGTTTTTGCCATATCCTGGCTACCGCAAGGGGAAAAGCTATAAGCGGCTAACTGTTTTTCCATCTCTTCTGCACGCAGCGAAACGTCGCGGCTGAGACGGTAAACCATCAAATTTTTGAACCACAGCATGATAATTTCCACGGCCTTGTCGTTAAATCAGCGGGCATGATAACGAATTGTCGCATCGCTTGCATTGCTAATCGGGAAGCGTGCTTCTACTCTGTTGATAATCAAAAGAATGAGGAGAGTCTTGTGCGTATTGGGATTGATTTGGGCGGCACCAAAACAGAAGTCATTGCACTGAGCGAGCAGGGGGAACAGCTGTTCCGCCACCGTCTGCCTACGCCGCGCGATGATTACCACCAGACCATCGAGACGATTGCCCGGCTGGTCGATATGGCCGAGCAGGCGACAGGGCAAAGCGGTACCGTCGGGATGGGTATCCCGGGGTCAATCTCCCCTTATACCGGCGTGGTTAAAAATGCTAACTCCACCTGGCTGAACGGTCAGCCGTTTGATAAAGATTTAAGCGCGCGTCTGAACCGGGAAGTGCGTCTGGCCAATGACGCCAACTGCCTGGCGGTCTCCGAAGCCGTTGATGGCGCCGCCGCAGGGGCGCAGACCGTTTTTGCGGTGATTATCGGGACCGGCTGCGGTGCGGGCGTGGCGTTTGGGGGGCGTTCGCACATCGGTGGCAACGGCACGGCGGGCGAGTGGGGGCACAATCCGCTGCCGTGGATGGATGAAGATGAACTCAAATACCGCGCCGACGTGCCGTGTTACTGCGGCAAGCAGGGCTGTATTGAGACGTTTATCTCCGGCACCGGTTTTGCGACCGATTACCACCGCCTGAGCGGTCGACCGCTCAAGGGTAATGAAATCATGCGTCTGGTTGAAGAACAGGATCCGGTGGCTGAACTGGCCCTGAGCCGTTACGAAATGCGTCTGGCAAAATCGCTGGCGCACGTCGTGAATATTCTCGATCCGGACGTGATTGTGCTGGGGGGCGGGATGAGCAACGTTGACCGCTTGTACGCCACGGTGCCAAATCTTGTGAAGCAATGGGTTTTCGGCGGCGAGTGTGAAACCCCGATCCGCAAAGCCGTCCACGGCGACTCCAGCGGCGTGCGCGGCGCGGCGTGGCTGTGGCCGGAATAAAAGCAAAACAGCAACGCAAGTTGCTGTTTTTGATGTTTGTACCCTCTCCCTGTGGGAGAGGGCCAGGGTGAGGGCACCAGACCGCAGCGACCCTTTATTCACCCCACCGCAAACTCCCTGTCCAGCCTGCTATACCCCAGCCCATTAATCTTCTTCACCTTAATCTGCACCGGTATGCGCTCTTTCATCGCCTCGACGTGGCTAATGACGCCGATGGTTTTCCCGGTAGCGTTCAGCGCGTCGAGCGCATCCAGTGCGATATCCAGCGTTTCACTGTCGAGGGTGCCGAATCCTTCATCCAGGAACAGCGAATCGATTCGCGTTTTGTGGCTCACCAGATCGGAAAGCGCCAGCGCCAGCGCCAGGCTGACCAGGAAGCTCTCGCCGCCAGAGAGCGTGCGTGTATCGCGTACGGCATCTGCCTGCCAGGTGTCGACCACTTCCAGCTCCAGCGCATCGCTGGCTTTGCGCTGCAGCAGATAACGCCCGTGCAGGCGATTTAGCTGCTGGTTAGCAAGCCAGACGAGATTATCCAGCGTCAGCCCCTGAGCGAACTTACGGAACTTATCGCCGGTACTGGAGCCGATCAGCGCGTTCAGATAGCCCCAGTCGTCGGCCTGACGCGCGGCCTCTTCAATTTGCTGCATCAACGTCAGCTGATGCTGACGGTTGTCGCTGTCCTGCTTGAGCTGCTGGCGGATCTCGCCCTGATGCGTGGTGTTCTCGCGAAGCTGTTGCGCCAGCTGCTGCAGCTGGATTTGCAAAGTGGATGCATCGGCCTCGAGACCTTCCGGGCGCAGCGCAACATGCGCCTGTAGCTGCTGGTTCGCCTGGCCGGATAGCGCCGTGGCCTGCTGTATCTGGTTTTCCAGCGACTGCTTCAGCTGTTCGAGGCCACGGAGGATGTCATCATCCAGCAGAGCGGCAATGAACGCCTCCCTGTCGGCAAAACAGCTGGCAGAGAGCGCCGCGGAGAATTGGGTCTGCGACTGTTGCAGGCGCTCTTGCTCCAGCGCCTCCTGTTGCTGCTGGGCGGTAAGCTGGCTTTGCAGCGATACGCATTCATCGTGAATGGCGCGCCAGCCATCAGGAATGGCCGGTTCGGTCTCTTCGGTGTGGGTTGCCGGAAGTGTGTCGAGCAACGGCTTCAGAGCGTTGCTGCGTTCCACAAGCACGCCGTGCTGCGTTTGTTTTTCCTGCCACTGCGCGAATTCTCCTTCGCGGGCGCGCAGCCAGGCGGCTTCGTTCCCCTCTTCGGGAACGCTAAGCGACAGCGTGAGCAGGGTGTGTTCCAGCGTCTGGCGTGTCGCCGTCAGCTGCTGCTGATACTGGCGCGCCTGCGCTTCCTGTTCGTTCAGCTGGTTTTGCAGGGTAAGACGCTGGCTGAGCTGATAAAGCTGGCGCTCATAGTGTTCCTGCTCGTTTATCCATGGCGCGATATCTTCCTGAATATTCAATGTGATATTCAGGGACGCGCAGATCTCAAGCCACTCTTTAGTGAGTGCTTGCTCTTCCTCAGACAGGGTCTGCACGTCGCCCGTCTCGCGCTGAATCTGCTGAGCCAGAGCATTAACCTGCCCCAGCACCAGCAGGCCTTCTTCTTTTAGCGCGGCCACCTCTTTTTCCAGCGCATCACGGCGGCGCTGGTTATCCGTCAGCTCAAGCGATTGATATTGCTCAACGGCGGGATGCTCGCAGGAACCGCACAGGGGACAAGGTTTGCCTGCCTCAAGCTGTGAACGATAGCTTTCCAGATCTTTAATTGTCGCTTCACGCTCGCACAGGGCCTTCAGATCCAGATAGTGCTGGTGTTTCTCTTTGTACTGCTGGCGGCGCAGCGTCAACGTTTCATTAAGTTTGCTCTGCTCCGCCTGGGCTTTCTGTACGCTTTCATTGCTCTGGCGCAGGCGCTTTTGCAGCGGCTGATAGCGAGCATGTAGCGACGTCAGCCGCTGGCGCTGCGTGCGTGACCGGGACTGCTGCTCCATTGCCACGTTGACCTCATCCGCCGTCAGCGTGAGCGTATTTTCCGGCATGTCAGTCAGCTTGTTACGTAACTCAGTCATCCGCGCAGCGTGCGTGGCCAACTGGTTTTTATCGCGGTTAAGCTGTGAGAAGAGCGCGCGCCATCCGGCAATCTCCTGACCCAGCAGGCGATAACGCTCGTGCTCCGCCAGCCACTGCGCCAGCGCCGTCAGTTCAGTATGAAGCTCGGCGTGGGTACGCAGGGCACTATTACGGATCCGCGCGCGCAGCGCGGTTTTGGCTTGTAAGCGAGTATTTACTTCAATAATTCGCTGCTGGGTTTGCGTCAGACGCGCGGTTTGCTCCTGCTGGTGCGCCCAGAGCGGACGAAGCTGGGCGGCGGGCTGCGCAAGCTGGAGCTTTGCCAGCTCAGGCGCAGCGTCCGTCAGAGCCTGTTGTGCCTGCTGCTGCAATGCGGTGATGCGTTGTTGCTCGCGCACAAGCTCATCATGACGGGTAAGCCACTGAAAATGTTTCTGCTGGTTTTGCTGCTGTGCCAGCAACGTTTTCTCTTCGTCAGTAAGTGCCTGCAAACTTTGCTGTAATTGCTGCTGCTGTTCTTCACTCAGCAGCACGACGCCCGCTGCCTGCGCCTCGCACTTTTCCAGCAGGCTGCGGGCGGCTTTGTGTTTTTCAAACACCATGGCGGAAATCTGGCCGTAGATTTCGGTGCCGGTCAGCTCTTCCAGCAGCTCTGCGCGATCGCTCGGTTTGGCATTCAGGAAGGCGGCAAATTGCCCCTGTGAGAGCAACATTGAACGGGTAAAGCGGCCATAGTCCAGACCGGTGAGTGCGGCGGTTTGCTCCAGCTTGTCCGTGACTTTATCGGCGAGGATTTTGCCATCTTCGCAGCGGGCCAGCTCCACGCGCGGCGCCTGCAGGTTGCCGTCCGGCTGGTTGCGTGCCCGGTTCTGGCTCCAGAATGCGCGGTAGGCGATGCCTTTTACCTCAAACTCCACTTCCGCCAGACACTCGGCGGTATCTCGCGTCATCAGGTCGTTTTGTGCCTGGGAAACCTTACTCAGGCGCGGCGTTTCGTGATAAAGCGCCAGACAGATGGCGTCGAGCAGGGTGGTTTTACCTGCGCCTGTGGCGCCGGTAATGGCAAACAGCCCGTTGCTGGCAAAGGGTTCAGCGGTAAAGTCAATTTTCCACTCGCCCTTGAGGGAGTTGAGATTTTTCAGACGCAGGCTTAGAATTTTCATGCGTTTTCTTCCTCGTCATTGAGGGCATGCAGGGTATGGGTGAACAGTTCGCTGAGTCTTTCGCGCTTCGCGTCGTCAATATCCTCCTGCAAGAGCCTGCGCTCAAACACCTCTTCTACCCGCAACTCGCTGAGCGTTTCCCGCTGGGCGCTTAACAGAATTTTCTCGCGCTGCTCGCGGCTGCGGCGCACCAGTAAGACCTCTACCGGCAAGTCTTCCGTCAGCGCCTGGATTTTTCGCTGCATATCATGCAGGTAGTCATCCGTAGTGATTTCGATATCCAGCCAGACGGGGGGATTAAGCGCGGTGCCGCGCCACTGTTCAAGCTGAGCGGTGATGGCCTCCAGATCGCCTTTCAGCACCGCCAGCGGCTGGGTGACCGGCACCTCCAGCGTCTCGACGGCACTGAGTTTGCCCTCGCTGAAGCTCACCAGATGCACGGATTTGGCTTTGCCGGTTTCATCGAAACTGAGCGAAATAGGGGATCCGCAGTAGCGAATATGCTCGCAGCCGCCGATAACCTGGGCGCGGTGAATATGCCCGAGCGCAATGTAGTCCGCAGGCGGGAAGTTCTGCGCCGGAAAGGCGTCCAGCGTGCCGATATAGATGTCACGCACGGCGTCACTTTTACTGGCCCCAACGGTGGTGAGATGCCCGGTCGCAATCACCGGTATCGGCTGTTCGCCACGCAGGTTGCAGGCATCCGCGTGCTGCTGGTGATAATAGTCGGTGATGGCCTGTAATAAATGTTGCTGCTTTTCCGTGCCCGACAGTCCCGCCTGACTTTGTACGATATCGCGCGGGCGTAAAAAGGGGATCGGGCACAGCACTGCCCCCGGCGTACCGTCGCGTTTTTTCAGGATCTGCGGGGCATGCCCGGCGCTGGCGACGACGGTAGTATTGAGAAACGCCAGAATGTCACGGGATTCATTGAGCGTTGCCACGGAGTCATGGTTACCGGCGACTATCACCAGATGACAGCAGGTCTGCTGCAAATTCACCACGAAGCGGTTATACAGCTCGCGCGCATAGCTGGGGGGCGACCCCGTATCAAAGATGTCACCCGCGACAATAATCGCATCGACCTCGTGGGCCTGCGCCGTCTCCAGCAGCCAGTTCAGGAACGCTTCATGTTCAGCCGCACGGCTTTTGCTGTAAAAATTTTGACCGAGATGCCAGTCCGAGGTGTGAAGTATGCGCATAGCGGTTCCGTGGCAAAAATGAGAAAGCAGGATTATAAACGTTCAGAGAAGGGAAAATAACCGCTGTAATAAAACAACGGTTTGCCCGCTACCGTGGTAATGTTTTTCATAAATCTGTCATAAATCTGACGCATAATGGCGCCGAATTACAAACGTGTAACTTAATAAGATAAGACAGGGCAAAGTATGGCGAGACGTATTCTGGTCGTAGAAGATGAAGCTCCAATTCGTGAAATGGTGTGCTTCGTGCTCGAGCAAAATGGCTTCCAGCCGGTTGAAGCGGAAGATTATGACAGCGCAGTGAACCAGCTGAATGAACCCTGGCCCGATCTGATTCTGCTGGACTGGATGTTGCCTGGCGGCTCCGGACTGCAGTTTATCAAACACCTGAAGCGTGAGGCACTGACCCGCGACATCCCGGTTGTCATGCTCACGGCGCGCGGAGAGGAAGAGGATCGCGTGCGCGGACTAGAAACCGGCGCGGACGATTACATCACTAAACCGTTCTCCCCAAAAGAGCTGGTCGCCCGCATTAAAGCCGTGATGCGCCGTATTTCACCGATGGCGGTGGAAGAGGTGATAGAGATGCAGGGACTCAGCCTTGACCCTACCTCGCACCGCGTGATGACCGGCGAAAACCCCCTCGATATGGGCCCTACCGAATTTAAACTCCTGCACTTCTTTATGACTCACCCGGAACGCGTATACAGCCGCGAGCAGTTGCTGAATAACGTCTGGGGAACTAACGTGTATGTCGAAGACCGGACGGTTGACGTACATATTCGCCGCCTGCGAAAAGCGCTGGAACTGAGCGGCCACGATCGCATGGTACAGACGGTCCGCGGCACGGGTTATCGTTTTTCGACCCGTTTCTGAACAATGACAGGAGTGTGACGCGTGCTGGAACGTCTGTCATGGAAAAGGCTCGTCTTTGAACTGATCTTATGCTGTATTCCTGCCTTCATTCTTGGGGCCTTTCTCGGACATCTGCCGTGGTTTCTGCTGGCGTCGGTCACCGGGCTGCTGATCTGGCATTTCTGGAACCTGCTGCGCCTCTCCTGGTGGCTGTGGGTTGACCGCAGTATGACCCCACCGCCGGGCAGCGGCAGCTGGGAGCCCCTGCTGTACGGCCTGCACCAGATGCAGATGCGTAATAAAAAGCGCCGTCGCGAGCTGGGAAGCCTGATTAAGCGTTTTCGCAGCGGGGCGGAGTCGTTGCCGGATGCGGTCATCCTGACCACTGAAGAAGGCACCATCTTCTGGTGTAACGGCCTGGCGCAACAGCTGCTGGGCCTTCGCTGGCCGGACGATAACGGTCAGAACATCCTTAACCTTTTACGCTATCCCGAATTCACGCTGTATCTGAAAAAGCGTGATTTTACCCGCCCGCACAATCTGAAGCTCAATAATGGTCGCCATCTGGAAATCCGCGTGATGCCTTACAGCGATAAGCAGTGGCTGATGGTGGCGCGCGATGTTACCCAAATGCACCAGCTTGAGGGCGCGCGCCGTAATTTCTTTGCGAACGTCAGCCACGAACTGCGTACTCCGTTGACCGTGCTTCAGGGCTATCTGGAGATGATGCAGGAGCAAACGCTGGAAGGTGCGCCGCGTGAAAAAGCGCTGCATACCATGCGCGAGCAAACGCATCGCATGGAAGGGCTGGTGAAGCAGCTGCTGACGCTCTCGAAGATTGAAGCGGCGCCTACGCTTGCGCTGAATGACACGATAGATGTGCCGATGATGCTGCGGGTTGTGGAGCGTGAAGCGCAGACGTTAAGCCACAAAAAGCATCACCTGACCTTTGAGGTCGACAGCACGCTAAAGGTGCTGGGCAGTGAGGATGAGCTTCGTAGCGCCATATCCAACCTGGTGTACAACGCAGTGAACCATACGCCGGAAGGGACGGATATTATGGTGCGCTGGAACCGTACCCCTACGGGCGCCGAGTTTAGCGTGGAAGATAACGGGCCGGGGATCGCACCGGAGCATATCCCGCGTCTGACCGAACGCTTCTACCGCGTGGATAAAGCGCGGTCGCGGCAAACAGGGGGAGCGGCCTTGGGCTGGCGATTGTGAAGCACGCGGTAAATCACCACGAAAGCCGACTTGATATTCAGAGTACGCTGGGGAAAGGAACCCGCTTCAGTTTCGTTATTCCGGAACGATTAATTGCCAAAAAGACCGCCTGAGGGCAGGTGTGTCATTTTCCCTTTCCACGGGTCAGCGTCTGCTGGCCCGTTTGCTTTGCAGTCAAGCGAAACGCGGATGAATAATATACGGCTGGGTGTTTTTTGTTCGCATGATTAGCCATGAGTTTTTCCTGTAAATAGCGTATTGTGCTGGCGTGTATTTTCATGATGGCATATTGTTCTGGTTTTGAGATCCCACCTTGCCTTTAAACGTTATAAGCGTTTAAATTGCCCCCCAGATACTGTCAGACCGACTGTATTTGCGTGGTAAATCGAAAAACTATTCTTCTCCACGCCAGGACGGGAGCATTTCCCGCTGAAATTGAGCAATTTTTCGGCTGTATCGTCCCGTCAGGGAAAACGAAAATCTCAATGTTTTCAACACCACATCCACAGGCAGTAAGGTTTTATGACCCATCACTTAAAATCGCGTGACATCATCGCGCTGGGCTTTATGACATTTGCGCTGTTCGTTGGCGCAGGCAACATTATTTTCCCTCCAATGGTTGGCTTACAGGCGGGTGAACACGTCTGGACCGCTGCGTTTGGTTTCCTGATTACTGCCGTGGGTCTACCGGTACTGACCGTCGTCGCGCTGGCGAAAGTCGGTGGCGGCGTGGACAGCCTCAGCACGCCGATTGGCAAAGTCGCAGGTGTTCTGCTGGCCACCGTCTGCTATCTGGCCGTGGGCCCGCTGTTTGCCACCCCGCGCACGGCGACCGTTTCCTTTGAAGTGGGGATTGCTCCGCTGACCGGCGACGGCCCGATGCCGCTGTTTATCTACAGCCTGGTCTACTTCGCGATTGTCATTCTGGTCTCCCTCTATCCGGGCAAACTGCTGGATACCGTGGGTAACTTCCTGGCGCCGCTGAAAATCATCGCCCTGATCGTTCTCGCCGTGGCCGCTATCATCTGGCCAGCAGGCCCGATCAGCGACGCAATGGACGCCTATAAAAACGCCGCGTTCTCTAACGGTTTTGTGAACGGCTACCTGACGATGGATACGCTGGGCGCAATGGTGTTTGGTATTGTTATCGTTAACGCCGCGCGTTCCCGCGGTGTGACCGAAGCGCGTCTGCTGACCCGCTATACCATCTGGGCTGGCCTGATGGCTGGTGTGGGTCTGACGCTGCTGTATCTGGCGCTGTTCCGCCTGGGCTCTGATAGCGCCATGCTGGTTGATCAGAACGCGAACGGTGCGGCTATTCTGCACGCTTACGTCCAGCACACCTTCGGTGGTGCGGGCAGTATGCTGCTGGCGGCGCTGATTTTCCTGGCGTGTCTGGTGACCGCAGTGGGCCTGACCTGCGCCTGTGCTGAGTTCTTTGCGCAGTATCTGCCGCTCTCTTACCGCACCCTGGTGTTTATCCTCGGTATCTTCTCCATGGCGGTGTCCAACCTCGGTCTGAGCCACCTGATTCAGGTCTCTATTCCGGTGCTGACGGCCATCTATCCGCCGTGCATCGTGCTGGTGGTGCTGAGCTTCACCCGTCCGTGGTGGAATAACTCCTCACGAATTATTGCGCCAGCCATGTTTATCAGCCTGATTTTTGGTATCCTTGACGGGATTAAAGCATCAGCGTTCGCCGCGATTCTGCCCGCCTGGACACAGCGTCTGCCGCTGTCCGAGCAGGGCCTGGCCTGGCTGATGCCTACCGTTGTTGCACTGGTTCTGGCGATTATCTGGGACCGTGCTGCAGGGCGCCAGGTTGCATCTAACGCCCATTAATCAACGGCAACAAACTGTTTAACCACGGGGCTTAAGGCCCCGTGGTTTTTTGTTTTTTCGTGTTGAATGGCAAGATTTTAATGGAAAGCACTAACAAACTTAAACGTGGTCTCAGCACACGCCACATCCGCTTTATGGCGCTGGGCTCTGCGATTGGTACCGGTCTTTTTTATGGCTCGGCAGATGCCATCAAAATGGCCGGTCCAAGCGTTCTGCTGGCCTACATCATTGGCGGCGTGGCGGCGTATATCATCATGCGCGCCCTCGGAGAGATGTCGGTTCACAATCCTTCTGCCAGTTCGTTCTCGCGCTATGCGCAGGAAAACCTCGGACCGCTGGCCGGGTTTATCACTGGCTGGACCTACTGCTTTGAAATTTTGATTGTGGCCATTGCCGATGTGACGGCGTTTGGTATCTATATGGGCGTCTGGTTCCCGACGGTGCCGCACTGGATCTGGGTGCTGAGCGTGGTGCTGCTCATCTGCGCCGTCAACCTGATGAGCGTGAAGGTGTTCGGCGAACTTGAGTTCTGGTTCTCCTTCTTCAAGGTCGCCACCATTATCATCATGATTGTGGCCGGTTTTGGCATCATCCTCTGGGGGATTGGCAACGGCGGTCAGCCGACCGGGATCCATAACCTCTGGAGCAACGGGGGCTTCTTCAGCAACGGCTGGCTCGGGATGGTGATGTCGCTGCAGATGGTGATGTTCGCCTACGGCGGTATTGAAATTATTGGTATCACCGCCGGGGAAGCGAAAGACCCTGAGAAATCCATTCCACGTGCCATCAACTCCGTGCCGATGCGTATTCTGGTGTTCTATGTGGGCACGCTGTTCGTGATTATGTCCATCTACCCATGGAACCAGGTCGGTACCAACGGTAGCCCGTTTGTGCTGACCTTCCAGCATATGGGCATTGCGTTTGCTGCCAGCATTCTGAACTTCGTGGTGCTGACCGCGTCGCTTTCCGCGATCAACAGTGACGTCTTTGGCGTAGGCCGTATGCTACACGGCATGGCGGAGCAGGGCAGTGCGCCGAAGGTGTTCGCTAAAACCTCCCGCCGCGGCACGCCGTGGGTGACGGTGGTGGTCATGACCGTTGCGCTGCTGTTCTCGGTTTACCTGAACTACATCATGCCGGAGAACGTCTTCCTGGTGATTGCGTCGCTGGCGACCTTCGCGACCGTGTGGGTGTGGATCATGATCCTGCTGTCGCAGATTGCGTTCCGCCGTCGACTGTCGCCGGAAGAGGCGAAAGCGCTGAAGTTTAAAGTCCCGGGTGGCGTTGCAACAACCGTCGTCGGGCTGATCTTCCTGGTGTTTATCATTGGCCTGATTGGCTACCATCCGGATACCCGTATTTCCCTCTACGTGGGCTGTGCGTGGATCGTCCTGCTGCTGGTTGGCTGGGTGTTTAAATGCCGCCGCGATCGCCAACTGGCAGAAGCGCAGTAATTTTTTTATTCCCTCTCCCTGTGGGAGAGGGTTAGGGTGAGGGCATCAGGCCGCACTGATCCCTCCTCCCCCGTCCTCCTCCCCCAATAAATCACGTCATGGTGAGCTATCCTTAACCACCCTGTGGCAAGGTGACGTCAATTTCATCAAAGGGGATTCGTGATGTTAAATGCCTGGCACCTTCCGGTTGCCCCATTTGTTAAGCAAAACAAAGACAACCTTGTGATTACGCTCTGGCTGGCGGGGGAAAATCAGCCTGAACGCGTGACGCTCCGCGCCGAAATTGATAATGAAGAGACCGGGCTGAAAATGCACAAGCTGCGCAGCCAGCCGCAGCCGGGGATCACCGCCTGGCGGGCGAATATCGATTTGCGTAGCGGACAGCCGCGCCGCCGTTATAGCTTCAAGCTGCTGTGGAACCATCGTCAGCTGTGGTTTACCCCGCAGGGGTTTAGCCGGTTCCGCCCGCACGGCTGGAACAGTTTGCCGTTGATTATCCGGATAGCGGACCGCAGTGGGTTAACGATCAGGTCTTTTACCAGATTTTCCCGGACCGCTTTGCGCGTAGCGAAAAACGCACTGCCGACCAGGATAAGGTCTATCACCACCACGCGGCGGGCCACGACATTATCCTGAAAAAATGGGATGAGCCGGTGACGGCGCAGGCGGGCGGCTCGACGTTTTACGGCGGCGATCTCGACGGCATCAGCGAAAAGCTGCCGTACCTGAAAAAACTGGGCGTGACGGCGCTGTACCTCAACCCGGTGTTTAAAGCCCCGAGCGTACATAAATACGATACACAGGATTATCGCCACGTTGACGCGCAGTTTGGCGGGGACGAGGCACTGCTGCGCCTGCGAGAGAACACCCTTAAGGAAGGCATGCGCCTGATTCTGGACGGCGTGTTTAACCACAGCGGAGATTCGCACGCCTGGTTTGACCGTCATAACCAGTCGATGGGCGGAGCATGTCATAACCCGGACTCGCCGCAGCGTGACTGGTACAGCTTTAATGAGGAGGGGCGTGCCCTGGACTGGCTGGGCTACCCCAGTCTGCCGAAGCTGGATTTCCAGTCATCAACGCTGGTTAATGAGATTTACGGCGGCGAAGACAGCATCGTCCGCCACTGGCTGAACGCCCCGTGGAATATGGACGGCTGGCGTCTGGACGTCGTACATATGCTGGGTGAAGCGGGAGGGGCGCGAAATAACCTGCAGCACGTCGGTGGGATCACGCGCTCGGCAAAAGCGGCCCGGCCTGAAGCGTTCGTATTTGGCGAACACTTTGGCGACGCGCGGCAGTGGCTGCAAAACGATGCCGAAGATGCGGCGATGAACTATCGCGGTTTTACCTTCCCGCTATGGGGTTTCCTGGCGAATACTGATATCTCCTACGATCCGAACCACATTGACGCCGAAACCTGCGCAGCGTGGATGGATAACTACCGCGCCGGGCTGTCTCATCAGCAGCAGCTGAGGATGTTTAACCAGCTTGATAGTCACGATACCGCACGCTTTAAATCCCTGCTCGGCAAGGATGTGGCGCGTCTGCCGCTGGCGGTCACCTGGCTCTTCACCTGGCCGGGCGTACCGTGTATCTACTACGGAGATGAAGTGGGACTGGACGGCAACAACGATCCGTTCTGTCGCAAAACCTTCCCGTGGGCGCCGGAAAAACAGGACAAGGTGCTGTTCAGCCTCTATCAGCGGCTGGCGAAGCTGCGTAAACAGAGCCTCGCCCTGCGCTACGGCGGCTGCCAGGTGGTGTACGCCCATGATAACGTGGTGGTCTTTGTCCGCGTCTATAACCAGCAGCGCGTGCTGGTGGCTATCAACCGGGGCGAGGCTTGTGAAGTGGTGCTGGATGATTCCCCGCTGTTGAAGGTGGCTACGTGGAAGAATAAAGAGGGCAAGGCGACGATTCAGGACGGTGTGCTGGCGCTGCCGGCGATATCCGCGACGATCTGGGTCGGTAGCTAACGCGACGGTAAATGTTTCCACCTTTAAGATGGCGCAAATGCAACGATTTGTGTCAATCTTAACGAATAGTTTACGGTGAAGGTGGAAACATGGACGAGCTCTACATCCTTGGCTGTTTGTTACTGGTTTTTGCGCTGGTGGTTGCGCCCGTGCTTGCGGTTATTGGCTTTAATCGGAGCACGGCGGCGCGGCAGGAGATCGCCAGGCTTCGCCAGCGTATTGAAGCGCTTGAGCAGCGTGGTGCCGCTGAGATAGCGCCGGAGACGGCGAAGACCGCCGCGCCGGTGGTTGTGACCGCGCCAGTGGTGGAGCACACTCCCGCACCTGTCGACCCCTGGCGTCCGGACGCCCGCGTGCCCAGGGCTGAACCCGCTCCCGTTTCCGCTCCTGCCCTTGCGGCAAAACAGCCATCCGCCTTTGGCGGCATACTGACGTCGCTGGTGCGCTGGTTTATGCAGGGTAATCCGCTGGCGAAGCTGGGGATCCTGCTGCTTTTCCTCGGTCTCTCTTTCCTGCTGCGCTATACCGTCGAACATTCTCTGTTCCCGCTTGAGCTGCGCCTGGTGGCGACGGCGCTGTTTGCCATCGTTCTGCTGGCGATTGGCTGGCGACTGCGGCATAAGCAGCCGGTTTATGCGCTTATCTTACAGGGTGGGGCGACGGGCATTCTTTACCTGACGGTCTTTGGTGCCTTCCGGCTCTGGCAAATGTTGCCGATGACGCTGGCTTTTGCGCTGCTGGTAGCGATTTGCGCCGCGAGCGTCGGGCTGGCCGTGCTGCAAAAGGCCTTGAGCCTGGCCATGCTGGCGAGCCTCGGCGGGTATCTGGCACCGCTGCTCCTGTCTACCGGAGGCGGCAACTTTGTGGCGCTGTTCTCTTTCTATCTCCTGCTTTCCATCGGTATTCTCGCCATCAGCATCTGGCAGCACTGGCGCGAGCTCAATCTGCTCGGTCTGCTTTTTACGTTTGGCGTGGGCGGCCTCTGGGGGCTGAACGACTATCAACCTGAACACTATTGGGTGTGCCAGCTGTTCCTGATTGCCAATACGCTGATATTCGGCGTGCTGTGCGTGGCGCTGTCGCTGCGGGCGCAGGAAAAAGGGAAACAGATTATTGACGGCGTACTGCTGTTTGCTCCGCCGCTGATTGGCTTCGGGATGCAGTACGGCATGACCCGGCACTGGGAATATGGCCCGGCGCTGAGCGCGCTCGGATATGGGGCATTTTATCTTACCATTGCGTTCCTCGCGCTGCGGCGCTATCCGTCTATCGGACGACCACTGGTCATGGCGGCGCTGGCCATCGGCGGCGGGTTCGCTACGCTCTCCATTCCGCTGGCGCTCTCGGCGCGCTGGACGGCGATGGCCTGGGCGCTGGAGGGGCTGGGTATCCTCTGGCTGGGCATGCAGCAGAACCAGCGTCGTATGAGCTATAGCGGGACGGCGCTGCTGGTGCTGGCACTCGGCAGCGCGCTGTGGGCGCAAATGGACGGCGTGACGTCGCTGAGCCTTCTCCTTATCTTCGCCATCCTCAGCCTTTGCTGGCTGGCTGGGGCGTGGCTATGGCGCAAAAGTGTTCTGCCGGTCAGTTGGGCGTTGTTGGCAGGCGGCCTGTTGTTCTGGATCGTGGCGCTATTGGGTGCCTCGCAACGGGTGCTGAAACAAGAATTACCGGTTCTGGCAGGCGTGCTGGCGCTCTCGGCCGTCTCGGTCTGGGGCTGGCGCCAGGCTGCCGCTCGTCTGGCGTGGCGGGAGCTGGATGCCAGCAAATGGCTGCTGTGGCCACTGATGCTGGTGATGGTGGTTTACCAGCTTTCGCATCAGCAGATCGTTGCCGCTGGCTGGTCAAATCTGGCCTGGTGCATTGCACTTCCTGCCGCACTGATGCTGCTGCGACGTGACGGTGAACGACTGCTGCCGCGCATCGCGATGGGGCTGCACCTGACGCTTTGCTGGATGATTTTACTGGCGCTGGCGGCTGAACTTTACTGGTTTGCTCGCGCGCTACCGTGGGGCATGGCGGCGTGGGGCAGTGGACTGGCGATGGCGGCTGGGGGCGGCGTGATTCTCGCGCTTTCCGCGGCGGTGCGTCGCCGCGCGTGGCCGTTCGGGGAGTGGCCTGCGCTCTATACCTGCCTGGCGCCGATCCCTGTCGTCGTGGCGCTGCTGGTGCTGCTGGTCGTGACCAATTTCCAGGACGGCGTCGTTTACCGGCAAACCTGGCTGCCGCTGGTGAACCCGCTTGAGGAAGGCGCGGCATTCGCGCTGCTGGGGCTGGTGGTCTTTTATCGGGCAGTGGATCGCTACTATCCCGCGTTGCTTGCTCAGGCTCGCCCGTGGCCTGCCGTTGCTATCATGGCGTTTGGCTTCTGGTGGCTTAACGGGGCGCTGATGCGCGCCCTGGCCTGGTATGGGGATGTGGCCTGGAATATGGCGTCGCTGTGGGATTCGCGGCTTATCCAGACCACGTTTGCCCTGTTCTGGATGCTGATCGCGCTGGTGGTCATGGTCCATGCTACCCGCCGGGCCTCCCGCCAGGAGTGGCTCTGCGGGGCCGCCTTGCTGGGGGGCGTGATGGTTAAACTGATGCTGGTGGACAGCGCAGGCGGAGGCGGCCTGTCCCGTGCCGTGGCGTTTATCGGCGTGGCGATACTGGTCCTGATCGTGGGGTATTTCTCGCCACTACCGCCTAAAACTGGAGATGAAAAATGAAATGGATGAAAGCGGTAGTCTGTACCACGCTGCTGGCGCTATCGGGCATGGCGTTCTGCGACGAGATGCAAACGGAATCGCCGCGGGATTATGCCTTTGGTCGTTCACTGGAAACGTCGGTTCCTTCCCAGTGGTATCGGGTGTTGCTGCCGCTCGCCGTCTATGAACAGAGCACCTCCCCGAATCTGGACGATGTCCGCGTCTTTAATCAGTCGGGTGAGCCGGTTCCCTTCAGCCTGGTCACCGCGACGCGCCCGCAGGTGGTGGCGCAATCCACGGCGCTGCGTCTTTTTCCTCTGGACGCCTCACCGCTTGCCGCGGCGCCAGATGCCGGTGAGAGCAATAAGATCCTGCTCCGTTCCGGAAATGGCGTTGAGATTGTGCTCGAAGGGCAGAAAGCTGCCGTGGCCGGGCAACATTATCTGCTGACCTTGCCAGAGCAGGCGACGGGCGAGATGGCTATATCCCAGCTGCAGCTGCTCTGGAATCCCCCTAAGACGTCGTGGCAGGGAACGGCGTCGGTCTATTACAGCGAGGATTTGAAGCGCTGGTATACCCTACGCGAGGATATGCCCTTGCTGGACGTCGTCAGTGGCCAGGATCGCCTTAAGCTCGATCGGATCGATACCGATACGGTTTTATCTCCTGATGCGAATCGCTATCTCATGGTGGTGCTGAATACGCAGAGCCAGGGTATGACCTTGACCGGCGTAAACGCGATTAGCGCCCCTGCGCAGATGGCTCCGGAAGCGATCGACCTGGAGGGGGAAGGGGAACAGCTATCGACAAGCGAAGCGCAGTGGCACTGGGCGCACCCGCAGCCATTGAGCGCGGTCAGCTTCTTGCTGAATGGCGACGGCGTTCTGCCCGTGGAGATCGCGTGGCGAAGTACGGAAAAAGACACATGGCACCCCCTGAAAAAAGAGGTTCTTTACCGCCTGGAGGGCAAAACGTCTGCGCCGGTTTCGCTTAACGGAGAGCGGGTCCAGGCGGTAAAAATCACGACGCTGAATGCGCGTCTGCCTGAATACCTTCCGAACGTCATAGGGCATCGCGACCGCGTTGATCTGGTGTTTAACGCGCAGGGGAAAGCACCGTACGTGCTCGCCTGGGGAAACGGGGCGGCAAAACCAGCAAACCTGGAACCTGACATGCTGATCCCCGCCGACCTGCGCAAAACCTATGATATGGCGAATCTGCCGCAGGCCGATATTGTGGATGATGTCGCGTTGGGCGGTGAGGCGCGTTTGACCGCCACTTCTGCGGGCGAGCAGGAGAGCCGGATGAACGCGCTGCTGGTGTGGAGCGTGCTGATTGTGGGCGTGTTCCTGCTGGCGCTCATGGCCTGGCGCATCTGGCGAGAGACGCAGCGTAAAGCATAAAAAAAGGCCCGCATGTGCGGGCCTTCTTCGTAAACCGTGCCGATTACAGGCTGGATACGTTCTCAGACAGGTATTTTGCTACGCCGTCTGGGGAAGCAGCCATACCTTCTTTACCTTTTTCCCACTGAGCCGGGCACACTTCGCCGTGCTCTTCGTGGAACTGCAGCGCGTCAACCATGCGCAGCATTTCGTCGATGTTACGACCCAGCGGCAGATCGTTAACAACCTGGTGACGAACGATGCCGTTTGCGTCGATCAGGAAAGAACCGCGCAGTGCAACGCCAGCGTCCGGATGTTCGATACCGTAAGCCTGCTGGATTTCGCGTTTGATGTCCGCAACCATTGCGTATTTCACCGCACCGATGCCGCCTTTGTCGACAGGGGTGTTACGCCATGCGTTGTGTACAAATTCAGAGTCGAAGGAGACGCCAACCACTTCCACGCCACGCTTCTGGAATTCTTCATAACGTTTGTCGAAGGCGATCAGCTCAGACGGGCAAACGAAGGTGAAGTCCATTGGCCAGAAGAACAGAACGGTCGCTTTACCATTGGTGTGCTGTTTGAAGTTGAAGTTTTCAACGATTTCACCGTTGCCCAGAACTGCTGCAGCTGTAAAATCCGGAGCCGGACGAGTTACCAGAACCATATGATTCTCCTGTAGATACTAAGGTTATTTGGAACGCAACGCGAGCCAGTATAGAGAGTGTTCATGGATAAGACAAAGAGGTGGTGACAATCGTTCCGCCAGCTTTTACCTATCAATGTAAATCTGTCACAGCTGTTTGTTTTTCGCTTGCGCCATCATGCGCGGATAGAACTGCCAGAATTGCGTCTCCAGCGCGTCATAGTGTGCATCCAGGTCATACCAGGAGTCACGCAGCGCATCCAGACGCGGCCGGCGGCTGGCCATGCCATTCAGGACGTTCTGGATAAAAGCCATCTCACCATAGCGCTCCAGCCAGCGTTCTGACCACAAATAGTTGTTCAGATTGACAAAGCGCGGCGGTGAGTCGGGCAAAATGACCGACACCTGTGCATGGGCGTAGCGCACAAACTCTGGCAACGGTAGCGACGGGGAGAGCTGTTCCCAGTGGCGAGACAGGAAATGGTCCCACATCACATCCAGCGTGATCGGCGCAACGCGGCGAGTCTCAGGGCGGAACCACGCTTTGGCTTCCGTGACCTCGGGCAGGTTATCGGTGATGACATCAATGCGGCGGTGCATAAAGATGCCGTCGACAACCTCAGGGGAATAGTCTTCTGCAGGGTTGCCGCGCACGAAATCGGCCAGCAAATTGCCGGAAAGGGAGCTGTCAGCGAGGTGAGCGAGATGCAGGTGAGCGAGAAAATTCATGCGTTTTATTTGTCCGGGGGCGGCTAATTGTTGCAGCAAAAGGGTGTGAGCACTAGACTATGCCGCCTGTTTTTAAGTCACGAGTATACGTCATGCGCGTCGCCGATTTCTCCTTTGAACTACCTGAATCCCTGATTGCTCACTATCCCATGCCTGAGCGCAGCAGCTGTCGCTTACTGTCGCTGGATGGGCCAACGGGCGAGCTGACGCACGGTACTTTCAC
Source organism: Enterobacter sp. BNK-14 (assembly GCF_047456095.1). NCBI lineage: Bacteria > Pseudomonadati > Pseudomonadota > Gammaproteobacteria > Enterobacterales > Enterobacteriaceae > Enterobacter > Enterobacter sp. BNK-14. Next base: position 3,827,746 of record NZ_CP179897.1, read on the forward strand.
CGATTTGCTCGACAAGCTCAACCCTGGCGATCTGCTGGTCTTTAACAACACCCGCGTGATCCCGGCGCGTCTGTTTGGCCGTAAGGCCAGCGGCGGCAAGATTGAAGTGCTGGTCGAACGTATGCTCGATGATAAACGTATTCTGGCACATATTCGCGCCTCTAAAGCGCCGAAGCCGGGCGCAGAACTGCTGCTGGGCGATGACGAGAGCATTAAAGCGACCATGACCGCGCGTCACGACGCGCTGTTTGAGGTGGAATTCCAGGACGAGCGCACGGTCCTCGATATCCTTAACGCCATCGGCCATATGCCGCTGCCGCCGTATATTGAACGCCCGGACGAAGAGGCCGATCGCGAGCTGTACCAGACCGTCTACAGCCAGAAACCTGGCGCGGTCGCGGCGCCGACGGCGGGCCTGCACTTTGATGAACCGCTGCTGGAAAAACTGCGCGCGAAGGGCGTTGAGATGGCGTTCGTGACGCTGCACGTCGGCGCGGGTACGTTCCAGCCGGTGCGCGTAGACAGCATTGAAGACCACATCATGCACTCTGAGTATGCCGAAGTGCCTCAGGAGGTGGTGGACGCGGTGCTGGCGGCGAAAGCGCGCGGAAACCGCGTGGTTGCGGTAGGCACGACTTCAGTCCGTTCGCTGGAGAGCGCTGCACAGGCCGCGAAAACGGGTCTCATCGAGCCGTTCTTTGGCGATACGCAGATCTTTATCTACCCGGGCTACCAGTACAAAGTCATTGATGCGCTGGTGACCAACTTCCATCTGCCTGAATCGACGCTGATTATGCTGGTTTCCGCGTTTGCGGGTTATCAGCATACGATGAATGCTTACAAGTCTGCGGTAGAACAAAAATATCGCTTTTTTAGCTACGGGGACGCGATGTTTATCACGTACAATCCGCAGGCTTTGAATGAGCGTGTCGGGGAATAAGTCCGCGGCACCGTATGACAACGTTGGACTGTTTTTCTGACGTCGGAGAAAAAATGAAATTTGAACTCGATACCACCGATGGCCGCGCGCGTCGCGGTCGTCTGGTGTTTGATCGCGGCGTGGTGGAAACCCCCGCGTTTATGCCTGTGGGTACGTACGGCACCGTAAAAGGGATGACGCCGGAAGAAGTTGAAGCCACTGGCGCACAAATTATCCTCGGTAACACCTTCCACCTGTGGCTGCGCCCGGGTCAGGAGATCATGAAGCTGCACGGTGACCTGCACGACTTCATGCAGTGGAAAGGCCCAATCCTGACCGATTCCGGCGGTTTCCAGGTTTTCAGCCTGGGGGATATCCGCAAGATCACCGAGCAGGGCGTTCACTTCCGTAACCCGATCAACGGCGATCCGATTTTCCTCGATCCAGAAAAGTCGATGGAGATTCAGTACGATCTCGGTTCTGACATCGTGATGATCTTCGACGAATGTACGCCATACCCGGCTGACTGGGACTACGCGAAACGCTCTATGGAGATGTCTCTGCGTTGGGCGAAGCGTAGCCGCGACCGTTTTGACTCCCTGCAGAACAAAAATGCGCTGTTCGGCATTATCCAGGGCAGCGTTTACGAAGATTTACGCGATATCTCCGTTAAAGGTCTGGTAGAGATAGGTTTTGATGGCTACGCTGTCGGCGGTTTGGCTGTGGGTGAGCCGAAGGAAGATATGCACCGCATTCTGGAGCATGTCTGCCCGCAAATCCCGGCGGATAAACCACGATACCTGATGGGGGTGGGTAAACCAGAAGATCTGGTGGAAGGCGTACGTCGCGGCATCGATATGTTCGACTGCGTCATGCCAACCCGTAACGCACGTAACGGTCATCTGTTCGTGACTGACGGCGTGGTGAAAATCCGTAACGCGAAGCATAAGAGTGACACCAGCCCGCTCGATTCCGAGTGCGATTGCTATACCTGTCGCAATTATTCCCGCGCGTATCTGCATCATCTCGATCGTTGCAACGAGATTTTGGGCGCGCGTCTCAATACCATTCATAATCTTCGTTATTATCAGCGCTTAATGGCTGGTTTACGTAAGGCTATCGAAGAGGGTAAATTAGAGAGCTTCGTGACCGATTTCTACCAACGTCAGGGGCGGGATGTACCACCGTTGAACGTTGTTTAATTTTAATAATGAGGGAATTTGAATGAGCTTTTTTATTTCTGATGCGGTAGCGGCAACAGGTGCTCCGGCGCAGGGCAGCCCGATGTCTCTGATCCTGATGCTGGTTGTGTTCGGTCTGATCTTCTACTTCATGATCCTCCGCCCACAGCAGAAGCGTACCAAAGAGCACAAAAAGCTGATGGACTCCATCGCGAAAGGCGATGAAGTGCTGACCAACGGTGGTCTGGTCGGTCGCGTAACCAAAGTGGCTGAAAGTGGCTACATTGCAATCGCCCTGAACGACACCACTGAAGTGGTTATCAAACGTGACTTCGTAGCTGCCGTTCTGCCGAAAGGCACCATGAAGGCGCTGTAATCCCAACTTTTCCCAAAGGGAACTGCCGTGTTAAACCGTTATCCTTTGTGGAAGTACATCATGCTGGTCGTCGTGATTCTCGTCGGCCTGCTGTACGCGCTTCCCAACCTGTATGGTGAGGATCCGGCCGTTCAAATCACTGGCGCGCGCGGTGTCGCCGCCAGTGAGCAAACGCTGATCCAGGTCCAGAAAACGTTACAAGAAGAAAAAATTACCGCTAAGTCTGTGGCTCTGGAAGAGGGTGCAATTCTTGCTCGCTTCGACACCACCGACACGCAGCTCCGCGCTCGCGAAGCGCTGATGGGCGTGCTGGGTGACAAATATGTCGTGGCGCTTAACCTTGCTCCTGCAACCCCGCGTTGGCTGGCTGCGCTGAACGCAGAGCCGATGAAACTGGGTCTTGACCTGCGTGGTGGTGTTCACTTCCTGATGGAAGTGGATATGGATACCGCGCTCGGCAAGCTGCAGGAACAGAATATCGACAGCCTGCGCAGCGATCTGCGCGACAAAGGCATCCCTTACACTACCGTGCGTAAAGAAGATAACTACGGTATGAGCATCACGTTCCGCGACAGTGCGGCGCGCGATCAGGCTGTAGATTACCTGACCCAACGTCACCGTGACCTGGTCATCACCTCTCAGGGCAGCAACCAGCTGCGCGCGGTGATGACCGATGCGCGTCTGAAAGAAGCGCGTGAATATGCCGTTCAGCAGAACATCAACATTCTGCGTAACCGTGTAAACCAACTGGGCGTGGCTGAGCCGCTGGTACAGCGTCAGGGTGCTGACCGTATCGTGGTTGAACTGCCGGGTATTCAGGACACTGCGCGTGCGAAAGAGATTCTGGGTGCGACCGCAACGCTGGAATTCCGTCTGGTTAACTCTAACGTCGATCAGTCCGCTGCCGCAGCAGGCCGTATTCCGGGTGACTCCGAAGTGAAACAGACCCGCGAAGGTCAGCCCGTTGTGCTGTACAAACGCGTCATTCTGACTGGTGACCATATTACCGACTCCACTTCCAGCCAGGACGAATACAACCAGCCGCAGGTTAACATCTCGCTGGATAGCGCGGGTGGTAACATCATGTCTAACTTCACCAAGGACAACATCGGTAAACCGATGGCCACCCTGTTCGTGGAGTACAAAGACAGCGGTAAGAAAGATGCGAACGGTCGTGCAGTGCTGGTGAAAGAGGAAGAGGTGATTAACATCGCCAATATCCAGTCTCGTCTGGGTAACAGCTTCCGTATTACCGGTATTAGCAACCCGAACGAAGCGCGTCAGCTCTCTCTGCTGCTGCGTGCCGGTGCGCTGATTGCGCCAATTCAGATTGTTGAAGAACGTACCATTGGTCCAACGCTGGGGATGCAGAACATCCAACAGGGTCTGGAAGCGTGTCTGGCCGGTCTGGTGGTCTCTATCCTCTTCATGATCTTCTTCTATAAGAAGTTTGGTCTGATTGCGACCAGTGCGCTGGTCGCCAACCTGGTGCTGATCATCGGCATTATGTCCCTGCTGCCAGGGGCGACGCTGACCATGCCGGGGATTGCGGGTATCGTTCTGACCCTTGCGGTGGCGGTCGACGCCAACGTACTGATTAACGAACGTATCAAAGAAGAGTTGAGCAACGGTCGCTCTGTTCAGCAGGCGATTGACGAAGGTTATAAAGGCGCGTTCAGCTCTATTTTCGATGCGAACGTAACAACACTGATTAAGGTTCTTATCCTGTATGCAGTGGGTACTGGCGCGATCAAAGGCTTTGCGATTACTACCGGTATCGGTGTCGCAACGTCAATGTTTACCGCTATTGTCGGCACCCGTGCCATCGTGAACCTGCTGTACGGCGGCAAGCGCGTCAAAAAGCTGTCTATCTGAGGAGTGCGTTGTGGCACAGGAATATACTGTTGAACAATTGAACCATGGCCGTAAAGTCTGGGACTTTATGCGCTGGGACTACTGGGCCTTCGGCATTTCAGGTTTACTGCTGATTCTGTCCATCGTCGTTATGGGCGTGAAAGGCTTTAACTGGGGTCTGGATTTCACCGGTGGTACGGTTATCGAGATCTCCCTGGAAAAACCGGTCGATATGGACCAGATGCGTCTGTCTCTGCAGAAAGCCGGCTTTGAAGAGCCGCTGCTGCAGAACTTCGGCAGCAGCCGTGACATCATGGTGCGTATGCCGCCGGTACACGATGCTAACGGCAGCCAGGAGCTAGGCAGCAAGGTTGTTAACGTGATTAACGAAACAACCAGCCAGAACGCGGCGGTCAAGCGTATTGAGTTTGTCGGCCCGAGCGTGGGTGCGGACCTGGCGCAGACCGGTGCAATGGCGCTGCTGGTGGCGCTGATCTCCATCCTGGTGTACGTCGGTTTCCGCTTCGAGTGGCGACTGGCGGCCGGGGTGGTTATCGCCCTGGCGCACGACGTGGTGATCACCATGGGGGTTCTGTCGCTGTTCCACATTGAGGTTGACCTGACCATCGTGGCATCTCTGATGTCCGTTATCGGTTACTCACTGAACGACAGTATCGTGGTATCTGACCGTATCCGTGAAAACTTCCGTAAGATCCGTCGCGGTACGCCGTACGAAATCTTTAACGTGTCGTTGACCCAGACGCTGCACCGTACCCTGATCACCTCCGGTACCACTTTGATGGTGATCCTGATGCTGTTCCTGTTCGGTGGCCCGGTACTGGAAGGCTTCTCGCTGACCATGCTGATTGGTGTCTCCATCGGTACGGCGTCGTCTATCTACGTCGCATCCGCACTGGCATTGAAACTCGGCATGAAGCGCGAGCACCTGCTCCAGCAGAAGGTTGAGAAAGAAGGGGCGGATCAGCCGTCCATTCTGCCGTAAGGCGTCGAATAGCGTGTTATCGAAATCCCGGTCGGTTGACCGGGATTTTTTTTATCTGCTCCTGACAAACACTCCTGACAAACACTCCTGACAGTATGCTGTCAGGAGCCCTGTCGTAGACTCTTTTCGAACCCAAACAACAGTCAGGAGGATGTATGAAAAGTGTGATTAACTGGTTTGAAATTCCCGTGGTAGATATGGATCGCGCCATCAAATTTTATGAGCCAGTCATGCAGGTCCAGCTGAGACGTGAGAAAATGGACATGGCAGAGCTCGCGGTATTCCCGCATGACGATCCGGCCACCGGCGGCGCGCTGGCAAAATTTGAGGGCGTTTCGCCGTCGCAGCAGGGCGCTATTATCTATCTGCATACGGATAACCTGACGGCTACGCTCGATCGCATTGCCTCCGCGGGCGGCGAGTGCGTGTTTGGCCCGCTGGAACTGCCGGATGGTATTGGCACCATTGCTTTGTTTATCGACAGCGAAGGTAACCGCGTCGGCCTCCATCAACCTGCCTGAGAGCGTAATACGATATGACCCGACGCGCTGACCGTTTGTTTCAGATTGTGCAAATCCTGCGGGGCAGGCGTCTGACGACGGCAGCGCATCTGGCGGACAGGCTTGGCGTCTCCGAGCGCACGGTCTACCGCGATATCCGCGATCTGTCGCTCTCCGGCGTGCCGGTGGAAGGCGAAGCGGGAAGCGGATACCGGCTGATGTCGGGTTTTGATCTGCCGCCTCTGATGCTGACAAATAAGGAGTCTGAGGCGCTGATCGTCGCAATTCGCCTGCTCAAGACCTGGGGAGGAGAATCGCTGTCGCGCGAGCTGGAGTCGGCCCAGGAGAAAGTGCTGGCGATCCTGCCTGAGGAGAGTCGTCGAAAGGCGGAGCAGACGCGGATTTATGCCCCGGATTTCTGCATGCAAAGCCACTCCCGCAGCGATTTTGACATGATTCATCAGGCAATTTCCGCCCAGCACGTGCTGGCGTTGCATTACCGTGATGAAGCCGGGCAGCTTTCAAAGCGTGAGGTTCAGCCGCTGGGCTTGTTCTTCTGGGGAGAGCGTTGGCTGCTGGCGGCGTGGTGTGAACGGCGCGATGACTATCGCTGTTTCCGACTCGACAGATGTCTCAATATCGTGCAGACGGAGAGACGGTTTAGCGAAAGTGCGGACAGGTCTCTGGCGGATTTTTTGCGCAAGGTTAAGCAATAAAAAGCCAGCTCTTGAGCTGGCTTTTTTGCCCGGCGGCGAGGTAAAAGCAAAACGGCAACGTATGTTGCCGTTTTTAGTATTTGTTCCCTCTCCCTGTGGGAGAGGGGCAGGGTGAGGGCATCAGCCCGCACAGTCCCGCACGGGTTAGAAGTTGTAACCCACCACCAGGTAGCCACCCCATCCGGTAGAACGAACGCTGAAATCGCCGTTGCCGAAGTTCAGGCTGGCATCGTCGTTCCACTGACCACCGTTGTGCCAGTAACGCGCAACCACGGAATAGTGCCAGTGATCGTAGTTCAGCGCCAGGATGTGGCTGGACGCGATAGAATCATTGGTACGTGCTTTCTTACCGTTCAGATCGCGGAAGTCGTTATCGCCCAGGTCTGAGCCCCAGTCAAAGTTGGTGAAGCCGATATAGCTCAGGTTGCCGCCCCACAGCTGAGTGATTGGCACAAAGTATTTCACTTTGAAACGGTAGCCGTCCCACTCGTTTTCGTTTGCCGCACCGTAGTTCTGCCACTGGTACTTAGCATAAACGTTCAGGGACAGGCTCATTGGCAGGCCAGTATCGATGTCCGTACCCAGACCCATGTACCAGGTGCTCTGACGACCGGACTTGTTGCGGCCCATATCGTAGATGTAGTTGTTTGCGAAGTACCACTCTTTGAACGGACCAAAGCTCAGATCGGTACCGGTCAGCTTGTCGATAGAGAAGCGTGGTTCGATTTCCATAAACAGCGGAGAACCGTGGTTCCAGATACCTTTTGCATCGGTGTTACCGCCGAAGAAGACCGGAGCATCCATGTAGCCGTAGAAATCAAACCAGTCTTTCTTGGCAAATGCTTCGTATTCCAGGTAGGTGTCGTTGCGGATCTGTGGTCCGAAACGGGTGTGATAGCTACCAACCACGTTAACGCTCTGGTGCCACCAGTCGGAGAGATATTGTGGTTTGTCGTTTTCCGCTGCGTTAACAGTGAAAGAGGAGGACAGTGCCAGCACGGCGCCAGCTGCGAGTAATGTTTTTTTCATAATCATGCCACTGATTGAAATTCCCTTCCGGGAGTGAAAAATGCGCGAATTGCGTTTCTAAATATTTCGTGTTTCTGCGGAGCCTATTATAGGAATCCTTGCTCACAAAAATATGTGTTGTTTCACATATCTATCACACGCGTAATCGATTGCGTTCACGTTTGCGTACTTTAAACGGCCGGGATTGTAGCGGCAATCATTTATGTTGCCAATCCATACGAAATGTAAATGTTAGCGGAGTGACATTTCACTCCGCTCAGAAGGAAGGGTTTACTGCGCGGCGGGTTGGATGTCGTGAATGCGGATAAAGCCTAACTGTTCTGGCGTAAGGCCGCTTAACTGCAGCGGAATATCCACATCACTGGGCGCTAAAACGCTGGCCGGGGCGGTGAAGAGCTGGTTCTTCACGTTCACTTCCTGGTAATTCTCCGTCGTGCCCTGGATCTGTCCCCACTCAACGGTGCCGCTAAAAGCGGGCAGCGGATCGTTGGATTCTCCCTGAATGCGCAATGTTGCGCGCGTACCATCTGCATTCGCTGCCACATTGACCAGCGACATTTTCAGCGTGCCAATCTGGCTATTCAGCCGCGCAGGTGTGTTCGCGCCAGGCAGCAGGTATACCCCGCTGCTGGATTTGGCGTTCAGCGCGTTTTGCTGGGTGATCTTCACCGTTTCTTTGTTCAGTTTGTCCATCGCCGTATTAAGTGTATTCACACTCTGTTTCATCTGACGGACTTCGGTTTGCTGTGCACAGGCACTGAGGGTGAAGAGGCTCCCCACCAGTAAAATTCTCAGGTAACGTCTTGTCATAGCGTTTATTTCCTTGAAATAACGGATCTCCCTAATGGTAGCCAGCAACGTGCCGTCAGACATAGATCCTTTGTCTCAAAAAGCTCTTCCTTTGTTGTCAGGCCAGATCAGGGTAAAATGAAACTCAGTTAACCGGATAACAGGGATACCGTATGCATTGCCCATTCTGCTCCGCTGTGGATACCAAAGTCATCGACTCGCGTCTTGTAGGCGAAGGGTCATCCGTACGCCGTCGTCGGCAGTGTCTGGTGTGCAACGAGCGTTTTACGACCTTTGAGGTTGCTGAGCTGGTAATGCCGCGCGTGGTAAAAAGTAACGATGTGCGCGAGCCGTTTAACGAAGAGAAGCTGCGTAGCGGGATGCTGAAGGCCCTGGAAAAACGTCCCGTCAGCGCGGATGACGTCGAAATGGCGTTAAACCACATAAAATCTTATCTTCGTGGTCTGGGCGAGCGCGAGGTGCCAAGCAAGATGATCGGCAACCTGGTGATGGAGCAGCTGAAAAAGCTCGATAAGGTCGCCTATATCCGCTTCGCCTCTGTCTACCGCAGTTTCGAAGATATCAAAGAGTTTGGCGAAGAGATCGCCCGCTTACAGGATTAAGCTCATGCAGGATGAGATTTACATGGCGCGAGCCATGAAGCTGGCGCAGCGCGGGCGTTTTACTACCCATCCCAATCCGAACGTCGGGTGCGTGATCGTTAAAGATGGCGAGATCGTGGGGGAGGGGTTCCACTATCGTGCCGGCGAGCCGCACGCCGAGGTCCATGCGTTGCGGATGGCAGGTGAGAAGGCACGCGGTGCCACCGCCTACGTAACGCTGGAGCCCTGCAGCCACCACGGGCGTACCCCACCGTGCTGCGACGCGCTGATTGCTGCGGGGGTTTCCCGCGTGGTGGCATCGATGCAGGATCCGAATCCGCAGGTTGCCGGACGCGGTCTGTATCGCCTGCAGCAGGAAGGCATTGACGTCAGTCATGGGCTGATGATGCAGGACGCCGAAGCGATCAACAAAGGCTTTCTGAAGCGCATGCGCACCGGGTTCCCGTATATCCAGCTTAAGCTGGGCGCCTCGCTGGACGGTCGTACGGCGATGGCAAACGGTGAAAGCCAGTGGATCACCTCGCCCCAGGCAAGGCGCGATGTGCAACGTCTTCGCGCGCAAAGCCATGCTATCCTCACCAGCAGTGAAACCGTTCTGGCTGACGATCCGGCTATGACCGTGCGCTGGGACGAACTGAATGCCGATACTCAGGCGCTTTACCCGCAGGAGAACCTGCGTCAGCCGCTGCGTATTGTCATTGATAGCCAGAACCGCATAACGCCGGAACATCGCATCGTGCAGCAGCCGGGTGAAACCTGGATTGCCCGTACCAAAGAAGATACGCGCGAATGGCCAGAGGGCGTGCGTAGCATTATGGTACCTGAGCACAACGGTCGCCTCGACTTAGTGGTGCTGATGATGCTGCTCGGCAAGCAGCAGGTGAACAGCATCTGGGTAGAAGCGGGACCCACGCTCGCGGGTGCGCTGTTGCAGGCCGGGCTGGTGGATGAACTGATTGTATACGTTGCGCCTAAACTGTTAGGCCACGACGCGCGCGGCCTGTTTGTGCTGCCTGGCCTTGAAAAACTGGCCGACGCACCGCAACTCACATTCAGCGAGATTCGTCCTGTAGGCCCGGATGTCTGCCTCCATTTAACGACAGCGTAATTGCTCCTGAAATAGGGAAGCAGTGCGCAAAGTATTATGATAAAATCCGCCCCCCTGCGGGGCCAAATGAACCCGTAAAGGAAGAGTATGAACATTATTGAAGCTGCTGTAGCTACCCCGGACGCTCGCGTCGCCATCACCATTGCGCGTTTCAACAACTTCATCAACGACAGCCTGCTGGAAGGTGCGATTGACGCCCTGAAACGTATCGGTCAGGTGAAAGATGAGAACATTACCGTTGTTTGGGTTCCAGGCGCTTACGAGCTGCCACTGGCAGCGGGCGCGCTGGCGAAAACCGGTAAATACGACGCGGTGATCGCGCTGGGTACTGTTATTCGTGGCGGCACTGCGCACTTCGAATACGTTGCGGGCGGTGCAAGCAATGGTCTGGCACACGTTGCGCAGGATGCTGAAATTCCTGTCGCGTTCGGCGTGCTGACCACCGAAAGTATTGAACAAGCCATCGAACGTGCTGGCACCAAAGCCGGTAACAAAGGTGCAGAAGCTGCACTGACCGCGCTTGAAATGATCAATGTATTGAAAGCCATCAAGGCCTGATTTTTTTGTAAGGGGAATTCCGTGAAACCTGCTGCTCGTCGCCGCGCCCGTGAATGTGCCGTTCAGGCACTTTACTCCTGGCAGTTGTCCCACAACGACATCGCCGATGTTGAGTACCAGTTCCTGTCAGAACAGGACGTGAAAGACGTCGATGTTCTGTACTTCCGTGAACTGCTGTCGGGAGTGGCGACTAATAGCGCGTATCTCGATGGTCTGATGAAGCCATACCTGTCCCGTCTGCTCGAAGAGCTGGGTCAGGTGGAAAAAGCAGTGTTGCGTATCGCGCTGTTTGAGCTGTCTAAACGTGATGATGTGCCGTACAAAGTGGCCATCAACGAAGCGATCGAACTGGCAAAAACCTTCGGCGCTGAAGACAGCCACAAATTTGTTAACGGCGTTCTTGATAAAGCTGCACCTGCGATCCGTCCCCACAAAAAGTGATCCGCAAACCGGAGTCCTGCATTGCCTGACGGGCAGTGCGGCTCCGGTTTTTTCTTTTATTTGCTGAGGCATAACGTATGGCATGCGGCGAATTCTCCCTGATTGCCCGTTATTTCGACCGTGTCAGAACCTCTCGTCTTGATGTTGAAACCGGCATTGGCGATGACTGTGCACTTCTCAATATTCCTGAAAAACAGACGCTGGCAATCAGCACCGACACCTTAGTGTGCGGACGTCATTTTTTACCCGATATCGATCCTGCCGATCTGGCGTATAAAGCGCTGGCGGTCAACGTCAGCGATCTGGCCGCGATGGGTGCCGATCCGGCATGGCTAACGCTGGCCCTGACGCTGCCCGAGGTCGATGAAACCTGGCTTGAAGCCTTTAGCGATGCGCTGTTTGAACAGCTGAACTACTACGATATGCAGCTGATTGGCGGTGATACTACTGCAGGGCCGCTGTCGATGACGCTGGCGATCCATGGCTATGTGCCCCTCGGTCGGGCGCTCAAACGCTCGGGCGCAAAACCAGGTGACTGGATCTACGTGACCGGTACACCGGGAGACAGCGCTGCGGGGCTGGCTATTCTTCAGGATCGCTTGACCGTGAAGGATGCTGACGACGCGGCGTATCTGGTGAAACGCCATCTGCGACCCACCCCGCGTATTCTGCATGGGCAGGCGCTACGGGAACGGGCAAGCTCGGCTATCGATCTCTCCGACGGGCTGATCTCCGATCTTGGCCATATTCTGAAGGCCAGCGGCGTGGGCGCGCGCATCGACCTGGATCTGTTCCCGCTATCAGAGCAACTGCTTCGCCACGTGGAGCCTGAGCAGGCCCTGCGCTGGGCGCTTTCCGGTGGTGAGGATTACGAACTGTGCTTCACGGTACCTGAGCTGAACCGTGGCACGCTGGATGTGGCGTTAGCGCATCTCGGCGCGAAATTTACCTGCATCGGGCAGATCATGCCGGAGAGCGAAGGGCTGAAGTTTGTGCAGGACGGTGCCCCGGTCACGCTCGACTGGAAAGGGTACGATCACTTCAGTTAATTTTGTGCGCTCTGTATTGCCGGGTGGCGGCTCCGCCTTACCCGGCCTACGGATTTCGTTCCCTCTCCCATTTTTAAGCAGCAATAAGGTTATTTAAGAACGATGTAAGGCTTTCAGCGATGCTCTGGTCCGGCTGTAAATCGCTGAGGCGTTTCCGTAAGGCCGGGGCGAGGCGCATGGATGCGCCGAGAGGGCGGGCTTTACAGGGACGTTACCTCCGCCCGTACCCGATAAGCCGGAAGGAATAAGCCGAAGGCACCGCGAAGCGGCGATTTACCGCCGGGAGCCCGGGTTGCCAGGGTGGTGGCGATTGAGCCACCCTGGCACGTTCACTGGTCATGTCGTTACAGAGTAGCAAGGAACATAAAGTGAACGGAATGACCACCACAGCCGTATGTTCCCCCTCACCCCAGCCCTTTGGGACAGGGTTAGAATGAGGGCTTATTTAAACCCCACCACCGGATGCTGCTGATACGGCGTTTCGAGCTCGGCAATCTGCTCCGGCGTCAGGGATAAATCCACTGCACTCAGCAGTTCATCCAGCTGTTCTTCCCTGGACGTCCCGATAATCGGTGCCGCGACCCCGCGCTTACTCAGCAGCCACGCCAGCGCCACCTGTGCGCGGGTGGCTCCCGTATCGTCGGCAATCCCGGCTAAGCGTTCGGCAATTAACGCATCGCTGGCTTCTGTACCGTCGTAGAGATTTTTTCCGACTTCATCTGAGACCAGACGAGCCGTGGTTTCTCCCCATGGACGGGTTAAACGTCCGCGCGCCAGCGGGCTCCACGGGATCACCGCCACGCCCTCCTGATAGCACAGTGGCAGCATCTCACGTTCTTCTTCACGATAGATCAGGTTGTAGTGATCCTGCATGGTGACAAAACGCGCCCAGCCGTGCTGCGCCTGGAGATCCAGCGCCTGTGCAAACTGCGACGCATGCATAGACGACGCGCCGATATAGCGAGCTTTACCGGCTTTCACCACCTCGTTGAGCGCTTCAAGCGTCTCCTCGATCGGCGTGTTGTAATCCCAGCGGTGAATTTGCAGCAGGTCGACGTAATCCATGTTCAGGCGTCTAAGGCTGTCATCAATAGAGCGCAGGATCTGCGCGCGAGAAAGGCCCTGAGTCAGGTCACCTGACGGGTAGTACACCTTGGTGGCGACCACAATGTCATCCCGACGCGCAAAGTCACGCAGGGCACGACCGACAATCTCCTCGCTGCTGCCGTCGGAGTAGCTGTTGGCGGTGTCGAAGAAGTTAATGCCGCCCTCGATAGCGCGTTTAATAATCGGACGGCTACTCTCTTCCGGCAACGTCCAGGCGTGGTTCCCTCGTTCGGGCTCGCCAAAAGTCATACAGCCCAGGCAAAGCCGGGAAACCTTAAGGTCGGTTTTTCCTAATGTGGTGTATTGCATGGTTCCGCTCCTGCTGTTTAAACAATACGTTTAAGCATAGCAGGAGCGAAAAAGGGGAGGGATTAGTCCAGCCAGGCGCGGATTTTGGCTTCAATACCGGCGGCGTCCAGGCCAATAGCCGCACGGGCTTCATCCTGGGTACCCTGAGGAATGAAATGATCCGGCAGGCCGAGGTTCAACACCGGCACGACGTTGCGGTTTGCCATCAGCACCTCGTTCACGCCGCTTCCCGCACCGCCCATGATGGCGTTTTCTTCCAGGGTGACCAGCACGTCATGCGTCTCGGCCAAATTCAAAATCAGAGATTCGTCGAGCGGCTTCACGAAGCGCATATCCACCAGGGTAGCGTTTAGCGTTTCAGCGACCTTCGCAGCTTCTGGCATCAGCGTACCGAAGTTCAGGATCGCCACTTTCTCACCGCGACGTTTCACCAGACCTTTACCGATCGTCAGTTTTTCCAGGGGTTTCAGCTCAACGCCCAACGCATTGCCGCGTGGGTAGCGCACCGCACTAGGGCCATCCTGATAGTGATAGCCGGTAAACAGCATCTGACGACATTCGTTTTCGTCGCTTGGCGTCATGATGACCATATCCGGAATACAGCGCAGGAACGACAGATCGAATGCGCCCTGGTGCGTCTGACCGTCAGCGCCGACGATGCCCGCACGGTCGATCGCAAACAGCACCGGCAGCTTCTGGATGGCCACGTCATGAATCACCTGATCGTAGGCGCGCTGCAGGAAGGTAGAATAGATAGCGACCACCGGCTTGTAACCGCCAATGGCCAGGCCCGCTGCGAACGTCACCGCATGCTGCTCGGCAATCGCCACGTCAAAATACTGGTCAGGGTATTTTCTGGAGAACTCCACCATGCCGGAGCCTTCACGCATGGCCGGGGTGATCGCCATCAGCTTGTTGTCTTTCGCGGCGGTTTCACACAGCCAGTCGCCGAAGATTTTGGAATAGCTCGGCATACCGCCGCTGCTTTTTGGCAGACAGCCGCTGGACGGGTCGAATTTTGGTACCGCGTGGAAGGTGATCGGATCTTTTTCCGCCGGTTCGTAGCCACGCCCTTTTTTGGTCATGATATGCAGGAACTGCGGGCCTTTCAGGTCGCGCATGTTCTTGAGGGTGGTGACCAGGCCCAGCACGTCATGGCCGTCAACCGGGCCAATATAGTTAAAGCCCAGCTCTTCAAACAGCGTACCCGGCACGACCATGCCTTTGATGTGTTCTTCGGTGCGCTTGAGCAGCTCTTTAATCGGCGGTACGCCGGAAAAGACTTTTTTACCGCCTTCACGCAGCGAGGAGTAAAGCTTACCGGAAAGCAGCTGCGCCAGATGGTTGTTCAGCGCACCGACGTTCTCGGAAATCGACATTTCGTTATCGTTGAGGATAACCAGCATGTCCGGTTTGATATCACCCGCATGGTTCATGGCCTCAAAGGCCATCCCGGCGGTGATAGCACCGTCACCAATCACGCAGACGGTGCGGCGCTGTTTATTCTCTTTTTCGGCGGCAACGGCAATACCGATGCCCGCAGAAATGGAGGTGGAGGAGTGGCCGACGCTCAGCACGTCATACTCGCTCTCACCGCGCCACGGGAACGGATGCAGGCCACCTTTCTGACGAATGGTGCCAATTTTATCGCGACGTCCGGTCAGAATTTTGTGCGGATAGGCCTGGTGGCCCACGTCCCAGATAAGCTGATCGAACGGCGTGTTATAGACATAGTGCAGCGCCACGGTCAGTTCTACCGTGCCAAGCCCGGAGGCGAAATGGCCGCTTGAGCGGCTTACGCTGTCGAGCAGGTAGCGACGCAGCTCGTCGCACAGCTTCGGCAGGCTCTCTTTCGGCAACAGACGCAACTCCTGGGTGGAGTCAACTAACGCCAGTGTCGGGTATTTGGCAATATCAAAACTCATCAAAGGCTCATCGAGATATATAGTTTATTTATCACGCTGGATTATATAGTCCGCTAGCGCTTCCAGTGCCGAGGTATC
The DNA here is from genome assembly GCF_047456095.1 of Enterobacter sp. BNK-14. Classification (NCBI taxonomy): domain Bacteria; kingdom Pseudomonadati; phylum Pseudomonadota; class Gammaproteobacteria; order Enterobacterales; family Enterobacteriaceae; genus Enterobacter; species Enterobacter sp. BNK-14. The sequence goes on from NZ_CP179897.1 coordinate 3,843,311, forward strand.
CAGCGATTGTGCGGCCAGTACATTTAGCGACTGGCGGGCATCGTCAATCAGATCCCGGGCTTTACGTTGGGCTTGCTCAAGACCCAGCAGGGCGGGGTAGGTACTTTTGCCAAGCTGCTGGTCCGCACCCTGACGTTTACCCAATGTTGCAGTATCGCCCACCACATCCAGAATGTCATCCTGAACCTGGAATGCCAGACCGATACTTTCTGCGTATCTGTCCAGCGTCGGCAAGGCTTTGCGCCCTTGTTCACCCGCGCTCAGCGCGCCCAGGCGAACGGCAGAACGAATCAATGCCCCGGTTTTGTGGCGATGAATACGCTCCAGCTGTTCCAGATTAACCTGACGTCCTTCCGCTTCAAGATCCAGCGCTTGTCCGCCGCACATGCCGGCCACGCCGCTGGCCATCGCCAGTTCGGAAATCATTGCCAGGCGGTCACGGTCAGCCACTTCCGCCATCGGCGCATCGCTCAAAATAGAGAACGCCAGCGTTTGCAGGGCATCGCCCGCCAGAATGGCATTCGCTTCGCCAAACTTGATATGGCAGGTAGGTTGACCGCGACGCAGGTCGTCGTCGTCCATCGCCGGTAAATCATCGTGGATCAGCGAATAGGCATGGATGCACTCAACGGCGGCAGCCGGGGCGTCCAGCGTGTTATCGCTGATACCAAACATATTGCCTGTGGCGTACACCAGGAACGGGCGCAGGCGCTTTCCACCCAAGAGTGCGCCATAGTGCATGGCCTCAACCAGAGGAGTGTTCTGAAAAGGCTGTGGTGCAATAAAACGGCGCAGGGCGTCGTTGGCGCGAACTACACGCGCCTGAAGCTCGTTGGCAAAATCCATTTACTCGGCGTCCGGTGTGAAAGGCGTAGTTTTCGCGTCTTCGCTGTCGGAAAGCAGGATCTGCACGCGCTGCTCGGCCTGCTGCAGTTTGACCTGCCCCTGTCGCGCCAGCTGCACGCCACGTTCGAATTCGTTGAGCGCCTCTTCCAGCGGGAGATCGCCGCTCTCAAGACGGGTAACGATTTGCTCCAGTTCACTCAGCGCAGTTTCGAAACTGGCCGGTGCGTCGTTCTTCTTCGGCATAGTGAATTGACTCTTATATTCTTCGCCCCGACATGGTAACGGACTCGGGCGGATAAGCAAATAACGCGCAATGTGCACAGGAGCGGCGCGATGGTGGTATACTTGCGCGCCTGGATGCAGCCACGGGTGTGGGCTGCTGTACTCTTTTCCATTACAAGCCTTAATACGCTTGCCTAAGAAACATTGCCGCCATGAAGTTTATCATTAAATTGTTCCCTGAAATCACCATCAAAAGCCAATCTGTGCGTTTGCGCTTTATTAAAATTCTCACCGGGAACATTCGTAACGTATTAAAGCACTACGACGAAACGCTCGCCGTGGTGCGCCACTGGGACCACGTTGAAGTCCGTGCGAAAGACGAAAACAAACGTCAGGATATTCGCGACGCGCTGACCCGTATTCCGGGGATCCACCATATTCTGGAAGTGGAAGACGTCCCGTTCAGCGATATGCACGATATCTTCGAGAAAGCGCTGGTTCAGTACCGCGATCAGATCGAAGGCAAAACCTTCTGCGTACGCGTGAAACGTCGCGGCAAGCACGAATTCAGCTCCATTGAAGTGGAACGTTACGTTGGCGGCGGTTTGAACCAGCACGTCGAGTCTGCGCGCGTGCGTCTGACGCACCCGGACGTGACGGTTAACCTGGAGATCGAAAACGATCGCCTGCTGCTGGTGAAAGGTCGTTATGAAGGTATCGGCGGTTTCCCGATCGGCACCCAGGAAGATGTCTTGTCTCTGATCTCCGGCGGCTTCGACTCCGGCGTTTCCAGCTATATGCTGATGCGCCGCGGCTGTCGCGTCCATTACTGCTTCTTTAACCTGGGCGGTGCGGCGCATGAAATCGGCGTTCGCCAGGTCGCGCATTACCTGTGGAACCGCTTCGGCAGCTCCCACCGCGTGCGTTTTGTGGCGATCAACTTCGAGCCGGTAGTGGGCGAAATTCTTGAGAAAGTGGACGACGGCCAGATGGGCGTTATCCTGAAGCGCATGATGGTACGTGCGGCATCCAAAGTGGCTGAGCGCTACGGCGTGCAGGCGCTGGTCACCGGCGAAGCGCTGGGGCAGGTCTCCAGCCAGACGCTGACCAACCTGCGTCTGATCGACAACGTCTCTGATACGCTGATCCTGCGTCCGCTGATCTCCCACGATAAAGAGCACATCATCGATCTGGCACGTGAAATCGGCACCGAAGATTTTGCCCGTACCATGCCGGAATACTGCGGTGTGATCTCAAAAAGCCCGACCGTCAAAGCGGTGAAGGCGAAGATCGAAGCCGAAGAAGAGCACTTCGATTTCAGCATCCTGGATAAAGTGGTGGCGGAAGCGTCCAATATTGATATCCGCGAAATCGCCCAGCAGACCGAGCAGGACGTCGTCGAAGTGGAAACCGTAAGCGGTTTCGGCGCTAACGATGCGATTCTGGATATCCGCTCTATTGATGAGCAGGACGACAAGCCGCTGCAGGTGGAAGGCGTTGAAGTGGTGTCGCTGCCGTTCTACAAGCTGAGCACCAAATTTGGCGATCTCGACCAGAGCAAAACGTATCTGCTGTGGTGTGAGCGTGGGGTGATGAGCCGCCTGCAGGCACTGTATCTGCGCGAGCAGGGCTTTGCGAATGTGAAGGTGTATCGCCCGTAGTTTTTTGCCCGGGAATGCGGCCTGATGCCCTCACCCCGGCCCTCTCCCGCGGGGAGAGGGAGAAAACATAAAAAACGGCAACCTTTGGTTGCCGTTTTGCTTTAACCTGGCGCCACCCGGCTTTTTTACGCACTACTCTTCATAGTAGTTATAAATTCCCGCCGGCATCACCAGCGATGATGCCACCTCGTACGCTTTTTCGCGCCCGACCAGCAGGTCAATAATCTTCAAACCAAAATCAATCGCGGTGCCGGGGCCCTGGCTGGTCAGCAGGTTGACGCGTGGATCCCACACGACGCGTTTGTCCACCCACTGGTCTTCCGGGATGGTCTGCTTCAGACCGGGGTAGCCGGTCATATTGCCGATAGGGAAAATATCGTGCGGAACCAGCACTGTTCCGGCGGCGGCACAGATGGCGGCGACGATACGACCCGATAAGTGGAACTGACGCACGGTCTCGACCAGCAGCGGGCTGTCGCGAAAATATTCCGCACCCTTCAGGCCACCGGGCAGGACGATGATGTCGTAATCCCCGTCGGCCACCTGCACAAGCGGCGCATCCGCAAGCAGTTTCACGCCGCGCGAGCAGGTCACCGCCAGACTGCCATCGCTGGCAACGCTGGCGACCGTCACCTCAATACCGCCGCGCACCATCAAATCAATGGTGGTGACCGCTTCTGTCTCTTCGCTACCAGGGGCGAGGCAGATCAGTGCCGACGCGCTCATATTCACTCTCCTTACGTTTAACCAGGTCATACAAACGGGCGTTTTCCGGCACGGCGATGCCATGTGCTCGGGCACGTTTTAGCAGATAGCCGGTAATGTAGTCGATTTCTGTGTGGCGTAATGCCCGGACATCCTGCAACATTGAGGAGATATTTTCTGCCGTACTCTCAATAACCTGCTCGACATAACCGCGCAAATCCTCTGCCGAGGTATGCAGACCTTCCCGCTCAATGACCGACGCGACTTCAGCACACAGTGATGCAACCTCCTGCGGATGGTTTTTCAGCTCCCCATTCGGGCAGTTCCACAGTGCCGTCAGCGGATTGATCACGCAGTTCACGGCAAGCTTGCGCCAGAGTTGAGGGCGAATAGTGTTATGCCAGGCGACGTCCGGCAACACCTTCTGCAGCACATCGGCAAGATAACTGTAGTCGCCATCCTGTGTTCTGGCCGGTCCCATATGGGTCACGCCGCTGGCGACGTGCACGATGATGTTGCCGTCGCGACGGGCTGCTTGCGTGGTTGTCGCCATCAGCAGGGGCTGCGGGACGCTTTTCAGCTCATCAATGGTCCCCATGCCGTTATGCAGCAGCAGTATAGGGGAAGTGGAGGGGAGTTGCGCAGCCAGCGTCTTCACCGCGTCTGAGACCTGCCACGCTTTAAGCGTCACCAGTAACAGGTCACTTTGCGCCAGGAAATCGGGATCGTTCGCGGTGAGGGATTCGTTAAAGATGCTTCCGTCTTCACCAATCAGGTTTACACTGCAATAGGGCTGGGGCACGCGCAGCCAGCCCTGAACCTCATGTCCGTGCTTGCACAGCGCGGTCAGCCATAGCTGACCAAGCGCTCCGCATCCGAGCACTGTAATTTTCATTGTTCCTCCTCACCTGCAACTGCGCCAGGTGTTACAGCTTAATTATACAGCTAAGCTTCTGTTGAGTTATGCCTCGTAGCGGGTATTATGCAACGCAACAAAAGTGAAGGGAGAAGAAAAGATGCCATCTTTCGATATTGTTTCCGAAGTTGATATCCAGGAAGTTCGCAACGGCGTTGAGAACGCAACCCGCGAAGTTGAGTCACGTTTCGATTTTCGTGGCGTTGAGGCGTCGTTTGAGCTGAACGACGCAAATAAGACCATTAAGGTGCTGAGCGAGTCTGATTTCCAGGTGAATCAGCTGCTCGACATTTTGCGCGCCAAGCTGTTAAAACGCGGCATTGAAGGGGCCTCTCTGGATGTGCCGGAAGAGTTTGTGCACAGCGGTAAAACCTGGTTCGTTGAAGCTAAACTGAAGCAGGGCATTGAAAGCGCGGTGCAGAAGAAGATCGTGAAGCTCATTAAAGACAGCAAGCTGAAGGTGCAGGCGCAGATCCAGGGTGAAGAGATTCGCGTCACCGGCAAGTCCCGCGATGACCTGCAGTCCGTGATGGCGCTGGTGCGTGGCAGCGATCTGGGACAACCGTTCCAGTTTAAAAACTTCCGCGATTAATACCAAAAAGCCCGGTTCAACCGGGCTTTTTTCATGCTTTCAGGGCCTGCTCCACTTCGAAGCGGTTGGTCATTTTGCTGTCTATCTTGACGTAAGCGCTGCGCTCTTCCGGGACAATCAGGACCTCCGTCACACCCTCTTTTGCTTCCAGACGCTGTTTCAGCGCGTCGCTAATCTGAACATCATCCGGGATTTCTACCCGCAGGCTGCTCACGTAGCGCGGCTCTTTCATGGTACTGGCGACCAGCAGCCAGACTGTCGCCAGCAGTGCGCCCGCGAGAAACACGGTTTGAGAGTCAAACAGACCGTCCACCCAGCCGCCAAGCGAGCCGCCAATGGCCACGCCGAGGAACTGGCTGGTGGAGTAGATGCCCATCGCCGTGCCTTTGTAACCGGCAGGGGACTCTTTGCTGATCAGCGACGGCAGCAGGGCTTCCATCAGGTTAAACGCCAGGAAGAACAGCTGCACGCCGGCAATCAGCTCCCAAAAGTGCGGGCCGGCACCCCAGAGCACAATCTCAGCTATCAGCAACAGTGCTACGCAGCCAATAAAGACGCGCTTCATCTTGCGCTTCACTTCAGCGTAGATGATGAATGGCACGACGGAGACAAAGGAAATCAGCATCGTGACCAGATAGATTTTCCAGTGCTCGGCTGCCGGGAAGCCCGCAGCGGCCAGCTGGCCGGGAAGGGCGACAAAGGTCGACATCAGCAGGATGTGCAGACACATAATGCCGAAGTTAAGCTTCAGCAGGCGTGGCTCAACCAGCACTTTGCTGAAGCAGCCCTTTACCATTCCCGATTCACGGTTGAGGACGTGGTTTTTGCTGTCCGGGACGACCCACAGGGTTAAGGCAATACCGAGGGTTGCCAGCACGGCAATCATCCAGAACAGCGCGTGCAGGCCAAGCGCATGGGTGATTATCGGGCCCAGTACCATCGCAATGGCGAAGGTGACGCCAAAGCTAACGCCGATGAACGCCATCGCTTTAGTCCGGTTCTGTTCGCGGGTGAGATCGGACAACAGCGCCATCACGGCGGCAGCAATCGCGCCGGAGCCCTGAAGGGCGCGGCCAAGAATAATCCCCCAGATGGAGTGGGAGAGGGCGGCAATCACACTGCCCAGAACAAAAATAAGCAGGCCACCGACAATCAGTGGCTTGCGGCCAACCCGGTCAGAGAGCAGGCCAAACGGGATCTGGAAGACCGCCTGGGCCAGACCGTAAATGCCAATGGCCAGGCCAATCAATGCCTCGCTCGCCCCCTGCAGCGCCATGCCGTAGGTGGTCAGAACAGGCAGGACCATAAACATGCCGAGCATCCGTAGCGAGAAGACAGTCCCTAAGCCCCAGGTCGCGCGTAGCTCGCCTGGCGTCATTTTATAATCGTTCATTACCACCTCAGTTCAAAAGCAGGCCATAGTGTAGTGCGGGGAAGGGGCGGGGTAAATAAGGGCTTATTTAACAAATATTACATGCGTTATTAATTGATTTTGTGAATAAAAAAGGGTGCCGAAGCACCCTTTTATTGACCTGTTGTCGCTTACCAGACGTAAGTCAGCAGGTTGTGCGAATCTGGCACCATGAAATCCACGGACATCATCACGGACAGAGAAGTGATGGCGACAATGGAGAACACAAACAGCTTACGTGCCCAGACTTTGTCATCTTCCACTTTGTATCCGCGCAGCGCCATGCCAAGCCACCAGACGCTCACCGCAGCCGCTACCGCCAGATATTTATACCCGGCGTAACCACCCAGAGAGAGCATCAGCGTTGCCACGGCAAAGGCGATGATGTAAAGCGTGATGTGGTTCTTGGCAACCGAAATGCCCTTCACGACCGGCAGAACCGGGATGTTCGCTGCCTGATAATCCTTAAAGCGGAAAATCGCGATGGCATAGGAGTGCGGCATCTGCCACAGGCTAAAGATAGCCAGCAGGATCAGCGCACCGCTGTCGAACTCGTTCGTGACGGCGCAGTAGCCAATCACCGGCGGCGCAGCGCCGGAGAGAGAACCAATCAGCGTGCCGTAGACGGAGTGACGTTTCATATACAGGCTGTAGACGCCCACATAGACCACGAACCCCATCACCCCCAGCCAGCAGGCCAGTGGGTTAGCACCAAACCACAGCAGCATAAAGCCAGCAATACCCAGCAAGGTGGCGTACACCAGCGAGACGGAAGGGGCGATCAGGCCTTTCACCAGCACCCGATTTTTGGTCCTTTCCATCTTCTTGTCGATATCCATGTCGATGTAGTTGTTAAATACACAACCGGACGCAACAACCAGTGACACACCGACCAGCGTGTAAATAAAGAGGGCGTAATCAATGCTGCCTTTAGAGGCCAGCAGGAACCCTCCGATCACGGAGATCAGGTTGCCAAAGATGATGCCTGGTTTCGTTACTTGCAGGTATTGCTTAAACATACTCGCCGCTCTTAGTGAACCATCATGTTGTAGTTGAGGTTCCACATAATCCAGATGGAACCGACTACCAGGATAGCGATGATAATCACGGTAAAGATAAAGGCCGTCATGTTCCAGCCTTCATCGGACTTGGTGTTCATGTGCAGGAAGCAAACCAGATGCACCAGAATCTGAATCACCGCGGTCACCAGGATTGCTCCCAGGATAACCGGTTTAGACGCAGAACCGCTCATCACCATCCAGAACGGGATCACCGTCAGGATGATCGACAGGATGAAACCTGTCATGTAGGTTTTTACGCTGCCATGGGAAGCGCCATGATCGTTAGAATGACTCATTACATCGCCCCCATCAGATAGACAACAGAGAACACACAGATCCACACCACGTCCAGGAAGTGCCAGAACAGGCTCAGGCACAGGATACGGGTACGGTTAGTGCTGGTCAGGCCGCGACGGGAGATCTGGAACATCAGTACTGCCATCCAGATCAGACCCGAGGTCACGTGCAGACCGTGGGTACCGACCAGCGCGAAGAACGCGGACAGGAAGCCACTGCGATCCGGACCAAAGCCTTCCATAATCAGGTGATGGAATTCATAGATTTCCATCCCGATAAATCCAGCACCAAACAGCCAGGTCAACGCCAGCCAGGAGACAACCTGGCTCTTGTTGTTTTTGTACATGGCGATAGCCGCCATGCCGTAGGTGATAGAGCTGAATAACAGCAGTGCGGTTTCAACCAGAACGAACGGCAGTTCAAAGATGTCCTTGCCGGTCGGGCCGCCCGCTGTGCCGTTCACCAGAACGGCATAGGTCGCGAACAGACAGCAGAACAGAATGCAGTCGCTCATCAGGTAGATCCAGAAACCGAAGACTTTGGTCGGTCCTGTATCGTGGTGCGCATGTTCATGCGCGTGGGCAGTTGAGTGCGCCAGAGTATCAGTTGCCATTTTTCAGCCCCGCTTTAGAAATCTCGTCGAAATGCTGATTTTCCAGCTTTTCAACTTCACGGACTGGTACGTAGTAGTCCACGTCCTCGTCAAAGCTCTTCACAATCCAGCTGATTACGATGCCAGCGAAGCCAACAATCGCCATCCACCAGATGTGCCAGATCATTGCGAAACCAAATACCGTAGCGAAGGCGGCAATGACAATGCCCGCACCGCTGTTTTTCGGCATATGGATCTCTTCGTAATGAGCAGGTTGCTTGTACGCTTCACCTTTTTCTTTCATTTCCCAGAATGCGTCGCGTTCATGAACCTGCGGCACGATGGCAAAGTTATAGAAAGGCGGTGGAGAAGAGGTCGCCCACTCCAGCGTACGGCCACCCCATGGGTCACCGGTCAGGTCACGGTTCTGATCGCGGTCGCGAATAGACACGTAGAACTGAATCAGCTGAGACGCGATACCGCAGGCAATCAGCACCGCACCGCCCGCTGCAACCATCAGCATTGGGTGGAACTGCGGATCGATCTGCTGGCTCAGACGACGGGTCATACCCATGAAGCCCAGCACGTACAGCGGCATAAATGCCACGAAGAAGCCGATGATCCAGAACCAGAACGCGCGTTTACCCCATTTCTCGTTCAGCGTGAAGCCGAACGCTTTTGGCCACCAGTAGGTTACGCCCGCGAAGCAGCCGAAGACCACGCCACCGATGATAACGTTATGGAAGTGCGCAATCAGGAACAGACTGTTGTGCAGAACGAAGTCAGCACCTGGTACCGCCAGCAGTACACCGGTCATCCCACCTACGGAGAAGGTCACGATGAAGCCGATGGTCCACAGCATCGCTGAGTGGAACACGATACGGCCCTGGTACATGGTGAACAGCCAGTTGAAGATCTTCACCCCGGTCGGGATGGCGATAATCATAGTAGTGATACCGAAGAAGGCGTTTACGTTCGCGCCCGCACCCATGGTGAAGAAGTGGTGCAGCCAAACGATGAACGACAGAACGGTAATACACACGGTTGCCCACACCAGAGAGGTGTAACCAAACAGACGTTTACGCGAGAAGGTTGCCGCGATTTCGGAGAACACACCGAAGACAGGCAGAACCAGGATGTACACTTCCGGGTGACCCCAGGCCCAAATCAGGTTGATGTACATCATCATGTTGCCACCCATATCATTCGTGAAGAAATGGGTGCCCAGGTAGCGGTCCAGGGTCAGCAGCGCGATGGTGACGGTCAGAATTGGGAAAGAGGCAATAATCAGGATGTTGGCGCACAGAGATGCCCAGGTAAATACCGGCATCTTGAACATGGTCATGCCAGGGGCACGCATCTTGATAATGGTCACGAAGAAGTTGATACCGGTCAGGGTGGTACCGACACCGGAGAGCTGAAGCGCCCAGATCCAGTAGTCAACGCCAACGCCCGGACTGTACTCAATTCCTGATAGCGGCGGGTATGCCAGCCAGCCGGTCTGCGCGAATTCGCCCACACCCAGTGACAGGTTAACCAGGATAACGCCGACAACCGTGAACCAGAAGCTCAGGTTGTTCAGGAACGGGAACGCCACGTCGCGCGCGCCGATTTGCAGCGGAACGACCACGTTCATCAGACCGATAACCAGCGGCATCGCTACGAAGAAGATCATGATAACGCCGTGAGCGGTAAAGATCTGATCGTAGTGGTGCGGCGGCAGGAAGCCGGCTTCACCCGCAGAAGCGAGTGCTTGCTGGCTACGCATCATGATCGCATCCGCAAAGCCACGAATTAACATGACGATACCGACGATGCAGTACATGATACCGAGTTTTTTGTGGTCAACCGAAGTCAGCCACTCGTTCCACAGGTAGCTCCACTTACCGAAGTAAGTGATCAGGGCCAGTAAGGCCGCGCCACCAATGATAATTGCAGCCACCGTAACCACGATAATCGGTTCATGGTAGGGCACTGCATCCAGTGTCAATTTTCCGAACATTTTCTTCCTCGGCCCCTTAGTGAGCGGTTTCCGCGTGGCTCATGTCCATGCCTTCCATACCTTCATGCGCGCTGTGCTCGCCTTCAGGCTGGGTCATGTCCATGCTCTTGCCGTGATCCATAAATTTGCCAATGACATCTTTGAACAAATCAGGTTTCACATTAGAGAAGTACTCCACCTTGTTGTATTCGCTAGGTGCAGCCACTTTTTCGAACGCCGCCATGTCAGACATGGTGTTTGGAGACTGCTTCGCTTTTTCAACCCACTGGTCGAAAGCGGCACGGTCTGGCGTTGCAATAGCTTTGAACTTCATACCTGAGAAGCCCGGGCCGCTATAGCTGGCGGAGATACCATCATAGGTGCCTGCTTCATTCGCGATCAGATGCAGGTTAGTCTGCATACCGGCCATCGCGTAGATCTGGCTACCCAGACGTGGGATGAAGAAGGAGTTCATTACGGAGTTGGAGGTCACTTTGAACTGAACCGGAGTGTTCGCCGGGAAGGCGATTTCATTCACGGTAGCAATACCCTGCTCTGGATAGATGAAGAACCATTTCCAGTCCATGGAGACCACTTCAATGGTAATAGGTTTCTCATCGTGAACCAGTGGTTTGCTTGGCTCAAGTGCGTGAGTGGTTTTCCAGGTCAGTACGGCAAGGAACAGGATGATCAGAATAGGTACCGTCCAGACCACAGCTTCCACTTTATTGGAGTGTGACCAGTTAGGGCTATACTTCGCATCTTTATTGCTCGCACGATACTTCCAGGCGAAACCAACAGCCATCAAAATGGCAGGAATAACCACAATCAACATCAGGCCAAAAGCCGTCAGTATCAGTGAACGTTGTTCCAGTCCAATCTGTCCTTTGGGGTCTAGTAGTGCAGAATCGCAGCCACTGAGTAATACAGTGCCCGCGAATAATGACAACCATCCCAAACTTTTATTGTATTTCCCGAGTCTCATTTAACGACCTCAATTCCACGGAGTCTGGTGGCGTTTAAAGTGTGGGGGCATTTTACGGGAAGGTTACATTACTGTAAACATCATTAGGCCTGTGTCAGGAAGGTGTTACCGGGTTCTGCCGCACGTGTCACAAGTGTTGCAAATTATGTCGGTTTTTATGACAGAAGCCGCATGGCGTGGGCTTTATAACGAAAGGACCCCCAAGCATACCCTAAAAGGGACAATTGGTATAACCATTGTTAAAAATAAACAAAAAATTAACAATTAATTATCAATAAAAAGACATCTAAAAAACGAAAAATCAAACTATCGGATGCTGAATCGTTTAATGAAAAATAGCGTTTTGGAACTGGAGCCAATAATTTCCAAATCCTATCCCGCACAAAACAACAAATATTTTTTTGGGGGGGCGCTGGCTATTTCGCCGTTATAATTTCGGTTAGTGATTACAACGGGAAATAACCTTTCGCATTTTTCTTCAGGTCATCTGCGTTTTACGCAACGCCATGAAATCGAGCAGACCCCCGGTCAGGATCCCGGCAATAGCCAGCAGGGCGCCCGCGTCCAGAAGAAGCGCTTCGAACGGGAGTGCCAGTGACGTGCTGGCGTTAATAATCAGCACCACAAGCCAGAGTGCCAGAGCAACGCAGCCCACCATTAACAGACGTAACGCAAAACGGTAGGCGGTATGATATTCGGTGCGCGGCATAAAGTGTTCGGTCCGCTGCGTATATTCCAGCGTCTGACGGCAGACCAGCAGCAATAAAATTCCCGGCACGGCAGCCACGACAGAGAAGAGATAAAACGTTGGCCAGCCGTGGGCTTCCACGAACCAGCCCGCAATCGGTCCAACGTACACGCGACCCACGGCAGAGAGCGCCGAGAGCAACGCAAACTGCGTAGCGGAAAATGATTTATTGCAAAGCGTCATCAACAGGGCAACAAATGCCGCGGTGCCCATGCCGCCGCAGAGGTTCTCGAAGAATACCGCCGCGGCCATGCTGATCATATGTTTATCGGTAATCGACAGCAGCCAGTAGCCCGCGTTAGAGGCTCCCTGAAGGATGCCGAAAATCAGCAGTGCGCGAAACAGGGTCAGGCGCTGCATCAGCACGCCGCCATACAGCGCGCCCACAATCGTCGCAAACAGTCCCAGCGTTTTGTTTACCACACCCACTTCACCGGCATCAAAACCGACACCGCGTATCAGGAAGGTGGTGGTCAGGCTCATGGCGAACGCATCCCCCAGCTTATAAAGGACGATGAGCAGCAGGATCAGCCAGGCATTGTTGCGACCAAAAAAGTCGCGCAGCGGTTCGGCCACGGCCTGCTCCAGCGAGCGGGGGACCGGAATGACATCGCTCGGTTCGGGAGCAAAGATCGTCGCGATAATGCACGGGATAAGCAGGGCGGCCATCAGCCAGTACATACCCTGCCAGCCGAGGTAACGGTCAGCCAGCCACAGTGCCAGTCCCCCGGAGACCAGCATCCCGAGGCGATAGCCCAGCACGCTGATCGCGGCACCGGCGCCGCGCTCTTCCGCAGGCAAAACGTCCGTCTTCCAGGCGTCAAAGACAATATCCTGGGAGGCGGAACAGAAGGCAATCACGACCGCAAGTGCGGCCATCCAGCGAAGCTGTGTGGTCGGCTCAAGAAAACCCATCGCCGCAATGGCCAGCAGCAGCAAGACTTGCGTCATCACTAACCAGCCGCGACGACGTCCCAGGAAAGGTGGCGTGTAGCGATCCATGACCGGAGACCACAGGAACTTAAAGACATAGGCCTGACCGACAAGCGAGAAGAAACCGATGGTTTTGAGATCGATATTTTCGACCGTCATCCACGCCTGAAGCGTGCCGGAGGTGAGCGCGAGAGGTAAACCCGAGGCAAAGCCGAGGATCAGCAGAATCGCTGATTTCGGTTGCTGGAAAATGCGTAAGTAATGGCTGGACATGTTCTTATGAACTGACCCGGTGAAGCACCGGGTCAGTCGGCAGGATTAACGTGCGTTCTGCTTGATGAAGTCGTGGATGCTGGTGTCCTGCGCCATGTCGGAAATGGTATCCGTCAGCACGCTGTTAACCGCATCAGCAATATTTTTATTCGATGCCTGGAACGCGCCTTCGACAGAGTAGCTCGCACGGTAGTTTTTGGTCATCTTATTACCGTTTTTCGCGGTAGCAATGATGGCGATATCCGCTTTGGTCGCGATGTTGTAACGCACGTTGCCCTGAGACACGTCTGCGTACAGGTTGTTAACGATGATCTGCAGATCAACCGCACCGCTTGGGCCAATCATATAGCCGCGAGCGGTCATTTGCTTCTCAAGCACTTCCTGCAGCAGGAAGCGCAGGTCGCGGGACGCGGTCAGAGTCACCTGCTGGTTATCGCGGGTCACTTTTGCCAGAGCCTGGTCCTGACGCTGATCGGCACCGTTAATGCTCACGGTGACGCCCATCAGGCTTGGATCCTGTTGAGGCAGCGTAATTTTGGGTGAGACATCAATGGTGGTAGGCGGGGTTGCACAGCCTGCCAGCATAAAAAGGGCTACCAACGGAAAGAAGAGTTTTTTTAACATTTTCGGGTTCTCAACGAATCGTAAGCATATAAAGAGAAAAATTGCCGTCATCATAACATCGCCAACGGCGAGGGGAAGTGGTCAACGCATGTAAATTCATCGCCTTGTCCGAAAACTGACCAGCTTACCCAATTTCCCCTCTCGCGAATGATGAAAGGTATGAGTCTCGCAGTGAACTTCATTCGTTTGAATGAGAAAATCAGACGAAAGCTAAATATTTGTTGTCAAGGTGTAATGGAAACGGTAAAAGCGGCTAACATTTAAAGGGATGGGTGACATCCTGGCGTTGTCGGAGGAGTAATTTCATGATGATACGTGAGCAGATAGAAGATAAATTAAGGGCAGCGTTCAACCCTGTGTTCCTCGAAGTCGTCGACGAGAGCTATCGTCATAACGTGCCGGCAGGTTCTGAAAGCCACTTTAAAGTGGTTCTGGTTAGCGATCGCTTCACGGGAGAACGTTTCCTGAACCGACACCGCTTGATCTACAGCACCTTGACGGAAGAACTCTCCACCACCGTGCATGCGCTGGCACTGCATACCTACACCATTAAGGAATGGGAAGGCTTGCAGGATACGGTTTTCGCATCACCGCCGTGTCGCGGTGCAGGCACCATCGCCTGATAAATCGGATTTGCAACGGCTGGAGCTTTTCCAGTATGTTGCTTACAGATTTCCTCAAAACGGCCTCCGGGCCGTTTTGTTTTGTCTGAGTTTTGAGCGGATGGAGCGATTTTAAGGCTAAAAATAGCCTTAAAGTGTGAAAAAAGCCGCAGCAACATGCCCCAACCGTTCTCGACTCACCTAAGTGATGCCGCTATAATGCCGCGTCTTATTGAATGTCTTCGGGATGATTCTGGCGACAGGGAATGTGAATCTGCACTAAGAGAGCATCCCGGTATAACAGACAGATTCAGAGTTGACCGAGCACTGTGATTTTTTTGAGGTAACAAGATGCAAGTTTCAGTTGAAACCACTCAAGGCCTTGGCCGCCGTGTAACGATTACTATCGCTGCTGACAGCATCGAAACTGCTGTGAAAAGCGAGCTGGTCAACGTAGCAAAAAAAGTACGTATTGACGGCTTCCGTAAGGGCAAAGTTCCAATGAATGTTGTTGCTCAGCGTTATGGCGCCTCTGTGCGTCAGGATGTGCTGGGTGAACTGATGAGCCGCAACTTTATTGATGCGATCATCAAAGAAAAAATCAATCCGGCCGGCGCGCCAAACTACGTTCCAGGCGAATACAAACTGGGCGAAGACTTCACTTACTCCGTCGAGTTCGAAGTGTACCCGGAAGTTGAGCTGAAAGGTCTGGAATCTATCGAAGTTGAAAAACCGATTGTCTCCGTGACTGACGAAGATGTTGACGGCATGCTGGACACCCTGCGCAAGCAGCAGGCGAACTGGAAAGAGAAAGAAGGCGCTGTTGACGCGGAAGACCGTGTGACCATCGACTTCACCGGTTCTGTAGACGGCGAAGAGTTCGAAGGCGGCAAAGCGTCTGACTTCGTACTGGCAATGGGTCAGGGTCGTATGATCCCAGGCTTCGAAGACGGTATCAAAGGCCACAAGGCTGGCGAAGAGTTCACTATCGACGTGACCTTCCCTGAAGAATACCACGCTGAAAACCTGAAAGGTAAAGCAGCGAAGTTCGTGATCAACCTGAAGAAAGTGGAAGAGCGCGAACTGCCAGAACTGACTGAAGAATTCATCAAGCGTTTCGGCGTGGAAGATGGTTCAGTTGCTGGCCTGCGTACCGAAGTGCGTAAAAACATGGAGCGCGAGCTGAACGGTGCTGTGCGTAACCGTGTGAAATCTCAGGCGATTGAAGGTCTGGTGAAAGCGAACGACATCGACGTTCCTGCAGCCCTGATCGACAGCGAAATCGATGTGCTGCGCCGTCAGGCTGCACAGCGTTTCGGTGGCAACCAGCAGCAAGCGATGGAACTGCCACGCGAGCTGTTTGAAGAGCAAGCGAAACGTCGCGTTGTTGTTGGCCTGCTGCTGGGCGAAGTGATTCGTACCCACGAGCTGAAAGCTGACGAAGAGCGCGTGAAAGGCCTGATCGAAGAGATGGCTTCCGCATACGAAGATCCATCAGAAGTGATCGAGTTCTACGGTAAGAACAAAGAGCTGATGGACAACATGCGCAACGTCGCACTGGAAGAGCAGGCTGTTGAAGCGGTTCTGGCGAAAGCGAAAGTGACCGAAAAAGCGACCTCTTTCAACGAACTGATGAACCAGCAGGCGTAATAACGCCCTAACGGTTTAAAGTTTGACCAAAAAACCCGTTGCCCTCCGGCGACGGGTTTTTTTTATCGCAGCTTTAGTCCTGGAAGGGTGCTAAAACGCCCTTTCAGTGTTAGCGTTACAACAAAAGGTTGTTATGCTTGAAATAGGGCGTGGCGAACCCCATAAGTATGTAATCACGATGATTGAGACTGGCTGATAATCCGTCCATAAGGTTACAATCAGTACAGCAGGTGTTTTCAATTTTGAACCAGGAGACGGAAATGTCATACAGTGGCGAACGAGATAACTTTGCACCCCATATGGCGCTGGTGCCAATGGTTATTGAACAGACCTCACGTGGTGAGCGTTCTTTCGATATCTATTCCCGTCTGCTCAAGGAACGCGTTATCTTTCTGACCGGCCAGGTAGAAGACCATATGGCTAACCTGATCGTAGCGCAGATGCTGTTCCTGGAAGCGGAAAACCCGGAAAAAGACATTTACCTGTACATCAACTCGCCAGGCGGTGTGATTACGGCGGGTATGTCCATTTATGACACCATGCAATTCATCAAGCCAGATGTCAGCACGATCTGTATGGGTCAGGCTGCATCCATGGGTGCCTTCCTGTTAACCGCAGGGGCGAAAGGTAAGCGTTTCTGCCTGCCTAACTCCCGTGTGATGATTCACCAGCCGCTGGGTGGTTACCAGGGGCAGGCGACGGATATCGAAATCCACGCCCGCGAAATTCTGAAAGTAAAAGCGCGCATGAATGAACTTATGGCGCAGCATACAGGTCAATCTCTCGAGCAGATCGAGCGCGATACCGAGCGCGATCGCTTCCTCTCTGCTCCAGAGGCAGTTGAGTACGGCTTAGTCGACTCCGTATTGACCCATCGTAATTGATGCCCGCGACGCGAGTGTGCCGCTATACTAAGGTAGGGCGGCACGCTGCTTTAAGCAGTACGCGTCTTAGAATGGCATTTGCGTCGTCATGTGCGGCACAAAGAACTTAAAAAGAGGTTTGGACTCATGACAGATAAACGCAAAGATGGTTCGGGCAAACTGCTGTACTGCTCTTTTTGCGGCAAAAGCCAGCATGAAGTGCGTAAACTGATTGCCGGGCCGTCCGTGTATATCTGCGACGAATGTGTTGATTTATGTAACGACATCATTCGCGAAGAGATTAAAGAAGTTGCGCCGCACCGTGAGCGTAGCGCATTGCCAACGCCGCATGAAATTCGTCATCACCTTGACGACTATGTCATCGGACAAGAGCAGGCGAAGAAAGTGCTGGCGGTAGCGGTATATAACCACTACAAACGTCTGCGTAACGGCGACACCAGTAATGGCGTAGAACTGGGTAAAAGTAACATCCTGCTGATCGGACCGACGGGTTCCGGTAAAACGTTGCTGGCGGAAACCCTGGCGCGCCTGCTGGATGTTCCGT
Source organism: Enterobacter sp. BNK-14 (assembly GCF_047456095.1). Taxonomy (NCBI): domain Bacteria; kingdom Pseudomonadati; phylum Pseudomonadota; class Gammaproteobacteria; order Enterobacterales; family Enterobacteriaceae; genus Enterobacter; species Enterobacter sp. BNK-14. The sequence continues at coordinate 3,860,838 of NZ_CP179897.1, forward strand.
TTACCATGGCCGATGCCACCACCCTGACCGAAGCCGGTTATGTGGGTGAAGACGTTGAGAACATCATTCAGAAACTGCTGCAGAAGTGCGATTACGACGTACAGAAAGCACAGCGCGGCATTGTTTATATTGATGAGATCGATAAGATCTCCCGTAAATCAGACAACCCGTCCATCACCCGCGACGTGTCGGGTGAAGGCGTGCAGCAGGCGCTGCTGAAGCTGATCGAAGGTACGGTTGCCGCCGTTCCACCGCAGGGGGGGCGTAAGCATCCTCAGCAGGAGTTCCTGCAGGTTGATACCTCCAAGATCCTGTTCATCTGTGGCGGTGCGTTTGCCGGTCTGGATAAAGTCATTTCCCACCGTGTTGAAACCGGCTCCGGCATTGGTTTTGGCGCAACGGTAAAAGCCTCGTCCGAAAAACCGAACGAAGGCGAACTGCTTTCGCAGGTTGAACCTGAAGATCTGATCAAATTCGGTCTGATTCCTGAGTTCATTGGCCGTCTGCCCGTTGTGGCAACGCTGAATGAGCTGAGTGAAGAGGCGCTGATTCAGATCCTGAAAGAGCCGAAAAATGCGCTGACCAAGCAGTACCAGGCGCTGTTCAATCTGGAAGGGGTTGACCTTGAATTCCGTGACGAAGCGCTTGATGCGATTGCTAAGAAAGCGATGATCCGTAAAACCGGTGCGCGTGGTCTGCGTTCAATCGTTGAAGCGGCGCTGCTCGATACCATGTACGATCTGCCGTCGATGGAAGATGTTGAGAAAGTGGTTATCGACGAGTCCGTAATCAGCGGCCAAACCAAGCCGCTGCTGATTTACGGTAAACCGGAAGCCCAGCAGGCATCTGGCGAATAATTCACCAAATCATACAAGCAGTTAATTAAAAAGGGGGGATTTTATCTCCCCTTTACTTTTTCCGTATTCATAGCGTTGAATGTGTGGGAAACATCCCCATATACTGGATACATGTTAATGGTTATGTGAAGTACAGTGACATGACCAGCTTACCTGGCGGACACTAAACTAAGAGAGAGCTCTATGAATCCTGAGCGTTCTGAACGCATTGAAATCCCCGTATTGCCGTTGCGCGATGTGGTGGTTTATCCGCACATGGTCATACCCTTGTTTGTAGGGCGGGAAAAATCTATCCGTTGCCTCGAAGCCGCCATGGATCATGATAAAAAAATCATGCTGGTGGCACAGAAAGAAGCATCGACGGATGAGCCGGGTGTAAACGATCTTTTCACCGTCGGGACCGTGGCCTCTATTTTGCAGATGCTGAAGCTGCCTGACGGCACCGTGAAGGTGCTGGTCGAAGGGCTGCAGCGTGCGCGTATTACCACTCTGTCAGATGACGGCGAACACTTCTCTGCCAAGGCAGAGTACCTTGATTCGCCTGAGCTTGATGAGCGCGAGCAGGAAGTGCTGGTGCGCACCGCAATTAGCCAGTTTGAAGGCTATATCAAGCTGAATAAAAAAATCCCACCAGAAGTGCTGACGTCGCTGAACAGCATCGACGATCCTGCGCGTCTGGCGGACACCATCGCAGCACACATGCCGCTGAAGCTGGCTGACAAACAGTCCGTGCTGGAAATGTCCGACGTTAACGAACGTCTGGAATACCTGATGGCGATGATGGAGTCTGAAATCGATCTGCTGCAGGTTGAGAAACGTATTCGCAACCGCGTCAAAAAGCAGATGGAGAAATCTCAGCGTGAGTACTATCTGAATGAGCAAATGAAAGCGATTCAGAAAGAGCTCGGCGAGATGGACGACGCGCCGGACGAAAACGAAGCGCTGAAGCGTAAAATCGACGCGGCGAAGATGCCGAAAGAGGCGAAAGAGAAAGCCGAAGCAGAATTGCAGAAGCTGAAAATGATGTCTCCAATGTCGGCTGAAGCAACCGTCGTACGCGGCTACATTGAGTGGATGGTGCAGGTTCCGTGGAACGCCCGCAGCAAGGTCAAAAAAGACCTGCGTCAGGCGCAGGAGATCCTGGATACCGACCACTACGGCCTGGAACGCGTGAAAGACCGCATTCTTGAGTACCTCGCGGTACAAAGCCGTGTAAACAAAATCAAAGGCCCAATTCTGTGTCTGGTAGGACCGCCGGGGGTGGGTAAAACCTCTCTGGGACAGTCCATCGCCAAAGCGACCGGACGTAAGTATATCCGTATGGCGCTGGGTGGCGTACGCGATGAAGCGGAAATCCGCGGTCACCGTCGTACCTACATCGGTTCTATGCCGGGTAAACTGATCCAGAAGATGGCGAAAGTGGGCGTTAAAAACCCGCTGTTCCTGCTTGATGAGATCGACAAAATGTCTTCGGACATGCGTGGCGATCCGGCCTCTGCACTGCTGGAAGTGCTTGATCCAGAACAGAACGTGGCGTTCAGCGATCACTACCTGGAAGTGGACTACGACCTGAGCGATGTGATGTTCGTGGCAACCTCCAACTCCATGAACATACCGGCCCCGCTGCTGGACCGTATGGAAGTGATCCGCCTCTCCGGTTACACCGAAGATGAGAAGCTGAATATCGCGAAACAGCACCTGCTGCCGAAACAGATTGAGCGTAACGCACTGAAAGCCAACGAGCTGACCGTCGAGGACAGCGCGATTATCGGCATCATTCGCTATTACACCCGTGAAGCGGGCGTGCGTAGCCTTGAGCGTGAAATCTCTAAACTGTGCCGCAAGGCGGTGAAACAGCTGCTGCTGGATAAGAGCCTGAAACACATTGTGATCAACGGCGACAATCTGCATGCCTACCTGGGCGTTCAGCGCTTCGACTACGGTCGTGCGGATAATGAAAACCGCGTAGGCCAGGTGACCGGTCTGGCATGGACGGAAGTGGGCGGCGATCTGCTGACCATCGAAACCGCCTGTGTACCGGGTAAAGGCAAGCTGACCTACACCGGCTCGCTGGGTGAAGTGATGCAGGAGTCCATTCAGGCGGCGCTGACCGTGGTGCGCGCGCGCGCGGAAAAACTGGGTATTAACCCGGATTTCTACGAAAAACGCGACATCCACGTTCACGTCCCGGAAGGGGCGACGCCGAAAGATGGTCCAAGCGCGGGTATTGCCATGTGTACGGCGCTGGTCTCCTGTCTGACAGGCAACCCGGTACGCGCTGATGTGGCAATGACCGGTGAAATCACCCTGCGTGGTCAGGTTCTGCCTATCGGCGGGTTAAAAGAAAAACTGCTGGCGGCACACCGTGGTGGGATCAAAACCGTATTGATTCCTTACGAGAATAAACGCGATCTGGAAGAGATTCCGGACAACGTAATTGCCGATCTGCAGATTCATCCTGTTAAGCGAATTGAGGAAGTTCTTACTCTCGCATTGCAGAATGAGCCGTCCGGAATGCAGGTTGTAACCGCAAAATAGTGACCTCGCGCAAAGAGCGTCAATAAAAACAAGGCTGGTAAGGCATTTCGCACTTGCCAGCCTTTTTTTGTATAGCTAATTTAGATTGCTGATTAGGTCAGCCATCAACAACGGGTGTTGTAAGGTCATGGCAGGCCTGATATAACTGCTGCGCGGTCGCGTTGTGAAGGACTCAGGCGCGATATAAATTATAAAGAGAGGAAGAGAACAGTGAATAAATCTCAACTGATTGACAAAATTGCTGCTGGTGCTGATATTTCTAAAGCTGCAGCTGGACGTGCGTTAGATGCATTAATTGCTTCTGTTACTGAATCTCTGCAGGCTGGAGACGACGTTGCACTGGTAGGCTTCGGTACTTTTGCTGTTAAAGAGCGTGCTGCCCGTACTGGCCGCAACCCTCAGACCGGTAAAGAGATCACCATTGCTGCTGCTAAAGTGCCGGGTTTCCGTGCAGGTAAAGCGCTGAAAGACGCAGTAAATTGATTGCTTTCCCGTTTCAGGGAAGCCGGAAAGTACAAGGGCGCATCATTTGATGTGCCTTTTTTGTTTGTCCAGACCTGATTTGTGCGAGTTTATGCGAGTTGTGGGCTGACAATCGCCCCGTTTTCTTGTCACAATACGCCTTTACGCGCGACGGGCAGGATTTTCCGTCAGCGTCAGGTAACCAGTCACCTACAGCGGAGTGTTGTTACACCATGATGGACAGCTTACGCACGGCTGCTAACAGTCTCGTGCTCAAGATTATTTTCGGTATCATTATCGTGTCGTTCATATTGACCGGCGTGAGCAGTTACCTTATTGGCGGTGGCGCGAACTATGCCGCAAAAGTGAATGGCCAGGAGATCAGCCGTGGTCAGTTCGAGAATGCTTTTGCCGGTGAACGTAACCGTATGCAGCAACAGCTGGGCGACCAATTCTCTGAACTGGCGGCGAATGAAGGGTATATGAAGACCCTGCGCCAACAGACGCTGAACCGTCTTATCGACGAAGCGTTACTGGATCAGTATGCCAAAAAGCTGGGTCTTGGCATCAGCGATGAGCAGGTGAAAAAAGCGATCTTCGCCACTCAGGCATTCCAGTCAAACGGTAAATTCGACAACGCCCGTTACAATAGCATCGTCAACCAGATGGGCATGACGGCTGACCAATACGCTCAGGCGTTGCGTAACCAACTGACCACTCAGCAGCTTATCAATGCCGTTGTGGGCACCGATTTCATGCTCAAAGGTGAGACGGAAGAGCTGGCCGCGCTGGTGGCGCAGCAGCGCGTTGTCCGTGAAGCGACCATAGATGTTAACGCCCTGGCGGCCAAACAGCAGGTCAGCGACGCGGAACTGAACGCCTGGTACGAGCAGAACAAAAATACCTTCGTTTCTCCAGAGCAGTTCCGCGTGAGCTACATCAAGCTGGATGCTGCCGGGCTGCAGGAAACGGCGTCTGATACAGAAATTCAGTCTTACTACGATCAGCATCAGGATCAGTTCACTCAGCCGCAGCGTAACCGCTACAGCGTGATTCAGACTAAAACCGAGGCTGACGCCAAAGCGGTACTGGATGAGCTGAATAAAGGGGCTGATTTCGCCACCCTCGCGAAAGCAAAATCCACCGATATTATCTCTGCCAAAAACGGCGGTGATATGGGTTGGCTGGAAGACGCAACCACGCCGGACGAACTGAAAAATGCGGGTCTGAAAGAGAAAGGCCAGCTTTCTGGTGTCATTAAGTCTTCCGTTGGTTTCCTGGTCGCGCGTCTGGACGACATCACCGCGGCGAAAACCAAGCCGCTGGCTGACGTTCGTGATGATATCGCGGCGAAAGTGAAACAGGAAAAAGCGCTGGATGCCTACTACGCACTTCAACAGAAGGTGAGCGATGCCGCCAGCAACGACAACGAATCGCTGGCGGGTGCAGAGCAGGCTGCTGGGGTGAAAGCGGTTGAGACGGGCTGGTTTGGTCGTGATAACCTGCCGGAAGAGCTGAACTTTAAACCGGTTTCAGACGCCATCTTTAACGGTGGTCTGGTGGGCGAGAACGGTACGCCAGGCAGCAACTCTGACATCATTACCGTCGACGGTGACCGTGCGTTCGTGCTGCGCGTCAGCGAGCACAAGCCGGAAGCGGTCAAACCGCTGGCAGAAGTGAAGGATCAGGTTGCCGCTCAGGTTAAGCACAACAAAGCGGAACAGCAGGCGAAACTGGATGCTGAGAAGATTCTGGCTGATCTGAAAGCGGGCAAAGACGATGCGCTGAAAGCGGCAGGCCTGAGCTTCGGTGAAGCGAAAACGCTGAGCCGTACCGGTCAGGACCCCATCAGCCAGGCTGCGTTTGGCCTGACTCTGCCTGCGAAGGACAAACCAAGCTTCGGCACCACCACCGATATGCAGGGTAACGTTGTTCTGCTGGCGCTGGACGAAGTAAAAGCCGGTACCCTGCCAGAAGCGCAGAAGAAGGCGATGGTTCAGGGCATTACCCAGAACAATGCTCAGATTGCTTTCGAAGCCATGATGAGCAACCTGCGTAAAGATGCCAAAATCAAGCTGGGCGATGTGATGACTCAGCAGCAATAATTACGTATCTGCTCGCAGATTTTCGTAACGCTCTGCAAAAACTAAAGGCCGCTTTCGCGGCCTTTTCCATTTCTGCAATCTGCTGTTTGTAGCTGTTTTTCCGGGCGGCTATCGTGACGTGGCTGTCAACAAACAAGGAGAAAACAGCATGAAATGTGGAATCAAAGCACTGTTAATTGCGCTGGCTATTGCCACCACCGGGATGACCACGAGTGCGCTGGCCGCGACGCCCGCAGCCAAAGCACAGACGGTACAGAGCAAATCTGACGCCTCAGCGTCAGTGCAAGGGCAATCCAAAGCGGCTGATGCCGGTAAAACGGCGGATGATGACGGTACGCGGGTCAGTATCAATTCGGCCTCTGCGGAAGATCTCGCCCGCGCAATGAACGGTGTCGGCCTGAAAAAAGCACAGGCCATCGTCAGCTACCGCGAAGAGTATGGTCCTTTCAAAACTGTCGACGACCTCAAACAGGTGCCGGGCATGGGCAGCGCGCTGGTGGAGCGTAACCTCTCACACCTGACGTTGTAATCTCACAATTACTTGCACTGCGGCGATAATTTGCCAGGATAAAGAGGTCATACCAGTTATGACCTCTGATCCTATAACAACAGTAAAGGCTATTGCGCTATGCAGACAAAAATCAAAGTACGCGGTTACCACCTTGATGTTTACCAGCACGTTAACAATGCCCGCTATCTTGAGTTCCTTGAAGAAGCGCGCTGGGACGGGCTGGAAAACAGCGAAAGCTTTCAGTGGTTGAGCGCGCATAACATCGCGTTCGTGGTCGTCAATATCAACATCAACTACCGCCGCCCGGCCGTGCTGGGTGATGTACTCACGGTGACCAGTCAGGTGCAACAGCTCAACGGCAAGAGTGGTGTATTAAGCCAGGTGGTGACGCTCGATCCTGAAGGGCAGGTGGTGGCTGATGCACTGATCACCTTTGTCTGTATCGATCTGAAAACCCAGAAGGCTCTGCCGCTGGAAGGGGCATTGCGGGAGAAGCTGGAGCTGATGATCGTTTAGAAATTTTGTCTTTTATAAAAGACAAAACGTTTTTCCAGGGATAGAATCATGGACAGGGACTACGTTGTTGAACGCTACCGTACCCGTGACGGAAAAGTGCCATTTGAGGAGTGGGTAGCGAAGATGAAGCGAAAGGATCCGGAATTAGTGTTTCGGATTCTTTTGCGAATTGACCGTGCAGAGAAAGGGAACTTCGGCGATTACCGGTATCTCAGAGATGGTATCTGGGAATTGAAAATTGATTGTGGTCCCGGATATCGAATCTATTTTGCAGTACAACATCGGGAGATCCTATTGTTGCTGATTGGGGGTGACAAAAAGAGTCAAAGGACCGATGTGAAACTGGCAATTGATTACTGGAATGACCATCAAAAGGAGAAATCCGATGAGCAAAAGCGAACGAAAATTCTCTAGCTCCGTCAGTCACGATGAAGCCGTCGTAAAAATGCTTCGCGAAAACCCTTCCTACGCTCAGCTATATCTGCAGGTTGCGTTGGATGAGATTTATGAAGACCAGGGAATCCCTGCATACTTAATCGCGCTAAGACGTGTTATCGAATCCCGCGGTGGCATAGGTGAAATTGCTGCCAAATCCGGTCTGTCCCGCCAACAGTTATACCGAACCTTATCTGACAACGGTAACCCAACGCTGACGACGCTAATGAAAGTGACTCGTGCTGCCGGCGTAAAACTGTTCGACAGCACGGTTAAGTAGCGTTATTTAAGCCCGGTCTTTTGCTTCATTGCGGCCATCACGCCAACTTTATCGGCCAGATAGTGGTTCAGCCCGTTAGCGCGAAGATTACAGGCCGCGCACTGGCCGCAACCGTCGCCTTTGATGCCGTTATAGCAGGTGAGGGTTTCACTGCGAACCAGATCCAGCTTGCCCCAGTAGTCCGCCAGGGCCCAGGTTTCGGCTTTATCCAGCCACATCAACGGCGTCTCAAAGCGCGTCTCTTTCGCCATGCCCAGATTGACGGCGTGGTTTAATGCTTTCACGAATTCGTCACGGCAGTCCGGGTAGCCGGAGAAGTCTGTTTCGCATACGCCAGTGATTACCGCTTCGGCTTTCACCTGGTAGGCGTAGATCGCCGTCAGGGTCAGAAACAGAATATTGCGGCCCGGTACGAAGGTATTCGGAATGCCGCTGGCATCGGGTTCATAATCCGGTACAGGAATGCTGTCGCGGGTGAGGCTACTGACAGCCAGTTCATTTAACAGCGTAACGTCCAGCACCTTGTGCGCGCGTGCCCCCAGTTTGAGGGCCAGTTCACGGGCAACGTCGATTTCAGCTCGGTGGCGCTGACCATAATCAAAGGTCACACAGTGAACTTCATCATACTGATGAAGGGCCTGAACCAGGCAAGTAGTAGAGTCTTGTCCTCCGCTGAACACGACGACGGCACGTTTCATAAATCATCTCAACAGTTACGGTAAAAACGTTATGTTACCGCCTGGCTACGGCGGCGACCAGCTTCTTCACGATTTGGGGGCAGGCAGCCAGGCTTCGGTAAAATCAAACCAGCCGCGGGTGTTAAGGCGTATCCCGTTTACGCCTGGCGGCGCGCTGATTTGATACTGATAATTAAAGAGCGGCGTCAACACCGCATCCTCCATTAAGCGGCTGAAAATGGCTTGCAGCCCCGCGTGTCGGTCCCGGGACTCGGCTTGCGCCTGCACCGCATCCAGCGTGGCTTGCAAATGGGCGTAAGCCGGTGCGCTTAACACATGCGGCCACAGCGCATCACAGCGGAGCCACTGCTCAAGCGTATACGCTGGCGCTTCACCAATCAGCTTATCTCCCATCATGATGTCTGCATCGGCAAGCTGCTGGCATCCATCCCACGTCTTCGCGTCGTGAAAGATGACGGTCAATTCACAACCCTGCAGGGCGAGGTACTCCTTCAACTGGCTGGCCATGGTGTGAAGCTCTACGGGCAGATGATAAACCAGCGTCAACGCCTCAGGGAGGGCAATGTCCGTCAAATCAGGCCATTCCGGGATTGTCCAGCCGGGAAGCAGTTCATGAGTTGGCGTGATGAGCCCTTCGTTGAGCGGAAGCGTGTGCAGAAGCCTGGAGAGATGAATGATATTAATCAGCCGCTTTGCCTGGATCTCACTCAGCCGCGCGCTCTGTTTCAGCGTGAGATAACAGAAGCCCAGGCTGGTGCTGCTGCTCACCAGCCGCAGGCTTTCGAGCTCATCGGCCTCGCCAATGGCGATTTGCACCGGGTGGCGACAGCTGGTACCCAGCCTGTAATCAAAAAGCTGGGGAGTGATCCAGTACTCGATGGCCTTAAGCAGCGGATGACTCAGGTGGTATTGCTCATGGCTTTCCAGGCGTACCAGGTCGGGCTCAAAGAGGGTCAGCCGGAAGGGACCACTGCCGACGACCGGGCGATCGGGATGCGCCAGACGGCTACAGTAGGTTGCCAGCCTGTGCGCCAGCCAGTAGTCCGGTTGATGTAAAACAAACGTCAGACATTGCGAATGTGTGGTTTCGACAGACAAGACGCTCTGAAAAAGCGTTCGCATGATGGGCTGCGCTAACAACGCCGTCAGGCTTCGCTGGAGTTGCGCCGTTTCTATTTTATCGCCGTCATGCCAGTGCAGCGTGGAGCGAATATAGAAATGCCAGCGCAGCCCGTCAGCAGAGACCTCCCAGTGATGCGCCAGATCGCCGGTGGGTTCACTGCTGTTACCGTTAAATCGCGTCAAGCCTGAGAACACCTGTCCTGCCAGATGTTGCTCGGCCCGGCCCGGTAAAAAACCCGGCTGAAGGGGTTCCAGCGAGCGATAGTAGGGGATGCGCAGCGTCGGCGTGTCGTTTTGCCATTGCCCACCCAAAAACGGATGCAGTAACGAACGCAGCTCGTCAGGCGCAAGCTGGGCCAGTTCCAGCGCGTTATGCTGCTGTCCGCTCTTCAGTGCTTCTTCCATCATCATATTGCGCAGCGACTCAGGGGTGGCATGGAACGTCAGTTCGCCGCGCTTGCCGCGACCAGACTGCGCGCGCCAGCTCAGCCAGCCCGCCTCCTGAGCCTGACGCAGCAGCGTTCGGACATGCCGCTCGCTACAAAAACAGCGGGCTGCCAGCTCGCTGATAGTGACCTGCTGCGTCGCACCTTCGGACGGCTGCCATAAACGGTGATACTGGTTAAGACGGTTAAGCTGACGCATAGAAACCCGGAACAATAATTATCATCTATTCACTATTACTTCCGTATATCTCACCTGATACTGATGCACAAGCTAATCGCATCACATTTCAGGAGTCATCATGGCCCGCCTCGCTGCATTTGATATGGACGGCACGCTGTTAATGCCGGATCACCGTCTGGGAGAGAAAACGCTGAGTGCCCTGAAGCGCCTGCGCGAGCGAGATGTCACTCTGACATTTGCCACCGGCCGACATGTTCTGGAGATGCGCCATTTACTGGGCGCGTTTTCTCTTGATGCTTTTCTGATCACCGGAAACGGAACGCGCATTCACACCGTCGAAGGGGAGGTACTGCACCGTCAGGATCTTAACCCGGAAGTGGCGGATATCGTCCTGCACAGCACCTGGGACACACAGGCCAGTGTCCACGTTTTTAACGATCAAGGCTGGTTTACCGGAAGCGAAATCCCCGAGTTACTGCATGCGCATGTCTATAGCGGTTTTAAATATCAGCTTATCGATCTGCGCCGGATCCCCGCCCACGCGGTGACCAAGATCTGCTTCTGTGGCGATCACGACGATCTGCGACGCCTGCGCATCCAGTTAAATGAGGCGCTCGGCAACCGGGCGCATCTGACCTTCTCGGCGGTAGATTGTCTGGAAGTATTACCCGTGGGCTGTAACAAAGGTTCCGCCCTGGCGGTACTGAGCGACCATCTGGGCTTAACGCTGCAGGATTGTATGGCATTTGGCGACGCCATGAATGACCGAGAGATGCTGGGCAGCGTGGGGCGCGGCTTGATTATGGGGAATGCGATGCCGCAGCTGATTGCCGAGCTTCCTCATCTGCCCGTTATCGGACACTGCGGTAACGAAGCGGTGTCCCATTTTTTGACTCATTGGCTGGACAACAACAACCTCCCTTATTCCCCCGAATAGCGAGCGCCTTCCAGCAAGCCAGACGTCGGTCTGGCTTTTTTTTATTTCAGCAGCTGTGCAATCTGCACTTTCCACGGCGTGATGTCGCCGATGTTAGCCTGTACCCATTCTGCATTGTAGTAGGTCTCAAGGTAGCGCTCGCCGCTGTCGCACAGCAGCGTGACGATGGAGCCGGTACGCCCTTCCTCACGCATGCGTGCCGCCAGCTGCAGTGCGCCCCACATATTGGTGCCTGTCGATGCCCCGACTTTGCGGCCAAGCTGGGTTTCCAGCCAGTGTGCGGTTGCCACGCTGGCGGCATCCGGCACGCGCAGCATTTCATCCACTACATCTGGGATGAATGACGGTTCCACGCGCGGGCGGCCAATTCCTTCAATTTTACTGCCTGACGGGCTGCGAAGATCGGCATCGCGGCTCTGCCAGTAGTCGAGGAACACCGAGTTTTGCGGGTCAACCACCATCAGTTGGGTATCGTAGCCCTGACAGCGAATGTAGCGTCCTATGGTGGCTGAGGTGCCACCGGTACCGGCGCTCATCACAATGTACGACGGCACGGGGTGCGGCTCGTGGGTCATCTGGCGGAAAATACTGTCAGCGATGTTGTTATTGCCGCGCCAGTCCGTTGCGCGTTCGGCGAAGGTAAACTGGTCCATATAGTGACCGTTGAGCTCACGGGCCAGCATTTCAGAGGCGGCGTAGATTTCGCAGGCACTCTCAACGAAGTGGCAGCGACCGCCGTAAAATTCGATCTGCTCGATTTTGCGTTTTGCAGTGCAGGAGGGCATCACCGCGATAAACGGCAGGCCCAGCAGGCGGGCAAAATAGGCTTCGGACACGGCGGTTGAACCGGACGAGGATTCAATAATGGGAGTGCCTTCTTTGATCCAGCCGTTACATAAACCGTATAAAAACAGTGAGCGCGCCAGGCGATGCTTCAGGCTGCCGGTCGGATGGGTGCTTTCATCCTTAAGATAGAGCTGAATACCGTCAAATCCCGGCAGGGAAAGGCGGATCAGGTGGGTATCCGCCGAACGCTGGTAGTCGGCATTGATTTCGCTGATGGCATGTTTAACCCAGGTGCTATTCATCGTAATTATCCGTTTGTCATTTTGTGCCCAGCATAGCGAAAAGCACAGAAAAAATTGTTGCTATCTGGCCTTTAAAATAGAATGAAGGGAGAAAAATTTTCTCTGTGAGGTGGGTATGCTAGATAAAATTGACCGTAAGCTCCTTTCCTTGCTGCAAAGTGACTGTACCCTCTCTTTGCAGGCGCTGGCAGATGCCGTTAATCTGACCACCACACCGTGCTGGAAGCGCCTTAAGAAGCTCGAAGATGATGGCATTTTGCTGGGGCGCGTCGCGCTGCTCGATCCCGAAAAACTGGGGCTTGGGTTGACGGCATTTGTGCTGATTAAAACCCAGCACCACAGCAGCGAGTGGTATTGCCGCTTTGTTACTCAGGTCTCTGAGATGCCCGAGGTGCTCGGTTTCTGGCGAATGGCCGGCGAGTACGATTACCTGATGCGCGTCCAGGTGGCAGACATGAAGCGCTATGATGACTTCTACAAGCGGCTGGTGAACAGCGTCCCGGGCTTATCAGACGTCACCTCAAGCTTCGCCATGGAACAGATTAAGTACACTACAGCCTTACCCATTGAATAACTTCGTAAAAAACCTTCAGGAACAAACCGCGTGCGATTATTTGCCCAATTAAGCTGGTACTTTCGTCGGGAGTGGCAACGCTACCTCGGTGCAGTGGCCCTGCTTATTATCATTGCCATTCTGCAGCTGATCCCGCCGAAAGTGGTTGGGTACGTCGTGGATGGCGTCACCGAACAGCATTACACCACCGCACGGGTGTTGATGTGGGTCGGCACGCTGGTGCTGACGGCCGTCATTGTTTATCTCCTGCGCTACGTCTGGCGCGTGCTGCTGTTTGGTGCGTCCTATCAGTTGGCCGTTGAGCTGCGTGAAGATTTTTACCGCCAGCTGAGCCGACAGCATCCCGAATTTTATCTGCGCCATCGCACCGGGGACCTCATCGCCCGTGCCACGAACGATGTTGATCGCGTGGTCTTCGCCGCCGGAGAAGGGGTATTAACGCTGGTGGATTCGCTGGTGATGGGCTGTGCGGTATTGATTGTCATGTCCACGCAGATCAGCTGGCAGTTGACCCTTCTGGCGCTGCTGCCGATGCCGCTGATGGCATTGGCGATCAATCGCTACGGCGAACAGCTGCACGAGCGCTTCAAACTGGCGCAGGCGGCATTTTCGTCTCTGAACGATCGCACCCAGGAGAGCATGACCAGCATTCGCATGATCAAAGCCTTTGGTCTGGAGGACCGGCAGTCCGCGCTGTTTGCCGCCGATGCGGCAGACACGGGGGCGAAGAACATGCGCGTCGCGCGCATTGACGCCCGTTTTGACCCGACAATCTATGTTGCGATTGGCATGGCCAACCTGCTGGCTATCGGAGGCGGTAGCTGGATGGTGGTACAGGGGACGTTAACCCTGGGACAATTGACCAGTTTTGCGATGTATCTCGGGCTGATGATCTGGCCGATGCTGGCTTTAGCCTGGATGTTCAACATTGTGGAGCGGGGCAGCGCCGCCTACAGCCGCATTCGCGCCATGCTGGCCGAAGCGCCGGTGGTGACTGACGGCAGCGAAGCGGTCCCGGAAGGGCGTGGCGTAATGAAGGTCGACGTCCGTCAATTTGTCTATCCGCAGACGGCGCATCCGGTACTGGAGAACGTCAGCTTTACGCTTCAGCCCGGCCAGATGTTGGGTATTTGTGGTCCGACGGGGGCCGGAAAAAGTACCGTCCTCTCTCTGCTCCAGCGCCACTTTGACGTCACCGAAGGGGATATTCGTTTCCATGATATCCCCCTGAAGAACCTGCTGCTGGATGAGTGGCGTGGCCGCCTGGCGGTGGTCAGCCAGACGCCGTTTTTATTTTCGGACACCGTGGCGAATAACATTGCCCTCGGATGCCCTGCGGCGACGCAGGAGGAGATCGAGCATGTGGCGCGTTTAGCCAGCGTGCATGATGATATTTTGCGTCTGCCGCAGGGGTACGAAACGGAAGTCGGGGAGCGTGGCGTCATGCTGTCCGGCGGGCAGAAACAGCGTATTTCGATTGCCCGTGCGCTGCTGCTGAATGCCGAAATCTTGATCCTGGATGATGCGCTCTCCGCTGTGGATGGCCGTACCGAGCACCAGATCCTGCATAACCTGCGTCAGTGGGGTGACGGTCGCACGGTGATTATCAGCGCTCACCGTTTGTCGGCGCTGACCGAAGCCAGCGAAATTCTGGTATTGCAGCACGGGCACATTGCCCAGCGCGGGCAGCATGAAAATCTTGTTGAGCAACCGGGCTGGTATCGCGATATGTATCGCTATCAACAGCTTGAAGCGGCGCTGGACGATGCCCCCGAACAGAATGAGGAGGCCGCTAATGCGTAAGCTCGGAACGATGTGGCCGACGCTCAAACGTCTGCTGGCCTACGGCTCGCCGTGGCGTAAACCGCTGTCCGTGGCCGTGCTTTTACTCTGGATAGCGGCGATTGCAGAAGTGAGCGGGCCGCTGCTCATCAGTTACTTTATCGACAATATGGTCGCCAAAAGCTACCTGCCCCTGGGGCTGGTGGCGGGTTTAGGCGTCGCTTACGTTGGGTTACAGCTGACGGCAGCAGGGCTGCACTATGCGCAGTCGCTGCTGTTTAACCGCGCAGCCGTTGGTGTCGTTCAGCAGTTGCGTACGGATGTAATGGACGCCGCGCTTCGCCAGCCGCTCAGCGAGTTTGATATTCAGCCGGTCGGGCAGGTTATCTCCCGGGTAACCAACGATACCGAGGTGATCCGCGATCTGTACGTCACCGTGGTGGCGACGGTGCTCCGCAGCGCGGCGCTGATTGGTGCGATGCTGGTGGCAATGTTCAGTCTCGACTGGCGCATGGCGCTGGTGGCGATCACGATCTTCCCGGCGGTGCTGATCGTCATGGTCATCTACCAGCGCTACAGCACGCCAATCGTGCGTCGTGTACGAGCCTATCTGGCCGACATCAACGATGGCTTCAACGAAGTCATCAACGGCATGAGCGTTATCCAGCAGTTCCGCCAGCAGGCGCGCTTTGGTGAACGGATGGGCGAAGCCAGCCGCTCGCACTATATGGCACGCATGCAGACGCTGCGGCTTGACGGTTTTCTGCTGCGTCCGCTGCTGAGCCTTTTCTCTGCGCTGGTGCTTTGCGGTCTCCTGATGCTGTTTGGGCTGAGCGCTAACGGTACGATTGAAGTGGGGGTGCTGTACGCCTTTATTAGCTATCTGGGGCGCCTTAACGAACCGCTGATCGAGCTCACCACCCAGCAGTCTATGCTGCAACAGGCTGTGGTCGCCGGTGAGCGTGTGTTCGAGCTGATGGACCGGCCGCGACAGGCCTACGGCAACGATGAGCGGCCTTTGCAAAGCGGTGCCATTGATTTTGATAATGTCTCGTTTGCCTATCGCGAAGACCGGCTGGTGTTGCAGGATATCTCACTTGATGTTCCGTCGCGTGGTTTCGTGGCGCTGGTGGGCCATACGGGAAGCGGTAAGAGCACCCTCGCCAGCCTGTTAATGGGTTACTACCCGGTTACGCACGGTGAAATCCGGATCGACGGACGTCCGCTCGCGTCTCTTAGCCACAACGTGTTGCGTAAAGGCGTCGCGATGGTGCAGCAGGATCCGGTCGTCCTGGCCGATACCTTCTATGCGAACGTGACCCTGGGGCGGGACTACACGCAGGAGCAGGTCTGGGAGGTACTGGAAAAAGTGCAGCTGGCGGATCTGGCGCGCGGGTTTAGTGAGGGGATCAATACTAAGCTGGGCGAGCAGGGGAACAATCTCTCCGTCGGGCAAAAACAGCTCCTCGCCCTGGCGCGGGTGCTGATTGAAACGCCGCAGGTTCTGATTCTGGATGAAGCGACAGCCAGTATTGACTCCGGTACCGAGCAGGCCATCCAGCAGGCGCTGTCGGCCGTGCGTGACCATACGACGCTGGTGGTGATTGCCCACCGTCTTTCCACCATCGTTGATGCCGATACCATTCTGGTGCTACATCGCGGCCAGGCCGTTGAACGGGGTACGCACCGTGAACTGCTGGAAGCCAAGGGACGTTACTGGCAGATGTATCAGCTTCAGCTGGCAGGCGAAGAGCTGGCGGCCAGCGTGCGTGAGGAAGAATCGCTGAGCGCCTGATGCACCAAAATGAGGCGACGCGCTAACAGTCATTCCTGTTGGTGCAAAACGGAAACGCACCCTGCACCGGCATGGTGCGTTTTTTTTCACCGGTTCGTTTATCAAGGCCGTGTAGCGCTCTTTGCACCGCAGTTCCTTCTGGTTTTCATTTCTGGCACACCCCTTGCAATACCTTCTGCGTAAGCTGCGGCCATTACCGAATTCTGACTGGAGGGGATCTATGAAGCTGGTTACGGTTGTAATCAAACCATTCAAACTCGAAGACGTGCGTGAAGCGTTGTCTTCCATGGGTATTCAGGGACTGACTGTCACCGAAGTGAAAGGCTTTGGTCGTCAGAAGGGTCATGCCGAGCTTTACCGCGGGGCGGAATACAGCGTTAACTTTCTGCCAAAAGTAAAAATTGATGTCGCGATTGCTGACGATCAGCTTGATGAAGTCATTGATGTCATTAGCAAAGCGGCCTACACAGGCAAAATTGGCGACGGCAAAATTTTCGTTGCCGAACTGCAGCGCGTCATTCGCATTCGTACCGGCGAATCTGACGAAGCGGCACTGTAAGTAACTCCTGGCACACAGTGATAGGGATCGAGAAAATGAAGATAGCAACACTTAAAACGGGTCTGGGTTCGCTGGCACTGCTGCCGGGCCTCGCGCTGGCTGCCCCTGCGGTGGCAGATAAAGCCGATAACGCCTTTATGATGATCAGCACCGCGCTGGTGCTGTTCATGTCAATTCCGGGGATTGCCCTGTTCTACGGCGGTCTGATCCGTGGCAAAAACGTTCTCTCCATGCTGACCCAGGTAGCCGTGACCTTCGCACTGGTCTGCGTGCTGTGGGTGGTTTACGGTTACTCGCTGGCCTTTGGCACCGGCAACGCCTTCTTCGGTAACTTTGACTGGGTGATGCTGAAAAATATTGAGCTGACCGCGCTGATGGGCAGCTTCTACCAGTATATTCACGTTGCGTTCCAGGGCTCGTTCGCCTGCATCACCGTCGGGCTGATTGTAGGCGCGCTGGCCGAGCGTATTCGTTTCTCTGCCGTTCTGATCTTTGTGGTGGTCTGGCTGACGCTCTCCTATGTGCCGATTGCGCACATGGTCTGGGGCGGCGGTCTGCTGGCAACGCACGGCGCGCTGGACTTCGCGGGCGGTACCGTCGTACATATCAACGCCGCGGTAGCGGGTCTGGTTGGCGCATACCTGATTGGCAAACGCGTGGGCTTCGGTAAAGAAGCGTTCAAACCGCACAACCTGCCGATGGTCTTTACCGGTACCGCGATCCTCTACTTTGGCTGGTTTGGCTTCAACGCCGGGTCTGCAAGCGCAGCAAACGAAATCGCCGCGCTGGCCTTCGTGAACACCGTCGTGGCCACAGCCGGTGCGATCCTCTCCTGGGTCTTCGGTGAGTGGGCGGTGCGCGGTAAACCTTCCCTGCTGGGTGCCTGTTCTGGCGCAATCGCGGGCCTGGTCGGTATCACGCCTGCCTGTGGTTATGTGGGTGTCGGTGGTGCGCTGCTGGTAGGTTTGGTTGCAGGTCTTGCAGGTCTGTGGGGCGTTACGGCACTGAAACGCGTGCTGCGCGTTGATGACCCTTGCGATGTATTTGGGGTGCACGGTGTGTGCGGCATCGTCGGCTGTATCATGACCGGTATCTTCGCCGCGAAATCGCTGGGTGGCGTGGGCTATGCAGAAGGTGTCACTATGGTTCATCAGGTACTGGTGCAGCTGGAAAGTATTGCTATCACCGTGGTGTGGTCTGCCGTTGTCGCTTTTATTGGCTACAAGCTGGCGGACATGACTGTGGGTCTGCGCGTACCGGAAGAGCAGGAGCGCGAAGGTCTGGATGTGAACAGCCACGGCGAGAATGCGTATAATGCTTGAGTAGAGTCCATTGCCCGGTGGCGCTGCGCTTACCGGGCCTACGGATTGTGCTTTTGTAGGCCGGGTAAGGCGAAGCCGCCACCAGGCTTTTTTACGTCAACCGCGATTACGCATTACCCCTTCCTGCACCGTTGAAGCGACCAGCACGCCGTCCTGCGTATAAAACTCTCCACGCACAAACCCGCGAGCGCTCGATGCCGACGTACTCTCCACGCTGTAAAGCAGCCACTCATTCATGTTGAAGGGACGGTGGAACCACATGGAGTGGTCGATGGTCGCGACCTGCATCCCTTTTTCGAGGAACCCGACGCCGTGCGGCTGCAGCGCCACAGGCAGAAAGTTAAAATCTGACGCATACCCGAGCAGATACTGATGCACGCGGAAATCTTCCGGCACGGTACCGTTGGCGCGGATCCAGACCTGACGTTTCGGCTCGGCGGTGTGACCCTTCATCGGGTTATGGAACTCGACGGGGCGGATCTCCAGCGGTTTATCGCACAGAAATTTCTCTTTGACCTGTGGCGGAAGCAGATGCGCCAGCGCACGGGCGATATCGGTCTCTGATTTGAGCGTGTCTGGCGACGGTGCCGGCGGCATCGTTTTCTGATGCTCGTATCCCGGTTCCGGTGCCTGGAACGAGGCGGTCATATAGAAGATGGGCTTACCGTTCTGAATGGCCGCCACGCGGCGGGCACTGAAACTATTACCGTCACGCAGAACTTCAACATCATACACAATCGGTTTTGCGCTATCGCCAGGGCGTAAGAAATAGCTGTGGAACGAATGCACCAGACGGTCTGCCGGGACGGTCTCCTTTGCCGCGTACAGCGCTTGTCCAACGACTTGCCCACCGAAGACCTGGCGCAAGCCTAAATCTTCACTCTGTCCGCGAAAGAGTCCTTCCTCAATTTTTTCCAGATTCAGTAATGTCAGCAGATTGTTCAGTGCCTGACTCATAGTTGTCCTCAATAAACGCCGTAGCGAAAGATAGGCAGAGTATAACGCAGAAATGTAAGTGGTCCGATGGGTAGAATAATCTTAATATCGGCACGTTTTCAGGCATTAATCGGTGATCTGTGCCACACTTGAATACGTTATGTGATTGAAACGACATCGGATGGGATCGATCCCGCTGGTGCATTGATGATAAGGAGACTTCAATGAAACTCGTGCCCATGCTAAGTGGTGTAGCTATTGCGGTGGCGTTGTCCGCCTGTGCTGGTAAGAGCGCCCAGGTGCCGGTACCTGCAGCCGATCCGAACGGGATTAATACCCTTTCACAGCAATCCATTCAGCAGCCTAATGTTTCCGGTACCATCTGGATCAAACAGAGAGTCGCTTTGCCGCCGGATGCGGTATTAACGGTTACGCTGTCTGATGCTTCTCTGGCCGACGCGCCGTCGAAAGTCCTGGCTCAGCGTGCGGTTCGTACTGAAGGTAAGCAGGCGCCATTTAGCTTCGTGCTGCCATATAACCCGTCAGACGTGCAGCCGAATGCCCGTATCCTGCTGAGTGCCGCGGTAACGATCAACGATAAGCTGGTCTTTATTACCGATACGGTTCAGGAAGCCATTAACCACGGTGGGACTAAAGTCGACCTGAATCTGGTTCCCGTACAGCAAACCGAAGTGCCGGTTGCTCCACAGACCAATCAGCCGTCCCTGCCAACCCCACCGACCCAGATGTAATTGTTGCTATCACCCTCTCCTTCGGGGGAGGGGTTAGTACACCCAGCGGTACTTTTGCAAATCAATCTGTCCCGATCCCGATACCTGCACACCCTCTGACAGTAATGCCTGGCGCTGACGCTGGAGATCCGGTCCGGTCAGCGAGATGGCACCATGACGATTCACCACGCGATGCCAGGGCAGCGTGCTTCCTTCCGGCAGCCGTTTAAGAACGCCACCTACCTGTCGCGCCGCGCGCGGTGAACCGGCCAGCTGTGCGACATCACCATAGGTTGTGACGTAGCCTTCCGGGATTGAGGCCACAATTTGCCATACGCGCTGGGGAAAGGAGTCGTGTTCGTCCATACCTGCACCTGCGGGGATCATCTGGACAGCCATGGTAAACGAAGATTGCCCTGATTGCTGCGTCTGTTTGCGCAATAAACCAGCATCCGGTTCCGGGTCGCTTGCAATTGGGTCTTCGCACAGGGATAATGCGCCAGCGCGTTGGTTATCAACGCTCTCAATGGGGGCTCTGTTGGTTCTCCCGCAACGCTACTCTGTTCACCAGGTCAGGTCCGGAAGGAAGCAGCCAGGGCAGACGACGTGGGTGCCGGGATGTAGCTGGCAGGGCCCCCACCCATTTACGGCCTCGTACAAACCTTCCTGCGTTACCTCTCTCTGTAGTCATTATTCCACAATACTATAACGCCTATACGCTGTAATATATATTTCATCGCGATGAAATATTATTGTCATAAACCTGTAATAATAGACTGGCATTTTATAATTGGACGTCTATTTAACACCAAAATTCAAAAAAATATAAATCTGGATAACAGTGTTAACTTCGTGTATTACATAAAGTACTTATTCCGAAGGGAAGTGACAAACATGGCTACTGCGGTTTTAAATGTTAAAATTGACGACGCGCTAAAAGAAAGGCTTCGCCACTATGCGGAAGTGAATAACGAAAATTTAAGCGTGACCACAGAGAAACTGCTGCTGCTGGCGTTTGAAGCAGTAGAAGAGGCGGGAGTATCGGAAGAAGATATTGATAATCAGCATACGGAAGAAGAGAGTGTTTCTCCTTTTACTCCTAAAGAAATCAAAGCACTACGTAAACTTCTGAAGAAGAGAAAATGAAACAACAACTGTCAACTGCCAGTGACTACAACGAGGCCTGCGATCTCTTGCGCTCAGGCTATGTGAAGCATGTACGTCTTGGCTGGAATGTTGGAAGCGATGAGTTCTTTCGTATTGCGTCTGACTGGTGTGATACCGGTGCAAAAATAAAGAAAGACGGTGATAACTTCGTTATTTCGCTGAAAGGTTTCCCTATTCCTCCGCAACATTAATTGTTGTCCAGTGAAAACTGCTGACTGCATATATTACAGTCAGCAGTTTTTATTTTATGATCCCCTTCAAACTTTTTATTCTTAAACCAGACTGCGTTTGATGGCCGGCTCATTTGAATGTAATGCACGCCATAAGGGTTTAATCCGCAGTAACGCCGCTTCCATTTCCGCTGGCTCCAGCGAGAAGGGCATGCGCAAAAAGCGGTCAAACGCCCCCGATAAGCCAAACCGTGTGCCCGTTCCCAGGTTAATCCCGATGATTTCTGCCCGCGCGGCAAGCTGTGTCGCCAGCATGCCGGGAAGTTCGATCCAGTAAGACAGTCCGCCTTCCGCCTCATGGAATCGCCACTCGGGAAAATGTTCACGCAGCAGTTCACTGCATCGATCGCGCCGTTCCGCAAGCATCTTGCGGCGAGCGGGCAGAAAACGTTCGCTATTGTTGATAAGCCACAGCGTCGCCAGTTGCTCCAGCAGCGGCGAGCCCAGATCAAGCGTATCCCGCGTCTGGGCGAGGGTGGCGATGGTACGTGAAGAGGCGCGGATCCAGCCGAGACGCAGTCCGCCCCAGAAGCTTTTTCCGGCGGAGCCTAATGTCATGACGGTTGCCTCCCGGTTAAACGATGCCAGCGGTGGCGGTGGGGGCGAGTCAAACCAGAGATCGACCATCGTTTCATCTACAACCAGCGTCGTGCGGGTTTGCGCGGCAATATCGGCGATCGCCTGACGGGTGGCGATATCCATACAACGCCCGGTTGGGTTGTGAAAATCAGGCATCAGGTAAGCCAGGCGCGGTGCAGTCTGGGCAAGCGTGGCGGCAAAACCATCCGTGTCCCAGCCTGTATCCGGCAGCGACACCCCAACGGGCCGGCACTGCGCCCCCTGAATGGCGGCAATCGCCAGCGGATAGGTGGGGTGATCGACCACGACGCGATCTCCCGGCCCGGTTAACATCCGCAATATCAGCGCAAAACCGCTGACGGCACCGTTGACCACCATGACTTCGTCTGCGCGGGTGGGAAGACCCCGTTCGGTATAGCGTGCCGCTATAGCTTCCCGAAGCGCAGGCAGCCCAAGCTGGTCGTAGCCCGTCAGCGAGAGGTGCTGGGTAATAGCCGTCAGCGCGTGGGTATAAGCCTGGTGGATCTCTGGCCCGGCATTGAGGGCGGCAGTGGAGAGATCCAGTGCGGCACTCGCCGCTGAAAGGGTAGGAACGGCGCGAGTATCCGGGAGGATCACGCGCGACCCGCTGCCGTGGCGGCTTTCAAGATATCCCTCCTCGCGCAGATGGGCGAGGGCGCTGCTGACGGTGGTCCGGCTCACGTCCAGCGTCGTAGCCAGCTCACGCTCACCCGGCAGTCGCGTATTTAATGCCAGTCGGCCATCAAGGATTAACAGACGCAACGCGTCAGCCAGCTGGCGCCAGAGCGGGGTGCGGGATGAAGCTTGCTGCCAGTGGCCTAAAAGGCGTACCAGAGACTGACTTCCAAAGCGGCGTGATGACATATGCAGTCCACTATTTGAAAACTGGACATTAATCATAGTGCCATTTTAGGTCAGGATGAAAGCCTGGTTATCGGGAGAAGATAAAAAATGGTACGTCGTCTGCTACAACTTTATGTCGGTTTGGGTCTGTATGGCCTCTCTACCACGATGTTTATTCGCTCGGATCTGGGGGTTGATCCGTGGGATGTATTTCACCTTGGCGTCGGGCTGCAGCTGGGGATGAGTATCGGGACGGTGATCATTTTGACCGGCGCTGCGGTGCTGCTGCTGTGGATCCCCCTGCGCCAGATGCCCGGACTCGGCACGATCAGTAACGTGATTTGTATCGGTCTGGCGGCAGACGCCAGCATGGCGCTCATCCCCGAGCTGAGTTCGTTACCTGTGCGAATCGCTTTCCTGGTATCGGGCATTGTGATGAACGCGATTGCCACCAGTATGTACATTGGTGCCGGTTTCGGGCCCGGCCCGCGCGACGGTCTGATGACAGGCATTCACGCCCGGCTGGGCTGGTCCATTCGCAGCGTGCGAACCACAATCGAAGTGTCCGTCCTGCTGATTGGGTGCGTGCTTGGCGGTACGTTTGGCGTAGGAACCGTACTGTATGCCCTGACCATTGGTCCGCTTATTCAGCTCTGTATGCCCTGGTTCCGCCAGAAGTCGCGCAATGAGAACGTTCCTCAGCCGGAACGGGTTGTTTAATTTGCGAAGCGCTCACATGTTTTAACGGCATCGCTGTGGCAGAATAGTCGCTTCGACTATCGCGATGCCAGAATGCATGAAAGCAATCACTCTCTATGATGTCGCCTCCCTTGCGGGGGTTTCTTATCAGACCGTTTCCCGCGTGATTAACGACGCGGAGCATGTCTCTGCGCGCACGCGGGAAAAGGTGCAGCAGGCAATGGCGGAACTGCACTATGTGCCTAACCTGCGGGCACAACAGCTGGCGGGTAAACGCACCCGTACGCTGGGTCTTATTACGACCGATCTGGCGCTGCACGCGCCTTCACAAATCGTCTCGGCGGTAAAATCCCGGGCAGCGGAACAGGGGGCGAGTGTCCTCATTTCCATGGTAGAGCAACCGCACCAGTGTCAGGCCGCGCTTCAGGCGTTGCTGGCGCAGCGGGTGGAAGCACTGCTGGTCAATGTGCCGCTTGACGATCCTCACGCTGAACAGCTCAGGGCGCTGGCATCGCCTGTTCCGGTGCTGTTTCTGGATGTATCGCCCTCAGCGCAGGTAAACAGCCTCGTGTTTAACGCAGAGGAGGGGGCGCGTCTGGGCGTTGAGCATCTGCTTTCGCTGGGGCATCAGCATATTGCTTTGTTGAGCGGACCGGAAAGCTCGGTCTCTGCGCGTGCGCGTCTGGCCGGATGGCAAGCGACGCTGGCACAGTCCGGCCTTGACGCGGTTGCCGTGGAATACGGTGACTGGAGCGCGGCCAGCGGTTATGAGAAAGGGCATATGCTGCTGTCGGGTACGGTATTACCGGAGGCGATTCTGGTGGCGAACGATCAAATGGCGCTTGGGGTGATGCGCGCCTGCGCGGAAAAAGGGGTAGCGATCCCTGGCCAGCTATCGGTAGTCGGGTTTGACGATACGGCCGACAGTGCCTGGTTTTCGCCGCCGCTGACGACCGTTCGCCAGGCGTTTCGCCAGGCGGGCGAACGCAGCGTGACGTGGCTGCTGGACCCCCTCCAGGGCGATGCGTGCTGGCAGGTTCAGCTGCCGGTTACGCTGGTGATCCGTCACTCCACCGCGCGCCGCCATCCGCAGCAGGCCGAACAAGAGGATCTGGCGGAGCAGCTCAGACGCCTGGCTCTCCTGGCAGAGCAGCTTGCGCGTAAATAAAACTTTGTGATCTGACTCGCTGCTCTGCGATGGAATGCTTTACCCTCGCTCAGTGCCAGGGCATGTTAACCAAAATTGTGAGCGCTTCGCAAAGAGGTTAGTATGCCCAACACTTTATCACCGACGCTCGGTGCCATTCTGGCCCGACGGGACTGGGAAAACCCCGGCGTTACCCAGTGGAACCGGCTGGCGGCTCATGCGCCGTTACACAGCTGGCGCCATGAATCCTCGGCCCTGGACGACGAGGAGTCAGTCAGCAGACGTTCTCTTAACGGGGCGTGGCGGTTTAATTATTTTCCTGCACCCGAGCAAGTCCCGGAGGCATGGGTAACGGAAGATTGCGCGGACGCCGTTGCGATGCCCGTGCCGTCTAACTGGCAAATGCAGGGGTTTGACACGCCCATCTACACCAACGTCACCTATCCCATTCCCGTCACGCCGCCTTTTGTTCCGCAAGAGAACCCAACCGGATGTTACTCGCTCACATTTGAGGTGGATGACGCCTGGCTCCACGGCGGGCAAACCCGCATTATCTTTGACGGCGTGAACTCGGCGTTTCATCTTTGGTGCAACGGACAGTGGATAGGCTATTCCCAGGACAGCCGCTTGCCCGCCGAATTCGATCTCTCGGCGGCGCTGCGCGCCGGGGAGAACCGCCTGGCGGTCATGGTACTGCGCTGGTGCGACGGCAGTTATCTTGAAGACCAGGACATGTGGCGGATGAGCGGCATTTTCCGCGACGTCACTTTGCTGCATAAACCCGAAACGCAGATCGCCGATTACCATGTGTTGACGGACCTGAACGCTGAGCTTGACCGCGCGGTGCTGAAAGTGGCGGTCGCGCTGACAGGCACTTGCTACGCGGAGTGCGATGTCACGATAACGCTGTGGCGCAACGGTGAACGCTGTGCCAGCGCGACCCAGCGGCCAGGCTCTGCCATTGTGGACGAGCGCGGCGGCTGGGCTGAGCGGTTAACGGTGGCGATCCCCGTCGAGCACCCTGCGCTGTGGAGTGCTGAAACGCCGGAACTGTATCGCCTGACGATTGCGCTTCTCAACTCGCAGGGTGAGGTGGTCGAGGTCGAGGCATGCGACGTTGGCTTCCGCCGCGTTGACGTCAGCAATGGCCTGCTCAAGCTCAACGGTAAACCGCTGCTGATCCGCGGCGTTAACCGACATGAGCACCACCCTGAAAACGGCCAGGTGATGGATGAAGCAACCATGCGTCGCGATATCGAAATCATGAAGCAGCACAACTTCAACGCCGTGCGCTGCTCGCACTATCCTAATCATCCGCTGTGGTACCGGCTTTGCGATCGTTATGGGCTGTACGTCGTTGACGAAGCGAATATCGAAACGCACGGTATGGTGCCGATGAGCCGCCTCGCTGACGATCCGCGCTGGCTACCTGCCATGAGCGAGCGCGTGACCCGCATGGTGCAGCGCGACCGAAATCATCCTTCGATTATTATCTGGTCGCTGGGCAATGAATCCGGCCACGGTGCGAACCACGATGCGCTGTACCGCTGGCTGAAAACCACCGACCCGACGCGCCCGGTGCAGTAT
Organism: Enterobacter sp. BNK-14; assembly: GCF_047456095.1. NCBI lineage: Bacteria > Pseudomonadati > Pseudomonadota > Gammaproteobacteria > Enterobacterales > Enterobacteriaceae > Enterobacter > Enterobacter sp. BNK-14. The sequence goes on from NZ_CP179897.1 coordinate 3,886,986, forward strand.
GAAGGCGGCGGGGCGAATACGGCAGCGACCGATATTGTCTGCCCGATGTACGCCCGGGTCGATCAGGATCAGCCTTTCCCGGCAGTACCTAAATGGTCAATCAAGAAATGGATCGGCATGCCGGATGAAACGCGTCCGCTGATCCTCTGCGAATACGCCCACGCGATGGGCAACAGCTTTGGTGGGTTTGCGAAATACTGGCAGGCGTTTCGCAATCATCCTCGCCTGCAGGGCGGGTTTGTCTGGGACTGGGTCGATCAGGCCCTGACGAAGCAAGACGAAAAGGGTAACGCGTTCTGGGCGTACGGCGGAGACTTTGGCGATAAGCCGAACGATCGGCAGTTCTGCCTCAATGGTCTGGTATTCCCCGACCGAACCCCGCATCCGGCGCTGTACGAAGCGCAGCGCGCCCAGCAGTTTTTTACCTTTACGCTGGTGAGCACTGCTCCGCTGGTGATTGAGGTGCAAAGTGGCTACCTGTTCCGCCACACCGATAACGAGGTGCTGAGCTGGACGATTGCACGTGATGGAGAGGTGCTGGCCGCGAGCGAGGTCACGCTCGCGATGGCTCCCGAGGGCACCCAGCGTCTGGAGCTCGATCTGCCGGCGCTGAAGGCCGGGCCGGGAGAGGTTTGGCTGAATGTTGAGGTTCGCCAGCCGCGGGCAACGCCGTGGTCACCGGCTGGCCATCGCTGCGCGTGGGAGCAGTGGCCGCTCCCGGTTCCTCTCTTTATTGCGCCGACAGTGTCTGCGGGCGAACCTCCCGTGTTGACGCAACATGACCTCATGCTGGAGATAACGCATCAGCAGCAGCGTTGGCAGTTCGATTGCACTTCCGGAAACCTCACCCAATGGTGGCGAGATGGCGTGGCACTGTTGATTTCACCCGTGACGGATAGCTTTAGCCGCGCGCCGTTGGATAATGACATTGGCGTGAGCGAAGCGACGAAAATCGATCCGAACGCGTGGGTTGAACGCTGGAAAGCAGCGGGTATGTACGATCTCACCTCCCGCGTACTGTCCTGTGATGCAGAGCAGCATGCTCGCGAGGTGGTGGTCAATACCCTGCATGTCTGGGAGTACCACGGCAAAGCGCTGTTCCTGAGCCGTAAAACCTGGCGGGTGGACGAGCAGGGCGTTCTGCATGGTGATATTCAGGTCGATATGGCGTCTGATATCCCGGAACCCGCGCGGATTGGCCTGAGCGTTCATCTCGCCGAAGCGCCGGAAAACGTTCACTGGCTGGGGCTGGGGCCGCACGAAAATTACCCGGACAGAAAGCTGGCGGCACAGCAGGGGCGCTGGACATTGCCCCTGGAGGCGATGCACACGCCGTATATCTTCCCGACGGAAAATGGTTTGCGCTGCGATACCCGCGAACTTGTGGCAGGAACGCATCTGCTGAATGGTCAGTTCCACTTCTCAATAAGCCGCTACAGCCAGCAGCAGTTGCGCGAGACAACCCATCATCACCTGTTGCGCGAAGAGCCGGGGTGTTGGCTCAACCTCGACGCGTTTCACATGGGCGTGGGCGGCGATGACTCCTGGAGCCCCAGCGTCTCGCCGGAATTTCTCCTGCAGACGCGCCAGCTTCGTTATCGCTTCAGCTGGCAGCAGAACCTCAGTTGACCCTTGAGATGCGGCCACCTGCCGTGGCCGCAGGCTTATGCCAGGATGCCGCTCAGGCCGTGCAGGCTCATGTAAATCCCTACCACGGTAATCAGCGCAGCGGAAATCCACGGTGCTTTGCGGGACAGTTCGCTAAAGCCAGGCCAGCGTTTGGTCGCGTGTTTGAGGCTAAGGGCGGCAATCGCCCCGGACGCGACCAGCGTCAACGCCAGACCGATACTGAAGCTGAATACCAGCGTCGCGCCGAGCGCAAAATGCTTTAACTGAAGGCAGATCAGCAGAACCGTGATGGAGGCCGGGCAGGGAATAAGCCCGCCTGTCAGGCCAAACATCACGATCTGTCCCGTGGTCACATGTTGTCCATTAAAACGCCGGTTAATATCCTGCGCATGGGCGCGCTGGTGGGCGTCCTGCCACTCCTCTTCAACAAGCGGGTGGTGGTGATCATGATGATGGTCATGGTCATGGTCATGGTCATGTTCATGTTCATGTTCATGTTCATGTCCATGTTCATGATGGTGGTGGTGATGATCGTGCGGCTGGCTCTCTTTCCAGGTTCGCCATGCCATCCACAGGGCGATCAAAACGATCAACACCCCGGAGAACAGCTGGAACCAGGGCTCGGACGTATGAGCATCCCAGCCCCGACCAAACCATAACCCTGCCATGGCAATGATCCAGACCACCGCCGTATGGGATAGCGTTGCCGCCAGACCCAGCAGTACAGCCTGCTTCAGCGTGCCGCGGATGGCCACGATAAAGGCAGCCATCATGGTTTTGGAATGGCCCGGTTCCAGACCATGTAACGCGCCGAGCAGGATAGCGCTGGGAACAAACAGCCAGGCATTACCCTGCTGCAGAAGTGAAGCAAAATCGGTCATTGAATGTTCCAGGGTGGAAAGCGTGTGCAAATACTACTCCCCCCCAGTAGTAATATACTACCCCCCAGTAGAAAAATACTCAGGGGGAGTAGAGCGTGATATGCTTTAAACGCCATAAACTGAGGGAGACAGAGATGTCACATACCGTTCGCGACAAGAAAATGTTATTGACTCGCCTGAAGAAAATTCAGGGGCAGAACACTGCCCTCGAAAAAATGCTTAACCGCGATCACGAATGCGCCGAGGTGCTACAGCAGCTGGCGGCGATCCGTGGGGCGGTGAATGGCATGATGATGCAGGTGATTGAAGGGCATCTCACCGATCATGTCGTGAAAGAGCCTGAAGAGGCGCAGCGTGAAGCCGATCTTGGCGTGGTGTTGCAGGTGATCAAATCCTACCTCAAGTAACGTGCCTGCCGAGGTTATTTTCAGCCCACAGAATAAATTCCGTCTTTGGCAGCGCCTTACTGTAGAACCACCCTTGCCCATACTGCACCCCATGACGGTGCAGCCACGCGAGCTGCCCTTCGGTCTCGACACCCTCCGCTACCATCGCCAGCTTCAGCGATTTCGCCATTTCAATAATGTGCGGCGTGACGTTTTTGTACTCCAGCGCATCCACGAACGATTTATCAATTTTGAGCGTATCCACGTCGAGATCCTGCAGATAGCTCAGGCTGGAGTAGCCCGTGCCAAAGTCATCAATATAGACAGGGTGACCGGAATGGCGTAGCGCGGCGATAGCCGGGGCGCTGATTTTAGGGTCGGCAAAACCGCGTTCGGTGAGCTCAAGAGCGATTTGTCGGGGATGAATTTGCCATTTATTCATTAACTGACTCAGCAACGGTGGCAGTTTGCCGGAGGTCAAATCGGCAGGGGCGAGATTAATGGAGATATGCTGATCGGGGTGGTGTTGCAACCAGTGGCCCATATCTTCAAACACTTTTTCAATGACTAACTGCGTGAGCTGCGAGATGAGCCCGGTTTGTTCAGCAAGGGGAACAAAAATATCCGGCGAGAGGCTGCTGCCATCTGGCTGAGGCCAGCGCGCCAGCGCCTCTGCCCCCACCACTTTCCCGCTACAGAGCGCCACGATGGGCTGATAGTGAACCACAAAATCCCGGCTGTTAATGGCGTCAAGCAGGCGATTGCGGGGCGACTGGATGCGACGCAGTATCCGCAAGACAAACAGTGCGGCGAGCAAGCTTATCAACATGCCAAACGGTAACCAGAAAAGGAGTTGCCTGTGCCAGGTATCAGCCAAAGGTTTGAGCGGAGCCCAGGTCACGACGGTAAAGCCCAACTCAGGGACAGGCTTCATCACGTACATTGAACCGTTGTACTGGACGCGGTCTCCCTCTCGTTCCTGAATCATCTCGCGGATATGCGGCGCGAGTGGATTACTGCTGGCAAAAATGCGGTGTGTTGCGGTTCCGACCAGGGCGGCATCGATGGCTATCTCCCCAAAAGGGATCACATCTACCAGCGAGGCAGGATCGATCATGACAAGGTAGTGGCCTTTGCCCAGTACAACCATGTAGCGGTGAAATCCCAGATCGTTTTGCGCCGTCAGCCATGCGCTGTAACCATCCCGGGTAATGCGCGTTGGTGGGGGGAAGGGGGAGGCATGGCTGGATTGCTCCAGCGAGGAGCAGCGTGGTTTCAGGTTGTCGGTATAGATCGCTTCCTGGACATATCGCCAGGAAAACGCGGCCCGGCTCATCTCTTTTAAATGCGAAGGGCTGCACGGCACGCCGTCATACGTTTGCAGATGATTAAGCGCATCTTTTGCCTGAGCCAGGACCCTGTCGGTTCGTATCAGCACACGAGAAGCATAGTTATCCAGCGCATCGACAAATTTCTCTTCCGCCTGGCGATGCGCCAGCCAGATGCTCAGGCAAATGGGAACCAGCACAGAAAAGATAAGTATGCCAGTCACCAGACTGACCAGATGTCGGGTATTCATGCTGTCGTTTCCTTTCTCATATGTCGAAATCCGGACGCTGAGTTCCCTGCCTGAAGAGAAAGATTTTACCGCGAAATGATACAGTTATAGCACGTGGGCGGCCTGGTTTTTATTTTATCTCAGGTAAACCTGTAAAATATCAGTGGCAAAAGGGGGGTTGTTTTTTCAACAAGGGCTGGATATTATTTTGTTATGTTATAACAAAACATGAGAGATTGATGATGAAACCCGATATCCATCCAGCGTATCGCACTGTGGTATTCCACGACACCAGTGCCAATGAATACTTTAAAGTCGGCTCAACCATTAAAACTGACCGCGAAATTGAACTCGACGGTGAAACGTATCCATACATCACCATCGAGGTTTCTTCGAAATCGCACCCGTTTTATACCGGTAAGCAAAAAACGTTCTCCACGGATGGCAGCGCGGCGCGCTTCCGTAAGCGTTTTGGCGGTTTTCTTAATGCGAAGCGGGGGTAATGATGCAGGTGCTTAACTCATTGCGCAGTGCGAAACAGCGTCACCCGGATTGCCAGATAGTCAAACGCAAGGGACGCTTATACGTGATTTGCAAATCCAATCCGCGCTTTAAGGCGGTTCAGGGGCGTAAGAAAAGACGCTAGGCGCGTATTTCTCGCCAGCTTTCCAGGGATCTTTTCTGTTTGCCATCGGCGGTAAAATTGTCGGTGGCAAGCCAGCCTTCAAAGGCGCTCGCCAGCGCCGGCCACTCTTTGTCGAGAATCGAAAACCAGTCGGTATCCCGGTTACGGCCTTTTATGACCAGCGCCTGGCGAAACCGCCCTTCAAACTGAAAACCCAGGCGCAGTGCGGCTTTGCGTGAAGGTGCGTTCAGGCTGTTGCACTTCCATTCGTATCGCCGATAGCCCAGGGTATCAAATACGTACCGCATCAGCAGGTATTGCGCTTCTGTCGACATTGGCGTGCGGCTCAACAGTGGTGAGAAATGAACGTGACCTACCTCCACGACGCCGTTTTTCGGATCGATCCGCATCAGGGCCAGCGTTCCGACCGGAGACTGGGTCTGATTATCAATGACGGCAAAGTGCATCGGGTCAGATAAATCACTCACGCTCGCCACCCATTCGGCATACTCGGCGGCAGTGGCATCAGGTTCGCGCAGCAGCCACGTCCAGCTACGGGTGTCTTCGGCCAGGGAATAGGCGGAGAAGAGCGCCTCGGCATGCACCACGCGCAGCGGTTCAAGCCGACAAAAACGCCCCTGCAGCACCACCCGGGACGGATGTGGTCGAGGCTGCCAGTCGATAAGGGCGTCGCCCACGGGTTGTCCAAACTCATTGAATGTCTTCATCTTCATTTCCGTGACGTTGAAAAGAGCTTCAGACTAGTGAATTGCTGGTTCCTTAAAAAGCACCACTCGACTATGTTTTGTTGGTACCACAAGGAGATGGGATGAATATACCGGGTGATGAATTTTATACCTTGCTCCATGCTGCACTGAAAAAGCGTGGGGATGAGACACTCCAGCGGGCACTCTATCTGGCTTTGCGAGAGGCCATCCTCAGCGGGAAACTTCAGTCTGGTAGCCAGCTATCCGGCTCGCGCACGCTGGCGCAGCAGCTTGCGGTTTCCCGGAACACCGTTAACGCGGCGCTGGACCAGCTTACGCTTGAAGGCTATTTGCTGCGTAACCGGCAGGGGACAAAGGTTGCTCAATTTGCGCATCGCGCACGCGTCCGGACATTGTCGGCGCCTGAGGTTGTGCTGGCAAAACGGGTCACTCATCTGCCTGCGCCGGTGCAGCGTGATACTCCGGTCATGGCATTTACGCCGGGAACGCCCGCCATCAACTATTTCCCGTTGCCGCTGTGGCGGCGATTGTACGATCGCGTCTTGCGCGAGGAGGGGAACGCTCTGCTTGGGTATGGCGATCCGGCCGGAGAGCCGTCGCTTCGTGCGGCGATTGCTCGCCACCTCGCGCTCTCCCGGGGCATTGACTGCGACGCCAGCCAGATAGTGATAACCGAAGGGGCGCTTGAAGGGGTTAATCTGTGCACGATACTGTTGAGCGAACCAGGCGATGTTGCCTGGGTAGAAAACCCCGGCTATGCCGGAGCCAAAAGTGCCTTTGTCAAAACCGGCCTGACAATGACGGGAATGCCGGTGGATGATGAGGGAATGTGCTGGGAAGGGCGGAATGCGCCTTCCCCCACGCTGATTTTCACTTCGCCCTCGCATCAGTTCCCTTACGGAAGCGTGCTCAGCGCTCGGCGGAGGCTGGCGTTGCTGGAGCTGGCCCGACAGCACAACGCATGGATCATTGAAGATGATTACGACAGCGAGTTCCGTTATGCCGGTGAGCCCGTACCGGCCATGCTGGGAATGGTGAATAACGCCCCTGTTGTGTATCTCGGAACCTTCAGCAAAACGTTGTTTCCGTCACTCAGAATGGGGTTTATGGTGCTGCCGCCCGCACTGGCGAAGGCGTCGCGCGCTGCCATTGGCTCGCTGCTGCGCGGCGGGCATCGTGCGGAGCAGCGCACCCTCGCGCTGTTCATTGAAGAAGGTCACTATGCCCGTCATCTTGCTGCCATGCGGCGGCTTTATCGTAAACGTTACCGCCAGCTGCGCGAGGCGCTGAGCACAGCGCTTCACACCCCTCACCGTATTCTTGCCGGAGAGGGCGGGATGCACCTGACGGTGACGATTAACGGTATTGATGACCAGAGGCTGGTGGAGAAGGCGAGGGCATTTCAGCTGGCACCCGCTGCGCTGAGCGGGTACTACCTGGAGGCGAAGCAGGGGCAAACCGGTCTGGTTTTAGGCTATGGCAATACCTCTGCTTCGCAGTTTGTGCCGGGTATCCGACGCCTGCAGGCGTTAATTACGCAGCAGCAGGGCGGGAAAGAGTAAAGACATCATAGAAAGAGAGCTGACCTTTGGTGGAAACCATTTTTTGCAGCTTCTCTTTTTGCACGGTTTCAACGGCCGGAGAGTGCATGATGCTCTCGATAAGCTCCGCAGGCACGAAACGCGTGTTGTACCATTCACCGTTGTAGCAGACCCGGAAATCGAGCACGTCGATATCTTCGTAACGGTAGCGGGGATTCACGTCGAAAAAGAAAAAAGCGTTAAAGACGACAAATAACACAACCAGTAGCCAGACGGAGTCCACCAGCGTTTCGGACTTCAGCATCACAATAAGCGTTGCCAGCCAGGCGGCATACATTGCGACAAACAGTCCGGGATGTTTGCGGATAAAGCTGATGCTAAAGCGCGGGCGATTATCGCGCTTTTCGCGGAGGTTAAGATCGTCGATGGTGGCGGTAAGCAGGCGCTGTATCTCGGTCATTTTTTGCCTTTATGCGTGTAGACAATACAGGGTGTCTGCCAATTTTAGGGGAGCCATCCCGCTGAAAAAAGTAACAGTCAGGCGCTAAAAGACCATAACAGTTGACTCCCCCGGGATCTTACAGCGTTTTGATGATCTTCGCCGGGTTACCCCCAACGACGACATTAGACGGGACGTCTTTCGTCACGACGGCACCGGAAGCGACGACCACGTTGTCACCCAGGGTAACGCCTGGGTTAATGACCGCCCGTCCGCCAATCCAGACATTATTGCCAATAGTGACGGGCTTACCAAACTCGACGCCGCTATTACGTTCCTCCGCATCCAGGGGATGGGTTGCTGTATAAATATGAACACCCGGCGCGAGCATACAGTTATCGCCGATATGAACAGGACACACATCCAGCATCACGCAATCGAAGTTCGCGTAAAAGTTTTTGCCCAGATAAATGTTATATCCATAGTCACAGCGGAAACTCGGCTCAATATAAGCCCCTTCACTTTGCCCCAGCAGTTCCGCCAGAATGGTCTGGCGTTCTGTTTTTTCATCAGGCGCAGTGTGGTTATAGCGATGGATGAGATGGCGTGCCCGCAGTCTGTCGGCGCGTAGTGTCTCATCACCCGGGCGGTAATGTTCACCTGAAATCATCTTCTGTTTTTCAATGCTCATCGTAAACCTCTCTGGATGTGATTCCTGAAGGGTAATCGCAACTGGCCAGGAGGGGAACGTTCCCGAAAAGCCGATGTGAGCAGAGTCACAACATTGTTGCTGATGAGCGCGTTTAACACGGAGACCTGGCTTTCGCACAGGGAGCATAACGGGACAGGTGAATACAGCTTAGAACGTGGCGTAGAACCTCTACAGACACACTTCAAAGATCAACGTACAAATTTCCACACGGATGTGGGAATTTTGTCATATAACTTATTCATCGTTAGCTCAGCGAGGCGATGGTCAGCAGCTGAATAAAATACCGCCAGTTCATTATCAGAAAGCTCGTATTTATTCTTTTCAATGACGCGTTCGAGGGTGTCAATTGACTGACAACGGCGTAAGCGCATCAAATAATCGACCTTTGTGAGTGGTTTTTCAGACATAAATTCACCTTAGTAATTGTAATAATTTTAACAGGAAAGGCTAACGGGGTTAGCTCTGCTCACGTTGACGAAACAGCGGAATAGTCGGTTTCCCGATTTGCGCCATTTTTGCAAATCTTGCGCGTTAATGCCGTAACTACTGAACAACATAAAGGTGTCGTCCAGGTATTCATCAATTTGCTCAATGAGCTTATTATCTTCATTGTACTTAATTTTATAATTAAGTGCGAAGGTAGCGATATGCTCTATAAGCTCGTTCAACTGTAAATTGATGGCAGACGTTGGATCGTTTACCCAGCCATGGTTACTTTCATCAAGATTGGCAAGGCAGTCATGGTACAAGGATTCGCAGAGAAATTTCAACTGCGCGATATCATGCCGTTTTGGCGAGTACTCGTCCATAGCGCATCCCCTTCTGAGTGATTTATTACTCACCGAACATCATTGTCGGGATGGATACAACTGACTTAGCTACATGAGTGCTGTGTTCCTGATAACCTAACTATAAGCCACTCCTGTCTGGATTTCACCGCGCTATTACGAAAAATTACAAATAAAACCGCAGGCTGCGAGACTCTACGCAAATGTTCATCCGGAACGGAACATTTTTATCCAGATTAACGCTTGTTTTGTTAGCTTCCTTACGTTTCATTAGCTTAGGTTTGCGCCTGAAGAAAAAGTTCAAATCCGGAGTTCTGTTTTTCCGAACTTTTAATTAGGAATATTCCTAACCCTCTGACCGAAGAAATGAATTTAAAAAAATCCTGTATTCTCGGATTACGTTATCCGTTATTTATGATATGTCCTGTTACGCTGGCAGAAAATAAATAAAACCACAATAAGCGTATTTTATGATTTTTTCTTAAAATGAAAAAGGCCGCTAATGCGGCCTTTTTATGATGTGAAACCGGTATCAGTGCGGTTCTACCGAATGACTGTGCTCAACATCTTCATTTTTGCGGCTGAAGCGGCGGCGAACCACCACGAAGAACACCGGAACGAAGAAGATAGCCAGCACGGTCGCGGTGATCATACCGCCCATCACGCCAGTACCGACCGCGTTCTGCGCACCGGAGCCCGCGCCAGAGCTGATAACCAGCGGCAGTACGCCGAGGATAAACGCCAGTGACGTCATCAGAATAGGACGCAGACGCATACGTACCGCTTCAAGCGTCGCCTCGATAAGCCCTTTACCTTCTTTCTCCATCAGGTCTTTGGCGAATTCAACGATAAGTATCGCGTTCTTCGCCGACAAGCCAATGGTTGTCAGCAGGCCTACCTGGAAGTACACGTCGTTGGTCAATCCACGGAACGTCGCCGCCAGCAGTGCACCGATAACCCCGAGTGGAACCACCAGCATAACGGAGAACGGAATCGACCAGCTCTCATACAGTGCCGCCAGACACAGGAATACCACAATCAAAGAAATGGCATACAGGGCAGGGGCCTGGTTACCGGACAGACGTTCCTGATAGGACATACCGGTCCAGTCATAGCCGATGCCCGAAGGCAATTTGCTCGCCAGCTCTTCCATCAGGTTCATGGCTTCACCGGTGCTTCGGCCTGGTGCGGCCTGACCCAGGATCTCCATTGATGGCAGACCGTTGTAACGTTCCAGACGTGGTGAACCATATTCCCAGCGTGACGTTGAGAACGCCGCGAACGGAACCATCTGACCATTGCTGCCGCGAACGTACCAGTTATTAATATCGTTCGGCAACATACGGTACTGCGCCTCTGACATCACGTACACTTTCTTCACACGACCACGGTCGATGAAGTCGTTCACGTAACTACCGCCCCAGGCCGCGCCCAGTGTGGTATTGATGTCGCTGATGGACACGCCCAGCGCCTGTGCTTTCTCCTGGTCGATATCGATCTTGTACTGCGGCGTATCTTCCAGACCGTTTGGACGCACGCCAACCAGCAGGTCAGGGTGTTTCGCCACCTCTCCGAACAGTTGGTTACGTGCCTGCGTCAGTTTTTCGTGACCCAGACCGCCCTGGTCGATCAGCTGGAAGTCGAAACCGGTCGCGGTACCCAGTTCAACAATCGCTGGCAGGTTAAAGGCGAAGACCATCGCATCCTTAATCTGCGAGAAGGTCCCCATTGCACGGCCAGTGATGGCCTCAACTTTGTTCTCCTCGCCCGGACGATCCGCCCAGTCTTTCAGAGAGACGAAGGCGATACCGGTGTTCTGACCACGACCCGCAAAGCCAAAGCCGTTAACCGCAAACACGGACTCAACGTTCGCTTTCTCTTTGGTGAGGTAGTAGTCCGTCACTTCATCCAGCACTTTCTGGGTACGCTCTTGCGATGCACCCGCCGGAAGCTGCGCCATCGTCAGGAACACGCCCTGGTCTTCATCAGGCAGGAACGAGCTTGGCAGACGAACGAACAGATAGGCCATGCCGACGACAATGATGATATAGAGCAGCAGATAACGACCGGTGCTACGCAGGATGTTGCCCACGCTGTCGGTGTAGTGGTGCGTGCTCTTGTCAAACATGCGGTTAAACCAGCCAAAGAACCCTTTATGCTCGCCATGACCGCCTTTCTGAATGGGCTTCAGCATGGTGGCACACAGCGCAGGCGTCAGGATCAATGCGACCAGCACCGACAGCGCCATCGCGGAAACGATGGTAATCGAGAACTGGCGGTAAATCGCACCGGTAGAGCCGCCGAAGAAGGCCATCGGGATAAATACCGCCGACAGTACCATCGCGATACCGACCAGCGCGCCCTGGATCTGGCCCATGGATTTACGGGTTGCTTCCTTCGGCGGTAAACCCTCTTCCGCCATGACACGCTCGACGTTCTCTACCACTACGATGGCGTCATCCACCAACAGGCCGATGGCAAGCACCATCCCGAACATCGTCAGGGTATTTATCGAGAATCCAAAGGCCGCAAGGATGGCAAAGGTCCCCAGCAGAACGACCGGCACGGCGATGGTTGGGATCAGCGTCGCGCGGAAGTTTTGCAGGAACAGATACATCACCAGGAAGACCAGGATAATCGCTTCTACCAGCGTTTTAACCACTTCATGAATCGAAATTTTTACGAACGGCGTCGTGTCGTACGGGTAGACGATTTTCAGACCTGACGGGAAGAACGGTTCCATCTTCTTCAACTCTGCGCGGATCGCCGTGGCGGTGTCCAGGGCGTTAGCGCCGGTCGCCAGTTTAATACCCAGACCGGAAGCCGGTTTACCGTTAAACTTCGCAATGATGTCGTAGTTTTCGCCACCCAGCTCCACTTTCGCTACGTCGCGCAGGCGAACCTGCGAACCGTCCTGATTCACTTTCAGCAGGATTTTGCTGAACTCATCGGCGGAGGTCAGACGGGTTTGCGCGATAATGGACGCGTTAAGCTGCTGGCCTTTCACAGGTGGTGTACCGCCTAACTGACCGGCTGCCACCTGGGCGTTCTGCGCTTTAATCGCGTTAATCACGTCAACCGGCGTCAGCTGGAAGTTGTTCAGTTTGTTCGGATCCATCCAGATACGCATCGCGTACTGAGAACCGAACAGCTGAACGTCACCCACACCGGAAGTACGGCTGATGGCATCCTTCATGTTGGCGCCCACGTAGTCGGAAATATCCTCCTGCGTCATGGTGCCGTTGGTGTTGATAACGCCAACAACCATCAGGAAGCTACTGGACGATTTCTCGACGCTCACGCCCTGCTGTTGTACTTCCTGCGGCAGCAACGGCATTGCCAGCTGCAGTTTGTTCTGCACCTGAACCTGCGCGATGTCAGCATCGGTACCTGACTCGAAGGTCAGGGTGATCTGTACTGTACCGGTTGAGTCACTGTTTGATGACATGTACATCAGGTTATCGATACCGTTCATGTTCTGTTCGATAACCTGGGTGACGGTGTCCTGCACCGTTTTCGCATCAGCGCCCGGGTAGGTTGCGGAAATTGTCACCGCCGGTGGCGCAATCGTTGGATATTGCGCGACAGGCAGCTTCAGGATCGCAAGTCCCCCGGCCAACATGATGATAATGGCGATCACCCACGCAAATATGGGGCGATCGATAAAGAAATTAGGCATGTCTTAACGGCTCCTGTTTAAGTTAAGACTTGGTTTGTTCTGACTGGTCAGCGGCCGAAGCAGATTGTTTATCGTCAGATTTCACTTCCTGTGCTTTGACCTGCGCACCAGGACGAACTTTTTGCAAACCAGTAACAATCACGCGATCGCCATCTTTCAGACCTTCCGTCACCAGCCATTTATCGCCAATCGCCTGAGTGGCGGTAATGTTGCGCATTTCGACTTTGTCATCCGCCCCGACAACCAGCGCGCTCGCATCGCCACGTGGCGTACGGGTCACACCCTGCTGTGGAACCAGAAGTGCGGTTGGATTGGTGCCTTCTTCCAGACGCGCGCGAACGAACATACCTGGCAGCAGATTTTTGTCAGGGTTCGGGAAAATCGCCCGTAAGGTGATGGAACCGGTAGTCTGGTCGACCGTCACATCGGAGAACTCCAGAGTCCCTTCCTGCGGGAACTTGATACCGTCGTTGGTCACTAGCTCCACTTTGGCTTTGCCGTTTTCCTGTTTCAGGGTGCCGTTAGCCAGCTCCTGTTTCAGGCGCAGGAAATCATTGCTGGACTGGGTTACGTCAACGTAGATCGGATCAAGCTGCTGCACGGTAGCCAGCGCAGTGGTTTGTCCGTTCTGTACCAGCGCCCCTTCCGTGACGGAAGATTTACCAATACGACCGCTGATAGGGGAGGTCACTTTGGTATAGGCCAGATTAATACGTGCGGTTTCGACGGCCGCTTTGGCGGCCACCACGGCGGCGTTAGCCTGCTGGGCATCGGCCAGAGCGGTATCATAATCCTGTTGACTGATGTACTTCGTACCGAGCAGTTTTTGATAACGGTTCAGCGTCAGTTGGGCGATTTTGGCAGCGGCTTGCGCTTTTGCCAGGTCGCCTTTGGCGCTTTCATAAGAGGCCTGATAGGTCGCGGGATCAATCTGATACAGAGACTCACCGGCTTTCACATCACCGCCTTCGGTAAAGTTACGTTTCAGGATAATGCCACTCACCTGAGGGCGAACTTCCGCAATGCGATAGGCATTGGTACGGCCAGGTAATTCGGTGGTGATCTGCAGAGGTTCAGATTTGAGTGTCACTACGCCGACTTCTGGCGCCTGCTGAGCTCCTTGTTGAGCTGGTTTGTCGTCACATCCTGTTAGCGCTAAGCTGCCTGAGAGCATCAGAACGACCGCCAGAGGCGTTAACCCTCTGTTTTTGTTCATATGTAAACCTCGAGTGTCCGATTTCAAATTGATCAATGGTCCTGAGTCCAAAAACCCATTGCTGCGTTTATATTATCGTCATGCTATGGTACATACATTCACAAATGTATGTAAATCTGACTCCTGTAAATTCACTCACCTATGGCACGAAAAACTAAACAACAAGCGCTGGAAACCCGACAACATATCCTTGATGTGGCAATACGTTTGTTCTCTCAGCAGGGTGTTTCATCAACCTCGTTGGCACAAATTGCTCAGGCTGCTGGCGTGACTCGGGGTGCGATTTACTGGCATTTTAAAGATAAGTCAGATCTGTTCAGTGAAATCTGGGAGCTTTCAGAGTCCAGCATTAGCGATCTTGAGAGTGAGTATCGGGCAAAATTCCCTGACGATCCACTCTCAGTATTAAGAGAGATATTAGTATATATCCTTGAAGCTACGGTAGTTGAAGAACGTCGCAGATTAATGATGGAAATTATTTTTCATAAATGCGAGTTCGTGGGGGAGATGGCAGTAGTGCAGCAGGCGCAGCGTAGTCTCAGCCTGGAGAGCTATGACCGTATTGAGCAGAACCTGAATCTGTGTATGCAGGCAAAACTGCTCCCGGCCAACCTGTTGACCCGCCGGGCGGCTATTCTGATGCGCAGCTACATTTCAGGGTTGATGGAAAACTGGCTGTTTGCGCCGCAATCCTTTGACCTCAAAGAGGAAGCCCGCAGTTACGTGGCGATTTTACTGGAAATGCTACAGCTCTGCCCGACGCTGCGCAGCGATTCCCCTTCGTTACCCGCCTGAGCCATTCCAGGATTTATCTTAGAGGATAACGTTCACGCTATTCTGCTTCAGGCGAGCGTGATATTCTTCACGCCGGACTATTATCGGTCATCTGCTGACATCATTCACAACTATGCTGCCCATCAATCGCTCGCAACATCCTGTTTTTGCATTGCTCTTTGCTATGCTGTTTTTCTTCTCCACCGGACCGCTTTCGTGGGCCCGCGCAGATAACAGTACGGATATCCCTTCACGCAGTGATGTTCAGTCGCAACTCGACACCCTGAACAAACAAAAAGAGCTCTCTCCGCAGGAGAAACTCACCCAGCAGGATCTGACAGAGACGCTGGAAAACATTGATAAAATTGAGCGCGTTAAAGCAGAAACCACCCAGCTTCGTCAGAAGGTGGCGCAGGCGCCTGAGAACATGCGCAAGGCCACGGAAGCGCTGAATGCGCTGAGTGACGTCGATAACGACGACGAAACGCGTAAGACGCTCGCCACGCTTTCTTTGCGTCAGCTGGAGTCGCGCGTTGCCCAACTGCTCGACGATCTGCAAACCGCGCAGTCCGACCTCGCGACCTACAACAGTCAGCTCGTTTCTCTGCAAACCCAGCCCGAGCGCGTGCAAAATGCGATGTATACCGCGTCTCAGCAGCTGCAGCAGATCCGCAACCGCCTGAACGGTACGACGGTGGGGGAAGGGACGCTTCGCCCAACTCAGCAAACTCTGCTGCTGGTTCAGCAGTCATTACTCAATGCGCAAATTGAACAGCAGCGTAAAAGCCTGGAAGGGAATACGGTGCTGCAGGACACGCTCCAGAAACAGCGTGATTACGTCACGGCGAATATTAATCGTCTGGAACACCAGCTTCAGCTGCTGCAGGAAGCGGTAAACAGTAAGCGTCTGACCCTGACGGAAAAAACGGCCCAGGAGGCGGTATCGCCGGACGAAACGGCCCGTATTCAGGCCAACCCGCTGGTGAAACAGGAGCTGGAGGCTAACCATCAGCTGAGTCAGCGTCTGATTCTGGCGACCGAAAACGGCAACTCGCTGGTTCAGCAAAACATTAAAGTGAAAAACTGGCTGGATCGGGCGCTGCAGGCGGAACGCAACATCAAAGAACAGATCGCGGTCCTGAAAGGTAGCCTCCTGCTGTCGCGTATTCTCTACCAGCAGCAGCAGACGCTGCCGTCCGCCGACGAGCTGGAAGACATGACTAACCGCATTGCGGATTTGCGTCTGGAACAATTTGACGTGAATCAGCAGCGTGATGCCCTTTTCCAGAGCGATAACTTCGTCGCCAAAATTGAAGAGGGTCATTCCAGCGACGTGAACCCGGAAGTGCATGACGCGCTGCTCCAGGTCGTCGATATGCGCCGTGAGCTATTGGATCAGCTCAACAAACAGCTGGGCAACCAGCTGATGATGGCCATCAACCTGCAGATCAACCAGCAGCAGCTGGTCAGCGTTTCCAAAAGCCTGCAGGAGATTTTGACGCAGCAAATTTTCTGGGTGAACAGCAACAAGCCGATGGACTGGGACTGGGTGAAGTCCTTCCCTGAGCAGCTGAAAACGCAGATCAAGAGCATGAAAATCACCGTGAACTGGGAGAAAGCCTGGCCTGCGGTAATGATTGCTTTCCTGGCGGGATTACCCCTGCTGCTGATTGCCGGTCTGATTCGCTGGCGTTTGAAATGGCTTAAACAGTACCAGGCGAAGCTGGCCTCGGAAGTGGGGCAACTGCGCAACGACAGCCAGCTCCATACGCCAAAAGCGATTCTGATCGACCTTATTCGCGCTCTGCCGGTGTGCCTGATTATTCTGGCGGTAGGCCTGATTCTGCTCACCATGCAGCTTAACGTCAGCGATCTGCTGTGGGCATTCAGCAAAAAACTGGCGCTGTTCTGGCTGGTGTTTGGCCTGTGCTGGAAGGTCCTGGAAAAAGACGGCGTTGCGGTCCGTCATTTCAACATGCCTGCCCAACTGACCAGCCACTGGCGTCGTCAGATTGTGCGTGTCAGCCTGGCGCTGCTGCCGCTTCACTTCTGGTCGGTTGTTTCTGAACTGTCTCCGCTGCATCTGATGGATGATGTGCTGGGTCAGCTGGTGATTATGCTGAACCTGCTGCTGATTGCCATCCTCATGTGGCCGATGTGCCGCGATAGCTGGCGTGATAAAGAATCCCACAATATTCGTCTGGCCACCGTGACGGTACTGGCGATCATTCCGCTGGCGCTGATGGTGCTCACGGCGACGGGCTACTTCTATACCACGCTGCGTCTGTCCGGGCGTTGGATCGAAACGGTCTATCTGGTGATCGTCTGGAATCTGCTCTATCAAACCGTACTGCGCGGGTTAAGCGTCGCGGCTCGCCGTATTGCTTACCGTCGTGCCATCGCGCGTCGTCAGCATCAGGTGAAAGAGGGCGCCGAAGGTGCGGAGCCACAGGAAGAACCGACCATCGCGCTGGAGCAGGTCAACCAGCAGACGCTGCGTATCACTATGCTGGTGATGATCGCGCTGTTTGCGGTGATGTTCTGGGCTATCTGGTCTGATTTAATTACCGTTTTCGCCTACCTCGACAGCATCACCCTCTGGCAGTACAACGGCACCGAAGCTGGCGCTGCGGTGATGAAAAGCGTCACCATGGGCAGCCTGCTGTTTGCGCTGGTGTCGTCGGTGGTAGCCTGGGCGCTGATTCGCAACCTGCCGGGTCTGCTGGAAGTGCTGGTCCTCTCGCGGCTGAACCTGCGTCAGGGGGCGTCGTACGCTATCACTACGATCCTGAACTACGTCATTATTATTGTCGGGGCGATGACGGTATTCGGCTCGCTGGGCGTCTCGTGGGATAAACTCCAGTGGCTGGCGGCCGCCCTCTCGGTAGGTCTGGGTTTTGGCCTGCAGGAGATCTTCGGTAACTTTGTCTCCGGTCTGATCATCCTGTTCGAACGTCCGGTGCGAATTGGCGATACCGTCACCATCGGGACGTTCTCCGGTACGGTCAGCAAGATCCGCATTCGTGCCACCACGATTACCGATTTCGATCGCAAAGAGGTGATCATCCCGAACAAGGCGTTCGTGACCGAGCGTCTGATCAACTGGTCGCTCTCTGATACGGTGACGCGCGTGGTGATCCGCCTGGGCGTAGCCTATGGATCGGATCTGGAGAAGGTGAAAGAGGTGCTGCTGAAGGCAGCCTCAGAACATCCGAAAGTGATGCACGATCCGGCTCCGGCGGTGTTCTTCACCACCTTCGGGCCAAGCACGCTGGATCATGAACTGCGTTTATACGTGCGTGAACTGCGTGACCGTAGCTACACGGTAGATGAGCTTAACCGGTCTATCGATCGCCTGTGCCGTGAAAACGATATTAATATCGCCTTCAACCAGCTTGAAGTTCACCTGCGTAACGAAAAAGGTGATGAGCATACGGAAGTGAAGCGCGACATTAAAGGTGACGATCCCACTCCGGCTTAATCTATTTTCCCTCTCCCTGTGGGAGAGGGGTAGGGTGAGGGCTACTGGCCTTCACCTTTCCTTCGAAATCCCGCTGCACAATCTCCAGCGCTTTCAGCACCGTTTCGGCGGGAATATCATGATTCTCCAGCAGCATAATTAAATCGACGGCCAGCTTGACCTCATCGGGTGCATTTTCCAGTGACATGGGTGTGGCTCCTGTTAGCGGGTCAAACGTTCAATGACGCGTTCAATCTCATCCAGCGCCTGACGGCAGCGCACAATGCGGCCTTCCAGGGCGCTAATCTCGCGCATCAATAATTGTTGTTCTTCCAGCGTTTCGCTGTTATTCAGCCGCACTTCGCGCTCACGTTTCATCTCAAACAGTCGGCGTTCAAACTCCTGATTCTCCAGCCGCTTGCGCTGCCATTTGCCGAGTCCGGGCGAGCCGCTGTCCCAGGCGCGTAGCGGCCAGGCGGCAATTTCGCGATGCAGGGCGGTGATTTGCTCAGTGAGATGCTCTGCAAGCCACGCCACCTGTTCCTGCTGTTCACTTTCAACCGCATGGCAAAGCTCGTCAAGGCGGGTCTGCGCCTCAGCCAGGTAATCCTGAATGACCGTACTGCGGGTACGAAAAAGCTGCCGATCAAAGCGCGGCTTCAGCGTGGCGTGCCCCAGCAGAGGGGTGGCCTCTGCTCGCAGGGTGGTCAACTGTTTTTGCAGCGTCTCCAGAAGCAAGGCTGTTTTCAAAACGCTCTCCAGTGGTAAAGTAGCCGTTCAGTTTGATAACGATTCGCATTATGCAGCGTACTATTTTAATCATCATTGGCTGGCTCGCGGTAGTGCTGGGTACACTGGGTGTGGTTTTACCCTTACTGCCCACCACGCCGTTTATCCTGCTGGCAGCCTGGTGCTTCGCCCGCTCGTCGCCGCGTTTTCACCACTGGCTGCTTTATCGCTCATGGTTTGGTGGCTACCTGCGCCACTGGCAAAAACACCGTGCCATGCCGCCCGGCGCGAAGCCGCGCGCGATCGCGGTGATCCTCATTACCTTTGCTATTTCATTATGGCTGGTGAAAATGATGTGGGTGCGGATCCTGCTGCTGATCATTCTGACCTGCCTGCTTATCTTCATGTGGCGGATCCCCGTGGTTGATGAAAAGCAACAAAAGCACTGAAGCCTCATAATGGCTGTTGCAATTATTGCGTACAGCCAGTAAATTCGACCGTTTTCGAGCACAGGCGCGCCTGGTTAAAGGTTAAACGATTGTTACCTTTACCCACTCCGTTGCGCGTCGTGAGTAACACTGTTTCATTTAGGCACAAACCGATGACCGCAACTGCACAGCAGCTTGAATATCTGAAAAACAGCATCAAAAGCATCCAGGACTATCCAAAACCTGGCATTCTTTTCCGTGATGTCACCAGCTTGCTGGAAGACCCGAAAGCGTACGCGCTCAGCATTGAACTGCTGGTCGAGCGTTATAAAAACGCCGGGATCACCAAAGTAGTAGGTACCGAAGCCCGTGGCTTCCTGTTTGGCGCACCGGTTGCGCTGGCAATGGGCGTGGGTTTTGTGCCGGTGCGTAAACCGCGCAAACTGCCGCGTGAAACCATCGCAGAGAGCTACGAGCTGGAGTACGGCACCGATCAGCTGGAAATCCACGTTGATGCGATCAAGCCTGGCGACAAAGTGCTGGTGGTGGACGATCTGCTGGCGACCGGCGGCACCATCGAAGCGACCGTGAAGCTGATCCGTCGTCTGGGTGGTGAAGTGACCGACGCGGCGTTTATCATTAACCTGTTCGATCTCGGCGGCGAACAGCGCCTGGAAAAACAGGGCATTACCAGCTACAGCCTGGTGCCATTCCCGGGTCATTAATCCCGGTTTTCACAACCTCGCTCAATGGGTGAGGTTGTGATAGCATTCCCCTCCATAAATTCACCTTCCAGCGTTGCAGAGCCTGCCCATGAGTTATCAGGTGTTAGCCCGTAAATGGCGACCACAAACCTTTGCTGACGTTGTCGGTCAGGAGCATGTGCTGACGGCCCTGGCGAACGGCTTGTCGCTAGGTCGCATCCATCACGCCTATCTTTTCTCCGGCACCCGCGGCGTCGGTAAGACCTCAATTGCCCGTTTGCTGGCGAAAGGTCTCAACTGCGAAACCGGGATCACTGCCACGCCGTGCGGCGTGTGTGATAACTGCCGGGAGATCGAGCAGGGGCGTTTTGTCGATCTGATCGAGATCGACGCCGCCTCGCGCACGAAAGTGGAAGATACCCGCGATCTGCTGGACAACGTGCAGTACGCCCCGGCGCGCGGTCGCTTCAAGGTCTACCTGATCGATGAAGTGCACATGCTGTCGCGCCACAGCTTTAACGCCCTGCTGAAAACGCTGGAAGAGCCGCCTGCGCACGTGAAATTCCTGCTGGCGACGACCGATCCGCAAAAGCTGCCGGTCACCATTCTGTCCCGCTGCCTGCAGTTCCACCTGAAGGCCCTGGACGTAGAACAGATCCGCGCCCAGCTCGAACACATTCTCGACGAAGAGAAGATCGTCCATGAGCCGCGCGCCCTGCAACTGCTGGCGCGTGCAGCGGACGGCAGCCTGCGTGATGCGTTAAGCCTGACCGACCAGGCAATTGCCAGCGGTGACGGTAAGCTCTCTACCGAAGCAGTCAGCACCATGCTCGGTACGCTGGATGACGATCAGGCGCTTTCACTCATCGAAGCGATGATTGCCGCCAACGGTGAGCGCGTCATGACGCTGGTCAATGCTGCTGCTAGCCGGGGGATTGAATGGGAAGCGCTGCTGGTTGAGATGCTCAGCCTGCTGCACCGCGTGGCGATGCTGCAGCTTTCTCCGTCGGCAATTGGCGCAGATATGGCCGCCATTGAACAGCGGATGCGTGAACTTGCCCGCACCGTGCCGCCTGCCGATGTACAGCTTTATTACCAAACCCTGCTTATTGGCCGTAAAGAGCTGCCGTACGCGCCGGATCCCCGGATGGGCGTAGAAATGACGCTGCTGCGCGCGCTGGCGTTCCACCCGCGCATGCCGCTGCCGGAGCCGGAAGCGCCGCGGCAGTCTTTTGCCCCGGTCGCCCCAACGGCGGTGATGTCACCTCAGCAGGTGCCACCGCAGCCGACACCGCCACCGCAGCCGCAAAACGTGCCGCTGTCGGATGCCACCAGTTCGGTGCTTGCCGCTCGCAGTCAGTTGCAGCGTGCGCAGGGAGTAACCAAACCAAAAAAGAGTGAACCGGCAGCGCCAGGAAGAGCGCGGCCGGTGAACAACGCCGCGCTTGAACGACTGGCCTCGGTAACGGAGCGCGTACAGTCGCGCCCGGCACCGTCCGCGCTCGAGCAGAAAGCCCCGGCGAAAGAAGAGGCATACCGCTGGAAGGCGACCACCGTTGTCGAAACGGTAAAGGAAGAGGTCGCTACGCCGAAAGCGCTGAAAAAGGCGCTGGAGCATGAGAAAACGCCGGAGCTTTCCGCGAAGCTCGCAGAAGAATCTATTGCCCGCGATGCCTGGGCCGCTGAGGTCAGCAAACTCCAGCTGCCGAAGCTGGTCGAGCAGGTTGCGCTGAACGCCTGGAAAGAGCAGGACGGTAATCAGGTGCGTTTACACCTGCGTCCTGGTCAGCGACACCTGAATTCGCCATGCGCGCAAAAGGCGCTGGCCGAGGCGCTCGCCACATTACAGGGTGCGCCGGTTGAATTGACTATCATTGAAGATGATAATCCGGCAGTGAAAACGCCGCTTGAGTGGCGCCAGGCCATTTATGAAGAGAAACTCGCGCAGGCGCGCGAGGCGATTATTGCGGATAACAACATTCAGACCCTGCGCCGGTTCTTCGACGCCGATCTGGATGAAGAGAGTATTCGCCCCATTTGATCGTGAGTCTGACTTACGGTTGTAATCCTTAAACGTGAAAGAAGAGAGAAGCCTATGTTTGGTGGAAAAGGCGGTCTGGGTGGCCTGATGAAGCAGGCTCAGCAGATGCAGGAAAAAATGCAGAAGATGCAGGAAGAGATCGCTCAGATGGAAGTCACGGGTGAATCCGGTGCCGGTCTGGTCAAGGTGACCATCAACGGTGCGCATAACTGCCGTCGCGTTGAAATCGACCCAAGCCTGCTCGAAGACGACAAAGAGATGCTGGAAGATCTGGTTGCTGCCGCGTTTAACGATGCTGCGCGCCGTATCGACGAAACCCAGAAAGAGAAAATGGCCTCTGTTTCCAGCGGTATGCAGCTGCCGCCGGGCTTTAAGATGCCATTCTGATGCAAACCAGTCCGCTGCTCACGCAGTTAATGGAAGCTCTGCGCTGCCTGCCGGGCGTTGGCCCGAAGTCGGCGCAGCGCATGGCGTTCACGCTTTTGCAGCGCGATCGCAGCGGCGGGATGCGCCTGGCGCAGGCTCTGACCCGCGCGATGTCAGAAATTGGTCACTGTGCGGATTGCCGCACCTTTACCGAGCAGGATGTGTGTAACATCTGCTCGAATCCGCGTCGTCAGGAGAACGGTCAGATTTGCGTGGTGGAGAGTCCGGCGGACATCTATGCCATCGAACAAACCGGGCAGTTTTCCGGCCGCTATTTCGTGCTGATGGGGCATCTCTCCCCGCTGGATGGTATCGGCCCGGACGATATCGGTCTTGACCGCCTTGAACAGCGTCTTGAGTCCGAAACGATTAAAGAGGTGATCCTCGCCACCAACCCAACGGTGGAAGGGGAAGCAACCGCCAACTACATCGCCGAGCTGTGCTCACAGTACGGCGTTGATGCCAGCCGCATCGCCCACGGCGTGCCGGTGGGCGGTGAGCTGGAGATGGTGGACGGCACCACGCTGTCGCACTCTCTGGCCGGGCGTCACAAGATTATTTTCTGACCAAACGGAGGCTGCGTTCGCGGCCTCCGCTTGAAATTTCTCTCCCTTATCCCCATCTCTCACTCAACGTTTTACAACCCCATTAAATGGCATTGTTGAGGTCGACTTAGATGAAAGGACAAGAAACCCGTGGTTTCCAGTCAGAAGTAAAACAGCTTCTGCACCTGATGATCCATTCCCTGTATTCCAACAAAGAAATCTTCCTGCGTGAGCTGATTTCCAACGCCTCCGATGCGGCGGACAAGCTGCGCTTCCGCGCGCTGTCTAACCCGGATCTGTATGAAGGCGACGGCGAGCTGCGCGTGCGCGTCTCTTTCAATAAAGAGAACCGCACCCTGACCATCGCCGATAACGGCATTGGGATGAACCGCGACGAGGTGATCGACCACCTCGGCACCATCGCCAAATCCGGCACTAAAGCGTTCCTTGAGTCCATGGGCTCTGACCAGGCGAAAGACAGCCAGCTGATCGGTCAGTTCGGCGTGGGCTTCTACTCAGCGTTCATCGTGGCGGACAAAGTCACCGTGCGTACTCGTGCGGCGGGCGACAGCGCGGAGAACGGCGTGCTCTGGGAATCCAAAGGCGAAGGTGAGTACACCGTTGACGACATCACCAAAGCAGACCGCGGGACTGAAATCACCCTGCACCTGCGTGAAGGGGAAGATGATTTCCTGAACGACTGGCGCGTACGCTCCATCATCAGCAAATATTCCGATCACATCGCTCTGCCGGTTGAGATTGAAAAACAGGAAGAGAAAGACGGCGAAACCGTGGTTTCCTGGGAGAAAATCAACAAGGCGCAGGCGCTGTGGACGCGCAACAAGTCTGAAATTAAAGACGACGAATATAACGAGTTCTACAAGCACATCGCCCACGACTTTACCGACCCGCTGACCTGGAGCCACAACCGCGTGGAAGGGAAGCAGGAGTACACCAGCCTGCTGTACATCCCGGCGCAGGCCCCATGGGATATGTGGAACCGCGATCACAAGCACGGCCTGAAGCTGTACGTGCAGCGCGTCTTCATCATGGACGACGCCGAGCAGTTCATGCCGAACTACCTGCGCTTCGTGCGCGGTCTGATCGATTCCAACGATCTGCCGCTCAACGTCTCCCGCGAGATCCTGCAGGACAGCACCGTCACCCGTAACTTGCGCAACGCCCTGACCAAACGTGCGCTACAGATGCTGGAAAAACTGGCGAAAGACGATGCGGAAAAATACCAGACCTTCTGGAAACAGTTTGGCCTGGTGCTGAAGGAAGGCCCGGCAGAAGACACCGCAAACGTTGAAACCATTGCTAAGCTGCTGCGCTTCGCCTCCACGCACACCGACTCCTCCGCGCAGACCGTGTCGCTGGAAGAGTATGTCTCCCGCATGAAAGAAGGGCAGGAGAAGATCTACTACATCACCGCCGACAGCTACGCGGCGGCGAAGAGCAGCCCGCACCTTGAGCTGTTGCGCAAGAAAGGCATCGAAGTGCTGCTGCTGTCTGACCGCATCGACGAGTGGATGATGAACTACCTGACCGAGTTCGACGGTAAAGCGTTCCAGTCGGTTGCAAAAGCCGATGAGTCCATCGACAAGCTGGCGGATGAGGTAGATGAAAGCGCGAAAGAAGCCGAGAAGGCGCTGGAGCCGTTCGTTGAGCGCGTGAAAACCTTGCTGGGTGACCGTGTGAAAGAGGTACGTTTCACTCACCGTCTGACCGATACCCCGGCCATTGTCACGACCGATGCCGACGAAATGAGCACTCAGATGGCGAAGCTGTTCGCTGCGGCGGGCCAGGCGGTGCCGGAAGTGAAATATATCTTTGAGCTTAATCCGGATCATCCGCTGGTGAAACGCGCGGCGGATACCCAGGACGAAGCACGCTTTGCCGAGTGGGTTGAGCTGCTGCTGGATCAGTCCCTGCTGGCCGAGCGCGGCACGCTGGAAGACCCTAACCTGTTCATTAAACGTGTGAATGCGCTGCTTCTGGCGTAACTGACCACGCCTCCCCTGGTCTTCTCCCTCTCCCCGTGGGAGAGGGCCGGGGTGAGGGCCCCAGACTGCACTCACCCAAATTATCTCCCCCCGTTAACCGTTTCAGCCTTCCCGCCTTCCTTGAGCGATGTCCGTTCTGGTGGTATTGTTTAGCGCTTTTGAAAAATTGAAACGACATTTGAGGGGATTTTCGCAATGCGTATTATTCTGCTTGGCGCTCCGGGCGCGGGTAAAGGAACTCAGGCTCAGTTCATCATGGAGAAATACGGTATTCCGCAAATCTCCACCGGTGACATGCTGCGCGCCGCTGTAAAATCTGGCTCCGAGCTGGGTAAACAAGCGAAAGACATCATGGACGCAGGCAAGCTGGTAACCGACGAGCTGGTTATTGCGTTGGTCAAAGAGCGCATTGCTCAGGAAGATTGCCGTAACGGTTTCCTGCTGGACGGCTTCCCACGCACCATTCCTCAGGCTGACGCCATGAAAGAAGCGGGCATCAACGTGGACTACGTTCTCGAGTTCGACGTACCGGACGAGCTGATCGTTGACCGTATCGTTGGCCGTCGCGTACACGCTGCTTCTGGCCGCGTTTACCACATCAAATTCAACCCGCCTAAGGTTGAAGGTAAAGACGACGTGACCGGCGAAGAGCTGACCACCCGTAAAGACGATCAGGAAGAGACCGTGCGTAAACGCCTGGTGGAATACCATCAGATGACCGCGCCGCTGATCGGCTACTACACCAAAGAAGCGCAGGCGGGTAACACCAAATACACCAAAGTCGACGGCACCAAAGCCGTGGCTGACGTACGTGCAGAGCTGGAAAAAATCCTCGGCTAATCGCGCGTCTCTCACCCGGGTCCCCGGGTGAGAAATATTCTCACCTTACCTATTACAGCAATGGGTTTCGTTTAAACGCATTTCCGCTACAATTGACAACCTATCAAATGGTTAAGAGGCGTGAATGAGTCAGGCGAAAACCGGCATCCTGCTTGCCAATCTGGGCACTCCAGAAGCACCTACATCAGACGCGGTAAAACGCTACCTGCGACAATTTTTAAGCGACACGCGCGTTGTGGATTTCCCGAGACTGCTTTGGTGGCCGCTGCTGCGTGGCGTGATTCTGCCGATTCGTTCTCCGCGCGTCGCCAAACTCTATCAGTCCGTCTGGATGGAGGAGGGCTCGCCGCTGATGGTTTACAGCCGTCGTCAGGAAAAAGCGTTGGCCGCCCGCCTGCCGGATATGCCCGTCGCGCTCGGCATGAGCTACGGAAAACCGTCCCTGGAAAGCGCGGTGGAATCACTGCTGGCGCAGGGTGTAGACCATATCGTGGTGCTGGCGCTCTACCCGCAATACTCCTGCTCGACGGTGGCCGCCGTCTGGGACGAGCTGGCGCGCATTCTGGCGACCCGTCGCCGCATTCCTGGCGTGACCTTTATTCGCGATTACGCCGATAACGATCTCTACATCAAGGCGCTTGCCAACAGCGCGCGCGCGTCGTTTGAAAAGCACGGCGAGCCGGATCTGCTGCTGCTCTCCTATCATGGGATCCCACAGCGTTTCGCCAACGAAGGGGATGATTATCCGCAGCGCTGCCGCGATACCACCCGTGAGCTGGTTTCCGCCCTCGGCCTGCCGCCGGAAAAAGTGATGATGACCTTCCAGTCGCGCTTCGGTCGCGAGCCGTGGCTGACACCGTACACCGATGAAACCCTCAAAATGCTTGGCGAGAAGGGGGTTAAGCACATTCAGGTGATGTCGCCAGGGTTCTCGGCGGACTGCCTGGAAACCCTGGAGGAGATCGCGGTGCAAAACCGGGAATTTTTCCTTGAGGCTGGCGGCGAAAAGTACGAGTACATTCCGGCGCTTAACGACTCGCCTGAACATATTGACATGATGGTCTCGCTGGTGACGAACAGCCGCTGATCGCACTCCAGGCCGGGTTTGTGCTACCATTCCCGGCCCATATTCTTCATACAGTTCAGACCATGAAATTTCCCGGTAAACGTAAATCCAAACACTACTTTCCCGTTGATGCGCGCGATCCGCTCCTGCAGCAAATCCAGCCTGAAAATGAAACCAGCGCCGCCTGGGTCGTTGGTATCGACCAGACGCTGGTGGACATTGAAGCGAAAGTGGATGATGAGTTTGTCGCCCGTTATGGTCTGAGCGCCGGTCATTCCCTGGTGATCGAAGACGACGTTGCCGAAGCGCTGTACCAGGAGCTGGTGCGTGAAACTCTCATTACCCATCAGTTTGCCGGGGGGACCATCGGTAACACTATGCACAACTACTCCGTGCTGGCCGATGACCGCTCGGTACTGCTCGGCGTGATGTGCAGTAACATTGAAATCGGTGGTTATGCCTACCGCTATTTGTGCAACACCTCCAGCCGTACCGATCTGAACTATCTTCAGGGCGTTAACGGGCCGATTGGCCGCTGCTTTACGCTGATCGGCGAATCTGGCGAACGGACTTTTGCCATCAGCCCGGGTCATATGAATAAGCTGCGCGCCGAGAGTATTCCGGAAGCAGTGATTGCGGGTGCCTCTGCGCTGGTATTGACCTCCTATCTGGTACGCTGCAAGCCGGGCGAGCCGATGCCGGAAGCGACCATGAAAGCGATCGAGTACGCGAAAAAGTACGATGTGCCGGTGGTTCTCACGCTGGGCACCAAATTCGTGATTGCCGATAACCCCGAGTGGTGGCAGGCGTTCCTGAAAGAGCACGTCTCAATTCTGGCGATGAACGAAGAAGAGGCCGAAGCGCTCACCGGTGAGAGCGATCCGCTGCTGGCCTCTGACAAAGCGCTGGACTGGGTGGATCTGGTGCTCTGCACTGCCGGCCCCGTCGGGCTCTATATGGCGGGCTTTACGGAAGAAGAGAGCAAACGCAAAACCCAGCACCCGTTGCTCCCTGGCGCGATTGCCGAGTTCAACCAGTACGAGTTCAGCCGCGGTATGCGCCATAAAGATTGCCTCAACCCGCTGCGTATCTACTCCCACATTGCGCCTTATATGGGCGGACCGGAGAAGATCATGAACACCAACGGGGCGGGTGACGGCGCGCTGGCAGCACTGCTGCACGACATTACCGCCAATGCCTACCACAAAACCAACGTACCCAACTCCAGCAAACACAAGTTCAACTGGCTGACCTATTCGTCGCTGGCGCAGGTGTGTAAGTACGCGAACCGCGTGAGCTATCAGGTGCTGAACCAGCATTCACCGCGCTTAACGCGTGGCCTGCCGGAACGGGAAGACAGCCTCGAAGAGGCTTATTGGGACAGGTAAAAGCAAAACGGCAACCCGGTTGCCGTTTTTAGTGTTTGTTCCCTCTCCCTGTGGGAGAGGGTCAGGGTGAGGGCATCAGACCGCAAAAATCTTACCCCGTAACAGCCTCTTCAACCGGCGGTTTCGTCAGCAGCGTCAGCATCGTGTTCGCAATCTCACGTTCGCCCATCACTACCTTATCCGCACCGCGCTCGGTGATGTACTCCACCTCATCGTCATAATGCGCCCGGGCGATAATCTCAATATTGGGGCACTTCTCACGCGCGGTGGCTACAATCTCGCCCGCTTCATAGCCATTCGGAATAGTCAGCAGCAGCCAGCGCGCGCAGTCCAGATGCGCCAGCGCCATAATCTCCTCGTTGGCCGCATTGCCCAGTACCGCACGAATACCACGCTCGCGCAGTTCATCAACGCGGGTGCGTGAGGTTTCAATCACCACCAGCGGAATGCCCTGCGCCATCAGCTTCTCACCGAGCAGGCTGCCCACGCGACCAAAGCCGACCAGCAGCGCATGGTTGCAGATATCCACCGGGATCTGCTTCTCCTCTTCGATGGCTCCTTCCAGCGTCTGCTCTTCCAGCGTTTCGGTTTTATCGAGGTATTTTTCCAGCAGAGCAAACAGGACCGGGTTTAGCATAATCGACAGAATCGCCCCCGCCAGCACCAGATTCTGCCCGGCCTGGGGCAGCAGGTTCAGAGCCATACCCAGACCCGCGAGGATAAAGGCGAACTCACCAATCTGCGCCAGGCTGGCGGCAATCGTCAGCGCCGTACGCGGGGAGTGGCCGAACATCCGCACCAGGAAGAAGGCGGCGAGCGACTTACCGAAGATAATGATCGCCAGCGTGCCCAGCACGGCCAGCGGCTGCTGAACCAGAATCATCGGATCAAACAGCATGCCGACGGAGACAAAGAACAGCACGGCGAAGGCATCACGCAGGGGCAGGGTGTCATGCGCGGCGCGGTGGCTCAGCTCAGACTCGTTCAGCACCATTCCGGCGAAGAACGCGCCCAGGGCAAAGGAGACGTCGAACAGTTCAACAGCGCCAAACGCGATCCCCAGCGCCAGCGCCAGCACGGAAAGCGTAAACAGCTCGCGGGAGCCGGTCGCCGCGCTGCGGGACAGGATCCACGGCACCAGACGACGGCCCACCAGCATCATGATGGCGATAAACGCCACCACTTTACCGATGGTGATACTCATATCCAGCGCCAGCGAGGCGAAGCCGATGTTGTCTTTTTCCATCATTCCGGCGACGGCAGGCAACAGCACCAGCGTTAGCACCATCACCAGATCTTCCACAATCAGCCAGCCTATCGCGATTTGCCCGCGCTGGCTGTCTATCAGCTGTCTCTCTTCAAGCGCGCGCAGCAGCACCACGGTACTGGCGGTTGAGAGACACAGCCCAAATACGATACCGGTCATCAACGACCAGCCCAGCACGGCCGAAAGCGCCATCCCCAGCAGCGTCGCCACCCCTATCTGGGCGATCGCGCCAGGTATGGCGATCGACTTTACCGCCATCAGGTCCTTCAGGGAAAAGTGCAGGCCAACACCAAACATCAGCAGAATCACGCCTAATTCCGCCAGCTCAGGCGCCAGCTTGGTATCCGCGACAAAACCTGGCGTAAACGGTCCCGCCAGAACCCCCGCTAATAAATAGCCGACAAGAGGAGAAATACGCAGTTTATTGGCAATCATGCCAAGGATAAAAGCGAGCACAAGTCCACCAACAATGGTGGTGATAAGCGGTGTGGCGTGGTGCATTCCGTCTCCTTTCGCGGTGAGTGTTCCATTTTTGGCGTGAATACCAAAAGACCAGGTAATAGTTTATGACAATTTTTGCCCTTATGTTTATGAATAATTGTTGAAGTTTGAATAAAACGGCAATATGCGCGTAAAAAAGCGCATATTGATAAATTCAGGTCAGGGGTGGAGAGGAAACCCTTATGGCATAAGGGTGGCAGGTAGCCAAAGTTTTACTTTGGCTACCTGTAATTCACGCTTTGTGACGGTTATCAGGCAGGAATATGGTCAACATCCCCAGAAGTGGCAGGAAAGCGCAGATTTTATAAACCAGGAAGATGCTGGTGTGATCCGCGACCATCCCCAACACCGCTGCACCAAGCCCACCCATACCGAAGGCGAAACCGAAAAAGAGTCCGGAAACCATACCGATACGGCCCGGTAACAGCTCCTGCGCATAGACCAGAATGGCGGAAAATGCCGAGGCGAGGATAAAACCAATGATCACGGTTAAAATGCCCGTCCACTCGAGGCTGGCATACGGCAAAATAAGGGTAAACGGCGCGACACCGAGGATAGAGCCCCAAATAACATATTTTCGGCCAATCTTATCACCCACTGGCCCGCCAATAACCGTTCCGGCAGCAACCGCGAACAGGAAGGCGAACAGGTGGATTTGCGCATTTTGTACCGATAATCCGAATTTTTGCATCAGATAAAAGGTGTAATAGCTGCTGATGCTTGCCATGTAGAAGTATTTCGAGAAAATCAGCACCAGCAGTACGGAAACCGCCAGAATGACCTTATTTCGGGGCAGGGGATTGATAACCTTCGCTTTAGGTTTCCCCTTATTTACGCGATGCTGAGCGGCATACCAGCGGCTGATCTGCGCCAGCACGATAATCGCCAGCAGTGCGGCCAGCACAAACCACGCCACGTTCCCTTTGCCATACGGGGCGATAATCACCGCCGCCAGCAAGGGGCCGAGGGAGCTGCCAAAGTTACCGCCGACCTGGAAAAGTGACTGCGCCAGCCCGTGACGGCCGCCGGAGGCCATACGCGCCACGCGTGAGGACTCAGGGTGGAAGACGGACGACCCGGTACCCACCAGCGCGGCAGCAATCAACACCGCCTCAAAGCTGCCAGCCATCGCCAGCAATACCAGACCGCTCAGGGTAAAGCACATGCCAATCGGCAGCGACCACGGCATCGGGTATTTGTCCGTCCAGTAGCCCACCACCGGTTGCAGCAGCGAGGAAGCCAGCTGGAAGGTGAGGGTGATCATCCCGATCTGCACGAAAGTTAACGAAAACTCGGACTGCAGCAGCGGATAAATTGCCAGAATCAACGACTGGATCATGTCGTTGAGCAGGTGCGAAAGACTGATTGCGCCTAATACCTTAAAAGAGGTGCGCGATTTTGGCGGCGACGCCGGGGTTGATTCGCTGATTGCCATAAATACCACGTTGTTTTGTTATTAGAGATGCAGGGTGTAATTATTATCCGACTAACATACCCGCCCGGGACATTTGAAGAAAGTCGCAATTCTGAAAACTTATTTGTCTATTATTGTGAGTCACTGTAATTTTTGCCTTTGTCTATTGGTCAGGGAGAGAGAAGATGAAGTTAATGAAGCGGGGCGTCGCGCTGGCGCTCATCGCCGCATGGGGTCTGGTAAGCCTGCCCGCGCAGGCGTATGAAAAAGATAAAACCTATAAAATCACCATTCTGCATACCAACGATCATCATGGTCATTTCTGGCGCAGTGAATATGGCGAATATGGTCTCTCGGCGCAAAAAACGCTGGTGGACGGCATTCGCAAAGAGGTGGCAGCCCAGGGCGGCAGCGTGCTGTTGCTCTCAGGCGGTGATATTAATACCGGCGTGCCGGAATCTGATTTACAGGATGCCGAGCCGGATTTCCGTGGCATGAATCTGATTGGCTACGACGCGATGGCCGTCGGTAACCATGAGTTTGATAACCCGCTGACGGTGCTGCGTCAGCAGGAAAAATGGGCCAAATTCCCCTTCCTCTCCGCCAACATTTACCAGAAAAGCACCGGCGAACGGCTGTTCAAACCCTGGGCGCTGTTTAAGCGTCAGGATTTGAAGATCGCAGTCATTGGCTTAACCACCGACGATACGGCAAAAATCGGCAATCCCGAGTTCTTTACGGATATTGAATTCCGCAAACCGGCAGACGAAGCGAAGCTGGTGATTCAGGAACTGCAGCAGAACGAAAAGCCGGACGTGATTATCGCCACCACGCACATGGGGCACTACGACAACGGTGAGCACGGCTCCAATGCACCCGGCGACGTGGAGATGGCGCGCAGCCTGCCTGCGGGCTCGCTGGCCATGATTGTGGGTGGTCACTCACAGGATCCGGTGTGCATGGCATCCGAGAATAAAAAACAGGTGGATTACGTGCCGGGCACGCCGTGTGCGCCGGACCGTCAGAACGGTATCTGGATTGTGCAGGCCCACGAATGGGGTAAATACGTGGGCCGGGCTGACTTTGAGTTCCGTAACGGCGAGATGAAACTGGTGCACTACCAGCTCATTCCGGTCAACCTGAAGAAGAAAGTGACCTACCCGGACGGGAAAAGTGAGCGCGTACTTTACACGCCAGAGATCGCTGAGAACCCGCAGATGCTCTCCCTGCTGACACCGTTCCAGAATAAAGGCAAAGCGCAGCTGGACGTGAAAATCGGCACGCTGAATGGTCGTCTGGAGGGGGACCGCAGTAAAGTCCGCTTCGTGCAGACCAACATGGGACACCTGGTGCTGGCGGCGCAAATGGCGCGCACCGGTGCTGATTTTGGCGTGATGAGCGGGGGCGGCATTCGTGACTCTATTGAAGGCGGAAATATCACCTACAAGGATGTCCTGAAGGTGCAGCCGTTTGGTAACGTAGTGGTCTATGCCGACATGACCGGCAAAGAGGCGATTGACTACCTGACCGCCGTCGCGCAGATGAAGCCGGATTCCGGGGCCTATCCGCAGTTTGCCAACGTCAGTTTTGTGGCAAAAGACGGCAAGCTGAATGATCTGAAGATCAAAGGCGAACCGGTCGACCCGGCAAAAACCTACCGTCTGGCGACGTTGAGCTTTAACGCCACCGGCGGCGACGGTTATCCGCATATTGATAATAAACCGGGCTATGTGAATACCGGCTTTATTGATGCGGAAGTGCTGAAGCAGTACATCGAGCAGAATTCACCGATTGACGTGAACGCGTATGAGCCGAAGGGTGAGGTGAGCTGGCAGTAGTGTTGTGCGGCCTGATGCCCTCACCCCAACCCTCTCCCACCGGGAGAGGGCGCAAACACAAAAAACGGTAACGCATGTTACCGTTTTGCTTTTACCTCGTAGCCGCCACCCGGCTTTTTCTTTCACTCCCGGCGCGCAATATCCGCAAACTTCGCGTCCAGCATTTTCGCCAGATCGCCCGCCGCCAGCTCGATATCCAGCCCGCGTTTGCCGCCTGAAATATAGATCGTGTCAAATTCCTGCGAAGGGGCATCAATCAGCGTCGGCAGGCGTTTTTTCTGCCCCAGCGGGCTAATCCCGCCCACCAGGTAGCCGGTGGTCCGTTGCGCAACCATCGGATCTGCCATATCCACCTTTTTCGCCCCCAGCGCCTTCGCCACTTTCTTGAGATCGAGCTGTCCGGCGACGGGCGTGACCGCCACGGCGAGATGTTTCATATCGCCGTTCACCGCAACCAGCAGCGTTTTATAGACCTGGTCAGCGTTCAGCCCCAATTTGCGCACCACTTCGTCGCCAAAGTTGGTTTCATTCGGATCGTGATCGTAAGTGTGGATCCGGAAAGAAATGTTGTTTTTTTCGAGTAATTTAACGGCGGGAGTCATAGCTATCCTTCTTACGACAGACAAATCATGCCAACAGCATACGCCTGACGTTTGTCTAAAAAATAGCACCATCTTGCGCAATAGTATTGGCAGTGATGGTCACTTTGAGCGACAATCGGCTCAACCGAAGGTCTCCTTCGGCATAATAAAAACGATGAAATTCCTCTTTGACGGGCCAATAGAGATATTGGCCATTTTTTTATTTCAGCAGCGACGGCAAATTCCCTTCTCCGTACAAATGTAACGCCCCGACCGCAACCACGTATTCCCCGGCAGGTAATGCATGCAGCGTCTCTCGCCAGGCATTGTTGCGCGCATTCATCAGCACATCATACAGCGATTCGCTGAACGTTGACGGCAGCGCCAGCTTTCCGTCTGCTGGCGGCGCATCCAGCCACCAGCCAATCATGGTTTGCAGCAGACGTGCGTTGGTGTGCCAGTGGGTCAGCGTATCATCCAGCAGCATGCGGCCGTCGTCCGGAAGCTGACGCAGGAGCGCAATTTGGCTGTCCGTTCCTTCCAGTTCAATGATGGGCAGATTGTGCGCTCTTGCCAGATTGAGCAGTTGGTAATCAATACCGTAGTCACCGCGCAGACCCAGTCGCTGCGCCTGCGTGGCCTGTAGCACCATCGCAATTTGCCAGAGTGGCAGGGCGTCAATCATAGAGAGCGACACGCCGGTTTCTTCGGCGACGCGCGTCAGTTCCGCCAGTTGGGCTTCGTCCAGACGTTCCGCCAGGGTCAGATCGCTTTCAAGCCCGGCAAATGGTGACTCCTGGCCCGAAATATCCGCCTCGACGACCAGCGCGTCGGCGCGCTTCAGCCGTTTTATCAGACCGGGGGGCAGAGGTGACATATCCTGAGTACCCATATGGATGCTGCCGACCAGATGCAGGTGCTGACCGCCGGGCAGGGAGATATCCAGGCCGGGCCACGCATAACGGCGGGGAAAGAGGGCGCGAAACGAGGTTTTTATACGATTAAACAGGCTCATACGCGCTCCATAAACGGAAAGGTTCATGCTAGCGCGTACGAGAACAAGGTTCAATCTTTCGGTTTAAAGCGCAACAGGCGGTTGGCATTACTCACCACGGTGATGGAGGAGAGCGCCATTGCCGCACCTGCAACCACCGGGTTAAGCAGCGTGCCGGTCAGCGGCCACAAAATGCCGGCGGCAATTGGAATACCGAGCGAGTTATAGATAAATGCCCCCAGCAGGTTCTGCTTCATGTTGCGCAACGTGGCTTTCGAAATGGCCAGCGCATCGGCAACGCCCATCAGGCTGTGGCGCATCAACGTGATGGCGGCGGTTTCAATGGCAACATCGCTCCCGCCCCCCATGGCGATACCGACGTCTGCCTGGGCCAGCGCCGGGGCATCGTTGATGCCGTCGCCCACCATCGCCACCTGACGTCCCTGGCGTTGCAGGTTCTTAATCGCATCCGCTTTGCCATCCGGCAGAACGCCTGCAATGACTTCATCAATACCGGCTTCTTTCGCAATAGCGTTTGCCGTCGTCGGGTTGTCCCCGGTCAGCATCACCAGGCGATAGCCCGCGCGGTGCAGACGCGCCAGGGCATCCACGCTGTCCTGACGAAGTGGATCGCGCACGGCCAGCAGGGCAGCGGTTTTGCCATCCACCGCCAGCAGAACCGGGGTTGCCCCCTGAGATGCCTGCGCTTTCAGTTCGCTTTCCAGCGCCGCGGTATCAATACCATTATCATTGAGTAATGCCTGGTTACCCAGCAGCAGCGTATGCCCCTCGGCTTCACCGCTGACACCGAGCCCGCGCAGCGTACGGAAGTTACTGACCTGCGGCAGGGCCGCAGCATTCGCTTTCTCGAGAATGGCGCGCGCCAGCGGGTGGCTGGAGCCTTGCTCCAGCGCGGCGGCGAGACGCAGCGCGTCCTCCTGCGCGATGCCTGCGGTGTTCACGGCCACAACCTGCGGTTTCCCCTCGGTCAGCGTGCCGGTTTTATCAAACACCAGCGTATCCAGCGTACTGGCCCGCTGCAGTGCGTCCGCATCCCTGACCAGCACGCCAAACTCGGCGGCACGGCCTACGCCGGAGATAATGGACATCGGCGTGGCCAGGCCAAGCGCGCATGGGCAGGCAATAATCAGCACCGTGGTGGCAATCACCAGGGTGTAGACAATCTGTGGCGCAGGGCCGAAGAAATACCAGATCGCCGCGCTCAGCAGGGCAATACCGACCACCACCGGCACAAAAATGGCCGAGATTCGGTCAGCAAGCTGGCCAATCTCCGGCTTGCTGCTCTGGGCCTGGCGCACCATTCGGATAATACGCGACAGCGTAGTATGGCTACCAACCGCACTGGCGGTGAACAGCACGCTGCCGTCCTGAACGACCGTGCCGGCATGGACGGCATCGCCGTCGGATTTCTGCTGAGGGATGGGTTCCCCGGTCAGCATCGCTTCATCCAGCCAGGCTTCACCCTGGGTTATCGTGCCGTCAACGGGCACGCGATCGCCGGTGGTCAAACGCAGCGTCATGCCGGGCTGCACTTCCGCCAGCGGGACGCTTTTTTCCCCCTCATCCGTGACCACGCGGGCCGTCGGTGGGGTTAAATCGAGTAATCGTTCCAGCGCTTTGGAGGAGCGCTGACGGGCGCGGGCTTCCAGCATATGGCCTAAGTTAATCAGGCCGATAATCATCGCGCTCGCTTCATAATAGAGATGACGCGCTTCCATCGGGAACCACTGCGGCCAGACGTTAACGCTCATTGAATAGAGCCACGCCGCGCCGGTACCGAGTGCGACCAGCGTATCCATCGTCGCGGTGCGGTTTTTCAGGCTCTTCCAGGCGCTGGTATAGAAATGGCCGCCTGCAAACACCATGACCGCAAGGGTAATCAAACCAATCACCAGCCACAGCGTGCGGTTGTCGGCGGTGACCATCATGTTGTCACCCATCATGCCCCACACCATCACCGGGATCCCCACCAGCAGGGCGACAATCGCCTGCCAGCGGAAGCGCTTCATGGTGGCGATAGCCGTTTCCTGCTGGCGCTCGCGGCGTTCGACATCATCTTCGATGGCCTCTGCGCCGTAGCCCGCTTTCTCCACGGCCTGCACTAACTCTGCGGCGGAGGCACTGCCCATCACCAGCGCAGTACGCTCCGCAAGGTTTACCCGTGCCTGTGCGACGCCCGGTACCGCCTGTAAGGCATTCTGTACCCGGGAGACGCAGCTGGCGCAGCTCATACCGTTGATCAGCAGCTGTTGGCTGTCATCAATATCATCCGCTGCCGGAAGCTCAGGAGTGGCCGCTGTCAGTGCTTCCGACGGGGATGATGACTCTGCCAGCGGTTTAGCCTTTGGGTGGCTCAGCTCCGCCCCATAACCCGCTTGTTTAATGGTATCGATCAGCGCATCCGCGCTGGCGCTGCCGGTCACGGCGGCATGGTCGATCGTCACCTCAGCGCTTTCAACATCAGGACGCTGTTCCAGGCTTTCTTTAACGCGTTTGACACAGTGGCCGCAGGAGAGGCCGTCCAGCGTCAGGTCAATAGTGTGAGACATAACAAAACTCCCGTATAATGAACTGGTCAGTTGTTGACCGGAGTAACGCTTTTCGCTAACTGTTATGAAGGTTAAACCTTCCATCAAGGGGAAGGTCAAGGGGGAAATGTGAATATCAGTGACGTGGCAAAAAAAACCGGCTTAACCAGCAAAGCCATTCGCTTTTATGAAGAGAAAGGGCTGGTAACGCCGCCGTTGCGCAGTGAAAACGGCTACCGCAGCTACACGCAACGGCATCTTGATGAACTGACGTTACTGCGCCAGGCAAGGCAGGTGGGGTTTAACCTGGAAGAGTGCGGCGAGCTGGTAAACCTGTTTAACGATCCGAAGCGCCACAGTGCCGACGTGAAAAAACGCACGCTGGAAAAAGTGGCGGAGATCGAACGCCATATCATCGAATTACAGTCGATGCGTGAACAGCTGTTACAGCTGGCGGATTCCTGTCCGGGTGATGACAGCGCCGACTGCCCGATTATCGACAATCTTGCCGGCTGCTGCCACCGCAAAACC
This sequence comes from Enterobacter sp. BNK-14, assembly GCF_047456095.1. Classification (NCBI taxonomy): domain Bacteria; kingdom Pseudomonadati; phylum Pseudomonadota; class Gammaproteobacteria; order Enterobacterales; family Enterobacteriaceae; genus Enterobacter; species Enterobacter sp. BNK-14. Next base: position 3,925,250 of record NZ_CP179897.1, read on the forward strand.
CACGCTTAACAGGCTTTTACCCGCAGGGTAATGCCTTCTACCGCAATGACCTCAACCCGTGTTCCGGCGCTGAGGTCGTCGTCGGCCACCACCGGCCACGAGCTGTCACCTACGCGCATATGCCCGCGCCCGTTCACCAGCGGGGTGTCGAGCGTAAAACGCTTGCCGACGATCTGCTGTCCGCGCTGGTTAAGGTGGGCATCCAGCGGTTTCTGTTCGCTTACCTGTCGGTTCAGCCAGCGCCACCACAGCCAGGCGGCCACCAGCGTCAGCACGGCAAACAGCGCCCCCTGCCATGCCCAGTCAAGCGGCAGAAGCCAGACGACCAGGCCGGTAATGACCGCGGCAACACCGCTCCACAGCAGGTAACCGTTGCCGCCCAGCATCTCGGCGGCCAGCAGTAAGCCACCGAGGCTTAGCCAGAACGCATGAGGATGTGCGACGATCAGTTCAATCATTTTTTACGCTCGTTTCCGCTGTCTTTAATCAGTTCGGCAATCCCTGCGATAGAGCCCATCAGGCTGCTGGCATCCAGCGGCATCATCACCACTTTGCTGTTGTTCGCGGAGCCGATCTCTTTCAGTGCATCGGTATATTTTTGCGCGACGAAGTAGTTCACGGCCTGGATATCACCGGCGGCAATCGCCTCGGATACCATCTGGGTCGCGCGGGCTTCCGCCTCTGCAGAACGTTCACGCGCTTCTGCCTGTAAGAATGCGGACTGACGATCGCCTTCCGCTTTCAGGATCTGCGACTGTTTTTCCCCTTCCGCTTTGAGGATTTCGGCCTGACGCACCCCCTCGGCTTCCAGAATATAGGCACGCTTGGTTCGCTCAGCCTTCATCTGGGCGTTCATGGAGGCGATCAGTTCTGCCGGCGGGCGCACGTCGCGGATCTCGATACGGGTGACTTTGATCCCCCACGGGTTCGTGGCCTCATCGACAATGTGCAGCAGGCGGGTATTGATGCTGTCGCGCTGGGAGAGCATCTCGTCCAGCTCCATCGAGCCAAGCACGGTACGGATGTTGGTCATCGTCAGGTTAACGATCGCCAGCTCCAGGTTGCTCACCTCATAGGCCGCTTTCGGCGCATCAATCACCTGAATAAAGCAGACGGCATCAATGGTAACGTTGGCGTTATCCTTGGAGATCACTTCCTGAGAAGGGATATCCAGCACCTGTTCCATCATGTTGATCTTGCGACCGATGCGGTCCATGAACGGGACAATCAGGCTCAAGCCAGGCTGTAGCGTGTTGGTATAGCGGCCGAAGCGTTCGACGGTCCACTGATAACCCTGAGGGACAATTTTGACGCCTGCGCCGACGATAACCAGCGCAACGAAGATAAGGACAGGAACAACGATGAGCATAAAAACCTCCTGTTTTGCATGCTATGGCAGAAATGAAATCACTTTTTGTTGATCCTAAGTATACGAGGAAAGTCGCTTTATTATCACTCATCGCCGTAAACTAGTGCTCATTATTGGGATAAAGGCAGAAGATCACATGAAGGATAACAGCGCGGTATTAACCATTGAGGACGTGGGCTACCGCACAGGCGGTACCACCATTCTGAATAATGTCAGTTTTAGCCTCTTGCCGGGCGAGTTTCGACTGATTACCGGCCCCTCAGGCTGCGGGAAAAGTACGCTGCTTAAAATCATTGCGTCGCTGCTCACGCCAACGTCGGGAAAGATCTTCTTTGAGGGGAAGGATATTTCAACGCTTTCATCCGAGGCTTACCGCCAGCAGGTCTCTTATTCGGTGCAAACCCCTAGCCTGTTCGACAGCACGGTGTACGATAACCTGCTTTTCCCCTGGCAGATCCGACATAAGACGCCCGATCCTGAACGGTTTTCCGCCGACCTGGCACGCTTCAATCTGCCGCCGGACACCCTGACAAAGTCCGTTTCCGAACTGTCGGGCGGCGAAAAGCAGCGCGTCTCGCTGATCCGTAATCTGCAGTTCTTACCGAAGGTGTTACTGCTCGATGAGATCACCAGCGCGCTCGATGATGCCAACAAGCGCAACGTCAATGAAATCATTCATCGTTACGTCCGCGAGCAGAATATTGCCGTGCTGTGGGTGACGCATGACGCTAACGAAATTACCCATGCGGATGACGTACTGACGCTCCAGCCGCATGGCGGAAAAATGCAGGAGGCAAACCGTGGGTGAGCACAATATTACGAACGAATCCCTGGCGTTTTCGATGGTGCTGGTGCTGATCGCGATTGTCGTCAGCTACCGTGAAAAGCTGGGGCTGGAAAAGGACATTGTGTGGAGTATCTGCCGCGCGGTGATTCAGCTCATTATTGTCGGCTATGTGCTGAAGTATATTTTCAACGTCAACCACGCGGTGCTGACGCTGCTGATGGTGTTGTTTATCTGCTTCAATGCGGCGTGGAACGCGCAAAAGCGCAGTAAATACATCGATAAGGCGTTTGTCTCGTCGTTTATCGCCATTACCACCGGAACCGCATTAACGCTGGCGGTACTGGTGCTTTCTGGCTCAATTGAATTTACGCCGATGCAGGTTATCCCTATCTCAGGGATGATTGCCGGTAACGCCATGGTGGCCGTCGGGCTGTGCTATAACAATCTCGGCCAGCGCTTCAGCAGTGAACAGCAGCAGCTACAGGAGAAATTAAGCCTGGGAGCGACGCCTAAAGTGGCCTCCGCGCGGCTGATTCGTGAGAGCATTCGCTCATCGCTGATCCCCACGGTAGATTCAGCCAAAACGGTCGGGCTGGTGAGCCTGCCGGGCATGATGTCGGGGCTGATTTTTGCCGGTATCGATCCGGTAAAAGCGATTAAGTATCAGATTATGGTGACGTTTATGCTGCTCTCAACGGCAAGCCTGTCCACCATCATTGCCTGTTACCTGACCTATCGGAAGTTTTACAACGCGCGCCATCAGCTGGTGGTGACGCAGTTGAAAAACGTGCGGTGATTATGCCGGGCGGCACTGCCTTTGCCCGGCCTACGATCCGCACTTTTCCAGGCCCGGTAAGCGAAGCGCCACCGGGCATTTTTTTGTTAGTAGAGCAACGCGTACAGCTGACGACGATACTTCGACGCCAACGCATCGCCGGTGCCCAGCGCGGCCAGGATCTCCTGGAACATTTTGCGCGCCTGACCGTCTGCGGCAGCGAGGTCTTTTTGCAGATGGCTAAACAGCAACTCAAGCGCTTCTTCGTTACGCCCCACCTGATGCAGCTGCAGCGCCAGCTGGCTTGCCAGAGCCGCATCGGCCGGGTTGTCAGCGACCTGCTGCTGCAGTTGCTGAATTTCCGGCGTATCTGCCGCCTGTTTCAGCAGTTCAATCTGCGCGACCAGCCCCTGATAACGGGTGTCCTGATCCTGCAGGGGAACCGTTTTGAGCACGGCTTCGGCGTCTTCTGAACGGTGCAGGGCAATCTGCGTTTCCGCCAGCAGCAGGCCAATCTGACTGTTCTGATTCGAGAGCTGCCACGCGTCTTTAAGCAGCGGCAGCGCCTCGTCGTATTTGCCTTCCTGCATCAGCGCCATGGCTTCCTGCGCTTTCAGCTCTTCTTCGCGCGGGAGGACTTTATCCAGCAGGGCGCGAATGGCCTCTTCCGGCTGTGGCCCCTGGAAGCCATCGACAGGCTGACCGTTCTGGAACAGGTAGACGGTAGGAATGGCGCGCAGACCAAACTGAGACGCCACCATCGGTTCTGCGTCACAGTCCAGTTTGGCAAGAATGAACTGACCGTTGTACTGCGCGGCAAGGCTTTCCAGCACCGGCGTCAGCTGTAAACAGTGCTGGCTGCGTTCAGACCAGAAGTAGAACAGCACGGGTTTTGCCATCGACTGTTCGAGGATCTGTTGCAGGTTTGCTTCAGTAATATTGACGATATTCTGTACGGACATGCGGCCTTCTCTTTTATCGGTTTGTTATTTACATGGGGGTGAGCGCTGTCGCTTCAACTCAACCGTGTAAAATTTTGTCCATCATCCGGCCCGGTAGCAGACGTTTTAACCAGCCAACGGCATGGGTGACCAGCGTTACCGGGTAGCGCATTTTGGGATGTTCACTCTCAAAAGCATGGCGCACTTTAGCAACCACCGCTTCGGGCCCGAGCGTAAATCGTGCGGCAATGCCGGGGTTTTCGACCGGTTTATCCGCCTGCGTCTGGTTAACGTTTTCGGTAAAGCGGGTGCGGATCGGGCCGGGTTCAATCAGGCTGACCTTAATGCCGCTGTGACGTAACTCCATGCGCAGGGCGTCGGACCAGGCCTCCAGCGCATATTTGCTGGCGGCGTAGGCGCCGCGGCCGGGCGTTGATATCAGACCCATAACTGACGATGTCATCACGATGCGCCCCTCGCCGTGCGGCAGCATGGCGGGGAGCAGACGCATGGTGAGCTGGTGGACACCAAAGAAGTTGGTTGAAAACTGCTTTTCCAGCGTTTCGCGCGAGAGCGTATCCAGCGGGCCATACACGCCGTAACCGGCATTATTAAAAAGCCCGTACAGACGATTGTCGGTCAGGGCTATCACCTCATCGGCGGCGCGTTCGACGCTTTCCGGGGAGTCCATATCCAGCAGCACGCCGGTAAAGCCCAGCCCGTTCATGCGTTCGACATCGTCGGGTTTGCGGCAGGCCGCCAGCACCCGAAATCCCTGACGCTTTAATTCGAGCGCGCTTTCAAGACCGATTCCGCTGGAACATCCTGTAATTAAGACCGATTTTTGCATAACTTTACCTGTCAGGATCTCCGCTTAATCAGGAGTCATGTTTAACTAAAGGAGCCAGCCGCGTTGCCATCCAGTCGGCAATAAACGGCTGCGCATCGCGATTGGGGTGGATCCCGTCGTCTTGCATCCACTGGGGTTTGAGATAGACCTCTTCCATGAAAAATGGCAGCAGCGGAATATCAAACTCTTTGGCAAGCTTAGGGTAGATCGCGCTAAAGGCTTCATTATACCGACGACCGTAGTTAGCGGGCAGGCGAATTTGCATCAGCAGCGGCTGGGCGTTTGCCGCCTTGATGTCCTGCAAAATGGTGCGCAGCGTCTGTTCCGTCTGCTGAGGCTGGAAACCGCGTAATCCATCGTTGCCGCCAAGCTCAACCAGCACCCAGCGCGGCTGATGCTGTTTGAGTAGCGCTGGCAGGCGCGACAGGCCCTGCTGCGAGGTATCGCCGCTGATGCTGCCGTTGATAACCGTCGTCTTGCTCTGCCATTTATCGTTGAGCAGAGCGGGCCAGGCTGCGCTGGCCGCCATGCGATAGCCCGCGCTCAGGCTGTCGCCGAGAATCAGTAACGTGTCCGCTGCCGCCGCGCGGAAGGTCATCAGAATCAAGAACAGGAAGGGCAAATGCCAGCGGAAAACAGTGTTGAAGTTCATCGTCTTAAGAAGTCCGTCGGTCAGGGGGAACACGAGCTTTCCATCCTTACTGGAGTTGAACTCGTTGTCAAACGCGCTGAAACCATCGCGCTGATTGGCGAATCCGGTTCCGGCAAGTCCACGCTGCTGGCGATTCTGGCCGGTCTGGACGACGGGAGCAGCGGCGAGGTTCATCTTGTCGGGCAGCCGCTGCACCAGCTTGATGAAGAGGCGCGTGCTGCGCTGCGTGCGCGCCACATCGGGTTTGTCTTTCAGTCTTTTATGCTGATCCCCACGCTGAACGCGCTGGAGAACGTCGAACTCCCGGCGCTGTTGCGCGGTGAAAAGAGTCGCGAAAGCCGCGCCCATGCGAAGGCGTTGCTGGAACAGCTCGGTCTGGGCAAGCGCCTCAGCCATCTTCCCGCACAGCTTTCCGGCGGGGAGCAACAGCGTGTGGCGCTGGCGCGCGCCTTTAATGGCCGCCCGGAAGTGCTGTTTGCTGATGAACCCACCGGCAACCTTGACCGTAAAACCGGCGACAAAATCGCGGATCTGTTGTTCTCGCTTAACCGTGAACACGGTACCACGCTGATCCTCGTGACCCACGATCCGCAGCTGGCCGCCCGCTGCGACCGGCGTCTGCGGCTGGTCAACGGTACGCTTCAGGAGGAAGCATGATTGCCCGCTGGTTCTGGCGCGAGTGGCGCTCGCCCTCGCTGCTGATTGTCTGGCTGGCGTTAAGCCTGGCGGTGGCCTGCGTGCTGGCGCTCGGCAGCGTCAGCGACCGTATGGAAAAAGGGCTCAGCCAGCAGAGCCGGGAGTTTATGGCCGGGGACCGGGCGCTGCAAAGCTCGCGTCCTGTTCCGCCGGGCTGGATTGAGGAAGCGCACAAAGCAGGGTTGAAGGTGGGGGAGCAAATCACCTTCCAGACCATGACCTTTGCGGGAGACACGCCGCAGCTCGCCAGCGTGAAAGCCGTGGATGATGTCTACCCGATGTACGGTGACTTACAAACCAGTCCGCCGGGGTTAAAACCAACGCCCGGCACGGTGCTGCTGGCATCGCGTTTAATGGCGCTTCTGAACCTGAAAGCCGGTGACAGTATTGACGTGGGTGATGCCACGCTGAAAATTGCCGGGGAGGTGGTGCAGGAGCCCGACTCCGGCTTTAACCCCTTCCAGCTTGCGCCACGCCTGCTGATGAACACGGCGGATGTTCCGGCAACCCATGCTGTCCAGCCGGGCAGCCGCGTCACCTGGCGCTACAAGTTCGGCGGCACGCCAGCCCAGCTTGATGGGTATGAAAAATGGCTACTCCCGCAGCTTAAACCGGAGCACCGCTGGTACGGGCTGGAGCAGGACGAGGGGGCGCTCGGTAAATCTCTGGAGCGCTCTCAGCAGTTCCTGCTGCTTTCGGCGCTCTTAACCCTGCTGCTGGCGGTAGCGGCAGTGGCGGTGGCGATGGGGCATTACTGCCGCAGCCGCTACGATCGGGTGGCGATCCTTAAAACCCTCGGCGCGGGACGGGCGCAGCTGCGCAAGCTGATCGTCGGCCAGTGGCTAATGCTGCTGGTTTTGTCGGTGTTCACTGGCGGAATCATAGGGCTGCTGTTTGAAAAACTGCTGATGGTGATGTTAAAACCGGTGCTTCCGTCCGCATTGCCACCCGCCAGCTTCTGGCCGTGGCTGTGGGCGATTGGCGCGATGGTCGTGATCTCGGTGCTGGTGGGGCTGCGGCCCTACCGGCTGCTGCTCGCGACGCAGCCGCTGCGCGTGCTGCGTAATGATGTGGTGGCGAACGTCTGGCCGCTGAAGTTCTACCTTCCGGTGATTATTGCGGTCGCGGTGGGGCTGCTGGCCTGGCTGATGGGCGGCAGCACGCTGCTGTGGGCAGTGCTGGCCGGTGCGGTTGTGCTGGCGCTGCTGTGCGGCGTACTGGGCTGGATAATGCTCAACGTTCTGAAGAGGCTGACGGTGAAATCGCTGCCCGTGCGCCTGGCCGTTAATCGTCTGCTGCATCAGCCCTGGTCTACGCTCAGCCAGCTGTCGGCGTTTTCACTGTCGTTTATGCTGCTGGCCCTGTTGCTGGTGCTGCGGGGCGATCTGCTGGATCGCTGGCAGCAGCAGCTTCCCCCGGAAAGTCCGAACTATTTTCTGATCAATATCGCGCCTGAGCAGGTTACGCCGCTGAAGGGTTTCCTCTCTGAGCATCATATTGTCCCGGAGTCATTTTATCCGATTGTTCGCGCCCGTCTGACGCAAATCAACGGGCAGTCGACGGAGGGGAACAAGGACGAGTCGCTGAACCGCGAACTTAACCTGACCTGGCAGGAGAAACGGCCCGACCATAACCCGATCACGGCAGGCACCTGGCCGCCGAAAGTGGGGGAGGTATCAATGGAGGAAGGGCTGGCGGTGCGCCTGAACGTGAAGCTCGGGGACAGCGTGACCTTCACCGGCGATACCCAGGACTTTACCGCCAAAGTCACCAGCCTGCGAAAGGTGGACTGGGAAAGCCTGCGGCCCAACTTCTTCTTTATCTTCCCGCCGGGGGCGCTGGATGGACAGCCGCAAAGCTGGCTGACCAGCTTCCGCTGGGAAAATGGCAACGGCATGCTGACGCAGCTTAACCGGGAATTCCCGACGGTCAGCCTGCTGGATATTGGGGCGATCCTGAAGCAGGTGGGACAGGTACTGGAGCAGGTGAGCCGCGCGCTGGAGGTCATGGTGGTGCTGGTGACCATCTGCGGCGTGCTGTTGCTGCTGGCCCAGGTGCAGGTGGGCATGCGTCAGCGCCATCAGGAGCTGGTGGTCTACCGCACGCTGGGGGCCGGGAAGCGGTTGCTGCGGATGACGCTCTGGAGCGAGTTTGCGCTGCTGGGGCTGGTGGCAGGTCTGGTGGCCGCGATTGGCGCCGAGACGGCGCTGGCGGTGTTGCAGACACGTGTCTTCGACTTCCCGTGGGAGCCTGACTGGCGTCTCTGGCTGATTCTGCCTCTCTGCGGCGCGGTGCTGCTCTCCCTCTGCGGGGGCTGGCTCGGAACGCGCCTGTTAAGGGGCAAAGCGCTGTTCCGGCAGTTTATGGGGTAATCCAGCTCCGTGATAATTGCACGCCGGTTTTTATGCCGGTGTGCAATATTTTAAAAGCACAAAGTGATAATACCCACGTATTTAGTAGCACAAAACATTAAAAACCCGTCCACACAGCCCGATTATTTCCAGTTAATATTCACCCGCTAAATATTTAGCAGCGTGTCTATTAAGGAAAAATAATGACTATAAAAAAATCAGCGCTGGCGGTAACGATTGGCGCGGCAGTGGCATTAACGACCTTCGCTTCTCAGGCGGAAATCACCGTTCTTAAACAGGATCCGCAGGCGGGTAACCCGCTGAGCCGTCTGAACTTTACCGTTGGCGGCAGCATTCGTCCTCAGTTCCAGAACATGACCGGCGACGACGGTAAAAACAGCTATAAACGTAACGGTTTTGACGGTGGTACCCGTTTCCGTTTCGCGGCTGATTACTACCTGTTTGATGATATTAGCTGGATAAGCTACTACGAACTGGGTGTGAACATCCCTGCCCAGTTTAACTGGGATCATCACTATGCAGACGGCGCACACGATACCACTCGCCGTATGCTCTACACCGGCCTGAAGAGCGATACCTGGGGTACGCTGACCTTCGGTCAACAGAACAGCGTTTACTATGATGTGGTGGGCGCGAAAACCGATATCTGGGACTACGACATGATTGCTCAGGCACCAGGTAACGGGATCAACGGCGACTACGACGGTTCTTACCGTTCACGCCAGATGCTGAAATACAAGAAAACCGTGGGTGATGCCGACATCTATGCATCTTACCTGTTTGAAGACAGCGAATACCTGCCGGGTAACGGCCTGCGCTATAAGCGTAAAGGCGGCGGTTCACTGGGCCTGGATTACCACCTGACCACCGACCTGACCTGGGGCGCAGCGTGGAACTACACCCGTGCGGACATGCGTAACCCGGACAACGGCGACAGCAAAACCTACGACCAGAACATCCTCGGTACCGCGCTGAGCTGGACGCCGGACAACTGGACCTTCTCCGCAGGCGGCGGCTGGTATCAGAACTTCCTGACCACCAAAAAAGTGTCTGTTAACGACTACTTTGCGGGCGACGCGTGGGGTATTGAATACTTCGCAGGGTATAAATTCCCGATCGGCCAGTATGCGGTGAAATCCATCCAGCCTTACTTCATGGGCGACCGCATTGAGTATGTGAATGGCCGTAACTACCAGCGCATCGACAATGGCGTGGGTATCAGCTTCCAGCTGGATTACGGTTTCCGCGTGGATTACGAACACGTGTTCACCTCCAGCACCGACAACCTGGGCGACATGAACCTGGTGCGTCTGCGTTACGACTTCTAAGTCGTCTTTTCCCCGGTGGCGCTGCGCTTACCGGGGCTACAAAAGCACGCGTAGGCCGGGTAAGGCGTAGCCGCCACCCGGCTTTATTTTTCAGCGATTAAGCCAGTCAGCGACCTCGTTATACGTCCCTCGGAAAACAATCTTCTCCGCTTTTTTCTCAAGCTGATAGCCGTACATCGGGTCGTAATACTCCTTCAGAAGCGGCACAAGCCAGCTAAAGTGCGCGTCGGTATTGCCAGAGCGTTGTTGCTCAATAAGTGCAGAATCCAGCAGCGCTGTAAATTCCGCAAAACGCTGTAGCCCCAGACGGCGGCGAATGGCGAACAGTCCGTGGTGCAGATACGCGCTGTACTCTTTCCAGCCGGCCTCTTCACCATAAGCGGCAGAAAAATCCGCCCACATGTGGTCGAAGTACTCTTCGCGCAGACGCTCAAGACGAATATCAAACGGATCCTCGACAACCGCGATGGGCGCTTCATTCATGCGGTCGCGCAGGCACTCCGGCAGGTGGTTGGAGCCAATCATTCGACCTTCATCTTCCAGCACCCAGCGTGCGGCATCTTTTTTTAACAGCTCGACGGCAAGATGATTTTCAAAGCTGGCCTGGGACAGTTGCGGAGTGAGCGTGCGGCCAAAGGACGAACCGCGGTGGTGCGCCAGCCCTTCCAGATCGATACCCTGCGCATGCTGCTTCACCAGCAGGGTTTTCCCGTTTCCGGTACAGCCGCCGATAAGCACCATCGGCTTTTGCGACTGCTCAATCGTCACCTGAATCGCCGTCTGGCGCAGGGCTTTATAGCCGCCGCGGATCAGCGGGTAATCGACACCGGCCTCTTTCAGCCAGGCCTGTGAGATATGTGAACGCTGGCCCCCGCGCGCGCAGCAGAGATAACCTTCAGGGTGAGCAAGGCTGGCTTCACGCCAGGCGTTAATGCGCGCCTCACGCGTCTCGCCGTTGACCAGACTGTGGCCGAGCGCCAGTGCGGCCTCGGGGCCCTGACGTTTATAGCAGGTGCCCACGGCGGCGCGTTCGTCGTCGTTCATCAGCGGCAGGTTAAGGGCGGCGGGCATCGCGCCCTGGGCAAATTCTATCGGCGCGCGAACGTCGATTAAAGGGGTATCAGACGCGAGGATCGCGCGATAGTCCGTTCCATCGTTCATGGGTATTCCAGAAATAAAACCAGCAATGGCGGGGATTTTACGCGCGAGAGGAGAGGCCGGGGAAGGGGAAGATCAACTCCCCGGCACTTATCGCTTATTTAAGCTTTGACTGAGCCCAGACAATGCCGCTCGCGTATTCCGGCGGCAGGAGAGGGATCATGGCTTCCAGGGTGGCGCTCAGGCGGCCCGTGTCGCTATCGTTCAGGTTCAGGTGACCCACTTTACGACCCTGGCGGACCTCTTTGTCATACCAGTGCAGATGCACCAGCGGCAGCTTGAGCCAGTCGTAGTTCAGATCGGTCCCGATCAGGTTGATCATTACCGACGGGCTGTTCACGACCGGCTGCGGCAGTGGCAAATCGGTGATGGCACGCAGGTGGAGCTCGAACTGGCTGATGGAGGCACCGTTTTGCGTCCAGTGGCCGCTGTTATGCACGCGCGGCGCCAGCTCGTTGATCAGCAGGCCGGATGGGGTAACAAAACACTCCATCGCCATCACGCCCACGTAACCCAGCTCGTGCATTATGGCTGAGAGCATGTCTTCCGCCTGCGCCTGCTGGTCGGCGTTTGCCTGAGGGAAGGCGACGCTGGTGCGCAGAATGCCGTCCTGATGCAGGTTATGCGTCAGCGGATAAAAGACGGTGTGTCCGTCATGCCCGCGTGCGCCAACCAGGGACACTTCGCCGCTAAAGTTGATGCCCTGCTCAACGATACACTCGCCGTAGCAGTCGTCCGGCAGCTCCGCGGTTTCGTGCGCACGCAGACGCCACTGGCCGCGGCCGTCGTAGCCGCCGACGCGGCGCTTCACGATCGCCAGCTCGCCCAGCATCGCGAACACGTCATTCCACTCGCCTTTATCGGACAACAGCTGCCACGGCGCGGTCGCCAGACCGAGCTTGTCGAACAGCTGCTTTTGCGTCAGACGGTCGGCAATGATCGGAAACACGTCGCGGTTAACGAAGGCGTTATGGCGGGCCAGCTCGCGGGTCAGCGCGGTTTCCGGCCAGCGTTCGATCTCGGCGGTGATCACGCTCTGGTGGAACGGTACCGCTTCCGGTTCGGCATCCAGCCCGACAGGCCAGACGGCAATACCCAGCGGTTCACCGGCCTGGCGCAGCATGCGGCCTAACTGGCCGTTACCGAGGACGCAAACCTGCTTCATGCCGCACCCCGCGGGTCTGGATTATCCAGCACCTCATCGGTCTGGGCTTTACGCCACTCCGCCAGACGCTGGTGTAATGCTTTATCGTGCGTCGCAAGAATTTGCGCCGCCAGCAGGGCGGCATTAGCCGCACCCGCTTTACCAATCGCCAGCGTGCCGACAGGGATACCGCGCGGCATCTGGACGATGGAGTAGAGGCTATCCACACCGCTTAACGCGGCGCTTTGGACCGGGACACCGAGAACCGGTACCAGGGTTTTAGCGGCAATCATGCCGGGCAGATGTGCTGCGCCGCCCGCACCGGCAATGATCACCTCATAGCCATTCTCTTCGGCGCTTTCGGCGAAGCTGAACAGTTTGTCCGGTGTACGGTGCGCGGAGACCACTTCAACGTGGTGCGGAACATTCAGGATTTCAAAGATTTCGGCGGCGAACTGCATGGTAGCCCAGTCGCTTTTGGACCCCATCACGATGGCGACACGCGCCGGATTATTGCGGGAAGACATGCGTCTTAAAACTCCTGTGGTGCGAAACACACTGCTTTCGAGGGCACAGAGAATAGCATGTTATACGGGCAAGGAAAACGGTTGCGCGGTTAAATCTTGAGCCGTTGTAGGCCGTAAGGCATAACAAAACAGACCGCATCTGGCGGTCTGTTTTCGTCGATGGGCAATCATTATTTAGTCAGTTCTGCCGTCATGTGTACGCGGTTGTTGAACTGGGCGCTCGTGATTTTGTAAGACGCGCCTTGTTCAGCAGCCTGCGCGGCAATTTTCGCTTCTGCACGGTCAAGGGTAGAGGCGGTTGCGCTCACACTTTGAGCGAAAGAACCGAAAGAAACCAGGGAAAGAGCGGCAACTGCAACGAAAGTTTTGATGGATTTCATGGTCGTATTCCTTAAGTATTTTATCTGTGATAGGGCGTGTTGCCCTGATGTGATAAATAATAGGCCGACCACGGGCTGATTAAAATCGAAACAATTTGCCGATATTGTTCAAAAAAATAGAATGATAGTGTGAGGGTTAAAACGGAAACGCAATCAGCTCAACACCCTCAGGCGTCACTTTGACCATGGAACCTTCGCTGTGCCAGGCACCCAGTACAACGCGATGGGCCGGTTCGCCGTTGGCAAGAAGGGAATGAACGTCAGGGCGGTGGGTATGACCGTGGATTAACCACTGAACCCCATGTTTTTCCATTACGCTCACTACGGCCTGCGGATTGACGTCCATGATGGTCATGGATTTACTGCTGTTAGCGGCTTTACTGCCCGCACGCATTCTGGCTGCGATGCGTTTACGGACAAAGAGCGGCAGGGCAAGAAACAGCGTCTGGATCCAGGGGGTGTGAACTTTGGCGCGAAACGCCTGATAGCCGGTATCGTCCGTGCAGAGCGTATCGCCGTGCATAATCAGCAGCCTGCGGCCATAGAGGTCGAGCACCTGTTCTTCCGGCAGCAGCGTCATGCCGCTTTCGCGGGCGTAGCGCTTGCCGAGCAGAAAATCACGGTTGCCGTGAATGAAATAGCAGGGGACACCGGAATCAACCAGCGCCTTAATGGCGGAGGCGATTTCACGATGCAGCGGGTCAGGATCATCGTCGCCAATCCAGGCTTCAAACAGGTCGCCCAGGATGTACAGCGCATCGGCGCTTTTCGCTTCACCGCGTAAAAAACGCAGAAAACCGGCGGTGATCGCCGGTTCTTCTGTTTGCAGATGCAGATCCGCAATAAAGAGTGTCGCCACGAATTACTCGCTGACGGTCACGCTTGTAATCACAACGTCTTCTTTAGGAACGTCCTGGTGCATGCCGCTGCGGCCAGTAGAGACGGCTTTGATCTTATCGACCACGTCCATACCTTCAACCACTTCTGCGAACACGCAGTAGCCCCAACCCTGCAGGCTTTCGCCGGAGAAGTTCAGGAAGTCGTTATCAGCCACGTTGATGAAGAACTGCGCGGTCGCGGAGTGAGGCGCCTGGGTACGGGCCATTGCCAGCGTGCCACGGGTGTTTTCCAGGCCGTTGTTGGCTTCGTTTTTGATCGCTTCTTTCGTCGCTTTCTGCTTCATACCCGGTTCAAAACCGCCACCCTGGATCATAAAGCCGTTGATCACGCGGTGGAAAATGGTGTTGTCGTAGAAACCTTCGCGGCAGTAGTCCAGGAAGTTTTTAACTGTTTCAGGCGCTTTGTCATCAAAGGTTTTGATTACGATATCGCCATGATTAGTGTGGAAAGTAACCATTTTTGCATCCTGTTCCGTTATTGTGGTACGTCGACCCGCGTTCGGGTCACATATAGGGGCTTGTTATAGCATAACCACAGGACGCGATCACCTTGCATTGTGTGCTGATCCTATTCCGAATTATAGGTATTATAGGGAACAAACAACCCACACACGTGTTTACATGGAATCTTCGATGTTAAAAATCTTTAATACAATGACGCGCCAAAAAGAGGAATTTAAACCTATTCATGCCGGGGAAGTCGGCATGTACGTGTGTGGTATTACCGTTTACGATCTCTGTCACATCGGCCATGGGCGCACCTTCGTTGCCTTCGACGTGGTGTCACGTTACCTACGTTTTTTAGGCTACAACCTGAAGTACGTCCGCAATATCACCGACATCGACGACAAAATCATCAAACGCGCGAATGAAAACGGCGAGAGTTTTGTTGCGCTGGTGGATCGCATGATTGTCGAGATGCACAAAGATTTCGACGCTTTAAACATTCAGCGTCCAGACAGCGAGCCGCGTGCAACTCACCATATTCACGAAATCATTGAGATCACCGAGAAGCTGATCGCACGCGGTCACGCCTATGTGGCGGATAACGGCGACGTGATGTTCTCCGTGCCAACGGACCCGACCTACGGTGCGCTTTCCCGTCAGGATCTGGATCAGCTGCAGGCTGGGGCCCGCGTGGACGTGGTCGACGTTAAGCGTAATCCGATGGACTTCGTGCTGTGGAAGATGTCCAAAGAGGGTGAGCCAAGCTGGCCATCTCCGTGGGGTGAAGGGCGTCCGGGCTGGCACATTGAATGTTCCGCGATGAACTGCAAACAGCTGGGCAAACACTTCGACATTCACGGCGGCGGTTCGGATCTGATGTTCCCGCACCACGAAAACGAAATTGCGCAGTCCACCTGTGCCCACGGCGGCGAGTACGTGAACTACTGGATGCACTCCGGAATGGTGATGGTTGACCGCGAGAAGATGTCAAAATCGCTGGGCAACTTCTTTACCGTGCGCGACGTGCTCAAGTATTACGATGCGGAAACCGTGCGTTACTTCCTGATGTCCGGCCACTATCGCAGCCAGCTGAACTACAGCGAAGAGAACCTGAAGCAGGCGCGTTCGGCGCTGGAACGTCTGTATACCGCGCTGCGCGGTACCGACAAGTCTGTTCCTGCCGCAGGCGGCGACGCCTTCGAAGCCCGCTTTGTTGAGGTGATGAACGACGACTTCAATACTCCGGAAGCCTACTCCGTGCTGTTCGATATGGCGCGCGAAGTGAACCGTCTGAAGTCAGAAGATATGGCGGCGGCGAATGCGCTGGCCTCTCATCTGCGTAAGCTCTCTTCCGTGCTCGGCCTGCTGGAGCAGGAGCCAGACGCCTTCCTGCAGAGCGGTGCGCAGGCGGACGACGGCGAAGTGGCGGAAATTGAAGCCTTGATCAAGGCACGTCTGGAAGCGCGTCAGGCGAAAGACTGGGCGGCGGCAGATGCGGCACGTAACCGTCTGACCGAGATGGGGATTATTCTGGAAGACGGCCCGCAGGGCACCACCTGGCGTCGTAAGTAATTTACCCCTCACCCTAACCCTCTCCCACAGGGAGAGGGAATTGTTAGGTTTTCTCCCTCTCCCTGTGGGAGAGGGCCGGGGTGAGGGCATCAGCGCGCACGTTTTCTCCACCACAGCAACCCAATCAGCACCACTCCCGGCAGCCAGACCCACAGCAACTCTGAAATGATCACCTGATGTCCGTACGGCGTGGTATAGCGCGACAGGGCAAACGGCGCGACTTTTATCACCTGCCACGGGGCAAAGAAGCGTTCATCTGACCACGGCCACAGCCAGCCGACCCCTTTTCCGCCGGTCGTCACGGAATCCAGCAGGCTGTGAGACAGCAGTGACACGGTCAAAAAAAGCCAGCAGCGCGTCAGAGGAGTTTTGAACCATCGTCGGCCAATCAGCACGCAAAATATCGGCACCACAAAGGCAAACAGCAGGGAATGGGTAAAGCCGCGATGGCCGAAAACATTGCCGTAAGCAACGCCGAACTTAAACGCCAGCACGTCGGCGTCCGGCAGCATGGCGAGGACAATTCCGGCAAATAACAGGCGGGGAGGGATGACTTTACTTCCCAGGCCTAAGCCCAGGCAAAGGGGAACAGCTGCGTGAGTGATAACGGTAGGCATTGCATTTATCCATGGCAAATCATGGAAATATAGCAGGGTAATGGCGGAAAATACGCTGTGCTATATTCTGATTTTACGCCGACTCGCGTGCGATAAGCTGCCCGGAGAGGGTGATGCGTTGCGTTTGCAGATCTGGCTCTTTCAGCTTACGGATAATCAGCCCTGCCGCCTGACGCCCGGTTTCATCGCTCGCTGAGGAGACATAGGTCAACGACGGTGAGGTAAGGTTAACGTGAAGCATATCTTCAAAACCGACCAGCGCGACCTGCTGCGTCAGGAACACATCTTTACCCACCGTACGCCCCACCTGGTGAATGCCTGAGATGGAGCCGAGCATGGCATCCGGGGAGTGGCAGAGCAGGGCGGTGATGGTGTTGTTCTTCTCAAGCAACTGGCGCGTTGCCATCGCCGCCGCCTGGGTATCATCGGGGCAGGCGGGAGAATATTCGTCACGCCAGACCAGCCCGCTTTGCGTCATGGCACTGCGAAAACCGAGCAGACGTTGCTCGCGGAGAAGACAGCCGTCGCGCCCGCCAATGTAGGCAATGTTGCGATGTCCGCGCTCGATAAGATAGCGCGCGGCCAGGTTCGCGGCCTGGCGGTTATCGCGCATGACCAGGTTACATTTTTCATCCAGCAACGACTGGGAAACGACCACCAACGGCAGCGGGCAGTGGCGAATGTGTTCCGGCAGCGTTGCGGTGCGGGTGTCGGACGCCAGATAGATGACACCCGCCACGCCCTGCTGCTTAAACGAGAGCAGGGTGCGTTCAAGATGCTCACGGTCATTCAGTGGCTGACCGAGAAACACCATATAGCCTTGCTTCTCCAGCTCCTGAACAATGCTCGCCATCACCTTGATGGAAAAGCTGTCGCTGAAGTCCCTCAGGATCAGGCCAATTAAATTAGAGGTGTTGGCGCGAAGGTTGGCAGCGGCGACGTTATGAACATAGCCCAGCGTCGTGATGGCGGCGTTGACCTTCCCGATCGTTGCCTCTGAGATTTTCCCTTTCTGGCGCAGCACCAGTGAAACGGTCGAGACCGAGACGCCCGCGTGCTTTGCGACATCAATAATGCTGACTTTCTTCAAAACCGCTCCCTGAAATTAACCGATTATCAGCCAGATAAAGTAATGCGTCCCCCAGCGTACAGGAGACGCATCACGCCGGCATCTTATTATTTGCCAATCATGGTGGACATGGTCTGGGCGATAAACTGTGCTCTGGCACCGAAAATCACCTGAATACCGTTGTCGCCAACGAAGACCACGCCGCGGGCGCCGAGTCCGTTCAGCCCGTCTTTATCCACTGCCTCGCTTTTCGCCACTTCCAGACGCAGGCGGGTAATGCAGGAGCCAACGGAATCGATATTCTGCGCGCCGCCCAGCAGGCTGATAATCTCTGTGGCAAGTTCGGAATCGGACTTGTCATTTGCATTGGCAGTGACATCGGTACGACCCGGGGTTTTGACGTCGAAGCGACGGATCACGAAGCGGAACGTAAAGTAGTAAATCAGCCCCATTGGAATGCCGATGATAATGGCATTCAGGAAGTTGGTCTTGTAACCGTTAAAGGACGGCAGGATCCCAAACGACAGGTAGTCGATAAAGCCCGCCGAGAACGATTTGGCAATATGCGCATGCAACAGGTACATGGTCATGTAGGCCAGGCCCGCCATGATGGCATTAAAGACGTAGAGAATCGGCGCCACGAAGATAAAGGTAAACTCTACCGGTTCGGTGATCCCCGTCAGGAAGCAGGTGAGCGCTGCCGAGAACAGAATACCGGCCGCAATCTTTTTGTTTTTCGTGTGGGCTTCGTGATACATCGCCAGGCACGCCGCAGGCAGCGCGAACAGCATCAGCGGGAATTCACCCTGCATGAATTTACCGGCGTTCTGGTAGGTGTCGCTGCTGAAGGATTTCACCCCTTCTTCCAGCATCTTGAACCAGATGGTCTGGTCGCCATGAATCACCTGGCCTGCCTGAGTTGTGTAATCCCCAAACGAATACCAGAACGACGGATACCAGATATGGTGCAGACCGAGGGGGATTAGCGCACGCTCCACCAGGCCGAAGATAAAGGTCGAGGCCGCCTGATTATCGCCGTTAACTACCACGGAGAGGGCGTCGATACCGGCCTGGATATGCTGCCAGACGTACGGCAGCAGCAGACCCATCAGGAATGACAGAAACGCGGTGGCAATCGCCACGAAGCGCTTACCGGAGAAGAAGCCAAGGAACTCCGGCAGCTGCATGGTGTGGAAGCGGTTAAAACACCAGGCCGCAAGGATACCGCAGATCAGACCGCCGAAGACGCCCATCTGCAGCGTTGGTATGCCGACCACCATGGCGTATTTCCCGCCCTGCGAGGCCATTTCCGGCGTGATGCTCAGCACGGTGCTGATGGTGATGTTGGTGACAAACACCGAGACCGCCGCAGAGAGCGCCGCAATACCGGACTCTGACGCCAGGCCCACGGCGGAGCCAATGGCGAACAGCATCGGCAGGTTGTCAAAAATCACCCCGCCCGCGTTCATCATCAGCGGCAGATGGAACTTGTCGCCGAAGGCCAGCAGCAGGCCCGCAGCGGGAAGCAGTGAAATTGGCAGCATTAAGGCGCGACCAATCATCGATAACTTAGACAGCGATTTAACAAACCCTGATATCAGACCCATGCTGATTTCCCCCGAGTAGCGCTTTTTTTGGCGCTGTTATTGTAAGTAGAACGTTTTAGTAGAACGTTCTACTTATCGTGGAGAAAGCATGAAAAACGCGCAACTGAATTCTCACCTTTCAACAGATGAAATAGTGATTATTTGAAGTTGATCGATAATTAACCGTGATGATTGTGGGGGGATGGTGAGAGAAATTGCCAGGTGCGGCTTCGCCTTACCCGGCCTACAAATGGAGACAGTACGTAGGCCCGGTAAGCGCAGCGCCACCGGGCATCAGACGGCTCAGGCCGTAACCGTCACGCTCTGTCCTTCAAAACTCACGGTCTGGCCCGCGACAATTTTGCAGCGCTTACGGGTTTCCACCGCGCCGTCGACTTTTACCAGTCCATCGGCAATGGCGATTTTGGCCTGCGCGCCGCTTTCGCTCCAGCCTTCCAGCTTCAGCAGATCGCACAGCTCTACGTGCGGGTGTTTACCTAATGAAAATGTCGCCATCTTACGCGTCCTCTACGTCGTGATACTCTTCGCATGCCTGCAACGTATTCTGAATCAGTGTTGCTACGGTCATTGGGCCTACGCCGCCCGGTACTGGCGTGATGTAAGAGGCGCGTGCCGCCGCATCTTCATATACCACGTCGCCGACCACTTTGCCGTTTTCCAGACGGTTAATACCGACGTCCACGACAATTGCGCCTTCTTTGATCCACTCTCCAGGAATAAAGCCCGGCTTGCCAACCGCCACGATCAGCAGATCGGCGTTCTCGACGTGGTGTCGCAGGTTTTTGGTGAAGCGGTGGGTCACGGTGGTCGTGCAGCCAGCCAGCAGCAGCTCCATGCTCATCGGGCGGCCCACGATGTTGGACGCACCGATGACAACGGCGTTAAGACCGTAAGTGTCGATGTTATAGCGCTCCAGCAGCGTCACGATACCTCGCGGGGTACATGGGCGCAGACGCGGCGCGCGCTGGCACAGACGACCCACGTTGTACGGATGGAAACCGTCAACGTCTTTATCCGGAGCGATACGCTCCAGCACCTTCACGTTGTCGATGCCTGCTGGCAGCGGCAATTGAACCAGAATACCGTCGATCTCTTTATCGGCGTTCAGGGTGTCAATCAGTTCCAGCAGTTCCGCTTCGCTGGTGGTTTCAGGCAAATCGTAAGAGCGGGAGACGAACCCCACCTCTTCACACGCTTTGCGCTTGCTACCGACATAAATCTGCGATGCCGGGTTGCTACCAACCAGCACAACGGCGAGCCCGGGAGCGCGTTTTCCGGCAACTTTACGCGCCTTCACTTTTTCCGCGACCTCAGAGCGCACCTGCTGCGCAATCGTTTTACCGTCAATTATCTTTGCTGCCATCAGAGAGATGATTCCGTCTGTAACGTTTGAAAGGGGGGATTGCCTGTATTTTGTCAGAAGCGAGCGCCGCTGTCAGTCACCCTTTACGCGTTTTTATCAGCGAGACGCAAAAACCCTTCTTAGTGGGTGGTCAATTTCTTAGGCAGTATTAGGATGTGACCTGGCGAAATGGCAGCGTTTTGACATATTTAAAAACCTATTCCTGCGCTACTTTGTCTCCTCCGAAATAAGCTTTCAATTAATCAATTGAACGTATTTCTTATTCCCGATTTTCGCGGGAAGGGTTATTTACATTTTAAAGGAATAGACATGAAACTCAGCAACATTGCTTCTACTGTTATTGCTACACTGGCCCTGGTCGCGGGTGCCGCTCATGCTGAAGACCCAGCCACGCCGGTAACCGTAAATGGCGGTACCGTGCATTTTAAAGGTGAACTGGTTAATGCTGCTTGTTCAGTAAATACTGATTCTTCCGAGCAGACCGTTAATCTCGGTCAGTATCGTACCGCGAAATTCACCAAAGTGGGCGACACCACCTCTAATATTCCATTCAACATTGAGCTGAATGACTGCGATCCGCTGGTAGCTAAAACCGCTGCGGTTGCCTTCACCGGTCAGATCGACCCAACCGACAAAACCCTGCTGGCCGTGACGTCCGGTAACAACGACAACACCGCAAAAGGCGTGGGTATCGAGATCCTCGACAGCAAATCCAGCGTGCTGACTCCAGACGGTGCGACCTTCTCTGCCGCTCAGACGCTGATTGAAGGGACTAACACCCTGAAATTCACCGCGCGTTATAAATCAACGGCTGCGACCACCGAGCCAGGCCAGGCGAACGCTGACGCCACCTTCGTAATGAAATACGAATAATTCCCTCGCACAAGGATGTTCAGGCCTCAGGGATGAGGCCGTCATACGCAAATGCCAGGAATGAAGGATGACAAGGACTGGAACACTACTGCTGTTAACCCTTGCGATGGCTGGCCCGGCATCGGCACATACCGTGGTGATCGACGGTGGCAAAGTGCATCTTCGCGGGGAGCTGGTAAACGGCGGCTGCGCCGTGGCGCCCGACAGCCAGAATATGCGCATCGACATGGGGCAGTACCGAACCAATTCATTTTCCGGTGTGGGCAGTTTCTCAACGGTTAACGTGCCCTTCACCGTGCGACTGCTGGATTGCAGCGTGGATGTCTCGCGCACCGTAGGGATCCAGTTTCAGGGTGTTACACCAGAGGAAGATCCGCAGGTTTTTCTGGCGACATCGCGGCCAGGCGAAACACCTGTCAGCAGCGGCGTGGGGTTGGCGCTTTTTGATGAACAGCAGCATCAGATTATCCCAAATGCAACGGCCGTCAGCTGGTTGCCGGTGAATACCA
Source organism: Enterobacter sp. BNK-14 (assembly GCF_047456095.1). Classification (NCBI taxonomy): domain Bacteria; kingdom Pseudomonadati; phylum Pseudomonadota; class Gammaproteobacteria; order Enterobacterales; family Enterobacteriaceae; genus Enterobacter; species Enterobacter sp. BNK-14. Next base: position 3,947,185 of record NZ_CP179897.1, read on the forward strand.
GCGAGCTCGCATTTCATTTTAGCGCCCGCTATCGCGCTATTTCCGAACACCTCGTGCCAGGCAATATTCAGTCGGATGTCTGGTTTACGTTGATTTATCCATAACACCTGCGAACACATTATTAAAGGTACGGTTTTGATGAATATGCTAATTAAACCAGGACTGATGTTATCGTTTATTTTAATGATGGTTTCTACTTGCGCGAATGCTTCCGGCGGTATTGCGCTGGGGGCCACACGCGTTATTTACCCGGCGGATGCGAAGCAAACGTCGCTGGCGATCACCAACAGCAATAAACAAGAACGCTATTTAATTAACGCGTGGATCGAAAATGCAAACGGGCAGAAGGAGAAAACCTTTGCCGTCACGCCGCCGCTGTTTGTTAGCGAGCCGGACAGTGAAAACACGCTGCGTATTATTTACGCCGGGCCAGCGCTGCCCGCCGATCGCGAGTCGCTCTTTTACATGAACGTGAAGGCGATCCCGTCAGTGAACAAAGCAAAAACAGAAAACAATAACGTGCTGCAGCTGGCGATCCTTTCGCGTATCAAACTGTTTGTACGCCCGAATAATCTGGCGATGCAGCCAGAAGAGGCACTCTCTCAACTGCGTTTTGAGCGCGTTGGTAACCATCTCAAGGTCAGCAATGCGTCTCCTTACTACATCACCCTGGTCAACCTGAAGCTGGGCGGTCAGACGCTGGAAAACCTGATGGTGGCACCGAAAAACTCGGCTCAGCAGGTGCTGCCAGCCGGTGCCAGCGGTACGCTCTCATGGCAGAGCGTGAACGACTACGGTGCCATTACACCGGCGCGTAGCGTCAACCTGTGAGCAGAGACAGGGCGATGAAAAACCATCAGGGACGTTACTGCCCGGTTGCGCTGGCGCTGATGGCCGCGCTCTGGCCCCAGGCTAGCTGGAGCGAAAGCTACTTCAACCCGGCCTTCTTGTCTGACGATACTGCCAGCGTGGCGGATTTGTCGCGTTTTGAACAAGGACACCAGCAGGCACCCGGCGTTTATCGCGTGGATATCTGGCGTAACGATGAGTTTATCGGCACTCAGGACGTGCGTTTTGAGCAGGCTGAGAACACGCCACCGGTGGCGGGCGGTCTGACCCCGTGCATTACGCGCGCGATGCTCGATCGCTTTGGCGTCAACGTTGCGGCGTTTCCCGAACTGGCTAACGTGCAGGGCGAAACCTGCGTTCCGTTGACCACGGCCATTCCCGGCAGCGAAACGGTATTTAACTTTGCCTCACAGCGTCTGAACGTCAGCCTGCCGCAGGTGGCGATGCAAAACAGTGCGCGCGGCTACATCCCGCCCGAACAGTGGGATGAAGGTATTCCCGCCGCCCTGGTGAACTACAGCTTCACGGGCAACCGGGGAAGCGAAGACGATAGCTACTATCTCAACCTGCAGAGCGGGCTGAACTATGGTGCCTGGCGTTTACGTAACAACGGCGCATGGCGTTACACCCAGAATAACGGGCAGCGGCACAGTGAGTGGGAGAATATTGGCACCTGGGCGCAGCGCACCGTTATCCCGCTCAAAAGCGAACTGGTGCTGGGCGACAGCAATACCGGGAATGATGTTTTCGACAGCGTCGGTTTTCGCGGCGGACGACTCTATTCGTCCGACAGCATGTACCCGGACAGCCTGCAGGGCTACGCCCCGACCGTGCGCGGTATTGCCAGGACGCCAGCCAAAGTCGTGGTGCGTCAAAACGGCTACGTTATCTATCAAAGCTACGTTCAGCCTGGTGCCTTTGCCATCACCGATCTTAACCCGACCTCCTCAAGCGGTGACCTGGAGGTGACGGTGGAAGAGAAAGACGGCAGCCAGCAGCGCTACACCGTGCCGTATTCCACCGTCCCGCTGCTGCAGCGAGAAGGGCGCTGGAAATACGATCTCGTGGCGGGGGACTATCGCAGCGGTAACAGCGACCAGGATACGCCGTTCTTCACCCAGGGCACTCTGGTGACCGGTCTTGCCAACGGCTTTACCCTGTATGGCGGTACGCAGCTGGCGTCACGCTATACCGCGCTGGCCGTCGGGGCCGGGAAAAACCTCGGTGACTGGGGCGCGGTATCGGTCGATATCACTCATGCCCGCAGCCAGCTCGCGGACGACAGCAAGCACGAAGGGCAGTCGCTGCGTTTTCTTTATGCCAAATCGCTCAACGGCTTCGGCACCAACTTCCAGCTGCTGGGCTACCGCTACTCCACCAAAGGGTTTTACACCCTGGATGATGTCGCCTGGCGCTCAATGGAAGGCTATCAGTATGCCGATAATCAGGACGGTAACGATGTGCCTGACGTACAGAGTTATCACAACCTGACGTGGAACAAAAAAGGCCGCTTTCAGCTCAACGTCTCTCAGTCACTGGGGGATTACGGCTCGGTCTATATTTCCGGGAGTGAGCAAACCTACTGGGGGACGGACGAAACGAACCTCTGGTATCAGCTGGGTTACGCGGGGGGCGTGAAGGGGATCAACTATTCCGTCTCGTGGTCGTGGAACAAATCCGTCGGTATCGACGGGACTGACCGGATCGCGTCGTTCAACGTCTCCGTGCCGTTTAGCTTGTTTACCCGTCAGGGCTATCGCCGGGACAGCGCGATTGACCGCGCCTACGCCACGGCATCCGCCAGCCGAAACAGTGAGGGTGATACCAGCTGGCAAACCGGCGTCAGCGGCACGCTGCTGGAGGACCGCAACCTGAACTACAGCGTGACCCAGGGACACGCCAGCACCAACGGCTCAAGCGGAAGCGCCAGCGCCAACTGGCAGGCAACCTACGGCACGCTGGGGGTGGGCTACAACTATTCCCGCGATCAGCACGATTTCAACTGGCAGCTCTCCGGCGGGGTGGTCGGCCATGCTGATGGCGTGACCTTTAGCCAGCCGCTGGGCGACACCAACGTGCTGATCAAAGCCCCGGGGGCATCAGGCGTCAGCGTGGAAAACCAGACCGGCGTGAAGACCGACTGGCGCGGCTATGCGGTGATGCCGTATGCCACCGTCTATCGCTATAACCGCGTGGCGCTGGATACCAATACCATGAGCAACAACACCGATATCGAAAATAACGTGAGCAGCGTGGTGCCGACCAAAGGCGCACTGGTGCGCGCCAGCTTTGACACCCGTATTGGCGTGCGTGCCCTGCTGACCGTCACACGTGGTAACCAGCCCGTGCCGTTCGGCGCCGTGGTGCGTGAAACCCAGAGTGGCGTGACCAGCATGGTGGGGGATGACGGGCAAATTTACCTGAGTGGGCTGCCGCTCGAAGGCGAACTGCTGATCCAGTGGGGAACGGGGCACAGTCCCAGTGCCGTGCGCCTTACAGCTTGCCTGAAAAGAGCCTGCAACAGGCAATCACACTTAAGGGGATCCGCTGTGATTAAAATCCACATTTTTGCTTTATCACTTCTGGCTTTACTGCCCGCGTCAGACGCACTGGCGACCGTGTGCGTCAACGAAAATGGCGTGCCGACAGAGGTGTACTACGACCTGACGGATAAATTCAACAGCTCGAATAACCAGGTGGGTCAGATTGTGACCCTCAGCGAAAAATCGCAATGGGTGGGGGTGAATGCCGTCTGCCCGAAGGGCACGACCGGCAATACCACCAGACGCAGCTACGTCACGGATTACCCGATCACCGGGACCAGCGATCGCTACCAGTATCTGAAGCTTAACGACTATCTGGATGGGGCCATGAAAATCACGGACAGCTATGCTGGCGAGTTTTACCCCCCGCAAAACTATATCCAGATGGGGAGCCATCCGAACGTCTCAAAAAACAAACCGTTTGGCGTTAAGGATTCCAACCTGGTTTTCCGTCTTAAGGTGACCCGGCGTTTTATCAACATGGTGGTGATCCCGCGTGCCACGATGTTCCGTGTTTACGTGACTACGACCGCCTCTGACCCGTTAACCACACCGGTCTATACCATCAGCTACAGCGGAACCATTCAGGTACCGCAAAGCTGCGCAATCAATGCCGGTAATGTGGTTGAGTTTGATTTCGGGGACATTGGCGCCTCCTTGTTCAGCAAAGCGGGCGCGGGTAACAAGCCGGAAGGGGTTTCATCGCAGAGTAAAACCATCGCGATTAAATGCACTAACGTAGAGGCGAATGCCATGCTGACGATGCGCGTTGAGGCTGAAAAGGTCTCCAGTAATGCACTGGTATCGGATAACCCGGATGTGGGGTTCATCATTGCCAACGAGAGTGGTACGCCGTTAACGCCTAACAACCTGACGAGCAAAATTCCGTTCCGTCTGGACGACAGCGCGCAGGCGCAGGTGGGGATCCGGGTCTGGCCAGTGAGCGTGACGGGCAATAAGCCCGCGGAAGGGCGCTTTACCTCGCGCGGGTATTTGCGTGTGGATTACGACTAAGGAGCCGATATGCGAAACGGGATCCGTTTTATCACCGTAGCGCTCTTTGCGCTTTGCACACAGGCTCAGGCGGAAACCGCGTTGGGCGAAATTAACATTCAGCTCTACGGCAATATCGTCGATTTTACCTGCGTAGCCGAGGGGAACGACAGTGACAAAACCGTCACGCTGGGCACCTGGCCCACGAAGCAGCTCAGCACTACCGGGAGCCGCACGCAGCCCATGCCTTTTACGCTGAAACTGACCGGCTGTCCGCCAGGGGCCGCGTCCATTACGTTTTCCGGTAAAGCTGACGGGAGCAACAACGGGTTGCTGGCACTGAACGACGCCAGCACGGCAAGCCGCGTCGCCGTCGAGATCAGGGATGCGGATAAATCGCGTCTGGATCTCCAGCAGGCCAGCCAGCCGGTCACGGTCGATGCGCAGGGGAATGCGACACTGTCATTTTATGCCAATTATATTGCTACTGCCGATAACCCTCAGCCCGGAAAGGCTGATGCTGATGCGACCTTCATGATTAATTATAATTAGCACTGACCGCACTCCCTGCAGCTCAGATAAACTGCAGGGAGTGAATTCAGGTTATAGCAGTTCGTGTGCTTTAGCGTAATCAATTAATTCCACGATGCTTTGCACCCCCAGCTTGGAATAAATATTGGATTTGTGCGCACTAATGGTCTTGTTGCTTAATAGCAATTGCTCCGCAATTTCCTTATTGGACAGCCCATTCGCCAGATAACGTAATACCGTAACCTCGCGATTCGATAACGGCATATCTGCCAGCTCTCCCTTTCCCGACCCCATATGGTTTATAAAATTCAGCGTCTCCGACGGGAAAAAAGAATAGCCCATCAGGATCATCTCTACGGCGTTGTAGATCTCACCCAAATCTTTTCGTTTACTGACAAAGCCGTTGGCCCCGGCGCGAATGGCACGTCCGGCGTAAAACAGTTCTGATTTAGATGATAAGAAAAGAACCTTAATGTCTTTATTTAAGTTTTTGATTCTCTTAAGTAAAGCAAAGGCATCTGTGCCCGTAAGTTCAATGTCAAGGATCACCAAATCGATAGGGTGATTGCGGATGCAGTCAAGAACTTCATGGCTATCGCCAGACTTAAGCTTGACGATGATATTCTTATTTTTCTGTAGCAGGACTTCTATCGACATTCTGACGATAGGATGTTCGTCCATAATGATAACGGATGCCGGTTTCATTTTTAATGCCTCAGATTGTTAAAAGCGTTATGTAGAGTTTTGTAAAACTCTCGAAATGCCGGAAGGATATAATGAGCAGATCCCTATACCGTAGTATTTCCCTGGAAAGAGCGAAAGCATCCCTGTTTACGTAATGAAAAGAACTCTGCCTCAGCGCGGTCGTCTCATTTGGCTGGTGTTGGCAAAAAGGTTTTTCTTATTCAATTTTGATACGCATCTTATTATACAGGGTAAGTTTTTTCCGAAAACCCTGTAAATTACGTTCCGCTTATTGGTTTGTATTATCTTCTGGATCTGAATGGCCTCCTTTTTAAATTTAGCGGAATTATCCTGGTATCCCATTTACCGCATCTTTTCATCTTTATGTAATAACAAAAAATAACAGATGTCTCTTTATGTTGCAAAAATGTTAATGAAATGGCGTCTCGATTTCAGGCAGGATCTTGAGAAGAGGAGGCGAAAAAGTGCCCTCTCAGGGCCTCAGACCTTCATCTGAAAGTCCTTAAGCGATATCAACGTCGCTCCATCATCGTACAGGAGAACGTGCTGCCAGCTTCGCTTCCCGCTCCTGGTGCGTAAAGGGAAGCTGCTTGTTTTTACATCATTATCATCTCGTTAACGCCTTCTGCATTCACTTAACGGATGGAGGAAAGTGCTGCAGTTGATTCAATCTGTGACATTTCACATGGTTCAAGGCCATAAATTAGGAATAGTTATAAAATCGACTTTATTGTTAATATTTAACATTAAATTAACATAATGGGTAAGTAAATTCTTAAAGCGCTTTAGGAAATAAGGGGTTAGGACGTAAGTTAAAACGAGCAGTCTGAGAGGTTATTAAGAAGGTGTAACAATTCCTGGCGATGGCTCAGCCCGAGCTTCATCAGGATGCAGCTGAGGCGATAGATAATGCGGCTATAGGGACGATTCTGCAGAAGGGCAATCTGTCGTAACGTCTTGCCACGGGCAAGCTCCTGCAAAATGGGCCATTCGTTGCGCGAGAACCAGTCTCTATCGGAGCCCTGAAGGGGGCGGGGTTCCATCAGGCTGTGCTGAAGCCCTGCTGCGTTCATCTGACGTTCGAGCACATGAAAAGGACCTGCCGCTTTGCAGAAGAGACGTGCGTCATAATTATCAGCCCGGATCAGCAGCCACGGCGTCAGGAAGGGGGGATACAGGCTATGTCTTCTTAACTGATCCAGCTGATCAATCAGCCCCGTGGAACGGCTTTCAATATCCACTACCAGACGGGCCGAGGGCCATTGGCTCTGCGCACCCAGCGCATCGTCCAGCGAAGTGAAGTCGCAACAGCTGCTTAGCGGAAACTGCCCATTGAGAAAACCGGAGCGCAAAAAATTGTCCTCCGTTACCAGGATGATAAACGGGGCATCGGTTTTTCGGGGCTGGTTGATGGACTGGCTCAAAAACTCGAGTCGGTCGAAAAAGGGGGGGGCAAAAGGTGAGTGCGTAAATCCCAGTGCATCACTTCCTGTACGCCGCCGCCGGTAACGGCGCACTGTCATTCGCATGGCCTCCCTCCTGGAAATGGCGTGTTAATCCTCCGGCCATGTCCAGGACGGCCAGTAATATCCCTGGCCGAGATCGGCACCTGCCTGCAGTGCCCAGATACGATCGCGTTCAGTCTCAATACCTTCGATGAGTACGCTTCCGGCCAGCTGAAAGCAAAGTGAAACCAGTTTCCTCAGTGCAGGTGTGGCGCGTAAACGCCAGAATGCGTTCTTATCGATTTTGATGCCGTTCAACGGTAATCGACAAAATAAAAACGGCTGAATGATAGTTTCGTCGATATCATCCAGCCAGATAGTGTGTCCCCGTTCCTGAAGTTGCCGCAGGTTGTTAACGACGCTCTGCTTCTGTGCGGCGGAGAACGCCAGAAAGAGAGGGAGGTCGACAATCTCAATATTCAGCGGCGCGGTTTTCATATTGATGAGCCGCGCAAAAGGCGCAGGTGCTGTCAACACGGTTATCGGCAGATTAATAAAAAGATTATTGCCATGCGGGGTATTTTTTAATGCGGCCAGCTGCGCTTCAAGCAGCGTCAAAGAGGCGTCTGCCGACTGATGGCGGAAGAAGTCCTCGCTATGCTCGGTGTCGGACAAGACGCTCAGGACCTCCACGCCGACCCGGCGCCGGGCGTTGAGGGCGACGATAGGCTCCAGTTTGATGCCGACGATGTCCTGAGAAATAGACTGTAATCGGGGGGGCGTATCGAACGGGTTTTGCGCTGTCACTCCATTGTCCTGTTGTATGTCAGCCTCCAGGCGGCCGGGATACCTCGCTCTAGTGTGACGAGCTGACGTTCAGGAAAACAGCAGGCGTTACTTAAATGCAACTAAGCCTTTTCGCAGCGCTAAATTTTAAGGTGAAACAGCGAGAAATGTTGAGAAAATAGCCGTATTTACAATCGGCTAGCGGTAATTGCCTCTGAAAGCGGAAAAGGCATTGACTCACCTGCCATTGACCGTATAATTCTTCGCGTTTCACCGCCGCGAAGTTCACTCTTCTCAGTGCGCCCTTAGCTCAGTTGGATAGAGCAACGGCCTTCTAAGCCGTAGGTCGTAGGTTCGAATCCTACAGGGCGTGCCATTCGATATTAGTAAGCTAAGCCAGTTTCGAGCCAGCCTGATTTTCTCCTTGTGTCGTATTTGTGTCATGGTCGCTAAAATTGGCAGCTATTTTCCGTGCATGTTCGCATAAATGGTTAGGTGCAAGGTGGGCATTTCGAGGGACCATTTCGATCGACCCCCAGCCCCCCATTTCCTGAAAAAGGACAGCGGCACGCTGGGCTGAATTAACCCGCTCGCCCAGGTATGCCGCAGATCGTGAAATCGCAAGTCCTCAATGCCCGCTTTATCCAGCCAATGCGCTAGGCGCTATTGTCGTCCACTGGCATTTTGCGTATTACCGGAGTCAAATTTTTAATGCCGCGTTGATAGCTTGGGGTGAACTAATACCTACCTTGAGCTTTTTACTATCACCATTGTAGATAAAGCATTAATATCCCCCTCATAGGAGGGGGAGTTATCAGATCGGCATACCATATTTAGCGTTCATTTCTCTGTCAGGTTGGATTTTTATCTCGATATTACGAGGTATTAATCCATTTGACTTCAGCGTCTCAGAGATTGCTTTTCCTCTGGTCACGGGGAAAGGCCAGTTATCATTATTGTCACCCTTAGGGACATGCAATGTCATCGTCCTCTGATTGCTTTCAACAGCTCTCTGAATCTGATCAATCATATCTTGTCCAATTGCATTTGCCACGGAGAAAGGAATGTTTCCATTGTGAGACTCGCGCAAAGAATGTGATTGATCTGTAGCCTTATTAACCAAGCACAGTAAAATTATTGGGACAATATATTGAACAGCCTCAAAGCGATCGATGATGTATCCAAGTCCTATGCTAGCTGCCACTATTAAGTACATAAATGTACCCCACATTGCTACTGGTCGAGTCGCGTAGTTTGCGCTAGCTTTTGCGCACACCAAAATAAGGGCTAATGTGGTAATAGCTCCAGTAATTACTGATACACAGAAAGCATATCGTTTCCCTTCACATGATTTTTTTCTCAGCAAGAACACTACGCCGCAAACCAATCCAACAGCCAGAACAACGAAAAATGTTCGGTCTATTAGTTTAAGTAGTGAGTAAAACGAGTTGACCGTACCTGAAATATCTAGGTGATCTTTTGACATGCGATCTGCTCTTCCTCCGTTCATTTCAAACACAGCAGAAATGACCCACATTATCAAAGTGATACAGTGGAAAGGGTAAGCCTTAACTGTCTCAACAATTTTGAATCTGTTGTTAATAAGTTTCAGCAGAAGTATAACTCCGCACATGACAGCAAGCACAATACTAGCGAATATATTCGAAAACACACACAGATAAATGGCAAATATCAATATCCCAGAAAATATAGCTTTTTCGTAAAAGAAAGACTTTAATGAGGGCGACATTCGCAAAACGTAAAGTGCTAGAGTTCCGTTTATAAGCGCTGGGATAATGTAGTGATAATAACAAGTAAGGTTTTGCTCCCATAACAGGTATGGGCTGTTATTATTGTTAAGAGTTCTGAATAGGCCAAACATGCACAGTAAATAGAATATCACCATCGCTGAGCTTGTATATGTTGACAGGCCTACAGCCTCTCTCATCATAAGGTAGAATTGATAAAGGAACGCCACAACAAGAATTGCAACTAACATCGCTGTAAAATAGGCAATAGCTTCAAGGAAAGTAAATCCAAGTGGCATTAGGAGCGATGAGGCTATGTTACCAAAGAGAGGGAAAGCTACTTCAGGCACAACCTTAATCGGATTAAAACCTCCCCATTGCGGATATGCCTGCCTACCGGAAGAAAGGTTAATCCACTCATCACCTGAGATGATTGTCACCGGATGGATAACCGTAAAAAACACAGCCACTACAGCGAAAACAAATGTGAATAGCATCCATTCAAAATGAGTTTTTTTTTCCAAAGCATGACTAATCATTTATCGTCCTTCCGATTATCCTTAAGTTCGTTTTTGATGATGTAACGAGGTCTTCCCTTAACTTCAACATATATCCTGCCGATATACTCGCCAAGTACGCCTATACCTATCAACTGAATTCCGCCCAGGAAAAGTATTGAAACCAGCATTGATGGATAGCCGCGAACCGGATTGCCGAATGCTAACGTGTCGACGATCATACATGCGCCATAGATGAAGGCCATACCAGCAACGAATAAACCAATGTAAGTCCACATGCGCAGAGGGAAAGTTGAGAAACTGGTTATACCCTCCAATGCAAGATTCCACAGCTTCCAACCATTGAACTTAGAATCCCCAGCAACACGTTCAGCACGAGCATATTCAACAACATCAGTGCGGCCGCCAACCCAGCTCAAAATGCCTTTCATGAAAAGATTGCGTTCTTGCATTTGCTTAATGTTTTCAACTACATCTCGAGACATCAGACGGTAGTCGCCAACGTTTTCCTCGATCTGCGGATTGCTTATTTTGTTGTGCAGTTTATAGAACCATTCAGCAGTCTTGCGCTTGAGTCGTCCATCCGCAGAGCGGTCTGTTCTCTTAGCCAAAACCATATCTGCCCCTGCTTGCCATTTCTCTATCAGGTATGGAATAACCTCAATCGGGTCTTGCAAGTCCACGTCAATCGGGATAATCGCGTCACCGGTCGCATGGTCAAGACCCGCAAATAACGCAGGCTCTTTTCCAAAGTTGCGGGTGAAGGAAAGTGGTATTACAAGCGGGTCAGCTACAGCAAGCGCGTTTATGATTGATTCTGTGGCGTCTTTACTGCCGTCATTGATAAAGACTATCTCGACTTCGTGTTGTTGCAGATCTTCAAATTCGCGCACTGTTTTATAGAAGATCGGAATTGCTTCCTCTTCATTAAATACAGGAACGACCAGAGAAATTTTCATTTCGCATCCCTAAAGACAATGAACCGTGAGTATAAAAAACCGGCTACAAGACTGAATCCGGAAAAGGCGACAAGGGTAACGACAGGTGGAGCGCCGATTAAATCCGCGATATATCCTGTCACGCCAGCCATAACGCCCATGAAAACGATGAACGCGATGTAACGCGCAGAAGTGGCCTGAGCCTTGAACGTCCATTTTGCATTCGCAAAAAAACTGAAAGTTACCGCAATACAGAAAGCAACGACGTTCGCAACGGTCTGGTTAGCATCGAGGAAATGCATAAGCGCACCGAAACACAACCAGTGAAGAGCAGTGTTGACCACGCCCACTGAAACATAGCGAGTAAACAGTTTTACCATTTTAGAAATCAGTTAATTCTGAAAGGCGAGGATTTTAACACCACTGCGAAGCATGATCGACCCTATTATTTAGTGAGGCTGTGTATGGATACAGTTGTTTGTATGATATTCATGCCACGCACAGCAGAGGTGAGCACCTCTTTCGTTGCGCGCATTCATCTCACCCATAGTTACTTGAGTTCAGACCGCGTCATTGAACAGTTACGGGAGTTCAACTGGCATTTTACCTGCAGCGGAGCTAAGTCTTGGATAGAGCGTTACCCCCTCTCCCGACTTGGCCGATAAGACAACAGACTAAAGCGATAACAGTTACTGGATCATGCATAACATGGTGAGGTTTTTCTGAAGGGGCTTTTCCTCACCAGTCATGGAGTATTAGGAACAGGGGGTTAACTATCGATCTTCTATGCGGGATTGATGGCAACTACCGGTTATTTGGAACGTCAAAGGTTGGGCTGTCAATATGGCAATGTCTGCAGATAGAGCGAGTTTGGCATTACGAGAGAATAAAAAAGGCGACCGCATCAGGTCGCCATAAATTATGAAGCAGTATTAGTTTTGTATAATGATGCTTTTTTCGATTTGATGAATGGCCTCTCCACAAAATGGTAGGTCAAAGAGGATAGCAGGCAAATTGATATGTATGCTGAAACAAATAATGTGATGACCTTGTAGTCAGTATGCGAAACATCATCCTTACTAATTACTTGACTTAAAGGGAAAAGTATCAATCCCTGGGTTAAGTACAGGCTATAGCTAACAGCACCAAGTCTCTTTGCAGCCTTAGTTGCCAGTAACCCGAATATGTCGGCACCGGAGATTACAGAGAAAAATATTACGCATAAAAAAAACTTTTCCGGAGACCTGAACAGGTCTGGCTGTGCAAAGCCAGTAATCAGAACTGTAGCCACTAAAAGTATGTTTGCATGCAGTCTGGAGATAATTATTTTGTCCTTAAGTTCCCTGCAAAGCATCCCGGCGAAAAAATATGACCATAGATATGCATCTCTTGTAAAGCCAGGCAATAAATATACAGAAAACGCAAAAAGGACTATGGTTAACTCCATAGACCACTTTTTAAGAATAAAAAGTAAAGGCAGTGAAAAGTAGAACATCCATTCCCACCTCAACGTCCACGTTACACCAGCCAGTGCCATCCATTATTTATTAAAGTCAGTCACATTAGGCTTGCTATTCCAGAGGCCACCATCGAACCATGACATTGTTTTTGAAACTGTATCCAATGTAATAGGGTCATGATCTGTTAATGAAAACAACAAAACCAATCCAGCAAAAGAGCATGCAGTTGCTAGCGGAACGATTCTTAAAAATCTCTTCTTATAAAGGTCTACCCAGTCTACGGTTTCCTTATTTCTCACCTTTCCCCAAAAGAGATATGCCGTAGTCATGAAAAAAAGCGCAACGCCGTATTTACCCATGTATGTGAGCCATAAAGAACTTGGTGACCACATGCCCTTTGTAATATAAGAATGCAAACAATCAAGATGATGGAGAATAACAAATGATGCCAATAAAAACCGCATGCCATCAAGACTATTGGAACGAACCGCTTCGGTTTCTTCATCAATAAACCTGAAAACAGGGAGACTGAAAATTAAAAGCGCAATAATAAGGCTAAAAAGCGCCATGCTAATTGTGTAAGTGACGTCCATTATTTATATACCTTTATAATATCAACTATTAATCTATTATTCGCCATGTCACTTCAAAGTCATTTGAACTTTAGAATGGCGAAGAGTCTAGCATTGAGAGAGTCTGAAATCGACGGTCATGGCGTTTTCTTGCTGTCTAGTTGGTGACATCGATTAAGGTGGAGCTTAAAAACTAAATTTTTTTGAATCTAGCATGACTTGGGGATTCCTCTCATCTCAACGCTTGCTCAACTGCATCAATCATTCATTCTGTTCATGCATCCAGTAATTATTGGAGGCGTATCATGGGGCTTCCACCGCCAGCGCAAGACTATGCAGAGAAGCGCATGTCGTTCGACAAGCGCATCATAACCAGATCGTCATCGACATATCTGATGAGAGCTGGTGCAACGCATCACTGCGAAGGAGGCTTGAGCGGAGTTGTTCTGGAAGTGGATATCTCATTGAGTGTGCGACGGATCATTGTTGGTACAAAGCATGGCAGGTGAGTTGAGGATAAAGCGATACCGCAAATCGCCAAAACCGCACCTGGAGGATTTGCAGGCGGGTAGACGTGATGAGATTCCGGTTCACGATGACGGAACGAGTCTGGATGGGGTATTCGGAGTGATAACGTATCTCACCAACGATACACGAACAGGTGAGTTTGAAGGTTACCCGGTGATGCAGGAATCAAATTACACAGCTATGCCATGAGGCATACTGTGTACCCTCTGTTTAATAAATGTGTCATGCATTGATGAACCATAACGCAACGCAGAAACATGTAACGACACTTAATGACAAAAAAACGGCGCGAATGCAGCAAAGATAATTATATAACATTGAGTTAAATCGAACCGTGCGTTCTTCTAAACCATATGTAGTAGGCTAGAATCCTACAGGGCGTGCCAATGATCCCCCCTTTTTTCTATATTTGAACTGCAACATATCCCTGCTTTACTGAAAGGTGATTAATCCTGCGATGAGGGCTCACCCGTGGCATATGTTGAAAAAGCACTTCGGTTTAATCCTGCCTCACCTGTCTTTCAGGAAAATCTTCATAACGTCTACCACCACATGCGAAACCACCAGCCTGTAGCGCGAATCGGCAAAACGTGGGTGCTTACCCGCTATCAGGATGTTTATCAGACGCTTAAAGAGCGAGCATTCGTCTCCTCGGGTATACCTGAAGATGTGCATAGCGAAATGGAAAAAGAGTGCTTCAGCCTCTCGCCCCCCATACGCGATCTTCTCTACGGCATTGTGCTGTTTGAAGACGGGAATGTGCATCGCGCGCACCGTCAGGCGCTGCAAGCTCTGTTTACCGGCGAATCCTGGGCTGCGTTAACCCAGTTGATTTCTGACGAGTCACATACGTTGGTGGCAGAGTTAACCACCACCGGCACGTTTGACGGCATTCGCCAGATTGCTGCCCCGCTCTGGGGGAAGCTGTTCACCGCCTGGCTCAACCTGCCGGAAGCGCAGCAGGAGGTGGTTGAACAAGAGAAAAGTGCCATCAGGCTGTTGCTGGACCCCAGCGCAATTGATCGAGAGGGATTACAGCGGCTGATCGTGGCGCTTTCCCGTCTGGATGACAGTTTTCGCCAACTCGCGCAGGCACACAGCCAGGGTTACGACTCGCTTTTTTATCGCAGCCTCCTGAAAGGATATGGCGGCGATCGGGATGCGCTTGCAACGCGGTTTAGCACAGACTGCGTCACTATGCTGATCGGCGGGAGTGAAACCAGCGAAGCGTTAACCGGAAACCTGGTGTATATGCTGGCACAACATCCTGAATTACAGGCGTGCGTCAGAAATAACACGCTGCGGATGAAAGATGTCGTCAGTGAAACCATGCGCTTTGAGTCTCCGTTGCAGATGGGCAGGCGAAAGGTAGTGGCTCCCGTGCAATTTCTGGGACGCGAACTTAAAGCGGGGGATAACATCTTAGTATGCCTTGGTTCTGCAAATCGCGATGAAAGCGTATTTGAAGAGGCGTGGCGTTTTATTCCTGGCCGCAAGAATGCCCAACGTCAGCTGGGATTTGGCGCAGGCGTGCACCAGTGTATTGGACAACTGCTGGCGCAGTGTCAGGCTGAAACCCTTGCCATGGCTTTATGCGAGCGCGGGACGCTCTCTCTCGACGGTGAGGCTAAATGGTCGACGCGAAGCCTGATTCTGAGAACTCTGGAGACGCTGCCGGTAAAAATTACCTGAGGTAATAATAAGGACAACGCTATGAAGGGAATCATATTTTCACGGCGGAAGTGGTGAACGTTTTTTATTCTTAAATTGTCAGATAAATAACGACGTAATAAATAGAAGGCTAATGATATTTTGTAGTGTGTTGTCTTAAGGTTTTCTTAATCTTTAATTAATCCGTTTTTTAAATCTGGATTTTTATCACTTCACTCCCCGCAAAAAAGAAATTTTACACTTTTACGCTTAAACTGGATTGATACTAATTATCATTAGCGTTTTTGTATGCTTTAATCCTGTCCCACAACGCTATGCGTCATTATTCCCGTTGCTCTATTAAGGATATGTTCATGAATTCTCGCCTGCTGTCCTGCTTCTCGCTTGCCTTGTTGTCATCATCGCTTTTCCTTTCCACACAATCCGTTGCCGCCGATAACAGCGAAGGCATTGTGGTATACAACGCGCAGCATGAAAACCTGGTGAAGTCGTGGGTTGACGGTTTTACCAAAGAGACCGGCATTAAGGTCACGCTGCGTAACGGCGATGACAGCGAGCTGGGTAACCAGCTGGTTCAGGAAGGCAGCGCATCACCTGCAGACGTATTTCTGACGGAAAACTCACCGTCCATGGTACTGGTGGATAACGCCAACCTGTTTGCCCCGCTGGATGCAGACACCCTGAAGCAGGTACCGGCAGAGTACCGCCCGGCGCATGGCCGCTGGATCGGCATTGCCGCCCGCAGCACCGTATTCGTCTATAACCCGGCAAAACTGAGCGAACAGCAGCTGCCTAAGTCGCTGATGGATCTGGCCAAACCCGAGTGGAAAGGCCGCTGGGCGGCATCACCGTCAGGCGCGGATTTCCAGGCCATCGTGAGCGCAATGCTGGCGCTTAAAGGCGAAAAAGCCACGCTGGAATGGCTGAAGGCGATGAAAGCGAATTTCGTGGCCTATAAAGGCAACAGCACCGTGATGAAAGCCGTCAACGCCGGCCAGATTGATGGCGGGGTGATTTATCACTACTACCGTTTTGTCGATCAGTCCAAAACGGGTGAGAACAGCAAAAACACCAAACTCTACTACTTCAAACACCAGGATCCGGGCGCGTTCGTCAGCCTTTCCGGTGGTGGCGTTCTGGCGTCCAGCAAACACAAAGCGCAGGCCCAGGCGTTCATCAAATACATTACCGGTAAAGAGGGCCAGGAAAGCCTGCGCACCAACAATGCCTTTGAATATGCGGTGGGCGTGAACGCGGCCTCTAACCCGAAACTGGTCCCGCTGAACGATCTGGATGCACCGAAAGTTGAACCTTCAACGCTCAACAGTAAAAAAGTTATCGAGCTGATGACGCAAGCCGGTCTGCTGTGATCCTGAGAGTGAAGTGAAGGTCTTATGTCTGGTCTGAGTCTCGACCTCGGCAAAAACAGCGTGCGGGAGCCTGGCCGCAGGCGTCCTGCACTGCCGATGGTAGCGTTAGCTGTCCTTTTTTCTTTACTGGCACTTCTGCCCCTGGGTTTTATCATTGCCATAGGCGTTGAGACGGGCTGGGAAACGATTAGGGCGCTGGTATTTCGCCCACGTGTTGCTGAACTGCTCAGTAACACGCTGTGGCTCACGGCGCTGGCGTTACCGCTGTGTATCGTGACGGGCGTGGCGATCGCCTGGCTCACGGAGCGCACGCAGCTTGCCGGGCGAGGGATCTGGTCCGCGCTGGCGGTCGCCCCTCTGGCGATCCCCGCGTTTGTGCAAAGCTATGCCTGGGTGAGCGTGGTTCCCTCGATGCATGGCCTTTCCGCGGGCGTGTTCCTCTCCGTTTTAGCTTACTATCCGTTTATTTATATGCCGGTTGCGGCGGTGCTGCGTCGTCTTGACCCGACGCTGGAAGATGTGGCCGCCTCGCTCGGCACCCCGCCGTGGCGGGTCTTTTTCCGCGTGGTGCTGCCGCAGCTAAAACTGGCTATCTGCGGCGGCGCGCTGCTGGTGGCGCTGCACCTGCTGGCGGAATACGGTCTGTACGTGATGATCCGTTTTGATACCTTCACAACGGCCATCTATGACCAGTTTCAGTCCACCTTCAGCGGCCCGGCAGCGAACATGCTGGCGGGCGTATTGGCCTTATGCTGCCTGGCGATCTTAGTGCTGGAAGGCGTGACGCGCGGGAAAGCGCGCTATGCACGCATTGGCGCTGGCGCGGCACGTGAACAGAAACGCTGGCCGCTGAAGCCTGCGGCGGCTGCGCTGGGACAGCTGTTTTTCCTCGCGCTGGTCATGCTGGCGCTGGGCGTGCCGTTACTTGTCCTGTGCCGCTGGATTTGGCTCGGCGGCGTACAAAACTGGATGAACGCCGATCTCTGGCACTCCCTGCGCCAGACGCTGATGCTCGGCGTGGGCGGAGCGCTCCTGACGACGGCGTGCGTCATCCCCATCGCGTGGCTTGGGATCCGCTACCCGCACCGTATTTTCCGGATGCTGGAAGGGTGCATCTACATCACCAGTTCGCTGCCGGGCATTGTCACCGCGCTGGCGCTGGTCACGGTCACTATTCATTACGCTCGCCCCATTTATCAGACGGAAATCACCCTGTTCCTGGCCTATCTGCTGATGTTTATGCCCCGCGCGCTCATTAACCTGCGGGCAGGGATTGCCCAGGCGCCGGTTGAGCTGGAAAACGTGGCGCGCAGCCTGGGCAGCACGCCTGCGAAAGCGCTCTGGAGCGTTACCCTGCGGCTGGCCGCACCGGGCGCTGCGGCAGGCGCCGCGCTGGTATTCCTTGGCGTCAGCAACGAATTGACCGCCACGCTGCTGCTCTCGCCGCTGGGAACCCGCACGCTCTCCACCGGATTCTGGGCGCTGACCAGTGAAATTGATTATGTGGCCGCCGCGCCCTACGCGATGCTGATGATCCTGATCTCACTCCCGCTGACCGCCATTCTCTATATGCAGTCGAAAAAAATTGCAGGGCTATGACATGCTTGAATTAACCGCCATTTCAAAATCGTTTTCGGACGTGCAGGTGCTCGACAGCCTAAACCTGAGCGTTGCGCCAGGGAGCCGCACGGCGATTGTCGGCCCCTCCGGGTCGGGGAAAACCACGCTGCTGCGTATTCTCGCCGGGTTTGAGACGCCGGATACCGGCCGCATCGTCATGCAGGGAAAAACGCTGTTTGATGAAAATCATGTTGTTCCTGCTCACCTGCGCGGGATCGGTTATGTGCCTCAGGAGGGCGCGCTGTTCCCCCATCTCAACGTGGCAGATAACATTGCCTGGGGGCTGGACGGTACCCGCCACGAGAAGCGCCAGCGCGTTGAGGTGCTGATGGAGATGGTCTCTCTCGACAGGCAGCTCGCGACGCACTGGCCCCATGAGATTTCCGGCGGACAGCAGCAGCGCGTGGCGCTTGCCCGTGCGCTGGCTCAGCGTCCTTCCCTGATGCTGCTGGATGAACCGTTCTCGGCGCTGGATACCGGCTTGCGCGCCATGACGCGTAAAGCAACGGCCGATCTGCTGGCGGAAGCGGGCGTGGCCTCAATTCTGGTCACCCACGATCAGAACGAAGCGTTGTCTTTTGCCACGCAGGTTGCCGTGATGCGTTCTGGCCGCTTCACGCAGGTGGGAACGCCTTATGACGTCTATACCCGTCCCGTTGACGAAGAGACGGCGCTGTTTCTTGGCGATGCCGTGATCCTGCCTGCTCAGCTCGCTGGCGGTTACGCCGTGTGTGCACTGGGCGAGGTGCCGACGGACAATCCGCATGCAACAGGAGAGGGCCGGGTAATGATGCGTCCTGAACAATTGCGCGTGACGGCATGTGCGCCTCATGAAAGCCCGGTCTCCATTCTTGATGTCGACTTCACCGGTCAGCTGTCTACGCTGACGCTGGGATTAGCGGGGCATGAACAGCCCGTTATCCTCAGGACCGTCAGTCAGCCGGGCTGGCACCCGGGCGCGGCGGTACGCATTGATGTGACGGGCACTGCGCGCGTTTTATAATCATAACCACCCCAAAACGGGGTGGTGGTTCCCCATCGTCCTCATTACCTCCCTTCATGAACGCGTGACGCTTGCCAATGCATGGATAATGCGTATAGTTCTCATTTGCATTGCAGTTAATACATTCTAA
The DNA here is from genome assembly GCF_047456095.1 of Enterobacter sp. BNK-14. Lineage (NCBI taxonomy): Bacteria > Pseudomonadati > Pseudomonadota > Gammaproteobacteria > Enterobacterales > Enterobacteriaceae > Enterobacter > Enterobacter sp. BNK-14. The sequence continues at coordinate 3,966,595 of NZ_CP179897.1, forward strand.
GGCCCGACAACGGGTCATTTTTTCGCGCACTTTCAAATGAGTTAACGATGGACAACACCAAAATACACAAAACGCTGCTGGCGCTCGCCATTGGGGCGGTGACACATTCCGTCCAGGCGGCGGATGATAAAAAAGAAGATACGCTTGTTGTGCAGGCTGCACCTGCCAGCGACTTTAAACCCGGCGGCGACCAGCTGGTACCGGCCTTTCTTGACGGGCAGGTGGCGAACGGCGGGCGCATGGGGATGCTGGGCCAGCAGAACGCCATGGACGTGCCGTTCAACATCATCAGCTACACCTCGAAGCTGGTGGAAGATCAGCAGGCGAAAACCATCGCTGACGTGGTCGCCAACGATGCGGGCGTGCAGTACGTTCAGGGATACGGTAACAGCGCGGAGACCTACCGCATTCGTGGCCTGAAGTTTGACGGCGACGACATGACGTTTGGCGGGCTGTCCGGCGTACTGCCGCGTCAGGTGGTGGATGCGCAGATGGTTGACCGTATTGAGATCTTCAAAGGCGCCAACGCGCTGATGAACGGTGCGGCAAGCTCTGGCGTGGGCGGGATGATCAATCTTGAGCCGAAACATGCGGGCGATATCCCACAGGCAAAAGTGGGCGTGGATTACACCTCAGATTCGCAGTTTGGCACCACGCTGGATGCAGGCCGTCGCTTTGGCGACAGCGACCAGTTCGGCGCGCGCGTGAACCTGGTCCACCGTGAAGGGGAAACCGGCGTACCAAACGACCGTCGCCGCACCACGCTGCTCTCCACCGGTCTTGATTACAACGGCGACAACGTCCGCACCTCGCTGGACCTGGGCTATCAGAAGAAAACCTTCCACGGCAGCCCGACCAGCGTCAACATCTCGGCGGTGGATTTCGTGCCTGAACCGCCGAAAAACGATCGTAACTTTTCGCAGAAGTGGGCCTACAGCAACATCGAAAACGAATTTGGGATGTGGCGCAGCGAATACGACATCACCGATAACTGGACCGCCTATACCGGCCTGGGCGCGCAGCACGCGCACGAAGAAGGGATCTACAGCGCGCCGAAGCTGCTGGACAAAAGCGGCAAAGCCACGGTCAGCCGTCTGGATACTAACCGCATTAGCGATTCCGTTAGCGGCATGGCGGGCATTCGCGGGAATTTCAATACCGGCTTTGTGTCGCACAAGGTGAACGTCGGGTACTCGGCGACGACCAAAAACGAAAAAATCGCGTGGAAAATGTCGGCGACGAAGGATAACCCGACCACCAACATCTACCACAACACCGGCGTTGATATGCCGGACAGCTCCAACTTCAATGGATCAGGTGGCAAATACAGCGATCCGCTAACCAGCGGGCGCACCCGTACTCAGGGCTGGCTGCTGAGCGATACGCTGGGCGTCCTGGACGACAAGCTGCTGTTCACCGCGGGGGCGCGTCATCAGAAAGTGGTCATCCGCGGGTATAACAAAATTACCGGTGCGGAAAACGACGCGGACGGCTTCGACGGTAGCCGCTGGATGCCAACCTACGGCGTGGTTTATAAACCGTGGGAGCAGATTTCCCTTTACGCCAACCACACCGAAGCTCTGCAGCCGGGAAAAACCGCGCCGGACACCGCCACCAACTACGGTCAAAGCACCGGTATTGTTCACTCTAAACAGAATGAAGTCGGCATGAAGGCAGACTTTGGACGCGTGGGCGGCTCTCTGGCGCTGTTTGAGATCAAAATGCCGTCGGCGATCCTCGACGACGACAATCACTACGGCCTGGACGCTGAACAGCGTAACCGTGGCGTAGAGCTCAACGTTTTTGGCGAGCCCATGCTCGGGATGCGCCTGAACGCCAGCGCCACCTGGCTGCAGGCCGAGCTGACCAAAACCAAAAACGGCGTGAATCAAGGCAACGATGCGATTGGCGTGCCGAACTTCTATGCCGTGCTGGGGGCAGAGTACGACATCAAGCCAGTTGACGGCCTGACCGCCACCGCACGCGTGAACCACTCGGGCACGCAGTATGCCGATCTCGCGAACAGCAAAAAGCTGGACAGCTATACCACGCTGGATCTGGGCATGCGCTACCGCTTCGCGCTAAACCACAATGCAAACCAGATGACCGTGCGCGCAGGCATCGACAACGTGACCAATGAAAACTACTGGGCCAGCGTGGACGATTCCGGTACCTACATCACTCAGGGCGAACCGCGAACCTTTAAGGTCTCGGTGGGCTACGAGTTCTAAGCGTTCCACCTCGTTATCCGGGGCAGGGACGCCCCAATCCCGCCGTTATCCTGTTATAAAATTGTAACAAAAGCTTCTTACACTGTTCGCCAACTCCTTACCTCTTGGCCAATGACAGGAAGCCGCTATGGGCAGACCCCTCAAATCCGTTTTTAAAAAAGAACATCGCGACGACATCACTAACCGCAGCGCTAACCCGGTTTTCTCCGAGGTTGCAGAGGTTTTCCTCTCCCGCCGTCGTTTTCTCCAGATGGGCGCCGTGGCGGGTGCTGCCGTTTCCTTTCCCTTTTTGATCAAACCTGATAGCGCCATTGCCGCGGTATCGAAGCCGTCCGCGCTGGCAAAAGCGGTGTCGCTTGGGTTTACCAGTATTCCCGTTTCCACGGACGATACGGTGAGGGTGCCGGAAGGTTATATTGCCCGCCCGTTTTATCGCTGGGGTGACCCGACGGGCATCAAAGACCACATGCCGGCATTTAAGCCAGATGCCAGCAACACGACCGACGAACAGGCCGTGCAGGCGGGGATGCACCACGACGGTATGGCGTGGTTTAGCCTGCCGCAGGGGGAGCAAAACCCGGAACATGGTCTGCTGGCGCTGAACCATGAATACATCGACAACGGGATGCTGTTTACGGACGGTATGGGGAACTGGAACCTCGACAAAGCCCGTAAGGGACAGAACGCGATGGGCGTGTCGGTGGTGGAAGTGAAAAAAACGGGCAGTGACTGGCAGGTGGTTCGCCCGTCTTCTTATGCCCGCCGTATCACCGTCAATACGCCGATGCAGCTTACCGGCCCGGCGCGGCATCAGGACTTAATGAAAACCGCCGCCGACCCGCAGGGGGAGCGCGTGCTGGGCACCATGCAAAACTGCGCCAACGGCCACACGCCGTGGGGCACCTACCTCACCTGCGAGGAGAACTGGTCGGATATTTTTGTCAAAAAAGCCGATCTCAATCCGCTGGAAAAACGCTACGGCATCAGCGACAGCGATGAGTCCTACCGCTGGAACGAGGTGGATGAGCGGTTTAGCGTCGATAAAACGCCTAACGAGCCTAACCGGTTCGGCTGGGTGGTAGAGATTGACCCCTACGACCCGACCTCCACACCGCGCAAGCACACCGCACTTGGCCGCTTCAAGCACGAGGGGGCCGCCGTTACGCTCGCCGCCGATAATCGCGTGGTGGTCTATATGGGGGACGATCAGAAGTTTGAGTACATTTATAAATTCGTCTCTGACAAAAAATACGATCCTGCGAACCGTGAGGCCAATATGCAGCTGCTGACCTCGGGTACGCTGTATGTTGCCAGGTTCAATGAAGAGGGAAGCGGCGACTGGCTGCCGCTGATCTTCGGGCAGAATGGCCTGGATAAAAGCCACGGTTTTGAAAACCAGGGCGATCTGCTGATTAAAACCCGCCTGGCGGCTGACGTGGTGGGGGCGACGAAAATGGATCGCCCGGAGTGGATAGCCGTCGATCCGCACGCCAGCGGCAGCGTCTACTGTACGCTCACCAACAACAGCGATCGCGGTAAAGAGGGGAAAGCCCCGGTCGATGCCGCCAACCCGCGTGCTAATAACGTGTTTGGTCATATTATGCACTGGCACGAAGAGGGGGCCGATCCTGCCGCCGCACGCTTTACATGGGATATTCTGGTCATGGGCGGGCGCACAGACAGCGACGATCCGAAGGCCAAAGGCTCTATGCAGGGCGCGGCATTCGGCAGCCCGGATGGTCTGTCGTTCGATCATCAGGGCGTTCTGTGGATCCAGACCGACGTCTCTTCCAGCACGATCAACAAAAAAGCGTATGAGGGGATGGGCAATAACCAGATGGTGGCCACCATTCCGGGCAGCAATGAGTTTCGTCGTTTCCTGACGGGCCCGCGTGGGTGTGAAATCACCGGTATTGCGTTTACGCCGGACAACCGGACGCTGTTTATCAATATTCAGCATCCGGGAGAGGGCGGGGATGATATTACCGACCCGGCCAATCCGCGTGCCGTCTCTAACTGGCCAGACGCCAGCCCGAACGGACGCCCGCGTTCGTCGACGGTGGTGATCGTCAAAGCGGACGGCGGGATCATCGGGTCGTGACGTTAATCCGCCGGGCGCATGCGCTGGCCCGGCGTTAAACTTGCTACCACCAGCATGAAGTGTTAAAACGTGCCCCTTCTAAAAAAGAGACAGGGGTAGGGCGTGAAAGACGCGTCATCCGCTTCAGGCCATGGTAGCGCTGAAGCCTCGTCGGATCAGAATCCGACGCTGCAACGTGGTTTGCAAAATCGACATATTCAGTTAATTGCCCTCGGCGGCGCGATTGGTACCGGGTTGTTTCTCGGCATCGGCCCCGCCATTCAAATGGCTGGTCCTGCGGTACTGCTGGGATACGGCATCGCCGGGATTATCGCCTTCCTGATCATGCGCCAGCTCGGCGAAATGGTCGTTGAAGAGCCGGTGTCAGGCTCCTTCGCACACTTTGCTTACAAATACTGGGGCCCGTTTGCAGGCTTCCTCTCCGGCTGGAACTACTGGGTGATGTTCGTGCTGGTGGGGATGGCCGAACTGACCGCCGCAGGCATCTACATGCAGTACTGGCTCCCGGATGTCCCGACGTGGATCTGGGCGGCGGCCTTTTTCATCATCATTAATGCCGTTAACCTCGTCAATGTGCGCCTGTATGGCGAAACCGAGTTCTGGTTTGCGCTGATCAAGGTACTGGCGATTATCGGGATGATCGGCTTTGGCCTGTGGCTGCTGTTCTCCGGTCACGGCGGCGAGCGGGCAACCATTGATAACCTCTGGCAGCACGGCGGCTTTCTGGCAACCGGCTGGAAAGGACTGGTTCTCTCTCTGGCGGTGATCATGTTCTCCTTCGGCGGGCTGGAGCTGATTGGTATTACCGCTGCCGAAGCGCGCGACCCGCATAAAAGTATCCCAAAAGCGGTCAACCAGGTGGTGTACCGTATTCTGCTGTTTTACATCGGCTCGCTGGTGGTTCTGCTGGCGCTCTATCCATGGGTGGAAGTGAAATCTGACAGCAGTCCGTTCGTGATGATTTTCCACGATCTGAACAGCAATGTGGTGGCGTCGGCGCTGAACTTCGTCATTCTGGTGGCGTCGCTTTCGGTCTATAACAGTGGCGTTTACTCCAACAGCCGTATGCTGTTTGGCCTTTCCGTACAGGGGAACGCGCCGAAGTTCCTGACCCGCGTCAGCCGTCGCGGTGTGCCGATTAATTCCTTGTTCCTTTCCGGCGCGATTACGTCATTAGTGGTGCTGATCAACTACCTGCTGCCGAAAGCGGCATTTGGCCTGCTGATGGCGCTGGTTGTCGCCACGCTGCTGCTGAACTGGATCATGATCTGCCTGGCGCACCTGCGCTTCCGTGCAGCGATGCGACGCAAGGGACGCGAGACGCAGTTTAAAGCGCTGCTCTACCCGGCAGGAAACTATATCTGTATCGCGTTCCTGGGGCTGATTCTGGTGCTGATGTGCACGATGGATGAGATGCGTCTCTCAGCGATGCTGCTGCCAGTGTGGGTGGTGTTCCTGTTTATTGCGTTTAAATTATCCCGTAAAAAGTAGCACGTTTTTCGCCCGGTGGCGCTTCGCTTACCGGGCCTACATGTCCGGGGCCATTATTATTTTGTAGGCCGGGTCAGGCGAAGCCGCCACCCGGCTTTGAATGTGCGATATCAAATCTGAAACGCTATTCGTTTCCCATTCGGTAACGTCACATCAATGCTCATTTCACCGCCGAGCGCACTGACATAGCGTTTGAGTGTTGAAAGCCGGGGATCGTTTCCCGGCTGTTCGATTTTTGCCACAGTTGGTTGTTTTACCCCCATTGCCGCGGCCAGTTCTGTCTGCGAAATATTGAGCTCTTCCCGCAGTTGGTTCAGGGCAACAATTCTGCGTATTACATCAACTTTAGCCGCAATACGCTCCTGACTTTCCGCGCTCTGTTGTGCCATGAGTTCTTTTAGCGTTGCCATATGGCCTCCTTATCCGCCAGATGTCTGCTGTACTCAACGTCAGCCAGCGTAATCATTTCGTTATAAAACCGTTTTTGATTGCAACCGGTTTTGTTTCCAGCACAGAGCACAATTGCCTTACGGTCAGGATCAAAAGCAAAAAAAGCTCTGATGGGATTTCCCGCATGTTGAATCCGTAATTCCTTCATGTTCGCATAGGCTGAAGCCTTCACGGTATCTACGTATGGCCGCCCAAGCGTTGGGCCAAACTCAGCAAGAATATGCATCATCGCTAGCACATCTTCTTTCAATGCTGTTGTTTGTTCGAAGTACCATTGATCAAATCTGTCCGTTGTCTCGACATTCCACATCGTTTCTCCTTTAGCTTCCTCGCTATATTATTTTATAGCCTGTAGGCTATAGTGACAATCAGAACGCCTCGTTTTGTCATACATCGACCTTTATCGTGACCCCCCTCCCAATTCTGTTTCGATCCACAGGATCTTTATTTTGTAATCGATTACTTTTTATTTGCTGTCATTTGTAATCGATTACTTTTTCCGGGTGAGGCTTATCATGGTGTCAACTGAAAGTAGAGAAAAGGCGATAACACAGCACCGGCTGCTGGTGCCGCGTCTGTCGTTGATGATGTTTCTGCAGTTTTTCATCTGGGGTAGCTGGTCAGTCACGCTTGGCCTGGTGATGACCCGGCACAACATGTCTCTGTTAATTGGCGATGCGTTCTCCGCCGGGCCCATCGCCTCCATTCTCTCGCCGTTTGTGCTCGGCATGCTGGTGGATCGTTTCTTTGCCTCGCAGAAGGTGATGGCGGTGATGCACCTGGCGGGCGCGGCAATCCTCTGGTTTGTGCCGGGGGCGCTGATTGCCGAAAACGGCGCGCTGCTGATTGGCCTGCTGTTTGGTTACACGCTCTGCTATATGCCAACGCTGGCGCTGACCAACAACATCGCATTTCACAGCCTGGCGAACGTGGATAAAACTTTCCCGGTGGTGCGCGTGTTCGGCACCATCGGCTGGATCGTGGCGGGAATTTTCATCGGCGTGACCGGCGTGGCGTCCAGCGTCACCATTTTTCAGGTGGCGGCAGCCAGCTCCCTGCTGCTCGCACTCTACAGCCTGACGCTGCCGCACACGCCAGCGCCAGCGAAAGGGCTACCGGTGCAGGTGCGCGATCTCTTTTGTGCCGATGCCTTTGCGCTACTCAAAACCCGCCATTTCTTTGTCTTCTCCGTCTGCGCGATGCTGATCTCCGTCCCGCTTGGCACCTATTACGCCTATACCGCCTCGTATCTGGCGGATGCCGGTATTGCAGACGTCAGCACCGCCATGTCCTTCGGGCAGATGTCAGAGATCTTCTTCATGCTGGTCATTCCGCTGCTGTTCCGCCGTCTGGGGGTGAAAGTCATGCTGCTGATCGGCATGCTGGCGTGGTTCGTGCGTTATGCCATGTTCGCGCTGGGCGTTAGCGAGGAAGGACGCATCCTGTTGTACCTGGGGATCCTGCTGCACGGCGTCTGCTACGATTTCTTCTTCGTCGTCGGCTTTATCTACACCGACCGCGTGGCGGGTGAAAAGGTGAAAGGACAGGCGCAAAGCATGATTGTCATGTTCACCTACGGCATCGGCATGCTGCTGGGCTCTCAGATTTCAGGCGCGCTTTATAACCGTCTGGTGGCCGGTCAGACCGTGCCGCAGGCATGGGTGACATTCTGGTGGATCCCGGCGGTGGCTGCCGCGGCGATCGCGCTGATTTTCCTTCTCACGTTCAGGTATGACGATGACAAGGCGTAATGTTCAGGAGGGGTTATGAGGACGATGAAAGGACCGGGCATTTTTCTGTCGCAATTTATTGGCGAGAAAGCGCCGTTCAACACGCTCGACGGACTGGCAGGCTGGGCGGCGGCGAAGGGTTACAAAGCGGTGCAGATCCCCTGCAACCATCCGCCTGTTTTTGATGTGGAAAAAGCCGCTGAGAGTCAGGCCTACTGCGATGAGGTCATCGATAAGCTGGCCAGGCATGGGCTTGCGATCAGCGAGCTCTCGACTCATCTGGAAGGCCAGCTTGTGGCGGTGAACCCTGTTTACAGCGAGGCGTTTGACCACTTCGCCCCCGCCGCTGTGCGCGGTAATGATACGGCTCGTCGGGCATGGGCAACGGAAAAGCTAAAGCAGGCGGCAGTCGCCTCGGCCAGACTCGGCCTGAAAGCGCACGCCACCTTCTCCGGCTCGCTGGCGTGGCCGTTTTTCTATCCATGGCCGCCGCATAACGAGCAGCGTTTTCAGGCGGCATTCGAGGAGCTGGCAAATCGCTGGCGACCGATTCTGGATACCTTTGACGAACAGGGCGTGGACGTCTGTTTTGAGTTGCATCCGGGCGAAGACTTGCACGACGGCGTGAGCTTCGAGCGTTTTCTGGCGCATCTGGATAATCACCCGCGCTGCAATATCCTTTACGACCCGAGCCACATGCTGTTACAGCAGATGGATTACCTGACCTTCATCGACATTTACCACGCGCGCATCAAAGCCTTCCACGTCAAAGATGCCGAGTTCCGTCCTAATGGGCGCAGCGGCGTGTACGGTGGTTACCAGCCGTGGATCAACCGCGCCGGGCGCTTCCGTTCGCTCGGCGACGGACAGATCGACTTCAAAGGCATTTTCAGCAAGCTGACCCAGTACGATTATGACGGCTGGGCGGTGCTGGAGTGGGAGTGCTGCCTGAAAGACGGTGATACCGGCGCAAGTGAGGGAAGCGAGTTTATCCGCCGCCACATCATCCCGGTATCCGGGCGTGCGTTTGATGACTTCGCGGCAGGGGGCAGCCATGATTAACGTCGGGATTGTCGGCAGCGGGTTTATCGGCCCGGCGCATATCGAGGCGCTGCGGCGTCTCGGGTTTGTGCAGGTGGTGGCGCTCTGCGACGGCACGCTTGCCAACGCGCAGGAAAAAGCACGCCAGCTTAACGTGCCCCACGCCTGCGCCAGCGTGGCGGAACTCCTCGCACTTCCTGACCTGCACGTGGTGCACAACTGCACGCCCAATCATCTGCATGCGGAGATTAACCGTCAGATCCTGCGCGCGGGAAAACATGTCTTTTCTGAAAAACCGCTCTGCATGACGTCGGACGAGGCGCGTGACCTGGTGGCGCGGGCGGAGCAGGCTGGCGTGGTGCACGGCGTGAGCTTTGTCTATCGCCAGTTTGCGATGGTGCGCCAGGCGGAAAGCATGATGCGCGCGGGTAGCCTCGGGCGGCTATTCGCCTCACACGGCAGTTATTTACAGGACTGGATGCTGCTGGAAACCGACTACAACTGGCGGGTGGATGCCGCGCTTGGCGGGGCTTCGCGCGCGGTGGCGGATATCGGCTCCCACTGGTGCGATACGGTGCAATTTGTGACCGGCAGGCGCATTACCGAGGTCATGGCCGATCTCTCCATCGTCTGGCCGACGCGTAAGGCCAGCATGGGCGGTCATCAGACTTTCTCCCACGATGAGGCGGCGGCGTATACCAACACACCGGTCAGTACCGAAGACTTTGGCTCAGTGCTGTTCCGCTTTGACGATGGCAGCAAAGGTTGCTTTAGCGTCTCGCAGGTGAGCGCCGGGCGTAAAAATCGCCTGACGTTTGAGATTAACGGCAGCGAGCAGTCAGTGGCGTGGGATCAGGAGGTGCCGCAACAGCTGTGGATCGGCCATCGCGCGCTGGCAAATCAGACGCTCACCGACGATCCAGGCCTGATGAACCCTGACGTGGCCAGCAGCGCACACTTCCCCGGCGGGCACATCGAAGGCTGGCCTGACGCCTTTAAAAATATGATGATGCAGTTCTACCGCGCCGTGCAGGCGGGAGCGATGCCGGAGGCGCCGCAGTTTGCGACCTTCCACGATGGCGCAAACGTGATGTATATCATTGATGCCATAGTGAAAAGTCATCAGCAGCAGCGTTGGGTACGCGTGGCGCAATGACGTGTTGCCCGGTTCGCCGGGCAACAAATTTATGGTAGCCTGCACAAAACGCTAACCGCAGGATGTGTCGTTGCTATGTCAATTCAGAAAATCGCTCAGCTGGCCGGGGTCTCCGTGGCAACGGTCTCCCGCGTGCTCAATAACAGCGACACCGTGAAGGCAAAAAACCGCGAGCGCGTCCTGCAGGCCATCAAAGAGAGCAACTACCAGCCTAATTTACTGGCCCGTCAGTTACGTACTGCCCGGAGCTATATGATCCTGGTGATGGTCTCAAACATTGCCAACCCGTTCTGCGCCGAAGTGGTGAAGGGCATTGAAGAAGAGGCGGAGAAAAACGGCTATCGGATCCTGCTGTGTAACTCCGGGTCGGACATCGAACGTTCCCGTTCGGGCTTAAGCCTGCTGTCGGGCAAAATCGTCGACGGCATTATCACCATGGACGCTTTCTCAAAGCTGCCGGAACTGGCCGCGCTGATTGGCTCCGCACCGTGGGTGCAGTGTGCCGAATATGCCGATGCCGGCGCGGTTTCCTGCGTGGGGATTAACGACGTTGATGCGTCGCAGCATGCCGTCAGCCAGCTTGCCGACGGTGGACGCAAACGCATCGCGATGATCAACCACGATCTGAGCTATAAATATGCCCGTCTGCGCGAGCGCGGCTATAAGAGCGTGATCCACCTGAAAGATCTGGAGTATCAGGCGGTTGAATACGCCAGCGATCTCAGCTTCCGCGCCGGGATGGTGGCGATGCAAAATCTGTTGCAGGATAATCCACCGGATGCGGTGTTTGCCGTCTCTGATACGCTGGCGGCGGGCGCGCTGCGCGCCATTCAGCAGGCCGGGCTGCGGGTGCCGGAGGATATTGCTGTTGTGGGATTTGACGGCACCGAGCTGGCGGACATGATTTCGCTGACCACCATCGAACAGCCGTCGCGGGATATCGGGCGCAAGGCGGTCGACCTGCTCTTAAATAAAATCGACAACCCCGAGGCGCCCACGGAAAGAGTGATGATGGACTGGCGCTTTATTTCCCGCGCCAGTACCTGATTATTGCGCTATAACCCCTGCCAGGGAGCGAATATCGTTCCCGGTAGGTGACTGATGAATACGCAAACCAAACTCTTCCACCACCGCAAAAATATGATCGAAGATGTCAGCCTGAATCTCCTCATATTCTGCCCAGATCACCGTGTTGGTGAAAGCGTATATTTCAATCGGCAGGCCGTTGGCATCCGGTGCCAGCTGACGCACCATTAACGTCATATCTTTGCGAATGCGCGGGTGGTTACGCAGATATTCATTCAGGTAGGCGCGGAAGGTACCAATATTGGTCATTTTGCGCAGGTCTAATACCGATTCACCTTCGCCATTTTTCTGATTCCACAGGCTAATTTCCTCATGTCGCGCGGCCAGATACGGCTTGAGCAGTTTCGCCTGAATCAGCTTCTGCTGCTCCTGCTCGTCCAGGAAGTGAATGCTGGTGGTATCGATATTCAGGCTGCGCTTAATGCGTCGGCCGCCGGAGGCCGACATGCCGCTCCAGTTGATAAAGGCGTCAGAGACCAGCGCCCACGTTGGGATCGTGGTGATGGTGTTATCGAAGTTGCGCACTTTAACGGTGGTCAGGCCGATGTCCGTAACCGTGCCGTTGGCACCGTATTTCGGCATCTCCAGCCAGTCGCCAAGCTTGAGCATGTCGTTGGCGGAAAGCTGGATCCCGGCGACCAGTCCCAGTATCGGGTCTTTAAAGACCAGCATCAGAACGGCGGCCATAGCACCCAGGCCGCTAATCAAAATGGCCGGTGACTGACCGATCAGCAGAGAGATAATTAAGATCCCCACCAGAATCGCGCTCACCAGCTTGATGCCCTGGAAGATCCCTTTCAGCGGCAGCTGTGAGGCGGTCGCCATTTTCTGCGACAGATTGAAAATGACGTCCAGCAGCGAGAAGAAGGAGAGCAGGGCATACACCATCACCCACAGCTTCGCGCAGGTGGTGAGCATTTCTGCCGCTTCGCTCCCTTTTTGCAGCCAGAGAACGGCCTGAACGTTGACGATTATCCCCTGAAGGGTAAATGCCAGACGGTGAAATAATTTATTCTGGGTAATGATCTGCAACCATAAATGGCTGCTGGCCCGGGCGCGTTTCTCGAATGCGCGCAGCACGACTTTGTGCAGAATAAAATGAACGATGATGGCAGTAAGAAAAATAATACCAAAGATAATCACTAAAGAGGTGGTGTGATTAATTTCAATGCCTAACTCTTCAACCTGAGCAATTAATTCCTGCATAACGTCTCCTGTATTGATGCAGCCCCATAATGGCGGCTGCGGATCTATTATGCAAATACCTCAGGCTTATTTGCTTGCCTGGCAGACCTTCACGACGGGTAAACATAGCCGATGACGGATGCGCAGCGTTGCCAGCGCCAGGATGACCATCAGGCCGGTTTCCACCGTCAGGAAAAGGTTAATCGCCTGGGCGTAATCCCCGTGATGATGTTGCAGCCCGTGCAGCAAAATCGCCCCGAAAATGGCCGGGCCAAGCCCCAGCGCGGCCTGCTGCAGGGTGCTTAAGATGGCGCTGGCGGCCCCTGCGTCATCAGGCTGAATATCGCACATCCCGATGCGGTAGAAGCTGTTCACAATCAGCGCCTGACCGTAGCCTACCAGCCCGGTGGCTGGCGCCAGCGTCAGCGCCGTATTTTGCACTCCCCAGTAGCGGAACGTGGCGATCAGCGCCAGCAGGCCGATTATCTGGATTGCCAGGCCGGTGAGCAGAATCGTGCTGGTGCTGTAGCGCGCAATCAGCCGCGGCGCGAACCACGCGGAGATAAAATAGGTCACCCCGAGGGCGATAAAACTGTTCCCGGACTGCCACGGCGCCATCCCCAGACCGGTTTGCATGGTCAGCGCCATACAGAACATAAACCCGGACCAGACGCTGAAAAAGAGCAGCGCAATAACGATGCCAAAGCGAACGCTGCGTAGCTGAAGCAGACGCGGTGGGATCAGCGGATGGGCATTTCCACGCTCTTTTTTGCGCGCATTCTGTGCCATCAGCCAGGCCAGCGGAATAATGGCGAGAAGCATAACCTTTAGCGACCACGGCCAGTGCCACTGTGGGCCGAGCGCCATCGGGAACAGCAGACAGCAAAGCATGATGGCCAGCAAGACGGTCCCTGCCCAGTCGATGCGCGACGGCGTTTCACGGCGGGTTTCCGGCACGTAGCGACGGCTCAGCGCCAGCACCACCAGGCAGATGGGGACGTTAATAAAGAAGGCGTTACGCCAGCCCAGTCCGGCGATATCCGCCGATACCAGCCAGCCGCCGCCCATCTGGCCGACGATAAACGCAATCCCCCCAATGCCGCCGAACAGGCTAATCGCCTTCGCGTGAGCGGTGCCTTTTAACGTGACGTGCAGCGTGGCAAGAATTTGCGGCATGATCAGGGCGGCACCCGCCCCCTGAACAATACGTGCGGCCAGCAGTTGTTCAATGTTCCCCGCCATTCCGCACAGCAGCGAGGCCAGGCCAAAGATTGCCACACCCCACATAAACAGGCGACGGCGGCCAAGATTATCTCCCAGCTTGCTGCCGAGTGCGAGGCAGACGGCAAACGCCACGCCATAAAGCGCAACAATCAGCTCCAGCTCGGTGGCGGTAGCGTGCAGTGAATGGGTAATGGCGTCCAGCGCCACGTTAGTGATTGAGGTATCAATCATGGGTAGCATCTGGCCGGTTAAAAGCAATATCAGGCCTGCGCGACCCGGTGAAACAACTGACGTATTCATGGTAACTCCATTGCGTCATTCATCAGATGGTCGTAGCATCAACCATCTGATAAACGGGTACCAGTTCTTGCTTATACTGGTACTGGCACTACCATGCAGGGGGATTTATGGCGTTGATGTCTGAACCCGTCGCCTCACTTCAGGATGACACGCGAAAACAGCTGGGCGCATTTTTACGCGCCCGGCGTGAAAGCCTCGATCCGCAACGTCTCGGTTTGCCGCGCAGCGGACGCCGCCGCACGCCGGGTCTGCGCCGCGAAGAGGTGGCGATGCTCGCCGACGTGGGTGTGACCTGGTATACCTGGCTTGAGCAAGGCAGGGACGTCAATCCGTCCAGCGCGGTGATGGCAGCCATAGCGAAAGCCCTGCAGTGTACTCCGACCGAAGCCCGGCATCTTTTCGTGCTCGCCGGTTTGCCGCCGGGCGAAGCACCGCAGGCGGTCTGCTGCGAGGGGATCAGCGAAGGCACGCGTCGCCTGCTGGATACGCTGATGCCAAAACCTGCCAGCATCCAGAAACCCAATTTCGATATCGTGGCGTGGAACGACAGTTTTGGGCATCTGATGGGCGTTGATTTCAATGAAATCCCGCCGGAGGACCGCAACTGTATTTACCTGTTTCTCACCCATCCCGCGTGGCGCGCGCGGCTCGGCAGACGCGATGATGTGCTGCCGATTTTTGTCTCCTATTTCCGCGCGGCGATGGCCGAGCACCGTGGCGACCCGCTGTGGGAAGCCAAACTCGCGCGCTTCTTTGCGGTGTCTGAGGAGTTCAAAACGCTGTGGCACCAGCGCAACGACGTGCGCGGCGTGGAGAACCAGCTCAAGCTGTTTACCCATCCCGAGCTGGGGGATTTTACGCTGCAGCAGATGTACTGGTACTCCGCACCGCGAAACGGGTCGCGGCTGCTGGTCTATTTACCGGTGGACGAGGCGGGGGAGAGGGCGATGGCATGGCTGGCTGAACAGGCTAAATAATTTTTTTGCGAGGCGTTTTCAGGGAGTCAGCACGGATCCTGCCGTGTCGGTTCACATTGCGTAAGATAAGGTCTGAATGAGACCAACCTGCTGAATCTACATCATTTAGATGAGTAGTGAAGTGGACTATACTTACGCGATGAGAAACCACCGATGTCGCCACTGATGATTGATTCCGCAGAATTTAGCCAAAAACTTGGGCTTATCACTCAAAACGTTGAACATACCGAAGCGTTTCTGTTGCGGGGCACGGTGGATTTTCATCTGCCAGGTTTTTTGTTGCCTGTGGGGTATCGGCTTCTGAAGTCGCGCTATAGCGATGAATACCGTCTCGTGACTACCGACGACGGTAAGCCTTATACGGCATATGCCGTGAAGCTGACGTTTCATAAAGAAATTACCTTTCCTCACGGTGCCGCCACGCAAGTGATGGTCTGGCGTACGCCCCGCGCGGTCCATCAATCCGTTATCAGCGGGTTGCCACAACTTTTCTTTCAGTGGGTGCTCAGAGAATACGATATCGTGGTCTCAGACAGCGAGCAAACGGGAGACGGGCAGCGGTTTTGGTTGCGGATGATAGACTGGGCGTTCAGCATGAATTACCAGATAAGCGTGGCGGACGGTACGGTAGGCGCAGAGTGGGAATTAACACCAGTGAGTTCATACGCTGAACTGGAAGAACGCTGGATTGCTTTTGCCTGGGGAAACGATCGTGATGTCCATCCGCATCGCAGACTGGTCATCAGTAAAACGTAACGGGCCGCGCGCGGCGGCCCGTCGGGATTAGCACTCGGTCACAATCGTGCTCAGCGGCAGGCGAGACTTCGGCAGCGTGGCGTTGAAATCTTCCACGCTGTGATGGCCAACCGGCACCACCACTACGCTGGTGAAGCCTTTCTCTTTCAGGCCAAACTCTTCGTCGAGGATCGCGGCATCGAAACCTTCGATTGGCACTGCATCCAGACCCATGGCACCCACGCCCAGCAGGAAATTACCGACGTTCAGGTAAACCTGTTTCGCCATCCACTGGTCATCATCTTTCAGATCCACACGGTGCATATCGGCGAAGTAAGTCCGGCCCTTATGGTTCGCGGCTTTGGCTTCTGGCGTGTTAAAACGACCATCGGCTTCTTCCTGATCCACGACGCGCTCAAGCCAGGCATCGTCCATCGCGGTTTTCGCGCAGAACACCACCACGTGAGAGGCGTCCAGCATTTTGCGTTCGTTGAACACATAGGTCCCTGCGGCGGATTTCGCCACGCGCGCTTTACCTTCCTCGGTGCTGGCCACAATAAAGTGCCACGGCTGGGAGTTGGTGCTGGACGGGCTGTACTGCAGCAGGGTTTTGATTTTTTCTGCTTCTTCAGCGGTCAGTTTTTTAGTCGGGTCGAACGCCTTGGTGGAGTGGCGTTTCAGGGCGACAGAAATGATATCCATAACTACTCCTGGTAATGAAATTCGCCCGTACGCGGGCGCGAAAGGAGAGCAGATTACCGCGCAAAGCGGCAAAAGATAAGTGCATTTCGAGCGCTTAATCTGTTCGTCTCAGACGAACAATCAGGCAGGGCGTATCCACTTCTGGTCTTTCTTCGGCAGTTTATCAACGACCAGATTCCAGGAATCTGCAATCAGGTCGGCAACCAGTTCCGGGGTGATGTCCTCGGTGCCGTAAAGGGAAATCCAGTGTTTTTTATTCAGATGGTAACCAGGCTCAACGCCCCGGTAGATCTGCTGATTTAACAGCGACGTTTCCGGATCGGATTTCAGGCTAACGTGCGGCCGTCCGTGTGCGGTTGCCATCAGCATGAAAATTTTCCCGCCGACCTTGAAGACGTCGTACTCTGGGCCGAACGGCCAGCAGTGTTCGGTAAAAGGCATCTCCAGCGCGACGCGCTTCGCGTGTTCCTGCAAGGATTTACTGTCCATCGCTCTCCTCCTGAGCCAGTCCGCGCCACATGACTTCAAAACCCAGGGCTTTAAAATCGACGGCGCGGGACGGATCGCGGGTGGCAAACTCCATCGTGCTTTCGGCCAGCGATAAAAACAGCGCATCGCCAAACGTTTTGAATTCATCCGACATAAACACCGGGCGCACCGAACGACGGCATAGTTCATGCAGTTCCGGGAACATCTCTTTCACCGCCATTTCCGTTTCGGCGCTCAGCTTTTCACTGACCCCAATCTGGCGAATAGCCGCATGCGCCACGGGGTTACGAATCCCCCAGTCCACATAGCTGTTCCAGATATTGCGGGTATGTTCTTTCGGCAGCGTGATGGTGCGATCGAGGTTCGCCAGCATGGTCTGGCAGAGATCCTGCTTCAGGTGCAGATAGAGGGCATTCAGCAGATCGTCTTTGGTAGCAAAGTAGCGGAACAGGGTGCCTTCGGCGACGCCCGCCTTACGGGCAATGAGCGCCGTTGAGGCGGCAATACCTGACTGTGCAAATGCCGCCGTTGCGGCGTCCAGTAAGGCCTGTTTTTTATCTTCACTCTTCGGACGTGCCACTAAATTTTTCCCCCTTTCACTGATAAAAACCCCGATTGAAACACGTGCTTTGACACGCTGCAACGCGGAATGTCAAAGATCGAAAACGTCTTGACGACTTTCTCATCATATCTATAATGAGTGCTTACTCACTCATAATCAAGTTTACCCCACGCAAACCATCGGATGGCTCGCGTTTTCGGGTCAGGATATGAAAAAAACTCTCTTCATCTGCGTGGTGTTCGTCATGATTATTGCTTCAGCTGCGAGTTTACCGTTTGTTCTGAATGCCGGTTTTGGCCAGCCACCGCAGGGTGCGCAGCTCACGGAAGTGGAAGCATCTCCGCACTACTACGAGGGGAAATTCCACAATACGCTCCCGACGCCGGGCTTTACCGGCCAACAAAATATGCTGGTGGCGTGGTGGCAATTTCTGACCCGTAAAACCGAAAACGCCCGCCCGGCTCAGCCGCTGCCGCTGGTGAAAACCGATCTGGCGAGCCTGCCGCTGGAGCAGGACACGCTGGTGTGGCTCGGCCACTCCTCCTGGTATCTGCAGCTGGCGGGAAAACGCATCCTGATCGACCCGGTCCTTGGTAACTATGCCGCGCCGTTTTCGTTTCTCAATAAAGCCTTTGCGGGGGAGTATCCGTGGCGCGCGGCGAGCATGCCGGAGATCGACCTGCTGATTATCTCTCACGATCACTACGACCACCTGGATTACGCCACCATCAGGGCGTTATTGCCGAAGGTGAAACGCGTAGTGACGCCGCTCGGGGTAGGGTCACACCTGCGCTACTGGGGGATGAAGCCAGAGATTATCGACGAACGCGACTGGAACCAGTCGGTGCACATCAGCGATGCGCTGACGGTTCACCTGTTGCCCGCGCGTCACTTCTCCGGGCGAGGCATTAAACGTGACCAGACGCTGTGGGGCAGCTTTATGTTTGTCACCCCAGAGCAGAAGATCTACTACAGCGGAGATTCTGGTTACGGCCCGCACTTTAAGGCAATCGGCGAGCAGTTTGGTGATGTGGATTTAGCCATCATGGAAAACGGCCAGTATGACCAGGACTGGAAGTACATCCACATGCTGCCAGAGGAGACGGCTCAGGCGTCGGTCGACCTGAATGCAAAGGCGGTGGTGCCGGGGCATAACGGTCGTTTTGTGCTGGCGAAACACGCCTGGAACGACCCACTGATCCAGCTGGCAAAAGCCAGCAAGGATAAAAACTATCGACTGCTCACGCCGGAACTGGGCGAGCCCGTTCGGGTGAGTGATACCACACAAACTTTTCGTCAGTGGTGGGAATAATGTTTAAGCAAGAAGCAGAAGGGGAGAGCAGTATGACCATTTCCGCTCAAGTCATTGATACGATCGTCGAATGGATCGACGACAACCTGCACCAGCCGTTACGCATTGAAGACATTGCCCGCCATGCGGGTTACTCCAAATGGCATTTGCAGCGGCTGTTTATGCAGTATAAAGGTGAAAGCCTGGGGCGCTATATTCGCGAACGCAAGCTGCTGCTGGCGGCACGGGATCTGCGTGAATCGGACGAGCGCGTTTATGAGATCTGCCTGCGCTACGGGTTTGAATCGCAGCAGACGTTCACGCGCATCTTTACCCGCACCTTCCATCAGCCGCCAGGGGCGTACCGCAAGGAAAACCACAGTCGGACGCACTGAAACTGACAACACGCAGGCCGGGTAAGGCGAAGCCGCTACCCGGCTTTTTTTATGTATTCATGGCGCCAGTGAAAACCAGCGGCGCCAGACGAAACGCAGCACGAAGAATTCGATAGCGCCAAGCAGTAAAAACCACACGCAAAACAGAATAGTGTAAAGCTGGTTCAGATCGACCATGTGAAAGGTCGTCATCAGCTTCTGCGCCAGCACCAAACCCAGCGACGGCGCGGGTAACAGCAGGCAAGAGATCAGCGCCAGTAATAAAATGCCCCCGGCAGTCAGCAGCGATTCTAACGGGTGTTTCATCGTAATGTTAATCGTCAGTTAAAAATGTCATTGTCCGGCATCCTTTAACGTAAAGCAATATCAACCTGCCTGGGCTTTTTTTATGAAATAATGAACTTCTCCGGTAAATAAAATGCGAAAGGCGAATAATTTAATCGTGGTGATTAAATTAATATTGTGCCGTGTAAATAAATGTCTGCATCATGAAAATAATTTTACAAAACTATATGTGCTATATCCAATTAACGTCGCAATAACAATGGCTGCGACAATGTATAACGCCAGGCGTCGTCCGCGATAAATACCAAACATGCTTCCCCCTCGTTTAGCGTTGGTTTAGAAATATTTTGTAAAAATCAGTTTATCGAAATAAACGTAGTTAATTTTGAATAACCCAGCGGTAAATATATTGCGGTAGATCAATTTTAGCCGCAAGACTTAAAAATGAATAAATTAAAGCCCGAAAGGAATTCAGGCTTCTGTTCACCGGATATTGAAGGAAAAATACGATGACCGAAAAAAAATTATCTCCAAACATGCCGCCTTCCGGCGGGCTGGCATACCAGCAGACCGTAGAGCAGGTGCTGGCTCATACGCAGAGCCAGGTGAGCGGTCTGGACCGCGCAGAGGCGCAGGCGCGTCTGCAAAAACATGGCCCGAATGCATTGCCGGAGAGAAAAGGCAAGCCGGGCTGGCTGCGCTTTCTCGCGCATTTTAACGATGTACTGATTTACGTCCTGCTTGCCGCCGCAGTATTAACGGCAGTCATGGGGCATTGGGTTGATACGCTGGTTATTTTAGGCGTGGCGGTCATCAATGCCTTAATTGGTCATATTCAGGAAAGCAACGCGGAAAAATCCCTGAAGAGTATTCGTAATATGCTCTCCAGCGAAGCGCGCGTCATTCGTAATGGCAATCATGAAACGCTCCCCACAACTGAAATAGTCCCGGGCGATATTATTGTATTACGCGCCGGGGATCGTATTCCGGCGGATATGCGTTTAATTGAGGCGCATAATTTACGCGTGGAAGAGGCGATTCTGACCGGTGAATCCACCGTGGTGGATAAACATACTCAGCCGCTGAACGGTGAGCTGCCGCTGGGCGATCGCACCAACCTGGTCTTCTCCGGCACTACCGTGAGCGCGGGCGGTGGCGTGGGCGTGGTTATTGCCACCGGGCAGGAGACCGAGCTTGGCCATATCAATCAGATGATGGCGGGCATTGAAAAACACCGCACGCCGCTGCTGGTGCAGATGGACAAGCTGGGTAAGGCGATCTTCGCCATTATTCTGGCGATGATGGCCGCGCTGTTTGTCTTCAGCCTGGCATTCCGCGAGATCCCAATGGGCGAGCTGCTGCTCTCCCTCATCAGCCTGGCGGTCGCCTCCGTACCGGAAGGTCTGCCTGCAATTATCTCCATTATCCTCTCCCTGGGCGTGCAGGCGATGGCGCGCAAGCGGGCGATCATCCGCAAGCTGCCGACGGTTGAAACCCTGGGCGCGATGACCGTGGTCTGCTCGGATAAAACCGGCACCCTGACCATGAACGAGATGACGGTCAAAGCCATCATCACCGCCGACACCTGCTACCGCGTGGACGGCAACAGCTATGAGCCGGTGGGCAACATTTATCTGGAAGGCAGCGATGAGCCAGTGCAGATCCAGCCGGGCACCGTGCTGGAGCAGTACCTGCGCACTATTGACCTCTGTAACGACAGCCAGCTGATTCAGGACGAGCGCGGCCTGTGGGGCATCACCGGGGGGCCAACCGAGGGCGCGCTGAAGGTGCTGGCGGCGAAAGCCAACCTCGCGCCGGTAACAACCACGCTGGTTAACAAGATCCCGTTTGACTCGCAGTACAAGTACATGAGCACCCACTACCAGATTGGCTGCGAGGAGCAGATCCTGATCACCGGCGCGCCGGACGTCATTTTCGCCCTGTGCGCGCAGCAGCAAACCCGCCACGGTGCAGACGCCTTCAACCGCGCGTACTGGGAAAACGAGATGGAGCGCTATGCGCGTCAGGGACTGCGCATGGTTGCGGCGGCGTTTAAGCCAGCCAATGGCGAAACGGCGCTCACGCACGACGATCTGAGCCACGGCCTAATCTTCCTCGGCATCGCCGGGATGATGGATCCGCCGCGCCCGGAAGCGATTGATGCCATTAACGCCTGTCAGCAGGCGGGGATCCGCGTGAAGATGATCACCGGGGATCACCCGCAGACGGCGATGAGCATCGGCCAGATGCTGGGGATCACCAACAGCGAGCAGGCGGTGACCGGCTATCAGCTTGAGAAGATGAATGATGCCGAGCTGGCGGATGCGGCGGTGACCTATGACATCTTCGCCCGTACCAGCCCGGAGCATAAGCTGCGCCTGGTGAAAGCGCTGCAGGAGAAAGGTGAAATCGTCGGTATGACCGGCGACGGCGTGAACGATGCCCCGGCGCTGCGTCAGGCGGATGTCGGCATCGCAATGGGCATCAAAGGCACGGAAGTGACCAAAGAGGCGGCGGACATGGTCCTGACGGACGATAACTTCGCCACCATCGCCAGCGCGGTGAAAGAGGGGCGTCGCGTTTACGACAACCTGAAGAAGACCATCCTGTTCATCATGCCGACCAACCTGGCGCAGGGGCTGCTGATTGTGATTGCGCTGCTGGCGGGGAACATCATTCCGCTGACGCCGGTGCTGATTCTGTGGATGAACATGGCGACCTCTGCCACACTCTCCTTCGGTCTGGCCTTTGAAGCCGCCGAGCGCAATATCATGCGCCGTCCACCACGTCAGACCGGGCAGCACGTGATGGACGCCTACGCGGTGTGGCGCGTGGCCTTTGTCGGCACCATGATTGCCATTGCCGCCTTTGCGCTGGAGGCCTGGCTGGCCCCGCGCGGCCACAGCGCGGAGTTCATCCGCACCGTGCTGCTGCAGATGCTGGTCTGCGCCCAGTGGGTGTACATGATTAACTGCCGCAACACTGAAGGGTTCTCCCTGAACCGTGGTCTGCTGGCGAATAAGGGCATCTGGCTGGTCACGGGCGTGCTGTTCCTGCTCCAGGCCGCCATCATCTACCTGCCGTTTATGCAGATGCTGTTTGGCACCGAAGCGCTGCCGCTCCGCTACTGGTTTGTGACGCTGGCGGTTGCAATGGGAATGTTCTTCGTCGTCGAAATCGAGAAGCGACTGACCCGCAGGTTCCGTAAGGCTGCATAACTGAAACCTTACCCCTCACCCTAACCCTCTCCCCATAGGGGAGAGGGGACCGTCCGGTTTTCTCCCTCGGCTTTGAGGGGGAAGGGGCGCTCGGTTTTCTCCCTCGCCCCTTTGGGGAGAGGGGCGGGGTGAGGGGGAAATCACGCTGAGGTACTTCCATGAAATTCCCACTCCTGTTCGCACTCCTTGCCTGCACCCTGCAACCCGTCTTCGCCGCCACTCCCGTGCGCGTCGCCACCGTGGAGCAGACCGCCCATGCCGCCGAGCGTCAGATCCCGGGGCGCATTGAAGCCATCCACACCGTTGAGCTGCGCGCCCGCACGGAAGGTGTTATCACTAAAATCCACTTTCGCGACGGGCAGTATGTGAAAAAAGGGGATGTGCTGTTTGAGCTGGACGATGCCGAGCCGCGTGCCGCCGTGCGTCTGGCGCAGGCCGAAGTCAACAGCGCTGAAGCCACGCTGCGCCAGGCGCAGCAGCAGCTTTCCCGCTTTGAAAGCCTGGGCAGCAGCAAGGCCATCAGCCGTCATGACGTGGACAACGCGCGTATGCAGCGCGACGTCGCCCGCGCCGCGCTGGAGCAGGCCAAAGCCCGGCTCGACGCACGCAACGTCACCCTGAACTACACCCGCATCACCTCGCCGATTGACGGTCGCGTGGGGCACAGCAACTTCCACGCAGGTAGCCTGGTCAACCCCGCAAGCGGCGTGCTGGTGGAGGTAGTACAGCTTGATCCGATCCGCATCGCTTTTGCGCTGGAAGAGGGCGCCTTTGCCACCAAAGCCGGACAGCATGCAGATATCAGCGCCATGAAACAGGCGTGGCAGGTATTCATTGACAGCAACGGACAGCGTATCCGGGGTGAACTGACCTCGGTGGATAACCGCATCGACCCGCGCACCGCCAGCGTGATGCTGCGCGCCGGGTTTGCCAACCCGCGCCATCAGCTGTTGCCCGGCGGCAACGTAAATGTGACGCTGCGCCCGGCCAGCGAGCAGCCGGTACTGACGCTCCCTGCCGCTGCGGTCCAGCAGAATGGCGATGGATTCTTTGCCTGGGTGGTGAGTGCCGACGGAAACGCCGAAAAACGCCCGCTAAAAATTGCCGGGCAGGTTGGGCAGCAGTTCCAGATTGCTTCCGGTGTTAAGCCTGGTGAGCGAGCGATCACTGACGGTGCACAGCGTGTACAGCCCGGTGCTGCCGTCCAGATACTGAATTAAGGAGCCATCATGCTGACGTTTTTCATCAAACGCCCGCGCTTTGCGATGGTGATAGCGCTGGTCATTACCCTGCTGGGGGCCATCGCGCTGAAGATTATCCCGGTGGAGCAGTATCCGCAGATCACGCCGCCGGTGGTGAATGTCTCTGCCAGCTGGCCGGGGGCCAGTTCGGCTGACGTGGCGGAGGCTATCGCCACGCCGCTGGAGACGCAGCTTAACGGCGTGGATCACATGCTGTACATGGAGTCCACGAGTTCGGATGAAGGCACCTACAGCCTTAACATCACCTTTGCCGCGGGGACCGATCCGGATTTAGCCGCCATCGACGTGCAAAACCGCGTGGCGCAGGCCGTGGCGCAACTGCCAGCGGAGGCGCAGCAAAACGGCGTGCAGGTGCGCAAACGCGCCACCAATCTGATGATGGGGGTAAGTCTTTACTCACCTGACAATACCCACACGCCGCTGTTCGTCAGTAACTACGCCAGCACCCAGGTGCGTGAGGCGCTGTCGCGCCTGCCGGGCGTCGGTCAGGTGCAGATGTTTGGCGCGCGCGACTACAGCATGCGCATCTGGCTGCGTCCGGACCGCATGAACGCCCTGAACGTTACCACGGACGACGTGGCGCAGGCGCTGCGCGAGCAGAACGTGCAGGGAGCGGCGGGCCAGGTCGGCACGCCGCCGGTGTTTAACGGCCAGCAGCAGACCCTGACCATCAACGGGCTGGGGCGCCTGAACCAGGCTGATGATTTTGCTGACATCATTATCCGCGCCGGCGAGATGGGCCAACTGGTGCGCCTGAAGGACGTCGCCACCATCGAGCTTGGCTCGCGTAGCTACAGCTCCGGCGCGCAGCTGAACGGACACGACTCCGCCTACCTCGGCATCTACCCGACACCGTCCGCCAACGCCCTGCGCGTGGCCGACGCGGTGCGCGCCGAGCTGGAGCGCCTCGCGTCGCGCTTCCCGGACGACCTGGTCTACGAGGTGAAATTCGATACCACCTCCTTTGTGGCCGCCACCATCAAGGAGATCGGCGTCTCGCTGGCGCTGACGATGCTGGCGGTCGTTGTTGTTGTATCCCTGTTCCTGCAAAGCTGGCGCGCGACGCTGATTGTTGCGCTCGCCATTCCGGTGTCGCTGGTGGGCACGTTTGCGGTGCTGTACATGCTGGGCTACTCCGCCAACACGCTCAGCCTGTTCGCCATCATTCTGGCGCTGACGATGGTGGTGGATGATGCCATCGTGGTGGTGGAGAGCGTCGAAACGCTGATGGCCGAAGGGCAGAGCCGCACGGCGGCGACCGCGCTGGCGCTGCGCCAGATTGCCGGGCCGGTGATAGCCACGACGCTGGTGCTGCTGGCGGTATTTGTGCCGGTGGCGCTGCTGCCGGGGATTGTCGGTGAGCTTTACCGCCAGTTCGCGGTCACGCTTTCCACGGCGGTCACGCTCTCAAGCCTGGTGGCGCTGACCCTGACGCCCGCGCTCTGTGCAATGCTGCTGCGCCCGCGTCCGGCACAGCCCGCTGCGATTTTTCGCGGATTCAACCGCGGGCTGGATGCCACGCGCAATCGCTATACCCGGATCGTAAGCGTATTTACCCTGCGCCCGTGGCTGGCGCTGCTGGCCACCGCAGTCGCGGCGGCCGTGGTGGCGTTCAGCTTTACGTCGATGCCAAAAGGCTTCCTGCCACAGGAGGACCAGGGCTACTTCTTTGCCAGCGTTCAGCTGCCGGAAGCCGCCTCGCTGGAGCGCACCGAAGCGGTAATGACCACCGCACGCGAATTAATCGCTAAAAATCCGGCGGTGGAAGACGTGATTCAGGTCTCCGGCTTTAACATTCTTAACGGCACCAGCGCTTCCAACGGCGGGTTTATCTCCATCATGCTCAAAGACTGGAGCGAGCGCCCGCCGCTGGACGAGGTGATGGCTACCCTGCAGCGTCAGCTGCTGGCCCTGCCGGAAGCGACCATCATGACCTTCGCGCCGCCGACCCTGCCGGGGCTGGGCAACGCCTCCGGCTTCGATCTGCGCATACAGGCGCAGACGGGGCAAAGCCCGGCGGAGCTGGAGCGCGTGACGAGCGGGGTGCTGATGAAAGCCAATCAGCACCCGCAGCTAAGCCGTGTGTTCACCACCTGGAGCAGCAACGTCCCGCAGCTGACGCTGACCGTCGATCGCGAGCGTGCGGCCCGTCTCGACGTGCCGGTATCGCGCATCTTCAGTAGCCTGCAAACCGCCTTTGGCGGCACGCGCGCCGGGGATTTCAGCATCAACAACCGCGTCTACCACGTTGTCATGCAGAACGAAATGCAGTGGCGCGAGCGCGCTGAGCAAATCAGCGAGCTGTTTGTGCGCAGCAACAGCGGCGAGCGGGTGCGCCTGAGCAACCTCGTCACCATCACGCCGGGCATTGGCGCGCCGTTCCTGCAGCAGTACAACCAGTTTCCGTCCGTGTCGGTGAGCGGCTCGGCGGCGGAAGGGGTGAGCAGCAGCACCGCGATGGCGGTGATGAGCGAAATTCTGGCAGAGATCCTGCCTGCCGGATACGACTATGCCTGGAGCGGCATGTCGTATCAGGAGCAGCAGACCGGCAATCAGGCGATATGGATTGTGCTGGCGGCGGTGGTGATGGCGTGGCTGTTTCTCGTCGCCCAGTATGAGAGCTGGACGCTCCCGGCGAGCGTGATGCTCTCGGTGCTCTTCGCCCTCGGCGGGGCGCTGGTCTGGCTGTGGATGGCGGGCTACGCCAACGATGTCTACGTGCAAATTGGTCTGGTATTGCTGATCGCGCTGGCGGCCAAAAACGCGATTCTTATCGTGGAGTTCGCCCGCGCCCGGCGCATGGACGGAATGACGATTGTCGATGCGGCGAGGGAAGGGGCATCGCGCCGCTTCCGCGCGGTGATGATGACCGCCGTGTCGTTTATTATCGGCGTCATGCCAATGATGCTGGCGACCGGGGCGGGTGCCCAGAGCCGTCGCATCATTGGCACCACGGTGTTCAGCGGTATGCTGGTGGCGACCGTCGTGGGGATCGTGTTCATCCCCGCGCTGTTCGTGCTATTCCAGCGTCTGCGTGAGTGGGGCCACGGCCTTACGGACTCGTCGCCCACAGCTCGCAGTGCTTCTGAACCAGAGAAATAAGCGAGCCGCCGTCGGCAATAAAGTCCCGCATGCGCTGCGCCTCGCTCTTGCCCTGCTTTAACAGCAGGGCAATTTCAGTGATTGCGCTTGTCGCGCCGAGCTTCTCGGCCGATGGCGCAACCTGTTCCAGCAGCCAGGCGATATCTTCCGCCACGGTTTTCTGTTCGCCGGTATGCACGTCCGTCAGAATCCCCTCCAGCCCGTAGCGACAGGCCTGAAAACGGTTAAATCGGTACAGCAGAAAATCCTTCTCCTGATGCTTATAGGGCCGCGTGGTCAGCAGCCAGTGGGAGGTTGCCTGGATCAGCCCGGCAATGTTTATCGCGTGGCCGAGCGTCAGCGGCGTATCCATCACCCGCACTTCCACGGTACCAAAGTGCGGGCTGGGGCGAATGTCCCAGTGCAGGTCTTTAATGCTGTCGATCATGCTGGTGGCGCTCAGGCGGCGGAACAGCCCCTCGAACGCCTGCCAGTTGTTGACCCACGGCATCTGGCCGTTATCCGGAAATCCCGAAAAAATATTCAGACGCGATGAGGCGAACTTCGTGTCCGTGCCCTGCATGTAGGGTGACGCGGCGGCGAGGGCGATAAAGTGCGGCACAAAGCGCGACAGACCGTGCAGCAGGTAAATGGCATCGTCCCCGGTCCGACAGCCGACGTGTACGTGCTGGCCGAACACCGTGGCCTGCAATATCAGGTAGCCAAAGCGCTCCAGCGTGACGTTATAGCGCTCGTCATCGCACACCTCCTGGCGCTGCCATTTCTGGAACGGATGCGTCCCGCCGCCGCAGATCTGGATATGCTGCTCCGCCGCCGCGCGCAGAATACTCTGTTGCATCACCGAGAACTGGGCCGCTGCCTGGTCGATGGTCTGGCATACGCCGGTGGCGATTTCGAGCATGCTTTCGGTGATGTCGTGCTTCACTTCTCCGCCTTTGATGTCGTCTTTGACGGCGGCGATCAGCGCGGAAGAGTCCTGGCTCAGATCGTACCCGGGCGGATTAACCACCTGCAGTTCGAGTTCGATGCCGAGGGTGAACGGTTCAGAGGACGTGAAATCGGGTAAAGGCATGGCGCACTCCGTTGTCAGTTGTGTGTTGAGTATAGACAACGACGTGGCGCTCACTTTTCAGGGTGGTATAACTGTTAGCAGGCTTAGCGAAAAGGGGAGTTAATCATGTCTGACAATCCAGTGATTGCGCTGATAGGTCCCGGTGCGATTGGGACCACCATTGCCGCGGTGCTGCATGATGTGGGCCGCACGCCGGTGTTGTGCGGACGTACCGCACATCCGGAATTACGCCTGCGTTATGACGAGGGCGAAACGGTGGTACCCGGTCCGGTCTTAACCGATCCTGCCGTCATTACGCGTCCCGCCGATCTGGTTTTTATCGCGGTAAAAACGACGCAAAATGCCGACAGCGCCGGATGGCTGCACGCGCTGTGCGATGAAAACACCGTGGTCTGCGCCCTGCAAAACGGCGTGGAGCAGAAAGCCCAGCTTGAGCCGTGGGTCAACGGCGCAACGGTGCTGCCGTCGGTGGTCTGGTTCCCGGCACAGCGCGAGCCGGATGCCTCCGTGTGGCTGCGTGCCAAACCGCGCCTGACGCTGCCGGAGGTGCCGCAGGCGCAGCGGGTGGTGGATGCGCTTCGCGGTACGCGCTGTGAAGTGGAACTCTCGGCAGATTTCGCCACGGTCGCCTGGCGCAAGCTGCTGCAAAACGCGGTCGCCGGGCTGATGGTGCTGGCTAACCGCCGCGCCGGGATGTTCAGGCGTGAGGACATCAGCGAACTTGCGCTGGCCTATCTGCGCGAGGGGCTTACCGTTGCCCGCGCCGAGGGGGCGAAGCTTGACGATGCGGTGGCCGGGGAGATCCTGGCGAACTTTCAGCGTGCGCCTGAAGACCTGGGCACGTCGATCCTGGCCGATCGTCAGGCCAACCGTCCAATGGAGTGGGATATCCGCAACGGCGTGATCCCGCGTTATGGCCGCAAACACGGGATTGCGGTGCCCATCAGCGACGTGGTGGTGCCGCTGCTGGCAGCGGGGAGCGAGGGGCCGGGTTAACGGCCGCTGTTTTTCCGTTCGGCAAAATAATGCGCGGGTGTGCTGCCCATCGCTTTTCTGAACATGGTGATAAACGCATTCACGGATTCATACCCAAGCGTTGCCGCCACGTTCTGGACAGGTACGCCGCTGGCCAGCTCCCGCAGGGCAATAATCAAATGCAGCTGCTGGCGCCAACGTCCGAAGCTCAACCCGGTCTCGCGTTGCATCAGGCGCGCAAACGAGCGCTCGCTGAGGGCGAGCCGTTTCGCCCAGTCTTTCAGGGTGCTTCTGTCCTCAGGGCGGCTGACCAGCGCGTCGGCCATGGCGCGAATTTTCGGGTCGGTCGAGACCGGCAGGCTGAGCTTCTGCTGCGGCATGCTGGCGAGCTCATCCAGCGTGACCCGGGTCAGTCTGGCGGCGTGGCTGTCGGGAGGATAATCCACGCCTTCGCGCGTCAGGCGGTCTACCAGCTCCGTAATCAACGGCGAGATCGCCAGGGTGCAGCACCTCTCCGGCAGCGCCGCCGCGCCGGGCTCAATAAACAAATAGTTCAGATGCGCGTTCCACGTCGCTTTCGCGCTGTGCGGGATCCCGCCGGGGATCCAGACTGCGCAGTCTGGCGGCACGATCCAGATGTCATTCTCCGCGTAACAGCTGACCGCGCCGTAACGGGCAATAATCAGCTGGCCCTTGCGATGGGTATGCACCGGCACTTCCGCAGCGTAGTCCACAAAGTCCAGATGACGCGCCACGGCAGGAGAGGCGGTAGAGTCAGGGTCATACAGCGTATTAGCGGATTGCGGCTTCATGATTCTGGCAACATTTAGGTATTTTTTGACAGAATAGAGTATTTAAGCGGGTCTGCAAGCCGGTAATAATCCCGGCATGAATAAAATCTTCTCTCATCACGTGCGTCTCCCCGCCACATTGCGAAACGATGCGGGCGCGCTGATCTACTCCGCGAAGAGTTTTGCCGCGGCGATGCTGGCTTACTACCTCGCGCTGTCGATAGGTCTCGAACGTCCCTCATGGGCCATTATTACGGTTTACATCGTATCGCAGACGTCGGTCGGGGCGTCGCTGAGCAGGAGCCTCTACCGGCTGGCCGGGACCGTGGCGGGGGCCAGCGCGACCGTTGTGATCGTGCCCATCTTCGCGAATATGCCGATCCTGTGCAGCGTGGTGCTGACGGGCTGGATCACGTTCTGCCTGTGGCTCTCCCTGCTGGAGCGCACGCCCCGGGCATATGCCTTCGTGCTGGCCGGTTACACCGCGAGCCTGATTGGTTTTCCCGCGGTATCCGATCCGGGTGGCATTTTTAACGTTGCCCTCGTCCGCGTGCAGGAGATCGCAATTGGGATTTTCTGTGCGGGGCTGATTCACCGCTACGTGCTGCCCGCACGCGTATCAGGGCTATTCAACGCGAAATTATCCCAGACGCTACAGGCCGCGCGCGGTCGGGTGGCGGACACCCTGGCGGGTAAACCCGGCGCGGCTTCCGGCCCCCTGCATCTGGCCCTGGCGCTGCAGTTCCTGCAGGGGATAAGCCACCATGTTCCGTATGATTTTGCCCTGTCCGCTCCGGTGCGGCAGGCCAGAAAAGCGATTCACGATCGGCTGGCACGGCTCGCGATCGTCAACTGTGAACTACACGATCGCTTGCTGACGCCCGGAATTCTGCCCGCCGACATGCAGGCATTGCGGGAGGATGTTCAGGCCTGGCTTGCCGCTGAAGACGCGGGGGCCAGCAGCGCGGCTGAGGCGTTGCGGCTCCGCTGTACGCTTCTTATCGATCGGTATGCCGCGCATGCGCAGACGATTGACGACGCGCTGCAGGTCAGTTTTATTCGCTACCTCTCAGAGGCTATCGCGCTTCTGGAGCAGTGCGAGCGTCTTTCCGGGGCTATCCACCACGCAAAACCTGCGTTTGGGGAGATGCAAACCCGCGCGGCAAAAGGCTACGTTTTCCACCGCGATCCGCTTACCGCCGCCCGCACGGCGCTGGGGGCTTTCGTCATCATTATGAGCGGTTGTCTGGTCTGGATTTTCTCTGCGTGGCCGGATGGCGGTACGGCGGTCTCTATCCTTGGCGTCTGCTGCACGCTGTTTGGCAGTTTCGACACGCCGGCGCCCCACATCGTGAAATACATCATTGGCTCGTTCTGGGGCGTGGTGATTAGCCTGCTCTACAGCTTTGCGCTGCTGCCGCAGGTAAGCGATTTCCCGGTGCTGGTGGCGGTGCTTGCTCCGGCGTATCTGCTGGCCGGGTCGCTTCAGGCGCGCCCGCCTACCACGTTTATGGCGATGGGCATCACCCTGACGCTGCCCATTCTGTGCGAGCTGGGCGCGCACTACAGCGGCGACTTCGCCGTTGCGGCTAACACCGCCATCGCGCTCTTTGCAGCGACCGGCTTTGCCGTCATCAGCATGAGCCTGATGCAAACCGTGCAGGCGGACGCCGCCATCACGCGTCTGCTGAACCTCTGCCAGCGCGACATTCGCCGCAGCGTGAAAGGCACGCTGCGGGTCGACGAAACGCACTGGATCAACCTGATGATGGACCGAACCGCCCTGTTGCTGCCGCGTTTGCAGCGCAGCGAGCGTGCGCCAGAGCAGGCGCTTGAAAGGCTTTTGCACGCGCTGCGCCTGGGGCTTTCAGTCATGCATATACGCCGCAGTGACACACCGCCCGGCAGGGAGGTTGACGCGCTATTTCATCGGATAAACGCCGCGGACCGCCACGCCTTAGGCGAACGCATTACCGCCATCATCGAGCAAAACCTGCCTGCCGCAGATGAACCTACGCGCCAGTTTGTCTTCAGGCTGGTGGATCTTCACTGTGCATTACGGGGGCCAGACCATGGTTAACGATATTAATATCGGCGGCGTTTTTATTCCGGGGCTGCTGATGGCCGCCCTCGCGACGCTGGTCTGCACGCTGAGCCTCGTCGCGCTTTTCTCTCTCAGCAGGGTCTACCGGCGCTTGCCGTTTCGCCCGCTGATGGATGTTTCAATCTGGATTGTCATCTTTTACCTGCTGATGCAGGGCCTGATCGCGTTGGGGTTATTGTCATGAAATCACTGCTCTCTTTACTGGCTCGCTATGCGCTGACGTTAAGCGCCGTCGCAGCGGCCACGCTGCTGGCGTTTATGATGTGGAAACACTACGCGCAAACGCCGTGGACCCGCGACGGCCGCGTGCGGGCGGACGTGGTGCAGATTGCGCCGGACGTCTCCGGGCCCGTCATCAGCGTGGCCGTGCGGGACAACCAGTGGGTGAACCGGGGCGATGTGCTCTACGCCATCGATCCGCGCTGGCTCAGGCTGGCGGTGGCCAGCGCGCAGGCGGATGTGGAATCGAAACGCCATGAGATGCTGATGCGCCAGGACGCGGCCCATCGCCGCACGCTGATTAAAAACGCCATTTCGAGCGAGGATGTGCAGCAAACCGGCAGCGCGGCGAACGTCGCGGCGGCCAATTATCACGGCGCGCTGGCCGCGCTGGATCTGGCAGAGCTGAATCTGGCGCACGCCACCGTGCGTGCGC
Source organism: Enterobacter sp. BNK-14 (assembly GCF_047456095.1). Classification (NCBI taxonomy): domain Bacteria; kingdom Pseudomonadati; phylum Pseudomonadota; class Gammaproteobacteria; order Enterobacterales; family Enterobacteriaceae; genus Enterobacter; species Enterobacter sp. BNK-14. Next base: position 3,999,205 of record NZ_CP179897.1, read on the forward strand.
CGGTCTCGGGGTACGTTACGCACCTGCGGCTTCGACCCGGAGACTACGCGACGGCGGGGGAGACAAAGGTCGCCATCGTCGATGCCCACAGCTTCTGGGTGGTGGGGTATTTTGAGGAGACTAAACTGCGCCATATTCGCGTCGGGGATGCCGCGCAGATAGTGCTGATGGGATACGATCCGGTCATCACGGGGCACGTGGAGAGCATCGGGCGTGGGATCGGGGACAGCAACGACGAAACGGGCGGGCTGGGGCTGCCCGACGTCGAACCCACCTTTAGCTGGGTGCGGCTGGCACAGCGCGTGCCGGTGCGTATTCATATCGACAGGTTGCCGGAGGGGGTTGAGCTGGTGGCGGGGCTGTCGGCGAGCGTGGCGGTGGGGCGAAAATCTGGGGATAGTCAGCCTTAAACACATATGCGAAACTTACCGCTTCTGAAAATATGTGGTGGGACCCGCTCAATGTCAGAACCAACTTCGCAGTGCCTTTTCAGTGAAGGTCTGATCGATTTTCCTGAAGGTTATCAGGATCGTACCGTCAACGTCTTCGCGCCGCCCGCAGCGGACGCGCCAGCGTTCAACCTCTCCCGTGATGCCCTCAACGCTGGCGAAGCGCTTGCCGCGTACATCGATCGCCAGCTCGCCCTGATGGAAAAACACATCAAGGGATGGAAGCAGGGGGAGCGTAGCGCCGCTACGCTGGGTGACGGCCTTTCACAGGGTGAAACCGTCCATGCCAGCTACCTGCGCGACGGCAAACGCATCTGGCAGCAGCAGGCCGTGTTTAACGTCGACGGCAATAAAATTCTGGTCTTCACCATGACCTGCACCCGCGCGCCGGGCGATGCTGATCGCGCGCTGTTTGGCGATCTTCTCAGGAGCTTTCGCTTCCACCATTAACATCAGGGACCGTTGTTATGTTTGAAGCTGCACGCGTAGGTGATGATATCGGCCACTCCGGTGCGCTTGCCGGGATGATTGCCGGAACGATTGTCGGCGGCCTGATTGCCGCCGCCGGGGGCATTCTGGCGGGGGCGATGTTTATTGCCGGACTTGGCGCATCCTGCCTGGGCGTGGGCGTCCTGCTTGTCGGCGCGAGCCTGGCCGTGGGGTACTACACCGGGGAGCTGGCGACCGCCGCCCGCGACAGCATCGCGGACGCCGGGGCATCCAGTATGACGAAGAAAGGCGTCATCACTTCCGGCTCGCCCAATGTGTTTATCAACGGTAAACCCGCCGCGCTTGCCACCGATAGCACCGTCGACTGTTCTGACGACGGCTCGCAGCAGATGGCCGAAGGCTCTAAGCGAGTCTTCATTAACAGCCAGCCTGCGTCCCGCATCGGGGATCGTACCACCTGCGACGCGAAGGTGATGACCGGTTCGGACAACGTCATCATCGGCGGCGACCCGCAGCAAACCCTGCCCATTCAGTCTGAAGTCCCCGAGTGGCTGTATAAAGTCTCCGATCTTACCCTGCTGTTCGCCGGCCTGCTCGGCGGGTGGGGCGGTGCCGCTGGCAAAGTTGGGGCGCTGTCTAAGCTGCTTGGGAAAATTCCCGGTATCAATAAGCTGGCCCGTATCGCCTGCCGCGCCGGCACGCTGATGACCGGCGTTGCCGCCGCGGGGATCATCGCCCGCCCGGTGGATATCGTCAGCGGCCAGAAGTTTCTCAGCGGGAATGATGAGCTGGACTTCGTCCTGCCTTCCCGTCTGCCGGTGCGCTGGCAGCGCTACTGGCGCAGCGGCAACCCCGGCGACAGCGTTCTGGGCCGCGGGTGGAGCCTGTTCTGGGAAAGCCGCCTGGAGCCGTATCAGGACGGGCTGGTGTGGCGTGCGCCGTCCGGTGATTACATCGCCTTCCCGAATGTCCCGAAAGGGATGCGCACCTACTGCGAAAGCGAAAAAAACTGGCTTGAGCACCACTCTGACGACAGCTGGTCGGTCTATGACGTCAGCGGCGAGCGCTGGCACTATGCGCCGCTTAAGGATGATGCCCCGTCGCTGCTCCAGCGCATCTCTGAACCCTGCGGCAACGCTATCCTCTTCGAGTGGAATGCGAATAATACCCTGCATGCCCTGACCGACAGCGCGGGCCAGCGCGTAGTCTGTCGCTACGACAATGACAGGCTTGCCGGTGCCTGGCTGGATGACGAGATCTGCCTGGTCAGTTACGCTTATGATGAACAGCGCCAGCTGGTCTGTGTGACCGGCCGGGGCGGTAGCGTGCGCCGACGCTTCCGCTGGCAGGACGGGCTGATGAGCGCCCATGAGGACGCCAACGGCCTGCTGAGCGAATACCGCTGGCAGGAGATTGATGGCCTGCCGCGCGTGGTCGGCTTCCGCCACAGCGGCGGCGAACAGCTGACGTTCGAATACGATTTTGATAACGGCACCCGCCGTGCGACCCGCGATGACGGCGCGCAGGCGCACTGGCTGGTGGACGACGACGACAACGTTGCGCGCTTCATGGATTACGACGGTCGTCAGACGACGTTTGTTTACCGCGACGGCGAACTCTGCGACGTCATTCTCCCCGGCGGCGCGATGCGCCGCAGCACGTGGGACAAATACGGCCGCATGACCAGCGAGACGGACCCGGCGGGCCGCCGTACGGAGTATCACTGGTATCGCCTGACCGACCGCATCACCCGGACAGTGTATCCGGACGGTACCTCATCGCAGGCCATGTACGACCTTCGCGGTCGCCTGCTGTCGGAAACGGATCCGGCCGGTAACGCCACCGCGTATGACTATCCCGACGATCAAGAAAACCTGCCGGAGAGCATCACCGACGCCATTGGCGGCGTGGTGCGTCTGGTCTGGAACCACCAGGGGCTACTGACGCAGCGCACCGATTGCTCCGGCAGCGTGACCCGCTTTACCTACGACCGATTCGGGCAGCTGATTGCCAGCGAGGATGCGGAAGGGAATATTACGCGCCGGGAATGGAGCCGTGCCGGGCTGCTGAGCGCCGTGATCCACCCGGACGGCAGCCGTGAGTCGCTGGTGTGGAACGAACGCGGCCAGCTCACGGGCTGGCGCGACCCGCTGGAAAGCGAAGTGAGCTGGGTCTATAACGCACTCGGCCTCCCGGTCAGCCTTACCGACCGAATTGGCCGCGTGCGCCAGTGGCGCTATGACCCGCGCGGTAACCTTTTGCGACTCGATAACGGCAACGGGGCGGAATACCGCTTCACCTACGACGCCGTGGGCCGCCCGCTCAGCGAAACGCGCCCGGACGATACCGTGCGCCATATGGAATGGGACGCGCGAGGGTTCCTCTGCGCGCTTGAAGAGAACGGCCGGCCTGCCGCCGACGGCGGCATCGCCCGTCGCGTCCAGCAGTTCAGCTATGACGACAGCGGGCTGCTGATCGGGCGCACTCAGCGCCACGCGGAGTACCGCTACTTCCGCGACCTGAGCGGCCAGATTACCCGCATCCGCCGCACGCCAACCGCAGAAGGCGTTGCCCTGGGTATCGAAAGCGATGAGATTGTTTACCGGCATGACGCCAACGGGCGCGTGCTGAGCGAATCCGGTATTAACGGCGCGGTGGGCTACGAATGGGATGCCCTGAGCAACCTGACCGGCCTGACGCTGCCCGGCGAGCAAAAGCTGGCCTGGTTGCACTACGGATCCGGCCACGTCAGCGCCATCCGCTTCGGGCAGCAGCTGGTGACCGAGTTCACCCGCGACCGCCTGCACCGCGAGGTGCGCCGCACCCAGGGCGCGCGCGAGCAGCTCCGTCAGTATGACAGCCTCGGCAGACGGACCCTTCAGCGCAGTGAGCTGAACACGGACGTGACCCTGCCGGAGAAGGCGCTCCTGGAACGGCTGTATCGCTACACCGCGCGCGGTGAGCTTTCCGGCGTCAGCGACACCCTGCGCGGTGAGGTAGATTACGGCTACGACGCCGAAGGTCGTCTGCTGAAGCACTACGAGGCCCGACAGGGGCACAGCCGCGCGCAGTTCAGCTATGACGCCGCGGATAACCTCGCCGCCAATGATGATGCGGTACCGGTCACGGATAACCGCCTGCAGCACTGGCAGGCGCTGTTTATGAAATACGACCACTGGGGCAACCTGGTCAGCCGCCGCAACGGGCTGTATGAACACCATTATGCGTATGACGCCGAGAACCGGTTGGTATCCGCCCGCGGAACCGGCCCGGAAGGGCGGTTTGAGGCGCGCTATCACTACGACGCGCTGGGCCGCCGCACGCGTAAAATCGTCACTACGACGCACGGCACCACCGAAACGCGCTTCCTGTGGCAGGGCTACCGCCTGCTGCAGGAGCAGCAGGAGAGCGGGCTGTGTAACACCTATATCTACGACCCGAATGAAGCCTGGAGCCCGCTGGCGCGGGTGGATCATCTTCGTGACCAGAACAGCGGTGAGATTTACTGGTTCAACACCGACCTGAACGGCGCGCCGCTGGAAGTGACCGACGAGCGCGGCGCGGTGCGCTGGAGCGGCCAGTACGGCAGCTTTGGCGAGGTACGTCATCAGAGCGAAGGGTTCTCACGGCTTGTGAATCGCACGGCGATGGCGCATCAGCCGCTTCGCTATGCCGGGCAGTATGCTGACGGTGAAACGGGGCTGCATTATAACCTGTTCCGCTACTACGACCCGCAGGTCGGGCGGTTTATTGTGCAGGATCCGATTGGGCTGAATGGCGGGTGGAACCTTTATCAGTATGCGCCGAATCCGTTGGGGTGGATCGATCCGCTGGGATTGCTGACCTATAACACGATGCCGAGTATTACTGGTTTCCAAAAGCATCATATTATTCCACAACAGTTAAAAGGCCATGATTTAATAAAAGCGGCTGATTTTAATATCCATGATATTAAAAATGTTATTTATTTACCTAAGTCAGCTGATTACCATCCGACAAGAACAATCCATAGTGGGTCTCACCCTGTTTATACAAAAAATATAGGTGACCAGATGGATGCTATATATGAATATGGGAAGGAAAACGGCTGGAAACAAGCAGAGTATAAACAAGCTGTTAGTGAAATTATAAAAAATGAACGTGCCGATTTACGCGGTGGAAAAACTATTCTTAACAAAAACTCGGTTAGAAAAGCGAGGTGCTAAGTATGTATGAACTACGAATTGCTTCTGATTACCCCAATAGTTATTGGTTTGAATACCAGCACCCTGACATATCTGGAAGTGCTTTCTCGCAATGTAAATCAATTGAAATTAACGAGGGGTATTTTTTTAAATTAAAATCTAAGGTGAGTGAGAAGGCACTGCTTGCATATGATTTTTATTATAGTGATGGGCCTATATTCATATCACCCAGACTAGCATCACTAATTTCTTGCCACGATGTTTTTCGGACTGATGTTCAACTTATTGACGCAACTGTATCTATAAATGAAACCCAATATCAAGGGTATAAAATAATTAATATACTAAGAGAGGTTTCATGCATTGATATGGAAGCTTCAGAAAGTCAACCTATATTAAGTTATTTACCTCATGGTCCAAGGAAGTTTAGTAAAATAGTCTTCAAAGAAAATGTTATTGAAGATTTTAGTATGGCAAGATGTAGTGAATATAAATCTTGCATAATTATTTCAAATGAATTTAAAGAGTTCCTTTCTAAGAGTAATGTGAAAGGAATAGATTTTGCAGACCCTATTTATTAATGTGAGTATGATTTAAATTAGCCAAAATGGTCCGGGGAAATATTTTCCCGGATTATAATAATTCATTTAAATTAAAGTTCAATGGGATATATTATTTTATCATTAACTACTTGCTTTGCAAAGTATAAAAAATAAACCTCAAAGATTGTGCGTTTGAGACAATGGTGGATGAGATTGAAAAAGCATTTAAACAACTTATTGTCATTTGCAATAAATACTCGCTGTCAGGGAGTTTCAGAACCGTCAATGATCTGGACAATGCCTTCCCGTCCAACTTACCTCGTTCGACAGAGGTGGAATTTTTATATGAAAATTATAATCCTGAAAAATTAAAGATTGAAACAGGCTTCGCGCCAATTAAGCTTCACTCAGTCAGTGAGCTCTTAAAGGCTCAAAATGGTTATGAGTACTTACTAAAAAATTACCTTGTTATTGGTGATGATTTAGGTGGAGGTAAACCTATAATTGCGGTTGTCGATGAAGGGAATACCCCTATTTATGCAAGTTATGATGTAATTGAACCATTTAAAATAGCTTGTAGTCTCTCTGGATTTATATTTTCATTGGCTGAGCTTATTGATTTGGTATATGGTCAATATGATATCTTTGATATAGCAGATGATAATGACGAAGTAAAAGATGATTTTATTGATGAGTTGCGGAAAAGAATTGTGCCTCTTATCGGTAATGAAAGTTTTAATGCGTTTTATAATTATTTTTATGGGTAAATTGTTTTCGTTCAAAAGAGAGTCAGCGATAATATTATTTTTTTTCAAAGGGGTGCTCTCTCTGATTCTTACAGATATTTTATGCAAGAATTAAAATGGTTATGCTGTGTATTTATTTAATTGAATTAATCATCATGAATGAAAGGAGAGGGATTCTATGCAGACTACGCGAGTAATGGGAGAAGGATATGAACCTTACGTTGAGCAATTAGGCGACAAACTGATTTATTCATTACCTGTTGAATCTGGATTTGTCAGCTTTTATTTTGAGTTTGATATTCGTCAGACCGATCTTGACGTCCTGCTGTCCGATCATTACCGGCGGGCCGTCATGGAAGTGACCGCACACACTCTGCTTCAGCACTCGACGTTGAAGGGACACAAACGATTTACTCAGAACGATTTTGATAACCTTATTGCCACTACCCTTCATGCATCGCAAGAGCATCTTAGCGCATTCATTTCTCAGATTAATCGGGAGCACAATATTTCGATTGAACATTATGTGAATGACATAGTGAATAGACGCATAACTAAAGGATGAAAAGACCGATTCCAGATAAAATCAATATTCATCTTAGAATCACGCTGTAACTACAACTCTTTTCAACCTCTTACTTCCCTAAGAGGCCAAATCGATTTCGTGATAACTGGCGAATGCTGCGAGGTACATCATCAGAGCAAAGGATTTTCACGGATTGTGAAACACATCAGCCGTTTCGCTATGCCGGGCTATAAGCTGACGGTGAATCTGGACCGTACTATAACCTGTTTCGCTGCTATGACCTACAGGGCGGTCGGTTTATTGTACAGGATCAGTTTTGGTTGAATGGTGGTTGAAACCTTTATCATTATGCGGCTAATCCGTGGGGATGGATTGAGCTGCTGGGTCTTGCCATCGATCCAATCGCTAAGCTTAGTGAGCGTGGATACAGTACTGTTGATCAAATCCCTACAGGTGGGTTGGATTATTCGGGAAGTAATGACTTGTATAATAAAGCTGGCATTAATCCTGTTGTTTCTATTGAATATACCGGAGATTATTTGCAAGATTTCCATGTTGGAAATATAGAGGCTGGATTGAATCAAAAAACTACGCCAAGTGTTTATGTCTGGCACCATCTTGATGATTATAATCCTGAAACTAACAAAGGGACTATGCAGTTGGTTAAACAAAGTGCTCATCAGGGAATTTCGCATACTGGTGGCGTTAGTCAGTACAAGGCTGCCACTGGAAATGCCTATACTCATCCAGCTAGAAACCGTGCCCGCAGAACCGTTGGAGGAAAATGCTAATGTATCTTACTGATTCAGAAAATAAACTGACTGTAGACGAAATAAACGCGTTCAATGCGTACTTTGATCACCATCTTCCCGCATCATTTCTTGATTTTTATCTTAAAAATAATGGTGGGTATCCTCATGATAATGAAGAGGGTAATCCTTTTATGCTTGGCGGTTTTAACCCTATAAAATATGGTGACCTGCCAATTGAGCAACTCTATCATGATCTTATCGAGTCGTTTGGCGAGTTAAAGAATATGGTTCCTTTTGCTTATGATGACGGTGGGAACACTTTTCTATTATCTCTCAAATCTGATGATTCATTAGGGAAGGTGTTTATTTTTCTGATGGATGATAAAGAGGTTGAGTTGGTCGCTGATTCGTTCTCGGAATTTTAGAAGAATTATTTGCATGAAAGTAAAGAGGCTGTTTCTAAAATTATCGGTGGTGAGGTTGTCTTTTTGAAAGCTCAAAGTCAGAGTCTGGCTTAAATATTTAAGTTCAGTCATTAATTTAAGAGTTTCTAGATTTATAACCCGGATGATGCCGGCTTTATTAATAGGGTATGGTAACTATTAAATTTTCATATCCGATAACAGCTTTGCCTCAAAGAACTGATGCATAACCTAATATTATTTATGGTTATGCAGAGCCGTTTCGTGCAGAGGGCACAATTGTTGAGCCAACTTCAACGGCGAACAGAATAGCTGCGTCACTTTTTTACTTAACACCTGGTTGAATTCCATCCTAATCAATTCCCCACAAATGTCCCTACCGGCACTCCAAAACGCTTCGCCAGCTCGCGCATATGCTCCAGCGTTAATGTCGGGGTCGTGCTCGACAGTGGGCATTACCTCGACGGAATTCTTTTTAATAAGCGCCGATTAAATAGCGCGCTTCATCATCACGTAATCGCCAAAGATAACATCTGGCTCCCAGCCATCGTTTTTATAAAACGCAAAGGCAGGCACATTTTTTTGATAAACACCCAGCTTCAGCGTTTTAATATTTAACGCATTGGCTGCCTGATAAAGTTGCGCCATTATACGTTTAGCCAGGTGTTGTCGGCGATATGACGGAGCAATAGCAATCGTTAACTCAGGACCCGAAATCCCAGGTTTGTCCCCTTCGGGGAAATTCCTGAGCCAGGCAGCCCCTGCTGGAGTTCCGTCTGTGAATTCCGCAATAATACCCACCTCGCCCGCCTCAGGGAAATTTTCTATATATGCATATGAATGGGGAAAATTTTCAATATTATCTATGTCAAATGTTTGTTCAGAGGCTATCGTTGCCTCATAAAGCATCTGCACCATAAAAGGGCGATCTTCTGCTGTAATTAATCTAAATCTAAAATCCATTATCAGTATCTTCCATAACGTATTGTACACAATTGGCTTAAGGCGCAAACGATACATGCCATCTGTGATGAGCTCAACGTATAAGAAGGTTATTTACAATCAGCTGGCGGTTTGAGACCAAATGGCATTAGCGTTGCTGATTAACGCTGTAACGTTTTCGTTAGCATCTCACTCCAGCCCTTCAATATTCGACTTAACTGCCTTCAGCGTTCTTTTACGGATCCAGCCGCTGCCTGCCCGAATGACCAGCCAGTAAGCTGTCATTTTTAGCTGAGTGCTTCTGTCGGGACAATAAACAAAGGTTTCCGTGGAGAGCTCATGATGGCCTGGTGCGCGTTCCGTTACCTGATAGCGCAGCAGCAGCTTTGCTTTACCCGCAGCGACTGGCGTCTGAAAAGCGCTGGCATCTGGCATGTTTTCAAGGTTGAAATCTGTACGCCAGAATTGTCCTCTTAACCCGTAACAGATCTCTGACGCTGATTGGGTCAAAAGGGTAAAACTGTGCAACCCAAAGTTGCTCATCGACCCGGCCTGTTTATTCCGTAATAATTTTTTCGGTATTTGCCGCAAAGACATTAACCGCCGAATCACGGCATCCTGACGGATGTCAAAGTTTGCAATCAACGGCAGAATATTTTCAGGGTGGGAAGTGTGGATGACCGTTTGGTGTTTTTCATGAAACTGGAACTGGGGGAGAAAAGCGGGAACATCCTGCCAGTTAGCAAGCGCTTTGCGGGTAACGAATCCTGGGTTCAGCATCTCTTATCCTTGTCATTCCTTGAGTTCAGCCAGAGCAACAGATGGTGTGCCGTAGACAATTACCAGGAAAAGGGAGTGGGGAAAGCGTTACGATGTCATCATTAATTCCCTGTCACCTTAACCTGCTTTCGCTCAATTCCCCACAAACGCACTCACTGGCAATCCAAAACGCTTCGCCAGCGCGCGCATATGATCCAGCGTTAACGTGCGCTGTCCGTTGAGGATCCGACTCACCAAAGACTTCTTGCCAATCTCATTCTCAAAGTCGCTCTGAGTGAGTTGGTACTGATCCATCAGCGTTCTCAGCAGTGCAACTCCAGATGGAATGCTGGCAAAGCGCGCGTTAAATTCTGCAAACTCCGCAGACTCGTTTTTGTATTTATCGATTTTGGCGGTGAGCAATTCTACCAGCGGGCTATCGGGGTCATGCTCAATTAGATACTCCACAAGTGTCAGCGCATCCTCATAATCTTGTCGCGACGGGCTTGATCCCAGGAAAGGGAGCTCGTTTGTCAGATCATTTGCCGCTTTGATGGCTGCTGCATAATTCATTCTTTCGTTCTGCGGTAGAGGTCCGTGAGCTTGTCACACTCTGCGTGTGTGCTGATGTGTTTGATGACGATCTTTCCCCGCTCAAAATCAGCAAAAACATTATCCGTAAAGGCCAGCCACCTATATCGATGACCTGCCCGTTTTCCCGATACTTCATCCTGTCCAGGTTGGAGAAGCGCTTTCGCATATAGTCTGGTGTCGGTAGTGCTCCATTTTTAGTACCCGATAAAGATCGTTTGCGGCGACTGCTTGATTTGGAAATTGTCTGGTGGCGTGAGTACAAACACAGTATGAGGTGACTGTGAAAGATATGCCCGCTTTGTGCCAGAAGCGGACAAGTCCATATCTGTATGTTAAATCCTCTAATGCATCAGAAAGTGAATGTTAAACGGATGCGTTCACTTCTGAGTGTCTTAACCACTCATTCACTGATATCGAATACAGAAGGCTTGGAGGTGCATCTTTAACATCATGAATCTCTTTGACATATTTTAACCCCGACTTCTGGAGCACTTTCTGTGACGCCATATGATTCTCTCGAACAACAGCTGAAATCTCGGTTAATTTAATACTATCAAATCCAAATTTTATCGCGTATAGGGCAAATTCTGTGGCCAGGCCTTTACCCCAAGCCTCTGTAGATAAGCGATATCCAAGATTATTGATAACAATATCGTCATAATTACGAATCCCCAGCCCGCCAAAACCGATAATTTGATCAGGATTAGTAAGAAGTGAAATTGCCCAGTTTCCAAACCCATGAGCTTGCCAATGGTCGAGCCAGCGATTCATAACCATTTGTGCATGACCAATGTCCGGATATGGTCCCGCAGGATTAAACGTGTTAGTAGCGGGATCACCGTAAATTTTGAATAGATCGTTTACATCTGATGAGATTACAGGCCGAAGGTACAATCGATTTGTTTGAATTATCAACTTTATCTCCTAACGAATCATGCCATCAATATGCTTTATTAGATGGATCCTTTTGATTTAAGCACACTTTACGTGGGAGTAACTGGCGAATACATTGACAGTTATATCCGCTCCTCGCTCTTATCAGACATTCAACAAACAAAATTGCATTTTGCGTAAGGACGACATCCTGTTTTTCATCAAGCAGAACCCGGCCCTTCATCACCTGCCTCAGTGCGCCGTAATATAAGGCTCTTTCACAAACTCCGCCAGCAGCCAGACCATATCATGCAGTAGCCCTGTGAGTTCTTTCGCCACGTTCGCAGGCAACGTCCCACCCATAACCGCCAGCGTTAACGCCACGGCATAGTCCACCTGTAGCGTCGTCTCCTGCCAGCAGTCCGGCACGCAGGAGTTAATCTTTTCTCCCGCAATCAACTGTTCAACGAGATACGTTGGAAGTTCAGCTTCACAGCATTCCCGTAGTTGCTTAAGCGCAGCCAGCAATCGCTTACAGAGCGTGGCAAACGTTACCGAGTCGTCAGTTTCAACAAGCACGCTCACATAGGCGGCACAAGCATCTGCCAGTGCGAAAAGATCCACAGAATCGGGAATTGGGTTATTGATGAGATGATGAACAACACTTTCTTCAGAAAGCGCATAAGAAAATCCAGGGGTAGTCGCCATTTAGCATCCTCTATGTGCAAAAAAACGTCATGTTATGCTAACGGGTTCCTACGCCCGGTTACGGATGTGCCGCAACGCAGGCACTTTACGACCGTGAAGAAGGGATGAAAAGGGGATGCCCATGAATTACATAAGGTTGCTTGCAGGTTTGCGAGGCGGCTTCCAGAAGGGCATTGCCGGGTGGCGGCTACGCCTTACCCGGCCTACAAAACCAAAAACCAAAATACCCCACCCCGACACGAACCGTAGGCCCGTGCAAGCGCAGCGCCGCCGGGCACAGCCGCGCTGCCGCTACCCCTCACTCATCATCGTCAAAAACCGCTTCACCGTCCGCGAACGCTCAAACCGACGCCAGCAGAGCGCGATATCGGTATAAAGTTCCGGTGAGTTCAACGCATGATAGGTGACATTCGGTGGAGAAATGGCCGCCATCGATTTTGGCACCAGCGCGAATCCGCCGCCCGCGGAAACCATGCTCAGCGAAGATGAAAGCTGTGACGCCTGCAGCGCGTGCTGCACGTCGATTCCGGCCCGCTCGCAGTAGCTGTAAACCCTGTCATACAATCCCGGCGCGACCTCCTGCGGGAACAGCACCACCGGTGTATCCCGCAGCTGCTCTAAGGCCAGCGAATCGCTCTCCGCCAGCGGATGGTCGCGATGCAGCGCCACCACCATCGGCTCGCGGTCGAGAATTTTGATTTCAAACATCTTGCTGCTTTCGCACGGCAGGCGCACGAAGGCGATATCCAGTTCACCGTCCGCCAGCATCGTCGTCAGCGACGACATATTCGCTTCTACCTGATGAACCTGCACCGCCATGTTCTGCACCTGAAACTGACGGATTAGCGCGAAAATCTGAGGATGAAAAGCGTCGGAGCTGGTGATGCCTATCGACAGGCTGCCGTTCAGTCCGCGCGCGATGCCGCGCGCTTTCTCCAGCGCGGCGTCGCTCAGCGCCAGGATCTTACAGGCGTCCTCATAGAAGGCTTCTCCCGCCTCGGTCAGCTCTACGCCTCGCGTCAGACGCCTGAACAGCGGGGTGCCCACTTCCTCTTCGAGCCGTTTGATCTGCTGACTCAGAGGTGGCTGTGAAATGCCCAGCGCTTTGGCTGCTTTGGTGAAGTGTCGCTCGCGTGCAACCGCGACAAAATACCGCAGATAACGAAGTTCCATATCTAAAACGTCTCAAACCAGCATGGTTTCTATATTGGAACTCTCTGCTGAATCGGGTCAACATTTATTTAACCTTTCTAAATAAAGTTGAAGAGGACGAGCATGATGATGCATTCATCTGCCTGCGACTGTGAGGCCAGCTTGTGCGAGACCCTGCGTGGGTTCTCCGCCCAGCATCCTGACAGCGTGATCTATCAAACATCGCTAATGAGCGCCCTGCTAAGCGGCGTATACGAAGGTGAGACCACCATCGCCGATCTGCTGGCACACGGTGATTTTGGCCTGGGTACGTTCAACGAACTGGATGGCGAAATGATTGCCTTCAGCAGCCAGGTATACCAGCTGCGTGCCGACGGCAGCGCCCGGGCCGCGAAGCCGGAGCAGAAAACGCCGTTCGCGGTGATGACCTGGTTTCAACCGCAGTACCGTAAAACCTTTGATACGCCGGTCAGCCGTCAGCAGATCCACGATGTGATCGACCAGCAAATCCCGTCCGATAACCTGTTCTGTGCGTTGCGTATCGACGGTAATTTCCGCCACGCCCACACCCGCACCGTACCGCGCCAGACGCCGCCGTACCGGGCGATGACCGACGTGCTGGATGACCAGCCGGTGTTCCGCTTCAACCAGCGCGAGGGCGTGCTGGTCGGGTTCCGCACCCCGCAGCATATGCAGGGCATTAACGTGGCCGGTTATCACGAGCATTTTATTACTGACGACCGTCAGGGCGGGGGACACCTGCTCGACTATCAGCTTGAGAGCGGTGTGCTCACCTTCGGCGAAATTCACAAGCTCATGATTGACCTGCCCGCCGACAGCGCATTTTTACAGGCCAACCTTCACCCCAGCAATCTGGATGCAGCGATCCGTTCCGTCGAAAACTAACAGGAGAACTACCGTGAACAGTGAGAAACAGTCACGTCAGTGGGCGCATGGCGCCGATATGGTTGTCGGCCAGCTGGAAGCGCAGGGCGTGAAGCAGGTGTTCGGGATCCCGGGGGCGAAAATCGACAAAGTGTTTGACTCCCTGCTGGACTCCTCCATCGAGATCATTCCCGTGCGTCACGAAGCGAATGCGGCGTTTATGGCGGCAGCGGTAGGGCGGTTGACCGGTAAAGCCGGGGTGGCGCTGGTGACTTCCGGTCCCGGCTGTTCCAATCTGATCACCGGCATTGCCACCGCCAACAGCGAGGGCGACCCGGTGGTCGCCCTGGGCGGGGCGGTCAAACGCGCGGATAAAGCGAAGCTGGTGCACCAGAGCATGGACACCGTCGCTATGTTCAGCCCGGTGACCAAATATGCCGTCGAAGTCAGCTCGCCGGACGCGATTGCCGAGGTGGTATCGAACGCGTTTCGCGCTGCCGAGCACGGCAGGCCGGGGGGCGCGTTCGTCAGCCTGCCGCAGGATATCGTCGACCAGCCTGCGACGGGGGCGATTTTACCCACCAGCGGTGCGGCGCTGATGGGCCCGGCACCGGAGTCTGCGATTAACGACGTGGCGAAGCTTATCGAAAACGCTAAAAACCCGGTCATTTTACTTGGCCTGATGGCCAGCCAGCCCGCGAACAGCGATGCCCTGCGTAAGCTGCTGGAGAAAAGCCGTATCCCTGTCACCAGCACCTATCAGGCCGCCGGGGCGGTGAACCAGGAGAACTTTACCCGCTTTGCCGGACGCGTCGGCCTGTTCAATAACCAGGCGGGCGACCGACTACTGCATCTGGCGGATCTGATTATCTGCATCGGCTACAGCCCGGTGGAGTACGAGCCGTCTATGTGGAACAGCGGCGACGCCACGCTGGTGCACATTGACGTGCTGCCTGCCTATGAAGAGCGTAACTACGTGCCGGATCTTGAGCTGGTGGGGGATATCGCCGGAACGCTGAACCTGCTTGCCAGCCGGATCGAGCATAAGCTGGAGCTGAGCCAGCGCGCCTCTGAAATCCTGGTCGATCGTCAGCATCAGCGGGATCTGCTCGATCGTCGCGGCGCCTCGCTCAACCAGTTTGCTCTGCACCCGCTGCGCATCGTGCGCGCCATGCAGGACATCGTCAATAACGACGTGACCCTGACCGTCGATATGGGCAGCTTCCACATCTGGATCGCCCGCTACCTTTACAGCTTCCGCGCGCGTCAGGTAATGATCTCCAACGGCCAGCAAACCATGGGCGTTGCTCTGCCGTGGGCGATTGGTGCCTGGCTGGTGAATCCGGGCCGCAAGGTGGTATCGGTCTCCGGTGACGGTGGCTTCCTGCAGTCGAGCATGGAGCTGGAAACCGCGGTGCGCCTCAACGCCAACGTGCTGCACATCATCTGGGTGGATAACGCCTACAACATGGTGGCGATCCAGGAAGAGAAAAAATACCAGCGCCTTTCCGGCGTCGAGTTCGGCCCGGTCGATTTCAAAGTCTATGCCGATGCCTTCGGCGCGAAAGGCTTTGCCGTGGAGAGTGCTGAAGCGCTCGAACCGACGCTGCGCGCGGCGATGGATGTCGATGGCCCGGCCGTGGTGGCCATTCCCGTCGACTACAGCGATAACCCGCTGCTGATGGGCCAGCTCCATCTCAGCCAGATTTTGTGACTCAATATAAGGACAGAGAAATGCAAAAAGTTGCTCTCGTAACCGGCTCAGGCCAGGGGATTGGTAAAGCGATTGCGCTGCGCCTGGTGAAGGATGGCTTTGCCGTTGCCATTGCCGACTATAACGATGAGACGGCAAGAGCCGTCGCCGATGAAATCATCCGCAACGGCGGCAAGGCTGTCGCCGTGAAGGTGGATGTCTCTGACCGCGAGCAGGTGTTTGCGGCGGTGGAAAAAGCGCGCACCGCGCTGGGCGGTTTTAACGTCATCGTTAATAACGCCGGGATTGCGCCGTCCACGCCTATCGAATCCATCACGCCAGAGATTGTCGACAAGGTCTACAACATCAACGTGAAAGGGGTGATCTGGGGTATTCAGGCTGCCATCGACGCGTTCCGCAAAGAGGGGCACGGCGGGAAGATCATCAACGCCTGCTCCCAGGCAGGCCACACCGGCAACCCGGAACTGGCCGTGTACAGCTCCAGCAAGTTCGCGGTTCGCGGCTTAACCCAGACCGCAGCGCGAGACCTTGCTCCGCTGGGCATCACCGTTAACGCCTATTGCCCGGGCATCGTCAAAACGCCGATGTGGGCGGAAATCGACCGTCAGGTCTCCGAGGCGGCGGGCAAACCGCTTGGCTACGGGACGGAAACTTTTGCCAAACGCATCACGCTGGGTCGTTTGTCCGAGCCGGAAGATGTCGCCGCCTGCGTTTCATACCTCGCCGGGCCGGATTCTGATTACATGACCGGGCAATCCTTATTGATTGATGGTGGGATGGTGTTCAACTAAATACTAATAAGCTCTGACATGAGTTTTCCCCTGCCCCCGTGCAGGGGCTTTTTTTTGTCTCCTTAGCCATTGTGCATTACACTGCGCGCTGCAAAACTTTAGTCATTACGATCTGACAGGCGGTAACAGCGATGAACGGAACAATCACAACGTGGTTTAAAGATAAAGGCTTTGGATTTATCAAAGATGAAAACGGCGATAACCGCTATTTTCATGTGATTAAGGTCGCCAACCCTGATCTGATTAAGAAAGATGCGGCGGTGACGTTCGAGCCGACGACGAATAATAAAGGCCTTTCCGCCTATGCGGTGAAGGTGATCCCCGAGAGTAAACACCTCTATATTGCGGGCGAGCGCGTGAAGCTCACCTCGATCAAATCCTTCGTGGTGTTCAGCGAAGAAGAGCCGGTTGAAACCAAAATCGACAAAGAAAACGCGGTGCTGTCGGTGGGGCTGCTGATGAACAGCATTAAACCGAAATCCGAGGTAAAATCGGGTGAAATGCGCACCGTGAAGAAGCTGGCGATCACGACCTTCCAGAACACGACGCTGATCTTTACCGAAGATGAAATTGACATTGACGCTACGGTCAAGCTGCTGAAGTGATTTGTTGCCGGGTGGCGGCGATGCCTTACCCGGCCTACGAAAAACCCTCAACGCGGCACGAAACGTAGGCCCGGTAAGCATCGCGCCACCGGGCACAGCCGCACCCGTTTACCCCATCCTGTGCTCGCCCCGTAACATCGCCTCCCGATCAAACACCTTCTGGATCTCCCCGTGTGCCATAAATGCCGCCCGGTCGGACATATGGGCAATCACGTCCGCATCGTGGCTCACCAGCAGATAGGTCATGTCGTGGGCGGCTTTCAGGCGGTTGAGCAGGTTCAGAATTTCCGCCTGCACGGACATATCCAGTGCCGAGGTCGGTTCATCCAGCAGCAGAAGCTGCGGGCGCAACAGCAGCGCACGGGCAATCGCCACGCGCTGACGCTGGCCGCCGGAAAGCTGGTGCGGATAACGTTTCCCCGCATCGGCAGACAGGCCCACCTGTTTAAGCGCATCCGCCACCTTTTCCGCAATCTGCGTTTCGCCATGAATGTTCAACGGCTCCGACAGCGTGCGTGCAATGGTGTGGTTCGGGTGCAATGACGCCCACGGATCCTGAAACACCATCTGCACGTTGCGACGCAGCGTGCCTTGAAAACGTCGCCCGGGCGTTAACGTCTCTCCCAGTAGCGTAATGTTCCCGCGCCACTCGCGCTGCAGCCCCGCCAGCACGCGCAGAAGGGTCGATTTCCCGCAGCCGGATTCCCCGATCAGGCTGAAGGTTTCGCCTTTCGCGATGGTAAAGCTGGCGGCAGAGACCGCCGTCTTTTCCCCGAAGGTGACCTGAACCTGGTTAACCTCAACGAGCGCCATCGTTCGCCTCCTTCCACGGCTGCGAACGGTCGAGCGTCGGCAGCATCTGCCCAAAGGTATTGGCATTTGGCCTGCAGGTCCACAGGGTGCGCGTATACGGATGCGTTGCCTGAGGGAGTTGGCTTGCCGCCATCTCATCTACCTTTTCGCCCTGATACATCACCAGCACGCGGTCGCAGTGTTCCGCCACCAGCGGCAGGTCATGGCTGATTAACAGCATCGCCATCTGGCGCGCTTCACACTGCTGCACCAGCAGTTCGAGGATCTGGTTGCGCAGGCGAGCGTCCAGCGCTGAGGTCGGTTCGTCGGCAATCAGCACCTGCGGGTTGTTGATGAGCGCAATCGCAATCATCACCCGCTGGCCCATGCCGCCGGAAAGTTCGCCGGGATAACGCTGAAGCACATGTTCGCTCAGTCCGACAGCGCGAATGATGTCGTGAATGCGCGCCACGCGTTCTGAACGGGGCAGGCGGTGATGCAGCGTGAGCGCCTCGTCAAGCTGGGCGGCAACGCTTTTCACCGGATTGAGCGCGTAGCGCGGGTCCTGCAAAACCATCGCAATCCCGTTGCCGCGCAGCGCTTGCCAGCGGCGGGCGTTCAGAGTCAGCAGATCGTTGCCCAGCACGTTAAGTTGCCGGGCGCTCACCATGCCGGGCTTACGTACCAGCCCCATCAGGGCGCGGGCAGACATCGATTTACCCGAGCCGGATTCACCCACCAGCGCCAGACGCTCGTTGCCAAGCGTAAAGCTCAGGTTGTTGACCACGCGTGCGGCGGGGTAGTCGATATTCAGCGCATCGACGATAACGCGGTGTTCAGTCATGTTGCGGCTCCAGTACGTCACGCAGGCCATCGCCTAGCAGGTTAAAGGCCAGGCTGGCAAACAGAATGGCTCCGCCGGGAATGGCGGCGATCCACCACTGGTCGAAAATCACCTGCATGCCGTCAGCAATCATTGCCCCCCATTCAGCCATTGGCGGACGGGCGCCAAGGCCGAGGAAACCGAGTCCGGCGGCGGCCAGAATAATGCCGGCCAGATCCAGCGCCAGCCGCACAATCGCAGACGGCAGACACAGCGGCAGAATATGGCCGACCAGCAGGCGCGGGCCGCGAATTCCCATCATCTCGGCAGCGGCCAGATAATCACTGTGGCGCAGACGCTGAATTTCACTTCGCGCCTGACGTGCATAAGCAGGCCAGGTGGTTAAGGCCAGCGCCAGCGCGCCGTTGACCAGCCCCGGACCCAGCATCGCCACAAACGCGAACGCAAGGATGAGGCGCGGCATCGACATCACCACGTCGGTAAAGCGCATCAGGAGGCGCTCCATCCAGCCGCCGTAGTAGCCGGACAGGATCCCCACCAGCAGCCCGGTGGGCAGGGTAATGACCGTCACTAAGGCCACCAGCCCGAGCGCCGGACGGGTACCGTAAATCAGGCGCGAGAGCAGGTCGCGCCCGTAGCTGTCGGTGCCGAGCCAGTGCTGGCTATTCGGTGCCTGCAGGCGCGAGGCGGCGTCCTGCCAGTTCGGGTCAACCGGTGCAAGCCAGGGGGCGAACAGGGCGATCACTATCAGCAGCACGATGGCAATCAACCCGCAAAAGGCGGCAGGCGAACGGCGCAGGCGACGTATAAAGAGATAAAACGGCATCAGCGCACCCTGGGATCGGTTGCCTGCACAAGCAGGTCGGTAAGGTTATTGATCAGCACAAAACAGATGCCAATCAGCAGCGTGCCGCCCATGACGGCGGTAGTGTCTCCGGCGAACAGGGCGGTGGTGAGGTAGCGTCCGATGCCTGGCCAGGAGAAGACGGTTTCCGTTAATACCGCACCTTCCAGCATGCTGGTGTAGGCCAGCGCAATCACCGTCAGCAGGGTGCTGCGAATGTTCGGCAGCACGTGGCGCAGCAGAATAGTCATCTCCCCGGCCCCCTTGGCGCGAGCGAGCAGGATGTACTCTTTGTTCATTTCGCTCAGACAGGCGGAGCGCGTCAGGCGGGTAATGCTTGCGAGCGAGTAATAGGCCAGCAGCAGCACCGGCAGCACAAGGTGGCTGAGGGCGTTGCGAAACGCCTCGCGATCGCCAGAAAGCCAGGTATCCACCAGCGCAAAGCCGGTGCGTGGTTCTACGGTGAACTGCCAGATGTCATCCAGCCTGCCGGGACCCGAGCTCCACTGCAGCTTCGCGTAGAACAGGGCCAGCATCAGCAGGCCAAGCCAGAAAATCGGCACCGAGTTGCCGAGCAGGGTGAGCGTTCTGAGCGATAAATCAAGCGGCGAACCGGCATAGCGGGCGCACAGCACCCCGGCAATCACGCCGAGCACGGCGCCGATGATTAAGGCCAGCGTAGCCAGTTCGAGCGTGGCGGGAAAAGCGTGCAGCAAGTCCTGCAACACCGGCTGGCCGGTGGCGCTGGCAGTGCCCAGATCACCGTGGGCAAGGTCTTGCAGGTAGTGCCAGAACTGCACGGGCAGGGGGCGATCTAACCCGAGCTGGTGGCGAACCTGATCGTAGGTGGACTGGCTGGCGTGATCGCCGACGATCTGCAGCACGCGATCGACCGGAGAAAATGCCGAGAGCGCAAACGTGACGAGCAGCAGCCCGAAAAGCGTGAGCAGCAGAGTCAGCAGAGCCTGAAGCACGCGGGTGGAAAGATGTGGCATGGGAAATCTCTTCATGCCGGGTGGCGGCTTCGCCTTACCCGGCCTACAAAACCGATAACACAGGCTGGGTAAGCGCAGCGCCACCCGGCAACAAAGGCTACTTCGTGACGCGATCGTACCAGACCATGTCCGCGTTCAAGCCCTGCTGATATCCCTTCACGTTATCGCGCACCACGATCTGGGTTTTGCCCTGATCGACGAACACATACGGCGAGCTATGTTGCAGCTGTTCCTGCATTTTCTTGTACAGATCCAGACGTTTCGCCGGATCCGGCTCGGCAACCGCCGCCAGCGTGGCTTTGTTAAGCTCGGGAATTTTCCAGCTGTTCAGACCGGCTACGGTACTGGATTTGCCATCGTTCCACGCAAAGGCGCTGGCGTTAGAGTGCGCGTCGAAGTAGTCCGGGATCCACAGACGAATCGCCGCCTGATGCTGCTTTGCGCGCACGCGGGCATAGACCTGGCTCCCGGCAGCGGGCAGCAGATCGACCTTCACGCCCCCCTGAGCAAAGCTCGCCTGCATGGACTGGGCGATGGTGATAAACGGCGGCTTGTTCTCCACGTCCAGCGTGAAGTGCGCGTCTTTAATGCCCGCTTTGGCGAGAATTTCTTTCGCCTTAGCCGGGTCAAACGTGAATGGATTCGCTTCCAGCGCGCCCGGCAGACCGACCGGCAGGAAGCTCTGATGCACAAAATACTGGCCTTTCAGCAGGTTTTTGGTAATGCCTTCATAATCAACCAGCCAGCGTGAAGCCTCCCAGAACGCCGGGTTGTTGAGCAGTGGGTTAGCGCTGTTGCCGGTATTAAACACCAGATAATTTTGCTCGGCGGACGGAATGCTCAGCACCTTCACGCCCGGCTTACCCTCCAGGGCGCTAATCTGGTCTGCCCCCAGATCGCGCGCCACGTCGGCATCACCCTGCTGGATCAGCAGGCGGCGGGAAGCCGGATCGGGAACGTTTTTAATGATGATGCTTTTAAGCTTCGGCGCGCCGCCGGGAGCCGATTCGTTGGCTTCCAGCACGATAGCCTGATGCGGCTGATAAACGCGCATTTTGAACGCGCCGCTGCCTGCCGAGTGCATTTTCAGCCAGGCGTTGCCGAAGTCGTTGTCCTTCACGTTCGCCACCACCTGCTTTTCATCGACGATGGAGGCAATCGGCGTGGAGAGAATATTCAGCGCCACCGACGGGCTAACGTCCGCCGTCCAGTGAAGCTGGAGGGTATGGTCATCCACTTTTTTCAGCTGGCTGGCGATGTTGCTCGCGTCCCAGCCCAGCACGTTGAGGATAAACGCCGGGGATTTGTTCAGCGTCACGGCGCGGGTATACGAGAAGATCACGTCTTCCGGGCGCAGCGGGTTTCCGGAAGCGAATTTCGCATCGGGCTTAAGCTTGATGGTCAGGGTTTTTGCTGCCGCGTCGGCTTCCCAGCTTTCCGCCAGAATCGGCGTGATTTTTTCCGGGTTATCGCGGTCCGGCTGCACCAGACGCTGATACAGGCTCGGTACGGTCTGGATGCTGGAGAGCTCGTTGGCTTCGGCCGGGTCGAGGCTTACGATGTCATCAAGCCCCTGAGCAACCACCAGCGTATTCGGCGGAGTAGCGGCGTGGGCTGCGTTTGAGAGCGCGGCCAGCACCAGTAACGGCAACAGTTTTTTTGTCATAGCGATCCCTGAAATAACTCTATTGTGATTGTTTTATGCTCCGCTACGTTAGGTCGACTAAGACATTCCGCAAAGTCGAAATTCAGCTTTGCTTATGCCTTCCGGGAATAACGCATACGCTAAGGCTATTAGAATGCGCTGCTTTTCGTCCGCTTTTTAACCTGCTATAACAAACTCCTTACCTTTCAGGGAGTCACCGCCGTGCCCGAAATCAATCAACATGGTCAAACCGTTAACGATATTGTTCCAGACTGGAAATGCGCCCGGATCTTAACCCGCACCCCACTTACCGGTCAGTATTGCCGACTGGAGCCGCTGGATACCGATCGCCATTCGGCTGATTTATACGAAGCCTACGCGCTGGGTGATGACAGTGACTGGACGTGGCTTGCCAGCACTCAGCCGGAAAGCGTTGAGGCCACTGCGCACTGGGTGCTGGGAAAGGTGATGGATGACGATCTGGTGCCCTTTGCCGTAATCGATTTACGCACTGAACAGGCGGTAGGGCTGGTGAGTTACATGGCGATTGAGCGGTTTCTCGGCTCGGTGGAAATCGGGCATGTCACCTGGTCGCGCAAAATGAAGGGCACGCGTTTGGGTACTGAGGCGGTGTGGCTGCTGCTGAAAAATGCCTTTGAGCATAAGTACCGTCGACTGGAATGGAAATGCGATTCAATGAACATTGCCTCGCGCAATGCGGCGGAGCGGCTGGGTTTTGTCTGGGAAGGTCGCCTGCGTCAGAAACTTGTGCGCAAAGGGCGTAACCGCGACAGCGATATGCTCTCCATTATTGATGGCGAATGGCCGCAAAGAAACGCGGAGCTGTGCGCCTGGCTGGCTGCGGAGAATTTTGACGCAGAAGGGCGGCAGATTCAGCGGCTTGAGGCATTTCGGTTATAAGTCTTGTATGTAGGGTACAGCTGGAACGGATAATTACTCTGAGGAAATGGCAATTTCAATCAGGTTGGTTTCTCCGGACTGGACACCCATGGCGTGACCAGGACCGCTGGCGGTATGCAAATTGATAAAGCCTGTTTTGCCGAGGCTTTGGCATAGCCGCCGGCAATGGCAACCACGCTGCTCTTCTGGAGTGCCAAATATATTTTCTACGTCTTCTCTTTCCAGAAGTTCAAGGAAAATATCG
Organism: Enterobacter sp. BNK-14; assembly: GCF_047456095.1. Lineage (NCBI taxonomy): Bacteria > Pseudomonadati > Pseudomonadota > Gammaproteobacteria > Enterobacterales > Enterobacteriaceae > Enterobacter > Enterobacter sp. BNK-14. The sequence continues at coordinate 4,022,584 of NZ_CP179897.1, forward strand.
GCACCCGTCCGCATATTTCAATGTGATATAGACGTTAATGATTTAATCATGATGACACCTCATTTAGCGTTATTTAAGGCATGCTAAAATTCTTCCTGCGTCGGACGAACCACAATTTCATTAATATCAACGTCGCCAGGCTGTTCAATGGCAAATAAAACGGCTCGGGCAATGGCGTCAGCCGGAATAGCTTGCTTATAGAATTCGTGCAAAAACGCCAGGCTGTCTTTATCAGAACTGCCGAACTGCAGTTCGCTTTCGACGGCGCCGGGGGAAATAAGCGTCGTGCGGATAGTTTTCCCCGCCTCCTGACGTAACCCTTCGCTCAGGGCGCGAACGGCAAATTTAGTGGCGCTGTAAACGACGCCGCCGGGGGCAAGCACTTTGATACCCGCAACGGAAGCCACGTTAATAAAGTGTCCGCTACCCTGACGCTGGAACACCGGTAACGCCGCGGCAATGCCGTACAGCACGCCCTTCAGGTTAGTATCAATCATCTTGTCCCACTCGTCGGTTTTGCGCTCGCTGATGGGGGCTATCGCCATGTAACCAGCGTTATTGATCAGTACGTCCACGCGCTGGTAGGCCGTCACAGCGGCATCGATGGCGGCCTGAACCTCTTCCTGACGGGTGACATCGGCCTTCACGGCAATCGCCTTGCCGCCCTGCTGGATAATCTGATCCACCAGGGCATTAATCCTGTCGAGGCGGCGCGCCACCAGCACCAGTGAAAAGGGTTTATTCGCTAAATGGAGGGCAATGGCCTGACCGATGCCGCTGCTGGCGCCGGTGATAACGACAACGTTGTTTGCACTGTTATTCATGATCTTATCTCGCTGTTGAGTGATGCAAAAAATAAAAGGCAGGGAGGTGTTAATGAATAATGACAAATTCATTAACGCGGATTTTTGATATATTGTGTATCGGAAATAAAATGATGGCTGTTTAAAACTTAATGGAGTGTGGAAGAGTCTGTCAATATCATATTTTTAATATTTAAACGGATTGCATGCCTAACGTTTATTTCTTATATGTAAGCGAGAATAGTATAAAAAGAAATGGGGTGACGCTGGAGGCCCTGCGAACAAGGCCTAAGGATTAGATTTTGCCACTATAAAGCACCGGGCCTGTTGGCAGGCCAGTGGGCGATCCGCCCTCCGGTTCAAGGCTTATCGCTATCGTGGCGTCAGGAGGAAGCGTTGTGTTCCTGAGGGCCACCGTCGTTGGGATATCGCTATGCAGCAGCCCCAGCGAGACAGGGGCCTGTCCGGTCGGGATCAGCCAAAGCTGCAGGCTGTGCTGCGCCGGGACGGCGGCGGGGCCGAGAGGTGCAATACTCAGCTGCTGACGGCGGCTGTCCGCACTCACTACCCACTGCCCGCGCTGTTGGGCATCGTTGAGCACCATCAGCGGTGCGAGCGCTGGCGTGCGGGTGGAGTACCACGTCACGACGCTAAAGGCGGCAAGGCCGGCGGCCACCATCCAGCCGAGGTAAGGTCGCCAGTTGCGCACCGGCCGGTTGGGCGGCAGTTCGAGGGCAATTTTTTTCCACACCGACTCAGGAGGCGTGATGGGGACGAGGTGGCTATCGAGCGTGCTGAACATCTCCTGCCAGTACGCTACGCGCGCAGCCAGCGCTGGTTCCGCGGCAAGCCTTTTCTGGAACTGAAGCCGCGCGCCTCCCCGTAGGGTGCCGAGGGCATATTCTGCTGCCAGCATGTCGTCGCGTTTTTCTGCGTCATTCATAGCCCCACACACTCCCGAAGATGATCCATTGCGCGACGTATCCAGCTTTTCACTGAGCCTACGGGCTGCTGGAGCCAGTCGGCAATATCGCTGTGAGACATCCCCTGATAGTAGGCGAGCGTAATGCTCTGGCGCTGCTCGCTGCTCAAATGTTCGAGACAGTGCCTGAGCCGTTCTGCCTGTGCATCGTCGTGCCAGCTGTTCTGCTCATCGTTCTCGCCCGGGAGAAGCGCTTCGTTATACGCCGTCTCGCGGTCGGCGGCCCGGGTTTGCCCGCTGCGCAGCCAGTCTATACAGCGGTTGCGAACAATGTGCGTAAGCCAGGTCATCGGGGAACTGAGGGCGGCGTTATAGGTTTCGGCTTTACTCCAGACCGTGAGAAAACAGTCGTGAAGGATCTCTTCTGCCCATGCCCGGTCACGCAACATGCGCAGCGCGACGGCAAACAGATGCGGCGAGGTGAGTCGGTAGAGTTGTTCAAATGCACGGCGATCGCCCTTCGCGATCGCTTGCATTAATTTCTGCTGCTGTTCAGCCAGCGCGTTATCCATGTTTTCCCCGAAAGGCAACGGCACACTTCCGAAGTATAGACAACTACTTAGGCATCAGAACGGTATCAATGACATCGATCACGCCATTTTTTTGATGAACGTCGTAGGTGCTGATGTTTGCTACATTGCCCTGACCATCCTTAAGCTGAATATTGTGCAGGCCGTTGCTCATGATCCACAGCGGCTGACCGTTAACGGTCTTCAGCTCCGCGCGACCGCCACCCTGTTTAATTTTCTGCTCCAGCGCTTTCATATCGTAATTACCGGCAACCACGTGGTAGGTCAGGATGCTGGTTAGCAGGGCTTTGTTTTCGGGTTTGACCAGGTTATCGACCGTGCCAGCGGGCAATTTTGCAAACGCCGCATTGGTCGGCGCAAACACGGTGAACGGTCCTTTGCTCTGCAGCGTATCCACCAGTCCGGCAGCTTTGACAGCGGCCACCAGAGTCGTGTGATCTTTCGAGTTCACGGCGTTTTCAACAATATTTTTGCTCGGGAACATTGCCGCTCCGCCCACCATCACGGTGTCAGACGTCATGGCTGCTGATGCGCCTGCACAGAAAAGTAAAGCGCTGGTTACGAATGCAACACGGGTTAGCTTTTTCATCATCATTCCTCGGATTGGGGAGCAAAGGGGTTGCTCACATACCCATATACGAAGGCAGGGTGGAAACTGGATGCAGGGAAATGAAAATAAATTTAGGAGACGTTTATTCCCTCTCCCCTGTGGGGAGAGGGTAAGGGGGAGGGGGCACCCTCAGCGGCGAACCGGCGCCCCGTTCGCGACATAATACGCGGCCGTGCTCTTCGCCAGCGGTTCGCGCCCGCGAATGGCGTCTGCAATCTTCTCGCCAATCATGATGGTGGTGGCGTTCAGGTTACCGGTGATGATCTGCGGCATGATCGACGCATCCACCACGCGCAGCCCTTCCAGCCCGTGAACGCGGCCTTCGCCGTCGACAACCGCCATCTCGTCATTGCCCATCTTACAGGTACCGCACGGGTGGAAGGCGGTTTCGGCGTGGTTGCGCACGAACTCGTCCAGCTGTTCGTCGGTCTGGCACTCGACGCCCGGGCTGATCTCGCGACCGCGGTACTTGTCCAGCGCAGGCTGGTGCATGATCTCACGGGTTATACGGATCGCGTCGCGGAACTCCTGCCAGTCCTGCTCGTGGGACATATAGTTGAACAGGATCGCCGGATGCTGATGCGGATCGCGCGACTTGATGCGCACGTGGCCGCGGCTCGGCGAGCGCATGGAGCCGACGTGGCACTGGAAGCCGTGCTCTTTTACCGCATTCGAACCGTTGTAGTTAATCGCCACCGGCAGGAAGTGGTACTGAATGTTCGGCCACGCGAACTCCTCGCGGCTGCGGATAAAACCGCCCGCTTCGAAGTGGTTGCTCGCCCCCACGCCGGTGCCGCCAAACAGCCATTCAGCGCCAATCTTCGGCTGGTTCCACCACTGCAGGGCAGGGTAGAGGGAGACCGGCTCTTTGCATTCGTACTGGAGGTACATCTCCAGGTGATCCTGCAGGTTTTCGCCCACGCCGGGCAGGTCGTGCACCAGCGGGATATCGAACTGCTTCAGCAGCTCCGCGCTGCCCACGCCGGAACGCTGGAGGATCTGCGGGGAGGCAATGGCGCCTGCGCTCAGCAGCACCTCTTTGTTCGCCGTCGCTTTCGACGGAATCGTGCTTTCGCCTTCCAGCCACTCGACGCCCACCGCGCGCTTGCCTTCAAAGAGGATGCGGTCGGTCATGGCGTGGGTACGGATGGTCAGGTTCGGGCGTTGCTTTGCCTGGTCCAGATAGCCGCGCGCGGTGCTGGCGCGTCGGCCCTTCGGCGTGACCGTGCGGTCCATCGGGCCGAAGCCTTCCTGCTGATAGCCGTTGAGATCGTCCGTGCGCGGGTAGCCCGCCTGCACGCCCGCTTCCACCATCGCCTCAAACAGCGGGTTCACGCCCGGTTTGGAGGTGGTAACGCTCACCGGACCGTCGCCGCCGTGGTAGTCGTTCGGGCCCACGTCGCGCGTCTCTGCCTTGCGGTAGTACGGCAGGCAGTTAAGATAGCTCCAGTGCTCCAGACCCGGCTCTTTCGCCCAGTGGTCGAGATCCATCGCGTTACCGCGGATGTAGCACATGCCGTTGATCAGCGACGAACCGCCCAGCCCTTTACCGCGCCCGCACTCCATGCGGCGGTTGTTCATAAACGGCTCTGGCTCGGTTTCATACGCCCAGTTGTAGCGCTTGCCCTGCAGCGGGAACGCCAGCGCGGCAGGCATCTGAGTGCGGAAGTCAAAGCGGTAATCCGGTCCGCCCGCCTCAAGCAGCAGCACGGTGGTATTCGGATCTTCAGTCAGTCGTGTTGCCAGTACGTTGCCGGCAGAGCCGGCGCCGATAATGATGTAGTCAAATTGCAAATAAACCTCCCGGTTAAAATATGGACTGGAATTTACCCATCTCAACCTGGATGGACTTCACCTGGGTGTAGCTTTGCAGCGTCATAATGCCGTTCTCGCGGCCAATGCCGGAGTGTTTATAACCGCCCACCGGCATCTCTGCGGCGGATTCACCCCAGGTGTTGATCCAGCAGATGCCCGCTTCGAGCTGATGAATAGCGCCGTGGGCGCGGTTCAGATCGGCAGTGACGATACCCGCCGCCAGTCCGTAGTCGGTATCGTTGGCGCGGCGAATCGCTTCTTCATCGGTTTCATAGGTGAGGATGGACATCACCGGGCCGAAGATCTCTTCGCGCACGATGGTCATCTCGTCGGTGCAGTCGGTGAACACGGTCGGGGCCACCCACGCGCCGTTATCAAACCCTTCGCCCTTCAGCACGTCGCCGCCGCACAGCACGCGCGCGCCTTCTTCTTTACCTTTGGCGATGTAGCGCAGCACGCTGTCGCGGTGCGGGAAGCTGACCATCGGGCCAAAGTTGGTGTTTTCGGCAAACAGATCCCCCGCGCGGATGCGGCCCACGCGCTCAACGATTTTCTGCTCAAACGCGGCCTTAAATTTCACGGGCACGAACACGCGGGTGCCGTTGGTGCAGACCTGACCGGAGCTGAAGAAGTTGGCCATCATGGCGATGTCTGCCGCCAGATCCAGATCCGCATCGTCGAAAACAATCAGCGGCGATTTGCCGCCCAGCTCCATCGTCACCTCTTTCAGGGACGAGGCCGCCGAGTTGGCCATCACCTTTTTGCCGCTGGCAACGCCGCCGGTAAAGGAGACCTTCGCGATGCCCGGATGCTCGGTCAGGTACTGGCCGGTCTCCGCGCCTACGCCCGGCAGGACATTAAACACGCCGTCCGGCAGACCCGCTTCGGTATAGATTTCGGCAAGCCTGAGGGCGGTGAGCGGCGTCACTTCGCTCGGCTTGAAGATCATCGCGTTGCCCGCCGCCAGCGCCGGGGCCGATTTCCACAGGGCGATCTGGATCGGGTAGTTCCACGCGCCGATGCCCGCCACCACGCCCAGTGGCTCGCGGCGGGTGTAGACGAATGAGGTTTCGCGCAGCGGGATCTGGCTGCCTTCCAGCGCCGGGATCAGCCCTGCGTAATACTCCAGCACGTCCGCGCCGGTGACGATGTCTACGGTCGAGGTTTCGGAATACGCTTTACCGGTATCGAGGGTTTCCAGCTTCGCCAGCGCGTCGTTACGCTCGCGCAGGATATCCACGGCGCGACGCAGGATGCGTGAGCGCTCCATGGCGGTCATCGCCGCCCAGATTTTTTGCCCGCGTGTTGCGCTTTCCACGGCGCGGTCGACGTCTTCACGCCCGGCGGCCTGAACGCTCGCCAGGACTTCACCGTTGGCCGGGTTGATGGTCTCGAAGGTGCGACCGCTGGTGGCGGGTGTATAACCACCATTGATATAAAGCTGCTGTTCTGCCATTCGGGACATACTTTCTCCTCGGTTATTCGGTCGGTAAATGCTGGCTGATAAAGTGGCTGGTGAGCGACTGGGCCAGCGTTTTATCCAGCGGTTTGCCGCTCAGTGCGGCACGTAGCCAAAGCCCGTCGATCAGTGCCGCCAGCCCGTAGCCCGCTTCCTGCGCCTGCTCGCGCGGCAGTTCGCGGCGGAACTCGTACACCAGGTTCGACAGCAGGCGGCGGCTGCTGACCTGCTGCAGACGGTAGAGCATCGGCTGGTGCATGCTGCTCGCCCAGAAGGCCAGCCAGGCTTTCATTGCCGCGCTGCTGATCTGGGTTTCATCAAAATTGCCGCCGACAATCGCCTGTAATCGCTGCTCCGCGCTGCCGTCCGGAAGGGCGTGCAAGCGGCTTAATACCGCATCGCGCAACTGCCCGGTGATGTCGCGCATGGTCGCTTCCAGCAGACCGTTTTTGTCTTTGAAATAGTGACTGATGATCCCCGTGGAAACGCCCGCCCGACGGGCGATCTGCGCGATGGTTGCGTCGTGCATTCCCACTTCATTTATTGCTTCCAGCGTGGCGTTAATAAGCTGCCTGCGCCGGATCGGCTGCATCCCCACTTTGGGCATTGTTGCCACTCCATTCATCAGCGTTGGTAATACATTAAAGCGTTTTTTGATTGGACGTTCAATATAAAATGTGTCTTAATTGTTGCGGATTTGGATTTTAATAGTTACAAAAATAGTGGGGATACTGGATGACAGACCTTTCACAAGACAGAGAAAAAGACAAAATCAACCCGGTCGTTTTTTATACTTCCGCCGGGCTGATTTTGTTGTTTTCCCTGACTACGATCTTCTTTCGTGATTTTTCCGCCGAGTGGATTGGGCACACGCTGAACTGGGTGTCGAAGACCTTTGGCTGGTACTATCTTCTGGCGGCGACGCTCTATATTGTCTTCGTGGTTTGCATCGCCTGCTCGCGCTTCGGTTCGGTGAAGCTTGGGCCAGAGCAGTCCAAGCCCGAGTTCAGCCTGCTGAGCTGGGCCGCAATGCTGTTTGCTGCGGGTATCGGCATCGACCTGATGTTCTTCTCCGTGGCTGAACCGGTCACACAGTATATGCAGCCGCCGGAAGGGGCAGGGCAGACGATGGAGGCCGCGCGACAGGCGATGGTCTGGACGCTGTTCCACTACGGCCTGACAGGCTGGTCGATGTACGCCCTGATGGGGATGGCGCTCGGATACTTTAGCTATCGTTATAATTTGCCCCTCACTATCCGCTCTGCGCTGTACCCGATTTTTGGCAAAAAAATTAACGGGCCGATTGGTCACACCGTTGATATCGCAGCGGTGATTGGCACCATCTTCGGCATCGCGACCACGCTCGGTATCGGCGTGGTGCAGCTCAACTACGGGCTAAGCGTGCTGTTTGATATTCCGGATTCAATGGCGGCGAAAGCGGCGCTGATTGCGCTCTCCGTGATTATCGCCACCATCTCGGTGACCTCCGGCGTGGACAAGGGCATCCGCGTGCTCTCCGAGCTGAACGTCGCGCTGGCGCTGGGCCTGATCCTGTTTGTGCTGTTTATGGGCGACACCTCGTTCCTGCTCAACGCGCTGGTGCTCAACGTGGGCGACTACGTGAACCGCTTTATGGGGATGACGCTCAATAGCTTCGCCTTCGACCGTCCGGTGGAGTGGATGAACAACTGGACGCTGTTCTTCTGGGCGTGGTGGGTAGCGTGGTCGCCGTTTGTCGGCCTGTTCCTGGCGCGAATTTCGCGCGGGCGCACCATTCGCCAGTTCGTGATGGGTACGCTGATTATCCCGTTCACCTTTACCCTGCTGTGGCTGTCGATTTTCGGCAACAGCGCGCTGCACGAGATCATCCACGGCAATGCCGGTTTTGCTCAGGAAGCGATGGCGCACCCGGAGCGCGGCTTCTACAGCCTGCTGGCGCAGTACCCGGCGTTTACCTTTAGCGCCTCCGTGGCGACCATTACCGGGCTGCTGTTCTACGTCACCTCAGCGGATTCCGGCGCGCTGGTGCTGGGGAACTTCACCTCGAAGCTGAAGGACATCAACAGCGACGCGCCGAACTGGCTGCGCATCTTCTGGTCCGTGGCGATTGGCCTGCTGACGCTCGGCATGCTGATGACCAACGGTATTTCGGCGCTGCAGAATACGACGGTGATCATGGGCCTGCCGTTTAGCTTCGTGATCTTCTTCGTCATGGCCGGGCTGTATAAATCGCTCAAGGTGGAAGACTACCGCCGCGTCAGCGCCAGCCGTGATACCGCGCCGCGTCCGCTGGGCGCGCAGGACAGGCTGAGCTGGAAGAAACGTCTGTCGCGCCTGATGAACTACCCGGGTACGCGCTACACCAAACAGATGATGGAGACGGTCTGCTTCCCGGCGATGGAGGAAGTCGCACAGGAGTTGCGCCTGCGGGGTGCCTACGTGGAGCTGAAAAATCTGCCGCCGGATGAAGGCGAAAACCTGGGGCACCTGGATCTGCTGGTGCACATGGGCGACGAGCAAAACTTCGTCTACCAGATCTGGCCGCAGCAGTATTCGGTGCCCGGGTTTACCTACCGGGCGCGCAGCGGGAAATCGACCTATTACCGGCTGGAGACCTTCCTGCTTGAGGGAAGCCAGGGGAACGACCTGATGGACTACAGCAAGGAGCAGGTGATTACGGACATTCTGGACCAGTACGAACGCCACCTGAACTTTATCCATCTGCACAGGGAAGCGCCGGGGAATAGCGTGATGTTCCCGGATGTCTAAACAGATTCTTAAAACTTCATCATGCTGTATATAAATACAGTCAACTGACGCAATATTACTCATGGAAGAGTAATATTGCAGCGACAGCCTGCGCTGATGAGCCAGGCTGTTGTTGTTTTTCGGGAAGGAACCATGGATGAGTCACGCGATAGAATTTATCGAAACTTCACTTTTTACCCGCCAGATCAAAAGCATTGCTACGGATGATGAATTAAAGGATCTCCAAAAGGAACTCATTGCCCGGCCTGATAAAGGTGACCTGATTCAGCATACGGGGGGATTACGTAAAATAAGGCTGGCCGCAGGCTCAAAAGGAAAGAGAGGGGGAGCCAGAGTGATTTACTTTCTGGCAACGGAAGAGGTGATCTATTTCATCATGGCCTACCTAAAAAGCACCAGGGACAGCCTGACTGAGGCAGAGAAAGCTGAACTTAAAAAACTGACTTCTGTTCTGAAAAATACTACTTCCTATGCCATAAATGGTAGGTGTACTATGTACTCCATTCAGGCAGAAGGAGGCAGACAATGAGTATATTCGATGAATTAAAATCTTCGCTTGAAGAAGCCGTTGAGATCCATAGCGGAAGGAAGGCAGCTTCCAGAGTAACCCGCTATGAAGTTGCAGATGTTCGCGCAATCAGAGAACAGCTCAATATCACCCAAAGCGAAATGGCGAAGGCGCTTGGCACGAGCGTTGACACGATAAAAAGCTGGGAGTCTAAACGTCGCAACCCAACCGGACTGGCGGCGAAGGTACTGAATGTGATTCGGGAGAACCCTGCATTTTATAAGGCCCTTGCCGGGCATTAGGTAGCCCTCTTGCCGGGTGGCGCTGCGCTTACCCGGCCCACAAAACGAACCGCCTTCGTTGACATATCTTTAATGATAACTATTTTCATTTAAATATAGCCTGTGCTATACCTTATAGCACGGGCTAATTTTGCTTTGAATTTAATCACCTCGGGAGAGTTCTGCGATGCACCTACTGCAAGGATTGAAGCGTCTGTTGTTCAGCTCGCTGCTACTGACCGCGGCCACCACGGGCGCGCAGGCGGCTGAAAAATTCCAGGTCATCACGACCTTTACCGTTATCGCTGATATGGCGAAAAACGTGGCGGGGGACGCCGCAGATGTCACTTCTATCACCAAACCGGGCGCTGAAATCCATGAGTATCAGCCCACGCCCGGCGACATCAAGCGCGCGCAAAAGGCGCAGCTGATTCTGGCGAACGGCATGAATCTGGAACTGTGGTTCCAGCGGTTTTATCAGCATCTGAACGGCGTGCCGGAAGTGATTGTCACCAAAGGCATTACGCCGATGGGGATCGGGGAAGGGCCGTATAACGGCAAACCCAACCCGCACGCGTGGATGTCTCCGGATAACGCCCTGATTTACGTCGATAACATTCGTGACGCGCTGGTGAAGTACGACCCGGCGAATGCGCAGACCTATCAGCGCAACGCTGAAGCCTATAAGCAGAAGATCACCGCTACCCTCGAACCGCTGCGTAAGCAGGTTGCGGAGATCCCGGAAGATAAGCGCTGGATGGTCACCAGTGAAGGGGCGTTCTCCTATCTGGCGCGGGATCTGGGCCTGAAAGAGCTTTACCTGTGGCCGATCAACGCCGATCAGCAGGGCACGCCTCAGCAGGTGCGCAAGGTTATCGATCTGGTGAAAAAACATCGCATCCCGGCGGTGTTCAGCGAAAGTACGGTCTCCGATAAACCCGCGCGCCAGGTGGCACGGGAAACCGATACCCATTACGGCGGCGTGCTGTATGTCGACTCCCTGAGCGCAGAAAACGGCCCGGTGCCGACCTATATCGATCTGTTGAACGTCACGACCCGCACGCTGGTGCAGGGCATCCGTGACGGCATGAAGGAGTAACCATGCAGAAGGGGATTGTCGTAACCGATTTGACCGTGACCTACCGCAACGGTCATACCGCATTGAGTGATGCCTCGTTCAGCGTGCCGGGCGGATCGATTGCCGCACTGGTAGGTGTGAACGGTTCCGGCAAATCTACGCTGTTTAAGGCGGTGATGGGCTTTGTACGGGCGGCAAGCGGCACGATCACTATTCTGGGATTACCGCCTCACCGGGCGCTCCGTCAGAACCTGGTCGCCTACGTGCCGCAGTCGGAAGAGGTTGACTGGTCGTTCCCGGTGCTGGTGGAAGACGTGGTGATGATGGGCCGCTACGGACATATGGGTTTTTTGCGTCGGCCAAAAGCGCTGGATCGGCAGATCGTCACCGACGCTCTGAAACGGGTGGATATGCTTGAGCTGCGCCATCGGCAGATTGGCGAGCTCTCCGGCGGGCAAAAGAAACGCGTGTTTCTGGCGCGGGCGATTGCCCAGCAGGGCGAGGTGATCCTGCTCGACGAGCCATTTACCGGCGTGGACGTTAAAACTGAAGCCAGAATTATCAGCCTGCTGCGGGAACTGCGCGATGAGGGCAAAACCATGCTGGTATCGACCCACAATTTAGGCTCCGTCTCCGAGTTTTGCGATTACACGGTCATGGTCAAAGGTACCGTGCTGGCAAGCGGCCCGACGGAAACCACCTTTACCGCCGAAAATCTGGAGCGCGCCTTCAGCGGCGTGCTGCGCCACGTGGTGCTCAGCGGCTCTGAAGATCGCATTATTACCGACGATGAACGCCCCTTCGTGACGCACCGTCAGGAGGTAAAATGAGCGTACTTCTGGAACCCTTCGGTTACGAGTACATGCTGAACGCGATGTGGGTTTCGGCGATGGTGGGCGGGCTGTGCGCGTTTCTCTCGTGCTATCTGATGCTAAAAGGCTGGTCGCTGATTGGCGATGCGCTCTCGCACTCCATCGTACCGGGCGTGGCGGGAGCCTACATGCTCGGGCTGCCGTTTTCGCTGGGGTCGTTCCTGTCGGGCGGGCTGGCGGCGGGCAGCATGCTGTTTCTCAACCAGCGCAGCCGCCTGAAAGAGGACGCCATCATCGGGCTGATCTTCTCCTCCTTTTTCGGCCTCGGGCTGTTTATGGTCTCACTCAACCCGACCTCGGTGAATATTCAGACTATCGTCCTCGGGAATATCCTCGCCATTGCCCCGGAAGACATCGTCCAGCTGGCGATTATCGGCGTGGTGTCGATGCTTGTTCTGCTGTTCAAATGGAAAGATTTGATGGTGACCTTTTTTGATGAGAACCACGCCCGCGCCATCGGTCTGCGTCCTGAACGTCTGAAGATCCTTTTCTTTACCCTGCTGGCGGTTTCCACCGTGGCTGCGCTGCAAACCGTCGGCGCATTTCTGGTGATCTGTCTGGTGGTCACGCCCGGCGCGACCGCGTGGCTGCTGACCGATCGCTTCCCGCGACTGCTGATGATTGCCGTTGCCATGGGTAGCATTACCAGCTTCCTCGGCGCGTGGGCGAGCTATTATCTCGACGGCGCGACCGGCGGCATTATCGTGGTCGCCCAGACGCTGCTGTTCCTGCTGGCGTTCGTCTTTGCGCCGAAGCACGGGCTGCTCGCCAGCCGCCGCCGGGCGCGTCAGGCGCAGGAGGTCCACCCATGATCGCGCTGCTCCTTGAACCCTTCCAGTTTGCGTTTATGAACAACGCGCTGCTGATTTCACTCCTGGTCGCCGTGCCCTGCGCGCTGCTGTCGGTTTTTCTGGTGCTCAAGGGCTGGGCGCTGATGGGCGACGCCATGAGCCATGCGGTGTTTCCCGGCGTCGTGCTGGCCTGGATGATGGGGCTGCCGCTGGCGCTGGGCGCTTTCGTTGCCGGTCTGTTCTGCGCGGTCGCCACCGGATACCTGAAAGATAACAGCCGCATCAAGCAGGATACGGTTATGGGGATCGTCTTTTCCGGCATGTTCGGTGCCGGGTTGATCCTCTACATCGCCGTCAAACCCGAGGTGCATCTCGACCATATTCTGTTCGGCGATATGCTGGGTATTAACGGAATGGACATTCTGCAAAGCGGGATTGTGGCGGGACTGATTGCGCTGGTGATTGGCCTGAAATGGCGGGACTTTTTGCTGTTCTGCTTTGATTATCAGCAGGCGCAGGCGAGCGGGTTGCGCACTCGCTGGCTGCACTATGGATTACTGTGCATGGTTTCGCTGACCATCGTGGCGACGCTGAAAGCGGTGGGGATTATTCTGTCGATTTCGTTGCTTATTGCGCCCGGCGCGGTGGCGGTGCTGATCACCCGGCGCTTCCACATGGCGCTGCTGGTGGCGGTAGCCGTTTCCGCGCTCGTGTCCGTCAGCGGCGTCTATGCGTCGTTTTATCTCGACAGCGCGCCTGCCCCGACCATCGTCGTGCTGTTCGCGGTCGTGTTTATCGTGACGTTTGTGGTCACCAGCGTGAAGGCCCGTCGACAGGAGAGTGTGACAGCAGGGTGATCGCCTGTTCGCCGTGCTGTTGCCAGTGAACGGTAAAGGCGGTGCCTTCGGGATAGCCCGCGCGCTGGCAGGTCAATGCCAGCGTAAGCGTCTTATCGACGAGCTGCGTGACGCGGGCGCTGTCAAATCCCATCCAGGCCTGCACCTGCGGAAAGAGGGCTTTGAACAGGCTCTCTTTGGCGCTAAACACCAGCGTCAGGGCGAGGGCGAACGGGTAACCCGAGCGGGAAAGGACGCTCTCTTCAAGCGCATCAATAATGCCGTCTTTGATTTCCCGGGCTTCGTTTTCGGGGAGGATCGTTTCGCAATCAATGCCGATAAGCGCAGGGTGGTCGTGCGTAACGACAGCCATCGCCTGCGTGCTGATGTGGGTAATGCTGCCAGACACTCCCTGTGGCCAGCGCGGTTCCCCGCTGGGGCCGATGCCGGGTACGGTGTGGTCCGGTAAGGCGTGCGCCACGGCGATGCGCCCGGCAAGATGCTCGGCTTTGCGTTTGCGTCCGGCGTTTGAAAGCTCTGCGTGATGGGGAAGCCAGAGGAGATCGGCGTCGGTAAAAGTGGTGGGGTCGAAGGTGACCCGGTGAACGGTGCGATCGGCGAGAATGAACGTGCTGTGGGTTGTGTGCATGGTTTCCCCTCACCCTGACCCTCTCCCCGGAGGGGAGAGGGAAGGTTTACTTCAGTGCCTTAAAAATGCGTATTCACACTCATATACCACGTGCGACCCGGCTCATTATACGTATACGCTCCTGCACCGTACATATACGCGCCGGTGGTGGCATTCCCCGTGGTTTGGGCATTACCCGCACGCCACTGGCGCTTGTCGAAGACGTTGTCCACGCCGCCGGTCAGGCTGACGTTTTTGGTCACGTCCCAGGTCGCGCTCAGGCCAACGATGCTGTACGGGCTAACTTCGTCTTTCTCAGACCCGCTCACCGGTTCACCCTTGTAGTTGTACTTCTTCGGCTGCTGCTTGCCGTACCAGGTGAAGGTCGACTGCAGCGACACATCCTGATGCACCTGCCAGCTCAGGGTCGAGTTTAGCGTGTACTCCGGAATGATCGACAGACGGTCGCCGGTCTCCTTGTTCTTACTCTGCAGCATGTAAGTGATGTTATTGGTCCAGTTGATCGTGTCGCTGACCGGCACGTTCAGGGAGCCTTCCAGCCCTTCAACCACCGCTTTCGGGACGTTTTCCCACTGGTAAATATCCGTCTGCACCTTGCCGGAAGAGGTGTGGCCAATTGGCGCATAGCCCGCTTCAATCTTGTCGCGGTAGTCGTTGCGGAACCAGGTCACGCCCGCCAGCCAGCCGTCGCGTTTCCACTCCAGACCGATCTCTTTGTTGATGCTGGTTTCGGCTTTCAGATCGTCGTTGCCCATCATGTAGCAGCCGACGCCGTCGCCGCTTGCGTAGCAACCCTGGCCTTTACTGTAGAGCAGATAGTTCGGGTTGGTCTGATACAGGCTTGGCGCTTTGTAAGCCCGCGCAATACCCATCTTCAGCGTGAAGTCATCCCCCAGACCTTGCGACAGGTTAAGCGACGGGCTCCAGTTATTGCCGACGATGGTGTGGTGATCGAAGCGCAGGGCAGGGGTCAGCATGGTGCTGTCGGTCAGCTCCATGTTGTTCTCCGCAAACAGGGAGAAAATCTCCGCCGAGGTGTACGGACTACGGTCGTTGCTCATGCCCGGAATGGTGCCGCCCTGCTGGGTTTGCGTGAAGGAGGTCGAATCCTTCATGCGCTGCTGGTTCCACTCGGTGCCCAGGGTCAGATTCTGGTTAACGAGGAAATCAATCGGTAGATTGATTTCGCTGTGCAGCATCACGTCGGCCAGATCGGTGTCGGTGAATTTATCGCTGTTAAACAGACCTTCCGTCCCGCCAGCCAGCCCTTCGCCCAGACGGGAGTTGCGGGTGTGTTCGTACTGCGCCCAGTTGCTGGTGGTAATGCCGTTATCCCAGCCGCCGTTCCAGGTCACCGCGAAGTTCTGGCGATAAATACGGTTGGTCTCTTTGCCGTAGTTTTTCTTCACCAGCGCGTTGTCGTTATTGGTGTTCTGCGTGTCGCCCGCATAAAGGTTGTTCTGGCGGCTATAGCCTGCTTCAAACTCCAGGGACTGCATGGGGGCGAAGTCCCAGCGCACGACGCCGTTGATGTCTTTGTTCTCTACACCTTCACGACCTGCGGGCAGGGTGTTGGCGTAGGCGCCGGTACGGTCAGACTGATGGCCCTGGTTGATGTCCCACGCGTCGGCCTGGGTTTTGTCCAGGTTACCGAACATGCGGAAGCTGAAATCGCCGCCCAGCGGGCCGCTCAGGCTGAAGTTGGTGCGCTTAGTGGAACCTTCATCTTTATGTTCCGGCGCATTCAGGTAGGTGTTCCAGGAGCCGTGCCACTGGTCGTCGAATTTTTTGGTGATGATGTTGACCACGCCACCTGCCGCGCCGTTGCCGTAGCGGGCGGCCGCCGGACCACGGATCACTTCGATGCGCTCGATCATCTCCGGCGGTACCCAGCCGGTATCGCCCCGGGTATCACGCTCGCCGCGCCAGCCCAGACGGATGGAGTTACGGCTGGTAACCGGTTTACCGTCGATCAGGATCAGGGTGTTTTCCGGGCCCATGCCGCGGATATCAATCTGACGGTTATTCCCGCGCTGGCCGCTGGTGGAGTTACCGGTGAGGTTCACGCCCGGCATGGTGCGGATGATTTCCGACACGTCGCGCGCGGGCGGGTTTTTACGGATCTCATCGGCGGTGATGGTCGACACGCCCGGCGCCTGCAAATTTTGCTCGGCGGCGGTGATCACCATCGTTTCTTCGTGCTGCGCGGAGGCGGCGTTGTCGTCTGCCATGGCGGGCAGCGCGACGCCATAAATCCCTAAATTGACCAGCAAGGCCAGAGAGTGAATCTTCTTATTCATTGTACGTCCCGCTTTTATGGTTATTCATGAACGCGCTTCCCACAGCGCGGGCATTACGCTATTGCAAATGCAAATAGTTATCAATAATATTATCAATAAAATTTGTCCTGAAACAAAAAAGACTGTTAAACATGAGGTTATAAGGGTGACGGCGTTAACAACGGGCAGTGAAGCGTGGTGGCAGTCGAAAAGCGGGCCTGACTTGAAACCTGAAAACGGTAAATTTCGCGTCACGTTCTGGTGGCGCGATCCGAACGGAACGCAGACCTCGTCACCGATTAAACACGTCTGGCTCAATATCACCGGCGTGACCGATCACCATCAAAATGCCCGCCCGCAGTCCCTCAAACGCATCCCGGATACCGACGTCTGGCAGTGGGAGGGAGAGTTCAGTCCCGCGTGGCGGGGGAGCTACTGTTTTATCCCTTCCGTGAATGAAAACGATTTTGCCGACGCGGTGTTTGAAGGCGAGAGTCCGGACCGTATGGCGCTGCGCGAAGGCTGGGGTAAACTGCTGCCGCACGCGGTTTCCGACCCGCTTAACCCGCAGAGCTGGCGCGGTGGTCGCGGTCATGCCGTTTCGGCGCTTGAAATGCCGGGCGCACCCGTTCAGCCAGGCTGGGATCGTCCTGATACGCCCCACCACGCGCCGGTCTGTATTGATTGGGAAAGCGCACGCCTGAAAAACCGCCGCCGAGTCTGGATTTTTACCACCGGGGAGGAAAACCCCGAGCGCCCGCTGGCGGTGCTGCTTGATGGCCAGTTCTGGGCCGAAAGCATGCCCGTCTGGCCCGCGCTGGCCGCGCTTACCCGTGAAGGCAAACTGCCCCCGGCGGTCTATGTCTTAATTGATGTGATTGATACCGCACACCGCAGCCGCGAGCTTCCCTGCAACCCCGATTTCTGGCTGGCGGTACAGGAAGAACTCCTCCCACAGATACAACGCATTGCCCCCTTCAGCGACCGCGCCGACCGTACCGTGGCGGCGGGTCAGAGCTTCGGCGGGCTTTCCTCCCTTTATGCGGGCCTCAACTGGCCGCAGCGCTTTGGCTGCGTGCTCAGTCAGTCCGGTTCCTACTGGTGGCCGCACCGCGGCGCACAGCAGGAGGGGCTACTCATCGGGCAGCTTAAAGCGGGTGAAAAAACCGCACGCGGACTGCGCATCGTCCTTGAGGCCGGGCGCAACGAACCGCTTATCTTCCGCGTGAATCAGGCGATTTACGCCGAATTGCACGCGCAGCAGGTTTACTGGCGTCAGGTTGACGGCGGACACGACGCGCTTTGCTGGCGCGGTGGGCTGACGCAGGGGCTGATGACCCTCTGGCAGCCGCTTATTCAATAACGGAGTCTGTATGGAATTCAGCAATCCTTTCGATAATCCGCAGGGACAGTTTGTCATTTTGCAAAACGACCAGGGGCAGTACAGCCTGTGGCCGCAGCAGTGCGAATTGCCCGCGGGCTGGCGCGTGGTATGCGAAGCGCAGCCTCAGGACGTGTGCCAGCAGTGGCTGGCGGAACACTGGCAGACGCTTGAGCCGTCGTATTTTGCGGGGGAAAACGCATGAGCCGTCTTCCGCTTGTCGCCGCCCAGCCGGGTATCTGGATGGCGGAGCAGTTGTCCGCGCTGCCAAATGCCTGGAGCGTGGCGCACTACACTGAGCTAAAGGGCGATATCGACGCGCCGTTGCTGGCAAAAGCCATTGCTGAAGGCATGATGCAGGCCGATACCCTGCGGATGCGTTTTGCCGAAGATAACGGTGAGGTGTGGCAGTGGGTGGATGAAACCGTCATGCTGCCGGAACCGTCCATCGTTCGCGTGGACTCTCATGATGCCGCCGTGGCGCTGATGGAAGCCGATCTCAACCAGAACCTGCGCGTCGACAGCGGTCAACCGCTGGCGTTTCATCTGCTGATTCAGGTGGGGGAAGAACGCTGGTACTGGTATCAGCGTTATCATCACTTAGTGGTAGATGGCTTCAGTTTCCCGGCGATTACCCGCCAGATTGCCGCCATTTATGCCGCATGGAAAAAAGGCGACCCCATGCCGCCATCTCCTTTTTCACCCTTCGCTGAGGTGGTGGAAGAGTATCAGCGCTATCGTGAAAGCGAGGCGTATGCACGCGACGGTGACTTCTGGGCAGCGCAGCGCAGACAGCTTCCTCCTCCGGTCTCTCTTTCTTCCGCGCCGCTGCCGGGGCGCGCCGCGACAACTGACATCCTGCGCCTGAAAATCGTCGCCGACAGCAGCGCGTTTAGCCAGCTTGCGCAGGCTGCAGGGCAGGCTCAGCGTACCGATCTGGCGCTTGCGCTGGTCACGCTGTGGCTGGGCCGCCTGACCGGGCGTCTGGACTACGCCGCCGGGTTTATCTTTATGCGCCGCATGGGCTCCGTCGCGCTGACCGCAACCGGACCGGTGCTCAACGTCCTGCCGCTGGCGGTGAATATCGATCCGCAGGAGAGCCTGCCTGGGCTGGCGCTGCGTCTGGCGAGCCAGCTGAAAAAAATGCGCCGCCATCAGCGCTACGACGCGGAGCAAATTCTCCGCGACAGCGGTAAGGCGGCGGGTGATGAAGCCCTGTTTGGCCCGGTGCTGAACGTTAAGGTGTTCGATTATCAACTGGAACTCGACGGCGTAGAGGCCATCACCCACACGCTGGCGACCGGACCGGTGAACGATCTCGAGCTGGCCTTGTTCCCGGACGAGCAGGGCGGATTAAGCATTGAAATTCTCGCCAGCAAACAGCGTTACGATGAAACAACGCTGAAGGGCCACGTCGCGCGCCTGAACGCGATGCTGGTGCAGTTTGCCGCTAACCCGGACCTGCGCTGTGGGGAAGTGGAAACCGTGTCAGAGCAAGAGTACGCGCAGCTTGCGCGCATCAATGACACCGGGCTGGCGCTACCCTCCACCACGCTCGCGGAGCTGGTGGCGGAACAGGCGAGCAGGACGCCGGACGCCCCCGCGCTGGCGGATGCGCACATCGAGCTGAACTACCGCCAGATGCGCGAGCAGGTGGTCGCGCTGGCAAACCTGCTGCGTGCGCGCGGCGTGAAGCCGGGCGACAGCGTGGCGGTGGCCCTCCCGCGTTCGGTATTCCTGACGCTGGCCCTGCACGGCATTGTGGAAGCCGGCGCCGCGTGGTTACCGCTGGACACCGGTTACCCGGACGACCGCCTGCGGATGATGCTGGAGGACGCAAAGCCATCCCTGCTGATTACCACCGATGAGCAGCTTCCGCGCTTTAGCGAACTGCCCATAGCTTCGTTTAGTTACAACATGCTTTTACCTGCTGCGGGTACTGAGCCTCTGCGCGTGGCGAAACCGGAGCAGACGGCGTACATCATCTTTACCTCGGGTTCAACCGGGCGTCCGAAAGGGGTGATGGTTGGGCATACCGCCATCGTTAACCGCCTGAAGTGGATGCAGAACCACTACCCGCTGACAGCGAATGACGTGGTGGCGCAGAAAACGCCGTGCAGCTTTGACGTCTCGGTCTGGGAGTTCTGGTGGCCGTTTATCGCCGGGGCGAAGCTGGTGATGGCCGAGCCGGACGCGCACCGGGACCCGCAGGCGATGCAGAGCTTCTTCGCCCGGTATGGCGTCACGACGACCCACTTTGTGCCGTCGATGCTGGCGGCGTTTGTCGCCTCGCTGACGCCGGAAAACGTCGACTGCTGCAGGACGCTTAAGCAGGTGTTCTGCAGCGGCGAAGCGCTGCCGACCGGGCTGTGCCGCGAGTGGGAACAGCTCACCCGTGCGCCGCTGCACAACCTCTACGGCCCGACCGAAGCGGCAGTGGACGTGAGCTGGTATCCGGCGTTTGGCCCTGAGCTGGCGGCCGTTGAAGGCAATAGCGTGCCGATTGGTTTCCCGGTGTGGAACACGGGGCTGCGCATTCTGGATGCAATGATGCGCCCGGTGCCGTTCGGCGTGGCGGGGGATCTGTATCTCACCGGCATTCAGCTGGCGCAGGGATATCTGGGGCGTCCGGATCTCACCGCCAGCCGCTTTATCGCCGACCCGTTCGCGCCGGGCGAGCGGATGTATCGCACCGGTGACGTCGCCCGCAGGCTGGATAACGGGGCGGTAGAATATCTGGGCCGCAGCGATGATCAGCTAAAAATTCGCGGCCAGCGTATTGAGCTGGGCGAAATCGACCGGGCGATGCTGTCGCTGCCGGACGTGGCGCAGGCCGTGGCGCATGCCTGCGTGTTCAACCAGGCGGCGGCAACGGGGGGCGATGCCCGCCAGCTGGTGGGATACGTTGTCTCCGAATCCGGTTTACCGCTGGATCGCGATGCGCTGCTGGAATCGCTGAAGGCGCAGCTTCCGCCGCATATGGTGCCGGTGGCGCTGCTGCAACTCAGCGCGCTGCCGCTCAGCGCGAACGGCAAACTCGACCGCAAGGCGCTGCCGCTGCCGGAGTTGACCAGCAAAACCACCGGACGCGCGCCGAAAACGGACACCGAAATCGCCGTGGCGCAGGCGTTTGCCGCGCTGCTGGGTTGCGAGGTGAACGATATCGAAGCCGACTTCTTTGCCCTCGGCGGCCACTCGCTGCTGGCGATGCGGCTGGCGGCGCAGCTCAGCCGCACGTTCGCCCGCAAGGTCACGCCGGGGCAGATTATGGTCGCCTCGACGGTGAGCAAGCTCAGTGCGCTGCTGGACTTAAAAATGAACGACGAGCAGGCGCAGCGTCTGGGGCATGAAGCCGTTCTGCCGCTGCGTGAAAGCGATGGCCCGACGCTATTCTGCTTCCATCCGGCGTCCGGTTTTGCCTGGCAGTTCAGCGTCCTGGCGCGCCACCTCAGCCCGCACTGGTCTATCACCGGCATTCAGTCTCCCCGACCGGAAGGGCCGATGCAGCAGTGTGCGGATCTGGATGGGGTGATTGATCATCACCTCAATACGCTGCGTAAGCAGCAGCCGCAGGGGCCGTATTATTTGTTCGGCTATTCCCTCGGCGGCACGCTGGCGCAGGCTATTGCCGCTCGTTTGCGCGCGCAGGGTGAAGAGGTGGCGTTCCTTGGCCTGCTGGATACCTGGCCACCGGAAACCCAGAACTGGGCGGAGAAAGAGGCCAACGGCCTGGACCCGGCAGTGCTGGCGGAAATTGAGCGCGAGCGGCAGGCGTTTATCGCCGCGCAGCAGGGGCAGGGCAGCAGTGAGCTGTTTGGCGCCATCGAGGGCAACTACGCCGATGCGGTGCGCCTGCTCACCACGGCGCACAGCGCGCGGTTTGACGGCAAAGCGACGCTGTTTGTCGCCGAGCGCACGCGCACGATGGATCCGCAGATCGCCTGGGCGCCGTGGGTGGCGGAGCTTGAGGTGCATAGCCAGGATTGCGCCCACGTGGATATCATTTCGCCGCAGGCGTTTGAGAAGATTGGGCCGGTATTGAGGGAAATGTTGGGATAGTGCAAATGCCCGGTGGCGCTGTGCTTACCGGGCCTACGGGAGCTGAATGTAGGCCGGGTAAGGCGTAGCCGCCACCCGGCAGTTACCGCCGACCCAATGGCACCACCAGCGGCGTTCCCGCCACCGGATCGTCAATAATCATGCAGCGCATACCGTAGATCTGCGCGATCAGATCCGGCGTGACAATCTCCTTCGGCGCGCCCTGCGCCACAATCTCACCGTCGCGCAAGGCAATCAGATGCGTCGCGTAGCGGCACGCCTGGTTCAAATCATGGAGCACCGCCGCCAGCGTATACCCTTGGGTGCGGTTCAGCTCGCTCAGCAGCTCCAGCAGGTCAATTTGATGGCTGATATCCAGCCACGTTGTTGGCTCGTCCAGCAGCATAATGGAGGTTTCCTGCGCTAACACCATCGCAATCCACGCGCGCTGGCGCTGGCCCCCGGAAAGGGTGTCGACGCTTTGTTGGGCGAGAGCGGTAATCCCCGTCGCCTGCATCGCGCGGTTTACCGCTTCATCGTCCTCTTTACGCCAGCGGGTAAACAGCGGCTGGTGCGGATAGCGCCCGCGCGAGACCAGTTCCTGCACCGTGATGTCCCCCGGCGTGGTGGCGTTTTGCGCCAGCAGCCCGATGCGCCTGGCCACCTCTTTGCTGGCGAAGCGCTGGATCTGCTCTCCGTCCAGAAACACGCTGCCCTCAACCGGGGTCATCAGGCGGCTCAGCGTGCGCAGCAAGGTTGATTTGCCGCAGCCGTTCGGGCCGATAATCGCCGTGAAGTGGCCGTCCGGAATAACGACGGTTAAATCACGGGCAATGATTTTTTTGCCGTAGCCAAGGGTAAGGTTTTCGCCGCGCAAGCGGGTTGTTGTGTCTGTCATTTCTTGCGTGACTCCTGAACGAGCAAGACGATGAGGTAAATCCCGCCGAGGCTGACGGTTACCACGCCCACCGGCAGTTGATAGGGCATAAACAGCCGCTGGGCGCAGAGATCGGCGGCCAGCAGTAACAGCGATCCGCACAGCGCCGCCTGGGTTAATCCCCAGCGCGCGGTGCCGCTAAGACGCCGGGCGATGTGCGGGGCGACAAGCGCAATAAAGGATATCGGCCCGGCGATGGCGGTGGAGGCGGCGGTCAGTAATACGGCCACCAGCATCAGCATCAGGCGCGAGCGCTCAACGCTCACGCCCAGCGCGCAGGCGCTGTCGTCGCCCATCTCCAGCAGCCGCATGCGGCGCACCAGCAGCAGCGCGCCGATAAACATCAGCAAAATCAACGGCGCGGCGGGCCAGGTTTTGCCCCACGTCAGGCCGTTGAGTGAACCGGCATACCACAGCCCGGCGGAGATCGCGGTGTCCAGCGTGGCCTGCAGTAACAGCCAGGTGTTAAAGGCCATCAGCATGGCGCGCACGCCAATACCGATGATGATCAGGCGGAAGGTATCGATGCCGTTGCGCCAGGCAAGCAGCCAGATAACCAGCGACGTCAGAATACCGCCCGCCATCGCCGTAAAGGTGATGGCTGTCAGGTGCTGGCCGAACAGCACCATCGCCACCAGTACGCCACTCCAGGCTCCGGTATTCAGGCCCATTACGTCCGGGCTGCCGAGCGGGTTGCGCATCAGCGACTGGAAAATCGTGCCGCTGACCCCGAGCGCTGCGCCCACCAGAATCGCCATCGCCACCCGCGGCAGTCGCCATTCGGTGACCACCAGGGTGATATTGCGCGGGGCGCTGCCCGTGAGGGCGTGGAAGACCTGCACGAAATCGAGCGTGACCGCACCGCTTTGCAGGCTCCAGACCGCCAGCATAACCGTGGCGATAACCAGCAGAGATACGCTGGTTATTAAACGACGGGACAGAAGCCTCATGCGCCACCTCCGCGTCTGCGTCGTACCAGGACGATCAGCACCGGCGCGCCGATAAAGGCGCTGACCACCGAAACGCGCAGTTCGCCTGGCACCAGTAGACGGCCGAGCACATCGGCAAACAGCAGCAGGGCCGGGGTGGCAAGCAAGGTGACCGGCAATGACCAGCGGTGATCGGCCCCCACCAGCCAGCGCGCCATGTGCGGCATCATCAGGCCGATAAAGGCAATCGGGCCGACCACGGCGGTCGCGCAGCCGCACAGGACGGTGATGGCGAGCAGGCCAACCAGCTGCGTACGCGCCACGCGGTTGCCGAGTGCGGTCGCGGTGTCGCTGCCAAGACTGAGGCTGTTGAGCGCCCGGCTTAACAACAGCGCCACGGCGGCGGCGATAATGACCGGGAGCGCCACCACTTTCAGCGTGTCGAGAGTACGGATATCCAGCGAGCCGGCCTGCCAGAAGCGCAGCTGGTCGTAGACGTCCGGGTTGAGCAGGGCGATGCCGTTGGATAAGCCTTCCAGCACCGCTGCGAGCGCTACGCCAGCCAGCGTCAGGCGTACTGGGCTTAGCTGTCCGCCGCCCTGGCTGCCGGTAAACGCGACCACCAGCGAGGCGGCCAGCGCGCCGCAAAAGGCCATCACCAGTTGCTCAGAAGGTGACGTCAATCCGAACAGCGCCGCGCCGAGCACGATGGCAAAGCTGGCGCCAGAGTTCACGCCGAGAATACCGGGGTCCGCCAGCGGGTTACGGGTGAGGGTTTGCATCAGGGCCCCGGCAAGACCGAGGGCACCACCGGCCAGCAGTCCGGCGAGGGTTCGGGGCAGACGAGCGTCGAGCACGATAACGCAGTCGGCGCTCTGGCAGCTTCCGGAGAGCGCATCGACAATAACGGATGCGGGCAGGGACTTCGCGCCAACCAGCAGACTGAGTGCAATCGCAAGGATCAACAGCAGCAATAATACGGGCACGGCAATGGCGCGCACCGCAGAAGAGGAAAACGACATAGCAACATCCATGATTTGATAATGATAGTGATTATCGTTATCTATCTTATTTGGCTATGTTAGCATGTGCGCCCATGGAATGGGTAGAAATAGACTCAAGGCTTTGTCATGAATCAAAAATCCTGGCTGCTCAACCTCAGCCTGCTCAAAACGCACCCGGCGTATCGCGCCGTTTTTATCGCGCGCTTTATCTCCATTTTGTCCCTCGGGCTGCTCGGCGTGGCGGTGCCGGTCCAGATCCAGGCCATGACGCACTCCAGCTGGCTGGTGGGGTTATCGGTTACGTTAACCGGCAGCGCAATGTTTATCGGCCTGATGGTCGGCGGCGTGCTGGCGGACCGCTACGAGCGTAAAAAACTGATCCTGCTGGCGCGCGGCACCTGTGGCGTGGGCTTTATCGGGCTGTGTATTAACGCTTTGCTGCCGGAGCCGTCGCTGATGGCAATTTACGCTCTGGGGCTGTGGGACGGTTTTTTTGCCTCGCTAGGCGTGACGGCGCTGCTGGCGGCGACGCCTGCGCTGGTGGGGCGTGAGAATCTGATGCAGGCGGGGGCGATCACCATGCTCACCGTGCGCCTCGGCTCGGTGATTTCGCCGATGGTGGGTGGCCTGCTACTGGCCACCGGCAACGTGGCGTGGAACTACGGGCTGGCGGCGGCGGGAACCTTCATTACCACGTTGACGCTGCTGCGCCTGCCGTTGCTGCCACCTCCGCCGCAGCCGCGTGAGCATCCGCTGAAGTCCCTGATGGCGGCCATTCGTTTTCTGTTCAGCAACCCGCTGATTGGCGGCATTGCGCTGCTCGGTGGCCTGCTGACCATGGCGAGCGCGGTGCGCGTGTTGTACCCGGCGCTGGCGGGCGAGTGGCAGATGAGCGCCTCGGAAATCGGTATTCTCTACGCCGCCATTCCGCTCGGCGCGGCGTGTGGCGCGTTGACCAGCGGTCATCTGGCGCAGAGCGCGCGTCCGGGGCTGATTATGCTGCTTGCTACGCTGGCCTCGTTTGTTGCCATTGGCTTCTTCAGCCTGATGCCGGTGTGGGCGCTCGGGGTGATGTGTCTGACGATCTTTGGCTGGCTGAGCGCCATCAGCTCGCTTTTACAGTACACCCTGATCCAGACCCAGACGCCGGAGGGGATGCTCGGGCGCATTAATGGTTTGTGGACCGCGCAGAACGTGACGGGGGATGCGATCGGTGCGGCGATCCTTGGCGGACTGGGAGCCGTCATGAGCCCGGTGGCCTCGGCGAGCAGCAGCGGGTTAGTGTTAGCCGTTGTTGGCGTGATTTTACTGGCGGTTTTGGTGGAGTTGCGTCGGTTCAGGCAGGAGAGTGCTCCGGTGTGATTTGCCGGGTGGCGGCTGCGCCTTACCCGGCCTACATTTTGCACCCGTAGGCCCGGTAAGCGAAGCGCCACCGGGCGCAGTTATTACCTGAAAATTGCCTCTAAACGCTGTAACACCAACATCGCGCTGTAATAATCCAGGCGGAACGTCTCCGTTCCCAGCGCCCAGACGCGCTTGTTCTGCACAGCTGGCAGGTGCGCCAGCAGCGGGTTGGCGTAGATCGCATCCACGTCTTTCTGGTCGCCGGCAAAGACAAACAGCCCTTCGCCGTTTAGCCCCGTCGCCAGGTTTTCCCCGCCTAGCTGAATAATGTCGTGGCGTTTCCCCTGGCTTTTCGAGGTATGCAACCCGGCAGGCAGGTCCGCCAGCGTAAAGCCCAGCTGGTGCAGAAGCTTGCCCTGGGCCGATTCCGTGGTCCACAGGTTCGCCGTGTGTGCGGCGGCGGTATAGACGATGGCGTTTACTGGCTGCGGCGGCAGCGTCATCTGCTGCTTCACCTGGGCGAGCTGTTCATCAAATGCGGCAATGCGCTCGGCGGCCTGCTTTTCGTGTCCGGTCATCGTGCCCAGCTGCGTCAGCAGTTCCTGCCAGCTTTTGTCGTCGTAGTTGATGATAAGCGTGGGTGCGATGGCCGAGAGCTGATCGTATAGCGCCAGCGCCGAATCCCCTCCGGTGGCGCTGATCAAAATCAGATCCGGCATTTGGGCGGCCACCGCCTCTGCGCTGGGTTCACCAATATACAGCCGCGCAACCTTACGCTGTTTCGCAATGTCTCCCCACTGGCGCAGGAAACCCTGCGCATCCGCGACGCGGTTATTCGGCGTGGTCGCACCGCTGGCGATAACCGGCGCATCAATTGCCAGCAGGGAGCCGGTCAGGGTCACGCTGGTGGAGACAATGCGCGTCGGTTTGTGCTCAAGGGTATGAACGCCACGGCTGTCGGTGACCTGACGCGGCCAGTCGGCGGCAATCGATGAGGTAACGCCTAAAACAAATACGCCTGTTAAAAAAAGGGCATTACGGAAAAGGGCGGGAAGATTCACAGCTCGGCATCCTGTTTTTGTTGAAGATAATGCTTCTCATTTTCATGGTTGCCGGGAAGGGATGCAAGCGTTTGTCGCATAAGTTATTTGTCCGACGGTTGACAGCGGGGCGCTGTGGGATTAGGTTAGCCGACGAAAATATAAATGATAATCATTATTGCTTCTTTTATCGTTTGTGGAGGATGATATGGACACGTCCCTGGCTGAGGAAGTTCAGCACACCGCGACCACGCTGCCATCAGACAGCTTTTTCTTTATGTCGCCTTACCGCAGTTTTACCACCTCCGGCTGTTTTGCCCGCTTCAGTGAACCCGCCGTCGGCGGCGACGATCCGGCAGGTCACTTCCAGCAAAAATTAGCCCTGGCTTTCCGGAATGCGAAAGCCAGCGGCATTGCCCATCCGGTGATGGTGGGTGCCATTCCCTTTGATACCCGCAAGCCGTCGTCGCTGTTTATTCCGCAACGCTGGCAGACCTTTTCCCGTCCTGCGCGTCAGCAATCCGCACGTTATTTCTCCGGTTCACAGGCGCTGAAGGTGCAACAACGCACCGAGATCCCTGCGCAGTCCGTGTTTGAAGAGATGGTCGCGCGTGCAGCGTCGCTCACCGCCACCCCGCAGGTGAACAAGGTGGTGTTGTCGCGCCTGATTGATATCGCGGCTGACAAAAAGCTGGACAGCGGCGCCCTGATAGAGCGCCTTATCGCCCAGAATCCGGCCAGTTTTAACTTCCACGTACCGCTGGAGGACGGGGGCGTGCTGCTCGGCGCCAGCCCGGAACTGCTGCTGCGTAAAGAGGGCGCGCACTTTAGCTCGCTGCCGCTGGCAGGCTCCGCGCGTCGTCAGCCGGACGATGTGCTGGATCGCGAGGCGGGTAATAAGCTGCTGGCGTCCGAAAAAGATCGCCACGAGCACGACCTGGTCACCCAGGCGATGAAAGCGATTCTGGAACCGCGCAGCCATCACCTGAGCATGCCGTCTTCTCCGCAGCTCATTACCACGCCAACGCTGTGGCACCTGGCAACGCCGGTGGAGGGCGAGGCGCGTGAAAACGAGAACGCCCTGACGCTGGCCTGCCTGCTGCACCCGACCCCGGCCCTGAGCGGCTTCCCGCATCAGGCGGCGAAAGCGCTGATTGCCGAGCTGGAACCGTTTGATCGCGAGCTGTTCGGCGGCATCGTCGGCTGGTGCGACAGCGAAGGGAACGGCGAGTGGGTGGTGACCATCCGCTGCGCGCGGCTGCATAAAAATACCGTTCGCCTGTTTGCTGGCGCGGGCATTGTGCCTGCCTCCTCTCCGGTGGGCGAATGGCGTGAAACCGGTGTGAAGCTTTCCACCATGCTCAACGTGTTTGGTTTGCACTAAGGAAGACTGATGACCATTCCCTTTACCCGCTGGCCGGAGGATTTTGCCCGTCGCTACCGAGAAAAAGGCTACTGGCAGGATCTGCCGCTGACCCACATCCTGACGGACCATGCGGACAGCGATGCCGTGGCGATTATCGACGGCGATCGGCGTATCACCTATCGTAACTTTAATCAGGCGGTGAACAACCTCGCGTCCGCACTTCAGGCGCAGGGGCTGCACCGTGGCGAGACCGCACTGGTACAGCTCGGCAACGTGGCCGAGTTCTACATGACCTTCTTTGCGCTGCTGCAAATCGGCGTCGCGCCGGTCAACGCGCTATTTAGCCATCAGCGCAGCGAACTGAACGCCTACGCTATGCAGATCAAACCCGCCGTGCTGATTGCCGATCGCGATCACGCGCTGTTCGCGGACGATGATTTCCTCAACACCTTCGTGGATACGCATCGGTCGGTACGCGTCGTGCTCCTGCGCGGCGATAAGGGCGAACACGCCCTGGACGCGGCGATTGCCCGCCCGGCGGACAACGTCATCCCGAACCCGACGCCCGCCGATGAAGTGGCCTTCTTTCAGCTTTCCGGGGGGAGCACCGGCACGCCGAAACTGATCCCGCGCACGCACAACGATTACGACTACAGCATCCGCCGCAGCAACGAGATTTGCGGCATTACCGCGAAGACCCGTTATCTGAACGCGCTGCCCGCAGCACATAACTACGCCATGAGTTCGCCGGGATCGCTAGGCGTTTTCACGGCGGGTGGCTGTGTGGTGTTAGCGAGCGACCCGAGCGCCACGCTCTGCTTCCCGTTGATTGAACAACATCAGATCAACGTCACCTCGCTGGTGCCACCGGCGGTCAGCCTGTGGTTGCAGGCGATTGCCGACGGCGCGGGGAACGCACAGCTTAAATCTCTCAAGCTCCTGCAGGTGGGCGGTGCGCGCCTTTCCGCCACGCTTGCCGCGCGCATTCCGGCGGAAATCGGCTGTCAGCTTCAGCAGGTGTTTGGCATGGCGGAAGGGCTGGTGAACTACACCGCGCTCGACGACGCGCCGGAACGCATCATCAATACCCAGGGCCGCCCGATGTGTCCGGACGACGAAGTGTGGGTGGCAGATGAACTCGGCAATCCGCTGCCGCGCGGGGAAGTCGGGCGTCTGATGACGCGCGGGCCGTACACCTTCCGCGGCTATTTTAACAGCCCGGAACACAACGCCAGCGCTTTCGACGCAGAGGGTTTTTACTGCTCCGGCGATCTGATCGCCATCGACGAGCAGGGCTATATCACCGTGCAGGGGCGCGAGAAAGATCAGATCAACCGCGGCGGAGAGAAGATCGCCGCGGAAGAGATCGAAAACCTGCTGCTGCGCCATGAGTCGGTGATCCACGCCGCGCTGGTGAGCATGGAGGACAGCCTGCTGGGCGAAAAGAGCTGCGCGTATCTGGTGGTGAAAAAGCCCCTGCGCGCGGTCGAGGTGCGCCGCTTCCTCCGCGAGGAGGGCGTTGCCGAGTTTAAACTGCCGGACCGCGTGGAGAGCGTGGATGCGCTCCCGCTGACGCCGGTCGGCAAAGTCGATAAGAAACAGTTGCGCCTGTGGCTGGCTGAACGGGCACAGGGCTGAGGAACAGAGTATGGCCATTCCAAAATTAACCGCTTACGCGCTGCCGACCGCTGCAGAACTGCCAGCCAATAAAGTGAACTGGGCGTTCGAGCCAGAACGTGCCGCGCTGCTGATCCACGACATGCAGGAGTATTTCCTGAATTTCTGGGGCGAAAACAGCGCCATGATGCAACAGGTGGTCGCGAATATCGCCAGACTTCGCGCGTACTGCAAAGCGCACAATATTCCGGTGTACTACACCGCGCAGCCAAAAGAGCAGAGCGATGAGGACCGCGCCCTGCTGAACGACATGTGGGGGCCGGGCCTGACCCGCTCGCCGGACCAGCAGCGTATTGTGGCCGAACTGACGCCGGACGAAGCGGACACCGTGCTGGTGAAGTGGCGCTATAGCGCGTTCCATCGTTCGCCGCTGGAGCAGATGCTGAAAGAGACCGGCCGCAACCAGCTGCTGATTACCGGCGTGTACGCCCACATCGGCTGTATGACCACCGCGACCGATGCCTTTATGCGCGACATCAAGCCGTTCTTTATCGCCGACGCGCTGGCGGATTTCACCCGCGACGAGCACCTGATGTCCCTCAACTACGTTGCCGGGCGTTCAGGCCGCGTGGTGATGACCGACGAGCTGCTGCCGTCCATTCCGGCATCGAAAACGGCGCTGCGCGCGCTGATCCTGCCGCTGCTGGACGAGTCCGATGAGCCGATGGATGACGAAAACCTGATCGACTATGGTCTGGACTCGGTGCGCATGATGGCGCTGGCCGCCCGCTGGCGCAAAGTGCATGGCGATATCGACTTCGTGATGCTGGCCAAAAATCCTACCCTCGACGCCTGGTGGGCGCTGCTCTCCCGCGAGGTGAAGTGATGGCGGGATTTGATTTCAGCGGCAAAACCGTCTGGGTGACGGGCGCGGGGAAGGGGATTGGCTACGCGACGGCGCTGGCGTTTGTTGACGCGGGCGCGCAGGTGACCGGGTTCGATCTGGCCTTCCCGCAGGACGATTATCCGTTTGCCACCGAAACGCTGGATGTAGCGAATGCCGCGCAGGTGAGTAACCTGTGCGGGCGTTTGCTCAGCACTCTTGAGCGGCTCGACGTGCTGGTCAACGCGGCGGGTATTCTGCGTATGGGGGCGACGGACCAGCTCTCGCAGGAGGACTGGCAGCAGACCTTCGCGGTTAACGTTGGCGGCGCGTTCAACCTGTTCCAGCAGACGATGGGCCAGTTTCGCCGTCAGCAGGGCGGGGCGATCGTCACCGTCGCCTCTGACGCGGCACATACGCCGCGTATCGGGATGAGCGCCTACGGCGCCTCGAAAGCGGCACTGAAAAGCCTCGCCCTGACCGTCGGCCTGGAGCTGGCGGGCAGCGGCGTACGCTGTAACCTGGTGTCGCCGGGGTCAACGGACACCGATATGCAGCGCACCCTTTGGACAAACGACGATGCACAGCAGCAGCGCATTCGCGGTTTTGGCGAGCAGTTCAAGCTTGGTATTCCGCTTGGCAAAATCGCCCGTCCGCAGGAGATTGCCAGTACCGTGCTGTTCCTTGCCTCCGATGCCGCCAGCCATATCACTCTGCAGGATATCGTGGTGGACGGCGGCTCCACGCTGGGGGCGTAAATGATCTGGAAACGTCATTTATCGCTCGACGAGCTGAACGCGACCAGCATGAACACCCTGGTGGCGCATGTGGGCATCGTCTATACCCGCCTCGGCGACGACACGCTCGAGGCCGAGATGCCGGTGGATGCGCGTACCCATCAGCCGTTTGGCCTGCTGCACGGCGGCGCCTCAGCCGCGCTGGCGGAAACGCTGGGGTCGATGGCCGGATTTCTGATGACCCGTGACGGGCAAAGCGTCGTGGGCACCGAACTGAACGCCACACACCACCGTGCCGTGGCGCAGGGAAAGGTGCGTGGGGTGTGCCAGCCGCTGCATCTGGGGAGAACAAACCAGAGCTGGGAAATCGTGGTTTTCGACGAGCAGGGACGACGATGCTGTACCTGCAGGTTGAGTACGATGGTGTTGGGGTAAGTCATTTAGCTGAAAGTGATCGGCTTAACACTGTGGTGTAAATCTCTGGTTTGACCACACATTATTGCGTTTCAGAGTTGTTAAATATTTGCCGTTGTTCTAGAAACAAAATGTAACATCTCACTGTTTCACAACAACGGATAACCACAATGAACAACTCAGGGAAATACCTTACATGGGCAGGGCTCTCCGTTGTGGGAGCTTTTGCCCTGGGCTATATCGCCCTCAACCGGGGGGAACAGATCAATGCGCTCTGGATCGTTGTCGCCTCCGTCTGCATTTATCTGATCGCGTATCGTTTTTATGGCCGCTATATCGCGAAAACCGTCCTGGGCGTTGATGCGACGCGCATGACGCCTGCCGTACGTCATAATGACGGTCTGGACTACGTCCCGACCGACAAAAAAGTGCTGTTCGGTCACCATTTTGCGGCGATTGCCGGGGCGGGTCCACTGGTAGGACCGGTGCTGGCGGCCCAGATGGGCTACCTGCCCGGGATGATCTGGATCCTCGCGGGCGTGGTGCTGGCGGGCGCGGTGCAGGACTTTATGGTGCTGTTCGTCTCCACTCGCCGCGACGGCCGTTCACTGGGTGAGCTGGTGAAAGAGGAGATGGGCGCAACCGCCGGGGTGATTGCCCTGGTGGCGACCTTTATGATCATGGTGATCATTCTCGCGGTGCTGGCGATGATTGTGGTGAAAGCGCTGACCCACAGTCCGTGGGGGACGTACACCGTCGCGTTCACCATACCGCTGGCGCTGTTTATGGGGATCTACATTCGCTACCTGCGCCCGGGCCGCATTGGTGAAGTGTCGGTGATTGGCCTGGTGTTCCTGGTCTTCGCCATTATTTCCGGCGGCTGGGTGGCGGAAAGCCCGATCTGGGCACCGTTCTTCGACTTTACCGGTATACAGCTGACCTGGATGCTGGTGGGGTATGGCTTTGTGGCAGCGGTACTGCCGGTGTGGCTGCTGCTGGCCCCGCGTGACTACCTCTCTACGTTCCTGAAAATCGGTACCATCGTCGGGCTGGCGATCGGCATTCTGATTATGCGTCCGACCCTGACCATGCCTGCGCTGACTAAGTTCATCGACGGTACCGGCCCGGTCTGGACGGGCAATCTGTTCCCGTTCCTGTTTATCACCATCGCCTGCGGTGCGGTGTCTGGTTTCCACGCGCTGATTGCCTCCGGGACCACGCCGAAGATGCTGGCGAATGAAAATCAGGCCTGCCTGATTGGCTACGGCGGCATGCTGATGGAATCCTTCGTCGCCATTATGGCGCTGGTTTCCGCCTGTATTATCGACCCGGGCGTCTACTTCGCGATGAACAGCCCGATGGCGGTACTGGCCCCGGCCGGGACCGTTGACGTCGTGGCGTCTGCTGCGCAGGTGGTCAGCGGCTGGGGCTTTGCGATTACCCCTGAAACGTTGACGCATATCGCTAATGAGGTGGGCGAGCAGTCAATTATCTCCCGTGCGGGTGGTGCGCCAACGCTGGCGGTGGGTATGGCCTACATTCTCCACGGTGCGCTGGGTGGGCTGATGGACGTGTCGTTCTGGTATCACTTCGCCATTCTGTTCGAGGCGCTGTTTATCCTGACGGCGGTGGATGCCGGTACGCGTGCGGCGCGCTTTATGCTGCAGGATCTGCTGGGGGTGATCTCCCCGAACCTGAAGCGTACTGATTCGCTCCCGGCAAACCTGCTGGCGACGGCGCTGTGCGTGCTGGCGTGGGGCTACTTCCTGCATCAGGGCGTGGTGGATCCGCTCGGTGGCATTAACACGCTCTGGCCGCTGTTCGGTATCGCTAACCAGATGCTGGCAGGCATGGCGCTGATGCTCTGCGCGGTGGTGCTGTTCAAAATGAAGCGCCAGCGCTATGCGTGGGTGGCGCTGGTGCCGACCGCGTGGCTGCTGATCTGTACCCTGACGGCAGGCTGGCAGAAAGCCTTCAGCCCGGATAACAAAGTGGGCTTCCTGGCGATTGCCAATAAGTTCCAGGCGATGATCGACAGCGGCAAGATCCCGGCGCAGTACACCGAGTCTCAGCTGTCGCAGCTGGTGTTTAATAACCGTCTGGATGCCGGGCTGACCATCTTCTTTATGGTGGTGGTCGTGGTGCTGGCGTTGTATTCTCTTAAAACCGCGCTGGCAGCATTGAAAGTGGATAAGCCAACGGCGAAAGAGACACCGTATGAGCCAATGCCTGAAAACCTGGAAGAGATTGTCACCCAGGCGAAAGGGGCGCATTAACCAGTGTGCCGGGTGGCGCTAGCGCTTACCCGGCCTACATTTTCTGTGAGACCAGAACGATGTTCGACACCCTCTCCAAAGCAGGTAAGTACCTGGGCCAGGCCGCCAAAATGATGATTGGTGTGCCGGACTACGACAACTACGTTGAACATATGCGCGTCAACCATCCGGACCAGACGCCCATGACCTATGAAGCCTTTTTCCGCGACCGCCAGGACGCCCGCTACGGCGGCAAGGGCGGGGCGAAGTGCTGTTAACCCTCTTTTGGTAAATAGAGGCTGATCTGCTCCTGCTTGCAGCCGTAAATTGCCGCCAGCTTTTCGCGGGTACGTTTTTGCGGGCGGGAGTCCAGCGCTTCCAGCTGTGAGACGGCGGACTGGGTGATGCCGAGTTTCTGCGCCACCTCCTGCTGGGATAACCCGCAATGGATGCGCCACGCGGCCTGCAGGCTGACGTTCTCGTTATGCATGATGTCGCACACTTCCCCCGGTAAACCTACGTCATCATAACAATCGTGTTCGACTTCAATATCCTCCAGATCATCGTCGGTTTCGTCGTCGATTTCTGCCATCTGTAAGCACATACGAAAGTATTCATCATAGGGAATAACCACGTACTGCGTTTTTCCGTCATCGTCCTTAATTAGCTGAACAGCCATAGGGGGCTTTCTCCTCGTGAAGGTAGGTCGTTGATGTTCTGCGCTTGACGGCCAAAACATAACAATGTTTATCGGGATCGTCCCGAAGTGTAATCAGAATGCGGTAATCGCCAACGCGTAGCCGGAAATGATTTTCTGTCGCCGATATTTTTTTGATATCGGGCTGGGGAGCTGAGCGATCGTCTAGCTCAGAAAGTTTAACTTTGATTCTTCGCTGATATCGGCCATCGATTTTGGAAAACTCTTTCTTTGCATTCTTTGACCAGACAATCTTCATCCGTACCTCCACTGTACGCCCACACAAAATATAAGGAAATAATAAGACTATTAGATAAAATCCGAATTTCTAATGGGGTACTGTAGAGCGGCGAAAAACCGCGAGAAAGCGGCAAAACGCAAACCGTCGAGGCGGCCCGGAAGCGCCTCTGCCGGGTGACAGAGGCTTGCAGAAAATATGCGTTCAGGCGTTCAAACCGCCGTCCACGTCCAGACCGGTACCGGAGATCTGCCCGGCGGCCGGGCTGGCAAGGAAAGTGACTGCCGCCGCGATGTCTTCCGGCTGACCGTAATGGCCGACCGCAATCATCTGGCGCTGGGCTTCCGCCTGTTCGCCGTCCTCCGGGTTCATATCGCTGTTGGTCGGGCCGGGATGCACCAGGTTGACGGTGATGCCGCGCGGGCCGAGATCGCGCGCCAGGCCGCGGGTAAGAGAGTTGAGAGCCGACTTGGTCATGGAGTAAACGGCAATACCGGGCATGGCCACGCGGTTTGCCAGGCAGCTGCCGATGTTAATGATGCGCCCGCCGTCAGACATGTGCACCAGCGCTTCCTGAATGGCGATCACCACGCCGCGGATGTTGACGTTGATCAGGGCGTCAATGTCAGCCAGCGTCATGGACTCCAGCGGGCCACCGCGCGCGATCCCGGCGTTGTTGACCAGAATGTCCAGCCCGCCGAGCGCGCGCGCCGCATGGGTGACGGCATCCTGAATCGCCTGCGCGCTGGCGCTGTCAGCCTGTACGGCTTCACCGTATCGGCCAAGCGCTTTTATCTCATCGGCGACCGCCTGGGCTTTATCGGCTGATTTTTCATACGTTATAACCACATCGGCACCGGCGCGGGCCAGCGACAGGGCTATCGCACGGCCCAACCCACGGCTGGCGCCGGTAACCAGCGCTTTCTTACCTGTTAAATCGATCTGCATGATGAC
Source organism: Enterobacter sp. BNK-14 (assembly GCF_047456095.1). Lineage (NCBI taxonomy): Bacteria > Pseudomonadati > Pseudomonadota > Gammaproteobacteria > Enterobacterales > Enterobacteriaceae > Enterobacter > Enterobacter sp. BNK-14. Next base: position 4,058,680 of record NZ_CP179897.1, read on the forward strand.
CTCGTTGCGAGAGAGTGGTGAGAATCATCATTAGGTATAGACGGTCGGCGCATTTAACGGGGGAATGTTTCCACCTTCTCAAACGCGGCGCGCAGAACGTCAGGGGTTAACTCAACGGGCAGATAATGAATCGACTCCACCGGACGCAGAGTGTGGGTAATAACCTTATCCAGCGCGTCGCGGTTATTAATATCAACGTCCAGTTCGCGTAGCCGGGTCGGCAGGTTAAAGCGTTGATAGGCCGCCACCAGCTGCGCCAGCACGTCGTCCTGGCCGAGCAGGGCGCTTTGCACCAGAATGCCGTAGGCCACCTTGGTGCCGTGCAGGTATTTTTCCGTCTGCGGCAGCACGGTTAACCCGTTATGTACGGCATGCGCCGCCGCCACGCGGGTGTAGCGCTCGCCCAGACCGCCGACCATTCCACCGCCGGCAACGATCGCATCCACTACGTCCCGGAACGCCTGCGATAACTCGCCACGCTGTTGGTCTGCCAGCGCTTCCTCGCTGCGTTCCAGCAGCACGTCGCGGATCGCCAGCGCGCTGTTGATGCCCAGCCGCACGGTCAGGGGCAGGTTTTCCGGCTCAGGTGCCAACACAACCGCTTCGTACCACTTCGCCAGCGTGTCGCCGATGCCCGCCAGCAGGTATTCCGCCGGGGCATTGAGAACGATCTGCGGCTCCACCAGCACCAGGAAGTTCGCGTCGTCGAAAATCTCAAACTGCAGCGCCTGGCCTTCATCGTTATACCAGACGGAGAGCGGGGTCCACGCCGCGCAGGTCGCGGCGATGGTGGGGATGCCCACGAACGGTACACCTGAACGGCGCGCCACGGCTTTGACGGTATCCATCACCGCGCCGCCGCCGATGCCTATCACCACGCTGACGTCGCTGCCGGCTTCATTCACCAGGTGGCTGACGTCGCGCTCGCTGCAGTGGCCCTTAAACAGCAGGTGTTTTGCCCCCGGCGCGTCAAAGCTCGCTGGCAGGAAAGGGCGCGCGGCTTCGATGGCGCGCTCGCCGTAAATCCACACCGCGCGGGAAAGCTGCTCTGGCGTGAAGAAATCATTGAGATGCACAAGGCTGCCTGGGTGGGAGAAGTAGTTCGCCGGGCCGGGCACGACGCGGATATCGGTATTGCTCATGGTGTTGTCCTTTTTTAGCACGCGCTAACCCGATGTTATGTCTGGACATCCGGATGGCTAATAATATTTCGCTTTATCTTATGCCTTTTCCGTCGTTGTCAGTCAACCGGCGCTGTGAAAAATTCGATAAATCAGAAGAGTAATGAAGGATTTACGCGGATGGTTTCCAGTCGCCTTGAGATGCGTGGTATCAGCCTGGCCTTTTCCGGCTTTCAGGCGCTGTCACGGGTGGACTTTACCCTGAGCGGAGGGTCGGTGCATGCGCTGACCGGCGCCAACGGCGCGGGGAAATCGACGCTGATGGCGGTGCTGTGCGGAACGCACGATCGCTATGAAGGCGAGATTTGCATTAACAACCAGTCGGTGACGATCCGCGAGCCGCTGGACGCCAAACGGCTGGGCATTCACCTTGTGCAGCAGGAAGTGGACGTGGCGCTGATCCCGGGGCTGAGCATTGCCGAGAACATCATGCTCGACCAGCTTGCGCAGCCCGGGCACCGCTTCAGCTGGCGTGCGGTTCGTCACCAGGCGAGACAGGCGCTGGCGCAACTGGACGTGTCCATGGATGTTCGGCGATCGGTCGACAGCTGCACGCTTGCTGAAAAACAGCAGATTTTGCTGGCGCGGGCGCTGTCCCATCATTGCCGTTTTTTAATTCTGGATGAACCCACCGCACCGCTGGATGCACACGAAAGCGAGCGCCTGTTTGCGGTGGTGAGACGCCTGCAGCAGCAGGGCATCGGCGTAGTGTTTATCTCGCACCGTATTCACGAGCTGAAAGCCATCTGCGACACCCTGACGGTGCTGCGTGACGGCAAGCTGATTGAGTCCGGCCCGATGGCCGATCTCAGCGGCGAAGCGATCGTTGAGAAGATGCTTGGCCACGTGCTGAGCGATATTTACCCGCCTGCTCGCCCCCCGCACAGCGACGAAACGTTGCTGCGCGTAGAGGGCCTGCACGATGACGCGCTGCTGAAAGATATCTCCCTTCACCTGCGCAAAGGCGAAATTCTGGGCATTGCCGGGCTGGCGGGCGCGGGTAAAACCGAACTTTGTAAGGCGCTGTTTGGCGCCACGAAAAGCCGGGTGGCACAAGGCGAATTGAATTATCAGCCCTGGAAACCGCACGACCCGGCCGACTCGGTGCTGCGCGGGCTGGCGCTGGTGCCGGAGGAGCGGCGCAAGGAGGGCATTTTTATCGACGAGCCCGTGAGCATGAACCTTGCCGTGTGCGCCGATAACAGCTTCTCGCGCTGGAGCCTGTTTGGTCATCGTCAGGCGTGGCGCTGGGCAGAAGAGGTGATTGCCCGCGTCGGCGTGCGTGCGCGGGGGCCGGGGCAGGTGCTGCGCCGTTTATCCGGCGGCAACCAGCAGAAGGTCGCCATCGGTAAATGGCTGCGTAATGATGCCAGCGTGCTGATTTTCGACGAGCCGACGAAGGGCGTGGACGTGAAAGCTAAAACCGATCTGTTCCAGCTGATTGACGGCCTGGCGCGCGAGGGCAAAGGGGTGATTTATGCCTCGGGTGAATTTGCCGAGCTGGTCGGGCTGTGCGACCGCATCTGCGTGCTGTGGGACGGACGTATCGTGGCGGAAATCGCCGGGGCCGAGGCCCGTGAAGAGACACTACTTTATTATTCAACCGGAGGATCGGCGTCGTGAGTAAGGCCCTTTCAGTGACTGCGGCGGCGTCAGGCCGTCAGCATATTTTCGATTTTCTCTACAAGTGGGGCATGTTGCTGACCGTCGTCGCGCTGGTGGCGGTGTTTGGCCTGGCCTCGGACAACTTCCTCGATCCGAACAACATCATCAACATATTGCGCGCGATCGCCATCGTGACGGTGATTGCCATTGGCGTATCGATTTCGCTGACCATCGGCGGGTTCGATCTCTCCGTGGGATCCACCGCGTCGCTGGCAAACGCGCTGGTGATATCGCTTTTCGTCTGGCACGGCTTCGGCACTACCGAGTCGATTCTGATTACCCTTGCGCTCTGCACGCTGGTGGGGCTGTTCAACGCGTTTCTGATCGTCATCCTGCGTATTCCGGACATGCTCGCAACCCTCGCCAGCCTGTTTGTGATCCAGGGCGTGGCGATGACTTACAGCTATGGCGGGTCGATTACCGAAAACATGGTGCTGCCGAGCGGTGATATGGCGGAAGGGACCATTCCGGCGGCGTTCAGCCTGCTGGGGCAGGTGCCGACCATCGTCATCATCATGCTGGTGGTGACGGTTCTCGCGCAGCTGGGATTGTCCCTCACCACGCATGGCCGACGCATGTACGCCATCGGCGGCAACCCGGAAGCCGCGCGCCTCTCCGGTATTCGCACCACGCGCTACAAGGTGGCAGCTTACGTGATCGCCTCGCTGCTGGCGGGGCTGGGCGGGATTTTGCTGGCCTCGCGCATTGGCTCGTCGCAGGTGAATGCCGGGGGCGGTTATCTGATGGATGCGGTGGCCGCGGCGTGGATCGGCTTCTCGCTGGCGGGTTCCGGCAAGCCGAACGCGCTGGGGACGCTGGTTGGGGCAGTTATTCTCGGCGTGCTGTCGAACGGGCTGGTGATGCTCTCCGTGCCGTATTACGCCATGGACATTATAAAAGGGCTGGTGCTCGCGGTGGCGCTGGCGATGACCTACATACAAAAACGCTGATAACACAACAGGATAAAAAATGAAAAAAATTGCACGCTCATTGGTAGCACTTGGATTATTGACTGCGCTGCCAGGCTTCGCGGCCACGCCCGCACCGGTGCCGGCTGCCATTGCGAACCACGAGGGTCCGATCCGCATCGCGGTGATCCGCAACCTCGGCTCCGACGACAACACCACGCAGTTTGTGGCGGGGGCGATTCAGGAAGGGAAGAAACTCGGCTTTAAGGTCAGCACTTTTTTAAGCAACGGGGACGATGCCAAATTCCAGGACTTCGTGAACCAGGCAATCAGCCAGAAGTACGACGGGATTATCCTGTCTCAGGGGCGCGATCCGTACTCCACCGCGCTGGTGAAGAAGGCGGTGGATGCCGGGATTAAAGTCGCCGTGTTTGATACGGCGGTGAACGGCGAGATCCCGGGCGTGACCGTTACTCAGCAGGATGATGCTTCGCTGACGAACCTCTCCTTCGGCCAGCTGGCGAAAGATTTCAACGGAAAGGCCAATATTGTCAAGCTGTGGGTGGCGGGCTTCCCGCCGATGGAGCGTCGTCAGGCGGCGTACAAGGAACTGCAAAAACAGTATCCGGAGATCAAAGAGCTGGAATCCATTGGTGCGGTCTCCTCTGACGTGCAGGGGGATACCGCCAACAAGGTGGGCGCTATCCTGGCGAAATACCCGAAAGGAAAAATCGACGCTATCTGGGGCACCTGGGATGCCTTCAGCCAGGGCGCGTATAAGGCGCTGAAAGAGAACGGGCGCACCGAGATCAAACTCTACAGCATCGATATATCTAACCAGGATCTGCAGCTGATGCGCGAGCCGGGCAGCCCGTGGAAGGTAAGCGTGGCGGTGGATCCGAAGTTGATTGGCGCAACCAACGTGCGTTTGATCGCCAATAAGATTGCCGGAGAAGCGACCCCGGCAACCTATGACTTTAAAGCCGCTGCCATTCCGCAGGCGCTGCTGACCGCCCAGCCGGGTGGGGTGAACGTGGCGTCGCTTGGGAAAATCATTCCGGGCTGGGGCCAGACGGACGATTTTATCGCGCCGTGGTTTGCGACGCTGGAAGCTAAAAATAAATGAGTGTGCTCCCTACGCCCGAATACAGCCGCAATATGCGGCTGATTGGCCATAGCGACCAGGGCGGTCGCCCGGACGGCGTGCAGCTGATGGTGCATCGCGGTTTCGCGTATATCGGTCATATGGTGTCGCAGGGTTTTTCCATCGTCGATGTGCGCGACCCGGAAAAACCGAAAGCGGCAGGTTATGTTCCCGCGCCGCCCGGCACCTGGAACGTGCATTTGCAGGCGCATGACGATCTGTTGCTGGTGATCAACGCCCGGGATCTGTTTGCCGATGCCCGCTTTGCCGATGAGAAGGTTTACTACACCCGTCAGGTGGGGGAGACCGTCAGCGACGTGCGGGACAAAGGCTGGAGCGCCGGGCTGCGGGTGTTTGATATCTCTACCCCGGACAAGCCGCGTGAAATCGGCTTTCTTTCGCTGAACGGCATCGGGATCCACCGCATCTGGTACGTCGGCGGGCGCTGGGCGTACGTGTCGGCGCTGATTGACGGCTTTACCGATTATATCTTTCTGACCATCGATCTGGCCGACCCGCGCAAGCCTGAAGTGGCGGGGCGCTGGTGGCTGCCGGGGATGAACCAGGCCGAAGGGGAAAAGCCCAGTTGGCCCGAAGGGAAGCGCCACGCGCTGCACCACGCGATTATCGCCGGCGATACCGCCTATGGGAGCTGGCGCGACGGTGGTCTGACGCTGCTGGACGTGAAAGACCGCACTCAACCAAAGCTGATTAGCCATCGCAACTGGAGCCCGCCGTTTGGTGGCGGGACGCATACCGCGCTGCCGCTGCCGGACCGTTCCCTGCTGGTGGTGCTCGACGAAGCGGTGCTGGATAACCAGGAGGATGGGGAGAAGCTGATCTGGCTGTTTGATATCCGCGAGCCGTCGAACCCGGTGAGTATCTCGACTTTCCCGCAGCCGGATGAAACCGACTACGTGGCGAAAGGGGCGCACTTTGGGCCGCACAACCTGCACGAGAACCGGCCGGGGAGTTTTGTCAGCTCGACGCTGATTTTTGCCACTTACCAGAACGCGGGCGTACGCGCGTATGATATTTCCAACCCGTATCGCCCGGTGGAGACCGGTGCGCTGGTGCCAGCTGCGCCGGAAAGAATGATGGATACGCGGCCGAATCGCCCGCAGGTGATCCAGTCCTGCGACGTGTTTGTGGATGCTCAGGGGATTATCTACAGCACGGATTATAACGGTGGGTTGTCGGTGATTGAGTATTTAGGGTGAGTGCGGTTTGGTGCCCTCACCCCGACCCTCTCCCACGGGGAGAGGGAGAAAACCAGAAGCACTCAGCTGTACTGCCGCACGCGTGCCACCAGCTCTTCCGCGCTGTCGATGCGCTCGGCAATGACAATCAACGCCTTGCCGAGGGTAATCGCATGGCGCAGGCATTCGTGGCGCATGGCGTCATCCTGAATGGTGTCGATATCCGCGACGTGGGAAAGCCCGACGCTGCGGCGAATCAGTTCGGTGCCGCAGAAACCAATGGCGTCATGCCAGACCTTTTTCAGAAACGCGGAAGCATAGCCCGGCGCACTGAGCGCGGCGTCTCGCGTTTTTTCGTTTGCTAATGCCTGGAAGCGCTCCGCGAAGGTGTTCCACAGCGCCTGAATGTCGATCAGGCGCTGCTCGCGGGCGGCGGCGGCATCGCGAATACCCAGATGCCCCGGCAGGCCGCAGAAGTTGAGCAGCAGGTTGCCAATGGCAGTGCCGACGTCAAAGCCAATCGGGCCAACGTAGCCGAACTCGGCGTCAATGGCCTTCAGGCTGCCGTCCGCCACAAAAATGGAGCCGCTGTGAATATCCCCGTGCAGCAGCGCTTCAGCGTGTGAGAAAAAGCGATGCTTCAGGGAGGCCACGGCAATTTTCAACTGGGCATCGTCGCGCAGGGCGGCGACGTCATTTTCCAGCTCGACCGGGTAGTTGTTGCGTTCGTGGATCTGGTACGGATCGTTGAAGAACAGATCTTCGGTGATCTCACACATCTCCGGGTTGATGAATTTCGCTACCTGCGCTTTTTTCGCGTGCGGATGCAGGTAGAAATCGCTGGTGTGGAACAGCGTGTATGCGAGGTATTCACCCAGCTGACGCGCGGCCTGAGGATAGTGATTGTTTTTAATCAGCTCGCCGCGCCAGATGCGATGGCTGGAGAGATCCTCCATCACCATCACCGCCAGTTCCGGGTCAAAGTGGTGGATTTTCACGGTGTGCTGCGGGCTGTGCTGGTAATGCTCGACCAGGGTTTGCGCCTCCAGACGGGCGCGGTCCAGCGTCAGCGGCCAGGACTCGCCGACACAGCGCACGTAGGGCAGCGCCTGTTTGACGATGACGCGGCTTGTGCCCTGGGCATCGAAAATTTTGAAAACCAGATTGAGGTTGCCGTCGCCCACTTCCTGCGCCTCCACCAGCGAGGAAGGATCGTCGAGTCCACCAAACTGCCTGGCATACTCCACGGCGTCCTGAGGGGTAAAGGTACGGTATTGCGACATGGCCTGCTCCTCACGAGTTTGCTAATAAAGACATGTAGACGTCTATACATCTGGATTTCATCCTGACACAATGTGCTACAACAACGCAACAGGGAATTAACGACATGCAGACATTACAGACGACCAGCCTGCGGGTGGCGGATAATCAGCTCTTTATTCTCGACCAGCAGGCGCTTCCGCAGGAGAAACGCTGGCTTGAGGCCTCCACGGTAGAGACGCTGGTCGGGCATATCCATGCTCTGCGCGTGCGCGGTGCGCCGCTGATTGGTCTCTCTGCAAGCCTGCTGCTGGCATTGCTGGCGGAAAGCGGCAAAAGCCGTGATGAACTCGCCGTGGCGCTGGAAACCCTGCGCGCGTCCCGCCCGACGGCGGTGAACCTGATGAACAACCTTGACCGTATGAAGCTGGCGCTCTGGCAGGAAGATTTCGTTTCGGCGCTGGTGTCTGAAGCGCTGCGCCTGATTTCTGAAGACAGGCAGTTGTGTGACGCTATCGCCCGCGCGGGCAGCGCGCTGGTGACGCCCGGTAGCCGCCTGCTGACCCACTGCAACACCGGCGGGCTGGCAACGGCGGGCGTGGGCACGGCGCTGGGCGTGATTGCCCGCGCCTATCAGGAGGGAAATGTCAGCAACGTCTGGGTGGATGAAACCCGTCCGCTGCTGCAGGGCGGCAGGTTGACCGCGTGGGAGCTTGGCGAGCTGGGCGTGCCGTATCGGCTGATTACCGATTCCATGGCCGCCAGCCTGATGGCAAAAGGGGAAGTGGACGCCGTGTGGGTAGGGGCCGATCGAATTGCCGCTAACGGCGACGTGGCGAACAAAATCGGTACCTATTCCCTTGCGGTGCTGGCGAAATTCCACGGCATTCCGTTCTACGTGGCTGCCCCGCAAACAACCCTCGACCCGGAGTGCCCGAACGGAGATGCGATCCCGATTGAGCAGCGCGCCGCCAGTGAGGTGAAGGGCGTTGCGGGAAGCTTTGGGGCGGTGCAGTGGGCGCCGGAAAACGCCCTGGTCTATAACCCGGCGTTTGACGTTACGCCAGCCTCGCTGATTAGCGGCTGGGTGCTGGATACGGGCGTAGTGACGCCGGAAGAGGTGGCAAACGGGAAATTCGCCTGAGTCCGGCTATCCTTTAAGGGGTTCCCTTTAGAGGACGATATCGTGACGCTTGATCCTGATACTGACTTAAAACTGGAGCGCGTGGTGGATGCACCGCGCGACCTGCTGTGGCTCTGCTGGACCACGCCCGAGCACATCAAAAACTTCTTCATTCCTGCTCCCCATAAAGTGACCGAATGCGACCTCGACCTGCGCGTGGGCGGTCGGTTCAATACCGTATTTGAGGTGGACGGACAGCGGATGGATAACCGGGGTGTGTTTCTTGAAATCGACCCGGGAAAAAAACTGGTCTTTACCGACGGTTATACGGAAGGCTGGAAACCGGCCGAGAAGCCGTTTATGACGGCGATTTTGCTGCTGGAGGAGGTGGGCGAGGGCAAAACCCGCTATACGGCAATTGCGCGCCACCCGACGAAGGAAATTCGTGAGCAGCATGAACAGATGGGCTTCCACGAAGGGTGGGGGATTGTGCTGGATCAGCTGGTGGGGTATGTGAAAGGGCTTAACGCGTAGTGCGCGTTAAGCCCTCACCCCAACCCTCTCCCACAGGGAGAGGGAGAAAAGATTATGCCAGACGTGGATACGCATCCGCGATCGCATCGCCCGTAAACTGCGCCACCCAGCCTTCCGGATTGTCGAAAATACGGATCGCGGTAAAGTTCGGCTCTGAACCCATATCAAACCAGTGCGGCGTACCCGCGGGTACGGAGATCAGATCGTTTTTCTCGCACAGCACCTGATAAACCTCATCGCCAATGTGCAGGCAGAACAATCCCGCGCCTTCCACGAAGAAGCGCACTTCGTCTTCGCCGTGAGTATGTTCGCTCAGGAACTTTGCGCGCAGCGCGTCTTTTTGTGGGTTATCGGCCCGCAGGCTGATGACGTCCCAGCTCTGATAACCTTTCTCTGCCACCAGTTTGTCGATCGCATGCTGGTAAGCCTCAATCACCGCCTCCGGGGCGGGATCCTGACCTAAATCGCGGTCCGCGTCCCAGCGTTCAAAACGTACGCCTTTGGCGTTGAGCTGCCGGGCGATCTCGGCGGCGTCGGTGCTGTGCCACTTTGGTTGACTGGCGTCTTTATCAGAATAGACAGTTAATGCGCTCATGAAGGGATCTGCTCCGGGTTTATCTCGTCAAACTGGTGGACCTGATGGTGATGGCTTGCCCCGTCATCATCGCCGCGAATCAGCTGCAGGGTACGAAAGCCTGCCTGTTCAGCCGCGTCCAGCTCCTGATGAATATCTGACAGGAACAGGATCTGCGACGGCGCGATGCCCGTTTGGGCCGCAATGTTCTGGTAAGACGCCACCTCGCGCTTGGCGCCGATGTGGGTATCAAAATAGCCGCTGAACAGATGAGTAATATCACCTTCGTCGCTGTAGCCAAATAACAGTTTCTGTGCGGCGACAGATCCCGAGGAATAAACATAGAGATCAATCCCTTGCGCTTTCCATTTTTCCAGCGCAGGCAGGACGTCAGGGTAGAGGTGGCCGGTAAAGTCGCCATTCACGTAGCCATCGTGCCAGATGATCCCCTGAAGCGCTTTGAGCGCCGTGGATTTACGGTCTTCATCCATAAAGGCAAAGAGGGCGTCAATAAGCTCGCTGACGCTGGCGTGCGGGTTACCGATTTCATCGCGCAGATTGTCCAGAATGGATTTGACCGGCTCGGCGTACTGCTGCGCGGTGACGAACGCCGCCAGCCGCTCACGCGCGTAGGGGAACAAAACATCGTGGACAAAACGGATATCGCTGGTGGTCCCTTCAATATCCGTCACAATTGCGCGAATCATACTCTCTCCAGTTGTCGTAAACGCATTTCGCATTCAAAAAGAAATTCAAGTCCTTCCAGATGGCGGCGGGCCTCGGCCACATCGCGTCCCCAGCAGGTTAAGCCATGACCGCGCAGAAGAAAACCATAATTAAGCGGGCGTTCCTGCGCGTAATGGGCGATTCGCGAGGCGAGGGCGTCGATATCCTGGTCATTATCAAACACCGGGATGGAGACGGTATCCAGATGGGTGGCCTGTCCGGTAAGCGATTTTTGCATCTCAAAGCCGCTGATGTTCAGCTCGGTTTCCCTGACCAGACGTGACAGCACCGTCGCGTTGACGGTGTGAACGTGCAGGACAGCGTTGGCCTCGGGGAACAGGCGATAAATGAGGGTGTGTAGCCCGGTCTCTGCCGACGGCTTGCGGCCTGATGGCGCACGGTTTGTGGCGATCTCGACCTGCAGAAAATCCGCCGTGGTCAGGCTGCCTTTGTCTTTACCGGATTCGCTCAACCAGCAGAGGTGTTCATCCTGTCGCACAGACATGTTGCCACCGGTGGCGGGTGCCCAGCCTTTGGCGCCAATCCAGCGGCAGGCGTCGACAAGTTGTGTGAGTTGCAGGTTGTCTGCCATTGCCTTTTACCTCTCGACCAGGAATATTGATATGGTATAGACGTCTAAGCGTCTTGATTGCCAAATGGTAACATCGTGTTATAGTGGCAGCAACATAAGTATTACATGCAGGCACCGTATAATGAGTAATAACGCATTGATTCCTCAGAGTAAACTTCCTAATCTCGGCACCACCATCTTTACGCAGATGAGCGCACTGGCGCAGCAGCACAACGCCATTAATCTCTCTCAGGGATTCCCGGATTTTGACGGACCGGCCTGGTTGCAGGAACGACTGGCGTACCACGTTGCGCAGGGAGCAAATCAGTATGCGCCGATGACGGGCGTGCAGGCGCTGCGGGAAGCCATTGCGGATAAAACGGCGGAATTGTATGGCCATAAACCGGATGCGAATAGCGACATTACGGTGACGGCAGGGGCGACCGAAGCGCTGTATGCGGCCATCACCGCGCTGGTGCGCGCGGGCGATGAGGTCATCTGTTTTGACCCCAGTTACGACAGCTACGCGCCTGCGGTTGAACTCTCTGGCGGCGTGGTGAAACGCGTGGCGCTGCAGCCGCCGCATTTCCGCCCGGACTGGCGGGCGTTCGCTGCGCTGCTGAGCGATAAAACGCGGCTGGTGATCCTGAATACGCCCCATAACCCGTCTGCGAGCGTGTGGCAGAAAGCCGATTTTGCCGCGCTGTGGCAGGCCATTGCCGAACGTGAAATTTATGTCCTGAGCGACGAGGTGTATGAGCACATCTGTTTTACTAAAGAAGGGCACGCCAGCGTGCTGGCCCATCCGCAGCTTCGTGAACGTGCCGTGGCCGTGTCGTCATTTGGCAAAACGTACCATATGACCGGCTGGAAGGTGGGGTATTGCGTGGCACCTGCCGCCATCAGCGCTGAATTACGTAAGGTACACCAGTACCTGACGTTTGCGGTGAATACCCCGGCTCAGCTGGCGCTGGCGGACATGCTACGCGATGAACCACAGCATTATCGCGACCTGCCGGATTTTTACCGTGCACGCCGGGATCTGTTTGTGACCGCACTGGCTCAAAGTCGCCTGGAAATTTTGCCTTCCGAGGGGACGTACTTCCTGCTGGCTGACTACAGCGCCATTTCCGATCTGGATGATGTCAGTTTCTGCCAGTGGCTGACAAAAGAAGTCGGCGTGGCCGCTATTCCGTTGTCGGTGTTCTGCGCCGATCCTTTTCCGCATAAACTGATTCGTCTCTGCTTTGCGAAGCAGGAATCGACGCTACTGGCCGCGGCAGAGCGTTTGAACACGCTCTGATTATTTCACCGTCCAGGCTTCTGAGTAACGACGGTCTGCAAACAGTTCCAGCAGGCCGTTGATTTGTTTGAGACGCAGCACCTCGTCACCATCCATACCGAGCTCTTCGCTAATTCTTTCATTGCTCCAGCCAAGCTGCGCAAGTTCTCGAACGATTTCAGACATCGCGTTGATTTGATGCCGCCCGCGTGCGCGGTTGTGTCGGATGGTCGAGGCCATGCGGTCATATTTACCGAGTCGTTCCTGACGCAGGCACGTGACAGGCAGGTAACCCTTCAGCTTGCGCTTTAACGCAGCCCGACTTTTGCCAATCTCATGACGATGAAAACCATCCACAATTTCATAATGTTGTGGTTCGTTTTCTGTTACAACAATAGGCTGGGTGAATCCATCAAGTTCCAGCGACTTAATGAGCAACCGTTTTTCCGGTGGGGCCACATTATTGGGGTTGTAATCGTTAGCCGTGATAGCGTCCTGTTTGATCCACAATACGCAGTCGATGGGTTGATCGTTAAACGGGCTATATTTATGCAGTGCCTGGCGAAAGGCATTAATGGCGTTAATTTGGTCCTCTTCAGGAAGTGACTGAAGGTACGTTTCGATTTCGTTGATTATTCTTTGTCGCATAAAATGCCCCACTCCTTGCGTTTTGCCTTCACTCTGTCGCTGTAGCGCTGATAATGTTTGGGTTTGTTTGGGCTGAAAGACAGCGCTCTGCACCAGTAGTCGTTATTAAGTAAAACCTTACAAACGCGCCGCCATGAAGGGATGTCTTTGGCACCGATATCGCCCTCCTGGGTATCGGGAATATCCTCCATGCCCCTCTTCTGGTACCAGTGCAGATATATGGCGATTTTATTGCGGTAATGCTCGGCCGTATTCTGCGGCATGCTGTCGAGAAGCAGCAGGGCATATTCCCGCCAGCAAAGATGGTCCGGCTTGAGTATTTTGCGGTGACCGTAAAAATGGTTGTCGTGCCCGGCGTAAATTCCGCCGCTGCGCGCGCCGCTGACACGTGCGCACATGGTCGCCCAGCGTTCGGGCTCTACAACATGATAGAGCCATAAGCCCTGACGCTGTTCCGGGCCAAAAGGTTCGCAGATGCGCATATAGCGCGGTGGTACGCCGGCCTGATACATAAGGTCATAGAGTGTGTTATAGCTATTGCCGGTTTTTGCAAACCAGGTCCAGATATCCGCGGTTTTCCAGTCGTAGAGAGGATAGATATACCAGGCATGCCCACCCGGTGCGACGGTCGTCCAGGGTTTATCATCGGCAAAGCGTTGTTTACGCGCTGATGCGATAGCCAGAAAACGGTTGTATGACTCATCGGCGCGTATCCCGACCATGACGGCGGCCGGGCGGTTGAGAGAGAACCAGTCCGAGAAACTGCGCACAAAGGTCTCAAAAGACATTCCCCCCTGGTAAAAGGGGAAAAAGGCGGGATCTGTTATGGCATCGTCAGGCGGTTGCCGTACCCACTCGGTATTGGGTTCCCAGCATTGCCACTCTGGCTGGAATTGCGACAGGGAATTTTGCGTGGTGAGGGGAAGCGCTACCCACCAGAAACGATCGATGACATCGCTGTATAAGGCGCGCATATGTTCGACATGATTAATGGTGTAAGTAAATTGCGCTTCCCAGTCTATAAAGAGAACGTCTATTTTGCGTTTCATTTTACGGGCGCATAATGCCGTCAGATGTAACATGACGGTGGAATCTTTTCCCCCTGAAAAAGAGACACACACCCTGGATAAATTCTCCAGGGTCCATTTTATTCGCTCTTGCGTGGCATCGACTACGTTTTGATTCAATGGAAATTTGTAAAGTGACATATCAATCCATTACTGAGTGATAATGATCAGATGGCGCATGAATAATGGGGATGATACTCTTAGAAAGAAGATAATTATAGGTAAAAATTAATCATATAATTACGCTAAATACATTTCCCTTGTGAATGCATTAAAAGTAACTGACTGCTGTAAACAGTCAGTTATAATTATTGGGGTAAGTTTAAGTCATCAATAAAATTGGAGAAGGAAGCATTATTCAGTGCTGAGCGATTGTACATCATATAAACCGGGACTGTCGGGAAGGTAATGTCAGTCTCAATCTTACGGAGATTTAATGCCGGGCCATACTGCTCAAAGGCTGGCGTAGGGGCTAATCCAATCAGATCGGAATTGCCTATCATCGACAGCAGTGAGATAAACGAGTCGCTGCGGAACAGGATATTTCGTTCGGGAAGCAGTTGCTCAGTATGCTCCTGAAAATTCTTTACGCTCAACTCATCACTCAGGAAGGCCGTAAATTTTTCCTGAAGAATTTCGTCACGCGTCGCCTGTAAACCCAGGCGGGGGTGATCCTGACGGCAAACCAGCGTAAAAGACATCTGCTGGAACAAGCAGCAGGCCGTTGAACGGCTATTCAGCGGGGCGAAAGAGAAGACAAGGTCCGCTTTCCGGTATGCCAGCAGGTCTTCTGCTGAGTCCGGGGCAAGGAAGACATCATGCAGCTCAACCTGATAGTTATACTTCTCGATCAGGATTTTCATCGGATCCAGCATGATTTTAGGCGTCATAAACTGCGGACCGTAAATGACAAAGCTCTTCTTCAACCCGTTGCTGTGCATCATATTGATGGTTTGCTCAAGCTGATTGAGGTTTTGTTCAAGATGATGATGAAGGTTGACGCCAACCGTAGTGGGGGTGATGCCCTTACCTGAACGAATAAACAAGGGATCGTTGAGTTGTCCGCGCAGACGCTGCAATGACTGACTCACTGCTGAGGGAGTAATATAGAGCGTCTCAGCCGCTTTACTGATACTCAAATGTTGATAGATACATTCAAAAATGACTAGCAGGTTGAGATCAAATTTTTTAAGATCGTAGAGATTTGCCATGTGTCGTCCTGATGATGTCGTGTTTGCATGAGTTATCACATCACTGATAACTATAGTTTGAAGTTAACCATTTACAATCCTTTCGGTTAACTCTCTTAATTTTAAATTAAACGCGTCTTAATATATCACGACGTCAGATTATTAAAATAGTACTTCAAAGATGATTAAGATAATTTTATCTCACTAAGAGGCACTTTAATTGACAATTGTCATTTATATATTGAGTTATTTTTATAATAAAAATTAATTTATAACGCCCCGTCATTATGTTCGAAACTGCCTATCACAGCCATAGGCAGGAATGCCTCTCCCGTGGATTGCTCAAGCCTGGCACGGATGGTGTAATTAAACGGCTGTTACCACCTTGATGTTAAGGGCGTAGAGCGCAACGCAACGCCAGCTTAAGCTGGCACTGAATGTACCTGCGGGGAATTCAGGTAAAAGGGCCGCCCGTAGAGGCGGCCTTTTTACTTTTGGCGTTTCCTTTAAAAGGTTCACCTTACTGTCTTGTTGATGTTGTTAGGTATGGCTGATTGATTTGATAAAGCAAACGCATTAGCCCCGATGAGCAAAGTTAGTTACCTTACATCTCAACGAAAACACGGAGGAAGTACAGATGTCTTTGATTAATACCAAAATTAAACCTTTCAAAAACCAGGCGTTCAAAAACGGTGAGTTCATTGAAGTCACTGAGAAAGATACCGAAGGTCGCTGGAGCGTGTTCTTCTTCTATCCGGCTGACTTTACCTTCGTTTGCCCGACCGAACTGGGTGACGTGGCTGACCACTATGAAGAACTGCAGAAGCTGGGCGTAGACGTTTACTCTGTCTCTACCGATACCCACTTCACCCACAAAGCGTGGCACAGCAGCTCTGAAACCATCGCGAAAATTAAATACGCGATGATCGGCGACCCGACTGGCGCCCTGACCCGTAACTTCGACAATATGCGTGAAGATGAAGGTCTGGCCGACCGCGCGACCTTCGTTGTTGACCCGCAGGGCATTATCCAGGCTATCGAAGTTACCGCTGAAGGTATCGGCCGTGATGCGTCTGACCTGCTGCGTAAAGTGAAAGCCGCTCAGTACGTGGCTTCCCACCCAGGCGAAGTGTGCCCGGCGAAATGGAAAGAAGGCGAAGCGACGCTGGCTCCATCTTTAGACCTGGTCGGCAAGATCTAAGTCTGCAAAGCCTGGCGGCGCCGCGTTTGCACAGGCCTACAGTATCGTAGGCCGGGTAAACGAAGTGCCACCCGGCAATCCATGGGCGCGCCCGCGCCCATTTCATTAGCACCATGATGCAAGTTGCATTCAGGCCGCCCCTATAAGGCAGCTTGCATGATGACGTCTTAAGAGAGGGAAGAACAATGCTCGACGCGAATATGAAAACCCAGCTCAAGGCCTACCTTGAGAAACTGACCAAACCTGTTGAGCTGATTGCCACGCTGGATGACAGCGCGAAATCGGCAGAGATCAAGGAACTGCTGGCAGAGATCGCTGAACTGTCACCGAAAGTGACCTTCAAAGAAGACAATACGCTTGCAGTCCGTAAGCCTTCTTTCCTGATCGCCAACCCGGGTTCTGATCAGGGGCCGCGCTTTGCCGGCTCTCCGCTGGGGCATGAATTTACCTCACTGGTGCTGGCGCTGCTGTGGACCGGTGGGCATCCGTCTAAAGAAGCGCAGGCCCTGCTGGAGCAGATCCGCGACATCGACGGTGATTTCGAGTTTGAAACCTATTACTCACTCTCCTGTCACAACTGCCCGGACGTGGTGCAGGCGCTGAACCTGATGTCGGTGCTGAACCCGCGCATTAAACACACGGCGATTGACGGCGGTACGTTCCAGAATGAGATCACCGAGCGTAACGTAATGGGCGTGCCGGCGGTCTATCTGAATGGTCAGGAGTTTGGTCAGGGCCGCATGACGCTGACGGAAATTGTTGCCAAAGTGGATACCGGCGCAGAAAAACGCGCAGCAGAAGCGCTGAACAAACGTGATGCCTACGATGTGCTGATCGTCGGTTCCGGCCCGGCGGGCGCGGCAGCGGCGGTTTACTCCGCGCGTAAAGGGATCCGTACCGGTCTGATGGGTGAACGCTTTGGCGGCCAGGTACTGGATACCGTGGACATCGAAAACTACATTTCCGTGCCGAAAACCGAAGGCCAGAAACTGGCTGGCGCACTTAAAGCGCACGTCAGCGACTATGACGTGGATGTCATCGACAGCCAGAGCGCCAGCAAGCTGGTTCCTGCTGCGGTCGAAGGCGGTTTACACCAGATTGAAACGGCATCCGGCGCGGTGCTGAAAGCGCGTAGCATTATCATTGCCACCGGCGCGAAATGGCGCAACATGAACGTTCCGGGTGAAGATCAGTACCGCACCAAAGGTGTGACCTACTGCCCGCACTGTGACGGTCCGCTGTTTAAAGGTAAACGCGTAGCGGTGATCGGCGGCGGTAACTCCGGCGTGGAAGCGGCTATCGACCTGGCGGGGATTGTGGAACATGTGACCCTGCTGGAGTTCGCGCCAGAGATGAAGGCCGACCAGGTTCTGCAGGATAAAGTTCGCAGCCTGAAAAACGTCGACATCATCCTGAACGCGCAGACCACGGAAGTGAAGGGCGACGGCAGCAAAGTGACCGGCCTGGAATACCGTGACCGCATCAGCGGCGACGTGCACAGCGTTCAGCTTTCGGGGATTTTCGTGCAGATTGGTCTGCTGCCAAACACCACCTGGCTGGAAGGCGCGATTGAGCGCAACCGTATGGGCGAGATCATCATTGATGCGAAATGTGAAACCAGCGTAAAAGGCGTCTTCGCCGCAGGTGACTGTACGACCGTGCCGTACAAACAGATCATCATTGCCACGGGCGAAGGTGCGAAAGCGTCCCTGAGTTCGTTTGACTATCTGATTCGCACCAAAACCGCATAAAAAAAAGTAAGACGATACCTGCAGTAGCCACCTCATCATGGGGTGGCTTTTTTATTGGTTTTTTTTATTCTCAATTATTGTCGTGATTGAACGCTTCATGCGTTAACTACCTGCTTCGATCAAAGAAATTAATAAGCCTGCTGATAATATCTCGTCGTTTTCTGTTGATAAATATTTATATTTAACATGAATGATAAAGATATATTCACACCTTCAATGTATGAGGCGTTAACACCCTTTGAAATAAATGGGTTGATGTTTCGTGATTTCTTCAACGCGGCGGATATGACCTCGCGATGCGCCTCGTTACGCTATTTTTTCCCTGAGAGTGAGTCCTGGCCGCAGGATGAGGCGTTAAACGTCGAGTATGACTTCAATGTGCTGTTTGTCGGCCCGGCGACGCTGCTGGCGCCACCTTATGCCTCGGTTTATCTGGACGACGAGCCTCTGCTAATGGGGGCGACAACGCTGAGCGTGCGCGAATTCCTGCAGAGCATTGGGCTGTCCGTTACCGCGGAAAATAGCGTCCCCGACGACCATATCAGCTATGAAATTGAACTGGCCGTAATGCTATTAGTGCATGCCAGACATTCACCGCAATATCATGAAGCACTTACCCGTTTTGTCCGCGCGCATCTCGAATTATGGCTCCCGGCATTTATCGCAAAAATAAAGGATTGTGCGAAAACAGCCGTAATTAAATGCCTCGCCGTGCTACTGACTAATTGGTTTGATGAATTAAAAACGAGAGTAATATTATGACTATTGATAAAGGGCAGCTTAACCGGCGCTCCTTTTTAAAAGGACTGATTGCGCTAGGTACCGTCGCCGCATTACCCGGCGGATTATTATCCTCCCGATGTGCCATGGCACAACCGCCCATTCCGTTTAACCCGAAAACCTACAAAATCTTCCGTAACGCCTGTCCGCGTAACTGCTATGACACCTGCAGCTTAAAAACGTGGGTGAAAGATGACGTGATTACCTTCGTCGAGGGGGCAAGCGAATCCACCTTTACCCACGGTGCGCCGTGCGTGAAAGGGCTGACCTACCCGCGCCGGGTCTACTCGCCGGACCGTATAAAATACCCGATGATTCAGGACGGACGCGGCAGCGGCAAATGGCGACGCATCTCCTGGGATGAGGCCATGCAGCGGATCGCCAGCAAGATGCTGGAGATCAAAAAGAAAGATGGCTCCCTGCTTGGCCTGGCGCTGACCAAATATTCCGGCAACCTGGGGGTGATGAGCTATGCCGTGGAGGGGATGATGTCCTCGCTCGGCTACACCACGCGTTTTGCCGGTACGCCGTGCTGGCCTGCGGGCATTGACGCACAGCACTACGACATGGGCGACATGTGGTGTAACGACCCGGAAGATCTGGTTAAAGCCAAATACATTATCCTCTGGGGGGCGAACCCGGCCTGGTGCTCCATGCACACCATGAAGTACATCTATCAGGCCCGCGAGAAAGGGGCGAAAGTGGTGGTTATCGATCCGCTGTTCTCGCAAACTGCCGCGAAAGCCGACCTCTATCTGCGCGTGCGTTCAGGTTCAGACGGTGCGCTGGCGCTGGGTATGGCGCGCCATCTGGTGGACACCGGCCGCGTGGACCAGGAGTTCGTCAATCATTTCGCGCACGGGTATCCGGAGTTTGAGCAGTACTTGCTCAACAACATCACGGTAGAGTGGGCATCGGAAATTTGTGGTCTGGCGCCGGATGTGATTCGCCAGCTTGCCGAGGAGTTCACGGCGGTTAAGCCTTCCACCGTCTGGATTGGTTACGGTATGCAGCGCCACGTGAACGGCGGCGCGAACGTGCGTGCGATTGATGCCTTTGTCGCCATGACCGGCAATATCGGCGTAGAAGGCGGTGGCGCTCGCTACGGCCATCTGCAGACCTGGGGCTATAACTACCACGCAATGACGCAGACACCCCCGGTGGGTTCTGTAGGGATGGAAGGGGCATCAGGCCCGGTGGGCGAGTTTGTCAGCGATAGCGGCGAAAAGCGCAAGTACTCTGACCGCGCGCTCAACCTGAACCAGACTGCGCAAAGCATTCTGGACGCCAACGATCCCCCTATCCGCATGCTGTGGGTGGCCTGTAAGAACCCGTTTGCCCAGGACTTCGACCGCAACAAGATGAAAAAAGCGTTCGACAAGCTGGAAATGGTGGTGTGCGTGGATCAGTTCTTTAACGAGACGGTTCAGCACGCGGATATCGTTCTGCCTGTCACCACCACCTTCGAGCACTGGAGCGCCTCTTCGTCTTACTGGCACTACTGGCTGACGGTAAACGAACCTGCCATCAAGCCGATGTACGAATGCAAGAGCGACCTGGATATTGCCGTGTTGCTCTCCCGTACCATCAACAAAATGGAACCGGGCTCTTGCACCTTCCCACAGGATGTTGACCAGAAAAAATGGCTGGATCTGGAATTCAACGACGGGCTGGCGAAGCAGTTTGGCATCAGCTCCTGGGACGATCTGCTGAAGGGGCCGGTGAAGGCCAAAATGCCGAGCAGCGCAGCCTGGCACGATCGGAAGTTCAAAACGCCGTCAGGCAAGTATGAGTTTTTATCCGCGCGCTGCGAAGAGAACGGCCATAAAGCACTGCCGGAATATCTGCCAGCCGCAGAAGGTAAACTGCCGTTCCAGCTCTTTACGCCGCACCTGCAGTACGGCCTGCATTCGCAGTTCGTTAACCTTGACTGGATGCAGGTCTTCTGGCCGGAGCCCTTTGTCTATATCCACCCGGTTGCTGCGAAGAAAAAGGGGATCCGAGACCTGGCGACAGTGCGGGTATTCAACGAGATCGGCGAGGTTCAACTGCGTGCCAAAGTCACCACCAATGTACCGGAAGATTTCCTGGTCATGTACGAATCCTGGTTCAACAAGCTCAGCTATAACGTGCAGAACGTGGTGAAAGATACCCCGGCCGATATGGGTAAAATGGCCACCGGTGCACCGGGCGCGGCTATTCACGATCAGTTTGTCGATATTGTCCTCATTGCCAATGAAGGAGCGGACGCATGAGACGCGCATTTTTAGTGAACAGTGATAAATGTATTGGTTGCCGCGGATGCGCCATGGCCTGTAAGAGCTTCAACCAGCTCGAACCCGAACGTTTCTGGCGCTATGTCTACCCGCTGGATAAAGAAATTTACCCGCATGAGGAGCGTGCGTTCTTTTCGCTGGCCTGTAACCACTGTGAAAACCCCGCTTGTCTGGCGGCGTGCCCGGTGGAAGCCTACACCAAACGTGATGATGGCGTGGTGGTGCATAACCCTGAGCGCTGCATCGGCTGTAAAAACTGTATCCGCAATTGTCCGTATGGCGCTCCGCGCTTCAATGAGGAAACGCAGAAGGCCGAGAAGTGCAGCATGTGCTATGAGCGTCTGGATATCGGCTTGAATCCTGCCTGCGTTAACGCCTGTCCGGTTGGGGCGCTGACCCTGATCGATCTGGATGCCGATCCGCTGCCAAATAATGCCGTGCAGTATCCGCCGGGCTTCCCAAAAATGCCGCAGCTTAATCCGGGTACGCGCTTCATTCTGGCACGCCAGCCGAAACAGCCGGGGGACAAATAATGGAAAAGTACGAACTGCCGTTGGTGATTTTTACCGTGCTGAGCCAGATGTCCGTTGGGATGACGCTCCTGTTGAGCTGGCGCACGCTGCGTGGCGAAGTGCAGGGCAACCGTCTTCACTGGCTGATCACGGGGCTGATCCTGGGGGTTGCCTCCATCGCCGCGGTATTGCATCTGGCGCACCCGGAACACGCTTATAATGCGTTAATCAACCTGAAACATGCCTGGCTGAGCCGTGAGATTCTCGGCGCGACGCTGTATGGCGGCACAATTGGCCTGGCTTTTCTTACGAAAGGCAACAAAGGCGCAGCGCTGCTGGCGTCCCTGTTCGGGATACTGCTGGTGGTGGTGCAGGGGATGACCTACGCCGCGCCGGCGATGCAGGCCATTGCCAACGGCATCACCATGATGCTGTTCTTTGCCACCGTCTGGGTGTTGGGCTGTGCAGCTACACCGCTGCTCGGGATGAAAGCGTCAGCTGTCGCACTGCGTCAGGGCATTATCGCCCTGATGGCGCTGCTGATTGCCGCACCGGTACTCTGGCTCAGCGGCGGCACCATCATGAAAATGACCGCTCACGCCTGGTTAAGCTCGCCGCTCTATCTGGGCTGCCTGCTGTGCTGCGTCGTGGGGTTCACGTTGTCGCTAAGGCGCCATCCGATGCAGAAAGCCGTATTTGTTATCCTGCTGGTGGGCGTGGTGCTCAGCCGCCTGACCTTCTTCGGTGATACCGTCAGTACCATCGTCAATATTGGTCATCTGTACTGATAAACAAAACCCCGCGCAAGCGGGGTTTTTTATGGGCAGTTAACGAACCACCATCACCGGAATGTGGGTATGGCGGATCACGCTGGAGGCGTTTGACCCTAGCAGGTGAGTGGTGATGGAAGGATTGCGTGAACCGATCACCACTACGTCTGCATTCAGCTCCGCGGCCAGTTCATTGACGGCATCGCGTACGCTACCGAACCGGACGTGGGTTTTGATGCGCGACGGGTCGATGCTGAAATGCCCGACCATGGTTTGCAGGCGCGTCTCGGCTTCGTGCTGTAAGTGCTCTTCGAAGCGACGCACATCGGCGGCAAAGCGGTGCAGACTCAGGCTGGCGGAGCCCGGCAAGACATGTAAAAGGTGAATAATACCGTCCTGCTGTGCGAGAAATTCCGCGTGACGCACTGCTTTGTCACTCAGTTCCATTTCAAAAACATCAACCGGCATAATGATTCTCTGATACATACCCGTTTCTCCTTGTTTATAAACGCTGAAATCATTCAACCACAAAATAGTTATGGATTCTGTAATCACTCCGTCAATTTTGATGACGATCGTGATGCCGCGAAAAAAATCATTGCGCAGCGTGCGGGGCAGAGCGGTGACGTGAGCGTTCACCAGTGGCGTTCAAGGTAAAGCACAGCCGAGACGATGATGGCCACAAAAAGTAAAAAAATGAATGTGATAACCACTATCTCACCCATGACCGTCCCCACGGCACCAAAACAGATTAAGCGTGTATTAAGGGGAATAAGGGTGATATAGGAAAATCAGGTGAATTTGCGGAAAGAGGATGCGGGTGCATCCTCTGTGCAAAGCGAGTGGGCGCTTGTTCAGAAGGGATTAACGCAGGTAATCGCCCGCAGCTTCTGGCTGGTAGAGCAGTTCCAGCACTTCCAGATGAGTGGAGGCCCCGCCCGGTAAATCCCAGTGGATGGTATCTCCTGTGCGCAGTCCCAGCAGTGCGGCGCCGACAGGGGCAAGAACCGAAAGCTGCGCGCTGCTGTCAGTCATCTGAGCCGGGTAAACCAGCGTGCGGGTCAGCTCTTCACCGGTGGTCAGGTTGCGGAATTTTACCCGGCTGTTCATGGTGACCACGTCATGCGGCATTGACTCAGGTGTGCACATCTGCGCGCGGTCGAGTTCCTCATTCAGGGCATCGGCCACCGGAAGTGAGGCGAATTCGGCTTTTTCCAGCAATCGGTCGATACGTTCTGCGTCGAGTTCATTGATGATAATGGTGGGTCTGGACATTTTTTACTCCATGTCGTTAATGCTGCGTCTAACGCAGAAACCAATCCAAAAGAAAACCCTCGCCGTCTGGCAGCGAGGGTTTAACTTACCCGATGATACTGGCTGAACGCTCAAGTTTGAAGTGATGAAGGTCACATTCATGTCCCATATGAATTTTCGCTGAAATTTATTCAGTCTTAATTCCAGGCGGATTGCGTTACGCTGAGTATCCTGAACCCGGGTGTTGCGCGAAGCATTATGCGTGTCTGCCCCATCAACGAGAGAGCACTATGTACTTCTATCAACCGTCTCAGGGGCACGGCCTGCCGCATGACCCGCTGAACGCCATTATTGGTCCCCGTCCGATTGGCTGGATCTCCTCTTGCGATCGGGCCGGTCAGTTGAATCTCGCGCCGTATAGCTTCTTTAACTGTTTTAACTATCGCCCGCCGATCATCGGCTTTTCCAGCAACGGCTGGAAAGACAGCGTGCGAAATATTCACGAGACAAAGGAGTTTGTCTGGAATCTGGCGACGCGCGATCTGGCACATGCCATGAATCAAACCTCGGCTACGCTTCCTCACGATCGGGATGAATTTACCTTTGCAGGATTAACCCCCGCCGCAAGCCAACTGGTGAGTGCTCCTCGTGTGGCGGAAAGCCCGGTCAATTTTGAGTGCCGCCTTTCTCAGTGCATTCAGCTTACCGGAGCCGATGGCACCCCGGTTGATACCTGGCTGGTGCTGGGTGAAGTGGTGGGGATCCATATAGCGGAAACGCTACTGGAAGAGGGGATATACCAGACGGCGAAAGCGCAGCCCATCCTGCGAGCGGGTGGGCCGACGGCGTACTATGGGATCAGTGATGAACACCGGTTCGATATGGTGCGCCCGGTGGTGGGTCAATAACCGGCTTTATCAATGACAAATTGTTTTCCGCAGTTACCAGGATGTGGCTGCGGGGCAAAGGACGTTGTGGAAAGCGGTTGGTTAATGGTGTCTGCTTTCAGCGAAATCTGCATCTCAGTGAGATACGCCGGGTTGCCATTGCAGGTCAGCTTAAAGGCTTTGATGTTTTCTTTGCCCCAGCTTTTGGCAATGGCGTTGTCAAAATCACGACGACTGACGGCTTTACCGTAGTTAGCCGCGAGGAATTGACCGACGGCACTGTTTTTCATTTCCTGATTCATTCTCACCATGGTGCCGAAATAGGCATCGGGATCAAAACCAAAACAGACGCCATGCTTGGCGTATTCGTACCGTTCCAGGCAGGAGTTTCCGCCCGCGCCTGGCATCACCTCATTAAGTTTTGCCGCACCGGAAAGCGACAGCCCGGTTTCGGCAGCAGCACATTTGCGGCTGGCCTTTGCTTCCGGCATATTCGGGATGGGACGCGTGGCACAACCAAATCGCATCCATCGACGTTCATCCACGCCTCGTGCCGCTATCGATTTCGGCAGACCAGGCCATAACCCGTGGACGGTCAGAAAATCGGCTTTATTTTCGCTCTCTTTTTGCAGACGACATTCATCCGGTTCATTGCGGTTACGCTCAACCATGCTTTGACAAAACCCGGTTTGCCAGGACAGCGCCAGTACATAGCGATCGAAATCGCCATATTGCGTAGCGTTGAGCGGTTCTGCCTGTGCGGAGAAGACACTGAGTGCAAGCGCAACTGCGCCAGACGAGATAACAATATCCTTCCTGAACATGTGATTTCCTGATTGGTTGTGCTCGATTAATTTTTGGGAGTTATTAAAGCACAAAAAGCGCCAGCAGGCGCTTTTTGGAAATCAGGAATTTTACTTAGGCAGCGCCGGGAACCAGCACTTCGGTAGCAATAATGACGATGATCAGGCCAACCAGCACCGGGACTGACGTGCGTTTGACGACCTCAAACGGAGAGATTTTTGCCATACCGGCAACCGCAACGACCACGCCTGAAACAGGAGAGATAGTGCGACCCAGGTTTGAGGCCTGAAGCATCGGAATAGACAGGTAAGCCGGGTTGATGCCAGAGGAGTGAGCCAGCTTAGGGATCATCTCAACGAAAGCGTAAAACGGCGCGTTACCAGAACCGGTGGTCATCGCCGCCAGCATGGTCAGAACGACCAGCACCAGCATCAGGATAATACTGGCTGAGCCGAACGACGTGGCGATGGAGATCAGGCTCTGGATAAAGCCAATAGTGCTCAGACCCTGGGCAAACACGCCTGCCGCAACCAACAGCATCACCACGCCCGCGAAGGCATCCGCCATTCCACGATACGCCACTTCCAGGCCGGAGAAGACTTTTTGCGTGTTGAAACCGCGCACGAATTCCAGCACGGCAGCCAGCAGCATACAGATGACCAGAATAGTAATAATGTGCAGCTGTGGACCCCATTTGCCGTCAAAAATCAGCACGCCGATAATCGGTGTGAACGGCAGAATGGCGTAGAACGCTGGAGCGGTGGTGGTGATTTCGCTGACATCCATCATCTCATGGCTGATGTTCTCTTTTTTATCGAGATAGCGCTGCCAGAAGAAATGCGCGACCCCCATTCCCACAATGGCGACAATCGAGATCGGCAGCGTGGTCTTAAAGGCGAAGTCGATCAGCGACATCTCGGCTGCTTTGGCGGCCAGCACAACGTCGCCAGAGGTTGGGGAAAGAATAATGGCGGCCGGTGATGCGCAAATGGCTGCCGCTGCACCGCGGCTGATGCCCACGTTCACCATCACCGGGAACAGCGTGGCCATTAACAGTACGCCAAGACCGGTGGCCGATGAAACGGCCAGCGACATCAGACAGGCGAGGAAATAGGCGGCAACCATTAACAGATACGGGGAGTTAATATACTGCAGGGGTTTCGAGGCAAGCTTAACCACCATGTCATTAGCGCCGATATGGGTCATGTAGGCGGCAAAACCGCACAGCATCATGATCATCATACCGAGATCGCCGCCACGGCTCATGAGCAGTATTTTAATATATTCAACAATATCCGTGGCAGTATAACCCGTGCTGGCTGCGCTGGCAGGTAATACCTGATGCCCCATTAATGCGCTGACAATCAGGAGAGTTAAGCCGCCAACAAATAAAACGCCCGTGGCTGAGTACCCTTTAATGATGTAGCGGGCTACACCGACAATGACGACGACCCCAATAAGGAGTTCGATAAACGTAAGCATGGTTTCCCCTGTATCCTGTGCCCTGAGGTAGAAAAAAATTAATAAAATAAGAAGGATGAAAATGTGCCGAATTAATGGCCTGTCCTTGCTGATTAAAATCAATAAATAGACGACTAAAGAACAGTATCACAGCGTTTTTGCCATGGCCCAGGCATTTATGTCATCAGGAAGTTGACCGCCAGAAACAGCGTAGCATGTCTCTTTAATGATAACAAAATGTTAAAATTATGTGTTTTTCGGCCTGTTAATCGGGATGGATGAAAATGTTATAGTCATACATATTGTAGGTTTATTTGGGCCAGCCTGAACGCTGCCTTAAGAATATTCCCGAAAAGAGGCCTGATATTTAGGAGTAGTGCTGATGCCGTTAAGACATGGTTCAACTATTGTGTGGTAAACTTTGCTTCGAATATTAAGAATGGTAATTGCATTGTGAGCTTACGTAATACTTTTTTCTCTCTTTTATTGTTTATTTTTGGTCAGTTAACGTTTTCATCTGTTGCACAGGCAGAAGACAACGCGACGAATAAAGGCTGGTTCTCTACTTTTACGGATAATGTTTCGCAGACCTGGTCAGCACCTGAACATTATGATCTCTATGTACCGGCAATAACGTGGCATGCGCGCTTTGCTTATGACAAAGAGAAAACAGATAAATACAACGAGCGCCCGTGGGGGGCTGGTTTTGGTCAGTCACGCTGGGATGAGAAAGGAAACTGGCACGGCATCTATCTGATGGCCTTTAAAGACTCGTTTAATAAATGGGAACCGATTGGGGGTTACGGCTGGGAGAAAACGTGGCGCCCGCTGGCGGACGAGAATTTCCACGTCGGGTTAGGCTATACCGCAGGAGTGACGGCGCGTGATAACTGGAACTACATTCCGATCCCCGTGCTGCTGCCTTTGGCCTCGATTGGCTATGGCCCGGCAACGTTCCAGATGACCTACATCCCCGGGACGTACAACAACGGTAACGTTTACTTCGCCTGGATGCGTTTTCAGTTTTGACTGAAAAAAGGTTACCAGCTGGTGAAAAAACGCGCAGGCATTGATTCCTAAGCGATAAAAATCTGCCAGTGAAAATTAACGCGACTTTAGTCACTTTTTGTCAAAGATCCGCTGGACAAAAGGTCCCACAATTGTTGTACTGGTAACCGACACAGCATTTGTGTCGTTTTTTAATGTAAAGGTAATTTTGATGTCTAAGATTAAAGGTAACGTTAAGTGGTTTAAT
This sequence comes from Enterobacter sp. BNK-14, assembly GCF_047456095.1. Taxonomy (NCBI): domain Bacteria; kingdom Pseudomonadati; phylum Pseudomonadota; class Gammaproteobacteria; order Enterobacterales; family Enterobacteriaceae; genus Enterobacter; species Enterobacter sp. BNK-14. The sequence continues at coordinate 4,086,703 of NZ_CP179897.1, forward strand.
GAGTCCAAAGGATTCGGTTTCATTACTCCTGAAGATGGCAGCAAAGATGTGTTCGTACACTTCTCTGCAATCCAGTCTAATGGTTTCAAAACTCTGGCTGAAGGTCAGCGCGTAGAGTTCGAAATCACTAACGGTGCCAAAGGCCCTTCTGCTGCTAACGTAATCGCTCTGTAATTCAGACGCGTCAGCAAGAATTTCAAAACCCGCTCATTGAGCGGGTTTTTTTCGTTATGAATCAGCCAAGCAGGTACATTTTCAGGAAGCTGGCAACGATCAGTACGCTCAACAACACCATTCCTGCGCTCATCAGATTCTGTTTCATTCTGTCACCCTCGTTCAGTATGGCCTCCAGAGTGACAGAGAAAAATTAAGCCAACATTAACGCCCCGACGGTTAATGCGTGCTTACTGAGGAAAATAGCCAAAATGCGATCCCCGTCATCGCGAAGGATCCAAGCATGTTGATCGCGATATTCACCAGCGCCCAGCCGATACGGCCTTCCTGAAAGAGAAAAACCGTTTCCGCAGAAAAGGTTGAGAAAGTCGTTAAACCGCCACAGAACCCGGTGGTAATCAGGACCTTCCACATGGGATCGATGTGCGTCATCCGGTTAAACCAGGCCAGCCCCATACCAATGATAAAAGCACCAATCAGGTTGGCAGCCAGTGTCCCCATGGGAATCGCCTGGTGCAGGGGGTTAAACCGCATACTCAGGAACCATCTCGCAACGCTCCCTGTGCCTCCACCAATAAAAACAGCCAAAAGGAGTTGTAACACGCTAAATACCTGCTATTTGATGTGTAAGAGTAGCGAGTTTAACGCTGTTTATGATGAGGGGACAAATATGTATGTGGCGGTAGGGCAGTTTGCAGTCACGCCTGACTGGCAGGTTAATGCACTACAATGCGTGAACCTGATGACACAGGCCCGGCAGAAGGGCGCGTCGCTGTTGGTTCTCCCGGAAGCGCTGCTGGCAAGGGATGATAATGACCCGGATCTGTCCGTGAAGTCCGCGCAGCCGCTTGATGGCGATTTTTTACAGCCGTTGCTCACCGAGAGCGTGGGTAACGCGATGACGACCATCTTAACAGTGCACGTTCCTTCAGCGCCGGGGCGCGCCGTAAATACGCTGGTGGCTATCCGTGATGGCGTGATTATCGCGCGCTATGCCAAGCTTCATCTTTATGATGCGTTCAGCATTCAGGAGTCACGGCGTGTTGACCCTGGTGACCGCGTTGCGCCGTTAATTGATATTGACGGGTTTAAGGTTGGGTTAATGACCTGCTACGACCTGCGTTTTCCTGAGCTGGCATTGCATCTGGCCCTGCAAGGGGCAGACGTGCTGGTATTGCCTGCTGCATGGGTTAAGGGACCGCTGAAAGAGCAGCATTGGGCAACGCTGCTTGCGGCGCGCGCGCTGGACACGACCTGCTATGTCGTTGCTTCCGGGGAGTGTGGCAATAAAAATATCGGGCAGAGCAGGGTAGTTGATCCACTGGGAGTCACGGTTGCCGCAGCAGCGGAAGCGCCGGTGCTGCTGATGACGGAGATATTTTTAGAAAGAATTGCGCTTGCGCGTCAGCAATTACCTGTTCTTCGTAACCGACGCTTTGCGCCACCGCAATTAATGTGATGTTTTTTTCAACAATGCTTGATTCACCTTGTTACAGATTGCTATTGTGTGCACGCGCCAAATGACCGTTAATACAGTCAGGTTTTGGCGCTGAATGCAGCCTGTTTTATGTAAAGAAGGTATCTATGGGTGAGATTAGTATTACCAAACTGCTGGTGGTTGCCGCACTGGTCGTCCTGCTGTTTGGTACCAAGAAGTTACGCACGCTGGGTGGTGACCTGGGGGCTGCCATCAAAGGCTTTAAGAAAGCGATGAACGACGATGATGCAGCCGCGAAGAAAAGCGCTGAGGACATCCCGGCAGAGAAGCTTTCTCACAAAGAGTAATAGCAATGCCTGAGGGCTTGCGAAAAAAAACCGGCTCATCAGGCCGGTTTTTTTGCATTACTGTAAATGGATATTACAGCACTATTTGACTTCTTCGCCTTTTGCCTGCATGTCAGCATGGTAAGAAGAGCGAACAAACGGACCGCATGCTGCGTGGGTAAAGCCCATCGCCAGCGCTTCGGCTTTCATCTCATCAAACTCATCCGGGCTGACGTAGCGCTGTACCGGCAGATGGTGACGGCTTGGCTGCAGATACTGGCCCAGCGTCAGCATGGTCACACCGTGGCGGCGCAGATCGCGCATCACTTCGATGATTTCGTCATTAGTTTCACCCAGACCGACCATCAGACCTGACTTGGTAGGGATATGCGGATGGGCTTCTTTAAAGCGCTCCAGCAGCTTCAGAGACCAGTTGTAATCCGCACCCGGTCGTACCTGACGATAAAGACGCGGCACGTTCTCCAGGTTGTGGTTAAACACATCTGGCGGCGTCGCGGTCAGGATGTCCAGCGCACGGTCCATACGGCCGCGGAAGTCAGGAACCAGCGTCTCGATTTTAATGTTCGGGCTTTTCTCGCGAATAGCAGTAATGCAGTCAGCGAAGTGCTGAGCTCCACCATCGCGCAGATCGTCACGGTCAACGGATGTGATGACCACATAACGCAGCGCCATGTCAGCGATGGTTTGCGCCAGTTTTTGCGGCTCGTTAGCATCGGGCGCGAACGGGCGGCCATGAGCAACGTCACAGAATGGGCAGCGGCGGGTACAGATGGCACCCAGAATCATAAACGTCGCGGTGCCGTGATTGAAACATTCAGCAAGGTTAGGGCAAGACGCTTCTTCACAGACGGAGTGAAGGCCATTCTTGCGCATCGCCGCTTTGATCCCCTGGATACGCGAAGAGTCAGCCGGAAGTTTGATTTTCATCCATTCCGGTTTTCTTAACAGCGCCTCGCGCTCGGTAGCCACGTTTTTAACCGGGATAAGGGCCATTTTATCGGCATCGCGGTATTTAACACCGCGTTCCATCACAATGGGTTTACTCATAGCGTGCGTGTTCCAGTTGCGAATATCGAAGGAAAGCGTTTCAATTCAAGGGAATGTTGTATTTATCAACTATTTTTGAACGAACGACAGGCAGTATATCATTGAAACGGCCATGAAAGCAGCCTGCCACGTCGCCAATTTGTAAAATAGTTGTTGTTTTGTGCCTTTCGCCCTGCTTGTGGCAGGGGCTTGTGCTGACACTCGCTGTCAGAAGGCCTGACGGATAATGCGGATGACGTTTTCCAGTACCGGATCGCGCAAACTGAGTTTGTTGTAATGCAGTGAAATCTCGATAGATTCCGCATTGAGCTGGCTGAGCGGAATACTCTCCAGCGACCAGCATTTCCGCAGCAGGTGATACAGGCGTGAAGGCATGATGCACAGCATATCGCTGCTGCCAATCAGGGAGGCGGTGGTAAACATATTGTAACTGCTGAAACTGATCTGACGTTCCGGGAAAATTTCATCAATGCGCTGGCGCAGACCATGGTTGGACTGCCCTTCGGTCATGAAAGACGAGTGGTCGTAATTGCGCAGGTTCTCAATGGTTAACGGCTCGCTGAGCGCGGGATGCTGCTGGCGGCAAACCAAAACCAGATTATCGGCATAAAGCACGTTTTGCCCCAGCGCTCTGGCGCTGAAGCTGCCGCTCTCAATAACCAGATCCGTCTGGAACTGGGCAAGCTGAACGTCAGGTTCGTTGAGTGGCACATTGCGCAGCAGAAGCTGGGGAGCATGCTCTTTCACGGCCTGGTAGATGGCGGGCATGACCAGCACGCCCACTGAAGGAGAGCAGCCGATGGTGATCGTTCTTTGTTTGTCATAGCTCCCGGTTAAATCCAGCGCACCCAGAATCGACTCCAGCCCCTGGCTGATGTATTCGTGGAGGTGGGTCGCATAGGCCGTCGGCGTGACGCCCTGGCCTTTACGGATAAATAACGGGTCAGGAAATATAGCGCGTAGCTTTTGAATCGACTGACTTATTGCCGATGGCGTGAGATTAAGAATTTTCGCAGCGTTAACGATACCCTTATGGACATATACTGCCTCAAAAATAGTCAGTAAATTGAGATCAATATTACGTAAAGTCCGAAAAATTTGTGGCTTGTCTTCGCCACCGGGTTCATTCAGTCGTTTGGCTGGTAAATTAGTAGACTCCACGCTTTCACTCCGTATACATTCACAACATGAATGATAGTTGAATTTATTTATTATGCTTGTAGAGATTCGTAAAGTGTTGGTTTTGTTTCACTTGTTTATCAAAAACAAACAGTTGTGTGATTATCACTCACGTTACTTAGCCTGTGTATGCCGTGCTGTCCGGAGGCTAAATAATATGTAACGGCAATATTCGGGCGCTTCGAAAATATAGAATCTGCGGATTATTGTAAAGCGTAAAAGCGGTAAATAAATAGTTGCCCGTCAAATTAACGGGCTCCCCTGTATGATATATTAAGCAGGGATATATTCATGCGGGGGATTGTTAAGTAGCGCTAACACATTCTTCAGAAGAACAGGGCGTATATTATCTGGCGTGGCGGTATCTACCCACTGGCGCATCTGCGTCATTTCCATACCGGCGTAGCCGCAGGGATTTATGCGCTGGAAAGGCGTCAGATCCATATTAATATTCAACGCCAGACCATGGAAGGAACAGCCTTTACGAATACGTAGCCCCAGCGAGCAGATCTTCATTTCGCCAACATAGACGCCTGGTGCATCAGCCCGCGGATGCGCGTCAATACCATATTCCGCCAGCGTGTTGACGACGGTTTGTTCCAGCAACGTCACCAGCTCACGCACGCCAAGCTTTCTGCGCTTCAGATTAAGCAGGACGTACATCACCTGCTGGCCCGGGCCGTGATAAGTCACTTGTCCACCCCGATCGCTCTGGATCACCGGGATATCGCCCGTCATTAATAAATGTTCCGCTTTACCGGCCTGACCCTGGGTAAATACCGGCAGGTGCTCAACCAGCCAAATTTCATCAGGGGTCGTGTCATCGCGTGAATCGGTGAAGTCATGCATAGCCTGGGAGACAGGCTCATAAGGTTGCAGCCCGAGATGACGGACCAGAATTTTATCCTGATACAAAACAGCGTCTCCGAAGACGAGGAACCAATGATGAGGGGGAGTATATCACAGCGGGGGAGAGGGGTTACCCGGTAAGCCGGGTAACCGCAAAGGGACTACAGCACCATACGCACAATTTCGATATTGCCGAGTTCTTCGTAGAGCGTCTCAACCTGTTCGATATGGGTCGCGGTGATAGTAATAGAAACCGAGTGGTAGTTGCCCTTGCTGCTTGGTTTTACTGACGGAGAGTAATCACCGGGCGCATGGCGCTGTACCACTTCAACCACCTGATCAACCAGCTCAGGTTTCGCCAGACCCATTACTTTGTAGGTAAATGGGGTAGGGAATTCAAGCAGTTCGTTAAGTTTGGTTTTCATGTCAGCTCCGGCGTAACGTCAAAAAGAATAACTCCCACGTCAGGTGGGAGTTATCAGGATACTTAGTATATGGGGATCAAAATCACACTTTCAAGTGTTCGATTTTTAGCCAAACCAGTGATGGAACATCAATTTAATGTAATCAATGATTTTGCCGAAGAAATTGCCTTCAGGAATTTCCTGCAGAACAACCAGCGGACGCTGATCGATAGTCTTGCCATCCAGCTGGAAGTTGATGGTACCCACGACCTGATTTTTCTGCAGCGGGGCATGCAGTTCGGTGCTGTTCAGGACGTAGCTGGCTTTCAGATCCTTCATACGACCGCGTGGAATGGTCAGGTACAGATCTTTATCCACGCCGAGGGAAGCACGGTCGTTGTCGCCGAACCACACTGGCTCAGACGCAAACTCTTTGCCTGCTTTCAGCGGATTCACGGTTTCGAAGAAACGGAAGCCCCAGGTCAGCAGTTTCTTGCTTTCGGTTTCACGACCTTTAAAGGTACGACCGCCCATCACGGCAGAGATCAGACGCATCTGGCCTTCAGTGGCAGAGGCCACCAGGTTGTAACCGGCTTTATCGGTATGACCTGTTTTGATACCGTCAACGTTCAGGCTGTTATCCCACAGCAGGCCGTTACGGTTGGTCTGACGAATACCGTTGAAGGTAAACTCTTTCTCTTTATAGATGGAGTATTCGTTCGGTACGTCGCGGATCAGGGCTTGACCAATCAGTGCCATATCACGTGCGGAGCTGTACTGACCGTCTGCATCCAGGCCGTGTACGGTCTGGAAATGGCTGTTTTTCAGACCCAGCGCGGTGACGTAGCTGTTCATCAGACCGACGAAGGCATCCTGGCTACCGGCGGCGAAATCAGCCATTGCTACGCAGGCATCGTTACCTGACTGCAGGTTAATACCCCGGATTAACTGGGAAACTGGAACCTGCATACCGGGCTTCAGGAACATCAGAGAAGAACCTTTGAACACAGGGTTCCCGGTTGCCCACGCATCGTTACCAATGGTGACCAGATCCGTTTCTTTGAATTTACCGGCTTTCATGGCCTGGCCGATAACATAGCTGGTCATCATTTTGGTCAGGCTGGCCGGGTCACGGCGGGCATCGGCGTTCTGTTCTGCCAGAACTTTGCCAGAGTTGTAATCGATCAGGATGTAGGATTCCGCGTCGATTTGCGGAACGCCAGGGATCATGGTCTTGATATTCAGGTCATCGGCATGAGCAGCAGAGAGTGCTGCTGCGCAAAGGGCCGTGGTCAGCGCCATGCGCTGCACAAAACGAGCAGAAAAAGTGGTCTTCATGGTCAGAACTACGACATCCGTGATGGAATTAAAAAAAGTGCCTTACTATAGCAAATGCTATTCAGGCAGGCATCCGACTTTAAGCATGAGTTTGTGAATGCGTTTTACACAAACTGACATTTCGGATACCGCCGATTAATTATTTTGCAACAGTGACGAAGGACTGCAGTTGTGCTTCGCTCTGCAAACGCTGTTGCAGAGACGCTGCCTGCGATTTACTGGCAAAAGGCCCCATCTGAATACGCCAGACCGCGCCGTTCTGCTCAACGCGTCCAGGTACGCCAAACTGCTGGCTTAGACGCTGTTGATACTGCTGGGCTCGGGCCTGATCGCTCACTGCCCCCACCTGAACGACAAAGCCGCCGCTGGCTGCTGCTGGCGCAGCGGCTGCCGCGCTTTGCGTGGTCGCTGGCGCTGTTACCGGCGCTGGCTGCGTCACCGGAGCCGCAACCGGGGCTGGCGTCGGCTCACTGCCTTCCAGCACGCCCGTCGCTAAGGTCGTCGGTGCGCCTAAAAAGCCGCTACTTTTTACCGGTGCGCCAGTGGAATCATCGCTTTGCAGCGTATCATTGCTGATTGGACGTATTTCTCCCGCCGGCTGAGAAGGCTCTGCCGGAGAAGAGACGCTGCCCATTCCGCCGTCAAGATTTGGGCGGTCTGGCAGAGCATAGGTCTGCTTCGCCACCGTCGTACAGGCGGTACCCGGCCCGGACAGCGAGCCATCCTGCGCCACGATAATCGGGTCAATGCGAACTTTGGTGTTGTTCGACGTGTTCAGGCGATCGGCAGACGCGCGGGACAGAGAAATCACCCGGTCATTACCATATGGACCACGGTCATTAATACGCACGACGATCATGCGACCATTAGCCAGGTTGGTGATACGCGCGTAGCTTGGAATCGGCAGCGTTGGGTGCGCGGCAGTGAGCTGCATGGGGTCAAATGTTTCACCGGATGCCGTGAGGTTACTGCCCGGTTCTGCATCATAAATGGCAGCAAAGCCCGCCTGGCTGAAGCGGGAAGGGTCCTGCACGATTTTGTAGCTTTTGCCGTCGCGCTCGTAATCCTGATTCGCGCTGGCATTCAGCGGTTCATAAACGGGATCGGCCCCACTGATTTCAACGATCGGACCATTACACACCGCAGGCTGCGGCGGCGCGACGGTTGCCTGTTGCTGACCATCATCACTTGTGCAGGCCGCAAGTAAACTTGCCGCGATGCAGATCCCCAGCCACTGCTTACGCATTCCGATCCCCTTATTTTTAAACGCTTTTTGACAACATTTTTCTGTGGGTATGGATCGACATCACGATCCCAAACCCGGCCATCAACACGATCAGTGCCGAGCCTCCGTAACTGACCAGCGGCAGCGGTACGCCTACTACCGGCAGAATACCACTCACCATACCAATATTTACGAAGACATAAACGAATAAAATCAGCATCAATCCGCCTGCCATGACGCGGCCGAAGGTGGTTTGCGCCCGGGCGGCAATCCACAATCCTCGCATGATCAGCAGCACGTAGAGCGCGAGCAAAATCAGGATACCAACCAGCCCCAGCTCTTCAGCCAGTACCGCAAAGATAAAGTCGGTGTGACGTTCCGGTAAAAATTCCAGCTGCGACTGGGTACCGTGCAGCCAGCCTTTACCGCGCAGGCCGCCGGAGCCAATCGCAATCTTGGACTGAATAATATGATAGCCCGCACCGAGCGGGTCAGTTTCCGGGTCGAGAAGCATCATAACGCGCTGGCGCTGGTAATCATGCATCAGGAAGAACCAGAGGATAGGGATAAACGCCGCAATCAGCACCACAGCGATACCAATCAGACGCCAGCTTAAGCCCGACAGGAAAAGGACAAACAGACCGGAGAGCGCGATAAGGATCGAGGTGCCGAGATCAGGCTGCGCAGCAACCAGCAGCGTCGGCAGGAAGATCAGCACCAGCGCGATCGCGGTGTTTTTCAGCGACGGCGGACAGACATCACGGTTGATAAAGCGCGCCACCATCAGGGGGACGGCAATTTTGGCAATCTCCGAGGGCTGGAAACGAACAACGCCCAGATCCAGCCAGCGCTGAGCCCCTTTTGAGATGGCGCCGAACGCGTCTACTGCCACCAGCAAAATAATACAGAAGATATAGAGATAGGGCGCCCAGCCTTCATAGACGCGCGGTGGGATCTGCGCCATCACCACCATGATGACCAGACCCATCGCGATCTGGCCGATTTTGCGTTCCATCATACCGATGTCCTGACCACTGGCGCTCCAGATAACCAGGGCGCTGTAAACCAGCAGAGCCAGCAGGATCAGCAGCATGGCTGGGTCGATGTGGATTTTATCCCACAACGATTTTTTGTTTGGATTATCCGTCATGATTATTGGTCCTCCGCCGCAGCGGCGGCCGGGTTTTCAGCCGGCAGTTCGGTGTTGTTATCACCCAGCATAATGTGGTCGAGGATTTGGCGCATGATGGTCCCTACCGCCGGGCCAGCGCCACCGTTTTCCAGAATCATCGCCACCGCCACCTGCGGGTTATCGTAAGGGGCAAATGCTGTCATGAGCTTATGGTCACGCAGACGTTCAGCAATGCGGTGTGCGTTGTAGGTTTCGTTGGCTTTCAGGCCAAAGACCTGCGCTGTACCGGATTTTGCAGCCACTTTATACGGCGTTCCGGCGAAATATTTGTGCGCGGTACCGTTCGGACGGTTTGCTACGCCGTACATACCGTCTTTCGCGATTTCCCAGAAGCCGGAATGAATGTCACCCACGGGCGCTTCATGGGGCTGTACCCACGGCACCTTTTTGCCGTCTTCAACGGTGCTTTGCAGCAGATGCGGGACTTTGACCACGCCATCGTTAATGAGGATCATCATCGCTTTGTTCATCTGAATCGGCGTTGCGGTCCAGTAGCCCTGGCCGATACCCACCGGAATGGTATCACCCTGATACCACGGCTTCTTAAAGCGCTTCAGCTTCCACTCGCGCGTCGGCATGTTGCCGGATCGCTCCTCTGAAAGGTCGACGCCGGTGTAGTGCCCGTAGCCGAACTTGCTCATCCACTCTGACAGGCGGTCAATCCCCATGTCATAGGCGACCTGATAGAAGAAGGTATCCGCTGACTCTTCCAGAGATTTGGTCACGTTCAGATGGCCGTGGCCCCATTTTTTCCAGTCGCGATAGCGTTTTTCAGACCCGGGTAGCTGCCACCAGCCCGGGTCAAACAGGCTGGTATTACGGTTGATGACACCCGCACTCAGCGCCGAGACCGCCACATACGGTTTCACCGTAGATGCCGGCGGGTAAACGCCTTGCGTGGCGCGGTTTACCAGCGGCGTATTGGGATCATTCAGCAGGCCGGAATAGTCTTTACTGGAGATGCCGTCAACAAAGAGATTCGGGTCATAGCTAGGCATGGACACCATAGCCAGAATTCCCCCGGTACGCGGATCGGTGACCACGACGGCGGCGCGACTGCCCGCCAGCAGGGTTTCAATATACTGCTGCAGTTTGAGGTCGAGCGTCAGATAGACGTCATGCCCCGCCTGAGGCGGAACTTCTTTCAGCTGTCGAATGACGCGGCCACGGTTGTTAACCTCAACCTCTTCATAGCCGGTCTGTCCATGCAGGACATCTTCGTAGTAGCGTTCGATCCCGAGCTTGCCGATATCGTGCGTCGCGGCATAGTTCGCCAGCTTGCCGTCTTTATCAAGGCGGTCAACGTCTTTGTCGTTAATCTTGGAAACGTAGCCAATGACGTGCGTCAGCGCGGAGCCGTAAGGATAGTAGCGACGTTTGTAACCCTTCACTTCCACGCCGGGGAAGCGGTACTGGTTCACCGCAAAACGGGCCACCTGAACTTCCGTCAGATTGGTTTTCACCGGAATGGAGGTAAATCGGTGGGAACGGGCGCGCTCTTTTTTGAAGGCTGCGATATCGTCATCGTTGAGATCGACAACGCTTCTTAGCGCCTCCAGCGTGTCCTGAACATTATCGACCTTTTCCGGCATCATCTCGATTTGATAGATGGTGCGGTTTAGCGCCAGAGGGGTGCCGTTACGGTCGTAGATAATGCCGCGGCTGGGCGCGATAGGCACCAGCTTGATGCGGTTTTCGTTTGAACGCGTCTGGTAATCGGTAAAGCGGACGATTTGCAGATTATAAAGGTTGGCGATCAGCACGCCGGTAAGCAGCAAAATCCCCGTAAAGGCGACCAGTGCCCTGCGCACAAACAGCGCGGACTCAGCCGTATAGTCGCGAAAAGAATTCTGTAGTTTCATCCGCTGCTTAATCTACCCTGGTCAGTCATTACTCGCGGTGATAGGGGTGGTTGGTAGTAATGCTCCACGCGCGATACAGACTTTCTGCCACCAGGACCCGAACGAGCGGGTGGGGCAGCGTCAGCGCGGAGAGAGACCAACTTTGTTCTGCTGCCGCTTTGCAGGCAGGGGACAACCCTTCAGGTCCGCCAATCAGCAGACTAACGTCACGGCCATCCTGCTTCCAGCGCTCCAGTTCGTGCGCCAGCTGCGGCGTATCCCAGGGTTTACCCGGAATATCGAGGGTGACGATGCGGTTCTTGCCAGCGGCAGCCAGCATCAGTTCGCCCTCTTTATCGAGAATACGTTTAATATCCGCGTTCTTACCGCGCTTCCCGGCAGGGATCTCCACCAGTTCGAACGGCATGTCTTTTGGAAAACGACGCAGATATTCAGTAAAACCGGTTTGTACCCAGTCCGGCATTTTGGTGCCGACGGCGACCAGCTGCAACTTCACGCATTAACCCCAGAGTTTTTCCAGCTCATACAGGCGACGGCTCTCTTCCTGCATGACATGGACAATCACATCGCCGAGGTCAACCACCACCCAGTCAGCGGTCGCTTCACCTTCAACGCCAAGCGGTAACAGTCCTGCTGCACGCGATTCCTGAACCACATGGTCGGCAATCGAAACAACATGACGCGTAGACGTCCCGGTGCAGATAATCATGCAGTCGGTGATACTGGATTTACCCTTAACGTCGATAGCGATGATGTCCTGACCTTTCAGGTCATCAATTTTGTCGATAACAAAATCCTGGAGTGCTTTACCCTGCAAGTTTTCCCCCTGGGTGAATAAGATGGTGCAACTATGAATTTGTAGCCAGACAGTATACCTGAACTGGCGCCCTTGTCGGGACAAATGTCACCGGCCGGGATTTTGAAGGCGGGTATCATCCCACCCTCCGCCAGAGATTGCATCGCCATTTTTGTAAAACAATTTCTGTAAAGCAATGACTGGCGGGAAAGTCTGGCAGCGGAGGATAACAGTATGGCTTAACCTGTCAAGGCAGGAGAATCAATAAGCCGCTTTTTATGACGCCTGACTAAACATCTGCGCTTTTCTGATACAACCCGTGCGTATGAATATACGCCAGCACCGGGGCAGGCAGCAGATCGTCACACGTTAAACCGTGTTGTAAACGCTCACGAATAAGGGTGGCGGAGATATCGAACCACGGGGTTTCCGCCAGATAAATCTTCCCGGCGGGCTGGTTGTGAAGATCCTCTACGTTATCGGTAAGATGGTCTTCAAGCCACTGCTGATACTGCTCTTCACGCATGGTCAGCGGATAGCCTGGGCGGCGGCAAACGAGCAGGTGGCTGTTCTCCAGAATGGTTTCATACTTGTGCCACGTGGGAAAGTTGAGCAGAGAATCCTGACCAATGATAAACGCCAGCGGCTGGTCAGGCCCTTGCTCAGCTCGCCACTCCTGCAGCGTTTGCGACGTCCACGAGGGGGTGTCGCGACGCAATTCCCGTTCATCAAGCCTGAAAAGCGGTTTATCCGCAATGGCAAGCGTTAGCATCTCTTTTCGCTGCTCGCTGGTTGCCTCAGGCTGAGGGCGGTGCGGCGGAACGTTATTGGGCATAATGGTGACGCGCTGCAGGCCGATCAAATTCGCCAGAATTTCCACCGGCTTAAGATGCCCGTAGTGTACCGGGTCAAAGGTGCCGCCATACAGGGCCTGTAAAGAGTGCATACTATCCATCAATAAATACGTCAGCCAGCGCCTTGTGGCAGAGCAGCAGGGAAAGGCTTTCCAGCTCCGCCCAGACCGACTGGCCGTAATCTTGTTTTAAGGTGAGCTCAGCGCGCATCAGAAGCTGGACAGCCTGACGAAGCTGTTCATGGCTCAGGCGGTTGACGGCCTCGGTGGTCATTGCGCGGCGATTTTGCCATACCCGGTGTTTATCAAACAGCGCGCGCAGCGGCGTATGGGCAGACTGTCGCTTGAGCGTAATCAGCAGCAACAGTTCACGCTGCAGCGTACGCAGCAGAATAACGGGCTCGCTGCCTTCCAGGCGCAGCTGCTGAAGGATATGCAGGGCGCGTTTACTTTTCGCGGCCAGCAATGCATCCACCCAGTGGAACGGCGTGAAGTGCGCGGCGTCATTAACGGCCTGCTCGACGCGGGGGAGTGTCAGTTTGCCATCCGGCCAGAGCAGGGAGAGTCTGTCCAGCGCCTGTGCCAGCGCCAGGAGGTTACCCTCATAGCAGTAGCAGAGCAGTTGATTTGCCGCATCATCCAGCTGAAGATTGTTCTGCTTTGCTCTTGCGGCCACCCATTTTGGCAGATGCGCCTGCTCAGGTGTCTGACAGGTAACCAGCACCGAGTGGGTCGCCAGTTGAGTGAACCACGCGGCATTTTCCTGCGCTTTGGTGAGCTTATTGCCGCGGACAATTAACAGCAGATCGCTGTGTAGCAGGCTCACCAGAGTGGCAAGCTGCTCATTGATGGCCGCGTTAGGGCCGTTTTCCGGCAGCAGGATCTGAATTGTCTGACGCGACGCGAAAAGGCTCATCGCCTGACAGAGTGAGAAGAGGGCGTCCCAGTCGGTATTGTTATCCACCTGGACGGTATGGTGTTCATCAAAGCCCTGAGCACCTGCAGTATGTCGCACGGCATCCAGGCTTTCCTGCAGCAGTAAGGGATCGTTTCCAAGCAGCAGATACGCCGCGCGCAGCCCTTCATTGAGCTGCGCGCGGAGTTGTTCAGGATACAGCCTGATCATCAGTTACCCATAGAGGTAGAAACCGGGGGCGTACTGGCATCCGGTTTTTCAATAATGTCAGAGCCTTCTTTTGTCGACGCGGCAATACCTGGCAGTTTACGGATCAGCTGTTCCGCTGCCTTGTCGTACATTTCGTTGATGATAATCTGCTGTTCGGCATCTTTCGCCAGCGCCGTTTGCGGGTTATCAAAGAACGAACGGTACACTTTTGTGCTGATCGGATAGATGTCTTTACCCGGGATCAGCACGGCTGCGTTAACAGTCATTACCATCTGATACTCTGCGGTACGGCCATCCTGGAAGATAGACGCTGTATCTTTGCTCAGGGTCGTCCCCAGAACGCGGAGAGACGGTACATCCTGGCGCAGCGTGTCTTTCTCAATGAGTTCGACACCGTTCAGGCGCAGCTGGTTACGAACTGCCCGGCTGAATGGGCCATTCGGATCTGATGAGTCGAAAATCATCGTTTTCATCTCAGCAGGCACTGCCGTGGTATTGCGCAGGTGCCAGCCACAGCCAGCGGTGACAAGCACCGCCAGTGATAAGAGTATTGTTGCCAGTTGTCGCACGTTTCCTCCCGCGCTTAGCCAACGACCAGATTGAGCAGTTTACCGGGTACGTAGATCACTTTACGTACGGTAACGCCCTCAAGATATTTCGCGACCAGAGGTTCCTGGCCTGCACGCTCGCGAACCTGTTCTTCGGTTGCGTCGACCGCCACGGTAATTTTACCGCGCACTTTGCCGTTGACCTGGACTACCACCAGCGTGGTGTTTTCCACCATTGCTGCTTCGTCCGCAACCGGCCACGGCGCGTTGTCGATATCGCCTTCGCCTTTCAGTTCCTGCCACAGAGTAAAGCTGACGTGTGGCGTGAACGGGTTCAGCATGCGAACGACGGCCAGCAGCGCTTCACGCATTAAGGCACGATCCTGCTCGCCATCCTGCGGGGCTTTCGCCAGCTTGTTCATCAGTTCCATAATAGCCGCAATTGCGGTATTGAAGGTCTGACGACGACCAATATCATCGGTGACTTTTGCAATTGTTTTATGAACATCACGACGCAGCGCCTGCTGATCTTCCGTCAGGGCAGCAGCGTTCAGCGCCGGAGCATCACCCTGTGCGGTATGTTCGTAAACCAGTTTCCAGACGCGTTTCAGGAAGCGGTTCGCGCCTTCAACACCGGATTCCTGCCACTCCAGCGTCATGTCAGCCGGAGAGGCAAACATCATGAACAGACGCACGGTATCTGCACCGTAACGCTCAACCATCACCTGCGGGTCGATACCGTTGTTTTTCGACTTGGACATCTTGCTCATGCCGGTATAAACCAGCTCATGACCTTCAGCGTCTGTCGCCTTAACGATACGGCCTTTCTCGTCGCGCTCTACGATCGCGTCCACCGGAGACACCCAGTTACGCTCGCCGTTCGCGCCAACGTAGTAGAAGGCATCAGCCAGCACCATGCCCTGACACAGCAGCTGTTTGGCTGGTTCGTCAGAATTCACCATGCCAGCATCGCGCATCAGCTTATGGAAGAAGCGGAAGTAGAGCAGGTGCATGATGGCGTGTTCGATGCCACCGATGTAGATGTCTACCGGCAGCCAGTAGTTGGCCGCGTCAGAATCCAGCATGCCTTCCTGATACTGAGGACAGGTGTAGCGTGCGTAATACCAGGAAGACTCCATAAAGGTGTCAAAGGTGTCGGTTTCACGCAGCGCAGGCTGGCCGTTAACGGTGGTTTTCGCCCACTCAGGATCGGCTTTGATCGGGCTGGTGATGCCGTCCATGACCACATCTTCCGGCAGGATCACCGGCAGTTGATCTTCTGGCGTCGGCATCACGGTGCCGTCTTCAAGGGTCACCATTGGAATTGGCGCGCCCCAGTAACGCTGACGGGAAACGCCCCAGTCGCGCAGACGGAAGTTGACTTTACGCTCACCTACGCCCAGCGAGGCCAGCTTGTCAGCGATGGCATTGAAGCCCTCTTCGAAGCTCAGTCCGCTAAATTCGCCGGAGTTGAACAGGGTGCCTTTTTCGGTCAATGCCTGCTCAGACAGGTCGGGTTCAGAACCGTCTGCGGCCAGGATCACCGGCTTAATGGTCAGGCCATATTTGGTGGCAAACTCGTAGTCGCGCTGATCGTGTCCCGGAACGGCCATCACCGCACCGGTGCCGTATTCCATCAGCACAAAGTTCGCCGCCCAGACAGGAATAGCTTCACCCGTCAGCGGGTGAATCGCTTTAAAGCCGGTATCAACGCCTTTTTTCTCCATCGTCGCCATGTCGGCTTCAGCCACTTTGGTGTTGCGGCATTCGTCGATGAAAGTTGCCAGTTCCGGATTGTTCTCTGCCGCTTTCTGCGCCAGCGGGTGACCTGCGGCCACGGCCAGATAGGTCGCCCCCATAAAGGTGTCCGGACGGGTAGTGTAGACGGTCAGCGTTTGGTCGTAGTTCTCAACGTTGAAGGTAATTTCCACACCTTCAGAACGGCCGATCCAGTTGCGCTGCATGGTCTTAACGGTGTCAGGCCAGTGATCCAGTTTATCCAGATCGTTCAGCAGTTCGTCAGCGTAAGCGGTGATTTTGATAAACCACTGCGGGATCTCTTTACGCTCAACTTTGGTGTCACAGCGCCAGCAGCAGCCGTCGATAACCTGCTCGTTCGCCAGAACGGTCTGGTCATTTGGGCACCAGTTAACCGCAGACGTCTTCTTGTACACCAGGCCTTTTTTGTACAGCTCAGTGAAGAATTTCTGCTCCCAGCGGTAATATTCCGGGGTGCAGGTCGCCAGCTCGCGGCTCCAGTCATAGCCGAAGCCCAGCATTTTGAGCTGGTTTTTCATGTACGCGATGTTGTCGTACGTCCATGGTGCCGGTGCCGTATTGTTTTTTACTGCTGCACCTTCTGCCGGCAGGCCGAACGCATCCCAGCCGATAGGCTGCAGCACGTTTTTGCCCAGCATACGCTGGTAACGGGCGATCACATCACCAATGGTGTAGTTACGCACGTGGCCCATGTGTAGTCGACCAGAAGGATAGGGAAGCATCGACAGGCAGTAATACTTCTCTTTGCTCTCGTCTTCGGTTACTTCAAAGGTGCGCTTCTCGTCCCAGTGTTGCTGGACTTTTGATTCTATCTCTTCCGGGCGGTATTGCTCTTGCATGGCAGCCAGTGGTCCTGTTTTTAATACAGCTACAAATGTAGCCAATGGATGTGGTAATTCAGATCCGCATAGCATAGCCCAAACGTCCGCGTCAAAACAGCCTTTCGCACAAAAGCACTTTGCAGGAATTTACCGGGTCTGTGCTTCACCTGACAAAGCGGCGGTGAAATAAGGTCTATTATTAGAGTTAGTTACTTACCCGGGAGGCAAAATGATGAACAAGGTTGCTCAATTTTACCGCGAGCTGGTGGCGACACTGACGGAGCGGCTGCGTAACGGCGAGCGTGATATTGATGCGCTGGTCGAACAGGCGCGTGCCCGCGTGACGCAAACGGGTGAGTTAACGCGAACCGAAGTGGAAGAGGTGACGCGTGCGGTACGTCGTGACCTGGAAGAGTTTGCGCGCAGCTATCAGGAGAGCCAGGAAGAGGTCTCGGACAGCGTGTTTATGCGGGTGATCAAAGAGAGCCTGTGGCAGGAGCTGGCGGATATCACCGATAAAACGCAGCTTGAGTGGCGCGAGGTGTTTCAGGATTTGAACCATCACGGTGTGTACCACAGCGGCGAAGTGGTAGGGTTGGGAAATCTGGTGTGTGAGAAATGTCATCACCACATCGCGGTGTATACGCCGGAGGTGCTGCCCTTGTGCCCGAAATGCGGTCACGACCAGTTCCAGCGCCGGCCGTTTGAGCCCTAGGTAAAAGCAAAACGGCAACCCTGTTGCCGTTTTTAGTGTTTGCTCCCTCTCCCCGTGGGAGAGGGTTGGGGTGAGGGCATCAGGCCGCACTATAGTAAGCCAGTCTCTCCGCCAGCAAATCTACAAACGCTTCCCGGTCGATATTCACCATCACCGCAGTATTCGGCTCGTTCCCCGTCAGCGAGTAGTAATCCACCACCGTCATTCCCTGGGTATATTTCCCCTGCGTTTCCACACCAACCCAGCGGTCAACCGTGGTAAACATCTCAGGTTTCAACAGCCAGGCAATCGTGCACGGGTCATGCAGCGGTGCGCCATGGAAGCCCCATTTCTCGGCTTTGTGGTACACCATAAAGAAGTCGAGCAGTTCTGCCACAGTCGTTGCCACCGGATTACCCACAGAGCGGAAGCGTTCAATATCGTCTGCCATAATTTGGGCCCGATGCGTCACATCCAGCCCCGCCATCACAATCGGCAGACCGGACTGGAAAACGATCTCTGCGGCTTCAGGGTCAACATAGATATTGAACTCCGCGGCTGGCGTCCAGTTTCCGAGCCCCATTGCGCCGCCCATGATGACGATCCGGGCGATTTTACCGTGCAGTTCTGGATGGCTGTTAAGCAGCAATGCCACGTTCGTCTGCGGACCTGTAGCCACCAGCGTCACGGGCTCTGCACTTTCGCGCAGCACCTTCGCCATCAACTCAACGGCGGTGCAGCCTTGTGGCGCGAAGCCCGGTTCCGGCAGTTCAGGGCCGTCCAGTCCACTTTCGCCATGAACGTTATCCGCAATGATCAGCTCGCGCATCAGCGGTTTCACGGCCCCGCCAGCGACAGGAATATCGGTGCGTTTGAGCAGGGTCAGCATGCGCAGCACGTTGCGCAAGGTTTTATCCGGCGTCTGATTTCCGGCGGATGAGGTAACCGCTTTTACGACCAGTTCAGGGGAGGCAAGAGCGAGGACGAGAGCAATGGCGTCATCATGACCCGGATCGCAATCGAGAATAATAGGCTGTGCCATAGCGTTCTCCATACGTAGCGTTATTTTGTGACAAGGTTAACGCTGCAATGTGACGCCGACGAGAACAAGAGCGCGAAAGCGTGAGGCAGTGCGCAATCCGCAGATTGCGCACTGAGAAGATTAATGCAGGATTTTGGCGAGGAAATCTTTCGCACGTTCGGATTTCGGGTTCGCGAAGAACTCTTCTTTCGGCGAGTCTTCCACGATCTTCCCTTCGTCCATAAAGATGACGCGGTTGGCCACTTTACGGGCGAAGCCCATTTCGTGCGTCACCACCATCATGGTCATCCCTTCGTGCGCCAGCTCGACCATAACGTCGAGCACTTCGTTAATCATCTCTGGATCGAGTGCCGATGTTGGCTCATCAAACAGCATTGCCACCGGATCCATACACAGCGCGCGGGCGATCGCGACACGCTGCTGCTGACCACCCGAAAGCTGCGCCGGGAACTTATCGGCATGTGCAGAAAGCCCAACGCGCTCCAGAAGCTTAAGGCCTTTCTCACGCGATGCTTTTTTATCGCGCTTAAGCACTTTCACCTGCGCCAGCGTCAGGTTCTCGATGATGGAGAGGTGAGGGAACAGCTCAAAGTGCTGGAACACCATACCAACGTGAGAGCGAAGCTGGGCAAGGTTGGTTTTTTTGTCGTTCACTTTGGTGCCGTTAACAACAATTTCGCCCTGCTGCACAGGTTCCAGACCATTAACGGTTTTGATCAGCGTGGACTTACCGGAACCGGACGGGCCGCACACTACCACCACGTCGCCTTTTTTCACTTCCGTGGAGCAGTCGGTCAGCACCTGAAAGTGCCCATACCATTTAGAAACATTTTTCAGGGAAATCATTATACCGTCCTTTTCTTCAGCCAGCTGACCAACAGCGACGCGCTTAAACTAATCACAAAATAGACCGCGCCCGCGAAGAGCACCATCTCGACCTGCGTACCATCACGTTCACCGATGGTTGACGCGGTACGGAAGAAGTCTGCCAGACTCAGGACATACACCAGCGAGGTATCCTGGAACAGCACAATGCCCTGGGTCAGCAGGAGCGGAACCATGGCGCGAAACGCCTGCGGCAGAATAATCAGCTGCATGGACTGCCAGTGCGTCATCCCCAGCGCCAGTGCGGCGCTGGATTGTCCACGGGAGATACTCTGGATGCCCGCGCGGATAATCTCTGAGTAGTAAGCGGCCTCAAACATCGAGAACGCCACCATCGCCGAGATCAGGCGGATATCGGTTTTTGGTGACAGCCCCAGGACGTTTTGCAGAAAGCCGGGAACAATCAGGTAAAACCACAGCAGCACCATCACCAGCGGGATGGAGCGGAAAACGTTAACGTAGGCGGTCGCAAACCAGGCGAGCGGCTTAAAGCTCGACAGGCGCATCACCGCCAGCAGGGTGCCCCAGACGATACCAATGATGATGGCAATAACGGTGATTTTTAAGGTAATCACCAGGCCATCCAGCAGGTAAGGTAAGGAAGGAACGATAGAACTCCAGTCAAATTCGTACATTATTTGCCCCCCAGATTGCCCGGCAGGCGTAATTTGCGTTCAACCAGGTTCATCACCAGCATGATGAAAGCGTTAATCAGAACATACGCGAGCGTGATCGCGGTGAAGGATTCCCACGCGTGAGCGGAGTAATCCAGCAGCTTGCCCGCCTGGGCCGCCATATCGACCAGGCCGATAGTGGAGGCGATGGCCGAGTTTTTCACCAGGTTCATCATCTCCGAGGTCATCGGTGGCACGATAACGCGGTAGGCATTAGGCAGCAGCACGTAGCGGTAGGTTTGCGGCAGGGTCAGACCCATCGCCAGACCCGCATTTTTTTGTCCGCGGGGTAATGACTGAATGGCGGCACGCACCTGCTCACAAACGCGCGCAGCGGTAAACAGCCCCAGACACATCATGGAGGAGACAAAGAACTGCACATTTGGATCCAGCTCCGACTTGAACCACATGCCAATATTTTCCGGCAGCAGTTCCGGGATAACCAGATACCAGGTAAAGAATTGCACGATGAGCGGAACGTTACGGAACAGTTCCACATAGAGAGTGCCCAGTGTTGAAAGAAAACGGTTAGGGACGGTGCGCAGAATACCGAACAGCGAACCGACAAGAAACGCGATAATCCACGCTGTTATCGATAGTGCCACGGTGACCTGGAAGCCGCTCCACAGCCAGCCAAGATAGGTGGTGTTGCCGAACGGGGCTTGTTGCAGGAATATGCCCCAGTTCCAGTCTATTGACATAATAAACTCCAGAAAAAAAAGGGTAGCAGCGCTACCCTCGAAGATTGGTGAGAAGCTCATTTTTCGCGCTGAGTGGGGAACGACCACTCAACGTATAGTCTGTCCATGCTTCCCGACAATCGAGAGGGCAGGAGATCCCGCCCCTGTTGTTCTAATTAGTTAAGAGCCTTGTCATTTGGAGATTTGAACAGCGCTTTCATGTCATCAGACAGTTCAAAGTTCATGTTGAGATTTTTTGGTGGAATCGGGTTCTTGAACCATTTGTCGAACCATTTTTCCGCTTCGCCGGAAGTCTGTACCTGGGCGATAGTGTCATCGATCAGCTTCTTGAACTGCGGATCGTCTTTACGCAGCATGCAGCCGTAAGCTTCTTTTGACTGCGCGGTGCCGACGATGTCCCAGTTGTCTGGTTTCTTCGCTTTCGCACGCTCACCCGCCAGCAGGGCGTCATCCATCATAAACGCGACGGCACGGCCACTTTCCAGGGTACGGAAGGAGTCGCCATGGTCTTTCGCGCTGATGATGCGCATATCCATTTTCTTCTCGTCGTTCAGCTTGTGCAGCAGCACTTCTGAGGTGGTACCGGACGTTACGACGACCGCTTTGCCTTTCAGGTCAGCAAAATCTTTGATATCACCGCCTTTCTTCGTCAGCAGACGGGTGCCCACGACGAAGATGGTGTCAGAGAAAGCGGCCTGTTTCTGGCGCTCGAGGTTGTTGGTGGTAGAGCCACACTCAAAATCAAAGGTGCCGTTTTGCAGCAGTGGAATACGGTTCTGTGAAGTGATTGGGATCAGCTTCACCTGCAGGTCAGGTTTGTTCAGCTTTTTCTTCACAGCTTCAACGATGGCGTTGGAGTAATCCTGTGAATAGCCCACGACTTTTTGCGTGTTGTCGTAGTAAGAGAACGGGACGGAAGATTCACGGTGGCCGACCACGATGACGCCGTTTTTGGCAATCTTGTCGAGAGTACTGCCTGCTGCCGGAGCATCTTCAGCGTGAACCACGCCGGCAGACATTCCCATAACCAGCATTGCTGTGGCCAGTTTACGTAATTGCATACCCAACTCCTTTCTTATCAGCGCCAGTGACGCATTGATACCCATTGTGATGTTGTTATATCTCGCGCGATGCGAGTGCAGTGTTATGCAAGCTTGTTAACATTTAGTCTGGCTTAATGTAAAGATTTTGCTGCGTTATTGTTTATTTTTGCGAAGCGCGCCGCACCATTCAGAGGCAAATATCTCCCGTTGCACCGTTTCGGTGCTACCGATGATCTACGCTGGTGCGACAAGGTTGCACGTTAAGCCAAACTGCGTTTGCGTGAATATACAAAGCAACAGGCGTGCCAGATTTGGCACTGGAAGGAATTTGTCGGGTGGCGGCTACGCCTTACCCGACCTACGGGAGTCAAAATGTAGGCCGGGTAAGCGTTAGCGCCACCCGGCAACAGAAGGTAAGATTAGCGACGACGCTGACGCAGGCTCATCAGCACGGCACCGAAACCGAACAGCGCGGTCAGGATCCACAGCGGCCAGTTACCGGTGCGTGCATACGGCGTCAGGCCGGTGGTTGGTGTGACTTTTGTGGTCAACACCTCACGGGTGAACTGCGGGATCATGGCCTGGATTTCACCCTGTGGACCAATCACGGCGGTGATGCCGTTGTTGGTGCTGCGCAGCAATGGGCGAGCCAGCTCCAGAGAACGCATACGCGCCATCTG
The DNA here is from genome assembly GCF_047456095.1 of Enterobacter sp. BNK-14. NCBI lineage: Bacteria > Pseudomonadati > Pseudomonadota > Gammaproteobacteria > Enterobacterales > Enterobacteriaceae > Enterobacter > Enterobacter sp. BNK-14. The sequence continues at coordinate 4,109,400 of NZ_CP179897.1, forward strand.
GAAATGCTGCCACGGGCCGATAGATTTACCGAACCACGCATCGTTGGAGATGGTCAGCAGGTAGTCGGTATCCGGGCGGAAGTTATCGCGAACCTGCTCGCCGAGAATGATTTCGTAGCAGATGGCCGCCGTCAGGGCAAGGCCGTGCGCATGCAGCTGGGGCTGTACGTACGGGCCACGGCTGAAGGAGGACATCGGCAGATCAAAGAACGGAGCCAGCGGGCGCAGAATCGACTCCAGCGGAACAAATTCACCAAACGGCACCAGGTGGTTCTTGTTGTACCGATCCGTGGAGTTGTAGCTGTATTCGCTGTCTTTGCCGAGCGTAATGATGGTGTTGTAGGTGTCATAACGGTTCTGCTGATTCAGACGCGCATCGACAATCCCGGTAATCAGCGTGCTGCCGCGAGCCAGCAGCAAGTCGTTCATCATGTTCAGGAACGGCTGCTGATTGATCTCCAGATCGGGAATGGCGGATTCCGGCCAGATGATCAGCTGCGATTTACCCATCACCTCTTCGGTGGCGTTGGCGTAGATCTTCAGCGTGTTCAGCAGCTCTTTTTCATCCCACTTCATAGATTGCGGGATATTTCCCTGCACCATAGAAACCTGCATGGTGCGCTCAGGCTCAGGCGTGAACCACTGGATATACCGCAGCGGGAAGGGCAGTGCAAACAGCACCAGCGCCACGGCCAGCGGTTTCCAGCAACGCGTGACCAGCGCCAGGATCAGCAGGCCGCTCACCACCATCAGCAGGAAGTTGATTGCCTCAACGCCCATGACCGGGGCCAGGCCTTTCAGCGGGCCATCAATCTGGCTGTAGCCGAACTGCAGCCACGGGAAGCCGGTCAGCACCCAACCGCGCAGGAATTCGGTGATCTGCCAGACCACCGGCGCGGCAATGGCGACGCGCAGCCAGGTGGTTTTAGGCCACAGGCGGGAAAGGATCCCTGCGAACAGACCGGTATACAGTGAGAGATATGCCGCGAGCAGGACGACCAGGAAGACGTTAACCGGGCCCGGCATACCGCCAAACTGGGCGATGCTGACGTAGACCCAGTTAATGCCGGAGCCAAAGAGCCCCAGTCCCCAGAAGTAACCGATGGCGGCAGCCTGTACCGGACGTCGGTTCAGGGTCAGACCCTGAAGCCCCATCAGGGAGAGAATAGCCGCAGGCCAGATATCGTAAGGAGAAAAAGCCAGCGTACCGCTGGCTCCGAGTAACAGCGCCAGCAGCAAACGGACGCGCTGGCGTTCAAGTAATGGGGCAAATGCCATTTACATTAATCTTCCAGTTTTGGCACCGGTGAGTCGTCCGGCGTTCTGACATGAACCTGTATAATACGGCGGCTGTCGGCCATTGCCACTTTGAACTGGTAACCGTCGATGTCAACGGTTTCACCGCGCGCCGGAAGGTGGCCAAAGGCCTGCATCACCAGCCCGCCAATGGTATCGACCTCTTCATCACTGAAGTGAGTGCCGAAAGCGTCGTTGAAGTCCTCAATCGAGGCCAGCGCGCGCACGGTCCAGGTGTGGCGGCTGAGCTGACGGAAGTCGATATCTTCCTCTTCGTCATACTCATCTTCGATTTCACCCACGATCAGCTCAAGAATATCCTCGATCGTGACCAGTCCGGAAACGCCGCCAAATTCATCAATAACAATCGCCATGTGGTAACGCTGAGAGCGAAACTCTTTCAGCATCCGGTCCACACGTTTACTTTCCGGCACAACCACGGCCTGGCGTAACACTTTTTCCATGCTGAAGGCTTCGGCATCGCTGCGCATAAACGGCAGCAGATCTTTCGCCATCAAAATCCCTTCGATGTGATCTTTATCTTCGCTGATGACCGGGAAACGCGAGTGGGCGGATTCGATGATCACATCGAGGCACTCGTCCAGGGTCTGGTTACGTTTCAGGGTGATCATCTGCGAGCGGGGGATCATGATATCGCGAACACGCTGGTCAGCAATGTCCATCACCCCTTCGAGCATTTCGCGCGTATCTTCGTCGATAAGGTCGTTTTGCCCGGAATCACGAATCAGCTCCAGCAGTTCATCACGGTTCTTGGGTTCGCCGTGGAAAAGCTGGTTCAGAATGAGGGAGAAAAATCCCTTTTTAGTGTTTGTCGTGTCGCTACTGTGTGAATTGTCGTCGCTCATGGCGTTTGTTAAGGGTTCTCTTGTTAGTTCAACATTTACCGCCACGCGAATTCCCTGCGCGGCGGCATAGTCGTCAGTAAGTTAACTGACTATTCTTTCTCGGCAATGTACGGATCCTCATAGCCCAGAGCAAGCATTATCTCTGTCTCGAGGGACTCCATCTCTTCCGCTTCGTCATCTTCAATATGATCGTAGCCAAGCAGATGCAGGCTGCCATGCACCACCATATGCGCCCAGTGGGCTTCCAGCGGCTTTTGCTGCTCTTTGGCTTCCTGTTCAACCACCTGACGGCAGATGATCAGATCCCCTAGCAGCGGCATCTCGATACCCGGCGGGGCTTCGAACGGGAAAGAGAGCACGTTGGTTGGCTTATCTTTCCCACGGTAAGTCAGGTTAAGCTCATGGCTTTCTGCCTCATCCACCAGGCGAATCGTCACTTCTGATTCTTCCTGAAACTGGGGGATAACGGCATCCAGCCATTTCTGAAACTGTGCCTCATCTGGCATACCGGAATTGTCTTCACAGGCCAGCTGTAAATCGAGGATCACCTGACTCATTTCTGTTCTTGCTCCTGCGCGTCGCGCTTACGTTCTGCGGCCAGTTCGGCCCTGCGTTTTTGATCCGCCTCTTCCCAGGCTTCATAGGCGTTAACGATGCGCGCAACCACCGGATGGCGTACCACGTCTTCACTGTGGAAGAAGTTAAAGCTGATTTCATCGACTTCGGCCAGCACTTCAATGGCGTGGCGCAGGCCCGATTTGGTGCTGCGCGGCAGGTCGATCTGGGTAACGTCACCGGTGATGACCGCTTTCGAGTTAAAGCCAATACGCGTCAGGAACATCTTCATCTGTTCGATGGTGGTGTTCTGGCTTTCATCAAGAATGATGAACGCGTCGTTTAACGTGCGACCACGCATGTAGGCGAGTGGGGCCACTTCAATCACGTTACGCTCAATCAGCTTTTCGACCTTCTCAAAGCCGAGCATCTCGAACAGCGCATCGTATAAAGGACGCAGATACGGGTCGACCTTCTGACTCAGGTCGCCCGGCAGGAAGCCCAGTTTTTCACCCGCTTCCACCGCCGGACGGGTCAGCAGGATACGGCGGATTTCCTGACGTTCAAGCGCATCCACCGCCGCGGCAACGGCCAGATAGGTTTTACCCGTACCCGCCGGCCCCACGCCGAAGGTGATGTCGTGGTCGAGAATATTGGCGATGTACTGCGCCTGGTTTGGCGTACGCGGCTTAATGACGCCACGCTTGGTCTTGATGTTGATGGCCTTACCGTAGTCCGGCACACTTTCCGCGCTCTGCTCAAGCACGCGCGCCTCTTTAATGGCGAGGTGAATTTGTTCCGGTTCGATATCCTGAATTTCGCCGCGCATCGGGGCGGTATCGACATACAGGCTGCGCAGGATATCTGCAGCCGCATTGACGCAGATAGGGCGTCCGGTAAGTTTGAAGTGATTATCGCGACGATTGATTTCGATACCCAGACGTCGCTCCAGTTGTTTGATGTTGTCATCAAACGGTCCGCACAGGCTCAGCAGGCGAGCGTTGTCTGCGGGCGTTAGGCTGATTTCACGCGTATCTATGTTCAAACTGTTCCTCTTTGATTGGTTAGCTGACCCGCTGCCACCCGGCGTAATAAAACGGTCATTACCGAAATTATTCACGCCATAGAATAAAGGCGCAAGCATTGCAGATGATATTGGGGACGATGAGAGGAAATACAAGGCCTGCCGAAGCGGCAGGCCCGAAGGATTAAGGCTGGTAAATCCCCACGCCAGAATCGTTTTCTTTGCGGGTACGCGAAATGACGGATTCCGGTGACTCGGCAATACGCAGGCCCATTTCGTCTTCAGTGCGGACCACTTTCGCACGCAGTGAGTTGGTGAGCACTTCGACAATCTCAACGTCCACAAATTTACCGATCATGTCCGGGGTGCCTTCAAAATTCACCACGCGGTTGTTTTCTGTACGACCGGAGAGTTCCATAATGCTCTTGCGCGAGGTGCCTTCTACCAGTATGCGCTGGACGGTGCCGAGCATACGGCGGCTCCAGGCGTTGGCCTGCTGGTTGATGCGCTCCTGCAGAATATACAGACGCTGCTTTTTCTCTTCTTCCGGCACATCGTCAACCATATCGGCCGCAGGGGTTCCAGGACGCGCGGAGAAGATGAAGCTGTAGCTGACGTCAAAATTCACTTCACCAATGAGCTTCATGGTGCGCTCGAAGTCATCCGCGGTTTCACCAGGGAAGCCGACAATAAAGTCGGAGCTTATCTGGATATCCGGACGCGCTTCACGCAGCTTACGGATGGTGGATTTGTACTCCAGAACCGTATGCGGACGGCCCATCAGGTTCAGAACGCGGTCAGAGCCGCACTGAATCGGCAGATGCAGGAAGCTCACCAGCTCTGGCGTATCGCGATAGACATCAATGATGTCATCGGTGAATTCCATCGGATGGCTGGTGGTAAAGCGAATACGGTCGATACCGTCAATCGCGGCCACCAGGCGCAGCAGTTCAGCAAAGGTGCCGGTGGTGCCGTCGTAGTTTTCCCCACGCCAGGCGTTAACGTTCTGGCCCAGCAGGTTCACTTCGCGAACGCCCTGCGCGGCAAGCTGCGCGATTTCAAACAGAATATCGTCTGCCGGGCGGCTGACTTCTTCGCCACGGGTGTAAGGCACCACACAGTAAGTGCAGTATTTGTTGCAGCCTTCCATGATGGAAACGAAAGCGGTCGGGCCATCTGCGCGCGGTTCTGGCAGACGGTCAAATTTCTCGATCTCCGGGAAGCTGACGTCAACGACCGGGCTTCGATTACCGCGAACCTGGTTGATCATCTCCGGCAGGCGGTGCAAGGTCTGCGGGCCAAAGACGATATCCACATAGGGGGCTCTCTGACGGATCAGCTTACCTTCCTGCGACGCAACGCAACCGCCCACGCCGATGATCAGGTCCGGATTTTTTCGTTTGAGAAGTTTCCAGCGGCCTAACACGTGGAAGACTTTTTCCTGCGCTTTTTCACGAATTGAACAGGTGTTCAGCAGCAACACGTCGGCTTCTTTCGGATTTTCAGTCAGCTGGTATCCGTGGGTGGTGTCCAGCAGATCGGCCATCTTGGATGAATCGTATTCGTTCATCTGACAGCCCCAGGTTTTTATATGGAGTTTTTTAGTCATCGACTTGCTCAGCTCAGGATTGCAAGCCGCGTATTGTAATGCTTTGGTGGGGTTGTGACCAGTATGAAGGTTATGTGTCTCAGGACCGCAAAAATCCGGTAAACTTAAGGGATTCTCCAATAAGGAAAAATGACCATGACACTCCAACACACCGAAGTTGCCGTTGTCGGCGGCGGTATGGTCGGCGGCGCACTGGCGCTGGGGCTGGCGCAGCAGGGATTTGAGGTAACGGTAATTGAACAGGCTGCACCGCCGGCATTCGATCCCGCCAGCAAGCCGGATGTGCGCATTTCTGCTATCAGCGCGGCGTCGGTCGATCTGCTGCGCGGTCTGGGCGTCTGGGAAACGGTGCAGGCGATGCGTGCGCATCCCTACAGCCGTCTTGAAACCTGGGAGTGGGAAAATGCCCACGTTGCGTTTGATGCTGCGGAGCTGAAGCTGCCGCGCCTGGGCTACATGGTGGAAAACAATGTGCTCCAGCTGGCGCTCTGGCAGGCCCTGGAGGCGCACCCGAAGGTGACGCTGCGTATTCCTGCGTCACTTAAGGCACTTCATACTCACGAAAACGGCTATTTGCTGATGCTCGACAGCGGTGATGAGCTGGCTGTGAAGCTGGTCGTCGGGGCGGATGGTGCCAATTCTCAGGTCAGACAGATGGCAGGTATTGGGGTACATGCCTGGCAGTATGAGCAGTCTTGTATGCTGATTACCGTCCAGTGTGAGAATTCGCCGGGTGAGAGCACCTGGCAGCACTTTACGCCGAATGGCCCGCATGCCTTTTTACCGCTATTTGATCATTGGGCGTCACTGGTGTGGTACGACAAACCGGCGCGCATTCGCCAGCTACAAGGGCTTTCAATGGAACAACTGCAGCGCGAGATCCTGCTGCACTTCCCGAGTCGTCTGGGGCATATCACGCCAGTCGCCGCTGGCGCATTCCCGCTCACGCGACGTCACGCTTTGCAGTATGCCCGTGACGGGCTGGCGCTGGTGGGGGATGCGGCACACACCATAAACCCGCTGGCCGGGCAGGGGGTAAATCTTGGGTATCGTGACGTTGACGCATTACTGGACGTTTTAAGTCATGCGCGCGGGCATGCGGAAGCGTGGTCCAGCCATCAGGTACTGAAGCGTTACCAGACGCGACGTATGGCGGATAATTTTATTATGCAGTCGGGAATGGATCTGTTCTATGCCGGGTTCAGCAATGACTTAGCGCCAGTACGTATTCTGCGTAACATTGGCCTCATGGCGGCGGAACGTGCCGGTGGGTTGAAACGTCAGGCCCTGAAATACGCTCTCGGACTTTAATCGCTGCTTCGACTATTCCCTCGCCCCTTTGGGGAGAGGGGTAGGGTGAGGGGGCATCAGGCCGCACAAACAACAAAAACAAAAAAGCCCGCAGAGCGGGCTTATTTGTTTTTAAGTGGCTGGGGTGCAGGGATTCGAACCCCGGAATGCTGGTATCAGAAACCAGAGCCTTACCGCTTGGCGACACCCCAATTGCGTTAAACAAACTGCTTAACGACTTTTTAAATTGGCTGGGGTACGAGGATTCGAACCTCGGAATGCCGGAATCAGAATCCGGTGCCTTACCGCTTGGCGATACCCCAACAATTTGTCTTGATTACCGAAAAATCGACAATCTTAATTTGGTGGCTACGACGGGATTCGAACCTGTGACCCCATCATTATGAGTGATGTGCTCTAACCAACTGAGCTACGTAGCCAGTACTGCAATCTTCGATGGCTGGGGTACCTGGATTCGAACCAGGGAATGCCGGTATCAAAAACCGGTGCCTTACCGCTTGGCGATACCCCAATACCGCGGAGAACCGCAAAATCGAAGAAATATGGCTGGGGTACCTGGATTCGAACCAGGGAATGCCGGTATCAAAAACCGGTGCCTTACCGCTTGGCGATACCCCATCCGTGCAACGCTTACCTGGGAATGGTGCGGGAGGCGAGACTTGAACTCGCACACCTTGCGGCGCCAGAACCTAAATCTGGTGCGTCTACCAATTTCGCCACTCCCGCAAAAAAGATGGTGGCTACGACGGGATTCGAACCTGTGACCCCATCATTATGAGTGATGTGCTCTAACCAACTGAGCTACGTAGCCATCTTTTTTCGCGTTACCTTATCGGCGTTGCGGGGCGCATTATGCGTATAGACCCTTGCAGCGTCAACACCTTTTTCAACGAAAATAGCCGGAATGTGACTGTTTGGTTAGGTTGCGAACAGCGTGACCGAATATTCGGCAATTATTGGTTATTAATCGTTTTTCGAGAGTGAAATGCAAGGCAAAAAAAAGGCCCCAGAGGGGCCTGATTAGAATCGTCGCGATTATTTGTAGGCAGACTGGTGAACGCCTACCGCACGGCCTGATGGATCGTTCATCGCTTTGAAAGATTCATCCCATTCAATCGCTTTGGCAGACGAGCAGGCGACGGATGGGCCACCCGGAACACACTCTGCCGCACTCGGCACCGGGAACAGCTCTTCAAAGATTTCGCGGTACAGGTACGCTTCTTTCGAGCCCGGCGTGTTGTACGGGAAGCGGAAGCTTGCCGTTTCCAGTTGCTGGTCGGAAATCTGTTTTGCTGCCACCTCTTTCAGGGTGTCGATCCAGCTATAGCCTACGCCATCAGAGAACTGCTCTTTCTGACGCCACGCCACGCTCGCGGGCAGGTATGATTCAAAACATTCGCGCAGGATATGTTTTTCCATTTTACCGTTGCCGCACATTTTGTCCTGCGGGTTGATACGCATCGCCACGTCGAGGAATTTCTTATCCAGGAACGGGACACGCGCTTCCACTCCCCATGCCGACATTGCTTTGTTGGCACGTGCACAGTCAAACATATGCAGTGCCTGCAATTTACGCACGGTCTCTTCATGCAGCTCTTTGGCGTTTGGCGCTTTATGGAAGTACAGGTAGCCGCCAAACACTTCGTCAGAACCTTCACCGGACAGCACCATCTTGATGCCCATCGCTTTAATCTTACGTGACATCAGGTACATCGGCGTTGAGGCACGAATGGTAGTAACATCATAAGTTTCAATGTGATAGATCACATCGCGGATTGCATCCAGGCCTTCCTGCACGGTGAAGTGAATTTCATGGTGCACGGTGCCCAGATGGTTTGCCACTTCCTGCGCAGCTTTCAGGTCAGGTGCCCCTTCAAGACCCACGGCAAAGGAGTGCAGCTGCGGCCACCAGGCTTCGGAGCGCTCCTGATCTTCCACGCGGCGAGCGGCGAATTTCTTGGTGATCGCGGAGATCACGGAGGAGTCCAGACCGCCGGAGAGCAGCACGCCGTAAGGTACATCTGACATCAGGTGGCTTTTCACGGAATCTTCCAGCGCCTGACGCAGCTCGGCTTTATCCGTCACGTTGTCTTTAACCGCGTCATAATCGAACCAGTCGCGCTGGTAGTACGGACGGATCTCACCGTCTTTACTCCACAGGTAGCTGCCTGCCGGGAACTCTTTAATGGTGCGGCAGACCGGTACCAGAGCTTTCATTTCAGAGGCAACATAGAAGTTGCCGTGTTCATCGTGGCCCATGTACAGCGGGATAATGCCGATATGGTCGCGGCCAATCAGATACGCGTCTTTTTCGCTATCGTACAGGGCGAAGGCAAACATACCCTGCAGGTCGTCCAGGAATTCCGGACCTTTCTCTTGATAGAGCGCCAGAATCACTTCACAGTCAGACCCGGTCTGGAAGGCGTAGCGATCGCCGTACTCGGCGCGCAGTGCCTGATGGTTATAGATTTCACCGTTAACAGCCAGCGCGTGCGTTTTTTTCTCGTTATACAGCGGCTGTGCACCGGCGTTGACGTCTACGATAGACAGACGTTCGTGAGCCAGAATCGCTTTATCACTGGCGTAAACGCCTGACCAGTCCGGGCCGCGATGGCGCATCAGGCGGGACAGTTCGAGTGCTTTTTTACGCAGTTCGCCCGCGTCAGTTTTAATATCCAGTACGCCAAAAATTGAACACATAACCTTCTCCGTTAACCCTGTTGCTTTGTAATGTTGCTTGCTTATGAAAATGCCGCAAAGGGCGAAGGGGCGCAAGAGATTTACGGGCGAAAACGGAAATAGTGCAATGGTGATTGCGGAATAGTGAAAAAAGAGTACGCCATGAACACTTTTATTGATGATTATGCAATAAAGTGCGCTTTTTGTTAGATATGGTTTTATTTGTAAGGGCTAAAAATGAAAAACCACGCCCTGAGCGTGGTTTGGTATCAGATAATGTCAATTTCATCGACGGAGGGGTAAATCCAGCTTGGTCGGAACGGCATCGAATCAATGTCATCAAGCTGCGAGACGCCGGACAGCACCAGAATGGTTTCCAGACCCGCCTGGAAGCCGGCCAGAATATCCGTACGCAGGTTATCGCCGACAATAACCGTTTCTTCTGAGTGGGCCTGCATTTTATTGAGCGCGGCGCGGATGATCCACGGGCTTGGTTTGCCGACATAGAATGGCTTGCGCCCGGAGATTTTTTCAATACCGGCACACAGCGCGCCACAGGCCGGATAAAAACCTCGACCGTGGGTATCCGGGTTGGTGGCAATGAAGCGCGCGCCGTTGGCAACGAAGAACGAGGCTTTATGCATCATCTCCCAGTTATAGGAGCGCGTTTCACCCACAATCACGAAGTCCGGATTGACATCTGTAATCGTAAAGCCCGCTTTATACAGCTCGTGGATCAGCGCGCCTTCGCCGACCACATACGCTTTTTTGCCTTCCTGACGTTTCAGAAAATCCGCCGTTGCCATCGCCGAGGTGTAAAACACACTGTCCGGGACATCGACGCCCGCCGTCGCAAAGCGGTTTGCCAGATCCTGACCGGTCTGAGAAGGGTAGTTCGTGAGAAGAACCAGAGGCATTCCTTTGTCGATGATGCGGTGAAGAAACTCCGCAGCACCTGGTACAGCAACGTTGTCGTGCATCAGCACGCCGTCGATATCACAAATTACATTCTTAATGGTCATGGACGTTCCGACATCAAAAAAAGAAGGCGTTACTATAAGGTCCGATCAACTTTCCAGCAAATGCTGCAGCAGAATACCGTTGAGCATGGCGCGTTTCACCAGCGCAAAAGCGCCAATTGCCGAGCGATGGTCAAGTTTTGAACGAACCACAGGAAGATTCTGGCGGAATGCTTTTAGCGCCTGGGTGTTAATACAGCCTTCAATCGCGGGGAGCAGCACCTTTTCCGCTTCAACAATTTCTCCGGCTATCACCACTTTCTGTGGGTTAAACAGGTTAATGGCGATGGCGATGGTTTTCCCCAGATGGCGCCCAACCTGCTCGATCACCTCACAGGCCAGTGCATCGCCTTTATTGGCGGCTTTGCAGATGGTGCCTATCTTGCAATCAGCCAGCGTGACGCGACTCTGGTAACCTTGTTCAAGCAGATGGCGAACGCGCTGCTCAATGGCCGTGTTGGCGGCAATGGTTTCAAGGCAGCCGAAGTTACCGCAGTGGCAGCGTTCGCCCAGCGGCTCGACCTGAATGTGGCCGATCTCGCCGACGTTACCGTTGCGACCAATAAAAATCCGACCGTTAGAAATAATACCTGCGCCTGTCCCGCGGTGGACACGCACCAGAATAGAGTCTTCGCAGTCCTGACTCGCACCAAAATAGTGCTCTGCCAGTGCCAGAGAACGAATATCGTGGCCGACAAAACAGGTCACTTTGAAGCGTTTTTCCAGCGCATCGACCAGCGCCCAGTTTTCCACCTGAATGTGCGGCATGTAGCGAATCACGCCGCTTTCCGGGTCGACCAGTCCGGGTAAAATCACTGAAATTGCAATGAGCTCGCGGATCTTACGCTGACAGCTCTCAATAAAGTGCGCGATGGTATTCAGCAGCGCGTGCTCCAGCGTCTCCTGGGTGCGCTCGGGAAGGGGATAGTGCTCTTCCGCAATTGCTTTACTGCTCAGATCGTAGAGCGTGAGCGTGGTGTCATGACGGCCGAGCCGAACGCCAATCGCCTGAAAATTGCGGGTTTCAGTAATAATGGATATAGCGCGGCGGCCCCCGGTAGAGGCCTGCTGATCGACTTCTTTGATCAAACCGCGCTCAATAAGCTGGCGGGTAATTTTTGTCACGCTGGCGGGAGCAAGCTGGCTTTGTTCGGCTATCTGAATTCGAGAGATTGGCCCGTGTTGGTCAATCAGGCGATATACCGCCGCACTGTTAAGTTGTTTAACGAGATCGACATTACCGATTTGAGCTTGTCCGCCTGGTGTCATACTTTTACTTACTCAGTGACGACCTCGTTACCATTAACGATGGTCTTAATAATTTTATAATCGTGTGTGAATGCCGTCAGGTTTGCAACCATACCCGGTGCAATTCCGCCAAGCTGTTTATCCACGCCGATTGCGCGAGCCGGATAAAGGGTAGCCATACGCAGGACTTCATCAAGCGCAATCCCACAGTGCTCAACCAGGTTACGCACCCCTTCAATCATGGTTAAAGAGGAACCGCTCAGCGTACCGTTTTCATCCACACACAGTCCATTGCGGTAGTATATTGTTTTACCGGCAAAAATGAACTGCTCAATATTTGCACCTGCTGGTGCAGTGGCATCGGTAACCAGGCAAAGCTTGTCACCTTTCAGGCGCTTGGCATTACGAATGTTGGTGTAATCCACGTGCATACCATCAGCAATAATGCCGCAGTAGACGTCTGGCTCGTCCAGAATCGCCCCGACCAGACCCGGTTCGCGACCGGTGATATAAGGCATGGCGTTGTAAAGGTGCGTGGCGAAGGTAATGCCCGCGCGGAAGCCCGCTTTGGCTTCTTTCAGCGTGGCGTTTGAGTGTCCTGCTGAAACCACAATCCCGGCGGCAGCCAGTTTGCTGATCACGTCAGTGCCGGTCATCTCTGGTGCCAGCGTCACTTTAGCGATCACATCGGCGTTCGCACACATGTAGTCGACCAGTTCAGCGTCAGGCTTGCGCACGTAATCCGGGTTATGAGTGCCTTTCTTCACGATATTCAGCCATGGCCCTTCCAGGTGCAGACCGAGCGCCTGATTAGGGTGTTTGGCGAGGTATTCGCGCATCACGCGGATACCCTGTTTCATCAGGTCATCACTGCTGGTGATGAGCGTTGGCAGATAGCTGGTGCAGCCCGATTTCTCGTTGGCTTTCTGCATGATTTCCAGCGTTTCAACCGTCACCGCCTCGCCAGTGTCATTGAATTGCACACCGCCGCAGCCGTTCAGCTGTACGTCGATGAAACCGGGGGAGATTACTGCTCCATTGAGTGAGCGCTGTTCAATCCCTGGCGGCAGTTCTGCCAGCGGACAAACACGTTCAATCAGGCCATTGGCGATAACAATCGCATGGTCATCCAGAATTTCGTGGCCGGTATAAATCCGACCGTGGGTTAAAGCGTACATAACGACCCCCGGTTAAAAAAAGCGGCCGCCTCTTAGAGAAGAGGCGGTTAATCAATTACAGACCTTTGATGTTCTCGGCTTCTAACTCGTTGAAGTATTTCAGCGTTTTCACTTTCAGCTCCATCGTGGACGGTTCGTCGCAGACGATGACTGATTTTGGATGCAGCTGCAGGCAGCTGATGGTCCACATGTGGTTAACGTTGCCTTCAACGGCAGCCTGGAGTGCCTGCGCTTTCACGCCACCCAGCACCAGAATCATCACTTCTTCGGCATCCAGCAGGGTGCCTACGCCAACGGTCAGGGCGTATTTTGGAACCTGGTTCACATCACCGTCAAAGAAGCGGGAGTTTGCCACGCGGGTGTCATGGGTCAGCGTTTTAATACGCGTGCGGGAAGCCAGGGACGATGCCGGCTCGTTAAACGCGATATGACCATCGTTGCCCACGCCGCCCATAAACAGGTGGATTTTACCGTAAGAACGGATTTTTTCTTCGTACTGACGGCATTCTGCGTCAATATCAGGCGCATTTCCATTCAGCAGGTTAATATTTTCCGCTGGGATATCAACGTGATCAAAGAAATTCCGGTGCATAAAGCTATGGTAGCTTTCCGGGTGGTCTTTTGGCAGGCCGACATATTCATCCATATTGAAGGTCACAACATGTTTGAAGCTAACCTGGCCCGCTTTGTGCATTTCAACCAGGGCTTTATACGCCGTCAGCGGAGTACCGCCGGTTGGCAGGCCAAGAACGAAAGGACGATCGGCGGTAGGCTTGAAGGCATTAATGCGGTTAACGATATGGCGAGCGGCCCATTTACCGACTTGTTCAGCAGTTGCCAGGGGAATCAGTCTCATTGTTCACCTCAAGAGTTAAAGTAGAAGAGTGGGCGGATGGCTACCGGAACCTGATACTTAAGCGTAACCTGGAACCTTTCAGGCTGGATCAATCCGTCTTGATTTTTTGAATGATAAAATAAGTTTTCGCTGTTAGCCAGTGAAAGGGAGGGCTTAATACGATATTTGGTGACAAAAATCACAAAAAATGGGTGTTTAATTTGCGATACGAATTAATTTTTCACACACTCACACTGCCAGTGAATTATCGACGGTACTTATCGTTAGCAACACAATAAAAACATAGTTAATGCGCGAGCCTGGAAAGGGTCTCGTAGGGGGAATAGGATGAATATTTTAGGTTTTTTCCAGCGCCTCGGTAGGGCTTTGCAGCTCCCTATCGCCGTGCTACCGGTTGCAGCACTGCTGCTGCGATTCGGGCAACCCGATCTTCTCAACGTGCCGTTTATCGCCCAGGCTGGCGGCGCAATCTTTGACAACCTGGCGCTGATTTTCGCCATCGGCGTTGCTTCCAGCTGGTCTAAAGACAGTGCGGGGGCCGCAGCGCTGGCAGGGGCGGTCGGTTACTTCATCCTGACGAAAGCGATGGTAACGATTAACCCGGAAATCAACATGGGCGTACTGGCGGGTATCATTACCGGTCTGGTCGGCGGTGCGGTATATAACCGCTGGGCAAACATCAAGCTGCCAGACTTCCTCAGCTTCTTTGGTGGCAAACGCTTCGTGCCAATCGCGACCGGCTTCTTCTGTCTGGTTCTGGCCGCGATCTTTGGCTACGTTTGGCCGCCAGTGCAGCATGCTATCCATGCGGGCGGCGAGTGGATCGTCTCTGCGGGTGCGATGGGTGCGGGCATCTTCGGCTTCATTAACCGTCTGTTGATCCCAACCGGTCTGCATCAGGTTCTGAACACCATCGCCTGGTTCCAGATTGGTGAGTTTACCAATGCGGCGGGTACCGTTTTCCACGGCGACATTAACCGCTTCTACGCGGGTGATGGCACCGCGGGCATGTTTATGTCCGGCTTCTTCCCAATCATGATGTTTGGTCTGCCGGGCGCTGCGCTGGCCATGTACCTGGCTGCGCCGAAAGCGCGTCGTCCAATGGTCGGCGGTATGCTGCTGTCAGTCGCCATTACCGCATTCCTGACCGGTGTGACCGAGCCTCTGGAATTCCTGTTCATGTTCCTGGCTCCGCTGCTGTACCTGATGCACGCGGTGTTAACCGGTATCAGCCTGTTCGTGGCGACTCTGCTGGGCATCCATGCGGGCTTCTCCTTCTCTGCAGGCGCGATCGACTACGTGCTGATGTACAACCTGCCAGCGGCAAGCAAGAACGTCTGGATGCTGGTGGTGATGGGGGCGGCCTTCTTCGTTATCTACTTCGTTCTGTTCAGCGCGGTTATTCGTATGTTTAACCTCAAAACGCCGGGCCGCGAAGATACCACTGATGACGTCGTGACCAGTGAAGCCAACAGCAATACCGAAGAAGGTTTAACTCAGCTGGCAACCAGCTACATTGCCGCAGTCGGCGGTACCGACAACCTGAAAGCCATTGATGCCTGTATTACCCGTCTGCGTCTGACCGTGGGTGACTCCGCTCGCGTAAGCGATGCAATGTGTAAACGCCTTGGCGCATCTGGCGTCGTTAAACTAAACAAACAAACTATCCAGGTTATCGTGGGCGCCAAAGCGGAATCCATCGGTGACGAAATGAAGAAAGTGGTTGCGCGTGGCCCGGTCGCAGCGGCAGCAGCTGACAGCGCACCTGCGGCAACGGCGACTCCGGCCGCGAAGCCACAGGCTGTGCCTAACGCCGTGACGGTGGCGGCTCTGGT
Source organism: Enterobacter sp. BNK-14 (assembly GCF_047456095.1). NCBI lineage: Bacteria > Pseudomonadati > Pseudomonadota > Gammaproteobacteria > Enterobacterales > Enterobacteriaceae > Enterobacter > Enterobacter sp. BNK-14. Next base: position 4,124,876 of record NZ_CP179897.1, read on the forward strand.
CTCTCCGGTAACGGGTGAGGTCGTTGACCTTGAACAAGTGCCTGACGAAGCGTTCGCCAGTAAAGCGGTAGGCGACGGCGTGGCGGTGAAACCAACGGACAAAACCGTCGTCTCTCCTGCTGCGGGTACTATCGTGAAGATTTTCAACACCAACCACGCGTTCTGCCTCGAAACCGAAAATGGCGCGGAGATTGTTGTCCACATGGGCATCGATACCGTTGCGCTGGAAGGTAAAGGCTTTACTCGTCTGGTGGAAGAGGGCGCTGAAGTGGTGGCCGGGCAGCCGGTTCTGGAGATGGATCTGGACTTCCTGAACGCTAATGCACGCTCCATGATCAGTCCGGTTGTTTGCAGCAACATCGACGACTTCAGTGGCCTGGTTATTCAGGCAAAAGGTCAGGTGGTTGCAGGTCAAACGCCACTGTATGAGATTAAAGGCAAGTAATCGCTCCTGAGTAGAGTCATGCCTTAAGCGGCGGGGGATATCCTCCGCCGCTTTTTTTTGCAGCAAATGCCCCCATTATTTTCATCTGATACGTATTTTCCGTAACTAAGGGTTGTCACTACGTCCGGCTTATAAGATCATATGCCGTTATACGTTGTTTACGCTTTGAGGAATCCACGATGAGTGAGGCTGAAGCCCGCCCGAGTAACTTTATTCGTCAGATCATCGATGAAGATCTGGCCAGTGGTAAGCACACCACGGTGCATACCCGCTTCCCGCCGGAGCCGAACGGCTACCTGCATATTGGTCATGCGAAATCCATCTGCCTGAACTTTGGCATTGCGCAAGACTATCAGGGGCAGTGCAACCTGCGTTTCGATGACACCAACCCAGTAAAAGAAGACATCGAATACGTTGAGTCCATCAAGAACGACGTGCAATGGCTGGGCTTCAACTGGTCTGGCGATATCTGCTACTCCTCTGACTATTTTGATCAGCTGTACGCTTACGCGGTTGAGCTGATCAACAAAGGTCTGGCGTACGTCGATGAACTGTCCGCGGATGAAATCCGTGAATACCGCGGTACGCTGACGCAGCCTGGCAAAAACAGTCCGTTCCGCGATCGCAGCGTGGAAGAGAACCTGGCGCTGTTTGAAAAAATGCGTGCGGGTGGTTTTGAAGAAGGCAAAGCCTGTCTGCGTGCCAAAATCGACATGGCTTCTCCGTTCATCGTGATGCGCGATCCGGTGCTGTACCGCATTAAGTTTGCTGAACACCACCAGACCGGTAACAAGTGGTGCATCTACCCGATGTACGACTTCACCCACTGCATCAGCGATGCGCTGGAAGGCATTACCCACTCGCTGTGTACGCTTGAGTTCCAGGACAACCGTCGCCTGTACGACTGGGTGCTGGATAACATCACCATCCCTGTGCATCCGCGTCAGTACGAGTTCTCTCGTCTGAATCTGGAATACACCGTGATGTCCAAGCGTAAGCTGAACCTGCTGGTGACTGACAAGCACGTTGAGGGCTGGGACGACCCGCGTATGCCGACCATTTCTGGTCTGCGTCGTCGTGGCTACACCGCTGCTTCTATTCGTGAGTTCTGCAAGCGCATCGGCGTGACCAAGCAGGACAACACCATTGAAATGGCGTCGCTGGAGTCCTGCATTCGTGAAGACCTCAACGAAAATGCCCCGCGCGCGATGGCAGTTATCGACCCGGTAAAACTGGTTATCGAAAACTATCCTCAGGGTGCGAGTGAGCTGGTTGCCATGCCTAACCATCCGAACAAACCGGAAATGGGAAGCCGTGACGTACCGTTCAGCGGTGAAATCTGGATCGACCGCGCTGACTTCCGTGAAGAAGCCAACAAGCAGTACAAGCGTCTGGTGCTGGGTAAAGAAGTCCGTCTGCGTAACGCCTACGTGATCAAAGCCGAGCGCGTAGAGAAAGATGCAGAAGGGAATATCACCACCATCTTCTGTTCATACGATGCCGAAACGCTGAGCAAAGATCCTGCCGATGGTCGCAAGGTGAAAGGCGTTATCCACTGGGTAAGCGCTTCTCACGCGCTGCCGGTAGAAATCCGTCTGTACGATCGTCTTTTCAGCGTGCCTAACCCGGGTGCGGCGGAAGACTTCCTGGCGACGATCAACCCGGAATCTCTGGTGATCAAACAGGGTTATGCTGAGCCATCGCTGAAAACAGCTGAAGCAGGTAAAGCGTTCCAGTTCGAGCGTGAAGGTTACTTCTGCCTGGACAGCCGTTACAGCACTGCGGAAAAACCGGTATTTAACCGTACCGTCGGTCTGCGTGACACCTGGACCAAGATCGGCGAATAATAACGCTGCTCTGGTCAATGAGAAACAAACGCCGCTTATTGCGGCGTTTTTTTTATTAATGATCATATCGTTAAAGTGGCGTTGTAAAAATGTCCGCCGTTATTTTTGGTCAATGTGGTGCTACTTATTTTTTTAAAAAAAGTTTGTCTGTTTTTGAAAATGGCAAATTTCGCAAAATACGCGATTTCTAATGTTCTAATACCCTGAAATACGCTGCTATACCCCCGCCAAATCACGCTTCCGGCCAAATGTTACAAAGCACTACCAATTATGTGCACTTCGTCATAATCCTGACTTTTGCCTGATGAAAAGCATTGATAATTCGCGTCGCGAAAAATAACCTAAAGACGGTAGTTAATTCGAGGGTATTTATAACTACCCCTGACCGCCTGGTCTTTTTTATTTTCGCCGTTTTAGGCGCTTTAATTCGTCAAAGAGGAATAATCTATGCGTACGTTCAGTGGCAAACGTAGTGCGCTGGCGCTGGCTATTGCCGGTGTGACAGCAATGTCTGGCCTGGTTGTTACACCTGAGGCGAAAGCTGCGGGTTTCATCGACGATTCTACCCTCACGGGCGGCATCTATTACTGGCAGCGTGAACGTGACCGTAAAGACGTCGCCGAAGACAAATATAAAACCAACCTTTCTCACTCCACCTGGAACGCCAACCTGGACTTCCAGTCAGGCTATGCCGCAGATATGTTCGGCCTGGATATCGCTGCATTCACCGCGATTGAAATGGCGGAAAACGGCGACAGCGGCCACCCTAACGAAATTGCTTTCTCCTCCAGCAACAAAGCTTACGATGAAGACTGGTCCGGTGATAAGAGCGGTATCAGCCTGTACAAGGCCGCAGCGAAATTTAAATACGGCCCGGTCTGGGCGCGTGGAGGGTATATTCAGCCAACCGGCCAGACGCTGTTAGCACCACACTGGAGCTTCATGCCAGGTACCTATCAGGGTGCAGAAGCCGGGGCGAACTTTGACTATGGTGATGCGGGTGCGTTGAGCTTCTCCTATATGTGGACCAACGAGTATAAGGCTCCATGGCACATTGAAATGGACAAGTTCTACCAGAACGATAAGAAAACCAAAGTCGATTATCTCCACTCGCTGGGCGCGAAATACGACTTTAAAAACGATCTGGTACTGGAAGCCGCATTTGGTCAGGCGGAAGGCTATATCGATCAGTATTTTGCTAAAGCCAGCTACAAATTTGATATCGCAGGAAGTCCGCTGAGCACCAGCTACCAGTTCTATGGTACGCGTGACAAGGTCAGCGATGGCGGCGTCAACGACATTTATGACGGCACCGCGTGGCTGCAGGCGCTGACTTTCGGCTATAAAGTGGGCCAGGTTGATTTACGCCTGGAAGGGACATGGGTGAAGGCGGAAGGGCAGCAGGGCTACTTCCTGCAACGTATGACGCCAACTTACGCGTCATCTAACGGTCGTCTGGATATCTGGTGGGATAACCGCTCAGACTTCAACGCCGATGGTGAAAAAGCGGTCTTCTTCGGCGCAATGTATGATCTGAAAAACTGGAACCTGCCGGGTTGGGCAGTGGGCGCTTCTTACGCTTACGCCTGGGACGCAAAACCTGGCGACATGGCCACGCCGGATGCGTACTACGATCCAAACTATCGCCTGAAAGAGTCCTCCTACAGCCTGGATGCTATCTATACCCTGCAGGATGGGCGCGCGAAGGGCACGATGTTCAAACTGCACTTCACTCAGTATGACAACCACTCCGATATCCCGAGCTATGCGGGCGGTTACGGCAACATCTTCCAGGATGAACGTGACGTGAAATTCATGGTTATTGCCCCATTCACCATCTTCTGATGAATCTTCCGGCGGGTTAAGGCCCGCCGGACCGGAGACTGCATATGATGAAAAAAATCGTAATTGTCGCGATGCTTGCATCGGGGCTGGTGGCCTGCGCTCAGCCTCAGGCACCGAAGGAAGATTCCAGGCTAAAGGAGGCTTACAGCGCCTGTATTAATACCGCACAAGGCTCGCCGGAGAAAATTGAAGCCTGTCAGAGCGTACTGAATGTGCTGAAGAAAGAGAAGGCGCATGAGCAATTCGCGACGCAGGAGAATATTCGTGTGATGGATTATCAGGCCTGTATCCAGGCGCGTAAAACGGGTAACGATCAGGAAGTCGCGAAGCGTTGCGATAAGATCTGGAACGAGATACGCAATAACAATAATTAAGTTGCTTTACGCCCGGTGGCGCTGCGCTTACCGGGCCTACAAAGGCGTCATAGTCCGTAGGCCCAGGCGCTGCGCCACCGGGTTTTTTAAGGCAAAAAAAGCCAGCCTTACGGCTGGCTCAGAGTATGAACGTGACTTATTTTGCGTCGTGCGCGTGTTCATTTTCGCGGCAATCACCTTCAGCGCAGTGACCATACAGGTACAGGCTGTGGTTGGTCAGGCGGATGCCATGACGAGCGGCGATTTCACGCTGACGCGATTCGATGGAATCATCGCTGAATTCAATGACCTTGCCGCAATCGAGGCAGATCAGGTGATCGTGGTGATGTTGCTGGGTCAGTTCGAATACAGATTTACCGCCTTCGAAATTATGACGGGTAACAATGCCCGCGTCATCAAACTGGTTCAGCACGCGATAAACGGTGGCCAGACCAATCTCTTCACCCATGTCGATAAGACGTTTATAGAGGTCTTCCGCACTGACATGGTGGTTGTCTGGACCCTGAAGCACTTCGAGGATTTTTAACCGAGGAAGCGTTACTTTCAGGCCAGCCTTCTTTAATGCGGTATTGTTGTCAGTCATGCGGAATCTGTCCTGTTGCTAAACGATTCACTTCTGAAAGAAGTGACAGAAAATGCACCTTGGATATTGCGTCTCATTATAGAACTGCCACGGCTAAATGAAAACTGCAAGTCTCAGGCAAAGTATGCTTATAAAAATGGGGTATCACCGACAAACTTGTGAAATGAAAACCACATTTTACCAGGGAAACATTGTACAGGTCTGAGCGAAAAAGTTAAAAGTTTGTAGCAATTAATTTAATCGGTTTTACCTGGAAAACGGGCGCAACCGCCGTTGCGCCGCGAAAATCAGGCGTTGAGAATATCGTCCAGGTGCAGTTCTTCACGGATCTGCTTAACCCACTTCTCTACGCGCTCAGCGGTGAGCTCAGGCTGACGGTCTTCGTCGATGGCCAGACCCACGAAGTGATCGTCATCGGCAAGACCTTTGGAGGCTTCAAAGTGGTAACCGGCAGTGGGCCAGTGACCGACAATAACGGCGCCGTTCGGCTCAATGATGTCGCGGATGGTGCCCAGCGCGTCGCAGAAGTACTCGGCATAGTCTTCCTGATCGCCACAGCCAAACAGGGCAACCAGCTTGCCGTTGAAGTCCACCTCTTCCAGCGTTGGGAAGAAATCATCCCAGTCGCACTGTGCTTCACCGTAGTACCAGGTTGGAATACCCAGCAGCAGAATGTCGTAGCCCTCGAGATCTTCTTTGCTGCTCTTGGCGATGTCATGCACATCAGCAACGTCTTTACCGAGCTGTTTCTGAATGTTTTTTGCGATATTTTCGGTATTGCCGGTATCACTGCCGAAGAAAATGCCGATGATTGCCATGAGTAAAATAACCTCTTGAAACTTAATGGTATGGTGGCGCAATTCGGCCACGGATAAGGGCAATAATAGCAGAACAGGCAACCCTGCGGAAACCGCTATCGCGCAGGACTGCACTTTGTGCTACATGAAAAGGGTAAAAAAGGGGTTTTTCAGACTTATGCCTGGCTGCGCAATGTCTCAAGCTGGGCGATCAGCATCTCTTCAATGAGCTCGCTGCGGCTGATATTACGCGCTTCCGCCAGCTCGTTAAGCGCATCGACAGCGTCAGCGTTGAGCTTCAATTCGACACGCTTAAGCCCACGATTTTTATCGCGTTTAAGCTGGTTGCGTTTATTAATACGCAGCTGTTCGTCGCGCGAAAGCGGATTCGTTTTCGGTCGTCCCGGTCGACGCTCATTCGCGAACAGATCTAGTGTCGTACGGTCCGTTTGTTCTTTGGCCATGATTCTGAGACTTCGGGGGAAACACGCCGCCCTGCTAATGCCCGGGCGATAAGCGCGCCATCATACATCAGCAAAAACGGCACGCCAACGACTGGAAGCCCGTCGTCTTCCAGTCGCTCTCTTTTTAATCAATTTGCCGTATCAGTGAGATAGCGACGAATGGCGCGCAGGACTGCTTCAGGTTTTTCCGCATGTACCCAATGCCCGGCACCGGCAATTACATGGGCGCGCGCCTGCGGGAATTGTGCCAGCAGCGTGTCGCGGTAAGCATCAGTAACGTAAGGCGAGTTACCGCCACGAATGAAGAGGGTAGGATGCGGCCAGGCGGGGACGGCCTCCCAGCCCACGATGTTATTATACTGGTCCCACAGCACCGGGACGTTAAAACGCCATTGCCCCTCAACAAACGATTTCAGCAGGAATTGCACCACGCCTTCTTCATCAAGATGCTCACGCATCACGGCTGCTGCCTGCTGACGGGTGGAAACGCCGGCCTCCGTCACCGCATTAATTGCCGCGAAGATCTCATCGTGACGGCGAACGTCGTAATCCACTGGGGCGACATCAATCACCACCAGCCCGGAAATTCGCTCAGGTGCCAATGCTGTGAGCGCCATAACCGCTTTACCACCCATCGAATGCCCGATGAGGGTCACTTTCTGCAGGTTGTGGGCGTCGAGCGTATCCAGGAGATCCTGCGCCATTGCCGCGTAGGTCATCTCGTCTGCGCGCCCGGAAAGTCCGTGGTTGCGCATATCGACCTGTAAAATATCGTGATCGGTAACCAGATCGCGCGCCAGCACGCCCAGGTTATCCAGGCTGCCAAAAAGTCCATGAACCAGTACGATGGGAGAATTATTGTTCGGCGATTGTGCAGTTTGCGCTCGGGTATTCAATTTCATGGCAAAGTTCTTTTTTTACGTTTGTCAGGTTAGGGTATCATGTTGACCATTCTGCCGCCCGGCCGCAAGGTTCCAGTTTAATCTGACTTTTGCCGCCAACCTGGTTTGACGCTATCCGCTGTTGGGATTTGACCTTATAATCCCAATGACTTGTATTCAGATAAGATATCGCACTGGATTAAGATGAAAACAATCGAAGTTGATGACGAACTCTATCAGTATATTGCCAGCCAAACGCGGCATATCGGGGAGAGCGCGTCCGACATTTTACGGCGCATGCTTAAAATTTCCGCCGCTTCACAGCCTGCTACCCCAGTCACCAAAGATGTCGTGTCTCAGCCGAGCGTTGTTGCACAAGCAAAGCCTGCCGTGACGCCGGTAAAAGATAAAGTACGCGCGATGCGCGAGCTGCTGCTGTCCGACGAGTATGCGGAGCAGAAAAAGGCGGTTAACCGCTTTATGCTGGTGCTGTCTACACTTTACTCCCTGGATAACAAAGCGTTTGCTGAAGCGACCGAGTCGCTGCACGGTCGTACTCGCGTCTATTTCGCGGGTGACGAGCAAACGCTGCTGCAAAATGGCAACCAAACCAAACCTAAACATGTCCCTGGCACCCCATACTGGGTGATCACCAATACCAATACGGGCCGCAAGTGCAGCATGATTGAACACATCATGCAGTCCATGCAGTTCCCGGCGGAATTGATTGAAAAGGTTTGCGGTACAATTTAACCCTTGCATCAGAAGGACCCGGTAATGGCAAATCACAGCCGTGCAGGCCAACCTGCACAACAAAGCGATTTGATTAACGTCGCTCAGCTGACCGCGCAGTATTACGTGCTGAAACCGGTCGTGGGCAACGCAGAACACGCAGTGAAGTTTGGTACATCTGGTCACCGCGGTAGCGCGGCACGCCATAGCTTTAACGAACCGCACATTCTGGCCATTGCTCAGGCCATTGCGGAAGAGCGCGCTAAAAACGGCGTTACCGGTCCGTGCTACGTGGGGAAAGATACCCATGCGCTGTCTGAACCGGCGTTCATCTCTGTGCTGGAAGTGCTGGCGGCAAACGGCGTCGACGTGATTGTGCAGGAGAATAACGGCTTCACGCCAACGCCGGCGGTGTCTAACGCTATCCTGGTGCACAACAAAAAAGGTGGCGCGCTGGCTGACGGGATTGTTATCACTCCATCCCACCACCCGCCGGAAGACGGGGGCATTAAATACAACCCGCCTAACGGTGGCCCGGCAGATACTAACGTCACCAAAGTGGTAGAAGACCGCGCAAACGCGCTGTTGGCTGACGGTCTGAAAGGCGTGAAACGCATCTCTCTGGATGCGGCAATGGCGTCCGGTCACGTAAAAGAGCAGGATCTGGTTCAGCCGTTCGTGGAGGGACTGGCGGATATCGTCGACATGGCGGCGATTCAGAAAGCAGGCCTGAAGCTGGGCGTGGACCCGCTGGGCGGTTCCGGTATCGAGTACTGGAAACGTATTGCCGAGCATTACAAGCTGGATCTGACCATCGTGAACGATCACGTCGATCAGACCTTCCGCTTTATGCACCTGGATAAAGACGGCGCGATCCGTATGGACTGCTCCTCCGAGTGTGCGATGGCGGGCCTGCTGGCACTGCGCGACAAATTCGATCTGGCGTTTGCGAACGACCCGGATTATGACCGTCACGGTATCGTCACCCCTGCCGGGCTGATGAACCCGAACCACTATCTGGCTGTGGCGATCAACTACCTGTTCCAGCATCGTCCGCAGTGGGGCAAAGAGGTGGCTGTTGGTAAAACGCTGGTCTCTTCCGCGATGATCGACCGCGTGGTCGACGCGCTGGGCCGCAAGCTGGTGGAAGTGCCGGTGGGCTTCAAATGGTTTGTTGACGGTCTGCACGACGGCAGCTTCGGCTTCGGTGGTGAAGAGAGCGCCGGGGCATCCTTCCTGCGTTTCGACGGCACGCCATGGTCAACCGATAAAGACGGTATCATCATGTGCCTGCTGGCGGCGGAGATCACCGCGGTCACCGGTAAGAACCCGCAGGAACATTACAACGACCTGGCGGCACGTTTTGGTGCGCCAAGCTACAACCGTATTCAGGCGAGCGCGACCTCAGCCCAGAAAGCGGCGCTGTCTAAACTCTCTCCGGAGATGGTCAGTGCTAACACCCTGGCAGGTGATCCGATCACCGCGCGTCTGACGGCTGCACCGGGTAACGGCGCGTCTATCGGGGGGCTGAAAGTAATGACCGACAACGGCTGGTTCGCTGCACGTCCATCCGGTACGGAAGACGCGTATAAAATCTATTGCGAAAGCTTCCTCGGCGCTGAGCACCGTCAGCAGATTGAGAAAGAAGCCGTAGAGATTGTCAGCGAAGTGCTGAAGAACGCGTAAGTGCGTTATCGGTGCGGGCTGATGCCCTCACCCCGGCCCTCTCCCACGGGGAGAGGGAGAAAACAATAAAAACGGCAACCCTCGGGCTGCCGTTTTGTTTTTACCTAACTATGCTTATTCTTCAATTCAAACCGTGGTGACACCAGACCGTACAGCGTCCAGCCCATAAAGGTCACCATTGCCCCATAGAGCATCGCTTCCTGACCGGAAGAGTAGAGCGCATAGAAGCTGTAAATCGCCCCAATGAGCGCCACGATATTCGCTGCTCGTGCTTTACGCGGATCCACCTTCGCGACCTTCTGAATAATCACCAGCGCGGCCATCGACAGAATGTACGGAATGATGTTCGTCACCACCGCCAGGTTGACCAGCACGTTGAACTGGCTGTTCAGCGACGGGCTAATGGTCATCAGCGACAATCCACTCTGGAAAATCACGATGGCCAGCATGCCCTGCACCGGTGCGTCCGCTTTGGTGACGCGGGAGAAGATTTTGGGGAAATAACCTTCGTCAGCCGAGGATTTAAACACCTGCGCGATGGTGAACTGCCAGCCGAGAAGCGAACCGCAGCAGGACATCACCATCAGACCCATAATCACCTTCCCGACTTCCGGGGTGAACATCTGGGCGAAAGCCAGCCCGAACGGTGCCGTGGAGTTAGCCAGATCCATATTCGGCACAATCCCGGCAATCACGTTGGTTGAGACGATATAGATCACCGCCGCCCCCAGCGTTCCGCCAAGTACCGCAATCGGCACGTTCTTTTCCGGGTTCTCAACTACTTCCGCGTTCGCGCAGGCCGATTCCAGTCCGAGAAAAGCCCATAGCGTCATGGCGATAGAAGAGCCCACGGCGGTAAAGAACGGCACATGATGCGGGTTCCAGGAGTTGGCGTAGAGCGTAGGACTAAACCAGAACCACCCGATGATGCATAAACCGACGACCGGGATAATCACGCCCCAGACGGTGATGCTGCTCAGTTGTCCGGTGATACGCGCGCCGCCGAAGTTCGCCACGGTGCAGATCCACAGCACCCCGATGGTCGCCAGCCCAATTTGTACCGGGGTGAGCGTGGCGCCAAACAGTTCCGTCCCGTAACCCACGGCGGAAATGGCAATCGCCACGTTGGCGATCAGCAGCGATACACCATAGGTGTAGTTGGCCATAAAGTTGCCGGACTTACCAAAAGCGTATTCCGCATAGCCGCCCATCCCGCCGGACTTGCGGCTGAACATCCCGCATTTGGCGAATGCCCACGCCAGCGCCATTGACCCCACCGCCGTCACCAGCCAGGAGATAATCGAAATGGTGCCCACTTCGGCAAGCTTGGTGGGCAGCATGATGATCCCAGACCCCATCATGTTGACCATGGTGAGGATGGTCAGCTGCACCACGCCCATCTTATTGGATTTACTCATAATGTCTCTCCTTTCAGCAGCGCGGGCTGAGCAGCGGGTTGTTTGATGACGTTACAGCGAACCTGTTTGCGACCCTCACACTCTTCAACGTATACGCCCTGCAGCTCAGGCGCGAAGCCTGGTAGCAGGTTGATACCGTCTTCCAGCGCGGCAAAGTAGCGCAGCACGGAGCCGCCCCAGACTTCGCCCGGGACAACGCACAGCACCCCAGGCGGATAAGGCAGGGCGCCTTCAGCGGCAATGCGGCCTTCCGCGTCGCGCAGGGAGACCAGTTCGACTTCACCACGCAGATACGCATAGTTTGCCTCCTGCGGGTTCATCATCACGCGCGGGAAGTGAGACTTGCGGAACATCTCTTTTTGCAGTTGCTTCACGTTATGGCGGGCATAGAGATCGTGCATCTCCTGGCAAATCTGGCGCAGCGTGTAATCCGCGTAACGTTCCGGATGTTGTTTGTAGAGAGAAGGCAGGACCTCTTTCAGCGGAACATCGCTCTCGAGCAGTTTTTCGAAGCGCACCAGCTGCGCCACCAGCTGCTGCAGTTTGCCCATATCTTCCGCAGGGGTGAGCAGGAACAGGATCGAGTTGAGATCGCATTTCTCCGGCACGATGCCGTTTTCACGCAGGAAGTTGGCGAGGATGGTGGCGGGCACGCCGAAATCCTCATACTCGCCGGTGCGGGCGTTAATACCTGGCGTGGTCAGCAGGAGCTTGCACGGGTCGATAAAGTACTGGTGCGCGGCATAGCCCTCAAAAGCGTGCCAGTTTTCACCCGGTACGAAGTGGAAGAAGCGCAGATCGGTGGCAATTTCCGCTGTGTCGAAGCTTTCCCACGGACGGCCATCCACCGTCTCCGGCACAAACGGACGAAGGTACTGGCAGTTCTCCAGGATCAGTTTGCGCGCTTCGATACCGTTAACCACGCAGTCCATCCACATATTGCGACCGCTCTGACCTTCATGCATACGGGCGTTAATATCCAGCGCAGCAAACAGAGGGTAGAACGGGCTGGTGGAGGCGTGCATCATAAAAGCATTATTCAGCCGCTTGTGGGGTACATAGCGCTGCTGGCCTTTGATATGGCTGTCCTTTTTGTGGATCTGCGAGGTCTGCGAGAAGCCTGCCTGCTGTTTATGTACCGACTGGGTGACCAGAATTCCCGGGTCGTTTTCGTTCAGCTCCAGCAGCAGCGGCGAGCAGTCGGCCATCATCGGGATAAACTGCTCGTAACCTACCCAGGCCGAGTCGAACAGGATGTAATCACACAGATGCCCAATCTTATCCACCACCTGACGGGCGTTATAGATGGTGCCATCGTAGGTACCCAGCTGGATCACCGCCAGACGGAACGGGCGTGCATCGCGTGCACGACCTGGCGCCACCTCGGCTACCAACTCGCGCAGGTAGCTTTCCTCAAAGCAGTGCGCGTCAATACCACCAATAAAGCCGTACGGGTTGCGCGCGGTTTCCAGATAGACCGGTGTCGCGCCAGCCTGAAGAAGAGCACCGTGATGATTCGATTTGTGGTTATTACGGTCAAACAGCACCAGGTCGCCAGGGGTGAGCAGGGCGTTAAGGACCACTTTGTTGGATGAGGAGGTCCCATTCAGCACAAAGTAGGTCTTATCGGCATTAAAGACCTTTGCGGCATGTTGCTGCGCAATGCACGGCGCGCCTTCGTGGATCAGCAGATCGCCCATCGCCACGTCGGCGTTACACAGGTCGGAACGGAAAAGCGTTTCACCAAAGAAATCGACAAACTGATTGCCCGCAGGATGACGGCGGAAGAATTGCCCCCCCTGATGCCCCGGACAGTCAAATGCGCTGTTACCCTGTTTCACGTAGTCTACGAGGGCACGGAAAAACGGCGGTCGCAGCTGGGTTTCGTACTTCTGGGCCGCTGCTTCCAGCTGGAGGCCATAAAAATCGTTGCTGGTGTCTGAATGCTCAAATACGCCGTGAATGCGCGATAAATAATCTGCCGGAATGATCTCTTCTTTATGCGTTGCGACAAAGACGGGAATGCCAAATCCGGTGGCTTCTATTTCTTCCAGTATGCCGCTGGAAATATCGCTAACGGCCAGAACAATGGCCGCGACGTCGATATAATCAGAAGCGCGGACATCCACAAGCTCACGCTGGGTGGTAAAGCAGTCCGGACATGCACGGCTGGCCGCGATTTTTAAACTTTTCATCTTTCTCTCTTTATTTTAGGTAATAAGCGTCCTTCGATTTCTTGTCAGAAAGAAATCGATAATTTTCCGGAAAAAAAGCAAAGTGTGGCCGCTGATTAAAATCAGTAAATTGCTTTTTGATGATTGAAATTCAGTCCGCCCGGTTGCGGATGAGTCTGAATTAAATTGAATGAGCGCACGTGTTCACAGGCAATGGCCTGTAAAATAAAGTGTTTCAGGATAACCTGTAAGCGAGTGCGCCAGAAGTCGAAGGACTACCGGGCATTAAAGAGGTGAAAGTCAAAGCAGTTTCGGTGGGCAAACATCATGATATGTGTTGTCCGCCTTATATGGGGCATTAAGCGATTGTTGTTTTCCATGTTTCATTTTCCTTTCAGTAATTGAAAGCATGGTCATTTTATCCAGGAAAAAGGGATTAACTGTGAATCAGATCACCCTTAACCGATCATTTCAGAAATAATTAGTCGTTTTTGATGAATAACTCAGATCAAAATGCTGATTTGTTGTTGAAGTGTTAATGATTGGTTTTGTTAATGTTTTAAACGAGCAAAAATAATCCATGGAATAATGTATTGATTATTTTTTTAATATTTATCGGGAGGGTTTTTGATTATTTAGAAAATAATATGAATAGTTATTCAAAGCATAAACCGATAACCGATACCGGTTTCAGTTAATAAATGGCGAGGGCGAGCGGGGTCGACTTCCAGTTTCTGACGAAGGTGACCCATATATATGCGCAAATAGTGACTATGTTCCACCGCGTTGGGTCCCCACACCTGACTCAACAGCTGGCGCTGGGTGAGAACCTTGCCGTGGTTATTAAGCAGCACGGCGAGCAGGCGGAATTCGATGGGGGTAAGATGGATTTCCTCTTCACCGCGCACAATGCGCCGTGCGGCGAGGTCAACCCGAATATCACCAAACGTGTAGGTTGGGTCGGCAGGCGTGGTGGCGCTATGACGACGCAGCGCCACGCGCAGGCGAGCCTGCAATTCGCCAATGCCAAAGGGTTTAATCAGATAGTCATCGGCGCCGGCATCCAGCGCGGCGATTTTATCCGTCTCTTCAGTACGGGCAGAGAGCACGAGAATCGGCATCTGGCTCCACTGACGAACCTCACGAATAAAATCGATGCCGTCGCCATCCGGCAGCCCAAGATCGAGGATCACCAGGTCCGGCTTGCGGGTGGCGGCTTCAATTAAACCCCGTTGAAGCGTACCCGCATCGTGAACGCGCAGACCGTCTCCTTCCAGCGCAGCGCGCAGAAAACGGCTAATGGCGATCTCATCTTCGACAATCAGAACGTTAATCACAAATCCTCGGGTAATTCATTCAGTTCTGGCGGGGTTTCCAGAGGAAGTGTAACACAAAAACGCGCGCCGCCTTCCGGACGATTCTCTGCGGAAATGGTTCCGCCATGGACGTCAACGATCGCCTGACAAATCGCCAGCCCGAGCCCAACGCCCGGAATGGCCGACTCCTTGTTCCCGCGCGCGAATTTTTCGAAAATAGCCAGCTCCTGCCCGGCAGGAATGCCCGGTCCGGTATCCCAGACGTCAAGGTGAAGCGTGCCATCCTCTACCATCGCATCCACGCCAATCCGGGCACTTGAGCCGGCATATTTACCGGCATTTTCCAGCAGATTGATCAGCACCCGTTCAAACAAGGGGCCATCGACGTGAATTAAGGTCAGGGGTTCAGGCATGTTCAGCGCGATATGCCGCCCACCGAGGCCGGGCTCCAGCATTTTCAGCGCGCTGCCTACCACTTCTTCCAGCGTGAGCCACTCTTTTTTGAGGTTAAATCCGCCCGACTGAATGCGCGCCATATCGAGCAGGTTATTCACCAGACGGGTGGTATTCAGCACGTGCTGGCGGATTTCGCTGGCCTGAAGGGCGTGTTTAGACCCTTCCGCGGCCAGGTCCAGCGTCAGGATTTCTGACTGACCAAACAGAACGGTCAGCGGGGTCCGCAGGTCGTGCGACAGCGCCGCCAGCAGCGAGTTACGAATGCTTTCACGCTCGCTGGCCAGTCGGGCCTGTTCTTCACTGGCGGTAAGCGCCAGCCGTTCCAGCGCGCTGGCAACCAGCAGCGTAAAAGTCTCCAGCAGCCGCTGCTGCTCGGGGATCATCAGCTGACGCAAGTTTGAGGGCTCAACAATCACCAGCCCCTGATTTTTATCGGCGCTGCGTAGCGGCAGAATTTGATAGGGCACGCCGGGCAGGGTGTCGGTCCCTGCGCCCGCAGGTAACCCTTTATCAAAGCTCCAGCGCGCGATGGCTTCGTCCCAGGGCGTCATGCCGGAGGCCGAGGTTAGCGGGCGCAGCTTACCGTGTTCGTCCGGGAGTAAAATCAGGTTGCTGGCATGAAACGTCGAGCGAATAAACTGCTCGCTGGTCTGCACAATATCCAGCGGGGTCCGACCCACCGCCAGCGATTTCGACATTTCATACAGATGCCGCGTGCGCTGTTCGCGGTAGCGGGCGATGCGCGCCTGGTAGCGCACGCCCGCCGTCAGATTGCCGATCACCAGCCCGACGGTGAGCATCACGGCAAAGGTCAGGATGTACTGTACGTCCGACACGGCGAGCGTCCCGCGAGGGGCAATAAAGAACAGATCAAAGCTGATGACGTTAATCACCGTTGCCAGCACCGACGGCCAGCGTCCGTAAAAGAGCGCCACCACCACCACGCCAAGGAGGTAGATCATCACCAGGTTGGCCGCGTCGAAGGCAATCAGCCATTTGCTGGCAATGATCGTGATCAGGGCGCAGAGCACGACGGCCACCAGGCAGCCGCGAAGCTGAATGCGCCATTTATCACTGAAAGTACGGCTGTCCGGGGCGCGGCTGGGAAGGGGGGTGGGTTTATCATCCAGCGCCACGATCACCAGGTCCAGATCCGGCGCGCGGCGGGCCAGTTTGTCGGCAAAGGATTCACGGCTAAACCAGCGACGATGCTGGCGACGGCCAATGACGATTTTCCCCAGGTTATGCTCCCGGGCGTAGCGCAGAATGGCTTTATCTTCCTGAGGATCGGAAAGGGTCGCGGTTTCGGCACCCAGCTCCTGCGCCAGGCGCAGCGAACTCAGAATCGCGCGGCGCTGGTTTTCGGGCAGGGCATGAAGCTGCGGCGTTTCGACATACACCGCATGCCAGACGCTGCCAAATTTGGCGGCCAGACGCGCGGCAGTGCGGACAAGTTTTTCGTTACCGCTGCCGTGCCCCACGCACAGCAGGATGGCATCCCGCGTATGCCAGACGCGTTCCTGGCCCTGCAAATCGCGCCAGGCACGCATCTGATCGTCAACGCGATCGGCAGTACGGCGCAGAGCCAGTTCGCGCAGGGCAATCAGGTTGCCTTTGCGGAAGAAATGTTCGATGGCACGCTCGGCCTGTCCGGCAATATAGACTTTGCCTTCGTGCAGGCGCTGGCGCAAATCATCCGGCGGCAGGTCGACCAGCACCACTTCGTCAGCGGAATCGAAGAAAGGGTCGGGCACCGTCTCGCGCACCTGAATGCCGGTCACGCCGCTGACCACATCGTTCAGGCTTTCCAGATGCTGCACGTTAACCGTCGTGAAAACATCAATGCCAGCTTCAAGTAATTCTTCCACATCCTGCCAGCGCTTGGGGTGACGCGAGCCTGGCGCATTGCTGTGCGCCAGTTCGTCCATCAGGATAAGCGCTGGACGGCGGGCGAGGGCGGCATCAATATCAAACTCAGTGACTAAACGACCCCGATGGCTGATGCGGCGGGGCGGCTGGGTGGCAAGCCCCTTCAGCAGCGATGCCGTCTCTTTACGTCCGTGGGTTTCAACCACGCCGATGAGTATATCGAGCCCCTGCGCCCGAAGCCGCTGGGCTTCCGTCAGCATGGCGAAGGTTTTCCCGACACCCGCGCAGGCGCCAAAGAAAATTTTCAGTTTGCCGCGATGGGCTTCAGCCGTCTGTTCAAGCAGCCTGTCCGGATCCGGGCGCATGGGCTCGTCGGTCATTTAGTTTTTCCTTAGCGCGTCCAGCGCCAGATTCAGCTCAACAATATTCACTACCGGCATGCCGATATAGCTGACCAGCGGCTTTTGTGTGTGTTCTGCCATCAGTTTGCTCACCTGTTCAACACTCAATTGACGGGCGGCGGCAACGCGCGGGATCTGCCACGCCACCGCTGCCGGCGTCAGGCTATAGTCCAGCCCGCTGGCTGAGGCGGTGACCAGCTCCACGGGAACCTCGCGGCTGGCCTGTGGGTTGGCGGCGCGCAGGGCGGCCACACGCTCGGCGACGGCTTTGTCCAGCGCCGGGTTGCTGCCCGCCAGGTTACTGCCGCCGGATGCCATCGGATCATACGGGCTTTCGGCAGTGGCGGAAGGGCGTCCCTGGAAGTAGCGAGCGTCCGTAAAGCTCTGGCCAATCAGGCGCGAACCGCGGTTTTCACCGTTTTGCATAATCAGCGAGCCGTTAGCCTGATCCTTAAACCACCACTGGCCCAGGGCGGTGGTGACCAGCGGGTAGAGCCCCCCGGTAATCAGCGACAGCAGAATAAACAGAAGTATAGCGGGGCGTAACATCGTCATTTGATTCACCTTTTAAACCAGCCCGAACAGGGTCAACAGCAGATCGATAGCCTTGATACCGATGAAGGGCACCACCAGCCCACCCAGGCCGTAAATCCACAGGTTGCGGCGCAGCATGGCGGCCGCCGTGAGCGGCTTGTAGCTCACGCCTTTCAGCGCCAGCGGGATCAGGAAGACAATAATCAGGGCGTTAAAGATTACCGCGCTCAGAATGGCCGATGCCGGGGAGTGCAGGTGCATTACGTTCAGGGCGTTTAATTGCGGATAGGTCGCAGCAAACGCGGCCGGAATGATGGCGAAATATTTCGCCACATCGTTAGCGATGCTGAACGTGGTCAGCGAGCCGCGCGTCATCAGCATCTGCTTACCAATGTGTACGACTTCAATCAGCTTGGTCGGGTTAGAGTCGAGATCGACCATGTTGCCCGCCTCTTTTGCCGCCTGGGTACCGGAGTTCATTGCCACCGCCACGTCGGCCTGCGCCAGGGCAGGGGCATCGTTGGTCCCGTCACCGGTCATCGCGACCAGACGCCCTTCCGCCTGATACTGACGAATCAAGGCCAGTTTGGCTTCCGGTGTAGCTTCGGAAAGAAAATCATCCACTCCCGCTTCGGCAGCAATCGCCGCGGCGGTCAGGCGGTTATCCCCGGTGATCATCACCGTTTTGATCCCCATTTTACGCAGCTGGGCAAAGCGTTCTTTGATGCCGCCTTTGACGATATCCTTCAGGGCAATCACCCCCAGCACATTTGCGCCTTCAGCCACCACCAGCGGCGTTGCCCCCTGACGGGCCACGCTTTCCACCAGGCTATCCACTTCGGGTGGGAAGTGACCGTTATTAGCCTCAATGTGGCGACGAATGGCGTCAACCGAGCCTTTACGGATCATCCGGTCCTGAATATTAATGCCGCTCATCCGGGTCTGTGCCGTGAAGGGCACGAAAGTGGCATGCAGGCTCTGAACGTCGCGCTGGCGCAGGTTAAAGCGCTGTTTGGCAAGAATCACAATGCTGCGACCTTCCGGAGTTTCGTCGGCAAGCGATGAGAGCTGTGCGGCATCTGCCAGCGTTTTTTCATCCACGCCAGGTGCGGGTAAGAAGTCTGATGCCTGACGGTTACCGAGGGTGATGGTCCCGGTTTTATCAAGCAGCAGAACGTCTACATCGCCCGCCGCTTCAACGGCACGTCCGCTGGTGGCAATAACGTTGGCACCGAGCATACGGCTCATACCGGCCACGCCGATGGCCGACAGCAGGCCGCCGATAGTGGTGGGGATCAGGCAGACCAGCAGCGCCACCAGCACCGTGACGGTGACCGCCGTACCGCCATAAGTGGAGAACGGCCACAGGGTCGCGGTTGCCAGCAGGAAGACGAGGGTCAACGCGACCAGCAGGATGGTCAGGGCAATCTCGTTGGGGGTTTTACGACGCTGGGCGCCTTCCACCATGGCGATCATCCGGTCAAGGAAGGTTTCACCTGGGTTAACGCTACACTGGATCACCAGCCAGTCGGAGAGTATGCGCGTCCCCCCCGTTACGGAGGCGAAATCGCCGCCGGATTCACGGATAACCGGGGCGGATTCCCCGGTGATGGCGCTTTCGTCCACCGACGCGCCACCTTCAATCACTTCCCCGTCGCACGGGATAATATCGCCAGCTTCGACCAGCACCACATCGCCTTTACGCAGTTCATCCGCCGGAACGTGGTCCATCTGCGCACCGTATTTTGGTTCACGTAACTTGCGTGCGAAGGCGGTCTTTTTTACCCCTTTCAGGCTGTTGGCCTGGGCTTTACTCCGGCCTTCCGCCAGCGCTTCCGCAAAGTTGGCAAACAGCACGGTAAACCACAGCCACAGGCTAATGGCGCCGGTAAACATCGCATTTCCCGGCATGTGGCCCGTTCCCATGGCAATCGCCAGTGCGGTGGTCAGGACGCTTCCCGCCCAGACAATAAACATCACCGGGTTGTGCCACTGCACGCGCGGGCTCAGTTTTTTCACCGCATCCATGAGCGCCTGACGAACTAATGACGGTTCGAACAGGGCCAGTTGTTTACGACTCATGACAAATTCTCCGCAAAATCAGCGTAAAGAGAGGTATTCCGCGACCGGGCCTAACGCGAGGGCGGGGATAAAGGTCAGGGCACCAACCAGTAACACGGTGCCTGTGAGCAGGCCGATAAACAGCGCGCCGTGGGTCGGTAATGTTCCGGTAGTGGTCGGTTGAATTTTTTTATTCACCAGCGATCCGGCAATCGCCATGACCGGCACAATGATCCCGAAACGACCCACGAACATGCAAAACGCCAGCAGACAGTTCCAGAACGGTGAGTTGGCACTTAAGCCTGCAAAGGCACTGCCGTTGTTGTTGGCGGCAGAGGAGACGGCATACAGCACTTCGCTAAAGCCGTGAATACCCGGGTTAAAGATGCCGCTGCGTCCGGCCTCGGTCATCAGCGCCAGTGCGGAGCCGAGCAGTACGAGGGCAGGGGTTACCAGAATCGCCAGCGCGGTTAATTTCATCTCGCGAACGTCGATTTTTTTACCGAGGTATTCCGGGGTACGACCAATCATCAGACCGGCAATAAACACCGCCAGCATCACGAACAACAGCATGCCGTAAAGACCTGAACCCACGCCGCCAAATACCACCTCGCCAATCTGCATCAGCCACATTGGGATCATTCCGCCCAGTGCGGTGAAGGAGTCATGCATGGCATTCACCGCCCCGCACGAGGCCGCCGTGGTGACCACCGCATAGAGGCTGCTGGCGAGAATGCCAAAGCGGCTCTCTTTACCTTCCATATTGATATTGCTGTTAGCCCCAAGCTGCATGAAATGGCTATTGCCGTTCCATTCAGCCCACATCACCAGCGCAACGCAGACCACGAAGATTAACGACATGGTCCAGAGCAGGGTGCGCCCCTGACGGCGATCGTTGACGACATCACCAAAGGCAAAGCAGAGTGCGGTGGGGATCAGGAAAATCGCCAGCATCTGCACAAAATTGGTCAGGGCAGTCGGGTTTTCAAACGGATGCGATGAGTTGGCGTTGAAGAAGCCGCCGCCGTTGGTGCCGAGCATCTTTATGGCTTCCTGCGACGCCACGGGCCCCATCGGCAGGAGCTGTTTTGCCCCTTCCAGCGAGGTATAAGGGGTGTATGGCAGCAGGTTTTGCAGGCTACCTTGCTGAATAAAGAACAGCGCGATCAGCAGCGCAATTGGCAGCAATATCCACAGCGTGATGCGCGTCAGATCCACCCACGCGTTACCCAGGGTACTGATTTTCTGACGAGCAAACGCGCGCGTCAGCGCGAAGATCACAGCGATACCGCTGGCGGCTGAGAGGAAGTTCTGAACGGTTAACCCAACCATCTGGCTGAAATAGCTGAGCGTGGTTTCACCCGCATAGGACTGCCAGTTGGTGTTGGTGACAAAGCTGACTGCCGTATTCAGCGCAAGATGCCAGGACAGACCCGGTAATTGTTGCGGATTCAGCGGCAGACTCCCCTGCAGCATCAGCAGGGTAAAAAGTGCAATCAGCCCAACAATATTCAGCAGCAGAATGGCAAACAGATATTCACGCCAGCTCATCTCGCGATCGTCTATTCCCAGTACACGCCAGATCCCTTTTTCAACGCTTCCCGTACCAGGCAGGGGGACGTTGTTGATAAGCCTTGCCAGCCCCATTCCCAGTGGCCTTGCCAGAACGAACAACGCCAGTAAGAAGCTGGCAATAAGCAAAAACGCCTGAGCAGCCATCAGAATGCCTCCGCATTAATCAGGGCATAAACCAGATAACCCAATAACAGGAACACCAGCACGATGCCGGCAATAAGACCTGCACTCACAATCCACCTCCGGGTGACTTTTGTTGTTGGGTTAACGGTAGGATTTATGGCGCAAAGATTTCGCAAAAATGAGGAGAGAGGGTGTAAAAAAAGTATAAAAATGGCAAAGCCCACAATTTAACTATTGGTAAGTAAATTGTTAACTTTTTTGTAACTAAATTACGGCGCGAGTGTAAATATTCACTAAATGAATGAAAATAAGTGGTCGGATGAGTAGTAAAATTACACGCAAAGCGATATTATTTTATCCAGGTCACAGATTTTGAATTTTCCGGATGACGTTTCCGGCCAACTATAGGGGAGAAAATATGGATCTGTATAAAGCGTATCCAGCTCATATTGTGTTCATGCGTCGTACTTTCGCCGTAGTGGCTGGCGTGCTGGCCCTGCCGGTGATGCTGTTCTGGAAAGATCGCGCTCGTTTTTACAGCTATCTGCACCGCGTCTGGGCGAAAACCAGCGAGAAGCCGGTGTGGATGGATCAGGCCGAGAAAGCGACCTGCGACTTCTACTAAAAAAGAAAGACTACACATAGCAATATAGAAACCGCCAATAGCAATGGGTAATGCCAGTCAGTTACTTAACTGACTGGCATTACCACCCCCCGGCGGTCTTTTTTATTTCATCCCGTCTACACTTCATGGCAAAGTACAGTAAAAGCTCGCCACTTTTTCCTTTGGTGGCGTGCCCTTACGGACATAATGGATATTTGCCTGGAGTTTTATGCCCACCCATCTGGTTTGGTTTCGCGCAGATCTGCGCGTACATGACAACATCGCTCTCGCGGCAGCCTGTCGTTCTGAGGATGCCAGCGTGCTGGCACTGTTCATCGCTACGCCCGAACAGTGGCAGCAGCATGATATGGCACCGCGCCAGGCGGCTTACCTCAAATCACATCTGAACGTTCTGCAACACGCGCTTGCTGAAAAAGGTATTCCGCTGATCTACAAAGAGGTCAGTGATTTTGCCGCGCAGCTTCAGATGCTGCAGGCGATCTGTCAGCAAAACGGCGTCACACACCTTTTTTATAACTATCAGTACGAGCTGAACGAACAGCGGCGGGATCGCCAGCTGGAAAACATGCTGGACGGGGTAGTTTGTGAAGGATTTGATGACAGCGTCATGCTGGCGCCGGGCAGCGTCATGACCGGCAGTCACGAAATGTACAAAGTGTTTACGCCGTTTAAAAATGCGTTTGTTAAACGCCTGAAAGAGGCGCTGCCTGAGTGCGTGGCCGCGCCCGCTGTTCGGGGTGATGCCATAACCGATCTGCCTGAATTAACGTTTAACTATCCCCAACAGTCGTTCGACGATCTTCTGTTCCCTGCCAGTGAGAAATCAGCGATTGCGAAGCTGCGCCAGTTTTGCAAGCAGGGCGCGGGAGAGTACGACGCGCGCAGGGATTTCCCGGCGGTTGAAGGGACAAGCCGATTATCGGCCTGCCTGGCATTGGGCGTGCTCTCTCCTCGCCAGTGTCTGCATCGTCTCCTGGCCGAGCAGCCGCAGGCGCTGGACGGCGGGACGGGGTCGGTGTGGCTGAACGAACTGATCTGGCGTGAGTTCTATCGCCATCTGATGACTTATCATCCCGATCTCTGCAAGCATCGCCCGTTCATTCCCTGGACCGATAACGTAAAATGGCAGCACGACGAGGCGCGTTTACTGGCCTGGAAAAAGGGGGAGACGGGCTATCCGATTGTTGATGCCGCGATGCGCCAGTTGAATGAAACCGGGTGGATGCACAACCGTCTGCGAATGATTACCGCCAGCTTCCTGGTGAAAGATCTGCTTATCGACTGGCGTGTCGGGGAGCGTTATTTTATTTCTCAGCTGATCGATGGCGATCTGGCAGCGAATAATGGCGGATGGCAGTGGGCGGCCTCTACCGGTACCGATGCGGCTCCCTATTTCCGGATTTTCAATCCGACCACTCAGGGACAAAAATTTGATGCTAACGGCGACTTTATTCGTCGCTGGTTGCCCGCGCTCAGGCATGTTCCTGCGAAAGCGATCCACGACCCGTGGGCATGGGCGGATAAACAGGGCGTAAAGCTCGATTATCCCCGCCCGATTGTTGACCATAAACAGGCGCGCGTCGCCACGCTGGCGGCCTATGAAGCCGCCCGTAAAGCTTAAGAGAGTGATGATGAAAAACAGCGAACTGGAAAGCCTGATTAACGAAAAACTCAATACCGCCGGCTTCAGCGATTACGGCCCGAATGGGCTGCAGGTGGAAGGCCGTGAGACAGTGCAAAAAATCATCACCGGCGTGACGGCAAGCCAGGCATTGCTGGATGAAGCGGTGCGTCAGGAGGCCGATGCGATCATTGTTCACCACGGTTATTTCTGGAAAAACGAATCACCGATTATTCGCGGTATGAAGCGCAACCGCCTGAAAACGCTGTTGGCCAATGACATCAACCTGTACGGCTACCACCTGCCGCTGGATGCACACCCGGAACTGGGGAATAACGTCCAGTTGGCGCAGCTGTTGGGGATCACTGTGATGGGCGAAATCGAGCCGCTGGTCCCGTGGGGAGAGCTGTCGATGCCGGTTCCGGGTCTGGAGCTGGCATCGTGGATCGAAGCACGTCTCGGGCGTCGTCCGCTGTGGTGTGGCGACACGGGGCCGGATACCGTTAAGCGCGTTGCCTGGTGTACCGGCGGCGGTCAGGGCTTTATCGACTGCGCCGCGCGTTTTGGTGTTGATGCGTTTATTACCGGTGAAGTCTCTGAGCAGACGGTTCACTCAGCCCGTGAACAGGGGCTGCATTTTTACGCGGCAGGCCACCATGCTACCGAGCGTGGCGGTATCCGCGCCCTCAGCGAATGGCTGACGGAAAATACCGATCTGGATGTGACCTTTATTGATATCCCTAATCCCGCCTGATGAGAGGTGCCCGAGTGCAGAGAGCGCGTTGTTATCTTCTGGGTGAAAGCGCAGTTGTACTGGAACTTGAACCGCCGGTCACGCTTGCCACGCAAAAGCGTATCTGGCGGCTGACACAGCGTCTGGTTGACATCCCGGAAGTGGTAGAAACCATTCCTGGTATGAATAACATTACCGTCGTGCTGCGCAACCCGCAGACAAAGGCGCTGGATGCTATTGAACGTCTTCAGCGCTGGTGGGAAGAGAGCGAAGCGCTGGAGCCGGAATCGAGAATGATTGAAATCCCGGTCGTCTATGGCGGCACGGGTGGGCCGGATCTTGGCGTGGTGGCGGATCACTGCGGATTAACGGAGAAGCAGGTAGTTGAGCTGCACAGTTCGGTGGATTACGTGGTCTGGTTTCTGGGGTTTCAACCCGGCTTCCCGTATCTTGGCGGATTATCCCCTCAGCTGCATACGTCGCGCCGGGCCGAGCCACGCCTGAGCGTTCCCGCGGGAACGGTGGCGATTGGCGGCGAACAAACCGGAATTTATCCGCTCACCTCACCGGGCGGCTGGCAGCTTATTGGGCACACCGCCATGCCATTATTTGAACCGGGGCAGGAGGCACCCATTCTCCTTCGTCCTGGCGATACCCTTCGCTTTATCCCGCAGAAGGAGGGGGTATGTTAACGTTACTTCGCGCAGGGCTTTATACCTCGGTACAGGATGCCGGCCGCTTTGGCCTGCGCCAGTCTGGCGTGAGCTACTGCGGTGCGCTTGATCGTCCTTCGCTGGAGATTGCCAACCTGCTGGTGGGTAACGCAGGCAGCACGGCGGCGTTAGAAATTACGCTGGGTCAGTGCGTGATTGAGTTCGGTCAGGAAACCTGGTTTGCGTTAACCGGCGCAGGTTGTGACGCCACGCTGGACGGCAAAGCGGTGTGGACCGGCTGGCGTTTGCGGGCGAAAGCCGGGCAACGTCTGACGCTGAAACGGCCTTTGCACGGCGTGCGCAGTTACCTTGCGGTAGCGGGGGGCATTGACGTGCCGGAGGTGCTGGGGTCAGCCAGTACCGATCAGAAAGCGGGCATAGGGGGGCATGAGGGACGTTCGCTACGCGATGGCGATCGTCTGGCGATTAAGCCGTCAACACGCGATTTCTCGACGACGCAGGGCGTAAAACAGTTGCTGTGGGGGAACGTGATCCGCGCCTTACCGGGGCCGGAATATCAGGAGTTCGATGACGCTTCTAAAGAGTCTTTCTGGCGTTCGCCGTGGAAGATTAGCCCGCAGAGTAACCGCATGGGCTACCGCCTGCAGGGGCAGCCGCTGACCCGCACAACCGACCGGGAGTTGCTCTCCCACGGCTTATTGCCTGGCGTCATTCAGGTTCCGGGCAATGGTCAACCCATTGTGCTGATGAACGATGCGCAGACGACGGGCGGCTATCCGCGCATTGCCTGCATTATTGACGCGGATCGCTACCATCTGGCGCAAATTCCCCTCGGTCAGCCGATCCATTTCGTGCAATGTTCGCTGGAGGAGGCGCTGAAAGCGCGGCAGGATCAGCAGCGTTATCTCGAACAGCTGGCGTGGAGGCTTGATGGTAAAGATTGATTTAAATGCCGATCTGGGGGAGGGGAGCCGCGCCGACGCAGAGCTGATGACGCTGGTATCTTCGGTCAACATCGCCTGCGGCTTTCACGCGGGTGATGCGCAAACCATGCTGGAGAGCGTGCGCAATGCCATTAAAAACGGCGTGGCGATAGGCGCTCACCCGAGCTTTCCCGACCGGGAGAACTTTGGCCGTACGGCGATGGACCTGCCGCCGGAGACGGTCTACGCTCAGATGCTTTACCAGATTGGCGCGCTGGAGGCGATAGTGCGCGCTGAGAAGGGCGTACTGCGCCACGTGAAGCCGCACGGCATGCTTTACAATCAGGCGGCGAAAGATCCTGCTCTGGCGGACGCCATTGCCCGCGCGGTGCGGGATTGTGACTCTCAGCTGATTCTGGTGGGCCTGGCGGGCAGCGAGCTGATCCGCGCCGGGCAGCGCCTGGGGTTAACCACCCGCCAGGAAGTGTTTGCCGACCGGGGATATCAGTCTGATGGCAGCCTGGTGCCGCGAACGCAGGCCGGGGCGCTCATTACCGACGAAGGTAAAGCGCTGGCGCAGACGCTGGAGATGGTGCGCGCCGGGCGTGTCACCGCTGTGGATGGTACATCGGCAAACGTTCAGGCCGATACGGTATGCTTACATGGCGACGGCGAGCATGCGCTCCAGTTTGCGCGACGCCTGCGGGCAGCGTTCTCTGATGAGGGTATTCTTGTCAGCGCAGAATAATCATTTAAGGACAATAACATGCCAGAAGGTCCGGAGATCCGCCGCGCGGCGGATAGCCTGGAAGCGGCGATAAAGGGCAAACCGCTGACGGATGTCTGGTTTGCCTTTCCGCAACTCAAACCGTTTGAATCACAGCTGCTGGGGCAGACGGTGACCCATATTGAAACGCGCGGGAAAGCCTTACTCACGCACTTTTCCCATAACCTGACGTTATATAGCCATAACCAGCTTTACGGCGTCTGGCGCGTGGTTAACGCGGATGAACAGCCGCAAACCACCCGTGTGCTGCGGGTCAGGCTGCAAACGGCTGATAAAGCCATCCTGCTTTACAGCGCGTCGGATATCGAAATGTTAACGCCTGAGCAGTTGCTCGTTCATCCGTTCTTGCTGCGCGTCGGGCCGGATGTGCTGGATATGCGCCTGACGGCGGGCGATGTGAAAGCCCGTTTGCTGTCACCCAAATTTCGCAATCGGCAGTTTTCCGGTCTGTTTCTCGACCAGGCCTTTCTGGCCGGGCTCGGCAACTACCTGCGGGTGGAAATCCTTTGGGAAGCCGGGCTGGCGCCGCAGCATAAAGCCTCGCAGCTCAGCGATGAACAGCTGGAAGCGCTGTCCCATGCGCTGTTGGACATACCGCGTTTATCCTACACGACGCGCGGCGTGGTAGATGAGAACAGGCATCACGGGGCGCTGTTCCGGTTTAAGGTGTTTCATCGGGCGGGGAAAAAGTGCGAGCGATGTGGCGGGATTATCGACAGGATTATGCTCTCTTCGAGACCTTTTTACTGGTGCCCGCACTGCCAGAAATAAAAGTAAAACGGTAACCCAAGGGTTACCGTTTTTAAGGTTTTCACCCTCTCCCTGTGGGAGAGGGCTGGGGTGAGGGCATCATGCCGCACCCAACGTCTGTTAGCGCTTAATATCAGACTTAAAATCACGCTGCTCGTAGCCGGTATACAGCTGACGAGGACGGGCGATTTTCATGCCTTCGCTGTGCATTTCGTTCCAGTGCGCAATCCAGCCTACGGTACGGGCCATGGCGAAGATTACGGTGAACATGGAAGACGGAATACCCATCGCTTTCAGAATGATACCGGAGTAGAAGTCGACGTTCGGGTAGAGTTTCTTCTCGATGAAGTACGGGTCGTTCAGCGCGATGTGTTCCAGCTCCATCGCCACTTCCAGCAGATCATCTTTGGTACCCAGTTCTTTCAGCACTTCGTGGCAGGTTTCACGCATCACGGTGGCGCGTGGGTCATAGTTTTTGTAAACACGGTGACCGAAGCCCATCAGGCGGAAGGAATCATTCTTGTCTTTCGCGCGACGCACGAATTCAGGAATGTGCTCAACGGTGCTGATCTCTTCCAGCATCTTCAGTGCCGCTTCGTTCGCACCGCCGTGCGCCGGTCCCCACAGGGAGGCGATGCCCGCAGCGATACAGGCGAACGGGTTCGCGCCTGAAGAGCCCGCGGTACGGACGGTAGAGGTGGAAGCGTTCTGTTCGTGGTCAGCGTGCAGGATCAGGATACGGTCCATTGCGCGTTCCAGCACCGGGTTCACTTCGTACTCTTCGCACGGCGTGGAGAACATCATGCGCAGGAAGTTACCGGCGTAGGAGAGGTCGTTACGTGGATACACAAACGGCTGGCCGATGGAGTATTTGTAACACATCGCCGCCATGGTAGGCATTTTGGACAGCAGACGGAACGCCGCGATATCACGGTGACGCGGGTTATTCACGTCAAGGGAGTCGTGGTAGAACGCCGCCAGCGCACCGGTAATCCCGCACATCACCGCCATCGGGTGAGAGTCACGACGGAACGCATGGAACAGACGGGTAATCTGCTCATGGATCATGGTGTGACGGGTGACGGTGGTTTTGAATTCATCGTACTGCGCCTGCGTTGGCTTTTCGCCGTTCAGCAGGATGTAGCACACTTCCAGATAGTTGGATTCGGTGGCTAACTGATCGATGGGGAAGCCGCGATGGAGCAGGATACCTTCGTCACCGTCAATGTAGGTGATTTTGGATTCGCAAGATGCGGTAGAGGTAAATCCAGGGTCAAAGGTAAATACTCCTTTGGAACCCAGCGTACGGATATCAATAACATCCTGACCGAGCGTGCCTTTTAGCACATCCAGTTCAATAGCATCACCACCGTTGAGGGTGAGTTTTGCCTTTGTATCAGCCATTTACGGTCTCCTTAGCGCCTTATGCTTAAGACTGCGCTTTACCGGATTTGCTTTCAGCTGTTAATCACCGTTACCAGATTGTTATTTGGCTTACCGCTCAGCTCACGAGGACAAACCAGGGTACAGAGCTATGGCGCCTTGCAGGTAAACGAATGAAATATCAGTGAAACAACAGCAAATCAGCGTTTTTGCAGTCCGAATTATTCAAACCTGTATATCACTAATAACTGTCCTGATAACTTCGGTCAATACCATCACACTGTTACATAACTATTTGTCAGGTGAAAGAGAGACCTCATAACTTTTGCGCATTATATGCCTTTTCTGATGACGTTTGTAACAATATTGTTTAACATTTGTCAAATCAGATGATTAAAAATTAAAAAGATGTTGTTATCGTGACCCTGATCACTGTTCCAGAGAAAACCCGACAAACTGTATGTAGGTTAATTGTAATGATTTTGTGAACGGCCTATACTGCCGCCAGGTCTCCGGAACACCCTGCAATCCCGAGCCACCCAGCGTTGTAATGTGTCGTTGAAGCATCTGGAAGCATTGTTTTGCATGACGCGCAGTTATAGAAAAGGAACGCTGCTTGACCCGCATCGCAGTCCGGAGGAAGGAAACAATAAGAACAGCATGTGGGCGTTATTCATGATAAGAAATGTGAAAAAACAAAGACCTGTCAATCTGGATCTGAAAACGATCCGGTTCCCCGTAACAGCAATAGCGTCCATTCTGCACCGTGTTTCAGGTGTAATTACGTTTGTGGCGGTCGGCATTCTGCTGTGGTTACTGGGTACCAGCCTCTCCTCCCCTGAAGGATTCCTCCAGGCCTCTGCCATCATGAACAGCTTCTTCGTGAAATTCATCATGTGGGGCATTCTGACCGCGCTGGCGTACCACGTCGTCGTGGGTGTTCGTCATATGCTGATGGACTTTGGCTACCTGGAAGAGACGTTCGAAGCCGGGAAACGCTCCGCTAACATTTCATTTGTGATTACTGTCGTGCTTTCACTTCTCGCAGGAGTTCTCGTATGGTAAGCAACGCCTCCGCATTAGGACGCAACGGCGTACATGACTTCATTCTTGTCCGTGCTACCGCCATCGTTCTCACCCTTTACATCATCTATATGATTGGTTTCTTCGCGACCAGCGGTACGCTGACGTGGGAAATCTGGAGTGGGTTCTTCGGATCCGCCTTCACCAAAGTGTTCACCCTGCTGGCGCTGTTCTCCATCCTTATTCATGCGTGGATTGGTATGTGGCAGGTGTTGACCGATTACGTTAAACCGCTGGCGATTCGCCTTCCTCTGCAGCTGGCCATTGTCGTTGCACTGGTGGTTTACGTTATTTATGGATTCGTTGTGGTGTGGGGTGTGTAATGAAACTGCCAGTCAGAGAATTTGATGCTGTTGTGATTGGTGCCGGTGGCGCAGGTATGCGTGCCGCACTGCAAATTTCCCAGAGCGGCCAGACCTGTGCGCTGCTCTCTAAAGTGTTCCCGACCCGTTCCCACACTGTATCCGCGCAGGGCGGTATTACCGTTGCGCTGGGTAACTCCCATGAAGATAACTGGGAATGGCACATGTACGACACGGTAAAAGGTTCCGACTACATCGGCGACCAGGATGCCATCGAATATATGTGTAAGACCGGCCCGGAAGCGATTCTGGAGCTGGACCACATGGGGCTGCCGTTCTCCCGTCTGGAAAACGGCACCATCTATCAGCGTCCGTTTGGCGGCCAGTCGAAAAACTTCGGCGGCGAGCAGGCGGCACGTACCGCAGCGGCGGCTGACCGTACCGGCCACGCACTGCTGCACACCCTGTATCAGCAGAACCTGAAAAACCACACCACCATCTTCTCCGAGTGGTATGCGCTGGATCTGGTGAAAAATGCCGATGGCGCAGTGGTCGGTTGTACCGCGCTGTGTATCGAAACCGGTGAAGTCGTTTACTTCAAAGCCCGCGCAACCGTGCTGGCCACCGGCGGTGCAGGCCGTATTTACCAGTCCACCACCAACGCCCACATCAACACCGGTGACGGTGTCGGCATGGCAATCCGCGCAGGCGTGCCGGTTCAGGATATGGAAATGTGGCAGTTCCACCCAACCGGTATCGCCGGTGCCGGCGTTCTGGTAACAGAAGGCTGCCGTGGTGAAGGCGGCTACCTGCTGAACAAACACGGCGAACGCTTCATGGAGCGTTATGCCCCGAATGCGAAAGACCTGGCGGGTCGTGACGTGGTGGCGCGTTCCATCATGATCGAAATCCGTGAAGGCCGCGGCTGTGATGGCCCATGGGGTCCACACGCGAAGCTGAAACTCGACCATCTGGGTAAAGAGGTGCTGGAATCCCGTCTGCCGGGCATTCTGGAGCTGTCTCGTACCTTCGCACACGTCGACCCGGTGAAAGAGCCAATTCCTGTTATCCCAACCTGCCACTACATGATGGGCGGTATTCCGACCAAAGTGACCGGTCAGGCGTTGACCGTGAACGAGCAGGGCGAAGATGTGGTTATTCCTGGCCTGTTCGCCGTAGGTGAAATTGCCTGCGTATCCGTTCACGGCGCAAACCGTCTCGGCGGCAACTCGCTGCTGGACCTGGTGGTATTCGGCCGTGCAGTCGGTCTGCATCTGCAGGAATCCATTGCCGAGCAGGGCGCGCTGCGTGACGCGACCGACGACGAAATTGATGCCTCTCTTGAGCGCCTCAACCGCTGGAACGGCAACCGTAACGGCGAAGATCCGGTGGAAATCCGTAAAGCACTGCAGGAATGCATGCAGCATAACTTCTCGGTATTCCGCGAAGGTGACGCAATGGCCAAAGGTCTTGAGCAACTGAAAGCGATCCGCGAGCGTCTGAAAAATGCCCGTCTGGATGACACCTCCAGCGAGTTCAACACCCAGCGCGTTGAATGCCTGGAGCTGGATAACCTGATGGAAACTGCGTTCGCGACCGCGATGTCGGCAAACTTCCGTACCGAGAGCCGTGGCGCGCATAGCCGCTTCGACTTCCCGGATCGTGATGACGAAAACTGGCTGTGCCATTCCCTGTATCTGCCAGAGTCGGAATCCATGACGCGTCGTAGCGTCAACATGGAACCGAAACTGCGTCCGGCGTTCCCGCCGAAGATTCGTACTTACTAATGCGGAGACAGGATAATGAAACTCGAATTCTCAGTTTATCGTTATAACCCGGATGTTGATGATGCTCCGCGTATGCAGGACTACACCCTGGAAGCGGAAGAAGGTCGCGACATGATGCTGCTGGATGCGTTAATCCAGCTGAAAGAAAAAGATCCGACACTGTCGTTCCGTCGCTCCTGCCGTGAAGGGGTCTGCGGCTCTGATGGCGTGAACATGAACGGCAAAAATGGCCTGGCCTGCATCACGCCAATTTCCGCGTTGCAGCGTCCTGGTCAGAAAATTGTTATCCGTCCTCTGCCAGGCCTGCCGGTCGTGCGTGATTTGGTGGTAGACATGGGGCAATTCTATGCACAATATGAGAAGATTAAGCCTTACTTATTGAATAATGGGCAAAATCCACCCGCTCGCGAGCACTTACAGTCTCCTGAGCAGCGTGAAAAACTCGATGGGTTGTACGAGTGTATTCTCTGCGCATGTTGTTCAACGTCCTGTCCGTCGTTCTGGTGGAACCCGGACAAGTTTATCGGCCCGGCCGGTCTGCTGGCTGCCTATCGCTTCCTGATCGATAGCCGCGACACCGAAACCGAGAGTCGTCTGGAAGGACTGAGTGACGCTTTCAGCGTATTCCGCTGCCATAGCATCATGAACTGCGTCAGTGTATGTCCGAAGGGACTGAACCCGACGCGCGCCATCGGCCATATTAAGTCGATGCTGCTGCAGCGCAGTGCGTAAGTAAAAACGCCGGATGGCGCTGCGCTTATCCGGCCTATGTAACAGTAGGCCCGGTAAGCGTAGCGCCACCGGGCAAATTGCAGAAACCTTTAAAAACTGCCCTGAAGTTTAGACAGTTTCTAAAGGTTCCTTCGCGGGCCAAATGAAAAGAGCTCGCAGGTGAACCCCGGCACGTACACGTGGTGTGCGTGGTAGTTTCTACGGCGAAAGTAAGCATAAAAATGCTTAAGGGATCACGATGCAGAACGGCGCAATGAAAGCCTGGCTGGACTCTTCTTTCCTTTCTGGTGCGAACCAGAGCTGGATTGAACAGCTCTATGAAGACTTCTTAACCGATCCTGACTCAGTGGACGCAAACTGGCGTTCCATGTTCCAGCAGTTGCCTGGCACAGGGGTCAAACCGGATCAATTCCATTCCAAAACACGTGATTATTTCCGTCGTCTGGCGAAGGATGCCTCACGTTACTCTTCTGCGATTTCCGACCCTGACACCAATGCGAAGCAGGTTAAAGTCCTGCAGCTTATCAACGCTTATCGCTTCCGTGGTCACCAGCATGCGAATCTCGATCCGCTGGGACTGTGGCAGCAAGAACGTGTGGCCGATCTCGATCCGGCGTATCACGATCTGACCGAGGCCGATTTCCAGGAAAGCTTTAACGTAGGTTCTTTTGCCATCGGCAAAGACACGATGAAGCTGGGCGAACTCATTGATGCGCTCAAGCAAACCTACTGCGGCTCCATCGGCGCGGAATACATGCACATTACCTCTACCGAAGAGAAACGCTGGATCCAGCAGCGCATCGAATCCGTAGCGGGCCATGCGAATTTCTCAGCAGACGAGAAAAAACGTTTCCTTGGCGAACTGACTGCAGCAGAGGGTCTTGAGCGCTATCTGGGCGCGAAATTCCCGGGCGCAAAGCGCTTCTCGCTGGAAGGCGGCGACGCGCTGGTGCCGATGCTGAAAGAGCTGATTCGTCATGCAGGCAAGAGCGGTACCCGTGAAGTGGTACTGGGCATGGCGCACCGTGGTCGTCTGAACGTCCTGGTCAACGTGCTGGGTAAAAAACCGCAGGACCTGTTCGACGAATTTGCGGGCAAACATAAAGAGCACCTCGGCACCGGCGACGTGAAGTACCACATGGGCTTCTCGTCTGATATCGAAACCGAAGGCGGTCTGGTTCACCTGGCGCTGGCGTTTAACCCGTCACACCTGGAGATCGTCAGCCCGGTGGTTATCGGTTCCGTGCGAGCGCGTCTGGATCGTCTGGACGAGCCAAGCAGCAACAAAGTGCTGCCAATCACCATTCACGGTGATGCGGCGGTAACCGGGCAGGGCGTGGTTCAGGAAACCCTGAACATGTCGAAAGCGCGTGGTTATGAAGTGGGCGGTACCGTTCGCATCGTGATCAACAACCAGGTGGGCTTCACCACCTCTAACCCGCTGGATGCTCGCTCTACACCATATTGCACCGACATCGGTAAAATGGTTCAGGCGCCGATCTTCCACGTGAACGCGGACGATCCGGAAGCTGTCGCTTTCGTGACCCGTCTGGCGCTGGACTTCCGTAATACCTTCAAACGCGATGTGTTCATTGACCTCTTCTGCTACCGCCGTCACGGCCACAACGAAGCGGATGAGCCAAGTGCAACCCAGCCGCTGATGTATCAGAAAATCAAAAAACACCCGACGCCACGCAAAATCTATGCTGACAAGCTGGAAAGCGAAAAAGTGGCGACGCTGGAAGATGCGACCGAACTGGTCAACCTCTACCGCGATGCGCTGGATGCGGGTGAATGCGTAGTGAAAGAGCTGCGTCCGATGAACATGCACTCCTTTACCTGGTCGCCGTACCTCAACCACGAGTGGGATGAGAGCTACCCGAACAAGGTTGAGATGAAGCGTCTGCAGGAGCTGGCTAAACGCATCAGCACCGTACCAGACGCTATCGAGATGCAGTCTCGCGTGGCGAAAATCTATGCTGACCGTCAGTCCATGGCAGCAGGTGAGAAGCTGTTTGACTGGGGTGGCGCGGAAACGCTGGCTTATGCAACGCTGGTTGACGAAGGCATTCCCGTGCGTCTGTCCGGCGAAGATGCGGGCCGTGGCACCTTCTTCCACCGTCACGCGGTGGTTCACAATCAGTCTAACGGTTCAACCTATACCCCACTGCAGCACGTCCACAACGGTCAGGGCCAGTTCAAGGTCTGGGACTCCGTACTGTCTGAAGAAGCGGTACTGGCCTTCGAATACGGCTACGCCACCGCTGAACCACGCACCCTGACCATCTGGGAAGCGCAGTTCGGTGACTTCGCGAACGGTGCGCAGGTCGTTATCGACCAGTTCATCTCCTCCGGCGAGCAGAAGTGGGGCCGCATGTGTGGTCTGGTCATGCTGCTGCCGCACGGTTATGAAGGCCAGGGTCCGGAGCACTCCTCCGCGCGTCTGGAACGCTATCTGCAACTTTGCGCTGAGCAGAACATGCAGGTTTGCGTGCCGTCCACTCCGGCTCAGGTCTACCACATGCTGCGTCGTCAGGCACTGCGCGGTATGCGCCGTCCGCTGGTGGTCATGTCTCCGAAATCCCTGCTGCGCCATCCGCTGGCGGTATCCAGCCTGGATGAGCTGGCAAACGGCACCTTCCTGCCAGCCATCGGTGAGATTGACGAGCTGGATCCGCAGGCCGTGAAGCGTGTGGTGATGTGTTCTGGTAAGGTTTATTACGACCTGCTGGAACAGCGCCGTAAGAACGATCAGAAAGATGTCGCCATCGTGCGTATCGAACAGCTTTATCCGTTCCCGCATCAGGCGATGCAGGAAGTGCTGAAACCTTACGCTCACGTTCATGATTTTGTCTGGTGCCAGGAAGAGCCGCTTAACCAGGGCGCATGGTACTGCAGCCAGCATCATTTCCGTGAAGTGATTCCATTTGGGTCCGCTCTGCGTTACGCAGGTCGCCCGGCCTCCGCCTCTCCGGCGGTAGGGTATATGTCCGTTCACCAGAAGCAGCAACAAGATCTGGTCAATGACGCGCTGAACGTCGATTAATTAAAGGATACATAATGAGTAGCGTAGATATTCTTGTTCCCGACCTGCCTGAATCTGTAGCAGATGCGACCGTCGCTACCTGGCACAAAAAACCAGGCGATGCCGTTAAGCGCGATGAAGTGCTGGTAGAAATCGAAACTGACAAAGTGGTACTGGAAGTACCGGCTTCGGCGGATGGCGTACTGGACGCGGTGCTGGAAGATGAAGGTACGACCGTCACCTCTCGTCAGATCCTGGGTCGCCTGCGTGAAGGCAACAGCGCGGGTAAAGAGTCCAGCGCCAAGTCTGAAGAGAAAGCCTCTACGCCGGCTCAGCGCCAGCAGGCTTCTCTGGAAGAACAGTCTAACGACGCCCTCAGCCCGGCGATCCGTCGCCTGCTGGCTGAACATAGCCTTGACCCGGCTGCCATCAAAGGCACCGGTGTGGGTGGCCGTCTGACGCGTGAAGACATCGACAAGCACCTGGCGAAAGCACCTGCTCAGGCAGAAGCGAAAGCCCCTGCGGCAGCGCCAGCAGCAGCTCAGCCTGCTCTGGGTGCCCGTAGCGAAAAACGCGTCCCAATGACGCGCCTGCGTAAGCGTGTAGCCGAGCGTCTGCTGGAAGCGAAAAACTCCACCGCGATGCTGACCACCTTCAACGAAGTGAACATGAAGCCAATCATGGACCTGCGTAAGCAGTACGGTGACGCGTTTGAAAAACGTCACGGTATCCGTCTGGGCTTTATGTCCTTCTACGTGAAGGCTGTCGTTGAAGCGCTGAAACGCTACCCGGAAGTGAACGCGTCCATCGATGGCGATGATGTGGTTTACCACAACTATTTCGACGTCAGCATGGCGGTTTCTACCCCACGTGGTCTGGTCACCCCGGTTCTGCGTGATGTGGATACCCTGGGTATGGCTGACATCGAGAAAAATATCAAAGAGCTGGCTGTTAAAGGCCGCGACGGCAAGCTGACCGTAGACGACCTGACCGGCGGTAACTTCACCATTACCAACGGCGGCGTATTCGGCTCGCTGATGTCTACCCCGATCATTAACCCGCCGCAGAGCGCGATCCTGGGTATGCATGCCATTAAAGATCGTCCGATGGCGGTAGACGGTAAAGTTGAGATCCTGCCAATGATGTACCTGGCGCTCTCTTACGATCACCGCCTGATCGACGGCCGCGAGTCCGTGGGCTTCCTGGTTGCCATTAAAGAGCTGCTGGAAGATCCAACGCGTCTGCTGCTGGACGTCTAGTTTTGCAGTCTTGCCCGGCGGCGTATGGCTGCCGGGCCACTAAAAGCACTACCTAACGATTACCTGAAGGATGGATAGAACACATGAACTTACATGAATATCAGGCCAAACAGCTGTTTGCCCGGTATGGCTTACCGGCTCCGGTGGGTTATGCCTGTACTACCCCGCGTGAAGCAGAAGAAGCCGCATCTAAAATCGGTTCCGGCCCGTGGGTAGTTAAATGTCAGGTTCACGCTGGTGGCCGTGGTAAAGCGGGCGGTGTGAAGGTTGTTAAGAGCAAAGAAGAGATTCGTGCGTTTGCTGAACATTGGCTCGGCAAACGTCTGGTGACCTACCAGACAGATGCGAACGGCCAGCCGGTTAACCAGATCCTGGTTGAAGCTGCGACGGATATCGCTAAAGAGCTGTACCTGGGCGCGGTTGTTGACCGTAGCTCCCGTCGCGTGGTGTTCATGGCGTCTACCGAAGGCGGCGTGGAAATCGAAAAAGTGGCGGAAGAAACCCCACATCTGATCCACAAAGTGGCGATCGATCCGCTGGCAGGCCCAATGCCTTACCAGGGTCGCGAGCTGGCGTTCAAACTGGGTCTGGAAGGCAAGCTGGTTCAGCAGTTCACCAAGATCT
The DNA here is from genome assembly GCF_047456095.1 of Enterobacter sp. BNK-14. Lineage (NCBI taxonomy): Bacteria > Pseudomonadati > Pseudomonadota > Gammaproteobacteria > Enterobacterales > Enterobacteriaceae > Enterobacter > Enterobacter sp. BNK-14. The sequence goes on from NZ_CP179897.1 coordinate 4,162,765, forward strand.
TCATGGGTCTGGCGACTATCTTCCTGGAGCGCGACCTGGCGCTGATCGAGATTAACCCGCTGGTGATCACCACCCAGGGCGATCTGATCTGCCTCGACGGCAAACTGGGTGCTGACGGCAACGCGCTGTTCCGCCAGCCGGATCTGCGCGAAATGCGCGACCAGTCTCAGGAAGACCCTCGTGAAGCACAGGCTGCACAGTGGGAGCTGAACTACGTGGCGCTGGACGGCAACATCGGCTGTATGGTCAACGGTGCGGGCCTGGCAATGGGCACCATGGACATCGTTAAGCTGCACGGTGGTGAGCCAGCGAACTTCCTCGACGTGGGCGGTGGCGCAACCAAAGAGCGCGTGACCGAAGCGTTCAAAATCATCCTCTCTGACGACAATGTTAAAGCGGTTCTGGTTAACATCTTCGGCGGCATCGTTCGTTGCGACCTGATCGCCGACGGTATCATTGGTGCGGTAGAAGAAGTGGGTGTTAACGTTCCGGTGGTTGTACGTCTGGAAGGTAACAACGCTGAACTCGGCGCGAAAAAACTGGCTGACAGCGGCCTGAATATTATTGCAGCGAAAAGTCTGACGGATGCAGCTCAGCAGGTTGTTGCCGCAGTGGAGGGGAAATAATGTCAGTTTTAATTAATAAAGATACCAAGGTTATCTGCCAGGGCTTCACCGGTAGCCAGGGGACTTTCCACTCCGAACAGGCGATTGCCTACGGCACGCAGATGGTTGGCGGCGTCACGCCAGGTAAAGGTGGCACCACGCACCTGGGCCTGCCGGTGTTCAACACCGTGCGTGAAGCCGTAGAAGCGACGGGCGCAACCGCGACCGTTATTTACGTTCCGGCACCGTTCTGCAAAGATTCCATTCTGGAAGCGATCGACGCGGGCATCAAACTGATCATCACCATCACTGAAGGTATCCCGACGCTGGATATGCTGACCGTGAAAGTGAAGCTGGATGAAGCCGGCGTGCGCATGATCGGCCCGAACTGCCCGGGTGTTATCACGCCAGGCGAATGCAAAATCGGCATCATGCCGGGTCATATTCACAAGCCGGGCAAAGTAGGCATCGTGTCCCGTTCCGGTACCCTGACCTATGAAGCCGTTAAGCAGACCACCGATTACGGCTTCGGCCAGTCCACCTGTGTGGGCATCGGCGGTGACCCGATCCCGGGCTCTAACTTCATCGACATCCTGAAACTGTTCCAGGAAGATCCACAGACCGAAGCGATCGTGATGATTGGTGAGATCGGTGGTAGCGCGGAAGAAGAAGCGGCTGCTTACATCAAAGAACACGTGACCAAGCCGGTTGTCGGTTACATCGCGGGTGTGACCGCGCCGAAAGGCAAGCGTATGGGTCACGCAGGGGCGATCATCGCCGGTGGTAAAGGTACGGCTGACGAGAAATTCGCAGCGCTCGAAGCCGCAGGCGTGAAAACCGTTCGCAGCCTGGCGGATATCGGCGAAGCACTGAAATCCATCATTAAGTAAGTCCTCTCTGCTCCCCGACAGGGGAGCGTTGAAGTAAAAAAATGTCCGTTTCGACATGGTTGGCCGCTGAAAAGCGGCCTTTTTTATTGCCTGCGTTTGGCAACGAGCGTGAACTTGTAATCGTCGGTATTGAAGACGTTGCGACTGTATTCAAATACCCGTCCGTCCTTCAGGAAACCGCGGGAGGCTTTTTCCAGGATCGGTTTGGCCGGATCGAGCGCCAGCGCGGCGATCGCCTCCTCTGATGGCATGATCGGCACCAGCTCCTGCTCGCTGCGATCGATAACCATCTTTTTGATCTGCTCGATGTAGTGGTATTTCGAATTTTCCATTACGTCCCAGGTGAGGTCGGGAAACATTGCCAGCGGCATCCATGTCTCTTCCAGGTTAACCGGCTTCTGCTTGATGAAGCGTACGCGCTTCACGTGCCAGACTTTATCCTCCGGATTGATGGCCAGCGTTGCCGCAAGCCGCTCATCGGCTTTCACCACTTCAAAAATTTTAACATCACTGTGCGTATCGACGTTTCGGTCAGCCAGCTTTTCGTAAAAACCGGTGAGCTGGTAGATATCGTAATTTACGCGTTCCTCTTTTACATAAGAGCCGCTGCCCTGAATGCTTTCGATAATCTGCTCATCAGCCAGCAGTTTCAGGGCCTGCCGGACGGTGACACGGCTAACGCTGAACGTCTCCTGAAGGCTGGACTCCGTCGGGAGCGCGTCACCGGGTTTTAACTCCCCGGCGTTAATTTTCTCGCGAAACGCATCGGCTATCTGCCGGTACATCGGTTTATTACCCATTTGATTGCGCCTGCTTAATACCTTTTCAGGGAATTATGCATTCAACTGATGATTTGTAAATAATACAAATAAAATACAAATTGGCTTATTAGTGAAAGTGATCACATACATGTATTATAAGGTCTGCCAGAATCCATCCCAGACAATAACGATCTAAATGTGAGGATCACTATGAACCTGACGACCCTGACCGATCCGCGTGCAGTCTGCGTTCAGGCGCGGTTTTCCTGCCGGGATGAGGCAATCCGTCAGCTTGCGACACGTCTGGTGGCGCTGGGCAAAATCGCTGATGCCGATGCTTTTCTTAAAGAAGTTTTCCATCGGGAATCGCTTGGCCCCACCGCCCTGGGCGAAGGGCTGGCGGTGCCCCACGGTAAATCAGCCGTCGTGAAAGAAGCGGCCTTCGCCGTGGCAACGCTGCGCGAACCGCTGGAGTGGGAAGGCGTGGACGGACCGGAAGAGGTTGAGCTGATTTTTCTTCTCGCCATTCCTCCTGCCGAAGCGGGGTCGACACATATTCAGGTACTGACGGAACTGACGTCTCGCCTGGCGGATGACGATCTCCGGGCGCGCGTGATGGCAGCCACCACGGCGGAAGATGTGCTTGCTGCCCTGGAAGCGACCCCTGAAGCGCAAGAGGCCGCCGTTGCGGTGAATGCCCCGACGATCGTTTGCGTTACCGCCTGTCCGGCTGGAATTGCGCATACCTATATGGCTGCGGAATACCTGGAAAAAGCGGGACGCAGGCTGGGCGTCAACGTGGTGGTCGAAAAGCAGGGGGCGAACGGCATTGAGGGGCGCATCACTGCGCAGCAGTTGAAGGAGGCGAAAGCATGCATTTTTGCCGCAGACGTGGCGATCAAAGAGCGTGAGCGTTTTCAGGGGATCCCCGCGATTTCCGTCCCCGTTGCGGAGCCCCTGCGCCATGCTGAAGCGCTAATTGAGCGCGCGCTGGCGCTACGGCCTTCATCCGATGCGGGTCATGAGTATGTCGATACCGAAACGAAAACGGGCGTAAAAAGTGAGCTCAAACAGGCGCTCCTCAGCGGGATCTCCTTTGCGGTGCCGCTGATCGTCGCTGGCGGTACGGTGCTGGCCGTGTCGGTACTGCTGGCGCAAATCCTGGGCTTGCAGCACTTGTTCGACCAGGAAAACTCGTGGCTGTGGATGTACCGCAAGCTTGGCGGCGGCATGCTCGGAATTTTGATGGTTCCCGTTCTGGCCGCGTATACCGCTTACTCGCTGGCGGATAAACCCGCCCTGACACCGGGATTTGCTGCTGGTCTTGCTGCCAATATGATCGGCTCCGGTTTTCTGGGGGCTATCGTGGGCGGCCTGATCGCGGGTTACCTGATGCGCTGGGTGAAAAATCACATCCGCCTGAGTAGCCGCTATAACGGCTTTTTAACCTTTTATCTCTATCCGGTCATTGGCGTGCTGGGGGCGGGTAGCCTGATGCTGTTTGTGATCGGCGAACCGGTGGCCTGGCTTAATAACACGCTCACCGTCTGGCTTAATGGTCTGTCCGGTGCGAATGCGCTGCTCCTGGGGGCGATCCTCGGCTTTATGTGTTCATTTGATTTGGGCGGGCCGGTCAACAAAGCCTCTTACGCGTTTTGCCTGGGCGCGATGGCGAACGGCGTATACGGTCCCTATGCCATCTTTGCCTCCGTCAAAATGGTCTCGGCCTTTACCGTGACGGCGTCAACGATGCTGGCTCCGGGACTGTTTAAACCGTTTGAAATTGAAACCGGTAAATCAACGTGGCTGCTCGGACTCGCGGGCATTACCGAAGGGGCGATTCCGATGGCGATAGAAGATCCCCTTCGCGTCATTGGCTCCTTTGTGCTCGGCTCCATGGTAACCGGCGCGATTGTTGGGGCGATGGGGATCGGGCTGTCTACCCCGGGGGCGGGTATTTTCTCCCTCTTTTTACTTCACGACGCAGGGCTGACCGGTGTGGTTGCCGCAGCGGGCTGGTTTGGCGCGGCGCTGCTGGGGGCCGCTATCTCCACGTTTGTTCTGCTGCTCTGGCGACGCCAGGCGGTAAAAAAGGGCAAATACGTCACTGAAGACGCCATACGGTAAAAACTCACACACAGGAAACGAAGATGAAAGCTGTATCTCGCGTTCATATCACACCGCATATGCACTGGGACCGTGAGTGGTATTTCACCACCGAAGAGTCACGTATTCTTCTGGTCAATAATATGGAAGAGATCCTGACCCGCCTGGAGCAGGATGACGAGTATAAATATTACGTCCTTGATGGGCAGACGGCGGTGCTGGAGGATTATTTTGCCGTCGTGCCTGAAAACCGCGCGCGCGTGAAGGCCCTGGTCGAGCGCGGAAAACTGATTATCGGCCCCTGGTATACCCAGACTGATACCACCCTCGTCAGCGGCGAGTCGATCGTCCGCAACCTTATGTATGGCATTCGCGACTGTATGGCGTTCGGCGAGCCGATGAAAATCGGCTATCTGCCGGATTCATTTGGTATGTCCGGTCAGCTTCCGCATATTTATAACGGGTTTGGCATAACGCGGACCATGTTCTGGCGCGGCTGCTCGGAACGACACGGAACCGATAAAACGGAATTTCTCTGGCAGAGCCAGGACGGCAGCGAAGTGACGGCACAGGTGCTGCCGCTGGGCTACGCGATTGGTAAGTACTTACCGGAGGACGAAGCGGGGCTGCGAAAGCGGCTCGACAGCTATCTCGAGGTGCTGGAAAGCGCCTCCGTCACCAAAGAGATTTTGCTGCCCAACGGTCACGATCAGATGCCGCTGCAGCAGAATATTTTTGCAGTAATGGACAAGCTGCGAGAAATCTATCCCCAGCGTCAGTTTGTGATGAGTCGGTTCGAAGAGGTATTTGACCACATCGATGCGCACCGCGATGAACTGGCGACGGTAAAAGGGGAGTTTATCGACGGGAAATACATGCGCGTTCACCGGACAATCGGCTCTACGCGCATGGACATCAAAATCGCCCATGCGCGTATTGAGAACAAAATTGTCAATATCCTCGAGCCGCTGGCGACCCTTGCCTGGACGCTGGGCTTCGATTACCACCACGGTCTGCTGGAGAAAATGTGGAAAGAGATCCTCAAAAACCACGCTCACGACAGCATCGGTTGCTGCTGCAGCGACAAAGTGCATCGTGAGATTGTCTCCCGCTTCGAACTGGCTGAAGACATGGCAGACAACCTGGTGCGTTTCTATATGCGCAAGATTGTCGACAACATGCAGCAAAGCGATGCCGATAAGCTGGTGATGTTCAACCTGATGCCCTGGCCGCGTGAAGAGGTGATGAACACCACCATCCGACTGCGTGCCAGCCAGTTCCGTCTGCGGGATGATAAAGGCAATGAGATTCCGTATTTCATTCGCAGCGCACGCGAACTCGACCCCGGTCTCATCGACCGACAGATTGTCCATTACGGCAATTACGAACCGTTTATGGAGTTTGATATTCAGCTCAGCCAGATACTGCCGTCGATGGGGTACCGTACGTTGTTTATCGAACCGAACGTGGCCGGGAAGCAGCGCCCAGAGGTGAAAAACACAGAATCCTTACTTGAAAATGCGTTCTGGCAGGTTGATTTCAATGAAGACGGCACGCTGCGCCTGCGTGACAAAGAAACCGGGCTGATTTATGACCGCGTACTGGAAATCGAAGAGAGTTCGGATGATGGCGATGAGTACGACTACTCGCCTGCCCGGGAAGAGTGGAGGCTCACTTCAGCACAGGGCGAGCATCAGGTTGAGGTGACGCATGAAGGCTGGCAGAGCAGGGCGGTGATCCGTCATCGGATCGCTGTTCCGGCTAATCTGGCCGAACGCACGGCACGTCAGAGGAACGGTTCTCTCAGCGCTGAGTTTGAAATAACGCTTAGCCACAACAGCAGACGCATTGATGTGGCGGTTCGTCTGGACAATCAGGCTGACGACCACCGCGTTCGCGTGCTGATCCCAACGCCGTTTACAACCCTGGAGGTGTTAGCGGATACGCAGTTTGGTACGGTCACGCGTGCTGCGCAGGATCCCGCCATGCAAAACTGGCAGGAGGAGGGCTGGAAAGAAGCGCCTGTTCCCGTCTGGAACTTACTCAATTACGCCGTCCTGCAGGAGAAACGAAACGGGCTGGCGCTGTTCACCGAGGGACTGCGCGAATTTGAAGTGGTGGGCGAGGATAAAAAAGCCTTTGCCGTAACCTTGTTGCGTGGCGTGGGGCTACTCGGCAAAGAAGATTTGCTGTTGCGTCCCGGCAGACCATCAGGGATCAAACTGCCCGTTCCTGACTCCCAGGTTCGGGGCGCGCTAAGCTGTCGCTTTAGTCTCTTCAGTTTCAGCGGTACGCCGGAAAATGCGGGTGTCGCGCAGCAGGCTAAATCGTGGTTAACGCCTGTACAGTGCTACAACAAAATTCCCTGGGATGCCATGAAACTGAACCGCGCACCGTTTACCACGCCGGAAAGTTACAGTTTGTTAGCGCTTTCGCCAACGGGATGTGTGCTCAGTGCTCTCAAAAAGGCGGAAGATCGTGATGAGCTTATTCTTCGTCTGTTTAACCCGTCAGCGTCCAGCGCATGTGATGCGACGTTATCTGTGAATCCGACGGTGAAACGGTGCTGCGAAACGGACATGAATGAACAGGTGTTAGCGCAGCATGAAGGCGAGGGCATTGCCGGGGTATTCAGGCCTGGACAGTCACGCACCTTTAGCGTGCTTGTCGGCTGAAAACAGTGATAAAAAGGCTGCAGCGTTAGCGGCCTTTTTTCATTGAATAGTCACACCGTGGTGTTAACTTATGGGGTGATAAAGGTAAATTAAATGTAATTTCTAAGAGTTGAAGAAAAGCAATGGAAAAATAATCTGGCTCGACTACGCTTTATTGTTGGTCGCGCTTGAAAAGGACAATTTCTCTCGCGTTAATAAAAATCACTTCTGTTTATATTTTTTCCTTCTTCGATAACCTATCACATCCTTGCATGTACATATCGTTAACATGGTTTTTACCATTCTCACCGCGTTTAAACATGATTAACATTGCTGCTTGTTTTTGATTTAAATCAATGTTTAATCCTTGGAAAAAGGCGTTGAAAAGCGCTAAATTGTTCCCGATCAAAATGGCCGAAAAGTGGTAATTTTGCTATAAATTGATCGCCGTCGAAAAACGTAAATGTGATTCAATAAAAACCTGTTTATTGTAAGGGTTTTGCAGCGTATTATATTTGCGGGATCAATTTGAGTTTTTTATTAACCTATTTGTAACCTGACGTCATCGTTTTTATCCTTCTTCAGGGTAATAACGACGACCAGGATGCGAATAATTTGTATTGGGGCATGCGTGTGGATCTCTTCTGACGGGGTTCACTCTCGGAGTCTTCATGCGATGAGCAAGGAGTCATAATGTTAGACGTAGTCGAACTGTCGCGCTTACAGTTTGCCTTGACCGCGATGTACCACTTCCTGTTTGTGCCGCTGACGCTCGGTATGGCGTTCCTGCTGGCCATTATGGAAACGGTTTACGTCCTCTCCGGCAAACAGATTTATAAAGATATGACCAAGTTCTGGGGCAAGTTGTTTGGTATCAACTTCGCACTGGGCGTGGCCACCGGTCTGACCATGGAGTTCCAGTTCGGGACTAACTGGTCATACTATTCCCACTATGTAGGGGACATCTTCGGTGCGCCGCTGGCCATTGAAGGTCTGATGGCCTTCTTCCTCGAATCCACCTTTGTAGGTCTGTTCTTCTTCGGCTGGGACCGTCTGGGTAAAGTCCAGCATATGGCCGTCACCTGGCTGGTGGCATTAGGTTCGAACCTGTCCGCGCTGTGGATCCTGGTGGCGAACGGCTGGATGCAGAACCCCATCGCGTCTGATTTCAACTTCGAGACCATGCGTATGGAGATGGTCAGCTTTGCCGAGCTGGTCCTGAACCCGGTTGCACAGGTGAAATTCGTTCACACCGTGGCTTCTGGTTACGTGTGCGGCGCGATGTTCATTCTGGGCATCAGCTCTTACTACATGCTGCGCGGTCGTGACTTCGCCTTTGCTAAGCGCTCCTTTGCTATCGCTGCAAGCTTCGGTATGGCTGCCATCCTCTCTGTTATCGTTCTGGGTGATGAATCCGGTTACGAAATGGGTGACGTGCAGAAAACCAAACTGGCTGCAATCGAAGCTGAATGGGAAACTCAACCCGCGCCTGCTGCCTTTACGCTGTTCGGTATTCCCGATCAGGACGCGCAGGAAAACCGCTTCGCGATTCAGATCCCTTACGCGCTGGGTATCATCGCCACCCGTTCTGTTGATAAGCAGGTCACTGGTCTGAAAGAGCTGATGGTTCAGCACGAAGAGCGTATCCGTAACGGTATGAAGGCCTACTCGCTGCTGGAACAGCTGCGTGCCGGTTCGACCGATCAGGCGGTACGTGACCAGTTCAACGACGTGAAGAAAGATCTGGGTTACGGTCTGCTGCTGAAACGCTATACCCCGAACGTTTCTGATGCGACGGAAGCGCAGATCCAGATGGCGACCAAAGACTCCATTCCGCGTGTTGCGCCACTGTACTTCGCATTCCGTATCATGGTGGGCTGCGGCATCATCATGCTGCTGATCATTGCGGCTTCCTTCTGGTCCGTCATTCGTAACCGCATCGGCGAGAAAAAATGGCTGCTGCGCACGGCGCTGTACGGTATTCCACTGCCGTGGATCGCTATCGAATCCGGCTGGTTTGTTGCGGAGTATGGCCGTCAGCCATGGGCCATTGGTGAGGTACTGCCAACGGCGGTAGCGAACTCTTCCCTGACTGCAGGCGACCTGATCTTCTCCATGCTGCTGATTTGCGGTCTGTACACCCTGTTCCTGGTGGCTGAACTGTTCCTGATGTTCAAGTTCGCGCGCCTTGGCCCAAGCAGCCTGAAAACCGGTCGCTATCACTACGAGCAGTCCACTGCGACTACTCAGCCGGCACGCTAAGACAGGAGTCATCAAATGATCGATTATGAAGTATTGCGTTTTATCTGGTGGCTGCTGATTGGCGTTCTGCTGATCGGTTTCGCTGTCACCGATGGTTTCGACATGGGGGTGGGGATGCTCACTCGTTTCCTCGGTCGTAATGACACCGAGCGTCGAATCATGATCAACTCCATCGCCCCGCACTGGGACGGTAACCAGGTGTGGCTGATCACCGCAGGCGGCGCGCTGTTTGCTGCCTGGCCGATGGTCTACGCGGCTGCGTTCTCCGGCTTCTATGTGGCGATGATTCTGGTGCTGGCCTCTTTATTCTTCCGTCCGGTCGGTTTCGACTACCGTTCCAAGATTGAAGACACCCGCTGGCGCAACATGTGGGACTGGGGCATCTTCATTGGTAGCTTCGTTCCACCGCTGGTGATCGGCGTGGCGTTCGGTAACCTGTTGCAGGGTGTACCGTTCCACCTGGACGAATACATGCGTCTTTACTACACCGGTAACTTCTTCCAGTTGCTGAATCCGTTTGGTCTGCTGGCGGGTGTGGTGAGCGTGGCGATGATCATCACGCAGGGCGCAACATACCTGCAGATGCGTACGGTGGGTGAACTGCACCTGCGTTCCCGTGCGACGGCTCAGGTTGCTGCACTGGTGACGCTGGTCTGCTTCGCACTGGCAGGCGTATGGGTGGTGTACGGTATTGATGGTTATGTCGTGACGTCTGCAATCAACCATACGGCACCGTCTAACCCGCTGACCAAAGAAGTGGCGCGTCAGGCTGGCGCATGGCTGGTGAACTTCAATAACATGCCTGCACTGTGGGCGATCCCGGCTCTGGGTGTACTGCTGCCTCTGCTGACCATGCTGACGTCTCGTCTGGAGAAAGGCGCGCTGGCGTTCCTGTTCTCCTCGCTGACCCTGGCGTGCATCATCCTGACGGCGGGTATTGCCATGTTCCCATTCGTCATGCCATCCAGCACCATGCTGAATGCTAGCCTGACCATGTGGGATGCAACCTCCAGCCATATGACGCTGAACTTAATGACTTACGTTGCTTGCGTGTTCGTTCCGATTGTTCTGGCTTACACCATCTGGTGTTACTGGAAAATGTTCGGTCGTATCACCAAAGAACATATCGAAAGCAACACCCACTCTATGTACTAAGTAAGGAGCTGAATATGTGGTATTTCGCATGGATTTTAGGGACGCTTCTTGCCTGTGCTTTTGGTGTCATCACCGCCCTGGCGCTTGAGCATGTTGAAGCGACGAAAGCGGGTGAAGAAAAACACTGATGAATATTATCGCGACGCTTTACGCGGTAATGGATAAGCGCCCATTACGGGCGCTTTCTTTAGTGATGGCATTACTGCTGGCAGGCTGCATCTTCTGGGACCCGTCGCGTTTCGCGGCAAAAACCAGCGAACTGGAAATCTGGCATGGCTTCCTCATTATGTGGGCAGTGTGTGCTGGGGTGATCCACGGCGTGGGCTTTCGTCCGAAAGCGGTACACTGGCAGGGCATTTTCTGCCCGCTGATTGCCGATCTGGTTCTCCTCGCCGGTTTGATTTTCTTCTTCTTCTGAATAAGAAATGTCCTATAACGATATGGGCTTACCCGAGCCCATAAAAATTTACTCTCCGTTTACTTTCTCCCATTCCAAACCATCTTTCCCGCGCGTATAGTAGCGAAGTTTGAAAGCTCCAACTTTTCTTGTATTACTGGGATGTAAAGTGAATACAACGCTGTTTCGATGGCCGGTTCGTGTCTATTACGAAGATACCGATGCCGGTGGTGTGGTTTACCACGCCAGCTACGTTGCTTTTTATGAACGGGCACGCACAGAGATGCTGCGCCATCATCACTTTAGTCAACAGGTGCTGTTGGCTGAGCGAGTTGCCTTCGTGGTACGCAAGATGACGCTTGAGTATTTTGCGCCTGCCAGACTCGACGACATGCTCGAAGTCCAAACTGAAATTACATCAATGCGCGGGACCTCACTGGTTTTCACGCAGCGGATAGTCAACGCAGAGAACACCGTACTGAACTCAGCTGAAGTACTGATTGTTTGTGTTGATCCAACCATAATGAAGCCTCGTGCGCTTCCTAAGTCTATTGTCGCGGAGTTTAAGCAGTGACTGACATGAATATCCTTGATTTGTTCCTGAAGGCAAGCCTTCTGGTTAAACTTATCATGTTGATTTTGATTGGTTTTTCAATCGCATCCTGGGCCATCATCATCCAGAGAACGCGTATCCTCAATGCTGCTGGCCGTGAAGCGGAAGCGTTTGAAGATAAGTTCTGGTCGGGTATTGAGCTTTCTCGCCTGTATCAGGAGAGCCAGGGGCGCCGTGAAAACCTGACCGGCTCCGAACAAATTTTCTATAGCGGCTTCAAAGAGTTTGCTCGCCTGCATCGCGCAAATAACCATGCGCCGGAAGCGGTTGTGGAAGGCGCTTCTCGTGCGATGCGTATCTCCATGAACCGTGAGCTGGAAAATCTTGAAACGCACATTCCTTTCCTCGGTACTGTCGGCTCCATCAGCCCGTATATCGGCCTGTTTGGTACAGTATGGGGGATCATGCACGCCTTTATCGCGCTGGGTGCGGTGAAGCAGGCGACGTTGCAGATGGTTGCACCGGGTATCGCTGAAGCACTGATTGCGACCGCTATCGGTCTGTTTGCGGCAATCCCGGCGGTAATGGCTTACAACCGCCTGAACCAGCGCGTGAACAAACTGGAACTGAACTACGACAACTTTATGGAAGAGTTCACTGCGATTCTGCACCGTCAGGCGTTTACCAGCACCGAGAGCAACAAGGGGTAAACCATGGCCAGATCGCGTGGACGAGGTCGTCGCGAGCTCAAGTCCGAAATCAATATCGTTCCACTGCTGGACGTCCTGTTGGTACTGCTGCTGATCTTCATGGCAACAGCGCCAATCATAACCCAGAGCGTGGAGGTGGATCTGCCGGATGCGACAGAATCACAGGCGGTGAGCACCAATGACGATCCTCCGGTCATCATTGAAGTTTCCGGCGTAGGGCAGTACAGCGTGGTGGTAGAAAAAGATCGTATGGATCAGCTTCCACCGGAGCAGGTGATAGCTGAGGCGCAGCGTCGCCTGGAGTCAAATCCGAAAACGGTCTTCTTAATCGGTGGCGCGAAAGACGTACCCTACGATGAAATTATTAAAGCGCTGAACTTGCTACATAGTGCGGGTGTTAAGTCAGTTGGCTTAATGACTCAACCTATTTGATCATCCGCGTAGTTTTTGGGAACCGATAGTGTCAAAGGCAACCGAACAGAACGACAAGCTTAAGCGAGCGATAATCGTCTCCGCAGTACTGCACGTGATTCTTTTTGCAGCGCTGATCTGGAGTTCGTTCGATGAGCATATTGATGCATCAGGCGGCGGTGGAGGGTCTTCCATCGATGCCGTTATGGTGGATCCCGGTGCGGTAGTGCAAAACTATAATCGCCAACAGCAGCAGAAGGCGAGTGCAAAACGGGCTGAAGAACAGCGTGAAAAACAGGCGCAACAGCAAGCGGAAGAGCTGCGTGAAAAGCAGGCCGCGGAGCAGGAACGTCTGAAGCAGCTTGAGAAAGAACGTTTGCAGGCGCAGGAAGCGGCGAAAGAGCAGGCGGAACAGCAAAAGCAAGCTGAAGAGGCCGCGAAAAAAGCGCAGGAGCAGCAAAAGCAGGCGGAAGAAGCGGCCGCTAAAGCCGCAGCGGATGCCAAAGCGAAGGCTGATGCCCAGGCAAAATTAGCGGCTGAAGCAGCGAAGAAAGCGGCTGCCGATGCCCAGAAAAAAGCTGAAGCCGAAGCCGCGAAGAAAGCCGCTGCTGATGCTCAGAAGAAAGCCGAAGCCGAAGCGGCGAAGAAAGCGGCTGCTGACGCTCAGAAGAAAGCTGAAGCCGAAGCGGCGAAGAAAGCCGCTCAGGAAGCAGAGAAGAAAGCAGCGGCTGACGCTGCGAAGAAAGCGGCTGCTGCCGAGAAGGCCGCGGCTGAAAAAGCGGCTGCGGCTGAAAAAGCTGCTGCTGATAAAAAAGCGGCTGCCGAGAAAGCTGCAGCAGATAAAAAAGCGGCTGCCGATAAGAAAGCTGCGGCTGAAAAAGCCGCTGCCAAAAAGGCCGCTGCAGATAAAGCGGCTGCGGCTGCCGGCGTCGACGATTTGCTGGGCGACCTGAGTTCAGGTAAGAACGCACCAAAAGCGGGTGGCGGGGCGAAAGGGAACGGTCAGCCGTCTAAAGACAGCGGGACCTCCGGCGCCAACGGCGGGGCAACTGGTGCAGATATCAGCGCTTATGCGAAGCAGATTCAGGTGGCGATCCAAAGCCGTCTGTTTGATGCGGGCCTGTATCAGGGCAAACAGTGCGTGCTGCATATCAATCTTGCCCCAGATGGACGGTTGAAAAGCGTCACTTCTGAAGGGGGCGATCCTGCGCTTTGCCAGGCAGCGTTAGCCGCAGCAAGATCGGCGAACATTCCTAAACCGCCGAGTGAGGCTGTTTACGATAAGATAAAAGATGCCAAACTAGACTTTAAGCTGTGATCGTCTTTCCTTTGGGAAGTATAGAAAACCGACTATTGTCATAGCCAGGATCGTGTAGTTTTGTCTATTTGAGTTTGTTAACATTCTGCTAAATTATCGTGGGTAAGGTTACCCGGATAAGGGAGATATGATGAAGCAGGCATTACGTGTAGCATTTAGTTTTTTAATGCTGTGGGCAGCTGTGCTGCACGCAGAAGTACGTATCGAGATCACCCAGGGGGTGGACTCGGCACGCCCAATCGGTGTTGTTCCGTTCCAGTGGGCCGGTCCTGGCGCTGCACCTGAAGATGCCGGTGGCATCGTGGCGGCTGACCTGCGTAACAGCGGTAAATTCAACCCGTTAGATCGTTCTCGTCTGCCTCAGCAGCCGGGCAGCGCACAGGAAGTACAGCCTGCTGCATGGTCTGCGCTGGGTATTGATGCGGTCGTTGTGGGTCAGGTTACCCCTAACCCGGACGGCTCTTACAACGTGGCCTGGCAGCTGGTAGATACCGGCGGTGCACCGGGTACCGTTCTGGCACAGAACTCTTACAAGGTCACTAAACAGTACCTGCGCTACGCGGCTCACGCGGCCAGCGATGCGGTATTCGAAAAACTGACCGGCATTAAAGGTGCGTTCCGTACCCGTATTGCTTATGTGGTGCAGACCAACGGCGGTCAGTTCCCGTATGAGCTGCGCGTCTCTGACTACGACGGCTACAACCAGTTCCTGGTGAAACGTTCTTCCCAGCCGCTGATGTCTCCAGCCTGGTCTCCGGACGGTTCTAAACTGGCATACGTGACTTTCGAGAGCGGTCGTTCTGCGCTGGTTATCCAGACGCTGGCTAACGGTGCTGTGCGTCAGGTAGCGTCGTTCCCACGTCACAACGGTGCGCCTTCCTTCTCTCCGGACGGCTCTAAACTGGCCTTTGCGCTGTCTAAAACCGGTAGCCTGAACCTGTATGTGATGGATATTGGCTCTGGCCAGATCCGCCAGGTGACCGATGGTCGCAGCAACAACACCGAACCTTCATGGTTCCCGGACAGTCAAAACCTGGCGTTTACCTCTGACCAGGCTGGCCGTCCACAAATCTATAAAGTAAACATCAACGGCGGTGCTCCGCAGCGTATTACCTGGGAAGGTTCGCAGAACCAGAACGCAGACGTGAGCAGCGACGGTAAATTCATGGTAATGGTCAGCTCCAACGGTGGGCAGCAGCACATTGCCAAACAAGATCTGGTAGCGGGTGGCGTTCAAGTTCTGTCGTCAACGTTCCTGGATGAAACGCCAAGTCTGGCACCTAACGGCACTATGGTAATCTACAGCTCTTCTCAGGGGATGGGATCTGTGCTGAATCTGGTTTCTACAGATGGGCGTTTCAAAGCGCGTATTCCGGCCACTGATGGACAGGTAAAATCACCTGCCTGGTCGCCGTATCTGTAAATAATAATTAATTGATTACTAAAGGAATCATAGAAATGCAACTGAACAAAGTGCTGAAGGGGCTGATGATCGCTCTGCCTGTAATGGCAATCGCAGCGTGTTCTTCTAACAAGAACGCAAGCAATGACCAGAGCGGCGAAGGCATGATGGGTGCCGGTACCGGTATGGACGCGAACGGCAATGGCAACATGTCTTCTGAAGAGCAGGCGCGTCTTCAGATGCAGCAGCTGCAGCAGAACAACATCGTTTACTTCGATCTGGATAAATACGACATCCGTTCTGACTT
Source organism: Enterobacter sp. BNK-14 (assembly GCF_047456095.1). Lineage (NCBI taxonomy): Bacteria > Pseudomonadati > Pseudomonadota > Gammaproteobacteria > Enterobacterales > Enterobacteriaceae > Enterobacter > Enterobacter sp. BNK-14. The sequence continues at coordinate 4,178,296 of NZ_CP179897.1, forward strand.
CGCTGCGATGCTGGATGCTCACGCTAACTTCCTGCGTAGCAACCCATCTTACAAAGTCACCGTAGAAGGTCACGCGGACGAACGTGGTACCCCAGAGTACAACATCTCCCTGGGTGAACGTCGTGCTAACGCTGTTAAAATGTACCTGCAGGGTAAAGGCGTTTCTGCTGATCAGATCTCCATCGTTTCTTACGGTAAAGAAAAACCTGCAGTACTGGGTCACGACGAAGCGGCTTACTCCAAAAACCGTCGTGCCGTACTGGTTTACTAAGAGAATGGCATGAGCAGTAACTTCAGACATCATCTGTTGAGTCTGTCGTTACTGGTTGGAATAGCGGCCCCCTGGGCCGCTTTTGCTCAGGCACCAATCAGTAGTGTCGGCTCAGGCTCGGTAGAAGACCGGGTCACTCAACTCGAGCGTATTTCTAACGCTCACAGTCAGCTTTTAACCCAACTCCAGCAACAACTTTCCGATAACCAAAACGATATTGACTCACTCCGCGGTCAGATTCAGGAAAGTCAGTATCAGCTTAACCAGGTTGCGGAACGTCAGAAGCAAATCTTGTTGCAGATAGATAGCCTCAGCAGCGGTGGTGGTGCAGCAGCACAACCCGCAGCAGGCGATCAGAGCGGAGCGGCGACATCCGCGCCCGCGCCGTCTGCGGATGCTTCCGCCTCCACAGGCGCGCCTGTACAGAGCGGTGACGCGAATACGGATTACAATGCGGCCATTGCCCTCGTGCAGGATCAATCTCGTCAGGACGACGCGATTGCTGCGTTTCAGAACTTTGTTAAGAAATACCCTGATTCAACCTACCAGCCAAATGCCAATTACTGGCTTGGTCAGTTGAATTACAACAAGGGTAAAAAGGATGATGCGGCGTTCTATTTTGCCTCCGTGGTGAAAAATTACCCGAAATCGCCGAAAGCGCCAGATGCGATGTATAAGGTTGGCGTGATCATGCAGGACAAAGGAGACACTGCGAAAGCCAAAGCGGTTTATCAGCAGGTGGTCGCCAAATTCCCTGGTACCGAAGGTGCCAAACAGGCGCAAAAACGTCTGAATTCGATGGGATGATTATCGCATGACCAGAAATCGCGTTATTTCTGGTCGTGCAGCATGATTCGTAAGCAGTTAAGTGATCTTCATCGAAATTTTTGTTGCGCAGAATTCTTAAATCAGTAATATATGCCGCCGTTGCCACGGGATATCAAACAACGTGAAAACAGCGTAAAAGTGGGTCGTTAGCTCAGTTGGTAGAGCAGTTGACTTTTAATCAATTGGTCGCAGGTTCGAATCCTGCACGACCCACCACTTAAGCAGTTCCGATAGTACAGAGTGGGTGATTAGCTCAGTTGGTAGAGCATCTCCTTTACACGGAGGGGGTCGGCGGTTCGAGCCCGTCATCACCCACCACTCGGGTCGTTAGCTCAGTTGGTAGAGCAGTTGACTTTTAATCAATTGGTCGCAGGTTCGAATCCTGCACGACCCACCAATTTTAATGTCTTACTCAGATATTAAACGTGAAGGATAACGTTGCATTAGCAACGGCCCGAAGGGCGAGGCGAAGCCGAGTCATCCTGCACGACCCACCACTTAAATGTGGTACCGAGTAAAAATCTTCGAAGTCAGCACCCGAATGGGTCGTTAGCTCAGTTGGTAGAGCAGTTGACTTTTAATCAATTGGTCGCAGGTTCGAATCCTGCACGACCCACCACTTCGAAGAAAAAATCCCGCAAGGGGTCGTTAGCTCAGTTGGTAGAGCAGTTGACTTTTAATCAATTGGTCGCAGGTTCGAATCCTGCACGACCCACCAATGTAGAAAGGCGCCCTAAAGGCGCCTTTTTGCTATCTGCAATTCTATAAATGCTCCACACCTCTATTCCCGGTGACTTTTCACTCCAGATTCGCTATCTTGTTTAGTATACAAAACACAATTGCCATGCGTTTTGCTATGTCAGGCAAAAGAAAGGCAATATTGTTAAGCCCGTAAAACGAGAAGCCATAATGAGTGTGATGTTTGATCCCGAAGCCGCCATCTATCCGTTTCCGCCAAAACCTGTTCCGCTAAGCCAGGACGAAAAACAGTTCTACCGCGAGAAGATCAAACGTCTTCTGAAAGAGCGAGACGCGGTGATGGTGGCGCATTACTACACCGACCCGGAAATCCAGCAACTGGCGGAAGAGACCGGGGGCTGCATCTCTGACTCTCTGGAGATGGCGCGCTTTGGCGCAAAACATCCTGCTTCCACGCTGCTTGTTGCTGGCGTGCGTTTTATGGGCGAAACGGCGAAAATTCTCAGCCCGGAAAAAACCATTTTGATGCCGACGCTGAATGCCGAGTGTTCGCTCGATCTTGGCTGCCCGATTGACGCGTTCACCGCCTTCTGCGACGCCCATCCTGACCGTACCGTGGTGGTTTATGCCAACACCTCCGCGGCGGTAAAAGCGCGGGCAGACTGGGTCGTGACCTCCAGCATCGCCGTTGAGCTGATTGAGCATCTGGACAGCCTGGGGGAGAAAATTATCTGGGCACCTGACCGACATCTCGGCAATTATGTTCAGAAGCAGACAGGCGCTGACGTCCTCTGCTGGCAGGGGGCCTGCATTGTGCACGACGAATTCAAAACCCAGGCGCTGGCACGCATGAAAGCGCTTTATCCTGACGCCGCCATTATTGTTCACCCTGAATCACCCCAGTCCATTGTCGACATGGCGGATGCCGTGGGTTCAACCAGCCAGCTTATCAACGCGGCCAGAACGCTGCCGCACAAGCAGCTCATCGTGGCGACCGATCGCGGTATCTTTTATAAGATGCAGCAGGCCGTGCCGGAGAAAGAGCTCCTTGAAGCCCCAACGGCAGGCGAGGGCGCGACGTGTCGCAGCTGCGCGCATTGCCCGTGGATGGCGATGAACGGTCTGAAAGCGATTGCCGAAGGGCTGGAGACGGGCGGCGCCGCGCATGAAATTCATGTCGATGCTGCGCTGCGCGAAGGTGCGTTAATTCCGCTTAACCGCATGCTGGATTTTGCGGCTACACTACGTACTTAATTCAAAACGTTCCGGGGAAAAGATGGATTTTTTTAGCACGCAGAACATTCTGGTTCATATACCGATTGGTGCAGGTGGCTATGACCTGTCATGGATTGAGGCCGTCGGCACGCTGGCGGGTTTACTCTGCATCTGGCTGGCAAGCCTGGAGAAAATCAGCAATTACGCGTTCGGGCTGATTAACGTTACGCTTTTTGCGATTATCTTCTTCCAGATCCAGCTGTACGCCAGTCTGCTTTTGCAGTTGTTCTTCTTCGCCGCCAATATTTACGGCTGGTACGCGTGGTCGCGGCAGAACAGCCAGCAGGAGGCTGAGCTACAGATCCGCTGGCTACCCCTGCCGAAAGCCATTGCCTGGTTTGTCGCTTGCGTGGTCGCTATTGGATTCATGACAGTTTATATCAACCCGGTGTTTGCCTTCCTGACCCGCGTGGCCGTTTCGGCTATGTCCAGTATCGGCCTGAGCGTAACGATGCCAGAACTTCAGCCGGATGCTTTCCCGTTCTGGGATTCCTGCATGATGGTGCTGTCAATTGCGGCGATGATCCTGATGACCCGTAAATACGTTGAGAACTGGCTGCTGTGGGTCATCATCAACGTTATCAGCGTGGTCATTTTCGCGCTGCAGGGCGTCTATGCGATGTCGCTGGAATATCTGCTGCTGACCTTCATTGCCCTGAATGGCAGCCGTATGTGGATTAAGAGCGCGCGTGAGCGAGGCTCTCACGCGCTTTCCCGCTAATGGTGATGATGATGTGAATGGTCGGGCTGCGCCTCGTTAAGGTGGCAGTCCGGCCCGTTACAGGCCTGATACTCCATCTGGACGGTGGCGTGGCCAATCTCGTAATGATGTTCCAGGAAATGATGAATGCGTTCCAGTAATGCATCGTGATCGTGAGGTGGGATCACCTGAACGTGTAGCGTCATCACCGGTTTTTCACCTACCTGCCAGACATGCACATGATGAACATTGCGCACTTCCGGGACAGAACGGCGCAGGTTACGCTTCAGCTCGTCAATGTCCATGGATGCGGGTGCCCCTTCAAGCAGTTCATTGACGCTCTCCTTCAGCAGACTCCAGGCGCTACGTAAAACCAGACACGATACCAGCACGGAGAGAATCGGGTCGACTGGCGTCCAGCCGGTATAGAGGATCACCAGCGCGGCGACTATCGCCCCGACTGAGCCGAGCAAATCCCCCAGCACATGCAGGGCAGCAGCGCGCACGTTGAGGTTCTTTTCCCCGCTGCCGCGATGCAAAATCCAGAATGCCAGAATATTCGCCAGCAGCCCCGCGACGGCAATCACCATCATTGTCGTTCCGGCTATTGGCTGCGGGTGCCTGAAGCGTTGGATGGCTTCCCAGACGATAAGAATAGTAATGACCACCAGCGCGATGGCGTTAACAAACGCGGCAAGCGTAGTCAGCCTCAACCAGCCGAAGGTATGGCGTGCGTTCGGAGGACGACGAGCAAATTGCACTGCCAGCAGAGCGAAGAGTAGCGCTGCGGCATCGGTCAGCATGTGCCCGGCATCAGCCAGCAGCGCCAGCGAGCCGGAGACCAGACCGCCAATGACCTCGATAACCATAAACGTGGCCGTGACGCCGAAGGCCAGCATGAGTCGTTTTACGTTGTCATTTCCGGGAGAAGATGCGTGTGAGTGGGTGTGCGCCATGTCTGCTTTCCTGTTTCGTTATTTTTTAGTGTAGCGTTTTTAACAGGTTACTCCAAAAAGAAAGGAGAGCCTGGGCTCTCCTTTCGCATTTAAAGCACTGACCACTTACTGGGTTGTGCCATCGGTTTTGGTATTGGCATCGTTACCCACTTTGTCGTTAGGGTCGGGACATTTGCCGTCCTTACACATTGAGTTCTTATGAACTTCATCTGAACTCATATTGTCGTGATTCATGGTGCCGGAATCACTGCCGTTCGGATGCAGCATGGTGCCGCCGGTATTGGTGTTGCCGGTATTGATCTGGCTGTTATCGACATTATTTGGGGCGATATTCTGTTTCGCATCAGGGGCGACCTGGCCTGCTTCTGCTGCCGCATTGGCATCACCGTTGCTGTCTGAGGTGCCCGTTTCAGCAGCCAGGACGCTGCCGCTTGCCAGGGTGAGAGTGGCGGTCAGGAAGAGGGTTGCCAGTTTTGTCATTTTCATCATGGTGCTCCTGTTCTTGTCGTTACGCTGGATAACTTTCTCCAACAGTGCATCTTTTTAGAGGCGAAAGATTCCGCCTTACGGACTTACGTCAGTAGGGAATCGCGTTTAGGCGTATAAAATTGGTTGTTACAGTTAAAAAGCTTAGGTTAGATCTCATTTTTCGCTATTTTGTGGCGATTTTTAGGCGAATTCCAGGAATTATCTGCGTGAAGTGTAAAACCGTGTTTACACTTCCTGGTCGACAAGATAGATTGAAAGGATTGCTTTCATTACTAAAGATATGGCAGAGCTGGAAAGAAAATGAATTATCAGAACGACGATTTACGCATTAAAGAGATCAATGAGTTATTACCTCCTGTAGCGCTCCTTGAGAAATTCCCCGCCACTGAAAATGCCGCAAACACGGTTTCTCATGCTCGCAAAGCGATCCATAAGATCCTAAAAGGTAATGACGATCGTCTTCTGGTGGTGATTGGTCCATGCTCTATCCACGATCCTGCTGCGGCAAAAGAGTATGCGGCAAGGCTTCTTCAGCTGCGCGAAGAGCTGAAGGATGAGCTGGAAATCGTCATGCGCGTCTATTTTGAAAAACCGCGTACGACCGTTGGCTGGAAAGGGCTCATTAACGATCCGCACATGGATAACAGCTTCCAGATCAACGACGGTCTGCGTATTGCGCGCAAGCTGCTGCTGGAGATCAACGACAGTGGCCTGCCTGCTGCCGGTGAGTTCCTGGATATGATCACGCCACAATACCTGGCTGATTTGATGAGCTGGGGCGCAATTGGTGCCCGTACCACGGAATCTCAGGTTCACCGCGAACTGGCATCCGGTCTCTCTTGTCCGGTTGGTTTTAAAAACGGCACTGACGGCACCATTAAGGTGGCTATCGACGCCATTAACGCAGCGGGTGCACCGCACTGCTTCCTGTCCGTGACCAAATGGGGTCATTCCGCCATCGTGAACACCAGCGGTAACGGGGATTGCCATATTATTCTGCGTGGCGGCAAAGAGCCAAACTACAGTGCAAAACATGTGGCCGACGTGAAGGTCGGGCTGGAAAAAGCCGGGCTGCCACCGCAGGTGATGATCGATTTCAGCCATGCCAACTCCAGCAAGCAGTTTAAAAAGCAGATGGACGTCGGGGCTGATGTCTGTCAGCAGATTGCCGGCGGTGAGAAGGCGGTGATTGGCGTGATGATTGAAAGCCATCTGGTCGAAGGTAACCAGAACCTGGAAGGCAGCGAGCCGCTGGTGTACGGCAAGAGCGTCACGGATGCCTGCATCGGCTGGGACGATACCGACACCCTCCTGCGTCAGCTGGCGAACGCGGTGAAAGCACGTCGCGGTTAAGTCCTGAGGCAGAAATAAAAAAGCGCGGAAGGTTCCGCGCTTTTTTTATGTCTGGCGAAAATTACTTCGCTTTACCCTGGTTCGCGACAGCCGCGGCTTTCGCTGCGATTTCATCCGCGTTACCCAGATAGTAGTGTTTGATTGGTTTGAAGTTTTCGTCGAACTCATACACCAGCGGTACGCCAGTTGGGATGTTCAGTTCAAGAATTTCGTCTTCACCCATGTTGTCCAGGTATTTCACCAGCGCACGCAGGGAGTTACCGTGAGCGGCGATGATCACGCGCTCACCGCTTTTCAGGCGTGGCAGAATGGTTTCGTTCCAGTAAGGCACAACGCGGTCGATGGTCAGCGCCAGGCTTTCGGTGGTTGGCAGCTCAGCGTCAGTCAGTTTCGCGTAACGCGGGTCGTGGCCCGGGTAGCGCTCGTCATCTTTGGTCAGCTCTGGTGGGGTTACCGCGAAGCCGCGACGCCACTGTTTAACCTGCTCGTCACCGTATTTCTCAGCGGTTTCGGCTTTGTTGAGACCCTGCAGCGCACCGTAGTGGCGCTCGTTCAGTTTCCAGGATTTCTCAACCGGCAGCCAGGCCTGATCCAGTTCGTCGAGCACGTTCCACAGCGTGTGGATGGCACGTTTCAGCACAGAGGTGTAAGCAAAATCAAAGCTGAAGCCTTCTTCCTTCAGCAGTTTACCTGCTGCTTTTGCTTCGCTTACGCCTTTCTCAGACAGATCAACGTCGTACCAACCGGTAAAGCGGTTTTCGTTGTTCCACTGGCTTTCGCCGTGACGCACCAGGACCAGCTTAGTAATAGCCATCTCTTACTCCTCAAGCATTTTTAGAATGATAACAATTCTCATTATATTGCTGTGGCCAGGCCAGCAGCAACGCTTAACCCTAACCATAGCGAAAATAGTCTCCGAGTGTAAGATGCTTGTGAATCCAGGGTTATGATTTTGTCTGCGATCGGCGCTATTTTCAGCAAGGGGAGCAGAAAAAAGCCCTCTATGTGAGGGCCTGTCGTTAAGCGCGCGGAATGAAATGATACTCGGTGACGCTCACGTACTCTTCACCCGGGCGCAGAACGCAATCTGGCTGCGGCCATTCCGGATGATTCGGGCTGTCAGGCAGGAACTCGCTCTCCAGTGCCAGACCCTGCCAGTCGCTGTATTCATTGTGTTCGCGTGCCGTTGTGCCGCCAAGATAGTTACCTGAGTAGAACTGCAGGGCAGGGGCGGTGGTATAAACGGTCATCTGCAGCTTCTCATCAGCAGACCAGACCTGCGCGGCGGGCTGGCTGAGATCGCCTTTGGCCTGCAACAGGAAAGCGTGGTCGTAGCCTTTCACCTTGCGCTGATCGTCATCACTCAGGAAATCCTGTGCGATAGCTTTCGCATTGCGGAAGTCGAAGCTGGTGTCGTTCACCTGCTTCAGGCCCTTATACGGTATGCCCATTTCGTCAACCGGCAGGTACGCGTCCGCAAGGATTTGCAGCTTGTGGTTGCGCACGTCGCACTGGTTGCCGTCCAGATTAAAGTAGGCATGGTTAGTCAGGTTAACCGGACACGGCTTGTCGACCGTGGCACGGTATTCGATGGCGATTCGGTTGTCGTCGGTTAGCGTGAAGCGTGCTGAGGCGATAAGGTTGCCCGGGAAGCCCTGATCGCCATCAGGTGAATCCAGCGAGAACAGCACTTCGCTGTCATTTTGACGGACAATTTTCCAGCGGCGTTTATCAAACCCTTCCGGTCCGCCGTGAAGCTGGTTCTCACCCTGACTTGGAAGGAGAGGGTACGCCACGCCGTCGAGTTCGAAACGGCTTTTAGCGATGCGGTTGGCATAGCGGCCGACGGACGCTCCCAGAAAAGCCGATTGGTTAACATACTGCTCAGGCGATGCACAGCCGAGCATCGTTTCACGCACGCTGCCGTCCGGCATCGGTACGCGGGCGGAGAGCAGGGTTGCACCCCAGTCCATCAGCGTAACCACCATCCCTGCGCGGTTGCGCAGGGTTAACAGGCGATACGGCAGACCATCCGGTGCGAGGGTAGGTGTTTCGTTTAGCACTGTCCGGCTCCTTGTGATGCTTTACATACATAGAAGGTTTCTTTAATACCTGTTTTTGCTTCGTACTGCTTCGTCACGGCATCCTGTACAGCAGGGACCAGCTCTTCCGGCACCAGCGCAACGATGCAGCCCCCGAAGCCACCGCCGGTCATGCGCACACCGCCTTTATCGCCGATGGTCGCTTTGACGATCTCAACCAGGGTATCAATTTGCGGGACGGTGATTTCAAAGTCATCGCGCATGGAGGCATGCGATTCAGCCATCAGTTCTCCCATGCGTTTCAGGTCGCCTTTCGCCAGCGCGGACGCGGCTTCAACGGTACGGGCGTTCTCCGTCAGCACGTGACGAACGCGTCTGGCGACAACCGGATCCAGCTCATGCGCAACCTTATTGAATTCATCAAGCGTCACGTCGCGCAGGGCGGGCTGCTGGAAGAAGCGTGCACCGGTTTCACACTGCTCGCGGCGGGTGTTGTACTCGCTGCCCACCAGCGTGCGCTTAAAATTACTGTTGATAATCACAACAGCCGCGCCTTTGGGCAGCGGAACGGCTTTGGTGCCAAGCGAGCGGCAGTCGATCAGCAGCGCGTGCTCTTTTTTGCCCAGCGCGGAGATCAGCTGGTCCATAATGCCGCAGTTACAGCCCACGAACTGGTTTTCTGCTTCCTGACCGTTAAGGGCGATTTGCGCCCCGTCCAGCGGCAGATGATAAAGCTGCTGGAACACGGTCCCCACGGCGACTTCCAGAGAGGCAGAGGAGCTTAAGCCCGCGCCCTGTGGCACGTTGCCGCTGATCACTAAATCCGCACCGCCAAAGTTCTTGTTACGCTTCTGCAGATGCTTCACCACGCCGCGCACATAGTTAGACCACTGCTGGCTGTCGTGCGTCACAATGGGGGCATCAAGGGAAAACTCGTCGGTTTCGTTACCGTAATCCGCCGCTATTACGCGGACGTTACGGTCGTCGCGCTTTGCGCAACTAATAACCGTCTGGTAATCAATGGCACACGGCAGCACAAAACCGTCGTTGTAGTCAGTATGTTCACCGATCAGATTGACGCGGCCAGGCGCCTGAATAACATGGGTGGCAGGGTAGCCAAATTTCTCAGCAAACAGGGATTGTGTTTTATCTTTCAGACTCATTTTTTAGACTCCTGATTCGCGATAGTGGACGTCACTCACGGCACGCAGACGTTCGGCTGCCTGTTCCGCCGTCAGGTCACGCTGGGTTTCCGCCAGCATTTCATAGCCCACCATGAACTTACGTACCGTCGCAGAGCGAAGCAGTGGCGGATAGAAATGGGCATGCAGCTGCCAGTGTTGGTTCTCTTCACCGTTAAACGGTGCGCCGTGCCAGCCCATGGAATACGGGAAAGAGCACTGGAACAGGTTGTCGTAACGGCTGGTCAGTTTCTTCAGCGCCAGCGCAAGGTCGTCGCGCTGTGCGTCGCTGAGATCGGTCATGCGCTGTATGTGCGCTTTCGGCAACAGCAGCGTTTCAAACGGCCAGGCGGCCCAGTAAGGTACGACGGCGAGCCAGTGTTCGGTTTCCACCACGGTACGGCTGCCATCGGCCAGCTCACGCTGGGTGTAATCAACCAGCATGGGTGAGCCGTTTTCCTCGAAATAGGCTTTTTGCAGGCGGTCTTCGCGTTCGGCTTCGTTAGGCAGGAAGCTGTTCGCCCAGATCTGGCCGTGCGGATGCGGGTTGGAGCAGCCCATCGCCGCACCTTTGTTTTCAAATACCTGCACCCACGGGTAAGTCTGCCCCAGCTCAGCGGTTTGCGCCTGCCAGGTGCCGATCACCTCTTTCAGTGCCTCAACGCTCAGCTCCGGCAGCGTTTTGCTGTGATCGGGCGAGAAGCAGATCACGCGGCTGGTACCCCGCGCGCTTTCACAGCGCATCAGCGGGTCATGGCTCGCGGGCGCGTCCGGCGTGTCGGTCATTAGCGCAGCAAAATCGTTGGTGAAGACGAAGGTGCCTTTGTAGTCCGGGTTTTTATCTCCGGTGACGCGCGTGTTGCCCGGACACAGGAAGCAATCCGGGTCATGCTGCGGTAGCGTTTGTTTCGCAGGCGTCTCTTGCGCCCCCTGCCAGGGGCGCTTGGCGCGATGCGGAGACACCAAAATCCATTGTCCGCTTAACGGGTTAAAACGACGATGCGGATGATCGACGGGATTAAACGAAGTCATGAAGGATCCTTAGTCCGGATAGCCTTGCGGGTGGCGTGACTGCCAGTGCCAGGTATCCTGTGCCATTTCATCAAGCGTGCGGGTCACACGCCAGTTAAGCTCTTTGTCGGCTTTAGTGGCATCCGCCCAGTAAGCGGGCAGGTCACCATCACGACGCGGTGCGAAGTGGTAGTTCACTGGCTTACCGCAGGCTTTGCTGAAGGCGTTAACCACGTCCAGCACGCTGCTGCCGACCCCGGCGCCGAGGTTGTAAATATGCACGCCCGGTTTATCTGCCAGCTGTTGCATGGCCGCAACGTGACCGTCGGCCAGATCCATCACGTGGATATAGTCGCGCACGCCGGTGCCGTCCTGGGTTGGGTAGTCGTTACCAAAAATCGCCAGCGACTCACGACGGCCTACCGCCACCTGGGCGATATACGGCATCAGGTTGTTCGGGATGCCCTGCGGATCTTCACCCATATCGCCAGACGGATGGGCGCCGACCGGGTTGAAGTAGCGCAGCAAGGCGATGCTCCATTCCGGCTGCGCTTTTTGCAGATCGGTCAGGATCTGTTCCACCATCAGCTTGCTTTTGCCGTACGGGCTTTGTGGCGTGCCTGTCGGGAAACTTTCAACGTAGGGGATTTTTGGCTGATCGCCATAGACGGTGGCGGAGGAGCTGAAGATAAAGTTTTTAACGTTCGCCGCACGCATGGCGGAGATGAGACGCAGGGTACCGTTGACGTTGTTGTCGTAATACTCAAGCGGCTTCGCAACGGATTCACCGACGGCTTTCAGACCGGCGAAGTGGATCACCGCTTCAATGGCGTGGTCGTGAAGGATTTCGGTCATCAGCGCTTCGTTGCGGATGTCGCCTTCCACGAAAGTGGGTTGTTTCCCGCCAAGACGTTCAATCACCGGCAGCACGCTGCGCTTACTATTGCACAGGTTGTCGAGGATGATCACATCGTGACCATTTTGCAGCAGTTGCACACAGGTATGACTTCCTATGTAACCGCTACCACCTGTTACCAGAACTCGCATGATTCGCTCCATTAGGCTTATGGTATGTAATAACCATAGCATAACAGAGACGCTAAAAGTGTGACATGGGATAAAATAGTGGAATCGTTTACACTCGTTTTCAAACTCGCTTTTCCAATCACTCAGACCATTCTAGATCAAAGAGATAGTGTTGTAATGATGCAAGTTATCTGAAAAGAGGAGGGCGGGGCCCTCCACGGTTAGTCGATGTGGCTGAGAAGGTAGCGATAGCGCTCGCCGTCTGGAATGAACTCAAGACGATGGGTGATACAGGAAGGGGCATCCTCGGCATGGTGTGAAACAAACAGCAGTTGGGTTTCACCCTCGGCAATGAGAATATCCACAAAGCGACGAATCAGCTGGCGGTTTAGCGGATCCAGACCCTGCAGGGGCTCATCCAGAATTAACAGTGTCGGGTGTTTTACCAGCGCGCGAACGATCAATGCCAGGCGCTGCTGCCCCCATGACAAACTGTGAAACGGCGCGTCAGCCACCCGGCTATCCATCCCCAGAATATCCAGCCACTGCTGGGCCAGCTTGTGCTGCTTGTCCGACACCGCCTGATAAATTCCGATGGAGTCAAAATACCCGGAGAGGATCACGTTACGTACCGTGGTACTGACCCGGTAATCCAGATGTAGGCTGCTGCTGACGTAGCCGATATGTTTTTTAATATCCCAGATGGTTTCACCGCTGCCGCGACGACGGCCAAACAACGTGAGATCGTTGCTATAGCCCTGCGGATGGTCGCCGGTGATGAGGCTCAGCAGCGTGGATTTTCCCGCGCCATTCGGGCCGACAATCTGCCAGTGCTCGCCCGGATTCACCGTCCAGCTAAGATGGTTAAGGATCGGGCGGTCGTCATAAGAGACGATACCATCACGCAGCACGATGCGTGGCTGGTGAGGATCGAGCGCGTGGCGGGCTGACGGGGCATCGGGTTCCGGAAGGGTGATGCCGTCGAGCTGTTCACTGTGCGCGAGCTGGGCGATCAGCGCCTGCTTAAGCAGCGCCGACTTTTCGCCCGTCTCGGTCAGATGGCAGTCGGCCAGCACACCGGCATGCTGGACAAAATCCGGAATCTCATCAAAGCGGTTAAGTACCAGCACAAGGGTATATCCCTGCCGATTAAGCGAGCCCAGCAGATGCGCCAGCTGCGCCCGGGACTGGACGTCAAGGCCGTCGAATGGTTCGTCGAGGATCAGCAGCTCAGGCTCGCTCATCAGCGCCTGGCAAAGCAGGGTTTTCCGCGTTTCGCCGGTAGAAAGATATTTGAAGCGTCGGTTGAGCAGGGCGGTAATGCCGAACTGTTCAGCCAGGCGCTGACAGCGGGCAGGATCTTTCACCTCATCCTGGATAATTTCCGCCGTTGTACGGCCGGTATCTTCTTCTCCAGGACTGAGTAAATCGGTATTGTTGCGCTGCCATTCGTCGCTCACCAGCTTTTGCAGTTGTTCAAAAGAGAGGCGCGTCAGGCGCGTAACGTCGCTCTGGTATTCCCCTTTGAGGAGGGTGAGTTCCCCCGCCAGCGCACGGGCCAGCGCGGATTTACCGCTGCCGTTAGTGCCAACAAACGCCCAGCTTTCAGCCGCGCGTATTGTCAAATCAGCAATCGCCAGCGTCCGGGTATCGCTAAGACGAAACGTACCTTGCGAAATATGCAATAAAGCCATGATTTATCCCATTTTTTGCAGCAACAGATGTCAGGGATACTCACTGTCAGCGCGGTTGTCAATGCGCTCAGCACAATGTGGCGATAATCACCCGGTCTGCGTTGAAATATGCGGTGACGACAGCACCTTCTTCTAAGCCGTCCGCCTCGCTGCAAGGTACCGTCGCGCAGAGTGATTGTCCGTCCGCCAGCGTCATAAGCACTTCGCATTGCGCCTTGCCGCGTTCAATATGGCTGATTGCGCCCGATAGCTGGTTATCCGCTGCCTGTGCCGTGTCGGGGTTACGCGTGATATTGACCCATGGCGCTTTCAGTAACACCAGCACCTCTTTACCTTCATCCAGGCCAAGGCGCTCTGCACTCTGCGCGGTGATTGCGGCTTTCAGACGCGTTGTTCCATCGGCAAGCAGGATCTCAACATGCTGTTGTATCTGAAGATTATCGCGCGCCGTCACCGTACCAAACCACTGGTTGCGGGCGCTGGTTTGTAACGAGAAGCGGGAAATGGCGGCCAGCAAACTGTCCAGTGGAACGCTATCGTCATCACTCAGAACATCAAACGCTTTTTGCTGGATCTGGCCCAGAAGATCGTAAAGCTGAATCAGGCGCTGGCCGTAGCGCGTCACCCTGGCGCCGCCACCGCCCTTACCGCCCGTGGCTCTGTCCACCAGCGGGTGTTCGCTCAGGGTATTCATTTCATTGATGGCATCCCAGGCGCTTTTATAGCTGATCCCGGCATTCTTTGCCCCCTGGCTAATCGAGCCCGTTTGTTCTATTTGTTTAAGCAGGGCTATACGTCTGGGGTCGGCAAAAAGCTTTTGCTGTAGTCGGAGAGTAAGAAGAATTTCGGCCTGCATAACAGTGTCCTGGCAAAAAGGATATTGTGACCCAAATGGTGCGGGGCGCAAAGGCTACCGCACAAAAGGGGATGTTTTTCTTACTTTTCAGGGTAGAATAAGCCCTTCACAATATCTGGAGAAAACCATGTTAGAGTTGTTGAAAAGTCTGGTATTCGCCGTGATCATGGTGCCAGTAGTGATGGCCATCATCCTCGGTGCCATCTACGGCCTGGGTGAAGTGTTCAACCTCTTTTCGAACATTGGTCACAAAGACCAGGCTAAAAAGCAGCATTGATTCCCTTCAAAACGCCCGGCTAGCCCGGGCGTTTTGCTCTCAAGCTTTTCTCATTTTCTCCGATAGTATTAAGAATCAGTCCAGCTTACCCCTTGAGCGGTACGATATAGCGCTGGGATCTCCATGAAGATATCGTTATATTATCGTCTATATAACGCTATATACAGGAGCTACAAATGGCACGTTCATGGGTACGTCTTTTCGCTGGGGCAACGCTGACGCTTTCACTTGCCGGGCAGGCGCTGGCGGACGACGGAAAAATTACGGTTTTTGCGGCGGCGTCGCTGACCAACGCGCTGCAGGATATTGCGACGGCGTATAAAAAAGAGAAAAACGTCGATGTTGTCTCCTCTTTCGCCTCTTCATCTACGCTTGCGCGCCAGATAGAAGCGGGGGCACCGGCGGATCTGTTCATTTCAGCCGATCAGAAATGGATGGATTACGCGGCGGAGAAGAAATCAATTGATCCGGCAACCCGCGAAACGCTGCTGGGGAATAGCCTGGTTGTCGTGGCACCAAAAGCCAGCGCGCAGGCGGATATTACCATTAACAAAGAGACCAACTGGATGAGCCTGCTTAACGGTGGCCGTCTGGCGGTGGGCGATCCGGAGCATGTTCCGGCGGGGATCTACGCCAAAGAAGCGCTGCAAAAACTGGGCGCGTGGGAGACATTGTCGCCGAAACTGGCGCCGGCGGAAGATGTACGCGGTGCGCTGGCGCTGGTGGAACGCAACGAAGCCCCGCTGGGGATTGTATATGGCTCTGATGCCGTTGCCAGCAAGGGTGTGAAAGTGGTTGCAACGTTCCCGGAAGACTCCCACAAGAAAGTGGAATATCCTGTCGCGATTGTTGATGGACATAAAAACGCGACCGTGACGGCCTTTCGCGATTACCTGAAGGGGCCAGAAGCGTCCGCAATCTTTAAACGTTATGGATTTACGACTCACTGATGATATTGACCGATCCTGAATGGCAGGCTGTTCTGCTGAGCCTTAAAGTCTCTTCCCTGGCGGTTGCGCTGAGTTTGCCCTTTGGGATCTTCTTTGCCTGGTTACTGGTGCGCTGCCGGTTTCCCGGCAAAGCGCTGCTCGACAGCGTACTTCATCTCCCGCTCGTTTTACCCCCCGTGGTGGTCGGCTATCTGTTGCTGATTTCGATGGGGCGACGCGGTTTTATCGGCGAGAAGCTCTACGACTGGTTTGGTCTGACGTTCGCCTTTAGCTGGCGCGGTGCGGTACTGGCCGCGGCGGTGATGTCATTTCCGTTGATGGTGAGGGCGATCCGCCTCGCGCTGGAAGGGGTGGACATGAAGCTCGAACAGGCGGCCCGCACGCTGGGTGCCGGGCGCTGGCGCGTCTTTTTCACCATCACGCTCCCGCTTACGCTGCCGGGGATTATAGTTGGCACGGTACTGGCGTTTGCCCGTTCGCTGGGCGAGTTCGGCGCGACCATCACGTTTGTATCGAACATTCCCGGCGAGACGCGAACGATTCCGTCAGCCATGTACACCCTGATTCAAACACCCGGCGGAGAAGGCGCGGCGGCGCGACTGTGCATCATTTCAATCGTCCTGGCCCTGGCTTCGCTGCTGGTGTCTGAATGGCTGGCGCGGCTGAGTCGCGAACGGATGGGGAAATAAGGATGCTGGAACTGAATTTCACCCAGACGCTGGGGAACCACACGCTGACGCTTAACGAGACGCTGCCTGCAAGCGGCATCACCGCCATTTTTGGCGTCTCCGGTGCGGGAAAAACCTCTCTGATTAATGCGATTAGCGGCCTGACACGCCCGCAGTCAGGGCGAATTGTTCTGAATGACCGCGTTCTGAATGACGTGGAGAACAAAATATACCTCTCGCCGGATAAACGTCGCATCGGCTATGTTTTCCAGGACGCGCGCTTGTTCCCGCACTACAGCGTGCGCGGCAACCTGCGCTACGGTATGGCCAAAAGTATGGCCGGGCAGTTTGATAAGCTGGTGACGCTGTTAGGTATTGAGCCTCTGCTCGACAGGCTGCCTTCCTCGCTTTCCGGTGGAGAAAAACAGCGTGTGGCGATTGGCCGTGCCTTGCTGACCGCACCCGAGCTGCTGTTGCTCGACGAACCGCTGGCTTCGCTGGATATTCCGCGTAAACGTGAACTGCTGCCCTACCTGCAGCGCCTGACCCGCGAGATTAACATTCCCATGCTCTACGTCAGCCACTCGCTGGATGAGATCCTCCATCTGGCCGACAAAGTGCTGGTACTGGAAGAGGGCAGCGTAAAGGCCTTTGGCAACCTGGAAGAGGTATGGGGAAGCAGCGTGATGCATCCCTGGCTTCCAAAGGAGCAGCAGAGCAGTATCCTGAAAGTGAGCGTGCTGGAACACCACCCGCATTATGCGATGACCGCGCTGGCGCTGGGCGACCAGCATCTGTGGGTGAGCAAGGTCGACAAGCCGTTACAGTCCGCGCTGCGTATTCGCATTCAGGCATCGGACGTCTCGCTGGTGCTGCAACCGCCGCTGCAAACCAGCATTCGTAATATTCTGCGCGCCAAAGTGGCGGAGTGTTTTGATGATAACGGTCAGGTGGAAGTGAAGCTTGAGGTGGGAAGCAGGACGCTCTGGGCGCGCATCAGCCCGTGGGCCAGGGACGAGTTAGGTATCAAGCCCGGCCTGTGGCTTTACGCGCAAATCAAGAGCGTCTCGATCACTGCCTGATTACAGCAGGTGGGTATAAATATACTGCGCGATGCTATCGGTGGTGTTATCGCCAATCACCACGTTAGCGCGCGCTTTCACCGCGTCATCGGCGTTGCCCATCGCCACGCCGGTACCGGCAGCCTCCAGCATACTGATGTCGTTATAGTTATCGCCAAAGGCAATCACGTTACGCATCGACCCTCCCTGAGATTCTACGTACTGCGTCAGGCGCTTGCCCTTGCTGTTGCCTTTACGGGCAATATCTACCTGATCGTGCCAGGACCATTCACATTCCAGACCCAGGGTCTGTTCAACCTGTTTCGCGAAGGTATTCAGTTTGGTGGTGTCTTCATCCGTCAGGGCGAATTTCCAGATAGCGTCAACATCCTGAGCGGCCTGGCGCAGGGAGGACACTTGGGTAAAGACCGGACGCTGCGCTTCCGGCAGCGAAAGTGCCCAGTTACTGGTGCGCACCACATGGCCGGTAGGGCGCTCGTACAGCATCGCGTTGTCCACATACATCAGGCCATGAATGGCATGCTCATCCAGCAGATCAATCAGTTGCAGCGCCTGAGGAACCGGTAGCGGGTCGGAGGCTAAAACCTTTTTTGCCTGATAATCATACAAATAAGTGCCATTACAACAAATTGCAGGTGTATCTAACGCCAGTGCCTGATAAAAAGGATGAATGGCAACGTGATGTCGACCCGTTACGATAAGGAGTTGATACCCGGCTTCCTGGGCTCGTTTAAGCGCTTCAAGGGAGGAGGGGAGCAGGGTTTTCTGAGGGGTCAGTAATGTTCCGTCTAAATCCAGGGCAATCACACGCGAGGTCATTTGTTCTTCCGGGTTAATGTTGAATTTTAGGTCTCAGGCGATGTTACACCGAGAGTAAATCGCTGCAAAATTCCTGGCTAAAATTCAGCATTCACCGTTAAAAATAATCACTTTCACGCGCAGTGAGGAAAGGAGTATTCATGAAACAAACCGTTTATACCGCCAGTCCTGAAAGTCAGCAGATCCACGTCTGGCGTTTGAATGCAGAAGGTTCGCTCACGCTGGTTCAGGTTGTTGATGTTCCGGGGCAAGTACAGCCAATGGTCGTCAGCCCGGATAAACGTTTTCTGTATGTTGGCGTACGCCCTGAGTTCCGGGTGCTGGCCTACCGCATCTCGCCGGACGACGGTGCGCTGACCTACACTGCCGAAGCGCCGCTGCCGGGCAGCCCGACCCACATCTCGACCGATCGTAAAGGGCGTTTCATCTTTAGCGGCTCTTACAATGCGGGCAGCGTCAGCGTGACCCGCCTTGACGACGGCATTCCGGTCGACACTGTCGACGTGGTGGAAGGGCTGGAAGGATGTCACTCGGCGAATATCTCTCCGGACAACCGCACGCTGTGGGTGCCTGCACTGAAGCAGGATCGCATCTGCCTGTTTACCCTGAGCGACGATGGTCACCTGGTGGCGCAAAACCCGGCTGAAGTGACTACCGTTGAGGGCGCAGGCCCACGCCATATGGTCTTCCACCCGAACCAGCAGTATGCCTATGTGGTAAACGAACTGAACAGTTCGGTAGACGTGTGGGAGCTGAAAGATCCAAACGGTCAGATCGAATGCGTGCAGACGCTGGATATGATGCCGTCTGACTTCTCTGACACCCGCTGGGCGGCGGATATCCACATTACGCCTGACGGCCGTCATCTGTATGCCTGCGACCGTACCTCCAGCCTGATTACCGTCTTCAGCGTCTCCGAAGATGGCAGCGTGCTGGCCATTGAAGGTTTCCAGCCAACGGAAACTCAGCCGCGCGGCTTTAATATCGATCACAGCGGTAAATACCTGATTGCGGCAGGGCAGAAATCCCACCATATCGCGCTGTATGAAATCAAAGGCGTACAGGGTCTACTGGAAGAAAAAGGACGCTACGCCGTAGGCCAGGGTCCGATGTGGGTCCTGGTCAACGCTCACTAAGTGGCCTGAAACAAAAAACCTCGCGAATGCGAGGTTTTTTTATGCCCGGTGGTAGCCGGGTAGAGCACATCAAAACGTAACCAACCTGATTATCATAATGTTGACTTAAGACGATGTAAAATCATCACCAATGAAGAAAAGACGTTCTCAAGCGGTGGTGCGCAAAAATAACTAATATAATCAATGAGGTATTTGGTTTTTCTTTATGGATTCCTAAACTCTTCATAACTGTTTTTATGTACAGTAATGGTTTGATATCATTCTGTTCGTTGGTTTGATGTGTTGCAGTTCCGCAATTCAGGATCCTTTTTAAGTCCTAGCTGTCGGGTGGTGCCGACAGTGCCTAAACTGCGGAGCACATCAAAACATAGCCAACACACCTCTGGTGACAGGCAGCGGAAAGGTAAGGCAGAGGAGAAGTGCTCTATACCAAAGGAGTGGCGTATGAGCGGTGTGGAATGGGCAATTCTGTTCCTGCAACTCATGGTTGCGATTATGCAACTATTGGATGCGTATCTTAAGTTTGGTGCCTGACGCATTCAGTTGCAGTAAAAAGGGGGATTAAAATCCCCCTTTTACTCTCATCTTACTGCTTCGGCTCTGCAACCACCTTGCTACCCAGACCGCGGTTGTTGTATTCCCACATGCGGTTGAAGTTTGCGTCGTTCAGATTGCGCTGCACGTTCCCTTTATCATCCACCGCACCGGTATTGCCGGAGAACGGACGCTTGGAGATCGCGGCATCAGCCCACGGCTTCGCCATGTTAAAGCCTTCGTTGATCACGCTGTCGCGGATCACGACCTGACCGTTAGTGGCAGAGTCCACATCCAGGGAGCGACCCAGCTGTGCCACGCCGTCGCCGGCAGCGTTAAAGCGGCTGTTAACGGCCAGGAAGCCGTAGAACAGGTTAGACTGTGTTGCTGGCGCAAACACGTAACCTTCCTGCTGAGTGCGCGAGTTCACCACGCGGAAATCGGTGTTTTCAAATACCACCGCACCGCGACCGGACACCAGATCCACGTCACCTTCAACGTAGCTGTTGGTTACCAGCGTACGGGTCAGGCGGTTGTTCTGCAGCGTGTTCTTAACATCGCTGTTGGTCACGAAGAAGGTATTCTGACGGCCCAGAATGTTGACGTTGTTAATCTGCACCTTATCGCCATCACTACGCAGCGCGACGGCCTGGTGGGTACCGGCATCGACGCTGTCGCCGAGGGTATTTTGAATGGTCAGGTTTTGCAGCTGCAGACCATTATTTTGGGACCAGAATACCGCCGAGCACATCAGGCCAACGGTAGCGGAACGCTTGCTCTGGCAGTTATCAAACATGTACCACGCCGGTTTACCTGGCATATATTTACCGGCCGGGTTCACCAGGCGACGCCAGGTGGTGCTGTCGATTTCGGAATCAATCGCCAGGCCAATTTTCACGTCGATTGCTTTTTCGCCCAGACCGTAAAGGGTGATGCTGCCTGGTGCGGCCGGAACATACACGGTGCCTTCGTATTCGCCCGGCAGGATCGCGATGTACTGGCGAGAGGCGCTGTGTTTGGTAATGGCCGCGTCAACCGCTGCCTGAATGGACGTGTGCGTTACGCCCTGGGCGCCAGCCGGGCCAACCACGAAGTCAGGCTGTTTCGGCAGGTTAATAGAAGACGGTGTCCACGGCGCAGCGTTAGGATCCATCGCTGAGAAGTAGTGGGCACGGTCGAAGTTCTTCGCTTCATCAGCGGACAAAATCGGGCGGGACGCGGTGCCCGGTGCTACCTGCTCAGAAGGCAGCTGATCCGGTGGTGTTGAACTGCATGCGGATAAGGTCACGCCAAAGGCGAGCGCTAACGCCAGACGGGAAATCCTGGAAATGTTCAAGGTGGAGCTCCTGGGTATGCAAGTCTTAAACGGGATAGACGAAATAGCCTGCTTTTTTATACTAAGTTGAGCGAAACGGGAAGATAAAAAGGGTAAAAGTTGCATTTTTTACCCCCGGGAGGCGGGAAAGTCATCACAAATAAATAACATTTTCTACCAGAACGGTTGACAGCAGACGGCGGATGAAAATAAATGTCTATACAACCTATGACAAGTGGAATGCCCATGCAGCTTCATCCTGACGATGTAATATGGCGAAATGCGCGACTGGCAACGATGGTTCCCGATGCCTCCGCACCCTATGGTCTTAAAGCGCAACACGCCCTGGTCGTGCGCGGTCAAACCATCCTGGCCGTGATCCCTGAATCTGACATTCCTTCCGGACACCGTCACTGCATTGATCTACAGGGGCGTCTGGTGACGCCGGGGCTGATTGATTGCCATACCCATCTGGTGTTTGGCGGCGACCGCGCGGCAGAGTGGGAGCAGCGCCTGAACGGTGTCTCTTATCAAACCATCAGCGCGCAGGGCGGCGGGATTAACGCCACCGTGACGGCGACACGCAACAGTTCGCCGGAAACCCTGTTGAAGCTGGCGCAGCAGCGGCTAGAGCGTCTGATGAATGAAGGCGTTACGACCATAGAAATTAAATCGGGATACGGACTTAACGCGGATGCCGAAGAGAAAATGTTGCTGGTTGCTCGCCAGCTTAGTCTGAGTAATCTGGTCGAGATTAGCCCGACGCTTCTGGCGGCACATGCCGTCCCTGCGGAATACCGACAGGATCCGGATGCCTATCTCACGCTGGTCTGCGAGCAGATCATGCCCACGCTGTGGCAAAAAGCGTTATTTGAAGCGGTAGACGTGTTTTGTGAAAACGTCGGCTTTACCCCGTCGCAAACCGAGCGTCTTTTCCAGGCTGCCACCGCGCTGGGTATTCCGGTGAAAGGGCATGTTGAGCAGCTGTCTAATCAGGGCGGTGCGGCGCTGGTCAGCCAGTATAAAGGGCTGTCAGCGGATCATATCGAATATCTCGACGACGCAGGCATTCAGGCGATGGCGCAAAGCGGTACGGTGGCGGTATTGCTCCCCGGCGCATTCTATTTCCTTCAGGAGCGCCAGCGTCCGCCGGTTGAACAGCTCAGAAAACAGGGAGTGCCGATGGCGGTGGCCACCGACTATAACCCCGGCACCAGCCCGTTTGCGAGCCTGCACCTGGCGATGAATATGGCCTGCGTCCAGTTTAGCCTGACCCCTGAAGAGGCCTGGGCTGGCGTCACGCGACACGCCGCGCAGGCGCTGGGTCGCGGCGCAACCCACGGGCAATTGCAGGCGGGGTATGTGGCCGATTTTATCGTCTGGGATGCTGACCATCCGGTTGAGATGGTCTATGAACCGGGTCGCAATCCGTTGTATCAGCGTATTTTCCGTGGGGAGGCAGTATGAGGTTATGGCGGCCCGTAGCCGAAACGGTCTGGCAGGGGCGTGACGACAGCGCCGAGGCCAGCAATGCAAAGCGTATCTTTCAGACGATACAGCAGCAGGCGCAGTTTACGCCGCTTTCCTCTGGCATCGCGCTGCTCGGGTTTGAATGCGATGCAGGGGTTAAACGCAATCAGGGCAGGCCTGGCGCCGTGCAGGCCCCTGATATCCTGCGCAACGCGCTGGCGAATATGGCCAGCCATCAGGGACACGAACGGCTTGCGGATATGGGGTCCGTGTATGTCGAAGGTGATGAACTTGAAGCGGCACAGCGGGTTTTAAGCGATGCGGTGACGGCCTGCCAGCAGTCCGGGATGCGCACGCTGATCTTTGGCGGCGGGCACGAGACCGCCTGGGCGCATGGTCGGGGCATTCTCGATGCCTTCCCGAACGAGCGCGTGGCGGTGATTAATCTTGATGCCCATCTCGATCTGCGCAAGGCCGAGCGTGCAACATCCGGTACCCCGTTTCGTCAACTGGCCCATTACTGCGAGGACCACGGTCGGGCGTTTCGCTACGCCTGCTTTGGCGTCAGCCGGGCAGCCAACACGCAGGCACTCTGGGATGAAGCGGAACGCCTGAACGTCACGCTGGTGGAAGACTGGCATTTCAGACGCGATGCGTTATCTGCGCTGGAAAAGGTGCTGGCGCAGGCCGATCGGGTCTACCTGACTATTGACCTCGACGTTCTGCCGGCGAGCGAAATGCCTGCCGTATCCGCCCCTGCGGCGTTAGGGGTACCGGCGCTGGATCTTCTGCCGGTTATCGAACAAATCTGTCGCAGCGGTAAGCTGCAGGCCGCCGATCTGGTAGAGTTTAACCCGCAGTACGACAGGGACGGACAGGGCGCGAAGCTTGCCGCTCGTCTGGCCTGGCAAATTGCTCACTGGTGGGCATAACCCGAGTTAAGGAGTCATGATGTTTTCACGCTCGCCCCTGGCGCAGTCGAGCCCTCCTGCGCCTTTCTACGAAAAGGTGAAGCAGGCTATCAGCGAAAAAATTGCTACCGGTGTCTGGTGCCCTCACGATCGTATTCCGTCCGAGGCCGAACTGGTGGCGCAATTTGGATTTAGCCGGATGACCATCAACCGGGCGCTGCGCGAACTGACCGATGAAGGTCTTCTGGTGCGCCTGCAGGGGGTCGGCACTTTCGTGGCGGAGCCCAAAGGTCAGTCGGCGCTGTTTGAAATCCGCAGTATTGCCGATGAGATACACTCGCGAAATCATCAGCACCGCTGCGAGGTGCTGGTGCTCGAAGAGACCGAGGCGAGCGCCGAGCAGGCCGCCGAACTGAATGTTAAAGAAGGGAGCCGCATCTTCCACTCCGTGATGGTGCATTTTGAGAACGACATTCCGGTACAGATTGAAGATCGCTGCGTTAACGCAGAGCGGATACCGGAGTATCTGAGCCAGGATTACACCCAAACCACGCCGCATGCGTACCTCTCGCTGGTCGCACCGCTGACGGAAGGGGAACACATTGTGGAGGCTGTGCGCGCCACGCCGCAGGAATGTGAACGGTTGCGCATTAAAGAGCACGATCCGTGCCTGCTGATCCGCCGTCGAACCTGGTCATCATCGCAGATTGTCTCCCATGCCAGGCTGCTTTTCCCGGGTAACCGTTACCGGCTGCAGGGCCACTTTATGTCATAAGTTTTATAAGCGTGATCGCTAACGCAATATAACAAAATTGTATCTTTTTTGTTAAAACTGACCTTGTGTGTGCTTGTCTATACAAGTATATCTAAATGCATCATCTGTCCTTTATGAGGAGCACACAATGTCGTCAGGTAAATACCGCCAGCAGGATGTCCGCGCCGCGCGCGGCACCACGCTTACTGCCAAAAGCTGGCTCACCGAAGCCCCGCTGCGCATGTTGATGAATAACCTCGACCCTGAGGTGGCGGAGAACCCCCACGAGCTGGTGGTCTACGGCGGTATAGGCCGCGCCGCGCGTAACTGGGAATGCTATGACGCAATTGTAAAATCCCTGACTCATCTCGAACACGACGAAACCCTGCTGGTACAGTCCGGCAAGCCGGTCGGCGTATTCAAAACCCATAAAAACGCGCCACGCGTGCTGATCGCCAACTCTAACCTGGTGCCGCACTGGGCGACGTGGGAACACTTCAACGAGCTGGATGCCAAAGGGCTGGCGATGTATGGTCAGATGACCGCCGGGAGCTGGATCTACATTGGCAGCCAGGGGATTGTGCAAGGCACTTACGAAACCTTCGTGGAAGCCGGCCGCCAGCACTATAACGGCTCGCTGAAAGGCCGCTGGGTATTGACTGCCGGTCTCGGCGGTATGGGCGGCGCGCAGCCACTGGCTGCCACGCTTGCTGGCGCCTGCTCGCTTAACATTGAGTGCCAGCAGAGCCGCATTGATTTCCGTCTGCGTACCCGCTACGTCGACGAGCAGGCTGATAACCTCGACGATGCGCTGGCGCGCATCAAAAAATACACCTCGGAAGGCAAAGCGGTGTCGATCGCCCTGTGCGGCAACGCGGCAGAGATTCTGCCTGAACTTGTCGCCCGCGGCGTTCGCCCGGATCTCGTCACCGACCAGACCAGCGCCCATGACCCGCTGCACGGTTACCTGCCAAACGGCTGGACGTGGGAAGAATATCAGCAAAAAGCGGAAACCGACCCGGAAGGCACGGTTCTCGCCGCGAAACGTTCGATGGCTGAACACGTCTCCGCGATGCTGGCCTTCAGCAAGATGGGCATTCCGACCTTCGATTACGGCAATAACATCCGCCAGATGGCGAAAGAGATGGGCGTGACGAACGCTTTCGACTTCCCGGGCTTCGTGCCTGCCTATATTCGCCCGCTGTTCTGTCGCGGCATTGGGCCGTTCCGCTGGGTTGCACTGTCCGGTGACCCGGAGGATATCTACAAAACCGATGCCAAAGTGAAAGAGATCGTCGCGGATGACGAACATCTCCACCACTGGCTGGACATGGCGCGCGAGCGCATTAACTTCCAGGGCCTGCCGGCGCGTATCTGCTGGGTCGGTCTGGAGTGGCGGCAAAAACTGGGTCTGGCCTTCAATGAAATGGTGCGCAGCGGCGAAGTCTCCGCACCGATTGTCATTGGTCGCGACCACCTTGATTCCGGCTCCGTTGCCAGCCCTAACCGTGAAACGGAAGCCATGCGCGACGGCTCGGATGCCGTTTCAGACTGGCCGCTGCTGAATGCCCTGCTTAATACCGCCAGCGGCGCGACCTGGGTCTCGCTGCACCACGGCGGTGGCGTGGGAATGGGCTTCTCCCAGCACTCGGGGATGGTTATCGTTTGTGACGGTACCGATGAAGCCGCCGCGCGTATCGCTCGCGTGCTGCACAACGACCCGGCCACCGGCGTGATGCGTCACGCGGACGCGGGTTACGAGATTGCTATTGACTGTGCCAAAGAGCAGGGGCTAAACCTGCCGATGATCCCTGCCACACAAGGAAATCATGAATGAACGCCTTAACACTTACGCCCGGTTCCCTGACGCTTAAACAGCTGCGAAACGCCTGGCGTCAGCCGGTTACGCTCTCGCTTGATGAAAGTGCCCACGCCGCCATTAACGACAGCGTTGCCTGCGTGGAGGCCATTGTTGCCGAAGGGCGCACGGCTTACGGGATCAACACCGGGTTTGGTCTGCTGGCACAAACGCGCATTGCAACGCACGATCTGGAAAACTTACAGCGTTCGCTGGTGCTGTCTCACGCGGCGGGGGTCGGCCAGCCGCTGGATGACGAGATTGTCC
The DNA here is from genome assembly GCF_047456095.1 of Enterobacter sp. BNK-14. Lineage (NCBI taxonomy): Bacteria > Pseudomonadati > Pseudomonadota > Gammaproteobacteria > Enterobacterales > Enterobacteriaceae > Enterobacter > Enterobacter sp. BNK-14. Next base: position 4,204,718 of record NZ_CP179897.1, read on the forward strand.
GTCTGATGATGGTGCTTAAAATCAACAGCCTGGCGCGCGGTTTCTCCGGCATTCGCCTGAGCGTGATCCAGGCGCTGATGGCGCTGGTTAATGCCGACGTCTATCCGTGGATCCCGGCGAAAGGTTCCGTCGGCGCCTCCGGCGATCTTGCGCCGCTGGCGCATATGTCGCTGCTTCTGTTGGGGGAAGGGCAGGCACGCTGGCAGGGCGAATGGCTTCCTGCCAAAGAGGCGCTGAAAAAAGCCGGTTTAGCCCCGATCACCCTGGCGGCGAAGGAGGGGCTGGCGCTGCTGAACGGCACGCAGGCGTCGACCGCCTTCGCGCTGCGCGGCCTGTTTGAAGCGGAGGATCTGTTTGCCTCGGCGGTGGTGTGCGGCGCGCTCACTACTGAAGCCGTGCTGGGTTCGCGTCGTCCGTTCGACGCCCGCATCCACGAGGTGCGCGGCCAGCGCGGCCAGATTGACGCCGCCGCCATGTATCGCCACGTGCTCACCGACACCAGCGAAATTGCGGATTCACACCACAACTGTGAAAAAGTGCAGGATCCGTACTCTCTGCGCTGCCAGCCGCAGGTGATGGGCGCGTGCCTGACGCAGCTGCGCCAGGCCGCAGAGGTACTGCTGATAGAGGCCAACGCGGTATCCGATAACCCGCTGGTCTTCGCCCAGGAAAACGAGGTGGTCTCCGGCGGTAACTTCCACGCCGAGCCGGTGGCGATGGCGGCGGATAATATCGCCCTGGCCATTGCCGAAATTGGCGCGTTGTCAGAACGCCGTATCGCGCTGATGATGGATAAACATATGTCGCAGCTGCCACCGTTCCTGGTGCGTAACGGCGGGGTCAACTCGGGCTTTATGATTGCCCAGGTGACGGCTGCCGCGCTGGCGAGTGAAAACAAAGCGCTGTCGCACCCGCACAGTGTCGACAGCCTGCCAACCTCGGCGAACCAGGAGGACCACGTCTCGATGGCCCCGGCTGCCGGACGTCGTCTCTGGGAGATGGCCGCCAACACCCGCGGCGTGCTGGCGGTGGAATGGCTGGCGGCAAGTCAGGGTATTGATTTGCGTGAAGGGCTGAAATCCAGCCCGCTGCTGGAGCAGGCGCGTCAGGCGCTTCGTGAGCACGTATCGCATTACGATGACGACCGCTTCTTTGCGCCGGACATTGATAAAGCGATGCAGCTTCTGGAAGAGGGACGGCTGGTAGGGCTGCTACCTTCCGTGCTGTGATTCGTGCCCGGTGGCGCTGCGCTTACCGGGCCTACGAGTGCAAAATGTAGGCCGGGTAAGGCGTAGTCGCCACCCGGCTTTTTTTACGAATACATCGCCGTAATCGACGCGCTACCAAGCGAATGGAAATGCACGTTAAAGCCTACCATCGCGCCACTCGCGCCTTCATCGACCTCAATCTTGTCCACATCCAGCGCATGCACCGTGAAGATATAGCGGTGGGTTTCCCCTTTTGGTGGCGCCGCGCCGCCGTAGCCCGCTTTACCAAAGTCAGTGCGCGTCTGAATAGCGCCTTCCGGCAGGGCGACCAGGCCGGAGCCGGAACCCTGCGGCAGCACGCGCGTGTCGGCAGGCAGGTTTGCTACGATCCAGTGCCACCAACCGGAGCCGGTTGGTGCATCCGGGTCGTAACAGGTCACGACAAAGCTTTTCGTGCCAGCCGGAACCTCATCCCACGCCAGGTGCGGGGAGATATTATCGCCCTGATACCCCATGCCGTTGAAAACGTGGCGTTCCGGCAGCTTTTCGCCGTCGCGCAGATCTTTGCTGATGATTTTCATACGGTTTACCCTCGTTAATCACTCGTTCTCGAAGTGTAACGCATAGGGCTAAATCGTGAAATGCGCGGGTATGTTGACCGCGTCGACTACCGCGGCGGTGAGCTTACGCAGCTGCTCAGCAGTGATGATATACGGCGGCATCAGGTAGATCAGCTTGCCGAAAGGCCGCACCCAGACGCCCTGCTCAACGAAGAAGCGCTGCAGCGCCGCCATATTCACCGGATGCGTGGTTTCAATTACCCCGATGGCGCCCAGCACGCGCACGTCCGCCACAAAATGGGCACCCGAGGCGGCGCTCAGCTCGTCTTTCAGCTGCGCTTCAATCACCGCGACCTGCGTCTGCCACTCGCCGCTCTCCAGTATGGCGAGGCTTTCACTGGCGACGGCGCAGGCCAGTGGGTTGCCCATAAACGTCGGACCGTGCATAAAGCAGCCCGCGTCGCCGTCGCTGATGGTGTCGGCAACATGACGGGTCGTGAGGGTGGCCGAGAGCGTCATGGTGCCGCCAGTCAGCGCTTTGCCCAGGCATAAAATATCCGGGGCGATACCCGCATGCTCGCAGGCAAACAGCTTCCCGGTGCGGCCAAAGCCGGTGGCGATTTCATCGGCAATCAGCAGAATGCCCTCGCGGTCGCACATCTTGCGAATACGCTTCAGCCATTCCGGATGATACATCCGCATTCCGCCTGCGCCCTGCACAATCGGCTCCAGGATCACGGCGGCGATATCATGACGATGTGCCGCCATGAGTCGCGCGAAGCCAACCATGTCCATCTCGTTCCACTCGCCGTCGAAGCGGCTTTGCGGGGCAGGCGCGAACAGGTTTTCCGGCAGGTACCCTTTCCACAGGCTGTGCATGGAGTTATCCGGGTCGCAGACCGACATCGCCCCGAAGGTGTCACCATGATAGCCATTGCGGAACGTGAGGAAGCGCTGGCGCGTTTCGCCTCTGGCGTGCCAGTACTGCAGCGCCATTTTCATCGCCACTTCCACCGCCACGGAGCCGGAATCGGCCAGGAAGACACACTCCAGCGATTCAGGGGTCATTGCCACCAGGCGACGGCACAAATCCACCGCAGGTTGATGGGTGATCCCGCCAAACATGACGTGCGACATCTGGTCAATCTGGGCCTTCATCGCCGTGTTCAGGCGCGGGTGGTTATACCCGTGAATGGCCGCCCACCAGGAGGACATCCCGTCGACGAGCTGTTCACCGCTGGCAAGGTGCAGCTCGCAGCCGTGGGCCGAGGCCACCGGATAGACGGGAAGAGGGCGGGTGGTGGAGGTGTAAGGGTGCCAGATATGCTGCTTGTCGAAGGCGAGATCGTCCTGGGTCATAATCGACTTGTAAACCATTTTGAAAAGTTTTAGGTTTACGAGTATAAACCGAACCGAAAATTAACAAAACCCTTTGGAGAAGCCCGATGGCTCACCACGCACGCTGGACGATGTCGCAAGTTACTGAATTATTCAATAAACCTTTCCTTGAGCTGATGTTTGAAGCCCAACAGGTGCATCGTCAGCACTTCGATCCGCGCCATGTTCAGGTCAGCACGCTGCTGTCGATCAAGACCGGCGCCTGTCCTGAAGACTGCAAATATTGCCCACAGAGCGCACGCTATAAAACCGGTCTTGAATCCGAACGCCTGATGGAAGTAGAGCAGGTGCTCGACTCCGCGCGTAAGGCGAAAAACGCCGGCTCGACACGCTTCTGCATGGGGGCGGCGTGGAAGAACCCGCACGATCGCGATATGCCGTATCTGGAGCAGATGGTGAAAGGGGTGAAGGAGATGGGCCTCGAAGCCTGTATGACGCTCGGAACGCTGAACGAAGAACAGGCGCAGCGCCTCTCGGCGGCAGGACTGGATTACTACAACCATAACCTCGATACCTCGCCGGAGTTTTACGGCAACATCATCACCACGCGCACCTATCAGGAGCGTCTGGATACGCTGGACAAAGTGCGTGACGCGGGGATCAAAGTCTGTTCCGGCGGTATTGTGGGCTTAGGTGAAACGGTGAAAGATCGTGCGGGTCTGCTGCTGCAGCTGGCGAACCTGCCAACGCCGCCGGAAAGCGTCCCGATTAACATGCTGGTGAAGGTCAAAGGCACGCCGCTGGCGGATAACGAAGACGTGGACGCGTTTGATTTTATTCGCACTATCGCGGTGGCGCGCATCATGATGCCGACCTCTTATGTACGCCTTTCTGCGGGCCGTGAGCAGATGAACGAGCAGACCCAGGCAATGTGCTTTATGGCCGGGGCCAACTCCATCTTCTACGGCTGCAAGCTGCTGACCACGCCGAACCCGGAGGAAGACAAAGACGTTCAGCTGTTCCGCAAGCTGGGGCTGAACCCGCATCAGACCGAGGTGCTGACGGGCGATAACGAGCAACAGCAGCAGCTGGAGCAGCAGATTTTCAATGCCGACACCGACCAGTTCTACAACGCGGCAGCAGTATGACCTGGCAGGCACGTATCCAGTCGGCGCTCGACGAGCGTCGGGCGACTGATGCGTTTCGCGTACGCAAGGTGGTCGAAAACGGCGCAGGCCGTTTTCTGACCCGCGACAGTCGGCGTTACCGTAACTTCTCCAGTAACGATTATCTCGGTCTTAGCCAGCATCCGGCTATCGTTCGCGCCTGGCAGCAGGGGGCAGAGCGGTTTGGCGTGGGCAGCGGTGGATCGGGGCACGTTAGCGGCTACACCCCGGCACATCAGGCGCTGGAGGAGGCGCTTGCCGACTGGCTGGACTACCCGCGCGCGCTGTTGTTTATTTCGGGTTTTGCCGCCAATCAGGCGGTGATTACCGCCCTGATGGGGAAGGACGACCGCATTGTCGCCGACCGCTTAAGCCATGCCTCGCTGCTGGAAGCGGCAAGTTTGAGTCCGGCTCAGCTGCGCCGCTTTGCCCATAACGATGCGGGGCAACTCGCTGCGCTGCTGGATAAACCGTGCGAGGGGCAACAGCTGGTGGTCACGGAAGGGGTATTCAGCATGGACGGCGACAGCGCACCGCTTGCCGTACTGCACGAGGCTGCCAGACAGCAACATGCCTGGCTGCTGGTCGACGATGCCCACGGTATCGGCGTGACGGGTGATGAAGGGCGGGGAAGTGTTCACCAGCAAGGCGTCAGACCGGAGCTGCTGATAGTCACTTTCGGCAAAGGCTTTGGCGTGAGTGGCGCCGCCGTACTGTGCAGTGAGTCCGTTGCAGACTATCTGCTGCAGTTTGCCCGGCACCTGATCTACAGCACCAGCATGCCACCGGCGCAGGCCGTGGCGTTGTCTGCGTCCCTGGCCGTCATTCGTAGCGCAGAAGGGGAGGAACGTCGCCAGCGGCTGGCAGAGCATATCTGCCGCTTCCGTCAGGGACTGGCGGCGCTTCCTTTCCGCAGTACTGATTCGCAAAGTGCCATCCAGCCGGTGATCGTAGGGGAAAACGCGCAGGCGCTCTCCCTGGCACAAACGCTGCGCGATCGGGAGATGTGGGTCACGGCTATTCGTCCGCCCACCGTACCGCCGGGCACGGCGCGTCTGCGGCTCACGCTGACGGCGGCGCACGAGACCGAGGATATTGCTGCACTGCTGGAGGCGCTGCATGTTGCCAGTCAATAAGCAGGCCATTGCGGCGGCGTTCGGCCGGGCCGCGCGCAGCTATTCACAGCACGATGAACTGCAGCGCCAGAGCGCACAGGGGCTGATGACGTTGCTCGGCGAGAGGCGCTTTACCCAGGTGCTTGACGCCGGGTGCGGCCCCGGCGGGAATAGCCGACTCTGGCGCGAGGCGGGAAGTCACGTGACGGCCATCGACCTGTCTCCCGCTATGCTGGATGAGGCGCGCCAGCAGCAGGCTGCGCATCGTTATCTGGTGGCGGATATCGAGGCGATTCCGCTGGCGGACGCGCAATTCGATCTGGTCTGGAGCCATCTGGCGGTGCAGTGGTGCAGCAGCCTGCCGCAGGCGTTGAGCGAGCTTTACCGCGTCGCCTGCCCGGGCGGCAAGGTGGCGTTTACCACGCTACTGGAAAGCTCGTTACCGGAGCTCAATCAGGCATGGCAGTCGGTGGATGAACAGCCGCACGCCAACCGCTTTTTGTCATATGAGCAGGTTACGCAGGCCCTGGCAGGCTGGCGCTGTCGCAGTACGGTGCAGACCATCACTCTCGATTTTAGCGATGCTTTAAGCGCGATGCGCTCGCTGAAGGGCATTGGCGCCACGCATCTGCATGCCGGGCGCGAGAAAAAACCGCTGACCCGGGGCCAGCTGCAGCGCCTTGAGCTGGCCTGGCCGCAGCAGCGGGGCCAGTTCCCGCTCTCTTATCAACTTTTTCATGGGATTATTGAACGTGACTGAACGTTATTTTGTCACCGGGACGGATACGGAAGTGGGCAAGACGGTTGCCAGCGCTGCCCTTTTGCAGGCGGCGCGAAAGCTTTGGAAAAACACCGCCGGGTATAAGCCTGTGGCTTCCGGCAGCGAGATGACGGCGGAGGGGTTACGTAACACCGACGCGCTGGCGCTTCAGCGTAACAGCACGCTCGAACTCGCCTATTCAGCGGTGAACCCGTATACCTTTGCCGAGCCTACCTCGCCGCACATTATCAGCGCCGATGAAGGCCGTCCGATTGATTTTACCGTGCTCTCTGCCGGGTTACGAACCCTGGAAAGCCAGGCCGACTGGGTGCTGGTGGAAGGTGCAGGCGGGTGGTTTACGCCGCTCTCTCAGGACCAGACGTTTGCTGACTGGGTGCAGGCCGAGCAACTCCCGGTCATACTCGTTGTCGGCGTCAAGCTCGGCTGTATTAACCACGCCATGTTGACGGCGCAGGCCGTTCAGCAGGCAGGGCTGCGTCTCGCGGGCTGGATAGCCAACGACGTGGTCACGCCGGGCAAGCGACACCATGAGTATCTGACGACCCTCAAACGGGTGCTCCCCGCGCCATTCCTGGGGGAGATCCCCTGGCTTGCGGACGATGCCGAACAGGCCGAAACCGGTCAGTATCTTGACCTCAGCGTCTTGCTTCCAGCGACATCCAGTGGGCAATAAGCTCATCGTTGAGTTCGTTAACGTGGCCCTGTGCCACGTTACGTCCGCGGTAGAGCATGCAAAACCGATCCGCTACCCGGCGGATAAACGACAGCTGCTGTTCTGCTAGCAGCACCGTCATCCCAAGCTCCCGGTTTAGCCGTACCAGCAGTTGTGCAAGCTTATGGGCAAAGCCCTGGCCGGCACCGTGCATAGGTTCATCCAGAATCAACATACGCGGGCGATTGACCAGCGCATTTGCCAGAGCAAGCTGATACTGCGCCTCTGGCGAAAGGGCGTTGCCTCGCGTCTGACGCAGCGCGTAAAGTTCGGGAAAGAGCTCGTACACTTCACTTTTCGCTGCCGGGTCGGATTTATCCATCGCCCGCATGGCAATGTGCAAATTTTCCTCAATCGTCAGCTGAGAAAAAATCCGCCTGTCCTGCGGGACATAGCCAATCCCCGGTCCGGAACGTTGTTCGGCCGTCTGGCTGAGTAAATCACGCGGCGGCGCACCCGCTTCATGCCAGATGATGGTGCCGCTATCCACGGGCACTTTCCCGGCAATGCAATTCATTAGGGTGGTTTTTCCCATCCCTGGCAGGCCAACAACGCCGGTACACATCCCTTGCGGAAAATCTAAATCCACGTTCCATAGCGTATGTTGGCTTCCGTAAAACTGATTCACTGCACGCAGACTCAACATCTTTCTCTCCTTAAAAATGTGTCGGTGATGCTCGGTTTTTGATTGTGCAAAACCCCTGCCAGAAACCGTGAAGTGATTAAAAAAGCGGCTTTTTTAAGAATGTTCCACCCTTAAGTGGGGTAAGGAAACCGGGAATTGCACATCGACGGTGCTGGCGGTGTTGAGTCGTGGTGCAGGGGAAAATGGCGGAAATGTGAGCAAGATCCCATCAGGTGGTTATGAATGACGCAACTGTTTATCGACAAAAAATAGCGATAAAAATTTTTTGTTGCCGTCCCGTGGGAAAATCCGGGAATTTGCCGAGCGGCACTCTGCACGGGCTGGAAGCAGTTATCCACTATTCCTGTGGATAACCATGTGCATTAGAGTTAGAAAACACGCGATAAGCGAGAGAAGACGCGGCTTTCGCCCAAATTGACGCGAAACGCGGCTTTAGAAAATATCGTTTAAAATTTAATTGCTTAGATAAAAGCAATTACCGTAATGAAAGTGTCACGCGCTGCCATAAAACTCTCATAACCTGGCTTGACAAATGTTAAAAAAGAAAAAGTTCTGGGGATAACCCACGTTGACTGGTTTTTTATCTCGTCAGAGTCGAAATTTTATCCATTAACGCGCTAATCCTTAAGCCGCTATGCTAAATATCCTGACATGCTACTGGTTTTTCATCCAGTGTTTTTTACTGGCATTCCTGGCAACAACGAGTAAAATTACTCACCTGCCGCTTATAACGTCATCAGGTCGTCGCCCATGAGTAAACCGTTCAAACTGAATTCTGCTTTCCGTCCATCTGGCGATCAGCCTGAGGCGATCCGTCGTCTGGAAGAGGGGCTGGAAGATGGGCTTGCGCACCAGACGCTGCTGGGGGTAACCGGTTCCGGTAAAACGTTCACCATCGCCAACGTGATCGCGGATCTGCAGCGCCCTACGATGGTGCTTGCCCCCAACAAAACCCTCGCGGCACAGCTTTACGGCGAGATGAAAGAGTTCTTCCCGGAGAACGCCGTTGAGTATTTCGTCTCCTACTACGATTACTACCAGCCGGAAGCCTATGTGCCGAGCTCTGACACCTTCATCGAGAAAGATGCCTCAGTGAACGAACACATCGAGCAGATGCGACTGTCGGCGACCAAGGCGCTTCTGGAGCGTCGCGATGTGGTTGTGGTGGCGTCGGTTTCGGCGATTTACGGCCTGGGCGACCCGGACCTCTATCTGAAGATGATGCTCCACCTGACGCAGGGGATGATCATCGATCAGCGTGCGATTTTGCGCCGACTGGCGGAGTTGCAGTACACCCGTAACGACCAGGCATTTCAGCGCGGAACGTTCCGCGTGCGCGGGGAGGTGATCGACATCTTCCCGGCGGAATCGGACGATATGGCGCTGCGCGTTGAGCTGTTTGATGAAGAGGTTGAACGTTTATCGTTGTTTGACCCGCTAACCGGTCACGTTGAGTCGGTGATCCAGCGTTTTACCATCTACCCTAAAACGCACTACGTGACGCCGCGCGAGCGTATCGTGCAGGCGATGGAAGAGATCAAAGTGGAGCTGGCTGAACGCCGTAAGGTGCTTCTGGCGAACAATAAGCTGCTGGAAGAGCAGCGCCTGAGCCAGCGAACCCAGTTCGATCTGGAGATGATGAACGAGCTCGGCTACTGCTCCGGTATTGAAAACTACTCCCGTTTCCTCTCAGGTCGTGGGCCGGGTGAGCCGCCGCCGACGCTTTTTGACTACCTCCCGGCCGACGGCTTGCTGGTGATAGACGAATCCCACGTCACCATTCCGCAGATTGGCGGGATGTACCGCGGTGACCGCGCGCGTAAAGAGACGCTGGTGGAGTACGGCTTCCGTCTGCCGTCGGCACTGGATAACCGGCCGATGAAGTTTGAAGAGTTTGAGGCGCTGGCGCCGCAGACTATCTACGTGTCGGCCACGCCGGGCAACTACGAGCTGGAGAAATCGGGCGATGAGGTGATTGATCAGGTGGTTCGTCCGACCGGGCTGCTGGATCCGATTATCGAAGTGCGTCCGGTGGCGACCCAGGTGGACGATCTGCTCTCTGAGATCCGCAAGCGTGCCGCCATCAACGAGCGTGTGCTGGTGACCACGCTCACCAAGCGTATGGCGGAAGACCTGACGGAGTACCTGGAAGAGCACGGCGAGAAGGTGCGTTATCTGCACTCGGATATCGATACCGTGGAGCGTATGGAGATCATCCGCGATCTGCGTCTGGGTGAGTTTGACGTGCTGGTAGGGATCAACCTGTTGCGAGAGGGGCTGGATATGCCGGAAGTCTCGCTGGTGGCGATTCTGGACGCGGATAAAGAGGGCTTCCTGCGTTCCGAGCGCTCGCTGATCCAGACCATTGGCCGCGCCGCGCGTAACGTCAATGGCAAAGCGATTCTCTACGGCGACAAAATTACCCCGTCGATGGCGAAAGCGATTGGCGAAACGGAACGCCGCCGTGAGAAACAGCAGCGCTATAACGAAGAGCACGGCATTACTCCGCAGGGGCTGAACAAGAAAGTGGTGGATATTCTGGCGCTCGGTCAGAACATTGCGAAGACCAAAGCGAAAGGCCGCGGCAAGGCGCGTTCCGTGGTGGAAGAAGATACCGTCGTACTGACGCCGAAAGCGCTGCAGCAGAAGATCCACGAGCTGGAGGCGCAGATGATGCAGCACGCCCAGAACCTGGAGTTCGAAGAGGCGGCACAGATCCGCGATCAGCTTCATCAGCTGCGGGATTTGTTTATTGCGGCATCGTGAGTTGGTGATGTGTTTTCTCCCTCTCCCTGTGGGAGAGGGCCGGGGTGAGGGCAACAGGCCGCATAAAACGAACCTAACCCAGCGCCTGAATCGCCTTCTCCAGCGCTTCGCGCAGCAGATGGCGGTCGTGGCGGTATTTAATATCGCTGGCCTCCAGCGGCACCTGAATCACCACCCGCTCGCCGATACCGGAGACATCCACCTTAGGCCCAACCACCACGCCGTCGATGATTTTCTTGCCGACGTACTGCTCCACCAGGCTCAGTTTGTCTGCCAGCGACAGGCTTGCCGCCGCCGGGCTCAGCTCACGCCCCAGATTACCGATGTAAACCATCGGAGCAGGGGTGCGACGCAGCGCCTGCGCCAGCTCTTTGACCAGCAGGATCGGCATCAGGCTGGTATAAAAACTGCCCGGGCCAATCAGGATTAAATCCGCTTCGCCAATCGCTTCGACGGCTTCACGCGTTGCCGGTACGCTCGGGTAGGTCATCAGCTCTTTTGGCGGCAGCAGAAGCTGGTCGATATTCACTTCGCCGTACACTTCGTGATCGTCAGCATCAATGGCCATTAAATCCACCGGCTGTTCAGACATCGGGATCAGGAACGCATCCACTTTCAGCAGATTTCGTATCAAGTTGATGGCTTCAAGCGGGCGCACGCTCAGGTGATCCAGCGCCTTAAGCATTAAATTTCCAAGGTTATGCCCGGAAAGTTCCCCATTACCGCCAAAACGGTACTCAAACATCGCTGATGCGACGCTCGGTTCGGTAATCAGCTGGTTGAGACAGTTGCGCATATCCCCCCAGGCGATGCCGCCTTCGGCACGTCTGATCCGCCCGGTTGAGCCGCCATTATCGGTGGTTGTCACTATCCCTGTCAGCCTTGAGCCCAGTGACGACAAAGAGGACATCACCCGGCCCAGACCGTGGCCTCCGCCAAGAGCGACCACTCGGTCAAGATCCGCAAAAGTGCGATTGCGCATACCAATTCCTTATCACGTTTGATCTGCGTAACACTACCTGAACTACCCCTAAAAGACGATGCCTCATACGAAGCAAAATGACGTATATCAATGCGAAAAGAAGGTTTTTAGGTAATCTGTAGCGAAAATGCACGATTGAGTCGCTATATACATAATTATATAGCGAAAGGCGATGATGGCGAAGTGAGAATTTCCGCGCTACTATCGCCATAACCACGTTTTCGAATTTGAAAACATACACTCTAGCCTTTGTGCCTGTGTCGAAAGATATGGCGCTCTGGCCGTGGCGGATCTGCCACCAGGGTACAGAAAGAAATGACTGTGCCTCCCGTATCTGGAAAGGTGTACATGGCTTCACAACTGACTGATGCTTTCGCGCGTAAGTTTTATTACTTACGTCTGTCTATTACCGATGTGTGCAACTTCCGTTGCACCTACTGCCTGCCCGACGGTTACAAACCGGGCAGCGTCACCAATAACGGCTTTCTCTCCGTGGATGAGGTGCGCCGCGTTACGCGCGCGTTCTCCGGGCTTGGCACCGAAAAGGTCAGGCTGACCGGAGGCGAACCTTCTCTGCGCCGTGATTTCCCCGACATCATTGCCGCCGTGCGTGAAAACGAACATATCCGCCAGATTGCGGTGACCACCAACGGTTACCGGATGGCGCGTGATGTGGCGACCTGGCGCGACGCGGGCTTAACCGCCATCAACGTCAGCGTGGACAGCCTCGATGCCCGCCAGTTTCACGCCATTACCGGCCAGGACAAGTTCCGCCAGGTGATGGACGGCATCGACGCGGCATTTGCGGCCGGGTTCGAGAAAGTCAAAGTCAATACGGTGCTGATGCGTGATGTGAACCATCATCAGCTCGATACCTTCCTGGCGTGGATAAAATCTCGCCCAATCCAGCTGCGTTTTATCGAGCTGATGGAAACCGGTGAGGGCAGTGACCTGTTCCGCCGCCATCACATTTCCGGCATGGTGTTGCGCGACGAGCTGCTCAAACGCGGCTGGATCCACCAGATCCGCCAGCGCAGCGACGGCCCGGCGCAGGTCTTCTGCCACCCGGATTACGAGGGTGAGATTGGGCTTATCATGCCCTATGAGAAAGACTTCTGCGCCAGCTGTAACCGTCTGCGCGTCTCCTCCGTGGGCAAGCTCCATCTCTGCCTCTTCGGCGACGGCGGCGTAGATCTGCGCGATCTGCTGGAAGACGATACTCAGCAGGAAGCGCTTGAAGCGCGCATTTCTGAAGCGCTGACGCACAAAAAACAGACCCACTTCCTGCATCAGGGCAACACCGGCATTACTCAGAACCTGTCTTATATTGGCGGGTGATCAGGCTTAAGAAGGAATCAGAAGATGAGTCAGGTAAGCGCAGAATTTATCCCGACACGCATTGCTATTCTTACCGTTTCCGACCGCCGTGGCGAAGAGGATGATACGTCCGGCCACTGGCTGCGCGAGGCGGCCCATGATGCGGGGCATCACATCGTCGATAAAGCGATTGTGAAAGAGAACCGCTACGCCATTCGCGCGCAGGTTTCGCAGTGGATTGCCAGCGATGAAGTGCAGGTGGTATTGATCACCGGCGGCACCGGTTTTACCGCAGGCGATCAGGCGCCTGAAGCGCTGATCCCGCTGTTTGACCGCGAAGTGGAAGGCTTCGGCGAAGTATTCCGCATGCTCTCCTTTGAGGAGATTGGTACCTCCACGCTGCAATCGCGCGCCGTCGCCGGGGTGGCCAACAACACCCTGATTTTCGCCATGCCGGGCTCGACCAAAGCCTGCCGCACCGCATGGGAAAACATCATCGCCCCGCAGCTGGATGCCCGTACCCGTCCGTGTAATTTCCATCCCCATTTAAAGAAATAAGCTATGTCACAACTGACCCACATTAACGCCGCCGGCGAAGCGCATATGGTGGATGTCTCCGCCAAAGCGGAAACGGTGCGCGAGGCGCGCGCGGAAGCGTTCGTTACCATGCAGCCGGAAACGCTGGCGATGATTATCGACGGCAGCCACCACAAGGGTGACGTCTTTGCCACCGCCCGCATCGCCGGTATTCAGGCCGCCAAGCGCACCTGGGACCTCATTCCCCTTTGCCATCCGCTGATGCTTAGCAAGGTGGAAGTGAACCTGCAGGCGCAGCCGGAGCATAATCGGGTGCGCATTGAGTCCCTGTGCCGCTTAACCGGGAAGACCGGCGTTGAGATGGAAGCCCTGACGGCAGCCTCCGTTGCCGCGCTGACCATCTACGACATGTGTAAAGCGGTGCAGAAAGATATGGTGATTGGCCCGGTTCGCCTGCTGGCAAAAAGCGGCGGCAAATCCGGTGATTTTAAGGTGGACAGCCATGATTAAGGTGCTCTTTTTTGCCCAGGTGCGCGAGCTGGTGAATACCGACAGCCTGACGCTGGAGGGCTCTTTTGAAAACGTCGCCGCCCTGCGTGCGCATCTGGCCGCACAGGGCGAACGCTGGGCGCTGGCGCTGGACGAAAGTAAGCTGCTGGCCGCCGTGAACCAGACGCTGGTTGAGTTCAGCCATCCACTAACCGCAGGGGATGAAGTGGCCTTCTTTCCGCCGGTCACAGGGGGTTAAGATGGCTGAGACCCGAATTCTGGTGAGCCCGGCGCGTTTTAACGTGGGGACAGAATATGACTGGCTGGCCGAGCGTGACGAAGACGGCGCGGTCGTGACGTTCACTGGCAAGGTGCGTAACCACAACCTCGGTGACAGCGTAAAGGCGCTGACGCTGGAGCACTACCCGGGCATGACGGAGAAATCGCTGGCGGCCATTGTGGAAGAAGCGCGAGGCCGCTGGCCGCTCGGGCGCGTCACGGTGATCCACCGCATCGGCGAGATGTGGCCAGGCGAAGAGATTGTCTTCGTGGGCGTGACCAGCGCGCACCGCGGCAGCGCGTTTGCGGCAGGGGAGTTCATGATGGATTACCTCAAAACTAAAGCGCCGTTCTGGAAGCGGGAAGCGACGCCGGAAGGGGAGCGCTGGGTGGAATCCCGCGATAGCGATAAACAAGCCGCCAGCCGTTGGTAGTCGGTTGACGTGGATGTGTTAATCTTAACGTGTGTGTCTACTTAATCTTAATCAGGAGTGAATCATGGACCGATTTCCGCGTTCCGATTCAATAGTACAGCAGACCCGTAGCGGCCTGCAGACGTATATGGCTCAGGTGTACGGCTGGATGACAGTTGGCCTGCTGCTTACCGCGTTTATCGCGTGGTATGCGGCGAACACGCCTGAACTGATGATGTTTATCTTCTCCAGCAAAATCACCTTCTTTGGGCTGATTATCGCGCAGCTGGCGCTGGTGTTTGTCCTCTCCGGGCTGGTGCAAAAGCTCAGTGCGGGGATGGCGACCACGCTGTTTATGCTCTATTCGGCGCTAACGGGGCTGACGCTTTCCAGTATTTTCATCGTCTACACCTACTCCTCCATTGCCAGCACGTTTGTGGTAACCGGCGGGATGTTCGGCGCGATGAGCCTTTACGGCTACACCACCAAACGTGACCTGAGTGGTTTCGGCAGCATGCTGTTTATGGGGCTGATCGGGATTGTGCTGGCGTCGCTGGTGAACCTGTGGCTGAAGAGTGAAGCGCTGATGTGGGCCGTGACCTACATTGGTGTGGTGGTCTTCGTTGGGCTGACGGCGTATGACACCCAGAAGCTGAAAAACATCGGCGAGCAGATCGACGTGCGCGACAGTTCAAACCTGCGCAAATACTCGATTCTGGGCGCGCTGACGCTCTATCTGGACTTCATCAACCTGTTCCTGATGTTGCTGCGTATTTTCGGCAACCGTCGTTAAGGTTGTTTTGCCGGGTGGCGGCTTCGCCTTACCCGGCCTACGAAACGCGAACCGTAGGTCGGGTAAGGCGAAGCAGCCACCCGACTTATTCACTTCGCTAACATCCTCTCATTCTTCGCCCGTAGTTTCTTCGCCCGACTCTCCAGCACCAGATAACAGACCGTGGCCAGCGCCAGCGGCAGGAAGTAATAGAGCATGCGGTAGGCGAGCAGGGCGGCAATAATCGCTCCCTGAGAAACATGCTCTCCGGCCAGAAGCGCAATGAACACCGCCTCCAGCACCCCAATCCCCGCCGGGATATGCACAATAACCCCGGCGATACTGCTCACCAGCAGCACGCCCAGCACGAAGAAGTAATTCACGTCCTCGCCAATCAACAGCCAGATAATTGCTCCCATCGCCATCCAGTTAGCGCTGGATACCGCCATCTGCAGCATGGCAAACTTCCACGACGGCAATACCAGTTTCTGCCCTCTGAGGGTCATATGACGGCGTTTAGCAAACGCGCAGGCCCACAGATAAAAAGCGATAATCAGCAGCAGCACGATGCCGAGAATACGCAGCGTGGCTTCATCGATGTACCAGTGCGCGGGCAGCTGGACCACGCCGATGGTGAAAATCACCCCGCCGAGCAGAATATAGCCCAGCCAGTTAGTGGTGATGCTCAGGGAAAAAATGCGTGTTATGGTCCCGCCCGGCAGCCCGAGACGCGAGTAGAGGCGATAGCGCATGCCAATCCCCCCGACCCAGGTACTCAGCGTCAGGTTGAAGGCGTAGCAAATAAACGACACCAGCATCACCTGGCGTTTAGCCAGCTTGTGGCCGCAGTATGCCCGGCCCAGCAGGTCGTAGCAGCCGTACATCAGGTAGCTCACGATCACCAGCCCTGTCGCGCCCAGCAGCACCATCCGGTTGTAGTTGCGGATAACTTTCCACACCTCCTCCCAGTCAACTTTTTGGGCATACACTACCAGCAGCACGGCGACCGCAATAAAGAACACCCAGGTGAGAATTTTTTTCGCCAGCCGCCAGCGCGGATGTGATTTCGACATCAGGGTTTGCCTCCATCTTCCGCTTCAACGCGGTCCTGGGTTTCCATTTCGGGTTGTACCGGCGGGTCCACCTGCGCCAGCTTCGGCGTATGCGCTGGCAGCCAGCCGACCATCGCCGGGAAATGACGCAGGAAGTGGAACACCACTACGCTGATGCCCAGGTTCCACCAGGTGCGTTTCGGCACCATAGACTCATCCACGCGCACGCAGTCGTTAACAATCAGGGCCTGCAAATTATCCCGCAGGGTCTGATTAAACTGGCGATCGTGGATGATCAGGTTAGCTTCGAGATTCAGCGATAAGCTCAGCGGATCCAGGTTGCTGGAGCCGACGGTGGCCCAGTGATCGTCCATCAGCGCGACTTTGCCATGTAGCGGCCGACGGCGATATTCGTAGATCTGAACGCCGCCTTTGACCAGATAGTTATACAGCAGCCGCGCGCCAACTTTGACTATCGGCATATCCGGCTCGCCCTGCACAATCAGCTTCACCCGTACGCCGCGCCGGGCCGCATTACGCATGGCATGCAGCAGGCGATAGCCCGGGAAAAAGTAGGCGTTAGCAATGATCACTTCGCGCTTCGCGTTGGCGAGCATCTTCAGGTAATGGCGTTCAATATCGTCCCGGTGCTCGCCGTTATCGCGCCAGACGAAAAGGGCCTGCGCTTCGCCGGGCTTGCGGTTCTCCTCCGGGCGATGGCGGCGTTTCCACCAGCGGCGAACGGCCTCTTTCCCCGGCAGGTTCTCCAGTTCGAATAATACGATGTCCTGTACTACCGGGCCCTCAATGCGAATGGCGTAATCCTGTTTTGCTTCCGGGCCGTAGTCGGACATATGTTCAGCGGAGTAGTTAATGCCGCCGACAAACGCCACCGTCTCATCCACCACCACAATTTTGCGGTGCATCCGCCGGAAAAGGTTGGTACGCATGCCAAACAGGCGCGGGCCGGGATCGTAGTAGCGGAACACCACGCCCGCAGCGGTCAGTTCATTCACGAACCCGTCGCTGAGGTCCGGTGAGCCATAGCCGTCCAGCAGCGCTTCAATTTTGACGCCGCGCCGGGCGGCACGCAGCAGTACGCTGTGTAACTGTTTGCCCACGTCGTCCTCGAACCAGATAAAGGTTTCGAGGATCACTCTCTGCTTAGCGTTATCAATCGCCTTAAAGACGGCCGGGTAATACTCGTCGCCGTTGACCAGCAGCGAGATCCGGTTGCCTTCCTGCCAGGAACATTTCATAAGTGGATCTCCGCGCTGAGCGGGGCATGGTCGGACAGATGTCGCCAGTTAAGTAAGGCCAGCGCCGTCGGGCTGCTGGCATGGGCATTTTTCACGTAGATACGGTCCAGGCGCAGCAGGGGAAAGCGCACCGGGAACGTCCGTGCCGGGCGACCATGGGCCCGGGTAAAAATCTCCTCCAGCCCTGCATTGACTTTCAGAGGATGGTTCGCGCGCTGCCGCCAGTCGTTAAAATCACCGGCCACGACCACGGGTTCTCCGTCGGGAAGCGCATTGGTCCAGTCAGCCAGCATCTGTAGCTGCGCCTGACGGTGGGCTTCGCGCAGGCCAAGATGCACGCAACCGACATGAATGGGCACCGTGAGTGCCGGTGGCGCGATGCGGCAGTATAGCAGCCCGCGCTTTTCGCTCTCACCCACGGAAACGTCCCGGTTCTCATAATGTTCGATAGGAAAACGTGACAGCACCGCGTTCCCGTGATGGCCTTCCGGATAGACCGCGTTGCGCCCGTAGGCGTAATCACTCCACATCGTGTCGGCCAGAAATTCATAGTGCGGCGTATCGGGCCAGTTCTCGAAATGCATGGGATGCACCTCGTGCGCGCCCATCACCTCCTGCAGGCAGACAATGTCCGCGCTGACGGTGCGAACCGCGTCGCGCAGCTCCGGTAAAATGAAGCGGCGATTAAATGCTGTGAAGCCTTTATGAATGTTTATCGTCAGCACTTTAAGCGAGAAATGCTGCATTTTTTGAGTCATAAGCCCCTTCCTGAGTGACTATCCCAATGAAAATAAAGTGTAGTCGGCGTCACAAAAAGATGCGGCGTTACGGAATTTTCCGTAAAGTGCGGTAGTCTGATTAAGCAGATAAAATCCTTCAGGAGAGAAGCCATGAAGTGGCAACAACGTGTTCGTGTCGCAACGGGGTTAAGTTGCTGGCAGATAATGTTGCATTTACTGGTCGTGGCCGTACTGGTGATGGGCTGGATGAGCGGCACGCTGGTGCGTGTTGGCCTGGGGCTATGCGTCCTCTATGGCGTCACCGTGCTGTCGATGCTGTTCTTACAGCGCCACCATGAAGCGCGCTGGCGCGAGGTGGGTGATGTGCTCGAAGAGCTCACCACCACCTGGTACTTTGGTGCCGCGATGATTGTGCTTTGGCTGCTGTCACGCGTGCTGCAAAACAACCTGCTGCTGGCCCTGGCGGGTCTCGCAATCCTTGCAGGGCCTGCGGTGGTCTCATTGCTCACCAAAGAGAAAAAGCTACGCAATGTTGCGTCTAAACATCGCGTACGCCACTGACCCCGTCGTGGCCGCTATGACCAGTAGCGGCCACAAACTCCCCCAGACAATATCCAGACTCGCATCCTTCAGATAGATCTGCTTGGTAATGTCCGTGAAGTGGCGTATCGGGTTTATCCATGTGATGTCCTGCAGCCACACCGGCATGTTCTCGACAGGGGAAACGTACCCGGAGAGCAAAATCGCTGGCATCATAAAGACAAACACGCCGATAAACGCCTGCTGCTGCGTCGAGCACAGCGCCGAAATTAACAGCCCAAACCCCACCAGCGACAGCCCGTAAATCACCATCGTGAAGTAAAACAGCGCCAGCGAACCGGCAAACGGGATTTGATAGGCCCAAATTCCCACGCCCAGCACGATAGTGGCCTGAAATGTCGCGACAATCAGCGCCGGCACCGCTTTGCCAACAAAGATTTGCCAGGTCGCGAGCGGGGAAACCAGCAGCTGATCCAGCGTACCTTGCTCCCGCTCGCGGGCGACGGACAGGGAGGTGACGATCATCACCCCGATGGTGGTGATCATGGCGATCAGCGACGGCACCACAAACCATTTGTAGTCCAGATTCGGGTTGTACCAGTTACGCACCACCAGCTCGCTGTTGTTGGGCTTTGGTTTGCCGTCCATCAGCTCCTGCTGATAATTCTTCACCACCTGCTGCAGATAGTTGGCCGCAATCTGGGCGCTGTTAGAGTTGCGCCCGTCGAGGATAAGCTGCATCGGCGCGGTCTGGAAGGTATCCAGGTTACGGGAAAAATCTGCCGGGAAGCGCACCAGCAGCAGGGCTTTTTGCGTATCGATGGTCGGCTGGATTTCCTGCGGGCTTTTCAGCAGCAGGATATGGGTAAACGCTTTTGCACGGGCAAAGCGCTGCGTCAGCTCGACGGAATGTTTACCGTTGTCTTCGTTGTAAATGGCGATGGTGGCGTTGGTCACCTCAAGCGTCGCGGCAAAGGGGAACAGCAACACCTGGATCAGCACCGGCAAAACCAGAATGGCGCGGGTTTGCGGCTCGCGCAGCAGGGATTGCAGCTCTTTTCGTATTAACGTCCATAGTCGGTGAAACATGTTCGCTCCTTAATCCAGACGCCGTTTGGTTTTCAACCACGTCAATCCGATAAACATCACCGCTGACGCCATTAAAAACAGCGTGTTGATAATCAGCACCACCGGAATATTCCCCGCCAGGAACAGGCTTTGCAGCGTGCTCACGAAATAACGCGCCGGAATGATGTAGGTCACGGCGCGGATCACCGCTGGCATACTGTCTATCTGGAAAATAAACCCGGACAGCATAATCGACGGTAAAAAGGCGGCGTTGAGCGCCACCTGCGCGGCGTTAAACTGGTTGCGGGTGATGGTGGAGATGAGCAGCCCCATCCCCAGCGTGCTGAGTAAAAACAGGCTGGTGATAAAAAACAGCACCACCAGCGAGCCGCGGTACGGCACGCCGAGGATAAAGACGGCGACAAGCATACAGAGCAGCATCGCCAGCATGCCGAGGAAATAGTAGGGGATGAGCTTACACAGCAGCAGCTCGACGCGCGTCACTTCTGTGGACAGTAGCGCCTCCATGGTGCCACGCTCCCACTCGCGGGCGATCACCAGCGAGGTCAGGATCGCGCCAATCACCGTCATGATAATCGTCACCGCGCCCGGAATGATAAAGTGCTGGCTGATGGCGGCAGGGTTAAACCAGTAGCGTGTTTGCACGTCGATGAGCGGTTCAAACGTCTCCCCCCGGTCTTCGGCACGCTGCATCTGCCATAGCTGCCAGATCCCCTCCACGTAGCCCTGCACGAAGTTGGCGGTGTTCGGCTCGCTGCCGTCGGTAATCACCTGGATCGGCGCGTCGGCATTCGCCCGCGCCATATTGGCGGCGAAATCCACCGGGATGACCACCAGCCCGCGAATTTTCCCGGCCTGCATCTTCTGGATCAGCGCCTGCCGGTTATCGCTGATGGTGGCGTCAATGTACGGCGAGCCGGTCATGGCGTGGGTGAAGTCCAGCGCCTCTTCGCTCTGCTGCTCCAGCAAAATGCCGACCCGCAGCTTGCTGGAGTCGAGGTTGATGCCGTAGCCAAAGATAAACAGCAGCAGCAGGGGGATCACCACCGCAATCAGCCAGCTACTCGGGTCACGCACGATCTGCCGCGTCTCTTTTATGCATAACGCGCGCACCCGGCGCCAGGAAAGGGCGTTACTGCGCATGGGCATTCTCCTTATCCCAGTCGTGGATGAGGGTGATAAACGCCTGCTCCATGGTCGGGTCCGGCACGGCATCGTCGGCGGCCTGGTTTTTCAGGTCGTCCGGGGTGCCGTGGGCAATCAGCTTGCCGCGATAGACCAGCCCGATGCGGTCGCAGTATTCCGCCTCATCCATAAAATGGGTGGTCACCATCACCGTCACCCCTTTCTCCACCATGCTGTTGATATGCAGCCAGAACTCGCGGCGGGTGAGGGGATCCACCCCGGAGGTCGGCTCATCGAGGAAAAGAATATCGGGCTCGTGCATCAGCGAGCAGGCCAGCGCGAGGCGCTGCTTAAAGCCGAGGGGCAGTTCGTCGGTGGCGTGGGAGGCAATATTCGTTAACCCGAAGGCATCGCTCATGCGGCGGATTTTCTCGTTCTGCGCGCGCCCGCGCAGGCCGTACACGCCGGAGAAAAAGCGCAGATTCTGCTCGACGGTCAGGTTGCCATACAACGAGAATTTCTGTGCCATATAGCCCAGATGCTGGCGCGCCTTGCCGGAGCTGACTTTGAGATCCATATCCAGCACCAGCGCCTTGCCGGACGTCGGCACCAGCAGGCCACACATCATTTTAAAGGTGGTGGATTTCCCCGCGCCGTTCGGCCCGAGCAGGCCAAAAATCTCGCCGCGTTTTACCGCAAAGTTGACGTTATCGGTGGCGGCGAAATCGCCGAACTTTTTGGTCAGGGATTTGGCTTCAATCACCGTCTCGCCCGGCGTACCTTCAACCGTGTGGAGGATCGCGCCGAGAGGCGATTCCGATGTCCCCGCGCCGCCCAGCAGGTCGATGAACGCATCTTCAAAGCGCGGCGCCGTCTCTGCCATTTCAATTTCAGGCATGCCAGGCGCGCGGCGAATATCCTCGACGGTGGCCTCCTTTTTGAGGATTACGCGCACGGACCGACCCTGAATCATCCCGTCGCTCACCTGCGGCAGTTTCAGCACTCTCTGCAGCAGCCTGCGGTTGGACTCCTGCGGGCTGTGGAGGAGGAAACTGCGTCCGGCCATGCTCTGCGTCAACGTCGTTGGCTCGCCCTGATAAAGCAGCTCGCCTTCGTTCATCAGCAGCACGTCCCGGCACTGTTCCGCTTCGTCGAGGTAGGAGGTGCTCCAGAGGATCAGCATCCCGTCGCCTGCCAGCTCGTGCACCATCTGCCACAGCTCACGGCGGGAGATGGGGTCCACGCCGACGCCGGGCTCGTCCAGCAGCAGGACCTTTGGTTCGCCGACGAGCGTACAGGCCAGCCCCAGCTTTTGCTTCATCCCGCCGGAGAGCTTGCCCGCCAGCCGGTCGGTGAACGGGCCGAGGGAGGTGAACTCAAGCAGGCGGGCGAAGGTTTTCTGCCGGGTTTCGCCGGTCACGCTGCGCAGGTCGGCATACAGGTTCAGGTTTTCCATCACCGTCAGATCTTCATACAGACCAAACTTCTGCGGCATATAGCCGAGCATGGCGTGGAGCGCGCCGTCGTCTTTGATGGGGTCAAGGCCAAGCACGCTGGCTGTGCCTTCATCCGGCTTTAGCAAACCGGCCAGCATCCGCATCAGCGTGGTTTTGCCTGCGCCGTCCGGGCCGACCAGGCCGGTCACATAGCCTTTCTGAATGGTGCAGTTCAGCGGGGCGACCGCCGGTTTGTCCATCCCTGCGAAGCGTTTGACCAGATTGTTGAGCTGGATAACCGCGTCATTCATGTCGTTCCCCGTTGTTCACTTTTACGGTAACAGGCATGCCCTGACGCAGCGCGTCGTCCGCATCGGTGACGATGATGCGCAGACGGTACACCAGGTCGGTACGCAGGTCCGGCGTTTCAACGGTTTTCGGGGTGAATTCGGCGGTGGGGGAGACAAAGCCGACTTTGCCGTGATACGGCTTATCCGGACGACCATCGGTATAGAGCAGCAGCTCGCGGCCCGGCTGCATCTGGCCGAGATTTGGCTCGTCAATGTAGGCGCGCACCCAGACCGGGCGGGTCAGGGAGAGCGTTAATACGGTGCTGCCCGCGCTGAGCATGCTGCCCGGCTCCACGGCACGGGTCATCAGCGTACCGTCAGACGGGGCGATGAGGGTTGTATCATGCAGATCCAGCTCTGCCTGGGCCAGCTGCGCCTGCGCCTGTTCAAGGCTGGCTTTGGCCTGGGCAATGTCCTGCGGGCGGTTACCGGTGGTGTACTGGCTTAATTTATCCTGCGCGGATTTCAGCGTCGCCTGCGCCTGGTCGCGGGATGAACGCGCATTCTCCAGATCGTTGGCTGAAATGGTGCGGCTTTTCCACAGCCCCTGCTGACGGTTATAGAAATTCTGCGCGTAGTCGTAGGCAGCTTTCGCCTGCTTAACGGCAGCGGCGGCCTGGGCGATCTCTTCGTCACGATAACCCGCCAGCATCAGGTCATATTGCGCCTGGGCAACGGAAACGCCCGCTTTGGCCTGCATCAGGGCGTTCTCGTAGGGGGCTTTATCCAGCATGCCCAGCGTCTGCCCGCGTTTAATGGCATCACCTTCGTCAACGCTCAGCGAGGCGAGACGGCCACCCACGCGGAAGCTCATATTCACGGTACGAATATCCACATTACCATACAGCGTCAGGCCCCGGTCCTGATGGCTCTGATACCACAGCCAGCCACCGACGCCCGCGGCAAGCAAAACAACAACCACCAGAATGATGGCGACAGGTTTTTTCATGACTTCAGGCTCCTTTGCGTTAAGCCTTGCAGGATCAGATCGAGATGACAGGTGATGACCTGGCTAATCTGCGCGGCTTTATCCTCATCGAATTGTGTCCAGCCGGTGCGTAACAGGATGGTTTCCCGCCCCAGACGAAAGGCAAGGATTTCACCCAGCAGGGCATGGGTATGCAAAATGGTCACGGTATCGCTGGCGTCCCGCCCGGTATAGGCGGCGATCAGCCGGGTCAGGTGGGTATGCATCGGAGCAATGACCTGATCGTGTACCAGCTGATAGGCAGTTGTAGGGGAGAGCTGCTCGCGGGAGATAAACTTACTCAGGTTGAGCGTATCGTCGTGCGTCAGCAGGCGGATCATATTATGGCAGGCATTCAGGATAAGCCGCCGGATAGCGTCACGATCCGGCGTCGGCTGGCTCAACAGCTCGCTGGCTTCTTCAACGTGCGGACGAAAATGTGTGCCGATAAAATCGGCAATCCACTGGGCGCAGGCGAGGTACAAATCCTCTTTTGAGCCAAAATAGTAGGTGATCGCCGCAATGTTTTGCCCGGCCTGGGCGGCGATATCTCGCGTGGTCGCGTGCAGGCCATACTCGCCAAACTGCGCCAGCGCGGCAGCAATCAGCTGGCTTTTGGCCTGTTCACCTTTGGTTGTTGTTGGGGTCGTATTCATGGCGGTATTAAAAATTAATCAATCGATTGATTAAGATTATGCCTGATTCACGCTAACGTCGAGGGAACGCGGAGGGATATTTTATGCGCCACGTCACAAAAGCTGCTACACTCCGCCCCTTCGCGACATTGTGGTTTTTGTCCTTCCCCTTTTCGTTATATCTCCCTGAAAACTACACCTGTGATGGTCGGGGCGGTTCGGAGTTTTTATGTCTTTTGATTCCCTTGGCCTGAACCCGGAAATTCTGCGTGCCATCGCAGAGCAGGGCTACGTTGAGCCAACCCCCATCCAGCAGCAGGCGATCCCCGCCGTTCTTCAGGGGCGTGACCTGATGGCCAGCGCCCAGACCGGCACCGGTAAAACCGCGGGCTTTACGCTGCCGCTGTTAGAGCTGCTGGTAAAAAACCAGCCGCACGCCAAAGGCCGTCGTCCGGTTCGTGCGCTGATCCTGACCCCAACCCGTGAGCTGGCGGCGCAGATTGGTGAGAACGTGCGTGACTACAGCCGCTATCTCAACATTCGCTCGCTGGTCGTTTTCGGTGGCGTCAGCATTAACCCGCAGATGATGAAGCTGCGCGGCGGCGTGGACGTGCTGGTGGCAACGCCGGGCCGTCTGCTGGATCTCGAACACCAGAACGCGGTGAAGCTCGATCAGATTGAAATTCTGGTGCTGGATGAAGCTGACCGCATGCTGGATATGGGCTTTATCCACGACATCCGTCGCGTGCTGGCCAAGCTGCCTGCGCGTCGTCAGAACCTGCTGTTCTCTGCCACCTTCTCCGACGAGATCAAGGCGCTGGCAGAAAAGCTGCTGCATAACCCGCTGGAAGTGGAAGTGGCGCGTCGCAACACCGCCTCTGAGCAGGTGACGCAGCACGTTCACTTTGTTGATAAAAAGCGTAAGCGGGAGCTGCTCTCCCAGATGATCGGCCAGGGTAACTGGCAGCAGGTGCTGGTCTTTACCCGCACCAAGCACGGTGCGAACCACCTGGCGGAACAGCTCAATAAAGACGGTATCCGCAGTGCCGCCATCCACGGTAACAAGAGCCAGGGTGCGCGTACCCGTGCGCTGGCGGACTTCAAATCTGGCGACATCCGCGTGCTGGTGGCAACCGACATCGCCGCGCGTGGTCTGGACATTGAAGAGCTGCCGCACGTAGTAAACTACGAGCTGCCAAACGTCCCGGAAGATTACGTTCACCGTATCGGTCGTACCGGCCGCGCGGCGGCAACCGGTGAAGCGCTGTCACTGGTCTGCGTCGATGAACACAAGCTGCTGCGCGACATCGAACGTCTGCTGAAGAAAGAGATCCCACGCATCGAAACCCCGGGCTACGAAGTGGATCCATCCATCAAGGCGGAGCCGATTCAGAACGGTCGCCAGGGTGGCGGTCGTGGTCAGGGCGGCGGTGGTCGCGGTCAGCAGCCGCGTCGTGCTGAAGGCGGCGCGCCGAAATCATCCGGCAAGCCCCCGCGTCGCAACAACGACAGCAAACCGGCCGGCGAAAGTCCGTGGCGCAGCGGCGAAGGGAAACCGGCAGGGGAAGGGCAGCGTCGACGCCGCCCGCGTAAACCTGCTAACCCGCAGTAATCTGGAAGCCCGGTCGTAAAGCCGGGCTTTTCTTTTTGCGGCAGCGAAGAGAAAGTGCCACAATAGTGGCTGTTTATACAGTATTTCAGGTTTTTCGATGGCTTTAACCGCGGCGCTGAAAGCGCAAATTGGCGCATGGTACAAGGCGCTACAACAGCAGATCCCCGACTTTATCCCCCGAGCGCCGCAGCGGCAGATGATTGCTGACGTGGCAAAAACGCTTGCCGGGGACGACGGGCGACATCTGGCGATTGAAGCGCCGACCGGCGTCGGGAAAACCCTGTCATATCTCATTCCCGGTATTGCCATCGCGCGGGAAGAGGACAAAACGCTGGTGGTCAGCACCGCCAACGTGGCCCTGCAGGATCAGATTTTCAGCAAAGATTTGCCGCTGCTGCGCAAAATCATCCCCGACCTGCGCTTTACCGCCGCCTTTGGGCGCGGGCGCTACGTGTGCCCACGTAACCTGGCGGCGCTCGCCAGCAGCGAGCCGAATCAACAGGATCTGCTCGCGTTTCTTGATGACGAGCTGACGCCGAACAATAAGGCCGAGCAGGAGCAGTGTGCAAAACTCAAAGCCGAACTCGACGGCTATAAGTGGGACGGCCTTCGGGATCACACCAGCCAGGCCATCAGCGACGACTTATGGCGCAGGCTCAGCACTGACAAAGCCAGCTGTCTGAACCGCAACTGCCACTACTACCGCGAGTGCCCGTTCTTTGTCGCCCGGCGCGAAATTCAGGAGGCGGAGGTGGTTGTCGCCAACCACGCGCTGGTGATGGCCGCGCTGGAGAGTGAGGCGGTGCTACCGGAGCCCAAAAATCTGCTGCTGGTGCTCGACGAAGGCCATCATCTGCCCGACGTGGCTCGGGACGCGCTGGAGATGAGCGCCGAGATCACCGCGCCCTGGTTCCGCCTGCAGCTGGATCTGTTCTGCAAGCTGGTGGCAACCTGCATGGAGCAGTTCCGCCCGAAAACCACGCCGCCGCTGGCGGTGCCGGAACGGCTAAGCGAGCATTGTGAAGAGGTTTACGGCCTGATCTCCTCGCTCAATAACATCCTCAACCTTTATCTTCCCGCAGCCCAGGAGGCGGAACATCGCTTTGCGATGGGCGAACTGCCAGAAGAGGTGATGGAAATTTGTCAGCAGCTGGCAAAGCACCTTGAAAAGCTGCGCGGGCTGGCGGAGATGTTCTTAAACGATCTGAGCGAGAAAACCGGCACGCATGACGTGGTGCGTCTGCACCGTATTCTGCTACAGATGAACCGCGCGCTGGGCATGTTCGAAGCGCAGAGCAAACTCTGGCGGCTGGCCTCAATGGCGCAGGCATCAGGCGCGCCGGTCACCAAATGGGCCACCCGCGACGTGCGGGACGGGCAGGTGCATCTCTACTTCCACTGCGTGGGCATCCGCGTGGCCGATCAGCTGGAAAAGCTGATCTGGCGCAGCGTGCCGCACGTGGTGGTGACCTCTGCCACGCTGCGTTCTCTGAACAGTTTTTCTCGTTTGCAGGAGATGAGCGGGCTTAAAGAAAAAGCGGGTGACCGCTTTGTGGCGCTGGACTCGCCGTTTAACCACTGCGAGCAGGGCAAGCTGGTCATTCCGCGCATGACGTTTGAGCCGCTGATCGACAACGAAGAACAGCACATTGCGGAAATGGCGGCCTATTTCCGCGAACAGGTCGAGAGTAAAAAATACCCTGGCATGCTGGTGTTATTTGCCAGTGGACGCGCCATGCAGCGTTTTCTGGAACACGTCACCGATCTGCGTTTACTCCTGCTGGTGCAGGGTGACCAGCCGCGTTACAGGCTGGTGGAAACCCACCGTAAACGCATTGATAACGGCGAGCGTAGCGTGCTGGTGGGATTGCAGTCTTTCGCGGAAGGTCTTGACCTGAAAGGCGACTACCTGACGCAGGTCCACATTCATAAAATTGCCTTCCCCCCCATCGACAGCCCGGTGGTGATCACCGAGGGCGAATGGCTGAAAAGCCTTAACCGCTATCCGTTTGAGGTGCAGAGTTTGCCTGCGGCATCGTTTAACCTGATTCAGCAGGTGGGGCGTTTGATTCGAAGCCACGGCTGCTGGGGCGAAGTGGTGATCTACGATAAACGTCTGCTGACCAAAAATTATGGACAGCGGCTGCTCAACGCGCTTCCGGTCTTCCCGATTGAACAGCCGTCGGTACCGGAGATAAAAAAACGCCCGGCAAAACAGGCTGCCGGGCGTCGAAAAAGCATCCGTGCTAAGGGGCGCGGTCCTACTGGTAAGTGAAGGTCACCTGAACGACGCTGCTGAACGTGCCTGCGGTAACAGGCATAGCGGTGGCGTAATAGCGTGCGGCCAGCGGGAAGGTAGCGGTATGGTCGTTCTGGTCAATCAGCGCGTTAAAGCTGGCCTGCGGTGCGATGAGTATATGGTCCTGGCTGTCCGCCAGCTCCAGCGCCAGCCCCTTCGCGCTGCCCGTGTTGGCAAACTTGGTTGGGTGGGTAGCATCCGCCTGACCGTAAAAGAAGGCGGTCGCCAGGGCGAGGGATTTAGGACAATGTGTCACCTTCAGGCTGAAGGTTTTCCACGCGCCGGTATCCCCCACGTCGTGGAATTCACTGGAAGCCGCCTGGCCTAAATCAACGGTTAAATCCTTGCTGGCGCTGTCCACGAGGCAGGTGTTGGCATAAATGTTACCGACCATTTGCAGCTGAATATCGTCAGCCCGGGCCAGACAGGTGAGCGTGCTGGCCAGCGCGGCCAGCACAAAGAGACGTTTCTTCATTTTCATCACTTATAGGCCAGAGTAATGGTGGCGACGGCGTTCGCCGGGCCAGGGGTGACTTCATCTGCCACCTGCAAATAGTTCAGCTTGACCGGGATATCCATCGTCTGGTTGGCATAGGCCAGGGTTTCAGTTTGGGTGTAGGTATCGAACGTTGCCAGCTCGTTGTCGATCGCCATTTCAATCCCGACCCCCGTTGCCACGCCATCCTCCGGCGTGAGCTTAAGCACCCCCTGATAACCGGGTACGTAGCCGTCACTGCTGGTGACCTTAAATTCCGGCTGAACGGTGGAGTTACAGTTCACCGTGATGTTGAACTCCTTCGCGGGCATCGCCAGGGTGCCGACCATGTTGAAATCGCTGACCGGGAAATCGCCCATGTTGACGGTCAGGCTTTTTGGCAGTACGGAGCAGGTGACGTTTTCAAGGTTTACGTTACCAGCATAGCTAACATTGTTGGGTGAACCGATGCCTTCGTGACCAAAAACGCCAATGCCAAAAACGGTCTGGCTTTGATTTAGCGTACCGGATTCTACCGCGGTATCCGTTTTTACCAGCTCCAGCGTGACGTTAAAATCGAACGTCTGGTTGCCGTCAGTTGAGACATAGCCAATTGGCGTGCCGCGGGAGTCACAGGTGACCCCGCCCGCACCGCTGATGCGCTGACCTTTGTCATTCATCAGCGCAATACCAACCCCCTTCACGCCGGATTCATAGACTCCGGAAAGGCCGGGAATTTCCGTGCCGTAGCCGTAGTAGCAGGAGACGATCTCCAGACCCTTATCTGCAGCACTATCGCAGTGGCCCGCGACGTGTACCGTCTGTTCGGTGCCGGGGATGGTCGCGCCGACGGGAAGCGTGGTGGAGACGGAAACCGTGGCCAGGTTAATGGTCTTTGGCATATCCGGCGACGTACAGGTGGCTTTTGCATGCGGCATAAACAGCGATGCGGTTGCCAGTACGAGTAAGAAAAAGCATTGTTTTACAAGCTGCATAGGTGAACCTGCTCGGTTGATTACTGACACTGCGCGGCAGCGTTAATAATGTCTGTTTTCTCTTTTTCATCCGTGAGCGTGTATTCCGCAACGCAGTGGTCGCTGGCTTCCTGTCCCCATGAGACGGAGAGCTTGCCGCGATCGGGCATTCCGGAAAGATAGGTTTGGCCATCAGTGCCGACGATAAATTCGCTGTCCTTATCCTCGGTGGTAACCGTTGCGCCGAAGGGCAGCGGCTTCCCGTTGTGCGTCAGCATCATCAGGACGCGATGACCCACGCGGGTATTGAAGCTTGCCCGCACCACCGCACCGCGGGTTGGCGTGACGATCTGCGAAGCGTGCGTCACGTCAGCCTCGTCAGGCAGCGTTTCGGTATCCAGCGAAATCGTGTTGTGGCGATAGGCGGTGACAAAGGGCACCACGGTATAGCCGCGGAAGTCAGTTTCCACGCCCGTCTGGTTGGCGATGTGCGTGCCGCTGGCTCCGGGCGCTTTCACCAGTGCGATGGTCTCGCCCAGCGGCTGGCTCAGCGTCAGGCCGTTAGCGTGGGCTATCATGCCCCCCTGCAGACCGACGTTGGTGGTCCGCTGGTATTTGTCCTGGCTGAAACCGCCACTCACTTCCCCGTAGGTGGCTTTATAATCGGCGTTCAGACTGGTAGAGGTACCGTTCTCTGATGAGTCATAGCCTTCCTGCACGTTCCAGTTAAGGTTGTTCTCCTCCAGCGCCGTCCCGTTCAGGCCCAGCGTGTGCGTGGTGCCGTCTTTATTGTTATTCATGTTGTAGGAGGCCCAGGTGTTGCTCATCCAGCGATCCAGCGGTACCGACACGCTCAGCGCGAACAGGTTATCGTTACTGACCGAATCGCCTTCGTCATCACGGCTGTTGGTGTTTTTGTTGAGGCTATAGCTCATGCTGTAGGTGATTCCCTTCCAGCTGTTGTTATAGCTGACGCTCATCGAGGTCATGTCCTGACCCTGGTTCCAGTAGGTCTCTTTGACCAGGCTCAGCGTAAACGATCCCCAGCCTTCGCCGAGGGTTTGATCGATGGTGGCCTCGGTACGCGCGCGGCGCTGCTGCGGTGCTGACCAGTCATCGGCGCGGGTATAGGACTCCATGGTGTCTTCGAGGGTGTAAAACCCTTTACTGTTGTAGCGATAGCCAGCCAGAGCGAAGTTTGTGCCCGTACCCGCGAAATCTTTGCTGTAGCGCAGACGCCAGGATTGCCCCTTGCTGGCCTGCTGTTTTTTGAGCAGCGCTTTGGCGCGCGTCACGTCGACAGAAAACGCGCCAAGATCGCCAAAGTTTTTACCGGTGCCCAGCGCCTGTGACTGATAATGGCTGCTTTGCTGTACGCCACCGTAGGCGGTGAATCCGTACGGCAGGCCATAAATGGCACTTCCCTGAGCGAAGGGCGTTTTTTCCACGTCTTTGTCATAAGAGCGGTAGCGCCCGGCAGTGACGCTGTATTTCAGATGCTTTTCGCGCTGGAGGACCGGTACGGAGGCGTAGGGCACCACAAAGTGACGTTCGCTGCCGTCCGTCTCTTTCACGGTGACCTGGAGATCGCCGCTGCTGCCGGTGGGATACAGGTCATTAATTTCAAATGCACCCGGCGCAACGGTATTTTGATAAATCACGTAGCCGTTCTGACGTACCACCACCAGCGCATTACTGTGGGCCGTGCCGCGGATGATCGGGGCATAGCCTTTTTCGCTGTCCGGCAGCATATCGTTGTCGGAGTTCAGCTGCGCGCCGGTATATGGAACGCTGTCAAATACGTCTGCCGGGGAGCTGCTTTGGCCTACGGTCAGGTCGCTTTTTAACGCCACGATATCGCGCTGGGCATAGGTGTAGACCGAGTTAAAGGATTGCTCTTCTTCGTGACCGCTGGTGCTGCGACTCCAGGTGGAGTAGTTGCGCAGGCGCCACGCGCCGACGTTCAGGCCCGGACGCAGGTTAACGTACTGGCTGCTGTTGTCCTGCATGCCCTGCTGACGGGCGTGGCTCTGGCTGGCGCTGGCGCTGTAGTTGAGGATGCCCGCCGTGATCCCCTCATCAAATTCTGTTGGGTCAATATAGCCACGGGGAACCTGACCGAGCGCGGACTGCGGAATGCTCAACAGAAGCTGCTGGTTGCTGACGCGAAATGTCGCCGTCGCCGCCGGTATGGCGTGCAAATCCGCGCATGCGCCCTTCACGGCAAGCTGAGGATAGTCGTCAGTTTTAATACCCAGGCTTTTTAAATCGGACAGAGTAAAGCAGGGCTGAAGGGAATTTTCTCCATTATCCTGCTTTTGCAATATAAAGGTCACGTCGCGGGTATCAATTTTATTATTATTGATAAAGATCGTGACCTGATATTTCCCTGGCGCCTGTCCCGGGCCTTTTTCATAAATGGAGAGATCGGTTTTTCCCTGCTGTGGATTATCCACATCCAACAATGCTGGATTAAAATAATCATCCGCCCGCGTTTGCTGCGAAAAACCCACGGCCGCTAACCCGCATAGCAGGGTCAGCAGCGTAAGCATCCGATAAACGGAAGGCAATTGCCTTCTTGGGGTTGAAGAATAGGTAATCATAAGGTGCGTTATTGGGTACGGTATTAATGCACGGATGCAGAGAGCGTTTTGCTGATGCTGCCGTAATCAGTAATAATTGACCAGGACATGGTTGAACCGCCGGTATGTGCAGGCAACGCAAAATGGGTTTCGGTTTTTGGTACGGCCCAGGTCGCTTTATCGACCTTATGACCGTTAAGGGTGACCGACTGGAAATTCATATAAAACGGCGTCGGGTTGTTAACCACTAAATCATTGCCCTCGCGGTGCCACTCAAGCTGATCCGCGACCGCTTCCGGTTTACCCTTGACGGAGGCCGGGCGGTACATCAGCTTAATGCGCGTGTTAACCGCAATTTGCAGGGTATTGACCCCAGCCACCTTTTTTGAGGAGGGGATGGCTTTTATATTCAGCCAAAACATCGACTCGCGATCTTCAGGCAAATTTCCGCCGGTACGTACGACGCGCAGAACGTTTTCCTGCTTCGCATCAAGACGAAACAGTGGCGGCGTAATCAGAAAGGGAGCTTTGGCCAGGTCTTTACCGCCAGAATCCGCCCAGGATTGCACCAGATAATCCGTTGCATCTGGGTTTGAAATACCGATAGAGGATTCCTTTTTGCCTCCCTGGTAGACCAGGCGCGTGCCGTTAATAATAACGCCTGCATGTGCCGTTGCAGCTACCAGTAAAAGGGTGCTGAGTAAATAACCGTGACGCATAGTTTTTTCTCAAAATAAGGCGGGACTATCTCTTTTTTGCAAAAGGAAATAGTCCCTGGTGAGCAATATCAGTTATAAATAACCGTGAATGTTGAAACAGAGTTTGCCGGACCCGCGGTAATAGTCGCACCGGTTTGAATATATCGCGCGGCAAACTGCAGATCGTTTACTGCGGTGCCGGAGGCCAGCGGATACTCTTTTGACGGAGTATATAAACTGACGGGCTGTTCAGAAGAGTCGATCAGCTGAATGGCTACGCCGGTTGCGGCATCTGCATCGGGGGTTAACGCCAGGGTGCTGTTGTTATTGGCATCCGGGGTTCCACCGAAGTTGATTGCCGCCGCCGTAACGGTTTCCGGGCAGTTTTTTAACTCAATATCAAACTTCGTGGCGGTGCTGGTGGAGCCGGCACCGGTAAAGACCGTCTTGGAGACTTTGCCTAATGTCACGTTCAACGGGTTACTTAAACCATTCACAACCTGACAGGCGGAATCGATGATTTCGCCCGTAAAGTTGATCTGTCCTTCACCGTCTGTTGCTGCAAAAGCGGATGCCGAGCAGCCAATCACCGACGCGATAAAAAGACCTAACGCAATCTTGTTCATAATAGTTCCTGGTGTGTGGGTAAAAACGTGCCTAAGGTTTTTGCCCGTTGTCCTCAATGATTTCCGTTCGTTATTTAATCAAAGAATGGATGGATAAGAATCTTCTATAGGCATCACAAATAATTGAATCAGTGCTTGCATAATTTTTTTCTTCGGTAAAACAGATGGCTCTGGCGGTGGGGATAAAAAGCTACCGGGCAGGTTTCATCGGGGATATAGTGTTAACAAGGTGACGTTTTCAGGAGAGATACCGTGGATTATCGTAAAATTATCAAAGAGGTAGGGCGTGGAAAAAACCATGCCCGCGACCTGGATCATGAGACAGCGCGTGCGCTTTACACCCGTATGCTCAACGGTGAGGTTCCCGATCTCGAACTCGGCGGCATTCTTATCGCCCTGCGCATTAAAGGAGAAGGTGAAGCGGAGATGCGCGGCTTTTATGAGGCGATGCAGGCGCAAACGCTGCGTCTGACGCCACCTGTGGCAAAACCGATGCCGATCGTCATTCCCAGCTATAACGGCGCGCGCAAGCAGGCCAACCTGACGCCGCTGCTGGCTATTCTGTTACATAAGCTGGGTTTTCCGGTGGTGGTGCATGGGGTGAGTGAAGATCCGACCCGCGTGCTGACAGAAACGATTTTTGAACTGCTGGGGATCGAACCCACTCTCCACGCCGGGCAGGCGCAGGCGAAGCTCGATAGCCATCAGCCGGTCTATATTCCCGTTAAGGCGCTCTGCCCGCCGCTGGAAAAGCAGCTCGCAATGCGCTGGCGAATGGGCGTGCGTAACAGCGCGCATACGCTGGCGAAGCTGGCCACGCCGTTTGCCGAAAATGCCGCGCTGCGCCTTTCCAGCGTTTCGCACCCGGAATACGTGGGGCGCGTGGGGAAATTCTTTGAAGAGATTGGCGGCAACGCGTTGCTGATGCATGGGACGGAAGGCGAGGTGTACGCTAATCCGCAGCGCTGCCCGCAAATAATGCTGATCGACGCGGCTGGGACGCGTATCGCGCTTGAACGTGGGGAAGAGAACAGCGGCGTTATTCTGCCGGAGGCGAAAGATCCCTACATCACCGCGAAGTGGATTGAACAGTGCCTTGCCGGAAATGTGCCGGTGCCGCAGTCCATCAAGTTACAGATGGCCTGCTGCCTGCTGGCGACCGGGGAAGTTGACACGGTCGAGGCTGGCATGAAACGGGTTGAGGCGGCATTTTAGGCAAAAAAAAGCCCGTCCAGTGGCGGACGGGCAAGCAAGGGTAACAAACAACAGGGTCAATGAGGGTTGGAGCAGCTCACCAGAGGGTTTGGTGAGGGTACAGCATTCATTCAGGCGATTATTTGTAGATAACCGCAGTACCGCTCAGCTTGTTGTTGGTGTTAGCGGAGGTGATGGTGTATCCGCTTGCACCGGCAGCAGCCGCTTTCTCAGCCAGTTTGGCTTCCAGACCGTCCAGCGTGGTCGCGCCTTCTGCACTCACCACACCGATTTTATTCATGCTCTGCGCCTGAGTAGATGAAACAGGCTCTACAGCGAATGCGCCAAAAGACAGAGCGGACAGGGCAACAGCAGCAACAGCATATTTGATGGTTTTCATAATTAATCTCTCGCAGGTTATTCTGTTAAGGGGACGATGTTCCGTCGATGTGATAAGTATCACGTTTTTTCTGCAGAGATAAAATCGAAGAGAATTGACGTGGTTAATCAAAAAAATTGAATGACAAATAACTTATTGATTATTAATAAATTCAAATTACGGCTTTACACTTCTTGTTGATACGCTTTACAGAAGAAAGTTGAATGGCACATTTTGCTACGCGGTTCGCTAAAAAGCGTGAGCGTAAAGGTAAGCATTCGGGCGGTTAACTTAGGTAAAGGAAAGTCAGCGTAACTGGCTGTCTTTCGATCCTCTGCGATTATATCCCGAATGTGAAGCGTTTTTTGAATCTTTATCCTGCTGGCAGGTTATACATAACCTTACCCCGGGAATGGCTTTTTGCCGCGCCTCAGGAATGGGCTCTCCGCACTCTTCGCATTCCGTTAAACTTTCGCTGCGCGGAATTTCGCCGCGAGCGCGCGCAACTGCATCTTCAATCGTACTGTTGATCTGTTCGTTCACGGCATCATCATTTGCCCAACCGGAAGCCATCTTGCCCTCCTGATATCGGTTTAAGCCATAGCGTTAATATGGGGTTAAAAAATGCACAATCAAGGTGAGAGGGGAGACAAACTGCATCTGGCAGGCAGATGCAGTCGGGTGAAAGGAAACACGTTATTTATAGATAGTCGCTGTGCCGTACATATGGTTATCTCCACCTGCGGAGTTCACCACGAAGCCTTTAGCGCCTTCCTGGCGAGCTTTTTCAGCCAGTTTATCCTGAAGATCGTCAAGGTTGCTTGCGCGGCTTACCGAGACGGTACCTGCCGGGCGCAACTGGCTGGTGTCCGTGCTTTGGGTCAGGGACTGAACGGCCATAGCGGAGAAAGAGGCGCTCGCCAGGGTACCGGCGAGAAGAGCAAGGGTCAGATACTTTTTCATAATCACATCCTCATGAGGAAACAACAGGTGATTCCCTTTAAGTTTAGAAGCCTGACGAGTGTGATTTAGCGCAAATATTTGATGATGATCTGCTTATTTTTTGAACGATAAAAGCTGACAATCCGCTGACAGATCATAGACATAAAGGTGTTTGATTTATGGCGGTTTTTTAAGGGTTGCAGAGAAAGATTTACCGTAGAGCCAGCACAAGGTATCTTACGCCGCTGTTTAAAGGAGAATGCCATGACTTCCCAAAAGCCGGGATTGCACCCACGAAATCGCCATCGCAGCCGCTACGACATGAACGCACTGTGCCAGAGTTGTCCGGCGCTGCAGGACTATATTGTCGAGACCCCCGCGGGTGAACCGTCGGTTAACTTTGCCGATCCGCTGGCGGTGAAAACCCTGAACAAGGCGCTGCTGGCGCATTTTTACGGTGTGGCGCACTGGGATATCCCGGAAGGCTTTCTCTGTCCTCCTGTTCCGGGCCGTGCTGATTACGTTCATCACCTTGCCGATCTTCTCGCCGACGATCGTGACGGCGCGATCCCCCAGCAGGCTTCCGTCCTGGATATTGGTACCGGGGCAAACCTGATTTACCCCCTGATTGGCGTGCATGAGTACCACTGGCGCTTTACCGGGAGCGAAATCGGTGCCGAGGCGTTTGCCAGCGCGCAGGCGATAATCAGCGCTAACGCTGGCCTGAGTCGTTCCATTCGTTTGCGTCGCCAGAAGGAGGCGACGTCAATCTTCAACGGCATCATTCACAAAAACGAAAGCTATGACGCCACGATGTGTAATCCGCCATTCCATGATTCGGCGGCAGCGGCCCGTGCAGGCAGCGAGCGCAAACGCCGCAACCTGGGTCAGGCCGAAGATGCCGTGCTGAACTTTGGTGGACAGCAGCAGGAGCTGTGGTGCGAGGGCGGTGAAGTCGCCTTCATCCTGCGGATGATTGCCGAAAGCAAACAGTTTGGTCGCCAGGTGAAATGGTTCACCACGCTGGTTTCCCGCGGAGATAACCTGCCGCCACTCTACCGGGCCCTCACCGAAGCAGGCGCGGTGAAAGTGGTGAAAAAAGAGATGGCGCAGGGCCAGAAGCAGAGCCGCTTTATTGCCTGGTCGTTTATGGATGACAACAAACGCCGCAAATAAGGTGTCCCGCAGGCCGGGTCAGGCGAAGCCCGCCACCCGGCAACACGGCTACAATGTCGGCTCCTGCGGAGGTGGCATTGATGCCGGTGAAGGCAACACCTGATACGTCTGCACCGGCATCCGCACGTTTGCCAGATCAAAGTGTTTTTTCACCATGCTGTCGAGCGCAAAGCGCACCGTCCACTGCTTCAGCGGCTGGGTGGTGAACGACACGCGAAGCGTAAATGCCGTATTCGTCAGCCCGACGATCCCGGCAAATGACGGCTCGCCAATTACCAGGCCGCGAATATCCTCCATCTGCATTAACTCTTCAACGGCGTCCCGCAGCGCCTGCTTCGCTTTGTCCGCATCCTCATGACGATCCACATCGTAGTTCGCCACAACGGAGCCAATGCCGCGCACAAAGTTGGCGAAGGTGGTGATCGATGACCACGGAATAATGTGGTATGCCCCGGTATCCTGACGCACGCCCACCGAACGAATCGACATCCGCTCGACCGTGCCGGTCAGCGGCCCGATGGTTACCAGATCGCCGGTGTTCATTCCGTTCTCAAACTGGATAAAAATGCCGGTAATAATATCCTTCACCAGCGTTTGTGACCCGAAGGAGATCGCCAGTCCCAGCGCACCGGCACCTGCCAGCAGCGGAGCGATGTTTACGCCGATTTCCGACAGCACAATCATGATGGTGATGGTACTGATGATCACCGCCAGCGCATTGCGGAAAAGGGTCAACAGCGTGCGCGCACGGGCGCTGGGGAGCGGTCTGCCGTGAATATCGGACACCAGACGGTTCTCGATAAGGCTCGCCAGCAGCGTCCACCCAACGGCGGAGAAAAACAGAATCAGTGCGATACGAATTAAAATATCAACGGTCTTCTCACCTGCGCCGTTATGCAGCCAGTTCCAGAAATCAAACAGGTTCCACGCATTCAGCAGCAGCATAATCGCCACGCAGACGGTCAGAATGCGCGCCACTTTGAGGGAGACTGACATCCAGCCGTTCACGCGTTTTTGCAGTTCCGGATAATTACGCTGTACGTGCGGGGACAGGGTGATGGTTTTCGAAATCCAGCGCGACAACAGCCCCGACACAAATGCCGCGATGCCGATAATCGCCAGGCTTTTGAACGTCGCCCCCATCATAAATTTGAGGCTATTACCCGGGTCGAACAGTGAGAAGAAGCACAGCACGATGAAATAAGCGCTTGCCAGCCAGTGCCACACCAGCGCGAAGGCGCGAATGAAGAGGCTAAAGAACGACAAAGAACGATCGGCCAGATGCAGCAGACTCTCCGTGATCGCCTTTTTATTGTGGAAGATGAGGTACAGCGACCAGACGGTAATACAGAGCATGATTAACACGTTCGCCAGCGCGCCAAACTGCACGTTCACCTGGTTGGAGATGATCGGCACCGCAACCAGCAGGCCGTAGCCAATCAGGCCGCTGAGCACGCTGAGCCGCACGGCCCAGTATTTCGCGCTGTCGTTACCGATCGTAAACGGGCGGAGTTCAGGCACGCGCGGGCAAAAGATGACGCGCAGTACCGCTTTAAAAAATTCGATGAGCGCAAACGCATTCAGAAAGAGCGCCTGCTGGAAGGCAATGGTTTTGTTGCCCGTATTGAGACGGTCCGCCAGCACCTGACCCACAAACAGCGTCAACGCCAGCAGCAGTAAATCAATAATAAAGGCTCCGGCGATCATGGCGGGGAGGTGCAGCCAGCTGTTTTTATGCTGGTTCTTTTTTCGGCCCCAGTAGCCCATCTTGCGGTACAGCGGCCAGGCACAGAGGCGTACCAGCCAGTAAAAAAGAAATACCGCGCCCGCCAGCATCAAAAACTGGGTGGCGGCGGCGCTAAAGGTTTGCGGGTTAAATGCCTTATGCGGTGATCCCATCAGGTTGCGAAAGAGCTGGGCAAAGCGTGTGGAGAGCGCTTCACCAAAGCGTCGGCTCACGTCGGTGACGTTTTCCAGCACGGTTTTTTGTTCCTCTACCTGCGGCGGGGTGAGGGTAGGAACGGTCTCCTTTGGCGGCGTGGCGGCGGCTTTACGCAGCTGATCGATTAACTCTTTTCGGGAGGCATCGTTTTCAAGCACGTCGGCAAGTGCGCCGTAAGCCGCTTTTTTTTGTTCAACATCCGGTTCCGGGGGCGGCGTACTTTGCTGGGACGCGGTCGTTCCGGTGGTCACGCCGGGGATCGCCACGGCGAGGGATGGCGCACTAAACAGGCTTATCAACAGCAGCAGGAACCACGGCACGGCGTCCTCCGACAAAATATCGTGCAAAATGATAAGTATAGAGGGCGCGGGGAGGAGGGGAGTTTTTGGGAACAATCTGGCGTAAAAAAGCCGGGCAAGCCCGGCTCAGCGTGAAGCGTAAGATCAGGAGACGTGCTGCAGGAACTCCTGCAAACGCTGGCTCGGCGGATTAGCAATCAGTTCCTGCGGGTTACCGTCTTCCGCGATACGACCTTTATCGATAAAGATCAGGCGGGACGCGACTTTCTCCGCAAAGCCGATTTCGTGGGTCACGATAACCATCGTCATCCCTTCCTCTGCCAGGTCCTGCATGACTTTCAGCACTTCGTGGCGCAGCTCCGGGTCGAGTGCGGACGTTGGCTCATCAAACAGCATCATCTTCGGCTTCACTGCCAGCGCGCGGGCAATCGCGACGCGCTGCTGTTGACCACCGGAGAGCTCGGAAGGGTAGTGGTGCGCACGTTCTGCCAGACCCACTTTTGCCAGCAGATCTTTTGCCAGCGCTTCCGCCGCCGCTTTGCTGGCACCGCGCACGCGCAGCGGGCCGAACATCACGTTTTCCAGCGCCGTCAGGTGCGGGAACAGGTAGAACTGCTGGAACACCATGCCCGCTTCCTGACGAATCAGGCGCTCGTCCACTTTCGGGTCATTGACCTTCAGACCGTCGACAATCAGATCGCCGCTGGTGACCTCTTCCAGTTTGTTGATACAGCGCAGCAGAGTGGATTTACCGGAACCGGACGGTCCGATAATGACCACCACTTCACCCTGCGTAATATTCAGATCAATATTGTGCAGCACCTGGGTTGGGCCAAAGTGCTTGGAAACGTTTTTAAATTCAATCACAGGATTTTCATCCTTCTTTCAAGACGACGCAGAACGAAGCTCAGAACCAGAGTAATGATCAGGTAGACAACGGCTACCGCACTCCAGATTTCCAGCGCGCGGAAGTTGCCAGCAATGATCTCCTGCCCCTGACGGGTCAGCTCAGCCACGCCGATAACGATGAACAGCGACGTATCTTTAATACTGATGATCCACTGGTTACCCAGCGGTGGCAGCATGCGACGCAGCGCCAGCGGAAGAATGACGTGGCGGATCGTTTCGCGACGCGAAAGGCCCAGCGCCAGACCCGCTTCACTGAAACCTTTATGAATCGACAGCACCGCACCGCGGGTGATTTCCGCAATGTAGGCGCCCGAGTTGATCATAATGGTCACGACGGCTGCGCTGAACGGATCGATACGCAGGTCGGTGAAGGCCATTGGCAGGGCGAAGTAGATGAACATGACCTGCACGACAATCGGGGTGCCGCGGATCACTTCGATGAAAACCAGTGCGATGTGGTTTGCAATCCAGCCGCCGTAGGTGCGGGCGAAACCGGCGACAAGACCGATAATCAACCCGCCCACCAGACCCAGGACCGAAATCCACAGGGTCATTTTAGCGCCTTCAAGCAAGAGTGGAATGGCAGGCCAGATGGCGCTCCAGTCAAACTGCATGATGTATTCCTGTATACCGTGGTGAAAAACGAAAAATGTAGGCCCGGTAAACGTCAGCGCCACCGGGCGTTACAAACCTGATTTCAGGTGAAATTATTTAGGCTCAGTACCGAACCATTTTTTGTAGATTTCGTTATACGTGCCGTTCTCTTTCAGCGTTTTCAGCGCGCCGTTCACTTTCGTACGCAGATCGTCGCTGCCTTTCGGGAATGCGATACCGTACTGCTGTGCTTCCAGAGAGTCGCCTACCGCTTTGAACTTGCCGTTACCTGCGGTTTTGATGAAGTACAGGATGTTCGGTGTGTCGTGCAGAACAGCGTCAGCACGGTTGGTGCCGAGTTCCATGTACGCGTTGTCGATGTTCGGGAACTGACGCAGGTCTTTGGTTTTAATGTTCGCTTTTGCGTAATCCACGGAACCGGTACCGCCCTTCACTGCGACAACTTTACCGTCGAGGTCTTTCACGCTTTTGACGTCATTGTTATCGGCTTTGACCATGACCAGCAGACCACTTTTGTAGTAACCGTCAGAGAAGTCGATCGCTTTTTTACGCTCTTCGGTGATGGTGATACCCGCCAGGGCCAGATCAACGTTTTTGGTTTGCAGTGCCGGGATGATGCCGCTGAAGTCCATTGGCTTCAGGGTGTAATCCAGTTTGAGTTCTTTTGCGATAGCGGCCCACAAATCAACATCGAAACCAACGTATTTATCACCCTGTTTGAATTCAAACGGAACGAACGCCGTGTCGGTCGCCACAACCAGTTTGTCGGTAGCCTGAGAGGACACCGCAAAAGCCAGGGTAAGTGCAGCCAGTGA
This sequence comes from Enterobacter sp. BNK-14, assembly GCF_047456095.1. Classification (NCBI taxonomy): domain Bacteria; kingdom Pseudomonadati; phylum Pseudomonadota; class Gammaproteobacteria; order Enterobacterales; family Enterobacteriaceae; genus Enterobacter; species Enterobacter sp. BNK-14. The sequence goes on from NZ_CP179897.1 coordinate 4,246,529, forward strand.
AACTTTTAATACAGACTTCATAGCATTTCCTTTTATATCCACGGGGCGATCCCCTGAGAGAACGACAGGCACAATGAAAAAATCGTGCCAACTTTACAAGCTGTTGTTTTGCAAAGGGGATGGAGTCATGCATTGCACAAAAAACGGGGCAATGATGTTGTGTTGCACCATGATGGAGCACCATTTTGGTGCGCGTCGTTTGGCTCAACTGACGGGGAGATATTTAGCGTAAATTCTGACGAAAAAACAATCTTCCATTAACGGTTGTGTGAGGTGATTATTACAATTTCTTCACTTTTGCACCGTATCAGGCCAAAAGTGTGCACCATAGATGTGCAAAACCCTCACCGGAAGGCGAGGGTTCGATAGAAAAATCGTATGGATTACTCGATGTTAGATTCGATAAACCACAGGAACTGATCCAGATCGCGGGAGGCGGCGGTGAAGATATCTGCCGTATCCTCATCTTTGGCTTCGCTAATCGCTTTGCGCACGTCATTGGCCACAATCGCGTAACGGTCTGCCAGCTCTTTCAGGTGATCCTGCACGGTATGGATATCCAGCGGGTAGCTTTTCAGTGGCGTTTTACTGTTAATCACCTGCGTGGTACCCAGCGCAACACCACCCAACTGTACGGCACGTTCAGCCATCGTATCGAGGTGTGTCACCAGTGCTGTGCGGAAGCCATCCAGCATTTCATGAACGGCAATAAAGTTTGCACCGCGCATATTCCAGTGGGCCTGTTTGGTGATCAGCGAAAGATCGATGAACTGGATCACCTGGCGATTCAGCAACTCAATGGTCGCTTTTTTGTCGCTATCCGATACATCGTTACGGGTATAAAGCAGATTAGACGCTTTCGTTTTCACCAGTTTAGCGGTACTCATAATCTCATATCCTCTTGATGTTAATGTCCCAGGTAATTACGGAACTAAGTATAGCACCGGATTTTTTCTCTGCGGTCTGGCTGTGCCTATCGGTTTAATAGCAAGAAGGAGGTTGATAATATAATTTACTGATATAAATAGATTATTTCAGAATTGATACAGATCAATCTTAATTGAGGACAGAGAAAACAGGCCTGGCAGGATATTTCGATAATATGACAAAGTATGTAAGAAATTATAACGCCTGACGATCTGGCCTTTATTCTGCATGGCCAGAAAGCCATGCAGAATATATGGCATCAGTTGATGTCGATTTTCTCAACTTTGGGTTCCGGGCGCATGGTGAGCGTTGACCCCATTGAGGCTGCAATAATAGAGCAGAGTGCCAGCGTCTGGGTAAACGTCAGCGTTTCGCCAAGGAATACCATTCCGGAGATTGCCGCCAGGGCAGGCTCCATGCTCATCAGGGTGCCAAAAATGCGTGTCGGCAGACGCGTCAGGGCGATCATCTCCAGAGAATAGGGGAGCGCCGTTGAGAGCACTGCGACCGCCAGCCCAATGGGCATAACTGACCATTGCCAGATAGACGCCGTGGCCTGCGCCATACCGATCGGCACAAAAACGATAGCCGCAATCACGGAACCCAGGGCGACCGTTGCCGGGCCATGTTCTTCGCCAGCGCGCTGCCCGGTGAGGATATAAACGGCCCAGCAGGCACCGGCTCCGAGAGCCAGCGCGGCACCCGTAAGATCAATCTCAGTGACATTCTGGCCGAGCGGCAACAGGAACCATAAGCCCAGCACCGCTAATACGACCCAGATAAAATCCACCGGACGACGGGAAGAGAAAAGTGCCACCGCCAGCGGACCGGTAAACTCCAGCGCGACGGCGATCCCGAGGGGGATGGTCTGGATGGAGAGGTAGAACATATAGTTCATCGCCCCAAGGGACAGACCATAAAACAGCAGGGGGAGACGTTGCTCTTTTTTGAAGCGCAGACGCCAGGGTTTGAAAATGGCAACCAGTATCGCCGTGCCCAGCACGATACGCAGGGCCGTCACCCCGGGTGCCCCTACCAGTGGAAAGAGCGATTTTGCCAGTGAGGCACCGCTTTGAATGGACAACATGGCAATGAGTATGACTGCTACCGGCAACCAGACCGACGACGTGCGGGATAACCCAGGCATCCTTTCTCCTGTCAGCTTCTGTCAAATGAAGTAAAGGTTGCAGTGTAAAGGAAATATACAGCGACGGTTGAGACTCTGTTGAAAAAAAAGCCCCATGAAATCCGTAAAATGGTTAACTACTGCTGGATTAATCGTCTTAAAGATTAGGAATAATCTGGATGAATGTAACAGCACAGACGCGCAATATGGGCGTTTTGTAGGAAAAATCGCATGTGATTTGAAAGAGTTAGCTGAGGTTGGAAACGTTCTGTTACAGGAAAGACCTCGTTAGACATCACGAATCACAAAGAGTTTCGCAAAATTTTTTGATATATTTAAAACTTACGGACTTACTTGAAGCACATTTGAGGTGGTTATGAAAAAAATTGCATGTCTTTCAGCACTGGCCGCTGTACTGGCTGTTTCCGCAGGTACCGCTGTAGCGGCTACTTCTACTGTAACCGGTGGTTACGCTCAGAGCGATATGCAGGGCGTAATGAACAAAACTAACGGTTTCAACCTGAAGTATCGTTACGAGCAGGATAACAACCCGCTGGGCGTGATCGGTTCTTTCACCTACACCGAGAAAGATCGTACTGAAAACGGCGCGTACAACAAAGGCCAGTACTACGGTATCACTGCTGGTCCAGCTTACCGTCTGAATGACTGGGCAAGCATCTACGGTGTTGTAGGTGTTGGCTACGGTAAATTCCAGCAGACCGAAAACCAGGGTCTGAACCGCACTGCAAGCACCAGCGACTACGGCTTCTCCTATGGCGCAGGCCTGCAGTTCAACCCAATCCAGGACGTTGCTCTGGACTTCTCCTATGAGCAGAGCCGTATCCGCAACGTTGACGTTGGCACCTGGATCGCGGGCGTAGGTTACCGCTTCTAATCACTCCGGTGATCGAATAAAAAATCCGCCCAATGTGGCGGATTTTTTTTGTTTGTTCCCTCTCCCCGTGGGAGAGGGTCAGGGTGAGGGCATCAGTCTGACGGCAGAAATCACTTACTCTTAATATCAAAAATATCCGTACCCAGATGGTTATAGTCAACTTTCTGTAACTTGAAGTTGGTAACGTACACTGGGGGCGCTTTCTTGTTGGAGATAAACGGATACGCATTTTTTATCTCTTCGGCTTTAATCCCCGTCCACTGAGAGAAGAACTGCAGGAAATCATTCGCCGAACGGCGCGCTTTAATCACGCGATGCGTTTTATCATCACTCGACAGCACCATAAACGGTACCTGGAAGTTCTGCTGGAACTTGTCGTCATGGGCCAGGTATTGCACTTCTTTGCCACGCTCTTTAAACGCCAGCCCGTGATCCGAGAAATAGACCACAGAGAAACTGTCGCCCGTATTGCGCAACTGATCGTACAGCTTGCTGAGCAGATCGTCGGTTTGCGTCATGGTATAGAGATAACAAGAGGTCTCTTTGGACTGCACGAAATCCGCGTATTTCCCGTCAGTGCGATCGCAGGCCTGCGGGTGTGAGCCCATCAGGTGAAGGACAATCAGCTGAGGCTGGGTGCGTGGTGTGGCAAACACCTGCGCCGTCATTTTCAGCAACGCTTCGTCTTTCGTATTTTTGTCGGCCTCAAAGTCACCGCTCTTCAGGAACTGCACTTCGTCAGCACGCTTCGCGATACTGGCGATGGCCGTATCGTATTCGCCAATTTGCCCCTGATTAGAGAACCACCATGTCTGGAAACCTGCGCGGTTTGCCAGGGTAACAAAGTTATCCTGGTACTGGGGTTTGCCCTCTACCACACGGTTTAGCGTCAGACCCAGCGATTTCTGCGTCGAGCCACTGGCCGCGACATAATCAGTAAACAGGGTGCCATTGACCGAGCTGGCAAACGGCGTGTTATTCCAGTGTCCGCCGAATGCGCCCATTGCGTCGCGACGGGCACTCTCGCCGATCACTACCACGTAGGTATGGTATTTCGGCTTCACCGCCAGCACGTTCCAGGTGTCTTTCTTATTGGAAAGTTCAGCCATGCGGGCCTGCTCGTCGAGCACTTCTCTGTTATTCACGACAACGTCTTTCACGAAGCGGAAAACCGGATAGCCTACGTTAATGAGCCTTAACTTACCGTCCCAGGGAATATTCTGGATGGGGGCGACGAACGCCACGGCAATACTGAATACCAGACAAAGAATTTCGATCTTGCCCCAGGACTTTTTCTCAACTGACTGACGGCGGAGGGCAATAACCCCCAGCGCGAAGATAAAGAGCCCTACCACGTAGCTATACCACGGGAAGATGGTCAGGATCTCCGTCGACTCTTCCATATTGGTCGAGTGCAGCGCGAGCAGGGTATTAAAGTTTGGCGAGCCATAAGCCTGGCCAAACGGGAAATAGAGGGCAGCGACCAGCGAACAGATTCCAATCAGCGTTTTTTGCACGCGCGGAGCGGCCCGCCACAGCACATGCAGAATGCAGGTGAACGCCACCGCATACAGCAGGCTGAAGGGATAGCCGAGTGCAAAGTTAATCAGCAATGACTGCAAAAAATAAAACGCCGTCCACGGGCTTAAGGCCCGGCTACGGGTAACGACAGAATCTATCAGGGTTAAATTCATAGGTCACTATCATGGATAAAAACGCCATGTGCTCACCCTGGCGTCAAGGGTCATAACCTGCCTGACAGTGCGTAGAAAGGGAATGAGGGTCCGCTTCAGCGAGCCGCAAATAGTGCAGGGCTGCAAGAAGATAGTGCGAGCGCAAAATAATAGCAACAGTTGCTCAACAGATGTTTTGCGAAGAGGATTGCAAATCCGTAAAAAAGATCGGGAATAGGGCGGCCGGAAGCCAGTTTACAGCAGGAATGTGACGCAGAGATGAAGCGGCGTACCGCAACGCCGCTTAGTGGGAAGGTTTGTCGTCCTGATGCGGTTTGTTGTTAAACATATCGCACAGCATGTTCAACAGCATCAAGCGCACTTTAAAGGGAGAGTGGGTAAACACGGTCATACACCTCTTGAATTCGTTCATAAGACCTCCTGATTTTTGATCCCTTCGATCCGTGAAGGGTGACTGCATTACATACAGATATAGCACAGGCTATATTGTATAGCTATGGCTATTTCGTTAATTTTTTGTGCTTGCAGAGGGATGGTTTACAATGTGCGCTCTCGATACCGGGCGCTGGAAGCGTCACCCCACTGAGGAAGTACAATGAACCGTCGCGCAGGTAAGCCAACAATCAGAAAAACGACGCAGCTGGTGAATGTTGAAGAACATGTCGAAGGGTTTCGCCAGGTCCGTGAAGCGCACCGTCGTGAACTGATTGATGACTATGTTGAGCTGATTTCCGATCTGATCCGTGAAGTCGGGGAAGCGCGGCAGGTCGATATGGCCGCCAGACTGGGGGTATCACAGCCGACAGTGGCTAAAATGTTAAAACGTCTGGCTTCGGTGGGCTTAATTGAAATGATCCCCTGGCGCGGTGTATTTCTGACGCCGGAAGGGGAGAAGCTTGCGCAGGAGAGCCGCGAGCGTCACCAGTTGGTCGAGAACTTTTTACTGGTACTGGGCGTTAGCCCGGAGATTGCCCGCCGGGATGCGGAAGGAATGGAGCACCACGTAAGTGAAGAGACGCTGGTGAAGTTTCGTGAATTTACCCTTAAATACGGTCCCTCCGCTGAATGAAAATCCCCGGACTGCATGCCCTGGCACGCGATCGTTTCTTCCATCTCTTATTAATCATTGGCGCAGGGTTAAGCCTCTTTGTGCCGTTTGCGCCCCGCGCCTGGGTTGCCGCCATTGACTGGCGCACCATCATTACCCTGAGTGGGTTAATGATGCTGACCAAAGGGGTTGAGCTGAGCGGCTATTTTGACGTGCTGGGCCGTAAAATGGTGCGCCGTTTTGCCACCGAGCGCAGGCTGGCGCTGTTTATGGTCTTCTCCGCTGCGGTGCTGTCGACGTTTCTGACTAACGATGTGGCACTGTTTATCATCGTGCCCCTCACGCTGACGCTACGCAGGCTTTGCGAGATCCCGGTCAGCCGGCTGATCATCTTTGAAGCGCTGGCCGTGAACGCCGGTTCTCTGTTGACCCCTATCGGCAACCCGCAAAATATCCTGCTCTGGGGGCGGTCCGGCCTGTCGTTTGCCGCCTTTACCTGGCAGATGGCCCCGCTGGCACTGGTGATGATGCTGTCGCTACTGGCGGTATGCTGGTTTGCTTTTCCGGATAAAAAACTGCAGTACCATAGCGGAACCGCGGGCCCGCAGTGGCAGCCGCGTCTGGTCTGGAGCTGCCTCGGGTTGTACATCGTCTTTCTCATCGCGCTGGAACTGAAGGTTGAGCTGGCGGGTGTACTGCTGGTCGCCGCAGGCTTTGTCGTGCTGGCACGCCGGGTGCTGGTGAGCGTGGACTGGACGCTGCTGCTGGTCTTTATGGCGATGTTTATTGATGTGCATCTTCTTATCCAGCTTCCGGTGCTGCAAAACGTGTTGCACAGCGTCAGCACGCTGTCTCAGCCGGGTCTGTGGCTGACGGCCATTGGCCTGTCGCAGTTTATCAGCAACGTGCCTTCCACCATTCTGCTGCTCAACTATGTTCCGCCTGACACCCTTCTGGCCTGGGCGGTGAACATTGGCGGGTTTGGGCTGCTGCCCGGCTCGCTGGCAAACCTCATCGCCCTGCGTATGGCCAGCGATCGTCGTATCTGGTGGCGCTTCCATCTCTGGTCCCTCCCCATGCTGGTGTGGGCTGCGGCGATCGGTTTCGGATTATTCCTTCTCATATAGTGCGCAATTTGTCAGTTTTTCCTGGCAAACGTATAGCAACGTCCTAGCTTTAGTGAACGGCATAGTGTGATGCCGCTCACTGACAGGACCGTTGCTGAACTATGGCTGAAGATCAAAAAACGCCTGCTGACGAGCAGGAAAACAACAATAATGAACGTAAGCGACCGGGCAAAAAACCGTTAATTATCCTCGGCATTGTCGTGGTAGTGATGGTTGTCGTGGCGCTGGTCTGGTGGTTTTTAACCCGTAACGAAGAGACAACTGACGACGCCTTTACCGATGGCGATGTGGTGACGATTGCCCCCAAAACGGCGGGCTATGTCACCGGGCTGCACGTGCGCGATAACCAGCGCGTTAAAAAAGGCGATCTGCTGGTGGTTATCGATCCACGCGATACCACCGCCCAGCGCGATCAGGCTCAGGCTCAGCTTGGACTGGCTATCGCGCAGCTCCATCAGGCCCAGGCGCAGCTGGCGCTCTCAAAAGTGCAGTATCCTGCCCAGCGTGACGAAGCGAAAGCGCAGGTACTGAAAGCGCAGGCCGATCTGGCGAACGCGCAGGCGGAGTACCGTCGTCAACGCGGCGTCGACCCGCGGGCGACCACGCAACAAAGTATTGATTCTGCGAACGCACAGCTGCGCAGCGCACAGGCTGCACTGGCCAGCGCCCAGGCGCAGCTGGAAGTGGCGGAGCAGGTTCAACTGCAAATTCGCCAGCAGGAAACCAACGTTGAAGCGCGTGAGCGTCAGGTCGAGCAGGCGAAAGCGCAGCTCGAAACGGCCAATCTGAATCTCTCCTACACCGAAGTCCGCGCCCCGTTCGACGGCTTTGTCACCAAACGCAACGTGCAGCCCGGGACGCTGGTGCAGGCGGGCACCGCGCTGTTCTCACTGGTTTCCCCTAACGTATGGGTGGTGGCGAACTTTAAAGAGTCCCAGCTTGAACGCATGAAGCCCGGCGATAAGGTCACCGTCTCCGTGGATGCGTGGCCGGATATGGAACTTGAGGGCCACGTCGACAGTATTCAGCAGGGCAGTGGCTCACGCTTCTCCGCTTTCCCGGCAGAAAATGCCACCGGCAACTTCGTCAAAATTGTGCAGCGCGTGCCGGTGAAAATCGTGATTGATAAGGGACTCGACCCGAATAAACCGCTGCCGCTGGGGCTGTCGGTGGCGCCGAAGGTGACAGTGGAATGACGGATCATAGCCACGACAGCTGGAAACCCGCCAGTAACCCGTGGGCGGTGGCGATTGTTGTCACCCTGGCGGTGTTTATGGAAATTCTGGACACCACCATCGTTAACGTGGCGCTGCCGCACGTCGCGGGTTCGCTCTCCTCCAGCTATGACGAATCGACCTGGGTTTTAACCAGCTATCTGGTGGCGAACGGCATCGTGCTGCCCATCTCGGCGTTTCTGAGCCGGGTGTTTGGCCGCAAGCAGTTCTTCTTAATCTGCATTGTGATGTTCACCGTCTGCTCGTTCCTGTGCGGGATCGCCACCGAGCTGTGGCAGATCATCCTGTTCCGCGTGATGCAGGGCTTCTTTGGCGGCGGGTTGCAGCCTACCCAGCAGTCGGTGCTGCTCGACTACTTCAAGCCGGAGGACCGGGGCAAAGCGTTTGGTCTCTCCTCTATTGCGATTATCGTTGCGCCGGTGCTCGGCCCGACGCTCGGCGGCTGGATCACCGACAACTACTCCTGGCGCTGGGTGTTCTTTATCAACATCCCGGTGGGGATCGTCACGGTACTGGCGATCTATCAGCTGCTGGAAGATCCGCCGTGGGAGAGTAAATCGAAAGAGAAGCTAACCATCGACTGGACGGGGATCGGGCTGATCGCCTTAGGGCTCGGTTGTTTGCAGGTGATGCTGGACCGGGGAGAGGATGAAGACTGGTTCTACTCAAACTTTATCCGCACTTTCGCCGTGCTGACGCTGATCGGTATCATCGGCGCGATCTACTGGCTGGTGTATGCCAGAAAGCCGGTGGTGGATCTGTACTGCCTGAAAGACCGCAACTTCGCGATCTCCAGCCTGTTAATGGCTGGGATGGCGATGATTTTATACGGCAGCTCGGTGGTGATCCCGCAGCTGGCGCAGCAGGATCTGGGCTATACCGCCACCTGGTCCGGGCTGGTGCTGTCGCCCGGCGCGGTGCTGATTGTACTCACCATCCCGCTGGTGCTGAAGCTCATGCCGGTGGTGCAGACGCGCTGGATTATCGCCTTTGGCTTTACCTGCCTGGCGGCATCGTTCTTCTGGTCACGTACGCTGACGCCGGATATCGACTTCGAAACTCTGGTGCTGTTCCGCAGCGCTCAGTCGATTGGGCTGGGGTTCCTGTTTGTGCCGCTCACCACGATTGCCTTCATCTCGATACCGAGACGGCTCAACGCCGACGCGGCGGCGCTGTTTACCATGTTCCGCAACGTGGCGGGCTCGATTGGGATTTCGCTCTCGACGGCGGCCATTACCGAGCGCTCGCAGGCCCATAGCGCGCATCTGGCGTATCACGCTTCACCGTTTAACGAGCAGTTTCAGCAGGCGATACGCGAAAGCGCCCAGGCGATCCAGAACTTCACGACTCAGGTGGGTGACCCAACCGGCATTGCCACCGGGCGGATGTACCAGACCATGATCGAGCAGTCGCGCTTCCTGGCCTACATCGACGTCTTCACCCTGCTGAGCGTGGTGGCCTTGTTACTGATTCCGTTTTGTTTGTTGCTCTCGCCGGTTAAGAGCGAGGGGAGTGCAGGAGCACATTGATGATACACAGACGTTTACACCCCCTGATGATAATGCTGCTGCTGGCTGGCTGTGCCGTGGGACCGGATTACCAGCCACCCGCACCGCCGGCCGTCACGCACTGGAACGATAAGGGCGACAGCGGCGTGAAATCGCAAACCATCTCCGCTGCGACCAACCCGCGCTGGTGGAAAACCTTCGGCTCGCCGCAGCTCGATAGCCTCGTTGAACGGGCTATTGCCGGAAACCTGACCCTGCAGCAAACGGTGCTACGCATTGCCGGGGCACGTGAACAGATTAATCAGGCAGGCGGAGCATTTTTCCCGTCGGTTAATGGCAATCTACAGGCGACGCGCCAACAGCTCGGGCTGGAAGGCGAGCTGAAATCCCACGGCGTGTATGACCAGCTGGATAATGTCGATCCAGCCCTGCGGGGCGCGTTAGGCCCGCTGACGCAGCCGATCAACCTCTACCAGGGCAGTTTCGACGCCCAGTGGGAAATTGACCTGTGGGGCAAGGTGCGCCGTCAGGTGGAAGCCGCGGAAGCCCAGCAGAAGGCGGCTATCGAGCAGCGTAACGACGCGCTGGTGTCGCTGGAAGCGGAAGTGGCGCGGGCGTGGCTACAGCTGCGCGGCGCGCAGAGCATTATCGCCACCCTGAATACCCAGATTGAGAGCGCGCAGCAGACGCTGGATCTCACCGAAAGCCGCCAGCGCGGCGGGCTCTCGCCACAGATGGACGTAGAAAATGCCCGGGCGCAGCTGGGAAATCTGGAAGCGCAACTGCCGCAATATCAGGCGCAGGCGCGGCAGGCGATGAACGGCCTGGCAATCCTCCTCGGCAAGCCGCCGGGCGCTTTGGATGCCGAACTCCAGTCAGCGCAGCCAATGCCTGCGCTACCGGATATCGTGCAAACGGGCATTCCGTCCACGCTGGCGCGCCGTCGTCCGGACGTGCGTGAGGCGGAGGCGAATCTTCATGCCGCCACGGCGCAAATCGGCGTCTCGGTGGCCGAGCTGTTCCCGAGCTTTACCCTCTCCGGGCAGTTTGGCCTGCGTAACAGCGAAACCAACTGGCTGACCGACTGGAGCAGCCATTTCTACAGCTTCGGCCCGCAGGTTTCTATTCCAATTTTCCAGGGCGGACGACTGGTCTCCAGCGTGAAGGTGGCGCGCGCGCAGCAGGGGGCAGCGGTGCTGGACTATCGGCAGACGGTGCTCACCGCGCTCGGCGATGTTGAAAACGCGCTCGTCAGCTACCGCACCGACCAGCAGCGTGAAGCCGGCCTCGCAAAAACGATCGACGCCCTGCAAAACGCCTTTGACTTAGCCAGCGACAGTTACCGACAGGGCATCGCCAGCTTTATCGACGTACTGGATGCCCAGCGTCAGCTCGCCCAGGCTCAGCAGCAGCGCGCTCAGGCGCAGGTACAAAGCGCGCTCGACCTGGTGGCGCTCTACAAGGCGCTTGGCGGCGGCTGGGAGCCGTATCAGCAGGTGCAGCTCCCGGATTACAGCGTCTTTGGCGACGCCCCGCGCGGATAAATTCAGAGGATTGGGCAAGAAACGGACAGGAACGCCACATTCGCGATGACAGAGGGGCGGGTATAACTAACTGGCACCCATTCGACATGTGAGGAATGACTTATGCGTTATCAAAAACTGGGCAACACCGGTCTGTTTGTTTCTGAACTCTGCCTCGGAACCATGACCTTCGGCGGGGAAGGCGGCATGTGGGGCAAGATTGGCCAGCTGCAGCAGAGCGAAGCCGAACAGCTGGTGGGCCGCGCGCTGGATGCCGGGATCAACTTTATCGACACCGCCGACGTTTACTCGGAAGGGCGCTCGGAGGAGATCACCGGCCAGGCGCTGAAGAACCTGAAAGTTCCGCGGGAGAACGTGGTGGTCGCGACCAAAGTGTTCGGTGAAACCGGCACCGCGGGCGTGAACTCGCGCGGCAGCTCGCGATATCACATCATCGGCAGCGTGAAGGAGAGTCTGCGCCGCCTGCAGCTGGATCATATCGATCTCTACCAGCTGCACGGCTTTGACCCTGCCACCCCCATTGAAGAGACGCTCCGTGCGCTGGATACCCTGGTACAGCACGGCCACGTGCGCTATATCGGCGTCTCGAACTGGGCAGCGTGGCAGATTGCCAAAGCGCTTGGCATCTCCGAGCGTCTGGGGCTGGCACGCTTCGCGTCTTTGCAGGCGTATTACACCATCGCCGGGCGCGATCTTGAGCGCGAGCTGGTGCCGATGATGCAGAGCGAAGGCGTCGGGCTGATGGTCTGGAGCCCGCTGGCGGGCGGTCTGCTGAGCGGGAAATACGATCGCAACGGGCAGAGCGAATCGGGCGGGCGCCGTCTGGAGTTTGACTTCCCGCCGGTCAATAAAGATCGCGCCTTCGACTGCGTGGATGTAATGCGCACGATTGCCGAAAGCAAAGGCGTCTCCGTCGCGCAGATCGCGCTGGCGTGGCTGCTTCATCAGAAAGCGGTAACTAGCGTGATCGTGGGCGCGAAACGCGTCGATCAGTTGAATGACAATATCGCCGCAACCGGGATCCGCTTAAGCGAAGACGAGCTTAAAAAGCTTGATGCCGTCAGCGCGTTGCCGGGGGAATACCCGGGCTGGATGCTTGAGCGCCAGGGGGAATATCGTCGTAACCAGCTTGCACAGCAATAACCGTCCTCTCCCCGGTGGCGCTTCGCTTACCGGGGCTGCTTTCCGTAGGCATTATTTCAATCCATCTCACAAAAAACGATCCTCCCCTTTGATCCCCTTTTCATCTTCGCCTATATGACTAGTCATGAAATTTAAAATGACTAGTCATATAGGGAGAGAGCATGAATACATCGCTGCCAGCCAATTTTTTATGGGGCAACTCGGTCTCCAGCATGCAGACGGAAGGGGCATGGAACGAGGGCGGAAAGGGCATGTCGGTCTACGACATTCGTGAAGCCGGGGAAAATATCTCCGACTGGAAAGTGGCGACCGACTCCTACCACCGCTACAGGGAAGATTTCGACCTGATGCAGGATCTGGGCATGAACTGCTACCGCTTTCAGATCTCATGGAGCCGTGTCTGCCCGCAGGGTGATGGCGCGTTCAACGACGAGGGGATCGCGTTTTACGACCGCTTTATTGACGATCTTATCGCGCGCGGCATCGAGCCGATGATCTGCCTCTATCACTTCGATATGCCGTTGGCGCTGGCGCAGGAGTACAACGGGTTTAACGATCGCCGCGTGATGGAGGCCTTTATCCGCTACGGCAAGAAGATGATCGACTGCTTTGGCGACCGGGTGAAGTACTGGCTGACCTTCAACGAGCAGAACATTTTCCATATGCCGGAAGCCTTCCGCATTTCCGGTTACCTGAAAGGGGAGCAAACCCTTCGCGAGCTCTATGAGTTACAGCACCATGCGATGGTGGCGCATATGTCGCTGACCGAGTATCTGCACCAGACCAAACCGGGCCAGCTGATGGGCGGCATGCTGGCGCACCAGTTGATTTACCCGGCGACCTGCAAACCGCGCGATATCTTCTGCGCCCAGCAGTACGATGAATTCCTCAACCAGAACCTGCTGCGCGTTTTTGCGGGTCAGGGTTACAGCCCGGCGGTGATGGCGGTGGTGGAGCAGGAAGGCTTTGGCGATATCTACCGCGACGAAGATTTAGCGCTGCTGGCGCGCACCAAAAACGACTTTATGGCCTTCAGCTATTACGCCAGCAAAACGCTGGACAGCGATGCCATCCCGGAAGGCACGCCGGTCAACTATTACCTGCTACACGGTGAGAAAAATAACCCGTACCTGAAAGCCACCGAGTGGAACTGGCAGATCGACCCTATGGGCTTTCGCACCATCATCACCCGCTACGCCAACGACTGGCGGATGCCGGTCTTCCCGATTGAAAACGGTATTGGCGTGATTGAGTCCTGGGACGGCGTCAACCCGATTGAGGACACCTACCGCATCGACTACCACCGGGCGCATATCGACGCAATGAAAGCGGCGATGTTCGAAGATGGCGCAGAGGTCATCGGCTACCTCGGCTGGGGGTTAATCGACATTCTCAGCTCCCAGGGCGACATGCGTAAGCGCTACGGCGTGGTCTACGTCAACCGAGAAAACCACGACCTGAAAGACCTGAAGCGCGTGCCGAAGAAAAGCTACGCCTGGCTGAAACAGGTCATTCATACCAACGGACGCGAGATGTAAGCCGTACGCTGCCGGGCCGTTTTTGTGACTGATTGATGGGAACTATCCGCTATGTCTGAAACAAAAATCACACCGCATATGCAGTCCTTTGTCGATAAATTTGTTGAGTTCTCGGCGCGCCTGGCAAACCAGGTGCACCTGCGCTCCCTGCGCGATGCCTTCGCCACGGTGATGCCGATTTTCATCCTCGCCGGTCTGGCGGTGCTGGTGAACAACGTGGTGTTCCCGTGGATTTTTGACGGCGACACGCTCACGCAGTTTAAGGTCTGGGGGGAGGCGATAATCAACGGCACGCTGAATATCGCCGCGCTGCTGCTGGCCCCGATGATTGCCTGGTCGCTGGCGCGCAATAAAGATTTCGACAATCCGGTCTCGGCAGTGGTTATCGCCGTCAGCAGTTTTATCATCATGATGCCGATGCGCCTGCAGTTGACGCCCGTCGGCAGCGAGACCACGGTGAACGTCACTCAGGTACTGACGTTCGCCAATATCGGCTCTACCGGGATTTTTGCCGGAGTGCTGATCGGGCTACTCTCAACGGAGCTGTTTATTGCCATTTCGCGGCTCAAGGCGCTGCACATTTCGCTGGGGGAAAATGTGCCTCCGGCGGTGAGTAAATCCTTTACCGCGCTGATCCCAACCATTCTGACATTGTCAGTATTTGCCGTGCTGGCAGCACTGCTGGCAAACGTGCTGCACACGGACCTGATCCATCTCATCACGACCTTTATCCAGCAGCCGCTGCGGCTGATCAACACCAGCCTGCCAGGAACGATTTTTATCTACAGCTTCGGTAACTTCCTGTTCACGCTCGGGATTCATCAGTCGGTGGTCAACAGCGTGGTACTGGAACCGTTCCTGCTGATCAACACCAACGAGAACATGCTGGCCTTTGCCAATGGCCAGCCCATCCCGCATATCATCAACAACATCTTCGTGCCGACGTTTGGCATGGTGGGCGGGACGGGCAGCACCATTTCGCTGCTGATCGCCATCTTTATCTTCTCCCGGCAGAAGTCGGCGAAGCAGGTGGCGCGCCTGTCGCTGGCGCCCGGTTTATTCAACATCAACGAGCCGGTGATTTTTGGCCTGCCGATTGTCTTTAACCTGCCGCTGATGATCCCGTTTGTGCTGTTGCCCGCGATTGGCATTTACGTTGCCTGGCTCTGCACTACGCTGGGGTTAATGTCGCGCTGCGTGGTGATGATCCCGTGGACCACGCCGCCGATTCTGAGCGCCTGGCTGGCCACGGCAGGGGACTGGCGGGCGGTGGTGGTGCAGTTGGCAATCATTGTTTTTGGTGTATTCTTCTACCTGCCTTTCCTCAAGATTGCCGAGCGAGTGGCGTTGAAAAACAGCGGGATAGAAAACTAACTGAAAGGAAGGACGATGGCGGCGAAGTACATCACCATAGCGCGGGAAATTAAAAAACGCATTATCAGCCAGCAGTACGCCGCCAACGAACCCCTGCCGGACCAGTTTGCGCTGGCAGCGGAGTTCAGCACCAGCCGGATGACCATCCAGCAGGCGATGCGCCAGCTGATTGTCGAAGGTCTGGTTTATACCCGTCAGGGGCAGGGCACCTTTATCCGCAAAAACTTCCTTCAGCTTTCCCAGTGGGATCTCTCCGGCAGCGACTATTTTGGTGCCACCAAAACCTGGGAACATCTGGGTACGGTCACGAGCCAGGTGGTGCATTTTGAACTGCGCTTCCCGAACGAGAAAGAGCAGGCGTCGCTGATGATTAATGCCGATGCGCCGGTCTATGATTTTATTCGCCTGCGTTTATTAAACGGTGAACCGATGTCGCTGGATTCAACGGTCATGCCGATGACCCTGGTGCCCGGCCTGACGAAAAGCCATCTTGACGGTTCGGTGTTTCAGTATGTTCAGGAGACGCTGGGGTTGAAAATTATGGGGTCATACAGGGTGGTGCGGGCGCTAAAACCCAATGCGCTGGACAGGCAACATCTGGTCTGCGAGGAAACCGATCCGGTGCTGGAGGTGGAGCAGGTCATTTATCTGGAAGATGGCACGCCGCTGGAATATGCCCACTGCCACTATCGGTACGACCACGGCGGGATAGTTATCGTGAATAACGGGTAAAAAAAAGCGGGCATCGAAGCCCGCTTTTTTAATGCTCGTTATTAGTTCAAACGCACCGGCATACCGGAGCGGTTCTGCACGGCCTGGTCAACGATGGTCGTTTCCACGTCAGGCTGTGAAGTCACCGCCTGCACCGCGCTGTTCAGCGTAACAGGGACGACTTCGTTGTTGTTGATCTGGTCTTCGCTGGTAGACAGCGGGTTGTGCACTTCAATGTAACGGCTACCGTCTGGCTCAGTGGTGGCTTTTACCGGTTCGTTAATGAACTGCACGCGCGTACCGACCGGCACGTTTTCGAACAGGAACTTGATGTCGTCGTTACGCAGACGCACGCAGCCGTGGCTTACGCGCAGGCCGATACCGAAGTTGGCGTTGGTGCCATGAATGGCGTACAGACGGCCAATGTACAGCGCGTACAGACCCATCGGGTTATCCGGGCCGGCTGGCACAACGGCTGGCAGCGGTTCGCCGGCAGCGATGTATTCTGCGTGCATTTTGGCGGTAGGGGTCCAGGTTGGGCCCGCTTTCTTACGCTCAACTTTGGTGGTCCAGTTCATTGGGGTGTCTTTACCCAGCTGGCCGATACCAATTGGCAGCACGATAACGGTGTTGGTGCCTTTCGGGTAGTAATACAGACGCATTTCGGCGCTGTTAATGACGATACCTTCATGAACGGTATCCGGCAGGATCAGCTGCTGAGGAATATTCAGTACGGTACCCGCTTTTGGCAGATACGGGTCAACGCCCGGGTTTGCTTCCAGCATGTTGGACAGGCCCAGCTGGTACTGTGCGGCGAAATACTCCAGCGGCTGAGAGTTACCTTCTGGTACCGTCACCACCTGGTTTTCGCCCACCAGACGGCTTCCGTCTGTCGGCAGGGGATACGTCACCGCAGACGCGGTCTTACAAAAACCTACTACGGCTAACGCCGCCGCAAAAAGCGTTGTTAATTTCATGTTCATGTTGTGCGAGGTATCTAAGCCATTCAGGCGATGAGTTGATAAGTCTGAATCTATGATGGGAGCGCATTATATGTGCATTCCCGCTCGCAGGGAATTCAGATGTGTACGAAATCACATTTTTTTCGATTTTGTTAAAGTTTAGTGGATTGCCGCAACACGGGATCTCAATTCGGAATTGTGGCATAATGCCGTGTTTATCACACTTTTCGCAGGAATCTCCCCGTGTTAGTTACCAGCAACGTCACTATGCAGTTTGGCAGTAAGCCGCTGTTCGAAAACATTTCCGTCAAATTTGGCGGCGGCAACCGTTACGGCCTGATTGGTGCCAACGGTAGCGGAAAATCCACCTTTATGAAGATCCTCGGCGGCGACCTGGAGCCGACGCTTGGCAACGTGTCGCTCGATCCGAACGAGCGCATCGGTAAGCTGCGTCAGGATCAGTTCGCCTTCGAAGAGTTCACCGTGCTGGACACCGTGATCATGGGGCACGCGGAGCTGTGGGAAGTGAAGCAGGAGCGCGATCGCATTTACGCCCTGGCTGAAATGAGCGAAGAGGACGGCTACAAAGTGGCCGAACTGGAAACGCATTACGGCGAGATGGATGGCTATTCAGCTGAAGCGCGTGCGGGCGAGCTGCTGCTGGGCGTGGGCATTCCTGTTGAACAGCATTACGGCCCGATGAGTGAAGTCGCGCCAGGCTGGAAGCTGCGTGTCCTGCTGGCGCAGGCGCTGTTCTCTAACCCGGACATCCTGCTTCTCGACGAACCAACGAACAACCTGGACATCGACACCATCCGCTGGCTGGAGCAGACGCTGAACGACCGCGACAGCACCATGATCATCATTTCGCACGACCGTCACTTCCTGAACATGGTCTGTACGCACATGGCGGATCTGGACTACGGCGAGCTGCGCGTGTACCCGGGCAACTACGACGAATACATGACGGCTGCGACCCAGGCGCGTGAACGCCTGCTGGCCGACAACGCCAAGAAGAAAGCGCAGATTGCGGACCTGCAATCCTTCGTCAGCCGCTTCAGCGCGAACGCCTCTAAGTCTCGTCAGGCGACGTCCCGCGCCCGTCAGATCGACAAAATCAAGCTGGAAGAAGTCAAAGCTTCCAGCCGTCAGAACCCGTTCATCCGCTTCGAGCAGGACAAGAAACTGTTCCGTAACGCGCTGGAAGTGGAAGCCCTTACCAAAGGCTTCGATGAAGGTCCGCTGTTTAAAAACTTCAACCTGCTGCTGGAAGTGGGCGAGAAAATTGCCATTCTGGGTGCCAACGGCGTGGGTAAATCCACCATGCTGAAAACCCTGGTTGGTGAACTGCAGCCGGACAACGGCACCGTGAAGTGGTCAGAAAACGCGCAGATTGGTTACTACGCGCAGGACCATGAATACGAGTTCGAAAACGACCTGACCGTGTTTGACTGGATGAGCCAGTGGAAGCAGGAAGGCGACGACGAGCAGGCGGTGCGTAGCATTCTGGGTCGTCTGCTGTTCAGTCAGGACGACATCAAGAAGCCGGCGAAAGTGCTGTCCGGTGGTGAAAAGGGTCGCATGCTGTTCGGCAAGCTGATGATGGAAAAACCCAATATCCTGGTAATGGACGAACCGACTAACCACCTGGATATGGAATCTATCGAATCGCTGAACATGGCGCTGGAGATGTATCAGGGCACGCTGATCTTCGTTTCTCACGACCGTGAATTCGTCAGCTCGCTGGCGACCCGCGTGATCGAAATTACGCCAGAGCGCGTTGTGGACTTCACCGGTAACTACGAAGATTACCTGCGCAGCAAAGGTATCGAGAGTTAAAAAAAGCCGGGTGGCGGCTTCGCCTTACCCGGCCTACGTTCCATTCCCTCTCCCTGTGGGAGAGGGTCAGGGTGAGGGCATCAGGCCGCACTACACCACCCAATCACACCTTTCTTCACCATTCACCAGCAGCTTACGTTTTTCCCCCGCCGGTAACGACACCTTCAGCGCGTTCCACGCCGGACGATAATCACCGCGTGCACCGATGTTCAGGTTGACGGTTGCCCCGTCGCACACCATTTCCCACGCCACCCACAGCGCATTGCCGTTCTGGTAGCCCCAGGACTCGCCGTCATCTTCAAACAGCAGGCCGGACGTGGTGCCGACGCCTTTCACCGGGAACAGCTTCAGCTCGCGAGTATCGTCTTTTTCGGCGCTCACGTGACGGATGCGCTCGCTGAGCGGCAGACCGGCACCGGCGCGCACCAGCAGCGGCAGTTTCTCCAGCGGCGCGTCGAGGACGATCGCTTGCCCGCCAGCGAACCATTCGTGAGTGTAGAAATCGTACCAGCCGGTTTCGTTATCCGGCAGCCAGACGTGGCGTTTACGCTGCCCGGCCTCGACGACGCTGGCGACAAGGAGGTCGCGGCCCAGCAGGAAGTCATCGCACTCTTCGAAGGTCCGCGCGTCGTGCTCGTGGTCGAGGAAGGTCGGGCGCAGCATCGGTTCGTCGTCGGCGTGCGCCTGCCAGAGCAGGGTGTAGAGATAGGGCAGAAGACGGTAGCGCAGCTCAATCGCACCGCGAATAGCGGGGGTGACGCCCGGGTACATCCACGGCTCGTTGACCGTGTGGTCATCGTTCCACGAGTGAATGGTAAAGCGCGGATGCATCACGCCGTTTTGCACCCAGCGCACGAACAGTTCGGCGTCTGGCTTGTCGCCGGAGAAACCGCCGACGTCGTGGCCGACGTTGAACAGCCCGGAGAGGCTCATGCCCAGCCCCATGCGGATGTTATAGCGCAGGGTATCCCAGTGAGTGCGGTTATCGCCGCTCCAGGTCTGGACGTAGCGCTGCATCCCGGCGCAGCCGGAGCGGGAAATGAGATACGGACGTTTTTCCGGCGCGAAACGCTGCTGCGCTTCCAGCGAGGCGCGCATCATCAGCAGCGGCATCACCGGGCGAATGTGTTTGATGGCAATCTCTTTGCCGAAGCCAAAACAGCGTGCTTCCCCGTCCCATACTTCGTATTCGTTGTTATCGTTCCAGGTCGAGTCGATCCCCATCTCCAGCAGCTGCGTGGTCACGCCGTTCTGCCACCACTGCACCGTTTGCGGGTTGGTGAAATCGAGATGTGATCCTTCGTCATCCCAGAAGCTGGAACGTTCAGGTGCATCAGTTTCTGAGTCGCGAATGAACAGGCCACGTTCCGCCACTTCGTTATAGCGGGGATGATCCTGCAGCAGACAAGGCTTGATGTTGGCAGCCAGCTTTAACCCGGCATCGTGGAACGCCTGGCTCATTACCTTCGGCTGCGGCACTTTGTCATGGTTCCAGTTAAAGACGTAGCGCTTGCCGTTAATGGAGGTATAGCCGGAGGAGAGCTGGAACGAGTCGCATGGAATCGCGTGTTCTTCACACAGGCGGATAAAGTTCATCAGCTGGTTTTGCGCGTCCGGCGCGTCGGTATAGTGCATGGTCGAGCCGCTGTAGCCCAGGCTCCATTTCGGTCCGAACAGCGTTTTCCCGGTCAGGCGCACGAAGGCTTTGGTGACGTCCAGTACGCGCTTGCCGGTAAAGATGTAGTAATCGATATCGCCCGCTTCCGCCTGCCAGCGCCGATAGGCGGTGTGGTAGTTGTCGATCTCGTTGCCCAGATCCAGCCAGCAGCTGCTCAGGTTATCGTAGAACAGGCCGTAACTCACGTCGTCGCGACGGGTAAGGGTGAATGGAATATGCTTGTACAGCGGGTCGGTGCTGGCGGCGTTGTAGCCCATCGCATCCAGGTTGCGCATCTCGTAGCGTTTACCGTTGCGCTGTAGATCGCCTGCTTTCTCGCCCAGCCCGTAGAAACGTTCGTCCTTGCGACGGCTCAGATAGTGCGCCACGCCGTCACCGTGGGCGTTCAGCAGGTACGCACTGGTCGGACGGTCATTGACCAGCGGCTGCCACTCGCCTGCGTCATTGCGGTAGTGCCACTCCAGCCACAGGGGCTGGTGGACGGTCACTCGAAGCTGCTCCGTCGCCACCGTCACGGTATTTTCCTGCCCCGTCAGCGTCCAGGCCGGGCAGGTAAAGCCACTGACATCGTCACGACGGCGACCTTCCCACGGCACGTCTTGCGCCGGGGCGATGCTCCAGGTGCGGTCCAGCGCCAGTTCACCTTTGCGTTTGATCAGCACGCGGAACAGGTTCTCTTCCAGCACATACAGGCACAGGCGGTGCTGGTTATCCACCAGCAGTTCCAGATGGTTTGCCGACTGCGTATCAACGGTCCAGTTTTTCAGGGTTTTCATATGCGATACATCCACTATCAGGCGCGCTTGGCGCGACGTTCAGCAATAAATGCTACCAGGAAGACAGCGCCAATCAGGTCAAAGAAGCCCATGGCAATAAAGAGCGGGTTAAAGCCGATTTTGTCGGCGGTCACACCGATTAACAGCGAGAACAGGAAGCTGGCGATCCACGCCGCCGAGCCGCGCATGCCGTTGACGGTCGCCATCTGGCCCTTATCAAACGACTCCACGACCAGGGCGCTGAGCATGCAGGAGATAATCTGGTGCCCAAAGCCGCCGATGGAGATCAGCACGATGGTGATATACGGATCGCGGGTAATGGCGACAATGCCCAGAGAAATCATCAGAAACGCGCCGGTGACGGAGCTGGCGACGACGGAGTTAACGCGGGAGCAGCCGAACAGGCGGGTGTACAATCGCGTCAGGTAGCCACTTGCCACGCTGCCGAGGTCAGCAGCGAGGAATGGCAGCCAGGCGAACATCGCAATCTGCTTCAGGTCCATGCCGTGTTCTTTGGCGAGATACAGCGGCACCCAGAAGCTCAACACCGCCCAGGCCGGTTCCGCCATAAAGGCCGGGATGGCGATACCGTAGAAACGTTTGTTTTTCGAGACGGTTTTCAGCGCGGTCAGGAACGGCAGTTTGACCGCAGGCGGTTCGTTATCCTGCTTGATAAATGCCAGCTCATCCTTGCTCAGGTTCGGGTGCTGCTCCGGGTTGTGGTAGAACGCCCACCAGAGGATCACCCACAGCAGCGCCAGCACGCCGGTAAACATAAACGCACCCTGCCAGCCAAACGACGCGTGGGCAAAGTAGATAATAGGCGGGGCCAGCATCGCACCGATGGAGAAGCCCACGCCCGCCCAACCGGCGGCAACAGGACGTTCCGATTTCGGGAACCATTCACCGATGGTTTTGGCGTTCGCCGGGGTTGCGGCGGCCTCAGAGGCCCCCATAAAGAAGCGCAGGATAGCCAGGTGCAGCCAGCTTCCGGCCCCCGCGTGGAAGATACACATCAGCGCCCAGATCCCGGCGCAGACCATAAAGCCAATCTTCAGGCCGATGACGTCAATCAGCCAGCCGCACAGGGGCTGGAAAATGGTGTAGGCGATCTGGAATGCGCCGACGATCCAGGAGTATTGCTCGGTGGTGATCCCGAGGCTCTCTTTCAGTTCCGGCGCGAGGATCCCCAATGAGTTTCGGGTGATGTAGTTTACGGTGACGCCCAGTAAAAACAGCACCAGCACGTACCAGCGCAGGTTCTTGATGACGCGACGGGTTTTGCTTGTCGCAACGGTGTTATTGATGTCCTGACTCATTTTACTCTCCACAAGACGGACGCTAAGGGGACGGAGGTTCAGGTGTCACACAGATTGTTATGCCTTTGATTTCTATCCGTTTAGAATGCTTAAGTTGCTATACAACTAGTATGGAAGTTGTGTGACAAGTTCACCTTAAGGGAGAAAATGAGTGGGCAATAGTGGATTTTGTGCAAAGTTTCTCATAACGGGCGAAAACCCTCTGGCATGATGGTCGTTATGCCCGTTATTACCTGACAGATACGCTATGAAAATTTTTTCATTTCGCAAATGGAGCCAGATCACAAAATGGACAAAAGGCTAAAAATCACCGAAATCGCGGCCCGTACGCAACTCTCTATCAGTACCGTTTCCCGCGTGCTGGCGGGCAAAGCGAACACCAGCGAAAAAGCGCGTGCAAAGGTGCTGGCGTGCGCACGGGAGCTGGGGGTGATGGATGGCATGGCGGCGGGGCGTCTGCTGCTTAACAGCCTGGTGGTTTTTGCTCCCCAGCGAGCCTTTGACGAGCGGTCCGACATCTTTTACTACCGCGTGATCCAGAGCATCAGCAAAGGGTTAGCTTCGCACGAGGTTCGGCTACGCTACTGTGCGCTGGAGGAGAACGACAGCGACGCGCAGCTTTTTCTGGCACGCATGAACGAGCCGGATACCCAGGCAGCCATTCTGCTCGGTATTGACGATCCGCATATCCACGATCTGGCGGTGGACGTGGGGAAACCCTGCATGCTGATTAACTGCCGTGACCGCCACATGCGTCTGCCTGCCGTAGCGCCGGACCATCGCGCCATTGGCGAGCGGGCGGCGGAATACCTGTTCGAAATGGGACACCGCGACGTGATGAACGTGCTGTGCCTGCGCCGTTACACCATGGAGCTGCGCCTGGCAGGGATCCGCGACGCGTGGCACGCCCATAACCTGACGTTCAGCGACAAGCGCGATCTGCTGGTGGTGCCGAGCTTTAGCGCACGCGAAACGGAACAGCTGGTTAGCGAGTGGCTTAACCAGCAGAAGGGAAAAGATCTGCCCACCGCGTTTTTGGTCGGCGGCGACTTTATGGCGGCGGGCACCATCAGCGCTTTGCAGAAACAGGGATTGCGGGTACCGCAGGACGTTTCCGTCATGAGCATCGACGGCTTTAATCTGGCGGCGATTCAGGATGTGCCCCTGACGGCAGTGCATGTCCCGCGTGATGAACTGGGAACGGAAGCGGTACATATGCTCCAGCAGCGGCTGATGCGCCCTGACGCCCCGGTGGGAACCTTGCTGCTGAACGGCACGCTGACCGTGCGGGAATCGGTACGGCGGATACGTCAGGGTAAACGACGCACCGCCGTTGAGCGGGAAGGGCTGTACGACAGTTAAACCATACCCAGCGCGCGCTTGCCGTGGATGTTGAGATCGTTCACGGTAAAGCGGTCCTGCCAGCTTTTTTCATAATCTTCACGCGGGAAATCTCCCGGTGACGCACCGGTTTCCAGCGCTTCCTTCACCTTTTTCGCGTAGGCGAGGTTCTTCTCGCACATCGGCGCGGCAGGGATGTACATCACGTTGCCCCAGCCCTGCTGATTTTCCACCGGAGCGACGGAGTGGATCACATCGCAGTGCCACCACACGGAATCCCCTGCGTCCAGCGCCGGTATGCTGGTTAATGCTTCGATGAGCAGCGGGTGCCATTTTTCCGAAATCGGCAGCACGCGGCCCGGCGCGACGCCGCAGAGTTCGTCTTCCGGCACGTCGTCCAGCAGCGGACGCAGCAGAATGTACGCCATCGCTTCCGGGATGGGCACCACGTGCAGCAGTCCCTGGCCGGGGATCATGTCCGACAGCGCCGTCCAGCCCTGGAAAGTACGGAACACCGAACACTTGGTAGTGTTATCCACGGTGTACTCTTCCACTTCGGTGCGGTGCGCGGCGTTCCACGGATCGTACTTATCAATATTGCCGTCAAACATGCGGGCAAACACCTGCTGATAGGCAGGCAGCAGCCAGCGCTCCAGCGCGCCGGAATCGGTGTGCGCGCCCAGCCCTTTAGAGGTGGTGCCCGGTGGGCGGCGGCGAATACGATCCGGATAAATCACGCTGACATCCGGGTCGAACCACTGCTTGCCGTTGCTCTCGAATGTCCATAAACGGTTCAGGAACGACTGCACCTGCGCCATCTCTTCGCTCTGACGCGCCTGCATTTGCGCCTGCGACCAGTAGATCGGGTAAATCTCCGGACGAGAGGCGGTTAAGGTGCCGAAGAAGTTATCGCCCGGCCCTTTATACACCTCGTCAAACTTATTGAGATCGAGATAGTCGAGCATCGACTGATCCCACGCCAGCGCCTGTTCGCGCGGAAAATGACCTTTGATCACCGCGCAGCCCCGACGCTTAACCGCCTCGCGCTGTTCAGCGGTGATTGTGCCGTTTTTCACATCCGCGAACGGGATCGTCGGCCAGACGGGTTGGCCTTTATTCTTGAGGGCGTTGATCTCTGCCACGCGGGTGGCAATGTTGTCGCTGAGCTTGTCGAACACCGCCTGAACATCACCGATCTGGGCGCGTAGCTCGCGCTTCATCTGACGAATTGCCGCTTTGTGGTCCGCTGGCAAAGTTTCACTGGTAAAGGTCATAACTGCCTCACATCTTTCATTCGAAAGTAAAAATATCTACAAGTGATACTTTAAGTTAAAAATAAGTTAATGCAAGTTTAAAAACTTGACGCAAGCCACAGGACGGAAAAAGAGTGAGAGGCCGGAGCGGGGCTCCGGCGGGAGAGAGATTAGGCGTCGAACGGGGAATGGTTATCGAGCACGGCCTGAATGACGTTCAGCGCGCCCTGGTGGTTGTTGTCGTCGGTGCTGTAGCGGGCGATCTGTTTGATGCTTTCTGCCGCGTTGTTCATCGCAAATGAGTATTTCACCAGCTTCAGCATCTCCGCGTCATTGCCGCTGTCGCCAATGGCCACGCACTGCTGCGGGGAGAGCTCCCAGCGCTTCAGCAGGCGGCTGATGCCGTTGGCTTTATGCAGGCCAGGAATGATCAAGTCCACAAACCCAAAGCCGCTGGTGACCGGTTTCATAATGCCGTCGAGAGAAACATGCAGCGCGTCGATCAGGTTCGGGATATCGCTGTCGGGCAGGTTCAGTGAGAACTTGAACAGCACATCGTCAATCTCGTGATAATCGCTGACGCGCGTTAAGCGATGGTAGTGCTTAGACATCAGCGCCACAAATTCGTCCGGGGCTTTATCGCTGACGTAAGCGCTCTCCAGTCCGCAGGCCACGAAGTTCAGCGCGTTATCTTTCAGCAGTTCGCCAATGACGATCTGCGACTCATGGCGAGTCAGTTCGCCGTGGAAAACGTGTTCCCCGTGATCGAACACCAGCGCGCCGTTTTCCGCCACGAAGGAGATTCGATCTTTTAGCTCAGGGAAGAAGGAGATGAGCTGATAATACTGATTGCCGCTGGCGACAACGAATTCAATGCCGCGGGCGTTAAGCTGCTCAAACTGTGCCTGGAAGCGGTCACGATCGTACTGCTTGGCATCATCAAGGAAAGTTCCGTCCATATCGGTGACGATAACTTTTACGGTCATACTGTGCTCCTGGGTCACTGCGTTTTGAAACATTCTAATAACAAGGTGACGGGGAGCACAAATTTAATTTCGAATGAAAGTCAGAAAGCCGGGTGGCGGCTTCGCCTTACCCGGCCTACGGGGGAGACAATGTAGGCCCGGTAAGCGCAGCGCCACCGGGCGTTTTTTTACAGCGTATGCTCGGTACGCGCAATAATATCGTCCTGTGCATCCGGCGACAGGGCGGTGAAGAACGCCGAGTAGCCCGCCACGCGTACCACTAAATCGCGGTACTGGTCAGGGTGTTTCTTCGCTTCCAGCAGCGTTTCGCGCGAGACGATGTTGTACTGAATATGCCAGCCTTTATGCACCTCGAAGAAAGTGCGCAGCAGCACCATCAGCTTCTGGCGATCGCTGTCGTTTTCCAGCGTCGACGGGTTCAGCTTCTGGTTCAGCAGCACGCCGCCCAGAATCGCCTCGGTAGGGAGTTTACCCACGGAGCCGATGACCGCCGTCGGGCCGAGGTGGTCGGTACCGGACGCCGGGCTTGCCCCTTCCGCCAGCGGGGTATGCGCCTTACGTCCGTCCGGAGTCGCCATCGTTGCCGCGCCAAACGGCACGTTTGCGGAAATGGAGGAGGTGCCCGCGTAGTAGTTACCGCCAATCGGACCACGACCATAGCGCGGGTTGTGGTACTGCTTCAGCTCTTCAATGTAGGTCTGGTAAGCACGCGTCAGCAGCATATCCACGCTGTCGTCGTCGTTACCGTACTTCGGCGCGCCGTTGATCAGACGCTGACGCAGCTGCTCGTGGGTCAACCCGTCGAAATCATCCGCCAGCGCCGCCGCCAGCTGCTGTTGACCGATGACGCCCTGTTCAAACACCAGCTTCTTCACCGCCGCCAGACTGTTGCCGAGGTTGGCGATACCCACCTGCAGGCCGGAAACCCAGTCATACTTCGCGCCGCCCTGCTTGATGCTTTTCGCGCGTTCGATGCAGTCGTCCACCAGCGCCGAGCAGAGAATATCGTGCACGTTCTCTTCCAGCATGGTGTCCACCACGTACTCAATTTCGATGGATTTGCGGGTGTAGTAGCGAATCTGCGTATCCCACGCCGCCATCACCTCCTCGAAGTTATCGAAGTTACCGGCAGAGAGCGCTTTTTCCTGCGGCAGGAATACCTTACCGCTGGTGGCGTCGCGGCCGCCTTCCAGCGCGGCGAGCATCACGCGGGCAAAGTTGATAAAGCTCATGCCGGTGCAGCGATAGCCCCACTTGCCGCCCACGGCGGTTTCGATACAGCCGATGGCCGCGTAGTCATAGGCGTCATCACGTTCAACGCCGAGCTTGATAAATTCCGGGATAACGATTTCATCGTTGTTGAACGCCGGCATCCCGAAGCCGCAGCGGATCACCTGTACGCAGGCGTCAAGGAAGTCGTTGCTCATGCCTGCGTGGTAACGCACGCTCAGGTTCGGCTGAGTGGAGCGCAGGCGACCGCAGGATTCCAGAATCGCGTAGGAGAGCGGGTTGACCGCGTCCATTGGCTCACCGTTGACCAGCTTCTGGCCGCCGATGGTGACGTTCTGGTACAGCGGGCTACCGGCAGAGGCCTTAGAGTGCGAGCCGGAGCGGATCTTGTTCACTTCCAGCAGCTTCAGCCAGCAGCTGTGCAGCAGCTCAATCGCGTGTTCGCGGTCGAGACTCTGGTTCAGCTCCACGTCGCGGCGGTAGAACGGATAGAGATACTGGTCCATACGGGCGAACGACACGGAGTGACCGTTAGACTCAATCTGCAGGATCAGCTGAATGAAATAGCACAGCTGCAGCGCCTGCCAGAAGGTTTTTGGCGGCTCGTGGGCAATCACGTCGCAGTTTTCCGCCATCGCCAGCAGCTCGTCGCGGCGGCTTTCGCGGGTTTCCGTGGCCGCCATTTCGCGTGCCAGAGCGGCAAAACGTTTGATGTGCAGGCTCACCGCGTCCAGCACGATATCGATCGCTTTCAGGAACTGGTCGCCGTGCAGATCGTCCAGCACCGTCAGGTTGATACGCGAGCGGCGCTCGGCGACTTTAGCGCGCAGGCCGTCGAGACCTTTCTCCAGCACCAGCGGGAAGTTCACCGCCAGGTGTGCGTCGCCGGAGGTCATGTTGCCTTCGGCTTTGATAATACCGGTTTCCAGCAGGCCTTTTTGCTCGTCGGTGAACATGCCGTAGCAGCGATCCTGCACCGTCTGGCCGCGCCACCACGGGCAGATCGCATGCAGGACGCGCTTGTTCTCTTCGCTCACCGCAAAGCCCGCGCCCGGACGGTCCGCCAGATCGTCGATCTCTTTTTCAATCCAGGAGACGGTGTATTCCGGGAAGATAGGTGCGGCGCGAACTTCGCTTGCCTGGTTACCAATAATCAGCTCGTCGTGTTTGATCCAGATGGTACGCTCAGCCAGATGATGCGCCAGCGCCAGGGCGCGACGCACCGGGATCGGCTTGTCCATGTGCTGCTGGTACATTTCGGTGTAATGCTGCGCGCGCTCGGTACAGACCGGCGGCTTAACGATATGGACCAGCGCGGTTTTGTGCGCCTTGATGCGCTCGCTGAGGGTGTTGAGATTTAACGTTGTCATAGGTTTATCCTCGTAAGGTCGCGGTTAACCCTTTCTGGCAGGCGTACTGCTGCGCGAAGTCCAGCAGGGCAGGGTTATCCAGCGGTTTGTCAGGGGCAGAGTAGGGTTGGCCAAGCAGGATGTATTTGTTCATGCCCAGCGTGTGATACGGCAGAAAATGAATATCATCGACGCCAAGTTCATCGGCGGCGAAGTTGGTAATGGCGGTCACGGACGCTTCATCGGCATTGAAGCCCTGAATCAGCGGTACGCGAATGGTGATTTTTTTCCCGGCAGCGGCAAGGCGCTTCAGGTTATCGAGGATCCGTTTGGCCGAGCCGTCCGTCCACTGTTTGAACACCTCAGGATCGACGTGTTTCAGGTCGGCGAGGAACAGATCGACGTACGGTAATGAAGGCTCGATATAGTGCCACGGCACGTGAAGACAGGTTTCAACGGCGGTGTGGATCCCCTGCTCGTGGCTGGCTTTAAACAGCGCGTGCGCCAGCTCCGGGTTCATAAACGGCTCGCCGCCGGAAAGCGTAATACCGCCGCCGCTGCGGTCGTAAAAGGGCTTATCGCGCAGCACGGTCGCCATGATCTCGCCCACCTGCTGTTCTTCACCGCATACGGTCAGCGCCTGCGTCGGGCAGCAGTCAGTGAGGGCGTTGAGCGTCTCTTCACGCAATTTTTCACGGTGGATGACGAGACCATTCAGCGCGCGTTCGATACAGCCCGGCGCCGCCTGCTGACACAGGTCGCAGCCGTCAAGGCACAGGCGCGCATCAAACAGCACGTCCCGGCTACGGGAACGGCTTTCCGGGTTCTGGCACCAGCGACAGCCCAGCGAGCAGCCTTTCAGGAACACCACGGTACGAATACCGGGGCCATCGTGGGTGGAGTAACGCTGAATATTGAAGATCATGTTTTTACCCTCAGGTTGCATGTGAAGATTAAATGACTTTCGAATGAAAGTTATCTTGATGCAGGTCAACTCCTGAGCAGGTTTTCCTGTGATAGGTTAAGTGCAGGCTAATTTTGAGGGTGACATCATGGAACTTTATCTCGACACATCTGACGTTGCGGCAGTCAAAAAGCTGGCACGTATCTTCCCGCTGGCGGGCGTGACCACCAACCCAAGCATTGTGGCGGCAGGTAAAACGCCGCTGGATGAGCTTCTGCCCGCGCTGCACGACGCGATGGGCGGTAAAGGCCGTCTGTTCGCGCAGGTGATGGCGACGACCGCTGAAGGTATGGTGGAAGACGCGCGAAAGCTGCGCGCGATGATTAACGACCTGGTGGTGAAAGTGCCGGTAACTGCCGAAGGGCTGGCAGCCATCAAGATGCTGAAAGCGGAAGGCATTCCGACGCTGGGTACGGCGGTGTACGGCGCGGCCCAGGGTATGCTCTCCGCGCTGGCAGGAGCAGAGTATGTCGCGCCATACGTGAACCGCGTGGACGCGCATGGCGGGGACGGTATCCAGACCGTGGTTGAGCTGCAACAGCTGCTGACGCTGCACGCCCCGCAATCAAAAGTGCTGGCCGCGAGCTTTAAAACCCCACGTCAGGCGCTGGACTGCCTGCTGGCAGGATGCGAGTCCATCACGCTGCCGCTGGACGTGGCGCAGCAGTTTATTACCTCTCCTGCGGTAGACGCAGCGATTGTGAAGTTTGAGCAGGACTGGCAGGGGGCGTTTGGTCGGACGTCGATTTGACGGGTGCGGCCTGATGCCCTCACCCCAACCCTCTCCCACAGGGAGAGGGAGCAAACACTAAAACGGCAACCTGAAGGTTGCCGTTTGCTTTAACCTCCACAAACCTCACACCCCGGATTACGCATCAGCTTCATCTCGCGGAACTGGCAGGTCATCGCGTCATACATCACGATTTTTCCTGCGGCAGGCGTACCGTAATGCGCCAGCACTTTAATCGCTTCTATTGCCTGCAGCGAGCCAATCACGCCGACGAGCGGCGCCATCACGCCCGCCTCAACGCAGGTTAGCGCATTCTCACCAAACAGACGGCTCAGGCAACGGTAGCAGGGGGCCCCCTCCGCATAGGTGAAGACGCTGATCTGCCCCTCCATGCGGATCGCCGCCCCGGAGACCAGCGGGGTTTTGTGAGCAAAACAGCCTGCATTAAGCTGGTTACGAACGGCAACGTTATCGGTGCAGTCGAGCACCAGATCGTGCTGCGCAATCTGCGCAAATAACGCCTCGTCATCCAGCATCGCGTCAAGCAGGGTGAACTGAACGTTGGGGTTGATGCGCGCCAGGGCAGCCCGGGCGGATTCCACTTTTGGCTCGCCAATGGTCGCGTCGCTGTGCAGCGTCTGGCGCTGCAGGTTAGACACCGATACGGTATCAAAATCCAGCAGCGTCATCCTGCCCACGCCCGCCGCGGCCAGGTATTGCGCGGCGGCGCAGCCGAGCCCGCCGAGGCCAACAACCAGCACGCTGGCCGCCTTGAGTGCTTCCTGTCCCTCGAAATCAAATCCGCGCAGGACAATCTGGCGGTTGTAGCGCATCATCTCCTGGTCGCTCAGTTCCACCGTCATGTCAGCCTCCGAACAGGTGGTTGAAGCGCTCTACCTCAACCCATTCACCCGCTTCCACGTTGCCGCGCTCGCGCTCCAGCACGATAAAGCAGTTGCCCAGGCTGAAGGAGCTGAAAATGTGCGAACCCTGGTGCCCGGTCGTGCTGACTTCCAGCTCACCGTGCGCGTTATGCGCCAGAATGCCGCGCTGGAAATCAAGCCGACCCGGCGATTTTTTCAGGCGCGTCGCGGCGCGCACGCGCAGGCGTTCCGGCAGCGGGCTGGCGGTGTTGCCGGAAAGCTTCGCCAGCAGCGGGATCACCAGCTGGTAAAAGGTGAGTGCCGCTGAGACCGGGTTACCCGGCAGACCGCAGAACCAGCTGTGCGGAAGCTTGCCAAACGCGAACGGTTTGCCCGGTTTGATTGCCAGCTTCCAGAAGGCGATTTCGCCCAGCTCTTCAAGAAGGGTTTTGGTGTAATCCGCTTCTCCCACGGAGACGCCGCCGGAGCTGATGACCACATCGGCGGATTTATCCGCCTCAATAAATGCCGCGCGCAGTTTTTCCGGATCGTCAGGAATGATGCCGAGATTAATCACTTCGCAGCCCAGTTGCTCCAGCATCAGGTGGACTGCCAGCCGGTTGGTGTCGTAAATCTGACCGTCCTGCAGCGGCTGGCCCGGAAGCTGCAGCTCGTCACCGGTGGAGAACACCGCGACGCGCACTTTCCGGATAACGTCAATGTCCGCGATGCCGAGCGAGGCCAGCACCGGGAGCTCCGCCACCGTCAGCTTCTGCCCGGCGGCAAAGACCGTTGCGCCAAGGGTAATGTCCTCGCCGGTACGGCGGATGTTCTGGCCCGCTTTGACGCTGGCGGTAAAACGCACGCCGTCGTCCGTCTGTTCGGTTTCTTCCTGCATCACCACGGCATCGCAGCCTGGCGGAACCGGCGCGCCGGTCATGATGCGCACGCAGGTGCCCACAGGCCATTCACCGCTAAACGGCTGACCGGCAAAGGCTTTACCCGCCACCGGCAGGGCGTTGCCCGTCTGGAGGTCCGCCAGGCGTACCGCATAACCGTCCATCGCGGAATTATCGAACCCCGGTACGTTAAGCGGAGAGACGATATCGCGCGCGGCGATTCGGCCAAAACAGCGCACGAGGGGCAGCGTTTCGACGTCTTGCAGCGGGGAAAGTCGGTCAAGCATCTGCGTGAGTGCCGTCTCAAGCGGCATCAGTCCGGCGGTAAAATCCATGGTGGGCTCCTGAGGAGTAACAACGAAAGCGTCCATTATGGCAGAAAAGTGCGGCTAACTGTATGACCCGATGGGTGTACGCTTTACATCACAGTTGCGTCTTTCTATATTCAAAAATCATCTGAAGTTTCATCGACGATAATGATATTTATAGAAAAAGCCGCGAATCAGGCTAACGGGTGATGTGAATGGTTAATGCGGTAATCGCAATTCATGGTGGCGCAGGGGCAATCACCCGTGCACAGCTCAGTCCTGAGCAGGAAAAGCGTTATATTGACGCGCTGTACGCCATTGTTGAAACAGGTCAAAAAATGCTGGAAGCGGGCGAGAGCGCGCTGGATGTGGTCACCGAGGCGGTGCGTCTGCTGGAGGAGTGTCCGCTCTTTAATGCAGGCATCGGTTCAGTCTTTACCCGGGATGAAACCCACGAGCTGGATGCCTGCGTGATGGACGGCGTCACCCTTAAGGCAGGCGCCGTGGCGGGAGTGAGTCGTCTGCGTAATCCGGTGCTGGCAGCGCGTCTGGTAATGGAAGAGAGCCCGCACGTGCTGCTGACGGGCGCCGGGGCGGAGGCGTTTGCCTTCGGTCACGGAATGGAACCGGTCTCGCCCGATCTGTTTTCCACGGACGCGCGTTTTCAACAGCTGCTGGAAGCCCGTTCGGCGGGCATGACGCAGCTTGACCATACTGCGCCGCTGGATGAAACCACCAAAATGGGCACGGTTGGCGCGGTGGCGCTTGATAAAGCCGGTAACCTCGCGGCGGCGACCTCCACGGGCGGCATGACCAACAAGCTGCCCGGACGCGTCGGCGACAGCCCGTTGCCGGGCGCTGGCTGCTATGCCAACAACGCCACGGCCGCCGTCTCCTGTACGGGCACCGGCGAAGTCTTTATTCGCGCACTCGCGGCCTACGACATCACCGCCCTGATGGACTACGGCGGTTTAAGCCTGAGCGAGGCCTGCGAGCGTGTGGTAATGGAAAAATTGCCTGCTCTGGGCGGCGTTGGCGGCCTAATTGCCGTGGACCGTGAGGGCAACGTGGCCCTGCCGTTTAACAGCGAAGGGATGTATCGCGCCTGGGGTTACGCCGGTGATGAACCGAGCACGGGCATCTATCGTGAATAAGGGGGCCGCGCGTGCCGCACAGTGAAGAGCTGGACAACGGCGAAGTACTGGCTGTCCATCAGCTGAATATTGCGTTTCAGGAAGAGCGGCAGTTCATCCCCGCAGTAGAAAATTTATCGTTCTCGCTCAGACGCGGCGAGACGCTGGCGATTGTTGGCGAATCCGGTTCCGGTAAATCGGTCACCGCGCTGGCGCTGATGCGTCTGCTGGAACAGACGGGCGGGCAAATCAGCAGCGAGAAGATGCTCCTGCGCCGCCGTAATCGTCAGGTCATTGATTTAAACGAGCTGAGCGGCGCGCAGATGCAGGGCGTGCGCGGGGCAGATATTGCGATGATCTTTCAGGAGCCGATGACTTCGCTTAACCCGGTTTTCCCGGTAGGGGAACAGATTGCCGAGTCCATCCGGCTGCATCAGGGGCTAAGCGGCGATGAGGCGCTCAACGAAGCCAGAAGGATGCTGGAGCTGGTGCGCATTCCCGAGGCGCAGGCCATTCTGGGACGTTACCCGCATCAGCTTTCCGGCGGTATGCGCCAGCGGGTGATGATTGCCATGGCGCTCTCCTGCCGTCCGGCGGTACTGATTGCGGATGAACCGACAACGGCGCTGGACGTGACGATTCAGGCGCAGATCCTGCAGCTTATCAAAGTGCTGCAGCAAGAGATGGAGATGGGGGTAATATTTATCACCCACGATATGGGCGTGGTGGCTGACATCGCCGACCGGGTGCTGGTGATGCACAAGGGCAATGCGGTGGAAACCGGCACGGTCGAACAGATTTTTCATGCCCCTGTGCATCCTTATACTAAAGCGCTGCTGGCGGCGGTGCCGCGTCTTGGCGCGATGAACGGCAGCGACCTGCCGCGTCGTTTTCCGCTGATTTCCCTTGAAGCGACAGGGCAGCAGGAGGATGAACGCGAGCAGGATACCGTGGTGCCGGGCAAACCCATTCTTGAAGTGCGCGACCTGGTGACCCGTTTTCCGCTGCGCAGCGGGATTTTCAATCGCCTGAAGCGCGAAGTCCACGCGGTCGAAAACGTCAGTTTCGATTTATGGCCGGGCGAAACGCTGGCGCTGGTGGGGGAGTCCGGCTGCGGGAAATCCACCACCGGACGCGCACTGCTCCGGCTGGTGGAGACGCAGGAAGGGACAATCACCTTTAACGGCGAACGAATCGACACCCTGCCAGACAACAAATTACAGGCGGTACGCCGGGATATTCAGTTTATTTTCCAGGATCCGTATGCCTCCCTCGACCCGCGCCATACGGTGGGATACTCCATTATGGAGCCGCTGCGGGTGCATAATCTGCTCGACGGCGAAGCAGCGCAGCGTCGCGTGGCCTGGCTGCTGGAGCGCGTCGGCCTCAAGCCGGAACATGCCTGGCGTTATCCGCACGAGTTTTCCGGCGGGCAGCGGCAGCGTATCTGCATCGCTCGCGCGCTGGCGCTGAACCCGAAGGTGGTGATTGCGGATGAGTCCGTCTCGGCGCTGGATGTCTCAATCCGGGCGCAAATCATCAACTTATTGCTCGATTTACAGCGGGATATGGGCATCGCTTTCCTGTTTATCTCGCACGATATGGCGGTGGTCGAGCGCATCAGCCATCGCGTGGCGGTGATGTTCATGGGGCAAATCGTGGAGATAGGTCCGCGAAGGGCAGTGTTTGAGAACCCGCAACATCCTTACACTCGCAAGCTTATCGCGGCGGTACCGGTTGCTGACCCCGCGCATCGTCACGGCCAGCGCGTGCTGCTGCAGGATGAAATGCCGAGCAATATTCGCAAACGCGGCGAGGCCGTGGAGCGCGTGACGCTGCGCGAAGTCGGGCCGGGTCATTTCGTCGCTCCCCCGCGTCAGGACAATGCGTTTTCGCGGTTATAACTTACAACAGGCAGGAGAACACAATGGTTACTTTTGTAGCGCGTAGATGGTTGTTAGCCGCGAGCGTGACGGCAGCCCTGGCCGCTGCCCCAGCGTTCGCTGCCAAAGATGTGGTGGTTGCTGTCGGCTCCAACTTCACCACGCTGGATCCGTATGACGCCAACGATACGCTTTCCCAGGCGGTGGCGAAATCGTTCTATCAGGGGCTGTTCGGCCTGGATAACGAGATGAAGCTCAAAAATGTTCTGGCGCAGGGGTATACCGTCTCCGACGACGGTCTGGTCTATACCATCAAGCTTCGTTCCGGCGTGAAGTTCCAGGACGGTACCGATTTCAATGCGGAGGCGGTAAAGGTCAACCTTGACCGTGCCAGCAACCCGGAAAACAGCCTGAAGCGCTATAACCTTTATAAAAACATCGCCAGCACCGAGGCGGTGGATCCGACGACGGTCAAAATCACGCTGAAAGCGCCATTCTCGGCGTTTATCAATATACTGGCGCACCCGGCAACGGCGATGATCTCGCCTGCCGCGTTGAAAAAGTACGGCAAGGAGATTGGCTTCCACCCGGTCGGTACCGGCCCGTACGAGCTGCTCACCTGGAACCAGACCGATTTTGTGAAGGTGAAGAAATTCCCAGGGTACTGGCAGAAAGGGCTGCCGAAGCTGGACACCATCACCTGGCGTCCGGTGGTGGATAACAATACCCGCGCAGCAATGCTGCAAACGGGTGAGGCGCAGTTTGCTTTCCCCATCCCGTATGAGCAGGCCGCCATTCTGCAGAAAAACAGCAAGCTGGAGCTGGTGGCCAGTCCGTCGATCATGCAGCGCTATATCAGCATGAACGTCACGCAGAAGCCGTTTGATAACCCAAAGGTACGTGAAGCCATCAACTATGCGATTAACCGTCAGGCGCTGGTGAAGGTCGCTTTTGCGGGCTATGCCACCCCGGCGACCGGCATGCTGCCTCCGGCCATTGCCTATGCGCAAAGCTATCAGCCGTGGCCGTACGATCCGGCTAAAGCGCGCGAGCTGCTCAAAGAGGCGGGCTTCCCGAACGGTTTCAGCACCACGCTGTGGTCGTCGCATAATCACAGTACCGCCCAGAAGGTGCTGCAGTTCACCCAGCAGCAGCTGGCGCAGGTGGGCATCAAGGTGCAGGTCACCGCGATGGATGCCGGTCAGCGGGCCGCCGAGGTCGAGGGGAAAGGGCAGAAAGAGAGCGGCGTGCGGATGTTCTATACCGGCTGGTCGGCGTCGACCGGTGAAGCCGACTGGGCGCTTGCACCGCTGTTTGCTTCGCAAAACTGGCCGCCAACCCTGTTTAACACCGCGTTTTACAGCAATCCGCAGGTGGACAACGATCTGGCCGATGCCCTGAAAACCACTAAACCGGAAGAGAAAGCGCGCCTCTACAAAGACGCCCAGGACCTTATCTGGAAAGAGTCGCCGTGGGTACCGCTGGTGGTGGAGAAACTGGTTTCAGCCCATAACAGAGCGCTGACCGGGTTCTACATCATGCCGGATACGGGCTTTAGCTTTGACGATGCGGATTTAAAATAACACTCATGCTGAATTATGTTTGTAAACGCTTGCTTGGGCTTATCCCGACGCTGCTGATTGTGGCGATACTGGTATTTTTGTTTGTGCATATGCTGCCGGGCGATCCGGCGCGGCTGGTTGCCGGGCCGGAAGCAGATGCCGCCGTCATTGAGCTGGTGCGCAAGCAGCTGGGCCTCGATCAGCCCCTGTATATGCAGTTTCTTCATTACATTTGCAACGTTCTGCAGGGCGATTTTGGCATCTCGATGGTGTCGCGTCGTCCGGTAGCGGAGGAAATCGCCAGCCGCTTTATGCCCACGTTCTGGCTAACGATTGCCAGTATGAGCTGGGCAGTGGTGTTTGGGCTGGGCGCCGGGATTGTTGCGGCGGTCTGGCGCAACCGCTGGCCGGATAAGCTCGGTATGGCGCTGGCGGTCACCGGTATCTCTTTTCCGGCGTTCGCGCTGGGGATGCTGCTGATGCAAATCTTCTCCGTTGAGCTGGGCTGGCTGCCGACCGTTGGGGCCGATACCTGTAAGCATTACATTCTGCCCTCTATGACGCTGGGGGCTGCCGTCTCGGCGGTAATGGCCCGCTTTACCCGCGCCTCCTTCGTTGACGTGCTGAGTGAAGATTATATTCGCACCGCGCGGGCGAAAGGGGTCAGCGAGAAGTGGGTCATTCTTAAGCACGGATTTCGTAATGCGATGATCCCGGTGGTGACGATGATGGGGCTGCAGTTTGGCTTTCTGCTGGGCGGCTCTATCGTCGTGGAAAAGGTTTTCAACTGGCCGGGGCTGGGGCGTCTGCTGGTCGATTCGGTCGAGATGCGCGACTACCCGGTAATTCAGGCGG
Organism: Enterobacter sp. BNK-14; assembly: GCF_047456095.1. Lineage (NCBI taxonomy): Bacteria > Pseudomonadati > Pseudomonadota > Gammaproteobacteria > Enterobacterales > Enterobacteriaceae > Enterobacter > Enterobacter sp. BNK-14. The sequence continues at coordinate 4,284,329 of NZ_CP179897.1, forward strand.
AAGTCCTGCTTTTCTCCCTGGAGTTTATTCTTATCAACTTAGTGGTGGATGTGCTCTACGCCGCCATTAACCCGGCCATCAGGTATAAGTAAAATGCGATTGTTGAACTGGCGACGTCAGGCCGTTTTAAACGCTATGCCGGGGCTGAAACCGGAGCATATCCGCACGCCGTGGTCGGAATTCTGGCGGCGTTTTCGCCGTCAGCCGGTCGCCATGACGGCGGGGCTGTTTGTGCTGCTGCTGATTGCGGTGGCGATCGTTGCACCCTGGGTGGCGCCGTTTGATGCGGAAAACTATTTTGACTACGACCGCCTGAACGATGGGCCGTCCATGCTCCACTGGTTCGGCGTGGATTCCCTTGGACGCGATATCTTCAGCCGCGTGCTGGTGGGGGCACAAATCTCGCTTGCCGCCGGGGTGTTTGCGGTACTGATCGGCGCGGCAATCGGTACCGTGCTGGGTCTCGTCGCCGGATATTACGAAGGCTGGTGGGACCGCATCATCATGCGAATCTGCGACGTGCTGTTTGCCTTCCCGGGTATTCTGCTGGCCATTGCCGTGGTGGCCATTATGGGCAGCGGCATGGCGAACGTGATTATTGCCGTTGCGGTATTTTCGATTCCCGCCTTTGCCCGCCTTGTGCGCGGCAACACGCTGGTGCTGAAACAGCAGACGTTTATCGAGTCCGCCCGCAGCATGGGGGCCAGCGATGCCACCATTCTGTTCAGCCATATTCTGCCGGGAACGGTGTCGTCTATTGTGGTCTATTTCACCATGCGCATCGGCGTGTCGATTATTTCTGCGGCCAGCCTGTCGTTTCTGGGGTTAGGCGCACAGCCACCGACGCCGGAGTGGGGCGCGATGCTGAACGAGGCGAGGGCAGATATGGTGATTGCCCCGCACGTGGCGATCTTCCCGAGTCTGGCGATTTTCCTGACCGTGCTGGCGTTTAACCTGCTGGGGGACGGGCTGCGCGACGCGCTGGATCCGAGGATTAAGGGGTAGGGCAGTGGAATGTGCCGGGTGGCGGCTACGCCTTACCCGGCCTGGAAATGAGGTGCAGTACGATTAAACCCGGCTACCCCACAGGTCATATTCGTCCGCGTTTTCAACCTTCACGCGAATAATATCACCCGGCTTAACGCGAGTTTCGCCGTTCAGGTACACCGCGCCGTCGATTTCAGGGGCATCCGCCATGCTGCGGCCAATTGCGCCTTCTTCGTCCACTTCGTCAATGATAACCATGATCTCTCGGCCCACTTTCTCCTGCAGACGTTCAGCAGAGATCTGCTGTTGCAGCTGCATAAAGCGGTTCCAGCGCTCTTCTTTCACCTCTTCCGGCACCTGATCCGCCAGTTCGTTGGCGGTTGCGCCTTCAACCGGGCTGTACTTGAAGCAGCCTACGCGGTCCAGACGCGCTTCTTTCAGGAAATCGAGCAGCATCTGGAAATCTTCTTCGGTTTCACCTGGGAAGCCGACGATGAAGGTTGAGCGCAGGGTCAGATCCGGGCAGATTTCGCGCCACTGTTTAATGCGTGCCAGCTGACGGTCAACGGAGCCAGGACGCTTCATCAGCTTCAGGATACGCGGACTGGCGTGCTGCAGCGGGATGTCGAGATACGGCAGGATTTTGCCTTCCGCCATCAGCGGAATGACGTCGTCAACGTGCGGATATGGGTAGACGTAATGCAGACGCGTCCAGATCCCCAGCTTCGCGAGCTGCTCGCACAGGCCCACCATGCTGGTTTTCACCGGCTCGCCGTTGTGGAAACCGGAACGGTGCTTCACGTCTACGCCGTAAGCAGAGGTATCCTGGGAAATCACCAGCAGTTCTTTCACGCCAGCATCGGCCAGACGTTTAGCTTCCGCCAGCACGTCGCCAATCGGACGGCTCACCAGATCGCCACGCATGGACGGGATGATGCAGAAGGTGCAGCGATGGTTGCAGCCTTCGGAAATTTTCAGGTAAGCGTAGTGACGCGGCGTCAGCTTCACGCCCTGTTCCGGCACCAGGCTCAGGAACGGATTGTGCTTTGGTTTTGGCACGTAGTGATGAACATGTTCCAGCACCTGCTCGTAACTGTGCGGGCCGGTGATCTCCAGTACCTTCGGATGCACTTCACGGATCTGGTCATCTTTCGCGCCCAGACAGCCGGTCACAATGACTTTGCCGTTTTCCGTCAGGGCTTCACCGATGGCTTCTAGGGACTCCTGAACCGCGCTGTCGATAAACCCGCAGGTGTTCACAATCACCATATCGGCGTTGTCGTAGCTTGGCACCACGTCATAGCCTTCGGTACGAAGTTCGGTAAGGATGCGTTCGGAATCCACCAGGTTTTTCGGGCAGCCGAGGGAGACGAAGCCGATTTTCGGCGGGTGCGTAACATTGCTCATAGGTTAAAAATTGTTCGATTTTTGGAATGGTCAGGCAGGGATTCTACAGAGGTTGGGGGGAAATTTGTACTGAAGAATTGCGGTTAGCGCGGCTTTTTGGTCCTAACCGATTTTTCTGGTTATTACTGTTACAAATCAACCGAGTGGATTCAGGTCAGAATGTACGTGTAGTTGAGCCGGATTACTATTGGCTACTGGAGCGAGGCAGCATGTTCCTACTTGTGTATAGGGTACTTGAACGTTCTTAATAACTGTCTGTATTTGCAATAAGGCCGCGAAAGCGACCTTTTTTTGCTGGTTGCCCGGAATGCGTTCCCTTGCAAGGCGTGGAGATCTTGCATCCTGATTGATTTAAGTTAAGTCACTTTTTGGATATTATGCTTTCTATATCAGTATGATTCATGAGGGATTATGACCAGAGCACTGGTAAGGCTTGGAGACAAGACTACGAGCGGCGGGGAGGTGATTTCAGCTTCATCGACGATTATCGAAGAAAGAAATATTGCCCTGAATGGCGATATGGCATGGTGCCCACTAGAAACCTGCAACGGGCCATTTCAGATCAATGGGACCGCGTACCACTTTGCGGAAGACAAAGCCTGTGTAGCCACTGGCGATCGGGTACTTTGTAACTGTAAAAACAATCAGGTGCTGGGTAGCACAACACTTTGGGTGGAAGACAGCCCCGGCGACCATTTCGAAGAGCACCGTAAACGGGCTGCGGAATGGCCCATTACCAAAATGGCAGCTGCGGCAGCAGCAATTACCGCTATCCCTGTATTTGCTAAATCAGTACTTCGCGGTACTGGCAATACTGATGCAAGAATAGCGGAAGAACCACAAGCCAACATTGGCGAAATGAGTTTCTATCAGTCCAGACCATCGCAGCCAGCCCCCGAGCCAGAACAGCACGCACAGGCCGCAAAGAAGAAAACTCCACCGCCGCCAGAGCCACCGAAGAAAAAATCACTGTTTGATAAAGTGACAGGTTTCTTTTTTGGTGAAGCGGAAGCAATGCCACTTCCCCCGCCTCCGGTTGTTATGGGCGGTTCAGCACAAGCAGGAATGGCAGCAGCAGCGGGAGGGGCTACAGCAAAAGCGAATCAGGACGCAGCGAAAGCCCTTACGCATACGATGAAACACCTTTCCGGCCCTGAAGTCTGGAGCGGTTCGCTTGCGATGAATTTGCCGTTTGTTGTTATGGGGGCGATCGTCCAGTCAAAACTCAAGGGTGAAAAGAGCGATCTGCTAACGCCTGAAAAGTTATTGGAAGTCGCACACAGAAAGGGAACCGTACTAACACGTGTACGCTACAACTGGATCACTGACGATGAAACCGGGCGATTAAAAGCCGTTGGCTATCATACCAGTACTGAAAGTGGGCGTGATCAGGTTCGTGTCCGGATGCTCGAAAAGCAGATGGATGGTAGCTATGAATTTTGGGGTGACGAGCGAATCGATAAGCCTCTGATCACATGGACACCAGCGAGTACGCCGGGATCGCAAGATAGCTGGAATACTGGGAACAACAGCCCGCAAGCGGGTACTGTAACGATTCCGGGGCTTGAACATCCCGAAATTCAGGGCGTAACTATCACCACAACACCAGTACCGGAAGAGAAGGATTTTCGGGATTACATTCTGGTGTTTCCGGGGAACATACACCCGCCGATCTACATCTACCTCAGCAAGCCCCCAGTTGAACTACTGGAAGTTGAATTGTACAAGGATTTCACAGGGCGTTCTCGACAAGGCAAGTATGAGGCTGATCATATGCCGTCAAGAGCCGCAGTTGAACAATTCTTAATGGATGAGTATCCTGGACTTGATCAAAAACTGATCAGGAAAATGGCAGATCGGGTAGCTGCAATTGTTGTGCCAAAAGAAGTTCACCAGAAAATCAGTCAAACTTACGGTGGACGTAACAAACCAGAGCAAATTGCAAGGGATGCGAAGAATTTGAGGAGTGCCTTGGATCGGAATTTTGATGCAATAAAACCGGCCCTTAAAGATTATGGGGCTACTGAAGAACAAGTTGAATCCGCCAGAGCTAAAATGCACAAGCTGAATACAGAGCAAGGATTGTACTAATGACAGTAAATGTTACAGCATTGATCCGTAGTTTAGGTAAATCTTATAAAGATTTGGTTGATTCTGGATTGATAACCTATAAAAGCGATCCCAAAGGAGCATCAGGTTCACCAACAATTAGCCTTGATATGGCGAAAGAGGGCGTGTTTTTAGCGTTCAAACGTGATGGTCGTTTACTTAAAGAAATTACATTAAGCATACAACATGATACTTTGAGTGATTGGACATTCCCTAACGAGTTACCAACGCCTCTTAAGAAAAGCATGTCTCGCAATTGGATTCATGAAAACTTTGGTGAACCAGAAAACAGCATTCCGCCGAGAGTAATCATGAAGCAGGAAATCGGCAGGATTGAGCGATTCACTGTTGAAGATTTCCACATCCCAATCACAATGCAAATCCGCTATGACATGGCAGATATGGTTGTTGCTGTTACTTTCTTGCCAACCTCGGAACTTCGTTGGTGATCTACCGTACGCGGCCTTATGTAGGCCGCTTTTTCGTCCTCGCTAAAAGTACTCACCTTAAGATCACAAAATAATCAAATCCTAGGCATCCCGATTTTTGACAAAAAATTAAAGGGATCGTTTACTGAGATAAAAGTACAGTCAGTTTTTTTCTGCACGATTTGAAATCTCGTTCGTATAATCAGATTCAACCCTGCCCCCGCAGGGATGGCAACAGCAAGGGCCGCGACTACAGCAGGGATCGCCAATGATGCAGCAATTGAGGCCGGATACGCAGCAGTGCAGAAAATTGGAGGAAATCTTTCGACGGCTGGTCGCTGGATAGCCCCGAGTCCTCCAACCGTTTTTCTGTTTGGCATGTTCTACTCGCCAAAGCTCAACAGTGGCGAACAGGACAACATTAATAAAATGCGCCTTGAGCAGGCCGCACGGAATAAAGAAGATGTTCCGACCCGTGTTCGCTTTCGCTGGGAGGCTGACCAGTTCGGCATTATGAGGCCGAAAGGCTTCCATGTCAGCGCCGGAGGCGGACAGGACCGAGTGCCAGTGCGCATGCTTCAGAAGAACACCACCACCGGGAACTATGAGTTCTGGGAGGATGGCGCAGATAAGCCGATAGTCGTTTGGACTCCTGACTATCCGGGATATTCTTCCCCGACCAATACCGGCAGCCAGGACAACGTCTATATTCCTCCGAATGTACTGGTTTACCCGGAAAGTGAAATCAACAGCCTGTGGTCAACAGTTACCCCAGCACCGGGAGAACGTTCATTCCGGGATTATATTCTGGTGCATCCAGCAGGGACCTTCGATCCGATTTATGTCTATCTGAATGCGGATCACAAATACCACACTGCACCAAAAGGGACCCCTCCATTACCAGCATTCCCTGATGCGAAAAGAGCACCACGTAAGACAGCTATTCAAGGTGGCGGACAACTTCGGGCAAGATGGAAAGATGCCAAAGGTAAAATTTATGAATGGGATTCTCAACATGGCACAGTCGAAGTTTATGACCGTTCGGGCCGCAACCATTTAGGAGAGTTCAATCACATAACAGGTGAGCAAACCAAGCCAGCAGATCCAACCAGAAAGGTAGAAAAGTGATGGTAATCTATTCTGTGGAAGTCTTTGATAAACAAAGCGAAGAATTGGTTTTAGAGGTTGAGATCCCTAAGAGCAAACTGAAAGGAGTTGCTGCTATTATGGGGTGGGGGTCGGATGACGAAGAGGCATTTGTCAAAGGCATCGCAGGGTTCAATGTTAGCCAAACACAGGCATTGGATTTAGAAAATTTACTCGGCGAAAAATTCTATTCTAAAGACGTTATCGTGCAAATCGCTGGCGGAGAAATATCTTGAAGCGGTCATTTCGTGGCTACACAGAAAGTGAATTCTTGGAGTTTGTTCGTTCAGTCTAAAATGTTGCGGATACTTCAAAATGTGAAGATATCAAAAACATACTGGAGTTTAAGCGCCTGACCCAACATCCTGACGGCTCTGACATCATTTTTTATCCCCGAGATGACCGCGAAGATAGTCCTAAAGGAGTTGTTCAAGAGGTCTAAGGATGACGCAAAGCCAATGTTAAACCGGGCTTTCTTGAGAAATGAGCCTTTGACACTAAGCATTAAATGTTGATTAAAAGCGCCGGGTTTTTATCACGGCGTTTTTGCGTCAGGGTCAGAACTACCGGGGTTTAGAGCCAAGGCAGCAACGTATTATTTTCGCCCTTTAGGCAGCCGAGGGAGACGAAGCCGATTTCGGCGGATGCGTAACATTGCTCATAGGTTAAAAATTCATCAATTATGGAGTTATCAGGGCGGGATTTTACAGCGTATCGCGTGGGATTTATACACTCTTTGCAAGCGGGATGTACCGGGCAGAGGTTGTAACATTGTAAATAATGTTAATCAGTTAAGAATAATTGATCTCAGGCATTAAACTGTACAAAAAATGAACTTATTCTGACTGTGCAACATGGCTTACAGAGGAGGAAATAGCATGTCCGTTGACAGACTGAAACGCGATCTGCTTAACAAGCTGATCAACGCCCGAATCGACCTGGCCGCTTATCTGCAGCTCAGGAAGGCCAAAGGCTATATGTCAGTCAGCGAAAGCGAACATCTGCGTGATAATCTGTTTGAACTTTGCAATTTCATGCGTGAAAAAGCACCGATCCTGAGGGCGGAATACGATGAATGCGAGTTAATGGCGCTGCGTCGTGCCGCTGAGGTGCTCTCCATTGCTGGGGTATGTTTGATGAACGGACGCCACGACTGCCCGAATTTTATCGCTGTGAACGCGGAGAAGCTTGAAAACTGCCTGACAACGCTCTCTCTATGCATCATGTGTCTGTCCGAGCACGAGAAGCTTGAGCAACACTGAGCCCGGGGGAGGCAACTCCCCCTTCTGATTAAGCTTTTGTAAAAGTGGTAACGCGCCCGGAGGTACTGGCTAATCTTTATGCCATATGCCGAAAAAGGAGCGCGTCATGCCACGGTCCTCGTTGATTTTCCTTCCTGCGTTGTGCTTTTCCTTTTCACTTCTTGCGGCGCCAGAGGCGGTGAAGGTCGAGGTGCTGCAAAACCGACTCGATCACCCCTGGTCGATGGCTTTCCTGCCGGACAATAAAGGGCTTCTGGTCACCCTCAAGGGCGGGCAGCTCAAACACTGGCAGGCCGGAAAAGGGCTTTCCGATCCCATTGTCGGCGTTCCGAAGGTCTGGGCGAACGGTCAGGGAGGATTGCTGGACGTGGTGCTGGCGCCGGATTTTGCAACATCGCGCCGCGTCTGGCTGAGTTACGCCGAAGCAGGGCATGACGGCAAAGCCGGAACGACGGTGGGTTATGGCCGCTTAAGCGACGATCTTTCCCGCATCGAGGCATTCCAGGTCGTGTTCCGCCAGATGCCGAAACTCTCGACCGGTAACCATTTTGGCGGACGGCTGGTGTTTGACGGCAAAGGCTACCTCTTTATCGGACTCGGCGAGAACAACCAGCGCCCGACGGCGCAGGACCTGGACAAACTGCAGGGGAAAGTGGTGCGCCTGACCGAGGACGGTAAAGTCCCTGCGGATAACCCCTTTGTGAACACCGCCGGCGCACGGCCGGAAATCTGGTCTTATGGCATTCGCAACCCGCAGGGAATGGCGATGAATCCGTGGAGCGACACGCTCTGGCTGAACGAACATGGCCCGCGCGGCGGGGATGAAATCAATATCCCGGAGAAAGGCAAAAATTACGGCTGGCCGCTGGCGACACACGGCATTAATTACAGTGGCCTGAAAATCCCCGAAGCCAAAGGTGAACACGTCGAGGGAACCGAGAAGCCGCTGTTTGTCTGGAAAGTCTCGCCCGCGGTCAGCGGCATGGCGTTCTACAACAGCGACGTTTTCCCGCAGTGGAAAAACAAACTGTTTATTGGGGCGCTGAAGGAGAAAGACGTTATCGTCCTGAGCGTGGACGGAAACAAGGTCACGGAGGACGGGCGCATCCTGGGCGATCGGGATCAACGTATTCGCGATGTGCGGGTGGGGCCGGACGGGTATCTGTATGTGCTCACCGATGAAACGGACGGGCAACTGCTAAAAGTCAGCCCGTCCGGTGCGTAATCAGGTGACCGGGGTCATCACGACGTTACGGTACGCCGGACGCTCGCTCAGTTGCTTGAGCCAGCGTTCAAGGTGAGGGCGCGGCGTCCAGTTCAGCCCCATATTGGTCAGGTTCCAGACAAACGGCGCCACGGCAATATCCCCCACGCCGAACGTCTCGCCGGAGAACCAGGCGTGCTTCGCCAGTTCGTCATCCATCATGGCAAACAGGTTTTCACAGGCATCCTGAGCGGCATGAATAGCGGGATAGTCGCGCTCGGCCTCGGGGGTTCTCACCAGCCCCATCAGGATCACCCGGTGAACAGGAGAGAATGTCTGGTTTGCCCAGTCCATCCACTTTTCACCCTGGGCGCGCTGCGCCGGGTTTTCAACCCACAGACGGCCAAGGCCGTACTGGGCGGCGAGGTAGCGCACAATGGTGTTAGATTCCCAAAGCGTCGCGTCTGTTTCGTCATCGCGCAGCAGCGGCACCAGGCCGTTCGGGTTCATCGCCAGATAGTCGGCCTCTCTGTTTACCCCGAATGCCATGCCAGCCATGATTTGATTAAACGGTAAATCCAGCTCTTCCAGCGTCCAGAGCACTTTCTTCACGTTGGTCGAATTGTTCCTGCCCCACAGCGTAATCATATTTACTCCTGATGAGTTGTGAATCCGGGTCACCTTTTTCGCCATGGTGAGATAAACCTAACAATTACGCAACAGAAGACAAAAAAATCGCCTGAATCAAAGCGTAAATGAATGTTATTGCATAAACTTTAATAACTTTACCCTCGCTGGGTTTCTTTCACCGTTTTAGTGCGCTATTACTCATCGCTTCTTGCGACACGGTGATGTGACGTAATTTTTGAATGGACACTCGGGTGGCATTTATGACGCGAAAAATGACTTCTCTGCGCAGCCTGGCGGCAGGCTCTGCGCTCCTTTTCCTGTTTGCACCAACTCTCTACGCAGCAGAACAGGCTGCGCCCGAAGCGCCACCGGTGGATGCGCGCGCCTGGATCCTGATGGACTATGCCAGCGGGAAAGTGCTGGCGGAAGGCAATGCCGATGAGAAACTCGATCCGGCCAGCCTGACCAAAATCATGACCAGCTATGTGGTCGGCCAGGCCTTGAAAGCCGGTAAGATCAAGCTGGACGATATGGTCACCATCGGAAAGGACGCCTGGGCGACCGGCAACCCCGCGCTGCGCGGGTCATCGGTGATGTTCCTGAAGCCAGGGGATCAGGTGTCCGTTTCCGATCTGAACAAAGGGGTAATTATTCAGTCGGGAAATGATGCGTGTATCGCGCTGGCCGATTATGTGGCCGGCAGTCAGGATTCTTTCATTGGTTTGATGAATGGCTATGCGCGGAAACTCGGCTTAACCAACACGACATTCAAAACGGTTCACGGCCTGGATGCGCCTGGACAGTTCAGTACCGCGCGCGACATGGCGCTGTTGGGGAAAGCGCTGATCCACGACGTACCGGATGAATACGCGATCCACAAAGAGAAAGAGTTTACCTTTAACAAAATTCGCCAGCCGAACCGTAACCGTCTCCTGTGGAGCAGCAACGTTAACGTGGACGGCATGAAGACCGGCACCACGGCGGGCGCGGGCTATAACCTGGTGGCCTCTGCGACGCAGGGCGACATGCGTTTGATCTCGGTTGTGCTGGGCACCAAAACCGACCGCATCCGGTTTAACGAATCAGAAAAACTGCTGACCTGGGGCTTCCGTTTCTATGAAACAGTGACGCCGATTAAACCGGATGCCACGTTCGTCAGCCAGCGCGTCTGGTTTGGGGACAAGAGTGAAGTGAATCTCGGGGCGGGAGAAGCCGGTTCCGTGACCATTCCACGCGGTCAGCTGAAAAACCTGAAGGCCAGCTTTACCCTGACCGACCCGCAGCTCACCGCGCCGTTGAAAAAAGGCCAGGTGGTCGGGACGATTGATTTCCAGTTAAACGGGAAGTCAATTGAACAGCGTCCGCTGATCGTGATGGAAGCGGTAGAAGAGGGTGGCTTCTTCAGCCGGATGTGGGATTTCGTATTGATGAAATTCCACAGCTGGTTTGGCAGCTGGTTCAGCTAATCCATCATACTTTTCTCCCTCTCCCTGTGGGAGAGGGGCGGGGTGAGGGCATCAGGCCGCACCCCTCTCAATACATCAACTTCACCTGCTGCGCCTTCGCATGGGCCACAATTTCCTCATCCGGGCGGCAATCGCTGACGATGGCGTCAAACTGCGCCAGCTCGCCCATTCTTGCCGACCGCACCTTACCAAACTTACTGTGATCGACCACCAGCACATGGTATTGCGCGGCGCTTAATGCCCAGTGCTTTACCGGCAGCTCCTCCAGGTTAAAGCAGGTCGCCCCCTGACGCACATTCACGCCCGCGGCGGAATAGAACGCGATGTCCGGACATAAGTTGCTGAGCGTGTCCTGCAGGTTGAGCGGCTTAAAGATAGCGTTGCTGGCGTGAAACTCACCGCCGCAGAGGATCACCCGGCACTCGGGTTTCTCCTGCAGCGCCAGAAAGGTGTTCAGGGAGTAACACACGGCGGTAAAGGGAATACTGCTGTCGATGGCTTCGATAATCCACGGCGTGGTGGTGCCGCAGTCAAAAAACAGCGTCTGGTGCGGCTGTACCAGCGTGGCGGCCAGGCGCGCGGCTTTGCGTTTCTCTTCTACCAGACGCGTTTTCTGATCGCTTATCAGATAATGGCTGGCGCTACGCGGCTCAAGCACAATGTACCCGCCCAGCAGTACCACGGGAGCGCTGTCGCTGTTCAGATCACGACGAATGGTCATCTCTGAGACGCCGAGGAGGTTGGCGGCTTCCTTAAGATGCAGCTTATCACTACGCTTCAGCGCCTGAAGCAGCTGAGCTATGCGGTCATCGCGTCGTGTTTCCATAGTTCCTCGGAATAAAAAAATGAGCCCCCGCAGGGCGGGGGCTCAGTGTAACCTGTCCGGTTGGGGTTAGTCACGTATCCAGCCTTTGCGGATCGGGAGGGCAAAAATGGCGCGATAAAGGGAAGAGAGCCCCCGGTAGAGCGCTTCACCGAAGAGATTCCACAGGATTGCCGCGCTCACGCAGCCAATCAGTCCTACCAGGAAACCGCCGACCATATCCAGCGGCCAGTGGACGCCAAGATACACGCGGGACCAGGCGATCGCCGCGGCTGCCACCATCAGCACCGCACCAGACCACAGGCGATGCCAGAACAGGAAAGCCAGTGCGAAGGTGAAGATAACCGTACCGTGATCGCTCGGGAAGGAGTCATCCGGCGCGTGGTGCAGGAAGGTATAGCCAACGTGATCGACAAAAGGACGATCGTGCGGGAACGCATGGCCGAGAATATAGCTGACCAGTACGCTGACCCCGAGCGCCATCGCGACTTTGATCACCAGCTGGCGCTGTGCCTTCACCTGGCTGCGAGGGCCCCAGAGCCAGAGGATAGCGGCCAGCACAGGCACGATACTAATCAGATCTTTAGCCAGGAAGGTGGCGAAATCAATCATCCACTCTGGCGAGGCCGGTGTGGCGTTGATCAGATAAAACAGCTGATAATTCAGATTCTCTAGCATAGCGTTATCACTCTTTTGCAAACCGGGTGGAAACCAGCCCGTAGACGGCCACCTGGGAAAACCAAACCCACCACCCGGCCCACAGGTTGTGAGAGAAAAAATGTGCCCCGCGCATCACCTGACCGAAGCCCATCGCCAGACCCAGCAGCACGCCGAGGGCAACAAAGCTCCAGGCGAGACGTGGACGCTCGCGCCAGAAGGCAAAAAACAGCCCCATCACCATAAAACCGCTAGAGGCATGGCCGCCGGGGAAACAGCGCCCCGGACCGCTGTCTGTCGGGACGGCGCTAAACAGGGGGTAAGACATCGCCTTCCCGCCATACTCCACCAGATCCCACGGGCAGCTGTGGTGGCTAATGCTTTTCAGTACGCCCACTACCAGCGCGCCAAGCCCCATCAGCAGCGCCGCCGTAACCAGCCTGGCGTTACGTTTGTAAGCGCCGTAAAGCAGCGCCACGGCACCTAAGGCGATGGCGATGTACTTCGCCAGACGATGGTTGAGCAAATCCAGCAGGTGGTCTTTCTGCAGCGGGAAGCTCTGCGTCGCCGCGTCATACCAAAAACCGGTGATCCATCTGTCGAGCGCTTCATCGCGCGAAAGCCACGTAAACACCACGGCAAGGACTAACAGCACGAAAAGCTGATAACCATAAAAGCGGGAGGGTAAGCGGTAAAGTCGTTTTGTCTTATTTGTCTGTAAGTTAGACAATTCTGAACGGCTGGAAGTGAGTGCCATAATTTGGGATCGTTGACGAGTAATCGGGCTATCATAAATCTGTCAACTTAAGGAAACCTTAAACGAAGACGATATGTGCTTTATTTCTGTTTATCCTCGATAAATCACTATCTCGGGCTGCGGCATTTCATTACACTCGTCGCGATTTTGTCATTTTAAAGAGATTGCATGTTAAACCGTTCTTCTTCTGGTTCACGTCTGGGTCGTCAGGCGTTGCTTTTCCCCCTGTGTCTGGTGCTCTACGAATTCTCCACCTATATCGGCAACGATATGATCCAGCCCGGCATGCTGGCCGTTGTGGAGCAGTACAACGCGGGAATTGAATGGGTGCCGACCTCCATGACCGCCTATCTGGCTGGCGGCATGTTTTTACAGTGGCTGTTAGGGCCGCTGTCGGATCGTATTGGCCGCCGTCCGGTGATGCTGACCGGCGTGGTGTGGTTTATCGTCACCTGTCTCGCTACGCTGCTGGCGCAAAACATTGAGCAATTTACCCTGCTGCGTTTCCTGCAGGGGGTGAGCCTGTGCTTTATCGGTGCCGTGGGGTATGCCGCCATTCAGGAGTCGTTTGAAGAGGCGGTGTGTATCAAAATTACCGCGCTCATGGCAAACGTGGCGCTGATTGCCCCTTTACTCGGGCCGCTGGTGGGCGCCGCGTGGGTACATGTTGCGCCCTGGGAAGGGATGTTTATCCTCTTTGCGTTTCTCGCCGCTATCGCGTTCTTTGGCCTGCACCGCGCAATGCCGGAAACGGCGACCCGTCTGGGTGAAAAACTCTCGCTCAAGGAGCTGGGCCGGGATTACAAAGAAGTGCTGAAGAATGGCCGCTTTCTGGCGGGGGCGCTGGCGACCGGGTTCGTGAGCCTGCCGCTGCTGGCGTGGATTGCGCAGTCTCCGGTCATTATCATCAGCGGTGAAAAGCTCAGCAGCTACGAGTACGGTCTGCTGCAGGTGCCGATTTTTGGCGCGCTGATTATCGGTAACCTGGTGCTGGCACGTCTGACGTCACGCCGCACCGTGCGTTCACTGATTATTATGGGTGGCTGGCCGATTGCAGCAGGGCTGATTCTGGCCGCTGTGGCGACCGTTGCGTCATCCCACGCTTATCTGTGGATGACGGCGGGGCTCAGCCTTTATGCTTTCGGGATTGGCGTGGCGAACGCCGGGCTGGTGCGCCTGACGCTGTTTGCCAGCGAGATGAGTAAAGGCACGGTGTCCGCGGCGATGGGTATGCTGCAGATGCTGATTTTTACCGTCGGTATCGAGGTGAGCAAGCACGCTTACGCGATGGGTGGCAACGGTCTGTTCAGTCTGTTTAACCTCGCCAACGGCGTGCTGTGGGTTGGCCTGATGGTGGTGTTCCTGAAGGACAAACGCGTCGGCAACGCCCTGCAACCGTAATCTGTTTATTCCCTCTCCCTGTGGGAGAGGGTTAGGCTGAGGGCACCAGACCGCACGGTATCAGTTAAACGGTGCCTCTCCGTTCAACACCTTCTCAATCACATCCAGCACACCTTCCTCGTTATTATGCGGCGCTTCAAACCGCGCCACCGCTTTAATATGCGGTCTGGCATTCGCCATCGCGAAGCTGAACCCGGACTGACGCAACATCTCCACATCGTTGCCGCTGTCACCGAAGGCCACCACTTCACTGTCCTCTATGCCCCAGCGCTGTTGCAGGATCCGCAGGCCGTTGGCTTTGTGCACGCCGGGGATAATCAGGTCGATACTGCCGTGGCCGGTTGTCACGGGCACCATAATGTCGTTAAGCTTTTCATGCAGCATCGCCTGGATGCGCGGAATTTCATGGTCTGACACGTTCAGCCCAAACTTGAAGAAAATGTCGTTCAGGTTGTCGAAATCACTCACCATTTCGAGCCGGTGATAGTACTTCGCGGCGATATCCTTAAAGCTATCGTCATAGCATTTCAGCGTATAGGCGCTGTTTTTTCCGCAGGCGATAATCTCAATGCCCGGAACGTCGTTTAATACATTTGCGACGGTCTCGAAATGGGCTTTCGACAATTCACCGTTAAAGACATCCTCTCCGGCGCTCACGACCCAGCCGCCGTTCTCAGCGACGAACGCAATTTCATGCGCAATCTCCGGGAAAAAGGAGATCAGCTGGTAGTACTGGTTGCCGCTGGCGACCACGAAGCGAATGCCTTGCGCCTTCATGCGGGCGTACTGCGCCAGAAAGCGCGGGCGGTTATAGGTCTTGGCATCGCTCAGGAATGTGCCATCCATGTCGACGGCGATCAGTTTAACGCTCATATCCCTTCTCCAGTGTCGTTTGTTTCGTTTCCGGCTTTGCCACCGCGCGCGCCACCAGCGCGGCGATGATCACCAACCCTAACACCACCAGCATGGCGCTGCGCAGCCCGTAGTGTTCACCCAGGAAGCCGAGCAGCGGCGGCCCCACCAGGAAGGCGAGGTAGCCCGTTGTCGCCACCACGCTGACGCGCGTCGGGGCATCCGGCCCGGTGTCGCTGGCGGCGGAAATGGTCAGCGGGAAGCCGAGTGACGCCCCCAGTCCCCAGAGGATCACCGAGACGCCGGCAATCCAGTCCACGTCCACAAAGATAATCATCGCAATCCCCAGGCCGCCCAGCAGGGCGCTGGCGCGCACCACCGCCACGCGGCTGTAGCGGTCGATAAACCAGCCGCCGGTGAAGCGCCCGACGGTCATCCCCAGCGTAAACCCGGCGTAAATCAGCGAGCCGGAGGTCGGGCTAAAGCCGTGACCGTCCACCATCAGCAGCGGCAGCCAGTCGTTGGCGGAGCCTTCTGCAAACGCCATCGCCAGTACCACCACGCCGATCAGCATCAGCTGGAAATCGCGGTAGAAGGGGAGTCCTTTTTCGGCTGACGAGCGTTCGTCAGCAGAGTTTTTACCGGTGCCGTCCGGGATGGCCCGGATGCCGGTGAGGATCGGAATGATGCACACCAGCGCCGCCAGCAGGATATGCAGATTGGCGGTCACACCCGTGGCCGTCAGCGCCATCCCTACGCCCGCACCGGCCAGCGTACCGAGGCTATAGAAGCCATGCATCATGGGCAGCACGGTTTTGTTCATCTCACGTTCGACCGCCGCGCCTTCAACGTTGATGGCTACCTCCGCAGAACCGAAGCTGCCGCCAAATACCGTCAGCCCCAGCGCGAACAACACCGGCGAGGCAAACCACAGCGCGATGCTCAATACCACCATCCCGAACACCGCGCAGCACATGGTGGTGCGGATCACAGCTCGCGTACCAAAGCGCTTCACCAGCCATGCGGAACAGAGAATGCCGCTCATGGAACCGATCGACAGGCCGAACAGCACGATGCCCATCTCAGCCGTAGAGACAGACAAAATATCGCGAATGGCGGGCGTGCGCGTGGCCCAGGAGGCCATCAGCAGACCGGGAATAAAGAAGAACATAAACAGCGCCCACATGCGGAGCTGCAGGGTTTTACGGGGAGAGGTCAGCGTCATTGGGGTAGCACCAGAAGTACAACAATAGCGACAACACTAGCAAGTTTGTGTACATTTGTACACAAACCACGTGAGGAATTTATGAGCAGACCACCGAACGATCCGCATCGCCGGGAGAAGATCCTGCAGGCAACACTCGATACCATTGCCGAGCACGGTATTCACGCCGTCACGCACCGTAAAATCGCCGCCTGCGCGGGCGTGCCGCTGGGGTCGATGACCTACTATTTCGACGGTATGGAGCCACTGCTGGAGGAAGCGTTCACATGGTTTACGCAACAGATGTCGCAGCAGTATCGGGATTTCTTTGCGGGCGTCACCGGGCCTGAAATGGCGTGCGAGTCCATCACCACTCTGATCCACAGTTCGCAGGTGACGACGCCGCACAACATGGCGCTGATGTACCAGCTTTACGCCTTTATGCACCGCAGCGCGGCGCTCAAAACGGTGATGCAGGACTGGATGAAGATGAGCCAGACTACGCTGGAGCAGTGGTTCGATCCGGTTACCACCCGCGCGCTGGATGCGTTTATCGAAGGGATGACGCTGCACTATGTGACCGACCGGGCGCCGTTAACCCGGGACGAGATTCGGGCGATGGTGGGGAGGATTGCGGGGGAGGGAAACACTTAGACATCGCTCGTTAAGCCTGACATTACGTATTCTCACGTTTAGAAAAGCTGGATAACGGGCTTTGGTTATTCTTTGTTGGGGTTTATTTAAGGCAACAAAAAACCCATCAACCTTGAACCAAAACGGCGGGGTTGATGGGCTCCACAAATTGGGGACATCAAAGAAAAGCAGTGGCACTAGTTATGACTGCCCCCTGATAAAAAAGTTCTGCGCGTAACAAAAATTTTTTCATTACGCGCAAACTTCAGAGTTATCCGAGTCCTGGCCAGATGATGATGATCAGCGTACCTGCCAGCGTCAGCAGTACGTTGGCGATAGCGTAGGTGCCTGCATAGCCCAGCGCCGGAATGTTGCTGCGCGCGGTGTCGCTGATAATTTCCATGGCCGGCGCACAGGTACGCGCCCCCATCATTGCTCCGAAGAGCAGGGCGCGGTTCATGCGCAGCACGTAGGCACCAAACAGGAAGCAGATCACCACCGGCACCAGGCTGACGATAAGGCCGGAAACCAGCATCTGCCAGCCGACGGCACCAAGGCTGTGTCCAATGCCGCTGCCGGCGCTTAAGCCGACACCCGCCATAAACACCATCAGACCGAACTCTTTCACCATGTTCAATGCGCCCTGCGGAATGTAACCGAACGTCGGATGGTTCGCTCGCAGGAAGCCCAGCATGATCCCGGCAAACAGCAGACCGGCGGCGTTACCGATGCCGAAACTGAAGTTGCTGAACTGGAAGGTGATCATCCCGATCATCAGGCCCACAATAAAGAAGGCGCAGAAAGCCAGCAGATCAGTGACCTGGCTGTGAATGGAGATAAAGCCGATGCGGTCGGCAACGGTTTTTACGCGTCGCGCGTCGCCGCTGACCTGCAAAACGTCGCCTTTGTTGAGCACGACGTTGTCGTCGATGGGCATCTCAATCTGGCTGCGGATTACGCGGTTAAGGAAGCAGCCGTGGTCGGTCAGCTTGAGCTGCGCCAGACGACGGCCAACGGCGTTATGGTTTTTCACCACGATCTCTTCGGTGACGATGCGCATGTCGAGCAGATCGCGGTCGAACACCTCTTTGCCGTTTCGGAAGCTTGGGTCGAGACGGGCGTGCGCGTCCGGGTAACCCACCAGCGCGATGTCGTCGCCCATCTGCAGCACCGCGTCACCGTCCGGGTTCGCCAGAATGCCGTTACGGCGGATACGTTCGATGTAGCACCCGGTCTGGCGGTAAATCCCCAGCTCGCGAAGATTTTTCCCGTCTGCCCATGCCACCAGCTCAGGTCCGACGCGGTAGGCGCGGATCACCGGGAGGTAGACTTTACGTTTGCTGTCGGTATCCAGCCCGCGCTCACGGGCGATTTGCTGGGCACTGGTCTGCAGATCCTGATGCTGCAGTTTTGGCAGATAGCGCGCGCCGACAATCAGGCTCACCAGACCAATCAGATAGGTCAGGGCATAGCCCAGGCTCAGGTGGTCGAGCGCGGTCGAAAGCTGTGCGCCAGCCATGCCCGAATGGCGCAGGGTATCGCCTGCACCCACCAGCACTGGCGTAGAGGTCATGGAGCCTGCCAGCATACCGGCCGTTAACCCGATATCCCAGCCAAACAGCTTACCCAGTCCTAAGGCGATCAGCAGTGCGCTGCCGACCATCACCAGCGCCAGCATCAGATAATTTTTGCCGTCGCGGAAGAAAATCGAAAAAAAGTTCGGTCCTGCTTCCACGCCAACACAAAAAATAAACAACATAAAACCTAAGTTGAGCGCGTCCGTGTTAATGCTGAAGTGCTGCTGGCCTAATAATAAGGAGACGACTAAAACGCCAATGGAATTACCAAGTTGAACCGATCCCAGGCGCAATTTACCCAGGCAAAGACCCAGCGCCAGTACCACAAATAATAACAGGATGTAATTCCCATTTAACAAGTCTGCGACGTTTATATTCACGGAGGCTAACTTCTTGTTTACCAGTAAGTTGTTGAATGAAAGGACTTTTTGGGCTACTGTTTTCTGGGTCAGGGAAAGGCGTTAACGCTCCCTGTTTCCTGCTTTATTCCCTAAAACATTAGCTGGCGTGTAGTTTAATCGCATTAGCTACTGACAGCTACTGATTATCGCATCACCCTGTGCGTACTTTGGCAAGGATTGCCGCATTGCTTTATCTGACTGGGCGTCTACCCGACGAAAGTGTATTTGATAGAGATAAGTCAGGAGGATTGTTTGAATATGAAACGAAACTGGGCGGGGGTGATCAGCTGCTTTTTGCTGTTCACGGTCGTATGCATGTCGCTTGCTTTTAACGTGAAAGGGGCATTCAGGGCGTCGGGTCATCCGGAGCTGGGGCTGCTCTTTTTTACGCTGCCGGGGGCTGCTGCCAGTTTTCTCTCCCGTAAAGGTGAAGTGGTGAAACCGTTACTGGGGGCGATACTTGCAGCGCCATTATGTCTGCTGCTAATGCGACTGCTGTATGTTTCAACGCGAAGTTTCTGGCAGGAGCTGGCGTGGTTGCTAAGTGCCATATTCTGGTGTGCCCTTGGCGCGCTCTGCTACTTATTTGTGCGCAGCCTGATTCAGCACCGACGGCACCACAAATAAAAACGCCCTCAGGGTGAGGGCGTCCTTTCATTACTGCTCGGCAAACAGGCCAAGATGTTCTTTGGCGTAGGCTTCAAAGTCGGTGCAACCGCCGATGTGTTTCTGATCGAGGAAGATCTGTGGGACGGTTTCAACCGGCTTACCGACTGTTTTTTCCAGATCGGCTTTGGTGATGCCTTCCGCGTGGATGTCCACATAGCGGAAATTGAAGTCATCGCGTTCTGCGGTCAGTTTCTCTGCCAGCTCTTTTGCGCGCACACAGTAAGGGCACCCTGGACGACCAAAAATTACTGCAAACATTTCTCTCTCCTCAAAAAACAAGCCTGACGGCGAATGACACGTATAGTGCCCCATAACCTGTCGTCATTAAAGAAGGTTTCGCCTGTCGTTATAATACCTATGAGCTATGTTTCGCCAATTACACCGTGCAGATCATTGCCTATACTGGCTGCCATACGTTTTAAGCAAGCAAAGAGAGAGAAGATGACACCCACGATTGACCTGCTCCTTTCCCATCGTTCCATTCGCCACTTCACCGATGAGCCGATCACCGAGGCGCAGCGTACCGCCATTATTAACAGCGCAAGGGCGACCTCCAGCTCCAGTTTCCTGCAGTGCAGCTCCATTATTCGCATTACCGACCCGGCGATGCGTGAACAGCTGGTGACGCTGACCGGCGGGCAGAAGCATGTGGCCCAGGCCGCCGAGTTCTGGGTATTTTGTGCCGACTTTAACCGCCATCTGCAGATTTGCCCTGAAGCGCAACTGGGGCTCGCCGAACAGCTGCTGCTGGGCGTCGTGGATACCGCGCTGATGGCGCAAAACGCCTTTACGGCGGCGGAATCGTTGGGACTAGGCGGGGTCTATATCGGCGGGTTGCGTAACAACATTGAAAGCGTCACCGAACTGCTGAAGCTGCCAAAACATGTACTGCCGCTGTTTGGCCTCTGCCTCGGCTGGCCGGCGGATAATCCGGACCTGAAACCGCGTATTCCTGCGGCAATGCTGGTGCACGAGAACCACTACCAGCCGGTCGATCGTGATGTCCTGAATCACTATGATGAAGAGCTGGCGAATTACTATCTGACGCGTGACAGCAATAACCGCCGCGATACCTGGAGCGACCACATTCGCCGCACCATCATTAAAGAAAATCGCCCGTTTATTCTCGATTATCTGCATAAACAGGGCTGGGCGACGCGATAGTCCATTCTGTATGATATGAAGGCTTTTTCCATGTCTTCAGAGAGGTGCAGGGTGAAAATTGCCATATTGTCCCGGGATGGAACGCTCTATTCATGTAAACGCCTGCGAGAAGCGGCGGCAAAACGCGGACATCAGGTTGAGATCCTTGACCCGATGTCCTGCTATATGAACATCGACCCCGCCGCTTCATCTATACACTACAAAGGCCGCAAGCTGCCGCATTTTGATGCGGTGATCCCGCGTATCGGCTCCCAGATCACCTATTACGGCACCGCCGCGCTGCGCCAGTTTGAGATGCTGGGCAGCTATCCGCTCAATGAATCCGTGGCCATTTCCCGCGCCCGCGACAAGTTGCGCTCGCTGCAGCTGCTCGCCCGTCAGGGGATCGATCTCCCCGTTACCGGAATAGCCCATTCGCCGGACGACACCAGCGATCTGATCGACATGGTGGGCGGCGCGCCTTTAGTGATCAAGCTGGTAGAAGGCACGCAGGGTATCGGCGTGGTGCTGGCGGAGACGCGGCAGGCTGCAGAAAGTGTGGTCGACGCCTTTCGGGGACTGAATGCGCACATTCTGGTGCAGGAGTATATCGAAGAGGCGAAAGGGCGTGATATTCGCTGTTTCGTGGTCGGAAATGAAGTGGTGGCGGCCATTGAGCGTCAGGCCAAAGAGGGCGATTTCCGCTCTAATCTTCACCGCGGCGGCATAGCGAGAGTCGCTGATATTAGCGATCGCGAGCGGGACATTGCCGTAAAAGCCGCGCAAACGTTGGGGCTGGACGTGGCGGGCGTTGACCTCCTGCGGGCGACGCGCGGGCCGCTGGTCATGGAGGTGAATGCCTCACCGGGGCTGGAAGGCGTGGAAAAAACCACGGGGGTCGATATTGCAGGTAAAATGATCACATGGATCGAGCGTCATGCCACGCCGGGCTACTGTCTGAAAACGGGCGGTTAAATGGCATTGAACGCACTTTTTGCGTAATCTATGCGAAGTTTTTATTAGAGAGGCTGCACCGCGATGGATTTACAGGTCGTACCAACACTGGATACGTTACGTCAATGGCTCGATGATGCCGGTATTACGTTCTTTGAATGTGATTCCTGCCAGGCGCTGCATCTGCCTCATATGCAAAATTTCGACGGTATTTTTGATGCCAAAATCGATCTGATTAACGACGTGATCCTTTTCTCCGCGCTGGCCGAAGTGAAGCCGTCTGCGCTACTGGCGCTGGCCTCCGACCTGTCGGCCATCAATGCCAGTTCTTTGACGGTGAAAGCATTTCTCGATATACAGGATGATAATCTGCCAAAACTGGTCGTTTGCCAGTCTTTATTCTCCGGGGCAGGGCTCTCCTTTAAGCAGTTCGCCTGGTTTATGCGCTTGAGTGAAGAGCAAATTTCCATGGTCATGATGGAAGCCAATGCACACCATCTGCTGTATAGCGCGGAAGATGATGCAGAGAATAATGATGCATCTCCCAATTTTCTTCACTAAGGCTGCCTGACTTTTGCGCAGTCGCTGCCATGGCGGCTGCATTAGGCCATTTTTTCTGCTGCTTTTAACCTTTCTTTAAAGAATTTTTCACCTCCCCAAAGGCCGTTTCGGCTTATCACGTAGACTAAACCTGCATAAAAAATTGATAAAAGGCGTTTTTTCGTCTGGGCTATAGCCGGAGACACGGGCTACAGTTATTCTTGCGATGCTTCAAAAAGCGAGCGGATCCTGCCGGGTAAAGAGGTTTCTTTTTATTTTGAGCAGAGCGACAAACTATGCATGATTTTTGCATATATCCAGATTGGACAGTTTTAGTTCGTTTGTTAACGAGCTTTCAGAAGGAATAACACTATGATCGCCTTGAATAAAAAATGGTTATCGGGTCTGGTTGCGGGTGCTCTGATGGCCGTCTCTGCCGGCACGCTCGCTGCGGAACAAAAAACGCTGCACGTTTATAACTGGTCTGACTATATTGCGCCGGATACCGTGGCCAATTTTGAGAAAGAGACCGGCATTAAAGTGGTCTACGACGTTTTCGATTCCAACGAAGTGCTGGAAGGAAAACTGATGGCAGGCAGCACCGGGTTTGACCTGGTCGTGCCTTCCGCGAGCTTCCTGGAGCGTCAGCTGACCGCGGGTGTCTTCCAGCCACTGGACAAGAGCAAATTACCGAACTGGAAAAACCTCGATCCAGAAGTCCTGAAGCTGGTGGCTAAGCATGACCCGGATAACAAATACGCCATGCCTTACCTGTGGGCGACCACCGGTATCGGCTACAACGTGGATAAAGTCAAAGCGGCGCTGGGCCCGGACGTCAAGCTGGACAGCTGGGACGTGGTGCTGAAGCCGGAAAACCTTGAGAAGCTGAAAAGCTGCGGCGTCTCTTTCCTGGACGCGCCAGAAGAGATTTTTGCCACCGTGCTGAACTACCTGGGCAAAGATCCGAACAGCAACAAGGCGGATGACTACACCGGTCCGGCGACCGATCTGCTGCTGAAGCTGCGTCCAAACATTCGCTATTTCCACTCTTCCCAGTACATCAATGACCTGGCGAACGGTGACATCTGCGTTGCGATTGGCTGGGCCGGGGATGTGTGGCAGGCGGCGAACCGCGCGAAAGAGGCGAAAAACGGCGTGAATGTGTCCTACTTCATCCCGAAAGAGGGGGCGCTGGCCTTCTTCGACGTCTTCGCGATGCCAGCTGATGCGAAAAACAAAGACGAAGCGTATCAGTTCCTTAACTACCTGATGCGTCCGGACGTGATCGCCCACATCAGCGACCACGTTTATTACGCCAACGGTAACAAGGCTTCCGTGCCGCTGGTGAGTGAAGCGATCCGCAGTAATCCGGCAATTTATCCGCCAGCGGACGTGTTCGCCAAGCTCTTCACCCTGAAAGTACAGGATCCAAAAATTGACCGCGTACGTACCCGTGCGTGGACCAAGGTGAAAAGCGGTAAGTAACCCTTTGTCACAGGCCGGGCAAGCGAAGCGCCCCCGGCAACAGGCGCACCGTTCTGGTGCGCCTGCACCATGATTTGATTTCTGCCGGAGAGCACCCCGTGAATGACGCGATCCCCCGCCCGCAGGCGAAAGTCCGTAAAGCGCTGACCCCGCTTCTTGAAATTCGTAACCTCACCAAATCTTTCGATGGCCAGCATGCCGTGGACGACGTCAGCCTGACTATCTATAAAGGTGAAATATTCGCGCTACTGGGCGCATCGGGCTGTGGCAAATCAACCCTGCTGCGTATGTTAGCCGGTTTTGAACAACCCACGGCCGGGCAAATCATGCTTGATGGCGTGGATCTCTCCAGCGTGCCGCCGTACCAGCGCCCGATTAACATGATGTTCCAGTCCTACGCACTGTTCCCGCACATGACGGTGGAGCAGAACATCGCCTTTGGCCTGAAGCAGGATAAATTGCCAAAAGCCGAAATCACCGCGCGCGTGGCCGAGATGCTGAGTCTGGTCCACATGCAGGAGTTCGCGAAGCGTAAACCGCACCAGCTTTCAGGCGGCCAGCGCCAGCGCGTGGCGCTCGCCAGAAGCCTGGCAAAACGCCCGAAACTGCTGCTGCTCGACGAGCCGATGGGGGCCCTGGATAAAAAACTGCGTGACCGTATGCAGCTGGAAGTGGTGGATATTCTTGAGCGCGTCGGCGTGACCTGCGTAATGGTGACCCACGACCAGGAAGAAGCCATGACCATGGCCGGACGTATTGCGATCATGAACCGCGGGAAGTTTGTGCAAATTGGCGAGCCGGAGGAGATTTATGAGCATCCGACCACCCGCTACAGCGCCGAGTTCATCGGTTCGGTCAACGTCTTCGAAGGGCTACTGAAAGAGCGTCAGGAGGATGGCCTGGTCATTGAATCGCCGGGTCTGCAGCATCCGCTCAAGGTCGATCCTGACAGCGCCGTGGTGGACAACGTGCCGGTCTACGTCGCGCTGCGTCCGGAGAAGATCATGCTCTGTGACGATCCGCCAGCCGATGGCTATAACTTCGCCGTGGGTGAAGTGGTGCACATTGCTTACCTGGGCGATTTGTCTATCTATCACGTGCGTCTGAAAAGCGGTCAGATGCTGAGCGCCCAGCTGCAAAACGAACATCGCTACCGCAAAGGTCAGCCGACCTGGGGCGACGAAGTGCGCCTGTGCTGGGATGCTGACAGTTGTGTCGTGCTGACGGTATAAGGAGCGGCCAATGAGTACACTTGAACCTCCAGCCCGCGCAGCCAGCTGGCTGACGCGCCTTAAGATGAAGCACGGCCGCAAGCTGGTGATTGCCATGCCTTACGTGTGGCTGATCCTGCTGTTCCTGCTGCCATTCCTGATCGTTTTCAAGATCAGCCTGGCGGAGATGGCGCGGGCGATCCCGCCGTATACCGACCTGTGGGAGTGGGCAGACGGGCAGCTGACGCTGACCTTAAACCTCGGTAACTACCTGCAGCTCACCGAGGACCCGCTCTATATTGAAGCCTATCTGCAGTCGCTGCAGGTGGCGGCGATCTCGACGCTCTGCTGTCTGGTGATGGGCTACCCGCTGGCGTGGGCCGTGGCGCACAGTAAACCCTCGACGCGTAATATCCTGCTGCTGCTGGTGATTTTGCCGTCGTGGACCTCATTCCTGATCCGCGTTTACGCCTGGATGGGGATCCTGAAAAACAACGGCGTGTTGAATAACCTCCTGATGTGGCTTGGGGTTATCGATCAGCCGCTGACGATCCTGCACACCAACCTCGCGGTCTATATTGGCATTGTGTATGCCTATCTGCCGTTTATGGTTCTGCCGATCTATACGGCGCTGACGCGGATAGATTACTCGCTGGTGGAAGCCTCGCTTGACCTCGGTGCGCGTCCGCTGAAAACCTTCTTCAGCGTCATTGTCCCGTTGACCAAAGGCGGGATTATCGCCGGGTCGATGCTGGTCTTTATTCCGGCGGTAGGGGAGTTTGTGATCCCGGAACTGCTCGGCGGGCCGGACAGCATCATGATTGGCCGCGTGCTGTGGCAGGAGTTCTTCAATAACCGCGACTGGCCGGTAGCGTCTGCGGTGGCGATTATCATGTTGCTGCTGTTGATCGTGCCGATCATGTGGTTCCACAAACATCAGCAGAAACAGATGGGAGACCACGGATGAATAACTTACCGGTAGTGCGCTCCCCGTGGCGAATTGCGATCCTGGCGATCGGCTTTACCTTCCTGTATGCGCCGATGCTGATGCTGGTGATCTACTCGTTCAACAGTTCCAAACTGGTGACGGTCTGGGCGGGCTGGTCGACGCGCTGGTACAGTGAGCTGTTCCACGACGATGCAATGATGAGCGCGGTAGGGCTGAGCCTGACCATCGCCGCACTGGCGGCAACGATGGCCTCTGTTCTGGGCACCATCGCCGCGCTGGTGATGGTGCGTTTCGGCCGTTTTCGCGGTTCGAACGGCTTCGCCTTTATGATCACCGCGCCGTTGGTCATGCCGGACGTGATTACCGGCCTTGCGCTGCTGCTGCTGTTCGTGGCGCTGGCGCATGCCATCGGCTGGCCGGCGGATCGCGGCATGCTCACCATCTGGCTGGCGCACGTCACGTTCTGTACCGCCTATGTCGCCGTGGTGATCTCCTCGCGTCTGCGCGAGCTGGATCGCTCGATAGAAGAGGCGGCGATGGATCTCGGCGCGACCCCGCTAAAGGTCTTTTTCATCATTACCCTGCCGATGATCATGCCGGCGGTGATCTCCGGCTGGCTGCTGGCATTTACCCTCTCGCTCGACGATCTGGTGATCGCCAGCTTTGTCTCCGGCCCGGGGGCGACAACGCTGCCGATGCTGGTCTTCTCCAGCGTGCGCATGGGGGTTAACCCGGAGATCAACGCCCTGGCCTCTATCATCCTCGGCGTGGTCGGAATTGTCGGATTTATCGCCTGGTATTTGATGGCGCGCGCGGAAAAACAGCGCGTGCGTGATATCCAGCGTGCAAGACGCGGCTGAAGCATTTAAAATTTCCAGTGATGTGCCGCGTATCACGCGGCACTGTTTTTCAGGGAAGTAAAACATTGGGATTATTAAAAAAATCACGGCTTACGCACGCTCGTCCTAACGTTCCTGCGCTGGTACAGGTGGCGGCGCTCGCCATTATTATGATCCGCTGCCTGGACGTGCTGATGATTATGAATACCCTGGGCGTGCGCGGTATCGGTGAATTCATTCACCGCAGCGTGCAGACGTGGAATCTGACGCTGGTTTTTCTGAGCAGCCTGGTGCTGGTGTTCATTGAGATCTACTGTGCGTTTTCGCTGGTCAAAGGGCGCAACTGGGCGCGCTGGGTCTATCTGCTGACGCAGGTGACCGCCGCCAGCTACCTGTGGGCCGCCTCGCTGGGGTATGGCTATCCCGAACTGTTCAGCATTGCGGGCGGATCAAAACGCGAGATTTTGCACGCGCTGTTTTTGCAAAAACTGCCGGATATGCTGGTGCTGTTCTTCCTGTTCGTGCCTGCGTCCAGTCGACGGTTCTTCCAGTTGCAATAATGTGTATAATCGCAGCCCCCGTTATTCTTAAGGTTTTCATATGCAGTGCGCACTCTATGACGCCGGACGCTGCCGCTCCTGTCAGTGGATAGAACAGCCGGTCTCTCAACAACTCACCGCCAAAATGGCCGACCTGCAACAGCTGCTGGCTGAACACGCGGTGGGGGAGTGGTGCGCACCCGTCAGCGGACCGGAGCAGGGCTTTCGCAACAAAGCCAAAATGGTGGTCAGCGGCAGCGTCGAAAAACCGCTGCTGGGGATGCTGCACCGCGACGGCACGCCGGAAGATTTAACCGACTGTCCGCTGTATCCCGCGTCGTTTGAACCCGTCTTTGCCGCACTCAAACCGTTTATTGCGCGGGCAGGGTTAACGCCCTACCACGTCGCCCGCAAGCGCGGCGAGCTGAAATATCTCCTGCTGACGGAAAGCCAGCTAGACGGCGGCATGATGCTGCGTTTTGTGCTGCGCTCGGAAGCGAAGCTGGCGCAGCTTCGCGCGGCGCTGCCGTGGCTGCAGGCGCAACTGCCGCAGCTTAAGGTCATTACGGCAAACATACAGCCGGTGCACATGGCGATTATGGAAGGGGAGAAAGAGATCTTCTTCACCGAACAGCCTGCGCTGGCCGAAAATTTCAACGGCGTACCGCTGTGGATCCGCCCGCAAAGCTTCTTCCAGACCAACCCGACCGTCGCGAGTGCGTTGTATGCCACCGCCCGTGACTGGGTTCGGGCGTTAAACATTCATCATATGTGGGATCTGTTCTGCGGCGTGGGCGGTTTCGGCCTGCACTGCGCCACGCCTGAAATGCAGCTGACCGGGATTGAGATCTCTGCTGAAGCGATTGCCTGCGCGAAACAGTCCGCCGCCGGGCTGGGGTTAACGAATCTCCACTTCCAGGCGCTTGACTCTACCCAGTTCGCCACCGGCCAGGGCAATGTGCCGGAACTGGTGCTGGTCAACCCGCCGCGACGGGGCATCGGAAACGCACTCTGCGATTACCTGAGCCAGATGGCACCGGATTACATCGTCTACTCCAGCTGCAATGCGCAGACCATGGCGAAAGATATCGCCAGCCTGCCGGGCTACCGCATTGAACGCGTTCAGCTTTTCGATATGTTCCCGCATACCGCGCATTACGAAGTGTTGACGTTGTTAACCCGTAGGCCGGGTAAGGCGTAGCCGCCACCCGGCATGAACCCGGCACAATGTTCAACAAAATGTGAACTCTTCCCCCGCTCGAAATCAGGTAAGCTTACGTAATAAGAAATGATTGAAGGCTTACCCATGAAGCACATCCTGCTGGTGGAAGACGACCACGATATCGCGGCGCTTCTGCGACTCAATTTAGAAGACGAAGGCTACGCCATCACCCACGAGCCCGACGGGGGCAACGCCCTGCAGCGCCTGGAAAAACAGTCGTGGGATGCGGTGATCCTCGACCTGATGCTCCCAAACGTTGACGGGCTGGAGATTTGCCGACGCATCCGTCAGATGACGCGCTACCTGCCGGTCATCATCATCAGCGCCCGCAGCAGCGAAACCGACCGCATTACCGGGCTGGAAACCGGTGCCGATGACTATCTGGCTAAGCCGTTTTCGGTGCAGGAGCTGATTGCCCGCATTAAAGCGCTGTTCCGCCGTCAGCAGGCGATGGGGCAGGCACAAACGGACGGGCAAATTCAGGCGCACGGTTTGACGATCGATCCGCTGGCGCGCAGCGTCCTGCTCCACGGACAGGTGGTGGATCTCACCCCGCGCGAATTCGAACTGCTTTACTTCTTTGCCCGCCACCCTGGCGAAGTGTTTTCCCGTCTGGCGCTGCTGGAGCAGGTCTGGGGTTATCAGCACGAAGGCTATGAGCATACCGTCAACACCCATATCAACCGCCTGCGCATCAAGATTGAGAAGGACGCTGCCGAGCCGGAAATCGTTCGCACCGTCTGGGGTAAGGGATACAAATTTGCGGAGCCAACGCCTGATGCGTCGCTTTAGCCTCAGCCAGCGCCTGACGCTGCTGTTCATTCTGCTGATGATGCTCTGCGCCACCGTCGCCTGCGCGGTACAGCTCTACACCAGTACGCAATACGGCAACGCGATGGTGCAGCGGTTGTCGGGCGGACTGGCGCAGCAGATCGTCCAGCGGGAACCGATTCTCGACGCGCAGGGCAGGGTTGACCGCAGTTCGCTGAAACCGCTCTTTGACCGTCTGATGACCTTTAATCCGAGCGTGGAGCTCTATGTTGTCTCACCCGACGGCGATATCCTGGCCGATGCCGCACCGCCGGGCCATATTCAGCGGCAAAAAATCGATCTGGCACCGGTTCAGACCTTCCTGAGCGGCACCGCCATCCCGGTACTGGGCGACGATCCGCGCAGCCAGAACAAAAAAGTCTTCAGCGCCACGCCGCTGCGTCAGGAGGGTGAGCTTAAGGGCTACCTGTACATTATTTTGCAGGGCGAGGAGTCGAATGCGCTGGCGGACATGGCCTGGCATAAGGCGCTGTGGAGCACGGTGCTCTGGTCATTGCTGTGGGTTGCACTGTTCGGCCTGCTGGCGGGATTACTGGTCTGGTACTGGGTGACGCGTCCGGTTAAACGCCTGACGGAAGAGGTCACCGGGCTTGAGCAGGACAGCATTAGCGCAATCAGGCTGCTGGCAGCAGAGCCGCCGGACGTCGCGGCCAATGACGAAGTGGCACGCCTGCGCAACAGTTTTATCGAGCTGGCGCGCAAAATCACCCGCCAGTGGGATCAACTGGCCGACAGCGATCGCCAGCGCCGGGAGTTTATCGCCAATATTTCGCACGATCTCCGCACGCCGCTGACCTCTCTGCTGGGTTATCTGGAAACGCTGTCGCTGAAATCCACCACGCTGACGCCTCAGGAGCACCAGCAATATCTCGCCACCGCCCTGCGTCAGGGGCAAAAGGTACGCCATCTTTCCCAGCAGTTGTTTGAGCTGGCGCGTCTTGAGCACGGCGGCATTAAACCGCAGCGCGAGCGTTTCGCGATGGGGGAGCTGATTTCCGACGTGGCGCAGAAGTTTGAGCTCACTGCCCGCACGCGAGAGGTCAATCTGCATATTGACGTGCCTGGGCCGTTGCCGCTGGTCAATGCCGATGTATCAATGATCGAGCGCGTGGTGACCAATTTGCTGGATAACGCAATGCGTCATACGCCGACCGGCGGGGAAATTCGTCTGGCGGTCTGGCAGGAGAATGAACAGCTTCAGGTCGAAGTGGCTGACAGCGGTACGGGCGTGGATGCGTCGCTGCGCGACGATCTGTTCCAGCGGCCTTCAGCGTTGAACACTCAGGCCTCGCGGGAGAACCGCGGCGGGTTAGGGCTGTTAATCGTCAAACGGATGCTGGAGCTGCACGGCGGTGGAATACGGCTGATGGAGTCGGTGAGTGGGGCACGATTCAGGTTCTTTGTGCCGTTGTGAGAATTGCCGGGTGGCGCTGCGCTTATCCGGCCTACAAAACCCCCCTCGTAGGCCGGGTAAGGCGAAGCCGTCACCCGGCAAAACACCTTACTGCGGGAACCACTGCTCGCTGATTTTCTGGTACGTACCGTCAGCTTTAATCGCTTTCAGCGCGCCGTTCAGTTTTGCAAGCAAGGCTTTGTTATCCGGACGTACCGCGATGCCGAGGCCGGTACCGAAGTACTGTGGATCGGTCACTTTCTCGGTCGCCGTGCCCAGCTGCGGGTTGGTTTTCAGCCACTCGTTGACCACGGCGGTATCGCCGAAGACGCCATCAATACGGCCATTTTTCAGGTCGATAATCGCATTCTGATAGCTGTCATAGGCCACGGTTTTCACTTCAGGATGTTTGTCCTGCAGGTATTTCTGGTGCGTGGTGCCGTTTTCCATCCCGATGCGTTTGCCTTTCAGCTCGTCGAAGGACTTATACGCCCCTTTCTTCGCAATCACTACCGCCGAGTTGGCGTAGTACGGGTCGGTGAACGCTACCTGCTTGCTGCGCTCTGGGGTGATGTCCATTCCGGAGATCACCGCATCGTATTTTTTGAACTTCAGCGACGGGATCAGGCTGTCAAAGGCGTGGTTGGTAAAGGTGCAGTCGGCCTGCATCTGTTTGCACAGCGCTTTCGCCAGGTCGATATCGAAACCGACGATCTGGTTGCTGGCATCCAGCGATTCAAACGGCGGATAGGTGGCGGACACGCCAAAATTGATTTTATCCGCTGCGGATGCGCCTGCGGCGAACGTTGCCAGTAATGCGGCCAGAACTAACTTTTTCATGGTAATGCTCCCGTCTGTCTTATTGATGCGCCGTGTCTGCGGCCTGGATGTACAATGCCAGTTAATGAATTTATATGCAATAAAAACGATTAAATATTATCTTTATGGCAAAAAAAAGCGGATAACCAGAAAGTTATCCGCATTGATTAATCACATTTATGCACTTCTTGCCGGGTGGCGCTGCGCTTACCTGGCCTACGATCTGCGCTCAAACGCTAAAGCTTTACGCTCAATCAGGCGCATCATCAGCGTCAACAGGCCGTTCACGACCAGATACACCACGCCCGCCGCGCCGAAGACCATCACGTCATAGGTGCGTCCATACAGCAGCTGTCCGTGGCCCATCACTTCCATCAGGGTGATGGTATAGGCCAGAGAGGTACTCTTGAACACCAGCACCACTTCGTTGGAGTAAGAGGAGAGCGCACGCTTAAAGGCGTACGGCAGCAGGATCGCCAGCGTGTCTTTCTTGCTCATGCCGAGCGCCCCGCAGGACTGCCATTGCCCTTCCGGGATGGCACGAATCGCGCCGTAGAACAGCTGGGTGGTATAGGCCGCGCTGTTCAGGGAAAGGGCTATCAGGGCGCACAGCCACGGCTCAGAGAGCAGATGCCAGATAACCGGATATTCCTGCAGCGACGGGAACTGTCCCGGGCCGTAGTAAATCAGGAAGATCTGCACCAGCAGCGGCGTACCGGTAAACAGGGTGATGTAGCCGCGCACAATCCATACCAGTACCGGCGTTTTCAGCGTCAGGACGATGGTGAAGATGAGCGCCAGGATCAGCGCCACGATAATGGACGCCACGGTCAGCGTCAGGCTGGTATGCAGCCCTTTCATGAGCTCCGGGAAATATTCAAGCATCAGCCTGGTCTCCGTTCAAAGCGCGTCGCCCGCAGGTCAATACGCTTGAGGATGTACTGACTGAGCAACGTGATCACCAGGTAGATCGCCGCCGCCACAATGTACCAGGTAAAAGGCTCCTGGGTACGGGTGGCGATGCTTTTGGTTTGCAGCATCAAATCGTTAACGCTGATCAGGCTCACCAGCGCGGTATCTTTCAGCAGCACCAGCCACTGGTTACCAAGGCCCGGCAGGGCATGGCGCCACATCTGCGGCATGACCAGACGGAAGAAGATCGCTGATTTCGACATACCCAACGCCTGACCCGACTCCCACTGCCCCTGCGGCACGGCTTTCAGCGCACCACGCAGGGTTTGCGACGCGTACGCCGAGTAGAGCAGGGAGAGGGCAATCACGCCGCACAGGAACGGGCTGACGTCGAAGTTTTCAATCTGCATTTGCACCGGGATCTGCGCAAAGCCAAGATTGAAAGTGAAGCCATCCGACAGCGTAAGCAGCAGCTGCGAGGAGCCGAAATAGATAAACAGGACCACCAGAATTTCCGGTAGTCCACGCAGCACAGTGACCAGCGCGGAGCCTGTCCAGGCGACGGGGAACCATTTCGCGGACTCCCACACCGCAAAGAACATCGCCAGCACCAGGCCGATAATCAGTGCGCAAACGGCAAGGCCGACGGTCATCCCGGCGGCGCTTGCTAAAGGAAAAATTTCATTCATCAGGAATTACTTCTGGAACCATTTTTTGTAGATGGTTTCGTAGGTGCCGTCTTTCTTCACTTTTTCCAGCGCAGCGTTGAACTTCTGCTGCAGCTCAGTGTTGCCCTGACGAACGGCAATCCCCAGACCGGTACCGAAGTAGTCCTTATCGGTCACTTTGTCGCCTACTGGCGCCAGTTTATCGTTCGCTTTCAGCCACTCGGTCACGACCGCGGTGTCGCCAAAGACGCCGTCAATACGACCATTTTGCAGATCCAGCTTCGCGTTCTGGTAGCTGTCATACGGAACGGTGGTGATTTCCGGATGCTTATCCATGATGAATTTCTGGTGCGTGGTGCCGTTCTGCACGCCCACTTTTTTGCCTTTCAGCTGATCAACAGAGGTGAATTTCCCTTTCTGACCAATGAACAGCGCCGAGTTGTCGTAGTAAGGGGTCGTAAACAGCACCTGCTTTTCACGCTCAGGGGTGATGTCCATACCGGCCATGACGGCATCGATACGGCGGAACTTCAGGCTTGGGATCAGGCTGTCAAACGCCTGGTTGCTGAAAGTGCAGGTCGCATCGATCTCTTTACACAGGGCGTTTGCCAGGTCTACGTCAAAGCCAACAATTTTATTGTTTGCATCAATGGACTCAAACGGAGGGTAAGACGCTTCCGTGGCAAAACGAATGGTCTGGGCTGCGGTAGCGGAAAGGGTTACGCCAGCAAGCAGCACGGCAAGTAATACTTTTTTCATTATATTTCCCCTGACACAATCAATGAGATAAATAGTTTTTGAAGGCATCGGTTTGCGGGTTAGCGAAGCAGCTCGCATCACCTTGCTCAACGATATACCCATTTTCCATGTAGACCACACGGCTGGCGGTTTTACGCGCCACTTCCACTTCGTGGGTGACGATGACTTGCGTGATATTGGTTTCCGCCAGCTCACGAATAATGCTGACGATCTGAGCGGTGATTTCCGGGTCCAGCGCCGCGGTCGGTTCATCAAACAGCAGAACCGCCGGTTCCATCATCAACGCACGGGCAATCGCCACACGCTGCTGCTGACCACCCGAAAGATGCAGCGGATAACGGTCACTGTAAGGCTTAAGGCGCAGACGCTCCAGCAGCTTTTCGGCACGGCCGATGGCCTGATCCTTACTTAACCCCAGCACGCGGCACGGGGCTTCAATCAGGTTTTGCAGCACCGTCAGATGTGGCCAGAGATTGTATTGCTGGAAGACCATGCCGACGTTTTGACGCAGCTCGCGAATCGCTTTATCAGACGGCGTTTTCGCGAAATCAAAATGGTTACCGGCAATCGCCAGCGTACCTGAACGGGGCATTTCAAGCAGATTAAGGACACGCAGAAGGGAGCTTTTACCTGCACCGCTTGGGCCAAGCAAAACCAGCGTTTCGCCTTCCGGGCAGTTCAGCGTGATGTCAAACAGCGCCTGGTGTGCGCCGTAGAAGCAGTTAATGCCGTTTAGTTTAATACTCATCGGGGCAGTCTTTACTCATCCAGGCAATCTATAGCAATTGAGGCCGCAGATAGTACCGTTGACAGAATAGTTATGCAATATTTCTGCGTTAAAAGTTAAATATAACCCGTATTTCCTCTTAAACATAGCACAAAATAGCGAAGGGCAAAGGCGGCGAGTATAAATGTCGGCATTCCGCGAGAAATGCCGGACATTTTACGGGGGTAACATTTTTATAACTGATGATTTAGCGGTTCTCAATCGACTGGCGCAGCGTGCCTGCCGGGGCATGAACGCTGCCGCCAATGTAGCGTACGTCGTCGACAGCCCAGCACTGACCTTCACGGATCATCAGTACCTCATCCTGCCAGGACTGGGTCCCCTGGGTCAGCTTGACGCGCAGCGGAATGTTTCGCGCATCGGTGTTGGGAATGGTAGAAGCGCTGGCCACTTCCGCACTGTCCGGCAGCGTGGTACGGCTGGAGAACGGATCGGATTTAAGCAGGGTATTATGCTGCGGATCGCGGGTGGCGTCGTTGAGCAGTTTTGCCAGACCGTCGCTCAGGTAAGGGCGCAGGCCGGTGAGATCGTTGCTGCGGTGCTGAATGCGGTAATCATAGAACTGCTGCGCCACGGTGTCCGGGCCGCCGTCAATGCAGGGGCCGCTGCGGGTACCAATATCCTTAAAGGCTGGCGTGACCGTGGTGGTACAGGCGCTGAGCACCAGCGCGCAGGGCACCAAAAGTGTTAAAGCAGAGTAGCGCATGTTGATTTCCTTATTTATTAACTATCCTTTCAATCATAGCGTAACGAACCGATAATGCTGTGCCTAAGGCATTGAACGCTAAAGAAGGAGAGAAACTATGCAGTTTTCAACAACGCCAACCCTGGAAGGGCAAACAATAACCGAGTATTGCGGCGTGGTGACCGGGGAAGCAATTCTCGGTGCCAATATCTTCCGCGACTTTTTTGCTGGCATCCGTGACATCGTGGGTGGACGATCCGGTGCCTACGAAAAAGAGCTGCGTAAAGCGCGAGAAATTGCTTTTAAGGAGCTGGGTGAGCAGGCCAAGGCGCTGGGTGCGGATGCGGTAGTCGGCATTGATATCGACTACGAAACGGTCGGGAAAGATGCCAGCATGCTGATGGTGAGCGTCAGTGGAACGGCGGTGAAAACCCGTCGATGAAGCGTTCGCTCTCCACTCTCCTGCTGGCGCTGTTGCTGGCAGGATGTACCTCGGAAAAGGGCATTGTTGATAAAGGCGCGTACGAGCTGGATACCCGCCATCAGGCGCAGGCGGCCTACCCGCGAATAAAGGTGCTGGTGATCCACTACACCGCCGATGATTTTGACACGTCGCTGGCGACCCTAACCGATAAAAACGTCAGCTCTCATTATTTGATCCCCGCAAAGCCGCCAGCACCGGACGGCAAGCCGCGTATCTGGCAACTGGTACCCGAGAGCGAACTGGCCTGGCATGCAGGTATCAGCTTCTGGCGCGGTACCAACCGAATTAATGATACGTCTGTGGGCATTGAACTTGAAAATCGTGGCTGGCAAAAGTCTGCTGGCGTAAAGCGTTTTACACCTTTCGAACCCGCGCAGATTGCGGCGCTGGTGCCACTCGCCAAAGACATCATTGCCCGCTACAACATCAGACCTGAGAACGTGGTGGCCCATTCGGACATTGCGCCGCAGCGCAAAGACGATCCCGGTCCGTTGTTCCCGTGGCGACAGCTGGCTCAGCAGGGGATAGGCGCATGGCCCGATCCCGCGCGCGTCGCATTTTATATCAACGGACGACCACGCTTTCAGGCGGTGGATACCGCAGCGTTACTCGATTTGCTTGCGCGCTATGGCTATGACGTACCGGCCAACAGCACCCCAGCGCAGCAAAAACGTATCATCATGGTATTCCAGATGCACTTCAGGCCTGACCTGTGGAACGGCGTCGCAGATGTCGAAACGATGGCCATTGCTGAAGCGCTTTTAGAGAAATACGGGCAGGGGTAATCCTTCGGATACCCCCGAAAGCGCCAATTACTCCTGATTTACTTGAGATTAATCTTAGGTACAAACTCAATTCATTTTTAGTTAATTGACTTAAAATTATCCGCATTTAAGATAGACACATAGCTTGCTAATTAATGCAGCAAATAAATATATCTCATTCATCTTTTATTTTTCTCCTTGAGTGTATCATCAGGAAAAATATTCTAAGGCTAAGGTTTTTTTTGCTTTGGTCTGCATACTAAAAATTAACATCTTAAATCGGGTATAACAATGTTAAGTATTTACGGTAAAAAGTTACGTCCACAGGACGAAATGAATAGTATTATTTCTGCAACCTCAGGTTTTGAAGAGAAAACCTTAAAGAAATGGCAGAAAATATCCACCTCTGATTCACAATATATTCATATTATCGTCAGCGGCGAAGTTGAATTCCGACGTGAATCCGACGAACTGTGTATGTTCACGGTTACCGGCCAGTGCATTTTTGGTCTCTCTTCGATGTACTACGATGCGACCCATATGTACGGCCTCGTTCGGGCCAATACCGTGGTGCGCTCAATTAAAAAAGAGACCTTCGCGCAGCTCATGACGGATAAAAATTTGTGGCCTCAACTGACCAAAGTTCTCTCCTGGTATATTTGTATGTTGAGCAAACGTGACGATGTTCTGGTTGCCCGCAGTGCTTATTCAGTCGTACGTGAGTTTTTATACGAGATCAATGACCTGATTGTTCATCAGCAACGCGACATCAACGTTTATGATTATATTCAGGAGTACACCAACCTGGCTCGTAGCACCATCATTAAAATTCTTTCCGATCTGAAAAAAGGTCAATATATTGTTGTGGAAAAGGGAAGACTCCTTAACCTGACAGCCTTGCCTGAAAAATATTAACTACTCCAGCCGGTCTCCTTTCTCACTCAAAGGGGACCGGGCATCCACTTTATGATTCACATCCCTCTGCGAATTATCCTGCGTTTCGTCAACCGGCGGCGCGGGAATTTTGCCTTGCGAATAATCTTGCTCTTGTTCTTTTAACGCCTGCTTAAGTAACTCGCTTATAGAAGCGTCATCACTGCCTGTGCTGGCGGAGGCGGCTTCGTGTGCTTCGGTTCCGGGTAACGTATCCCGGGAAGTATCATGGGGCACGTCACCATCAGGTGCCTGCTGCCAGTCGGCATCATCGCTGTTGATGGGCAGATCCTGCATGGCAGGAACATCCGCCTGCACCGGAGCCGGTTTTGGCTGCGGATGCGGATGGGGATGCGGGAACGGCTTGCTCACATACACATAGTGCATATCTGAAAGCTGCGTTTCCGGTTTCGCGGCGCTTGCTTTGACCGGTTCCGGCGCCGGATGGCGAAGGTTCCAGTAAACATGCGCGTACAGCCCTGCCATGATCATGGCGCACAGAGCCACCATCCCTAAAAAGGCATGGCTAACGATGTTTCTCAGACGGGGGAGGCGGTATGAAAACCAGACCGCCTCGCCGGTGGTGTAACTGCGCTGAGCCGCAAGACAGATGGTAGACATTAGGAATGCTTCTCCTGCGTGTTGGCGTCGGGTGTGTCATGCGTGGTCTGGAGCAGTACGCTCGGCGCGGTATGGGTTTCACGCATCAACTGCATCAACGTATCTTCGCCAGGAATGCCATCCACATGCAGATGCATTTTTTGCTGGAATTCGCGTGTGCGTTTCATCATCTCCGCCGTCCAGGTCTGCGAATGGGTTTCTGGCTGGCCAAGCGCCAGGCTCAACTGCTGGTCAAGCCAGCCCATGTCTTTCGTGTCGCTGGCGGCACTGATAGCGTCTTTACCTTCCGGCGTCAGGCGGTGCAACTGGGTAAAGTTGCCGGTCGCATGCTGGTTAAACCAGCGGCGGCTTACCTGCCAGGTACGGTTATTCATCAGCAGGTCGAGTGACGTATCTCCGACGCGGGCGACCACGGCATAGTTAAGATGATCGCCGGTTTTCAGCTCGCTCACCCACGGATACCCCTCCTGTGCCAGCGCATCGGGTGAGGCATTCCCCTGTTTACACATCAGGTTCACCTTCGCGGCGTTCTGGCACAGGGCATCATCCGCCGAGGCGTCATACCCCCACATCAGGTAGAGCTGATGCATGGCATCCGGCTGATTAACCATTTCGTTGTCGATGACCGGCACCACCGGTGCTTCAACTTTTGGCGCCTGCTGTTTCCAGCTGACGGGTACCGGGAGTTGAACCGGAAGTTTTCCGGCGATCGACGACGTTAAATACCAGCCGCAGGCGGCGAACAGCACTGAGGCAAAAAGCCCCACGGTTGCCAGGCGCTTACCGTGTTTTTTCGCCGGGAGGATCTCACCTGCCGCCAGCCGTAAATGACGCGGGCTGACCTCGGCTGCACGTTCGGTCCAGGCAGCCAGCATCGACAGATGCGACAGTTCATTCAGTTTGCTGATATTCCCTTTGGTCAGCGCATGCATTTTACGCACGCGTGCCGGGGATAACGGTGCGCTCTCGCACCCGTGTTCTTCACACTGCGCCTGTACATAGCTGAGATATTCCCGGCAGGTAAGGGGACGCAAAGTGTGGCGGGTGTGCGCATATTCACGCAGTTCAGATTGCTGCATCAGAACAACGTCCCGATCCGCCGCGCCCGTCAGCACCACCGACAGGCGAAACGCCAGCTCCTGGGCACGGGTGAGTAGCATCGCCAGCACCTCGTGACAGCTCTCTTTCATCGCCTCGCAATGGCTAACGATCAGTATCTTCGCCCGGTTTTTTTCCGCCTGCCACTGGTGCAGTACGGCATCCACCGCCTGAATCCGGTTCTTGTTCTCTTTGGTTCCCGGGCTGAGCTTGTACAGCAGGCTACTGGCACTCAGTTTTGGAAACGCATTAATAGCAAGCACGTCGGGGTGGGCAGATTTGAGGGCGTCACTGAACTGCCCCAGCAGAGGGGCATCGTCGGAAAAGAGCCCGATAATTCCCGCCTGTTGGGTTTTCTCCTTCAGCAGGTTGAAAACATCCTGATGATAAGGCACCAGAAAATCGCCGTTTGAGCGGACGATCTTCCGAAAGGGCGGATTTTTAAAATTAAAGTGCTTCTGATACATAACGACTTACCGTCTCTGATTGGGAATAGCAACAGGACGAGAAAGTAAAGCAACGCCAGGGTGTGGTCAATTTACACACAGGGTAAAAATATCCACTGGACGATGCCTAACATCTGGATTTTATACGGTCAATATTTTTCTTTATGAAAGTTAGCGGCAAAGTCAGTGGTCGAATTTACAGCAGCTCATTACTATTTTCTCACATGTTAGCGCAGCACGACGCTGCTTATTTTCGCTTTGCTATAGGCCAGATGAAAAATGAGGTTCTCATTTCTGTCACGGTGGATAACCCCCTGTATTATGTTTGCGCTGTTGCTATTTTGCGGCCAACAAGGGTATCTGACGTTTAAAGATTATAAAAAAGTTACAAATAAGTTGGCTAATTCTGATGTGCAGCCGCTGAAAAAACGTCGCGAAGAAAAATCCTTCACGCTTTTCACGGCTGCTGTTCGCCAGGATAACGTCGAGATAGCGGCAAAAGCGCCGCTGGCAGCGGAGATCGAAGGTATCGTGCGCAGTGATGATGCCTGGCTCTCCTTCGCCGTCATTAAAACCCCCGGAGGGGCGAGAAGCTACCGGGAGGGCGAGCCGTTGACCGGTTTTACCGACGCGTTTGTTCAGGAAATTAATAAAGATAATGTGGTGGTTAATTATGAAGGTGCTACGCAGGTACTCGCATTAAATAAGCCGGATTATTTTAAGGGCGGCGTTGACAGCGGCCCGGTGACGAAATCGACGAAGGATGCAGGCGCGGAAAGCGTGCATCTGGATGATTATCTGGTGTTAAAACCTCTGATCGAAAAAGGCCAGCTGGAAGGCTACAACATTAATCCAAGGAACGCCTCCGCCTTCTTCAGTCATTCAGGACTGGAAAAGGGGGATGTGGCGGTAAAAGTAAACTCTGTCGATATGACCGATGAAGCAAAGGCAAAAAATATTATTGCCAACTGGTCGAAAATGAAAGAAGCGGAGGTCGTCGTCAGACGTCACGCTCACCTTGAAAATATTCGGATTAATGTTCTAAACAATTAACAAGTGTACAGCCATGAAGAAATTTCCTTGGGCGTGCGTGGCGCTGACCGCATTGTCGTTATATTCAGGTTCGCTGTTCGCGGCGAACTTTAGCGCGAGCTTTAAAAATACCGATATTCGGGAGTTTATCGATACGGTAGGCCGCAATCTTAATAAAACCATTCTTGTCGATCCGTCCGTTCAGGGCACGGTATCCGTAAGAACCTATAACGTGCTGACGGAAGATGAGTATTACCAGTTCTTCCTGAGCGTGCTGGACCTGTACGGCCTGTCGGTGATCCCGATGGACAACGGCATGGTCAAAGTGGTGCGTTCAAGCGTCGCCCGCACCGCCGGGGCGCCGCTGGCGGACAGCAGCAACCCGGGCAAAGGGGATGAAATCATCACCCGCGTCGTGCGCATGGAAAATGTGCCAGTACGCGAGCTTGCTCCGCTGTTGCGCCAGCTCAACGACGCAACCGGCATCGGTAACGTGGTTCACTTTGAGCCGTCCAACGTGCTGCTGTTAACCGGCAAAGCCTCGGTGGTGAACCGCCTGGTGGATCTGGTTCAGCGCGTGGATAAAGACGGTGTTCAGCGCCGTGAAATTGTGCCGCTGCGCTTTGCCTCTGCCAAAGAGCTCTCAGACATGTTGAACAACCTCAACAACGAAGAGCAGAAAGGGCAGTACGCCCCGCAGCTGGCCACGAAAGTGGTTGCGGATGACGAGACCAACAGCCTGGTGATCAGCGGCTCGGAAGCGGCGCGCACCCGCACCCGCTCTCTGATTCATGAGCTGGATCGCGAGCAGAACAACGAAGGGAATACCCGCGTGTTCTATCTCAAATACGCCAGCGCCACCAAGGTGGTGCCGGTGCTGACCGGGATTGGCGAACAGCTGAAAGACAAAGCGGGCGCGCCAAAGGCGAAAACCGCCGCCGCGTCCAGCGATCTGAATATTACCGCCGACGAGTCAACCAACTCTCTGGTGATCACTGCGCAGCCTAACGTGATGAACTCCCTGGAGAAGGTGATCGATAAGCTCGATATCCGCCGTCCGCAGGTGCTGGTGGAAGCCATCATTGCGGAAGTACAGGACGGTAACGGCATGGATCTGGGCGTGCAGTGGACCAGCAAGCACGGCGGCGTCCAGTTCGGATCTACCGGCCTGCCAATCGGGCAGGTCAAAAATGGCACGATGAAAGGGTTGTCGTATACCGGTCTGGCGACCGGCTTCTTTAACGGTGATTTTGGTGCGCTGATGACCGCGCTCTCCACCGGGTCCAAGAACGACATTCTTTCTACGCCAAGCGTGGTCACGCTGGATAACAAAGAAGCGTCGTTCAATGTCGGTCAGGATGTGCCGGTACTGTCCGGTTCGCAAACGACCAGTGGCGACAACGTCTTTAACTCCGTTGAGCGTAAGACGGTGGGGACCAAGCTGAAAATCGTGCCGCAGATTAACGACGGCGACATGATTCATCTGAAGATTGAACAGGAAGTCTCCAGCGTTGACGCTAACGCGACTGAAGACGCCAGCCTCGGCCCAACCTTCAACACCCGTACCATCAACAACGAAGTGATGGTACACAGCGGCCAGACCGTGGTGTTGGGCGGTCTGATGGAAAACGTCACCAAAGAGACCGTCTCCAAGGTGCCGCTGCTGGGCGATATTCCGCTGGTGGGCCAGCTGTTCCGCTACACCTCTGAGGATACCTCTAAACGTAACCTGATGGTGTTCATCCACACCACGGTGCTGCGCGACGACGACAACTACAGTGCGGCGTCGAAAGAGAAATATGACCAGATCCGTGCTCGCCAGCAGCAGCGCATGGAGGAGAAAAAGCTGGGCATCGTAACGAACAGCAATAACCCGGTGATGCCAGCATATCCGTCCGCGCCTTCTGCAGACGCGGTGCCGGTGAAAACCAGCGCAGCCGCAACGCGCAACCCGTTTAAAGAGTAAGGCGGAGGGGCAACGTGGACGAACTGAGTAAAACCCTGTGTAGCAGCAGCTATGCAAAAGATAACGGCGTTTTATTTTACAACAATGACGTCTTTATCCGTGAAGACACCCCGGCATTTGCGCTGCTGGAAGTGCGCCGGGTGCTGGGACGCACGTTCGTCCCGGTGACTCTGACGCCAGAGGCCTTTGACGAGCTGCTGGCGAAAATCTGGCAGCAGAGCAGCGGCGTCTCTCAGCAGCTGGTGGACGATATGGACGCGGATATCGATCTGATGGCGTTAACTGAGGAGATCCCGGACAACGAGGATTTGCTCGACAACGACGAAAACTCGCCGGTGATCCGCCTGATCAACGCCATTCTTGGCGAGGCGGTCAAAGATGGCGCGTCGGATATTCATATCGAAACCTTTGAGCGCACGCTGAGCATTCGTTTTCGCGTCGACGGCGTGCTGCGCCCGGTGCTCCAGCCAGCGCGCAAGCTCGCGCCGCTGCTGGTGTCGCGCATCAAGGTGATGTCAAAACTCGACATCGCCGAGAAGCGTTTGCCGCAGGATGGACGTATCTCCCTGCGCATCGGCCGTAAGGCAATCGACGTGCGTGTATCGACCATTCCTTCGCAGTACGGCGAGCGTGTGGTGATGCGTCTGCTCGATAAAAGCAATCTTAAGCCCGACATCAACAAGCTTGGCCTGATTGATGAAGAGCTGGAAAAGTTGAAAGGGCTGATTGACCGCCCGCACGGCATCATCCTGGTCACCGGGCCGACTGGCTCCGGTAAAAGTACCACCCTGTACGCCATTCTTTCGGCGCTGAACGGTCACGAACGCAACATTCTGACCGTAGAAGACCCGATTGAATACGAACTGGAAGGGGTGGGGCAGACGCAGGTTAACCCGCGCGTGGACATGACCTTTGCCCGCGGACTGCGCGCCATTCTGCGTCAGGATCCGGATGTGGTGATGATCGGGGAAATTCGTGACGGTGAAACCGCGCAAATTGCGGTGCAGGCGTCGCTCACCGGTCACCTGGTCATGTCCACGCTGCACACCAACAGCGCCGCGGGGGCGATCACCCGTCTGCGGGATATGGGGCTGGAATCCTTTTTAATTGGTTCATCGTTGCTCGGTGTCATTGCCCAGCGTCTGGTGCGTCGGCTGTGTACACATTGCCGGACCACCAGTCCGCTGGACGCCAATGAGAAAGCGCTGTTCAGCTTTATGGACACGCCGCCAAAAGCCATCTACCGCGCGGTGGGCTGTGAACACTGCCGCCAGAGCGGCTACCAGGGGCGCGCCGGTATTCATGAGTTTCTGGTGGTGGACAGCACCATGCGCCGCGCCATTCATGAAGATAAAGACGAAATGTCCATTGAAACGCAGCTCTTTAAGCAGGCCTACAGCCTGCGTGAGAACGGCCTGCTGAAGGTCATTAGCGGCGTGACCTCTCTCGAAGAGGTGATGCGCGTTACCGCCGAGCGTGGAGGAGATGCGTAATGGCCTTCTACGCCTGGACGGCAACGGATGCAGCGGGGAAAACCCAGCGCGGCACGCTGCAGGCTGAGGGGCAAAAGCAGGTTCGCCAGATGTTGCGCGAGCGAAAGCTGATGCCCGTCAGCATCAACGAAACCCGTGAGGCTGCGTCTGCCGGAAAAGCGAAAACCGGCGCAAAGCTCTCTACGCCGGTGCTGTCGATGTTTACCCGCCAGCTTTCCACGCTGGTCAACGCGGCGCTGCCGCTGGAGAGCGCGCTCAAAGCGATTTCCAAACAGACGGAAGACAAAAAGCTGGCGGCGATGGTGGTTGAAATTCGCGAGAAGGTGGTGGAAGGGCACACGCTGTTTGACGCCTTCAGCCAGTTTCCGCGCACCTTCGACAAACTCTACTGCACGCTGGTGATGGCCGGCGAAAAGACCGGTCACCTGGGCGACGTGCTGGAAAAGCTGGCCGAATACAACGAG
This sequence comes from Enterobacter sp. BNK-14, assembly GCF_047456095.1. Lineage (NCBI taxonomy): Bacteria > Pseudomonadati > Pseudomonadota > Gammaproteobacteria > Enterobacterales > Enterobacteriaceae > Enterobacter > Enterobacter sp. BNK-14. The sequence goes on from NZ_CP179897.1 coordinate 4,328,979, forward strand.
CAGCGTCAGAAGATGAAAAGCAAGCTGACGCAGGCGATGGTCTACCCGATTACCCTGACGGTAGTGGCCATTGCGGTCATCAGCATTCTGCTGGTCGCGGTGGTGCCGCAGGTGATCGAACAGTTCACCCACATGAAGCAGCAACTGCCGATCACCACCCGCACGCTGATTGCAGTGAGTGATTTCCTGCAGGCTTACGGGATTTATATCGCGGGCGGCATCGGCGGGGGGATTGTCGGTTTCAAAGCCTGGGTCAGAAACGTCAAAAACCGCTTTCGCTGGCACAGCTGGCTGGTGAACGGTTCGCCGATAAAAAAACTGGTGTGCGCCATCAACAGCGCCCGCTATATCCGCACCCTGAGTATTCTGCAGGCCAGTAGCGTGCCGCTGCTGGAGGGGATGTATATCGCGATGGACGGTATCGAAAACCTCTACGCCCGGCAGGTGCTGGAGCAGGCGGCGGATACCGTCCGCCAGGGGGCATCGCTGTATGCCGCACTGGAGCAGGCGAGACTCTTCCCGCCGACCATGCTGTATATGATTGCCTCCGGGGAAGAGAGCGGCGAATTAGGTAATTTAATGAACCGCGCGGCGGAAAACCAGGAATCGGGATTACAGCATCGCATTACGTTAACGCTGTCGGTATTTGAACCGGCGCTGGTGGTATCCATGGCAACGATTGTTTTATTCATCGTGCTGTCAATATTACAACCGCTTCTGCAACTTAATAATATGGTAGGTTAAATCATGGCTTTAAAACGTAAAAACCTGGCTCGCCAGGCGGGCTTCACATTGCTCGAATTAATGGTGGTCATTGTTATTCTCGGCGTACTGGCGAGTATGGTGGTGCCCAATTTAATGGGTAATAAAGAAAAAGCGGATGCCCAAAAGGCGACCAGCGATATTGTCGCGCTCGAAGGTTCGCTAGATATGTATAAGCTGGATAACCACCGTTATCCGACAACCGAACAGGGCCTGCAGGCGCTGGTGACCAAGCCGGAAATCGCGCCAATCCCGAACGGCTACCGCGCGGATGGCTATATTCGCCGTCTGCCGCAGGACCCATGGGGTAATGATTATCTCCTCGTAAGTCCGGGTGAGCACGGTGCGGTTGACGTCTTCTCTTCCGGCCCGGACGGTGAAGCCAATACCGCCGATGATATTACGAACTGGTCTCTGGATAAGAAAGAGAAATAATGAAAAATCAACGCGGCTTTACGTTGCTGGAAATTATTCTGGCGCTGGTGATATTTGCCAGCTGCGCCATGATGGTGGTGTCAACAATACCTTCGCGCAGCGGTGCGGATATATTTGGCCAGCAATTAAAAGCCCTCGTTGATTATGGTTCAGACCGTGCGGTGATGGACGGAAATATCGTCGGGCTGGTGATCACCACGGATAACTATCAGCTGGTGACGCTCGAAGATAAAGAGGGCGAGCGTCGCTGGGTACCGTTATCCGCGGGCCGTATCACCACCAAAGGTGATTTCCCGGAGGAGATGCACGTATCGCTCTCGCCGCAGCGCCTGGCCGCGACGCTGACGTCCGATCCGCAGGTGCTTTTTTTGCCGGACGGCGAAATCAGCCGCTTCACGCTGACGCTGCAAAGCTATGACAAAGAGCACCATTTCCGCGTGGTGTCGCAAGGCGCGGCGCCCGTATCGGTAGAAAACGATGGCTAACGGTAAGAAAAAGCAAACGGGGATGACGCTGCTGGAGGTCATGGTGGCGCTGGTCATCTTCTCCACCGCCGCGCTGGCGCTGATGAACTCGGTGTCTCTGAACGTGCGTTTCACCCACGGCCTTGCCGATACGCTGCAGGCCAGCTGGGTGGCGGAAAACCAGCTGGCGGAAGTGCAACTGACTAAAAGCGACTTTCCCGATGCCGAAGAACGGGGAAGCGAAACCATGGGCGGGCGCGGCTGGACGTGGCGTAAACAGCGCATCAAAACGGCGGACAACCGCTGGGCAAACGCCATCAGCGTTTATGCGGAAGGCGACGACAGCCAGCCCGTGATATCGCTGCAGATTGTGCCGCCGGGAGAGATCAAGTGAACAAAGCCCGACGCCAGCGCGGATTTACCCTGCTGGAGATCATGATTGCGCTGACCATTTTTGCGGTGATCAGCACCCTGGCCTGGCAGATTCTGGACGGCGCGATGCGCACCAGTTCGGCAACCGACGCCAGCGCGGCGAAGCTCAATCAGCTTCAGCGCGCCTGGAGCCTGATGGAGCGCGATTTTTACCAGCTTCAGGCGCGCGCGCCGCGCAACGAGCCGGACCTGTTCCGTCAGGTCGATGATGCGCTGGAACTGACCACGCTCAACGGCGTGAGCGGTACGGTGCAACTCGAACGCGTGCGCTGGCGGCTGGAAGAGGGGCGTCTTTACCGCGATGTCTGGCCGGTCATTGACAGCCCGGCGGACGTTAAACCGGACGAAGTGCCGATCGTCAGCGAGGTGAAATCCCTGGCGTGGCGTTTTTACCGTCAGGGCTGGCAGAAAAGCTGGAGCGACCCGGCGCACCTGCCGGACGGGGTTGAGCTGACGCTGACGATGGAAAACGGTGATACCTGGCGCTGGGTCTTCACGACCCCGGGCGATCTGCCTGCTGTGGCTGCACCGGCACCTGCCACCGGGGCAGACGCCGCGCCAGAGGCAGGGACTGCGCCGCAACCCGCGCCACAACCTGCACCGGAGGCGAAACTATGAGTGCCTTACGCAAACAGAAAGGGGTGGCGCTGCTGGTGGTGTTGATCCTGCTAGTGATGATGTCGGCCCTTGCCGCCAAAATCAGCCAGCAGTTCTGCCGCAACCTGCAGAAAACGCATTACCAGGTCAGCCAGCAGCAGCTGCGCTGGGCGATGCAGGCCCAGGAAAAAGTGGTCAAAGACCGTCTGCAGAGTGACGCCAGCGGCGAGAGCAACGCGCTGTCACCGGAAGGGGACTGGCAGCAGCCGCTGGAAACGCAGGGGGAAGATTACACGGTGGTAAGCCAGGTCGAAGATGCCCAGGACTGCTTCAACGTTAATAACCTGCTGGCAGCAGAAAAGCCTGCCCAGGGGCAAGCGCAGACTACCGTGCCGGAAAAGCCACGCAACGAGCGAATTGTTGAGCAGATCCTGACGCAGAGCGGGCTAAGCCAGTCCACGGCGGAAGAAGTTTACCTCCAGCTGGTGGACTACCTCGATGGCGACACGACGACGGCCAAAGAAGGCGCCGAGAGTGATGCCTGGGCAGGCGTCGTGCCTGCCCGTCAGCCGGCTAACCAGATGATGCGCACCATTGCGGAGATCAAACTGCTGCCTGCGTTCCCGGCGGCGGCATATCCGAAGGTAAGCAAACTGCTGTGCGCGTTACCGGACACCGCCAGCAAGGTGGATGTGAATACCCTGAAACCGGAGCAGGCCGCCTTACTGGCCGCCCTGTTCCCGGAGAAATTAACTGAAGATGACGCCCTTCGCCTGATTGAATCGCGTCCTGAAAGCGGCTGGGAAAATATGGAGACCTTCAGCAAAGCGCTGGAGCAAACCTTCCCGCAGCTGAAAGATGACCTTCCGCAGGTGGCAGAGCTTCTCTCAATAAATAGCCGGTATTTCCGCGTTAACTACACCGGCAATACCGATGAATTAACGCTTCGTGTGGTAAGCCAGCTTCAGGTTAATAACGAAGCCGGTGAGATCGTGACGTGGCAGCGTCGTTACCGAATGATTGAATAAGAAAAGTAGATCGCTATGAAACAGGTACTTTTTGTTCGTCCCGACAGCTTCGAGGGCGGGAAAATAATGTGGTGTGTCTCCGGCACTCAGCAGGTGGAAACCGTGGCTAGCCTGGAGGCACTGGCGGATCATCCGCTGGCGACGCGCGTATGTCTGATGTTGCCGGCCAGCAGCATGATCTTCCGCCATTTTACGTTGCCGAAAAAGGTCGCTTCTCTGGCGACGGCGTTCTCGTGGATGGCCGAAGAGACGCTGATTGGTGACGTGGACACGCTTCACTGGACCGTGCTTAGCAAAAAGGGCGCAGAGGTCGACGCGGTGGCGATCGATGCCGACAGTCTTCAGGCGTGGTTAACCCGCTGTCAGGAGGCGGGTCTGACGGTGGTGCAGGCGCTACCGGATGCCTGGCTGCTGCCCGTGACGGCGGGCGGCAGCACGCTGGTTGCCGAAGGTGAAACCTGGTGGCTGCGGTTATCCCCGCACGTCGCGGGTGAAATGGAGGCCAACCTGCTGCCGCTGCTGATGCAGAAAGCCGGAGAGGGTGAGGTCTGCTGCTACGGTGATGCACCTGCCGGTGTGGATGTCGATGTTGTGCTGCCCTGGCAGCATCCGCTGGTGCTGATTCAGCCCCAGTGGCAGGCCTGCCGCGTCACGCTTCTGCACGGGGCGTTCAGCGCCAAAGCCAGCAATGGCAAAGCCGCCAGACGGTTAAACGTGGCGATGGCCGCCGTAGGGCTGCTCTCCCTTAGCCTGCTGCTGGGGCCGCGCATTGCGATGGCCTGGATGCTGGTACAGCAGGAAAATCAGATCCAGCAGGAGATCCAGCAGGTCTACGAACACCATTTCCCGAGCATGCGTCACAAGACCAATATTAAGTACCACTTTGGTCAAAACATGAAGAAGCAGGGTAAAGGGATCTTTCTTCAGTTTGACGATCTGGAGAAAGCCCGACAGGCCGTTCCGGCAATGGAAATCGACCTGCTGGAATACGATGCGCGGCAGAATACGTTGACGCTGAGCGTCAGCGCACAAAACCAGACCGCATTACAGACGTTTGTGAACCAGGCCAGTGAGAAATTTGATTTCACCCTGCAGCCCGTGTCCACGTCAGCACCTTATACCGCCATGATCGCAGGGAAATATAAATGAAACAGCGAATTGCGCAGCTTAAGTCTCGTTACCAGAATTACAGCGCCAGGGAAAAAGTCATTTTAAAAATATGTGCCGCCGCCCTGCTGGGGGCCGCGGTCTATTACGCCGGGGTTATGCCGCTGGATAATATGATTCAAAATAGTGCTTCGACCCTGGCCAGACAAAAAGAAACCCTGAACTGGATGCGCAGTGAAATAGATAAAAACCATTTGCAGGTTCAGGTAACCAAAACAAATAACCCGCGTGCGCTGGTGGAAAATAGCGCCCAGGAGATCCATCTTCCCCTGACGGATGTGCATCAGGATGGACAAACGTTATCGTTCGTGGTCAGCCGCGTGAACGTTTATGAATTAAAGAACTGGCTGCGGGAAATTAATCAGACCTCCGGCGTCAGGCTGCAGAAAATGAACCTTACGCCGGTGGATCATCTCAGCGACGTGAAGGCTGAAGTGCAACTCACGTGGGGTAAAACCGCATGAACAGCGTTGCGCTGATGCGGGACGTCTACCCGGTGGGGTTCGCGATCGCGAGCGCGGTGTTAGGCGGCATGGTGGGCAGTTTTCTCGGCGTTGTCGCCGAACGCGTGCCGGCCATGGTAAGGGAAGAGGAGGGATGCGGAAATCTGCTCTTTCCGTCCTCGCACTGTCCGGTGTGCCAGCACGCGCTGGCGGCCTGGGAGAATATTCCGCTGGTGAGCTGGCTGCTTCTGCGCGGGCGATGCAGCCAGTGCAAAACCGCTATCCCGCTGCGAATCTTTCTGGTTGAGCTGGTTTCCGCCCTGTTTTTTGGCCTGACGGCGTGGTGTATGCCCGACGTTCAGGCGCTGTTTTCTCTGTGGCTGCTGGCCGGCTTTTTACTCCCGCTGACGATGATTGACTGGCGGCATCAATTGCTCCCGGATTGCCTGACCCAGCCGCTGCTCTGGGCGGGACTGTTGCTTCATGCGTTCGATCACCAACTGCCGCTACGCGACGCGCTGCTCGGCGCGGTGGCGGGCTATATGTCTCTTTGGTTGCTGTACTGGGCGTTTCGTCTGGCTACCGGGCGGGAAGGTCTGGGATACGGTGATTTCAAGCTGCTGGCGGCATTAGGTGCCTGGTGCGGCTGGCAGGCTCTGCCCACGATTGAACTCGCAGCCGCACTGAGCGGTATCGTTGGGTATTTTGCTTTAAATAATTCAAATAAAAATAACCTCACTATTTCTTTCGGACCTTACCTTTCTTTTGCTGGAATAGTTGTGTTTATTGGGCAGCAGTTTGCTTTCATATTTTAAATATACAGGTCAAGCTTTTTTATAAATTTTTTCGGCGGTGGAAGAGAAGGACGTCTCTTTGCGCTCAGTGTATCGTAAAGGATATAAGCTACACGGAATTTGGGCTTGTATCTTTTTATGGAGGAATACAAAGCAGCAAAACGTTTTTTGTCTCGGTTGTCAGGTTAGTTAAATACGCATTACGCGAAACACGCCATGTTCTCAAGGAAGGCATGGGTATTAACGTTACGAATAAATTTATCAGGAAATAAAAATGAATTTTATGAAGCCTAAATATCTGGCGCTCTTTATTGCGGCGGCAACCAGCTCCGCATTCGCAGCGGCACCAGGCGCACCGTCCATTGGTTCCGGCAATGACAAATTTGCGCTGGTTGAAGTGGATCAGGCCGCTCAGGATTATAACAGTCTGGTTAAAGTCCATAATGACGGCGTAGATGTCAAAGTCGAGTGGAACGTCTGGAGCGGCGATGCGCCAACATCAGCCAAAGTGCTGTTGGACGGTAAAACCGTGTGGACCGGTGCCGGCGGCGCGGCGGGCTCTGCAACGTTCAAAGTGAAAAAAGGCGGACGTTATCAGGAGCAGGTTGAAGTCTGTAACAACAGCGGCTGTACGAAAAGCGCCAGCAAGCTGATCATCGTTGCGGATACCGACGGTAGCCACCTGCTGCCGCTGAACACGACAATGCACGAGAACAACAAATCCTTCGCGCAGCATACCGATAAAGTGGTTGCGGCCTACTTCCCTGAGTGGGGCGTTTACGACCGTAACTTCCCGGTTGACAAAATTCCTGCTGCGAACCTCAACCACATTCTGTATGGCTTCATTCCAATCTGTGGCGGTGACGGCATCAACGACGGCCTGAAAACCGTAGAAGGCGGCAACAGCTACGGCGTGCTGCAGCGCGACTGCCAGGGACGTCCTGACTTTACCGTGGCGATCCACGATCCATGGGCTGCCCTGCAAAAACCACAGGCAGGCGTGTCCAACTGGGACGACCCGTACAAAGGTAACTTTGGTCAGCTGATGGCGCTGAAAAAAGCGCATCCGGACCTGAAAGTACTGCCATCTATCGGTGGCTGGACCCTGTCCGATCCGTTCTTCCACATGGGCGATCCGGCTATCCGCGCACGCTTTGTCTCCTCTGTTAAAGATTTCCTGCAGACCTGGAAATTCTTCGACGGTGTGGATATCGACTGGGAATTCCCGGGCGGCGGCGGTGTGACCGAGACGAAAGGCAACCCGCAGCAGGATAAAGCGACCTATACGGCGCTGATGCACGATCTGCGCGCGATGCTGAACGAGCTGTCTGCCCAGACTGGCCGTACCTATGAGCTGACCAGCGCAATCGGTGCGGGTAAAGATAAGATTGAAGACGTGGACTACACCACTGCTCAGCAGTACCTCGACCACATCTTCCTGATGAGCTACGACTTCTACGGCGGCTGGAGCAACACCGAGCTGGGCCACCAGGCTGCGCTGCATGCGCCAGCATGGCGACCAGACACCAACTATACCACGGAAAACGGGGTTGATGCCCTGCTGCAGCAAGGCGTACAGCCTGGCAAGATCGTGGTCGGTGCGGGCATGTATGGCCGTGGCTGGACGGGTGTACACGGCTACACCGGTAACAATCCATTCACCGGTACCGCGACCGGTATGGTGAGAGGAACCTGGGAACCGGGCGTGGTTGACTATCGTCAGATCGTTAACGAGTACAAAGGCAAACCAGGCTGGGAATACGGCTACGACGCGGATGCAGAAGCGCCATACGTGTTCAACAAAACGACGGGTGACCTGATCACCTATGAAGACGCGCGTTCTACTGCTGCAAAAGGCAAATACGTGCTTCAGAAAAACCTGGGTGGTCTGTTCGCATGGTCTATTGACTCCGATACCGGCGACATCCTGAACGCCATGAATGAAAGCCTGCTGGGTGGCGGCTCTACGCCGGTTGATCCTGTTGTGACCAACCATGCGCCAATCGCCTCTTCTGCAGACCAGAACGTTTCTGGCCCGGCAACCGTTACGCTCGATGGTTCCGCGTCCAGCGATCCAGACGGCGATGCAATTACCTACAAATGGACTCAGGTTTCTGGCCCATCGGTCACCCTGACCAACAGCACCAAAGCGAAAGCGACCTTCAACGTCGCGGCTGCGACCAGCGATCAGACCATGGTGTTCCGCCTGACGGTTACCGACGCCAAAGGCCTGAGCAACGCGATTGACGTGCAGGTTGTTAACAAGGCGCCGAAGGCTAACCAGGCACCGGTTGTGAACCCAATGGAAGCGGTGACGCTGCAGGCGGGTGAAACCTATGTTGTGCATGCACAGGCTGCGGATCCAGACGGTGATAACCTGACCTATACCTGGAGCGTTCCGGCAGATATGCACGCGACCGGTACTGACACCGCGAACGTGACCATCACTGCGCCAGAAGTGGCTTCTACCTCTTCCTACACCCTGAGTGTGGTGGTAGGCGATGGTAAAACCAGCGTGCAGTCTAACGTCCAGGTAACGGTTAATCCGAAACCAGCCGACGTGACGCCGCCAGCTGATGATGTGACTCCGCCGTCTGACGACGTTACACCACCTGCTGATGACGTGACTCCGCCATCTGACGAAGGCACTGCAACCGGCAGCTGCGACGCACCGGTTGACGCCAACGCCGGCAACTACGCCGCGTGGGATTCCAGCAAAATCTACAACACTGGCGATACCGTAAGCTTCGACCATCTGGTGTGGAAAGCGAAGTACTGGACTCAGGGCAACCAGCCTGGCTTCGGCGTGGACGCATGGGAACTTGCGAGCAACGTGAAGATGAACTGGCGTTCTGATCTGGTGTACAACGGCGGCGAAACCACTACTTACCAGGGCAACGTTTACCGTGCCAAATGGTGGACCCGTGGTGACAACCCAGCGAACAGCGATGTATGGGTCAAAGAAGGCCCAGCGACAGATTGCCAATAATCTGAGCTGATAAAGACTCCCCCCGTATAAGGGGGGAGTAAATCAAAAATGATTTTACAGGATGTTGTTAAGGAGAAATAAACGAAACGGTCAGCAGGTAAAAATGAAAAAGTTAATTTTTTTATTATTGATTATCAGCCAAAGCGCGCTGGCAAACTGTTGGGATAAAGCGGCACATTATTATCACGTCGATCCTTATTTACTGTACGCCATTGCCAATGTGGAGTCGGGAATGAACCCGTATGCGGTCGGCAGAAACCATGACGGTACGCGTGACGTGGGGTTGATGCAAATTAACAGCTCACATTTTTCGGCACTGGAGAGCAGGGGGATAGATGAATATCGGCTAATAACCGAACCCTGTACCTCGATTATGGTTGGCGCATCGATTTTATCCAGCATGATTAAAGTGTATGGCTATAACTGGGAGGCGGTCGGCGCCTATAACGCCGGATTAAAGAAAGAGAATTATCCGCAACGCATGATATACGCCCACAAAGTGTGGAGAAAATATCAGGAACTGAAAGCGACAGCAAACGAATGAGTTTTTTATTTTTGAAGAATTCCTGAGGGTGTTCTTCGAAAAGAGAAAACAGCTGTCTGCGGTTTATTTATTAACGGATTAATACATAAGCCTGGATTGTTATTATTTAACTTAAATAAACAGGAATAGTGAAATGAACAAAAGGACGTTACTGAGTGTTCTCGTTGCCGGCGCATGCGTAGCACCGTTTATGGCGCAGGCTGCCTCGCTGCAAGCGACCACCAGTGAACCATACACCATGAACGCCAGCGATCTGGCGAAGAAAGAGAAAGAGCTGACCAGCTTCCCGCTGATGGATGCCGTAAAGGAAACCATTAAGACGCTGGACAACGCCCAGGTTGAACTGATTGAACCTGGTCGTGCGGCGAACCCGGAGAACGTGAAACGCGTGGAAGGGATCGTGAAAGCCAGCGACTGGGAATATCTCTTCCCGCTGCGCGCGCAGGCGTACACCTACAGCAACTTCCTGAAAGCGGTTGGTAAATTCCCGGCGCTGTGTAAGACCTACAATGACGGTCGCGACAGTGACGCTATCTGCCGTAAAGAGCTGGCAACCATGTTTGCTCACTTTGCTCAGGAAACGGGCGGTCACGAAAGCTGGCGTCCGGAAGCCGAATGGCGTCAGGCCCTGGTTCACGTGCGTGAAATGGGCTGGAGCGAAGGCCAGAAGGGCGGCTATAACGGCGAATGTAACCCGGACGTCTGGCAGGGTCAGACCTGGCCGTGCGGTAAAGATAAAGACGGCGACTTCCTGAGCTACTTCGGTCGCGGTGCGAAGCAGTTGTCCTACAACTACAACTACGGCCCGTTCTCTGAAGCGATGTACGGTGACGTGCGTACGTTGCTCGACAAACCTGAGCTGGTGGCGGATACCTGGCTGAACCTGGCGAGTGCGATCTTCTTCTTCGCCTATCCACAGCCGCCTAAACCAAGCATGCTGCAGGTTATCGACGGTACATGGCAGCCGAACGATCACGATAAAGCCAACGGTCTGGTCCCTGGCTTCGGCGTGACCACTCAGATCATCAACGGTGGCGTTGAGTGCGGCGGTCCAACTGAAATTGCACAGTCTGAAAACCGTATCAAGTACTACAAAGAGTTCGCGAACTACCTGAAGGTCCCTGTTCCGGCGAACGAAGTGCTGGGCTGCGCGAACATGAAGCAGTTCGACGAAGGCGGTGCTGGCGCGCTGAAGATTTACTGGGAGCAGGACTGGGGATGGAGCGCGGATACGCCAAGCGGCGAAACCTACTCTTGCCAGCTCGTTGGTTACCAGACGCCGTTCAGCGCGTTCAAAGAGGGTGATTACAGCAAGTGCGTGCAGAAGTTCTTTAACGTGAACATCGTTAACGACGACGGTTCCGTTACGCCGGATGAAACCCCGGTAACGCCAACGCCTACGCCGTCAGAAGACGAAACGCCGGCGCCAGCGCCAGTTCCGGATGAAACCCCGGCTGAACCTGCTGTGGTGAATCACGCGCCGGTGGCGCATATCGCGGGTCCAATCGGCGCCGTTGAGGCGGGTGCACATGTCTCTCTGAGCGCGGAAGGTTCTACCGATGCAGACGGCAACGCGCTGACCTACACCTGGCGTTCCCAGGACGGTCAGACCGTAACCGGTCAGGATAAAGCGGTTGTCACCTTTACTGCTCCAGAGTCTGCAACGGCTCAGCAGATTGAAATCAGCCTGACCGTGAGCGACGGTGAGTTGAGCAGCACGACCTCTTATCTGCTGAACGTGAAAGCCAAAGCAGCACCGTCTCAGGACGAAGGCACGTCTGGCGATTACGCGGCGTGGAGCGCGAACAGCAAGTACAAGGCCGGTGATATCGTGAACAACCACGGTAAACTGTTCCAGTGCAAACCGTTCCCGTACAGCGGCTGGTGTAACAACGCCCCGGCATACTATGAACCGGGCGCTGGTCTGGCATGGTCTGATGCCTGGACAGCTCTGTAAAAGCAAACGGCAACCGAAAGGTTGCCGTTTTAGTTTTTGCACCCTTTCCAGCGGTACGGTGCAGTTGTAGGCCCGGTAAGGCGAAGCCGCCACCAGGCAACAGGCTAGCGGTGCAGTTTGCCGTGATCCCGTAACCACGCCGCCGTGCGCACAATCCCTTCATCCAGCGTCACCACCGGCCGATACCCCAGTTCGTTCTCTGCGCGTGAAATATCCAGCGTGAAATCAAAGTTGAGTTTTGAGACACCGTAATGCGTCAGCGCAGGTTCTTTGGCCGCTTTACTGCCAAATCGCTCCATGCTGCGGGCAATCATGTCAAGCATGGGGTAGGGGACAGAACGGATGCGGCAGTCGATCTGCAGTTCATCAATCAGCCGCTGCACAATGCTGCGTAGCGTACAGGGTTCGCCGTTGGTGATGTTATAGGCGCGACCAGAGATCAGCTTATCGCAGTCCGACTGGCTGGCCAGCCACATGGCGTGGACGGCGTTTTCGTAATAGGTCATATCCACCAGCGCATCGCCACCGCGTGGCAGCAGCACGCTGCCGTAGTGATGCATCATCTGCGCCAGGCGCGGAATAAACACTTTGTCGTGCGGTCCGAACAGGCTCTGCGGACGCAGTATCGTAAAACGGGTGTGCGGGTTCGACTGCGCCAGCAGGTCGATCACCTCTTCACTGGCCGCCTTGCTGCGCGCAAATTCACAGGCAAAGCGTGCCGGACGGAAATCTTCCTGCACATCGCGATGGTGGTGATAGTCGAAATAGAGCGATGGGGAGGAGATATGAATAAAGTTACGTACCCCCCAGGCAACGGCCCATTCGCCCAGACGGCGGGTGGCCCGCACGTTGGCGAGATCGAAGGCTTCCTGGGTCCCCCACGGAGAGGTAAAACTGGAGCAGTGCCACAGCGTATCGATTCCGGCGAGCATCACCTTCGCCTGCGAGGAGACCAGCTCCGTCAGGTCGGCATGGACGAACTCTGCGCCCATTTTTTGCAGCAGTTTTCCCATCGCCTCGTTGCGACCGGTAGCCCTGACGCTAATGCCCTTGTTGCGCAGAAATTCGACCGCATTTCGGCCTAAGCCGCTGGTCGCCCCGGTAACCAGTACCTTCATATCAATCCACTGTGTTGAAAAAGAATTTCGTGCGCATTCTTTCGTGAATTACGGCGCTATGCAATGGGAAAGGTGAAAGAAAAAGCGTTTTAATGAGTTATTTTCGTTTTTTGTTCTGCCAGTTGCGCAATTCGTTTCGCCATTCCCCGGAAGATAAAAAGATGGGCGGGGATCATGAACAGCCAGTAAAACAGGCCGGGCATCCCGTGCGGGTGCCACCAGGCGCGGACGTCCAGTTCCCGGTGATCGCCTTTATCCTTAAGGGTGAAGCAGAGTCGCCCCAGCCCCGGCGCTTTCATACCGAATAACAACGCCAGCTGCTTTTCCGGCTCGACGATGATCACTTTCCAGCTGTCCACCGCGTCGCCCACCTCAAGAAACGGGCGCGCCGGGCGGCCTTTCGCCAGCCTGTGCCCCACCAGCAGATCCATTGTCCCACGCGTTTGCCAGAGAAGATTGCCGAAGAAATAACGTTCTTTGCCGCCAATTTGGTTCACCACTTCCCACAGCGCCTCAAGGCTGGCAGAGGTTTTTACCGTGCAGCCCGCCTGTTTCGGGTAATAACCGTACTCCGGCCGCCAGCGGGCAAAGGCCTGCGCGTCATAACCCCAGTCGCTGGAGTTCACCAGCTGCTCTTCTTCTTTCAGCGTATTGCGTACCGCGTCGTCAAACCGGATCAGATCCTGAGGGATTAAGGCGCGCAGCTCGCGATCGTCCGCCAGCAGATCGTGTTTCAGCCCCTGAATCAGCGCTTTGGCGGTGGTCGGCGGCACGGAGGTGATCACATTTAAAAACCAGACTGAGATCCAGCGGGTCGGGAAGGGGATGGGGATCAGCCAGCGGCGGCGTCCGCTGACGCGCATGAAATGTTCGAACTGCTGCTGATAGCTCAGCACTTCAGGGCCTGCTGCTTCAAGCACCCGGTGTTGCTCCGCCGGGTGATCGAGCAATGCCACCAGATAGTGGAGCAAGTTCTCCAGCGCAATCGGCGTGGTGCGCGAGCGGACCCAGCGCGGCGGCGTCAGTACCGGCAGGTTGTAGACCATATCGCGCATCACTTCAAAAGCGGCTGAGCCCGCGCCGACGATGATCCCTGCGCGCAGTTCGGTGACGGGGATATTCGCCCCGCGGAGGGTGTCCGCCGTCAGCTGGCGGGCGCGCAGGTGATCGGACTGCTCGCTCTCAGGCGCCTGGAGCGAACTTAAAAAAATCACCTGCTTCACTGGCGTTTGCAGCAGGGCATCGCGGACGTTCAACGCCACCTGTCGCTCGTGGGCGATAAAATCACCGCCTTCGCCCATGCTGTGGACCAGGTAGTAAAGCGTGTCGACCTCTTCCAGCAGCGCGGGAAGCGCCTTCGGCCAGTTGAGGTCAACGTTGTGGCAGGTGACGCCCGGCAACGCCAGCTTTTGCAGGCGGTCGGTGTTGCGTGCCGCTGCCAGCACCTGATGTCCCCGCTGGCTCAATGCCGTGGTGAGATGCTGACCGATATACCCGCTGGCGCCCAGCACCAGAATGCGTTGCGGCACGTGAGGCTCCTTAGCGCTGTAAAAACGCCTGCCAGTGTTTCACCACCTCTGCCAGCTGTTCGCGGTTCACGTCGAGGTGCATGACCAGACGCACCACCGGAGAGGCGTTGATCAGCACGCCGCGCGCTTTCATAAATTCGCCCAGCGCAGCGGCATGTTCGTCGCCCACGCGAATGAACAGCATGTTGGTGTCGTGGCGCATCACGTCCGCACCGATCTCGCGCAGCTGTGTGGCCATCCATGCGGCGTTATCGTGATCGTCTTTCAGGCGCGCCACGTTATTTTTGAGAGCATACAGACCTGCTGCCGCCAGAATACCGGCCTGGCGCATGCCGCCGCCGGTCATCTTACGCCAGCGGTTGGCGCGCTTGATGTAATCCGCATTGCCGACCAGCAGGGAACCCACCGGCGTACCCAGCCCTTTGGAGAGGCAAATGGTGAACGAGTCGCAATATTGCGTAATCTCTTTCAGCTCGCAGCCGTACGCCACTACGGCGTTAAAAATGCGCGCACCGTCAACGTGCAGGCCGAGCTTGCGCTCGCGGGTGAAGTCCCACGCCGCTTTCAGGTACTCGCGCGGCAGCACTTTTCCGTTGTGGGTATTTTCCAGACTGAGCAGTTTCGTGCGGGCGAAATGAATATCGTCGGCTTTGATTTTTGCCGCGACCTTATCGAGTGGGAGTGTACCGTCCGGCGCGGCGTCAATCGGCTGCGGCTGGATGCTGCCGAGCACCGCCGCACCGCCGGCTTCGTAGAGATAGTTATGCGCGCCCTGGCCGACAATATACTCTTCGCCGCGCTCGCAGTGGCTGAGCAGCGCCACGAGGTTCGCCTGCGTGCCGGTCGGCAGGAACAGCGCGGCCTCCTTGCCACTCAGCTCTGCCGCATAGCGCTGTAACGCGTTGACCGTCGGGTCATCGCCGTAGACGTCGTCCCCGACCGGGGCGGCCATCATCTCTTCGAGCATGGCACGGCTCGGGCGGGTAACGGTATCACTACGCAAATCAATCATTTCACATCCCTTTATTTTAAGAGGTCACGTGAAATGTTTTACCTGAGCCAGTTGGTTTTTGCCAGTTCGATCACTTCATCACCGCGGCCGCTGATGATGGCGCGCAGCATATAGAGGCTAAAACCTTTCGCCTGTTCCAGCTTGATTTGCGGTGGAATAGCCAGCTCTTCTTTGGCGACTACTACATCCACCAGCACCGGCCCGTCGATAGAGAAGGCGCGCTGCAGGGCTTCATCCACGTCAGACGCTTTTTCCACGCGAATACCGGTGATGCCGCACGCCTCGGCAATGCGCGCGAAGTTGGTGTCATGCAGTTCGGTACCGTCCGTCAGATAACCACCGGCCTTCATCTCCATCGCCACAAAGCCCAGTACGCTGTTGTTGAAGACCACGATTTTGAGCGGCAGCTTCATCTGTACCACGGAGAGGAAATCGCCCATGAGCATGCTAAACCCGCCGTCGCCGCACATGGCCACCACCTGACGTTCCGGTGCCGTCGCTTTTGCGCCCAGCGCCTGCGGCATGGCGTTGGCCATCGAGCCGTGGTTGAACGAACCCAGCAGGCGGCGTTTGCCGTTCATCTTCAGGTAGCGTGCTGCCCAGACGGTTGGCGTGCCGACGTCGCAGGTAAAAATGGCGTCGTCGTCAGCGAAATGACTGATCTGCTGTGCCAGGTACTGCGGGTGGATGGCTTTGTCGCTTGGTTTGGCGAGATCGTCCAGCCCCTTACGGGCATCGCGGTAGTCACTGAGGGCTTTATCAAGAAACGCGCGATCCGTTTTCTCCTCGAGCAGCGGCAGCAGGGCGGCCAGCGTGGATTTGATATCGCCCACCAGCGCCATATCCACCTTGCTGTGCGCGCCGATGCTGGCCGGATTGATATCGATCTGAATGATTTTGGCATCCGTCGGGTAAAACGCGCGGTAAGGGAACTGGGTACCGAGTAAAATCAGCGTGTCGGCGTTCATCATGGTGTGGAACCCGCTGGAGAAACCGATCAGCCCGGTCATTCCCACATCGTAGGGGTTGTCGTACTCGACGTGCTCTTTGCCGCGCAGGGCGTGAACAATGGGGGCTTTTAGCTTACCCGCGAATTCAAGTAGCTCCTTGTGCGCGCCCGCGCAGCCGCTACCGCACATCAGGGCAATATTGCTGGAGTAACGCAGCAGCTGCGCCAGCTTTTTCAGCTCTTCTTCCGCAGGCGTCACCACAGGCTGCGGGGCGTGATACCAGTGGGTGCTGGCCCCTTCTGGTGCGGACTTGAGGGCCACATCACCCGGGATAACGACCACCGACACGCCGCGGTTCAGCACCGCCTTGCGCATGGCGATAGCCAGAACCTGCGGGATCTGCTCCGGGGATGAAACCAGTTCGCAATAGTGGCTGCATTCACGGAACAGCTCCTGCGGATGCGTCTCCTGAAAATAGCCGCTACCGATTTCGGAAGAGGGGATATGGGCGGCAATCGCCAGCACCGGCACGTGGTTACGGTGGCAGTCAAACAGACCGTTGATCAGATGCAGGTTACCTGGCCCGCACGAGCCTGCACACACGGCCAGTTCACCGGTGAGCTGCGCTTCGGCTCCCGCGGCAAATGCGGCGACCTCTTCATGGCGGGTCGGCATCCATTCAATGGTTTTCATTTTGTTAAGGCTGTCGCTCAGTCCGTTCAGGGAATCGCCGGTTACGCCCCAGATACGTTTCACGCCAGCCTGTTCCAGGGTTTTCGCTATATATGCAGCCACGGTTTGTTTCATGGGTGTCCTTCTCCTTTTTGTGATATCGCTTACAAGCTTAGAAGAAAGTCGCTGTATTGCCTGCTCAATACCCCTCAATTAACAGGGTTTCCTTGCGCGATAATTCGGCATAATCTGGTGCTGACTCAGGTGAAAACAGGAATCATTTCAAATGGTTAAATCATTGTTAATTGCTGTTAATGAAAAGCTATCGTGCGACGATCTTGGCAAACTCTTGTTACGACTTGCCGTCGGTGGGTTGATGCTCTTTCACGGTTTGCACAAGTTATTCGGCGGCGTGGGCTTTATCAGCGGCATGCTGGTGGAAAAAGGGTTGCCGGGGTTTATCGCTTATGGCGTGTTGATTGGCGAAGTGGTGGCACCGATGTTGATTATTGTCGGGCTCTTTACGCGCCCGGCCGCGCTGATGCTGGCGTTTACGATGATTGTGGCATGGCTTATGGTAGGAATGGGTGAAACGCTCGCCCTCGATAAGGTTGGGGCATGGGCGATTGAAAGCCTGGTGTACTTCTTTATTGGCTCGCTGGCGGTGGCATTTTTAGGGGCAGGGCGGTTTGCGCTGGGGAAAGCACCGGCGTGGCGTTGAGGTTTGTGCTCTGGTATGAAGGAAGGGGTCTATAGACCCTTTTTTATTGGCTGTTTTTAACTTATTGATTTTATTGTGCTGAAATGTATGTGAAGAAAAAAGGGATCGAGACGATTTTTTAGGTTATTTCTTTATCTGACAACGTGATAGGTGTAGATTGTTCCAGTTCACTGCCGTACAGGCAGCTTAGAAATGTTCCGACACTGCGTTACCCGTCAGCTGCGCCGTTCACTGCCGTACAGGCAGCTTAGAAATGCAAAAATCCGCCACGTAATCAAGACTCGACGTTCACTGCCGTACAGGCAGCTTAGAAAGTTGGCAGTGGGTTCACTCTCACAACGCCTGAGTTCACTGCCGTACAGGCAGCTTAGAAATGATGGTTGGTTATGCACGAGAAAAGGGAACGAGTTCACTGCCGTACAGGCAGCTTAGAAATGCACTAACTGATTGATGCGAGGGTAGTTGTAGTTCACTGCCGTACAGGCAGCTTAGAAAAGTCATTTCAACGGGGCCATATCAAAACGTGAGTTCACTGCCGTACAGGCAGCTTAGAAAAGGAAACCCTTCTGATCCATGAGAACGAATGGGTTCACTGCCGTACAGGCAGCTTAGAAACTACACTTCGGGTTACGATCAGCCATTTCAACTGTTCACTGCCGTACAGGCAGCTTAGAAAGTCGCTATGAGCTGCACCGGCTCAACAAAAACGTTCACTGCCGTACAGGCAGCTTAGAAAAGAATCCCGGAGGACGGGATGGTGTTAAAACTGTGCACTGCCGTACAGGCAGCTTAGAAATCTTCAGGCATGTTGCAAATATGAACGCGATCGTGCACTGCCGTACAGGCAGCTTAGAAAAATCACGATAGTCCGGAGTATCGAAACTCTCAGTTCACTGCCGTACAGGCAGCTTAGAAATCTTTAATCCGAGCCTCAAGGACATCGTTTGTGTTCACTGCCGTACAGGCAGCTTAGAAAGAAAACCTCCTGCACGGAGGCGCGAAAACAGATTTCATTGCCGTACAGGCAGCTTAGAAAAGTCCGACACTGTGTTTCCGTCTGTTCAGTACGTTCACTGCCGTACAGGCAGCTTAGAAAACAATCTGAACTCCTTACCTTGTCACAGATGCGCTTAGTGCAATACAGGCAGCTTATAAAGTCGCGGAATACAACGACGCCATCTATCAATAGTTCACTGCCGTACACGCAGCAACCATATGTAGTTCGGCACAAACACTGTGCCGCCTGATTATAAGCCCGGTGGCGCTAGCGCTTACCGGGCCTACGACGATCCAGCCCCTACAAGGTAGGCCGGGTAAACGCAGTGCCACCCGGCAAAAACGGGGGCACCGCATCAGATTATGCGAGGACCAGATCCCCCTGCGGATGGCATGAGCACGCCAGCACGTAACCTTCGGCAATTTCCGCGTCGGAGAGCGTCATGGTACTGGTGACAGTGTACTCACCTGAAACCACTTTCGTCTTACAGCAACCGCATACGCCCGCACGGCAGGCGGCCACTACCGGTACCTTATTGCTTTCGAGTGCCTCCAGCAAAGTCGTTCCCACGCGGCCAAAGAAGGTCTGCGCAGGCTGTAGCTTAGTAAACTGAATCCCGCTGGTTGCCGCCTCCGCTACCGGCGTGAAGAATTGCTCCTTGAAGAAGCGGGTCACGCCAAGCGCCTTCACTTCTTTCTCGACGATATCCATGTAAGGCGCCGGGCCGCAGGTCATCACGGTACGGTGCGCAATATCCGGCACGCTTTGCAGCAGCTCGCGGCTCAGACGGCCGGGCACAAAACCGTGGACCGCATTGTGTTCTGCCACCAGTGTTACCGGATAATTACGCCACTCCTCGGCAAAAATGACATCTTCCGGAGAGCGAACGCTAAAGATCACCTGCACGTCGGCCTGCGGACGGTTTTTCGCCAGCCAGCGGCGCATGGACATAATCGGCGTGACGCCACAGCCCGCCGCCAGCAGCAGGAATTTATCTTCCGCCTTGTCGTCACAGGTGAAATCGCCCTGGGCGTCTGACAGCCAGATATAGTCTCCGCGCTTCACGTCACGGGTCAGCCACTGCGAGCCGGCACCGTCATCAATACGGCGAATGGTAAGCGTGATGTATTCGCTCACGCCCGGCGTTGAGGAGATCGTGTAGGCACGCAGGGTGTCCGCCGAATGGCGGACACTGACCAGCGCATACTGACCGGCACGGTACGGATAGTAATCGTGGCAAATCAGTGAGAGCGTCCACACATCCGGCGTCTCCTGGTGGATGTGATGAACCTGCATCCTCCACGGACATTGTGAGGTTGGCATGGTCATGAATAACTCCTTACGCGCTCAGCAGCTGCTTCATATCATCTTCAACGTTGGTGACGGAGCGCAGGCCGAATTTTTCGTTCAGCACGGCCAGCAGGTCCGGCGTCAGGAAGCCTGGCGCGGTCGGGCCGGTCACGATGTTGGTCACGCCCAGAGAGAGCAGGGTCAGCAGGATGACGATCGCTTTCTGCTCAAACCACGAAAGCACCAGCGACAGCGGCAGGTCGTTCACGCCACAGCCCAGTTTCTCCGCCAGGGTAACCGCCAGAATAATGGCCGAGTAAGCATCGTTACACTGGCCCGCATCGATCAGGCGCGGCAGACCTTCGATATTGCCGAAGTCCAGCTTGTTGAAACGGTATTTACCGCACGCCAGGGTCAGGATCAGGCAATCGTCCGGTACGCTGGTGGCGAAATCGGTGAAGTAGTTACGCTCACCGCGCGCGCCGTCGCAGCCGCCGACGAGGAAGATGTGGCGCAGCTTTTCACGGCTGACGAGATCGATCAGCGAATCTGCGGCGCCGAGCAGGGTTTCACGGCCAAAGCCGACGGTGATCAGATGCGGAATTTCGCTGTACGGGAAGCCCGCCATCTGCTGCGCCTGGGCAATAACCGGACCGAAATCGTCGCCTTCGAGGTGGCTCACGCCCGGCCAGCCGACGATGCTGCGGGTCCAGATGCGGTCGTCATACGCGCCCACGGTAGGGTCGATGATGCAGTTAGAGGTCATCACGATAGGGCCAGGGAAGCGGGCGAACTCCACCTGCTGGTTCTGCCAGCCGCTGCCGTAGTTACCGATCAGATGTTTGAATTTACGCAGCTCCGGGTAGCCGTGCGCAGGCAGCATTTCGCCGTGGGTATAAACGTTGACGCCAGTGCCTTCAGTCTGCTTCAGCAGGTTGTAGAGATCTTTCAGGTCATGACCGGAGATCAGGATACATTTACCCTCGGTCGCCTTCACGTTGACCTGCGTTGGCGTCGGGTGGCCGTAGGTACTGGTTTCACCGGCATCCAGAATGCTCATCACGCGGAAGTTCATCTGGCCGATTTCCATTGAGCACTCAAGCAGGGCGTTCATATCGGCAGGCCAGGTACCCAGCCACGCCATGATTTTGTGGTACTGCGCGTAGATATCGTTGTCGTACTGACCGAGAACGTGCGCGTGCTCCATATACGCCGCTGCGCCTTTCAGACCGTACAGGCACAGCAGGCGCAGGCCGAGAATGTTCTCGCCAATCGCCGCTTTGTCTTTATTCGGGGTAAAGTCTGCCGCCTGACGCTGGAGGTCGCCCAGGTCATCACTCGCCAGCTGGAGTTCTGACATCGGGTTGTCCACGCGAGCGTTAGCATCAGCGTTCAGGCACTGCGCTTTCAGCGCTTCACGCAGGGCGATAGCTTCACGGGCATAGCCGACGATACGAGGGGAATCAAAGTTAACGTTGGTCAGCGTAGAAAAGAATGCGCGCGGCGCGAAGCTGTCGACGTAGTGGTCGACGATGCCGTATTCGCGGGCTTTGAATGCCCATGCGGAAAGGCCTTGCAGGGCAGCAATCAGCAGGTCCTGCAGGTCTGATGTTTCTGCGGTTTTGCCGCACATACCCTGCGCGTAAGAGCAGCCATTGCCTGCCGGGGTACGGATGGTTTGTTCACATTGCACACAAAACATAATCACACCTGTTAAAGTTATATTTGATATACATGTTTAAGGTTATGCCTGTGCCAGAACGGTGAAAAGCGCTTTCTGCTACAAAATAGAGGGAGATTGATTTAGCGCAATTTTGGCGGCAGGCACCCTACCGCCAAAGAAGTATCAGGCAGAGAAGAACGCCATCAGAATGGGAACCAGTAAACTCAAAATAAAGCCGTGCACGATGGCCGCGGGCACCATTTCCAGCCCGCCTGAGCGCTGAAGTACCGGCAGGGTAAAGTCCATCGAGGTCGCGCCGCACAGACCCAGTGCGGTAGAGCGACTGCGGCGAACCAGCCCCGGGATCAGCATAATGGCAATCAGCTCACGCGCCAGATCGTTAAAGAAGGCGGCGCTGCCGATCACCGGACCGAATGATTCAGTCAGCAGAATACCGGAAAGGGAGTACCAGCCAAATCCGGAGGCCATTGCCAGGCCGGTTTTCAGCGGCAGATCGAGAATAAAAGCATTAATCACACCCGCCACCATTGAGCTGGCGACAACCATTACGGCAATAATCATTCCCCGACGGTTGAGGACAATCTGTTTCAGGGTCATGCCGTTATTTCGCAGCTGGATACCAATCAGGAACAGCAGGAAGATCAGGGTATATTCACTGGCTTCTGTCGCGTGCCGTAAAAATGCCCATCCGGTGAGACCCAGAAGAAAACCGAGCACCACGACGCCGCAGAGTTTTAATGACTCAAGTGCCATCGCAATACGGGAGGGCAGCTTTTCCTGGAGGTGATGGTTTTTCCAGGGAATGGTGCGTTCCAGCCACAGCAGTGCGGCAATATTGCACAGCAAAATAACCGTAACCGTGACGGCTGAATAATGCAAAATGGAGAGTAAATTCGCGGACAGGTTATCCAGGAAGGCCAGGCTGATCCCCATAAAGAAAAGAATGAGGTAAACAATCCCGCTGAGAAAACGGTTGATAAGCCGTAATGCGGATTCCTGACGCAGCGGAATAAGGTAGCCCGCAATCAGGGGCAGCAGAATAATGAGGAGTCCTGAAAACATGAACAGCCGGTCCTTTTGAGTGTCTGTTGAGCGCCAGAGACACTACCCAATAAAGGCTATTCAGTAAAGCGGCAAAAGAAAGCCGGGTGGCGGCTACGCCTTACCCGGCTTGTATGTGCGGCCTGTTGCCCTCACCCCGGCCCTCTCCCACGGGGAGAGGGAGGGAAAGATTAATCGCGTTTTTCCAGCAGGGTACGATACAGCACGCCGCCCAGAATACCGCCGATAATTGGCATCACCCAGAACAGCCACAGCTGCTCAAGCGCCCAGCCGCCCTGGAAGATGGCGACGGCGGTACTGCGTGCCGGGTTAACGGAGGTGTTGGTGACCGGAATTGAAATCAGGTGGATAAGCGTCAGCGCCAGACCAATAGCAATCGGGGCAAAGCCAGCAGGCGCGTGTTTGTCGGTGGCGCCGTGGATCACCAGCAGGAAGCCCGCGGTCAGCACAATTTCAATCACGATGGCAGACAGCATGGAGTAACCGCCCGGCGAGTGCTCGCCAAAGCCGTTTGAGGCGAAGCCGCTGGCGGCCGCGTCAAAGCCGGCCTTACCGCTGGCAATAACGTACAGAACGCCAGCCGCAATAATACCGCCCACCACCTGCGCCACGATGTAGCCAATGACGTCTTTAGCAGGAAAACGACCGCCCGCCCATAAACCTAACGTCACAGCCGGGTTAAAATGACCACCGGAAATATGCCCCACGGCGAAGGCCATGGTTAATACGGTTAAGCCAAACGCCAGCGCGACGCCGACAAAACCAATGCCTAATTCCGGGAACGCTGCTGCCAGAACGGCGCTACCGCAGCCACCAAATACCAGCCAGAATGTACCAAAACATTCTGCAGCCAATTTTCTAAACATAACCACCTCAAATAATTTCCGCGCGCTTTCCCGCGGGCGGGATATATCGCCATAAAGGGATGACGACTCAAAGAGCCCGTATTTTAGAAACCAACAACATCCCTTCGCCACTTAAATAAATTCGATAAATTTGATTTAAGGCAATGTGATGTCATTCCTTGTTCAAATGAGCGGTAAATAGAGCATAGACCAATTCTTGTCAGGGTGAATGTTATGCTGTCGTGACAAGATTCCTCCCGCTATACTGCTGATAACTTAAAGGAAAAAGTGTTCATTTCGCGGGGGATTTATGCTTCTCGAACGTGTGGAAATTGTCGGGTTTCGCGGTATTAACCGCCTGTCGCTGCAGCTTGAGCAGAACAACGTCCTGATCGGCGAGAACGCGTGGGGTAAGTCCAGCCTGCTCGATGCGCTGACGTTACTGCTATCCCCCGAAGACGATCTGTATCACTTTGTCCACGACGATTTCTGGTTCCCGCCCGGGGACGTGACGGGACGCGAGAAGCACCTGCATATTATCCTGACGTTCCGTGAATCCGAGCCAGGCCGTCACCGCGTGCGTCGCTTCCGCCCGCTGTCACCCTGTTGGGTGCCCTGTGACGATGATTTCCACCGGATTTTCTATCGCCTGGAAGGCGAGATGGCGGAAAACGAAGGGGTCCTGACCCTGCGCGAGTTTCTTGATGAAAAAGCCAACCCGATCCCACTGGACAACATCGACGATTTGGCTCGCCACCTGACCCGCCTGACGCCGGTATTGCGGTTGCGTGATGCGCGCTTTATGCGGCGTATCCGTAACGGCACGGTACCGAATATGCCGGAGGTGGAAGTCACCGCCCGCGAGCTGGATTTTCTGGCGCGTGAGCTGGTGTCGCGTCCGCAAAACCTGACCGATGGTCAGATTCGCCAGGGGTTGTCCGCGATGGTACAACTGCTGGAGCACTATTTTTCCGAGCAGGGGACATCGGAGTCGCGCCACAGGCTGATGCGCCGTCGCTCTCATGATGAACAACGCAGCTGGCGCTATCTCGACATCATCAACCGGATGATCGACCGGCCCGGCGGTCGTACCCATCGGGTGATTCTTCTGGGGCTGTTTTCAACACTTTTGCAGGCTAAAGGCACCGTGCGTCTTGACCGGGATGCCCGCCCGTTGCTGCTGGTGGAAGATCCTGAAACGCGGCTTCACCCCATCATGCTCTCGGTGGCGTGGCATCTGCTGAATTTGCTGCCGCTCCAGCGTATTACGACCACCAATTCTGGTGAGCTATTATCCATGACGCCGGTTGAGCATATCTGCCGTCTGGTGCGCGAGTCTTCGCGGGTCTCCGCGTACCGTCTCGGGCCTGGCGGTTTAAATGCCGAAGACGGGCGGCGCATCGCGTTTCATATTCGTTTTAATCGCGCGTCGTCACTTTTTGCCCGCTGTTGGCTGCTGGTGGAAGGGGAAACGGAGACCTGGGTCATCAACGAACTGGCGCGTCAGTGTGGGCACCATTTTGATGCGGAAGGCATTAAGGTGATCGAATTTGCCCAGTCGGGATTAAAACCGCTGATAAAATTTGCCCGCCGGATGGGTATTGAATGGCATGTGCTGGTGGACGGTGACGAGGCGGGTAAAAAGTATGCCTCGACCGTGCGTAGCCTGCTGAATAATGAACGGGAAGAAGAGCGCGACCATTTAACCATGCTCCCCGCGATGGACATGGAGCACTTTATGTATCGTCAGGGGTTTGACGATGTGTTCCACCGCATTGCGATGGTGCCGGTCGATGTTCCGATGAACATGCGCCGCGTGATCGCCAAAGCGATACACCGTTCGTCAAAACCGGATCTCGCCATTGAAGTGGCGACGGAAGCGGGAAGGCGGGGCGTGGAGGCGGTGCCCACTCTGCTGAGGAAGATGTTCTCCCGCGTGCTGTGGCTGGCACGCGGGAGGGCGGATTAACCTCGGGTCGCCTGATTCACCTGCTGAATCAGGCTGTCCAGCAGTTCGTAGCGACGGCGATATTCGGAACGTTTTTTGCTCGCGATCTCTTCCATCGGTTTACGCGGCATGACAAGCGGCAGCATAAAGTTACCGCTATCCTGCTTTTCACCGCCGAGGGAGAGCCAGAAGCTGTCATAATCAGCCAGCAGTTTTCCCTCTTTTTTCTTGCGGTAGCGCCAGCTGCGATAAATATGGGTGTCGTTACTGACGGCAACAATCTGTTCGACCGGGAAAGCGGCGCCGAGCGTCATGGCGGTTTCAACCAGCAGACGTTTCGGGAACAGCCCATGGCAGGCCTTCGTCGCTTTCTGGATCCGCTCATGGGGAACATGCGCTTTTGCGCCCTGCAAACCGCCAATGAACAGCGTCGATTTTCCGGCAAAAGGGCAGAGCGTGAAGGTTATCTCCGCCAGGACTGTATTTTGATCGTCGCAGAAGACGAGGGTGGCTTCTCCCTCTTTATCCATAAACGCATCAGCACACAGGCGAACGGTAAAGTGCTGTTCATCTTTACCGGTTAAGGTCAGCAGCGTGGCACCCTGCTTCGAAAGATAGCCCTGCAGCAGCGTCGCCGGAAGCTGGCGGCTCATGATCTGATAGTGCCAGTTAAGAGACTCCAGCGCGTGCTGACGTTCCATGTTCACCGTCAGCCACGGGCGGTGCATCCGGCAGGGCAGCCCCGGCTGAGCTTGTAATATCTGCATCAGACGCGGCTGTTTTGCCAGGCGCGTCAACAGGCGAGAGGTGGTGACGGGAGCCGCAAGCGACCGTAACACGAACTTGCGCCGATAAGCCGGATTCTGCCATGCCAGTCCTGGGGTAAGCTTACCCAAAGCCAGGTTTTTGAAAAGCTGCCAGCCGGAGGCAGGCTGCGTCAGGGGGGAATAAGGCGTATCGACGATGGAAGACATGATAAATCCTGAATCTTTTGGAATATCACTATTTCAACAAGAGGAATATCAACATCTCGTCAACAAATTAGGACGATTTCGGAGAACAGGGGTTTCGTTAAGGAGTCGTTTAGATAGAATCAACATTTATTATTGCCAGAACATTTATTTGGAATATTTATGAACCTCAAGGGAAAACGCAGAACGCTATTTCTGCTGCTGGCGGTCGTGATTTTAGTCGGTGGATTCTGGTTATGGCAGGTGCTTAACGCACCGGTGCCGCAGTACCGGACACTGATCGTTCGCCCCGGCGAACTGCAGCAAAACGTCCTGGCGACGGGTAAGCTTGATGCATTGCGCAAGGTTGACGTTGGCGCTCAGGTCAGCGGCCAGCTGAAAACGCTGTCGGTAGAGATCGGTGATAAGGTAAAAAAAGGCCAGTTGCTGGGTGTTATCGATCCTGAACAGGCCGAGAACCAGATCCGCGAGGTGGAAGCCACGCTGATGGAGCTGCGCGCCCAGCGTGCTCAGGCGCTGGCTGAACGTAATCTGGCCCAGGTCACGCTGACCCGTCAGCAGGCGCTGGCAAAAACCCAGGCCATTTCGAAGCAGGATTTAGATACTGCCACGACGGAGCTGGCGGTCAAGCAGGCGCAGATTGGCACCATCGACGCACAAATCAAACGTAATCAGGCCTCGCTGGACACGGCGAAAACCAACCTCGACTACACGCAAATCGTTGCGCCGATGGCCGGTGAAGTCACCCAGATCACCACGCTGCAGGGGCAGACGGTAATTGCCGCCCAGCAGGCGCCTAACATTCTGACGCTGGCGGATATGAGCACTATGCTGGTCAAAGCGCAGGTTTCCGAGGCGGATGTTATCCATCTGAAACCTGGGCAGAATGCCTGGTTTACCGTGCTTGGCGACCCGCAGACGCGCTATGAAGGCGTGCTGAAAGACATTCTGCCGACGCCGGAAAAGGTTAACGACGCTATCTTTTACTACGCCCGTTTTGAAGTGCCAAACCCACAGGGCGTGCTGCGGCTGGATATGACTGCCCAGGTGCATATCCAGCTGACCGGCGTGAAGAACGTGCTCACCATTCCGCTCTCCGCGCTGGGCGAATCCGCCGGGGACAATCGCTATAAAGTGAAAGTGCTGCGCAACGGCGAGACGCGCGATCGCGAAGTGGTGATTGGCGCGCGTAATGATACCGATGTGGTGGTGGTGAAAGGGCTGGAAGAGGGTGAGGAGGTGGTTGTCAGTGAAAGCCTGCCCGGAGCCGCGAAATGACCGCGCTGCTTGAGCTGAAGGATATCCGTCGCAGCTATCCGTCGGGCGACGGTCCGGTGGAGGTGCTGAAAGGTATCTCCCTGCGCGTGGAAGCGGGCGAGATGGTGGCGATTGTCGGCGCGTCAGGCTCCGGTAAATCGACGCTGATGAACATTCTCGGCTGCCTGGATAAACCCACCAGCGGGACCTATCGCGTGGCCGGGACGGATGTCTCCACGCTCGACGGCGACGCGCTGGCGAAGCTGCGCCGGGAACATTTTGGTTTTATCTTCCAGCGTTACCACCTGCTCTCACACCTGAACGCGGCGCAAAACGTCGAAGTGCCCGCCGTCTATGCAGGCGTGGAGCGGAAGAAACGTCTTGAGCGTGCGAAGACGCTGTTAACGCGTCTCGGGCTGGCTGAACGCGTGGAGTACCAGCCGTCGCAGCTGTCCGGTGGCCAGCAGCAGCGCGTGAGTATTGCCCGCGCGCTGATGAATGGCGGGCAGGTGATCCTCGCGGATGAACCCACCGGGGCGCTCGACAGCCATTCCGGTGAAGAGGTGATGGCGATCCTCCACCAGCTTCGCGATCAGGGGCACACGGTGATCATCGTTACCCACGATCCGCAGGTGGCGGCGCAGGCGGAACGCATTATTGAGATCCACGACGGCGAGCTGGTCAGCAACCCGCCGCCGCGTGCGTCCAGAGCGGCAGCCCCGAAAGAAGCGCTGCCGGCCTCAACCGGCTGGGGACAATTTTCCAGCGGCTTTCGTGAAGCGCTGAACATGGCCTGGCTGGCGATGGCGGCCAACAAAATGCGCACCCTGCTGACCATGCTCGGGATTATCATCGGTATTGCTTCGGTGGTCTCGATTGTGGTGGTGGGCGACGCCGCCAAGCAGCTGGTGCTGGCCGATATTCGCGCCATCGGTACCAATACCATTGATGTCTATCCCGGCAAGGACTTTGGCGACGACGAACCGCAGTATCAGCAGGCGCTTAAGTATGACGATCTGGCAGCGATTCAGAAGCAGCCGTGGGTAAACTCCGCCACGCCAGCCGTTTCGCAAAACCTGCGTCTGCGGGTAGGGAATGTTGACGTTGCCGCCAGCGCCAACGGCGTCAGCGGTGACTACTTCAACGTCTACGGCATGACCTTCAGCGAAGGGGCGACCTTTAATGCCGAACAGCTGGCGGGCAGGGCGCAGGTGGTGGTGCTGGACGCGAACTCGCGCAGGCAACTCTTCCCTAATAAAGCCAGTGTGGTCGGTGAAGTGATCCTGGTCGGCAACATGCCTGCCACGGTCATTGGTGTGGCGGAAGAGAAACAGTCGATGTTTGGCAGCAGCAAGATCCTGCGCGTCTGGTTGCCCTACACAACGATTTCCGGGCGGATCATGGGGCAGTCATGGCTCAACTCCATCACCGTGCGCGTGAAGGAGGGCTACGACAGCGCGCTGGCCGAACAGCAGCTTGAGCGGTTGCTCACGTTGCGCCACGGGAAGAAGGATTTCTTCACCTGGAACATGGACGGCCTCTTGAAAACGGCGGAAAAGACCACACGTACTCTTCAGCTGTTCCTCACGCTGGTGGCGGTGATCTCGCTGGTCGTCGGCGGCATCGGGGTGATGAATATCATGCTGGTGTCGGTCACGGAACGTACCCGGGAGATTGGCATCCGCATGGCGGTCGGGGCCAGAGCCAGTGATGTACTGCAACAGTTTCTGATTGAGGCTGTGCTGGTGTGCCTGGTCGGCGGGGCGATGGGGATTGCGCTCTCGATGATGATTGCGTTCGCGCTCCAGCTCTTTTTACCCGGGTGGGAGATTGGTTTCTCGCCGGTCGCCATTATTACCGCATTTTTATGTTCGACCTTTACCGGCATTTTGTTTGGCTGGCTCCCCGCCCGCAACGCGGCGCGGCTGGATCCGGTGGATGCGCTGGCTCGGGAATAACCCGAAAATAAAAATGCCAGCCGATCGGGCTGGCATTTTGACTGCGGGATGTACACAATAAAACAGAGCGCTATGCAACCGTCTCTGCTTCAATGGGTACGATAAGGCTTGCATGATTGCCTTTTGGTCCCTGGTGTACATCGAACCGGACGGACTGCCCGGCTTTGAGCGTTCTGTAACCATCCATCTGAATGGTGGAATAGTGAGCGAAGATATCCTCGCCGCCGCCTTCGGGGCAGATGAAGCCAAACCCTTTGGCGTTGTTGAACCACTTAACAGTACCCATTTCCATGCTTCGACATCCTTCGTAAATCTTATAAGTTAAGATGGAATGAACCGGTGGTGGAGTGGGGGCTGTTCAAAACCTCGCCATCTCACGCTTGTACAATTTAGAGAAACGAAAGACGTCGTCAAGCGTTTGGCGCTGGAGTTGGGACAATAATCAACCAAAGTTTGAAGCAGTTAACGCTATTGCAACGGTTTGTGACAGACATCGCGGATGACAGTAATAGATGATTGTTATCTAACATCTGAGGTAGATTCAAAGTGGTTATGCAAAATGGGTAAGACCAACGACTGGCTGGATTTTGACCAGCTGGCGGAAGATAAAGTGCGTGACGCGCTAAAACCGCCATCTATGTATAAAGTTATGTTAATGAACGATGATTACACGCCGATGGAATTTGTTATTGACGTGCTACAAAAGTTCTTTTCTTATGATGTAGAACGTGCAACGCAACTGATGCTTACCGTTCATTATCGAGGCAAAGCCATCTGCGGCATCTTTACGGCAGAAGTGGCGGAAACCAAAGTGGCGATGGTGAACGACTATGCGAGGGAGAACGAGCATCCGTTGCTGTGTACGCTGGAAAAGGCCTGATAAGGCATAAAATTGGGGGAGGTGCCTATGCTCAATCAAGAACTGGAACTCAGTTTAAACATGGCTTTCGCCAGAGCGCGTGAGCACCGACATGAGTTTATGACCGTCGAGCATTTACTGCTCGCACTGCTTAGCAACCCATCTGCCCGCGAAGCGCTGGAAGCCTGCTCCGTGGATCTGGTGGCGCTACGTCAGGAACTCGAAGCCTTCATCGAACAAACCACACCGGTGCTGCCAGCCAGTGAAGAGGAGCGCGACACGCAGCCGACGCTCAGCTTCCAGCGCGTGTTGCAGCGCGCGGTATTCCACGTCCAGTCTTCCGGACGTAGCGAAGTGACTGGCGCAAACGTCCTGGTCGCCATCTTCAGCGAGCAGGAGTCACAGGCGGCCTACCTGCTGCGCAAACACGAAGTCAGCCGACTCGACGTGGTGAACTTTATTTCTCACGGAACGCGTAAAGACGAGCCTAACCAGGCATCGGATTCCAGCAATCAGGTTAATAACAATGAAGAGCAAGCAGGCGGGGAGGATCGTATGGAAAACTTCACCACCAATCTTAACCAGCTTGCTCGCGTTGGCGGTATCGACCCGCTGATTGGTCGCGATAAAGAGCTGGAGCGCGCGATCCAGGTGCTGTGCCGTCGCCGCAAAAACAACCCGCTGCTGGTGGGTGAGTCAGGCGTGGGGAAAACCGCGATTGCAGAAGGTCTGGCCTGGCGCATTGTGCAGGGCGACGTGCCGGAAGTGATTGCCGATTGCACCATCTACTCGCTGGATATTGGCTCGCTGCTGGCGGGCACCAAATACCGCGGCGATTTTGAAAAACGCTTCAAGGCGCTGTTAAAACAGCTGGAGCAGGACACCAACAGCATTCTGTTTATCGATGAGATCCACACCATCATCGGCGCAGGTGCGGCGTCCGGTGGCCAGGTGGATGCCGCTAACCTGATCAAACCGCTGCTCTCCAGCGGCAAGATCCGCGTGATTGGCTCCACGACCTACCAGGAGTTCAGCAACATCTTCGAAAAAGACCGTGCGCTGGCGCGCCGCTTCCAGAAAATTGACGTGACCGAACCGTCCGTTGAGGAAACGGTGCAGATTATCAACGGTCTGAAGCCGAAGTATGAAGCGCACCACGACGTGCGTTACACCGCGAAAGCGGTCCGTGCGGCGGTGGAGCTGGCGGTGAAATACATCAACGATCGTCATCTGCCGGATAAGGCAATTGACGTGATTGATGAGGCAGGGGCGCGAGCGCGCCTGATGCCGGCCAGCAAGCGTAAGAAAACGGTTAACGTGGCGGACATTGAGTCCGTGGTGGCCCGCATCGCGCGTATTCCTGAGAAGAGCGTCTCTCAGAGTGACCGCGACACGCTGCGCACCCTCGGCAATCGCCTGAAAATGCTGGTCTTTGGTCAGGATAAAGCCATTGAGGCCTTAACCGAAGCGATCAAGATGGCCCGCGCCGGGCTGGGGCATGAGCACAAGCCTGTCGGGTCCTTCCTGTTCGCTGGCCCAACCGGCGTCGGGAAAACCGAGGTGACGGTTCAGCTCTCCAAAGCGCTGGGCATTGAGCTGCTGCGCTTTGATATGTCCGAGTATATGGAGCGCCACACCGTCAGCCGTTTGATTGGTGCGCCTCCGGGCTACGTCGGCTTTGACCAGGGCGGCCTGCTCACCGACGCGGTGATCAAGCATCCGCACGCGGTACTGCTGCTCGATGAAATCGAGAAAGCGCACCCGGATGTGTTCAACATCCTGCTGCAGGTGATGGACAACGGGACGCTGACCGACAACAACGGGCGCAAGGCGGACTTCCGCAACGTGGTGCTGGTGATGACCACCAACGCCGGTGTGCGTGAAACCGAGCGTAAATCCATCGGCCTGATCCATCAGGACAACAGCACCGATGCGATGGAAGAGATCAAGAAGATCTTTACGCCGGAGTTCCGTAACCGTCTGGACAACATTATCTGGTTCGATCACCTGTCTACCGAGGTGATCCATCAGGTGGTGGATAAGTTCATCGTCGAGTTGCAGGTACAGCTTGACCAGAAAGGCGTATCGCTGGAAGTGAGCCAGGAGGCCCGCAACTGGCTGGCTGAAAAAGGCTACGACCGTGCGATGGGGGCCCGTCCGATGGCGCGTGTGATTCAGGACAACCTGAAGAAACCGCTGGCGAACGAGCTGCTGTTTGGCTCGCTGGTGGACGGCGGTCAGGTGACCGTGGCGCTGGATCAGGCGAAGAACGAGCTGACGTACGACTTCCAGAGTGCGGCGAAGCACAAGCCGGAAGCGGCTCACTGAGTAGTAAGGTAAAAGCAAAACGGCAACTTCGGTTGCCGTTTTTTATTGTTTGCTCCCTCTCCCTGTGGGAGAGGGCCGGGGTGAGGGCAACAGGCCGCAGAGGAATTTTGCGAGGCGCTTTCCAGTTTCTTTCGATGTCTGTTGCTGGATGAATCCACAGTAATAAAATGGCGGCGCACCTGCTAAATCAGGTGTCGGGATTGGCGTCCTGAAAGCGTGTGCACAGACAATCTTGCGTGCATAAAGGATCACATATGACTGATATTAATGGCTTCACCCAACTCTACACCGAACTCTCCCTCAATCCCGATCTTCCAACCCTTGCTGAGCGCTGCAAACTACTCACCGAAATCCTCCTCGACTGCAAATCACTCCCGCAGACGCAGCCCGTGTGCCGTTGCCTTGGTGCATACCTGGAAGAAATGAAAACCGGCCTCACAGAATCAATGCGTGACTTTCAGGTGGTGGAATTTGAGCACGAAGCGGAAGAACCGCGACAAAAAGAGTGGCTGCTGGAAGATACAGAAACGAAATGCGACTACTGCCGGGCATTAAACCATGTGCTGCTGGTATCGCATTTTGACCGCGATATGTTGCCGCACCTGACGGGATTACTGCATGATATGGTTCATTCTATGGCGGTGGATTTAATCACTACTGTACAGCCGTGGATGACAATACATCTTTCGGTACAGCAACACTAGAGCCATAAATAAAAAAGGCCGGGATGATCCCGACCTTTTAAATATTCATCTGCCATTACAGGCGAAAACAATTAGCGACTACGGAAGACAATGCGGCCTTTGCTCAGGTCGTACGGGGTCAGTTCAACAGTCACTTTGTCGCCCGTTAAAATGCGGATATAGTTTTTGCGCATTTTACCGGAGATGTGCGCAGTTACCACGTGACCGTTTTCCAGCTCTACGCGAAACATGGTGTTAGGCAACGTATCAAGTACGGTACCCTGCATTTCAATATTGTCTTCTTTGGCCATCTAATCCTCTGGGGTATCACTACCAAGTTTTGAACCGGCAAGATAATGCCGAAATTCATCAATTAAGTAAAGAATTGCGCGTTTAAAACGCAGCAAAACAGTTTCGGCGCATTGCCCAAGCGTCACGGTACAACCGAACGGAAAGCGCATTCGTAAAGGGGATACAACAGGATAAACGTCAGGACGTTATCTGAAGCGAAGGTCCCAAACGGCGGCGGGGCAACAGGCAGAAGCTACTCTGCGGCATAATTATAACACCCTCACAAAAAATATGCGGAAAACATTTAGGCATTGGGCATAAAGAGCGTTCTCGGTATCCAGAAGTCGCGCGGGAGCTTCTGCTGGCGGCTGGCATCCAGATGTTCGATGTACTGGCGTCGCGGGATCTCAACGGCGCCGAGGGAGGCCGTATGCTCATTGAGGACCTGACAATCGATCAGGTTTCCGCCGCGTTGCGCGAATTCCTGGCAGAAAATGAGCAGCGCGGTTTTCGAGGCGTTCACCGCGCGAGAGAACATCGACTCGCCGCAAAACAGCGTCCCTTGCGCCACGCCGTACATGCCGCCGACGAGTATGCCGTCTTCCCATACTTCGATGGAGTGAGCGTAGCCAAGCTCATGAAGCTGGTGGTAGGCGGTAATAATATCGCGGGTTATCCACGTCCCTTCATAGCGGTCTTGCGCACAGCCTTCAATGACCTGACCAAACGCGTGATTGAGGGTGACGCGATACGGGGATTTGGCATGGAAACGCTTCATGCTGCGGCTGAGGTGAAACTGCGCTGGCCAAAGTACGGCGCGCGGATCGGGCGACCACCATAAAATCGGGTCGCCGGGAGAAAACCACGGGAAGATGCCGCGCTGGTAAGCCATCAAGAGCCGTGCAGGGCTGAGATCCCCACCCAGGGCCAGCAGCCCATTGGGCTCACGTAGCGCTCCCTCCGGCGACGGGAACGCAATGTTATGACGAGAAAGCTGGACCAGGCGCATGACAGCAAAACTCCAGTACGCGAGTGAGGACGCTACAAATATAGTCTACAGACGCTGTTTAAACTGGTAGTAGCGACCCTGTTTCGTCAACAGCTCTGCGTGACTACCTTGCTCAATAATGTGTCCGTTGTCCATCACAATTATCCGATCAAAACTTGCCAGTCCACGCAGGCGGTGTGTGACCATCAGCACGGTTTTCCCTGCCATCACATTCGCCAGTAAATCAAGGATTTGACTCTCAGTCATCGCATCCAGTCCTTCGGTCGGTTCGTCGAGCAGCATCAGCGGTGCATCATGCAGCAGCGCACGCGCAATCGCCAGACGGCGCAGTTCTCCACCGGAGAGCTGACGACCACCTTCACCGAGCCAGCTGTTCAGCCCGTCGTCCTCAAGCAGTTTTTGCAGCCCGACCTGTTCCAGCGTGGCTCGAAGCGCGTCGTCCGAAGCCTCCGGCGCGGCCAGTAACAGGTTATCGCGCAGGGTGGCGCTAAACAGATGCACACGCTGTGGAACGACGCTGACGGTCTTACGTAGCGCCTGCTCGCTGAAATCTGTCAGCAACGTATTATTGAAGCGAATCTGGCCGCGCTGCGGATCCCAGGCGCGGGTCAACAACTGTAGCAGCGTCGATTTACCGCAGCCGGTGCGGCCGAGGATCGCAATTCGCTGCCCCGCATCAACTGACAGAGTGATACCTTCCAGCGCATTCTGCGCCTGTTTGTCATAGGCGAAGGTCACGTCATCAAGCGTCAGCGTCACCTGCTCAGGCACCGCGGTCTGCGCTGCGCTGAACGTTACCTCAGGCTCCTGCTCGGCAATCTGGGTGATGCGCAGGGCAGAGGCGATCACCTGACCAAGATGCTGGAAAGCGCCCGTTACCGGTGCCAGCGCTTCAAAAGCGGCCAGTGCGCAGAAAACGAAGAGGGCAATAAGCGGACCTGGCTGAGGATTACCGCCAACTCCGCCGGAAGCCAGCCACAGCATGGCGATCACCGCCACGCCGCCGATCAACATCATCAGCGCCTGAGAGAAGGCCGTCAGTTCCGACTGACGGCGCTGGGCTTCGTGCCAGTTCAGCTCCGTACTTTCCATCCGGGCGCGATAGCGCTTGCTGGCGCCAAAAATGGTCAGCTCTGCCTGCCCCTGAAGCCAGGAGGTCAGCTGCTGGCGGTAATCGCCGCGCAGACGCGTCAGGTTTTCCCCCGTGGATTTTCCGGCGCGGTAAAACAGCGGCGGCAGAATAATGAGCGTTAACAGCATGATCCCGCCGAGCGTTAGCGCAACGGGAACATCCAGAACAGCCAGCCCCAGCGTGACCACCACAATCACCACAAACGCGCCCACGATCGGGGAGAGCACGCGCAGGTAAAGGTGATCCAGCGTATCGACATCCGCAACGACACGGTTCAGTAACTCACCCTGACGAAAACGCGCCAGCCCGGCAGGGGAGAGGGGCAGCAGTTTGCTGAAGGTGTAGATACGCAGATGCTGCAGGACGCGGAACGTGGCGTCGTGGCTGACTAACCGCTCGAAATAGCGTCCGGCCGTGCGGGTAATGGCTGTACCGCGAACACCTGCCGCCGGAAGCATATAGTTGAAGCTGTATAATCCGGCGAACCCCGCCACGGCCGAGGCCGACAGAAACCAGCCGGAAAGCGTGAGCAGGCCGATACTGGCGAGCAGCGTCACAATGGCCAGCACAATCCCCAGCGTCAGCATCCATTTATGGCGTTTATAGAGTGCAAGATAAGGCAGCAGAGCACGCATCAGATGTCCTCCTGACGGTTTGCCAGCAGGGCGGCAAACGGCCCCTGCGCGGCAACGAGTGAGGCGTAATCGCCTTGTTCAACAATACGTCCGTTTTCCATCACCCAGATCTCGTCCCAGTCAGCAATCCCTTCCAGCTGATGGGTAACCATCAGCGTGGTTTGTTGCAAGGAGGCGGCGTTCAGCGCCGCCATGACGCGCAGCTCACTGTGTGCGTCCAGACTGGCTGAGGGTTCATCCAGCAGCATCAGCTGGCACGGGTTAAGCAGAGCGCGGGCAACGGCCACGCGCTGCGCCTGTCCAACCGACAGCCCGGCAGACTGGTCGCCGACCACGGTATCTATACCTTGCGGGAGCATCGGCAGAAACTCGCTGACCCAGGCGCGGTCGAGAACCGATTGCAGTTCATCTTCACGCGCATCCGGGCGCGCCAGCAGAACGTTTTCACGCAGCGTAGAGGCAGGCAGTTGCGGGTTTTGCCCCACCCAACTGAGCTGTTGACGCCAGGCGTCAGGATCGAGATGACGCAGTTCGGTTTTGTTGATCCGCAGTGAACCGGTGTAGGCCATAAAACCGGATAACGCATTCAGCAGAGAACTTTTCCCGGAACCGCTGGTGCCAACCAGCACCACGCGCTTTCCGGCCGGCAGGGTGAAGTTCAGCGGGCCTGCCAGCACTTTCCCTTCCGGCGAGAGGATGCAGAAATCGCTCGCGTCGAGGGTTACCGGCTCTTTGCTGTTCAGCGTCACGTCACCCCGATCCGGATGCGCCAGCGGCGTCTCCAGGAATGTTTTCAGGCTGTCAGCTGCGCCAACTGCCTGCGCTTTGGCGTGATAGAACGTCCCCAGGTCGCGAAGCGGCTGGAAAAATTCCGGGGCCAGGATCAGCGCCAGGAAACCGGCGGAAAGGGTCACTGCCGTGCCGTAATGACCGAAATCCAGCGCGCCCAGATAGGAGAAGCCAAAGTAGACCGCCACGAGGGCAATAGACAGCGAGGTAAAGAACTCCAGTACGCCGGACGACAGGAATGCCAGGCGTAACACCTCCATGGTGCGCTGACGGAAGTCCTGCGATGCCCGACGAATGTTTTCGGTTTCCGCTTCACCACGACCAAAAATGCGCAATGTTTCCATGCCGCGAAGACGGTCCAGGAAATGGCCGCTTAAGCGCCCCAGTGCCAGGAAGTTACGGCGGTTGGCATCCGCAGCACCCATTCCGACCAGCGCCATAAAGAGGGGAATCAGCGGCGCGGTGCCCATCAGGATCAGCGCAGCCATCCAGTTCACCGGGAAGATGGCGATCACAATCAGCAGCGGAACGAAGACGGCAAGCGCCATCTGTGGCAGATAGCGTGCGTAGTAGTCGTGCATATCGTCAATCTGTTCAAGGATCAACGTCGCCCAGCTTCCGGCCGGTTTACCCTGGATCCACGCGGGCCCGGCTTCCTGCAGACGATCGAGCACCTGACGGCGGATCTCGTAGCGGATATGCTGTCCGGCATGGAAACCGACGCGCTCGCGCAGCCACACCACCCATGCGCGCAGGATAAAAATCAGGACCAGGACGATAAAAGGCATCAGGAGCGCTTCGCGCGGAATGTTCTCCATGATCATGTGGTTAAGAATGCGGGCCAGCAGCCATGCCTGGGCAACAATCAACAGACCACTGACAAACCCCAGAACACGGGAGATCGTAAGCCAGCGGCGGGAAATAACGCTTTGCTGTTTCAGCCAGCGTGTTAACTCTTGTTGACGGGTTTTTTCCATTGCGTATTTTGCAGGTGACGTTATAAGAAATTAGACATCTGCATGTTACACGCGAGCAAAAATAAAGGCGACCTGTGGCCGCCTTTATTTACGTTTGTTACTGACTTGTAAAGATTATTTACCTTGTTCAGCCAGTCCATCAAGATAGCGTTCTGCGTCCAGCGCGGCCATACAGCCGGTGCCCGCAGAGGTGATCGCCTGACGGTAAATATGGTCCATCACGTCACCAGCAGCGAACACGCCAGGGACGCTGGTTTGAGTTGCATTACCGTGAATACCAGACTGCACCTTGATGTAGCCGTTTTCCAGTTCCAGCTGACCTTCGAAGATAGCGGTATTCGGGCTGTGACCGATTGCCACAAACAGGCCAGCCACGTCCAGCGTTTCGACGTTATCGGTGTTCTGGGTGTCACGAATGCGCAGTCCGGCAACGCCCATCTGATCGCCCGTTACTTCTTCCAGGGTGCGATTGGTGTGCAGCACGATGTTGCCGCTCGCCACTTTATCCATCAGACGTTTGATCAGGATCTTCTCGGCGCGGAAAGTGTCACGACGGTGGATCAGGTGCACTTCAGAGGCGATGTTTGCCAGGTAGAGCGCTTCTTCCACGGCGGTGTTGCCGCCGCCGATAACCGCGACTTTCTGATTGCGATAGAAGAAACCGTCGCAGGTTGCGCAGGCAGAGACGCCGCGGCCTTTAAACGCTTCTTCAGACGGCAGGCCGAGGTAGCGGGCAGAGGCGCCGGTGGCAATAATCAGCGCGTCACAGGTGTACTCGCCGCTGTCACCCGTCAGGCGGAACGGACGGTTCTGAAGATCGACCTTGTTGATATGGTCGAACAGGATTTCAGTTTCGAATTTCGCGGCATGCTCGTGCATGCGCTCCATCAGCAGCGGCCCGGTCAGGTCGTTCGGGTCGCCTGGCCAGTTTTCCACTTCTGTGGTGGTGGTCAGCTGACCGCCTTTTTCCATACCGGTGATCAGTACCGGTTGCAGGTTAGCGCGTGCAGCATAGACCGCCGCGGTATATCCCGCAGGTCCGGAACCAAGGATTAGCAACTTACTGTGTTTGGTCGTGCCCATGAGATCCCCATTGTTGTTGGCAGGCAATGGGCTGGATTGTAGGGAATTTGTTGCCGTAAAAAAAGAGCACTGGAGTTTTGCTTTCGATATATGCAATAGCCACGCCCGATGGATCTGGCGCAGTGTTATCACGTCTGCTGCTGAAAATCGCGCGTTTATAAGTCAGTAAAATGAGGATTAATACCCCTCCGTAATGAATATCCGGCATCTTGTACTAAAAATCGATGTTTTGCTTTGACAATCCCCTGCGCTTTTGCGAAAACATTCAAGGAAGAAAAAAAACCGCGTTAACCGTATGCCGCATAGGCATGCACGTAAATGCCATTTTTACCGTGTCAGTGAAATCTACGCATGGCGTGGACAGACGCCATACGTGATGTCGGTGACGGCCTTCGGGCAACGGTCTTCTTACCAATAGAACCCGAATCCGCATCGCGTCAAATACATAACCAGGCGATGTGATGACTAACGGGTACAGGCTCTGAACAGTGATGTGCACAGGGTCCAGGCAGGAGTAGGGAAGGAATACAGAGAGACAATAATAATGGTAGATAGCAAGAAGCGCCCTGGCAAAGATCTCGACCGTATCGATCGTAACATTCTTAATGAATTGCAAAAGGATGGGCGTATTTCCAACGTCGAGCTTTCAAAACGTGTGGGTCTTTCCCCGACGCCGTGCCTTGAGCGTGTGCGCCGACTGGAAAGACAGGGTTTTATTCAGGGCTATACGGCTCTGCTGAACCCGCATTATCTGGATGCCTCACTTCTGGTATTTGTTGAGATTACTCTGAATCGTGGTGCACCGGATGTGTTTGAGCAATTTAACGCCGC
Organism: Enterobacter sp. BNK-14; assembly: GCF_047456095.1. Classification (NCBI taxonomy): domain Bacteria; kingdom Pseudomonadati; phylum Pseudomonadota; class Gammaproteobacteria; order Enterobacterales; family Enterobacteriaceae; genus Enterobacter; species Enterobacter sp. BNK-14. The sequence goes on from NZ_CP179897.1 coordinate 4,369,222, forward strand.
TGTACAAAAACTTGAAGAAATTCAAGAGTGTCACCTGGTGTCCGGTGATTTCGACTACCTGTTGAAAACCCGTGTGCCTGATATGTCCGCCTACCGTAAGCTGCTGGGGGAAACCCTGCTGCGTCTGCCAGGCGTGAACGACACCCGTACTTATGTGGTGATGGAAGAGGTCAAACAGAGCAATCGTCTGGTTATTAAGACGCGCTAACACGGAACAGGTGCAAAATCAGCGTAGTTTGATTACACTCCTGTTAATCCATACAGCAACAGTGCCGGGGAGTCCCGGCGCTGTTGTCCGTTTTAGCAAACAGGCAGGATATGCCTGATACCTGGAGAGCCTTTCTTGAGCCAGGAATACACTGAAGACAAAGAAGTCACACTATCGAAGCTAAGCAGCGGACGTCGTCTCCTCGAGGCTTTGCTGATTGTTATTGCCCTTTTTGCCGTCTGGCTGATGGCAGCCTTACTCAGTTTCAACCCTTCCGATCCCAGCTGGTCACAAACCGCATGGCATGAACCTATCCATAATTTAGGTGGTGTACCCGGTGCCTGGCTTGCGGACACGCTCTTTTTCATATTCGGTGTGATGGCCTACACCATTCCCGTCATTATCATCGGCGGATGCTGGTTTGCATGGCGTCATCGTCAGAACGATGATTACATCGACTATTTTGCGGTTTCCCTGCGCCTGATTGGCGCGCTGGCACTGATCCTCACCTCCTGCGGGCTGGCGGCGATTAACGCCGATGACATCTGGTACTTCGCCTCCGGCGGGGTCATTGGTAGCCTGCTCAGTTCTGCGTTACAGCCCATGCTGCACAGCAGCGGTGGCACGCTGGCGCTGCTGTGCATCTGGGCGGCAGGATTGACGCTGTTTACCGGCTGGTCATGGGTGAGCATTGCCGAAAAAATCGGCAGCTTTATTCTCACGATCCTGACGTTCGCCAGCAACCGGACCCGCCGCGACGATACGTGGGTCGATGATGACGACTATGAAGAAGAGTACGAAGAGGAAGACGAGGCCCCGGTACCGCGTCGTGAATCTCGTCGTGCCCGTATTCTGCGCGGTGCCCTGGCGCGTCGCCAGCGCGTCGCGGAAAAATTTGCCAACCCGCTTGGACGCAAAACGGATGCCGCGCTCTTCTCCGGTAAACGTATGGATGAAGACGAGCAGGTTGAGTACCGTGCCGCGGGTGCCGCTGTCGATCCTGATGATGTGCTGTTCTCCGGCAGCCGTGCTACCCCGGGTGAATTTGACGAATACGATCCGCTGCTGAACGGCCATTCGGTCAGCGCACCGGTTGCGGCAGCCGCAGCCGCCACGACGGCCGCGCAGGCGTATGCCGCGCCTGTCGAAGCCGTGATGCCATCCGCGCCGGTTCCACCACCAGAATCCGTTATTCAGCAGCCAAACGTTGTGTGGCAGACCGCGCCCGGTGTTCATACGCCGGAGCCCGTCATCGCGCCTGAACCTGAAAGCTATATTCCTGTGCAGCAGGAACCGTGGCAGCAGCCTTACCAGCCGCCGCAACCTGAGTATGAACCGCAGCACTATGAGCAGCCTGTGGCCCAGCCGTATCAGGAGTATGTGCCTGAACCGGTTGAACCTGCGCAGCCATATGCAGAGCCTCAGCCTGAACCTGAGGTGATGGAAGAGGTGAAACCGTCTCGTCCGCCAATGTACTATTTTGAAGAAGTTGAAGAACGCCGCGCCCGTGAACGCGAGCAGCTGGCGGCCTGGTATCAGCCTGTGCCTGAACCCGCGCAGGAGCCCGTTACGAAGGCACCTTCAGTTTCGGTTCCGCCGGTCGACGCGACGCCTGCGGTTGCACCTGTCGCCGAAAGCGTGAAGCAGGCCACCGTGGCCGCTGCTGCTGCCGCACCTGTCTTCAGCCTGGCTACGGGTGGCGCACCGCGTCCTCAGGTGAAAGAGGGGATTGGTCCACAGTTGCCACGCCCTAACCGCGTTCGCGTTCCTACCCGTCGTGAACTTGCCTCTTACGGCATCAAACTGCCATCCCAGCGTATGGCCGAAGAAAAAGCACGTGAGTCGGACTACGAAGATGACGCAGATGACATGCAGCAGGACGAACTGGCTCGCCAGTTCGCGGCACAGCAGAATCAACGCTACGGTGAAGAATACCAGCACGATGAGCCCGCTCTGGACGATGAAGATGAAGATGAAGCTGCAGAGGCAGAGTTAGCGCGTCAGTTCGCGGCAACGCAACAGCAGCGCTACTCCGGGGAACAGCCAACGGGTGCCAACCCGTTCTCATTGTCTGATTTCGAGTTCTCACCAATGAAAGACCTGGTGGATGATGGTCCGAGTGAGCCTTTATTTACCCCGAGCGTGATGCCTGAAGCTGAACCTGTGCGTCAGCAGCCTGCCCCGCAGGCCTACGCGCAGCCGCAACAACCGGTTCAGCAGCCGTATGCTCAACCGCAGCAGCCACAACACCAGCCGCCGCAGTTCCAGCAGCCAGCGCCACAGCCGCAGGAGAGCCTGATTCACCCGCTGCTGATGCGTAACGGTGACAGCCGTCCGCTGCAGCGTCCAAGCACGCCGCTGCCGTCACTGGATCTGCTGACGCCACCTCCTGCTGAAGTCGAGCCGGTTGATACTTTTGCTCTGGAGCAGATGGCCCGTCTGGTGGAAGCCCGTCTGGCTGACTTCCGCATTAAGGCGGATGTGGTGAACTACTCCCCGGGTCCGGTCATCACCCGTTTCGAACTGAACCTGGCGCCGGGCGTAAAAGCCGCGCGTATTTCTAACCTGTCTCGTGACCTGGCGCGTTCTCTGTCGACCGTGGCGGTGCGTGTGGTGGAAGTGATTCCGGGTAAACCGTACGTGGGTCTTGAACTGCCGAACAAAAAACGTCAGACCGTCTACCTGCGTGAAGTGCTGGACAACACCAAGTTCCGTGATAACCCATCCCCACTGACCGTCGTGCTGGGTAAAGATATCGCCGGCGATCCGGTGGTGGCAGATCTTGCGAAAATGCCTCACCTGCTGGTGGCCGGTACGACCGGTTCCGGTAAGTCCGTCGGGGTGAACGCCATGATCCTCAGCATGCTCTACAAAGCGCAGCCGGAAGATGTGCGTTTCATCATGATCGACCCGAAAATGCTCGAACTGTCCGTCTACGAAGGTATCCCGCATCTGCTGACGGAAGTGGTCACCGACATGAAAGACGCTGCCAACGCCCTGCGCTGGAGCGTCAACGAGATGGAACGCCGCTACAAGTTGATGTCTGCATTGGGCGTGCGTAACTTGGCCGGTTATAACGAGAAAATCGCCCAGGCGATGCGCATGGGACGTCCGATTCCGGATCCTTACTGGAAGCCGGGCGATAGCATGGATGCCCAGCATCCGGTGCTGGAAAAACTGCCTTACATCGTCGTGCTGGTGGATGAGTTTGCTGACCTGATGATGACCGTCGGTAAGAAGGTGGAAGAGTTGATTGCTCGTCTGGCGCAGAAAGCGCGTGCGGCCGGTATACACCTTGTGCTGGCCACCCAGCGTCCTTCGGTGGACGTTATTACGGGTCTTATCAAAGCGAACATTCCGACGCGTATCGCCTTTACCGTATCAAGTAAAATTGACTCCCGTACCATTCTTGACCAGGGCGGCGCAGAGTCGCTGCTGGGTATGGGTGACATGCTCTATTCCGGCCCGAACTCCACCTCTCCGGTGCGTGTCCACGGTGCGTTCGTCCGCGATGAAGAAGTTCACGCCGTCGTGCAGGACTGGAAAGCACGCGGTCGCCCACAATATGTGGACGGTATTACCAGCGATACGGAAAGCGAAGGCGGCGGCGGTGGCTTTGACGGCGGCGAAGAGCTGGATCCGTTATTCGATCAGGCGGTTAATTTCGTCACCGAAAAACGTAAAGCCTCGATCTCTGGCGTCCAGCGTCAGTTCCGCATTGGCTATAACCGCGCGGCGCGTATCATCGAACAGATGGAAGCCCAGGGCATCGTGAGCGAGCAGGGGCATAACGGTAACCGCGAGGTGCTGGCGCCGCCGCCGTTTGATTAACCTTCAGCGATTGCAAAGAAGGGTAAATCAGCCAAAATTAAGCATTTTCTTCTGTCGCCTGCCTTCGGGCAGGTCCAGAATAGATGACGGAAACCCCATTTCGGGAAGACGTATTTTAAGGAATAACAATGAAAAAAATCGCCATCGCCTGTGCATTACTCACCAGTTTTGTTGCCAGCAGCGTCTGGGCTGATGCGGCCAGCGACCTTAAAAGCCGACTGGATAAAGTGAGCAGCTTCCACGCCAGCTTCACGCAGAAAGTGACTGACGGCAGCGGCAACGCGGTGCAGGAAGGTCAGGGAGATTTGTGGGTAAAACGCCCGAATCTGTTTAACTGGCACATGACTCAGCCGGATGAGAGCATCCTGGTCTCTGACGGTAAAACACTGTGGTTCTTCAACCCGTTCGTTGAGCAGGCCACGGCAACCTGGTTGAAAGATGCCACCAGCAATACGCCCTTTATGCTGATTGCCCGCAACCAGGCCAGCGACTGGCAGCAGTACAATATTAAGCAGAACGGTGATGAGTTTGTCCTGACGCCGAAAGGCAGCAACGGCAACCTGAAGCAGTTCACCATCAACGTCAGCACCAACGGGACCATCAATCAGTTCGGCGCGGTTGAGCAGGACGATCAGCGCAGCAGCTACCAGCTCAAGTCTCAGCAGAACGGCGCCGTGGATGCATCGAAATTCACCTTCACCCCGCCGCAGGGCGTAACGGTGGACGACCAACGCAATAAGTAAGAGGCATGAGTGAGCAATCTGTCGCTCGATTTTTCAGATAATGCGTTTCAACCTCTGGCCGCTCGTATGCGGCCAGAAAATTTAGCGCAGTACATCGGCCAGCAGCACCTGCTGGCTGCGGGGAAACCTTTGCCGCGGGCCATTGAGGCCGGGCATTTGCACTCCATGATCCTCTGGGGACCACCCGGGACCGGCAAAACGACCCTCGCTGAAGTGATTGCCCGCTATGCCAACGCTGACGTCGAACGTATCTCGGCGGTCACGTCCGGCGTAAAGGAGATCCGCGAGGCAATCGAGCGCGCGCGCCAGAACCGTAATGCCGGGCGCCGCACCATCCTCTTTGTCGACGAAGTTCACCGCTTCAACAAGAGCCAGCAGGATGCTTTTCTGCCGCATATTGAAGACGGCACAATTTTCTTCATCGGCGCGACCACCGAAAACCCCTCGTTTGAACTGAATTCGGCGCTGCTCTCTCGCGCCCGCGTTTACCTGCTCAAATCCCTGACCGCCGAGGATATCGAAAAGGTTCTGACCCAGGCGATGGACGATAAAGCACGCGGCTACGGCGGGCAGGATATCGTTCTGCCTGACGAAACGCGCAGGGCGATTGCGGAGCTGGTTAATGGCGATGCGCGCCGCGCGCTGAACACCCTGGAAATGATGGCCGATATGGCCGAAGTGGATGATGCCGGAAAGCGGGTGCTGAAGCCGGAACTCCTGACCGAAATTGCCGGTGAGCGCAGCGCGCGTTTTGATAATAAAGGCGATCGTTTCTACGACCTGATCTCGGCATTGCATAAGTCCGTCCGCGGCAGCGCCCCGGATGCGGCGCTTTACTGGTACGCGCGCATAATCACCGCGGGTGGCGATCCGCTGTACGTGGCGCGCCGCTGTCTGGCGATTGCCTCAGAAGATGTCGGCAATGCTGACCCGCGCGCCATGCAGGTTGCCCTTTCTGCCTGGGACTGCTTTACCCGCGTGGGCCCGGCAGAAGGCGAGCGTGCGATTGCGCAGGCGATTGTCTATCTGGCCTGCGCGCCGAAAAGCAATGCTGTCTATACCGCCTTTAAGGCCGCGATGTCGGACGCACGTGAACGCCCGGATTACGATGTGCCGGTTCATCTGCGCAACGCGCCAACCAAACTGATGAAGGAGATGGGCTACGGGCAGGAGTATCGCTATGCGCATGACGAGCCCAACGCCTATGCCGCCGGGGAGGAGTATTTCCCGCAGGAAATGGCACAAACCCGCTATTATCACCCTACAAACAGAGGTCTTGAGGGCAAGATTGGTGAAAAGCTCACCTGGCTCGCCGGACAGGATCAAAATAGCCCTATAAAACGCTACCGTTAGTTCGATCGTTGCGGTAATGTTGGCATAGTATCCTTGTGACCGCAGGCTGTGGTCACATTTTCCTATTTTAATTCGATAAGCACAGGATAAGCATGCTCGATCCCAATCTGCTGCGTAATGAGCCAGACGCAGTCGCTGAAAAACTGGCACGCCGGGGCTTTAAGCTGGATGTAGATAAGCTGCGCGCTCTTGAAGAGCGTCGTAAAGTTCTGCAGGTACAAACTGAAAATCTGCAGGCAGAGCGTAATTCTCGATCGAAATCCATTGGCCAGGCGAAAGCGCGCGGGGAAGATATTGAGCCATTACGCCTGGAAGTGAACAAACTGGGTGAAGAGCTGGATCAGGCGAAAGCCGAGCTGGACGTTCTTCAGGCCGAAATTCGCGATATTGCGCTGGCGATCCCGAACATTCCTGACGACAGCGTGCCTGTCGGCAAAGACGAGAACGACAACGTTGAAGTGAAACGCTGGGGTACGCCTCGCGAGTTCGACTTCGAGGTGCGCGATCACGTCACGCTGGGCGAAATGCACGCGGGTCTGGACTTTGCGGCCGCGGTTAAGCTGACCGGTTCTCGCTTCGTGGTGATGAAAGGCCAGATTGCCCATCTGCACCGTGCGCTGGCCCAGTTCATGCTGGATCTGCACACCGAGCAGCACGGTTACAGCGAAACCTACGTCCCGTATCTGGTCAACCACGATACGCTGTACGGTACGGGTCAGCTGCCGAAATTTGCCGGCGACCTGTTCCATACCCGTCCGCTGGATGAAGAAGCAGACAGCAGCAACTATGCGCTGATCCCTACCGCAGAAGTGCCGCTGACTAACCTCGTCCGTGATGAGATCATCGACGAAGACGAACTGCCGATCAAACTGACCGCACACTCTCCGTGCTTCCGTTCTGAAGCGGGATCTTATGGCCGCGACACGCGTGGTCTGATCCGTATGCACCAGTTCGATAAAGTCGAGATGGTGCAGATTGTTCGTCCGGAAGACTCCATGGACGCGCTGGAAGAGATGACGGGTCACGCCGAGAAAGTCCTCGAGCTGCTGGGCCTGCCGTATCGTCGTATGGCGCTGTGTACCGGTGATATGGGCTTTGGTGCCTGCAAAACCTTCGACCTGGAAGTGTGGGTACCTGCGCAGAACACCTACCGTGAAATCTCCTCCTGCTCTAACGTCTGGGATTTCCAGGCGCGCCGCATGCAGGCACGCTGCCGCAGTAAATCTGACAAGAAAACCCGTCTGGTGCATACCCTGAACGGCTCTGGTCTGGCTGTGGGTCGTACGCTGGTTGCCGTGCTGGAAAACTATCAGCAGGCAGATGGCCGTATTGAGATCCCTGAAGTGCTGCGCCCATACATGAAAGGTCAGCAGTACATTGGCTAAATATGTGCCTCAAAACAAAAAAAGCGCCTTCGGGCGCTTTTTTTATGCCTGTGAATTGATACGACGCAATACCCCCTGCCTCTAAAGTAGTAATACTCCTCCGAATGAAAGTCAGCAGAAAAAGCTGATAACGAATAATTTCGTTATATATAAAACTACATAGCGGTTTGTGCCGCCTCTCTTTTCTTTGTGAGCAACCAAAGTGAGTCTCTATGAAAATCAACGCGCCTGAAGAATTGCTGGCTGCCGAGGTCACTCGCCGTGGTTTGATGAAAACCACGGCAATAGGCGGCCTGGCTGTAGCCAGCAGCGCTTTCACGCTCCCTTTTACCCGACTGGCGTCAGCGGCGGATGCACTATCCCCGGCCTCAGTCCCGGAAAAAGTGGTGTGGAGTGCCTGTACGGTAAACTGCGGTAGCCGTTGCCCGCTGCGTATGCACGTAGTGGATGGCGAAATAAAATATGTCGAAACCGACAATACCGGGGACGATAACTACGAAGGGTTACACCAGGTTCGCGCCTGTCTGCGTGGCCGCTCCATGCGTCGTCGCGTCTATAATCCGGATCGTCTTAAGTACCCAATGAAGCGCGTGGGTAAACGTGGGGAAGGGAAGTTCGAGCGCATTAGCTGGGATGAAGCCTACGATATTATCGCCACCAATATGCAGCGGCTGATCAAAGAGTATGGCAACGAATCCATCTACCTGAACTACGGTACCGGAACGCTGGGCGGCACGCTAACCCGCTCCTGGCCACCGGGAAAAACGCTGGTGGCGCGTCTGATGAACTGCTGCGGCGGTTATCTTAACCACTATGGTGACTACTCCTCTGCACAAATCGCCGCAGGACTGAATTACACCTACGGTGGCTGGGCAGACGGCAACAGCCCGTCTGATATCGAAAACAGCAAGCTGGTCGTTCTGTTCGGGAACAATCCGGGTGAAACGCGTATGAGCGGCGGCGGGGTGACCTACTACCTCGAACAGGCGCGTGCTAAATCCAATGCCCGCATGATCATTATCGATCCGCGCTATACCGACACCGGTGCAGGACGCGAAGATGAGTGGATCCCAATCCGCCCAGGTACCGATGCCGCGCTGGTCTCCGCGCTGGCGTGGGTGATGATCACTGAAAATCTCGTCGATCAGCCGTTCCTGGATAAATACTGCGTCGGTTATGACGAGAAAACCCTGCCAGCCAGTGCCCCAGCTAATGGCCACTACAAGGCGTATATTCTCGGTCAGGGCAGCGACGGCGTGGCGAAAACGCCGGAGTGGGCGTCCACCATCACCGGTATTCCGGTCGAGCGTATTGTTCAACTGGCGCGTGAGATTGGCTCAGCCAAACCGGCCTATATCAGCCAGGGGTGGGGACCGCAGCGTCATGCGAACGGTGAAATTGCCACCCGCGCAATCTCCATGCTCTCCATTCTGACCGGCAACGTGGGGATTCATGGTGGTAACACTGGTGCGCGTGAAGGCTCATATGAAGTCCCGTTTGAACGTATGCCAACGCTGGACAACCCGGTACAAACCAGCATTTCCATGTTTATGTGGACCGATGCGATTGAACGTGGCCCGGAAATGACCGCCTTGCGCGACGGCGTGCGCGGTAAGGACAAGCTGGACGTGCCGATCAAGATGATCTGGAACTACGCCGGTAACTGTCTTATCAACCAGCATTCGGAAATCAACCGCACTCATGAAATCCTGCAGGACGACAAGAAGTGCGAGATGATTGTGGTGATCGACTGCCACATGACCTCCTCGGCAAAATACGCCGACATTCTGCTGCCGGACTGCACCGCGTCTGAGCAGATGGACTTCGCGCTGGATGCCTCCTGCGGCAACATGTCTTACGTGATCTTCACCGATCAGGCGATCAAACCGCGCTTCGAGTGCAAAACCATCTATGAGATGACCTCCGAGCTGGCGAAGCGTCTGGGCGTTGAGCAGCAGTTTACCGAGGGACGTACTCAGGAAGGCTGGATGCGCCATCTGCATGAACTCTCCCGCAAAGCCATCCCAGACCTGCCGGATTTCGATACCTTCCGCAAGCAGGGCATGTACAAACAGCGCGATCCTGAAGGGCATCACGTTGCCTACAAAGCGTTCCGCGAAGATCCGCAGGCGAACCCGCTGACTACGCCGTCGGGCAAAATTGAAATCTACTCCGAAGAACTGGCAAAAATTGCGTCTACCTGGGAGCTGCCGGAGGGGGACGTTATCGATCCGCTGCCGATCTACACGCCAGGATTCGAAAACTATAACGACCCGCTCACGGCGAAATTCCCGCTGCAGTTGACCGGTTTCCACTATAAAGCACGCGTTCACTCCACCTACGGTAACGTCGACGTACTGAAAGCCGCCTGCCGCCAGGAGATGTGGATCAACCCGATGGATGCGAAAGCGCGTGGTATTAACAATGGCGATCGCGTGCGCATCTTCAACGGCCGCGGTGAGGTACACATTGAAGCCAAAGTCACGCCACGCATGATGCCAGGCGTCGTGGCGCTGGGAGAAGGGGCATGGTACAGCCCTGATGCCAACCGCATCGATCAGGCAGGCAGCATTAACGTACTGACCACGCAGCGTCCGTCGCCGCTGGCGAAAGGCAACCCGTCTCACACAAACCTTGTTCAGGTTGAAAAGGTTTAAGGAGTAACCGATGACAACCCAGTATGGATTTTTCATTGATTCCAGCCGTTGCACCGGGTGCAAAACCTGCGAGCTGGCCTGTAAAGATTACAAAGATCTCACCCCAGACGTGAGTTTCCGTCGCATCTACGAATACGCCGGAGGTGACTGGCAGGAAGATAACGGTGTCTGGCATCAGAACGTGTTTGCCTATTACCTGTCGATTGCCTGTAACCACTGCGAAGACCCGGCCTGTACGAAGGTCTGTCCGAGCGGGGCGATGCACAAGCGTGAAGACGGTTTCGTGGTCGTGGATGAAGATGTTTGTATCGGCTGCCGCTACTGCCATATGGCCTGCCCGTACGGCGCGCCTCAGTACAATGCCGCCAAAGGGCATATGACCAAGTGCGACGGCTGCCACTCTCGCGTCGCGGATGGCAAAAAACCGATCTGCGTCGAGTCCTGTCCGCTGCGCGCGCTGGACTTTGGCCCTATTGAAGAACTGCGTCAAAAACATGGTCAGCTTGCTGCGGTAGCACCGCTGCCGTCCGCGCACTTCACGAAGCCAAGTATTGTGATTAAACCTAACGCCAACAGCCGTCCAACAGGTGATACCACCGGCTACCTGGCAAACCCGAAGGAGGTGTGAGATGGGAAGTGGATGGCATGAATGGCCGCTGATGATCTTCACGGTCTTTGGTCAGTGCGTGGCGGGTGGCTTCATCGTGCTCGCGCTGGCACTGCTGAAAGGTCAACTCACTGCTGAACAGCAGCAGCGTTTAGTGTTGAGCATGTTTGGCCTGTGGGTGCTGATGGGGATTGGTTTTATCGCCTCTACGCTGCACCTGGGCTCACCGATGCGCGCGTTTAACTCGCTTAACCGCGTGGGGGCATCGTCCCTCAGTAACGAGATTGCCAGCGGGGCGATTTTCTTCGCCATCGGCGGGCTGGGCTGGTTGCTGGCAGCGCTTAAAAAATTGCCTGCAGGTCTGCGTAGCCTCTGGCTGATCGTGACCATGGTGCTGGGCGTGGTGTTTGTATGGATGATGGTGCGTGTCTATAACACCATTGATACCGTCCCTACCTGGTACAGCGTCTGGACGCCAATGAGCTTCTTCCTGACGATGTTTATCGGCGGGCCGCTGCTCGGCTATCTGCTGTTGCGCGTGGCGGGGGTAGACGGCTGGGCAATGCGTTTGCTGCCAGCCGTATCGCTGCTGGCGCTGGTAGTGAGTGCAATCGTTGCTCTTATGCAGGGTGCTGAGCTGGCCACCATTCATAGCTCGATTCAGCAGGCCTCTGCGCTGGTGCCGGATTACGGTTCTCTGATGGCCTGGCGTATCGTGCTGCTGGTAGCGGCGTTGGTATTCTGGATCGCGCCTCAGCTAAAAGGCTACCAGCCTGCTCTGCCGTTGTTATCACTGGCCTTTGTGCTGGTGCTGGCAGGGGAGTTGATTGGTCGTGGCGTCTTTTATGGTCTGCATATGACGGTCGGTATGGCCATCGCCAGCTAATCTTATTTTTTGTTATAAAAGCCGGGACATAGCGCCCGGCTTTTCTTTTTTCATTCATGAAATTTTTCGACTGTCGTTTTGTTTTAATTTCTACCATTAATAAATAAAAACAGAGACATAATTAATATCTATAGCAGGCACTGCATTAGCAGGATAAGTTTTTTAAATCGACAGGGAACATATCGTGCGAGCCGGCTAAATCAGTGGATTGACTTTGTTTTTGCCAGTGGCATGATGCGCACGAAATCTGAACTTCCTCACGGTTTTTAATCCATGACCACCTATACCCGGCCAGTGCTACTGTTGCTCTGTGGCCTGCTTCTGCTGACCCTGGCGATCGCAGTGTTGAATACGCTCGTCCCGCTGTGGCTCGCCCATGAAAACTTACCGACCTGGCAGGTGGGTATGGTTAGCTCGTCCTTTTTCACCGGGAACCTGCTGGGCACATTATTAACCGGTAGCCTGATTAAACGCTTTGGCTTTAATCGCAGCTATTATCTGGCTTCGCTGATTTTCGCCGCCGGGTGTGCCGGGTTGGGCCTGATGGTCGGCTTCTGGAGCTGGATGGCGTGGCGCTTTATCGCCGGTGTCGGTTGCGCGATGATTTGGGTGGTTGTTGAAAGTGCGCTGATGTGCAGCGGCACGTCACGTAACCGCGGGCGCCTGCTGGCAGCCTATATGATGGTTTACTATGTGGGCACCGTGCTGGGACAACTGATGGTCAGCAAACTGCCAACGGACCTGATGAGCGTGCTGCCATGGGTAACCGGTATGGTGCTGGCGGCGATCCTGCCGCTGCTCTTTACGCGTATCGTTAACCAGAAAAGTGAGCATCAGGAAGCGACCCACATCTGGCCGATGCTGAGGCTGCGCCAGGCGCGTCTGGGAGTGAATGGCTGTATTATCTCGGGGATTGTTCTGGGCTCGCTCTATGGTCTTATGCCGCTCTACCTGAACCATCAGGGTGTCAGCGATGCCGGGATTGGTTTCTGGATGGCGGTCATGGTGAGCGCGGGGATTGTCGGACAGTGGCCGATTGGCCGCCTGGCCGATCGCTTCGGTCGCCTGCTGGTGCTGCGCGTTCAGGTCTTTGTGGTGATCATGGGCTGTTTTGCTATGCTCAGCAACGCCGCGATGGCCCCAGCGCTGTTTATCCTTGGGGCAGCGGGGTTCACGCTTTATCCGGTCGCGATGGCGTGGGCCTGTGAGAAAGTTGAACATCACCAGCTGGTGGCGATGAACCAGGCGCTGTTATTAAGCTATACCATCGGCAGCCTGCTGGGACCAACATTTACCGCGATGCTGATGCAGAGTTATTCTGACAATTTGCTGTTTATCATGATCGCCAGCGTGTCGTTTATTTATCTCTTAATGCTGCTGCGCAAAGCAGGCGAGCATCCAACGCCTGTGGCGCACGCCTGATTAAATAAAAGCCTGTCAATGACAGGCTTTTTTGTCCCTGTCATATATAAGACTTTTACGTATTGTTTGTTTTCCCCGCCCGGCGATAATTCAAATGAGTTCTACCACTAAAAGGCAACAATCATGTCTAAACGTCGTTTTTCCACTACCGCACTTGCCGTAGTGTTGTCTTTAACGTTTGCAACGGCTCCGGTCATGGCTAATCCAGGAAACGGGAATGGCGGTGGTCACGGCAACGGTGGCGGACAAGGTAATGGCGGCAATCATGGTAACGGGAACTCTGGTAACCATGGTAATAAGCAAAATAGCGGTCAGGATAACCCAGGGAAATCAGATAAGAGCTTTAAAAGCAGCAAAGATGTCGGCAATGATGTTGACGCTCGCGTAAGCTTCGATCATGCCCGTCACCTGGCACTGAATTACGGCTTAACGGGCTATGAGTCTCTGCCTCCGGGTATTGCGAAAAACCTGGCCCGCGGTAAACCACTTCCTCCGGGTATTGCGAAGAAAACCGTGCCAGCCTCTATGCTTGGCCAGCTTCCATCCTACCCAGGTTATGAATGGCGCGTGGTGGGTGACGATCTGGTCTTAATCGCGCTGAGTACGGCGATTGTGACTTCCGTTATTAACGGCGTCTTTAAATAGAATTTAAAAAGGCCCGGTTCTCACCGGGCCTTTTCTTTAATACATGACCTTGTGGCCATACTGCTCAAGAATACCTTTCACGCGCTCCATCGTCTCTTTTTTCGGTGGCTTCACGCCATCAAGTTTGTACTCTTCACCCATCGCCACCCATTTATGTTTGCCGAGTTCGTGATAGGGCAGAAGCTCAATTTTCTCGACGTTGCCCATGTCGCGGGTAAATTCCCCCAGGCGGTGCGCAGAGTCGTCATCATCTGACCAGCCGGGAACAACAACATAGCGGATCCAGGTTTTGATGCCTTTGTCGGCAATATACTTCGCAAATTCCAGCGTACGGTGGTTGGAAACGCCAACCAGATTCTGGTGGATCTCATCATTCATCTGTTTGAGATCGAGCATCACCAGATCGGTCACTTCGAGCAGTTCATCAATGACCGGATCGTAGCGGCGCACGAAGCCGTTGGTATCGAGACAGGTATGAATGCCTTCCTTGCGGCAGGCGCGGAACCAGTCGCGGACAAATTCAGCCTGAAGAATGGCTTCGCCGCCGGATGCGGTCACGCCGCCGCCGGACGCGTTCATAAAGTGGCGATAGGTCACCACCTCTTTCATCAGATCTTCCACGGTGACTTCTTTCCCACCATGAGTGTCCCACGTGTCGCGGTTGTGGCAGTACAGGCAGCGCATCAGGCAGCCCTGGAAGAAGGTAATAAAGCGGATACCTGGGCCATCGACGGTGCCACAGGATTCAAAGGAGTGAATGCGACCAATAGTTGACATTGCGGTGAGATCTCCGAATTTGGCCCATCCGGGGGCCTATGTAGTTGCACAGCTCAAAGGCTATGTCGAGTCTGTTTTGGCTGTTATCCATTCAGTATAGATAGCGGACAAAAGAGACTGATGAAGCGAGGGTGTTAAAAAGGCCCCACTTGCGTGGAGCCTTTATTGTACGCCTTTTAACGCGTGATTTCAGTCAATTCCACTTACATGGACTGAGTGAAAGTACGGGTGATAACGTCCTGCTGCTGTTCTTTAGTCAGGGAGTTAAAACGTACTGCGTAGCCAGATACACGGATGGTCAGCTGAGGATATTTCTCAGGGTGTTCCATCGCATCGAGCAGCATTTCACGGTTCATTACGTTCACGTTCAGGTGCTGACCACCTTCGATGGACGCTTCGTGGTGGAAGTAACCATCCATCAGACCCGCGAGGTTAGTTTTACGTACTTCGTCATCTTTACCCAGCGCGTTTGGCACGATAGAGAAGGTGTAAGAAATACCATCTTTCGCGTAGGCAAACGGCAGTTTAGCAACGGAGGTCAGAGAGGCAACCGCACCTTTCTGGTCACGACCGTGCATTGGGTTAGCACCTGGGCCGAATGGCGCGCCAGCACGACGACCGTCTGGGGTGTTACCGGTTTTCTTACCATACACAACGTTAGAGGTGATGGTCAGAACAGACTGAGTCGGGATAGCGTTACGGTAGGTAGTGAGTTTCTGAATTTTCTTCATGAAACGTTCTACCAGGTCAACCGCCATGTCATCAACGCGAGCGTCGTTGTTACCAAACTGCGGGTATTCGCCTTCGATTTCGAAGTCGATAGCCAGACCGTCTTCGTCACGAATTGGTTTAACTTTCGCATATTTGATTGCAGACAGGGAGTCAGCCGCAACGGACAGGCCTGCGATACCACACGCCATGGTGCGAACCACGTCACGGTCGTGCAGCGCCATCAGAGAGGCTTCGTAGCTGTACTTGTCGTGCATGTAGTGGATAACGTTCAGTGCAGTCACGTACTGCTTCGCCAGCCAGTCCATGAAGTGGTCCATGCGCTCCATGACTTCGTCATAGTTCAGCACGTCGCCTTTGATAGGTTCAGACTTAGGACCCACCTGCATTTTCAGTTTTTCATCAACGCCGCCGTTGATGGCGTACAGCATGGTTTTCGCCAGGTTTGCACGCGCACCGAAGAACTGCATTTGCTTACCAACAACCATTGGGCTTACGCAGCACGCGATAGCGTAGTCGTCGTTGTTGAAGTCCGGACGCATCAGGTCATCGTTCTCATACTGCAGAGAAGAGGTGTCGATGGACACTTTAGCGGCGAATTTCTTGAAGTTCAGAGGCAGTTTTTCAGACCACAGAACGGTGATGTTCGGCTCCGGAGAAGGACCCATGGTGTACAGGGTGTTCAGGAAGCGGAAGCTGTTTTTGGTTACCAGAGTACGGCCATCTACGCCCATACCGCCGATAGATTCGGTTGCCCAGATTGGGTCACCAGAGAACAGCTCATCATATTCTGGAGTACGCAGGAAGCGAACCATACGCAGCTTCATGACCAGGTGGTCAATCATTTCCTGAGCGTCTTGCTCGGTGATTTTACCTGCTTTCAGGTCACGTTCGATGTACGCATCCAGGAAGGTGGATACGCGGCCGAAGGACATTGCTGCACCATTCTGAGACTTAACAGCGGCCAGGTAGCCGAAGTAGGTCCACTGGATAGCTTCCTGGGCGTTGGTTGCAGGACCAGAGATATCGCAGCCATATTTCGCTGCCATCTCTTTGATCTGACCCAGCGCACGGTGCTGTTCAGCAATTTCTTCACGCAGACGGATAGTCGCTTCCAGGTTTACGCCGTTTTCCAGGTCAGACTGCAGGGAAACAAACTGCGCGTATTTGTCTTTCATCAGGAAGTCGATACCGTACAGCGCAACGCGACGGTAGTCACCAATGATACGGCCACGGCCATACGCATCTGGCAGACCAGTCAGAACGCCAGATTTACGGCAGTTCAGAATGTCTTTGGTGTAAACATCGAATACACCCTGGTTGTGGGTTTTACGGTATTCGGTGAAGATTTTTTTCAGCATTGGGTCCAGCTCGCGGTTATACGCTTTGCAGGAACCTTCAACCATTTTGATACCACCGAACGGGATGATTGCGCGTTTCAGTGGTGCTTCAGTCTGCAGACCAACGATTTTCTCAAGGGCTTTGTTGATATAGCCAGCATCGTGAGAAGTGATGGTGGAAGCAACGGAGGTGTCAAAATCAACTGGCGCGTGAGTGCGGTTTTCCAGTTTAACGCCTTCCATTACGCTGTCCCACAGCTTGGTGGTCGCGTCAGTTGCGCCAGCCAGGAAGGATTCGTCACCTTCATACGGGGTATAGTTTTTCTGAATGAAGTCACGGACGTTGACTTCATTCTGCCAGTCACCTTTCGCAAAACCTTCCCAGGCTGTGGCTAACTTTTCATTAAGCTCGGACATGTAACACCTACCTTCTTAAGTGGATTTTTTATTTACTGCCTGAGATAACCATCAATGATGGTCGTCGCCACGCAGGTAAATGACCCAGTATGTCAACCCAACTAACAGACCCCCACCGATAATGTTCCCGATAGTGACGGGGATCAGGTTATCAGTAATGAAATTCATAATAGTCAGGTGAGAGAAACTTTCCGGGGATGAACCAATTGCGGTCCAGAACTCCGGGCTTGCAAAGTTGCGGATAACAATCCCCATCGGGATCATGAACATATTCGCAATACTGTGCTCAAAGCCGCTGGCAACAAACATCGCAACCGGCAGAACCATAATCATGGCTTTATCCATCAGGCTACGACCAGAATAGCTCATCCAGACCGCCAGGCAGACCATCAGGTTTGCAAGGATGCCGAGAGCAACGGCTTCGATAAATGTGTGGTGCATTTTGTGGTCGGCGGTTTGCAGGACGTTAAGCCCCCAGCCGCCGTTGGCGGTCATGTACTCGCCAGAAAGCCACATCAACAGAACAAAGAGCAGACAGCCAATCAGGTTGCCAACGTAGACGTTAAGCCAGTTGCGCGCCAGTTGACCCCAGGTAATTCTTCCGCTGGCTTTTGCCACGACAATCAGCACCGTTGAGGTGAAGAGGTCGGCACCGCAGATGACGCAAAGAATCAGACCCAGTGAGAAGCAAATGCCGCCAATCAGTTTGGCCATGCCGAAAGGCATTCCGGCAGTACCGGTGGTGGCGGTGATGTAGAAGACGAAAGCGATTGAGATGAACACACCAGCAGTAATCGCCAGATAGAACGTCTTCATCGGGTGTTTCGTTGCTTTATAGACACCCGCTTCTTCGGCAACTTTTGCCATCGCGGCGGGGAGTAAAAGATCAAAAGGGTTGTCAGCTTTCACACTAACTCTCTCTTTATTAAGTCGGCGACGAGATACTAACAAAGCATTATAGAAGAGAAATTGATATAGATCATATCTCGCCTGGCTTATAGGCCCGCAGTGTGTATGGTTTTACAGCAAATGCGGAGTAAGTAATTGATTATCCGTATAAAAATAAATTTTAAAAGTTATGAAAAGAGTTGAATTATTTCGTTCGTCCCCCTCCGAAACAGTTAATTAATATGGAGTATTTACCATAAAAAGTAACAATAAAGCCCGGGTAAAGATTATTATATTTACCCATGTTTAACTTTATTATTACAATCAGCAATCATTACCGAAAAAAATAAAAAACGGGGCAATGAAATTGCCCCGTAATATAGCCCAGACGATTGAATACGCCTACTGCTGCTAATGTTATATGCGCTTATTTTGACCAGTAAGCGGCTTTTGCTTTCTGCAGCTTTTCATAGGCCTTGAGCAGCGACTGATGCGCCGGGAAGGCTTTCAGATCGCTGTCCACGGCCTGCAGACCGTAGAATGGCTCTTCACCGCTGAGCGCCGCGCTGGCGGCTTCAACCGCTTCAGCACCGTACATACGCACGAAAGCGTTCAGGTACTGCAGTGGCTCGCGATCCTCTTCCTGCGAAAGCAGCAGCAGGGTTTGCAGGCAACGGTAATAGTTGGTGCGCTCGGCAGAGAAGACCGACTGGTTGAATTCCATCGTCCATTCCGTCCAGGCCAGGGCCTGATCCAGATCGCCGCCAGCCAGCGCCAGCATCGCTTTCAGTTCCCCGATACGCAGGGTATACCAGCCGTTGTCTTTACCCGTCGCCAGGCCCAGCAGTTCACGCACGCGAGTGAAATCATCGTGACCTTCTTCGTCCAGTTGGGCGATCAGGTTCAGATAATCCTCTTTTTCCCACTCGCTGCCTGGCAGAGCAAGCAGGGTTTCGCGCAGGTGCGCACCCATGCTGTTGTTCGCCAGCCACAGATCTTCAGCAGGGTAGATGTCGGACATGCCCGGCACAATGATGCGGCATGCGTAAACGCCCAGGTGTTCATAGTCGGCAATGTAGACTTCCTGATCTTCGGCGTTAAAGATGGCCATTAGCGTGGCGAACTCTTCTTCCGTGGTGCCGGCAAAGCTCCAGTCTACGAACGGATAGTCTGCGTCCTGCTTAAACATATCCCAGGAGATCAGGCCGCTGGAATCGATGAAGTGGGTTTCGAGGTTGGTATGCTCCGCCACTTCTTCATCGTCAAAGGTTGGCGGGGTGAAGACGTCGAGATCTTTCAGGCTACGGCCTTGCAGCAGTTCGGTGACGGTACGCTCCAGCGCCACGCCGAAGTCAGGGTGCGCGCCGAAGGAGGCGAAGCAGGTGCCGTTTTCTGGGTTAAACAGCACCACGCAGATCACCGGATATTTACCGCCCAGTGAGCCATCGTAGGCGAAGATTGGGAAACCTTCCGCTTCGAGTTTGGCGATGGATTCCACCACGCCCGGGTAGCGCGCCAGCACGTCGGCCGGAATTTCAGGCAGGCTGATAGATTCGGCGATAATGCGGTTTTTAATGTGACGCTCGAACACTTCTGACAAGCCCTGAACGCGCGCTTCGTTGCGGGTGTTACCGGCGGACATGCCGTTAGACACATACAGGTTGCCGACGATGTTCATCGGAATATACACGGTCTGCTCGTCAGACTGGCGGGTGAACGGCAGGGCGCAGATACCACGATCTTCGTTACCAGACTGCAGATCGATCAGCATGCTGGCGGTCAGTTCGTTTTCTGGATCGTAGAACGCACGCAGGCGGGCGTCGAGAATACCTTCCGGCAGTTCATCGTCTTCGGTCAGCGGGAACCATTTTTCGTTCGGATAGTGAACGAATGGGCCGTTAGCGATGGTTTCGCCCAACCAGAAGTCAGCGAAGAAATAGTTGGTGGACAGACGCTCAAAATACTCACCCAGCGCGGAGGCCAGTGCCGCTTTTTTAGTCGCGCCTTTCCCGTTGGTAAAGCACAGGGCACACTCTTTGTCGCGAATATGGACGGACCAGACATGGGGCACCGGATTGAGCCAGGAGGCTTCTTCGATGTTAAAACCCAGGTCGGTCAGTTTCTGCTGGAAGCGAGCGATGGAATCTTCCAGAGCGGCGTCTTTGCCAGGGATAAACGTTTGAGTCATGGCGTTCACTTTTATCGTACGTAAAGCGCGCAATGATACGGGTTTTGCGTGACGGGTGCTATCTTCGGCGAAAATAAAAGGCTGGGCTATGCTTAGTGGCAGTAACTGACTGTTAAGGCATAGAAAAATGAAAGCATTTGATCTCCAGCGGATGGCGTTTGATAAAGTTCCCCCCGAGTTTTTAGGCGAAGTGGCTTTGCGGAGCCTGTATACCTTCGTTCTTGTCTTTCTGTTTCTTAAGATTACTGGCCGTCGCGGTGTGCGGCAGATGTCGCTTTTTGAAGTGTTAATCATCCTCACGCTGGGGTCAGCGGCGGGGGATGTCGCCTTTTATGACGATGTGCCGATGGTGCCGGTCTTTATCGTCTTTGTCTCGCTGGCGCTGCTGTACCGCCTTGTGATGTGGCTGATGTCGAAGAGCGAAAAGCTGGAAGATCTGCTGGAAGGGAAGCCTGTGGTGATTGTCGAAGACGGACAGTTGGCCTGGGAAAATGTGCAAAGTGCCAATATGACCGAGTTCGAATTTTTTATGGAATTGCGTCTGAACAGCGTCGAACAACTCGGACAGGTGCGTCTGGCCATTATGGAAACGAACGGTCAAATCAGCGTGTATTACTATCATGATGACGAGGTGAAGCCGGGGTTATGCATCCTGCCGGATATGCTCATTGAGCGATACAAAACCGTCCCCGATGCGGGCGAATATGCCTGTATAAAATGTAGTCATGTGGTGGTGATGAAGGCAGGCGATCATCAATTATGCCCTCGCTGTACGAATCCAGAATGGACGAAGGTTAGCCGGGCTAAACGGATCACCTGACAGCCATTTTGTCGGTTTTGTCCTGGCGAGGCGGCAGATTGTTTTGTGTGATGTGAGCCACATTTCACGGGTCATAAGTTTTAGACATTGCGGCGCGTGTCACTGAATGATAAAACCGATATCCACAGTTATAACTTATGGCTTTTAGCGTGGTGAGGGGAAATGGTTCAAGTCTTTAATTTCAGTTCAGGTCCGGCGATGTTACCGGCAGACGTGCTTAAACAGGCTCAACAGGAACTTTGTGACTGGAACGGTCTCGGTACGTCGGTGATGGAAATCAGCCACCGTGGTAAAGAGTTTATTCAGGTGGCGGAAGAGGCAGAAAAGGATTTTCGCGATCTGCTGAATATTCCCTCGAACTACAAAGTATTGTTCTGTCACGGCGGCGGACGCGGCCAGTTTGCTGGCGTACCGCTGAATATCCTTGGCGATAAAACGACGGCTGACTACGTTGATGCGGGCTACTGGGCGGCAAGCGCCGTTAAAGAAGCGCACAAATACTGCACGCCGAACGTTATCGACGCCAAAGTGACCGTTGACGGTCTGCGCGCCGTGAAGCCCATGAGCGAATGGCAGCTTTCTGATAACGCAGCCTATCTCCACTACTGCCCGAACGAAACTATCGACGGGATTGCCATCGACGAGACGCCAAACTTCGCCAGCGATGTTGTGGTTGCCGCCGACTTCTCCTCCACCATTCTTTCTGCCCCGATTGATGTCAGCCGCTACGGCGTTATCTATGCAGGCGCACAGAAAAATATCGGTCCTGCGGGCCTGACAATCGTCATTGTACGTGAAGATCTCCTGGGGAAAGCCCATAAGTCTTGCCCGTCAATTCTCGACTACACCGTGCTGAACGATAACGACTCCATGTTCAACACGCCACCGACGTTTGCCTGGTACCTCTCGGGCCTGGTCTTCAAATGGCTGAAGCAAAACGGCGGTGTGGCGCAGATGGACAAGGTCAATCAGCAGAAAGCTGAACTGCTGTACGGCGTGATCGACAAAAGCGATTTCTACCGTAACGATGTGGCGAAAGCTAACCGCTCCCGCATGAACGTGCCGTTCCAGCTGGCAGACAGCAACCTGGACAACGTGTTCCTGAAAGAGTCCTTCGCGGCAGGTCTGCACGCGCTGAAAGGCCACCGTGTGGTGGGGGGGATGCGCGCCTCTATTTATAACGCGATGCCGCTGGAAGGGGTTAAAGCTCTGACCGATTTCATGATCGACTTCGAACGTCGCCACGGTTAATCGCGCTGTTTCCACCCCCGTAGCCCTGCTGCGGGGTTTTTATTATGTTGAGTTGAGAGTTAAGTTTCATGGAATCCCTGACGTTACAACCTATCGCGCGGGTAGATGGCACCATCAATCTGCCTGGTTCAAAAAGTGTCTCGAACCGCGCTCTGCTGCTGGCAGCTCTGGCAAACGGCACCACCGTCCTTACAAACCTGCTGGACAGCGATGACGTACGCCACATGCTCAATGCGCTGAAAGCGTTGGGTGTTCATTACACTCTCTCTGACGATCGTACCCGCTGTGAAGTGACCGGCAACGGCGGCGCGCTGCGTTCGGGTGAAGAGCTCGAGCTGTTTCTGGGCAACGCGGGTACCGCGATGCGTCCATTGGCGGCGGCGCTGTGTCTGGGCACCAATAACATCGTGCTGACCGGCGAGCCGCGCATGAAAGAGCGTCCGATCGGCCATCTGGTCGATGCCCTGCGTCAGGGGGGCGCGCAGATTGAGTATCTTGAGCAGGAAAATTATCCGCCACTGCGTCTGCGCGGGGGCTTTAGCGGCGGTGACGTCGAGGTGGACGGTAGCGTTTCCAGCCAGTTCCTGACGGCCCTGCTGATGACCGCGCCGCTGGCACCGCAGGATACGGTTATCTCGATTAAAGGTGAGCTGGTCTCCAGACCGTACATTGATATCACGCTGCACCTGATGAAAACCTTCGGCGTCGAGGTGGAAAACCAGTCTTATCAGCGTTTTGTGGTGCGTGGGGCGCAGCAGTATCAGTCTCCGGGCAATTACCTGGTTGAAGGCGATGCATCATCGGCCTCTTACTTCCTGGCTGCGGGCGCGATCAAAGGCGGCACCGTGAAGGTGACCGGGATTGGCCGCAACAGCGTGCAGGGCGACATCCGTTTTGCCGACGTGCTGGAGAAAATGGGCGCCACTGTCACCTGGGGCGATGATTTCATCTCCTGTACCCGCGGCGAGCTGAATGCCATTGATATGGACATGAACCACATTCCGGATGCGGCGATGACCATCGCCACGGCTGCGCTGTTTGCCAAAGGCACCACCACGCTGCGCAACATCTACAACTGGCGCGTGAAAGAGACTGACCGTCTGTACGCGATGGCGACCGAGCTGCGTAAAGTGGGGGCTGAGGTGGAAGAGGGCGAAGACTACATTCGCGTCACCCCTCCGGCAAAACTGCAGTTCGCAGAAATTGGCACCTACAACGATCACCGTATGGCGATGTGCTTCTCGCTGGTGGCGCTGTCCGACACGCCTGTGACCATTCTTGACCCGAAATGTACGGCGAAAACCTTCCCGGACTACTTCGAGCAGCTGGCGCGCATCAGTACGCTGGCCTGATAGCGTTATGCCGCATCCTTCGATGCGGCATTTCCTTACGCTTCCTGACGAACACTTCCGCTCATTTCTTCTACACTCTGCTTCAATCATTCCGTAATTTGCACGCAAAGGTAACAGTTGCGCACGTTGGCGCGTATAATGCGCGGCGTTCATGTTAACGGTATGCCTTATTTAAGGAGAAAAAGATGACGGCAGTTGCCCCGGTAATCACCATTGATGGGCCGAGTGGCGCAGGGAAAGGTACCCTGTGCAAAGCGATGGCGGAAGCATTGCAATGGCATCTTTTAGATTCGGGCGCAATCTATCGCGTGCTGGCGCTGGCTGCGCTGCATCATCATGTCGATGTCGCCTCTGAAGAAGCGCTGGTACCGCTGGCTGCGCACCTGGATGTCCGTTTTGTGTCTACCGATGGCAACCTGGAAGTGATCCTTGAAGGGGAAGACGTGAGCGGTGAAATCCGTACGCAGGAAGTGGCGAATGCGGCCTCTCAGGTTGCGGCCTTCCCGCGTGTGCGCGAGGCGCTGTTACGTCGCCAGCGTGCGTTCCGCGAAGCCCCGGGGTTGATCGCCGACGGACGTGATATGGGCACCGTGGTATTCCCTGATGCGCCTGTAAAAATTTTCCTTGACGCCTCTTCAGAAGAACGTGCTCAACGCCGCATGCTTCAGTTGCAGGAGAAGGGGTTTAGTGTTAACTTTGATCGCCTTTTATCCGAGATAAAAGAGCGCGATGATCGCGATCGTAACCGCGCTGTCGCGCCACTTGTTCCTGCAGAAGATGCATTAGTTCTGGATTCAACCAGTTTAACTATTGAGCAAGTGATTGAAAAAGCGCTACAATATGCGCGCCAAAAACTGGCACTCGCGTAAACGCGACCGATTTAGCAGTACCCCCGCTGCAATGGATTGACGGCGGGTATGTGAAACAACCCCATCCGGCACGGAGCCAGGTGGACGTTAATATTAACCTGAAGATTAAACATGACTGAATCTTTTGCTCAACTGTTTGAAGAATCCTTAAAAGAAATCGAAACCCGTCCGGGTTCCATCGTTCGTGGTGTTGTTGTTGCTATCGACAAAGACGTAGTACTGGTTGACGCCGGTCTGAAATCTGAGTCCGCCATCCCGGCAGAGCAGTTCAAAAACGCCCAGGGCGAGCTGGAAATCCAGGTTGGTGACGAAGTTGACGTTGCGCTGGACGCAGTAGAAGACGGCTTCGGTGAAACCCTGCTTTCTCGTGAGAAAGCTAAACGTCACGAAGCATGGATCACCCTGGAAAAAGCTTACGAAGAAGCTGAAACTGTGGTCGGTGTTATCAACGGCAAAGTTAAAGGTGGCTTCACTGTTGAGCTGAATGGTATTCGTGCGTTCCTGCCAGGTTCTCTGGTAGACGTTCGTCCAGTCCGTGACACCCTGCACCTGGAAGGCAAAGAGCTTGAGTTCAAAGTCATCAAGCTGGACCAGAAGCGTAACAACGTTGTTGTATCCCGTCGTGCCGTTATCGAATCCGAAAACAGCGCAGAACGCGATCAGCTGCTGGAAAACCTGCAGGAAGGCATGGAAGTCAAAGGTATCGTTAAGAACCTCACTGACTACGGCGCATTCGTTGACCTGGGCGGCGTTGATGGCCTGCTGCACATCACCGACATGGCGTGGAAACGCGTTAAGCACCCAAGCGAAATCGTGAACGTGGGCGACGAAATCACTGTTAAAGTGCTGAAGTTCGACCGCGAGCGTACTCGTGTATCCCTCGGCCTGAAACAGCTGGGCGAAGATCCATGGGTAGCTATCGCTAAGCGTTACCCAGAAGGTACTAAACTGACTGGTCGCGTAACCAACCTGACTGACTACGGCTGCTTCGTTGAAATCGAAGAAGGCGTTGAAGGCCTGGTGCACGTTTCCGAAATGGACTGGACCAACAAAAACATCCACCCATCCAAAGTTGTTAACGTTGGTGATGTAGTGGAAGTGATGGTTCTGGATATCGACGAAGAACGTCGTCGTATCTCCCTGGGCCTGAAACAGTGCAAAAACAACCCATGGCAGCAGTTCGCGGAAACCCACAACAAGGGCGACCGTGTTGAAGGTAAAATCAAGTCTATCACTGACTTCGGTATCTTCATCGGCCTGGACGGCGGCATCGATGGCCTGGTTCACCTGTCTGACATCTCCTGGAACGTTGCAGGCGAAGAAGCAGTTCGTGAATACAAAAAAGGCGACGAAATCGCTGCAGTTGTTCTGCAGGTTGACGCAGAGCGTGAGCGTATCTCTCTGGGCGTTAAACAGCTCGCAGAAGATCCGTTCAACAACTGGGTTGCACTGAACAAGAAAGGCGCAATCGTAAACGGTAAAGTAACTGCAGTTGACGCTAAAGGCGCAACCGTAGAGCTGGCTGACGGCGTTGAAGGTTACCTGCGCGCTTCTGAAGCTTCCCGTGACCGCGTTGAAGATGCCACTCTGGTTCTGAACGTAGGCGACGACGTTGAAGCTAAGTTCACCGGTGTTGACCGTAAGAACCGTGCAATCAGCCTGTCTGTTCGTGCTAAAGACGAAGCTGATGAGAAAGATGCAATCGCAACTGTTAACAAACAGGAAGATGCAAACTTCTCTAACAACGCAATGGCTGAAGCTTTCAAAGCAGCTAAAGGCGAGTAATATCAGGTTCTCAGCATCATTTGAGCTGTAACGCATTTACAGCGCGAAGGATGAAGAGCAAACTTGACAGATTACAGGATCCGTCCTGTAATCAATAACAAAGGGCGGCTACGGCCGCCCTTGTTTAATGAGCTGTTCAGCTAATTGGTTTGAAAGGAACCGGAGGAATCATGACCAAGTCAGAATTGATTGAAAGACTTGCCAGTCAGCAACCGCATATCCCTGCCAAGGCAGTGGAAGATGCCGTAAAAGAGATGCTGGAGCATATGGCCTCCACTCTTGCCCAGGGCGAGCGCATTGAAATCCGCGGTTTCGGTAGTTTTTCTCTGCACTATCGTGCTCCACGCACCGGGCGTAACCCGAAAACGGGTGATAAAGTCGAGCTGGAAGGTAAGTACGTTCCACACTTTAAACCGGGTAAAGAACTGCGCGATCGCGCCAATATTTACGGCAACTGAGTTTAGCCAGCCGGTTAAACTGGGTTCGAAAGAAAGCACCTGCGGGTGCTTTTTTTGTTCCTGTCGTTTTCTTCTGGGAGGCATCCCGCATTTCCCGCTGCGTTTTCTGCAACCTGTTAAAAACCTTGCTGCGCTTGCTGTAAATCCTTTTCTTCACAACTGACGAGCCGCATCACCCACGAGCATACTGTCCCCCTGAAACAGGGAGGTAGCAATGGGAATTCCCGCTTTATGTATCTGCGCCATTCTGGCGATAGCCCCGTTACTCTGGTTACCTGAACTGCCATCACGCTATACCGTCTGGATAATGCTGGCGGGCGGGGTGGTTCTGGGCACATGTCAAAACGTGCGCCTGAAGTATGTGGGAATCGCGCTGTTATTTTGCGCGTGGGGCCTTCTGGCCGCGCAGGAGAGCGTCTGGCCGATGCAGCATTTAACCACGGGAGCCGTGCAGGCCGAGGTAGAGATCACCGCCACTGATGGCGCAACTCAGCATCAGGGAAAAATACGCACCGTAAACGGTGGGCGCTGGTGGGCGTCCACCGGCGTAACGCTGTATGGCAATTATTTGCCACAGAGAGCATGTGCTGGCCAGCGCTGGGCGATGATGCTCAGGCTAAAACCTGCACACGGTGAGCTGAACGACGGAGGCTATGATCCCCAACGCAGCACCATTGCCCGACATCAAACGCTGAGCGGGCGCTTCACCCATGCGGAACTTGTTGATGGACACTGCAGCCTGCGATCGCAATACCTGATGTCGCTGCAAAACCGACTTTCTGATTATCGCTGGGGAGCGGTTATCCTCGGGCTGGGGATGGGAGAGCGTCTGGATGTCCCCCGAGAAATAAAAGACCTGATGCGTGAAACCGGCACACTGCATCTGATGGCGATTTCGGGCCTGCATATCACGCTGGCGGCATCCCTCGTCTGGTTACTCGCGCGTGCGATCCAGTTTATATTCCCCAGCCACCGGGTCCACTGGCAAATGCCACTCCTGGCCGGCTTGTTCTTCGCCGCTTTCTACGCCTGGCTT
Organism: Enterobacter sp. BNK-14; assembly: GCF_047456095.1. NCBI lineage: Bacteria > Pseudomonadati > Pseudomonadota > Gammaproteobacteria > Enterobacterales > Enterobacteriaceae > Enterobacter > Enterobacter sp. BNK-14. The sequence goes on from NZ_CP179897.1 coordinate 4,396,869, forward strand.
ACCGGTCTGCAACCTCCTGCACTACGAACGGTCATCGCACTTGCCGTGCTGGCGGCGCTGCGAATCGGTTCCCGCCAATGGTCGCCGTGGCAGGTATGGTGTTGCTGTGTCGCGGCGATCCTGATAAGCGATCCCTTAGCCATACTTTCTGAGAGTCTGCTCCTGTCCGCATTTGCCGTCGCGGCGCTGATTTTCTGGTTTCAGTGGCTGCCTCTTCCTCGCTGGCAGTGGGCCCGACGCATACGGCCACTACTTAATCTGATCTATCTGCAGGTCGGCATGCTGGTGTTGCTCATGCCGTTACAGGTGTTGATTTTCCACGGCTTCAGTATCTCCTCTCTGGTCGCCAATCTCTTTGCCGTTCCGATAGTGACGTTTGTCAGCGTACCGCTGATTTTACTTGGTATGTTGCTCCATCTGTTTCCGCTGGGGGGAATAGAAAGTGCCATCTGGTTTGCAGCCGATAAGTCCCTTGCCGGGCTGTTCTGGCTACTAATGCGCTTGCCAGACGGCTGGCAGAGTGTGGATCAGCGCTGGCAGTACATGACGCTACTGCCCTGGCTTATCATCATCGGCTGGCGTTTGCGAGCCTGGAAAACCGTTCCAGCCGTGTGTCTGGCTGGGTGTCTGTTGCTGGCATTTCCCCTCTGGCGAACGGCTAAAAGTGATGCCTGGACGCTACATATGCTGGATGTGGGGCAGGGGCTGGCCATGGTCATCGAACGGCAGGGAAAAGCGATTCTCTATGATACCGGGCTCGCCTGGCCTAGGGGAGATAGCGCACAGCGGTTAATTATCCCCTGGCTGCGCTGGCACCATCTGCGGCCAGATGGCGTGATTCTCAGCCATGAACATCTTGACCATGCAGGAGGTCTCGCATCGCTGCAAAAAGCATGGCCGGAGATGTGGGTAAGAAGTCCATTACGTCTGGCGGGGCATCGGCCCTGCTTTCGTGGGCAGAGCTGGAGATGGCAGGGATTAACCTTCACCGTCCACTGGCCCCTGGAAAATGACCCGGCTCGGGGAAACAACCGCTCCTGCGTGGTGAAAGTGGACGATGGTGAGCAGAGTATACTGCTGACGGGAGACATTGAAGCGCCAGCAGAACAGGCTATGCTTAGCCATTACTGGCAACATCTGACGTCGACGTTAATCCAGGTTCCCCATCATGGCAGCAATACCTCATCGTCATTGGCGCTGGTACAACGGGTGGAGGGAAACATTGCGCTGGATTCAGCAGCCCGCTATAACGCCTGGCGGTTTCCGTCGGCGAATGTGGTCCGACGTTATCGAAAAGAGGGGTATATCTGGCAAGATACCCCCCATTCCGGGCAAATATCGGTGACATTCTCGCAACATCGCTGGCAAATCCGGCGCTTGCGGGATCAATTTTTACCACGTTGGTATCATCAGTGGTTTGGCGCGCCCGTAGATAACGGGTAGAATATGCGGCTATTTCAACAAATGCTGGTTTTTTGAATGCATAACGACAAAGATCTCTCCACGTGGCAAACCTTCCGCCGACTCTGGCCGATGATTGCACCTTTTAAAGCAGGCTTGATCGTGGCGGGTGTAGCGTTAATCCTCAACGCAGCCAGCGATACTTTTATGTTATCGCTCCTTAAACCGTTACTGGACGACGGTTTTGGTAAAACGGATCGCTCAGTGTTGCTATGGATGCCGCTGGTGGTTATCGGGCTGATGATCTTACGTGGTATCACCAGCTATATCTCCAGCTACTGCATCTCCTGGGTATCCGGGAAAGTGGTTATGACCATGCGCCGTCGTCTGTTCAGCCACATGATGGGCATGCCGGTCTCATTCTTTGACAAGCAGTCTACGGGGACACTGCTGTCCCGTATTACCTACGATTCAGAGCAGGTTGCGTCCTCCTCCTCAAGCGCGTTGATTACCGTCGTGCGTGAAGGGGCGTCGATCATCGGCCTGTTTATCATGATGTTCTATTACAGCTGGCAGCTGTCGCTCATCCTGATCGTTTTGGCTCCGGTTGTCTCCATTGCCATCCGCGTTGTGTCCAAGCGTTTCCGCAATATCAGTAAAAATATGCAGAATACGATGGGGCAGGTAACAACCAGCGCCGAACAGATGCTGAAAGGACACAAAGAGGTGTTAATTTTCGGTGGCCAGGACGTCGAAACCAAACGCTTTGACAAAGTCAGCAACAAAATGCGTCTGCAGGGGATGAAAATGGTCTCGGCCTCTTCCATCTCTGACCCGATCATTCAGCTGATTGCCTCTCTGGCGCTGGCGTTTGTCCTTTATGCGGCAAGCTTCCCAAGCGTGATGGAGACGCTGACGGCGGGTACCATCACCGTGGTCTTCTCCTCGATGATCGCCCTGATGCGTCCCCTGAAATCTCTGACTAACGTGAATGCCCAGTTCCAGCGCGGGATGGCGGCTTGTCAGACATTGTTCAGCATTCTGGATTCCGAGCAGGAAAAAGACGAAGGTACACGCGAGATTGAGCGCGCCCGTGGCGATGTTGAATTCCACAACGTGACCTTCACCTATCCGGGCCGCGATACGCCCGCTCTGCGCAATATCAACCTGACGATTCCGGCGGGTAAAACGGTGGCGCTGGTAGGCCGTTCTGGCTCAGGTAAATCCACCATTGCCAGCCTCATCACCCGTTTCTACGACATCAACGAAGGTGAAATTCTCCTGGACGGTCACGACCTGCGGGAGTACACCCTGCAGTCGCTGCGTAACCAGGTTGCGCTGGTTTCTCAGAACGTGCATCTGTTTAACGATACGGTCGCCAACAACATCGCTTATGCGCGCACTGACGAGTACAGCCGCGAGCAGATCGAGAATGCCGCACGCATGGCCTATGCGATGGACTTTATCAACAAGATGGATAACGGTCTGGATACCATCATTGGTGAAAATGGCGTGCTCCTGTCCGGTGGTCAGCGTCAGCGTATTGCGATTGCGCGCGCGCTGCTGCGTGACAGCCCAATCCTGATTCTGGATGAAGCGACGTCCGCACTGGATACCGAATCTGAACGCGCTATTCAGTCGGCGCTGGACGAACTGCAAAAGAACCGTACCTCACTGGTGATTGCACACCGTCTGTCGACTATCGAGCAGGCGGATGAGATCGTGGTGGTTGAGGATGGCGTCATTGTTGAACGCGGAAGCCACGCAGCTTTGCTGGAACATCGCGGCGTATACGCCCAGCTTCATAAGATGCAGTTCGGCGAATGATTGCACGCATCTGGTCCGGTGAATCCCCGCTGTGGCTGCTGCTTTTGCCGCTCTCCTGGCTTTACGGCCTGGTGAGCGGCATCATTCGTCTGCTTTACCGTCTGGGGATCAAGCGGGCCTGGCGTGCGCCAGTGCCGGTTGTGGTTGTGGGCAATCTTACGGCGGGCGGCAACGGTAAAACACCGGTGGTGATCTGGCTCGTGGAACAGCTGCAAAAACGCGGTATCCGCCCGGGTGTGGTCTCGCGTGGGTATGGCGGTAAAGCGGCGCAGTACCCACTGCTGCTGGCAGAGAAAACCACCACTGCCGAAGCGGGTGATGAACCGGTATTGATTTTCCAGCGTACTGGCGCGCCGGTGGCAGTCTCCCCGGTTCGCAGCGACGCCGTGCAGGCGCTGCTTGCCGAACACTCGGTACAAATTATCATCACTGACGATGGCCTGCAGCATTACGCGCTGGCGCGTGATAAAGAGATTGTGATCATCGACGGGGTTCGCCGTTTCGGTAACGGATGGTGGCTGCCAGCCGGCCCTATGCGTGAACGCGCTTCACGTCTGAAGTCCGTTGATGCGGTGATTGTAAACGGTGGTGAGGCAAAAGCGGGTGAAATCCCTATGCACCTGTTGCCGGGACTGGCGGTAAACCTGGTGACAGGTGAACGCCGGGCGGTTGCTGAGCTGCCTTCGCTGGTGGCAATGGCAGGGATTGGTCATCCTCCGCGCTTCTTCGCAACGCTTGAGCAGTGTGGTGCCAGGCTTGAAAAACGCATTCCACTGGCTGACCATCAGGCGCTGGTGGCAGAGCAGGTTGATGCGCTCACGGCGTCGGGACAGACGCTCATTATGACCGAAAAAGATGCGGTGAAATGCCGTGCCTTTGCGAAAGAAAACTGGTGGTATCTGCCGGTTGACGCTGAACTCAGCGGCGAGCAGCCGGAACACTTGCTCAAGGAACTGATTGCGTTAGTGCAGTGAGGGCTTACGCGGTTCTGGTGGCGCTTTGACTGACAGGAAAACGCATGTCTTTACCGCAACTCTCGCTTACAGCTGCACGTCATTTACACCTCGCCGCGCAGGGGCTGCTCAAAAAGCCCCGTCGCCGCGCACAGCCTGCCGATATCCTCTCTGCCATCCAGCGCATGTCGCTGCTGCAAATCGACACCATTAATATTGTTGCCCGTAGCCCTTACCTGGTGCTGTTCAGCCGCCTGGGCCACTATCCCTCTCACTGGCTTGATGAGGCGCTCAGCAAAGGGGATCTCATGGAGTACTGGGCGCACGAAGCCTGTTTCCTGCCCCGTAGCGATTTTGCCCTGGTGCGTCACCGCATGCTTGCCCCTGAAAAGATGGGCTGGAAATACCGACAGGCGTGGATGCAGGAGCACGCGGCCGAAATAGAGCAACTGATCAGCCATATTCAGGAAAAGGGGCCAGTGCGTTCCGCTGATTTTGAACATCCGCGAAAAGGCACTAGCGGCTGGTGGGAGTGGAAACCGCACAAACGTCATCTTGAAGGGTTATTCACCTCCGGCCAGGTCATGGTGATTGAACGGCGAAATTTTCAGCGCGTCTATGACCTGACCCAGCGCGTGATGCCGCACTGGGACGACGAGCGTGACCTGCTTACCCAGGAGGCTGCCGAGGCCATCATGCTGGAAAACAGCGCCCGCAGTCTGGGCATTTTCCGGCCGCAATGGCTGGCAGATTATTACCGCCTGCGCCAGCCCGCGCTGAAGCCGCTGCTGGAGATGTGGCAACGCGAACAGCGCGTCATTCCCGTCACGGTAGAAACCCTGGGAGAGATGTGGCTGCATGCGGATGTCCTTCCTTTGCTGCCCAAGGCGCTGGGCGGAAATCTCCAGGCAACCCACAGCGCAGTGTTGTCGCCTTTCGACCCGGTGGTCTGGGACCGAAAACGCGCCGAACAGTTGTTCGATTTCAGCTACCGGCTGGAGTGTTATACCCCGGCACCAAAGCGTCAGTACGGCTATTTTGTTTTACCCCTGCTGCATAAGGGGCGGCTGGTCGGGCGCATGGATGCCAAAATGCACCGCAAAACCGGCACGCTTGAAGTCATTGCGCTCTATCTGGAAGAGGGGGTCAGGGTGACGGCGAGTCTGGAGAAGGGCTTAACGTCCGCCATTAGCGAGTTCGCCCTCTGGCAGGGGGCTCGCGACGTCACGCTGGGACGCGTTCCCGAAGGGTTATTTATATCCTGTCGAAGTGGCTGGGAAACAGACACGCCCTGAAAAAGGAATGTGTTAAGCTTTAGCGATTACCCATACGGAGGAACTATGGATCACCGTTTACTTGAAATTATTGCCTGCCCGGTGTGCAACGGCAAACTCTACTACAGCCAGGACAAACAGGAGCTGATTTGCAAGCTGGACAGTCTGGCTTTCCCGCTGCGTGACGGCATTCCGGTGTTGCTGGAAAACGAAGCCCGTTCCCTGGTGGCAGAAGAGAGCAAACCATGAGTTTTGTTGTCATTATTCCTGCTCGTTATGCCTCAACGCGTCTGCCGGGTAAACCGCTGGTGGATATCAACGGCAAGCCAATGATTGTGCACGTCCTTGAACGCGCCCGTGAATCCGGAGCCGATCGCGTGATTGTTGCCACCGATCATCCGGACGTCGCCCGTGCGGTTGAAGCCGCAGGTGGTGAAGTGTGCATGACCCGCGTCGATCACCAGTCCGGCACCGAGCGTCTCGCCGAAGTCGTTGAGAAATGTGGTTTCAGCGATGATACCGTCATTGTGAACGTGCAGGGCGACGAGCCGATGATCCCGGCCGTTATTATCCGTCAGGTGGCAGAAAACCTGGCGCAGCGTCAGGTGGGTATGGCGACGCTTGCGGTGCCTGTTCACCACGCTGAAGAGGCATTTAACCCGAATGCGGTGAAAGTGGTGATGGATGCCGAAGGCTATGCGCTCTATTTCTCCCGCGCCACCATTCCATGGGATCGCGACCGCTTTGCGCTCTCGAAAGAGACCATCGGGGATTCCTTCCTGCGCCATCTGGGGATTTACGGCTATCGTGCCGGTTTCATTCGCCGCTATGTCACCTGGGCACCCAGCCCGCTGGAGCATATCGAAATGCTGGAGCAGCTTCGTGTGCTCTGGTATGGCGAGAAAATTCACGTTGCTGTTGCCAAAGAAGTACCAGGAACGGGCGTTGATACGCCGGAAGATCTTGAGCGCGTTCGCGCCGAATTACGTTAATACCGCCTGCATCCCTCCTTTCGGAGGGATGTCCTCTCGCCACTATTTTCGCTTTTCTTTTCCCTGATTGATCTCTACCGGGTGACATCTTCATTCTGCGCGCTCATTATAAAAGCAGTAGCATTAATGGGGGTAATCTCATATGGAACAGCTGCGTGCCGAACTTAGCCATCTGCTGGGTGAGAAATTAAGCCGGGTCGAGTGTGTGAGTGAAAAGGCCGATACCGCGCTCTGGTCGTTGTATGACAGTCAGGGAAACCCAATGCCGCTGATGGCGCGAAGTTTCACGTCGCCGGGTGTTGCCAGGCAGCTCGCCTGGAAAATGTCGATGCTGGCGCGGGAGGGTACCGTCCGAATGCCGACCGTGTACGGCGTCATGACGCACGAGGAACACCCCGGCCCCGATATCCTGTTGATAGAGCGTTTACGCGGCGTGCCTGTTGAAGCACCCGCGCGCACGCCGGAACGCTGGGAGCAGCTGAAAGACCAGATTGTCGAGGCGCTGCTGGCCTGGCATCGCCAGGATAGCCGTGGGCTCGTGGGGCCGGTCGACAGCACCCAGGAGAACCTGTGGCCGCTGTGGTATCGCCAGCGGGTGGAAGTGCTGTGGGGAACGCTCAACCAGTTCAATAACACCGGTTTGACCATGCAGGACAAACGTATTCTGTTTCGCACTCGTGAATGCTTGCCAGCGCTGTTCGATGGTTTTAATGATAACTGCGTGCTGATCCACGGCAATTTTACCCTGCGGAGTATGCTGAAAGACTCCCGCAGCGATCAGCTGCTGGCGATGTTGGGGCCTGGAATAATGCTGTGGGCCCCACGTGAATATGAGTTGTTCAGGCTCAGCGACAGCGCGGCGGCAGAAGGGTTACTGTGGCACTACCTTCAGCGTGCGCCCGTTGCCGAAGCATTTCTCTGGCGGCGCTGGTTGTACCTGCTCTGGGATGAAGTCGCGCAACTGGTCAATACCGGGCGTTTCAATCGCGCAAACTTCGATCTCGCGGCTAAGTCACTCTTGCCCTGGCTCGCCTGAGGAACCTTTCAGCCACTGCCAGAGACGGCCGAGCGTCTCATAGCCGACGCGATCGCTATGCATCAGCCACATCGGGGAGGGGATCACGCGTTCCCATGGGTTAAGTGGCGCGTTGATGGCCATCTGGTTTGCCGGTGCGGGAAGCGGGTGCAGGCCCTGCTTTTCAAAGAAAATCATCGCCCGTGGCAGGTGTGAGGCGGAGGTGACCAGCAAGAATGGAACATCGCCAATCGCCTGCTTCACCGCAGCGGCTTCTTCTTCGGTATCTTTTGGACTGTCCAGGGTGATGATAGCGGAACGCGGTACGCCGAGGGATTCCGCAACTCTGGCACCCGCTTCAGCCGTACTCACCGGGTTCGTTTTTGCTGCGGCGCCGGTGAAGATCATTTTTGATCCCGGATTCGCCAGCCACAGGCGAATCCCTTCGTTTAGCCGTGGCAGGCTGTTGTTGATCAGATTCGAGCTGGGGGCCCAGTCAGGATCCCAGGTATACCCACCGCCCAGCACCACGATGTATTCCACTTTCTGATTTCCCTGCCATGTCGGGTACTTATCTTCAATGGGGCGTAACAGGCCATCCGCGACCGGTTGCAGGCTCAGCAGCAGTAAGACAAGCCAGCCGAACGTGATGAGCGTTTTGCCACTTTTCTGAAAGCGGCTGAACCATACCAGCGCCAGCCCCAGCGCGATGATGATGAGCAGCAGCGGAAGGGGAAGCATCATCCCTCCAATGTATTTCTTAAGGGTAAAAAACATCCTTTTTGGTTCCTTTTTTGACCATACAGCAGGTGATTACCGGTGATATTACACCAGAGAGGTTCATTCTCCGCGCGGGTGTGACAAAATAGCGGTTTTGCAGTTAGCGAGTGGAACTCTCCCAATGCGGGATCGCAATTTTGATGACATCGCGGAAAAGTTTTCGCGCAACATTTATGGCACCACAAAGGGGCAGCTCCGTCAGACGATCCTCTGGCAGGATCTGGACACCATTCTGGCCACTTTTGGCGACCAGACGTTGCGCGTGCTGGACGCCGGTGGCGGCGAAGGACAGACGGCGATAAAAATGGCCGAGCGCGGTCATCACGTCACGCTTTGCGATCTTTCGGCTGAAATGGTCGCCCGCGCGACGCGTGCTGCAGATGAGAAAGGTGTGAGCGACAACATGCATTTTATACAATGCGCCGCTCAGGACATCGCACAGCATTTGGAAACCCAGGTTGATCTGATATTGTTTCATGCGGTGCTGGAGTGGGTGGCCGATCCGCAAAGCGTGTTACAAACCCTGTGGTCGATGTTGCGCCCGGGCGGCACGCTGTCGCTGATGTTCTACAATGCTAACGGCTTCCTGATGCACAACATGGTTGCAGGTAACTTTGACTATGTGCAGGTCGGGATGCCTAAAAAGAAAAAGCGCACGCTTTCCCCGGACTATCCGCGCGATCCGCAGCAGGTTTACGGCTGGCTGGAAGAGATTGGCTGGCAGATTGTCGGGAAAACGGGCGTCAGGGTGTTTCATGATTATCTGCGTGAAAAACACAAACAGCGTGACTGTTTTGACACCTTAACAGAATTAGAAACGCGGTATTGCCGTCAGGAGCCATTTGTCAGCCTTGGCCGCTATATTCACGTCACCGCGCACAAGCCGCAGATGCAAGGATAACCTATGAGTGAATTTTCCCAGACAGTCCCCGAACTGGTTGCCTGGGCCAGGAAAAACGATTTCTCCATCTCGCTGCCGGTAGACAGACTCTCTTTCCTGCTGGCGGTTGCCACGCTAAACGGCGAACGACTGGATGGCGAAATGAGCGAGGGTGAACTGGTGGATGCGTTCCGCCATGTCAGTGATGCGTTTGAGCAAACCAGCGAAACCATTAGCGTGCGTGCCAACAACGCAATCAACGATATGGTACGTCAACGTCTGCTGAACCGCTTTACCAGCGAGCAGGCGGAAGGAAACGCCATCTATCGCCTGACGCCGTTGGGTATCGGCATCACCGATTACTACATTCGCCAGCGCGAATTTTCCACGCTGCGTCTTTCCATGCAGCTCTCGATCGTGGCGGGTGAGCTTAAGCGTGCCGCCGATGCTGCAGATGAAAACGGTGATGAATTCCACTGGCACCGCAACGTTTACGCGCCGCTGAAATATTCGGTGGCCGAGATTTTCGACAGCATCGATCTAACCCAGCGTTTGATGGACGAACAGCAGCAGCAGGTCAAAGACGACATTGCGCAACTGCTGAATAAAGACTGGCGTGCCGCCATCTCCAGCTGCGAACTTTTACTGTCAGAAACCTCCGGTACGCTGCGTGAACTGCAGGATACGCTGGAGGCGGCAGGGGATAAGCTGCAGGCCAACCTGCTGCGCATCCAGGACGCGACGCTGGCGCATGACGATCTGCATTTTATCGACCGTCTGGTGTTCGATCTGCAGAGCAAGCTCGACCGCATCATTAGCTGGGGACAGCAGTCGATCGACCTGTGGATCGGCTACGACCGACACGTGCATAAGTTTATCCGCACCGCGATTGATATGGATAAAAACCGCGTCTTTGCTCAGCGTCTGCGCCAGTCGGTTCAGACCTACTTCGATGCGCCATGGGCGCTGACTTACGCCAATGCCGATCGCCTGCTGGATATGCGCGACGAAGAGATGGCCCTGCGCGATGAAGAGGTGACCGGTGAACTGCCGCCGGATCTGGAGTTCGAAGAATTCAACGAAATTCGTGAACAACTTGCGGCGATGATCGAAGAACAGCTCGCTGTCTACAAAACCAGACAAGCTCCGCTGGATCTTGGACTCGTGGTGCGCGACTATCTGGCGCAATATCCGCGCGCGCGCCACTTCGACGTTGCCCGCATTGTGGTAGACCAGGCGGTGCGCCTGGGTATCGCGCAAGCAGATTTCACCGGACTGCCGCCGAAGTGGCAGCCAATTAACGATTACGGAGCCAAGGTACAGGCGCATGTCATTGACAAATATTGAACAAGTGATGCCGGTTAAGCTGGCACAGGCGCTGGCGAATCCGTTATTTCCGGCGCTGGACAGCCAGCTGCGTGCCGGTCGTCACATTGGCTTAGACGAGCTGGATAATCACGCCTTTTTGATGGACTTCCAGGAGTACCTGGAAGAGTTTTACGCCCGCTACAACGTGGAGCTGATTCGCGCGCCGGAAGGTTTTTTCTACCTGCGCCCGCGCTCCACGACGCTGATCCCGCGCTCCGTGCTCTCCGAGCTGGATATGATGGTCGGCAAAATTCTTTGCTATCTCTATCTCAGCCCGGAACGTCTGGCGAATGAAGGCATCTTCACCCAGCAGGAACTCTACGATGAGCTACTGACGCTGGCGGATGAGAGCAAGCTGCTCAAGCTGGTGAACAACCGTTCGACCGGATCGGATCTTGACCGTCAGAAATTACAGGAAAAGGTGCGCTCTTCCCTGAACCGTCTGCGTCGTCTGGGGATGGTCTGGTTTATGGGCCACGACAGCAGCAAATTCCGCATCACGGAATCAGTCTTCCGCTTCGGCGCCGATGTGCGTGCGGGGGATGACGCGCGTGAAGCGCAGCTTCGCATGATCCGTGACGGTGAAGCGATGCCGGTGGAAAACCATTTGCAGCTCAATGACGAGCATGAAGAGAATCTGCCGGATAGCGGGGAGGAAGAGTAATGATTGAACGCGGTAAATTTCGCTCACTAACGCTGATTAACTGGAACGGCTTCTTTGCCCGAACCTTCGATCTGGACGAGCTGGTCACGACGCTCTCCGGCGGTAACGGGGCGGGGAAATCCACCACCATGGCGGCGTTTGTGACGGCGCTGATCCCCGACCTGACGTTGCTTCACTTCCGTAACACCACTGAAGCAGGCGCGACAAGCGGCTCCCGCGATAAAGGTCTGCACGGTAAGCTGAAAGCGGGCGTCTGTTATTCCGTTCTGGACGTCATTAACTCTCGTCACCAGCGCGTGGTGGTGGGGGTTCGTTTGCAGCAGGTTGCCGGTCGCGACCGTAAAGTGGATATCAAACCGTTTGCTATCCAGGGGCTGCCAACCTCCGTGCAGCCGACCGCGCTGCTGACGGAAACCCTGAATGAACGCCAGGCGCGCGTGCTGACGTTACAGGAACTGAAAGACAAGCTCGAAGCCATTGAGGGCGTGCAGTTCAAGCAGTTCAACTCCATCACCGATTACCACTCCCTGATGTTCGATCTGGGCGTAGTGGCGCGTCGTCTGCGTACCGCTTCAGACCGTAGCAAATACTACCGTCTGATCGAAGCGTCCCTGTACGGCGGTATCTCCAGCGCCATTACCCGCTCCCTGCGCGACTACCTGTTGCCGGAAAACAGCGGCGTGCGTAAGGCGTTCCAGGATATGGAAGCGGCGCTGCGTGAAAACCGCATGACGCTGGAAGCGATTCGCGTGACCCAGTCAGACCGTGACCTGTTTAAACACCTGATCAGCGAAGCCACCAACTACGTGGCGGCGGACTACATGCGTCACGCCAATGAGCGCCGCGTCCATCTCGATCAGGCATTAGAATACCGCCGCGAACTGTTTACCTCCCGTAAACAGCTGGTGGCAGAGCAGTATAAGCACGTCGAAATGGCGCGCGAGCTGGGCGAGCACAACGGCGCTGAAGGTGACCTGGAAGCCGACTACCAGGCCGCCAGCGATCACCTGAACCTGGTGCAGACCGCGTTGCGCCAGCAGGAGAAAATCGAGCGCTATGAAGCGGATCTCGATGAGCTGCAAATTCGTCTCGAAGAGCAAAATGAAGTGGTGGCCGAAGCCGCCGAGATGCAGGAAGAGAACGAAGCCCGCGCCGAAGCCGCCGAGCTGGAAGTGGATGAGCTGAAAAGCCAGCTTGCTGATTACCAGCAGGCATTGGACGTGCAGCAGACGCGTGCGATTCAGTACACCCAGGCACTGCAGGCGTTACAGCGCGCGAAAGAGCTGTGCCATCTGCCTGACCTGACGCCGGAAAGCGCCGACGAGTGGCTGGATACCTTCCAGGCCAAAGAGCAGGAAGCCACCGAGAAACTGCTCTCTCTTGAACAGAAAATGAGCGTCGCGCAAACGGCGCACAGCCAGTTTGAACAAGCGTATCAGCTGGTGGTCGCCATTAATGGCCCGCTGGCGCGTAACGAAGCCTGGAACGTTGCCCGTGAACTGCTGCGCGACGGCGTCAACCAGCGCCATCTGGCCGAGCAGGTGCAGCCGCTGCGTATGCGCCTGAACGAACTGGAACAGCGCCTGCGTGAGCAGCAGGAAGCCGAGCGTTTGCTGGCTGAGTTCTGTAAGCGTCAGGGTAAACATTACGATTTCGACGAGCTTGAGGCGCTGCATCAGGAGCTGGAAGCGCGTATCGCTGCGCTTTCCGATACGGTCTCCAGCGCCAGTGAGCAGCGCATGACCCTGCGCCAGGAGCTGGAACAGCTTCAGTCCCGTTCTAAAAGGCTCCTGGAGCGCGCGCCGGTCTGGCTGGCGGCGCAAAGCAGCCTTAACCAGCTCAGCGAACAGTGCGGCGAACAGTTCGAATCCAGCCAGCAGGTGACCGAATACCTGCAACAGCTGCTGGAGCGTGAGCGCGAAGCCATTGTTGAGCGTGATGAAGTCGGCGCACGTAAGCGTGACGTCGATGAAGAAATTGAGCGCTTAAGCCAGCCGGGCGGGTCAGAAGATCCGCGCCTCAATGCCTTAGCCGAGCGTTTTGGTGGCGTACTGCTGTCTGAGATTTACGACGATGTCGGCCTGGACGATGCGCCATACTTCTCCGCATTGTACGGCCCATCCCGTAACGCGATTGTGGTGCCGGATCTGTCGCTGATTTCTGACCAGCTCGCCGGGCTGGAAGATTGCCCGGAAGATCTCTATCTGATCGAAGGGGATCCACAGTCGTTCGATGACAGCGTGTTTAGCGTTGACGAGCTGGAAAAAGCGGTGGTGGTGAAAATCGCTGACCGCCAGTGGCGTTACTCCCGCTTCCCGGAACTGCCGCTGTTTGGCCGTGCCGCACGTGAAAGCCGTATTGAGAGCCTCCATGCCGAGCGTGAAACGCTGTCGGAACGTTTTGCGACCCTGTCGTTTGATGTACAGAAAACCCAGCGTCTGCATCAGGCGTTCAGCCGTTTTATCGGTAGCCATCTGGGCGTGGCGTTTGAAGCCGACCCGGAAGCGGAAATCCGCAAACTCAATACCCGCCGCGGCGAGCTGGAACGCGCCATTGCCAGTCATGAAAGTGACAACCAGCAGAGTCGCGTCCAGTTTGAACAGGCGAAAGAGGGCGTCGCTGCCCTTAACCGCATCCTGCCGCGCCTCAACCTTCTGGCAGATGACACGCTGGCCGATCGCGTGGATGAGATCCAGGAACGTCTGGATGAAGCCCAGGAAGCCGCGCGTTTCGTGCAGCAGCACGGCAATCAGCTGGCGAAGCTGGAGCCCGTGGTGTCTGTCCTGCAGAGCGACCCTGAACAGTTCGAGCAGTTAAAAGAAGATTATGCCTGGTCGCAGCAGGTGCAGCGCGAAGCGCGTCAGCAGGCGTTTGCCCTGACGGAAGTCGTGCAGCGTCGCGCACACTTCGGCTATTCCGATTCGGCTGAAATGCTGAGCGGTAACAGCGACCTGAATGAAAAGCTGCGTCAACGTCTTGAGCAGGCAGAAGCGGAACGTACCCGAGCACGCGAAGCGATGCGCAGCCACTCCGCTCAGCTTAATCAGTACAACCAGGTGCTGGCCTCGCTGAAAAGCTCCTTCGACACCAAGAAAGAGCTGTTAAACGACCTGCAGAAAGAGTTGCAGGACATTGGCGTGCGTGCCGACAGCGGGGCGGAAGAGCGCGCCCGTCTTCGTCGTGATGAACTGCATAGCCAGCTCAGCAACAACCGTGCGCGTCGTAATCAGCTGGAAAAAGCGCTGACCTTCTGCGAAGCCGAAATGGATAACCTGACCCGTCGCCTGCGCAAGCTGGAACGCGACTATCACGAGATGCGCGAGCAGGTGGTGACGGCGAAAGCGGGCTGGTGTGCGGTCATGCGGATGGTGAAAGACAACAACGTGGAACGTCGCCTGCACCGTCGCGAACTGGCGTACCTCTCAGCCGATGAGCTGCGTTCAATGTCGGATAAGGCGTTGGGTGCGCTGCGCCTGGCGGTGGCGGATAATGAGCACCTGCGCGATGTGCTGCGCATGTCAGAAGATCCGAAACGTCCGGAGCGTAAAATTCAGTTCTTCGTGGCGGTTTATCAGCATCTGCGCGAGCGTATTCGTCAGGATATCATCCGTACCGACGATCCGGTCGAAGCCATCGAACAGATGGAAATTGAGCTGGGGCGTCTGACGGAAGAGCTGACTTCCCGCGAGCAGAAGCTGGCTATCAGCTCCCGCAGCGTGGCGAATATTATTCGCAAAACCATTCAGCGTGAGCAGAACCGTATCCGCCAGCTGAACCAGGGTCTGCAGAGCGTGTCGTTTGGTCAGGTGAACAGCGTGCGTCTCAACGTCAACGTGCGTGAAGCCCACGCGACGCTGCTGGACGTGCTCTCTGAGCAGCACGAGCAGCATCAGGATCTGTTCAACAGCAACCGTCTGACCTTCTCTGAAGCGCTGGCGAAGCTGTACCAGCGTCTGAACCCGCAGATTGATATGGGTCAGCGCACGCCGCAAACCATCGGTGAAGAACTGCTGGATTACCGTAACTACCTGGAAATGGAAGTTGAGGTTAACCGTGGTTCAGACGGCTGGCTGCGTGCGGAATCCGGGGCGCTCTCTACCGGTGAAGCGATCGGTACCGGGATGTCCATTCTGGTGATGGTTGTACAGAGCTGGGAAGATGAAGCACGCCGTCTGCGCGGTAAAGACATCTCTCCATGCCGCCTGCTGTTCCTGGATGAAGCGGCGCGTCTTGATGCCCGCTCTATTGCCACGCTGTTTGAGCTTTGCGAGCGTCTTGATATGCAGCTCATCATTGCGGCACCGGAAAACATCAGCCCTGAAAAAGGGACCACCTATAAACTGGTGCGTAAAGTGTTCCAGAACAGCGAACACGTTCATGTTGTCGGGTTGCGTGGTTTTGCGCCGCAGCCTCCGGAGTCATTGCCGGAAACCACGGCAGACGCTTCCTGAGGCGTTTTGTTACAAAGAGCGGCGCAAAAGCGCCGCTTTTTTTATTCACTTAACTTGTGCTTAGGGCTGCGTTATCTTTAAACTTCTTTACATAAGGTAAGGCAACAGGTTTGCCGTCTACCTATAATAAAAGAAAGCCCCACCGTGATGGGCATGTCGTAAAAACAGGGGGCAAGGGATGTTGCTAAAGAAAGAATGTGGTCGTCAGCTGTCTGCGCTGAGTTTATGCCTGGCAGTGATGTTTGCTCCACTGTTAACCGCCCAGGCCGACGAGCCTGAAATTGTGCCGACGGACAGCTCCGCAGCGACAGGCGCGCAGCCGACGTCATTGTCTCAGCCGCTGGAACAGTCTCCGGCGACCGCCGTCATGGCCGGCATTAAGCCGTTGCCGGAAGGCATCGATATCGAATCGCTTAGCCAGCAGCTCCTCTCAGGGTTGCCGTCAGGCTACACGCCCGCCTATATCAATCAGCTCACGCTGCTTTATGCAGCCCGGGACATGAAACCCATGTGGGAAGATCGTGATGCCGTGCGCGCGTTCCAGCAGCAGCTGGCAGAAGTGGCGATTGCGGGTTTTCAGCCGCAGTTTACGAAGTGGGTTGAGCTGTTAACCGATCCAGCCGTCACTGGCCAGGCGCGGGACGTGGTGCTTTCCGATGCCATGATGGGCTATCTGCAGTTTGTGGCGGGTATTGCGGTCAACGGCAACCGCTGGTTATATAGCGATAAGCCCTACAAGCTGGCGACGCCAGCGCTGTCGGTGATCAACCAGTGGCAGCTGGCGCTGGATAATAGCGATCTGCCGCGCTTTATTGCCAGTCTCGCCCCGGCGCACCCGCAGTATGCCACCCTGCATGAGTCGCTCCTCGCGCTGGTAGGCGACTCGCGTCCCTGGCCGCAAATGCGGGGTACCGCGACGCTACGTCCAGGCCAGTGGAGCAGCGATGTTCCTGCTCTGCGCGAAATCCTGAAACGCTCCGGTATTCTTGAGGGCGGGCCGAAGATTGCCCTGCCGGGCGACGATCCGCAAAGCGCGGTTGTGAGCCCGTCAGCGCCGGTGAAAGAGAAGAAGGCCGCTCTCCTGAGCGATAAACCTGCGGCATACGATCGCGAACTGGTTGCTGCGGTTAAGCAATTCCAGGCTGCGCAGGGGCTGGGTGCCGACGGGGTAATAGGTCCGTCAACGCGCGACTGGCTTAACGTCTCTCCTGCGCAGCGGGCAGGGGTGCTGGCACTAAATATTCAGCGTTTGCGCCTGCTGCCGGGCACCTTGTCCACAGGCATTATGGTGAATATTCCGGCCTATTCCCTGGTCTATTATCAGGATGGCAGCGAAAAACTGGCCTCGCGCGTTATTGTCGGGCGTCCGGATCGTAAAACACCGATGATGAGCAGCGCGTTAAATAACGTGGTGGTTAACCCACCGTGGAACGTGCCGCCGACGCTGGCACGTAAAGACATTCTGCCAAAGGTCTGGAACGATCCGGGTTATCTGGAACGTCATGGCTATACGGTGATGCGCGGCTGGAACAGTAAAGAGGCGATTGATCCTTACATGGTCGACTGGTCGACGATTACGGCTTCCAACCTGCCGTTCCGCTTCCAGCAGGCTCCCGGGGCGCATAACTCCCTGGGGCGTTACAAATTCAATATGCCGAGTTCAGATGCTATCTATCTGCACGATACGCCGAACCACAACTTGTTCCAGAAAGATACCCGCGCCCTCAGTTCAGGCTGCGTGCGCGTAAACAAAGCCTCGGAGCTGGCCAATATGCTGTTGCAGGATGCGGGCTGGAACGATACGCGTATTTCTGATGCCCTGAAACAGGGGGATACGCGCTACGTGAATATTCGACACAACATTCCGGTCAATCTTTACTATCTGACGGCATTTGTGGGTGAAGACGGGCGCACTCAGTATCGTACAGATATTTACAATTATGATCTCACTGCGCGATCCGGCGCACAAATTTTGCCAAAAGCGGAACAATTAATCAGGTAAATGAAGTAGTTCGGGAAAAATGATTGTCGTAAGTTATGGTGAATAGGGGGCGATATCGCTGTAAGCCGCGTATTCACTGGGGTTGGGCGCCTTGACGTACCCCGTTTTGCCAGTTAAGGTGCCCTTCGTGCGCTAAGCATACTTACGATTTCATTGACCTGTAGACCTGATTATCATGGACAAATTTGACGCTAATCGCCGCAAACTGCTGGCGTTAGGTGGTGTTGCGCTTGGCGCAGCGGCCATCTTGCCGACGCCAGCATTTGCCACCCTCTCGACACCTCGTCCGCGAGTTTTAACGCTCAACAATCTTCATACCGGTGAGTCGCTAAAAGCGGAGTTTTTCGATGGAAGAGGCTATATTCAGGATGAATTAGCAAGACTCAACCATTTTTTCCGTGATTTCCGCGCGAATAAAGTAAAAGCCATCGACCCAGGATTGTTTGATCAGTTGTTCCGCCTTCAGGGCCTGCTGGGCACCAGGAAGCCCGTGCAGCTCATTTCTGGTTATCGCTCACTGGATACCAATAATGAACTACGCGCCCATAGCCGTGGGGTAGCGAAAAAAAGCTATCACACGAAGGGACAGGCAATGGATTTCCATATTGAAGGCGTTTCGTTAGCCAATATTCGCAAAGCTGCGTTATCTATGCGCGCAGGTGGTGTAGGATATTACCCCAGCAGCAACTTTGTGCATATTGATACCGGTCCGGTCCGGCACTGGTAATAACGAAACACAGGAGCAGTATGAACTATCGTATTATTCCGGTTACCGCGTTCTCCCAGAACTGTTCATTGATCTGGTGCGAGCAAACCAAACTGGCCGCGCTTGTTGATCCCGGCGGCGACGCCGAGAAAATCAAGCAGGAAGTCGCCGACAGCGGTGTGACGCTGATGCAGATTTTACTGACGCATGGTCATCTCGATCATGTTGGCGCAGCGGCAGAGCTGGCACAGCATTTTGGTGTGCCGATCATCGGTCCGGAAAAAGAAGATGAGTTCTGGCTGCAGGGGTTACCTGCCCAAAGCCGCATGTTTGGCCTTGATGAGTGTCAGCCTCTGACGCCCGATTGCTGGCTGAACGAAGGAGAGCGCGTTAACGTAGGGAATGTGACTTTACAGGTGTTGCATTGTCCTGGGCATACGCCAGGCCATATCGTCTTCTTTGATGACCAGTCTCGTCTGCTGATTTCGGGCGACGTGATTTTCAAAGGCGGCGTAGGACGCAGCGATTTTCCGCGCGGCGATCACGGGCAGCTGATTCAGTCGATCAAACAGAAGTTATTGCCGCTGGGCGATGACGTGACGTTTATCCCTGGACACGGTCCGATGTCGACGCTGGGCTATGAACGGCTCCATAATCCGTTCCTTCAGGATGAAATGCCTGTCTGGTAAACCTGGTTAAATAAAAAAGCCTGCTGAACGCAGGCTTTTTTGTGGGCGTAAATTACAGTACGGCGACAATCGCTTCGCACAGAGGCGCCATGTTGTCAGGCGTCATCCCTGCCACGTTCACGCGACCGGAAGCCACGGCGTATACGCCAAACTCTTCACGCAGACGCAGAACCTGCTCTTTGGTCAGGCCGCTGAAAGAGAACATGCCGTTCTGTTTGATGATGAAGCTGAAGTCACGGTCTGCGCCTTTCTCGGCCAGAGTATTAACAAACAGCAGACGCATACGCTGGATACGCTGGCGCATATCGTTCAGCTCTTGTTCCCAGATCGCGCGCAGCGCATCGTTGCTGAGAATGGTTGCAACAACGGACGCACCGTGTGCCGGTGGGTTAGAGTAGTTCGCGCGGATAACCGATTTCATCTGGCTGAAGGCACGATCGACGGTTTCGTCGTTAGCCGCAACCAGCGTACAGGCACCTACGCGCTCATTGTACAGACCGAAGTTCTTGGAGTAGGAGCTGGCAACGATCAATTCCTGGTGTACGGCTGCAAAAGCGCGCAGGCCTTCTGCATCTTCTTCCAGTCCACGGGCGAAACCCTGATAGGCGAAGTCAAACAGCGGCAGCCAGCCTTTCTCTACGGAGAGTTTAGCCAGCTGTTCCCACTGCTCAAGCGTCGGGTCGATACCGGTTGGGTTATGGCAGCAGCCGTGGAACAGCACCACATCACCCGCCTGCGCTTCGTTCAGGCTTGCCAGCAGGCCATCAAAGTCGAGAGCATGGTTTGCCGCGTCGTAGTATGCATATTCGCGCACTTCCAGACCTGCAGAGTTAAAGACGCTCTTGTGGTTCGGCCAGCTTGGGTTGCTCACCCAGACACGCTTAACAGAGGTGTTTTTCGCAAGGAAATCCGCCGCCACACGCAGTGCGCCGGTACCGCCTGGTGTCTGTGCTGTACGCGCACGTTTGTCACTCACAATTGCGCTACCTTTACCGAACAGCAGCTCCTGCGTGCAGCGACCAAATTCAGGAATACCATCAATACCGAGGTAGTTTTTGGTGGTTTCATTTTCCAGCAGATACTGCTCAGCTTTCTTAACGCTGGTCAGTACCGGGGTTTTGCCGGTTTCATCTTTATATACACCAATACCCAGGTTGATTTTGCCAGGGCGGTCGTCGGCACGAAACAGATCGGCCAGGCCCAGAATTGGGTCGGCAGGAGCGGCGGTAATGTTCTCAAACATGACGAAGTTCCATTGTGATTACAGAAGTGAAATCCGCTATCAGGTTAACGGTAGATTTACAAAATGCCAACCGTTTGCGACGAAAAGCGTGCGGCTTTTCAAAAGTCGCCATTATTTTCTGTCAGGCATAAAAAAACAGGGCCGAAGCCCTGTTCATTAAGCATATAACAAAGTGGTGTTCTGATTAGAACTGGTAGGTTACACCCACAGCAGCCATATCGTCGTTGCCGTTCAGACCGCCAACCGCTTTCGCGTAGTCGGTGTCTTTGTCCAGCAGGTTGATGTAGTAGTCAGCCCACACGTTGAAGTTTTTGTTGAAGTAGTAAGTGGTACCCACCTGGATGAATTTAGCCAGGTCTGCATCGCCACCGCTGAAGCCGCCGACGGCAGCCAGGTCTTTACCTTTGGTCTGCACGTAGGAGATGGCTGGACGCAGGCCGAAGTCGAACTGGTACTGAGCAACCACTTCGAAGTTCTGCGTTTTGTTAGCAAAACCAGCATCACCGCTAGAACCGGTACGGGTGGTGTTACGGGTTTCTGCATAGGTGGTTGCCAGGTACAGGTTGTTAGCGTCATATTTCAGACCAACACCCCATGCTTCAGCTTTGTCACCCTGACCATCAGCTTTCTGGTTCAGAGTACGGTTAGCGTTGCTGTAAGATGCGATTGCACCGAAGCCTTCGCCGAAGTCGTAACCCAGGGAGTAACCTACGCCGTCACCGTTAGAGGTTTTAACGTCAGCACGGTCGTTTTTACCCTGGTACTGTACGCCCAGGCTCAGACCGTCAACCAGACCGAAGAAATCGCTGTTACGGTAGGTCAGCAGGCCGGTGCTACGGCTGGTCATAAAGTTATCAACGTAGTTACCGCCCCAGGTCATACCTGAGAAGGACGGCGCCATATCGGTGTATGACTCTACGTCATAAACGATACCGTAGTTACGGCCGTAGTCGATGCTGCCAGCGTCGCCCGCTTTCAGACCGGCAAAGGCCAGACGGTTTTTGTTTTTCTGTGCAGTGTTTTCCGCATCATTGGCCATGAAGCGGTATTCCCACTGGCCGTAACCGGTCAGCTGGTCGTTGATCTGAGTTTCGCCTTTGAAACCGATCTGCGCGTAGGTTGCGTCGTTGTTGTTGGTGTTATCACCAGAGGTCACGAAATCGTGCTCGGCGTTAACTTTCCCGTAGAAGTCCAGTTTGTTGCCGTTCTTGTTATAGATTTCTGCAGCGTTAGCTGCACCGGCTACCAGCAGGGCAGGGATTACCACTGCCAGAATATTGCGCTTCATCATTATTTATTACCCTCATTGGTTTTTTTATGACACTCGCCACTGCCGTCAATAAATTCTGTCAATAAATATTTCCGGAACTATTGATGAGAGTTAGGTGTCTTTATGTATCTGACAGGCATCTTTCCATTCACTGAAGCGTTTCGCTAGCCTGAAAGTGCTACAATTCTCAAGATTGAGTTACAAAAAGAAAATATGTGTAACTAAATGTGTATTTTTCGGAACTTTGTGAACCATCTCAAATTTCAGAACGCCCTGGCGAATTAAACAGCAGATTGTTTCCTATATATATGAATTCCTTATGATTAATTTGGATAAAGGCAATTCCTATAAACAGATGTTAAACGACTCGTTTTTTCTTATGACCGAAAAAAGACTTCTGGATGGCTGAAAAAGTGGTTGAAAATTGTGCTATTGCTTGAGGGTGTAATAATCGCAATAAGAATAGGGTTTATTTTTTGTGGCTAGATGTTTCTCGGAAACAAAACGTAACAGGTAGTGGTTGTGACGGGGTGGTGCTTTAAAAACACTGACTTTGCGCTGACGAAAACTGACAGTGCAGAATAAAATAATGGCCAGCAAATGCTGGCCATGGTCTGTTTTTTGCTCTTAGAAGCTGGCGTTACGTGGCGTACGCGGGAACGGAATCACATCACGCACGTTCTGAACACCGGTAACGTAGGCGATCAGACGCTCGAAGCCCAGGCCGAAACCTGAATGCGGAACGGTGCCGTAACGACGAAGATCGCGATACCAGCTATAGTCCGCAGGATTGAGACCCATCTCTTCCATGCGCGCGTCCAGCACATCCAGACGTTCTTCACGCTGAGAACCACCGATGATTTCACCGATGCCAGGCGCCAGGACGTCCATCGCTGCGACGGTTTTACCGTCTTCGTTAAGGCGCATATAGAAGGCCTTGATGTCTTTCGGGTAGTTTTTAACGACAACCGGCGCTTTGAAATGTTTCTCGGCCAGATAGCGTTCGTGCTCAGACGCCAGGTCAACGCCCCAGTAAACCGGGTTCTCGAACTTCTCACCGCATTTCTCGAGGATCGCAACCGCGTCGGTATAGTCCACCTGCGCAAAGTCGGCAGAGACAAAACGTTCCAGACGGGCGACCGCATCGCTGTCTACGCGCTCAGCGAAGAACTTCATATCGTCCGGACGCTCTTCCAGCACCGCTTTGAAGACGTACTTCAGCATCGCTTCTGCCAGACCGGCGACATCGTCGAGGTTAGCAAACGCCACTTCCGGCTCCAGCATCCAGAATTCCGCCAGGTGGCGGCTGGTGTTGGAGTTTTCTGCACGGAAGGTTGGGCCGAAGGTATAAATCTTAGACAGTGCACAGGCGTAGGTTTCGCCGTTGAGCTGACCGGATACCGTCAGGAATGCCTCTTTACCAAAGAAGTCTTTGTCATAGTCCACTTTACCTTCTGGCGTGCGCGGCAGGTTTTCCATGTCCAGCGTCGAGACGCGGAACATTTCACCCGCACCTTCCGTATCGGAGGCGGTGATCAGTGGGGTAGACACCCAGAAGTAACCCTGCTCATCGAAGAAGCGATGCAGCGCCTGAGCCAGCGTATGGCGCACGCGTGCCACCGCGCCGATCAGGTTGGTACGTGGACGCAGGTGCGCCACTTCACGCAGGTACTCAATGCTGTGACGTTTTGCCGCCATCGGGTAGGTGTCCGGATCTTCAACCCAGCCGGTCACTTCAATCGCAGAGGCCTGAATTTCGAAACTCTGGCCCTGACCCGGAGACGCCACAACCACGCCGGTCACAATGACGGAACAGCCGGTTGTCAGGTGCAGAACGTCATCATTGTAATTGGGCAGAGAATTATTAATGACGGCCTGTACAGGATCAAAGCAGGAACCGTCATAGACGGCGAGGAAGGAGATGCCAGCTTTAGAATCTCGGCGGGTACGCACCCATCCGCGCACGGTGACTTCCTGGTCAACGGCGACACGGCCCTGGAGTACGTCGGCTACAGGCACAACGCTCATAATATTCTCTCTGTTAATAGTCGGAAAAAATAAACACTTGTCCACCCTTATGGGGGGATATCTATGTTACCTGCCATCCGCTATCAGACAAGTAAATTTCGCAGTCAAAAGAGAAGAATTGAGAAATAAATAAGGGAAGGGAGCCCTTCAGGCTCCCGTAAGCGCTTAACTGGCTTTTTTGATCTGCGGGAGATCGAAGGCTTTGCGCAATGCGCGGACAAACGCTTTGTCATGGCAGATGGTTTTACCCGGGCTGTCGGAGAGTTTCGCCACCGGCTTGCCGTTACATTCCACCAGCTTTATCACAATATTCAGAGGTTTTACCTGAGGAATGTCGCAGGTCAAACGGGTACCAATCCCGAAACTCAGGTTCACTCGGGTGTTGAAATGGCGATAAAGTTCAACCGCTTTTGCCAGGTCAAGATTATCGGAGAAAACCAGCACCTTGCTCATCGGGTCAATGCCGAGTTTTTGGTAATGGGCTATCGCCTTCTCGCCCCATTCAACCGGGTCCCCGGAATCGTGGCGTAACCCCTGATAACGCTCAGCAAATTCGGGACCGAAGTCACGCAGGAAGGCATCCATCGTAATGCAGTCGGTGAGGGCGATCCCGAGTTGATTCGGGTACTCCTCAAGCCATGCGGCGAGGGCCGCGCGCTGGCTGTTAGCCAGATCCGGGCTGATTTGCTGATGTGCCTGGAACCACTCGTGCGCCTGGGTGCCCATCGGCGTCAGGTTGAGTCGACGCGCCAGGTCGTAGTTACTGGTGCCCACGAACCACGGCTCCTGCTGCAGACGTTTAACGATGGCCTGCTGAACCTCGCGAGAGAAACGGCGACGGGTGCCGAAATCCATCAGGCGGAAGCGGGACATATCCAGCCCTTCGGTCAGCGTGGTGAAGGCTGCAAGTTTATTTTCCAGCGAGGCGACCGCCTGGGCGACGCCCATTTCCGGCGAACGGTAGCGGTGAGCCAACTCGCTGATCACTGCCAGCAGCGGCACTTCCCACATGATCACTTCCCGCCACGGACCTTCAAGGCGAATATCCAGCTTGCCGTTCTCGTTGGTCACGGTGACCTGCTCCGGCTTATAGCGGAAATCACGCAGCCAGTTCAGGTAATCGGTTTTAAAGAAAGGCAGGCCAGAAAGCCACTGGTATTCATCGTCCTGCAGCGTCAGATGCTGCATCGCATCGACCTGTTCACGAATGGAGTCTGCGTAGATACCGAGCAAATCGTCACCACGGCAGCGGAATTCCGCCGCGACGTGAACGTCATAGTAATGGTGGAAAACGGCTTGCTGCATATGCAGTTTATACGCGTCGGTATCCAGCAACGTATGCAGAACCGGAGAAGCGAATTGAGTCATAGGTGCGCTGTAGCATCCTCTCACGGGAGCGTTTAGTACAATAAACAACTCCGGAGTATACCTTGTTTAGTGATTTATTGAACCCCGATCACAACATAAGCACACTTTATGGTCGAGGGCATTTTGTGCCCCGTGTTATACAAATGTAGCGAAAAAGGTGTTTCTGCCTGAAAAGATGAACATTCTGCATAGCGCGTTTTGCGCAACAGGAATATATTGAAACGTTACTCGACAAACGATGCATAAGGTTTTCTATGACACAACAGCCACAAGCCAAATACCGCCACGACTACCGTGCGCCGGAATACCTGATTAGCGATATCGACCTGACGTTTGACCTGGATGCCACAAAAACCGTCGTGACGGCGGTGAGTCAGGTGACGCGCCACAGTGCGACTGCCGTGCCGCTGCGTCTCGATGGCGAAGACCTGACGCTGGTCTCCCTGCATATTAATGATGAACCCTGGTCAGACTATAAAGAAGAAGGCAACCAGCTGGTCATCAACAACCTGCCGGAACGCTTTACGCTGCGCATCGTGAATGAAATCAGCCCTTCAGCCAACACGGCGCTGGAAGGGCTTTACCAGTCAGGCGTGGCTCTGTGTACCCAGTGTGAAGCCGAAGGTTTCCGCCATATCACCTGGTATCTGGACCGCCCGGACGTCCTGGCGCGCTTCACGACGAAAATCATCGCCGATAAAACGCTTTATCCGTTCCTGCTCTCCAACGGTAACCGCGTCGGTGAGGGCGAACTGGAAAATGGTCGTCACTGGGTGCAGTGGCAGGATCCGTTCCCGAAACCGTGCTACCTCTTTGCGCTGGTGGCGGGTGATTTTGATGTGCTGCGCGATACGTTCAAAACTCGCTCCGGGCGTGAAGTGGCGCTGGAGCTGTTTGTTGACCGTGGCAACCTTGACCGCGCACCGTGGGCGATGACCTCGCTCATCAACTCCATGAAGTGGGACGAAGAACGTTTCGGCCTCGAATACGACCTCGACATCTATATGATCGTCGCCGTCGATTTCTTCAACATGGGCGCGATGGAGAATAAAGGTCTCAACATCTTTAACTCCAAATACGTACTGGCACGTACCGACACCGCTACCGATAAAGACTACCTTGATATCGAACGCGTCATCGGCCACGAGTATTTCCATAACTGGACCGGTAACCGCGTCACCTGCCGTGACTGGTTCCAACTGAGCCTGAAAGAGGGACTGACCGTCTTCCGCGATCAGGAGTTCAGCTCCGATCTGGGCTCTCGTGCGGTAAACCGTATCAACAACGTCCGCACTATGCGCGGCCTGCAGTTTGCGGAAGATGCCAGCCCAATGGCGCACCCAATCCGTCCGGATAAAGTCATTGAGATGAACAACTTCTACACCCTGACGGTGTATGAGAAGGGCGCTGAAATTATCCGTATGATCCACACCCTGCTGGGCGAAGAGAACTTCCAGAAAGGGATGCAACTCTATTTTGAGCGTCATGACGGCAGCGCGGCGACCTGTGACGATTTTGTGCAGGCGATGGAAGATGCCTCTAACGTGGATCTCTCGCACTTCCGCCGCTGGTACAGCCAGGCCGGGACGCCGATTGTCACCGTTAAAGACGACTACAACCCGGAAACCGAGCAATACACCCTGACCATCAGCCAGCGCACGCCGCCAACCGCCGAGCAGGAAGAAAAACATCCGCTGCACATTCCGTTCAGCATTGAGCTGTATGACAACGAAGGCAAAGTGATCCCGCTGCAGAAGGGCGGTCATCCGGTACACCACGTACTGAACGTAACCCAGGCAGAGCAGACCTTTATCTTCGATAACGTCTATTTCCAGCCGGTGCCTGCGCTGCTGTGCGAATTCTCCGCCCCGGTGAAGCTGGAGTACAAGTGGAGCGATCAGCAGCTGACGTTCCTGATGCGTCACGCCCGCAACGATTTCTCCCGCTGGGATGCCGCGCAGAGTCTGCTAGCGACCTACATCAAGCTGAACGTGAACCGTTATCAGCAGGGCCAGCCGCTGACGCTACCGGTGCATGTAGCAGACGCGTTCCGTGCGATCCTGCTGGATGAATCTATTGATCCGGCGCTGGCGGCTGAAATTCTGACCCTGCCGTCGGCAACTGAAATTGCCGAGCTGTTTGACATCATTGACCCGATTGCCATCGTGGCCGTGCGTGAAGCGCTGACCCGCACGCTGGCTGCTGAACTGGCGGACGAATTCCTCGCCATCCATAACGCCAATAAGCTTGATGCTTATCGCGTTGAGCACGCGGACATTGGTAAACGTTCTCTGCGTAACACCTGCCTGCGTTATCTGGCGTTTGGTGAAACCGAGCTGGCGAACACGCTGGTGAGCACGCAGTATCATAAAGCGGACAATATGACCGACGCGCTGGCCGCGCTGGCGGCGAGCGTTGCCGCTGAACTGCCGTGCCGCGATGCGCTGATGCAGGAGTACGACGACAAGTGGCACCAGGATGGTCTGGTGATGGACAAATGGTTCATTCTGCAGGCGACCAGCCCGGCGGCCGATGCGCTCAGCAAAGTCCGCAGCCTGCTGAAGCACCGTTCGTTCACCATGAGTAACCCGAACCGCGTGCGTTCCCTGATTGGTGCGTTTGCCAGCAGCAACCCGGCCGCGTTCCACGCGGAGGACGGCAGCGGTTATCAGTTCATGGTGGAAATGCTGACCGAACTGAACAGCCGTAACCCGCAGGTGGCGTCGCGTCTGATTGAGCCGCTGATCCGTCTGAAACGCTACGATGCGAAGCGTCAGGCGAAAATGCGTGCCGCGCTTGAACAGCTGAAAGGGCTGGAAAACCTGTCCGGCGATTTGTACGAGAAGATCGCGAAAGCCTTAGCGTGATGTAAAAAAGCCCGGTGGGCAGGTAAAAGCAAAACGGCAACCCAGGTTGCCGTTTTTTGTGTTTTCTCCCTCTCCCTGTGGGAGAGGGCCGGGGTGAGGGCATCAGGCATTAGCCTTAACTCGCTGTAACTCCGTTCCCCCGCGCTTCATCACCCGATCCAGCACTTCTGCCTCCAGCTCCGCCAGTCTTGCCGAACCGACACGGCGTGGACGTGGAAGATCCACCGTCAGATCCAGACCAATTTTTCCGTCTTCTATTAACAGCACCCGGTCGGCCATCGCCACGGCTTCGCTGACGTCATGCGTGACCAGCAGAACCGTGAATCCATGCGCCTGCCACAGGGATTCAATCAGATCCTGCATTTCGATCCGCGTTAAGGCGTCGAGCGCGCCGAGCGGCTCATCAAGCAACAGCAGGCCAGGACGATGAATCAACGCCCGGGCCAGCGCCACGCGCTGCTTCTGCCCACCCGACAGCGCAGCAGGCCATTCACCGGCGCGGTTTTCCAGTCCGACGGCGGCCAGCGCCTGACGGGCTTCATCCCGCCAGTGTCCTTTGAGCCCCAGCCCGACGTTATCAATCACCGTCTTCCAGGGCAGCAGTCGCGCATCCTGAAACATCATGCGGGTATCGTCCTGAATAGTGGCCAGCGGCGTTGTCCCTGCCAGAATGTCGCCGCCGTTGGGGGATTCCAGTCCGGCCAGAAGGCGCAGCAGCGTACTCTTGCCGCCGCCGCTGCGCCCGACAATGGCCACAAACTGCCCGGCGGGAATATGCAGATCCAGCGCGTTAAGAATGGTGTTTTCGCCGTAGCGTTTGGTCACGCCGTTTAGCAGTAACGGTGTCCCCTGATTCAGTCGTGCCGTATTCATGCTTTCGCCTCCTGAAGGGTATACGCCGGGTTCCAGCGTAGCCAGCTGCGTTCCAGCCACTGGGCGCTGAAGTCGGCCAGTTTGCCGAGCAGGGCATAAAGGATAATGGCAACCACCACGACGTCCGTTTGCAGGAACTCGCGGGCATTCATCGCCAGGTAGCCGATACCAGAGTTAGCCGAAATGGTTTCCGCGACAATCAGCGTCAGCCACATCAGGCCGAGGGCAAAACGCACTCCGACCATGATGGAGGGCAGGGCGCCCGGCAGGATCACGTGTAGAAAGAGCGAAAAACCCGACAAGCCATAGCTTCGCGCCATCTCCACCAGGCCGCGATCGATATTGCGGATGCCGTGCCAGGTATTAATGTAAATCGGGAACAGCGTGCCCAGCGCCACGAGGAAGATCTTCGCGCTCTCATCAATCCCAAACCACAGAATGACCAGCGGGATCAGCGCCAGATGCGGCACGTTACGCAACATCTGAATGGAGGTATCCAGCAGCCGCTCACCCCAGCGGGAAAGACCGCTGATCAACCCCAGCACCAGGCCAATGCTGCCGCCAATAGAAAACCCAATCACCGCGCGCCAGGAACTGATCGCCAGATGCTGCCACAGCTCACCGCTGACGCTCAGCGACCAGAACGCTTCTACAACGCCCTCAGGAGAGGGCAGAATACGGCTCGACAGCCAGCCGGTGGATGATGCGAGCTGCCAGAGAGCCACAATGCCGACGGGTAAAAACCACGGCGCGGCGCGCAGCAGACATTTTTGTGAGGTGGCAGACATGGTCACTCCTTAACTTTGCGCGGCTTTTCGAGGGATAAATTCGTTTGCCACCGCTTCTCCCTGCAGTTGAAGCTGCTGTGGCTGCGGTATTTCCGGGATGGCCACATCCAGATGCGGGAATAACAGCTCGCCCACTTTGTAGGCCTCCTCCAGGTGCGGATAACCGGAGAGAATAAAGCTGTCGATACCGAGGTCGGCGTATTCATTAATCCGCGCTGCCACGGTCGGGCCGTCCCCGACCAGCGCCGTGCCCGCACCGCCGCGAACCAGGCCAACGCCTGCCCACAGGTTCGGGCTGATCTCCAGCTTCTCGCGCTTGCCGTTGTGCAGGGATGCCATTCGGTGCTGTCCGACGGAGTCGGTTTTGGCAAACGCGGCCTGCGCCTTTGCGATGGTCTCATCGTCCAGATGGGATATCAGACGGTCTGCCGCCCGCCAGGCCTCTTCAGTGGTTTCGCGAACAATCACGTGCAGACGAATACCGAAGCGCACCTTGCGGCCATGGGCGTCCGCTTTTGCGCGCACCTGGGCAATTTTCTCTTTTACCAGCTCAGGCGGTTCGCCCCAGGTCAGATACAGATCGACCTGCTCGGCAGCCAGATCCTGGGCTACATCCGACGACCCGCCGAAATAGAGCGGCGGGCGTGGGCGTTGTACCGGCGGGAAGTAGAGTTTCGCGTCACGAACGTGGATATGCTTGCCTTCGAAGGTGACGGTTTCACCTTCAAGCAGGCGTCGCCAGACGCGGGTGAACTCGGCAGAAGCCTCATAGCGCTCGGTGTGGTCGAGGAACACGCCATCGCCTGCCAGTTCCTGCGGATCGCTGCCCGTCACCAGGTTAAACAGGGCGCGACCGTTGGAGAGTCTGTCCAGCGTTGCCGCCTGACGCGCTGCCACGGTGGGGGAGACCACGCCTGGACGTAACGCAACCAGGAACTTCAGACGCTGGGTGACCGGGATCATCGACGCGGCGACCAGCCAGGCATCTTCACATGAACGCCCGGTCGGGATCAGCACGCCGGTGAAACCGATGCGGTCCGCCGCCTGTGCAATCTGCTGCAGGTAGCCATGGTCAACCGGGCGGGAACCCTCTTCAGTGCCAAGATAGTGGCCATCTCCGTGGGTGGGTAAAAACCAGAAAAGATTCAGACTCATGATTTAGCTCCTTCTTTGCCTGCGGGTTGCCAGATGCGTTCGCGAATATCGACCTGTTTTGGCACCAGGCGGTTTTGATAGAAGAGGTCAGCGGTTTGTTGCTGTAGCGCGGCGACGTGCGCATCCACGGGTGAAATGGTGGTCGGCGGACGGTGGCTGAGGTAGCTCGCAATCACCGGTTCAGGTAAGCCCATGGTTTTCGCCAGCAGCGCAATACTTTCCTGACGCTGGCTTTGGGTCAGCGTGTCGGCCTGCGTAAAGGTATCCAGTACGCTCTGAATAAATGCGCCATTCTTTTCCGCGTAAGGACGCGCGGCAAGGTAGAACGAGCCGGTCTGCTTCAGCGTCGTGCCATCCTTCAGCACACGCACGCCTCCTTGCAGTAATGCTGCGGAGTAGTACGGATCCCAGATAGCCCAGGCATCAACATTCTTCTGCTGGAACGCGGCACGTGCATCGGCTGGGGTCAGGTAAACGGGCTGAATGTCCGTGAATTTCAGCCCGGCCTCCTGTAAAGCGCGCAGCAGCAGGTTGTGTGAACTGGAACCTTTCTGAAAAGCGACCTTATGACCTTTTAGATCGGCAACGCTTTTAATCTCGCTATTTTCAGGCACCAGAATCACTTCGGCCTTCGGTTTAGGCGGTTCAAAGCCGACATAAACGAGGTCCGCCCCAGCAGCCTGGGCGAATATCGGCGGAATATCGCCTGTGCTGCCAAGATCGATACTGCCTACGTTTAAGGCTTCCAGCATCTGAGGGCCGGCAGGAAACTCGATCCAGGCAAATTTGGTGTCCGGGAAGCGTTTTTCCAGAAGCTGGTGACTTTTTGCCAGCACCATACTGACGCTGCCTTTCTGATAGCCAATGCGTAAACTGTCCGGCGCTGTTTCTGCGGCCTGAGCCAGCCCGGTCAAGGCCATCAGGCCAGCCAGCCCGAGGCGGGTTAAGGTTTTAAACATGTGCGACTCCTTGAGGCTGGCCAAACGCAGGTGCCTGGATATCCCGGCGATGCAGCGCGTGCCAGAAGGTTTCCAGCGCAGCATCGAGGCGCGTTTGCAGATTCGGCGTAAAGTGCGGCTTGTGTTGATAATCAATGACCTGCGAATCGTCCGCGAAAACCCCATGAAGAATCTCTTGTGCTTTCAGGGCATTCAGGACCGGTTTCAGGGCATAATCCACCGCCAGTAGATGGGCAACTGTTCCGCCCGTTGCCAGCGGCAGCACCACTTTGCCGTCCAGTGCGCGCTCCGGCAGTAGATCGAGCAGGGTTTTCAGTGCGCCAGAAAAAGAAGCTTTATAGATCGGTGTCGCCACGATTAAACCGTCTGCCACTTTCAGTTGCTCTGTGAGGGTTTTCAGCGCAGGGCTGTCGAAACGGGCGTACAGCAAATCTTCGGGTTCGAAGTTATGCAGATTCCAGTGGCACACTTCCACATCCAGCGCATTGAGCTTTTCACGGGCATATTCCAGCAGGGCGCTGGAACGCGAAGGGAATCGTGGACTTCCGGCCAGGGTAATGACGCGCATACTTCCTCCTTATAACCAATTGTTTGCTTTTATCTAACATTCATAACAATTTTCAGGAGTGTGACACCGCGCGGTTATTCCACTAAATGATTTATCTGCAATTAAAATGCGAAAAAGTGCATAAGAAAGAGACCGGGAGGTAAACGTTTGCGTTTTACGCTGTTTTTTTTGCCGCAGGTCAATTCCTTTTCGCAGCGGGATCGCCCATAATCCCCTCCCGGTTTGCACACCGGGAATCCAGGAGAGTTCATGTACTACCCCTTCGTTCGTAAAGCCCTTTTCCAGCTCGACCCTGAGCGCGCTCATGAATTGACATTCCAGCAATTACGTCGCATTACCGGAACGCCTCTGGCGGCTCTGGTGCGCCAGAATGTGCCGGAAAAACCTGTGCAGTGCATGGGTCTGACTTTTAAAAACCCGCTGGGTCTGGCGGCCGGTCTGGACAAAAACGGTGAGTGCATTGATGCCCTGGGCGCAATGGGCTTTGGCTCCATTGAAATCGGTACCGTTACCCCGCGTCCACAGCCGGGAAATGATAAGCCGCGTTTGTTCCGCCTGGTGGAAGCCGAAGGGCTGATCAACCGCATGGGCTTTAATAATCTCGGCGTTGATCACCTGGTCGAGAACGTGAAAAAAGCCCATTTCGATGGGGTGCTGGGCATTAATATCGGTAAAAATAAAGACACGCCGGTTGAGCAAGGTAAAGATGACTATCTGATTTGTATGGAAAAAGTCTACGCCTATGCCGGTTACATCGCGGTGAATATTTCATCCCCGAATACCCCGGGCCTGCGTTCTTTACAATATGGCGAAGCGCTGGACGATCTTCTCAGCGCCATTAAAAATAAACAAAATGAACTGCAGGCGATCCACCATAAATATGTTCCGGTCGCGGTGAAGATCGCGCCGGATCTTTCGCCTGAAGAATTGATCCAGGTTGCCGACAGTTTAGTTCGCCATAATATTGATGGTGTTATTGCGACCAATACGACGCTCGATCGCTCCCTCGTTCAGGGAATGAAAAACTGTGACGAAGCGGGTGGGTTAAGTGGCCGTCCGGTACAATTAAAAAGCACCGAAATTATTCGTGCTCTGTCTGCAGAATTAAAAGGGCGTTTGCCGATTATTGGTGTCGGCGGTATCGATTCGGTCATTGCTGCGCGCGAGAAGATGGCGGCAGGGGCATCGCTGGTGCAAATCTATTCCGGCTTTATTTTTAAAGGACCGCCGCTGATTAAAGAAATCGTTACGCATATCTAATCTTTTCTCTTAATCAGACAACCAGGGCTTTATTTCCAGCCCTGGTTGTTTTATATTCCGTCACTGTTGCTTATTTAGACATTCTGGTCTTTTATTAATGATGTTATAAACGAAGCGACAATCAGGACATTTTTAGTACAGGACGTTTGGGGACGGGAGAGAAACATGCGAATTAAACCTGACGATAACTGGCGCTGGTATTTTTGCGACGAGCACGATCGTATGATGCTCGATTTAGCCAATGGCATGTTGTTTCGTTCTCGTTTTGCCCGCCGAATGTTAACCCCGGACGCGTTTTCACCCTCGGGCTTTTGCGTTGACGATGCTGCACTTTATTTCTCCTTTGAAGAAAAATGCCGCGATCTGGTGCTCTCTAAAGAGCAACGTGCCGAGCTGGTATTAAATGCGCTGGTGGCGATTCGTTTCCTGAAACCGCAAATGCCGAAAAGCTGGCATTTCCTGCCGCACGACATGAACTGGACGCCAGCAACGGGTGATGCGGCCAGCGTCAATCTGAGCGATACCGCCGAAGAGGTGAGTTTGTTAGTGGTGGAGCCGGGCGAAAATGCTGCGCTTTGTCTGCTGGCGCAACCCGGCGTGACGATTGCCGGGCGCGTAATGCAGTTAGGGGATGCGATCAAAGTCATGAATGACAGGCTGAAGCCACAGGTGCGTGTCGATTCCTTCAGCCTCGAACAGGCGGTTTAAGCTTCCAGCTGTACGGATGTTTTCGGTACGCAGCTACAGCACAGAATTGTGCCGTCGTTTCCCACTGCCGATTTCTTCAGCGCTGTCACTTCTCCCTCTACCAGCTTGATGCGACAGCATCCGCAGATTCCCGCACGACAAGAATACGGTACGCGAATACCGGCCTGTTCCAGTTGCTCCAGCAGCACCTGCTGATTGTTGCCACGAATAATTTTGCCCTGCCAGTGAATATCCACGGCAGAGGCGACGTTCGTCTCAACTTCAACGCTTTCTTCTTCCTGACCGGCGCCGTACACTCTCGCAGGCCCGCGGGCGAGGATTTCGACCTCATCGCCCACGCGGATCACTCCGCTGGAGCGGGGGATCAGGTTCTGGCCGAAATCGACATCGCCGTTATCCTGGGCGGTGCGGAACGATTGCAGCGTTTTCAGCGGTTCGCCAGAGGGGTGCTTTTGCCCTTTTTCCGGACTCACGGTAGTAAAGATACAGCGGCTGCACGGCTTGACGACATCAAAGATGACGCTACCAATGCGGATCGTTTTCCAGGTGTCTTCTTCCCACGCATCGGCACCGGTTACCACCAGGTTCGGACGGAACTGCTCCATCTGCACGCTGGCTTTACAGCGGTTTTGTAAATCACGCAGCGACGCCTCGTTGGTCAGCAGGAACGGGAAGCCGTCGGCGAAGGAGAGCGGAACGGCATCGTGGCGCTTCACGCGGCGCGTCAGTTCAGGCCCCACCCAGCGCAGCTGCACGTCGCGGGAAAAGAAGCCGCTTAGCCAGCGGTTAATCTCTTCCGGGGCGATGCGCGCGGTAAAATGGTTACCCCAGACTTCCGTTGGCGCGTCGACGGGCGCAAAATCAGCAAAGCGAATCACCGTGCTGGAACCGTCCGGCGCGGTCAAATGCAATCCGTCATGAAGCGGGGAAGGGGTAAAGCGAACCATCTGCGGGAACTGGCGCGCGGTGATGAACGTACCGTCAGGCTCGGTGACCATAAAAATACGATCGAAGGCAAATCCGCTCGTGTCTGCCAGTGCGTGAGAAACGCCAATGCCGCGCATGGATTTCACCGGATGAATAAAAAGCCTGGATAACGTCGCCACTGCATACTCCCGCAAATGAAAATAAGCCTTCAACTTTATGACATACACGCCATATTAGCTATAATGCGCGACAATTTTCTAAGAGTAAAAGTGACGATATGAATTCTCTGTTTGCCAGTACGGCCCGTGGGCTGGAAGAGCTGTTAAAAACTGAACTGGAAGCCCTGGGTGCGCAAGAGTGCCAGGTAGTTCAGGGTGGTGTCCATTTTGAGGGCGACACGCGGCTTATTTACCAGAGCCTGATGTGGAGCCGTCTGGCGTCGCGCATCATGCTGCCGATGAAGGAGTGCAAGGTCTATAGCGACCTTGACCTCTATACCGGCGTACAGATGATCGACTGGACAGAGATCTTCACCCCAAATGCCACCTTTGCGGTGCATTTCAACGGCGTGAACGATGAGATCCGCAACAGTCAGTACGGTGCGCTGCGCGTGAAAGACGCCATTGTGGACTGCTTCACCCGTAAGAATAAGGAACGCCCTAATGTCGATCGCGAAAATCCGGACCTGCGTATCAACGTCTGGCTGAACGGCGACACGGCGAGCATTTCTCTCGATCTGAGCGGCGCGGGTCTGCATTTACGTGGCTATCGCGATCGCACCGGGATGGCGCCGATCAAAGAAACCCTTGCCGCAGCCATTGTGATGCGCTCCGGCTGGCAGCCAGGCACACCGCTGCTCGATCCGATGTGTGGTTCCGGTACGCTGCTGATTGAAGCCGCAATGCTGGCTACCGACCGTGCGCCAGGGCTGCACCGCGGTCACTGGGGCTTTAAAGGCTGGGCGCAGCATGATGAAGCCCTCTGGAAAGAGGTCAAAGATGACGCGCAGAGCCGTGCGCGTAAAGGCCTGGCAGAGTACACCTCGCATTTCTATGGTTCGGACAGCGACCCGCGCGTGATTGAACGTGCGCGAAGCAACGCCCGTCGAGCGGGTATCGGTGAGCTGGTCACCTTCGACGTGAAAGATGTCGCGAACCTGACCAACCCGCTGCCGAAAGGCCCGTACGGTACCGTCATCAGTAACCCGCCATACGGTGAGCGTCTGGACAGCGAACCGGCGCTGATCGCCCTGCACAGCCTGCTGGGCCGCAATATGAAAGACTATTTTGGCGGCTGGAATCTGTCTCTGTTCAGCGCGTCGCCGGAGCTGTTGAGCTGTCTGCAACTGCGCGCCGATCGCCAGTTTAAAGCGAAAAACGGTCCGCTGGACTGTGTGCAGAAAAACTACCATCTGGCAGAAAAAGCGGCGGACAGTAAGCCAACCGGCGTGGCGGAAGATTACGCCAACCGTCTGCGCAAGAATCTGAAGAAATTCGAGAAGTGGGCGAAGCAGGAAGGGATTGAATGTTACCGCCTGTACGATGCCGACCTGCCGGAGTACAACGTGGCGGTTGATCGCTACGCCGACTGGGTCGTCATTCAGGAATATGCTCCGCCAAAAACCATTGATGCACAAAAAGCGCGTCAGCGTATGCTGGACGTGATTGCGGCCACCATCGCCGTGCTGGGCATTGCGCCGAACAAGCTGGTGCTGAAAACCCGCGAGCGTCAGAAGGGCAAAAACCAGTACCAGAAGATGGGCGAGAAGGGTGACTACATTGAAGTGGGCGAATATAACGCCCGCCTGTGGGTTAACCTGACCGACTATCTCGATACCGGTCTGTTCCTTGACCACCGTATCGCCCGCCGTATGCTCGGCCAGATGAGCAAGGGGAAAGATTTCCTCAACCTGTTCTCTTATACCGGCAGCGCGAGTGTGCATGCCGGCCTCGGCGGCGCGCGCAGCACCACTACCGTGGATATGTCGCGTACCTACCTGGAGTGGGCCGAGCGTAACCTGCGTCTGAACGGTTTAACCGGGCGCCAGCATCGCCTGATGCAGGCCGACGTGCTGGGCTGGCTGCGTGATACCGATGAACAGTTCGACCTGATCTTTATCGATCCGCCGACCTTCTCCAACTCTAAGCGCATGGAGGATAGCTTTGACGTTCAACGCGACCACCTGCGCCTGATGACCGACCTGAAGCGTCTGTTGCGTAAAGGCGGCACCATTATGTTCTCGAACAACAAACGCGGCTTCCGTATGGATCACGACGGTTTAGCAGCCCTGGGACTGAAAGCACAAGAAATTAGCCAAAAAACGCTGTCTCAGGACTTCGCCCGTAACCGTCAAATCCATAACTGCTGGTTGATTACCGCGGTCTGAAAGGAAAAGTAAATGTCTTTAATTAGTATGCACGGCGCGTGGCTCTCTTTCAGCGACTCACCGCTTCTCGATAATGCAGAGCTGCATATCGAAGATAACGAACGCGTCTGTCTGGTGGGCCGTAACGGCGCGGGTAAATCCACGCTGATGAAAATCCTCAACCGCGAGCAGGGGCTGGATGACGGCCGCATCGTGTACGAGCAGGATCTGATTGTCTCCCGCCTCCAGCAGGACCCGCCGCGCCATGTCACCGGCAGCGTGTACGACTTCGTGGCGGAGGGGATCTCTGAGCAGGCGGAATACCTGAAGCGCTATCACGAGATTTCGCATCTGGTCATGACCGACCCGAGCGACAAGAATCTCAATGAGCTCGCAAAAGTGCAGGAGATGCTCGATCACCACGGCCTGTGGCAGCTTGAAAACCGCATTAATGAAGTGCTGGCACAGCTTGGTCTGGAAGCGGATATGGAGCTGTCTGCGCTCTCCGGCGGCTGGCTGCGTAAAGCGGCCCTGGGCCGCGCGCTGGTCAGCGGGCCGAAAGTGCTGCTGCTGGACGAACCGACGAACCACCTGGATATCGAAGCCATTGACTGGCTGGAAGGGTTCCTGAAAACCTTCAGCGGCACCATCATCTTTATCTCGCACGACCGTTCGTTTATTCGCAATATGGCGACCCGTATTGTCGATCTCGACCGCGGTAAGCTGGTCACTTATCCTGGCGATTACGATACCTATCTGCTGGAGAAAGAAGAAAACCTGCGCGTGGAAGAGCTGCAGAATGCTGAGTTTGACCGCAAACTGGCGCAGGAAGAGGTCTGGATCCGCCAGGGCATCAAAGCCCGCCGTACCCGTAACGAAGGCCGTGTGCGTGCCCTGAAAGCGATGCGCCGCGAGCGCAGCGAACGCCGCGAAGTGATGGGCAGCGCCAAAATGCAGGTTGAAGAGGCATCCCGCTCCGGCAAGATTGTCTTCGAAATGGAAAACGTTAACTATCAGGTTGACGGCAAAGTGCTGGTAAAAGATTTCTCTGCTCAGGTCCAGCGCGGCGACAAAATTGCGCTGATTGGCCCCAACGGCTGCGGCAAAACCACATTACTGAAGTTGATGCTGAGCCAGTTGCAGGCTGACAGCGGCCGTATTCACTGCGGCACCAAACTTGAAGTCGCCTACTTCGACCAGCACCGCGCGGAGCTGGATCCGGACCGCACGGTAATGGATAACCTCGCTGAAGGTAAGCAGGAGGTCATGGTAAACGGTAAGCCGCGCCATGTGCTGGGCTACCTGCAGGACTTCCTGTTCCATCCGAAACGTGCGATGACGCCGGTTCGCGCCCTGTCCGGCGGGGAACGTAACCGCCTGTTGCTGGCACGTCTGTTCCTGAAGCCAAGCAACCTGCTGATCCTCGATGAACCGACGAACGATCTGGATGTCGAAACGCTGGAATTGCTGGAAGAGCTGATCGACGGGTACCAGGGAACCGTGATGCTGGTCAGCCACGATCGTCAGTTCGTTGATAATACCGTGACCGAGTGCTGGATCTTCGAAGGGGAAGGGCGAATTGGACAGTATGTGGGCGGGTACCACGATGCAAAAGGGCAGCAGTCACAGTCTCTGGCGCAAAAACAGTCAAAGTCCAAAACAAGTGCTGAACCTGCTGTAACAAAAGCAGAAACAGTCAAGAAAAGCTCGGCTAAACTAAGCTATAACCTGCAGCGCGAACTGGAGGGGCTTCCTCAGCGTCTGGAAGAGCTGGAGGCGGCGCTTGAAGATCTTCAGGCACAGGTTGCTGATGCCTCATTCTTTACCCAGTCGCATGACTATACTCAGAAAGTATTGGCTGAACTGTCCGCGGCTGAAAAAGCCCTGGAAGAAGCATTTGAGCGCTGGGAGTACCTTGAGTCTCTGAAGAACGGCGCATAAACAGGGATAACATATGTGTGACCAGCACCATGCCGACAGGCATATATTATGCTCGCAATGCGATATGCTCGTGGCGTTGCCAGAGCTGGGTCACGGACATAAAGCCCTGTGTCCACGTTGCGGCGCAACGCTGACGACCGAGTGGGACGCGCCAAGGCAGCGTCCCACTGCTTACGCACTGGCGGCATTATTTATGCTGCTGCTCTCCAATCTCTTCCCCTTCATCTATATGAAGGTGGGGGGGATGACAAGCCAGGTGGATCTGCTTGAAATCCCGGGCGTGATGTTCTCGGAAGATTACGCCAGCCTCGGCACCTTTTTTCTGCTGTTTGTCCAGATAGTCCCGGCGTTTTGCCTGGTGGTCATTCTTCTGCTGGTCAACCGCGTCAGGATGCCGACATCACTGAAAATCCGGCTCGCGCGTGTCCTTTTCCAGCTCAAAAGCTGGGGGATGGCTGAGATCTTTCTGGCCGGGATACTGGTCAGTTTCGTGAAGCTGATGGCGTATGGCGATGTCGGGATTGGCAGTAGCTTTGTGCCCTGGTGCCTGTATTGCGTCCTGCAGCTGCGCGCCTTCCAGTGCGTGGACAGGCGCTGGGCGTGGGACGATATCGCCCCGGCACCGACGCTTGCACAGACGGTGAAGGTCGGTGTGCCGGGTATCCGCCAGGGGCTGCGTTCCTGTCCGTGCTGTACCGCCGTGCTGCCCGCCGATCTCGACGTGTGTCCGCGCTGCGAAACGAAAGGCCACGTCCGTCGCAAGAACAGCCTGCAGTGGACAATGGCGCTGCTGGTGACATCCGTCATGCTATATCTTCCCGCCAATATTCTGCCGATTATGATCACCGACCTGCTCGGTGACAAAATGCCCTCGACGATCCTCGCGGGGGTGATCCTGCTTTGGGGCGAAGGATCCTACCCGGTCGCCGGCGTGATTTTCATCGCCAGTATTATGGTACCCACCTTAAAAATGATCGCCATTGCCTGGCTCTGTTGGGATGCAAAAGGTCACGGAAAGCGCGACAGCGAACGCATGCATCTGATTTATGAGGTGGTCGAGTTTGTTGGTCGCTGGTCAATGATCGACGTGTTTGTAATTGCCGTTCTCTCTGCGCTGGTGCGGATGGGCGGTTTGATGAGTATTTATCCCGCGATGGGGGCTTTAATGTTTGCGCTGGTCGTGATTATGACCATGTTTGCGGCCATGACCTTCGACCCTCGTTTATCGTGGGATCGTGAGCCTGAATCAAGCCATGAGGAAGAGTAAGAGCATGGAAAATAAGAGTGGAGAGGCGAAAGTGCAGAAGGTCAAAAACTGGTCGCCGGTGTGGATTTTCCCCATCGTGACGGCGCTGATCGGTGCCTGGATCCTGTTTTATCATTACAGCCATCAGGGACCGGAAGTGACGCTGATTACCACCAATGCTGAGGGGATTGAGGGCGGTAAAACGACCATCAAAAGCCGCAGCGTGGATGTGGGCGTGGTGGAAAGCGCAACCCTGACCGACGATTTAACCCATGTGGAGATCAAGGCGCGCCTGAATGCCGGCATGGAAAAACTGCTGCATGGCGATTCTGTTTTCTGGGTGGTTAAACCGCAGGTGGGGCGCGAAGGGATCAGCGGCTTAGGGACGTTGCTGTCAGGTGCCTATATTGAACTCCAGCCGGGTACAAAAGGTAACCAGCCGGGGCAATATCAGCTTCTGGATTCACCGCCGCTTGCTCCGCCGGATGCAAAAGGTATTCGCGTGATTTTAGACAGTAAAAAAGCGGGCCAGCTCACGGCGGGCGATCCGGTGCTGTTCCGCGGTTATCGTGTGGGTTCGGTTGAGAAAAGCACGTTTGACCCACAGAAAAGGTCCATCAGCTATCAGCTGTTCATCAATGCACCTAACGATCGTCTGGTCACCAGCAATGTCCGTTTCTGGAAAGACAGCGGCATCGCGGTCGATCTGACCTCGGCAGGCATGCGTGTTGAAATGGGCTCCCTGACAACGCTGTTTGGCGGTGGCGTAAGTTTTGACGTGCCGGAAGGTCTGGATCTGGGGCAGCCGGTTGCGGAGAACACTGCTTTCCGCCTGTTTGACGATCAAAAAAGCATTCAGGATGCGCTCTACACCGATCACGTTGACTTCCTGATGTTCTTTAAAGACTCCGTTCGTGGCCTGCAGCCGGGGGCGCCGGTTGAGTTCCGCGGCATTCGTCTCGGTACGGTTGGGCAAGTACCGTTCTTTGTGCCTGGTCTGCAGCAGGTCCTGGATGATGATTACCGCATTCCGGTGCTGATTCGTATCGAACCAGAACGTCTGATCAACCAGATTGGCGAGAACCAGGATATTGCCACGCATATCTCTCAACTGATGGAACGTGGTCTGCGCGGGTCGTTGAAGACCGGCAACCTGGTGACCGGCGCGCTGTATGTGGATATGGATTTCTATCAGAAAGCACCGCCGATTACCGGCATTCGTGAATTCGGTGGCTATAAAATCATCCCAACCGTGAGCAGCGGACTGGCTCAGATCCAGCAGCGTCTGATGGAAACGCTGGATAAGATTAACAATCTGCCGCTGAACCCAATGATTGAAGCCGCGACAGGTTCGTTACATCAGAGCCAGGCGACGATGCAACGCCTGCAAACCACGCTGGATAACATCAATAAGCTCACTGCAAGCCAGAGCATGCAGCAGTTGCCGCAGGATATGCAGAAAACGCTGCGTGAGCTGAACCGCAGTATGCAGGGCTTCCAGCCAGGCTCGGCGGCGTACAACAAGATGGTGGCAGATATGCAGCGTCTTGATCAGGTCTTGCGCGAACTGCAGCCGGTTCTGAAAACGCTCAACGAGAAGAGCAACGCGCTGGTGTTTGAAGCGAAAGATAAAAAGGATCCTGAGCCGAAGAGGGCGAAACAATGAAAAAATGGCTAGCGATTGTAGGAGCGATGGTACTCACGGCCTGTAGCTCAGGAAGTGAAACGAAAAGCTACTATCAGCTACCGCTGATGGCGCAGGCAGGTACCCAGAGTACCGCTTCGCAAGGCAACCGTCTGCTGTGGGTTGAGCAAGTTGCCGTGCCGGACTACCTGGCCGGCAACGGGGTGGTCTACCAGACCAGCGATGTACAGTACACCATCGCCAACAATAATCTGTGGGCCAGCCCGCTGGATCAGCAGTTGCGCAATACGCTGGTGGCAAATCTGAGCAGCCAGCTTCCGGGCTGGGTTGTCGCTTCCCAGCCACTGGGTAGCGATCAGGATACGCTGAACGTCACGGTAACGGGCTTCCATGGTCGGTATGACGGTGCCGTTATCATCAGCGGAGAGTGGCTGCTGAATCATCAGGGACAGCTGATTAAACGTCCTTTCCATCTGGAACTGAAGCAGCAGAAAGATGGCTATGATGAAATGGTGAAAGTCCTTGCTCAGGGTTGGGCGCAGGAGTCAGCCAGTATCGCCAGGGAGATTTCCCGGCTGCCATAAGTAAAATTCATCATCAAAAACCGCAGTTAGCCTGTCGCTGATTGCGGTTTTTTTTTCGTTTTGGCTTCAGGTTGTTACTTGTGCCGGGTCACACTTTTTGTACAAATGATCTTCTGGCTAGCTCACAAATATGACACCCGTATGAATTTTGAACATTGACGCTGCAATGAATTCGGGGTATTCGTTATCTGTGCCTGTACATTGAGTGCAGACACTGTTTTCTTTCCACCAGACAAAAGAATGAGGGAAACGAGGCATGAAGAGACAGAAACGAGATCGCCTGGAACGGGCTCATCAACGTGGTTATCAGGCCGGCATCGCTGGACGTTCTAAAGAAATGTGTCCTTATCAGACGATAAATCAAAGGTCACAATGGCTTGGAGGCTGGCGAGAAGCCATCG
Organism: Enterobacter sp. BNK-14; assembly: GCF_047456095.1. Classification (NCBI taxonomy): domain Bacteria; kingdom Pseudomonadati; phylum Pseudomonadota; class Gammaproteobacteria; order Enterobacterales; family Enterobacteriaceae; genus Enterobacter; species Enterobacter sp. BNK-14. The sequence goes on from NZ_CP179897.1 coordinate 4,440,067, forward strand.
GCGACAGGGCACTCATTGCCTGATAACGTCTCTTTAAAGAAAGAAACCTCCGCACTGCGGAGGTTTCGCCTTTCAGGGAGGGCTTAACGCAAAATCAGAATGCGGAAGTGTCCTGGAACAGGCCAACTTTCAGGTCGTTCGCGGTATAGATCAGACGACCATCTACCAGCACTTCGCCATCCGCCAGGCCCATAATCAGGCGACGGTTAACAATGCGCTTGAAGTGAATACGATAGGTCACTTTCTTCGCTGTAGGCAGAACCTGGCCGGTGAATTTCACTTCGCCCACGCCCAGTGCGCGGCCTTTGCCTTCACCACCCAGCCAGCCCAGATAGAAGCCAACCAGCTGCCACATGGCATCCAGGCCCAGGCAGCCAGGCATTACCGGATCGCCAATGAAGTGGCAACCGAAGAACCACAGGTCCGGGTTGATATCGAGTTCTGCTTCTACGTAACCCTTATCGAAGTTGCCGCCGGTTTCGGTCATTTTCACGACACGGTCCATCATCAGCATGTTCGGGGCCGGTAACTGTGGGCCTTTCGCGCCAAACAGTTCACCGCGACCAGAGGCAAGAAGATCTTCTTTTGTATAGGATTCGCGTTTATCTACCATGTTCTCAGTAAGCCTTATTTTAGTGAAGGACGCAGGATAGCTAACACGTGTACGCTGAACAAGTCCGATCAGTTTGAATTAAACCAGCCCAGCCAGCGTAACGGCCATGGATAACGGTGGCGAGCATCCTGCTGTGTCGCCTGAGCAATTCGCTCCTGGATGGTCTGCATCAGGGTCGTCTGCCCCTCGCCATCCCATACCAGGTTTGTCAGTAAGGGTAGTGCATCCTCAATCCCTTCGATGGCCCAGATGGCGAATTGTTCCTGCTCAACCGCGTCCAGAATAGCCTGGCTAAGGCTTAAATGGCGTACATTGGGTGCTGGAATAATCACACCCTGTTTGCCGTTTAAACCACGCTGCTGACAGATAGAGAAGAAGCCTTCAATTTTTTCGTTCAGACCGCCAACAGGCTGAGCACGACCGAACTGATCGACCGAACCGGTGATCGCGAGGTTCTGGTTGATCGGCACGTCTGCCAGGGCGCTGATCAAGGCGCAGAGCTCCGCCATAGAGGCGCTATCGCCATCCACTTCGCTATAGGATTGTTCAAACGTCAGCGAGGCGGAGAAGGGGATTTGCTGCTCAAGCTGCAGCTCAGACATCAAAAACGCCTGCATGATCATCATGCCTTTGGCGTGAATGTTGCCGCCCAGCTCGGCTTTGCGTTCAATATCGGTGAACTCGCCATCGCCAACATGAACAACACAACTGATGCGTGAGGGTTCCCCGAACGCGCGCGGGTGGCCAGGGAATTCAATCACGGACAGGGCGTTAATCTGGCCGACGCGTTCACCTTCGGTCTCGACCAGAATTTGTTCCAGCAGAATTTCATCCTGCATACGGTCAGCAAGATAGCCTTCGCGCCACTCACGCTGCGCCAGCATCTGCGTGAGCTGTTCGCCAGTAAACGCACCTTTACCGCTGATCACACCCACTTCACGCAGCTGCTTGCCTATCCAGAGTGGACTGAGCGGCAGGGTTTCCTGGTCACCGCTATAACGAACCGCTTCGCGGATCAAACCCGGCCACGCGTCAGCGGCAGGCATTGGCAATGCAAAGCGTTCCGCAACGGCCAGCACCCACTGACACCACTGCGCCATGTCATCAGCATCGGCTACCTGGATGTTGTCTTCGTATTCGCTGTAAACCGCCAGCTCAGCCAGTTCCGGCTCCATTTCCTGGAAGTCAGCCAGCGATTCACGATCGCCCGTCAGCACGACGGTCAGCGACAGCGGCATTGACGGCACGGAGACCGGCAGAGGGCGAGACTCATCGTAACCGACCCAGTCAAAGCGTTGCTGGGTCACAATCGTTTTCAGGCGCATCCACAGCAGCGGCTGCGAGAGCAGGGTGCGCAGAGAGATGATCAGCACGCCGCCGTTTGCGCGATGTACCAGACCCGGTTGCAGTGAAAGCTCACCATTGAACTGACGCAGACAGCCAAAGAGTTGTTCAGCCTCGACCCAGTTAGCGGTAATGACTTCACCTGTCGCTGCAAAACGGTCATCGGCTTGGTCCGCCGGTTCGAAGGCGATCTTATCTCCCGCGATACGATACTGGCCGCCAAAGACCGCGTTCGCTTCCGGGCGCAACTGGCGCATAGCGTCCCCGAGAAGCGTCAGATATTCCGCCTCTTCGGGGGCTTTCAGCAGCATGAAGGGCGATGTCGCCCATGGGCTTAACGCCTGCTCCAGCGCATAATGCAAACGGGGTTGCGTATCGCTAAGGATGAATGGATGTTCTGTTGCGAGTTCGGGCTGTGAAAACAGGTCCTGATAGCTCTCGGTATCCGGAACAAGGTCACGCCATGCAAGTTTCGTAATCGTCAAAGTTGATGTTTTTTAGTCAGATGTAAAAGCGTGGAGTATACCGTAAGCGGGGGGATCTACCCAAGCAGGATTGGGTATTTCGACAGCGGGAATGGCTGCATTGACTCACAGGATATGATTTCTTTTCAGCAGATTGCCAAAAAACTGATATTCTGAACAGAGTTACGTGGTAACACTGAGATCGCAATGAAATATCAACAACTGGAAAATCTCGAAAGCGGCTGGAAATGGAAGTACCTGGTCAAAAAGCACCGTGAAGGGGAGCTGATCACCTGCTACATCGAAGCCAGCGCTGCACAAGAAGCCGTGGATATTTTGCTGACCCTCGAGAATGAACCGGTACAGGTTAACGGCTGGATTGAGAAACACATCAATCCCGCGTTGTTAAACCGGATGAAGCAAACGATCCGCGCGCGACGCAAACGGCATTTTAATGCTGAGCATCAGCACACGCGTAAAAAATCAATCGATCTGGAGTTCGTGGTCTGGCAGCGTCTGGCTGGGCTGGCGCAACGGCGTGGTAAAACGCTGTCGGAAACCATCGTGCAGTTGATTGAGGATGCCGAACATAAAGAGAAGTATGCTAACCAAATGTCGTCGCTAAAAAACGACCTTCAGGCGTTGCTGGGCAAAAAGTAGATTTGTGTTTTTCTTCAGACAATAAAAAACCCCGCATTGCGGGGTTTTTTTATAAGACGATAACTTATGCCGCTGGCTGAGTTACAACGTCTTTAACGCCTTTAACTTCGATCTCTACGCGACGATCTGGAGCCAGGCAGTCGATCAGTGCAGCGCGAGCTTTCACGTTGTCACAGGTGTTGCCAGTAACTGGGTTAGATTCGCCCATACCACGTGGGGAGATCTTGTTAGCTGGGATACCTTTAGAGATCAGGTAATCAACAACAGACTGAGCACGTTTCTCAGACAGTTTCTGGTTGTAAGCGTCAGAACCGATACGGTCGGTGAAGCCCAGAACCACTACGGAACCGTCTTTAGGATCCAGGTTGCTCAGCTGGGTGTACAGCTGATCCAGTGCCTGCTGGCCTTCTGGTTTCAGAGTCGCTTTGTTGAAGTTGAACAGAACGTCAGACTTCAGAGTGAAGTGCTTGGTCTGTACTTCTGGAGCTGGAGCCGGCGCTGGAGCAACAACTGGTGCTGCATCTTCCTGCTGGCCGAAACGGTAGGAAACACCTACGCTCAGCATGCCGTTGTCTGGACGAACGCCAACGGTAGCACCGTCGCCGATGTTGTTAACCCACTGGTATTCCAGACGGGTAGCGATGTCACGGGTCATAGCCCACTCAACGCCACCAGCGAATACTGGGGAAACACCGGTGTCATGGTCGTCGCCAGCGATGCTGTTGCTGGAGTCAGCGCGCCATACCATACCACCCAGACGGGTGTACACGTCCAGATCGTCAGTTACTGGGTAACCCAGTTTAGCGGTCAGCTGTACGCCTTGAGCTTTAAAAGCGCCATTAACGTTGTCGCCTTTGTATGGCATACGACCTAACCAGTCGTAACCCATTTCAAAACCAACATACGGGTTAACCTGATAGCCACCGAACGCACCTGCACCAAGCTGGCTCTCGTGAGTAGGGCCATCATTGTTCAGGCTGCTGTTGTACCAGCCGGTGTCGTGGAACTGAGACCAGCCCAGTTTACCACCTGCATACCAGGTATTATCTTTCGGAGCGGCCTGCGCTACGGTAGCGAAGCCAGCCAGTGCCACTGCAATCGCGATAGCTGTCTTTTTCATTTTTTGCGCCTCGTTATCATCCAAAATTCGCCATGAATGTCTCAAGTAGAGAATCACGGTTAAATCCTTCACCGGGGGGCGTGGTCAAATATAAATCTACCGATATCTTCGGCTTAGGCCGAGCACCCCTGGCGATGTAAAGTCTACAACGTAGCTGAAAACTTACAAGTGTGAAGTCTGTCAGGCATATGAAAAAAAAAGTTCCGTATACCTATTATTTAACATTTTTAGAACGAATTTTGTGCAGTAAAATTAAGGAGAACCGCTCCAGACGCGCCTTGCCGCAATTTTGACGCCGGGAACTAAATCCGTATCTTGCGGTCAAAAAAAATTCCAGGAAAAATCTTAATTTCGCTCAATGATACAAATTTGAGTGAATTTTTAGCCCAGAAAGTTGTCCTCTGCGATAAGAATCTGGACGAACCGGGCGCATGATGAACCCGATCGCATTCCCTTCTTCAGCCGCTTCAGTCAGACGAAAATGTTCCTCTTCCGTCAGTTCTTCGGGTAACCAGCCGATCACCACGCTGTAATTTCCAGTGCGCAACGCGCGAACCATAGACTCAACGGTATCGCAGGGAGAGAGTTGGTTAATCTGCATCACCTTAGCCAGCGGCAGGCCTGCGGACTGAACCCATTCACGGCTCAATTTTTGCTGTGGCGTCAGCCAGAGCTGCCAGCGCGATTGCTGACCAAGCTGCTGTAATAAAGGCAGTAGCAGGAGTTGGGTCAACAGAGGCTGGTCTTCACGATAAACCACTTCACTAATAAGCCCCGTCGAAACACCCCCAACGGTGTTGTGCGCGACAGTGCCCGCGGTAGAGGAGAGAGAAGTTGAGCGATTTGCATAGCCTGAAGTGTACATATTCATTCCAGCCCTGTAGTTACTGTATGGATATACAGTAACCCCTGTATGCATAAAGATCAACCTCATTTTCGGAAAGCGACTCGCAAAATTCGTTCAATGTTGATGCCCCTCGAAAAATCATCTTGCTCAACGGCGCTAAGTTGCCTATTTTCCTGCTAACGGATCCGCTAGTAAGAAATTTCGCTGTTACTTTATGATTTAGAAGGGAAATATCATGAAAAAGATATCTTATGAACGGATTTATCAATCCCAGGAATACCTCTCACCGCTAGGAGAAATTCATCATCGCGCACTGTTCGGTGGCTATACCCTGGCTGTAGATGACGCGGTTTTTGCCATGGTGTCAGATGGCGAGCTGTACCTTCGCGCCTGTGAAGAAAGCGCGAAATACTGTGTAAAAAATGCCGCCTCTTTTTTGACGTTAATGAAACGAGGCCGCCCGGTACTTCTCAACTATTACCGTGTCGATGATGGACTGTGGCAAGACAGGGAACGGCTGCTTCAGCTCTCCTCTTTCGCGCTCAATGCGGCGAGGAAAGAGCGCTGTCAGCGCCATCAACGAAACCGGCTTAAAGATCTGCCAAACCTGACCTTTCAGCTTGAGGTATTACTTTTTGAAGCTGGCATTACTAACGAAGAGACGCTGCGGGCACTGGGTGCCAGGGAGTGCTGGTTAAAGATGCGGGCTAAAAACAGGGCACTCGGTATTAAAGTGCTCTTTGCCCTTGAGGGGGCTATTGAGGGTTTGCATGAGGCGGCACTCCCGGCAGGCATTCGCCGGGAGTTGACGGAGTGGTTTAATGCGCTGCCTGAGCCACAGAAGAATCACTCCTCCAGGTAGCGATTTGCTGTTGTAACCGGCAAATTTCTGGCAGCAGAGCGATAAGCAGGCCAATCTGCTGTAGCACCAGCGGCGCTTTGCTGTCGTTTCCTGGCTCAAGACGCGCGATACGTTGAGTCAGTTCATCCAGCGACTGTCTCACTTTCGGTTCATCGGCTGGCCGGTGATGCAGTGCATCATCGACGTAGCAGACCGCGTCATCCAGCAGGTTGAGTATGCCCGGGTTGACCAGTTTCTCGCGGTGTGCACCCAGGGTGGAAATATAGCTGGTGAAGGTATGGTTGAGGCAGAGCAACCGGAAAGCCGTCTCACGCATCTCGGCCGTGGCACGAGGCTCCGTTGACATGTTAGAGACAACCGAAGCCAGTTCAGCATCACTGTTGTGCGCATCGCGGCGGGCTATCCGATAAGCCAGACGGTTATCGCGTCCCTGGTGGTACTGCTCAAGGATGGCATCCAGGTATCGGCAGTTGGCGTTCAATGCCCTGTCTAACACCCGCGGTAAATTACGGAAACGCCAGTCCGGCCAGATAAAGCTCACCGCTGCCCAGGCAATCGCACAGCCGATCAGGGTATCGAGCACGCGAGGCAGGGCGACCTCGAACCCTTCACCCAGCAGGTTAAAGCAGAGCAGCACCAGCAGCGTGATGAACATGGTGGCATGAGCGTACTGCACGTTGCGAAACGCGAAAAACAACACGCCGGTAATCACAATCAGCACCAGCTGCCCTTCAACAGAAGGCACGAAGTACAGCACGGGAAGTCCAATCGCGACACCGACCAGCGTACCGATAATACGCAGCGCAAGGCGGTGCCGGGTGGCGTTATAGTTTGGCTGGCAGACAAACAGGCTGGTCAGCAGGATCCAGTAGCCATGCTGCAAACCGGTTATCTGGATAAAGGCATAACCGACGCATAGCACCAGAGACATTCTCACAGCGTGGCGAAAGAGCGCCGACTCCGGCGTAAAGTTGCGGCTCAGCCGTAGCCACATATCGCTAAAGCTATGCACGCTGTCATCAGCCAGCTGATTTTCCACATCATTACCCGGTTGCGCCATCGCCTGTTCGGATTCGATGGTCGCCAGCTGAGCATCTATAGCCCGCAGGTTGTTGAGCAGAAAACCCAGCGCTTTGATATGTTCCGGTGATGTTCCGCTGGCCTGAACGCGATCGAGCGCCGCATCAAGATGGCTAAACACGCGTTCGAAACGGGGGTCATGCTGATAGGGCGTGCGCAGCAGAATGGATCGCGAGAGCTGCTGGCAGGCCAGGGACTGCATGGACAGCAGGCGCTGGAAGCGGAACATCACGTCGCTGTAGCGAAACTTTTCACGCAGGGCGGCATACTGAACATGCGAGGAACTGGCGCGTTCATGAATGTCCTGGGCGGCAAAATAGTAGTGTAAGGTTCTTCGCGTTCCACGCTGACCGCGATCGCCGCGCAGACGGGTAAGCAGTGAGGCTTTCGTCTGGTTAAGGGTGGTGACCAGCTGACCGTTTGCCAGCGCCAGATCGTAAAGCGGCGCCTGGCTTTCTTCTTCAATATCCGGGTCAAACAGCCGGGATTTCAGTTCCAGATAATGGGCCAACTGCTCAAAGCTACGGGCAAGGTTATCCTGCAGCGGGCGAACCGGGAAGATAAGATGGCCGGTTAACGTCAGCAGGTTATACCAGATGGCGCCCAGCAACAGCAGTAGAGGTTGCTGGTACCACTGGTCGTAAAGTGATACGCCCAGCATGGTATAGATGGCGATCAGTAAGGCGCCGAAGGCGATGGTGGCGTAGCGCTGCCCCAGTCCACCCAGCAAAATAAACCCGCTGGTCGAAAGCGTCAGGCCCAGCGCAAACAGCCACGGCCAGGGGAAGAGCAACTCAACGGACGCTGACGCAATAAAAAAGCAGACGAGCGTAATCACCAGATTACGCAAACGACCGGCCAGGCGATCGTCCAGATCCGCAAGCGCCCCGGCCACCACCCCCAGCGTGAGCGGGATGGTGAGTTTGACGTCATTCAACCACCACGGCAGGGCTACCGTGCCGCAAAGCGCGATAAAAATCCTGACGTTGTAAAGCCAGGAACTGTTCCAGGTATAACGGCGAAGCAGTGGGCTTAGCATAAACGCGGCCAGTCCTTATTTACTGAAAACGACGGCGTGCGTTCGCTTCACGCGCCGCCTGGGCCACTTCAACCGGAACAACTCTGCGCCCGACGGGCCAAAGGGCGATGGCGGCGATCTTAAAGTTCGCGAGCCCTACCGGAATCCCAATAATTGAGATGCACTGTGCAATACCGGCAAAAATATGCATGATGCATAGCCACCAGCCAAAGAAAATCAGCCACAGAATGTTCAGCAGGGTTCCCCCCGTGTTCATCAGGGCGTTCTTACTTTCCGGATTCAGTTCGTCAACGTGGATGGCTTCGTTACCGTAGGGGATCAACGAGAGTTTGGTGATTTCCCAGCAGGAGCGGGTCAGGGGGAGTGTGAAAATCAGGACGATGCTCACCAGTGTGGCAAAAAGCCAGGAAAGGGTGGTGGCAAAACCGCCCAGCACAAAATTCAACACATTCAGAACGGTACGCATAAACCCTCACTTCCTTTCGATAAAATTAACGCCCAATGATTGTAACGTTTTTTTAGGCTGGAGCACCTTAAAACTGGCAGTTAAACTGTCAGGTAAATTATCTCTTCGTGGATTTGGCGGGACATGGAACTGAAAGCAACTTCATTAGGCAAACGCCTGGCGCAACACCCCTATGACAGCGTTGTTTTGCTCAACGCCGGGGTGAAAGTCTCCGGAGAACGCCACGAATACCTTATTCCGTTTAATCAGCTTCTGGCCATCCACTGTAAGCGTGGGCTGGTATGGGGTGAGCTGGAGTTTGTTCTGCCAGACGATAAAGTCGTGCGTCTTCACGGCACCGAGTGGGCGGAAACCCAGCGTTTTCATCACCACCTGAACGCCCGCTGGCAGCAGTGGAGTCACGACATGAGCGTGATTGCCGCCCAGGTTCTGCACCAGGTGCTGGACGAGATCGCCCAGAGCAACGCGCAACAAACGTGGTTGACCCGCCAGCAGACTGCCGGGCTGCAGCAAAAGATTCGCCAGGCTCTCTCGGCCCTGCCGATTGCCGTAACGCGTCTTGATGAGTTCGACAACTGTCGCGACGCCTGGCGTCAGTGTCAGGCCTGGCTGAACGATAGGGATAAGAGTCGGCTGGCGCATAACCAGGCCTGGACAGATGCCATGCTGACCCAGTACGCCGACTTTTTCAGTACGGTGGAATCTTCGCCGCTCAACCCTGCGCAGGCTCGCGCGGTGGTCAATGGCGAGCAGTCGCTGCTGGTGCTTGCGGGGGCAGGAAGCGGCAAAACGTCGGTACTGGTGGCGCGTGCAGGCTGGCTTCTGACGACCGGCGAAGCGGTTGCCGATCAGATTCTGCTGCTGGCTTTTGGCCGTAAGGCTGCTGAGGAGATGGACGAACGCATTCAGCAGCGTCTGCATACCCGGGACATTACTGCCAGAACCTTCCATGCCCTTGCGCTGCATATCATTCAGCAGGGCAGTAAAAAAGTGCCTTCCGTCAGTAAACTGGAAAACGACACGCAGGCGCGCCAGGCGCTGTTTATCAAAACGTGGCGTCAGCAGTGCAGTGAGAAAAAAGCGCAGGCGAAAGGGTGGCGTCAGTGGCTGGAAGAGGAGCTCAACTGGGCAGTGCCGGAAGGCAGTTTCTGGCAGGATGATAAACTGGCGCGTCGGCTGGGATCGCGTCTTGACCGTTGGGTCAGCCTGATGCGGATGCACGGTGGCTCACAGGCTGAAATGATTGAAGGTGCGCCAGAGGGGATGCGCGATCTGTTTTCGAAGCGGGTTAAACTGATGGCTCCGCTCTTAAAAGCCTGGAAAGCCGCGTTGAAGGCGGAAAATGCCGTCGATTTTTCCGGTTTAATCCATCAGGCGATCGTCATTCTTGAGAAAGGACGTTTTGTCAGTCCGTGGAAACATATTCTGGTGGATGAGTTTCAGGATATCTCACCCCAGCGCGCAGCACTGCTCTGTGCGCTACGGGCGCAAAATAAACATACCTCGCTGTTTGCGGTGGGGGATGACTGGCAGGCTATCTATCGCTTCAGCGGCGCACAGCTTTCACTCACGACCGCGTTCCACCACTATTTTGGTGAAGGGGATCGCAGCGATCTGGACACCACGTATCGCTTCAACTCCCGGATTGGTGAAATCGCCAACCGTTTTATCCAGCAAAACCCGCATCAGCTGACCAAGCCGCTTAACAGCCTGCGGCCTGGGGATAAAAAAGCCGTCACCCTGCTGGCGGATGACCAGCTGGAACCGCTGCTGGACAAGCTCAGCGGCTATGCGAAGCCCGATGAGCGTATCCTGGTGCTGGCGCGTTATCATCACCTTAAACCTGCAGCGCTGGAAAAAGCAGCTACCCGCTGGCCGAAACTGCAGCTTGAATTTATGACTATTCACGCCAGCAAAGGGCAGCAGGCCGATTATGTGATTGTGATGGGGCTGAAAGAGGGCAGCGACGGTTTCCCGGCTCCGGCCCGTGAATCGGTGATGGAACAGGCCCTACTGCCGGTGCCGGAAGATTTCCCGGATGCCGAAGAGCGACGTTTGCTTTATGTGGCAATGACGCGCGCACGTCACCGCGTCTGGCTGCTGTTCAATAAAGCGGAGCCATCCGTGTTTGTCGATATTCTGAAGAGTATTGATGTGCCGGTAGCGAGAAAGCCGTAGCGACGACGGGCAAGGATGGGTAGGCCGGGTAAGGCAAAGCCGCCACCCGGCAAAAAAGCTACTTCAGTCTCTCAGAAAGATAACGCTGATAGTCCGGAATCAGGATATCAACCGGCGAATTGAACTGCGGTGATTCGATGATGAAATCCGCCGTCGAGAGGTTTGTCGCCACCGGAATATTCCACACCGTCGCCAGACGCAGCAGGGCTTTAACATCGGGATCGTGCGGAACCGCGTTCAGCGGATCCCAGAAGAAGATCAGCACGTCAATCTTCCCTTCGGAAATCTGCGCGCCGACCTGCTGATCGCCGCCCATCGGGCCGCTCAGCATCGCATTGACCTCCAGACCCGTTTCGCGCTGGATCAGGTTTCCGGTGGTGCCGGTCGCTGAAAGGGCATGCTTTTCCAGCAAAGACTGATGGCGGCGCACCCAGTTAAGAAGCATTTGTTTACAGTGATCGTGCGCCACCAGTGCAATGTGTTTGCGTTCAGGCAGCGTGCGTGTTGTCAGTTCCATAATCATATCCATCAGGTTAACTGACTACACGATGACGGGAAGCGCCTGACGCTGCAAGCCTCAGGCGAAAAAAATGTGGCTTAGGATGAAGGTTGTTGCTTTGCCCACTGTAAAAATCGGGCCCGCGTGTCGGGATCGGCCTGCTGGAACCAGAATTTCAGGCGCTGTTCCGTCAGCGTCTGGGACTGAGGCGGGATAACATCCAGTTCCGATACGCCGGAAAGTAGCGTACTGTCGTCGGCCATCAGGGTGGCAAACTGCGGAAGGGAGGCACGTTTACCGGCTTTGTTATAAACCTGCGTAGCCGCCTCGTAATCCGGGACTTTCGGGGACGTGGTTAATGCCAGAATATCCAGCTTCACCGGGATCGGCATCGCATCGCCGTCCAGCAGTTCAATGCGCGGCGAGGCGTCAAAGGCCGCCGATTCCTTTTCTGTTTCAAGGCGAGGCAGGGTAATGTTCACCTGACTGATTTGCCGGGTATTAAAGCTGATAATCAGCGGCGGAGAGATGTACAGTCGTTGCTCATGGTTAGCCAGGCCAATCGATTTTTCTACCCGAAAGACCAGTTGATGGGGGCCGTTATCTAATTCGATGCTGTCAGCACCGCGTAATAATGAGCTGGACACTTTTTTTCCGTCCAGTACCAGAAGATCAATGTCGCCAGAGAGCCGAAGCGTGGTAGCAAATACGCAAACCGGCATCACTAACGCAATCAGAGCCGTGGCAATACCGGTTTTCATAGGAGGCTCCCGTCAGACATACTGTCGCCGCATTAATGTATCTAAATTTTTCGATAATCACGTTTACTAACATATAGACATATTTTGCCGTTTTGCCCTCATGCATCTGTATGGGATGGATGGTTGAGATGTGCGCTTTGGCGTACACTTTTAAAAAAGCTAGGAGAAAAACCATGAAAGAGAATGATGTTGCTGAGATTTTGACATCCACGCGGACCATTGCGCTGGTGGGCGCGAGTGATAAACCCGATCGTCCCAGCTATCGGGTGATGAAATACCTTCTCGATCAGGGTTATCACGTCATCCCGGTCTCGCCAAAAGTGGCGGGGAAAACGTTGCTGGGCCAGCAAGGGTATGCGACGCTCGCTGACGTACCCGAAAAAATTGATATGGTCGATGTCTTCCGTAATTCCGAGGCCGCATGGGGCGTAGCGGAGGATGCTATTGCCGTCGGGGCGAAAACCCTGTGGATGCAGTTGGGTGTGATTAACGAGCAGGCGGCCGTACTGGCGCGTGAAGCGGGTCTGAAGGTGGTCATGGACCGATGCCCGGCGATTGAGATCCCCCGTCTGGGGCTGGCGAAATAATAAAAAAAAGCCCGTTATCGGGCTTTTTTTACACGCTTAGTTCCGCAGGCGCGGAGCCTGTAGCTGTTTACGGATGGTCTGAGCAAGTTCATCCATCGTAGGTTGCTCCGGATGCTCTTCCTGCAACTCACTACTCAGCTGCGCTTCGGCAAGGTAGGTATGAACGGGTTGTCCGTCGTCACCTTCCATCACCACATGGTACCACGGCGCAGCGCGAAGCTCGGCGTTAACCGCCAGCTCGTCTGCTGACGGTTCATCAAGGGAATACTCCGGGTCGATATCGACGACCACACCCAAATACCCTAGCAAAGTGTGGCGGACCTGCTGGCCGATACCGAATTTGCTGGCAATCATAGTCACCTCCCGGGAAATACGACTTACACGTTATGTGTGGTCAATATTTCTCTTTTCAAGTTACATGACGCGACAGGCAAACCCTTTCAGATACAGCCCTTCCGGGTAGGTAGCAATCACGGGATGATCGGCTGCCTGACGGAACTGCTCTATAAATTGTACATCACGACCAGCATCTATTGCGGCATCGGCGATGATTTTCTGAAATAAATCTGTGGTCATCAGACCGGAGCAGGAGAACGTCAGCAGAACGCCACCCGGGTTCAGCAGCTGGATGGCCAGCATGTTGATATCTTTGTACCCGCGGCAGGCGCCCATCAGCTGGCTTTTATTCTCCACAAACTTAGGGGGATCCATCACGATAACGTCGAACTTCTCGCCCTGATCGCGATATTTACGCAGCAGCTTGAAAACGTCGTCGCGTACAAACTCCGCTTTGCTCAAATCCAGCTTGTTTAGCTCGACGTTTTGTTTTGCCACGTCAAGCGCTTCCTGTGACGTATCCACGCTGACGACCTGCGCACAGCCACCCATCAGCGCCGAAACGGCAAAACCGCCGGTATAGGAGAAGCAGTTAAGTACGCGCTTGTCGGCGACGTACTGGCGGGTCGCCAGACGGCTGTCGCGCTGGTCAAGGTAATAGCCCGTTTTGTGACCGCCCTGAATATCCACCAGCAGCTTCATGCCATGTTCTTCGATGGGCAGCAGGGCTGGTGGCAGTTCGCCCGTTACAGGCCCCTGAGTCAGCTCCATGCCCTCTTTTTTGCGCACTGCCACATCGCTGCGGTCGTAAATGGCACACTGCGGGAACAGCGTTTGCAGCGCGCTAATCAGCGCGGCACGCTGGTATTCCGCTCCGGCGCTCAGGAGTTGCAGCACCAGGAAGTTGCCGAAGCGATCGATGGTCACACCCGGCAGGCCGTCGGACTCACCGGCGATCAGACGATAGCTGTCCAGACCGTCACGCTTTGCCAGCCACTCACGCCACTGCTGCGCCTGCTGCAGGCGGCGAATGAAGAAGTCGATATCAATGGTTTCATCTTTATCGAAGGTCCAGACGCGAGCGCGGATCTGGGACGCAGGCGAGTATGCGCCTCGCGCTAACCATTTCCCCTGATGGTCAACGATATCAATGGTTTCTCCGAGGCTGGCTTTGCCTTCCATGCGGGCAACTGCGCCAGAAAAAACCCAGGGATGACGGCGCAGTAAGGATTTCTCGCGCCCTTTGGCTAACACTAAACGTACACTCATAATTTGCTGTTCTGTCGATTTCAGGGAAATGGCACGTAGATTATCACATTCAGCAAGTCGCAATCATCTGTGGATGCCTTTGAGCGTTTCGGCACAAAATCAAATCGCTTAAGCACATTACGGTATGGCCGCGTGCCTTACATTGGGGCTTCCCGTTCAGCAAAGGACTCCCCCATGAAAAAGCGCAGTGTAATAGCAACAACCGCTCTGGCGGCGATAAGTTTTCAGGTTTTAGCGGCAACGCCTTTCAGTATCACCAGTCAGGATATCTCCGGGGAGCACCGTTTAGCGCAACAGCAGGTGTTCAACGGTTTTGGCTGCCACGGTGATAATCAGTCTCCGCAGCTTGCATGGAAACATCCGCCAGCCGGTACGAAAAGTTTTGCCATCACGGTATATGACCCCGATGCCCCCACCGGCAGTGGCTGGTGGCACTGGACAGTCGCCAATATTCCTGCGAAAACAATGGCACTGCCCGCGGGCGCGGGTAACCCAAAGAGTGAAAAATTACCCGCTGGCGCTGTGCAGGGGCGTAATGACTTCGGTTATTCTGGATTTGGCGGCGCATGTCCACCCGAGGGAGACAAACCGCACCGTTACCAGATTACCGTCTGGGCGCTGAACGTGGACACACTGCCCCTTGATAACAATGCCAGCGGCGCGCTGGTCGGTTATATGATAAACAGTCACGTTCTGGGAAAAACACAGTTAACCGCAACGTACAGCAGATAAGGATGACCCGGTGCAGGAGTTTTACCTTCAACATAAACAGCTGACGGCGGGCGAAGTCAGTGCCAGCAAAATGCATCGCCTGCACCAGGTTAAACTTTTTTTTCCAGCCATTTGTCACATTACTCACGGCAGTAAGGTCATTGTTCAGGATGACAAGCGCCTGGTGGCAACGAGGGATGCGCTGATTATTATCCCGGCCAATACGTCAATGGAGATTATTAATCAGCCTGCGAACGGCATGTTTCGATCGGACTTGCTGATGTTGTCGCCAGAAATCCTGGCCGAGTTTAAAGCGCATTACCTGAAATCCTGGCCGGGCACGACGTTACATTCCCTTTGTGTCCCGTTGAGCGAGGGGCTGGCGTTTATGTGGGATAACCTGCTGCACGCCGTGCGTCAGGATTTACCGGAGGCGTTACAAAAACATCAGGCCTTCGGTCTTTTGCTGGCATTGCTGCATGAAGGCGTGGCAGGTCCGCTGCTTATTGAGCGAAGCAGTAACCTGACTGAGCAGGTGCGACAGTTCATCATGCTATCGCCGGCCAGATCCTGGACTGCGCAGGATATCGCAAGCCGTCTGGCCTTAAGCGTGCCGACGCTGCGCAGAAAGTTGCGTGAAGAGTCGCAGAGTTTTCGCCAGATCGTGGAAGAGGTGAGAATGGCCGTTGCGCTGTCACAGCTGCAATCGACCCGATTACCCATTGGCGAAATCGCATTACAATGTGGGTATCTTTCCAGTTCTCGTTTCACCGCCCGTTTTCGGCAGCACTACGGCTGTTTGCCGAAAACGCTACGTTAAGGAGAAGAAAAATGTCAAAAGTTTGCACTATTGCCTGGGTTCACGGCATCGTTCAGGGCGTCGGGTTCCGCTACAGCACCCAGCGTGAGGCTCTTCAGCTCGGGATCACGGGCTATGCGCGAAACATGGATGACGGCAGCGTTGAGGTGGTCGCCTGTGGCGACGCGAAGCAGGTAGAAAAACTGATGGTGTGGCTGAAAGCGGGTGGCCCGCGCAGCGCGCGGGTTGACAGGGTGCTAACAGAACCGCATCAACCCGGCCGGGAATACGAGAACTTCAGTATTCGTTATTAAATGCACTTCACCGGCTTTGGCAGGCCAGCAATTTTGGTGGCCTGTTTAGCCGGGCCTTTCGGAAACAGACGATACAGATAGCGGCTGTTGCCTTTCTCTTCGCCAAACTTATTGGCCATCGCTTTCACCAGCATGCGGATCGCCGGAGAGGTATTAAATTCGAGATAAAATTCGCGCACAAAACGCACGACTTCCCAGTGTTCGGGGGAGAGGGTGATACCTTCGTTTTCGGCGATTTTTTCCGCCAGTGGCTCGCTCCATAGCGTGGTATCTTTCAGATAGCCTTCGCTATCGGTCTCAATTTCCTGGCCTGCAAAAATGAACATAGTGCTCTGTCGATAAAGTAAAAACCGCCCCTAGTCTAGCAAAGAAGGGGCGGCATGAGAAACTTCGGTCTACAGAAGAAGCTGTAGCAGATTGTTGGCATTCAGCTTTTTTAACGCGTTGCATTTGTACGTCGAGACCTGTTTTTCGCTCATCTGCGTCATTGTCGCAACATGTCTTACCGATTGCCCGTTAACCAGCCTGTCGAGAACATTGAACTCCATGCCCGTCAGGCAACAATTCAGGCTACGGACCCGACGGGGCTCTTTTGCAAGCAGATACGCTGCATCTGCGACGGCAATTCTGTCATCAATAATATATGAGGTCAGCGTGGCAAAACGCTTTCGCAGATGCGTGGCCAGCGCCCAGCCTTTTTCATTGCACACCAGATAAAGCGTTCCTTCCCAGCGGCTGGCCTCTAGCTGAAGCAGAATCTCAACCAGCGCCTGATGCGTCCCGGCGACGGAAAAGCGGCAGCGCACAACGAGGGTGTCGCAGGCCAATAACGAATGGCGCCACGTTACCGCGCCGCTTTCAACCAGCATTTGAGCGTTACGGCGCAGAAGGGCGTAGCGTAAACCTTCGGCATAAAAGCGATTATTATCAAGAATAATGTAATTCACGGCGGCCTCCTTATAACGTACTGGGTGTGTAGATAATGCGTAGCGTGCCGGTGTAATCCCCGGCATTTTTGCTGCTGGCAGTAAATGAAGGGGTTTTCAGGATAATAGGAGCTGGCACGCACAGTACGCTCTCGCGTCCGCCGGGAAGGACGACCTGACGCAGATACTGCGGATCGTTAGTCCCTTGCCAGACCACGGTTTTACCGTTAGCGACGATGTCTGTTGCGCCTGTGATGGGATGGGTGACAAAGACCTGATAGTCGAGACGGTCTCGCGCATCGGTCTGGCTTCCTCCGCGTCGCCTGATTGAAAACGCACCTTCAGTACGGCCCGCTGAGGCGAGTCCGTCGTCCTCAAACCGAAGGTAGGTGCGGGTGCTGGTGCTGTTTTTACCATCGTACAGGCACATATCCAGCGCATTTTCTCCCTGGATCTCACTGCCACCCGGCCGCCCCGGGAAGTTAGTCAGGTTGAGGTTAACGATGGGCGTGGAGTGCGGAAATGCCGGCAGATAAATCTGCTGATTACCCGGATCGACCACCTCAATGCGAATGTTTGCCTGCCACCTGGCGATAGTGAGATAGCCAGGGCATCCGACGTTTACGTCATTGAAGTTCCCGCCACAGTCGGCGCTCCCCCATTGACGCAGGTTCTGCTTCAGCGTTGCGGTCCAGATCCCCGGCAGGGCGAGCTTATCCAGTTCGCTTTTCACAATATAGAAATCGAAGTAGGGCTCTCTGTTCCAGTCAGCAATTGTGGCTGTTCCGCCTGTCACAAAGCTGGCGAAGGTAAACACTTTATTGTTGATAAACATGTAGTGATCGCCATACACCTTGATATCCACCGTCTTGCTGGTGAGGGTATGCGTGAAACGTAAATTGATGGCATAGGGCGCGGCCGGGTTACCCGAGAACCAGACCGGAGAGTTCATGCAGGCCCCGTACGTGGCGTCGGTCCGGGACTGACAGGTCAGGGTATTACGTCCCCACTTTTGCGGGTCGGCGGTGTCAAAGCCGCCCGATTCATGCAACCAGATATCGAAACGTGCAGGCGGTGCCGTGCGATCGAAGCTGATCCCAACGCTGGTGTTTCGTCCCGCAGGGGCGCCCGCCAGCGTCTGGCCTGTCCACAGGCTTAACAACAGTAAAATAAAGAGGTACTTCATCACATCATTTCCCTTTAGTGAGGTTGTCGGCGTTCATGGCAGTTGGCCCGGCAGGTACCGACCGTCCGGCGAGCATCAGCTGCGCCTGCTGCTGGACGGCATCCGGCAGGGCCGAGAAGGTTAATTCCCGACAAGGAATTGAGCCGACATAGCGCACCACGTCGCGCATACTTTTCACGTTGAGTTCGCACTGATAAAACTGCTGCTGACGCACCAGGTAGAGGTTATGCAGCAGGGCATCGCTCTGGGCGCTGAATCCGCCGTTGCCGAGATCGCTCCAGCCGTTAACGTTCAGCGGCACACCACCGATAAACGGCGAATGACGCTCGTCGGTTAACTGGCCGAGCCAGGTGTAGCTTGCGGTGGTTTGCACATCCCGACGCAGCAGTTTGCCTGGCACCATAAACAGCGTTCTGCTGCCTGAACCTTGCGTGATCTCACTGCTGGCTCCCCGGGATACATCCAGCGATTCGTTAATCGTCAACGTGGTCTGCTGGTAGCCCGGTACGGCGAAGAGGGCGCGGCTATTACCCGGAATGTCTGCGCTCCCGCTGTTATCCAGCGACACGGCAACGCTTGGAGCCTGGGTATCAGTCGGTGTGGCAACGTTAACCGCGACGGCGGAAGCAGGGCGTCCGTCGCTCCAGCGGCCCAGCCACAGGCCAGAACGCGACAGCGCAAGTGTCGAGCTGTAGTTGCCGCTGGTGCTCAGCGTATGGCGTCTGTCCTGACGATCCCAGGCGTCGCTGACGGTCAGACTGCCGTTGCCATATCGCCCGCCCTGGCGCGTATAGGCTGAGGTATTCAGCGAGTCGCTGTTAATGCCTGATGCGCTAAGGCCGTACTCGTTTTCACCGCGTGCATCGCTGTACCAGTTATGCGCCACGTTGTAGCTCAGCTGATTTTTTTCACGCTGCTGGTGCTGCCAGGTCGCCCCCAGAGAGGTATAGCTAGATGCATCACCCTGACGGTTATGCGCCATGGACAGGCTCACGCTCAGGTAGCCGCCTTTGTCCCTGCCGTCGCGGGCATCATCGTTGCGCATGAAGAGGTTAACGCTGCTGTTAATGTTCAGACCATGGGTGCTAAAGGCATTGCTCAGACCTCCCTGCCAGGCCCGCGAGCGCGAGCGGGTCATATAGACCGATTCCCACGGCAAACCCGCATCGTGGCGATCGTCGCTATCCGGCAGCTCCCGGCGTGAAACGTACCGTCCTTCGTTGCGGTTATCCGAATAGCCGAGGCTCGCATACCAGACGCCGACAGGGACGGAAAACATCACCGAGAGGGTGCGATAACAGCCGTTCACGGCGTCAAACCCGGCGCTTCGGTTGTTGCAGTTTTCCGCTGATAGCGCGTTGCGATAGAGGCTCAGTGAAAAACCGTCGTTGTAGCTGATTTGCTGAATATTGCCGCGCTGGCCTTCGCTGCCGTAAAGGTAGCTAAACCGGGTACTCAGCACGCCGTCGATCGGGCCCGCGTTGAAGCCCCGGCTCCAGTCGAGCGCATTTTCCAGGAAGCGCTGGTTTTGCTTTATCGTTGCTCCGCTGGTAAGCGCTAAGGTCTCGGTGACGGGCAGGCGTACGCCCGCCTGCGCAACCGCGCTGGGTTCTTCGTTTTGATCGCTATTGTCGGTTTCACCCGCCTGCAGGAACCACTCGACGCGGTCGAATGGCGTAATGCCGGTTCGGGTAAACGGCACCTGCTCGGTACGCGTTAGCCGGTTATTTTCATAGACCGACAGCGTGACGGTGTAGCTCCCGTCCGGAAACGATCGCGTGTCGAGAGTTTGCGCCCCGGCATTCAGGTAAAAGCTGGCCAGCAGCTGACTGCCACGGCGGGCATCAATACGCGCGTCATGGGAAAGCAGCACGGTGATAGGGGTTCCCTTTGACTGCTGAACCGGATTTATCCACGCCCGTGTTGAGCCTGCGCGCACGCCGCGAATTTTCCCCAGCGGCAGCTGGCTGAGGTTGATATTTCCACCAGCATTACTGAACAGATCGCGGGTATCCATTTCGCCCAGCTGGACATAGTACTGGCGCAAGATATCCTGGCGGAACCAGGCATTGTTAACGGTGATTTCCTGTTGCTGCTGGTGCCTTGAACGCTGTCCCAGCCAGGTCCAGTCGAGGTTAACATAGCCGTCCTGCGTGAGCGCCAGCGCGCCATTGCCCTGCACGGTGGCTGACTGATAATCCCTGTCGGCAACAAAATTAACATTCTGCTGATGGATAAGCGCATTTTCGGTGTCCTGCGTGGGCTGATACCACTGATTTTCCGCGGTGGCTTTAGGCAGGAATTTCTTGTCTAAAAACAGGCTAATACGGGCGTTATTCTCGTCATAGATAATGGCCGCGCGGCCGGTATCAATGTAATCGCAGCCCGCTGCGGAGCTGTTGCTGCTGCAGGCCAGGTTGCCGTTACGGGCAAGCGGAACGGCCAGCGTGGCAGACACGGTGGCAACGAGAGCAGGGTCGTCGTTAAACCGTCGTTTGATGGCTGCTACAACGGTTTCAGGTGCGACAAAACTGACCGTTTCAAGCGTGATATCCGTTTCAAACAGGCCAAGCGACTCGCCATAGAGGTTTACCTCTGTCCACAGGCGCTGGGTTTTCGCCAGATCTTCAAAACCTGCCGGGACGGTCATCCCGGCACAGGCGAGTTGGATGGAAGCGGGTAACAAAGCAACAAAGAGGAGAGTATTTCTGTGAAACGCCATGAACGAGCCTCGACATCATCCTGACGTCAGAGGGTGGGCACCCTCTGACGTTATTCCTTAGGTGCTGTGGTGTTACGCACCGCCTTCCGTGGTCGTCGCTTGCGTCAGCATCAGGCTGACAACGCCGCTGTACTGACCTGTTTTCAGAATGCCTTTGGTGGTCTGAGAAATGGTCAGCGGCAGTACCGCTGAACCGTTTTCAATGCTCCCCGGGAACAGTTCGGTACCGGTATATTCAACATCGGCGGTAGAGAGGGTTTTATCGCCCAGCTTCACCGTCATTGGGATGGACTCAGCACCGTCGGCATTTGCCAGCTTCGCGGCACTCACCAGACGGACTTTCACGTTGCTGGTGGCGGAGTTAGACCATACCTTGGTATTCAGGCGGTAGCTTTCCAGACCGCGGCCTGGCAGGTACTGCATATCGATGCTTGCCGGCAGCGGCGTATTATCGGCCTGGGTCATATCCAGCTGTGAATCAACGCTGGCGTTGACGGTAATATCTTTTTGGATCGCCAGCGCGCTAACGGACGTGGTCATCGCGGCAACAATCATCAGGGGTTTAAAATACTTACGCATTGATATCTCCATATTTACAAATGAGCACCCTGGCTCTTTAAACAAACCCTTTGGGGTCTTTACGGTAACGTCGTGTTATTGCACGACGGGTAAATCAGCTTCTTCAGCGGTTTTATTCACCCAGTTGAAGTAGCGGAATTTATATTTATGGCCTTGTGTCTTTGTGAGCGTTTTTAATTTCCGTTCGGTGTCTGGATAAATCGTCGCGTCTTCTTTAATCCATTTACACGACGAATTTGCGTCACAAATACCGATCTCTCTCAGCGGCACGCGCAGCGTACCGTTGTTTTTTAATGTCCCCCTGCGAGGGTCTATCGAGAGTGAAACCACACTTTTTTCCGGGGCGAGGTGGATCAGGGCGCCCCAGATGACATTGACGCCCAAAGTCGCCTTCGCCGCAGCGCTTTCTGCCTGACCTGGAATAATGCTGTCAGGTTGCTTTACCCCTTCAAAATAGACGCGCCAGGTGGTCTCTTTTTCCGGTGGCGTGAGCGATACCAGACGAACGACGCGCATTGCGCCAGCCGCCAGGGCAAATTTTTCTGGCGTCACAACAACGCCACCTTCTTTCCACGAGGCGACATCAATCTCTTTTTCGTCGGCAGTGCCGGGATTAAGAATTTTCTTTTGCCTCACCCGAATGAACTGAATATCATCCGTTTTTGAAGCCACTTTTATTTGCGCCGCCCCGGACTTATCCACGTTAAGTTCCATCGGGTACACGCTCATATTGGCCATTGCCATTTCTGAGAAAAATGGTAATGACAGCGCGGCGACATAAAAGGCGGTTGTCATGTTCACTCTTTTTTTCTGTTTCACATTCTGCCTGCCTGCTCTGAGTTCATCGGTGGCGCGTTAACACCAGGACACCGTCTGCTTTCGTATCGCTTCAGGGCAGGGAAACTTTAACCAGAACAGCGGTTTGTGAAAATTTGTATTAATTAACTCGTTAAATACAGTTTTTTATCCTGCTTTTCTGTCTTTAAGGTTGTATAGTTAAGCGAAAATACCGCGACCAGGGATGGGAAGAAAATTCCTTCTGATTACAAAATAAGCAGATCAGGAGGTGGTTTTCATGTCGATGTACCAGGGATTAAAAAGCATGCGGTAACAGCCGAGAATAAAAGATGTTTTTTATATGCAATAATTCGTTGTTATTCGATCCTGAAGCACATGCAATAAGTCTTGTTGGACAACCCGAGTCTGTATTAACGCTTTCGGCACCGGCCGTTCGTCTTTTACAGGAGTTTATTAAGCACAGAGGTCGTGACCTTAGCCGGGATGAATTGATCGCGCGCGTGTGGGAAGCGTTCGGCTTTACGCCATCAGGAAATAATCTCAATAAAGCGGTAAGCGAATTACGTAAAAGCTTCCAGTCGCTGGGAGAGGGGCATGAATTTATCGTGACCGTACCCCGCTATGGATTTCGTTTTGAGGCCGATGTGATTTTTCAGCCTCGGGAGAATATTCAACCCGTTGATTCTCAGTCTCCGGTTGAACAGCAAGACGTAAAGCCGCGGCGCACGTTCCTGAAAAGGGGGGCGATTACGGCGGTCGCGATCGTCGCTGCACTAGGGGGCTGCCTGTACTTTAGCCGCCCGCAGGGGATAACCGTTCCGGCGAAACTCACGCCAGTTAAGGAAAAAATTGCGCGTTGCAGTATCTGGATAATTAACGATCATGGACGGCCGTTAGTGTTATCGAAATTAGCGAAACAGCTGGAGGCGAATAACGTGGCATGCGAGCGAGAAGAGTATAATATTTATTATTTCAGCGCCCGTTTTGCTATTTCCGCCGCGGATGAGGTTTTCATTGGTGCCTGCCCGGGAAGTAAAACCAGACTGTGCAAAACCATTCGTTATAAAAGCGGGGCTGAAAAATGAAAATAAAACTTATTTTTGGGCTGAGCGGTGTACTGGTTGGTGGTGCAATAGCGCTTTTTTACTGTTCTGGCGGCCTGGGTAAAAAGGATGTGCTTGCCTGCAGTACAGAATTTAATTTCACGCGCAATGAGGGAAAAGCAAGTGAGGTGAAGGTCAATACCTTTGCTCAGTTCTATTTTCATCAGGATGGAACCGGGTTGACGACTTACAAAGGCGCGGCAAGGGCTGGCGGGCAATGTTTGATCGTTGACAGGGATGTCGACTTTACCTGGGAGCAACGGAAAGATGATAACGTCATTGTATTGAGCTACACCAAAACCCGGCGTCGACACAATGACAATACCCCGGATGCTCAATGGGGAAGCTTCGCCTATCCGACCGCACGTTACTACCTGACGATCTCTGAACTATCGCCCGCCGTGTGGCTGATTCAGGACCGGCGTTATCCTACCTATATCTGCCGGGGAGAATAAGACAAAAAAAAGAGAATGCCATGGGCATTCTCTTTTTTCGTATCAGTGATGCAGATTAATCCCGGCTGGCGAAGCCCAGAATGCTCAGCAGGCTGACGAAGATGTTGTACAGCGATACATACAGGCTCACGGTGGCGCGAATGTAGTTCGTCTCACCGCCGTGAATGATGTTGCTGGTTTCATACAGGATCGCGCCAGATGACAGCAGGATAAACACCGCGCTAATCGCCAGATGCAGGGCAGGCAGCTGCAGGAAGATGTTAGCCACCATACCAATCAGCACCACCACGATACCCGCCATCAGCATACCGCCGAGGAAGGACATGTCCTTACGGGTGGTCAGCACGTAGGCCGAGCAGCAGAAGAACACCAGCGCGGTACCGCCCAGCGCCATGCCAATCACGTCGCCCATACCGGCAGACAGATACGCGTTCAGAATTGGCCCCAGGATATAGCCCAGGAAGCCGGTGAAGGCGAACGCGGACAGAATACCGACCGGTTTATCCGCGGTTTTGTAGGTCAGGAACATCAGCCCATACATCCCCACCAGCGTCAGGATCAGCCCCGGAGACGGCAGCATCAGCACGGTGCTGGCGGTGGCAGTGATCGCCGAAAACGCCAGCGTCAGGCTGAGCATGAAATAGGTATTGCGCAGCACCTTGTGGGTACTGAGTAGCGATGTGCGGTCGCGTGAAGAAGTAATAATACGATCCATGAGTCACTCTCTTATGACAGATGTAATTAGCGGAAAGAATAGGAAACGGCGAGCCAGTCTCAAAGTGGTTTTACCCATCTTTACTCAGCACGTTAGCGAAGGAGATGGTTATTTCTTCTGCAGAAATGCATTTCACCAGAATGAACAGCGGTTTGAGAAAATTTACCAGATCAACCTCTTATAGGTTACTGAAAAATATTGCGTTATTACCCTTAGGGCGCTAAGAGTTATCTCCGGATCGTCATAAAACAGACAATAAGGCGAAGAACATGAAACCACAAACACGCACGCGCTTTACACTCTCTTTACTTACCGCCGGGATTCTGTGCGCCAGTACGGCATCCTGGGCGGCCAACGTCCCGGCAGGAACCGCGCTGGCAGAGAAACAGGAACTGGTCAGAAATAATGGCAGTGAACCGGCTTCGCTCGATCCGCATAAAGTCGAAAGCGATGTCGAATTCAATATTATCAGCGATTTATTCGAAGGTCTGGTGAGCGTCTCCCCGACGGGTGAAATTCAGCCCCGGCTGGCGGAAAAGTGGGAGAACAAAGACAATACCGTCTGGACGTTCCATTTGCGGCCGGGCATCACCTGGAGCGACGGGACAGCGATTACCGCAGAAGATGTGGTCTGGAGCTGGCAGCGCCTGATCGATCCTAAAACGGCGTCACCGTATGCCAGCTATCCGGGTAACATGCATATTGCCAACGCGGCCGATATCGCCCAGGGGAAAAAAGCCCCCGATACGCTGGGGGTAAAAGCGATTAACGACACCACCCTGGAAGTGACGCTCACGCAGCCAAACGCGGCTTTCCTTGCGATGCTTGCGCACCCGTCGCTGGTACCGGTGGACAAAGTGCTGATTGGGCGTTTTGGCGATAAGTGGACCAAGCCGGAGCATTTCGTCAGCAGCGGGGCGTATAAACTTTCTCAGTGGGTGGTCAACGAACGCATTGTGGCGGAGCGTAACGCGCGCTACTGGGATAATGCGCATACCGTTATCAACAAAGTGACGTATTTGCCCATCACCTCTGAAGCTTCAGATGTGAACCGCTATAAAGCGGGTGAAATTGATATTGTCTACACGGTCCCCATTAACCAGTTTGCCCAGCTGAAGAAAACCCTTGGCAGCGAGCTGGACGTTTCACCGCAGCTCGCGACCTATTACTACGAGTTCAACACCACGCGCCCGCCGTTCAACGACGCGCGCGTGCGTAAGGCGCTGAATATGGCGCTGGATAAAGACATCATTGCCGGGAAAGTGTTAGGGCAGGGGCAGCGTCCGGCGTGGCTGATTAGCCAGCCGGACATCGGTGGGGTCAAGCTGCAGAACCCGGATTACGCCAGCTGGCCGCTGGACAAGCGCATCGCGGAGGCGAAAAAACTGCTCAGCGAAGCGGGGTATAACGAAAGCCATCCTCTGCGCTTCAACCTGCTCTATAACACCTCTGAATCGCACCAGCGTATCGCGATTGCCGCCAGCTCCATGTGGAAGAAAAACCTCGGCGTGGACGCGAAGCTGCAAAATCAGGAGTGGAAAACCATGCTGGATACCATGCATACCCACAACTTTGACGCGGTGCGTTACGCATGGATTGCGGACTACGACGATGCAGCAACCTTCCTGAACAACTTCCGTACCGGCGACAGCGAAAATACCAGCCAGTACAGCAATCCGGAGTACGACCAGGCCCTGATCAACGCCGCGAAAGCGAAAACAGCCGGGGAACGGGGTAAGTTCTACCAGCAGGCGGAGGATCTGCTTGGCCGTGATGTGCCAGCCATTCCGGTTTATCACTACGTTCGTACCCACCTGGTCAAACCGTGGGTAGGAGGATTCACACCGGATAAGCTCGGGTACTATTTCACAAAAGATATGTACATCAAAAAGCACTAAGAGGGCGGGCTGAATGTTATGCTGTTAAAATCGCCGATATGTCGTCAGTTCAACCGATTAAACGCGTTTTGGCTATTTTTACAGCGAACGATTGCAGCCACTCTTTACAGCACGCGGTGAGGTGTTTATAGTTCGCCTCACTTAGGAAGTGTGGCCGAGCGGTTGAAGGCACCGGTCTTGAAAACCGGCGACCCGAAAGGGTTCCAGAGTTCGAATCTCTGCGCTTCCGCCAGATATAAACCCCAGCTTACTCGTTAAGCTGGGGTTTTTCTTTTGGCGTGAATTTAAAACCTGACGTTTATGAACGGATAAACGCCAGAATGTCCGCGTTGATGGTCTCCGCATGCGTGGTGTGCATCCCGTGCGGGAAGCCTGGATAAATTTTCAGCACGCTGTTCGCCAGCAGCTTGTCCTGCAGAAGGGCGGCATTCTTATACGGTACGACCTGATCGTCATCGCCCTGCATTACCAGAACGGGAACCGTGATGGCTTTTAAGTCCTCCGTCTGGTCAGTCTCTGAAAACGCCTTAATCCCCTCATAGTGCGCTTTGGCACTGCCAATCATTCCCTGACGCCACCAGTTCTGAATCGTACCCTGTGAAACCTCCGCGCCATCCCGGTTAAAACCGTAAAAAGGGCCGCTGGCTACGTCGAGGTAAAACTGCGCGCGATTGGCTGCCAGCGCACTACGGAAGCCGTCAAACACCTCGATGGGTGTCCCGCCGGGGTTATTCTCTGTTTTGACCATCAGCGGGGGAACGGCGCTGACGAGCACCGCTTTGGCGACGCGCCCCTGCGGCTGGCCGTATTTCGCTACATAGCGGGCGACCTGGCCGCCGCCGGTAGAGTGACCGACATGCACGGCATTGTGCAGATCCAGGCTTTCAACCACGGCCGACGCGTCGGCCGCATAATGATCCATATCGTGACCTTCACTGACCTGATCCGAACGTCCATGACCACGACGATCGATAGCGATAACGCGATAGCCCTCTGCAAGGAAGAAGAGCATCTGGTTATCCCAGTCATCGGCACTCAATGGCCAGCCGTGATGGAAAACAATGGGTTGAGCTTCTTTCGGACCCCAGTCTTTGTAATAAATGTTGACGCCGTCTTTCGTTGTTACGAATGCCATACCGCAGACTCCTCTGTTAAAAACAACACGACCCCTAAAGTGTAGGAGAAATCATATCAGCGGTGGGTTTCATTCCCGTGAAAGGTATTCATTTTGCATTCAGGGCTCTGGTGCGGCGCGCCAGAGCCCCCAGGGCGGGGTCATACAGCGGGGCTTAGCGGTTCCCTTCAATATAGCGGGCGAGATCTGCCGGGGTCTTCAACACCGTCGCTACGTCAGTTGGCGGGATCATACAGCCGTAAACGTCCTGCACTTCCAGCACCATATCGACTGCCAGAATAGAGTCGAGAATATCAGATTCAATCAGCTCATCGTGAAAGCCCACTTTACGGGATAATACTTTTTCGAACAGGGCGAGAATTTCGTTTTCCATTATGTTTCCTGGATAATTAATGAGTGCGGGCGTAAGCGTCCAGCAATTTGCGGTCAATTTTGCCGTTAGGGTTCAGCGGCAACGCGTCTTTTACGATAATTTGTGAAGGCACCATATAGTGGGGAACCACTTTCGACAGCGAGGTTTTGATCGTATCCGGTGCCATTTCCGTCACGCAGAACGCGGCAATACGCAGCACGCTGCCGCAGGGTTTCATCAGCGGCATCACTACCGCTTCATTAATGCCGGACATGGCCAGCAGACGGTTTTCGATCTCGTTGATTTCAATACGGTAGCCATTCAGTTTGACCTGACTATCGTTGCGACCCTGGCAATAGATCATCCCCGCTGCATAACCCAGATCGCCGGTCCGGTAGCCGCGACACGCGTCATCTTCCCGATGCAGTAATTTTGCCGCGTTCTCCTGCGGCAGGCCGAGGTAGCCGCGCATGACGTTTTTACCCCAGATAATCAGCTCGCCCTCGGCGGAAATGTCCATTCTGCTCTCCGGCATCATGACCCCCACCGGCAGCACGGCGCTGTCCTGGTTAAGGATCTCATCCGTAATTTCAACCACCGTCGTCGCGATGGTCGCTTCCGTTGGGCCATAGGAGTTGATGATTTTGGCCTGCGGGAAACGGCGGCGCAGCTGTTTAACCAGCGCTTTATTGAGCACTTCACCAATGAAGATAAAGACGCCGAGTTCAGGCAAATACTCGCTGTTAAACTGCGGGGACAGCAGCTGCTGGTAGGCAAAAGAGGGCGTGGACACCCAGGCGGAGACCGCGTTGCTTTTGAGTCGCGCCAGCCAGTTCTCTTTCTGAATATCCTCTTTGGCGTTGAGCACGATGTGTCCGCCCATCGCCAGGTTCGCCAGCAAAGGGATCAGGGAGAGGTCAAAGCTGAACACCGCGTGGTTCATCAGCACCGGTTTTGCCGGTAGGGAAAAATCCTGGCTGACCCATTTCATGAAGTGCCAGACGCTCTCGCGTCCAATCTGCACGCCTTTCGGTTTGCCGGTGCTGCCTGAGGTAAACATGATATAGGCCAGATCCTGCTCTTCCAGGACCTTGCCCGCTTCACCGGTGGCAATAAACTGCCGGGTTGCCACGTCGTAATAGTAAGGGACACTGGCCAGGCTACAAATCTCCCGGAGCCGCTCCTGCGGGTAGATGCAATCCACCGGGATGTACGGAATGTTGTGCAACAGGCAGCTATAAATCGCCACGGCGAACTCGGCCTGCTGATGACCATATAATACGACCGGTGTGCCTTCGATGGGCTTGCAGCGTTGATAGCGTTCCGCCCAGTCCATCACGGCGGCTGAAAGCTGTAGCCAGCTGAGGGTTTCGTCGCTACCAGTGATGGCCAGCTGCTGCGGGGAGGCGGGATCGCGCAATGCCGCACGTAAGAAATCCTGCAGTTCCTGCAGATCGGTGTGATTTTTCATAGAGGAGACATTCCACTAAAGATGTAAAGGGATCCTGCGGCGCTGCCCAGCGTCAGAATTCGCCCCAAAAACGCCACTGCCGGATACTGCAAACCGCGGTGTAATCCCGGGCTGCGTTTGGCTGACCATAGCAGCATGTTGTGTGCGACAGAAATGGCGCCAAACAGCGCGCCGCTGATGACATAATGGCGTTCCAGGCCATTCCATGCCCCCATGCAGAACAGGGTGCAAAAAATACCGATATTTTGCGCCAGCGTTTTGTTCTGACGGAAAAAGTTGAACTTCATCAGGTTCATATAGACGGGCATAAACACCACATCGCGCAGCCATTCAGACAGGCTGATGTGGAAGCGCCGCCAGAAGTCCTGAGGGTTCTTTGCAAGCAGCGGCATATTGAAGTTTGCCGGAATATTCAGCCCGAATAAGCGCCCGGCACCGATGGCCATATTGCTGTAACCTGCAAAATCAAAGTACAGATAGGCGCTGTAAGCAATCGACATCACCACGCCGACGGTCAGCGAGAATGGCTTATGGCTCCAGGGCTGCACCACAAGCGAATCGATCAGCATGGCAAACAGGAACTTCTGGATGATACCGGTGACGATCAGCTCTAACGCTGTTAAACATTGTTCACGGTTAAGGGTGAATGCGGGTTTATTCACATCGCTCATCCATGTCCGCCAGCGGTACATCGGCCCGGCCAGAATAATAAAGGGCATAAAGAGGTAGCAGAAATAGTGCAGAATATTCTGGCCCTCTTTTTTACTGCGATACAACAGCACATCCACCGCGCGAAAGGTCATAAAAGAGAGACCGATCATGCCGAGATGGTGATTAAAATGTAATTTCACCAAAAACAGGGGCAGCAGCGTTAACACGATCGCCTGCCAGGTTTTTAACCATCCTTTTTCTTTTAACGCGGCGAAAAGATAAAAACAGCCAAATACGATCGCCGGAATACGATAATCGCCCTGAAAAATATAGCCCCAGCCCAATGCTGTCAGGACGGCCAAGGACGATAACCAGGTCAGGCGATGGCGCAGCAGGCGATTAATCAGCGCAAATACCAGTGCCGATGAAAATAAACAGACAAAAAACAGTCCTGAGCTGTACATCATTCGGCCTCAGAATTTCTGATATTCAAAATGCAGTTGCATACTCATGCTGTCATCGACAGCGGTCCACGCGACGATGGTGATCCCAAGCAGGAGATAAAGGAAAAACAGACGGATCGCGATTTTCATTATTTAAAACTCTGTGCAATAAAGCGAAGCATAGGCACCCAGGCCAGTTCAGTCGGGTGCAGTCGGTCCCAGTTCCAGCCATTCTGATAAGGCATAGCGTACATATCTAAATAAGGGATATGGTTCTCTTTCAGAATGGATTGAATTTGCTTATCGTACGGGCGGAAAGTGTCGGTATGGTAAAGCGCCCACGGGTTAACCGGGTCGACGATAGCAATGACCTGCACGTGATGTGCCTTCAGCATCTGGACGGTTTTCCTGAACGCAGCGAATTGGCCGGGCACCACCGGCGTGTCATCCCACTGCTGCGGCTTACCGTCCTCTTCGTAAATCGTTTTGTCCATCCACAGGGTCGCCGCGCTTTGCTGGCGAACTTTATTTAATTCACGGGCATTCGCCAGCTCTTTATTCCAGTCCGGAGTCATGTGGGTGGTTGGCTGTTGCGGCCAGGGTTGCGCCGTCTCAGGCCTGATATTGAGCAGCGACAGCCAGTCGTTTTTTATCAGGGTACAAAAATTAGCGAACTGGAAACCGATCTCATCCCAAATCAGATCGGGGTGCCAGCCGAAGACACGCATTTGCCCAAAGGTTAAATGGCTTATCTCTTTAGCATCAATATGTTTTAAATAATTCATGAGGATCGGACGTGCCTGCGGATCCTTCATCAGGGGATCAAAAACAGAGCCTGGAAAATTATCCGCATAGATAGCGGGTGGCAGACCTTTTGAGTAAAAGCTGTCAGGTGCCAACAATAAAACCACTTTACTGTTTGCGTTAAGGCTATTTTTAAAACGTGAAAACAGTAAAAATTGTGTTTCATCATCGACAAACGCATCGCCATACGCCACGACGGGTTGGTGTAATTGCTGATTAAAATAATGATAGACCGCGTAATGTTCATCTTCGGAGGTGGCAACTTCAGAGGCACCAATGAAGAAAATGGCATTCCCCTCCAGGGCATGGGAAATGGTGGCAATTTTTTCCGCTTGTTCTTTCGGTGTGCCCGCCATGGATTTGATCAGCGGCTGGAATTTAAGCGGCGGATCAAAGCTGGTCACCAGCGGGTGAATGCTGAGGAATAAAATGGCCAGGGCTGCCATCAGGATATGTAAGCAAAACGTATTTTTGATTTTCATCATTAACCAGTAAGACTACATGGCGGCAATTTTCTAAAATCCGTTAATAACCGGCTTTATAACAATTACACAACAAATGGCCGTCTATTTTGGGGCATTCTATACCAGAGCGATTTAGAAGGATGAGCGTTGCCGTGTAACGGTATGTACAAGTGGGAGAGAGCGACGCGGGGATCGGGGAATGAGCGATTTTTTGCGCAGTTAAACGCCAGGGCGTAGAAATAGAAAAATTCCTGCTTTACAAGGCGCTAATAGATGTTTATAGTGCGCCTCACTTTGGAAGCGTGGCCGAGCGGTTGAAGGCACCGGTCTTGAAAACCGGCGACCCGAAAGGGTTCTAGAGTTCGAATCTCTACGCTTCCGCCAAATTCGAAACCCAGGTCGTTATGCGACCTGGGTTTTTTGTTTGTTAAAACCGCCTTAACCGGGAATTCTGGTGCCGGAGTTACTCCGTCGATACTGCAGCGGCGTCTGACGCATCATCTTTTTAAAGCAGGTAATGAAATAGGTCACCTCGCTAAACCCCACTGCCAGTGCAATGGCGTCAACAGGCTCATCGCTGTACCGTAACAGATCGCAGCTGCTTTTAATCCGCCGGGTCAGCAAATATTCGTGGATGCTACCGCCGGTCTGCTGGCGGAAAATGCGTGAGGTATAGCTTCGCGAGAGCCCCAGGTCGTGCGCTAACCGATCGAGCGAAAACTTGCTGGCATAGTGGGCTTCGACCCAGCTCATTATCCGCGAGGCGACGGTCTGCTGGCGCGGCGGGTAGGGCTGCGGCTGCTCGGGCAGACATGTCATGAGCTGCATCACCAGAAATGCCACCTCGCAGGCCTCGGTCTGCGCGT
Source organism: Enterobacter sp. BNK-14 (assembly GCF_047456095.1). Classification (NCBI taxonomy): domain Bacteria; kingdom Pseudomonadati; phylum Pseudomonadota; class Gammaproteobacteria; order Enterobacterales; family Enterobacteriaceae; genus Enterobacter; species Enterobacter sp. BNK-14. Next base: position 4,472,584 of record NZ_CP179897.1, read on the forward strand.
TGTCCTCCAGGCGCTGAAACTGTTCAAGTATTCTCTCAATAAACGCCGCGTGCGTGCTGAGATCGTAAATTTGTGCCGGGAGATTGCTGGCGGCCAGCGAGGCGAAGCGGGCCTGATGGCGCGGAAAGGTGCTGAGCGCGCTTTCGACGACCGATTGCGCAATGTGCATGGTGGTGCGGTGATAGGGGTTCTTATCGCTATGATCGACCTGCACTTTGTGCAAACGGAAGGGCGGGAAGACAAATAAACGCCCCGGACGGGCGGTGTAGTGCTGATTGTCCACCACCACGATGCCATAACCGCTGGAAATATAGAGCAATTCAACGCACTGATGCCAGTGGTAGTAAACCGCGCTGGTGGTGTACATGCGGTTAAATGAAATGGCCTGCCGATCGAGCGTAATGCGTTCCAGCAGTTGCGTTTCACCCATTTTCCCTCCAGGACAACAGATTTAAATTTTTAGACCATCATTTGTAATTTATCCCTCTCTCGATCGACAAAATCCAGCAAAAATGAAATGCCGGTTTAATTTTGTGAGTCTGCTCACTCAGCACCGGGAATAAAAGCGGTTACTCTTCATTCAGACGTCGCACTTGTGGCTTTAAAAAGCCAAATAACAATAACTTATCTCTACCCTCGTGTTATGCGGGAGGACCCTGTGCAACCTGAAAATATTCATCTGGATAACCCACTGACGAGCCGTGATGAGGTACTGCGGCTGGTTAACGATATGCTGAACGCGGTGACGCCTTATTTTAAAAAAGACGCCAGCCGCATTGATTTAGCGAACTTTACCGCTCACTACGGCCAGCAGGTCGCGAGCATGGAAACCTTTTCCCGTCTGCTGTGGGGCATCACGCCATTGTTGGCTGGCGGCAGCGAGCCGCAACACTTCTCTTTCTATTTACAGGCGATAAAAAACGGCACCAATCCGCAGCATGCTGATTACTGGGGCGATGTCGGTCCTTTCGATCAGCGAATCGTCGAAATGGCGGCTTACGGGTTACTGCTGGCGCTGGCGGGCGAAACCGTACTGGCACATTTCACTGAGACGGAGAAAGAGAATCTATGGCGCTGGCTAAAGCAGTGCGAGACCCAGGATATCCCCGATAACAACTGGCACTTCTTTCCGATTCTAGTGCAGGTTGGCTTCCATTATTGTGGCATGCCGACCCATCCGCAGGCGCTGGAAAAGCATTTCGCTGCCATGGAGCACTACTATCTTGGAGATGGCTGGTACTCCGATGGACCGGGCCGGCCGCGCGACTATTACATCTCGATGGGCTTCCATTTCTATGGCCTGATTTACGCGAAGCTAATGGCCGATGTTGATCCAACGCGGTGTGCAACCCTGCGCGATCGCGCCGCGCGTTTCTCCTCTGACTTCATTCATTTCTTTGCCGAAGACGGCTCGGCGATCCCGTTTGGCCGTAGCCTGACCTACCGCTTTGCCGAGGCGGCGTTCTGGAGTGCGGCGGCTTTCGCCGGGCTGGAGGTCTTTTCGCCGGGCGTAATTAAGGGCATCGTGCTGCGCCATCTGCGCTGGTGGCTGAAGCAGCCGATATTCGACCGCGACGGCATACTGAGCGTCGGCTACAGCTACCCGAATCTGGCGATGGCGGAAGACTACAACGCGCCCGGTTCACCGTACTGGGGCCTGAAGACCCTGCTGGTACTGGCATTAGATGAGGGCGACGCTTTCTGGCAGGCGGCCGAGCTGCCGCTGCCGCCATTGCCCGCGCAGCACACGATAGCCCACGCGGATCAGGTGGTGGTGCATCAGGCCGATCACCTGTGGATGCTGACGTCCGGCCAGCTGGAGCTGAACAACTTCGTGAATACCGAAGCAAAATACTGCAAATTTGCCTATTCCACCCGCTTTGGCTTCACCCTCGAACGCGGGCGCTACGGCCTGAACCATGCCGCACCCGATTCGATGCTGCTGCTGGCCGAAAAAGATAACTACTGGCGTGGCCGCCGTGAATGCCAGCACGTGGTCACCGCCGACGGTACCATATACAGCCGCTGGCTGCCGTGGCGCGACGTGGTGATTGAGAGCTGGCTGCTGGCGCTGGGCGACTGGCAACTGCGCGTCCATCGTATCAATACTCAACGCGAGCTGGATTGCGCGGAAGGGGGCTTTAGCCTCGCGAACCGCCCACAGCCGCAGGCGCAGGAGATGGAAAGCGCCTGCTGGTTACGCAATGCCCAGGATGCCTCAGCCATTTTCTGTTTACATCCGCACGCCCGCCGCGGCGAAACGGTGGTGACGCCGCCAAACAGTAATCTGTTGTTTGCCGAGCGCGCGGCAGTGCCGCTGCTGCGCGGTGAACTCGACCCCGGCACGCATTTGCTGATAAGCGCGGTGTGGGCGGGAAATGCCGCAGGCTTCGATCCGCAACACTGCCCGCAGGCCTTCATAAGCGATGACGCGGTACGCTTCGTGATGGCACGACAAGAAACGACGCTCGTTCTGGCCCCGGAGACATCGCTATGAGCACATCATCGTCCGTACGCGCCGCACAGTACAAAATGAGTACCTTTATTTTTCTCTACTTCTTCACCTGGTCATCCAGCTTTGGCCTGTACGCCTTGTGGCTGAGCCAGAAAGTGGGCCTCGATAGCATCACTATCGGCAGCGTGTTCGCCATCAATGGCGTCTTCGCGGTTGTCCTGAAGCCGGTGTATGGCTACATCATGGACAAAATCGGCATGAGCAAGTGGCTGCTCTATTTTGTCTGCGCCATTTCTGCGCTGATGGCACCGTTTTTTGCGCTGGTGTACCAGCCGCTGCTGGAAAGCCATGCGATGGCCGGGATTATCATCGGCGCGCTGTATCTGAGCCTGGGCTGGTACGCTGGCGTGGCGGCATCTGAATCTTACGCAGACCGCTTTAGCCGTCTGTACGGGCTGGAGTTTGGCCGCATCAGAATGTGGGGTTCGCTGGGCTGGGCGATGGCGGCTTCGGTCTCCGGGCTGTTGTTTAACGTCACGCCGCTGGCCAACTTTCTGCTCAGCAGCGGTACCTCGGTACTGATGCTGCTGGTGCTGATTAGCCTCAAAATCGGCGATGAGCAGCTGCGTAATAACAGCGTTATTTCCGCCAATAAGATTGTCTTCGCCGATGTGCTGATGCTCCTGAAAAACCGCAAATTCTGGATGTTCAGCCTCTACGTCGCCGGGGTGGCGTGGATGATGTTTATCGCCGAACAGCAATTCCCGCGCTACTTCGTATCATTCTTCGCCACCAAAGAGCAGGGAAATGCCTGGTACGGCTACCTGAGCACCGTCCAGTCGGGTATGGAATTCCTGATGATGATGTGTATCCCGTGGCTGGTGAATCACTACGGCGCCAAGCGCGGCCTGGTGTTCTGCGGCTGCGTGGTAGGGGCTCGGCTGATCGCCTCCGGACTCACCAGTGACCCGATAGTGATCTCTATCATCAAACCGTTTTATGGCGTCGAGATCGCGCTGCTGCTGATCTCGGTCTTCAAATACATCGCCGAACATTTCCATCGTCGGGTTAACGCCACGATGTACCTGCTGGGCTACCAGGCGATGATTTACGTGGGGTCGATTGTGGTCGCCCCACCTGCTGGCTATCTGTACGACAGGATAGGCTTTGAGCATACCTATCTGCTGATGGGCTGCTGCGCCCTGATATTTACGCTGATTTCCGCCTTTACGCTGTCGCGCTGCCAGTCTAAGTGCGATGTCTCACGCCCCTTTGCTCCGGCATTAGATTCCGCCCCGGTTGAACCGGCCAAACATTAATTCAGGAGTTGTTATGACCAAATCTGTTATCACCGAAGCGCTGCGGCCGATCGAACTGCATCAGGTCGATCGCCTGGCCCTGAGCCAGAAGCTGGAAGCGGCGTTAACCCGCGTAACGCGCAAGCTCGACAAAAATATTGTTGCCTTCGGCGATAAATTCCCCGGCGAAGCCTGTGAGAAGGGCGTCTGGCCGCGCACCGATAACGTGGAATGGACCACCAGTTTTTGGCCAGGCCAGCTGTGGCTGGCGTGGGAGATGACGGGCAAAGCGCATTATCGTGACGCCGCCGAGCGCTATTTACCGTCGTTCGCCCGGCGTATTGAGCAGCGTATCGACACGGCAACGCACGATCTTGGTTTTCTCTATTCGCTCTCCTGCATCAGCGCCTGGCGCCTCACCGGCAACGAAGCCGCTCGCCGGTCGGCGCTGCTGGCAGCCGAGCGCCTGATGGAGCGTTTTAACCCAACGGCCAGGATTATCCAGGCATGGGGTGATTTAAACGACCCGGAGCAGCAGGGGCGAATGATCATCGACTGCAACATGAACCTGCCGCTGCTGTACTGGGCCAGCGAACAGACCGGGGATCCGCGCTATGCACAAGCGGCGGCGGCTCACGCCGGACAGGCTGCGAACTATATCGTGCGGGAAGATGCCTCGACGTATCACACATACTATATGGATGTCCAGACGGGTGAGCCGCGCTTTGGTAATACCCATCAGGGCTACAGCGACACCTCGTGCTGGTCGCGCGGGCAGGCATGGGGCATTTACGGCTTCCTGCTCAGCTATCAGCACACCGGCGATAAGCAGATGGTTGAGCTGTCACGCAGCCTGGCACATTACTTCCTCAACCGTTTGCCGGAAGATGATGTGTGCCACTGGGATCTGGCGCTGCTCGGTACTGACGCCGTGCGCGACAGTTCAGCGGCGGCGATTGCCGCTTGCGGTCTGCTGGAGCTGGTCAAGGCGCTGCCGACGCTCGACGCAAACCGTGCGTATTACGAAGAGATGGCGCTGCGTATTGCGCTGTCGCTGACCGATAACTACCTTGCCCACGACGACGATCCGACCGAAGGGCTGCTGCAACACTCGGTTTATCATATGGGCAGCGGCAAGGGGGTCGATCAGTGCTGTAGCTGGGGAGACTATTTCTATCTCGAGCTGCTGGCGCGGCTGCGACAGATTTGGCACCCGTACTGGTAACCCGGAAGCCATGGAGAGCAAAATGAAAAGCGTAGCCGTGCTATTGGCCCCCGGTTTTGAAGAGGGGGAAGCGATCGTCACCATTGATATCCTGCGTCGCCTGAATATTACGGTGCAGACGATTGCCTGCGGCGAGAGCCGCGAAGTGGTGAGCTATCACGCCATCTCAATGGTGGCGGACAGCACCCTGAAGGCCAGTTTCGATTGCACCTTTGACGCCGTAGTGTTACCGGGCGGCCCGGAGGGCAGCGTTAACCTGGCGAAAAGCGCGGAGGTCATCGCCTTCGTCCGCCGCCACGATGAAATGGGCAAATATATCTGCCCGATTTGTTCCGCCGCCGCCCGTGTGCTGGGCGGTAACGGGCTGCTGAAGGGGCGCCGCTACGTCTGTTCCGGCGATCTGTGGAAAACAGTCAGCGAGGGCAGGTACGTCGATGCCGAGGTGGTGGAAGACGGCAATCTGCTGAGCGGTCGCGGCCTGGGTAACGTATTTGATTTCGCCTTTACCCTGGCGGCGCGATTAAAGGGCGATGATGCCCTGGCGCGCGAGCAGGCCAGCCATATTGAGTACGCGTGGCAGGGTAAAGGCGATGTGTGAGTTTCGCCCGGCGGCGCTACGCTTGCACGGGCCTACAATGAATAGTGCAATGTATTGATATTGTTACGAATTGTAGGCCGGGTAAGCACAGCGCCACCCGGCAAGAAGGGCCGCTAAAATGTTGATGTCGTTTTACAGCCCAATCACCAGCTCCCCAGAATGGCTCCGCGAGCAGCACAGCGCCACCTGCTGGTTTGTTGCGCTTTTTTCCGCCTCCGACTGCACGCTGTCCCGGTGATCCACCACGCCGTCAATCACCGGCGTCAGGCAGGCGCCGCAGATCCCCATTTCACAGGACAGCGGTACGTCTACGCCGTTTGCCTGTAAGACCTGGGCAATGGTCTTATCCGCAGGCACCGGCCAGCGCTCCCCGGTGGAGGCCAGTTTAACGGTAAAGATCTCGCCGGTTTCATGACCAGCGGCAGGCGCAGCAGGCTGAAACGCCTCGCTGTGAATGTGGGCGTTATCCCATCCCTTCGTCGTTGCCACATTGCGGACTTTCTCCATAAAACCCGCAGGTCCGCACACCCAGGCATGCAGTCCCGCTTCCGGTATGGGGAGATGTTCTGCCAGCGCTGAGCGGGGGCTGAGGGTATGAATGATGCACTCACCGTACTTTGAGAGTTCCCGAACAAACGCCGCGCTTTCGCGATTTTTAACGTAATAATGTAGCGTAAACGGCGTTCCGGCCGCCTTCAGCTGCAGGGCCATCGCAAACAGCGGCGTAATGCCAATGCCCGCAGCCAGGAGTAAAACCCGCTCTGCCTGAACGAGCGGGAACAGATTGCGTGGGGTGGAGATCGTGAGTTTCTGTCCAGGCCGCAGCGTCTCGTGAACGTAGCGCGACCCGCCGCGCGAGGCGGTTTCGCGCCCCACGCAGATAAGATACCCCTCGTCCTCACAGGCTCCGGTCAGGGAATACTGGCGCACCAGGCCGCAGGGCAGGTGCACATCAATATGCGCGCCGGGCTGCCACGCCGGTAGCGCGGCGCCGTTTTCCGCCACCAGCCTGACGGCGAGGCTTTTATCCCCCTCACGCCACAGCCCATCAACGATAACGCTCAACATATTGGCCTCCGTCATACCAGGAAAAATTCGCCGAATCCCATCTTTTTCAGTCCCCGACGGTAGGCAATCGAGCTTTTATCCGCCGGGATATGGGCTTCGAGCGTCAGATCCAGCGGCAGGCTTTCCGGGCGCTGGGTTTCGACCATCAGACGGTCTTCTTCAAAAATGCGCAGATTGAAGGCATGCACATCTTCCACCGGAATATGCAGATCGAAGTTGCGCGCGATAGGGGCGAACATCCGGGTCACCCGCGATGATACCGGCGACGCGGCGTTCATAATCACCAGTCGGGATTCCCCCGGGAAATGGATCGTCAGCGTGGCGGTAAACGGCAGATGCATTTCAAAATGACGCAGCCACTGGAAGCCCTCCGGAGCCTGGACATCTGAACTGGCGGGATAGTTGCTCACGGAACTCCAGTAATCGGCCACGAAACCGAACGGCGTCTCCTGCGGCTGATAGGTGGGAACCAGTTGATTATTGGGATCGGCAAAGGTATCGGTGTGGATCCAGGCAAAGTGCGCCACGTCCAGAAATCCTTCCACCTGGCGACCGGCGAAGCCATTCACCTCGAACGCCGGGCAGTTAATCTGCTGGAATCCGTCGTCATCCCAGTGCGGCATGGCGGGCAGCGGTACCGGATTGTCCGGGTCAAAGGCCAGACAGGTCCAGATCAGGCCAAAGCGCTCCTCCACGGCGTAGTTAATCAGGTTCAGCTTCGCCGGAACGGGCTGGTCGGGGCTGGACGGGATACGGTTGCAGCGCCCGTCCTCTCCGAAGCGTAAGCCGTGGTACGGACAAATAATGCCGTGCTCATCGTGAAAGCCCAGCGTCAGCGGCACGCCACGGTGCGGACAGACATCCCGGGCGACCACGACCTGGTCGTTAATCCGGTAAATGACCAGCTGTTCATCCAGCAGGGTTGCTTTAACCGGTGCCGGGCCGATGTCGCAGGCGCGTGCAACCGGATGCCAGCATTTCGCCAGGCGCAGCCAGTCCTCTGGCTCAAAGGTGCAGTGGGCGGGTGGAGTCGGTTCTCTTTTCATCGTTGTCCCTCTTGTTCAGCCTAACGGGCCGCCCTGAATGGTCTCGCACAGACCGTTGATGATGCGCTCCCCGGTCTCCTCTTTCAGCTCCTGATACCAGGCCTGCGTCAACGTCATGTCTTTGCCGTGGGTGACGTCGCAGCGTTTGCGCGCCTTCAGCACCAGGTCACGCACCCGGTCGCAGCGCAGCGCTTCGTACTGTCGCAGCGCCAGCGTAATGTTGTGGTTCTCTCGCAGGCATTCGCCCAGCACCACGGCATCTTCCATCGCTGCACAGCCGCCCTGGCCGATATCCGGCGTGGTGCTGTGCCCGGCATCGCCGAGCAGCGCGACGTTGCCGCGCACCAGGGTATCGAACGGTTCGATGTCGTGGATTTCAATCCGGTTAGTGGTGTCAGGATCGAGCGCGGCGATAAGCTTTTGCACCGGCGGCGCCCAGCCGCGGAAGTAGCCCGTGAGATCGGCACGCAGGGTGGTGCGATCTTCTGCCAGACCCGCAGGGAGCGGCACGTCAAAGAAGAAGTAGAAGCGTCCGCCGGAGACGGGCATCAGCGATACGCGTTTGCCCTCACCAACGAAGGTGGTCCACTGGTGCGCCGGGGCAATCTCTTCATCAATCTTCACCAGCCCGTTCCAGTTCACGTAACCGGCGTAGCGGCGCTCCGGCGTATACCCCAGCACATACGGACGAACCGCCGAGTGGCTGCCGTCGGCGGCAATCAGAAAATCCCCGGTTGCCGCGGTGCCATCGGTGAAGGTGACGCTCACGCCCGCGTCATCTTCCCGCACACGTTCGACGCGCTTGCCAAACTGCACGTTATCGCGCCCCCAGAAGTCCAGCATTTCGCGCTGAAGTTCCGCGCGCGAGACGGGGCAGGGACGCCCGCCGGTGCGCTCGACCAGCGGCGCGAGGCTAAAGCGGGTCAGGGTATCGCCGCGCCGGTAATCTTTGTAGGCCATAAAACGCATCGGCCCGCCGTACGTCTCGATGATGTCGCCCATGCCGAGGTGCTGCATGCATTTCACGCCGTTAGGCCAGATGGAGATGGCCGCCCCGACGGGCTTGATCGCTTTGACGGCTTCAAACACGGTACAGTCGATGCCCGCTTTCTTCAGCGCAACAGCGGCGCTCAGGCCGCCAATTCCCGCACCAATAACGATTGCTTTCATGCTTCTCTCCTTTTGCAGGGTGTAAAGCCATTCAGCAATTTGCGTACCAGGCTGCAAAGGGGTGAAAACGGCGTTGTGAAGGGCAGGTTTGCACTGCTAAGGTGCGCAGACGTGGTGAGCTTGCCTTTTTTTGAATCAAAAATTTCCAGTTGAGCTATACGGAATCAACTGTTTCACGCTCAGGCAAAGGAGTGGCGTGGTTTGTGCAATGACCTGAAAGAGGATAATCAAGGAGATACTATGATCGCACTGCACGACTTTAATCGGCTTCCTGAGAAAGAGGCTCTCGCGCGGCTCCACCCCTGCGTGGCGATCTCCGGCTGGGCTGAAGCCCTGGTACGCGGGCGGCCCTACTCCCGCCGGGAAGACGTGTTCAGTAAAGCACTGGCGCTGACGCAATGCTGGGATGAGACGGCGTTAACGCAAGCCCTGAGCGCCCATCCGCGTATCGGGGAAAAGCCAGCGGGTTCCCAGGCGGAGGCAGCACTGTCGCGGCAGGAACAGGGCGCGGTGAATGACCGCGATGCTGCCCTGACGCAGGCGTTACGGGAAGGAAACGCCCGCTATGAAGCCCGTTTCGGACGGGTCTTTCTTATCCGCGCGAAGGGCCGCAGCGGAGAAGAGATCTTACAGGCGCTGAACGCGCGGCTGGAAAACAACGATACGCAGGAAGTATTGACCGCGCTGGAACAGCTGCGGGAAATTACGCTGCTGCGGCTGGAAGGAGTCATTAGCGAATGAGCACACTCAGCACCCATATTCTCGATATTTCAACGGGGAAACCCGCCGAGGGCGTGACGGTTCATCTTGAGCGGGACGGGGAGATCATGGCGACTGGCGTCACGAACGCCAGTGGGCGCATCACAGAATTCGTCCCGAACCTGGCAAAAGGCCGCTACCGGCTGGTGGCCGAAATCGGTAAGTGGTTTAGCGACACAGGCCGCGAGACGATCTATCCCTGCGCGCAGATTGAGTTTGTGACGGGAGAATCGGCAGACGAGCATTTCCATCTGCCGTTTGTGATTGCGCCCGGCGGCTGGTCAACCTACCGGGGCAGCTGACCACACCTGCACGCCGTTGACCCAGGTTTCGCTGATGTTGCGCTCATCGCCCAGGGTCATCAGCACAAAGAGCTGCTCGTAAATGTCCTGGCAGCGGCGATTGCGCAGGCGCTGCAGCGGCGTTATGTCCGGGTCGATGACGACGAAATCCGCCTCTTTGCCGGGCGTGAAGTTGCCAATCTTCTCGTCAAGCCGGAGGGCGTGCGCGCCGCCCAGCGTGGCGTGGTAAAACGCCTCGCTGGCGCGGAGACGGTAGCTCTGGAGCTGACCCACCTTGTACGCTTCCCCCAGGGTACGCAGCATGCTGAAGGTGGTGCCCGCACCCACGTCAGTGCCGATGCCCATCCGCACTCTGTGCTGCCAGCAGGCGGGCAGGCGAAACAGCCCGCTACCGAGAAACAGGTTCGAGGTGGGGCAAAACGCCACCGCCGAACCGGTGTCATGCAGGCATTGCCACTCGCTGTGGTGCAGGTGGATGGCGTGGGCAAACACGCTGCGCTCGCCGGTCAGGCCGTAGTGGTGATACACGTCCAGATAGCGTTCATGCTCCGGCCAGAGGTCGCTCACCCAGGCCACTTCGTTTGGGTTTTCGCTCAGATGGGTTTGCAGCCAGGTATCCGGAAACTCCTCTCTCAGCAGGCTGACCGCGGCGAGCAACTCGGGAGATGACGTCGGAGCAAAGCGTGGCGTAATGGCATAGCCCAGCCGCCCCCGGTGATGCCAGCGCTGGATCAGCTCGCGCGTCTGCCGGTAGCTCTGTTTCGCGTCCTCGCTCAGGTAGTCCGGCGCGTGTCTGTCCATCATCACCTTCCCGGCGATAAGGCGCATGTTGAGGCGAAGCGCCTCAGTAAACAGCCCCTCGACCGATTCCGGATGCAGCGTGCAGAACACCAGCGCGGTGGTGGTGCCATTGCTCACCAGCTGGTTAATGAAAAATTCGGCGATCTCTTTCGCGTAGGCTTCATCGGCAAACTGGCTCTCCACCGGGAAGGTATAGGTGGTCAGCCACTCCAGCAGCTGCTCGCCAAAGGCGCCGATCATCTCCGTTTGCGGATAATGCACATGGGTATCGATAAAACCGGGCAGCAGCAGCTTGCCGCGCAGGTCGGTGTAGCCCTTGTGGGGGTCAAGATACTGCTCGCCCTCCTGCCAGGGCATGTGCGCCAGAATTTTTCCGTTCTGTATAAACAGCAGCCCGTCCTCAAGGTAGCGCGCGTGTTCGGCAATGGTGTCTGCGCTGTCGCAGACCTGGGTAATGTCAAAAAATGTACCGCGTATCGCAGTCTGGTATTCCATCATGGTTCCTGCCTTCGTGTTTGCGTAGCGGGGTGAGAAAGCGCAGCAAGAACAGTGCCAGAATGAACGGGCCGCAGTTACGCTGCGGCCAGAGGAGGAGGGAAGGGTTACTCTTTTTGCGTTGCCACGCGGGAGCTGAACGTCGTCGCGCCTGCTGTCTCGCGATCTTCCCGCGCCAGCCAGCGGTAGGTCACGCCGCCGAGGAAGACGCCGATGAACCAGCTGAAGTTCGCCACCTCATGCAGGGCCGGGATAAAGCTAATCACCAGGCCCACGGCAACGGACGGGATCAGCGCGCCGATGGCTTTCGGGTTAAAGCCGTTGCGATACCAGTATTTGCCCTTTGGCGTGTCATCGAACAGGTCGTCAACCGACACCTTGCCGCGTTTAATCAGGTAGAAATCGGCAATCAGTATGCCAAACAGCGGGCCGATAAACGCCCCGAGCACGTCCAGGGTGTAGTGGATTAACTCCGGTGAGTTGAACAGGTTCCACGGGGTGAGCAGGATCGAGCCGACGGCAGCAATCATTCCCCCGGTGCGGAAGCTGATCTTCTGCGGCGAGCAGTTAGAGAAATCAAAGGCTGGCGAGACAAAGTTCGCCACAATGTTAATCCCGATGGTGGCGGTGATCATCGTCAGCAGGCCAATCGCCACGGCCAGATCGTTACCCACACGGCTGACGGTTTCAATCGGGTCGGTGATCATGCGGCCAAACAGCGACTGGGTACCGGAGACAATCACCACGGTGACGATGGAGAACAGCAGGAAGTTAAACGGCAGACCCCAGCGGTTACCGCGGCGGATCTCCCCCATGCTTTTCCCGTAGCGGGAGAAGTCACCAAAGTTGAGCAGCGGGCCGGAGAAGTAGGAGACCACCAGCGCGGTCGCGGTGATCATCTGCCAGGTTTGCTCGCCCGCGGTCAGGGATTTGCTGGCGAGGGTAAAGGAGATCCCGTCAAAACCGGTCTTGTATACAATCCAGCCCGCAAGGGCCAGCATCACCACGTAGACCGCCGGACCGGCGATATCAATGAAGCGCTTGATGGCGCTCATCCCGTGCCAGAAAACCATCGCCTGCAATACCCACATGATGGCGAAGCAGATCCAGCCCAGATGTGACAGGCCGAGGAACGCGCCGGTGGTGAGTGAAGAGAGCGACGGCCAGAACTTCAGTGCCACCAGCATCAGGGCGTTGGCGGCCAGGTAGGTCTGGATGCCATACCACGCAAAGGCGATAAGCCCGCGGATCACCGCTGGAATGTTCGCCCCAAAGACGCCGAACGCCTGACGGCTGATCACGGCATAGGGCACGCCCGCCATCTGGCTCGGTTTTGCGACCAGGTTGGCGCACAGTTGCACAATACAAATCCCCACCAGCAGGCAGAGTAACACCTGCCAGCTTGCCAGCCCGAGCGTAAAGAAGCTCGCGGCGACCACATATCCCCCCATGCTGTGAACGTCCGACATCCAGAATGAAAAGATGTTGTACCAGCTCCATTTCTGGTCACGCGTGGGTGCCAGATCCTCATTGCAAAGACGTGGGCTGTAAACCGCACCGGAATCAGCGGCCGTACCCTGCTGCGCGTTTTGACTGTTTGGCATGAAACCTGCTCCTGTGAATGAAAACCCGTTGAGTGGGAGTGCAAACGGTGTTGCAGGATCCAGGCCAAAATAATAAATCTTGTATGCAATATTTTATTTTTATGTATACGATTCGATAACGAAAGGTAAAGCACGGAGTGGTGAATGAACAACGTAAATGGCCTGCAGACCGCGCCAGACCTGCATGACAAAGACGAATCCATCTTTCAGGCGCTGATGACCGCAATTGTCGAACATCAGTTGCTGCCGGGGAGCAAATTGCCGGAAGAGGCGCTGGCCGAGGTGTTTGGCGTGAGCCGTACCGGCATCCGAAAGGTGCTGCAACGACTCGCCGCTGTGCAAATGGTCACCTTAACGCCCAAACGTGGTGCACACGTCGCCAGCCCGACGGTAGAAGAGGCGCGGCACATCTTCCGCACTCGCGCGCTGCTGGAGGTCGCTAATCTGCCGGACGTGCTGGCCCACTGCCAGCCGCCGCATCTGGCAGCACTGGAGGCCATTATTCGTCAGGAGCAGCAGGCGCACGAGGCCTATGACGGCCCGGCGGCGATACGCCACTCCGCCAATTTTCACATTCAGCTACAGGCCATCTCCGGCAACCAGGTGCTGACGGAGATGGTGACCGGCCTGAGCCAGCGTTCATCGCTGGTGATTGCCACCTGGGGCGCGCCGTGGCGGCAGGGCTGTCGCTGCAACGATCACGAACAGCTGGTGGATCTGCTGCGCCAGAAGGCGCTCCAGCCGCTCAGCGAGGCCTTAATGCACCATTTTGAACATATCGTCGCCAGCCTCTGCTTCGAGCGGGCGGGCGAGTGTCTGCCTGATTTTGCCCGGCTGTTTGCCGGCCACAAGGAGTCGTAATGTCGTCTGTCTGTATACAAGTGATCAACCCCAACACCAGCCTCGCCATGACGGAAACCATCGGTGCGGCAGCCCGTGCGGTGGCTGCACCGGGAACGGAAATCCTCGCGGTCTGCCCGACCGCAGGCGTGCCGTCCATCGAAGGCCACTTTGACGAGGCCATTGCTGCCGTGGGCGTTCTCGAACAGGTCAAACTCGGCAGACAGCAGGGCGTGGATGGTCACGTTATTGCCTGCTTTGGCGACCCGGGTCTGCTGGCGGCGCGCGAGCTGGCCCAGGGGCCGGTGGTAGGGATTGCTGAAGCCGCCATGCATATGGCGACGCTGGTGGCGACGCGCTTTTCGGTGGTCACCACGCTGCCGCGCACGTTGATTATCGCCCGCCATCTGCTGCATCAGTATGGCTTTCAGGACCACTGCGCGGCGCTGCATGCCATCGATCTCCCGGTGCTGGCGCTGGAAGACGGCAGCGGTCTGGCGCAGGAAAAGGTGCGCGCGCGCTGTATACAGGCGCTGAAAGAGGATGGCTGCGGGGCCATCGTGCTGGGCTGCGGCGGCATGGCGACGCTGGCGCAGGAGCTGACGCGCGAACTGCGCGTGCCGGTTATCGACGGCGTCAGCGCGGCGGTGAAGATGGTGGAGTCGCTGGTGGCGCTGGGGCTGTCGACCAGCAAGCACGGGGATCTGGCCTTCCCGGAAAATAAAGCGTTAAGCGGACAATTTCAGGCACTGAATCCATTTTAATTTTTGGGGGTGGCAATGGGGACTTTTGAACAGGATTACCCGCGTGATCTGCGCGGTTACGCAGGCAACCCACCGCACGCGCGGTGGCCGAATCAGGCGCGCATCGCCGTGCAGTTTGTACTCAATTACGAGGAAGGAGCGGAAAACCACGTTCTGCACGGCGATGCCGGATCCGAGCAGTTCCTGTCGGACATCATCGGTGCCGCAAGCTACCCGGACAGGCACATGTCGATGGACTCGCTCTACGAATACGGCAGCCGCGCCGGGTTCTGGCGCATCCACACTGAATTTCAAAAACGCGGTCTGCCGCTGACGGTCTTTGGCGTAGCGATGGCGCTGGCGCGTCATCCGGAAATCGTCGAAGCGATTAAAGCGGCGGATTATGACGTGGTCAGCCACGGCTGGCGCTGGATCCACTATCAGCATATGAACATCGCCCAGGAGCGCGAGCATCTGCATAAAGCGGTGCACGTGCTGACCGATCTGTTTGGCAAACCGCCCACAGGCTGGTACACCGGGCGCGATAGCCCCAACACGCGCCAGCTGGTCGCGGAGCATGGCGGCTTCGACTACGACAGCGACTACTATGGCGATGACTTACCCTTCTGGACGGAAGTGGCCTGTAGCGACGGGACCCGTAAACCGCACCTGATTGTGCCCTATACGCTGGATGCTAACGATATGCGCTTTGCCACCGCGCAGGGGTTTAACACCGCCGAGCAGTTTTATACGTATCTGAAGGACAGTTTTGACGTGCTGTACGAGGAGGGGAACGCGCGCCGAAAATGATGTCTATCGGCATGCACTGCCGCCTGCTGGGGCGGCCGGGGCGTTTTCGCGCGCTACAGCGGTTCCTGGATTACGTGCAGCAGCATGAGCAGGTGTGGGTCTGTACCCGCCAGCAGATTGCCGACCACTGGCGGGAGGTGCATCCGTTTCTGAAATAATTGTGCGATGTTTTGCCTGGTGGCGGCTGCGCCTTACCCGGCCTACAGGACGTCGCCTGCCCGGTCGCGTTATGACATCAAACTCACCTGCGTCGCCCACAGGCAAACCGCACCCACGGAAACCTAAAAGATCGGCCTGAAGTTGGATGCTCCACTAGTCATTTTCTGGTGTACCCACCACGGGGGCATTAGATTTTTTTGCCTGAATGATTGATTTTACGTCACTTCAGCCGGAAAATCCCTGCACTTTAAATGGAAAAGGAATGAACCGGATGTTCACGCTCTACATGAAATGGGAAGCCCAGCGAATACTGGCGCCGGATGATATTCAGTTCATCCTCACTCCACGTGAAGCACTGGTGATGGCGAGCATATTTTACGAACTGGATTACCTGGAATACGACTACCAGCGTAACCCCCTATGCCATAACAGCGTCCCGAAACGTCGACAAGGCGTTCACCACCGTCACGCGACGCAGCCTTATAAACGCAAGCAGCGTTTCGAATATGACGGACTTTATGATGAAGTGGAATGGAATCTCGAACACGGCTGGATGGTCGGCGTGAACACGGGGGAAAAGTGGGATAAGTATTGCAATCCGTTCTCCTTTGATGACGAATGTAATCTGGTTTATGACTGTTTTATGGACACCTACGGCGAGGGTTTCCCGCAGGAAGTACGCCGGATTTACGATTACGTTCTGAACGAACACCAAGGCAGAAAGCCCGCACCGACAGTTAAACAGCACTATTCCGACGCCCCATTACAGCACGCGCAGGCAGCGGAAACCATCAACAGCAAAGCTGCGGGAAGTCTTCTTGCTGCGGGTGGCATCTACAACGGCAACATAGAGGGATTTCATGAGACCGCAAAGCAGCTAGGCGGCGATGCTCCAGCAGGTTACGATCAGGTTATGGACAACAAAGGGTTAATCATTGCTGCCGCTTCTGTTGCTGCGGGTCTTGGTCTTGGCCGATTAGGAGTTGCCAGTGAGATTAACGATCTCCACGTTCTGGGAAAAGTTGAGGGTGAATATTCGATAATAGAGCCCGGACCATTACCTAAAGAGCTAGCAGAAACCTTTTCCAGTGGTACATACAAAGAGATCTCTCTATCATCAGATACAAGTTTTTATAGAGGTGGTGTTGAGGGGCGACCATTAGGTCAATTTTTCGGATATGAACAACCTCGAGGAGTACTTCAAACAAGGGTAGATAAGGCACTGCTACCTAAATGGCCCAATGGAAGTGAATCTCCTCTTGATAGCTATCACGAGATTCAAATACCCGCAGGAACAAAAGTATATGTTGGAAAGGTAGGTTATCAAACAGACCTTTATTCCGGCGGAACTGAGCAAGTTATAGTGCCTACACCGTGGAAAATACCTGGCATAAAGATACTTGGAAGTGGTGGTTTGAAATGAAAAATGAAATAAAGAAAACGGTAAATGATATCATCACCATACTGTCCTCAAATGATGAGGACGCATGGGCTAAAACATTTGAAAAACTGTGCTTTGAACTCGATGTTGATTATGAGTCATCCATTTACTCATTGAAAAAACTCTACGGTGGAATGGGATCATTTAACGATATTGTTCTTCATAAAAATGAAATACCTCTCATTCGAGAAAATGACGAGTTAGAAGATTTGAGACACAAACTCTACAAGCAACTCGATCATGCTATCGGCTTGTTAAAAGCAGGTTAATTACCATGGCGGCTTATAACGCGCATCGCTAAAAAAGCGCTCAGGGCGATTTCCCGCCCTGAGCAGCAAATCGTTATGACATCAAACTCACCTGCGCCGCCACGATCCGCCACCCACAGGCAAACCGCACCCACGTCTGCTGCTGGCGGCCAATGCGTTCCGTGCCCTCGCGGGTAAACTCGGTGCTGCACACGGCATAATTCTTCCCGAAGGTAGTGATGACGGTGTGACGCAACGTTCGCGCCAGTCCGGCTGACGCGCGCGCCGCACGAAAGGCGCGGATTTCATCAATGCCGTACAGGTTTTCACCTGCCCCCAGACGCACCGTATTTTTGTCGTGCCAGAACAGCTCGTCCAGCACGGCAATGTTGTTGCTCACCAGCGCATCTTCATAGCGGTAAAACGCCGCCGTCACTTCGGCAACCACCCACGGCAGGTTAATGTCATCGTGATTCATCATGCGACCACCTCCGCCGGGCGGGCATCGGTGATGCCACTCTCTTCCAGCACGCGCGCGACGCGCAGGCAGGCCTGCTCGTTAAACGGCGCGGCAATCAGCTGCAGGCCAATCGGCATACCCCGGGCGGTGCGTAGCGGAACGGTGGTCACCGGCAAACCCAGGAACGAAATCGGTTGAGTGAGCATGCCCATGCTGGCGCGAATGGGCAGCGGCTGACCGTTAATCTCCATGGTTTGCTCACCGATCCGCGTGGCGCTACGCGGCGTTGCGGGGGCGATCAGGACATCGGCTTGTTCAAACAAGGCGTTGAACGCCTGACGCGCCTGAGCGCGAAACCGCTGGGCCTGAATATACCAGGCGGAAGGGATCATCGCGCCTGCCAGAAGCCGTTCGCGGGAATGGGGTTCAAAACGCTCAGGCTCGCGGCGAAGCGCGGGCAGGTACTGGTTACCCCCTTCCGAGGCGCTGGTGATAAACGCCGCGGAGCGCGCCAGCCCGGCGTCGGGGAACTGCAGCTCCTCCTGCGCGTCGAGGGCCTTCGCCACCCGCGCCACGGCGTCCCGGGCCTCCGTGTCGCACCAGGTGGTGAAGTAGCCGCCAAGCACCGCACAGCGCAGGCCGTCCAGACCGCGTTCGAGCAGGGGACGCGTCTCCTCGCGCGAGCGTTCTGCCTGAAAACCGTCGCGGGTATCGCGCCCCTGCAGCGCGTCGTACACCGACGCCAGATCGCACACGCGGCGGGCAAAGGGCCCGATATGATCCAGACTCGCGACAAACGGATGGCTACCGGATCGCGACAGGCGGCCAAAGGTGGGTTTCAGGCCATAAATTCCGCACAGGGATGCCGGAACGCGAATGGAGCCGTTGGTGTCGGTGCCGAGCGAAAAATGCACCAGCCCGGCGGCCACGGCGGCGGCTGAACCGCCGGACGAACCGCCCGCGATGCGCGTCAGGTCGTGCGGGTTATGCGTCGCGCCGTAGTGGCTGTTTTCGGTGGTAAAGCCGTAGGCGTAGGCATCCATATTCACCATCCCGGTCAGTAACCCGCCCGCGCTACGCAGCTGACGTACGGCAAAACTGTCAGTGGCCGCGGGAGGGCGCTGGCTGAACAGCTCGGCCCCGGCGAGGGTAGTATGCCCGGCAACGTCAAACAGGTTTTTCACCGCATAGGGCACGCCCGCCAGCGGTGGCAGGGGGCGCTTTTCGCGGCGCAGGGTGTCGATATTCGCGGCCTCGGCGAGCATGCGCGCTTCCGTCACGGCGGTCCAGGCGTTGATCTGCGGGTTCACGCGCGCTATCGCCTCCAGCGTCTGACGGGCAATCTCATGGGCGCTCAGCTCGCCCGCGCTCAGCGCCCGCTGGATTGCGCTGATACTCATCTCGTGTAGCGTCATGCTTTATACACTCCTGCGATCTCCAGACGGTCATCGAGCGGCAGCGCCATCAATGGAGCGGCCATGCTGGCAATGCGGCTGAACTGTACCTGTAGCTCGGCGCGGCGGGCATCATCCAGCGTCACGCCAAGAACGGTCTCCATTTGCGCGAGATAGGCATGCCAGTCGGGTTGTTGTGTCGTCATTATTCTCTCCTCAAAATCCGGCGGCCGCGCCGTTGCTGCGCGGATCAAACGCTCCTTCAAACAGCCCGTTGGGGTGGCGAACAATCGCCCCCGCGTGGCCCATGGCTTCACTGAAGTCCGGGAAGATCTCCACGTCGTGTCCACGCGCCCTGAGCTGTGACACGGTCTCACCCGAAAAGCGTCCTTCCAGTTTTAACGTGTCCGACGTTTGTCCCCAGGTACGCCCCAGCAGCCAGCGCGGGCGAGCGATGCTCTCCTGCAGGGGCGCGCCCTGGACCACATAGCGGGTAAACAGCGTGGCCTGGGTTTGCGGCTGTCCGTCGCCGCCCATCGAGCCATAGACCATCACGCGCCCGTCCTTGAGGCGCGCCGCCGCCGGGTTCAGGGTGTGGAAAGGCTGTTTGCCCGGCGCGAGGGCCAGAAGATGACTGGGGTCGAGACTGAACGATGCGCCCCGGTTCTGCCAGACGATGCCGGTATCGGGCAGTACCACGCCGCTGCCAAATTCGTGATAAATACTCTGGATAAACGACACGGCAAGCCCGCTGTTATCCATCACGCCCATCCACACCGTATCGCCGGGACCTTTGCCGGTGCCCCACGATGCGGCACGGCTGTCGTCAACCCTGTCGGCAAGCGCCTGAAGGGCGGTGGGTGCCAGCAGTGCCTGAATATCCGTTTTCAGCTCGCGCGGATCGGTAATGTGCGCATCGCGCAGGCCAAAGGCCAGCTTGGTGGCTTCAACAATACGGTGAATCGTCCCCGCATCGTCAGCCTCCGCCATATTCAGGCGGTCTGTGATGCCGAGTATCGCCAGCGACACCAGCCCCTGCGTCGGCGGGGCGTGGTTATAAATTTCTCCCTGCTGATGCTGCAACTTCAGCGGCGTGGTGCGCCGGGCGACGTGGGCGTGTAGATCGGCCAGCGTGACCGGCAGGCCCAGCGTCTCCATACCCTGCGCCAGCACCTCCGCCAGCGGGCCGCGATAAAAACTGTCCAGACCGTCTTCCACCAGGCGCGAAAGGGTCGTGGCCATGGCGGGCTGGTAAAAACGGCTCCCGACCGGCGGTGGCTTGCCGTCCACCAGCCAGGTTTCGGCAAAGCCGGGAACGTCCTTTAGCTCGTCAAATTTACTGGCGGTGGCATGCGCCTGTGACGCCGTGACCGGGGTACCGTTTTGCGCGTACTCAATGGCGTCGGCCAGCAGGCGGGACAGCGGCAGCGCCTTGCCCGTCATCTCGCGCGAGACCTTCAGCGCCTCGTCCCAGCCGCTCACCGTGCCGGCAACGGTCAACGCCGCCTGAGGGCCGCGATGGGGGATATGCGGGAGCCCGTCGTAGGCCGCGAGCGTCGCACGCGATCCCGCCGCACCGCTGGCATCAATGGCGATCGGATCCCCTTCCGGCGGCACGATAAGCCAGAAGCCATCGCCACCCAGCCCGTTCATGTGCGGGTAAACTACGGCAATGGTGGCCGCCGCCGCGACCATGGCTTCTATCGCGCTGCCGCCTTCGCGCAGGACGGCCAGCGCACTCTGGCTGGCAAGGTGGTGGGGGGCAACAGCCATCCCGTGTGTGGAGACATTACTTTGCATGAAGCGTCCTCATAACCCTGAAAGTCACAAGGTGCTGCAAAAGCTGTTCCAGTTCTGAATAAAAAGTTTCATGCCAGTTGCCGCAGAAGCTGGCATGCTTAATGAATAGTGAGTATGAGATGAAACAAACGTTACAGAGGCGTTATGGAACAGCTTGATGAACGACTGAAAGCGCAATACCCGTCACTGTCGCCGCAGGAGCAGCGGGTGGCGGATTTTATTTTCGATCATTTTGACGACCTTATTAGCTATAACAGTGCCGAGCTGGCGCAGCTGAGCGGGGTATCGAAAGCCACGGTGAGCCGTCTGTTCAAGCGTCTGGGCTATGAGAAGTATAAAGAGATGCGTGACGAGCTGCGCACCCTGCGTCAGAGCGGGATGCCGCTTACCGATAACCGCGACGCGGTGCAGGGCAACACGCTACTGGCGCGCCATTATAAGCAGGAGATGGCGAACCTGACCCAGTGGGTTAATGCTCTCGATGCTCAGCAGTTTGCCGACGCCATGGCCTGCATGGTGAAGGCGCGGCGCATTGTCATTATTGGCATGCGTAACGCCTATCCCGCGGCGCTCCACCTGCGCCAGCAGCTGCTGCAGGCGCGGGGTCAGGTGCTGGTGCTCCCTCAGCCAGGCCAGAGCCTGAGCGAAGAACTGGTGGATTTAACCCCTGACGATCTGGTGGTGATGATGGCCTTTCGCCGCCGTCCGCGCATTATCCGCCCGCTGATGCAGCAGCTTCAGAGTAGCGGTATTCCGGTGCTGCTGATGTGCGAGCCGCAGGCGCACAGCCTGTTTCCGCTGGCGAGCTGGCAGCTCTGCGCCCCGCTGGACAGCGTTTCGGCCTATGACAGCTATTCCTCGGTCAACAGCCTGATCAACCTGCTGGCGAATGCCTTCCTGCATGACAGTCTCGATAAAGGCCGTCCGCGCATTCACGAGATTGCTTCCCTTTATCAGCAGCTGGACGAACTCGAACAACGATAATGGGGCCTCAGACTGGTGCTTTGCATTGAAATGGTGCAACGTGGCGGGGCGTGAACATCCTCAATTTTTCGCTCCGTCCGCGTTTTATCAGGCTTTATAAGAATATCCCCCGTTTCGCCTCACCTGGCACATTAGTTGCAAAATCACATTAAAAGAATCTTTTGTTTCATGTTAACGTTACGGGGAAGCACCATGAAAAAACTGTTGATTGCACTCGCCGGGGCCGCATGCCTCTTCACACAACTGCCTGCAAAGGCTGACCAGCTTCAGGATATCGAGAAGCGCGGCACCCTCCGCATTGCCGTGCCGCAGGACTTCCCGCCGTTTGGCTCGGTGGGGACCGACCTGCAGCCGCAGGGCTACGACATTGACATGGCACGCTATCTGGCGAAACAGATGAAGCTCAAGCTGCAGCTCGTGCCTGTGACCAGCGCCAACCGTGTGCCGTATCTGCAAACCGATAAGGTGGATCTGGTCATCTCCAGCCTCGGGAAAAACCCGGAGCGCGAGAAGGTGATTGATTTTAGCCGCGCCTACGCGCCGTTCTTCCTTGGCGTGTTTGGCCCGAAAGGGGCCGAGCTGAAAGATGCCGCCGGGCTGAGCGGAAAAACTATCGGCGTGACGCGCGGGGCGGTGGAGGACATGGTACTCACCAGCCTGGCGCCGAAAGATGCCAACGTGAAACGTTACGAAGACAATAACACCACGCTCTCTGCATACCTTTCCGGACAGGTGCAGTACGTGGCGACCGGCAACCTCGTGGTGGCGGCGATTTCCCGCCAGAATGCCGATAAGGCCCCGGTGCCGAGCTTTATGCTGAAAGATTCACCGTGCTTTATCGGCCTGAAGAAAAACGAACCGGCCCTGAAGGCAAAAGTGGATGCGCTGATTGAGCAGGGCATTAAGGACGGCACGCTGAATGGTCTGTCTGAGCAATGGCTGAAGGCCCCACTGCCGGCAAACCTTGGCGCCTGAGCCGATGACTGAGCAACTTCATTTCTCTGAACTGTGGCCGCACTGGCCGGCGCTGCTGGCGGGATTGTGGGTCACCATCCAACTGACGGTGATGGCGACCGTCGGCGGGCTGGCGATAGGGATTTTCGGGGCGGCGATCCGCAGCGGACGCCCAACGTGGTACAGCCGGATCTGGGGCGGTTACGTGGAGATTATCCGCAACACGCCGTTTGTGGTGCAGCTATTTTTCATCGTCTTCGGCCTGCCGAATCTGGGCCTGAAGATGACGGCGGGGGAGGCGGCGCTGCTGGCGATGGTGGTGAACCTGGGCGCGTACAGCACCGAAATTATCCGCGCGGGCATTCAGGTAACGCCGAGAGGGCAGTGGGAGGCCGGACGCGTGCTGGGGCTGACCCGCCTGCAGACCTTTATTCGCGTGGTGCTGCCGCCCGCGCTGCAACGTATTTATCCGGCACTGGTGAGCCAGTGCATCATCGTGATGCTCGGCTCGTCGGTGGTGTCGCAGGTCTCGTATGAAGAGCTGACCTTTGCCGCCAACCTGATCCAGTCCAGAACGTTTTTGAGCTTTGAGGTCTATCTGGTGACAACCGGTATTTACTTAGCGCTGTCGATTACCCTGCGCCAGCTGATGATGGCGGCTGGACGGAAATGGCTGGGGGTGCAGGCATGATGACCACCTTTACCGACTGGGACATTATTCGCAACCTGCTGCTGGCCGGACGCTGGACGGTGCTGCTGTCGCTGGTGGCGTTTGTCGGCGGGGCGGTGGTGACGCTACCGCTCCTGCTGCTGCGCCTGACCGGCGGGCGCACGGTGAAGCGCATCATCCGCGGCTATATCGAGCTGTTTCAGGGGACGCCCCTGCTGATGCAGCTGTTCCTGGCCTTCTTTGGCGTGGCGCTGTTCGGCATCGACGTTTCGCCGTGGACCGCCGCCTCGCTGGCGTTAACCTTCTACACCAGCGCGTTTCTGCTCGATATTTGGTTCGGTAGCATCCGTGCGCTGCCGAAAGGGCAGTGGGAAGCCTCGCGCTGTCTGGGACTGACCTTCGGCCAGACCCTGTTTCGCGTGGTCGCCCCGCAGGCGCTGCGCATCGGCATCGCCCCGACGGTCGGCTTTGCCGTGCAGGTGATCAAAGGTACCGCGCTGGCGTCGATTATCGGTTTTATCGAGCTGACCAAGGCCGGGACCATGCTGACCAACGTGACCTATCAGCCGTTCAAAGTCTTTGCGCTGGTGGCGCTGGGCTACTTCATTCTGTGTTATCCGCTGTCGCGCTACAGCCGCTATCTGGAGACGAAATTCAATGCCTCTCATCACCATTAATCAGGTGCAGAAGTACTACGGTGATAACCACGTGCTCAAGGGCGTCGATCTGGATATCGACATGGGCCAGGTGATCTCTATTATCGGGCGCAGCGGATCGGGAAAAAGCACGCTGCTGCGCTGTATCAACGGCCTGGAGGGCTATCAGGACGGCAGCATTAAGCTGGGCGGCATGACCATTACCGACCGGGATTCCCAGGCGCGTGAAATCAGCCGCTCGGTGGGGATGGTGTTCCAGAGCTTCAACCTGTTCCCGCACATGACGGCGCTGGAAAACGTCATGCTCGCCCCGCGTCGGGTGCTGAAGAAAAGTGCTGCCGAATGCCGGGAGCTGGCGCAGCGCATGCTGGAGAAAGTGGGCTTAGGCGATCGTCTGGATTACTACCCGTCGAGCCTCTCCGGCGGCCAGCAGCAGCGCGTGGCGATTGCCCGCGCGCTGGCGATGTCGCCTAAAGTTTTACTCTGTGACGAGATCACCTCCGCGCTTGACCCGGAGCTGGTGGGCGAAGTGCTCAAGGTACTGGAGCAGCTGGCCGCCGAGGGGATGACCCTGATTCTCGTGACGCACGAAATGAATTTTGCCCGCGAAGTGGGCGACCGCGTGGTGTTTATGCACCAGGGGAAAGTCTGGGAGCAGGGCGACAGCAAAACGCTGTTCGCCAACCCGCAGACCACGGAACTGAAGCAGTTCATCTCCTCCGTGCGCGGCCTCAACTGATAAGGACTGACTCATGGATATTGCACATTTTCCACAAATTAACCCGCCGCAGCGTCTGCTGATGGGGCCGGGGCCGATCAACGCCGACCCGCGCGTGCTGCGCGCTATGTCGAGCCAGCTGATTGGCCAGTACGATCCGGCCATGACCCACTACATGAACGAGGTGATGGCGCTCTATCGCGGCGTATTCCGCACTGAAAATCGCTGGACGATGCTGGTCGACGGTACCTCCCGGGCGGGAATTGAAGCGATACTGGTTTCCGCCATTCGCCCGGGGGATAAAGTGCTGGTTCCGGTCTTTGGCCGCTTTGGTCACCTGCTGTGCGAAATTGCCCGCCGCTGTCGGGCGGAGGTGCATACCATCGAGGTGCCGTGGGGCGAGGTGTTCACCCCGGACCAGGTGGAGGATGCGATTAAGCGTATTCGTCCTCGCCTGCTGCTCACTGTACAGGGCGACACCTCCACCACCATGCTGCAGCCACTCGCGGAGCTTGGCGCTATCTGCCGCCGCTACGACGTGCTGTTTTACACCGACGCCACCGCGTCGCTCGGCGGCAACGCGCTGGAGACCGACGCCTGGGGGCTGGATGCCGTTTCGGCCGGGATGCAGAAGTGTCTCGGCGGGCCATCGGGTACTTCGCCAGTCACCCTGAGCGCGCGCATGGAGGAGGCGATCCGCCGCCGCAAATGCGTTGAGGCGGGCATTCGCACCGACGCCCACCGCGACGGCGACGAGGAGATGATCTACTCCAACTACTTCGATCTCGGCATGGTGATGGACTACTGGGGGCCGGAGCGCCTGAACCACCACACCGAAGCCACCACCGCCCTGTTTGGCGCCCGCGAATGCGCGCGGCTGATCCTGCAGGAAGGGCTGGATAACGGCATTGCCCGCCACAAGCTGCACGGCGATGCGCTCCTGAAGGGCATTCAGGCGATGGGGCTGGAGACCTTCGGCGACCTGAAGCACAAGATGAATAACGTGCTGGGCGTGGTGATTCCACAGGGCGTCAACGGCGACGAGGTGCGTAAGCTGATGCTGGAAGATTTCGGGATTGAAATCGGCACCTCGTTTGGCCCGCTGCACGGTAAAGTGTGGCGCATTGGCACCATGGGTTATAACGCGCGTAAGGATTGCGTGATGACCACCCTGAGCGCGCTGGAGTCGGTGCTGAACTACCTGAAATTCACCACCACGCAGGGGGCCGCCATGCAGGCCGCGTGGGAACACTATCACCGCGAGACGCCGCAATGAGCCCGGCGGCAGAACGGGTGATGGCGCGCGCCGATGCGCTGGCCGCCATCAGCGAAACGCCGGATGCGCTGACCCGGGTCTACCTCTCGGCGCAGCATCTGCAGGCCAACCAGCTGGTCGGGCAGTGGATGAGCCAGGCGGGGATGACCGTCTGGCAGGACAGCGTGGGCAATATCTGTGGACGCTATGAAGGTGCTCAGGAAGGGGCGCAGGCGGTGCTGCTCGGTTCGCATCTGGATACCGTGCGCAATGCGGGGCGCTACGACGGTATGCTCGGGGTGCTCACCGCGATTGAAGTGGTGGACAGCCTGCACCAGCAGGGCCTGCACCTGGCGCAGGCCATTGAGATTGTCGGTTTTTGCGATGAAGAGGGCACCCGTTTCGGCATTACGCTGTTAGGCAGCCGGGGGCTGACGGGCACCTGGCCGCAGGACTGGCTGGAAAAAACCGACGCCAGCGGCATCAGCGTGGCACAGGCAATGGTGCAGGTGGGGCTCGATCCCGGCCGCGTGTCGCATGCTGCACGCCGTCCCGAGGATTTCAGCGCCTACCTGGAGCTGCACATTGAACAGGGGCCGTGCCTTGAGCAGGACGGTCTCGCGCTCGGCGTGGTGGAAGCCATCAACGGCGCGCGTCGCCTGAATTGCCGTTTCACCGGCGAAGCCGGGCACGCGGGAACCGTGCCGATGAACCATCGTAAGGACGCGCTGGCCGCCGCTGCCGAATGGATGGTTCTCATCGAAAATACCACCCGGCAGCAGGGCGGCAATCGGGTGGCGACGGTCGGGGAGCTGCGCTGCCTGCCCGGTGCGGTAAACGTGATCCCCGGCGAGGTGCATCTCTCGCTGGATATCCGCGGTCCGCAGGATGCGCCGCTGGATCGGTTGCTGGCCGAATTGCTGGAAAATGCGCAGGCAATCGCGTCGCGACGCGGACTGCAGTTCAGCGCCGAGGAGTTTTACCGCATCGCCGCCACGCCGTGCGATATCCACCTGCAAAACGTGTTAGGGGAGGCCGTCGAATCGGTGCAGGGGCGTTCACTGTCGCTGCCCAGCGGCGCGGGCCATGATGCGATTGCCATCGCGGAACGCTGGCCGGTAGGGATGCTGTTTGTGCGCTGCAAGGGGGGCGTCAGCCACCACCCGGCAGAGTCGGTGATGGCTGAGGATGTCGCGCTGGCGATTGAGGCGTTTTCGCGAGCGGTGATCCAGCTGGCGGACCGTGTTACTCCAGCCCCAGCGTATATTGCGCGATCTTGAAGTAGATAATCAGCCCGGTACCGTCGATAAGCGTCGCGATAAACGGCGCGGAGACGACCGCCGGGTCAATGCCGCAGCGTTTGAGCACCATCGGAATCACGGACGATACAATCGCGCTCCACAGCGTTATGCACACCAGCGTCAGGCTGACGATAAGCGTGATTTCCAGCCCAATCCCCATCATCCACGCGCGGATACACCCGGCAATCCCCAGCGTCACGGCAATCATCAGCGAGGTGGTCATCTCTTTTCGCAGCACGCGCCCGACGTCGCGAAGATGCACCTCTCCCAGCGCCATGGCGCGCACCAGCGTGGAGGTGATCTGCGTTCCGCTGTTGCCGCCCGTGCCGATCAGCAGCGGAATAAAGAACGCCAGCGCAATGGCGGACTCCAGCGCCTCTTCGAAGTGCTGGATCACCGAACTGGTATAGGCTTCTGCGACAAACAGCAGCAGGAGCCAGACGGAGCGTTTCTTCCACAGGCTGAAGGCGCTGGTTTCCAGATAGGGCTTCTCCAGCGGCAGCGTCGCCCCCTGAAGCTGAGCGTCTTCGGTGACGTCATCTTCCAGCAGATGGGCGATTTCGCGCTCGGTCAGGCAGCCGACGAGCTTGCCGTGGGTGACCACCGGCACCACGTCCGCGCCGCCGTGAGCCAGCTGGCCGGCAACATCGGCACGTTCATCCTCCGGTTTGACCTGTAAAAACTGCGAGATCATCAGCGATTTCACCGGCTGTAGCGTATCGGCGGTTTGCAGCAATTTACGCACCGCAATCATGCCCGCCAGGCGGCCATTGTCTTCAATAAAAATATGCGATGGAATATCGTCGTCTTTTAATTTTGCGAAGAATTGCTCGCGCGCCAGCGCCACGCATAATGCAATATCAAGGACGATAAAATCGGTATTCATATATTGCGCGATGGCGCTGTCATTGAATGCCGGGTTTTGATTGTGAATAGCGTAAGACATAGTGAATTCCCTTTGAATAAAAATATCTCTCAGGGGCGAGCAAGACAGGGCATGTCGAAGAGGAGATCCCCACGTCCTGGGTTCAGCACTGTACACCGTATCCCGCAAGGGAAGTTATACTGACAAAGCCTTGATTCGACAGTGCCTGTTTTACCCTGTGTCGGTTCTCTCGAACCCACCAGAGCGATAACGTGTATTTGTACAGGAGCCTCGCCATAACGAGATCGTTGTAAAACATGAGGGATAATACGCATATTTAATTTTACCGCTCAGGATTTTAAATAATGTTTAAGAACGGTTTAGAAGAATTTTATTAATACGATGTTGAGGGTTTATTTAAGATTATTCATTTTAAATAAAAGATTAAATCATCACGAGGATGGGGTAAATGGCGTGGTTTGATCATCTGCTTACTCATTTTGCGCTCTATCCGGCACATCTGTTTGCGTTGTTATTCGTGATGGCGCTGGGTAAATCGACGGTACTGATCTCCTCCGTGCTGCCACCCGCCTCGGTGATGCTGCTGGCGGGCATCGGCGTCAGCCAGGGGAGCATGCATCCTGGGCTCGCATGGCTTGCCGTGGTAATGGGGGCAACGGTGGGATCGGTGCTAAATTACCATGTTGGCCAGCTGATGGGACACACCCGCCTGGTCACGCGTTTCACGTCTAAGCATGCCGACAGGTTTTTGAGAGTGCAGCATCAGCTGCAAAAGAACGGTGAAATTGCGCTGTTTACGTCGCGCTTTCTGGCGGTATTGCGTTATATCGTGCCGCTGGCAGCGGGGATGCTCAGGCTAAGCGCTGTGAAGGTCTACGCCGTCAGCCTGCTTTCTGCCTGCGCGTGGGCGGCGCTGTATGTTGGCATCGTCGCTGGCATCAGCGTCTGAATCGGCGAGTAAGGTATTCATCAGATTGAGAAATGCTTCCCGGAAAATTGTCACGAATCTGTCACACTGAATGCGACATTTTAAAACGAGTGAGGAATTAGGGATGAGAAAAGCACTACTCGCGCTGGCAGTCGCCGGTTCCATTTCAGCAACGTTTGGCGTGCAGGCACAAGAGACGCCGGAAGGGTATCAGCTGGAGCAAGTTTTAATCATGAGTCGCCATAACCTGCGCGCACCGCTCGCCAACAACGGCAGCGTGCTGGAGCAGTCCACGCCGAAACAGTGGCCAGAGTGGGAGGTACCGGGTGGTCAGCTCACCACCAAAGGCGGCGTGCTGGAGGTCTATATGGGTCATTACATGCGCGAGTGGCTGGCGCAGCAGGGGATGATAAAGACTGGAGAGTGCCCGCCAGCGGACACCGTTTATGCATATGCCAATAGCCTGCAGCGTACCGTTGCGACCGCACAATTCTTCATTACCGGCGCGTTCCCGGGGTGCGATGTGCCTGTGCATCATCAGGAAAAAATGGGCACGATGGATCCCACCTTTAATCCGGTCATTACCGATAACTCGCCTGAGTTCCGCGAAAAAGCGCTGAAGGCGATGGAGACCGAGCGGCAGAAAATGCAGCTTTCAGAAAGCTATAAGCTGCTGGAGCAGATGACGAACTACGCCGATTCGCCGTCCTGCAAAGAGAAAAAAGTCTGCTCGCTGGCGGACGCGAAAGATACGTTCAGTGCCGACTATGAAAAAGAGCCAGGCGTGTCCGGTCCGCTGAAAGTGGGTAACTCGCTGGTGGATGCGTTCACGCTGCAATATTACGAAGGTTTCCCGGCTGACCAGGTGGCCTGGGGTGAGATCAAGACTGACCAGCAGTGGCGTGTGCTGTCGAAGCTGAAAAACGGCTATCAGGACTCGCTGTTTACCTCCACCGAGGTGGCGCAAAACGTCGCCAAACCGCTGGTGAAATATATTGATAAAGCGCTGGTCACCGATCAGGCGAAAGCGCCTAAAATCACCCTGCTGGTGGGGCATGATTCGAACATTGCGTCGCTGCTGACCGCGCTGGATTTCAAACCGTATCAACTCCACGATCAGCACGAGCGCACGCCAATTGGCGGCAAAATAGTCTTCCAGCGCTGGCATGACAAAAACGCTAACCAGGAACTGATGAAAATTGAGTATGTCTACCAGAGCTCAGAGCAGCTGCGAAACGCCAGCGTGCTGTCGCTGGAATCCCCCGCGCAGCGTGTGACGCTGGAGCTGAAAGGCTGCCCGGTGGATGCTAACGGCTTCTGCCCGGTTGATAAGTTTAATGCGGTGATGAACAGCGCGGCAAAATAGAGGATAACCCCCCGCAAAGGCGGGGGGAAACGTTCAGACGTTTTTACGTTCGATGGTCTGTTCGCCCCAGAAGAGCGAGTCTTTGTCCGTCTTTTCGAAGGCGCGAACCAGTACTTCGTCGCTACCTTCTTCCCAAATCTGCTCTGCCAGTTTCTCGTCATATTTCGCGACTTCAAAAATGGCTTCGGCAATCTCCGGAGAGGTATTGCGTAAACTTGCCCATTCACCCACGCGGTGGGCTTTTGATTCCTGAGTTGGCATGCTTGTCCTCCTGTTGAGTTAGCCGTTCAGTTTTTTGGCGAGGCCCGCGACATGCTCACCCTGATAACGGGCGATGGCGAGCTCTTCGTCGCTCGGCTGTCGGGAACCATCGCCGCCGGCAATGGTGGTTGCACCGTAGGGAGTACCGCCACGTACCTGAGAAACATCAAAGAGTTCCTGCGCGCCGTAGCCAATCGGCACAATCACCATCCCATGATGAGCAAGGGTAGTCCAGGTTGAGGTAATCGTCTGCTCCTGACCGCCACCGGTGCCGGTAGAGCTGAAGACGCTGGCGAGTTTGCCGTATAAAGCGCCTGAGGCCCATAGCCCGCCCGTCTGATCGAGGAAGGTGCGCATCTGGCCGGACATATTGCCGAAACGGGTTGGCGTCCCGAAAATAATCGCATCGTAATCTGCCAGCTCCTGAGGCGTGGCGACCGGGGCATTCTGTGTTTTTCCCCCGGCTTTGGCGAAGGCTTCCGCCTGCATGGTTTCCGGTACGCGCTTCACCACAACCTCAACGCCGTCCACCCTGTTTGCACCTTCTGCGACTGCGTGAGCCATGGTTTCAATGTGTCCATACATGGAATAATAGAGCACCAGAACTTTTGCCATTTTGCATCACTCCTCGTTTGTGTTTTCTGACAGCGGATCGCTGCGTTCATTTAAAGATATGCCATCACGGCCAGACTGCAAAAATGAACACCATTTCTTTGATTTATAACAATATGATTGGGGAAGCGTGCTGTAGCAAAATGAAACAACTTTCTCGCCTCCGTTTTTTGAAATGATAAGAAAGAGTTATGAATCTCCGTCGCGTTATCTCACCCGAAAGACTGAGATCCTGTTGCAGGATATTACCAGCGGCTTGCCGGACAGCCTTAGTCCACTAAGCTTAGTTTCACGCGGCACAGATAAAGGCACTGTCCTCATGCCGCGAGGTGAAAGAATCCTCTTTTACTGAATGCAATATGATGTCTAATGTTTCACACTCTGGAGGTTAGAGATGGCAAACCATCGTGGTGGTTCAGGTAATTTCGCTGAAGACCGTGAAAGAGCATCAGAAGCAGGTCGTAAAGGTGGCCAGCATAGCGGGGGCAACTTCAAAAATGACCCTCAGCGCGCATCAGAGGCTGGCAAGAAAGGGGGTAAAAACAGCCACGGCAGCAATAAGTAACGCGCCAGGCTGAACCCTGCCGCCGGGCGTTCCCGGCGGTTTTTTTATTTCTGCAACATTGAACTGTAACCAAAGGCGACGCACACTACAGAATTGTTCTCATTTGCTGGTGTCGCATGTCTGTCTCACGCTTTAAATTCTCCGTAAAACCGCAGGAAGCCATCCTTATTCTCATCACCATGTTCTGGGGCGGGACGTTTCTGGCCGTCCAGTACGCGGTAACGCTGAGCGATCCGTTCTTTTTTGTTGGTCTGCGCTTTGCGACGGCGGCGATAGCCGTGGCGCTCGTATCGCTAAAATCCCTGCGCGGATTAACCCTTAAAGAGCTGAAGGCCGGGGTGGCGATCGGGGTGGCGATTGCAATGGGCTACAGCCTGCAGACATGGGGATTACAGACTATCTCCAGCAGCAAATCGGCATTTATCACCGCCATGTATGTACCGCTGGTACCGCTCCTGCAGTGGCTTTGCCTGGGACGGCTGCCGGGGATGATGTCCTGCATCGGTATCGTGCTGGCATTTATCGGCCTGATTTTGCTGGCCGGGCCGGAAAATAACCTGCTGGCACTGGGACCGGGCGAGATCATTACCCTCGTCGGGGCGATTGCCATTGCGGCGGAAATTATTCTGATTAGCGCCTGGGCGGGCAAGGTGGACGTCAAGCGCGTGACGGTGGTCCAGCTCGCCACGGCCTCGCTGGTGGCGTTTGCGACGATGGTACCGGCCGGAGAGTCCGTGCCGCCGATGTCTACCGGTCTGATCGTGGTCGCGTTGGGGCTGGGCATCTTCAGCGCCATTATTCAGGTCACCATGAACTGGGCGCAGCGCAGCGTCTCCCCGACGCGGGCAACGGTGATCTACACCGGCGAACCGGTATGGGCGGGGATTTTTGGTCGCCTCGCCGGAGAGCGCTTGCCGCTGCTGGCCCTGGTCGGTGCGGCATTTATTGTCGCCGGGGTGCTGGTGAGCGAGCTGAAGCTAAAAAACCGACGCAAGGCGATTACCGGGGTGGGGGCTGAACAAGGGGCAGATAGCTAACAACGTGCACTCTGCCCGTTTTGCCCGGCGGCGCTACGCTTGCGCGGGCCTACATGCTCATTGTAGGCAGGGTAAGCGTAGCGTCACCCGGCAAGAAAGCAGCACTCATTTCAGGTTGAGGGGGTGATGGCTTCAGCCTGCGCTTCATCCCCTTTCCGGCGGCTCAGCAGGGCGTTAAGCAGAATTGCCCCGAACGTTGCCGTGCCGATCCCACCAATCGTAAATCCGCCCAGCGTTAGCGCGAAATCGCCCGCGCCCAGCACCAGCGTGACCGCCACCATAATCAGGTTGCTGTTCTGGCTCAGATCGACCCGATGCTGCACCCAGATTCGCGCGCCAGCCACGGCGATCAGCCCAAATACCACAATCGATGCCCCGCCGATGACCGGCGACGGAATGGTGTGGATCAGCGCGCCGAACTTCGGAGAGAAACCAAGCAGTATCGCCATCGCCGCTGCCGCGACGAAGACCAGCGTCGAGTAGACTTTGGTCACCGCCATCACGCCGATATTTTCGGCATAGGTGGTGACGCCGCTGCCGCCCACGGAGCCGGAGATCATGGTTGCCAGACCGTCACCGACAAATGCCCGGCCCATGTACGGGTCCATACTGCGGCCGGTCATTCCCGCGACCGCCTTCAGGTGACCTAAGTTCTCCGCCACCAGGATCACCGCCACCGGTGCGATAAGCATCATTGCCTGGGTGTTAAAGGTGGGGGAAGTGACCTGCGGCAGGCCAAACCAGGCAGCCTGATGGAGCAGGGTAAAATCGACCGGCTTGCCGAGACCGAAAACGTTCGCCAGCAGAGCGTAAACCAGACAGGCGACAATCAGCCCGACCAGAATCAGCAGACGCTGGATCATCCCGCGCGTAAACACCGCCACCAGGCCGATACACAGCACGGTGATCACCGCCATCCAGCTTTCAAACGGCGAGCCGGAGACGCTTTTCACCGCGATCGGCGCCAGGTTCAGGCCAATCGCCATGACGACGGCACCGGTCACCACGGGAGGCATCATGCGTTCGATCCAGCGCGTGCCAATCTTCATCACCACCAGACCAATCAGGGTATAGACCAGGCCGCAGGCGATGATGCCGCCGAGCGCCACGCTCAGGTTAGGGTTGATCCCCTGGCCGTTAAATCCGGTTGTGGCGATAACCACCCCGACAAACGCGGCGCTGGAGCCCAGATAGCTGGGCACGCGCCCACCGGTGACAAAAAAGAACAGCAGGGTGCCGATACCCGACATCAGAATCGACAGGTTGGGATCAAGCCCCATTAGCATCGGCATGAGTACGGTCGCACCAAACATCGCGACTGCATGCTGGACGCCCATCACCATCGTTTGTCCGAGCGGGAGTCGTTCATCCGGCGCGATCACGCCTGCTTCTGTGGTGGTCGATTTCAACTGCCAGTGGGGAAATCCGAACATGGTCTGTCTCCTTAAAGCGCCTTAGCAGGCGGGTCGCATAAGCGCGTGGTAGCCGCGGTCAAACCACACCAGCCCTTGCGGCGCGGGGTGGCGAGCAATCGAAACAATGTCGCAAAACAGAATGTCGTGGGTACCGACGCTCACCACCTGGCTGATGCGGCAGTCAAACGAGGCCAGCGCATCCTCCAGACGCGGACACCCCGTGTCGCCCGTTTGCCAGCGGGCGGCGGCAAAGCGCGTCTCCATTGGCGTTTTGCCGCCAAACAGGTTGGATAGCGGCTCTTGTCCGGCGCTCAGGGTGTTCACGCACAGCGTGCGGTTTTCGCTAAACGTCGGCCAGACGGACGCGCCGCGGTTCAGGCATACCAGCAGGGTGGGAGGCGAATCCGTGACGCTGCACACCGCGCTGGCAGTGAATCCCGCCATTCCCGCCGGGCCGTCGGTGGTGATGATGTTGACTGCCGCGCCGACGCAGGCCATGGTGTCGCGAAAGGTTTGTTTATCCGGTGTCGTCATGATTGCTCCTTACGCCAGCCCGCAGGCATCTTCGAACGCCAGACGCGGCAGGCGTCCGTAAAGTTTGTTCGTATCACCATAGCCAATGTTGATCAGCAGATTGCTTTTAAGCAGCGTGCCGGTGAAAAAGGCCTCGTCGACCTTTTGTCGGTCAAAGCCTGACATCGGGCCGGTGTCCAGCCCGAGGGCGCGACAGGCGAAAATCAGGTAAGCAGCCTGCATTGAGCTGTTGCGAAATGCCGTCTCTTCGGCGAGCGCCGGGCTGGTGGTAAACCAGCTTCTGGCATCGCCGTGCGGGAACAGTTCCGGCAGGCGCTCATAAAACTCGCTGTCCCAGGCAACAATCGCCGTGACCGGCGCGGTGAGCGTTTTTTCCAGATTGCCGCTGGAGAGCGCCGGGCGCAGCTTCTCTTTTCCCTCTGCGCTGCGCACAAACACGATTCGCGCCGGGGAGCAGTTGGCGGAGGTTGGGCCCCATTTCATCAGGTCGTAGATTTCGCGCAGCGTCTCGTCACTGACGGGCAGATTCTGCCAGCCGTTGTGGGTACGGGCGCCGGTGAATAGCGTTTCGCGCGCCGCAGGATTAATGGCTTCGCTCATTAAAGCTCCTTATAAAGCGGGTTCAGGACTGTGCAGCAGGCTGGCAAGCCCGTTCAGCAGCAGGGTGTTAAAGGTGTTCGGTTCGGTGACGTTGCAGGCATGCCCGCCCTGGCGCATGACCACGCTGTGGCTGCGTGGGAGAGCCGCCTGTAGCTCAGTCGAGCAGACAGAGGGCACCAGCATGTCGTCGGCGGAACAGATGAGGTGTACCGGACAATGAATACGCGCGGCGTGGCGGCTGAAATCCGCTTTCTTCAGGGCGCTGAGCCTGTGCAGCAGGTTACTTTTGCCCTGGAAATGAGCCAGCGCCAGCGCTTCTTCGGCCTCCAGGCGGGGCGCACGAGCAGCCATCCAGTCTGCCGGGTAGAGAAACAGCGGCTGCGCCTCTACCCACGCCTGCGCGCCGCCGGAATGCAGCAAACGCTCGCGGATCTGAAAACAGCGTCGGGTATGGGCGTTGAGGGTTAGCCAGCCGTTGACGCACACCAGCGCGGTGAGCGCATCAGGTCTGTCGAGGGCCAGCTGTAGCCCGATCAGCGCGCCCAGCGCATGACCGACCACGCAGTAGCGGGCAATTCCGGCTTCAGCCAGCGCTATGGCCAGTTCGTCCGCCATTTGCGCCAGGCTATAGCCTTCCGGCAGGGTGTCGCGGTTATTACCCGTCCCCCGCTGGTCATAGCACACCACCTGATACTCCGGCTCCAGCGCGGCCAGCTGGGGCAGCCAGTAGCTGCCGCTGCCGCCGAGACCGGCAATGAGGACTACCACGGGTGCCCCCTCATACGGGGGCGGTGAGACGGAGAGTTTCATGGCCGCCTCACTTCGCAATGTGCGCAACGGTGGCAATTTCAACCAGCGCGTCAGGCTTCACCAGCCCGCACTGTATACAGAACCGGGCCGGCTTATCGCCGGGGAAGAACTCGGCGTAGATCTCGTTAATCGCGGCGTAGTTTTTCCAGTCGGTGATAAAGATGCTGTTGAAGGTCACATCCTCCATCGTGCCACCCGCCGTTTCGATCACGCTTTTGATCGTCTCCAGCACGTGGCGGGTTTGTGCCTTTGGGTCGTTGATAAACACCACGTTGTTGTCTTTATCAAACGGCAGCGTACCGGAGACATACACCACGCCGTCGGCGAGCGTTCCGGGGACAAACGGGGCAATCGGTGTGCTGGTGCCCGGCGGAATAATCACGGATTTCGGCATCGTTGTTCTCCTCAGGCGATACGGGCGAGCGGCGGATTCAGGGCATCGCAGAACGCTGCGACGTTACTCACCCAGCCAAAAAAGGTTTCGATATTGAACAGGGCCGCTTTCTGCGCGAATTCCGGCCCGGCCTGATGGGTCGCGTCTTCCAGCACCACGCCAAAATACTCAAGGAAAAAGCCGTCGCGCAGGGTCGACTCCACACAAACGTTGGTGGCGATGCCGGTAAAGACCAGGTGACGAATGCCCCGGCTGCGCAGCAGGCTGTCGAGCGGGGTGTTGAAAAAGCCGCTGTAGCGCGGTTTGGGCAAGACAATATCACCTGCCTGCGGGACCAGCTCGTCCACCAGCTGATAATCCCAGCCGCCTTTTGCCAGCAGCTTGCCCTGCAGTTCAGGGTTTTTGCGCATCGTTTTCAGGGCGTTGGACTTGTGGAAGTTGGGCGAGCCGGGGCCACCGGCCTCCACGTACTGGTCGTCCCAGCCGTTCTGGAACCAGACGATGAGCATGCCGGCTTCCCGTGCGGCGCTGACGGCGGTGTTGATGTTCGCAATGACCGGCTGCGTGGCGGAGACGTCGAACCCCGCCAGATCCAGATAACCCCCTTTACTGGCGTAGGCGTTTTGCATGTCCACCACGATCAGCGCGCTCTGCTGCGGCGCAAAGGTAATGGCTTCCGGGCGAGCGTTTAAGGTCGTCATTACGCAACCTCCTTCGTGACGGCAGGAATGTGGGCGCGGCATTGCATCAGCGGCTGGATGCGCTCGCCGAAGGTTTCCACACCGGTGAGGAAATCATCGAAGGTCAGCAGAACGCCCTCTGCGCCGGGTACGGCGGCGACTTCGTCGAGCATTCTGGCAACGCTGGCATAGGATCCAACCAGCGTGCCCATATTGATATTGACGGCGGAGGTGGGGTCAGCCATCTGGCGGACGTTGGTGTCTGCGCCGGAACGGGTATCTTTCTGGCTCTGCTCGGTAAGCCAGCTCAGGGCCTCCTCGTCGGCACCGTCTTTGTAACACTCCCATTTCGCGCGTGCGGCCTCGTCGGTTTCGTCGGCAATCACCATAAACAGCACGTAGGAGCCCACGTCGCGCCCGGTTTTGTCGGCAGCCTCTTTCATGCGCGCCGCGGTGGGGGCGAAAGCGGCAGGGGTGTTAACGCCTTTCCCGAAGCAGAAGTTAAAGTCGGCGTATTTGGCGGAGAATTCCATCCCCGCGTCGCTCTGCCCGGCGCAGATCACCTTCATCGGCACCGACGGTTGCGGGCTGACGCGGCAGTCGTTCATGGTGAAGAAGTCACCTTTGAAATCGCTTTTGCCGGTGCCCCAGAGATCGCGCAGGACCTGCACGTATTCGGTCAGGTAGTCGTAGCGACGCGAGAAGTAATCGTCACCCGGCCAGAGCCCCATCTGCTCGTACTCCGGCTTTTGCCAGCCGGTCACCAGGTTCACGCCAAAGCGTCCTCCGGAGATCGAGTCGATGGTGGAGGCCATGCGCGCGACGATCGCCGGGGGCAGGGTGAGCGTGGCGGCGGTAGCGTAGACCTGAATCCGCGAGGTGACAGCGGCCAGTCCTGCCATCAGGGTGAAGGACTCCAGGTTGTGATCCCAGAATTCTGTTTTGCCGCCAAAGCCGCGCAGCTTGATCATCGAAAGTGCAAAGTCGAAATGGTAGTGCTCCGCTTTTTGCACGATGGCTTTATTCAGCTCAAAGGTCGGCATGTATTGCGGGGCAGTGGTCGAGATAAGCCAGCCGTTGTTGCCGATAGGTACAAATACGCCAATTTTCATCACGAACCTCTCTTCACTACGTTGCAGGTACTGGCGTTTTTGCAAAGGGAGTGCCAGTTTTGAAAATGACTTTGTTATTAATGTGTTAATCGAAGGTTGGCGTATTGATGTGGTCAAAAGTGGACTAACTGGTCAAAAACATTGCACAGAAAACAGGCATTCATGCGCGATGGGAGTGCAGAATGTCGTGGCGAGACGGGGGTTTTGCTATGCTGAGGGCAACGCAGAATAAGGAGAGCGGGAATGACACAAGGCGCAGTGAAAACACCAGGTAAACGGTCACAGGCAGTCAGCGCCAAGAAGCAGGCTATTCTCAGCGCGGCGCTGGAGACGTTTTCACAGTTTGGCATTCACGGCACGCGGCTGGAGCAGGTAGCGGAGCAGTCCGGGGTTTCCAAAACCAATCTGCTCTACTACTACCCGTCGAAAGAGGCGCTCTATGTGGCGGTGATGCAGCAGATCCTCGATATCTGGCTGGCGCCCCTGAAAGCGTTCCGCGCAGAGCTGGCCCCGCTGGTGGCGATCAAAGAGTACATCCGCCTTAAGCTGGAGGTGTCACGCGATTACCCGCAGGCGTCGCGCCTGTTTTGTCTTGAGATGCTGCAGGGCGCGCCGCTGTTGCAGGCTGAGCTGACGGGGGATTTAAAGCAGCTGGTTGACGATAAGTCGGCGATTATTGCCGGGTGGGTCGCCAGCGGAAAGCTGGCGCCGGTCGATCCGCAGCATTTGATCTTTATGATTTGGGCCGCCACCCAGCATTACGCTGACTTTGCGGCCCAGGTCGAGGCGGTGACCGGGAAAACGCTCCAGGATGAAGCGTTTTTCCACAGCACTCTGGAAAACGTACAGCGGATGATTATCGAAGGGATCCGCGTGCGTTAGTTTCCCGGCGGGAGAGGGCAGCTTAAATCGCCCTCTTCACATTGCATCAGCGAGGCCAGAAACGCTTCTCGCTCCGCGGTTTTCTCTGCCAGGCACTGATTGACAATCATTGGCTGAATGCTTCCACCTTCCGTACCCGAACCGATAAACGTGCAGTCTGCATCCCGCAGGGTAATCCACGCCTGCTGCGCTTTTTTTAGCAGGTCACGCTGGGGGGCTGCCGCACGTTTGATAGCGGCCTGATACGTCGCGTTGAGCTTCTTATCCGCCGCCTTGTACTGCTGCGCGCTACAGGTGTTCAGTTCAAGCTGGGTGGTGGCGTTGTCGCACTCGTTGGCCAGCGCGCTGGTGCTCAACAGCAGTGCGGCACCTGCGAGAAATACTCTTTTCATCATCCCCTCCGTGTAAAAAAAAGCCGGATGCGCTATGCATATCCGGCCTACGATTCTTTGTAGCCCCGGTAAGCGTAGCGCCACCGGGGAGAGTTTACACGATTAACCGATGGTCATCAGGCTGGCGTTACCGCCCGCCGCCGCGGTGTTGACGCTGAGCGAACGCTCCACGTACAGACGCTCCAGCAGCAGGTTGGTTTCCCCACGCGCAAAGCCCTGTACCGAAACAATCGCCCCGCTGCGGGCCGCCACCTGTTCGCACAGTTCGCGCAGCTGGTCGGAATCACCGTGATAAATCACGGCGTCAAACGGCTGCGTCAGCAGCGCATCGGCCTTCGCGAAGCGAATGCGGGCTGAAACGGCTTTTGGCAGCTGTTTTGCCAGGTCGCGATGCAGCGCATCTTCCGGCCACAGCACTTCACATCCGGTTGCCATCGCGGCAGCCAGCTGTACCAGCGCATCCTGCTCGTTATCCGCTACGCAGAGTACGTGTTCGCGCGGCATCAGCGTCCAGGTGTTGCGCTCGCCGGTTGGCCCCGGAAGCAGACGCTGCGTGCCAGCCTGCGCCAGCTCGCCGTACTGCTGCGCAATGGCACGCAGTTCAGGACGTTTTTCCGCCCAGGCGATCAGCGCTTCAAGCGGCTGCGTCAGCACGGTTTTCAGCTGCGCGTCGACCGGATAGTCTGCGTCCTGACGTGCCAGCGTCACGCCCAGCGCGTTCTCCGGACGGTTCGCCAGCAGACGGTACAGGTAAAGCGGACCGCCCGCTTTCGGACCGGTGCCGGACAAACCTTCACCGCCGAACGGCTGCACGCCCACGACCGCGCCGACCATGTTGCGGTTAACGTACAGGTTGCCCACTTTGGCGCTGCCGGTCACCTGCGCGATGGTTTCGTCGATACGGGTGTGTACGCCAAGCGTCAGGCCATAGCCGGAGGCGTTGATCTGATCGATCAGTTCATTAAGGTTGTTACGGTTGTAACGCACCACGTGCAGCACCGGACCGAAGACCTCTTTTTTCAGCTCGTCGAAGCTTGCCAGCTCAATCAGCGTTGGCGGCACGAAGGTGCCGGTCTGCCACTCGCGGGCATCTTCGCTGTTCTCACGCACCGCCTGGAACACCGGACGGCCTTTGGCGCGCATGGTCTGGATGTGGTTTTCGATATTGGCTTTGGCTTCCGCGTCAATCACCGGGCCGATGTCGGTGGTGAGACGCCCCGGGTTGCCCATACGGCATTCGGCCATCGCGCCGCGCAGCATTTTCAGCGTGTGGTCGGCCACGTCATCCTGCAGGCACAGTACGCGCAGGGCGGAGCAGCGTTGACCGGCGCTGTCGAACGCCGAGGCCAGCACGTCGACCACCACCTGTTCGGTGAGGGCAGAGGAGTCAACGATCATGGCGTTCATGCCGCCGGTTTCCGCGATGAGCGGGGTAGGACGACCCTGCGCATCCAGACGGGTAGCAATGTTGCGCTGCAGCAGAGAGGCAACTTCGGTCGAGCCGGTAAACATCACGCCGCGTACGCGGTTATCGGAGGTCAG
The DNA here is from genome assembly GCF_047456095.1 of Enterobacter sp. BNK-14. NCBI lineage: Bacteria > Pseudomonadati > Pseudomonadota > Gammaproteobacteria > Enterobacterales > Enterobacteriaceae > Enterobacter > Enterobacter sp. BNK-14. Next base: position 4,513,854 of record NZ_CP179897.1, read on the forward strand.
TTTAGCGCCGACCGTTTCGCCGCGGCCTGGCAGCAGCTGGACCACGCCCGCAGGTACGCCGGCTTCCAGAAGAATGTTGATGCCCTGCGCGGCAATCAGCGGGGTCTGCTCTGCCGGTTTGGCCAGCACGCTGTTACCTGCGGCAAGGGCTGCGGCAATCTGGCCGGTAAAAATAGCCAGCGGGAAGTTCCACGGGCTGATACACACGACCGATCCGAGCGGACGGTGGGTTTCGTTATCGAAATCATCGCGCACCTGACCCGCGTAGTAGTGCAGGAAGTCCACGGCCTCACGCACTTCAGCGATAGCGTTGCTGAAGGTTTTACCCGCTTCACGCACCAGAATACCGATAAGCGACTGCATCTGATCTTCCATCAGCACGGCAGCACGCTCCAGAATGGCGGCACGCTCCTGCGGCGGGGTGGCAAACCAGATTGGCGCGTTGTTGACCGCACTGTCCAGCGCCTGATCCACTTCCGCTTCGGTGGCTTCGCGTACATAGCCGACGATATCTTTTGGCTCTGCCGGGTTGATAACCGGCTGCATCTCACCGTCCTCGACGGACTGCTCAAGGATCGGTTTCGCCTGCCATTTCTGCAGCGCGCTGTTGAGCAGGGCAGAGGAGAGGGACGCCAGACGATGTTCGTTCGCCAGGTCCAGACCCGCAGAGTTGACGCGGCCTGCGCCATACAGCTCGCGCGGCAGGGCAATCTTCGGATGCGGCAGACCAATCTGACCTTCCTGGGCCGCCATCTTCTCAACGGCCTGCACCGGATCGGCCACCAGCTCGTCGAGCGGCAGCGTGGTGTCGGCGATGCGGTTTACGAAGGAGGTATTCGCGCCGTTTTCCAGCAGACGACGCACCAGGTACGCCAGCAGCGTTTCGTGCGTACCTACCGGCGCATAAATGCGGCATGGGCGGTTCAGCTTGCCATCTGCTACCTTACCGGTGACCTGCTCGTACAGCGGTTCACCCATGCCGTGCAGGCACTGGAACTCGTACTGGCCAGGATAATAGTTTTGACCCGCCAGGCTGTAGATTGCCGCCAGGGTGTGGGCGTTATGGGTAGCGAACTGCGGGTAGATCAGGTTCGGCACGCCGAGCAGTTTTTTCGCACAGGCGAGATAAGAGACGTCGGTGTAGACCTTACGGGTATAGACCGGATAGCCTTCCAGACCTTCCATCTGGGCGCGTTTGATTTCGCTGTCCCAGTAGGCGCCTTTCACGAGGCGGATCATCAGGCGGCGACGGCTGCGGCTTGCCAGGTCAATCAGATAATCAATGACGAACGGGCAGCGTTTCTGATACGCCTGGATAACGAAGCCAATGCCGTTCCAGCCCGCCAGCTCTGGCTCGAAGCACAGTTTTTCCAGCAGATCGAGGGAGATCTCCAGACGGTCGGCCTCTTCGGCGTCGATATTGATGCCGATGTCATACTGGCGCGCCAGCAGGGTCAGGGACTTCAGGCGCGGGTAAAGCTCCTCCATCACGCGGTCGTACTGCGCGCGGCTGTAGCGCGGGTGCAGGGCGGACAGTTTGATAGAGATACCCGGACCTTCATAAATACCGCGGCCGTTAGAGGCTTTACCGATGGCGTGGATCGCCTGCTGATAAGAGACCATGTAGGCCTGCGCGTCGGCGGCAGTCAGGGCCGCTTCACCGAGCATGTCATACGAGTAGCGGAAACCTTTGTCTTCCAGCTTGCGGGCGTTCGCCAGCGCTTCGGCAATGGTTTCGCCGGTCACGAACTGCTCGCCCATCAGGCGCATCGCCATGTCCACGCCTTTGCGGATCAGCGGCTCGCCGCTCTTACCGATGATGCGGTTCAAAGAGCGTGACAGGTTGGCTTCGTTATGGGTTGAGACCAGTTTGCCGGTAAACAGCAGGCCCCAGGTGGCGGCGTTAACGAACAGGGACGGGCTGCGGCCAATGTGCGAATGCCAGTTGCCGTTGCTGATCTTGTCGCGGATCAACGCGTCGCGGGTGGCTTTATCCGGAATACGCAACAGCGCTTCCGCCAGACACATCAGCGCCACGCCTTCCTGTGAAGAGAGGGAAAACTCCTGCAGCAGACCTTGCACCATCCCGGCGCGGCCGGTGGCGGTTTTTTGGTTGCGCAGCTTGTCGGCCAGCTGATACGCCAGGCTGTGCGCCTGGGCGGCAATGGCTTCCGGCAGGCGGGCCTGCTCCAGCAGCATCGGCACGGCGTCGGTTTCGGCACGACGGTAAGCGCCGGTAATGGCGGCACGGCTGACGGACTGCGGCAGGATCTGCTCGGCGAATTCGAGGAACGGCTGGTGGCTTTCGTCGCCAGCGGCGGGTGCATCCTCGCTTTCATTGGCGGCACCCGCCAGCAGGGCAGGCAGTTCTGGCAGGCCTTCGTCGCTCTCCAGTCTTTCCAGATAGTTAAAAATCGCCTGCTTGATTAACCAGTGCGGTGTACGGTCAATGCGGGTCGCTGCGGTTTTAATCCGTTCGCGGGTAGCGTCATCCAGCTTAACCCCCATGGTGGTCATCCCCATGCCAAAACTCCTGTTGTTCTGTAATCGCGTTTTGTAGATGGCATGAAATATCCACCATGTTGCAACTTTGTGCAACCGTGTTAAATGTGACCTGGTTTGCAACCCAGAAAATGAATGGATTGTTAATGATTGGTTAGCTGGAAAAAAGCGCTGGCTTCTGCATGAGAAGCCTGTTTTTATGCGGTACTTAACACTTTTAAAAGGTGCAACCCGTATAAGTGTGAGCGAGTGCAACCTATAGGAAACTCGTATCAAACCGGGGATGAATTTGATGTAAATGCAGTGTTAAATCGTTTGTCAGCGGGATGCGCATACGGCAGGATAGCGCGCCCAATGGAAACACATACACACATCACTACGTTCCGGTGATGACATAACAAGGCAACCCGGACGGTTGTCGCTCGACATTTTGGAGAATTTGAATGGCTATTAGCACACCGATGCTGGTGACATTTCTCGTTTATATTTTTGGCATGATCCTGATAGGGTTTTTGGCATGGCGTTCAACAAAGAACTTTGACGACTACATTCTCGGCGGCCGCAGTTTAGGCCCGATGGTGACCGCGCTGTCTGCGGGCGCATCCGATATGAGCGGCTGGCTGCTGATGGGGTTACCGGGCGCGATTTTCATCTCCGGTATCTCTGAAAGCTGGATTGCCATCGGCCTGACCCTTGGGGCGTGGATCAACTGGAAGCTGGTAGCAGGCCGTCTGCGCGTGCATACCGAAGCGAACAACAATGCCCTGACGCTGCCGGATTACTTCACCGGACGTTTTGAAGATAACAGCCGCATTCTGCGCATTATCTCCGCGGTGGTGATTCTGCTGTTCTTCACCATCTACTGTGCTTCCGGCATCGTGGCGGGCGCGCGTCTGTTTGAGAGCACCTTCGGCATGAGCTATGAAACCGCGCTGTGGGCAGGTGCCGCGGCGACCATTCTCTATACCTTCGTGGGCGGATTCCTGGCGGTAAGCTGGACCGACACCGTGCAGGCGAGCCTGATGATCTTCGCCCTGATCCTGACCCCGGTGATTGTGATTTTCACCGTTGGCGGCTTCGGTGAATCGCTGGAAGTGATCAAGCAGAAGAGCATTGAAAACGTCGACATGCTGAAAGGGCTGAACTTCGTGGCCATCGTCTCTCTGATGGGCTGGGGTCTGGGCTACTTCGGTCAGCCGCATATCCTGGCACGCTTTATGGCCGCTGACTCTCACCACACGATTGTTCATGCCCGTCGTATCAGTATGACGTGGATGATCCTCTGTCTGGCGGGTGCCTGTGCGGTTGGCTTCTTCGGCATCGCTTACTTCAACAATAACCCGGCGCAGGCAGGTGCAGTAAACCAGAATGCCGAGCGTGTGTTCATCGAACTGGCAGGCATTCTGTTCAACCCTTGGATTGCCGGTATTCTGCTCTCCGCAATTCTGGCGGCGGTGATGTCGACTCTGAGCTGCCAGCTGCTGGTCTGCTCCAGCGCAATTACCGAAGATCTCTACAAAGCTTTCCTGCGTAAAGGTGCGAGCCAGAAAGAGCTGGTATGGGTCGGGCGCTTTATGGTGCTGTTAGTGGCGCTGATTGCCATCGCGCTGGCGGCCAATCCTGATAACCGCGTTCTGGGTCTGGTGAGCTATGCGTGGGCGGGCTTTGGTGCGGCGTTTGGTCCGGTGGTTCTGTTCTCCGTTCTGTGGTCACGCATGACCCGCAACGGCGCGCTGGCGGGCATGATCATCGGAGCGGTGACCGTTATCGTCTGGAAGCAGTTCGCGTGGCTGGGTCTGTACGAAATCATCCCGGGCTTCATCTTCGGCAGCATCGGTATTGTGGTGTTCAGCCTGCTGGGTAAAGCACCGTCTGCCTCCATGCAGAAACGCTTTGCGGAAGCGGACGCGCACTACCACACTGCACCACCGACGAAGCTTCAGGCTGAGTAAAAAAACCTATTCCCTCCTGTAAGCCGGGTAAGCGCTAGCGCGACCCGGCTTTTTTCTTGCCAAAATGCGTAAATTACGTTGATATCGCTGCACTTATAACAATGAGGATAGCGAACAATGACCATCAAAACAGGGCTTATGGCGGCGGCATTATTGATGCTCGCAGGCTGCAACGCACCCGCGCAACACGCGGCAGTGGAGACCTGCAAAGCAGATAACCAGATGCAGCAAACCACGCTTTATTTCGGACTGAATCGTCCGGCCGGAGCGCAGATCACCGGCAACGAGTGGCAGCAGTTTGTTGACCAGGACGTGACGCCGCGCTTTCGGGACGGCTTAACGGTGTTTGATGCCCGTGGCCAGTGGCTGGGGAATGACGGGAAAGTGGCGCGCGAGCCGAGCAAAGCGCTGATGCTGATCCACGGTAAAGACGCGCAGAGCGAGAAGAATATCGAAGCGTTGCGCGGGATTTATAAATCTCGCTTCGCGCAGGAGTCGGTGATGCGGGTCGATCAGCCGGTGTGCGTGCAGTTTTAAGCAAAATGGCGGGATAGTTTTGTAGGCCCGGTAAGGCGTAGCCGCCACCGGGCACAAACCGCACAAAACTTACAACACTAATCCCGCAAAGCTCGCCGACAGCAGGCTCACCAGCGTCGCGCCGTACACCAGGCGCAGACCAAACCGCGAAACCACGTTCCCCTGCCGCTCGTTCAGGCCCTTGATGGCGCCTGCGACGATACCAATAGACGCGAAGTTAGCGAACGACACCAGGAAGACGGATAAAATGCCCAGCCCGCGCGGTGACATCTGATGGGCAATTTTTTGCAGCTCAATCATCGCCACAAATTCATTCGCCACCAGCTTGGTTGCCATAATACTGCCGGCGTTGAGCGCATCACTCAGCGGAATACCGATGAGCCACGCCAGCGGATAAAACACATAACCCAAAATCTGCTGGAAGCTCATGCCGAATACGCTGGAGAAGAGGGCGTTAACGGCGCTAATAAGCGCGATAAAGCCAATCAGCATCGCCAGAATAATCATCGCTACCTTAAAACCGGCCAGAATATACTCCCCGAGCATTTCGAAGAAGCTCTGGGATTCATGCAGTTTTTCCAGCTTGATATCCGGCTCCGCTTCCGGACGCACCGGATTAATGACGGAGAGAATAATGAAGGTGCTGAACATGTTCAGGATCAGCGCCGCAACGACAAATTTGGCGTCGAGCATGGTCATATAAGCGCCGACAATCGACAGGGAAACGGTCGACATGGCGGTCGCAGCCATGGTGAACAGACGGCGCGAGGAGAGATCCCCCAGCACGCCCTTGTAGGCAATGAAGTTTTCCGACTGGCCGAGGATCAGCGAGCTCACCGCGTTAAACGATTCCAGCTTGCCCATACCGTTCAGTTTTGACAGCAGCGTCCCGATAACCCGAATAAAAATCGGCAGGATCCGCCAGTGCTGGAGAATACCAATCAATGCGGAAATAAAAATAATCGGGCAAAGCACGCCAAGGAAAATGAACGCCAGCCCTTTTTCACCCATTCCGCCAAAGACAAAATTGGTGCCTTCGCCAGCAAATTTGAGCAGGGATTCAAAGAAGCCGGAAACGTATTTAATCAGGAATAACCCGCTTTCGGCGTGCAGGAAAAAGAACGCCAGGGCAATTTCAATAACAATCAGCTGTAAAACATAACGAATGCGAATTTTTCGGCGGTCGAAACTCACCAGCCAGGCGAGCGCAAGAATAATCACCAGCGCCAGCAGGAAATGGATAATCTTAAACATGGTTTATTTTCACTTGGTTTTCGAGGCAGATATTTAGCCACAGCGCTGATTAACCGTAAACGGGCATTTTCGTTATAACTTATAAACGTAATGATTACGTTGACAACTATTATCAGGCTTCGCGTTTACAACTCGTCATCAAAACGCCACACATTTCGCTTGTTTTTCTTCTCGCCGTAATGATAATCACTATCACAAGAATTTACCTTTCTTTGCATCAGTTGACCGCGATAAACATTTAAGGTGTCGGCATGTTTGTTCCATTTCTCATTATGTTACGTGAAGGGCTCGAAGCGGCTCTCATTGTCAGCCTTATCGCCAGTTATCTGAAGCGAACCCAGCGCGGACGCTGGATTGGCGTCATGTGGATTGGCGTGTTCCTTGCCGCGTCGCTCTGTCTGGGCCTGGGTATCCTGATCAACGAAACCACCGGCGAGTTCCCGCAGAAAGAGCAAGAGCTGTTTGAGGGGATCGTCGCCGTCATTGCGGTGGTGATCCTGACCTGGATGGTGTTCTGGATGCGCAAGGTCTCCCGCAATGTGAAAGTGCAGCTGGAGCAGGCCGTGGATAACGCCCTGCAAAAAGGCAACCATCACGGCTGGGCGCTGATCATGATGGTCTTTTTTGCGGTGGCGCGTGAAGGGCTGGAATCGGTCTTCTTCCTGCTGGCCGCCTTCCAGCAGGACGTAGGCATCTGGCCGCCGCTGGGGGCAGTGCTGGGGCTGGCAACGGCCGTCGTGCTGGGTTTCCTGCTCTACTGGGGAGGTATTCGCCTTAACCTGGGGGCGTTCTTCAAATGGACCAGCCTGTTTATTCTGCTGGTCGCCGCGGGGCTGGCGGCTGGGGCGATCCGCGCCTTTCATGAAGCGGGCCTGTGGAACCACTTCCAGGACGTGGCGTTTGATCTCAGCAATGTCCTCTCCACACACTCTCTGACCGGCACTCTGCTCGAAGGTATCTTCGGTTACCAGGAGACACCGAGCGTCAGCGAAGTGGCGATGTACTTTATTTATCTGGTGCCGGCGCTGGTGTTGTTTGCGATGCCGCCGCGTACCGACACACAGGCGACGCGCGTCGCGCCGTAATAATTGATTTAGTTACAACATACTTTTAAAGGGAAGAGTCATGGCAATTCAGTTCCGTCGTAGTGCGTTATGCGCAGGCATTGCCGCGCTGTTCGCTTCCGCATTTTCCGCCTGGGGGGCCAATGTTCCTCAGGTCAAAGTGACCGTCAATGACAAGCAGTGCGAGCCGATGACCCTCACGGTGAACAGCGGTAAAACCCAGTTCATTATTCAGAACCACAGCCAGAAGGCGCTGGAGTGGGAGATCCTGAAAGGGGTGCTGGTCGTCGAAGAGCGTGAAAATATCGCCCCTGGCTTCAGCCAGAAGATGACTGCCAATCTGCAGCCGGGCGAGTATGAAATGACCTGCGGTCTGCTGACCAATCCTAAGGGTAAGCTGATCGTTAAAGGTGAAGCGACGGCGGATGCGGCGAAAGGCGCTGCGGTGCTAAGCCTGGGTGACGCGATTACCGCTTATAAAGCATACGTTACCAAAGAGACGGCAGATCTGGTGGCGGGCACGAAAGCCTTTACCGATGCGGTGAAAGCCGGTGATATCGAAAAAGCCAAATCCCTTTATGCACCAACCCGTCAGCACTACGAGCGCATCGAGCCGATTGCCGAGCTGTTCTCTGACCTTGATGGCAGCATTGACGCCCGCGAAGATGATTTCGAGCAGAAGGCCGCCGATCCGAAATTCACCGGCTTCCACCGTCTGGAGAAAGCCCTGTTTGGCGACAACACTACCAAAGGGATGGAAAAATACGCCGAACAGCTGAACGGCGACGTGCTGGAACTGCAAAAGCGCATCAGCGAGCTGGCTTTCCCACCGTCAAAAGTGGTGGGCGGCGCGGCGGGTCTGATTGAAGAAGTGGCCGCAAGCAAAATCAGCGGTGAAGAAGATCGCTACAGCCACACCGACCTCTGGGACTTCCAGGCCAACGTCGACGGTGCGCAGAAAATTGTCGATCTGCTGCGTCCTCAGCTGCAGAAAGAGAACAGCGAACTGCTGGCAAAAGTGGATGCCAACTTCAAAAAAGTCGACACCATTCTGGCGAAATACCGTACCAAAGACGGATTTGAAACGTACGATAAGCTGACCGACGCCGACCGTAATGCGCTGAAAGGCCCGATTACCGCCCTGGCGGAAGATCTCTCTCTGCTGCGCGGCGTACTGGGTCTGGACTAAGCACGATGAACAAGAATGGTAAGTTCGACGAGGTAGAACCTTCCCGTCGTCGGTTGTTAAAAGGGGTAGGGGCGCTGGGCGGCGCGCTTGCCCTTGCAGGCGGCTGCCCGGTGGCGCATGCGGCGAAACCGCAAAGCGCACCCGGCACGCTGTCCCCCAATGCCCGCATGGAGACGCAGCCTTTTTACGGCGATCATCAGTCGGGCATTCTGACGCCGCAGCAGGCCTCCATGATGCTGGTGGCGTTTGATTCGCTGGCCAGCGATAAAGCCGATCTGGAACGTCTGTTCCGCCTGCTGACGGCACGCATTGCGTTTCTTACCGCAGGTGGACCGGCGCCGGACACGCCTAATCCGCGCCTGCCGCCAATGGACTCCGGTATTCTCGGGGCGTTTATCGCGCCCGATAACCTGACCATTACCGTGTCGGTCGGAGAGTCGCTGTTTGATGGCCGCTACGGCCTGACAAAGCAGAAGCCGAAAGCGCTGCAAAAAATGACGCGTTTTCCAAACGATTCCCTCGACGCGGGGTTGTGTCATGGCGACCTGCTCCTGCAGATTTGCGCCAATACCCAGGACACGGTGATCCACGCCCTGCGCGATATCATCAAGCACACGCCGGATCTGCTCAGCGTGCGCTGGAAGCGGGAAGGGTTTATCTCTGACCACGCTGCGCGCAGTAAAGGGGAAGAGACGCCGGTTAACCTGCTGGGCTTTAAGGACGGCACGGCCAACCCGGACAGCAGCAATGCTGCGCTCATGAAAGAGGTGGTGTGGGTGACGGCGGATCAGGGCGAACCGGCGTGGGCCGTCGGCGGCAGCTACCAGGCGGTGCGCATTATCCAGTTCCATGTGGAGTTCTGGGACCGCACGCCGCTGAAAGAGCAGCAGACCATTTTCGGCCGCGACAAGCAGAGCGGAGCGCCGCTCGGTATGACGCATGAGCATGATGTGCCCGACTATGCCCGCGATCCCAATGGCGATGTGATTGCGCTGGACAGCCATATTCGCCTCGCCAATCCGCGCACCAAAGAGACGCAGTCCAGCCTGATGATGCGTCGTGGCTACAGCTACTCCCTCGGCGTGACCAACGCAGGTCAGCTCGATATGGGGCTGCTGTTCGTCTGCTATCAGCATGACCTTGAAAAGGGCTTCCTGACCGTGCAAAAGCGCTTAAACGGCGAAGCGCTGGAAGAGTATGTAAAACCCATCGGCGGCGGCTACTTCTTTGCCCTGCCTGGCGTGCGCGATCGGAACGCGTATCTCGCGCAAGATCTGATTGAAGCCTGATAATTGTCCCTGCGAGAGTTCGCGGGGACATTATTTTTTCCTATGACAAACATATTGTTATATTTCTGTAATATTTCTATATAAGACTGAATCCGCTGCAGGAGCAGTCTGAAAAGTTGCAATCAGGTAAAATAAATGTTGCATTTATGATAACTCCTGATGTACTTAAGATAAGACAGCGGTAGTTCCCGGCAGTGATGCTGAATCACTATGGAGATCGCGAATGGTTGCGTCCTGTACTGGACAAGGTAAACATAACAACCGCAGCACCCGGCGCGGAGGCTCAGGCTCCGGCAGCGATTTCCTCACCACTAAATTCTCCCCCTCTCCTCAAGAATCTGATTCGACCGACGTGCAGACTGGTGCGCGTAGCCGTTCTGTATCGTCATCTGATAAAGCAAGCAATGGCTTACAAGGAAGCCAACCCTCTGATGTTCGTGCGCATAATCGTGCCGACGCTGGCACGTGTGATGAATACCAACAACTCAAGGTGCTATCCATGGGAAGACAAAAAGCAGTGATCAAAGCTCGTCGCGAGGCAAAACGTGTGCTGAGACGGGACTCACGTAGCCATAAACAGCGTGAAGAAGAATCGGTCACCTCGCTTGTGCAGATGAGTGGCGTAGAAGCAATTGGCATGGCCCGAGACAGCCGTGATCATTCTCCAATTGTGGCGCGCAATGAGGCTCAGGCGCACTACCTGAATGCTATCGAGAGTAAACAGCTCATCTTTGCAACCGGTGAAGCCGGATGCGGGAAAACCTGGATCAGTGCAGCCAAAGCGGCGGAAGCGCTCATCCATAAGGACGTGGAGCGTATTATTGTTACCCGTCCGGTACTGCAAGCGGATGAAGATCTCGGCTTCCTGCCCGGCGATATTTCGGAGAAGTTTGCCCCGTACTTCAGACCCGTCTATGACGTGCTGGTGAAGCGTTTGGGTGCATCCTTTATGCAGTACTGCCTGCGACCAGAGATTGGCAAGGTGGAAATCGCGCCGTTCGCCTATATGCGCGGACGTACATTTGAAAATGCGGTCGTCATTCTTGACGAGGCTCAGAACGTGACCGCTGCGCAAATGAAGATGTTCTTAACGCGCCTCGGGGAGAACGTGACGGTCATCGTTAACGGCGACATTACCCAGTGTGACCTGCCATCCGGCGTGAAATCCGGGCTGAGCGACGCGATGTCACGTTTTGAGGAAGATGAGATGATTGGGGTGGTACGCTTCACGAAAGAGGATTGCGTGCGTTCGGCACTGTGTCAGCGGACGTTGCAAGTCTATTCCGACTGAAGGTAAAACATTACCGTTTTATCCTTCTTCAGTAATCCCTTCCCGGCATCATGCCGGGAAGCTTCTTTTATTCCTGGGCTCTTCTCGCGCCTGGTTATCTTTTAATAGATCGCCTGTCGTGCGGAATTCATCATTTCGGTATTCATTTCAGCGGTGGGTTTTTATCACGCCTGGCGAAATGTGATGCGTATTTATAATATCCACAAAATACCCATGAATATCATGATCGCGCTAATTGTTCGTTCAAATTTAAACGTGAATGTTGTCACATAATGTTACTAAGTTGTAAAAATTAAGTTGGTGTATTGAGGGTAATTATCTATGTTTCGTACTGATTCAAACAACATTCTAACAAGAAAATCCCATGGGGAACCGTTTCCCTGGAACATCACGTTGAGGGTCATACATGAACGAACTGGTTGGTGCAATTAACGGTGTTATCTGGAGCCCGGCGTTAATATTCTTATGTCTGGGTGTCGGTCTCTATTTCTCATTACGTAGTCGTTTTTTGCAGTTACGTCATATAAAACATATGATTACCTTGATGTTCCAGGGGCGTCCTACCGATGCAGGGGTATCGTCTTTCCAGGCACTGACGATGACGCTGGCAGGGCGAGTAGGGACCGGAAACATTGCTGGTGTCGCCACCGCAATCACCTTCGGTGGACCGGGCGCACTTTTCTGGATGTGGATGGTGGCGTTTTTGGGTGCCAGCTCAGCGTTTGTGGAATCTACGTTGGGCCAAGTTTATAAAGAAAAAATCAACGGTGAATATCGTGGCGGTCCTGCCTTTTATATCGAAAAAGGATTAGGGGTCAAATGGTATGCATGGTTATTTGCAGTCGTCACCATTTTCTCCTGCGGTTTATTAATGCCAGGGGTTCAAGCAAACTCGATTGGCGCCAGCCTGGAGATAGCTTTTGGGCTTGATCCCAATGTCACGGCGGCATTACTTGCCGTACTGTTAAGCTTTATTATTTTCGGTGGTGTGAAAAGGATCGCCAGTTTTAGCAGTATGGTCGTTCCGTTTATGGCACTCGGCTATATTATTGTGGCTTGCGTTATTATCGCGATTAATATTACCGAGCTTCCTGGTGTTATTCTGCTGATCTGGAAAAGTGCTTTTGGCTTTGAAGCGGGCTTTGGCGCGATTCTGGGTCAGGCGATTATGTGGGGCGTTAAGCGCGGCGTCTATTCCAACGAAGCGGCACAGGGGACCGGACCGCATGCTTCATCTGCGGCAGCGGTGAGCCATCCGGTGAAACAGGGGCTGGTGCAGGCCTTCTCAGTTTATATCGATACGCTGTTTGTCTGCTCCGCGACCGGGTTTATGCTGCTGATCACCGGGCTGTATAATGTTCAGGGCGTCGATGGCGCTGCACTCTATACGGGGATTGCAGGCGTGGCCGCAGGTCCTGGCTATGTTCAGACGGCGATGGAAAGTATGATGCCGGGCTTTGGTAATTACTTTGTTGCCATTGCGCTGTTCTTCTTCGCCTTTACCACCATTATTGCGTACTACTATATCGCCGAAACCAATATCGCCTACATCAACCGTAAAATTCACCGTCCCTGGCTGACATTCCTGCTCAAATTATGTCTGATGGCTTCCACAGTGTACGGGACCGTCCGCACCGCGGATCTGGCATGGGGACTGGGGGATATTGGGGTTGGGATGATGGCATGGCTTAACATTATTGCCATTGTACTTTTACATAAAAAAGCCTTTGTCAGCCTTAAGGATTATGAAACCCAGAATGCACAGGGACTGGATCCACAGTTTGATCCGGTTCGACTGGGAATTAAAAATGCCGATTACTGGCTGGGAGAGCGTAAGGATGAACCGGCTGCGAATCCGGGGCAGACGACTTCTGTCGTGAGAGAGCAAAGCGCAGGGAAACTGAACAATTAATCGTGACAGCCCGTATCGCAATACGGGCTCAGACTGCTGACAACGTTTCGCCCGGCGGCGCTACGCTTGCACGGGCCTACGGGTTTTGTAGGGAGAATATAAAAGAAAAAAGCCCGTACTTTCGTACGAGCTCTCATCTTGAATATGGCGGTGAGGGGGGGATTCGAACCCCCGATACGTTGCCGTATACACACTTTCCAGGCGTGCTCCTTCAGCCACTCGGACACCTCACCATATTGTTTTGCTGCCTGACCGCGTGGGGGGCAACGGGGCGCTACTATAGGGAGTTGCGCTTACACGGTCAAGCAGATTTTCTGTATTCGTGCTTGTTCGGTTAAGCCTTAATCAGCACATGCCGCTGAGGGCTGAATTAACGCTGTGAATCGAGCACTTCGCTGTTTTTAACCACTTCCTGAGCTTTGCTATAGCTTTCGATCAGCAGCTGGTACGCCGGGAAGATATGGGTGTACACCTCAGCCCACTCCGCAGCATCTTCGCGGTTCCAGGTTCGCTGGATCTCAGACGCCACCGCCGCGGTGTCCATCGGTACCACACCGGCCTGCATCACACGCGCGAGGGTGATCTCCTGCGCCATTTTGCTGTAGGTCCCGGAGGCGTCAATTACCGCAAAGACTTTATACCCATCCGCAACCGCGCTGATGGACGGGAAGGCCATGCAGACGCTGGTGATCGTGCCCGCAATGATCAACGTGTTGCGCCCGGTGGCTTTTACTGCCGCCACAAACTCCGGGTTATCCCAGGCGTTGATTTCACCTTTGCGGGCCACGTACTGAGCATGCGGCGCATTGGCGTGGATCTCCGGGATAAGCGGGCCGTTCGGTCCTTGTGGGACGGAAGCGGTGGTGATCACCGGGATCTTCGCCAGGGTGGCGATTTTTGCCAGCGCCGCCGCACGGGCGCGCAGTTCTGGCATCGGCATATCGCCGACGGTCTGGAACAGCCCGCTCTGGTGGTCGATAAGCAGCATGACCGCATCGTTTACGTCAATGACGGGACGTGTACCGTTGAAGTTTGCAGGGGTAGACATTTTGCGCTCCTTATTACGTTTAGATCTGGCCGAAGCGGCCGGAGTTGAAATCACGAATGGCTTCCGCGATTTCGGTTTTACTGTTCATCACAAATGGGCCATAGCCCACAATCGGTTCATTCAGCGGCTCGCCGGCCATCAGCAGTACTTTTGCGTCGCCGTTTGCTTCCAGATGAAGCTTGTCGCCTTGCTGACTGAATACGATCAGCTGTGCCTCACCCGCTGGCGTGGTGCCGTTCACCGTTACGCTGCCCTCAAGTACCACCAGCGCCGTGCTCCAGCCTTCAGGCTGATTGAGCGTCAGGTGGCTGCCCTGGCGTAGTGTCAGATCCCACACATTCAGCGGTGAGAAGGTATGAGCCGGGCCAGTCACCTCGTCAAAGCGGCCGGCGATGACGCGCAACGTTCCGCTGCTATCCGGCAGCGTGACGACAGGGATATCCGCCTTCGTGATGCTCTGGTAACCGGGCGCTGCCATCTTGTCTTTGGCGGGCAGGTTGACCCACAGCTGCATCATTTTCAGTTCGCCGCCTTTCTGCGAGAACGCGCTGGAGTGGAACTCCTCGTGCAAAATGCCTGCGCCCGCCGTCATCCACTGCACGTCGCCCGGTCCGATGACCCCGCCTTTGCCGCTGGAGTCACGATGTTCCACTTCGCCGGAGTAGACGATGGTGACCGTTTCAAAGCCACGGTGAGGGTGCTCGCCCACGCCACGCTTCGCGCCATCCGCCGGGAAGGTGTAGGGACCGGCATAGTCCAGCAGCAGGAACGGACTGAGTGATTCACCGTGCGTCTGGTAGGAAAACATCGAACGAACCGGGAAACCGTCTCCGACCCAATGGGGACGAGGTGCGGTATAGACGCCTGTTACGGTTTTCATGATTAACTCCTGATGTGCTGTCGATGTAATTAGCTTATATTCAGAGCTAATATCCCGGTAGAGAGTGAAAATGACATTCACTGTTCTTAAAATGGAACAATGGGGGCATATGCAGGATCTCAATGATTTCGTGTGGTTTGTGAAAGTGGTGGACCACGGTGGGTTTGCAGCGGCAGGTCGGGCGCTCGATCAGCCTAAATCGAAACTGAGCCGCCGGATTGCGCAACTGGAAGAGCGACTGGGTGTGCGGTTGATACAGCGTACCACGCGGCAGTTTACGGTGACGGAGGTGGGGCAAACGTTCTATCAGCACTGTAAAGCCATGCTGGTCGAGGCTGAAGCGGCGGAGGAGGCGGTGGCTGCCTTACAGGCTGAACCGCGCGGTGTTGTCAGGATAACGTGTCCTGTCACGTTGCTGCACGTTCATGTGGGGCCCATGCTGGCGCGGTTTATGTCGCGTTACCCGGGGATCAATCTTCAGCTGGAGGCCACCAACCGGCGGGTTGACCTGGTAGGAGAAGGCATTGACGTGGCGATCCGCGTTCGTCCGCGTCCCTTTGATGACAGCGATCTGGTGTTAAGGGTGCTGGCTGACAGAGGACACTGCCTGGTGGCGAGCCCGGCGTTGATTGAGCGGATGGGCAACCCGGTGATGCCTGCTGAACTCAGTGACTGGCCGGGTTTAAGTATGGGGGCGGGCAAGCAACTGCATAAATGGGATCTGAGCGGTCCGGAGGGAGCGAAAGCCGAAATCCACTACACGCCGCGCTTTATAACTACCGATATGCTGGCGCTGCGGGAAGCGGCGATGGCGGGCGTAGGCGTGGTGCAGTTGCCGATTTTAATGGTTAAAGATCAGTTGGCGAAAGGGGAATTGGTGCGGGTTCTGGATGCCTGGGAGCCCAGACGGGAAGTGATCCACGCGGTGTATCCTTCGCGGCGCGGTCTACTGCCATCGGTCAGGGCGCTGGTCGATTTTCTAACCGAAGAGTATGCGCGGATGGTTGAGGAGTAAATTCTTTGTAGGTCGGGTAAGCGAAGCGCCACCCGACACCATCACCGCAGAGGAAGCAAAGTTCTCATCCCCCCCTATTGGAGAATATAAAAGAAAAAAGCCCGTACTTTCGTACGAGCTCTCATCTTGAATATGGCGGTGAGGGGGGGATTCGAACCCCCGATACGTTGCCGTATACACACTTTCCAGGCGTGCTCCTTCAGCCACTCGGACACCTCACCATATTGTCATCCCGTTGTTGCCGGGACGGGCGCTAATGTAAGGAAAAGCCGAACTGCCGTCAACTCACTTTTTCAGTAATTTAGCGTGTTTAGACAAACTTCAGGCAACCTGATTCCGAAATGTGCGAAAAGCGTCTTTTTTATCAGCAATAACATAGCGCCATAAATTTGTTATGCTGACAATCCATTTGAAAATGAAAACAAAACAGCGCGAAAAAAGGCAGGAATGACTATGGATATACTCTTCTATCACCCCACTTTTGATACGGCTTATTGGATTAAAGCACTGTCGGCAGCACTGCCGGGCGCGCGCGTTCGTGAGTGGAAGCGGGGCGATAACGAACATGCTGACTATGCGCTGGTCTGGCATCCACCCGTTGAGATGCTTCAGGGCCGTAAACTGAAGGCCGTGTTTGCGCTTGGCGCTGGCGTGGATTCCATTCTGAGCAAACTGAAGGCACACCCGGAGATGCTGCCGGAAGATATCCCCCTGTTCCGCCTGGAAGATACCGGTATGGGCCAGCAAATGCAGGAATATGCCGTCAGCCAGGTCCTGCACTGGTTCCGTCGCTTTGATGATTATCAGGCCTTTAAGCAGCAATCCCACTGGGAGCCGCTGCCGGAATATCAACGTGAAGACTTTACCATCGGTATCCTCGGGGCGGGCGTGCTGGGCTCAAAGGTGGCTGAAGCCCTTGCCCCGTGGGGCTTCCCGTTACGCTGCTGGAGCCGTAGCCGTAAAGCGTATCCGGGCGTTGAGAGTTTTGCCGGAACGGATGAACTCCCGGCATTTCTGAAAGGCACACGCGTGCTGATCAACCTGCTGCCGAATACGGCGGAAACGGTGGGGATTATCAACGAAGCCTTGCTCAATCAGCTGGCCGATCAGAGCTACCTGATGAACCTTGCGCGCGGGGTGCATCTGGTGGAGCCGGATCTGCTGAAGGCGCTGGATAGCGGAAAGCTTAAAGGTGCCATGCTGGATGTTTACAGCCGTGAGCCGCTGCCTGAAGAAAGCCCTCTATGGCGACACCCTCGCGTGGCAATGACCCCGCATGTCGCCGCCGTGACGCGACCGGCTGAGGCGGTGGCTTATATCTCGCATACTATCGGTGAAATAGAGAAGGGGAACGCGGTTACCGGTCAGGTCGACCGACAGCGCGGCTACTGAGAGAAACCCGGCGTTGGCCGGGTTTTTGCTAATATTCGCCGCTGATAACTGCTATCCTTTGGAAAAACCGCAGAGGAGAGAAAGATGTATCCCGTTGACCTGCATATGCACACCGTCGCCAGCACCCACGCGTATAGCAACCTCCATGATTATATCGCCCAGGCAAAGCTAAAAGGTATTAAGCTCTTTGCGATAACCGATCACGGCCCGGATATGGCGGATGCGCCGCACTACTGGCATTTTGTGAATATGCGGATCTGGCCACGTCTGGTGGATGGCATTGGGATACTGCGCGGCATTGAGGCGAACATCAAAAACACCGACGGTGAAATCGACTGCACCGGCCCGATGCTGACCTCCTTAGATCTGATCCTTGCCGGTTTCCATGAGCCGGTTTTCCCACCGCAGGATAAAGAGACCAATACCGCGGCGATGATTGCCACCATTGCCAGCGGCAATGTGCATATCATCAGCCATCCGGGTAATCCTAAATACCCTATTGATATTCAGGCCGTGGCGCAGGCCGCCGCGAAACACCGTGTGGCGCTGGAGATTAACAACTCCTCGTTCGTGCACTCGCGTAAAGGCAGTGAAGCCAACTGTCGCGAAGTGGCAGCCGCCGTGCGTGATGCCGGAGGGATGGTGGCGCTGGGCTCTGATTCGCACACGGCCTTCACGCTGGGGGATTTTGGCGAGTGCATGAAAGTGCTGCAGGACGTCAATTTCCCGGAAGCACAGATCCTGAACGTCACGCCACGCCGTATGCTCGACTTCCTGGAGTCGCGCGGCATGACGCCCGTTGATGAATTTGCCGACCTTTAATTGAATAACGGAATAACACAATGAATGAATTCTCCATCCTTTGCCGCGTGCTGGGCTCCCTGTATTATCGCCAGCCGCAGGACCCGCTGTTGGTTCCGCTGTTTACGCTCATTCGCGAGGGTAAGCTGGCGCAGAACTGGCCGCTGGAACAGGATGAGTTACTGGAACGTCTGCAGAAAAGCTGTGATATGCAGCAGATCTCAACGGACTACAACGCATTGTTCGTGGGGGAAGAGTGCCGCGTTTCGCCTTACCGTTCTGCCTGGCAGGAAGGGGCGACCGAAGCGGAAGTGCGGGCATTCCTCTCTGAGCGCGGTATGCCGCTGAGCGATACGCCAGCCGATCATATTGGTACTCTGCTGCTGGCGGCCTCCTGGATCGAAGACAACGCGGGTGATGATGAAAATGAAGCCATCGAAATCCTCTTCGAGACGTATCTGCTGCCGTGGGTTGGAACATTCCTGGGGAAAGTTGAAGCCCACGCCACCTCTCCGTTCTGGAGAACCCTGGCTCCGCTGACGCGCGACGCCATCGCGGCAATGTGGGATGAGCTGGAAGAAGAGAGTGAAGAGTGATTTACATCACAAAAATTCTGCAACGATGCATTTCAACTTGCACGTAATGTGCTTCTGATCTCATTTCCATGGTGCGCATCTGCTAAGATGCGCACCATGAACATATTACTTTGTATTGCAATCACGACTGGCATTCTCTCCGGTATCTGGGGATGGGTGGCGGTGTCTCTCGGTTTATTAAGCTGGGCAGGCTTCCTTGGCTGCACGGCCTATTTCGCCTGCCCGCAGGGAGGGCTGAAAGGGCTCTTTATCTCTGGTTGCACGCTGATGAGCGGCGTTATATGGGCGCTGGTTATCATCAAAGGCAGCGCGCTGGCGCCGCATCTGGAGATCCTGGGCTACGTCATGACGGGGGTCGTTGCCTTCCTGATGTGTATTCAGGCGAAGCATCTGCTGCTGTCGTTTGTACCGGGCACCTTTATGGGGGCGTGCGCGACCTTTGCCGGGCAGGGGGAGTGGAAGCTGGTCGTCCCTTCACTGGCGCTGGGGTTGCTGTTTGGCTATGCCATGAAGAACAGCGGTCTCTGGCTGGCGGCGCGACGGGAAAAAACGCAAAACATCACCGCGGTGAGTGAATAAAAAAAGGCGAGATAATCATCTCGCCTTTTTTATGCGCTTCCTGTCAGGATTCAGGAGGCACGGACATATCACGGTATTTCACCAGGATCGGGTTCTGCACGTCTGATTTGTTTTGCAGATCCCACAGCCCGCGATCGATACCATCGTTAATCAGGAAGATCACGCCGGTTTCAATGGCTGACATCAGACACATCATGACCGGTTCATTCGAGGTATAACCAATTTCACCTTCCAGTAAACGCTGGTAGTCGATGAAGCGGAATACCCCCGCCTGGACTTCATAAGACAATATCGTTTTGCTGGTGTTTACCGAGGAGAGCACTTCACCGGTACTGACGTTGACGACACGCAGGTTAACGGCAATTTGGTCGAGCTGATACTGGGTATCCGCGCCAATCCCAAAGTAACGTGCTCCCACACCACCCGATTTAACGTTGCTCTCATAACCGATAATCGAGCCTTCGATCATGACGTTTGCCGCAGCCAGAGACTGCAGAGGCATTCGGTTATTGTCCGCGACGGTGCCATTCTCCTGTGCAGCACGAATAATTTTTCGTTCATTTAACAGGTTCTGTAGCCCCTGGCGTTCCAGCGGTATAAACCAGTGCGAATCCTTGAGTGCGGTAACCAGCATGGCGGTGGCGCTTTGCGGCACTGCCGTGGAGAAGTTACTGGCCGGGTAGGGCTTAAATTGCCCTGTTTCATCTTGAATGTTGTACACCGAGACAAATATTTTGCCCGTTGGAGAAGGCAAATGGGTTAAATCACGATAACTCTGAGCCCGAGGCATTAATGTTGGTTTTGCAGCTTCTTTAGGCGGAGCAGTTAAACAACCGCTCAATAAGCACACTGCAACAAATATCAGGAAGCGCTGCATGATCGTTGTCCTTATTTAGCTATTATTTAAAAGTCAGTTGAATTGCTTTGTAGGCCAGAAACCTCAATGGTGGAGGTTTTTCCGGTTTTACGATCGGTTACGTTCAACTGAAGTTGTCCGTCTCTGTTGGCGATATCGACAATAAAATCGTTGGTCACCATTCGGCCGGGCTTGCCGGTGTTAATGTTTGTCAGCAATCCCCCTAAAATTTGCGACTGGATAGCCTGGGTGAAGTTATCCAGTGCGGAAGGGGTATCAACGGTAAAGTCCTTATAACTGGGATCTTTATAGGAGTTTTGCGCCTGAGCTTCATTCAGCAGGAACGCACCGTTGTTAGGGTTACCGCCAAAGTTAGGGTTACGGAACTGGAACGTCATATTTCCGCCCCAGCAAAGAGGGGTAATAAGCATTATCGAAACAACTGCATATGCAATACGCATGACAGCCTCCGCATATCGGTTCGCTAGAACTCATCTTTTGCTAAATCGCTGGTGCTTAATAGCGCTCTGTCTATTTGCAGGCGATTAATAGCATCTTCAGTTTGAGCCAGTGCTAAGGCCACGTTTTTATCGAAGTCTGTTTTCGAGGGGAATAAAAACGTTTGATAAATAACGTCCTGATTAGCCGTGATGGTTATCCAGCTTCCCCAACGTGCACTGGGCCGCTCGTTGATTGTTAAATTACCCGTGTAAGTACTGTCCCATTTATCACTGAAGGCCCGGTAAAAACTGTGCCCGATCGATGAGACTGTGTGGTCAGTTAACAATCCGGGAACTTCGACCTCGACGGCCTGCAGGTTCCCTGCAGCGAGCAAGAAACTCGCTGCGGCGATCCAACTCAACGTGCGCTTCATGTGATTAACGCCTGAGGTTATCGTTTGCCCATGAAACAGCCTGAGTTCGATTTTTAACAGCTATCTTCTTGAAAAGATTATAAAGGTGCGTCTTTACCGTATTTTCGCTGATAAATAACGAACGGGCGATTTCAATATTTGAAGCACCAATGCGTAGTTTGTTCAGGATCTCTTTTTCACGGTGCGTGAGCAGCGCGGATTCCGAACTGTTATAGCGGTAGTTACCGGAGTGCGTGATGAGGTAGCTGGCCAGCTTTTGCGAGAAATAACACTCTCCGCGCAATATGCCCTGCAGACCCTCTACCACCCGGCCTTCTTCTTCAGTGACGTAGAACACGCCATTGATATGCGGCCAGCTTTCAATATCTCTGAAAGGGTATTCATCAGGAGTGTTCAATAATAACACGCGGATATTATTGTTTTTCCTGCTTAAGTTATCTTGCCAGTAATGGATAAGCTTCTTATCAGCTTCCATCATATCAAACAGAATGATGCTGCCAGGCGCAATATCATCAAAAGAACGTTGAATATTATGCAATTTCCCGTTCAATGATAAAGATTGCTTTAAATGTTGTAATAAAGCTGTCGCTTGCAGAGAAGGTTTTGTGATCAACAGTAATGTATGACCATGTAAACTATGGACTTCATTATACATGATGAAACCCCACTTATTTTTGGCACCTGACAGCTGCCCTCCTGAAAAGAGGAAGGCACCAGAAGTACTGACAGATGTTGCACTGCTGTGTGTAGAATCAGAACATAACCTCCACAGGGAGGTAAATATAAAACCAATTTCGTACAGCTAATTTCAATCTAGCTTTTACGAAGTTTAAAGCAAGTGTTAATCATGTAACAAGATGTAAAAATCAATATTAATTTGTGAATATTGGCTCTTTTGAATGTTGTTATTTGATATGAAAGTTGTACATATAAATAGGCGTGCACAGATTTTAAAAATCATACAAATTTTATTAACTGGTTGATTTTATGTCTTAATTTTTATTTTTGAGACGTTAAGCTTTGGTATGAGTAACTGATACTTTCTAAGCCATTATGTTCTCCTCTCTCTGGCTTAAGAAAACACGTCCTGTGTCACGTGATGAACAAAATGCCATCCTGCCGTTACGCTTAAACAACGCGGAGGGAAGCGTGGGCAGGCTTGTCGTCGTTGTACGACACAACGCGCATAAATATTCTATAAAAATTAAACCAGCCTGTGTAATGTGTATTTTTTCTGCAAATTACGACTTTGTGGTGACCTGATAAATAAAAATAAGCCACGCGGGTGAGATATTTAAAATGTTTCAGCGGACATACTCTTCACCGTAACGACGCGTTAACAAAAAAACGAGTCGTTTAACACGAAATACGAACAGGGTGTTTTCAGGTAGCCGGGTCCAGGGTGACAACATGAAAAACACATCGTTATTTTTGATGTTTACATTACTGGGTGTGCCTGGATTTGTAACCGCGGCTAATACTGATTTGGCGAATGCTGAATATAATTTTGCGGTTAATGAATTAAGTCGTTCATCATTAAATCAGGCAGCCATTATTGGTCAACAGGGCGTATTTAATGACGCTCAGATTCGCCAGGAAGGGTCGAAACTCTTGTCAGTCGTTTCCCAGGATGGTGCAGGCAACAGAGCGAGAGTTGATCAATCAGGGACTTACAATATTGCCTGGATCGATCAGAGCGGTAACGGGAACGATGCAGGTATTACGCAAGATGGATATGGTAACAGTGCAAAAATTATCCAGAAAGGGTCGGGTAATAGAGCAAATATTACGCAGTACGGTACGCAGAAAACCGCAGTTGTAGTGCAGAAACAGTCGCAGATGGCAATTCGCGTTATTCAACGCTAGTTATTTCGCGACGACTTTAATCAATCCGATGGGGGTTTACCATGAAATTTATCAAAGTGGCAGCACTTGCAGCAATCGTAGTTTCTGGTAGTGCTATGGCTGGTATGATTAACCAGGGCGGATGGGGTCATGGACATGGTCATGGCGGATACGGTGGCCCAAATTCAACCCTGAATATTTACCAGAATGGTGGCGGTAACTCCGCGCTGGCCCTGCAGACTGATGCCAGAAATTCAGTTCTGAATATTAGCCAGACCGGTGGCGGTAACGGCGCTGACGTTGGCCAGGGGTCTGACGACAGTAGCATTAACCTGACCCAGAACGGATTTGGCAACAGTGCGACACTTGATCAGTGGAACAGTAAAGATTCCGTGATGAATGTCAGCCAGTACGGTGGCCTTAACGGCGCACTGGTAGACCAGACGGCGTCTAACTCCACCGTCAACGTTACCCAGATTGGCTTTGGTAACCACGCGACAGCTCATCAGTACTGATACTGACATCTGTGCTACAAAAAACAGGGCTGATGCCCTGTTTTTTTTCGGGAGTTAATTATGAATACCTTAATTCTCCTCGCCGCGCTGTCGAGCCAGATAACCTTTCAAACCTCACAGCAGGGCAATATGACCACCATTATTCCGCAGGTCACGTTGACGGAATCGTGTGATTGTCAGGTCCAGATTGTTTCTTTGCGCGAAGGGCAGAGTGGACAAAGTTCATCCCGCCAGCAAAACACACTTTTTATCCCCGCTAATCAGGCGATTGATTTAATGCGCTTGAGTTTAAATATCTCTGCGGGAGACACGGTAACGATCGTGGTAACCGTCACTGATGGAAAAGCACTTCATTTATCACAACAGTGGTCGCCTGGAGGGCGCGCGCTCTAATAATTCATAATATCAATATGTTGCGAAGGTGGCGGGTCTGTGCCGTTGAGCTATGCTGTTATCAGGAACTGTGTCGTAATGTTCCGTAACGTGACACTTCGTTAACATAATGAAGCGCGTTTGCCCCTCATGGACGATTTTCATTGAGGAGTACCTATCGTGACCCACAATTTTGCACATCTTATTTCAGGTTTGGGCCTGCTCGTTTCTGCCTTTATCGTTCCTGCACATTCGGCCACTTTTGCGGAAGGGGGCGTCATTCACTTTCGCGGTGCAATCGTTGCTGACCCGTGTGAAGTTACGCAGCAACATCGGCAGCTGGCGGTATCGTGCCCGGATAAAAACCGTATGCAAACCCGTATGGTCAGTTACGACGATGCGCTGAACGGCATGACGACACCTTCCAGCCTGGCGACAGTGGATATGAAATACCTTAATCCTGAAAAAACGCTCGCAGTGGTTCAGATCCAGTACCGCTAATTCGTGTTTTACCGCCGATCGTTTTTCTCAATAACCCCTCTGCGATACACTTAAGAAAAAGGCGGGTAGCAGAGGGCTTTTATGAAACCGCAAATTGAAGTGATTCATGGCGATATTACGACCCAGCATGTCGATGTCATCGTCAATGCGGCCAATCCTTCCCTGATGGGGGGAGGCGGGGTTGACGGTGCTATTCACCGCGCTGCCGGACCGCAGCTGCTGGAAGCCTGTAAAATCGTGCGTCAGCAACAGGGCGAATGCCCGCCGGGCCATGCGGTGATTACGCTTGCGGGCAACCTTCCGGCCAAAGCGGTGATTCACGCCGTTGGCCCAGTATGGCAGGGCGGCGACCACCATGAAGCGAGTCTGCTGGAAGAGGCATACCGAAACTGTCTACGGCTTGCCGCCGACAACGGCTACAAAACGATGGCGTTTCCGGCAATTAGTACCGGCGTGTATGGTTATCCTAAGGCGGCAGCGGCGACCATCGCGGTAGAAACCGTTTACCGCTACCTGTCGCTGAAACCGCTGCCAGAGAAGGTGACCTTTGTCTGTTTTGATGAAGACACCCTGCATCTGTATCAGCGGTTGTTGGCGCAGCGCAGACAAGCGCTGGAGAGTTGAAACAAACGTGGCGCACCGTCAGTGCGCCACGCTGCTCAGGCAGTTTTCGTCTGGGGTTTGCCTGAAAACAGGAAACGCAGGAGAGGGATCCGCAGATGGATCTCGTAGAGCACGATCGCCACGCCCACTACAAACACCAGTCCGGTAAAGAAGCCCAGCGTGTTAGAGGCGATATGCGGCGTGATGTAAGCCCCAAAGAACAGCGTCAACGGGTGATGCACCAGATAGATAAACAGTGAAGCATTGACGAAGTAGGTCACGCGGCTGGACTTAAAGTTCAGCAAGCGGTGGCCGAGTGCGAACACCACATTCACCATCCACAAGCCCAGCAGCATAGTGATCACGCTTTCCGTTTCATACATCCAGGCGTCGCCGCTACCGTAGCGCTGGTTCAGCAGATAGGCCGCAAACGCGAAGGCGGCACCCACTGCGCACCACGGTGACGGTGTGGTAAACAAGGCTTTAAGCTTCGGATAAATAAACGCCAGTGCGCCAATTAAAAAGAACGGAATGTAGAACAGCGACTGCATCACCACAAAATTAAACAACCCGTCGCTCAGTATCGGTGGGTAGACGATAAACAGAGTGCGTCTCACGGCGGCATAAGCAACGCCAAGCAGCAAAAAGAGCACCGACAGTTTGCCCAGCGTGACGTTGGCGAAGAAGGCGTCAGCGGTCGTGCTTAAATGACGGCGCAGACGGCTAAAGATCACCAGGCTGACCGTGGTCAGTACCACCAGTACGAGCAGGAACCAGAGGTGAGACACCAGTTCCCAGACCAGCGTATTGTACTTTTCATACAGCGTAAGATTCGGCCAGTTCTCTGCTTTGCCTTTAACATACTGCAGCATAATGAACTGCGGCAGCGTCAGCAGCGGGATGGCGGTCAACATAGGAATACCCACGCGCTCTACGCGGACTTTCCACCAGCGCTTCAGCGGATAGCGTAAAAAAAGCATGTAGGAGAAATAGCCTGAAATGACAAAAAACACCTGCATACGGAAGGCGTGAATAAAGTCATTAAACAGCGTGAGCCACCAGGAGGGCATCTGGCTATTAACATGCCACGTGTGGCTGGAGTAAATCAGTGAAATGTGAAAGGGGATCCCCAATAGCATCAGCCATGCCCGGATCGAGTCGAGGAAATATTCACGTTCTGTTGGTGATGTGCTCATATAACTTTGTGCATTCTCAGACTTTTCGTCTTATCCCTAAGACTCATAATGGTTACATTCGACGCCAACCCTACACCAAGACCGACACACTGTCTCCAGGATAAGCACGCAAAGTGAATCGCGGGTTCTTTCATTTGCTTAATCCATGAGCCAGTAGCTGAACAAAGCAGTGATTATGTTGTCGGATTGCCTGAGTTTCCATTAAAATGGATCGGATCGATATAAGCACACAAAGGGGGAAGTGCTTACTTATTATGAAACATAAACCACAGATGATGAAAATGCGTTGGGTGGGTGCTGCAGTCGTGTTATCACTGTATACCTCATCGGCACTGGCCTTTAACATCGACGATGTCGCAAAACAGGCAAAATCGATGGCAGGCAAGAGCTACGAAGCGCCGAAAAGTAACTTGCCCTCCGTTTTCCGCGACATGAAGTATGCGGACTATCAGCAGATCCAGTTCAATCACGATAAAGCGTACTGGAACAACATTAAAACCCCGTTCAAGCTTGAATTTTATCATCAGGGTATGTACTTCGACACGCCTGTTGCGATCAATGAAGTGACGGCGACCGCGGTACGTAAGATCAAGTACAGCCCGGATTACTTCAATTTTGGCAATGTGCAACACGACAAAGATACGGTGAAAGACCTGGGCTTCGCAGGCTTCAAGGTGCTTTACCCGATTAACAGCAAAGATAAAAACGACGAAATCGTCAGCATGCTTGGCGCCAGCTACTTCCGCGTGATTGGCGCGGGGCAGGTGTATGGGCTTTCTGCGCGTGGTCTGGCCATTGATACCGCGCTGCCATCAGGTGAAGAGTTTCCGCGTTTCCGCGAGTTCTGGATTGAACGTCCAAAACCAACGGACAAACGTCTGACTATTTATGCGCTGCTGGACTCCCCGCGCGCAACCGGTGCCTATCGCTTTGTGATTATGCCGGGTCGTGACACGGTCGTTGACGTGCAGTCTAAAGTCTATCTGCGTGACAAAGTGGGCAAACTGGGCGTTGCGCCGCTGACCAGTATGTTCCTGTTTGGGCCAAACCAGCCGTCGCCGGCAACCAACTACCGCCCGGAACTGCATGACTCCAATGGTCTGTCTATTCATGCCGGTAACGGTGAGTGGATCTGGCGTCCGCTGAATAATCCGAAACATCTGGCAGTAAGCAGCTTTGCGATGGAAAACCCGCAGGGCTTTGGCCTGCTGCAGCGTGGCCGTCAGTTCTCTCGCTTTGAAGATTTGGACGATCGTTATGACCTGCGTCCAAGCGCCTGGGTTACGCCGAAAGGCGACTGGGGTAAAGGCAAGGTAGAGCTGGTTGAAATTCCAACCAACGACGAAACCAACGATAACATCGTCGCTTACTGGACGCCGGATCAACTGCCGGAAGCCGGCAAAGAGATGAACTTTAAGTACACCATTACCTTCAGCCGCGACGAAGATAAGCTGCATGCGCCGGATAACGCGTATGTGATGCAGACTCGCCGCTCAACGGGTGATGTGAAGCAGTCTAACCTTATCCGTCAGCCTGACGGTACCGTGGCGTTTGTCGTGGACTTCACAGGCCAGGATATGAAGAAACTGTCTCCGGATACGGCGGTGTCGGCTCAGGCCAGCATTGGTGATAACGGTGAAATCGTTGAAAACACGGTGCGTTACAATCCGGTAACCAAAGGCTGGCGTCTGACCCTGCGCGTGAAAGTGAAAGATCCGAAACAGACCACTGAAATGCGTGCTGCGCTGGTCAGTGACGATCAGCCGCTGAGTGAAACCTGGAGCTATCAGCTACCTGCCAATGAATAATACATCTGAATATATTGATGCCATGCCGCTGACGGATATCGAAAAAGCGGCGCTGCCTAAGAGCGACATCCGCGCGGTTCACACCGCGCTGGATGGTGAACATCGTCAGTTTTCCCGTGATGATGATACGCCGCTGGGGTCAGTAAAAGCGCGTCTGGAGCAGGCATGGCCAGACTCGCTGGCAGAAGGGCAGTTGATTAAAGACGACGAAGGACGCGATCAGCTTCAGGCGATGCCGAAGGCGACGCGTTCCTCTATGTTCCCCGATCCATGGCGCACCAACCCGGTTGGCCGCTTCTGGGATCGCCTGCGTGGGCGTGATGTGACGCCGCGCTATCTGTCACGCCTGACGAAAGAAGAGCAGGCCTCTGAGCAGAAATGGCGTACCGTGGGGACTATTCGCCGTTACATCCTGCTGCTTCTGACGCTGGCACAAACGGTTGTCGCGACCTGGTACATGAAAACCATTCTGCCTTACCAGGGCTGGGCGTTTATTAACCCAACGGACATGATGGGCCAGGATCTCTGGGTCTCCTTCATGCAGCTACTGCCTTATATCCTGCAAAGCGGCATCCTCCTGCTGTTTGCGGTTCTGTTCTGCTGGGTTTCGGCAGGTTTCTGGACCGCGCTAATGGGCTTCCTGCAATTGCTGATGGGGCGGGACAAATACAGCATTTCAGCGTCAACGGTCGGGGATGAACCCCTCAATCCTGAGCACCGTACCGCGCTGATCATGCCTATTTGTAACGAAGACGTTGACCGCGTATTTGCGGGCCTGCGTGCGACCTGGGAGTCCGTCAAGGCGACCGGCAACGCGGCGCATTTCGACGTCTATATTCTGAGCGACAGTTACAACCCGGATATCTGCGTTGCAGAACAAAAAGCGTGGATGGAGCTGATTGCAGAAGTGCAGGGCGAAGGCCAGATCTTCTACCGTCGTCGTCGCCGTCGTGTGAAGCGTAAAAGCGGTAACATCGATGACTTCTGCCGTCGCTGGGGTAACCAGTACAGCTACATGGTGGTGCTGGATGCGGACTCCGTCATGAGCGGTGACTGCCTGAGCGGTCTGGTGCGTCTGATGGAAGCCAACCCGAACGCGGGGATCATTCAGTCTTCGCCAAAAGCGTCCGGTATGGACACGCTTTATGCGCGCTGCCAGCAGTTTGCCACCCGTGTTTACGGGCCGCTGTTTACTGCCGGTCTGCACTTCTGGCAGTTGGGTGAATCGCACTACTGGGGTCACAACGCCATTATTCGCGTGAAGCCGTTCATTGAACACTGTGCGCTGGCGCCGCTGCCAGGTGAGGGTTCGTTTGCCGGTTCTATTCTGTCGCATGACTTCGTGGAAGCTGCGCTGATGCGTCGTGCGGGCTGGGGCGTCTGGATTGCCTACGACCTCCCGGGATCGTACGAAGAGCTGCCACCGAACCTGCTGGATGAGCTCAAGCGTGACCGCCGCTGGTGTCACGGCAACCTGATGAACTTCCGCCTGTTCCTTGTCAAAGGGATGCACCCGGTTCACCGCGCGGTGTTCCTGACGGGCGTGATGTCTTATCTCTCTGCACCGCTGTGGTTCATGTTCCTTGCGCTCTCTACTGCATTGCAGGTCGTCCATGCTTTGACGGAGCCGCAATACTTCCTGCAACCGCGCCAGCTGTTCCCGGTGTGGCCGCAGTGGCGTCCGGAGCTGGCAATTGCGCTGTTTGCGTCTACCATGGTGCTGCTGTTCCTGCCTAAGCTGCTCAGTATCATCCTGATCTGGTGCAAAGGTTCGAAAGAGTACGGCGGTTTCTTCCGCGTGACCCTTTCACTGCTGCTGGAAGTGCTGTTCTCTGTGCTGCTGGCACCGGTGCGTATGCTGTTCCACACCGTGTTTGTGGTCAGTGCGTTCCTGGGCTGGGAAGTGGTCTGGAACTCACCGCAGCGTGATGACGACTCCACGCCGTGGGGCGAAGCCTTCATGCGTCACGGTTCTCAGCTGCTGCTGGGTCTCGTGTGGGCGGCGGGCATGGCCTGGCTGGATCTGCGCTTCCTGTTCTGGCTGGCGCCGATTGTCTTCTCGCTGATCCTGTCGCCGTTCGTCTCTGTGATCTCCAGCCGTTCAACGGTGGGACTGCGGACTAAACGCTGGAAACTGTTCCTGATCCCGGAAGAGTACTCCCCGCCGAAGGTGCTGGTGGATACCGATACCTATCTGGAGCAGAACCGCAATCGCACGCTGGATGATGGCTTTATGCACGCCGTGTTTAACCCGTCATTTAACGCCCTGGCAACAGCCATGGCGACGGCGCGTCACCGTGCAAGTCATGTGCTGGAGATTGCCCGCGATCGTCACGTTGAGCAGGCGCTTAACGAGACGCCGGAAAAACTCAACCGCGACCGTCGTCTGGTGCTGCTGAGCGATCCGGTCACGATGGCAAGGCTTCACTATCGCGTATGGTCCGCTCCGGAAAAGTATTCTTCGTGGGTGAACTACTACAAAGACGTGAAGCTGAATCCGCTTGCACTGAAGGCGAAGTAAGTTGTTAACCAGGGCGGGTAAGCGTAGCGCCACCCGCCAGATAAAAATACCGGCTTAATCGCCGGTATTTTTTTAGAGGTAACTTATGAGAATAATCATCGTCGTCCTGATGGCATGCCTGCTTAGCGGCTGCGGCAGCATCATCAGCCGCACTATTCCAGGGCAGGGCCATGGGAATCAGTATTACCCGGGTGTGAAATGGGATGTGCGTGATTCCGCGTGGCGCTACCTGACCGTGCTCGATCTGCCGTTTTCGCTGATTTTCGACACGCTGTTGCTGCCCATCGATGCCAGCCACGGCCCGTACGAGTAGCGTAAATCAACGCTCGTCCCACTCATCGGCTGCGGTTTGACCTTCTTCCGTATCCAGCGGGGGTTCGAGCTGAAATTCGCCCTCATCCCACTCGTGCAGGGTGTTCTCTTCCAGCCACTCCTGCCGTAACTCGATTTCGTCATAATCACCATCAAAGACGGCCTGCGCGCCTTCACCGCTCAGGACCGGCAAACATTCCCCTTCTTCACCTTCATCAGCAAAGAATTCGGCCTGCCACATAATATCCCCGTCCTGCAGAACGTATTTTTGGATATTAAGTTGTTGCACGTCAGCATCTTCTTCCTCAACACCGGGATTGTCGGCGAGGAACTCTTCGCGAGCGGCATCAATAGCTTCTTCCAGCGTGGCGTACATGGTCATTGGTGTCTCCCTGTTTTCCAGAAGGTTTCAGGGAAAGAATAGCTGAAGATCGGATTCTGCAAGTATGAATGCGAAAATAAGCCGTCAGGCTTTCGCCTTATTCTGTCGTGGGGCGTAACGCGCGGGATAAACTGAACCACGAATACATCGCGTTGAACAACACCACGCCCGCCGTCACGATAAAGACGGCGCGGAAACCAAAGCTGGCGGATATACCTGCACCGAGAAGCGGTCCGGTCACATTACCAATATCGCGAAATGACTGGTTATAGCTAAAAATACGCCCCGCAATCTGGTTCGTGGAGTTGTAAACCAGCAGGGTCTGTACGGCGGGCAGTAACGCCCCGTCGGCGGCGCCCAGTAAAAAGCGCAGAACCCCCAGTTGCCACGGAGAGTGCACCATCGACATGGGGACAAGCAGCAGGACGGAGATCACCAGCGCGCAGATCAGAATTTTTTCCGGGCCCACCCGATCCCCCAGCTTGCCCAGCCTCGGGGCGCTAAGCAGCGCCGCCACGCCGGGCACGGAGGCAATCAGCCCGCTGATAAAGGCGATGTTACTGACATCACCCGCCAGGTCACGCACGTAGAGCGTCAGAATTGGCGCAATCGAGCCGGTAGCGACCTGAATAATCATTGTCGTGACGAACAGGCTCAGCACCAGTCTGGGATTCTTAAGCGAGGTCAGCACGTCTCTGGCATGGAGCATCTCTTTTTTGGCGACAGGCGTGAAGTTCTCACGGATACAGAGCAGAGTGACGATAAAGCACAGGAACAGCACGCTGGCGGTGATGAAAAAGACCGGGCGCAGGCCGTAATTATCCGCCAGCAGTCCTCCGGCCAGTGGCCCCAGCAAGGCGCCACTTACGCCACCGGTGGAGAGCGTCCCAAGCGCCCAGCCGCTCTTATGGCGCGGAATTTGCGTGGCAATCAGGGCATTCGCATTGGGAATAAATCCGCCCAGTAAACCCAGCAATGCCCGCAATACCAGGAACTGCCAGACGGTTTGCGCGACCCCCATCAGCGCCATGATGATGGCCATCCCCAGCGCAGAACGTAACAGCATAATTTTTCGGCCCTTGCGATCGGCAAGTCCACCCCAGAAGGGTGAGGCAATCGCGGAGAAGAGAAACGTAATGCTGAAGACCAGTCCAGACCACATATTGAGCGCGCTGTGGCCCGTCACGCCCAGTTGTTCGACGTAGAGCGGCAGGAAAGGCATAACCAGGCTGAACGCCGCACCGGTAAGAAAACAGCCAAGCCACGCAACCGTGAGGTTACGTTTCCAGTTTATGGGGGCATCTGAGGGTGACATAACATTCCGCATAATGAGGTGCTGAGCACCTGAGGCATAAAGTAATAAGCCTGCTAATTATGCGCCTGGGTTATGATTGCCGCAATGCGGAAGCGCTTTTAAAGCTAAAACAGGAGGCGGCCCGAATGGGGCCGCATGAGGATCAATAGCGGGACGGTGTGCCCTGTGGTCGCGTTTTAAAGCGGCGATGCAGCCACATATACTGCTCAGGGGCCAGCATGATGCACTTCTCTACAACGCTGTTCATCCAGCGCGCGGTGGTTTCTGCATCGTCTAACGGCGGCGTGAGCTCCGGTTCGAGCATCATCAGCTCGTAGCCTGAGCCATCCGGCATACGGCGGGGCACAAAGGGGACGATGGCGGCTTTGGACATCCGTGCCAGCATCCAGGTGCCGGTGGTGGTGGCCGCCTCTTCAACGGCGAAGAACGGCACAAATACGCTCGACTGCGGACCGTAGTCGTGGTCGGGAGCATACCAGACCACTTCACCGGATTTAAGGGCGCGGATCATGCCCTTCAGATCCTTACGGTCGATCATGCTTTTATTGGAGCGCATACGGCCGTTGGTCTGGATGAGATCGATAACCGGGTTGTCGTTTGGACGATAAACACCGATGCCGGGCGCCTGCATGCCAAACATCCGCGCCCCGATCTCCAGCGTCAGAAAATGAACCCCGATCAGCAGAACGCCGGTCTGGTTAGCCTGAAGCGTATGCACGGGCTCCATGCCGGTTCCCGTCACTTTGCTCCAGCGCGCCATGCGCTTATCTGACCAGAACCACGCCATACCGGTTTCCATGAGCCCCATACCGACGGATTCGAAATTCTTCGTGACCATATCGTGGCGCTCTGCCTCGCTCATCTGCGGGAAGCACAGCTCAAGATTTCGGTACGCGATGCGCGCCCGACGCTTCATGAACGTTAGCGCGATTCGGCCTAACGATTTACCTAACCGGAAGATAACAGGGTAGGGAAGCTGTACCAGTAGCCATAAAAAGCCAATGCCAAGCCAGGTCATCCAATAGCGAGGGTGCAAAAGGGCGACGGTAAATTTGGGTAACTGGGTCATGTCTTTCCTGTGTTCAAACGTCCTGTTTCGCTATTGTCGCATTTTTTGAGACGTTGCCAAAATATCTGCCAACGAAACCTGTACGACGAGAGCAATTGTTAAACCTGATTAATCAGGGTGTGTGAAATGTAGCGTAAATTGTGTGGATGTAAATTGGTTTTGTTTGCTATATGATGCCGACCGATTTTTCATTCTCTCTAACGATTCCAGGACTGTACACCATGCCAGTGTTACACAACCGCGTGTCGAATGAGATGTTAAGAGCGCGTATGTTGGCTGAAACCGAACCGCGCACAACCATCTCTTTCTATAAATACTTCACGATCGACGATCCGCAGGCGACCCGCGATGCGCTTTATCAGGCTTTCACAGCCCTGAACGTTTTCGGGCGCGTCTACCTTGCCCGCGAAGGCATCAACGCGCAGATTAGCGTACCGGAAAGCAAAGTCAGCGCTTTCCGCGAGTGTCTTTATCGCTTCGACCCCGCTCTCGACGGCTTACGCCTGAA
Organism: Enterobacter sp. BNK-14; assembly: GCF_047456095.1. Lineage (NCBI taxonomy): Bacteria > Pseudomonadati > Pseudomonadota > Gammaproteobacteria > Enterobacterales > Enterobacteriaceae > Enterobacter > Enterobacter sp. BNK-14. The sequence continues at coordinate 4,547,832 of NZ_CP179897.1, forward strand.
CATTGCCCTGGACGATGACGGGAAATCCTTCTGGGTGCTGCGCATGAAGGTGCGTGAACGCATAGTGGCGGACGGTATTGACGATCCTGAATTTAACCCGGCGAACGTCGGTGAATATCTGAAGGCCGCGGAAGTGAATGCGATGCTGGACGATCCGGATGCCGTGTTCATTGATATGCGTAACCACTATGAATACGAAGTGGGGCATTTCGAGAACGCGATGGAAATCCCGGCCGATACCTTCCGCGAGCAACTGCCCAAGGCGGTTGAGATGATGCAGGAACATAAAGATAAAAAAATCGTTATGTACTGCACCGGCGGCATCCGCTGTGAGAAAGCCAGCGCGTGGATGAAGCATAACGGCTTTAATAAGGTCTGGCATATTGAAGGCGGCATTATCGAGTACGCCCGCCGCGCGCGCGAGCAGGGTTTACCGGTGCGTTTTATCGGGAAAAACTTTGTCTTTGACGAGCGTATGGGTGAGCGTATCTCGGAAGACGTTATTGCCCAGTGCCACCAGTGCGGTGCGCCGTGCGATACCCATACCAACTGTAAAAACGACGGTTGCCATCTGCTGTTCATCCAGTGCCCTGCCTGTGCCGAGAAGTTTAACGGTTGCTGCAGTGAACTGTGCAGTGAAGAGAGTATTCTGCCGGAAGAAGAGCAGCGTCGGCGTCGTGCGGGACGAGAAAACGGCAATAAGATTTTTAATAAATCACGCGGCCGTCTGAATACCAAACTGGGTATTCCCGACCCGGAATGATAATAACGCCCGGCAGGCGAGATCCTGCCGGGCGAATCTATTATGACTTCTGCTGCACACCTTCAACAGAAATAACCAGCTCAACATCCTGAGACGCCGGACCCAAATCCGTTGTGATATTAAAATCTTTCAGGTGAATTTTTCCTGCCGCTTCAAAACCTGCGCGTTTACCCCCCCACGGATCGTCACCCTGGCCGATCAATTTTGCATCCAGAGTCACGGGTTTCGTAACGCCATTCAGGGTAAGATTACCGGTAATATTCAACTTATCACCGTCTTTTTTCACGTCCGTAGAGGTGAAGGTCGCTTTCGGGAATTTAGTGACGTTCAGGAACTCTGCGCTGCGCAGGTGTTTATCGCGCTCAGCATGATTGGTGTCAACGCTGTTCGTATTAATGGTCACATTGACTTTATCCGCCGCAGGATTTTTCTCGTCAAAGGTGAATGTGCCGTCAAAATCTTTAAAGGTACCGTACAGCCAGCTGTATCCCAGATGCTGAATACGGAAATTGACGAACGCGTGCTGGCCCTCTTTATCAATTTTATAATCCGCCGCCACGGCGGAACCGGTGGTGAATAACAGAGAGCCCAGTGCGATACCCAGCAGGTGTTTTTTCATTTTATACTCCAGAGTCAATTGACGAGCGGCCAAGCATGCGCTTGAGCGTATCGTCTTTATCAATAAAGTGGTGTTTAAGGGCGGCAAGCCCGTGCAGCACGGACAGGATCACCACGCTCCAGGCAAGCCAGAGGTGGACCACCCCCGCCGTGTCGGCCTGAACCCCAGCATCACTGAGCGTTGCTGGCACCTCGAACAGACCAAAAACGCTGATCGGCTTGCCGTCTGCCGTCGAAATGAGATAGCCGCTGATCAGAATGGCGAAGAGCAGCGCATAAAGCGCAATATGCGCGGCGACAGCACTGAAACGGGTCAATTTACTGTGGGTCTTCGGTGCTGCAGGTGGCGGGGAGATATGTCGCCATATCACGCGGAAAATCAGCCCCAGCATCAGCAAAACGCCGATGCTTTTATGCAACTCCGGCGCCTGGTGATACCAGCCGTCGTAATAGCTGAGCGTGACCATCCAGAGTCCAAGTCCGAACATGCCATAGACGGCAATGGCAAATATCCAGTGCAAACTTATGGATATTATTCCGTAGCGCCGGGAGGAGTTACGCAATTGCATCAGAATGTCCATTTTCAAATTAACCGAAACGTAAAAATGAACGGGAAGGCAAGATATTGCAACTGAAATAAGAGTATATGGATTTTTATTTTATTTATTTCAGCAATTTTGAAAAGGAACCGCAAAGGTAATTCAAAGGCTTCGTGCAAGGCGCAATAAGCAGGGGGAAAGAGATTAAATAAACATAAAGTAACGTCAATAAATGTCAGTCAACGCTTTCAATAAAATACAATGTAAATAAAATCAACGATCGCAAGTAGTGCCCACAGTAAGATATAGAGCATAAAATGTTCGCGAATATTATCGACGAGAAAACTCACGATCCTGCGCATAATGCCCCATGATTCACCGTAAAGAAAACGGGCCCCGAACTGTCCGGAGCCCATAGCGATTATCCGTTAAAACGCGCGAGTGAGAAGGGCGTCAGATCAAACTGAGGCGTGATACCCTGAGCAAATTGCGCGGCGATTTCACCCAGCACGGAAGCGAACTTAAATCCGTGTCCGCTCAGCCCGGTAATGAGCAGAGTGTTGTCATGTCCTGGCAGCGTATCAATGATAAAGTCTTCATCCGGCGTGTTGTCGTAGGTGCAGGCCGCGCCGTAGAGCAGGCCACCCACGCCCGGGAGAATATTGCGCAGGAACGAGAAGGCTTCTGAACCATCCTGCGGACAAGCACCAAACGGTTTACGCTCGTCAGGTGAGGAGATAACTTGCCCCCCGTTGTGTTTTCCAATCTTGAGCGCGTCTTTTTCGGAAGGGAAACCGTAGAACTGATCGCCATTGGGCAACTCGCCGGTGAACGCCGGGAATTTATTCTGGGCACTGTAGCGACCATCCGACTGGAACCACGAAAAGACCTTACGCACGGGCTGGATCGGCAGGTCTGGCAGCAGGCGGGTGACCCAGGTTCCAGCGCTGATAAGCAAACGAGACGCCGAATATTCACCGTCCAGAGTCGTTACCGTCACGCCATCTGCGTTATGCGTGATGGCCTCCACCGGACAGTTAAACAATTGCGCACAGCCCGCTTTGGCGGCAAGGTCGATCCAGGTTTTGATGGCGGTTTCACAGTGCAACACCCCGGAGTTGGCTTCAAAGAGGCCAATATAATCGTCCGGGACGGTAATTTCTGGCCAGCGCGCGGTGATAGCCGGCGCGTCCAGCTTCTCAACCTCCAGATTAAAGGCCTTTGCGCTGCGTTCCACATTAGCCAGAAATTCCGAACGGGCCGGGCCAAGATTGATGACGCCCGTACGTTCGAAAATGCGCTCTTCAGTCTCTTTAGCCAGCGCGTCCCACAGCGTCTGGGCACGAAGCACCAGCGGAACATAGCGTTCCCCCTCGCCATAGGCATGGCGAATGAGACGCGTGTCGCCGTGGTGGCTACCTTCGCTATGGGGCGGCAGGTGAGAGTCAATCATCAGGACATTGAGTCCTGCCTGTGTCGCGTAATACCCGGCGGCCGATCCTACGGAGCCACTGCCAATAATGATTAGGTCATATCTCATATGCATCTCGTCACGTACGTTTTTTTTAGCAGAGTAATTAACAAAGCGGGTGCAAACAAGCGGGAAATAAATAAGGCACCGCGTGGGTGCCTGTTGAAAGAAAAGTGAGCATTCGGTTAGTGCCGTTTATACTCATTTTCCTGATAGTCGCCAGATTCTATTTTTGCAATTCCTGCCTCTAAAATAGAAATAAACTGACGGGCGACGTCTGTCGTAAGCCACAGCGTCTGTCCAACTTCCGCTTCTTCACGGTTCAGCTGATTTGGGGTCTGGTAGTGCAAACGCAGCATCAGTGCATCGTAGCTGTCTACGGTACTGATATCCCAGCCAACGAGTGGGTGGGTCTGGATGACTTCGCTATTCTTTTCCATTATAACCCCCATAATGCGTGTTAGAAGACAACGACTTCGAGGTTCAATGCATGTTTTTCTGAAAGCAACTTCAGTATACAAGTAATAAGGGTTCCTAAGGGAAAAATAAACAGCTAGCAACACATTTTTCTGCTTTTTAGGATTGTTCGAGCAATAAAACACCATCTTGTTCACGATTTTTAAAGAAGTTGCCGAATTATTTTGAACTTTCTGGAATTTCAGGCAAAAAAAAGCCGGGGCGACCCGGCAAAAAACACAATGAGGGAGCAGTGTTAATCTGTGATGAACCAGTCGTCCGCGCTCTCCCACGTTTCCTGCAGGATTTCGCTGATGCGATCTTTATCTTCTTTTGCACCGCCAATGACGGAAAGGTTGTTCGCCGCGGCGTAACGAACAGTGACGGCGCCTGCATTGTCGGGGAAGGTGTTATGAATACGACGGGATAATTCGCCTGCCAGTGCGTCAAGCGCGCCAGCAGGCAGAACGGTAGTTTTGGCTATGGTGACTTCAATACGCATAAATGCCCCCTGTGTAATATACTGTTTATTTATACAGGTATATTGTTCGTTTGACAACAAGGGGCGTTGATTATTTAGCGTTTTACCGTCCAGTTGACGGTTTCGCCTGCCAGGAAGGGGATCAGCGTATCATCCGTCAGGGCAATGGATGCCTCCACCTGGCTCGCTTTGCGCTCCAGTTCAATGAACGTGTCATTGACCGGCAGGCCGTAAAAGCGCGGGCCGTTGAGGGAGCAGAACGCTTCGAAATGTTCCAGCGCGTCCATCTCTTCAAATACCGTTGCATAGCTGGCAAGGGCCGTAGGGGCGTTGAAACAGCCTGCGCAGCCGCAGCTCGCCTCTTTACGATGGCGGGCGTGAGGCGCGGAGTCTGTGCCGAGGAAAGCGCGTGAGAAACCGCTGGCAACCAGTTCGCGCAGCGCCTGCTGGTGAACGTTGCGCTTAAGGATCGGCAGGCAGTACAGGTGAGGGCGTACCCCGCCTACCAGCATGTGGTTACGGTTAAACATCAGATGCTGTGGGGTGATGGTGGCGGCAATCAACTCGTTGCCGTCACGCACATATTCTGCGGCGTCTTTGGTGGTGATATGTTCAAAGACCACTTTAAGCGCAGGCAGGCGCTGACGCAGCGGTTCCATCACGGTCTCGATAAAGCGGGCTTCACGGTCGAAGATATCAATCTCGGCATGCGTGACTTCGCCGTGTACCAGCAACGGCATGCCCAGTTTCTGCATACGTTCCAGCACCGGCATGATGGCATCAATGCTGGTGACGCCGTGGCTGGAGTTGGTGGTGGCGTTTGCAGGATAGAGTTTCGCCGCCGTAAAAACGCCTTCGTTAAACCCGCGCTCAACTTCGTCCGGATCGAGAGAATCGGTCAGATAGCAGGTCATCAGCGGGGTGAAATTATGTCCAGCCGGGACGGCATTCAGAATGCGCTGGCGGTAGGCAATCGCGGCATCGACGGTGGTGACTGGCGGAACCAGGTTTGGCATGACAATCGCGCGGCCATAAATTTCACTGGTATAAGGCACGACGGTTTTCAGCATATCGCCATCGCGCAGATGGATATGCCAGTCGTCAGGGCGGCGGATTTTAAGAACCTGGGGTTGTGCAGTCATGGAAGCTCCGGCTTGTCAGGAATCAGTCATAAGGATGGCTGTTTTTGCCGGACACAAATCATAAGCGGAAACGTTTTCGTTTGCACACTTTTCCGTAAAAAAAGGGCGCCGCAGCGCCCTTCAGGTTAATCGGTGAAAGGAATGATGATTTCTCCCGGTTTCACCTCTATCCCTTTTGCGTATTTTTTCGCAAGGGCTTCACCCTTACTTTTGTCTTCGCTCAAGACATACGCCGGTTGCTGATTGAAATAGTTACGCAGCGACTGGTTCAGATAGGGCATCAGGGTTTGCAGAACCGGTGCCATCTTGTCCGGTGAAACCTGCGCATCGACTACTTCCATCTCCTGCAGGAAAATCGCGCCCTTCTCTTTGTTGAAAACCGGAAGTGCCTTCAGCTTGAGCTTGATGTTGGCTTTCTGGTTGCCAAAAAGGGAGGTCATATCAAGGCTGGCATCCCCGGCGAGGGTGACTTTGTTGGGCTCTTCACGACCAATCTGGCTGGTGAGATTGGTGAGAATGATATGCGCATCGGCAAGGCCTGGCACACCAATGTCTTTGGAGAAATTGTTATGTTTTTCCAGCGCCTGATTAATTTCCTGTTCACTGACGGTGTATTGCGTAAGCTGATTGCAGCCCACCAGCAGGCCGCTAACGATAAATGCGGCGGCAATGACAATTTTCTTCATGGTGTTCCTCAACGAAAAATCGGCGCTTCTGTCCTGTAGCGTCAGTATGTCAGTGTGAAATGGCAGAAACCAGCAGAAAATACTGAGAAGTGAGGCGGGAGAGTTCTCCCGCCAACGAGAAGGATTATGCGCCCGGCTCGAGCATACCGCTCGCGCTGCGCTTCTGGCTGAACTGCCACCAGAGGGCCAGTAACGTCATAAAGCCCACTGCGCCGAGCATCATCCACGGCAGTTCCGGTTGATTCAGCGCTTTACCGGCATCGAACAGCCAGCCGCCGCCGGTGTAGCCTAACGCGCCACCAAAGGCCAGACCGAGTCGGCTGAAGCCCATATAGCTGCCGCGGGCACGCGCGTCCGCAAGCGAGGCGCTCAGCGTTTCCCGGGCGGGCTCGGCGATGATGGAGCCGATATAGAAGGTGCAAATCAGCGTAAACAGCTGCTGGAGCGAGCTCACCAGACCGATCGGCATCATGCTCAGCGTCATCAGAAACAGCCCGGCCATCAGGCGATGTTCCAGGCGAAAACGCCGTTCGCTCCAGCGGGCGATGGGGTAGAGCAGCGTCAGTGACAGGCAGGCTTCAATGGCGTACATCCATTTAACGGCAGCAGGCGTGCCCGCAATATCGTTTACCATGATCGGCAGCATCAGCATCACCTGCACGGCCAGCATGTAATACCCGGTCAGGGTCAATACGTAGGTGACAAAACGCTTGTCGCGAAGAACGCGACCTAGCCCCTCGCGCACCGGCGCTTTTACCGTCGACAGTTTCCAGGCGGGAAGATAGAGACCGTTAAACAGCGCGCACAGAATAAAGAGTACCGCCCCGGCCGCACAGACCAGACGGAAATCGTACTGCAGCAGCCAGCTTCCCAGCAATGCGCCAACCACCGCGCCGGCACTGTCCTGCATCATCAGAATGGAGAAGAAACGCCCCCGGTGCTGCGGGCGAATCAGCTTCACCACCAGCGCGGTACGGGGCGGGTCAAACAGCGTGCCGCCGATACCGGAGAGGAAGCAGGAAAACCAGAGCAGCCAGGGCTCGTGGGCAACGGCCATCGTGGCAAAGCCTGCCGCGCGGAGCAGCATACCGGTCACGATCATCGGTTTAGCGCCAAAGCGGTCAGCGATCGCGCCGCCAAAGACGCCCAGACCCTGCTGGACAAACTGACGCAGTCCCAGGGCAATACCGACCATTACCGCCGCCCAGCCCATTTGATCGACAAAGCGGATCGAGATGAGAGGGAACACGACAAAAAAGCCGAGCACGACCAGCATGTTATCGACTAACAGGAAATATTTACCCAGGCTCCTCGCCTGTGATACGCGGGACATTTTCCCTCCAGGGAAAATAAGAAGGTGAGCACGCTAACATTCTGCGGTGTCGCCACGTTTTTTCCCACCCCTGGACGCGACAATATTTTTTTATCAAAAGGGTGCTTTGATAGAGAGTTTTCATTGAAAAAGGTGAAAAGAGGTGAAAATGGTATGTCACTGTTTTCACAGACGGCACGGGCGCAGGTATAGTAAAGCTAATGGGCAAGCAGAAGTGACGGGAAGGAGTGGTATTGATGTTTGGCTATCGCAGTAATGTGCCAAAAGTGCGTCTGACAACGGACCGGCTGGTCGTTCGTCTGGTGCATGAGCGTGATGCCTGGCGTCTGGCGGATTATTACGCCGAGAATCGCCAGTTTTTGAAACCCTGGGAACCCGTTCGGGATGAGAGCCATTGTTACCCCTCCGGCTGGCAGGCGCGCCTCAGCATGATTGCGGAATTTCATAAGCAGGGTAGCGCGTTTTATTTTGCGTTGCTGGATCCAGAAGAGAAAGAAATTATCGGGATCGCTAATTTCTCGAATGTGGTGCGCGGGTCGTTTCACGCCTGTTACCTTGGCTACTCCATCGGTCAGAAATGGCAGGGGCAGGGGCTGATGTACGAGGCGTTAACGGCGGCAATCCGCTATATGCAACGTACGCAACACATTCATCGCATTATGGCGAACTATATGCCGCATAATCAGCGCAGCGGAAATTTACTGGCGCGCTTAGGGTTCGAGAAAGAAGGTTACGCCAAAGACTATTTGTTGATAGACGGCGAGTGGCGTGACCACGTGCTGACGGCGTTAACCACCCGTGACTGGACTGCAGGTCGTTAAGGAGAAAAGATGAAGTATCAGCTAAACGGTACAGAAGCGCGCGTGATTGGGTGCTTACTCGAAAAACAGGTCACCACGCCGGAACAGTATCCGCTTTCTGTTAACGCCGTGACCATGGCCTGTAACCAAAAAACGAACCGTGAGCCGGTGATGAACCTCAGCGAGCATGACGTTCAGGACGTGCTGGATGCGCTGGTAAAACGCCACTATCTGCGCACCGTCAGCGGCTTCGGTAACCGCGTGACCAAATACGAACAGCGTTTCTGTAACTCCGAATTTGGCGACCTGAAGCTGAGCAGCGCCGAAGTGGCGGTCGTTACTACGCTGCTGTTGCGCGGGGCGCAGACGCCTGGGGAGCTGCGCACGCGTGCTTCCCGTATGCATGAGTTTAGCGACATGCAGGAAGTTGAGCAGACGCTGGAGGGGCTGGCCGCACGTGAAGATGGCCCGTACGTTGTCCGTCTGGCCCGCGAGCCGGGTAAACGTGAAAGCCGCTATATGCATCTCTTCTGCGGTGACGTTGATATTTCAGTTACGTCTCCTGTAACCGATATAACAACTGGCGATGACGATTTGGTTGCCCGTGTGGAGGCTCTGGAAGGTGAGGTTGCCGGGTTGAAACAACGTCTGGATGCATTACTGGCACATTTGGGAGACTGACGGTGAAAAAATTACGCATTGGCGTCGTGGGGCTGGGCGGAATAGCGCAAAAAGCCTGGCTACCGGTTTTAGGGGCTGCGACCGACTGGACGCTACAAGGCGCATGGTCTCCTGGCCGTGAAAAAGCAGAGCGTATCTGCGCAACCTGGCGCATTCCGTATGCCGCCTCGCTGCAGGATCTGGCCCGGGAGTGTGATGCCGTCTTTGTGCATACCTCCACGGCCACCCACTATCAGGTGGTCAGCGAGCTGCTCAATGCGGGCGTCCACGTCTGCGTGGATAAACCGCTGGCGGAAAACGTGCAGGACGCCGAACGCCTGATTGATCTGGCGGCGCGTAAAAACCTGACCCTGATGGTGGGGTTTAACCGCCGCTTTGCGCCGCTTTACCAGCAGCTGAAAGCGCAGTCCGGCAATATGGCTTCGCTGCGTATGGATAAGCATCGTACCGACAGCGTAGGACCGAACGATCTGCGTTTTACCCTTCTTGATGATTATCTTCACGTGGTGGATACCGCGCTGTGGCTGAGCAACGGTAATGCACAGCTGAAAAGCGGCACCCTGGTCACTAACGAACGGGGGGAGATGGTGTACGCGGAACACCATTTTGCCGTTGAGCATCTTCAGATTACCACCAGTATGCACCGTCGTGCGGGCAGCCAGCGTGAGTTCGTTCAGGCCGTCACCGACGGTGCGCTGTATGACATTACCGATATGCGCGAGTGGCGCGAAGAGAAGGGCAATGGCGTTGTTACGCCTCCTGCACCCGGCTGGCAAAGTACGCTTGAGCAGCGTGGTTTCGCAGGATGTGCCCGTCACTTCATCACCTGTGTGCAAAATCAGACGGTTCCTGAAACGTCCGGCGAGCAGGCCATTCTGGCGCAGCGCATTGTGGAAAGGCTCTGGCGCGATGCCATGAGTGAATAATTCGCTGTAACATCTGCCGATAGTAATTCGACGAAATCCGGTTAGACTAAGCGCCGCTTGTTGGCTTTGCCGGGTGGCGCTTACGCTAACCCGGCCTACAAATCCGTATGGTTCTGGAAATTCACGTTAATGAACTTATTAAAATCGCTGGCGGCAGTCAGCTCGATGACCATGTTTTCTCGCGTGCTGGGCTTTGCACGTGACGCGATTGTGGCAAGGGTTTTTGGTGCAGGAATGGCGACGGACGCCTTTTTCGTCGCGTTCAAATTGCCAAATCTGTTGCGTCGTATTTTTGCGGAAGGGGCATTTTCGCAGGCATTTGTGCCTATTCTCGCGGAATATAAAAGCAAGCAGGGCGAGGATGCGACCCGCGTTTTTGTCTCTTACGTCTCTGGGCTACTGACCCTGGCGCTGGCCGTGGTGACCGTTATCGGGATGCTGGCCGCGCCGTGGGTGATTCTGGTGACCGCCCCCGGTTTTGCCGATACGGCTGATAAATTTGCACTGACCTCGCAGCTGCTGCGCATTACCTTCCCCTATATTCTGCTGATCTCGCTGGCCTCGCTGGTGGGGGCGATACTGAACACCTGGAACCGTTTCTCCGTTCCGGCGTTTGCGCCGACGTTCCTTAACGTCAGCATGATCGGTTTTGCCCTGTTCGCCGCGCCGCATTTCAACCCACCGGTACTGGCGCTGGCCTGGGCGGTAACCGTGGGCGGCGTGCTGCAGCTGGCGTATCAACTGCCGCACCTGAAGAAAATCGGTATGCTGGTGCTGCCGCGCATTAATCTCAAAGATGCCGGCGCGATGCGCGTGATTAAGCAGATGGGGCCCGCCATTCTTGGCGTCTCCGTCAGCCAGATCTCGCTTATCATCAACACCATCTTTGCCTCTTTCCTGGTGTCGGGCTCTGTGTCGTGGATGTACTACGCGGACCGTCTGATGGAGTTTCCATCCGGTGTGCTGGGCGTGGCGCTGGGGACCATCCTGCTGCCGTCGCTGTCAAAAAGCTTTGCCAGCGGCAACCATGATGAATACTGCCGCCTGATGGACTGGGGGTTACGTCTCTGCTTCCTGCTGGCATTGCCAAGTGCGGTGGCGCTGGGGATTCTGGCCAAGCCGCTGACGGTGTCCCTGTTCCAGTACGGTAAATTCACTGCCTTTGACGCCGCGATGACCCAGCGGGCGCTGATTGCCTACTCCGTCGGCTTGATGGGGCTGATTGTCGTCAAGGTGCTGGCTCCGGGGTTCTACTCGCGTCAGGACATTAAAACGCCGGTGAAAATTGCCATTGTGACGCTGATTATGACGCAGCTGATGAACCTGGCGTTTATCGGCCCGCTGAAGCATGCCGGTCTGTCGCTGTCTATTGGTCTGGCGGCCTGTCTGAATGCCGGGCTGTTGTACTGGCAACTGCGCAAGCAGGATATCTTTACGCCGCAGCCGGGCTGGGCGAGCTTCCTTGTGCGGTTGATTATTGCAGTACTGGTGATGTCTGCGGCATTACTCGGGATGATGCATGTTATGCCAGAGTGGTCCCAGGGCACGATGCCTTATCGTCTGATGCGGCTGATGGCCGTGGTGGGCGTCGGGGTGGTAGCTTACTTTGCCACGCTCGCCGTACTGGGCTTCAAAGTGAAAGAGTTTGCCCGCCGTACGGCATAAACGCCAAAAGGGGAGTTCACCTTAGGGTGCTCCCCACTACATGATTTGTCGCAGATGCGTCAAATCGAAATCTTTTTCACACCCGCAATGCGCGCCGTCGCTGTCTGACCATCCGCACCGTACAGTCCGGTTTCTTTATGCGGCTTCAACACTTCAAGCGCCTGCTGATTACGCTCTATCTGGCCTTCAAGCAGCCAGCCGTTATGCTGGTTGAGGTCGCGCAGGTGCTGGGTTTTTTCCGTTATGGTCTGCCAGCGCTCAACAATATCGTCATTGGCGCTGCGCTTAGGATCCTGCTCAGCGCGTCGTTGCTGCTCCAGATAATCCAGCGTCGCCAGAAGCGAACTCTTATCCTCAGTAATCCGCTGCAGCGCACTGCCGTTGATGTTACCGGAAGAGAGGTGCTGCTGTTCAGCGTCCATTACCGTTTTCAGGTCGTTCAGGACAACCGTCATGTGATCCAGTATTTCTGACAGTCGACTCATACGGTTAGTTACTCTGTAAGAAACTCTGTGCTTCCTGAATCAGGGCGTCAGCGATTTTGCTGGTGTCCATTTTCAGCTCGCCGTTACGAATTGCCGTTTTCAGCGCTTCCACACGTTCCATATTGATATCGTTGCTGCCGGGCTGCATCAGTTTTGCCTGGGCATCGCTCAGCGTCACGCTGGTGCTGTTAGACGTTGACGGTTTTTCCAGACGCGTTTTCTGAGGGGTAGCGTCATTCGTTTCGCGAGGCTGTACAGCGCTTACCGGCTTCAGGGCTGATGTACGATCAATGCTCATAGTGTTGTCCTCATCGAGGGTTCGCGGCGTTTGCGCCTGACATCATCATTAGTTGAATATTTATCGGCACGCGCCGCGAAATCTTTAAAAAGATTATAGGTTAATCAGAATATTCCCATCAGAATCGACGGTTCCGCTCACCACCTGGCCTGAGGACATTCTGACGCGGGCGTTTTGCGCGACCGCGGCATTGTTTAACGCTTTCCCTTCACTGTTGATGCTAAAGCCGTCTCCGTTGGCCACAACCATCACCTGCTGTCCCGCTTTGACACGCCATGCCTGGCGCAGCATTGAAAGCTGAATCGGCTGGCCTGGCGCAACATCGCGCAGGCTGACGGCATCCTGTGCCTGGTTCATTTCCAGCATTGTCCGTGGCGGGAGCTGATCCAGGCGCCCGCGCTTCAACGTCACGCTGTTTGCCTGCAGCAGGCTGCCACGCGCAATAGGCACGGCGGCAACAACATAATTGCCCGTCGCCTGAACGGCAACCTGTAAATAGCGTTTTTCGTTGGCGCAGCGAGCCAGCACGTTCACATTGCCCCACAGCTTCGTGGTTCCCGTGACGCTGAATGACGGTTGCTCACAGGTGGGGTACAGATTCGGGGGCGTACGTACGGTAACGGTAACGTCATCGCTAAAGCCTGCCAGCTTTTGGGCAAAGAAAGCCGTTAACTGATCCTGTAAACCTTCAGCCTGCACCAGAGGGCTAAACAGCAAGAAAGCCGCCACCAGACCACGTTTTAACGTTTGCATCGCAAGTTCCACCGTTTCCAGAGTTGACTGAATTCTACCTGCAGTGGTTTTGCATCAACGGAATAAATAGCGACGCATTTTGCGCTTATTCCGTCGATAGGGGAGACCGGGTGAGATTTAAGCTGTGAACTGAAATTTTGCCATCAGCGGAGGAGACATGCTCGATAAACTCGACGCCGCGTTACGTTTTCAGCAGGAAGCGCTCAATTTACGCGCCCAGCGGCAGGAGATTTTAGCCGCCAACATCGCTAACGCCGATACGCCCGGGTATCAGGCGCGCGATATTGATTTTTCCAGTGAACTCAAAAAGGTGATGGAGCGTGGACGTGCCGAAGGAACGGGTGTTGCACTTGCCATGACATCCTCTCGCCATATTCCTGCTCAGGCGATGACCGCGCCAGCGACCGATTTACTTTATCGCATCCCCGACCAGCCATCACTCGACGGTAACACCGTGGATATGGACCGGGAGCGTACGCAGTTCGCCGATAACAGCCTGAAATACCAGACGGGCCTGACCCTACTCGGCGGACAAATCAAAGGCATGATGAACGTCCTGCAGGGGGGCAACTGATAAATGGCCTTGCTGAACATTTTTGATATCGCCGGTTCGGCGTTAACCGCTCAGTCCAAACGTCTGAACGTGGCGGCCAGTAACCTGGCGAACGCCGACAGCGTGACCGGACCTGACGGACAGCCTTACCGTGCCAAACAGGTCGTCTTTCAGGTCGATGCGGCGCCCGGTGCGGCCACGGGCGGCGTGAAGGTGTCTGACGTGGTAGAGAGCCAGGCGCCGGACAAGCTGGTGTATGAGCCCGGTAACCCGCTTGCGGACGCTAACGGATACGTGAAGATGCCAAACGTGGATGTGGTAGGTGAGATGGTGAACTCCATGTCGGCCTCTCGTAGCTACCAGGCGAACGTCGAAGTGCTTAATACCGTGAAGAGCATGATGCTCAAAACACTCACTCTCGGCCAGTAAAGGAGACACGCATGTCCATCGCCGTCAATGTGAATGATCCCACGAACACGGGTGTTAATAACACCCAAAGTTCGACAAGCTCCAGCTCCCTGACGGGAAGTAACGCCTCCGATTTGCAGAGCAGCTTTCTGACGCTGCTGGTGGCTCAGCTGAAGAACCAGGATCCCACGAACCCAATGCAGAACAACGAACTGACGACGCAGCTTGCGCAGATCAGTACCGTGAGCGGCATTGAGAAACTTAACACGACCCTGGGTTCCGTCTCCGGCCAGATTAACAGCAGCCAGTCTCTGCAGGCGGCCAGCCTGATTGGTCACGGGGTAATGATCCCGGGCACCACTATTCTTGCCGGCACCAGCACCACAGACGGTACCTCGACCACCACGACGACCCCGTTTGGCGTTGAATTGCAGCAGGCCGCTGACAAAGTGACTGCGACGATCACCGACTCGACCGGCGCGGTGGTTCGCACCATCGACATTGGTGAGCTGAAGGCGGGCGTTCATACCTTTACCTGGGATGGCAGCCTGGCGGACGGCACCAAAGCACCAAATGGCTCCTACAAAGTCGCGATTAGCGCCAGCAACGGGACAACCCAGCTGGTGGCGCAGCCGCTGCAGTTCGCGCTGGTTCAGGGCGTGATTAGAGGGGGCGACGGCAACAAACTGGATTTGGGTACCTCAGGTACCACCACACTCGACGAAGTTCGGCAGATTATCTAAGCCTTAACACTTATCAGGAGTAAGTCATGGCCTTTTCTCAAGCGGTCAGCGGCCTGAATGCTGCGGCCACCAACCTGGATGTCATTGGCAACAACATCGCCAACTCCGCGACCTATGGTTTTAAATCCGGTTCTGCTTCCTTTGCAGACATGTTTGCCGGTTCCAAAGTGGGGCTGGGCGTCAAAGTTGCGGGTATCACTCAGGACTTTACCGACGGCACCACCACCAATACCGGGCGCGGCCTGGACGTTGCCATCAGCCAGAACGGTTTCTTCCGTATGGTCGATGCAAACGGCTCGGTGTTCTACAGCCGTAACGGCCAGTTTAAGCTGGACGAGAACCGTAACCTGGTGAACATGCAGGGGATGCAATTAACCGGTTATCCGGTTGCTGGCACGCCATCAACGGTTCAGACCGGTGCGAATCCACAGGCGATTAATATCCCGACCACGCTGATGGCCGCGAAGTCCACCTCCACGGCTTCCCAGCAGATTAACCTCAATTCCACCGACACCGCACCGACCACCGCCTTTGATCCGGCTAACCCGGATACCTACAACAAAAAAGGCACGGTAACCGTCTTTGATAGCCAGGGTAATGCGCACAACATGAACCTGTTTTACGTCAAAGATGCGACTCCGGCCAACTCCTGGAAAGTGTATGCCCAGGACGGTAGCGTGGCAGGCAGCACGGCGGCACTGGCCACCACGCTGACCTTCGATAATAACGGGACGTTGACCGGTGGTGGAAACATCAACCTGACGACCGGGACCATCCCGGGTGCGACCCCTGCGACCTTCGCCATGAGTTTTGCTAACTCTATGCAGCAGAACACCGGCGCAAACAATATCGTGGCGACCAGCCAGAATGGCTTCAAGCCGGGCGATCTGGTGAGCTATCAGATCAACGATGACGGTACCGTGGTGGGGAACTATTCCAACGAACAGACTCAGGTGCTGGGTCAGATCGTGCTGGCAAACTTCGCCAACAACGAAGGCCTGAAGTCTGAAGGCGATAACGTCTGGTCGGCTACCCAGTCCTCCGGCGTGGCGCTGCTGGGTACAGCGGGAAGCGGTAACTTCGGTACGCTGACCAACGGTGCGCTGGAAGCCTCAAACGTCGATCTGAGTAAAGAGCTGGTGAACATGATTGTCGCGCAACGTAACTATCAGTCGAACGCGCAGACCATCAAGACCCAGGATCAGATCCTCAACACGCTGGTTAACCTGCGTTAAGCGGCTAACAGGAAAGCGCAATGGATCACGCAATATATACCGCGATGGGCGCGGCAAGTCAGACGCTCAATCAGCAGGCCGTTACTGCCAGCAACCTGGCAAACGCCTCGACGCCGGGCTTTCGCGCGCAGCTGAATGCGTTGCGCGCGGTGCCGGTAGAAGGTCTTTCCCTGCCGACCCGTACGCTGGTCGCCGCCTCTACCCCTGGCGCAGATATGACGCCAGGGCAGATGGATTACACCTCACGCCCGCTGGACGTTGCGCTGCAGCAGGACGGCTGGCTGGCGGTGCAGACCGCTGATGGCAGCGAAGGCTATACCCGTAACGGGAATATCCAGGTTAGTGCAACCGGCCAGTTGACGATTCAGGGTCATCCGGTGATGGGGGAAGCGGGTCCGCTGACGGTGCCTGAAGGCTCTGAGCTGACCATCGCGGCTGACGGTACCATCTCCGCGTTGAACCCGGGCGATCCGGCCAATACCGTTGCCCCTGTCGGACGACTGAAACTGGTGAAAGCGGAAGGCAAAGAGGTGCAGCGTGGTGACGACGGGATGTTCCGTCTGACCCAGGCCGCTCAGGCTACCCGTGGTGCTACGTTACAGGCCGATCCGAGCATCCGCGTGATGTCCGGCGTTCTGGAAGGCAGTAACGTCAAGCCGGTAGCCGCCATGAGCGACATGATCGCCAGCGCCCGTCGTTTCGAAATGCAGATGAAAATTATCAGCAGCGTGGATGAAAACGCGGGCAAGGCTAACCAACTTCTGTCTATGAGTTAACAGGACTCTTTATGATCAGTTCTTTATGGATCGCGAAAACTGGCCTGGACGCGCAGCAAACCAACATGGATGTGATTGCCAACAACCTGGCAAACGTCAGCACCAATGGTTTCAAGCGTCAGCGCGCCGTTTTCGAAGATTTGCTTTATCAAACCATCCGTCAGCCGGGCGCGCAGTCTTCTGAACAGACGACGCTGCCGTCAGGTCTGCAGATCGGTACCGGTGTTCGCCCGGTGGCCACCGAGCGTCTGCACAGCCAGGGTAACCTGTCTCAGACCAACAACAGTAAAGACGTGGCAATCAAAGGTCAGGGCTTCTTCCAGGTGCAGTTGCCTGACGGTACTTCTGCCTATACCCGTGACGGCTCGTTCCAGGTCGATCAGAACGGCCAGCTGGTGACGGCGGGCGGTTTCCAGGTTCAACCTGCGATCACCATTCCGGCGAACGCCCTGAGCATTACTATCGGCCGCGACGGTGTGGTCAGCGTGACCCAGCAGGGCCAGGCTGCGCCGGTCCAGGTCGGACAGCTTAACCTGACCACCTTCATGAACGATACCGGTCTGGAAAGCATTGGTGAGAACCTCTACACCGAAACGCAATCCTCCGGTACGCCAAATGAAAGCACGCCTGGCCTGAACGGTGCGGGTTTGCTGTATCAGGGGTATGTAGAAACCTCCAACGTGAACGTGGCGGAAGAGCTGGTGAATATGATCCAGGTTCAGCGCGCGTATGAAATTAACAGTAAAGCAGTCTCGACGACCGATCAGATGCTGCAAAAACTGACGCAACTCTAAGGTGTTGCCCGGTGCGGTAAACGCCGCACCGGCTCCCTGTTTTCGAAGATGAAGGCAATGCAAAAAAACGCGGCGTTTCGTTATCCGATACTGACTGTCCTGGCCGTCACCCTCAGCGGGTGTGCCTGGATCCCGTCTAAACCATTAGTCCAGGGTGCGACGACTGCCCAACCCGTTCCTGGCCCTGCGCCAGTGGTAAACGGCTCTATTTTCCAGACCGCGCAGCCGATTAATTACGGTTATCAGCCGCTGTTTGAAGATCGCCGCCCGCGTAACGTCGGCGATACATTGACCATTGTTCTGCAGGAAAACGTCAGCGCGAGCAAGAGCTCGTCGGCGAATGCCAGCCGCGATGGCAAAACCAATTTTGGCTTTGACACCGTACCGCGTTATCTGCAAGGACTCTTCGGCAATGCGCGAGCGGACGTTGAGGCTTCCGGCGGCAATACCTTTAACGGTAAAGGTGGCGCGAACGCCAGCAATACCTTTAGCGGTACGCTGACGGTCACGGTTGACCAGGTGCTGGTTAACGGCAACTTACACGTTGTGGGTGAAAAACAGATCGCCATTAACCAGGGCACTGAATTCATTCGCTTCTCGGGCGTGGTGAATCCACGCACCATCAGCGGCACCAACACCGTTCCGTCCACTCAGGTGGCGGATGCGCGCATTGAGTACGTCGGTAACGGCTACATTAATGAAGCGCAAAATATGGGTTGGCTGCAGCGCTTCTTCCTTAATTTATCGCCGATGTAAGCGAGGTGACCCATGTTTAAATCGATCTTCGCCGTGGCGCTGGTTCTGGTGGCTACCTTTGCCCAGGCTGACCGTATTCGCGATCTCACCAGCGTTCAGGGCGTACGCGAGAACTCGCTGATTGGCTATGGCCTGGTGGTGGGGCTGGACGGTACGGGTGACCAGACAACCCAGACGCCATTCACGACGCAGAGCCTGAACAACATGCTTTCCCAGCTCGGTATTACCGTTCCGGCGGGAACCAACATGCAGCTGAAAAACGTGGCTGCGGTCATGGTCACGGCCTCTTACCCGGCGTTTGCACGCCAGGGGCAGACCATTGATGTGGTGGTCTCCTCTATGGGGAACGCCAAAAGCCTGCGCGGCGGTACGCTGCTGATGACGCCCCTGAAAGGCGTCGACAGCCAGGTCTATGCCCTGGCGCAGGGTAACATTCTGGTCGGCGGTGCGGGGGCCTCTGCTGGCGGTAGCAGCGTGCAGGTGAACCAGCTGAACGGCGGACGCATTACCAACGGCGCGATCATTGAGCGTGAACTGCCGACCCAGTTCGGCGCCGGGAATACCATCAACCTGCAGCTGAACAACGAAGATTTCACCATGGCGCAGCAGATCGCCGACACCATCAACCGCAGCCGCGGCTATGGCAGTGCGACGGCGCTGGATGCCCGTACCGTGCAGATCCGTACCTCCACGGGCAGCAGCAACCAGGTGCGCATGCTGGCCGATATCCAGAATATGGAAGTGAACGTCCCTGTTCAGGATGCCAAAGTGATCATCAACTCCCGTACGGGCTCCGTGGTGATGAACCGGGAAGTCTCGCTGGATAGCTGCGCCGTGGCGCAGGGTAACCTCTCCGTGACGGTTAACCGTTCTGCCAACGTCAGCCAGCCGGATACCCCATTTGGTGGCGGCCAGACGGTGGTGACGCCACAAACGCAGATTGATTTACGTCAGAGCGGTGGTTCTCTGCAGAGCGTACGCTCCAGCGCCAACCTGAACAGCGTCGTGCGTGCTCTGAATGCGCTGGGTGCCACGCCGATGGATCTGATGTCCATTCTGCAGTCCATGCAAAGTGCAGGCTGTCTGCGCGCCAAACTGGAAATCATCTGATGCTGACCGATAGCAAACTGTTGACCAGTGCCGCCTGGGATGCCCAGTCGCTCAACGAACTGAAAACCAAAGCAGGTAAAGACCCGGCGGCGAATATCCGCCCGGTCGCCCGCCAGGTGGAAGGGATGTTTGTACAGATGATGCTGAAAAGCATGCGTGAAACCCTGCCGAAAGACGGGATGTTCAGCAGCGATTCAACGCGTCTTTACACCAGCATGTATGACCAGCAGATTGCGCAGCAGATGACCGCCGGTAAAGGCCTCGGTCTGGCTGACATGATAGTCAAACAGACCGAAGCCGCGCAGGGGATCCAGCCGAAAGATGAGCCGCAGCAGGTACCGATGAAGTTTGACCTGCAAACGGTGACCAGCTATCAGAACCAGGCCCTTACGCAAATGGTGCGTAAAGCGATACCGAAGGCGACGGTGAGCAGCGACGAGCCGCTCTCCGGTGACAGCAAAGACTTTCTGGCACAGCTTTCGCTGCCGGCCCGCCTTGCCAGTGAGCAGAGCGGTGTGCCACACCATCTGATTCTGGCCCAGGCCGCGCTGGAATCAGGGTGGGGCCAGCGCCAGATCCGTAAGGAAAACGGCGACCCGAGCTTTAACATCTTCGGCGTGAAGGCCACCTCCAGCTGGAAGGGACCGACAACGGAGATCACCACCACCGAATACGAGAACGGTGCGGCGGTGAAGGTGAAAGCGAAATTCCGTGTTTACAGCTCCTATCTGGAAGCATTGTCCGACTATG
The DNA here is from genome assembly GCF_047456095.1 of Enterobacter sp. BNK-14. Taxonomy (NCBI): domain Bacteria; kingdom Pseudomonadati; phylum Pseudomonadota; class Gammaproteobacteria; order Enterobacterales; family Enterobacteriaceae; genus Enterobacter; species Enterobacter sp. BNK-14. The sequence goes on from NZ_CP179897.1 coordinate 4,568,054, forward strand.
TCGGTCTGCTGAGCCGAAATCCACGTTATACCGCCGTTACGCAGGCGGCGACGGCGGAGCAGGGCGCTCAGGCTTTGCAAAACGCAGGCTACGCGACCGACCCGAACTACGCTCGTAAGCTTACCAGCATGATCCAGCAGCTGAAATCCATGGGCGAGAAGGTCAGTAAAGCCTATAGCACAGATATTGAAAATCTGTTCTGAAAGTTCTCAAGTCCCGGTGGAGGTTGCCGATAACCTTCATCAGGACTCGTGTCTGAACGTATAAAAGGAACCCCCATGTCCAGTTTGATTAACAGCGCCATGAGTGGCCTCAGTGCCGCGCAGTCGGCACTCAATACCGTCAGTAATAATATTTCAAGCTATAACGTGGCAGGTTACACCCGCCAGACCACGGTACTGGGTGCCTCTAACAGCACGCTGACCGGCGGTGGCTGGGTGGGTAACGGGGTGTATGTCTCCGGTGTCCAGCGTGAGTATGACGCTTTCATCACCAACCAGCTGCGCGCCGCGCAGACCCAGAGCAGCGGCCTGACGACGCGCTATCAGCAGATGTCAAAAATTGACGATGTGCTCTCCGATACCACGAACTCGCTTTCCACCACCCTGCAGGATTTCTTCAAGAGTCTGCAAACGCTGGTGAGCAACGCCGAAGACCCGGCTGCACGTCAAACGGTGCTGGGTAAAGCGGACGGTCTGGTGAATCAGTTCAAAACGAACGATCAGTATCTCCGTGACCAGGATTCACAGGTTAATACGGCGATTTCTACCAGCGTCGATCAGATCAATAACTATGCGAAGCAGATTGCCAATCTGAACGATCAGATTTCCCGTCTCACCGGTGTTGGCGCGGGTGCATCGCCTAACGAACTGCTCGACCAGCGCGATCAGCTGGTGAGTGAACTGAATAAGATTGTCGGTGTTGACGTCACCATACAGGACAGTGGCACCTACAACATCTCTATCGCCAACGGCTACAGCCTGGTACAGGGCAGCAACGCAAGCCAGCTGGCGGCGGTGAAATCCAGCGCGGATCCTGCGCGTACAACCATTGCTTATGTGGATGCCGTAGCGGGTAGCGTGGAGATCAAGGAAAAACAGATCACCACGGGGTCGCTTGGGGGGCTGTTAACGTTTCGTTCTCAGGATCTGGATCAGGCGCGAAATACGCTTAACCAGATGGCGCTGGCGTTTGCTGATGCCATGAATACCCAGCATCAGGCTGGCTTTGATGCAAACGGGGACCCAGGCGGTAAACTGTTCGACTTTGGATCTCCGGCGGTGCTGAGTAATGGCAAAAATACCGGAAGTGCGTCTGTTACGGCCACGATGACGGACAGTACTAAGGTCCAGGCGACAAACTATAAAGTTGAGTACAACGGTACTGACTGGACAATCACGCGTCTTTCAGACAACACCAGCTTCACGGCCCAGCCTGATACCAGTGGTAATCTGTCGTTTGATGGTCTCAACGTCAATATTAGTGGCTCAGCCAATAATAAAGACAGTTTCATCGTCAAACCGGTGAATGACGTTATCATCAATATGGACGTTACGATCAGCGACGAGTCCAAACTGGCGATGGCTTCAGCGAATGGAAGCGGAGCAAGCGACAATACCAATGGCCAAAAGCTCCTGGATTTGCAGAGCGCCAGGCTGGTGGGTGGGAATAAAACCTTTAACGATGCTTATGCCTCACTGGTCAGTACGGTGGGTAGCACCACGGCGTCGCTGAAAACCAGCAGTGAAACCAAAGTTAACGTGGTGACGCAGCTTACCAAACAACAGCAGTCAATCTCCGGGGTTAACCTGGATGAAGAGTATGGCAACCTCCAGCGCTATCAGCAGTACTATCTGGCGAATGCGCAGGTGCTTCAAACGGCGAGTACGCTGTTTGATGCATTGATCAATATCCGCTAAGGCTGAGGCATAAAAAATGCGTATTAGTACTCAAATGATGTATGAGCAAAGCATGCGCGGCGTGACGAACTCCCAAAGCCTCTGGCTAAGCTACGGCGAGCAGATGTCTACGGGTAAGCGTGTCAACCGTCCTTCTGACGACCCGATTGCCGCCTCGCAGGCCGTTGTGCTCTCTCAGGCTCAAACACAAAACAGCCAGTATGCGCTGGCGCGCTCCTTCGCTACGACAAAAGTTTCGCTGGAAGAGAACGTGTTATCGCAAGTGACAACCGCTATCCAGGCTGCTCAGGAAAAGATTGTCAATGCGGGCAACGGCACGTTAAGTGATGATGACCGCGCTTCGCTGGCAACGAACCTGCAAGGTATTCGCGATCAGCTAATGAACCTGGCTAACAGCACGGACGGTAACGGTCGCTATATCTTTTCAGGATACAAAACCGAAGCGGCGGCTTTTGACCAGACTACGGGTGACTATAAGGGCGGCGGGACGCCAATCAGCCAGCAGGTTGACTCCGCGCGCACGATGCAAATAAGCCATACGGGCGCAGAAGTTTTCGACAGCTTCACCAGCAATGCGAAACCAGAGCCGGCGGGGAGTACGCAGGAAACGAATTTGTTCAAGATCCTCGACACCGCTATCGGGGCGCTGAATACGCCGATTGGTGATGACGAAACGAAAGCCGAGGCGTTTACTGCGGCTATTGATAAAGCCAACCGTGGCCTGAGCAACTCTCTCAACAACGTTCTGACCGTGCGCGCCGATCTCGGCATTAAGCTGGATGAGCTAGGCAAGCTGGATTCTCTGGGTGAAGACCGTGCTCTGGGCCAGACCCAACAGATGAGTGACCTGGTTGACGTGGACTGGAACTCGGTAATTTCATCCTACACCATGCAGCAGGCGGCCTTGCAGGCCTCGTATAAAGCGTTTAGCGATATGCAGGGCATGTCTCTGTTCCAGCTGAACAAATAACATCTTGACCTCTTAGAACATGTCTTGAAACTGGGCATGTTTTGCTGCCCAATCCGTCTGGATTGGGCATTTTTTTATGCCATTTCCGCCGGCGCTGAGGCGAGGCGGGCGCTTTCAACCAGACGGATTGCCAGCGCAATGATGCCGCATACCGTTGCCAGAGCAACCACGCCCGTCCAGCCCGCCAGCGTATAAATATTGCTGCCTAATGCGGAGCCCAATGCCATGCCGATAAAGATCACGGTAAAGAGCAGGGCGTTAAGACGACCGCGCGCCTGCGGTTCAAGGCTATAGACCAGATTCTGGTGTGCAACCAGGCTGGACTGCAGACCCAGATCGAACCCGACGGCAGAGAGGGCAATCAGAACCAGCTGTCCGTGCACCCCCAGCGCGGGCATCAGGAACATCAGGGCAAACGAGATGGTCACGAGGATTGCACCGAGCTGCGTGACTTTCCCGGCACCCAATTTGTCTGCCAGACCACCCGCCAGCGGCGCGGCTAACGCACCGGCCGCACCGGCGATACCAAAACCACCCGCGACTGCACTCCCGAGGTGATAGCGTTCCAGCAGCATGACCGCCAGCGTAGACCAGAAGGCACTAAAGGCAATCGACAGAAAACCCTGAGCCAGCGCCGCACGGCGCAGAGCGGGGTAACGACGCCACAAATGCGCCATTGAGCGCATAAGCGCGGGATAGCTCAGCGTGGAGTGAATGGCAAAACGAGGAAGTACCGCCCACATCACCACGCCGATAAATGCAATGCTTACCGCAGCCAGCTGATACATCACGCGCCAGCCGAACGCTTCGCCCACGACACCGCTGACGGTTCGGGAGAGCAAAATCCCCAGCAGCAGACCGGTCATCACTGTACCCACGGTTTTCCCCTGTTTACCTTCCGGCGCAAGAATAGCCGCTGCCGGGACAATATCCTGCGCCATGGTGGCGGCCATGCCGATGAGCAGACTCGTCAGCAGCAGGGAGTGGATCTGTCCGGTCAGACTACAGCCCAGAAGAAACAGCGCCAGCGCAGCACTTTTTATCAGTATTAACGTCCTGCGGTCGTGGCGGTCGCCGAGCGGTAACAGGAACAGGATCCCTAAGGCATAACCGGCCTGGGTGAGCGTCGGGACCATGCCCATTCCTTCGATACTCAGGTGAAGGTCTGCGCCCATCAGGGGCAGCAGAGGCTGGGCATAATAGATAGATGCCACGCTAAAGCCAGCCCCGAGTGCCAGCATTAAAATGACCCAGCGGCTTACGGCATGGGCGGCAGTGGTTGTTTTCATAAGACATTCCTCATTCATGGTGTACGGCTATTTTTTACCAGGACGCCTTGCGACGGTAGCGGGCCCGGTGGTAAAACGCTTATACGTTGAACGTATAAGTGGAAAGATAATGAAAAGAGTTGAGCGTATAGACAGGGTGGAGTTAATGCGAACGTTTGTCCGTATTGTTGAGGCTGGTTCACTCTCTGCTGCGGCACGCCAGCTGGCAACAACCCAGGCCACGGTGAGTCGACGGCTGCAATCGCTTGAGACGATGTTTGGCGTACGCCTGATGTTGCGCACCACCCATACGACACGGCTGACGGATGACGGTGAACGCTGCTATCAGCACGCTCGTCGGGTGATTGACAGCTGGCTGGCACTGGAAGATGAGGTGGGGCAGACGGAAGATGAACCGGTAGGTGTGCTGAGGGTGCGGGCACCGCACGCGTTTGGTCAGGATCAACTCCTGCAACCGTTAACCGAGTTTTTGCAGCGTTATCCGCAGCTTTCCATTGAGTGGTTGCTCAACGATCGGTCGGCTGATTTTCTCGGTGACAACCTTGATTGTGCTATTCGGGTGGGGGCAGAAGTCGATCCGGCGACCGTATCCGTGCTGCTGGCGGAAGTGCCGCGCTCGGTGGTGGCATCTCCGGCATTACTGGCCCGTTTCCCGGCGGTTAACACGCCTGAGGATTTGCAACCGTTTCCGTGGATTGCCATTAACTCTTTCTACCAGCGTCATGTAGAGCTTTTTCATGATGCTTCGTCAGCCACCGCGCGAATTGACATTACTCCGCGCCTCAGCACTGACAGCCTGTATGTTGCACGTAAAACGGCACTCACCGGGCTGGGTGTGGCGGTAGTGTCAAGCTGGACGGTACATGACGATATTCGGGAAGGGCGGCTGGTGCATGTGCTGCCAGAGTGGCAACCGGCGGCATTACCGGTGCATCTGGTTTATCCCTGGTCTCGTTATTATCCTGCGCGTTTGCGGCGTTTTCTGGAGTTGATGCGGCAGGTCATGCCGGAGGTCACGGGAATGAGAAAGCCCGTGCAGCAGCCATAAAAAAGCCGACCCGAAGGTCGGCTTTCAGCGCCAGCGTCCGTTATTCAACAGACTGCGGACGGGTGGCTGGTGCAGTAGCCTTGTGCGTAGCACTGTGACCACCGGCTGCACCTTTACCTTCGAAGTTGAATTCCGGGCGAACCCAGTCGCTGTGACGCGGTGCTTCAGGCACATAATCCGGTGCCGGAGCACGTGTCATCGGCGCTGTTGCAACGTGAACTGGCGCAGGCGCGGCGACAATCTTAACCGGCTCTGGCTCCACTTCAGGCGCTTTCACGTCTTCGACAACCGGTTCAACCTGAATCTCAACGTCCTGAACAACGTCTTCAGTGGTGGTTTCGACGATGGCTTCAGCGGTCTCTTCCACTGCGGCTACAGGTTCAGCCTCTTCAGCGACGTCCTTAGCGACCACGACATCTTCTTCAGCAATCAGCTGTGGAGCGGCTTCAACCGGCGCGGCAATCACTTCAGGGTGCGTGGTTTCGACTTCTACAGCCTGAGGTTCTGCTGTTTCAACAGCCTGAGGCTCAACCACGGTTGCGGCTTCAGTCACGACCTCTTCAACCGCGGCGACAGGTGCAATCACCTCTTCGGTCACAGCCTGTTCTTCAACAGCCTGCTCCGGGCGAGCAACCGGGTAACGGATCCAGACTTTGCCGGATGCCATTTCAGGTGACGCGCACGCGACGGTCAACGGCATTGGAGACTGAGTCGGGTAACGCTCGTCACGGTAACGACGACGACGCTGGCCGCTGACGCGCAGATGACGCGGAGAACGACGTGAACGGCGCGGCATGCCTGCGTTGTCACGGTTTTCCCCATTCTCATCCTGCTCAACGTGATTTTCCACAACGGCTGGCAGATCAACTTTTGCAATCTGCGTACCCGTTGCGGCTTCCGGTACTTCAGCCGCTACAGCTGCGGTTTCTTCTGCCTGAGGAGCACCAATGCGCACTTTCTGCGTCAGCTGGCGCTGCTTACGACGTGACATAACCTGAGTACGTTCTTCCTGCTCGCTGTCCTGCTGCTCTACAGGCTCTTCGCGGTTCAGATTTTTGACTTCCTGCTGCGCCTGACGTTTCTCGTCGTTACGACGACGGCTACGTTCGCGACGTGGCTGCTGGTCGTCACGCTGTTTGCCTTTCTCAGACTCATCGCCCGCCTGCTGGCGAATTTCACGATCTTCAACGTTCTGCTGTTGTTTCTCGCGACGGTTGCGACGGTTGTCTTCGCGTTGCTCACGGCCTTCGCTGTTGTCTGAACGGTTGTCACGACGGTCGTTACGATCGTTACGGTCGTTGCGGTCATTACGATCGCGGCGGTTGTTCTGACGTTTACGACGATCCTGCTGACGCTCAGGTTTAGCCGCTTTTGGTTCTTCTTTCGGCTGCTCTGGCTGGACTTCTTCACCCGCAAACATCTTTTTCAGCGCGCCGAAGAAGCGGCTCAGCAGACCCTGTTGCGCCGGCTGGGCTTTCGGTGCCGCGGCTTCTGGTTTCTGCACGACAGGTTTAGTGACCGGTTTTTCCAGGGCCGCTTCTGGCGGTGCTTCTGGCATGATGAAGGTGGCTAACGCAGGCTGCTCTGGCAGTTTGCGCTCGGCGGGTTCCTCATCGGAAGGCAGCGCCATCTCTTCTTCGTGCAGTTTCGGCAACAGATAGCTGAGCGTGCTGGTCTCTTCACCTTTACGGACACGCAGCACATGGTAGTGCGGGGTTTCCATCTGGTCGTTTGGCACGATGATGCAGCGAACGCCGCCCTGACGTGCTTCGATAGCACTCACTGCAGCACGTTTTTCGTTCAGCAGGTAGGAGGCAATTGGCACAGGGACAATGGCGTGAACCTCTTTGGTGTTCTCTTTCAGCGCTTCTTCTTCAATCAGACGCAGGATAGAGAGGGAGAGAGATTCGTTATCACGTACGGTACCGGTGCCGGAGCAGCGCGGACAAACGTGATGGCTGGATTCACCCAGCGACGGGCTCAGACGCTGGCGGGACATCTCCAGCAGGCCGAAGCGCGAGATATGGCTAATCTGGATACGTGCACGATCCTGACGTACCGCTTCACGCAGGCGGTTTTCAACCGCACGCTGGTGGCGGACCGGCGTCATGTCGATGAAGTCGATAACAATCAGACCACCCAGGTCGCGCAGGCGGAGCTGGCGGGCGATTTCATCTGCGGCTTCAAGGTTGGTGTTGAAGGCGGTCTCTTCGATGTCACCGCCGCGTGTGGCACGTGCGGAGTTGATGTCGATTGCGGTCAGCGCTTCTGTTGTATCGATTACGATAGAACCGCCAGAGGGCAGGCGCACTTCACGCTGGAAGGCGGACTCAATCTGGGATTCAATCTGATAGTGGCTGAACAGCGGGATTTCGCCGGTGTACAGTTTGATTTTGCTGGTGAAATCCGGACGACCCAGTGCGGCGATGTGCTGGCGAGCCAGTTCAAGCACTTTTGGGTTGTCGATCAGGATTTCACCGATGTCCTGACGCAGGTAGTCACGGAAGGCACGCACGATAACGTTGCTTTCCTGGTGGATCAGGAACGGAGCAGGGCGGCTTTCTGCAGCTTTCTGGATAGCTTCCCAGTGCTTCAGACGGAAGCTTAAGTCCCACTGCAGCGCTTCGGCAGATTTGCCCACGCCTGCGGTACGCACGATAAGTCCCATGCCATCCGGCAGCTCAAGGCTTGCCAGCGCTTCTTTCAGCTCGGTACGGTCATCACCTTCGATACGGCGAGAGATGCCACCCGCACGCGGGTTGTTTGGCATCAGCACCAGATAGCTCCCTGCCAGGCTAATAAAGGTCGTCAGTGCGGCACCTTTGTTGCCACGCTCTTCTTTATCAATCTGGACGATAACTTCCTGACCTTCACGCAGAACATCTTTGATGTTTGGGCGGCCATGGGCGTTGTAGTTGGCAGGGAAATATTCGCGGGCGATTTCTTTCAGAGGGAGGAAACCATGACGCTCAGCACCGTAATCAACAAATGCAGCTTCAAGGCTGGGTTCAATGCGGGTGATTTTACCTTTGTAAATGTTCGCTTTTTTCTGTTCGTGTCCAGGACTTTCGATATCCAGATCGTACAGGCGCTGCCCATCCACAAGGGCGACACGCAACTCTTCTTGCTGAGTTGCGTTGATTAACATTCTTTTCATCGTAACTTACTCGTTATTCTTACATTGACGACAAAGCTGCGGGCAAGGTGACGCTTTCCGGGGTATGAACCGATGGCCTCGTGTCTGTTCACGTCGCCAACCTCACGGTTGTCGCTCGCTTAAGAGGCGCAGAGTGTCGGTTGCCTGTATTTCATACGGAAACACAGCGCAATTATCAGGGGAATTGCCTGGGTAGAACTCTCCAGAGAACAATCCTTATACCGGGAAGTACTGCAACCCGCAGCCCGCTAACTGCCTGAAAGATCAATACGTCTTACGCCATTGCTGCGTGGATGATCGGTCAGGCAAAATTGGTCATTCCGTCAACATCCTTACGTAACCAGGATTTAACACGGAAAACGGCTTCATTATTCCACTGCTCGCCGGGTTATAGCAAGATGACTTTTACCAATTATCACCCGGTTACTCACAGTTTCTTCACTTCAAAACGGTGATTGGTTTAATAACCACCAAATCGATTGCGTGAAACGGGGTGCAGGCCGGACAAAAGTAAATATAAGCATAGAAAAATGAGTGGCGCTAATGGCTGACGATATTTAGAATCGCCAACCATGAAAACAGAGACTCCAGCCGTAAAAATGGTTGCTATCGCGGATGATGACGCGGGGCAACGTATCGACAACTTTTTGCGTACCCAACTGAAAGGGGTGCCAAAGAGCATGATTTACCGCATCCTGCGTAAGGGCGAGGTGCGGGTTAACAAAAAACGCGTGAAGCCCGAGTACAAACTCGAGGCGGGTGATGAAGTGCGCATTCCGCCGGTGCGCGTTGCCGAGCGTGAAGAAGAGACCGTTTCACCTAAATTACAGAAAGTGGCGGCTCTGAGTGATGTGATCCTGTATGAAGACGACCACATTCTGGTGCTGAACAAGCCGTCAGGGACCGCAGTCCACGGCGGTAGCGGCCTGAGCTTCGGCGTGATTGAAGGGTTACGCGCGCTGCGTCCGGAAGCCCGTTTCCTCGAGCTGGTTCACCGTCTTGACCGTGATACCTCCGGCGTGCTGCTGGTGGCGAAAAAGCGTTCCGCGCTGCGTTCCCTGCATGAGCAACTGCGTGAGAAAGGCATGCAGAAAGATTATCTCGCGCTGGTGCGCGGTCAGTGGCAGTCCCATGTGAAAGTGGTTCAGGCGCCGTTGCTGAAGAACATTCTGCAAAGCGGTGAGCGCATCGTCCGCGTAAACCAGGAAGGGAAACCGTCTGAGACGCGCTTTAAAGTTGAAGAGCGCTATGAGTTTGCCACGCTGGTACGCTGCAGCCCGGTGACGGGGCGTACCCATCAGATTCGCGTGCATACGCAGTTTGCGGGCCATCCGATTGCGTTTGATGACCGCTATGGCGATCGCGAATTTGATAAGCAGCTGGCGGGAACCGGCTTGTCTCGTCTGTTCCTGCATGCGGCTGCGCTGAAGTTTACCCATCCGAATACCGGGGAAGTCATTCGTATTGAAGCGCCGCTGGATGAGCAGTTGAAACGCTGCCTGAAGGTTTTGCGCGGCTGATTATGTGCCGGGTGGCGCTGCTGTATGACCGGATACATAGGTGACAGATCAGACCGGGAACATAGGTAACACTTTTAGTCTATCCGGAGCACACTCTGGGTTTTTCGGTCGTAGTACGCAAGCGTTATCCCATTAAAGATGATGGCCTCAAGGCCATCATCTTGTTCTTCCAGCATGATGTACTCCCCAGTCAGTGCTTCACTCAGGAACACCGTACCCTTTTTTCCCATATAGAGGGTCCCCCTCGATTTCACCCTGTAGACTGTACCTCCTTCCGGATAAGCATATTCAGGAACACGGCCATCCCAGTGTCGGTTTGAGGGTTGCCATACCGTTCCGGGCGTTGCTCCCGCCAGTGCTTCATGCGGCCTTTCGTAGTTAAATTCTTTCCGGTAGTCACTGAACCACCGCTGTTGTTCTTCCATCGTCATGAAGGTGTTGCCCTGTTTCACCGCACTTTTCAGGGAGCGGTGCATTCGCTCATGGCGGCCATTTTCTTCCGGATGCCCCTTTCTGATACGCTCCGGCCTGATGCCCAGCTTGATTAGCCAGACGGCAAGACGACTTAATCCGGCTATTCCTGTTCCCGCGAAGGGCTGGCCGTTATCGGTTCTAAGCACTTCCGGCAGACCATATTCCAGGAACGCATCCGTCAGGCACTCTCTGACAAAGGGTTCACTCTCACGGTGTGTTCCCCGGCAGCTGAGCAGATACCGGCTGTGATTATCGGTCAGGGTGAAAGGATGGCAGTACTCTCTGCTGAGCAGCCTGAACTTGCCTTTAAAATCAGCGCTCCAGACCTGATTGTTCTCACTGATGATGGTCAGGGGCTGGCGATTGCCTGGTGTTCTGCGTTTTCGTTTTTTATCCGGAACCAGGCCTTCGCGCTTGAGGATATCGCCGATAGTGCTGGCGGCAGGTACGGTAAAATCGACGTGATGATTGAGCAACCACATCCGCAGTTTTTTTGGCCCCCAGTCAGGGTGTTTTTGACGCAGGGCAGTCAGGTGTCCGGCGATATCATCAGGAACCGTCCGGGAGTGGGAGCGTGGCGCACGCGACCGGTCCGAGAGAGATGACAGGTCAGAAGGGTCAAAACGCTGAAGCCATTTATAGCCGGTTTTACGGCTGATGCCAAAAAGACGGCAAAGCGCGGAGAAGGAATCCGTACCTGCATGGCAGGCACGGATAAAATCAAGGCGTTGCATAGGTCGGGTCTCAGTCCAGGGCATAGCGAGTCTCCTCTTCTATGCCAGTTATAACTGTTACCCATGTATCCGGTCTAAAGTGTTACCCATGTTTCCGGTTCATACCCTGCGCTTACCCGGCCTACGAAACCTGTAGGCCCATGCAAGCGAAGCGCCGCTGGGCAAACGTCACAGGGTCAGCGGATTACACGCTTCTCTGCGTAACATCTGGCACAGCGCTATCAACGGTAACCCCACCAGCGTATTCGGATCGCGTCCGTCCAGCTTGTCGAATAGCGCAATCCCCAATCCTTCACTTTTAAAACTTCCCGCACAGTTCAGCGGACGCTCCCGGCGTACATAATCCATGATCTCCTGCTCGCTGAGATGGCGGAAGTGCACGTCAAAAGGCTCACACTCCGTTTGCAGATGACCAGAGGCGGAGTTATAGAGCGCCAGACCCGTATAAAAGGTCACAATGTTGCCACGCGCCTGCATAAGCTGTTTGAACGCGTTCTCTTCAGTGTGCGGTTTACCTGTTATTTCTCCGTCCAGCACACAAACCTGATCGGAGCCTATAATCAAGTGTGAAGGATAGCGCGCGGCGAGCGACTGCGCCTTCTCCTTAGCGAGACGGCTCACCAGATGTCGTGGTGATTCACCAGGCTGTGGCGTTTCATCAACATCCGGTGCGGCACATTCAAACGGGATCCCTAGCTTTTCCAGCAACATTCGGCGGTAAGGAGAAGTGGAGGCAAGGACGAGATTTGGCATATTTTTATCACCAGATATAGCGTATCGATGCCAGCCATTTTAAACTACAGGCCGCAATGTGTGCGAATAATTGGCAAAAGGCAGCTCTGGTTGCCTTTTTCTTTGACTCTATGACGTTACAAAGTTAATATGCGCGCCCTATGCAAAAGGTAAAATTACCCCTGACTCTTGATCCGGTTCGTACGGCTCAAAAACGCCTCGATTACGAAGGTATTTATACTTCCGATCAGGCTGAGCGTATTGCCGAATCCGTAGTCAGTGTGGACAGTGATGTAGAATGCTCCATGTCGTTCGCTATCGACAACCAGCGTCTCGCCGTTTTAACCGGTGATGCAAAGGTGACGGTAACCCTCGAGTGTCAGCGTTGCGGGAAACCGTTTGTACAGCATGTTCACACAACGTATTGTTTTAGTCCGGTTCGTTCTGACGAACAGGCTGAAGCACTCCCGGAAGCGTATGAGCCGATTGAGGTTAACGAATTCGGTGAAATCGATCTTCTGGCTCTGGTTGAAGATGAAATCATCCTCACCTTGCCAGTGGTTCCGGTGCATGATTCTGAACACTGTGAAGTGTCCGAGGCGGACATGGTCTTTGGGGAATTGCCTGATGAAGCGCAAAAACCAAACCCATTTGCCGTATTAGCCAGCTTAAAGCGTAAGTAATTGAGGAGTAAGGTCCATGGCCGTACAACAGAATAAACCAACCCGTTCCAAACGTGGCATGCGTCGTTCCCATGACGCGCTGACTGCAGTTACCAGCCTGTCTGTAGACAAGACTTCTGGTGAGAAACACCTGCGTCACCACATCACCGCTGACGGTTTCTACCGCGGCCGCAAGGTTATCACTAAGTAATCACGCGTCAGCGTGATTAGGCTTAGTGAGGATTTCCCCGTGCAAACGGGGAAGTTACCGAACCAGGCTGCGACGATACCTTGACACGTCTAACCCTGGCGTTAGATGTCATGGGGGGAGATTTTGGCCCTTCCGTGACAGTGCCTGCAGCATTGCAGGCACTGAATTCTAATTCGCAACTCACACTTCTTTTAGTCGGCAATCCCGACACAATCACGCCATTACTTGCAAAAGCTGACTTTGAACAACGTTCACGTCTGCAGATTATTCCTGCGCAGTCAGTTATTGCCAGTGATGCCCGGCCTTCGCAGGCGATTCGCAACAGCCGTGGGAGCTCAATGCGGATCGCGCTGGAGCTGGTGAAAGAAGGGCGAGCGCAGGCTTGCGTCAGTGCGGGAAATACCGGCGCGCTGATGGGGCTGTCGAAATTATTGCTCAAGCCGATTGAGGGTATTGAGCGCCCGGCGCTGGTGACGGTATTACCGCATCAACAAAAGGGCAAAACGGTGGTGCTGGATCTCGGTGCTAACGTGGATTGTGATAGTACCATGCTGGCTCAGTTCGCCGTGATGGGATCGGTGCTGGCAGAAGACGTGGTCGGGATTAAGAATCCCCGCGTGGCGTTATTAAATATTGGTGAAGAAGAGACCAAAGGCCTGGACAGCATTCGCGAAGCTGCTGAAATGCTCAAACAGGTTCCCTCCATCAACTATATTGGTTATCTCGAAGCCAATGAGTTGCTGACGGGGAAAACGGACGTTCTGGTGTGCGATGGCTTCACCGGGAACGTCACGTTGAAGACCATGGAAGGGGTCGTGCGCATGTTCCTTTCTCTGCTGAAATCTCAGGGAGAGGGCAAAAAAAGTGCCTGGTGGCTGATTTTATTGAAGCGTTGGTTACAAAAAAGCCTGACGCGGCGATTCAGTCACCTCAACCCCGACCAGTATAATGGCGCCTGTCTGTTAGGATTGCGCGGCATTGTGATTAAGAGTCACGGAGCCGCCAATCAGCGAGCATTTTCTGTCGCCATTGAACAGGCAGTGCAGGCGGTGCAGCGACAAGTCCCTCAGCGGATTGCCGCTCGCCTGGAATCTGTATTAGCTAAAAGTGACTGAGCGTACATGTATACGAAGATTTTAGGTACCGGCAGCTACCTGCCAAAACAAGTGCGTACCAACGCCGATCTGGAAAAAATGGTAGATACGTCTGACGAGTGGATTGTCACGCGCACAGGTATCCGTGAACGTCGTATCGCCGCGCCAGACGAAACCGTGTCCACCATGGGTTACGAAGCCGCACAGCGTGCTATCGAAATGGCGGGCATTGATAAAGAACAGATTGGCTTGATCGTGGTCGCTACGACGTCTGCCACGCATGCTTTCCCTAGCGCAGCGTGCCAGGTGCAAAACATGCTCGGTATTAAAGGCTGCCCGGCGTTTGACGTTGCCGCCGCGTGTGCAGGCTTTACCTATGCGCTGAGCATTGCCGATCAGTATGTTAAATCGGGTTCCGTCAAATATGCGCTGGTGATCGGTGCTGACGTACTGGCGCGTACCTGCGATCCAACCGATCGCGGGACGATCATTATTTTTGGTGATGGTGCAGGCGCGGTGCTGCTGGGGCAGTCCGAAGAGCCGGGTATCATCTCTACGCATTTGCATGCCGATGGTCGCTACGGTGAACTGTTAACGCTGCCTAACGCCGATCGCGTTAATCCGGATAACGCTATTTACCTGACCATGGCGGGTAATGAGGTGTTCAAGGTGGCGGTGACTGAGCTTGCGCACATTGTCGATGAGACGCTGGAAGCGAACAACCTTGAACGTACCGCACTCGACTGGCTGGTACCGCATCAGGCGAACCTGCGTATCATCAGCGCGACCGCTAAAAAGCTGGGCATGTCGATGGATAACGTTGTGGTGACGCTGGACCGTCACGGCAACACCTCTGCGGCGTCAGTACCGTGCGCATTTGATGAAGCGGTACGCGACGGACGAATCAAACGGGGCCAGTTGGTCTTGCTTGAAGCCTTCGGTGGCGGGTTCACCTGGGGTTCCGCGCTGGTTCGTTTCTAGGATAAGGAATAAAAAAATGACGCAATTTGCTTTTGTGTTCCCGGGCCAGGGTTCTCAAACCGTTGGGATGTTGTCTGAAATGGCAGCAAACTACCCGGTCATTGAAGAGACTTTTCGTGAAGCTTCTGACGCGCTGGGTTATGATCTGTGGGCGCTGACTCAACAGGGTCCGGCCGAAGAGCTGAACAAAACCTGGCAGACCCAGCCAGCATTGCTGACCGCCTCCGTTGCACTGTGGCGCGTCTGGCAGCAGCAGGGTGGTAAAGCCCCCGCGCTGCTCGCGGGTCATAGCCTGGGAGAATATTCTGCGCTGGTCTGCGCCGGTGTGATCGCGTTTGCTGACGCGGTGCGTCTGGTGGAACTGCGCGGTAAATTCATGCAGGAAGCGGTGCCGGAAGGCACGGGTGGCATGTCTGCCATTATCGGCCTGGATGATGCCGCGATTGCAAAAGCGTGTGAAGAGTCTGCTGAAGGTCAGGTGGTTTCTCCGGTTAACTTCAACTCGCCAGGCCAGGTTGTTATCGCCGGTCATAAAGAAGCGGTTGAACGTGCCGGTGCTGCCTGTAAAGCTGCAGGCGCGAAACGTGCACTGCCGCTGCCGGTGAGCGTGCCGTCTCACTGTGCATTGATGAAGCCCGCTGCCGAGAAACTGGCGGTTGAGCTGGAAAAAATCACCTTTAACGCACCGACGATTTCCGTTGTGAACAACGTCGATGTGAAATGCGAAACCGCGCCGGAAGCCATCCGCGACGCGCTGGTTCGCCAGCTCTACAGCCCGGTACAGTGGACCAAAACCGTTGAGTTTATGGCCGCTCAGGGCGTTGAGCAACTGTATGAAGTCGGCCCAGGTAAGGTCCTCACCGGTCTGACAAAACGTATTGTTGACACCCTGACAGCGTCCGCGATTAACGAGCCGGAAGCGATGTCAGCGGCACTCTCGCAATAAAAGAGGAATACCATGAGTTTTGAAGGAAAAATTGCCCTGGTCACTGGCGCAAGCCGTGGTATCGGGCGCGCAATTGCTGAAACACTGGTTGCGCGCGGCGCGAAAGTGATTGGTACAGCAACCAGCGAGAATGGCGCTCAGGCCATCAGCGAATATCTGGGTGCAAACGGTAAAGGTCTGGTACTGAATGTGACCGAACCTGCATCTATCGAATCTGTTCTGGAAAATATTCGTGCAGAGTTTGGCGAAGTGGATATTCTGGTAAACAATGCCGGGATCACTCGCGACAACCTTCTGATGCGAATGAAAGATGATGAGTGGAACGATATTATCGAAACCAACCTGTCATCTGTATTCCGTCTGTCAAAAGCGGTAATGCGCGCTATGATGAAAAAGCGTCATGGTCGTATTATCACTGTTGGTTCTGTGGTTGGTACCATGGGAAATGCTGGTCAGGCTAACTACGCTGCGGCGAAAGCGGGTCTGATTGGTTTCAGTAAGTCGCTGGCGCGTGAAGTCGCGTCCCGCGGGATTACTGTAAACGTTGTTGCTCCGGGCTTTATTGAAACGGACATGACGCGTGCGCTGACCGATGAGCAGCGTGCGGGTACACTGGCAGCAGTTCCGGCGGGTCGTCTTGGCGACCCTAAAGAAATCGCCAGTGCGGTTGCATTTTTAGCCTCTGACGAAGCGGGTTACATCACTGGTGAAACCCTCCACGTCAACGGCGGGATGTACATGGTTTAATCACGATCGAAAATATTTGCGTTATTAGGGCAAATGGCCTCAAAATAACGTAAAATCGTGGTAAGACCTGCCGGGATTTAGTTGCAAATTTTTCAACATTTTATACACTACGAAAACCATCGCGAAAGCGAGTTTTGATAGGAAATTTAAGAGTATGAGCACTATCGAAGAACGCGTTAAGAAAATTATCGGCGAACAGCTGGGCGTTAAGCAGGAAGAAGTTGTGAACTCCGCTTCCTTCGTTGAAGACCTGGGCGCAGATTCTCTTGACACCGTTGAGCTGGTAATGGCTCTGGAAGAAGAGTTTGATACTGAGATTCCGGACGAAGAAGCTGAGAAGATCACCACCGTTCAGGCTGCCATTGATTACATCAACGGCCACCAGGCGTAAGTGAACATCTCCAGGCGGTCATTCGACCGCCTGAGTTTTATCTTTTTTAGTCCCACGAATCTCTTTTTTTATCCCTCCCTGGAGGACAAACGTGTCTAAGCGTCGTGTAGTTGTGACCGGACTTGGCATGTTGTCTCCTGTCGGCAATACCGTAGAGTCCACCTGGAAAGCTCTCCTTGCCGGTCAGAGCGGCATCAGCCTAATCGACCATTTCGATACTAGCGCCTATGCAACGAAATTTGCTGGCTTAGTAAAGGATTTTAACTGTGAAGAGATCATCTCGCGCAAAGAACAGCGCAAGATGGATGCCTTCATTCAATATGGAATTGTCGCTGGCGTTCAGGCCATGCAGGATTCTGGCCTTGAAATTACGGAAGAGAACGCAACCCGTATCGGTGCCGCTATCGGCTCCGGGATTGGCGGTCTTGGCCTGATCGAGGAAAACCATACATCCCTGATGAATGGCGGCCCGCGTAAAATCAGCCCGTTCTTCGTTCCGTCCACGATTGTTAACATGGTGGCGGGTCACCTGACCATCATGTTTGGCCTGCGTGGTCCAAGCATTTCAATCGCGACTGCTTGTACGTCTGGCGTACATAACATCGGCCAGGCCGCGCGCATGATTGCGTACGGCGATGCAGATGCTATGGTTGCGGGTGGTGCAGAAAAAGCCAGTACCCCTCTGGGTGTCGGTGGTTTTGGTGCAGCGCGTGCGCTCTCTACCCGTAACGATAATCCTCAGGCGGCAAGCCGTCCGTGGGATAAAGACCGTGACGGTTTCGTACTGGGTGACGGTGCGGGCATGCTCGTGCTGGAAGAGTACGAACACGCGAAAAAACGCGGCGCGAAAATTTATGCTGAAGTCGTTGGCTTTGGTATGAGTAGCGATGCTTATCACATGACGTCTCCTCCGGAGAATGGCGCAGGTGCTGCGCTGGCAATGGAAAACGCGATCCGTGATGCGGGCATTACGCCAGCTCAGATTGGCTACGTGAACGCGCACGGTACCTCTACACCTGCAGGCGACAAAGCGGAAGCTCAGGCTGTTAAGTCTATCTTCGGCGAGTCTGCCAGCCGCGTACTGGTCAGCTCCACAAAATCCATGACCGGTCACCTGTTGGGTGCGGCGGGTGCAGTAGAGTCAATCTACTCTATCCTTGCGCTGCGCGATCAGGCGGTTCCACCAACCATCAACCTGGATAACCCGGATGAAGGTTGCGATCTGGACTTCGTGCCTCACGAAGCGCGTCAGGTTAGCGGTATGGAGTACACCCTGTGTAACTCCTTCGGCTTCGGCGGTACCAATGGCTCGCTGATTTTCAAACGCGTGTAATGGTTTCTTGCCCATAAAAAACGGAGCGCATAGCGCTCCGTTTTTTTAGTTCACATTTTCGTTACTGATAGGTGAAAGTGAACTGGACGGTGGTGTTAAATTCGCCTGCCGTGACGGTTCCCGTAGGGGTATAGAGGCGGGCCGCGAGAGGAAACTGAGCATTGTGCGTTGTTCTGTCTACATCGACGGTAATCGAGCCCGCGGGTGAGATCTCGGTGAGATGATCGCGGGTCATGATCTGCATCGCCATGCCTGTTGCATCCCCGCTGCTATTAGCAAATTTTGTCTGATCGTCACTGTCTGAATCGCCGGTCAAGGTAGCCTGAACACGTGTCGTTGAGCTGGGGCAGGATGAAAGCGTGAGTGAAAAATCCTGCCATTCTCCGGTTGCCCCAACGCGACTAAAGTTTACCGCTCGTGCTTGATCGAACCTTACTGTCTGATTTTTGGATCCCGCATCCACGGTACAGGCAGACGCCACGACCGTGCCGCTCAGATCGATAGTGGTTGCCTGCGCGGAGCTACAAAGTGCAAACACCAGGCATGCGAGAGTAGATTTTACCCGTTCTATCATCATCCCCATCCTGCATTACTGATAGGTAAAGGTGGCCTGTGCCTGGCCGATAATGGTGCCTGGCATCACGTTGCCGTTGGAAACGGCTCGGGCGCGCATTTTCAAATCATAGGCGTGCGTACTGCTGCTGATGGCGACATTTTGCAACGTGGCGCCACTCTTGTAAGCCGTGTTAGTCGTTTCGTCGGTCAACTCCAGCTTCAGGTTAGTGGCCGTTCCGGTATTTTTATAATAGTTAGTATCGGTATCCGCTGTACCGCCAAAAGTAACGCTAAAGCTGGACGTTGAAGCAGGGCAGTTTGTTAATGCAAGCGTAAAGTTAGTCCAGTTTGTTGCACTTCCGGCAGTGGCCAGACTATCAGCCTGTATATTGTCACCTAATTTTACCGCCAGCGAGGGGCTATCTCCATTGACCACACAGGGTGAGGCAACAACCGTGCCTGTAATGTCAATATTGACCGAGTTGGCTGAACACGTGCCAGAAAACAGACCTCCGCAGAGCGTTGCCAGAATCGCTATTTTTTTTCCATTCGCGATATTCATTTTCATTCCTTATGTATTAGTTGTAGGTTACTTTAAGTTCAATGGCCGATTTCACATTGCCAGCAGTAACAGTTGCAGCGTCATCAATATAATAAGCGACCTTAAAATCGGGCAGGGTGTAGTCGCCTGAGCCGTCATAAAGCCCAAGATTGATCTCACTGTTGATCTTATGTGCAGAACCATCGGCGTTCTGTACCTGAATATAGACATTGCTGGCGTAACCATCGCCAGTGACCGTATTTAATACCCCATTATTGGCATTGTGTGCGCCGTATACCGCGAATAAGTTATAGGTGATCCCATTAATCGCGCCAGGGCAGTTTTTCAACTCAACTTTGGGTACGTCGGTAATGTTTGATGCGCCACTTGCCAGGCTTGCGCCATACAGTGGGGATAATTTTATTTCCTTTGGTGCGTTAATAGTACAGGCAGTTACAATTGGCTGACTGACTACGCCGGACAGAATCAGGCCCGAATCTAACGCAACACCATCACCATCAGGGTTATGTACGTTCATGGTTACGTCGGGGACAGAAATAATAGTACCTGCTGGTATTTTTTCACTTAATCTGACCAGGCGATACCATACATGGTAGTAACCGTCACGCGCGCTACCATCGACAATTGGCAGATTGATGCGGTAATTGGGAGCTGTGGGATTATCTTGCGGTGAATATCCCGGTACAGATGAAACATGGACCTGATATTGAATACCAATACCTGGATTGCTTGTTGCCCAGGTCACATTGTCGGCAAGTAATTGTCCGTTAACAGACAAATCAATATAGGAGTTTTTTCCTTCGCCGGGGATAGTCTCGGTATAAATGGAATCATTATCATACCAGTCTGTCGTGCCGCCCACGACATTCGGTATAGATAATGTAGAAAATCCATGGTGCATGACATGGAAAGATTGAACTTCAATATAATTTGCGTAGGCGCAATTTATGCCTGACAGACCACATGGAATAAAAATAACAGGGGTTAGCCATTTTTTAAGCATTATATTTAACGACATGATGCGTTGACCTCTACAATTGCGCTTGATGATGTGCTCTCTGGTAATTGCCAGCGGGTATGACACTGCTTATTTGCACCCCATTTTACGGTTGCACTTCCCTGAAGTGACATACCAGCCAGATAAACCTGTCCACCATCACCGACAATCGAGGTGGTTTTTGCGTTCTTGTCGTCAGTCACGATTGCACCAAACGGAACAGGGTGCCCGTCACGACGGGTTAACGTCATCAAAACGCGTTTACCCACACGTGTGTCAAAATGTGCCCGGACAATAGCCCCTCGGGTTGGCGTAACCGTTTTCGCAGAAAGCTCAACGTCGGCATCATCCGGCAGTTGTTCGGTATTCAGCGACAGCGTGTTTTCACGGTATGGGCTGATAAACGGCACAACGGTATAGCCGCGGAAATCGGTGCTGACGCCCGTCTGGTTCGTGATATCAACACCGCTTGCTCCCGGCGCTTCAACCAGAGCGACGGTCTCACCTAATTCCTGACTCAGCGTAATGCCATTTGCATGCGCAACCACACCGCCGCTGATACCATAATTTACCCGGCGCTGATCGTGGTCGTAACTGTAGGCGCTGTTCATTCTGGCATAGGTACCCTGGTAGTCCAGGCTGGCGCTACCGCCGTTACCCCCATCGTGGTTCGTCTCGCTTTCCTGCACGCTCCAGTTGAGGTTCTGATCTTGCAGCGCGGTGCCATTCAGCCCGACCGTATGGCTGGTGCTGCCATGTTTACTGGTATTGAGGTTGTAGGTGGCGCGACTGCTGCTGAGCCAGCGATCCAGCGGCACGCTGATACTCATTGAGAACACCTGGTCCTCGCTGTAAACGGTGTCGCTGTCGCGGGCATCAGTGGTGTTACGGTTAAAGCTGTAGTTCAGGCTCCAGGTGATGCCGTTCCAGCTGTTGCTGTAACCCGCGCCGATTGAGCGCATTGTTCGGTCGCTGTTCCAGTAATCCTCGCTGATGGCGTTTAACGAGATGGACCCCGCGCCTTCCCAGAGATTCTGGTTAAGCAATATCTCGGCACGATTACGCCGGCGTTCGGTATTGTCCTGCCAGTCACTGTCCCGCCAGGTGTCGAGCACTTCCTGCAGGGTGTAATAGCCTGAAGTTGAGTAGCGATAACCCGAAATGGAGATATTGGTCCCCGTTTCGAGAATGTTTTTACTGTAACGAACACGCATTGACTGGCCGATCGCTTTTTCCTGATCCTGTTGGGTTGACCAGGCCTGCGTGCCATCGACGGATACGGCTCCCAGCCCACCAAAGTTTTTACCGATCCCCACAAGTAGCGACTGATAATGTTGCGATAGCTGTCCGCCGCCGTAGGCGGTAAATCCTGCTGGCAGGCCGTAGATGGCCGAGCCCTGAGTAAAGAATGTTTTATCGACGGCGCTGTCGTAAGGACGGTACTGACCGCTGGTCAGGCTGTACTTTAAACGACCTTCACGCTGTAGAACCGGCAGTGAGGCGAAGGGGACCAACTGGTGCTGTTCGCTGCCGTCAGCTTCTTTAATCGTCACGTCCAGATCGCCGCTACTGCCCGTGGGATACATGTCAGTGATCTCAAATGCCCCCGGCGACACATAGCTTTGGTAAATGGTGTAGCCGTTTTGTTTAATGATGACCTGGGCGTTGGTCCGGGCAATTCCGCGAACCACCGGTGCGTAGCCGCGCAGGCTGTCAGGCAGCATGTCGTCATCGGAGGCCAGTTGCGCACCCCGAAAAGGTACGCTGTCAAACAGATCGGAAGGGGAGTTGCTTTCGCCAAGCGTCAGCTGACTTTTGAGCGCGATAATATTTCGCTGAGCGTAGGTATATGCCGAATCCCAGTTATTCTGGGTACTGTTGCCGCTGGTGTTGCGTGACCAGGTGCTGTAGTTACGTACGCGCCATGGGCCGATATTTAGCCCTGGGCGCAGGTTCAGGTAATAGCTGTCTGAATCGGTCATATCAGAGTGACGAGCCTGGGTGTTGCCGCCTGTAAAGCTGTAATTAAGCAGCAGCGCATTGATGCCTTCATCCAGGCGTTCTGGAGCAACATATCCACGCGCCTGGTTATTCATCGCCGCCTGAGGGATGCTCAACAAAAGTTGCTGTTTATTGAAGACGAACTGAGTAGCAGCGTTGGGAATAGCGGCCAGGTTTGCGCAATGGTTCTCTCCGGTCAGTTGCGGAAATTGCTCGGTTCGGACGCCAAAGTCACGTAGCATCTCCACGCTTATGCACGGTTGCAATGATGTCTGGCCGTGACTGTCCTTTTGCATGCTAAATTCAATGTCATGTGTGCCAGTCAATGTCTGATTGACCAGCACGTCAACGCGATAAGTACCCGGCATTTGGCCAACACCTTCTTCAAAGGCACTTAGGTCAGAAATGTCTTTACCTGGACCGTCAATACCCAGTAGCGCGGGGTTAAAATATTCCCGGGCACAGGCAGGGTGCGACAACGAGAATGTACACTGCAATGCGATGAAGCAGGCCAGCCTGGTTGGCGAGATCTTATTTTTTTTAGCTCTGATCATTCCGTGATCCTTTCGGAGTCCGAGTATCTAATGAGTGATTACTGCGTCTGGTGTTCCGCGCCAGCTGCGCCGAAGTCACTGATAATTTTCCAGCGAATATTGCCTTTGGCATTTGCCGGAAGACTGAAGGTCGCGCTGGACATGGGCGCAACGTATGTCGCATCCGTAACCGTACTGGCACCGACTTTGACTTCGCTGAAGTTCATGTAATAGGGGGTTGGGTTACTGACCGTAAGCTGTTGATCGCTGCGTTTCCAGCTAAGCTTGCTGGCAAACTTTTCCGGCATCTCAGTAAGCGATGCGGGGCGATAAATGAGTTTGATACGTGTCTTAATCGCAATCTGTAGGGTATTTACGTTGTCTAACTTTTCTGTTGCCGGAATGGTTTTAATGTTCATCCAGAACAGTGACTCACGATCCTGTGGCAGATTCCCGCCCGTATTAATAATACGCAGTTTGTTTTCTTCATTGCCAGCTAAGCGGAACAGGGGCGGCGTGACGATAAACGGTGTTTTACTGGTGTCGTTTTCATCTTTATCAACCCATGACTGAATTAAATAGGAGTATGGGTCTGGGTTTTTGACGTCCAGGGAAGATTCTTTTTTGTCTGCATGGTATATAATGCGAGTGCCTCCAATAATAACACCCGCTTGCGCTGTTGCCATTGAAAAAACAAATGCAGCGGCGATTAATGAATTCACTAATTTCATCTGGTTAACCTCAAAATAGCAATGCCGGGAAGCCCCGGCATTGCTTATAGCCAAAGGCGGAAATTTATCGCGCGATGATTAATTGTATGCCAGCGTAAAGTTAGCGGTACCGTTAGCGGAACCCGCCTCAACGGTAGCGGCAGTTGCGATATACTGTGCGCTGAAATTCATGGTAGCGGTGCCAGCAGTCGCATCGATGGTCGCTGCTTTAGATGCGGTTGCCAGCGGTAACGCGGTGCCGTCGCCGTTCAGCAACTGAATAGCAACGCCTTTGGCAACGCCAGTGGTGCCTGCGCCGGTGACTTCCAGATAGTCATTATTAGTGGCGTCTGGTTTGCCGGTGTATTTCACAACAACAGCTTTGCCTTTCAGGTCTGCCGGGCACTCAGACAGTTTCAGAGTAAAGCGAGTATTCGCGGCAACAGAACCAGCCTCTGGCAGAGCAGTTTTAGCGATATCACCTAACTTGACGGTCTGCGGCGCGGTCATGGTGGTGTCAATTTTACAACCTTGCTCGATGATATTACCGGTGAAATTTACCTGTCCATCATCGGCCTGCGCGGCAGAAACCATTCCGAGTGTAGTGATTAAGGCAACAGCCGCTACTTTTCCTTTCATTGATAATGTCCTTGAAGAGTGTGATTGATATAAAACACAGGTGAGTACTCATGGCACACGATGTGATGATGCTCGATAGTTTTCAGCAAGAAACATTGTCTTGTGTTTTTAAAACTATCTTGCGCACTTGGGTATTCACATGGGGGATTATATCTATGTGCTAAAATATGAACTATAAACTATATCTAATGAGTGTTTTTAATTTAACTTTAATAATCCTCTCCGTGAATAATATTTCATTTATTCATTAATAGATGAATAGCATTTCTCTCATGTATACAGGCGTAGGCGCGCCCAACCTTCCTGTGCTTTTTTACATTTATTCGAAGATAACAGACTTGCGATATCCTCTTTCACCTGCCACCCTAGTCAGGTATTTATATGGAGGGTGAATGTATCTAATTAATGGTGAGTTACAAAAAAAGTTAGATGTGAACGATCGTAGCGTTCAGTTTGGGGATGGTTGTTTTACCACTGCTCGAATTAGCGGCGGCGTTGTTTCACTTTTCAGCCACCATCTGACACGTTTGCAGACGGCCTGCACAAGGTTGGCTATCCCGTTTGATGCATGGGAAACCCTTGCTGCGGAAATGCGGGATATGGCGCAAAAAAAGGGTGACGGCGTGTTAAAGGTCGTTATCACGCGTGGAGCTGGCGGTCGCGGCTATAGCCCCGCAGGCTGTCAGCAACCGGTGCGCATCCTGAGCGTTTCTGAATATCCTACGCATTACGCACGCTGGAAAGAAACCGGCGTAACGCTTGCTCTCAGCCCGATCCCCTTGGGTCGCAACCCTTATCTTGCAGGAATGAAGCACCTCAACCGCCTTGAGCAGGTGCTGATTCGTTCTCATCTTGAGCAGACGGATGCCGATGAAGCCCTTGTCCTTGACAGCGATGGGTGGCTTACGGAATGCTGTGCCGCAAATCTGTTCTGGCGCTGTGGGCAGGATGTCTTTACCCCACGCCTCGATCAGGCGGGCGTAAACGGCATTATGCGGCAGTTTATTATCGCCCAACTGGCACTGACCGCGTATCGCGTTGTCGAAGTGAATGCGCCGCTAACGGCGCTCGCGCAGGCTGATGAAGTGCTTATCTGTAACGCGCTAATGCCGGTTGTCCCCGTACAGCGCTACGCAGAGCGAGAGTGGCCCGCGCGCGAACTTTACCACTATTTAGCCCCAATTTGTGAGTCGTCCGATTAGCATGATGAAACTGTTACGCCTTGTTCTGTTACTGTTGGTTGTCCTCGGCGCTGCCGCCGGCGTCGGTGTATGGAAAGTTTTCCAGCTGGCGGACAGTAAGATCCTCATTAAAGACGAGACGATTTTTACCCTTAAAGCCGGTACCGGGCGGATGGCGCTGGGCGAACAGCTTTACAGCGATAAAATCATCAACCGCCCGCGCGTGTTCCAGTGGTTACTGCGTATCGAGCCGGAACTGTCTCACTTCAAGGCCGGTACCTATCGTTTTACGCCCGGCATGACCGTCAGGGAGATGCTGCAGCTGCTGGAAAGTGGCAAAGAAGCGCAGTTCCCGCTGCGTTTTGTCGAAGGGATGCGACTGAGCGATTACCTGAAACAGCTGCGTGATGCGCCCTATATCAAGCACACTCTGAAAGATGATCGTTACGAGACGGTCGCCGGGGTGCTGAAATTTGAGCATCCTGAGTGGGTGGAAGGCTGGTTCTGGCCGGACACCTGGATGTACACCGCGGGCACGACGGATGTCGCAATTCTTAAACGGGCGCACAAAAAGATGGTCGCGGCAGTCGATTCCGCCTGGGAAGGGCGTATGGAAGGGCTGCCCTATAAAGATCAAAACCAGTTCGTGACCATGGCTTCGATCATCGAGAAAGAGACTGCCGTTGCTGCCGAGCGCGATCGGGTCGCGTCGGTATTTATCAACCGTCTTCGCATTGGCATGCGTCTGCAAACCGACCCTACCGTTATTTACGGCATGGGCGAGCGCTACAGCGGAAAGATTTCGAGGAAAGATCTCGAGACGCCAACGGCGTATAATACCTACGTCATTAACGGCCTGCCGCCGGGCCCGATTGCAACGCCGAGCGAGGCGTCGCTTAAAGCCGCCGCGCATCCGGCCAAAACACCGTATCTCTATTTTGTGGCTGACGGAAAAGGGGGGCACACCTTTAACACCAATCTTGTCAGTCATAATCGCTCTGTTCAGGACTATCTGAAGGCACTTAAGGAAAAAAATGCGCAGTAAATACATCGTCATTGAGGGACTCGAAGGCGCGGGGAAAACCACCGCTCGCGACGTAGTGGTGGAAACGCTGAACGCGCTTGGCGTCACTGACATGGTCTTCACCCGAGAGCCAGGCGGCACTCAGCTGGCTGAGAAACTGCGCAGCCTGGTGCTGGATATCAAATCTGTTGGCGACGAAGTTATCACTGACAAAGCCGAAGTGCTGATGTTCTATGCGGCCCGCGTCCAGCTGGTTGAGACAGTGATAAAACCCGCTCTGGCCGATGGCAAGTGGGTGATTGGCGACCGTCACGATCTGTCCACTCAGGCGTACCAGGGCGGGGGACGCGGTATTGACCAGACAATGCTGGCAACGCTGCGTAATGCCGTACTGGGTGATTTTCGCCCGGACCTGACGCTCTATCTGGATGTCACTCCGGAAGTGGGCCTCAAACGCGCCCGCGCGCGCGGCGAGCTGGATCGCATTGAACAAGAGTCCTTTGATTTCTTTAACCGCACCCGCGCACGCTATCTTGAGCTGGCCGCGCAGGACAGCTCAATTCGTACCATCGATGCGACGCAATCGCTGGAAGACGTCACGCAAGACATCCAGCAGACCGTTACGCAGTGGCTACAGGAGCAGCAGGCATGAAATGGTATCCATGGTTGCGCCCGCACTTTGAACAGCTGATCAACAGCTATCAGGCCGGTCGGGGGCATCATGCGTTACTGATTCATGCATTGCCGGGGATGGGGGATGATGCGCTAATTTACGCCATTACCCGTTTCCTGATGTGCCAGCAGCCTGAAGGGCACAAAAGCTGCGGGAAATGCCGTGGCTGCCAGCTGATGCAGGCGGGCACGCATCCTGACTATTACACGCTGGCGCCTGAGAAGGGCAAAAGCGCGCTCGGTATTGATGCCGTGCGCGAAGTCAGTGAAAAACTGTACGAACATGCGCGACTGGGCGGGGCGAAAGTCGTCTGGCTCAACGACGCTGCATTACTGACCGAGGCGGCGGCTAACGCGCTGCTCAAAACGCTGGAAGAGCCGCCGGAGAAAACATGGTTCTTCCTCTCATGCCGCGATCCGGGCCGATTGCTGGCAACGTTGCGCAGCCGCTGTCGTCTTCATCACCTTGCGGTGCCCCAGGAATCATGGTCCTTGAGCTGGCTAGAACGCGAGGTGACAACGTCACAGGAAAGTGCGCTCTCTGCGCTTCGCCTGAGCAGCGGCGCGCCCGCAGCGGCGCTGGCATTACTGCAACCCGACGTCTGGTCGCAGCGAGAAACGCTCTGTAAGGCTGTCGAGGCTTCGCTCAACAGCCAGGACTGGTTGAGCTTGCTGCCTGCACTGAATAGCGATCGGGCCGTTGAGCGTTTGCACTGGCTGGCGTCCTTACTTTTGGATGCGCTAAAGCTCCAGCAGCGGGCAACACTACTGACAAACCCGGACGCGTGGCCACTGGTGAACCTGCTGGCGAGCCGCCTTTCAGGAACGTCCTTGCACGCTATCCTTCATGATATCTGCGAAAGCCGGGAACAGCTTTTAACCGTAACGGGTCTTAATCGCGAGCTGTTACTGACCGACCAGTTACTGCGTATTGAACATTACCTGCAACCAGGCGTTACGCCGCCTGTTTCCCATCTCTGAGAGAGACATTATGTTTTTAGTCGACTCACACTGCCATCTTGATGGCCTGGATTATCAATCCCTTCACAATGACGTGGATGACGTGCTGGCAAAAGCCGCTGCCCGCGATGTGAAATTTTGTCTTGCCGTGGCGACGACGTTGCCGGGGTACCGCGCCATGCGTGAGCTGGTGGGCGTTCGCGATAACGTGGTGTTCTCCTGCGGCGTGCATCCGCTGAACCAGGATGAAGCGTACGATGTTGATGAGTTACGCCGACTGGCTGCGGAAGAGGGCGTCGTGGCGATGGGTGAAACCGGGCTGGACTATTTTTACACGCCGGAAACGAAACCGCGCCAGCAGGAATCCTTCCGCAACCATATCCGCATTGGCCGCGAGCTGAACAAACCGGTCATCGTGCATACCCGTGATGCACGCGCCGATACGCTGGCGATCCTCCAGGAAGAAAAGGTGACGGATTGCGGTGGCGTACTACACTGTTTCACAGAAGACAGAGAAACGGCGGGTAAACTGCTTGATCTAGGGTTTTATATTTCGTTTTCCGGGATCGTGACGTTCCGTAATGCAGAGCAGCTGCGTGATGCTGCGCGTTATGTTCCGCTCGACCGCATTCTGGTAGAAACAGACTCTCCGTATCTGGCACCGGTACCGCATCGCGGGAAAGAGAACCAGCCAGCCATGACGCGAGACGTTGCGGAATACATGGCCGTGCTTAAAGGCGTCAGCATCGAAGAGCTGGCCCGCGTCACGACGGAAAACTTCTCTGCGCTGTTCCATATCGACCCCGCCCGCCTGCAATCTGTCTGATACACCTGTTTTTTTTAGGCTCGTAATTAATAAACAAAACGAGTAAAGTTCACCGCCTCATTTGGGGCGGTGAGGATGTATTTAGACACATCCAGACATGCTTTTTGTAAATAACTGCAAGTTTTTCGTCCGTCTTAAGCTGAAACGTGATAGCCGTCAAACAATCCCAGAGGGAATTATTTTACTCTGTGTAATAAATAAAGGGCGCTTAGATGTCCTGTCCACGGCACGGTACTCCCCCCGGGCCAATGCGTGAAAGCGTAAAAAAAGCACAAATACTCAGGAGCACTCTCAATTATGTTTAAGAATGCATTTGCTAACCTGCAAAAGGTCGGTAAATCGCTGATGCTGCCAGTATCCGTACTGCCTATCGCAGGTATCCTGCTGGGTGTCGGTTCTGCAAACTTCAGCTGGCTGCCAGCCGTAGTTTCCCATGTGATGGCCGAAGCAGGCGGTTCCGTCTTTGCTAACATGCCTCTGATCTTCGCGATTGGTGTGGCGCTGGGCTTCACCAATAACGACGGCGTTTCTGCGCTGGCTGCAGTGGTTGCCTACGGCATCATGGTGAAAACCATGGCTGTGGTTGCGCCTCTGGTTCTGCATTTACCGGCAGAAGAGATTGCCGCGAAACACCTGGCAGACACCGGTGTTCTGGGCGGTATCATCTCCGGTGCGATTGCAGCGTATATGTTTAACCGCTTCTATCGCATCAAGCTGCCTGAGTATCTGGGCTTCTTCGCGGGCAAGCGTTTCGTTCCGATCATCTCTGGTCTGGCAGCGATTTTCACTGGCGTGATCCTGTCCTTCATCTGGCCACCAATCGGTTCCGCGATCCAGACCTTCTCTCAGTGGGCTGCTTACCAGAACCCGGTTGTGGCGTTTGGTATCTACGGCTTCATCGAGCGTTGCCTGGTGCCATTCGGTCTGCACCACATCTGGAACGTTCCATTCCAGATGCAAATTGGTGAATTCACCAACGCAGCGGGCCAGGTATTCCACGGTGATATCCCACGTTACATGGCAGGTGATCCAACTGCAGGCAAACTGTCTGGTGGCTTCCTGTTCAAAATGTACGGCCTGCCGGCTGCTGCGATTGCAATCTGGCACTCTGCTAAACCAGAGAACCGTGCAAAAGTGGGCGGTATCATGATCTCCGCAGCGCTGACCTCGTTCCTGACCGGTATCACCGAGCCGATCGAGTTCTCCTTCATGTTCGTTGCGCCGATTCTGTACGTTATCCACGCGATTCTGGCGGGTCTGGCGTTCCCAATCTGTATCCTGCTGGGTATGCGTGACGGTACGTCCTTCTCTCACGGTCTGATCGACTTTATCGTTCTGTCCGGTAACAGCAGCAAACTGTGGCTGTTCCCAATCGTGGGTGCGTGCTATGCCGTTGTCTACTACACCATCTTCCGCGTGCTGATCAAAGCACTGGACCTGAAAACCCCAGGCCGTGAAGATGCAACTGAAGACAGCAAAGCAGGTGTGACCAGCGAAATGGCTCCGGCCCTGGTTGCAGCGTTCGGTGGCAAAGAGAACATCACTAACCTGGACGCGTGTATCACTCGTCTGCGTGTGAGCGTTGCCGATGTTGCGAAAGTAGACCAGCCGGGTCTGAAAAAACTGGGCGCAGCGGGCGTGGTTGTTGCAGGTTCTGGTGTTCAGGCAATCTTCGGTACTAAATCCGATAACCTGAAAACCGAAATGGATGAGTACATCCGCAACAGCTAAGCTGTGAGCAGGGGAGACTAAGGCAGCCGAATGGCTGCCTTTTTTATTGCTGCGGTTTGTTGTGCCGGGTAAGGCGCAGCCGCCACCCGGCTAAACACTCAGAAGTCGTAGCTCGCGCTCACCGAGACGTTCAACGGTGCGCCATAAACCACATAAGAGCCGACGTAATCGTAATACTCTTTGTCAAACAGGTTGTTGACGTTAGCCTGGACGGCAAACTCTTTGGTGACCTGATAACGGCTGAACAGGTTAACCAGCCCGTAACTGCCTTGCTCTGCGCGGGATTGTCCCGCCGGGCCGCCGTCTACATCCGTCCACACCTTATTCTGCCAGTTTACGCCACCGCCCACGGTCAGTTCTGGCAGCATTGGCAGTTGATAACGGGTAAACAGCTTCATGGTTGTGCGCGGCTGATCGGAGCTGACTGCGTTGCCGTTTTTATCTTCAGCAATGTAGCGGGTTGCGCCGAACGTTAGCTGCCAGTTATCCGTCAGCGCGCCGTTAAGCTCGAACTCAATCCCTTTACTCACCACACCGTCCAGCGATTCATAAATGGATTCACCGCTCGGCATGTAGGTATAAGTGTTGCTCGCCACGTTATCCTGTTCAATGCGGAAAATTGCCAGCGAGGTGGTCAGGCGGGTATTGAACCAGTCCGCTTTCACACCGGCTTCATAGCTTTTACCCGTGGTTGGGTCGAGGTAACGACCACTGGCATTACGCTTGTCCTGAGGCTGGAAGATTGAGGTATAGCTGACGTAAGTCGACCAGTCTTCATTAATGTCGTAGACCAGGCCCGCGTAAGGCGTGACGTCATCTTTGGTACTTTCCAGACGGGTGTCCGGAGAGCCCGCCGGGTTATAGCGAATGTTATAGTTGGTATAGCGCGCCCCGAGGATCAGGTGCAGCGGATCGGCAAGCGAGAAGCGGGCGGAGGTATAGGCCGATGACTGACGGATGTCGTCCTGGCTGTAGAGCTTCCATGGCGTCCACTGAGGATCGGCAATATCCCCGTTCCAGTTTTTGAAATTACCCACGTCGATCATGCCGTATAACGCATCCGGCATCCTATTGTCATAATGGTTGCGCTGGCGGCTGAAGCTGCCGCCAAACATCATTTCGTGCTGACGGCCAAAGAGATCGAATCCGCCGCGCAGGAAGGCATCAACCGCATCCTGTTTGCGCTCGCCTTTGTTCCAGCCACCATAGCCCACCATGCCTGCACCGGTCGCTTGATCGGGATAGCCGGACATATACATCAGTTTGCTGTCGAAATTCGTATCAGCATGCATGCCGTTGATGTGGGCTTCCCAGCCGTTGTCAAAGCGCTGAGTCAGGTTGGCGAAAATGCGGGTGTTGTCTTTATCCGAATATGCCCACTTTGGCGCTACGGTCTGGCTACGATCGTAATGGGTTTTACTCCCGTCGCTGTTCCAGGTTGGCAATCCGCCCCAGGTCGGATCCTCGGTGTTGCTTTCCTGGTATTCATAGCCGACAGAAAGGGTCGTGCTGTCGGTCACATCCGCATCCACCACGCCGTAGAGGAATTTCTTACGGTAGTGGTAGTTATCAACAAAGCTGTCGTTATCCTGATAGCCCGTAATCAGGCGGCCGCGTATCTTGCCGGACTCCACCAGCGGCGCCTGCAGATCCAGCACGTAGCGCTGTTTATCCCAGCTACCGTAGCTGGCACTGACATTACCTTTGAATTCATTGCTGTCTGCATGTTTGCGCACCATATTGACATAGGCCGCCGGGTTTCCCGTCCCGGACATCAGGCCGGTTGCGCCGCGTACCACTTCGATACGGTCATAAATCGCGGTATCGGCGGCAGTATCGCCGAAGTTCCACACTTCGCTGATGGAGGTCGGCAGGTCATCGTACGCATAGTTACTCACGAAGAATCCGCGTGAGTAAAATACGGTACGGTCGCTGTCCTGAACCTGCGCCGTCACGCCAGTGGTATTAGTTAACACCTGGCCGATAGACTGCAGGTTTTGATCCGCCATGCGCTGCTGGCTGATGACGCTGACGGACTGCGGAATATCGCGAGGCACGAGGAGCAGTTTGGTCCCGGTGGTGGTGGTCTTGACGCTGTAGTCCCGATCCTGCCCGTCGGACAAGGCAGGCGCGTTATCGAAACTGCCATCAACCACAACGGTATCTTCGTCTGTGGAGGCGGCAAAACTCACGGCTGGCATCAATGCCATAGCAATACAGGCTGCCAGCAACGAAGGCGTTGCGACAGGCTGACGTTGCCCATCCCTGGTATGATGATTGAAAGACATGATCAAACCCTTAAGAACGGTGAAGGTTGGTAGCATCAGTCCCGCGATCGCGGTCTGACGTCGTTTTCTATGTTAAAAATGCGCATGAAAATGCAAATGCGAAATATACGCATTGCCATTAATGCTGTAAACAGATGTGTCGAGCGGAACTGAAATAATGTTTCAGCCAGTGAATACGCCTGAGCGGTCACTCTTCATTCAGCTGATGAAGATTCAGGAAAGAATTCGGGGGAGAAGGTTGAAAGGACAGGAGAAACTCGCTCATACTCTTGGATTGTGTCACACAGTCTTCCCGAGAGTGTGTTATCAGCGGACGCACCACGCCAGATTTAACAAAAAAGGAAAAGGTCATGGCTGAAGAAACGATTTTCAGTAAAATTATCCGTCGCGAAATCCCCTCGGATATCGTCTATCAGGATGAACTGGTGACGGCTTTCCGGGACATTTCCCCCCAGGCACCGACACACGTCCTTATCATTCCCAATATTCTGATTCCGACCGTAAATGACGTAAAAACCGAGCACGAAGTGGCGTTAGGTCGTATGCTGACGGTGGCGGCGAAAATTGCCGAGCAGGAAGGCATAGCGGAAGACGGTTACCGTCTGATCATGAACTGTAATCGTCATGGCGGCCAGGAAGTTTATCATATTCACATGCATCTGCTGGGTGGACGTCCTCTGGGGCCGATGCTGGCACACAAAGGTCTTTGACATGTTTAAAGGGCGTATTGCAGCGCTGGTAATGACGATGATGATTGTGGGATGCAGCACGCGCCCGGCGATCCCCGTGAGCGATGAACAGACGCTGGTGATGGAGTCCTCCGTGCTGGCGGCGGGTATTACGGCGCAACAGCCCGCGTTAACCGTCAGTGAAATTAAGTCTTCAGCCTCCTCTGCGCTCTTTAACGAACGAAATGAACCCGTGACGGTCCACTACCGTTTTTTCTGGTATGACGTAAGAGGTCTTGAAATGCATCCGCTGGAGGCGCCGCGCAGCGTCACCCTTCCGGCGAGGTCGTCGGTAACGATCTATGACAGCGCCAGCTATTTGGGTGCACATAAGGTAAGACTTTATCTTTATCTGTAAGGGGTGAACTTTGATTAAAAATTTGAGCCGTTATGCGCTCGTGACAGCTTTCGCTCTGTTTCTGGCAGGGTGTGTGACCCGTACTGAACAGCCTGCACCTGTAGAAGAGGCTAAACCGGGTACTGAGCAGCCGACAACGCCAACGGAGCCACAGCCAACCGTGCCGTCTGTACCGTCCATTCCGTCACAGCCTGGTCCAATTGAGCACCCGGACCAGACGTCACAGCCTACGCCGCGCGTGCGCCATTATGACTGGAACGGTGCAATGCAACCGATGGTCGGTAAAATGCTGCAGGCACAGGGCGTGACGCCAGGCGGCGTGCTGCTGGTCGACAGCGTTAACAACCGTACTAACGGTTCGCTGAACGCGGGCGAAGCGACGGAAACCCTGCGCAATGCCCTGGCGAACAACGGCAAGTTTACGCTGGTCTCTGCTCAGCAGCTCGGGGTGGCCAAACAGCAACTCGGCCTGTCGCCGCAGGATAGCCTCGGCACCCGCAGCAAGGCGATTGGGATTGCCCGCAACGTTGGCGCCCAGTATGTGCTGTACTCTAATGCGACCGGCAACGTGAATACCCCAGCCCTGCAGATGCAGCTGATGCTGGTTCAGACAGGCGAAATTATCTGGTCAGGTAAAGGTGCGGTTACGCAACAATGACAGCACGCGTGATGCGATCCTGACGCGCTATTTTCCGCAGTACCGCCTTATCGCGCCGCAGGCCCACTCCGGGCTTGGCGGCGCGAGTTGTATTCTGGAGCAGGGTGCGCACCGTCTGGTCTTACGGCATAATCACGATCCCTTCGCGCCCGCTTTCCATTTTCGTCGTCAGTTTCGTGCCCTCAGACGTCTTCCGTCGGATCTCGTGCCGGAATCCCGTTTTTTCCGACAGGGCTGGATGGCCGTCGACTATCTTGAGGGCGAGGTGAAAAGCGCGCTGCCGGACACCCCGGAGCTCGCGGCGATGCTGTATCATCTGCACCAGCAACAGCGTCTGGGGTGGCGAATCGCGTTACTTCCGCTGCTTGAGCACTACTGGCAGCAAGCCTCCCCGAAAAGACGTACTCCTGTCTGGCTTGCGCATCTCAAACGGCTGCGTAAAGCGGGCGAGCCGCAACCGATTCGGCTCTCACCGTTACATATGGATGTGCACGCCGGGAACATTGTGCATACGTCAGGTGGAGCCAGACTTATTGACTGGGAATATGCCGGAGACGGCGATGTGGCGCTGGAGTTGGCCGCGGTCTGGACGGAAAGTGACGCCGCGCGGCTGACGCTCATCAGAGAGTATGCCAGAGTAGCGCATATTGACGCCGACGCGCTGGCTCGTCAGGTGAGACGCTGGCGACCCTGGGTCATTATGCTGATGGCGGGCTGGTTTGAAATGCGCCTTCAGCAGTCCAGAGATAAACAATTTATTGCGCTGGCAAACGATGCCTGGCGTCAGTTACAAACGAAAGGATAAGAGAGGTGAGTGTGGGTCCAGTCATGTTGAATGTTGAAGGGTTTGAGCTGGATGCGGAGGAGCGTGAAATTCTGGCGCATCCGCTGGTGGGCGGCCTGATCCTGTTTACCCGCAACTATCACGATCCAGCGCAGCTGCGCGAGCTGGTGCGTCAGATCCGCGCCGCGTCGCGTAACCATCTGGTGGTGGCCGTCGATCAGGAAGGCGGGCGCGTGCAGCGTTTTCGCGACGGTTTCACCCATCTGCCGGCTGCCCAGTCTTTCGCCGCGCTGCTCGGTACGGAAGAGGGGGGCAAACTGGCGCAGGAAGCGGGCTGGCTGATGGCCTGCGAGATGATAGCCATGGATATCGACATCAGTTTTGCCCCGGTACTTGATGTGGGCCATATCAGCGCCGCGATTGGTGAGCGCTCATACCATGAAGATCCGCGTATTGCGCTGGCAATGGCGACCCGATTTATCGACGGGATGCACGATGCAGGTATGAAAACCACCGGCAAACACTTCCCGGGCCACGGAGCCGTGACGGCGGATTCCCATAAAGAGACCCCGCGCGATCCGCGCCCGGAAGCGGAAATTCGTGCCAAAGATATGTCGGTGTTCCGTTCACTTATCACCGATAACAAACTTGACGCTATCATGCCTGCCCACGTGATTTACAGCGACGTCGACCCGCGGCCGGCCAGTGGCTCTCCGCACTGGCTGAAAACCGTATTGCGCCAGGAGCTGGGTTTCAATGGCGTGATTTTCTCCGACGATTTGTCGATGGAAGGGGCGGCAATTATGGGCAGCTATGCAGAACGCGGTCAGGCGTCGCTGGACGCAGGTTGCGATATGATCCTGGTCTGCAATAATCGTAAAGGGGCTGTTAGCGTGCTGGATAACCTGTCGCCGATCAATGCAGAGCGTGTTACACAATTGTATCATAAAGGTTCATTTAGCCGTCAGGAGCTGATGGATTCGGCGCGCTGGAAGACGGTCAACGCCCGGCTTGAAGACCTGAATGAGCGCTGGCAGGCGCACAAAGCCAGCCTGTAATCCCTCCCGGAAGGCGTAGCATGGTGAGAAGACAATGATCATCTATTTACACGGTTTTGACTCAAACAGTCCTGGTAATCATGAGAAGGTGTTGCAGCTGCAGTTTATCGATCCCGATGTCCGGTTGATCAGCTACAGCACGCGCCATCCGAAGCATGATATGCAGCATCTGCTCAAAGAAGTGGACAAGATGCTGCAGCTTAATATCGACGATCGCCCGCTGATTTGCGGCGTGGGCCTGGGTGGCTACTGGGCAGAGCGGATTGGTTTTCTGTGCGACATACGCCAGGTTGTATTTAATCCTAACCTTTTCCCGAATGAGAACATGGAAGGCAAAATTGACCGCCCGGAAGAGTACGTCGATATTGCCACCAAGTGCGTCAGTAATTTTCGCGATAAAAACCGCGACCGGTGTCTGGTGATCCTTTCGCGTAATGATGAGGCGCTCAACAGCCACCGGGCTGCGGAGCTTCTGCATCATTACTATGAGATTGTCTGGGATGAAGAATCAGACCCATAAGTTCAAGAACATCTCCCCACATCTGCAGCGCATAAAAGCCTTTAAAACGCTGGGCTAAGCCACAGTCAGTCACCTCCGGAACCCGGTCGCTAATGCGTACCGGGTTTCTTTTTGTCCAGAATTGTCTACTTTTAAGCCATCAAAACTTGATGCATATCAATTTTGGTATGACCAATGCGCCTGACGTGGTATTCTCAATTCACCTGAATGGTTTCAGTGCTGTAACCTGTTGTTAATTAAGGGTTATTTTTATAACTTTTAATTAACAATTGGTTAATAATTTGAGGGGGTCACGTTGACTACGCCATTGAAAAAGATAGTGATTGTAGGCGGTGGTGCTGGCGGGCTGGAGCTGGCCACACAGTTGGGTAAGAAGCTGGGTCGCGGTAAAAAAGCCAAAATCACGCTGGTGGATCGTAACCACAGTCACCTGTGGAAACCGTTGCTGCACGAAGTGGCGACCGGATCGCTGGATGAGGGCGTGGATGCGCTGAGCTATCTGGCGCACGCACGCAATCACCATTTCCAGTTCCAGCTGGGTTCCGTGGTGGATATCAACCGTGAAAGCAAAACCATCACCCTGGCAGAGCTGCGTGATGAAAAAGGCGAGCTGCTGGTTCCTGAACGCAAACTGGCGTATGACACGCTGGTAATGGCGCTGGGCAGTACCTCTAACGATTTCAACACGCCGGGCGTGAAAGAGCACTGTATCTTCCTTGATAACCCGCACCAGGCACGTCGTTTCCATCAGGAGATGCTGAACCTGTTCCTGAAGTACACCAATAACATGGGTGCGAATGGCAAGGTTAACATTGCCATTGTCGGCGGCGGGGCAACGGGGGTAGAGCTCTCTGCTGAGCTGCACAATGCGGTGAAACAGCTGCACAGCTACGGGTATAAAGGGTTAACAAACGACGCGCTAAACGTCACGCTGGTCGAAGCCGGTGAACGCATCCTCCCGGCGCTGCCTCCGCGTATCTCCGGTGCGGCGCACAATGAACTCACCAAACTGGGTGTGCGGGTGCTGACACAGACGATGGTGACCAGCGCCGACGAAGGCGGTCTGCACACCAAAGACGGCGAGTACATCAAAGCGGATCTGATGGTCTGGGCGGCAGGTATCAAAGCGCCTGATTTTATGAAAGATATCGGTGGTCTGGAAACGAACCGCATTAACCAGCTGGTGACGGAGCCAACGCTGCAAACCACGCGCGACCCGGAAATCTTTGCGATTGGCGACTGTGCTTCCTGCGCGCGCCCTGAAGGTGGCTTCGTGCCGCCGCGTGCTCAGGCTGCACACCAGATGGCAAGCCTGGTGCTGCATAATATTCTGGCGCAGTACAAAGGCAAACCGATGAAGACGTATGTCTATAAAGACCACGGCTCTCTGGTATCGCTGTCCAACTTCTCTACCGTCGGTAGCCTGATGGGTAACCTGATGCGTGGCTCGATGATGGTAGAAGGGCGCATAGCTCGCTTTGTCTATATTTCACTGTACCGTATGCACCAGATCGCACTGCACGGCTACTTCAAAACGGGTCTGATGATGCTGGTGGGCAGAAT
This sequence comes from Enterobacter sp. BNK-14, assembly GCF_047456095.1. Lineage (NCBI taxonomy): Bacteria > Pseudomonadati > Pseudomonadota > Gammaproteobacteria > Enterobacterales > Enterobacteriaceae > Enterobacter > Enterobacter sp. BNK-14. Next base: position 4,606,610 of record NZ_CP179897.1, read on the forward strand.
CAACCGCGTCATCCGTCCGCGTCTTAAACTCCACTAATCTTTCACTCCCTCCGGGCCCTCCGGAGGGAGTTTTTAGCATATCATGCTGCCCGTCATGGATTAGGTGCTTAAGAGTTCTCCTAAACATGATATATCCCTCTCCATTGTCCACTTTTTGATCCTTTGTCTTATTGGCGAAGCCGTGGCTTCATTGCAAAATTGTTACCAATAGCAACAAAGGAGGAAGTCCCGTGAATAAATCTATGTTGGCGGGTATAGGGATTGGTGTCGCAGCGGCGTTAGGTGTGGCTGCTGTTGCCAGTCTCAACGTATTAGATCGCGGCCCGCAGTATGCGCAGGTGGTTTCTGCTACTCCCATTAAAGAAACCGTAAAAACCCCTCGTCAGGAGTGCCGTAACGTCTCCGTGACCCACCGTCGTCCGGTACAGGATGAAAACCGTATTGCCGGCTCTGTTCTGGGTGCAGTAGCGGGTGGGGTAATTGGTCACCAGTTTGGCGGTGGCCGGGGTAAAGATGTCGCGACCGTCGTTGGTGCGCTGGGTGGCGGCTATGCCGGCAACCAGGTGCAGGGTGCGATGCAGGATAACGATACTTACACCACGACTCAGCAGCGTTGTAAAACCGTCTATGACAAGTCGGAGAAAATGCTGGGTTATGACGTGACCTACAAAATTGGCGATCAGCAGGGCAAAATCCGTATGGATAAAGACCCAGGAACGCAAATCCCACTGGATGGAAATGGCCAGCTGGTACTGAATAACAAAGTGTAAAAAAGATGTTCTCTGAACTTAGCTCCTCAAGCGCTCAGGCTGAGGAGCTTTTTTTTACCTCAAATTTTGAGGAGTTCAGGCCACAAGCGTAGTGTGGTTTCGGTTATATTCTGCAGTTTTTCCAGCGTCGCGCCTTCACGCGCGCTGATCGACATACCCTGCAAAATACAGCTCAGGTACTGCGCCAGCATCTGCGGCTGACAGTGCGCGGGAATTTCACCGCGCTGCTGGCGTTGAGCCAGAAATGCGCTGAGCGTCTCTTCCTGCATGGCATGACGCGATTTCACCGTATTGGCGATCTCTTTCGACGCTGCCGCCAGGGTGGCGGAGGTGTTAATCATAAAGCAGCCCGCGGGCGTATCTTTGCTGGTGAAGCAGGTGGCAACGGCGGTGAAGTAATCCCGTAGCGCCTGTTCAACGCTTTTCTCTTCACAAAACAGCTGGGCTTCGTGTTTCGCTGCAAAGCGCGAAATGTATCGGTCCAGCACTGCCCTGAACAGCCCCTCTTTGTTGGTAAATTCAGCATAGAGCGTCGGTGCTTTGGCGCCGGTGGCTTCTACCAGATCGGAAAGCGAGGTCGCTTCATACCCATGTTGCCAGAAGAGAGTCATGGCCTTATCAAGCGCTGCATCCCTGTCAAACACTTTTGGTCGGCCACGGCTTTTCTTCGCACAACTCGTGACGTCGGTTGTCATTTGCCGTTGGTCCTCTGTTGATTTGTTGAATAACCATTATAAAAATAAACGCAACCCACCACCAGTGCAGAATGCTTAAAAATAAATTAATCATATATGTATGAAAATTAACGACTTTAAAAATTAATTAATGCTCGTTATAAAATTGTGTTGACGCGTGAGCTGGATCACATTTATGATTTACCTATCGATCGTTAACTAAATCGCTAACGACCTCCAAATTCATCTGCCAAAGGTAAACATCATGAAAAACGTAAAAACCCTCATCGCTGCAGCCGTACTGAGTTCCCTTTCTTTCGCAAGCTTTGCTGCTGTACAAGTTCAGTCAACGCCAGCCGATCAGCATAAAGTCGGGACGATCTCTGCGTCTGCCGGGACTAACCTGGGTTCACTGGAAGATCAGCTGGCACAAAAAGCGGAAGCAATGGGTGCAAAATCCTACCGCATCACCTCTGTGACCGGTCCTAACACGCTGCACGGCACGGCTGTCATCTACAAATAAGCCGGGCATAAACCCTCATTTATGCCACTGCAATAAAAAACGCCCTGCTAAGCAGGGCGTTTTACGTTCTGTTTTACATCGACTGCTGAACGATATCGTGATGCCGGGTGACATCGGTCGGCATGCCTGACCGGGCCTCCATCGCACGTTCCATCACCTGGCTCTCGGTATTCGCATTCGTTTTAAAGCTCACCATCGCAGCATTCAGGTTAATGGGTAACGTCTGCGGATCGTCGCCGATATTTTTTGAGAGCGGCTGGTGAATCTCAACAAGTCGTACGCCACCGGGCTCCTCAGAGACTTTAATCGGCGTATTGATAATATTCACTTTAGTCCCTGGCGTAACGACATTGAACAGCGTTTTGATATCGTCATCGCGCAGACGAATACAGCCGGAGCTGACGCGCATGCCGATGCCAAAGTCGGCATTCGTTCCGTGCAGCAGGTAAACCCCACCGTATGCCGCCAGGCGGATCGCGTGGTGCCCCATTGGGTTATCCGGGCCAGCCGGAACAACCGCGGGAAGATCGATGCCCTGGGCTTTATAACGGGCGCGAATGTTGGCCGTTGGCGTCCAGGTTGGATTCGCCCGTTTATCCGAGACGGTCGTCACCATCGTCGGTGTCAGGGTGTCGCCGCCCAGTTGACCGATACCGATAGGGTAGACGGTCACTTCATTTTTACCCGGCGGATAATAATAGAGACGTAACTCAGCCAGGTTTATGACGATCCCCTCGCGCGGGGCATCCGGCAGGAGAGTTTGTAACGGGATCGTCAGTACGCTGCCCGCGCGCGGGACATATGGATCGACGCCGGGATTCGCCTGCAGCAGAGCCAGAAAACCGACGTTATATTTTTTGGCAATGGCTTCCAGTGAACCGCCATTATTTTCAACCACATGAAAGCGGTTTTCCCCGACCAGCTTGCTGCCAGGTGGTGGAAGAGGCCAGGTGTTTGCGCGAGCGGGAAGTGCAACCGCGACGGCGGCAGCCAGCACAAACAGGGTTATCCAGCGGGTAAAACGCGAAGGGGTCATCATCACCATAATCCATATAAATGATAAGGTTATTGTTTTATAAGGTGTTAATGATAATTATGGCGAAAGGGTGTGTCGGGAAGATCGGGTGAAGTGCAAAGAGTTTGTAAATTGTCCCCCCGGCAGCACTGGCTAACGGGGGGAGGGCAGATTACGCGACCGCATTCTCTTCGAGCTGCCGCATAAAGTTACGCACCCAGTCCATACGGGTTTTGCGATCCGCCAGCTCCTGGGTAAATTTCAGACGGGTTGGCCCATCCAGGCGGAAATACTGCGGCTGTTTTTGCAGCAGGCCAATCAGCCACATCGGGTTGACGTGGTTCTTCTCGGCGAATTCAATGACGCCGCCTTTTTCATTACCTTCAAGTTTGCGGATCCCCAGCTTCTGCGCCTGCTGGCGCAGCCGCGCGATATCCAGCAGATTTCTCGCCGCATCGGGCAGCAGGCCAAAGCGGTCAATCAGTTCCACTTTGATCTCTTCCAGCTCATTTTCATTCTTCGCGCTGGCAATGCGTTTGTAGAATGACAGGCGGGTATTCACATCAGGAATGAAATCATCCGGCAGCAGGGACGGCATACGCAACTCGACCTCGGTCTGCTGGCTGGTGAGATTTTCCAGCGACGGCTCGCGTCCGGTCTTCAGGGCATCAACCGCGTTTTCCAGCAGCTCCATATAGAGCGAGAAGCCGATGGTTTCCATGGAGCCGCTCTGATCCTCGCCCAGCAGTTCGCCGGCACCACGGATCTCAAGATCGTGCGTGGCCAGCGCAAAGCCTGCACCGAGGTCTTCCAGCGAGGCGATGGCTTCCAGACGCTTTTGCGCGTCGGTGGTCATCGCTTTCGGATGCGGGGTCAACAGCCAGGCGTAAGCCTGATGATGCGAACGGCCGACGCGACCGCGCAGCTGATGAAGCTGCGCCAGACCAAAGTGATCCGCACGCTCAATAATGATGGTATTCGCCGTCGGGATATCAATGCCGGTTTCAATGATGGTGGTACACACCAGTACGTTAAAGCGCTGGTGATGGAAGTCGTTCATCACCCGCTCCAGCTCGCGCTCGCGCATCTGCCCGTGGCCGATGGCAATACGCGCTTCCGGTACCAGCTCGGCCAGCCTGTCCGCGGCTTTCTGGATATTTTCAACGTCGTTATAAAGATAATAAACCTGGCCCCCGCGCAGTACCTCACGCAGGATCGCCTCGCGTACCACCAGATTATCGTACTCGCGGACAAAGGTTTTCACCGCCAGACGACGCGCCGGTGGTGTGGCGATAATCGACAGATCGCGCATGCCGCTCATCGCCATGTTCAGCGTACGCGGAATTGGCGTTGCGGTCAGGGTCAGAATATCGACGTCGGCGCGCATCGCTTTGATCCGCTCTTTGTGACGCACCCCGAAGCGGTGCTCTTCGTCGACGATCAGCAGCCCCAAATCTTTCCACTTCACGTCGCTTTGCAGCAGCTTGTGCGTACCTATCAGAATATCGATTTTGCCTTCGCTTGCCTGTTCGAGGATCTGCGTCTGCTCTTTGGCGCTGCGAAAACGTGACAGCATCTCAATGCGCACCGGCCAGTTGGCGAAACGGTCGCGGAAGTTGTCGAAGTGCTGCTGGGCGAGCAGGGTGGTCGGCACCAGCACCGCCACCTGCTTGTTGTTTTCAACCGCCAGGAAGGCGGCGCGCATCGCCACTTCGGTTTTGCCGAAGCCGACGTCGCCGCAGACTAAGCGGTCCATCGCCAGCGGCTGGCACATGTCGCTCAGTACGGCGTTGATGGCCTGGGCCTGGTCCGGCGTGGTTTCAAACGGGAAGCTGTCGCAGAACATCTGGTACTGCTCTTTATCATGCTTAAAGGCGAAGCCCTCTTTGGCCGCGCGCTGGGCGTAGATATCCAGCAGCTCGGCCGCCACGTCGCGTACTTTCTCCGCCGCTTTCTGGCGCGCGCGAGCCCAGGCATCGCCGCCCAGTTTGTGCAGCGGGGCGTTATCCTCCGCGCCACCTGCGTATCGGCTGATCAGATGCAGGGATGACACCGGAACATACAGTTTGGCGTCGTTGGCGTAGGTCAGCATCAGATATTCACCTTTGATGCCGCCGGCTTCCAGCGTGGTCATTCCCTGATAGCGCCCAACGCCATGCTCCAGGTGAACAATGGGCTGGCCCGGATGCAGCTCGGCCAGGTTACGGATCAGCGTGTCCGGGTTAATGGTTCGACGGCTGTCCTGACGGCGCCGCGCGACGCGCTCACCCAGCAGATCGCTTTCGCAAATCAGCGCCAGGTTGTTGAGCGTATCAATAAACCCGTGTTCGGCGGCACCAATCATCAGATAACGGCCGTTTCCGGCCGCGTCGCTCAGGCGCTGAATGCGTTTCGGCGCAACTTTTATTCGCCCCAGCAGCTCGCCGAGTGCTTCGCGGCGGCCTTCACTCTCAACGGAGAACACCACCGGGCCGGTAAAGGACTCCAGGAACTTACGCAGATTATCCAGCGGCGATTTCTGCTGCGCCTGAACGGCCAGGTCCGGCAGCGTCCGGAAGGCGAGGTTGGTGTTGGCGGCCTTATCGGCAAGCGAATCGGTTTTGAGCTGGATCCGCGGCCAGCGCTTCAGCTCCGCATTGAGTTCGTCGGTACGCAGCCACAGCGTTTCCGGCGGCAGCAGCGGACGCATCGGGTCAACGCCCCGGTTTTCGAAGCGGGCGCGGGTTTCGCTTTCGAAACGGCTGGCGCTGGCGTCGATATCGCCGGTGTTCACAATCAGCGTATTTGCCGGGAAGTAGCTGAACAGGGCAGGCAGCGGCTCGTTAAAGAACAACGGCTGCCAGTATTCGATCCCGGCCGGGAGCGTGCCTTTGCTAACCTGCTGATAGATATGCTCGGCATCACGCTTCACGTCGAACTTATCGCGCCACTGGCTGCGGAACAGTTCGATGGCAGTTTTGTCCGTCGGGAATTCATGCGCGGGCAGTAAGTTAATGGACTCTACTTCCTCTAGCGTGCGCTGGGTGTCGGCGTCGAACACGCGCAGGCTGTCGATTTCATCATCGAAGAAATCGAGACGATACGGCTGGTCGCTGCCCATGGGATACAGGTCAAGCAACGCGCCGCGGGTTGCGTATTCCCCGTGCTCCATCACCTGATCGACATGGCGATAGCCGGCACCGTCAAGCTGCTCGCGCAGGGCATCACGGGACAGGCGCTGGCCTTTTTTCATCACCAGCGCATGACCATGCAGATAGCTGTGCGGACAGACGCGCTGCATCAGGGTATTTACCGGCACAATCAGCACACCGCGCTGCATGGTCGGCAACTGGTAGAGCGTCGACAGGCGCGAGGAGATGATCTCCTGATGCGGAGAGAAGCTGTCATACGGCAGCGTTTCCCAGTCGGCCAGGCTGAACACCAGGCTATCGGTGAACTGGCGGATTTCGTCGTGCAGGCGCAGGGCATTTTGCATATCCGGGGCAACAAGCACCACCGGGCCGGGGTGTCGCTCAGCAATTTCTGCCACCAGCGTGGCGCACGCCGCGCCCGTAAGTTCACCCAACTGGCGCTGGTCGCCCGCTTTGACAGGCAAGGAATAACGATAGTGTTCAGGCATGGCTATGTCAGAGTCTCTTATGGATATACCAACAGTATTGGGGCATATCACTGATACGCAATGTCTTTATTATCCTCGATCGTTTTACATAAGCAAATTGTAACCGCACGGGGTGACTTTCCGCCCCCAAAACGGGGGGCGGAGAAGGCATTAGCGGGGGGACGGTGACAGGGAGAGCGTTGACGGAGGAGAGAAGAAAAGATCGCCAAACAGCGCGGTGGAGAGTTTGCGCACCCCGAGCCCGGCAAGGGTGCAGATAAGCAGGCTGGCAAACGGATAGACCAGAATTAAGCCCAGCTCTGCCCAGACCGGCCAGTATGCGGCATTCATCTCGCCAATCAGGAACAGGCTGAAGGCCTCAATGAGGATGCGGTGGGTGGTATAGATCGCAATGGTGTTGGAGCCAATCACGTTCAGCAGATTGTTGGGATGCACGGCGTAACGCTGCTCAATACTGTAGAAAAGCTTCATGATCAACACAATCGACAGCAGGGAAAGCAGGAGAGGAACGTTAGCAAACCACAGCACCACGGAGACGGCGGCGAACGCGCCTGTCGCCAGCCACGTGCGGCGCAGGTTGAAACTTTTCATCCACGCCATCAGCTCTGCGCCATACCACGCTCCGAGGCTGTAGTAGATCATGTTGCGTACTACGCTGTTCATTCCCCACCACGGCAACGGCAGGAAGTTGATCGCGACGCTCGCCAGTGCCAGCAGCCCGAGCACCGGTAGCTTCCAGCGGCTCAGTAGTTTACACAGCGTGAAGTAGACGACCAGAGCATACAGATACCACAGGCTGGTGCTGGCGGTGAGCATACCGCGTACAAATCCTGAGAGGGAATCGGCGTAGGCCGCGTTCGAGGAGGTGGCAAGCTCACGATCGGGCGCCAGCCAGGCATTCAGGTGGGTCAATGCCTGCCATTGCAGAATCCCCCACAGGACCAGAACCCAGACAATGCTCCAGATCCGTTTGTCGAGACTGGTTCGCCAGTTCACCTCATCGATATAACGACGGATCAGATAGCCGGAGATAAAGAAGAATACCGGCATGCGGAATGGGGCGAGGTAGAGATTAAAATAGACCCAACATTTCGCGAGAAGGCCGGATAGCGGATGTTGCAGCCCGCTCAGGTGCGGATAAAAGGTGATGACCGAATGATAGATAACCACCAGGCAGATACACAGCCCTTTTATCTGGTTAATCCATAATGCTTTTTGCTTCATTGTTCGCGACTACCTTAAATTGCCATAAACGAACGAGCAATTGTTCTGAAATGAAACCGGGATGTAACGGGTAACAGTCTGTATCAGGAGGTTTTTCGGAAAAGGTGGAGGTTGCGAGGCGACAATTCAGACAATAGCACGCTGATTTATCTGAATTTTTCAGAAAAATGATTACCAAAGCTTACGGTTTCAGTCATTTACGCTTAACGGATTCGCTTATATACTCGTGGGTCTGCTATCAGCAAACAGACGGATTTCATGTATCAACCTGTCGCACTCTTCATAGGCTTACGTTACATGCGTGGGCGCGCCGCGGACCGCTTCGGTCGCTTTGTCTCCTGGCTTTCGACTATTGGCATTACGCTCGGCGTGATGGCACTGGTGACGGTCCTTTCCGTCATGAATGGCTTCGAGCGCGAGCTGCAAAACAACATCCTGGGGCTGATGCCGCAGGCCGTTCTCTCCTCCACCAACGGTTCGCTGAACCCGCAACAGCTGCCGGAAAGCGCGGCGAAGTTACAGGGTGTCACGCGCGTTGCGCCGTTAACAACTGGCGACGTGGTGCTGCAAAGCGCCCGCAGCGTGGCGGTCGGCGTCATGCTGGGTATTGACCCTGCACAAAACGATCCGCTGACGCCGTACCTGGTTAACGTGAAGCAGACCGATCTGGCCGCCGGAAAATACAACGTTATTCTGGGTGAGCAGCTTGCCGGCCAGCTTGGCGTCAACCGTGGCGACCAGCTGCGTGTGATGGTGCCCTCTGCCAGTCAGTTTACGCCGATGGGGCGCCTGCCAAGCCAGCGCCTGTTTAACGTAATTGGTACCTTTGCCGCCAACAGCGAAGTCGATGGTTATCAGATGCTGGTTAACATTCAGGATGCTTCGCGCCTGATGCGTTACCCGGCAGGGAACATCACGGGCTGGCGCCTGTGGCTCGACGCGCCGCTGAAGGTTGATACCCTCAGCCAGCAAAAACTGCCGGACGGCACCAAATGGCAGGACTGGCGCGAACGTAAAGGCGAACTGTTCCAGGCCGTGCGTATGGAAAAAAACATGATGGGGCTGCTGTTGAGCCTGATCGTGGCCGTGGCCGCTTTTAACATCATCACCTCGCTGGGTCTGATGGTGATGGAAAAGCAGGGCGAGGTCGCCATCCTGCAAACCCAGGGGCTCACGCCGCGCCAGATCATGGCGGTCTTTATGGTGCAGGGTGCCAGCGCCGGCATTATCGGCGCGCTGCTGGGGGCGGGGCTCGGCGCTCTGCTTGCCAGCCAGCTTAATAATTTAATGCCGATCATCGGCGCGCTGCTTGATGGCGCGGCGCTGCCGGTGGCTATCGAGCCGCTGCAGGTTATCGGTATTGCGTTGGCCGCGATGGCCATTGCGCTGCTTTCGACGCTTTATCCTTCCTGGCGCGCTGCCGCCACTCAACCCGCTGAGGCTTTACGTTATGAATAAGATCCTGTTGCAATGCGACAACCTGTCCAAACGCTATCAGGAAGGCGCTGTGCAGACCGACGTGCTGCACAATGTGAGCTTCAGCGTGGGCGAAGGCGAGATGATGGCGATTGTCGGCAGCTCCGGCTCGGGCAAAAGTACGCTGCTGCACCTGCTGGGCGGGCTGGATACCCCAACCAGCGGCGACGTGATTTTTTCCGGCCAGCCGATGAGCAAAATGTCCTCAGCGGCGAAGGCCGAGCTGCGTAATCGCGAGCTGGGCTTTATCTACCAGTTCCACCACCTGCTGCCGGACTTCACGGCGCTGGAAAACGTGGCGATGCCGTTGCTGATTGGCAAAAAGAAACCGGCAGAAATTAACGCCCGCGCCAGCGACATGCTGAACGCAGTAGGGCTGGGTCACCGTGGCAATCACCGTCCATCGGAGCTTTCCGGCGGCGAACGTCAGCGCGTGGCCATTGCCCGTGCGTTGGTCAACAACCCGCGTCTGGTGCTGGCGGATGAACCGACCGGTAACCTGGATGCGCGTAATGCGGACAGTATTTTCCAGCTTTTGGGTGAACTTAACGCCTCGCAGGGCACCGCGTTTCTGGTGGTCACCCACGATCTGCAGCTGGCAAAACGCATGGGGCGCCAGCTTGAAATGCGCGACGGTCATCTGAATGCAGAACTGACCCTGATGGGAGCGGAGTAATGGCTTCACCGTTATCGTTACTCATCGGGTTACGCTTTAGCCGCGGTCGCCGTCGCGGCGGCATGGTGTCGCTCATCTCCGTCATCTCGACCATCGGTATTGCGCTGGGCGTGGCGGTGTTGATTGTCGGCCTGAGCGCCATGAACGGCTTCGAGCGCGAACTGAATAACCGCATTCTGGCGGTGGTACCGCACGGGGAAATCGAGCCGGTTAACCAGCCCTGGACCCACTGGAGCGATGCGCTCAACAAAGTAGAGAAAGTCCCGGGCATCGCTGCCGCCGCGCCCTATATCAACTTTACCGGGCTGGTGGAGAGCGGGGTAAACCTGCGTGCCATCCAGGTGAAAGGGGTGAACCCCGCCCAGGAAGAACGCCTGAGCGCGTTGCCGAAATATGTGCAGAACGGCGCGTGGGCAAACTTTAAGGCCGGCGAGCAGCAGATCATCATGGGCAAAGGCGTTGCAGATGCCCTGAAGGTGAAGCAGGGCGACTGGGTGTCGATCATGATCCCGAACGCCAGCGCCGATCACAAATTGCAGCAGCCGAAACGCGTGCGCCTGCACGTCACCGGTATTCTTCAGCTGAGCGGTCAGCTTGACCATAGCTTTGCGATGGTGCCGATGGAAGATGCGCGGCAGTATCTCGACATGGGCGACAGCGTGACGGGCATTGCCATTAAGGTGAACGACGTCTTTAATGCCAACAAACTGGTACGCGACGCGGGCAGCGTGACCAATAACTATGTTTACATCAAAAGCTGGATCGGCACTTACGGGTATATGTACCGTGATATCCAGATGATCCGCGCGATTATGTATCTGGCGATGGTGCTGGTGATCGGTGTGGCGTGCTTTAACATCGTCTCGACGCTGGTGATGGCAGTCAAGGACAAGAGCGGTGACATTGCCGTGCTGAGAACGCTTGGGGCGAAAGACGGTCTTATTCGCGCCATCTTCGTCTGGTACGGTTTGCTGGCAGGATTGTTCGGCAGCCTGTGTGGCGTGGTGATTGGCGTGGTGGTTTCCCTGCAGTTGACGCCAATTATTAACGGCATTGAAAAGCTTATTGGTCACCAGTTCCTGTCGGGTGATATCTATTTTATTGACTTCCTGCCGTCTGAATTGCACTGGCTGGACGTTTTTTATGTGCTGGTTACAGCACTTTTACTGAGTCTGCTGGCAAGCTGGTATCCGGCGCGTCGCGCAAGCCGAATTGATCCGGCGAGGGTATTAAGTGGCCAGTAATTACGTCATGATCTAGCGGCTTTTGGGCCGCCAGGTCAAAAGAGGAATGCACTATGTATTATGGATTTGATATTGGCGGCACCAAGATTGCGCTCGGCGTATTTGATAAAGACCTCAGGCTGCAGTGGGAAACGCGCGTTCCCACGCCGCGCGAGAGCTACGACGAATTTTTAACCGCCATTGCCGCGCTGGTGGCGCAAGCAGATGAACGCTTTGGCGTCAAAGGCAGCGTCGGCATTGGTATTCCGGGCATGCCCGAAACCGACGACGGCACGCTGTATGCCGCCAACGTACCTGCTGCCAGCGGCAAAGCGCTGCGCGCCGATCTCTCTGCCCGCCTTGAACGCGACGTGCGTTTAGATAACGATGCCAACTGTTTTGCGCTCTCTGAAGCCTGGGATGATGAATTCCGTCAGTATCCATTGGTCATGGGACTGATCCTCGGCACGGGCGTCGGCGGAGGGATCGTGATCAACGGTAAGCCCATCACCGGGCGTAGCTATATCACCGGTGAGTTCGGCCATATCCGCTTGCCGGTGGATGCCCTGGACATTGTCGGGCGTGAGTTTCCGCTGACCCGCTGCGGCTGCGGTCAGCACGGCTGTATTGAGAACTACCTCTCCGGCCGCGGGTTTGCATGGCTTTACGAACACTTCTATCATCAGAAACTTGAGGCCCCTCAAATCATTACCTTGTGGGAGCAAGGGGATGCGCAGGCGCGTGAGCACGTTGAGCGCTATCTGGATCTGCTGGCGGTATGTCTGGGAAATATTCTCACTATCGTCGACCCGGATCTGCTGGTGATTGGGGGAGGGTTGTCAAACTTCACTGCGATTACGGAACAGTTGTCCGGGCGTTTGCCCCGACATTTATTGCCGGTTGCACGCGTGCCGCGTATTGAACGTGCGCGACACGGGGACGCAGGAGGCATGCGCGGAGCCGCATTCCTTCATCTCACCGATTAGTTTACGAGGTTTCTATGCTGTCGCGTCGCCAGGGTCGACTCAGCCGTTTTCGCAAAAACAAACGCCGCTTACGTGAGCGCTTGCGTCAGCGGATCTTTTTCAGAGACAGAATGATGCCAGAAGCGATGGATAAACCCAGAGTGGTGGTGCTGACCGGGGCGGGGATCTCCGCTGAGTCAGGAATTCGAACCTTCCGCGCGGCGGACGGACTGTGGGAAGAACACCGCGTGGAGGATGTCGCCACGCCGGAAGGTTTTGCCCGCGATCCGGATCTCGTGCAGGCGTTTTACAACGCCCGCCGTCGCCAGCTGCAGCAGCCTGAGATTGCGCCCAATCCGGCGCATCTGGCGCTGGCGAAGCTGGAAGAGGCGCTGGGGGATCGTTTCCTGCTGGTGACGCAGAATATCGACAACCTGCATGAGCGAGCCGGTAACAAAAACATCATCCACATGCACGGTGAGTTGCTCAAAGTTCGCTGTGCCTGGAGCGGCCAGGTGCTGGACTGGAAAGAGGACGTGCTGCCAGAAGACAAATGTCACTGCTGTCAGTTCCCCGCACGCCTGCGCCCGCACGTGGTGTGGTTCGGCGAGATGCCCCTGGGGATGGATGATATTTACAGCGCGCTGGCGATGGCGGACGTGTTTATCGCCATTGGTACATCCGGCCATGTTTACCCGGCGGCGGGGTTTGTTCACGAAGCGCGACTGCACGGCGCCCATACGGTTGAGCTCAATCTGGAGCCAAGCCAGGTGGGCAGCGAGTTTGAAGAGAAACACTACGGTCTGGCAAGCGCGGTCGTCCCGGAATTTGTCGACAAGCTGCTGAAAGGGCTGTAGCGGCAATGGTGTAAAAAGGCACCCGTCCTGCGGGTGCCTGACGATTTACGAATGAAAGAACGCCAGCGTCTTCTCCAGCGATTTAGCCTGCTCGTCCAGTGAGAGCGCCGCGGCTGAGATCTGCTGCACCAGAGCGGCGTTCTGCTGGGTTGTGCTGTCCATCTGATTCACGGCGGTGCTGACCTGGCTAATCCCCCGATTTTGCTCGTCCAGCGCCTGAACGATATCGTTTATCACCAGATGCACATGCGACACCGCCTCGATAACCTGTTTCATCATCACGCCGGTTTCATTGACCAGCTCAACGCCTTTGTTGACGCGGCCAGACGATTCGGCAATGAGCTGAGAAATCTCTTTTGCTGCGTTAGCGCTCCGCTGGGCCAGGTTACGGACTTCACCGGCCACCACCGCAAAACCGCGTCCCTGCTCACCCGCCCGTGCGGCTTCTACGGCCGCGTTTAGCGCCAGGATATTGGTCTGGAAGGCAATGCCATCGACAATGCTGTTGATCTCACCGATCTTACGCGCGCTGTCATCAATCTCGCCGATCACCGTGACGACGTCGTTCACCAGCGTTTCGCCATGTCCGGCGAGGCTGGCGGCGCGGTCGGTCAGCGTGGTCGCTTTGTGCGCATTGTCGGCATTATTCTTCACCGTGGCCGAAATCTCTTCCATGCTGGCCGCGGTTTCCACAATCGCTGCTGCCTGCTCCTCGGTTCGCGAGGCAAGGTCAAGGTTACCTGCCGAAATCTCGCTGGTGCCACCCCGCACGGAATGGCTGGCATCGCTGATGTTGTCGACGATGCGTTTGAGCTGCATCTGCATGGTGTGCAGGGCGTAAAAAATACTGCGAGTATCTCCCGCGCGCACCGGAATTGTATTGTTCAGCTCCCCGCGGGCGACGGCCAGGGCAATTCCGGCGGCGTCAGAAGGTTCGCCACCCACCGGTCGGTCAACTTTACGCGTAAAGATTTGCGCCATGACCAGGCTCACCACTACGATACTGAGCACCATAAGGACAATGGCTTTCAGCAAAAATGCACGCGCCTCGGCCATCACCTCACTGACCGGGGTGACGATGGCCAGCTTCCACGGCGTCTGGCTGTTACCAATTGCAATATCCTGCCAGGTAATAAATGCCTCCTCCTTCAGCAGTGGATCGTTTTCCCGGATGACATCATGGCCCGTTATCTTCCCCGCGTAAGGCTTTCCGGTGGCCTGTTTGTCCGGGCTGAATACCACTTTATTTTCCGCTGAGAGGAGCAGGGCATAGCCAGTCCCGTTCCACGGCTTTATTGCCCCAGTCATGGCTTGCAGCGTGGCGAGTGAAAAGTCAGAGGTGACCGATCCCAGAAACTTACCGTCAGCCATAATGGGGGCGGCAATGGAGGTAAGCATGACGTCTACGCCATTGTAGGGGTAGATATAGGGTTCGATGATCACCTCTTTTTGCCGTTGCTTCGGCAGCAGGTAATAATCGCCGCTGCCGGGTGTTTCCAGGTCCGTCAGCAGGTGCAGTGCGGGTTTGCCAGAGGCATCGCGGTCGACATAGCGGGCATAGCGTCCGGCAGGATCCTCTCCGCTCTGTCCGGCAAAGGCGGCATCCTGATGGTCAAACGCGTTGGGCTCAAAAGCCATCGACATGGAGAGAAACTGCGGGTGGGCCGCAAGATAATGGATCAGCAGTTGGTTGAGACTTTGGCGATCGGAGATGCCCGCATCCCGCAGCGCCAGGGCACTGTTGCCCATATCCCTGGCGGCAGCCAGCGCGGAATCCATCTCCTTACTGACCTGCAAAGACTGCACCTCAGCAATCTGGCGGATATGTTTTTTGGCCAGACTGTCCTGCTGCGCCATCCACTGCCACATCATAAAACCAATCGTGGCGGTAAAGCCCACCGTCACGGTGAGAAAAATGGACAATAGCATTAACGTTTTGACGCTCATTTTTGATCTTCGGACCTTGGCGTTTTGCATTCTTATCTCCCGTAATCGTGTGCATGTCGGTCAGGCACATATTACTTATCGGATATATCACTCTCTTTCTGTAGAGTACCGGGAGTATTTAATTTAAATTCTGAGAATATAAACCCTGTTAATTAGTGTGGATGCTTTTATTTTGTGCATTCAATCAAAATAGTGCTCGATAATGCTCGTTATCGTCGTGTAGAAAGAGGATGCTAATAAATATTAAGTGGTAGAGGAGGATGGGATATGTACGGATTTATCGCCAGACAACCCATTTTTAACCCGGAGATGAAGACGGTCGCCTATGAACTGCTCTTCAGAGAGGGAATGACAAACCGTTTTCCGGATGTCTCGGCGGAATATGCGACATCCAGAATGATATCAGATCAGTTTTTATGTGTACCCGCGCAACGGATCGCCGGGGAGCACACGTCGTTTATTAATTTTCCCTCCCGGATGGTCATCGACCGGAGCGGAGAAGCGCTCGATAAAGAGAGCGTGGTCATTGAGATACTGGAAGATGCGGTTCCGGGGGCTGAGCTGTTGCAGGCCGTCAGAGAGATGAATGCGCACGGCTACCACTTCGCGCTCGATGATTTCACCCTCGCTCCGGAATGGGATGCGTTTTTACCTTATATTTCGGTTCTGAAATTCGATGTCAGAAATTATACCTTAGCGCAAATTAAAGAGTATCTGGCATCGCGTAAAAAAGAGACCGCACATATAAAATATCTCGCTGAAAAAATTGAGACTAAAGAGGAATTTATTCGATTCAGAGATGAAGGGTTTTCTCTGTTTCAGGGTTATTTTTTCTGCCGTCCGGAGATGATTAAATATAAACGCTTATCGCAAAATCAGCTTGCGATTTTCCGCCTGCAAATGGAAATCGGACGTAATAAACCTGATTATCGCATTATCGAGTCGCTGATAAAAAGTGATCTCACCCTCTCCTGGAAAATTATGCGCTACATGAAGCACACGGCATTTAAACATGTTGGTGCCTGTAATTTCAGCAAGTTAACCCTGAGTGAGGTACTCCGCTATCTTGGGGAGAATCAGCTGAGACGGTTCGTTGCCGTCGTGGTCCTGGCGAGTGCGGACAATGACACCGTCAGCGAGCTTTATCCGTTGAGCATGATGCGTGGGAAATTCTGCGAATTGATCGCAGAGGCGATAAACGAACCGACGCTGGCTGAAAATGCTTTTCTGTGCGGCCTGTTCTCGCTGCTGGATACTCTCCTTGAACTGCCGATGACCGAGTTGATGAAGCAGATTGCGGTGCCGCAGAGCGTGAGCAACGCACTGTGCCATCAGGAGGGGCAGCTAGCTGATATGATCGCACTCTGTCGTTACTACGAGCAGCAGCAGTGGGAGGAGGCGACAAGACTGAGTCACGCACTGGGGCTGTCGGATGATGATGTGGTCGAGGCGATGAGAAGGGCGACGATTTGGGCTGGCGAGAATGCGGCCAGTTAATGCTTCCTCACGCCGTTAGCACGGCGTGAGGAATCGCGCGATGCCGTTTATCGGCCCGCTTTTAGTTTCTGGTAATACTCTTCGTAGAGGCGGCTGGCGTCACCAACGTCGTTCTGCCATTCCCCTTTACTGATGGTGTCGGCATCCGGATAGAGTGACTTATCGTTAGCCACTTCAGGCTTCAGCAGCTTGCGTGCCGCGAGGTTCGGTGTCGGGTAGCCAATCGTTTCGGCAACCTGCTTCGCCACGTCCGGGCGTAGCAGGAAGTTAATCAGCTTCAGCGCACCCTCCACGTTTTTGGCATTGGCAGGGATCGCGAGGCTATCCATCCAGAAGATCCCGCCTTCTTTCGGCCACACTACCTCCAGCGGCGTACCGGCCTGACGGGCAACATACGCGGAGCCGTTCCACACCATGCCCAGATTCACTTCGCCTTCCATATACGGGTTTGCCGGGTTATCAGAGTTAAATGCCGCCACGTTAGGCATCAGCTTTTTCAGCTCGTTATAGGCCGCTTCAATCTCTTTTGGGTCCGTTGTATTGCCGGAGTAGCCGAGCTTACGCAGCGCTACCTGGAACACTTCGCGCGCGTCGTCGGTTAACAGCAGGCTGCCTTTGTATTCCGGTTTCCACAGATCGGCCCAGCTTGTAACGGTTTTCGGATCGATAACCTCGCTGTTGACACCAATTGCGGTTGCGCCCCAGATGTAAGGAATGGAGTAGTCGTTATTCGGGTCAAACGGCTTGTTGAGCATCTCCGGATCGAGATTGTTGAAGTGAGTGAGCTTCGTTTTATCGATCTTCTGAATCATGCCCTCTTTGCGCATTTTGTCGACAAAGTAGGTAGACGGCACCACCAGATCATATGCGCCGTCCTTGTAGGTTTTGAGCTTGGCATACATGGTTTCATTCGACTCGTAGGTCGAGTAGATGACCTTGATGCCCGTCTCTTTCGTAAACTGTTCCAGCAGGCCCGGTGGCACATACTCGGTCCAGTTATAGAAGTAGAGCGTTTTACCGTCATCAGCGTGCGCGGCACCCATGCCAAGTACCAGTGCCGCAGCGGCGAGCATTTTTTTCATTTCATTGTCCCCTGAGATTTTGTTTTATCACGAGCAATAATCTGGCTGGCAATCACCAGAACCAGCGAAAACACCAACAGAATGGTCGCCAGCGCGTTCACTTCAGGTGAGACGCCGACTTTGACCATCGAATAGATCTTCAGTGGCAGGATTTCGTAACTCGGCCCGGTCACGAACGAAGAAACAACCACGTCATCCATCGACAGCGTAAAGCTGAGTAGCCATCCTGCGGCTACCGCGGGCATCGCCAGCGGCAGAATGATTTTGCGCAGGATGGTCATCTCGCTGGCCCCCAGATCTTTCGCCGCCTCAAGCATACGCACGTCAAAGCCTTTCAGACGTGCAAAGACGGTAACCACCACAAACGGAAGGCAGAAGGTGATGTGGGAAAACAGCAGCGACCAGAAGCCAAGCTGAATGCCCAGCAGCATAAACAGCACCAGCAGCGAAATCGCCATCACGATATCCGGCGACATCATTACCACAAACAGCATGCCGCTGACGAACGGCTTACCGCGAAAGCGATAGCGATACAATGCCACCGCGGTGAGGGAACCGATCAGCGTGGCGAAGGTGGCGGAGAAAATCGCCATCGTCAGCGAGTGCTGAGCGGCCTGCAGCAGACTGTCATTATTCATCAGCAGGCTGTACCAGTTGGTGGTAAAGCCCTGCCAGTTGATGCCGAAGCGTGAACTGTTAAACGAATTCACGATCAAAATGATAATCGGAATATAAAGGTAAGCGTAAATGGCGGTCATAAAACCGCCGCGAAGCAGTCGACCGATCATTCGAGTTCCACCTTCTTATTCAGCAACCGTGAGGCGCGCCAGTAGACCAGCAGCATCAGCCCCATTACCACCGTCAGCGTAATGCTGGTCGCGGATCCGAACGGCCAGTCGCGGATGTTCAGGAACTGGCTCTTGATCACGTTACCAATCAGCAGGTTTTTTGCCCCGCCCATGAGATCTGAAACGTAGAACAGCCCCATTGCCGGGAGCATCACCAGCAGACAACCGGCGATAATGCCGGGCATGGTCAGTGGAATGATAATGCGGATAAAGGTTTGCAGCTTGTTAGCACCCAGATCTTTTGCCGCTTCCAGCAGCGGTTTATCGAGCTTCTCGATGCTGGAGTAGAGCGGCATCACCATAAACGGCAGCAGAATATAGACAAGGCCAATAACCACCGCACCCGGAGTAAACATGATGCGTACAGGGGTATCAATCACCCCCAGCCACAGCAGAAACGCGTTGAGGTAGCCTTTGGTGCTCAGGAAGATTTTTAACCCGTAGATGCGAATCAGCGAGTTGGTCCAGAACGGCACAATCAACAGAAACAGCAACAGCGGGCGCACCTTTTGTGGCAGCCCGGCCAGGAACCATGCGAAAGGATACCCCAGTAGCAGGCAGGCGACGGTAGCAATCAGCGCCATATTCAGCGAGTGCAGAAGCACGTCAAAATAGAGCGGGTCGAGCAGGCGCGCGTAGTTATCCAGCGTAAAGACCAGCTTAACGAAGTGGGCATCGTCGCGGGTCAGAAAGCTGGTGGCGATGATCATCAGGTTGGGTAAAAAGACAAATAACACAAGCCAACCGACGATAGTGGTAATCACCACCTTCTGGAATTTACTTGTGTTCTTCATCAGCCAGTACAACCTCCCAGCTTTCTACCCAGTTGATAACCATTTTCTGGTCGAGAGAGTGGTCGAAGTCAGGATCGTCCTCGTTAAAGAATTCGCTGACCATTACCATTTTGCCATTTTCCAGTTCGACGACGGACTCCAGCGTCATCCCTTTGTAATTGCGCTCGCGGATATAGCCGATAAGCCCTTCGGCTTCGGTATTACCGTGAATTTCATCGACACGCAGATCTTCAGGACGCAGCAGGACGTTGAGTTTTTGTCCCTTCTCGACGGCGAAGTTCACGGTGATATTGCATTCACGTCCTTCCACGTTCGCGCGCACGCGCCGATCGTCCAGACGTTCAATCACCGTGGCATTAAAGATATTGATTTCGCCAATGAAGCTGGCGACAAACAGGTTTTTCGGCTCTTCGTAAATTTCACGCGGCGTGCCGTCCTGCTCTATTTTGCCATCGCGCATCACCACAATACGGTCTGACATGGTCAGCGCCTCTTCCTGGTCGTGGGTGACGAAGACGAAGGTGATGCCAAGCTTGCGCTGTAGCGCCTTCAGCTCGTTCTGCATCTGCTTGCGCAGTTTGTAGTCCAGCGCGGAAAGCGACTCATCTAAAAGAAGCAGGCGCGGTTTATTGACCACGGCGCGGGCAATGGCCACGCGCTGCTGCTGACCGCCGGAGAGCTGGTGGGGTTTTCGCTGAGCAAACTCGTCCAGCTGCACCATCCGCAGGGCTTCCGTGACGCGCGGGGGGATCTCGCTGGCCGGCGTTTTTTGCATCCGCAGGCCAAACGCCACGTTCTCAAACACGGTCATGTGAGGGAACAGGGCATAGCTCTGAAAGACGGTATTGACGTGGCGATCTTCGGCAGGAACCTGGGTTATGTCCTGGTTCTCAAGATGGATGTGGCCATTATCGACGCTTTCCAGCCCGGCGATAAGGCGCAGTACGGTTGTCTTGCCGCAGCCGGAGGGGCCAAGCAGCGTAAGAAACTCGCCGTCATTGATGGTCAGATTGAGGTCGGAAATGACCTCTTTGCCATCAAAACTTTTACGAATTCGTTCAAGTTGCACCAGCGGTGAACGAGAACGGGGTTGTGTATTCAATTTTTGCACTGTCCCATATAGACGCCTCAGGCAGCAGGCCGAAGCGGGGTTTGTGTGTAACCACCTTGGTGACTCGTAATGAGGGCGGACATTCTACGGCAAACCTCGGGAATCGCCAATCCTTGTCACTGATTCATAAGCTACATTTACTAACGCAGAACGATATAAACGGAAAATATTCTCGTTTGCGGGATAAAAGTGACCTGACGCAATATTTGCGTTTTGATGCTTATTGATAATGTTGTCACAAAAAGTGAGGGTGACTGCATGGATAAATTACTTGAGCGTTTTTTACAGTACGTTTCGCTGGATACCCAATCTAAACCGGGTGTCCGCCAGGTGCCAAGCACCGAAGGCCAGTGGAAGTTATTAAACCTGCTTAAAGAGCAGCTCGACGCCATGGGGCTGGTTAACGTCACGTTAAGCGAAAAGGGCACTGTGATGGGCACGCTGCCGGCGAATGTCCCGGGTGATATCCCGGCGATTGGCTTTATCTCCCATGTCGACACCTCTCCGGATTTTAGCGGTAAACATGTGAACCCGCAGATTGTTGAAAACTACCGCGGCGGTGATATTGCGCTGGGCATTGGCGACGAAGTGCTCTCTCCCGTGATGTTCCCGGTCCTGCACCAGCTGCTCGGTCAGACGCTCATCACCACCGACGGGAAAACGCTGCTGGGCGCAGATGATAAGGCGGGGATCGCGGAGATCATGACGGCGCTGGCGGTGCTGAAAGGCAAAAACATTCCGCACGGGGATATCCGGGTTGCTTTCACGCCGGACGAAGAGGTGGGGAAAGGCGCGAAACATTTCGATGTGGAGGCTTTTAACGCGCAGTGGGCCTACACCGTCGATGGCGGTGGCGTGGGCGAGCTGGAGTATGAAAACTTTAACGCCGCTTCGGTGACCATTAAAATTGTCGGGAACAACGTTCACCCCGGCTCAGCCAAAGGGGTGATGGTGAATGCGCTGTCGCTGGCGTCGCGTATTCATGCTGAAGTCCCGGCGCAAGAGAGCCCGGAGATGACAGACGGGTATGAAGGTTTCTATCACCTGACCAGCATTAAGGGCACCGTGGATAGCGCCCAGATGCACTACATCGTGCGCGATTTTGACCGTAAAGCCTTTGAAGCGCGCAAGCGTAAGATGATGGAGATCGCCAAAAAGGTAGGCAAAGGGCTGCATCCTGACTGCTACATTGAACTCATCATCGAAGACAGCTATTACAATATGCGTGAGAAGGTGATGGCGCATCCGCACATAATTGATATCGCCCGGCAGGCAATGCGCGACTGCGATATTGAACCGATCTTAAAACCGATTCGTGGCGGTACCGACGGTTCACAGCTGTCATTTATGGGATTGCCGTGCCCGAACCTGTTTACCGGTGGCTACAACTACCACGGCAAGCATGAGTTTGTGACGCTGGAAGGAATGGAAAAAGCGGTGAAGGTGATTGTGCGCATAGCGGAGTTAACCGCGAAGCGGTGAGACATTGCCCGGTGGCGCTGCGCTTACCGGGCCTACGATCGAAATGTAGGCCGGGTAAGGCGAAGCCGCCACCCGGCACATCTCAAGACTCAATCCTCAAAAAACCAATACCCGCTGTTAACCAGCGCGGCCAGCATGGCGAGGAATGAGGGATCTTCCAGCGCATCGCCAAAGGTTTCAGCAGTCAGAACCATATGGCTGGCAATCGCTTCCAGTGCAGGACGGTGCGGGGAATCCAGCTTCTCGCCATTGACGAAGACCTCTTCACCGATGCGCAGCACGCGCAACCCGCCCAGACGAACCAGCTTGTCGCCCTGCTGAAGGGCATCATAAATCTCGTCAGCCTGATAAGGCGGCTCCGGAGGCGCCACGTCCAGCTCGTGGCGGGACTGGCTAATAAACTCGCCAAACCACTGTCTGAAATGTTCCGGCTCGTTGATCAGATCCAGCATCATACCGCGCAGCTTGTCCAGCTCTGCTGGCAGAATATCTGCCGGATGTTCGCGCGCAGGCACATCCGGATCGCTGTAGCGATAGCTGCCCAGCTCGCGTTGCAGAACATAGTCGGCAAAGCCGCTGATCATCTCGCGACCGCTTGGTGCGCGGAACCCAACCGAGTAGTTGAGCGAGTTTTCCAGGGAGTAACCCTCATGCGGGAACCCAGGCGGAATGTAGAGAATATCGCCTGGCTCCAGCTCTTCATCAATAATCCCTTCAAACGGATCCACCTGAAGCAGGTCCGGATGCGGACAGTGCTGTTTCATCGGCACTTTCTCGCCCACGCGCCAGCGGCGGCGACCCGTACCCTGAATAATAAACACGTCGTACTGGTCCAGGTGCGGACCCACGCCGCCACCCGGAACGGAGAAGGAGATCATCAGATCGTCCATCCGCCAGTCGGGCAGGGCGCGGAACGGGCGCATTAGCGCGGCAGTGGGTTCGTGCCAGTGGTTGACGGCCTGCACCAGCAGCGACCAGTTGTTTTCACCGAGATGATCATAGCTTTCGAAAGGACCGTGACTGACCTGCCATTTCCCGTCCTGGTGACTGACCAGGCGGCTGTCGACTTCGTTTTCCATGGCCAGACCGGCCAGTTCGTCAGGCGAGATAGGGTCGACAAAGTTGCTGAACCCACGTTTCAGAACCACCGGGCGTTTTTGCCAGTAACGTTCAATAAACTCGGGCCAGTTAAGCGTTAAGTGATAATCCATATTTTTTTATTCCGCAGGTTCTTACTGACACGGATTATAACGGAAGCTCAGCCCCCCGGCTGCGAGATCCTCGCATTTTTCACATAACGGGTTAACTATCGTTCGATGTGGGCTGCTGGCGACCAAAAATCACTTCCATTCTGGCGCCGCCCAGCAAACTTTCGCTGGTTTCAATTTTTCCATCGTACTGGTCGACAATTTCACGTGCGACGGCTAACCCCACCCCCTGGCCAGGGCGCAGCGTATCGGCGCGCTGGCCGCGATCGAACACCACATCACGTTTATTGCGCGGGATCCCCGGGCCATCATCTTCAACGATAATATGTAACTCGTTATCCGTCTGACGCGCAGACACTTCCACAAATTCCAGGCAGTATTTACAGGCGTTATCCAGCAGGTTGCCCATGACTTCCATGAAGTCATTCTTTTCGCCGACAAAGCTTATCTCAGGCGAGATATCGAGGCTGATGTTCACCCCTTTACGCTGGTACACCTTGTTGAGGGCGGACGTAAGATTATCCAGCAGCGGTGCCACCGGGTGCAGCTCGCGGCTCAGAAGCGCGCTGCCGGAACGCATACTGGCGCGGTGCAGGTAATAGCCAATTTGCTGTGAGATTCGACTGATCTGCTCCAGCATCACCGGCTCGGCATCATCAACGCTCAGCTTTGAACTGCGCATTGAACGCAGGGTACTTTGCATCACGGCCAGCGGTGTTTTCAGGCTGTGAGTGAGGTCAGTCAGGGTTGTACGGTACTTATCATAGCGTTCGCGTTCACTTTTCAGCAGGCGGTTGAGATTACGTACCAGACTTGTCAGCTCACGGGTGGTTTCCGGATTGAGTTTTTCGCGATGGTGTTCCTCAAGCTCGCGCACCTCTCGCGCCAGGGATTCAATGGGGCGCAAGCTCCACCACGCCGCCACCCAAAGCAGCGGGATTACCAGCAGCAGGTTAGCGGCCAGAACATAAACGAACCAGCTCCAGACCCTGTAGGAGCGCTTGAGCTCGACAGGAATGGTGTCGATCACCACAATGGTCAACTGCGGCATGTTCATCGTCGCCGGGTAGATATTAATCGCCACGGAGTGCGTCATCTCCGTTTCGGCATCATCCTCGCGGATTTCATTGAGTTTCTGCTGCATAGAGCGATCTTCGCGAATCAGGGAGCTGGTGGTGTTAAGATCGGCTTCTATCTCATGAAAACCATTGGTTTTAAGCCACTCCGGACGAATGCTTTTAACCAGCCATGGGATATCTCTTTGCGCCCACAGCAACTTCCCTTTTTCGTTGTAAATCAGGGCTAAAGTAGGGCTCTGTTGATTCAGGTTCTCGGGCATTTCAACGCTGATACGGTTGTTTTCCCATTTCGCCAGAGTGTAAAACAGATTACTTTCGCCACGTAACAGTCGAAAAGTTGTTTTATCGAAGCTGACGCTGTAACCCACCAGGGCGACCATACCGTAGGAGAGCGACAGCACCAGCACCACTGCGGCCGTTGCCAGCAAAAAACGAACCCGCAGTGAGAGGGGCAGAATATGGCGCAAAATCTTTCTCATTTAGCGTAATTCAAACAGGTAGCCCTGGCCGCGGACGGTCGTGATCACATCCTGCGGGTACTGCGCCTGAATTTTCTTACGCAAACGCCCCATCAGCACATCAATAGTATGGCTCTCGCGCAGCTCCGCGTCCGGGTAGAGCTGGAGCATTAAGGAGTCTTTGCTCACAACCTTGCCACTGTTACGGATCAGCGTTTCCATGATGGTGTATTCGAATGCGGTCAGCTTGATCACTTCATTGTTAATCGAAAGCTCGCGTCGGGAGAGATCCACCTGGAAAGGCGGAATGGAGATAACCTGTGAAGCCAGCCCGCTGTTGCGGCGTAATAGCGCCTGCATTCGCGCAGCCACTTCTTCAATATGGAACGGCTTGGTGACGTAATCATCCGCACCGGCGCTGAGCACTTCAACTTTGTCCTGCCAGCCTTCGCGGGCGGTCAGAACCAGCACCGGGAGAGAAACATCATGGCTGCGCCAGCGACGAATTAACGACAGACCGTCTTCATCAGGCAAGCCTAAATCGACAATGGCGATATCCGGCAGATGTTCATTGAGATAATAATCGGCTTCTTTTGCATCTTCAGCATCGTCCACCTGATGTCCCATCTCCTGAAGCTGAACCTTCAGGTGGTGGCGTAGCAATGCGTTATCCTCAACAACCAGTACGCGCATCATCTTTTCTCCCAGAATATGTAGTACGAATAGTTTAACGCTGATTATGTTGCCGTGGGGATAAACATTCAGTAAACCGGGGAAAAGCAACCCCCTTTCCGGGCGGAAAGGGGGGAAGGGGTGTTACTTCAGCTCGTCGACCATGGTAATGGCGCGGCCAATGTAGTTCGCCGGCGTCATGGCTTTCAGGCGCGTTTTCTCTTCTTCTGGCAGTGCCAGACCGTCAATAAACTGTTTCATGCCTTCAGCGTCTACACGCTTGCCGCGAGTCAGCTCTTTCAGTTTTTCATACGGCTTTTCGATGCCGTAGCGACGCATCACGGTCTGAATCGGCTCCGCCAGTACTTCCCAGTTGTGATCCAGTTCGTCCAGCAGACGATCGCGATTCACTTCCAGTTTGCTCACGCCTTTCAGGGTGGACTGATACGCGATCAGCGCGTAGCCAATGCCCACGCCCAGGTTACGCAGTACGGTGGAATCGGTCAGGTCACGCTGCCAGCGGGATACCGGCAGTTTGCTCGCCATATGCTGCAGCACGGCATTCGCCAGGCCCAGGTTGCCTTCGGAGTTTTCGAAGTCAATTGGGTTCACTTTATGCGGCATGGTGGAAGAACCAATTTCACCGGCGATGGTTTTCTGCTTGAAGTGGTTCAGCGCAATGTAGCCCCACACGTCACGATCGAAGTCGATCAGAATGGTGTTGAAGCGCGCGATGCAGTCAAACAGCTCAGCGATATAGTCGTGCGGTTCAATCTGTGTGGTATACGGGTTCCACTGAATACCCAGGGAGGTGACAAACTCTTCGCTGAACTGGTGCCAGTCCACTTCCGGGTAAGCGGCGATGTGGGCATTGTAGTTACCGACTGCACCGTTGATTTTGCCAAGAATTTCAACCTGTTCCAGTTGGCGGTACTGGCGCTCCATACGGTACGCCACGTTCGCCATCTCTTTACCCATGGTGGAAGGGGTGGCTGGCTGGCCGTGAGTACGGGAAAGCAGCGGAATGTCGCGGTATTCCACGGAGAGCGCTTTCACCGCGTCGATGATCTTACGCCAGTAAGGCAGCACAACCTCTTTACGCGCGGTAGAGAGCATGAGCGCGTGAGACAGGTTGTTGATATCTTCAGAGGTACAGGCGAAGTGAATGAACTCTGACACCGCGTGCAGGGCAGGGACGCTTTCCACTTTCTCTTTCAGGAAGTACTCAACCGCTTTCACGTCGTGGTTGGTGGTGCGTTCAATGGTCTTAATGCGCGCGGCATCTTCTTCGCTAAACTCAGCAACGATTTTATCAAGGTAATCGTTTGCCTTTTCGTCAAAAGCAGGAACTTCCTTGATTGCTGCCTGGGCGGCCAGCTTCTGCAGCCAGCGTACTTCAACCTGAACACGGAACTTCAGCAAACCATATTCGCTGAAGATCCCGCGCAGCGCGCTGACTTTATCGCCGTAGCGTCCATCGACAGGGGATACGGCGGTCAGTGAGGATAATTCCATAATTCGCAACTCCGGGAGGTTAACAATGAGCAAGAATTTGTTTTGCCTGAGTGGTCAGGCGATTACGAGAAAACATTAACTGCAGACGGCCACCGCCAACCTGATGCCACAGCACGGCGGCGCGGATCCCTGCCAGCAGGGACGCACGTACTTTTGCCTGCACCTGTGGGCTTTGCAGCACGGCAGGGGATCCGGTGACCTGAATACGTGGGCCCAGCGGGCTGATGACATCAACGTAAATACCGGCCATCGCGCTCAGCAGCGTTTCGGATTGCAGATCAAAATGGTCGAGTTGACGCTGGAGCCCGCCGATACGATCGCCCAGGGTATTGAGCGCGCCTTTCGCCGCGCTCAACTTACGCTCAAGTACCATCAGGCTTAAGGTGTAGCGGGTCAGTTCTGCGTTTAATCCTTGACGACTACTGGCGTTAAGCACGCCAAGCAGGGTTTCAAGACCGAGACGAAGATTGGTTTCACTCCCACCAAATACACCCAGAGTTGAACCGGGGTTAAGGTCGATAACGCTGTTGAGTGAAACGTGCAGGGCATCGGCATCGCAATGACCCTGATGCGCCAGCTGTTGCACCAGACGGGCAGACTGGCAAATTCCTGCCAGCGCCAGGGTGATGTCGTAGTAGTTCTTCGCCACATGGTCTCCTTTATGTGTGCACTCTGTTAAACAGCGGGCAGCGGCAGGCGCTGTTCAATGATCCCGCCGCCCAGGCAGATTTCGCCGCTGTAGAAGACAGCAGACTGACCTGGGGTGACGGCGGCAACCGGCTCGTCAAAACGCACGTCAATGCGATCGTCATCGAGCGCGGTAACGGTGCAAGGAATATCGGTCTGACGGTAGCGCGTTTTCACCGTGCAGCGCAGCGTGCCTTTCAGCGGCTCGCGATCGACCCAGTGCAGCTGTTGCGCGATAAGGCCAACGGACATCAGACGCGGATGGTCGTGCCCCTGGGCGACAACCAGAATATTGTTTTCGACATCTTTGTCGACCACATACCACGGATCTTCGCTGCCATCTTTGGTTCCACCGATACCCAGACCTTTGCGCTGGCCTAAAGTATGGTACATCAGCCCCTGGTGCTGGCCGATCTCATCGCCATCAACGGTGACAATTTTACCCGGCTGTGCAGGCAGGTAGCGGCCAAGGAAATCACGGAATTTGCGCTCACCGATGAAGCAGATGCCGGTAGAGTCCTTTTTCTTTGCGGTGATCAGGTCCAGCTCTTCCGCGATTTTACGTACCTGCGGCTTTTCCAGCTCGCCAACCGGGAACAGGCTCTGGGCGATCTGTTCGTGGCTCAGGGTATAAAGGAAGTAGCTCTGATCTTTGTTGCCGTCCAGACCGCGCAGCAGCTGGCTTTTGCCATTCACATCTGCACGACGCACGTAGTGGCCGGTCGCAATGTAGTCTGCGCCCAGATCTTCCGCAGCGAATTCCAGGAAGGCTTTAAATTTGATCTCTTTGTTGCACAGAATATCCGGGTTCGGGGTGCGCCCCGCTTTGTACTCTTCCAGGAACAGTTCAAAGACGTTATCCCAGTATTCTGCAGCAAAGTTAACGGTGTGCAGTTCAATGCCGAGCTTATCGCACACGGCCTGCGCATCGGCGAGATCCGCAGCGGCAGTGCAGTATTCCTCGCCATCATCTTCCTCCCAGTTCTTCATGAACAGGCCCTCCACCTTATAGCCCTGTTGCTGTAACAGGTAGGCGGAAACGGAGGAATCGACACCGCCGGACATGCCGACGATCACTTTTTTCTGGCTGTTATCTGACATGGAATACTCACGACATTGAACTTCAAGGCGGCGTATTCTATCACGCCCCCCCACCATTGGCACCCTCTGTAAACGGCCAGTTAAATGCGCCGATGACTTCCAGCGGTAAGCGGCCAGCAGACTGCCAGCAGCGAATGCTTTCCGCAACCAGCGGCGAGCGCAGGTTTGGTGCGTTAAGGATCTCCTCGGCAGTCACCCACAGGCAGCGGTCGATATCGTCATCCTGCGGCTCTGTGGCGCACATTTCGCTAAGCTCGACGGCAAACAAGAAGCGCAGGAACGGGGTGCTATCGGGCGCAATCCACTGATGCAGTCGGATAAAGTGCTGGGGTTCAGCGTGTATGCCGGTCTCTTCCCACAGCTCGCGTTTTGCTGCCTGCAGTAAGGTCTCATTGGCTTCAAGGTGCCCGGCTGGCTGGTTCCACAGCGCTTTACCGTTAATGCTCTCTTCGACTACAAGGAATTTACCCTGGGCGTGGACCACGCAGGCGACCGTAACATGAGGTTTAAACATAGTGACTCCTTAAGCGGTAACGTCTCGCCATTCACCGTTTGCCAGCGTTTCCAGGGTGTAGCTGCCCATGGCGTAGCGAATCAGACGCAGAGTAGGGAAGCCGACGTGAGCGGTCATGCGCCGAACCTGACGGTTGCGGCCTTCATAAAGGGTGATTTTGAGCCAGCTTGTCGGAATGGATTTGCGTTCGCGGATGGGCGGATTGCGCGGCCATAGCCACTCCGGTTCATTCACGCGTTCAATACCTGCAGGCAGGGTTGGGCCATCGTTCAGCGTTACGCCACGGCGTAATTTCTCCAGCGTTTCTTCGTCCGGTTCGCCTTCGACCTGCACGAAGTAAATTTTGCCCGTGCGTTTTCCCGGCTGTGTGAGCTTTGCCTGCAGAGCGCCGTCGTTGGTTAAAACTAAAAGTCCTTCGCTGTCCCGGTCCAGACGCCCGGCGGCGTAAACGCCCTGAACGGGAATGTAATCCTTCAGCGTGCTGCGTCCGGCCTCATCGGTGAACTGCGGCAAAACATCGTAGGGTTTATTGAACAAAATAACCCGCTTCGGCTGGGTTTCTTGCGGTCTTCTGGCGGCTTGTCGCGAGCTGAATCGCTCAACCCGGTGTTTTGTAAAAGAAGTTTTCTTCATGGTATTTTCAGGCGTTATCAATTGCCGCATTATAGCCTAATAACGAAGACCTTTCATGGCGCAGGACATTCAGGTACTATCGAAGGGCTCATTACAATTTATTAACATAAGATCAGTAACAACCAGAAGCGCTCGAAGGAGAGGTTAATGGAAAGCAAAGTAGTTGTTCCGGCGGAAGGTAAAAAGATCACCCTGCAAAACGGCAAGATTAACGTTCCTCACAATCCGATTATCCCGTTCATTGAAGGTGACGGTATCGGTGTAGACGTTACCCCGGCAATGCTGAAAGTGGTTGATGCCGCTGTTGAGAAAGCCTACAAAGGCGAGCGTAAAATTTCCTGGATGGAAATTTACACCGGTGAGAAATCGACTCAAGTTTATGGCCAGGACGTCTGGCTGCCAGCAGAAACGCTGGACCTGATCCGCGACTACCGCGTTGCTATCAAAGGCCCATTGACCACCCCAGTCGGCGGCGGTATCCGCTCCCTGAACGTGGCACTGCGTCAGGAGCTGGACCTGTACGTCTGTCTGCGTCCGGTGCGTTACTATCAGGGCACCCCAAGCCCGGTTAAGCACCCTGAACTGACCGATATGGTTATCTTCCGCGAAAACTCAGAAGACATCTACGCGGGCATCGAGTGGAAAGCAGACTCTGCAGACGCAGAAAAAGTGATTAAATTCCTGCGCGAAGAGATGGGCGTGAAGAAAATTCGCTTCCCTGAACATTGCGGTATCGGCATCAAGCCATGCTCCGAAGAAGGGACTAAACGTCTGGTGCGCGCGGCTATCGAATACGCGATCACCAACGACCGTGACTCTGTGACTCTGGTTCACAAAGGCAACATCATGAAGTTCACCGAAGGTGCCTTCAAAGACTGGGGTTACCAGTTGGCGAAAGAAGAGTTCGGCGGTGAGCTGATCGACGGTGGCCCGTGGCAGAAGATTAAGAACCCGAACAACGGCAAAGAGATCATCGTTAAAGATGTGATCGCCGATGCGTTCCTGCAGCAGATCCTGCTGCGTCCTGCTGAATACGACGTGATTGCCTGTATGAACCTGAACGGTGACTACATCTCTGACGCCCTGGCAGCACAGGTTGGCGGTATCGGAATCGCCCCTGGTGCAAACATCGGTGACGAGTGCGCTCTGTTCGAGGCGACCCACGGTACTGCTCCTAAATATGCAGGTCAGGACAAAGTGAACCCAGGCTCTATCATCCTGTCCGCAGAGATGATGCTGCGTCATATGGAATGGTTCGAAGCCGCAGACCTGATCGTGAAAGGTATGGAAGGCGCGATCAACGCCAAAACCGTAACTTACGATTTCGAACGTCTGATGGAAGGCGCTAAACTGCTGAAATGCTCAGAGTTTGGCGACGCGATCATCGCGAACATGTAATCCAGACTCTGGGTTAAACAAGAGCGGGGGCCTGAGGGTTCCCGTTTTTTTTGCCTCTGCCTGCAGGAAATAACACGATGCTAGCCACTGTTCTTATCGCTGTCGTTGCATTTATCCATCTTTACATCCTTGTGCTGGAAATGTTTCTGTGGGACACCAGAACCGGGCATAAGGCGTTTAATCTCAGCCCGGAATTTGCGCGTGAAACCCGCGTGCTGGCCGCGAATCAGGGGCTATACAACGGTTTTCTTGCGGCGGGTTTGCTCTGGAGCCTCTGGCTCGGTGAAGAGGGCGTTCATGTGGCCATCTTCTTCCTGGCCTGCGTGCTGATTGCCGGTCTCTTTGGCGCAGTGACCGCCAGCCGGAAGATTCTGTATGTTCAGGCTTTACCTGCGCTTGCCGCCCTGCTTGCGCTGCTTATCTGAAGCAACGCGTTGGTCAACCGTGCGTCGTCCGATATACTTGTGGCTTCATCGTGAGAGGTTTAGACAGTTATGAATAACGACATCCCATTGAAGTATTATGACATCGTCGAAGAATACGCGACGGAAGCCGCAAAGCCTGTCAGTGAGTCAGAGCAGGACCCACTGGCGCATTATTTCCAGCTGCTGCTCACGCGGTTATCAAATAATGAGGAGATTGATGAGGAAGCTCAGCAAGAGATGGCGCGTGAAGCCGGGGTTCATGCTGAACGTATTGATGATATTGCGAACTTCCTTAATCAGTGGGGAAATGAATAGCCTACCGCGCCAGACCCAGGAGCCGCTTCGCAAGCTCACGGCGGGAAACAGATTTTGAAAAATACCATCCCTGAACCAGAGCCTCAGGATATCGTTCAGCAATAAAGCGGAATTGTATTTCGTTCTCAACGCCTTCGAAAACCAGCGTTTTATTCAGTTTTGCGAGGGCGTCGCTAAAGATAACAAAAATGTTCTGTTTATAATGCTCACTGATGCCATCGACCAGCGACTTGTCGATTTTGATCTCATCATATTCAAGAAGCGAAAGCCTGGCCAGGTTGGAGTTTTGCACACCGAAGTCATCAATGGATATTCTGACACCAAGGGATTTTAACTTCTGACAGAAGCCCTCCAGAATATTCGCGGTGGAAACGGCTTTTTCAGAGAGCTCGACTTTTACCAGAGACAGCGGAATGTTGTTGGCTAAACATCCACGGCGCAAAATGCTGATAAATTGTCCATCTTCAATTTCCGTTCGACCAACATTGAGCGAAACGACCAGCTGATGCTTAAGCACCAGCGGTGCGATGTCCTTAAGGGCTTTCTCAAGAATATGGGTATAATATTTTTTATACAAACCAATTTTCTGGATTAATGGAATAAACAATTCCGGCGAGACGTCACCGTGTTTTGCGTCGCGCCATCTCGATAAAACCTCCACGCCCACTATTTTGCTATCCTGAATGCGAATTATGGGCTGGTAGTGAACGCCAATAGTGTTGGTTAAGACGGCTTTAACCAACGTCCGTTCCAGTGAAAAGCGGTCTTCATTGAGTCGAAAGGAAAATAACGTTATCGCAATCCAGATAAAACATAAAATAGCCACGAGAAAGGCAAACACCGCGGGAGATAACGAGGCCAGTCCTGCATGGTGATGCTTCACAATGACGCACAAATCCCAGGAAGTGCTGCACTGTGTGAGGGTGAGGGTAAATAACGTGGAATGTACCCCATCCTGTTCTTTTACCTCATGGGTTGCTGAAAAAAATATTCTGGCAAAGTCTTTGGTGGTTGCGCTGAGTGAGTAATTGTTGGTAACCGGGGTGAATTTATCGTAAGCGTAGCGGGAGGAGAAGATAATAAGATTATTGTAGATGGCCGCATTGCCCGTGAAAAAATCTTTTCTGGAAAATTGCGCGAGCAGGAATCCCCTGGGTGTTTTATGGAGCTCTTCTGGCAGGGGGACAGGGTTAGCGAGTTTTCCCCAAAAAGCGGTACAGATTATTTTTCCCTGCTCTATAAAACCGATGTCTGCAAAATAAAGGCTGTCGAGCTTAATCTGTCTGTAGCGATCAAGGCTGGCTTTGTCGCATCCCTGAGTGGTCAGGCCTTTAAGTGTCTGCGCCACGCTCTGAGACAGGCCTTCTGAATACTGTAAAAGGGTCTGGGAAATCTCACGCAGTTTGCTTTTCTGCTGGCCCATGATAACCGCATTGACCGTATAGAGAGACAGAAAGACCAGAAACGCTGAAACGATAGTAACGGCAACGATCTTTTTCATTTTCCAGATACCTTGTCCGCTCCCTGATTTTTCAAATCTTATCACAGGCTGGGCTTGCTACAAGCCTGATAATATGGGGAGTCAGCCTAATCCAGGCGGATGAACTATGCTTAAGTGCAATTCATTTTCCTCTTAACCTGAGCTTTGTTACAGTGACAAGAGTTGTCAGCCAGGGATGTCAGGCGTGATAAGGTGGAAAAGCTCGTGCATGTCAAAAATACTTTTTACACAACAACCATAACCGTCATCATTGTCTCGTTGATCATTTCATTGTCGCTTGCCGTGCAGATTGCAACGTCCCGACAGCAGTCAATCCAGCAGATCAATACCAGCGTTGCCAACCTGAGCCATACCCTGAATGTCTATACAGAAGGCATCATACGCCAAAGTGAAATGTTGATTACCACCGTTTCCGACACCCTTGAAATTTATGGCATGACCCCGCAACAGGCGATCAATATTCAGCGAATGATAAGCAATCAGGATAACCTTCTTACCCAGATTAATAATGTGGTTGTCTATGATGCGCAGGGGGATATCTTCACCGCCTTGCACGAAACTTTAGCAGGTCCCCGTAAAGGCGCGGACCGGTCATTCTTTGTCTATCACAAGGAAAATAAAAGCCAGCAGATATTTATTGGCGAGCCAGTGATAAGCAGAACCAATGGTAAATGGGTTATTACCATAAGCCGACGCCTTGAGACTCACACGGGGGCATTTAACGGCGTCGTGGTGGTGACGCTGGGTATCGAAAACTTTCTGACCCTTTATGGACAGATCAATATCGGACACGCGGGCGTTATTGGCTTAACGACACAAACAGGCGTTTTACTGATTCGCTACCCCTTTAAGAATACCTATATCGGTACGATTTTTTCAGATTCTCCTCTCTTCAGGAAATACCTAAAAGTACAAAATACAGGGATAGCCAGCTCCGTTTCCCGGTTTGATAAAATCGAACGCATTTATGCCTATGAGAAAAACAGCCGCTACGGACTGGTCACGACGGTGGCGGTCAGCGCGGATGAAGCCCTTTCCCCCTGGCGCAAGCAGGCGATTCAGCTTGCCTTACTTATTTTCGTTTTTACCGCGATACTCATCGTGGCGTCTTATTTCCTGTATTCCGACTTATCCAGAAAAACACGGGATAACAAAGCGCTAAAGATTATTGCCTCGGAGGATGCCCTGACCGGGCTTTATAACCGACGTATTTTCGATGAAAAAATTCTCTCCGACATCGCGATGTGCGCGGCAGAGGACGCGCCGATTTCGCTCCTCCTCGTGGATGTGGACTACTTCAAAAAGTACAACGATAACTATGGTCACCCGGAAGGGGACAGGTGTCTGGCATTACTGGGAAACTGCCTCAGGGAAAGCCTCACTCGCGACAACCAGCTTGTGGCGCGATATGGCGGGGAGGAGTTTGCATTGATATTGCCTGAATCGGATATCCAGGAGGCGCTCCGCCTTGCACAGACGATTATTCGCAATGTCTTCTCTCTCCACATTGAACACGCGTTCAGTCCTTTCGGGCGGGTCACGGTGAGTGTAGGCATATCTACTGCGCGTGCTGTCGACATCGCGGGCAGTCAGCAGAATATTATTATTGCCGCGGACCAGGCGCTCTATCAGGCAAAACGCGGAGGCCGTAACCGGCACGCTTTTGTTGGGGTATAACCCAAAAAAAAGCCCACGAAAGCGTGGGCAAGAAATACTGGAAGCAATGTGAGCAATGTCGTACTGAATACCTGAGTATTTCTCTCAACTATTCAGTGTTGAGAAAGATAATCTTTCTCAACAAAAGATGCAACCCCACATTTCCTGGGGAAGGGCATTTTGATGGCAAAATGCGCATCCGGTCAGTGTGAGGCTTATCACAAATTTCCTTTCTCAAATCCTGTGCTATCCTTTTTTGTGTCGTTGATTTAATGACAAAAACCATACAGAGAGGAAAGTTATGGGAATTTTATCCTGGATTATCTTTGGGCTTATTGCGGGTATTCTGGCGAAGTGGATCATGCCGGGCAAAGATGGCGGTGGGTTTATCGTCACCGTAATACTGGGTATTGTCGGCGCGGTAGTCGGCGGCTGGATCAGTACGCTGTTCGGCTTCGGGAAAGTAGATGGCTTTAACTTCGGCAGCTTTGCGGTTGCGGTGATCGGCGCGCTGGTTGTGCTGTTTATCTACAGAAAGATCAAAAGCTAAAACTGAAGCGTTAAAAAAGGCTGCCGGATGGCGGCCTTTTTACATCACGGGTTCACCACCAGCCAAGCTGCGTGCCAGCAAAGGCCACAATGGCGATGATTAACATAATGAGCGTGGTTTTTCTCATTTATGCCCCCGGTGCAGCGTAACCACCGACAAAAAACCACGCCAGAAACACGACCGCCGTTATAAAAATAACGACAGGGAAGAGGATCCCTATTCTCATATCATCACCTTTTTCTTTTTATAACGCCGTAGAGTGTACGGGGTTAATCCATCGCGAGAAAGCGTGTTTTGCTTTTTCCTTTCTTATCCTGATACATCGCCACATCAGCAGCACGTAATGCGCTGTCTGGATCGGTTACGTCTGGGTCCACTTCGATGACGCCGAGGCTGGCTCCCGGATAAATAAGGTTAATGTTACCCAGCCAGTATTCCCCTGCAATGCGGGCGCTGAAGCGCGCTTTAAGCTGATTCATGTGCTCCTCATTGTCGACATGACTCAGAGAGGCCACCAGAAATTCATCGCCGCCCAGCCGACCAATGATATCGTCCTGCTGTTTTTCTGCGGTCAAACGCTTGCCCACTTCAATCAGGAACTGGTCGCCTGCTTCATGCCCATACCGATCGTTAATCAATTTAAAATCGTCCAGGTCGATAAACGCAATGATGGCGTTACGTTTCAGGTGTCGAGCCAGGGAAAACAGAGTAGTCAGATCCTCAAAGATGGCGCGACGGTTGGGCAGGCCGGTAAGGGCATCGGTATAAGAGTGTGCGATGAGCGCCGCGTTGGCTTCCCGAAGCTGGTTCACCAGAGATTCTTTCTGAATGTACTGACCAATCAACCCGGCGAATAATTTTAACATCTGTTCACCGCGCTCGCTGAGCGGCTTTTTAGCCGTGCTGGTGGCGCAAAGCGTACCGTAAAGCGAGCCATCGGCGAGATGAACCGGAATGCTCATGTAAGTGGTAATACCGAGAGCTTTCGCCGCTTCGCACTCCGGCCAGCGCTCGGGGACATCGTTACTGAAGATGGTGTCGCTATCCAGCGCGCGCTTACACAGCGTTTCATCCCAGGGCACGCTCAGCCCCTCCGGGATCGTCATCTGCTTACTGTTTCGGGCATAAAGGATATGCTGCAGCCGCGCCTGGATATCCACCTTCGTCAGGTAAGTCGACTCCATATCGGTGACGATTTCCAGCATCTCCAGCAGCTGACGAACGAGACTTTCAAGGGATTGCTCAGTAACGAGGGTTTCTGAAACACGGGCAAGGATAATATCCGACATGACGTAGAAAGACTCCCAGGCAGAAGACGTCTGCATCTGCATGTTATGCTGAATTCTTAGGCTTCAGGCATAGTAAAACATGAATGCAGAAAATTTTATATATGGAGAAAGCGGCGCTGAGCCGTTACCCTTAGGCAAAGATGATGTCACAAGGATCGATGCGATGAGATTTCTGCTTCTGGCGCTGACGCTTCCCCTGGTCGCCTGTACCGCAAAAACAACCCCACCCGATGCGCCCAAACCGCCACAGGCCGTAGGTATGGCGAACCCGGCTTCCGTTTACTGTCTGGAAAAGGGCGGGGAACAGATCCCGATTCAAAGCCCGCAGGGTGTTCGTACCGAGTGCAAGCTGCCGGGTGGTGAAGTGATCGACGAATGGACGCTCTATCGTCGCGATCATCCGCAACCCACCAGGTGACAGAAGGGCAGGTGCTGCGATACACTTCTCTTTAGGATTATTCTTAGCCAGTATCTGGCTACTGTTACCGCGAGAGAAGTATGTTTCAGCTTAAACCGGGCAGCATGGCGATGATCATCGGTGCCCGCACGGCGTCTGGCCGTCGCAATATTGGTAAATCTGTTGAGTTGTTTGGTCTTTGCCAGCCTGGCCTGCGTTTTGTAAACCCGGTTAACGGCGTGATGACGCAATTACCCGCAAGTGCGGATCGTGCGCTTTGGCTGGTCACCGGAGACGTCTACGCCTTTGACAATCAGCACGGCTTTGCGTTTGTTCGCGCCGAACATCTGATGCCGCTCACCCCTGATCAAGCCCCGCAAATGCTGGATGAGCTGACAATCAGCTGATCACAAATGGCGTAGCCAGTCGGCTAAAACCAGGGCGTGATTCTGTTCCGTGTTTTTCGC
Organism: Enterobacter sp. BNK-14; assembly: GCF_047456095.1. NCBI lineage: Bacteria > Pseudomonadati > Pseudomonadota > Gammaproteobacteria > Enterobacterales > Enterobacteriaceae > Enterobacter > Enterobacter sp. BNK-14. Next base: position 4,644,258 of record NZ_CP179897.1, read on the forward strand.
GCCATAGAGGAGGGTGAGAGTCTGCTTGTGTGCCAGCGCCGCAAGACGCCTTCCCTCGTCCTTATGCTGCGCCAGTTCTTCCTGATAGGCTTTACTGAAAGTCGCAAAATCAATAGCTTCGCTATGATACTCCTGACGTAATGCGTTCGATGGCGTGAGTGTTTTACACCATTCGTCATGGGCGAGGTCCGTTTTTTTAACCCCGCGCGGCCAGAGTCTGTCCACCAGCACCCGATAGCCATCGTCCGGGCTTGCCTGCTCATAGACGCGTTTGCACTGAATCATAATTCCACCCTCCCAATTTAAGGTATTGTGATAATTGCAGAAGATCGGTAGTCTGAGGTTCCTTATGTTATCTGATAATACTCTGGCATAAGGAACCTTTCATGGAACACCTCCCGGTTAAAACGACGCTCCGCATTGCGCTGGTTGGCGATTACAATCCTGATGTTATTGCACACAAGGCGATCCCGCTGGCCATTGACGATGCTGCGGCCGTTCTTGACCTCACCGCCGATTACGACTGGCTTGCTACCCCGGAATTAACCAGTTCTGAGGATCTGGTGGGGTACGATGCCATCTGGCTGGTTCCTGCGAGCCCCTATAAAAACACAGAGGCCGCCTTTATCGCCGCACGCTACGCCCGTGAAAACAGTATTCCGTTCCTGGGGACCTGCGGTGGGTTCCAGCATGCGCTGATTGAGTATGCCCGTAACGTGCTGGGCTGGCACGATGCGGCACATGCTGAGACGGATACCGAAGGCACTATGGTGATCGCGCCGCTGACCTGCTCGCTGGTGGAAATATCCGATGCCATTGAACTGCGCAGCAATACGCTGATCGCCAAAGCCTACGGCAAACCCGAAATTGAAGAGGGATATCACTGCAACTATGGTGTGTCGCCGGAATTTGCTCAGGCGCTGGAGAGCGGTGATATGCGCGTGACGGGCTGGGACGAACAGGGGGAAATCCGTGCGGCGGAGCTGATAACCCACCCGTTCTTTGTGATCACTTTGTTCCAGCACGAGCGTGCTGCGCTGGAAGGACGTCCGGTGGTTCTCGTACAGGCATTGCTTCGCGCGGCGCGGGGCTAAAACAGGGCAGACCCGATGGTCTGCCTTCGTGTTTAGCGGGGCGCGATTTCCCGGTCGCGCCCGGCAAGTATCCCGCAGACGGCCATGACGATCGCGGCCAGCGCACAGGCGAGAAGGGGGATGCGCCAGTCTCCTACCGAATCGTGGATTTTACCCATCAGCGGCGGTCCGCAGGCAGCGAGCAGGTAGCCGATAGACTGTGCCATACCGGACAATGCCGCCGCCTGATGCGCAGAGCTCGCGCGCAGACCGATGAACGTCAGGCCGAGGATCATCGTTGCCCCGGAGCCAAAGCCAAACACCAGCGTCCACATCACCGCCATATCCGGCATAAACCACAATCCCGCTGCGCTTACCGCGCACATCAGCGCCACTGCACCGGCGATCGTCCGCTGATCTTTCAGCCGATGGAGGATCAGCGGAACGGCAAGTCCCGGCACGGCTGTCGCCAGCTGTAAAAGACCATGCACCGAACCTGCCTGCGCCTCGCTGTAGCCGTGGCTAAGCAGTATCGCCGGCAGCCAGCCGATGATGACGTAATAGATAAGAGAGTTAATCCCCAGAAAGAGCGTCACCTGCCAGGCGAGAGCAGAACGCCAGATTGCGCGGTTATGTAACGCGCCTGCGCCTGTTACCGTCGCAACATGTTTCTGACGCCACTGCGGCAGCCAGAGCAGCAAGGCGAGCAGCGGAAACACCATCAGCATCAGCAGCGCGCCCTGCCAGCCCGCATGACCCTGGGCCAGCGGCACGATTAGCGCCGAGCCTAACGCGGCGGCTGCCCCCATCGTCAGGGAATAGGCACCGGTGAGTTTCGCCACCTGGCCCGGAAAGTCACGTTTAATTAAACCTGGTAACAGCACGTTCCCAAGCGCGATCCCGCAGCCAATCACTGCCGTGCCGATGAAAAGCAGGGCAGCGGAAGGCAGGGAGCGAATGGCTATCCCGGCGCAAATCAGCAACAGGGCGATAAACAGGCTACGCTCCATGCCAATACGTCGGGCCAGACCTGCGGCGAGCGGGGAGATCAGGGCAAAAGCCAACAGGGGTAGGGTGGTCAGCAGACCGGTTTGCGCCGTGCTTAAGCCATAATCAAGGCGAAGGGTATCCAGCAGCGGGGCTGCGCCGGTAAAGGTGACGCGAAGCGTGGTGGCGATCATCAGGATGCCTGCAATCAACAGCGCGCCGTGTTTTCCTGAGGTGCGAATAGCAGTAGTCATTATGTTCTCATACGTTCAAGCGAGCGCACACAATACCGATTTTCCCGTCGGTTGAAATCAGGCTAAAATGACAGTTTATCGCTAAAATCGGACAACATGATGATTGGACTGGGACTGGACGGCTACGATCCTGATAGCCAGCATGATGCGGCCGTCGCCTTTCGCATCCGTGTGGTGGCGGAGGAACAATATATACCCCTGCATCATCACCGCAAGGGACAGCTGATTCTGGCGCTTGGCGGCGCGATTACCTGTGAAGTGGAAAATGCCATGTTGATGGTACCGCCCCAGTACGCGGTCTGGATCCCCGGGCAGATGCCGCACAGTAACAGGGCCACGCCGGGGGCGCAGCTCTGCTTTTTGTTCATTGAGCCCGGTGCCGCCAGTCTGCCCGACCGCTGTTGTACGCTGAAAATGTCCCCTCTGGTGCGGGAGCTCATTTTATCTCTGGCAGAAAAATCGCAGGCACAGCTTCAGCTTGCGGCCACATCCCGACTGGTCGATGTCCTGTTTGATGAACTGCCGCTCCAGCGTCAGGAGCATTTACAGTTACCCGTCTCGCCCCATCCAAAAATCCGGCTGATGAGCGAGAAGATGGCTGAAGAGCCCGCGGCCTGGCAGACGCTGGCACAATGGGCAAGCCACTTCGCCATGAGCGAACGCAACCTGGCGCGACTGGTGGTAAAAGAGACCGGATTAAGCTTTCGTCGCTGGCGTCACCAGCTGCAGCTTATTGTGGCGTTACAGCATTTGATCGGCGGGAAATCGGTACAGCAGGTGGCGCAGTCACTGGGTTATGACTCGACCACCGCGTTTATTACCATGTTTAAGAAGGGGCTGGGTCAGACGCCGGCGCGTTACATGGCCAGCCTGACTACGACTTTCCGATAAACAGGGAGACCAGCCCGGCTGCAATCAGCGGGCCCACCGGCACGCCGCGAAAGAGCGCTACGCCCAGCACCGTGCCCACCAGCAGACCCGCAACCAGCGAAGGCTGGCTGCTCATCAGCGTAACGCCGCGCCCCCCGAGCCATGAGACAAAAACACCTACCGCGATAGCCACCAGCGATTTCCAGTTGACAAACGAGTGCAGCAGCGTTGAGGCGGGAAGCGTACCGCTGGCGATGGGCGCCATCACCCCGATGGTTAAAATGATTATCCCGATGGTGAGGCCTTGCTTTTCTATCCACGGGAAAAAGGTATTTAACGGCGTGACGCGTACGATAATCAGCACCAGAATCGAGATGGCGACGGTGGTGTTATGACTGATAAAACCCAGCGCGGCGAGTGCCAGGAGAATGAGCAGAGTAGGGTCAAACATAGGGAATCCTTGCCAAAATAATCGTCCTGCTTACTGTACGCGGAAAAAGGGCGGAGAACAGTTTTAAAAAGATTTTACCGCTGTCATAACCTTGTCATTTACGCGGTTTAAAACGAAGACAGATATCGCAAAGGGGTCGCTATCATGAACGATCACATGTTTGTTGAAACGCTGATTATCTCCTCATCGTTTTTCGCCATTGCCGCGATTCTCGTCGCCTCCGTGCTGTTGCTTGAGAGAAAAGGCTGACAGTCAGCCTTCACGGTTAGACTTTATGGAAAGTCACCAGCTCAGGACGGGCGATGCGCAGGTAATCCTGGGTATCCATGATCACGGATTTTTCCAGCAGGCCGGCGTTAAACGCGATTTCGTCGAAACGCTCGAACAGCAGCGGGTCGGCGACCAGCGTCAGATCGGGGTGGAAACTAAAAGGCGGAATAGCGCCGAATACGCAGGCGGTAAGGGTACTTACCTCGGCCGGGCTGGCGAGGGAGGCTTTAAGCCCGCCGAAATGGCTGGCAAGCCGGCTCAGGTCTGCCTGCAGATCGGCGGCCAGGATCGCCAGAACATGTTTTTTAACACCGTTTCCCTTCACTTTGCAGACCAGGGCTTTTGCTCCCTGACGCAGATCGGTCCCGCGTATTTCACTTACCGCTTCACATTTCCCGACCGCCTCGTGCTCCATAACGCGAAAACGCGCGCCTTGCCCGGTGAGTAAGGTTATCAGTTGCTGGTGGGTTCCTGTCCCCATAACGTCGTCAGTCATCGTGATTTTCCCGGTGATAATCCAGTATGCAGATGGCTACATTAGCACGAGAAGAACGGCGTCGAAAGAAAACAGCCAGCGCGTTCGCTGGCTGTGAGATTATGCGTTGCTGTTAGCAGACTGCTTGTGGAAGAGCTCCCTGAACACCGGATAAATATCATCCTGGTCACGGATATGTTGCATGGCAAAATTATCAAACATCGATTGCAGATGTTCATATTCCCGCCACAGGGTCTGATGCGCGCGACGGGTAATTTCGATATAGCTGTAGTAACGCACCACCGGCAGAATTTTCTTCGCCAGGATGTCGTGACACAGCGGTGAGTCGTCGGCCCAGTTATCACCATCGGACGCCTGCGCGGCATAGATATTCCATTGCGCCGGGTCGTAACGCTCTTTCACGACTTCATCCATCAGCTTCAGCGCGCTGGAGACGATGGTGCCGCCGGTCTCCTGCGAGTAGAAGAACTCATGCTCGTCGACCTCTTTAGCCTGCGTATGGTGGCGAATATAGACCACTTCCACGTTCTTATAGGTTCTGCTCAGGAACAGGTAGAGCAGGATATAAAAACGCTTCGCCATATCCTTGGTGGCCTGGTCCATGGAGCCGGAGACGTCCATCAGACAGAACATCACTGCCTGGCTTGAGGGCTCTGGGCGTTTTTCATAATTCTTGTAACGCAGGTCGAACGTGTCGATAAACGGAACGCGATCGATCTTCGCTCTTAGCTCGGCAATCTCTTTGCGCAGGCGCTCCTCTTCCAGCAGTTGCGCCGGCTCCGTGTTTTCCACGACCTTCAGGCTACTCTCAAGTTCGCGCAGTTCACGGCGTTTGCCTGCCGTCATTGCCGTGCGCCGCGCCAGCGAATTCTGCAACGAACGCACGACGCTGATGTTGGCGGGGACGCCGTTGGCGGTATAGCCCGCGCGATGGGTTTTGTACTCGTTAAGCTGACGATGCTGATTCTTTTTCAGATTCGGCAGCGCCAGGTCCTCAAACAGCAGGTCGAGGTATTCATCTTTTGAAATCTGGAAAACGAACTCATCCTGACCTTCACCGTCCTGGCTGGCCTGTCCCTGACCGCTTCCTGAACCACCGCCGCCGCCCTGAGGACGCTCAATTCTGTCGTTCTGAACGAAGTGGTCATTACCTGGGTGTACGCGATGGCGCAGACCGCCTCGCCCCTGATGAAACATCGGTTCGCTGATGTCATCGGTGGGGATGGAAACAGACTCGCCGCTGTCGACGTCGGTCACCGAGCGTTTGTTGATGGCCTCGGAGATCGACTGTTTAATTTGCGCTTTGTAACGGCGCAAGAAGCGCTGGCGGTTCACCGTGCTCTTGTTTTTGCCGTTAAGACGCCGGTCAATAAACCAGGTCATATACCCCCCGTACTGCATTTGCCAACTTGCGTTTTTGTTGGCCCGGCAAGCGCTAGCGCTGCCGGGCACTTGTTTTAGGACGATTTACGCACGCGCAGATACCATTCGCAGAGCAGGCGAACCTGTTTGCGGGTGTAGCCTTTTTCCATCATACGGTCGACAAAATCGTCGTGTTTTTTCTGCTCATCGGTTGAGGTTTTGGTGTTGAACGAGATAACCGGCAGCAGCTCTTCGGTATTCGAGAACATTTTCTTCTCAATCACGGTGCGCAGTTTCTCGTAGCTGGTCCAGTTCGGATTGCGTCCGTTGTTATGCGCTCTGGCGCGCAGGACGAAGTTCACAATCTCATTACGGAAGTCTTTCGGGTTGCTGATCCCGGCAGGCTTCTCGATTTTTTCCAGTTCCGCGTTCAGGGATTCACGGTCAAACAGCTGGCCGGTATCCGGGTCGCGGTACTCCTGATCCTGGATCCAGAAGTCAGCGTAGGTGACATAACGGTCGAAAATATTCTGTCCGTACTCCGAATAGGATTCCAGGTAGGCTGTCTGGATCTCTTTGCCAATGAACTCGGCGTATTTCGGAATCAGGTAGCCTTTCAGGAACTCAAGATAGCGTTCAGCCTGCTCCTGCGGGAACTGCTCGCGTTCAATCTGCTGCTCCAGCACGTAGAACAAGTGAACCGGGTTGGCCGCCACTTCCGCATGGTCGAAGTTAAAGACGCGGGAGAGGATCTTAAACGCGAAACGGGTGGACAGGCCGTTCATCCCTTCATCGACCCCGGCGTAATCACGATACTCCTGATAGGATTTCGCTTTCGGGTCGGTGTCTTTCAGGCTTTCGCCATCATAGACGCGCATTTTTGAGTAGATGCTGGAGTTTTCCGGCTCTTTCAAACGCGAAAGGATAGAGAAGCGCGACAACGTTTCAAGCGTGCCTGGCGCGCAGGGAGCGTGCACCAGCTCACTGTGGTTGAGCAGTTTCTCGTAAATCTTGATCTCTTCGGAGATCCGCAGGCAATAAGGCACCTTGACGATGTACACGCGGTCAAGGAAAGCCTCATTGTTTTTATTATTACGGAAGGTCACCCATTCGGATTCGTTCGAGTGGGCGAGGATTATCCCGTTAAACGGCAGGGCGGAGATACCTTCCGTCCCGTTATAGTTCCCTTCCTGGGTCGCCGTCAGCAGAGGATGCAGCACTTTAATTGGTGCTTTAAACATCTCCACGAATTCCATAATCCCCTGGTTGGCGCGGCACAGCGCACCGGAATAGCCGTAGGCATCCGGGTCATTTTGTGCGAAGTTTTCCAGCTTACGGATATCAACTTTACCCACCAGCGCCGAGATATCCTGGTTGTTCTCATCACCCGGTTCCGTTTTGGCGATGGCGATCTGCTCAAGGATAGACGGCCACACTTTCACCACGCGGAATTTGGTGATATCGCCCCCAAACTCATGCAGGCGTTTTGCCGCCCACGGCGACATGATGGTGCCGAGGTAGCGGCGCGGAATGCCAAACTCTTTATCCAGAATTTGCGCATCTTCCTGTGGATTAAACAGGCACAGCGGATGGTCGTTCACCGGGCTGCGTTCGCCATTAGCGCTCAACACATAAATCGGCACGCGCTGCATCAGCGACTTCAGGCGTTCAGCCAGCGAGGATTTACCGCCACCGACCGGGCCGAGTAAATAGAGGATCTGTTTCTTCTCTTCCAGACCCTGAGCGGCATGCTTCAGATAGGAGACAATCTGTTCAATGGCATCTTCCATGCCGTAGAACTCTTCGAACGCCGGATATCGGGCGACCACCCGATTCGAAAATAGACGGGAAAGCCGTGGCTCCAGGGCAGTATCAACCATGTTTGGCTCACCAATAGCCATCAATAGCCGTTCTGCCGCATTGGCATAGGCACTGCGATCTTGCCGACAAATGGTAAGAAACTCCTGCAGTGTGAACTCTTCGTCCTTGGCAGCTTCATAGCGCTGGCGATAGTGATCGAATATATTCATGGCATGCCGTCCTTTCGTTTTTTAGCACAGGATAAGAGCCGTTCGTATGAGTAGTGGAGGCTCCCGGAAGAGAATCTCTCGCACCTCACTGCCAGAGCAGCAACCTGTGTGCCAGGTCAGAGGCTAAGAACCGCAGGGCGTTCAGGAAAACTCTTCTTAAAATTAAGCGTAGATGGCATTTGCCAAACTTGCATGCTGAGAAAATCTAATTTCAATGACATATCAATAACTCATCCAAAAATTTCCACCTGGGTTCTAAGGCTTAAGCACGTTTTTCATTCAGTGGTCATATAAATGAAAGCGTGCTGTCATCTGAAAAGTGAAAAATAACGGGTTAATCAGACTGATTAGCAGGCAAAAAATTTTGGGTTGTACGGGAATGGCGGTTACACTTCTCCCGCTGATTATTTGACTACAGGAAAGAATGGATTGTGACCAAACTCAAACTTCTGGCATTGGGCATCCTTGCCGCGACCGCAGTTAGCACCGCTCAGGCGGAAAGTCAGTGGACGGTTGGCGCGGGTGTTGGCGTCATTAACAGCCCATACAAACAGTATGATCGTGACGTATATCCTGTTCCCGTTATCACCTATGAAGGCGAGAACGTCTGGTTCCGCGGTCTCGGCGGCGGCTACTATCTCTGGAACGACACGGCCGACAAGCTCTCGATCATGGCCTACTACGATCCAACGCACTTCAAGCCGGGAGACAGCGACAGCCACGCGCTTCGCCAGCTCGATAAGCGCAAAAGTAGCATGATGGCCGGGCTTTCATACGTGCATAACACCGAGTATGGCTTCCTGCGTACTGCTCTGGCAGGTGATACGCTGGACAACAGCAACGGCTTTATCTGGGACCTGGCGTGGCTGTACCGTTATACCAACGGCGGGCTCACCCTGACGCCGGGCATCGGTGTGCAGTACAACAGTGAAAACTACAACGACTACTATTACGGCGTCTCTAAAAACGAGTCTCGCCGCAGTGGTCTGAAAAGCTACAGCGCAGATGATGGCTGGGATCCCTACCTGGAGCTGACCGCGAGCTATAACTTCCTTGGCGACTGGAGCGTCTACGGTACTGGCCGTTATGAGCGTCTGAGCGATGAAGTGAAAGATAGCCCGATGGTCGATAAGTCCTGGGCGGGTATCTTCTCTGTGGGTGTGACCTACAAGTTCTGATTGTGCATTAATTCAGTGCAATCATTGCATCAAAACGGGGCGCTAGCGCCCCGTTTGCTTTTTTGTGGTGCAGGGCGATTATCGCTTAACAATACGGATCGTCTGCCCTAAACGAGACGGTTTTTCTTCGCTCGCTTTCTGCGGTGTGGTGACGCAGGCTGTTTCTACACAAACGAATGTTTTGTAACCGTCATCAGGAATATCGGCCATGCTGACAGACAATGCCGGACCTGGGTTCCAGCCCACCACATTGCTGTGATGATGATGAACGACCTCAATGCCGCGGTTCAGGGCACCATCGTGGATCACGCTGCAAGCTTCCGGGTGGAGATAGACGCGGTCGGTACGATCGGGGAAAGCCTGAACGCCGTCGCTCAGCTTGCCCTCTTTCGCATTATCAACTTTGTCGATAAAGGTATCGCCGAGGCCGCTCACCTTCACTGCGTTGATGTCACCCACGTTGAAGTAGGTGTGCAGGGCAGACGTGGTTTCGAACTCGCCGTGGGCTTCCAGCTCAATTTCGCAGGTTTTACCCAGCTTGAAACGGGCGTACAGGGTGAAATCATGCGGCCACAGGGCGCGGGTTTCATCATTCGCCTGCAGCTCAAAGGTCAGCACGGCACCGTTGTCATCTTCATTGTGCGCTTTCAGCGTCCACTGCTGGTTACGGGCAAAACCGTGAGACGGCAAACCCTGCTGTGTGGACGGGCCGAACCATGGCCAGCAGATGGGGACGCCGCCACGGATAGCAGCCCCTTTTTTGAACGAGGTGGCGTCGCTCAGCCACAGTCCTTCCTCTTCGCCCTCAGGCTTCCAGGAGAGCAGGTGGGCGCCATTCAGCGCCACGGAGGCTTTCACGCGCGGGTGGTCAACGACGATAACATCAGCGCCGTCAATCTGGCGGCGGGAGAGCACAGGGGTAAGTTGTTCGACTACCGGAAGTGCAAATATTTTATTAATCATTAAGCAATCCTCTGTCTAAAAAACAATAAAAAAGGCGACCGAAGTCGCCTTTTTGGATCAAACACTCATCTCAACTTATTTGGAGATGTGAGCGATCAGGTCCAGTACTTTGTTTGAGTAGCCAGTTTCGTTGTCGTACCAGGAAACCAGTTTCACGAAGTTGTCGTTCAGTGCGATACCAGCTTTAGCATCGAACACGGAAGTGCACACTTCGCCGTTGAAATCAGTAGATACAACGTCGTCTTCGGTGTAACCCAGAACGCCTTTCATTGCGCCTTCGGAAGCAGCTTTGATTGCTTTCTTAATTTCTTCATAAGAAGCAGCTTTTTCCAGACGAACGGTCAGGTCAACAACGGATACGTTAGGCGTTGGAACGCGGAACGCCATACCAGTCAGTTTGCCATTCAGTTCTGGCAGTACTTTACCTACAGCTTTAGCAGCACCGGTAGAGGATGGGATGATGTTCTGAGCCGCGCCACGGCCGCCGCGCCAGTCTTTGTGAGACGGGCCGTCAACGGTTTTCTGAGTAGCGGTGGTAGCGTGAACGGTAGTCATCAGACCTTCGATGATGCCGAAGTTGTCGTTGATAACTTTAGCCAGCGGTGCCAGGCAGTTGGTGGTGCAGGATGCGTTGGAAACGATGTCCTGGCCAGCGTAAGTTTCGAAGTTTGCACCACGAACGAACATTGGGGTGTTGTCTTTAGAAGGACCAGTCAGAACAACTTTCTTCGCGCCTGCAGTGATGTGTTTACGTGCAGTTTCGTCGGTCAGGAAGATACCGGTAGCTTCAGCTACAACATCAACACCGATTTCGTTCCATTTCAGGTTAGCTGGGTCTTTCTCAGCAGTAACGCGGATGGTTTTGCCGTTAACAACCAGGTGGCCGTCTTTCACTTCAACGGTGCCGTCGAAACGACCGTGAGTTGAGTCGTACTTCAGCATGTACGCCATGTATTCAGCGTCCAGGAGATCGTTGATACCAACGATTTCGATGTCAGAACGTTTCTGAGCAGCACGGAAAACAATACGGCCGATACGGCCAAAACCGTTGATACCTACTTTGATAGTCATATATTCCACCAGCTATTTGTTAGTGAATAAAAGGTTGCCTGTAAAATTACAAAAACCTTACGCAGCGTCAAGCGGAATCGTGTCAATCATTGCGACAAATCAATCCTGTGACTAACGTTTGTGCGACTGACTCGCCTCACTTTCCCTTTGAGCTTGCAACCACATGGGGGCTGCGCCCGGAATTTTAAAGTCCTCGCAGGATAAAAATGTGAACATGATCACAATTGCCTGACCGCCTTTTCGCGACACATAAGTTTAGAACAAAAGTGCACGCAAGGGTGTTAATGTTTTGTTAGAATCCGGGTTAAAAGATGTCTGTTTCTACAGCGAGATGTAAGCATATGTCGAACCAACGTAACCCTGACGATTTGAAAAAAAACCTCACAGAAATGCAGTTTTACGTGACGCAGAACCACGGCACGGAACCGCCATTCACCGGGCGTTTACTGCACAACAAGCGAGACGGCGTCTATCACTGTCTGGTCTGTGATGCCCCGCTGTTTAACTCACAAACGAAATTCGATTCCGGCTGCGGCTGGCCGAGCTTTTACGAGCCGGTGAGCGATGAGGCCATCCGCTATCTGACTGACACCTCGCACGGCATGGTGCGCACGGAAATCCGTTGCGGGACCTGCGATGCACACCTGGGGCACGTCTTCCCGGATGGTCCACAGCCAACGGGGGAGCGTTTCTGCGTCAATTCGGCCTCCATGAGCTTCACGGATGATGAAAACGGCGACCAGATTAAGGGTTGAAAAAACGATTCAGCAAATTATTCCTTTGAAAAGGAGAGATCGTGAATATTGATGACATGATTAACGGGATGACCCCGGACGTTTATCAGCGTCTGGTCACCGCCGTTGAGCTGGGAAAATGGCCGGATGGCGTGGCGCTTACGCCTGAGCAAAAAGAGAACAGTTTGCAGCTGGTGATGCTGTGGCAGGCGCGCAACAATACTGACGCGCAGCACATGACGATCGATACCAACGGCCAGATGGTGATGAAAAGCAAGCGAGAGCTGAAAGAAGATTTTGGCATCACGCCGAAGCCAATTGCGACGCTGAAAATGCAATAACCGTGCGGGCTGATGCCTTCATCCAACCCTCTCCCACGGGGAGAGGGCTTGAATGCGTCGCTACTTTTGCGGGATCCCTAATGACTCTGCCAGCTGCTTCGCTAACTGGTTGTTATCGTCCGCGCCATACTCCCAGAACATCGCCCCGGCGAGACCTTTCTGTCTAATGTAGTCCGCTTTGATCGCCACGGAACGTGGGTTCTCATACGAAATCGCAAAGAGCGCCTTGCCGTCAGCTGCTTCCACGGAGAGCCACGGCACTTTCGCCTGGTCGTCCCAGTGCTCGGTAAAACGCTTCTGCGGATCGTTCAGCAGCTTTTTCACGATATCGTTGTACTTCACGTAGGTATCTTTGGTCAGGTCATAGCCGAGCGACCTGAACAAGCCGAGCTCCTGCGGTCCAAAGTAGGGCTGGGTGACCGGATTTTTTTGTGCGTCCGGCTTGCTCCAGTCGATACCCGGCTCAACGGCGCGTTTCGGTACGCGACCGTAAAACCCGATCCCGAGGTTCATCTGCTGTGGTTTCAGTCCCGCGGCCAGATAGTTATTTACCACAAAGTCCACGCTGTATTTATCAGCAGCAGCCACCGTCGGCCAGGTGCTGGAATCATAGAGGTTGGCGTTAAAATACTGGGTGCCATATGCCATGTCGTAGGTCATCAGGTTGATGTAGTCGAGCAGGGGAGCGATGGCTTTGACATCCACCCAGCTTTTCGGACTTTCCGCATTGGCGCCTACCGCAATGGTCACCAGCTTTTTCTGCCCGAATGCGTCGCGCATCTCTTTCAGCAGCGCGGTGAAGTTGTCCCTGTCGGCTGGCGTGCTGGCAACCAGTCCCCACGCGCCGTTGACTGGGTACTCCCAGTCGAGATCAATCCCGTCCAGACCGTATTTGTCGACAACCTCCTGGGCGGATCGGATAAACACCGCACGACTCTCTTTGGTGGCCGCTGCGCCAGAGAAACCACGCGCACCCCAGCCGCCAACAGAGAGCAGCACTTTAAGGTGCGGGTTTTGTTTACGCAGAGTGGGGATTAAGGCCAGATCGGATGCCACTTTTGGCGAAAGCCAGATCTGATGCAGTTTCGTTGGATCTTTCAGCGCGGCGTTGGTTTCGTCTTTCTCGTCGTTGTAGACCAGACCAAACGAATAGTTCAGGTGGGTGATCTGGCGGACATCCAGTTTATTAATGTCGCCACCCGGTCCGGCGGTGACATCGCCACCCCCGTTGAAATAGCCGACGGACATCAGGGGCGCAGCGGAAGCCAGTGACGCGCAAAGCAAGGGTAATGCTGCCAGCAAGGGCAAACGTTTCATATAATTTCCTCTTTGACTTAATAAAAATAACCACGCCACAGAAAAGGCGTGGCGAAAAAACAACCTGACGAGAATAGCATTGCCGCTTCGCTGAGGATGCGAGGGAGTTCACTTTATGGGGATTGGAGAAGAAATGCCGGGTGCCGCTGCGCTCCAGAGAAAGTAGGCCGGGTAAGACGAAGCCGCCACCCGGCTTAAAAAACTACGCCTGCGTTTCCAGCCAGTCTGCCAGGGTATACAGCGTCGCGCCTTCGGCAGCCATCTCCATAAACGCCTGAGCGCTGTCCTGCGCCTGGATGTTCACCCCGCGGCAGCCGTCGGTGATCACGCTGACGGTGTAGCCTGACTGGAGCGCGTCCAGTACGGTAAACTTCACGCAGTAATCTGTCGCCAGCCCCAGCACAATCAGCTCCGTGATTTCATGGTGGCGTAACCACGCGTCCAGCGCGGTCTTCTGACGATGACCGTTATCAAAAAACGCGCTGTAGCTGTCTATTGTCGGGTTTTCACCCTTATGGAACACCGCGTCGATGGCTTTCTGATTCAGGAGCGGATGCAGCGCCGCGCCTTCCGTTTGCTGCACGCAATGATCCGGCCAGAAGGTTTGCGCCAGCCCGTCGAGTTCACCCTGAGTGAACGGTTCGACGTTGTGCTGGCTGGCAAAACTGCCGTGGTTAGCCGGGTGCCAGTCCTGGCTGGCGACCACCGCTTCACCGCGGGCTTTACACCAGTCAATCAGCGTATTCGCCACGTCAACGGTGCTGTCACCTTCGGCGACGGCCAGCGCGCCGCCGGCGCAGAAATCATTTTGCAAATCGACCAGTAGCAGGGCGCGTTGCGTCATGAGGCCTCCTTATTCGTCCGGGGTCAGTTCACCGCGCAGATTTTGCATCATGGCGTTGCGAATGGACTGAATGTCCAGATCCTGACTCAGTAAATAGTGAAGTTTAGTCAGCGTCGCCTCAACGGTCATATCGAAACCGCTGATGACACCCGCATGTGCCAGCGCGTTGCCGGTGGCATAGCCACCCATATTCACTTTGCCGGACATACACTGGGTCAGGTTCACCACCACAATTCCGCGTTCGCTGGCTTCCTGAAGCTCTTTCAGAAACTCACCGTTCTGCGGGGCGTTGCCCACGCCGTAGGAGCGCAGGATCAGCGCTTTCACTGGCTGGCGCAGGAAGTTGCGGACCACGTCGGCGGAAATACCCGGGTAAATGGTAACCACACCGATGGGCTGCGGGGTAATCGGATGCACAATCAACTCGCCAGCGGTATTCGGTGCAGGCGGCGTGCCCAGACGACGGATATGAATCCCCGCTTCCAGCAGCGGCTGCAGGTTCGGTGAGGCGAAGGCGTCAAAACCATCGGCATGGGCTTTCGTCGTGCGGTTGCCGCGATACAGACGGTTGTTGAAGAACAGCGAGACTTCGTTAATCGGGTAATTTGCCGCCACGTACAGGGAGTTCAGCAGGTTGATCTGCCCGTCGGAGCGTAACTCCGCCAGTGGAATTTGCGACCCGGTAACGATAACCGGCTTGCTCAGGTTCTCCAGCATGAAGGAGAGCGCCGAGGCCGTGAACGCCATGGTGTCGGTACCGTGCAGGATCACGAAGCCGTCGTACTGGTCGTAATGCGCTTTAATGTCATCCGCGATGTGCTGCCAGTCTTCTGGCGTCATGTCGGAGGAGTCCATCAGCGGCTCGTATTCATGGATGGTAAAGTCAGGCATTTCCGGACGGTGGAACTCAGGCATCAACGCAAGCTGACGCTGAAGGTGGCCGGAGACAGGAATATAGCCATTTTCAGAGCGCTGCATACCGATGGTACCGCCAGTGTAGGCTACATAAATCGATTTCTTCTGCATGGTAGTGAGTTCTTGTTCTTCAAAAGAAAAAAATCCCCTCTTCGCGAGAAGAGGGGACGGTTTTTAACGGACGTTCGCGCAGGTCAGGCAAAACGCGTAACGACTTTGTGGATCGTTAAAGGCCGCGAGCTTATCGCTTTCCGTCTTCATCGCTTTCGCTGCCGTGGCAACCGGCGCAGGCAGGTAAGCCTGCAGCGCCTCCGGCAGCATGGCGCGAACGGAGACAGACATGCTGTCCATCACCATATCGAAGAAAGACGGCTCATCCTGATAATACTCAATGTGCCATTGCTTGAGCTTCGCCAGGTCGGCCGCTTTCTTCACGGCGTCGTCAAAATCACCCAGACTGTCCACTAGTCCGTTGTTCTTCGCGTCCTGACCGGTCCAGACGTGGCCCTGAGCAATCTGGTCAATCTGTTCAGGCGTCTTTTTACGCGAGTCAGCCACCAGCGTAATAAAGCGCTTATACCCGTTCTCAATGCTCAGCTGCATCATCTCCGACACTTCCGGCGGCAGGGATTTTGTTATCGACACATCTGCCAGCGGCGACGTAGAAACACCGTCGGTGTGCACGCCCAGATAATCCAGACTGTTTTCCACGGTGTTAATCACCCCGAAGATGCCGATAGAGCCGGTCAGCGTGCTTGGGTTAGCCACAATGTAGTTGGCTGGCGTGGAGATCCAGTACCCACCTGATGCCGCCATTCCGCCCATGGAGACGACGACCGGTTTGCCCGCAGCGCGGGCCGCGGCCAGCTCAGCGCGGATCACTTCGGAGGCGCTCACGCTGCCGCCTGGGCTGTTTACGCGCAGAACAATGGCTTTCACTTTCGGGTCAAGGCGCGCGTCACGGATTTGCGACGCGGTGGTGTCACCGCCGACATTACCCGGGGTTTCCTGACCGTCCATGATGGCGCCGTTGGCAAACACCACGGCTACGCTGTCACCGCTCTCGTCCGGTTTTTTCGCAGCGTAGTCATACATACTGATCGCGCTGTAGTTTTTGTCCTCTTTGCTCCAGCCAAACTGTTTGGTCAGGGCTTTTTCGATATCCGCACTGGTACCCAGCGCATCAACGAGTTTATTGTCGAGGGCATATTTCGCGGTATCGCCGTCAACCTTACGCAGACCCTCCAGCACGCCACGTGCGCCCGGGAAGACCTGCTCAGCGGTAATTTGGCGGTTAGCGGCCACGGTGCCCAGATAGTTCTGCCACAGCTCGCCAATCCAGCGGCTGTCCGCTTCACGGGCAGCAGGGGACATATCGTCGCGAATAAACGGCTCCACGGCTGATTTATAGGTGCCGACGCGGAAGACGTGGGTCGTCACTTTCAGCTTGTCGAGCAGCGATTTGTAGTACAGGCCGTTGGTGGCAAAGCCGTGCAGATCGACCGTCCCCTGCGGAGAGAGCCAGATCTTGTTGGCGAAGCTTGCCAGATAATATTGCCCCTGGCTGTAGCTGTCGCCCACGGCGATCACTGGCTTACCGCTGTCGCGGAATTCACGCAGCGCTTTACCGATGTACTGCATTGAAGGCTGGTCGCCTCCGGCAAAATCTTTCAGATCCAGTACGATCCCGGTGATATTTCGGTCGTCTTTGGCCTGACGGATAGTATCGACAATATCGAACAGGGAGTTTTCCTGCAGGCGGTCGGACGTCGCGCCAAACAGCTGACGGCCAATGACCCCCAGACGGTTGCTGGTGGACGGTTTATCCACGATGACGCCGGTGATATCGAGTAACAGCGCCCCGCGAGTTGAATGCTGCGCCTGATTCGCATTGCTGATATGCATCCAGATGCCTGCGCAAACCAGAACCAGCAGGATGAAGAAGATGTTCATCACCAGGTTGCGGACGAAGTTGAGCAGTCGCCACGTCCATTTAAAGAAACCGGCAAAGATTCGCCAAAGGGTTCGCATGTATTCTCCCTAACCAGAAAATGACTGTTTCCGTCGCCACTGGACGGTAATGTTGGGTTATCGTAATGACCCAACCGCCACTTGTCAGCAGGAATCGCCTGCCAGGCTGTAACAAAATCTGCGGCCGTGTTAATTTTGTGAGTAAATTTCAATAAAGGAGTTAACTAATGGACGCACTTGAACTGCTTGTTAACCGCCGCAGCGCGTCACGTCTGGCCGAACCTGCCCCGGCGGGCGAGCAGCTGGAAAACATTCTGCGTGCCGGGATGCGTGCCCCCGATCACGGCACGCTGCAGCCGTGGCACTTCTTTGTGATTGAAGGTGAAGGCCGCGATCGTTTCAGCCAGCTGCTGGAGCAGGGCGCGGTTGCCGTCGGGCAGGATGAGAAAGGTATCGATAAAGCGCGCAATGCGCCGTTCCGTGCGCCGATGATCATCGCCGTCGTGGCGAAATGTCAGGCTGGCCATAAAGTCCCGGTCTGGGAGCAGGAAATGTCTGCTGGCTGCGCGGTAATGGCGATGCAAATGGCCGCTGTCGCACAGGGGTTTAACGGTATCTGGCGTACCGGTCCGCTGACCGAGAGCCCGGTAGTCCGTGACGGTTTTGGCTGCGGTGAGCACGATAAAATTGTCGGTTTCCTCTACCTCGGTACGCCGCAGCTTAAAGCCTCCAGCACCATCAGCGTGCCGGACACTACGCCTTTCGTCAGCCGTTTCTGATAACCCACGCTAAACTGTCTGGATTCTGAGCATCTGCCGCAGAATTCAGACAGTCATACTTACCTCTTTATGGAATGAGCGCTACCATAGCGCGATTGAGATGACAGGAGACGTCCATGAGCGAGCAAACCATTCGTTTAACGCAGTACAGCCACGGAGCCGGTTGCGGTTGTAAAATTTCCCCGAAAGTGCTGGAGACCATTCTGCACAGTGAACAGGCGAAGTTTGTCGACCCGAACCTGCTTGTCGGCAATGAAACGCGTGACGATGCTGCAGTTTATGACTTAGGTAACGGCACCAGCATTATCAGCACCACTGACTTCTTTATGCCAATTGTCGATAACCCCTTCGATTTCGGGCGCATTGCGGCCACCAACGCCATCAGTGATATCTTCGCGATGGGCGGTAAGCCGATTATGGCCATCGCCATTCTGGGCTGGCCAATTAATACCCTCGCGCCGGAAATTGCCCGCGACGTCATTGATGGCGGCCGTTTCGCCTGTCAGCAGGCGGGAATTGCGCTGGCCGGTGGTCACTCGATTGACGCGCCTGAACCTATTTTTGGCCTGGCCGTCACGGGCGTGGTGCCGACCGAGCGCGTGAAGCGCAACAGCACCGCGCAGGCGGGCTGCAAGCTGTTCCTCACCAAGCCGCTCGGCATTGGCGTACTCACGACCGCCGAGAAAAAATCCCTGCTGAAGCCGGAACACAAAGGTCTGGCAACGGAAGTGATGTGCCAGATGAACCTTGCGGGCGCGGCATTCGCCAATATCGACGGCGTGAAGGCGATGACCGATGTGACCGGTTTTGGTCTGCTGGGACACCTCTCCGAAGTGTGTCAGGGCGCGGGCGTGCAGGCACAGGTGTGGTATCAGGACGTGCCGAAACTGCCGGGCGTGGAAGAGTACATTGCGCAGGGCGCGGTGCCGGGCGGTACTCAGCGCAACTTTGCCAGCTACGGTCACCTGATGGGCGAGATGCCTGAAGAGTGGCGCAACCTGCTGTGCGATCCACAAACTTCCGGCGGCCTGCTGCTGGCGGTCACACCGGAAGCCGAAGCTGACGTTCAGGCAACGGCCGCCGAGTTTGGCATTACCCTGACGGCGATCGGCGAGCTGGTGACCGCACGCGGTGGCCGACCGATGATTGAGATCCGTTAATTCGATGCGGTTGTTTATTGCCGAAAAGCCGAGCCTGGCGCGCGCCATCGCCGACGTGTTGCCGAAGCCGCACCGCAAGGGCGACGGCTTTATCGAATGCGGTAACGGGCAGGTGGTGACCTGGTGTATTGGTCACCTGCTTGAGCAGGCGCAGCCGGACGTCTACGACAGCCGCTACGCCCGCTGGAACCTCAACGATCTGCCCATCGTGCCGGAAAAATGGCGCCTGCAGCCCCGGCCTTCGGTGACCAAACAGCTGAACGTGATCAAGCGTTTCCTGCACGAAGCCTCTGAAGTGGTTCACGCAGGTGACCCGGACAGGGAAGGACAACTGTTGGTAGATGAAGTGCTGGACTACCTCGAGCTGCCGCCGGAAAAACGCCAGCAGGTACAGCGCTGCCTGATAAACGACCTCAACCCGCAGGCGGTAGAGCGTGCGATCTCGCGTCTGCGTGCCAACAGCGAGTTTATCCCGCTGTGCGTCTCGGCGCTTGCGCGCGCGCGCGCTGACTGGCTGTACGGGATCAACATGACCCGCGCCTACACCATCCTCGGGCGTAATGCGGGCTATCAGGGGGTACTCTCCGTGGGCCGCGTGCAGACGCCGGTGCTGGGGCTGGTGGTGCGTCGTGATGAAGAGATTGAGAACTTCGTCGCCAAAGATTTCTTTGAAGTGAAAGCGCATATCGTTACGCCTAAGGACGAACGCTTTACCGCCGTCTGGCAGCCGAGCGATGCCTGTGAATCGTACCAGGATGAAGAGGGGCGCTTGCTGCACCGTCCGCTGGCGGAGCATGTGGTTAACCGTATTACCGGTCAGCCTGCCATCGTCACCAGCTATAACGATAAACGGGAATCAGAACCCGCACCGCTGCCATTTTCGCTCTCGGCCTTGCAGATTGAGGCGGCGAAGCGCTTTGGCCTCAGCGCGCAAAACGTGCTGGATATCTGCCAGAAGCTCTATGAAACCCACAAGCTGATCACCTATCCGCGTTCGGATAGCCGTTATCTGCCGGAAGAACATTTTGCCGGTCGCCACGCGGTACTGAACGCGATAAGCGTACACGCCGCCGATCTCCTGCCGCAGCCGGTGGTGAATCCGGACACCCATAACCGCTGCTGGGATGATAAAAAGGTGGACGCCCACCATGCAATTATCCCGACGGCACGCGCCAGCCACGTTAACCTGACGGATAACGAAGCGAAGGTCTATAACCTCATCGCCCGTCAGTATCTGATGCAGTTCTGCCCGGACGCGGTGTTCCGCAAATGCGTCATTGAGCTTGAGATTGCCAAAGGTAAGTTTATCGCCAAAGCGCGTTTCCTCGCGGAAGCGGGCTGGCGCACGCTGCTCGGCAACAAAGAGCGTGACGAGGAGAACGACGGTACGCCGCTGCCGGTAGTCGCGAAAGATGACGAGTTATTGTGCGAGAAAGGTGAAGTGGTTGAACGTCAGACCCAGCCGCCACGCCATTTCACCGATGCGACGCTGCTGTCGGCCATGACCGGGATCGCCCGATTTGTGCAGGATAAAGATCTGAAGAAAATCCTGCGCGCCACCGACGGTCTGGGTACGGAAGCGACGCGAGCGGGGATCATCGAACTGTTGTTCAAGCGCGGCTTCCTGGAGAAAAAAGGACGCTATATCCACTCCACGGAGCCGGGCCGGGCGCTCATCCACTCCCTTCCGGAACTGGCCGCGAGGCCGGACATGACCGCGCACTGGGAATCTGTGCTGACGCAAATCAGTGAAAAGCAGTGCCGCTACCAGGACTTTATGCAGCCGCTGGTGGGGACGCTGTATCAGTTGATCGATCAGGCACGCAGTACGCCGGTGAAGCGGTTCAGAGGGATGGTTGCGCCGGGTAGCGGTGCGAAGAAGCCCTTTAAAAAGAAAAAGAGCGCGGCAGCTTCTTAAACCGTAGGCCGGGTGGCGGCTTCGCCTTACCCGGCCTACAGGGCGAGAACACAGTGAAAGCTTAAATCACACCCTGCCCAATCATCGCATCCGCCACCTTCACGAATCCGGCGATATTCGCTCCGCGCACGTAGTTAGTTTGCGACGCTTCACCGCCGTACTCCACGCAGGCGTGGTGAATATCCAGCATGATATGGTGCAAACGGGCATCCACTTTCTCCGCCTTCCAGCCAAGACGCGCGGCGTTTTGCGCCATCTCAAGGCCGGAGGTTGCCACGCCGCCCGCATTGGCGGCCTTGCCTGGGGCAAACAGCACGCCCGCTTCGAGGAACAGATTCGTCGCATCGATGGTGGTCGGCATATTCGCCCCTTCGGCCACCGCCTTCACGCCGTTGCCGATCAGCGTGCGCGCGGCGTCCACGTCCAGTTCGTTTTGCGTGGCGCACGGCAGGGCAATATCCACCGGAACACCCCACGGCTGCTTGCCTTCCAGATACGTCAATCCAAATTCCTGGGCATAGTCTGCGAGCCGCCCGTCGCGGCTGGCTTTAATTTCGCACAGGCGCGCCAGTTTTTCTGCCGTAAAGCCCGCTTCATCCACCACCGTGCCACGGGAGTCCGAGGCCGTCACCACGCGGGCGCCAAACTGCATCGCTTTTTCGATAGCGTATTGCGCCACGTTACCGGAGCCGGACACCGCCACGCGCATCCCTTCAAACCCTAACCCGTGACGTTTGAGCATCGCCTCGGTGAAGTAGACCAGACCATATCCGGTCGCCTCCGGGCGAATCAAACTCCCGCCAAACGACAATCCTTTGCCGGTAAAGACGCAGGCGCTGTTGTTGGAAAGCTTTTTCATCATCCCGGCCATAAAGCCCACTTCGCGGGCCCCCACGCCGATATCCCCCGCCGGTACGTCGGTGTCCGGACCAAGGTGGCGCCAGAGCTCGGTCATCAGCGCCTGACAGAAACGCATCACTTCACCTTCGCTTTTCCCCTTAGGATCGAAGTCACTCCCGCCTTTACCGCCGCCCATCGGCAGGGTGGTGAGCGCGTTTTTAAACGTCTGCTCAAAGCCGAGGAATTTCAGGATCGACAGGTTCACGGAAGGGTGGAAACGCATGCCGCCCTTAAACGGGCCGATGGCGGAGTTAAACTGCACGCGCCAGGCGCGGTTGACCTGGACCTGATTGCGGTCATCCACCCAGGTCACGCGGAACTGGATCACCCGTTCTGGCTCAACCAGACGTTCCAGCAGCGACAGTTGACGATAACGCGGGTTTTCTTCAAGGAAAGGCCACAGGGTGGTCATCACTTCACGAACGGCTTGGGCGAACTCGCTCTGATGCGGGTCGCGCTGCTGAACATGGGCAAGAAAGCTTTCCAGAGAGCGTGTCTGATCCATAGATATAAGAACCCCTTATAGTCATTTATGTGTATTGCTTATGCGATTTGTGTTGTTTTTTTGACTATACCACCCGTACTGCTTTGTGAAGCAAGCAGAAATGTAGGGTGAAAGGGAAATTAATGACCCGCGCTGCGTCATAACAAAAAGCAATGATGTGTGAAATTAAAGATTCTGCCCGATTAACCGTTATAGTCATTATCAGGACATAACAGGAAGACAAGTCTATGAATCGTTACGTGATGGCTGCATTTTCGTTGATGTTGACCGCTGGCGCGCAGGCTGACCGCATTCGCCCGGACGTGGAGGTGAATGTCCCGCCGGAGGTCTTTAGCTCCGGCGGCCAGCGTGCGCAACCCTGTAACCAGTGCTGTATCTATCAGGATCAAAATTATTCTGAAGGAGCAGTGGTAAAAGCGGACGGGGTTTTGCTGCAATGCCAGCGTGATGAACGCGCGATCAACACGAACCCGCTGGTCTGGCGGCGCGTAAAAGAATAAACGCCTCCAGCAGCGGAATATCCGCCGGGGCCAGGTCGTAGCTCAACGCCTCTTCCGGCGTGCACCACGCCAGCGCGCTGTGGTAGTGTGCGATTAACGCTCCGCTAAAGGCAGGAACATGCCAGGCGTGCAGGTGGATTAACCGCTGCGACACTTCGCGCTGGTGGCTTGCCACATACTGCCCGGGCTGCGCCTCAATACCCAACTCTTCACGCAGCTCGCGGATTAGCGCCTGAGGCTGGGTTTCACCGGCCTCGACTTTTCCGCCAGCGAATTCCCACATTCCCGGTTGATCGGCGTGGGCAGGGCGCTGCGCCAGTAAAATTTTGTCGTCTTTTTCGATGATGGCCGCAACGACATCGACTGTTTTTAGCATGGTCGTCAATACTTGATAGCGAAAAACGACATATTATCGTGCCCTTTCAAAGAGTCCAGTCATCAGGAGAAACAGGTGAAAGAGTCGTCCACCTGGGTAGAACCCATCCCAACCCTTCCGGCGAGCGTAAAACCGATTGCCGCCATGCAGCGAAAACACTTTGGTGCAGTCCTGAATCCCACGCGCTGGTGGGGGCGCATGCCGCGTCTGTTCTGGCTGGTCGCATTGTTTGTCGGTTTTCTGGAGCGAAGAAACGCGCGCCTGACGCCGCAACTCCGCTCGCTGCTGATGACGCGGGTATCGCAGCTGTGCCACTGTGCTTTTTGCATTGATGCTAACAGCCTGCGTCTGGCCGAGCGCAGCGGGGCGCTGGATAAAGTCCAGGCCGTGAGCGACTGGCCAGATTCTGACCTGTTCAGTGAACAAGAGCGCGCGGCGCTGGCCTATGCTGAGGCGGTCACCGCCACGCCGCCCAGGGTGGATGAAGCAATCAAAACGGCGCTGAAACGCCACTTTACCGATGAGGTTATTACTGAAATGACGGCGCTCATCGCCTTTCAGAATCTCTCCGCCCGCTTTAACGCCGCGCTGGATATCCCGGCGCAGGGGCTGTGCGCCACGTTTAAAGGGAAGCCTGATGCTTGACCGTCACCTGCACCCACGGATAAAACCCGCGCTGAATCGTCTGGTCTCTGCGCTGGATATGCCGGGCATTACGCCCGACGGACTTACCCTGGCGGGGTTTGCCATCGGCCTGCTGACGTTGCCATTTCTGGCCCTCGGCTGGTACCCGGCAGCACTGGTCGCCATCGTCCTGAACCGCCTGCTGGATGGTCTGGACGGTGCGCTGGCGCGCCGGAGAGGGCTCACGGATGCGGGAGGGTTTCTGGATATCGCGCTCGATTTCCTGTTCTATGCGCTGGTGCCGTTTGGCTTTGCGCTGGCGGCACCTGAGCAGAATACGCTGGCTGCCGCCTGGCTGCTGTTCGCATTTATTGGCACCGGGAGCAGCTTTCTGGCCTTTGCGGCACTGGCGGCGAAGCACAATATCGACAACCCCGGCTATGCGCACAAGTCGTTTTACTACATCGGCGGGTTAACGGAGGGGACGGAGACCATCGTGCTGTTCGTGCTCTGCTGTCTGTTTCCGGCCCATTTTGCCGTGTTCGCGTGGATATTTGGCGCGTTGTGCTGGCTGACCACCACAACGCGCATCTGGAGCGGTTATGTGACGCTAAAGTCACTCAAACCTTAACGCGTACTCTCGGGCCCGCGCTCACCGCGGGAGACCGGGTTCTGCGGGTGACTGCTCCACTCATACCAGCCGCCGTCATAGACGGCGACGTTCTTCCAGCCCATCGCCCGGGCGTACATAAAGGTTTCAGCCGCTCGCCAGCCGGTGCCGCAGTAAAAGGCGACGTGCTGCTCCGGCAGGATATCCCACGTTTTCCACATGGCGGTGATGTCGTCGGCGCTGCGCATGGTGCCGTCCGGGTTGTGGAAATCTTCCATGTGGGTGGCATCGCTTCCCGCGTGGCCCCAGCGGGCGCCGGCAATGTCACCTTTTGGTTTGATGTAGCTGTAGCCGCTGGTTTCGCCGATAAATTCTGGCCACGAACGAATACTGACGAGAGACGCATCCTGGCGGTGCAGCATACCGCGCGCCTGTTCCATATCCACCATCAGTTGCGGCTGACCGGGAATCGGTGCGCCAAAATCAGGGGCGGGTTTCACTTTCCCTGGCGTACCGCGTTCAACCGGCAGACCCGCATCTGACCACGCCTTCCAGCCGCCATCGAGTATGCGCACATCCTTCACGCCTGCATACAGCATAATCTGCGCCACGCGCGCGGCGGCGTAAACGTCACGACCATACAAAATGACGGTGGTATCGTGACGGATCCCGTGCTTCGCCAGCATCGCTTTCAGCTTTTCGTCGGAGACTTTATTCCACAGCGGCTCGCTTTCCACTTCGTTGGTGTCGATGTATCCCGCGCCGGGAATATGGTTCAGCAGATAAAACTTCGGCGCGCCCCAGGCCGCTTCTATGACTTTCCATTCACCCGCGGGCGCGGCTGTCACCGGTTTACCCTGCTGGAGCTGGTGGATCCACTGCGGATAGACCAGCTGTTCAAAGTGCGGCAGACGCTGCAGGCGGTCCGGGGTTTGCAGGGCATCGCTGAGCAGCGAGATAGCGTGATATCCGGCTTTCTCCAGGCGCGCTTTCACCGCCTGGTTGGCGCTATCGTCGCCGTACAGCGCGACAGGCGTCGCAGGCGAAAGCTGATGCTGTTTAGCCCAGCGCGCCAGCTGTTCGTCGCTCATTGCGTCAAGCCAGCTGGCTGCAAGGTTGAGCGCTGCGGGTTCATGCCCGGAAGGACCGCTGAGGGTCTGCGGCCAGCCGTTGTAGAACGCGCTGGCGCGGGTGTCGACAGGCGTACCGTGCTGCGCCTGAAGCTGGGACAGCGTGAGTGAATTGGCCATTTCAGCCGCCTGAGAGGAAAACGAAGCGAGGCCGCAGAGCAGGGCCAGCGCGGTCAGTTGAGAAACACGTTTCATCGAATAACCTGACGTCAGTAAAAGAGGGGGGCATTGTCGTCTCTCCCGAAACGGAAAACATTGCGTTAGCACATTATTGCCAGCGAGAAATCTCAATCACCTCGCCGGCGGGCGGAATATCGTCCTCATCATGGGTGACCAGCACCACCGGAATATTGCGCGCCCGGACGGTGTCAAACACCCAGGCCCGAAACGTCGTGCGTAACGCTTTATCGAGGCGACTGAAGGGCTCATCCAGCAGCAGTGCCTGCGGTTCAGCGAGCAGGGCGCGCAGCAGACTCACCCGGGCGCGCTCACCGCCGGAAAGGGTTGCCGGGTCGCTGGCGTAACGGTCGCCAAGCCCGGCGGAATTCAGCGCCAGTTCGACGGCTTCCCGACGTGCGCGTCCGGCGATCCGCTCAGGCAACGCCAGCAGCAAATTTTGCCCGACGCTGAACGCGTCAAACAGCAGCGCGTCCTGAAAGAGAATGCCCAGCCCGCGAGATTCGACGGGAAGGCCGTCGCAGCGACGCTCATCGAGCCACAGTTCGCCCCGTGCCTGAAAATCATCTGACAGCGCGCCGACCATCCAGGAAAAAAGGGTCGATTTTCCGCTGCCGGAGGGGCCCATCAGGGTGACGATCTCCCCGCGGGGAACGCAAAAATTGACCTCGCGGAAAAGCGGTTCGATGGTGAGATCCTTTACCTTCAACATTAACGTAATCCCTGACGATAGCGGCCCGCAAGGCGGGAGAAGAGTGAGGCCAGACCGAACACCGTGCCCGTGACCAGCAGTAAACCCAGCGCCCGGTTAGCGAGAACCGGGATGCTGCCCCCGCTGCTGAGCGCGACGGTCTCGGTGGTCAGCGTGGCGAAACGACCTGCGCCCAGCCACAGCGTCGGCATATATTGCGCCATGCTGACTGAAAAACCGGTGGCAAAGGCCAGCAGCGCAGGGCGCACCAGCAGAGGGCATTTCAGCAGGCAGAAGATTTTTGCCCGCCGCCAGCCGAGCGTCCTGGCGGTAAGAATAAGCCGGGGATCGAGCCTTTGCCAGGCCGGTTGCAGCACCAGCAGCATCCAGGGGAGTACCCAGAGCAGATGGCTCCAGAGCACGGCGGCATAGTGCCCGTCGAGGCCCAGATGTAACGCAATGGCATATTGCCCCGTGACCAGCGGTAGCGCCGGGAGCGCGAGCGGTAACCACACCCACGGAGCGCCTCGCTGCGGCCCCCATTCCAGCCAGAGAAAAATGACGATCAGGGCGACAAGGCTCGAAAGCAGACCGAAAGAAAGGCTGGTACTCACCGGGCCAACATCGTCCCGTTGGGCCAGCATCAACAGCACCGCGGCGCAAAGTATCCCGCACGCGGGCAGAAAGCCGCTGAATACACGCTCTGGCAGGGCGAGATGAGACCTTTGGCGTGCGCCCGTCGGATGTGCAAACGTGCGACGCCACACCTTCCACAGCCCGTAGCCCAGCGCAGCAAGCGCGGCCAGCAGCAGAAGGAGGAGCAGGCACAGCAGCGTCCCTTTAGCCTGCTGCTGTACGTCTCCCTGGCTCAGCCACTGCCAGGCCAGCACGGCCAGCGTCGGCGGGTTACCGGGCCCGAGAACGATCGCCACGTCCACGACGGACAGCGACCACGCCAGCACCGCCAGCATCACCGCGCCGAGTACCGGCGCGATCGCCGGAAGGAGCAGCCAGTTAAGCGTCTGAAAACGCCCGTAGCCGAAGGTCTGCAGGACAATCTTCTGCGGTGCGAGCCGTTTTTCCGGCAGCACGGCGTAAATCGCCCACAGCACAAACGCGCTCTCTTTGACCGCGAGCGTCAGACCCAGCCCGATGCCGTAGCGGTCATACGGAGGTGAACAGACGGTGCAGACCTGATAAAACAGACCGCCTTCGGCAAACAGCAGCAACGCGCTGGAGGCGAAAGCCACATGGGGCACGGCCAGCAGCCACGGCAGGCGCGTACTGAGACGCCGCCAGCGTTTGCCGGGCCAGAAAAGGGCCACGAGAGAAAGGGCGATAAACAACGCCCCCAGCGTGGCGATAAGCGTTGAAACCAGGGTGGCGATGGCTGCCTGAGGCAATTGTGGGTCGTTCAGCAGCCGCTGCCAGTTAACGACAGAAAATGCCGGAGCAAGCAGCATGGCACCGGCGGGCAGGAGCGGCAGATAAATAATCGCCATCGCCAGCCAGACAAGCCAGCTTAACGGGTGCCGTAACGACGCAGCCATTCCTGCTCCAGCGCGTTAACCCAGGCGGACTGCGGCTCTGCCAGAACCTTCGGCAGCCCCTGCGGCGTATGAGCCAGCAGCTGTTTTGCTTCATCTTCGGGCAGCGTTTTCACATCCAGCACGCTCGGGTCACCCCAGATGGCCGGGTCGGCCTTGCGGATTTGCGCCCGCGGTGACAGCAGGAAGTTGGCGACGACTTTTGCGCCAGCGCTTGCGCTGGCATTGGCCGGAATCGCCACAAAATGGACGTTGCCGAGCATCCCGTTTATAAAACCAAAGCTGTAGCTGTCGGCAGGCAGTTCGCCGCTCGCCACTTTCTGCTGCCCATGCGCCGGGTTAAAGGTCAGCGACAGATTCAGGCTCCCGCTGGCAAGCAGGGTATCCATCCGGGCGGGCGAGGGAGGTAAGTCTTTCCCTTCACGCCACAGCAGCGGGTGCAGTTTATCGAGATAAGCCCAGAGCGGGGCGGTCACCTGGGCAAAGGTGTCATCGGGTGCTTTTTGCAACGCATCCGGATGAGCCGTGAGCGTCATCAGCAGCTGCTCAAGGAACGCGGTACCGGTAAAATCGGGCGGGCGGGGATAGCTGAGCTTGCCGGGGTTCTGCCTTGCATAATCCAGCAACGCCTGCGGATCTTCTGGCGGCGTCGGCATGCTGGTTTTGCGGGCGATAAAGGTCAGCTGCGCGCCGCCCCACGGCGATTCCGCGCCGTCTGTGGGAATGGCGAAATCTTCGGTGACAGGTTTGCGGGTATCGACATAGCGCCAGTTGGGCAACCTCTGCGCCCACCCGGTTTGCAGGAGATTAGCCTCTTTTAGCGTGCGGAAGTTTTCGCCGTTGACCCACAGCAGGTCGACCGAGCCATTCGTTTTGCGCCCCGCGGCGGCTTCGGTCTGGATCCGTTTTACCGCTTCGGCAGCGTCGGCCAGCGGGACGATTTTAAGGGTAATGGCGTAGTGCGTTTGCATCTCGCCGCTCACCCACTCAAGGTAGCGGTTGACCGCCGGATCGCCTCCCCAGGCGTTAAACCAGACAGTCTGCCCGTTGGCTTGTTGCTGGATACTTTGCCAGCTGTCGGCGGCATACAGGGGGGCGGCCAGCAGCAGGCCTGTCAGAAACGTGCAAAAACGCACACGGCGCATAATGCCTCACTTTTTGAACGAAGAGGTGTAACGGGAATACAGCCAGCGGGTAGCCAGCGGCAATAACCCCAATAGTGTAAAGGCGAAGACCATACCCGGCGACACAATATCGTGCAGCGATGTCACTTTTCCCAGCTCGCGCCCGGCGTTGAGGAAGACAACCGTGGCGGGCAGCATGGCGACCTGGCTAACCCACCAGTAGCGCCTCACCGTGATGCGGGTCACCCCCATCAGCAAATTCACCACAAAAAACGGGAACAGCGGCATCAGGCGCAGGGCAAAAAGATAGGCCGTACCCTCGCGCGCCATACCGGTATTCACCGTATTCATCTGTCGGGCAAAGCGCTGCTGAACCCAGTCGCGAAGGAGATAACGGCTGGCAAGCATGGCCAGCGTAGCCCCGAGCGTAGAGGCAAACGAGACCAGCACGGTGCCTTCCCACAGGGAAAACAGTGTCCCGCCCAGCAGGGTCAGGATCGCCGCGCCGGGAAGCGACAGGGCGGAGAGCGCTACGTAGAGTGCAAAAAAGATCATTGCGCTCTGCAGCGGCGCGCGGTCGACATAGGAGAGTAACGTCTGCTGGTGAGTTTTAACCCCTTCCAGAGAGAGCGTGCCCGGTGGCAGCATGACAAACGTCAGAATAAATGCGCCCAGAAGGGCGCACAGGAAGAGTAATTTTCGACTGTTCACGCGCGATCAGAGCTTGAATTTAGCCCACACCGGCGCATGGTCCGATGGCTTTTCCATGCTGCGGATATCGTAGTCGATCCCGGTTTCGATGCAGCGCTCAGCCAGCGGCAAGCTGGCCAGCAGCAGGTCGATACGCAGGCCACGGTTGTCGTCAAAGCCTTTTGAGCGGTAGTCAAACCACGAGAAGCGATCCTGGGTTTCAGGGTTCGCATGGCGGAAGGTATCCACCAGGCCCCAGCCCAGCAGGCGTTCCATCCACTCGCGCTCTTCCGGCAGGAAGGAACATTTGCCGGTACGTAGCCAGCGCTTGCGGTTCTCTTCGCCTATGCCGATATCCCGATCCGTCGGGCTGATATTCATGTCGCCCATGATCAGCACCGGATTCTCTTTTTTCAGTTCGGTTGTCAGGTAGTTCTGCAGATCCTGATAAAACTTCGCTTTGGCGGGGAATTTTGTCTCGTGGTCACGGCTCTCACCCTGTGGGAAATAGCCGTTAATGACCGTGATATTGCCAAGTGCAGAGGGCACTTCCGCCATGATGATACGGCGCTGCGCTTCTTCATTGTCCCCGGGGAAGCCGCGACGCACGGAAACCGGGGTTTCTTTGGTGAGCAGCGCGACGCCATAGTGACCTTTCTGACCGTGGTAGAAGACGTTGTAACCCAGTTTCGCGACCTCTTCGAGGGGGAACATGTCGTCGTGAACCTTGGTCTCCTGCAGGCCGATAACATCGGGCTGATGTTGCTCAACAATGGCTTCCAGTTGATGAGGACGGGCGCGCAGGCCGTTGATATTAAAAGAGACAAATTTCATAATCGCTGCCAGTGCAAGGTGAATAGTGCATGGATGGTAGCAGAATTTGCATCAACTGTTACCGGGTTCGACCAATAACTGCGACAGATAATGCCGGTGGTGCAATATTTGCACCATCCTGACGCGTTTTGCCCCCTGACAGGGCGTAAATGGCCGGGAAATTTCGCGAGCGATCACAATTCCAGAATTATATTTGGCCTTTGCATACTCTTTCTTATTTTCATGCGGCAAAGCGCCGCTTATCGTAAAAATATTCACTTTTTATGCAGTAACAGTGAATAACTCCATATCATAACTCATTGATATTCTGTTACCGCAACCCGTTTATGCATTTTTATCGCTGGCTGGCACGAAGGCTGCAATCTACATTCACAGTGCAAACACTCAATTATTTAACATTCAAATAACCTTTTATTTACCGGATGAGGTCGCTATGTCTCTGTCAATTACGCGTGAAAATTTCGATGAATGGATGATGCCGGTATACGCGCCGGCGGCGTTTATTCCGGTTCGCGGGGAAGGCTCACGCCTGTGGGATCAGCAGGGGAAAGAGTACATCGACTTTGCCGGGGGGATTGCGGTGAATGCGCTGGGTCATGCGCATCCGGCGCTGCGTCAGGCGCTGAACGATCAGGCCGCGAAGTTCTGGCATACCGGTAACGGTTTTACCAACGAGCCTGCGCTTCGTCTGGCGAAAAAGCTGATTGACGCGACGTTTGCCGAAAAAGTCTTTTTCTGTAACTCCGGGGCGGAAGCCAACGAAGCGGCGCTGAAGCTGGCACGTAAATATGCCCACGACAAGTTCGGTACCCACAAGAGCGGGATTGTGGCATTTAAAAATGCCTTCCACGGACGCACGCTGTTTACCGTGAGCGCGGGCGGTCAGCCCTCTTATTCGCAGGATTTCGCACCGCTGCCGCCGGATATTCGCCACGGCATCTATAACGATCTGCAGTCTGCCAGCGAGCTGATTAACGACACCACCTGCGCGGTGATCGTCGAACCGATGCAGGGCGAGGGCGGCGTGCTTCCGGCGCAAAAAGCATTCCTTCAGGGGCTGCGCGAATTGTGCGATCGCCATAATGCGCTGCTGATTTTCGATGAAGTACAGACCGGCGTCGGCCGCACCGGCGAGCTGTATGCGTATATGCACTACGGCGTGACGCCGGATATTCTCTCAACCGCCAAAGCGCTGGGCGGCGGCTTCCCGATTGGGGCCACGTTGACGACCGATAAATTCGCCAGCGTGATGACCGTGGGCACCCATGGCACCACCTACGGCGGCAACCCGCTGGCGACCGCTGTGGCCGGACAGGTTCTCGACATCATTAACACCCCTGAGGTGCTGAAGGGCGTTAAGCAGCGTCACGACTGGTTTGTTGAACGCCTGAACGCCATCAATGGCAAGACCGGACTGTTCAAGGAAATTCGCGGCCTGGGGCTGTTAATTGGCTGCGAGCTCACCCCTGAGTTTGCCGGAAAAGCTAAACTTATTTCACAGGAAGCGGCAAAAATGGGCGTGATGGTGCTGATTGCCGGTGCCAACGTGGTGCGTTTTGCTCCCGCGCTGATTGTCAGCGAGGAAGAGGTGCAAACCGGTCTGGATCGATTTGCACTGGCGTGTGAAAAAGTGAAGTCCGGGGTGTCATCATGATGGTCATCCGTCCCGTTGAGCGCGGCGATATCGCCGGGCTCATGCAGCTTGCCGGTAAGACGGGAGGCGGGCTGACATCGCTTCCTGCCGATGAAAAAACGCTGTCGGCGCGCATTGAGCGCGCCCTGCAAACCTGGCAGGGGACGTTGCCAAAAAGCGAACAGGGCTACGTGTTCGTGCTGGAGGATACCGAGACGGGGACGGTGGCCGGGATCTGCGCCATTGAAGTGGCCGTCGGCCTTAACGACCCGTGGTATAACTACCGCGTCGGCACTATGGTTCACGCGTCGAAAGAGCTGAACGTCTACAACGCGCTGCCGACCCTGTTTCTCTGTAATGACCACACGGGTGCCAGCGAGCTCTGCACGCTGTTCCTCGACCCGGCGTGGCGCAAAGAGGGCAACGGTTATCTGCTCTCCAAATCGCGCTTTATGTTTATGGCTGCCTTCCGCGATCGCTTTAACGAAAAGGTGGTCGCCGAGATGCGCGGCGTGATCGATGACACCGGCTACTCGCCGTTCTGGGAGAGCCTGGGCGAGCGCTTCTTCTCTATGGAGTTCAGCCGTGCAGACTATCTCTGCGGCACCGGCCAGAAAGCCTTTATTGCCGAGCTGATGCCGAAGCATCCTATCTATACCCATTTCCTTAGCCCGGAAGCGCAGGCGGTGATCGGCGAAGTGCATCCGCAAACCGCGCCAGCTCGCGCAGTGCTGGAGAAAGAGGGCTTCCGCTACCGTAACTATGTCGACATCTTTGACGGCGGACCGACGCTTGAGTGCGATATCGACCGCGTTCGCGCGATCCGTAAAAGCCGCCTGGTAGAGGTCTCTGAAGGACAGCCCGCGCCAGGCGACTGGCCGGCATGTCTGGTGGCGAACGAAAATTACACCCACTTCCGCGCCATGCTGGTGCGGACTAACCCGAAATGTGAACGTCTGGTGCTGACGGCTGCAGAACTGGATGCCCTGAAATGTAACGCCGGCGATACGGTTCGTCTGGTGCGTCTCTGCCCTGAGGAGAAAACAGCATGACATTATGGATTAACGGTGACTGGGTAACGGGCGAAGGCGAGCTGCGCGTAAAGACCAATCCGGTAGGCAATGAGGTGCTCTGGAAGGGAAATGACGCTAGCCCCAGCCAGGTGGAACAAGCCTGTCATGCCGCGCGTCGTGCGTTTCCGGCGTGGGCCAAACAGCCTTTCGCCACGCGCCAGGCCATTATTGAAACGTTTGCCGGGCTGCTGGAGGCGAATAAAGCTGAGCTCACGCGCATTATTGCTTTCGAAACCAGTAAGCCACGCTGGGAAGCAGCAACGGAAGTGACGGCGATGATCAACAAAATCGCCATTTCGGTAAAGGCATACCATACCCGCACCGGCGAGCAACACACCGAGATGCCGGACGGCGCGGCGACGCTGCGCCATCGTCCGCACGGCGTGCTGGCGGTATTTGGCCCGTACAACTTCCCGGGACATCTGCCGAACGGCCACATTGTTCCCGCACTACTGGCGGGCAATACCGTTATTTTCAAGCCGAGCGAGTTAACCCCCTTAACCGGCGAGGCGGTGGTGAAGCTGTGGGAACAGGCCGGGTTGCCGCCGGGCGTGCTGAACCTGGTGCAGGGCGGTCGCGAAACCGGTCAGGCGCTCAGTGCGCTGAGCGATATTGACGGTCTGCTGTTCACCGGCAGCGCCGGAACGGGCTATCAGCTGCATCGCCAGCTGGCGGGACAGCCGGAAAAAATTCTGGCGCTGGAGATGGGGGGCAACAACCCGCTGATTGTTGAAGACCCCGATGATATTGACGCCGCGGTGCACCTGACGATCCAGTCCGCCTTTATCACCGCCGGACAGCGTTGCACCTGTGCCCGCCGCCTGCTGGTGAAACGAGGCGCACAAGGGGATGCCTTCCTGAAACGCCTGGTCGACGTGAGCGCACGTCTGGTCCCCGCCGCGTGGGATGCCGATCCGCAGCCGTTTATGGGTGGACTGATTTCCGAACAGGCCGCGCTGAATGTGCTTAACGCCTGGCAAAACCACGTTGCGCGCGGCGCGAAAACCCTGCTGGAACCCAGGCAGGTACAGCCGGGAACCTCGCTGCTGACGCCGGGTATTGTTGAGATGAGCGGCGCGAGCAACGTGCCGGATGAAGAGGTCTTTGGCCCGCTGCTGTGCGTCTGGCGTTACGACGATTTTGATACGGCGATTGCGATGGCAAACAACACCCGCTATGGCCTGTCGAGCGGACTCATTTCGCCGCATCGCGAGAAGTTTGATCAACTGCTGCTGGAAGCGCGCGCCGGGATTGTAAACTGGAATAAACCGCTGACCGGTGCGGCGAGCACCGCGCCATTCGGCGGCGTGGGTGCGTCGGGTAACCATCGCGCCAGCGCGTGGTATGCCGCGGATTACTGTGCATGGCCGATGGCGAGCCTGGAAACCCCGGCGCTGACGCTGCCGGAGACGCTCAGTCCGGGGCTGGATTTTAGCGAAGGGGATCGTCATGAAAGCGCGTGAAGTCAACTTTGACGGGCTGGTGGGGCTGACCCACCACTATGCCGGTCTCTCCT